>NZ_CM170632.1:2370000-6517500 GCF_057367735.1 Hahella sp. NS-SX17
ATGGGTCAGCGACTTACGTTTAGTGGCGAGCTTAACCGAATAGGGGAGGCGTAGGGAAACCGAGTCTGAATAGGGCGAATTAGTCGCTAGGCGTAGACCCGAAACCGAGTGATCTAGCCATGGGCAGGTTGAAGGTTGAGTAACATCAACTGGAGGACCGAACCGAAATCTGTTGAAAAAGATTCGGATGACTTGTGGCTGGGGGTGAAAGGCCAATCAAACTCGGAGATAGCTGGTTCTCCCCGAAAGCTATTTAGGTAGCGCCTCGGACGAACACCTACGGGGGTAGAGCACTGTTTGGGCTAGGGGGTCATCTCGACTTACCAACCCCATGCAAACTCCGAATACCGTAGAGTGATATCCGGGAGACACACGGCGGGTGCTAACGTCCGTCGTGAAGAGGGAAACAACCCAGACCGCCAGCTAAGGCCCCCAAGTCCATGTTAAGTGGGAAACGATGTGGGAAGGCACAGACAGCTAGGAGGTTGGCTTAGAAGCAGCCATCCTTTAAAGAAAGCGTAATAGCTCACTAGTCGAGTCGGCCTGCGCGGAAGATGTAACGGGGCTCAAACATGGCGCCGAAGCTGCGGATTCATCCAATGGATGAGTGGTAGGGGAGCGTTCTGTAAGCTGATGAAGGTGGATCGAGAGGTCTGCTGGAGGTATCAGAAGTGCGAATGCTGACATGAGTAACGATAATGCGGGTGAAAAACCCGCACGCCGGAAGACCAAGGGTTCCTGCGCAACGCTAATCGGCGCAGGGTGAGTCGGCCCCTAAGGCGAGACCGAAAGGTGTAGTCGATGGGAAATCGGTTAAAATTCCGATACTTTGTATTGCTGCGATGGGGGGACGGAGAAGGCTAGGTCAGCCTGGGATTGGTAGTCCAGGTTTAAGCCTGTAGGCAGTGTGTTTAGGCAAATCCGGACACACAATGCTGAGGGGTGATGACGAGCTCTCTTTAAGAGAGTGAAGTGATTGATGCCCAGCTTCCAGGAAAAGCCTCTAAGCTTCAGGCAATACGAAACCGTACCCCAAACCGACACAGGTGGTCAGGTAGAGAATACCAAGGCGCTTGAGAGAACTCGGGTGAAGGAACTAGGCAAAATGGTGCCGTAACTTCGGGAGAAGGCACGCCGTCATGTACGTGAAAGCCCTGCGGCTGGAGCGGAAGGCGGTCGAAGATACCAGGCCCCTGCGACTGTTTATTAAAAACACAGCACTCTGCAAACACGAAAGTGGACGTATAGGGTGTGACGCCTGCCCGGTGCCGGAAGGTTAATTGATGGGGTTAGCGTAAGCGAAGCTCTTGATCGAAGCCCCGGTAAACGGCGGCCGTAACTATAACGGTCCTAAGGTAGCGAAATTCCTTGTCGGGTAAGTTCCGACCTGCACGAATGGCGTAACGATGGGGGCGCTGTCTCCACCCGAGACTCAGTGAAATTGAAATCGCTGTGAAGATGCAGTGTATCCGCGGCTAGACGGAAAGACCCCGTGAACCTTTACTATAGCTTCACAGTGGACTTTGAACCTGCTTGTGTAGGATAGGTGGGAGGCTTTGAAGCGAGGACGCCAGTTCTCGTGGAGCCATCCTTGAAATACCACCCTGGCATGTTTGAGGTTCTAACTCTGACTGGTAATCCCGGTCGAGGACACTGTGTGGTGGGTAGTTTGACTGGGGCGGTCTCCTCCAAAAGAGTAACGGAGGAGCACGAAGGTGCGCTAAGTACGGTCGGACATCGTACGGTTAGTGTAAAGGCATAAGCGCGCTTAACTGCGAGACAAACACGTCGAGCAGGTACGAAAGTAGGTCTTAGTGATCCGGTGGTTCTGTATGGAAGGGCCATCGCTCAACGGATAAAAGGTACTCCGGGGATAACAGGCTGATACCGCCCAAGAGTTCACATCGACGGCGGTGTTTGGCACCTCGATGTCGGCTCATCACATCCTGGGGCTGAAGCCGGTCCCAAGGGTATGGCTGTTCGCCATTTAAAGTGGTACGCGAGCTGGGTTTAGAACGTCGTGAGACAGTTCGGTCCCTATCTGCCGTGGACGTTGGAGATTTGAGGAGAGTTGCTCCTAGTACGAGAGGACCGGAGTGAACGAACCGCTGGTGTTCGGGTTGTGATGCCAATCGCATTGCCCGGTAGCTACGTTCGGACGGGATAACCGCTGAAAGCATCTAAGCGGGAAGCCCCCTTCAAGATAAGATCTCCCTGAGGACTTGATCCTCCTAAAGGGCCCTTGTAGACCACGAGGTTGATAGGCTGGGTGTGTAAGCGCTGCGAGGCGTTGAGCTAACCAGTACTAATTGCCCGAGAGGCTTGACCATATAACACCGAAGTAATTTACCGGTATTGATTGAGTATAACTGCTTATCCAAGTTAAAGGTCTTCTGACCAAGCGCCAACTAGACAAGCTAGAACTAAGACAAAGCTTAACAGTTTTGCCTGATGATCATAGCGGACTGGAACCACCTGATCCCATTCCGAACTCAGAAGTGAAACAGTCCAGCGCCGATGGTAGTGTGGATTCCCATGCAAGAGTAGGTCGTCGTCAGGCTCTTAATACGAAGAACCCGTCCTTGTGGCGGGTTTTTTTATGCCTGTCATTTAGCCCAGGCCGAAACATAAGCTCGCTCCGGGCCCTTCCAAAGTGACGCCCAAGTTTCTCTTACTATTCTAGGATGCTTCTTCATCTACCCCTAATTGCTCTGGCTTATTTTGATATAGCTAAATTTTGAGAAAAAAATGTCATTAAATTTATGTAGTTATAAGTGTTTTCTGCTGGAAATTATCAACACTTATCGACTATAAATAATGGAGTCTATAAAATAAGCGATTCCGCCCTACCAAAAAGTAAATTATCACGGCGGAACTTGCTTGAAGCAGCAGGGACGCAAAATGTCATTGACGACGAAAATATAACCTCATTGTCGTTCTGCTATGCGTGTAAATTGGTTGTGGACAGTTCTGACGCTAATTATCAGCGTCCTTCAATTTCGTCTTTGGGTGGGTGAAGGTTCATTCGCGCAGGCTTGGGTGTTGGATCGGCAGATCGAGGCCCAGAAAGACGAGAATGAGCAATTGACGGAAAGAAACCGCAGACTGGAAGCTGAAGTGATGGAGTTGAAACTCGCGCAGAGCGCTATAGAGGAGAGAGCCCGAAGTCAGTTAGGGATGGTCTATCCTGACGAAAAGTTTTATTTGCTCATCGAAAACTGAACCTTTCTTGATTTTCCTTGTTCGCTTCACAGATACTAGCCCGGTTTTGGCAGAAATCGAGCATGGTTAGTGTTTGTAAACAGTATGGAAGAGCTTAAGCTTTGGGTGATAGTGCCCGCCGCAGGCGTTGGTTCTCGCATGGGGGGCGAATGCCCTAAGCAGTATTTGAAATTGATTGATCGAAGCGTTCTTGAGCATACGCTGGATCGATTATTGTCAGCACCTGAAATATCACAGATTTACTTGCCTCTTCACCCGCAAGATAAATGGTGGCCTGAAATTGCTGATAAATATACTGAACGGGCAATACCCGTTATTGGAGGTGCGGAGCGCTCGGCTTCGGTGCTTAATGCCTTAGTGGAGATAGAGCCTCATGCCTCTCTTGACGATTGGGTGCTCGTCCACGATGTTGCCCGCCCCTGTTTTCGCATCAAAGATATTTCCAATCTAATAAAGCTGTTATGGAATACTCAGCCTGGGGGGCTTCTAGGTGTTCCTGTAACAGACACAGTAAAAAGAACTAATGCGACAGGTGAAGTGTTGGATACGGTGCCTCGGACTAATCTCTGGCGGGCGTATACTCCACAAATGTTTCGGTTTGGCGTTCTATTGGCGGCTTTAAGGCAAGGTGTAGAGAAGGGTATAAATATTACCGATGAAGCTTCGGCCATCGAAGCTCAGGGTTTAAAACCGGTAATGGTTGAGGGGCATAGTGATAACATCAAGATTACTCACCCCCAAGATTTGCTTCTAGCGGAAATATTTTTACGTCGAGTTATGCAGGAAGAAAAATGAGTACGTTTCGAATTGGACATGGGTTTGATGTCCACGCATTCGCTGAAAGTGGCGACTTTATTGTTATCGGAGGCGTTAGTATTCCTTACGAGCGCGGCTTGAAAGCTCACTCTGATGGAGACGTCCTACTTCATGCTATATGTGATGCATTGTTGGGGGCTGCTGCTTTGGGAGATATTGGCGGACATTTTCCTGATACCGACCCCTCATACTCCGGTGCGGATAGCCGGGATTTGCTACGCTCTGTGGTAAAAAAGCTGCATCAAAAGGGATACAAAGTAGGAAATATTGATGGGACTGTTGTGGCTCAGTCCCCTAAGATGGCGCCTCATATAGAAGATATGCGGGTCAATATAGCGGCTGACTGCAATGTTTCGATTGATCGTATAAACGTAAAAGCTACTACCACAGAAAAACTGGGCTACACCGGCCGTAAGGAAGGCATTGCCTGTCATGCGGTGGCTTTGCTTGAGGCGCAGGTAAATTAATATGAACTTTGACCTTAACTTCCCTGGATTGTGGCTTGATAAGGCTCCAGGAGTTTGGCGGCAATCACCAGAAGACTTTTATGTAGAAGAGCTATGGGCACAGCCGGAAGCGATTGGCGAGCACATTTTACTGCACGTTGAAAAACGCGGGCAAAATACCGAGTGGGTATCTCGCAATATCGCGCGTTTTTGTGGGGTGCGTGATTTTGATATTGGGCTGATGGGATTGAAGGATCGTCATGCAGTGACGAGACAATGGTTCTCCGTTTATTTGGGGAAACGTCCTGAGCCAGATTGGAGTCAGTTACAAATTGAGGGCGTAGAAGTTCTCAGCGTTACTCGTACGCAAAAAAAATTACGCCGTGGCGATCATTCTGGAAATGCTTTTAAGATTTGGGTAAGGCAAGTGGAAGGCGTTCACGAGCAAATCGATGAGAGGCTTTCATCCATTCAGGCGAATGGCTTTCCTAACTATTTCGGAGATCAGCGTTTTGGTCATGATGGTTATAACTTGCAACGTGCGCACGCATGGTTCGTAGAAGGCCAGAAACCGAAAAAGAAAGCCCATTTGGGGATGTATTTGTCTGCGGCGCGTTCTTATCTGTTTAATGAAATTCTGGCTGAACGGATTCGTCGAGGTGACTGGTCGACAATGATTGATGGGGATGAAGGAGGGGCCGCCGCCAGTCCTGTTCCAAGCGAATTCATCACTCCTACTGGTCCAATGCTGGGCGGCCCTGAGTTTTTGTCAGGGGCGGCTGGGGAGGTTGAGCAACTGCGAACAGCGCCTTTATCAGAGTGGCTGACAGCTATTCACAAAGACGGCGCGCGGACTGCGCGGAGGCCTTTTGTCGCCAAGCCTGTAGATATGAGTTGGCGGTGGCTCGATGATGATATTGAGTTGACATTTTCTCTTGGCTCCGGCTGCTTCGCTTCTGTATTGCTGGATCAAGTATTTAGATTACACTGACTTCAGCCAAACCTGTTTACTAACAGCCTCTTCCATTGCCTCTGCGACGACGGTTAGCAGCTGCTGAATGCAGATCATGAGGAGTGGCGAAAAAAGGAAATAGCGGTAGTGAAATTATTATTGTCCAATGACGACGGTGTGCATGCGCCAGGATTGTCTGCTTTGGCGGATGAGCTGAAAAATATTGCTGAGATCCGAGTGATTGCGCCTGACAGAGATCATAGCGGAGCGAGTAATTCTTTGACGCTGACGCGTCCTTTGATTTTGCAGAAAACTTCTCAGGGCTTCTTCGCTGTTGATGGCACGCCTACAGACTGTGTGCATATGGGGTTGAGTGAAATGTTTGGGTATGCGGCCGAGCGAGTAGTATCCGGCATCAACACTCACGCTAATCTCGGAGACGATGTTTTGTACTCTGGCACCGTTGCGGCGGCAATGGAAGGTCGCTTTTTGGCGCACCCGGCGATAGCTGTGTCATTAGTGAACAGAGGGCAAGAGAATTACGCTACAGCGGCGAAAGTGGTCGCCAACTTACTATTAAGGCAGTTGAAATCGCCTATTGCTCCGCGCACGGTGCTAAACGTGAATGTCCCAGATGTGCCGTTGGAGGATATTCGAGGTATTCAATTGACTCGCCTAGGGCATCGTTTGAAAGGCGGAGAGCCGCATGAAATAGTGGACCCGCGTGGCCGTAAGCGTTACTGGATTGCAGCAGCCGGAGAAGGTGACGATGCTGGATCGGGCACTGACTTTTACGCAGTTGAGCACAACTACGTTTCCATTACGCCTATTCATGTGGACATGACTCGCTACGATGCTTTTAACCAATTACAAGATTGGCTGGGAGAGACGGAGTGAACTTCGACTTGCAAGGCATTGGCATGACATCGCGGCGTACGCGTCTGCGTTTGATTGAGCGCTTGCGGAATAACGGAATTCAGAACGAAGCGGTATTGGAGGCGATGACGGAAATCCCTCGGCATATCTTTGTCGATGAGGCGCTGGCGCATCGGGCCTATGAAGATACTGCACTGCCGATAGGGCACTCCCAGACGATTTCTCAGCCCTATATTGTCGCTCGTATGACAGAGCTGTTATGTGGCGGCTGGAAACCCAAACGGGTATTGGAGGTCGGTGCTGGTTCTGGTTATCAAACGGCGTTGTTGGCCAGGTTGTCGACGCAGGTTTATACCGTTGAGCGTATTGCGCCATTGTTGGAAAAAGCGAAACTGAGGTTCAAAGCGCTGAAGTTGAATAACGTTAGCGCAAAACTATCCGACGGACGCTGGGGATGGCCGGAACAAGGTCCTTTTGACGCGATAATGGTGACTGCGGCGCCCGAACAGACGCCTCAGGAATTGTTGGAACAGCTCGCGGATGGCGGCCGGCTTGTGATTCCGGTTGGCAGTGGAAGTGAGCAAATGCTGAAAGTCTACAAAAAGCAAGGCGCTGAAATAGAGGAGAGCAGTTTGGAGCAGGTTCGATTTGTGCCTTTATTAGGAGGCGTTGTTCGATAACATGTGGAAGACATATCTGAAAGGCGTGGCCATGGGGGCTGCGGATATTGTTCCGGGTGTTTCCGGCGGTACGATCGCATTTATTTCTGGAATATATGAAAGACTTATTTCCGCTCTTGGGCGTATTCGTCCGGGGCTGATTAGCATTTGGCGCAAGCAAGGGTTTGCGGCAGTCTGGAAGGATATTGATGGTACTTTTCTGGCGACATTGTTTGCTGGCATTCTCACCAGTGTCTTTACGCTGTCCAGAATTATCAGCACTCTGTTACAGAGTCACCCTAATCTGATATGGGCTTTTTTCTTTGGACTGATTTTCGGCTCCGTCTGGTTTGTGGGGAAGGCGATTAGAGACAAAAATGCGCTTACCGCATTGTTGATTGGATTGGGAGCCGCGGTGGCTTATGCGTTGACCGCATTGAGTCCCACCAGTCTGGAGCCTACTTACCTGAATTTGTTTATTAGTGGCGCCATCGCTATTTGCGCGATGATCCTGCCTGGCGTTTCCGGCAGCTTTCTACTTTTGCTCTTGGGCATTTACGGTCCGGTCCTAGCGGCTGTGAAGGGCTTTGAAATAGTGCCTTTGGCCATTTTCGCCTCAGGATGTTTGATTGGCTTGCTGTCGTTCACCCACCTGCTAAGCTGGTTATTAAGACGTTACCACGACTACACCCTCGCTGTACTGACCGGCTTTATGCTGGGCGCTCTCAATAAAGTCTGGCCATGGAAGTATACGCTGGAATATCGTATTGATTCTCATGGGGCTCAAGTCCCCCTTGTGCAGGCGAATGTCTTCCCTTCTCGCTATGAGGTTATTACAGGGGAGCCGGCGCAAGTGTTGATGGTTGCCGCTTTGTTCGCCGCTGGTGCGTTAATGGTTGTTGCACTGGAGAAAGTGAGACTTGGTTATCAAAAATGAGACTTTACTTTTAGGAAATTAAATCACGTTAGTGTTACTTATTTTCCTTGTTGGTGTTACCTATGGTATCAGGTATAACGAGCGAACCCGACGGCATTGAATCTATAACTCTACAGAATATAGTTGTAATTTAACTACTTAGGAGTTCAATTTAGAAACTTTTGTAAATAATGAGAATAATCTAGGCTGTATTAATTCCTTTTTGTTTTAAAAAAAGCTGAAAAGTGCACTGTCTAAAATCCAAAAAACACAGGTTTTGTAACAGACTGTATACTGGCAATGGCATTTTTTATGCTTTGAGATCGGTTGCTCTGTCGATCATGCTATTCCTGTGCGCCTGCACGTCTCCTTCTATATACAGAGACCCTGGATTTAACCCGCCGGTGTACTGGGGAAGCCATGTTGTAGAGAAGGGCGATACTCTCTATTCCATCGCCTGGAGATATGGTCGGGATTATAAAGAGTTGGCTCGAATCAATCGTATACCCGCCCCATACCTGATTAAGCCAGGACAACGGGTATCCTTGGTAGTGCCGGACGGTTACCAGACTGCGAACGCCCAGCCGTCCAAGAAAACTAAAAAGACAACCTCCAAAACCAAGAAGACTTCACCAGTTAAAGCCAAGAAAACTACTCAACCCAAGTCCGCCCAAGCCCCCGTTTACAAAAATACACAATCGAAAAAAGCTCCTGTAACCAGCAAAACGGATCGAATTGTTACCGGATGGGGGTGGCCCCATCATGGCCCGATTATTGATACTTTTTCTATTGCAGGCGACATCAATAAAGGTGTTGATATCGCCGGCAAAATCGGCGACCCGGTTTTAGCGGCGGCCAGTGGCGAAGTAGTGTATGCGGGTAATGGTTTGCTGGGTTACGGCAAGCTGGTGATTCTGAGCCACGGCGATGAATACATCAGCGCTTACGCGCACAACAGCAAGATACTGGTTAAAGAGGGAGACCTCATAAAACGCGGGCAGAAGATAGCCGAGATAGGTGAGACAGGGACCAACCGACCGATGTTGCACTTCGAAATAAGAAAAAACGGCAATCCGGTTGACCCTCTCAAGTACCTACCAAAACGATAAAGCTTGCGATTGAGCAAGTACAAAACGTCATCAATACCCCGTAAGGGGTTAACGAGAGCAGGGCATCATCATGGCAGCAGAACGTGAATCTTACGCAGAAGATTTAGCTTACGATGTTGATATCGATTTGGCTGAAATTGAGGCTGAAGAGTTTGAAGACGATGAAAGTGATGTTGTTGTCTCGATTGATCAAGGACGTACCGGTCGTTTCTCCCTAGGCGAAGGCCAATCCTACAGAAACCTTGACGCCACTCAGATTTATCTGAACGAAATCGGTTTCTCCCCATTATTAACCCCGGAAGAAGAAGTTCATTTTGCGCGCATGGCGCGTCGTGGCGATGAGAAAGGCCGTAAGCGCATGATTGAGAGCAATTTGCGCCTGGTTGTGAAAATCGCCCGCAGATATGTGAACAGAGGCCTGAGCCTGCTTGATCTCATTGAGGAAGGCAACCTGGGTCTGATTCGCGCCGTTGAAAAGTTTGATCCCGAACGCGGCTTCAGATTTTCAACTTACGCGACATGGTGGATTCGCCAGACGATTGAGCGCGCCATCATGAATCAGACAAGGACGATCCGTTTGCCGATTCACGTAGTTAAGGAATTAAATGTATATCTTCGCGCCTCTCGCGAACTGACCCAGAAACTGGATCATGAGCCCAGCGCAGAAGAAATCGCCGACTTGTTGGAAAAGCCGGTGAAGGACGTAAAACGTATGCTCGGTCTGAACGAGCGCATTACTTCCGTGGATTCGCCGATTGGCGGCAACGCGGAAAAATCCCTTCTTGATACCGTCGCCGATGAGGCGAGCAATGATCCTGCTGAGTTATTACAGGATAGCGATCTAAAAGGCTGTCTGGACCGTTGGCTTGACCAATTGTCTGACAAACAACAGGAAGTGATCGCCCGTCGTTTCGGATTGCGCGGTTATCCCATGAGCACATTGGAAGAAGTAGGGCAGGAAATTGGCCTGACTCGGGAAAGAGTGCGCCAGATTCAAGTAGAAGCGCTCAAGCGCATGCGCGAACTGCTGGAGAAAGAAGGTTTGACCGGAGACACACTGTTTAAGTAACTTTTGGTTACACTGTAGTATCAGTAAAAAGGGCGCATCCAGCGCCCTTTTTTAATGGACCGGTTAGACTTGTTGTCAGGATTGTCTTGCGCCTGCGCGGCGTCTGGCCTCGGGAGACAGGGCTTGGCATGTGCGAGCCCTGTCGTTGCAGACAAATAGCAGGAAGCTGTTTGTCTGCTTGATTAATAGTTGCGAACCAGCTCGCATAACCCGGTATAACTGCCCGTTTTACCCTATCTACTGCTTTTACGGGCTGCCTATAATGGAGTCCGCTCACCAGCTCGGAATTACGCCGTGCTGTCGAGCGCTTACAAACAATAAAGCAGCAAATAATTTAAATAACAATCAATGCAACTAGGGATGAAATATGAAACAACTTCTCTCTTCACTTGTGCTCTTGCTGGTTCTATCCCCTTCCACGCAGGCCGCGAAAGTGGCCGGAGTCGACATCCCCGACACGCTCAGCGCAGCGGGGTCTGAATTAAAGCTCAATGGCGCCGGCGTGCGCTCCAAATGGTTCATCGATGTCTATGTGAGCGGCTTATACCTGCCTCAGGCCAGTAAGGACGCTTCTGCAATAGTGAAAGCGGATGAGCCCATGGCGATCAAGCTGCACATGGTTTCCGGTATGGTGACCAGCGAAAAGATGCAGAAGGCCACCACTGAGGGCTTCGAGAGTGCGACCAATGGCAATACGGCGCCAATTAAAGAAAATATCGATAAGTTTATTGGCGTGTTCGATGAGGAGATCCAGGAGAATGACGAGTTTGACCTAGTGTATCTTCCCGGCAAAGGTGTAGAAGTGTATAAAAACGATGCACTTGCGGCCACTATCGATGGCGGCGTAGCTTTTAAAGAAGCCCTGTTTGGTATTTGGTTATCCGACAAACCCGCCCAAGAAGATCTTAAGCAGGCAATGTTGGGCGCAAAATAGTCATGCGGATATCAATGTGAAAGCGACACGCTTTCATGGCTAAAGGCGGGAGTTCCCGCCTTTTTCATATCTGAATGCTCCACTCTGCTGCTTCTCGACGCTGACTCATGTCGCTGGCGTTTTTACCTTTTCTATTCAGTTATGGTTAAGCTGCCGCAGGGTTTAATAGATCCACATGAAGGCAGTGGCGACGGGATCAAGAGGTAAACAATCAGGCTCCGTCGTAATTACGAAAAATATGAAAATGGTGTAGGAAGATAATGTTGTCGAATCGCTTCAAAAGGTTGGCGGGTGTGGCGTTAGTGGCTCTGACTGTAACTGGGTGCGCGCACCGTAACCTGATCAAGGATGGAGAGGAGTATTACGCTCAAGGCCGCTACGAACTTGCGGTGGAGAGGTATGAAGAAGCCTTGAAGTTAAAGCCCAACGACAAGGATACACAGAGCAGGTTACTGCAGGCGCGTAGAGACTTTACTGCGTGGTTGAACGAGGTGAGAAGCGCCGCCAACACAGCCTATGACCGCAATAATCTGGGTAAAGCCATGGTGCTATATGGCAAAGTGGCGCAGGCGACGCGTGAGCAGTCCGCCTGGGATCGATATAACTCCGCGTATCAGACTCTGGCGACACAACACCAATTCCGTATTCAGCTGGATAGCGAGCGGCACATTTTCGGCGACGACTTGGGATATGGGGTGGCTGGTTTGCAGATGGTCAATAGAGCAAGCAGCAAACTAGGCAATGAGGCGCGTGTGAGTATGTTCCGGGCGCCGGTTCATTTTAATCTGAGCGAGTCTGTTATCCCTGAAGTGCAGCAGTATGTCAGCGGTCAGGTGATGGTGAGTAACCCAGATTTTATTCGTCTGCAAGGCGATGTATCAGACCAGAGGTATCAACTTGACCGCGCCAAGGATAACTTGCGTGACGCCCGCCGGGATTTCAAACGTGAACGACGTGAACTGGAATCACTGGAGCGTGATCTGGCGAGAGAGGAGAAGGCGCTCAGCAAGCTGAGCCCTACCGATTCTCAATATGACTCGCAAAAACGAGAAGTTGAGCGTTTGAAAGATAAGGTTTCCCGACAACGAGATAACGTCCGCAGAGCCGATGATGAAGTCGATAAGAAAGGCCGCAGGCTGGATCGTGCTGACCACAAATTGGACTCATTATTAACCGACTTCTCTATTGTTCCGCCGACTGTATTGGAAAACGTTTATTCCGATTATCACTACGAGCGTTACATTTTGACCAAGACCGCCAGTTCGGCATTAGTGGTGGAAATGGATGGTCGCCGCAGCGATACGCCAGTGAGCGTGGTTTCCGAAGACGACTATTACGACGATCACTATACAATAGGCCTGTCTCGTAAATCGGCGATGGTGGAATCTGATCTGGATATGGAGAGCCGTCTCAATAGTGAGGTGCGTATCGCCGCCCAAAACAGACTTAAAGCTTTGGTGTCGGACTATAAACAGTCGCTGTTGCTGGAAGCGGCGCAAGTAGTGGGTAATGATGACCGTTTCGACGCTTGGGTGGCCCATGGCGTAGCAGGCTCGCCCGGTGTAGACGGTTTCCTGGCGGACAAAATGCGTCAGTATCTTGAACTGGAGCTGGGAAGAGGCGGGGAGCTGGATATCAACGCATTACTGACCCTGCACCCTGGCGCATAAGCGATCACTGTTAGGCGAAATGATAAAGGCGGTACTACCGCCTTTTTTACGACTGTCGCCGAGAATACAACTAAGGGGTTTTAATACATCAGGCGACGTTGGTGCAATGGCCGCAAGCAGGTGAATATCAGGCTTGCTCGCAGGCGTTTCCAGGGCGAGCGGCGGTTTGTCCAACGTGCTGCAACAGGACTTTGGCGACGCGGGCTATCAGCGGAGAAGGGAAGTCGTGGCCCATGCCAGCGATGACTTCAAGTTGCGCGTTACGGATGTTGCGGGCGCAGGCGACGCCTTCTGAGAGGGGGATGAGAGAGTCTTCATCGCCATGGATGACCAGCGTTGGCGTGATGATGCGCGTTTGCAGCTCAACCAAAGAGCCTTCGGCAAGAATGGCGCTGGCCTGCCTCTGCAGTCCCTCGTGGTCGACGCTGCTTCTGTTGAGCACTTTACCTACTCGCTGTAATAACTCTGACCGGGAGGACGGATAGCTGCGACTGCCAATACGCCGTATCTGACTGATTTTGCTTTCAATAACCTCCGCCCGCAACTTGGGGCGCGTTGGCTTGATTAGCGCCAGCAGATTGGCCGGGTTTAGGGCGGGGAGGCGGCTAAAGCCAGGAGCGGACATGATAGAGGTCAGACTGAGCGCCCGTTCAGGATATTTGGCGGCGGCGATTTGCGCGATCATACCGCCCATGGATGCGCCGACAAGATGAGCGCTGGCGACCCGCAAGTGATTCAGCAGACCTATGGCGTCGTTGGCCAAGTCGCTCAGTGTGTAAGCGCTTTTCACCCGCAAACCGAACTGCATGCGGAGAAAGTTGGTGACTGGACGGGCATGTCCCGCGCCATCGCTTTTGCTGGAGAGGCCAATATCCCGATTGTCGAAACGCACGACGAAATACCCGTTTGCAGCCAGACGTTCGCACAGAGCGTCCGGCCACACCAGCATTTGAGCGCCAAGGCCCATTATCAGCAGAATGCAGGGATCTTTTTGTGAGCCAAAGGTTTCATAGGCGAGCTGGATATCGCCGATAGCAGCATATTCAACAGTCATTTTTTTGTACAACTTGGGCGGGGTTGAAACTAAATTACCATCAAATTGTAATATTGATGGTGTATAAGAGCACGCTGTTCATAAAAGATTCAATTTACTGTCATCTAACTGTCACTTGAAACTCTTTGCGATGAACAGCGCGTTCCGCTTAGGCGAAGCTTTGGGTGATGGCGCCCATTAACGGGCCCTGGCCAAAATTGCGGGTGTTGCGGTTTTGATTCACCCAGGAGCGAAACATCTCCACATATTCCCCTTTGCGCCAGTCATACAGAAACTGGCAGAGAATCACCAGCGCCATATTGCCGCAGTTGCCGGTCAGGCCGCTGACTCGCGCTTCCATGTCCGCTGGCCGGAAGCTGTAGAAGTAAGGGGTATTGGCAGGGGAATGCGGTCCCAGATCGGACCTGCCGATAAGCGATGTGATCAACCCATCGAAATCCTGGGCCTGATTCTGGGTGACGTTGATTTCGTAACTGATCGCCGTTGGGTCCTGAATCATGGCGAAGTCGTCGTACCATAATCCCCTGACGGTGATGTTGTTGCCGCGGGTTGTTTGTAACAATCCGGCGAGCAGGTAGGACTCAGGATTAAATCCCACCACATGGGTGACGACGCCTCCCCGACGAGCCACCAATGCGGTATGGCCATTCTTGAAGTAGCCGACGCAGCCTTTCGGTGATTGCCAGGAAAAGGTGGACCATAAGCGATACAGGTTGCTGGCGCCGGCGCCTTCCTGCTGAACATTCAGCCGGCGAGGCGTGTGCCGCAGCCAACCTTGCCAACTGGAGACGGCGACCAACCCGACGGAGTAATCTTGGTTATTTCCGTTATTAGCTTGAACTGTCATGCGAATATCCCTATTGGTTATTGTTTTTGTTAAGGAAACCGTTGCTTCCACAACGACTTCATCATGCCTGTAATCGGATTGGCTCGCTGTTTCGAATTGTATACGGGGCTATTTAGAACTCTCGCAATGTCCGTTTGATTATCCCGACTCCCTGTGTGATCTCCGTTGGCGTCAGGGTCGCGAATCCCAGTAGCAGACCTGCTGCGGGAGGCTCTCCGTGATAGAACGGGTGTATAGGATAAACGCGTACGCCTTGCGCTTGCACTTGCTCTATGAACGCGGAAGCGGCGCTCAGCGGCAGGCTGGGCATCCAACACACCAGATGCAGGCCGGCGTTATCGCCCTCCACCAGAATCTCTCTGTCGCCCTCCTGGCGCTGTAACGCCGTCGCCAAAGTCTGTTGGTGAATAGCGTAACGTTTACGCATTCTGCGCAGATGGCGCTCGAATTCACCTGTCTGCATAAACTCGGCGAGGATATGTTGCTCTAACCAGGGGGAGTGGCGATCCGTCACTTGCTTGGCGTAAGTGAGCGGCTTCAGCCAGCTTTGGGGGAGTAGCAGATAGCCCAGTTTTATGGCGGGGAACAGGACTTTGGAAAAAGTGCCGGCGTAGATAACCCGCTCGTGATGATCGAGTCCCTGCAAAGATTCAATCGGCTTGCCGCAGTAGCGAAACTCACTGTCGTAATCGTCTTCGATAATCCATGCGTCGTTCGCCTGCGCCCATTCCAGCAGCGCCAGCCGTCTGCGCAGGGACATCACGCAGCCACTGGGAAATTGATGCGATGGCGTGACATAGACCAGCTTGGGCGCTTCCACGCCTTGCGGCAAATCCTCTACTTTTAATCCTTCCTCGTCGACAGCGATGGGAATCAACTTGGCGCCGAGAGCGGTGAGCAACTGTTTGACTCGGGGATACCCCGGGTTCTCCACGGCAACCTTGTCGCCCGGATTGATCGCCAATCGCGTAATCAGATCGAACGCCTGTTGTCCGCCGGAGGTAATGGCGACTCTGTCGGGATGGCTGCGGCATGCGCGATTGAGTTGCAGATAAGCGGAGATCGCCTCCCGCAAGGCCGGTAACCCCAGCGTGTCGCCATAATGGCGGCCTTGCCGGTACGCCCAGTGGCGGGCGGCCTTTGTCCAGATATGTTGGCTTTTTTCGTCAAGATCCACATTGCCATACTGGAAATCAATTACCGTCGGCGGCGGGATGGCTTTGACGGGGCGCTGGCGCATCAGGGCCTCACCCCAGAACGACAGACTTGGTGCTGGACCAGAGTGATGCGTCTGTGGCGGCGAGGCGGTGGGGAAATCCACGCCAGGCAACGGTGAGGCGACATAACAGCCCGATCCACGACGACTGACGATATAACCTTCGCTCAGCAACTGGTCGTAAGCGCTGGTGACGGTGGTGCGGGACAGGCCCCGCGCGTCCGCCATGCTTCGGGAGGACGGCAGGCGTTCTCCTTCCGGCAGCAGGCCCGCCAGAATGGACTGCTTCAACTCTTCATACAGCGATAGATAGCGAGACTTCGCATTTTGTGTCTGGGCGGTCATCTTCTTTCTCTAAAGTGGACTCTTTATAAATGCTTAAAGTGGACATTAATGAATATCCAATTTCAAGCTAATCTGCCTGCATAAATAGCCTGACGTGATTGGAAGGAGTAAGTTCGATGACTGACGATGTACTGCCCATAACCCCTAAGACCGCCTTTACCCGCAAACGGGACCGGGCGGGTTACGATCGCCGCGATATCTACAGTATTCTGGATGCGTCTGTTCTGTGCCATGTAGCGTTTATGTTTGATGGCGCGCCCTTTGTGTTGCCAACCGCCTACTGTCGCTACGGCGATAATTTGATTGTGCATGGCGCGGTAAATGGTCGTCTGTTTAAAAGCCTTGCAGACGGGCGTGAGGCGTCCGTCTGCGTCACGTTACTGGATGGTCTGGTGCTGTCCCGGCGGGCGTTCCATCACTCCATGAACTACCGCAGCGTTGTTTTGTTTGGACAATTCGAGGCGATAGAAGACTCGGATATGAAGAATGAAGTGCTGAATGCTTTGTTGGAGCACATTATTCCTGGTCGCTGTTCGGACAATATTATCCCCAACACGCGCAACGAATTGGCTGCGACGGCGGTGCTGGCCATGCCCATCGTGGAAGCAAGCGCCAAAGTTCGCAGCGGCCCACCCAGAGACAAAGAAGAGGATATGGATCAGCCGGTCTGGGCGGGTGTGGCGCCCATGCGTACGGTATATGGAATGCCGGAGGTGGACCCGGAAACCCGTAGTGACATCAGGCTGCCGGATTACCTGCGACACCTGACGACAGGGCAGTAGAGATTAACTCACCCACTGCGCGCCAGCTGGCAGCGGATAGTCGCTGAATTCCAGGTGGAGGATACGACGCTGGTTAGGCGTCGTTCCCTTGCTGGAGGCGTGCAGCAGTGAGGTTTCATCACCAGGATGCTTTTGATTATTGGTGTAGGACGCGAGCCTCGTCGCCATCAATCCAATACTTTTTCTTTGAATTCGCACAGGTCGGAGATGACGCAGGCGCCGCATCGAGGTTTACGGGCTGTGCAGATATAGCGGCCGTGTAGGATCAGCCAGTGATGAGCGTCCATCAGGTATTCCTTGGGGACGTGCTTCATCAGCTTGTGCTCTACTTCCAGCACGTTTTTGCCGGGGGCGATGTTGGTGCGGTTGGAGACCCGGAATATATGTGTATCCACCGCCATGGCTGGCTGGCGGAAAGCGGTATTGAGTACGACATTGGCGGTCTTGCGGCCGACGCCTGGCAGCGCTTCAAGGGCTTCCCGGGTCTGCGGCACTTCTGAGTTGTGCTGATCGATCAGGATTTTACAGGTCTTGATGACGTTTTCCGCTTTGCTGTTGAACAGGCCGATGGTCTTGATGTATTCCTTAAGGCCCTCCACACCCAGCGCGTAAATGGCTTCCGGCGTATTCGCCACGGGGTAAAGCTTGCGGGTGGCTTTATTAACGCTCACATCGGTGGCCTGAGCGGACAGAACCACCGCAATCAGCAGTTCAAAGGGGGTGTCGTATTCCAACTCCGTGGTCGGGTTGGGATTTTCCGCTTTTAAGCGGGCGAATATCTCCGCTCGTTTTTGCTTATTCATCAGTTTTCTTATGGCTTGTATTCACAGTCGAATGCGCGCCGCCTCATTTGTAATGTGGCGGGCAGCGAGAAAGAAGGCCGTGGCGCGTCAGGATATCTTTCCTGTCACTCGCACGCGTTTGCCGCCGGAGACAGGTTTCTCCAGTTTCGCCGCCGCGGCTTCCTTGATGCGTTTATCGATTACATTTTTTAGCGCAATCAACATACCCATGCCGACAAAGGCACCGGGAGGCAACACGGCAAACAGAAAGTCTGAGTAGTCGGCGAACAGCTCAAGCTTCCAACTCCGCGCAGATTCGCCAAACAGCAGGTCCATGCCTGAAAACAGCGAGCCTTGTCCTATCACTTCACGCATGCCGCCCAGCACCATCAGCACCAGACTGAAACCCAAGCCCATCATGAAGCCGTCGAGCAGGGAGGGGAGAATCGGATTCTTGGAAGCGAAAGCGTCTGCGCGTCCAAGAATGGCGCAGTTGGTGACGATCAGGGGAATAAAGATGCCGAGAATTTCATACAGTTCATAGGCGAAGGCCTGCATCAACAGTTCGGCGCAGGTCACGAAAGAGGCGATGATCATGACGAATGCAGGCAGGCGTACGGATTCAGGCACGTAGTTGCGAATCATGGAAGCCGCGGCGTTGGAGCCGGTCAGCACCAATGTCGTGGCTAATCCCAGGCCGATGGCGTTGACCACGGTGCCCGTCACCGCCAGCAGGGGGCAGAGGCCCAGCAGTTGCACCAGCGCCGGGTTGTTTTTCCACAATCCGTCCCGAACTATTTCTTGATAGCTTTTCGCCATTATGCAGATCCTGGATTCATTCGGTCATTCATGTTCGATACGCTCGCCGTCTGGCTATTCCTGTGTCGCGGTTGCGGTTTTGACGCCGCTATTGTTACGCAAGAGTTGATCGCGATGGCTTTGAAAATAGGTTAGCGCATTACGCACCGCCTTCACTACCGCCCTGGGCGTGATGGTGGCGCCGGTCATTTGATCAAAGTCGCCGCCGTCCTTTTTCACCTTCCAGCGGTCTTCCGCGGGAGAGCTGAGTGAGCGGCCGGGAAACTGCTCCACCCAGGGAGACTTCCGCGCTTCAATTTTGTCGCCTAGCCCGGGGGTTTCCTTGTGGGCGGTGATGCGGACGCCTTTAACTGTTCCATCAGGTTGTACGCCGACGATGCCCTGGATTTCGCCGGTGTAACCATCCGGCGCGACAAAGGGCAGAATCACCGCCACTGGCGAGCCGTGAAGGGTGGCCAGATAGGCTTCAGCTGTGTCTTTGGCTCCGAGCAGAGGGTCCGGGTGCAACAGGATGGGGGCCGCCAGCATGTCGTTATCGTGCTCCGTACGTGGAACGACTTCATACAGCGCTTTGGCGCGGGCGCGCTTTTCCGCATCGGCGATGCGATCAGCGGTGCTGACTTGAGTTACCGCGATCAAACCGGCGGTCACCACGGCGAATATCGCAAGTCCAATGCCGCCCCGAATAATGGATGCCTGTAATGCGTTCATGGGCGACTCCTAATCCTGTTTCACGCCGCGACGGGCTTTGCGGTGTCCGTAAGTGCGGGGCTGGGTGTAGTAGTCCAGGAACGGCGCGGCGAAGTTCATCAACAGCACGGCGAACGCCACGGCGTCCGGGTAGTTGCCCCAGGTGCGAATCAGGTAAACCAGAATGCCGACGCCAGCGCCATAATAGAGTTTGCCGAGTTTGCTGGTGGCGGCGGAAACCGGGTCGGTGGCGATGAAGAAGGCGCCGAGCATGGTGGCGCCGGCGAGCAGATGTAGCTGCAACGGGGCATATTTATCTTCATCCCAGCCCAGTAGCAAAGAGCACAGCGCCATTGCGGCGAGCATGCTGACTGGAATATGCCAGGTAATAATCTTGCGCCAGATAAGCAGTAGTCCCCCGGCGAGGAAGGCTAGATTGACCCACTCCCAGCCCAGCGCCGTGCGCGCGCCGAAGACAGGCATGGCGAAGACAGTCTCAGCGGTGCCGGCGACGATTTCGTGTTTATAGGTGTCCAGAGGCGTGGCCATGGTGTAGCCATCCACGCCGATTTCCGCTCCCCAGAAGATGTGGGCGAAAGCGTCCATGAATCCTGGGATTTCCGCCAAGGGACGCGGCGTCGCCCAGTTAGTGGTCATCGCGACAGGGAAGGAGACCAGCAGCAGTGCGTAACCCACCATGGCGGGGTTGAATGGATTATTGCCCAGACCGCCGTAAATCTGTTTGGCGAAAATGATGGCGAACGCCGTTCCAACAAATGTCACCCACCAGGGGGCGTAAGGCGGCAGCGCAAGACCCAGCAATACTCCGGTGAGAACGGCGCTGTAGTCCTGCAGATAAAAGGCCAGTGGCCGTTTGCGCAGCGTCAGCACAAAGGCTTCCGCCGCCACGGCGGTTAACGACGCCAGAATGACGTTGATCAGGGTTCCCCAGCCAAAGAACCAGGTCATGGTCAGCAATCCGGGCGCGGTGGCCAGGATCACCCACTGCATGATGGCGGTCGTGCGCGCAGGGCCTTTCAGGTGAGGGGAGGTGATGTGAAGAAATGCCATGGATTAAGCGCCCGCTCCGTCAGTGCTGGTCTGATTTTCCGCCGCGTCGCCGCGAGCTTCGTTAAGTGTGGCGCGGGCGGCGACGACCCGATCCTGGTTTTTCTCCACCGCTCTGGATAACTTCGCCACTTTCGCCTCGTCCTTAGGGGAGTCCTGTTGGGCTTCGCTGAGCATGTTTTGCATCATGGCGAGTTTATCCTGCGCTTTCTCCAGCGCAGAGGTCAGAGCCTCGATTTCCTCCGGCGACGCTGCTTTAACGGCAGAGCCGCCGGCTTGTGTCCGGGCTTCTTTCAGCGTTTTTTGCGCTGCGGCCAAACGGTCCTGGTTCTTTTCCACTGCGCGCTGCAATTTGGCGATTTTGGCTTCGTCCGCCGGCTGCTCCGCTCTGGCGTCGTCCAGCATGCCCTGCATCATGCTCAACTTGTCGCGGGCTTTTTCCACCTGAGACGTCAGTTCTTCCAGGTTGGGCTCCGGCGGCTTATCGGTTGTTTTATCCGTCGGGGCTGACTCTGCTTCCAACTCCGCCAGCTTCGCCTTGGTTTTCTCCACGGTTTCGGTCAATTGCGCCGCTCGCTGTGGGTCCGTTTCGCGACAGGCTTCTATCGCTTGCGTCAGAGTCTTTATTTTGTCCCGGGTGCGGGCGATAGCGCGCGCCTGTTGCTCAGGGTCCGCCTGTGTCGCAGGCGCTGCGTTTGAGGCGGCAGGCGTCGCTGGCGCAGAGTTCTGGGCGTCGTGAAGGGCTTTTTCCGCCGCCGCCAGGCGTTCTTCGTTTTTGGCGATCGCGTTGCGTAGCTTTTCCTGCATGGCGGCATTGGCTCCATCGGATTCCGCCAGCGTCTCGCGCACTTTTTCCAGCTTCTCCCTGGCCTTGTCCACATTGGTCTGCAATTCTGCGATATTGACCTGGGCCTGGGTGGGCGCCGGTGCGCGCTTGGCTTGGGCGCGCTTGATAGCGGCTTCTATCGCTGCTTTCTTCGGGTCTACTTCCGCTGGCGCATCCTGTTGCTGGGCCGCCTTTTCCGCCTGGGCTTTAGCTGCGGCTTCCGCACGGGCCTTGCGCTTGGCTTCTTTCTCTTCTTTCTCGCGTTCAAGGCGGGCTTGTCGGAATTCGAAGCGCTCACGCGCCTTGTCGGATTTCTGCTGCTCCTGCGCTGTCACCCGGATTTGATTCTTGGCGTAACGGTAATATTGCACCAGCGGAATGCTGCTGGGGCAGACGTAAGAACAGGCGCCGCACTCGATGCAGTCGAACAGGTTGTAGTTTTCAGCCTTATCGAATTCCTGGGCTTTGGCAAACCAGTAGAGCTGCTGCGGCAGCAGTTCCGCGGGACAGGCTTCGGCGCAAAGGCCGCAACGAATGCAGGCCTGAGCGGGATCGGGTCTGGGAAATTCCTTGGCCGACACCGCCATAATGCAATTGCTGGTCTTCACCAGCGGCAAGTCTGGGTCCGTTAAGGTGAAGCCCATCATAGGACCACCCATGATCAGACGATCCGTTTTACTTGCGTCGAATCCCGCCTGTTGCAACAGGTCGGACATGGGCGAGCCTAACAAAACTTCAAAATTACCGGGCGTAGCGACGCCGTCGCCTGTCACTGTGGTGATGCGAGAAATCAGCGGCTCGCCGAAACGGACCGCGCGGTACACTGCCGCAGCGGTGCCTACGTTTTGGCACATCACGCCGATATCAGCGGGGATCTTGCCGTGAGGCACTTCCAGGCCAGTCAGGATTTTGATCAGTTGCTTTTCGCCGCCGGAGGGATATTTGGTCGGAATGACAACTACTTCGATATGCGTGCCGGAGGCGGCCTGCTTCAGTGCTGAGATCGCTTCCGGTTTGTTGTCCTCGATGCCAATCAGGCACTCTTCAGGCTCCAAAAGCTGGGCCATGATTTCCATGCCGCGGATGACTTCGCCGGCGCGTTCCCGCATCAACATGTCATCGGCGGTGATGTAAGGTTCGCATTCCGCTGCATTCAATATCAGCGCATTGACCTTGTCGTTGCGAGGCGGGTGCAGCTTGATCGCCGTGGGAAACCCTGCGCCGCCCATACCGGCGATGCCTCCCTGACGAACGCGCTCCAGCAGCTGCTCTGGGCTAAGTGACCGATAGTCTTCGCATGGCGTCAGGCGCGTCCAAGCGTCTTCCCCGTCGGTCTCTATCACAATGCAGATATCGCTGAGGCCGGAAGGATGCGGCACGGGACGTCTTTCCACGGCTGTCACCGTGCCGGAAGAAGTCGCATGAACCGCTACGCTGACCGGTCCTTCCGCCGCAGCGACGACTTCGCCCTTCAACACTTTTTGACCCGGCTCCACCAGGGCTTTGGCGGGCTGACCAATATGCTGGCTCAGGGGGAGTATCAGCGTTTTCGGCAGCGTCGCCTTGCGGATCGGTCGGCTGGTGGATTGGCTTTTATTTTCCGGAGGGTGTACGCCGCCGTGGAAATCCCAGATTTGTCTCATGCTCAGGCCTTACTTCCTCACGCCGCCATACCGTTATTCTGATCTGTCGCGATGATTGCGCCGCTATTTGTCGGTGGCTTGGGCATATCCCAGGCCCAATCGCGGATGCCGCTGGGGGCGGGAATCATATCTATACAGTCCACAGGACAGGGTTCCACGCACAGGTCGCACCCCGTGCATTCGCTGACGATGACTGTGTGCATCTGTTTGGCGGCGCCGAGAATGGCGTCCACCGGGCAGGCCTGAATGCACTTGGTGCAGCCGATGCACTCATCTTCGCGAATATAGGCCACCTGTTTGCCTTTGCTTTCACCGTGTTCGGAATCCAGCGGTACGGCTTCCACATCCAATAGGTCGGCCAGGGCGGTGATGGTGGCTTCGCCGCCGGGAGGGCATTTATTGATGGCGTCGCCGCTGGCGATGGCTTCCGCATAAGGGCGGCAGCCTGGGTAACCGCACTGTCCGCATTGGGTTTGCGGCAACAGGCCGTCGATCTGGTCGACGATGGGATTGCCTTCCACTTTGAATTTAACGGAGGCGAAGCCCAGCACGGCTCCGAAGGTAAGCGCCAGCGCGGAGAGCGCCAATACGGCTATGACGACAATACTCATCTGCGGTAGGCCCCTAAATATTGACCAGGCCGGTGAAGCCAAGAAACGCCAGCGACATCAGACCGGCGGTGATCATGCCGATGGCGCCGCCCTTGAATGGTTCAGGCACATCGGCGGCGGAGATACGTTCACGCATGGCGGAAAACAACGTCAGCACCAGTGAGAAACCGACAGCGGCGCCGAACCCGTACAGGATCGACTCCATGAAATCATTTTGCTTTTTGATGTTTAACAGCGCGACGCCAAGCACGGCGCAGTTAGTGGTGATCAGCGGTAGAAAAATACCCAAGACGCGATACAGCAGGGGGCTGGTTTTTTTGATCACCATTTCCGTGAACTGGACGACGACTGCGATCACCAGAATAAACGTAATGGTTTTCAAGAATTCCATGCCAAGCGGCGCCAGCAGGTATTCGTACGCCAGATAACTGCACAACGAGGACAGCGTCAACACGAAGGTGGTGGCCAGGGACATGCCCATGGCGGTTTCCAGCTTGTTGGATACGCCCATGAAGGGGCACAGGCCCAGGAATTGGACCAGTACGAAGTTGTTGACCAGTATGGTGCTCACCAGTATCAACAGGTATTCAGTCATCAGCGCCTCTTATTCAGGATCTTCACCGGCTTGTATCCTAATGCTATCCAAAGCGTCGCTTATGGAAGCCCGCCGCGCAACAGCTCGCCAGCTCCCGGAATTCCCTGACTCTGGCGGTTATTATCTGGTTGTGTTGCAGTGCGTTCAAGGCTGCGCCTGTCGCCCTTGCGCGAATTTAGCGCAAATTTGAGCTGACGCAGCAAAACGGCGCCTGAAAGCGCCGTTGTGTCGGTTATTTAACCTGCATGCCCGGCTGCGCGCCGCTGTCCGGCTGCAATAACCAGATGTCTTTGCCGCCAGGGCCCGCCGCCAGCACCATGCCTTCGGACATGCCGAACTTCATCTTGCGCGGCTCCAGGTTGGCGACCATGACCGTCAAGCGGCCCACCAGATCTTCCGGTGCATAGGCGGACTTGATGCCAGCGAACACCTGACGTTGTTCACTGCCGATATCCAGTTGCAGGCGCAACAGTTTGTCTGCGCCTTCTACATGCTCTGCGGAAACGATTTTAGCAATGCGCAGGTCGATCTTGGCGAAGTCGTCGAACTTGATCGTTGGCGCAATCTCCTCTTCGGATTTCGCCTCTTTCTTGTCCTTTTTCGCTTTGCCGTTGTCTTTTGGCGCCTGCGCCATGTTGTCTTTAGAGGCTTCCACCATGGCGTCCACGGCCTTTGGATCAACCCGGGAAATCATTGGCTTGAACTCATTGACGGCATGGTCGGTCAGCGGCTGCAACGGTTTGTTCCAGACGATGGGCGCGTTCAGGAATTCTGCGGAAGCCGCGGCGACGCCCGGCAGCACTGGAGCCAGATAGGTGATCAGGATGCGGAACAGGTTCACGCCGACAGAGCAGACGTCCAACACTTCCTGCTCTTTGCCTGCTTCCTTCGCCAGTTTCCAGGGCGCTCTTTCATCGATGTATTTGTTGGCCAGGTCGGCCAGCGCCATGATTTCTCTCACCGCTTTGCCAAATTCGCGATCTTCGTACGCCTGGGCGATAAAGTCGGATTTGGACAGGAACTGTTCAACCAATTCAGGCTCGCTGATCTGAGACGACAGTTTGCCTCCCGATTTGGTAATAAACTTGGCGCAACGGCTGGCGATATTGACCAGCTTGCCAACCAGGTCTGCATTCACTTTCAGCGTGAAGTCCTGCAGGTTCAGGTCCAGATCGTCCACGTTGGAGGTCAACTTGGCGGCGAAGTAATAACGCAGGTATTCCGGATTCAGATGCTCCAGATAAGTCCGCGCCATGATGAAGGTGCCGCGGGACTTGGACATTTTGGCCCCGTCCACCGTCACAAAACCATGCGCATAAACGGCGCTGGGCGTTCTGAAGTCGGCGCAGCTCAGCATGGACGGCCAGAACAGCGCGTGGAAGTTGATGATGTCCTTGCCGATGAAGTGATACAGCTCGGCGGTGGAGTCTTTCTTCCAGTATTCGTCGAAGTCCAGATCCGCGCGACGCGCGCACAGATTCTTGAAGCTCGCCATGTAGCCAATCGGCGCGTCCAGCCAGACGTAAAAGAACTTGCCGGGTTGATCTGGAATCTCGAAGCCGAAATAGGGGGCGTCGCGAGAGATGTCCCACTCCTGCAGGCCAGCGTCCAGCCATTCCGCCAGCTTGTTGGCGATCTGCGGTTGCAGGGTTCCGCTACGGGTCCACTTCTGCAGAAATTCCTGGAAGTCAGGCAGTTTGAAGAAGAAGTGCGTGGACTCTTTTTCAATGGGCGTCGCGCCAGAAATGGCGGAACGGGGATTGATCAGCTCGGCGGGCGTGTAAGTGCTGCTGCAGACCTCACAGTTATCGCCGTACTGGTCTTCCGCTTTACATTTGGGACAAGTCCCTTTAATGAAACGGTCGGCCAGGAACAGGTTCTTTTCCGGGTCGTAAGCCTGGGTGATAGTGCGCGTGGCGATCTTACCCGCGTCCAGACAGGCCTTGTAAATATAGGATGACAGCTCCCGGTTTTCTTCCGAGTGCGTGGAGTAATAATTGTCGAATTCGATCAGAAACGCAGCGAAATCGCGACGGTGGTCGGCGTTGACCTGATCGATCAGTTGCTCCGGAGTAATGCCCATCTGCTCGGCTTTAAGCATGATCGCTGTGCCGTGCGCGTCGTCGGCGCAGACATAGGTGCATTGATGGCCGCGAAGCTTCTGGAATCTTACCCAGATATCAGTCTGGATATATTCCAACAGGTGCCCAAGGTGAATAGGGCCGTTCGCGTACGGTAAAGCGCTTGTGACGAGAATTTTTCTAGGCTCTCCGGACATAATTCTTTCCGTTATTACTCATATAAGGCTTGTCGCCAAGCCATGGACAATAGCCGTCGACGCTGGTGCGTCGGCGATGGTGACAAAACGCGGGACGGATGTCGTCATCAGGATTCCCGCGAGGGGCGCATATGATACCGTTTGGAAGCCTGATTTTCATCCTGCCGGGCGCGATTAAATTGAATAAAACCATACTGATTCAGTATAGTATTGCCCCATCTTTCCTCTATATATCCCACCTTTTCCGGAGAACAGAATGAGCAGCATTGACAGATCTGCAGTGGAAGCCGCCATAAAGGGCTATAAGGACCCCTATCTGAAGGAAGATCTTTTTGCTATCGAAGCGATAAAGTCGCTGGATATTCAAGGGGGTACCGTCAAGCTGGAGGTGGAGCTGGGCTATCCGGCCGCAGGCGTCGCCGGCGGTTTGCAGCAGATCGTCGGTTTGGCGATTGAGGATGTGGATGGCGTAGAGCGCGCAGAGGTGAACGTCAACTGGAAAATCCTGCCGCATCAGGCGCAGCGTAATCTGCAGAATATCAAAAGCGTGAAAAACATCATTGCGGTCGCCTCTGGCAAGGGCGGCGTGGGGAAATCCACCACCGCTGTGAATCTGGCGTTGGCGCTGCAGAAAGAAGGCGCCAAGGTGGGCGTGCTGGACGCCGATATATACGGCCCCAGCCAGGGCATGATGCTGGGCGTGGCCGACGGCTCCCGTCCGGATGTGCAGGACGGACAATTCTTCATCCCGATTCGCGCTCATGGTATGCAGGTGATGTCCATGGCGTTTCTGGTGACGGAGAAAACGCCGATGGTGTGGCGCGGTCCCATGGTCAGCGGCGCGCTTCTGCAATTGCTGACGCAAAGCCTGTGGGAAGATCTGGATTATCTGGTCGTGGATATGCCTCCCGGCACTGGCGACATTCAGCTCACGCTGGCGCAAAAAGTGCCGGTGACCGGCGCCGTGATTGTCACCACGCCGCAGGATATCGCGCTGCTGGACTGCAAGAAGGGCATAGAGATGTTCCGTAAAGTGGACATTCCGGTGCTGGGCGTTGTAGAAAACATGAGCATTCATATCTGCAGCAACTGTGGTCACCACGAGCCCCTGTTTGGCGCAGGCGGCGGCGAGCGCGTCTCGGAAGAGTACGATACGGAGCTGCTGGGGCAGTTGCCGTTGCACATGACCATCCGTGAGCAAACGGACTCTGGATCGCCGACAGTGGCTGCGGAGCCGGATTCGGAAGTCGGCCTGATTTATCGGGATATTGCGCGCAAGCTGGGGGCGATATTGTCGCAGCGAGCCAAAAATCAGGCGCAAATGTTTCCGGAAATCATCATCAAATCGGACTGATGTCCCGTTAATAGTTGATATAGCGCGCTGTTCCGGCATGGGGCCTTTGTCTAAAACAGGCTATCCATGTATGATTGCGCGCTTATCGATCAACCTGTGCAGAATGAGTAAGAGTTATGGCGATTAAGTCGGATAAGTGGATTCGTAGAATGTCCCTGGAGCATGGCATGATCGAGCCGTACGAAGGGAGCCAGGTGCGTGAGTCGGAGAATGGCAAGATCATCTCCTACGGCGTTTCCAGTTATGGCTACGATGTCCGCTGCAGTAACGAATTTAAAATTTTCACCAATGTCCATTCTGTCACCGTTGATCCCAAGGCCTTTGATTCGAAGAGTTTTGTGGATTTCGTCGGGGACGTGTGCATTATTCCTCCCAATTCTTTCGCCCTGGCGCGCACTGTCGAATACTTCCGTATTCCCCGCAATGTGCTGACTGTCTGTCTGGGCAAATCAACCTACGCCCGTTGCGGCATTATCGTCAACGTCACTCCGCTTGAGCCGGAGTGGGAAGGGCACGTGACTTTGGAGTTCTCCAACACGACCAATCTGCCCGCGAAGATCTACGCCAACGAAGGTGTGGCGCAGATGCTGTTTTTTGAGTCTGATGAAGTATGCGACGTCAGCTACAAGGACCGCGGCGGCAAATATCAGGGGCAGGTCGGCGTTACTCTGCCGAAAGCCTGATCTGATACCTATGATGCAGGTGGCGCGGCGATCAAGGTTCGTTTCGTCGCCATCTGCGGTGTTGGTGAATATCTGAATAACCGGTTCGCAATATGGCGCAAGAGGGTGTCATCAAGTTTGATTTGCGGCACACGCAGCAAGCACTGCCTGAGCATGTGGATCTTAGCGAACTTGAAGCTTGGCGTGGCGTACTGTTTGAGCACGAACTGATCGGACAGGACCCATACCGATATGAGGGGCTGGGGTATGGCAACATCAGTATGCGAGCCAGCCCTGACGGCGCTTTTGTCGTCACCGGCAGCCAGACAGGCGGTGAATCCCATCTTGATGTGAGTCAGTATGCGCTGGTGACCGGGAGCGAAGTGAGCGCGAACCGGCTGGCCTCTGTCGGTGAAATTAAACCCTCATCTGAGTCTTTAACCCACGCGTTGCTATACGACCTTGACCCAGACGTTCAGGCGGTGGTGCATGTGCACTCGCCGGAGATCTGGCATAACGCAGCGGCTCTTGGTCTGGCGACTACGCCGGAGAGTGCGGAGTACGGCAGCATGGATCTGGTCAACGCCATTAAGTCATTGTGGCGTGACGGTAAGCTCAAAGCCCCCGGCGTCTTCGTGATGTTGGGGCATCAGGATGGTGTGGTGGCGTTCGGGTCGTCGTTGAGAGCGGCGACCGGCATTATTTTGAACGCCCATCACCGGGCTATATTTGGCGTTCCAACCTCACCCGGCGGCGACCGCCGTCTTTGATTTCCCTTATACTTGAGCCGAAGCAGTCGGCCCATTCATTTAACTCTGACTAACTATTCCCGTTAAGGAGACTCCTGGTGGCGTCCTTAAAGCATTTTAAAAAACTCGAAAGTCTGCGCGGCTGGCGGCAAGTGGTGTTTGTCTTATCTCTGGCGGAGCGGGCGACCCCGAACCTGAAGTTGTTCGTTGAGTCCCAGGAATTGACGCTGTCCCGCGAAGTGAAAGGGGCTCTGGGCGCATTGTGGAAAACGGTGCAGGAAAACGCCAAGCTGCAAACTTTGCCCTACGTGGAAAAGCTGGAAGAGTTCCTCGATCAACTTGGAGATATTGACTCCTATGGCGCGCGCCCCGCGTCTGACTGGGCGCAACTGCTCTTGCTGGGGCTGCAATTGTGGGATGATGACAAAAGCAAAAAGGCGCGAGAAGCTTCTGAAATCTCCTTCCGCACAGTGACGGATTTTGTTGAATTTTCCGAAGGTGAGGGGCTTTCCGATGACGACTTGGTGTCGCTGTGGGATAAACATCCGTTGGTGAAAGACGAGTTGGCGTTCCATGATGAGCTGTACGCCAAGCTACAGGAATTGCGAGCGCCTACTGCCGAAGGGCTGGCGGAGATACGTAAGCTGAGTCGCCAGGGTGGCGTGAGTAATATTGGCATCTCTCTGGATGGATAAACGCGGGCGGCAGGCGCATCCGTAAAAATACAATTGTCTGCATTAAGCTAAAAATTGTAGTCTCTGACGCTCCGCGTGGAGGTTCTCCACAGGAAAAAGCCTTAAACTTAATTGATCCGGTGACGCTTCAGCATCGCCGGACGCCATTAAAATAATGAGTCGAGCGTAAGGGGAGTGTCATGTTGTTATCGGAATTCGGAACCAAGTTTACCAGGGAAGCTGGCATCAATTCGTTAATGGAGGATCTGGGTAACGCCCTTGCCGGAGGCGACATGATCATGATGGGGGGCGGCAACCCAGGCAACATCCCCGAAGTTCAGGCCGCATTTCAAGAGCAACTTGCGCGCATTAGCGCTGACGCAGACGAATTCCGTAAGTTAACAGGCATCTATGACCCGCCTCAGGGGGAGAAGCAATTTATCTCCGCTCTGGCCGAGTTGCTGAGTCGGGAGTACGGTTGGCCGATCAAGCCGGAAAACATCGCCCTTACCAACGGCAGCCAGTCCGCCTTTTTTATCCTCTTCAACATGTTTGCTGGACGTTACCCCAATGGCGGACATAAGCGCATTATGCTGCCGATGACGCCAGAGTACATTGGCTACGCGGACGCTGGTCTCAGCGAAGATTTCTTTATCTCATCCAAGCCGACCATTGAAATGCTGGATGAGCATACTTTTAAGTATCACGTTGATTTTGATCATCTCAATATCGATGAGAATGTTGGCGCCATGTGCGTATCCCGCCCGACCAACCCTACGGGCAACGTACTGACCGACAATGAAATGGCGCGCTTGATCGCGATGGCGAAAGAGCATGACGTGCCGCTGATTGTCGATGGCGCCTACGGCCTGCCATTCCCTGACTTGGTGTACATCGACGCTAAGCCTGTCTGGGATGAGCATTTGATTCTGTGTTTGAGCCTGTCCAAGCTGGGCTTGCCAGCGGTAAGAACGGGTATAGTGATCGCCCAGCCGGAAATCATCAAAGCCGTAGCGTCGGTTAATGCAATCGTTAATCTGGCGCCGGGCAGCTTTGGCGCCATGTTGGCCAAAGACTTTGTCCGTAGCGGCGAAATTCTGCGAATTAGTCGTGAAGTGGTTAAGCCATGCTATCAGGCCAAGGCGGAGAAGGCGGTGGCGACGCTGCATCGCGAGTTGGATGGATTGCCATTTGCGTTGCACAAAGCTGAAGGGGCTATGTTCCTGTGGCTATGGTTGCGTGATTTCCCGCTTTCCAGTCATGAGCTTTACCAGCGCCTGAAACAAAAAGGCGTGTTGGTGGTGTCCGGCCACTACTTCTTCCCGGGATTGCAGGAAGAGTGGGGGCATACTCATGAGTGTCTGCGTATTACTTATTCTCAGGACGAGGAGCTGGTGGAGAAGGGCTTGAAGATTATGGCGGAAGAGATTCGTCGTCTTTACGCTGAAAAGTCCTGATCGATGAGAACCATACGGAGCGAGAGCGCTCGCCCCGTATGGAGGTGTGATTGAAGGGAGGTTAGGGTTTTATAACCCTGTCGCCGACTTTCGCCTTTTCCAGATAAATTTCGTACTTTTCTCCATCCGGCTCAATCTGCACCATTTGCACCAGTAAGTAGTTCCAATCCTTCGCAAACCACAACCTTGTTTGACGGTCGCTGTCCGGCTTACGCACCTTTTCTACGACGATGCAGTCAATTTTGCCCAGTCGGGTGTCCAGTTTTTCTTCGCCTACCACGCTGAAGACGAACTCTTTGAGGTGCCCGCCGTCCGCAACCTTATAAACCAGATCAGTCATTCCTTTCGCCAGATCCAGTCGTAGTTGCAGTTGATAACTGAGTTTGTCCAAAGTCTGCTCTGGAATAGTCATACTCCATGGCTTGTTCTCAACGTCATTACGAACGGACATCTTGTCCCAGTCGAAGTCCACGGTGGCTTTCTTGTCCTTGACCCAGCCGCTTCGTTCATAGCTGTAGTTGGTGGGACGAATGTAGTTATTAACCCACTGGAAATGAACCCGCTCGTTAATATCCACAATGAACGAGCTGACATCGAAATTGTATGTCCAGGAGCCGTCCTTCAGTTGTTTTAATTCTCTGACGGCGGCGCCCCGGATGGGGATGCCCTTCTTGTATGACGCTTTATATTCCGCTCTGGTGGGAATCAAATCCTGACTAGCGTGGGCCTGACTTGGCGCCGTTACTGCAGAGGCCGCTACAAAAAATAACGAACATGCAACAGGAAGCCTTAGTGTATCTGCGAGCGCCCTGAGGTGTCCCCGCATATATGGTTCTCCGTTGTTTTGCTGACAGATCAACATTAAGCGCTCAGGCGCCCGGGATCAAGCGTCCCCAGGCGTTATCGCATTGCTGATTTGTAATCCGGCTGGAGGAAGTTCGGCGTCATCCAGGTAGGCGCGCTCGTCGCGCATGACCAGTCTGCTTTCGCAGAACCAGCGAACTGCTTGCGGATAGATAAGGTGCTCTTGCAGTTGTACGCGATCCGCCAAGCGCTTAGGGTCGTCGCCGGGAAGAACGGGAACGACCGCCTGAATAATATTGGGGCCGCCGTCCAATTCTTCCGTTACGAAATGCACGGTGGCGCCGTGCGCGGAATCGCCGGCTTCCAGCGCTCTTTGGTGTGTGCTGAGCCCCTGGTATTTGGGCAGCAATGAAGGGTGTATGTTGAGCATGCGCCCATGGTAATGGCGCACAAACTCGACGGTAAGAATGCGCATGAAGCCCGCCAGCACCACTAGGTCAGGAGCGTGACGGTCTATTTCCGCCATCAGCGCCTGATCAAATTCGGTGCGGCTTTCAAACTGTCGGTGGTCGACGACAGTGGTGGGAACGCCAGCCTTGGCTGCACGCTCAAGTCCGTAGGCGTCCCCTTTGTTGCTGATGACGCTGACAACCTCTCCATGCACAGTGTCTGCGGACATGGCGTCCAGCAGCGCTTGCAAATTGCTGCCGGAACCGGAAATTAAAACGACAATTCGCCGCGGTGCGGATTCAGTTGCTATAGTCACGCTCAGTCAACCAGACCTTTTAGTTCGACAACGGGCTCTTCTTCCGTGTGCGCTTCTATCGTTCCCAGACGGAACACGGTTTCTCCCGCTGCGCTCAGTAATCCCTGCGCTTTCTCGGCGCTGTCCGCCGGTACGCAGACCACCATGCCGATGCCGCAATTGAAGGTGCGGAACATCTCGGTCCAGGCGACATTGCCGTTTTCCTGCAACCAGCTGAACAGGGCGGGGACTTCGAAAGCGCTGACGTCGACGACAGCCTTTGCATGCGCAGGCAGTACGCGCGGCAGGTTCTCCAGCAGGCCGCCGCCAGTGATATGGGACAGCGCGTGGACAGGCGTCTGGCGAATCAGTTCCAGCAATGGCTTAACGTAAATGCGGGTAGGCGCCAGCAATGCTTCGCCCAGAGTAACGTCGCCGAACGGCTGATTCAAATCAGCGCCGCTGACTTCGACGATTTTACGCACCAGGGAGTAGCCATTGGAGTGAACGCCGGAAGAGGCCAGTCCAAGCAGCACGTCGCCGGGTTTAACCAGGCTGCCGTCGATAATTTTGGACTTCTCCACGATGCCAACGCAGAAGCCGGCCAAGTCGTAGTCGTCGCCTTCGTACATGCCGGGCATTTCGGCGGTTTCTCCGCCCACTAAAGAACAACCCGCCTGACTGCACCCTTCGCCGATACCGGTGACGACAGTGGCGGCCACATCAACGGACAGTTTTCCGGTGGCGTAGTAATCCAGGAAAAACAAAGGCTCCGCGCCTTGTACGATCAGGTCGTTAACGCACATGGCCACCAGGTCGATACCGATGGTGTCGTGTTTGTTCATTTGCATGGCCAAGCGCAGTTTGGTGCCCACGCCGTCGGTGCCGGAAACCAGAACGGGTTCCTGATAGCCTTTCGGCAGTTCGAACAGGGCGCCAAAGCCGCCGAGTCCGGCCATCACTTCCGGACGGCGAGTCGCCTGCGCGGCGCCCTTGATACGCTGCACCAGCGCATTGCCGGCGTCGATATCAACTCCAGCGTCACGATAACTTAAAGAAGGCTTGTCATTGGAAGCGGTCATAATAGGTGTCTGCCCTATAGCGTAGGTCCACGGAAAGGAGGCGTATTTTAACAGCCCAGTCACCCCAGCGCCAATGCAGTAAACAATAGTTGTAGTGACTTGGTTGCGGCTGGCTGCGGGTGTGTTGAAGTTAATCGGCTTTAATAGTGGAGAAAAGTTAAATGGTGTATCCTTGCCTGTCGTGCTTAGGCTCCGTAAATCAACCGTCTGGCGATACTTTGGCGGAAGGGGCGAATAGGGCGTTCCGGGGTGATTGCATCGGGTCGTCCGTAGTTTGAATAATACGGGAGGATGGCTTGAAACAGGCCGCTAGATTGTTGTTCCGGGCGATCGTCCTGAAACGCCGGATACTGTCGTTTTTATCTTTATTCTTGTTGTGCGGGTATGCTCACGCCGTAGCGATCAGCGATATTTACGACGTGGAAGTGCCGGTCTCCGGACAGGACCCGAAAGAACGCGCCGAAGCCGTCGAGAAAGGCGCAGGCATGGTCATGGATCGCGTCGCAGGTAACAGCGGGTGGCGCAACGTACTGGATGCGAAGGTTTTGGACGAGCAGGCTCCGCGGCTGTTGGAGGAATACAGTTACGGTTACGCGGTGGTGGACTCAGGGTCTGGCCCGCGTCGTCTGCTTGTACTGAAAGCGCATTATTCCGCTCAGGGGTTTGAGAGCCTTCTTAGTCAGTACAAAGTGCCCGTATGGGGGCGTAACCGGCCGCAGGTGCTGGTCTGGATGGCGGTGGAAGGCGACCGCGGTCGTGAAATCCTGGGCGAAGGCGCGCCCCACAATTTGGTTGCTGCGGTGAAATACTCCGCGCAACGCTGGGGGGTGCCTCTAATGCTTCCTCTGATGGACCTGCAGGATGCGTCCAGTTTGAACACGTCGGATTTGTGGGGCTTTTTTGCTGAGCCAGTGGAAGCTTCCTCCACGCGTTACAGTCATGATTCTATCCTGATGGTGCGAGCTTATCCGCGAAGCGGTCGTTGGACTGGACTTTGGCAGTTGCGCGTCAGCGGACAAAAAATTGCGGAAGAGAGCGTTGAAGCGGATACCGTCAGCGCTATGGCGAATAAAATGATGGAGTCCGTGGCGTTGTCTCTGGCCCATAAATATGCGGTGAACCTGGGCGCGGACGCCCAGGGCGACGAAGTCTCTGTGGAAGTGTCGAATGTCACGAATTTTCGTTCCTATGCGGATATCCTCAAGTATCTGCGGCAGTTGGCCCCAGTAAAAAAAGTGGAGCCTGTCTACGTTGGCGAGAACATTGTGCGTTTTCAGTTGAAGTTGAACGGTTATCCTGAGCAGCTGGCGGAGCATCTCGCCTTACAACCCAGGCTGCGCCCGGAGTTGCGCTCTTCCACTCAAGAGGAGGTCGGGCGCAGGCTCTATTACTCATGGGCGGGCGATCGCTAGGAGCATAGTAACGACAGGGGCTTCAGCCTCAGCCCCTGTTGACAATCTGTAATGAGAACAATGCCCGTATGCCGGGCCGTCACACGGAATGACGACGCAACAGGTTTCCGGATAACTTCAGAAGACTTTATTTCATGGCCGGAGGAAAACAGGGTTTGCGATTAGAGTGGCGACATATTCCTAATGTCATAACTGTGTTACGCATTTTCCTGGTTGGGCCAATCGCATATTGTCTGGCCCGTGAGCTGTATCGGGAAGCCATGTGGCTATTTTTTGTCGCTGGCGTCTCGGATGCTTTGGATGGATTTCTGGCGCGCGCATGCAAGTGGTCAAGCCGTTTCGGCGCCATCACCGACCCGTTGGCGGATAAAGCATTATTGGTCACCGTATTTATCGTATTGACTTACAATCAGGTTCTACCACTTTGGTTGACCTTGCTGGTCTTTGCGCGGGATGTGATTATAGTGGCTGGCGCTTTGACCTACCACAAACTGCTTGGCGCCTATAGAATGCAGCCCTCGCTGTGGGGCAAGCTCAGTACACTGAGTCAGATTACTTTTTTACTGGCGGTGATTCTCAACCTGGCGGGAATAGCCATGCCTCCATGGGCGCTTGAAGGCGGAGTCTGGGTGGTCGCGCTGACCAGTTGCATCAGCGGCGCGCACTACGTGATTCTGTGGGGAGGCAGATTTTATCGCGCTCGCAACGGACTGGCCAAGTGAAGGCGTTGTAACTGCTTAATAGACTTTGCGTAGAAGATGCGGAAATCAGAAAACACACAAATGGCGCTAAGGCTGTCGAATGGCGAAAGCGCTACGCTGGAAAACTTTTTCGAGCCTCCCTCCGGCGTTGTGGTGCAGTCCATTCAGCGCTTTCTGAGCGCGTCTGAAGATACTGTATTTTCTATTTGCGGCGCTTCCGCTCAAGGTAAAACCCATCTTCTCATGGCGGCCTGCAATGATTTCCGCAGTGAGAAATGCTTTTATCTATCCTTGCGTGAGCACGCTGATTTTGGTGTGGATGTGCTGGCTGGACTGGAGTCTTTCGATGTGCTGTGCTTCGATGACATTGACGCTATCGCTGGACAGCCCGAGTGGGAAGAGGCGTTGTTTCACTTGTTCAATCGCTGTCGCGACCGTGGTTGCAAGTGGTTGATCACTTCGGCTGAAGCTCCTTCACAGACGCCTTTTACGCTGCCGGATCTGAAGACCCGCCTGGCGTGGGGGGAGTGTGTGCGGCTTCATGAGCTTGATGAAGTGCAGCGTATCAATGTCCTGGACATCAAGGCGGCGAATATTGGCTTTCGTCTTTCAGATGAAGTTAAACAGTACATCATGCGCCGCGCCCCGCGGGATTTAAGCTCGCTTTCTCTGATACTTGAACGCCTGGATAAAGCGTCACTGGTGGAAAAGCGTCCCATAACCGTGCCTTTCGTCAAATCTGTGATGAATTGGTGATCCTTCTAATCCTTTAGGTCTAACTTTTTGCCTGTTTGGCTGGCAAAATCCCCCCTTATCAGTAAGAATTTTCAGGATATAAAAATAAGCGGGGGGATTATGCGCAGAGTGGTCTTTAATCAAAAAGGCGGAGTGGGTAAATCCAGCATTGTCTGTAATCTGGCCGCCATCAGCGCCGCACAGGGCTCCAAGACGTTGGTTGTGGATCTGGACCCGCAAGGCAATTCAAGTCTTTATCTGCTGAGCCGCAACGTCATGGAATTGAAAGATACAGTGGCGGATTTCTTTGAGCAGACCATGGCTTTCAATTTATTCAATAAAAAGGTGGATGACTTTATTCACGCCACCCGTTATCCGAATCTTTTCGTTATGCCCGCCAGTCCTGAACTTGAGTTTTTGGAGCGTAAGCTGGAAGCGCGGCATAAGATCTATAAGCTGCGGGATGCGCTGGTGAAGTTGGGCGATGTTTTCGACCGGATTTACATTGATACTGCACCCGCCTTGAATTTTTACACCCGATCGGCGTTAATCGCCGCCCAACGGTGTTTGATTCCGTTTGATTGTGATGACTTTTCCCGGCAGGCCCTGTACTCCATTCTTGGAGAAATTCAGGATTTACAGGAAGATCACAACAAGGACTTGAAAGTAGAGGGAATTGTCGCCAACCAGTTTCAACCGCGCGCGAATCTGCCGACGCAGATTATTGCGTCCATGAAGGAAGAAGGGTTGCCGGTATTGCCAGTGCGTCTGAACGCTTCGGTGAAGATGAAAGAGTCTCATCAGGCGCATGAGCCTCTGGTACATTTCGCGCCCAAGCACCCGTTGACGCAGCAGTTTCAGGAGTTGCACACGATGCTGCAGGGCGCTTCCGTTCTGTCGGAGGCCTGATCAGCCTTGCGTGGCGGTATTGATTTATTAAGTGATTAATCGTTGTAAGAGTATGTAGTTGTGACAGATCGAATATACGCAGAATTGGCGGATGTCCTGTTGGGTCTTGAGTCGGAGCTTCGACGTATGGGGTTATGGCGAGAAGATCAGCCTCACGAGGAAGCGCTCGCCAGTGTGACGCCATTTTGCGCGGATACGCTGGAATTCCATGAGTGGCTGCAATTCATATTCATTGAGCGAATGAAGGTGATTGTGGAATACCGGGCGCCCATGCCGCCGATGCGCAGTGGGATTGAGCCGGCGGCGGAAATGGCCTATCAGGGGAGGCTTGGTCAGGTGACCGGGCTGTTGGCTTCACTGCGTCAGGTGGATGAAGCAATCAATAATGCGCGGGACGCATTAGCGGGCGGCCAGGGATTCAGTCGGAACTAAGCAAGTCGTGCACGTGATTCCGCACCTGGGGAATCACCTCTTCTTCAAACCAGGGGCGCTGCTTAAGCCACAAGGTGTTGCGGGGCGAGGGGTGCGGCAGCGGGATCAATCGGGGATACCAGTCGCGCCAGTGCTTAACGTTTTCCGACAGGCTCTTGTAGGCGTTTGGCAGGTAAGCTTGTTGCGCATATAACCCCACCAGTAGAAACATCTCCAGACGAGGCAGGCGCGCCAGAATTTTGTGGTGCCAGTGCTCGTAACACTCCTTTCGCGGCGGTAGATCTCCGTTGCGGCCTTTGCCGGGATAGCAAAACCCCATTGGCATAATGGCGATTTGGCTTGTATCGTAAAAAGTCTCTTTGTCCAGGCCCAGCCATGTTCGCAGTCTGTCGCCACTGGGGTCGTTCCAGGGAATGCCTGTGGCGTGCACGCGGGTCCCTGGCGCCTGGCCTATTATCATCAGGCGGGCGGAGGGACCTACTTTCACCACTGGATTAGGATCTAAATGCTGCTCACACAGGCGGCATGCGCGAACATTCTGCAACAGTCGGCTTAATTCGTCTTCGTTATCCGTTGTGTCTATCCGTCTTTGTGTCATCGTCTCGGGTAAATATGGCTCTGTTGACGGCGAACCCCATTCATCCATACAACGAAGACTTTTCCTGGATAGTGGGGCGCGTACTTGCTCGCTGGGCGGTTCAGCTTGTCCCTATTAGAACATCTACGCCCTGATCTGCGTATATCTGCTTGATTTTTAAAAGGTCGTCCCGCAGGGATTCCGATGGAAAAATTTTAGCCAGAATACGGCCGCGCTTACGCTTGCTGTCTGACATCATCAGGATGATGGGCGCCCCGGCCGCCTTGGCGATATGCCAGAATCCCGTACGTATGGGCTTACGTTCGTCGTTCATTTTATTGCGGGTGGCTTCCGGCGCAATGGCCAGCGTAAAGGTGGCGCGTTTGGCGAACTCCTGGCGCATCTGATCGACAAGATTGGTTTTTGAACTTCTGTCTACGGGGATGCAGCCGAACTTGGACAGGAACCAGGAGAATGGCCAGACAAACAGGTCTTTTTTGACCAGAGTGTGCAGCTTGCGGCGGTAAATGCAAAACAGCGCCAGAATGCGCACCCCATCCATGTTGGTGGTATGGGGAAAGCCGATCACCACTTGCTTATCTTCCCACAGCTCTGGTTTCTCGTCGTAAGTCCAGCCGCTGAATTTGAAAAGAAGTTTTGAAAGCAGGTACAACATTGCCGTAGTTTCCGGGTAAAAATGGCGTGGATCGAGACCACTGGTAAGGTTTCAGGGCGCTATTGTACCCCACAACCGTCGGAGCGGGTAACAAAGTCCATTGTCGCCAGGCTGCGATAAATGGAGCCGTGCTCACCGGGGGTGCTTTGGTACAGCTCGACCGCAGTGACGTCAAAATAAAGTGTAGTCGACAAGTCGACATGTAAATCCAGGCGTTGGCGTCGGGAGCGGCCTCTGCCCAAGGTCAAGTGGGGGCGGAAACCTCGTTTGTCCACGGGATATCCTGCGCGACGGATGAGTAACTTAAGGCGTTCATGCAGCGCGTGTAAACAGTCGTTGTCCGCTACTCGCGCAGCAAGATATCCGGCGCGACCTGAACTGGGGAAGGGAATGATTGCGTCGAGTTGTATAGGAAATGATGGAAAATCAGTCAGGCTCTCACGGATGTTCAGGGTAAGGTGCTGCGCAGCCTCCAGAGGAAGGTCGGAGAAAAAGTGCATTGTGATATGTAGCTGCTCTCGTGTTTGCCATCGATACAGATGCGACAGCTCCGGATGAGTCATTTTCAGGCGCTCAATTTCCAGGAGCAGGCTGTTTTTGACTTTAGCGGGAGGGACCAGTGTGAAGAAGCATCTCATGATGAGTAAGCGGTTACTTGCGTTGCTGTAGCTGCTTTAGCAGGTCCCACTTCTGCGATGAGGAATAACTGCTCCAGTCCAGAATTTCCTGCAATGTCCGCTTGCAGCCGCAACAGACGTCGTGTTCATCCAGGCAACAGTTGCGCACGCAGGGGTTGGCGGGTTCTCCATCGGCGTTTGTCGCCGGTGAGGGAGAGCTTGCCCCGCTCCACCAGTTTTGTGGAGGCGGGGAAGGAGGCCAGCGTTTGGACATAGGCGACTCGCTTTGGGAGTTATGCTCAGTTTAGCGGAAGGCCGATCTGGCCCCCTTCCGGATTAAGCACGCCTTGTTTCAGCGCATTAAAGAACTCAGGCAGTTGGTCTGAAGGCATCGGCAGAGAATATAGGTGTCCCTGCACATAGCGAACGTTGTGTTTACGGAAGAAGGTTTCCTGCTCGGTTCGTTCTATGCCTTCTACGATGACCCGCATATGCATGCGGCTGGCGATGCTGAGCAGAGTTTCAAGGATGGCTGCGTCGTAATCGTCTCCCGGTACGTTACGTGTGAGCGCGCGATCGATTTTCACCGAGTCCACGGGAAGGCGCGCTAAATTTGACAGTGAGGACAAACCCGAGCCAAAGCTGTCGATGGTGATGTTGACGCCAATTTCCTTGAGCCTTCCCAAAATATCCGCGGCTTCGGTTGGATTGCTTACTAGCACTTGCTCGCCAATTTCCAGGTTGAGAAAAGCGGGGTTTACGCGGATTTCGGCAATGACGCGTTTTAAAGTGTCCACTAATTGTGGGTGATGCAACTGGCGTGCGGAGATGTTGATCGCGACCTGCACGTGAGAGCGGCTCATCGCTTGTATCGCCCGGCATTGCAGGCAGGCGTTATAGAAGATCCATTCGCCCAGGGCGGGTAATAAACCGGTCTGCTCCGCCACGGTGATGAATTCATGCGGGGCCAGCACGCCCCGTTTGGGATGACGCCAGCGCAGCAAGGCTTCCAGTCCTACGATGTGCTGATTCTCCAAGTCAATTTGCGGCTGATAATAGATATCGAACTGGTGTCCGGAAATGGCGGCGCGTAACTCTTGTTCGGTGTTGATCTGATGCGTCAACTCGTCGTTCATTTCCTTCTGGTACATCTGAAGGTTGTTGCGACCGGCTTTCTTGGCGCGATACATAGCCATGTCGGCGTTTTTAAGCAATACGGAATATTCCACTCCATCGCGTGGCGATACGGTGACGCCGATACTGGTGGTGATGACCAGTTGCTGCCCTGGCAGCTCCACTGGTTTGGTGATGGCTTCTAACAAGTTGCGGCCCACCAGTTCGCAGTCTTCCGCTCCGTTGACCCGGTTCAGAAGGATGGCGAATTCGTCGCCGCCGAGGCGGGCGATGGTGTCTTCCTCCCGCACACAAGAAGCCAGACGGCGGCAGATTTCCTGCAGAAGGGCGTCGCCGGCGTCGTGGCCCAGTGTGTCGTTGATGCGCTTGAAGTGGTCGATATCCAAGCTGATCAGGCCTACGTCATGTTGGCGGCGGGAAGCTTGTTTCAGGGCCTGACGGCAGCGATCTTCAAACAGTCGGCGGTTCGCAGCTCCTGTTAGCACGTCGTAGTGCGCCAGGAAATGCAATTGGTTCTGGGTTTCGCGGATAGTGGAGATGTCCTGTCCAATAATGATCGCCTGGGTCAGTTCTTCATCTACATCGACTACGCGATTGATGTTCCACAACATGACATGAGAACCGCCATCCGCGGCGGTCATTTCACTTTCCAGGTTTTCCACTGGGACGCCGGTTTCCAGCACCTTGGTGATTTTCCAGGCGGTTTCATCCTGAAACGCCTTTGGGACGAAGCAGGTAATGTAATTTTTACCGTAAATGTCTTCCCGGTGGTACCCGAACAGACGACTGGCGGCGCCATTCCACTGCACGATGCGGAAGTTCTTGTCCATTACAATGATGGGGCTTCCCGCCGTCTCAATGATGGCCCGGTAGCGTCGAGTAGATGTACGGAATGAACGCTCGGCCTGTTTGCGAATATGCACTTCGTCCTGCAGCTCCTGATTGACGGCCTCAAGCTCGCGAGTGCGCCGGTGCACCAACTGCTCAATGGCTTCCTCCACGCGAGCTCGGTCTGCGGCGAGTGCGGACAGGTAAAGGCTGAAAATAGTCATCACCGCCACTTCGCTGTGAAACAGGTTTAGACGGGCGAGAGAGCTGTATCCGGTATCGCCATAGCCATAAGCCAACAGCGCCGCCCACCCGGAGAGACAGACAGCGAGCACGCCGCCGAAACGGCCAAAGCGAAGGCTTGACCATGCGTACAGCGGCAGCAGTAAAAACAGGGCCATACCGCCGTTTTTGATCAACAGGCCTCCCGCGATAATCAGTAGAACTGTCCAGGCCAGGATTTCCCAGACTCGCGTAATGGCCAGCGCGTAAAACTCTTTCCTGCGACGCCACTGTGTATAGACAGGGGCGGACAGTAAAACCGGCATGCCGATGCTATACAGAATGTAAAGGGTCGTTTGCAGCAGGATTTCGCCCGGCGCGGCGCTATCCAGTATCAGAGCAATAGGCAGGCTTGCGGCCAGTGAGCTCAGAAAAAGGCTGGCCAGCAAGTTCCATAACCGGGTTTCCGAGTGGAGCGGGGTGGCGTTCGATTGCAGCAGTTGGTAAAGGCGCTTTAACAAGACAGGGTGAATGCAGAGCAGAGCGCTGCCGATGAAAGCAAGGAGTAAGGCTCCAGGTAGAGAGTAAGCGGTTTCCTGGCGCGATAACGTTAATACGCCGGTGACTGTGGCGATGATGATGACCGGCAATGACCGCAAGCCGTAACGGAAATAGACAATGGCGCATACAGCGGCGCTGGGCCAGATCCAGGGAAGCGCTTCGATGGAAGTGAACAGCGTTGCTGAAAGGGCGCAGACGACAGCGATTGCGCCAGCGAGAAGCAAAGCTCGCCAATCGCCGCGTCCCGACGATGAAGGGGGGTCGTTGCTTATCAGGCCGTTGTCATCTGGCATGTTTTGTTAGGAACCGGATGCAGCTGTTCCCTGTGTCCCTGAGTCAGTATTGAATGCGAATTTGCGACCGTATTAAGAAACTATAGTGTAATCAGACTGCTTCCGACGACATCATGACTGCAACGATATGTATCTGCATGTAACTGTACGTAAACGGGTTTGTCGGCGAAAGCAAGCCGGCGCAGCCTTGTCAGACCAGACGCATGGACAGATCGATCGCGCGGCAGTGCTTAGTGACGCCGCCGATGGAGATAAAGTCCACGCCAGTCTCGGCGATCGCTACAAGAGTCTCAGCGGTGACGCCTCCGGACGCCTCCAGTTTTGCGCGCCCCTGATTAACGGCGACAGCATGCGCCATTTGTTCAATGCTGAAATTATCCAGCATGACGATATCGGCTCCAGCTTTCAGAGCTTCCTGCAGTTGCTCCATGGTCTCCACTTCCACCTCTACGGGTTTCCCCGGGGCGATGCGGTGAGCTTCTTCGATGGCGTTATGAATGGAGCCGCAGGCCATGATGTGATTTTCCTTTATCAGGAAGGCGTCCCACAGGCCGATGCGATGGTTGCGGCAGCCGCCGCAGGAAACTGCATATTTCTGAGCCACGCGCAGGCCTGGTAATGTTTTACGAGTATCCAGCACTTTAGCGTTAGTGTGGCTCACCATGTCTGCATATTGGCGCGCTTGCGTAGCTACCCCGGATAACGTTTGCAGGAAGTTCAGCGCTGTGCGCTCGGCGGTCAACAGTGAGCGAGCGCGGCCACTGACAGTGAACAGCACATCGTCCGCGTGGGCTCTATCGCCATCTTCGAATTTCCACTCAACCTTGCATTCAGGATCGACTTGGGCGAAAACGGCGTTAACCCACTCCACGCCACAGACGATGGCGTCTTCCCGGGTAATAACTCTGGCATTCGCATTTTGCTCCGCAGGAATCAACATGGCGGTGATATCGCCGGAGCCGACGTCTTCCGCGAGGGCTTTTTCTACGTCTTGTTGAATGGCGGGTTGAATGAGTTGTTCCAACATATATAAAAGCTCAAAGTGTGGTGTGTGAATTCGGCGAAAGAATCAGCGTGCCGTTGCGTTGGGTGAAGGACAATCGTTGCAAGGCGCTCATGCCAAGTAGAATTTCATCATCTTCCGTCATTGAAGAGAGAATGCTGGCCTCAACGTTATGCAGCTCAAACGGGCCGATGGTCAGCGTTTTAAGATAAGTGCGAGTGGCTTCGACGGCGCCGTTGGCGGTCTGTACGTAGCCTCGACTCAGCTTTGGTAATTGCAGGCGTTCCGCCAGTTCGCCTGACACCGCCACGGTCGTGGCTCCTGTATCAAGCAGAAAGTCCACTTCCACTCCGTTGATAAGACCTGAGGTCAAATAGTGTCCCTGGTAATTGGATTGTAAGACCAATTCCTGCGCCCCGGAGGCTGATTGGATGATTACGGGGGATTGGTTGGGATTCAGCTTCTTCTTTTCCCAAAAGTCGAAAAACTGGGTTAACAGGAGAATACCGACGATCCAGGCGGCGATGAACATTCCTTTTCCGATTCCGCGGACCTGAGGGGGATTATTTTGGCTCATAACTGCGGGCTTGATTTGGATACCGGATAATTCTTCAAGACAGGTCATAATAACCTATAAACAGAGTCTCACAAGAGGCAATTAATTCAAGGGTTTCAAAGCGGTATAGGTTAATGTGTGATCAACGTCACCCGGCAACAATTTGTGACAAAAGACGATATAGTGACGGTATATACTTGCACCGTGGACAATATTACGTCGCTTTGTGACGTATTTTGTCAAGCAATGCATGTGGTTAGCTGTTGTCAGGAAGTGCTAGTTGGGAGAAAGTATGTCAACGAGTTCAAAAGTTGTCCGTCTTGACGTTTCAAGGAGTCAGCAAGAGGCTGTCAAGGGTGTGAAGTTACCGGCACTGTTAATCAAATTACGCGACCGTTGTGGCGAGCACAACCGTAAGCTCCTGGACCGGTTATTTGAACAAGTTGACGACTCGTTTTTTGACTTGGCGGACAAATCCGCCACTAACTCCGAGCAGGCGTTATTCTTTGACGCCATGCGCGAAATTCGCCTGAAAAAAGAGCGTATCGCTGCGCTCTTCCTGCAGTATTACAACCGCGATTTCCAGTTTCCCGACACACAAAACAGTGGGGTGGCGAAGGCCAGCTTTGATCCCCAAAACCTGACCCTGGTGCAGGAAGATAAGCTGGAAGAGCAGGTCGCCATCGATAACATGGTGAACCGCTTTAAAAGTGAAATCGGCCGCGACCTTGAACATTTGACTATTCGTCTGGACTCGGTGCTGTTTGAGATCAGTGTAGAAGAAGAGAACAACCCGCTTGGTCCCCATCGCATGGTGAATAACTTTGTGACCGCCTGCGCCGAACTGGAAATGGGCATTCGCGCCAAGCTGGTGTTCTTCAAGCTGTTTGAAAAATACGTGCTGACGCAGAACAAGGCTGTATTGGAAGCCGCCAATAAGTTCCTTGCGGAGCAGGGGGTAATGCCAGATCTTAGCGCCAGCCGCAGCGTGCGACGCACCGGCGTTAATCTGCCTCATGCGCGCGGCGGTTCAGTGATTGATCAGAATACCGGCGCTGTGGATGAATACAGTGAAGGGGGATGGGACCCGCAAATCGATCCACTGCAATATATGCGTCAATTTTCTGACGCTCAGTTGGCGAGTGCGGCGGGACCGTCAGTAAATCTTCCCACTGTGCAGCAAACAGCGTTACTAAACTTATTGTCTCGTCTTCAGACAACCAATAAGACGCCAACGGCGGCTCTGTCCGACAACGGCCTGATTAACTTTATGGGGTTAATGGAGCGCGCCGTTCTGAATAAAGAAGGGCAGCCTCGCGCTTCTGTGGGTCGCTTGGACCAGGATGTCATGAATCTGGTCACTATGCTGTTTGAGTTCATTCTGGATGACCGCCAGTTGCCGGCGGCGATTCGTGCAGTGATTGCGCGACTGCAGATTCCGATTCTGAAAGTGGCGTTGTTAGACCGCACCTTCTTTAACCAGGGTGGCCATTCTGCCCGTAGATTGCTAAATGAAATGGCGACCGCCTCTATCGGCTGGACAGAGAAAGCGCCGGGCGAGCCTGATGCGTTCCTCGCCAAGCTGGAGGAAGTGGTGCAGCGTCTGGTGACGGAGTTTGACAACGACATCACCATTTTTGACGAAGTGTTGGAAGACTTTATTCGTTTCCGCGAGAGCGATAAAAAGCGTCGCCACCTGCTTGAACAGCGCACGCGCGATGCGGAAGTAGGGCGCGCCAAATCCGACGCCGCCAAGAAAGTAGTGCAGGATGTCCTGAATGACATGCTGGCTGGCAAGAACATTTCTTCTCTGGTCATGGAGGTGCTAAAAGAAGGATGGAGCAACTACATGGTGCTGCTGCAATTGAAAAGCGGCAGAGAGCATCCTGACTGGCTGCAGGCGCAATCTGTGGCGGCCCGGCTTATTCAAGGGTGCGATCCTGACGATGTGAGCGCGGACGCCCCGGAAGTCGCCGCGGTGGACAGGTTAATGGAAGAGCTGCGCACGGGTCTGCAGCAAACCGCCTACAAGCCGTTTGAACTGGACAAGACTTTGCGTCAGTTGCAAAAGGTGCTGACAGATACTGTCCAGCAACGTCTGACGAAAGAGATGACGCTGGATGAGGAAGATGTCCTGAATGCAGAGGTGCTGGATGTAGCGTCCGCGTCGATGGTTAAGAATGAGGACGCTTACATTCAGGCCGCAAAGCGTGTCCTGAAAACGCAGGAGCCTCCCGTCGTTGCACGCAAAGTAGAAGCGCCTCAACCTGATGTAGAACAGGTTGTCTCCGCGCCGGAGGAGGCTGGCGTCGTTGTTGAAGCTGAACCGGTTGAGGTGGTGGCGCAAGCGCCTGCTCGCATCGTTCTGATTGAAGAAGACCATGAAGAGTCAGCGGTGGAAGTGGAGGCGGATGAAGACAGCCTGAAGCTGGTTGACCGTCTGAAGATCGGTACCTGGGTGGAAATCAACGAAGGCGAAGACAAGAAGTATCGTTGCAAGCTGGTGGCGATTATTCAGACGACTGGCAAGTATATTTTCGTCAATCGCATGGGCGTCAAAGTGGCGGAGAAAAGCCGTATGGGATTGGCTATCGCCCTCAAGAGCGGCGGTATGTCGCTGTTGGATGACGGTCTGCTGTTTGACCGCGCTCTGGAGTCCGTTATCGGCACTCTGCGTAAGGAAACTCCCAAGAAAGCCTGATATGCGCGCCAGTCCCAATGGAAGGGCTGGCGCTGGCATGAAAGGTGATAATTTGTTTTCATTGTGTTCCCTCCCATACTCTCTCTACTCAGCCTAATTCTTTCGACAGGCTTGATCCACGCCTAAACTCTATCTAAAGTTCTGATTTCGCTGCGCTTCTTTAGCTGGGCCAAAACCTGTGGAAAATTCTGAATTTACAATAGACTCTCAGGGATGGTTGAGTCCGGTGAAGCGAATGCCTTCGCCTAACTTCAATCAAAGACCGACGGGCGCGGAGATCAGTCTGTTGGTGGTGCACAATATCAGTTTGCCTCCCGCTCAGTTCCGTGGTGAGTTTGTCTGTGATTTCTTTTTGAATCGCCTGGACTGTGAGGCCCATCCTTATTTCAGGGAGATTGGCCACTTGCAGGTTTCCTCCCACCTCTTCATCCGGCGTGATGGGGAAGTTGTTCAGTTCGTATCATTGCACGAACGGGCGTGGCATGCTGGCCAGTCGTCCTGGCTTGGTCGCGAAAACTGCAACGATTACTCTATTGGAGTTGAGTTGGAAGGCGCGGATGATATCCCCTACGAGGCGGTTCAATATCAGCAGCTGGGCAGGGTAACCAAGGCTTTGCGCAAGGCTTTTCCGTTGATAACGATGGATAGAGTGGTGGGACACAATGATATTGCGCCGGGTCGCAAAACGGATCCCGGACCTGCGTTTGATTGGCCTAAACTTAGAAAACTGATGTTGAACGAAGAAGGATAATCGCATGAAATTTCTGGTTTTGCTGCTGACGTACATCATGCAGAAGAGGCTGAACCTGACTCTGAGCAGGCGGCATGACCAATGGGCGAAAAGCTTTCTGACCTTTTTTGAGTTGCGTCTGCCAGTGATTCGCAACAGTGCGTTTTTCTATCTGCTGATCGCGCTGGCGGCGCCGGCGTTGGCGTTATTCATCGTGTTGCGGCTGACGGATGATGTGTTCTTCGGTTTTCTGACCTTGCTGGTGCATATTGTCATGCTGTTTCTCTGTCTCGGCTGCGGATTCCTCAAGCAGTCGGTGGATATTTATCTGCAGCAGTGGCGTGACGGCCGTTTCCAGTCGGCTTTTCGAACCCTGGAGGAAGCGGAGATTCACCTTGAGCATGCCCAGGATATGAGCCCTGCGCAGCTCCATTACGCCGCTTGCTCACAGTATCTGTACCAAACCTTCGTACGCTACTTCATGGTGATTTTCTGGTATATGGCGATAGGGCCAGTCGGAGCTTTGCTGGTGAGGCTGGCGCATGTCGCAGGGCGTGATCCTTCCGTCTATGTGCCGCAGCAGATGACGACGGTGTACAAGGCGCTGGAATGGATTCCTTCTCGGTTATTGGCGTTGAGTTTCGCCCTGGCGGGCAACTTCGGCGGCGCTATCAAACATTCCGCCAATGACATGATTGATCCGCACGCCGACGCTTTCTCAGTTCTGCGCAAGGCGGCTGGCGGGGCGGTGGAGATATACCCCTTGGCGGCTCCCCGGGATGGCGCAGTCCAGGATGTCGCGCTGGAAGTGAAGCAAATGTGCGCGATTCGGGACTTGTTGAATCGCGCCATGATCATCTGGTTCATCCTCATCGCGCTGCTCACGGTGGCGGGACATATGGGGTAAATGTTCTGCGGAGCGCAGGCTTACGCCGTATAAGGCGTGAGCGTTGGCTCCAGCTCTTTGAGTAGTTCGCCAAGGCTGGCGGCGAGAGTGCGTTGCGGCGGTTTACCCGCTTCTTCCAGGTATACTTCCCCAGAGTGGTTGTCCACAGTGACGATCCGGTCGTCAGCGGTGAGCCCGATAAACAGGGTCAGCCCCTGGCGGCGCTTGCTTTTCTGGAAGGCGTGCCCCAACAGATTTTCCCGCAGAGTTTCCAGATCATCCTCATTCCAGAGTTGAATCAGACTGATATCGCCAAATGGGCTTGAGCACCAGAGGCCATCGCTCCAATAACTGCCGTAAAACGCCGTGATGGACGGGTGGATGGCGACTTCCAGACCTTGCTCCAATCCGTCGAACAGGGTGAAGTCCATGTGCGGTTTAGGCGTCCAATAAAACACGCCGGCTTCTTCATCGACTTGCTCCACGCAGGGGGAGTCCAACATGTAGCGAGTGTCTTCGTTGAGTGGGATGGAAGGTTGCTGTTGCGACGAACAGTGGTGGCGTTCGATAAACGTATTGGTCAGCTCGCCAAGGCGCGCAGTGACTTCATGTTGGCCCATAAAACCTTTCTACTGATGCGTTATTAATCAGGCGGACAAATAGCTTCCTTCTATTTATCCGCAACGACAGGGACTGCGCCTGTCAGCCCCTGTCTCTCACGGCTGGCCGCCGCGCAGGCGCATCCCTGCGCCTGGTTATTAACTCGCCAATATCATTGCCATGTTAATAAACTACAAAAAACATGCAGAAGAATGCAGGACTTGTGGTGGTCCTGCAAGTTCCACTCTCTATTTAAGCTAAACTTGGCTGAAGGGAGACAAATATAAAAATACGGAGCAAGTTGAGCGGCGCACGATACTTTCTCAGCAGCGTCAGGCTTATCCAGTGTCTCCATAAGCTCCACGCTACCGGGCCATCGTTCACCCTCTTCAAATAAATGACGCTGACAAACTCCATGAGTAGGTACGTCAACAGCATTACCCCGTCCTTCAAATAGCGGTATCCATCCCGTCATATCCTCTCTAAGAACCTTGGGAAGGTTCGACTTTGGCAGAAAGAAAAAGCAGAGGCTGGCGCCTCTGCATAATCGTTAACGCATTCTAATGGCGGACCGCTATCAGTCCATAGTCAAGTATAGTCAGGCCTTATCGGGTGTAGGTCCGGCCTCATAACGTTTAGGCAGATCGTCGGGTAGAAGCGCGCTAAAAAGTTATTAAGATTCAGAGCTATCCGCAAACTGGTGACTTTTTAGAATCATTTTCATTAGTGAATGATAATCACGTTGTACACTTTGTGATCATAGGCTAGAGTCATAGAATCGCTTAAAAAGGATAAGCGCGATGTATAACCTGATAATCTGCCATGATGGACTGGCCTGGGACAGGGAATTGTGTGAGGTCTTTCTTGATAATGTAATGACTGACTCATCAAATAAGTCGGTTCTTGAGCGTGTTAAAAGCCTTGATAGGGAAGTAATTGACCAGCTCTTTTATAACCCTACAGTCCTTCTAAACCCCCTTTCAAAGGTAGGACCTAACTTTTGTGCGATTGATAAGGTTGCTTTTATTAATAGTCGGTTTCTAATTGGCTTTGAAAAGCTAAGTTCGCTTCCAAGCATAAGTGAGATGGAAGGTGTATTGAGGAAATGTGATCAGTTTGAGGGGGGAAAGATAATAGGTGGATTATTATAAATGACGACTCTCTGCACAGTTTTGCTATGTGAATTACTTGAATGTATTTTGTGTTAGCGTGAGGTATTGTCGGCCATGAATGTCCACTATAGCTCAGAAGTGACTATTCTTGTGATTGATGACTCGCCGGAAGTTATTAAGCTTCTTTATGAGACGCTTAAAGGAGATGTTAAAATTATCTTCGCCTTGAATGGGGAGGAGGGCTTAAAGGCTGCTAAAGATCGTCAGCCCCATATAGTCATCTTGGACGTAAATATGCCTAAAATGAGTGGCTATGACGTATGTCGCGCCCTAAAGGCTGACCCACAAACTGAACTCATACCTGTTGTTTTTGTGACTGCCCACTTAAGTGTAAGCCATGAAATAGAAGCCATTGAAGCCGGGGCTGTCGATTATATAACAAAACCTATTAACACAAGACTCGCTAAGGCGCGAATAAACGCTCATCTTACAGCAAGGCTGCATGCAGAGATGTTGCGTGCGCTAGCCGTCGTTGATGGGCTTACAGGCGCATATAATCGACGCCATTTTGATGAGACTTTAGAAAATGAAATTCGACGTCATCAAAGAAGCGGTCATCCTTTGTCGCTTATCTTGATTGATGTGGATTATTTTAAACGTTATAACGATACTTACGGGCATTTAAAGGGTGATGAATGTCTGGTATCTGTTGTCGAAGAGGTTATGCGTTCTTTTCAGCGAGCTGGAGAGGTTGTAGCAAGATACGGAGGAGAAGAGTTAGCTGTTATTCTTCCTAATACTAATGTGGAAGATGGGCGTGTATACGCTGAGAATGCTCGAAAAAGGATAGCCGGGCTGAACATACCTCATGATAAGTCTGAAACTGCTAGTTATGTTACTGTTAGTGTCGGAGTGTCTGCTAAGGTATCAAACTTATGCTTAAGTAGGGGGGATATAATAAAGGCTGCAGATGAGGCGCTTTACAAGGCAAAGAAGCAAGGCAGAAACCAAGTCGTAGTGCATCAGATATAGAGTGGAAAGCATGGCTGATACATCTAATTATAAGTCATTTAACCCGAACAGCCTGATGAAAATCATAGCGGCTGCACCTGGGCGCACTTCAAATGTATTAGCTTTAGTTGAAGACTTTATCAGTAAGTGGCCAAATAGAGTACAGGTAGTTAAAGATATGGCTGTCGCTGGAAATACTGACCATGTTGCAAGAGAGCTTCATACTTTACGTGGAAGCTGTGGTGCAGTGGGAGGTGAGAAGCTAGGCGAGATCGCTTTAGCCATTGAGCGTGAATTGGGGGCGAAGGGAGTTGCTGAGCTTGGCTCTCTTTTTGACGAGCTGGACTCCGAAATGGATAATCTAGTGCTAGAGGCAAAAGACTGGCTGGAAAAACAAAAAGGGTATATTGAAAGTCAAGAGAAGTTTGTAGTTCCCGCCGACTTTAAAGTGAAGCTTTTAGCTTTTCTTTCCGAAAATAATATGGAAGCTTATGACCTATATAATAATGGGCGCTCTTTCTTTGAAGAAAGGCTTTCAAGTGCTGAGCTTGATAGTTTAGATAAAGCAATTAATGAGCTTGATTTTCGCAAGGCAGCTGAAATTATAAGCTAGCTCTTCTCAAGGCTGCTTACTATACTATCTTTGCTACTGTTTTTCCAAATGGATCTAATTTCATTTGTTATTTCGGTCAGGCGGCTTGATATTTTTGCGCCACTATTTTTCCAGTTTGATATTAATATTAAAAATCGTTTTACTCTCCAAAGGAACTCTACTTGAATAAGGTCGAACTCAGATAGCTCCTCATCGGATGCTTTGAAGTCGTCTTTCATTCCTGCTAGCATTTCAAGTATTGATGTGTCTTCTAAACCAGTTGATCTCAAGAAGCTGATATTGCTTTGGGTAATTGCTATTAGTGTTTGTTCTATAGGTTCCCCATCTGCGGAAAGGTGTTCAGAAAGGCTTATTAGCAGGGCGTATATTTGGTTTATCTCTACTGTTCTGCTTACTAATTTTTCGCATAATATATCACGATCACATTGTAGGCTTTGTTTCCCGCGGGAGAGGTTACACCTGAGACAAACTCTAAGTAATGTATTGGCTATGGTTCCACCTTGACCAACAGAGTTGACCATAAGAAAAGGGACTAATCTAGAAAACTCTAAGCTGGCTGCGGGAAGGCCAATAATTTGATCGCTTAGGCATATACACCAAGCCTGAATAGGCGCCTGGTCGCCAAAGAAACCCATAGGGTAGCCTGTTCCATCTGGTCTCTCATGGTGATTTCGGACTAACTCTATTACTTGTTGATCGAAAACTTTTAGCTCAGTCAGTATTGTTGCACTTAGGTGGCTATGCCACATATTCCTATCACTGTACTGCGGAGGGGAAAGCTCATCTTTTGAGGATAGATGAAGAATTCCTATATCTCTAAATAGGGAAGCGTAAAATAGGTTTTGGATGTCTTTCGAGTCCCATCTTAGTGTTCTGCCTATTGCAGTAACCAATACACAGCCGCCGAGAGTGCGGCTAAATACCTCTGGAAACACTTGGGCCATGACAGAGAGTTTTTGCATGGGAGCATTTGGTAGTTCATGCTTTAGGCATAAGTGCTGTATTAATTCACTTAGTTCCAGGTATTGGCAGATAGGCTTCAACAATGGATGTCTTTCTATTTGCTCTCCAAATGCCACTACGAGACTTCTGCTTGTAAGGCGCTTCTCTAATCTGACTGACTGGTCTAGAGGGGATTTAAGCTTGTGGCCATACAGTCGAGAAGCGGTGGCTGAGTGTATAGGCGTTCCTTTGGGAATGAGCAGTACCCCAAACTCATTATAAATGTCCTCTGTGGCTACACAGCCAGAATTCCCCCCAGCATGTGATAAGGAGTCGGCATATGTATCAACGGGATATGTATCGGTAACCGCTTTCTCCATTTCTTTCATATCCTTGCAGGAGGCAACCGTCCAAGCAACTGAGTAGTCGAACTGTTAGTAATTATAGACCAAGTGTCCATTATGGTTGAAAAAAGGAGGCAATAGGCTTACCTCCTAAGTTTGGGATTGAGTGGCTACAGGGTTGAATCGTCCCGGGTTTGTCGGAGGCTAATCTTCTTGAGAGAATTAGTCTATGATCAAACCCGGGGCGATTCAGTGGGGGACTGGGAAGGAAATCTACAGGCAATTTGAGCTGAGCGCCATTGCCAAAAAACGGAGAAAAGAGACTAAACTAGACCTTGATAAATTCCTTATCAGCGACGCAATACCAGGGAGGTTATGGTGGCTAAATTGGAGGTGTTGATAGTTGTGACTGCGGTCGCCCTTTTTGGTTTACTGCTCTTTATCATGAGTCGTGGACAAGTCCGTTACACAATGACTAAGCCCCGCTATATACTTCTGGATCAAAGCCTTAATGCTACAGGTAGACGTCAGTGCGAGGTTCGTTTGCTGACGACGCTACGATGTAAATCAAAAAAAGGCGTTTCTATCAGAGAGCAGGTAGCCTGGTTAATAAGTAGTGACCAGGTGACTGAGTTTCCCCAGTGGCTCTACTTGAATGCAGACTGCCAAAGAGTGAATGGCGAGCTGGTTGTGCCTAGGGAGGGCATTACCGTCGAGCAGCACTTTTTGTCTCCAGACTCAGCGGGCGTCAATTTTAAAGCTGGCACATATGAGCTGGTTTTATTTGAAACGAAGAAAGGCAGGCTAATAGGGGGCGCTCTGGTGAGAGTTTTATTCTTAATTAATGAGTATCAAGCCCTTGAACTTAATGCCGCGCCTGTTGGGTTATGTTTACGGTGGGACGAGAAGTATCATTGTTACCACTCCAGTATGACGCCTGCTCAGATTGCAGCCAACTACATGGGGAGTCGATGGCATGAAAACCCTATTCATTGACTCTGAGTGGAGGGCTCTTGCTGATGGCCGCTACACTAAAGAAGAGGTCCTCTCGGTTATTAGTGACAAAATTAGGCAGGTTAACAAAACGTCGAACATCCTTCGGTATAAAGAAGGGAATGGGCGGCTGGAGCGCCTGATGAATTACAGCTGTCTGATTTACATATTGAAGCAATGTAAAGCTATTCTTGAAACATCAAATTCTGAGGTTGCCTCAGACCAATTTAGGATACTGTATGCTCTGGCAACCAAATGCCTGGTAGACGCGCAGCAAAGGATAGATAGGGAGTGTGTCAATCTTGACGGTGAGAGAAGGCAATGATCGAGAATGGAGTCAGTAGGCTATAAAGCTGAAACTGTTCGCCCATAGAAATCCCGAATGACCAAGACAATAGTCATTCTGTCGGTCCGTACTTCCCTTTAACCATTGGTGCTCCTGTTACGTTTATACAGATCGTTCTTGATAGTAGGCCAACAGTGCAGCTGGCCTATCGGACCGCCAGATGGTTGAAAAGTGGCCAAGCAACGAAAAAGGAAGGGGCGGGTCAAATTTCTGATATCTGAGCGCCTGACACCGCACCCCTGAGTCTTTTTTATACCCGCGAAATTAAACGATTTCAGATAAACGCTACGAATAAAACCGCAGCCAGAGCTGACATCTGGGCGACCTTAGTGTGCGGTTGGGGGTATCCGTACAGTGACTACAGCAATTACGTCCGGATCAGCAATTTTGAAGTGCTGGCGGATGCGTTAGCGAAAGTATCGCTTTAGTCTGACCGTGGTCGTCTTGGTATGAAGCTGTTGGGCTCTGAGGGTGTTGCACTATTGCAGACGATGAAGGGCGGTAGCGCCGTCATTCGGGCGATGGGTGAAAACCTGCTAATCAAGCCCAGCACATGGAAGTGCTGGGCGAGCCGTCGGCGTAGCATCAAGCCACGCTGACAGAGGTGAGAAACGTATGGAAGTCAGGCGTCTATACAGGCTGATTGGATGCGTGGCTTGAGTAGAAGGTAATGGTATGGCCTGCTGGCTCTTTCACATGGAAAACCTGATGGTCGATGTGCGGGCGATCCTCAATAGGAGAGGGGCTAAAGCCAAGCGATGTAAAGTATTCATGTGTGGCGTGAAGGTTGTCAACCATGAGATCAAACGAGGCGTCGCCTGGGGTGATGGTCGCCTTATTCATCAAAATAAGGTGAGTGCCGCCGCGTAACTCGAAAACGGACACGTCATCCCCCCTGAATATTGGTCGCATACCGATAGTAAGCATAAATTGTGCGGTGGCTTCCATTTGGTTTGTTTCCATTGTGACATGCCCAACACTGACGGAAGGGCGTGTGTTATTGGGGGCCATCTTACGCTCCTTGTTATGACTTGTTGTGATTCACCTATTCGAGGGTATTAATGCCTATCGAGTATACCGCGAGACGCTTTATCGCGCCCGGCCATGTCGCTGTCGGCAATTACTGGATCGACCTGAAACTGACGCGCTGTCAGTAGCGGGGAAAGCTTCATGGTTAACCTGCATGGCGACCAAGCGAGCCCGTTACAGTCTGCAATGCTGAGCCCGATTACTTGGAAAGAGGAACGCTACGGCACGACAGACTATTTCAGGTATACCTTGAAGTTGAGGATAGTTTAAGGCTGACCTTTATGGAGTTAGTCTCCGTTTATATGGCGCCAAGAAACATCATTAACATTAGGGCCGTGTTTTCTTTTCTTATGCATTACCCATGCGGAGGCCCAGAAACCAGCACTGAGCAGGAAAAGACAGGCGAGAACAAGTAGTCTAAAGCTTTTTTGTCTCCGCCTGGAGCGGCGAGAGCGTGTCGCCTGTCTATGTATCGAGCTGTCGTTCGAACGCGCCAACGAGGACGTGGTGTATCTGACCAGCGGTTCCGTCGCTGGCTTGTCTGGCGTGCTGAACGCCCGCGCCTTGTCTGGCATATCGCAAAAAATCCAACCCGATAAAGGCTTGGCGTCCATGACTTTTACGCCAACGGTCGAGGGGCGAACTATGGACCCTTTACCGCCGGGCATGATTGCCTGATCCGAGAACAGGAACACGTCAGACCGGGACAAATCCTTGTTTACGATCAACTGGTCCAGCGCAAGAACCTGTCGAACGTGATCCACTCGGTGACGCTCTCCAGTCAGCCAAGGAGACCTTGGCGTCCAGTCGTGAGTTGTCTGCGCTTACCGGCGCCCTCCACGATCTTCTGAGTGGGTTTAAAATATAGCGCGCAGCGCGCTACGCATCCCATTTGGTCTGGACCCACAGGATCTCTTCGCCGCCCTTGCGTCGCGCCAGCGTTCGCGCAGCGACAAAGAGATAGTCGGAGAGACGGTTCAGGTAGCCTTGCAGGCAGGGGTTCAGCTGCTCTAGTTGCGCCAGACTGACTACTGTGCGCTCCGCGCGACGGCAAATACTGCGCGCCATGTGGCAGTGGCTGGCGGCGCGGTCGCCTCCCGGCAGGATGAAATTCTTCAGGGGCGGCAGTTCTTCGTTCAGCTTGTCCAGCCACTCCTCCAGCCGTGAAATGTGCTTATCAATGATAATGAGATGGCCGGGAATGGACAGCTCTCCACCCAAGTCAAACAAATCATTCTGAATACTTTGCAGTTGGGTGTGAAGCGGGTCCTCCTGCGCCAGTTCGCAGATGACCACGCCCAGGACGCTGTTGGTTTCGTCGACGGCGCCCATCGCCTCTACCCGTAACGCATTCTTGGCGATGCGTTCTCCGTTACCCAGTCCAGTTGTCCCTTTGTCCCCGGTGCGGGTGTAAATCTTGGAAAGCCTGTGGCCCATATATCCCCCTTGGATGATGTTTCTGTGGTCTACGCGCTCCGGCCTGAATGATTGCTCAGAGCAAGGACGCCTGCGGTCAGCTCGCTATTGACGGGGTGAGGCTGTCCGTGTGCGTCCGCAAATTCGCATATGAATCCGTTGATGGCGTTGATTTCCGTCGGTCTTCCGGCGCGAACGTCCTGTAGCATGGATGAGATATTGTTCGCGGTACCCTGAGCGACTGCGATAATTCGCGCTTTAATGCTGGCGGCGGGTTCGCCGTATCCCGCCGCGAATAGCGCTGTCGACAGCTCTTCGCAAAGCGCATCAATGCGCTCCTGGAAGTAGCTGTGTTTGAGAATGTCTCCGTTGCGGCAGTTCAAGAGGGCAGTAAAGGCGTTTACGCCGCAATTCACGCTGAGTTTACGCCACAGCTGCTCGCCAATATCCGCCGTCGTCTCGCTCTGAAACCCGGCTTTATGCAACAGGTCGACCAGATGCTTAGCATCTTGTGTCAAGGCGCTGGCGGTGAGGGGGCCAACCCAGGTTTGGCCATGGCCGGCGTGGACAATACGCCCGGATTCCGGTCGGTTTGCCCCCTCCGTAGTGGAGGCGACGAAAACAGCCATAGCGGCGTAGTCCTGTGCAATCTGCATCTGGCTGCCCAGGCCGTTTTGCCAAAGCAGAATACGGCATGACGGAGCGAGCCGATGTCTGATTGAGTTCATGGCGCTGACAGCGGAGTCACTTTTAGTGGTGAGGAAAAGGGTAGAGATCGGTTCGGGCGTGTTCGCCGTTTCCCAGGAAATTCGGCGCAATTGACGCTCCCCTTCCTGGTCCAAGGTTAAAGAAAGCTGCTTATCATCGGTGTTGGAAGGAGAGGTTGGGGGGCTGCGTAGAATCATGCGCACATCGGCGAAAGGGAAAAGCCGGCAGGCCAATAGGCCTCCCAGCGATCCGTTCCCCAGAATATGTATCCGGTGTTTCATACCGGTCTATCCTTAGTGCGTCAGTCGCAGCCCCTTTATCTTTGAGAATTAGATTGATTCGATGCGGGATACTTGCTCGCGCAGCTGAGCCAGCGCGGCTTCCGCATCCGCCAGTTTCTCTTTCTCTTTCGCTACAACGGCTTCCGGCGCTTTGCTGATAAAGCTTTCATTGCCCAGTTTGCCTTGCAGGCGCTGCTGTTCTTTCAACAGCTTGTCAATCTCCTTGCCCAGACGCGCCAGTTCGGCTTCTTTGTCGATCAAGCCCGCCATTGGCACCAGCACCTGCATGGCTCCCACCAACTGAGTGGCCGCCATTGGCGCCTCTTCGTCCGCCGCCAGCCAGCGGATGGACTCCAGCTTGGCCAGTTTCATCAGGAAAGACTGGTTGGCTTGCAGACGCGCTCTGTCGCTCTCGTCGCCTTGCGCAAGAATGACGTTGATGGCTTTGGCGGGAGAGATGTCCATTTCGCCGCGAATGTTACGTACAGCCAGGATGACGCCCTTCAGCCATTCAATAGAGGCGGCGGCTTCCTGATCAATGCGGGAGGCGTCCGCCACCGGATAAGGTTGCTGCATGATGGTGGGGCCGGATTTGCCTGCGAGCTCTTTCACTTTCTGCCAGATTTCTTCCGTGATGTAAGGCATGAACGGATGCGCCATACGCAGAGCGGTTTCCAGTACGCGGACCAGTGTGCGACGAGTGCCGCGCTTGAGTTCGGCGGAAGCGGACTCATCCCACAGCACCGGCTTGGACAGCTCCAGATACCAGTCGCAGTATTCGTTCCAGATAAACTCGTAAATAGCCTGAGAGGCCTGATCGAAGCGGAAGGCGGCAACCGCTTTCTCTACTTGCTGCTCCGTTTCCTGCAGACGGGAAATGATCCAGCGTTCAGCCAGACCCAACTCGTAACTTTCGTTATTCTGGCCGCAATCCTGACCTTCTGTGTTCATCAGCACGTAGCGCGCTGCGTTCCAGATCTTGTTGCAGAAGTTGCGGTAACCTTCGATACGGCCCACGTCAAACTTAATGTCGCGACCTGTGGAAGCCAGAGAGCAGAAGGTAAAGCGCAGTGCGTCGGTGCCGTAGGAGGCGATGCCTTCCGCGAATTCGCTGCGGGTGGCTTTTTCGATTTTCTGCGCATCCTGAGGCCGCATCAGACCGCTGGTGCGTTTGGTGACCAGCGGCTCCAGCTCGATGCCGTCAATCAGGTCAATGGGGTCGAGCACGTTGCCTTTGGACTTGGACATCTTGGCGCCTTGGGAGTCCCGCACCAAACCGTGCACGTAAACAGTTTTGAAGGGAACCTGTGGCTTGCCGTCTTCGTCTTTGATGAAGTGCATGGTCATCATGATCATGCGCGCCACCCAGAAGAAAATAATGTCGAAACCGGTCACCAGCACGGAGGTGGGGTGGTAGGTTTGCAGCTCGCGAGTATTTTCCGGCCAGCCCAGCGTGCCGAACGTCCACAGCGCGGAGGAAAACCAAGTGTCCAGAACGTCTTCGTCCTGATGCAGCGAGACGCTGGCGTCGACGCCGTATTTACTGCGCACTTCTTCTTCGTTGCGGGCGACGTAAACATTGCCCTGGTCGTCATACCAGGCTGGAATCCGATGGCCCCACCACAACTGACGGGAAATACACCAGTCCTGCAGGTCGCGCATCCAGGAGAAGTACATGTTTTCGTATTGCTTGGGCACGAACTGGATATCGCCATCTTCAACGGCTTTGATAGCGGGTTCCGCCAGAGCTTTCACCGCTACGAACCATTGGTCGGTCAGGTAAGGCTCGATCACGACGCCGGAACGGTCGCCGCGAGGCGCTTTCAGAGCGTGATCTTTGATTTCTTCCAGGTAGCCCAGTGCGTCGAAGTCGGCGACGATTTTCTTGCGCGCTTCGTAGCGGTCCAGGCCGGGATAGCCAGCGGGAATCGCCGCCTGAATGTTCAGATTGGGCGTGCCGTCGCTGTTCACCACTTCGCCTTCGTCGCGGATGCTGGCGTCGATAGTGAAAACATTGATCATCGGCAATTGATTGCGCTTGCCCACTTCGTAGTCGTTGAAGTCGTGAGCCGGCGTGATTTTTACGCAGCCGGTGCCGAACTCCATATCCACATAGCTGTCGGCGATGATGGGGATTTCACGATTAACCACAGGCAGAACCACGGTTTTACCGACCAAATCGCGGTAGCGGTCGTCTTCCGGGTTAACGGCTACGGCGGTGTCGCCCAGCATGGTTTCCGGGCGCGTCGTTGCGACAACCAGATAATCTTTGCCGTCCGCAGTTTTTACGCCGTTGGCCAGCGGATAGCGAAAGTGCCACAGCTTGCCTTTCTCGTCTTCGGAGATAACTTCCAGGTCGGAAATCGCGGTGTGCAGTTTCGGGTCCCAGTTAACCAGACGCTTGCCGCGGTAAATGAGTTTGTCGTCATACAAGCGAACGAATACTTCCTGCACCGCTTTGTAGAAGCCCTCGTCCATGGTGAAGCGCTCGCGGGACCAGTCCACGGATGCGCCCATACGACGCAACTGACGGGTAATAGTGCCGCCGGACTCCGCTTTCCATTCCCAGACTTTATTAAGAAACGCTTCGCGACCCAGGTCGTGGCGGGTTTTGTCTTCTTCCGCCGCCAGTTTGCGTTCGACCACCATTTGAGTGGCGATGCCAGCATGGTCCGTTCCAACCTGCCACAAAGTGTCGCGGCCCTGCATGCGATAGTAGCGGGTCAGGGCGTCCATGATCGTGTCCTGGAAAGCATGCCCCATGTGCAGGCTGCCGGTGACGTTGGGCGGTGGGATCATGATGCTGAAGGGCTCGCCCTGCTGGCTGGGTTTGAAGAAGCCTTGTTCTTCCCAAAAGGCGTACCACTGACTTTCAATCTGGCCGGGTTGGTAGGTTTTTTCCATCATGACGTATATGTATTCGTTTCGCTCAGGTGCTTGATTCTGGAATCTAAGAATAATAGCCGAAAGAGGCCGCTTAATGGGCGTCTGCAACGGGTATACGCACGGGGGCGGAATAGTAGATGCCAGCGTTGATCAGACGGCCCTGGAAAAGGCCGCATTATACACACGGATGGGAACTTCTGATAGCCGCAGGGCGTATATCAGGCCGCGCCGCATCCCGCAGCGTGGCCGTTATCGGAGGGGATGCTCAGCTTATTTGGATAAGTTGAGACTGTTCAGGTGACGGATGACCTCGGCGCGGACCCTTTGCTCGATCTGAGGCATGTATTCCGCCACCACTTTCTGCGTAGTGAGGTGGACGATCCGCTCCAGATCTTTGGTTTCTTTCAAAACCGAACTGGCCGCGGCGTGCGTACTTTGTTTCTTGAAAAAGGCCTCAAACTCCTTCTGAAACTCCATGCGCTCCAGCGCCAGCTTTTCCAAGTGCTCATAGGGCAAGAATGGATTATTGCCCCGCAGACTGGTCGGTTTTACGTCAACCTGTCCGTTCGCGGGTGTCATCTCCATACTTTCACACTCCTTGCTAAGTTGCGTTTGGGGTTGATTGTTCTGAATTTCGGTAAGGCCGGGATGGGAAGAAGCCAGCTCCGAGTCATCAATCACTATTTCATCCAACAAGGGAATGAGATCACTTTCACTGTCAGCTACAGGAGAACTCATCGGTTATATTCCTCGTAAATCCCAAGTTTCAATTGTAGTTATTAATCAGGCTCCGATTAATTTAATTATTATTTAGACCTCTATGGGTCTTTATGGAAACGATGACTTGCTCGTCGCCGAGAAATGGCTCCCGTTTCCTACTCAATATTTAAGCAGATTCGATGTTATAAGTCTGCAACTCGAAGCCTAATTGTTTATACAGTTTATACACTTTTCTGGATTTCGCACGGGCGTCAGGTTCGCCGGTTACCAGCTCTATTACTCTGTCAGCCTTGTCTGGTGGGGCTTCCGTGAGATTTATAACAACTTCGTCGGAAGTTGTTTCAGGTAGACGGGTGCATAAAAAAACAGGTGTTTCGGAAGTGGGGGATTCAGGTTCAATACTATGTGGAATAAAGCTTTCCGGCCGAAAGGAATATAATAAATCGTCCAAATGTTCTAGTTCTTTTGAGTCTTTGCATAGGATATATATCCGATGTCCTAATCGATATATCTTTTCGCAGAGTCTACAAAGATAAAAGTCCCTTTGTGCAATATCGCCGGAAGAAAGCAGATGGAAGTCGGCTTTTGGCATGTAATGTATATAATTAATCGGAATAATTAAATAACCATGGTATCCGAATCGAATACCATGGTCTGTGACAGGGATCGCTTTATATGCGTCGCATTCAGCCTTTGACTTGACCTAACAGATACTCGGTCAACAACGGCACTGGACGTCCGGAAGCGCCTTTGTCTTTACCTGAAGTCCAGGCGACGCCGGCGATATCCAAGTGAGCCCAGCGGTACTTTTTGGTGAAGCGTGACAGGAAGCAGGCGGCGGTAATAGTGCCAGCGGGGCGGCCGCCAATGTTTTGCATGTCCGCGAAGTTGCTGTCCAGCTGAGTCTGGTACTCGTCCCACAGCGGCAGACGCCAGGCTCTGTCGCCTGTGCTCTCGCCAGCGGCGAGCAGTGCGTCAGCCAGCTTGTCGTCGTTGGCCAGCAGACCGGTGGCGTGGTTGCCCAGGGCGATAATGCAGGCGCCGGTCAGAGTGGCGATGTCAACCACGGTTTCTGGCTTGAAACGTTCGCAATAGGTGAGGGCGTCGCACAACACCAGACGGCCTTCGGCGTCCGTGTTGAGAATTTCCACCGTCTGGCCGGACATGGTCGTGACGATGTCGCCGGGCTTGGTGGCTTTGCCGCTTGGCATGTTTTCCGCTGCGGCGATGACGCCGACGACATTAACCGGGGCTTTCATTTCCGCCAGCGCCAACAGCGTTCCAAACACGCTGGCGGCGCCGCACATGTCGTATTTCATTTCATCCATGCCTTCGCCAGGCTTCAGGCTGATGCCGCCGCTGTCGAAAGTGATGCCTTTGCCCACCAGTACATGCGGCTTTTGTTTGTCGCCGCCGCCTTTATATTCGATGACGATCAGGCGGGCGGGTTCATCACTGCCCGCGGAGACGGAAAGGAAAGAGCCCATGCCCAGTTCTTTCATCTCTTTTTCACCCAGGGCTTCCGCTTTCAGGGACTTGTACTCTTTGGCTAGCGTTTTTGCTTGTTTGGCCAGGTAATCAGGGGTGCAGACATTGCCGGGCAGATTGCCAAGATCCTTGGTCAGGCTCATGCCTTTTGCGACTGCGGCGGCTTTGGCGATTGCCGTCTCGATAGCGCTTTTATCGCGCTTGTCGCCAGCGATTTTCATCTGGCTGACTTTGGTCGGCGTCGCCTTCTCGCTTTTCAGGTTGTCGAAGATATAGCACGCGGATTCCAGCGCAATGACCAGTTGCTCCGTGGCCCATCCGGCCTTCAACGCATTCAGGGTCAAGCTGGAGAGTGCGACCACTGCATTGCTTGCGCCGCTTTTGCTCAGGCTTTGCATAACTGACTTGGCGGCTTTGCGGAAGCCAGCTTCGCTCAGCTCTTTCTCTTTACCCAAGCCGACGAACAATAGGCGCTTGACGCCGCCCTCTTGTGGATAAAACCAGCTGGTGGTCGCTAACTTGGAAGAGATATCTCCAGAAGAGAGCAACTTACCTAGAACGCCTTTGCACTGCTGGTCTAGTTCTGTCCAGATAGCTGACTGGGATTTGCCTTCGACAACGCCGACCACAAGGCAGTCGCTTTTTTGTTTTATCGGGTCGGTGGAAAGAGCGGAATAATTCATAGTGGTTGCGAATCCTCTTAACCTAAATTCATTGGGCTTAGTTCTCCATGCCGGACCAACGTCCGCTTGATGGAAGGCGCCGGAGGCTTTCCCTGGGGCGCCGCAGAAGTCTCATTCGGTGCGGGAGCGTCGCCCGCCGTTGCAAATGGCAATCTATATGAGACGTATTGCATACGCAATCAAGTCTACGTTAAGGCTATGAAATTTGCATGTGAGTCTGGTATCTTGCGTCACTCTGACGCGCGCTCAAAAACGCTGCGCCGCTTAACCTGTCCTGACGCGCCGTTCCGCGCGCTTCGGTTTATTTTGCGGAAGAACGTAAATAGGTAATTTCGTTGTTTATTATCCTTCGTTATCTGTCCAGGCAGTTACTCGTCAGCATGGTCGCTGTCGCGGGCGTGCTGCTGCTTATATTTATGAGCGGACGGTTTATCAAGTATCTGGCCGACGCCGCCCAGGGAAAACTGTCGGCGGATGTGTTGTTCGCCATCATGGGCTACCGCCTTCCGGGTTTCCTTGAGCTGATTCTGCCGCTGGGGCTTTTTATTGGCATCTTGCTCGCCTACGGCCGCATGTATCTGGAAAGTGAAATGACGGTGCTGTTCGCCTGCGGCATGAACCGTCTCCAGCTTATCAAGCTGACGATGGTTTCTGCGCTGCTGGTGATGTTAGTAGTCGGCTCCATGAGTCTCTACGTGAGCCCCTGGGGACTGCGTCAGGTAGACGAGATTTTTTCTGACCAATCCAAAATTACAGAGTTCGAATTGCTGGCGCCGGGTCGCTTCCAGAGCTTGCGTTCGGGAGAAAGGGTGACATACACCGAAGGGCTGAGCGACGACAAACGCGAAATGCAGAATGTCTTTATCGCGGAGCGGGATTCGGAGAACGGGAGCATCTCTGTGCTGGCCGCCAAGCGGGGAACGCAATTGGTTGATCCTAATACTGGCAGCCGCTTTGTCGTTCTGCACGAAGGCGCGCGTTATCAGGGACGTCCTGGAGAAATGGATTATCGCGTTATTGAATATGACGCCTACGGCATCAAGATTGCTGAACCGGACGCAGAAGCAGAGAAAACCCGGGATGAAGCCAGGCCTACCAGTGAGCTGTGGCGCTCTGAAAAACCAAAGGATCGGGCGCTGCTGCAATGGCGTATCTCCATCCCTTTATTGGTTCCCATCGTGGCGCTGCTGGCGATCCCCCTTAGTCGGGTGAACCCCAGGCAGGGCCGCTTCTTCCATTTGCTGCCCGCCATGCTGATTTACATCACCTACCTAGGGCTGCTGATCGCCAGTCGCAAGAGTCTGGAAAAAGGACGCATCAGCGAGTGGGTCGGCATGTGGTGGGTGCATGGAACCTTTCTGGCGATTGCGCTGGTATTGATGTTCGGTCCTGACTGGCGGCAGAAGAGGAGGGCGGCCCGTGCGCAAAATTGATCGCTACATCGTCGCAACTGTCGCTTCCGCCATGCTGCTGGTGCTGCTGGTGGTGCTGTCTCTTGATCTGGTGTTCGCGTTCATTGCTGAAATGGACGAGTTGAAGAACGATTACCAAACCTTTCAGGCGATGAAATACATCGTCTTCACTGTGCCCAGGCGTATATATGATTACCTGCCGCTGGCCGCTTTTATAGGCTGTCTGGTGGGGCTGGGCGTGTTAGCCAACAACAGTGAGCTGACGGTTATCCGCGCTGCAGGCGTCTCCGTAGTGCGGGTTGTCTGGTCTACGATGAAGCCGGCTTTGGCGGTAGTGGTCGTAAGCATTCTGGTGGGCGAGTTCGTCGCCCCGCATACGGAGCGTATTGCACAGACGCAAAAAGCGTTGGAGCAAGGCGCCGCTGAGAATGTGGCTTCTTCAGCCGGTATGTGGCGGCGTGAAGGCAATGTGTTTATGCACTTCAATGCGGTGGAGCCGAAAGGCGTGCTGCATGGTGTGAGCCTGTTCGAGTTCAACGACGAACGACGCATGGTGCGTTCTACGTTCGCCAAGCGCGCGATTTATCAGGGCGATCATTGGTTGTTGCAGGACATTGATCGTACTGAGATCAAGGATGACGGCAGCAATGTGCAGACATTCGACTCTCTGCGCTGGAATGTCAGTTTGTCGCCCAGCATTCTGGAAATTCTCATCATCAAGCCTGAGTACTTGTCCATCAAAGGCTTGTATACCTACGCCAATTATCAGGAAGAGCAGGGTCTGGACGCGAATTCTTATTTGATGGCGTTCTGGAAAAAGGTGCTGCAGCCGGTGGCGACTTCTGTATTGGTGCTGGTGGCGATCTCCTTTATCTTTGGGCCGCTGCGTTCGGTCACCATGGGCTTTCGCGTCTTCTGCGGCATTATCATCGGGCTGTTATTCAAGTACATGCAGGACCTGTTGGGTCCGGCAAGCCTGGTATTCGGCTTCAATCCTGTGATTGCGACGCTGGCGCCGATCTGCATATGTGCGCTGTTGGGCGTCGTGTTGCTGCGTCGAGTGCGATAGCGTTTACTCCCTCTTACTTATAATCCCATCTCAGCAGGCGCCGGATATAACCGGCGCAGTGCACTATTTCAAATTCCGTCTAAGCTAAAGAATAAAGCCTGCTCCGATTCCGCTTACGTCATTGTTCGTAAAGCGCTTTATCGGCTCCGACCGAGTACGGCTCAGGGGGCTTCTTCCACGGGATTTAATTTGGAGTTCTGACGCATGAGTTTAGCTATGCAGTTCCGGCATAAGATTATCATTCTGAGCGGTGGGATACTGCTGCTCTCAATTGTCGCGTTTGCGGCCAATAACTATTACTTCCTGGCCGATCAAACCAAAAAAGACCTGGAAGGCGGCATGCAGGAACTATCCGGAGCTGTATCCGGCAGCATTGCAAGCTGGCTGAATGGGAAGCTGGACCTGGTGCGCGGCGTAGCGCTGAAAGCTGCGCAAACCACCGATGTGGAGACGATCAGGGCCTACGCTCAAGTTGGGGCGGTCTCTGAAGAAGTGGCGGGCATGTATGCAGGCTTGTCGAATGGGACATTTATATACAATGACGCCAATGAATCCTTTCCCTCTGATTATGATCCTCGTAAACGTCCCTGGTACACGACAGCCCAGCAAAAGGGATCGCCGACTTTCTCCGAGCCTTATCGAGATGTACTGACGAAGGAATTGCTCATTACCGCGGCGGCGCCGTTTTCAGGCTCCAGCTCAGGCGTCGCAGGGGCGGATCTTAATCTGGATGTGGTCACCAAAATGGTCAACTCCGTAGATTTTTTTGGCCTGGGATACGCTTTTTTGGTGACGGATAAAGGAAAGGTTCTGGTGCATCCTGATGTGACCATGGTCGATAAGAATGTGACGGATTTGTTTCCCAAAGAAACGCCAAAGCTGAACGCCAGCGACTTGCAGGAAACGACAAGCAGCGAAGAGGTCGTACTGGTCAGCTTTTTCCCCATTTCCGGCATCGCCTCGGTGTCCTGGCGGCTAGGCGTGGTTATAGATAAAGAGAAGGCGTTCGCCTCTCTGGCGGATTTTCGTAATTCGGCCATTGTTTATGCGATTATCGGGGTGCTGGTGGTCTGCGTTTTGATGACGTTACTGCTGAATACCTTGATGCGGCCGGTAATACGACTGGGCGACGCCATGGAGAATATAGCGGAAGGAGAGGGCGATCTGACTCAGCGCCTGGACGTATCCGGCAAAGATGAATTCACCCGTCTGGCCACCAATTTCAACGCTTTTGTGGCCAAGGTGCAGAATCTGGTCGGCGATATCAAAAACTCCATAGAAAGTATGTCCGCCGCGGTGCGGGAGATGAAAGGCTTTGCGGCGGAAACCAGCGAGGCGGTGGCCTCGCAGCAGCAGGAAACGGAGATGGTGGCGACGGCGGTGAATGAGATGTCCGCCGCTGCGCGGGAAATTGCTCAGAATGCGCAACAGGCGGCGGAGGCGGCGCAAGAGGCGGATGACGAAAGCGCCAACGTTAAGCGCATTGTGGACGACGCTATCAAGTCTATCGAACAACTCTCCACCCAAATTGGCAGTGCGTCGGAAGTCATCAATGCCCTGGAAGGGGATGTTAACTCAATTGTGTCAGTGCTTTCCGTTATTCGCGGCATTGCCGAACAAACCAACTTGCTGGCTCTGAACGCAGCCATTGAAGCGGCGCGGGCAGGTGAAGCGGGACGCGGATTCGCCGTGGTGGCTGATGAAGTGCGGGCGCTCGCCAGCAAAACGCAGGAAAGCACGGAAGAGATTCAGGCCATGATCAGCCGCTTGCAGGACGGCTCTAATAAAGCGGTGGGCAGTATGGAGCAAAGCCGCAACAACGGGCAGGCGGCGGTGGATAAAGCGCAATCGGCGGGCTCATCGCTTAACGCGATAGTTTCCGCGATCACCACCATTAGCAGCATGAATACCCAGATCGCCGCGGCTTCCGAAGAGCAGACTGCTGTGACGGAAGACATCAGCCGCAGCATTACCTCCATCGCCGACGCCGCGGAGCAGACCGCGCGGGGAACTCAGGAAACCGCCAATACCAGTACCCAGTTGGCGGAACTGGGCGAACATTTACGGCAACAAGTAGCGCGCTTCAAAGTGTAAGTCGGGAGTTGTTTTCTTTCTCGAATGGACGGTAGACCCGACTGCCGTCCGTTCGCTTTTTCACCTGCTGCGCGCCGCCTAATTGGGAACATAGCGCTGCAGAATGTCATGCATCTGGCCGCTCAGTTTCAGATAATCCAACGCCTTTTGAAATGACTCGATAATGCGGTCGTCCACACCCAGATTGAAGGCGAAATACTCGGAGGATTCCGTTATTGTCATCATTTCCTGATAGTCGCTGGCGTCTAAGCCCAGTTGCTGTAAATACCAATTAGCGGTTTGCGAGCCATACGCCCAATAGTCCACTTCGCCATTGTTCAGCATTTGTCCGCAGGTGAGCGGGTGGGTCGTGGTAGTCAGGTTTCTGTCCTTGACGCCGGCGCTGACCATAAGCTGGTGGCCAACATCGTCCTGAATGACGCAAATCCGCTTGGGGCCAAGCTCTTTTAGGCGAATCGGTTCGGGCTGCTCCCTCTCTCCGGTTTCTTCTCCGTTACGTTTTCCCATCAGCACCACTTTAGAGCGGTAGATGGGCCCAACCCATTTGAACTTGTCCTCTCTCTGCGGCGTGCGGGTCATGGTGAACAGCGCACTGCGGTGCTGGCTGGAGGCGGCTTTATAGGCTTCCGGCCAGTTCATGAAATGTACGTCGCTGCGGCTTTTATCGGCTCCTATAGTTTCCATGATCGCATCGAAAAGGTCCAAGGCGAGGCCTTTGGCCACGCCATTTTCGCGATAATTGAAGGGGGCATAGTCTTCGCTATAAAAGTGGAGCTGCGAGATGCCGTTGATGACGTCAATATTGTTGAGAATCCGGGAATAGTCGCCGTTGCGTTTGAGGCGTTTCAGGCCTTGGTTGAAGATGGCGACATAGCTGCGGCTGTTAGGGCCGTTTTTGGGGAACATCACCGACAAACCGTCCTGAATCAGTGGCTTTTCATCATAGGTGAAGAGGCTCCGATATTCCGGCAGTTCATGTTGCAGCAAATATTCGCCTACCTTGGCGTCCAGTGGAAATAAGTCAATTTCACGGCGCAGCAGTTTGACCAGGTTTTGCCGGTCATTCACGGCGGGGATAACCTGCAGGTTCTGGTTGGCGACGGCGTTATCAAACGCTTCTCCATAACTGTAGCCGACGCTGACTCCAACCCGGTAAGGCGCAAGGTCTTTCAGCTCATTCCAGGTGAAATCTTGGTCCTTCAAGTGAAACAGCGCGCTGCTGCCGTAAATAATACGGTCACTGAACCAGAAGTTGCGTCGTCGCTGGGCGTTGTCAACCCAGCCGACCGCACCGTCCCAGCCGGGCTTGCGGGCGAACTCGTAAGCCCGCGCCCAGGGCATGAAGTCATATTCGACCTCAATGCCTTCAAGAGCGAAGGCCTCGGTCACTAATTTGGGCAGCAACCCTTTAAAGGGCAGGCTCTCTGATGCGTAAGGCGGCCACTCTCCGACGGTTAGTTTTATCGCGGCGGAAGAGTTTGAAAATGTGGCGCACATCACAAGTCCGAGAAAAAAGCGCCATCTTATCGTGTTCATCGGCATCCAGGGTTCCGACTTGTCCATGTTTTGTTGCTTATTTGGCCCGTTAAACAGGACGCTTATAACAGGCGTTATTATGTCCGTCGTCAGGCCGCGAGTTTAAAAGCCTAATGGAAATTGCGTGAAATTCCGACAATCGATGCGTATCGGCGTCCATCCGAAGCGATCCGGCGCGAGTATAGCGCTATAGGGCGGCGGAGGTGTGTTTTGATTTGTTTCTGCATTTTCATATTAGACTAAAGGCTAATAAGGTCGTCATTTTTAATACGCTACTTTACCCCGCTCCTGGTTACAACTACTGTAGTCAGCACGCCGGTTTCAGGGAATGTTTGAAGCCGGTAATCACAAAACCTCTATTAACCCGATTTGCTTACAAAAAAAATTGAGGGTTCTCTGTATGCGCTATATCTGGAAGAGCATTGCGCTGCTTTGCCTGTTCGTTAGTGGTGAATTACTCGCTGCTCCATCCGTTAAAATTGGTCTCAATTATCCCCAGACTGGACGATACCAGGAACAAGGTCTGGCCCAACGCAGGGCGGCTTTTATGGCTGTGGATGAGATAAACGCCGCTGGCGGCATTCTTGGTCGGCCGGTGGAACTGGTGATTAAGAATACCGGCTCCAAACCTGATCGTTCTGAGAGAAATGTCGCGCAACTGGTGGACGAAGATGGCGTTGTGGCCGTATTCGGCGGATCATCCAGCGCGGTGGCGATCTCCGGCGGGAAGGCCGCTAAAGCGCGGGATCGCATCTACTTCGGTACGCTCACCTATTCGAATGAAACGACAGGGACTGAGGGGCATACCCACATGTTCCGGGAAAGCTATAACGCCTGGATGGGCGCCAAAGTGCTTTCCAAGTACCTGAAAACCAATTACGCCGGACAAAAATACTTCTTCATTACTGCGGACTACACCTGGGGGTGGAGTACTGAGCGGTCGATTCGTATTTTCAGCAACACGCAGGATAAAGAAAGTCATCCGGGTGTGCTGACGCCTTTCCCCACTGCTTTGCAAAAAGACTTCGTCGACGCCTTAAATCAGGCGCAGGCCAGTGACGCCAAAATATTGGTGCTGGTTCTGTTTGGCGACGATATGGTGCGCGCCCTGGAGCTGGCTACTTCCATGGGCATGAAGGACAAGATGAAAATCGTGGTGCCGAACCTGACGTTGGGCATGGCGAAGGCGGCGGGTCCTGCGATCATGGAAGGCGTCGTCGGCGCGGCGCCCTGGACCTGGGAGGTGCCATACATTTTCAATCATCCAAAGGGCAAGGAGTTCGTAGAGAAGTTCTCTGACTTGTACGGCTTGCGGCCTTCTTCATCCGCCGCCTCCGCCTACAGTATTCTGTGGCAATACAAAGACGCGGTGGAGCGCGCAGGCACATTCAGGACGGCGTCTGTCATAAAAGAACTGGAAGGGCATCGCTACACGCTGTTGAAAGACGAACAGTACTGGCGCGAGTTTGATCATCAAAACGTGCAAACGGTGTATGCGGTGCGCTGCAAACCTCGCTCGGAAGTCATGCTGGATGAATTTAACGAAGACTACTTCGAAATCATCGACAGCATGCCAGGAGACGAAGCCGCGCAGACCTATCAAGAGTGGCTGGCGGAGCGTCGTTCCGCGAATAAGCCCGATCAACTCGAATAATCCTGTCAAAAGCGGCGTTCTTGCATAGAGCGCCGCCTTCTCTCTTTTTTTATCGATTTGCTTTTCGACGCCGACAGGACTCTGTAGTAACCCGCTACTACCCGACGCCTGGAAAAGGAGCCTAGACTGGTAGTCTGTTGAGTGGCTTTCGACTCTGACTGGTTGAACGCTTTGACCGGCGAGCGATGTCTGCAACCTGAAATGACAAGGAGATAGAGGCATGACTAAAAAAATTCTGATCATCACGGGCGACTTTGCCGAAGACTATGAGCTGATGGTGCCTTTCCAGGCGCTGCAGGCGATGGGGTACGAAGTCGCCGCGGTGTGCCCGGACAAGAAGCAGGGCGACAATGTCGCCACGGCGATCCATGACTTTGAAGGGCATCAGACCTACACAGAGAAGCCTGGGCATAACTTTACGCTTAACGCCACTTTCGCCGACGTGCGCTCCGAGCAGTTTGACGCGCTGTTGCTGCCCGGCGGACGCGCGCCTGAGTATCTGCGCCTGAAAGAGAAAGTGATAAGTCTGGTGCAGGAGTTCACGCAACAAGGCAAGCCTATTGCGGCGATTTGCCATGGCGCGCAGATTCTGGCGGCGGCCAGGGTTATCGAAGGGAAAAAGATTTCCGCCTATCCCGCCTGTGCGCCGGAAGTGCAACTGGCGGGCGCTCAGTATGCCGACATCGCTGTGGATCAGTCTGTAACAGACGGACAGTTCGTCACGGCGCCGGCCTGGCCTGCTCACCCGGCATGGCTGGCGCAGTTCGTTAAACTGCTATAAGTCCCGCGCTGTACTTCCTTTCCAGATAGGTCGCGCACACCACGCGCAGTAAAGAGGCGAAATTGCCAACTTCGCCTCTTTTCTCCACGACTTCGTCATACAGCTTCGTCATGAACTGAGACGTCGACATGCCTTCAGAGTCTGCAATTTCCTCTAACAGGACCCAGAAGCGTTGCTCCAGGCGCACGCTGGTGACAAACCCGCGCAGACGCACAGACTTCGAATGAGCCTCATACAACTGTGGATCGGTGTTAGCGTATATCTCGCACATAGGCGTCTCCGACATTGAAACGGGGTAAAATCACAACAGACCCTAGCAACTGGCGATTGGTTTTGTAAATGCGGCGTAGGCCTAAAAAAGCAATGTTGACAGTTCACACTTATGGGTGTGAGCAGTATGATGCATTGGACTGGCGACGTCGTATTAAAACAATAATCAGGAAGGAGGCTGGAGAATATGGTCAGAACGGGAAAGCGTTACCGTAAGAATCGAGCGGATGATCATTATGACGTGATCATCATCGGATCGGGCGTTGGCGGATTATGCAACGCCGCGTTGTTGTCCCTGATCGGCAAGAAAGTCTGCGTGCTGGAGCAGCACTACACCGCGGGCGGTTATACCCATAGCTATGAACGCAACGGCTATGAATGGGATGTCGGGGTGCACTATATTGGCGAAGTGCACAAGCCCTGGTCGATGATTCGCCGGGTCTTCGACCTGATCAGCGACGGCAAGATAGAGTGGGCGCAGATGGACCCGTGCTACGACCGTATTTTTATTGGCGAAGACAATTACGAGTTCATCGCCGGTAAAGAGCCGTTCATTAACGAAATGGCGAGACGCTTTCCCGGCGAGGAAGACGCCATCCGCCGCTATGTCGATTTACTGTATTCGGTAAGTCGACGCATTCCCAAGTTTTTCGCCGGACAGGCGTTGCCCAAAATCGCCGCCTGGGCTTATTACAAAGCGCGTCGTTTTCTTCTGCCGGACTACTTTTTCAAGACCACTCGTGAAGTGCTGGAAGGTCTGACGCAAAATCAGCGTTTGATCTCCGTATTAACGGCGCAATGGGGCGATTACGGCCTGCCGCCCACGACTTCTTCCTTCATGATGCATGCGATGGTGGCGAAGCATTACATCACCGGCGGCAACTATCCTGCCGGCGGCTCCTGGCGCATCGCAGAGGAAATTATTCCAGTGATCCGCCGCAGCGGCGGAGAAGTGTTCACCTACGCGAAGGTGGAGGAGGTCCTGGTGCGCTCCAATCGCGCTTATGGCGTGCGCTTAAGCAATGGCGATGAGCTGCAGGCGGACGCCGTGGTCAGCGACGCGGGCGTCATTCCCACAATCAGGCATCTGTTGCCGGAGTCCGCCGCGGCGAAAAGCGAGTTGCTGAAAAAACTGGAGAGTGTTGCGCTATCCGCCTCTCATCTCTGTTTGTATGCAGGATTCCGAGGCTCGCCAGAGAGTCTGGGCATGCCTAAGAGCAACTTCTGGATTTACCCTTCCGATGATCATGACGGCAATGTCGCTCAGTTTATGCAAGACCCGTCTGCGCCTTTTCCTGTCACCTATGTGTCCTTTCCTTCGGCGAAAGATCCCAGCTGGAATGCGCGTTATCCAGACCGTTCCACCGTGGAGATCATTGTGCCCGTCAACAACCAGTGGTTTGATAAGTGGGCGGGATCGCAGTGGAACAAGCGCGGCGAAGATTATCTGGAGTTGAAGGAACAGTTTTCTCACCGGATGCTTGATGAACTGTATAAGCGTCTGCCGCAACTGGAGGCTGCGCTGGACTTCTATGAGTTATCGACGCCGCTGTCGACGCAGTGGTTCCAGATGAACATGGGAGGAGAAATCTATGGTGTGGATCATACCGTCGAACGCTTTCAGCAGGAGTGGCTGCATCCGGTGACGCCTATCAAAAACTTCTATCTCACCGGAGCGGATGTGGTTACCGCCGGGGTGGGCGGCGCGTTGATGGGGGGCGTCATGACCAGCTTTGCGATGCTGGGTAAAGAAGGCTACAAACTGGGACGTCTGCTGAAGCAAGGTCCGCAATCACCACAGCCGCAGGCGGATGTGAGAGAAGCGGGATAATTCCCTTGGGGATCGCCTCCCGCCGGATAATGCGTTATGTTGTTGATCCGCATTTATAACTGCTAAGGATCAATCATATGGGGCATAGCCGGGGCGGCGTTGGAGCTGGCGTAGTTTGGATTCTCATCTTCTTGGGCGTGCTGGTCTGGTCGGGGCTGTGGCCTAAAGAGCGTTTCACCTGGTTTTTGGAAGTGCTGCCGGCGGTGATCGCTGCGCTGATTCTGGCGTTCACCTACCGGCGTTTTCCACTGACGCCGCTGTTGTACTGGTTGATTCTGGTTCACTGCGTCATTCTTATGGTAGGGGGGCACTATACCTACGCGGAGGTGCCCTTGTTCGACCGTATTGGGGAAATGATGGGATGGGGCAGGAATAACTACGATAAAGTGGGCCACTTCGCCCAGGGTTTTGTTCCCGCGATGGTCGCCAGAGAAGTCTTGTTGCGGCTGCGGGTGGTGAAAGGACGCGGATGGATGAACTTTTTCATCATCTGTATCGCGCTGGCGATCAGCGCCTTCTATGAGCTGATCGAATGGTGGGTGGCGGTGGCCAGTGGAGACTCTTCCGTCGCGTTTCTCGGCACGCAAGGCTACGAGTGGGATACCCAGTCAGACATGTGCTACGCCCTGGTGGGCGCCATTTCCGCCCTGCTTATTCTGGGGCGGATACATGATCGTCAGCTGTATCGCCTCAAAAGAGCGCCAGTAGCGGCGCCTTGAGGCTGGAAGGATCAAGCGGGCGGGAGGTTTTTTAGCAGAAAATCGCGGATGTTCTCGCCCATTACCTTGCGAATCTGCTGCTCGCTCAGTCCTGTTTTCAGCAGTGCTTCAGTTAAGCCATCCAAGTGAGCGACGTCGAAGGGCGTCGCCACGGCTCCGTCAAAATCTGAGCCCATCGCCACGTGCTCCACACCAATCAGGTTGACCGTGTATTTGATCGAGCGGGCGATGGACGCGGCGTCGCGTCCGCATACCGCGGTTGACCAAAACCCAATGCCGACGATGCCGCCGTTGGCGGCGATGGCTTTTAGCTGAGCGTCGGATAAATTGCGGTTATTGTTGCATGTCCCTTTGACGCCAGTGTGCGACACGATAACGGGGCGCTTGGCCATGTTCAGCACGTCGCTAATGGTTTTGGGAGATGCGTGGGCCAGGTCGATAATCATGGACTTATCCTCCATAGCTTTAACCCACTGTTTCCCCAGCGCGGTTAGGCCGCCTTTGCTGACGCCGTGAGCGGAGCCGGACAGCTCCGTGTCGAAGAAGTGGGTAGGGGCGATCATACGGAAGCCAGCTTCATATAGCGCGTCAAGGTTTTTCAGATCACCCTCCATCGCTTGCGCTCCTTCCAGTGTGAGCCAGCCGGCGAGAGCGTCCTTGTCAGTTTTGCGCACTGCGATGAAATCCTGCAAATCCTTACGACTTAGAATGAGCTTGAACTTGTTATCTGGCGATGCTGCGATGTCACTGAGCATCCCGGCTTGACGTTCGGCGCGACTCAGCAGGCTTTGTAATGCGCTGGGCGACCAGGCCTGGGACAGCCCCAGCCAAAAGATCATATCGCTGTCCCCCGCGTTTTTCTGGATGTTCAGACCGAAGGGAACTTTCGTCACCACCGAAAACCCCTGCAGCGCCATGCCTCCTTCCCTCAGACGTGGCAGGTCCATATGGCCCCGCTGATAGCCCTTGGACAGATTGCGGCCCCATAGCAGGGAGTCGGAGTGCAGGTCGGCGATGAACAGAGACTGGTGCAGGCTTTTGACTTTATCCGTCGCCGGTTGCGGCGGTGAGCTCGTGAGCTGATTGCTGGCGTTATCCACCAGTGGCGGAACCAGGGCGAAAAATGAGAGGACTGCGATGATCAGTGTGATTAACAGTCCTGTCAGTATTTTTTTCTTCATGGGGTGTCGAAACCTTATTCATTCTATTGGCCCGATTGCTCCGGGCGGGCGCCAGTACATTAACCAATGCGAAAGGGGATGCCAACAAAACAAGAGTTGAACAAAGTGTAGACAGAATTAAAAATACTGTATAAGATTACAGTACTGTATTTTTAAACACTTCCCGGCGTCGCCGCACAAGCAGGAACGCCGGCACTGTTATACGAGGGCTTGATTATGCAGGTTTCATCCAACGGAGATATCATTCGCATTCAAATGCCGGTCAGCACGTACATGATGGCGTTCTATTACAAGTGTGTGGATGGCGAGTGGGTGCGCTATAAAAGAGAAAGGCTGGGGACATTGCACTAGTTCTGATCCTGAGCGACGCGTCGACTGCTCTCACTGTTTAGCGAGCGCCATGGCGACAGGGCTTTCCACAGGCGTCGCATTACGTCGATCAGTATCTGAACTGCACGACTAATTGCCTGAGCCGGGTCACCATCTGTTTCAGGTTATCGCTGGACTGGAAGTTCTCCTCCGCAGCGGTGTGCAGGGTTTGCGACAGCTCGCTGATGTTTACGATGCTGCGGTCAATACTTTCCGCCGCCTCGCGTTGTTCGTAGGTGGCCTGCGCTACATACTGATTGGCGTCATGCATGGAGGTGACGGCGGAGAGCGTCTGGTCAATCGATTCGCTGGCTTGATTCGCTTGAGTGACTGTACCTTCCGCGCGTTTGCGGCTTTGCTCCATTCTGCTGACCGCCTTGTTAACGCCAGCGCGGAGCTGTTCTATCATTTTTTGAATTTCATCCGTGGAATTGCCGGTGCGCTGCGCGAGCGTGCGCACTTCGTCAGCGACTACGGCGAAGCCGCGCCCCTGATCTCCCGCGCGAGCGGCTTCGATGGCGGCGTTCAGCGCCAGCAGGTTGGTCTGCTCGGCGATACCGCGTATAACGTCCAGGACGGCGCCGATGGATTCGCTTTCTTTGGCGAGTTGGCCGACAGAGTCCGAGGTTTCGTTGATCGCCTGAGTCAGTTCATTGATGCGAGTCATAGCGCCATCCACAGCGGTTTTGCCGGATTCGCAGGCTTTACGCGCCTCTAACGCAATATTGGCGGCGTTGTCGGTATTTTCATTAATACCTTTCACGGTCGCGGTCATTTCGTTAGATGCCGTCGCCACCTGGTCAGTTTCATGACTGAGCTGTTCTGCGGACTCTTTAGTTTGTGCGCTGATGCGAGCGCTTTGTTCTGAAGATGAAGACAGCTCATCCGTGGTTTTCGCCAGATCGCCCACGATAACGGAGAACTTATCCATCATGGCGTTGAACGCCAAAGCAATGGCGCCGATTTCGTCCTGACGATTGTAATCCACGCGTTTGGTGAGATCGTTGGTGTCTTCTATTTCAGCAATCACCCGACGCAGGCGGTGAATGGGCTGAGTGATCGAGCGCGATAACAGAAAGCCGACGAGCAGGGAAACGGTGACCGACACCACAAGAATGAACAATACTTCCTGCTGCAGACTGCGACCGCTGGCGGCGACGGAGTCGTTGGCCTCCAGTACTTGGCTGGCTGCGAGAGACACCTCTTGCGCCGCCTGTCCAACCCCCTCGTTGGCTGCAGCCGCCGCCTTGGCGGCTTCTTCCAGTATGATTTTGAACGTGGAGCTCATCGCCATGCTGGCGGTGCGGGCTTCGCCAATCATTGCGCTGACGCGCTGGCGGGAATCATTGTTGCGAGTGCGGTCCACTGCTTCGGCGATGGACTTGTTGAAGTCGTCCAGATACATCAGCACGACATCCGCTACATCCGCCATTTCCTCATCGGTCCCAGCAATTTTATCCAGTGTGTCGCGCAGACTTTTCTCTGCTTTGTCGCCCTGACTGATGGAGCGTTCTTCGGCGGTGGTGGCGGAGTCCAGACGCCAATAAAGGTATTCGGAATACTGGGCGAAGGCGGTCTGGCTTTCCGCCAGCAGAGCGTTGAGGTGTTGTTGCTGACTGACCAGCTGATTCTGCTTGGCGACAGCTGTGTTTTGCTGCTCCACCATGCTGCGCTGACCTTCGATGGTGCTGAGCATGTCGTGCACCGCCCCCAGCAAGTAAACAAGCGCGCAGGTGAGGATAATGGCGAAAACGCCGCTCATCATTAGTGCTCGGTGGAATATGGTGATGCGCTTGGTTGCCCGTTTGAAGATGTTAGCCATGTCGCTTCCGTCTTTGAATTTAGTTCAACAGGCGGCGGGAGTTATACTTCGCGGACGAATAGGATAAGCTCCTTAACCGCTGGACGCGACGCCGCCATCCCGGCATCGCCGTGGCGTTCTTTAGATGGTTTTGTCGCAGCCGCTTAATCTATTATTACTCTTATTTATAGCAGAATTTTTCAGCGCCGCCCGACGGCGGGCTACCGGGAGTGAGGAATCGGTCTTGAGCTGCAAACTGGGCATATTGTTACTGCCGGGGTTTTCCATGCTGTCATACGCCAGCCTGGTGGAGCCGTTGCGGGTTTGTAATGAGCTGTTGGATGAACGCAAGTATCGGCTGGTGCGCCTGGGCGCGGAGCCGGTAGTGACGTCGGGAGACGGCGTGGCGGTGTCTGTGGACCGCTCTCTGGCGCATGCCGCCGGCCTGGATGCGCTGGTCGTCTGCGGTTCTGTGGGACTTTATAAAACGCCGCTTCTGGAAAAAGAATGGCTCGCCACGCACAACAAAAGCCTGTCTTGGCTGGGGGGCGTGGCTAACGGCTGTTCTATGTTGCTTGAGTTGGGATTGTTGCGGGGGAAAAAAGCCTCTTTACAGATTCCAGACGCTTTTTCAGTGCAGGCGCAAGCGTGTTTTCCATCCCAGGATGTGTTTTCCGTTGACGGAAATATATGGACCTGTCGCGGCGGCACCGCTGCGCTGGACATGGCGTTGTTCATGATCGGGCGGCATCACGGGGTGGAACTGGCGGAAATGGCGTCGCAGGCCATCATGCGGGAGCGTCTTGGCGGCGCCAAAACTACCGGGCGCAAGCGCCCAGATCTGCTGGCGAAAAGAGAGGCTCCAGCGCTCTGCGATGCGGTGCAACTGATGGAGAATAATATAGAAGAGCCGTTGACGACGGATGATATCGCCAAGCATTTGGAAATCTCCCGGCGTCAGCTTGAACGACTGTTCAAGCGCTACCTGGATTCCGTACCTTCCCGTTATTACCTGCAAATCCGCCTGGAAAAAGCGCGGGATATGCTATGTTCCTCCCCCTTGAGCATCACCGACATTGGATTGAAAACCGGATTTTCCTCCGGCGCTCACTTTTCCACTGCTTATCGAAACCTGTATGGATTGACGCCCAGTGAAGAGAGAGCCGGTCAGCCCTGAAGGCCGCCGGCGAATAGCGGTTACTGCTCGACAGTCTTTAGCGCATTACGAGTCGGCGCTTCCGCATGAGGGATCGCTCGAAACAGTTTGCGCACCACATAATTGACCGCCGCGGCGCGATGCCGCATCCACAGATGACATTCCACAGGTTTGGCGCCGAGATTGGCCTTCGGCTCCAGGGCGGTCCTCCCTAACGACACTTTGCTGCAGCCAAATTGGCAGCCATGCTCGATAGAGAGTTGCAGCAGACGAAAATACAGGGGCAGCTCGGCATTGACCTCATAATCCATGCCCACGTAATAGGCCATGGAGGTGTCCCGATCTTTTACGGAAGTGACGAAGCCCACAATACGGCCACCCTGTGACAGTGTTGTGCAGGCGAAACGGTCGCCTAATGAGTCTGACAAGGCTTTGAAATAACCTTTGGGCAAGGTGGCGAGTCGGGCGGCGGCGCGATTCTCCACTTGCAGGTAAAGCGCGTGCAGCGCTTCGTCTTGTTCTTTGCTGATGCTTTCCAGTGATTGCGTTTCCACGCCAGCGTCCTGCAGCTTCTTAATGATGGAGGTGATACGTTTACGGTACTTGCCAGTGAGGCTTTGCAGGTAGTCCTCGAAGGTTCGGGTTCCCGGCTCCAGCGTCAGCACCATCTCCGGATCGGTTTGAATGGAGCGGTAGCTGTAGCGTTTCAGGGTGTCGGATTGCGGCAACAGTTCGCTGTTGAAGTCCTTCAACATGACAAAATCGATGGCGCCCCCCAATTTTTCTCCGCGGCGAATTCGATACAGTAACTCCGCCAGGGCCCGCCATCCCAGTTCCACATCGACGCCCTCAGCGAACGCCACGCCGTGAAGGCCGCAGGATACCAGATTGCCGCAGACCAAAATGCGCTCCTGGTATTTCTGACTCAGTTTGGCCTTGGCGTTGTCGGTTTTTTCGTTCTTGATCATGCGGTCGCCGGAGACGTCTGCGATCTGGCAGCTGACTACGCCGATAGGGGTGCGGTCTTTATATATCAGGCCGTAGCGGGGGGAAACATTGTCTGGCGCGTTGAACTCCAGCGCCTGTAAGTAGTCCCGCTGCAGAAAGACGGATGCGGAGGAAGCGATGCGATCCCAATCCGCCGCGTTGAGAAAGTTGACGCTATCAGCGATAGCGAACTCCAGCCCCAGAGGCGTGCGGCGTTCTTTGTACCGGTTTTTTACGTCCTTGATTTTTGCGAGCGTTTTTTTCATGGTTATTCACACCCTTTATAGAAGCCTTCCTATACTAAGCGAGACGGGGACTGTCGCGCGACAGTATTATTCTCTGGCGAATCAATATGCTATAGCCCATTGAAATTGCCTTAACTACGTATGGCGGCCTGCGTCGGGGTGCGCAAATCTGTAAATTCATGTCGCCTTTGCGAAATCCTTCTATTTCTTTTGTTCCTAAACTAACTGACATTGGGCTGAGCAGGCCCGTAAAAAATAACTTCGCCGGAGACGCTGCGGAGCGTTGGCCGGTCCACCTGAATGGAGAAGATGAATGACCTCTAGCCAAGTCACCAGAGAAATGTTTGATCAGGTAATGGTTCCCAACTATGCGCCGGGCCCGATTATTCCCACTCACGGCATCGGTTCTCGAGTCTGGGACCAGGCTGGCAAAGAATACATTGATCTGGCGGGCGGCATTGCGGTCACCGGTTTGGGGCACGCTCATCCGGAACTGGTGGCGGCGTTGACCGAGCAGGCGCAAAAACTGTGGCACCTGAGCAACGTACTGGCGAACGAACCGGCTATTCTTCTGGCTAAAAAGCTGACGGACATGACCTTCGCCGACCGCGTGTTCTTCTCCAACTCCGGCGGCGAAGCCAACGAGGCGGCGTTCAAGCTGGCGCGTCGTTACAGTTGGGAAAAACATGGGCCGCAGAAGCATGAAATCGTGGCCTGTAACAACAGCTTCCACGGCCGTACCCTGTTTACTGTCAGCGTTGGCGGACAAGCCAAATATCGCGAAGGCTTCGAGCCGGTTCCCGGCGGCATCAAGCATGTGCCTTTCAATGATATCGCCGCTCTGGAAGCCGCCATCAATGAAAACACCTGCGCCTTCGTGGTTGAGCCTGTGCAAGGCGAGGGCGGGGTCACGCCAGCGGATGAAGCCTACCTGAAGCGCGCCAGAGAGTTGTGCGACCAGCACGACGCGTTGCTGATTTTCGACGAAGTACAGACTGGCGTTGGCCGCACCGGAGCGCTGTATGCGTACATGAAGTATGGCGTGACGCCGGACATTCTGACCACCGCTAAAGCGATGGGCGGCGGTTTCCCTATCGGCGCCATGTTGACCACCACGGAAGTGGCGAAGAGCCTCACTGTGGGCACTCACGGCAGCACCTACGGCGGCAACCCGCTGGGTTGCGCGGTAGCGAACAAGGTTATGGATATCGTTAACACGCCGGAAGTACTGCAGGGCGTTGAGCGCAAGCATGAGCTGATGGTGTCCGGGCTGAAGGCGATCAATGAGAAATATGGCATATTCAGCGCCGTTCGCGGTATGGGCCTGCTGATCGGGGCGGCGCTCACTGAAGAGTGGCAGGGCAAGGCCAAGCAGTTCATGACTGCGGCGCTGGAAGAAGGCGTGCTGGCGCTGATCGCAGGGCCTAGCGTGGTAAGACTGGCGCCTTCTCTAATCATCGGCGATGACGAGATAAAAGAAGGACTGGCTCGCTTCGAAAGAGCAGTGGCCCGCGTCGCGCAAGGGCAATAAGGAAAGTTAAAGGGAACTAACTTGTACAACCTGTCAGTCTGAATTAATTGGAGGGAATGAGAATGGTGGTTTTTCGCCCCAGCCGCTTCGCCGACCTGCCCGGCATTGAAAAGTTGATAAACGAGAGCGCAGCGCAGGTGTCCACCCTGCCTGCGGACCGCGACAAACTGGGCGAGAAAATCGACCAGTCCTGCCGTTCCTTCGCCGGCGATGAATCCATGGCGGGCAAGGAGCGCTATCTGTTTGTGCTTGAGGATACCGAAAACAAGGAAATTCTCGGCACATCAGGCATTGACGCCTGCGCCGGTAATGGCGCGCCGTTTTATAACTACCGGCTGGATGAACTCATTCACTCCTCGCAGCAGCTGGGGGTGTTCAACAAGGTTCCCATTCTTTATATGACCCATGAGCTCACTGGCTCGCCGCTGCTGTGCTCGCTGACCATTTCTCCCCGTTATCGCAAAACGGAGTATTTCGATTTACTGTCGCGTTCGCGTTTCCTGTTCATGGGGCAGCACCGCGAACGCTTCCAGTCCCGCATTATTGTTGAAATTCAGGGCAAGCAGGGAGATAACGGCGACTCCCCGTTCTGGGATAGCCTTGGCCGCCATTTCTTCGATATGGACTTCGCGACGGCGGATTACTACTCCGGCATCAAAAGCAAAACCTTTATTGCGGAAATGATGCCTCCTCATCCGATTTATGTGAACCTGCTGACCAAAGACGCTCAGGACGCCATTGCGCATCCGCACTCGGCGGCCAGGGACAACTGCCAGTTCCTGAATCGGGAAGGCTTCCGCATGGGCCGCTATATCGACATTTTCGACGGTGGCCCGACACTGGAGGCGGATCTGGACAATCTGACCACCGTGAAATCCACCAAATCCAAGCAGGTCAAGCTGTCGGATAACCAAACCGGCCTGCAGTACCTGATGTGCAACACCCTGTTCGAAGACTTCCGGGCGACGCTGGCCAATGTCACTGATGGCATGGGCGACCTGCTGCGGTTGAAGCGCAGCACCGCCGAGGCGATTCTGGTGTCGGAAGGCGACAACGTTCAGTTCGCGCCCTTGTGATCGGCGTTGGAACTAACACTTTAAGCGAAGCATAAGACAGGGCCGAAGCAAGAGGATTTCAACATGATGATCATTCGCCCCATTAGCGGCAAAGACTTGGATGCGGTATACGAACTGGCGAAAAGCGCTGGCATTGGCGTAACCACGCTGCCCGCCAACCGCGAGCTGTTGTCGCAGAGAATTGAAGAGTCGGAGCGCTCTTTTTCTGAGCGCATCGAGCAGGAACACGCCTACTATATGTTCGGGCTGGAGGATACCGACGCCGGGACGATTGTCGGCGTCAGCGCCATCAAGGCGCGAGTCGGTCTGGATGAAGTCTGGTACAACTACAGGGTGTCCACCACGGTGAACGCCTCCAAAGAACTGGGCATTCACAAACAGACGCCGACGCTGTACCTCACCAACGATATGACTAACTGCAGCGAGATCTGCACGTTGTTCTTGCATGAGAAATACCGCAACAGCTTCAATGGCCAGCTGTTGTCGAAATGCCGCTTTCTGTTTCTGGCGGACTTTTCTGAGCGTTTCAGCAATAAGATCTTCGCTGAAATGCGCGGTTACACTAACGAACAAGGCCAGTCTCCATTTTGGGAAGACCTGGGCCGTAAGTTTTTCAGCCTGGAGTTCTCTCAGGCGGATTATTTATCCGGCATCGGCAACAAAGCGTTTATCGCCGAACTGATGCCCAAGTATCCCATTTATGTGCCCTTTTTCAGCCAGGAAGCCCGCGATGTGATTGGCCGGGTGCATGAGCATACCCGGCCTGCGCTGGCCATGCTGGAAAGCGAAGGCTTTAATTTCAATGGACTGGTGGACATTTTTGACGCCGGCCCGTTGGTGGAGTCTTTCATTCACGGCATCCGCAGCGTGCGCGACAGCGCCAAGCGGTTTGTCATGCCGGTGCAGAAAACCGGCGCCAGCGACATTACTGAACCCTATATGATTTCCAACCGGTCCTTCTCCAACTTCAGGGTGGGACTGCTCGACAGCGACCAGATTAAATCCGACACCGTATCTCTTAACCATGACCTGATGGACCATTTACAAATGGGGGCAGGGGATACCGTACGAGTGGTCGCGTTGAAAGCGAAGAGGAGCGATGCATGACAGTACGTGAGAGCGCATTTATTAACGGACGCTGGCTTGCCGGCGGCGGCGTGGAATTTGAGTCCCTGGACCCAGTGACCCAGGATTGTTTGTGGAAAGGCGCAGCGGCTTCTGATGAAGTCGTGGCGCAGGCGGTGCAAGCGGCCCGTCAGGCGTTTCGCAGCTGGGGACGTCTGGATGTCGCCAAACGTATCGACATTGTCAAACGCTTCGCGACGTTGCTGGAAGAGGACAAAGAGCGCCTCGCCGAAGTCATCGGCAAAGAGACCAGCAAGCCGTTGTGGGAGGCGCGCACCGAGGTGGCCAGCATGGTCGCCAAAGTGGGGATCTCTATTCAGGCGTTTAATGAGCGCACTGGCGTATCCGAGCAGGATGTGGCGGCGGGACATGCGGTGTTGAAGCATCGTCCGCACGGCGTGCTGGCGGTTTTTGGCCCCTATAATTTCCCGGGTCATTTGCCCAACGGGCACATCGTACCTGCGCTGATTGCCGGCAATACGATTGTCTTCAAGCCAAGCGAGTTGACCCCTTGGTTCGCGGAAGAAACGGTGCGCATTTGGGCGAAAGCCGGCTTGCCGGACGGGGTATTGAATTTAGTGCAGGGCGCGCGGGAAACCGGCGTGGCTCTGGCCGCCAACGAGCAAATCGACGGACTGCTGTTTACCGGCAGTTCACCGACCGGACACAGCCTGCACCGTCAGTTCGGCGGTCGTCCTGAGAAAATCCTGGCGTTGGAAATGGGCGGCAACAACCCGCTGATTATCGCGCCTCCCTATGATTTGAAAGGCGCAGTGCATCATACGCTGTTCTCCGCCTTTGTTTCTGCTGGCCAGCGTTGCACTTGCGCACGCCGCCTGCTGGTTCCAGATACAACAGAAGGCCAGGCGTTTCTGGATGAGCTGGTCGCTGCGGCGGCTAATTTGCAGGTAGGGCGCTATGACGCGGACCCTCAGCCATTTATGGGAGGCGTTATTTCCCTGCGCGCGCGGGATCAGATGCTGGCGGCGCAAAACAAACTGGCTGCGGAAGGCGGACGTATCCTTCTGGAGATGCGCAGTCTGCAGGAAAACGCGAGCCTGTTGAGTCCTGGCGTTATCGACGTCACCGATGTGCAGGAGCTGCCTGACGAAGAACACTTCGGACCTATGCTGCAAGTATTGCGCTACCGCGATTTCGATCAGGCTCTGGAACTGGCTAACAAGACTGGATTCGGTCTGGCGGCGGGGCTGATCAGCGACTCACGCGAGCTGTATGACCGCTTCTGGCTGGAAGTGCGCGCGGGCATCGTCAACTGGAACAAGCCTCTCACTGGCGCCAGCAGCGCCGCGCCGTTCGGCGGTGTGGGCGCCAGCGGCAATCACCGCCCCAGCGCCTACTATGCGGCGGACTATTGCGCCTATCCGGTCGCTTCTCTTGAAGCTGATCAGGCGCAGGCGCCAGCGCAGTTATCGCCGGGCATGTCCTTATAAGCGTTATGGCTTGCAAAACAGCAAAGAATTTACACGAGTAAAAGAGGCGGATAGACGATGAAGGCATTTGAAGTCAATTTTGACGGGCTGGTGGGGCCGACTCACAACTATAGCGGGCTCTCATACGGCAACGTGGCCTCAGAAACCAATATTCGCGATGTGTCCAACCCCAAGGAAGCCGCCAAGCAGGGGCTGCGCAAAATGAAGGCCCTGCACGACATGGGCTTTAAGCAGGGCGTGTTGCTGCCGCAGGAACGCCCGGACATTGCAACGCTCCGCGGACTGGGCTTTGCCGGTTCTGATCGGGAAGTGTTGCTGCAGGCGGCCCATCAAGCGCCGGTGTTTCTGGGAGCGGTCGCATCCGCCTCCTGTATGTGGACGGCGAACGCGGCGACGGTCTCGCCCAGCGCGGATACGACGGATGGCCGCGTACATTTCACCGCAGCGAACCTGAACGCGAAATTCCATCGTTCGATCGAGCATCCGACGACGACGCGCATTCTGCAGGGCATTTTCAATAACGAGCAGCACTTTGCTCATCATAAGGCGCTGCCGCCCACCAGCCAGTTCGGCGACGAAGGCGCGGCCAACCACACCCGTTTTTGTAAAAACTATGAAGACAAGGGCGTGGAGCTGTTTGTGTACGGCCGTGTGGCGTTCGACGAGAACGCGCCGCGTCCAATGAAATACCCTGCGCGGCAGACGCTGGAGGCCTGTCAGGCGGTAGCGCGTTTGCACGGACTGGCCGATTCGTCAGTGGTGTACGCGCAGCAAAACCCGGCGGTCATCGACCAGGGCGTGTTTCACAATGACGTGATCGCGGTAGGTAATCGCAATGTGCTGTTCTACCATGAGCAGGCGTTTTTGCACACGTCGAAGATCCTGACCGAGCTGGAAGCGAAGCTGCAAGGCTGTCTACTGAAGGCGGTCAAGGTATCCGATAGCGAAGTGTCCGTGGCGGACGCGGTGTCCAGCTACCTGTTTAACAGCCAGTTGCTGAGCCTGAATGACGACGACATGATGCTGGTGGTGCCTCATGAGTGCCGTGACAACCCCAACGTGAAAGCCTATCTGGACGACTTGGTCACACGCGGCGGTCCCATCAAGCGCGTGGAAGTTTTCGACCTGAAACAAAGCATGAAAAACGGCGGCGGCCCTGCTTGTTTGCGTCTGAGGGTGGCGCTGACGGAGGCGGAGCTGGCGGCGGTGCATCCTCATGTAATGATGTCCGACGCATTGTTCGACACCCTTAATGCGTGGGTGGACAAGCACTACCGCGACCGCATTTCCCAGCAGGATCTGGCTGACCCACAGTTGTTGACCGAGTGCCGTAAGGCGCTGGACGAACTGACTCAGCTGCTGCAATTAGGCCCGCTGTATCCTTTCCAGTTAGCTTAACTCCCCCCCCTGGAGCGACGAGAGCCGTCCCCTTTTTGGGGGGCTCCTCGTTAGTTGTGTTAGAACACAACAATATGTAACGAAACTTAAACTAATTTATCTATAAGTTTCTCTAAGTGTCCGTTAATCTCTGCAGAATCGGCTGATCGCCATTTTTCATCAGAATTAAAGCAGGGATACTCAGCGTGGCGGCGAAGCGTCATTCGGTTTTCAATACTGTGCGCCGATTGCTGGCGCGCGCATATAGCTTACGTACGGTGGTCGTTGCGGCCGCTTGTCTTATCGTGGTTGCGCCGCAACTGGCCCGTCATATTCCCTCCCTGGATACCTGGTTGTATAACGCGGCCTGGAGCCTGAACAAGAACACCCCCATCAAACCTGCCGATGATGTTCCGCTGACGCAAAGGCTGATGCCGGGGCTGGCGCCTTCTCCAGTATTCTTTTTAGACCCCTATCTGGCTTCGGCGAAATTAGACGCCGCCAGTCAAATTGAAGCCAATGCGTTCCGCGTCGCGCCGGGTCTGCAGACGCCGCCCTGGTTTTTCCTGGCTGAGAAAGCGCTCATTTTGCTCTGCATGCTGCTGCTTGTGGCCGTACTGCCCAGAATGACGTGGCCGGCGGGTTTTTTTACTGTTGCTGTGTTTGTGGTTTCCCTCTCTGTTATCCAGATAGGAATGCAAGTGGCGCAGTCCAGATGGCTGCCGCTGGGAGTGACGATCCAGTTCCTGGTGGCGGGTTATCTGATCATGGCGTTCTGGCTGAAACAGCAAAAGCAAATCGAAGCGTTGCGGGAGGCGCGTCAGGATGTCAGTTTACGTCTGGGTAAAATGCAGCTGAAACAAGGCATGTTGGAAGAAACACTCACGACGCTGCGTCCGTGTTTGTCCAGAGAAGACGCCTGCGCCATTGTGTACGACGTGGCAGTGCAGCAGGAAAAAAAGCGTCAGTATGACGCCGCCGCCAATACCTACTTATCCATTGCCGCCGCCAATCCCAAATTCCGCGATGTGGCGGAACGGGCTAAGAAACTGGCGAAATTCGAAACGATGCAGCAGGCGGGAGACACCGAGTGGGCGGCGACACAAACGCTGGCTACGCCAGCGGATATATCCCGTCCGGTGTTGGGGCGCTATGAAATCCTGCGCGAGTTGGGACGCGGCGCTATGGGCGTGGTGTATCTGGGGCGCGATCCTAAAATATCCCGTCAGGTCGCCGTTAAGACGTTGAATTACAGGCAATTCGACTCCCATCGCCTGGCTGATCTCAAGGCGCGCTTCTTCCGTGAGGCGGAAGCGGCGGGCAGATTGGATCATCCCAATATCGTGACGGTCTATGATGTCGGTGAAGAAGCCGACCTCGCCTTTATCGCCATGGACTATATTCAAGGCAAGAGCCTTAACGTTTACGCCAAGCCTGGTCGACTGCTGCCTGTTGAGGTTGTGTACATGTTGATGGCGAAAGTGGCGGATGCGCTGGAGTACGCCCACCAGAAAAATATCGTGCACCGCGACATCAAACCCGCAAATATCATCTTCAACCCGGATAACCAACAGGTTAAAGTAACTGATTTCGGCATTGCGCGGATCTCCGACAAGTCGAAAACACGCACTGGACAAATGCTGGGCAGCCCGTTGTATATGTCGCCGGAACAATTGAAAGGCGGCAAAGTGAACGGTGTCTCGGACATATTCAGTTTGGGTGTGACATTTTATCAGTTGCTGACAGGGGAGCCGCCATTTAACGCGGACTCCTTACCTGAATTGACTCAGCAGATTCTGAACAAAAAGCACCGTAGCGTCAGAGAGCTGAGGCCGGAGCTTCCCGCAAGCGCTGTTCGAATTACCAATAAGGCGTTGCAAAAGGACCCTGCCAAGCGATATGCCAATGCAGGCGAAATGGCGGAACAACTAAGGAGATGTTGCATGAACGAGTTTGGAAAAACCGCCTTATGCTGACATATAAAGTAAGTGGGCAAAGCCATGTGGGCTGTGTCCGTCGCGCGAATGAAGATTATATCGGCTGGCGCGTTTCCACTGACGGAAGTAGAGCGCTGGCGGTGTTGGCGGATGGCATGGGCGGTCACGCGGGGGGCGCTGAAGCCAGCCGCATTGCAGTCGAAGCCTTTATTGAGTGCGCCATCGATCTGATGTGGCGCAATGTCGAGTTATCCGAGTACCTGATTCGCGAGCGCTTGTTGGACGCAGCCGAAGCGGCCAATGAGGCGGTGTGCGTCGAACGCAGGCTGAATGACGCCTTGTCGGGTATGGGGACCACATTGGTGGCGGTGTTCTCGTATAACGGCGAGGCCTGTGTTGTGCACGCCGGGGACTCGCGCTGCTATTTAGTCTCGCGACCCGGGGAACTGAGGCAGCTCACCCGGGATGATAGCGTCGTGCAGCAGATGCTGGACGACGGCTCTATTACAGAGCAGGACGCACCGAACGTACCCTACCGTAATATGCTGACCAAGGCCTTGGGGTGTCAGGAAGATCTGCTGTTCAGTTGCATCAATGTCACTCTCAAAGAGGGGGAGCGACTTCTGCTTTGCTCTGACGGTTTATTCAATATGTTGCCTGATGGGGTGATTGGGGAGTTGGCCAGCGGCGTTCGTCCACAGGAAGAACGCGTAGACAGCCTGATCGCAGCCACCTTGAATAAAGGCGCGGAAGACAATGTCTCCGTATTAATGGTTGAGGTAAGCGGCGTGGCCGTTGATGCTTGATGCGACGCGTTGTAAGAAAGAAGTGGTAAACAGGACTATGTTCAGCGGAAGGACCGCAAGAAGTGAGGTAAATGTGAGTATGCCCATGCTAGCGCAACTGATTGATGATGTGGTGGCGAATAAATTTCTTCTGGAGAAGTCGGAAATCGTAATCGGCAGGCATCCTAACTGCGATATCCAGATTAATGACATCGCCGTCAGCGGCAAACACGCGTTGATTGAGGTAGAGCGGAACCAATACATGGAAGGCGTACTGGATGTCTTTATTTCAGACAATGGCAGTACAAACGGCACCTTCGTCAATGATGAAAAGGTCAGCGGTCGCCGTCGCTTGAATAACAACGATGTGGTTAGAGTGGCCTGGAACGCTTTTACCTTTATCGAGGGCGCTGAAAGCACGTTGGAGAAAACCGCCTACACCCTGGACGACTGATCGCTCTGCTTTCTTTTGGCCGCTGCAAAGCGGCCAGCCTGGCTTTGATACAGGTGCAACTACCTATCCAGGCGCTAAGCGGCCCAGCGCAAGCCTTGCAGGCTGGTCGTGCTGGCCCGTCACAAGAATCCGCTTCCCTTATCGCCATTTTTCGCCATAATTCGCCCGCATAATTCCCTAAACCTTTGTTACGCTGATACAGACCGCCTGTTATCGGGCGTTGGCGAAGTGCGGCGATATCCTTCAAAAAAACGCTTATCAAAAATCGCTACGACTAACCTCTTCTAAAGGACAGTGTATGAGAGAAGTTCTGACCCGTTGGGCATGGGGCTTACTATTGGTGTTGACGGTCGGCTGCTCCGGCGAGTCCGGCAACGACGACAGCGTCAAGGCAGTACAGTCTCAGGCCATTGCAGAGAAAAAGACCTCCATTCCGACGCCACAGCCAGAGGCCAAAAAGCCGCCGGTTAAAGTGGACCGGGAAACGCTCAAGCAAGAATATGCGCAAACGCCATTCAAGATTCTACGCATTGGCGAACAACCCTGGGATGACGGTCCTGCGCTGTCCGTAACTTTCTCCGCGCCTTTGGATCAGGATACGATGCTGGGTCGTTATCTGACCGTAGCGGATGAGCAGAATCAGCCGGTCGCGGGAGACTGGATTCTTAATCCCGTCGGCACAACCGCCTTCTTTCCTTTTGTCGAGCCTGAAAAGCGTTATACCGTCACTGTGTCGCAAGGGTTGGCGGCTATCACCGGGCGCATGCTGGAAGAGGGCGCCAGTCAGCAGATCAATACTCGCCGTTTGGACCCCAGCGTTCGCTTTATCAGCCGTGGCGCGCAGTTGTCGCCGGAGCTGACTGACGGTCTGGAGATAGAAGCGCTGAATATCAACGCGATCGACATAGATATCTGGCGCATCAGCGACGACAAAATGACCGACTTTGTCAGCGGTTATCTGGGACGCAGCTATTACGAACTGGAGCAACTGCGCTCTTGGGGAGAGCTGGTGTACGGCGGTCGCTTCGACCTGAATATCGACGTGAATAAACGCAAACGTCGTCTGGTTGATCTTTCCTCTGTCGAACCTCTCAAACAGCCGGGCATTTTCGTCGCCATTATGAAAGGCGCCGGGCATTACCCTTATGAATACGTCACCACCTGGTTCACTGTCAGCGACATTGGGCTGCAAGTACGCACCTATCAAAATCAGATGTTGGCCTGGGTGAATGGGTTGGCTGACGCCAAGCCACGCAGCGGCGTCAGCATTGAGTTGCTTAATCAGCAAGGCAAATTGCTGAGAAACGCCAAAACCGACTCCGATGGCGTGGCGACTTTCGAAGGCGCTGAAACGTCCGCAGTGCTGGCGATTGCGCGCACAGATAAACAACTGGCGCTGGTGCGCCTGAATCAGCCTGCGATGGACTTGACTGAGTTTAAACTGCCAAGCCGTAAGCAAAACCCGCTGGAGCTGTTTCTGTACAGCCCGCGAGACCTGTATCGACCAGGAGAGACCGTACATATCAACGCCTTGCTGCGTGATCATGACGGCCGCAAGGTTACCGCCATGCCGATCCAGGCGGAGTTAACCCGTCCAGACGGTCGCGTGCACACTTCGTTCACCTGGCAAGGGGATGAGCAGAGCTTTTATACCACCACGTTCTCTTTACCGGAAAACACTCTGACCGGAGACTGGTTTTTCAAAGCCACATTAGGCAATGGCGATTACTTCCTGTATCGCCTGCAGGTCGAAGATTTCCTGCCAGAACGCATGCGTTTGGACATTAAGCCGGATGCGGAAAATTACAGCACCACAGACACCATCAACCTGCAGTTGCAGGCAGAGTATCTGTGGGGCGCGCCAGCCTCCGGCAATCGGGCTGAAACGACATTACAGATTGCGCCGGCGCGCACGGTTTCGGAAACCTTTTCCGACTTTATCTTCGGTGAGGATAACGAAGCGCTTAGAGAAACGCTGTCCCTGCCGCCCGTGGAACTCGATGATGAAGGTCAGTACTCACTGGCGCTTCCCAATCATTGGTCGGAAGCGACCATGCCTGTACGTGTGCGCGCCAATGTCAGCGTATTTGAGTCTGGCGGCCGTCCCGTCGCCCGTCAGTGGCAACAGTCGCTATGGCCCAGCGAAAGCCTGGTCGGCGTGCGTCCGTTGTGGGATGGCGACATCGCTGATCCTGAAACCAGCGCCGTGTTTGAGCTGATTCATATCAACCAGGCGGAAGAGCTGCTGGGAATGGAATACCTGGACGCTACTCTGATTCGGGAAGACTCCGCCTATTACTGGCGTTGGAGTGATGACGGCTGGGATTATGAAACCACAGAGCGCAACCAGCCTGTCTACAATCGCGTGATGAAAATCGAGCCAGGGCAACGTTTGACGGTGTCCGTGCCGGTTGAGTATGGCAACTATCGTTTGGAGTTGCGCGACAAACAGCAGAACCTGCTCAATGCCTATAAGTTCTTTGCGGGTTGGAGCTGGGACGGCGAGCGCGGCGGCAAAGGTCCGCGCCCGGAGCAGGTAGAGTTGCGCTGGGATAAGAACGCCTATTTGGGTGGCGACACCGCCAAGCTGAGGTTGCAGGCGCCGTTTGACGGACGCGCTATCGTCACTGTTGAAGCGAACGAGTTGCTGTGGCGTGGCGCTGTGGACGTAAAAGACGGCAAAGCGGACATTAATGTGCCCGTGAAGGATGTCTGGACGCGTCACGATATGTTCGCGACAGCGCTGGTGCTGCGTCCTGGAAAACAGTCCGCCATGGAAATGCCGCGTCGCGCCTGGGGCATGCGTCATCTGCCTTTGGACCGCGAAGCCAGAAAAATGCAGATCGAACTGAAAGCGCCGGAGCGCGTTGAGCCCGAGAGCAAGGTTGCAGTACAGATTCAGGTGCAGCCGGGCGCCACTGCATCCAAGACTGTAGCGGTGACTCTGGCGGCGGTGGATACCGGCGTCCTCAGCCTGACCCGCTTCAAAACGCCCGACCCATTCGCCTGGTTCTTTAGTCCGCGCAGCTACTCGGCGGAAATTCGCGACACCTATTCCAGTCTGATTGAAATGAGCAGCGCGGACCGCGCCAGACAACGTTTCGGCGGCGATGCGGATGAGATGTCCCGTGGCGGCGATGCCCCCGTCAGCGATGTGCAGATTGTCTCTCTCTACTCAGGCAAAGTGGCGCTGGATGCGGAAGGCAAGGGGACCATCGAATTGCAGCTGCCTTATTTCAATGGCGAAGTGCGCTTGATGGCGGTGGCGTTTGATGAGGCGCGTAGCGGCTCTGCGGAAAAGCGCATGACCATCGCGGCGCCGATTGTCGCCGAGATCAACCTGCCGCGTTTCCTGGCCTTTGGCGACAAAACCGAAGCGCTCTGGGACCTGCAAAACCTGCTGCCGGAACAACGTAAACTGAGTGTCAAAGTCAGTGCCGACGGCCCTCTGGGCGGTGCGGAATCCGCTACGGAAGCAACCCTGGCCGGCAAAGGCCGTGAATGGGTGCGTCTGCCTCTGGAGGCGATGGATGCGGAAGGCGTGGGCAAACTGTCGTTGAGCGTCACGTCGACAGATGGTCTGGAACCGGCGATCAACATTCAACGTGAATGGAAACTGGGCCTGCGTCCGCCCTATCCGGCGCAGTTGAATGTACAAAGTCACGTGCTGGAATCCGGCGCGGCCATGTCGCTGACCGACCCATTGATTGATATGGCTCAGAGCTCGTCGCTGGAAACGCAATTGTCAGTCGGCCCCGTGCCGCCGTTGGATTCCAACGAATACATGAAATACCTGATCCAGTACCCCTATGGTTGCCTTGAACAGACTTCCAGCCGTGTCTGGCCGCTGTTGCTGGCGACGGAGCAGGATCTGTTCAAGTACGACCGCAGTAGTGGCAAGCAGCTCGCCAAAGAGCGCGACCAGTGGATTGAGAAAGGTCTGGGACGCATCTCCGGCATGCAACGCTACGATGGCAGCTTCGGACTCTGGGGCAACGACGGCGATGAGTATCATTGGCTGAGCGTATACGCCACGGATCTGCTGCTGGGGGCGAAGCAACGTGGCTACAACGTGAATCAGGGGCTGCTTGATAACGCACTGGGCCGCCTGCGCACGTATCTGACCACGCAAGGGCGCCTCAGCACCGAGAACAGCTACTACAGCGAAGCCCGCGATCATTATCACTTGGCCTATCGCGCCTACGCCGCACTGGTGTTGGCGTCCGTGCAGCAAGCCAAACTGGCGGACGTTCGCACTCTGTACGATAACTACAGCAAGTGGGCCAAATCGCCTCTGCCGCTGGCGCAACTGGCGTTGGCGCTGGAGAAACTGGGCGACGCCCGTCGCGCGCAGGAAGCCTGGTACAAAGCGCTGCATTGGGGTGAAATTGAACACTACTACGCTGGCGACTACGGTTCACCGGTGCGCGATCTCGCCTGGACACTGTTACTGTCGCTGGATAGCGCTGTCGCCAAGCAACCCTGGGACTTGATTTATCCATTGCGGGATGAGCTGCGCGACCGTCGCTGGTTGTCCACGCAGGAACAAATGGCTCTTTACCGTTTGTCCCTTGCTCTGAACAGCAAGGCTGGAGCGACATGGAAAGCCTCCCTGGCTCTGAATGGCGACAGTGAGGTGTTCGAGCAGACGCAGCAGTGGATCAACACTTGGAGTAAGGGCTCCTGGCCAGGCGATGTGCAACTGAGCAACATGAACGACTTCCCTCTGTTCGTTACGTTCAAGGCGCAAGGGTACCCGACGCAGGCGCCCAAACCGACCTACGACGGTATTGAGTTGGAGCGGGAGTTTTTCGATTTGAACGGCCAGCCTCTCAATATGAAAAAGCTGGAAAGCGGCGACTTCGTATTGGTGATGTTACAGGTGCGTTCGCAGGGCAATCGTTATCTGCCGGATGCGTTGCTGGTCGATCTGCTGCCGGCGGGACTGGAGCTGGAAAACCAGAATCTGGCTAACGCCACGCGCTTCGATGAAGTGGTGGTGCGCAATAAAATGGTCAGAGACTGGGTGGCGGACACCAGAGTGTTGCACCAGGAGTACCTCGATGACCGTTATGTCGCCGCAGTCCCTCTAGACGCCTACAGCACATCCGTGATCTTTTATCTGGCGCGAGCAGTGTCGCCGGGTGAGTATGTGATTCCTCCCACGATTGTGGAGGACATGTACCGCCCGTATTATCGCGCGATCAGCAGTACGCCAGGAAAAGTGACCATCAAGGAGCGCGCCGCGCAATGATGACGGCGGCGCAACCTGTGCGTAAAAGTAGAAGAGGGCGTCACAAGAGCCTTCTTCATTTGCTGCTGGCGCTGGGCTGCGCCCTGTTGTTTTGGGTTGTCGTGTTTGTCGTCGCTGACGCTTTGTTTCCCTTGCAGGCGCCTCAAGAGCAAGGACGCCGCTTCGCTCAGGTGGTGGTGGACGCCAAGGGACAGCCGCTGCGGGCGTTTCCGGATCAAGACGGCGTGTGGCGTTATCCTGTGACGCCGGAGCAGGTGTCGCCGCGTTATCTGCAAGCTTTGATGTCTTATGAAGACCGCTGGTTTTACTATCACCCGGGCGTTAATCCACTGGCGCTGGTTCGCGCCTTCGGACAGTGGATTTACCATCGTGAGACTATTTCCGGCGGCTCTACGTTGACCATGCAGGTCGCGCGAATACTGCATCCGCATTCACGCACCTTGCCTGGAAAGGTATACCAGATGTTTCGGGCGTTGCAGCTGGAAACGCATTTCAGCAAAGAAGAAATCCTCACGCTGTATCTCAACTACGCGCCATTCGGCGGCGCTGTAGAAGGCGTTCAGGCGGCGAGTTATACCTATCTTGGCAAACCCGCCGCACAGTTGACTCATGCTGAGGCGGCGCTACTGGCGGTGTTGCCGCAGCGTCCCTCGGCGTTGCGACCGGACCGCTATCCACAGCGTGCGCGTCTGGCCCGAGATAAGGTTATTCAGCGCATGCGCACATTCGCTCTATGGACGCAGCAGGAAACCCGCGAGGCGATGCAGGAACCTGTCAGCGCGTTGTTCAATCCTCATCCCATGCTGGCGCCATTATTGGCGCGACGACTCAGTCAGGCTTTTCCAGAGCAGGCGTTGATTCAAACCAATATCGACAGTGCGCAGCAGACGGCCGCGCAAAGACTGGTGGGGGATTATATTCGGCAGTTTCCGGAGCAGACTTCCGCTGCCGTATTGGTGGTGGATAACGCAACTCTGGCGGTGCGCGCTTATGTGGGAACCGCGGAGTTCGGTTCCGAGGAAAGGGCGGGGCATGTGGATATGGTTCAGGCGGTGCGTTCTCCCGGCAGTACATTGAAACCGTTCTTGTATGGCATGGCCATTGATGAAGGCGTGATTCACTCTGAGTCGCTACTGACGGACGCACCGTTGGCGTTCGCAGGCTATCGGCCGCTGAACTTCGATACGGGCTTTTCCGGTCCCGTCAGCGTCAGCGATGCGCTGCGTCGCTCTTTGAATGTGCCCGCTGTACAGGTGCTGGATGCGTTGGGCCCGGAACTGTTCTATGCGAGACTCGCCAACGCGGGGACTCGGTTGCGTCTGCCGCCCGGAGCGCGACCAAACTTGTCTCTGGTTCTGGGCGGTGCGGGCGCCTCCCTGGAAGAACTGGCCGGCGCTTATGCTGCATTGGGACGTCAGGGAATGGCGGGACATATACGACTGCAACCAGATGACCCCAAGGTGGAGCGGCGATTGTTGTCGGCGGGGTCCGCCTGGATTATTCAAAATGCCTTACGTATGCCTTTGGAGCGCAGCAATAGCCTGTATCGGCAAAGCCGGGCCTGGATGCCAAAGATCGCCTATAAGACTGGCACCAGTTTTGGGTATCGCGACGCCTGGGCGCTGGCCTCCACCGAGGCGGTGACAGTAGCTGTGTGGGTGGGCAGGCCTGACGGCACGGCGCTGCCCCATAATACGGGCCGCTTTTCGGCGGTGCCCTTGCTAGATCGGCTGCTGCATTTAATGCCCGTAGAGTCATTGCAACCCTCTCCACAGCCTGCGAGCGTGCGCCAGGCCTCGATTTGCTGGCCGTTGGGCACGCAACAGCAACTGCAGTCAGGCGACGCCTGTCAGCAAGTGCATCACGCCTGGCTATTGGATGAAGCAGCGCCGCCGACGCTGCGAGATCCGTTTCAATCCCTTGGGGAGTCGCTTTCTGTTGCGGTGAGTCTGGATGGATCAGGACAATATCGAATCACGCCTCACTGTACTGAACCCAAGGTTAGTCAAACCCAGGTGACTCTCTGGCCTTCGTCTCTGGAGCCATGGCTGCCCAGACGTCGGCAAAGAGATAACCTCCTGCCGCCAATACATCCAGCCTGCGGCGCGGAAGCCGACCAGCCGATCGGCGTCCTGTCGATGGAGGGCGTTCGTCCCGGCTCCACGCTAACGCCTCTTCCGGGCGAAGGCGAGCTGCCAGAGGTGAAATTGAAAGCGGACGGCGCTCAGGGAGAAAACCATTGGTTTCTCGATGGAGTATGGCTGGGTTCCGTGGAATCCGGTCAGGAGTGGACGCTGACTTCGTTGAATAACGGCCCGCATGTCGTATCCGTGATGGATCAGGCGGGTAAGACGGCGCGGGTGGCTTTCAGAGTGGCTGGGGTTAAATAGCTCGATATTCGAAGTGGACCGCCCGCTCAAAAAAGTTGTTCGGGCGGAGCATAAAGCTACTTGATGTCGAATAAATTGGAGTTCTCAAGCTGTTTCCAAGTCATAAAGTAGCTTGGGTTTCCATTAACGCCCAAATAAGCGCCAGCTTCAGAGCTGTCATACTTAACTGTTAACACAGTGTTCTGGTCGCCAGTAATCCGGAAAATACCAACGTAAGGGCGGTCGGAATCTTCATTTGTTTCAATGTTAGTGGTTGATTGAACCTTAACGGAAGCGTTTGATAGGATTGTGCCGCTCAAGTTCATATTGAATGAGGCGGATGACCTCAGTTCGTTGTCGGATGCAACCACCTTGATATCGTTGACGTTTAATTGTTTGCTTGACCCACTCAGCCCGGCCGTCAATTTCCCTGTCATTAGCACGTCCAATTCGGTCTGAGTAGCGCTGCCAGTTAAATTGATTCCGCCATTGAAAGCCAGCTTGCCGTCATAGGAGCAGTTTTTGGGGGTAAAGCTGCCCGCTACGTCGTTTTTCCCAGAGGGATTCAGAGTTGTAAGTTTGAACTTGGTGGTAATTGTTCCTGAACGGGGGCAAGACTCAGTTTCGGCGTCGCTATCTTCGCCTGCATGAAAGATAAACGATTCGAGTTTCACTACTAGGCTAGCCAGTTGCACGGCATTGTCTTCGTCAATAACAAGTAACTTAGTGTTTTGTTGGTTACCGTCGGAGTTAGAGTATTTGCCTGACTCTCCGCTTCCCCCACCGCAAGCAGAAAGTAATAATGCACTGGCGATAAATAAGGTGGTTGAGCTCAATCTATTTGGGGCGAATCTATTCTGCATTTAGTGTAATACTCCTTTGTGAAACTATCCGTCCGAGGAAACTAAACCTTTGATTATGCATAGCCACATAGTATGCATGAGAGTGGGGGTTTGGAGTTCGAGCGGGTCGAGGCTATCAACTGAACGGTATTAAACCGGGAGCGGAATTCTAGTTAATTTTTAGTCAATAAGAAATATATTTATCGCGAGTAATTGTAAAGGCGGCTATCCCGATCTTTTTTTCGGTATGATGCGCGTTTTCTGGCTTGCACTTAGGGTAAAGTTAGGTGCGACTGTTGGTTCTGATGAAACGAATAATAAGGCGTATATGAATAGAACTTTAATCATCCCACGCGTTACTCTGGCTCTTGCCCTGATGTTTTCTCTCGGTGCTTCCAGTGTCCATGCGACGACCTGCGATAGCGACGTCATTAAATGGTTCTCCAGCAAGAATTATGAAGCCGGCGACCTGACCTTTTATGATGGCGTCTGGTATCGGTCGCGGATGCGTCATTCAGGAATGCAGCCGGGTATTGGTTTTACCTGGGAGAAACTGGACTTGCCGCCTTGCGAAGCGATTCTGAAAGCATCAGACAAAGAGGCGGCTAAGGAGCAGGACCACGTGCTGGCGGAGCCGGCTAAAAGCAGTTTTTCAGCAGATGGGCAAACTTCCCCTGAGAACCGCGGGGACGCTGTCGAAGCGGACGGTTCGGTTGCAGGTGACCCACTGACAGTGACGGAAAAGCCACCCGTCGAACAACGCGTTGAAGAGGAAGTGCAAGATGTCGGTTCAGACGATTGGCGTGAGAAAGAAAGTCTGGTCTCGCAGATTAAAAGCCTGCTGAGTCCTGAGACCGATTTCGACGGTCCCAATTGCGCCGACATCAAGCCCTGGAGCTTTGCGCAGTCCTATTACGTCTCCGACTTGGTAAGCTATAAGGGACAATATTACTCGGCCATCCGTAATTCCAATGGCGGCTATCCGGATACCATGCAGACGCCGCCGTCCTGGAAACCGATTGAGTTGGACTGCGGGAACTCAGAATAGAGTTAAGCAGCCCGGCACTGAGTAGGCATTTGAAGTACTAACAGCAAAAAGGAGAAGACGAATGCTGCAATCCGACATTCATGGAATATTGGAATTTTTAAGAGGGGCGGAGCAGCTTAAGAACGTTATCCGCTCCGCCTGGACTTCTGCGGGACGGAATGAAAGCACCGCGGAACATACCTGGCGTCTCTGTCTGATGGCGATGGTGTTTGAAAAGGCTCTGCCGGAACTGGATTTCGCCAAACTGCTGAAGATTTGCATTATTCACGACCTCGGGGAAGCTATCAGCGGCGATATTCCCGCCACTGCACAGTCTCCAGACGTAGATAAATCCATCCAGGAGCGACAAGACCTTCTACAGTTGCTGGAGCCGCTGCCGGAGCATTTGCAGCAGGATATTCTGGCGCTTTGGGACGATTATGACCAAGTGCAATCCATTGAGGCCAAAGTCGCTAAAGCGTTGGATAAAATGGAAACCATCCTGCAGCACAACCAGGGCAAAAACCCTCAGGATTTCGATTACGCGTTTAACCTGGAATACGGCAAAAAGTACGCGAACATAGACCCGTTTATTCAACAACTGCGGGATATTGTCGATCAGGAAACTCTGGAGAGATCGCAAAGCTCGCGGAAAGGGGCGGCAGAGTAAATCAGCATCGCCGACCCGACGCACTCTGAACGCGCATCGGGACGCTCACTACCTTATTCCGACACTTCGTAATCGAACACCATGACGTCGGCGATAGTTGGAACGAACACCTCTTTGAACGCTTCATGCTTGGGGTGAGGAAGGTATGCGTCGCGATCCGCAATAGTTGTGAAGGTCAGGTTGAAGCAATGCTCCAGGCCTTTGGTCAGTCCCTCTGGACTATTGTTAGGGCCGTATTCAAACGCGGCGACTTCGTCCATTTCTTCCGCCATTCTGGCGAAACGCTCGACCATTTCCGCCACATCCGCATCGGATAGGCCGTCTTTAAACTTCACGAATACAAAATGTCTGATCATGTCCAAGTCTCCGGGATGGTCGGCGCCCGCCGCCATCCGTTAAGTTTCTGATAACAAAGCGTCTTTGCGAGCCGGATTTGACGCTCGTCAGCGCCGTCGCGATCATTTTTCTTTATTGTTCCTTTCGTTTTCGAATGTGTACGAGGGAGGAGGAGAAATGAACAGCGAATTGCAGCGCGAACCGCAAAAAAAATGGATCAGGTTTCTGGCTCCGGCGCTATTGCTGGCGGCGGCCGGATTCGTCTACATGGCCTACCAGCCGGACAGTCTACCGGACTCTATCGCCCAGGGAAATGGACGTCTGGAAGCGCAGGAAATTGATGTCGCCACCAAGCTGCCGGGCAGGGTTGAGGCCGTTTTGGCGGAAGAGGGCGAGATGGTGAAAGCTGGCCAAGTGCTGGCGCGCATCAATGTGGATGATCTACAGGCGGAACTGCGTCAGGCTCAGGCTACGCTGCGGCAGGTGCAGGAGTCCGCCAAGTATGCGGAAGCGGTGGTGGATCAGTATGAAAGTGAGCTGAGCTTCGCTGAAAAAGAGTTGGCTCGCTCCAGTCAGCTAAGTCAGAAAGGCCACGTCTCCGCAGAGAAGCTGGACCTGGATAAGACATCCAAGTTGCGTGCGGAAGCCGCGCTGAAAGCCGCCCGCATTAAGGTGGTGGAAGCTCAGGCGGCGATTGAGGCGGCGCAAGCGGCGATTGAGCGCCTGCACGCCAACATTGCCGAGTCCGAATTAAAAGCGCCCATCGACGCCCGAGTGCTGTATCGATTGGCGGAGCCTGGAGAAGTACTGGGCTCCGGCGGCAAAGTGCTGGCCCTGTTGGACCTGACCGATGTCTACATGACGATTTTCCTGCCAACCTATCAGGCTGGCGTATTGTCGGTAGGCGCTGATGCGCGGGTAGTGGTCGACGCTCTGTCGGATCTCCGCATTCCCGCCAAAGTCTCTTATGTGGCGCCGCGGGCGCAATTCACGCCCAAGCAGGTGGAGACGCAGACAGAGCGTGAGAAGCTGATGTTCCGGGTGAAAGTGAAAATTGATCCTGACTTGCTGAAAGCGCATCAGGAGAAAGTCAAAACCGGGGTCACTGGCGTGGCTTATGTAAAGCTGGAGGACGACGCTGAGTGGCCGGAAGACCTGCAAGTGAGGCTGCAGTGAGTCCAGCGGCGCCGGTTGTTGAAATCAATGGGCTCGAACACCGATACGGCGACCTTATCGCGCTTCAAACGCTGAGCCTGAATATCCCGTCTGGCGTTATCGCCGGCATTATTGGTCCCGATGGCGTGGGCAAGTCCAGCCTGCTGAATTTGATATCCGGCGCGGCGCGAATTCAGAGAGGCTCCGTGCGTGTATTGGGGGGCGACATGGGCGATGACAATATCCGTGACGGCTTATCTCCCCGAATCGCCTATATGCCGCAGGGGCTGGGTAAAAATCTGTACTTTTCTCTATCTGTATTCGAAAACTTGGATTTTTTTGGTCGTCTGTTTGGTCTGGATAAGAGGGAGCGCCATCACCGCATCAACACCCTGCTGCGCAGCACCGGACTGAGCCGTTTTCGCGAGCGTCCGGCGGGGAAATTGTCTGGGGGCATGAAACAAAAACTGGGGCTATGTTGCGCGCTGATTCACGATCCTGATCTGCTGATTCTGGATGAGCCGACCACCGGCGTAGACCCACTTTCCCGACGTCAGTTCTGGCGATTGATTGATGAGCTACGGGGCGCTGACGGACGCATGAGTGTGTTGGTGTCCACCGCTTATATGGACGAAGCGGAGCGCTTTGACTGGCTGGTGGCGATGGATCAAGGCCGCATTCTGGCGACGGGCGCCCCCGATGAGCTGAAGGCGCAAACCGGAGCAAGCAACCTTGATGAAGCCTTCATCCGTCTTTTGCCCGAAGAGGGCAGGAAAGGGCATCATGAACTGACCATCGCGCCTTGGCGTGAGCTATCGCCGGTTCCCGCAATAGAAGCACAAGGACTGGTCAAACGCTTTGGCGCCTTCACGGCGGTGGATCAGGTGAGCTTCAGTATCCGTCAGGGAGAAATCTTCGGCTTCATCGGCTCCAATGGTTGCGGCAAAACCACCACCATGAAGATGCTGACTGGTTTGTCTCCGCCGACGTCCGGCGTGGTGCGTTTATTCGGCTCAGAAATGGAGCTGAATGATCTGTCGGCGAAGAGAAATGTGGGGTACATGTCGCAGTCTTTTTCGCTCTACGCTGAGTTGACCGTGCGACAAAACCTGATGCTGCACGCCAAGATCTTCGGGCTGGATGCTCGTCAATCCGAGGTGCGAACGCAGGAACTGCTGAACGGATTTGGTTTGCAGGCGTACGAAGACGAATTTGCGGAATCCCTGCCTCTTGGGATTCGGCAGCGTCTTTCTCTGGCGGTGGCTGTCGTCCACAAGCCAAAAATTCTTATTCTGGATGAGCCCACCTCTGGCGTGGACCCGGTGGCGCGGGATCGGTTCTGGGAGCACCTCATTCAGCTCTCGCGTCAGGATGGCGTAACGATTTTTATTTCCACGCACTTTATGAACGAAGGCGAGCGTTGTGACCGGGTGTCGTTGATGCATGCCGGTAAGGTGCTGGCCTGCGACAGTCCGCAAAATATTGTGGCGCAGCGGGAGGCGGAGAGCTTCGAGGAGGCGTTCGTCAGCTGCTTGAGCGAGGCCGCCGGCGAGGGTCAAGAGGCGGAAGTCAAAGCTGCCGGAGACCCTTCTGCTGCTGACGCGGCGGCGGGGCGCTCTGGAAAATTCGTGGCGCAAGGCTTCAATGTTCGCCGGATGTTGGCGTATGCGCATCGGGAGTCGTTGGAGTTTTTACGTGACCCGATTCGTCTGACATTCGCGTTGCTGGGCTCGGTTATATTGATGTTCGTGTTGGGGTATGGCGTCAGCCTGGATGTGGAAGACCTGGCGTTCGCCGTCTATGACCAGGATCAAACGCCGGAGAGTCGTGATTATGTCCAGTATCTGGCTGGATCTCGCTATTTCATTCAACAGCCGCAGGCGTCTAGCTATGAAGAGGTGGATCGCCGTATGCGCAGCGGCGAACTCAGCTTTGTGGTGGAAATTCCCTCGGGATATGGTCGTGATGTGAAGCGGGGCAGACAGACTGGCGTGGCGGTTTGGCTGGATGGCGCCATGCCTTTCCGGGGCGAGACGATCAAAGGTTATCTGTCCGCGGCCCACTATGCTTACCTTGGCGATCTCGCCATACGTTCATTGGGGGCTGCGCCAGCGTTGTCTCCGGTCAACTTGGAAATGCGTTATCGCTACAACCAGGATTTTCGCAGCATCTACGCTATGGTTCCCGCAGTGATACCCATGTTGCTGATTTTCATTCCCGCCATCTTGATGGCGCTGGCGGTGGTGCGGGAGAAGGAGCTGGGCTCCATCGTCAACCTGTATGTCACGCCGGTGACGCGGTTGGAGTTTTTGCTGGGCAAGCAGGCGCCATACATCCTTGTCAGCATGATCAGCTTTATGTTGCTGGTGGCGCAGTCGGTTTTTTTCTTCGATGTGCCCATCAAAGGCAGCTTCGCAGCACTATGTTTCGCCGCGTTGTTGTATGTCATTGCGACAACAGGCCTGGGATTGCTGGTGTCATCATTCACCCGGACCCAGATCGCCGCATTGGCGGGGACGGCGTTGGCCACACTGGTTCCCGCGGTGCAGTTTTCCGGTATGACAGATCCAGTGTCCTCCCTGGAAGGGGCTGGAGCCTGGATCGGCAGTCTGTATCCGACTACTTACTTTCTGATTATCAGTCGGGGAACCTTCACCAAGGCGCTGGAGTTTGCGGACCTGTACTATTACTTCCTGATACTTGCGGCCTTTATACCCGTGATTACCGCGCTGTCGGTGTTGACTCTGAAAAAGCAGGGACGTTGATATGAGCAGTAAACTAGCCAACATTCTCCGTCTGGGAATAAAAGAAATTCGCAGTTTTTTGCATGACCGCGCGTTACTGATATTCGTCCTGGCGGCGTTCACTATTATCGTCTACAGCGCCGCCACTGCCGCCTCAAGGGAGCTACACAATGCGCCTATCGCCATTGTGGACGAAGATCAGAGTCAACTGTCACTGCGCGTCGCCAATGCCTTTTATCCCCCTCACTTCAAAGAACCGGAGCTGATTTCCTACGCGGAGGTGGACGCGGGTATGGATGAGGGACGTTACACCTTCGTTGTGGTGATTCCATCCGGGTTCCAAAAGGAGGTGATGGCGGGGACATTCTCTGATGTGCAGGTGAATATCGACGCCACCGCGATGACTCAGGCCTTTATTGGCGCTACCTATATTCGTAGTATCGTGACGGCGGAGGTGAACGAGTTCGTCAGCGGTCGCCGAGACGAAGCAGCGCTGCCGATAGAGCAGAATGTGCGCGTCATGTTTAACCCCAATCTGACGGGATACTGGTTCGGTGGCGTGATGGAGATTATTTCTCAGATCACACTGCTGTCGATTATTCTCACCGGCGCTGCGTTGATCCGAGAGAAAGAGCACGGCACTCTGGAGCATCTGTTGGTAATGCCGTTGTCGCCGCTGGAAATCATGGCGGCGAAAGTGTGGTCCAATGGTTTGGTCGTTCTATTGGGAGCCGCCATGTCGTTGTATGTGGTGATTCAGGGCGCGCTGGATGTGCCGATCGCCGGATCTGTTCCGCTGTTTCTGCTTGGCGTGGCGTTGCATCTGTTCTCCACGACCTCCATGGGGATATTCCTCGGTACGGTCGCACGCTCCATGCCGCAACTGGGATTGCTGATTATCCTGGTGATACTGCCCATGCAGTTGCTGTCCGGCGGCATTACGCCAAGGGAAAGCATGCCGGATGTTGTGCAATACATCATGCTGGCGGCGCCGACCACACACTTCGTCAGTTTTGCGCAGGCGATTATCTATCGCGGCGCCGGGTTCTCCGCGGTATGGCCTCAATTTCTCGCCATCACGGCGATTGGATTAGCCTTGTTTCTGGCGGCGCTTGGACGATTCCGAAAAATGGTGGAAACTACCCAGTCTTGAATGACTTTACTGAGCAGTAGAAGGGAGCCCCATGACGCCGGCGATTAATCAGGCCAAGAAGGCCAAGGTAACCTACCAAGTTCATGAATACGCACATGATCCGCGTTCTGAATCCTATGGCGAAGAAGCCGCACAGGCGCTGGGAGTGTCCGCCGAGCGAGTGTTCAAGACGCTACTGGTGGCATTGACCGGCGGTGCGCAAAAGCTCGCCGTGGGAATAGTGCCGGTCTCCGGCAAGTTGGACCTGAAAGCCGTTGCGAAAGCGCTTGGGGCCAAAAAAGCGGAAATGGCGGATCCAAAGGAAGCCGAGCGCGCCACTGGATACATTGTCGGCGGCATCAGCCCACTGGGCCAGAAAAAGCGCCTGCCTACCGTCCTTGACGATACCTCTCTCAACTACGCCACCATCTTCGTCAGCGCAGGAAAGCGAGGCCTGGAAATAGAACTTGCTCCTCAAGACTTGCTATCGCTCACTGGCGGCGTCTCTGCGGCGATTGGCGTTTCAGACTGATTGGAATATGAAGCAGAAATTGACGCCTTTGCGTGAAGCTTGATGACGCCGATGGGGCCGGATTAGGTTTCTGAGGAAGGGTACATGTATCGAAAGACAATGCCAAAATGCGAAGTAAAGGGGCCTCTAGACCCAGTGCTATTTAGTCATATGGGCATAGAAGACCTTATGCCGACCTACGTTGTATGATGGAAGAGTTTGGCTAAGAAACTACTGTTTTTATGCTGATGCTCTTCTCGCAAAGCCTGTAGTCGCAACCATTCTTTATAGTCCATATCTTCTTCCTGCACAGGAAGGCTTTTTATATACGCTATGGCGGCGTCAGTCCCTTTGTTTTTATAAATATTGTTGATGGTCTCCGCTCTATATTTACGTTGTTTGAAGTAGTGTTCAGTCGGGGGGGCGCGTAAAGGGATTTTTATTCTTGGAAGCAAGGATAGGAAACTACCATACTCGCTAAACATATCGGCTGTTTCCTGACATTCTGGCGTTTGCTCCTCCAGTCTGCGAATCGCCATAGTCAAGATATAAAAATCAGAATAGTCAGAGTTTTTTTCGATAATCTGCTCTAGTTGCTGAAGCATATAGCTCTCGGGGTATGGCGTGACGAGGGCGAGCCAGGATGCCCACGCCAGGCTACGGCTGCCCCTATTTGTTATATCTTCGAAAAGTTTGGCGTCCATGGCGCAGATACAATGGTAGCAGGTGTAGAAGAACTCCAAAGGCAAGCATCTCACTTGTGGATATTCAGGTATAAACTTTTGATAGCCTCTGACTCTTACAAGCTGTTTGTTTAATAAACTCTTTATGCTTGGAAGTTGACCGCCTCGGAAATGTGATGCGCCATATGTAAAGTGATGAGAGTCAATATAGTGCTCGGAGTAGGACATAGGCTTCAGGCTTTATCATTGTAGAAATGCATTGAGTGCAGCATTTTAAAGATCTTTCGTTAAGGGAGACAAACAAAAATATGTTCAAATCGATGATCGCCTCTATCACCGGGAAACGACCGCAAGTGGTGAAACCTTTTGGTGATAATAGGGATAAGAAAGCGGTGGCGTTTCATCTGTGTGGGTACGAAGAAAAGACGGCGGAAGCGCTGGTTGCTGCGTTTGCTGGTATTGATCAAGTTGAGGTGGCGCAGGGCGACATCCTGCATTTGAAGTGTGATGCGTTGGTCAGCCCCAGCAACAGTTTTGGCGAAATGAGCGGCGGTCTAGATAAAGCGATAGACGACTTTTATGACGGCCAGGCGCAAACAAAAGCCAGTGCGGCGATTCGTCAGGAGTACCTTGGTGAGCTGCCCGTCGGCGCTGGGTTGGCGTTGGATATGCGCACGCAGCAATTTCCGGTGCTGATTCTGGCGCCGACCATGAGAATTCCCGGCAACGTCAGCGCTACGCTCAACGCCTATCTGGCCATGCGCGGCTTGTTATTGGCGCTTGCCCGATACAATGCGAAGTCGGAAAACAAAATCAGGCATATCGCCATACCCAGCCTTTGCACTGGCGTAGGAAGCATGGACGCAGTCGAGTCAGCGACGCAAATGCGAGCGGCGTTCGACAATGTGGTTTTGAGAGGTTGGGAGAACGTCAGACATCCGGCTATGGCGCCTTTTGCAAATCGTTAGCTGATATTGAGAATATCGCGGCAGATAGCTCTTGGATTTTATTGGGACTGGGTCGCATAAGTCTTCATGATAGTTGTCCATTACTCCCTCTGTATTAGGTGATGTGGATGATTCATGCGTGCTTCTTTGAAACGTAGAATGTGGCTATTTATTGTCCGCGCAATATTCATTGCCATATTTTCTTCATGGCTGGGAATGGCGTAATACTAGGGATGTTTTCAAATGTTTTCCTCTCGCTCGTATGAGTTCAAGCACTTGACTGACATTACCAATGCTGACCTGCCGTTTGTTGAATCACCTTTCTTCGCCTCCAGCTATGCCGAGCGTTGTCTGAACATAGACGCCAAAGTCGGCGATGTCGTTAACCACCTAAAGGGGAGTCACTTTCGTTCATCGTTTGGCGCGTTTCCCGGCAGGGGATCGCGGCATCTGCGCAAATGGAAAGAAGACTTTGTCAAAGGCGTCGAGCGCGGCGAAATTCTGCTGGTCTTTTCTGACAAGAAGAAACCGTTTTGCTCTGTTGTGAGTGAAAGCGAAGACGGCCTCAAGCCCAATGTGTCTGAACTGACGCTGGCCGTACGCCTGATCAACCGCGCTAACCCTGCGCCGCCTCCACCGCCGGCGATCACTGGCGAAGTCATGGATGTCACTGCGCTTAATGGCAATCCGGGGTGGGAAAGCAAACCCAGAGAATCCACCAGTCATCAGGCTCCGCCCAAGACCTATTCTGCGCCTCCCGCCCAGACGGCTCCTGCAGCCTCGGAAAGCGCCGTGGATGAGCAGGCGCAAGCACAAGCTCTCAAGAACACCGCCAAAGATGAATTGCCTTTCTGCGAGGAGTGCGAAAAATCCGGCGGAGCTAGTGGCGCATCGCCATCGAGCGACAGCAGCGTTAGCGAAAAATCCGGCAGCAACGATAATGGCGCGACCACGCCGGATAACAAAAATGTCTGCACCAGCGGCGAACCCATCAGCATGGTCACCGGCGAGGAATTGCTGGATCTGACCGACTTCACCGTCGCCGGCCCGCTGCCGATTATCTGGAAACGCACCTATAAATCCTCCAATCCCCATCAACGCGGTCTGGGCGTGGGCTGGACTCATTTGCTGTGTCAGCAGTTGGAGGAGCAGGAAGGGCGTCTGGTCTTCACCACGGACGAAGGCCGCTACATTGATTTTCCTTTGGCGGAGCCGGGCCAGACCGTTCGTAATTCGGCTGAGCATCTGGAGCTGCGTCGGATCGACGATACCCATTACGTACTGAAACAACGCGGCGAACCCACCCGCTTGTTCGTAGGCGCTGATGGCGTCTACCGTCTGGAAGGATTGCTGGATGGCGTCGGCAATGGCGTGCGTATTCAATACTGGCAGGACCTGGACGGCTACGAGCGGCCGGTCACCCTTATTCAGACCAGCTGGGGCAAACGCCTGTACGTGCTGCATAACGCTCAGGGACTGATCTGCGAGATCCAGTCGCTGCGCGCGGACGGCGATGTGGACACCCTGGCCAAATACGAATACGACGACGCCCAGGATCTGGTGCAGGTGCGGGACCCCGCCGGCGCGGGTGAATCCTACGCCTATCGTAATCACGTCATCACCCGCCGCACCCTGAAGACCGGCTTCAGCTTCTATTTCGAATGGAGCCGCTACGACAAAGCCGCCCGCTGCGTGCGTCAGTGGGGCGATCAGGGCGTCTACGACTACCGTTTCGAATGGGACCCGGCCAACAAGACTTCCCACGCCATCGACAGCAACGGCGGCAGAACCACCTTCCACTACGACGATCGCGGCCAGATCGTTAAAGAAATCGATCCAGAGGGCGGCATCACCCTACGCCTGTACGACAACGCCGGCAATCTGGTGGAGCAGACCGATCCTAACGGCCACAGCACCCACTACGCCTACAATGACAACGGCCAGTTGACCGCCCTGATCGACGCCAACGGCGGCCATTACAAGATCGACTACAACGACGACGGCATGCCGGTGGCGATCACCAATGCTCTGGGCCATGTCTGGCGTCGCGAGTACAACGAACAGGGCCTGCTGGCCCGCATCACTGACCCGGAAGGCGCGCAGACCCAATACGAATACAACGCCCAGGGCCTGCCGCAAAAGATCATCGACGCACTGGGACAGGCCCGGGAACTGCAGTGGAACCGGGAAGGCCAACTGGTCAGCGAAACGGACAACCAGCACACCACCCGTTACGCCTACAATGCGCAGGGACAGGTCCGCGCCGCCACCGATCATCAGGGGCAAACCACAGCCTATCAGTACGACCGCAACGGCAACGTCACCGAAGTCAAACGCCCGGACGGCTCCGTCCTCAAAATGCGTTACAACGCCAACGACCAGCTGACGCACTTCATCGACGCCGCCGGCCGTTGCACGGAATACGTGTATGACGGTCTGGCCCAGGTGCGCAAGCGCATCGACCCGGCTGGTCAGAGCTTTGAGTATCTGTACGATAAAGAACGCAACCTGATCGGCCTGATCAACGAAAAAGGCGAGCGCTATGAACTGGCCTATGACCGCAACGAACGACTGATTCAGGAAATCGGCTTCGACGGTCGGGTGCAGCAATATCAGTATGACCCGGCGGGCCATCTGAAGGCGCATATCGAAGGCGTACACGAAGACGAACGCATTCGCGCGCAACACACCACACTGTTCAAACGCGACCCCATGGGCCGCCTGCGCGAAAAACACAGCCCGGACGGCGACATCAGCCGCTTCGCCTACAACGCCAACGGACAATTAACGCAGGCCAGCAACCCATACCGCACCCTTGAATTCGCCTATACGCCGACAGGACGTCTGGCGGAGGAAATCCAGGACGGCCAACGTCTGCGTCACGAATACAACCCGCTGGGCGCCCGCATCCAATCACTATTACCGGACGGCGGCGTCCTCGGTTTCGGCTATGACCGCCATGGCCTGTTCACCCAGGTCAGCCACAACGGCGACGTCCTGACCAGCATCGAACGGGACCAGGACGGACGCGAATTACGTCGCCGCCAGGGCGCGGCGGAATCCCGCTACGACTACGACGTCATGGGACGTCTGATTCGTCATCGGGTCAGTCATCGTCAGAGCAAAGCGCGCATCATCGAGCGCAGCTACGGCTATGACGCCAGTGGCAATCTGGCGCTGATCGACGACCTGAAAAAAGGAACCACCCATTACCGTTACGACGCCCTCGATCGCCTGAAAACGGTCGAAGGCTATTGCAACGAAGAGTTCGCCTTCGACCCGGCGGGCAATATTCTCGACGGCCAGAACCAGGCCAAAGGCAACCGCCTGAACTTCCACGGCGACCGCCACTTCGAATACGACGCCGCCGGCAACCTGATCCGCGAAAAACGCGGCAAAGGCGGCAAGCTGGAAACCCGTTACCAGTACAACAAGCAGAACCAACTGGTCGCCATCGAAAAAGACGGGCAAAAGACCGAATACCAATACGACGCCCTGGGACGCCGCATCGCCAAACAGGACGCCTTCGGCAAGACCGAGTTCCTCTGGAACGGCGACGTGCTGTTATCTGAACAGCGCAACCACCTGAACAAAGTCTACGTCTACGAACCCAACAGCTTCCGTCCTCTGGCGTTCATCCAGGACAAACAAGTCTACCACTACCACCTGGACCACCTGGGCACGCCGCAGGAAATGACCAATGCGGAAGGCGAAGTCGTCTGGTCCGCCCGCTACAAAGCTTACGGAAACCTAGCGCTTAAAGACGTCGAAGACGTGCAGAACCCACTGCGCTTCCAGGGACAGTACTACGACGAAGAAACCGGCCTGCACTACAACCGGCACCGCTACTACGACCCCAGCGCCGCACGGTTTATCAATCAGGACCCCGTTGGACTGTTGGGGGGAGACAACAACTATCAATATGCGCCAAACCCCACAGGATGGGTGGACCCGTTTGGGTTGACTTGTAAAGAAGGTAAAGAGCTTGATAATTATCGCATTGAAAATGGAATTGGGTTTGATGAAAATGGAGTATACAGAGGTGTAATACCATTTTCGAATGATCATGTGTTTGAAATAATTGATAAAAATGATGTTTATGATTTTGATATGCCGGGCAGGACGCCAGGACACTCTGGAGATAAACATAAAATAAACATAAAAGATCCTAAGGTGTTGGAAATATTGAATAGCCCGGAGCGAATTTTTACAGGAAGGAATAAGTGGGGTAATCACGTTGATATATATTATAAAGAAGGTAGTGCCGTTTTCACTGATGCAGGAAATAAAAGAAGTATTATTTCTGTATATGGACGTATAGAAGGGAAGAAGAAAACAAGAGGTCGCTGGCGGGATGCTCAAGATGTCAAAATTGATCAATGGGTTGACCCTGAATATAAAAGGACCGTTGACGGCCAAGAGTCAGTCGTTGGCTGGAAGCATAAAGGGGATGACGGTAGCGATATTAACGAACGGTATGCGGAGATAGATCCTAATGATAGGAATGTTAGAATTAATAATAAGGACTATCCGCTATTTGAGCTAGAATGAATTTATTTTTGGGGTTGATTATGAAAAAAATGGATTCTATTTTAAATAAAATTAAAGTTAATGGTTTTTGTGAGGGCGATGAATGCTACCAATTGTTTTCTATGCTGACTATGTCTTTGGCGCAAAAATTAGGCGTTAAAATTCTTTTTGATGTTCAGCCTATAACTAATAATTATATCGTTGGCTGCATTGGGTATACAGCCGAATCTAGTTTTGGTTGCCTTGATGTTTCACTGTTGGTGAATGTAATTGTGAACTGCAGCGGAGATAGACCATCAATCATCGCAGATGTGATGGTTTATAGTGGATCAGTGCGCCTTGATCAAACTTATGGGTTTAAGCACTTTTCTCATTTTGAGTATGATTATGAGAGTTCTGGAGAGTGGATCTTCATAGGCTGGAAGGCGGATGAGTATGGAGGGTATGATAGTTTTAGGCAGCTAGATGAGTGAGACTTGATATTGTTTTATGCAGTAGACGGTATCTTCGCTGTCAATGTTGGTAAAAGATTTGAAAATAATATTATTCTGGGAACTGTTTTTTAAATATTGTGATTGATGCGATTAAGCGGATTAAAGAAAGAAGATTTTGGGTTGTTCCTCCGTATGCCTATGATTGGGATGAGGACGAGAAGTCTGTTGAAGATTATGTAGATTATTATGGGCGGAATATAGATTATTGTATATGTGATGCTGTGGCGTATAGGAACTCACTTTTCGAGTTTGAAAATATTCTTTCTGAAGAGATTTTGAACGTTGTTTTAGATATGAGGAAAAGGTTTATTTCTACTTTTCCGTTTTGTGATGATAAGTTCGATCTATGTGAGGATCGCGGTAGCGATAGATGTAATTCTTTGTATTTGAAGATGAGGAATTCCTATTATGATTTCGCAGGAGATGATTCGATTCCTCATATTGATAGGTATATAGATAACTTGGTCTGTATAAAAGAATATATGCAGGATAGTCCATAAATAATTTTTCATGCGAGAGTGTGTCGGATGACTTTGTTTTGATGTTTTATAGTCGTTCTTGGGTTTGACCGGCATGATGGTTCTGTATGGAGCTAATAGGAGCTCAGGCCCGATGATACCGGATACCAATAAAATGAAAAAAATAGGTTTAATTAACAAGCTAAGAAATGAGGCAGAATATCCACTCTCTCTAATAAAGAAAGCTGTTGATATGAGTGATGGCTACGAAGAGGCTAAACTTATTTTGGAAAAAGAAATTAATAAAAACTTAGATGTAATCAAGAGAAGCCTTTGTATAACTGAGGATGAAGCAGTTTATGCTTATGAATACTATGGATATTCTCTAGAAAGGTGTATTGATGAAGAGAGAAAAAAGTCTTTGCCAGTCACGATTGAAACTAAAAGAAGGTCGGTTTCATCTCGACTTAAAAATGGTGACTTGTTGGTGGGGGATGTGTATGGATTATCTGAAGATTGTTATTGCTGGGTTACAGCTCAAAAAAAGGAGGGTGAGTATATTGTTTGCTTAATTGGATTTAGAAAGTCCGATGTTGAAAACTGTTTAGATCTTATTTATTCAGATGCAGTGGAGTTTTTGCAAAAAAGATTTTTATGTGAGGATGATGCTATAAAAGGAATTGAAGAGTATGTGGATATTTTTGAGTTTGATACAAGAAAGGCTTATGAAAAGTTTCCCTTGTGAAGTTTGAGTTGTTGCGGAGGTTTTTCATCTCGTACAGACTCTAACGTATCTAGCTAAAGCAAAGCCATTGCCCAGACTTACGCGATGACGCTATGATTCGGGCGATTTTTTTAAGCCATCTACTTGGAAGTGTCTCCATGATACATCTTGCGCCCGGTGAAGATATTCTGAAGGAAGGCGTCGCCAATTTGCAGAAAAACGTGGAGACGGTGGGCGGTAAGCTGTATTTGACTAATCAGCGTCTGGTTTTTCGGGCGCATGCTCTGAATGTGCAGGGCGGTGTGACGGAGATTCCTTTGGCGCAGGTTTGTAAGTTAACCAAGTGCTGGACCAAGTTGTTTGGCGTGGTTCCCCTTTATCCTAATTCTCTGGCTATCAGCACCCATGACAATACGGTCTTTCGCTTTGTGTTGTTTGGGCGGGATAGTTGGCGTGCGGCCATCGCCGAGCAAGTTGGAACTCCTGCATGAAGTGGGTCTTTAGACCGCTAAGTGCTGTGTGGGTGGGTTTAATTTTGCTGGCGATTCCCTGGAGGGATATCAGCGCAATCAAATCCACTACAAGTCTGTTGCCTGCTGGCGCGCCTCAGTTTTTACGGGCTATCAGCCCTTCTGGTCGTTTCGCGAATGTTACGCTTTCCACTATGCCCGAGCAGCGGTTGACTCTGCCTTGGGATGATAGCTTTACCCTCTTCGCGTCGAATTTAAACGTTTCTCACTCAGAGCAGGCATAACGCTATGGCGCATACGACGAATGTGGTGATGATCCACGGATTAATGGGTTCCCTTAGTTACTTTGAGCCGCAAAAACGCGCTCCTGACATTCGCTGGTTAACACCGGATTTGCCGGGATACGCCGCGACCCCAATGCAGCATGGAGAGGAAGGTTTTTCTTTACGCGGTCAGGCCGAATATGTCCGCGACCTGATACTGGAGCTGGATGAGGGCCCTTGTTGGGTAGTGGGGCATAGTGTGGGCGGCGCCATTGCGATGTTGTTGGCGGAGGCGTATCCACAGCTGGTGCGCGGCCTTATTAGCGTGGAAGGCAACTTCACTCTTAATGATGCGTTCTGGTGTAGGAAAGTCGCCGCCATGTCTATGTCCGAGTGGCGAGAAAATTATGCGGAAATGCAACGCGATCCAGAGAGCTGGTTGGCTCGCGCGGAGATTGAAGCAACCCCTGAGCGGCTCGAATGGGCGCGCAAGGTATTGCTTAACCAATCGGCGGAAACTGTCCATGCGGTGGCTACTGCTGTCGTGAAGGAAACCGCTGGAGAGGAATATCAAGATACTGTTCGCCGCGTCGTGGATAGTGGCCTGCCGTTATACCTGCTCTCAGGCGAGAGATCCGACGCCGGGTGGGATACGCCTGCTTATGCGCGGGCAGCGGCGCTGCAGAGCGTGCGGCAGAAAAATACGGGGCATATGATGATGTTGGAGGCCCCGGATGAATTCTGCGCCATTGTTGCGGACTTCATCCGCTCTTCTTAACGCGCCTGGACAAGGGCTGTCCAGGCGAAGAGTCTAAGTGCTCAGGATTTGTTTCTATGAATCGCCAGCCTTTCCGGCGCCTGGCACACTGGCATCACTTCGATGCGGTTGATGTTCACATTGGCGGGACGTGTCGCCGCCCAGGCCACGCAATCCGCGATATGCTCTGGGGTTAACGCGTCGGCGTTTTCATAGGTGGCCTTCACTTTGTCTTCGTCGCCTTTGAAGCGCACTAGAGAGAATTCGCTGCCGCCCACCATTCCGGGTTCGATATTGGTGACCCGCAGCGCCGTGCCAAGCAGGTCCGCTTTCAGGTTGCGGGAAAACTGCTCGACGAAGGCTTTGGTGGCCCCGTAGACATTGCCGCCAAAGTAAGCGTATGAGCCAGCGATGGAGCCTATATTGATAATGTGTCCGGCATTGCGTTCCACCATACCTGGCAACAGCAAATGAGTCATGAACGCCAAACCAGTGCAATTCACTTCAATCATGCGGCCCCAGTCTTCCCAGGAGACGTTCTGCGCCGGACCCAGGCCCAACGCCAAACCGGCGTTGTTCACCAGCAACTCTATAGCAGCGAACGCCGGCGGCAGATTTTCTATCGCGGCCGTCACGGCTTGCTGGTCGCAGATATCGCAGGCGATGATGTGGCAGCTGGTCTGCAGGCGGGCCGCCAGCGCCTCCAGTTTATCTTGACGACGCGCCAGCAGGATCAGGTCGTAACCCTCTTGCGCCAGTCGCTCCGCAATCGCTTCGCCCAAGCCGACGGATGCGCCTGTGACCAGCGCAATTTTCCCGCTATTGTTTCCCGGCTTACTCATAGCATTCTCCTCACTCAGTCGTGGTCATATACAAATGCGCCTAAGTACTTGGCGATAAGGGAATTAAGTATTCAGATTTTTTCGGGGGATGAAACCCCTGATCATCTCCTCGTTATAAATTAGCCGGAAGTCTAAGTCTCAGGTGTACGAAATACGACCTATTGCTGAGGTCGCGCCAAAATTACCCTGACTAGAATAAAAGCGTCGCCGTATCTTTTTATACATCAAGGAGGGCGCGCCATGAGCCAAACCGTCACTATCGCTGTCACTGGGGCCGCTGGAAACGTTTGTCAGTCATTACTGTTCAGGCTGGCGGCGGGCGAACCATTCGGGCCTGACTTCAATGTCCGCCTGCAACTGGTCGAGAAGACTGAATCGATGAAAGCCCTGGAAGGGCTGGCGATGGAGTTGGAGGATTGCGCTTTGCCGTTGCTGGAAGGCGTAAGTCTGCATGACGACCCCGCCAGCGGTTTCAAGGATGTGGATTTCGCTATCCTGACCGGCGCCAAACCCCGTGCGGCGAATATGGATCGCATGCAACAATTGCAGGAGAACCCTTCTATCTTTGTGGAGCAGGGTAAAGCCTTGGGCTCCGTGGCCAAGGAAACCGTGAAAACCCTGGTTGTGGGCAACCCCGCTAATACCAACGCGTTAATCGCCTGGGCGAACGCCCGATGCCTGCCTCATCATCAGTTTTCCGCGCTGATGCGTCTGGACCACAATCGGGCGCTGGGCTTTCTCGCCCGCAAAATTGGCGTTAATCCGCGCCGCATCAAACGCCTGACGATCTGGGGCAACCATGCCAGCACCTTGTTTCCAGATGCGTCCCATCTGCGTATAGACGGGCAGCCCATTCGTATGGCGCTGGATATGAACTGGTATCGGGACATCATGATCGAGCAAGTGCAGCAGCGCGGGTTGGCGGTGATTTCCTGCAAGGGAAGAACCAGCTCCAGCTCAGCCGCGCAGGCGATTATCGACCATTTGCGAGATTGGCGGTTTGGCACGGAAGAGGGAGACTTCGTCAGCATGGGTGTATTGAGTCAGGGAGAGTACGGGGTGACGCCAGGGCTGTTTTTTTCCTATCCGGTCACATGTCGCAAAGGGCGGGCGGAAGTGGTGGAAGGGTTGGATCTGGATGACTTCTGTCGACGTATGGTGAAGGTGACGGAAGAGGAATTGGTGCGGGAGCGCAAAGCGATTGAAAACCTGCTGCCGATGTCTCCGGAGCAACTATTGGCGCGCGCTCACTCGGAAGTGGCCTGAAGCGGGTCCAATGATTGCCGCCAGCGTCAGGTCTCAAACGGAAGCCCGGTCGAAGTTACTGAGAATCCAGATACAAAAAGTATAGGGCGAGGATTTCGTCATAACGCCCGGACTGATGAATGTCCGCGCAGATGTCCCAGATACGCTCCGACAAGTGTTGGTGACGGGCGTAGAATGAACGTGAGAAGACGATGAACATGTCGTCCTGCATCAGTGGGGTGGGCAGCCGTCGCACAGGGGAGTCAGGGGCGTTCAGATCGAGGTATGGCTCCACTTGCATCGCGTAACTGGCCACTATCGACACCCGTTGGCTGGCCAGGAGGTTGGCGAGGTGCTTGGGTTCGTACCGCTCAATGACCTCCACTCCCATACGCTGCAGTAAATCCGCGGATGAGTAGCCCAGCCCGGCGGCAGCCTGCGTCCCTGGGGGAAGCTTGAGCGATACGCCGTCCCATATCACCGCCGGATCTGTTGTATATAGCCATAGGGTATTGCTGTACACCAGTTTTGAATGATCCACCGAGCCGTCCAGTTTGCGGGGGTAGTGACTGAACTGCTCCCGTTCTTGAACATATGAAGATCCAATCACCGCATCTGACTGGCCTGCCTGCAACTGGGCCAGGCAGCGTTTCCAGGGGCGGCGTTCAAAGATAATGCGTATGGGGGCCTGTAGCTCGATTTCATTCAACATTTCATAGGCGACGCCTTTGTACTCAGTGGCTTCCTTCGTCTCCGCCATAGTCAACCGGTAAATGGGAGGGTTGGCCACGTCAATGCCGCAAACGTTGATTTCCACAATATCGGCTTCGGTGCGAGCTGCTCCTGTGGCTCCAATCAGCGTTAAGGAAAGGAGCAGAATTTTAGACCACGGGGACGTAATTTGGGCGCGCATGGACTACTCAGAGGGTTGGGTGCTTTTTGTACAGTCACTGTAAAAAACTATAGCACCGAGCTGAGCGAAGCTGTAGTTGGCTCATCAAGAGCAGGAGCAACCTAAGGCAAATGAGGGATATCCGCCTGGGGTTGAATGCTTCAGTATGGTGCGACGACTGTGACTGGCGCCGCCGCTAAGGGGCGCCGCCAGTAGTCGCTACATCGATTATCTTGATGTTTTTCAAATAAAAATAATGACTTCTCCACGATATTTGCTTATCGCCGGACGGGGTTTTTGATGCCTACGCATCTTTTTTTAGATAGGAGAAATTTGATGTTTCCTGAAATAAGTACAAAAAAACTACTGCCAGGACTGGCTTGCCTGATGTTAGCGACAGGCTGCTCCAATAATAATGATTCCAATGATGGCGGCTCCAACGCCAATAAGACTGCGGACGACTATCTGGTTGACCTGGCTCATCCCACCAAGGGCATCGGCGCCAGAGTGGCGGGAACAGAGAGTGAACGCAAAGCGGAAGCTTACCTGCTGGCCGAACTCAGATCCTTGGGGTATACCCCCAGCGCGCAGGCGTTTACCTATAAAGTCAGTGATAACGAGTTTAACTCCAGCAATGTCGTTTTTGAGAAGGCTGGAACCAGCCCTGAGAAAATATTGGTCTTAGGCGCTCACTACGACACCACTGGCGAAGACCTTGGCTCAACCGGCGCGACAGACAACGGTACGGGCGTGGCTGTTATGCTGGAGGTGGCCAGGCTCGTTAAAGATAAAACCTTGCCTTATACGCTGCGCTTCGTGTTTTTCGGCGCGGAAGAGAAAGGCCTGCATGGCTCAAATTACTACGTGAATCAGCTTTCGATGGATGATTTGGGCGACATCGTTGGTATGGTCAATTATGATACGGTGGCCGGGGGCGATTACCTGTATGTGCATTCCGCCGACAGCGCCACACCTTACGAGTGTAAAGGCGACAACACCTCTTATGCCGCCGGGGACAGGGTGCGGGCCGCGATGTTGAATGCGTCCGTCGCTCTTGAAGGGGATAACGATTTTCTTATCCATCCTGATGTGGCTGACGGTTATCAAGCGGGAGAAACCGGAGAATGGTCAGATCATGTCGCTTTCGCCTGTCGCGGTATTCCCATTGCTTATGTCGAGGCGACCAACTTCGACATTGATGGAAAATATGGAAAAGACGGATACTCGCAAACCGTTAACACGCAGTTCTGGAACTGTTTTGACGAAGCGTCCATTGGCGCCTGCGACAGAGACGCCGAAGAAAAATGGGGAGAAATCTGGCATACCGGCAGCGACCGTATCGACGCCATGGAATCCGCCTTCCCGGGTAGAGTCAGCAGTCAGATGGAGCGAGTAGTCAAGGCGACTGTTGAGTTCGTCTCCGCCGCTGACTATTACCTGCCATAACACGATCGCTTATTCGCCACAGTACTATCGTTCAGGCGGGTCAGTGGCCCGCCTTGTTTATAGAATTACATGGCAGCGATATTGGCATGTAAATAATAAGGCGCATGGATGCGCCTGCGCGGCGGCTAGTATTGGGAGACTGGGCCTGACCTGTGCAGGCTCTGTCGTTGCAGACAAGCTGCAGACAGATAGAAGGAAATTATTTTTCTGCCTGATTAATCGCTTTCAGGCATTTGACCTCATCCTTCAGGAAGGTTTGGCCAGACGACGAATTTGCGGCGCCAGATCTTTTTGCGGAATAACAATCTCCACCAGCGCGGGACAGTCCACCAAGGACTCCACATCCAATAATATTTTCTGCAGCTCGTCGATGGTTTGCGCCCGATATCCCATAGCGCCGTAGGCCTTGGCGAGGGATTGGTAGTCCCATTGCGGCAAAATGTCGAAAGGCGCAAAACGCCCCTCTGGCGTGAAGGCCTTGATGTCGACAAAAGCTTGCTCAATGGCGTAGACGCCGTTGCTCATCACGAAAATAACGGCGTTAACGCGATGTCGCGCCAGCGTGGACAGCGACTGACACATCATCATGAAACCCCCATCGCCAGCGACTACGTAAGGGCGTTTGCCGCTGGCCATGGCGACGCCGATGGCGCAGCCGGTTTCATGGCCAAGCGATCCCCAGATCGCGTCTGCGATAAAGCTGTTTTGAGGTAATCCGTTAATGTTGCTGGCGACATAGAGAGACGAACTTTCACCCAGGATGAGTTCAAGCTCTGACTGCAAGCGTCGCTTTTGGAAAAAGTGAGTGAGCTGATCGAAAAAGATGTTGTAGGTGAGCTGGGCGCCCAGCTCCGTATTCCAGCTGGCGCAATCCCCCTCGTCCAGATGCACTTTCACCAGCGCATGAGGAAAACCGTTCTTGCTTTTGATCTGCGCCGACAGGCCGTCAATGTAGTCAGTCATGGCCACATTGCGGAAGTATTCATAGCCTACGCGCACCTGCTCGTCGTTAACCAGAATAATGTCGGAGAAATCGCTTTGCATCAGGTCCAGGTAGTCATCGGTGAAAATCACGCCGAGCGCCAGTATGCAATCCACATTCTTCATGTATTCACGCGTGCCCGGGCAGGAGGCGGCGCCGGCATAAGTGCCGATGAATTGCGGATGGCTTTCGTCGAGAACGGATTTCGCCTCCAGTGTAGTGGTGAAGGGCAGGCCGCTGGCCTCAACCATGCGCAATGCCTGATCCTGTAATCCGTAACGGGCGATTTCTATACCCAGCATGATCACGCCGCGCTTGGCGTTGACGAGCTTCTTCAGCGTCTCATCCACCGCTGCCCGCAGCGACGCTCTGTCGCTCACAGGCGCTTGCGGCTGCAACGGGCTTTCCGGCTCCCGACAAGCCTCGCCCCAAACGTTTTGCCAGGCTTCCAGATAAACCGGGCGACGTTTGCTGATGGCGGCGGTGAGGGCGCGATCGATCTGTAGCGGCGCCTCGGCGGCGTTAGTCAACACTTCCGCTGCGACAGTGACTTGTTCAAAGACTTTCTTATCCGCATTCAGGTTGCCCGTGGAATGGTGAAACAAGACGCCCTTATCGCGAATGATCAGTCTGTCCCGGGAGGAAGGGCTGGCGCTGATGACAACCACCGGATTGCGCTCGACATAGGACCCGGCCACCGCGTTCAGTACGCTGAAGGCTCCCACGCCATACTGAACGGACACCGCGCCAATGCCGGCGAAACGGGCGTAACCATCGGCGGCGTAACCAGCGCCCAGTTCATTGATGTCTCCCACGGCGTCCACGCCGTCGAACTTTTCCAACGCTTCCATGAATTCGGAAACATAATCGCCGGGGACTTGAAATACTTTGTGCAGGCCAAGCTGGCGCAGGCGGGTGAGTAGATAGTCAGCGACGGTAAATGAGTTATCCTTCAACATTGTCGATTCCTTTGTACGCAAATTGAGTGACTTCATCCAACACGTTCTTGCAGTCAGCGCAGGAGAGACAGTCGCAGCTTTCGGCGCAACCGTCAGGGCAGGGGACAGGCATCAGGGAAAATTGTTGTTCCGGGGGCAGCCAGGAAGGGCGCGCTATTCCGAAAAATTCCTCTAACGTCGACTCGGCGACGGTCAGAGCGCCTTCCACCCAGCCCTGATCGTAAGAATAGGCTTCGCCGACAATATAAATCTGTTGATCCTCCACCGGATGGCGCATGCGACACATGATCTTGTCTAGCCGGTAGTTGGCTTTCCACTCATGCCAGCCGCCGCCGTAGGGATCGTCGTCCCAGGCGTGATACACCGCGCTGTAAGGCTCCGGCAGCTCCACTTGATCATGAACCTGGCGCACTTGTTGTTGCGCCGCGCGCACCATGTCTTCGCTGACTTGATAGCGGGTTCGGGGCACAACTTTGTCGGCGCTGATATCTGTTTCCAGGCAGGATGGTTTGTAGCCGATAAACGGCAGACCGTCCTCCAGTCCCTTCCAGAACGGGACTGTGCCAATGTCGTTATAGGAGGCCATCAGCAGGGAGTTCAGAAATGGCTCGCCGCCGGGTTGTTCACACTCGGTTCCCATGTAGTAAACCTGTCTTACCGGAAGGTCGGTGACCGAGCGTCCCGCCACCAGTCCCAGGCTGCGCCACCAGGGTTTTTCGTAGGCGAGGAACAGTTTGAAAGCGGATTGGATCAATACGGACGGCAGGTTCTCCTGCAACCAGGAATCATTGAAAAACTCAGACTGGATCAATTCCAGAGAACGACGCGGCATGGCCAGGATAATGCGTTTGGCTCGCACGATCGTTTCGCCGGATTGGTCTGTGGTTTTTCCATCAATCGTGCGCGTATGTTGAAAGTGCAGACTGTAGGGGTAGTCTGCGTCGCCGGTATAGCGGATTTCCGCCAGACGGTGGTTCATATAGAGGCGTTTGGTTCCGAGCAGATTGCCCGGAGCCTGCACGAACTGTTCGCAGAGCGTCAGCGGCAGGGTCTGGAATCCGCGCTTCAGCGTGAGAAATTGGGTCTCGTCACTGTACTCCGTCGCCGGCAGTTGTGTGACCGCATTGGCGTTAGCCACGTTGGCGTCGTAGCCGCCGGCGTCCTTCATGAACATATAGCCTTCGTTACTGAGCACCCGATAAAGCAGATCCCAGAACCCGTATTTCCAGATCTCCTTGCCGAATACTTTCACCCGCATCTGATCGCATAAAGATAAGTCCGCGAACCCCGGGTACAGATAGTTCATGATTTTTACTTGCAGATCTTCAGGCCCATAGCCGCGCTCAGACCAAGCCATGTTGTAAGGGATCTTGTCGGGATGGCCGCTGAAGTCCCGATAGCGGAAACGCGTACCGCGCAGGAAGAAAAGGTTGTCTTTGGAGCCGACGGGTTCCGGCGCGCCCATGGGAAAGTCTTTAGTCGGCAACTGCAGGTATTTGACCAGATTGGCCACCAGGATATGGGCGTCGGGGATATAGCGCATGCCGCCGACTTCAGCCACGACATTGGGAAGTCCGGGAAGCGTGATGCTATAAAGGCGTCCGCCGATGCGGTCGCTGTATTCAAACAGAGCGATATCCTGCTGTGCGCCGCACTCCGTCTGCAGGCGCCAGGCGCTGTACACGCCCGAAACCCCTCCACCGACAATCGCGACATCCAAGGTCAACGCAGCGTTATCCATCAGCCCACTCCTTGTCAGCGAATCGTTACTTTTTATTCCGTTCCTCTGGTAATAAAAAACATAGGCTTGGTTCAAAAAATAGCCAAATTGATTTTTGTAAGAGTGAGTTCTGGTTTGTTAAAGAACCGTTGTAACTTTCTGTAGAAAATATATATTCGCTCGACATTTCCTATTGCGCGAAACCCGTTTCGAACTTCGGCGCGCCGCCTCAGGTATCTCATCACAGGTATTGAACATAAATGAAGAGCGTCTTGGCTAAGTCCCTTTTTCTTTCCATTGGTCTGTCGGTTTTCGCTTTTGCTGAAGAAGCCAGTATGGAGCGTCTTCCTGACATGTTAGCGAAGATCAAATATGTCGCTAAGCTGACCGAAGCCTGTCCTGACAGCTACCAAACGGAATATCTCAATTGGCGTATGGTCAATCAGGTCGAGGCTATTGAGGCGGCTGTTAATGTTCTACTGGTGAATGATGGGCAGCTTCAGGTCCGCTTGGCGGATATCGCCAGGGACGCGGCAGCGGAAGTTAAACTGCACAGCGCCGATTACTGCGCCCATTTGGAGAAAATCCTCGCCAATCCGGACTTTATGCCGGTATTTGCATTCCCTGAACTGACGCAGAAGCTACTCGATGGAACCCCACAGGAAGTCTTAACAAGCGAAATGGAGCGAGTCGCCGGACAACCGCTGGACCTGGAGCTAATCAGGCAGGATATGGCGCAAGTAGAGGCGGTGATGTTCAATCGCCGCCAAGTGCGCATTGCAGGAAAGTTGGCGACGGTGGATAGGCCCGAGCTGCTGTTTAAGAACGGCGATCTCTGCATGGATGCGCATGCGTTGGTATTTCGCGGCGGAATTGCGAGACATAAAGCCAGGCGCCCCGTTAAGTGGACGCGCTGGCGAATCAACAATGGCGAACGGGAATGGCTGAACGGTGAGACGTGGGAAAAGTTCGTCTCCGCCAAAGAGTTCCCGCCGCTTCAAGAAGATTTCCGTATGGAGAATACACTGAGTTTTCAGGAGGAGACGGACGGCGGCGCATTTCCCATAATCAACGTTGTTCGTTACCAGTTTTTCTCCGATGGAAAGTTCATCCGCAACTTGGACTCATACCCAAGTCATGACGACGCTCTCAGCTCCACCGTCAGTTTTTATTACCCGGAGGAAGAAGGACGCTATGAGATTGACGGTTATCTGCTGACGCTCCATTTTGACGATGGCGAGACTCTCTACAAAACCATCGTTCTCGATAAGAACGCTCCATCGCCGATATGGCTGAATGGGGATGAATATGTGAAGTAACCCGCCATGCAATAGGTCATGAAACCGCGCTCTGACTCTTAGACTTCCTCGGATCTCTTGGCGTGAATATTTATCCTTCCCTTTTTGAATATTTGTGACATATTATGTCCACAGGTGTCCTTAACAAGAGGTCTGTGGGTTAGTTATGTTGATCACTAATATCGAAACCATTCCTGGTAAAAATATCGTCAAGCATCTTGGGCTGGTGCAAGGCAGCACGGTTCGTTCTAAGCATGTCGGGCGCGATATCATGGCGGGCTTGAAGAATATCTTCGGCGGTGAGTTGCGCGGCTATACCGAGCTGCTGGAAGACGCCCGGGGTGAAGCGCTGGAGCGCATGAAAAGACAGGCCCGCGGCATGGGCGCCAATGCGGTGATCAACGTGCGCTTCGCCACGTCTTCCGTTGCTCAGGGCGCCGCGGAGTTGTTTGTGTACGGCACAGCGGTGGTCATGGAGTAACGCCCATGGAAATCCTGATCAATTTTGGCGTTTTTCTGCTATTGATGGCCCTGGGCTATGGATTTGGGCGTCGTGCAGAGAAAGCTCATTTTAAATCGCTGCGGATTCGTGAGGCCAGGCATCGAGCTGTAGCGTTATCCATGGGGCGCCATATTCCGCCAACACGAGCCAATGTGGAGGCGCGTCTGGTAACCGGCAGCGTAGTGGTGTCCGTTGACTACTTCAAACGTTTCTTCGCCATGCTGCGTCTGCTGATTGGTGGGCGACTCTTTAGTTATGAGTCTTTACTGGAAAGGGCGCGCCGTGAAGCCATTCTGCGTATGAAAGAACAGGCTGTTTCCCTCGGCTCCAAGGAGATATACAACGTAAAACTGGAAACCTCGACCGTTTCCAGCGGGGTGCAAAACGCCCTTGGCACAGTCGAAGTTCTGGCTTATGGAACGGCTGTCGTTGATAAGTGAGTCCCGTCGACGCAGCGGCGAACAATGATATGTCGCCGGTTAATTATGAAAACTCTCTAAAGAAAGTGTCCGGTGGGATTTGACCAGAACAATAGCGGACATTTGAGTAATAACATGAAACCGCGATCCTCTCATTCTCGCTTGTTAAGCTTTTATTTCGAGGTCTCCCACCATTAGATTTCTGGCTGGTGATGGTCCCCTTTGTTCCTAGCTTGCTTTCAGTGGAAAGAGGCCGAAACGACCGTGTTGAGGGTTCTTCGTGAATACTGCCAGTCCGAGTTGGCCTTCAAACGCCTCTGGCGGATGTTCGTTTTCGACAATAATAATTTGGCTGTCAGAATGTTCTTCGATTAAATATTTGTAGAATTTTTGCTTTAGAGCTGAGCCTTGTAGGCTGTCACCTTCGCCTTCTGGTTTGTAGTAGGCGAGTAAGGGGGAGTCAAGCACAACAAAACCAGGATGCGGGAGCGAGTGCTCCTTACAAAATTCCAGCAAACCTAGGGTTGTTGCAGCGTGCGTTATTGCTCTGAGACCTTTTCCCCTATTACCGCGAAGCTTACCGTTGATAACGAAGTCCATGGTTGTTTCGTCAAAGTGAACATGTCCGGTATCAGGAAAGTCCCAAGCTTCAAGTATTTTTTCTACCGTTTTGGAAAAATCATGTAGTACTTGAGTTGATAGCTTCGTAGCTATTTTTTTATCTCCACCTTCAGTTTTCTCTTCATCTCCAAAAAACTCTTCATGTTGTGCACGAAGCTTATCTAGTCTAGTAAACAAGGAAAGACGCGAAATAGCTTTGCTTCGAGTATCCACAAACTCGGTGTAGTTAGATTGCACATCTGACAACTCCGGTGCAATTGCGCTTTTGATTTCATTATCAACGCAGTTAAAATTTGCCTCGATTTTAACAAGGTCTTCCAATAAGCGGCCTGATTCCTCTTTTAATGCAGTTACCGTAGAGTCGAGATCACTTGCTAGTCTCTTAATCTTCTCCATCTCTGCTACTGCGGCAATGACTATGGATTCTACGTCGCCCTCACACTCTTCCATACTATGCTGAGTTTCAGGTGAAGCACCGCACAGCGGGCAAGGCACACGCTCATGGTGGACGAAAAGTGAGCCGGATTCTTCAATTGCCATCAAGCGACGCAGGTCTGTAACATATTGAGCCTTTAGCAAAGCAAAGCGTTCTAACATATAGGCTATGTCATCAATTCTATCTTTGACTAGCTCGCGGTTCCTCACAATTTCCCGTCTTTGGGTTGTCATTTCATTTAGCTGTGACTGAGCTAATTTAAGCTGTTCTTTACTGAACGAAATAGACGCCTCAAGCTTTCCGAGTTGTTCTACTAGTTCTTCACGGCTATAACCGTGTTCACTAATTTCGTCCTCCAGGTCACTTATCCATTGTTCGAGGAGTTCTGCTTTAGCTTGGTCATTTGATTCGGATTGTTTGCGAGCATCCGCCAGCACTATAGCGCTATCATCTGTCCCAGTAAGCATTAGCTTTAAGGTGGACTTTTCAGCAGTTTTGGAAACATGCTGGCCAGATAAGAACGGAGAGTCCTGGCGTATTATTTCCTGTTCATTAACAATGATGAGCCTAGCGATATCGCGGAAACTTAAGGATCGACATTCTCCGCTCGCATTCTTTCGGACATATTTTCCTAGCAAATCTATACACCCAAGAAGCCATCCAGAAATGTTGTCCTCTCGGCCTGCGGCGTGTTTCATTTTTATCGAATCGCTTTCTTTAGCGTCGGTTTCAGATTCAATAATACCTTCGTATACCCGATAGTTACCGCCTTCTATGCTGCGTTCAAATGTCCAGGAACCTTTCTTTGAGGAGTCGACAGCAATACGGGCTTTGTCATATCCGCCAAGCTCTGGAATTCCACGTAAGTCTTTACCACCAAGTAAGAAGTCAATAGCTTCTACAAGGAAGGACTTTCCAGTGTCGGATGCTCCGCATACCACGCTCAAGCTTTGATCGAAACTAACCAAAGCGGGGTCAACACTGGGGCCTAAGAAGCTTATGTTTCTTATTTGAATTGTCTCATTCATCTGATTAACCGCCACCTAAACCTTGTGATGGATGAAATTGGGTAGTCCATTTATCAAAAAAACCGTTTATTAATTTATGAAGCTCAGACGTGTCCATATTGCCAAAGGTTGTTGCAACCCAATTTGCTTTTTCTATCAGCAAGAGCATATACGGAGTAGCCAGGGAATCGACAAATGGTTTGGCATAGTCACTTGCTTGATAAGCAATACCTTCTGCATGAGCAATTCTGGTAATAAGGCCTCGGCTCATCATTAAAGAAAGCCCTGACTCAATAATTCTACGTCTAACCAAAAGCTCGCCTTCTCTCATAGGAAGAGGTGGGTGAAGGCTCTCGGGTCCTCCTACGTCCCCGGAATGGACAACCAAGTAGTCGAAGTCAACAAGTCGCTGCAAATCCAATGCATCTGGAAAGTTCGCTGTCAGAATGACCAATGATCGAACTCCTGTCTCCAAGGCACTATTAAATACCGTGACATATGGTTGCTGCTGATCACTCATTGTGTTTGCTCCAACTCAACCGGTTGTCATTAACTAGCTGGTGGCACATTCCTTGTTTGTCCCTCACTCGTGTAACACTTGTCAACGGGCTAGCCTCGACAGCCACATTAGCAGCTTGGCTCATTGTTGCATTTAAGCGATCCATATCGCATTTGTGCTGAGACTCACAGACATCCACAATACCATCAAAAATATCATCCTGAAGAGCTTCGAAGACACCAGAGGGAACCGTATCACGGGAAAAGTTACGTAGGGACTCAGCATGATAAAAGCGTTCACGTTGTCTTTGAAAGTGGGCGCGTAAGTTGTCGTCTTTATCGAGTAAGGAAAGGTCTGGTGTTTGCTGGTCTTCACCAATGAACTGCGCGTATACGCTCAGAAGTTGCTTTACGTAACGATGATCCAGAGATACTGTATCTTCCGGTGGAATTTCAGGCTCAGGACGGATACTGAGCCCCCCTCCAAACCTAACAGCGTGAAACCGTGTGGATTCGTGTTGTTCAATCATCCGAACCAGCGAAATTGAGCCGAATATAGTGAAGTCAAAACTTTGCAAATGTGCTAGAAGATCGCCCTGAAGTTTTATCTTTGCAGTCGATGTGATGTCATCCTCGCAGTACTTCTCCCAGTTTTCCTTAAGTTCTTCTTTTAGCTTCGAAGCATTGGCTAGCAGCTTGCCCAGCTTTGTGCCGATATTTTTGGGAGCGACAAAGTAGTACTTTCGTGGCGAGGGGAACTCACCGCAATATGTAAAGTAAATAATTTTCCCGAACTCAACCCAGATATCTGAAGGCGTTAATGGCCTATCGTAAAATTTACATTGGTAGTTGTCCCACCCGTTACTGAACTGGTTTGAATTAATAAAACCTACAACGTCCAGTCCTTTGTCACCTGCGCCAGCAAAGCGTTTAACGCAATAATATGAACTTTTCAGAGATGATGCCCATTCCTCGGTAAACTCCTCCCATTCGTCCGCGCCGAATAGCTGTACGCGCTGTGTTTTCGGGATAGGAACGCCTGAAATTACATGCGCGGAGCTATATAATCCTTTCTGAGGATTGGGTGAGAGCTCTTTAAAATCACCTTCGTTCATCGTTTTATTTCGAAATCAGAGAGTCAAAGATATTGATTCTGCCGCGATATTAATAGTTTATAAAGCAATTTCAGTAAGGCGTTAATCTATCAAAGCAGCGACCACCTTAAACTGGACTAGATCACCTAGTGTATTGATCTTGTGGATATAAATGAGGTCATCTAGTTAGGCCGAATGTCCGTTGAAGTGGGTGATTCGTGAACGATTCAGTATGTTAATAAAGCACAAAACCAACAATCTGATGACATTGGAATGCCGTGAAGTGCGCTGGTTGCTGATTTTGTTTGCAGTCGCCGCCGCGCTTGTTTCCGTTCTGCTGTACCAATCATTCAGTTGGGTGGGCGTAGCAGGCTTGGGCCTGGCCGTTCCGGTGTTTGTCTGGTTCGCAATGATTTCCGCCAACGCCAGCGTTACTTTGGACAAAGAGCGCGGTCTGTTTGTCTGCACGCGAAAACGACTGTGGCGCGACGTGGAGCATTTCGAATGTCCGCTGCATGAAATTAGCGACGTGATTCTGGAAACTAATGACGACGCCACCCGTCTGGGTTTTGTTATGCAGAGCAAGACTCTGTTTCCCAGTGAAATATTCTCCTCCAGCGCCTGGAGAAGCGAGCAGCGCATCTACCAGGAAGTGCGCGACTTTTTGTTTGACTGATAGAGAGAAGTCAGTCTAAACAAATATTTACTGGATAAATCTACAACTCAACTTTAGCATTCGCTCTAGACTTATTGATAAATAGGGTGTTATGCATATGAAGTTACGTCTGGCTTTGTGTTTGATTCTGGCTGCGCCGATGCTCGCCAATGCCGGGATCAAAGATGAGAATTTTGGCTCTGCGACCGTCGCGCAGGTCACCAGTATTTATGATGGCGACACCTTTCGCGCCGACATTGCAGATTGGCCGGCGATTGTGGGACAACGTATCGGCGTGCGCATCAAGCATATCGATACTCCCGAGCTGCGCGGCTCCTGCAAGAAAGAAAAAGCCCTGGCTCTGAAGGCCAAACAGTTTCTGGTGGAGAAGCTGAGAAGCGCAAAACAGGTGAAACTGGAAAATATCCAGCGGGATAAATATTTCCGGGTGCTGGCGGATGTGGTGGCGGATGGTGAAAGCCTGGGACAGTCCCTGATCCAAGAAAAGCTCGCCGTTCCCTATGAAGGCGGAACCAAAATCGATTGGTGTAAAGCTTGAGCTAAGTCAGCGACTTAACATACAGGTGGGAGCATTGGTAAGCTCAGTGGCGCAGATTTATTCTGCCGAAGATCGTTGCTAAAAGGAGATTTTACGTTGGCTAAAGTTTTATCCGTCAGCAAGAGCGCAGAGCATACGTTTTACAAAACACAGGTTCCCACTATTCACTTGATCGCCGGTGAGGGCGTCGATGGCGACGCCCACCGCGGCGCGAAGGTGAAGCATATCCATCTCGTCAAGAAAAACGCGGAATCGCCCAACCTGCGTCAGGTGCATTTGATCCATCATGAGTTGCTGGAAGAGCTGCGGAGCAAAGGCTTCAATGTCAGCCCGGGCGTGATCGGAGAGAACATCACTACTACTGGTTTGGACTTATTGTCCCTGCCAACAGGAACGATTCTTAATTTTGGCGCAACCGCCCGCATCGAACTGACCGGACTGCGCAGTCCTTGCTCACAACTGGATAAATATCAAAAAGGACTAACCGCCGCCGTGCTGGACCGCGATGAGCAAGGCAATCTGGTCAGAAAATCTGGCGTCATGGCCATTGTGTTGGCGGATGGGCCGGTAAGCGTTGACGACGCCATCACTGTGTCGCTACCGCCTGAGCCCTATCTGCCGCTCGCTCCCGTGTAATATCAGCGGACTCCGGCATGCATATCCGTCCCGCTGTAATAGAAGACGCCCCAACCATCGCCGTCATTCATGTGGCGGCGTGGCGGGAAGCCTATCGCGGGCTGATGTCGAGTGAATTTCTGGCGTCTCTGTCCGTGGAAAAAAGAACACAGCAATGGACGGCGGCGTTAGCGCAAGACAGTCCGGTATTACGCTTGGTGATTGAGCATGAGGGATGTGTCGCCGGGTTCTGCAGCAGTGGTGCGTTTCGCGACGAGCAACTCGCCGGGGAAGAGGGCGTCGAGCTGTACGCCATCAATATTGATCCCAACTACTGGCGACATGGCCTGGGTAAAGGACTGGTGGAGTATGTGAGCGACTACTATCTGCAGAAAGAAGCCAAGGCCATATACCTGTGGGTATTGAACGGAAACCTGCGCGCCATAGAGTTTTATAAAAAATTAGGATTCCTGCCCGATGGAAGATCGAAGGTGGACCATGGACATGCCGGCGAGTCGCTGCATGAGTTGTTATTTGTCAGGAGATTATCGGTTTGAGCAAACCTTCCGACTTCATTCAGAGATGGCGTGAGCAAGGTCATCAATTCCATCCTCCCGCCACGGTCGATGCAGTTAAACATACATTCTCCCATTGTGGCCTGCATGCGACGCAGGACATCTTAGAGTTCTATCTTGCGTGTGATGGAATGAGCGATTTTGGCGCGGGACTTATCCGCTTTTGGCCTCTTGCCGAGATTGCAGCCCGTGCTCCAGACAGGAATGAGTATGGCGTGCTTTTCGCTGACTACCTCCTGGAGAGTGAACTTTACAGATTAAAGCCTAAAGATGAATACACCACTCTCGTATACAGAGATGATTTTGGTGGAAATAAGCCGCAGATAGTCTCGCAAAGCCTGGGCGAATTCTTGCAAAGAGTAGACACTGAAAGCCTGTGGTGCGAAGGGTAACCAGGCTATGAATAAACATTTCTCTCGCGAATCGAAAATGATGTTGTTGCTGCCGATTATTCTGTTGGCGCTTGGTTTAATTGGCGTGAAGGTTATCCCGACGCTGAAACAATATCTGGCGGAGGATGACTGCTCTCAAAACGCCGCTCACGCCGCCGCCGATCAAGACTGTTCCTCCGCATCTTCTTCCGCTCCGCAAAACTGACCTGTCGGTCAAATCTCTCTCCATATCTAATGTTTGAAATCACCTGTTTGGGCGGTTTCGCGTCTTCTTACTAACGCTTATAGTGGCCCACAGGAAATAAAAATATCCGCGTTTGGCGCAGACAGGGTCCGCCGAACGTTAAAACAAAAATAACAACGGAACAAAGGTTCATCGTTATGTTTTTCAAGGAAAAGCACAGGCTTGCTTTCGTCTGCGGAATGGTTGCCGCGTTATCTGTAAGTTATTGGTTGCTGGGCGGTGAGGGCGCCGACATCTCGGACGCTGAAGCGGCGATGACGCCCGCCGTCGACTTGCCTTCAGTCGCCGCTGCGGCTGTTGCGCCAGTTAAGAAAACCGCATCGCCAGGGACATCGTCTCCCTCTATCGAGAGTGATGTCAGTGAGAGTGAACAAGATCAAGAAGCCGGTGAGAATCCCTTCTTTGCAAAGGAAGTCAAAGCGCGCCTGACGCAGATCGCTGATCAATATCAGGATCAGATTCAGTACCCCAGTTTTTCCAATCCGATACGAGATAAAGAGGCGCTCGCCAAGTATCTCCCCAATAAAAGCGTTCCCGCTGGCATGCCGCTGGACTTCAAAGATCCAGACAGCCCCCGCATCAGCCTCGAAACCACCAAGAGCCAGTACTTCATCGGCGAGGACATCGTCGCGTCGGTGAGCGTCACCGGCTTGAATGCCGGATCGACGGTGGAAGCGGACGGACGTCTGGTGGAGCTGGCTGAAACCTTAGCCGTCACTGAGGGCGTGCAGCGCAGCGGCTCCGCGTTCAACCTGATCTTCTCCGGTGATGACCCCGCATTGGCGGACGCGGGCAGCGATCTGCGCGTCATCGCCAATCTGACCATCAACGGCCGCGCCTATGAAATCGGAACGCCGGTTTCCTACACCCCGAGTGTGGCTCAGGTAACCCATGTGGGAGCGGCGGAAGTGCGCGGCGCCTATTTTTACATTCCTTTGCATGTTCGGGTGAATGCCCCCGGTTATCACGAAGTATCGGCGATTCTATACAGCGCTCAGGCTGCGGAACCTTTAGTGCGCTTATCCGCGCAGGAAGACATCAATGTGGAAAACGGCTTGATGTATCTAAAGGCGCATATTGCGGCGCTGAAACAAAAAGGCGACGCCGGTCCGTATCGGCTGCGGGATATCGCCTTGACCCGAATGCCGTCCCCGCCCGCCTATCAAACCGAATACGGAAGCGTCGCCCAAAGTTCTTTTGCGGTGAACGGATTCCCTTTCTCTGATTACGACGATATTCCCTATGTCGATGAAGACGCGCAGAAGCGGTTGGAGTTTCTGCGCCAGTTGGGAAGCGTGCAGTAAACGGGCGCGACGTTGCGGAGGTAACCCCGCGGAGCCCCAGTTCTCGAAAACAAAGATAAAAAAGGAGATTTAACGTGAAAACACTCAAGCTATGGCTGACGGCAATGTTGATGTTCGCCGCCTGCGGCGGCGCCAAGGCGCAGTTGGCGGGCAAGAATGTCCTCTTGATTCAGGGCTTTTTACCCCAGCATATTCTGTTTAATCCCACCGATCAGGGGCGGGCGGATGGCATTGGGTACTGGGACGGCTTCGACGCCTCGCTGAAAGATCCCGCCACCACCCGCATTCTTTACTGGCCTTCGCATTACCGGTTGCAGGGCGCTGGCGGCATCGCCGCGTTGATCGCCAACCAGTTGCAGCCGATCCTTTCCTCTGGCTTCTGCGATAACGAGTGCGTTGTGATTACTCACTCTACCGGAGATCTGGTGATGCGCTATGTGCTGTCCAATAAGAATTCCCTGCTGGGTTCTTCGCTGGCGCAGCGTTTGAAAGTCACGGCGGTCATCGACATGGCGGGCGCGGGCGGCGGCACCGAGCTGGCCAACTTCGGGGTGGATCTGATCAATGGCGTTAACCATGGCGCGGATATATTGGAAGCCTTGCTGGAGTTTCTGGGGTATGACATTCCTCTCGGCATCAACCCAGGCGTAATGCTGGACCTGCAAACCTCTGTCGCGCGCAATACGGCGGTCAATAATCTGCCTGCGATTCCCCGCTTGAGAATCGCCTCTACTGGCAGCGAGTTCTACGGCTTTGCGACGCACCCCATTATCAAAGGCAGGGACGACAGCGTGGTGCCGTTGCATAGCGCCTGCGGCGCCGCCTATGACGGCGCATTGGATTCCTGCGTGCGGGATTTGCGTGTAGACGGGCGCGTTACCAGCGTCAGCAAGGCGCCTTCCCTGAGCCAACTGTATGATTATCACTATCCCATCATCATGAGTGAGAAAATGGCGCACAACGAAATGCAGGCCAACAAACGCGGACGGGATATGACCTTCGCATTAAGCGGCGCTGACCGCTACAACGCGGGCGCGCGCACCATTGGGCTGGATGTGGAGTATCACTCTGTATACGCCTGGTGGGACTGGTTCCGGGAATACCGTTATATCACCGATGCGGACGACAAAACTCTGGGACGGGTCATTCTGGACTCTTTTGAGTAAGCCTTGCCCCTTTTACCCGGAGGGCGGCCTGAACTCACTTTAGGCCGCCTGACCGGCGTGACGCATTGAAAAAGGGAGATTTATTCAGTTTAAGTTCATGATTTGCCGTTACAATGGCTTCCCTATCACTAACGAATTAACTGACGAAGCGTTTCAACTGGGGAAACCATTAAAAATGAAAAAAGCGATGTTGTTGGCGGTGGCGCTGGGAAGTGTAATGCAGAACGCAGGAGCGGAAGAATTCAGAGTGCAGATGGGCGGTGAAAAGATCATCTACATTGAAACTTCAAGAGAGGATGAGTTTGACCGTCGCGATTATGACCAGTATATGCGGGAGCGTGGGTATGACTATGAATCCCACTATCGCGCTAATCGTAAACTGCGGGAGCGGGTCAGGAATCTTGAGCTGGCGGTGAGACAGTTGCAGGATACGGTTTACGATCTGCAGAATGCCGAGCCTGCGCCATCAACCCCAGTGTCGCAAACCCAATATTCCTGCATCCTGAAAACCCATAAGGGCACTTTCACCGGTACCGGGCTGACCCAGTTGGAAGCCACCGGCAAGGCGGCGCAGCAGTGTGAGTCCAAAATCGACGCGTTCTGGTGCGATATTGATAAAGTAAAATGCGACGCCAATTAGACTTGCATCAAGCGACGGCCTCTCGCGGAAGCCGCCGCTTTTTTTCGTTAAACGCAAGTGGTGATCGATCGGCAGTAATCCGTTTTATCACAATGCAGACTGGTGCGATGGGAGGCTGAAAAACCAAGATAGTCCATTGAACCCACCGCATAATAGACTCCCCAGAAGTAACGGGCGCGCCCAGCCAGCGTATGGTTGAGATTTTCCTCCCGATAACACGCCGACGCGACAGAACCGCCGCCGCTTGTTTCCGCGCCAGTCATTCTGTCCACAATGCGTTTGATGAACTGCATCTGCGGCCCCTGCTGGGTGAGATAATCCAGAGAGCCATGGCTGTTGTCGGCGTAGCCCCACCAATCCCAGCAACCGTTCATCGCCTTACTGCTGGTTTGCGGATATACCACAATAATGCGATTACTTTCCGCCCAGGCGTTGTAACCGGCATGGCGGGCGAAGGTGTCTTGCAGGGACGAGCGGTTCTGTTTGCAACCGTGCAGCGCAATATGGACGCGGCAGGCGGCCTGGTCTTCCCGACAGGCGTCGGGAACATAAACATAGCCGGTCTCGTCCAGAAATTGCGAATAGCTTAACTGCTCCTGGTCAAAAGTCAGCAGATTCTCCGGCTTAGTTTCAGTCGCCGGCGTCAACGGACCATATATGTGGTTCAATAGCAGGCCAGCGGCGTCATACTGACAATTGCCGATGTAGGGCGAGTCGCTGCGCGCGCAGTCCGCCCCGAAGCTCTGCGTCGGCATAGCGTGACCGGCGTCAACGAGATCAATATTGACGGAAACGTTCTGGCTGCCGCTTAACGTCTGGTACACCTCCGCCGCCCGTTGTGAAGAGGCCGCTCTGACGCGGCGATCGCTTTTGCCATGAAAGATCCACACTCGATCATCTTGCAGGAATTCCAATCCGTCGATCTTTCCTTTTTCCGCCATCGCGCGGGTCAGAGTCAGAATTTCGTCGGCGCCCAACAGGTCGCCCTGACTCATACAGCCACCTATAGCCTGGGTCAAACTGCCCTCTGCGCATCCGTAAGGTCCACCCGCCACCAGTCCGGCGCCCATGAAGGTCCTGGAATAGGCTACGTGAGCCTGCATAGCGGCGAATGCGCCGGAAGATAAACCGGATATGGAGATCTGGGCGGCGTCGACATTGAGGCGACGTAAATCAATGCTTTCCTGTCCGGGAGACACCGCCAGACCGGCTCCGCCGGCGGCCAGCGTGGATGTCAGAACGACTGTGCTCTTCAGCGATATGAATTTGCTCATGCTCGGCCCCTTGAGTTGTTATCGTACGTCCTTGGTGAGCGTTATCCGTTAGTTGCGACTGTCTGAGGAACAGGACACGCCATGTTTGAAGTTATATTTGTGTCATCGTTTGAGATATCACAAAGAACGCGCTAAATGCTTTTCAAGTTCTGAGCCAGGATTATCTTGGTTTGCAATTCAATAGGTTAGGGATGCGTGGGTGCCTGCTGGTTAATAAGTGTTCAGTGATGCTGACAGGTAGCGGGACAGCCGCCTGAAAACTGTCCGGATACCTGGACTCTGTTCTGCGTCCGCTGCAGATTTTGCACGAATTTACAGGACCCCCCCTAACGTCGCCAGGCGCTTGCATTAAACTGAGGCAGCCTTTAATTAAGCGGGGAGGCGTGTGTCTGGTGAAACGGTCTATGGTTGCGCTTGTGATTTTCAGTGTGCTGTCGCTGTTCAGTTTCGCCGGTCGCGCTGAAAGTGTTTTGCATATTTTCACCTGGGAAGACTACCTGGACCCGGAGGTGGTCGCCGAATTCGAGAAAACCCATCCTATCAAGCTGAAGTTCAGCTATTACCAGAATGAAGAGAAGCGCGATCGCATCATGGCCACTCGCAATGGCCAGGGTTTCGATCTCATTCTGATGGACGGGCTGACTGCGGAAGCCTATATCAAACTGGGTTGGGTGGCCCCCCTGAGCGAAGCCGAAGTGCCCAATCTCAAATACAATAACGATCTGTGGCGGAGCCATCAGCCCGCATTGGCTGGCTATGTCGCGCCCTACGCCTGGGGTACGCAGGGCGTTGCGTATCGATCTGATCTGGTGCAGCCGGTATCCCGTTTCATGCAGTTGTTTCGTCCTTCAGATGAGCTGAAAGGCAAAATCGTGATGACGCCGCAGGCCACGGAAATGCTGCCTATCGCGCTGCAAACCCTGGGATATGACATGTACGACGAATCCCCCCAGGCGCTGACGCTGGCGGCGGAGTTGATTGCCGCCCAGAAACCTCATGTGCTGAGCTATCGCGCGTTGAAGACAAACGGCGAGTCGCTGCTGGTGACGGGAGAAGCAGTGGCGGCGGTGACCTACAGCGGCGATGCGTTAATGCTGAAACAGTTCAACCCGAACATCGAATATCGTTTGCCGGAAGAAGGCGGCATTGTCTGGTTCGATTACTTTATGGTCAGCCGTTACGCCTCGGACCTGCAGGCGGCCTATCAATTCCTGAACTTCATTAGTGAACCGCGCAACGCCGCCCGCAACTGCGCGTTCACTTATTCGGCCACCTATAATGAAGAAGCGTTGAAAATATTGCCGGAAGAACTGTTGGCCAATCAGACTGTATTTCCGGCCATTAACCCCAGGATGGGAACTCATAAGGCGCCCAGCACGCTCTATAAGCGGCGTTTGATGAGCCTCTGGCACAATCTCGGGTTCGAACAGATTCTGCAATGAAGTTACGCGCGCGGTTGATCATTACGCTGGTAGTGGCGACATTCACCTGCTTTCTGAGTCTGGCGACCGCACTGTATGTTGAGCTGACGGACTTCTGGGAAAGTCGCAGTCGTCATTTACTGGATGAGTCCGCGTCGTTGGCGGCCGCCAATGTGGATGGCTCCGTAGAGCACACCCTGGCCAATATGCGACTGCTGGCTTCCGAAGATGTGCTGGATCGCTATTTGTCCATGGGAGATGAGCGTTACTCTCTCATGTATGATATTTCCGCCAAGGCCTTGAGCCGTTACGCCACATTGTTTCCCGAATACCTGGAGATTGTCCTGCTGCTGCCCGATGGGGTGGAGGATATCCGTATCGCTGACGATATCCGCTCTCCGGAAGCGGAGCCCGCCGGTGATAGCCTGTTCCAACAGGCCATGCAGGACCCCTATAACACTTATTACGATTTTATAGACCAGCAGCGGTTTGAAGGCTCAAACCTGACCTTTTACCGCGCGCTTTACATGATCGACCGCTCCCTGGGCGCTTACGAGAACAATAAAGTTGTGAAAGGCGTGCTCAAATTTACGGTGGACATGAAGTGGTTGATGCGGCATGACCCCGGGAGCGATGCAGCGGAAGTGGACGCTACTTTCATCGCCAGCCGGGGACGCGGGGTCATCTATGCCTCCGGTCTGTCCAAGGCGCAGGCGCGGGCTCTGTCCAATGCGGCGAACGCCAAAGACGAGGGGGCGGGCCAATACATGGCGCGGATGATGGGAGAGAATTATCTGGTGGATTCGCGCCCTTTGATCGGCGACTGGCGTCTCTATAACGCCATGCCCTTTTCTGAAGCGCGCGGCGAATTCCATCGTTTGCTGTTCACCGCCATTGTGGTGCTGGTGGCGGTGTTTGTACTGTTGGGCTGGTTTATCTACGTGCAGATGGACCGCATGATTGTACGACCGGTAAAAGAACTGGCCACGGCTACCTATCACATTCTCAATGCGCCGGACAAAGCTAAGGCGCTGCGCATGCAAAGCGGCGAGATTGGGCGTCTGCAGCACGCGTTTTTGGAAATGGAGGGGCGGATCAGACAGTATACGCGCGAGCTGAAAAGCCAGGCGTACACGGACAGCCTGACCGGACTGCCTAACCGGCACGCCATGGCGCATATGCTGGCGGTATTGATGCAGCGTAATGAAGAGCGCCGGCAGACGCTGGCGCTGTTATTCATTGACCTGGACGGCTTCAAGCAGATCAACGATGTATACGGCCATCAGGTAGGGGACAGTTTGCTGACGGCGGTGACTGGCCGCTTAAGCGCGATACTGCGTCCGTCCGATGTGATCTATCAGATCTCCGAAGAAAGCGCGTCGGATGAGACTGATGACGAACGCAATATTCTGTTCCGGCTTGGCGGCGACGAGTTCACCATTATTGTGCCCAACATCGGCGCCCGTAAAAATGCGGCGGCGGTGGCGCAACGAGTGCTGGATCAATTGAGGCCTCCCTTCAAAGTGGACGGACAGGAGACCTTTATCGGCGCCAGCATTGGCATCGCAATGTGCCCGGACGACGCGGACGGCGTCAATGATTTGATCAAGTATGCAGACATCGCCATGTATTCGGCCAAGGCCCATGGCAAGATGCGTTACGAGTTTTTCTCGCCGCAGCTGGAACACAGCGAACAGGCGCGACTGGCGCTGGATAACCTGATCAGTAAAGCGCTGGACAAGGATGAGTTCACGATCTGCTTTCAACCGATTATTGATCTGCGCAACCGGCGTCTGACGGGGTTTGAGGCGTTGGCGCGTCTGCGATCAGAGCAGTATGGCTGGATCAGTCCTTTAGAGTTCGTGCCGGCGGCGGAAAAGCGAGGCATGATTGATCGCATCACTTTGCTGGTGGCCTCTCACGCCTGTGCGTTCATCAAAGCGCTGGAAGAAAAGTACCGTATACAGCCATCGGTATCGCTGAATATTACCGCTGGCCAGCTGGTGACTGGCGAAGTGTTTGGCAAAATCAATCAACTGCTTGTCGATGCCGGCATGTCCCGCAATATTTTTGAGTTTGAGGTCACGGAAAGCGCGCTGTTTGAAAATCGCAAAGGCTGCGCAATGACTTTGGACAAGCTGCGCAGTCAAGGCTTCCGCGTGTCGCTGGACAATTTTGGCGTGGGCTATTCGTCCCTTGGTCACCTGAAAAAATTCTCTTTCAACACGTTGAAAATAGACCGCTCATTCCTCCGTGACCTGCATGACGATGAGGCAGGTCAGGCGATTCTTTCCAGCATTATCGCGATGGCGCGAAAAATGGACATGGCGGTGGTGGCGGAAGGCGTCGAGACAATTCAGCAGTTGGAGGTGGTGGAAAGTCTGGGCATTCATCTGGCGCAGGGTTATCTGTTTTCGCCGCCGCTGCCTGCGGAAGCGGCCTTGGCGTTGTATGAACAGGACGCCGCCATTCGTTACTGAGCCGGCTTGTCGGTCGGAGTTGATGGTCCCCGCCATTCTCTAACCAGGCCCAATGCCTGATCGAAACACGACCGCATAGCGTGATCCCAGTATCGGCGTTATAGTGTAGGCGCTTTGGCATCAAACTGATTTATAAGGGGAAGTTTGTGAGAATTGCAGTATTTTGCGGCTCCAGCATGGGCGCGCGAGAAGAGTATCAAGTCGCCGCCAGAGCACTGGGGGAAGAGCTGGCGCGACGGGACATCGAACTGGTGTACGGCGGCGGCCATGTCGGCTTGATGGGCGTCATCGCCGATGCGGTGCTGGCGGCGGGAGGCAAGGTGACCGGGGTGATACCGGTGGCGCTGAAAGAAAAGGAAATCGAGCATACCGGTTTGACTGAGCTGTTCGTGGTTGCGGATATGCACGAACGCAAAGCGAAAATGGCGGCGTTGTCAGACGCTTTTATCGCCATGCCCGGCGGCGCGGGAACATTAGAAGAAATTTTTGAAGTCTGGACCTGGAGTCAGTTGGGCTATCACAGCAAACCCAGTTGCTTCTATAACGCCCTTGGTTACTACGACAAACTGCTTGATTTCATCCGTCATATGCAGGACGAACGCTTTCTGAGTCAGGGATATGTGGATGCGTTGTTGATCCGGGAGAGCCCGGCGGAACTGCTCGACGCAATACTGTCTTATCAGGCGCCTCCCGGAAAGTGGTGACGCCCTGGGCGCGGGTTACCCGCGCCTAAGCCTGTCGGGCCGGCCTGCGCAGCAGCGCCGGTCCCAGCGACGCCAGCAAGGCTCCGCCGACAATCAATCCGCAGCCAAGCAGCACCGTCAGGGTGAACTCCGCTTCGCCGAAAGCGATCAGCAATAAAGTGGAAATCAGCGGCGCAGCGTAGGACAGAACTCCTAATAGCTGAATATCGCCGCGTTTGACGCCGTAATCCCAGGTAAAGAATGCAATCCCCACTGGGCCCAGCCCCAGGCCGATCACACCGAGCCATTGCCCGCCGCTCAGGGGCCAGACGGTCTCTTCCAGTACGCCATGACACAGCGCCGCCAACGCGGATACGCCCAGGCAATACAGTCCCACTGCGTCAGAGGGAACCGAGGCCAAGGTGCGGGACAACACTGAATACAACGACCAGATCAGAGCACAGAGCAGCGCGGCGCCGTAGCCGCTCAAGTAACGCACATCGAAGCCTGCGCCAGGACGCCACAGCAGCGCCCAGCAGCCCGCCAGCGTCAGCAACCCTCCCAGCCACAGCGCTTTTCCCGCAGACTCTTTCAGCAGCACTGCAGAAAAACAGACGATCAGCAGCGGCCAGAGATAGGCGATCAGGCTGGCTTCCACCGCCGGCGCCTGATTCAACGCAATGAAGTAAAACAGGTGATAGCCGAAAAGACCGCCCACGCCCAATAACCAGGCGCGAACCGGTTGCCGTAGCAGGCGTAGAAGACTGCCTCCCTGCGCCACCGTTTTGCCCAGCATCAGCAATGCGGCGATACTAAAAGTCATCGCCAGTAACTGAAAGGGAGGAATGCCGGCGCTCCAGCGCGTGAACAGGGCCAATGCGCCCCATAAGACGACAGCAGTGAACCCGATGGACGTTGCGGCTTGTCGGTTCATGACGTTTCTTTTCCGTTGTATGAGGTTTTTCGTTGTATAAAAGAAAAGGTTCGGAAACGTCAGCTTAGCGTTTTGTCGCTGGGAAAAATTCGTCGCTGCGGCGCTAGTTTTTCTCTCGTGGGCGGAAGTGCTTGGGGGATTTGCCGAAATGACGTCGGAAACGGTCACTGAAAGCGGCCTGACTTTGAAACCCGGTCTCAATGGCGATGTGCTGGATACTGAACCGGCTGTTCTCAAGCAGCTCAAGGGCGAGGCGCATGCGTTTATCTCGCAGATAATCCATCGGCGTCACGCCGAATGCGCTTTTGAACAAATCTGAGAGGTGTCGGCGGCTCAGGCTCGCCGCGGTGGCGACCTGATCGAGTGTGACCGGATCGCTCAGATGGGCGTCCAGAAAGTCGCGGGCGGCGAGCAAACGTTTGTCCAGGTTCAGCGCCGCGCCATAACGTTCCCGAAGCAACTGCAGTAATAAGCCGAGTATACGTTCGCGGGAGGCTTCGCCCAGGCGTCCGTGACCTAGCTCCATCGCGATAAATTGGACATAGGAGCGCAAGCCAGAGTCCAGGTCGATGAAGGCCGGTAGACGTCCCAGCGCGGGCTCCATGGCCACTGGCAGATCCGCCACCACAAAGCGGTTATCCTCGCCGCCGGCGAAGGCGTGATCCCGTCCTGCTTCGATCACCGCCGCGGTGCGCCGGTCCACCATCGCGCCCTGTCCCGCCACATCCAGCTCCAGGCGACCGCTGAGCGGCAGCACCAGTTGGTGATAATCGTGGCTGTGGCATTGCGTTTCCGGCGAATAACGCCGCAGGTCTAATGCAATGGGCGTCGACATGGCGCATTTCTCTGTGACAGTTAATAGATAGTTGGGATGTCTGCGAGAACGTCAGTGTATCGCCCAGGCGGCGAAAGTTCGATGGGGGGCGGACTTTTAGCCGTTCTATGATAATGGCCATGAATTGTAAGCGGAATCTATGATTTGCAGGCCTGACTCAGCGCCTTCAAGTAACGACTCTGGTAGCTGTGAAGAAATGTCAGTCCTTGCCTGCAGATAGTCTAGACCAGGACCAAAAAAGCAGGTGTTTTCTATTGATAGCAATTCAAAAATAATTTGGGGCAGGAGTTCATGCCGTATTGGTCTTAAAAAAACTATCCCGGAAATGGCGTCGCGGGATTCACCGAATAAGTATGCATGCTCACAGATTTCGCCGACCTTCGAGACAAACTCCAAGTCGGAGTCGTCTTCAATAATCTCACCATAATTTTTTAATATGGCATTTATCTCTTCAAACGGAATGACGCCAGCGTCACCGTTTTCGAATTTCTGAAAAAAAATTTCATATGACATCGTTATTCCTGAATTTAACGGAAATAAGCCGCCAGCGGAATGTGTACTGGCAGGGTTTGTCGTAGCGGACAAATAGAAGGAATTTATTTGTCCCCCTGAGTCATCGCGCGTTGCTCCAACAGGGCGGAAGGCTTCTAAACGCGTCTGAGTTCCGCAATATAAGGCGAAGGCTCCAGGCGTAACCCGCGTTCGTTGTATTGCGGGCAGGATATGTACAGTCTGTTTTTAGCCCGTGTCAGCGCCACATAGAAAACCCGGCGTTCCTCCTCCCTGTTGCCCTCATTCTCTTTACGCTCGGCCAGGGTCGCATTGATCAGAAAAACGCTGTCGAACTCGGCGCCTTTTGACGCGTGAATGGTCATGAGATGAATTTTGTCCGACTCGGTTTTCTCGCTGTTTATGTTCAGTAGTTCCTCAGCGCTTTGTTCAAGACTGACGCCTTTTTTCAAACCGTCCAATAGTTGTTGGATCGCTACCTTGGCGGGCAGGCTTTCCATGCCTTCACGACTGAAGTAGGTATGGCGCAGCAGTATTTCCCATAATTGCTCTTCCGCCTGCGAGAGTGGGCAGGCGTTCAGTTTTTTGATCAGGCGTACGTCGCGAATGATCTCTGCGGCTTTTTCACCGAGGCGGCCGTCTGCGTCGGAAATAAACTCCAGATATTTAAAGGTCGCTTCGTCTTTGTATTTTCCAGCCTTCTTGTGCCGCCACTGGATATTTATCCGGCTATTATTGAGGATGTACTCCAGATATTTTTCTTCCTCCATGCTCTCGCCGTTCGACGGCGCAAGGCACATGCTCAGCAGCATCCGCGGGCCGCGTCTGCGCATGAGAGGAACGCCTTCGTTCACCAGATAGGGAATCCTGCGGGCAATCAACGCTTGTTCGATATGCAGACGCTGGCTGTTCTCCCTGTAGAGAATGGCGATTTCGCCGGGGGGCGCACCTGTGTTTAGCAGGTTTTGAATGCTCGTGGCGACATCATCCGATTCCGTCACCACGCTTTGAGGCGAAGCGAACTGCACTGTGCCGTCATCGCTCTTGTGAGCGCGCATGGGAACGTCTTGCTGCAAACGGTGGGGCATGCTGTCGGCCAGTTTGTTGCTGAGCCGCACCAGCTTGCTCAAGGAACGGTAATTGGTGTCCAGGACCTTGACCCTGGGCGACTCATAGGCTTCCAAAAACGCCTGGAAAACCGTCGGCTCAGACCCCCTGAACTGATAAATGGACTGTTTGGAGTCACCGACGACAGTGATGGACTCGGAGTTGGACGCCAACTGCCGAATGGCTTCGAATTGCAAGTAGTTACAGTCCTGAAACTCGTCGATGATGAAATGTTTCAGATGATACTGCAGCGCATTTCTCAACTCCGGGTCCTCTTTCAAGACGTTGCAGGCGATATAAAGAATATCGTCCGCGTCAATGGCGTTGAGTTTTCGTTTTTCTTCGTCCAGATGCTTCCATAAAGCCATCATGATGCGGTCGATCATGCGTTCGCGATTGGAAAGCTCCATCGGCGGCGCATAGTCGTTGGAGCCGAAACCATTGGCTCTGGCGCGGGATAAACAGGCCAGCGCCTCATTGAGAGAAATGGCGTTTCTGGCGACAAAGCGCTGTTGCTCCTCGCCCAGATTGCCCCAGAATGAATCAATAAAGACTCTGGCCTCACGTTCACTGATAACCCGCGTCGTCTGGTTGTAACCATATTTTTGCGTGACGGGACGGTCGGAACTGGGCTTCAGGATCAGGTCGAGGAACAGCTTGTGGAAAGTGCCGATATGGAGGGTTTTGGCGATGGGCCCAATCAATTCCCCGAGCCTGGAGCGCATCTCATTCGCGGCCTTGTTGGTGAACGTCACCAGAATGATGGACTTCGGCGACGCTTTTTTATTCAGGATAAGGTGAGCGGCTTTATAGGTGACCACGCGGGTCTTGCCTGAGCCGGCGCCAGCCAGAACCAGAGTGGCTCCCTCGGTGGCGTTAACGGCTTTGAACTGTTCTTCATTGAGATAAGACAGTATATCTTTCAAACACTTATCCTTCTTTGGCCTAAAGGAGCTTTATCACGGTGCGAACGGCTCTGCGAAAGTTCGGACGAAGCTAAACGATCCCGCGGACAAACTCAATTTCGGATTGCCTGTTCCCGGCGGATTTTCGGGTAATGCGTCGCCATTCCTGCGTCATGCTCATACAATTAATTTATTAACCCATTAACCCATTAACCCATTAACCAGGCAAGTATCTCAGTCCCGTTGCGTTGCAGCGGTCTCCCCAACTCTTTTGAGGCAGGCATGATCGAAAAGCTGGAAATTCACCATCTGCGGACATTGGACGCATTGTACCGGTTCGGCAATATCTCGGCGGCGGCGGAGTCTCTCGATCTGTCCCAGCAGGCGATCAGTCAGCAGCTGAAAAAATTGCGTGACATTCTGGGAGATCCATTGTTTGTGCGGACCGGCCATGGTGTGGCGCCGACGTCCTACGCGAAGCTGATCGAGCCCCATATTCAGCGGGTGTTGATCTGTCTGCATGAGATTCCTGCGCCGGAGGCGTTTTCTTTGGCGAAGATGGAAAGGACTCTGGTGATTTCCGCAACGGATTACACTCAGAAAGTGATCGTGGCGGAGCTGGTCAGGGAACTCAGAAAGAGCGCGCCCAGGGTGAAAGTTGTGGTCGCCAATATCGAAAGCGTCAGTCTGACCCGGAAGATGCGGCAAGGGGAAATTGATGTGGCGTTTACCTCACATGGCTATGTGCCGGAAGGCCTGTTGTCCGAGGCGCTGTTTACTGAAAAGTACCTCTGTGTCTCCGCCGACGCCGCGTTGGCGGAGAAAGGGGAGATTACCCTGGATAAGCTGGTTGAGCGTGACTTTATTGTGACGTCTCCGGGGATTGGTGGGTTTACCGGGTCCGCGGACGCCTGGTTCGAGCAGCAGGGTTTGCGACGCAACGTAACCCTGTCCGCACCGTCCTTCCATATCGCCAAGGAGTACTTACAAGAGACGGACATGGTGGCCTTTATTCCCTCGCGACTGCTGCCTGGCGCAGGATTATTTGAAATTCCGCTTGAGAAATATCCGCCTGGCTATGAAGTGGTGGCGGCTTATCATCCCAGCGCCAAGAGCGATCCCCTGATCATGTGGGCGCTCAGCGTCGTAAGGCGGAGCGCTTCCCGGCCATAATTTCTGGGGGCAATCAGGCGACGCTTGTATCGGTTACAAAGGCGGCTTGATCGCTCCATTACGCCTCAGGTTCTACTCTGGCTGCACAAAATTGGTCGGTTTTAGAGGTTTTTATGAGCATTAATAAGGTAAACCCCAGTGCGCTGTATGACGGCTCGCCTTTTGGGTTGTCGCAAGCGGCGGTCGATACGGAGACGGGGCTGGTGTTTGTATCCGGGCAGGTGGACTGGGACGCTAATTACGAGTTAAAGAACGATACTATTGAGGCGCAGACAGTGAATGCGCTGGAGAATTTGAGCATTGTGCTGAAAGAAGCCGGGGCTGCCGTCGATAGCTTGCTGCAAGTACGCATTTTTGTAAGAGGAGAGCTGGCTGAACACATGGATAAGCTGGCGCCCATACTCGCCAACTATCTGGGCGCGTCGCGGCCTGCGCTGACCGGCGTGGGTGTCGCCTCGCTGGCGTCGCCGGGCACACTGGTGGAAATCGAGGCGGTAGCGAAAGTTCGCCGATAAAGGAGCATTTCCATCGCAACAGCGCCGACATTCGTCGGCGCATGTCTAAAGCTTATCTGAAATGAGATCAGCGCACTTTAACGCCCAAGGTTAGCAACACTTCGCGTATGTCTTTTTCCTGATTCTCCAGAAAACGCTGCATGGCGTCGCCGCGGTGATAGAAGTTGGACCACCCGTACTTGCTTCTCACTTGCTTCCATTGATCGCTCTGCGACAGTTTCTCCAGCATGTCGGCATACTGGGCGACGTCTTGCGACGGCATGCCGGGAGCGCCGAAGAAACCGCGCCAGTTGGCGAAAACCAGTTCGAAGCCCTGTTCCTTCATCGTTGGGATGTCAAAGCCTTCCAGACGCTCATCGCTGGTGACGCCGAGCAGGCGCAGCTTGCCTGATTTATAGTCGTTGACCACTTCTCCCAAACCTGTCACCAGGGCGACGCCAACTTCTTTGTACAGCTTCTCCAGAGCGTCACCGCCTCCGTCGCTGGGGACATAACGCATCTGGTCAATGCCGATGCCGGCGGACTTGAGCAGCAGCGCCGCGGTAATGTGATCCAGGCTTTCTTTGGATGAGCCGCCGATAATCGGGTTCTTCGCAGCCTGGCTCCGGATCAGGTCCACCAGTTGCGACACGGACTGAATCGACGAGTCCGCTTTCACCGCTATGACCTGATACTCCGCAATCACCGTGGCGATGGGCGTGATGTCGCGGAAGTCTTTGTCGATCACCCCGGTCAGGCTGCGCAGAATCAATGGCGTGGATTGCACCATCAAGGTCTCAGAGTACTTGGACGCGTTGCGCACTAAGTCGTCCAGCGCGCGACCGCCGCCGCCTCCGGACAGGTTGGTGAACTTGGCGTCATCCACCAGTCCGATAGTTTTCATCGTGGCGCCGGCTTCGCGGGCGGTGGTGTCCCAACCGCCTCCTTCGCCGCCGGGAATGAGAAAGCCCAGTTCTTTCGCACTGGCGAAAAGGGATAAACCTAAAAAGAACGCAAGCCAAGGCAACCGTTTCAATACGCTCATCGTATATGTACCTCTACTTTATTGTTTTGCGGATCAGGCGGCTTCAAGTGAAAGGGTGTGGCGTTTTGTTTCCGTATGGGAGTTAAAAGAAAAAAGATCGCCTGAAATTTAACTATAGACCGGACTTTTACGGCTGTAGGGATAATAATCAAACTTACTGAAACACTATGGTCGTGATCAGGGAAGTAAAATATTGTCCCAGAGATGAAAAAATGTGTTGTAGATATGGAAATCCAGCGTGCGCGAGAACATTATCTACTAAGCTTAAAGAGATAATTCCGGTCAATCATGATTGGGTTGCGTCACAGCAGCTTTTCGGGCGTCGCGTTTCATCCGAAAAAAACCGGTGGTAATGCCATAGATGTCGAACTCATCTTCTCCTATTGGCCGTATCCGGACGATATGCGTGCTGATTCTTTGTTTGATGACGAGAATCAGTGGGGCGGCGGAGTCTGAACTCACTCCTGTCGTTGTGCAGTTAAAGTGGTTGCACCAGTTTCAATTCGCTGGCTTTTACGCTGCTATCGAAAAAGGTTTCTATCATAAAGCCGGTTTTGACGTCACTCTGCGGGAGGCGTCGCCGGATATTAATCCCATCGATGAAGTGGTGCAGGGCAGGGCGGACTATGGCGTCGCCAACTCTGAATTACTGCTCTATCGCTTACAGGGCGCGCCCGTCACCGCCGTCGCGGTGATGATTCAGCATTCGCCTCTGGTGTTAGTGAGTCTGGCGGAGTCGGAGATACTCAGTCCGCAGGATTTGATCGATAAACGCGTCATGTTTCCCCATGGGCCATACGGGGCCAATACCATTGGTATCCTGCGTAAGGAAGGCGTGCTGCTTTCTCAGGTCAAGCAAATGCCATTGTCTTTCGATATCAATGATCTGGTTGAGCATCGTGTGGACGCCATGGTGGGCTACGTGACCGACCTGCCTTACCAGCTGCGTAAACGCCAGATCGCTTATAACCTGATGGACCCGCGCAGCTACGGCATTGATTTCTACGGCGATACCCTTTTTACAACCGAGAACCGCGCCATGACCGATACGGATGATGTGACGCGTTTCCGCGAGGCGACGATCGAGGGATGGCGTTATGCGGTGGAGAACCCGGAAGAAGTCATTCGGTTGTTGAAAAGCAAGTACAACTCTCGCAAACAATATGATGAGCTGGTGTACGAAGCCCGGGAAACCATAGACCTGATCGTGCCCAAGCTGGTGGAAATCGGGCATATGAATCCGGGACGGTGGCGGCATATAGCGGACACCTTCGCCACTTTGGATATGGCCCCCAGAGACTACAGGCTGGATGGATTCGTATTCGATCCAGACCGCAACGACGCAAGGTTAGTGTTACATACCGCGCTTTGGGTTGGCGGTTTGGTGGTGATCGCCGGGGCGGTGGGTATTTTGCTGTTGCTGACCTTCAATAATCGGCTCAAGAATCGGGTTGAGTTGCACACTCATCAACTGCGAGAGGCCAATCAGGCGCTGTATGAACAGACTCAAACCCTGATGGAGAAGGAGCAGGCGCTGTACAAACTGAACCATGCGCTGGAAGCCCGGGTGGAGGAAAGAACCGAGGCGCTGGCGCAGGCCAACCAGGAGCTGAAGTTGGAGATTGCGGAGCGGGAGCAGCGAGAGTTGTCCCTGCGGCTTCTTTCCAAGGCGGTGGAGAGCAGCCGCAGCGGGGTCATCATCACCAACGCCGATGGCGTAATCGTATACGTCAACAACGCCTTTCTGATGATGTCCGGCTACGATCATATGCAGGTATTCGACAAGCATATTTCTTCACTGGAGGAGCGCATCAGTTTTCCCCGCCTTGATCAGATCAATTTCCGTGAGTTGCCTGAACCCATGATTCGCGACGAGCGGCTCTGTTATGACGCCTCTCGTAACCAGCAATGGATGCAGATATCTATTTTCCCCATCTATGAGCAGGCGGCGCGCAATTATGGCGTCTTTCGTCCCGCAGCCGAAAAGGTCAGCCATTACGTAGTGACCTGCGAAGACATTACGCTCCTGAAAAAGAGCAAGGATGAAATGGAGCAATTGGCCTTTTACGACCATCTGACCGGTCTGGAGAGTCGACTGCTGTTCAAGCTGCGGCTGGAGAACGCCATTACTCGCGCGGTGCGCGACAAGTCCATGATCGCCCTGATGTTTATCGACATTGACCACTTCAAGGAAATCAACGACAACTATGGCCATGACGCCGGCGACGAAGTGCTGAAAACCGTGGCGGCGCGCATCAAGCAGAATGTGCGCAAGAACGATACTGTGGCGCGCATCAGCGGCGATGAGTTCACGGTGATCCTGTCCGATATTCGCGGCCATGCTGACGCCCGGCGCGTGGCGCAGGGCATTCGTCGGACCTTGAACCGTCCGTTCAAGTTCGCTGGCAAAGAATATTTCGTCGGCGCCAGTATCGGCATCAGTATTGCGCCTGACGACGGCGTGGAGCTGGATGAGCTGTTGAAAAACGCGGACACCGCCATGTATCAGGCCAAGCGCAATGGCCGGAACGATATTCAGTTTTTCTCTCATTCCATGAATGAGGAAGCCAGGAAGAAACAGGCGCTGGAAGCGGAAATGATTCAGGGCCTGTCGAAGAAACAGTTCCGGATCGACTATCAACCGGTTATTGATCTGGAAACCCAAAAGCTGGTTGGACTGGAAGCGCTGTTGCGATGGAATCACCCTAACCAGGGCATTGTCTATCCCGATCACTTTATCCCTTTGGCGGAAGAGACCGGTTTAATCGTGGAACTGGGGAAATGGGTGATCAGTGAAGTGATTTCCGCCACGCGGGAACTCCGTAAAATGGGCTTCTCCGATGTCGGCGTGGCTATTAATGTGTCGGCGCGACAGTTACGGGACAAGGGGCTGATCGCAGATATCGGACGCATCGTCGCCGCGCACCGTAATGAGCCCTGCAATATCCGGCTGGAGTTGACGGAGGCCACTATTATTGAGGAGTTGGAGCAAAGCAATCGCAGCATCACCGACCTGAACAAGCTGGGCTTTGGCATCACGGTGGACGATTTCGGAGCCGGCTATTCTTCAATGAGCAATCTCAAACAATTACCGATCGATTGCATCAAGATCGACAAGTCATTTATTCATAACATGCTAAGGAACGCCGATGATGCGGAAATCGTAAAAGCCATGATTTCCATGGCGCATAACCTGAAGCTGAACGTGGTGGCGGTCGGGGTGGAAGACGCTGAACAGGTGAAATTCCTGAAGGAAAACAAATGTTTTCTGGCTCAGGGGTTCTACTTCTCTAAAGCTGGCGACCTACATGAAATCATCGGGAAGTTCAGCGCTCCCAATGTGGTGAAGCTCACTCCCTGAGCCGTCTTATCTTCCTTTCTCAAACAATCAAAGCGCCGGGCTGCCCCAGTAATACACGCTGCCGTCATCGCTGCCGGCGAAGACGGCGGTGCCTTCTGCGTTGATGGACATGGGCCAGTTCATCAGCGAGGTGGCGTATTTCCAGTACAGGTCACCGGTCTGCGCATTAAACAGATAGAAGTTGCCGGGCGTTTCTTCCTGCGGCGATGAGTTGCTGTCGCTGAAGATGGGCTCGCCGTCGGCGGAGGTCACATACTGCGCGTTGGCGTCCATATTCATGCCGGGGTTGGGGCAATATTCCAGCTGGTTGATCCACAGGCGTTGCGGGTAATAACCCCCGGACTCGCCGGCGTTTTGCAGCATATAGGCGAAACCGAAGCCGGGGCTGTCAGACGCGGATTTGGTCACGCCGGAACCGTCGTAATTGCCTCCGGCGCCGACATAGACCTGTCCGTTGACATTGGCGATGGCCAGGGCGTAAGTCAGGCCCAGAGACTGGTCGGAAGGCGTGTAGGACCATAAGGGCGTAAGGCCGCTGACAGGGTTGTCCGGCGTGGCGAATAAATAGACATAGCCGTTCTTGGTGGAGGCGGCGAAGTAGCCCCCGTCAGCGCTGATGACGACGCGCAGAACGCCAGTGGCGGTATGAAAGCGACCGTATTCCACCAGGGTCCCGCTTTGATTGGCGTAGAGGATGACCAGTCCGGTGGAGCTGACTTCCGCACGTTTCGCCGGTTTACGTCCGCGGGCGAATTCGACGCTCTCCGAATAGCTGTCCAACTCGCCGCCCACCACCACGATTTCGCCGGTGTCGCAGACGCCGCAACTGCGCAAATAGGATTCGCTGACATAGGTCTTCGAGTCAGTGTAGGTTTGTCCGTTTAAAGTCAGCAGCAAGGCGTTGGCGCCTTCCACGGCGATCATGGTGGAGCCGTCGTAACTGCTTTCCACTTCATTGATGCGGCTGTCTACGCTGAACTCCTGACGGCTGGTAACGCCGACGCCGACATTGTAAGTGCGCAGAAAGCCGTTGCCGCTGCTGTATTGCCCGCCTGCGGCGGCATATCCGCCGTTGCCTGACACGGCGACCCAGAATACGCCTTGGGTGACGTTATCGCCCAGCGGATCGCTCCATTGCAACGAGGGCGCGGAGCCGTCGGTGGCGTAGCTGTAAATGGCGAAGTCGCTACTTTCTCCATATTCGGAGGAAGTGCCGGTGATAAGTTGCGCGCCGTTGGCGGAAATGGCGGTGGTGTTGATTTGCAGTCCGGATGTAGGGGTTAGCGTCCAATTGGGCGCGAACTGGTCTTGCAGCATACTGAGTCCTTGTTATTGGGCCATGACCCTGCGGGGACGGGCGAAGCCTGGTTAATGGTGTATCCATGCCGAAAGTTTAGCCGACCGAGAAGTTTTGGCAATGACCCCAACGACTGATTGGCGGCCATGGCGGCTTTATTCAGTGATCGTTTTTGCCGCGAATTTTCTCCAGTTCCTCAACGCTTCTCGGCCAGTCTTTTTTCAATAAACGGGACAATGCCCGATCCGCGAGTAAGCGTCCTTCCGTCTGGCAGTTGGGGCAATAGTTGGTCTCATTGGTCGCATAGCGTATGCGCTGCACGGCTCCGCCACAGACCGGGCAGGGAAGGTTGTAGCGACCATGCACCGCCATGTCTTCGCGAAAGGCGGTGACTTTTTCTGGAAAGGCGTCGCCATACTGGTCGCGCAAACGCTGCGTCCAGGTGGTCAAACAGGTACGGCACGCCTGATACAGGCGCTCAATTTCTTCTGGACTCAGCTTTTGAGTTTGCGCGATGGGAGATAGTCGGGCCGCATGCAGAATTTCATCGGAATAGGCGTTGCCGACGCCGCTGAAAATATGCGGATCAGTCAGCGCTCTTTTTAATGTGTGGTTGTTGCGGGTCAATGTCCGTTGGAACGCGGCAAGATCCGACTCCAAAATCTCCAGACCGCCCGGATTGATCTGCGCCAATCCTGCTTCCTCTCCGATAAGATGCAGCGACGCCCGTTTCTTGGTTCCCGCTTCTGTCAAAAACAAAACGCCATTAGGGAACTGCAAGCTGATCAACGCATTTTTCCCCGGCGCTTTCTTACCCGCCTCGCGCCAATGCAAACGCCCCGCAATCATCAGGTGAAACACCATCCAGACATCATTATCAAAGCCAATGGCGATACGCTTACCAATCCGCCGCAACTGCGTCACCTTCGCGCCAACCACCGTCTCCAAAGACGGCTCCGCCGTCCGCAACAGAAAATAACTATGCAACTCCACCGACACCAACACCCGCCCAAGAACCCGCCGCTCCAACGCACCGATATACACAGTAATGTCAGGATATTCAGGCATCACGCATCCTCCTGTTTGTTAGGGGGATTATATGTGTAAAGCATATGGGGTGTGGAAAAGCTGGCTGCTTATTGGGGGATGTTGGGATAACTGAACATGGACTGGTTGGTGTGAATGTATATCCAAGTTATTGAAAATGAATTGATAGCGGTTAGGCGATGAGATGAAGAGTTGTGAAGCCGCGTTGTTACTGGAACCGTGGGCTAGGTGGTCTAAATTTATACAAATAACGTTGGCTATCTGTCGTTCACGCCATATGCGTGGATGGCTGGGAGGTCGCTTGTGATTAATGATCAGGAGGCTGTCAAGGTGGGGTGAAGTTGCGAGCCAGGGATAAGTAGATGGGGGAAGTTGTGCGGCTTTACTACTTGGACAGTGAAAATTTTTCTTCTGCGTTGCGGCAGATCCCTAAACTTGATCGTCGAAAGGCGGAACGGACATTCTAATTAGGTCAAGTGTTGCTTGAGTGGGTGCCATTTCTTCATGCTATAGCTAAGTGTTATTAGTTCGTTAAAAAATGAAGTATGAGGTTGGTCATGAATCAGAGGTTATAGTGTAATATATTGGAGCTATTTATGGATGTTAAGTCATACCTTGTTGATATATTTAGATCACGCCCTGCAGGACCTTTTCTTTTTTTGGGTTCAGGTTTTTCACGAAGATATCTTGGTTTAGAAGACTGGCGCGGTCTATTGCAGCGGTTCTGTAAAACAGGGCACCCATTTGAGTACTACATAGCATACTCTAATTCCCATATTCCTACTGTGGCAAGTATGCTTGCTAAAGACTTTAATACTATATGGTGGCGATCGGAAGAATATAAAGAAAGCGTAGAAAAATTTCGGAAGTATGCAGTTGATGAAACATCAGCTTTAAGGTTTGAAATTTGCAATTATCTGGATACGCTTGATCAAGCTAAGGCTATTTCTTCGGAGTATAAGTCTGAGATAGAGCTTCTTTCTGGTCTGAATGTGGACGGAGTTATCACTACAAATTGGGATGGCTTTATTGAGCAGCTTTTTCCTGAATATAAGGTTTATATAGGTCAAAAGGATTTGCTTTTTTCTTGTCCGCAGGAAATTGGTGAGATTTATAAGATACATGGGTGCTCGTCAAAACCAGAAACTTTGGTTTTAACTAGAGAAGACTATGAGGATTTTAATGATAAAAATGCATACTTGGCTGCAAAGCTAATAACAATATTTGTCGAACATCCAGTTGTGTTTGTTGGATATTCAATATCGGATGAAAATATTAGTAGTCTTCTGGGGGCTATAGCTGCGTGTATTGGGCGTGATAATGTTGGCCAATTGCGTAGAAATCTGATTTTTATTCAGCGTATTCGGGAGGGTGAAAATGAAGACGTTTCAGACACATACTTAACAATAAATGGGGTTCATATACCGCTCGTAATGGTTAAAACTAATAATTTTGGTGCAGTATACTCAGCTATAAGTGAGACTAAAAGAAAAATACCTGCTCGTGTTCTTCGCTACTGCAAAGAGCAGCTTTACGAACTTGTTAAGTCATCTAATCCAGAGGAGAAAATATGCGTCCTCGATGTTGATGAGATTGAAAATAAAAATGATGTTGAGTTTATTGTGGGTGTTGGTATTGCATCAAAATATGATCTGGGTGAGACAGAGGGTGTATCTACTTATGGATACGCGCCGGTTTGTGTGGAAGATCTTATTGAAGATGTGTTAAAGGATAATAAAAATTACGACTCAAAAGAAATAGTGGGAAAAGTGTTGCCTGTTTGCTGCAAAAGAACTCCTTATGTTCCTGTATTTAAATATCTTAGAGATATTGGCATTGATAGTGATGAAAAATATCGTGAGAGTGGGATTGATCTTGAGAATTTGGTATCAATTGATAATAAAAAGTATAGCCTTAAAGGCTATGAGAGTGCATATTTAAAAAAATATTTAAACTGTAGCTTGAATGATGTAGTGAAAAATTCCACGCCGGAGAATGCAGCTGCTTATATTCCTTTTTTACAGAAAGATAAAATTGATTTGGATGCATTGAAAGCATTTTTGATAGATAACATGGGTAAAATTTATCCTAGTGGGTCTAGCTATTCCAGCTACTTCAGAAAGCTCGCATCTCTATATGATAGGCTGAGGTGGGGGTGGTAGGCTTTAGAGTTCAGAAATAATGATATGTTACTTTAGTTTACACCTCTGATGACAGAAAAGTAGGTTCAACTACTTATCATGTGGTGGGGCTCACCCAACTATTCGTTCCCCAAGGCTACTGCATACCCTGCCCAGCAAACCAAACAAAGTCATCCGTCCAACATCCAGCATATTCAATGTCTCCATTAGCTCCATACTACAATGCACCCTTTTTCACTCTCAATAATTGAGGACTATCGCGTTAGATATGGCTGTTTTGCATAATTTTTGGCCCGCACTGGAGGTTTCCGATATGGACCTAGACACATTTAATAAGACGTTGTCCTGGTTGGACGAGGCAGTGGTTGTTCGCTTTGATTGCGAAGCATATGACTTGGTTTTAGAGGTCAATTCTAGTTCTGGCGGTCCTGGCGAGAATGTTTCCGCTCACATTATGTTTAGTGGGGTATGCTACCTGTCCATTCCAATGGTGATGCGCGCCTTGAACTGCCTCCAGCTAAAGCTATGTAACTTCGAGCAAGCAACAAAGCTGCTCCCTGTCGACGATCTTGATGATGGATATGAGCTGGAAATAAAAGAGGGGATCATGAAAGTCCTCCAGTTTTATGATGGCGATAGAGGACTTCGACACTATGTGGCCTGCTATCAGTATGAGCTACAGCAATCCCCAGAGTCGTGGAGCTATGAGTAGACTTGGTTATAATCGCCTGATATGCCAATGAGCCCTAATCTGAATGCAAGCTTGAAACTATACTAAAACCGCTACTTACAGCCAATATCGCTTTTGTCGTTTCTTATAATGTAGCCTTTTGGGCGGTGAATATGGGCAGTGCTTCAGTGGCTATGGCCTACGGTCCTGCGGCGGTAATTCTTTTTTTCGTTTCTCTTTATGATCTTTACTCTACCCACAAATCTGGTAAGGCATACTTTTTGTCTAGCATCTACGAGAAAAAGAAAAGACCATACCTTTATTGTTTTTTATTTCTATTAATATGCCTGCATCTTTGTTTCTCTATATTGACGATGGTGCTTATTACTAGATAGCCTCTGGAATATCAGACGATTGAGTAATATAAGCAGGAGAATCCTTCCTATGATTCATTCTTCTGTGCCGACTTATTCCCGGAGGGCTATTCTTGATAATCACTGCTTTCTCATTACCATGGTTTGGCAGGGGCGCATGAGTTTCTTGAAAGGGAAACCACGAAGCTATGGGAATATGCATGTGAAGCGGAAAAGTTCAGGCTGAATATTGATGGAGAGTCTCATGTTTGAAGATATTCAGTGGACTGTAGGTGATACCCCGAAAGAGCAGGGAGTGTATATCATTGCGGTTGGAACATACGGGATGGCTACAATATCTGCGTCATACTGGAACCCCGTTGATGGGTGGGACAGTGTATCCGAAGGTGACAAGATCAAAGGATTTATTCCCTTGAATGAAGTAGCGAAAAAGCTCCCATACTTTTGGAAATCGGATGACGAACCGCCTTTGACGGAAGAGCAAATCAAAAGAGCCAAGGCACGCGGTTTCCGGGTTGATTAACTGGCTCTTTGGCTGGAGAAAAGTCACAAAGCATTACTCCTGCCTTTAAGTAATGGTGGCAATCCCGCCAGATCCTCTGCAGTAACACCCAGGTAAGCTCAATAAAATTGCGTGTATCGTCAGAAGGAAAAGGCGGGTTTACGGTTGCTGCATTGGTGTAGCACGGTTCAGTATGCCGGTTTGGATAAACGTGGTAACGAAGGAGGCCCGCTGCTTCTCTCGGAGCTTTTCGGCGGCCCGAGTGGCGTACTTGCGTAAGGCCTCAGGCATGCTCTGAAAACAGGTAATGCGTTTACCAAAGGAATGGCTGCAAATGATCTGTTTCTTGGGGCGCGGCGTCTACGGTCTATAAGTCTTTATAGATGTAGTGATTACTGGTGTCTTCCGCATAATCCAGCGTAAAACCATTTTTGATGTAAAAATTATTGGCGGGACTCTTTTCTATCGTTGCTAGTCGCACAGGAAGCATCTTTTCTTTAGCTTCTCGAATGATGTTGTTGAGGATGTTAGTCCCAATGCCCAACGACTGGTATTTAGGATCAATATATAAGTGAACTAGCCAAATGTGGTCGGGCATGTTTTTAGTGCTATATAAGCCAACAATTTCACTTTTTACCAGTATTTTTATAAAGCAAAAATCATCATAATATTCCAGAAATTGTTGATTTAAATTTTCTGGATTGAAACGGTTTATAGTTGTTAAACTTTCTTTGAGTGATCTCACATAGAGAGCGGCTAGTTTTTCTTTATCATGAGGCGTTGCGCGCTCTTCTGAGTAATCCATCCGATACCTGTCTTAGTTACTTAATTGATCTGTCATATTCTATAGTTGCCGATCTTATCATAAAATGGCTGTTCGACCTCTGAAGATTATACTGCCAAGCGCAGGGGGCTCTACTTTTTAACGTCGATAACACCAGCCTCTGGAATCCTCATCGTATAGTATTTATGTAATGGCGAAAGTTTCATCAAAAAGGTATGCATAATGGCGAAAAATCTATTATTCCTGGTGGGCTGTCTCGTGGTAGCGACTCTGGCCTGGGGGATCTTTCAGGTATTAGGGCAGTACACTTTCGTTGCTATGCTTGTGATAACAATCGTCGGTTTGCTTGCAAAGGCTGGAAAGCCTAAATTTGGAAAAAATAGCGACAAATAAACGGTTGGGCTTGATAGAGTAAAGTCATAAAGCATTTCCAACCGTAGTCATTTCGCCAGATCCTCTTCTGTAATCCTCTGACAAGCATTCCCGACTTGATAAAGGTGATATTATGTTTCAATTCTTTCTCCGGTTTTCATTTATTGCTGACAGTTAATAAAAATGAGCAGGTCCTGGTGGATTTTCGCCAAGAAGCAGCAGAAATACCGATATTTAAATAGGGAGAATTCTTCTATCTTTCGCTCTTTATTGTCGCCCTATTTTAAAAACATGGAGATTTTAATTGGTGCTTCGACGCGTTGTATTTATTTCACTCATTCTATTTTCCTGTTTCATCAGAGCAGAAACGGCGAGTTTCTGGGATTCCCCACAGCATGGCGCAAACAGCTTTAACCGGCTTCCTCCGACACAGGAGTACTTTGACGCTCTCGCCGCCTATGGCGCGACCTGGGTTAGGTTGGCATATGACAAGTGGCCTTCTGAAGGTCGGGATTTTCTGATCGGCGATGCGGATCATTACCAATCCCTGAACAGCGCCGATCTGGCGCAACTGAAGCAGGTGCTGGACCGGGCGCATAAGGCGAATCTGAAAGTGGTCATTGCTCCATTGTCTTTGCCCAATATGCGCTGGTCACAGAACAATAATGATGTTTTTGATGACCGGATCTGGTCGGACAAAAATAATTGGAACGACGCCAGTCGCTTCTGGAAAGATCTCTCGACAGCCTTGAAAGGGCATCCGGCTATTGCAGCCTTCAACCTCGTCAACGAACCCGCGCCGGAACGTAATAGCGACCTGAAAGAGCATGCCGATTCTGACGCCATGGCGCAGTGGTATAAGAAGAGTCAGGGAAGCTCCCGTGACCTGCGCTTGTTCTATCAATCATTGGTCAAAACGATACGACAGGTTGATCTGAACGTAACGGTGATGCTGGATGCCGGCTGGTACGCTGCTGCGGATGCTTTTTCCTACTGGCCATCCGGGCTTGAAGATTCAAATATTCTTTATTCCTTCCATATGTATGAGCCCTATGACTTTACCAGCTCTCCCAACATTAATAGAGAAGACCGCTATGTGTACCCAGGCGATATTCCATTTGGGGAGAAAGCGTCGCATTGGGGTCCGCAGCAACTAGCCGCCTATATTTCACAGCCCATAAACTGGGCGAAAAAGTCGGGAGTCCCGATTAATCGGATGGTGATGGGAGAATTTGGCTGCGCCAGAACGATTCCTGGTTGTGGCGAATATCTGAAGGATGTGCTGGAAGCCGCTGACAGCCTTAATCTGCACTGGGCTTTCTATGCGTTTCGGGAGGACAGCTGGGATCAGATGGATTACGAACTCGGAACGAAGAAGGTGAACTGGAAATACTGGGACGCCATGGAGAAGGGTGAACCCGATCCTATAAAGCGGGAATCCAGCGCACTCTTTGACATCATTCGTAAGCGTCTATAGCGCCCTTTCCACCCACAAACGCCTGAAGGAACCTGCATGCTTCAGCTTCCTTCAGACGCCTCCAGAACGTCGTTGTATTTTTCGAGATGCGGTCATAGAGGTCGTTATTCCGAATCGCTTTCGCCACAAGACCTCTATCCGCTCTAACTTCAGTGAATACCTCGGCCAAACGACCGCACGGCTTTTCGTGAATAAAGCCGTGAACGTTGGTCTGCCGTACGCTGGAATCAGTAGCCCGGAGAAGGTATCTTTAGCGCCTTGAAATCAAAAGGCGCGTATGCGCGATATATAAACGTTATGTGGCGGGAGTCACCTTGAACTTTCTTAGTATTCTTAAATATTCGTTGATTCTCTTTGTGGTGGGTGTCTCAATGTCCGCGGCTTACACAGTGCTTTGGGGGGAGGATTTGGCAAGCCAGTCTTCGTTGGACTTTTTATTCTATCAATATCTACCGATAAATTTGGTGTGTTTGCTGGTGCTTTCCTACTACGCTAAAGTCCAAGTTCGCTATACGATTTTTCATTTGATAGCGGTAGTTTCGATAAGTGACCTACTTGGCGTTATCATTACTTCCATATTAATGGGGGAGTGGTTTGTTTCTCCATTATGGGTTATCGATTTTCCAGTTACAGTGATAACAATTGGCGTTGCAATGATTATTGGTCGGAGTTTGAGGAAGGAGCCAATAGCCTCGTATAAAGTCAATGCACAAAACTGATGACGTTTCGGTTGATTGAAGAGTTATGAGTAAAATCATTCAGAGAGCGATTTTAGTTCAATGTATTATTTTTTCTCCGCTGGCGGCAGCCTACGAAGTTAGCGATCTAGTAGGAACATGGCAATCAAACGAAGAGATGACGCTGCGTAGCATGGAGGCCGCACCTGGAATTCCGGAAAAAACTCGTGCGTTCTTTAGAAGTGGATTTTTCGGGAAATTGATAGTGGTATCCAGGGAAAACGAATCTATAGCGTATTTTGTTGACGAAAAGCCAGAAAATTTTGAATTCATTCCTCACGTAATTCATAAGGTTTCTGATAAGCAATTTAGTATGGAATACCCAGGAGAAGGTGCACCTGAGCATTCAATTCGAGTTATTACCCTGGATGGTGATTGTTACTCAATCAAGGATGATAAGTGGGAATTCTATGAGTACTTTTGCCGGGTCAAGTAAAACCCTGGATAAGCCAATGAGTTTTGTGACTCCACCGTTGAGCCAGACGTGATGTGCCTTCCAATGGAAACTATCATCCTATCTGTAGTAGCTTTGTTTCTCTATACAGGGTTGTATTGGTATACCTGTTTACGCACCAATAAAAAATCCGAATCAAAATGGTTTTACTTCGGCAGCATTTTCTGCATATCCATTCTCGGTATCGGCATGTGGCTAAGTATGTTTTGGGTTTTGTTCTTGGCTGCTATTGTTTTGCTCTTTGCAACCTATTTCGGTTCAAGCTCAAAATATGCACATGGTTCGGTGTTAAAAAACGATATCTTCGGCGGCTTCTGGCTCATGGTTCCAATCTACGCGCAATTAACATCAAACATCTAACAAAGTAGTCAAGTACACTTCGTCTTTTTTGCTAAGTGGGACGCACAAAGTCGAGTTATACCTGCGCTTCTTTCAGGGCGTAAACTTTGTTGTTGAGTTGGATGTTCTTGCTAGGGAACTTCTGAAAAACTACCTGCGGCCGCCATTACGGCGTCAAAAGTCGGCTCAAAATGCTCATTTATTCACGATAAACTGCGCTTTTTCGCCGACTTTTTCCTTGCACTGGCGGCCTCGCCAACGTTTTTCAGAGGCTCACTAGATGATCGAGAATAACGTGCGAATATTTGCCCGCTATTTGAGAGTATTATTAATACTCTATAACTGGTTTTTTTGTCGCTTCTAATACTTCTTCCTTTGTAAAAGAAATAACATTGCTCGTGTAGTCTGGAGTCAGCATTGGGTCGTACCTAAGCTGAAATTCTATACGATCAAAATCAGTCTTTTCTAATGACATTAGACCTTCGTGAAAGCTCATGTAGTGGGGGCTGTCACGATCTAATATGCCGTTGTAAAATTCAATTTCGTCGTTGTCTTTTATTAATGATGCTCTAAACTGATTGAGAAAGTCTTGTATGTCTATAGGTGTGTCAGAGTCAAATTTCAGTGCTAAATACGTACCCGTAAATAGATATGGATCTCCTTTGGAATATTCTTTTGTATCTATGACTTCTACTGGGAAAAGTTGGGCGTTAGTTAAATGAAGCTTTTCTGTGGCGCAGCCAAGAAAGAAGGTAGAGAGTGATAATAGTAAAAGTAGTCTCATTATTTGATTCCTGTTGCTCTAGTCACATTTGTAATCCAATCACCTTTGTCACCCCCACCACCTATAAAAAACTCTACTTTAGGGAAGGCTCCTAGTGCTACTCCAGATTTTGGAATCATACATACTCCTGGAAATTGTGGTTACCGGTGACTTTAACTAAACAAAGTAAGCAAAACTCGTTGCTGGCTATAAGCTTTCTGCGTTGACGAAGCTGTGATACTAAATGTGGGGATTTCAGAGCTTTGAAAATAATCATCCTTGGTTAAACTTCTTTTTGAGGTTATAAAATGAGAGCCACTGTTAGTGGCAGTGGTTAGTGTACTGTTGGCTGCACAGTAATCGAATAGTCTATATGGGATAACGAAGAGATTACGCGCTACAACAACGCCAAATAGCCCTTCCTAAATCTCTTCCTTCCTAAGCACAAGCTGCCAGTTTATGGCAGTATGTGCTTCATGCTTTCAGATTCCCCTCATAGGAACACCAAAATTGTCACGGGCTGAACGTTTGCTTGAACTCATGCAGACTCTGCGTCGCTACCGTTACCCGGTGAGCGGTAAGCAGTTGGCGTCTGAGTTGGGCGTCAGTATTCGCACGTTGTATCGCGACATTGCTTCGTTGCAGGCTCAGGGGGCGCATATTGAGGGGGAGCCGGGCGTGGGGTATCTGTTGCGTCCTGGCTTTATGTTGCCGCCTTTGATGTTCTCCGATGAAGAAATTGAGGCCCTGGTGCTGGGTTCCAGATGGGTCTCCCGACGTGGCGATGCGAAGTTGGGAGAAGCTGCCCGTAATGTGATTGCAAAAGTTGCGGCGGTGATCCCCGCCGAGTTGCGCCAGGAGCTGGAGACGTCCACGCTATTGGTTGGACCCGCAGCGATGCAACCCCAGGACGACAGCATACTGGAAAGAGTGCGGGCGGCGATTCGGGCTGAGCGCAAACTATGCATTGCATACGGCGACAGCGAGGGTAACCCATCCACTCGGATCATCTGGCCATTCGCGATTGGCTTTTTCGACACCATCAGAGTCGTGGTTGCATGGTGCGAACTGCGCAAAGGGTTCCGCCATTTTCGCACTGACCGTATCGGTGAACTCCACAGTCTGGAGGCTCGCATTCCCCGGCGTCGTCATGACTTGTTGAAGGAATGGCGTGAATACAAAGGCGTGGAGCCGCAATAAAACACTACTGCCAGAAACTGGCAGTATGTCTGCCTAAGATGACCTCCAACGAAGCGACGGAAGCTAAGCAAGCGCTTCAGCTTCGCCCGATAACGGGATTCAGTGATAGATCGAATTTGGAGAACGATTATGAAAGAACCTAGCTATATCATTTTGTATGTCAGCAATATGCCAGTCAGTACGGCGTTTTACTCAAATGTATTGGAGAAAGCCCCTGTGGAATCCTCCCCAGGCTTCTCGCTGTTTGTATTGGAGTCCGGCTGGAAGCTGGGACTGTGGGCAAAACAGGAAGTGAAGCCTGCAGCGGATATGACCGGCGGTGGCGCGGAGATTGGCCTGATGCTGGATAGCAAGGAAACTGTCGACGCAGCGTTGGAAGACTTGAGCGCGATGCAGGCGAAGGTGATACAAGCGCCCACGCAAATGGACTTTGGCTATACCTTTGTCGTTCAGGACCCGGACGGACACAGAATCCGAGTATTTTGTCCCAGTGAGATTGTGCGCTGAATTCAGCGGTTGGAGATAAAGGCGGACATCTAAACCGCCTTTATTATGAAGGACTTACTGCCTCAACAAGACTTGCGGGAAAGTCGGGATATTCGTTGCGATGGAGCTGACCCTGTGTGCGGTGTAAAGCGCTCCGTGAAACTCGATGAAATCAAATACGCCTTTATATTGGCTCCCGGAGTTGCCGCCGGGACTGCCTATCTGGCCCCAGTCGCGGCCGTTCTCCGTCGCCCATAGGCGGCCGCCATCCACCGGATTGTAGGTTCCTGCGATTAGCAGATCTCCCCAGGGATACAGCCGATACACCTCTTTTTCATCAAGACCCACTCCCATGCCGTCACCGGTGACTTTCTCCCAGACGCGCATGTCCTCTGAGCGCCAGATCGCTCCGCCAGTCGTGCTGTTTAATGTGCCCAGCCAAAATGCGCCTTGCCACTCCACCAGAGAATGCAGCGTTTCATCGCTGGCGAAAGTCGTTTCATTCACGCGCGACCAATTTAATCCGTTACTCGACGCCATTACGCTGACTTCACCTGAGTACGGGAGTCCTGTCGTCAAGTACAGCGTATTCTCGCGAGCCAGTAAGGAAAAAATGCCGGTGACGCCGGGGAAGGAGGCGGCTACGTTCCAGGTGACGCCATCGCAGGAACGATAAAGTCTGGCTTCAGTGTGTTTGTCGCTGCGTCCCGCCAGATAAATACAGCCTTGAAATGATTCAAACCAGCGACCGTATTCATCCGCCTCGGATAGTGTCTTCACCCGCGTCCAGTTATGCCGCCCATTCAGCGAGCGATAGATTTTGGGCGTGTCGCTCTGCGTTACCGCATAGAGATATCCGTCGGGGGCGGACCAGACCCGACGGACTTCGTTATCATCTGTGCTGAAAGGTACGTCCACCTGCGCCCAATTCTCACCATCTTCACTGCGCAACAGGCGCGCAGTCGGACCTCCAGAACCATACACAGCGCGTCCGCCGGCGAAGAGCGCGTCTTTATGGACACTGAAGGAATAATAACTGTTCTGCGTTATCCCCCAGTTTTTGGCGGAATCCTTGATTCTGATTCCAAAAGCCTCCGCCAGACAGAGCGAGGGCCCTGCGCAGAAGTACAGCAGCAACGGGAGGGCAAGTACGGCCCGGATTAATGACGTTGGGAATAGGGTGGCTAAGCATCCTGACATTGAGATTCTCCTCCTGAGAATGGATGTTAAATATCAGATACTTCCTTGACGTGTACGGGGCGAAAGTCGCCTCTGGCTCAATTTCCGGGCTTTATTTATGGCGCAACAACGATGCAGATCCAATTCAAGAAGCAGTTTGATTAAGCATCGTTGGTCGAAATCCTAACAGACTGGCTCCGGGTGGAGCTATGCATTATCGAAACCTTCCCAAGGATGAGTCGTTATCATGGGCCATCGACGTTTAAAACTATCCACCAGGGTCATATAGTTGGCTGCGCTCATGACGGACTTGTTGGGACGTATAACCATGTTCATGGCGTCATTCAGTCCGAAAGGCGCGAATATTTTTAGATCATCAACCTGTTTTCGCACGCTAATCGCGAATGCGGGCAACCAGGACGAAATGCCGGCTTCCACACTTTGATAGGGTGGGATGTCGTGTCCAAACTTGCGTGGATACCATGCGTGTACATGCGCCTGATTTTTAACATCAATAGGAATGCTATGGCGAGTCAGGCGGTTGAGCGTATTCTCATGCTCTTTTTCCAACGCTGATGCTTCATGCGCGAAATAGACCACATCGAAATCCTTCACTCTGCTTAGAGGAGCCTCTCCAAGCATGCTGTTCCAGAGCGCCTGGGTGAGTGCGCCGCCAGCCAGATAGTAATCAGGCAAACCATAACTGGCGCAAGCCTCAATAGTTTCCATGATCTCAGGGACGCTCTGTATCAGAGCTTTAAAACGCGCTTCCAGCGTAAGATCTTTTTCCATATGCTTGCGTTTCCTGACTTGTATTATTGTCCAATGCTGTATTCCTTTTTGGGGCGCTAATGGAACCTAAAATCCGCGTTTTCTACAACTCCGCCTGTCCGGTGTGTGATGCTGGCATTAAATTCCAGCAGAAAAAGGGAGCGGTCTGTGGTGTCGAATGGGAAGACGTGCATCTGGACAATGATAAGGTGAAAGATCTCAATGCGGATCTCGAATTTGTCCGAGAGCGGCTGCATGTCATCGACCTTAATGGCGATTTGCGCGTGGGGTATGAAGCCTTTATCGCTATCTGGGAGGTTTCGTCGTCGGAGCAGTGGAAGGCGAAGGTGTCCAAAGTTCCCGGTCTGCGCTGGCTGTTGAACAAAACTTATAATGTGTTCGCCTGGTGTTTGTACCAGTGGAATCGCGCCCTGAAACACTGGTGAGTGGCGGTAATTCAAATCGATGTCATCTATATTCGGCCATGCTCTGATTGGAGCGGCGATTGGCGATAACGCCAAACCGGAAAGCAAATCGGAACAGTTGTTCCTGAGCTGTTTCTTTATGGGGTTGGTCATATGCCCCGATCTGGATTATCTGCTGACATGGTGTTTTGGCATCAATATAGCGCCCCGTTATACCCACTCCATTGGGGCGAGTCTGGTGATCGCCTGCATCGGACTGGGTTTGAAAAAGTATGTGTTCGTCAAACGCTTAAGGAACGCCAACCCGCTTTTGATTTGCGCCGCTTCCATGGCTCACGTGCTCATGGATTACTGTGTTGGCGTGCATAAGAACCCCATATTCTGGCCGCTGACCGACACTGTATACACCTTTGACTATGGCTTCCTGCCCAGCGCGGGAAAGCTCGATTTCCTTAATTTTTACTTTTGGCGAAATCTGCTGATTGAAATGGGAATACTGGTTCCGGTGGCGGCTTTTATTTCCGCCCGAGGACGCAACGCACTAAAGAAAAGAGTTTATATCGCCATCCTGGCGACTGGCGTATTGATGGTGTGTGGCTATATCAGCGTTGGATTATCGCGTTAACGGCGCTTTCCCCATTTGGCTTTTAAATAAGATAAAGCGTTGCTCGCCAAGACATACATCAGGCCAAATAAACCGACGGTTAAAAAGTCGATGAACCCTATCGCCATATCCAACGTGATTTGTCCGCTGCGAGCATAAACTCCCAGGAGTCTCGGCGCGGCTAAGAAGATAAAAATAGCGCTAAGAATACCTGTAGCGTAGGAAAAGTATTCCGATTTGCCTAAACGTTGCAGTATCAATGCGAGCAGTGTGGTGCAGAGAGCGATGGATAGAAGCTGAAAAAGCAGGTAGTACCACGATGCCGGGATTGAGGACATAGCGAGCCATTAATCTAATTCTGAAACGTCCCAATCATAGAGCCTGACTTCTGCAAAGAAAACGCGGTTGAGATTACAACAAATGCATAATTGGACCAGCCCTTGGGCTGGTCCGCTGAGACAGCTTAGAGAAACATCCCGCCGGACGCTTCAATACGTTGAGCATTGATCCAACGATTGTCCTCTGAGAGCAGAGAGGCGATGACGCCGCCAATGTCGTCCGGTAGACCGGCACGTCCGAGTGCGGTTTGTGAGGCGATAAACTTGTTTATCTCCGAATTATCGCGCACCAATCCCTGACCGAAATCCGTTTCAATGGCGCCCGGCGCCACCACGTTCACCGCTATGCCTCGCGCTCCAAGTTCTTTCGCCATATAACGGGTCAGCACTTCCACGCCGCCTTTCATTGCTGCGTACGCTGAGTAACCGGGCAGGGCGAAGCGGGCGAGACCGGTGGAAATATTAACGATTCTGCCTCCATCTGCGATGAACTGCAGGAGTTTTTGCGTCAGAAAATAAACGCCTTTCAGATGAATATTCACTAGCTGATCAAACTGCTCTTCCGTCGTTTCCGCGAAAGGCGCATGGATGCCGATCCCCGCGTTATTCACCAGGTAATCGAACTGCTCACGGCCCCAATTGACGCTAAGTTCCTGGGCGACTGATTTGGCAAAGTCCGCGAAACTCTTGCTTTCAGCGACGTCTAGTTGCAATGCGACCGCCTTGCGGCCCATTTGACGCACCTCGCTGACGACATCCTCCGCCTCTGCGCGATTGCTGTGGTAGGTCAGAATGATGTCCACGCCTTTTTTCGCCAGATGCAAGACCGTGTTTTTGCCCAGACCACGGTTTCCGCCAGTAACCAATGCGATGTTGCTGCTCATATATCGTCTCCAGAGTGTAGGGTTGAAAGCCTGTTTCTCAATGTCAGGAGCAGTTTATTGGGAATTTGAAAAGGGATAAATATGGCGGATATGGTTAGACTGTCTACAAATGACGAACAATTGGGTGATGAAAAAGTGACGTTGAGCGCGAGATTTTGATGCGCCTTCCTGGCTTAAATGTCTTTAGATCGCTTTTCCACTGGGGCTGGACTAATGGGCAAACTGGCGATGGGAAGGGCGTCTTTATTCCCTAACTCTGCAATATAGTAAAAAATACGGATTACCGGATTGAAGCGGCTAAAAAAATATATATAATCACGTTTTGTTGATTAAACATTAACAGCACTACGAGTATTACAGGATGTTGTATTATAAGCCAAAGGGGACGGCCTCTATCCGTCCGTTTATGTCCTATCCCGGCTATATTCTCTCGGGCTCCTCTCTCCACCGCTTCTTATCCCGTTTATACAAGTATAGTTAAGTTTTTAAGTGAAATTTCCACGCCTTGTTTTTAAGGTTGTAGCAAAAATGACATCAACTTGTCGTTATGGAATTTATGCTGTCAGGCGCGCCATTGCTAGCGGCTCACAACGAGAATGATTTTTGTGCCAATAAAAATCAATGGCTTATGGTGTTGCGCTTTGATTGGGGGTGATAAGAAATATCGCTTCTGGCGTCATACTTATGCAATCTGGCGAGCATTAAATGGTTTGCGTATTTGATGTTTTTGTCTAATTAGACAACTTTAACGGGAATCAGGAAGTATTAATTGTGGAAAGGGAAGTATATGGAACCTCGCATAGACTTATTCTAGTCCGTCGATAAATACCGATCATTATATTTTTATATAAAGCTAAACAGGCTTTATGGCCTCCTATTGTCTGGCGTTTATAAATGCGCCGGCGGAAAAGGAAATAGTAATAACTAAAGGATACAGAAAATGAAAGAAGTCTCTCTGGTTAACTTGGTTTGTCTCCCCTTCGCTGGCGCGGGCGCATCGGTGTTTCACGAGTGGAAGGATTTGTCCGAGAAGCTCAATGTGATCGCTGTGCAGTTGCCGGGACGGGAGAAGCGCTTTGTTGAGCCCGCCTACACTAGCGTGGCGGAAGCAGTGCAGGGAATCATGCCCGAGTTAATGGCTGAGCTGGATTTCTCCAAACCCATCGTCTTTTTTGGACACAGCCTGGGCGCTGTGCTGGCGTTTGAGCTGGCGCGCGCCATGTGCGGAGAGGAAAAGGCCAATGTGCAGGGGTTAATCGTGAGTGGCTCTCCAAGCCCATGGAACAGCAGGGAAGAGCGCGCCTCTGGATTGCCGGATGATGAATTTGTACGCCGGGTCAATGAATTTGCCGGCTACTCTCATCCCGCCCTGGAAGACCCCATCATGCGGGAAGTGTTGTTGCCGACGCTGCGTGCGGATGTGGAGATGCATGAAAGCTATCAACCACTGGCGGATGACTCCTTGCCGATCACGGTGCTGACTATTCGCGGCAGTGACGATGAACTGGTGACGGCTGAGGATAAAGCGCTCTGGAGCAAAGCTTCTTCGGTGCAAACTCTGCACGAAGAACTCCCCGGCGGTCATATGTATTTGATGGACGATCCCAAGGCGCTTATCGCCCTGATCGAAAGTGCGGTTCTTTAATTTTTGTTATTAGTGGATCGCAGTGTCGTCAAGGAGATAACTATGAGACTAAAAGGAAAAGTTGCGCTGGTTACCGGCGCAGCCAGAGGGTTGGGGCGCGCCTGCGCCCTTGAGTTCGCCAGACAGGGGGCGGATCTGATACTGCTGGATATTGGAAGAGATATCGCCACCGTGCCTTATCCCCTCGGATCGGAGAGCCAGCTTCAATACACCGCTCAATTATGTGAAGAGCAGGGCGTCGCGGTATTGACTGGTCTGGCGGATGTGACGCGACAAGCTGAGATCAATGCTGTCGTCGCAAAAGGGCTGGATCGCTTTGGGCGCATTGATGTGCTGTTGAATAACGCAGGCATCGCTGCGCCGTCAGGAAAAATCGCCCATGACATCAGTGAAGATGAATGGACGACCATGATTGACGTCGATCTTTCCGGCGCCTGGCGGATGATTCGCGCAGTGGGCGCCGCCATGACGGAGCGTCGCTCCGGCAGCATCATTAACATTGCCTCTACGGCGGGGGTGGTCGGTTACCGCCATTTCTCCGGTTATGTCGCGGCCAAACATGGCGTCATCGGTCTGAGCAAAGCCGTCGCTCTTGATTACGCCCCGCTTAAAGTCCGGGTCAACGCGTTATGCCCGGGGTCCGTTCGCGACGCCTCCCATGTTGAAGGCCGCATGTTGTCTGAGATCGCGCGCTCCCTGCACGTGCCCGTCTCCGAGCACGAAGACACCTTTGTGCAGGCGCAGCCCATGAATGCGCTGATCGAGCCTGAGGATATCGCCCATAGCGCTGTCTGGCTGGCTTCTGACGAGTCCCGTCAGGTCACCGGAAGCGTGATCACCGTCGACGGCGGCTTCTCCGCGCGTTAGGCGGTGGAAAGAGGTCTTCGCCAAGGACTGTCCAGATTTTCTCATTCGACATAAGGCACTTCCATGAAAAGCACTTTTTTTAATTACCCGGAAATGGCCGGGAATCTGAGCTCTTACCTGAGTGACGGCGATGTGGCGCCCAGCGCATTGCACGCCGCCGCCTATCGCCTGACGCAATCCGTCAATTCAGAGGCCGTTGCGATGCGGCTAAAACACGCCCTTGCAGCCCTGCCGTTTATGCAAAAGGCGGCCGAGGGGCGTGAGTACGTCTGGATTGAGACGCTGCATTTGCGGGCGGACAGCTATCAGGCTGCGGACCGGGTCAGAAAGGAAATGGAGAGGCCGCTGGCCGAGACGTTTCCCTATATTCGCGTGGTGTTATTAACCTACGCAGACCGCTTGGTTGACTTGGTGATTGTCGCCAATCGCGCGGTTTTTGATAAAGCATCCCTGGATGCATTCGTCTGTGCGGCGATCTCTGAACAGGACGCTGTTTACCATTCGCCTGCGGCGGCGTCCGGATCTGAGCTGGAGTTGTCCTCTCTGCTATCCGCCGATTTTTCACCGCTTCCAGACTGGCGGGGCAAGGGCGAAGAGGGCGTAATCAGAATGCGTCTGGGCGTTTTCAGCGGCCAGGATGACCAGCAATTGGTGGCGGGTTGGATCAGTGCGCTGGCTACGGTATGGGCTCGCTATTCTGCGACGAACGTACCCGTCGTTGCCGTTAATGACAGCCGCGCCGAGTCGGTGAGCGGATGGTCGCTAGTCACCGCGCCGGTGCAGGAAGACGCCACAGCGCAGCGTCTTAAAGCAAACATCGAGCAGTCGTTGCAGCAACCGGTCTGGCGCTCGCAGGAGCTGGCGAATCGTCTGCAAGACTGTGAAAACGGCGGTGAAGTGTCTCTGGCCGCGCTCATCTATGACGCCGCAGCGTCACCGCACGCCAAGGTGGCGGCTTGCGACTATGCGCCATCTTTGGGAGCGCCTTATCCGCTCACGCTGCTCATTGAGAGTCAGGGGCAGGGTCGATATTGCATCAGCGGGCTGGCTGACGGCGCTTTGTTTGCCGGAGACAGCGTCGAACAGTTCTTTCAGTGCGTGCGCCGGGCGTATGAGCGCTTGCGCGAAGATGGCGAATTGAATCTGCGCAGCTTTCCGCTGCTGGATGAAAAGGCGCAGCAGGAAGTCGCCGCGTTAGGCGTGGACCGTGAGCTTGGCGATATTCCAGCAGAACGTCTGGAGGAATTGTTCGCCCGGCAGGCAGCTCAAACCCCAGACGCCGTCGCGCTCTCCTACGAAAACGAGCAAATGACCTACGCGCAGTTAGAGCGCAAGGCGCATCTCATGGCGTTGAATCTGGTTGTGCTCAACGTCAAACCCGGTGATCGCGTTGGTATCTGTCTGGAGCGGTCATTTGATTTGATCGCGTCTATGCTGGCGATTCTGAAAGCGGGGGCAATATATATCCCCATGGACCCGGCCTATCCGGAAGAGCGTCTGTCATATACCTGTGAGAATGCCGAGATTTGTCTGGTGATTACCGACGCAGACGCATTCCCGGTGGCGGAGGCGCGGCGGCTGATAGCGCCGTCAGAGCTGGAGCGGGATATTGACGATGCGCGGGTGACGACGCCCTCTGCAGAGCATATCAGCGCCGATGACGCAGCCTATGTGATTTACACCTCAGGATCGACTGGCAAACCCAAAGGCGTGGTGGTTCCTCACAAGAATGTCGTCAGCCTGCTGGCGGCGACGCAGGAGGATTTTGGCCTCAATGCGCAGGACGCCTGGACCTTTTTCCACTCCGCCGCGTTCGACTTCTCAGTGTGGGAAATATGGGGAAGTCTGCTGACGGGCGCCCATCTCGTGATTGTGCCCTATTGGGTCTCCCGCGCGCCTGACGAGTTTCTGGAGCTGGTCAGGGATAAGCAGGTTTCGGTGCTGAACCAGACCCCTTCCGCTTTCTCCCAGTTTATGGAAATGGAACGCAACGGCGCTGCGCTGGAGCATTTGCGACTGGTTATTTTCGGTGGCGAGCCCCTCGACGCGAAGATGCTGATGAAGTGGTTCGACCGCTACCCCGAATCCCGTTGTCGTCTGGTGAACATGTTCGGCATCACCGAAACCACGGTGCATGTCACCGCCCAGACCATTGCGCGCGCAGAGGCCATGGCCGGTTCGCGCTCCGTCGGTCCGGCGATTCCTGGTTGGCGTTTATATGTATTGGACGCCGCCCGCAATATTCTGCCGGTGGGCGTGGCGGGTGAAATTTACGTCGCGGGAGCGGGCGTCGCTTCGCAATACCTGAACCGTCCGGAATTGACGGAAGAACGCTTCATGCCCGACCCCTTCTGCGGTGGTCGCATGTATCGCAGCGGCGACAAGGGGCGTTTATTGCCATGCGGACGCCTGGAGCATTTAGGGCGCCTGGACAGTCAGGTGAAGTTGCGTGGCTTCCGCATCGAATTGGATGAAATCCGCAAAGTGTTGCTCGGCGTCCATGGGGTAGAGGCGGCGGCGGTGGTGTTGAACCAGCCGGATAAAAACGATCCGGCTTCCGCCCGTCTGGACAGTTATCTGGTGTTGTCGGATATCGCCGTGGAGGACGTGATCGTCAAAGCGGAGAAGATGCTGCCGGCTTATATGGTGCCTTCCACTTTCACTCCGGTTGACGCCATGCCGCTGACGGCGAATGGCAAGCTGGACGTTAAGAAGCTGCCTGAACCCAATGCGCGCCGCAAAGCGGCGGATAAGCCCAAGGTCGTGGCGGAGCGTTCTTCCGAGCCTGCTAAAACCAGCTTGGAAGAGACTGCGGCGGAGACAGAAGCCGACCGTCTCGTCGCTGACATGGTCAGGGTCTGGAGTGAAGTGCTGGGGCGTGAAGTGACCGCGGCAGACAACTTTTTCAGCCTTGGCGGCAACTCCCTTTATGCGGTCAGAATCGCCTCCGCCATGAGAGCGGCGGGTCTGCCTGCGCTTCCGATACGTGAGTTATACGTGCGGCAGACCATTGAAAAACTGGCGCCGGTAATGGTCGGCAATGGAGGGTAGTGATATGGATTTCACCGAGCTTGAAGCGATCCGCGCGGCGGAAACCTATTGGCGGGGTCTGTTTGACGCAGAGTGGTCGCCAACGGAACTGAAAGCGCCGTTCCGTGCGGCGGAGCCTGTTGAGCGTCTGGTGGCGAGCATCCCTGTTGGCGCAGACCTGCTGAGCGCCATTGAAAGCGCAGCCGCTGAGATGGGCGTTACGCAGCAGCAAGTAGCGTTGGCGGGGTGGTTGACGGCGTTGATGCATTTTACTGACATGGAGCGGCTGACGCTGTCAGTGCAACTCGACGACGCCACGATTATTCCGCTGACGTTCACGCTGGATTCCAGCGCCGATCTGGCCTCAGTGATTGATCTGATCGCGAAGACGATGACGGAAGCGTTGTCTCATCGCGCGTTTCCTTATCTCAAGCTTGCCGCGGAAGAGTATGGTCTTCTGCCGCCGGCGCAGGACTTGCTGACGCCCCTGCTGTTCAATCTGGGAGAGAGAGACGCTCCGCGTGCGCCCATTGTCATGGGGCTGCGCGTCACGGCGGAGGGAGCCGAGCTGCTGGTTCAGGGGGGCGGCGTGTTTGCATCCTACGGCTACCTGCGCCCTTTATGCACTGCGATTATGAATATTCTGGAGATGGGTTTGTTGCAGGACAAACCTTTGTCTCAGCTGGAGCTTTTAGCCCCGGATGAAATTACTGAGCGGTTGCAGCGGGGAACGGCGACGGTCACCCCCTTTGATGAATACGCCAGAATTGAAGAAGCCTTTGCGGCGCGCGTGGCGGAAACCCCCAGGGCGCTGGCGATAACCCATGGTGAGGCGTCCCTTACTTACGCTGAACTGGATGAGGCCAGCTACCAGCTCGCCCAAGCCCTGCGCGAGCTGGGCGTGCAGCCAGGTCAGGTTGTCGCCATTCATACCCCGCGCAGCATCCCCATGGCGGTTTCCGCACTGGCGGCGCTCAAAGCGGGAGCCGTCTATATGCCTTTGGACCCTGACTATCCCGCCGAGCGCATTCAGTTGCTGATGGAGGACAGTCAGGCCGTCGTGTTGATTCACAGTGAAGAGGCTCCGCCGAGCGCCCTGGCCGGTGCGACACATGCGTCGCTAGCGCTGGACATGCCTGGCGGGCGGGTGCGCGCCTTGCAAATCCAGACGTCGTCGCAGTCCGCCCCGGCGGATTCTCAGGCGGCCTATCTGATGTTTACGTCCGGCACTACCGGGCGTCCCAAAGGCGTACTGAACACGCACGCAGGGGTTCTGCGATTGGTTCGGCGCGCCACTTATCTCGACCTGAAACCCGGCGTGCGCGTGGCTCAGGCCGGCGCAACAGGATTTGACGCCAGTGTGTTTGAAATCTGGGCGGCGCTGCTCAACGGCGGCTGCCTGCAGATTGTCGATCGGGAAGTGCTCCTGGACAGCGTTGAACTGGCGCGTTTTTTCCGGGAACGGAAAACAGATGTTGCGTTGATTACGACCTCGCTGTTTTCACAGCTGGCCAGCGATGATCCCGCCATGTTCGCGCCCTTGAGTCAGTTACTGGTGGGCGGCGATGTGATTTCTCCGAAGCAGGTGGCGGCGGTATACGCCGCCTGTCCGGGAATCGTCATTCTGAATGCCTACGGCCCCACTGAAAACGGGGTCATATCCACGGTGCAGCGTATTGATCCCGCTCGACTGGACAGTATTTCCATCGGCGCTCCCATCAGTAATTCCGTTGCGCTGGTGCTAAACCGGTTTGGTCGTCTGACGCCGTCGTTGTTTGAGGGCGAGCTGTATGTCGGCGGCGCTGGCTTGGCGTTAGGGTATTTGGGGCGGGAAGACGAAACGGCCAAAGCATTCGTACCTCATCCTTATGCTCCAGGAAGCCGGATCTACCGCACGGGAGACCGGGCGCGCTGGAATGTCGAGGATGAGCTGGAGTTTCTCGGACGCCGGGATTTTCAGATCAAAATTCGCGGCTTTCGGGTTGAGCTGGGCGAAATCGAGAAAGCGGCGCTGTCGCATCCGACGGTGAGTGAAGCCTTGGTGCTCGCACTCAAGCCCGAAGGCGCAGCGGAATATCGGCTGCATTGCTATTTAGGCGTCGCTGACGAGTTTGATCTGGATAGTTGGCGCCAGCAACTCATCGACCAACTACCCTCGCACATGGTTCCGGCGGCGGTCTGGGCCATGCCTGAATTGCCGTTGACGGTCAATGGCAAGGTGGACCGACGCGCGCTGGCGGAGATGAAGCAGGTAGAGTCCGGCGGCGCCGAAGCGGTGGATGATATCGAACGCGTCTTGCTGGAAATAGGCCGCTCGCTTTTGAACATTGACCATCTGGCGACGGATGACGACCTGATCAGATTGGGCGCAAGCTCGTTAACCGCCGCCATGATCGCGTCGCGGGCGCGTCGTGACCTGGGCGTGAAAGTCTCTGTCGCTGATGTTCTGCGCAGTGGCACGGTGGCGGAGTTAGCGACGTTGGTCAGAGGGCAACCGGGGCGGAGCGCCACAACGGGTGGAGTGATTGCTTCTCCAGCGCAAGCCAGCATAGAAGCGACGCCGCAACAGGTGCGTTTGTTCATCGAGCAATCCAAGCAGGCGGACGCCTGTCATTACAATTTACCGATTTGGGTGGCGCTGCCGGCGGATATAGACCCGGTTCGCTTGCAGGAGTCCTTGCGGCGATTAGTGGGTCGACACGAAATTCTCCGCACCTCGTTTGAACGCGAAGGAGAAGTTACCCGGCAGTTGATTCATGCCGACCCAGCTGTGTCGATAGCGGAGGCGCCGGCGGCTTCAGACGTATTCAATGCGCTGGCCCAATTCATCCAGCCCTTCGACTTGCAGCAGGGGCCCCTGTGGCGCGCAGCGCTCTATCGCGACTCAGAGAAAACCTATCTGCTCTTCGATATCCACCATATTTTGACCGACGGCTATTCACTGCTCCGTTTGTTTGCAGAGTGGGAGGCGCTGTATCGCGGCGAAAGTTTGTCTGCGTCGCCCCTGCAATATCGTGACTATGCGCACTGGCTGGCCAGCGACGGCGGTCAGGCCCATCTGGCGGAGCAGGAAGCCTATTGGCTGAAGATGTATGCGGAGAAGCCTGCGCTGCCGGATTTGCCTACGGACTTTCCAAGATCCGGGGTGCGCAGTCTCAGTGGGGAGTTTCTTGAGTTTGATTTGGGAGAAGAGAGGACGGCGAACATTCGTCGCCTGTCCGAGTGTCTTCAGGTCAGCGTCTATCAGTTCCTGCTGTCCTGTTATGGCGTCTTCCTGGCTCAGGTTACCGGCGATGACGACATCACCATCGGGACGCCTGTCGCGGGTCGTCTGGCCCCTGGCGTCGACGACATTCAGGGGATGTTCGTGAATACGCTCTGCTTGAGGCTGCGGCCGGCTCTGGCTGCGCGCTTTGAAGACTATTTGCGGGAGGTGGCCGACATGACGCTGAACGCCTTCGACAACCAGGATTACCCCTTTGACCGTCTGGTGGCGCAGGTTGCTGCGGACCGTTCTTATGGACGCTCTCCGCTGTTTGACGCCATGTTTGCGCTGCAGAACACAGGGCTGAGCAGACAAACCTTTCTGGGCGGGGCGATCATCTGGACGCCGGCGGCGACCGGCGCAGCCATCTATGACCTCAACCTGCAAATTGAAGATGGCGAAACCAGCCTGCGAGCAAGCTGGCATTTCAATCGGGATCTTTTCACCGCCAAGACAATGGCTTCTCTCCGTGATCGGCTGCTGGAGATCATGGATAAGGCGCTGAGCGATGTGAATAGCCAGATTCGAACGCTGAATCAGGACGAAGAAAGTGGCCCGGTTGCGTTACCGGAAATCGAGTTTGAATTTTAAAATTTAGAGGCAGTAGGACATGCAGTCTATAGAAACCAAAGGACAATTAAAGGTTGCGGCGGCGCAGCGGCCGGAGCACGGAAAATACTGGCGCAGTCTTTTAGCTGAGCCGGTGGAGAAAAGCCTGTTTCATCCCGATAGAGTGAAGCCTTCGGGGTCGCTGAATCAGCGCTATGTGCATACATTGGACGCCGACGTAAGGCAGCGCCTGCATAAGTTAAGCGGCGGCAAAACCGCGACGCGTCAAGTGGTCATGCTGTCGGCGCTGGCGGAATTGCTGCGTCGCTACACCGGCTCCGACACGGCCTGCATCGGTCAGCCGTTGCAACCGGAGCAAACCAAACTGTCCGACTATCTGGCGCTGCGCATTCAGGCGCCGGCGCACGTGAATTTTAAGCAGTTGCTGGGCGCGGCGCGGGACGCCATGCTTGCGGGGCTGGAATTCTGCGACTATCCGTTGACGGTGTTGGCGGATGAGTTTGGCCTGGAAGCGGAGAAGGGCGGCAATCCCTTTTTTGATGTGGCGTTGGAAGCGCTTGAGAAGGCTGACGACTCGGTATCCAGTCAATTTCAGTGTCGGGTGCTGTTTAGTCACTTCGTTGGCGCTGAGCAAGGGGAATTGACGATTTCCTATGACGATGGCCTGTTTGATGCGGACAGCATTCAGCGTATCGCCGAACACTTTGAGAAGCTGCTGCTGGAGCTAGCAAGCGCGCCTGACGCAGAGGTCACGGCGGCTTCCATCACCACGCCAGCGGATGAGGCGTTGCTGCAGCAGGTCAATGCGACCGAGCGGGAATATCGCCGGGATGTCAGAATCGAAACGGTTTTTGCTGAGCAGGTGGCGCAGACGCCGGATGCGACGGCGGTGGTTTGTGGTCAGGAACAACTGACCTATGCGCAGCTTAATGACGCAGTGAACGCCCTGGCGGCGCAGTTGCGGGCAGCCGGCGTGGCGGAAGATCAGCTGGTGGCGGTGGCGGCCGAGCGCTCAACGCAGATGATGGTGGCGATCCTGGCGATTTTAAGAGCCGGAGGAGCCTACTTGCCGATAGACCCGGGTTATCCGGCAAACCGGATTCAGTATGTACTGGAAAACAGCGGCGCCAGCGTCATTCTGACGCATCGTAACCTGCTGCAGTTGGATACGTCCGGCTATACCGTCATCGATATTGACGAGAAAGTGCAGGGCGCAGAGAGCGCGGCGGCGTCTGCAACAGTTGGCGGTGCGGAAAATCTCGCCTACGCCATTTACACCTCAGGCTCTACCGGTAAACCCAAGGGCGTTTTAATCGAGCATCACTCCGTCATCAACCGGATCGCCTGGATGCAGAACGCCTATCCGCTAACGGCGGAGGACTTCATCCTGCAGAAAACGCCGATTTCATTCGATGTGTCCGTGTGGGAATTGTTCTGGTGGTTCTTTACCGGCTCCCGCGTCTGCATGCTGGAGCCCGGCGGTGAGCGCGAACCGGAGAAAATCGTGGCGGCCATTGAGGCGAATAAGGTGACGACCATGCACTTTGTGCCGTCCATGCTGAACGCCTTCCTGGATTATGTGGAGTCCACTCAGGCAGTGCCCCGCTTGCAGTCTCTGCGCAAGGTGTTTACCTCCGGCGAAGCGTTGACCCTGCATCAGGCGGAGCGTTTCAAGAAGCTGCTGCACGCAGCCAATGGAACCCGTCTGATCAACCTGTATGGGCCGACCGAGGCGACGGTGGACGTCACGCATCTTGACTGCACCGCCAAACCTGAATTGGACAGGGTCACTATTGGAAGTCCCATCGATAACACTCAGATTCATATTGTAGACAAGCAGTTGCGCCGTCTGCCTGTTGGCGTTCCCGGAGAGCTTTGCATCGCTGGCGTCGGTTTGGCGAGGGGCTATCATGCGCTGCCGGAAATGACGGCGGATCGCTTTGTCACAAATCCTGAAAACGCCTCTGAACGCTGGTATAGAACCGGCGATTTGGCGCGCTGGCTCGGCAATGGTGAAATCGAGTATCTGGGCCGTCTGGATCATCAGGTGAAAGTACGCGGTTTTCGTATTGAACTGCAGGAAATCGACGCGGTTCTGCGTTCCCATCCCGCCGTGCGCGACGCGGTCACGCTGGTGCACCGCGCCGCTGGTCTGGACAAACTGGTCGCCTACGTCACCGCAAATGGCGAGCCGGAGCAAGAGACCCTGCGTCAGCATGTGGCGGGGCAGGTTCCGGCCTATATGGTTCCAGATATGGTTATCGTGTTGGAGCAAATGCCGCTGTCGCCGAACGGGAAACTGGATCGTAAAGCGCTGCCGTCGCCGGACAGCTATTTGCAAACCGCGGAATATACTGCGCCCCGTAACCGCACCGAGGAAATTCTGGCGGGCATCTGGCGCGAGGTGCTGCAGTTGCCTCGCGTTGGCGTGCACGATAACTTTTTTGCGATTGGCGGCAACTCGATTCACTTCGTCACTGTTCTCGCCAAGGCCAGAAAATTCGATCTGGAGTTCACCTTCCAGCAGTTGTTCGCCAACCCTACGATAGCGACATTGGCGCAGGCGATGGAAGAAGAAAAAGGCGAGCTTCAGCAGCACCGCTTTGACGCGTTTGAGCTGCTCGGCGAGCAGGACCGCCAGCGTCTGCCACAAGGCGTTGATGACGCCTATCCGCTGTCCATGTTACAGGCGGGACTGATATTCCAGAACGAGCTGACTTTCGGCACGGCGCAATATCACGACATTATCAGCTACATCATTGAGAGCCCGATCAATCTGGAGGTGTTCAAGCGCGCGGCGGACATTCTGGTCAAGCGCAACCCGATCTTCCGCACCAGCTATCACCTGGATGGCTTCGACGAGTATATCCAGATGGTGCATACGAAAGTGGAAGCGCCGCTGTACTGTCACGACCTGCGGGGAATGAGCGAAGAAGAGCAGGAACAGTGGCATCAGAACTGGCTGGCGGAAGAGAAAGCGTACCGTTTCGAATGGAATCAGCCCGGCCTGGTGCGCCTGCATGTGCATGTCCTGCGCGACAACATGTACCGCTATGTGCTCAGTCAGCATAACTCCGCCCTCGACGGCTGGAGCATCACTCTGGTGCATACGCAGCTGTTCCGCATCTACAACAGGCTGCTGCAGGGCGGGACCTTTGACGAGCCGCTGGTGGACAATCACATTCGCAATTACATCGGCCTGGAAGCCCAGTCGTTGCGCTCCGTCAGTGATCGTGCGTTCTGGGAGAATATGCTGGACGGCGCGACATATACCCGTCTGCCCAAACTGGACTCCGCGCAGCCCGTCTCGGAGCTGTCTGTGCTGTTTCATGAGGTGGACATCAGCAAGCAGTTGTCCGACAGGATCATTGCGCTGGCTGACCAGTTGGCGGTTCCGGTCAAAACACTGTTGATGGCGGCGCATCTTAAGTTCCTGAGCGTGGTGTCCGGCGATGCTGACGTCATGACCGGTTACGAACACAGCGGCCGTCCTGAAGCGGAAGACGCCACCAAGGCGATCGGACTTTTCCTCAACACAGTGCCGTTCCGGGTGGATGTCGATGTGGAGTCCTGGGCTGGCCTGATTCAACGCGTGTATCAAGCGGAAGCAGCGTTGTTGCCGCACCGTCGTTATCCCATGGCGCGCATGAAACAGGATATCGGGACGCAGGAGCCGCTGTTCGACACCGCTTTCAACTACACCCATTTCTATTTGTTGAAAGAACTCAAGGAAATGCCGGAGTTCAATTTGCTGGACGTGCGGGCGAACTCGGAGACGGAATTCGCGATTCGGGCTGAGTTTTGCCGTCACTTCTTCACTGACGATGTGAAACTCAGTCTGCACTACCACGAGCACGCTTTCACGGCGGAGCAGGTGGAGAACTTCGCGCAATACTATCTCACTATCTTTGAGAGCATGACTCAGGACCCCAAAGCGGACCCCAGACGCCAGCCCATTCTGACGCAACAGGAACTGGCGGTTATCGCAGAGCAGGGCGCTAAAGTTCCGGTGAGTCTAGCGCAGCGTCCAGAACTGAAAAATACGGATGCGGGCGTTTATCTCCTGGGAGAATCAGGGCGTTTTATCCCTGTGGGAGCGGTCGGAGACCTGTACTTTGTGAACGCGGAAGCGGACAGACTGGAGACTGATGTTAACCCGGCCCTGAACGGCCTGGGATTGCGACCCACTGAACTGAAGGGGCGCTACGTCCAGGATGGCGGCGTTGAGATTGTCAACGAGGCGGCGACGCTGATTTTCCGGAAGCCTGAGTTGCAGCAGGGCAAAACCGTCGACACAGCGGCGGCGCAACAGACTCCTCTGGACGCGGTGGAGACGCGCATCGCGGCGGCCTGGGCGCAGGCGCTCAAGATTCCCCAAGAGAATATTGGACGCCACGATAACTTCTTTGATCTGGGCGGCAACTCTCTGGCGGCGATGAAAGTCACGATTCTGCTGGAAGGACTGATTTCCCTGGTGGATCTCATGCGCAACTCCACTCTGGCCCCGCTGGCGGATGTGGCCAGAAAGAAAATGCCCGCCGACGAGGCTGACCTTCTGGTGGCGCTGACTCCTGATCGGCGTGCGGCGCCGGTCACTCTGGTGTGTTTCCCCTATGCGGGCGGCAACGCGATTAACTTCAAGCCATTCGCCGAACGTCTTGCTGAGATGAACGCCGAGGTGCAGGTTTTCGCCGTGGAGCCACCGGGGCATAACCTGAGCGATACCGGTGAAGCGCTGTTGTCCGTCGAGGAGTTGGCGAAGAAGGTCGCTGCGGAAATCAGCGCCAATATCAGCGGCGACGTCTTCATTTGGGGACATTGCGTCGGCAGCGCCGCCGCCCTGGCCACCGCCGGTCTGCTGCGGGAGAGCGGCCGCGTCGCCGGCGTATTTATCGGCGGTAAGTTACTGCCTGACGCGGAGCGTTCCCGCAGCCTTGCGGCCGAGCTGGAATCCATGCCGTTGAAGGACGTGGGCGAGTGGCTGGTGACGCAGACGGGTTACGGCGATCTGAACGCCTTGTCCGAGCCGCAACTGGCGCAATTGGTGAAAGCCTTCCGTCATGACGCCTGCGGCGCCAACCGTTACCTTGCTGATTTAACGGAAAACGGGACGCCTATGACACTGCCACTGACCATGGTGGCGGCGCAAGACGATCCCCTGACGCCGCAGTATCGGGAGCAATACCTGGGATGGAGCAAGGTGTGCGAGTCAGTAGCGTTGATTGAGCTGGCTGACGGCGGCCATTACTTCTGCCGGACCAAACCGGCGGAAACCGCCGCAGCGGTCAGCGAACTGATGCGACTGTCCCAATAACGTTAAGGCCCCACTCCAGACGGCGTGGGGCCTTTGTCGTGACATGCGTATTAATAACAACACATGAAATCAAGGATCAGACATGAAACTGGCCATATTGCCATTGCCGTTTAATCTGGACGTTGCGCAGTCCATTCTCAGCCAGGCGGGAAACTGTGCGCACGAGTTTGTGTTTATCGACATGCAGGAGCGGATTGATCGCATTCCCGCTTCCTGGTGGCCGCAAAACGTCAAAGCTGTGGCCTGCTCCCCCTCCGACGTGGACGCCGTGATCCGGCTTGTGGAGGCGGAAGCCTGTACACAGGTTATCTCCACCGCTGAAGCCGGACTGACCATCGCCGCCAAGGTGCGCAAGCACTTCGGCTTTGCAGGGCATAGCGAAGACGTGGAACTGTTCAGCATTGATAAAAGCCTGATGCGCCACACCCTGGTGGAAAAGGGGCTGTCCTCGGTTCAGTCATTCAGAACCACCGTCGCCGAACTGGCGGAAGCATTGCTCTCCGTCGACTTTCCGGTTGTCGTCAAACCGGTGCGTTTGGGAGGAAGCATTTGTGTGCAACTGCTGTCTTCCTATCCGGAAGTGGAAGGTTATCTGGAGCGCGTTCGCAGCCATCCCTATGGCGGCGATAAAACCGAGCTTACCGTGGAAAGCTATATCGGCGGTAAAGAGTTCAGCGTGGAAGGGCAGGTCTTTGATGGCCAGGTCTACTATTACGGTCTGACGGAGAAGCGGACGACGGATGCTCCGTATTTTGTCGAAACAGGCCACACTTTCTACACCCGTCATCCCCACTTGGAAACGTTTGCTGATTATTTCCAGCAGGTATTTGAGGCGCTGGGCATGCGCAACTGCCCCTTCCATCTTGAGTTCAAAGTGGACGGCGACAAGATAGAAATCATAGAGCTGCACTCTCGCTTCGGCGGCGACTTTATTACCGATCTGATCCATTTCAGCACGGGCGCGGAAGTGTTTGCGGATCAGTTTAATTTCCTTGCGGATAAAACTGTTCCGGCTCCGATCATAGCCCGGGATCGTCTGGTCAGCATTGAGTTCGTCATGGCGCAGGAAGGCGAGTTAAAGGCCTTCGCCTTTCCGGCTCAGTTCGAAAGCAGCGTGAACGTGCTCAAACAAAAGCAAGACGCGCGCATTGGCGACAAGATCAAGTCCAGCACGGGATTCTATGACCGGATTGGCTGGATGATCTTTGAGTCCGACAATCCGCAAAGCCGGGATGAGCATCTGAAGCTGTTCACCCCAGTCGTGACCGTAGGTTGAAGCGGCGGCGTTTATGTCCAGCCTTGAAAAACTTTGCAGTGAGGGAGCCCTTTAGTATGGAAAGTGTGGCCGCAAAACCGGATGACAGCTCCGGACAGCCATTAAACTCGCAATTAAGACAAAAGCACTTCCTGGATGGCGTGAAAGCCATGTCTCCATTTATTCTTTCCGCCATACCGATGGCGATGATCGCTGGGGCGTTGGGCGTCACCAGTGGACTGACCGGTTTGCAGACGCTGCTGCTGGCCATGTTGGCGAACTCGGGAACCATTCAGTTTGTCGTCTACATGATGCTGCAGGAGTCAGCGAGCTGGACGGTGGTTCTGCTGACGGTGCTCACGTTGAGTCTGCGTATGATGATTTACAGCATCGTACTGCGGGACAAGGTCAATGATATTTCTCCCGGATGGAAACTGGTGATGGGGTTTGGCCTGATCGATGCGCTGTTCTTTATCTTTGTGGAGAAGTTTAAAGATAAAGACGCGCCGGTGACGGCTCGCCAGTGGTTTTATTTGGGGGGATCGTTTTCCATTTACGGCGCCTGGACTGCCGCCACCGTAGTCGGCATTCTTGTCGGCTCCGCGCTGCTTGAGTGGGCGGGCTCCGGCGTTGATTTCCCCATGACCGCTCTTTTTGTCGCCATGCTGGCGTCCTGTCTGGTGGATAGAAAAGCTTACTGCATTGTTTCGGTTGCAGGCCTGACGGCGATATTGGCTCATCATGCGCCATACGGATTGGGAACCATTCTGGGGACGGTCGCGGGCGTCGCCGCCGGCGTGTTGTACGGTCGATGGGTTCCGGCGAAAAACGCGGAAGCGGTTGTGGAAGAGGTTAAGGAAAGCTGAGATGGATATTTATATTCTGATTGCATTGATCGCCGTGTGTGCGTTTCTGCCTCGTTATCTGCCCTGGGTGGTTTGGGCGGGAAAACCCTTGCCTGCCAAAGTGGAAAACATTCTGCGCATGACGCCGGCGGCGGTCATTGCTGCGCTTGTCGCGCCGGCAGTGGTTTTCGTTGAGAAAGAGGTGTCTTTGAGCCTGTTGACGCACCCCTATTTTTTAGCGTCAGTGGCCACATTTGCGCTCATGTTGTTTACTAAACGGCTTATACTGTCCAGCTCGTTGGGCGTGGCTGTTTTTGTGCTTCTGAAAATGTTATAGCCGGCCCATTCAGCCCCGGCGTCAGGCGTCGCCGCGCCGGGGCAGTCCAATGTCTGACAGGCGCGTGCAATTTATCAAGGAATTTATGATGCAAGGCGATTTCAAAATAGCCGCGGCTCAGTTTGGCCCGGTGCGAGGGGATGTTAAGGAAAATACGCGGAGACATTTGCGGTTGATAGCGGCGGCCGCCGCAGAAGGCGCTAATGTGGTCATTTTTCCTGAGCTTTCTCTGACGGGGTATGAGCCGGATCTGGCGAGGGAGTTGGCGTTCACCGATACGGATTCTCGTCTGGCGCCCTTTCAGGCGGCGGCGCGAGAGCAGGGCGTGACGCTGATGGTCGGCGCGCCGGTGCAGGAAGGGCAAGGCAAGCCTCACATCGGCCTCTTTGTTATCAGCCCGGAAGCGCCGCTATTTCATTACAGCAAAATGCATTTACATCCTGGTGAGGATCAGCACTTTGCGCCGGGCGCCAGCGAAAAGGTATTTGAGCTTCAAGGCGTTGCATTAGGGCTGGCGATCTGTGCGGATACTGGCGTCGCCACCCATGCCCGCAACACGGCCGCCGCCGGCGCCGCCGCCTATTTGAGCTCGGTCTTGATTACCGCTGGCGGGTACGATGAAGACACCGCCAAACTACAGGATTACGCACAGACCCATGGCATGTGCGTGGTCATGGCCAACTTCAGCGGCCCCTCCGGCGGCTGGGAGCCAATCGGCAAAAGCGCGGTATGGAGCCCCAGCGGCGACCTGCTGGCCCAGGGGCCGCAAACCGGCGAAGCGCTGGTGATTGGCGTCAAAGCCGAGGCAGGCTGGTCTGGTTACGTTAAGAATATTTGACGGTTATAGAAGATTGCGTCCGTTAGTCGGTGGCTTGAGGGATTAAAGTCACCGATAACCTGCTTGATGAGTATGTCAATTTCAAACCAACTTCCACTACTACTTCAATGTCTCCGCAGGCGCGGTGTTTAAAGAGAGTAGGCTTGGAGAGGTCCAGGGCTGCGCGCCCGAAAACAGGGCGGACAGGCGGATCGCCAGGGTGTCCGATCTCTCTATTCCGCCTCAGGAGCTCATCCCCTAGAGCTACCGTTTCCCTCAATCGGCGCCTGATTATTTTCGTTATCAAAAAGCGCCTGCAATCGGCTGTTTTGCCGCGTAAATTAACGCAGTTCACCCAATAGGGGGAAAAATTGCGACTTGCGTCCGCCGGTTTCATCTTCTACATATTAAGTATGGGGACTGTAACAATTCCCCAGTGCATTTCTCGCTGTAATCAGTGCTCAGGACGTCCTTGGAAGTTCATGGGACAGGACCTTATAAGTAATAAATAGAAAGGAGACTGCTATGGCGGACACTCAGAGAACGCAGAATGTCGTTAAGTTGATGAAGGAGTATATCGAGCAACTGGAGCAAAGTGGTGAACTGGAGCGCTTGCTGGAACAGTCGCGGGCGCCCGGCGATAACGATCTGGAGTTGGCCGAACACTACAGTCGTGATCGGCGGTACATTCTCCGTCGCATTCGAGCGCGGGGATTATGACTATTTCTTCCACCGGAAACCTGCGGGAGGCCATTCCTGCGGGTTTCCCTGTCAACTAGGGCGCACAGGCATGACAACCAGGATCGCCCTGCCGTTTTTTGACGAGATCCATCAGTTGGCGGTGGATATTGTCAACGCCTCGGCGGAAGGCGACACCAAAGCGTTATGGCGCAACTACCAACAGCTGCGAAAGCTGTGTGAAAACAACGAGTTCACCCCGAGAAATCACCCCTTTCAGTGGGAGGCGCTGGCGGACTTTACCTGCGACAGTCGGCAGGCGCTGCAGATATACCGCAAGGCGCTGGCCTACGCGGAAGAGCAGAACCTTGTGGACTATTCAGCTTCGATTACCTTCGCTATGGCTAACCGGCTTTACGACGATGGCGAGCTGGACGCCGCCCGTGAGTTGCTATTGCAGGCCAACGAGTTGGCCAAATCCACTAATGACCTGGAGTTGAGGCGGGAAATCAGCGTGTTGCTGCTGGCCTGTTGTGAATAATCCCTTCCTGAGTCGATACCTGAAGTAAGCGCCTCAATAGGGTTTCTTGCGCACGCCCAACCGAAACAGCAGGGGCGATATGCCCCAATTCACAAGCACAAACGCGATAAAGATAACGCCAATTTGCAACAGGGACAGGCCAAGGGCATGCTGATATGCGGCTAATGGCAATACCGTTTCCAGAAATTGATCCAGAAACGGCGCGCGGCTGCTGGGCGTCAGGTTAAAGCGGCGTTTGCAGAAACTGGTGATGATGTCGCCGAGCATGGCCAACAACGCGACCATGCAACCGGTCAGTATGGAAAAGCCGAGTAAGGGCGCAGCCAAGGCGCTGATAAGGACGGCGGCGATAAGGCCCCGCCAGGTTTTCCCAGGGCCGAGCAAGGGGCGGCCATCCTTGAAGCGGGCGCCGGAATCAATGGGAAGGCCGCCTCGATCGCCCATTAGAAAGCGGGCGAACACCGGGGCTCCATTAGCAATCAGTAAGAGCAGTAATACTCTCAGTTCAAGCATAGGGGCTGCAGTGGCGATGCCTATTCGTCGACAGACCCTAAAAGCTTAGCTGTGAATCGCAGGCTTGTCAGACCAGCACTGCTCTCAGTCGGCGAGCAGATGCGCCGTTTGTATGCTGTACAGGTGCTGGTAGAGCCCCTCCAGCGACATGAGCTGACGATGGTCGCCTTCCTCCACCAGCTTGCCGTGATGCAATACGATGATCTTGTCGGCGTGGCGAATGGTGGAAAGACGGTGTGCGATGACAATCAGCGTCACTTCGCCGTGCAGCCGGTTAACCGCTTGCTGCACTCGCGCCTCGCTTTCGCTGTCCACCGTGGCGGTCGCTTCGTCGAGAATCAGTACTTTGGGCTTGCGCAGTAACGCCCGCGCCAGCGCCACCAAGTGACGCTCGCCGTTGGACAATCTGCCGCCGCGCTCTCCAAGAGGCGTGGCCAGCCCTTGCGGTAGACGCTGCAGCATACTTTTAAGACCGGCTTTGGCCAGGGCTTCCGTCATTTCCTGTTCGCTATAGTCGCGATCCAGACGCAGGTTGTCCGCCAGCGTGCCCTGAAACAGGAACGGTTCCTGTTCCACCAGACACACATCCTGACGCAGACTGGTCGCGGAGAGGGTGTTGAGGGGGTGGTCGTCGATCAGAATGTCGCCTTTTGTGACCGGATAAAACCGGATCAGCAATTGCATCAGCGTACTTTTGCCACTGCCGGTGCGTCCGACCACGCCGAGCATACCGCCGGCGGGAATATCCAGAGATACATCCTGCAATACCTGGGTTTCTCCGTTATAACTGAAACTGACATTGCGCAGGGTGATGCGGCCGTTGGTGATCTGGTTGACGCCATCGAAACGCTCCGGTTCCGTATCCAGCAGTTCGAACACTCGCTGTCCCGCCACCAGGGATTGCTGCATGATGTTGAGGCGCTGGGTCAGTTCGATCAGGGGTTCGACGAAGCGGCCCAGATAGCTGATGAAGGCGTAGAGCACGCCAATCTCCACCACGTCTTCCAGAGACTGCCTGCCAAAGAAGTACACGATAGACGCCAGGGTGGCCATGGAAAACATGTCGATCAGGGCGCGCAGCATGAGACCGTCCAGCTTCACATTCTTCACCCGCCAGCGGAAGTGTTCCTGCACTGTGCTGCGAAAGCGTTCGTTGAAACGCTTTTGCTGATTCAGCAGTTGAATAATCGGCATGCCGTTGAGGGATTCGTGCAACTGCGCGTTGATGTCGCTGAGCAATGCGCGCACCTTCTGGAACATGGGCGTACTGAGGCGCTGATACATCACCATGGCGCCGACCACCAAGGGCATCAGCGCCAGGCACACCAGCATGAGGCGGACGTCGAGCACCGCCATCATGATGAAAATGCCGGTGACCAGCACCACGTTGGTGATGAAGTTGGCGATCACATTCAGGAACAGCTCTTTTACGGCTTCCGTGTCGTTGCTCAAGCGCGACACCAGCGCGCCGGTAGCGCTTTTGTCGAAATAGGACACTGGACGCGACAGCACGCTTTGAAACACGTCTTTGCGCAGTTTTTCCACTACCTGCAGAGCGATACGGCTGAACACCAGCGGCGCGCCATAGTGCGCCAAAGAACCTATCAGCAGCGACACCACGTAAATGACGAACAGTTGCACTGAGCCTGAGTCCATGTAACGCCCGTGCGACAGGTAGTCGTCGATAAAATGCTTGATCAGGTAAGGCCCCAGGACATCCATCGCTGTGGCCAGCAACAGAATGGCGCAGCCGCCTATCCATAGTTTCTTCCAGCTCGCGCTGGCGGCTAATAACCGCTTAAACACCCGCCACTGCATGAACCTATCCAACCCCGTACTTTGTTTATTCGATACTTATTAATTCAAAAGCCGGCCGCTGCAAATCGAGGCTCAGCTATCTCGCTTTGTTCCGCGATTACTCTTGTCGCACGACCTTGTCTTGCGGCTGAACCCTGTCCAGATCCTGCTCAATTTGCTGCAGTTCGTAAATCTGGCTGTACCAGCCGGCCTGCGCCACCAGTTCTCTGTGATTGCCCTGTTCCCGGATTTGCCCCTGATCCAGCACCAGAATTTTGTCGGCGTGGCGCAGGGCGGACAGGCGGTGCGAGACGATAATGGTGGTGGTGTCGCGACGCGCGTCCTTCAGGTGTTGCAGGATGCGGTTTTCCGTGCCGGTGTCCACGGCGGAGAGGGCGTCGTCAAGGATCAGCACAGGGGCGTCGATAAGCAGCGCCCGCGCCAGCGCCAGACGCTGCTTCTGGCCGCCGGACAGGGTGACGCCGCGTTCGCCGACGACGGTGTCATAACCGTTTTGGAACAACTCGATATCTTCATGCAGGGCCGCGAGCCCCGCCGCTTTTTCTATTTCCTCGCGGCTCGCCTCTGGACGACCCAGGGAAAGGTTCTCCTCAACCGTGGTGGAAAACAGGAAAGGCTCCTGGGGGACGTAGGCGACATGCGCGCGAAACGCCGCCTGTTGATAACGCTCCACTGATTCGCCGCCCCAGGCCACTGATCCTGGCGGCAGGGCGTACTGACGCAGGATAAGCTTGATCAGAGTGGTTTTGCCTGAGCCGGTTGGCCCGGTTATTCCCAGTGTTTTTCCCGCCGCCAGATGGAATTGAATCTCCCGCAGCGCCGCCTGTGCGGAAAGGGCGTCCTGCTCCGCGTCGCCCGCAACGGGTTCCTGATCCGGATAATGGAACGCATCGATGGCCACCTGCAGAGACGTATCCGGCAGGGACTTCAGCTCGCCGGTATCGGGAATCTGCGGCGCCTCCGCCAGCAACCGTTTGATGCGATCATAAGCGGCGGAGCCCCGCTCGGCGATGTTCAGCATCCAGCCGAAGGCGAACATGGGCCAGATCAGGTAACCCAGATACATGGTGAAGCTGGTGAGCTGGCCCAACGTCAGCGTCTGTTGGTGAATCAGCCAGCCGCCATAGGTGACGGCGGACAGGAACGAAGCTCCTATGGTCAGCACAATGGTCGGTTCGTACTTGGCGTCGGTGGCGGCCACTTTCATGTAGGCTTGCGTGGCGGTTTCCGCGGCGTTGGCGAATTGCTTCGCCATGGCGTCCTCCTGACCGTAGGCTTTGATGGTGCGAATACCAGAGATAGACTCCTGACTCAGCTCCGTCAATGCGCCAAAGGAGGCCTGTGCGTCCGAGAAGCCGGTATGCAGACTGCGGCCGAACTGATACATGAAGATCGCCATGATCGGCCAGGGCAGCAGCGCCACCAGGGTAAGGTCCCAGCTCAGGGTGATCATCATCACCGCCAGCACGATAATGCCGGTCAGCAAGCCGTCGAAAGTGGCCAGAATGCCTTCGCCTGCGGTCATCTGCAGGGCCTCGACATCGTTGGTGGCGTGGGCCATGAGATCGCCGGTGGTGTGTTTGCGGAAGTACTGCGGCGACATGGTGGTCCAGTGTCGGTATAGATCCTGCCGGGTTTCCGCCGCCAGTTTATGGGAGGCGCCGAACAGGAAGATCCGCCACAGCACGCGGAAGATATAGATCAACACCGCCAACGCCAGCAGTTCGCCTACTGTCATCATCAGGTAATCCGCATCCAGCGTCTGCTGCGCGATGCGATCCACAAACTCGCCGATCAGGTGAGGCGGCAGCATCAGCAATAGCGCCACCAGCGTTAGCATCACCACCGCCGCGAGATAGGGCGGCCAGTTGCGGATGAAAAAGAACCGCAATTCCCAAAATATTTTCATTAGTTTTAACTGAAATTAAATGGCTCAGGCGTACTGAGCAGATAGAGAATGAACAACACCAGCAGAGCCAGGCTCAGACTGATCCAAAGCCAGGGCGTTCTGCGTTTCGGCGGTGGGGGCATGATCTGCTTTTCCAGATAGACGGCGAGCATGTCCATATTGCGCTGGTTGGCTTTCCAGTAAATATCGAAGGCGTCGCCGATCAGCGGCGCGGCGCCGCCAAGTAGCTCGACGCCGATATTGGCGAGCATGCGCAACAGTAGTCTTTTCGGGGCTTTAATGCGCCAGGCTTGCCACAGCAGATACAGGGACAGGCAGCCGCCGACGATGTCACCCACCAACGGCACAAGGCCAATCAAGGAATCCCAGCCGACTCGTACGCCCAGAACAGGGATGCGGAACTGGGCGTCCAGGCGATACGCAAGCTTTCGCAAACGGGTCAGCGTTGCGCGCTGCTCGGCGGAAATAGGCGTATGAGGCGTTGATTCAGGCATAGGGAGATGCAAATCCATCGTTATATTGCGATCCTGCTGCGTCCGTCGGTGGGCCGCAAAGATAGCCATTGTGAGGAGATAAGTCGCCGCTGGCAACCGTGTTTTTCGTTTCCAGGTGGTTTGCTTTTGGCGTGGGCGACGGCACAATACGGCGGGTTGTACGCCGCTCACCGTTGCGGCTCTTCAGATAGTCGCAGCTACGGCGTAAACGCGGAAAACCCTGAGACGTGAACGGCTTGGGCGGAAGCTGCGATCAGTCGACGAAAATAAGAACGAACATGTGTAAAAACGAACACGTGCAAGAATGAATACGTGTAGGAACAAACAAGAGCAAGAAGAACAGGAGAGACCGGTATGGCGTCCGAGCAACGCTGCAGTTGGTGTGGGAACGATCCTCAGTACGTAAGCTACCACGATAATGTTTGGGGGCGTCCGGTAAAGGACTCTCAGGAGCTGTTCGCCAAGTTATGTCTGGACGGTCAGCAGGCAGGCCTGTCCTGGATCACCATCCTGCGCAAGCAGAAAAATTATGAAGAAGCCTTCGCTGATTTCGACCCGGAAGCCATCGTGCGCTTCACCGAGGAAGACGTCGAGCGCTTGCTGCAGAATCCCGGCATTGTGCGCAATCGCCTGAAAGTGCAGTCTATTATCAAGAATGCCCGCGGCTATCTGGCGCTACGGGATCAAGGCATCGAGTTTTCTCACTTTCTCTGGGATTTCGTCGGCGGCAAGCCTATCGTCAATCATCTGCAATCCATGCAGCAGGCGCCTACCAGCACGGAAGTCTCCGACGCCATGTCCAAGGCGCTGAAAAAGGCTGGCTTCACCTTTGTGGGGACCACTATTGTGTACGCCTTCATGCAGGCGGTAGGGATGGTGAACGACCATATGACGTTTTGCCCGCAGCATCGCGAATGCGCGGAGCTGGCGGAGAAATTCCAACTTTGAGGCTGAGTGCGTCGCGGAGCCTTTAATCCAATCGTTGTCCGGAGCTTGTTATGCTGAGTTTTCTGCCAGCCCCCCTTGTCGGTTGTCTGGCCTCCCTGTCCCTGGCGATCAACACGATATTCTGGTGTACGCTGCTGTACATCCCGGCCATTCTGAAGCTGATCATTCCGATTCCCGCGTGGCGTAAGGCCTGTACCCGCCTGATTATCCTGATTTCCGAGGCCTGGATCGCCTGCAACAGCGCCTGGATGAAATTGACCCAACGCACCCAATGGAAAGTGGAAGGGCTGGAGGAGCTGCAGCGAGAGGGCTGGTATCTGGTGGTCTGTAATCATCAGAGCTGGGTGGATATTTTCGCCATGCAGCACGTGCTCAACCGACGTATTCCTTTTCTTAAGTTTTTCCTGAAAAAAGAATTGATCTGGGTGCCGGTAATCGGCCTGGCCTGGTGGGGACTGGACTTTCCGTTCATGAGCCGGCATACCCCGGAGCAGGTCGCCAGACGTCCAGAACTGAAAGGCAAGGACATGGAGACCACGCGTAAAGCCTGCGAAAAATTCCGTACGACGCCGGTAAGCGTGATGAACTTTGTGGAAGGCACTCGCTTCACCAAACGCAAACACGAGCGCCAGCAGTCTCCCTACCAGAATTTGTTGAAGCCAAAACTGGGCGGCGTAGCCTTTGTTCTCAGCGCAATGGGGGAATACATTCCCACCATGGTGGACATCACCATTCACTACCCTGGCGGCGCGCCACGACTGCGGGACTTTATGTGCGGACGCGTGCCGGCGGTGGAAATGTACATTCGCCGCGTCACGATTCCCGAGGAATTGAAAAGCCGTAACGTCGATGATGAGGCTTTCAAGCAGGAGTTCAGGGAGTGGATGACGGCATTGTGGCGGGAGAAAGACGCCAAACTGGCGGCGCTCAAACAATCAGAACAAGTTTGAGTCCGCCTGTGTCTCAGTCCAGCCACTTAAAGGCGGACTTATTACTGCTGTTGGTCACCCTGTTGGCCGCCGCCGGTTGGATATTCTCCAAGGAGGCGCTTTCGGGGTTACCCCCTCTGCTGTTTATCGGCATTCGTTTTTTCAGCGCCGGTTTGATATTGGCGATGGTGGGGCGGCGGGCGTTGATGTCGTTGTCCGCCAGGCAACTGCGCATTGCGCTATCCACGGGCGTATTGTTCGCCGCCGCCATGTGCCTGTGGATCTCCGGACTGTTTTACGGTGATCATGTGGGAGAAGGGGCTTTCATCACCAGTCTGGCCATGGTGCTGGCGCCCTTGGTGTCACGAGTAATATTTGGAGAAAAACTGGCGCTCGCCACTTGGCTGGCGTTGCCCGTCGCCACTTGCGGTTTGGCGTTGCTGTCATTGCGGAACGGTCTGCACCCGGAATTGGGGCAGTTGTTCTTTCTGGCCTCTGCGCTGCTGTTTTCCCTTAACTTCACCCTGAACACCCATATGTCCGCGAAAGTGCCGGTCATTGCTTTGACCACAGTGCAATTACTGACGGTCGGCGTCATGGCTTCAGGACTGTCTCTGATGTTGGAGGAATGGCCGCAGCAGGTCAGCGCGAGCATTTGGGGATGGGTGGCCGCCAGCGCGGTGATCGCCACCAGTCTGCGTTTCTTTCTGCAGACTTTCGCGCAGAGTCTGACGCCCGTCAGCCATGCGGCGGTGATCATGACCATGGAGCCGGTGTTCACCACCCTGATGGCTTTGGTATGGTTGGGGGAAACCATGTCCGGCATGCAGATGCTGGGTTGTTTCTTGATATTCTCTGCGCTACTGATCAACCGCTGGCGTGCGGTGCGGGTCGCGTTTAAAGGATTGGTGCGCGGAGGCAAAGGAGAGGACGCGAATGATTGAACTGACGCGGGATGAAAAACAGCAACTGGTTGCGAAAGTGAAAGACTACTTCGCCAGTGAATTGGACCAGGAAATCGGCGGCTTTCAGGCGGAGTTTCTTATTGATTTTTTTGTGCGGGAAATTGGTCCGCGCGCCTACAACCAGGCTCTGGACGAAGCGGAAAATATCCTTCGCATGCAGGTGGAGAACATCAGCGATGCGCTGTATGAGCTGCAACAGGCGCCCGCGGATTGATCTGAGCGTCCGCGGGGTGTTTTTTAGTAGACGCTGTTGCGGCGAGCGCGTTGACCAATGACCGCCAGCGCCGCCACCCGATAAGCTTCCGCCAGGGTGGGGAAGTTGAAGATACTCTCTACGAAGATATCCACATCGGATTTGGACAGCAGCGCCATCTGCCCGATGTGTATGAGTTCAGTGGCCTCCTCGCCAACGATCTGCACGCCTAATAACCGCCGACCTTCGGCGTCGCACACCAGTTTCAGCATGCCGTCCTGATTACCCGAAATATGTCCGCGGGCGATTTCCGAAAACGGCGCCCGTCCCACGATGATCTGGCCATGGGCTTTGCGCGCTTCCTGTTCGGTCATGCCTACGGATGAGAGCTCCGGCACTCCGTAGATGCCTACAGGTATCATCTCAGGCATGCTGCCTACTTCCAGCCCGATAACGTTGCAGGCGGCGCGCCGACCCTGCTCCATGGAGGCGGAAGCCAGCGATGGCGGCCCGATGACATCGCCGGCGGCGAAGATATTCGGCACCCGGGTGCGCAATTGTCCGTCTACGGGAATCACGCCCCGTTCGTCCAGCGCCAGACCGGCGTTATCGATATCGAGATCCTTCACGTTGGCCTCTCTGCCGGCGGCGCACAGCAGTTTCTGGGTAATGATGGTGCGGCCGTCCTCCAATTCGGTGATGACGTCGTTTACGCCGTCAAAGTACACTTTTTTCACCACGCTGTTCCCCATCCACACGCCGCCCATGTCCTGGAAGGCGTTGACGAAGTTGTCAGTGAGATCTTTGTCGAGAAAACCCAGTGGGCGAGGGTAGCGGTCAATCATGACCACACGTACGCCCAGAGCCTGAAAGATAGAGGCGTACTCACTGGCGATAACGCCGCCGCCGAGGACGGCGAGACTTTTTGGCAGATACAGCATGGACAGCACCGAATCGCTGTCGAAGATGTTTTCATGATCGATCGGCACTTGTTCCGGCTTGCGGGGAAACGAGCCAGTGGCGATGACCACATAGTCCGTATTCAACACCTGCTTTTCTCCCCTGACGGAGGTCACTTCCACTTCGTTAGGGCTGAGAAACCGGGCCCGGCCGTGGATGCGCTTGATGGCGTTGCGGTCGATCTGTCGCCGCATGTACTCGTCATGGGATCTCATGACGTCATCCAGGCGGTCGATCAGTGTCGCCATTTCCAGGTCTTCACTGAGTTTGAACTGGAACAGGGCGGCGTTTTTGCGCATGTTATTCACGCGTAGCGCATTCTCACGCAGTGTCTTGCTGGGGATGGTGCCGCGATGCACGCAGGCGCCGCCAAGCAGAGCGTCCCGCTCGATCAAAGCGACTTGTTTGCCTGCTTTGGCGGCTTGCACGGCGGCTTTCTGGCCGGCGGGACCGCTGCCGATGACGATGATGTCGAAGTCGCTCATGCGCGCATGGCCTCCAGCCCTTGATTCACGGTGTCGGACTGTTCATACAATTCGGCGACTTCATCCGGATAGAGATTCAAATCCGCCATGGCTGGCAGTGCCAGTAAGGTGTCTTTATCCGGTTCATCAAACAGAAAATGGGATGCGAACTGTTTTCCAGCGCGAATCAATTTTGCCTGATCCTTGCCATTGCCTGCTTCCAGATAGTTATCCTGATGCGTCACCGCATCAATGATCAGCTCCGGCATGCGCCAGTGTTCCAGGGCCAGGCGGGCGGCGTCCAGATGCAACTCCTCTACGATGTCCAGCAACAGGTCCAGCTCAGGTTGCAGCCCTTCCGCTCCCGCCACGTCCAGAGTTTCCTGCAGCATGATGGGCTTGCCCACTGAGTGCAGAAGCCCGCACAGGAACGCAGCCTCGACATTCATACGCGCGCGCCGGGCGATTTCCTTGCACCAGAGCGCCGTCGCCAGCGCGTGACGCCACATGGCCGCAATACGATCTTCGTAGCCGGGGGCCTTGAACATGCGGGCGTTGATGGACGCGGCCAGGGCGATGTCGCGGATCGACACCATGCCGAGGCGGGCGATGGCTTGCTGCAAAGATACAATTGAAGCGTTGGGGGAGTAAGCGACGGAGTTGGCGATACGCATGACCCGCGCGGCCAGCGCCTGATCCCCCTGAATCACTTTGACCAGCTCGGACGCGCTGGAGTCAGGATTGTTGGTGATGGCGATTACTTTCTGCGCCACTTCCGGCAGCATGGGAATATCCAGGTTGCCGGCCTGGATGCGTGAATCCAGCTCCCGGGTCAATGGATCGGCGGAGGTATGGGTATCTGGCACGGGTGACTAACTCCATGTTTTATTTATTAATCAGTGTAGACTATGCGCGAACGATTGCGTCTGGAAATGAACTTGTCCCAGGGGCCGGATGGATTATTTGCTTGCTGCGTCCGATTATGTATGCTTCTGTTTTTAATTATAAAGGTGATGGATGCCTGTGCTTCGTTTCATAATGATCCCCCTTATTTTTACTCTGGCTGGATGTTCAACGGACGACGGCGACGGAAGCAGGTTCGAGACGCTGATGACCGCTTCCAAGCAAGAGAGGGAAAAGGCCAGCCAGGACCTGCAAAAAATATCCAAGTCTTTTTCCGACGGCAAAGTCTCCAGAGAAAATATCAGTGAACAGGTGCTGAGCCAGTTGGAAGTCAAGGTGCGCAATGGCGAGGACGCCTCTGCGGAACGTCAGCAGATCCAGGAGCTGGCGGAACAGATCAAGCGCGACTCCGATGCGGTGCTGTCAGCGGTGGATAACCTGTTCAATGAGTCCGTGAAAGCCCTGGCCCTGGCCTCCGCCGCCTATGATTTGTGCGGTATAGAAGGCGAGCGCGCCAATCTGGTCGCCATCGTCAGAAAAATGGACAATCACCCGGACCGCAAATACAACGCTGAAGACGCATACTGGAAGTTCAAATGGGAGTTCCAGAACGAGTTGAAGGAAGGCGATGTGGAAACGGAGTGTGAGTACTTCCTCAGCCAGAAAGACGAACTGGAAGCCAGCTTTGAACTGGCGTTCCAGGCGATGAGCTATTCAAAGAACCTGCATCCGCAAGGCGCGGAGACCGTCACTCCCTGATCTAACGACGGGATGACAGGGTCAGATCCAGTGTGTGGCTCTGGCCCGGCTCCAGCTCGATATAATCATTCAGCAGCTTCCCAGTCTCCACGCACAGCATCTGTCTGTAGCTGTCTGGAGAGAACTGGGATAAGCGTTTACTCTTCTCGGTCCAGGGATTCCATACCACGGCGGAACGGCTTTCGGAGGACTCCAGGACGATGAAACGCTCCCACTTTTTATCATGGATGCGCAGTATCGCCGGCGTATCGTAGTAAATGCGATCCACTTCTTCCGCAATGTGCAGAGGACCGTCCTGCTTGTGCAGGCTCCACCCTCGCAGTGAGTCAATGTAAGGCAGGTCGTCCAGGTCCAGCACGCTGACCTGTTGAATATCCGACACGGCGAAATAGGTATGCAGGGCGCAGCTCAAGTGCTTGGGCTGATCTGACAAGTTGAACGATTCCAGCTCCATTTTCATCACCACGCCCAGTCGATAGGTGACTACCGCTTTCAGGCCCAAGGGCTCGGCGTTCAGCTCAAAAGCAATGGTGGTGCTGGTTTCTTCTTCAGTAATGCTCAATAAACGCCATAGGGCATTGCGCGCCACGCCATGAGCGGGGGCTTCCTGGATTGGGAAGCTGTTGCGCACGGGGTCTGCATTGCGCTCCAGAAAGGCGAACCAGGGCCAGCAAATGGGGATTCCCTGACGCACGGCTTCCCCTTTTTGATAAGCCACGTCTGGATTGCGCCATAAGACGGGATGTTCGCCGCGAGGAGCGTAACTGATCAACTGGCCGCCCTGCAGGGTCAGGCTGGCTGAACACTCGGGGCGCTCAATTTCAATCAGATCAAGGTCTCCGACGTGTTTAATCGTCACCGAGTCGTACATCCCCGCGTCATGATTCTGGCTCATATCAATCACCACCTCTAATGGGAAGCGGAGCGCTTAACACCGGACGCGCCGCCTGCTGAGTCGTTTTTTATAATCGTCAGTTTAATCTGCTTTGTCATCAAAGAGATAGACGTTCTCCGGTCGGCAGGCCGAAGCGCTTTACTTGAATAACTGCGCCATCGGCTTGAAGCGCTCGCCAGCGGCTTCTTTCTGCAGTTCAAACAGAACCATTTCCACGCTGGAGGGCGTTGCGCCCAACGCCTGCATGCGTTGGAGGCCCAACTCACGATTGGCGGGATCGCGGGAGGAGATAGCGTCATTGATCAAAGTGACGTCATATCCAGCCTCAATTAAATGATAGGCGGATTGATAGACGCACACATGGCTCTCAATACCCGTCAGCAACACCCGCTTTCTGCCGCTTTTCTGCAGCGCCTCCACGAAGCGAGGCTCACCGTAGCAGCTGAACGCATGCTTGGGAATCGGACGCAGGTCCGGGAGCAACTCGGTGATTTTTGGAATGGTAGGGCCGAGTTTTTCCGGAAGTTGTTCCATCCATAGTATGGGGATATCAAACAACAACGCGCCTTTGACCATGCGTTGCAACTGAGAGAACAGCCTTTCTTTCTCGTGCATAAGCTGAGCGAGCTTGCCCTGGATATCCACCAGAACCAGTACGCAGTCTTTCGCTTCAAGCCATTGGTAGGCGGCGGTCATGATAGTCATTCTCCTTTCTTGGAAATCGGTACGGACGTAGTGCGGATGCAATACGGACGCAGTGCTGAATGCCGAGACAAAATCATACGGCGTCATAGTAGAAGTATATCCCTTGCCCGCGCTGGGGGCATCCGGGTTTAGCCCCCCTGGGAGCCGCTTCGGCTTAGGCGCAGAATAAGGTCGAAGTGTTTGGGATAGAGGAGGGTTAACTCGTCCGCGTCGCCCAATTCAAAATCCGCGAAATCGAACCCGGGGGATACCATGCAGCTCACTAAGGCATAACCCGAAGAGCCTGATTCCGGCTCAGCGGCGAGCCAGCGCATACCCGGTACGTGCGCGTCTCTGCCGCCGCCAGGGCCGATGGCTTGTGTGACCAGCCCACCATCCGGCGCAATAGCGTGAATCTGGATACGGTCTCCCCCGAGATGAAGCCAGATCTCGTCATTACGGAGCCTGTGCCACTGAGAAAAGCCGCCTCGGGGCAGTAAATAGTAAATCAACGTTGCGCTCGGACGTTCGCCATGGGGCGTAGAAACAACAAAAGGCGCAGCGAAAATCCTCCGATAAAACCCACCCTCAGGGTGCGGCGACAAACGCAATTGATCAACAAGCTGCTGAATGGATGGTGAAACGTCCGATGTCATGGGGGCTCCTGTTGAGATTGGCTGCAGGCCTTAAAGATTCAGGGTTTAATTGCATTGGGATATAACGTTAAATCTAATTCCGTCAGGATCAATATTCCCCCAGTTAGGGTTCCAAAGGTAGGGTTTTCCTTTTAGGCAAACTTTAGATGTAGGAGTCAGATTGTTGGCTAATATATTCTCTATATTCAATACGGAGGAGGTCGGGATGATGGTTTTTCCGATTAACGCCTCGTTTGAAGAGGATATTACCTCCATGTGGTAACATTTTTCACAAGCCAGCTGAAGATAAATTGCTTCTATTTTTACCTCTTCTCCCTGTAATGAAAAAGCAAATTTGTATGTAATGATGGGGAGTGCTACTAATATAGTAATAACTAGCTTTTTCATAGTATATTCTGAATGCTTTCATGGGTGATTACACCTGATATCTGCGTAGTATGAATCAGATTTCCATTTGAGTATACCGACCTTTCCCCATGTCTGTAGTCCTGTTGCCTAATGGTCGTTTTTGCTCCGTTTATATTCGGATTTGATTTGTCGGTATGTCCAATGACATACGACTTGGTCTTTCCAGCTTGATATAGCTCTTTAGACAAGGCGATGGTCAGGGTATCGCCAGGCATAGATCCCCTGGCTGTGTTGCAGCCATGTATTTGGATTCGTGCATCTTCAGTAAAAACTTTGAAATCTATATCTGAAACATACCTGCTATCGTCAGAAAATGAGTAAATGCCATCATCCCAGGAAGAATAGTAGAAGGCGAGTCCGGCTTTTGCGAAGAACCCTGTAATTAAGCCGCAATTCTCATTCTCATTTTCGGAAAAATTAAGCGAGTATGGCGTTCCGTGGCAAAGTATGTCCAAGGAGCTTACAGAAGATATTTGATTGTTGTTCAGAGCTTTTACCATGTCTGCGGCATTGGTTATTTTTATTTTCTTGATGTTTCCCGATTTGTAGTCGTTTATTACATTAAGGGCAGCGAACTCAAATGCGCTATTATGGGCAACGCCTAACTGCAGGCAAATCGCACTATATGGTTGAATACTAGACAGTAAATTCATAGAGTACGCCCCTTTTTCTCCCCTAATAAGGACTGTTATGGGCTCTTCTTTAATTGACGGCGTTAAACACCATTTCTCCAGCCTTTCTGATCCTCGTCGAGAGACGCTCAATATGCGGCATAATTTCTATGATGTTCTCACCATCGCGCTCTGCGGGATCATCTGTGGGGCTGACGATTGGGTTACCATCACTCGGTTTGGCGACGCTAAAAAAGAGTGGTTTGAGTCTTTTCTGGAGCTGCCCAACGGCATTCCCTCCCACGACACCTTCAACAACATCTTTGCGAAGTTAGATCCCGAGGCGCTAGAGACAAGCTTTCTATCCTGGGCTTCGACGCTGGCGGAGCAGATTCCAGATGATCAGATCGCAATAGACGGCAAAACGCTACGGCGCTCATACGACCGATCCTCTTCCAAACCCGCCATTCATATGGTTAGCGCCTGGTCGACAGCGAACGAACTGGTGTTGGGACAGGTGAAAACTCAGGAAAAATCCAATGAGATCACTGCTATTCCTAAACTGTTGAAGGCATTGTCATTAAAAGGAAGTCTCGTCACCTTGGACGCGATGGGATGCCAGCGGGAGATCGTGAAGCATATCCGTCACGCGGAAGCAGATTATTTGGTAGGCGTGAAAGAAAACCAGGCCTCATTACACGATGCGATTCACGACCGGTACGTGGAGGCTGAGGCTAAAGGCTTCGGCGAGGATTTTGTCGACTTTGTATGCGAACCAGGGCGTGCTGAGGAGGAGAAGCGGCGCTGCCGCGTTTCAACGAGTCTGGAGGGTCTGGAAAAGCAACAAAGTCGCTGGCAAGACCTGAAGAGTTTCATCGTCGTAGAAACAGAGCGAATGGAGTCAGGGCAAAGAACGCTGGAGCGCCGCTTGTATATTTCGAGTCGAGAGGGGGATGCGAGATATTTCCTGGATGCGACGCGAAAGCACTGGCACATAGAGAACAAACTGCATTGGGTGCTGGATGTAGCGTTTAAAGAGGATGACTCACGGCATCGCATGGGACACAGCGCGGAGAATCTAGCGGTGTTGAGACATATAGCGTTGAATTTATTGAAGAATGAGAAGACGGACAAAGGAGGTATAAAAACTAAGAGGCTACGAGCGGGCTGGGACCATGGTTACTTAAAAAAAGTGCTATCGGGTCTGGCTACTTTGTAATCACATAGTGCGATTTGCCTGCGCCTAACTGTCTTTTGCTACCGTCTGCATTTTTCTCTCTTGTGCCGCCGAAAAATATATATCGTAATCCCATTACATTCACCTTTAAGGCTAGTTAAAGAGTTATGCGAAAAGCTACCAAAGTTCGTTTTTTTGCTCGATATTTACGCATAAAGTTGAAGATAAAAAGAACATGCTGGGTTGTGATGCCCCAGAGAGTCCCGGGCGTTAAAGAGTAAACCTCCATATTTAAAGGCATCAGGTGGCATCGTAGCTAAAATTTGTTCCGCCCCAAATCAGCATTATGGAATAGGTCGTGCGGTGTCCCACGAAAACTGCTTGTTTTTCCTCGGGCGCTACGATAGATGCCTGCAACCGTGTATAAAGAGATTTTCCGCTCAGGATCAAAGTCTCCTGTGCGCCATGATGTGGCATCCTGCAGGTAGAATAAGAGCCGCGTTATCTACCCTAAATCCAATGACGTTTAATAACCCATGCGCTTTACGCCCTTTCATTCTGTGCTTTTGTTAAGTCTCTATTTTGCTGAGGGTTTTCCCGCAGGTTTGATGGTGCATGTGATTCCGCCTGTGCTGCGGGAGCATGGCGTTCCGTTGGAGTATATCGGCTTGATCAAAATGCTGGCGTTCCCATGGGTGCTGAAGTTTTTATGGGCGCCTTGGGTGGATCGCTACAACTTGTTCCAGCTGGGATTGCATAGAGGTTGGATTATTCTCGCCATAGGCGTCGTCAGCGGGTTGCTGCTGTGGTTGGGGTCGATGAATCCCGGGCAGCTCAGTAGCTGGTCTATTCTGCTGTTTATGCTGGTTCTGGTGAGCATGAACTTTGGCGCGGCCACTCAGGATATTGCGACGGATGGGTTAGCGGTGAAGCTGTTGCCGCCGCCGATGAGAGGGTGGGGGAACGCTTTGCAGGTCGGCGGTTACAAGGTGGGTATGATCGTCAGCGCCAGCTTACTGTTGATGGCCATTGATGGAATAGGATGGAGCCTGAGCCTGTATAGTATGGCGGCGATTCTGGCGTGCTGTCTGATTCCGATATTTCTGTTTGATGAGCGCCCCTTGGGCGATTTGTCGCCGACGGACGAAAACCCGGGGGGTGTGAAGGACAAGTCGCCAGTGAGTCTGGCGCTGATCCTAAATACTTACCTGTCCTTCCTGCGCCAGCCCGGCATGATCTACTGGGTTGCTGTGCTACTGCTATTCAAGATGCCGGACAGTCTGGCATCAGGCATGATCAAGCCGATGCTGGTGGATAAAGGGTTGTCCTTGGCGGATGTGGGTGTGGTGACGCTGATGTCCTCGTTAGTTGGCGTGGCGGCGGTTTTCGCCGGCGGTGGTTTTTATGATCGCTTCGGTCCCAGGGTCTGCCTGGTGTCGCTTTCTTTGTTGCAGGCCCTCGCGCTGGCGATGTACGCCATTGTCAGCGGCGGCGAGGCGGAGATGCCGATTGTGCTGGCGGTCGCCATATTCGAACAGATAGTCGACAGCATGGCCAATGTCGCCTTGTTCGCCATGATGATGCACTACTGCCGCAAAGAACACGAAGGCGCGGACTTTACGCTGCAGGCCTGTATTCAGGTGATTGTTTCCGGCGCGGCGGGCGTATTCAGCGGCTTCGTCGCCAAGATGCTGGGTTATGACGGGCTGTTTATCGCTGCGGGGGTGATCAGTCTGTTGGTGGCGTCTCAGGTCCTGCATTACTTCCGCATGGACCCGGACGCGGTCAGAGAATGGCGCAGATTGAAAGAGGCGCCCGCTGAGTAATGGGGCCTGTAATTATCGCATCAGGCTCTTCACGACAGGCGCAACCCAGCTCTTCGGAACCAGACGCGGCGACTCCACCATCATCTTGTTGAGCATCCCATGGACCACAACGGGCTTGCCTTTCAACGTCGCGTCGTAAGCCTGCTCCGCCACTTTTTCCGCTGGCATGCGGCGGATGTACTCCATCGCTTTCAGTACGCCGGTTCCCGCCTTGTCGAAAAACTCGGTTTCCGTGGGCCCGGGGCAGGATGCGGTAACAGTGACGCCCTGTGATTTGAGTTCAGTGTGAATCGCCCGCGACAGCGATAACACGTAAGCTTTGGTGGCGTGGTATACCGCGAAATTCGGCCCTGGCATAAAACCGGCGATGGAGGCGATGTTCAGGATGCGACCGCCGCCTTGCTCCACCATGTCGCGGCCAAACAATTTGCAAAGCGAGGTGAGCACGGTCACGTTAAGGTAGATGGTTTCCTCTTCGAGTTGGTAGTCACGTTCGATAAATGAGCCAAAATACCCTCGTCCGGCGTTGTTCACCAAGCAGTTTATCTGCAAGTTGCGAAAACGCACTTCATCGTACAGCGCTCGCGCGGCGTTATCAGAGGTCAGGTCAAAACCGATGCACTGGCTGTCCGTTTCATATTTCTCTTTCAGCTCTGCGGCCAAACGTTCCAGATTGTCGTTGCGTCGGGCGACCAACGCGAGATTCCAGCCATGGCGGGCGAATACTCGCGCCAAGGCTAAACCGATGCCAGATGAGGCGCCCGTAATCAATACAGTTTTCGCACTCATAATCCTTCCCCCGTTATCTTCTGTGTCTGTTCGTAAGATCCTCGTGTAATCGCTCGAAAATGACTGAGGCCATGCAGCGATCCCCATGCTGGAGCGCCTGGCAGGATTCGAATAGCAGTGTATCAATGTAAATGACTAGTGGTCATTTTAAGTTTGGCCAACTCCATCAAACTTTATCTATTCGCTTGGTGGATAAGTGCTAGACTGCTTTTTTGCCTCGAATGATATTGATAAGCTTGGAGCTTGTCGGACTTCATACAACAAACTATGGACAGCATCAGGCTCTGGCGCCCACATGAGTGAATCGGACCCAAAGAAGTTCATCGAGATCAACTTTCCGGTTTTAAAGCAACGAACTGACAGGGTGTTGCGGGGAGCTGGCCAGTTTGCGGTCAGTACGATAAAGCTGCCTAAGTCCTTTCTCCCCATTGGCCAGTTAATTCTCAGCGACGATCCCATTGACAGAGAGCAGCTGGCCTGCGAACTGGACCTGCTATTTGAAGCCCTCTACCAGCATCCCATCTCTGAACAGTCCAAAGCCCTGACGGGCTATCTGCGCAAATACAAACTGATCCCCAATGAAGAGACGACAGAGGGCCTGATTCAGTTTTTGGTCAAGCAGACGGTGTCGCGGAGCCCGGTGGAAATTCCTGAAGCCATTGTTAACGAATTCTGGCAGTTCTTTCATGAGCTGATCAGCGCGCCGGAACTGAAAGGGTTGGTCGAGCTCAACCTGGATATCATCCGCTCCGTATTACGCGCATATGAGCCGTTACTGGTGGATATCATTAATCGCATCAAGCACCTGCGTCAGGTGAATAATCACGCTATCAGCGAGATGGCGCAGAAGGCGAGAGTACTGCGCAGCGACCTGGCGATTTTGCGGCGGCAGATCCGCGCTATCCGTTATATCAAGCCTTTTTTACAAACCGATCCGCGTGATTTCGCCGGGCAGGCGCAGATCGTGGCGAAAATGGTGCGCGAGTTCGGCCCTTTGTTCATCAAAATGGCGCAGGTAGCCGCTGCTAACGCAGAGTTCCTACCGGACGAAATCGCGACCGAGCTGAAAGTATTTCAGGAAGACGTGCAGCCAATGACGGTAGAGGAAGTGAATCAGGCGTTTATTGAATGCTACGGCAAGCTTCCCGATGAAATTTATTTTGGATTCGACGCCGCCAAGCCCATACGCTCAGGCTCCATCGGCTCTGTTTATGCGGCGAAGAAACCTGTACGTAAAGAAGGGGTTGAAATGTTGATCCCGGTTGTCGTGAAGGTGTCCAGACATAATCTCGAACGGGAGTTTCAGATGGGGGCGTTGGCCCTGGAATTGATGTTGATATCGAGCCAGTATTGGGCTCCCCACACCAAACTGCTTCCATTCTTGGAGGCGATGTCCCGCCAGGTTAAAGAGTTTACGCGGGGGTTCGAACAAGAGCTGAATTTTGAAGACGAAGCGGCGATACAAAAGCGCTTTTATCGACGTTCTCTGGACAGCGATAACTGGTCCGTACCGCAGATATACTCCGCCACTGGCCGCATTATTGAAATGGAATATCTGGAAACGGCGTTGTCGATAGATCGCCTGCTGCGGGAAGTGGCGGGACAGGAGAAGGAAGACCTGCGGCGGAAAGTCGCGGAGCGTTTTCTATTCACCACTCTGCAGCATGTCTTGGTGTATCAAGAGTTTCACGGTGATTTACATCCGGGCAATATCATGGTGACGCCTGAAGGTCGCCTGTTTCTGATTGACTGGGGCAACGTGGTGGATATGCGGGGCAAGTGGCCGCTGGTGTGGGACTATGTCTATGGAGCGCTGACGGCCGACGTAGATCGCCTGACACATGCGTTGATAGAAATGAGCACCCATCCCGAAGATAACCGCAACCGCGAAGAGACCATTCGCACCGCCTTACAGGATACGCTAAAGAAAAAGGGCGTCACGCCACTGGGTTCCCAGGCTCTGAGACAGTTGTATAAGGAAGGAGCGAAAGGTATTCAGCGGAGGCTACAGACAGTGATGCACTTGTTATCCAATACCTATCAGCTTGGGATTATCGTGCAAAGTGACTATCTGCACTTGAGTCGCTCCATCACCGCCATGGCGGGGGCTTATCTGAGCATGTACGAACAGGCTCCTCGTTCTCAATTAGTTATGGATCTGGGGCTTGGAGTTACGTTGTTTCCCTATCATCTTGCTCGTGATCGCGTTCAAGCCCGATTAAAAAGTTTTCGCAGTTTGTTCAGTGGAAACTGAATCAGTTTGTTACCAGGCTTCAAACTGTCCACATAATGGCCTTCCGAGCGTGTTCAACCTCACATTTTTATTAACAGGCGCCTGCCTTTTTCCCCATCTTTCCTAGACCACTTAGGTTGTTTATCTGCACATTCACCTTAGCTTGTAATGCTAACCGGCTTGTATATAAAGCCTTTTGATTACACAGATATAACTAAACTTACACAATGTAACATGCCATTTTTTTCTGGTAGAATGCATTTTATGTGTACAGGTCAAAAGCAGACTTGTACTATCTAAATATGGTTAAAAACTGAACAATAAGGGTGTGGCTTTTTCTGGTTGGGTCCATGTCTTGAGCGCTGGGTGAGACCGGCTTGAAGCTTAAGAGCCTATCGCTTTTCAGCAGGTGGCTGCTGAGTAGTAACAAAAAGCCGCTGGTAGTATGAAAGCCGAATCAGGCTGTTGTGTAGTAAGAGAGCTTAGAATGGAACTTCCACATTTTGATGAATTGCTTGAAATGGCCAAACAAAGGCCTGAAGCATTGGAAGCACTAAGAGAAGAGATGGTGGAGTACATCATCACCTCCGCCCGGACTGACTGCCAGCGTAAGCTGCGTGGACTTCAGTTCAAGGTTGATATGACCCGCGCCAGAGCCAAGACCCCCTTGGCGGCATGCATCAAGATCAGTCAGTTAATGCATGAGTCCCTGGCGGAGCTGCGTTACTGTTTGAACGAGCGTTATGACTTCGCTTTGGCTGAGGCGGAAGCCGCCCCGGTTTCCAATGCCGAAGTTATCTCTCTCGAAGACTATCGCAGTCGAGCCTGATCCCAGACGCGTCTCTCTCCCGCAATGGATTGCCTTCTCGGCGTTAATTGATCGCAACGCCGTAATAATGTGTTTTAACTGGTTTCGGCGGTCTCCACTCGTGCATTGAAAACACCTGGGGTAAACTGCCGCTCCACCTGCTGGCCGATGTGGAGTGAAACGGTGAATGCATCCTCTTTTCAAATAGTCGCCGACTACGATGACTTGCTGGTCGTTGATAAAGCGCCAGGAATATCTTTTCATGATGAAGACGGTGTGCAGGGCCTTTGCTCCAGTGTGGCGGATGCCTTAGGCGTCCGCGTCTATCCTGTGCATCGTCTTGATAAAGTGACGTCTGGATTATTATTGCTGCCGAAAACACCAGCGTTAGCTCGCGAATTGACCGAACAGTTCAGCACCCGCCAAGTTGAGAAATTTTACTTAGCCCTGTCTGGGCAAAAGCCACAAAAAAAGCAGGGTAAAATTATCGGCGATATGGAAAAGGCGCGCGCGGGCGCTTGGAAATTAACCCAGGGGCGCGAAAATCCCGCCGTCACCCAATTCTTCAGCCACACCCTAATGCCCGGCGTCAGGGCGTTTATCGTGCGTCCATTAACGGGGAAAACGCATCAGATTCGCGTTGCGTTGAAAAGTATCTCGGCGCCCATCGCCGGGGATGAATTATATGCGGGAAAGGCGGCCAGGGATTTTGACCGCACATACTTGCACGCTTATGGCGTGCGTTTCAGTTATAAAGGGGAGCGCTTGGCGATCATCCGTCCGCCGCAGTTTGGAGAGCTGTTTGTGTCCCAGGCGTTGCGCGACTTATTGGAGGAGGAGTGGGCGTCTCCTTGGGATTTGCCCTGGCCGGGGCGTTGAGCGTTCGGCGGCGTTACAACGCGAGCACTTTCTGTTCGCCACAGCGGGCGCAACGGTATACCGTCACCAGCTTGCCTGATTTTACGTCGAATTGCTTTTCCTTACTGACTTCCCATTTGTGAAAGCCGTTGCGACACAAGGTTTTACCTTTGGCTTTCTTCTTCAGGGACGGCCTCTTGAATGGAATGACATCTCCCACAGGGTTTCTCGCATTTGTTAGTCATGAAAATGTGAGCATAGCTCCGAAACGGTTGAAATATCCATATTCGCCCCCACTTTCTGGCCACAAGAGCCGGATAAATCGCCGGCCTGCAATCAATATTATTTCACTTGTTTCCGATACGGACTTACGCCAGGAGTTTGTCGACCGATGACGACTGCAACAGAAAAACAAACCTTAGGCTTTCAGGCTGAAGTGAAGCAACTGCTTCACCTGATGATTCACTCGCTCTATAGCAACAAGGAAATATTCCTTCGCGAACTGGTCTCCAACGCGTCGGACGCCTTGGATAAGTTACGCTTTCAGGCGTTGAGCAAAGAAGATCTTTACGAAGGCGACAACGACCTCAAAGTTCGCCTGGAGTTTGACGAAACAGCGCAGACTATCACTTTATCGGATAACGGTATCGGCATGAACCGTGATGAAGTGGTGACGAATCTGGGCACCATCGCCAAATCCGGTACAGCAGAGTTCCTTTCCAGCCTGACTGGCGATCAAAAGCAGGATTCACGTCTGATTGGTCAGTTCGGCGTCGGCTTCTACAGCGCTTTTATCGTCGCCGACAAAGTGGAGGTTTACACCCGACGGGCAGGCTCGAAACCTGAAGAAGGGGTGCGCTGGGAGTCCAGAGGAGAAGGCGACTTCTCCATTGAAACTGTGACCAAAGAAGAGCGCGGCACGCGTATTGTGTTGCACTTGAAAGAAGAAGAGAAAGAGTTCGCTAACGGCTGGCGCTTGCGCAGTCTGGTGAAAAAATACTCTGACCATATTTCCTTTCCGGTTGAAATGATCAAAGAAAATATGGATGTTGGGGAAGAGGAAGAAGGCAAAGAGAAGGCGGAATCCGCGCCTGAATTCGAATCGGTTAACGAAGCGACAGCTCTCTGGACCTTGCCTCGTAACGAGATCAAAGACGAAGACTACAAAGAATTCTACAAGCACATTGCTCATGATTTCAGCGATCCATTGCTGTGGGCTCATAACCGTGTGGAAGGCAAGCTGGACTACACCAGTCTGCTGTATGTTCCTGCTAAAGCGCCCTATGATTTGTGGAATCGCGAAGCGCCCCGTGGTCTGAAGCTATACATCCAGCGTGTTTTCATTATGGATGACGCCGAGCAGTTCCTGCCGTTGTACCTGCGTTTTGTAAAAGGTGTGGTGGACTCCAACGATCTGTCCCTGAACGTATCGCGGGAAATTCTGCAGAACGACAAGGCGGTGGAAAGCATGCGTTCGGCCCTGACCAAACGTGTGCTGGATATGCTGTCCAAGCTGGCTGCTGACGATGCGGAAAAATACCAGTCCTTCTGGGATGAATTCGGTCGTGTTCTGAAAGAAGGACCGGCAGAAGACTTCGCTAACCGCGAGAAAATCGCCAAGTTGATGCGTTTCTCCAGCACGCATCAGGACGACGACAAGCAGACTCAGTCTTTGGAAGACTATGTCAGCCGCATGAAGCAAGGGCAGGATAAGATTTATTACATCACCGCCGAGTCCTACAGCGCTGGCGTGAAGAGCCCGCACCTGGAGATTTTCCGCAAGAAAGGCATTGAAGTGCTCGTGATGCACGACCGTATTGACGAGTGGCTGATGAGCCATTTGAATGAGTTTGACGGTAAGCACTTCCAGGATATCGCCAAAGGCGAATTGGATCTGGGCGAGGTTGAAGACAAGGAGGAGAAGGAGAAGCAGGAAGAGGTTTCAAAAGAAGCCGAACCTTTACTGAACCGCTTGAAGGAAGTGCTGAAAGACCACGTGGAAGAAGTGCGTGTAACTCACCGGTTGACCGACTCGCCCGCCTGTCTGGTGGTTGGCGCTTACGACATGGGCGTGCAAATGCGCCGCATCATGGAAGCGGCGGGTCAGGCGTTGCCCGAGAACAAACCGACCTTTGAGATCAACCCTGAGCATCCTCTGGTGAAAAAGCTGGGTGAAGAGCAGGGCGCGCGCTTTGAAGATCTGACCTGGGTGTTGTTTGATCAGGCGCGATTGGCTGGCGGCGAGAACCTGAAAGATCCCGCTGGCTACGTAAGCCGTCTGAATAAACTGCTGCTTGAGCTTTCTAACGCGGGCTAAGCCGCGCATAGCTGTCTGAGTTGCAGCAATAGAAAGGCCGCTATAATCAGCGGCCTTTTTTAGTGGGAGAAAGATGGGTTATAGGAGTCTAATGGATAACCATTAGCGTCTGGCGGCGCGGCGTACCGCGGAAGTCGAGAAGTCGCTATCTCTCAGCCCGGGCGCAAAGTCGCGAGGCCTTTCTTCGTTATCCAAGCCATCGACGAAATAACGCCCTGACTTCAGGTCGTAAATAACTTCCAGCGTGGTCCAGGGGGCTTTCACTTCGTAGTAATTCACCAAGTGAGCTTCCGATACGCGCCACAGTTCACCTTTATCGTCATAATCCTCCGCAACCAGCAGTTGCCATGAGTCCTCATCAAAGTACATGCGGCGCTTGTGATAGATGTGACCCAGCCCTTCGCGCAGGATGCCTTCCACCACCCACACCCGATGCGCTTCGTAGCGCGCATGTTCCTGATTGATGTGGCCGGGACGCACGATATCGTTCATGCGTAAATTGCTGGAGTGCAATGGGTAAGCGTTGTAAGGCACATACATGACCTTCTTGGCGATCAACGTCCATTCATATTGGTCCGGCGCTCCGTTGTACATATCAATCTGGTCGGTAGTGCGCAGCCCTTCGCTATTTGGGGCCTCGGCGTCGTAAGCCAGGTTAGGGGAGCGTCGCAGGCGACGTTCTCCTGCCTGATAGCGCCAGGACTGTCTGGGAGAGCGAATCTGATCCAGCGTTTCGTGCACCAGGTTCATGGTGCCAGCCAGCTTGGCGGGTGCGACTACCTCGGTTTTGAGGTAGAAGATTTTGTTGTCGATGTCTTCCGGCCGATTGTGCTGCTGAGCATACACAAAGAAATACTCATAATCTGTCGTCACCGGCGTGTAGGAACCATCCGGGAGTGTGGCGGCGAACGAAGAGCGGAAGGCGGCCTCTTCGCCACGGTAGCGCAGGATATGATTCCAGATAATCTCCACTCCTTGATTGGGGATCGGAAACGGACTGGTGATCAAAGAGCCTTTAACGCCGGTTCCGCGAGGCATCAGTTCCGCCTTGGCGGCGTTTTGTTTCAGAGCGGCGTAGACGTGGTCAGGGTAAGACGCGCTGCGGCGGCTGGGATACACTTTTAGAATGTAATCGCTTGGATACTTCTGCAGCAGAGCCTTGTGGCCTTCGGTCAGTTTGTCTGAATAATCCTGTGCATTGCCGGCGTTAATGATGAAGCGTGGAACGTCCGCATCGAAGGGGTCAGCATGCCATTTATCTGGATTATAATTCGCAGGCGGCTGCTTAATGCCTCCATCCCAAGAGGGCACTTCCCCCCCTTCGCTACCGGCCCTCTCGGCGCCAAGCGGCGTGAGATCCCGGTCCAAACGTGCAACCTGATCCGGCGGCGCCTTAGCTGGGGCGTTTTGCGCGATTAGTGAAAATACGAGTAATACCAGTGCGTTATTTATATTTTTTCTTGCGTTACGGCTATAAGCCATGTCTTTCTCACTCTCTTTCTAGAAGTAACAGACAGTTCCCTTACTTTCTCTCCCTGGACAAAATTATAGCAGTCTAAAATATTATTCTAGTTTTCTCACTAGCGCCTTTGTTAGCGTTTATGGCGGGTTGCTGCTGAACGTTAACTTGTGTAAGGGGCGAGCCTGAGGATCGGGTGCTAAGCTATGAGAAAGGGGCTGCTGATAGTTTGTCGCCATTTTTGCGGAAGCCTGAGTCGGGGGGAGTCAGCAATGGTAGGAAATTTAGGCGTCTAAACGAATCGGAATTGCGCCTCAGGAAATAGTCCGGAGGGGAATTTTTTTATTAAAGAACTTATGGTTAAAAACCTATACACTAACAAAGAGCTATTGTTGATGAGTTAAGGTATGTCCGATAAGTGGCTGACTTATGTTAATGAAAACCTGTTTTTCGCCAAGCTGCAGTTGCAGTGGAGGGATACATCCTCAACGGTGGCGGAAAAGCAATGCGCCGGACGGGCGGCTTTGCGTTTTCTGCAGCAGGCATATGTCGGCTTCTTGAATGAGCTTGCGGAGCAGCGTCGCATCAAAGTTAAAATTGAGACGCTCGCTGACTTGGAAGGGCAGTTGGAAGTTGAATCGCCAGAAGTAATCAGCATGAAGCTGACGGCGGCTCAACCCGATTCCTGGCTGGCTCAACTGCTGAAACAATTTGGGGAAATATCTCGCCCCCGAAAAAATGAAACGCCGCAAAATGAAAATATTATCGCCGCCACGTCAGCTCCCTATGTAATGGAGTTAGTGGTGATACTGGAGTCCATGCAGGCGTTCATCAACGAGATGAGAGAGCACAGTTTTGAGTGGTAGAGGTAAGCTTGAATGAAAGAAACCCTCTCAGGCCTCGACTGATAACAGCTTAGGAAAATGAATGAGGCGCCTGTGGCTAGTTTTCTGATGTGTTCGTTCCTGGGTATTGGAACGATAGAAAACATTTCAGTGAGAACTTACGAGTAGGAGATTTGGAAATGGCATCAAGCTTCTTTGAAATTGTTCAGTTGCCGAATGGCGACTTCGCACTGCAACCCATGGGGGGCGGCAGCGAACATTTGGTGAAAATCAGCTTTGGTCAGGAAGCCAAGGCGTATTTGGCGGAAAATGATGCGGCTGTCGCTCACGCTATGATTAATGCCGCTATTAAGTTGGTGGGAGATATGCGGGAGGAGGCAATCCGCCAGTCAGAAGCGGAAGAAAAACCGAAAACTGTTCATTAAAGTCCCCGACTGCCAATTAGAGGCAGTCGGCGCTCTGTCGGTTCATTGTTAGCGGCGAATGACGCCGACGCCCAGTCCTTCAATGTCCAACGGCTGTTGTGACAGGTTTACTTCAATCGGCTCGAACTCTTCATTTTCCGGCAGTAAAAGCACTTTGTTCTTTTGGCGCTGGAAGCGTTTTACTGTCACTTCATCGCCAATACGCGCCACCACAATTTGTCCATTGTGGACATCTGTCGTGCGGTGTACGGCCAGCAAATCGCCATCAAGAATTCCGATGTCCTTCATGCTCATGCCTTTGACACGAAGAAAATAGTCGGCGGAAGGGGTAAAGAAGGATGAAGGGAGTTCGCAATACTCTTCAATATTTTCCTGCGCGAGAATGGGGTATCCCGCCGCTACTTGGCCAACTATTGGAATACCCTGGTTTTGCGTTTCAGTCACTGGCAGTCGAATGCCGCGAGAAGCCCCGGGCACCATTTCAATCGCGCCCTTCCTCGCCAGCGCTTTCAAGTGTTCTTCTGCTGCGTTAGCCGAGCGAAAGCCCAGGCGATTGGAAATCTCCGCCCGGGTAGGTGGATAACCTGTTTCCTCTATATGCTCGCGAATCAGTTGTAGAACCTGCTCCTGGCGCTTGGTCAGCTTAATCACTCCACCCTCCGGCGACCCCAAAAGGTCTGAAATAATCTGTGTGTACTATATGTTTATCCATGTCTGTTTATGTATACAGTAATGGGTGGGGCAAGTAAAGAAAAAATGTCTAAGTCACTGAGGATTAAGATGAAAACACAGATGACTCACCACTGTTTAAGTAAGTCTGTTGAATTTTGACCTGAACAATTGTTGCTGCGCAGAAAGAGATCCAGTGGCTTGAATGCCTGCTTAAATGCAGTACCGGTTTGGCGATCTGATACAATTTGATGCTTTTCTTAGACAGACCGACCGCACAGGTCTGGCTATATTCCTTGCCCACGCGGCGACCTTCGTAATCCGCGATGTATTCTTTCTTATAAGCTGAAAGCCACCTTAGGAATTGTAATGACGCCAGCAAACAGATGGTTTAGAGCCCCCATTGTGGTTGGCGCTATCTTTTTCATTCTCACCATAAGCGTTATGGCGTGGTCGAAGGGCGGCGTGGAGTTTTTAAAGTATTTTCGACACAACTCGGAGCAGCCGGAAAAGTTATCGGAATTACCCCCGCCGCTACCGGCATACAATCGAGCAAAAGAGGATGAACTCTCCTACGAGGAAGAGAGGGAGTCTGACTGCTATCTGGATGGAATGGCGGTGCTTTCAGGTGACGAGTTTGTGTTGGCCATATGGGAAATGGATCATGGTTGTGTGAGGGAAATGCTCTCAATGGAGGAGCAAGCTCGTCACAGCATCTTTTCAGAAGCCAATATGTCCGCCATTACGCAAGCAGCTATTTCAGAGTCGTCTTATTTTCGAGACGATAACGTCTATGAGCTGGCGAACCTCATTCAATACTTGCATGCGGGATATGTGCAGGAAAGAAGTCGCTCGCGTAAGAAGAAGCTATATGGAAAGGCGTTGCAGAAACAGGTTGCGGTAGCCGCCGTTCAGGTTACCAATAATGCTTTTCAGAGCGCTGCCAGGGCAGGTAGTGCACGATTGGCGGAGTTGTCTTTAAAGCTGGTGAACAGTTCCGGTAATCAGGGGGAGGTCGTCAGCGCCTCCGTCGCTTGGCTGGATAAGTTGAGCTCATTGACTAATGCTAGTGGGCGCTATGATTCGGCGTTAAATGAGCTACTCAATATCTACTATAAAGGTCATGACAATGAAGCCTTTATCGATATTGCCTCTCATGACTCGCAATATCCTAATGCGCTCTATCGTTTCATAATTGATAAAGACTCGTGGTTGGCAGGCGGCCGCGAGTATCTATTGATGAATGCCGCCAAAGAGCTCGGGCGCTTTCTGCAGTATAACGCGATAAGGGACGATACGGGGCGCTTCATACGTAGTCTGATGAACAGGTATGACCTGAGCCGTGATACGGCGAACGTGTGGAGTATTTTGGCTGGCTCAGTGGATTATTACGATAAGGCGAACTGCAGACAGTACAATGCCTGTGAGTATAGAAAGCGCGTTGAAACCACTGTTTTACGCCGAGAGCGTACGTGTGGCGGGACGGTTAGAATACGCGCCCAATCTATGACGGAGGAGCAATTTGACTCAGCCTGCGAGTCTTTGTCCCGGCGCGAAGATATCTTCCACGAGATGCTGAACAGTGAGCGAGAGCCTGTTTCTGACGACCAGAATGACACTCTGGAAATGGTTATATTTGAAGACTCAGACACCTTCTCTGATTTGGGTTGGCTATTGTTTGACTCTGATGCAGTGACCGCTGGCGGTGTTTTCTATGAGGGCGATCCCTTTGATGAAGCTAATCAGGCGCGGGTATTGGCTTATCAGTCTGAGGAGGTCTCAGACTCCCATCGGATACTGAACTTGGATCATGAGTTTGTGCATTATCTGGACGGGCGATACACCATGTATGGCTTGGAGTCGGAGTACGTTGAAGATAATGTGTGGTGGGCCGAAGGCGTCGCTGAGTACATTGCCTTTTTGGATCACTATCCAGATGCGGAAGACGCGGCTCTGACCGAAACAGTGCGTTTTTCAGACATTTTACACTCTAACTACAATAGCGATGAGTCGCGTATTTATCATTGGGGTTATTGGGCGGTGCGCTACATGTTCGAGCAGCGTCCAGACGACATTGAGCGATTAGTGTTATGGTTCCGGCTTGGTCGATACGACGATTATCAGGACTGGCTTGATGACGAAGCGAAAGAATTGGATGCGGGTTTTGCAGAATGGATGGGGAAAGTGAGGAAGGAGCTTCAGGTCGCTTCTGGCGTTTAAAGTTAAAGCCAAGTCCCTGGCGTATAGGTTATATCCGTGCTGGCGGTTTATTTAGCCGTTTCTGCGGGATAACTGAGTCGTCGCAGACGGCTCTGGGGTGATGCCGGTCATTGGCTGAATTGAGGGGATTGTGCTGCTAAATTGTCGCTCATCTTCTTTGGCTTCTACATTTGCGCAAAACTCCATCAGCCAGGCATACCCGTATGGGGTGATCTGTTCTGTATAGCGCAGTAACTCCGCGATGCGGAATAAGTCGTTAACGACCTTCTGCGAAGGGGACGTCTGATTCACTGTTACTCCTTAAACCTGTGTTCAATAATGCCCTAGGGGCTAGTGCAATTGTGTTTTTGGAATGAAATGGTATTTGTCTTGTTATGGCAGGGCAAGAGGGGGTATGGCCTAGGCCATATGTGAAGGGGGCTGCGACGATGAAAAGCTTTATGGTAAAGCAAACTCATGACCTTTGTTTGAGTGCTCTGGTCAAATCTCATCCCTATGGCTGGTGTAGGCATAATCTCCAATGAGATAGAATTTAAGCCGTTTCTAGTGCTCGGCTTTGAGTCGTAGCGTGCTCAATATGTCGTTGCATTTGTTATTGTGCATACTGCGTAGAATCAGGGCTCTTTGGCTTGGTTAATAGCTAAAGCGCAGAGGGATGAACTTTCTTGATGTCTCTTTAATTTCACGCCTTCTGTGTATGACATTCTCGCTAAATGTCTGCGCCCAAAAATCCGTAAAAAATCAGCTATTACTGACGGCTTTCAGTTAGTTTTGACGCTCTGTTTGTAATGGTGATAAGTGACCCGCCCTCGATTTATGCAAGATGTGCGGCGGTCATATAGAATTGCAGAAAACCGAATTTGAATCAGGCCTCTAGTCTTACCGAAAATGAGGCGACAAAAAATTAATCATGCTGATGGAAGGGTTAGACCATGGCGGGACCGAAGCAAGATAAACAGCTCCTGACGATTAAGTCGCCGTTGGGGGCGGATGTGCTTGTAATGAAAAAACTCAAGGTAACGGAATGCCTGTCAGAACCGTTTGAGACGACAGCGACGGTCTGGAGTACAGATTACAACATTGATCCAAACGCTATCGTTGGTAAAGAAGTCACCATCAGCGTACATGCAGACCCCAGTAAGCCCAGGCACTTTTCGGGCATCGTAACCCAGATGTCCGCGCACCAGATTGAAGAGAATCATTACAGGGAATACAGACTTAAAATGGTCCCCTGGTTTTCTTTACTCAAATACCGTCGCGACTGCCGAATATTTCAAGAGCTGACAGTTCAAAAAATAATCGATAAAGTCTTTAGTGAATTAGGTTTTTCAGACGTTAGCTGGCGTCTGCAAAAAACATATGAGAACCGGGTCTACTGTGTTCAGTATCGTGAAAGCGACTTCGATTTTGTTTCACGGCTGTTGGAGGAAGAGGGAATTTTCTACTACTTCCAGCATGAGGAAGGCAAACACACACTGGTGCTCAGCGATAACGGCAAAGGGTATGAAACGGTATCCGAACCATCTTTGGATGTCACCGATGGTGCTCACACCAAGTTCAAGATCAGTAGTTGGGAGCATGCTTACCAGCTTGTCAGCGGAAAAGTTTCTTTAACCGACTACAACTTTGAGACGCCAGCCACCAGTTTGGCGGTTTTCCAGGGAACTAAAGTCAAACTGCCGAATATCAGTAAGTTTGAAGTTTACGACTATCCCGGCGAATACGCCCAGAAGGGCGAAGGCGATGGTTACGCAAAGACGCGTATGGAAACATTGGAAAGCGGCTATTCTCTTGTTAACGCGGAGAGTAACTACCCGTCGATGTGTTCAGGTTACATTTTTACGGTTGGGGTTCACCCTGATTCCAAGGAAAGTAAAGAGAAGTATGTGGTCACTAGTGTGACGCACAACGCAGAGGAGGGTAGCTACCGCGCAGGCGTTGAATCAGCGCCGCACTATTCCAACTCCCTGCAGTGCGCGCCAAGCGCTACGATCATGCGTCCTGTGATTAAGACGCCGAAGCCGGTAATAAGCGGTACACAAACCGCTTTGGTTGTTGGTCCATCCGCTGATGAGATTTATACGGATGAGTTTGGACGCATCAAGGTCCAGTTTTATTGGGACCGTTTGGGCAAGAAGGACGATAAAAGCTCTTGCTGGATTCGGGTTGCGCAAATATGGAGCGGTAAGAATTGGGGTGCGCAGTATATTCCGCGTATAGGTCAGGAAGTGGTTATCTCATTCCTTGAGGGAGATCCTGACCGTCCATTGATCATTGGAAGCGTATATAATGCGGAGCAAATGCCTCCTTACGAGTTGCCAGCCAAAAAGACGCATACAGGAGTAAAGTCGCGCTCTTCCAAAGGCGGAGGTACGGAGGACTATAACGAGATTATGCTCATTGATGAAAAAGGCGAAGAGTTGATCCGGGTCCACGCCCAAAAAGATAGAGACATTACGGTTGAAAATGACGACACGGAAAGCGTTGGCAATAACCAGTCTATCAGCGTCGTAAAGAATCAGACTGAGGAAGTGGGTGAAAACAGAACTATCAATATCGGTAAAAACGACAGCCTGACTGTTGGCGAAAATCAGAGTATCGATATTGGCAAAAACAAAGACGAGGTCATCGGCGAAAATTCATCACTGAATGTTGGTAAAAATGTAACGGTGGAGATTGGTAAGGATCGTACCGAGTCGATTAAAGGCAAGCATACTGAATCCGTTACTAAAGAGTACTCTGTTGACGCGAAGAGTGTACAGATTACGGCTAAGAATGAAATCACCTTGCAGGTGGGCAAAGCCAGCATCACGATGAAAAAGAATGGCGATATCACTATTAACGGCAATAAGGTAAATACCAAAGCCTCAGGCGTGATTACTATGAAAGGTAGCCAGATCAAGGAAAACTAAGCTGGCGATCTGCTTTATTTCTTTCGCTTTATACCGCGCTCCATATTGGGGCGCGATTTTTTTAAGGCCATTATCGCCTCAACAAGCACAGCTGTTTTATCCTATTCCTTCTCGACTTTAGATGCTTCTGAGTGTCTGGTCGTGGTCGTCTTATCGTTGTGAGAGGGATACGGTTCTTCTGAAGTTGATTTCTCCGCCTGCTTTGCGTCCTTATTCGGTTTGCTGAGCCGCTCGTTTTCTGCAACGAAATGCAGACCCAACTCAAACGCCTTCTGCGTAAACTCCAGTACTTTGTCGAAGCCTTCGTCGGATAGCTGGCGCGCCGCGTCGTGACGTCGATAGATGTTAATAAACTTGCGCTCGCGCTCATACTGTAACGGCAACCGTCCCAAGCCCCAGTCGTTAAGAATGCGCCACAGCTCTGGATTATAGGTGCGCGTATATTTGAGGATAAAGGGAACGGGGTCATTGCGGGCCAATAAAGCGGCAAGACGCAGAATCAGTTCGAAAGAAATGGTTGCCGTACCATTCTCTACGGCCTCCCATAAGCTTTTGTCTTTGAGACTCAGAGAGTCGCTGAGTTCATGAATGGTAAGACCTGCAACTTCGCGAAGGTCCTTGAGAGACTGGCCTGCGGCAGCCATAAGTTTTAATTGGTCCTGGTTTCTCAGGATGGTTTTGCCAACGCGAATAGAACTGTCTGTGGTTAGTCTGGCGATTTTCAGGGCGGAAGTGGTTAATTCACTGATGCGATTAAACCAGCCGCTCTCATCTCCTTTGACTGTGGGGGCGTCGCTTTTGTTTTTACTGGATGATTTATGCGCTGGGGGCATCGAATCGCTGTCCTTGGCGTCAGTCCTGATTTTTGGTCCATTGGACTTCTTGATATTGTCTCCAGACATAAGATCACCTGCAACCATGAATATCTTGTTGCACTGTCGATTAAAAAATAAGTGAAGTCAATGACGCTAGCAGCAACCTGTTTCTGCTAGCGCCAGGGCGTGTTTAGCTTTTAGAGTCAGCGATTTGTCGCTGCATGGTCAGCACGTCTACCAGTATTTCGCCGGTTTCACGCGCTACGAAATCGAGATCCTTTTTCGCGGGCGCTTGCGCGGACTGTTCTTCCTGAAATGTTTCATAGTCCTTGTATGTCTTAAACTGAGCCTCTTTCTTGGCGGCGCGCTTCATGTTGACATAGGCAAGCTCGCGGTCTTGCAGGCTTTTCAGCTCTTGCTTACGAATATCTTCACGTAGAGAAATGGTTTTTTGCGACTTTGTTTCTTTGAGGAAGTCAATTTCCTGTAGTAATGCCTGGTATTCGGCGTTTTTCTCCATGCGGGTGTCATGGTTTTTCGCCAGATCGGAAATCAAAGGGCTGAAGTTCCCGTATCTACGATGCGCAACGGCGTCAATGTGGTCCCAGGGTAGAGCTTGCGGCAGCGCATCTTCTCCTATCTCGCTCTTGTCAATGGCGGAAGGAATAATAACGTCGGGAGTTACCCCTTTGTGCTGTGTGCTGCCGCCGGAAATACGATAGAACTTGGCTTCGGTGATTTTTAATTGGCCGTGACTAAGGCCGCGTACAGACTGTACCGTGCCCTTGCCGAAAGTCTGTTCGCCAATGATTACGCCTCGACCGTAATCCTGAATGGCGGCGGCGAAAATCTCCGACGCGGAAGCGCTCATACGGTTGACCATTACCGCGATAGGTCCGGTGTAGACGATTTGCTCGTCCGGGTCGTCATATACGCGTACGCGATTGTCCGCCGTGCGCACTTGTACAGTGGGGCCTTCCTGAATAAAGAGGCCGGTAAGCTGAATCGCTTCTTGCAATGCCCCGCCGCCATTATCGCGGAGGTCAATAATTAGACCGTCTATCCCTTCAGCTTTAAGTTCATTCAAGAGTTTGTTTACGTCGCGCGTGGTGCTGCGATAGTTGGGATCGCCGGATTGCATGGCGCGAAAATCAGCGTAGAAAGTGGGGATGTCGATAACGCCCAGCTTATACTCGCGCCCGCCGCGATTTATATTGAGCACGTGTTTCTGGGCGGATTGATCTTCAAGGTCCACTTTGTCCCGTACAATATTGATAATGCGAGTTTCGGAATCGCTACTGGCGGTCGCTGGAATAACTTCCAGTCTAACCACTGATTTCTTAGGGCCTCGGATCAGGTCTACCACTTCCTCCAGGCGCCAGCCCACCACATCGACAATGTCGCCTTTATCGCCTTGCCCAACACCAACAATGCGGTCTGCAGGCTTGAGTTTTCCATTTTTGTCGGCGGGACCCGCTGGCACTAATCTAACGACTTTGGTGTGTTCATTATCCGACTGCAATACGGCGCCTATGCCTTCCAGCGATAGGGACATATTGATGTTGAAGTTTTCAGAGTTGCGAGGAGAAAAATATTGTGTGTGAGGGTCGTAAATATTCGTCAGGGCGTTCATGTACGCCTGAAATACATCCTCGGAGCGAGACTGTTTAATGCGGCTTAGCTGGCTATCGTAGCGCTTACGCAGACCGTTACTGATGTCCTCATCCGTTTTGCCCAGCAGGCGCTGGCTTAAAATTGCGCTTTTCAGGCGTTTTCGCCAGAGGCTGTCAAGCTCGCTCTCGCTCTTCGCCCAAGGCGCTTCCTCTCTGTCGATGAGGATCTCTTCGTCTTTCTTGAAGTCCAGTTTATCAACGCCTGTGTCGAGAAGACCGGTGATGTAATTGAGTCGGCCGACGATGCGTGACTGGAAGCGGTTATAGATACGGAATGCGGGGTCAAGCTGGCCGGATTTGATAGCGCCGTCAAGTCGATAACGGTAGTTTTCAAATTCGTCGATATCGCTTTGTGTGAAGTAGATTCGCTGCGGGTCGAGGTATTTTATGTAGTTATCCAACACCTCAGAGGAGACGTCGCCATCTATTTTCAGACTGCGGTAGTGTGCGTACTGCAGCTGCCTTGCGATGTCTCTGCTGGCTTTTTCCTGGTCCGCGGTAGGGGACAGGTTGAGATAGTCCGGGTTTTCCGTCTTCGTTCCAGAAGCGACAGCGGCGTTGCCGGCCAGCGCCAGTGAACACAGTGAGGTAAACAGGACAGCGTAGAGACTGCGGCGTTGTAACAAAAACATATGCTTAAACTTATTCACGACTAAATCCGGGATAATTGTGCAAGGGTATAAAGACTCCACAGCTTTTATACAGTATTAACACTTTGATTGTAGGTCAGATACGCCGTTCCAACTAGTATCTAATCATCACCAATTGTAAGCCTTTGCAATGACTGACAATCAAAAGTGTATTTTGTCTGCATGTGTTGGAATTGCCGATGAAGATTTACACACACCTAGTTTCTAGAGTTAATGCTGGGTTGCAAAAAAGCAAATGACAATCTATCCATAATGGCCGCTAATTGCTTAAGGTGTGAAAAGGCGCTCAGGACAGGCGCTAGCTGCAGTGTGCTGGATGGAATGTGATTATGTGGCGCGTTATGCAGGACAAGGGAGAGGGACGGCCTCTCCCTTGTCTCATTTCTTCGAGCTAAATACCTTCGCCTTCCGGCGGAGAGTATGATGTGCTGGAAGGTTCCGTGGGTATAGAGCTGAGTGGCTGAGGCGCTACTCGAATATCCCACCTTGCTCCGCTAGAGATACAAGCAACGCGGGTGGCGTGAAGCGCTCGCCATGGCGATGGCGCAAAGTATTGGCTCGCTCGACGAATTGACGCAAACCATATTGGTTGGCGTACTGAATTGCGCCTCCTGTCCAGGGAGCAAAGCCTAAGCCGAAGATGCTTCCAATATTGGCGTCCTTGACCGAGCGCAGGACTTTTTCTTCCAGGCAGCGCATGGTCTCCAGAGACTGAATGAACAGTAGTCGCTCCTTCAGTTCCTGTAGTTCCACATTTTGGGTTAACGCCATATCAGTATACTTCTCAACGAGCTGTGGCCACAGGTGTTTGGCGCCTTTGGCCGGGTATTCATAAAACCCGGCTCCTGCGGCTTTTCCCTTGCGGTCAAACTCGTTCACCATGGCGTCAATCACATGCTCTGCTGGGTGCGGCGTCCATTTTTTCCCGTTTGCCTCGACGTCCTTGCGGGACTGGTCTCTGATGTGAGTCATCAGTGTCAGGCTGACTTCATCAGATAAAGCAAGCGGCCCTACCGGCATCCCGGCAAGCTGAGCGGCGTTTTCTATAGCTGCTGGGTGGATGCCTTCAGCCAGCATAGCCACGCCCTCATTGACGAAGGCGCCAAAGACTCGCGAGGTGAAGAAGCCCCTGCTATCGTTCACAACGATAGGCGCCTTGCCGATCTGAATGACAAAATCGAAGGCCTTGGCCAGCGTCTCTTGTGAAGTGGACTCGCCCAGAATGATTTCCACCAGCTGCATTTTGTCGACGGGGGAGAAGAAGTGTAGCCCAATGAACTTCTCTGAATCCCGGGAGGCCTGGGCGAGTTGTGTGATCGGAATAGTAGAGGTGTTAGAGGCGAAGATTCCCCCCTGCCGTAACTTTGGCTCACTCTCCTGAGTTACTTTGGCTTTTAGCTCGCTGTTTTCGAATACGGCTTCGATAATGAGGTCGCAACCTTCCAACAGGTCGACGCTTGTTGTGGGCGTAATGCGGTCGAGCACTTCCTGTTTTTGGGACTCACTCATTCGTCCCTGACTGACTTTTTTACTAAGCACTTTATCCGAATAGGCTTTGCCTTTTTCCGCAGAAGCTTGTTCTACATCCTTAAGAACGACTTGCAGTCCTTTTTGCGCGCAGGCGAAAGCAATGCCAGAGCCCATCATACCTGCGCCGAGTACGCCGACTTTGGACATTTTATGCGTTGGAATGTCTTTGGGGCGGCTTTGTCCCGCTTTCAGGTCATTCAGTTGAAACCAGAAGGTTCCAATCATGTTTTTAGCCACTTGGCTGGTAGTGAGGTAGGTAAAATAGCGGGATTCAATCTTTTGGGCGGTATCGAAGTCGACTTGAGCGCCTTCAACCGCGGCCGAAAGAATTGCTTCCGGGGCGGGGTAGCAGCCCTTAGTCTTGGTTTTCAACATAGCGGGAGCGATCGCCAGCATTTGTGCAATCTTGGGATGGCTGGGCGACCCTCCTGGTATCTTATAACCCTGTGTATCCCAAGGCTGTTTGGGAGCGGGGTTCGCTTTAATCCAGCTTTTTGCGGCGTTAATAAGCGCCTCCTGGTTTTCCGCCAACTCATGCACCAGCCCCATCGACAGAGCTTTTTGGGGAGATAATTTCTTTCCTTCCAGTAATAGAGGGAGCGCTTTCTCCAGTCCCAGATATCTGGGCAGACGCGCTACTCCGCCGCCGCCGGGCAGCAGCCCCAATGTCACTTCAGGCAGACCCAGCTCAATGCGTTCGTCCGATAGTGCGAGTCGAGCGTGGCAGGCCAGCGCCAGCTCCCAGCCGCCACCTAATGCGGTTCCGTTGATCGCTGCGACGACGGGCCGCCCCAGCAGCTCAAGCTGGCGCAGGGGTTGCGTGATGCTGTTTGTCAGCATGGCCAAAAAGTCCTGCGCCTCTTCTTTCTTTACTTGGATAAGCTCTCTCAGGTCGCCGCCTGCAAAGAAAGTCTTTTTCGCTGAAGTAATAATGACGCCAGCAATATGATCTTTTTCCTGTTGCAGGCGCTGCAGCGTATTGCTGAAGGCGTTGCGGAACTCTGCATTCATGGTGTTGGCGCTTTGGCCGGGCATGTCCATAGTCAAAAGGACGATGTTTTCCTGGTCTTTTTCGTAGCGTATGGCTGTCATGTGATCTCTCGCTGTCATTGTCCGTTGGTAATATTTGACGCGCTATTCAGACTCGCTCGATGATAGTGGCGATGCCCATGCCTCCGCCTACGCAGAGAGTAGCCAGCCCATACCGCAGTTGACGGCGCTCCAATTCATCCAGCAATGAGCCAAGGATCATGGCTCCTGTTGCGCCAAGGGGATGGCCCATGGCGATGGCTCCGCCATTCACATTGACCTTCTCGTCGGGCGCCCCTATTTCTTTTTGGAATTTAAGGACAACTGCAGCGAAAGCCTCATTCACTTCAAATAGATCGATATCGGATACGGTCAGACCCGCCTTTTGCAATGCCTTACGGGAAGCTGGCGCTGGTCCTGTCAGCATGATGGTGGGATCGGAGCCTGTGACTGCGGTAGCGACAATACGGGCGCGCGGCCTCAAGTTCAGCTGCTCGCCTTTTTTCTTCGAGCCAACTAACAGCGCCGCCGCTCCGTCGACGATGCCGGAGGAATTTCCGGGGGTGTGAACATGTGTCATGCGCTCAACAAAGGGATATTTCTCTTTCGGCACAAAGTCGAAGCCCATTTCTCCCATCATCTGGAACGAAGGCTTTAGTTGCGACAGGCCATCTAGAGATGTATCTGGGCGTATCAATTCGTCTTCCTGCAGCAAGATAAGACCATTTTGGTCTGTAACAGGGATGATGGACTTTTTGAAGAATCCCTGACTTCTCGCTTCTGAGGCTTTGCGTTGAGAGTTCAGCGCGAACTCATCCACCTGAGTGCGTGAGTAACCTTCAATCGTTGCGATCAGGTCGGCGCTGACGCCTTGTGGAATGAAGTGCGTGCGCAGATTGGTCGCTGGGTCCAGCGCCCAGGCTCCGCCATCGCTGCCCATTGGCGCTCGGGACATGGACTCAACGCCTCCCGCAACCACCAGATCTTCCCATCCAGAGCGAACCTTCATCGCTGCCAGATTAACCGCCTCCAGGCCGGAAGCACAGAAGCGACTCAGTGTGACGCCGGCCGCCGCATCGCTCCAATTGGCGACCAGAGCGGCTGTTTTGGCGATGTCCGCGCCTTGGTCGCCGACGGGGGTCACGCAACCCATAACGATATCGTCTACTTCTTGCGTATCGAGCTGGTTGCGCTCCTGCAGGGCTTTTAGTGTTCCTGCAAGTAGATCGACAGGTTTGACTTCGTATAGGGCTCCGTCTTTTTTACCTCGGCTGCGCGGTGTGCGAACACTGTCAAAAATAAAAGCGTCTGTGTCCATGGATCGTACCTTCTTGTTTTATTAAACGCTGGTGATGTTATTAACCTTATGCGAGGGATTATTCCGGAGAAATGACAGGAACGAACAACCACATTGGCGAAAACATACAGTTTTCTCATGCCAGGGATAGAGACAATGGCGGGGCGGGTGGTCTGGTCTATTATTAATTGCATGGTAACGATAGTGGCAGGCTAATGATCAGGCCCATGGGCGCGCCTGCGTAGCGATTAGCCGCTGAAGAGCAAGGGCTGACATGCTGCTTCTGATAAATAGATGGACGGACGCTACTTGTCTGCCGATGACTAATTCGGGGCGGACGTCAAAACGGGCTGTAGCGGTTTGTCTGAATCAGATTACAGATGTGAGTGGAAAAGGGGTTATCTGGAGGCGCTATGTCTATTCTCGACAATGTTTATAACTACTATGAAAAATTGGTGCTGGAGGAACTGGCTAGACAGATGGAGGGGCAGGAGCCGGATGAGGACTTTCTGACGGACATTGTTTGTATTGCGTTAAACCACTTACCGGCCCGTTATTTCCGGCATGGCGTGGACATGGCGTTCTATCTCTCTTCGGATGAGTTCTTGAAAATGAAAGAGGAAGTTGTGGGGGCGGTGGCCAAAGCGATCACTTATGTCAAAGAAGGGCACCGAGAATAAATATTATCGGGGCCCAGTCTCTACAGGCGTATTTTCCGCTGCGCTACGCCGCCGTAAATCCAGTGGCGGCGAGTGTGCGGCGGGTGTTTCAATCGCGATGAGTATGTGAGGGCAACTTAGCGACAATGCCTTCCAAGGCTACACGCAAGCGTTTCTCAAAGTTTTGCGCCGCTTCATCGTCCGTAGTTTTGGCGGTCGCCCATTGCAGGACGATCTGTTCGAATTTATTAATAGGGCTTTCCAGAGGGGCGGTTTGCTGCATGCCAGCGGTAAGACGCTCTACTTGAAGTTGCATGCGACGGGTTTTTTCTTCGGTCGGGCTTTCTGTCTCCGCCAGAATTTCTGCCGTGAGCACCAAGTCGCGAGCGTCGTCTTGGGAAATTTCGTTCAGACTTCCCGTTTGATCAAAATGGGAGAGTGCGCTCTCAAATTGTGCTTTATGTGAAGCCTGTAACTCATTTAGCTCAGTCGGCCACTCAACGCTTTGGGCGTTTGTCATGGTTTGGATGTAAGCGCCGTTATCAAGAATGCCGCCCCAATAATGGATGTAGGACGTTTTGCTGCGTTGTTCGAGCGCTTTGCGGCAGGTCTTGGCGGCGTTTTTGAAGCGACTGTGTAACTCCTTGCCTTGGTCACCCAAATGACCCAATTCGCTGAACGCCTCGGAGAGCGAGGCGAGTGTGCTTTCAGTGCTATCGTCAGGGTGCTCTGCTAAAGCAATGGCGGCGGCAACGAGCTCTTCCGCTCTATGTACATTGTGTTGCTGTTCTTCGTGATGCTTTTGGCGCGTTTCATTCAAGCGACCGAATATCTGATCACAGGCTTTGCGGAACTCGCTCCAAAGGCGTCGGTCTTCACGATGGTCGGTGATTCCCGCTGATTGCCACTCTTTTTGCAACGCCTTGGCCTGATGGGTGGCGGTGCGAATATCTTCTTCTGCAATCAAAGCTTCTGCGCGTTTGACAATGTCCGCTTTGATTGCTTGGTTACGCGCTTTTTCGCCACTTAACCTTTCATCCAGGGACTTCAGCAGCTCGTTGAATTGCTTCTGCGCCTGCTTGCCGTGCTGAGGGTCCACAGGGTAGTACTGACGCCATTCCTCCCGTGCTTTGCGGTTGATCTTGTCCACCAGTTTCCAGTCCGGCGCCGCCCAGTCCACGGTATCGATGAAGTCGCGTAACTGGTGAACAATTTCTTGGCGTTTGTTGAGGTTAACTTCTTTGAGCTTTTCCTCTTCGCTGAAAAACTCTCGGCATGGCCCGTAAGCCTTTTCGGACGCATCGCGGAAGCGGTTCCACAGGGACTGGTCGGAAGAGCCTCCAAGTGTGCGCCACTCTTTTTGTAATTCACGAATCCGCTGAGCTTTCAGGTGCGGCTCCAGGTGCTGGTCGGCCAGGTGCTCCATGCGTTCGCACAGGTCTTCCTGTTTAGGGCGAGTAGCGAAGCCTTGCCAGTCTTTTAAGTCTTCCAGGCGCTTTTGCTCCAGTCGAAACCGGGTCGTCAGATCATGTGCGACCTTGCCGGGAAGACGCTCCAAAGTGCGGGAAATGTCCTTATTCAGCTTTAGAGCGCGCTTGACGGCCCCCTCGTCGATCGCATCGCTTAGCTGTTGAATATTTTTCTGCACTTCTTGTTTTAGACGCTTCTGATCCTGAATATGCTGGACCTGAATGGTATGGATTTCGCCCATGAGCTCCGCGGCTTGAGAAAGCAGAGAGGGCCTTTCGTAGCCGGATGGCCACTCCACTTCATCCACCATTTGACGAATTTTCTTCAATGTCTGGCGGCTTTCTTTCGATTCACTGTCGCCCTTTTCCTTGAACTTTTCCGCCTGTTTTATGGCGGTGTCCAGTTCTCCCTGCAGGTGACCGAGTTTATGTAGGCAGGAATAGTAGTGACGAACCTCGCCCATGGCGGCCTGATAACGCTTTTGTTCGTGTTTGCTGACTTTGTGGTCGCGTGTGGCTTCCAGCCAGCGGTTTTCCTGGGTTTTAATCAGTGCGTCCAAAGCGGATATCTCGCCAGGGGCGCTTAGGGGCGCGACATGCAGCTTTTCAATCGTGTTTTCCAGTTCAGAGCAGGTTGCGTCGCGCTCTGATTGCAGCTCAAGCGTCTGCGCCTCTTCGTCGGCAGTGGCCTTGGCTTCATCTTCAATCACTTTGGCTCTGGAACGGCAAGTCTCAAGAGCGGCTTGAATACGTTGCTGAAGGTCGACGAACTGAGCGGGAGTCAGCGTGTGAAGGGTGCGTTCGAGTGCATGCAGTTTTTCCGGGTAGTAGCGAGTGACATCTGTCTTTGCGTGATTTTCCAGCGTGAGGCAAAAGGCCTCAATCTCCTGGCGGGCCGCGGCTTCCTGTTTCTCCTGGTCCTTTTCCTGCTTCAATTTGCCTTTGACCAGTTGGAACAGGCCTTTATCCTTGGCTTTCGCGATTTTGGCGAGGCGTTCCAGCGCGGCGGGGTCCTGTAGATGATCCGCCGCCTTCATACGGACTTTGCTCAGGTGATGCTCGCTGGCGATTTTCTCCAGCATCGGCGAGTTGTTATCGCCCAGCGCCTTTAAAAATGCAGGTAATTGGGTTTCCTCGTTTAATGCGCCGAGAATCGTGAACAAGAGTTCACCGGAAGCTTGCTTGAGGTTTTGAGCGACAAAACTGTCAAAGTTGCTGGAGGCGCCTTGTAGAAGAGATTGCAGTCGCGCCTTTGAGGCGTCCCGAACGACTTTATCTTTATCGTTGGTGAATTTAAGCAGGTCTTCGATTTTTATCACTTTTTTCAGCGCCGCCTGACGCACTTCGGCTTCGGAGTCTTTTGCGATAACCTGTTCGAGGATGCTGCGCTGCTCTGGTATATTCCAGTCAAGTTCGTTAATCGCGTCCAACCTGGTTTGCGGGTTGTTACTTTGCCACTTGGGCTTGAATAGCTTGTTTAGCAGGGTCGGCATGAAAGGTTCCTGAAAGTTCAATTATCGGGCCTTGAGTTCTTGCGGAAAGACTACTGGCGGCTTACTGCGTCGCTGCGGACGTGCGATCTGGTCACCATTCGCGCTATGCTCATTCGCGCGACAGCATAGTCTACTCTCGTTGCTGGCGTCTCGAAAGTGCTGGGCGCAAATCCGGCGGACCAATTGGTTAGCCAGCTGTTTTGTATATGGTCAATTTGTTTAAGGTTTAATTATGGACTCTTCCGCCAATCCTGATTTAGAAAAAATAAAGCAGGGGCTTTTGGCGAAGTCATTACGGCTTCTGGCTCGCCGGGAATATGCTGAGCGTGAGCTGCGGCGGAAGCTCGAGGCTGGCGGTGCAGATGGCGCCGCCGTGGAAGCGGTGATCGCCCACCTGCAGGAGAATAACTGGCTAAGCGACTCACGTTATGCGGAAGTCCTGATCCGGCACAGAGCGGGGCAGGGATACGGTCAGGTGCGAATTACGGCGGAACTGAAGCAGCAAGGTGTGGAGCAGGACCTGATCAGGATGGCGTTCGCCGAGTCCGGTATAGACTGGTGTGAGCGCGCTTCTGCTACTCTGCATAAGCGTTTTCGAGGGCGCCCGGACTCACCTTCCGAGTTGCAAAAACGAAAGCGATATCTATTGCAGAGGGGGTTTAACTTTGACGAAATTAATGAAGCGCTGAAGTGTCACGATGAGGGCGAATACTAATTATTAATCAGGCATACAATTAGCTTCTTTCTATCTTGTCTGCAGCCACCGGGGCTGACATGTGCAGGCCCTGTCTACTGCGGCTAGCCGCTGTTCAGGCGTATTCATGCTCCTGAGTACTAACTGCCAATATCGTTGCCATGTTAATAGTGGGTGAAAGAGGTGTAGCTAGAGCATTGGCGGAGTGACACGGAACGGGGCGGGAATTGCTGGCGTTTCTTCCAATGCGCCATCAGCGCCTGGCGCTGAACCATCCTCATTTTGCGCGACACTGCCGTCTTCCGCACTGGGTTGAGTCATCCAGACCAGCACATCGTAATAGCGACGAATATTCTGTACGTAGTGCACCGGCTCCCAGCCGCGCGCGTACCCGTAACGGGTCTTAACGTACCATTTTTTCTGTTGTAACAACGGCAACGCCTGCTTTACGTCGATCCACTTGTCTTGGTCCAAACCTTGGGATTTTGCCAGTGTGCGGGCGTCTTCAAGGTGGCCAAGCCCGACATTGTAAGCGGCGAGCGCCATCCATGTGCGGTCTGGCTCCCCTATGCGCTCGGAGATGCGCTGTTTGATCCGGCTGAAATAGCCGGCCCCACCAAAAATGCTCTGCTCTGGATTTAACCTGTTCTTAACGTTCATTTCCTTGGCGGTGGGCAGAGTCAGCATCATTAAGCCTCTCACTCCTGTGGGGGAGGTGGCGTAAGGGCGCCAGTGAGATTCTTGATAGCCGATTGACGCCAATAGTCGCCAATCAACCTCAAACTTCTCTGCAGCCTGTTTGAAAGTGGGCTCGAACTTTGGCAGCCGGTCTTTGATGTGGCTGATATAGGTGCGCGCGCCGACGTAATTCAGTTGGTTCACATGTCCAAAATAGCGTTCCTGGAGGTAGATCAGGGTGCCGTCGTCTTTGATTTGCTTGATGAACTCGTCTGCTTTCTGGACCAGAGACATATCTTCGCCAGGAGGGAAAATCCAGCTGATCTGTAATGGCTCCATTAAAGAAAATGCTTCCCGGGCGCGAGGAAACATCGCCTTATGAATTTCATATTCCCGGGAGTTAACAATGGCGTATTCGTATTCTTCCTCTTCGATCAGGCGCATGATTTCGGAGGTTTCCATATCCGTGGCTTCCAGCCAGTCCATATCGGGGAGGCGGGAGTCTTTAATCTGCCGCAGGAATTCAGCTTGCGCAGTCTGTGCAGGAATAATTAGTTTGCCGCCGATGAGGTCGTCGATCTGTTTCGGCTTTGGGCTGCCGTTTCGGTACAGCACCAAGGGCTGAATTTCCAGATATTCGGAACTAAATCGTAGATTGGGGCTATGTGCGGAAGCGGCCAGGCGACTTAGTCCAACAGCCGCCAGGTTGGTGTAATTCTGCTCTAGAACGGTATAGGCTTCGTCAAGGTCGCTGGCGACCCGAAGACGCAGCTCAACGCCCAGATACTCCGAAAACTTCTTCGCCAACTCATACTCAAAGCCTGCCGGACCGTCTCTGTCTTCATAATAGGTGGTGGGAGCATTGCGGGTGATAACGTGGAGAACGCCCTCTTGCTCGATCTTTTCCAGCGTAGTCGGGCGGCTGCATGCGCTCAGGTTGGCGATAAGCGCCGCCGCGGTCAGCGTCTGAATGCCGCTTCTGATAAGTTTGTTCAGGAAACGTCCTGTTCGCCATGAATGAGTGCAGGCTGATGCAAGCAATATCAGTTCCGATTGTTAATAAAGGGGCTCAATACTTAACAGTAACAAACCAGGTTGCAAGTTAACTGTAGTTAAAATGTGAAAAATCTTGTCGGTTTATGTACAAAACGTCGCTCGCTTGGGTTAACCCGTAAGCTTATACCGCACGTTCGGCTAAGCCTCTTAAAAGTGGCTCAATGGCTTGATATCTATTATCATTAGCGCCTCTTTTTTCCAGCCTAGAGGCCATCAGTCAGAGATATGTTTGAACTCCGTGGCGCACCAGCCCTCTCCCCATTTCGGCGCGAAAAACTACTCAAGAATATTCAGGAACAGGCTCCTGAAGTCCAGTCAGTGTATGCCGAATACATGCACTTCGTTGATTTGGAAGGAGACCTTTCCGCAGAGCAGCGCACCGTGCTGGATCGCTTGCTTCAATACGGGCCGCAAGGGCAGAGTGAGATGCCTGGCGGCACTCTGTTTCTGGTCGTGCCTCGACCCGGCACGATTTCTCCATGGTCGAGTAAAGCGACGGATATCGCGCACAACTGTGGCCTCACGGCGGTTCGTCGTATCGAAAGAGGCGTGGCGTATCATATCGGCAGTACGGAGCAGCTGAGTAGCGATCGTCGCGCGGCGATCGCAACAATTTTGCATGACCGCATGACCCAGTCGGTGTTTCATGAGATTGCAGGCGCAGAGCTGTTATTCGCTCACGCAGAACCCAAGCCGATGGCGACGGTTGATATTCTCGCGGATGGACGAGACGCGTTGTCTGAGGCCAATCGCGCCATGGGTCTGGCCCTGGCGGAAGACGAGATTGATTATCTCACCGGCGCCTTTACTGATTTAGGACGCAATCCGACTGATGTAGAGCTGATGATGTTCGCTCAGGCGAACTCCGAGCACTGCCGCCACAAGATTTTTAATGCAACCTGGGAGATTGATGGCGAAGTCCAATCGCACTCCCTGTTTGGGATGATTCGCAACACCCATGAGCTGGGCGGTCAGGACGTTCTCTCCGCTTATCGCGATAACGCGGCCGTGATTAAAGGCGGTCAGGGAGGACGTTTCTTTCCCGACCACAACACCAAGGTTTATGGGTATAACGTAGAGGATATCCATATTCTGATGAAGGTGGAGACGCATAATCATCCTACGGCTATTTCTCCATTCGCTGGCGCTTCGACGGGCTCTGGCGGTGAGATCCGCGACGAAGGCGCTACTGGCGTTGGGGCAAAACCCAAAGCCGGATTGACTGGTTTTACAGTCTCCAACCTTAATATTCCTGGCTATAAACAGCCATGGGAAGGAGACTACGGCAAGCCGGATCGTATTGTTTCCGCGTTGCAAATCATGCTGGATGGCCCGATTGGCGGCGCGGCGTTTAACAACGAATTCGGCCGGCCGGCTCTGTGCGGATACTTCCGAACCTATGAAGAGCAAGTGCCCGGCGTAAACGGGCTTGAGTGGCGCGGCTACCACAAACCGATCATGATTGCTGGCGGCATGGGCAATATCCGCGCTTCCCATGTGGAAAAGAAGGATATTTCCGTTGACGCCAAACTGATCGTACTGGGCGGTCCAGCGATGCTGATTGGACTGGGTGGTGGAGCCGCGTCTTCAATGGATAGCGGCGTCGGCCAGGAAGACCTCGATTTCGCTTCCGTACAAAGGGATAACCCTGAAATGGAGAGACGCTGTCAGGAAGTGATTGACCGCTGCTGGCAGCTTGGCGACGACAACCCGATTCTGTTTATTCACGACGTTGGCGCAGGCGGTTTGTCAAATGCGTTGCCTGAATTGGTGAAAGATGGCGGCCGCGGCGGCTTGTTTGAGCTTCGTGACGTGCCCAATGATGAGCCTGGCATGTCGCCTCTGGAAATCTGGTGTAACGAATCTCAGGAACGTTATGTCATGGCGGTTGCGGAGGAGGATATGGAGCTGTTTGATCAGCTCTGTCGGCGCGAACGCTGTCCTTATGCTGTAGTAGGTTCAGCCACTGAAGAGTTGAAAATTCAAGTGTCTGACGAGTATTTCGCCAACAGCCCGGTCGACCTTCCCATGTCGGTCCTGTTCGGCAAGCCGCCCAAAATGCATCGCACTATTGAGCGGAAGAGCTTCACCAAACCTATCTTTGACTCCACTAATCTGGATATCAAAGAAGCGGCGGAGAGAATTCTTCGTCTTCCTAGCGTAGCTTCTAAAAGCTTCCTGATCACAATCGGTGACCGCTCTGTTACGGGGATGGTGTCCAGGGACCAGATGGTGGGGCCTTGGCAGGCGCCGGTTTCTGATGTGGCGGTGACTACTGCAAGTTTTGATACTTATCGTGGCGAAGCGATGGCGATGGGGGAAAGAACGCCGATTGCGCTGATTGACCCTCCATCTTCTGGTCGTATGGCGGTAGGCGAAGCGATCACCAATCTCGCCGCGGCGAAAATAGAGAAGTTGTCTGACATTAAGTTGTCTGCGAACTGGATGGCAGCAGCTGGCCATCCGGGGGAAGATGAAGCCTTGTTCGAAACGGTCAAGGCTGTGGGTATGGAGTTGTGTCCTAAGTTGGGCATCACCATTCCTGTGGGCAAAGACTCCATGTCTATGAAAACCGTTTGGGAAGAAGGCGAAAAGCAGAAATCCGTTACCGCGCCCCTGTCCTTGATCATTAGCGGGTTTGCTCCTGTTGAGGATGTTCGCAAAACGTTGACGCCGCAAATGGACCTGTCAGCCCCGTCGAAGCTGTTGCTTATTGATTTGGGAGCGGGCAAGAACCGTCTAGGTGGTTCCGCCTTGGCGCAAGTTTATCGTTCTGTCGGCGCCGTGGCTCCAGATTTGGACAACCCGGGTGAATTGGCGGCGTTCTTCGCCTGCATCCAAAAGCTGAATGGTGAAGGTAAGCTTAAAGCGTATCATGACCGTTCAGATGGCGGCCTGTTCACCACCTTATGTGAAATGGCGTTCGCCAGTCGTTGTGGCATGACCATTTGTTTTGATGGATTGGTGAAAGACCCTACCCATATCGCACGCGAGTTGTTTAACGAAGAACTTGGCGCGGTGGTGCAGGTATCCGCAGAACACGTTGAGGATGTGAAATCCTGCTTCGCTAATGCTGGGCTGGCTGATCATGTTGTTGTATTGGGCGAACCTCATGCGGATCAGGTTGTGAAATTCCAGCACGACGGGCAAACAGTGCTGGATTATAGCCGGGCGGGGTTACAGAAAATCTGGGCCGAAACCAGTTACCGTATGCAGGCGATGCGGGATAATAGTGAATGCGCGGCTGAAGAGTTCTCTGCTATTGATGATGATAAGGATCCGGGCCTAAGCGCCAAGCTTACTTATGACGTCAACGAAGATACTGCAGCGCCATTTATTAACCGCGGCGCCAAGCCGAAAGTTGTAGTGTTGCGCGAGCAAGGCGTTAATAGTCAGGCTGAAATGGCGGCGGCGTTCGATAGGGCTGGCTTCAGCGCGGTGGACGTGCACATGAGCGACATTCTGTCGGGCGCAGTTTCCTTGAGTCAGTTCAAGGCCTTGGCCGCCTGCGGCGGCTTCTCCTTCGGCGATGTACTGGGCGCAGGTGAAGGTTGGGCTAAGTCCATCCTCTTCAATGCACGGGCGAGGGATCAGTTCGAGGCGTTCTTCCATCGTAAAGATACATTCGCATTGGGTGTCTGTAATGGCTGTCAGATGATTTCCAATCTGAAAGAGTTGATACCCGGAGCAGACTCATGGCCGCGCTTTGTTCGTAATCGCTCAGAGCAATACGAGGCTCGTGTCGCAATGGTCGAAGTGCTGGACTCTCCGTCAATACTATTCCAGGGTATGGCGGGTTCAATGATGCCGATTGCTGTGGCGCACGGCGAGGGGTTGGCCGAGATCGGTCCAGAAGGCGCTTCGGCGCTGATTGCGCAAAAAAATGTGGCGTTGCGCTTTGTGGATAACTATGGTCGCCCGACTATGTCATATCCATTCAATCCGAACGGATCACCTTTGGGCATTACCTCGGTGTGTAACGATGACGGCCGCATCACGGTTATGATGCCGCACCCTGAAAGGGTGTTCCGTGCTGTTGCTAATTCTTGGCGTCCGCCTACTTGGAAGGAAGACGGCGCTTGGATGAGAATGTTCCGGAACGCAAGAGTGTGGTTGGGGTAAGCCTTCTCGGGCTCTGAACTAGTTGGGGGCGGAGGCGTTTGTCTTCGCCCTTTTCACTTCTGCGTCGCGCTTTTTCAGAAGACCTTGGCTCGCTAGAGAAAAAACTCCTGACTTCCTTTTCAAAGAGCAAAATTAGGCTATGCTTTTTTGCGGCATTATTTTTTGTCAGAAAAGGTAACAAAGTGTACGTCATCGCCAGCTGCAAAACTTGATGTGTTCAAAAAGTGCTCGGCAAAATGGTCGGGCTTTGTCGAAAATCTCTCTCGTCGCCTAAAAACGACGCTTTTTTTCTAGCGTTGTTTCTGTTTATTCACACCAGAAATATCTATGTCAAGTAGCTTCTAAAAATATTTCAAAGATGTTTTAGGATCGACGTTGACAAATATAACTTATTGATAAATATTGATATTCTCGTCCTGTTTAATTCATCGCCAATTTGTCCCGGGCATAGGCCCTATGGGCGATTTGAGGGGAAGTTAAGTATTTATCCCCAAAGTTATCCACAGAATCTGTGGAGAACTCTGGTTTTTTAGTCTTGGCAGTAATTTAGGGGCTGCCTGTGGATAAAATTTAAACTGTAATGGAAGGGAAATGTATAAATTAAGCTTTTTTGTTCCTGAATCGCATATGGAAGAGGTTAAAGGGGCAGTCTTTGCGGCAGGAGGCGGAAAGATTGGTGATTATGATCACTGTAGTTGGCAAACTAAAGGTATTGGTCAGTTTCGTCCGCTGGATGGCAGTGACCCCTTTCTTGGAGATATAGGCGAGATAGAGCAGGTGGAAGAATATAAGGTGGAGCTGGTGGTTGAGGATGCGCTAATAATATCGGTAGTGGCTGCCATGAAACTGGCTCACCCATACGAAGAGCCGGCATATGACGTATACCGGCTGGAGAGTTTTTAGTACGTGAGTGGAGGGGCGGCTGGCCGAAGTAATCAGTCTTCAGGAATGCCTGTGAGTATGTCTTTCACGTGAACAGGGAAGACACTTTTTTTGCGGTCTTCAAAATACTGTTGCAGCGTTACTCTTACTGTGGGGAACGCAATCTCACTCCAGGGAATGTCGCTTTCTGAAAACAGTTGAACCTCCAGACTTTCTTCGCCTGCGGCGAATTCCCCATTGATCACGTTGGCGCGATAAAAGATATGAACCTGACCGATATGCGGGACGCTGATCATGGTGTATAGGCCGTCCAAATCAACTCGCGCCTGCGCCTCTTCCCAAGTTTCTCGCATGGCGGCTTCTGAAGTTGTCTCCTGCATTTCCATAAAGCCGGCAGGTAATGTCCAGAAGCCTAGCCTTGGTTCAATGGCGCGTTTGCAAAGTAAAATACGGTCGCCATAAACAGGGAGCGTGCCAGCGACTATTTTGGGGTTAATGTAATGGATGGCCTGACAGTTGCCGCATACATGCCTTGGCCGGTTATCTCCTGCGGGAATCTTGTGCTCAACGGGCTGGCCGCACTGGCTGCAATACTTCATGATCAGATGAACATTCTCGTTGGTTGTCTTGTTAGGAGCTGGAAAGTAAGCATGCGCAAATAGGTGAACTCTTTGAAATCTGCGCATCATATTGCACCATACATTACCCCGAACTTGTATGGTATCTTTCCTTGTTTTCCTCATTGTTTCGTAGTCGGTCATGCTTGATAAAATCATTGCTACCTTAAGCTCCAATCAACCTAGGCGTTTTCCCAACGACTTCCCTGAAGCGGCGGTTCTGGTGCCTATTACCCGGGAAGATTGTCCGCAGATTATCCTGACCAAGCGTGCGCAGCACATGAAGACTCATAGTGGACAGGTGGCTTTCCCGGGTGGGATGCGAGACCCTTCAGATCAGAACCTGCGGGACACTGCACTGCGGGAGACATTTGAGGAAGTGGGAGTGTCTTCTGAAAAGATCGAAGTGATTGGCGGCCTTAATCAGGTGATTTCCCGTTATGGTATTGCAGTCACCCCTTATGTCGGGGTTGTCGACCCTGACGTAGAGTTAATTCCTGACCCGAGCGAACTACACAGCGTATTTAAGGCTCCGGTGAGCTTTTTCTTGGAAAATGAGCCTGATCGGCTGGATAAAATCAATTTTGAGCAATATCGATTACAAGTGCCTTGCTGGTATTACGGCGATTATGAAATCTGGGGTGTTTCCGCCATCATATTGATGGACTTTTTCAGGGTTTCCTTTAATCGAAGAATTGGCAGCTTTACTGAAGGTAGGGATTGAACGCATATGAGGTTTAACTTAGGCGATGATTTGGCTGAGATATCTGAGGACGGATGCTTTATAGCGCCGAATGCAGCAGTAATAGGACGAGTGGTGATGCACCCTCAGTCTAGTGTTTGGTTTGGGGCAGTGGTCCGGGCGGATAACGATCAAATATCCATTGGGCCAAAATCGAACATTCAGGACTGCGCCGTGTTACACACTGACTCTGGTTGCCCGATTGTGTTGGGAGAGGGGGTAACGGTAGGGCATCACGCCATGCTGCATGGATGTGATGTGGGCGACTACAGCTTGGTCGGTATCAATGCTGTTGTGCTTAACGGCGCCAAAATTGGGCGCTTTTGTATCATCGGCGCTAATGCATTGATTCCCGAAGGTGTTGTGATACCGGATGGCAGTTTGGTAATTGGCTCTCCTGGAAAAGTGAGGCGCGAGTTGAGCAAGGAAGAAAAAAAGCAGCTTATCGTCAGCGCTGAACACTATGTAGATAATGCCCTCAAATATACACGTTCTTTGCAGCCTGCCTGACATTACATATTTATGAATGAGAGTAAGAATCGAATGGATGGTGAGCGAATCGTGCGTTCGCCATGCGTCAGTATCTGCGCTTTGGATAACGATGATATCTGCATTGGTTGTCACCGGAGCGTTGAGGAGATAGCTGCTTGGTCTCGAATGAGTAACGAACAGCGCATGGATGTGTTGAAAAAAGTGGCTGACAGAGAACGCAAGTCCGTCATTTAAGTCACTTGAATATTTACAGGAGAAGAAAGGCTATGGTGAAAATTGGAACTCCGCTGACGGATGTGGCGACGCGTGCGATGCTTTTGGGTAGTGGTGAGCTGGGAAAAGAGGTGGCGATTGAACTGCAGCGGTTTGGTGTCGAAGTAATCGCAGTGGACCGCTATCCGAATGCTCCGGCAATGCAGGTTGCTCATCGATCTCATGTGATCGATATGCTCAATCCTGAGCAGTTGCGAGAGTTGGTTGAGCTTGAAGCTCCAAACTTTATTATTCCAGAGATCGAAGCCATTGCAACGTCAGAACTTATCGAGCTTGAGCAAAGAGGATTCAACGTCGTTCCTAGCGCTAGGGCGGCTAACTTGACAATGAATCGAGAAGGAATTCGTCGGCTTGCGGCTGAGGAGTTAGGGGTGCGGACCTCCCCTTATGCGTTCGCTGCTGATTTCGAGTCGTTTCGGGAAGCCGTTAGCACAATTGGCGTCCCATGCGTAATTAAGCCCATCATGAGTTCATCTGGGAAGGGCCAAAGTGTTGTTCGCAACGAAAGTGATGTTGACCGCGCTTGGCGGTATGCTCAGGAGGGTGGTCGAGCGGGGCGGGGGAAAGTCATCGTGGAGGGATTTGTAGACTTTGACTATGAAATTACGCTTTTAACGTTGCGTCACGCTGGTGGCGCATCTTTCTGCGCCCCTATTGGACATCTGCAAATTGATGGCGATTATCGCGTAAGTTGGCAGCCGCATCCCATGAGCGCTACAGCGCTGGAGGCGGCGCAAGACATAGCTGAACAGGTGACGAAAGCACTTGGAGGCTACGGGATTTTTGGCGTAGAACTTTTCGTGAAGGGGGATGATGTCTTCTTTAGCGAGGTATCGCCACGGCCTCATGATACAGGACTTGTTACTTTAGTGTCTCAGGACTTATCTGAATTTGCTCTTCATGCAAGAGCGTTACTAGGCCTGCCTGTTCCTGCTATTAAACAAATGGGAGCATCAGCCTCTGTCGCTTTATTGGTCGAGGGCGACTCTTCTCGCGTGTGCTTCTCATCCCTTGATGCCGCGCTTTCTAAGCCTGACGTTCAGGTGAGACTTTTCGGTAAGCCGGAAGTTCATGGCAAGCGTCGAATGGGAGTGGTCTTAGCTCAATCCGAAAGCGTTGATGCGGCGAAGAGGCTCGCGCAAGAAGCGGCTGACAGCATTATTGTCGAGCTTGAGCCGAAAATGAGAGAAGAGTGAGCTTGTAAAATAAAAAGTGTGTGCTTCACTTATAAATTGCCCCTCAGGAATTTTTTCAATAAAAGTGAAAGAATGGAGTTGACGGGAAAAAGGATGTGCGTATAATGCGCCCCACTTCGACGGGGAAGCCGTTCGGAGGGAAGGGAAAAGAGCTGGTTCGAGAGAGTCGGCGGCGCTAAAAAGGAGTTGACACAGAGGTTTGAAAGTGTAGAATGCGCGCCTCGGTCGGAGAGGTTCTCCGAAAGAGAAAGTTCTTTAAAAAGTTAATCAAGCAATTTGTTGTGGGCGCTAACTGAGGCGGATCTGGAAAAGATTAAGTCTTAAGTTAGTGACTCGTACAATTCATGAGTGAGCAATCACTCAAGAGTACAGTAGTTTTAACTTGAGCAAGATTAAGAATCTTATTGATTCACACTCTTTAAACTGAAGAGTTTGATCATGGCTCAGATTGAACGCTGGCGGCAGGCTTAACACATGCAAGTCGAGCGGTAACAGTCCTTCGGGAGCTGACGAGCGGCGGACGGGTGAGTAATGCATAGGAATCTGCCTGTTAGAGGGGGATAGCCCGGGGAAACTCGGATTAATACCGCATACGCCCTACGGGGGAAAGCAGGGGATCTTCGGACCTTGCGCTAACAGATGAGCCTATGTCGGATTAGCTAGTTGGTAGGGTAAGAGCCTACCAAGGCGACGATCCGTAACTGGTCTGAGAGGATGATCAGTCACACTGGAACTGAGACACGGTCCAGACTCCTACGGGAGGCAGCAGTGGGGAATATTGGACAATGGGGGCAACCCTGATCCAGCCATGCCGCGTGTGTGAAGAAGGCCTTCGGGTTGTAAAGCACTTTCAGTAGGGAGGAAAGGGCAGTTGCTAATATCAACTGCAGTTGACGTTACCTACAGAAGAAGCACCGGCAAACTCCGTGCCAGCAGCCGCGGTAATACGGAGGGTGCGAGCGTTAATCGGAATTACTGGGCGTAAAGCGCGCGTAGGCGGTTGCTTAAGCTAGGTGTGAAATCCCCGGGCTCAACCTGGGAACTGCACTTAGAACTGGGCGACTAGAGTTTTGGAGAGGAGGGTAGAATTCCAGGTGTAGCGGTGAAATGCGTAGAGATCTGGAGGAATACCAGTGGCGAAGGCGGCCCTCTGGCCAAAAACTGACGCTGAGGTGCGAAAGCGTGGGGAGCAAACAGGATTAGATACCCTGGTAGTCCACGCCGTAAACGATGAGAACTAGCCGTTGGGGTCCTTAGAGACTTTAGTGGCGCAGCTAACGCGATAAGTTCTCCGCCTGGGGAGTACGGCCGCAAGGTTAAAACTCAAATGAATTGACGGGGGCCCGCACAAGCGGTGGAGCATGTGGTTTAATTCGAAGCAACGCGAAGAACCTTACCTGGCCTTGACATCCAGAGAACTTTCCAGAGATGGATTGGTGCCTTCGGGAACTCTGAGACAGGTGCTGCATGGCTGTCGTCAGCTCGTGTTGTGAAATGTTGGGTTAAGTCCCGTAACGAGCGCAACCCTTGTCCCTATTTGCCAGCACTTCGGGTGGGAACTTTAGGGAGACTGCCGGTGACAAACCGGAGGAAGGTGGGGACGACGTCAAGTCATCATGGCCCTTACGGCCAGGGCTACACACGTGCTACAATGGGGCGTACAGAGGGTTGCGAAGCCGCGAGGTGGAGCTAATCTCTTAAAGCGTCTCGTAGTCCGGATTGGAGTCTGCAACTCGACTCCATGAAGTCGGAATCGCTAGTAATCGCGAATCAGAATGTCGCGGTGAATACGTTCCCGGGCCTTGTACACACCGCCCGTCACACCATGGGAGTGGGTTGCACCAGAAGTAGCTAGTCTAACCTTCGGGGGGACGGTTACCACGGTGTGATTCATGACTGGGGTGAAGTCGTAACAAGGTAGCCGTAGGGGAACCTGCGGCTGGATCACCTCCTTAAACGATATCCAACTGTCTTAGTTTGGCGTCCACAACAAATTGCTTGATTGGCGAGTAGAGAGCTTACTTAAGGGTCATCAGGCCCGTGACGCAATCGAGAGATTGCAAGTTCTGGGTCTGTAGCTCAGGTGGTTAGAGCGCACCCCTGATAAGGGTGAGGTCGGTGGTTCAAGTCCACCCAGACCCACCAGAATTTCCTTGTTCTTGGTGAATAGCTAAGTGTGATTAGGAAGATTATGGGGCTGTAGCTCAGCTGGGAGAGCGCCTGCCTTGCACGCAGGAGGTCAGCGGTTCGATCCCGCTCAGCTCCACCATTCATAGAATGGTAGTAGTACGGTTGACGATTAAGTAAGTGAAGTCTGACGGTATCAGATGATAGAAACGAATACAGCATGAAAGTTTCAGAAAGATGACTGTATTGGTTTCTGGCATTTGGTCAGAGAAGCTCTTTAACAATTTGGATAAGCAAAGTAAAAACCAACGTGGTGACAGATGAAGTTTATTTGTCACTCAACGGATAGGTTTTACTGAGTAGTTATACTCAAGCGCAATATCGGCGAATTATTGTTACGGTGAAACCAGCGCTGTATAGCTTGAAGTGATGGCAGTAATGAAATTACTTCGGGTTATATGGTCAAGTGAATAAGCGCATACGGTGGATGCCTTGGCAACTGGAGGCGATGAAAGACGTGAAAGCCTGCGATAAGCGTCGGCGAGGTGGCAAATAACCTTTGACCCGGCGATCTCTGAATGGGGAAACCCACCTGATTTATCAGGTATCCTGCACTGAATCCATAGGTGTAGGAGGCGAACCGGGGGAACTGAAACATCTAAGTACCCCGAGGAAAAGAAATCAACCGAGATTCCCTCAGTAGCGGCGAGCGAACGGGGATCAGCCCTTAAGCTTTGTGACAGATAGGAGAACGCTCTGGAAAGTGCGGCCATAGTGGGTGACAGCCCCGTATCTGAAATCTTATCAAAGTGAAATCGAGTAGGTCGGGACACGTGTTATCTTGACTGAATATGGGGGGACCATCCTCCAAGGCTAAATACTCCCAGTTGACCGATAGTGAACCAGTACCGTGAGGGAAAGGCGAAAAGAACCCCTGTGAGGGGAGTGAAATAGAACCTGAAACCGTATGCGTACAAGCAGTGGGAGCAGATTTATTCTGTGACTGCGTACCTTTTGTATAATGGGTCAGCGACTTACGTTTAGTGGCGAGCTTAACCGAATAGGGGAGGCGTAGGGAAACCGAGTCTGAATAGGGCGAATTAGTCGCTAGGCGTAGACCCGAAACCGAGTGATCTAGCCATGGGCAGGTTGAAGGTTGAGTAACATCAACTGGAGGACCGAACCGAAATCTGTTGAAAAAGATTCGGATGACTTGTGGCTGGGGGTGAAAGGCCAATCAAACTCGGAGATAGCTGGTTCTCCCCGAAAGCTATTTAGGTAGCGCCTCGGACGAACACCTACGGGGGTAGAGCACTGTTTGGGCTAGGGGGTCATCTCGACTTACCAACCCCATGCAAACTCCGAATACCGTAGAGTGATATCCGGGAGACACACGGCGGGTGCTAACGTCCGTCGTGAAGAGGGAAACAACCCAGACCGCCAGCTAAGGCCCCCAAGTCCATGTTAAGTGGGAAACGATGTGGGAAGGCACAGACAGCTAGGAGGTTGGCTTAGAAGCAGCCATCCTTTAAAGAAAGCGTAATAGCTCACTAGTCGAGTCGGCCTGCGCGGAAGATGTAACGGGGCTCAAACATGGCGCCGAAGCTGCGGATTCATCCAATGGATGAGTGGTAGGGGAGCGTTCTGTAAGCTGATGAAGGTGGATCGAGAGGTCTGCTGGAGGTATCAGAAGTGCGAATGCTGACATGAGTAACGATAATGCGGGTGAAAAACCCGCACGCCGGAAGACCAAGGGTTCCTGCGCAACGCTAATCGGCGCAGGGTGAGTCGGCCCCTAAGGCGAGACCGAAAGGTGTAGTCGATGGGAAATCGGTTAAAATTCCGATACTTTGTATTGCTGCGATGGGGGGACGGAGAAGGCTAGGTCAGCCTGGGATTGGTAGTCCAGGTTTAAGCCTGTAGGCAGTGTGTTTAGGCAAATCCGGACACACAATGCTGAGGGGTGATGACGAGCTCTCTTTAAGAGAGTGAAGTGATTGATGCCCAGCTTCCAGGAAAAGCCTCTAAGCTTCAGGCAATACGAAACCGTACCCCAAACCGACACAGGTGGTCAGGTAGAGAATACCAAGGCGCTTGAGAGAACTCGGGTGAAGGAACTAGGCAAAATGGTGCCGTAACTTCGGGAGAAGGCACGCCGTCATGTACGTGAAAGCCCTGCGGCTGGAGCGGAAGGCGGTCGAAGATACCAGGCCCCTGCGACTGTTTATTAAAAACACAGCACTCTGCAAACACGAAAGTGGACGTATAGGGTGTGACGCCTGCCCGGTGCCGGAAGGTTAATTGATGGGGTTAGCGTAAGCGAAGCTCTTGATCGAAGCCCCGGTAAACGGCGGCCGTAACTATAACGGTCCTAAGGTAGCGAAATTCCTTGTCGGGTAAGTTCCGACCTGCACGAATGGCGTAACGATGGGGGCGCTGTCTCCACCCGAGACTCAGTGAAATTGAAATCGCTGTGAAGATGCAGTGTATCCGCGGCTAGACGGAAAGACCCCGTGAACCTTTACTATAGCTTCACAGTGGACTTTGAACCTGCTTGTGTAGGATAGGTGGGAGGCTTTGAAGCGAGGACGCCAGTTCTCGTGGAGCCATCCTTGAAATACCACCCTGGCATGTTTGAGGTTCTAACTCTGACTGGTAATCCCGGTCGAGGACACTGTGTGGTGGGTAGTTTGACTGGGGCGGTCTCCTCCAAAAGAGTAACGGAGGAGCACGAAGGTGCGCTAAGTACGGTCGGACATCGTACGGTTAGTGTAAAGGCATAAGCGCGCTTAACTGCGAGACAAACACGTCGAGCAGGTACGAAAGTAGGTCTTAGTGATCCGGTGGTTCTGTATGGAAGGGCCATCGCTCAACGGATAAAAGGTACTCCGGGGATAACAGGCTGATACCGCCCAAGAGTTCACATCGACGGCGGTGTTTGGCACCTCGATGTCGGCTCATCACATCCTGGGGCTGAAGCCGGTCCCAAGGGTATGGCTGTTCGCCATTTAAAGTGGTACGCGAGCTGGGTTTAGAACGTCGTGAGACAGTTCGGTCCCTATCTGCCGTGGACGTTGGAGATTTGAGGAGAGTTGCTCCTAGTACGAGAGGACCGGAGTGAACGAACCGCTGGTGTTCGGGTTGTGATGCCAATCGCATTGCCCGGTAGCTACGTTCGGACGGGATAACCGCTGAAAGCATCTAAGCGGGAAGCCCCCTTCAAGATAAGATCTCCCTGAGGACTTGATCCTCCTAAAGGGCCCTTGTAGACCACGAGGTTGATAGGCTGGGTGTGTAAGCGCTGCGAGGCGTTGAGCTAACCAGTACTAATTGCCCGAGAGGCTTGACCATATAACACCGAAGTAATTTACCGGTATTGATTGAGTATAACTGCTTATCCAAGTTAAAGGTCTTCTGACCAAGCGCCAACTAGACAAGCTAGAACTAAGACAAAGCTTAACAGTTTTGCCTGATGATCATAGCGGACTGGAACCACCTGATCCCATTCCGAACTCAGAAGTGAAACAGTCCAGCGCCGATGGTAGTGTGGATTCCCATGCAAGAGTAGGTCGTCGTCAGGCTCTTAATACGAAGAACCCGTCCTTGTGGCGGGTTTTTTTATGCCTGTCATTTAGCCCAGGCCGAAACATAAGCTCGCTCCAGGCCCTTCTCTCCCTGTCATAACTTAAAATAATTAGTGAAAGTCTCTCGATCTCGACGCCAGCTCTTCAAGTTGCGGCGTCAGATCAATCAGTCGATGGGCGATAACATGCGCCAATTTACCTTCCTCATCCTTGTCCAGTTCTCCATATACCATCAGTAAGCGTGCTTTGACGAGTGCGTCCATCTGAGCCATTGCTATTTCTTTCCAAACAATGATGTTAATGGATCCAGTTTCATCCTCGAGAGTGATAAAAGTGACGCCTGTCGATGTTTTAGGGCGCTGTCTGTTAATGACGATTCCTGCTACGTAAGTCTTAACGCCTGCTCTTTGTTCCAATAGCTCATCCGCCACTAGGCATTGGGGGATTAAGTTAGACTCTCGAAGGTAGGCTAGTGGGTGATCATCCAGCACTAAACCTGTGCTGGCATGGTCTTCACAGATGCTGTCCAAGCGATTGGGAGGGGAGAAGCCTGAGGCTTTATATTCAAACTCGGAAAAAAGCTGGTAGTAATAAAGGAAGCCTGAACACTCCCACCGTTGTTGGTATCTATGGTTGCCTAATGAAATCAGAGCGTTGGCGGAAGCAAGGGCTTCAAGGTCATCTCTGGATACGTTAGGTAGACGCATCACTTGAGCGAGGGTGTGAAACCCACCATTGGTTCTATGCTGAATGATAGAAGCAGCAGCTTCTTTAGATAGTCCTTTGACAAATTTTAGCCCCAGCCTCAAGGCGCCTTCTTGAATTATATTTAGGTGCGGTTCCAGGCGATGCTCCCAGTAACTGTTATTTATATCTATTGGCAATACGAGGACGCCATGCCGTTGCGCGTCTTGCACTAATTGCCAGGGAGCATAAAAGCCCATGGGTTGACTATTTAAGAGCGCGCAGCAAAAAGCAGACGGATAATAATACTTTAGCCAGGCTGAATGATATGCCAGCAGCGCAAAGCTGGCGGCATGGGACTCAGGAAAACCGTACTCACCGAAGCCTTCTATTTGTCGACATAGGCGTTGAATGTACTCCTTGGAAACGCCTTTGTTCAGTAGATTGGTTATCAGCTTATCCATCAACTTACCCATGTGGCCGCGGCGTTTCCAGCTGGCCATAGAGCGCCTCAGTTCTTCTGCTTCTTCGGACGTGAAGCCCGCGCCGACTATGGCGATGGCGATCACCTGCTCCTGGAAAATTGGGACGCCAAACGTTCGCTTCAGTATGGGTTTTAGCTCTGGTAAGGGGACATCACTTGGATCTTCCAGGTTATGACGTCTGCGTAGATAAGGGTGCACCATGTCGCCATGAATCGGGCCTGGCCTGACAATAGCTACCTGTACAACAAGATCATAGTATTTTTCGGGCTTGAGGCGAGGCAGCATATTCATCTGGGCGCGGGACTCTACCTGAAATACGCCTACGGTGTCTGCTCTCTGTAGCATGGCATAGACTTTGGGGTCTTCTTTTTTGGGGATGCTTTCCAGAGTGAAATCTTTTTTCGTCAGTTCGCTGACATATACAAGACACTTCTTCAGTGCAGTCAGCATGCCTAACGCCAATACGTCGACTTTCATTAAGCCAAGAGACTCAAGATCATCTTTGTCCCACTGTATGACTGTACGCTCTTCCATGGCGGCGTTTTCTATTGGAACCAACTCGACGAGAGGGCCTGCGGATAAAACGAAACCGCCTACGTGTTGTGATAAATGTCTTGGAAAACCCAACAACTCAGGTAGCAGCCCTTTAAAGCATGTTAGGAGGTGGTTGTCTTGAGAAACCTGAGGTGTGATCACTTCATCGATCCAGTTTTGACCACGATAGCGCCACCCATAATTGGCGATCACATTTTCGAGCTGCATCAGGTCAACCCCCAGCGCTTTTCCCAGGTCTCGCAGTGCGCTTTTGGGGCGATAAGTAATGACAGTCGCAGCAATTGCACAGCGTTCGCGGCCATAGCGTTGATAGAGATATTGGATTACTTCTTCTCTGCGCGCATTTTCGAAATCCACATCAATGTCGGGAGGCTCGTCGCGTCCTTTCGATATAAAGCGTTCAAAGAGAAGGCTGGCTCTAGTAGGGTCTACGGCGGTTATACCCAGGCAATAACACACCACAGAATTTGCGGCTGAGCCTCGACCCTGACAGAGGATGTCCGATTTTCTTGCGTAATTAACGATGTCATAGATGGTCAGGAAGTAATATTCGTATTCTAATTCACTGATGATCTTTAGCTCTCTCTCTAGCGTCGCCAGAACCTTTTCAGGTATGCCTTTCGGATATCTGAGGTGGGCCCCTTGGAAAGTTAGTAGACGCAAATAGGCGCTAGGGTCGCTTCCTTCTGGAACAACTTCTTTGGGATATTGGTAGCGGATCTCATTCAGCTCAAAGGAGCATCTTGCTGAGATGGTCAAGCTTTCTTTAATGGAGAAAGAAGGGTAAATAGCGCGTATTTCACTTAGGGGACGCAGGTAGCTTTCTGCATTATGGGGAAGGTGCTCTTTTATGGAGTGGACAGGTTGATTGAGGCGAATGGCTGTTAGCGCATCATGCAGGCGTTTTCGCTCAGGGATATGCATATTGACGCCGTTGCTGCATACAACAGGGAGGTTGTGGGCGAGAGAAAGTGTTTGCACTAAATCTCGCCTAGAGCCGTCTTCTTCAGATAGAGACAGTTCCAATAGTAGCCATAAACGGTCTTGGAAGGCTTTCGCTAAAGGGGGGGAAAATTCTGAGTCGCTCTGTTTGGGGCGCCAAAGTAAAAGGCCCTGCTTAATATTCTTTATGAGGTCATAAGGAGAAAAGTGATAGCTTCCTTTTTCTGCATTTCGCCGACAAGAGGTTATAAAGCGGCAAAGCTCGCCATAAGCTTTTTTGTGTGGAGCCAATACGACAAAGCAATTGTCCTCATAATGAAACTCACTGCCGATAATCAACTTAAAAGCGGATACATCAGGGACTTCCTCCCTTAACTTCTGAAGCTCACGCCAAGCTTTAACCGCTCCAGCTACAGAGCACTCATCTGTGATCGCCAAAGCGCTATAACCCTGAAGAATAGCTTGCTGCACCAGTTCTTCAGGGTGGGATGCGCCTTTTAGGAATGAGTAGTTACTGATGCAATGGAGTTCGGCGAAAGACATAGGGAAACGTCGGATTCAGGAAAAAAAACCATGGATAAACCACTGTTTTTCGGATGTTTGAAAAACCCAGTGCAAGCAGTTGGTTGGGGTGGCTGCGACATAGTAGTCTCGCTGTATTGCCTGCTTATCCCACCACCCTGAATCTATGCGTAATGGCCCGTGGAGCAGTCTATAAGCTTCAATATCGACAGGTAATGGGGTTGGCGATAGCCAAAGTGGTTGAAGTAGAGGTTGTGATGCTGGAGTTTTTGTGACCACAGATTGAGGCGTTTGTTGGGTTTTGAGCTCTGGCCTGTGGTCGGTAGTGAGGGTAATAAAGTGCATGCAGTCGGAGCCCAGTCGGGCCGCCAGCCGGTTTATTAAGCGAGCTTTTTCTGTGGCGATATTTTCATTGAAATGGGCGAATAAGTACTCTGATTGCTGCGGCGCGTCCTCAAATTGCGAAGCATATAACTCAATCGTCACCACTGGGGCGTAAAGATTTATTCTTTCCAGGCTCATATTAAGCATGTAGAGCCAGGGTTCGGCGCGATTGTCTCCCTGTGCAAGCCTGATTTTCTCCAGTGTCGGCGGTCGTTTGCGATGAACCAGACGCACTTCCAGTAACTGACAGATCAGACAGCGTTCCTGCAAAAAATGGCAAAACTCTTTGATGGCTTTAGCCAAGTAAAAAAGTAGAGGCTGCAGGCTTTCAAACTCCTGCTCCAGATCTAACCGCTTTTTGAAGCGGCTTGGCGTAGGAAATGGCGAGGGCCGCCAGGGCTTGCGACCCAAAGCATGGTCAAGATATTGAGCAAGTTCCGCATCGATTCGGTACGCCAGATCGCAACTTGGAAGCTTGGCGATATCATAAATAGTCTTTAGCCCTAGCTTGCGCAGTTTGTATTCAATGCGGCTTTTCAGCTTTAGGTGACCTAATTTAAGCTGTCTTAGCACATGCCAAAAGCTCTCTACGTTCACGTCCTTTTCTATTTCTGAACGTGCAAGGATGCGTGCTGCTTTAGGGTGCGGCGCGGTGGCGCACAATACAGTTATCCCAATGGCTGAAAAAGCTTGTCGAATAGATTCTCGCAAATGAGAGGGCGCTGCATATAAGCGCTTCATTGTGGCGACTTCCAGATATAGGCCGTCAGGCTCGTCCAGGCCTACCCATGATGAAAAGCGGTTAGCGATTTGCGCGGCGCGATGAATAGCCTGGGTTTGTTTGTAAGGTTTGATACTCAGGACCTGCAAGGTCGGGCACAGGCAGAACGCTGTATTTAATAGCATCCCAATGTCCACGCCTGAGCTGGAAGCGCTCGCGTTTGCGTCAATAATCACAGAGCCTGACTCATGAATCAGGGCGGTGGGGCGGTCTTCCCTGAAGCTGGCGCTCCAGGTTTCTGCGTAAAGATGAGGAAGGTATAAATATAGCCACCGCATAAGGTTATGACGCCTTTGAACTTATTTGCTTCTTTAACTATCCACGATGCCGGGGGCCAGAGAGAGATGTGGTTTGGCCAACCCAAACAACGTGTGCGAATGCATGATATTGAGGGTTACCTTGCCAGTGGCCCATCCTCTGCGTTGTTTGTTGATATCCACACATAAGCCTCCTTGAGGGAGGGCGCTCAGGCGGATTCTCAATGCGCTGGGCGTGCTGGACTGCTGCTTGTCTTGAAACAGAAAGCAAGGTTTTTGCTGTTGTGCGGCGATGATCTGTAGGCGACGCACATGCTCAGGGCGCATGCTTTCAGGCCATGCCAGCACGGCGGCAGTTGATGGGCTTTTCAGGCTTTCTTCAATTGTCCAAAGCAAGTCCCGGCGGGATTGTGGATGAATTACCAGATTATTGTGGAGGCGGATGCCGCCTTTGATCAGGGCCGGAGCATACAAAGGATAAGGTGGGGCGATCCACGGAATCCATTGGTCTTGATGGCTCAAAGTCGCTAAAGCAGGAAATAAAAGACTGACTTCTCCTATGCCAAGGCTTCGATATTCTATTTCTGTCACGCCATCCACTGGCCACCCATTGTCCGACAACGCTTGATTCAGCGAAGGAAACCCAGTGTCGAGGCCATTTGTAGGCGTTGCAGAGAAGTGCTTGCCTCGCCATACCTGGCCGCAGTTAATAGCATGTTCTAGCGTCGGTTTGTTCATTGGCTTTGGTTGATTTGAGTAAACAAAAATACTGTATATAAAAACAGTATTTTTGTCAAAAATAGAGAATAGTCCCCTTTTTTAGCCCATGAACATTCCGCTATGCTTCTACTCGGGCCCCGTTTCAAGTAAGCGGCGACGGGAAAAGAAATGCTTATAAGAGCGAGAATGTCATGGAAATAAGAGAAGCGTTAGAGCAGGATTTTGAGCAGATCTGGCGGATATTTCACTCAGTTGTCGCTGCAGGCGAAACATACGCCTACGCCCCAGACACCAGCAAGGAAGAAGCCTTTGAACTATGGCTGCGACAGCCCCAGAAGACCTATGTCGCGGTTGAAGGGGACACTGTTCTGGGTACCTATTATCTGAAACAAAATCAGCTGGGTTTGGGCTCCCATGTCAGTAACTGCGGCTATATGGTAGCGGAGGCCGCTCGCGGCAAAGGCGTGGCGGCGGCGCTGTGCGAGCACTCGCAATCCATGGCGAAGCGCTATGGATATAAAGCCATGCAGTATAACTTCGTGGTCTCCACCAATGAGGTTGCGGTTAATCTCTGGAAAAAACTGGGTTACGAGATTGCTGGCCGTCTTCCGAAAGCATTTCGCCACTCAAAGCTTGGACTGGTGGATGCTTTAGTGATGTATAAGTGGTTAGGAGATTAGCTGCTGTCCGAGCAGAGGCCACAGGCGATGAGTCCTATGGCCTCACAGGGGTTATTGCTTACTAAGCACTAGTACAACGCTTTCGGATTGTGGAGTTTCCAAGACCCACTTTTGATGAGAGTTTTGAAATTTCTCAAGCGAGCGTAGTTGTGTGCTGGAGACTTTAGACTTCCAGTGGGTATCGATACTGTGAGCGTCGCCTTCTACAAGTATGGACAGCAACCGACTTTCTGAGCTTGCAAAGCGCTGTCCATACCAGTTTATGAAGTCGTCCCTGCTGATGCTGTCCACCGCATCGGCCATACGCTTGGATGCGTCAAAGTGCAAACTACCGTTTTTGATTTCTTTCCAGTATTCGTAAGCTTTGCCTTCCAGTTCCTTGTCTGCATTTAGCTCTGAAACCAGCGTATTTTTAAAGATGCTAAAATCTTTTTCCTGTATGCCCTTAAGTATATCGAAGAAGTCTTTTATAAAGCTCAGCGTTTCCTGTTCCAGCTTGTCTGGGCCAGACACGGGCGACTGCATTTTAAATTTCATACCAGGAATATGAAGATAGTTATTTGATGTTGCGTGAACGACGTATCCAAGCTGTTTTTCTGTTCTAAGCTCTTTAAAAAAGGACTCAGATAGCATTTTCTCTAATAATTTGAAATGGGCGCGTTCCTCGTAGCTTGCAGAGTCTCCTTGTACATAGACTAGTGAGACAGAGTCTGTAAATACTGACTCCTCGAATAACCGAGTGACGCCTTTTGGAATACGTGTCACGTATTCTTTTATTCTCGGTGTGCTTTTTTTATTGATGATTGCGTTGGCCACCATCTTATTCCATGTTTCTGCTTGCGCCTGCTCAATATTGCCGTAGGCTAGCGAAGTAACCTGCAAACTATCCTTGAAGTCCTCTAGAAGATTAATCATTCTCGAATAGGATGCGCCTTGCATGCCCTTTCCTAGATCAGAGCGGCTATAACTAGGGCTGTAGAGAATACTGTCCGCTGCTTCTTGCGCAACGGTTAATGGATGGGTTTCCTCAGTATACTTGTTTAAAAACTCCATCCATCCATATCTATATCCTTCATAACGGCGTTCTTTAACCCTAAAAGTCTTTATTTCCTCCAAAATTTGCGAGAGAAGAAGCTCTATGCTTTCAGGGTAGCCATTGAAGTGGAGGGCGATGCCATTTTTCTGTCGCTTGATATCTAATGTGGTATTTACTTCTTCTGCAATAAGCATTTGATGCTCAAACTTCTTTCTTAGCAGGCTCCAAAAAAGCTGTGTAAGCGCTGCACTTCTCTGATCTTCGTCCATTTCTGGGGAGCGCAATGATACAAAGTAATAAGCTAATGGGCTGCCGGCCTTAGTATCCTTACCATACCAGGCCTTAATATTCTGATGGGTGTTTAACAGCTCAGGAGTGGCGGCTATATCGTCGCCTGCAATGTGCACTTTTCCTTTAGGTAAAAACGGGTTTGCGGGCGGAAGAGCCATGTAATAGCTTTCCTTTGGTAAATAATGTTTTTGCTCTGAAGGGGAAAGCATGCTCACAGAGTATGGTGTGCTGAACCATTTAGACTCTTTAGATAGAACGAAATCGGGGTGAGTGACAATCGCCATCATATTATCAGGCCGAATTGCTTCAAGAATCTTTTGGTAGAGAGCGGGGTTAAATTCTTCTGCGACATATCCTTTGGCCAGCGCGTAGTTTGGGCCGTAAAGGTTCAAGTTATGGGCTGTATTAGCGATGCTGAGGTCGTCAAAGTAGCACCATTGTAGCCCTCTGGCCTTTCGAAACTCAGTAAACCTCCACTCTTCTAGCGGTGCTTTCTTCAGGATGTCGACATAAGCCATTAGGCGTCTGATAACGTCCCAGTACTGCTCGCCGCCTTTATAGTGCAGGTTTATATATACTTCAATCCGTGAAGCGCTTGGATCGTCTGTATTGAACCGGACGCTTACCCCTTTAGCATAACTGTAGCCTCTCAGGTTGCTGGATAAAGTCTGGGGAACTTGCTGCTCAAGTAAATAGCGAATGAACTCTTCTGGCGCAGCTTTGTATTCTTCCCGAATATCAGAAATGGGGAAGTAAAGAATCATGTACCTTTCCAGGTCATTGAACTTGGTTTTCACCAAAGAGGGGACTCTATTCAGCCTGAGAGGCTCTTGGTTTGCTCGGGGGGCCGCCTGACGTACAGGCAGTCGCTTAAACTTTTCTTTGACCAGTGACTCCAGGACTTCGTTGGATTGAGGGGCGCTAATGACCAGAGACATTTTTTCGGCGCTATAGTGTGTCGTCCACCAGGCTCTTACTCGATTGGCAAGCTCTTGATCGTTGAAGGCCTTAAAAGATTTTGCATTGCCCATCCCGAAACGTGTAATTGGATGGTTAGTGGCGAATGCTTCAGAAGCGGCATCAGTCAAACGCCAATACACCATGTCTTTTCTATACTGGTACTCTGCTTGAATTGCGTTTCTTTCCCTTCCTACATATGTTGAGTCCAACCTGGGGGCTGACATTGCGTCGGCGAATAGGTCTAAAGCGCCTTCCAGGTGCTTGGGTTCAACATCAAAGTGATAATTTGTCGCGTTGTAATCCGTGGTGGCGTTGGTTGAGCCGCCATGCTGCGCCAGATAGGTCTGTAAGCCGTCGGCATCAGGGTATTTCTCTGAGCCTAGGAAAAGCATATGCTCCAGAAAGTGAGCCATACCCAGTATGTCTTGAGGGTCTTGTTGAGTCCCGATAGAAACCTCTAGGGCAATTCTGGCTTTGTTTAACGATGAGTCTGAAATTGTCAATACTTTCAGCCCATTATCAAGCTGAAGGTAAGAATATTGTTTTGATTGTTCACAATCTTTTGGAAGCAATGGATTAATCGCTTCGCCATTCGCGCTTAAAGAAAAAGTCAAAGCGCAGGCTGCGTGCATGAAGAGTGTAATACAGCGAAAAAACACTAAGAACTCCAATGATCAGTCTGATCTGGTTGGGGATTACTAATAATCAGGGTTGGTATAGCGGAGCTGCATTGGTGGGAATGTTTTTATTGGGACGATTCCGTTCGATGGCGTTCCGATATACTGCTACTGGCTGAGACAGCGCGCGATTTTACTAACTTTTGATGGAAATATTAAATATTTTTTAGAATTTGCGGGCGTGGTCAAAACAATTTCAGGTGAGGACGAAGGAATTATAATTATTGGAATATGGCGTAAGGAAGGAAATATCCATGCCCAGCCTTGGATTACAGACTGATTTAATGTTCAGCCGATACTCGGGTCGGGTGGAGGATATTGGACGATATGTTGTGGTCACTACGCCGCATAATCCCAATTACTACTTTGGTAATTACCTGCTGTTGAAGAGGCCGCCGCAGGCAGGTCGGTGGGCTGACTTGGAGTTGGATTTTGCGCGTTATGTTGGGGCGCCGCCGCGGATCAGGCATTTTGCGTTTCAGTGGCGCCTCAGCGGTGAAGAGGATGGGGCTGATATGAGCAGTTTTATGCAGCGGGGATACGAGTACATGGAATGTGCGGTCCTCACTGCAAAGCGAACCGCGTTGTTAGAGCCGCACAAGGTTAATGCTGATGTTGATGTGCGAATGCTGCGGTCGGAGGAGGACTGGCGCGCCTGGTATGAGCTTGAGCTGCAGGAGCGGGATGTCGACCAGCCGAAGGAGGAGTATGTCGCTTTCCTGCAAGGCGTTCGTGATATGTACCGGAGTATGATTGCTGCTGGAAGAGGAGATTGGTTCGGCGCGTTTCAACAGGGCGAGTTGGTGGGGAGCGTCGGTCTCTTTTTCGATGGACGTATTGGGCGGTTTCAGAGTGTGCTGACCAAGACTTCTCATCGGAGTCGGGGGATTTGCCATACTCTGGTGCATGCAGCTGCAAAAGCGGGTTTTGTCCGGGCGGATACATTGGTCATGGTGGCGGACGAAAACTACCACGCAGCGCGTATCTACGAATCTTTGGGATTTCAGCCCAGCGAACGTCAGGCGAGTCTATGTCGTCGCAATGAAGGTGAGAGTAAATCGGGAAAGGATTAAGGATTGCGGCGTGGAAGTAAGCAAGCCGGACTAAACTTCCGACTTGCTTGAGGAACGGGATCAGTTGCCGGTTTTCAGCTTCTGCCAGTAATCGTTATAAATCTCCATGGCTTCGCCTACGTCCTGTTGAAAGTCGCCTTTTTGGATGACTTCAGCGGGAGGGAAGATGGTGTGATTGTTGCGCAGCTCTTCATCGAGCAGGCTAAGCGCTGACTTGTTGGGAGTGGCGTAGCCGATGAATTCCACGCAACGCTTGGCGATTTCCGGCTGTAGCATGAAATCGATAAACTTGAGCGCATTTTCCTTGTTCTCGGAGCCAGCGGGAATGGCGAAGCTGTCCACCCAGAAAGCAGCGCCTTCTTGTGGATAGATATACTGGATATCGGGGTTTTCCTGTTGCGCCTGAATCACTTCGCCGTTCCAGATCATGCCCAGGTTGACGTCACCGGCCATATAAGGTTCGCGGGGCGCGTCGGAATTGTATACCAATACATTGGGCATCAGGGTTTTCAGCAGCTCATAAGCCTGTTTGATTTCCGCAGGATCAGTGGAGTTGCCGGAGTGCCCGTTGATTTTCAGCGCCATGTGGAACACTTCGCGAACGTCGTCCGTCAGCAACAGTCTTCCTTTCCATTTAGGGTCCCATAGATCTTTCCAGGAGGTGATGCTTTTGGGATCGATGGCTTCTGCGTTAATGCCGATGCCAGTGCTGCCCCATGTGTAAGGGATGCTGTACTGGTTATCCGGATCATAGGGTTTGTTCAGCAGGTTCGGGTCCAGGTGCTTGAAGTTGGAAAGCTTGGACTTATCGATAGGCGCCAACAGACCTTCTTTGCGCATTTTTGAGATGTAGTAACCGGAGGGTACGACAACGTCGTAGCCTTTGCCCTGCTGTAGTTGGACTTTGGCGTACATGACCTCGTTGCTTTCGTAAGTGGCGTACTCCACTTCGATGCCGGTCTTGGCGGTGAACTCATCCAGCACGCCTTCAGGTATGTATTCCGTCCAGTTGTACACGACCACTTTTTCCGCAGCCCGGGCTGTGCCGATCGCGGCGAACAGGAAACCTGCCGCGAAGAGGAAGCCAGTTACAAAGGAGGTTTTTTTCATGCTTCGGTTTTCCTTTTCATAAGTAGCGTCACCACCGTGACAAGAGTTAAAGAAATGACTAGCAACACTGTGGCCAATACGTTCACTTCGGGCGATACGCCCACCTTCACCATTGAGAAAACCCGAATGGGCAGAATCTCAAAACCGGGTCCGGTCACGAACGAGCTGATGATGACATCGTCCAAAGACAGTGTGAAACTCAGCAGCCAGCCGGAAATAACGGCGGGCAGGATAATCGGTAAAATGATCAGACGAAAGATGCGGCTTTCACTGGCGCCCAGATCTTGCGCCGCTTCCAGTAGATTATCGTCAAACCCTTTTAATTGCGCGTAAACGGTTATCACCACGAAAGGCAGGCAAAATGTGATGTGGGCGATCAGTAGAGACCAGAACCCCAATTGAATGCCCAGGGCGATAAAAATAACCAGGAAGGTAATCGCCAATACGATATCCGGGGACATCATCACCACGAACAACAAGCTGCCGGCGGTCTTCTTGAGTGGAAACTTGTAGCGATAGATCGCCAGCGCCATTAACGCCCCAATGACTGTCGCCGCCGTCGCGGACAGACAGGCGATAAGCAGAGAGTTGCCGAAGGCGTCCATCAACGCATCGTTATTCCACAGCTTTTCATACCAGCGCCAGGAGAAGCCTTTCCAGTCATAGCCGTACTTGGATTCATTGAACGAGTTGACCACCAGCACCAGTATGGGCAGATACAGGTACAGGAAGACCAGCCCTAGAAAACCGGACTTAAAGATTCTGATCATCGAGGCCTCCCATGCGCTGTACTTTCTTGTTGGCGGCGTAATACAGCCATAACATCATCCCCATGATGACAATCAGGGTGACGCTGAAAGCGGAGCCGAATGGCCAGTCCCTCACTACCAGGAACTGATTCTTGATGATGTTGCCCAACAGCAGGTTCTTCGCGCCGCCCAGCAGATCCGCCACATAGAACATGCCCATGGCGGGCAGGAATACGATCAAACATCCGGCGACGACCCCCGGCATAGTGAGCGGCAGCACGATATGATAGAAGCGCTGCCAGAATCCCGCGCCCAGATCGTGGCCGGCTTCGATCAGATCCTTATCCAGCTTGTCGAAACTGGAGATCAACGGCAGCGCCATAAAGGGCAGCAGGATGTAAGTCAGGCCGAACACGACTGCGAACTCGGTATAAATCATCTGAATAGGGGCATCGATGACGCCAATGGCCTCCAGCACCCAGTTGAACAGGCCTTTATTGCCGAGCAAAAGCTTGATGGCGTAGGTGCGTATCAGACTGTTGGTCCAAAAGGGGATGATCATCAGGAACATCATGAAGGCGCGCCAGGCCGGCGACATCTTGGCGACAATGTAGGCGAACGGATATCCGAGCAACAGACAGATCAGCGTCGCCTTGGCGGACAGCGCCAGACTCTGCCAGAAAACGTCGGCGTATAATGGCTCCCAAATACGGGCGTAGGCGTCCAGCGTTACCGGCCAGACCGCCAGATGCTCGGAATCCGGCGTCATTACGCTGGTCAGCACCACGAGAAAGTGAGGCGCCAGAACGAACAGCGCCAGCCAGGCCAGCGTCAAAATGATAATGAAACGGCGAAAAGGCGATTGGCTCACGTCAGGACTCCGCTTTGATCACGTGTTCCCAGCCATGCACCCAGTCGACCCAGACTTTTTGGTTGATGCTGTAGTCGAAATCGGGATCGTCCTCATCAAAGAACTCACTGGCCATGATGGTTTGTCCCGACTGTAACTGAATCTGCGAATCCAGTGTCTGTCCCGTGTAGTTACGCTCCAATACCTGGCCAGAAAAGCCGGGACGATCCGGCGCATCCTCCAGATATTCAATCCGCAGGTCTTCCGGACGCAGCAGCACATGTACTTTGTCGCCGGCTTCGAATCGGCGGTCGGCGTGAATCTCTCGCTTGAAGCCGTCCATTGCAGCGAGGTAGCGGTAATCGCTCAGGCTTTCCACGATTTCCGCATTAAAAACGTTGATTTCCCCGATAAAACTGGCGACGAACAGATTATTCGGACACTCGTAAATTTCACGCGGCGTCCCCACTTGCTGCGCCTGTCCATTGTGCATGACCAGAACGCGGTCGGACATGGACAGAGCTTCTTCCTGATCGTGGGTGACGTAGATAAAGGTGATGCCCAACTTGCGCTGCAGTTGTTTCAGCTCCATCTGCATCTGTTGACGCAGTTTGTAATCCAGAGCGCTGAGGGATTCGTCCAGCAGCAATACTTTGGGTCGATTCACGACGGCGCGGGCGATGGCGACGCGCTGTTTTTGGCCGCCTGACAGCTGATGAGGTTTGCGCGTGGCGAAATCAGACAGGCGCACGGTGGCTAACGCTTCCTTTACGCGCTCGGCGATTTCCGGTTTGCTGACTTTGGCCATTTTCAGACCGAAGGCCACATTGTCGAACACGGTCATATGGGGGAACAGGGCGTAACTCTGAAACACCGTATTCACTGGCCGCTTTTCCGCAGACAGCATGGAAACATCCTGCCCGTTCAGCATGATGCGCCCTTCATCCGCGCCCTCAAATCCGGCGATCAGACGCAGCACGGTGGTTTTGCCGCAGCCTGACGGCCCCAAAACTGTAAAGAATTCTCCGTCTTCAATGCTTAAATTGAAGCCCGACAGCACTTCTTGCGTATCAAAACGTTTGGTGATGTCGGCAAGCGTAAGAATGGGCGGTTTGCTCAATGTGTATGACCCTGACTCTGTGACTCCGCGAAAATCGCGGGAAAAGTGACTTTTCTGGCAACGTTTAACGTATGACCCTCTCCAACCCCGCGATTAAAGTGGATTGCATGGCGAACGTCAATTCCGGTCTAAGACTTAATGTCTATACTTTAGCCAGATGTGACGAAATGACGCCTGTGAACAACGCAATTAGGAGGCTTTAATGAAGCGCCTTATTCTATCTGTTTTGACTGTCTTTATCGCCGCTGTAGGTCTTGAGGTGAGCGCTGAAGGTAAGAATGTACAACTGACCTCACTGGACTGGCCGCCCTATACCTCGGAAGGTCTGGCCAACCAGGGCGCCAGCGCGGCGGTGGCCAAAGAGGCGTTCGCCGCCATGGGCTACACGTTGGAAGTAAAATTCTATCCCTGGAAACGCGCCGTGGCCCTGGCCAAGAATGATCCGGCCTATGATGGCTACTTCCCTGAGTACTACGCCAAAGAGCTGGAAGACGACTTTATCCTGTCCGAGCCGATGGGCTCAGGCCCTTTGGGTTTCGCCCAACGCAAAAATCATCAGATTGACTGGTCGGCGCTGCCGGACCTCGCCAAATATCGTATCGGTGTGGTCAGCGGTTATGTGAATACTGCTGAGTTTGACGACATGGTGGCCAACAAACAGCTCAATGCGAGTGAGGCGGGGGATGACGTGAAGAACCTGATGAAGCTGGTGTCGGACCGTATCGATCTGGCTGTGGTGGACAAAAACGTTATGAAATACCTGTTATCTACTGAGGCGAGCCTTAAATCCGCCGCTGACGCAATCGAGTTCAACCCGACGCTACTGGAAGACAAGAAGCTCTATATCTGCTTCAAAAAAGGCCCTCGTGGGGAAGAGCTCGCCAAGGTGTTCAGCGAGGGCCTGAAAAAGATCGACGTCGATAAAATCATGCAGGGATATTTTTAAGTCTGATTTTGTCTCCGGGATAAGCCTCAGGATAAGTGAGGCGTTTCCTGCGGTCCCGCCGCCAGCTCCATACCTGGGATTCGGCTCCAGTAGCCGTTGCTGTGGTTGAGCTGGTAAGGCAGGACCATCTCCTGCTCCTGTTTGAGCGCCAGCGCTAAACTCTCTACGACCTGAAGGGTATCCGGCGACTCGGGACTCAAACGAATTGCGTTCACACCCGCATGTTGCAGATCGCGCCATTGATTCAGCAGGTGATAACACTTGCCGGACTGCGTCTGAATGCCGTTGAGGTTGAACAAGGTTTCGCCTTCCTGGCTCCGTGTGGGAATGCCTTGTGGGTATTTCTTACAGACGAAGCGACAGTCGTCCTTGGGCAGTCCCTCGGATCTGGCTGTGAAGCAACGGGCGGAGAGGGCGAGGGGAAGATGTCCGTAAGCGAATAACTCGGTTTCAATGGGCGTGGCGAGACTCCCCAGAACTCCCTCCAGGGCGTGACGGCTGATTTCTACGGGCGGCGTCCAGCGTTTCGCGCCTGTCTGGCGCATGATTTCCAGCGCTGGCGCGTTATAGAGATTCAGGTAAGGGCCGGCGATGAAGGGCTTGCCGGCTTCCGACATCAGGTGCGCCGCGGCCATGTCATTGGCTTCCACGCTCAGGCGATCATTAGCATTAGCCGCCTTGCAGATGGCGCGCAGAGTTTTTAATTCAGACTCCGCTTCTATTAACGCCAGAGTGGAAAGCGCAACCTCTTTTCCCACATCAAGCAGTGTGTCAGCGATGTCCAGCCAGTCGCGCAAGTTCATCTCCCGGCGCTTGGAACAGACAGTTTCTCCGAGATAGACAATATCGACCGGCGCGGCGGCGACCTGTGAATAGAATTGAACGACCATGTCTTTCGGCCAGAAATAAGGCAGGGGACCCAGAGAAATTTTCATAGTACTGCGCCTTCTGTTGGTGGTTCGGGCATACGCGACCTGAGGTATGCGCCCGTTGATTTACTGCCAGGGACGTGAATACGCGCCCAATGTGGTTTGCGCGCCCTCTGACAGCGCCTGTAACGCCTCCAGCCAATCTTGCTGACATTGGAACGCCGCAGGTTCGCGTTGGAAGCAATCCAGCGCCTGACGCCAAGTGGACACGACCTGTGCGACATAAGACGGGCTGCGCTGTCGGCCTTCTATCTTCACCGCCTTGACGCCGGTCGCAGCGAGTTCTGGAATGAGATCGAGGGTGTTCAGGCTGGTCGGCTCTTCAAAAACGTGGAATGCATGGCTGTCGCCAGCGTCAAAGCGTCCCTTGCATAAAGTGGGATAACCGGCGTTTTCGTCCGCTTCGAAGCGATCGATGAGAGAGCCATTTAGGCGGGACTCCAGGCGTCCGTCTTTCTGCTCCCACTTCACGAACTTGGCGGGCGAGCAGGCGCCGCTGTTGTTGGGCGATTCGCCGGTCATGTAGGACGACATATAACAACGTCCCTCCGCCATGATGCACAGGCTGCCGAAAGCGAAGACTTCCAGATCAACCGGGCTGTGCGACGCCACCTGCCGCACCTGCGGCAAGGACAAGACTCTGGGCAGGACCGCTCGCTTGATATTAAAACGGTCATGATAGAAGCGCAGCGCTTCATAGTTGGTGGCGGAGCCCTGTACGGAGAGATGCAGGTTAAGCTGGGGATACTGGCGGGCGGCGTAATCCATGACGCCAATATCGGCGGCGATCAGCGCGTCCGCCTGTAATCCGGCGACTTTATCCACTGCGTTGCGCCAGCGCTCCCAACCTTGGGACTGCGCATAGGTATTGATGGCGACGAAGAGCTTCACGCCGCGGTCGCGGGCGTAAGCCAGCGCCTGTTGAGCTTTGGCGTCGTCGAAATTCAGCCCGGCGAAATGGCGGGCGTTGGTGTCGTCTTTGAATCCGATGTAAACAGCGTCAGCGCCATTATCCACGGCGGCGCGAAGAGCGGGAGGACTTCCCGCCGGACAAACCAGCTCCATTGCATACTCCCAGGGCGGCAAATGCGAGTAAGGTAGCAAAAGCGCTGTGTGAGGGATTTGATGGAAATCAATATGCCCGGGGTCCCGAGTCTATTTAATAACGACGACTAAACGCTGCGACAAGGGAGACTGATGTTCATGTTCAAAAGCCCGCTGCAATTATCCAAAGAACTCGCCGCCGCGCTGCCTGCGCTGACAGAGGTGGTGCGCCGGCCGGGGCGCTATCTTCTGCATCCCCTGGCGCGCACGCCGTTTCCGCTACAGGCAGCGCTTATTCGCAAGCTGCTGCAGGACGGTTTCGGTGAGGCGATCAGAGAAGGAGAGTTCGACTCTCTTATTCATCGCTGGGTCAAAGTGACGGTGGTGGATTTGGAGCTGAGCTGGAGCCTGAGTCTTGCTGAGGATCGCTCCATCAGAGTGGCGCTAACGGAAACGGCGGATACGGAAATCCGGGGCGATTCCGCCGCCTTCGCCCTGATTGCTGGCCGCAGGATGGACCCGGATACGTTGTTTTTTCAACGTCGGATTGTGATTCTCGGTGATACGGAGCTGGGGCATGAAATGAAAAACCTGCTGGATACCGGCGATCTTAACGACCTGCCTGCGCCCGTCCATAAGCTGCTGGAGCTGGCTTCCTCCGTCGCTGCTTACTGGGAAGCCTCCAAACGGGATCTGGCGGCGGCGCTGAGTTATAAGATTCCCGTTGCGCCGCAAACCTCCTGACGTCTGAAAGCCGGCGTCAGAAAAACGCCAGCCAGGCTCCAACGCCGATCATCAGGGTTCCGGCGATGCGGTTCAACAAGCGGACGTTATCGCCTTGCAGGAGGAAGTGGCGCAGCGTGCGGCCGCCGCTGGCGTATAACACCAGGCAGAAAAACTCCACTATCAACAAGATTGACACCAGGGTCGCCAGTTGCGGCGCCATCGGGGCGTCGGTCGAAATAAAGGGCGGCAACAGCGACACCATAAACGCCCAGCCCTTGGGGTTGGAAATCGCCGTCACAAAGCCCTGGGTGGCCAGCTCTGTGGGGCTGGCGACGCGGGTATCCTCCATTTTTTCGGGAATGGCCATCTTGCCTCGGGATAGCCACATCTGCACGCCAAGATAGGCGAGGTAGGCCCCGCCAACGTATTTCATAACGGCGAATACCTGCGGGTACTGCAGCATCAAGGTGGCGACGCCTATGACAGAGGCGACGGAGACAATACCAACGCCGACCAACTCGCCCCACATCATCCAGAACGTACGCTTCAATCCAATGCTTAATCCCATCGTCAACGCCAGCGTCATACACATGCCCGGGGTGGCGGACACAAACAGGCAGGTGGAGAGAAACACCAGAAGCACGGAATAGTCGGTCATACAGCAGTCGTCCTGAAAGCGATGGGATAGCGGATGGCGTTAGGGGAATAAATCAGAAAAGCCATTATCAGGCAAGCCGCAGCCGCCCGATAATTGCTTTTTTTCAATGGAGCCTCGGCGCCGGCGGGCGCCGGAGGCTAAGTCGGAGAGATCAGGCGTGAGACAGCTCGCCGTCCACGTCTTCCTGTTTTTCGACCTGACTGTGGTCCGTGCCCAGGATCATGTACATGGTGGGCACTACAAACAGTGTGAAGATCGTACCGATGGACAGGCCGGATGCGATCACCAGACCGATATCGAAACGACTGACGGCTCCGGCGCCGCTGGCGAACAGCAGAGGCAACACGCCTACCACCATTGCGGCGGTGGTCATCAGAATCGCCCGCAGACGAATGCCGGCGGCCTGCTCGATGGCCTCACGCTTGCTCAGTCCCTGTTCCACCTGCAACTGGTTGGCGAACTCCACAATTAATATGCCGTGTTTGGTGATCAGACCAATGAGCGTCACCAGACCGATCTGGGTGTAGATATTCACTGACGTCACACCGAAGGCGATAGGAATCAACGCGCCCAGCAATGACATTGGCACGCTCACCAGAATGATGAACGGATCGCGGAAGCTCTCGAACTGCGCCGCCAGCACCAGATAGATCATCAACAGGGCGAAGAAGAAGGTGAAGATCAGCGCGCTGCCTTCCTGCTTGTACTGTCGGGACTGTCCGGCGTACTCATATCCATAGCCCTGCGGGAAGATGGTTTGCGCCTTCTGATCCAGGAAGTCCAGTGCTTCGCCCAGACTGATCCCGGGCGTCATCACGCCTTCCACCACCATGGAGTTCAACTGCTGGAACTGCCCGCGTTTGTTGGGCTCTACGCCTTTGGTGACTTCCGCGATAGTGGAGAGCGGAATCAGCTCGCCGGAAGCGGTGCGCACGTAGTAGTCGTCCAGTTGCTCCGCCGTGGCGCGGTATTCCCGCAGCACCTGTGGAATCACCTTGTAACTGCGGCCTTCCACGCTGAAGCGGGTGGTGTAGCCGCCGCTCAACATGGTCGCCAATGCGGCGCCTATATCCTGCATACTGATGCCCAGTTCCGCCGCCTTGCTGCGGTTGATGGAGATATGCGCGGTGGGCTTGTCGAACTTCAGGTCGGAATTAACGAACAAGAACTTGCCGCTCTTGCGCGCTTCGTCCAGCAGCTCCTGACCTAACTCATACAGCACCTTGTAATCCTGTGCGGTAGTGATGACGAACTGCACGGGCAGGCCGCTGGAGCCGGGCAGGGTGGGCAGGTTGAAGGACACCGACTGGTAACCGGCGATATCCCCCATGCGCTGCTGCATGATGGGAACCAGATCCATCTGGCTGCGTTCGCGCTCGCCCCAGGTCTTCAGAATCATTCCTGAGAACATGCTGTTAGCGGCGCCGTCGGCGCCTTGCACGATGAAATAGTCATTTCTTTCATCGAAGGTTTCTATGGTTTTGATGACCTCGTCCGTATAGGCGGCCACATAGTCATGAGTGGCGCTCACCGGCGCAGTGGACATGCTGAAGATGATGCCCTGGTCTTCGTCCCGGGCCAGCTCTTTGTTGGACAGCTGATACAGGTAAAAACAGCTCACCAGCATCGTCAGCACCATCACCAGCGTGACCGGGCGATAGTTGAGCGCGTTATGCAGGCGACGCTGGTAGGCGCCTCGGAGTTTTTCAAATACCTCATCCAGCCAGATCGCCATCTTGCTGTTGGTTTCCGTCATCAGCTTGGAACACATCATCGGCGACAGCGTCAGCGCGATGACTCCTGAAATGATGACGGCGCCCGCCAGCGCGAAAGCGAACTCCTTGAACAAGCCCCCCGTCAGTCCGCCGAGGAAGCCAATCGGCGCGTACACCGCCGCCAGGGTCAGGGTCATGGAGATGACTGGCGTGGCGATTTCCCGGGCGCCGATGATGGCGGCCTTGAACGGAGACAGTCCCTCATCGATATGTCGGTGAATGTTCTCCACCACCACGATAGCGTCGTCCACCACCAGACCGATAGCGAGCACCATCGCCAGCAGGGTCAGCAGGTTGATGGAGTACCCCAGCGCCAGCATGAAAAAGCATACGCCTATCAGCGACAACGGGATGGTCACCACCGGAATCAACACGGCGCGGAAAGAGCCCAGAAACAAAAAGATGACGAATATAACGATGACCGTCGCTTCACCAACTGTCTTGATAACCTCGTTGATAGAGTCGCGAATAAACTTAGTGGCGTCATAAGCCACTTTGACGTTCAGAGCGCTGGGCAACTGCTTCTCCAACGCGGGCATCAGGTCATAGATATTGTCGATCACCTCCAGTGGGTTGGCGGCGGGCAGAGATGTGATGGCCATGAATACGGCGCGATTGCCGTTGAAGTACACGGCTGAATCGTCGCTTTCCGCATCCAGCTCAATAGTGGCGACGTCCTGCAGGCGCACCAGGGTGGCGTCATCCCGTTTCACCACCAGTTGCTGGAACTCCTGCACGCTGTGCAAGTCCGTATCGGCGGTGATGTTGGCGGTGATGTACTGGCCTTTAGTCGCGCCGGCGGCGGACAGAAAGCTGTTGGAGCCGACGGCGCGGGCGACATCCTGAGGCGTCAGGTCGAAGGCCGCCAGTTTCTGCGGATTCAACCAGACGCGCATGGCGAAAGTTTTGCCCCCGAGAATTTCCGCTTTGGCCACGCCATCAGCGGTTTCCAGCTGGGGCTGCACGACGCGTTTCAGATAGTCGGTGATCTGCGCTTCGCTCATGTCCTGGCTGAAGAAGCTGACGTACATGAGCGCGGTGGTGCCGGCGGTGGATTTCTGGATCACTGGCTCTTCCGCATCCGCCGGCAACTGACGACGAGCCTCCGCCACCTTGGACAGAATCTCCGTCATCGCAGTGCTGGAGTCAAAGCCCAGTTTCAGATGCACTGCCACCAGACTGGAGCCCTGGTTGCTGGAGGAGGTCAGATAGTCAATCCCCTCGGCGCTCGCCACGGCCTGCTGAATAGGCGAAGTGATGAACCCCGACACCAGCTCGGAACTGGCCCCCGGGTAAGCGGTGGAAATATTGATGACCGCATTTTCCAATTGCGGATATTGCCTCACCTGCAGGGTTTTCAGGGCGTTGAGGCCCAACAGCAGGATAATCAGGCTGACGACGGACGCCAGCACCGGGCGGCGAATAAATATATCGGTAAAACGCATAGGCTTCTCCTTGTTTACCGGTGCGGATCAGCGCAGTTCCACGTTGTTGTTGATTTTTACGTGGGAGCCGTTCTGCAGTTTTAGCTGACCGGCGGTGACCACCGAGTCGCCGGGCTCCAGGCCTTTGGTGATTTCTGTCCAGTTGTCCTGCGACAGCCCCGTCTCAACATAACGGCGCTCGACCACCAGGTTCTCCTGCGTGTCTTCAGTCGCGGCCTGGCCTTCTGTGGACGCTTTGCTGATCACGAATACAGAGGTGCCATACAGCTTGGCTTCCAGGGCAGTGGAGGGAACCGTAATCACATCGCGTTCGGAGCCCAGCAACAGCTTCACTTCCGCGAACATGCCGGGGCGCAGGGCCTGGTCGGGATTCTCGAAAGTCGCCTGAATAGTGAAATTTCGGGTTTGCTGATCTACGCGGGCATCGATGGCCGTGACCTTGCCGTTGAAAGTGCGCTCTGGGAACGCCGCCACTTTAGCCTCGACCTGCTGGCCGTTATGTACTTGACTGAATAGCTGCTCAGGCAGAGCGAAGTTGACGTACACCCGGGACAAATCCTGCAAGGTGACGATAGGCGTTCCCGGCTGCACATATTCGCCAAGATTGACCTTACGGATGCCCAATGTGCCTTTGAAAGGCGCGCGAATGCTCTTCTTGTTGATGCGGGCGCGCTGGCTCTCCACCTGCGCCTGCGCGTTTTTCAGTTGCGCGCGGCTGGTTTCAAAGTCCAGGCTGCTGGCGACATTACGCTCTAAAAGCTTTTGATCGCGTTTGTAGGTGGCTTCCGCGAGTTCTGCGGAAGCCTGCATCCCTTTTATTTCCGCTACATCCACGTCGGTGTCCAGCTGCACTAACAGGTCGCCGGCGTTGACCTGGGCGCCGGAAGAAATCGGCATGGACTTGATAACGCCTGCTTCCTCGGAAGTCACCGTCACCTGTTGCACGGCGATGACGTTACCGATGGAGCTGTAGAAGGGCGTCCACTTTTCCGTGCGGGCGCTCTCAGAGGAAACGGTGACAGGCGGGGGCTGAAAGTTGGCGAAGTACTCGCCCATCATTTTCGGCTTCAGATAGCCCAGGAAGTAGAATATTCCACCAAAGACGACAGCAAGTACGACAATCATTATCGTCATGCGTTTAGCCATGAAGTTCTCCCTATATGATTACTTGTATATGTCCGGGCCCGGCCAGAGGGCGGCCGGGAAAAGTTGTATGCTGGCGATGGGTAAGAGGGCGTTGGCCCGACGTTCGTTGATTGCAATCGCTGAGTTCCAGTTCTTCCTGATCCTTTTGAATTGTAAGTGCTTTTCGCAACTGTTCCTGGATAAAGGCAAAGCCGCCCTATGTTAACGGATAAAACATGATTGTCACCTCCAGGCATTATTAAATACGGGTAATTCCTGCGGTTTCATCTAGAAGGACATCGAAAATTATCGCAAAATGCCGAGTCTCATAGGACGAAGCAATTCCATCACCTGACTTTATATTTCGGATAGCCATTTCAACCTGATGCGTTTACTAAGGTGTTTAGCTAGTTTTACATTTATCCTGGCCATTTCCGGGACCTCTTACGCCATCGACATTCCGTTCTTTTCAGACAAGCTCAAGTATGAAGTGGTGGTGGAGAACAACGACAAGCTGCAGTCTCTGGTGGAGGATGAGCTGGACCGGCAACGGGACGAAAACCTCACGCTCAAGCAGTACACCAATCCGGTCAAAATCGCCCGCTACGAAAAAGACATCATTCAACGTCTGCTGCGGTCCCAGGGCTACTATGCCGGCGCGGTGGAGTATCGTCTGAAGGACGATGACAAAGGGGTGACCTATCTGCTCACCCCCGGCCCTCTGTACAAAGTGCAAAAGATTACCTTCGACGTGCCGGACGCGCTGAAAATGCCCAGGGCGTCTACTTGGCCGCTGCGAGAGGGACGCGCGCTGGTGGCGTCCGATGTCCTGGACACTCAGGATGCGTTGAAAAAATATATTCAGGAAAGCGCGTGCTATTACGAAGTGAAGCTCAGCTATGTGGCCGAAGTAAATCACGCTGACCACTCCGCCACGGTCGTTTATCGCATGGAGCCGAGCCCCAGCGTCAATTTTGGGGAGATCGCTATAACCGGGTTGACCACCGTGCAGGAAGAGTACTTGCGCAATAAGCTGGGTTACGAAGCGGGGCAGTGTTTTAACCGGGCGCGGGTGGATCAGGCGCGCTTGAACCTGCTCAAGACCAATCTGATAGCGCGTATCGAGACCAATATTGCGCAACCGGATAACGGGCGCGTGAACACTTCTTTCAACTTGCAGGAGCGCAACCACCGCACGCGTAAAGCGGGTATCGGTTACAGCACGGATGAGGGCGTCGGTTTGTCCCTGGGCTGGGAGCATCGCAATATTCTGGGCGCCGGCGAGAAGATTGAAGTGGGCGGACGGGTGTCTCAGGTGCGTCGCACCGTGGAAGGGGAGCTGACGCTGCCGAACTTCTTTCGAGACGACCAAAGTGCGATTTTGAACGGCGATCTCACCAAGAAAGAGCTGGACGCCTATGACTCCCTCAGCGCCCAGACCAGCCTGACAATCAAGCGTCAGTTTACGGATATTCTGTCCGGCTCCATCGGGACGCAACTGAAATACAGTGAAATCACTGATGAAGGAGTGACCGAGGAGTTCGGTCTGGTGTCTTTCCCGTTCACCTTGAAGCTGGATACCACCGATAATCTGCTGGACCCCCGCAAAGGGTATATTCTTTCCGCAGGGATTCAGCCCTATATCGATACTCTGGAAACGTCTCGTCGCTTTGTGAAAACCACTTTCTCCGCCAGTACGTATCTGACAGCGGACTCTTTTTACTGGGAGCCGACGCTGGCGTTGCGCGCGGCGACAGGAACAATATCCGGACGCTCCACCGCAGATATTCCCGCGGATGAGCGCTTTTATGTGGGCGGCGGCGGTTCCGTACGCGGTTATCCTTACCAGTCGTTGAGCCGGATTACTGGAGACGACCCATTTGGCGGCAGCTCTTTTAACGAGGTGTCCGTGGAGACGCGTTTTCGCTTTTCCGACAGCTGGGGCGCAGTTCTCTTTGTAGATGGCGGCTTCGCCTTTGACGACGCCAATTTACAGCCCGGAGAAGAGTTGAAATGGGGGACGGGCATCGGCCTGCGTTATTTCACTTTCTTTGCGCCGATTCGCTTTGATGTGGGCGTTCCGCTCAGTCCAAGAGACGACGTGGATGATAATTTTCAGTTGTATATCAGCATAGGGCAGGCTTTCTGATGCTGCGCAAGTGGTGGGTGCGTTGGCCGGCTCATTTTTTCTCCCTGATCATGAGCCTGATTGTATTCATGCTGCTGCTGGCGGTGACTTTTGTCGGTAGTGAAAGCGGCCGCGTCTGGATGCTGGGCAAAGGGTTGCCGCTGGCGTTGAAAGGCTCGCCCATCCGAATTGAAGTCGAAGACGTCGGCAGTCCGGATCTTGGTCACTGGAGTTTTGGACTGCTGGAAGTCTATCTCAACGAGAAGCAACTGGTGCGGGCGCGGGCGTTGGATCTGCAGGTTGATATCAACAGCCTGTTTGCGCAGCGGGTGCATGTGGACAACCTGTCTGCGGATGATCTGTACATAAATCTGGTTGATACCTTGCCTGAGTCCAGTGAAGAGGAAGATGAAGACACGTCGGATTCTGGAACCACCGCCATGTGGCCGGTGGCGCTGGATGAGCTGTCTCTACTGCGGTTAAAGATCAAAGCGCCGGGGATGGACGATATTCCCGCTGCGAAGATTCATGGCTCCGGCACACTGTACTGGACGGATGTGCCCCTTACTTTAGAGCTTAACGCTGGGACGCTTGAGGAAAAGCCGGCGCAGATCGCCATCACCACTCAATGGGATGAGCAAAAACGGTTGACGCTGACGGCGATGCTGAATGAGCCGGCGGGCGGCTGGCTGGGCGGTCTGGCGAAGATGCCCGCCTGGCAGGCGCTGGATGTGGAGCTGAAAGCGGTGATAGCGCAGTCAGAAGCCACTGACCAGGCCGCTGACGGCTCTCAACCGGGACCTGCTTACGGCATCGATCTGCAACAATTGAAAGCCCCGCTGTTCGGCCACAACCTGCGCGCATCAGGAAAAGTGGACGTGAATCTGGACGCATTGCTGGTGCAAACCGATGGACTGGATATCTACATCGATCAGCGCCTGCAGAAAGTCCGCGGGCGAGTGACGGATGAAGAGCTGGACGCGCAAGTGGATATTGATCGCTTTCCGCTGGATGTGCTGGCGCCCTGGACCAAAGATTTCAGCTCCGGTAACCTCAGCGCCAGCCTGCGCGCCACGGGCTCTCTCAATGATCCGAACGTTACGGGCGGCGCCAGCGTGCGCACTAACTTTGGCGGTAAGCCGCTGATCGCCTCCGTACGCGGCAGCGGCGGTAAAGACAAAATAGTCGTGGACTCCTTGACCGCCAGCCTGGACGAGCTGCAGGCGCAAGCCAGTGGGACGGTGGATCTGGCGGCGGAGACGTTGAATATTCGCGTGACCCGGGCGCAGACTCCTCTGAGTTACCTTAGCCTGTTGGAGATCGCGCCGCCGGAAGGCTTAACGTTATTTGCGGAGGCCGCCAACGTTTCGGTGACAGGCCCCTACGTTTCTCCAAGTTACGAGGGACAAGTGGCTGCTCGCGGCGCCTATCTGGACCTTCCCTTTACTGTGCAGGGCGGGGTTAAAGGCGATATTCATTCGGTAACGTTGCGTGATGCGCGTGTGAAAACGGGGGAAGCCTGGGTAACCGCTTCCGGCAAAATCGTCTGGAGCAAGTCGCTGCTCGACCTGAGCGCCAAAGGCGGCAAAATTCCTTTGGATCTGCTCAGCAAACTGGAAGTTGAACTGCCGCCGGAACTGGGACCCACACTGATTGGCGTCGACGCTAAGGTTAAAGGTAAATTCACTAAACCGGAGTTCTCGGGTGTGGCGCAGGCGGCGGGCAGCTTCAAAGCGCAGCCTTTTAGGGTGAGCGCAAACCTGTCAGGCTCTCCCGATGCGCTGAATTTCCGCGCATTTCGTGCAGAGTTGCCCCGAAAGCCTGCGGGTGAAAAAAGTAAAGAGGGCGAGAGTCAAGAGGGCGCTGACGACAATAGTAGTCGTCAGACCGATCTCGCCACCCTGGAAGGTTCGGGACGAGTCAGCATCGCCAAGAGTACGCTGAATCTGGATGTGACCGCGAGTAAGCTGCCGTATTCCCTGGCCGCTTTGGCGGATGTGGCGCTGCCGCCGGAATTGAGCGGGGATGTGGATGCGGATTTACATGTGGAAGGGCCATTTACCAATCCGAAAGTTTCCGGTCGTCTGCATACCGCCGGACGCTATTCAACGCTGCCGTTTGAGGTAAGCGGAGAAGGCTCAGGTGGGACGCAGGGCGTGGATGTTTCCTCCTTGAGCGCGAACCTGGGCGAAGCCGGACGCGTTGATCTGTCCGGCTGGTGGCGGCCTGACGGCTTTGATGTTTCTTTGCATGGTTCTGGTGTGAACACAAAGAGTTTGCAGGCTTTTGGCTGGGAGATGCAGCATGGGGTGCTCAACACTGATCTGAGACTGCAGGGTTCTCTACAACAACCCAAAGTAGATGGATATTTCGCCTATTCCACAGACATCGAGGGAATGGACGACAAGGGGCGAAAGCAGAAGTATCCGTTGCAGTTACATACCGACATCTCCACTCGGGAAGATGAAACCTTATCGTTGCTCACAGTAGTCAAGAAAGACGACGCGCAGACTGGCGAAGTGAAGCTGGATATCAATGCGCGGACTTATCTGGATTTCTTCAATCAGCTGCAAGGCGAGCTGGACGTACGCAAGATCCCGCTGGATGTATCTGTGGCGGGCAATCTGGAGACGCGTTGGCTGAACTTCCTGCTGGACCCGGATATTCACCGCTTTTCCGGCGACCTGAATCTTAACCTCTCCGCCCAGGGCGTTCTTGGCGATCCTTTATTGAATGGCGACTTAAAACTGCAGGATGGATTTTACGAAAACCGCATCACCAGCACTTTATTTAAAGACGCCCACGCCAATTTGGCTTTTGCAGGCCGCAAAATGACGCTGAGCGACAGTTCCGCCAGCGATGGCGGCGTCGGTAAGTTAGAACTGCTTGGTCACGTGGACTGGAGCGAGCTGAAACGCGGCGAGGAAAATGGAGATAAACCGATAGCGCTGCAGCTGATCGCCACAAACGCCAGTATTCTGCGTCGTTCCGACATGGAAGGCGCGGTGTCCGGCAAACTGACGCTGGAAGGAGACTTCAAAAATCTGTTACTGAGTGGAAAAGTCGAGGTTCTGCCTTTCGCCATGATGCTGGATGCGGCGTTGGGCCGTGACATTCCTGAGATTGAAGTGCGCGAGGTCGCTAAAGAAGTGCTGGAGGAAGACAGCATCCTGCCTCTGCCCAAGGTTGCTCTGGATATCCGTCTGGTCGTCAACCAGCAGGCCTTTCTTCGCGGGCGCGGACTGGAAGCGGAACTTAAAGGGCGCGTATTCGCCAAAGGGCCGCTGGAGTCCGCTTCCTATCGCGGCAACTTTGAAACCTTGCGCGGCACCTTTGAGGTGTTCGGTAAGAAATTTGATTTACAGGAAGGGGAAGTGCTGTTTGAAAACGACAGCTTCACTATGTTTATCGTCGGCGTCTACACCAGCAAGGACACGGAGTACCGGGCGGAGCTGTCTGGGTCGCTGGCGTCGCTGAAGGTGAACCTGAGCTCGAACCCGCCCCTGCCGGAAGACGAAATCCTGTCGCAACTTATGTTCGGCAAGTCCGTGCGCAATATCACGCCGATTCAGGCGTATCGCCTGGCGGCGGCGGTGCAAACGCTGCGTGGGGAAGGCGGCAGCTTCTTTGATCCCATCGCCACCACCCGTGATTTACTGGGGGTCGACACACTGTCCGTCGACACGCAGGAAACCGACAACGGCAGCGGCGTGTCCGTCGGCGTGGGCAAATATCTGACTGAACGCGTCTATCTGGAGCTGGAGCGTACCCCAGATCCATCGCAGCCGTGGAAAGGCTCCGTCGAGGTGGAGTTGAACCCCAACCTCAACCTAGAGACCACCACCGGCGGTCAATCCGGCTTCGGCGGTGTTGAACTGCAGTGGAAACAGGATTACTGACGCAACAGAGGCTGCGTTCAGTAATCAGTGACGTTTCTGGTGTTTGTCGTTCTCTTTTTTCAGCACGACATAAACACCGCCGAAAAACGCGATGGTCATGCCCACTACCAGTAATCCCGCGATGATGGTTTCGTCGATGTACATAATGGATCTCCAACTTGGCTGATCGATAATAACGTGAACTTTAGTTGGATTATGGCGAGGGGGCCCCTTAGCGGGTTTGATCCAGATCAACCCCTCTCAGCGGCCAACGCTTTGGTAACGCGTATATTGACCGGAGTCAATTCCGATTCCGCCATTCGGTTCGCCGGCTGTTGGGGCGCCCCCAGGATGCCGGCTTTGAAGTCCCGACTGACGGGATAGTCGCCAATCCATATGGAAAGAATGGCGTCGAACAGCTTTTTGCCGGGGATGTCTTCCGCCTGCTGTTTACTGATGTTCAGGCGCATGCCTTCGTAAAAGGCGTCAGCGATTTTGCGGCCGCGCACGTCCCGCAACATGGTGAACGCCATACGCCGGTATCCTTCATCGGCTAACAGAACTGGCGCTTCGTGAGTCGTACGCTCCACATATAATGCGACGACATAAACGTTGACAAAGACCAGAAAGCGGCGCGTGGCGCCTCATTCTTTCCCCAACTCTTCGTAAAGGTTAGAAAAAAGAGGCGGGCGGGCTTAAAATAGCGGGCTTTAGCAACCTCAAGCCACCGCAACGCGACAGAGTCCCCCATGTACATTGACTTCCAACAACTAGAAGCGACCAAAATCTATCATTGGATGACGCAGACCATCATCCCTCGTCCCATTGCATGGGCGCTGACCCGCAATGAGGATGGAGGCATGAATCTGGCGCCGTTTTCCTATTTCACCGCGATTTCCAGCGCGCCCCCCACCATCGCCATTTCCATCGGTAAAAAGCCCAGCGGAGAGCTGAAAGATACGCGCAGCAATTTACAGGTTGGCGCGCCCTGCACGGTGCATATCGCCGGTCGCGAAATGGCGCAGGCGGTGACGGACTCGTCCCGGACGCTGCCTTATGGCGAGTCCGAGCTGCAAGGGCTTAATCTGTCATTGGTGGACTTCGAAGGTTTTGAATTGGGCAGATTGGCGGAATGTCGTTTGGCGTTTGGGTGCCGGGTGCAGGAAGTGGTGGAGCTGGGCAGCGTGCCTCAGGCGATGGTGCTGCTCAATATAGAAAAGCTGTTTGTTGATGACAGCGTGATGACGGCGGACGCCAAAGGTCGACTCAAAGTAGATGCAATGCAGGTGAATCCGCTGTCCCGTCTGGGGGCGGATGAATACGCCACATTGGGCGAAGTTATCAGTATTCCGAGGCCTGCATGAATCAGTTAAGCAATCCCAGCCAAGCGCTTTTACGCCAACGTGAGCAGTTGAGCGGCCGGATATTATTGTGCTCGCCGCCCGCAGACGCCATTGCGGCGGATCTGCGCCAGACTGGCGCAGAGGTCAGTGTTCTGAGTTGGGATCACACAGCGGTGAACGCCTGCCGGGGCGCCGTAGCGGAAGAGCGGTTATTTACGGATCTGGCGTTGCCTGCGGACGGGCAATGGGATCAGATCGCCCTGTTTATGCCGAAGGCCAGAGAAATGCTGGATCTGATGTTGTCCGTTGTCGCGCCGGCACTGAAACACGCACAGCATACCTGGCTGGTGGGCGAAAAGCGCGAAGGCGTAGAGAGCGCCGCCAAGCGTCTGGCGAAAGAAGGCTGGGACGCCGCCAAGGTGGACTCGGCGCGTCACTGCCAGGTTTGGCAACTGACGCCAGCGAGCGATTGGCGGCCGCAACAAGACGAGTTCTGGCGCGCCTACGAACTCACGCAGGATAAAGTGGGCGCCCTGCAACTCTTCACGTTGCCGGGAGTCTTCAGCGCTGGCCGTCTGGACGAGGGAACGCAAGTGCTGCTGGAGTCTCTGCCGGAATTGCGCGGGCGGCGTTTTCTGGACTTTGGTTGCGGCTGCGGCGTTATTGGAACGACTTTGAAGAAGCGCTATCCCAAAGCATCGGTAGAGCTGACGGATATCAATCTGCTGGCGCTGAAAAGCGCGACGCGCACGGCTGAAGCCAACAGCGCGGAGCTGAGTATCTATGCTTCAGACGGGCTTGCTGAGGTGCAGCCCGGCGTAGACGCCATTGTCACTAACCCGCCGTTTCATCAGGGGGTGAAGCAGGATACGCGCATCACCCAGCAGTTTCTGCGCGATTGCGCTCGCGTGCTTAAGCCGGGAGGTTCATTGACCCTGGTGGCCAACCGTTTCCTGCCATACCCGGACTGGATCGAAGCCCATGTTGGTCCGGTGCGGGTTCTGTTCGAGAACAGCCGATTCAAGGTGTACCATGCCGTCAGATAATGTTTGGCGTTCCGGGGGCGGGGAAGTGGACGCGCAAAGTCGCTGGCGTCGTAAGCTGATCGTCGGCGAGGCGGTGGCGGATGCATCTACCTGGCTGGCTGCGCAGACCGGCTTATCGAAGCAAAAAGTCAAAGACGCCATGCTGAAAGGCGCCGTCTGGTGGAAGCGCGGCGGCAAGCCGCAGAAGCGCTTGCGCAGAGCCAAATCCGCATTGGCGGTTGGCGATGTGCTGGAGCTGAATTACGATCCCCAGATTCTTTCTCTCAACAGTCCGCAGCCCACATTGGTGGCGGATCATGACGCTTATTCCATCTGGTGCAAACCCGCCGGGCTGCTGACGCAGGGCTCCGAATGGGGCGACCATTGCAGCCTGCTGCGCATGGTGGAACTGCATTTCCAAAGCAAGCGGCAGGTGTTCCTGCTGCATCGCCTGGATCGCGAGGCCATGGGATTGGTGATCATTGCCCATAATAAAGCGGCGGCGGGGCGGTTTGGCGCGCTGCTGCAGAATAATGCGTTAGATAAGTTCTATCTGGCGCGGGTAAAAGGGCGACTGGCGCAAGAGCAGGGGGAAATCGACTTTCCTGTGGACGGCAAAGCAGCGTTGAGTTACTACCAGGTCCAGCATTATGACGAAGCGACGGATTCCAGTCTGGTGCGGGTCAAACTGATTACGGGACGTAAACATCAGATTCGACGCCATTTCGCGGATCTGGGGCATCCCCTGTTGGGCGACCCGCGTTATGGTTCCGGCAACAAACACAAGGACGGTTTGATGCTGGCGGCGATGGAACTGGCGTTTAACTGTCCCATGCGCCGCCGGGCCATGCGAGTAGTTATGCCGGAGGGGTTGCTTCCGGCTTGGGCTCATCAGCGCTGACAGGCGCTTGGGCGGCGATGGCGTCATGATTGGGACAGAAGTCGGGGACTCCCAAGTTAGCGTTTTCCTGTTGCAGGTGTTCTCCACAGTGGGCTTTTTCGGAACAGTTGCGACAGTTTTGAATGGCTTTGAACACCTCGACGGAAGACGAGCCCCGAACATAATGCGCGGTGTCGACGCCTTTCTGCTTCAGCATCTGGCCCAGGCGCTCTTGTTCCACCCGGTTGGCCAGCCCGTTGTAATACAGGTCCGCTGTGCGTGAATTGCGAAAAATAAACGCCAGCACCATCATGGTTGGCAGCATAAATACAGCGGCGACGGCCATCCAGATAATGGTTATTTTCATCATTGCCATACTCCGTGCTCAGGTAAACAGGGTCTGATATAAGCATAGATTAGATTGCTTCCTGGGGGAGAAGGCTGTCCGAAATCAAGAAAAGAGTCACAGATGAGTATCGCTAACGAAAACCCTAACGCCAGGCCCATAGTGGTGCTTGGGCCCACTGCCTGCGGAAAGACGCGGCTCGCCGTAGGGCTGGCGCGCGCCATTGGGGGAGAGGTGGTGTCTGCGGATTCCCGGCAGGTGTTTCGGGGTATGGATATTGGAACCGGCAAGGATTTGCAGGATTACGGCGATACGCCTTATCACCTGATCGACATTGTTGATCCGGGGACTCCGTTCAGCCTGTTTGACTACCTCCGCGTCATGCAGCGGACACTCGATGATCTGGAAACAAGAGAGATGCGTCCTATTATCGCCGGCGGCTCTGGGTTGTATCTGGATGCGATCCTGCGTGGTTATCGACTGGTCGAAGCGCCTGTCGATCCGCTGCTGCGGGAACGGCTCAAACATCACGATCAAGAACGACTGAATGCGCTGCTGGCATCATTGAGACCCTTGCATAACACCACTGACACCCAGGACCGTGAGCGCACGCTGCGGGCGATTGAGATTGCCTACGCAGAGCTGAATGAAGACAGTCCCAGTGTGCAGATCAGTATCGATCCTGTCGTGATCGGGTTGCACTGCGACAATGACCGATTGCGCGCCCGCATTCGCGAACGTCTGGAAACTCGTCTGGACGAAGGCTTGATTGACGAAGTGGAAAGCCTCCGGGCGGCGGGTTTGAGTTGGCGGCAGTTGGATGAGCTGGGGTTAGAGTACCGCTATGTCGCGTTGTATCTGCAGGAGCAGCTTAACCGCAATGACATGATGCAAAAACTGGCGTCCGCGATATATCTCTTCGCCCGCCAGCAAGTGAAATGGTTCCGTCGCATGGAGCGTCAGGGCGTCGCCATTCACTGGCTGGAAGCAGACGATGCGCCACTGGATAAAGCGCTCGTCTTATTGCGGCGAGAAGCTTAAAACGGCCACTTTCCGACGGCGATACAAACTACGGCGACCCCCAGGCACAGGTTGATCAGCACCGCTTGACGAACTTGATTTAAAGCCGCTCCGGCTTCGCTCCAGGTCTTTTCGAGGGTGCAGGTCTTCAGTTTGCGAAATGGAAAGAAAAACACGCCAATGAAAATGAGCGTCATCGCCAGTGCGCCGCCCAGCATGACATGTATATACAACGGCGGTTTACTACCCCACAGGGCGAGCATGCCCAAGCCAGAGCCCCAGAGCGTCAACACGGCGATCCACACCCATCGGAAGAAGCGGGTCAGCACTTCCGACCACAACGGCAGGCGCTGAGGCGGCTGCAACTGCTCCGCCGCAGTAGGGCGCAGAATGAAATAGGCGAAAAACATACCGCCGACCCAGCCCAGGGCCGCTAGAACATGAAGTATTTTAAGTAGCGAAAGCATGGTGAAGCGTATCCTTGTTGCATTGAAGCGATTGATATTGCGGCGACGTTTTTTCGAAGGCTTTTCAATAACCTGTCGAGGGCTTTGTGCGCAGTAGTGGTATTATACGCGTCAACATCAATCTCGATTCAACAGTAAGTTCCCAAAATGCAAGAAGATTCAAAGGGTTCCCCGGGGCACAACTTCGACGAACTGAAAGAGCGCTTTCAGAATAATATTTACGGCACCCCCAAAGGGCGCTTGCGACTGGATCTGATCAACGAAGACCTGGATGCCCATTTGGCGGAACAATTGGGAGAGGGCGCCTGGCGAGTTTTAGATATCGGCTGCGGCGCGGCGATGATCAGCGGACGCTTGGCGCAGGCGGGACATCGCCTGACTTTGACCGATCTGTCCGCCGAGATGCTGACGGCGGCCCGCGCTAATCTGGAGTCCCTGGGAGCGGCGCAGGCCTGCGAAGAATGGCGTGAAGGCCCGATGCAGGACGTTCTGCCGCAACTCCAGGGGCCCTATGACCTGATAATCGTCCACGCAGTGCTGGAGTGGATGGATGATTCACGCCCCGCCCTGGAGCAGGCGCTAAGCAAGTTACGCAGCGGCGGCCTGCTGTCCCTGGCTTTCTATAACCGCAATAGCCTGATTTACCGCAATCTGCTGCAGGGCAATTTCCGCAAACTCAAGAAGAACAACTGGAGCCACCGTAAAGGCGGCCTGACGCCACAGAATCCACTTGATCCCGATGAGGTCTACGGCTGGTTGGAGCAGGCGGGCATGCGACAGGTTTGCAAACGAGGCATCCGCACTTTTTACGACTTCATGCAAAAACACGTCGCCCGCGAGCGCAGCTATGAAGACGTACTGGAAATGGAGCGCGCCCACTCCCAGAAAGAACCCTACCTTTCCCTGGGCCGGTATATTCATGTGTTGTATCGGAAGGAGTAGGGCTGGGGCAGGTCTACCGACAGCCCTTGCGGTTTAGGCCGCCGATTAAGGCTTCCTGGCCACCAACACCGCACGGGCCGGGGCGGGGTAGCCTTCCACTGTCTTGCTGAAGTCCTCAGGATCGAGAAAGTCTTTGAGTGACTGAAAGGTCATCCAGTCCGTCTGGCGTTGTTCTTCCAGAGAGGTGACGCCTTCATCCACAATGCGAACATCCTCAAAACCTGACCGCTCCAGCCAGCGTTTAGTGGCCAGAGAGCTGCCGATAAACCAGACATTGCGCATTTGCGCGTAGCGATCCAGCGGGGTCAGGATGCTGTTTTCGTCGCCAGGAATGACCAGTGTTTCCAGCACCAGTTCTCCGCCTGGACGCAGGGCCGCTTTCAACTCATCTATATGATCGAACGGCGAGCGGCGATGGTAAAGCACGCCCATGGAGAAGACTGTATCAAAGGCGCCCATGTTAGGAGGCAGGTCTTCTGAACGCAGGGGAAGGTAATAAACCGGCGCGGTGGGCGCGTATTTTTTGACGCAGTGAAACTGGAACAGAAACTTGGGGGAAGGGTCCACGCCGAGGACGAACTGCGCGCCTTCACCCAGCATACGCCAGCAGTGGTAGCCGCTGCCGCAGCCGACATCCAGCACAAAGCGATCTTTCAATGGGCTTAAATGCGGGGCGACGCGGGTCCATTTCCAGTCAGAGCGCCATTCGGTGTCGATATGGGCGCCAAAGAAATTGAAGGGGCCTTTGCGCCAGGGATGCAGGCCGCGTAGTCCTTTAATCAGCGACTCTCGCGCTTCTGGACCAAGGTCTGCTTCCGCGCCGACCATCAATATGTCGACGTTGAACTGCATTTGGCTCGCCTGTACGGTGGGCAGTTGCTGCAAGGCGTTCCACCAGCCTTCATAGTCGCCATGGGTGCGAGAGTAATAGCGCTCATCCAACACGCGTTCGAAGTCGGGGATAAAGCGCTGCAGACGGTTTTTATCGGCGTGGGCCAGGAAGTCGTCGAAACGGATCATTTTATTGCCAGAAAAGAAACGAAGTTAAAACATTGGAACCATAAGTAAGCCTGACTGAACCCGGCTCGTTGCAGACGCTCAATATGCGCCTCGACGGTTTCCGGCACCAGGACATTTTCCAGGGCGCTGCGCTTCTGCGCGATTTCCAGATCGCTGTAGCCCCGGGAACGTTTGAAGTCATGATGAAGATCGAACAGGGTGTGCTGTTTATCCGCATCGGCGAACTCGATTTTCTCGGACAGCACCATCGCGCCGCCAGTTTTCATGTTGACCGCGATGCGATGCAGCAGATCTTCACGTTGCGCCATAGGAATGAACTGCAGCGTGAAGTTCATGACCGCGATGGAGGCGTTTTCAATGGGCGTGCTCTGGATGTCCTGACAGAGAATTTCTGTGGGGATGACGCTGGGCATGCGCTCCATGTTCACTCGACAACGCTCCACCATGGCGGCGGAGTTGTCGACGCCTATCACCTTGGGCTTGTCGTCGGACTCATTAAAATGTTCAAGGTTGCTGCGGATGGCGAGGGTAGAAGCGCCTAGTGAACAGCCCAGATCGTAGCAATGGGTTCCCGCCTGGGCGTAGCGCCGGGAAATAACGCCGATCATCTCCAGCATCATGGCGTAGCCGGGCACCGAGCGGTTGATCATATCTGTGAATACGTGCGCCACCCGCTCATCAAATTCGAAGGCGCCGACGGCGCCTTTGGCGTCTTGGTAGATTCGGTCTTTGCTGTCGCTCATGTTCCGCTCGCTCCTGTCAGGGCGCGTATTTTACCGCCCCGGCCCATACAGGGTCCAGTCGCCTGGGTTGCTGTAAGCTCTGATGGCGGGCGGATAAGGCGTTTAAACCGCAAGAGAACGCTAGACTTTGCGTCTTAACCCATCTTTAATTGGCGGTTGTGCGCCATTGGCCAAAAAATTTGAGAAGCATTTATTGAAAAGATAGAGAGGATAGCGGGCAGGTTTATGACTCATTACGCCATTTCAGACTTACTCAAGAACAAAGCGGAGATAGGCAGCGAAGTGACTGTCAAGGGCTGGGTAAGGTCAAGAAGGGACTCCAAGGCGGGCGTCTCTTTTATTCACGTGCATGACGGCTCCTGCTTCGACGCGATTCAGGCGGTTGTCGCCAAAGAGTTGCCCAATTACGACGCCGACGTTCTGCGCCTGACGACTGGCTGCTCCCTGATTGTCACCGGAACCCTGGTAGAGTCGCCCGGGCAAGGACAATCCTGTGAAATTCAGGCCACCTCTGTGGAAGTGGTTGGCCTGGTGGACGATCCGGAAACCTATCCAGTCGCCAAGAAAAGACACACCTTTGAATTCCTGCGCGGCGTCGCTCACTTGCGTCCCCGTACTAACGCGTTTGGCGCCGTGACTCGCGTGCGTACGGCGCTGGCTCATGCCGTGCACCACTTTTTCTATGAGCAGGGCTTTCAGTGGATCAATACGCCGATCCTGACCGCCAGCGACTGCGAAGGCGCCGGCGAGCTGTTTCGCGTCAGCACGCTGGATATGGTCAACCTGCCCAAGACGGATAGCGGCAAGATCGACTACAGCAAAGATTTCTTTGGCAAAGAGACGTTTTTGACCGTGTCCGGTCAGCTGAACGTGGAAGCCTACTGTCTGGCGATGTCCAAGGTGTATACCTTCGGACCTACGTTCCGGGCGGAAAACTCCAACACCAGCCGTCATTTGGCGGAATTCTGGATGATCGAGCCGGAGATCGCTTTCGCGGATTTGAACGCCGATGCGGATCTGGCGGAACGTTTCCTCAAGCACATGTTCAAGGTGGTGCTGGACGAGCGTGGCGACGATATGGCGTTCTTCGCCGAGCGCATCAACCCTGAGGTGGTTACTCGCCTGGAGAATATGGTCGACAAGGAGTTCGTGCGCATCGACTACTCTGAGGCTATCAAGATTCTGCAAAACTGCGGCAAGACATTCGAGTATCCGGTGCAGTGGGGTCTGGACCTGCAGTCCGAGCATGAGCGCTATCTGGCGGAAACCCATGTGGGCGCGCCTGTGATCGTGATGAACTATCCGAAGGAAATCAAAGCGTTCTACATGCGCTTGAACGACGATGATAAGACTGTTGCGGCTATGGACGTTCTGGCTCCAGGCATCGGTGAAATCATCGGCGGCAGCCAGCGTGAAGACCGTCTGGACGTGCTGGACGCCCGCATCGGCGACATGCACCACAAAGAGGAGCTGTGGTGGTATCGCGACCTGCGTCGTTACGGCAGCGTGCCCCACGCGGGCTTTGGTCTTGGCTTCGAGCGCCTGCTCGCCTACGTAACCGGCATGGAAAACGTGCGTGACGTCATCCCGTTCCCAAGAACGCCGGATAACGCCCAGTTCTAAGGCGCTGACCTGAACGGGTCAAAGCCAACAAAAAAGGCCCGATTGCATCGGGCCTTTTTTATGGGAAGGGACAAGCAGAGTCCCTGGTTTCCCTGCCTACATCATATTTGCGCCGGGCTTAAAATACGCCGAAGCCTTTCAGCAGAGACGCAATCGCCAGTACTACCGCGACGCCGCCAATGACCATGGCCGCTGCGCCGCCGCTTTTTGGCGGTTTGACGTTTTGCAGGTTGTTGAGCTGCGTCGCCAGCGTGGTTTTCTGGCGTTCCAGTTGCTCTACCCGCACAGCCATGGCGTCGATCTCGCTTTGTTTTTCCGCCATTTGCTCGCGCAGGGCTTTGGCGATTTGTTGCACCAGATCCTGGCCCTGTTTGCTGATTTGTCCGCGCAGCAATTCTTCCACCGTGCCTTCGATGAGCGTATGCAGCTTCTCGTCGTTGAGTATGTCTTCTATGTTCAGGCTGGGCGCAGGTTCGTCTCTGGAGGTGCGCTCGATCAGGGCGCGCTTGAGTTCTTCCTTGGCTGACTGCAGCTCCGCTTCCCAGGCGCTGAGCCTGTCTTCCACATTGTTGTCCATGGTGGCGGTGGCGGAGTGGGTGGCGATATCCATCACCTGGGGGCGAATGCGCTCAATGAGGTCGTCCAAGTCGGGCGCTTCCGGTACAGGCTTGGCGCGCATTTCCAGGTCGTTGACGGTTTCTCTTAGCTGTACGTCCAGATCGCGGCGGGACTCGCTAACGGCGTCGTCAATAGAGCCAAGCAAGCGGTCTTCGAGGCTTTTCAGCTCGGCGTCCAGCAATGGCGTGAGGGTCTGCTCCACGTCACGGGTAATCGTGGCGGCGAGTTGCACTTCATCGATTGCGGGTGCGGCAGGGGCTTCCGCAGGCTCAATGCTTGCGATATGCGCCTCCAGAACCTGCTGTACGCGCTTTTCCAGTCCTGGCATGAGTTCTTCACGCAACTGCTCCGCCATCGCGGCGAAGTCCGGCTGGGGTTGCTCTGGCGCTTCAGTAGGCTGCTCACGCAGCTGTTGGATATCCTGGCGTAGAGACGTCAGCTCGCTTTCGCTTTCTCTCAACCGACTTTCGAAGCCATCGAAAGAAGGGAAATCGCGACTGCCTTTCTCCAGCTTGTCGAGACGATCCACCAGAATTTCCCAGTCGGAGGCGGACACCACTGCTTGTTGTGGTTGCGGTGGGGCGTATTCCGGCGTTGGGATGGGGACGACAATTTCTGGAGAGGTTTCCTTTACTGCTTCCGTCACAGGCTCCGCTTCCTGAGGGATGGCGACGGAGGTAAGAGTTCCGCTACGCGCAGACTCAATCACCATAGCTAATTTTTCCGCTTGCGGCGGTTTGAACAGCGTGCCCGATGCGCCGATGGCGCGGGCTTCCGCATCGTAATTATCTTTTCCTTCTTTCCCGGTGCACATGATGACGGGAATATGGGAGGTCTGAGGGTCCGCCTTGATTTTTTTGGTGGCTTCGAAGCCGTCCAACTCAGGCATCAGATGGTCCATAAAAATAATATCGGGCAGATCGGTTTTCAGCATTTCCAGAGCGTGTACTCCGGATTCTGCAAGTTGAACCTGCAAATTATGCTTCTCTAACAGTCTTTGTAATGTAATACGCGCCAGTTTGGAGTCATCTACCACCAGTGCAGTTTGCAGCGACATTGCGGAACCTTTTGCAATTTAAGATACATCGATAAATCTAGCACATTCTTGAAGCTAGCCGGCAAAATCCTAGTATAGGGTTTGCTGAGGCTTCTGCATCTTCTGAACGCCCAGCCACAGGCTTTTTCAGGCGTCATAACAGCGCTGCCGGAGCCTCAACAAACACTAAGGTACGACAAAGATATATCAAATAAGACTTTCCTATCAAAAATCATAAGGTTAGATATTGTAACAGCATGTTTTTTGAGCTGTTTCATGTAACTTTCGCCGTTTGGTCATTTAAGCGTCATATAGCCTTTCTAGGATCGCGGCTAAAGATGATGAAAGTTAATTTTCTATTGTTTCTGCTTTGTATTTGCATATTCAAATCAATATGTTGCCTTGGCTGAAACAATAGATAAATACGCCACAGGGCTCAATCGTAAATAAAGGACATCCAGATGCAAGATTCCCTGAGAGCCGTTTTTATTTCCGATGCGCACTTGGGTTCTGCCGCCTGTCAGGCCGAGCACTTGCTGGATTTTCTCAATAAAATCAAAACAGATAGGCTGTATCTGGTGGGCGATATCATCGACCTGCTGGAAATGCGACACAGAGCCCACTTTCCTGAGACTCACCGGGCCATTCTCAGCCTGATCATGCGTAAAGCGCGGGAAGGGATGGAGGTCATTTACATCCCTGGCAATCATGACGACTTCTTCCGGCAGATGGCGGGGCAGACTTTCTCTGGCGTGAAGATTCGGCTTAATTGCGTCCATCGCACTGCGGATGGGCGTCGTTTCCATGTCAGTCATGGCGACGAGTTTGACCAGATCGTGCAACTGAGTCCGCTGGCGCTGTTGGTGGGCGACAAGGCACACGGTCTGATGCTCAAGCTCAATAGTTGGTTAAACCGCACCCGCAAGGTATTTGGCTTTCCTTACTGGTCGTTGGCGGGGTATTTGAAGACCCATCTGGGGCGCGCCAGAGAGTTTATTCATCGTTACGAAAATGCGGCGCTGAAGACGGCGCGCAGCCTGGAAGTGGACGGCTATATCTGCGGCCACATTCATTACGCCGCGTTTCGTTGCAAAGACGGCAGGCTCTACTGTAATGACGGCGACTGGGTGGAGCACTGTTCCGCATTGGTGGAGACCCACCAAGGACAATTAAGGTTGCTGCACTGGTCGGAACAGCCCCGCTGGCTGGCGGTGGAGCCGGACGCAGAACCGGCTTGGATTGATGAACCAATTCCGGGCCTTTTTCCGGCGCCTGTCACGTTGTCTGGCGACAAGCAGGCGCCTAAAGCTGCCTGATACGCTGAGTTGGCGCTGCTCTGAGCCCCGCCTTTTCCATTATGAGCTGCGAAATCAAACGCTTGGCTGCTCGCTCCTTACGGAAATATAACGCCGCAGTCTCCTCGCCGGGCTTGAACCAATTCCCCGAAAACGTGTCTACTATCACAATATTGATCCGCTTTTTGCTTCGTCATCTGCATGGATGGCGGGGTGGTCGCCATGATGGCGAAGTTTAAGAATATTGGGAGAGGTTAAGCATATGTTTGGAAGTCATTCACAGGATAAAGCATCTATGCCTGCACGGGAGCAAGCGCTGCCGGGCAGAGCGGAGCCAATGGAAATTGAAGGCGAGCACTTTGTCTTTGGCGTGGACATGAGAGGCCCGTTTCCAGCGCAAATGCAAACGGCGGTGTTCGGGCTGGGGTGCTTCTGGGGAGCGGAGCGTTTGTTCTGGAAACAGGAAGGCGTTTACAGTACCTGCGTAGGCTATGCGGGAGGCTATACGCTCAATCCCACCTACAAAGAAGTCTGCACCGGGCAGACCGGTCATGCGGAGGTAGTCCAGGTTGTGTTTGATCCCGCTGTGATCAGTTATAAAAAGCTGCTTAAACTGTTTTGGGAAAATCACGATCCGACTCAGGGGATGCGTCAAGGCAACGACGTCGGCTCTCAATATCGTTCTGCTATCTATTACGCTAATGACGAACAGAAACAACTGGCGGAAGCGTCGAAGGCGGAATTCCAGCAATCGCTGCACGACGTAAACCGCGGCGCCATTACCACGGAAATCACCGCTGCGCCGGAATTCTATTTCGCGGAAACCTATCATCAGCAGTACCTGGCCAAGAATCCGGGAGGATACTGCGGTCTGGGCGGCACTGGGGCTTGTCTGGCCAGTGCGGACTAAATTTTGATTGAGCCTGTGAGCATAGCCGGGTTGACCTTGGTCATCCCGGAAAAGAGCGATCTTGAGCGGGATTCTGTGGCGACGGCCTGGAGCGCCGCCGGAGGCGAGGTGTCCCGGCTGGGACGGTTCTGGGAGCCTCCTTCTTATGATCCGGCCAAGGTGCGGGTCTATGGAAATGACACTTTTGCTCTGGTGTTGGCGCAGAAGTTGGGACTTGACTTGATTTCACCCGCAGACGACCTGTTGGTGCAATTGCCGCAACAGGCGTTGCAGCGCTCAGTAACGCTACTGCCTTTATCTGTGGCGATGACGTCGAATTTTCCAGCTTTCCTCAAACCTGCCGCGCCCAAGCTGTTTAAAGCCTCCGTGTATGCAACGCCGGATGATTTAGCAGCGGAAGCCCGAGGTCTGGAGCCGGATACGCCGGTGCTTCACTCAGAAATCGTACAGTTCGCTTGTGAAATTCGTTGTTTTGTCCGGCGGGGAGACGTGTTAGACGCGGCGGTCTACGAAGGCGATGGAGCGCTTGATGACGGCTTGAGATTCGCCAGACAGCTTGCACAAAGCGAACACCTTCCGACCACCTGCGTGCTCGATATCGGCTATATCCCCCAACGCGGTTGGGCGATCATCGAAGCCAACGCCGCCTGGGGCGCCGGCCTCAACGGATGCCGGGCCGAGAAAGTATTGCCTTGTATCGAAGCGGCGACCCGGCAATTGGTTACTGGCAGTTAACAGAGTACTCACCAATCATCAGTCTGCCTTTTAACGCTTCTGGACTGAACTGATTCAAAAACTCCGGTATTTCTTGCTGAGCAGAGACTCTATGAATGAAATCGTAGACGGCGGGCTCTAGTATCGGGCCTGTATAGAGATAACAGGCCCGATCAGATACGACAAAGAGGGTGGAATACTTTTCTTTGAAGCCATTCAAATTAATATTATCCAGAGTGGGATGCGCATTAAGAGCACGGATGATGCTCAAGTCTTCACCTTCCGTATTTTTAAAGTCATTCAAGTAGGCTGCCCAGTCAGCATAAAGCTCCGATTCGTCCAGTGGCGAGTCTTGCAGAAATAATTGTATTTCTCCTTTTTTATTATTGCTTTCTACCGCGTTAGTTGTTGAACAGCCGGCAGATAAATAAGTAGTCAGAATTAAAGCCAGACTAATCTGTAGTCGGTATTTACATCTAGCCATTTAAGGGCTCCCAAATAGAGATGATTTTTTTATTGGTGATCATCTTTTGATGCAGACCGGCGCTTGAAGCTGTGGGGCTTGGCGTCAACAATGTGCTGAGAGGTCTCCGGCTCCGTTCACTAATATAAGCATTCAATCCCCTCCATCCGCTGCTTTATTGCCTTCTCCTGATTTTCTATTGTTCTTGTCGCCAAAACTTCAGGTTAAGTAATAGACTTATTTCTGTTTTGGCGAAAGCTCAATTGGGCATATTCATTCACGATAAATAATTAGTTTCTTGTTGGGAATATCGATAAACCCTAGATTGTCTAGTTGGCGTTCGTGCAGTTATTCATAAATTTAGTTATGAAATGTAATAATGGATATAACAAGTAGAGCCAATATGATATAAGCTCACGATTTCCTGGCAGCTATTGGTAACCACCGCTATGGCCGTAAGAGCCGAGAAGAAACAGCAAGTTAATCGTAATATCTGCAACGCTGCGTTGCGTCTGTGCCGGACGAAAGGGTATTCCGGGGTGAGTCTGCGGGAGATTTGCCGGGAGGCGGGGATTGCGCCGCCGACGTTTTATAACTACTACCCGAATCTTGAGGAGTTGGGTCTGGCGATTATCGATGAGGCGGGGCTGACTTTGCGCCGTCTGATGCGGCAAACCTGGAAAGAGGTGGATGTGCGTGAAGGGGTGGTGCGCCGCACGATTCGCGTCTTTGCGCGCTACCTGGAAGAGAATGGCGATTTATTTCATTTCGTCGCTGCGGAAAGGGTAGGGCGCGTGCAGGCGTTTCGAGATGCGATTGAGCGTGAGGTGAAGCATGTGGTGGAGGCCATGGCCAAGCCGCTTGTGGAGGTAGGAGCGGCGACGGACAGGCCGGTTGCGCATCCGCTTTATCTTTCTGAAATGCTGGTTAATTGCGCGTTTCAGGCGGGGGTCGAAAGCCTGTCCGCCAATACGGAAAAGCGCAATGAAATCATCGAGCGCACGATCATTCAGGCGCGTATGGCTATTTATGGCTCGGAAGTCATGGCGAAGGGCGCTGTGACGTCAGTTTCTGCGCAGTAGTTCGCCGGTTTGCGGTAATGCTAGAGTAAAATCCTAACAGCTGTTCGCATCGGCGAAACCTCTCTTAGAAGTGCAAAAATTGCGCACAAATTCAATTTAAGGCCAAACTTAAGCGCATTTAATGTGTTTTTTGTGCCGAATATCTCGCTTGTGGAAATATCCCTCGTTCTTCTTCTTGTTTAAAAATTAACAAGTGTTAGTTTTATTTTGTCGAACAAATATCTTGGCGGCGAGCGCGAGCGACAGCCCCTGTTTGACAGCAGTAAGCATAGTTGGAAGTGCAGTACTGAATGAATAAGAATAAAGAGGAACGGAGATGGACCTTATACCCAAAGGAACGTGGAAAACTCTGTTGTGTCTGCTGCCTGCGTTGGGCCATCCTGTCGCCCATGGTGAGCTGAAAGCGATGGCGGACCAGGAAATGGGCGAAATTTCCGCCCAGTCCGCATTGGAGTTTTCCGCAACGGACATCAATTACAACTTGAGCCAGTTGACCGGCATTGAGTTCATCAAAAATCCCGGTATTGGGTTTACCCGGGTGGAGCAGCGCACGCAAACCGAGTCCGTGGACGCCACGGTGTACCGGCTTCAGCTGAACGGTTCCGGTGAACTGCACGCCTTCGCAGAAGAGCTGACCCTCGGCGACTATGGCGGCGCCAATAACTCCATTTATAAAGACGAAAATGGCCAGGGCGTGCCCGATGTGGCGCTGAGAAACTTTGGTTTCGGCAAATCGGCGCAAGAGCCCTTTGTGTTTGAAGACCCTTATCTGGAAATCCAGAAACAGCATCATGCTGACGGCACGGACACCATTCGCGGCATTCGTTTTGGCTTCGGCAGAGTCGATGGCTCGACGCCGGTGACTATCGACTCCATCTCCGGTTATATCCCAGCACTGAGCATCATGGCGGATCTGGGAGGGCTGGTGCGCTCACAGATATATGGCAGCGGCACCAAAGACACCTTCGTCAACATTATCGGATACATGCCGGATGGCTCCGGCAACTACCCGCAAACGCCAGCTCCTGGCGAGTGGGTGTGTAATGGCGGCATGTGCGGTTTTACTCCGGACAATGTGGGTCTGACCGGCAATGCGGGTATTGGTTACAGCTACGGCGGGAAGGAGTTGAACCTCTCGAATGTGACCAGCCTCGACTATCACAACGTCAAAAACTTCTATATTTCCTTTGTGCAGGGCGCGGGTAATCTGATGTCGAATCAGAACGGTTCGATTAACGGAGCCATGTGGTCACAGCATCTTGAAGGGATTATCCCCGATTCCCGGCCGGATTTGCCCGGGTGGAATTTTGGCATTCCCTTCAACGATCCCAATAATCCGACAGACGGATATCTGGAGGCCCACACTGATGTTGGGCCGACGTTGCAGCAGATCTTTTTCGGCGTTGGGGATGACAATCCTCGCATGGGATATCAGAACAATAAGTTGTTTTAAAACGGCAATGAACTGTATCGGGAGGGAACCATGAAACATCCGCAACCTGTGCTGGCGCTCTGTTGTCTGACCCTCAGCGCCGCGGCCATGGCGATGGAGGCGATGACCGATGAGGAACTGGGGCAGGTTGACGGCCGCAGCGGGTTCAGCTTCGCTTTCGATAACGTCAAGTTCAAAGGGATGGCGATAGACGGAGCGGAAGCGGGCAGCATCAATATCATTGCTGCGGATGGCTCCAGTCTGGGGTTGAAAGAGTTTCAGTTGTCCGCTGACGCGATCGGCACATTTGAGTCGCCGTTGACCTTCAGTCTGGTGGAAATGGACGGTTCTCTGGTGAATAACTCGGGCGCAGGGCTTCCCATGCTGCGTATCGGGCTGCCTGGAATGGAAGGCTGGCGCAATCTGGATGTGCGCTTCAATGAAGAGTTCGGCAACCCGGACGTTCCTAATCCCAATAACCCCAATATCCGCGCTGGCGGAACGCCGTCGGAGCATACCATGCTGGGGAGCGTGTCGATGAATGACATTTCCATACTCGGCGGCATTGCGTACAGCGGCATTCCCGAGGGCTATAAGATCGAAAGCGTCCGGGTTGATGACGGCAGCAACGGCGCGGATTCGCGTCAGGGAATGTTGCTCAATGTGGACATCAATGAACTTTTGATTCCTGAGTGGCTGGTCGAATCTCAGATTGGCGATGGCGTGTTTGATCCCGCCACGGATTTTATACTCTACAATTTCAGGCTGGAAAATCTACACCTGCACTCCGCCACCTTTGAAGCTGCGCCCAACGGCCTGCGCTTCGCCTATTCCGATCCACAGCCATTTACGGAAGACGGCGGTATTATCCCCTCAGGAGGAGGGCTGCCGGATACGCAGCATCCAGATTACGATCCTACTTTCCCTAAAGTGGACCTCACATTCCAGGCGCAGATGACGCAATCGAAGCTGAATGAATCCCGCATCCACGGCGTTACCTTGGATCATCTTATATTCAACGTGCGCAACTAGGCGGAGTGACAATGACACAGCACAAACCAGTCACTGACAGGCGCCTTCTGAGTCGCGCAATGCTGGCGTGTCTGGCGCTAAGCGTCTCCGACATGGCCGCCTCGGAATTACGCGATATGGAGGAGGGAGAGCTGTCGCAAGTAACGGCGCAAAGCGGCTTGATCATCGAGATACCCCGGGTGCGCATCAACGCCCATGACGGCGGTCTGGACGACCCCGGCACGCCGCAGGATGAAAGCGACGGCCGCCGCACCCGCGGGTTTCGTTACAACTACATCACCTCTGAGCATGACGGCGGCGCTCAGACCTACTATTTCACCGATGAAATCTCCATCGCCATGGATATAGAAGGTCCTCTAAAGCTGGATGTGGACGATGGCGGCCACATGGTTCTGCAATTGCCTGAGCGGGTCAATTTCGTTGGCGATGGCTACAGCATGAAAGGCATTTATCTCAATAATACCGGCGATCCGGCCAGCGGCGGTAAACTGCTTAACGAGATCAACATTCAGGGTAATTTTGAAACAGGCGGTCAGGTGTTTGTGTGGGGATATGACCCCTAGGCGGAAGCGCCGTTCCATTTAACCAGCGTGTGGTCTTCGCCTTGTAGCTCCTCTTTTATTATGGCGGCTATCCGCTGCCAGTCTCCCCCTGCCAGGCCCGCGCCAATCAATGGATAGCCGATGCGTTTGCCGGGGAAGTCAGTCTTGATCTTTCTCATGACAGATCGAATCGCCTCATAATCCGCCAGGTCGCCCTCGCCACGCCAGTGGAACTGGGTATAGGCGTTAACAATCGTGAAGGATGTATCGCTGCTGGTGATCTCGGCGCAGGAGTAAGTTCCCAACTTGTCCCGAGCGCCTTTTTCCGTTTTTAAATCCGCTTTGTAAGCATCTGGAAATTTATTTTTGATCGTCAAAGCGATCCCACGTCCCATCTGACACTGACAATTGCAGCCATGGATAATGACATCAAAGTGACCGGCTTGCGCCAACGCCAGTAAATCGCCTTCTATTGTTTTCATGTGGCCTCAGACTTTTGAGTGAATGGTGAATCATATCAGTTTCAATATATACACCGTAATAAAGCCAAAGTGATTTAGTGTGAGCGGCACATATTATCTATTCGGTTGAATTGTGATCGCTGAATTGATTGTATCGGGGGCAGGCGCAGTGCATATTTGGCTGAAAGAGAATAGAATCTGTTCACTTTTTATATGGCGGTTTAATAAACTATGCAAGGCCGAACCTTTCTGTCTGGAATTACTAAATTCACACTCATCTCAATGTTAACTTTCGGCGCCTATGCCGATGAAGTTGTTTTGTTTCAAACTCAGCTTACCAGCAAAGGGCAGGTCAGCCCGAATCACTTCCCGGCTGACTGGACCAGGCCTGCTACAAGCGAATACAACACTGTGGGTTATATACGCAGTAGCAGTAGCGATACCAAAGTGTTGCGTAAAGCTGTATTCAAGCTCGATGCTGCGCCTTTTTCTGAGATCAAGAATGCTGGCGTAGACGTCTGCATATTTATTCATCCCGCTTCTTATGGCCAGTATGAAGATAAATTGACGGTGACGCAGAATGAGGCGGTCTGCTTCAATCAGCATAAAGGCGATGGGCCGCAGTGGCCAAAATCCACGGTGGAGATTAATTTTCCAGGTCAGGGTTTGTTGATTCCCAAAGACTCGATAGTGGCCTGCGACTCGCAAGGAAGCTTGCCGGTAGGCGCGAATGACAACGGCCAGTTCCAGCTCTTTTCAAACTTTACCTGCGAACTTTTCATGGCGGACTACAACCCGAGTGATGCTGCTTCCCCGGCATATCAAAGTGTGAGAGCGCCGTTTTTTGATGAGAGCTTTGTGTATACGCCACATTCCAGGACGGCCTATCACCAGAATCTATCCAATCAGGAACTGAAAATTAACGGCGTTTGGGCGTATGACAATACTAATGGCGCTGAAAGCGAAATCTGTATCGCCAAGGGCGGCGAGACGATTTGCGACAGCCGTCAATTTGAAGGCAATGACTATACGACCCGCAGCGATTTCTTTGCCTATCAAGAAACCTGGAAAAAAGGCGAAAGCTTAACGGCGACTTGCTCTTCTTATGATGAACAAGGTTCTCCAAAATATTGCTCTTTTTATTTTATGGTGGAAGTTCCAGGGCAGAATGGACTGGATAGACGGTCGACAATCAGTCATGAGCAAGCCGACGCGTATTGTAACAATCCTTATCCCTCTAACTATGTGTTGAGCCATCATAGCTATAGTGATTATCAGCGTTGCATGAATGTGTTGAATTGATGATCCGGTGGAAACCATTCCATGTCGCAGTCTGCTCTGGATTGTTATCGCCGGATTTGGTGTTTCTTGTGAACAACTTTCAGCAAAGCGTGTATCCAACCTTGGAGCCGTGGGCGACATGAGTGGAATGGTTTCCCGGTTCAGTATCGTCGACTTTGTCTACGTTGAAATGACGGTAGGTCTCAAGGTCCAAAAAGGAGAGGGCGGTGCTCTGGAGCGTGCGGAGAGGGAGAATGACAGGAGGTTGGCCGCGTTGCAGCAACAGGTCGACCACCTTGCCAACATGCTTCATGACGCCATCCTGGCAGCGCACGCAGAGTCCCAGTTTGAATACATTGCGGCGCAATATCGGCTGTACCAGCCGGGCATGACGGGGTTTACGCAGTTTCCGACGTATCGCTCCTACGATGAAACTCAACCAGGCGAAGGCGGTTACCTGCAGCTCCATGAAAACCCTGCCGTCACGCTATGTTTTTGCGCATTACCTGGGCGGGAGGAGACGAAGGCGTTGCAGGGTTTGATTGTCAGGCTTGTTGTTGAGGCGTCGGGAGAAGGCTCACTCTTATAGAGCCTTCATTATTTCCTTCAGGCGTACGGACTGACCAAGCGGCGAATAATTCGACGTCATATACGGGCCGAAAGCGTCGTGTTTCATTTTTCGATAATCAAGATCCCCATTACTAACCAAGTCAAAGGTATGCGTGATTACGCCTTCCATCGATATTAACTCCACATTGCCCTGTTCATCGTAGCGAGCACTGAAAACCGGCGCGCCGGAATTTCCCCAGAAGGCGGGGCAGTCCGTATCGAATAACACGCCGTCGTACCCCGGCGATTTGGGCGAGGGCAATAGCTTTCCAGATCGCTGCTTGCGCTGACATTTGGCGGAGCTGACCCTCAAAGTGCTTTGTGTCTTAACAATGGGGTAGCCAACTGAAAACAGCGGCGAGCCAGCTTCTGGAGCCGGACCGAAGTTTAGCGGGATATCCTTAAGCGCCAGCTTACCCTCGGTGTAAGCAGGATCATAATGCACGATCGCCATATCGTTGATACCTTCAACCGAGCTGTCATATTCGAACGAGGCGACGGGGATATAAAGATCGTTTTGATCAATCGAGCCGTCCTCAGAGTAGGCGAGATAATAATTGCCTTTCTTGGAGTCGTCCCGAAAACAGTGCTTGGCGGTAATCACCAGTCCGTGCTTCAGAATAAGGCCAGTGCAGATGCGGAAATGATCCTCATCCAAAATCGGAACGATATAGTCAAAGTCATCAACCAGACTTCTTTCCGGACCGTTGGAGTGCCCAGCAACGCTTTCCTCTACCGACGTACAGGAAACAACTAGCGTCGCCGTGAGTATGCAGGCGCTCACTTTAGCTAAGAGGGCGGTTAATTTTGATAGGAGTAAGCGTTTACGCACCATTTCTCTACTTCTACGGAAAGGGGCGGCTGTGATTGCAGGGGCTTTCGCTTTTTAGGTCCCTTCAGGAAAACCAAACGCCCTGTTTAGATCCCCTGGCGTTAGCTCGCGACTGAATTTTAAAAAACGTGGCGGATGATAACATGCCATGGTCGTTGTAATAGCGATAATGGGGAAGCCAGTTTCGCATACGAAGGAGGTAAAGCTGGACTGGTTCATCACTCATCATTTGGCTTTGTATTGCTATCGTGTATATTTTGAGAGCAAAGGCAATACCCTAAATATCCATGCATAGGGCTTAGTAAGCGTTATATGGTAGTTTATCTTTTTCAGATGTGGTTGATATGAAATATAAGAATATAAAAGGTATGCTGCACAACCTATATCACTCTTTTATGGCGAGTCTGCACCACTTAATTTGCGCAGATGGCAGGGCGATAGATGAACTTTGTAACCTGCTCGATAGAAGTGAACATGACCTTATATATTTTGACTTCCATAATAGCGTGCCGATTCCAGGAACACACTCTGATGAAGTAATGAACTTATTTAGAACTTATTCTGATGGATTTGTTGTTGGCGCATCGCTTGAAGAAAGAAAAGCTGCAGTACGTTATGTTTACAGTAAGAAAGGGTAAGTCTGCGTATAAATTTAAAGTTGAAGCTTTGGATGATCGTGGTTTTTCTCATGAATACAGCTCATAAGTCGCTACTCTGATGAAAATTAGGTTGCTCCATTGTGATTGCCTGTTCTAGCGTTAACATTGCCTGCAAAAGCATCCCGTCTCTGCTCTTTTCACTGACTGATAAGTATGCGGTTATCATGTCGCTCCAGCTGGCAACTCTCTCTGTGGCTTGCCGCTAGGCGCAGAAACTTCACGATAATTTACTTTGGATTGCTGGCCGAATGACTGTTATTACAGATATCTCACGGTGGTAACGATGATTAATTTTAGAGATCAAGATCAGAAAAAAGTATTTATACACTTCGCTAAAGTCCTAAACGATGACTTGGCGTTGGCTGTTGCGGAACATGAGAGAGAAATTACCACCAAAGAAGAAGCCGAACGCTTCGCTAAGTTTTATTGGCGTATGGTTGATCTATCGGTGATCGCAGATAGGAATAAGCAGGAAATTGATGGTGTGCTTGGAATGCAGGTCATTATGGAGGATTTGATTAACATCATGGGTGGATATCTGGAACGTAATGGATTTGCTAAGCAGTGGGAGGCTGAAGATGGGGATTAGTACTTTTTTCTTGTAATATTGGCGACAGGTAATTTGGGTGCGACTCCTTCCTGAGAATATATGAGGGAGAAATACTCTTCGTCCCTTACGGCAGGCCGCTGTGGGAAAGTTACAGCGGCAGCGAGGTAGATATTATATTGAGTTCTGGATTCCTGTGAGAGGAACGACATGGAGCTTCTAATGTTCCATAGTTTAAAACGGACGGCTACGGCGTAGGCTGGCGCGGTTCATCCAGAGACTTTAGATATCCCCCTTGTTTCAGGTGTAGATCGTCACCATCCCAACCGGCGTACTGGGTATTATCTGAAGGATCGAAAGCAATATCGCCAACCAGCTCTAAGCGCCCGTCGTACCAGATTGTGGAATCGTGCTCGTAATAAATTTTCCCAAGATAGATGCGGTCATTGGGATTGCTATCATCTTTTACGCTTACAAAAACGCCGCCATCCGCACCTCCCGCCCATATGGTTCCTGCAGGGCCTTCCTTGTCCGGCTCAGGCCCAAATTCAACAGAACATCCGGCTAGTGAAAGTAAAAGAGTTAAAAGTAGATATCTCATGTTTTTGTATGTGTCCTTCGCGACAGAAATGCTCCAATTCTTGCTAAAACTTTCGCAGTTTTATCTGACTCAGGCGATAACTCAAGAGCATCGTCGCTGAGTCGCGCTGCTACCGATGCTTGATTATTCTGTGTTAACAATGATCTTGAAGGGCTTATGCTCTTCAACGAGTGTGGCTATGATAACACCTAACAAAATAATCATAAGGATGCCAGGCAGCATCTTACGGTGAGGCGTTAGCTGAATAATACGGAGCATTGAATATGAAACACGAAGATCGACAGCCTATATTCTTAGCGCCAGGCCAAGGCCGTTCGTACTCTATGGGGCCTATTTCAGCCATATTCAAAGCGGATGGCGAGGAGTCTGCTGGAGCTTATTCAATTTCCGAATGGTGGTTAGAGCCATACTCAAAAGGACCGGGCGCTCATAGCCACAATGAAGATGATATATTTTTTGTTATAGAAGGAACAATGAGCTTTCTCATTGGCGAAGCATGGACGGAAGCGCCAAAAGGCAGTTTTGTTCTCGCCCCCAGTGGCGTCACTCACGACTTCGAGAATCGAAGCGCGTCCCGAGCTGGCGTTTTAAACATATCAACCCCGGGCAACTTCGAACAGCATATGCCTCAAATTGTTTCCTGGTTTGAGCAACACCCTCCGGGTAAAACTGGTGCTGGCTGATAGGGAGGCTATCTGTATGGATGATCTTGATCTACTTAAGTGTGAAAAATGTGGGGCTGCTACTGAGGGCAGGATTCAGGGTAGTTGTCAGGGGCTGTTTTGTACCAATCCTACATGTGACTGGTCAGTTGTTACTACCTATGTCCCAGAAATTTATAGAGATGAGACTGAACATGAAGTCTACCTTCTGAATCCTGATCAAAAGTCGAAGTTACAAATAAGGTTTATAGCAAAGGTGTTTAATTGTAATTTTCTCGAAGCGAGAAGTAAGCTAAATGGCGATGTTGTATTAATTGCTAAATGCCGAGCTCCAAGAGTTAAAGAGCTTTCGCAATTGTCGGAAGAGTACAAGGTGGTTATAAAAATTGAACCTGAGTGTTTGCACTTAACAACATGTGGCTAGAGAGAGCCCAAGCTCCGCTCCGGCTCAAGGGATCAAGGTATGAGATGTCCATATTGTGAAAATGAAGTTACCTATGAAGTTCCTTGCAAGGGGGAGTCTTCATGTGAAAGTTGCGGTGAGACATATTCTTCTGGACTCACGGACTTTAACAACCATTCTCCACACGAATTGAGCGAAAGCCTTCCTTATACTGTATTCCTGTACGGCTCTATAGCCCAATTACTGTTCAGGAAGGATCAACGATTATGTGAGGTTTGTGGATCTATTTATCAGTCTAGAGATAAAATATGCCCTCTGTTGAAGGCTTCATTGCGACGTTGGTATAAACAACCGAAATATATAATAGAAAAAGGTTCAAGCGTAAGCGTTGAGCTTGTTCGTGCTGAAATTGAAAACTATTTAGCCAAAAATGTTAAACGAAAAGTTTGGCTGGAAATTCTGGGGAAGTAAAAGTTATGCATCGAAATGTACGCGAGGGTTTTCTGCTCTGTTGATGTTTAAAACTTTTGGCCTGTACGTTCCCGGAGTCGATACTTGAGGAGTTGTAATGAGAGATAGTTTGAGGAAGAAGATCATTTCTGTCTGTGATCAGAAAATTGCGGCCAAAGGCGTCAATGTCGGTGTGTCGTTTTATGCTTTTTTCGCCAATAAAAATGATGACCCTGAATTGCTAATGGAAGCCGCTGAATGGTGGATTTTAACCAATAAACTGGACCACTTCGAAAAGGCGATAAAGATAAAGGAACTGATTCAACAGGGCGCGTGAGTTGTGTAATGAATCGGGTGGGATTAGCGCACTGAACTAAATGCAGAAGCTTTTCAAGCCCGCACAGGTCGAAGGGGGAGGCTATTAACGGTTTAATGAGAATAATATTGGCTGTTCTGATACTGACTATATTGCCATCCTGTAGCGATGGCGAAGGTTCAGGATTGAGTTCTAATTCAGATCAGGAAACCCGTCGCAGTATAGATACCCCTCACAGCTATTCTACGCATGAAATCGAAGCCCTTGCCCGTCTAAAACTTCCACCCGAAGCAAAGATTCTTGGCGGCCATATTGAATCAGAGGGCATGGATGGTTTGGTTGCGCTGCTGATTCAGCTGCCAAAAAACCAATTCTCGTCTTTTATGTCGCAGGCAGGATACGAAACCAACCCCGAGCCCGTAAATTACGTGTCATCACTTTTTGTTTCAGTAGGCCGTGAAATATCAGGCTGGCCAAATCAGAAACAGTGGGATGACATCATCCACAAGGGCCAACTAACTATTATCCGTGGCGCAGAGCCAGGGTTTTCGCGCACCACGATTATTGACCAGAGCGGGGCGGATGAATGGCGGCTTTATATAATCCATCACGAGTTATGAGAAAAAATAGGCCGCCACCAGGCTCGCAGAAAACACATTGAACAATGTCCGGGAAGCGTTGACCGCCTTAGTCAGGCGACATGGGCGAAGAACGCGCCAATAAGGCCAGCTTGATAAAAGGGAATAGGGGCCGTAAAACCGCCCGCTTTGATGATGGCCGCGACTGTGTCTGTCGGCAGTACGGCGACGTCCTGACTATAGGCGGCTTTCATCCGTTGAATATCCTCTTGTGATACCGCTGCGTTCGCCATCAGCCGCAGCCACAAATTTAACTGTCCCTCGTAGATTTCGCTGCGGGTATCTGCGACTAAATCGGCGCTAACGAGAAGCCCCTCAGGTTTGAGTCTGTCGGCGATATGGCGGAAAAACTCACTTCGGGCTTGTTGATCCAGTATGAACTGGGAAACCAGCAGACTGGTGGCGCCATCAAACTTCGCTTCACCGGGAAGTGTCTCCACATAGCCTTGATAAAAGTCGCACCTGGATGTAAACCCCGCCAGCTCCACTGCATTGCGGCACTGATTCAGCATTTCGCCAGACGGCTCAACGGCGGTAAAGCGCCATTCAGGAAAATGCCGGGCTAAGTGCAGCAGTTCTTTACCCGTACCGGCGCCCACGCACAGGATGTGGGCTCTTTCTGGCAGGACGGCGAGAATGGTCTCCATGAAGAAATACAGCCCATTATTAATTGGAGACATTCGTCGCCACTGCGTGTCGTAGTTTGGCGCCTGTTGGTCGAATAGTTGTGTCAGTTGCTGTTTATCCATTTAGGGTCGCTCGCTTTGCTGAATGTGTGTGCTCATTTTACGTAACTGTAAATGTTACATAGATTGGATGCGTGAGACAATTGATGTAACGTTAAAAGTTGCGTGATAGGATTGGGCGTCTATTACACGAGATGCAAGATGAGAAAAGACAGTCGTTTATCCCGAGTGTTGCACGTGCTGATTCACCTGGCCGCCAGCGACAAACCTATGACTTCAGGGCAGATTGCTGAGATGCTGTCGACCAACCCGGTCGTGGTGCGTCGCACCATGGGCATGCTGAGGGTGCAGGGATATGTTGATTCCGCCAAAGGCCACAGCGGCGGCTGGACGTTGATTAAACCGCTGAACGAAATCACCCTGCTTGACGTGCATAATGCGCTTGGCGAGCCGACCCTGTTTACGCTGGGTCTCACCGACGAACACTCAAATTGCTTTATTGAAAGGGCGATCAATGAGGCGCTAAAAACCGCCATGGACGACGCGGAAAAGAAACTACTGAGTCGATTTGGCGAGATTACGCTGGATGCCCTGGCGAAACGTTCTTGATGGTGGAGGGCGGTTGACCGTGACAAGCAAAATAATGAAATGTAAGACGTGTGGCGTCCCCATGGCGGAAACCTGGCTGGAGTTTGAAGGATCTGAAAGCGTTGGCGTCTACTATCCTCAGTGCGATTGCATCGAAGACGACGAGAATGGCGCCCATGTTGAAGTGGAGCCAGATTGGTTTATCACTATAGAAATACCGGAATCCTTAAGTGTTACGCAGCTTAAGGCTATTCGGGAAGTGGATGAGCATTTCAGGACTCTTTCGGTTGTTGCGTGTAAAGCGTTATTGCAGAGTCAGAACGAAGTCACCATAGGCCCATTCTACTGGAAAGATAAAGTAGACAGCGCTGCCGGTAAGCTGGCTTCTGTGAAGCTTTCGGTGAGAATTAGTTAAACACCTAATACTGTGGCGTTCGGAATTCGATTGCCGCTGATTTTTCTGACAATTAATGATGCTGTGCGGACATTACAAGCTGGGATTAAAGAATGAACTACATCCAAAAGGGAGTTCCAGAAGTTAACTTCTACACCAGCATGAAGGACATTGCTGGTTGGCTTGAAATTGAACTGAGAGATTATGACTGGCACATATCCGATATAGACGGTGGCTGGTGTGGGATCGTCGACCCGAGTTGGGTGCTGGGCGAAGAGTTTGCAGCAAAGATTGAAGAGTTCGATTACCAGTTTGTCTGGGCTGTTATATCTGCATTTCCGAAGGGAACGGAAGCCTTCACATCAAGCCTTCCTTATGTCGAGGATAACCCCGCGCTCTGGGAAGGCGCGCCCTGTACCCAGCTAGACGGCGCTTTGTTTGAAATCGTATGTTGGGACAGTAGCGCAACACTATTTATCGGCCTCTCTGAAGAGTTAAGCCGCAGATTGTTGGCTAATGCGCCAGGCATAAAAGACTTGGATAAAGATAATGAGCGGAGAGGCAAAACTGGCCGCCTGTGAAGCTGTTCTTGCTGCGCCATGAAGCAGTGAATTTATTGACAACATCGTTTGCGGTCACGTTTGTGATCGTTGCGTCTGTGCAGACCATGGAAAAGTTTGGAGGAGAGATAATGGGCGGAGTGTCGACCGAGATATATTTTGAGCATGATAATCCGGCAGTTGCAGAAGTGCTTAAGCAAATACTCGACTGGCGGTTTACTGGGAAAAACTCAGAAGTGGAGGCAATGCTAGGTGAGTTTAACCCGAAGATTGTAGACCTCATCCGAGCGCCTCATTACGGCCACCAAAATTTGGAGTGGCTGGATGATTATCCAGATATCAAAAAGAGTGCCGAACACTTATTGCATTTTGATGAGTTAGATAAGGATTACCGGCTCTGGTTGGAGGATTTCTATAGTTACAGAGAAGCCCTTGGCAGTGGCAGTGTGACCAAGAAAAGGAAGGGGCATGAGATATTTGTGGAAAGTAACGTTTATGTGGGGCCTTTCCTGGCGGCTATCCTAAAACTGGCTGGAGCAACCAAGGTGAAACTGAAACAAGACTCACTCGATTGGCATGGCTAAACAGAAGCGTTTCTAGTTGTCTCGCCTTCGACTGTAGATTTGGCGACTTGGGTCAGAGCAGGTCTGTACTAAAGACCTTATTATCCCTAACACACCTCAAACCCCAACGGCGGCGCTTCGCCTTCCACCTGTTCAGTTTGGACTTCCGTGACGATAGCGGCTTCGGGGCCGTCGTGGAGCCAGTCTATGAGTTGGTTGACGGCTTCGGCGTCGCCGTAGGCGAGTACTTCGACGCGTCCGTCTGGCAGGTTTTTGGCGTAGCCAAGTACATGGAGGCGCTCGGCGACCTGGAGGGTGGAGTTGCGGTACCAGACTCCCTGGACTTTGCCGCTGACCCAGGCGCGGATGTGTTGTTTGTCCTGCATTATTATCTCCTCATGCCTCCGCTTGTGTGTCTTGCTTCTCGCCGTTCGGCTGTTTATTCGACTATTTTAAAGCTGCATTGCTTATATGTCGGCGTCAAAGGGCGCATACTTCAGGCAGGTTTTCACTATATTTAGTAAAAGGCGCTTGTACAGGCTTAAATTATAATAGATATAGCGGCTCATCCATGCGCTTTCTGCTTTGGGCGCGGAAGATGGATAGCGGCTTGGCTTGAACAAAGGCTTTGGGTGATATGGAAACAGGAAAACTGCTGATCGCGCTCTGTGGGGATACGCATCCTGCGATCCTGGAAGAGTTCGGTAATTTTGATAGTTGGTTTATTGATATTTTCGACAAATTGGGGATATCCACCCATTTGTGGAATACCCATATGTCCCACGATGCGCCGGAAGGAAGCTTTATTGGCTGTGTCATCACCGGTTCGCCGGCGATGGTGACGGACCGAGCGCAATGGTCGGAGGATTTGGGCGCTTGGATGCGCCGGGCGGTAGAACGAGGTCTGCCGCTGATGGGGGTTTGCTACGGCCATCAACTACTGGCCGACGCCCTGGGCGGCGCAGTGGACTACCAGCCTGATGGACGTGAAATCGGCTCCCTGTTGATCACCAATCATGCCTCCGACAGCGGCGACTACATATTTTCGCGTCTCCCCCATACCTTCCACGCCCACCTAACTCATGCTCAGTCTGTATTGACCTTACCGGAAGGGGCAGTGAATCTGGCCAGCAGCGGGCGGGTCAAGCATCAGGCGTTCCGCTACGGAGATCGTACCTGGGGCGTACAGTTTCACCCTGAATTTACCTGTCCCATCATGTCTGCATACCTATCCGTATACCGTGACCAGATTCCGCCAGCGCAACGACTGCAACTGGAGGCGCATTTACAGGACTGTTTTGACGCGCAGAGAGTGCTGGAGATATTCGCGGAAGGGTGTTTACGCGGTTTTGCGTAGAATGCGCACGCCCTGCAAACGCTTTACGCGAAGGCTGCGTTTACCACCAATACTTGCCGAACATCTCAGGGTTCGCCCAGTTCTCGGCATTGTTCCATGCCCGTTTGGGGTTGTAATGGGTGATGGAGTAAGCGTAAACCGCCAACGCCCGATTGTGGTCGGTAAACATCTCCAGGCGGCGATACCCCAATGCAATCAAGTGATTGAAGTCCCATTCAGGCGACTGGTTATGATCAATGGTCGCCAGCACATTGGGGATCAGCAGGTTACGTGGAGCCGCCAGCAACGCCTGGCCGGCCTGGAAGGAAAGTCTCTCGACCGCATCGCTGATAATCGCGGCCTCCGGGTGACTATCGACGCTTGTAACCTCTGATGTTGTGGCGGCGCAGCTCACATTCGCCTGCTTGTCTTGACTGTATCTGAGCAGGGCGGGCGGCTGCGTCGGTCCGATGTTTAGTATGCAAGTTGGAGACATGACGGTTAGCCAGTCGAATAGCAGGTCGTTTGGCGAATTGGCCACTTGGATTCAGCCTATGGTGCAGTCAGCACGGATAGAGGAGCTAATAAAAAAAGCGCTGTTCCATCAGCGCTACTGTTACTTGGTATCTGCAAGTATTTAAGCAGGGTAAACGAAGAAATGAAATGAAAAAGACTCTGAATTGCTTCAGACAATTAGAGTGTAGTAAAGCCCATGCTGGCGCGTTAGACGGATTATCCATTAAACTCGGAAGCGTATTTTCGAAATGCGATAACAAACTAGAAAACGCTTTTATTCGATAGCGCAACCTAATGAAACTCGGAGAAATATATGCATAGCAGAACTCTGTCAAAAATAGGCGTGGCATTGTTCACATTCTGCTTCAGTTTGTTTGTACAAGCGGAAGCGCCCCTCACTGGAGACATCATCGACCGCTGGATCAAGTCTCAGAAAGCGGTGCAGGAGTGGGGCGAAAAACACGAGGAAGAGTTGTCCAAATATGAAAAAGACAACGAAATGATACCTACCAATATCGATGACATTGTCGCGCCTCTGAAAGCGTCGGGGCTATATGGTCAGGTAGAAGATATTGTGGAAGACCACGGCTTCGCCAGCCCAGAAGAGTGGGCAGGTACAGCGCTGCGTATCTTCGGCGCTTATGCGGCGATTGAGATGCAAGGCCAACAAGTCGATATCGACGCCATGAGGCAGCAATTGGCGGAGTTGGAAAAGAATCCGAATATCAGCGCCGAGCAGAAACAAATGATGCGCGATATGATGCAGCAGGGCCTGGCGATGATGGAGAAGTTCAAAAATGCGCCGCCCGCGGATGTCGAAGCGGTCAAACCGCATATGAGCAAGCTGCGTAAATTTATGGATGAAAGCGGCGGCATAGGCGACTGATTGTCGTCGGGTTACAGATATCGCAAGGGACTGCAGCTTACGGCTGCAGTCGCTCAATCTCCCAATTCTCATCGGTCTTTCTATATAAAAAGCGGTCATGCAACCGATTGGCGCGGCCTTGCCAGAACTCAATCGTAACCGGTTTCACCCTGTACCCTCCCCAGAATGACGGCAACGGCACTTCGCCTTGTTTGAAACGGTTTTTCATCTGTTCAAACGCCTGCTCCAGTAGTTTGCGCGAACCTATTCCCTGACTTTGCTGAGAGGCCCACGCCGCGACCTGTGACTCATGGGGGCGACTCAGGAAATAGCGGGTGGCTTCGGTGATGGAGAGTTTCTCCGCCAAACCAGTGACGCATACCTGCCGCTCCATCGGCAACCAGGCGAAATGCAGGCTTACATTGGCGTTTTCAGCAATATTCTGCGCCTTGCGGCTGCCCAGGTTGGTGTAGAACACGAATCCGGAGGCATCCAGGTTTTTTAACAGTACGATGCGTTGGCTGGGGATGCCTTGCGCGTTGACCGTCGCCAGAGACATGGCGGTGGGGTCGGCGTTGAGATCGGCGTCGACCGCCGTCTGCAACCAGCTTCTGAACTGTACTATGGGATCGTCGGCCAGGTCTTTACGGGACAGGCCGGCATAGAGGTACTCGCGTCTGATGTCGTCTAGTTTCATGAGTGCTGCAATCCGGACAAGCTGATGATTTGGCGGATGATTCCGCCGACTGTCTGACTGCTATTGTACGGCAATTCACGCAGATTCGCTCACCGGAGAAGCTGCGGACGCGCCTATGGTCGAATAAGTCTGAAAAGAGAGCAGAATGGGTGAGAGATAAAACTTACCTGGATAAATAACCGAGCGAGAAAATCGAAGTTGGGGCGATACCGCAGAACTCGCCCTTGGCGAATCATGCCGCCTGGGAATGGTCCAGACCGAAACTTTCAGTCAGGCCGCGATAGCCCAGTTCTCTTTCGATGGACTGCAGAAAATCAAGCGAATCACGCAGGCTGTCCTCCTCGGAGGCATCAAAGTTCATTGCGATCAGCTCTTCGAGCCGCATGAGTTCGATGTCGGAAAACGTCTCCAATTGTTGTTGATTATGCATGTGGTAATCCCTCACTAAGGTTGCAGTTTTATTGTGGAGATAGCAGGTTTCATTTTGATTGCGCCCGTGATGAGACGACTTGACGCTGATCATTAAATGAACTCCTGCCGGAAGCCTTCATTTATTAATCGCTAACTGCGAACTACTAGCTCCGATACTGCTCGTTATTCCGTTACTGCAGGGTAATAACATAGGAAAAAATTGAAGGAAACGCCAACGCTGATTTTATAGAGGGTTAGTTGGCGTCTGTGTCGTCGAGGGATGGGTGTGGTTGAGAAAAGTGCGTCCGTGGATAACCGCCAGCACGGACGCAGCAATCGCTCAATATCAGAACGCAGAAGCCACCGCAGCGACGCCGGTGGCGATGGCGCCAGCGCCAAGGGTTTTGCGGGTGGCGTTGGTCTTTTCATAACGTTTAGCCAGCGCCGCAACGCCCCAGCCAACCAGCTGAATCATCGCTGTCGCCAGAATAAATCCGCTGACGTAGCTGAAAGAATCAGCGCCGGCAGGCTGTTCAGCAACGTGGGCGTAGCCATGGAAAATCGCAAACAAAGCGACCAGCGGAGCCGCCGCCAGCGACAGCAAACGGCTGTTTCCAGCCACCAGCAGCGCCGCGCCCAGTACGAACAAAGAAGCGGTGATCATGGCTTCAGGAATGGGCAGGCTCACGCTTGACGCCGCCAGTAGGCCACCAGCCAGCATGGCGCCCAGAAACGCCAGCAGCAGGCGTGCTTTCTGGCCGGTTTTCCAAGCCAGGAAGCCCACGCCCAGCATGGCGACCAGGTGATCCAGGCCGAAAATAGGGTGAGTCAATCCTGAGAAAAATCCGCCGACGACGCCGTGTCCCGGGTGGGCGAATGCCGCCATGGAGGCGCCCAGGCCGGTGGTGAGTAGTAGAAATTGAGCTTTGGTGAATCGCATTTATCTGCTCCCTTGTTGGAAATGAGTGCTGTGTCGCCGTCCGTTTGGAACGTTAAGCCGCTTGCAGCATACCTTGGTCAATAATAAAACTGATGATGTCCTGCAGACCTTCGCCGGACTTCATATTACTGAAAATAAAGGGTTTGTCACCGCGCATTTTCCTGGCGTCGCGATCCATGACCTCTAATGAGGCGCCTACGATTGGCGCCAGATCGGTCTTGTTGATAATCAACAGGTCGGACTTGGTGATGCCTGGGCCGCCTTTGCGGGGAATTTTATCGCCGGCGGAAACATCGATGACATACAAAGTGAGGTCGGATAGCTCCGGGCTGAACGTGGCGCTCAGGTTATCGCCGCCGCTTTCCACCAACACCAGGTCGAGCCCGGGATGGCGCGCCGTCAGGGTGTCGATGGCGGCGAGGTTCATGGAGGCGTCCTCCCGAATGGCGGTATGAGGACAGCCGCCGGTTTCCACTCCAATGATGCGGTCTTCGGTGAGCGCCTGAATGCGGATCAGAAACTGGGCGTCTTCTTCCGTATAGATATCGTTGGTGACCACGGCGATATTAAAGCGTTCCCGCAGCTCCTGGCACAGACGGGCCACCAGCGCGGTTTTGCCGGAACCCACTGGGCCGCCGATGCCGACGCGCAAAGTTTGTGTGCTCATATAAGCGTTACCTCCAGATGATGTTTATTGTCCTGCGCGCCTGTTCAGGACCGGAACAGGCGCGAGTATTGTGTTTCGTGTTGGGCGCAGGCCATGGCCCAGCCGGGCAGGGACGCGCCGAAATTTTCTTCTTTTATCTGCGTTGCGGCTGTAACTGTTTCCGTCAGAATGGGCATCAGTCGCTGCAATATGCGCTGCGCCGCCGTCTGCGCCAGCGGCAGTGTCTTTCCCGCCACGGCGATCTGGTTTTCCAGCCAGCTCCACAGAAATCCCAGGGCGGCGTTCTCCGCATCAATGTCCCAATGCGCGCAGGCCAGCGTCCACAAGGTCAACAGGGACGCCGGTCGCTCCAGCCAGGGCTCCGCGCCGGGGACGCCCAAATCTCGCAGAAGCTTTGCCAGGGCTTTGCCCACATGGCGGTCTTCGTCCAGCAACTCCTGGGTTTCGCGAGCGGCGAGCAGCCAGGCGTTCCAATAGGTGATTTGTTCGTGGTCATTGGCGCGCCAGGCCTGCAGTAACTTGAACAACACCGGCAGATCGGTTTTTCCGAGTCCCTGGCTGATCACGCCCTGCAGCCAGTCGTGGATTTTTTCCGGCGTGTCGACGCCGCCGTGATCAATGGCCCACTCCAAGCCCTGCGAGTAGGCGAAGGCGCCCACAGGTAAGGCCGGACTGGTCAGGTTCATGAGTTTCAGCAACGCTAAAGGCGGCATGGGCGGCAAGTCCTTTAATGCTCGTGAGGGTGCGAATGAAGGTGAACATGATCATGTGGATGTTCATGATCCGGCCCGTGAAAATGGTAGCGCGCACTGAGCTCTCTGGCGTCGTGGCGACTCTGATCGTGAGCGTGGTCGTGGCCATGATGATGTCCGCCATGTCCGCCATGTCCGCCATGTCCACCATAGGCTCCGTTTTCAGGGTTGAATGGCGCGGATTCTCGCACGACTTCCAGTCCATACAGGCGGCACAGATCCTCCAGAACATGGTCCGGTTGGAAGCGTACCCAGAGTTGGCCAATCTGTAGCGGCGTATGTCGGTTGCCCAGGTGATAGCAAATTTGCGCAAATTGACGCGCTTCGCTGGCCTGCGCGGTGGCGACGGTTTCCGGCGCGGCGCTGATGGTGTAGACATTTCCGTTTTCCGCCAGCAGCAGGTCGCCGTCCAGCAGGGTTTTGCCGCGTTCCAGAAACAGTCCGACGTCTTCTCCAGACTGGGTTTGGGCGCGCAGGCGGCCGCGTTTGCGTTCATCGTAAGTCAGGCTGATGACGCCAGCGATGGCGGGCGTCTGTTCGGTCTCGATATAGCGTTCGGTGATGCGAATCATGCTGCGCCTCCGCTTTTAGAAGAGAAAATAACGCTGCGCCAGGGGCAGCACTTTCGCGGGCTCACAGACCAGCAGCTCGCCGTTGGCGCGCACTTCATAGGTTTGCGAATCCACTTCCATCTGCGGCGTCAGGTCGTTCAGCACCATGCTCTTTTTGGTGACGGTGCGGGTGTTGCGACAGGCGCTGAGCGTGGACTGCAAACCGAACAGCTCTTTCACTCCGTTATCCAGAGCGGCCTGGCAGACAAAGGTGAGGCGGGTCTGCTGCATGGCCTGACCGAAGGCGCCGAACATGGGGCGATAGTGCACCGGCTGTGGCGTCGGGATGGATGCGTTGGCGTCGCCCATGGGAGCGGCGGCGATCATACCGCCTTTGATGATTAGGGAGGGTTTGGCCCCAAAGAAAGCCGGTCGCCATAAAATAATATCCGCAAGCTTGCCGGGCTCCAGCGATCCCACTTCGTGGGCGATGCCGTGGGCGATAGCGGGATTGATGGTGTATTTGGCGATGTAGCGTTTGGCGCGAAAGTTGTCGGTGCGCTCAGAGTCCTGCGCCAATGGGCCGCGCTGCACCTTCATCTTATGCGCGGTCTGCCAGGTGCGGCAGACCACTTCGCCAACCCGGCCCATGGCCTGAGAGTCGGAGGAGATCATGCTGAATGCGCCAAGATCGTGCAGGATGTCTTCCGCGGCGATGGTTTCCTTACGGATGCGTGAGTCGGCGAAGGCGACGTCTTCTGGGATATCTGGGTCCAGATGGTGGCACACCATCAGCATGTCCAGATGCTCGTCCACTGTATTGATGGTGTAGGGCCGGGTGGGATTGGTGGAGGAGGGCAGCACGTTCAGTTCGCCGCAGGCCTTGATAATGTCAGGCGCATGACCGCCGCCGGCGCCTTCGGTGTGATAGGTATGGATGGTGCGCCCTTTGAACGCCGCCAGCGTATCCTCCACAAAACCAGACTCATTCAGCGTGTCGGTGTGAATGGCTACCTGCACATCGTACTTTTCGGCGATATTCAGGCAGTTGTCGATGGAGGCTGGTGTGGCGCCCCAGTCCTCATGCAGCTTCAATCCCATGGCGCCGGCGAGCATCTGCTCTTCCAGCGCCGCCGGCAGGCTGGCGTTGCCTTTGCCGAGAAAACCCAGGTTCATGGGAAAGGCGTCGGCCGCCTGCAGCATCTTGCCCATATGCCAGGGACCGGGGGTGCAGGTGGTGGCGTTGGTGCCGGTGGCGGGACCGGTGCCGCCGCCCAGCATGGTGGTGACGCCGGACATCAACGCTTCTTCGATTTGCTGCGGACAGATGAAATGTATGTGGGCGTCGATGCCGCCGGCGGTGGCGATCATGCCTTCGCCAGCGATAACTTCCGTGCCGGGGCCGATAATAATGTCGATGTTGTCCTGAATATCCGGGTTGCCCGCTTTGCCGATGGCGGCGATACGACCCTGCTTGAGCCCGATGTCCGCCTTGACGATGCCCCAGTGGTCAAGAATCAGCGCATTGGTGATAACGGTGTCCACCGCTTCTGTATTAGGACGTTGCGACTGTCCCATACCGTCACGGATAACCTTGCCGCCGCCGAATTTCACTTCGTGGCCGTAGGCGGCGTAATCTTTTTCCACTTCAATCCATAATTCGGTGTCGCCCAGGCGCACCCGATCGCCTACGGTTGGCCCGAACATGTCGGCGTAGGCGGCTCTAGAAATCTTTGCCATGGTGATAAGTCCTGCTATGTAACCTGTTTGCGTGCTGCCTTATTTTTGTCGCGCCGGGCGTCGTCATAAGTCGCCCATGACATCGCCGCGGAAACCGTAAACCTTGCGCTCGCCACCCAGGGCGACCAACTCCACCGTGCGAGTTTGTCCGGGCTCAAAGCGTACGGCGGTTCCGGCGGCGATATTCAGGCGGAAGCCGCGCGCCTGCTCTCGCGAAAAGGACAGCGCGGGGTTGGTTTCAAAGAAGTGATAATGGGAGCCCACTTGCACCGGCCGGTCGCCGGTATTGGTGACTTCCACGGTAATAGTCAGCAGGCCGGCGTTGATTTCGATATTGCCGGGGAGGGCGTCTATTTCTCCTGGAATCATGACTGGATCTCCATCTGCGATTAAGGGATAGGGTTGTGGACCGTGACCAGTTTGGTGCCGTCCGGGAAAGTGGCTTCCACCTGCACCTCTGTAATCATTTCCGGTATGCCGTCCATGACGTCATCCCGCGTCAGCAGCGTGCGACCGTATGCCATCAGCTCCGCTACGCTGCGGCCATCCCGGGCGCCTTCCACGATTTCCATGCTCAGGTAGGCCATCGCCTCCGGGTAATTCAGTTTCAATCCCCGCGCTTTACGACGCTCCGCCACCAGTGCGGCGGTGTACAGCAGCAGTTTGTCTTTCTCTCTAGGGGTGAGTTCCATCGTGAACTTCCTCTTTTATCTTGCGGTTACTTTTATTGTTCGATTGCTGAGTTTTGAGCCGTCATCAGCTATCGCCTCAAAGCGGGTCGGCGTCAGGTCGCCCAGATTCGCGGTGGATGGCTTTCCACGCCGATTAAGGCTGGACGCAACAGGGACCACGCCGCCATAAACAACCGCTTGATGGGCTCCGACTGCTGGCACAGCGCGCGCAGAATGATCAGGTCGTCCTTGCGCGTCAGGGTCCAGCGCAGGTCTTTGTTTACGATAAGGGCGGCGATGACTGTATTTGTCTGTAACGCTTCGCGGCACTGTTGCAGCAGCTTTTGCGGCGAATCCTGCACGTATCCGGCGAGCAGCGATCCGTAAACCTGTTTTCCCTGCAGTCCCCAGGGCTCTTTAAACCCAGGGCCCTCGCCGCGCAACGCGACCCGCTCGAAGAAACAGGGCGCGCCCTCACGCAGAATCTGGGTGGTCTGGGTGAAGGCTCCATGAGCGAAGGGGGCGTCCGCCGCCGGGCGTCCCAAGGCGGTGATTTCCCAGGCAATGAAGCGGCTGGCGGCGCTGGTCTGCAACCGTAAGGTCTGCGCGCCTTCGGCGCCGTCGTAAATGATGTTTTCCTGGGGCAGCCATTCCAGGCTGTCCGCGTCGGCGCAGTGCAGCCGAACGGTCTGACATTGCCGGTGTCCGGCCGCGTCCGTGCGATAGGTTTTGCCAGCGGAAGGGGTAGTGAACAACGCGCTCGCGCCATGCTCCACTCTGGCGTTAATTTCGATTTCATCCCCGCAAACCAGACCGCCGGGAGGATGCAATATATAGATGTGGGGTCGTTGCGCGCCTTCTGGATAAAACGGTCGTTGCACCCGCAGAGGGCCCTGGTGGACGGCTTGCTTCAATATGGTGCGATTTGACTCTTTAGTCAGGTTTAATGTGAGCGACGCCCGCCAGTTTCTGGCGCCGGTGGCGGCGGAAGAGTCAGGACTCAATTCCTGCTCCGTCTGCTTGTTTTTATCAGTGAATTGCTCTGCAAGCATTACGCTGCGTACCTTTACGCTGAGGTCGCGACTTCTGTCCGCGACTTTCTTCTTACCTGCTGCGCCCTGAAACAATGCGTGGACGCGCTCGTTTCTGTCTCGTTGTGGCAAGTCATTAAGCGAATGCTGTGCCAACCCCTCGCCACTTTGGCGCTGACAGGGCGGAGGCGGTGGTTTAAAAGCGTTCAGCGGCTTTGTTTCTGCACCGCTTTGGTTCATGGGCTTGGCGCGCCTTAAGTGGGTCGTCAGACATTTTTGGGGCGCGCCCCGATATTGTGCCCCCATGCTTGAGACATGGGTCACACTGGTGCGAATGGGGGCTCCGTAAAACTACGTATCATTGGGTTTTCAAATGTAACGTTATGAAAAAAAAGAGATAAAAAAGTGGTGGAACACTGCGTGCGTTGCTTTGCGACGGGAGAAACTCACAACATTAACCCGTATCGGAGTTCGTACAATGAAAAAAATGTCTAGGCGTGTTGGGATTGGTTTGAGCGCGTTGGCCCTTTCAATCAGCGCCTCCCTGGCGCAGGCGGCGGATACCATTAAGGTGGGCGTTCTGCACAGCCTGAGCGGAACCATGGCTATCAGCGAGACAACTCTGAAGGATACAGTTCTCATGCTCGTGGATGAGCAAAACAAGAAGGGCGGCCTGCTTGGCAAGAAGCTGGAAGCCGTCGTGGTTGATCCCGCTTCCAACTGGCCGCTGTTCGCAGAGAAAGCGCGCGAGCTGTTGGAAAAAGACAAAGTGGACGTGGTGTTCGGCTGCTGGACCTCCGTCTCGCGCAAATCCGTATTGCCGGTGTTTGAAGAGCTGAACGGCCTGTTGTTCTATCCGGTGCAATACGAAGGGGAAGAATCCTCCAAGAACGTTTTCTATACCGGCGCCGCGCCTAACCAGCAAGCTGTGCCTGCGGTCGACTATCTGATGAATGAGCTGGGCGTGAAGCGCTGGGTGCTGGCGGGCACTGACTATGTGTATCCGCGCACCACCAACAAAATCCTGGAAGCCTACCTGAAATCGAAAGGCGTCAAACAGGAAGACATCCTGATCAACTACACGCCTTTCGGGCATTCCGACTGGCAGAGCATCGTGTCCGACATCAAAAAGTTCGGCTCCGCCGGCAAGAAGACCGCAGTGGTCTCCACCATCAACGGTGACGCCAACGTGCCTTTCTATAAAGAACTGGGCAACCAGGGCATTTCTGCGGAAGACATCCCGGTTGTGGCGTTTTCGGTCGGTGAAGAAGAGTTGTCCGGCCTGGACACCAAGCCTCTGGTCGGCCACTTGGCGGCCTGGAACTACTTCATGAGCGTGGACGCTGAAGTCAACGATGATTTCATCGATTCCTGGAAGACCTTTATCAAGGATAAAAAGCGCGTCACCAACGACCCCATGGAAGCGCACTTCATCGGCTTCAACATGTGGGCGGAAGCGGTCAAAAAAGCCGGGACCACTGACCCTGACGTGGTAGGGCAGGCGATTGTCGGCGTCACGGTGCCTAACCTGTCCGGCGGCTACGCCACTATGATGCCGAACCACCATATCACCAAGCCGGTGCTGATCGGTGAAATTCAGGAAGACGGTCAGTTTGAAACCGTGTGGCGCACATCCGGCGCTGTCATGGGCGACGCCTGGTCCGACTATCTGCCAGGCAGCAAAGACCTGACGGCGGACTGGACCCTGCCTTTGAGCTGCGGCAACTACAACGTCAAAACCGGTAAGTGCTCTGGGCAAAACTATTAATCGATCACGTCCATCCCATCGCGGAAGTGGCTGTGGCGCCGGCTATGACCAGCGTCGCAGCGCAGACTTCCGCAGGACGTAAACCGCTACGGAAAGAGTAACCCATGCGACGACTTTCCCTCCTGTTTTCCCCAAGCCCGCGGCTGAGTTTTGTAAGACTGGGCTGCGCGCTGTTAATGATATGTACGTGCATGCTGGGTTCCGGCGCACAGGCGGAACCTGCTGACGCCCGCCTGGAACCCATTCTTACCCAATTAAAGACGGCGAGCTTTGCTGAAAAAGAACAGCTCGTCAGCGAATTAAGCGAGATCGATGATCCCTTGGTCGCTCCCATTCTCAGCGCGCTGCTGGAAGGCGATCTGCAATACGCCAAAAAAGGCGAGGGCGAGGTGGTTATCTTGCGCTACGCCAATGATCTTTATACTGCGCAAAACGCGCTGACCGGCGAGGTGACGGAGGACGTTGAGAAGCGCGCGTTCAAGAAGATCAGTGTGAATAACTCCTTGCGGCAGTTGCTGCGGGAAAATCTGGCGGCGCTGCAGTTGCGTGCGCCGGATGTGAATGTGCGTCTGACGGCGGCGCGCAATATGATGAAATCCGATGACGCGAGCAATATTCCTCTACTGCAGCGCGCGCTGGAAAAAGAGCAAGACCCCTCCGTTCAAGAGCTGTTATCTGTCGATCTGGCCATGCTGCAGGCGCGCCATGGCGAGACAACACAGGATAGAGTGGCGGCGATAGAACAATTGCAGGGTGAGCTGTTTGTGGAGGTGCGCTCTCTGTTGCGCAGCTTTTTGAACACGGATGGCCAGGGCGAATTCCTGGAGCCGGACCCGGCAGTGAGGCAGGCGGCGCAGGACGCGTTGGCGTCGATAGAAAGTCTGGTCGCCTTCAATAAAGGCGTCGAAAACGTTTATTTTGGCATCAGCCTGGGCGCTGTGCTGTTGCTGGCGGCGGTAGGGCTCGCCATCACCTTTGGCGTGATGGGCGTGATCAATATGGCGCATGGTGAAATGATCATGCTGGGGGCTTATACGACCTTTGTGATTCAGCAATGGATGCCGAACCATATTGAGTACTCTTTATTGGTCGCTATCCCTGCCGCGTTTCTGGTGTCGGGGCTGGCGGGCGTCCTGATCGAGCGCGGCGTGATCCGTTTTCTATACGGCCGACCCCTGGAAACTCTGCTGGCCACTTTCGGCATCAGCTTGTGCCTGCAGCAACTGGTGAGAACTATCTTCGGGTCGTTGAATCAGTCCGTCACCACGCCAGGCTGGATGTCGGGCTCTATTGAAATCAATGGCGCGCTGTCGCTGACCTACAACCGTCTGTACATCATCATTTTCAGCATTCTGGTGCTATTGGCGTTGGCGGCGTTGCTGCGTAAAACCCAGTTCGGTCTGCAAATGCGGGCGGTGACGCAAAACCGGCCCATGGCCAGCTCCATGGGGATTCGCACCGGCTGGCTGGATGCGCTGACCTTTGGTCTGGGCTCCGGCATCGCCGGTATCGCCGGCGTGGCGTTGAGTCAGTTGACCAATGTCGGCCCTAACCTGGGGCAGGCGTACATTATTGATTCTTTCATGGTGGTGGTGTTCGGCGGCGTGGGCAATCTTATGGGCACATTTGTCGGCGCCATGTCGTTGGGCGTAGCCAATAAACTGTTGGAGCCCTTCGCCGGCGCGGTGCTGGCGAAAATCCTGGTGCTGGTTTTCATCATACTGTTTATCCAGAAATACCCGCGGGGCATGTTCGCTCTCAAGGGCCGCGCGGTGGAGGGCTGATATGATGCAGTTAGGACCTCTCACTCGGTTTCTAATGAATGATAAAGGCGGGCGCTATCTGTTGTTGGCGCTGGCTGCGCTGGCGGTGTTCGTACCGCTGTTGAATCTGACCATGGCGCCGGGCTCGGCGCTGCACGTGTCCACTTACACGGTGACATTGCTTGGAAAGTACCTCTGCTATGCCCTCTTGGCGCTGGCGGTTGACCTGATTTGGGGATACTGCGGAATTCTCAGTCTGGGACACGGCGCTTTTTTCGCCCTGGGCGGTTATGCGATGGGGATGTATCTGATGCGTCAGATCGGCGAGCGTGGCGTGTACGGCGACCCGCTATTGCCGGACTTCATGGTGTTTTTGAACTGGAAAGAGTTGCCCTGGTATTGGCAGGGTTTCGATAACTTTGGGTTCGCCATGCTGATGGTGGCGTTGGCGCCGGGACTGCTGGCGTTTGTGTTCGGCTGGCTGGCGTTTCGTTCGCGGGTCACCGGCGTTTATCTCTCCATTATTACCCAGGCGCTGACTTACGCCCTGATGCTGGCGTTTTTCCGCAACGATATGGGCTTCGGCGGCAATAACGGGTTGACGGATTTCAAGGATCTGCTGGGCTTCAACCTGCAATCGGACGCCACTCGCTGCGGCCTGTTCATTGCCTCCGCCGTGTCGCTCATGCTGGGCTATGTTCTCTGCCGCCGCATCGTTAACTCCAAACTCGGACGTGTGTTGGTGGCGGTGCGCGACGCGGAAGCGCGCACGCGGTTCTTGGGGTATCGGGTGGATAAATACAAACTCTTTGTATTCGTCGTCTCCTCGGTGCTCGCGGGAATTGCCGGCGCTCTTTATGTCCCTCAGGTGGGCATTATTAATCCTGGCGAGTTTTCCCCCATCAACTCCATCGAGATCATTATCTGGGTGGCTGTAGGCGGGCGCGGCACGCTGTACGGCGCAGTCATTGGAGCGATCGCGGTGAACTACGCGAAAAGTTATTTCACGGGGGCGTTTCCTGAGCTTTGGCTGTACTGCCTGGGCGCCTTATTCGTGGTCACGACGTTGTTTCTGCCCAAAGGTCTGGTGGGGTTGTTTGAGCGTGTCCGGCTGGGTGGCGAATCAGCGAGGCGAAAGCAACCGGAACGGGCGAGTGATTCCAGCGAGCTTTCTGGAACTGAGCCGTTGTTGTCGGATACGGACGGATCTTTGCGTCCTGTCGCGTCTGAACGCCACTCCGGCAAGCCGGTTGAAGTCAGTCCCAGTTCATAAGGAAAGCCCATGCAAGCAAAACATCTGGAACAACCCAGCATTCTTTATTTAAACGGCGTTTCCGTCAGCTTTGATGGTTTCAAGGCGCTGAACAGTCTGTCATTGATTCTGGCGCCGGGGGAGCTGCGCGCGATTATTGGTCCGAATGGCGCAGGTAAGACCACCATGATGGATGTGATTACCGGCAAGACGCGGCCAGACACCGGCCAGGTGCTATTCAACAATAACATCGACCTGACTCAGCATGACGAGGCTGAAATCGCCAATATGGGCGTCGGCCGCAAATTTCAGAAGCCGACGGTGATTGAATCGCTGACAGTGTTTGAAAACCTGGAACTGGCGCTGCAAGGCGGCCGAAAGGTGTATGAGGCCTTCTTCCATCGACTCAGTAAGGCGCAGAAAACCCGCATTGATGAAATCCTGACGCTGGTGGATCTCAGCGCCAGGGCGGACGAACTCGCCGGCGCCTTGTCTCACGGTCAGAAGCAATGGCTGGAGATTGGCATGTTGCTGATACAGGGACCGGAGTTGCTGCTGATTGATGAGCCGGCGGCGGGAATGACTGACGTGGAAACCGAAAAAACCGCCGAGTTGTTCAAAGCCGTCTCCAAGCAGCATTCCCTGGTGGTGGTGGAGCACGACATGGATTTTGTGCGCGCCCTGCAATGCAAAGTCACCGTGCTGCACGAAGGGCGCGTTCTGGCTGAGGGTTCGCTGGATCAGGTGCAGAAGAATCAGCAGGTGATTGAGGTTTATCTGGGGCGGTAACGATAAATCAACCCCCTGGACCTAACAGCGACAGAATAATCGAGTAATGTCATATGTTGAACGTACAGAACGTAGACTTGTTTTACGGCGCCAGTCAGGCCTTATATGGCGTCAGTATGGAAGCGGAGGCGGGCAAGGTGTCCTGCATTCTGGGTCGCAACGGGGTCGGTAAGACATCGCTGCTGCGGGCATTGTCCGGTCGCCATCCCGTCAAAAAAGGCGCGGTGCTCTGGCAGGGGCGCGATATTGCGCGACTCTCTCCCCATGATCGCGCCAAACTGGGCATCGCCTATGTGCCCCAGGGGCGCGAGATATTCTCCCAGCTCACGGTGCTGGAGAATCTGAAAACCGGCTTCGCCGCTATTCCTCGCAGTCAGCGCAGCATACCGGAGGAAATTTTTACACTGTTTCCTGTGTTGAAAAGTATGCTGAAACGCCGTGGCGGCGATCTTTCTGGCGGACAGCAACAGCAGCTCGCCATCGCCCGCGCTCTGGTCACCCGTCCCAAACTCCTGATGTTGGACGAGCCGACGGAAGGCATCCAGCCGTCCATTATCAAGGATATCCAGAGCGTCATCGGCAGGCTGCGCGACAGGGGCGACATGGCCATTGTGCTGATCGAACAGTACCTCGACTTCGCCTACGAACTCGCCGACAACTACGCCGTACTGGATCGCGGCTCCGTTGTCCTGTCCGGCCAGAAAGCGGACATGGATAAAGAGCAGGTCAGAGGGTATATGACGGTGTGAAGAACTGACTCAGGGATGAGTATGACGTCTACTGCCTGCGCGTCATATCCTGCTCAGGCGGCGCCCCTGCGTTTAGCCATTAAAGTTTCATATAAAGAAATCCCTGACATACTCTACTCTTATATAGATTCGTTTCGCTTTGACCCATAGGGAAATGGTAACGCGTTAGAACGGTGTTATTTCTCATTTCCAAGGTTAGAGGTGAAGACATGTTAAGAAGCATCTATGCAAAGTATTCGGATTTGATGTGGCGTCCCGTTACTGTCGAAATAGAAGGTGAGGCCCGTAATGCGATGGTTTTCGATCTCTCCCAGGTGGATGAAGACGACGCGGAGAGTTTTTTTGATGACTTATTCTGCGACGGCATGCCTGAGAATCTGGATTTAGACACTAAGATTCCATTTCTAGTGACCGGCTTTCTTGAAGGCGACTTTGAAGTGGGCGATCTGGATGTCATCGCGCAACCGGAAAGCATGCTGTTTCTCGATATTGAAAACGCGGGAGATGGAAAATGCCCGGTTTACTACATTGAAGTCGGCGGCACGGCGATAGTGGAAAGCTTTAAGAAGCTATGTGATGATGTGAACGACTTGATTATCGCCCATAGAGAAGATGAAGCAGAATAAATCGACAACGACGGGTCTTTATTCATGGCGCCAGCAGGGAGAAATATATTTCTGGCGCTATAAAACCAACCCCAGCGACTACGCCGGCTGGCATTTGAGCGCGGATGCATCCGGCGCCAATTCACTTTTGCAGTTATTGGGGCAATGCGCTCAGGCTAATGATTTTTTATATCGCACTCTAACTTTAAGTAGACCTGACGCCGCGGCGGCAGTGGCGAACTGCAGCGACCTGGTTATTACCTTCCCCAAACTCAAGCTGATCTATACGCCGGATAGGGCGGAACAATGGATCATTAGTGAAACTGAAGACAAACCTTGTCTGGATATATCGAAACAGGGCGCTCAGATACTAATGCAGGGATTGCAGGATATTATGGCCGGACGCGGAGACTACGCTTCAGGCGACAAGGAATATCGGCTTTGGTTTTGGTGGTGTTTGAAGTAATCCCTTCCTTGTTAATTTTCTTTAGGAAACCTGCAATGTCCCATTTGTGCCTGTGTGGGCGGTACCAGATCTACTATGTCGAATCAAAAAGCCATGAAACGCTAGTAAATTGCGCTAGGTAAATTGTTATTTACTCCAGTTTCAAGTATATAAGTCGGTGAAATGCTTTGATAGATACTTTGATAACAGCAGGTAAGCGATTTACATAATGAAAAAACTCATATTCCTTTGCGTATGGCTAATCTCCTCTACTTCACATGGATACTCTGGTAATCAGGAAGAGCTAATCAGAGCATGGGAAAGAATTCAAGAAAACGAGGAGTTATTTACTAATTTTAGTGCATTAGGTGATGGAAAATATCAGCTTGATAGCGACAGTTTTGGATTCCATGGCGTTGCTGAAATTACGGCAGTTTCCATTGAGTATGGCGCAGATGGATATAGATACGGAAATCTCCAGGTACAACTGGAAGGCAAGCTGAATCGGGAGCCAGAGATTAAGTCCTTTATGACTAATAGAAAACTTGTCTTTAACCCCGTAGTCGATGTGTGGATGACGCATGAGGAGTGGCTTAGGTACGAGGCGGACAAGCGTGACAGGGAATGGGGTTACTCGTTTATCCAGGCTGTTATGCAACCTGTACTTGTGCTGGGGCTGGGTATATTTCTCTTTTACTTCCTATTTCGGAGGGGACCCCTACATAGATCACTTCAGGTTATGGATAAACAGCTAGCAGTGATGGAAAGCATGGACAAGACTCTTAGCGAGTTAAGAAATAAATGAAAAAAGACGTTACAGGAGTCAGTGGCCCCATCGCTTTCTCCCGCGTCCTCGCAACGTCAAATACATTATCCTTCATAGTGTGGCCATCCACGTTGTTACTTTATGGGAGTATGTGCTGAAGCGTATATGAGGCTACACTTCTTAAGCATAGTCTTACTGGAGGTACTGCAGAGGTAGGGCTGGCGGCGTATATAGGTCGATTGGCTTTTTCAGGTGGCGTGTTTATTTGGTGGTATTCCTTTGAGATCCTAGTTAGCTATCGATTCTTAAATTCACTATTGTCCATAAAACATACAGGCGTATAGAGTTAGGCAAACAAGATGAACATGGCGTAATTGTTATTTATTAGTAAATAATTGTACTTTATAAGTGAAAATGCTTGATGCTTAATAACTTTGCGTTATACTCCGCTTCCAACTCGTATTGTATTGGTCAGGCTGTAAATGGCCCGGAATCAATAATTTTCATAATTACTTGGGGATAAGAAATGAAAAAGATTAACGCCTACGAAAATACTCTTGCTGAAATTGAAGCGCTGAAAAAGAAACTGGAAGCGCTGGAAAATGACGATGAGCTGAAAAAGAGTCTGGAATTCAAAAAGCAGCTTGAAGAGCTGATGAAAAGCTACAACGTTTCTTCCGACGAGCTGCTGAACCTACTGGGCCCCGATAAAGCACCTGCAAAAGCTTCCGCTTCTGACAAGCGTCGTGGCGCGCGTCCTTTGAAAGTCTACAAAAACCCACAGACTGGCGAAGTAGTTGAAACCCGCGGTGGTAACCACAAAGTTCTGAACGCGTGGAAAGAACAATACGGTAAAGAAACTGTTGAGAGCTGGTTGGCTGCTTAATGGTTTGATAAGGCTGTAATCGGTTAGCGCTTATACATCCTTTTAAGAGTTTGCTGTAAGTCTAAGCTTCTGCCTGAGTCTATTCGGAAACGCCTCCTATATGGAGGCGTTTTTCGTTTGTTTCTCCCGACTGATAGCGGCTAAATAATAAACGCCTGGTTTAAGCGTCCTGCTCAGGTTTCAGGTTAAAGAGCGAAAGCAGACAGTGAGTGATTTCAATATACTTCTGGCCAAGAGAATAAGATCGGAAAGCTCATTTTCACTTTTCTTTCCTATCCCACATATAGGATGCACAGGTTACCCTGTTGTAAAGGGCGGCTTTGACATTGTGAGTTTGGGCTCCAATAAGTAAGCATTGAGAGCATATAAAGGCGAAGCGGTATAACTGGTTTCAATCCAGTATTAAGTGAGAGCAATAAGGGCGTCACTGTAAAACAATGACGCCGCTGGGGTGTTTATATTGCGCTAAGGCTATTCGTTACCAACAGCAATGGGGTGATTGGGATCGGTGATCCACTCGCTCCAGGAGCCGGGGTAGAGTTTGGGCATGGGGTAGCCCGCCAGGTGGGCGGAGAAGATGTTGTGGCAGGCGGTGACGCCGGAGCCGCAGTAGCAAATGACTTCCCAGGCTTTGCCGTGAGCGTAATAGTTGGCGAAACGGCGGCGTAACTCTTCTTCCGGTTTGAATACGCCTTCGGCGGTCAGGTTTTCTTCAAAGGGGGCGCAGATCGCGTTGGGGATGTGTCCGGCGACTGGATCTATCGGCTCCATCTCGCCTGCGAATCGCGGCGCGGCGCGGGCGTCCAGAATATTGACCGATGCGTCGTTCAGCTTGCTGTGCAGCTCCTCCGCCGATACTTGCAGGCGCTCATCGGGCGTTGCAACGTAGGGCGCAACCTGCGTTGGCGTCGTGGGCTCCGTAGATAGTTGATAGCCCGCTTCGCGCCAGGCTTTTAATCCGCCGTCCAGGATGCGCACGTCTTCGTGTCCAAGCCATTTTAACAACCACCACAAACGTGATGCGTAAGCGCCGGGGCCGTCGTCATAGGCGACGACTGTGTCTTCAACGGTAATTCCCGCCTGTTGTAGCCAGCTTAGGAACTTCTCGACCTCTGGGAGAGGGTGGCGGCCTGTTTTACCGGGAATCACTGGCGCTGATAGATCCTTGTTCAGGTCGGCGTATACGGCCCCTGGAATGTGACCCTGCTGATAGGCGAGGCGTCCATATTCCGGGTCGTTCAGCGCGAAGCGGCAATCGATAATGCGATATTTAGCGTCGCCCAAATGGGAGTGCAGGGATGCAGGGGAAATAAGCATGAATGTCCTTTAGCTCCTTGTTACATTTCTTTACTTTGAATGCAGTCACAGCGCCTGAACGCGCCTGCGTATATGCTAGTGATCGCCCACATTGCCTGAGACTGACTTATGAAGGACCAAGTCGTTGATATTCGCGACATATTCAAAGCCCGTCAAACGGTTTCGCGTAATCTCAAACCGACCCAATTGTTACGTTACGAGAGCCTCTCCAGGCTGATTGGCGCGGATATTTACATCAAACACGAGAATCATAACCCCACCGCCAGCCAAAAAATACGCGGTGCGGTCAATCTTGCGTGGGAATTGCGGCGCAACGGCGTCACCCGCATTGTGACCGCCGCCAACGGGGCTTCGGGGCTGGCGCTGGCGTGCGCCGCCCGCTTGTTCAATATGAGCGCATTGGTGGTGGTTCCAGAAAAAAGCCCGCTGTCATTGACTCAGCCGATACAGGATCAAGGGGCGGAAGTCCTTGCTGACGGCATCGATTTCCCGGAATCGTTGCGCATTGCGCGTCGCATGGAGGAATACGGCGATTATTACTTCGTGCACCCCGCCAACGAAATGCAGTTCATCCATGGTTGCGCCACCGCCGCCCTAGAGGTGATCGAAGAATTGCCCGAAGCGGATGTGGCGATCGGCTCCGTGGGGATGGGCGGATGCATTGCTTCCACGCTGGCGACGTCGAGCGTCCTCAATCCTAAGTTAAAAGTGATTGGCGTGCAGGCGGAGTCGGCGCCGGCCGCTTACTTGTCCTGGAAAACCGGCGCGCTGCAACGTCAGGAGAGCCGTACGTTTTCACAAGAGCTGGGCATGAGTAAAGCCTTTGAAACGCCTTTCAGTTTGTATGCGGATTTACTCGCGGACTTTGTTTTGCTGCCGGAACATCGATTATACGAAGGGGTGGCGCTAGCTGCGCATCATACCCGGCAAATGGTGGATGCGGCGGGCGGCGCCCCTATTATGGCGGCCTATCTGCTCCGGCAAAAACTTCGTAGCAAGACCGTGGTGCTGTTTATGAGCAGCGGCGTGGCGACGGCGGACGCACTGGAAGAGGCCTACACCTTATCTGCTTTTCGCAGCGGTAGACCTGAAGAACTCTAGTTGACAGTAGGGGCGTAAAAGGAGAGGGGGGGCGGTCAGGCGCGATCCTGCAATCGTGTGGTCAGCATTTCGCTGATCATTTTGCCGCTGACGGGACGGCTGAAGTAGTAACCTTGGGCCAGATCGCAATGCTTCTCCTTGAGCAGATGAACGGTTTCTTCCGTTTCTACGCCTTCCGCAACGACCAGCATATCTAAATGGTGGGCGAGGTTGATCATAGTATCGACCAACGCCAGATCACGCTGTGACTTGGTGATGTCGTCGATAAACATCTTGTCGATTTTCAGAGTGTTCACCGGCAGCCGTTTGAGATAGTTCAAAGAGGAATAGCCTGCGCCGAAATCGTCTACCGAACAACTGATGCCCAGTTTGCGCAGCTCTCCCAGTATCTCGATAGTATGCTCGATATCCTCCATCAAGGCGCTTTCCGTCAGCTCGATTTCCAGCAGCTCAGGGCGAACCGAATAACGTCGTAAAGCCTGAGTGATAGTGCTCAGGACATCTGCATGCTGAAAATGGAATGGGGAGATATTGATGGCGACGGAGAAATCTTGGTGGTTTTCCCGTCCCCAGCGCTGTAATTGTTTGCAGGCTTCTTCAGTAACCCAGTTGCCGATATCGATGATCAGGCCATTTTCTTCCGCCGCGGGGATGAACTCTGCCGGAGAGACCACTTCACCGCTTGGACGACGCCAGCGTATCAACGCTTCGACGCCGATGATCATATTACTGTGCAGGGCGATTTTCGGCTGATACAGCAAGTTGAACTCATTCTTTTCCAGCGCCGACTTGAGGTTGTTGCGAATCCTCAGGCGATGAGAGGTGAGAATTTCGAACTCGTCCGCGAAGAACTGACAATTATTGCGCCCGCGACTTTTGGCGTGGTTCATCGCCATGTCCGCCTTGCGGATCAACGCGTCGGCGTCGCGACTGTCGGTCGGATAGAGAGCGATGCCGATAGAACAGGTCAGATGAAATGTCTGCTCATCAACAGCAAAAGGGCGATCAATGGCGGAGCGCAGGCGCTCCGAAATCAAGGTCGCTTCGAAGGATGTTTTGATGTTCTCCAGCAGGACGATGAATTCGTCGCCGCCATACCGTGCGACGGTAGTTTCCGGCGGCAAGCTTTCTTTGATGCGTTGCGCGGCCATTTGCAGCAGCTGGTCGCCGGTCTCCAGGCCGGTTGAGTCGTTGATGTCCTTGAAGCCGTCGAGGTCCAGAAACATAACCGCCAGATCCCGCTGCTGACCGCCGCGTCGCTCGATTGCATGAGTGAGGCGTTCGTGGAACAAAGTGCGATTGGGCAGGCCGGTCAGGCTGTCGTGATAGGAGTGAAACAGGGCCTGCTGCTCACTGCGCTTGAGTTCGGTAATGTCGCTCAGACTCCATACCCTGCCGAGGACCTTGCCTTCGTGAATGCGTGGATTGGTGTAGCAGTCGATGAAACGACCGTCTTTCATTTCCAACAAACAATAACTGGAGCGATGATTGAAACGCTTATTGAACTCCCATAGGCGGGTCAACTCATCCAGATTCTTCACTTTTTCCCGCAAATAGGGACGGATGTGGTGTTTGTTGATGTTTTCCGCTACTTCCTGCTGCATGTCGAACATTTTCAGAAACACGTTATTGCAGGCGATCACCAGATTGTCCTGGTCGAAAACAATAATACCGTCGCAGGTGGAGTTGAGGGTGGCGTTAAGCAGTGAAACTGAATTCTCCAGCTCCTGTTTGGTCTTGGAGATCTCCTGTAATTGCCGCTTTAGCTCCTGATTGCGTTTGGTGAGCTCTTGCGAAGACAGCTCCAGAGCGCGTTCGAGCATGCTGCGCTCTTCGTCAGCCTGTAGATAGGCCGCGTCGACGGCGTCGAGAAGCGCACGCAGCCGCTCCGTCGGCAAGTCGGCGGGCAGAAGTTTTTTCAACTGGCGTTCTAGCAGCCTATGCATAGGTGGTAATCAAGCCTGGTTGATATTGCATTCTTAATCTTCGCTGATAGTTGTAATCGTCATTGTCTGGTTATGCAGGGAGCAGCCGACCCCGTTGATGACCGGACTGATTTCGCCATAGGAATAGAAACCGCATATGGCGGCGCCAGCCCCCAATACTTCGCGGACGCTTTCTACTTCTTCTTCCGTGCGCTGTTTCAGCACCATTTTGCGACCGACGCAGCTGACCAGCAACGCCAATTGCGGTTGCCGGCCGCCGGAGAAACGGCTTTGTTCCGCCGCTAAGGCCGCGCCTTCCACCAGGCGCTCGAAGTTGGCCTTCATGAAACGGGCGGCGGCGCCTTGAGGCATGTCGCCGGCGAATGTCATGGACTGCTCTGACTCATTGATGCCGAGAATGGTTCTCACAACATAGTGATTATCGGCGAGCTTGACCAGTAGGGGAAACAGCAGCGCGGTGGCGGGCAGTCCGTTAGCGTAATCGCCTAAGTAGTCTTTATAAAGGGAAAGTGCGCTGTGCTTGTCCAGCTCAAACAATTTGTTGCGCTCGGATTTGCTGATGCGCCAGTCGGGACCGAACGCGTCCCAGCCGCCCATTGAGCCGTAGCCGATGCGCAGCGAGTCTCCGTAGAGCCCGATTGCCGCGACTATTCTCTCGTGCGCAGGCGTATCGACCCAGACGGCCGTGTCGGTGAAATCCTCATAGTCGCCCGCCAGGCCGCCCGTGATCTTAACTCTCTGTGGTAAGGCCTCCAGCGCTCCCTGTACTAAATCAGAGCCATTAACCGTCAAGCCGTCCGATAGCAGCAATACATGGCGCAGTCCTTCCTGCGGCAGTTGCCGGGCGACGGCGCGCCCGACCCTGTAACTGTCTGAACTGTCCTGCACAGGACTTGAAACCACTGTGATGGTCGCACGGGAGAAACTGAGCGCAGTGACGGTCAAGGTATTCTCCAACACTTTGGTTCCCATGATCTCGCCAGCGGTGGAGCAGCCCACCATGCGGGCGTTTGGGAAACATCGGCGTAAGGCGGAATCAGCGTCGTTGGAAAACAGGAGGGATTGCCGACCGAAGCAAAGCAACAAGGCCGCTTCCTGGTCCGGTTGGTCTGGGAGGGGCGTCATCCACTGACCGTTTTTCCGGATGAATTGCTGAATTCGCATTTAGAGGACTACCGCGCAAATGACCCGTAAATGATGATCGATCGCCCGCTGCCTGTTTTGACAGGTGTTTATGTTTTATATCCTAACTATAGATAACGCGGCGAGGAATGCTCAATGTAATTTACAAAGTTTTTCCCGCCGCGACCGATTAACGAGCAGAATAGGGTGGCCAGTAGGTTTGCGCTGGCGGCTAGCCCAGGAGCAGCGAATCGTCGGCCAACCCATGCCCGCTCTTGGTCTCGAACAGTTTCAACAGGTCGGGAATAGTGGTGGACCTGCGTTGTTCTCCCTCAATGTCGAAGATGATTTTGCCTTCGTGCAGCATCAGCGTGCGGTCGCCGTAGTCCAGCGCTTGCTGCATGCTGTGGGTCACCATCAGAACCGTCAGCTTTTCCCGCTCGACGATTTCCGCTGTCAGCTCCAGAACGAACGCGGCGGTTTTGGGGTCCAGGGCGGCGGTGTGTTCGTCCAGCAGCAGTATTTCAATTGGCTGGAGAGTGGCCATCAACAGACTCATGGCTTGACGCTGTCCGCCGGACAACAGGCCGATCTGGTCGCCCAGGCGGTCTTCCAGGCCCAGCCCCAGACGGGCGACCAGCTCTTTGAAGCGCTTGTTGTCGACGGACTTGATCGCCGGACGCAAACCGCGACGTTTGCCGCGCGCCAAAGCCAGCGCCAGATTTTCTTCCAGGGTGAGGGTTTCACAGGTGCCTCTCTTGGGGTCCTGAAAAACGCGCGCGACGTTTTTGGCGCGTTTGTGAGTCGGCGCCTGAGTGACATCCTGGTGACCAATGACGATTTTGCCGGACTCCGGCTGTATTTCTCCGGCGACAGCGTTGAGCAGGGTGCTTTTGCCCGCGCCGTTGCTGCCGATAACAGTGACGAACTGCCCTTGCGGGATGGTCAGGTCGACGCCCTGTAGCGCATAAACTTCCAGCGGCGTACCACGACCGAAGCAGACGTGTAGATTGGATACCTGGATCATGCCGATGGCCTCCCTGTAGGTTTGAATACGGCGCGTTTGGCGGTCGGCAGTACAATCGCCATGGCCACCAGCGCGGCTGTGATCAGGTTGAGGTCTTGAGCTTGTAGTCCCAGAAAGTCAGTGTTAAGCGCCGCCGCCACGGCCAGGCGGTAAAGTATGGAGCCAATGATGCAGCCCAGCAGCGCCAACAAAATAGTCCGGGGCGTCAGTAGCGCTTCGCCGCCAATGACTGAAGCCAGGCCGACCAGAATAACGCCGACGCCCATGGTGATGTCCGCATTGCCTGTGGACTGAGCGAACAAGGCGCCAGCCAGCGCCACTAATCCATTGGACAGCGCCATGCCGACTATGATCATGAAACCGGTATTAATTCCCTGTGCTTTGGCCATATGCGGGTTCGCCCCGGCGGCGCGCATCGCCAGTCCCAGTTCGGACTTCAGGAAAAACATCAGCATGCCGGCGACGGCGGCAACAACGATTGCAAAGCCAATTGGGGCGGCGTAGTAATATTTAACGCCCAGAGTATCAAACACGCTGAGGACTGTGGGTTCTCCCAGCAAAGCGACATTGGGCTTGCCCATGATGCGCAAATTGATGGAGTACAACGCCATCATGGTCAGTATGGAGGCCAGCAAATGCAGTATCTTGAGCCGTACGTTCAGCCAGGCGGTAACGCTACCAGCCATTGCGCCTGCAGTAATCGCCGCAAGCGTGGCCAGCCAGGGATTCCAGCCAAACGTAATCAAAGTGGCGCACACTGCTCCGCCCAGTGGGAAGCTGCCGTCGACAGTGAGGTCGGGGAAGTCCAGGATGCGGAAAGACAGGAACACGCCGAAGGCGACAAGGGCGAATACAAGGCCGACTTCAATAGCGCCAAGAAATGCGATTTGGGACAAAAGTACCTCCGGGAACAACTGCAATGATGAGAGAGGGCCTCTCCTTGAGGCCCTGAAGAGAGCGGGATCAGCCGCCTACGATTTCCTTGGCTTCTTCAGACAATTTGGAATCCAGTTTGACGCCCATGCGCTCAGCGGCGCCGGGGTTCAGGTAAAGCTCCAGCTTTTCAACGCCTTGTACGTCGATGTCGCCAGGGGCTTTGCCTTCAAGAATATCTGCGACAATGCCGCCGGTTTGTCTGCCTACGTCGTAATAGTTAAAACCATAAGCGGCGATGGCGCCGCGAGTGACAGTGTCAGTGTCGGCGGCGATGACCGGCAGCTTGTTTTGTTCGCCGACTTTGATGACCGCTTCTACGCCGGAAATAACGGTGTTGTCAGTCAGCAGGTAGATAGCGTCGACTTTTCCTACCAGTGAACGCGCTGCGTTCAGAATTTCTGAGCTCTTGGTGACGGCGGCTTCACGCAGAATCAAACCAGCGCTTGCGCTTTCTTGTTTCAGTCTTTCCACCAGAGATACAGAGTTGGCTTCGCCAGGGTTATAGATGGTGCCAATGGTTTTCACATCAGGAACAATGCGTTTGACCAGCTGCAGGTGCTTGTCGATGGGCAGCATATCCATGGTGCCGGTGACTTTGCCGCCGGGTTTTTCCAGCGTCTTGACCAGCTTTGCTCCAAGCGGATCGGTGACAGCGGAGAATACGACTGGCGTGTTGCGCGCGGCGGCTGCGGCGGTGATCGCAGAAGGCGTGGCGATGGCGACGATCACGTCAGGCTCTTCACCCGCGAACTTCTTAGCGATCTGGTTGGCGGTAGTCGGGTTGCCTTGAGCGCTTTCGTACATCCACTTCAGGTTTTCCCCTACCTTGAACCCTCTTTCCGCGAGTTCGTCCTGCACGCCCTTACGGCAGGCGTCAAGAGCAGGGTGCTCAACGATCTGGGTAATGGCTACGAATTTTTCGTCAGCGGCCAGCGCCGCCGGACTCATGAAGGGTAACAAGGACAACAAGCCCACCAACAATTTCTTCGACATACACAATCTCTCTTTATGAGTTATGGTTTTCGCCCGCCTGACTCCTGTGCGCCGGGAGCCGGATTATAGTCGGCAGGGGAGTTTTCTAAAACCGAAAATCCGCGTTAACCCTTGCTATGATGCGCGGACCCGTTTATCTCTTTGCGGCGCCTTGAGATAAAACTTCCTTTTCGCCAGTCCCTGCATGCCCGTATAGAGGGTGTAGCCGAATCCCGCCAGGAACAATAGGGAGACGACCAGCAACACAATATTCTGGGTGAGATTCCGTTCTATATTAAATTGCACCACAGTGACGAATATCGACAGTTGTTCTATGAACAAATATGCGGTAATCAGACCGCCAATAAAACTGGTCACCATCTGGCTGCAGATAATCATCCGCGAAGGTATCACTGCGACATGCCCACAGGCGTCGCACTCATATGTTTCTGTGAGTTCCGTCTCGTTGTGCCCTTGCACAGAGGCAATAAGAATTCCATTTTTGCATTTTCGGCAGCGGTAAGAAGACATTATTATTTTCCTGTTGTAAAGATCCGGCGGTGGACGCCGTTCGACCTATCTTCTTAATGGATTCTCCTCAGGAAACGGGCGATTAATCCTTCCTTTCACGGAGCGTGCGATGGCCAATCTGTTGTCCAAATTGCGACAAACAACTGGCGGCCTGGGCTCCTGGCGGTGTGATAGGAATGGTCTCGCACGATTCCGACGAGCACATGTCAATATATGCAGTATTGGCGGGTTATTATAGCCGCTTGGCGGGGCAGGTCCACGGTTCACGGCGTTTGCGCGTAAGTTTTAAAGACCTTTTGGAGAATGAACTGGCTGAAGGCGGCGCTTGCTGCGTCAATCGGACTAGGATATTTTGCGAATCAAGCCCGGATTCACAAGCTGTCAGGGGATACACTTACTTCGTTCAGGGACCCGCTCGTTTAACGCGGTTGATTGAATTAAGGGCAGGAAGAGCCAGGACACTATCCGCAACGAATACTCTATTCGAAAAGTTAGTTGTCCGTAAAATGAATAAGTCTAATAATCAATAATTTATAAATAACCAACAATACTAATAAAAGAAGGCAAGGACATACTATGGAGCTGCACACGCATATTCCCACCCCATTGCAACGTCTTTACCACTGGGAAAAAAGCCGCCCCGGCGATGTTTTCATGACCCAGCCGATGGGCGATAACCTTTCAGTCGATTACACCTTTCAACGGGTCGCGCAGGAAACGAGACGCATGGCGGCCTATTTACGCTCGCTAGGGCTTCCAGAGGGCGCCAAGGTGGCTATCCTGTCGAAAAACTGCGCCCATTGGATCATGAGCGATCTGGCCATCTGGATGGCGGGCTATGTATCCGTCCCTTTGTACCCGACCTTGAGCGCGGATAGCGTTCGGCAGATTCTGGAGCACAGTGAGGCCAAGGTCCTGTTCGTCGGAAAGCTGGATGACTGGGATGGCATGAAGGATGGCGTGACAGCGGACCTTCACTGTATTTCTTATCCATTAAGTCCCCCCAATGATTTTCCCACCTGGGAGGATATTGTCGCGAAGACTCACCCCATGGAGGAAAGCCCGGCCAGAAAACATGAGGAACTGGCGACTATCGTTTATACCTCCGGCTCCACCGGAATGCCGAAAGGGGTGATGCTGTCGTTCAATAATCTGGCGTTTGCGGCGGATGGCGTGGTGAACTTTTTGGATGTCGGCTCCCATGAGCGGATGCTCTCTTACCTGCCGCTGTCCCACGTGTTTGAACGTTTCGTGGTGGAGATGGGCGCTCTGTACACGGGCTTCCATGTGTTTTTCGCCGAATCCCTGGACACCTTCGTGCGCGACTTGAAAGCGGCTAAGCCCACCTTGTTCCTGGCGGTGCCGCGCATCTGGACCAAGTTCCAGGCGGGCGTCTTGAGCAAGATGCCGGAGGAAAAGCTGAATCTCTTGCTGAAAATTCCGGGGGTTTCGCATCTGATCAGAAAGAAAGTGCTGAAAGGATTGGGGCTGGAGCATGTCAGGTTTGCTGGCAGCGGCTCTGCGCCTTTATCTCAGGATATTTTGAGCTGGTACCGCCGGCTGGGACTGGAGCTATTGGAGGGGTATGGCATGTCGGAAAACTTCGCCTATTCCCACATGACCAAACCAGGCCGGACTAAAGTGGGGTTTGTCGGAGAGGCGCTTCCTGGCGTGGATGTGCGTCTGGGGGACGATGGAGAAGTGCTGGTGAAAAGCCCCGCCACCATGATGGGCTATTACAAAGAACCGGATAAAACCACGGAAGCCCTCACCAATGACGGCTTTTTACGCACCGGCGATCTTGGTGAGCTGGATGATCTGGGCCGTCTCAAGCTGACTGGGCGCAAAAAGGAGCTGTTTAAGACCAGCAAAGGCAAGTATGTGGCCCCTGCGCCGATTGAAAACCGCATTATCAGCCACCCGCAAATAGAGATGGTGTGCGTGGCAGGTTCCGACTATCCCCAGCCTCATTGTTTGGTCATGCTGTCCGATGACGCCTATCCGAAGCGAACGAACCCGGACTTCCGTCAGACGCTGGAGAAGAGTCTGCAAAACCTGTTGCAGGACATTAACGCCAGCGTTGATCCTCATGAGCGGCTACAGTTTCTGGCGGTGGTGTCTGAGCAGTGGACGATCGAGAATAATTACCTCACTCCCACTATGAAGCTGAAACGCAATGTTATCGAAGAGGCCTATAAGCCTCATCTTGAGCAATGGTACAGCGCGAAAACGCCGGTTATCTGGCAGTAGTTGGTTGTCACTCGCCAGGGGAGCCGTCTCCCCTGGCTTCGTTCTGCTGGATGGCGTCGTGATTTTCCTTAATATTGCTTCGCCGTGCTGGCTTTGTTCAGCAGAATGACGGGAATGATTCCTGTTGCGACGATGAACATGGCGGCCAGAGCACTGTGCTCCAGCAGCTCATCCGATGCGTACTGATACAGGTACGTCGCCAGGGTTTCAAAGTTGAACGGACGCAGAATCAGCGTAGCCGGTAACTCTTTCAGAACATCCACAAATACGATAATCGCCGCCGTCAGCATGCTGCGACTGAGCAGAGGCATATGCACCCTGGTGAGAATGGATAATGAGCCGTGTCCCAATGTGCGGGCGGCCTGATCCATGGAGGGCGTGATGCGGCCCAGACCGCTTTCAGCGGAGCCTAGAGAAATCGCCAGAAAGCGTGCGGAGTAAGCGTAAATGATCGCAGCGATGGTGCCGCTGAATATCAGGCCGGTGCTGGTGTTGAAATACTCGCGCGCGATGCCGTCAACCCCATTGTCCAGTGCGCCCAGAGGCACAATGACGCCAATGGCCAATACTGCGCCGGGCATGGCGTAGCCGACCGACGCCATGCGCGCCATGGATTTGTTGAGGGCGCTGGGAGCAATGCGCTGAGAATAGGCCAGCAAAGCGCCCACAACCACCAGCAGCGCAGCGGCGATAGTCGCCAGTTGCAGAGAGTTCATAGCCAGACGGAAGAACTCTGAATTCCAGCTGACGTCGAAGTATTCGATGGAGTAGTACCCGAGCACGGAAGCAGGAACCAGAAAACCGAAAAATACCAATAAGAAGCAGAATGCGGAAGCGATGTAGGCCGACATGCCAGTGAGTTGGGTGGGCGTCAGCGGCCGTGTGCGGCCACCGCTTTGATAACTCTTGGACTTGTGCCGGGAGGCGCGCTCCAGGTACAGCAACGCCAGGGCGATGGCCACCATCAGGGCGGCGATTTGCGCCGCGCCGCCTACATTGCCGAGGTTAAGCCACGTATCGTAAAGCCCCGCGGTCAGTGTCTGCACAGCAAAAAAGCTGACTGTGCCGAAGTCGTTCAGGGTTTCCATCAGCACCAGCGCCAGACCGACAGCGAGAGCGGGACGGATAATTGGCAGCACGATGCGAAAGAGTGTGCGCAACGCGCCGGCGCCCAGCGAGCGGCTGGCCATCAACAAGCTGTCTGACTGTTCCATTAACGCGGCGCGGCAAGTCAAATAAACATATGGATACAGCACCAGAGAGAACATGATGACGGCGCCGCCCAGGCTGCGAATCTGGGGGAACCAATAGTCGCGCGGAGTGCGCCAGCCGAACCATTCCCGCAACAGCGCCTGCACCGGGCCGGAATACTCCAGTAAATCGGTATAGACATAAGCGATGACGTAAGCGGGTACGGCGAAAGGGAGTAAGAGGGCCCAGGAGAACAGTCTGCGCCCGGGAAAACGGTAGAAGGCCACCAGCCAGGCGGAAGTTACTCCAAAAAAAGTGGCGAGCAGACCGACGCCCAGCATCAGAAAGAATGTGGCTTCCAGATAGCGCGGCAGCACCGTGCTCCATAAGTGGGGCCAGATATTTTCTGTAGGAAAGAAGGCCACATAGACGACGGCGAGCAAGGGAATGACGGCGATCAATGCGATAACCGCGCTGAAATAACGCCAACGGCGGGCGTCTGGAGATCCTGTCGCCGCGTGTTTGGAAAGCTCCCGTAATACCGGGGCTGATACTGCTTCCATTAGTGGGTGACCTTAACGTCAGTTCCCGGGTTTATAACCGTCAAAGCCGAAGCGCGCAGGCTTCGGCTTATGATAAGACAGTCGTTGTATGCGGTCAGCCGTCGAAGTCGACTCTGTCCACCATTTTCACCGCTTTTTCACGCAACTCGCCGACTTTGTACAGAGGCAGCTCATCACGCTTGAATTCGCCCCAGGAAAGCACCAGGCCAGATGGCTCCACGCCGGGCTTAATCGGGTATTCGTAGTTATGCTCGGAGTACATCTTCTGAGCCAGTTTCTCTGTCAAAAACTCCATCAGTTTGATGGCGTTTGCTTTGTTGGGTGAGCTTTTTGTCAGCGCGACGCCACTGATATTGACGTGTGAGCCGCGGTCTTCCTGGTTAGGGAAAATCAAATTGACTGCGCGGGCCCATTCAATCTGATTTTCATCCGTCAGCATCAAGCCGTAGTAATAGCTGTTGCCCAGGGAAACGTCACAAATGCCGTCCTTGATGGCTTTGACTTGCGCACGGTCGTTACCTTGAGGCTTGCGCGCCAGATTCTCTTTAACGTTGCGCAGCCACTCCTCTGTCTTAGCTTCACCGTGATGAGCGATCATGGAGGCGAACAGGGCGATGTTATACGGATGCTTGCCGGAACGCGTGCATATGCGGCCTTTCCACTCTGGTTTGGCCAGGTCTTCATAAGAAATGCTTTTCACGTCAGTACGCTCTTTGGAAGCGTATATAACGCGTGCACGGGCAGTGAGGCCAAACCAGGAGTCATCCGCCGCCTGATACTGTTCGGGGATATTGGCGTTTAATACGTCCGACTTTACAGGCTGCAGCACCTTGGCGTCAGTCAGTTCCTGCAACTGTCCGATGTCCGTACTCAACACTAGGTCCGCGGGGCTATTGGCGCCTTCGCGCTTCAGTCTCTCCGCCACGCCTTCTTTGGCGAATACAACGTTGACTTTGATATTGGTTTGGTTGGTGAAGGTATCTAGCAAAGGCTGGATGAGAAATTCCTGACGGTAAGAGTAGACATTCACTTCTTCAGCGGCCTGGGCGGCCAGTGGCGTTAAGCAGAAGGCGGAAAGTAGAGCGGCTTTGAATACCGACGCAGTCTTTTTTTGCATGAAAGAGTCCCCAAAAAATAAAAGTAAATATAATGAAAATAATTCTCAGTAATTTTTGGGCGGTGTCAAGCCCGCATATATCGGATCCGCTATTTGAAATCTCTTCACAGGTATGGAAAATCGAACTGTTTTGTGTGCAGGAACAAGCGCTTAATAATGGTCTCGTCGTTATTTGGCTGGGTTTGCCCGATACGACGCATTGATGAAAACAATGATGACTTGATCTAAAGCAACCTGTCGGCTTTTAAAAAAACGAATGGGAAGCCTGCAAGCAAGGCAAATTAAGAAGCAAGTAAGAGTCAAAAAGTAAGAATAAATAGCCGCAACAGCCTAAGCTACACCGGAGAAAGTCATGGCCAACCGTTCCCATACCGAGCGATTATTATTGTTGATCCTTCCTTTATTGAGTGCGTTTGGCGGTTGCGCTACGGAGTACTCTCATTACGGTCGTTTTATTGCGGAGAATTCAGCAGGGCAGGAGCGGGAGTTCCTGATTTCCTGGCGGACGACTGAAAACGTCAGTGGAGAGATCGCTGCGGTAACGCCAGTTACCCTGCGCACGCAATGTAGCGATCGCGAATTGTTATTTGTGGACTCGGGTCAGGGCGGCGACGCCTGTCGCGGCAGTCAGGAAGGTGTTGTCTGGTGTGGCTCGCCAGGACAGGATCTGTCGTTAGACGGTGAGGCACTGGTTGATTCGACGACGCTATGCGGAACGATTACGCAGGAAAATGGGGCGGACCATATCGCCGATCTTGGGCGCGTAATACAATTGCAGATTTCTTGCTGGCCGGCGCAGACAGTAGTTAAAACGGATGATGGCTCTGGTAATCTGGACTATATCAAAGCTTCTTCCGTTCCTTATATAGTGTCGGTCAAGCGGGCGGAGGCCGGCGGCTCAGAAGACAGGCCGCCAGCGCTTTCGGACACTGTCTGCGTAACGGATTGATTTCACGGCGACGCCTCAATAAGTGTGACAAACCCCGCAAAGTCCGTGAGAACTTGTCTATATTTGTACAAAACGTAAGAAAACTTAATTTTTTTGTAACCGAAAGCCTACCTAACGCAGTGGCTTCTTTCCGTCGTTGCGGGAAAATAGCCAGCATGTCGTAGTTGAGCTGAGAGCGGGCGCTCTATGAGGTTGTATCTATGGCCGCCAAGAAGACACAGATAGCGGTAAGTGAATTACAGATTGGGATGTTCGTGGCGGATTTAGATCGTCCATGGCATCAAACTCCTTTTCCTATTCAGGGATTTTATATTCGCAGCGCGGATGACGTTCGCGCATTGCAGTCCTTCTGCCGTTCGGTTTATATCGACCGTCCGCTGACGCGCACTGAATATGAAAAGATGGAGAACAGCGGCAAAGAAGAGTTGCTGTTCAAGCTGGGCTCATTGTCATCCAGTAAGTCGGTTGACGAACATCGACTGACCCTCCCTCCCATTAAAATTCGTCGTCCAGCCAAATACGAGCGACAAAGTACGCTGAAACACGAAGTGAAAGAAGCGGAAAAGCTGACGCATCGCGTTAATCAGGCGCTTGATCGCGTTTTCGCCAATGTTTGTCTGGGACAAGCGCCGGATATCGTGGAAACCGAAGAAGTGGCTGCATTGATGGTGGATAGCGTTATTCGCAATCCTGACGCCATGTTGTGGTTGTCCCGTGTCAGAAGACGGGATGAATACGCTTATTCGCACTCCGTAGCCGCCAGCATATGGGGATTGGTGTTTGGGCGTCAGCTTGGGTTATCCAGGAGTTATCTCAAAGATCTGGCTACTGGTCTGTTGTTGAGTCAGGTGGGTAAGGCGAAAATGCCGCAGGAGCTGCTGCAAAGCGTCAGGTTTCTGGACGCCTCCCAGTATCAGCGCTACAAAGGCTATGTGGAAATGAGTGTGGCGATTCTCAAGTCGGACCCCACCATTTCGCCGAGAGTGGTGAGTGTAGTGGAGCACCATCGTGAGCGTCACAACGGCTCTGGTTTCCCGCAAGGGGTGACTGGCGACAAAATTCCACTGCTGGCCAAAATAGCGGGGCTGGTCGATCATTATCAGGAAATGCTGGAGCCGCGCGCTGGGACGGAAGCGATGACTTCGCTGCAGGCGGTGACGGCGCTTTACCACTCCCGCAATATAGAGTTCCAGGAAGACCTGGTGGAAAAATTCATTCAGTGCGTTGGCATCTATCCGACCGGCGCTACTGTTGAATTGAGCAATCGCGAAGTGGGCGTGGTGATTCAGCACAACATGGAACGTAAACTCTGGCCGACTGTGATGGTGCTGCTGGATGAGGACAAAGCGCCGCTGCGCACAGCCAAAGTTGTGGATTTGATGGCGTTCAATATCAAGCAGGGCAATGAAGACAATTATCTTCACATTACCCACAGCCTGCCCAGTGGGGCATATGGCATTGACGCCTCCCGTTTTCAGGTGACCGGCGCCAACAGCCGCTGGAGTCTGCGTCACTTCATGGGATAATCGAGTGTGATGCGGTTGACGCTACAGCAGCGTTACCCGCATCACCTTCTGATACCAGCGATAATCACCTTCCAGACGCATATTCACCACGATTTCTGTTTCCTCTCCCGACTCTCCCGTAATCATAAAACTGAACTCCCGGCTTTCCGGTGTGGGATCTGGAATGATGGATATCACTGAGCGGGGCGGGTCTGGAATTTCACCTTCGGAATCCGGCAGTTCATCCACGGTTTTCACTTCCAGATCCGCCAGTCCAACGGAAATATCAATCAATCGGATTTGCACGGTGAAAGTGCGCGTGTCACTGGCGTTCGCCTCAATGTGCTCGCTTTCCAGGAAAATATGGCCGCCTTCCCGGAGAAAGATGTTGGAGCCGAGCATGTTGACCCAGTTCACGCCTACTGAAGCGGCGGCTATCGTTTCCAGCGGCGTGAGATCAGAGCAGACTTCGCGTAGACACAACTCCGCTACAAGCAGGTTTTCCGGGCTTTCGGGGAGGTCGTCCAGGTTGCCGAAGTTGGCGGGGTCGATAGTGAAATCTACGCCAGCGGCATTGACGGAGCTTTCAATGATCGCGCGCGTGGAGCCGCGAATTTGAATGCCGTTTTCCGTATCGGAGTCGAAGTCGATGGAAACCAGGAAGCGCGCTGTATTAACGGCGATATTGGACTCTACATTGAGCACCTGCTTTTCCTGTTCCGTGTGAGTAGTAAGGCCGCCGACGACAGTGCCTGGGTAGATGGTCTGCTCCCAGGCTGGGTCGAAGTCGATAGGGGTCATGAAGCGCTTAATTGGGATATCCTGCGCCAGTACGACATCGCCAACGAAGAAAGTGACGGTCTCTCCAGCGTAATACTTGAACTGGCCGTGATCGCCGGTGACGCCGGACTGACTGGCGGTTCGGTAATTGAGGCCCGCTACGCCGGGGGAGCCAAGGTACGCGGTCGCCCTATCGTCGCTGGATTCGCCTCCGCCGCCGCAACCCGCCAATACGGCGGCGCACGTCAGGGTCATGGCTCTTAACGGCCGTTTTATCATCGATACTTTCCTTTTTGTTTATTAGAATCGGGGCTTTCTTAACCCTGGCGCTTATTGACGCTGATTATAAAGAGTGGGCGGATGGTAAAAAGGAAGCTCATCGCAGTTTTCAGGGAAATGGACGATTAATTCCGTCATTTTCATTGAAAAAACTCACCCGCGACGCAATCTATACAGTCTTCCCGTAAATCAGGCCGCTGGCGCGCCCCTTATGCTCGACGCTCTCACACTGGCCGCAGGAATCAGAAAGAATTATGACTACCGCACTGGCTATTCGCGACTTAAGAAAAATCTACGGTAATGGCTTCGAAGCCTTGAAAGGAATCAACCTGGATGTTGAGGAGGGGGATTTCTTTGCGCTTCTGGGCCCCAACGGGGCAGGCAAGTCCACCACTCTTGGCATTGTCTCCTCATTGGTGAACAAGACATCCGGCGCTGTCTCTATCTTTGGTCACGATCTCGATAAGGATTTGGTCAAAGCAAAGCTGCAATTGGGCGTGGTGCCTCAGGAATTCAACTTTAACCAGTTCGAAAAAGTGTTCGATATTCTGGTCACCCAGGCGGGGTACTACGGTATTCCCGCCAATGTGTCGAAGGACAACGCGGAAAAATATCTGCGGGAGCTGGGGCTTTGGGACAAGAAGGACCAACAGGCCCGGATGTTGTCCGGGGGCATGAAACGGCGTCTGATGATCGCTCGCGCGCTAGTGCATGAGCCGCGTCTGATTATTCTGGATGAGCCGACCGCCGGCGTGGATATCGAGCTGCGCCGCAGCATGTGGACCTTCCTCTCTAACGTCAACAACGAAGGCCGCACGATTATTCTGACCACTCATTATCTGGAAGAAGCGGAAGCATTGTGCCGCAACATCGCCATTATCGATCGCGGACGGATTCTGGAAAACACCAATAAGCGCGATTTGTTGAATAAACTTAATCAGGAAACCTTCGTGCTAGACCTGACCTGTCCATTGCAAGAGGCGCCGCTTCTGCAAGGTTATGGTGCGCGCTTAACCGCCGATGGAATGTTGGAAGTGGATGTGGACAAGCAGCGCAGCCTGAACGAAGTGTTTCAGCAGTTGGATCAGTTGGGGGTGAAAGTGAGTAGTATGCGCACTAAAACCAACCGTCTGGAGGAACTGTTTATTCGCATGGTCAATGAGGATAAGAAAGAGACGAGCAGTACCGTGAGTGCAGAGGAGGCGCAGGCATGAATCGCGCAATAATGATCGCCTTTAACACCATCCTGATTAAAGAGGTGCGCCGCTTCACTCGTATTTGGACGCAGACACTGCTGCCGCCAGCGATCACCATGACACTGTATTTTGTGATTTTCGGCAATCTTATCGGGCCGAGAATTGGAGAAATGGGCGGTTATTCCTACATGGATTTCATCGTGCCCGGACTGATCATGATGTCGGTCATTACTAATTCCTACGCCAACGTAGTGTCTTCTTTTTTTGGAATGAAATTTCAGCACAGCATTGAAGAACTGCTGGTGGCTCCCGTACCGAACTACGTGATTCTATTGGGGTATGTCGGCGGCGGCGTCGCTCGCGGGTTGGCGGTAGGCGTCATTGTCACCGCGATCTCCCTGTATTTTACGGATTTGCAGATCCACAGCCTGCCGGTGGTGGTCAGCGTCGTTTTCATGACGGCAGTGCTGTTTTCTCTGGGGGGCTTTATCAATGCGGTATACGCCAACAAGTTTGACGATATCTCCATCGTGCCGACCTTTATTCTAACGCCGCTGACCTACTTGGGCGGGGTCTTTTACTCCATCACGCTCTTGCCGGAGTTTTGGCAGAATGTGTCATTAATTAACCCTATTTTATATATGGTCAACGCGTTTCGTTATGGTCTGCTGGGCGTCAGCGATATTAATTTGGGCGCGGCCTACGGCATGATTCTCTTATTTATCGTTGCGTTGTTCACTTTCAGCATGCGCTTGTTGAATAAAGGCGTTGGCATTCGCACCTAACCGGTTTGGAGAAGTAATGGTGGAACTGGAAAAACATACACACTTGGGGAAAGCGACGGAATACCCTGAAGAGTACTCTCCGTCCTGGCTGACCCCGATTCCCAGGGCCAAATCCCGGGCGACACTGGGTTTGAGCGGGGAGCCGGATTTTGCCGGCGAAGATTTATGGAACGGCTATGAGCTGTCCTGGCTCAACAGCAAAGGCAAGCCGGAAGTGGCGCTTGGCGTATTTCGTATTCGCTGTGATAGTCTCAATATTATTGAGTCTAAGTCTTTCAAGCTGTATCTCAACTCGTTTAACCAAAGTCGTTTTGCTTCCCGTGAAGAGGTCGAGGCGGTGATGCAGAAAGATCTGGCTGCGGCGGCGGAAGGCGGGGTGTCGGTGACATTATTGTCGGCGACTGACTGGCGCGATGAGCCCTCTTTCTGGCTGGCGGCGGAAAATCTGGACGGCTTGGATGTAGAGGTGGAGGTGTATACCCCCGATGCCTCATTGCTGCCTGATCCTGTGGGCGATGCGGTGGTGGAGGAGACGCTGAGTTCGGATTTGTTGAAAAGTAATTGTCCGGTCACCGGGCAACCGGACTGGGCCACCCTGTATATCCATTACCGCGGGAAACCGCTGGATAAGGCTGCGCTGTTGAAATACATCGTTTCCATGCGTTCCCACCAGGATTTTCATGAGCATTGCGTAGAGTCGGTCTATCTGGCGCTGATGCAACGATATCAGCCGGAGAAATTGGCGGTCTATGCGCGTTACACCCGGCGTGGAGGTCTGGACATCAACCCTTTGCGTTCTAACTATCCGTTGGCGGCGGATAACTTCAAGCTGCCGCGCCAATAGCTCAGGCGTCGCTTTGGTCCATTCTTATTATTAATATGGCGGTGATATTGGCGTATTAATAAAGAGGCGCATGGAAGCGCCTGCGCGGCGGTTATTCCCAATTATTGCGGCATTTTTGCAATGCTACTCCGCCACTTGCGTCATTAATTCTTTCTCTGCGATGAATCCCGCCACGATGATGAACGCCAGACTGGCGAATAAACACATGGCGAGGTATACCGCGCCGAAGGGGCTGTAAGCTTGTTGCAGGGCGCCTCTCCCGTGAAATAATGTCGAGCAGATGATGACGCCGGCGGCGCCGCTCAACTCCCGCACGTAACCAAAGAACGCAATGCCGACGCCTCGGTCCGCCGCCGGCAGTACATTTTGTACAGCGCAGGCCAGTCCCGGCAGCGTGAAGCCTACTCCTAAACCGATTATCGGAAACAGCGACACGAACGCGACTTTCATCAGCATCAGAAAGAAGGCGATGGCGAGCAGTATGAAACCAAGCAATATATGAGTTTTGTAAGCGCCTGTCGCCGCAATGTGTTTGCCGGAAAAATAGGCGCTGACGCAGACCCCGAGCGTGAATAACAGCATGTTGTAACCGCTGGCGGTCAACAGGTAAGCGGTGACTACCCAGGCGATGTCTCTCATGGCGTTGAGTTCCGCCCCTATGACGGGAAGGGGGGTGGTGACAATGGTTTTCTCCAGCGCCCCCAGAAAAATAAGCAGGGAGACGCTGTATAGCGTTTTCTTGTGTGGCATAACAACCTGATACGTATAGCGGAATATCATGCGCGGCCGCATTGGTGCTTTGGGGGGGGCGTGACGGCAGTGAGGATGGGGGATGCGTCGCTGGATGACGCGACTTTGTCAGGTCATGGCGAAGCCAACCCAACCCCGTGTGCTTGAATGTCTCAATACCGCATACCCCTGCGTGTCCAACGCATTGGGGCTGGCGATTAACCGTATGGAATCTAGAAGAGCGCGATTAGTTGCGTAATTTTTCCGCTGCGCTTTCGAGGGACTTCAAGATGCGTTCCTTGGCCTGGGCGCTGACTTTGCCTGCATCCAGATACATGGCGAATCCTTCGGTCTCATGTTCGATAAAGCTTTGGTTGCCGCCAATATCGCGACGCAAATCCACAACAGAATAAATTGGCACCGGCTTGGCGAAGCCCTTCACCGTTATCTCGCCCTTATCCCGGCACATGATGGTGTCCTTGATCAGCGCGAAAGTTTCGTAGGATACCAGAATTTCTCCCGGGGCCGCCATGGACTCCAGGCGGCTGGCGAGGTTCACTTCCTTGCCTATGATGGTGTAATCCATACGGTTTTCCGCACCGAAGTTACCCACGGTGCAGTAGCCGGTGCTGATCCCCATGCGAATTTCCAGCGGCGTGCGGACGCCCTGGCTGCGCCACTTCTGCCTTAGAATTTTCATGTGTTTGCGCATTTCGATCGCCATCATGACGCAGGCGCAGGTGTCTTCCTTGGCGCCGCGGCTGCTGGGGTCGCCGAAGAAGATCATGATGCTGTCGCCGACGAACTTGTCGATAGTGCCGCCGTATTTAAGCGCGATCTGGGACATTTCATTAAAGTAGGTGTTGAGCAACTCGGTCAGGCTCTCCGGCTCCATTTCCTCCGCCAGCTCGGTGAATCCTTTGATGTCGGAGAAAAACACCGCTAACCGCTTACGCTGGGTTTCCAGACGAACGTCGCGCTCGCCGGTGAAGATGGACTGCCACACCTGCGGTGACAGGTATTTGGCCAGCTTGTGAGACAGGGCGATGGATTGCTCGCGCTGAAACTGAATCTGTGACTTTGCCTGCACCAGGGCGCGGGCCTGTTGGTGCGTGTAGTAAGCAGTGACGCCGACATACAGCGAACAGGTGACGCCGCCGATGATGCTGACCACCATGGGGGTGGGCGGCGCAAAGCTCAGACCAAAATAGATGGACGCCACGGTAAAGCCGGCGAGAAAGGCGATATTGCCATACAGCCAGCTTTTCATACCGCCAACGATTATGAAGCTGAAGTTCAGCATCAGCAGAAAAAACAGGGTGGGGGTGACGCTGAATTTGATCAAAACCAGAATCACGCCGCACAGGAAACCGTCCACCACCATCATGCCCTGGCGGACCTTGGTGTTCTTCTGTTTATCGAAGAAGCGCAGAGCGAAATACAGAATATGCGGCCATAGCATGGCGCCGGGAATGATCCAGATGAGGTATTCGTCGAAATGCCCTTCCAGAATGCCAGCGACGATAATTGCGGCGCATACCAGGTAGCCGAGCACTCGGGCGTTATAGTCCGGCATGGGTGGGATTGTCACCTGAGTCGGGGAGTGCGGCGCATTGGCGAGATGTGGTGGTATCGGCATCATTTGTGTCATAACCGCAAATACCGGTATTGTCCCGTCAGCATATTTTTCAACCTAACCAAATGTCCCTGCGAGCTTGCGGGCTTAGAAAGCGGCTCGCCGGTTTGCTGTTATCAATAAAACGTCCTGTCCTAGCACGGATATACCCTAAAAAGGACAGGAATAGAAGGTTTTCCGGGTGGAAAGCAGGAGGCGCCTGTTCAGCAGGCGTAGTGCGACGCATTGGTTGAATGCGGGATTGCCATGCAAAAAGCCTTTGGACCGGCGTAAACCATCCGCCATAACTGCCGCCCTCTTCTGGTAGTATAGTCCACCAGCGCTACGATCGCGTCTTAGGTTAGCAGTAATGGGGTTGTCCGACAATCTGTTAGGCGGTTCTGTCCCTCGTTAGACAATCTTTAACCTTTTGAGTTGGCGTAAAAGGCTGGAAATGTGGCGCGATAAGACAAGTGTTTTCTGCCTTTGGGTTGCATATATTTAAGAATCATTCCTATTTATAATCTGAGTCGAATCATCCGTCGATATTCTATTGGCATGGCCGGCGGTCATATCTATAAACAAGGCGGTCACATCTATCAACAACAGGAGCATCGTATAACGCCATGGCGGTATTAGACATTCTTGCAAATCGAACCTCTACGCCTTTATTGCAGGCCCCCGCCCCCAGTCATGAAGAATTGCGACAACTGTATCCAGTTACCATGCGCGCGCCGGATCATGGCCGCTTACGGCCTTGTCGGTTGATAATCGTCGAAGGTGAAGGGCTTGAAGCCCTGGGTCGCATATATTGCGAAGTGGCGGAGCAGGACGGTCAGGACGATGCGGCCAGGCAAAAACTGGCCAAAGCGCCCAGTCGCGCGCCGATGGTGATTGTCGTGGTCGCCACTGTGCAAGAGCATCCCAAGGCGCCGGAGTCGGAACAGCTGATTTCCGCCGGCTGCAGCGCATACGCCTTGATGCTGGGTTTGGGGGAGCTGGGCTATGGCGCTATGTGGCGCACCGGATGGGTGGCCTATGACGAGCGTGTCAAACAGCGCCTTGGTTTGGCCGCTAATGAACATGTTGTGGGTTATCTGTATGTGGGGACGCCGGCCAGCAAAGACAAAAAAGTTCCCGAACCGCCGGCTTTCGAAGAGCGCGTCAGTTTCTTTGCTGGCGAAACGAGCTGATTTTTCTGCGGCGCTGCATGCTCAGGCAGAGGCCGCTTCTCTTCATACCGGTCCGTATATTTGAGATTGTGTCCACCGCAGTTTGTGGCGATGGTTTTCCTCTTGCCGCCTGGTGTGGGCGCGCTTTCCTTCCGGGCGGTATCCCTTTGCCGCCTTCCGCCTGCCTGAAAACACTATCTATCTGAAAAATAAAACAAAAAAATATCTGGCGCGGGACTTGCTGACATTGTTGCAAATGACGATTGTCGCAGTCAGGCAACTGCAGAGGTGTTAGATGGCCATATCATTCGACAAAGCGCTGGGTATCCATGAGCAGGCGCTGAACGTCCGCGCCAGACGGGCGGAAGTGCTGGCGAACAACATTGCCAATGCGGACACGCCGGGATTCCGCGCCCGGGATATTGATTTTAAAGCCGTGCTCAAGCAAGCCAAAAGCATGGACGATTCGCTGGAGGTGGTTACGACTCACGATGCGCATATGGCGATTAAAACGCCGGCGGAAGGCGCTTTGTTGTACCGACAGCCGCTGCAGCCCTCTATTGATGGCAATACAGTGGATACGCAGACGGAAATAGTTCAGTACTCCAAGAACGCGCTGGACTTCCAGGCCAGTTTCGAATTTCTCAATAGCCGGCTGAAAGGTATTGTCAGCGCGATTAAAGGAGAATAATGATGGCGATTAACAACATTTTCGACATTGCCGGCTCTGGTATGACCGCACAGTCCGTGCGACTGAACACGACAGCGAGCAATCTGGCCAACGCGGACACCGCCAGCTCCAGCATCGATCAGACCTATCGCGCACGCAAACCAATTTTTGCGGCGGTTCATCAAGACGCCCTGAATGCGGCGATTCCTCCCTCAATCAACGATGACGCTTCCCGCGGCGTTGAAGTGCGGGCCATTGTGGAAAGCGATGCGTCTCTGGAGCGCCGCTATCAGCCGGACCATCCCATGGCGGACGAGGACGGCTATGTGTTCTACCCCAACGTCAACGTGGTGGAGGAAATGGCGGATATGATGTCCGCTTCCCGCAGCTTCCAGACCAACGTGGAAGTGCTGAATTCAGCGAAAACCATGATGCAGCGCCTGCTGACGATTGGCCAGTGATGAACTTTTCGTGAGGACAGCGTGATGAGCGATATCAATACGACGAATCAGACTAGTGATGCGCTGAGTCAATACGCGCTTCAGCAGAAGTCCGCCAACAGGAAAAACGAGCTGGGTAAAAACGAATTCATGGATCTTATGATCGCCCAGTTGAATAACCAGAGTCCGCTCGATCCCCAGGACAACACGGCGTTTGTCGCGCAGTTGGCCCAGTTCAGCTCGGTGGAAGGCATTCAGTCATTAAATTCGACCGTAGACACCATGGCCTCACAGTTCCGCAGCGCCCAGGCGCTGCAGGCTTCAGCGATGGTGGGGCGGGATGTGCTGGCGCCGATGGAGAGCGCCATCAAGACTGCGGATGGGTCCATTAACGGGGTGGTGGAGTTGCCTGCCGGAACCTCGCAACTGGCCATTAGCGTTTATAACGAGGCTGGCGAGCTCATCACGACTATTGATAAAGGTTATCAGCCTGGCGGTGACGTTAATTTCAGCTGGGACGGCAAAAACAGCAAGGGCGAAACTTTGCCGGCCGGGCGGTATGAAGTGGTGGCGCGTGCTCGTTATAGCGGCGAGCAAATGCAGGTCGGCTCTTATTTGGCGGCCAATGTGGATAGTGTATCAATCGCTCGTGACGGCAGCGTCACATTGAATCTGGCCGGACTTGGATCGGTCGGATTAAGCGATATCAAACAGATCAGTTAGCATGTGCGAGGTGTGGTATGCCGTTTAATATCGCGTTAACAGGAATCAGAGCAGCATCGGTCGACCTGGAGGTGACCGGTAATAATATCGCCAACGCCAGCACGACTGGCTTCAAGCGATCCCGTGCGGAGTTTGGCGACCTATACGCCAACAGCTTTTTGAGCCTGGGCTCCAACCCGGTTGGGGATGGCGTGCGGGTGCAAAAAGTGCGGCAGGAATTTGCGCAGGGCAATCTTTCCTTTACTGAGAATGGGCTGGACCTCGCCATTAATGGCGAAGGCTTTTTTATTCTCGATACTAACAGTGGCGATCGCCGTTACAGTCGCGCCGGCGCTTTCGGCATCAACAAAGAAGGTTATGTGGTGAACAGCTCCGGCATGCGTCTGCAAGGTTTCGTCGCTAATGACAGCGGCGTTGTCAGCGGCGTTCTCGGGGATCTGTTGATAGATGACACTAGCCTCGCGCCAGATAGAACCACAAGGGTGGACGCTAACCTGAACCTGGACGCGTCCGAGCCGGTGCTGCTGGAGCGGGGCGACTCACTGTCTTCGGATGGGCTGCTGATCGGGCAAGCGGTGGACGCTACCGCTGCCGGCACGAACGGCAATAATGGCTACGCGGCGCAGACGATTACCGTGACTCAGGCTGACGGCTCAACTTCAACAGTGACTATTCCCGCGAATAGTTCCGCTGCCGAAATAGCAGGCCTGTTCAATAATCTGGATAACATTGACGCCGCCGCCAGCACACGGGCTACGATTACTGCTGCGGGTTTCAACAATGCATCCGGCACCATGCAGGTATTTATAGACGGCGTGCTGTTTGACGGTTACACCAACCTGACTGACTTGGGCAATGCGATCAACTCCTCCTCAGAGCTAACTGGCGTTCGCGCCGTCTTGGACGGCGCGGACCTGGCGATTATCAATAATCGTGGTAATGACCTGCGCTTTGGGTTCAGCGGCGCTGCTGGAGATCAGTTTGTCGTGCAGGGCAACGATGCGGCGGCATCAACACAAACCCTTAGCACGGCATTGACGGATGTGGTTGTAGGCGGCAGCGTCAACCTGACCATGCAGGATGGCGTTACTCTAACAAGCGGCACGGCGGATTTGTTCGCGACTTTCACTGGCACGCCTTTCGTCAATAACGTGTTCGACCCGGCGGATGAAAACACTTATAACCATGCAACTTCGACAACGATCTACGACAGCCTGGGCAACTCCCACGTTCTGACGACGTTTTTCGTGAAAGAGCCGCCCTCGGCGACGACGCCGGACAATCTGTGGACCATGTATGCGTTGATCGATGGACAGGATATCGGCGACCCGCTGGTGACCGGCGGTACGCCATCCCGCGCTTCATACAGTCTGGTATTCGATCAGGATGGCTCGATCAATGAAGTGCTGTCTGATGATGTGCTGATTTCCAACTGGACGCCGCTGGCGCCTGACGGTACGCCAAACGGCGCAGATGGCCCCCTGAATGTGGTGGATGGCGGAACCTTGCCGATCCCTGATCCGCCCACCAGTTCCAACTTTTTTATAGATCTAGGGACCACGACTCAGTATGGCAGCGCGTTTGCGGTCAACGACCTGCAGCAAGATGGCTTCACCACTGGGCGTTTGATTGGTTTGGACGTGGATGACGGGGGCGTGATTTTCGCCCGTTACACCAATGGGGAGTCTAAGGTGCTGGGGCAGGTCGCATTGGCCAACTTCAATGATATTCAGGGGTTGGCGCCCGTGGGGGAAACCACCTGGGTGGAGACATTCAATTCCGGCAACCCTGTGATCGGGGCTCCTGGAACCGCCTCGCTGGGGGCTATTCGCTCCAGCTCTTTGGAAGATTCCAATGTGGACTTGTCCGAGCAGCTGGTGGGGTTGATCATCGCCCAGCGTAACTATCAGGCCAATGCGAAAACCATTGAGACCGCCAACGCCATCACTCAGACCATCATCAACCTGCGTTAACCCCACTTGCGCTAATCAATAAATGAGAAGAGTTGATGATCATGATGAGTAAAGCAAGCAGGCGGCATTCGAGAGGTGCTCATGGATAAAGCCTTATATATCGCCATGAGCGGGGCCAAGCAGAACATGCTGTCTCAGCGTGGCCACGCTAACAACCTGGCTAACGCCAACACCACAGGCTTCAAGTCTGACTTTATGCAGGCGCGAAGCATGCCGGTGTTCGGCGAACATTACCCCAGCCGCGCCTACGCCATGACGGAAAGGCCGGCGACGGATTTTGAAATGGGGTCGTTAATGCAGACCGGGCGCGACCTGGATGTCGCGGTCGCCGGTAAAGGCTGGATCGCCGTGCAAGCGCCGGACGGCAGTGAGGCTTTCACCAGAGAAGGAGAGCTGCTGGTGGATGTGAACGGCATGTTGCGCACCGGTTCGGGATTGCCGGTGCTCGGCAACGGCGGACCTGTCGCCGTGCCGCCTGCAGCCAGGCTCAACATCGGGGGCGACGGCACGATTTCTATCGTGCCGTTGGGCGGCAATCCGGATGAAATTCAGGAAGTGGACCGCATCCGCCTGGTCAATCCACCCGCTGAAGACATTGAAAAAGGCGTTGATGGGCTGATCCGCCTCAAGCCGGACGTTCCTGGCCCGGCTCTCGCTGATGGACTCGTACGCCTGGAGTCCGGCTATCTGGAGTCTTCCAACGTCAACGCCGTCGAAGAGATGACGGAAATCCTCTCTCTGTCCCGCCAATTCGAGCTTCAAGTCAAAGTAATGCGCGCTGCGGATGATAATTCCGAAGCTGCGGCACGCTTATTGCAAATATCCTAGTAATCCCGCATGAGCGGCAATTTTCCGCCATGCGGCCCGGAGTCTATCCGGGTATAGGTTGAAACCCATTTATTGTGTTGTCCGACCTGCATAGGAGAATTTGTCATGCATGGTGCGTTGTGGGTGAGTAAAACCGGGCTTGCGGCTCAGGATACTGCTCTAAAAACCATTTCCAATAATCTGGCGAACGTTAATACAACCGGCTTCAAGCGTGATCGCGCTGTGTTTCAGGATTTGCTGTATCAGATCAAGCGACAGCCGGGCGGTCAGAGTTCGCAGGACACCCAGTTGCCCTCGGGTCTGCAACTGGGGACAGGGGTGCGCGTGGTGGGCACTCAGAAAGTCTTCAGCGAAGGTAACCTTGAGGTCACCGAGCAGCCATTGGACATCGCCATTAACGGGCGTGGCTTCTTTCAGATTCTGATGCCGGACGGAACCATTTCCTATACGCGGGACGGCCAGTTTCATCTGAACTCCGATGGCGATGTGGTCACCGCCAATGGCTTTCCTCTTGAGCCTGGCATTACCGTGCCGGACGGCGCCTTGCACCTCACCATCAGTACCGATGGCGTGGTCAGCGTCACTGTGGCCGGCACCGCCACGCCAACCCAGGTCGGCAATATCAACACGGTGGACTTTATTAACCCCGCCGGGCTGGAGGCTATCGGCAACAACCTGTTCCGCGAAACCGCCGCCAGTGGCGACCCTCAGGAAGGCGCCCCCGGTCTGGCGGGATTAGGAACCGTAGAGCAGGGCATGGTGGAAACCTCCAATGTAGAGATCGTTGAGGAAATGGTGAACATGATCACCACCCAGCGCGCCTACGAGATGAATGCGAAAGTGGTGACCACGGCGGATCAGATGCTGCAGTACATCACTCAGAATCTTTAATTGATGTGTCGTCGATTTAGACGGGGAGGGCCACGCGTGAAAACTCTAACGCTGATCTCACTGATAATGTTTACCCTGCTGAGCGGATGCAGTCCGATGAGCCGAGAGCAGGTGCGCCCGGGCGACCCGGCTTTCGCGCCGGTTCCACCGCAAACCCTGATGCAGCCCGCGCAGGTGGATGGCTCTATTTATTCCAGCGCGCAGAACTTTTCCCTGTTCGGTGATCGCACCGCGCATCAAGTGGGTGATGTGTTGACCGTGGTGTTGCAGGAGAGCACGCAGTCCTCCAAAAGCACAGGCACTAACTTGAAAAAGGACTCTGAGAACTCGTTCAATGAAGCGACGATTCTTGGAACTGCGGTATCCGCCCACAATCTCAGTCTGTTGACGGATTCGAACTTTGAACGGGACTTCTCGGGGTCGGCGGACGCTGATCAAAGCAACAGTCTGACCGGCAGTATCAGCGTCACAATCTCGGGGGTATTGCCCAACGGCGTTTTGCGGATTCGTGGAGAAAAATGGCTGACCCTGACGGAAGGGGATGAGTATATCCGCCTCAGCGGGCTGGTGCGCCCTCAGGATATCGGGGTGGATAACACGATCTTATCCAGCAAGATAGCGGACGCCCGCTTCGCATACAGCGGCACCGGCGCCTTTGGCGACGTGAATCGCGCCGGCTGGCTGCAGCGCTTTTTCAACAGCGAATGGTTCCCTCTATAACGCTTGAATTGGAAATGATGAAGTCTGTCTTTAACCAGTGGTATCCGACTATGTATGAAGTATCCGACAGAACGATAGCGCCCCGTCCCTTGCAGCAAGTATGGCTCGCGCTGTTGACGCTTGGGTTGTTGTGTTTCACGGCGACAGCCGGCGCGGAAAGGATTAAAGACATCGCTGCGGTGGAAGGCGTGCGCAGCAACCAGATTGTGGGATACGGTTTGGTGGTGGGGCTGGACGGCTCCGGCGATAAGGCGCCGTTCACTGATCAGACGTTCCGTAACATGATGAACCGTTTTGGCATCACCATCCCGGCCGGGACTGACCCCAAGCTGAAAAATGTGGCGGCGGTCTCCGTACATGCGGACTTGCCGGCTTTCTCAAAACCCGGGCAGAAAATTGATATTACTGTTTCGTCTGTCGGCAATGCGAAGAGTCTGCGCGGCGGCAGCTTACTGATGACAAATCTGAAAGGCGCGGACGGTAAAACATACGCTGTGGCGCAAGGCAATCTGGTGGTTGGCGGTTTTGGCGCAGATGGCGCTGACGGCTCCAGCATCACCGTGAACGTGCCCAGCGTTGGGCGTATTCCCAACGGCGCGACGGTTGAGCGCGCCGTTCCCAGTAGTTTCGGCCACGGCGATACCTTGACGCTGAATCTGAGTTCTCCGGACTTTACCACCGCTAAGCGCGTGCAGGATCGCATCAACGATCTGTTAGGCCCCGGTTTGGCGCAAGCGATAGACGCCGCGAGCATTCGCGTGCTGGCGCCCCGGGATATTTCACAGCGAGTCGGTTTTTTGTCCATCCTGGAAAACCTGGAAGTGGAGCCCGGACAGGAAGCGGCCAAAGTCGTGATCAACTCACGCACTGGCACCATTGTAGTGGGACAGAACGTGAAAGTGCTGCCGGCGGCGGTGACCCACGGCAATCTGACCGTCACCATCACTGAGGACTTCGGCGTCAGTCAGCCCAATGCGTTGGCGGGCGGCGACACGGTTGTGGTTCCCCAGACAGATGTGGACGTGGAGCAGGAGCCCAGCCGTATGTTCAAGTTTGGGCCAGCGGCGACACTGAACGACATAGTGCGTGCGGTGAATCAGGTCGGCGCGGCGCCGGGAGATGTGATGGCGGTATTGGAGGCGTTAAAACAAGCTGGCGCGCTGAAAGCGGACCTTATTGTGATTTAAGGCGTCAATGATGAGTTGAGACAGAAACATGACCATGAACAATCGCGCACTCGAGCAAGCCCATGTCTACACCGATCTGAACGCGCTGCAGCGACTTAAGTCGCCCAGCATGGACAAATCGGAAGCCATCCGTGCGGTGTCGAAGCAGTTTGAGTCCATCATGGTCAACCTGATGCTGAAGTCCATGCGGCAGGTGAACGCGGTGTTTGAGCAAGGCAATCCATTTCATGACTCCGCCTCTGGTGTGTATCAGGATATGTTCGATCATCAGCTCAGTTTGACGCTGTCCAAACATAAGAGCTTCGGGCTGGCGGACGCGCTGACCAAGCAACTGCTGGCCAGGGAAAGCGGCGAACCGAGGCCGGGCGGCTACAAAGACATCACTGAATACCCTCGCTCGCTGGAAGCAAAGTCGCTGAACTACGCACAAGCGGAAGAAAGCCTCGCGTTAGCGCCGGAGTTGACGGAAGAAGAGACTCAGGCGCTGGAGCAGGTTGCCTATTATTCGGAGCAAATGTCGCGCTCTGCGTTTGTAGACTCAGAGGTGAAGGCGGATATCGCAGCGGCGGAAGCGTCGCGGGCGAAGCCTGAGGAGGATTTGCAGGACCCGCAGGAAGCGGCGCCGGTTTCTTTTGAGAGTCCGCAGCATTTTATTAACAGCCTGTTGACGTCGGCGCGTAAAGCCGCCGCCGGGCTGGGCGTGGAGCCGGGCGTCCTGCTTGCGCAGTCGGCTCTGGAGACAGGCTGGGGGCGGCGCATGATTCTTACCGAAGAGGGCGAGCCCAGTTATAACCTGTTTGGCATCAAGGCGGACACGCGCTGGAAAGGGCCGGTCGCCTGGGTGACGACCACCGAATACCGCGAGGGAACCATGGTGAAAGAGCGGGCGTCGTTCCGCGTTTATGGTTCCTATGAAGAAAGCTTCACAGATTATCTCAATTTCTTGCAGAAGCAGCCCCGGTATCAACAGGCGTTGAAGCAGGTGGCGGAACCGGAACAGTACCTGCGGGAGTTGCAAAAAGCCGGATACGCCACAGACCCGAATTATGCGTCAAAGATTCAGCGCATTATGAACGGCGCGTATCTGCAAAACGTTCGCTCGGATGATCAAGGCTGAGGACTCCTGTCATGAGCACTAACGTCATCAACATAGGACTCACCGGACTCAAAGCCAGCCAGACTGCGCTGGCCACCACCGGCAACAACGTCTCCAACGCCAATACCGAAGGCTATAGCCGTCAGCGGGTGGAGTTTGAAGCGACGCCGTCCCAATACATCGGGGCGGGTTATCTGGGGACTGGGGTGGGGGTCGCGGATATTTCCCGTATGACGAACCAGTTTCTGGTTTCGCAGCTGCGCTCAGACACGTCCATGTTCAGTGAAATCGATAAGATCCGCGCCAACGTCAGCCAGATCGACAGCTTGTTGGCGGACCCGACGACCGGCCTGTCGCCAGGCATGAGCGCATTCTTTCAGGCATTGCAGGGCGCAGCGGACGACCCATCATCCATACCAGAACGGCAGCTGGTGTTGACTCAGGCGGAAGGACTGATCAATCGTTTCAATGTGTTGTTCAACCGCCTCGACTCGCAGCTGGGCAATATTGACCAGGATATGCGCGCGCTTATCACTGAGGCCAACAGCCTGGCCAGAGGTATCGCCCAGGTTAACCAGGCTATCGTTTCCGCTCGCGGATCAGCCCAGGGAAAGGACGTCAATGATTTGCTGGATAAGCGCGATCAGATGATTCGCGAGCTATCGGAAATTGTGTCAGTGACAGTGGTCGAACAGACTGACGGCCAGCTCAATATCCTGGTGGGCAAGGGGCAGTCTCTGGTTATCGGCTCTCACGCTAACTCAATGGGGCTGCAGGTCAGCAACGCCGATCCGACGCACCAGGAAGTGGTGTTGACGGAAAGGGGCGGCTCGGGAACCAATATCATTACTTCGGAAATAACTGGCGGCGAGCTGGGCGGCTCATTATTGTTTCGCGATGAGATTCTGCAACCCTCCTTTAACGCGCTGGGGAGAATCGCGGTAGTGATGGCGGACACTATCAACGAGCAGCATCAATTGGGGATGGATTTGGAAAACCGTCTTGGCGGTAATTTTTTCGAAGACATCAACTCTGAAAACAATGCGCGTCAGCGGGTCACCGCGCACGAAGGCAATGCTTTGCCCAATGACCGGGAAATCAGTGTTGAGATTATCGACACGTCCGAACTGACTACCAAAGACTACCAAATTCAGTTCACTGGCCCTTCCGATAACGACATTCTGGTGGTGGACGCGCTGACTGGGGCCACGGTCACCCGCGGCCGCCTGCCGGGATTGTTCCCCGCCACTTTCGAGTTTGATGGGTTGCGGGTTAATTTTGAGTCAGGCAGCTTTCAGACCGGCGACAGTTTTTTGGTGACTCCCACACGCTATGGCGCCAGAGATATGAACATGTCTGTGAGCCGGGTGGAGGAGATTGCGTTGGCGTCTCCGGTTCGCACTGAGGCGGATCTGGGTAACGTAGGCAATGCGGTGATCAGCCCTGGGGAATTGCTGGCGGTTAAGCGCAGCTCCAATGATGCGCTGTTGCCTACCTTTGCCGTTCCTGGTGAGCTGACCCCGCCGATACTCATTCGCTTTATTACTGATACCTATTACGAAGTGCTGGATAACAGCGATCCGGGCAACCCTGTCCCCCTTGATCCGCCTCTCAATAACCAGAAATATATCGCTGGCGTGTCTAACACAATTTTTACGGCGGATGAAGGGCAAACCGCAGTTAGCGCGGAAGGGACTGGTGTCGCGCAGGTTCCGGCTCCAGTGGCGTCTCCCGGCCCCTATGCGAATGGCTACGGGGCTCAGACGGTGACGATTAAAAATCGCGACCCGGAGACGGGCATCGTCACCACGCAGTCGCCGCTCAATATCGCAGCCAACGCCAGCGCAGAGGAAATCGCTTCGGCTCTCAACAGCCGCAACGGCGTGTCCGCCAGCGCGTATACCGAGGTGGAGCTATCCAACTTTGTGGATGATGGCGGCGGTGCGGCGCCGGGACTGATCATTAACGGGGAGACGCTGACATTGCCAATCGGGGGCTCCTTTACGCCCGACGATTACGTGGACCTGATCAATGGCAATTCCAACCTGCAGGATGCCGGAATCGTGGCCTGGAGCGACGGCGGCGCATTGACGGTTCGCGCCCTGACTGGCAAGGACATTACGGTTGAGGTGACGGGCGACGCTACGGACTCAGTGGATATCGCCACCGCCAATGACACTGTTGCGACCACCATCGCCGGCGGCAGCGGAACCAGTGTTGGCGGTTTCGTGGACGTGCAGTTGGGTGACGGCGTGCGTCTGACTGCGGACAACAACAATGTATTTTTACCGGCGCCTGTGGCGCAAAGTTCGTTTCGCGGCTATCAGGCCAGTATTACCGGTACGCCCAGACAGGGGGACACTTTCACCGTCGAGTACAACGAAAACGGTGTTTCCGACAACCGCAATGCGTTGAAAATGACGGGGCTGGAAACCGAGGGAACTATCGGCGGCAAGGTCAGCACCTACAACGAGGCGTACTCCCAGCTGGTGGAAGTGGTCGGCTCCACTGCCAGTCAGGCGCAACTGGATACAGAGTCGGCCCAGTCGCTGCTGCGGCAGTCGGAAAATCGCTGGCAGGAAGTCTCCGGCGTAAGTCTGGATGAAGAGGCGGGTCGTCTGATTCAGTATCAGGCGGCCTACAATGCGTCTGCGCAAGTGGTGTCCATCGCCCGGCAGTTGTTCGACACCCTGTTGAACACCTTCGCCTGACGGATGACCCGAGGATGATGTGACTATGCGTATTTCAACCCAACAACTGTTTAATCGCGGGCTGGACAATATCCTTGATGTGACCAGCCAACTGCAGAAGACCCAACTGCAGATATCCAGTGGGCGCCGCGTACTGACGCCAGCGGATGATCCCGTGGCGTCGACGCGAATCCTGCAGATAAACCAGGAGTTGTCGCTGATTGATCAGTACAAGAGCAATATCAACCTGGCGGAGAATCGCCTGAGTCTGGAAGACGGACTTCTGAATGGCGTTAGCGAGGTGATTCAGCGCTTGCGCGAATTGACGGTGCAGGCGGGGGACGGCTCGCAGAATGCGGACGACAAAACTTTTATCGCGGCGGAAGTGCGGCAGCGGCTCAGTCAGCTTGTCGGTATGCTTAACACCAAGGACCCCAGTGGAGAATATATTTTTGCCGGGTTTCAAGGAAAGCAGGAGCCGTTTCAGTTGAACGCGGCGGGGGCCTATCGGTATGTCGGGGATGAAGGGCGCCGCTTCATGCAGATTGACGCCAATGTGTCCGTGGCGGCGGGAGATAACGGCAAGGAAGTGTTCGTCAACATCAAGAGCGCCAATAAAACCTTCTTTACGCAGGCGAGTCCACGCAATACGTCTGAGCCGCCGGCGATCATCACCCAGGGACAGATGATCGACCAGGAGTTATATGACGCTTTTTATCCGGAAGACATGGTCGTGGTGTTCAATGACGAAGCGGATGTGGTTCCGCCTGCGCCCAACTACACTATTGTGCAGCGATCCGATGGCAGGCCCATCCTAAGTAATCAGCGTTTCGCCACCGGGCAACCCATTCAGGCGCAAGGCGTACAGTTTGAAATTATCGGTTCGCCTCAACCTGGCGACACATTCTTTGTGCAGTCGTCAGAGAAACAGGGGCTTCTTACCACTGTGGAACGATTGGCGGCGGGATTGGAGGATTATCAGGATTCGCCGGCGGGCAGGCAGACGTTGACGGATCTCCTGGACTCCACCTTGGCGAATCTTACCAATGCGGAAACCAAGCTTTTGGAGACCCGTTCGCGATTAGGCGCTCGACTGAACACGATCGACGATACCAGGCAATTGCAGGAAGATGTGGAAGTTCTGACTAAGGAGGTATTATCCGAGCTGCAGGACCTCGACTACGCGGAGGCGGTCAGTAATCTCACTTTACAGAACTTTGTATTGCAGGCGGCCCAGCAATCCTATTCCCGAGTCACCAGCCTGTCGCTGTTCGATCTGCTTTAATCCAGACGGGGATTGTTTCGCCGTCGCATCCCCTCAAACACGTCTATTCTTATAGTCAGGGTTGATCGCAGTGAAGAGGCTCGACTATGAGAATGACTCCCTTTCTGGTTTTATGCGGCGCGCTTCTCTATAACAGCGCAGTATCTGCAATAGCTGTAGATGGCGGCGCGCCGCCTTTGCAGGAAATGAAAAGAAACTATATCGCCAATATGTCCAATGGCTGTATCAGCGCCCATAGCGGACAGGGGCAGGGGACTGAAGCTGTAGCGGAGTATTGCTCCTGCGTCGTGAAGCGGGTCGATCAGGATCTGACGCTGGACGACATTCGATATTTCGCAGAACAGGGCAGACCAAACGGCTCACATACAGAGGCGATTATTAGCGCAATACAGGCGTGTGGAGAGAGTCAGTAGCAGGAGGGCTAATAACGCTGCAAGTGAAGATAAATTAATGAGAAGTAAGAAAAAACATAGATAAGAAAAGAAAGTTGGTGCCGGGAGAGAGAATCGAACTCTCACTCCCGAAGGAACACGAGTTTGAGTCGTGCGCGTCTACCAGTTCCGCCATCCCGGCAACCATGTCAGCCTGTGAGTGGCTAACTAGGGCCGCGATTATACGGACTTTTGTTTGCTCGTCAACAGTTTTTATTAACTGGTTTTTCGCATGGTTCCGAGGCGGTTTTATCGAAACGGTGGAAGCTGGAGACTGACAGGCATTTCAGCTAACCTATGCGCCCCCAAAACTGAAGCAGAATTCCTTGATGCGCGTTGATGATTTTGATTTTGATCTGCCGCCGGAGCTGATTGCCCGGCGTCCGTTGGCGGAACGTTCCTCCAGTCGCTTATTGTGTCTGGAAGCAGATACCGGAGAGATAAACCATCGCGGCTTCAAAGATTTGCTGGAAATGATTCATCCCGGCGACTTATTGGTTTTCAACGATACTCGTGTTATCCCTGCCCGTTTGTTTGGCCAGAAACGCAGCGGCGGCAAAGTCGAAGTGATGGTCGAGCGGGTCGTGTCCATGACGGAAATGCTGGCCCATGTCAGGGCCAGCAAGGCGCCTAAGCCCGGCGTTGACATATTGATAGACGAACAATATGTGCTGACGATGGTGGAGCGGGAAGGCGACTTGTTTCGTTTGCGGGTAAGCGAGGGGAAAAGCGTCAGCGAATTACTGGAGGCTTGCGGACATATGCCGCTACCTCCTTATATAGACCGCGAGGACGACCTGAGCGATCGCGAACGCTATCAAACTGTTTACAGTCGCCAACCCGGCGCGGTGGCGGCTCCGACCGCAGGACTGCATTTTGATGAGGCGCTGTTACAGGAGTTGGCTGCAAAAGGGGTAGAGACCGCTTTTGTCACGCTGCATGTTGGAGCGGGTACGTTTCAACCAGTGCGGGTAGATGTGGTGCAGGACCATCAGATGCACTCGGAATACTTGGAGGTCACTGCGGACGTATGCGAGCGGGTGCGTAAGGCAAAGGCCGCCGGAAGACGAGTCGTCGCGGTCGGCACTACGGCGGTGAGGGCGCTGGAGACAGCGAGTCGTTCCGGCGCTATTGAGCCATACGCCGGCGACACCAGTATATTTATCTATCCCGGGTATGAATTTGTTACGGTCGACGCCTTGGTGACCAATTTTCATTTGCCTAAATCTACACTATTGATGCTGGTGTCGGCCTTCGCCGGCAGAGAGCATATCCTCGCCGCCTATCAAGAGGCCATCGAGCAACGTTACCGCTTTTTCAGCTACGGCGACGCCATGTTTTTGCACCGCCGTCAGACCGGTTGTGAAGACGCCGTAGCGAACTAAATATCACTGTCAGATCTGAGTAGGAGAACAACCTTGTCGCGTACTTGCCACATGCAGTTCGAAATCGACAATGCCGACGGCAAAGCCCGTCGCGGAAGGCTGAAGTTTCCGTGTGGGGTGGTGGAAACCCCCGCCTTTATGCCGGTGGGCACATACGGCACTGTAAAAAGCATGACGCCCCGGGACATTAAAGATATCGGCGCGCATATCATTCTGGGTAATACTTTCCACCTGATGTTACGGCCAGGCACGGAAATTATTCGGCAGCATGGCGACCTGCATGATTTTATGCAGTGGGATGGCCCGATTTTGACGGACTCCGGGGGATTCCAGGTTTTCAGTCTGGGAGATCTGCGTAAAATCACGGAAGAAGGCGTGAAATTTAAGTCTCCCATCGATGGCTCGCCGATTTTCATGGACCCCGAGCGCTCTATGCAGGTTCAGCGTGACCTGGGGTCGGATATCGTCATGATCTTCGATGAGTGTACGCCTTACCCCGCCACTGAAACCGAGGCGGCGGACTCCATGCGTTTGTCCCTGCGCTGGGCTAAAAGAAGCAAACTGGCGCACGGAAATAGCTCTTCTGCGTTATTTGGTATTGTACAAGGGGGAATGTATCCCCATTTAAGGGAAGAATCGCTGGCGGGGCTGACTGAAATCGGCTTCGACGGCTACGCTATCGGCGGTTTGTCGGTAGGCGAGCCCAAGGAAGAAATGATAAAGGTGCTGGACTACCTGCCTCCTGTGATGCCTGAAGACAAGCCCAGGTATTTGATGGGCGTGGGCAAGCCGGAGGATATTGTGGAAGCGGTGCTGCGCGGAGTGGACATGTTTGACTGCGTTATGCCGACCCGGAACGCGCGCAATGCGCACTTGTTTACCTCATATGGGGTGCTCAAGTTGCGCAACAGCCGGTACCGGTCAGACACGCGTCCGCTGGATGAAAACTGCGACTGTTATACCTGTCGCAATTTCAGTCGCAGCTACCTGCATCACCTTGACCGTTGCGGCGAGATGTTAGGGGCGCAGTTGAACACCATTCACAATCTGCGCTACTACCAAAACCTGATGTCTGGTTTGCGTCATGCGATTGAACAGAGTAAATTGTGCGACTTCGTCGCCGACTTTTATCATAGGCAGGAGCAAGGTATTCCAGCCTAGTCAAAGTGTTATAAGCATATTTTGGAGTTATTTCTTATGCGTAAGCTACATGTGCTGTTAGGCACGCTGTTCGCCCTGCTGATGCCTGCTATTGCTGCGGCTGAGCCGGCTCCAGGTCCACAGGGGCCGAGTGCGGTGATGCAGATCCTTTTCCTCGGCGGTTTTGTGCTGATCTTTTACTTTTTGGTTTGGCGTCCACAGAGCAAGCGGGCCAAAGAGCACAGAGAACTTCTTGGTGGTTTGAATAAAAACGACGAAGTGCTGGTCAACGGTGGCATTGCTGGAAAAATCGTGCGTGTGAAGGACGATTTCCTGGTCGTTGAGATTGCGGACAAAGTGGAAATCAAGGTGCAGAAAATGGCGGTGACCGCAGCGTTGCCCAAAGGCACTTTGAAAGATATCTGATACGGCCGTGCATGCGCGCCGGGTCTGAGTCGGGCGTTCCTTAAGCGAACGCCTGCATGGCGCGCCACTCCTCCCGGCATAGAGATAAACAATAGGGAGCCTTTTACGGCATGCTCAATAAATACCCACTTTGGAAAAATCTGCTCGTTGTCATAGTGCTGATGATGGGCTTTATTTACGCCTTACCGAATTTGTATCCAGATGACTACGCTTTGCAGATAAGCGGATCTCGCGGCTCCATTGGGGTTGATGAGAGTGTGCTGAAGAAGGCGACGGACGCCTTGGATGAAGCGGGCATTGCTTACGGCGAAGCTAAAGTCGGCGAGAAGAATATCATCATTCGCTTTGCTGACAACGACACCCAGTTGGACGCCCAGCCTCATGTGAAAGGCATTCTTGGCAACGACTATGTGGTGGCGTTGAATCTTGCTCCAACCACTCCCGCCTGGTTGTCTAACCTTGGCGCGGCGCCAATGAAGCTGGGTCTCGACCTGCGTGGCGGCGTTCACTTTCTGATGGAGGTGGATCTGCCGAAAGCGGTCGCCACTACTATGGAAATCACCCAGGGCGATATTAAGAACCAGCTGAGAGAGGCGGGGTTGCGCTACAAGTCTGTGGATATTCTTCAGTCCAAGCAGATTTCCGTTGGTTTCCGTGATGAAGAGGATCGTGACAATGCGCTGTCTCTGGCGCGTCGCGAATTTGGCGACTTTCTGGCGGAGAGCGCCGAAGAGGGTGGCCTGTTTATGGTCAAATTGACCCTGCTTGAAAGTCGGGTGAAAGAAATAGAAGACTACGCCATTTCCCAGAACCTGAGCACATTACGTAACCGGGTTAACGAATTGGGCGTTGCGGAGCCTTTGGTTCAGCGTCAGGGGCGTGGGCGTATTGTTGTGGAGCTGCCAGGTGTGCAGGACACCGCTGAAGCGAAGCGTATTCTGGGTTCAACCGCTAACCTTGAATTTCGGTTAGAGGCGCGTCCGGATGCTTCCGCAGGTTCGATTGAATCGTTTGAATTTCGCTCAGAGCCTCGCACCGCCAGCCTGGAGCGCGACATTATCATCACTGGCGGCAGCGTCGCCAATGCGCAGCAATCTTTTGATGAGAATGGCCGTCCTGAGGTCAATATCAAGCTGGATTCCCTGGGTGGCAATAAGATGTTTCATGTCACCAAGGATGCCGTGCAGCGCAACATGGGCGTGCTCTTTGTAGAGTTCAAAGAAGAGGTGGATACTAAGTCCACAACTGGCAAGCCCAAGAAGCGGCGCTATGTAGAAAAGAAAATCATCAGTCTCGCCACTATACAGTCGCCGTTAGGAAACAGTTTCCGTATAACGGGGCTGGACTCAGTATTTGAAGCAAAAGAGTTGGCGTTATTGCTGCGCTCCGGCGCCCTGGCGGCTCCTATCTACTTTGTGGAGGAGCGCACGGTCGGTCCTAGTCTGGGGCTTGAGAACATCAAAGACGGCGCGACTTCCGTAGCAATCGGCTTTGTGCTGGTTATGCTCTTTATGATTGCTTATTACCGTGTCTTCGGCATTGTCGCCAACATCGCTCTGGCGGCTAACGTCTTTATCCTGATCGCGGTGATGTCGTTGCTATCAGCGACGCTGACTCTCCCTGGCATCGCCGGTATCGTATTGACAGTCGGGATGGCGGTTGACGCCAACGTGCTGATCTATGAGCGCATACGCGAGGAGTTGCGTAACGGCTTGCCGCCCCAGTCGGCGATTCATGCGGGTTATGATCGCGCATTTGTTTCCATTTTTGACGCCAACGTGACGACATTGATTGCGGCGCTGATCTTGTTTGCAATTGGCACCGGGCCTGTCAAGGGTTTCGCCGTTACGCTGTCCATCGGGATTTTGACCTCCATGTTCACTGCCATTACCGTGACTCGCGCAGTGGTCAATATGATATACGGCGGTCGCAATGTTGGCAGTTTGTCCATTGGCGGCGGCGTCAAGCAAGGTTAAGGAGGCATAACTATGTCTGATGAAAAAGTTTATAACTTTATGGGCATAGCGAAGCCTGCCCTGGCTTTGTCTGTGATAATGATCATTGTATCTATCGTGTCCATTGCTACCCGCGGCTTGTCGTTCGGGCTGGATTTTACTGGCGGGACGCTGGTTGAAGTGGAGTATGCGAAGGCGCCGCAAATTAATGATGTGCGGCATCAGCTTGAAACACACCAGTATGAAAACTTCGTGGTGCAGAAGTTTGGTTCTGACACCAGTATTCTGGTGCGCCTCCAGCAGGAGCACAGTGAGTCCATCGGTACGGAGGTGGTGAGCGCTTTATCTGCGGACGGTGCGAAGGTAAGTCTGAGTCGTTCTGAGTTTGTTGGCTCTCAGGTTGGCGAGGAGTTGCGTGAGCAGGGTGGCTTGGGCTTACTGTTGGCGCTGGGCGTCATTATGCTCTACATCGCTTTCCGCTTTCAGTTTAAGTTCTCTGTTGGTGCGGTGTTGGCCTTGGTGCATGATGTCATCATTACCCTAGGGTTGTTCTCGCTGTTTCAGTGGGACTTCGACTTGAACGTGTTGGCGGCGGTGTTGGCGGTTATAGGTTACTCGCTAAACGATACTATTGTGGTTAGCGACCGTGTTCGTGAGAATTTTCGTCGCCTGCGGGATGAGACGCCAATTGCGATCATTAATATATCGCTGACGCAAACATTGTCTCGAACCATTGTTACTGGACTGACTACTCTGTTGGTGCTGGTGGCGCTGTTCCTGTTTGGCGGGCCGGCTCTAAAAGGATTCTCGACGGCATTGATTATCGGCATCATAGTGGGTACCTACTCTTCAATTTACGTGGCGAGTAATCTGCTGCTGGTCATGAATATCAGTAATGAAGATCTCATGATCCCTGTTAAAGAGGGGGCGGAACTGGATGAGCGCCCCTGAGGCGTTCATTTTCTGGGTTGCTGTTCAGTCAAAAAAGCCGGTCATATGACCGGCTTTTTTATGATTAAAAGCTTTCGGAGTGCGGCTACTTCAATAGCTCAGCCAATTTGTGGGCCTTTTGAGAGACGGGCTTAAGCATTTTAGGGTTGCAGCAAATGAGTGAACGGCTTCTTTCATTGAGCGGATTGCCGCGAACGTCGCTGTTCAAGGCTCCGGCTTCTTTGGCGATAAGCAGTCCGGCTGCCGTTTCAAGTGGGCTGATGTTGTTCAATATGGCGACGTCAGTTTTCCCTGATGCTAAGTAAGCCAGCTCTTGGGGGATGCAGTGCGCGCTTCTGACGCCAAAGCAGCTCTTGTCAAGCTCGGCGTAGGCTTCCAGTAGTGAAGCCGGCTCCTCTCTTTTGCCAATGCCTTCCAGGATATTTGTGGACAGCATGGATAGCTCGAGCTCTTTGGTGGCGGAGACGCGAATCCGTTTTCCGTTTAAGGAGGCTCCGCCGCCGCGGCTTGCCGTATACTCATCGCCGGTGACTGGGAAAGTAATGATGGCGTGCTCGGTCTGATCATTCTTTTTGCAAACCAAAGAAAAGCACCAGTCAGACAGTCCGCGTACAAGACTGGCGGGGTTGTGCGCCGGCATGATGTGCCAGCTGACGCCTTTCGGGTTCCCCTTCAGGTCGCCTTTCTTGTTGATTTGGTGCGTAGGATAAGCCCGTTGCAGGGCGCGGGATAGGTTATCGTAGAAAGCGGCGTCAACACGGGCAATGACTCTCTTCAGCTTTTCCGGATCGGTAAAAGACAACTCTTCACGCTCAAGAATCATGTTGATTTGCTCATTGGACGAGCGAATGGCGCGCAAGGCAATATTAATCATTGGCTGCATGGTTTGATCACTACTTTGTAAAGAACGGTTTTAAAAAGGGCGCTAATAATAGCAACTCCGTAGTGTAAAGACACCCAGAAATCTACTTACGGTTTAAATTATAGAAAAGGTCTCAGGGCGCGCCAGAAAGCGGGGCGGCGGTGATGTTTTAGCTTTTGCAGGGGGAGGCAATTGCGTGCAATTCTGCTACCATTGCGCACTTTTAAAAAGGTGTGGAAATGCTGGAAAACATCCGTATTGTGCTGGTCAACACCTCTCATCCTGGCAATATAGGCGCTACGGCGCGTGTTATGAAAAACATGCGACTGTCTCGCTTGGTTTTGGTCGAGCCGGATCGGTACCCCGATCATGAGGCGGTAAGTCGCGCTTCTGGCGCTTTGGATGTTTTGGATGGTGCGCAAGTGGTCGCCACTTTAGATGAAGCTGTCGCCGACTGCTCTCTCATAGTGGGAACGAGCGCCAGGGGGCGGAGCATTCCTTGGCCTGTTAGAAATCCGCGGGATCTGGCTGACGACGTTCACGATTGCGCCGTCGCGACCAAAGGTGATGTGGCGATCGTATTTGGGCGTGAAGAGCGAGGGCTCACTAATGAAGAGTTGCAGCGCTGCCACTTGCATGTCCACATTCCTTCAAATCCTGACTACTCCTCTTTGAATGTCGCGATGGCGGTTCAAGTGATTTGCTATGAGCTTCATATGCGCTGGCTGCTTGAAAACGAGGAGAATCAGTCATATATCCAAAGGTTGGATGGCCCGGGAGATGCGGGATGGGACGTCGAGGCCGCGACGGCGGAGGAAGTTGAGCGCTATATGGCTCATCTGGAGCAGACCTTAATCGATATCGAATTTCATGACCCGGAAAACCCAAGGCAATTGATGTCGCGTTTGCGGCGTCTTTATCAGCGTGCGCGTCTGGATAAAATGGAAATTAATATTCTGCGAGGTATCTTAAGGTCCACGCAGAAAATGGCTGGAACTTGGCAAAAGAAATAATTGGGGCGAATCATGTTAGCGCAATTAAAAGAGGACGTAAGAAGTGTCTTTCACCGGGACCCAGCGGCCAGAAACGCCTTTGAGGTGCTGACATGTTATCCCGGTTTGCACGCCTTGCTGGCGCATCGTATCAGCCACTGGCTATGGAGCAGAGGTTTAAAGTGGCTGGCGCGGTTCCTCTCTACCTTTAGTCGCTGGATGACGGGAATTGAAATACATCCGGGCGCTAAGATTGGCCGCCGTTTTTTTATAGATCACGGTATGGGGGTGGTGATTGGAGAAACTGCTGAAATTGGCGACGACGTCACTCTTTATCAGGGGGTGACTCTGGGGGGGACCAGTTGGAATGCAGGAAAACGTCATCCTACGCTGGGAAATGGCGTGGTCGTTGGCGCCGGCGCAAAGATCTTGGGGCCGTTTACAGTGGGAGATAATTCGAAAGTGGGTTCCAATGCGGTGGTCACTAAAGAGGTGCCGGCCAACGCGACAGTGGTGGGCATTCCAGGCCGCGTAATCGTGAAGAAGGAGGAGCCGGAGGCGGATCGGCGCAAGGCGATGGAAGAAAAAATGGGCTTTGACGCCTATGGGCTCAGTGAGGAGATGCCTGATCCCGTGGCCCGTTCTATTCGAGCTATGCTGGATCACATGCAGGCAGTCGATGACCGTTTGGAGTCAATGTGCAAATGTCTGCACAAACTGGACGTGGAGTATCGCAATGGCGACCTGCCGCCTTTAAAGAGCGAAGACTTTGAGTGCGTTCGCGAAGAAAAGTAGCTTGATGTGATGACCCATAATACTTGATCAGCTTACAGGGTCATTTCATAATGCCCTAAATTATTTAGGGGTTTAAACATGCGCTTGACCACCAAAGGCCGCTACGCGGTGACCGCCATGCTGGATCTGGCGTTGCATGGTGACGGCGGCCCTGTCAGTCTGGCGGATATCTCAGCGCGTCAGGGCATTTCACTTTCATATCTTGAACAATTGTTCGCCAAGTTGAGGCGTGGCAGGCTTGTGTCCAGCGTCAGAGGGCCTGGCGGCGGCTATAGACTGGCGCGTCCGCTTAATGAAACGGCTGTGGCGGAAATCATAGAGGCGGTCAACGAGTCCATCGATGCTACCCGATGTGGGCGTAAAGGTGACTGCCAGGGTGGTGAAATTTGTTTGACGCATCACTTATGGCAGGATCTTAGTGAGCGTATTCACGACTATCTTAGTGGCATCAGTCTTGCAGAGCTTGTCTCCAGTCGGGCGGTGCAGGAAATCGCTGAGAGACAGACTGAAAGAAAACGGGCGGGCGAGGCAGGTATTTCTTTGGTCGATATCGGCTGATCTGTTTTTCCCGTTTCATAGAAAAAGCAGGCGCGGGGAGCGCTGAAGCACTTGGATATGGATAATTGAAATAATGAAGAAACCTGTGTATCTCGATTACGCCGCTACCACGCCGGTGGACCCCAGAGTCGCTGAGGTGATGAGTGGTTGCCTGACGTTGGATGGCGTGTTCGCTAATCCTGCGTCTCGTTCGCACATATACGGCTGGCGTGCGGAGGAAGTGGTGGAAAAGGGGCGTCGTCAAGTGGCGGACCTCATTGGCGCTGACCCTCGGGAAATAGTATGGACTTCTGGCGCCACTGAAGCAGATAACCTTGCCATTAAAGGTGTTGCTGGTCGCTATGCTGACAAAGGACGACATATCATTACTAGCGCAATAGAGCACAAAGCTGTTCTTGATCCTTGCGCTTACCTTGAAAAACAGGGGTATGAAGTCACTTATCTGAAGCCTGAAAAGGATGGGGTGGTTAGTCCTCAGGCTGTCGAGGACGCCCTGCGCAAGGATACGATTCTTGTTTCGCTTATGCACGCCAACAATGAGTTAGGTAGCGTCACTGACATTCAAACGATTGGTGAAATATTGCGTGGACATCAGGCTTTTTTCCATGTGGATGCGGCGCAGTCGGTGGGCAAGCTGGCGGTTGATATGAAAACCATGCCTGTTGATCTGCTGTCATGTTGCGCGCATAAAATATATGGGCCTAAGGGAATTGGGGCGCTGTACGTGCGAAGGAATCCGTTTGTTGGTGTGGACGCACAGATTCATGGCGGCGGCCACGAGCGTGGAATGCGTTCCGGTACGCTCCCAACCCATCAAATTGCAGGCATGGGGGCGGCTTTCGAGTTGGCTGGCCTGAGTATGGCTGAAGAGGCGGGGCGGTTATCGGGTCTGCGTGACAAGCTGTGGGGAGCGCTGTCTGTTTTGCCGGATATTTATTTGAACGGCTCGGAAGTTAGCCGTTTACCAGGAACCTTGAATATCAGCTTCGGATATGTAGATGGCGAATCGCTATTGATGGCGATGCGTGACCTTGCTGTTTCAACCGGTTCGGCTTGTACATCCGCCTCGCTAGAACCCTCTTATGTCTTAAAGGGCATTGGCGTTTCAGATGAGCTGGCGCTTAGTTCCCTGCGTATTTCCATGGGACGCTATACTCAGGAGGAGGATGTCGACGTGGCGGCTGATGTGATAATTACGGCAGTCAATAAACTGCGGGAGTTATCGCCGGCATGGAAGGCGAAGTCTGGAAGTTAGTGTCGAGTTAACCAATGCGGAGGGCGTTTTTCTGGCTCTCGTTAACAAAAATTTAGTCTGTGTTTGGCGCACTGTTAGATGAGTTGCGTCAGACGTCCGCTGGAGCGATTTCCGTCCGCGCGACTCTCTCGCCGCGGGCTTCGTTTTCGTAATAGGCGCAGAGTGTAACTTTCCCTGGAACATGCGTATAATCGCCTGTTCAGAATATAAACCTAAAGTTGTTATAACCCTCATTTTGGAGAGCATATCGATGGCCGTAGAACGTACGCTGTCTATCATTAAGCCCGACGCAGTGGCGAAAAATGTAATCGGCGAAATTTATTCGCGTTTTGAGAAAGCCGGTCTGCGTATTGTGGCGGCAAAAATGCTGCATCTGTCACAAGAGCAAGCTGAAGGCTTTTATGCTGAGCACAAAGAACGTGGATTTTTCCCCGACCTGGTAGCTTTCATGACTTCTGGCCCTGTTGTCGTTCAGGCGCTGGAAGGCGAGAACGCTATTGCTCTGAATCGTCAACTGATGGGCGCAACCAATCCCAAAGAAGCTGAGCCAGGAACTATTCGCGCAGACTTCGCTTCTTCAATTGACGCAAACGCGGTTCACGGTTCTGACTCTGCGGCGTCTGCTGAGCGTGAAGTAGCTTATTTCTTCAGCGAGAACGAAATCTGCCCCCGCAGCTGATATTAAACTATCAGTCGAGGCAATTAATCGAGTGCAGCACTATCGCTGCACTCTTTTTAAGAGGTAAAGCATGTCAGGCGCCAACGCAAAAACTAACTTATTAGGAATGAATCGTTCCGACCTCGAATCTTTCTTCGAGTCGTTGGGAGAGAAAAAATTCCGCGCCACTCAGTTGATGAAGTGGATGTATCATCTTGGCGTGTCTGACTTTGACCTCATGACGAATATGAGTAAGGCGTTACGGGAAAAGCTGAAAGAAGTAGCTGAAGTTTCCGTGCCTGAAGTTATATATGAAGATATTTCCGCCGACGGCACCCGTAAATGGGTCATGCGTCTGGCCGGCGGCAACAGCATTGAAACTGTTTATATTCCAGATAATGGACGAGGCACACTGTGTGTTTCCTCGCAGATAGGTTGTTCTCTGGACTGCAGTTTTTGTTCAACTGGAAAGCAAGGGTTCAATCGTAATCTCAGTTCCGCTGAGATTATCGGCCAACTGTGGATCGCGGCCAGATCGTTTGGCGATTATGATTTATCCAAAGAGCGTTACGTTACAAATATTGTTTTTATGGGGATGGGCGAACCCTTACTGAATTTCGACAATGTCGTGCGCGCCTGCAATGTCATGATGGACGATTTTGGCTTCGGTATTTCCAAGCGTCGTCTGACTGTCAGCACCTCTGGACTTGTTCCCGCCCTTGATAAGCTGGGCGATGTGACGGATGTCTCCCTCGCAATTTCTCTGCATGCGCCGAATAATCCTTTGCGCGATGTATTGGTTCCAGTAAATAAAAAATATCCGATAGAGGATCTGTTGGCGGCTTGTCATCGCTATTTGAATAAACTCTCCGATAAGCGCCGCATTACTGTGGAATACACCTTGATTGCCGGCGTAAATGACAGCGAAGCGCATGCACGCGAGTTGCGCGACCTATTGCGCGATTTGCCGTGCAAAATTAATCTGATCCCCTTTAATCCATTCCCTAACAGCGGCTATGAGCGCCCGTCGCGAAATGCGACGCTGAAGTTTCAAAAGGTGCTCAGTGATGCAGGCTATGTCGCCACTGTCCGCACGACAAGAGGGGATGATATTGATGCGGCATGCGGTCAGTTGGTGGGGCGCGTTGAAGATAGGACGCGGAGAAGCCAGAAGTATATTCCTTTACAGAATATTAATACTCCCACTGACGGTCGCCCATCTATTTAGTAATTGTACTAGTGGCGCTAATCTTTAGATTCATAAATAAAACAAGGCCGTTTCTCAAATTGAAAGCAACGCTGACATTGATAACTAAGTTGAGAAAGATGGAAAACCTCAAGCGCACTATTAAAACTATAGTATTGGCGGTGGTGTTAGGAGGCCTGCATGCAGGATGCGTTACGACTGTTACTGGGCCCTATACTAACAAGGCTTCCGAAGATAAGGCTGTTCAACAATATGTTCAACTGGGTTTAGCTTACTACCAACAAGGCGACTTGGAAAACGCCTTGCTGAAGTTACAGCGGGCGCTACAGATCAAGCCAGATAACGCTGAAGCTCAGGCTGCTCTAGGTTTGGTGTACCAACGACAAGAAGAATTATTATTGGCGGAAAAGCAATTTAAGTCTGCACTTCGTTCTGATCCTGGTTTTACACGTGGACGCACCTACTATGCGGCCTATTTGTATGAGCAGGGCCGCTACAGGGAGGCTGTGGAACAGCTTGATAAAGCGTCTAGCGATGTTAACTACGAGAGCAGGGCCCAGATTTTTAGCAATATTGGATTGATTCGGTTACGTCTGGCTGAGTCTGAGCAGGCAATAAAGGCGTATGAAAAGTCGCTGACATTAAAGCATGGCCAGCCTACTGTAGTGCTGGCTTTAGCTTCCTTGTATTACGATAAAAACGAATTAACGAAAGCAAATAAATTTTACAGCGCATACTGGGAAACAGTGCGCAGAGGAGGGGCTGCGCATTCGCCCTCCAGCTTGGCGTTGGGAATAAAAATCGCCAGGGAGAAGAAGGACTTGAATGAGGAAGCCTCTTTGATGTTGTTACTGAAGAACTTGTTTCCCAACTCCGCTGAATATAAATCGATGAAAGGAAGTAGTTGATATGTCGTCCGAGGCCGCATCCAACCCCGCCGCTAATGATCGACCGGGCAGCCGATTGCGTCAGGCCCGGGAGAAGTTGGGCTGGAGCATCCCGGAAACAGCCGAACGGCTGCATGTTATTCCCCGCTATGTGAAAGCTATCGAAGATGGCGAGCATAACCAGTTGCCTGGGTTGGTATTCCTGAAAGGTTATGTCAGGGCCTACGCTCGCTTGGTCAATCTGTCTGAAGACAGGGTGATTGAAGAGCTGGAGCAGGAGCTCTCTCTAGAGGATGGTGGATTTACCGAGGAGCGACCAGCTTCGTCGCCCTCTTTTGAGGAGAAGCCTAAAAGTGGTGGAGGGCTGTGGTTGATATTGTTGGCTCTGGCGTTAGCGGCGGGCCTCGTTTATTTCTTGCTGTCAGGGCGCGAGCTGGCTCCAGAAGAGAAATCTGAAGCGACTATTCAGGGAAGTTTGAGTGAAGAGGCTGTATCCGCGCAGCCCAATCTAGATGAAAGTGAGCCGCTTGCTCCAGTCGTTGAGCAAGAGCAACTTGCGACTGAATCAGACCCGCTTATATTGGATGGCGCCGGCCGCGAAGAAGATGATCAAGAACCGTCCCCAGAAGACTTTTTGCAGCCAGAAGATAGTAGTCCCTCAGACCTTGTTGAAACTGCGCCCCCTATTGCAGTGGTTGATGCGCCCTCATCAGTAGAGCCTGAGACCGCAACAGAGCCTGAGGCGGTTTCTCAAACAGCTATAGGAAAAGTGGCTGTGCGGGCGACATTCATAGGGGATTGCTGGTTTGATTTGAGAGACAAGAGCAACAATCGTGTTGTTGGCTTATACCGTCAAGGCGATGTGGTTGATTTTCAAGGGGAGTACCCTTTGCGTTTTATTATTGGCGCAGTGGATGCCGTGAAGCTGGAGGTTAATGGTAAGCCTCTGGATTTCGGACAGTACCGCGTGCGCAACAATCGTGTTGAAATGACCTTGGAACGTTGAGGTTCTGTTCTTATGCATTTTGAGTCACCGATAAAAAGGCGACGTTCGCGCCAGATTATGGTCGGCGCTGTGCCGGTTGGTGGAGATGCGCCTATCGCAGTACAGTCAATGACGAACACTGAAACCTGCGATGTAAATGCCACCGTAGCGCAAATTGAAAAGTTGCAGCAGGCCGGGGCTGATATTGTCAGGGTTTCGGTTCCGTCTATGGAGGCGGCGGAGGCTTTCGCCGCCATCAAGCAAAGAGTCACCTTGCCGTTGGTGGCGGACATACATTTTGATTATAAGATTGCTCTTCGCGTCGCAGAAGTTGGCGTGGATTGTCTTCGTATCAATCCTGGCAATATAGGGCGTGAGGACCGCGTTAAGGCGGTTATCAGCGCCGCCAGAGACAAAGGTATTCCTATTCGAATTGGCGTCAACGCAGGGTCATTAGAGAAAGAGTTGCAGAAAAAATACGGCGAGCCCACACCAGAGGCGCTGGTTGAATCTGCGATGCGACACATAGATATACTTGATCGTCATGACTTTCAGAATTTTAAGGTGAGTTTGAAAGCGTCTGATGTTTTTATGACGGTTGCAGCCTATCGCCAAATTGCAAACCAGATTGAGCAGCCGCTTCATCTTGGTATCACCGAAGCGGGAGGGTTTCGCTCTGGAGCGGTCAAGTCCGCTATTGGGTTAGGTATGCTTTTAATGGATGGCATAGGCGACACGATTCGGGTGTCATTGGCGGCGGACCCGGTGGAGGAAATCCGGGTGGGGTACGATATCCTCAAAAGTCTTAAGCTACGCTCCAAAGGAATTAACTTCATAGCTTGTCCCAGCTGCTCCAGGCAGAATTTTGACGTGATCAAGACCATGAACGAGCTTGAGCGTCGTCTGGAGGATATCAATACCCCATTGGACGTGGCCGTTATCGGTTGTGTGGTGAATGGGCCGGGCGAAGCGAAAGAAGCAGATATAGGTTTAACCGGAGGCTCGCCGTCGAACCTGATTTATGTCGGCGGCAAACCAGATCATAAGTTGAATAATGATGAACTGGTTGAGCGTTTTGAGACATTGATCCGCAATAAAGCGGCGGCCAAGCAGGAAGAGCTGGATGCGTTGATCGCAAAAGGTTAAATCTCGGCGGATAGTTTGGGGCGGTAGTTAGAACGACAACTAAGCCAGCGACACAAGTTTGCACATTGCCGGAGCGCTAATATCCGGCGATCAGGAATCAATTAAGTTAGAGGTAATACTTTGGCGCGTATTCAGGCAATCCGGGGCATGAACGATGTGCTGCCGGATCAAACGCCAGTCTGGCGTTATCTGGAAGACACCGCACGTTGCTTGTTTGAGCAATATGGCATTGAAGAAATCAGAATGCCCATTGTGGAGCAGACAGACTTATTTAAACGCTCCATCGGTGAAGTGACGGATATCGTCGAAAAAGAGATGTATACCTTTGAGGATCGCAACGGCGACAGCCTGACCTTACGTCCTGAAGGGACCGCCGGGTGCGTGCGTGCTGGTGAAGAGCATGGTTTGCTGTTCAACCAGACTCGTCGCCTCTGGTATAGCGGCCCCATGTTCCGTCATGAAAGGCCGCAAAAAGGCCGTTATCGTCAGTTTCACCAGATTGGGGTGGAGTGTTTTGGCTTTAACGGCCCGGATATTGATGCGGAGCTGATTATCATGACTGCGCGCTTATGGAAGAAGCTTGGGCTTTCTGAACATGTCCAGCTGCATATTAATTCCATCGGCAGTGCTGACGCGAGGGCGAAGTACCGGCAGGCCTTGGTTGATTACTTGGGGCAATACGAGGACCAACTGGACGAGGACAGTCGCCGCAGACTTTCCAGCAACCCGCTGCGGATACTGGATAGTAAAGACGTCAGGACTCAGGAAATTCTCCTTAACGCTCCGTTGTTCAATGACTTTTTAGATGCTGAGTCGGCACAGCACTTTTCCGGGCTCAGGGCGTTTCTCGATAAAGCCGGATTGAGTTATACCGTGAACCCGAAGCTGGTTCGCGGGTTGGATTATTATGGTAAGACCGTTTTTGAATGGATTACTGACTCTTTAGGCGCGCAAGGCACTGTCTGCGCCGGCGGCCGTTATGATGGGCTGGTTGCGCAGCTGGGCGGTAAAGGAACCCCAGGGGTAGGATTCGCTATGGGTGTCGAGCGCTTGGTGTTGATGCTTGAGACTCTGGGTTTGATTCCAGCCAGTTTACAGGACCGTGCAGACTTCTTTATCGCCGCGCTTGGCGAGCAGGCGGAAGCTTATGCTTTTGATGTGGCGGAACAGCTGAGGGATCTGCAGCATAATATCCGAGTCGTGATGAATTGCGGTGGGGGGAGTTTTAAAGCTCAGATGAAGAAGGCTGATAAAAGCTCGGCGGCGTTTGCGTTGCTGTTGGGGGAGAACGAAGTCAGCCAGCGGGAAGTGACGGTTAAACCTCTGCGTACCGATCAGGCGCAAAAAACGTTGTCGCTGGAGGAGTTTATCCAGCGCGCGCCGCAAATGATTTAATAACAGTTATTGATGCTTATTGTTGAGGAGAAAACAAGTGGATTCATTGCGCACAGAAGAAGAACAAATCGCCGCCATTAAAAATTGGTGGAAGGAAAACGGCAATGCGCTTTTGATTGGTATCGGCTTGGCTTTGGCTGCAATTTTTGGCTGGAAGGCCTATCAGCAGAACGAACTGCAAAAGAAAGAAGAGGCGTCTCAGATGTATCAGGAGCTGGTGCAAGCCGCTGGCGCTGCGCAAATGGCTGATGACGAAAAGGCTCAGGCTAACATTACTTTTCTAGCCACAGAACTGCAGTCCAAGTTTCCGGGTACTACCTACGCACTCTATGCAAAGCTGTTTGAAGCTCAGCAAGCGGTAGAGAAGAAAGACTTTGCGGGGGCTGAAACAGTATTGAAAGCGGCGGCTTCAGAAACTGAAGACGAGGCGCTGAAGCGCGTAGTATCTTTGCGTTTGGCGCGTGTATTGGCGGCGCAACAGAAGTTTGACGATGCGCTGGCGGCCCTGAAGGTTCAGAAGGGGGATGCGTTTTACTCTCATTTTCAAGAGCTCGCCGGGGACATTCTGAAGATGAAAGGAAGCCGCGCGGAAGCTAAAGCAGCCTATGAGCAGGCACTGGCTGATGCGAAAGAACACGAGTTGCCGACTGAGCTGCTGCAGATTAAGTTGAACGATTTGGCGGACGTATAAATTTATCATGAAGTTCCGAACTCAATGGCGCCCGTTAGGGGCGCTTTTTTTCGTTATGGCAGGGTTACTGAGCGGGTGTGGAAGTGACGATGTGCGCCCTGATCCTGCTGAGCTGAAATCTTTCACTCCAGAAGTGGAATTGAAGCGCTTATGGTCCCGCTCCATCGGGGATGGACAGGATGACCAGTTTTTGAAGTTCGCGCCTTTTGTTGTTGATGACAAGATATACGCCAACGACATTGAAGGTGAAATTTACGCGATTGACCTGGAGAGCGGTAAGCGCCTTTGGGACGTTGACCTTGACGAGCCTTTGGTTGGAGGCGTGGGTGGGGATTATCGCAGGCTTTATGTCGCCACACTGGATGGTGAGCTGGTCGCGTTGGACAGAGAGAGCGGCGAAGTTCTGTGGCGCTCGCCCACATCCAGTGAGGTGCTGGCCCCTGCTGTATCTGGCTCGGGCAAAGCCATTGTACAGACTCTGGACGGTAAGTTGGCGGCGTATGATGTAGAAGATGGCAAGAAGCTTTGGGAATTCGCCAGTAATGAACCCGCCTTAACCCTGCGCGGCTCCTCCAAGCCAGTGCTGTTACAGGATGGGGTAATATCCGGTTTGGCTAATGGATCGGTTGTCGCCGTCAGCGTCAATGATGGTCAGCTATACTGGGAGCAACGCGTGGCGACGCCGAAAGGCCGTACGGAGCTGGAGCGTCTGGTGGATGTAGACGGAGATGTCTTAGTTCAGGACGGGGCGTTGTTTGCCGTTTCATATCAGGGGCAATTGGCGCGATTGAGCCCGATGAACGGCAAAGAAGAGTGGTCCATGCCTATGTCCAGCTATGTGACGCCGGGAATTGGATTCACCAATATTTATATTTCCACGACTGAAGGAGATGTGGTCGCTGTAGACAGAAACAGCAAGAAGGAAGTCTGGAGACAGACTGATTTGTCCTACCGTGAATTGTCTTCTCCCGTAGTGTGGGGTAACTATCTGGCGGTAGGCGACTTGGAAGGCTATGTGCACATATTGTCCCAAGTGGACGGCCGCATGATGGCGAGAATTCATCCTGCTGGCGATCCCATTCATGCCGCCCCGCTGATTTATGGTAATCATCTGATTATTTTGGGCAGCGACGGCGACTTGAGCGTTTGGGATATTAAGTAATTTTGACGCGCAGCTGTTTCCAGTTGCGCTTCTTGTATATGTTGTAACCGTTTTATTTAGAGATATCCGCGATCATGAAACCGGTAATCGCCCTCGTGGGGCGGCCAAATGTTGGCAAGTCCACGCTGTTTAATCGCATGACCCGCAGCCGTGACGCTATCGTCGCTAACTTGCCGGGCCTGACCCGTGACCGTAAATACGGCGAAGGCGAGTTGGAAGGCAAACACTATATTGTCGTTGACACCGGAGGGATTACCGGCGAAGAGCAGGGCATCGACGCGGCCATGGCGGGGCAGTCATTCACCGCCATGAATGAGGCGGACGTCGTGTTGTTTGTCGTGGACGCGCAAGCGGGCATGACTCCCGCAGACGAAATGATCGCCAAGGAGCTGCGCGTGCGCGGGAAGCCCGCCATTCTGGTGGTGAACAAGGTGGATGGCATGCAGCCGGAAGTGGCTGCTGCGGACTTTTTCGCGCTTGGCTTTCAGGAGTACATGTATACCGCGGCTGCGCATAACCGCGGCGTTCGTTCTTTGTTGGAAAGGGCGCTGGAGCCGTTTCCGGAACAAGAGCCGCAGGAAAGCGATGAAGAATCCGGCATTCGCATTGGCATCATTGGGCGCCCCAACGTTGGTAAGTCGACACTGGTGAACCGTTTGCTGGGTGAAGACCGAGTCGTGGTGTTCGACCAGCCCGGTACGACCCGGGATTCTGTCTACATTCCCTACGAGCGGCTTGGTGAGCGTTACACCCTGATTGATACGGCAGGCGTACGGCGACGTAAAAACGTCAGCGAAGCCGTGGAGAAGTTCTCCATCGTGAAGACGCTGCAGGCGATCAAAGATGCGCATGTGGTTGTGCTGGTGTTAGACGCTCGTGAAGGCATTGTAGACCAGGATTTGCATTTGCTTGGTTTCGCTATTGAAGCTGGACGCGCACTGGTTCTGGCGATCAATAAGTGGGACGGCATGTCACAGGACGACAAGGATGACGTGCGTCGCGAAATCGATCGGCGCATGGGGTTTGTGGAATATGCGCAGATTCACTTTATTTCCGCGCTGCACGGCACTGGCGTTGGGCATTTGTATGAATCCGTGCATGAGTGTTTTGATAGCGCCATGGCGAAGTGGTCCACGAATCAGTTGACGACATTGCTGGAGGATGCGGTTTCCCAACACCAGCCGCCAATGGTTAACGGGCGTCGCATCAAGTTGCGTTATGCGCACCAGGGAGGCTCGAACCCGCCGTTGATTATCGTGCATGGCAACCAGACCGACGCGCTGCCTAACAGCTACAAACGCTTTCTTGAGAACACGTTCCGTAAGGTGTTAAAAGTGGTCGGCACGCCGATTCGCTTCGAGTTTCGTAGTGGCGAAAACCCCTTTGCTGGCAGAAAGAATAAGCTTTCGCCGCGACAGCAGAAGAAAAAAGTGCGCTTGATGAAGCACGTCAAGAAGCTTAAGCATAAGCAGAAACGCAAGAAATCTCGTTAACAGAGCCTGTTGCGTAAAAACGCCGCCGGGACCCCGGCGGCGATATCTTCAGCTTTCCAGCACTTCCGTATTCTGGGTCGCTTGCACCGCAGTTAACGCGATGGTGTAGACAATGTCTTCCACCAGGGCGCCGCGAGACAGATCATTCACCGGTTTTTTCAAACCTTGCAGCATTGGGCCCATGCTGATCACATTAGCGCTACGCTGCACTGCCTTGTAGGTGGTGTTGCCAGTATTCAGATCAGGGAACACAAACACTGTCGCCTTTCCGGCCACTTTGCTATTGGGCGCTTTGGTTTTCGCCACATCTTCGATGGCGGCGGCGTCATACTGCAATGGTCCATCCAGCAGTAAGTCTGGGCGCTTCTCATGGGCGAGTTTGGTCGCCGCCCGCACCTTGTCTACATCGCTGCCAGCGCCGGAGTCGCCAGTGCTGTAGCTCAGCATCGCCACACGGGGCTCGATCCCGAAGAGAACTGCAGAATCCGCGCACTGGAGCGCAATGTCTGCGAGCTCTTCTGCATCCGGGTCCGGGTTGATGGCGCAATCGCCATATACCAACACTTGCTCCGGCAGGCACATGAAGAAAACCGAGGAAACTATGCGACACCCCTTGCGAGCCTTGATAAGTTGCAGGGCGGGACGCACGGTGTTGGCCGTAGTATGCACGGCGCCAGACACCAGTCCGTCCACTTCGCCAAGCGCCAGCATCATGGTGGCGAGTACGACATTGTCTTCTAACTGCGCTTCAGCCATTTGCGGCGTCAGTCCTTTGTGCTTCCGCAGCTCCACCATGGGAGAAACATACTTTTCCCTGACTTGATCCGGTTCGATGATTTGAATAGCTTCGGGTAACTGCACGCCCTGCGCCTCCGCCACCGCAAGTATCTCCTGCCGTTTTCCCACCAGAATACATTTTGCAAAGCCACGCTCATGGCAGATAGTGGCGGCCTGTATGGTTCGCGGCTCGTTCCCTTCGGGCAGGATAATGGTTTTATTGGCTTCCTTGGCTCGTTTCGATAGCTGATAGCGGAATGCGGCGGGCGACATACGGGGTTTACGCGGCAGGCTCACCGATTGCTTGAGCCACTCTGGATCAATATGGCCGGACACGCTGGCGATGACTGACTCAATGCGCTCCATATCGTCCAACGGTACTTCGGTGTCCATGCGCGATACCATGCTCGCAGTGACATAGGTATCTTTGCGGGTGCTCAGAACCGGGAGGCCGGTATCCAGTGCGGGCTGGCATAGCTTCAATGTGCGAGGGTCCGGCTTTAGCCCACCAGTCAACAGCAATCCAGCCAGGGGGACGCCAGTCAGGGCGGCGGCGCAACTGGTGACAAATATGTCTTCGCGATCTCCTGGCGTGATGATCAATGCGCCAGGCTTCAGGCGACTGACCATATTGGGAATGGTGCGGGCGCATACAGTGGTGTGAAGCACTCTACGATACGCGGACTTGCCTTCGTTCAAATACTCCGCTTCCAGTTCCTCGACAATGTCTGAGGTTCTGGGCGCTACCAGATCCGCGCGCCAGGGGATACTGGCGATCAGTCGGAAATGAGATTGGCGGAACACCTTACACTCTTTTGCATAATCATGCTTTTCAGTCTGGGGGGCGTCTGCGTTCGTATCGTCGCTGAAGGGCGGTTCATCGCCATGAGGCGCGTGCACTTTGTTGAGCACACAGCCGACCACATCAGGGTCTGAAGGGTCTGCAAACAGCCGGGCGGCGAGGGACAAGTGATCATCCAGCTCCTGAGGCGGCATGCCGTCAGGGGCGGCGACCAGGATGACTTCTGCGTCCAGATTTCGCGCCACTTCAACATTCAGACGGGCGGAATAATCGTCACCGGGGGGAGGCGCTACGCCTTCCACTATGATGACATCAGCTTCCGTATCCACTTTATGGAACAGACCGATGGCCTGCTCCATCAGCAGGGGCGTTTGCTGCTGGCTCATCAGGTTGTGCGCATGACGCAGGGACATGGGGTCGGGGACAGATAGGCCCATTTTCTCCCGGGTGAATACGATTGAGCGGTCCATTTCATGGTGGTTATCGCGAGGCTGTGCGAACGGTTTGAAGAATGCTACGCGCAAACCGACACTGTCATAGGCCCTGAGCAAGCCAAGGCAGACGGAGGTCAGGCCGACTGCGACTGAGGCGGGGGCGATAAAGAGAACTTTGGCCACGATGATTCCTCTTGGTTAGGGCGATGAGAACAAAATAGCGTAGGAGGACGCCAGCTACGATTACTTGCGGCGCCTAATCAACGCCAGGGTGTCCCGGGCGATAAGAAGTTCCTCGTTGGTGGGGACGACCATGATAGTTAGCGAGTCATCCTTGGAAATGCGTCCGTGGCGCTCCCTGCCGTGCAGGCGGTTGGCCTCTTCGTCCAGGTGTACGCCCAGAGGCCTGAGCCAGCCGCATACCTTTGCGCGCACTGGCGCGGCGTTTTCGCCGATGCCTCCAGTAAAGATGACGGCGTCGAGCGGCGCCGTCGATAAATAATACCCGGCGATCGTTTTCGCCAGTCGGTAGCAGAAAATCTCTATGGCGAGGGACGCCTGATGGTGGCCCTCTTCGTGGAGACGCAACAGCTCTCGCATATCATTGCTGGACTCTGAAACGCCAAGCAGTCCGCTTTCTTTGTTGAGCAACTGCGACAACTGATCTGGGGCGTAGTCGAGCGTTTGCGTCAGATGTAGAACCAGACCAGGGTCGAGATCGCCGCAGCGGGAGCCCATCACTAAGCCCTCCAGGGGCGTTAAGCCCATGCTGGTGTCCACCGATACGCCGCCTTTAATAGCGGTGGCGCTGCACCCATTGCCTAGGTGGGCGCTGATGAAGTTACAGTCACGTAATGGTTTGCCCAGTAAGTTGGCGGCGCGGTCCGCGACAAAACGGTGGCTGGAGCCGTGAAAGCCATATCGCCGGAGCCCGTGCTTACGGTAAAGGCTGTAAGGCAATGCGTAGGTGTAAGCATAGTCCGGCAGGGTCTGATGGAATGCCGTATCAAATACCGCCACTTGCTGTAAACCCGGGTACTTTTCTGCAATTGCTTTAATGCCCAGCAGGTTTACAGGATTATGCAATGGCGCAAGCTTGGCGCATTGTTCAATTTTGGCGATCACCTGGTTATTAATGATGGCGGAGTCGCGGAAACTTTCACCGCCATGCACCACTCTATGTCCCACGCCGGTCAGGTCTTCGGGACTGACGCCATGATCGCTCATGCGTTCAAACAACTGATCGATGACGCGGGCATGGTCTGCGTTTGGGCAGGGCTGATGATGATCTTCCTGGAGCCGCCAGCGCAGCCGAAAGTTGGCCTCGTTGGAGCCCAGGCGTTCAGCGAGGCCAGTGAGTAGAGGAGCGTCTTGCTCGGGATCGATAATGGCGAACTTGAGTGAGGAACTTCCACTGTTCAACACCAGAATAAGGTTTCCTGTCATGCCTGCCTTGGATGCTTGGTTTCCGGTGACTAATAAGCCGGGGTAATGATGCGCCCCTCAAGTATGGCTCATGATGACGACTGGCGCCGGTGAGCGCAAGGGCGTTTAAGTGGCGTAAGCGCGTCGATTTTCCGATATCCAATTGCAGAAGTCGGTTTCCGCCACGGGACGATTGTAATAATAGCCCTGCGCGTAATCGCAACCTTTGGAGCGCAGGAATTGCATTTGCGCCACATCTTCTACGCCTTCTCCGATGACTTTGAGCCCCAGGCTATGCGCCATGGTGATGATCGCCGTCACCAGCGCGGCGTCTTCCGCCTCAGTGTTTACGTCCTTGACGAAGGAGCGGTCGATTTTAAGCGAATCGAATGGGTAGCTCTTCAGGTAACTGAGCGCTGAGTAGCCGGTGCCGAAGTCGTCAACGGACAGCTTAACCCCCATGGCGTCCAACTTGTGCAGTATTTCAAAAGTCTCGATGGAGTCATCCAGCAATAACCTTTCCGTGATCTCCAGCTCCAGATATTCGCCAGCCAAACCGTTGACCTCCAGCGCTTTCTGCACGGTATCGATGAACTTGACGTCGCGGAATTGGCGTGGCGACACGTTTACGGCGATCGTCAGCTTCAAGCCGGTGTCTTCATGCCACTTCTTGACGTCGCGGCAGGCTGTATGCAGCACCCATTCGCCGATGGAGGTAATTAAGCCGGTCTCCTCCGCCAATGGTATGAACTTGTCCGGCGCCACCAACCCCAGCAAGGGATTGTCCCAACGAATCAACGCTTCTGCGCCAACCAATTGTCCGCTGGCGGTTTCTACGATGGGCTGGTAGTAAAGCAGTAACTCATCCTGCTCAATCGCTTTGCGCAGTTGCGTCTCCAGCTTGAGACGCTCCCTGGACTGCTGGTTGAGATCTGGCGTAAAACGGTGGTAAGCGCTCTTGCCCTTGTGTTTGGCCTGATACATGGCCGCATCGGCCTGCTGCAGCAGCGTACTGGAGTTTTCGCTGTCTGTTGGGTAAATGGCGATGCCGATGCTGGTGCTGACGAATATTTCCTGGTTATTGAGCAGGAAAGGGGAGGAGAATGCCTGCAGAATGCGAGCGGCGACCAGCTCGGAATCTTCTGGCGACTCCAGCGACGGAAGAATAATCAGAAACTCGTCGCCTCCGAGACGGGCCACGGTGCTGTTGCCGCGTAGAGAAGAGGCGATGCGGCGCGAGGCCTCGATCAGCAAGGTGTCGCCGTTATCATGGCCGAGCGTGTCGTTGATATGCTTGAAGTTATCCAGGTCCAGGAACATAAGCCCAACTTGGGACTTGTCTCTGCGCGATTGCGCCAGCGCCAGCTTGAGGCGATCCAGCGCCAGCATGCGGTTTGGCAGCCCGGTTAACAAGTCGTAATTGGCTTGACGCAGCAACTGTTGCTCGTAACGCTTCCGGACGCTGATGTCCTCGCCCAGAATTAGGTACTGGGATGACTCGCCATCGGTGTCGCGGATGGGGGTGATCACCACCTGTTCCCAGAATTTTTCACCGCCATGGCGAGTGCTGTGCATTTCCCCCTGCCACATGCCGGCGCGCTCCACCTGTATCTCAATGTTGTGCCAGAGCTGTTCATTTTGAGACTCGTCTGGACTGATGTGCGTCAGAGTTTTTGGATGCTTGCCAATAATCGAGTTCAAGTTGTGCCCGGTCAGCTGGCTGAACTTCTGGTTGGCGTAGGTGATTTTCCAGCGCTTGTCGCAGATCAGCACAGAGGAGGGGCTTTGCTCAATGGCCAGCGATAGCTTGCGAATTTCCGCTGCGTCCAGTTTTTGCTTCTCAATGTCGTTGAGAAGGGTCAGGCGCATTTCATTGATGGCGTCCGTAACACGCTGCAGTTCATCCGGCGGCTGCCCGCTCCTGTGTGTGCGGTCCAGGGCTAAGGGCGTATCCAATTGATGGATATTGAGTCCCCGTGCGTAGTTCGCCATTTTCGACAGGTGGCGAGTCACTAGATATTGGAATATCCATAAAATCAGCACGGAAATGAAAAACGTCTTGAACGCCTGGGTGGTCATGATGACGAAGATGCGCTGCCGTAGTTGCCGATAAATGTCGTCCAGACTGGCGGTGATAGTCAGCTCTCCCAGTTCGTATAGATCATCGGAGGAATGCTGCAGCTTGATTTTATGCTTGATGGTTGGAATCCGCGGCGGGATCTCGCCCATCTCAATTTCCGAGTCTGGATAAATCTGCAGGTGAAGATGCACGATATCGGGCAGGTTCAATATGCCCTGCATTTGCACGCGCAGCAATTTCTGGTCGAGTGACCACAGGCTGCGCGCCAGAGATGACTGGTAACTGGTTTCGATCAGATTCATGCGCTGATCGACCAACGAAACGTCTTTCCGATAGTCCGCATACACCTGGATGCCTGTGGCGAACAGTGTAAACAGGGAGCTACATACCAGGATGTAGCCCAACATGCGAAAAGAAAGCGGAGAGGTCTCGCGAAAATTCCAGACTTTGCGAAACAGGTTACTCATTATTCGCGGGTGCTCTTTTTTTCTTTCATGTAGGTAAAAAAGCAGCTCAAAGTCTTTTCATGGCGCAACAGACCGGCAGCATTGGAATATATTAAACATTATAAACTTAGCCCAGCTTTCCACCTCACGCAAAGCGTCAAACAAGGCAAAATCGGATTATTGGTCCAGGTTGTAATTGTCCTGTTCAAAATATAACCACTTTGTGCAATACTTAGGAACGGAGGTGCGTTCTATGGTTGATAATACTGTAAACAGCTTGGCGACCGGTTCCTTGCAGCAACTTGATGCAGGGCGGACGCGAGAACGTGAGCAAAATCGTCAGAATGTCGATAATGCGCAAACCCAGGCTCGGGAGACGCCCGCCGTGGAGGTGGAGCTTTCTCAAGAGGGCCGGGAATTGAGTCTGGCCAACAGTCAGCAGGTTAACGCTGCGACTGAGTTGGAGCGGACTCAGGGCGCCGCCGAAAACGCCGCTTCGTCGGAAGCTTTGGCGGAAACGGAGGAGGATCAATCACCGCCTCCCCGGGAAAGCGCAGCGCAGACCACCCGACAATTTGATCGGACTGCTAACGAGGCGTTGGGCACCGTTATCGATATCCGATCCTGATGAGCGCCTGCTGACGCGGAGCCACATTGCGGATAACTCGCCGCCGCTTAGTCGATTCGGAACAGGCGGCGGGCGTTTTCTGCAGTATATTCGCGCACGTCTTCTTCCGCCTCTCCACGATATAACGCCACTATACGAATCACTTCACGCACAAACCATGGGAAATTGGTGTTATTGCGTGGGCGCGGTTTAATACTTCTTGGCATAAGAAAGGGGCTGTCAGTTTCCACCAGAAGTCTGTCGCGGGGAATCTCTTTCACCAGGTTTACCAGGTCGCCAGCTCTGCGTTCGTCGCATATCCAGCCCGTTACGCCAATGTGTAATCCCAGGTCGAGATAGCCAAAGAGCGCCTCTCGGGTCCCTGTGAAGCAATGGGTGACGCCATGTTCGAAATAATTCCGGTGCGCTTTGAGTATTTCCATTTGTCGCGAATATGCGTCTCTTTCGTGGAGGTAAAGCGGTTTCTGGATATCGCGATTCAATTCAAGCTGAGCCATGAACGCCCATTCCTGATCTTCGGGAGTGGAAAAATTGCGATTAAAGTCCAGCCCCATCTCACCCATGGCGACTACATGAGGTTGCTGAAGCAGGGACTTCAGGGTTTGCAGGCCCTCTTGATTTAAAGTCTTGGCGTCGTGAGGGTGTACGCCTGCGGTGGCGAAGACATAACCTGGGTGCTCTTCGGCGATCTTTGCTGAGGCGAGACTTTCTTTGACACTGGTTCCAATGGCGACCATTCCATGAACCCCATGGTCACGGCTGTCGTCCAGCAATTGCTGTAACTTTCCTTTATAGCGGCCATTGGTCAGGTTGACGCCGATATCAAACATGTTAATGAAGTCCTTCAACTGAAAGCGTCCATATTAAGCGCCGAAGGAGTATTTTTCCATGTGTGAAAATGGAATAGGGCGGGAGGTGTTCAGGAACGGAAGACAGATTGCTCGTTGGCCCACAGGATCGCCTGCCGATAGGAGCCGCTGATTTCTCCGCCGGTGAGATTCATCTTTTCCAGCAGGTTCCAATGGATAATGTCCAGCTTACAGCGTTCGTATTGTAAAGTGGTGTGTAACGCCAATCCTGGCTTACCTTTCATCTTGACCAGCGCGTCACTCACTCTCTCGGAGAGAGGGAGCTTGTTGAGAATCTCTTCCATCGGCATGTCGAAAAAGGCCTCCAGACAGGAAAACAGACCGACAGTAAAGTAAAGGTCTGCGGCTTTGGGCTCCATGGTCTGGGCGATCAGTTCGCACATGCGGGCGCGGATCAATGCGATGGTGATCAGCGCTTTGGGTTTATCTTCTATATTGGAGAGCGCCAGCAGCGTCGCCCAGGATTTAATACGGCTGATGCCCAGCAACATAACCGCCATATGAATGGACTCTATCGTTCGCGGACGTCGATAGGCGGCTGAATTAACCAGTTGCAGCAGTTTGACGCTGAGAGAAGGATCGCTGGTGATGGTTTTGATGATCTGATCTATGGATAGTGCCGGGTTTTGCACTTTGGCGATCAACTCCATCACCGCCATACGGTTATGAGCCAGTTTACGCCCTGTGACGATTTCCGGTTTGCTGAAAAAGTAGCCCTGGAAGAGGTCGCATCCCAGGTCCCGGCAGTATTCGAACTCCTCATGAGTTTCCACTTTTTCCGCCAGCAGGGTGATATTCAACCCTTTCAGATGAGTTACCGTCTGCTCCAGTCTTTCCTTGGGTATAGCGGGGATTTCAAGCTTAACGATAGAAACGTAGGGCAACAGGTCATCATATTTCGTGCCCGGAATATAGTCGTCCAGGGCAAGGGTGAAGCCGTTTTTGCCGAGGCGAATGATCGCCGCAACGATCTCATCGGTCAGTTCTATGGTCTCAAGTATTTCAATTACCAGGACTTCTTTAGAGAAAGGCGGTGGCTGTAACAGCAGTGTTTCTGTGAAATTCACAAACGCTTTCGATCCGCCGGTTACCTCTTCAATAGAGGTTTCCGTAAAGGCATTGAGCAAAACCTGAGAAGTGGCGGCGTTGCCGTCGAACTGTGCAGGCTGTTCGTTTGAGCGAAACAACAGCTCATAACCTACTATCTCTTTTGTGGCGTTAACAATCGGCTGGCGCGCCAGAAGAATCTGCTCAGCGGTCATTCATCGCTCCCAAAGCGGGTACGTCAGAAAATGGGAAACCTACTTGAAGTGTAGACTAAATGCCGCTGTGACTAAGTAATTTTAAGCGCAGTCGTTCTGCGTTGGGAGAATGTTCGCATATTGATACGACGCATGGATGCGCCAGCGCGGCGACACTGGGGGGGTGGGGTTGGGCTATAAAATGGAGCAATATCGCCCCCACGATAAAAAATTATAAATTAGTGTTTGACAGGTATGAACCGCTTCCATAGAATGCGCGCCATATCACCGAGATGGTGTTCCGTCCCCTTCGTCTAGAGGCCTAGGACACCGCCCTTTCACGGCGGTAACAGGGGTTCGAATCCCCTAGGGGACGCCAAATCCTAAAGCCCTGCATCGAACGATGCAGGGCTTTTTTGTATTTGCATTCTAAGTCCGCTCCCCGTCACCTTTCTTTTTCACAACGATCAGAATGCATGTAACCCATTCTTTTATAACATGGCAATGATATTACCCTGTTAATAATCAGGCGCATGGGTGCGCCTGCGTAGCGGAGAGCCGCGGGAGGCAGAGCCTGATCTGTGAAGGCCCTGACGTTGCAGACAAATAGGAGGAAGTTATTAGTCTGCCTGATTAATTGTTTCCCGGCAGATAAGTGTTTGACATGTGCGGGCCGCTTCCATAGAATGCGCGCCATCTCACCGAGATGGTGTTCCGTCCCCTTCGTCTAGAGGCCTAGGACACCGCCCTTTCACGGCGGTAACAGGGGTTCGAATCCCCTAGGGGACGCCAAATCTAAAAGCTCTGCATCTTAGGATGCAGAGCTTTTTTTATGCCTTTTCAAAAGTCTTCGTCACACTCTTCTCTATACCTGTCCGAGTAAAACAGCCGTACGCTGTATTGATGTTTTTAATAGGAGTAAGGCAGGGTCTCAGCATCATAGGGCCTTCTTGTACATGGCGGCGAATGCGGGCAAGGCCATTATGTTCACCCTCTGGCTCATCCTGGCAGCCTGAGATCAGGCTTTGATCAAAACCGCCTGCGCTCAAACGGTCTAGTCCGAAGAGGTTCGCCTGCAAGTACTAGCTTATTTGGGTGATATTCATCCACTCTGACGAGTGATAAGTTTTTACGTATCACGACGGCATCCCGACTGCGCGAGTGTAGTGATGTGTTCTTGCGGCAGATTTCCGAGTGCATTATTCGTTCACTAAGGTCAACTGCCTGACTTGAATCATGTTATGAAAGCGCTTTCATTATGTGGGTGTGATATGCGTCGCAAATTTTTGATTTAAATGGTTTTTATCCTGTGCCGCCAAGCCTCTCGACGGGGAGGCGTCGTCATTTCGGTTACAGGCTGTGCGCACTGATCAGGAGTCAATCGACTATGAAAAAAACACAACTATTAGTTTGGGGCGCGGTGATCGGCGGTTTATGCGCGGTGACCTACCAGTTCATGCCAGGCGGTGATAGCGGGATAACGGCGCAGGAGCGACAGGCCGCCGCTGGCGCTCAGAGCTCTTCTACGGTGGAACCCGCTCAGTCCGTTCAATCCCCACAACAAAGCGTTTCTAAATCGGTGCAAGGGATGACAAAGGAATCTGAACCTGAACTCCCTGATTACGCCATGAACAACGAAGAATATCCCTCAATTGAGTTCCGCATGACAGAAATTGAAGCGCGTCGTGATGGTCGTGCTTTTGATCAGGAAGAAGTCGTGCGCGCCATGTGGGAGCCTTCCGCCTGGAAGGGGGATGACAGCATTGCCGATCAACTTGAGCTTAGCGACGCGGACCGTTTCGATGGCAGGGAGTTTATTCGTTTCAATCCGATGAAGCTGGAGTCCCTGATGCCAGGCGATGAAATGGAAGTCCCTGTGCTGCCCCAGAATGCAACCTATCAGATGGTGGTGGAACGGGTGGAATCCCATGGCGACGGCAATGTCACTTGGTATGGGCATTTGAAGGATTTTGAACAGGACAACCAGGTTTCTTTTACCCGCGGCGAGAACCTCACATACGGGGGCGTCACTACGCCTGAAGGGTTGTATGTGGTGGAAGCGCGCGGCGACAAGGGTTGGATCGTCAACAGCGGAACGCTGTTCAAAGGCGAGGACCTGCACATAGAGGTTCCCGAACTGGCGGACGCCAATAAAGTTGATGAAGGATCGGCGGCTCCAGATCAGAGCGCCGACGGGCCTATTGCTCAGTAAGGATAAGCATTAGCGCCCGGGGTAGGAGGCCAGGTCGCACAGTGGCTGGCTAATAAAAACAGACAGAGAGAGTTATAACGATGAAAAGGAAATTAACCGGAAGTATGTCTAAATGGTTGTCCTGCTTGACTCTGGCGGCTGCTCCCCTGGGCGCGCAGGCTGTGACAGTTGATATTATGGTGGTGTACGACGCCTATTCCGCAGGACGCTTTGGCGGCGAGCCGACAACGGCCATTCGTAGCTGGGTGGACCAGGTTAACGCCATGTATCAAAACAGCCAGATTGACGTACAGTTGCGTTTGGTTGGGGCTTTCCCCCATGAAGAAAGCGGCTCCAGCATGGGTGAAGTGCTGGGCAATCTTCGTGTGGACAGTTGGGTCATTCAGAAGCGTGAGGAAGTCGGTGCGGACTACGTGACGCAAGTGCACAAAACCGGCTCCTGCGGCGTTGCTTACGTCGCTGTGCATAAGGATTGGGCGTTTAGCGTCACGGGCCCGGATTGCGGTCCTCAGGTTTTCGCTCATGAAGTCGGTCATACCATGGGGCTCAACCACTCTCGCCGTCAGGGAGATCAAAGCGGGTCGCGTTATCGTTACGGACTTGGTCATGGCGTTGATGGCGCATTTGGGACCATTATGACTTATGAATGGCTGTTCAATGCGCCGAAAGTGGCTAAATTCTCCAACCCCAGAGTCCAGTGTAACGGGCTTCCCTGCGGCGTGCCCGCGGGCCAGGCGCAAGAAGCGGATGCAGCTCAGGCCGTCAATAATGTACGCCATGAGATTGCGGCGTTTAAACCAACCAAAACAGATGGCGGCAACACTTCCGGCGATAAAGTGTCTGTGTTCCAGCATTACAATTACGCAGGCTACAGCGCAGCCTTGGCGGAGGGGCAGTATCGGCTGAGTGATTTGACCGCCCGAGGCGTGCGCAATGACGACCTGTCTTCCGCTCGCGTGCCTTCCGGCATGGTGTTAGAGCTGTTTCAGCACGATAACTTCAGCGGGGCCAAAACGGTGTATACCTCAGATGTATCTGGGTTCCCGCTATCCGGCGTGAATGACTCCACGTCTTCGATTATCGTCAAGAAGAGCGGCGGCGGAGGTCAGAATGACGCACAACCGGTTGATAACGGCGTATACATGTTGCAAGCCAAACACTCCGGCAAATGTGCGGACGTCTATGGCGGCAAGCAGGAGGCCGGCGTCCCTGTCATTCAGTGGAGCTGTCACCAGGGGAACAACCAGCGTTGGAACTTCACCCACATCAAAGATGGGTACTATGAAGTCAAAGCGACGCATAGCGGCAAATGTCTGGATGTCTCCAACTCAAGCAGAAGCAACGGCGCCACGGTGCAACAATGGTCCTGTAATGGCAGCGCAGCTCAGCAATGGAAAGCCGTGGACAACGGCGACGGCACCTTCCGTATGGTGTCTGGCGTAAGCGGAAAAGTGTTTGACGTAAAAGAAATCTCAACCGCCAGCGGCATGGCTATCCATCAGTGGGATTGGATCGGCGGAGGCAACCAGCGCTGGTATTTGAAGCGCGTGAAATAAGCGCCATTCTTTCCAGATGTTGAACCTGTTCCCCGGTGCGCTCTGGCGAGCGGCCGGGGGATGTTGGTGACAGACTGACTCTAATGCATATCGCCATTTCCCATCCATGGTCTCAGCTTTCGTGATGGCCCCTTCCAGTTTCTCGCCGCCATGAGAGTAGTGAATATCACAAGGAATTTCTTGGCTTCCATGGATTTCTTGATCAATGTACTGCGCGCCGTTGTCAGATCGGCTGGCGACATAGTTCTACGCGATCCACTTCTCTTTGGTGGTGGCGAAGATGTTTAAAGTGATGCAACGGATATCCAGAATTGGCGCATTAAATGGATTGCCGCCGTTTATCCATAGAGAAGTAAACAGGTCGCCGCCATTGATCTGCGATAGAGGCTTCTGGAGCCAATTATCAAACAACATATTAGCTTGGCGATAAAACTCAAAGTTTTAGCCGGAAAGCGTTGAATACTTATTATTTGTGACTGCCCGCTCAGTTTAACGATTACCCATATTTTTTTGTAACGCCATGGGTAATTGGCCTATATGATGTGACATTTATAATTGTTTTATAAATCAATTGATTGTGTTTTATGTAGGCACTAAGTACTAGCTGCTTTAGGCGATGGTTAAGTTAGTTTTCCAGTGTTAAATTTTTCGCGCCGTTGACGTTCTGGCGAGCTATTTTCTGTGATCAATTTCCCGTTTCCCATGTAACGGAAGCCTTATCCGGATAATAACGCTTTTCGTTATCGGAATACTCCCATCAATGGAGCAGGAAAGTTGGTATAAAAAATGAAAAACAGCCTCAAAAGAATTCTGGCCGCAAGCACCCTCGCGGCCGCCGCTTCTACTTCCCATGCCGTCACCGTCGATTTGATGGTGGTGTATGACTCTTATACTTACAATTACTTCAAAGGCGACGCGAACACTGCTATCCGTAACTGGGTCAGCCAGGTGAACACCATGTTCGTCAACAGCCAGGTTGACGTCCAGTTGCGTCTGGTCGGCGCATACGCTCACGAAGAAACCGGCTCCAACATGACGGAAGTGTTGGGCAACCTGAGAGTGGACTCCTGGGTCAATCAGAAGCGTCAGGAAGTGGGCGCGGACTATGTAACCCAACTCCACCGCACAGGTTCCTGCGGCGTGGCCTATGTTGCGGTGGACCGTAATTGGTCGTACGGCGTGGTGGGGCCGAGCTGCGGACCGACGACTATGGCGCATGAGCTGGGGCACACCATGGGCCTGAATCACTCCCGACGTCAGGGCGACCAAAGCGGCTCGCGTTATCGTTACGGGGTTGGTCATGGCGTTGATGGCGTTTTCGGCACCATTATGACGTATGAGTGGCTGTTTAACGCACCGAAAGCTCCCAAGTTCTCCAATCCAAATTTGCAGTGCAACGGTTTGCCATGTGGTGTGGCGGCGGGCTATTCCAATGAAGCGGACGCCGCGCGCGCAATCAACAATGTGCGTACTGAAATGGCCGGTTTTATGCCAACGAAAGTAGGCGGAGGCAACCCTGACGGGGGTGATAACAACGGTGGAGATAACAATAACGGCGGCGATAATAATGGCGCTTCCAATATCTACACCATGAAAGCCAAGAACTCTGGCAAGTGTGCGGACGTCTATGGCGGCGAACGTCGCGATGGCGCATCTGTCATCCAGTGGAGCTGCCACGGCGGCAACAATCAGCGCTGGCAGTTTATTCACCTGGGCAATGGCGTTCATCAGATCAAATCCGTCAACAGTGGTAAGTGTCTGGATCTGTTTGGCGCGAGCCAGTACAACGGCGCATACGCTGGGCAGTGGACTTGCAACAACAGCAACAACCAGAAGTGGCAGGCGTTTAAGAACACGGATGGAACTTATCGTCTGATTGCCGTACACAGCGGCAAAGCGTTGGATGTGGATGCAGCAGGCGGAACCTACAACGGCGCAAGACTGCGTCAGTGGGATTGGGTCGGGGCGAACAACCAGCGTTGGATCATCACTAGCGCAGGCCAATAAGGCTCACCTGACTCTGCTTTGTTAAAAAAATCCCCGCTGATGCGGGGATTTTTTTGTCTCCCCAAAAGAGTCCAAGACTTATTTTAACAGGGCAGTGATATTGGCCTGTTAATACTCAAGCGTATGTATGCGCTTGCGCAGCGGCTAGCCGCGGGAGACAGGACCTGACCTGTGCAGACTCTGCTGTTGCAGACACCCTGTAGTCGCAAACAACATGTAGTTGAAAACAAATAGAAGGAAGCTATTTGTCTGCCTGATTGATAGTCGCCTAGTTCATAAAACGCGCGAGAATCAGCTCATTGATGTCTGCGACATGGGTGATAGGGGCCATATGTCCCCAAGGTGTTTGTTTGAACTCCAGATTAGGCAGGCATTCCCGTAACCGCTCGCTGATGCGTCGAGAGGACAGGGGGCTCTGCGCTCCCGCCATCAAGTAAGTGGAGAAGGGAAAGTTGACGTAGTCCTCCAACCGAGTGGGCTCCTCGATCAGCGCTTTGAAATCCAGCGCCACCTTTCGGATTTGTCCGCTCAGGGCGTTGCGAATATCTATAGGGTAGCGTTTGAATGCGCCCGGACCAGACCAATAATCAATAAACTGCTGAGTGGCCCCCATCTCGTCGTTTTGCGCGATGGTATCCTCTAACTTCTTCACCACCTCCGCAATTTCCAGAAACGCAGGTTCCTCGCGGGATAACAGATGGAAGGCGACCGGCTCGTAGATGGTCAGGCTGAGAACGCGCTCAGGATACTGCGTTGCGAACCTCAATGCGGTCGCCGCTCCGTAGGAGTGCCCAATCACGTGTAACGGCGCTGTGTCCGCCTTTGCTTGCGCCAATACGGCGACAACGCGATCAACTTCATTCTGCAGACTGAAGTGCTCCGCCAAGTGCGCAGGATAGGGAGCTTCGCCATATCCCCACAAATCTATCGCAAGCGTTCTATAGTTATCCTGCAGCTGGCTGGTGAGCATTTTCCATTGCGCCTTGGAGCTCATGGAGCTGTGCAGTAGCAATATGGGCTGACCGTCGCCGCCATTTGTGTATCCAGTCAAAGACTGCATAATTACCTCGTATTTCAGCAATGTTTTATATTTATTTGTTCACAGGTTCTATCCATGGAATTTCCGCGTATATTACCTATCTGTAAGCAAAGATTGATAGGGAAAAACATTATCTCCCGCGTATTACGTGTTACGGTAATTAATACATAGGATTTAATCGGAAGTGCAGGTTTTTAAATGAATTTCTGAATTATTTCCAGGTTTGAGGACGCAGTTGAGCGCGCTATGAACGGCATTAGCATCGTTCTTTTGGCGAAGAGATAACGGCCTCTCGTCAGCGTTCAGTCCTTGGTTGAGCTCGCAACACTCCAAGGAGGAGAACATGACCGTATTGCTTCTGTTATTGGCGGCGTTGGCGCTAGCTTATCTCGGCGCCGGCGCGTTGTCCTGGACAGTACTTTTCACCATCGCCGCTTTGGCTTTCTCATTCACTGACCCTGGTTTTGCGGGGTTATTGGTTGTTTGGGGAATATTCATTGCTGTGGCGGTGCTGCTTAACTCCTCTTCCATCCGGCGGCGTTATATCACGGCGCCCATTCTCGCCTGGGTTGGCAAAACACTGCCTGGTATTTCCGATACTGAGAAAGAGGCGATTGAGGCGGGCACGGTTAGCTGGGACGGCGATTTGTTCACAGGCATGCCGGACTGGAACAAACTGCTCACTATGAGCAAACCCACTCTGACGAAAGAAGACAAAGCCTTTATCGATGGCCCGGTGGAGCAGTTATGCGAGATGCTTAACGACTGGGAAATCACCCATCAGCGCTACGACCTGAGCCCCGCGGCCTGGACGTTCATCAAGGATAACGGCTTTTTCGGCATGATTATCCCCAAAAAATATGGAGGCCTGGAGCTCTCAGCGCTGGCGCATTCCACCGCGGTGATGAAAATCGCAACCCGCAGCATTACCGGAGCCGTGACTGTCATGGTCCCCAACTCGCTGGGGCCTGGAGAGCTGTTGTTGCATTACGGAACGGACGAGCAGAAAGATTATTATTTACCGCGTCTCGCCAAAGGCGAGGAGATTCCCTGTTTCGCCCTGACGTCTCCGCGCGCAGGTTCCGACGCTGGCGCCATTACGGATAAAGGCGTCGTCTGTAAAGGGGAGTGGGAAGGAAAAGAAGTCATCGGTTTGCGCTTGAGCTGGAACAAACGCTACATCACTCTGGCTCCGGTGGCGACAGTATTGGGTCTTGCCTTTAAAGTTTATGACCCGGATCATTTGATTGGCGATGAAGTTGATCGGGGCGTGTCCTGTGCTTTGATTCCCACCAGTACGCCCGGGGTGCAAACCGGCGCGCGCCATTTGCCTCTCAACACGGTGTTTATGAACGGGCCTACCTGGGGAGAAGATGTTTTTATTCCCATGGACTTCCTGATCGGCGGCGAAAAATACATCGGCAAAGGCTGGGCCATGTTGATGAACTGCCTATCTGTGGGACGCGCTATTTCGTTGCCTGCGTTAAGCGCTGGAGCAGGCAAACTTTCCAGTCTTACCAGCGGCGCCTATGCTCGCATCCGTGAGCAGTTCAACCTTCCGGTAGGCTACTTCGAGGGGGTTCAGGAATCACTGGCGCGGATCGGCGGGCTGACCTATTTGATGGACAGCGCGAGAGTAATGACTGCGGGGCTGCTGGATAATCACGAAAAGCCAGCGGTGCCGTCAGCGATCTTGAAGTACCACAATACGGAAAAAATGCGTGCAGTGGTTGGCGCGGCCATGGACGTGCACGCAGGGCGAGGCGTGATCAAGGGGCCACGCAACTACATCGCGCGGGTGTATCAGGCGATTCCCATCAGCATCACAGTGGAAGGGGCTAATATTCTGACTCGCAGCCTGATGATCTTCGGACAGGGAGCGATTCGCGCCCATCCCTACCTGCTGCAGGAAATGGAAGCGGCGCAGAATCCGAACAAAGAGAAGGCGCTGGATGAGTTTGATCACATCTTCTTCAAACATATTCGGCGCAACCTGCAGCTCACGGCCCGGTCTTTGGTACTGGGATTGACTGGAAGCAGTCTGGCGTCTGCGCCGGAGATGGCGCGGGAGACCCGAACCTATTTCCGTCATATGTCGCGTCTGGCGGCGGCATTCGGCCTGGTGAGCGATGTGACGCTGGCCACTCTGGGGGGAGAGCTGAAACGTCGGGAAATGATTTCCGGTCGCTTGGGGGACTGTTTGAGTTATCTCTATCTAGGCTCCAGCGTGCTGAAACGTTTTCATGACGATGGTTGTCCGAAGTCGGACCTGCCTCTGATGCATTGGGCGATGCGCTATTGCCAGTCCGAAATTCAAAATGCGTTACATGAGGTTCTGCGCAATTATCCAGTGAAGGCGCTGGGCGTCTTGTTGAGGCCATTGGTGTTTCCGCTTGGGCGTCACTATGAACGTCCAGATGATGCGGTCTGTCGTGAGATCGCTGAGATGCTGCTGCAACCTTCCGACGCGCGCGACAGGCTGGTGGATGGCGTGTACCGGAATACCCGCCCGGATGATCCTGTGGGCAGAATCGAAAACGCCTTCCTGAAAAAAGTGGGCGTGGCCAATGTTGAGAAGCGTCTCAAGAAAGCCGTCAAAGCAGGGGATATCCCTGATGAGAGCCTGCACGACATGCTGGAGGCGGCGGTGAGTAAGAAGATTCTCACCACGGATGAAGCTGAGCGATACCGTGAAGCGGAGGAAGCGGTGGAAGACGCTATTCAAGTGGATCACTTCAATCCTGGCGAGTTACCGATCACACAATCCGATTGACGTTTCCTCTTGGACGGGGCCAGCCACTACGCGCTGGCCCCGTGGCGCCTGTTACGTTCGGGCGTCTTACTGCCCCTACATTGATTCCCACTTGGATGTGGCGCCTGGGTTTGTTATGAATACTATCGCTGAACGCTAACCTGAAAGAGAACCGCTCGTGAAAACCTACGAAGATATCCTCGACGCTATGTACGCCTTTTACAGCGAGGCCTTTTCCAAAGCGCTTCCTGTCAATGAGCGCATGAGAACGCTTTGGAGCGATCCGGACAGACTCGACTGGATCGCCATAGGCCAGGAGCAGGAGAACTGGTATCTGAATTTCGCCTGCGGCGACGCCATCGCTGAGCGCACTTCTGTGCGCGGCTACTTGTCCAATGTGGCGGAATACCTTGATAACGACCGCACTCGTGGCGATGAACTCTTGGATATGATCCGCTACGAAATGATTGACTGGGAGCCCTTCGAAGAGGAATACGACGCCAGCGACGATCAGGCGGAGATGAATGAATTTATTATCTTCAGCGCCCTGTATCTGACTATCTTAAAACTACGCAAACAACTACTGCCTAATCTCAACATCGCCTTGGCTGACCCTGTGGAAATGACGGTGTTCGATGATATCGAAGCCTCTTGCTTCGACGCGTCCGCGCCTCGATACAATGGCGAGGAACTTACTAAGAAAGACCTGCTGGAAATGCTCCCAGCGCTCTGCCGTGAGCAACGGCACAGAGATTATCTGACAACGTTGCTCAATCTTGATCGCAATAATCGCGAGAATCCGCTTGTGATCGCTGAAAGCTTTGTTTGACTCGCGGTTCACCGCTGCCGATAGGGAATCTGACAATAGGTTATGCCATGCTTTGGTCTCAGGCGGTGCTTGGTCAGGAACATATTGAGTGAGTTCATGGACAGATTGATGTTGGGAGTGGGTCCCAGGTAGATATGTTCGAGATAGTGGTTGTCGCTGCTGGGGGTGGTCAGGTTGAACTCGAAGTAGGGCACCAGCATGGAAGCGCCTTCCCGAAACTTCACCGGTGAATTCAGGTAGTCTGTGACGCCGGGTGAGACGATGCGCCACTCTTCCTCTTCCTGAAAGGATGGATGTTTTAATATCGCAGCGATACGTAGCAGGTCTGACTCGATCATCTCAAACACGCCATGGTAGGACTGCGATGGCGGAAACTGGGTGGGGCCTGCGTGCTCGCCGTGCTGCTCAGCCAGCGCCTCCACCACATCCATTACCTGGCGAATGAGAGTGGTTTGTTCCTGATGGCTGTAAATGCATTTGCCTACCTGAAACGACTGTTGGCTGGCGCACTCCAGAATATGCGCAGCGGGGAAGCCCACGCTGACGCCTTTGCCCATAGAGCTGTAACCGCGCCACTGACTCAACAGATTGCCGTTGGAGCGAAACGACGCCCCAAATAGCATGTGCCCATTAGTGATGCGATGAGCGATCCAGTCCCGGAACTGGTGCAGCAGGCCCGGTTTGGGATGACTGTCGGCAATGCGGCGGTCCACTTCCGCACTGATCAGGTCGGCAGTATGCTTCAGCTCGGCGGAGTCGTTCATATAGCGAATATCGCTGGCCCACAGTTTGCCGCTTTCCACTATGCCCAGCAGGCCTGAAAACGTGGTGTAGTGGTACAGCGTGTCGACCGGAATGTCTGAGTACAACTTGGCGGTGATGTCCTGAATCATAGCGCTCGCTTTAGTCTTTGTTTTCGTTGTAATGGATTAAGTGGGGTTGCAGTCTGGGTTAAACCCAGACATTATCCTGCGCCGTTCGCTCTCCGCCAGCGTCGCCGGTATTCGCTACGCCTCTGGGCTCAATCAGCATGGCCCTGCACTCGCTCTCAGCGAAAGGCTTATGTTCCACGCCTGCCGGTACGACAAACATTTCTCCCGCTTCCAGCTTCACTTTTCCATCTCGAAATTCAATGCTCATTTCACCTTCGATCACCATAAACACCTCATCCGTGTCCTCATGGCGATGCCACACAAACTCACCCTGAATCTTAACTATCTTGAATTGATAATCATTCATCTCCGCAATCACCCGCGGCGACCAACGCTCACTGAACTTGGAGAATTTTTCTTTTAAATTGATGGCGGTATGGTTCATTTTTCACACGCTTGAGTACAGTCATACAATCTTTCAATCTAAGTCGATGTGACAGTGTGGTCAAATGTGGAGTTTAGCGGAGGCTGAGGCGCGGGGGGCGTTATCTGCAACCAGGTGCTTTGTCGCGAAGCCTGAGATATTATCAGCGGCATTCTTTTCATGACTTCAAAGGAATAAAAACAATGAATTTTGAAGATTTTAAAAAGTGTGTCTGTGAAGCCAAGAGCGCGCATCCTTTCTGGTTTGATTTTGAGCCGGACGATGCTCCGGATCAGGATAGCCTCGCCCGTGCGGAGCAGTTGTTGAAAGCCAGGCTGCCGCAGGAGTACAAAGACTTTTTGCTGCAATACGGCGGCGGTTATTTCGCCTTCGGCAATGTCTTTTCTCTGGAAGCCGGCAGTGAGTGGAATCTGATCGATATCAACGCTGAGTTCGCCCACCTCCGCGCAGGCCGCGTGTTGATTTCAGAGAATAACAACGGGGACTTCTTCGGCTTCGATGTGCGGGATGGCGTATGTCAGTCGGAACTGTGTTATTGGGACCATGCGCAAGAGCGCTGGCAAAGCAGCGGCTACACGAATCTATTTGAGTACTTGAGCAAAGTGGCTCTCACCAACTAAAGCGAGGCAAGGCCAACCTGGCGTTGGCCTCCTGCACTTCTATTTCTGCAAACCAACTACGACAAAACCACTATAGCGTCGCCTGCGCCAATGCCTGCTCCAGGTCGGCGATGATGTCGTCTTTATGCTCAATGCCGATGGACAGTCGAACCATATCCGGGGACACGCCGGCGGCGGCTTGCTCTTTTTCATCCAACTGCCGGTGCGTGGTGGTGGCGGGGTGACAGGCGAGGGTTTTGGCGTCGCCGATGTTCACCAGCCGTTTGACCATCTGCAAGGCGTCAATGAAACGCCCGCCGGCCTCTTTGCCGCCTTTAATGCCGAAACTCAGTACGGAGGAAGGTTTGCCGCCCATGTACTTTTGCGCCAGCTCGTAATAAGGGCTGCTCTCCAGTCCGGGATATTTCACCCAGCTTACGCTGGGGTGGGAGGCCAGGAACTGACATACCGCCATGGCGTTTTCCACGTGCCTTTCCATGCGTAGAGATAGCGTCTCAACGCCTTGCAGAATCAGGAACGCGTTGAATGGAGACAGGGCTGCGCCCATGTTGCGCAACGGCGCTACCCGGGCGCGACCGATAAAGGCGGCGTCGCCCAGTGCTTCGGTATACACCACGCCGTGGTAGGACGGGTCAGGCTCGTTGAGCTGCGGAAAGCGGGGGTTGTCCTTCCAGGGAAAGCGTCCTGAATCAATGATCACGCCGCCGATAGTGGTGCCATGACCGCCAATGTATTTGGTCAACGAATGCACCACGATATCCGCGCCGAAATCGAATGGACGACACAGCACCGGCGTAGCGACGGTATTATCGACGATCACTGGTATGCCGTGCTTGTGGGCGATAGCGGCGAGCGCTTCCAGATCCGCTACGTTGCCGGCGGGATTGCCGATGGATTCGCAAAATACGGCTTTGGTGTTTTCATCGATCAGCGCTTCCATGGAAGCGGGATCGTCGCTGTTGAACATGCGCGCGGTAACGCCGGATTGCGGCAGCGTATGAGCGAACAGGTTGTAAGTGCCGCCGTATAGTTGGTTGACGCTGATAATATTGTCGCCGGCGCGGGTCAGCGTTTGAATCGTGGCGGTGATCGCCGCCATGCCGGAAGCCATCACCAAGGCCCCAATGCCGCCTTCCAGCTGCGCCATGCGCTGCTCCAATATGGCGTTGGTCGGGTTCATGATACGGCTGTAAATATTGCCTTCCACTTTCAGATCGAACAAATCAGCGCCATGCTGGGTGTTGTCGAAATAATAGGAGGTGGTCTGGTATATCGGCGCCGCGACGGCATGAGTGGTCGGGTCGCCGGCAAAGCCGCCATGGATGGCGATAGTTTCTTGTTTCATGGATCTCTCCGCTGCGCGTAAGGAGTGGTTTGGCTCTGTGCTTGTTCGCGTCAGCCCCGGTAGAGACGGGCTAACTATTTGTATCGTTTAGAGAATCGTTGATATTAACAACGGCCCTCAACAGAGTGTACCGCCAGCCGACGCAGGTCAATATGCCGAGCGCCTGAATTTGCTATGGTCCGTATTTGAAACTAGCATTGGCCATATGGGCCTCCTGAAAACGTTTTGGCTGACGTTTGCGGAGTTTCCCTGAATTTCAATTTTTGGATGACTGGCGCGACATGCGTAAACAATCACTTCACATACTGCTGGTCGTCGTTGGCTGGACTTCCGTTGTGCTTGGCGTTATTGGCATTGTGCTGCCGTTACTGCCCACCACGCCCTTTATTCTGCTCGCCGCCGCCTGTTTCGCGCGCTCTTCACCGAAATTTCACCACTGGCTGGTGTCCCATCGTCATTTGGGGCCGATCGTGAAGAACTTTGAGTCAGGGCGCGGCGTCACCCGCAAGGTGAGATTGCGCGCGTTGATTTGTCTGTGGCTGGGACTCACGATTTCCATGGTGATCGTCGGCAAGCTGTGGAGCCTGATCATGCTCAGCGGCATTGGCGCCTGCACGACCTTATACCTTTGCCGTCTGCCGACTTATGAAGAAGATGCGGGCGAGCCCGAGTCACAGGTCAACTAACCGGCCCCGAATTACTCGATGACCGGCTCTTCCCATTCCGTATTGAATTGCAGATCCGCCAGACGCGCATAGAGTTCGCTGTCGCGGATCAGCTCGCTGTGGGAGCCCAGAGCTTCCAGTCGGCCGTGATTCAACACGGCGATGCGGTCCGCATTTTTCACCGTCGCCAGACGGTGAGCGATCACCAGTGTCGTGCGTCCTTCCATCAGGCGCTCCAGAGCCTGCTGCACCAGATATTCGCTTTGTGCGTCCAACGCGCTAGTGGCTTCGTCCAGCAACAGAATGGGAGCGTCGGTGAGTATAGCGCGGGCGATGGCGATGCGTTGCTTCTGACCGCCGGACAAACCGAGCCCGGCGTCCCCCAGACGGGTTTTGTAGCCCTGTGGGAGTGCGGCGATAAACTCATGTGCGTTCGCAGCTTTGGCGGCGGCTTCGATTTCTTCCTGGGCGGCGTCAGGTTTGCCGTAGCGTAAGTTGTCTTCAATAGAGCCGAAAAACAGCGCAGGTGTTTGCGACACCAGGGCGAAACAGCGGCGTAAGTCGGAAGGTTCAAGCTGGCGAATATCCACGCCTTCCAGACGGATTTCTCCAGCCTTGCAATCGAAAAAACGCAACAGCAGGTCAAACAGAGTGGACTTGCCTGCGCCGGATGGCCCCACCAGCGCCAGGGTTTCTCCTGGCGCAACGTCCAGGTTCAAATGGTCAATAGCATTGGCGTCCGGACGCGCTGGGTAGGAGAAGCTGACGTCTCGAATCGACAAGTTGCCGGGAATTTGCTCCGGCAGGCGCTTGGCGCCGAATTGCGGCGCTGTGATTTCATTCTTCGACTGCAGCAGCTCCACGATACGCTCCGCTGCGCCGGCCGCCCTTTGCAGTTCGCCTATCACTTCACTGACGGAGCCCACCGCCGCTCCCACCAGCACGCTGTAGAACACGAACGCCGCCAGTTCGCCGCCGCTGATGCGTCCTTGGATGACATCCAGGCCGCCGATCCACAGCATGGCGCCTACCGCGCCCAGCACCAGGACGATGACAACCGTCACCAGAATGGCGCGTTGCACGATACGTTCCTTGGCGACACTGAAGGCGTCTTCAACGTGTTCCGAAAAGCGTTGTTTATCTAACTGTTGATGGTTGTAGGCGTGAACGGTTTTGATCTGCCCCAGCACTTCGCCGATATAAGAACCGACATCCGCTACTTTATCCTGACTGCGCCGGGACAGGCCGCGCACGCGGCGACCGAATATCAGAATGGGAGACACCACCAGTGGCACGGAAATCATGACGATAGCGGTTAGTTTGGCGTTGGTGATGAACAGCCAGATAATACCGCCGATCATCATGATGATATTGCGCAGCGCCACCGAGACGGAGGAGCCGATGACCGATTGCAGCAGGGTGGTGTCAGCGGTGAGGCGGGTTTGAATTTCCAGTCCGCGATTGCTCTCAAAAAAGCCGGGATGCAGTTCGATAAGGTGGTCGAATACCTTGCGTCGAATGTCCGCCACCACACGTTCGCCTAGCCAGGTCACCCAGTAGTAGCGAGTGAAGGTGCCAAGCGCCAGCGCCACAATCAGGCCCAGAAAGATAAGCACATAGCGTGACAGCATCTGCTCAGACTGCGTCGCCAGGCCCTGATCAATGAGCAGTCGCACGCCTTGACCAATGGACAGCGTGATGCCGGCGGTGAAAAACAGCGCACAGAGTGCGAATACGATTTGTCGTTTGTAAGGAAGAATAAACTCAAGCGTGGCTTTGAGCGCCCCGATGCGGGCTGGAGAAACGTCTTGCTGCATGGGCGGACCGTTATGGGGTGGTCGGATAAAAGGTTGAAGTTATTTATGGAGGGAAAGTCGGGAAATTTAAAGAGGGAAAGTGGAAAAAGAGGGACTGATTACGGAATAAAGGGGAAGGGGGAGAGAAGGGCGACGTTATGAACATCGCCCTCGGCGCTCTTAGTCAGTGCGCTTGGTAACTTCCAACAGGTGGTAGCCGAACTGAGTCTTGACTGGACCCTGAACAGTGCCGACTTCCGCACTGAAAACCACTTGATCGAATTCTTTAACCATTTGACCTGGGCCGAACTCGCCCAGCTCACCGCCATTGCGGCCGGAGGGGCACTGAGAGTGTTCTTTGGCCAGAGCGGCGAAATCCGCTCCGTCTTCGATCTGCTTTTTCAGATCGTTGCACTGATCTTCGCTGTTTACCAGGATGTGACGCGCGCTAGCCCGTGCCATGGCAGTCTCCTCATATTTACGTGGGTTTAAACGGGCGCATTAAAGCACAGGAATTGAATGAATGCGAGGCTAAACGCCAGTGGCGCTATATGGCCGATGCGAGTTGGCGTTAACCTTCCATTAACCGATTGATTCCTAGGCTTCCCATCTCTTTTTAGGCGAATACTTTTTGCCGTACATGAGCATTAAAACCACAAGAAATGAGGAAACTTAAATGTACAGTATTATTATTTGGTTTTTGGCGGCGACGCTGATGATCGGTGAGGTCGAGGCGGCGGAAGTCGTTAAGTTGAAGCAGGATGTATACACTATTTCCGAGGCCGGCGTCACCAGCTTGGTGTTGCTCTCCGAGGACGGCGTATTGATCACTGATCCCGCCAACCCTGAAAGAGCGAAGACGCTGCAAGCCGAAATCGCCAAGCTGACTTCTCGCCCAGTGACCCGCATCGTCCTTTCCCATGAGCATTTGGACCATGTCGGCGGTACGGAATCGTTTCCCGGTGCGGAAGTGATCTGTCACATCTCCTGTAAAGCCGTGTTTGATCTGGATGTCACTGGCGCGGCTCCGAAAAAGGTGCATGCAGTATTCGATGACCGACACAGTTTCCAGTTTGGCGGACGCAAAGTGACGCTGATTCACGTCGGGCCTGCGGACGGCTTCGCCTCCACCATCATTCACCTGCCCGAAGACCGCATTGTCTACAGTGCGGACCTATACGCGGACCGGTACATTATTCCCGGCGTGTGGATGGACAACGACAACTATCTGGGCGTGCGAAAAGCCCTCAGAATGATGCAGGACCTGAAACCGCAGATTGCGGTCAACGCACACTCAACCTCCACCTCCGTGCAGGCCCTGCAGGAAAACCTAACCTTCGTGGAAGATCTCTATCAACTGGTCACTACGCAGATTAATAAAACCACAACCACTAAAGGCCCCGGAGCGGTCATGGACAATATCCACCGCTGGTCGCAAGAACTGAAACTGAACCAATACAAAGACTGGAGCAACTACGCCACGGAGTTTCCTGCCCATGTGCGTCGTATGGCTCTGTCTATTCATCATGGCGGGTGACGCCAGGTTTTGATTGAGCTTTGCAATAGTTAGGTGACCGGCCCATTAGACATAGTCCAATCAGAGAATTGTCTGTATGGCTAAATAAAATACAATTTTGCGGTTTGTATCTTTTTGTACACCGCTCACTTTTCTTCCCAGAGCCGCTATTTCCGAGATTGGCCCGGAATTGAAGTATCACAAGGGATGTATCCGGCATGCTTTATCATTTTGTCGCTATGTTGCGTCTGATTTTGACGATTGGTGGTCGTTGATGACGGCTAAACCCTATTTGCAGCAACTCAGGTGGCGCAGTCCACAATTTTGTTACTACTACGCGATACTAGATTGCGCTATCGATAATCGACTTTATCCAGCTATTCAACGCAGCGGTTGCCAGCATTCCAGCCTGTTTTGGCCTCACGCCGGTGAAACGTTGTTATCCGCCTCACCTCATGTCGTCAATTTAACCAGCCGCTTCGCTTCATGGGTATTTGAACAAGGATGGGGAAAAGGGTGGGGTATCTATTTCGCTTCTAATAAGCCCTTGCAAGATGTTGTCCGTCACTTTCGGCGAGTTTCAAAAGTGCGTGGACCCAATCATGAGAATTGGTACTTTCGCTATTACGATCCTCGCATTCTGCGCGACTTTCTTCCCACATGCGATGAGGGTCAACTCGAAAAGCTGATGGGCGAGATTGGCGAGTTTTAGATGGAAGACGAAGACGCGAATTTCTGGCTTAAGTTTGAACGAGATCACGCTGGCCTCATAACAAGCCGAGCGCTTGTCGCCGAAGATGAAGAGCTCACGCGTTCCACCCCCACACTGACCAATTTGCAGCGGAGGCATGTGGAATATGTCTCTGGGCCCACATTTAAAATCAGGCGGGACCAGATAGAGAGGTTGCGTAGTTCTGTCTACAAGTCGTTTATTCGCACCTTGGTAATCGACTTTCGCGAAGCCTACCCACAGAGATTACAGCACTACTCGGAAACTGAACTACGCGCCCGCATAAACGACGCCCTTATCCAGTTTAAGCGCTTAGGTCTGCAAGCGCGTCGCGATGCCTATTACTACATAAAAACCTGCGTTTTTTTAGGGTGGGATTTCCTGGATAAGTCAGACAACCAGTGGATCACACGGGATTTTTTGGAAAAACGAACATTAGGCTCTATCAGCGATAGATTTAAGGCATTTTATGACTACTGGCGCAACGCAAATATGCAAATAGAGGACTTGGCTTCATGAGTGGAAAGAGCGATGCAATAGATGCCAAGGCGGAGAGCCAGTCGGGCAATGTGGATGACTTGGCGGGCGCCTGCCCTTTGCAAAAAGCCTTGGAGGATAAACATACTCTCGATTTGTTATGCGAACTGCAAAACTCACAGCCTGCTGCTGGTCTGCCGTATAAAGTGACAGTAGTTGCAGATGGCTCTGTACATACAGGCGTATTAGGCAGCGATGGCGCAGCTAAGCTCTCAGACCTGCCTGCCAGTGAGGTTGAAGCCGAGTTTGGTGAGGCGCCGGATGAAGCTGCTATATCCGCAGCTAGAGGTCAGATTGCTTCAGCGCTTGAGGGAATTCTTAAAGAAGAAAAAGAAGAGGCGGCCAAGAGGGACGAAGAGTTTTCGAAACTGAATATTCTCCAGAAGAAAACGGATCTGGAGAACCGTGTTGCGAAGGGGATTTTTGACGCTGGCGTTGGAATGTTGGAGTTCCTTGACAACGTACTTGAGCTTGCTAGTCCCACCGAGGTGCTCAATCGGGCAATTAAAACCTCATGGGAGTCTTATAACACAGAAACTGATGACTGGAAGTCTGACTTTATAGAGAATTTTGATAAATCTAATCATGACGCTTTCGTTAAAGCATTAGGCTTTGATCCAAATATGGTCACTCCTGAGCTTATAGCAGAGGCTCAGGAAATAGCTTCCTTTGTATACGAGGATGAAGAAACACAGGCCATTTTGGCGTCTTTTGCAAAAGAGTTCGCCACTTCACAACATATTACCGAGCTGGCTGAGTTCGCTGGAGGGGGCGCGTTTGAGATTGTACTGGCCGCTCTATTAGCTTCTGCAACCGGCGGTGTCGGGGCGGCAGGGATGGCTGTCAGTAAAGTTCGTTTAATGCCAAAACTCGCCAAGCTTGGTGAGTTACTCCGTAATCTAGCTAAACAGCTTAAGAAAAAGTACCGCTTTATTAAAAAGAAAGGCAGTACAAATGGCTCTGTCGAAGCTAAGCTTAATAAACCCGAGTCTGTCGAAGCTGCTGCGCCACTAAATAGGGAACTGAATCTATCAAGGGAACAGCTGTCCGAGGTTGATAGTTCAGATTCATTGGAGGCATCAATGCTTCCACCTCCCTCCAAAGGAATGATGCAACGAGTAGTCGACTCTATTGCCAAGGGAGATCCAGATTATGTACATAAGCATTGGGGTGACCTTAACAAAAATGAATACGATGCGGTCCGTTCTTATATGTCAAGAACCGATGCTGGGAAAAAGCTATTGGAGGCCCTAGATAAAAGGGAGGTGTTTGTGGATTTTACTGACGAGTATGTAAAAAGCCCTTATATCGCTGGGCAGACTGCAGGTAGATTTGGTAAAGTGTTTTTGAGAAATACTGAAAATGGTTATTATTGGGATCAGTTGGATATAGCTGTAGATGGAATGGAGCGTACGGCTCTCATCGGGCTTCATGAGGGGTTGCATGCTATGGGTGTTGGCGGATCTAGAAGAGCAGAGGCGCTAGTTAGACTTGAAGAGTTGAGAAGTAAAGGAGTTAAGATCGATAGGGCGGCGATTAAACAAGTACTCTCTGATATGGATGATAGCTATGACCATCGGCCTTGGTTATCAGGTGGGCGTTCTAGTAAATATTTTCCAGAATTAAAGTTTTAAGGGGCTGCTGCTTATGAAATCGAAACTTTCAACAGAAATGAAAGAATCTATAAAGAAGAAAACTCAGGTAGCTAAGAATTCAGCTCCTAAAAGAAAGAAGATATGGAAAGTGTGTGATATAGACTCATCAAAAGAGTATTTTTTAGCTTTATTAGAGAATAAAGATGGAGTTAGGGAATACTCCTTGAGAGAGAGCAATGATAAAGATAACTCTCTTCTTTCTGGGGAGTGCTTATATGTTACTGAGAGCATTCCATATGAACTGCTGGTATCCAGAAACCTTGAGGAAATATCAAATACAGTTAAGTTACAGAATGGACTTTCATTTTTATTTGATTCTAATGGTGATTGGATGACCGAGGAGGAATATGATAGCTTTAGAAGTTTAATAGAGTCTAGGACGCAATCTTAAGCTAGAGAATGATCTGATCCTACCCGCCAATGATAGACACCCTGCTAAGCGAGTACTCTACGCTACAGAGGTGAACTATGACCAAACAGAAAACATCAAACTCCAAATCTCGCCAACGTTATTCCGACGAGTACAAGGCGGAAGCCCTGGCGCTAGCTCAACGTATCGGCGTGAGCGCCGCCGCAAGGCAATTGAGTCTGCACGAGTCACAACTTTACAATTGGCGCAGTAAAGCGCGGCTGGCGCAGGAAAACGCCCGCCTGAAGTGTCAGTTGGCTGAACAGGCGGAAGAGCTTGCCGTGTTAAAAAAGGCGGCGGCGTACTTCGCCAAAAGCGTGAAGTGAGGTACGCCTTTATGCACTCCCACACAGGCCTTTCCGCATCACTTGCATGGCGGAACGCTTCAGGTCTCAAGGAGCGGCTATTACGTTTGGCACCATCGGCAGAAAGCCCCTTCTCTGCGACGCCTTGCGCGTGGCGTTGTGGCGTCGACGTCAGCCCAAGATTAGCTCACACGCACCTTGGCGCAACAGCTCTGACAACGGGTCGCTCGTTTCATCTCGACGGGAAAACTCGACAACGGTATTCTTGTTCATAGCGGTGTGTCTTATGTGTTGATTGACTTGTTTGGCGACAACAAATCAACCAGATACGCCGCTTCTTTTCAAACTTGCCGAACACCAGATTCAGTTATAACTCCAGCCCAAAGGGGCGATCGTCCATTCAGATCGAGGCTCCCAATATTGCTCAGAAGCCTATCAGACGTTGATTCAGGCGCACGGGCTTCGTTGCAGCATGAGCGGCAAAGGCAATTGCTATGACAATGCCTGTGTGGAAAGCTTCTTTCACTCCCTGAAAGTAGAAGCGATTCACGGAGAGCAGTACGTAACCCGACAAGAAATGCGTGAAGCCGTGTTTGAGTATATCGAAGTGGATTACAATCGAACCCGCCTTCATAGCGCAGGCTATCTCAGCCCAGAGAGTTATGAGGCATCGAAAGTCGCTTAATGACGTGTCTAATCTTTGTGGGTAGGATCAGTCATAAGGATATGGATGTTAAGCTTAAAGGAAGTGAGGGTGTAGTGAAAGTTCCTAATATTCCATCTAAGGTTGAGATTAAGGCGAAAAAGCAATAGGTGAAAGTGTGAGTGACTATAATATTGAGGAAAATATAGAAGAAATAATAGGGGTGACGTTTCCAATTGAAGAGGCGGATAGGTACGGTGACTTTAGGGAGTTGGACTTGAATGATTATGAGGGAGTATTAAGATTGGTGGAGGTTAATAAAACACTGGCGGTATATTTCCTTAAGCGAAAGTTTATTGGGTATAACATAAGCGTAATACTCGATTTCATAGAGTGTGTTGTGTGTAAAGGGCAAAATATAGGAGAATGGGAAAAGGAAAGATCTGGGTGGCTTAAAATTTAAACTAAATGTAAATATAGAGAAAACGAGAATGCTTTTTCATTGTCGCGAATGGCATTAAGAATATTAAATGAGAGGCGGGTTTCACTTTTTAGAAACCCAAAGATCTGATTTTAAAAAGTAAGTCGTAATTATAAAAGGGGCAGGCAGTAGAATCGTTTTGAGAAGGAACTCGATAGATGGATGTGGTGCTGACCTGGTTATGATTCATTTTGGTGTCAATTCTTAGGTAATCATAGAATATGTTGAAAGTCGAAAAAATTCTTGAAGAAATGAGAGGGTTGCCTTGTATATCTGACTTAAGGTTACTCCCAGATGATATTGTTGGCGATTTACGCCTGATTTCCAAGAATACCTCTGTTGTTACCATATGCAAGTATTTGAGGCGCTTTTGTGATCAATCTCAGTTAATTCATTTAGAAGAATTTGTTGAGGATGTTATCTGTGAAGGTAAAGATCATAAGGTATGGGGGAATATAGTAAATTTAGCAGTCGATCTTCCACTAGATAAGCTCGTTACAATAGGCAGTGATGAGATTGTTGAGTTATTAGTGGGTGATGGAAATGTCTCTGATATTGTACGTGTATCACCTAAAAAAGCTCGAATTTATAGTCCTGTTTCTTCAGGTGGAGCTCTGATTTATACAAAAAAAGACCATGATTATCGCGAGCTTCCACCGAAAGGGCTTGTAATAGTTGGTGATAAAGCTGTTGAGCCTGTATCGGACATAAATATAGCCTACCGAAGAAACCTTGCGGCTCGGCTGTACAATAAGATTTCTGGATCTGGTTCTTTTGATAAAGTGCTTACCGGTTTGGATTTACTCAGATTTTCATTTCCTGGCATAGACGACAGGGCATTCTCTATTGATGCAGTAAAGGCCTCCAACGGATTAATGACTGAGATTCGTGAAGGTCTGGGAGCAAATGATATTGCTGGTTTCACTGCGACGGACGCTCAATATAGGTAATCCTGTTTAAGGTGTGAGTTTGGCGCTCCAAGCTTTTAATCCCCTCACGGATTAGGCTGGGATGAGCTCTGAGATGGCCTGGAAGTTGTTCGAAAAAGCCTTTTAGCGCATAGGGTTGTCTAATCTGAATCTGACAGACCCGCTGTGAGAGACTAATAGCTGGTCTAATTGCTTTTCCCCAATGACCATCTAAGAATAGGGTGTGCGTAAGCATGCGTGGTCGCTCAGGATGATGGCGACGGTCTCGGTTATGACAATAATACATCACAAAGAGTTTGGCTCCCCTGATATAAGGAAGCTGTATGAAATACTGGCCGAAAAAATTTGATGAGGCAGTGGTAGCTTTTATTGATAGTTTGAATGAAAGCGAAAGAAGCCATTTTTTAAGTATTAATGGTTATAATCCGCACTCGAGTGAGTCGGCAAGATATTGGAATATACTGAACCTATATGGGATTAAAGGGCAAGAGAATGTGGAGCTATTGCGTGATATAGCAAAGTGTAATCCAGACAAAGCTATAAGCATGGATTTTTTGGCTGATTTGCCTGATGAGTTTTATGCAGTGGATATTATTTTGGAGAAAGCTAAAGAGGTGCTTATAAAAGATAGTAAATTATAATGGAACGTTAAGTTTGTAATTGCTGGTGAATCTTCAGAGTTTTGAGCATCCCCGTTCTCTTGAATATGACATGCCCGCTGCAGAGAGACTAATTGCTGGGCTAATTTGCTTTTCCCCCAATCGCCATCTAAGAATTAGGGTGTGCGTAAGCATGCGTGGTCGTTCAGGATGATGGCGACGGCCTCGGTTATGACAAGAACACATCACAAAGAGATTGGCTTTCCCTTATGAAACGGGTCTATATCATTTTTTGTCTGGTGGCTTCTATGGCGTTGAGCGCTTGTGAGGCGGATGTTGAATTGAAGCAAGATGCGACCAAGGCCAAAGCTGCGCTGGTTGGCGTTTGGCAGGGCGACGGTAGCGCGGATGACGAGGGTAACTATTCGGGACTGGAGGAGTACTGGAAAATAACGCGGACAGCGGACGGTCGCTTTGAGCAGGAATATCTGTCTATGGATATGTCGGCGAAGAAGTACAGGCTAGCCTTGGAAAAAGGCGCGTGGGATTACCAGGGGGGGATGTACATGGAAACGCATGACGACGGGCGTTCCAGCTCATTCCGGGTGATATCCATCACCGAGGACACCTTTCAGTATAACTTTCCGCAGGACAACGATGATTTCTTTATTGAAGAAGGCAAAGCCGACAGCGAGTTTGAGTTGATCAAGCCGCCGCCGGAGTTCGCCAAAGCGGACTAAATCTCCCCTTCGCTTGCTTCACACCAGGGTTTTAAGCCCAGCAGCTTTTCACCAAGCGGTGTGAGTCGGGCTTGCGGATAACGCGTCTTCTCCCATTCTCTTGGGTCGCCAGGAAAGGCGAATCCTTGAGGTGGCGTGCGCTCGCGCCAGGAAGTGACGCGCCACTGTGTGATCTCTTCATTTGACTCATTGGCCGGCGCCATGGAGATATACTGCGCCATACGCACCCGATCGGACTGATTGGGACGGATGCCATGTGCGAGCAGGCTGTTGAAGATGAGAAGGTCCCCTGCTCGCATGGGGATAAATTGAGGCTCGTAACCCGTTAAGTCGGGGACCCAGGGATCACGGTCCTTAGGCTGACGCAGTTTCCAATACTCAAACTCATGAAATAATTGCGGCACGCACTGAAAACCGCCGCAGTCCGCGTCCGTATCGGTCAAAGCCAACACTCCCTGTACGCCGATAGTCGGCGGCTCCAGTGTAGTGTCCGCATCCCAGTGAATAAACCCACTGAATTGGCGTCCGTCGCGATTGGGGGTATTCAGGTTGGCGCGGTCAATGGTGACCCATAAGTCTTCCCGGTCCCAGATATCCACGAAGGCGTCATAGACGCGTGGGGTCTGACGATTATCCCAGAGCGTCTGATGATGGTAGCACTCCACCATTCCGCTGTTATTGAGTTCTTGCATGTCATGGTCGCGCAGTTGCGGTTTGCCCCAGGTGGATAAATCCAGTGGGTCCATTTCCGTGAATTCCCAAAGCAGCGACTTGACTGCCTCCACCTGTTGGCTGGTGATGGCGTTGGGTACGACGATGTAGCCCCAGGCGCGCCAGAATTCAAAATCGGATTCGCTGAGCACGCGTAAAGGAAGCTGTTTGCGGATGTTTTTCAACTGCACGCCGCCGGGATCGGAAACGCTGCGATTGCCGGGAGCTTTATATTCATAACGCTGATTCATATTGTTATCTCCTGTTCTTGCCTGCGCTGATGCTGATTGTGAACAGGATTATTCTGCTTGGCGTAACCAGGGGCAGGTTGTGGAAATAGGGCGGAGAGTGATACTTTTCGGTCATTCTTAATGACTCTGTAGCCTGAATAGTATGACTCCGATGGGTGTTTTGCGATGACGGCCAAACAGTTCGGCGGTGAGGCGAAAGGCTATGAAAGCGCTCTATGAAAAAGTCAGATACCCGGAAGACGCGTCCTGGCGTTTTTTTCTGCGTCAGCTGGACGAGCTGCCTTTTCAATGGCACTACCATCCAGAATATGAACTTACCTACACCCTGAACAGCGCGGGTCAACGTTATGTGGGCGATCATGTGGACCGCTATGAATCCGGCGATCTGGTACTGATCGGGCCCAATCTGCCACATAGCTGGCGCTCCTCGCGACGGCCTGATGAAAAAGCGCCGCATACGGTTTACGTGTTGTGGTTCAATCAGCAATGGGTGGATCGCTTGTTGGAGAGTTTTCCCGAGTATAGCGATCTGGGCGAAATACTCAGACAAAGTCGACGTGGATTACGATTTCGGCCGGCGGACTACAGTGCGGTAGATCGATTGTTTACAGGACTTCCAGAGCAGGGCCCTCGGCGCCGGCTGCTTACATTGCTTTCATTGTTGGGAGATCTGGCGCAAACGCCTTGTTGTCCACTGGCGTCGGCGAACTTTTATTCTGGCGTCACCAATCGGCGTGAGCAGGATATTCTGGACGGCATTCTGGAAGTCGCCCATCAGACGTTCGCCGATAAGCTGACGGTCGAAGACATGGCGCGACGGCACAACATGAGCGTCAGTAAGTTCAGTCGTTTTTTCAGCAAGCATATGAATCAAAGCTTTAATCAGTATTTAACCCAGATTCGCCTGGGGCAGGCTTGTTCAAAACTGATCAACAGCGAAGCGCCAATAGCGCTCATCGCGGAACAGACCGGGTTTAATAATCTTTCCAACTTCAATCGTCTGTTCAAGAAGCATAAAGGCGTGACCCCGCAAGGGTTTCGCAAACGTTTTATTGCAGCGGGGCAATGACGTGCGTATAGCATTTGATCTGGATGACACCTTGATCCCCTCTACGGGTTCCTTTGCGGTTGGGGAGCGTCGACTTGAGCCGCCAGCAGGACTATGGTTCCGTGAAGCCTTGCGCACAGGCGCGCCGACGCTCATGCAGACTCTGGCCAAAGATCATGAAATCTGGATATATACCACCTCTCTGCGTAAACCTTGGTTCGTTAAGGCCTGGTTTCGTTTGTGGGGCGTGAGAATAGGGGAGGTAGTCAACCAGGATGATCATCGTGAAGCGGTCGCCGCCAATCAGTGTTATTCGCGCTTCAGTAAGGCCCCCAGGCTGTTTGGCATTGATCTGATGATTGACGATTTGCCCGGTGTGGGAATGGAATGTGAGCGTCAGGGATGTCGTTCCGTTATTGTGACTCCTGACGATCCGGAGTGGGTGGAAAAGGTTCTGGGCAGTGTCCAATAGTGTCATTGAGCGGCGTGCAGATAGACTCACTTGACTGCGGAGGACGTTATTGGCTCGGCGTTGAAAGAACCTGGATAGAATAATAAACAGGCGGTTATTACTATGAAGGTATTGGAGACTGAGCGTTTAACGCTCCGCTGGCTGCGGCTGGAGGATGACCATTTCATTCTGGCGCTGTTGAACGATCCTTCATGGATACGTTTTATCGGCGACCGTGGGGTAAGAACGCTGGAGGGGGCGCGTCAATATATCCAAAATGGTCCGTTGGCGATGTATGAAAAGGCAGGGTTCGGGCTCTATCTGGTTGAGCTTAAGGAGGACTGCGCTCCAGTGGGCATGTGCGGATTGATCAAACGGGAAGGGCTGGATGACGTCGATATCGGATTCGCATTCATGCCGCAATTCCGTTCGCTAGGATACGCCTATGAGGCGGCCAAGGCGGTGCTGGATTTTGGCGCAACCAGACTGGGAATGAGCCGCATTGTCGGCATTGTGGATCAGAGCAACGTCAGCTCAATTCGGCTGTTGGAGAAAATCGGCATGGCGAGGGAGAAGACCACCCGACTTCCCAATGACGATGTCGATTTATTTTTATATGGGGTTAACTTTGCCTGAAGCGTCCAGTGCTTCCTGCCCGTCTCAGGTAAGCTGGCGACATAACTCCAGCCAGTTTTCGATACCGGCGCTACGATACTTTTCTTTATGCAGGATAAAGTAGAAACGTCTCTGGAAGTTCCTATGCGGCGCTTCCAGGGGGGCCAGGCTGCCGCGCTTGAAGGCGTCCACCAGGGTCACTCGCGACAGGCAACCGATCCCAAGCTTCGCCTCCACGGCGCGTTTTATCGCCTCTGTGTGCTGCAACTCGATGGAGACTTTGAGGTCTGGAAGAATGCCGTGCATGGCCCATTCGAAAGCCTGTCGCGTGCCGGAGCCGCGTTCTCTCAATATCCAGTGGGCGCGCACCAGATCTTTGTCTGTGAGCACTTTTTTCTGCGCCAGTGGGTGGTCTGGAGCACAGAAGACTTTCAGCTCATCGTCGCGCCAGGGAATTACTTCCAACTCATTGTGATTGATTTCCCCTTCCACCAGACCCACATCTAATTCAAAATTAAGCACCTTGCCTGCGATAGTGGTGGTGTTGGCTACCTCCAGGGATACCTTGGCGCCGGGATGTTGCTGCATGAAATCCGCCATGATGCTGACCGCCAGATAATTACCGATGGACAGCGTGGCGCCCACTTTCAGTGATCCGATATCCGTATGCTGTTGAAAGTCCAGCTCTAGGTCGCGAGCGCGCTCTATCAGCGCTTCCACCCGGGGACGCAGCATGCGCCCCAGTTCGTTGAGCTGGAGGCTTTTACCGATGCGGTCAAACAGTTGAATATTGAATTGGGACTCCAGATTACGCAGCGCGTCACTGGCGGCGGACTGAGACATAGACAGGCTTTTAGCGGCCTGGGTGATGTTCTCAAAGTGCGCTGCGGCCAGAAATATTTCCAATTGTCGCAGGGTGTAGTGCATTATCGATAAATCCGATAAGAGTTATTGAATAATCCTGTTTTACAGATAGATTATACTCGGGTTAAATATCGATCAATGAAAACTTTAGCGCCTTTATCAGGAGTCAATGCAGATTATGTCAGGAATGCGTAAAGAAACGGTCACCAGCGTGCGTCATTGGAACGACACTCTGTTTAGCTTTACCACCAGTCGCGATCCGTCTTTCCGTTTTAAAAACGGACATTTTATTATGATTGGCCTGGAGCAAGACAGCGGTCGTCCGCTGATGCGCGCCTACAGCATCGCCAGCGCCAACTACGAAGAAGAACTGGAATTCTTCAGCATCAAAGTGCCAGACGGTCCTTTGACTTCCCGTTTGCAGAAAATCAGCGTCGGGGATGAGATCATCATGAGCCGCAAGCCCACTGGCACTCTGGTCGTGGACCATCTGCTGCCAGGGCGTAATTTATATCTGATCAGCACCGGCACCGGCCTGGCGCCTTTCATGAGCATTATCAAAGACCCGGAAACCTATGAGCGCTTTGATAAAGTCATTTTGACCCATGGCGTGCGTTATGTTTCCGAGCTGGCTTATCAGGACCTGATTCGCGATGAGCTGCCGCAGAATGAATTTTTTGGGGAATTGGTGCAAGAGAAACTGATTTATTACCCTACCGTCACTCGTGAAGATTATCCCACGCAAGGGCGGATCACTGACTCGATGGAGAGCGGCAAGCTGTTCTCTGATCTGGGTCTGCCTGAAATGGACCCCGAACATGACCGCTTCATGGTGTGCGGCAGCCCCAGCATGCTGAAAGACACCTGCGCCATCCTTGATTCCCGCGGCTTCACCGAAGCGCGCCAAGGCGACCTGGGCCACTATGTGATCGAGCGGGCGTTCGTCGAAAGCTGATTTTCCCCTTAGAAAGTGATTTCGCAGCCTTCGGGCTGCGCCTTATTAGTCGGTCCGTACATATTGTCCGGGTCTGCTATAGGGGCCGCCTGTTAGTGACCGCAGGCGGTCCCGCCTTTTTCTGCATGGTATATTTTCCTTCCTACACTTCAATCTTCGCTGCTTAGAGCCGTACGTCCGCCTACGAATGTGATTGCGCGCGTTTAGCTATGCTTTCTCACGCCCATGCTCATGGGATTCTCACGCTTCACCCATAATTGCAGTGAGTTTGTAAGCTTTACATGTAATCGCCTCGGCTCACTTCCTCAATTAGTGCCCTGTTTTATCATTAAATTATTGATAAATAATATAAAAAATTAAGTTGGCCCAACTTCTGATTGTATCTGGTTGAGTTCGGAAACAAGTAAGGAGAAAGGATATGTTGTACTGGTCAATTGTATTTTTTGTTGTAGCGCTGGTAGCAGGCGTACTTGGATTCACAGGCATTGCAGCAGCGACTGCCGATATTGCACAGATTCTGTTCGTTATCTTCCTGGTGCTTTTCGTAATCAGCATCATCGCCGGGGGATTCCGCAGAAACCGATTATAGATCTGTGTTGAGAATCAAATGAAAGGCAGCGGTAGGACGCCGCCAATGAAATAAAACAACTGTTAGGAAACGAGGAGATAACGATGACTACATTCACCGACCTATTGAAAGCGATGGTTATAGCCGCCCCATTGGCGTTCTCACTGACTGCATGTGATGCGGGCGATGGCGAGGCGGAGCAAATCGGCGAAGAGGTAGATAGAGCTTTGACCGATGCGGGTAACCGACTGGAAGACGCTTGTGAGAGTGTCAAAGAAGGAGTCAACGCGAGAGACCAGGATTGCTGAGACCCATTGAAGCTGTAGTAGTAGAGTCCTGGCGGAGTGGGGCCGCCGATGAACTCGTAAGCGAGCTGATCGGCGGCCCTTTTTTATGTCTGTAAAACGGATTGAAATAGCGGAGTTTTCAGGAGGCGCACTTTCGCGCTTTAAATGGTAACCACTATGCAAGTAGCTGAATTCAAGAGAAAAGACGTTCACACTGCGGAACGTAAGCTAGTGATGCTGGTGAACCTTGGGTCCGGTAAGGGACGTTTCGGCGACTCCATGGCGCAATTGGAAACGGCTCCGGCCAGTGTGAAGGAGCGGATTCTATCTACGCACAGTATTCGTCAAGGCATTGGTTTGCAGGAAACTATTCGCCGGGCGGCGCGGGAGGCCAAGGATAATCAAGCGGTATTGGTTGTAGTCGGAGGGGACGGTACGATTAACGCCGCCTTGCCCCATATTCTGGAGACGGGGGTGACGTTCGCCGTCATTCCAGGGGGGACATTCAACCTGTTCGCCAAGGAGCACAGGCTACCTGAGAGTTTTGCGGAGGCCTTGGATGTGGCGCTTAATGGCGTCGTCAAGGCGATTCCCTTGTATCAAGTTAATGACATACTCTTTGCGGTGAACGCCAGCCTGGGGCTTTATCCACGGCTTATTCAAGCCAGGGAGTCACATCAGAAACGGTTTGGCCGCTTTCGTTGGGTGGCGTTTCTGTCCGGCGTCTGGACTTGTCTGACCCAGGCCAGGCCGCAGCGTATGAGGTTGACCTCGGGAGGCTTTTCCAGAGCCATCGATACGCCCTTGCTGTTCAGTACAATCAGCCGCATGCAGTTGGAACTATTAAATTTACAGGATTCCAAATCGGCAGATGATCCTGGCTTTGTCGCCATTGTGCTAAAAGCTCGTGAGCGATTGCAGTTAATAACACTGTTGGGCCGTATGGCGTTAAGCATGCCGGAAAGCCCTGAGTACTACGAGCACATGGTCTGTCGGGAGCTTGAGATAAATTCTCACCGTAAGTCATTGCGAGTAGTGGTGGATGGTGAGATTCGTAAAGTGTCGACGCCGGTGCGAATGCGAGCGCTGCCAGGGGCGGCCAAGTTCGTCGCGCCCTTAGACCCAGAGAAAAACGCCAATTAATTTATTGTTATGGAGATTATTCAACTGTCTGATCCCCACTTCGGAACGGAGGACTGGAGTGTACAGGAAGCTTTGGTGGAGGCGCTCAATGAGATGGCTCCTGAGTTGCTTCTTTTTTCGGGGGATATCACCCAGCGCGCCACTCGTCCCCAGTTCGCCGCTGCGCGAGCTTTTCTGGAGAGAATTGATTCAGGTGAGGTGTTGGCCGTGCCGGGGAATCATGACATTCCATTGTTCAATCTCTGGAGTCGTTTAACCGCTCCCTATGAAAAATATTGTGAAATCTTCGGGGCGGACTTAGAGCCGCAATTTGAGAATGATCTGGCGTTGGTAGTCGGTGTAAATACGACACATAAATATCGCCGCGTAGATGGAAAAATAAGCCCTGAAAGGGCGGACGCCGTGGCCCGTCGTCTGGCTGCAGCCGGCGATAAACTGAAGGTTGTGGTCGCCCATCACCCTTGTCAGGTTGTGCTGCCTTCAGATGAGAAAAACCTTCTCATCGGTCGCGAGTATGCGCTGCGCGCCTGGATTGACGCCGGTGTGGACCTGATTCTTGGCGGCCACATCCATTATCCTTTCATTTTGCCCTTGCGAGAGAGCTTGCCGGAAGCGCCTTCGAGTGTATTCGTCATGCAGGCTGGCACTGCTATGTCCACGCGGGTGCGTAGTGGAAAACCTAATTCTTTCAATCGTGTCGTCGTTAGGAAAGACCGTCGTCTAACGCTGCTTGAACGCTGGGATTACGACTCAGCGACAGGTCGTTTTCGCGTTGCATTGAAATTTTCTCCCTGGGCGATCGAACCCTGCCGTCAGATGCAGGCGACCTCCTGCCGAATCAGCTAATATAGATACTATTCATACAACCGCTTATAATGGCGCCCGTTATAAGCCGGGCTCCCGGTTTTAATATTTATCTGGTAAGACCGCTGAATCTTAAGGAGTAGAACCAAGTGACGTCTGTATTACCACGCTGGACATGGTGTTGTATCTTGTCCCTGTGGGTGACGATAACCCAGGCGAGCCCGATCGCAGGCTTGCCGTCGCAGTTGCTGGAGTGGGCCTCCGGCCAACCGATATCTTTTTCTTCTAAGCAAACAATGTTGCATCCCGTCGAGGTCCGGCGGATATATGATATGAGTCTTTACAAACCTGTGTGGTTCGCTGAGGAGTCTTTGGCGGAGCGCGCCTATGCGTTGGTGAGTGTGCTGGAGCATACGGATCAGGAAGGTTTGCCTTCGCAAAGATACCACACTGCGACTTTGTTGGAATTGCTGGATCAATACCAGGCTGCGCCAGAAACCTTTGAGCGCGCCTTCGAGCTGGAATTGTTGCTGACAGATGCAATGGTCGCACTGTCCAGTGATCGACTGACAGGCCGTTTCGACCCGAGATCAATAGACTCTGTCTGGCGTGATGAACGTTCCCCCGGCGAGTTGGCTCCTCGGCTGTATCAAGCGCTTGCCGAAGGTCGTCTGATGGAAGACATGAGCGCTATGGTGCCCACGCCAGAGGTGTATAACGGGCTGTCAAAGCTGCTGATTGATTTGCGAGAAACGGAAGCGCAAGGCGGGTGGCCAATGATTTCCCACGGCTCTGCCTTGAGGCCTGGAAAGTCAGATGCCCGCGTGATTGAACTACGTCGTCGACTGATCGCCAGCGGCGACATGGAACGGCCGGTCATTGATACGTCCGCCGGCGATGATGAGACCTTGTATGACGAAGAGCTGGCGAAAGCCGTTCGGTTTTTCCAGGCCCGTCATGGGTTAAAAACGGATGCTGTCGTAGGGAAAGAGACCCTGGCGATGCTGAATACGCCGATTTCTGAGCGTATTGAGCAGGTTCGTAGTAATCTGGAGCGTCGTCGCTGGACGCCCACCAACCTGGGGGAGCGATACGTGCTGGTGAATATCGCCGACTATCGTCTGGATTTGATAGATCATGGCCGCTCAGAGCTCAGCATGCGCGTGGTGGTGGGCAAACCCTATCGGCGCACTCCAGCGTTCAGCAGTCTGATGACTTATCTGGTGGTGAACCCGCAATGGGAAGTCCCAACCCAGATTGCTGAAGAGGATATGCTGGAGCGTTTTAGAGACGATCCGGAATTTATCAGCAAAATGGGCTTTAGAATTTATAAGGGCTGGGGTCGTGAAGAGACGGCTCTGGACCCGGAAACCATTAATTGGGAAGAAGTCAAAGATGGAAAGTTTCCCTATCGCTTACAGCAAGCGGCTGGGCCTATGAATGCGTTAGGACGTATTAAGTTTATGTTTCCAAATGAGTTTAATGTATATCTGCACGATACGCCGAGCAGAAGCCTGTTTTACAAATCCCAGCGCGCTTTCAGCTCTGGCTGCATACGCCTTGAGCGCCCTCTGGAATTGGCCGCAGCGTTGATCGGCAGTAAGAGAAAAACGGGCATCGAGCTGGATAAAATACTCAAGTCGGGAGAGCCGACAACACTGCGACTACCCAAGCCGGTCCCAGTGCATTTGCAATACTGGACCGCCTGGATGGATGAATCCGGCGTGGCGCAATTCCGTAATGACATATACGGAAGAGACGCCCGACTACAGATGGCGTTTGAAGGAAAAACGCTGACGCCGGAGGATAATACATGGTTAGAGCACTGACGGTCGTCGCGCTCTGTTTGCTGATGACCCGTGCTTTTGGATTTGAACCCGGTAAAGTCGACTTCAGTATCAGTTTTAAAGGTGAAAACAGTGACTATCGAGTCATGTCCGCATTTCTGCAGGCTTCGGAAGAATTCGCGTTTTCAGTTAATCTGCTGGAAAACGAACAGATAGAAATAAGTGGTCAGGAGAATATCGTCAAGGAGAAGGGGCACCGCTATCGTTTGAGTGCGCCAGCCCAGCCCGGCTTGACGCGCCTGACCATCCGCAGGCCTGTCACGGGGGCGGAAATGACGCTGAACCTGTTTGTACTGGTTCCGGCGAGTCAGGTCGATGAAGGAATGCTGAATGGCTTTCAGATAGGTCATTATCCCAGCGAAACGTACCTCAACCAGGCGATTTACCTGCCGCCTGCAGGATATCTTGAGGTGACCAAGGACATGTTGGATATAGAGCTGTCTCCCCATTATCGGTTGGAGCAGTTTTTGTGTCGGCAGCCTTCGGAATTCCCCAAGTTTGTCGTGCTCAGGGAAAAGCTGTTGCTCAAGTTGGAATATTTGACAGAGCAAGTGAATATGGCGGGTTTGCCGGTTTCATCTTTCGTTATCATGAGCGGCTTTCGTACGCCTTTTTATAATGCCTCGATTCGCAACGCTACCTATAGTCGTCACCAATGGGGAGGCGCGGCGGATGTCTTTATCGATGAAGACCCTAAGGACGGCAAAATGGACGATCTGAACAAAGACGGCAAGATCGACAAACATGATGCAGAGTATCTGGCTCAGTTGATTGAGCAGTTTGCTGAGTCGCCCGAATACAAATCTTATATTGGCGGGCTGGGCGTCTATTCCGCCAATAGTTTCCGTGGCCCTTTTATTCATGTGGATGTGCGGGGGGCAATGGTCCGGTGGTAATCCGGGCTATCAGAGACGTAGTCTGCTGAGCGGTTCTGAAATGAGCTGCTGACTTCCGGTTTTGCAGCGGGAAATGGCCCGAAGCCTTGAGGCTTCGGGCCCTGTTGATGCATCTGCGCATGGGGCGCTGTCGACTAGTTGACCATCAACTTGTTTTTAACAGAGTCCACATCGTCTACGTTACTCGCGAGTTTCTCAGCAAGATCTTTCTCCGCTTCTGACTCCACTGCGCCATTCAACGTTACCACGCGGCCTTCCGTATCCACGTCAATATCCAATCCCGCAACTGACTCATTAGCCAACAGCTTCATTTTTACCTTAGCGGTAATAGTGGCGTCAGCCACTGAGCTTCTGAAGCTTTCGTTGTCGGCGTTTTCCTTTTTGGCGGGAGTGGAGGCAACCTTCAACTGGTTATCTACGTCTTTGACGCCTTCCACGCTCAGTGCAATCTGCTCAGCCAGCTCTTTCTCGACCTCTGAGCTTACCGTACCTGTCAGAGTGGCGTTGGAGCCATTGACGGCGGCGTCGATCTCGAAAGCGCTCAGGTTCTCGTTGAACAAAATGGCAGTCTCAATTTTTCCTTCAGTCCAACCGTCTTTGAAGTATTTCTTCGCGTCCTGAGTCATCTCTTCTGCTTTCTGACCAACCGTCTCTTCCTTCTTAACTTTATCGCCAGCAGCGTAAGCGGGAGCGATAGTCATGGCTCCAGCCAGAGTTGCAGCGATCAGCGCAGTGTAAGCAGGCTTCTTAATAAAAGTTTTTGGCGTTTTCATAACGATCTCCTTTTCTATCTTTTAAAGTCCCGGTTCTCTTTCAGAATCCAGGTAAGAGGACTCTATGCCTCGTTGTCACTTAAGAGATAGCTAGAAGCGTGCCAAGTTATTTTCATCGAATTTAGCGCTTTTTGTGTGCAATATGGCTGAATTTTGCGCAGTTTCGCCCTTTGTCTGGTAATCTTGGCAATTAAGCTTGCAGAACTTACAAAGTGTTGGGTTTGGTGGGCGGAGTTGAGTCTCCTCCTATGACCAACGAGGATTGTCCTGTTCCTCTTTTTTCCTTTGGCGCACGGAAAATTGTCACCGATGCTATATTTGGTGGTGGTAGCCACAAGCGAATACGCACTTAAGTATGCTCCCTCCGGCAAGTGAACAATAATGCAAAACTTCAAAACCCTCTCATACTCACGAGACCATTGCTTGAAGTGCGGCTCTAAGGAAGATGGAGGCGATAGACTGCTCCTGGAGCTCTTGTTATTGCTTGTCGCGCTTTGCCTCCTGCAACAGAAGGTAGAGGCCGCGGAGCGCCAGGTGATACTGGCCGCAACCGAGTACCCTCCTTATTACGGTGAGCAGTTAGAGAGCAAGGGGTTTATCTCTGAGATCATCTTCACCGCCTTTCAGCGGGTCGGGTATGAAGTGGAGGTAAAGTTTTTACCCTGGAAAAGGGCCTATGGCATGGCTCAGGCTGGCGATTATGATGGGGTTTACACTGGTTGGTACCGAAAGAGCCGGGAGCAGTGGTTCGAGTTTTCGGACCCGCTACCAGCTAATGAACTCGGGTTTTATGCTTTGAAGGAGCGTCGTATTTCCTATGCCGCACTGAATGATTTGCAGCCATATAAAATCGGCGTGGTGCGCGGCTATGTGAATCCCCCTGAATTTGAGCAGGCCAGACTGGACACCATCGAAGTCACGGAAGACCGCCAAAACATACTCAGTCTATCCCGCGGCTGGATTGACCTTGTTCTGATCGATAAGTTTATGGGGCAGTATATTATCAACACGGAATTTCCCGACTTCGCCCACAAGTTCATTTGGCTCGACCCTCCGGTCAAGGTGGAGAATCAATACCTGATGTTCTCCAGGAAGGCGAAGAATTTCTTGAAAGTCTCTCAGGACTTCAATCGAGGTTTAAAGCAACTCGCGCAGGAAGGTAGGATTGAGGCGATTATTTCCAGGCATCGAACACTGTGGGGGAAGTCGAAAGTTAAGTGAGATAAAGAGCTGGCTAGAGCTGTGAGCCTAAAAGCCTGTACTGGTTGAAGGATGGATTAGCTACTTGTGAGATATTTTGGGAAGGGAGCTGTAATGTTTTGTTATTAAAGGGAATTGTTTTTCTGTGTTGTGTATACTCCGCCTGCAAATTTTGTGGCGGCCTGGTATCTAAAGCTAGTGTCCTACTGTTGATGCTTCCTTCTGGCGTTTTTTTATCTGAAATGAAAGCGCTTTCATTTTGGGGCTAATTTTTAGTCTTATTGAATGAATATTGAGCGGGAAGGTGGAGCCTGGCAGTGGTGGTCACGGGTGAAAGGCAAAAGCTACATCAGTTTAAAGTAGATTATTAGGAGTCTTGAGTGAAAGTAGCAACATGGAATTCTCAGGGAAACCCGATTTCCAATGATAGTAAAAGAGTAATACTTAGTAATTTACTAAACGAGTGCGATATTGTTTTAATCCAAGAGTGTGGAGGTATTAATAAATCCGAATTGGACTGTGTGTCTACTCAGAAGTGGCTATATACACGTGAGCAAGCAGGAGCGTTCAATAACCGCTGCACAACGTGTATTATTTCTAAACAAGTACCTATGGCGCACGGCTATTTATATTTGCAGACTGATACTGGACGTAGCGCCCTCTATGCGACTTATGATGAAGGGTTTACGGTTCTTACGTTTCACGCTAATGCTGGTGGAAGAGGTGCGGCGGATGTGCAGTTAGTCGGCCAACATGCAGTAGGGAAAGTTGCAGGCGACTTTATTATAGGAGGAGACTTTAATTGTGAGCCGTTTGACCTTTCTATTCGCCGAAAAATAATAAGGATTGGGAGTAGCTCTAGAGGGAAAGAATTACGTATTGCATCAAGCGGCTCGAAAACTCATCCAAGTTCATCTCATGAATTAGATTATTTTTTGGTTAGTGATAATATTGATGTTAAGAATGTCTTAAAGTATCCAATGCAAGGTGGCGATCACTATCCTGTAATTATGGAGTTCGATACAGGGTATTAGGTAGTTCTTAATTCAGCGAACTCACCGCATCGAGTTGAGGTTTCACAAGTTTAAATGTAGCCCTGTCTTCTTTGTCAGACAGGGCTTATTCGTTATTCTTGTGAAGCCGATTATTAAAGCATTCAATTGAATAGCATATATGCAAACTTTACGCTACAGACTCCACCTCTTCAGTACGAGTGCTGATAATCTGATCAAGCTGCAAACCGCCTTTCGCTGCAAAATCCAGCGTGCGGATCGGGAAGGGGATGAGGATGTCTGCTTCGTCCAGTGCTTTCTTCACAGCGATCACGCCTTTGTGTTGGGCGGTCATGAAGTCTACTTTCCCGGTGGGGTAATCGATCCAATACCACACGACCAGATTGATGCTGCTGTCACCGAAGCCCGTGGCGAAAACCTGGGTTTCCGTGCCGTTGCGGGTGAACTCCAGAGCGTCGATGGCTTTGGTGATCACTTTGACGGCTTTTTCGATGTCGTCGGCATAGGAAATGCCAACTGGGATTTCTAGGCGGCGCTGGCGGGTGATGGAGTAGTTGGTCAACTTGTTGGTGAATACGTCTTTATTGGGGAGGATCACCCGCTGCCCAGAAAAGGTCAGAATGAGCGTGTTGCGCAGGTTAATCGCTTCAACGGTTCCCATGGTGTCCGTCGTGGCGACGATATCTCCGACCCGGAATGGCTTGCGGACGCCCATGAAAATGCCTGCGATGAAATTCTCAGTAAGATCCTGGAATGCAAACCCTAACGCCAGTCCGATGATCCCGGCCCCGGCCAGCAGAGAGGTGACGGTGCCTTGCAGACCTACAAACCCCAGGGATACAAAAACCCCAACAGCCGTCAGTACAATGCGAACGATTGTGGACAGCAAGTGGGCGACTTCCGAGGAGTCCAATGACCGCATCAGTACTTTTTCGGTCAGATTGGCCACGGTTTTCGCCACGAACAGAAACAGAATGAAAAACACCAAAGCCACGACAGCGCTGGGCAGGTTGGCCAGAGCGGTTTCTCCCCACTCTTGAATGGAAGACCATACAATCTCGACGGCTTTTTCAAATTCGATTATGTCCATTACATAGCCCTTATTTTATTTCTACGACAATATGAGAAGTGGATAGGTCCACGATGACTTTAAATTCAGGTTTAATAACGCAGAAATCGTGCCGGTTTGTGCTCGCGTCATTTTTACGCCTCCAAAACTTACCCATAAAAAAGGCCACCGAAGTGGCCAAAAAAGGAAGGTAGGATAAAAGTGGCGGGTATCGTTTGGGTGGGATTGGGTGAGGATTACTCCTCGAGAAGGCTGCCCAACATCCAGACAGCCTGTTCATGGGAAGACAGTCTATTCACCATCAGGTCCTCTGTTGCGAAGTCCTCAGCTTCTTGCGCCGCGTCGATACACTTTCTGCAGCTTGCAACGGTTCCCTCATGGGCGGAAATCAGTTCTTTGATCAGAGCGGGCGCTGTGCGTTCCTCTTTGGGAGAAATCGTAGAAAACTCCGCCATGCGCTTTAATGTTCCGGGGGCTTTGTATCCGATGGCGCGCATTCGCTCCGCAATGTCGTCAATGGTTTCAGCGAGCTCTTTGTATTGCTTCTCAAATAGCTCATGTAGCGCGAAGAAACTCATGCCCCGGACGTTCCAGTGGGCGTATTGGGTGTAAAGGTACAGGCTGTAAGTGTCGGCGAGCACGCGCGCCAGTTTGTCGGCGACTGAATCCGCCTTGCTCTCTTTAATGCCCATATCCGGGGATGTTGCAGTCAGGTCGAGTTTTTTAGCGTGCTGGTTCATAACCTCTCCTAGGTTTGTTTGCTTTCCCTGAATAAGGCAGAAACCGGGCCAGGTTTTAAAAATATTTTTAAACTACTTTTATATCAATTGGTTATGCGTGTTCGGGAGAGTTGAGAGGGTAGGCTTTGTTCAGAAGAGATAGCGCTGCGACTGCAAGTTTTGCAATGGCTTTGCAAAACTTTCCCTGAGGAAGGCGATTCAGGCTCATCGGCGTCGCCCTGAGCCTGAATCGAGGTAAAACTATTCGGGTTTATTTTGCTCAAACTGTTTGAGCTGACTTTCGCTTGCGGGCTTCTGATGCTTGGCCTTCCACTCATCGTAAGGCATGCCGTAAACGATCTCCCTGGCCGCAGCGTCTTCCACCTGTTCGCCTCGTTCTTCCGCTGCGGCGCGATACCATTTGCTCAGGCAGTTGCGACAGAAGCCGGCGAGGTTCATTAAATCGATATTCTGAACTTCGGTGTTGTCCTGCAGGTGTTTGACCAGCCGGCGAAACACTGCTGCTTCGATTTCGGTTTGGGTTTTAGAGTCCATAATTCAGCCTTGTTCTCAGTGAAATAAAACGTACTTCCCAACGCTCCATTTACCGGGCTGCCTTCAATAGGGCGGCTCGGTCAGTCATTGGCAAGTTTAACCGCAGATCAACATCCATTAGATACGCTGTGATTTGCAGAAAATATGTGCGGACAAATAGAAGAAAGCGATTTGTCCGCTGGACTGATAGTGTAAACGATTGATTTCGCTTCGTTGAGAGCGGAAGGCGCAAGATCGCGGCTCCAATGTGCTATGGCGGGTCTTTATCAGCATGGGGAGGCGGCTGAAAGCCCTCCGGCGTTTTTCCCTGAATGTGATAGGCGAAGGCGATAATTTCCGCGATAACGCGATACAGCAACTCAGGTATTTCATCACCGAGGTCCAGTTGCGCCAGAGAGCGCACCAGCTCTGGGTTCTCGTACAACGGAACGCCATGCTCCCGGGCGATGGCGATGATCTCCTCCGCCAGATCCGCTTCGCCTTTAGCGGAGACCTTAGGCGCCTGTTTGCCATCGTAAAACAGGGCAATGGCCTGTTGGACGTCGCTTTGAGACGTTTCCTGGGAGTGATTGTTTTGCGTGTCCGGTTCTTTCTTGGTCATGCGCGCTCGTCGATCAGTTGGCGGGAAATCGGTGCGGAAGGTGTTGGCGGCGCGCCTTTACGCACCGACAGATCGCCTACCTCAAGGCCCCAGTCCTGCAGACCTTTGCGCAGGCGCGGCAGCTCTTCAGTGACCAGTCCCAGTGTCTTTTGCTCCATCGCCCAGAATGTGGCGGACACTGTTCCTTCCGTATACAGGACCTGGCTTTGCATAGGGCCGAGTCCCTCCAGGTCGAAGGCGAGTACGATTTTCCAGCGGCTTTTCCTGTTGTCCTTGGCTTCGTTGCGCTGATCCTTTTCAAAGCGCATCTGAATGCTATCCATGCGCGGTGCGGCGATAGGCACCTCTACAAACCACACTTGGGTTCCGGTTTGATCGGGGCCTGCGCTGAGATTTTGTTGCATGGCGTTTAATTGATGGCTTTGCAGGCGTGCGGTGGCCTGCGCCAGAGCGCGCAACATTTCGCCTGCGTCCAGGTTGGCGGGCAGCGGAGGCCGTCCGCCTTCGCGTCCCATCGGTGGCGGAAATTGCAGTGGATGTCCACCGGTCGCCATGCCCGGCTGCTCTGCTGTCTGTCGGGTTAACCAGCTGACCAGTTGCTCCCAGTTGGCGGGAAGCGTGCTATTAGGAAGATGCTTAAGCTGCGCCAGCGTGGCGCCCAGCGCTACGGTCAGCAACGCTTTTATATCCTGCGGCGCGGCGATCAGCAGGCGCGACTCGGCGCCAGAGGGCGTAGCGGGCTTATCTGGAGTCGCTGCGGGATTCTCAGCTAATGTTCTCAGTAAATGACGCTCCAGTCTCGCCCCGGATTGCTGGATCGCCTGCTTCAGCCCCCCTGCTTCGCTGACTCGCGGCGGCGTTGGCAGCGCCTGGTTCAATTTGTCGAGCGTTTGCGCTAAATCTCTGGGCAATCGTGTATCAGAGGATAATCTGACTAACGCCTCCAGGTTGCGGCGAAGATCTCCCTGTAATGGCAGCCACTTGGATAACGCCTGTAGTGTTGTGGCGAGGAGCGCCTGTGTAGGCTCTGTTTGTGGCGGCGCTAACGAATCGACGACTTTTAAGCCTAATGCAGTGACTTGCAGTTGCAGGATCTTGCCGATCAGCCAGTCCTGAGGCAGTTGCGTTGTACGAATGTCAGTTTGCAGTGGTTGCGGTAGTCCTTCGGCGCTCAAAATCAAACGCCAGGACGGCGTGGCGGAAGTTTGCGCGCTGAGGCTGGGGTTGGGTGTTCCTGTGCTGGGAGAGGGTGCGATATCGGTAATGCGGGCGGAGAATAAATTGCCGACTTTCTGCACGATAGCCGCTAGTTCCGCCTGTATCTTCGGTGGAAGCGAGTTAGTGCGAGTAGGCGCTGAGGCTGCGTCAGGCTGAACTTTCATCGCTTTTTAACATTTCTCCCACAATAAAATGATCTTAATCAGAGCTATGCACTGACCATCCGGGGAAAGCTGGGCTATAATGCGCCCGTTTTTACAAAGCTTAAGCGCGAGCGGGCCACTTTTCTAACTCTTTTCCTGTATTGTTAACCACTTTGTCGGGAAAAGCGCCAGTTTGTTATCCTTGCGCCGCTTTATTTCCGGTTGTTCCGCGTCGCGCTGTTTCACAGGGGCGCATACAAGAGGCTGCTTTAGTAACTATGACAGGTCAAACTCCTCTGCTAGAGGCCAAGAATCTCCAGTGTGAGCGAGATGACCGTATCCTGTTCGAGAACCTTTCCTTCGCTGTCCACCCCGGCGACATAGTGCAGATCGAAGGCCCCAACGGGGCCGGCAAAACCACTTTACTCAAGCTTTTATGCGGACTGGCCCCGTTACGGCAAGGCGAGTTGTTCTGGCGTGGCGAACGGATGGCGCAGGCGCGTCCCGAGTTTCTTTCCTCCCTGCTGTATCTGGGACACAAAACCGGCGTTAAGGCGCTGCTTACTCCTTTGGAGAACCTGCGCGCATGGTGCGCTCAGCGAGAAGTCGTTGATGAAGAGCGAATGATATCTGCGCTGGAGACGGTTGGCCTGACAGGGTATGAATATTCGCCCTGCAACAGTTTGTCCGCGGGGCAGCAACGCAGGGCCGCCCTGGCGCGCTTGCATGTGTCCTCGGCCCCCTTGTGGGTATTGGACGAAGCGTTCACCGCCATTGATAAAAAAGGCGTGGCGCAGCTGGAGACGTTATTGCGCGATAAAGCCAATAACGGGGGGGCGGTTATTTTGACCACACATCACAGTCTTCATCTATCCGGCGAAGTGCGCCGAGTTCAATTGGGGGCTGCGTCTTGAGGCAAATGGGCGTGTGGGCGGGGTTCGCCGCTGTGGCGAGGCGAGATCTGATGCTTGCTTTTCGACGTCCACAGGAACTGGCTAACCCGCTGGTGTTTTTCGTGATGGCGGTAAGCCTGTTTCCACTGGGCGTGTCGCCAGAGAAAAGCTTTCTTGCGCCGGCTGCGGCGGGAGTGGTCTGGGTGGCGTCGTTGCTGGCGACACTGTTGTCTCTCGATGCGCTGTTTCGAGCGGACCATGAAGACGGTTCCTTGGAGCAGTTGACGCTGGCGCCGCAGCCGCTGTTTGTTCTTGTTCTGGCGAAGGTGTTTGCGCACTGGCTGACGACGGGGCTGCCTTTGCTGCTGCTGAGTCCAGTATTGGCCTTGATGCTGCACGTGGACGAGGCCCTGATAGGCGTTCTGATGCTGTCATTGCTGGTGGGCACCCCTGTGCTCAGCCTGATTGGCGCCATCGGCGCCGCCTTGACAGTCGGGCTGCGTGTAGGCGGGGTTTTGATTTCATTGTTGGTGCTGCCCCTGTATATTCCCGTGCTGATCTTCGGAACCGGGATGGTGCAGAGCGCAGCCGCCGGTATGGATTACACCGCCACGCTGGCCATGCTGGGCGCGATACTGGCGATGTCGCTGACATTGGCGCCCTTTGCTGCTGCGGCGGCCCTTAAAATCAGCGTCTCCAACTGAGACAATATAAACAAGCCGGCGCAGGGACTGCACTTGGGCGTCATGCGCCGGTGGATCGAATAGCTTGAATACAGATAACAGAAGCGATTATGTGGGAAGCATTTAAACAGTGGTTTCACCGGTGGGGCTCGCCGAAGTGGTTTTATGAGCGGAGCCTTGTGTGGTCGTTCTGGCTTGGATGGGGCGCATTGATCCTGCTGCCTGTCGGCATTGTCTGGGGATTGGCGTTTGCGCCTCAGGATTATCAGCAGGGCAATAGCTTTCGCATCATATATCTGCATGTTCCCGCCGCCATATTGGCCCAGTCCTGTTACATGATCATGGCGGTCGCCGGTTTCGTCAGCCTGGTCTGGCGGATGAAAATGGCGGATGTGGTGCTGAAATGCGCAGCTCCGATTGGCGCATCTTTCTGCTTTCTGGCGTTATTCACGGGCGCCGTGTGGGGCAAACCCACCTGGGGGACCTGGTGGGAGTGGGACGCCCGTCTTACCGCCATGCTTATTCTGTTGTTCCTGTATTTCGGCATTATCGCGCTGGAGGCGGCCATCGAAGACAAAATCACTGCGGGCAGAGCGGCGGCGGTGTTAAGTCTGGTGGGCGTAGTCAACATTCCGATCATTAAGTATTCCGTAGAGTGGTGGCGTACGTTGCATCAGCCCGCCACGTTTAAACTGACGGAAAAACCCGAGATGCCGGTGGAAATGTGGGCGCCTCTGTTAGTGATGGTGATAGGGGTTTACTGCTTCTTCGGCTATTCCCTTTTCTTACGAAGTCGTAATGAGATAATCGAACGCGAACGCCGTACCCTATGGGTCCGCGATCTCTTGGCGAAAGAGGGGAAAGCATGAACTTCGAAAGCCTCAGTGACTTTTTCGCGATGGGCGGCCACGGTCTGTATGTTTGGTTGGCCTATGGCGCCGGTGGACTGGTGTTCTTGTATAACCTGGCGGCGCCGATGTTGAAACGTGGCGGCCTCGTCAAAAGATTGTCCCAGCAGTATAGAAGGGAGAAGGCGTCCCAATGAATCCCAAGCGCAAACAGCGTTTAATTATCGTGTCCTTTCTGGTGGTTGGCGTCTGCGCGACGGTTGCGTTGATCCTGACCGCACTCAGTAGCAATGTGAATCATTTTTATAATCCCACCGAAGTGGCGCAAGGCGCTGCGCCGGTGGAAAAGAGCATTCGCGTCGGCGGAATGGTGGTTGACGGCAGCGTTAACAGAGATGCGCAATCTTTGGCGGTCGCTTTTGCCGTCACGGATTACAGCAACAACGTCAACATCAGGTATACCGGCATCCTGCCTGATCTGTTCCGTGAAGGGCAGGGCATTGTCGCCACTGGCAAGCTGGACGCCCAGGGCGTATTTCAGGCGGAGGAGGTGCTGGCCAAGCACGATGAGAAGTACATGCCGCCGGAAGTGCAGCGCGCGCTTGATAAAGCGCAGGACGCCGCGCCCGCACAGACTTACTGAGGGAATGACGTATGATTGCTGAGCTGGGTCACTTCGCACTGATCTTAAGTTTTTGTTTCTCTGTGCTGCTGGCGATTGTGCCGATCGCGGGGGCCTGGGTCGGCGACCGGCTGTGGATGCGCCTTTCCCGTCCTCTGGCGGGCGCCCAGTTTCTGATGGCCATCGTGGCGTTCGCCGCGCTGACCGCTTGTTTCCTGCGGGATGATTTCAGCGTCCGCTATGTGGCGGGACACTCCAACAGCCTGTTGCCCTGGTATTACAAGTTCAGCGCCGTATGGGGCGGCCATGAAGGCTCATTATTGCTGTGGGCGCTGATTCTCACTGGCTGGACCGCCGCCGTGGCCAAATTCAGCAAACAATTGCCGCTGGAAATGGTGGCCCGTGTATTAGGCGTCATGGGTATGATCAGCATTGGCTTCATGCTGTTTATTCTGATCACCTCCAATCCGTTTACGCGCTACCTGCCTAATTCGCCGCAGGATGGCGCGGACCTCAATCCGTTGCTGCAGGACTTCGGTCTGATCGTTCATCCCCCAATGTTGTATATGGGCTATGTCGGTTTTTCCGTCGCTTTCGCATTCGCCGTAGCAGCGCTGATGGGCGGACGCCTGGACGCCGCCTGGGCGCGTTGGTCGCGCCCCTGGACTACCGTGGCCTGGGCGTTTCTGACGCTGGGCATAGCGCTTGGCAGCTGGTGGGCTTATTACGAGCTTGGCTGGGGCGGCTGGTGGTTCTGGGACCCGGTTGAGAACGCATCCTTTATGCCCTGGTTGGCGGGCACGGCGTTGATGCACTCCCTGGCGGCGACGGAAAAGCGCGGCGTATTCAAAAGCTGGACAGTCTTGCTGGCGATATTCGCCTTCTCGCTGAGCCTGCTGGGCACTTTCCTGGTTCGCTCCGGCATCCTCACTTCCGTGCACGCCTTCGCTGCGGACCCAGAGCGAGGTCGTTTCGTGTTGATGATGCTTGGAGTGGTGATTGGCGGCTCCCTGTTGTTATACGCGCTGCGGGCGCCGGTGGTGAAAAGCCGCATTGGCTTCAGTGAGACTTCTCGTGAAGTCTTCCTGCTAGTGAACAATATCATTCTGGTCGTCGCGATGCTGACGGTGTTGATCGGCACTCTGGCTCCGCTGGTCGCGGAGTGGATGGACAAAGAAATATCCGTCGGCGCGCCTTATTTCAACCTGATGTTTTCGTTATTGGTTCCCCTGTTAGCCATCGTGATGGGCGTGGGCATGTACAGCCATTGGAAGGACACCAAAGTGGGGCGGCTGCTGGGGAAGGCTCCAACGTTTTTGCTGATTAGCGCGCCTTTATCCGTGTTGATCCCCTGGATGTACGGCGAAATTCACCTGATGGCGGTGGTGGGTGTCTTTATTGCTGTCTGGCTGCTGGCGGCTACATTGTGTGACGCCTGGATAAAAAGCGCGTCTTCACAGGGCCGGCTGCGAGGCTGGTTGCGCACCTCTCGCAGTTATAAAGGCATGGTGCTGGGCCATGTTGGGCTGGCGGTGACCATCATGGGCGCCACGATCGTGTCTCAGTATACCCAGGAGCGCGATGTACGCATGGCTCCTGGGCAATCGGTTGAACTGGCGGGGTTCATATTCCACTTTGAAGAAGAAACCCAACGTCGCGGTCCCAACTATGTGAGCGATCGCGCGACGGTTTCCATCCGCGATAGTGATGGCGAGGTCTTTTCTGTTTTACATCCGGAGAAGCGTCGCTATCAGGTTTCCGGCAATGTCATGACGGAGGCGGGGATAAATCCAGGGTTGTTCCGGGATCTGTATGTGTCCTTGGGGGAATCACTTGGAGATGATTCCTGGACCATGCGTGTGCAGTACAAACCATTTGTGCGCTGGTTATGGTTAGGCGCCATTTTTATGGCCTGGGGCGGCTTCCTGGCGGTGGCGGACCGGCGTTATCGGCTTAAATTGAAGCGCAAGTTGACGGCGGCGGAAGCTATGGACAGTAGCGAGAAAGCGGCGTCCAAAGTCGACGCTGACGCACTGGGAGGGCAGCAAGCGTGATGAAGCGGTTTTTCTTGTTTGTTCCGCTGCTGGCGTTTGTGGCGGTCGTTATTCTGTTCAACCAGAACATAGATAACGACCCCTCCAAGTTGGACTTGGCGCGCAAGGATCAACCGGTGCCGGACTTTAAGCTGGGCGAACTATACAATCCAGATCGGGAGATGACGCCGGCGGACTTGAAGGGCGAGCCAATGCTGCTGAATGTCTGGGCGACCTGGTGTCCCTCTTGTCGGGTAGAGCATCCCTATCTGCTGAAACTGGCGAAAGAATACAACGTGCCGGTGATTGGTCTGAACTACAAGGATGATCGTGATGCAGCGAAGAAATGGCTGGAGGCGCTGCAGGACCCTTATCGTTTTGTGATTTTCGACCCGGAAGGCCGTCTCGGGCTGGACCTGGGAGTATATGGCGCGCCCGAGACCTATGTAATAGACGCCGCCGGCGTGATTCGCTATCGCCATGTTGGCGTCGTGGATGAAAAAGTATGGACGGAAACCCTGGCTCCTATGCTGCGCAATTTGAAAATGGCGGGCGCAAACGTCGTAGAGGAGCCAGGATCATGAACCCATTAAGACTGGCTCTATGTCTGGCGGCGTTGTGGACTTCAGTTTCCGTTTGGGCGATAGACGACTATAAGTTCACTTCCGAAGAAGGACGCGAACGCTATCAGACGCTGACCTACGAGCTGCGCTGTCCTTTATGTCAGAACCAGAATATCTCAGACTCCTCTGCGCCGATCGCTAAGGATCTGCGCCGGGAAGTCCATCGCATGATCGAAGAGGGGAAGAGTGACGAGGATATCGTCGATTTCATGGTGGCCCGTTATGGCGACTTTGTGCTTTACCGGCCGCGCCTGAACGCGCAGACCGCCATATTGTGGCTGGGGCCGGTCACCGTGGTGACCCTTGGTTTGTCTATTCTCCTGTATATCGCCCGTCGCAGGCGACGTTCGCTGGGAGAGACGACTGAGCTAAGCGATGATGAACAAGCGCGTCTGCGCACACTATTGCAGCAAACCTCTTCCGAAGAATCTGAGCAGAAATAACAGGCACTCCGAATGACAGTATTCTGGCTGGCTATCGTCCTTCTGGCGGTTATGGCGATAGCGATCATCGCCGTTCCTTTGTTGTCCATCCTGAAATCCGGTTCCCAGAACGCGGGCGCGCGTCGAGACACCGCCAATGTGGCGTTGTTCGAAGACCGTCTCACTGAACTGCGTGCAGAGTTGCAGGCGGGTCAAATCAGCGACGCGGAGTTTCATGATCTGCATGTTGAGCTGGAAAAGTCGCTGCTTAACGATGCGGAACCGGGCTCACAGGGCAAAGCTTATCGCAGCAGTCGCGCCCGTCAGTTGCTGATATTAGCGCTGGTGGTTGTGGGCGTTCCCATTGCGGCGCTGCTGATGTATCAGCAATTTGGCGACTATAAGGGATTGCGCCAAGTGGAGTGGATGAAAGAAACCCGCTTGCAACTGGCCCTGGCTGGCAATGATCCTGAAGAGATTTTGCGCCGACTGCGCGATCGCCTGGCGGAACAGCCTGATAATGTCGAAGGCTGGGCGTTGCTGGGCCGTTCCTTGATGACGATGCAGCGATATGTCGAGGCGGAAGACGCATTTCGGCGGCTGGCGGACCTGCTGACGGAGGAAGGCGAAAATGCGGCTGCGGCGCATGGTCTGCGCGCCCAGGCTTTGTTTTTCAAGGAAGGTCGTTTGAGTGCGCCTGTCAGGGCCGCGTTGGAGCAGGCTTTGAAAATGGATCCGAATGAAGGCAGCTCACTGAGCATTCTAGGGGTGGCGGCTTTTCAAGAGCAGCGTTACGCCGAGGCAGCTAAATTCTGGCGTCGAATCATTGAACTGAATCCGAATGATCCTAACGCGACGGCGATTCGCAATGGCGTGGCGCGAGCGGAGCAGCTGGCGGCAGAGCAGAAGGCTCAGCAACCGGCGGCGGGCGGAGCCAGCCTGCAACTGCAAGTCAGTCTGGGGGAAAGCTTGAGCGCCAAAGCCGCGCCCGGCGATACTGTGTTTATTCTTGCGCGACCTGCAGACGGTACGCGTATGCCATTAGCGGTGGTGCGTAAAACTGTCAGCGAGCTGCCAGTCAGCGTAACCCTGGATGACTCCATGGCCATGGGGCCGATGGCGAAACTGTCTTCCGCTGAAACCGTCGAAGTGGTGGCGCGGGTATCTAAATCCGGCTCGCCCCAGCCACAGCCGGGAGATTTGCAGGGCGTTGTCGGCCCTATCGAACTGCGCGCCCAGAGTAGCGAACCGCTTAATCTGGTGATCGATCAGCAGGTGCAGTAAACGCGCCGGCGGCGTTACTCGCTGAGTAGCGCCGCTTTAACTTCCTCCATCCGCTCCCGATTGACGCCGAAATCCCGATAACCCAGACGGGAGGCGGAGCGCAGATGTATCACGTTAGTATCCCTGTCCAGTAAAAACTCGACATCATCCACAAAACGAAACACGAATGAAGTGGCTTCCGCGCGGATATAGTCGTCGTTCTGCTGGGTGATGCGGATATTGCCAATGCGCTCCAGCGCCGCTGGGAGCCTGAGCCACATCGACTGCGCCTTGTCATTGTATATGGGAGTTATGAAGTGTTCAGCGTCGCTGGGGTCGCTGAAGCTGCTGACGCAGTTGGGGCTTTCAGGGCACGAGGCCAGGCGTCCCTCATGGGTTCCCAGGCCGGCGGGAGGGTTGCTGCCGCAGGCGCTGAGTCCTGCGGCGATAACAAAGACCGCCCATTTTGCTGTGTTGCTCATCACTTGTTCTCCGCTGCGCCGAAGCGCAGACATCGATCCCGGCGTGAAGTACAGCGTGGAAATCAGTCGCCTTGTGCGTTGAACGCCTGACCGGTGACGCCAATGCTGTCTTTACCCATCAGATAAAGATAGACGTTCATGATCTCTTCAGGCGTTGGGTTATTCGTGGCGTCTTCCGCCGGATAGGCCAGCGCCCGCATAGCGGTGCGGGTGGCGCCGGGGTTGACGCTGTTGACGCGAATACGTTTGTCGGCGTCATCCAGTTCGTCCGCCAGCACCTGCATCATGCCTTCAACGGCGAATTTGGAGACGGCGTAAGCGCCCCAGTAGGCTTTGCCTTTGCGGCCGACGCTGGATGACGTGAAAACAATGGAGGCGTCCTCAGACTTGCGGATCATCGGCATCAATGACCGGGTCAGCAGGAAGGGCGCCATGGCGTTCACTTGCATGACGCGGGTCCAACTATCCGGGTCATAGTGTTCAAGTGGGGTGCGGTGTCCCAGCAGAGCGGCATTATGCAGCAGTCCGTCGAGACGACCGAACTCTTCATGTATGGCGTTGGCCAGATCGTCGTAATCCTTCGCTACGGCCCCTTCCAGGTTTACCGGAAAGATGGCGGGCTTAGGGCCGCCATCGGCCTCGATTTCATCGTAAACGTCTTCCAGCTTTTTAGTGGTGCGGCCGCTGAGAATAATGGTGGCGCCGTGACGGGCGAAGGTCTTCGCCGCCGCGCGCCCAATTCCCGCGCCTGCGCCTGTGATCAGGATGACGCGATCGCGCAGGAGGTCGGCGGGGGCTTGGTAAGAATACATAATGCGTGTTTTCTCTCGTCGTGGTCTGTCTTTAAAGTGCGGTGACTTTTGATTATAACCCGAGGGGAAATCAAAGCACTTGTTTCAGCAGGGCGGCGACATCCTCCACAGAGTGCGCCACGTGGTCCGCATTCCAAGCCAGGGCCGCCTCGGGTTCATCCAGATAGCCGTAAGCGGCGGCGATGGTGAGCATGCCTGCATTGGCGCCGGCCTGAATGTCGCGTATATGATCGCCGACATACCAGCATTTCTGTGGGTCGCAGTCCGCCAGACGCGAAGCCAGCAACATGGGCTCGGGGTCCGGTTTGGTGCGGGAGACGTCGTCAGGGCAGACCAGCGCCGCCATGCGGGAGCTCAAGCCCAGCGCTTCCAGCAGCGCTTCGCTGTACAGTCTGGGTTTGTTGGTGATGACGCCCCAGCGAACGCCTTGGCCTTCCATTAACGTGAGCAGCGCTTCAAAGCCTGCGAACAGGCGGCTGTCGACGGCGATGTGGCGCAGATACAGGTCCAGCAGCTCCTGGCGCAACGGTTCAAAGTCGGCGTCTGTCTCTTCCATGGCGAAAGACAGCTTCACCATGGCGCGGGCTCCATCGGACACCGTTTTACGCACGGTTTCGTACGCCATGTCAGGCATGCCGCGCTGACTGCGCTGCATGTTCATCACCCGAAAGAAGTCGGGGGCGGTGTCGATCAGGGTGCCGTCGAGATCGAAGAACACGGCCTCTGGACGGTAAAGTCGCGTATCCGTCATCAGGCGTCCTTGAGCGGTTTGACCGCGTGCATGAGATAGTTGACGTCCACGTCGTCGCCCAGCTTGTATTCTTTCAGCAACGGATTGTAGGTCATGCCTCGCATTTCGCACAGATCGAGATCAGTGCGCCGCAACCAGGCCGCCAATTCGCTGGGCTTGATGAACTTTTTCCATTCGTGCGTCCCGCGCGGCAGCATCTTCAGCACATATTCAGCGCCGACGATTGCGAACAGAAAGGACTTGGGATTGCGATTAATAGTGGAAAAGAACAGGTCGGCGCCGGGTTTGGCGACGCGCGCACAGGCGGCGATCACCGATGCGGGGTCGGGAACATGTTCCAGCATTTCCATGCAGGTCACCACATCGAAAGACTCTGCTTCGGCTTCCGCCAGCTCCTCGATAGTGGTGCGGCGATAATCCACACTGACGCCAGATTCCAGTCCATGCAGACGCGCCACGGACAGCGGCGCTTCGCCCATATCGATGCCGACCACATGTGCGCCGCGACGCGCCATGCTCTCGCTGAGAATGCCGCCGCCGCAGCCTACGTCCAACACTCTTTTGCCGGGCAGGGCGGCGCGCTCGTCAATAAAGTCGAGTCGCAGCGGGTTGATCTCATGCAGGGGTTTGAATTCGCTTTCCGCATCCCACCAGCGATGGGCGAGATCCTCAAACTTTTTCACTTCACTCAGATCGACGTTCTCAACGGGAGTCATGTATCCGTTTCCTCTGAATTGGTCGGAAGGGGCCGTGATGCGGCCCCACGCGTTCGCTTCGGCGGGCTATTTTAATTGGCTTCGGCGGTGTTGGCGATTCTCTCGCGCCAGGCGTCAACCTTTGTCCGTAGCTCGCGGACGTCCATATTGAGCAGCTTCTGTTCTCTCACTTGCGCCACACCGGAAGTCCAGACATGGCTGACCTGGCTGGATTTGGTGGAATAAGCCAAATGCGAAGCGACGTGATACACCGGTTGTACTTCGATGCCGCTCAGGTCTACCGCCATGATGTCCGCCCACTTGCCAGCTTCCAAAGAGCCGGTGACGGACTCCATGCCCAGCGCCTTGGCCCCGTTGATGGTGGCGATTTCCAGAGCCTGGAATGCGCTGACGGCGGCGGCGTCCTGCGCCACGGCTTTCGCCAGCATCGCAGCGGTTTGCAGCTCGCCCAGCATGTCCAGATCGTTGTTGCTGGCCGCGCCGTCGGTGCCAAGGGCCACGTTCACACCGGCTTTCAGAAGACGGTCCAGAGGGCAAAAGCCGCTGGCCAGTTTCAGGTTGGATTCCGGACAGTGAACGACATGCGCTCCGGTTTCCTGCAGGATTTCCAGGTCGCGGTCGTTAATCTGGGTCATGTGCACGCACTGAGTGTTGGACGTCAACAGTCCCAGCTCATGCAGACGCTCGGTAGGACGTTTACCGGTTTTCTCCAGGCCTTCCTGCACTTCGCCAGCCGTTTCATGGAGGTGAACCTGCACTGGCATGTCCAGCTGATTAGCCAGGGTTACAATTTTCTCAAACTTGTCGTCGGACACGGTATAGGGGGCGTGTGGACCAAAGCCGATTCGCACCAGGTCGCTGTGCTTGTACTCATCATGCAGCGCCAGGCCCTTGTGGATGGACTCTTCAGCAGTGGCGGCGCCAGGAACTGGGAAGTCGATGACCGGGAATACGATCTGGCAACGCATGCCGAGACGGGTGGCTTCTTCGGCCACGGCGTCTGGATAGAAATACATGTCGCTGAAAGTGGTGGTGCCGCCCAGCAGCATCTCCGCCATGGCCAGTTTGGAGCCGTCGCGTACGAACACGTCGCTGACCCATTTGCCTTCAGCGGGCCAGATGTGGTGGCTCAACCATTCCATCAAAGGCAGGTCGTCCGCCATGCCGCGGAACAGAGACATGGCCAGGTGGCCGTGGGTGTTGATCAGACCGGGCGCCACAACATGGTTCGGCAGGTCGACGGTTTCTTTGGCGACATAACGCGTCTTGGCCTCGGCGGCTTCGCAGACGCCGACAATTTTGCCTTCAGCGACGGCGACGGATGCGTTTTCAAGTACGACTCCCGCTGGTCTGACGGGGATAACCCAACGCGCATTTATCAATAAATCAACGCTTTCTTGAGCCACAGCTACACTTCCTATATCTATTCAAAATCAGCGGCCAAGTATACCTATAATACAAGGGGATAAGTAGGGCGCAGGGCTTAAATGGCGTATAATGCCGGCCCGGACCAGCAGATATTCGCCCGGTCCTGTTTTCTGACCACTTGATCAACTTATTGGGGCGCGCCACATGTCGCAATCTTCCGTTTCCGCCATTCGCTGGGCGAACAATCAACTTATTCTGCTAGACCAACGCACACTGCCGCTGCAGGAAGCTTACGTTCACTGCTCCACTCATGTCGAAGTGGCTGACGCTATTAAACAAATGGTAGTGCGCGGAGCGCCTGCAATAGGCATTGCGGCGGCGTATGGGGTGGCGTTGGCGGCGGCGGAATACAGCTCCGACCGGGATCGCATTCACCGCGCTTTGGAGACTCTGGCTGATTCGCGGCCGACGGCGGTGAATCTGTTCTGGGCTCTGCGTCGTATGCGGGATCTGATCGACGGTTCTTCCGTTGCGGATCTGTTTCCACTGCTGGTGGAAGAGGCGACGCGTATTCATGAAGAAGACCTGCAAGCCAACCTGACCATGGGCGAGCTGGGCGCTGATCTGATCGCGGAAAGCGGTCGCGGCGCCTTACTGACTCACTGCAACACCGGCAGCCTGGCTACCGGTGGTTACGGCACCGCTCTGGGGGTGATTCGCTCCGCTTATCGGCGTGATCTGGTGACGGAAGTGTTTGCGGATGAGACCCGTCCCTGGTTGCAGGGCGCCCGATTAACCGCCTGGGAGCTTTGCCAGGACGATATTCCCGTCAAACTGATTGCGGACTCCGCGGCGGCGCATGTCATGAAAACCTGTGCGGTGAAATGGGTGATCGTCGGCGCTGACCGCATCACTGCGCACGGCGATGTGGCCAATAAGATCGGCACCTATGGGCTGGCGGTTCTGGCGCGTCATCATGGGGTCAAGTTTATGGTGGCGGCGCCGTCCAGCACCATCGATTTTGAGCTGTTCAGCGGTGCGGATATCCCCATTGAAGAACGTACGTCCGATGAGCTGAAGTTCGTGCAGGGAACGCCGTTAGCGCCAGAAAAAGCCAACGCGTTTAATCCCGTGTTTGACGTCACGCCGGCGGAATTGATTGACGCCATCGTGACTGAGCGGGGCGTGGTGTTGCGTCCGAACGCGGAGAAAATGCGTAAACTGCAGTAACGGCGCACCCGCGCGCTCCACGGTGCAAGCGTCGGCGAATAAGGGAGGGATGATATTCCCTCCCGGGCTGCTATCTTTATCAGGGGAGGGCGGTTTACAGCAGAATGTAAAACCGCGAGAGCAGCGTTTTTCATCGCCAGTGGCGAGTGTTTATCTATGCAGGAACCCATCATCCCTGAAAATGAAGCGCAACGGCTCGCCTGTTTGCATTCATTGTGCATTCTGGATACGGAGCCGGAGCAGCGTTTTGACCGCATCACCAAACTGGCGGCCTCGCTGTTCAATACGCCCATCGCGCTGGTGTCGCTGGTGGACGCCGAGCGGCAGTGGTTCAAGTCGAGAGTAGGGCTGGACGCGACGGAAACTGGGCGCAACATCTCTTTCTGCGGCCACGCCATCCTGCAGCGGGAGGTGCTCTATGTGCCGAACGCCCTGAAAGACCCCCGTTTTTTCGATAACCCACTGGTCAGCGGTCCTCCTCATATTCGTTTTTACGCTGGCGTCCCGTTAAGTCTGGATGAGACGCATCGTCTTGGTACGCTTTGCCTGATTGATTTTCGTCCGCGCCGTTTCAGTAGGGAGCAATTGCAGCGTTTGCAGGATTTGGCCGGCTGGGTGGAAAGAGAGCTGCATATGCTGCGTCTGGCGGAACTCTCGCACCTGAACGCCCATCAGGAGGCCTATCTCACTTCCATTCTGCAGGCGGTTGTCGAAGGCATCGTGACGGTGAACGCTGAAGGCGTCATTGAAGCCGCCAATCAATCGATGAAGGAGATGCTGCGGGTCGCCAGCGAACCGCTGAAAGGCGCCCATATCTCTCGTTGGCTAAAGAATGACGGTCCGCTGTTGGACTTATTACAGCGGGGGCGGGACGAGGACGCTGATGTCAGGGATGGCGTCCATCGCCTGGAGGTGGAGCTGGTGCGAAGCAGCGGCGAGTCCTTTCCCGCCCAGCTCAGCTTTCGCCAGGTGGAAATGGATGGGGAGACGAAATGGGTTAGCAGCGTGGCGGATATTTCTGACCGTAAGCGCGCGGAAGTCATGAAAAAAGAGTTCGTGTCAGTGGTTAGTCATGAACTGCGCACGCCGCTGACATCCATCAAGGGCGCTTTGGGGTTGCTTTCCGCGACATTGGGGCCGGAGTTGAACGACCAGTCGGCGAAGTTGCTGACGATCGCCTCGAATAACAGTGAACGTCTGCTGGCGCTGGTGAACGATATTCTCGATGTCGAGAAGCTGGAGGCGGGCCATGTGGACATGGCGCTGGAAGAGACGGAGTTGCTGGTGGAGCTGGAGCAGGCGATGAGTCTCAATGGACCCTATGCGAGAGCCCGTAACGTAACATTGCACCTGGAACACGACGCAAGGAACGTGATTGTTGAGGTCGACAGGCGTCGATTTCAGCAAGTGATGAGCAACCTGATTTCGAATGCGGCGAAGTTCTCTCCAGCGCAAGGACAGGTAAGAGTTCGCAGCCGTCTGTCCGGTGGCGGAGAGGTGTTAATAGATGTTGTGGACGAAGGCGTGGGGATTAGCGAAATAGATCAGGCCCGCATCTTTGATAAGTTTTTTCAGGCGCAGCCTTCCGGCCGGCAGACGGTGGCGGGCACAGGGTTGGGGCTCAGTATTGTGCGGGCTCTGATGGAGCAGATGGGGGGCGGAGTGAGCGTGAAATCGCAATTGCATCAAGGTAGCTGCTTCACCATTCGCCTGCCCGCCCGGCGTCGGCAAGCCCGGGCTTGAAACCGGCTTTTAAGCCCGTGGCAGTCCAATCGCGAAGCGAACGCCGCGGGGAGTGTTGTCCACCTTGATGCGCGCCTGATGGAACTCGGCGATCAGTTTAACGATGACCAGCCCCAATCCCAGATGCAATTCCTGTCCACCGTCCTGGCGTACGCTCATAAATGGCGTAAACAGCTTTTCCTTAAGGTCTTCCGGAATGGGGTCGCCTTCGTTTTCAACGTAGATCCAGCGCTCCTGTTTAGTTTCTTCGACGCCGATGTAAATCGCGCCATCCGGTGCAGTAAAGTCTCTGGCGTTCTCCAGTAATTTGTCCACCGCCTGGGCGATCAGCTCGGCGGATACCTCCGCCACGATAGGCGTTTCCGGCAGCTCAAGCTCCAGTCGGCGCGGCTCCACAAGGGGCCGGTAAGACTGCTGCAGCTCACTGATAAGCTCACTCAAATCGAACGTTTCAAGGCTTTGTGACTGAATGGTGGCTTCCAGACGCGACGCCTGCCGCATGGCGGTGAGCAAGGCGCTGATGCGTTCAGCGCCAGCGCGGGCCCGCCCCAGGTACTCTTGCTTTTCCTGCTCATTGTCGGCGCTCTCCAGCAACTGCAAAGAGGAGCTGACGATAGCCAGAGGCGTGCGGCATTCGTGGGTCAGCTTGCTGGCGAAAGACTCCATATAATCGGAATAGCTGCGTAACTGGGTCAGCATTTCGCTGAAGCTGCGCGACAGGTCTCCCAGCTCATCCGGCAGGCGTGAAGCCTGGAAACGCCCGCTGAACTTGGTCTCCGTGTCCAGGGCGGAGACTATGCCTTTACTCAATTGAGTAATGCGCCAGGATAGCCAGGATGCATAGCCGAACAAGATGAGCATAATGACAAGCAGTAGCGCTACGGAGCCGCCGACAGCGGCGAATAGGGCGTCGTTGGCCACGGCGGCGATTTGCGGCGTGCGCTGCTCCAACTGCACCCAGCCCAGTAGCTTTCCAGTTTCGCTTCTAACGGGATAGCGGGTAACCAAGTTGGCGAGTTCGGATGCGGCGCTGGCGTCCCAGGTGGAGCGGGGAGCCTCTTCGGCTGGCGGCTGTGCTTCGGACGCTTGGGAGACGCCGTCCACAGCCCAGCGCAGCAGGCGTCGCATGGCCACTCGCCAGACATCATCCTGCATGACAATGTCGCGCATCAAATCATTGTCGTATTCCAGCAGCGTCGCGCCTTGTGCGTCGGACAGTCGCAAGCGCGTGAACTCAGGGGTCAGCTCCTGCGCTTTGTCAATCAAAGCCGGCGGGGCGAAATTCAACAGCATGGGCTCCTCGTCAGAGCCAAGCACATTCAGCGTATGGCGATTGAACACCCAGGCGGCGGACTTGTCTATGTCGACCCAGCGCAGACTGAAGCCGTCATGCAAGGAGGGGAGAGGGATGCGCAACTCCAGAATAAAACCGGCGCCGTCCTCCTGCCACATTCCATACACGCTGTTCCATGATCCCGCCAGACGGGCCTTGATTTGCCCCGGTCCTTCGGTTTCCAGCATCGTTACGGCTTTGCCGTCCGCAAGATAGCCAGTGATCAGTTCGAAATGGTCCGCCGGCTGGCTGCGGGCGCTCGGTTGGCGGTACTGAATCGAATCGTCATTGGCGGCGACCAGGAGATACAGGTCTTGCCCGTCAGTGGCGGCCTTGACTGTGCGAATGGCGTCCGGCTTGGGGACTGACAATGCAGGAATTTCCGCCCAGTCGTCCTGATAGCCGTCCAGATAAACAGGCGTATCGTATTGGCGCACGTTGAGAATGCGTCCGCCTATCGACGCTGGCGTCGGCCATTCCGGACGCAACAGGGAGGCGATAAAACCCGCCAGCTGGATATGATTCTGCTGCTGGGAGTCCCGCAAACTCTGTTCTATCTGCTTGGCGAACTGAACGACCGCCCACGGCAGCAACAGCATGACGCAGGCGATCAGGATAAGCTGGCGACGTAGTTTCATGCGTCAGCCTAAGGTTGTGTGGAATCCCAGCGGTATCCCATGCCGTAGGCGGTATTGATCGCCCGGAAGTCCGGGTCCACCGCCTGGAATTTTTTGCGGATGCGTTTGATATGCGAGGTGATGGTGCTGTCGTCGAGAACGGCGTTGGCGGCGTCCATCAATTGAGTGCGGTTTTTGACGTGCCCGGGGTGACGGGACAACGCATGCACGATCCAGAACTCGGTGACCGTCAGCATGATGGGTTCATCGTTCCAGAACGCCTGCATACGGTCGATGTTGAGCTTAAGCTGCCCACGGGTAATCAATTCGTCCTGCTTCTGATTGGCGGCCTGTAATGCGTCAAGGCGACGGAACAGGGCGACGATGCGGGTAAGCAGGTAGGGGATGCTGATGTCTTTAGTCAGATAATCGTCGGCGCCCAGGCGCAGTCCGGATATCTGATCGAATTCGCTGTCGCGGGCAGTCAGAAAAATGATTGGCACCTGTGAAGATAGAGACCGCACCTCCCGACATAATTCAAATCCGCCTTCTACATCAGAACCCAGACCCACATCAATAATCACCAGATCCGGCAGTTGCACGCGAAAGCGCTCCATGGCGGAGGGGCGTGAATCATAGGTTTCCACCTGGTAGCCGTGTTTTTTCAACGCTTCACTGTAATTGGCGCGGATCAGAGGCTCGTCTTCTACTAAGGCAATTCTGCGGGTCATTTCACACCTGTCGACAAAGAATGGCGCTATTAGAGCACGGCTGAATTTCTCTGCTCAAGAGATGCGGGACGCATTGCCACAATTCGTCATTTTTTGATCGATGCTTTGACGGTTTTTTAGCAGATAAACCGCTTAATTCTTGAGTGAAATGTAAAACGACTGCAACAAAACGGTTACTAAACTGACAGAAACAGTCTGAGTGTCCCGCAGTCGCTTAACCGGAACATCACTGCTGTACCCAAGAGGAGATACGCTATGAGCGAGAAACTTCAAAACGCCTCTAACCCGCCATCACAATCGAAAGCCATGCGTTATGGCTTGGCGCTGCTAACCTTCGCCGCGATTGTCTGCGCACAAAACCTTTGTTTCATGATCGACAACCAAATGATCTGATTAATACTGCGACAAGATGCACGAACGCTTTCCTGGAACTCAACCGCGCCCAGGTCATTGCGGTTGAGTTACCTCCCTTCCTGAGCTGTTCCAATTCTGGGGGATTTGTGTCCCACGCCTGCGCGGCTGGCCCCGTGAGACAGGGCCTGACATGTGCAGGCCCTGTCGTTGCAGACAAATAAAAGGAAATTATTCGTCTGTCTGATAACAACTATTACTGTAAGACGCAGGTGGATGCTCTACAACCTGTGACGGCTTTTAAGGCAGGTAGAGAAACCTGGGCGCAGGATGCCGGAGGAAGTTCTGGTGTGATATGTTCCAGGCATAGGCTCCAGCATAGGAAAAGAGCAGTAAGTCCCCAACCGCAAGGGATTTCAACTCCGCCTGTCTGGAAAAAACGTCTTTAGGCGTGCAGAGCTGCCCAACCAGGTTTATCTGCTCATTAATCAGCTCTGTATCGAGGCGGCGAGCAGTTCCTTTTAATACCGTCGCTGGGTGATCGTGTCCTTGGGCCGCCGGAGTTCGGAAGTGGTGTGTGCCGCCACGGGAAATGGCGAAAAACTCACCCAGATTCTGTTTGATGTCGATGACTTCTGATACATAGAACCCACAGGCTGCGGCGATATAGCGACCGAACTCAAAGCGAATAGTGAACTCCTCCATACCCTCCTTTGCTATCAGTGGCGCAAGCCCATGAGTAAAGGCTCGCCAGTCGAATTGTTTCTCTGGGTTGCGATAGTTAACTCCAATGCCCCCGCCAACATTCACATGTTGGATGTCCAGTCCAAAGCACTGCTTCCATGTGTGTATTTTTCGGAAGTAAGCTCCCAGCAGCGCCAGGTGCGCAGCGGCGTCTAATTGGTGAGATATAAGGTGAAAGTGGAATCCCCTGAGATTGATGGAGCGAAGAGACCTGATCCGCGCTAATACCTCATCCAGCTCGTTTTCGTCTAATCCGAAGGGAGTGGGGCGGCCGCCCATCGTCAACGTGGTTTGCGGCAACTCTTTGAGCGACAGATTAATTCTCAGAAGTATGTCGGCGACTTGCCCACGTTGCTCTGCGATGGCGGCAAGTCGCTCCAACTCAAGGCGACTCTCTACGTGCACCAGCTCGACGTTCTTCTCCAGAGCGGCGGTTAATTCGGACTCCAGCTTCCCTGGGCCCCCAAATATCAGAGGCATGTCGGGAAAATGCTCCCTGATCCAATCAACTTCGCCGCCGGATGCCGCTTCGAAGCCATGCACCAGACCTGCCAGGGCTTGAAGGATCGGCAATTCGGCATTGGCCTTAATTGCATAAAATAGTTCACACTGAGAGGGAAGTGTTTCGCGTAGGTTGAGAACATGGTTGCGAAGCGCCTCAAGGTCGAAAATGTAAGCGCATAATGGGTCGCTTTGGTTAGCTCTTAAAGTCGTAGCCGCGTTTTCGATTCTGGTGAGACTGGATTGGGTTAACTCATTGATCATACTCATTAGGATGCTTCCTCTATTTATCAAAGGCTACCCAAAGGGTGCGCTAACTCTACATATTGAGACTCTTTATCCGCACGCTTGAAAGCTCTGGTCAGCAGGTTGGTCTTATAAGGCTGAGGCTCGCCAGACAGTAACCGGTTAAGGTAGATCCAGGATTCTGAGCAGCCATAACGGGCGAGGTATGAAACGAGGTAGGTGCGTAGCTGTTGCCACAGGCCTTTCTCCAGGTGCGAGTCCCCGACGCTCAGGCAATGAATAGCCTGATAGAGGTTGTTGGCCAGCAGGCAATAAGCCACCCGCGACCATCCCTTTTCAGCATTATAAAATACAGAGGACATCGCACGTTCACTCATCCCGATAATAGAAACGCTCTCCCATTTTTCATCGACTAGTTTGGTTCCTTCAAGATCTCGAATCATGACTTCGGCTGGCAGGCCTCCGTCTAACGCTACGGTGACGTTTTGTAAATGCGGCTCAAACACAACGCCATGGTGGAAATAGCTGTACAGAACGGGTTGCAGTAACCGTTGCAGATAGGCGTCGAACCACGCCAGGGTGGCGTTGATTGTCGTGAGGCCTGTACGTGCGGCTAACTCTTGTACAAATCGGCGAACTGGGTATTCACCAGACCAGTCCAACTGAAACAGCGATGCGGCGACGACTGGCGTCAGCCCCTGATCCACATAGCTGTGTACACTGTCGCGGAACAGCAGACCAAAACCTTCGGTGAGTTGAATTTGATCTTCCTCCGTCAGGTCTGCAGGCTTGACGGAGACATAGGCAGGCTCCCATAAAAAGCCCGATCCTGGAAACCGCTCTGGCAGGTCTGCTAACACGGGCTGCAGGAAGCGGGTTAAACCTACTGCGCTTTCCAACTCGTAATAAGCGTTTTTGCGGATGCAATTGGTTAGTCTCACATTGAGGGAAAACTTCAGAAAATATGGATGTTCGGGGTGGTAAAGCGTTCTGACCGATGCTGTAGGAAAGTAGACAGGTCCCTGTAAGCCGAGCGGCTTGATGCGTGTGTCTGTGAGCATCTTCTGCATGGCTGGCAGTGTGCGTAGGTATCGAGCTTGCCAGGGGTGAGTCGGTAAGACAACGTAGCCTTCCGGGGCGGCAATGACTTGTGGAGAGAGTTTTTCGAACCAGTTTTCAAAATCGCCATCAAAAACGGCATCTGCAATGACGTCCTCACGTCTGACGGCAAAGTACTCCAGCTGGAAGGCCGCCCCTGTTTCCGGAGAGTATCGCCCTATCTCATCTTCTGTGAATCCGATTCGGCTTTTGGGCGTTGGATGATAGGGGTGCCCGAATGTTAGCGCCTGTTCTGAAACGATGTATCCATCAGCGCCGCTCCCCCAGTTTGGTTTCCTGGGTGAGTGTTCCAGCAGTCTCTCAATGGTTTCTGCACTGTTTCGAATCTGCCGGTAAAGTTCGACGTTGTAAGGTTGGGAGTATCGTTTTGCGAACAAGTCAAGGAGCCGGGAGGCCAGAGTCACGTGGTCCAGCGGGGCCCATGCCTGTCCTCTGAATTTTCCGAAAGGGGCGGACAGATACTTGAAGTTCAGGGTGATAGAAGCATTCGCCACCAGGATGGCAATACGGCCGCTGATTTCGGGTGCGCTGATCTCCAGTACTTTTAGTTCAGGGGTTTCCTGGGTGGTTGCGCGTTGGGATAATCCATGAGGCCAGTGATCGTCTTTCAGAGATAAAAGTCGTATCTCGCCAGCCGGAGCGGCCACTTCCCGGCAGTAACAATTGAGCAGGGCGTGGATAGAACGCTGCTGGGCCAGCTCGCGATTGGTTTGCGAGTAGAAGTGGCGGGTAAAAGTGTTTGGTTCAGGTAAGGCAAGTTCCATTAAGAGGACTCCATAAAGGGTTGTTTATTCGGAATTTTTTATATGATCATCCGTATTTTTGATCGCCGGTAATTGGCGCATAGAGACAGTGGTGAGAAGGATAAATCCAAGTGTAACGGTTGCACCGAGGGCTCCAATCCAAAACGGGGCGGTAAGACCTAAGGGCGCCATCACAATCCCCGCCGCCAAACCTGCGGTTACTCCCGCCCATTTGGAGGCGCTGTCCATAGAGCCGAAAAAGCGGCCGCTACTGTCTTCACAGGTCGCCATACTCATGAGTCGGTGCAAGCTGATAAAGCCCAGAGTCATCGCGATCCCCATAATGAGCCTGCCTGCCGCCAGCCAGGGCCATTCCGTGCATAGCGCTTGTAGTGGAAGCGCGATACTCAGAAGTAGCAGCGCCTGGATCAGCGTAGGGACGGGACTGCTTTGCGGCGTCATCCTGCTTAAAGGCCATGCCGCCAGTAGGTAAGCCAGGTGAGGCAGGCTGAACATCACTCCAGACCAGAACACGGAAATATCCAGGGACTGGCTGAACGGGATGAAGTAGGGAAAAGTTACAACAGTGCAGAATGCAAAGCTGAATTGCAGGAGATACAAGCGATTGCGGCTGATGGAACTCTGTCGCTCACACGGACTCTCGCCGTCGCTGGTCACTGCAGGGCGGTCTCCTTTTTCAGAACGGTCCGAGGTGGTGAGGGGTTCTGAAGCCAGCCACAACGCCAATGCTGCAACTAATGGCAGCGGCGTCAGGTACAGGTACATTTTTAGAGGATCGACCTGCGTCATCAGAAAGCCGAAAAGTACTGGCGCCACGACCATTGATGTCCTTGCGGACGCCTGCATTAATGTCAGGCAGCGCGCGAAGGTTTCTCCTGTCGCAATGGTGCTGAGATAGGCATTGGAGGCGGCAAAAGCCCCTCCCAAGGCTCCTTGAACAATCAGCGCGGCCACAAACCAGGCGATTGAGTCGGCCGTTCCGGCCATAAGGAAGCCAACTGCCAGCCCTAATTGCGCGCGCTGGAGGGAAAGTTTTTTCCCCCAACGGTCGGCGAACCTTCCCCACCAGGGGGCCGCCAGTGCAGTGCACAATGTGGGAGTAATATAAAGCCAGCCAATCAGATAGCCCGCGTCTACCTGCAGGCTGTCCGCCAGAATCAAACCGAAAAAAGGCGGCATTCCCAGCGCCGCCAGGGAAGCGGTGAAGTGGCAACCCAGCACCACTGCTATGCGGGTTCGTTGTGTTGCAGTCAATGGCCCCATTTCAATGTTCGCCAGCGTTGCTGCGTGGTTCCCTTGAGGTCAACAAAAAGTTAGGGGCGCTGCACCCGTAAAACTTATTGATATCGCTGGCGCCGGTGCTTTCCTTGCTTTCAAGGCTTCCGGCCCTTAGCAGATACTTCACTGGCAGACAGGTTTCCTCTAACAATATTCTGCGAGCGAACGTTACCTCAACCCCTTCCGCCTCAAGCGTATCCAGGCGCATCAAAATCTCTTCACGTAGAAAGCCATAGTAGTCCGGGCGATTGCCCAAGCCTCGGTCTACCAGTGCTTCGATTAACACGGCCAGATTAAGTTGCAGGGTGATGGTCACGAACATCTGCGCTAATGCGTTGTCGTCCGCGGCGATGATACGCTGGTCCTGCAGTTGCTCTGCGGCGCCAGCCAGAGAAGGAGAGGCGGATTGTAGCCGCTGGAGCATGATGCGAGGCGCATCGTTGTCCTTGAGCAGTAGACGCAAAGGCTGGCCAGTTTCAACCAGCACCATGCTGTTTTGCTGATTGGATTCCAGAGCCACCCCATACTTCAACCAAAGAGGGAGGTGAAGCGCCAGTGTAAGCCGGGCATAGGCTTTAAAGAAGTCTTCCGTTGTTAGTTTCATCTGGCGAGCCAGCACTTCCATCACGGTGAGTCCGTCAGCGCCTGCACCCGCCAGAGCGGCTACGCTGGATAAAGTTCCTCGCTGGGCCTGTATTGGGAAGCTACGTAGTATGTAGCCAAGGTCGGACGAGCCAGCAAAGCATCCTCCAGAGGATTCATCGGTAAACAGGACGTCATTATTTACTCCGCTTTCCCCAGCGATAAGAGCAGCCAGGATGCGCTGCATGAGCGCGCCATCATGAATCGTACTGGGTTTCACTGTACGAATATTTCGACCGCCCAATGTTCGCATTGGCATTGGCAGCTTGATATGACATGACGGATGGGAGGAAATAACCAGAGTTCTGACAGAGAGAGTAGGGCGTACGTTAAGCCAAGGTTTCGGCGCTCGAATGACTTTTTCACCAAGGCCGGATTGAGAGAGATAGACATCCAGCTGGGATTCCCACATAAGTGGGTGAACTGGCGCCAGCTGATGAGTCCCAGCCAGTTCGGAAGATAGACCTACATCAGAAAAACTCGGCCAAAAGTCAGGCGCTTCATTTTTCAGGTTATACATCTTTTGCCTTTCAACGGCGACCCATCGCAGCTCAAACTCTGGTTGAAACTCAGGCGCATAGGCGTGAAGATGTTGTGGCGTCAGGCCGGTTTTGGCCCGGGCGCTAGGGTAAAATGGGTGGTCAAGAAACGCCGCGACTCGATCCATAAAGAGTAAGCGGTCCCCCCAGCCTTCAAAATGGGGCCAAGCCTCTCCCTCATGCTTGAGATTCGCAAACCATCTGGATTTCTCCTGCTCGCATAACCTCCGATGTTCAATGGCGGTATCACATTCCTCAGAATATTGCTGATAGAGATGCGAGGCTTCTTCGCTGAGGCTTGAGGCTAGAATATGAAGTAATTCTCCACAGCCCGAAACGCTCCTGAATTCCCCGACGCCAGCTTGGTGAAAGATGACGCCGGACTCGCTACGTTTACACTGCATAAAAACAGCGTCCCGTACTAGTAACCACAATACTCCGTTATCGCCGCAGGGATGGCTAATCCAGGAAGCATCCCTGCTTACGTTGGTATTGCGAACCTGCAAGATTAACTCTTCCGGAGCCTGGTAAAAATCAGTCAACTCATTGTTATCCGCTAACCCGTCTACGTTCTCCCGCAGCATTGCGTCGAGAACTCGAATTAGCAGATAGCGTTCACACTCCTCCAGTGAGCGGTCGGAGCGAGTCGCATTGACTGCTTTGGTTGCGCTGCTTGTAATCATGGGCGCACCTCCCATGCATTACCTAGTTCACGGCTGTGCTCTAATATCAGGTCATCCAGTAGGGATCGACTTTCGCCATACACTTTCAAGACGCCCAGATAGTCTTTATTTGAATGGCTGATTCGGATGGTCGATCCAGCTTTCTGGATGGGGTGAAACTCAACGCAGGCGCTCTCCGTTTCTTTGCGGAAAGAAGGTGGCGCTGAAATCACGGCGCCGCTCTCCTGCGCAATCAGATATTTGATTACGGCATGCTTCTTTGACAGAGGCAGGGAAGGGAGGGGCTCTCCCAGATACAGACGGATAATCGTCTCAAACAGGGGGAAACCAATCATGTTGTTGAGCATCAGCTCGCGACCGTCGCCAATGCTGCGGTAGTTGATTTCAATGAGCCTGGGGCCCTGTTCAGTCAGTACGAACTCTGTATGGCAGGCGCCAAAATTGACGCCAAACGCCTTGATCTGGCGGAGCATTTCATCAAGTAGTTCGGAATCTGGCGACGGGTCCCACTCCGCGGCCGTTTCAAGGAAGTATGGCGGCTGTGACAGCTCTACCCTGAATCCTCCAAGCACACTCATTTGTTCGCCGTCGCCCAGGGTTTCCAGTGTCACCAACGGGCCTTCCAGATAACTTTCCAGAAGCAGGCTGTCACCATGACGTGTTCGCCAGAAGGCTTCACTGTACGCCTCCAGCTCTTGTGCGGTGCGAACCAGACCAACATTCATGCTGGCGACGCCTTCTCTAGGTTTGGCTACCAGTGGAAAAACAGCGTTTCTTGCGGCTTGCGCGATATCCTCGGCACTGACGGCTTCCTGATACCAAGGTGTTTCAATTCCGTTCTCTGAGCAGTGTCTGCGCATCGCCGCTTTATTTTTCGCGCGGTAGCAAACCTTCCAGTCTTTGCCGGGCAGCCCACAGTATTCCGCTGAAATCGCCGCCACTGTCTGTAGATGATCGCTGTTGCTAAATATCGCTTTGGGTTTAGGGCGGCGCTCAAGTAGTTGCAATACAGCCAGCGGGTTGAAGACGTCGCAGCCCAATACTTCGTCTGGATAGGCTTCCAGTCCGGGCTGGCTAAAATAGCGATTATGAGACTCAGGTTCGTCAGTCACGATGACGACCCGTAGTCCCAGCTTTTTCGCTGCAGGGATGAATCCAATATTAACGGCATCGGTGGATACATGAGTTAATATCATAATTTCGTTGAGCATAAGGGTCCTTTCTTCACTTTTCTTGACGCATAGCGTCTCTGGAGACCGATGCTGAGCATGGGTCTCGTTAGTGTTGAATCAGCTATCCACAGCTGAGGAAGCTTTGCTTTATCGCAAAGCGAAATTTTTATTGGAAGAGATGGGGAAGCTAAAAATCGACCTGCGCCGTCAGGCGATAAGATCTGCCCGCTCCAGGTAGTCTGCCGACCGGGCTGACATCGACTCCGCGGAAGTAATAATCTTCGTCAAACATATTGTTTACGCTGAACGCCAGATTGAGTGCGGCGTCGGGTCCCATTGCAATGTCTCTGGCGATTCTCATGTGTGACAGCATGTAAGAGGGCAGCTTGCCAGCAGCGCCATTATCTGTTTCATCTTCGGTATTGGCGGCGTCGCTATAGCTGGCGCCGGCATAGTGCAGGGCCAGGCTACCGCTCCAGGGGCCATTCTGATAGGCCATGTCGCCACTCAGGTGGTGACGTGGCGCGTTTGGGAGATGTTTGCCCTGGTTGTCACCGGCAAGCTGTTTCGTCTCCAGGTAGCTGTATGAAAGGCCGACGCTGAAGTTGGGGGCTGCCTGCCAGCGATTCTCAAGCTCAAAGCCCTGATGGCGCGTCTTCCCCAGGTTTTCGTAGATGTCGGCGGCTTTGTTGAACTGTATCTGGTCGCTGTAGTCGATCCGGAACAAGGTAGCGGATGTCCGCCAAGATTCAGTGACTTGAAAACGGCCCCCTAGTTCATGGTTCCAGGCTGTTTCGTTTGCTACATCGTTTTTCCTTGTTGCTTGAGCAATTTGCACAGGCGTCAGGGAGCGTTGCGTGTTGGCGAAAAGATATATCGCATCCGTGGCTTGATAGCCCACAGTCAAACCAGGAAGCCACTCTTTCGCCAAGTTGTCTTCACTGCTGTCGCTACGGATGTCTTTGAAGTCCATATCCACATGCTCGTAACGCAGTCCGGGAGTAATAATGAGGCGATTATCCATCAGACGAATGCTATCGCTGGCGTATACTGCAATAGCATTAGAGTCCAAAGACCAGTCACGCACGTTTGTATATTCACCGGTCGCCAATATCTCCCGATTAACGTCAAAATCCACTTTCTCTTTTACAAGACGGGCGCCAAATATCAGGGTATGGTCGCCCTGCTGGAGGGTAAGGCGCGGCTCAGTGCCGAATACGCTGAACTTTCTGGGAGAGTCCGCTACATGAGTGGAAGTGGAAGATGGATCAGACCAGGCTCCGCCAGACGCCAGATCCTGACCAAAGTAGAACGTGCGGTCCGCTCTATGGGCGAAATTACGCCACTGGAACTCCACTCTGTTGTTTGGAGTATAGGTCCAGGTCAGAGCGCCTCGGTACATATCGGCGTCAAACCTGTCGTGGGGCCGCTGCGATGTTGTTTTGTCTTGTTTAAAGGCTGTCGGAGATAAAGCGCCAGGAAGCTCGGCGTCAACGCTGTAATACTGTAACTGAGCTTTGAATGCGTGAGTGTCGTTGGGCAGAAACTCGGCATCGAGAATATAGTTTTCCACTTGGGTGTCCGAGTTGTCGCGGGCCCCATCCCCATTTATCACATTGGCCTGAAGCTGCATGGCCAGGGTATCGGACACCGCGCCTCCCGCTCGATACCAGGTGTCGGACAGCGCATTGCCGGTTCCGTCAAACAGAGTAAGGCTTTGGCGGATGCTTTGTTCTGCTTCATAGGGAATTGGGCGGGTGACCAGATTCAGAACGCCTCCCACATTATTGGGGCCGTAATGCACCGCCGCGCCGCCGCGCACCACATCGGCGGTAGTCAGCGAGGCCTGCGTTACTGGAAACAAGGAAACTCCGACATTGCTGTATGGACCAATCGCAACAGGGTAGCCATCCACGAGTATTTGCAGGCGCTCGCTACGTAGCGGATTCAACCCTCGCATGCCGATGTTGGGTAATATGCCTGTTCCTGTCTCGTCGAGTATCTGTACGCCGGGGACTGAACGTAGCGCATCCTCCAGGTTCGCCGCGCCGCGTTCATGAAGCTCCTCTTCCGTCACTACGGTGCGCCCGCCTGCATAAGCTTTTTCCGCCTCCCTGGTCGACGAACCCAACCACTCGCCGGTTACCGTAACCTCATCAAGGCGGGTGTGAGAATCCTTTGTTGATCTCGATTCGGAGTGACTGGAGCGAGCGGCGGAGAGGTCATCATTCGCATAAGAAGCTTGAATGCCTACTGATATTGAAAAGATCATCGTTATGCCGATGGCTTGAAGTGTCGAGTTCCTTTCGACAACGGGAGCGTGCCGCCCTGCCTGGGCGTCTTGATTGAGATAACTCAATGTAGTTCTCCAATTGTCTAACAGCTATATTTTTAAAAATGATAATCACTATCATTATTGGGGTGGAAATAGAGTGGGCTAGCGCTGATCAGCTGGCTCCCGCTGTTCAGTGAAGCCTTGCCGGTGCTCTTTTAATTTGCGAAACAGAAGACCCCGATCCTCACCGAGCAACATGGCTTTAACACCTTTATCCCGCCATTTATGGAAGTCGTCCTTGGTCCGGGGAAGGGCGCAGAAGGTAGTTCCGTGCTGAGCGCAGACGTCTGAAATTTCGTCGATGGCTGTTTGAACCTGCGGATGAGAAGGCTGTCCTGAAACCCCCAGAGATTGCGCAATGTCGATAGCGCCCTCAAGAATCCAGTCGATGCCGGCGGTGGCCGATATAGCGTGAATGTTGTCTACACCCACTTTGTCCTCAACCATGGCGACGACCAGGATTTCGCGGTTAGCTGAAGCTGTATACTCGGGCAGTGGTATCTGGCCAAAGCCTGTTGTTCGTCCTCCGGTGACCCCTCGAAACCCTTCGGGAGCGTAGCGACAGGCCTGAGCCAGGCGCCTGGCCTGATCTGCGTCGGCAATGCGGGGACAGACGATACCCATGGCGCCGGCGTCCAATGCGCGGCCGATCATATCCGAGTCTGAGGAGGGAACCCTTACAAGAGGCGTTGCGCCGCCGCATTCTGCGGCCCTTATAAGATCGGCGACGGTACTGGGGTCCACCATGAGGTGTTCCATATCGAGAATCACGAAGTCATAACCGGCGTAGCCGATCATCTCCGCCAGCCAGGGGGTTGGTACGGAATTCAGGACACCGTAGACAGTATCGCCTTTTTTGATTTTCGCTTTTAGAACATTCGGTTGCAGCACTGATCTCTCCATTTCTTAGTGAGCACTGCAATTTAATGCGAATGATTATCGTTTACAATAAGTAACGTGCAAAAAACTTAGGATATTAGACGTATGGATGAGTGCATGCGACAGATTGGTTTGCCGCTAAAGTCATCCCGTTCAACTGTGCCTTTAACTTTGAACACGCCTTTTAATAGGTCTGCGTTAAATACCTGGTCTGGAGAGCCTGAAGAGACGATGCGGCCATGTTGCATTGCGACAATCTGATCTGCGAAGCGAGCCGCGAGGTTTAGGTCATGCAGAGACATAATGATGGTCACGTTTTGGTTTTTATTCAGATCTTCCAGTAGCTCAAGAATTTCAAGCTGATGGCCGTAATCAAGGAAAGTCGTTGGTTCATCAAGCAGCAGGTATGGCGTTTTCTGTGCTAGAGCCATTGCGATCCAGGCGCGTTGTCTCTGCCCGCCGGATAATTCATGCAGCTTTCGGCTGGCCAAGTCGTCAAGTCGGGTAATATCCAGCGCCCAGTCGATGATATCGTTGTCCTTGGCGCTGGTAACACCGAGCAATCCTTGGTGAGGGTAGCGGCCGTATCTGACAAGCTCCCGTACGCTTAGCCCGGCTGGCGCGCCGGGATGTTGAGGCAGCAGGGAAATCCTTTTTGACAAGGAGCGACGAGGCCATTGTGAAAGTGGCTTATTATCCAGCTGGATTTCTCCCATGGAAGGTGGAATGAAATTCGCCATGGCTTTGAGAATCGTGCTTTTACCAGATCCATTCGGTCCGATCAGACAGGTTATCGCACCATGTGAGACCTGATAATTTAAGTTGTCGATTACGGACTTCCGCCCATACTTGATATGAATGTTTTCAGCATACAAGGTCATCGTGATTTTCCCTCTGAGAGAACCGGCTCACTCTGGTTGCCGTCGTAACACATACATAAAAAACGGGACGCCGATCAGTGCTGTGACGACGCCGACGGGTAATTCAAAGCCTGGCGAATTCATGCGAACCAGGCAGTCGGCCGCAACTACCAGTAGGGCTCCTAATAGCGCAGATAAAGGAATCAATCGACGCATATCAACTCCAGCCCATCGTCTCGCCACAGGGGGCGCCATCAGACCGATGAAACCAATAGGTCCAGCGACGCCTACGGCGCTGGCCGCGAGTACGGCGGCTAATCCTAATCCGAACTTGCGCGCCATCTTTACATCCAATCCCAGCCCTGTAGCGGACTGATCATCCAGCTGTATAAGGTTCATGAGTTTGCCTGCTGAAGGAAGAATAAAAAGCATCGCCAGACTCCATGGCCACAGAAGGGTGAGGTGTGTCCAGTCTCTACCGTATAACGTGCCGGCTAACCAAGAGAGCACGGTTTCAACGCTTGCCGCCCCCCAGCCCGCCAGTAGTCCGGTGACCAGCGCCGCGAGAATGGCGGACACGGCGACCCCACAGAGAATGAGGCGTAAAGGCGACGTTTCACTGAATATACTGAGTCTGAATACAAGCCATGCTGATAGCAGGCCGCCGCCGGTGGCCGCCCAGGGTAAGAGTTCAGGTCCGGACAAGGAGATGCCGATAAAGGTCATCGCGCCATTTCCTGTCGCCAGATAAACCCCAATAGCCGCTAGGCTGGCGCCGCCGGAAATACCAAGAATGTGCGAGTCTGCGAGAGGGTTTCGCAATACGGCTTGGAGCAAGGCGCCGGCCACTGCAAAATGAGCCCCCACCAGAATGCCTAGAAGTATCCGAGGAAGGCGAATATCGAATACGATAGCTTGAATGCTGCGCTCAACGCCTGAACAGTTTTGCAGGCAGCGCCAGATATGATGCGGAGATACCTCTGCTGTTCCGGTCAACAGACTGACGCCAATGGCGACGACCAATAGAAGGGTGGCCCCGGTGAGGACGAGCAAATATTCAGTGAAGATAAGGGAAGCGGCCCGCATTTCAGAGATAAGGGTCCGTTGAGCTTATATCCGCTGACGCAGGATTAAAAGAATGAATCCCCCGCCACCGATTAAAGCTGTGAATAACCCTAAAGGGACTTCCGCCGGAGCAAATATTGTCCTGGCCAAAAGATCCGATCCTGCGACAAGCCAGCTTCCAAGTATGGCTGACGCCAGTAGTAGGCTCCGTGAGTTTTCTCCAACCAACAGACGCGCCAGATGTGGAATGACCAGTCCGACGAATCCGACGGGCCCCGCCACTGCGATCACTTGTGCGGTTAATACGACGGCAAGTCCAGCAAGGAGCAGTCTCCATAGGGCGACTCTTGTCCCTAAAGATGCGGCGACTTCCTCACCAAGAGCCAGGGTGTTTAATGGTTTGACGCAAAAGCAGGCGGTGAAAAGTCCAATTACCGAGGTCATTGCAATGAGGTGCAGGTGGTCCCAGCCTCGTCCCACAAGTCCGCCCGCCAGCCAGAAAAACAGCTCGTCTGCTGAACTGCCGACGGATAGTAATACCGCCGTGACCAAGGCGCCACATAATGCGGTTGTGGCGACGCCGGCCAACGCCAGGCGAACAGGGTCGAGTCTGCCGTTCCAAGCCAGAAAAAATGTAGCGGCCGCTCCCAGCGATCCACCCGCCATGGCTACATAAGGGTTAAGGTTTGCAGGCGCCCATCCATACGCCATGGAAAGCACTACTGTAAGAGAGCCGCCTGCCATAACCCCTGTCAGGTTAGGTGATGCGAGAGGGTTCCTCGATACTTTCTGCATTAAAACGCCGGCCACGGCCAGATTGGCTCCGACCAGCGTCGCAAGCAGAGTTCTAGGTAAGCGCAGTTCAAATACCAACGTCTGCGCCAAAGGGGGCGCGCCCGCTCCAGGAAGGAGAGCAGCCAGGACATCTGCAGCCTCTAACTCAACTGCTCCCAGACGAAGACTGGCGCTGACAAGCATTAAGGTAAGCAGGCATATCCCGAGGAGATACAGCGGAATTAGCGGAATGCTGACAAACTGGAGTGGCCTCATCTTTTTGAGAGCAACGTATTCGCTTGAATGGCCTCAGGTAATGTCGGCTTTGGAAAAGTATCTGGATACAGAAGATAAGCCATTTCTTCCAGGATATAACGGCGCGCAATCGGGCCTGCGCCTTCCTTCCAGTGTTGCCCCACCTCGTACACCCGGCCATTAATGACCGCTGACAGGTAGTTCCAGATTGGGTTGTTCAGATAAGCGCGGTCTTGGGTGGAAGGAAAAACAAAGAGTACGTCGGGGTTCAGCGCCAATAGCCGCTCCAGACTTATTCTGTATCCAAGCGCGCTGTTGCTGGCGGGAGCGGCCCCAATCACATTACTTCCTTTCAGCTGCTGAAAAAGGGCTACTGGAAGAAAATGGTCGTAGTAGGCGAATGGCGCTTCACCGCTGGAGACCAGAAACGCTGCGCTTACCTGGCCTGGAGAGCGTTTATGGTATTGGCGGGTAAGAGCGATAAACTCTTCATTTAATTGCTGTCCCAGCTCTTCCCGGCCCAGTGCGCGACTCGTCTGTTGAACCATGCGCAGACTGTCTTCATAGGTCGTGGCGTCAAAGGCGAGATAAGGAGCAATATCCTCATACTGGCGCGAATATGACTCCGTATAGCGACGAATAGCGAGAATCATATCTGGCTGCAGTTGGGTAAGAAGCTCAAGATCACTCTTCGCTCTCGGGCCCAGGCTGACTGTCTTCGCCATAGATAATCCGAGATAGGAGGGAATCGGCTCAGAACCAAAAGTGGACGCTGATACAGGCGAAACCCCCAATGCAACCAATGTGTCTGCCGCGAAGGTGGATATGGCTGCAACTCTTTGCGGTGGGGAGGGGATGCTGACGCTTACCTTTCGATCGTCTTGAATTAAAGACGCTGCGGACGTGGACATGGCGAGCGCCCAAAGCATCCAAAGGGCGCTGAACTTCGAGATTCTGGCGAGCATACCGCGACTACCTGTTATCCGGGCGATAGGGGGAGTAAATGTTAATGATAATGATTAGCGTATGCAATAATGGGGTGGAGGCAGGGAATCGGGGCGCGCTGAATAAACGCCCTTACAGCCACTCATAGTCCGCCTCGTTCACCTTACGGGTGCGGCGACGATATTCCACTGTAAAGCCGGGCCAGAGCGTGGTGATTTTACCGCTTTTGGTTTGATACCAGCTCTGGCAGCCGGATTTCCATACGGAGCGCTGCAGGCGTTGCTGCAACGATTCGTTGAACAGTCTTTGCGCGCGGGAGCGCAGGTGAATCTGTTTGACTCCCAGTTCGCGGGCTTTGTTCATGGCGTCGAGAATGTAATTAACCTGCGACTCGATCATAAAGATCATGGAGCTATGACCGAGGCCGGAATTGGGGCCGACCACCATAAAGAAGTTGGGGAATCCGCTGATGGTGACGCCCAACATCGCTTCCGCGCCGTCTTCCCAGGCTTGATTGAGGCTGGCGCCACCGAGCCCGATGAGATCAAAAGGAATGACGGCTTCCGCCGCCTGGAAACCAGTGGCGAGGATAATGGCGTCGAAATCATGATTAACCCCGTCTTGGGTTCTGACGCCAGTCGCGGTGATGGCGTCGATGGGCGTGGTCTCCAGCGTGACGTCCTGACGCCCCAGCGCCTGATAATAGTCATTGGAGATCAGCACCCGCTTACAGCCCAGGGTGTATTGCGGCGTTAATTTGGCCCGCAACGCGGGGGCTGGCGTTTGACGCGCCAAGTGCGACAGCGCTTTTTTCTCCACCAGTTTCATGATGCCGGGATGCAGCACAAACCCCATGACGCGCCATTCCAACACCCAATAAATCACCTGACGACTCAGCCAGAGTAAGAAGGGATAGCGGCGGTATAACGACCTTTCCATTGGACTGATCATGCGATCCGGCTTGGGCAGTATCCAGGGCGGCGTGCGTTGGAATACGGTGGTATGGGCGGCCTGCGGCGCGATATTCGGCAGCAGCTGAATGGTGCTGGCGCCTGTGCCGATGACGCCGACCTTTTTAGCCGTCAGGTCGTAGCTGTGGTCCCAGCGGGCGGAATGAAAAAGCTTGCCTGTAAAGGACGATAGTCCTGGTATATCTGGTTGCGCCGGGCGGCTGAGCGCGCCGACGCCGGACACCAGGAAGCGTGCTTGCAACCAGCTTTCGCCGTTTACTTGTACGCGCCATTGATCCTCGGTCTCATCAAACTCCGCGCGGGTGACTTGTTGATTAAGACGAATAAAGGGCCGCAGGCCAAATTTGTCTGCGCACTGTTGCATGTAAGCCCAGATTTCCGGTTGCGAGGCGAACATACGGCTCCAGTCCGGATTGGGCGCGAAGGAAAAGGAATACAAATGGGAGGGAACGTCGCAGCCGGCGCCGGGGTAGGTGTTATCGCGCCAGGTCCCGCCAATGTCGTCGGCTTGTTCCAGAATTACAAAGTCTTCAATGCCGGCCTGCCTTAGCCGTATTCCCATGCAAAGTCCCGCAAAGCCAGATCCGATGATGATGACTTGGTGACGCGCCGCTTCGCTCATGAGCTACCCCCTGCGAAATATCTTTGTTATTTTGTTTGCGCTGGGCTCCGTTGAGGTTTCGCTGTGAATGACGAAACCTCAACAGACCCTGGTAAACTCAAGGATAGGTAAGTCTCCCGCTAATTGGCAGCCCCTTTGGGGTGATCGGCGCGGCGGCGATTTGAAAGAGATCACACTATATGTCAAAACAAACTCTAAATATGAACGACAGCCTCTATCAGTACCTGCAAGTGACCGGCGTCAGGGAAAGCAAAGTGCTGCATGCCTTGCGGGACGAAACCAACAGACATGAAATGGCGCGTATGCAGATTGCGCCAGAGCAGGGGCAGTTCCTGACCTTGCTGACGAAGCTGACGGGCGCCCGCAAAGCCATCGAAGTGGGCACCTTTACCGGATACAGCTCTATCTGCATCGCTGAAGGCTTACCCAAAGACGGCAAACTCATCTGCTGCGACGTCAGTGAAGAATGGACCAGTATCGCCAGACGCTATTGGTGTCTGGCGGGGCTGACTGACCGTATAGACCTGCGACTGGCGCCTGCGATGGAAACTCTCAATAAGCTGTTGGATGAGGGCCATGCGCGCACTTTCGACTTCGCTTTTATCGATGCGGATAAAACCAATTACGACAACTATTACGAAGCCTGCCTGCGCTTGTTGCGCCCGGGTGGGTTGATCGCCGTCGACAATGTGCTGTGGGATGGCAAAGTCGCCAATCCAACCGAGCGGGATGACGATACCTGTGCGATTCGCGCTTTAAATGAGAAGCTGATGCGCGACAAGCGTATTGATTACTCCATGGTGCCCATCGCGGACGGCGTCAGTCTGGCGCGGAAAAAATAATCTCGAATTGAGATGACCAAGCGGGGCTCGATCCGGAACCGTTTTGGCGGATCGAGCCCCGCGTTCATTAAAGCAGCTTAGGGTGCGAGCACGGGATTACTCCTGCCTGGCCTGCGTCAGCACAACAGCCACTTCTTTGCCTTGAACCCGATCATCGTAACGGGCCACCAGTTGCACATCCGTGTAAGGATCGAAGGCGTGCAACATCACATGATAAACCCCGGTCTGCGGCGTGCTGTAGGAACAGGTTTCTTCCTGTGTGGTTTTGAAGGGGCGGCAGTCATACTCGTTCAACGTCGGAGGCGTTCTGAAGCGGACATGCATGTCCGCATCGCCTTGGCCGCCTGACATTTCAATACGCAGATTGCGGGCGCTTGCCGGTATGTCGACGTAGAAATAGTCCATCTCATCTTTGCTGCCGGAAAGCTTCGTCACTGCGTCTCCATTCATCAGCTCCTGGCTGCTGTCGGCGTTAGCTTTATAACCAGCCTCGAAAGTGATGCCGGAATAGCTGGAGAATGCGTGTAGCATGACGTAGTAATTGCCTGCCTGAGGCGAGTCGAAGCTGCACACTTCTTCCTGAGTGGTTTTATAAGGTCGGCAGTCATAGGAATTAAATGTTGGTCGACTGCCGTATTTGACGAACATGTCCATGTCGCCGCTGCCGCCGGAAATGCGGAACGACAGATCACGGGAGCCTGGCTCAACGTCCAGGACGTAATAGTCTTTGTCCTCCTTGCTCGCACTCAGGCCGGTGAGAACGTCTCCGTTTTTCAGCACCTTGTCTGGCGTGTCGGGGTCAGTAGGCCCGGAAGTGCCTGGATTAGGGAGTCTGTTGCTGGTGCAGTATTTAGAGCCGTTCCTGCTCATCCAGAAATAATTGCAGTTTCCGTCATAGCTGTAACGGCCGGTTTTTACCTTGTAACCGGACAGAGAGACGCCATCCAGATGATAGAAGCCGCCGTCATATTTCAGACTGAAATGTTGGTGGGGGCCCGTTGAACTACCGCCATTGCAGAGCGCCTGATTGCGGTTATTAGCGTAGTTCGCCAGTTTCTGATTTTGCGACACGGCAGTGCGGTTCTGGAATTGCACGTTGTCCAAGTGATAGTAAGTCGTTGACCAATCGCCCTCGTGCAGCACTTCCACGAAACAGGAAGAGTGACGTACTGCCGTTCCCGCCGCAGATGCGACCGCCCACTTGTTGGAGGTATCCGACCCCCAGACGCCGCCATCGTTCATATCCAATGAGGACATGGGGTAATCGCCGCTGCCGGTGTTGGTATGCGCGCCGCCGAACCACCAGCTCTCATCAATCAGGAAAGGAAGTTGCAGCATGTTTTCCGGAGGAACCAGTTTTTTGGAGTAAGCGGAGAAACGGCTGACGCCGGGAGGTTCTGCGCTTTCCTGCTCTTGCGGAAACAGGCGTTGGTAAACGGTTGCAAACTCATCGATGTCACCGACGGCGTTGTTCTTCAGCGTATGGGACAGTGCGCGTACAGCAATGTCGTCGCCGCTGATAGACAGGCTTCTCTGCTCCTGATTCACCGTGCTGTAATAAGCTTTGGCCAGACGCATAGCGACATCTTCAATCTGTGCACTGAAGCCATTCTGTTCAGACATTTCCCCGAGAGGTTGTTGCAGGGATGCGGTACGCGCGCCGCTTACCAGGCCAGTCTGCATTTCTATCAGGGTTAACAACACCTTAGGGCTCACGGTGCTATAACCGGCCCAGTGGGTGATGACCTCGGTTTGATCCAACAGGTGGGGCGCGTTGCGTTTCAGGTAGGCAGCGACATCGAAGGTCAGCATCTCTTGATAAGAATAGATAAACTGCTCGTCCGAAATGATATCTCTGCTATCGTCGGAATGCGCCAGTAGGGGGAGCGCTGTTAACGCGCAAACGAGGATAGGTCCGATACTTTTATTCATATAAATTCCCTTTAAAATTAATTATTTGAACGCGGCTCGGAAAGGCTGGCCGGTTTGAACGCTGCGCGACCGGACGCGCAGTCGGGCAGTCTGTTTCTCAAATGAGAACAACTCTCAGACAGTTATAAATGAAGACTAAAAAATGATCAGTTGCAAGTGTCTGGCGTGGGTTGGGAAGGGTTTCAAACCCGCCGCCGTTCGTATTTTCGTTAGGTTGAAACGTTTTTTTTTACACAGAAATGAAGACTAGGACTAATTAGAAAATCCGGCAATCCGGTTGAAATACCTGAACAAAATATACGGGGCGCATTGTGACGTTAAGCGGCGTAAAGTCGGACAAAAATGACGGATGAAGAAAGATGAGCGGCAAAACGGAGCAGATGAAATTTTTGTGTCTGAGGCAGACCGACAGAGTGACCGACTTGAATGCCGTCATTTGCTGTAGGGCGTCGCAAGGAAGCTGGCTGTGGAAGGGGGGTGAGGGATTCCACTGTTGCGGCGAATATGCCTGCAGTCGGTTTATACGAGAGACTTGGTTTTCAGAAGTCAGCGGAGCGTCTGACTTCTGATGGCGCCAGCTTGGTGATTTTCAGCCGCTCAGCGTTGGTAAATGTAGAAGTCGCAGAATGACGTTTTACGGTAATCGCCATCAAAGACGTAAGGATTTTCTTTATGTTCCGAAAGCGTCCATTCCGGCGCGTTGCGTTCAACCCAGTCTGAAAACTTACGGTGTTTAACGTGAGCGGACTCTTTTTGGAGGGGGAGAGAGTCTGTATTGGACGAGAAAATCAACACGTATTTTGTCGATGATTTAAATAGCGCTTGCATGTAGTTGTCGAACACTTGATCTTCCACCAAATGAAAAATGACATCCAGCGATAGCGCCAGCTCCGCACGACTCTCGGCAGCGTCTTGAGCCAAAATAAACCTTTTTGTTGAATCACTGGAAAACTTTTGAGAGCAAAGGGCGACCGCGTCAGGGCTAACATCGACGCCTGTATAGGACTGATAATTAATCAGAGATAACTGGTTGCCATCGCCACAGCCCCATTCAATGGCGTCGCGAACTTCATTTTTTTGCAGGAATGAGTTGATAAAGTCGGCTTTGAATTGCGCCAAATGCCCGTAAGATCCTGGACCTGAGTTGCCGCCTTCTTTATACCGCTGCCGCCAGTAGTCATTGGAGCTGAATGGCCGGGATGGCAACAAAGGTTTAACTTTCTTTTTGATCTTCTTGAAAATTTTATTCATCCGCAAAACTACCTCTAGCAAGGGCGCTTGACGTTTCGGGCGTCAATACTGAAAGCGCGTCTCGCGCCCTAATGGTTCCTTTAAGTATGTAAAGCTCTTCTTGAAGCTTTGTTATTAATCAGTGATGGTATGCATTTACTGGTTTCATCCAAGCTCTACCAGCAACAATTAAGTATCTGAGCCATATCGAGCAGCCAGTTGAATTCACAAAGGAAGTGGCCTCTCTGAGACCGTTCTGTATACCGGGTTCCTGCTTGAATGTAAATCGAGTTAATGAGGAGCTGTCCGACAGTTTCCGAATGTGATGTGGTATTCTGGCCCGCTGCTGTTTTATTTATAGTTTGTCAGTATCTAATGAATCATTTGTATGCCTCTCCCCTGGATGCGCTCAAGGCGTTTCCCGGAAAGTTTGAAATCCACATCACTATTGTCGCTCCTGATCAGGAGACGCTGCAGCGTTTTATTGATTTATGCGCTGCGCAAGGGGCGAAAGCGATTGTTATTCAATTGTCCTCTGGCCAACATTGCACGCAGCCAATGTTATGCAAGCGTATGGGTGGTGATCCAGACTCTGTCTGGACGCATGTTCAGGCGCTTTGCGACGGCATGATCAGCGAGGGGTTCGCTGTCGAGCGCCTGAAAATCGAGGCGGCGATAGAGAACGCGAATGTCCCCCCAAGTGACGCAGCGGCGGCGTCGTTACCGGATTACTGTTATTTCGAACACCACCTTAAACTGCGCCTGCCGGCGAATTACGACTTAGACGCGTTGCGCGAAGCAGTGCGTGATTATCGGGGGCGGCTCTCCGCCAACGCGTTTTGGCGCGACGATGACCATAGGGAGCAGTTTGTCACCCAGCGCATCCGCGGAGGACGGCGTAAGGCGGATGAGGTCCTGAATGCGCTGCGCGAGTTTTTGGTCGCCAATGACGTGGAGATCGTGAAAGTAATCCGCGAGTTCAATATCTATGACAGTAATATTGGACTTGACGCAGGCTGGGGCGGCGCAAACGCCGAGGTTCTTTCATGAGCGCGATTTTGATGTCCGAAGAAAGACTCACGTTTATTGCTATTGAGACGTTGTTGCGGCGTTTACTGAAGAGGCCGGATGCTGAGCGCATTGTGGTGCGGGGCAGTTATGTGTCGCGTCTTTGGAGCGGCCCGCAACCGCGGACCTGCAATGATCTGGATTTATTGTATCTGGGAGAGTATGCGCCGGACGCGTTCACTGCTCTGATAAGGTCACTGATGGCCCAGGAAGATGCGTCGCCCTGTCGCTTTGATCTGGACTCTTTACAGATTGATCCTATCTGGCGGGACAGTATTTCCCCTGGCGTTCGTTATACCTGCAATTACGCTGTCAACGGTGTGGCTGGTGCGGTGCAGCTGGATATTGCTGTCGGCGACCCTCTGGTGGTTCCGCCCCGGATGGTTGAGGTTCCTTCGGTTCTACAGGAAGACGCTATGATTCCTGTCCCGACAGTCGCAGTGGAGATCGCAGCCGCCTGGAAACTGCATGGCCTCTTTGAACATATGCATGGCGGTTGGATGTCGAAAACCTTGTGGGACCTGTATTTGTTTTGTCGATATAACAAGCTGGATGCAGACCTGTTGCGCCGAGCGGTTCTGGAGGCCTTCGCCAGCAGAATGGACCCTTTGGAGATAAGTCGCCGCTTGATGTTCGGCGATTTTGGGCGCAGTAAGAAATCCCGTAGAAACTGGCGTAATCTGATCGCAGACCATCCTTATCAGCAAATCGAGCCGATGGAGACGGTGCTGGAGTGGGTGCGCAATTACCTGGAGCCGATATTGAGGCTTGAAGACAATGGCGCTTTGCTGACCCAGTCGGACGTGATTACTTACAGGGTAAAATTGCTGAAGGAGGACGGATCGGAAGCCTCGCGCGTCAAACTGCGCACATTGCAGCAAAAGCGTAAGCTGCTGCCTTATAAAGCCTACACGTCTATTCCCCACCTGCCGGGCTCGCGCACGGGACTGGCGGATAAGCATATCGACGCCAATAAAGCGGAAATGCTGACCGCCCGGCGACGTTCCCCGGAAGATGTGGTGATCGTGCAGGAAAAGCTGGATGGCTCCTGTGTGGCGGCCTTGCGGGCGGATGATCGTATCCTGGCGCTGGGCCGGGATGGAGATCTGGCGGATGAGTCGCCCAATCCAGCGCGGAGACTATGGGCGGAGTGGGTGGAAGAACGTCAGGCGCGCTTTCTTGATGTGTTGGAGCCTGGCGAGAGATTGGTCGGCGAATGGTTGGCCCTTGTGCATGGAACCCGTTACCGGCTGGCGCATGAACCCTTTGCGCCCTTTGATATTTTTACCGCGGACAATCGACGTGTGCCCTACACGGCTTTCAGGCGACGTGTGACGCAGGCTGGGTTTACTCCCGCCAAGGTCCTCCATATCGGCGAACCCTGTTCCATTGATGAGGCCTTGCGATTATTGGGGAATGGCGCGCACGGAAGCGTGGACGCGCCGGAAGGCGCTGTGTGGCGTCTGGAGCGGGGAGAGCAGGTGCTGTTTTTGGGTAAATTCGTGCGTCATGGTAAAACCGATGGGGCCTATCTTCCAGAAAACAGCGGACATCCTGCGCTATGGAACTGGCATCCTTATCTGCCTGTGTTTTTTGAAGACAGCGTTCAAAAGACGGCAAGTAAAACTGAAAATGACGAGACGGATTAACTGCGGCTTGGAAGCGGCGTAATGAAATCATTGGATCAACTGGTAAAAAGCCGCCGGCGTATTCGCGTCGCTGGCTTTGACGACGCGCCATTTTCGCGTCTGCGAGGATCGCCGGTAAATGTTGCTGGAGTTATCTGCGCGGATGGCGAGTTTGAGGGCATGCTTTGGGGAACGGCGACCAAAGATGGCGAGGATGCAACAGACTGCCTGATCGCCATGCTGACGAAAAGCAAATTTTATGATCAGGTCGGCGTGGTGCTGACGGATGGCGTGGCTATTGGCGGATTCAATGTTATTGATCTGCCCAGATTATGTGAAAGCGTGCAGCGCCCCTGTATTGCAGTGATGCGCAAGCACCCGGATCTGCAGGCGATAGACAAGGCGTTGCGCAACTTTGACGACTATGAGCGGAGGCGTGATTTAATCTGCGCGGCGGGAGCCATTTTTAATAATGATTTCTGCCACTATCAGGTCGCTGGTTGCGATCCTGAAACCGCCGGTAAAGCCTTGGAAAGGCTGACGACGAAAGGCTGCGTGCCGGAGGCGTTGAGATTGGCGCATATTATCGGCTCGGCGGTGATGACCGGCGAAAGCGGTCGGAGGGCCTGACGCAGATGGAAAGTGCCGTGACACAATGGTTTGGCGACGCTTTCTCGCGTCTGCACCCGATGCTGCAACGACTGCATCGCGAGGGTGGAACGCTGACAGGACGAGTGCAGGTTGAATACGGGCCGGGAATGGCGGGTTGGCTCGGACGTCGTGTCGCGGCGAAGACCGGTGCGCCGCAGACGACAGGAATGGTCGGTTTTTGTGTTGAAATCCGTCATACCGGCGATGCGTTGGTGTGGAGTCGCACCTTTGAGCCCGGAACGCAGATGCGCTCAATATTCCGTCCTCACGGCGCGTTTCCTGATGGATACTGGAGCGAATCCTCCGGCGGCGTGGAGTTGCGTTTGGGCGTGGACATCCGCGATGGCGGCTGGCGCTGGGTCCCGCAACGCTGCAAAGTGCGCGGGGTCCCTTTGCCTTTTTGGCTGGTTCCACGAACGGACGCCTATAAAACCGTTGTGGGCGGCCAGTATCGGTTTGCCGTGACCCTGAGTCTTCCCGTACTGGGAAAGCTAATGAGTTACTCGGGAGACCTGCAAGCGAACTGGTAGGCGCGAATCAGAAACATATGACGCAACCCAAAGAGGCATTATGCAAACAGAGACGATTACCGGCCCAATAGTGATCGCAAGCAGAAGGAAAAAACGACAAACCCTTGAGAAGGAATATCCGGGCTATGCAATCATAGATGTGACCTCGAAGGCGCCAGAGCCTTGGGTGAAGTTTTCCCCTTTCTATCCTCATGGCGGGATTCCCATACCATTTTCATCCGAAACAGCCCAATCCGTGGAAGGAATCTGGCAGGGCCTGAAGGTGTTCGAAGGACAGGATATTGATCCTTCGCGTTTTGACATTACTGGCATGAAAGGCATCAAGCGCACGGTAAGGCGTTATGGGCGCGTGCTCGGGCACAGGAAAGGGCCCGCAGGGGAGTTGATGTCCTATATCGAGGCGAGAAAACAGATCTATCTACCTGCCTATCATTGGACGTTGACGCACAGACTGCAGGCGGAGCTGAGTCAATTGTCGGAATTTCTTGTTCAGCGTAAAGGCCTGATTCTACTGGACTACGAAACCAACACGGATGTAAACGACCCGCGCAAGCCGTTGTCTCACGCTGCGTTGATACGCGACTTTCTGCTGCCTTAATACATCCTTAATCTCATCTTCTTTAAGCTTTTCTGCAATGAGAAAGTCGCCGCTGCTTTGCTGTGGCGGCGAAACTGGTTGCAGGAGGTAAGAATGGACAATTTGCAGGCCCGTTTTGAAGCGGCGGCTGTCTGGCTGGAAGTGATTGACCTGAGCTTGCTCGCCGCGCTCTGTGTGGTGGCGGTGGGCCTGTGCTGGGATCTGATGCGAAAGCGTTGGGAGCCGCTGCGTGAGAAGCTCGCCAATATCGCTGTCGCTATCGGCAATATTTTGTTGGAGCGCACCCTGTATGGGGCCGTCTTTCTGATTGCGTTATGGCTGGTGGAGCCGCTGGCGTTCTGGCGTATTCCCGTGAATGGCTGGACCTGGGCGCTGGCGCTTCTGGCGGCGGACTTGACCTATTATTGGATGCACCGACTCGAACACAAGGTAAGGATTTTCTGGACGATCCATAGCGTGCATCACTCGTCGGAGCGCTTTGATTTCTCTACGTCTTTGCGTCTTTCCTGGCTTGAAGGGCCGGTGGAATGGATTTTCCTGGCGCCCATGGTTCTGCTTGGGTTTGATCTGGTGCAGACGGTAGTGGCTTTTTTTGTGGTCGTGGCCTATCAATCCTGGGTACACACGGAAAGTATAGGGACGCTTGGCTGGTTGGACTCTGTTTTCAATACGCCGTCCGCGCATCGGGTTCATCATGGCTCCCATCATCCCTACCTGGACAAAAATTTCGGCGGTGTATTGATGATTTGGGATCGGCTTTTCGGGACGTATCAGCCCGAGTCGACGACGGTGAGATATGGTTTAACTGCGCCCTTGGCGTCTCGTAACCCCTTCGTAGTGGTGTTTCATGAAGCGATGGCGTTATATTCGGATTGCCGCAGTGCGCCGTTATGGCGTGACCGGCTGCGATTTTTGCTCAAACCCCCAGGCTGGAAACCTGATTCTCATGCGCATTCTGATCATTGAAGACGACCGCCAACTGGCCGCCGCCATCGCCGACTACCTTGAGTTGCAACAGGTGGAATGCGATTTCGCATTCAACGGGAGCGTTGGCTTGCAGCGCGCCACGCTAGACAGATTTGACGCCATCATCCTGGATTTGATGCTGCCAAAAATGAACGGCCTTGATCTGTGTTCCGAGCTGCGACGCCAGGGGGTTCATACTCCAGTGATTATGCTTACTGCTTGCGATACGGATGAAGAACAATTGCAGGGGTTCCGCAGTGGCGTCGACGACTATGTCGCCAAGCCCTGTGCGATGCCATTGTTGTGGGCGCGTTTGCAGGCGCTGGCGAGACGCGCTTTTAAACAAGGAGAGACGCTTCGGGTAGGGCCGTTAGAGATACGCCTGGGGGAGCATCGCGCGATGCGAGAGGGGCGAGAGCTAAAGCTGACGCCAACCGGCTGGAGGCTCTTGGTGACACTGATGCGGCGCAGTCCCGATGTGGTTTCCCGAGGAGATCTTGAGACGGCGGCCTGGCCTGGCGAAGACGTTGACCAAGGTAATTTCAATGTACAGCTTCATCAGCTACGCAAAGCCGTGGATAAGCCCTTTGCTCAGGCTCTGATTCATACTGTTGTCGGCGTTGGCGTCTGTATTCGGGACGATGGCGCCTGAGCGTCCCTGCCCGGCGCGTTGATATAAGCGGGAGCTGATCAAGGGTTGTTGCGGGCGTCCCAGCTGCCGCTTGGTCCGATCATTCTTGAGCGACAGAAGACGCAGTGAATCTTGTTGTAGCGATAACCATTGCTGGCGAGCATGTCCAGAGCATGCTTGAGATTGACGCCGCCCATGAGTTTTCGATTACGTACGGTCAGTACATCGAATTTGGGGAATGGGTTGGGGCACAGACGCTGGACTTCCGCCATTGTTCTCGCGTCGCCGCTGTTCAGGGCGTCCTGGCGTAAGGTGATAAAGGTCCGATTGCTGTCTATATCCCGGCTGATGCTGTCGTAGGTTTCCCCGGTTTCTTCCCCCTGGTATTTGCTCAGGCTGTAATTTCTAACCTTTGTATTGCGCGTCAGGCGTTGTAAAAACTGGGTTTTGCCACTGATGACGGAGCTCAGGCCCGGGTCCAGCAATGATTGAGTGTGGGGGCCATAGAAATAAAGCTCGGTCCACTCAGGAACGCCGATCCAGCCGCCCAGACCGGGAATATTGCGCGCCCACCCTGTCTGTTTGCCGAAATCGGGGCGGGAAATATAGCCGCCATGGGAGGTAATAAGCAGGTTTTCCGCTATCATGCCGGTGGCGTCAGTGAATAAATACAGTTTGTCGCCTAATGGGATTTTCTTCGCCATATATAGTCCTGAAGTATCGTTGAGAAAGCATTATAAAGATGAATGTTAAAAACCGTCTGTTGTTGGCATGTAACAATAAAATCTGCAGTGTTTTTTGCATAATTAGTATGCTTAATGAATTTGATAATCAGATCCTAAAAAAGTTCCATAAAGGGGATTTTCTTTAAATGATGCTTTAAACAAAAAAGCCGGAGGAGATCATGCTCATATTGGAGGTTAAATGCAGGATTTGAATGAGCGCATTACAGGTTTAGCGAGAATGGAGATTGAAAATCCTTCTTTAGGCGTTACTGAGCAGGTTTTGGCCAATCATAAAGTTATATCGCCGCCATTAAGAATAATTATGGACTCGCAACCTGATTGTTGTAGCGTCTATTACACTTTAGTGGATGAACCTTATTATTTTGTTGTCGTATTGCGACGAAATAGTGAGCAGTGGCGAGTCGTATGGGCATATATTGAGCCCAATGTCAGGGTCAAACTGGTTATCCATACTTCATTAAGAACACCTGATGAAATGTCCTCTTTTCTAGGATTAACTCCAACGCATAGTTTTCTGCAAGGGCAGAAGCGTCATCAATCTGCGGCGGCGGTATATAAACATCACGGATGGGTGTTTGAATTAGAGGCGAGAGTTCCTGATTCACTGGAAGAGAAACTGGACAGGCTGATGCAAGTGATCAGTGCAAGAAGAGAACCTCTGCGTACGCTCAGCGAGTCCGCCGATATCAGCGTCATGGTCTGGTATGAGGGTTACAAAGACTGGATGGGTGGGATATCGCTGACTTCAGCGCAGATGTCTTTGCTGGGGTACATTGGGGCAAGTCTGGATGTGGATCTTCAAGCGTCCGGGCCAGACCTGATAATGGACCCATAGCGGGAAACGCCAGCCTTGTTCCCACATGACTGACGCGTTGAGAGGACCGATGACTATCGTTGAGGACGACGGGGGGCTTCTTTTAAATGGTTGTAATAGAAAACATTTGGTTCATTTTTCCAAGTGGCTTCTTCCGTGCCTCTTAACACTGCGCCACAGGTATAGACTTTGCAAAGCTTATTGAGGCCGTCGAATTTCTTAGTGTTAAGTCTGTCCACATAACCGCCTACGGCATTTACTTTTACACACTGATTGGTTTGTGTGCCTATAATGACGGCGCCAGTAATATTCTGTCTTTTGATTTCTGCAGCGATATCCAGGTTTGTATCTGGATTGAACATACTGATGTGTGGTTTTTTAATAACGGTGGCGCCGCGTACGCAATAGTCTCTCCATGTTCTAACACCCACAGGCGGGGCGCCGCCAATTACAACAGGTTGCGCTCCATCGCCAAGTGCGGCGTGATCAATTTCTATTAAGTAAATTGGCATACGCAACGCTTGTGCTTTGGTTATAGTTGACATTAGCGCTTCATGGTTTCTTGGCGCCTGTCTCCCTTGTTCATCTATGACGAATAGCGCGAGCTTCTTTCTACCTAGTTTTACTTCATTGTTCATGGCGTCATGTAAAGAAACGGTATTGACAATGGTCATAATAGTATCCTTCTCCTTGCTGGCTTCTAATTCTTTTTCATTCGAATGGAATGTTTAGTCTTAATAATTATCAGGATGAAACGTATCCAATTGAGTCTGTCATCGACTTATTTGCAAAGGCGTCAAATAATTGGATAACACCTCAAAAAATAGGTATAAATACTTGGGCCCTTTGGCTTATTAATAATGAGAATGATTAACGGATACTGTTTTGGGTCAACCTGCTGTCAGAGAGTGAAATGACGCTCAATACATACAAGGAAAATCGCCGTTCCGGCGCTAAAACGTTGGCCCGAAGCCTTAGGGCGCAATTGCGCTGGATGGGAATCGGTTTGCTATTAGGCTGTCTTGCTCTCACTTTTATTTCCTCCTGGAACAATATGGACTGGGCTGGCGATACGCTGATGAAACTGGAAGCGCAGGCCCTGTTACGGCAGTCTCAACGATCTGATGGCGCGCAACAGCGCGGCGATGGATATCTGAGTCTGTATCAAAGCTGGGCGGAGTTGCCGGAGCAGGTGCGGTCGCAATTTGGGGCGGAACCGACCCGTGATGGTGAGGTACTGGAGGCGGTGGTTAAAGATGCAGGGGAGGAGGCGTTCTTATATTTATTGCCGTTTCAGACCGATAACGGAGAGCGCCGGTTTCTATTGAGCCGTCATAATCGTGCGGATATCGAAGCGTTGGGAGAGGAGTTCTTCAGCGCTGCAATGAAGCATTCTTTGCTCACTACCTTGGCCGTGTTTGGCCTGTTGTTCGCGCTGTTTTTCTGGTTGATTCGGCGGGCTACGCAGCCTATCGCCCAGCTTAGCGCCTGGGCGCAAACCCTGGGAACCAGTGCGCGGGTGGAAGCGCCTCATTTTGAAATCGAAGAAATCAATCAACTGGCGCAGCGTATGCAGGAAGGCGTCTCCCGCATAGAGGCGTTTAATGCGCGCGAAAAACAGTTTCTGAAGCATGCCAGCCATGAGCTGAGAACCCCATTGGCGATTATTCAGGCCAGTCTGGACACGCTGGAGTTGCAAACCGGCGAGGCGGGCAAGGCTTCTTTGCGCCGGGCGCAACTGGCGGGCGCCAATATGGCTTTATTGTCCAATGCGCTGTTATGGCTGGCGCGCGAGTCGTCGCAGGCCTTAAAGAAAGAGCGGACTGCATTGGGTTCGTTTTTTCAGGCGATCATAGACGATCACCGCTATTTGTTGACGGGAAGAGAGGTGTCGGTGCGATTGGAACTGGCGGCTGATGTGGTCAAGATAGAGAAAAGCCTGCTGCATATTGTGACCGCCAATCTGGTTCGAAATGCTTTTCAACACTCATCCGACGGCGTGATTGTTATGACGACGGACCGCGATGGTTTATGTCTGACGAACCCGGTCAGCCCGGAGGACGCTGACTCTGATGTGGAAGGATTCGGCCTCGGGCTGGAGTTGGTGCGACGTATCTGCGACAAGTTGCAATGGCGCTTTGCTGTCGATCTGACCGGCAATGGGGCGCAGGTCAGCGTGACCTGGTCTCCCTCATCCCGTTCTTAATATGCTCTTAAGGTCGCGACGGGTCTAATGTAGCGGACTTCGTAATGGATCAAGGGATAAATGATGAAAATTGTGGCGGGTCTGCTGTTCGTATGTGTCATGGTCGCAGTATCGGTATTGGGAGTATTGGATCAGCACAGCTTGAAGTATGGGCAAAGAACCGATTTCACTTTTCCCTATGATGGTCAGCATATGGGAGCGACATTGTTGACGCCGGCAGGAGAAGGGCCCTTTCCTGTCCTGGTGTTTCTGCATGGGGATGGTCCGGTGGACCGCTTCGCCAGCGGCGGCTATGCCGCTATCATGAATCGATTACTGGAGCGCGGCGTGGCCTGCCTTAGCTGGGATAAACAGGGCGTTGGCGAATCCAGCGGCGACTGGCGGGGCCAGAGCATGGGAGAGCGTGCGGACGAGGCGAAAGCGGCCATGGCGGCGCTGCGACGCCAGTCAGGCGATAAGATGCGCGCGCTGGGCGTTATTGCGTTTTCGCAGGGGGGATGGGTGTTGGCTGAACTTGCGAAAGGCCAGTCTGACATTGATTTCATGGCGGCGGTTGGCGTCGCCGTCAACTGGCGTAGACAATCGCTTTATCTACAGCGTCAACGCATGCTCAGGCAGGGATACAGCAGCCAGGAAATCTCAGCAGCGCAACAGTACAGCCGCATGACGGATGACTATCTCGCGCAAAGCCATCTCTCTTATGAACAGTACCTGGCGTGGCTGCGGAACAGCGCCGCGCCGGCCGGGGTGTTAACAGAGCCTATGAGCCCTGAACGCTATCACTTTGTCATGCGCAACATGCAGGTCGATATGAGCGCAGGACTGGAACGCGTCAAGGTTCCTTTTCTGGGGCTGTTCGGGGAAAAAGATCGTAATGTAGATGTCCAGGAGAGTATGCAGACCATACAAGATGTTTTTCAGTCCTCAGACTGGCGGCAATATCGGCTGCGCTTGTTTCCTGACGCGACACATAGTTTGTTGAAAGCGAAACACTTCGACTTTCAAACGCCTTCGGAGTGGACCCTTACTGCTCAGGCCATGTTTCTTATTCTGGGTCCTGACGCTTTCGCAGAAGGCTTTCTTGATACATTGAGCGACTGGGTGGTCGCGAGGTCTAATGACTCGGAGAGGAAGGCGACAAATAGCCAGCTTGGCGCATCAGGCGCTCAGGCGATTCGATAAATGCGCTGGAGAAAAGGTGCTTGGGAAAAGAGGCTGGAGGAAATGAACATGGCCGTAGTGAAGGGCTCCTGTCTGTGCGGGGCGGTGAAATTCCAGATAAATGGCGAAATCAAAGCGCTGACCTACTGCCATTGTCGGATGTGTCAGAAGGCTCATGGCTCCGCCTTCGGCGCCTATCTGGTGACTGGCAGGGACAGTTTCGCGATGTTGGAGGGCGTCGAGAATGTGCGTAACTACCGCTCATCCTCCAATGTTACGCGAACCTTCTGCGCAGATTGCGGATCTAATCTTCAGTTTATTCGTGATGGGCGGGACGATATTGGCGTTGCGGCCGGGGTCTTGGATGATGATCCCGGCTTGCAGGCTTCGAAGCAAATATACTGTGATTCAAAAGCGCCCTGGCATCCCCTGCAAAAGGAGCTTCCGCACTTCGCTGAAAGGTCCTGAAACGCCTGGCGTGCGGCAAAGGGTCAACCCGAGGCTGACCCGAACGTGGATATGGGGTAGGGTATAGAACTTGGTCGGCGTATTGCTTTTGCATTCAGCGAAGCGTCGAGTCACGTATTGCAACTCAGTCAGGTATCTAATGAGCCAATCCAGCAGTTCCATAGACGTCCATTCCATCATTTATTTCTATCAAGGCGAGCCTGTCGAGGCGGAGGATATCCCGGTCGGAGCGGAGTACACCTGCGCTCTGCTCAATGAGGAAGAATCCACTGAATACCTGATTTTCTGCGAAGGAAACGCGGCCCTCCGCTTGCTTGGTCCCGCGTCTGACGCTGATTATCTCGCCAGGGCCCAAGCGATCTGGGAGCATGCGTCCATGTTGGAGAATGGTCCGGAAATCGGTCCCGGGACAATGATCACGGTAGAATTTCCACAAGAGACGTTTAGTCACAATATTCCCTTCGGTGAACTGGAGGAAGGCAAGATTCACGCGGAATACCTGGTCGACATTGACCCGGAAAAGGGCGAAGTTAGGTTGATTCCAAATCCTCATAATGCATTTCGCATGGAGGTCTCAGATCGTGGACCTCATCCTATCCCGGTGAAAAACGTATATTTCAATCAAGACAAGGAAGTATTGGGAATAGAGTATCCGCTGCTCGGCTTCGATGAAAAAGACGGCTTCAGCGGTCCGTTTTCCTTTGTGGAGCTTTCTGAGCAGGGCGTGCAGGCCATGCGCTCTATGGATGTTGAGGACGTTGAAGGCGATGAATGGGACGAAGAAGGGCAGGTCATTTTTCCGGTGGACTGTCAGACTCAACTGGAGGAAGTCGCGCGCTTCGTCACGCCGGAGCTGGTCGCCTTCGTTGACCTTGAAGGCGTTCCCATCGAGCATGACCAGATCATGGAGCACTCCGACTACCGGCGTCATTGGTTCCACAGCGATCAGACTCTGGCCATGAGTGAACTGGTCGCAGGGCGGGGCATCGCGCATACGGAAATCATCAGTGTGCCGCAAGCGCTGCATCAGAAAACATTGCACGCCTATCTGCGCCGCGTTCACGCCAGTAAGGAAGCTATTTCTCTGGATGGACTGAGAGCGACGCACTATGTCGTGCTGTATGAGCCGTTGTCACAGGAATCAACCGCTGCGGTTCCGCTGGAAGCGGGGCAGTCCAAGCTGCACAGCTCCATTTATACGTTGAAAGGGGTGCAGGTGGTGTCCGAGTGTCTGGTGTTTGACGCAGAAGGACGACCCATTAAAAAAATGAGCTTTGGCGGACCTTGTGAGCAGACCTTGATGTACGAAGAGATCTTCAAGTTTGATGAAAATGGCCAGCCGGTGGATTCGGAAGTCATTCACCACGATTTTATTAATCAGGCAGACAAATAGATTCCTTGCCATATTAATAATTAAGGAGAGACGGCCTTCTTGCTCTCTTCTTTTTTGACGTCTTGTGGCTGTCGATAGGCGCCGCGTCGAGAGTCCTCCAGATAGCGGTCGAGCAGACCGCTTTCTTTCAATTGTCGCAGACCTTCATTGAACTGTTTAATGTGTTCTTTATTGGTTGGCAGAGCCCTGGTTAATATCAAATGATAGGTGGTGCTGTTATAGACGTGAGGTGAAATGGTTAATTGCGCCACCTCCGCCGGGGCGAACTCTTCGTATAACAGCGCATAGCCTGCATCCTTGTCTGATGGAAAAACGTCAATTCGCCCGCGCAGCAATTTGGTGAAATTAATCTCGTCACTGGACACCCGATCAACCTTCACTCCCTCTGTCCCTTCAAATTGATAGGAGTATCCGAGCGTGCCGCCGACGCGATAACGCTTCAGGTCCGAGAAACTGTTCCAAGTGAAATCGGAGTCCACGCGGTGAAAAAATACGGACTCCCCAGTGACGACTGTCTGACTGAAATAAAACTGCGCTTCCCGGTCTACAGATGGGCTCCATAACAAGCTGCCATCCAGATTACCGGAAAGCGCTTCCGCATAAGCTCTTTTCCAGGAGTCAAAGAAGACGTACTGCACGTTGACGCCGACGAGTGCGAATGCCTCCACCACGATATGGCTGGCCACGCCATAATGTTTGAGCGTTTTCGACTGATAAGGCGGCCACTCACCATTCGCCAGACGCACAGTAACCCCTGCTGCTAAGGCAAGCGAGGAGGTCAAGAACAGCGTGAGCGCGATGAGGCCTCTGCAAACTTTATCATAGCTGGCGATTTTCCAAGAGGCGCGTCGGCGTCCAACGGGGAGGCGTATTGGCATGTCAGGGATTGCTCCTGACTTGCTCTGTCGGGGCGATGTAATGGTCCAGAATCTCTTGCAGTCGGCCCTCTTCCTCTAACCTGGTGATGCCGGCGTCCATCAGGCGCTTGAGAAATTCGCCTTCCGGAGTGCGGGGAAACAGCATGTGATAGCCTTGAGGCGGGGAATTGGGGATGGGGGTGAACCGCATGCCCGGCGTGGCGATCAGGTCGAGGCCTTTATGCGCGAAACCTTGCATGATCTCATAGTCGGCGGTGATCAGGTCCACTTTGCCACTGCGCAATTTTAGAAACAGGTGGTCATAAGTCACGGAATCCGTATCCATCGATTCGCCAGGATGTTCAAGATAGGTGTAATTGTAGCCCGAGAGTCCGCCAATGATGTAGGTATCCAGGATGTCCTTCTCTACATCGCTCAAGCCCTCAGGAAAGCGCTGTTGCAGGTAGAAAAAGTATAGGTGCGTCCAATAGTAGGGGCGGGAGTACAGATATTGCCTGCTGCGCTCTTCGGTGTAAGACGCATTGAGCAGCATATCGAACTGCCGCGCTTTTCTGACTTCCAACAGACAACGCTTCCAGGAAGGAAGTTCGATGGAGTACTTGATATGGTTGCTTTCCAGTATCTCCCGCGCCACATCCACTGCATAGCCGGCAACCTCCTTTTTGCCGTTATCCACTCGATAAAACGTATAAGGCGGCCATTCTCCAGCGTCGTCGCAGATCCTCACAAAGGATAGTTCCGTCTCCGCCGCATAAACGTCGTGAACGATAAGCAGCCATAACAGCGCAAGTACAAACTTGATAAATCGGCGCCGCATGCGTAGTTGAAGTTCTCTATCGGTGAGATTAACTGTATTAAAGATAGTGCATGCGGAAACAGTCTACAAAGTGGCGAGATGACAGGCGTTGCGGCCTCAGGGCGAATTATTGATTGACAAATAGTGGCTCAGAGCCTTTAATTGATTTGGTGGCTTTGAGCCACTATTAAAAATTAAGGAAGAGGTCTCAGATGTTCAGATATATAAAAACCGAACCCACCACCTACATCATGCAGTTCAATAAAGGAAAGCTTAAGCGCGAAGGGGCGGGACTGGGTTTCTTTTACTTTGCGCCGACGACGTCATTGGTTTCGATTCCTATTGGCTCGGCGGATTTGCCTTTCATATTCAAAGAGAGCACCAGCGACTTTCAGGAAGTCACTGTACAGGGGCAGGTGGTTTACCGTGTAAAGAGTCCCAAAATTCTGGCGGCGACCATGAACTTCACCCTGGCTGATAACGGCAAATCCTATGTTTCGGACGCGCCGAAGAAGCTGCCGGCGCGCGTTCTCAATCTGCTGCAGTCCATTACTCGCAACAGCATCCAGAACCTGTCCTTGAAAGACAGCCTGCTGGCTTCGGAAACACTGGCGGGGACGCTCGCCAGTGCGCTTGATTCCGCCCCGGTGCTGGAGAAATTGGGGGTAGAGATCCTGGATGTCTCCATTCTGGCGATCAAACCCAACCCGGAAACCGCCCGCGCGCTGGAAGCCACGGTTCGCGAGCAAATGATGAAGGATGCGGATGAAGCGGCTTACACGCGCCGCAACGCAGCCATTGAGCAGGAACGTAAGATCAAGGAAAACGAGCTGGAGACGGAAATATCCGTTGAACAAAAGAAGCAGCAGGTCAAAGAAGCGGAAATGGACGCCCGCATGGCGGTGCAACGCAAAACTCAGGAACTGCAGCGGGAAGTGCTGGAGAACGAAATAGAGCAGGAGAACAAGCGCCAGGAATTGGTGACGGTCAGTGCTGAGAACAGCCGTAAAGAAGCGGATGTCAAAGCCTATGCGATATCCGCCAGCATGAAAGCGATGGCGGAAGTGGACAACCGCATTCTGGAAGCGATCACCAACAGCTCGATGAACCCAGAACAGTTGATCGCCCAGGCCTTCCGGCAATTAGCGAATGGCGCTGACAAAATCGGCCAGTTGAATATCAGCCCGGACCTGATGCGCGAGCTGTTGGGTAAAAAGCGATGAACGAGCGCGCGATGGAAACCAAGCTGATACTGGTAAAGCGCCGGACCAGGCTGGAGGAGCTGGCATGGCGGCATAATACGGAAGAACAGGCGCGATTTTACATTGAAAGCCGGGGCGAGGACTTTGACGCCTACATTCTTGAGAATCAGAGTTATCGCGCCGCATTGGGCTTCGCCGAGACAGCGCTATCGAGGATCGGACGGGTGCAAACGCTGGACCGGGACTTTCTGAGTAATTTTATTTTTGGCGCTCAGGATGTGATTGTGGTGCTGGGGCAGGACGGGCTGGTGGCTAATACATTGAAGTATCTGCATGGCCAGCCGGTGGTCGCTGTAAATCCCGACCCGGCCCGCATCGACGGCGTGTTGCTGCCGTTTCAGGTGCGGGACCTGGAAACTGTGTTGAAAGAACTGCTTAAATCCAAGCGGCCGATTAAAAGAGTCTCCATGGCGGAAGCCAGTCTTAACGATGGCCAGACCATGGTGGCGGTGAACGATTTTTTCATCGGCCCCAAGAACCATACTTCATTGCGTTACGAAATTGACTTTCGACGGATGTCGGAAGTGCACAGCTCAAGCGGCGTGATTGTCTCCACGGGGCTGGGCTCCACCGGTTGGATGCGCAGTGTGATCGCCGGCTCCATGGGCGTAGCGCGAGCCCGCGGCGTTCCGGGCGATGGCGTGGATATCTATCAGCCGCTCTCCTGGGATGCGCAGAAGCTTCTGTTTTCCGTGCGTGAACCTTTTCCCAGCAATACCACGCAAACCGAATTGGTGTTCGGGGAAATCGACGGCGGAGAGTCGCTTACCATCAAATCCCGTGTTCCCGAGAACGGGGTTATTTTCAGTGACGGCATGATCAGCGACTCTATCGAGTTCAACAGCGGCGCGGTGGTTAACATCAGTTTGTCGCAACGATATGGCTCAATTGTGCATTGATGCGACGATTTGAGCGTTCACTAATATCTATACATAAATGGAAAGACACATGGAGCCCTACAAAAACTGGCCGGAAGAGGCGCACAGCCGCAAAATCTCATCGTCTCATGCGTTCGGAGAGCATTTATTCAGACACGTCAGAGAAGAGGCGTTGAAGTCACTCGAAAACGACTGTGATCGCGAGTCGGCGGAAAAAGCGGTGGATGCATCCCTTTACGCTGTGATGCAGTGGCTGGATGGGGTTTTTCTTAACGAAATTGATGAGCGACACCGGGCTGAATATGCGCTGATTCAGCGTATTTGCGACGAGAATGGCGTGTTGCTGGAAGAAAATGAGCTGGCGCCGGATGGAGAGGGGCTTTGCATGGGATTTCACGGCTGGCGCGAAGGGGATTTTGGCTGAATGAAAATTTCCTGAGCGGGACTGACTGCGTATGCCTGAATATTGACTACACTTTTAAAGTCAATGCCCTGTTGAACTGATTTGCGCCGCAAGCATCCGCGAAAAGGGAGTATTTCATGAGGGAAGCCCATCCTGCCACCGCTGTTGATCGTTTCTTCGCCCAACTGACCTTGAGACAAAAGTTCCTGGGGCTCAGTGTCGTCATCATGATCATGTTTATCGCCTCCAGTTGGTACAACGCCAGTTTGACCCGGGAGTCCCAGCGCGATGCGCTGCGCGAGAGCGCAATGAACATGGTGGACGCGGCTCTTCATAACCTGAAGCAGTATAAAACTCAACATCCTGAAGAATTGGATCAGTACATCCGTGAAATGCTTGGCGGCTTGCGCTGGGGAGATGCCCTGGACGGCTATGTCTACGCATTTTCAGTGGATCAGAAATTTGTCGCGTTTCCCCCTAAACCGGAATGGGTTGGAGAGCCCGTGCCCAATATTGACCTCAACGAAGGGGGACGTTTCGGCGAAGTGGCGACGCAATGGTTTCGCGCCGACAAGTCCGGATTTGTGACCTATCAATGGCGTAAGCCGGGAAAAGACGAACTGGTTGATAAGACCACTTATATTAAGCCGTGGCCGGAGCAAGGCTGGATCATCGCGTCAGGAATTTATCTGGACAACGCGGATGAGCTTTATCAGGAAACGCTGACCCGGTTGGTCTGGGTCAGCATTGGCGTACTCGTGGTAATGTTCTCTGCGTCTCATTTTGTCGTTAACGCCATGCAGCGCAGCTTTTCCAGGGTCGTGGCGGCAATGGAAAACCTGGCGCGAGGGAATCTGACTTTTCATCTGGATTGTATAGGGCGGGATGAAGTATCTGATATCAGTCGCGCCATTGAATCCACGCGGCGGTCTCTTGCGGACTTAATCGGAAAGCAGATGGAGATCAGCCGGTCTCTGTCAGACGAGTCGAAGGAACTCTCTTCCCGTATGGCGACCGCCAAACGAGCCATTGACGATGAGTCATCCCAGCTTGAACAGTTATCTTCCGCCATGGAGCAAATGGCGGCGACGGTGAGGGAAGTCGCTGAGCATGCCAGCACCACCTCCGCCGCGACCCAGGCTACGAACGAGCGCGCTTCGACCGGCAACGAGCTTGTGGGGGATGCGGTTAACGTTATTAATAACCTGTCGAGCAACCTTGATAATTGCTCCAAAGCCGTGACGGATATTGCTAATCAGGTGGATACGATTTCCTCTGTTACCGATAGCATCGAAAGTATCGCCGAGCAGACTAATTTACTGGCGCTTAACGCCGCTATTGAAGCGGCCAGGGCGGGAGAAAGCGGGCGCGGTTTCGCCGTCGTGGCGGATGAAGTGCGGCAGCTGGCGATGCGCTCCCGGGACGCCACCGGTGAAATCAATGGCACCATAGAGGCGTTGAAGAAGCAGGTGCAGGATGCAGTCGCGCTGATGAGCGCCAGTGTCGACGTGGCGGAAACAGGCTCTTCCAAAGTGGGTGAGTCGGGAGAAATGTTTGACGGCATCGTGACCGAGATGGGGGAAATCACCAACCGCAGCCTGCAGATCGCCACCGCTGCGGAGCAGCAAGGCAGTGTGGCCGGGGAAATGACCGCTAACTTGGCGAATGTGCGGGATGCGGTGCGCGACACGGAGCAAGTGGTGAGCAAGCTGTTTGATTCTTCCAAAAATCTCAGCGACCGGGCGGCGCAGTTGAAGGAGATGGTGTCAAACTTCAAAGTGGCGTAGAAATAACATGAAAAGTCAGGGATAGCCTATTTATTTTATTCGTGATATACACTCACTTTGTGTTGCAGGCGTTAGCAATATAGTAACGGACGCGTTTAGCGTTGTTAGGTTTCGTCGAACCAATAGGCAGAATAAAAAAAGGGTCAGGTTCACATGGAGGGTTACGCATGGGTTCACATCTGCACAGTTTTAAATATGCAGCCACGACGTCTCAGATATCTTTGTTATCTCCTTTGGTCTTAGCGTTAAGCGTAGGGCTGGCGAATGGAGCCTTCTGCTTTTTAGTTGATGACGCGGTGGGCGGAGACTTCGCGTACTATCACCTCTTTCGCCTGGGACCGAGTTTGACGCTGAGTCTAGCGATTGCTGTATGGATCGCGAATTTTCACGCTATCAGTGGCAAGAACGCACTGGAAATCAGCGGCAAGGTATTCCTCGGTTGGGCGACAGCCTTATTTATGGGCGAATCCGCTATTGAGGCATCCCCTGTTTTGACGTGGCCTGAGACAGCGGCGGGCGCTTTGATCGGCGCAGGCTGTGTTTACTGGGCGCTCCACCCTTATCTCAAACAAAGCCCTCCTTTGCCAGAACTATTGAATAAACTTGTCTCTCTTACAATTCTGGGTGTTGCTTGCGCTATGTTGTTGCTGGAAATATTGCATAGTGAATCCGCCCAAAATGACGCCTCCTTTAGCAGAAGTCTGCTCGGCAGCATCATCCTGTTTACCCCCTGGACTTATTTTGTTCTGATTTGCGCTGGCGGCTGGCTGGGTAAAGGCTGTGGAAGTAATAGACGAGATTAAGATATTAGTACCTCTAATCCTTTGCTATGTATTGTGCGGAGGTTTCCTGCGGCTAGCCGCCGCATCCTTGCGCCTGACTATTAACATGCCAATATCATCGCCATCTTAATAGCCCGAGATCAATGGGTAGTCGGAATTGAAGAAATTAGAGCCTATTATAATGTGCGTCATGTTGTTGGGATGCATAGGCCCAGTAAGAATTGGCCAGCAGGAAATCCAGCACGTAAATATTTCTACCAGTGATGGCGTGGATCTCCCTCATAGCTTGGTGGTGATTTTTGAGTCTAACCAGAAACCGGCTCTTGCAAGCGCCCCTGTTTTAAGGTCGGACTTTACCCTTTACAGCGCTCAAAATGAGAAAATTCTCAGTGGTACGAGTCTGGTTAGCTATTACTTAGGTGACGCAAAGGCCATTGTAAATACCCAGCCGGATGGTGAGTACAAGTATGCTACAGTGTTGGTGAAAAATTACAGGGTAAGAGGGCGTTCGTCAGGTAGCCAAGAGGAACTGGCGGTGGACATTCGCGAGCAGCCTTTTTCCTATATCACATTGTCAATTTCCGCACCGAGCGTTGGACTACCTAAATCCTTGGTGTCTAACACTGTCCGGCTGTCAAAAGAGAATATTCTCGCTGCGCTTGAACGTCGCGGAAAGACGCTTTTTTATACTCCTTAGAATCTTCAAAACAGTGATAGCTGTTCCCCAATATTGTTATTTTTAGGATCTTTCAGTCTGACTCCCATGCCCAACAGGCGCACGGGCTTTTTCTGGCGCGCCCAGGCGGCGCTCATTAGACGCAAATAGTCGGGCAGGCTTCGCCACTGGCCGCTGTATCCTGGGAGGAGTTCTTCAAGGGTGGTCTGAGTGAAGTCGGCGAACTTGACCTTGACGAAGCGCTTGCTGACCAGATAGGCGTCACTGATGCGATTGAAACGCTCCAGTAGTTCTTCGAATAGCGGCTCGCAGTGATCGAGAATGGCGTCGAGGTTTTGCAGGTCGTGATCGTAGGTATGCTCGACGGACAGGGATTTACGCACCCACTCTGTTTCTACGGGACGGTTGTCCACGCCCCGTGACAGATTGTAGAGGCGTTCGCCGTAACTGCCGAAATGGCGCTCCAGATCGTCTTTGGACAGACGTTGCAAATCGCCGCAGGTAGTGATGCCCAAGCCCTCCATTTTTGCTGCGGTCACTTTGCCGACGCCATTAATTTTGCGAACAGGAAGCTGGGGGATGAAATCTGTTACGTCTTGTGGGCGAATGACAAAAATACCGTCAGGCTTATTCCAGTCACTGGCGATTTTGGCCAGAAACTTGTTTGGCGCGATTCCCGCCGACACTGTTAGCTGCAAGTCTTGCTTTACGCGGGCGCGTATTTCTTCGGCGATGAGTGTGGCGCTGCCTTTGCAGGCTTTGCATTCGGAGACATCCAGATAGGCTTCATCCAGTGACAGCGGCTCGATGAGGTCGGTGTAGTCGCGAAAAATCTTGTGAATGTCTTTGGATACGCTACGGTAGACCTCGAAGCGAGGTCGAATGAACACCAGGTCGGGGCATAATAAAACGGCTTTCGCTGAAGACATGGCGGAGCGCACGCCAAATGCGCGGGCGTTGTAATTGCAAGTTGCGATGACGCCGCGTTTGTCAGGACTTCCTCCCACCGCTACAGGAAGATGTCGTAGTGACGGATTATCGCGAATCTCTACAGAGGCGTAAAAGGAGTCGGCGTCAATGTGAATGATTTTGCGCATAAAGCCTGTCTGCAGGCGGCCTCAAAGGCGTTTAACACGCCCCAAGGATAACGTCTCCCGATTGAGGGGGCCAGCCCATGCGCCCAGCGAAATAGCGCCTGAGACGCTATTTTTTTAACGGCGTCAAAAACGGCAGTAACCGGATGGTTTCCAGTCGCTTCATGTCTTCTTGCAACCCTGCGATCAGCCAGCGTTTGAATGTCAGAATACTGGGATCGGAGGCGCGCAATTTCTGGTGCACAAAATAATATCCCCAGCCGCTGTCATGACTGTGGTTTTGTGGAGTGGTCAGAACGCCGCTCTTTAACTCATCCATGATGAACAGCGGGTCCGCCAGCGCTACGCCATGGCCCTGTATGGCGACCGTTACTGGCATGTCCAACGTGTCGAATATCAGCCCTGAAGACGGGTCTACGCCGGGCACGGGGTTTTTCGCCAGCCAATTGCGCCAGTCTTCATGGGTGAAGGATGGGTGCAGAAGCGGCAGGTGGCGGATCAGGCGACTCCAATCATCGCCATGCTGTTTCAACAGTGATGGATGGCAAACAGGCACCAGCTGTTCCTCCCGCAGCAGGTTGGCGGAGCCATTGTCCCTGCGTCGACCGCAATGCAGCACAATATCATAGTGGTCCAGATCCAGATCAGCCTCTTTCTCTGCGGATAGCCACATGGTCGTTATTTTCAGTTGTACATCTTTCAACTCACGCTGCAGCTGAGGCAGGCGTGGAAATAACCAGCGGACGGCTAGGGATGGCGTTACTTGCAGACGTAAGATATTTTTTTGATGGGAGGACGCCGCATCGCAGGCTTTGACCAACTGATCAAAAATATCACCCAGGCTGTGGAAGAGTTTTTCTCCTGCTTCCGTTAATTTGATATGGCGCGCCCGACGCAGGAAAAGGGGCTGCTCAAAATATTCCTCCAGTAATTTTACCTGTTTGCTGACCGCTCCCTGGGTAACATTCAGTTCGTGCGCGGCGACGGAGAAGCTAAGTAGCCTGGCGCTAGCCTCGAAGGCCTTCAGCGCATTTAGCGGAGGTAGTTTTCTGGGACGGATTGGCATGAAAAAAACTCATATATGAAGGCAAATGTTTCGCTTGTGAATATTGCCGCTCCAACCTAATTTAGGCAACAGCTTTGTTGAGGCGGCATTATCGCCGGCCTTTAACTGGCTCCGTTTGGAATGAACATGGACCTGCAGGAAGCAGATTCCAGACGACAGCTTTAATTTATTAAGTGAAACTAACTAACAGGTGTGTGGCGAGGGCTCGTCGTGAGACGCTGCCGAAGAGAGAGCAAGGAAAAATGAGCAGGTTAAGAGAAGTTCTAAAATTATCCCTTCCATTATCAGCGGCTCAGGTTGCGCAGTCGGCTATGATTTTCTGCGACTCCATTATGTTTGGGATTTTAGGGGTGGAAGAGTTGGCGGGCGCAGGGTTAGGCGCGGCTATTTTCAACTTCATATTGGTGGTGATCAGTGGTTTGCTCGCAGCAGTCGCTAACGAGGTCGCTTTTCATAGCGGCCGGGGCGCGCGGCGGGACATCATTCGCATAGTTAAAGCGGGACTGATTCTCGTAGTGATTATCGCCGCCATGGTGGCGCTGGTGATGAAAGTGACTCCAGCGCTTTTGTTGAGTATGGGACAGGAACCCCAGGCCGTGGCCTATGCTTCGCAATATCTGGGACAGGCCGCCTGGATCAGTCTGCCTGCCTTTGCCTTCATGGTATTGCGGGGCCTGGCCGCGGGCATGTCGCGCACTACCTCCATCATGCGAATCAGTCTGGCGGCGGTGGCCCTTAACGTGCCGCTGAGCTATGCGTTGATGACCGGCTGGCGCTTTTTCCCTGAATTGGGCATCGCTGGCGTAGCGATCGGTACGGCTCTGGTATGCGTATTCATGTGCGTCATGCTTGTCTTGGACTTGAATCGCTATGCGGAAGTCCGCGAGGTGCTGGGTGGATTGACGAAAATCAAGACCCGCTTGGTGGATTTCAAGCCTTTCTATTCCCTGGGGCTGCCGATTATGTTGGCTTGGACAATGGAGGCGGGACTGTTTACCGCCGCCACATTATTGGCTGGGGCTATGGGGGCGGTGGCGCTGGCGGCGCACCAGATTGCCCTGCAAGCGGCCTCTATGTCTTTCAATATTTATATTGGTTTCGCCCAAGGCGCTTCAATCCGGGTAGGGCAGTGTTATGGCGAAGGTCGCCTGGGAGAGTTGAAAAGCTACGCATGGACAGGCTTGTCATTAGGCGGGCTGTTTTGTCTTGTGTCAGCCTTGGTGTTTCTACTCTTGCCTGAGCAGATTGTCGGTTTGTTTACTCTTGGTGGAGAAGGCGCGCTGGATCAGGACGTATTGACCCTTGGCGTCAGCCTGCTGGCGGTGGCCGCTATTTTCCAGCTGGTGGACGGCGCCCAGGTCATCATGATGACCGCCCTGAGAGCCTTGCGTATGGGGGCTGCGCCGACCCTGATTACAGTGGTTGGATATTGGCTGGTTGGCTTCCCTGTTGCGTGGCTGCTGAAAGGGCAGTGGGGGATTGTTGGTGTCTGGATGGGGTTAGGCGTAGGTCTCGGGTTTACTGCAATATGCCTTACCGCGCTGTTCAACTGGCGGGTCAATCGAGCGCTGAAAGGAGAATTACGGAAAGAAAACAGTACTTTTGTAACGGCGCCAACTGAGTCCCAATTAACTCACAACTAAGCCAAATGGCCGGCGCGTCAATCGTTCTTTTCCATTAAACTGCCTATAAATTCAATAGGTTGTCGCATCTCTTTAAGCATGAGTCGACTTTAGGCTCAGTATGTCTTGTTTGAGGTGCGGCGATCTTTTGTGATTAGAGGCGGTCTTTCTTCTCATTCTTACAAAAACTACATAGTAGTCCGCCCCGAATCCGTTTATATATTGAGGATTAACTTAGTTGTGATCGTTTTTTGATCGCAGCTGGTCGCAGTTTCTCTCGGGGGTACAGTGCAGTTACGCAAGGCCATAAAGTCCGCGCAACAGTTTGCTTGGATTGGAGGAATCGTTTTGATGTCCCAGACCGCAAGTGCTGAGACGTCATTCTGGTCGCCCATTACGGAGACGCAGAAAACGCAAGAATTTCCGTATTTTGCTGTCGCGTTGAAAGGCGAGGAGCTACGCGCCTACCTCAGAGCCGCCCCCCAAGAAGGCGCCGCTGATGGCTTGCAATTAACATTGCCCATGCCGGACCGGCGCTTCATTGCTGTCGAGGCGTTTGACTCGCCGGTGATGGCCCCTGAGCTTGCTGAAAAGTTTCCCAATATCCGAACTTACAAAGTTCATGGCGTGGATATCCCCGCCTTGTCAGGCCGCATCGATTATACGGACGCCGGCTTCAAGGCTTTTCTCACCATGGATGGCCGTAGTGTATTGATTGAGCCTGAGAGCCGGTTTTCCAATAGGAAGACGGATGATCGCTACCGGGTTTTCTTCAAACAGGATCTGCCATACATCCCCAAGCCCGTTGAGCCTTCGAATGCTCTCGACCCGGAAGCCGCTGAGAATCGCGTCGAGGCGCGTGATGAAACAATGGAGCCAGGGTTTTTCTCGCGGATGTGGCGATCCATCAAAAGCTGGTTTTAACCGCTGGCGAGTTGGCTGGGAGTCCTATGCAAGGGCTTGAGGCAAAAGAGATTTTTATCAGGTAATTAAGTTGATGAGCATGAATAAAACAGCATTTTTTGTGGCGTCGCAGTTGGCGTTGGCTATCGCCAGCGTTTCCCACGCTCAGTCTCCCGACGGATTGTGGCTGGACGTGGCGGGTAAGGCGCAGGCGCAGGTTGAGTCAGCGTTCCACTATCGCGGAATAGCGGCGGATATGGCGCGCCTTAAGATCTATCTGCAAGACGCCCCCCTCGAAGGCGCGTTAGAAGGATTGCCGTTTTACTATCCTAAGCCTGATGGCGGTTTTATATTGCTGGAAGCGTATTACTCTCCTGTGATGGCTCCAGAGCTGGAAGCCAAGTACCCAGAGCTACGCACTTACAAGGTGTTCGGCGTTGAGGATAAAGGCGTCAGCGGGCGTATTGATACGACGCCGCGCGGCTTTCACGGTTATGTCAACACACCGGAAGCCACCATGGTTATTGAGCCGGAATCCAGCTTCAGCGAGACAGAGAGCGTCAGCCAATATCGCGGCTTTTTTAAAGAGGATTTACCAAGTAAAGAGCCTTTACAGTGTGATACGGCGGAGCACGATCATTCCGTAGAAAGCAGTAATGAGTATGGTTACCTGAAATCTCTTGAGATTCCTGGTCTGGCGGAACGAGTAAGCTTTGGCGACAGCTATAAAGTATATCGACTGGCGATGGCTGCTACCGGCGAGTTTTCTGCTTCGGTCAGCAGTGATTCAAGTAACCCTTCTGTGGCGGAAACTCAGGCATTTATTGTTTCTGTCGTTAACCGCCTGAATCAGATTTACGAAAAGGAAGTCGCAGTTCGTTTTCAGCTGGTTGCGGATAATGACAGCATTATTTACACAGATTCGTCAACAGACCCTTACTCTAGCTCCTCAAACATGCTGCCGGAAAATCAGTCCAACCTTGACAGCGTTATAGGAACTGCGAATTACGACGTCGGCCATCTGCTCAATCAAGTGGGTGGCGGACTAGCCTATGTCGGTGTGGTTTGTAGCAGCAATTATAAGGCGCAAGGGCGGACTGGCCTTGGAAATCCTGATGGCCGCTTTGAGTACTTTGTGTCGGACTTGCTGGCGCATGAGCTGGGGCACCAGTTTGGCGCAGGCCATACATTTAACGCGGTGAGTGGCGATTGTGGCGGCGGACGTCGTTCAGCCAGCAGCGCATGGGAAGTTGGGTCTGGTTCGACGATTATGTCTTACTCGGGACTCTGCTCGCCGCAAAACGTACAGAATAACGCAGATGACTTCTTCCATGGTGGAAGCTTGGAACAGATCCATAACCACATCATTGGAGGGAGCGGCGCCAGTTGCGGAACGCTGGTGAGTGTAAGCAACACACCGCCAACGGTTGACGCAGGGGTTGCTCACACTATTCCCGCCAGTACTCCGTTTATGCTGACTGCTGTGGCGTCGGATGTCGATTCAGGCGATCTTGCGGGGTTAACTTACACCTGGGAGCAAAAAGACCTGGGAGGCTCGACATCTAATGCAGAACAAATGGCGACGGATGATGGTTCTCGACCATTGTTTAGATCTTTTCAAGGGACGACATCGCCGACTCGTTACTTTCCGAAGCTGGATACCATACTTTCAGGGGATTTGACGGGTTCTTTTGGCGAAACCCTCCCCACAAGAGACAGGGACCTAAACTTCAGAGTAACGGTCAGGTCTGGCGACTTCGGCGTCAATCAGGATGATGTTACGTTGACGGTTGATAGCGATTCGGGGCCATTTAAGGTAACTGCTCCAGCTGCTGGAACCTATACTGGCGGACAGCAGATGGATGTGACCTGGGATGTGGCGAACACGAATCTGGCTCCGGTCAGTTGTAGCCAGGTGGATATCGAACTATCGAAAGACGGCGGTTCAACGTTCCCCACGATGATTAAAGCCGGCGCGTCCAACGATGGATTTGAAAGAGTGGTTGCTCCCAACACGGACACCGCAAATGGGCGGATTCGAGTGAAGTGCAGCGACAATGTGTTCTTTAACGTTTCCCCTGCGAACTTTTCTCTGGTTTCTGTGAATACTTCCGGGAACATTTCCGTCAGCGCGGTGAGCGCGAACCAAGCCGAAGGGAATAGCGGTCAGACGGCTTTTACCTTTCAAGTTACCCGTCAGTACGCGATTGTCGACATGACAGTGGATTACAACGTAGCAGGGTCGGGCGTTGATTCCGCCGACGCGACAGACTTCGGTGGCGTATTGCCTTCCGGATCAGTGAGTTTGGCTGCGGGTGAGTTTAGTAAGACGTTTACGATTAATGTCTCTGGCGATACGACATTTGAGACGGATGAGTCTTTCACGCTGACAATAAGCAACCCGTCATCTGGGGATGTCAGTCAGGCGACGGCTGCCGGCGTCATCACGAACGACGATGAAGAGCCGACTGGTGGCGACGATTCAGGTGATAGCGACTCAGGCGATAGCGACTCAGGCGATAGCAATTCAGGTGATAGCGATTCAGGTGATAGCGATTCAGGTGATAGCGATTCAGGTGATAGCGATTCAGGTGATAGCGACTCAGGCGATAGCGATTCAGGCGATAGCGATTCAGGCGATAGCGATTCAGGCGATAGCGATTCAGGCGATAGCGATTCAGGTGGCGGCGGCGCTGTGTGGTGGATGTTGGCGGCGCTGGGATGGCTGCGATTTAAATCTCCTCGTAAATAACGCCAGCCATAAGCAAAGAAGGTGAGCGCGATGCTCACCTTCTTTTGAATGCATTTGTAGATTACTCAGGTCGATAAATCTGGGGTCAACTTTCCTCCTTCCTTTGTTCGCCTGTCGCTTTTTCCTCAAATTGAGTGAGGGGAATCCAAAACCGATAAAGCATGTCTTCATAGCTGGGAAGCTTTTTGAATGCTTCGTAGTTTTCTTTCATCAGGCGTAGCCGTAACTCGGAGGCTTTCGCATTTCTGATGAAGAACAGCAAACACAATGCAGTCATGATCAATATGGCTCCAGTCAGGCTTAGTAACAGCATGGGCCTCCCTTTGCTATCCCTCTATATTCCCTTGGTAACTTTGTCTGCATCGCCGGTTTTGTCGCTTTTGGCTTTCTGTCCAACCTTTACATTTTTCTTCAGATTTTGAGTGGATGATTTACCTTGTCTGCTCCGCTTCGATGTAACTTTCAGAACGCCGTCGGTCAGAACCTGCAATTGCCATTGCCGCGGCTCAGGCACCGAGTCTCCCCACTCATAAACAGCCTGGGTGGTGATTCCTAACGTTTTGGCGACGTTCGCCACCGAACCGAAGTAAGCAAGTACTTCCGCTTTCGTCATAGCTGCCTCCTTACATCGCGCGTTATACAAGCATAATTGCTTAAATAAAGCAAGCATATTTGTGGCAAGGCGAGTTACAATGCGGCAAACTACAAAGCTGGCTTGCATATGTCTGTAACCGAAAGAATCGAACAACTACTACTCGAAAGAGGCGTTCATCGCCGCCAGGTAAAACGGAAAATTTCTAACGCTTGCGGCGTCCGTTATGAAACTGTACGTCAGTGGTTTAACGGTACGATTGCTGAAGTGGGCGCTAACTACTTGTTGATTATCGCTGACAAATGGGACGCCAACTTTGATTGGCTCTACACTGGCAAGGGATCGATGGAGAAGCCTAAGATCAGCGAAGAGGCTGCTTCCTATCTGCCTGAGGAAAAAAGGGCGTGGTTGGAATTGTTCGATAACACGTCTGATGTTGAGCGGGCTTATATGCTTAACGAGCTGAAAAGGTTCCGTAAGTCTATTCAAAATCCCTATGAAGGGTTGGAGCCGGCCTCTTTCTCAAAAAAGGAAGAAAAAGTTAAAAGCTGATAACTTGTTGGCTTTTAACTGAAAATTGTACTTCTGTCCAAGTCTCTGACTGACTTTCACATCGGGGAGTCAGTCTCCCGCTATAAGTTGTCCTTTCTTCTTACCTGTTCTTAATATTCTGTCTTCTTTTTCGTTTGTTGAGCGATTGCGCCTGCGTCATGAGTGGAAGCGCGCCAAGCCTACTGTCTAAAGCCTTTTGCGGTGAAGGTGAAGTCGTGGAATGAGAGCGAAATCCAGTTGTACTTTTATTAATCATTGTCAATGTAACAAAAAATTTTGGAATTAGGCATGCAAGCTTGTATTAATGCGAGATACAATTTACAAATCTTAACAAAGCTGGCTTGCATATGAGTGTTACAAAAAGAATTGAAAGACTACTACTGGACCGGGGAGTACATCCTCGGAAAATTAAACGGGAAATCTCCGTCGCCTGTAACGTACGCTACGAAACGGTGCGCCAATGGTTCAACGGAGATATTTACCAGGTGGGAGCAGACTACCTGATTACCATTGCTGATAAATGGGATGGCAACTTCGAATGGCTGCGTACCGGCGATGGCCCCATGTATCGCGTACGTATGGAAGAAGATGGACCTGTCTACCAACTGCCCCCTGAGAAGCAGGCTTGGTTGGATCTTTACGATCGCACAACCGAGTTTGAGCGCACCTTGCTGGTGTCGGAGTTGGACCGTATCCGTCATGCTTTCCGCAAGCCCTCTGGGCCAAGCGTAAAAAGAGGACATAACGGCGCTGCTGTAAGGATTCAGGAAAGCCCCGTCGCATCCTGACGGGCCTTTTTGTCGTCTAAGTCGCATATGCGCGGTTTACAGCTGTAGCGAAGTGGTGCGGCTTTGAATTATTCTGCTGAGTCTCAGGAAATACTGGAGACAAGGCGGCGGCGGGATTGAGCCGCGTCAGAGTGGAATTGACGACAAAGAGGGAAGCGCATGGCGACGATTGTTATTTTAGGCGCGGGCCTGGGTGGAATGCCCATGGCGTTTGAGTTAAGGGAAACATTAAGTAAAGACCACCGCATTGTGGTGGTGAGTGATAAAGATTATTTTCATTTCGTGCCGTCCAATCCTTGGGTGGCCATCGGATGGCGGGAGCCGGAGGCGATCAAAATTCCGCTGCAGTCCCCCTTATCCGGCAAAGGCGTAGAATTGGTGGTCGGCGCAGCGCAAAAGGTCGACCCGGACGCCAGCCGCATAGAACTTAAAAACGGAGATAGCATCTCCTACGACCATCTGATCATCGCGACGGGTCCTCGTCTGGCGTTTGATGAGATACCAGGGTTGGGTCCTGGAGGCTACACTCAATCCATTTGTCATATTGACCACGCTATAAAAGCCAGTCAGAAATGGCGGGAGTTTCTCGACGATCCGGGGCCTATTGTTGTGGGCGCGGTGCAAGGCGCGTCCTGTTTTGGTCCGGCTTATGAATTCGCCTTCATTATGGATCGGGATCTGCGCAAGCGGCGCATTCGCGATAAAGTTCCCATGACGTTCGTTACTTCTGAGCCCTATATCGGCCATCTTGGGTTAGGTGGGGTGGGCGATAGCAAGGGAATGCTGGAGTCTCAATTGCGACAAAAACACATAGACTGGGTTTGTAACGCCAAGGTTGAGTCTGTCGACAATAATCTCATGACGGTTATGGAAGTGGATGAGACGGGAGAAGATAAACAACGTCGCGAACTACCGTTCAAGTATTCCATGATGCTGCCCGCTTTTACGGGAATAGACGCACTGAGAGGTGTGGAAGGACTTGTGAATCCCCGTGGCTTTGTCGTAATCGATAAACATCAGCGTAACCCCAGTTATCCTAATGTATGGGGTATTGGCGTGGCGGTAGCGATTGCGCCCAGAGAAAAGACGCCTGTTCCAACCGGTGTTCCCAAAACCGGTTATATGATTGAAAGTATGGCGACGGCGGTGGCGAAGAATATTCACTCTACGCTTGCTGGCGCTGATCCCAAGGCGGAGGCGACCTGGAATGCGGTGTGTTTGGCGGATATGGGGGACACCGGAATCGCCTTCGTGGCGATTCCACAGATGCCGCCGCGCAACGTGAACTGGATGCGTGAGGGCAGGTGGGTGCATGTCGCCAAAGTGGCGTTCGAGAAGTACTTTCTGCTCAAGTTACGCAATGGGTCGACGGAACCGCTCTTTGAGCGTTACATATTAAAGGCTTTCGGAATTGAAAGGCTGAAGGTCTCTTCTTAACCACTTTCTCAACGTCCGCTAATCAGACCTTTCTAACGCGTCTTCCTAAGGGGGAGGCGCGTCTCTCCCAATAATAGTGACGGAAAACAGCTGCAGAAAGCGCTTATATTTCCTGCAATTACGTCCACACATAGGGGAGTTCCATGCTTAGAAGGTTTACCGCTACGTTGATTGGTTGTTTGAGCGCCGCCAGTGTTTATGCGGATGATCCGGATCATCCGCTGTTAAGTCGTTATCCTGGAGCCTCAGTAAGCGCCTACATGCAGGTTGATTATGCGCCGCTCACCATTCCCGCCAGCAGGCTCAGCGGCGAAGATAAGCCTTACGAATATGAAAAGTTAACCCTGACGGGCGATCTGACCCAGCATTTCTATAATCTCGAAAACGTCTCCACGCTAAAAGTTTATAAAAATTATCAGGCTGCGCTGGAAAAAAGCGGTTTCAAGCCTGTTTATCTGTGCGAGCTAGCGCAGTGCGGTTCGGACTATCAAGTTGCGGAACTGGGCGCTTTGGTATCGCCCAATGACAGCGTCTATAACTATTACCGCGACCCTTACTACATGATTTATGAGAAAGGGGCGCAAAAAGGCAAGGTCACGGTGGCTGTATTCATTGGCGGCTATCAGGACGAAGTTGCGGTGCAGCAGGTTGTGATGGAAGAAGAACCGTTGCAGAGTGACTTGATTACACTGAACGTTGCTTACCTTGGGGCGCAGCCGCCAGCGACTGTGACGAAGGCGAATGACGCCGACGCGATGCAAGAAGATCATACTTTATTACCTCGCTACCCCGGTGCGAGCCTGCGGCAGAGCAAGGTCGTGGATTACGAGCGTATCAGTATCCCCGTTTCCGCACTCACTGGAGAAGACAAGCCCTATCAGTATGAAACTTTGGATTTGGTTGGCGATTTGTCCAGGCATTATTACGAACTGGAAAACGTCTCCACTTTGAAGCTGTACGAAAACTATAAAGCGGCGCTGTCAAAAGGCGGTTTCACCACTATATATTCCTGTGAGTTACAGCAATGCGGCGATGAGTACAAATCGGCTCATCTAGGGGGGCTGATTTCACCGACAGAGTCCGTCTACAACTACTACCGTAAGCCCTATTTCATTGTGGCGTCAAAGGACGCCGCTAAAGGTAAGGCGTATGTCGCGCTATTTATTGGCGGCTACGAAGATGAGGCCGTAGTGCAACAGATTATTCTGGAGTCGGAAGCGTTGGAGGACGACCTGATAACTGTGGATGTAGACAGCTTGAGTCGTGATATCGATGAAACCGGAAAAGCGCTTCTATATGGTGTGTTCTTTGATACGGGTAAATCCGTGGTCAAGGATGAGTCTAAACCAACCCTGGATGCTATCGCCGGTTTGCTGAAAAAGCGTCCGGAGTTATTGTTATATGTTACTGGGCATACGGATGATACGGGTGCTTTCCAGCACAATATCGAACTTTCATCAGCGCGGGCCAAGGCGGTTGTCGCTCGTTTGGTGGAAGAGTACGGGGTCGCGCAAGGACGCTTGATTGCTTATGGCGTTGGCCCGGTGGCGCCGGAAGCGGACAACCTTTCGGACGCTGGAAAAAAACGCAATCGTCGAGTTGAGCTGATCCGGAGACTCCAGTAGCGAGTTTTATCGCATATACATTGTCCCCCGCGGCCAGCCGCCGCGGAGGCGCATTTATGCGCCTGCTTATCGGTCTGATTGCTGAATGGTCAGTGCTTCAGGTTCTGACGCACGTAACTTTCAAACTCATTGCATCCGCCGATGTGTTCTTTGTCGATAAATATCTGCGGTACGGTCAGGACAGGCTTACCGACTGTTTTCTCCAGATCAGCCTTGCTGATCCCTTCCTCGTGAATATCGATGTAGCGAAAGTCGAAATCTTGTCGCTGGTCTTTTAGCTGCTCTGCAATTTCCTTGGCCCTAACGCAATAGGGGCAACCTGATCGACCAAAAATCACCGTATACATGACTGATGCCTCCGTAGGAGCGAGTGAAACAATGCGACTTAGATTATACGGGGCGACGAGAGGAGGAAAATTGATAGTTAATAACGTTTTGATTGATTTTTGTTATTGGCTTGCGTTGAAATTTTGTTTAGGAGAAGGGGGAAGCCCGGGCGTGAACCGCCCGGGAGGCGACGTCATTGACGCCAGATGCGAATACGGCCACCGTCCTCGTTGACCGCCAGACTCCATGAGCCGCCCGCCACTTGGTTGGGAGCGCTGAAGTTGGAATCAATAGCGAACAAAAGTTTTCCATTGCTGCCGCTGGTTGTTCCTACCAAGCCACTGAAGCCGTCATGAAATTGCACCCCGGAGTAAGCTTTAACCCCTGCAGACTTGCGTAATTGGATTAGATTGCGAATAAAGTCGCGCATTCCCCAGTCGTACATATGAGGCCAATACACAACCGGCGTACCTGGGCTGGAGAGGATATAGGCGTAAGCCATCTTGCGCTTCCAATCCGGCAGCGCCCAGTGATGCTGGCCTCCAAGAGGGCCGGGAGAATAGCCGGTGTCATGGTTGTCAACGAATGTGACTGCGACTTCGCGCCATTGGGCGCTGGGATTGCCGTTGAGCCCGTATCTCCAGTCTGCAATGGAGCCGTTTTGCATGCGCTCCTTGAGAGCAAAGTCGAAGACGGAGCAATCGGAGTTATCTGTGAAATCCTTCAGGATTTCCTGCCAGCTGGCGCTGTGACGCCAATCCCAGGAAGGGTATTCGCTGGGGCCTTTCCATAATTCGCCAACGCAATATCCATTGTCGAGCGCCGCGCTCATCCAGGCGTTGATTCGCTCCGGAGCGTAACCCCGTACGAAGTCGAAACGGAATCCGCCCGCGCTGTAGTTGGTCTTTAGGTTCGTCAGCTCATTCTTGAACAGGTCGTAGACATCTGGATGAGCGGTGCTGAAATCCGATCCACCGTCCATAAATGGGTCGCCGTCGTCGCAAGAGCTGCAGTCGGAACGATAATAACCTTGTCCTGAGGGGAAGTTGAGAGAGTCGTTGCTGTGGCCGCGATCATGGTGATTGGGCACGATGTCGTAGATAACTTTGACTCCCTTATTCTTCAGAGCGGAGGCGGCTTGTTTCAACTGGCCGTCATCGCCGTAGCGGCTGTTTTTATTCATATCCGCCCAAAAGTAGCCTTCGCCGCCAAAACGTGTATCGCTGGACGCTTGCCAGGATGAATTATCACGCCAGGGAACCGGCATCCAGATGGCGGTGAAGCCGTCATCGCGGATTTGTTGGGCCTTGCTTTGCAGGATGTTGTACCAGTTATGCTCTGCTGTGCGTACGACGTTCCAGTGAAAGCCTTGAAGAATGACTTCGTCGCCGCCGTGAAAGCGAACGCCGGCGTCGCTTTTGCCGGAACTGTCGGCGTGTGCGGTGGCGGTTGCGACGGTTAATAAGGCGGCAGCGGCGCAGGCGGCTGCGTGCCGGATAGCAAGAGTGATTCGGGTTGGTCGATGAACTTTCAACATAATGAATGAGCTCCGGTATTGTATTTTTTCTGAAGTCCATATTGTTTAATCCGTGCGCCATGCTCGTGGATATGGCGGCGGCCAGCTGGCCGCTTCGGATATGCGTTACCCTTCGATCATAACCAAGGCCAGCCTGGGAAGCTTCCATGCAAATGGGGGATTTACGGGGGGATTTTCAGCGTTTAGGCCTGTCGGTCTACCCCTGATCGCCAAAGTCGGCGACTCTGCCTTGCGATAAGTCGCGGGACACGCGTCGCGCCTCAACCCGGCTTGAGATGCCCAGTTTCTGGTATACATGCTTGATATGGCTGCGCACGGTGCTGGGCGCTACATACAGGCGCTCGGCGATACGCTCATTGCTGCTGCCTTCGCCTATCAGGCGCAGCACTTCCCACTCTTTGGGTGTTAGCGCAAGGGCCCTTGCCTGCTCTGGCATATTGCGCGTTTTTTTCTGTGGCCGATGCTGGCGTTTCGAAAGTTCCTGCACGCGTTGTAAATGGCGGCGTTCGGCGCTGGAGAGGCGTGCGTCTTCCAGCATGGCCCCATAGAGTTCCAGTATGCATTCGGGAGCTTGTAGCAAGCTGGCGATTGCGCGCATGGGCTCCGCCAGTTGTATCGCTCGCGACAGGGCGTGGCGAGCGTCGCTTTCGCTTCCGAGTCGCAGGCAGGCCCAGGCGGAAAGAATCTGGTTTTCCATCTCGCATAAACGCAAGCCGTAATGGCTTGATTGAGCTGTTAACGGCTGCAATATTTGTTGAGCATCTCTGGACCTGTCCAGGCAAAGCAGGGCGAATGCTAGGTTGCGCGCCCGACGTTGCTGAAAATGGCTTGGAGCGGGGCTTGGCGGCGGCTCTGTATTCAGCCACTCAGTGATGGCGGAGAGGTTGCGCTGTTGACGCCAATAACGAAGATGTATGGAGGCGGAGAGCGCGCGCCAGTCCGAGTGGCAGTGGTGTTCACGTATTAGCAGCGTATTTCGTCGCAAAAAGGTTTCCGCTACGCCAGCTTCGTCCTGTTGTAAAGCGATGCTGGCTTTAAGGGCGTTGAGCGGAATGGCGCAATAGGGCTCCAGATGCTCGATGATGCGTAAGCCCGCGTCGCAGTGTTGCTTGGCCTCATGGCATTGCAGCCATTCGATCAGTAGTTCGGCTCGCTGGCGATGAATGAACTCCATGACAGGCGTTTGGGCGAGATGGTGCTCCCGAGCCAACTGCAGAACGACAGTTTGCTGTTGGTGGCACCCAATCAGGTCTCCTTGATGGCGCAAGACATCCGCTTGCTGGCCAAGCGTCCAGAGCAGGCCGTGCATGGAGTCAGCCGCGCGAGCGGAGGACTCCGCTTGCATGAACGCCTCCCGCGCTTGTTCCAGCTCCCCGCGACAGACGTGTGTTTCGCCCAGGACCGAAAGAGCGATGGCGGCGGCGTTTGATGCGTTGGAGCTGATTGCAAGAGCCTGCTGCGCGTGGCTGTGCGCGGACTCAATATCCTCGACAGTGGCGTAGAGCTGGGCCTTTAGCGCGCTGATCTCTGCGCTGACCCGTCGCCATTGCGCTTCTTCCTGATGATCCGGTAAGCGTTGCTCGGCTTGACTGAGCGCTTCCCGCAATGATCCGGGGTCGGCTTGCGTCAGGCATACCCAGGCCTTTAACAAGGCGAGTTTGTTATCGTGGGCGATAATGGGGGCGGGAAGCGCCTCCAGACACCTTTCAATCAGGTTCAATCGGCCTTGTTCGAAGAGAGCCCATCCATGCGCGGATAGCGCCTCGGCGATCTGAGCGGGATCGCCAACCTGCAGTAAGTGAGTCAGCGCTTCGGCGGTTTGAGACTTGTGCAGCCACCACTCGTAAGCTTTTTGATGCAAGCTGGTAATGGTGTGGGGAGGGACTTGGAGCAGCAGCTGATGGCGTAAAAACTCTGCAAAAAAAGGATGGTAACTGTACCAAGTGCGGTATTCATCCAGCGGCGCGATGAACAGGCCGCTTTTCTCCAGATCCTGTAGCATGGCAAAGCTGTTTTTTTGCCCTGTCACCGCCTGCGCAAGTTCAGCATTGAAGCGCTCCAGAATGCTAGTCTTCAACAGGAAGTCCTGACGTTCCGGTGACTGTTTGCTGAGAACCTCCTCCGCTAGAAAGTCCAGTACGTGTGCGTGCGCGCCATTAAAACGACGCAGATACTCATTGAATGAATCTTTCTCGGGCGCCGACAGCGCAATGATCTGCAGGCCAGCCGCCCAGCCTTTCAGGCGCTGCAAAGTTTCCTGCAAGGCTTGTGGTTCTTCGATCCGCCAATCGTTTTTTTCATAAAGAAACTGCTGTGCTTCCTCCAGTGTAAAGCCGAGTTCATCCGCCCCGATTTCCTGCAGCATGCCGCGTACGCGCCAATTCGCCAAACCTAACGGCGGTTCCGCCCGCGTCAGTATAAAAAGGCGCAGGGCGGGGGGCTGATGCTGGATCAGAAAGCGTAGCGCTTCGTGGATACTTTCGTTATGCACGCAATGATAGTCATCCAGCACAAGAGTAAGTTGCTGGTCCAATGTGCTTAGCTCATTGCACAGTTTGCCGGCGAGCCAGATCAGGTCGTACAGGGGGAGCGCTTCTTCGACGCGCGTCAAAGGGCCTTTGAGTTCGGGCGTCTGTCGTAGCAGTGTCGCCATCAGATAACGTCCGAACAGCCTTGGATCGTTGTCCAGTTCATCCAGACTTAACCAGGCTGCGCGTCCTGGTTGACGGCGTCGCCAGTGAGCCATCAGTGTTGTTTTGCCGAATCCAGCCGGCGCGCGCACGATGCACAGTGGTTTGCTGGAGGCGTCGTGCAGGGCGGCCTCCAGACGGGGACGGCTTAAAACATGTGGACTGGACTGCGGCAGACTGATCTTGCTCGGGATCAGCGGCCTCGCGTCAGGTGTGTCGCTCGTTGTCATAAGGGTGCTCCGCCGGCGGCCTCTCGCTGACCGTTACGGCTGTTTATTTTTGTTATGCGCCGCTGTGTTTTTATGTGCAATGGGATTGCGGTTAGTGCTGGCGGCGTTATTACTTCAGAATGGTATGGGGGTAGAAAATACGGGTAAACAGCCGCGTCAGGGGGTAGAGGGACTTGGTTGGGGGAGGAGGCGCGTGGAGGAGGGGGCGTAGAAAAAGGCGTACTTCGGCTAAGCCAGTCTGATGGGCGCTTCAGCTGGCGTGCGGACACGCGGGGGGCATATTAAACTACTAACAATATTGCCTGTTTCGTTTTACACTTGAATGAATATTAAGTTATCAAAAGGATCGAGTTGTATGGGAGTTGAATTTCCTTCCGTATACCCGAGGGGGCAAGTTGCTTCGGGCTATGAATCAGATCCGCGATTTATTGACCTGCGCGCATTCCTGTGCGACGCCGAACGCTGTGAGGACTTGCTTAATTACAATCAATGTCACGGTTTTTTGTTCGGATTAGCCTGTTGCCCCGTCGAAATTGACGAACAAGACTGGCTTCCCGTCGCCTTGGGAGAGTGCTATCAGGAAGAACTGTGCCGGGATGACTCGACAGTAATCGAGGATATGAAGGCGCTGTATCAGGAAATCCGCGGACAGATAGAAACCGGCTTGCCAACATTGCCATCGGAGTGTCTGTTTAGCTGGGATGTTGAGGAGCGCCGCAGTTTTGAAAACTGGTGTGAGGGCGTTATTCTGGCGGATGAGTGGCTGGCTCCTAATTGGGTGCGAGCTTTGGAAATGCTGGCGCAACGCGATCCCGGCGGCTACGAAAAAATGTCACGGGACCTGGATGACACGATTTCAATTTTGAAGGTATTCCAGGATGTGGACGCCGCGCTGGAAATTCTGGAGCGTGAAGGTGCATCTCAACAGGACGACTTTCGTGAGGAGCTGCGCGGGGCCTATTCAGATCTGAACGGATATTTAATGCGCTACGCCAAGGCTGGCCGGGGCTTGTCCGTTTACTTTCAGCATCATGATCCGCTGGTGCGGGAAGAGCCCAAAGTGGGGCGTAATGACCCATGTCCTTGTGGAAGCGGTAAGAAATTCAAGAAGTGCTGTCTGTAGGTTCATCTATCGCCGTCGGAGTCTCCGGCGGCGAGTGTGCTGGAACAGGCTATGGCAGGTACATCTCAAAGACGCCGCCATTGAGCGCGCCGCCATTGCGCAGCGATATCTTTCCTGTTTTGCCCTTCTGCATGTGCAGCTGCGCAATGCGATGAGCGAAGTACAACCCAAGGTTGGTGCTGCCTGACTCGAAGTCCACATCTGTCGATAACTGCTCAGGAATTTCCACCATCTTAGCGGGAAATCCCTGGCCGTCGTCCTCTATCGTAATGTAAAGACCGTCCTCCACTGTTCTGGCTGACACTCTGATTTGACTGCGACTATAACGAATGGCGTTGGCGAGAATGTTGTTCACCACGCCAGACACCAGGTCGCTATCAAAATACCCCGTCAATCTCTCATCACAGTCGACCTCACAACGCATGTTGCGAGCGGCGAAAAGAGGGTGGTAGCGCGCGACCTGTTCTTCTAGAAAGTCCAGCAGAAAATGTTCGTCAATGTCTGCCGTCAGCATGTCTGAATCCAGTTTGTACAGGCTTAGCAGCTGCACCAGATCGTTGTTGACCCGCGCAGCCTCATACTGCAGCGTGGCCATGCGCTGAGCAATAGGCAGATCCAGCTCTGCAATTTCGTGATTCACTTCGTCCAGCGAGTGCAGCAACATACTCAGAGAGTTCTTCATATCGTGAACGCTGGCCGCCATGATAAAGCTGAAGTCCAGTTTGTTTTTCTGTGTCACGGTGCATTAACCTCGTTGAATTTGCTGGTATCGCTGCAACAAGTGTTGATAGCGCTTATATTGTCTGTGTTGCGGCGTTAAGCGTTGCAGCCGACTCAGACACTGCTTCGCCAGACTTTGATACTCCGCATTGAGTTTGGATTGTGAAGCGGATTTGATCAGAGTCTGAAGCAGATTTAGATTCAAACCGACATGAGCCGGCGTAATCGCCATCGCATCCTTGAATACGGCGACCCCATCTGACAAGGCGCCTTCCTCGTATAGTTGTATGCCTTTTCTATTGAGCTCCCGTGCTTTGATTCTTTGTTTCAGGCTGACCGGCTCATCACGCATCTCTTCAATCCGGTCCTGCAGTTTCTCGTTATCCGGGTGTTTGGCGGCAAGCTCGGTAAGTAACTGCTCAGCTTCTTTCGCTTGGTCTAACGCGAACAGTGTTTGCGCCATTTCCAGAGCGATGTCTGGATTGTCTTTGGCGGCTTCATCAAAGTAAGCTTGCGCCTGCTTGAGCGCCTTTGCTCCCTCTTGCGCTTTGCCCTGACCGGACCAGACTCGCGCTTCGACCAGATGGCTTTTCAGTTGTGTTGCTGGATCGTCTTTATACTTTCTGCGGATGCGTTCTAACGCTACGTTGGCTTCCGAAGCCAGTTTTTGTGCTTGAGATGAGGTGTCCCCCTCCGACAAGTCAGCCAGGCAACGGGTGAAATCCAAATACAATTCAGGCGACTCATGACAGGAGTGATCGCTTAACTTGCTGGTTTGTCGGTAGGCTTTGGAGGCGGTCTCCAGGTCGTGCAGAGAGCGACTGATCTCCGCCAGTTCTTTTTGACGCAGCAAGGCGCGTGGGGAAATATCCACTGCCTGCTGTAGCGTCCCCTGAGCTTTCTTGCTATGACCGATATGGCGTTGCGCCTTGGCTAGCCAGTCATACGCTTCCACCAGTAGGGGCTGCTCCTCTATCAACTCCTCAAACTTAACCGCCGCCTCTTGCGCGTTGCCTTCCGCAAGAAGGGCTTTGCCCAGTCCCAGGCGCGCCCAGTCCAGGCGGCGTTTTTGCAGAATGTCCTCATAGATTTGTTTGGAGTGCGACAGATCACCGCTGAGGTAATAAAGGTTGGCCAGGGTTTTAACTGTCCAGGATCGGTATTTGGTGTTGGCCTTGAGGTGTTGGTTGCAGAGGGAGATGGCCTTGGAATAATCCTCCAGATCAATGGCTCGATTAATATCCGCAGTGGTCTCTTTTTGTTCGATCAGCTTATCCAGACGGTTTTGCAGAATAGATTGCGTGATTGGTTTCGTGATGTAGCCGTCGGGTTGACACTCCAGGGCGCCGAATACCATATCTTTAGCTGCTTCTGCGCTGACCAGCAAAAATATGTCCGTGTTTTTCAGCAGTTTTCGGAAGCGCAACTCCTCGAGCACTTGCTGCCCATTCTTGTGCTCCCCCATGTTGTAGTCGCAAAACACCACATCGTAGTGTTTGCGTAAAAACAATTGCACTGCATCCTCACCATTGCGAGCGCTATCGATATCTTCTGCGCCAAGCCGACGCAGCATTTGTTTGAGCGAGAAGATGAAGTTGTCAAAGTCATCGACCAGCAAAAACTTCTTCTTTTGATAGGTCTTAAACAGCATTGCGCTATTTCCCGGCTATTGGCTCACTGAGACGAACTTGAGTTTTCCTTGTTAAGCAGGCGCCCTGCGCAGCAGACATCTGTGATGAAAGCTCAGAAAAACAATTGGCGTAATACTTTCTTTCTAAAGAATTACTTTAAGTAAGTGTAACGGATATTTATTTTCTTGCCTGAAACAGGGCCTGACATGCGCAGGCCCTGTTGTTGCAGACAAATAAAAGGAAGCTATTTGTCTGCCTGATTAATAATGTGTGCAAGGCCAATGCAGTTGTGTATATGTGGAGGGATGAAGAGAGAGCGGAAGAGGGCGTACGCACACCCTCTAAGAGGCTTGAATTCTTAATGTGTCAGCTGATTTGCGTTTATCAGGTCTCTTCCATAATGGCGATCAACTCGTTCAAGACCTGTCTAGCGGAGTTAACCTCTTTCTGCATTGCCTCGAAGTCGGAATCCAGAGAGTTCATTTTTAAGCCTGTCAGGATAAACACCACAATCATCCCCCACAGCGCAATACGCAGACGGCCGTTCTGTTTTTTAAGTTCTTCCAGGGGCTTCCAGTAGCGCTCATTCTGCTGGGTCTCCAGCTCGCTGCGCAGAGCGGCGATGCGCTGCTCTACATGATCTTCCATCTTCTGTTGCCCGGGGCGCAACGGTACGACTTTGCGCGGGGCGATCGGCTGCTCGGCAGACATAGGCGTTTGGCCAATCGCCTCCGCCACCGTATTGACGCTGGTTTCCGTACGGGCCAGCTCTTGTTGCATATAAACATGCTCAACCAGCAGGTATAAGCGCTCACGATCAACCTGTTTTGTGATAACGCCAGCCGCTCCGAGAGCCTTCGCCTCTTCCTGATACTTCATGGCGTTTTGGGAGGTGTACATGATGACGGGAATCTGGTTGGTTTCCGGGTTCTGCTTTAACGCTTTGAGTGTCTGGAAACCATCCATGCCGGGCATAAGATGATCTAAAAAAATAAGGTCGGGACGTTCTGCTGGAACCAGCTTCAGCGCTTCTTCCCCTGAGCTGGCCTGTCGGGTTTTAACATCCATGCTGTTAAGGACCTTGGCCAGCATAATTCGAGCTGTCGCTGAGTCGTCAACGATGAGAGCGGTTTTCTGAGCCATTTAGTGTTCCTTAATCGCCTGTCTTTTCAGCAGGGGCAGGCCTGCTATACGTCGGAAGAGAGCGTCTCCGACATTCGACGCGGTCCAATAACCTTAATAACTTTTAATATAGCAACAGCCGGATAATGAAGCTGTTATACCAAAAAATGACGCTTTTAACTTAGATTGCAGATTATTCATTTGGCGTTAATTTTAGCAACCCTATTTTAGGCCTATGAAATATAGGCGTACTGGTCGATATGTATAGGCTTTATGGTCTATTTTTGTTGTTTTGGGTTTTATTCTGTTGCCGTCTACTCCTAAAGGATTATCCTAGGGAGCGTTGATGGCGCGCCGAAGCGTCGCTGTTGTTTGTCAGGGACGCAAACCCGGAAAGCCTTTGTGAGTATATGCATCGCTTTAACTGGTAAGCATAATTAGTTAATCTAACTGGATATTTCCTTCGGACTTGAAAATCACCATGCAGGTAAAGCTTAGAGTCGTTCAATGTCCGCCTGAGAGCGAGATGGCGGGCAAAGTCGTAACTGTTGAAGAAGAAGGGGCGACAATTGGTCGCGCGAATTCTAATACTTGGGTGCTGCCGGACCCCAACCGTTACGTATCATCCGTTCATGCGAAGATTCAATTCAACGGAACAGGCTTTGAAATCGTTGATCAAAGCACTAACGGCACCTTTCTAAATAACCTGAGCCAGGCGCTGGTGAAAGGGCAGCCAACGCCTATTAATCAGGGCGACCAGATTTTGTTGGGTCCGTTTGTACTGTTGGTGGAAGGAGATAGACCGCAGGACGACGGCGAGTCAACTTCTATCACTTCCGACATTGACGATATTCCAGGCGGCGCCGGCGCGGCCTCTTCCCCCGGTTTAGACGATTTAGACAAGTGGTTGTCTGGCGTTGGGTCTGAGCCAGAGCCCAAGCCTTCCTTGGGCGCGATGAAAGGTGAACTGATTGGCGGCGATACGGGGCTGACCGGCGGCGACTCCTCTGTAGACCCCTTGGTGGCCATTGGCGGATCGCAGAAATCCTCTCTCTATGATGAAGGGCTAGGGTTGGGCGTGTCGGGAGACGAGCCCCCTTCAGACGATCTGCTGGGCGACTCTTTTGGACTTGGCGGCGGTTCCGCTGAAAGTGGGCGGATGGACGTTCCCAGCGTCATCCCTGAAGACTGGGACAAGTCCCTTATTCAATCGCGCAAGCCTGAAACGCCTCCTGCTCCTAAGCAACCTCCCGCACCGGTAGAGTCGAAACCACAGCCGCGTCGCGAACCTCCGCCCAAGTCCAGCCCGGATTCATTGCTGGATATCGTCAATACTCCTGCGGAGAATTTGACAGGTATGGACCAACCGGGGCAGCTTCCGAAAACGGATGAAATAGAACCAATTCAGGATCTGACCGGCGCCAGCCTAAGTAAATCTGACCCGTTGGAGTCGACATCTCCTTCAGAGACTTCGCTGTGGGGGCGGCAACCGCCTCCCGCTGAGCAGCCGAAAGACAAGTCGGGTGACGGTGGTTCCCTGACGGATATATTGAATGATGCTGCTCCACCGGCTGAGGCAAAGCCTGTTGAAAGACCGGCGGAGCCAAAACGGGAGCCAGCGCCGCCAGTTACGAACAATGGCGGGCAGTCGTCAGGGAAGGTTGTGCCGCCCAGACGGCAGGTTGAGCCGCGGTCGGTTAAGCGGGAGCCCATACCCCCAGCGAAACAGCCTGCTGCTGAGACGCCTCGTGAACCAGAGCGCGCGCCGGTCTCCGCTCCACCAATAAGTGTGTCCCCGGAACAGGCGGCGGGACTTGCTCAGGCGCTCGGGCTGTCCCGACTTACTGCGGAACAGCAGGCGAATCTGACGCCAGTGATCGCCGATATGGTACGGGAAACGGTTGATGGCCTGATGAAGGCGTTGAGAGCCAGACAGACAATCAAGAACGAATTTCGAATGAACCTCACTATGATCCAGGCGGCGGAGAATAACCCTCTGAAGTTTTCAGTGTCGGCCGAGGACGCTCTGGATAACCTGTTCACCAAGTCCGGGCGCGCATATCTGTCGCCAATGGAGGCGACAAAGGAAGCGTTCGCGGATATTTCTGATCACCAGCTGGCGCTCTTTAATGGCATTCGCGCGGCATACGACTATCTTATGAATCAGTTTAATCCTGAAAAACTGGAGCGTCGCTTCGAAAAACAACGCGGCAAATCGTTGTTTGGCGGCGCTGGTAAAAACTGGGAGGCCTATAGGGACTTCTTTGAGGAGATGAATGAGGACGCGGAAAAGACATTCAAAAGGCTGTTCGGTGAAACCTTCGCGGAAAGTTATGAGCGTAGTTTCAATGAGTTGAAGGCAAACCGTCAGAAATGACGCTTGCACTTTAAAATTGATTACTGTACCTAGAAATCCCCTTGATAAGAGTGCGGTGTTGAGCTGCGCTTTTTGCCGTATTCAAGGGAAATTGTTACAGGGCGACAACAAATGTCCTGTAACGCATTATAATTTATAAGATTTGCTTGGGCGCACTTATTAAAGGCCCTGGCGGGTTACAAGTTTAGATGGCGCGAATCTATCAATATGGAGGACTTTTGTTCATGAGATGCCAGGCTTCTTTCAAAAATTGGGCTATGTTGTTGCTCTTGGCCTTGACGGTGGCCGGGTGTACGACAGTAGGCAAATGGACCGGGCGGGACACCACCGTCACATTGAGGATTCACGGCGCCAACGACGTTAATCCTAACGAAGATGGGCGGGCTTCTCCCGTCATTCTGAATATCTTCGAGCTGGAAAATGATCGTCAGTTTGATCAGGAAGAGTTCATCGCCCTTTTCCAGAGCGCCAAAGAAGTGCTGGGCCGGGATCTGGTGAAAACCTACAAACTGAAAGAGTTGACCCCGGGCGAACTGCGTCAGGAAACCTTTACCTTCGATAAACGCACTCATTATATCGGCGTCATGGCGGAATATATTCGTTACGACGACGCATCGACCAAAGTGGTTTTCAAAATTGACCAGAATACCAGTAACAAACTGGACCTGTTCGTTGACCGCCTTGGCATGCGCTTCAAGGATTAATCCGGGGCTATTATTCGATGTCATTTGAAAACCGCGTCGTATGGACGGAGGGAATGTTCCTTCGTCCGCAGCACTTTCAGCAACAGGATCGCTACCATGAGTCATTGCTGGAGGCTCGCTGCAGGCCTCTAAAGGCATTTTTCTGGGGATTTTACGATCTGGAAATAGACAGTCAGGTCCTGAAGCTTGGGAAATTTTCCATAAATCGCTGCAGGGGGATATTTCCAGACGGAACGCCTTTCAATGTTCCTGATATAGACTCTGAGCTTGATATTCTGGAGCCTGAGAAAGGGCTTCAGAATCAAACCGTGTATTTAGGCATTCCCGTTAAGCGTCCTGGGTCCCCCGATACGCATCTTGAAGAAGACAATCAGACACTGGTGCGTTTTAACGCCCGTGAATTGGAAACCTTCGACTCCACTTCCGAACATAGCGACAGCTCCAAAATTCAGATTGGGCAGCTGCGTTTTCGTATCCTGCTGGAAAGAGAAGACCGCAGTGGTTACGCTGTGTTGCCTATCGCACGGATACAGGATAAACGGGATGATGGAGAAATCGTTCTTGACTCCCAGTTTATACCTCCCATGCTGGATGTAAGAGCACATCCGCGTTTGGCCAATCTGTTGCAGGAAGTGGCCGGCAGCTTGAATTTACGCGCGGAAGCTTTGGCTGGCCGGCTGAGAGACAGCGGCAGACAGGGCACTTCTGAAATCGCGGATTTCCTGATGCTGCAGATGATCAACCGGGTTGAGCCTTGGTTGTTGCACTTGGCGCAAATTCGCCCGTTACATCCTGTGGACGTTTTCGGGGAATTAATGCAAATAGCCGGTGAACTGTCGACGTTCACGAGCGTCCAACGCAGACCTCCCGCGACCATGCCTGCGTATCATCATGACGAGCTGGAAAAATCCATCCCGCAGTTGATGCAGATTCTGAATCAGTACATGAATACAGTGAGCGAAACCTCCGCCGTGTCCTTGGACTTGGTCGAGCGTCGCTATGGTATTTATGTATCTCCGATTACGGATCGATCCTTGGTGGAAAAGGCGACCTATATCCTGGCGGTCAAAGCGCAAATGAAGTCGGACCAGATTCGCAGTCGTTTCCCAAGCCAGGTAAAAATCGCACCGGTCGAACGTATTCGCGATTTGATCAATGCGGCGTTGCCAGGCATTGGGCTGCAGGCCTTGCCCGTGGCGCCAAGACAAATCCCATTCCATACCGGGTTTACATACTTCCAGTTGGATCGTAACAGTGAATACTGGCGGGCCTTGGCCCAATCCAGCGGTTTTGCCGTACATATCGGCGCAGACTTCCCGGGATTGGAAATGGAGTTCTGGGCAATCAGGGATTAATCGTTTTTGCTTCGAAGAGAGGCGTTTAGCCCTCGCCGCGTTTCAATAAGAGGCGCGGCGTTTTAATATGAAGCGAATGGGCGGCTTTGAGTGAGATAAGAAGTCATGAGCAACGATTCTGATAAAACATTTTTCGGCGGCGCTGGCGGCGGCGATCGTACAGTTATTGTACCCACACCGGGTGGGCGCTCTTCTGGCGGATTGTCTACACAACCTCCTCCGACCGCTTTTGCGCCGCATCAGGCGCCAACTCCACCTCCCAGCGCCGTTGATGGCGGGCAGGGCCTGGATGTCAAACAAGGCCTGAACCCTCTCACGGCCAGCGCATCAGAGTTGATCGCACTGCTGGGAGAGTTGCGCCAGACTGTGCAGGTGCAGAACCCTAATCAACTACGGCAGCAGGTTATTCAACAGATTCGTCGCTTTGAATCTGAAGCGCAGTCAAAAGGCGTCGCCTCAGATGTAGTGCTTTCCGCCCGTTATGTTCTGTGCTCCGCATTAGATGAAGCCATTATGAACACGCCTTGGGGCGCGGAAGTGGGCTGGTCGCGAGCTACTCTTCTGAGTACGTTTCACCGTGAGAACGTGGGGGGCGAGAAGGTCTTCCTGATCCTGGACAAGATATTGGCGACCCCCGCCAAGTATATCGATCTGATTGAGTTGATATACGTGTGCCTGAGTCTCGGGTTCGAGGGTAAGTACAAGCTTGATCCACGGGGACGGGATTATCTGGAGACCATTCGCGATAATCTGGTGCGCACAATTCAGATGCAGCGAGGCGAGTTCGACGGAGATCTGTCTCCTCGCTGGCGTGGCTCCACTCCGGCGAAAAAGCGTATTTCAGAATATGTGCCTCTGTGGGTGGTCGCGTCCATTATGGCCGCGGGGCTGTTGCTGAGTTATAGCGGCTTCCGCTATTGGCTGGGTACAGTGACTGACGCGCAGGAACAGCAGCTTCAGGAATTGACGCAAAAGTATCAGTCTTAAGTTGATGAATCGATCGGACTGCTCCCCGAAGCGGATATCCGGTCCTGTAGTTTGAATTCTCTTTTTCGGTTGCATGAGGAGACTTATGTCCCGCTTTTTTAAATGGATGATTGACCCACGGTTTTTGACGGTTGTGGGACTTATAGCGCTTTCTCTGGTGATATGGTTCGGGGCCGATTACGTCCGCTTCGGAGAAAAAGCAGAGCCTGCTTCCGGGGCGGTCAGACTGGTCGTCATACTTTGTGTTTGGTTCGTCGCCACCATTATCTTCTTGATAAAAATGCTGGGACAGCGCAAGCAGAACAACTCCATGGTGGAGGCGATCCAGGAAGAAGCCAAGCCTTCTGCATCCGATGAGGAAGCCAGGGTCGTTGGCGAGCGCTTCCGTGAGGCGATGAGTCTGCTGCGCACTGCAAAATTCGACACCAAGGCGGGACGGCGATCTGTCTATCAGTTGCCCTGGTATATCATCATCGGGCCGCCAGGCGCAGGTAAAACGACGGCGCTGATAAATTCCGGCCTGCATTTTCCATTGAAAGAAAAACTGGGGTTGCAGCAAATCGGCGGCGTGGGCGGTACTCGTAATTGCGACTGGTGGTTTACTGACGAAGCCGTGTTAATCGATACCGCCGGTCGTTACACAACCCAGGACAGCGACGCGGCCCAGGATCGCACTGGCTGGCGCAATTTCCTTGCGTTGTTGAAAAAGCATCGTATGCGCAGGCCGATCAATGGCGTTATTCTGGCGGTGAGCGTTCAGGACTTGTTGAGTTCCAGTGAAGCCGAACGGTTGCAGCATGCGGAGCGTATTCGCAATCGAATTCAGGAGCTGGCTGAGAATTTCCAGGTTCGTTTCCCCATTTATTTCCTGTTTACAAAAGCGGACCTTATTTCCGGCTTCAACGAGTTTTTTGAAAACCTTGGCGCCACTGAGCGTGAAAAAGTGTGGGGGATGACTTTCCCCAATACAGAAGACCAGAACGCTTCTCAAACGGCGGAATACTTCGCACCTGAGTTTGAGGCGTTGGTTAAGCGTTTGAATGAGAGGGTGATTTGGCGGGCGCATCAGGAGCGAGACACCCGCCGCCGCTCTAAGATCCTCGCTTTCCCTGGGCAAGTGGAGAACATGCGCTCAGTGCTGGATAGCTTTATCAAGTCTGTTTTCAAAACCAGCCGTTTCGAAAAGCAATCACTGCTTCGCGGCGTATATTTTACCAGCGGTACTCAAGAAGGGCGTCCGATTGACCGAATTCTTGCAAACCTGTCTTCCAACTACGGCATTAACTATAACGTCGCCGCCAATGCGCCGGGTGCGGGTAAAAGCTTCTTCCTCAATAAACTGTTAAAAGACGTTATTTTCCCCGAAGCGGAAATCGCTACGCTGAATACCCGTTATGAGGGCCGTATAAAGTGGACGCGCCGCGTCGCCTTCTTTACGCTACTGCTCGCTTTTGGCGGCGCGCTCGCCGCTTGGACTTCAAGTGTGGTCAGCACTCAGAACATGATGGCGGATATTCAGGAACTGCTGAATAAGCACAATCAGTTGGCGCAGGCTAATCCTGAACCAAATGAGTTCGAGCAGGTGCTGGATATATTAAAGCCACTGGAGGACGCTCAAGAGCTGTACTCTGAGGTGGATCATCCCTGGTTGAGTAATCTGGGTCTGTATGACTCCGGCGTTGTTGCAGAAACTGAAAATACTTTCGACGCCTCATTGCGTCATTTCCTGACACCGCTATTGCGTCAGAGGCTGGAAGGCGTGTTGGTGACGGAAGACAACAATGACGCCATCTATGAGGCTCTGCGTGTCTACCTGATGTTGGGCAATAACCGGGTTCGTAACAATGATGAAATCAAGGCCTGGTTTGCGCGTTATTGGGAAGAAAAACTTCCAGGTAAGGCTTCTGAGCAGGGTGCGTTGAAAACGCATTTGAATCAGGTATTGGACCGCAACTTCACAGACCTTTCTTTGAAGGACACCGTTGTTGAACGTAGCCGTGAAAAGCTGAGAACCATTCCAATAGACAGACGCATCTATCAACAAATTAAGCGTCAGCCTGAATTTGCGGGTTTCCTGAACTTACGTGACGATCTGGGTGTCGATTTCTCCGGCACTTTTGCGGTGGACTCTCAAGTCAGCTCAGATTTGAAGATTCCGCGGCTATACACCAAAACCGGTTACGGCAAGCTGGATCTTTCTCCTGACTCCAATCTGGTGAAGCGTTACTCCAGTGAGCAGTGGATTCTGGGTGCGCAGGTGGAAGAGGACTTTTCTGAAAAGGATGTTGAAAACATCGTCGAGAAGATCAAGCAGCTTTACTTTACTGACTACATCGACGTTTGGAATCGGGCGCTGAATTCACCCAAAGTCGTCGACTTCGGCTCTATGGACGTAGCGCGTAACAAACTGGCCAATAACCTTGACCGCACGCAGTCGCCAATATTGGCGCTGTTAAATCGCGCCAGCAAAGAAACGCTGCTAACGCCTCCGATTCCAGATGCAAACGTCAGCGGGCGCACCGGACAGGCTCTGGATGCGGCGGCGAATCTTGTGGCGAAGCAGCGTGAACCGACGCCGGTAGATGACGCCTTCAAATCCTTGCACAGGCTGATGGAAGATAAGGAAATTGATCGTTACTGGGAAAAGCTGCGCGACATATTCGACAAGTTAGAAGAGACATCGCTTGCGCCGAATTCATCTGAAGCGGCTTTCAAATTTGCACTAGCGCGCTTCAGTGGTGGGGAAGATCCTGTGAAAGCGTTGCGTGTAACGGCCTCAAGAGCGCCTGGTTATCTCAAAGGCTGGTTGGAGTCGATGGGCGATCAAAGCTGGAAAGTATTGCTGGGAGCAGGCGGCTCGCACTTGAGCGCGGCTTGGAATAGAGAAGTGTACTCTGTCTACCAAAAGACGCTGGCTAAAAACTACCCATTCTCTTCCAAATCATCCAGTGACGCTTCCCTGAGCGACTTTGCGGCGTTCTTCAAACCAGGCGGTATTGAAGATAGCTTCGTCAAGGCGAATGTTGCGCCATTCATCACTTCGTCCTGGCGCGCCAAGGGCGTGGATGGTCGCGGTATTGGCATCAGCAGTCAGGCCTTGCATCAAATGCAGGTTGCGGACTCAATTCGTCGGGTATTCTTTGGTGATAAAGGTGAAGACCCGCACGTTCGCTTCCAGGTAAAACCGCATAAACTTGATAATACTGTTCGCCGCTTCGACTTCGAGGTGGGTAGTCAACGGCTGCGATACACTCACGGTCCCCAGTTGAAGATGAATATGGATTGGCCAGCGGACAAGAGCGGAGCCAGGGTGGTGTTCGAGGACTTGAATGAAACTCTGCACACTGACTCGTATGAAGGGGATTGGGGTCTGTTCCGTTTGCTGGACGCCCACAAGGTGAACAAGGGAAGCTCTTCCCGTCTATACAATGTATTGATCAGTGTGGATCACCGTAATGGTGAAATGGAGCTATTCGCCAGCAGTACGGTTAATCCATTCACGCCAGGATGGATAAAGCGGTACGACTGTCCGAGCAGTTTATAGCGAGTTGGGTGTTGTGATGGCGGAACAGTATGGCTGTGTTAATTGGATTGGGATGGTAGAGCTTGAGAAGCGAATATGGGGAGCAAGTGAATAACTCGTCTGTTGGCTATTTTGGCAAATTGCCGTCTTCGGGGGACTTTATCCAACTGAATCTGCCTGGTGGGTTTGGTTCAGCTTGGGATAAGTGGTTACAGAACAGTCTGTACGCAAGTCAGCAATCTTTGGGACAGCGCTGGCTGGACTATTATCTGGTGGCGCCCTGGTGGCGCTTCATGATCATGCCCAAGGTGCTTGATGAGCAAGCATGGATTGGATTGTGGTGTCCAAGCGTTGATAGCGTAGGTCGCTATTTTCCGTTCACAGTGCTGCATCCGTTGAGTCCGCGTATCAGCTACGTCGATACCTTATTGAGCAATGGCGAATGGTACGAGTCTCTGGAAACTCTGATCGGACGATTGCTGGAGCAGATTATTGATTTTGGTGAATTCCGGTCGGAATTGGCGGCTATGACGCCGCCACTGGAGAGACCTTTGGCGGGTGGCTCCATTCAAGGCCTTAGCCTGGAAATTCCTGAAGAGGATGAGTCCACTTTTCCTGTGGCGATTGGGGCCTTGGATGTCATGCTGATGAAGCAGGAAGAACCGCATAGCTTTTGGTGGACCCAAGGGTCTACCTGGGTGTCGCCAAGATTTGTGACTGCGGAAAGGTTGCCCAAATTTCAGGGGTTTACAGCATTCCTTGATGGAAAATGGCAGCAGTGGGGATGGAACGATAGATAGGAATGGAAAGTCGGACATTTTTCATCGGACGCTATCTGCGTTCGGCGACCTGTGAATAGTTGTAATTTTCATGGCGAACCACCTTAACTGGAAGTCTGAGCTGCGCACGCATGTGGGCAATGTAAGAAAACATAATGAAGATGCTGCGCTGGCCCGGGATGCGGGTGGACTGTGGGCGGTGGCGGATGGAATGGGAGGCCACCATGCAGGCGAAGTCGCCAGTCAGAAAATAGTGGAGCAACTTGACCATCTGCCGCTGCGAGCCTATTTGGTTGACGTGGTTGAGCAAATTGAAGAGGCGCTCATCAAAACCAATGACGATTTGCTGGCTTATGCGCAGCATGAGCTTAACGGCAGTAAGGTTGGTTCAACGGTAGCCTGTCTGTTTGTTAGATACGGCGTAGCGGTTGCTGTCTGGGCTGGCGACTCAAGAGTATATTTGATGCGGAACCACAAGCTGCACCGTATTACTCACGATCATAGTAAGGTCCAAGAGCTGGTTGATAAGGGAGATATGACTCCCGCACAGGCGGAACAAAGTAGCTTTCGCAATATGCTTACTCGGGCCGTCGGCGTGCATGAGCATCTGTGTGTTGACGTTAACGCAGTTCTGGTTGAGCCTTCCGATCGATTTTTGATTTGTACGGATGGTCTGTATAACGAAGTTGGAGAGGCTGGCCTGGCGAAAGCAATGCAAATTAGAAGCCTAAGCGAAGCGGCGGATGCATTGCTCACTGAAACTTTAAACGGAGACGCGAAAGATAATGTCACCTTTATCGCCCTCCAAGCGCACTGAGGGGTGCGGGAGTAAGCTGCATCCTGACCTGATGAGTATCAATCATCAGCAGTTAAAGGGGCAGATTGGTCGTGGGGAAGTGCGTCGTCTGAGACGTGTAGCCTTGGAGCAGCTTTTGGAGGAGAGGGCGCACGTCAATAAGGTTTCAGCGATTACCAAATCCCGCTTTAGGAATATTCTATTGACGCTGGTGGCGTCCTGTTGTGTTGCGGCTGGCGTCGCAGGTTTCTATTTTATTCTGCACTAACATTTAGCTTTTTGCTTGAACCTGATCCGTCATGAGGCGGCTTGGGTTGAGCTAATCAGTTATATATTTCACCTGTAACAAAAAAGGCGAGGGGGAAATCCCACTCGCCTTTTTTGTTTGCTTGGCGAGTCGCTCGCGAAGGAGCGACCCAGATCCAAATTAGATCTTTTTGCCAGCTTCCAGGTCGTAACCAACGCGCTCTGGAGTCTTGCCAGCGTGCTTCTTGTCAGCAGCAGTGTAAGACATAGTTACTTTGGAGAAGCTCAGGGAGATAGACTCAGCCGGAGCGGACTCAGCGCCAGCGGAAACGCTGTAGCTGCTTACCATTACGTCTTCCATTTCGTAGGAAACGTACTTCTCGATTTTGTCGGCTTGAGTGCGAACGATATCAACCAGAACTTTAACGCCAGCAGTACCAGTCAGAGACTCTTTGAACAGACCGGAAGAAGCGGTGTCCATCAGTTTGGAAACGGAGATTTCGCTGATGCTAGGACGAGTAGCTTCGCGGTTGGACATGTGGCCGGCTTCCATAGTGATGTGACGACCAACGCCGAATTGGAAGCTGTCCAGACGAATCCAGTCTTTGTAGCCTTCAGCAGTAACGTTGCCTTTAACTTTCAGACCGTCGTAGTTCATGTAAATTGCCATGTTGAAATTCCTCTAGTTGAGTTATCTGTTTTAATTCATCTTCGAGAGTTAAAGCGTCGAAGATTTTGGAAACCCTTCAAAATTTTTTTCAGAAAATTTCTATCGCTTTTACTGCATCGGGTTACCTAAAGCGTGGTTGCAGTATGAGCGGATATACTTTGATCTTCAAGGCTAAAATTCCATATTTTTCAATAAATTAAAACGACTCTGACACTATTTAAAGCTTGCGGCTAATGCGACTCTGGATGATAAATAAATGGTATATTCGCCTCACTCTGGCACCATTAAAGTACTTATGATTTCGCCGTAGATACATATATAAGAGGATCAGCTTGGGTTAACTCTGACACCATTTTTATTAAGTCACTCTGACACTAATTAATAAGAATTCTTCTATGAAAGCCCAGCGACTCGGTTTCCTATTTCGCCTTCTTTTTTTGAGCTAACGTGATCTAGTTAACAAAATTTGGCGTGGATTCGGTAGACTTTTACTCCGCCACTCTCAACGAAGCGAATTTCTCCATTTTGCGTAGTACCTATGACCAGCGCTGATAGGGTGTTTGCAGGAGTGCTGTTGTTGTGCGCCTTTAGTATTCTTTTTCCAGTGTAAACAGGCTCTTAGCAAGCGTCGCTTGTCGTGGGGCTACCTATCTATAATTGGGAGAATCCTATGGCGTTACTGGGAAGATTGTTGCTGCCGGCCCTAGCGGCTCTGAGTTTGGCTCCTCTGGCGCTTGCTGACACTTTTCAATACGACGCTCCAACTCGCATTGATCGCAATGCGGGTTCTGCGACCTGGAAAGAGATCGTATTGCCTGTCTCTTATGTGGATAGCATAGAGAGCATCAGCGTGAACCTGAATTTAACTGACGCTAAATCCATTAACGCCGTGCTGACAGATCCTAGTGGGATGATGGTGGGGCGCTTCGCTGGCGTCGTTGGCGCGGGAGAGGGGTCCTTGAGTAAGCAGTACGTGATTGACCATACGTCAATCCCCGAGGTCAGTGGAAACTGGACGTTGCGCATCCTGGCGTATGGTAAAAGCCTGGACGCGCCAGTCACTCTGGATAAATGGAGCATTACCATCGACGATGGCAAGCAGACGACCGGAAATGGCGACGGCGACGACCAAAGTGATAGCCCTTCTATTTATACCTTTGATAAGGCCAGTCGTATTGATCGTGGAGCAGAGGGCAGCGCCTGGAAGCAGTTCAAGTTAAATGTGCCTTTTGAGAATAATGCGCAAAGCGTCGCCGTCACCTTGAACTTCCTTGATATAAAGTATGTGAATGCTGTGTTGACGGGTCCTTCTGGAACTCAGTTGGGTCGCTATACCGGCAAAGTGGGGACGGGGGAGGGCTCCGTCAGCAAACAATATATTATCGGTCCGATGGATCTGGCAGAGCTTCAGGGAGATTGGACATTGACCATCATGGGGTATGGTAAAACCTATAAAGCGCCCGTGATTCTGGATAGCTGGAGTGTCACGGTCGAGTAGATCGCCCAGGTCGCAGCGCAAGCCTGACTCTGATTTAAAAGGCGAAGGGGCTCTGGTGATTGGGTTTACTGGATGAGTGTGTATCATGAGGGCTGTTAAGCCCTCATGTATTCGCTGAAAAACAATCTAATGCCGTAGCAATTTTAAGGCGCAAAATGCAGAGACTTCCAGGAGTCGGGCTCAAACTTAAACCCAGGAGACTTTCTGGCGACCTCTGGGATTTGAGAGTAGTTTATTGCCGTCTTTATCCCTTTTTTCTCCGCTAAACGCAGCAAGGCGAATGCTTCAATGGAAAAATAACGGGACCAGGCCAATATCTCATCAGGAAGCGACTCATTTTCGGCCATTTTATCCAGCCTCGCCGCCCGCACATCCAATAGGGCGCAGATGGCGTCATGCAACGCATCGCTGTCTTCGTCGAGAAAAGCTTCGCAAACATCTCTGTATTCTGAGTCTGCGCCTTCCGCTGCTTCGTCATGACGTTCAATAATGCTCCTACACTCCTCTTCGTCTGCGCCAAGGAAAAAGTGTTTGATGATGAACAGGACAAAAAGAAAGTCCTCTTCCAGCTCATGTTTTTGATTCCAGGTCAGGCGACTATGTTTTGCGATATCTTCCGCGCACTCCCAATAACCTCCGCCGATGGCGTCATAGAAAGGCATCGCCCGGCTGGTGACTTTGTCGTTCTCCGGCGCAAAGTGGAGGTAGTGCTGATGTAATGCGGCGCTTTGCATCAGGTTGACATACAAGGCGTCTGGCTCACCGGTCAGCAGTAATTCGCATGCGCCTCGCTGCCGAAAGTACATGCATACCGATTGCGCCTGCATGTTGGTCAGAGTTTCTTTTATTGCGATAGGAAGGGCTATTTCCAGTTCGTACTCTGCGTTTTCCTTATAATCTTCGAGGTAGGGTGAGCTCATAATAAAGGTTCCGTAATTTTGGCTTGCTCTATCTTAATGGATTTCAATTTCGCTAAAAACCAAATTTGTATGGTCGGCATTTAGTAATGCATTAACCAGAGTTTCGCTGAATATATATTCAGCGGTCAAATATTTAATGCGGAATATATGAGGGAGGTCATCGGATTTTTCTTTGCTAAGGACTAATTTTTTATAGCTGCTTACGTCACCATTCTTTCTACGGTTACAAACTGTTTCTTTCCAGTTAATACAGTCAATGGAACCTACTGGGTTGATGAAGACATACTCTCTGCTATGTACCTTTCCTTTATAGTCCAATAAGGTAAATGGGATGATTTCGATCTCAGACTGAGCAGTTGATGTTATCAGGTTTGCTGCGCTTTTATTGAACGCGAGAATTCTGTGCGTGTTTCCGATATAAGATGCAAGCTCTAGTCCTACAAAGTTATCACCAAGACGCCAATAAACATCTTCAATACCATCTGGATATTCATCAGATAGTCTGAAACCGGCGATTAAATCATAGGAGTCAACTCCTCCGTCCGGTGTTTTGGAAGTAAAGCAATAGCTTTCGTTGCCTGTATCGCCTAATGGATTAAATAAAAAGTATTTCATTACCTGGTTAAGAGAATTCAATTTCGCTAAAAACCAAGTTTGTATGGCCAGCGTCTAGTAATGTTTTAACAAGAGTTTCGCTAAATAAATATAAACAGGTCTTGTGTTTTACGCGAAAGAGATGTGGCGCGCCCACTAGCTTGTCCTTGGAAAATACAAGTTTATCATAAGACTCTATGTCTCCTTGTGCATCTGTTTCACAAAGTGACTCTTTCCAGTTTATGCAATCCCAACTTCCTACAGGATTTACAAATACGTAATCTTTGCTGAGCATTTTCCCTTTGCTATTGAGTAGCGTAAAGGGGACGGTTTCAGTCTCGGCTTGGTTGATGGACGTTATTATTTGAGCGGCTGATACGCTAAACGCAAGCATTCTGCAGGCGTTTCCAATAAAGGATGCAAGCTCTAAACCGTGAAACTTATCATCAAGGCTTAAGGTGACGCCTTCTATTCCATCTGGATATTCATCCGACAAGCGGAATCCTGCAATTAGGTCATAGGAGTCAATGCCGCCATCAGGTGTTTTTACTGTAAAGCAATACTCTTCTTTATCTCTGTTCCCTAAACAATTAAAGAGAAAGTATTTCATGCTTAAATCAGGCGACTTCAATATCCTTGAATACTAAGTTTGTGTGGCCTGCATCCAGTAGGGCTTTGACCAGCTCCTCGCTGAACAAACAGTATCCAATATGATTTTTCACTCTGAATATGTGAGGCGCTTCATTTAATTTTGCTTTTGAATAGACAACTTTGTCGTAGGTAGAGATATCTCCCTCGGAGTCACGAGTGCAGATAGATTCTTTCCAATTGATACAGTCTCTATCTCCAACTGGATTAAGGAAGACATAGTCTGTGCTATGTACTTTGCCTTTCTGGTTATAGAGGATAAAGGGAACTACTTCTATTTCAGACTCGCTCATCGAAGTGATGAGCGTGGCGGCTTTTTTGCTGAAAGCGAGCATTTTATCTGTATTGCCGATGAAGGAAGCCAGCTCAACGCCTGGAAATTGGTCTTCCAGGCTCAGTGTTACTTCCTCTATGCCATCAGGGTATTCATCCGACAAGCGAAACCCTGCGATTAGGTCGTACGAGTCAATGCCGCCATCAGGAGTTTTGGAAGTAAAGCAGTATTTTTCTTCTTTTTTATCGCCTAAGAAATCGAACAGAAAGTATTTCATATGCTTTCCTTGGAATTGAGAGTATTAAAGTAGATTGGAAGAAGGTCTATAGCTTTAACGGGCCAGCAAGCTTTTTGGCGATACATCATTAATCTTTGTTGCTTTAGCTTTTGCCCGATTAGCCGCCGCATCTCCCATAATTTCTTTATAAAGTTTCTTTGATGCGTCTTCTAATTTCTTCTTCAGCTCTACGGGGTCGGGTTTGCTGTGAGGCTTGTTCTTTTTCATTTCATTTGCGATTTTTTTGTAGGGCTGCAAAGCCTGCTTCACATGCTGCAATATGTCCTTGCTATAAGAAGGGTGGCTCCCGTAGTGAGAGGGAAGGCCGGTTTTAGCTGAAGCGCTTCTTTGTGTCGGCAGTATCAGGCTGTTGTCTTTATAGTTAATATTGTACTTTTCATCCAACAAACCATTAACGATCAATACTCTAAGGTCGGGTAGGTCTTTAGCTATTTCTTCAATACCGTTTCTTACCGAACTAATATTAACTATGTGATGCACCTGGTTGCCGTAAGGGGCGAAGCCGGTGGTGAAGTTATTCACTTCCACCAGCGTGAATGCGTCGCCTTTTTTGCTGGTGAAACTTTCGCCCGCTACGCCGTCGTGGCCGCTGCCGTCTTTGGTGTAGTTGGACAGGTTGGAGGTGGCGACGGGGCCGGTTCCTCTGCCTGTGATGTGATATTTTGTGTTTGGGTGTGCATTGTAGGCGTCGCAGCCGGGTTTCGTTTTGGCTTTTTCTACGCCCTGCCAACGATAAGAGCAACTGTTGTTTTTCTTGTAAGACTGTTCATGGCGAGCCAGGCAAGAACCGCCCTCCATGCCTTGCACCGTTTTGTGCGGGCCATAGCCATCGGTGTAACACTCATGAGGTCCTTCTGACTTTTGCTTTTTGCTCATAACATCGCCTTTTGTAATATGCACGCACAGGTGTCGCCGTAATCCGAGCTGGACAGGATCGTCGCGTAGGGCGCCTGGGATTGTCCCAAGGCTAATGCCTGGGCGGCGATGGCGATATTCAGCGCGCCGCTGGCGGCGCCTGTTTCGCCCACTGACTCCGCCACCGCTTTGAATCCGCCCGCCAGGCTTGGTCCAATTGATGAACCGGGAATCGCCATGCCTAACTCAGTACTGCGCCAGTGCTCTCCGTTAATATCGGTATAGAGTTCTGTCTGGAAGTCCGGCCCGAAGTTCTGCATGGCTTGATTCAACGCATTGATCAATCCGCGCCCCTGGGTGCGGCCAATTTGCCAGAATCCATAATCGTCTTCGCTGCAGGCAGTGGCTTTCAGCCAGGCCATCGGCTTGCCCCCGCGTTGCTGCAGGGCGTCGGCCCGCTCCAGAATCAGAGCCACTGCCGCCTCTCCCGGCGCCAGGCCGTGGGCGGAGTCAGGCGTTTTCAGACGCCCGGCTTCGTTCAGCCAAAGCAGAGAGAAGCCATCCAGCATCGAGTCGACGGCTATGATAATGCCCCGGTGAATCGCGCCAGCTTCCATTTTACTTTTTAAAGCGAGAATTGCCTCACCGATCCCGGCATGGCCACTGCAAAAATATCCCCGTTGCTCCAGCGGGATGTTGAGTCCGTGCTTGATCAGCAAGCCGCTGAGCAGGCTTTCAGAGCTGTAAGGAGGGCGTATTCTGCGGTCATAGTAGAAGCGGTCGCCTTCCAGGGTCGGCAAGACGATTGCACAGCCGGTGGGCGTCTGAGTCAGTTTGGCTCCGGGCGTTTTACCACGCTGGATAAGATTGCCCAGAGCGTGGTCCGCCAACAGGCGCCAGCGGGCAAGGGCGGAAAAGCCCTCGGTGACTGCGGCGACCGGGTGCCCGATTAACGGAACCATGTCGTGCTCATCGCCATCGAACACCTTAAACCCGCTCACTTCAGTGCTTCTGGACATGCCGGCGAGGATCGAGGCGAAGCTGTCCTGCATGCCTCTTCCTACGGAAGTGATCGCGCCGACTTCGCTGACGGCGATAGGAAGCTCAGTATTAAAGTCCTGTGGGGTGCTCATAGGAAGGCTCTCTTACCACTGTCCTGGAGTATGGGCTGATCCGTGCTCTTGCACCCACTGGGCGATGCCGGATAACTGTCTATATTGTTGTTTGACGGGGTTCTCTACCGAGAACGGCGCGCCGAGTCCGAACCGGATGCACAGTTCATACTGAATCCAGCGACGCAGGAAGTCGGGCGTACGCGGGCTCGCTAAACTTCTGCCGATAGTTTGCGGGCTGGCGGGCTCCCCATAACGGTAGCGTAAAGCCGGATCAAATCGGCTTTCATTGTCGAGCATCCATTGCCGCCATTTGCCTGGGTCCCGGGAGAGCTGCTCTATGTTCTCGCCGTAGGGGCGACCGCCTGGATGCTGGGGAGACTTGCCGTTCTTAAAGTCCGCAATTTCATGATCAAACAGATCTTCTTCAAAAAAACGCTCTTCATGAAAGGCTTCTTCGTAAAGATTGGCGCCGACCAAGAGATTCAATGCGTGCGCAGCGTGGTATGCCAGCTCATCGTCAGCCAGAGCGGGCAATAAAAAGTTCACAGCTCTGAGATCGCCGCTGATGCCCAGCGCGGCAATCAGGTCGATATTCAGCTCTTTTTTATTGATGGCCTGCAGAACGATCTGCATTTGCTGTCTGATTCCGGCCAGAGCAATAGGGATCGCAAACGCCAGCGGCTGATTGAGCAACTGAGGGAGGACATGGGTTTCGCCGAGTCGCAACATGCCCACCGCCGCCAACTGCCGCACTGCGGCGGACTCATGTTCCAGCAGCGGATAAAGCAGCTTGGCGTGGCTTGTCGTATGGTTCTCCGCCACATTTTCAAGCGCGCTTGAAAGAAAGGGAGAAGGCATGTTCTCAAGAAGGTTTTTTGCGCCTTTGTCTGACATTTTGCGGGTGATCGCTACAGCGGACGCGATGATTGGGAACAACTTATGGTGAGTGGTTTCCAAAATCGCCGCCAGCTTGATGCGCCATTCTTGAGGGTAGTCCTGGCGTAACGCGCGTGCGACGGCGGTTATCTTGTCATACTCTTCAGACTCTTCCTCAAGCTCATCGTCGACGCCTTTCAGCAAGGTTTCCCACAACAGAGAAATGCATTGCCCGTCATGAGCCTGACAGAAAAATCTGGCGATGGCGTAGATCTCGCCTGAGTCGGCTTTTGACAAATGCTTCAGACAGGTCTGCTTGGCCGCGTCCCCGCCTGATGTGAGCGCGAAAATATGCGCATCCAACCGGTCTTCGAGATCTTGAAGATCTCTCCAGGTTATTTCCGGGTCATTTCTCCAGGCGAGATAGCTGTTGTATAGAAAAGACGCTTCTTCCAGGTGCTCCAAATATAGCTGACGACAAAACTCATCTACAGGAGCGAAGTTTAGAGGTCCTGCTCCCATGTATCTAAGACTCCAGTTTCACATGTTTCATGACTTCAACGCCGGGGATCTGGGCGTTTATTTCCGCTACGCTGTTAAAGCCGCCGTTAAGCGGTATGACGCAGCGCCAGATCAGGAACACCTTATGTTCGTCGGTGTTGACGATTAGCGTATCCAGTTCGCCTTTGTCCCTAAGAACGCCGGCTCCGCCTTGAAGCTGCACGTGACATTCCGGCGCTGGCAGGTTAGGCAGGAAAAACTGCAGGCGGCCGCGTGGGGAGGCATTCACTATGGTGACTTCCTCGTTGCCTGCCAGATAGCCGTCCAACACCAGGCCTGGTGACGCGGCGTTGTAAAATCTCTTATTGAAATCGAAAGGAAGCAAGGGCCTGCGTGTTTTCTCCCAGGTTTCATCGTAGGTGCCTGCGTACTTGATGCGCGGCTCCCAGTGGCCTTCGATAAAGCCGAAACCGACTGGCGCAGGCGCATCATTGTAGGCGCGAATCAGATCGTCTGGATTCTCCAGGTTCGGCAGAGGAACGCCTTCTTCGAAATCTTCCAGCGGATCGCGATAACCCACTCCCATGGGATTGCGGGACTCCTGGCTGATTTTTTCGCCATCGTCGCCACGGGGATCTTTGCCGCCGAATGCGCGCTCGTAGATCAGCGGTATTTTCTCGAAGGGCGCAGGAGCGGTGGCGATGGGGTGGGAAGGTCCCATTGTCCATTGCCGGTCTCCGAACACTTGCACAATTTTTCTTGCCGGGCCCACGCGGATGCCAACTTTGACGCTGGCGTCGTTTTTTCGCTCAGGATAGGCGTGGCCAATCAGAACAATATCGGCGGCAGGTTTAAAGTAGACGCATTCAGGCTCGTATTTCAGGCTGGACTCGCCAGGTTCGCCCCAGTATTCGCCAGCTAAACATAGCGGCGCCTGTTCGTCCGCCAGTCGTAGCTGCTGGTTGCCGACGATGTCATAAGTCGCCTTCACAACTAGCGTCAGGACGGGGACGAACTCTTCATCATTCAGGTAAAGGGGCTCAACAACAAAAGGGGTTTTATTGGTTATTTCCGGGTGCGGCATTGTTGATCGTTATTCACTGACCGAAGATTAAAGTTCTTTATTGCAAATGATGCACTTTGGTTTTTCGGTGATCGGCATCGCTATGATGGGTTTTTGCAGCACAGGGAAAGGCGGCGTATTCATTTTGTTATGAAGCATGATATCAAAGGCGCGCGGCACGTTTTTTCCTTCAAACTTCGTGTCGAAGGAATACATGGAAAAATCCGCTTTGTTTTTGATTGTGCCGGAAGCGACGCCGCCTCCCGCTGTTCCGCCTTCATCGCCCGTACTGGTTGAGAAATTAGAATCCTTCAGGCACACCGGATTGCCGTCGCACTTGACCTTTTTGGCGCACTTGGCCGAGTTGCTGGACATCGCGATGTTGGGGTAGGGAATCGGAACAGGGCCGCCCGGTGTGGGGGTTTTACAGACATCCGGGAAACAGATGGTTACTCCACCGCTGTCCTTGTGCACCACGGACATATGATTTACGCCGACTGTAACGCCCATTGCTATATTCCTTAATCTCTTGAAATCTCGTGTATATTCGCCCAGCGTCGCCTTCGACGCAACCTTCTTAGTTAATGGCTACGTTGGCGCCTTTGATTTTGTTGGAGGACATCGCGCGGTTCAAAATATCTTTGCCTTTGATGACAACCTTGCCGTCAGCCCGCAGCAGGATACTGCTTTTACCACACACCAATTGAATCTCATCGCGTGCGTCGAAGCGTACTTTTTTACCATCTATAACGGCGCCATCTGTCTTACCAACAGGCAGCACAACGGTCTGACTTTCATTGGGCACAAGCGCTTCGCCGACGACGCCGATAATGACGGGTGATTTTTTGCGCCCGCCTTCGAATAACATCAGCAATTGTTGGCCTGGAACGGCTTGGCTGGGAGGGAGGGTGATGGTGGTTTTGGCGAGTAGCGCGCCTTCGCTGTTGCCGGGAAAGTCAATCCATGCGCGACCTTTAGCGTCCACCTCCACCAGTTTTCCAATAATTGGCGTGGCGGCGGCTTCCGCTACGGATTCAAATAATTCGTTGACTGCACCCATGGTCGCGCCTCTTTCCTTTGGTGTTGAAAATAAACTTAATATTCAAGCGCCATTCGACGTTGAAAACCGTCACGCAGTTTATGGCGACGGTTAAAAAAACATTCCATCCATCGGCCCAAATCCCTTGCTATAAAAGGTTGCCGGCAACCAGGGATTGGCGAATCAGGTATAAAATCGAGCGAAACTCAAGGATACATGAGCCTATCCCGCCTTACTACCGCCATAAGGCCGAGCGGAGCTCTCCGCCAGTTTGAGTTGGTCAGCTGAGATCCCTTGGTTTAAGGTTCTTGAAATAATTACCAGAAATAGAACAGGAAATGGACTTGCTTATGAAACACGGTGGCGATTTGGTGGCGGAGATCTTGTTGGAGCATGGCGTTGGCGCCTTGTTTACCCTATGCGGCGGGCATATCTCACCCATACTTTCCGGTTGTCGCAAGGCGGGAATGCAGGTGATTGACGCCAGACACGAGGCGAGCGCGGTGTTCGCCGCCGACGCCTATGCGCGCTTGACTGGAATGCCTGGCGTGGCGGCGGTGACGGCGGGCCCCGGGGTCACCAATGCTGTAACGGCCCTGAAGAATGCGCAGATGGCGCAGTCTCCGCTGATATTGATCGGCGGCGCCAGCGCCACGGTGTTGCGTGGGCGCGGGTCATTACAGGATATTGACCAGACCGGGCTGTTGGAAACCACGGTCAAACAGTGTTTCGCGGTGGATAAAGTTCGCGACATCGCCCCGACATTGCAAGACGCGTTCAGAGTGGCTTGCGCTGGCGCGCCCGGACCCATATTCGTTGAACTCCCTATCGATCTGCTTTATCCGGAGCAGGTGGTGAGAGAATGGTATGGCGTGAAAGGCGGAGAGCAAGGGAAAAGCAGTCTTGGCGGTAAGGCAGTGCAATGGTATTTAGGTTTTCACGCGGAGCAGATGTTCAAAGGCGCTCAGGATACGCCGCAGCGCAATACGTTGCGCGCTCTGCGGCATACGGCCACGGACGTTTCTTTGGACTTGATCGATGCGGCCAAGAATAAGTCAATGGCGAGCCTGGCGGCGCCCACGCTGCGCAAGGCGAAACGGCCAGCGCTAGTGATCGGTGGGCAGGCGCTTCGCCATCCAGAGCAGGCGGACAAGCTTGCTTCAGCGATTGAGGCCCTTGGTGCGCCTGTTTATCTCTCGGGGATGGCGCGGGGGCTGTTGGGGGCGAACCACCCACTGCAACTGAGACACCATCGTAAACAGACGTTAAGAGAGGCGGACTGGGTGCTGCTGGCGGGAACGCCCTGTGATTTTCGTCTGGATTATGGCTCTCATATTTCCCGCAACGCCACGCTGGTGTCGGTGAATGCGCAGCGGGAGGATCTGTTCAAAAATCGCCTGCCTACGATTCCCGTGTGGGGCGACCCGGCTTCTTTCCTTCTGCAGTTGGCCGAAACGCGCGGAGAGGCGAGGCGAAGGGAGGCTGAATGGTTGGAGACGTTGCGCGACAGAGATCGAAAAAGGGAGGACGACATCAAAGCCCAGGCGGGGGTGAAAGGGACGCTCATTAATCCTCTGGATCTGTTGTTGCAGATCGACGAAGCGATGGATGAAAGGAGCGTAATAATCGCTGACGGCGGCGACTTTGTGGCTACGGCGGCTTATACCCTGCGTCCTCGATCACCCTTGAGCTGGCTTGACCCCGGCGTTTTCGGAACCCTTGGCGTTGGCGGCGGGTTTGTTTTGGGCGCAGCGGCGGCGTCACCGGGCGCTGAGCTTTGGCTGATCTACGGCGATGGCTCCAGCGCCTATTCCCTGGCGGAATTTGATACGTTTGCGCGCCATGGCGTCGGCGTGATCGCCGTCGTTGGCAACGATGCATGCTGGAGCCAGATCGCTCGCGATCAGGTGGTAATTTTACAGGATGACGTTGGCGTCATGTTGCGCCGCACGGATTACCATAAAGTCGCTGAGGGCTATGGCGGAGTTGGCTTTCTACTGGATAGGCGCGCCGATATCGCTCCCGTGTTGCAAGAGGCGAAAGCGCTGGCGCGACAAGGCCGGCCGGTGTTGATCAACGCTATCCTGGAGCATTCAGATTTCCGTAAGGGCTCAATATCGGTTTGATTAAGGGCGCCAAGGTCATCGACGACCCGTTCAATCCCTTGAGGCTGCTGCATTAAGGGGGCTGCTGTAACGGCGCTCAAGGGATTCGCCAATTGCTTCCCCACAAGCGTCGCCCAGAGGGAGAGGGGAAATCTCCGGGGGGGATGAGCTGCCGGAGAACGGCAGTGTTAAGTGCATCAGTCCGTTGCGAAACAGCTCTATGGGCATGATTTTCAGCTTGGGGGAGATGCGCGGCCGGAATCCCATGTGGGCGAGAATATCTCTGTCGATCTGCACTCCGGGAGCGATTTCGGTCAACTCCAGGCCGTCGGCCCCCAGACGAAAAACGCATCGTTCCGTAATGTAGGTGACTTTCTGGCCACGCTCTAGAGCATAGCGGCCGCTGAATGTGAGATGCTCGACTTGCCGCACCAGTTTCATGGTGGCGTCTGCGCCGCCGAACTCCAGGCCGTCGCCGGTGATGCGGATGTTGTAATTGCCCGCTAAAAACGTGCCGAGGAAATATATCTCCTTGGCGTTCTGGCTAATGTTGATAAAACCTCCGGCGCCGGACATGCGCTGGCTGAAGCGGCTGACATTAACGTTGCCTTCGCTGTCCATCTGCGCCATCCCCAGAAACGCCTGATCCAGGCCGCCGCCGTCGTAAAAGTCGAACTGGGAGGGGTGATCAATGATCGCCTCAGCGTTCATCACCGCCCCAAAACTGAGGCCGCCAGCAGGAAAGCCGCCGATGCCGCCGGGTTCGATGGTCAATGTCACTTCATCCATCAGTCCCTCTTCCGTCGCAACGGTGGCCATAGTCTCGGGCATTCCGATACCGAGATTGACGATAGCGCCGGGGCGCAGTTCCATCACCGCGCGGCGGCAAATCAGTTTGCGAATATCCAGTTCCGCTTTGTGGTCGCACAGATGCAGGTTGATCTCACCGCTGTAAGCCGGGTTATAGCTTTCCGCGAACGTCTGTTGATGGTGTTCGGGCGGCGCCACCACGACTTTGTCCACCAATATGCCGGGGATGCGCACCCGGGAAGGATGCAGGCTGTGGCGGGCGGTCAGCCTTTCCACCTGAACAATGACGAGACCGCCGCTGTTGTGGGTGGCCTGGGCGATGGCCAGACTTTCCAGAGGCATGGCCTCTTTCTCCATGGTGATATTGCCTTTGGGGTCGGCGGTTGTACCGCGCAACAACGCCACATGGATGGGGAAAGCTTTGTACAGCAGGTATTCCTGTCCCGCCAGATTGAGCAGCTCTACCAGACCTGGAGGAGTGTTGTCGTTGATGCGTCCGCCGTCGTACCTGGGATCGACAAAAGTATGCAGGCCGACATGGGTGACGACGCCGGGTTTGCCAGCGGCGATATCCCGATACAAATGAGTGATGACGCCCTGGGGAAGGTTGTACGCCTCAATTTTGCCTTCGCAGGCCAGTTTGCCGAGCTTCGGCACCAGCCCCCAGTGTCCGCCGATGACCCGCTTCACCAGGCCTTCATGACCCAGATGGTTCAATCCTCGCTCCTTGCCGTCGCCTTGCCCCGCTGCATAGACGAGCGTCAGGTCCCGTGGGGCCTGCGTATCCAAATAGCGCTTTTCCAACGCCACGGCGAGGCTTTCCGGAAAACCGATGCCGACAAAGCCTGCGGTGGCGACGGTGCGTCCGTTTTCAATCAAAGAAGCTGCTTGTTCAGCACTAATTACTTTCGGGTGCATAACAACCTCGGAGTCATGGGGTGGCGTAAGCCTGCTGGGGTAGCCAAGTGACGATTTGCGGCCACATGAATACGGTCACCAGGGCGGCGAGTTGCAGGAAAATAAAGGGCGTGACGCCGCGATACAGCGTGCCTACCTTGATTTGCGGCGGGGCTACGCCTTTGCAGTAAAACAGGGCGAAACCTACCGGCGGCGTTAAAAAGGAAGTTTGCAGGCAGACGGCGAACATGACCGTGAACCACACCAGATCAAAACCAAGTTGCTGCACTACTGGCGCCACCAGCGGCAGGATGATCAGGGTGATTTCGATCCAGTCCAGGAAAAAGCCGAGCAGAAACGCGCAGACCAGAATACAGATAATGACGCCCTGAGGTCCGAAGGGCAGGCCGGTCAGCGCACTCTCGATCAGTTCGTCTCCGCCCAGACCTCGCAGCACCAGGGAAAAGGCTGTCGCGCCGATCAGGATGGCGAAGATAAAGGCGGTGGTTTTGCTGGTTTGGCGGCAGACGTCGCGAAGCATATTTACATTGAGCTTTTTGTTGCGCCAAGCCAGGAAGGTGGCGCCGAACGCGCCCACGCCGGAGGCTTCGGTGGGGGTCGCCAGGCCGAAGAAAATGGAGCCCAGCACCGCCAGGATCAATAACGCCGGCGCCATGATGGAGCGCAGCGCCGCCAAGACGACTTGTCCGCTCAGAGGCTCGGCGTCCTTGGCGGCTGGCGCGATGTCTGGGTCTAAAGCGGCGCGGGCGACGATGTAGATAATATACGCGGAACCCAGCAGAACGCCGGGCATTACTGCGCCGAGAAACAGGTCGCCAACGGACATGGCCAACTGGTCCGCCATCATCACCAGCATGATGCTGGGAGGAATGAGAATTCCCAGGGTGCCGACAGCGCAGACCGAGCCCACCGCCAGTTCCGATTGATAGTGATTTTTCAGCATCACCGGCAGCGCCAGCAGAGTTAATAAAGCGACGGATGCGCCGATGATGCCGGTGGATGCGGCCAGCAACAGTCCTATGATCACCACCGCGACGGCGGCGCCTCCGTTCATACGGCCGAACAGTTTGGATATGTCATTCATCAGGTTTTCAGCAACGCCTGAACGGTCGAGCATTTGCCCCATAAAGACGAACATGGGTAACGCCACCAGCACCCAGTTGTTCATGATGCCCCATATTCGGTCTACCGACAGTGCGGCGTAATCCCAGTCGATGCCGACGAATGCATCCAGATAATTGTCGGCGAACAAGGCGACGCCGGTAAATAGAACCGCCACTCCGCCCAATAGCCAGGCGACGGGAAAACCGGAGAAGATAAGGACAATAAATGTGGCGAACATTGCGATGGCCAGGACTTCATTCAGCTCCATCGCATTACCTCTGTTTCAGGAATAGATAGACGAACACGCGGCTGAGTCGGGAAGCCGTCGCGATAGATAGGAGCAGCAAACCGATGGGAAGCGCTGCTTTGATCGCCCACCGGTAAGGCAGTCCGCCGGGAGACAGGGAGCGCTCTCCGCTGAGCCAGGCGCCATAAACGAAAGGAAAGGCGTAATAGGTCAGCAATACAAGAAAGGGGGTCAGTAAAAACAGAATGCCGAATAACTCAATCCAGCACCGGGTAGTCAGGGAAAGGCGTTCATGCACGACGTCAACCCGCACATGATTGTCAGACTGATAGCAATACGCCAGGGCGGTAAGGAAACCGACGGCGTATAGATGCCACTGCAGTTCTTCAAACTCGATGCGTCCCTCGCCAAAGAAATAGCGCATGACCACATTGGTCATGATCACCAGCATTAATATGGGCCAGATCCAGGCGCTGACTTCGCCGACTCGGCGCACGAAGGCGTCCAGAATTCCGGACAGGCGGGTGTGCGGCAGGCCGTTTGGCGAGGGGAAGCTGGTTGCTTCAGCGCTGTACTCGGGAGAAGGAGTGTTATGAGGAGAGGAGGGGACGTCGCCCTGCCGGGATGCAGCCGGGTCGTGATAGCGCAATAGCTCGCCTTGAGGCGATGAAGCGCTGCCCAGTGCGTCAATGTTGGCGCTTTCAGCCTTAATAGGATGCGCCTGCATAAGGATACTCCTGTTTATTATTCTTACTGCGGGCTATAAAACGGGCGTCCCTTTGGCGGAATGGGATGGCCTCCAGCCGAAAAAGGTGGGGGCCGGGCCCCCACAAAGTGTCGTAGCGACACCCTAGAACGCTATGGGTACTGCTTACCTCAAGGAAATCAGAAAAGCTGCGCAACGTCCGGCTGACAGCCTTAGAAGTCGCGCGGCAGATATCCCAGCTGTTTCCAGCGCTTATATTGCGCGCTGAAGGCCAGCTGGTTTTCGTATACCTTCTTGAAGTCCGCATCTTTGGCGGCTTCTGAATCGAGCACTTTTTTGGTGACTTCCTGCAGGCTGCGCAGCAGGCTTTCCGGCAATTTGCGTGCGGCGGCGCCGTCAGCCTCCAATTGCTCCATGGCGCGTCCCTGAATAGCTTCGCTACGCGCCAGATCGCGAGTAACGCCGGCCTGACAGGCCAGGTTTATCATCTCCTGGTCATTCTCGGAGATGGCGTCCCATTCCTTCTTGTTAACCACCAAGTGAAAAGCGGAGTGCGGTTGGTGCCAGCCTGGGAAGTAGTTGTATTTGGCTACTTTGTTGAAGCCCAGTTTCTGATCGACGGCGGGAAGAGAGAACTCCGTCGCGTCGATGGCGCCTTTCTCCAGCGCCTGGAAGATTTCACCGCCGGGCAGTACGGTTACGGAAGCGCCCAGATCCTGCATGATTTGTCCGCCAATGCCGGCAAAACGCACTTTCAAGCCCTTTACGTCTTCAAGCCCGTTGATTTCTTTCTTGAACCAGCCTGCGGTCTCAGGTCCGGTCAGGCCGCACAGAAGGGGATGAATGTTGTCGCGGTGATAGATGTCTTCCGCCATCTGGCGGCCTTCGCCTTCATACCACCAGGCGATGTATTCCCAAGGCTCCATGCCGAAGGGGACGGAAGAGAAGAGGACGGAAGACGCAATACGGCCCTGGTCATATCCCAGCCAGGTGTAGCCGGCTTCGATTTTTCCGCTTTTGACGACTTCGGTGATATCCAGTGTGGGCGCCAGCTTGTTGGGTTCATAGTGCTTGATCATGATACGGCCGCTGGACGCTTTGTTCAGCGATTCCATGACGCCGGGAATGGTGTCGCCCAGAGCAGGTAAATTGCTGGCGTATGCAGCTTGCATTTTCCAGCGTATCTTGTCGGCCGCCTGCGCCGCACCTGCGCAAGTAAGTGTGGCGACAATCAGGACTTTGGCGAGCGCGCGGGATGAAAGAGATGAGGTTCCGTGTAAATGCATAGTATTTCCCTAAATTTCTTTTTATTGCCGACTACTACCGGCAGGCAGAATACATATATTGGGCCAGCTTTTAAACTCCTTGTTTTTCATATAGATACATATGGAAAAAAGGTTTTTTTCATATCTGTGTATGAGAAGCCGGACAGTATGCTTTGCGCCGCCTTCACACAAGCCTGGAATCGCTGGCGTCTATGAGGTCAGAAAATCGTCCGGATTTTCAGACATTGTATGGTCGTCCGGACAAAATGGGCGGGGAGGTTAGATATAAAATTATTTGTACAAGTTTATCTGCGTCAGTGCGCCAGTCGTATTCGACATGATCCCCCCGATATAGCGTTTTGGGTTGGGAAAATCGCTTGAAGGCGCTTAAATCAACTCATGCTTCTGCAGCTTTTCATAAAAAGTGGCTCGGGATATGCCCAGTGCTTTAGCGCTGGCTGAGCGGTTGCCATTGCAGGCGGACATCGCCTGTTTGAGGAAGTTGAGTTCAGCTTCCGCCATAGCTTCTGACAGGGGCTTGATGGCCTCGCGGCGATTTACTTTCTCGGCGGCCCCCTGTAGATGAGCGAAGTCCGCTACAGTCAGTTCCGTTCCCTCGGCGAAAATAAACGCTCGCTCCAGGGTGTTGTGCAGCTCTCTCACATTGCCCGGCCAATGATAGCTTTTTAATAGCTTCATCGCTTCCGCATTGGGTTTGCGGAAAGGCAATGCAGAGGCGTCGCAGAATTGCCGCAGCATATTGCCGACCAGCAGTTCAACGTCGCCTTCTCTGTCGCGCAGAGGAGGCACTTCGATCGGCAAAACGTTTAAGCGGTAGTACAAGTCTGAGCGGAATTCACCGGTTTCCACCATCTGCTTCAAATTACGGCTGGTGGCGGCGATGATGCGCACATTCACGCGAATAATGCGATTGGAGCCGAGGGCTTCGAACTCCTGTTCCTGCAGCACGCGCAGCAGTTTTGTTTGCAGGCTTAGAGACAGGTCGCCGACTTCGTCCAGAAACAGCGTGCCGCCGTCCGCCAGCTGGATTTTGCCGATGCGTCCCTTGCGGTCGGCGCCGGTGTATGCGCCTGGCGCAGCGCCGAAAAACTCCGCTTCCAACAGACTTTCCGGTATCGCCGCCATGTTAACGCCGACGAAAGGTCGCTCCGCGCGCACCGATGCGTGGTGGATAGCGTGGGCCAGCACTTCCTTGCCGGTGCCGGTCTCGCCCAGCAGTAGTACGGTCGTGTCCAGCTCAGCCGCCTGTCGGGCGCGGCGGATCAGTTCCCGAATAGGCGGGCTTTGGCCGATAAAATCCGCGAATGAATATTTCGCCTGTCGCATATCCGCCAGTTGTTTCTCAGCCGTGGTGGGCACGCCGCGCAGACGGCCGAACTTTTCCACCAATGGCTTCATGTAATCCAGCTGTTTATAGAACACGAAGCCAATGCCGCCAATCACCTGATCCTGGTCGTCGCGGATCGGCATGCGGGTCACTACCATCCAGGTGCCGCGAATGCGCATGAGATCAAGAAGAATCGGACGGCCGCTTTCCACTACCTGACGCATCATGCTGTTGGGTATGGCTTCCTCCACCGGGCGACCGACGTATTTGGCGGCGTCTTCCGGCAGTTCCAGCAGTAGGCGGTATTTATCGCTGAGCCAGCGAATCCGGGCTTTCTGGTCGACGATGATGCTGCCTTCGCAAAAGCTGTCCAGCAGATCCATCAGGGGGTTATCTTGGATAAAGGCTAATTGGGCTTCAATGGGAAGCCGACTGTCTGAGATTGAGGTTGCCATGTCTACGCCGTCCGTTTCTTAATCCGATCCTATCCATGAAGAGGGGGACCGAATGACAACAAAAAGTACTCCACGTTTAACCGGGAAACATACTCCGAAAGCGGTCCTCAAGCAATGAAACTGTGGGTTTACAACAATGGTTTAGGTAAAAAGTTCAATGTTTGAGCAGTTATTCAAACTGATGCTGAAACTGACGTTGCGATCAGATTTTCAGGCAACCTGGTTGGCGGGGTATGATGCCCTGAGGCGATGTCGCCGTGAACTCCTGCTCTATAGAGGATGCTTGAATGCTGGAAGACGACTTGTTTGTCCGTTGGCGGCAATTGTTCCCCTGCGCCGACAGTGAAATCGTCAAGGATTGTTTTGACGGCTTACGTCGCGCCTATGCTGAGCCTCATCGTCATTATCATACCCTGAGCCATATTCGCGCCTGTTTGCGTCACCTCGACAAGATTGCAGACGAATTGAGCGATCCGCGTGCGGTGGAGCTGGCGCTTTGGTATCACGACATTCAATACCAGATTGGAAGCGCTGAAAACGAAGCGGACAGCGCACATCGCGCGACGGCGGAGCTGGACCGGCTGGGCGAAGCGCCCGAGAGGGCGGCGAAGGTGCGAGCATTGATTTTGCACACTCGCCATCCGTCACAACCAGACAGTCGGGACGCCGCGTTTTTAGTGGATATTGATCTGGCGGTGCTGGGCGCGGCTCCCGCTTTGTATGATCAATACGAAGCCTGGATCAGAGAGGAGTACAAAAACATTCCCTGGTCGCAGTACTGCGTTGGGCGACGTCGAGTGCTGCAAGAATTTCTGAATGACGCCTACATCTATCACACGGATAGATTCCGACAAGAGCGAGAGTCCGCCGCCAGAGCGAATCTAACGCGGGCGTTGATGCGTCTTTCGGGGCGGGAGAGGGAAGAGAGGACGTAACCGCCTCAGGAGCGTGAAGGCTTCAGGCCGCGGCGCAGCAAGTCTGTCGCTGTGGCGGCGGGAACCGGCTTGCTGAAGTAGAAACCCTGGGCTTCATGGCAACCCAGCTCGCGCAGTTTTTCAAGTTGCTGGACATTTTCGATGCCTTCCGCAATGACCTTGAAGCCCATATGCTCCGCAATCGCCAGAATTGCTTTGACGATGGCGATATCGTCGCTGGATTCGCAGATATTGCTGATGAAGGAGCGGTCAATTTTGAGGCGATTAAACGGGTATTTTTTGAGGTATTCCAGGTTGCTGTAACCTGTGCCGAAGTCGTCAATGGCGATATCGAAACCTTGCCGCCACAGCGCCTGTAGTTGGCCGCCGCCTTTGGGGTCCATCAGGCTGCTTTCGGTCAGCTCCAGTTCAAAATCATTGGGAGTCAGGTGATAGCGGCTGAACAGGTCGACAAAATCTTCGGTGAAGTCGTCCCTGTATAACTGCGCTGGAGAAATATTGATTGCGACGCGCACCCGTGGGCCTATAGTGCGCCAGGCGACGATTTGCTGACAGACCTGTTCTATCATCCACAGGCTCAGGTCATAAATGTTCCCGTTTTCCTCCGCCAGGGGAATAAAGCGCGCGGGGCTGATGAAGCCCTTTTCAGGATGTTGCCAGCGCAGCAGCGCCTCGAACCCCACCAGCGTCTCCTTGTTTATGTCCACCAGCGGCTGGAAATACACTTCAAACTGTTGTTCGCGCATAGCTTGGAACAGCGCCTGGGACAGCCACCAGCGCTCGTAGTTCTCCGCGTCCATCTCCGGACAGAACTTTCTCAGCAGATTGCCGCCTTCTTTTTTGGCTTCCATCAGCGCCATTTCCGCTTTATTGAATAGCGTTCTCCACTCTTGTAAAGGCTGGCTGGGGGGCGCGTAACCGATAGAGAACTTGAGCAGGAATTCCTGGGAGTGAATCAGGAAGGGCTGTTGCAGCCGGTGCTGTAACAAACGAAGCTGCGCAGCGGCCTGAGTTTCCGCTGCTTCCAATACCACGCCAAATTTACCTGGGCCCAGACAGCCCATGAGTATTCCTGGCGGAAAAATAGCGGACATGCGCTCGACCACTGTCCGGCTGATCTGCTTTTCGGACATGTCCCGGTCCTGGCTGCTGAGGAGGCCGATCAGCGTCTGATCCAGATCGATCTCACATACGCCGACGCAAAAGGAACAGTCTTTTTTCTTCTTGAACAGAGTGTTGGCGATTTCCAGCAGGATTTCTTTACGCGGCAGGCCGGTGACTGGGTCGTATTGCTCCAACAGACGGATATTCTGATTCTGGAAGTCATGCAGCTTTTTCAGCTTCAGCAGATTGTTGACGCGGGCGCAGAGTTCACGGCGGTTGAATGGCTTGCTGACATAGTCCTCTGCGCCAGCCTCCAGCCCCGATACACAGGAGTCCCTGTCCGCCAGCGCGGTCAGCAGAATAATGGGGATGTGCTTCCAGGCTTCGTGAGATTTGATTTCCCGAGTCAGCTCAAAGCCGTTTTTGCCGGGCATCATCACGTCCAGAATGATCAGGTCCGGCTCGTAATTGGCGACCGCTTTCAGCGCGTTGCAGCTATCGTTCAGCTCATGAACATCGCAGCCTTCCGCGCGAAAGATATCCGCCAGCAATCTGGTGTTACGCTGTTCGTCGTCGACTATTAACAGCCTGCTTCCTTCGAGCTGGAGCATAAGATTGTAATCCCTCCCCTGATTCTTCAAGTCTAGACAAGAATCTCCGCAAAATTAACGTCCTGTATCAGGACTTTTGTAATCGTAGCCCGGGTGGTCAGCGGGGTTTGCGCGAGAACGCCCCTGTTGATAACGCCTTCTCGCGCATGTGTAAGCTTTTGTTAATTTCCAGCTTGTTTCTATACTGAGATTAACGGTTCAAGGGAGTTTCGAGGATATGAAACAACAACCGTACGTTCTCGCCAAAATAGCTGGATATGGGCTGCTGGCGCTGCTTTCTTCATTCGCCTTTGCTGCAAGAGATGATCTGGTGCTGGACATCAAAGGCGCCAGCCTGGAGCAGCTCATGGGTCTGAAAATATCCACTTTATCCCGCAAACAGGAATTATTGGCCAGAGCGCCAGCGGCGGTTTACGTCCTTACCCGGGACGATATCCGGCGTATGGGCGTCACTCATATCGCGGAGGCGTTGCGGTACGTTCCCGGGCTTGAAGTGAATCGTTTCGAAGGCGGTAAGTGGAGCGTCAGTGCGCGCGGCTTCAGTTCAGCCACCACCAACGCGAACAAGATGCTGGTGCTGATCGATGGACGCAGTATCTACAGCATGTTGTATTCCGGCGTGTTATGGGAAGAAAAGGACGTCATGCTGGAGGACGTGGATCGCATCGAAGTGGTGCGCGGACCCGGCGGCGCCCTGTGGGGCGCCAACGCGGTTAACGGCGTCATCAACATCATCACGCGCCATGCGTCGGAGACTTTTGGCGGGACGGTGACAGTCGGAGGCGGCCTGGAAGAGCGGGGACTGTATAAACAACGTTATGGCTGGCGAATAGGGGATGACGGCTACGCCCGGATCTACGGCAAGGTGGTTTATCGAGACGATAGCGGCGGCCTGGGCACGGAAGACGACGGCGAGCACCGGCAAACGGGATTCAGAGTGGATATGGGGCGTGGCCGCCCAAGCGAGATGACCTTACAGGGAGATTATTATCAGGGCGAGGCGGGGACGACACAGGAGTTTGATGGCGGCAACCTGATGTTTAACTGGACCTATGAGTTCTCGGAGCAGCGCAGCCAGCAATTGCTGTTGTACTTCGATAACACTGTGCTGGAAACCACGGGCTTGGATGACAGACGCGATATTTGGAATCTGGAATACCAGTTCCGCAACCAGTTTCAACGCCACGATGTGGTGGCGGGGCTTGGTTATAGAATTGTTCACGATGAAGTGCTTTCGCCGACAGATCTGGCTGGATTACGGCCTGAGAAGCGCAATGATGAGGTTAAAAACCTGTTTATTCACGACGAAATAACGCCATTTGGTGGTAACTTCCGTCTAATTGCAGGTACCAAGTATGAAGTGAACGACTATTCTGGTGAAGAATGGCAACCCAGTGTGAGAGTCGCCTATGATTTCTCAGACGCTATCGTGTGGGCGTCCTGGTCTAAAGCGGTGCGAGTGCCGACTCGTCTGGAGCACGACTTGTTTGCGCCGACGCTGAATGGCGCTCAGACCATGCAGCCGGAGAAGGCCGAGTTTTATGAAGTCGGTGGTCGTACTTCCTGGAATAAATGGACGCTGGATCTGTCCGCTTACGCCGGAGAATATGATGACTTGAGAACAGTGGGCGGCGGCGCTATCGGCAACGAAATGTCGGGCGACATCCGAGGCGTGGAGGCGTCTGTGGATTATAGAGCCAGCCCTGTCTGGCGGCTGCGTTTTAATGTCAGTCATATGGAAATGGACCTGGAGCTGGACGCGTCCCATACCTCGGAAGTGAGCGCGGAAAGTATCGAAGACGCGTCACCCAAAGACATGGCGCAGCTGATTTCCTATTGGGATATCACGCCAGCCTGGAGTCTGAACGCCTATCTGCGCTATGTGGATCGTATCCAGTATTCCAATATCCCCAGTTTTCTAGTGGCTGACCTCAGCGTCGTCTGGAGGCCAATAGAAGACTTACGCGCGCAATGGGTTGTTCGCCATTTGGGAGACCCGCACCCGGAATCGGTTGGCTCGAACGGTGAGGTGGAATCCGACGCCGCCTTTTATCTGGGCTGGGAGTTTTAGTCAATGTTTTCCCGATATGGCGGCGGACGCTGGGCGAGAGGCGTGTTTGCAGCCATTCTGACGGCGTATTCCATCGCATCCACAGCGGCGGATGTCGAGTATCAGATTAAAGCCTCCTATCTCTACAACTTCATGCAGTTTGTGCGCTTCCCACAGGAAACCTTGCTTAACGGAGATCGAATCAGGGTCTGCATCATTGGCGTTAACCGTTTTGGCAATGCGCTGGATGAAGTGGATGGCGCCAAAGCGCCGCAAGGGACGGTTGAAGTGAGCAATCTGGGGCGCTATCGGCCGGGATTATCGGTTAAACACTGCAATGTGCTGTTCCTGTCTGAGTCGGAAGAAAGGGAAACCGAGCGGATCTTGAGGCTGGTGAATGTGCATGAGGTCCTGACTATCAGTGAGTACGCCCCTTTCATCGCCTATGGCGGTTTGATTGAGCTGTATCAGGAAGACGACAGCATTCGTTTCAGAATCAACGCGTCGCTGGTGACAGAGACCAAGTTCAAAGTAGCGGCGCAGTTGGTGCAATTGGGAGTGAATTAACATGCAAAGCGCGGAGCTGAAGGAATTGAGCTGGTGGCGGCGGGTGAGCATTCGCGCCAAGATGCAGATTGGCGTTCTTGGTTTCGCTTTGTTGCTGCTGGTGATTTGCGCCACGACTCTGACGGTGATGGCGAACCTTTATTTCCATCAAAAAATGCGCCAGGACTTGCAAATGCTCAGTAAGGTTCTGGCGGAGAACAGCGGCGCGGCGCTGACGTTCAATGACGCGGCGTCGGCGGGCAATGTACTGTCCGCATTGAAAGAAAATGCGTCCGTGGAGGCGGCTGCGCTGTACCAGGTTGGCGAGGCGGCGGCGTTTGCGGAGTATCCCCAGACTGGCGCAGCCGCGGGTTTGGCCTCGATGGCGGGTAACGCCGGAGTCTGGCTGCAGCAGGATTATTACGTCACCTCTACGCCGGTGGCGGTGAACGAAGAGATTGTCGGATACCTGATTCTGAAGTCCAACCTGCAAGAGTGGGAGCAATTCAAGCAAAAGTTGCTGAGTCTGTTTCTGGTGTTGATCGGCGGAATGTTGGCGCTCACGCTGCTGGTGTCGTACTGGTTAAAGTCCCACATTACTCAGCCATTGGCTTCGCTTTCCGAATGGGCGATGCAGGTTTCCAAACACAAAGATTTCAATGCGCGCGCCAGCAAACGTAATGAGGACGAGATTGGACATCTGGTGGACAGCCTTAATGTCATGCTGTCGGAACTGGCGAGGCAGGAGACCATTGTCTCCCTGAACCGGGAATTGGAGCGTGAGATCCAGGAGCGCAAAGTCGTGGAGAAGGACCTGATCGCCATGCGTAATCGGGCGGAGGAGGCCAACAAGGCGAAAAGCCGTTTTCTCGCCAATATGAGCCATGAACTGCGCACGCCGCTGAACGCCATCATCGGCTACAGCGAAATGCTGCAGGAAGTGGTGGCGGAGGACGATTACGAAAGAGAGGAAATCGTCGACGATATCGGCAAGGTGCGCTCCGCCGGCAAGCATTTGTTGAGCCTGATCAACGATATTCTGGATATCTCCAAAATCGAAGCCGGCAAAATGCAAATCAGCATCGAGGCGTTCAGCATGGAGGATCTGGTGGAAGAAGTCACTGGCGCGCTGCGAGTGCTGGCGGACGAACGGCGCAATAAGCTGGTCGTTCGCGGCGCAAGCGATGTTGGCGTGGTGCACAGCGACCTGGTCAAAGTCAGACAGATCCTGTTCAACCTGCTGAGCAATGCGGTCAAATTCACCCAGGATGGCGTTGTGGAACTGATATGCGAGCGGGACTCCGAGGAAAACGAGGAGTGGGTGCTGTGCAAGGTCCGCGATACCGGGATAGGCATCAGTGACAATGCAATCAAAGAGCTGTTCCGGCCTTTCAGTCAGGCCGATCCATCCACCACTCGGCGCTATGGCGGCACCGGACTGGGGCTGGCGATCAGTCGGTCATACGCCACCATGCTGGGAGGGGAAATCAGCGTTACCAGCAAGGAAGGCGAAGGTTCTGAGTTCTGTATTCGCTTGCCGACCACGGCTGAAATCAATGGCCCGGAAGAGCGCATTGAACAGGACGCCCCTTCGCTGCAAGAACCGGATGTGACGCAGCATGAAGAGCCAGCGTCAGATGCAAATAAGGTCGCCGGAGCCCGACTATTGTTGATTGACGACGACATGACGGTGCACGACATTTTGAAGCACCAACTGAACAAACATGGCTTTGTCATTCGTTCAGCGCTGTCCGGCGGAGAGGGACTGGCGTTGGCGAAACAGGACGACTTTGACGTGATTGTGCTGGATATCTTCATGCCGGGACTGGATGGCTGGCAGGTACTGCAGACGCTGAAATCCGATGCGGCGACCGCCCATATTCCCGTCGTTATGCATACCATCGAGTCCAACGCGGAGAAAGGCTACGCTCTGGGCGCCTCGGACTATCTGGTGAAGCCGATCAACAGCGCGCGCCTGTTGTCTATCCTGCAGCGCTATCAGAAAAAAGAAGCCAGCCTGAAAGTGCTGTGCGTTGATGATGATCCGCACAGTCTGGAACTGGTGCGCGCATATATGCATGGAACCGGCTGGAGTCTGATTACCGCGGAGGACGGTCGGCAGGGATTGGAAAAACTGCAGCGGAATACAGATGTTTCCGTGATTCTGCTGGACTTGATCATGCCGGAAATGAACGGCTTTGAATTTATTGAAGAGTGCCGGCGCAATGACGAGACTGCGGATATCCCGGTCATTGTCATATCCGCAAGAGACTTGACGCAGGCGGAACGCAGGTTGTTGCAACAACATACGCAGGCAGTGTTGCGCAAAGGGATGTACGACAAGAGCGCATTGCTGAGCCGTATCAAGGAAGTGCTGGAGGAACTGGCGCCGGTAAGTTAGGGGAGAGAGCCATGACGTTGTTGCTGATTGTCGAAGATAACGATATGAATGCGGACATGCTCACGCGCCGATTGCGCCGTAAAGGTTATGAAATTGCGCTCGCATGCGACGGCGGGGAGGCGGTGACGATGGCGCAGGAATGTCGCCCAGCGTTGATTCTGATGGACTTGAGCCTGCCTGTTATGGACGGTTATGAGGCCACCAGGTTAATAAAGGAAGGCGGCGGATGCGATACGCCGATCATTGCGCTCACGGCCCATGCCCTGGCGGAGGATCGTGATAAAGCCCTGGCGGCGGGATGTGACGATTACGAAACCAAGCCTGTGAACTTCTCCCGTCTGCTGGAAAAAATCGAACGCTTTCTGACGGCGGACTGATGTTGGCGGGCTGAGCAGCGGCTGAAAGAGGTCTTCCCAGGGCGAGACCGTCCGGAAAAGTCGATGACTCAACGGCCTGACGCGCTGAGCGGGGTTTCTGTGCGAGTGTATTACCAATTGTTCATGGAAAATGCCCATGGCGGGCAATATTGTAGGGATAAGTAGCCATTTCCGGTTGCAGGAGGTTGACTGTATTCCTCTAACCGGCGCGTCATGGGGAGCGCTTTATGTTTCACAAGCGAATTTTCGGCGGTGTGTCCGCTGTCCTGATTACTTTAACCTTAACTACCAGCCTGTCTGGCTGTGCGTCAAAAGCTGCGCGTTATGACTATCAGCCGGGAAGGGATTTCTCCACGCTAAAAACCTATGCCCTGACGCCGCCCAGCGTTAACGGCGGCGCCACCACGCTGAGCGACGCCCGGGTGGAAAGCGCCATACGCCTGTTCATGCAGAACAAGGGGTTTCAAATGGTTGACAAGTCCAAGGCGGATGTCTGGAGCACTTGGCGCATCAAAGAGGAAAAGGAAATTCGCCGCGATGGAATCAGCTACGGTTTTGGATACGGCATCGCGAGCGGGCGCACTGGCGTGGGCATTAGTCTGGGAACCCGGCCCCCGGCGGAAGAGGTGATGCGGGGCAAACTGGTGCTGGAGATGGTCGACCCGCAGAATTCCAATGTTATCTGGAGCGCCGAGGCCGCGCGTCCGTTGAGTGAGGATGACGCCCCGGCGGCGAAGGAAGCGGAAATCCGTAAACTGGTGGGAGAAATGCTACAGAATTTTCCACCGAAAGACGCCTGAGCGTCCGAGTGTTAAATTGAGCGTCATGATTATTGCAGTAATGACTTGTGGGTGAGGAGAACTCAATGAATCTGCGCGGACAACTGAATCTGCCGGGGCGCGTGACAGCGCTCTGCGTGTTGTTTCTGTTGGGCGGATGCGCCGGTTATCAAGTGCGTGGCGATTACGCCGAGACATTCGATTTCTCCAGCATTCATACTTATCGCTGGGCGACGGAGAACCGCGACGCCCAGGGCGTGGTGGGATTGCGTGAGCAGCGCATTCGTCAGACGGTCGATCAGGCGCTGCAAGGCGAAGGCCTTTCCCAAGCGGAATCTCCAGACGTATTGGTGCGGGCGCTATACCGTATTGATAACCGGAAGGAGTATCGTCAGGAACCGAGGATCGGTTTCTGGCGTCCATTTTTCTCCCATGACCGGGATGTGGTGGCGCATGATTATCAAATGGGCGTGTTCACCGTGGAAATGATTGAGCCCGCCAGCAATCGTGTGATTTGGCAGGGCTCTTCATCGCGACGCATGAGCTACGACTTGACGCCAGAGGAAAAAATCAGGCGCCTGGAAGAAGAGGTGCGCGCCATCTTCGAGCGGTACCCGCCGCAGCCGGCGGCGCAGTAGTCTTTCCGGCTCCCTCGTTGTAATACGGCTTCCCCCTGGGACGCCAGTTCTTTGTCCCGATATCGGGAAAACTCCTTTTTCGTGTTTTGTCATAAAGAGTCACCCATACAGGTGATTCTTTTTCGTTTGTCGCTTTACTAACCTGAAAAAGCTGTTGAGAAGTACAAAAATAAACATTAACGAAAGCAGAAGGTAGCGTAATGGAAAAAATAACGCACGCTGTATGTTTGGTTGCGGCAGCTTCACTCTCCTCCCTCTCTCACGCTGACGGATGCAGCGCCTGGGCGGGCACTTCAAATGGGTATACCGATACCCAACATCCCTTTCTGATGGTGCATGGCATTACCGGGTTCGATACCGTTGGCGGGTTGCTGGGTTACTTTCACACCGTGCCCATGAATCTGTGCCGCAGTGGCGCGGATGTGGTGATAGCCAGCGTGTCTCCTTTCAATGACAGCGAGCAACGCGGTCTGTCGTTGGCGGATGGTCTAAACAGCGGCTTATACGGCGACGCAGTCAAATACAATGTCTTCGCCCACAGCCAGGGTTCGCCCACCACGCGCGCCGCCATCACCTTTGATGCGCACGCCAATGCGGAAGGCCAGGGGCACATCGCCTCGCTGACCTCTGTGGATGGCGTCAATAACGGCTCCCGCGTGGCGGATATGATTCGCGGCGTCGTTCCGGCGGACAGTTCGATTGAAGGCGGCGTCGCTGCGGTGGCGAATGCATTCGGCTCTCTGATCGCCTGGATTTCCGGGGATGAGCATCAGCAGGACTCCATCGCAGCGCTGGATTCGTTGACTTCAGTCGGTACCGCGGACCTGAACAGCCGCCACCCCTATGGGACGGCTTCTGGAGAGTGCGTGGAGGACCGCGATACGGTAGTGACTTATCGCGGCAACGAAATCCGCTTGTACTCCTGGGCGGGAAGGAGTGTGATGACCAATATTCTGGATTTGTTGGACCCGTTTCTGTTCACCACGTCACTCGTGTTCGGCGGAGAGCCCAGCGACGGTATGGTCTCCGTCTGCTCGCAAAAACTGGGGGAATACCTGGGCGACTATGACGCCAATCATATCGACGTGATCAACCATGTCATGGGCGTGGGCTCGATCTGGCACAGCCCGGTGTCGCTGTATCGCGTACAGGCGAATCGCCTGAAGAATATCGGCCTTTAACCTGTAGTTTCAGCAGTGCGCGCTCATTATGACATGCGGTGAGCGCGCACTGCGGTGTGTCTGCCGGACTAATCGCAACAGGATGTTATAAAAATAAAAAGGAATCTCACCATGAAGAAGCTTTCATTCGCCTTGTGCGTTGTAACTCTCGCCGCCGCCGCATTGCTGTTTCTACAACCAGATATTACAAAGCCTCCCGTCGTTGCAGAAGTGAGCGCCGAAGGCGTCCAGCTAACGCAGTCTGGCGCTCCTGACAAAGGGATGGCGTCAACGTCTTCTCAATCCGAACCGCCAATGGCGGCGCCAGTCTGGGATGGCGCCAACTTCGCCCGGGCGCTGGCCGGGACCGATATCGACGGCGACTTGCGGGTGGACGAGCACGGGCTTCTGATTACAGACATGCAGGTGAAGGACTTTTTCGATTATTTCTTTCTTGCTGTCGGAGAGCGTTCGCCGGAAGAGGTGATTGCGGAAATCCAGCGCCGTATCTATGACAAGTTGCCGGCGCAGGCCGCGGAACAGGCCATGGAGTTGCTGAACGATTACATCTCCTACCAGGAGCGCATAGGCGAGTTGATGGCGGCGCCATTGGCGCCGGCGGAAAGTCAGAATTATGAATACTATGCGTCGGTGATGGCGAATACCTTCGAGCAATTGAAGTCGCTGCGTCGGCAAATATTCGCTCCAGATGTGGTCGATGCATTTTTTGGATTGGATGAAGCCTATTCGGATTATGCGCTGGCGGTGATGCAAGTGAAGGCGGACGCTCAGTTGAGCGATAGCGAGAAAGTCAGTCAAGTGGAAGCCTTGCGGCAAAAATTACCAGCGCAGATGCGCGACGCCCATCGACAGGCCGCGCAACGGGAGAATCTGACGCGAGAAGCCCGACGCATGTACCGGGAAGGGTATGACGCCGACAGCGTCCGGCAAACCCTGCAGGGGCAGTTTAGCGGCGAAAAAGCAGAGAGGATTATTGCCTATTATCAGCGGGAAGAAACGTGGCGCGCCCGTCTGGATGATTATCAACGTCGCAAACAGGATATTCAGGCCGTTGCGCGCACCGATGCGGAAATCGTCGCTGGACTCACGCAGTTGCGCAACAGCCTGTTCACCTCAGACGAATTGAAGTTGGTGGAGAGTTACGAGGCGATAGAAAGGAAAGCCGCACGATATGAAAAGCCATGAACGGCTATCATGGGTGAAGGGCGGATGGCGGTGTTAGAGAGCCGCCACCGCTTCTATCTCAATATCCACTTCAGTAGAGAAAAAGTTACTGACTTCCACCAGTGTGCTGGCGGGAAAGGCGCCTTCATAATGCTTGATGAGGCCGTCTCTCACCGCCGTCAGATGCTCAGTGGATTTGATATATACCGTGACCTTTATAATTCTGTCCAGACCGACGCCCTCTGCTTCAGCGATGCGCCTGATCTGCGCAAAAATGGCGTCGATTTGCTGGCCGACAGGCTTGCAGACGCCGCTGCCGTCATATGCCGTGAGCCCACTGATGAACAGCATGCCGTTGAAAGCGGTCGCGTGACAATAAGGTCCAACAGGCTGCCCCAGCGCTGCGTAGTTTAGACGTCGGATTGGTGACTTCTTTTCCATGTGTTGTTACTCGCTCTTCGCTTTTTATGAGTCAAGAACCTGACCTGCGGCTGCGCGTTGCGCTCATCGCCATCAGCTTCTCGGTGATTTTATTGACCGTTGGCCCCAACGCAAAGGCGATGCTGAAGGCGGTGGGCCAGGCCAATAGAAAGGCGTGCATCCAGTGCGCGGTAAAGTCCCTCTGTAAACCCAGGTTGAGAAACGTCACCCATGCGCTCATTAAAAAGCTGAGCGCCAGAGACATCGTCAGGCTGTAGAAAAAGCGGAATTTTATCGACATAAAGTTCTCCTACTGATTACGAACGGAGCTCAAGGTTTGCTGGTCAACTTGCGTTTTGATTGACAGGCGAATGCACGATTATTTTCTCGACTTGCGTCAGATTAAGAGCCATATAGCGCTGGGTGTGTTCATAGGTGAAGTGCTGGTCCAGCGCCTTGGGGCTTATCCATGACTCCCAAAGGATAAAGTGAGAGGGGACGGCGGCGTCCTGGAAAACCTGGAAAGTCAGACAACCTAACTCTTTCTGCGTGTCCGCCTCCAGCTGCGCCAGCTCCCGACGGACTAAATCAGGGTCGCTTCCTTCTGTAGCGCGGATGTGGGCGGTTAGATGATGGGGCATGTTCGACCTCTTAATTCTGGTGAAGGGTTGACGTTATTAACTAAGGCCGACATGCTAGTATCAACCAAAAATAGAATAAACCCGCAATATTTAAATCTTAAATTCCATATTTGAAATCATGCTTGATGACTTGGCGTTATTTATAAAAGTGGCGGAACTGGGCGGCTTCTCCAGAGCCGCTGCGGCTACAGGCGTCCCGGCTCCGACGCTGACGCGGCGGGTGCAGAAGCTGGAAGCCGAGCTGGGGTGTCAGCTGTTACATCGCTCCGCTCGTCGATTGCAACTGACCGCTGCGGGACAAAAGGTTTTTGACGAGTCGTATCTTCACCTGTCCAGCCTCGATAAACAGATGGCGTTGATAAAAAAGGATATTTCGGCGGAAGAAGGGGAAATCAGGGTGCTGGCTCCGGTGAACTTGGCCAATGGGCCTCTGCGTCCTTTGTGGGGGGAGTTTATGTCCCGCTACCCCAACATTCAGCTGACTCTGCAGCTTAATAATAAGGTTGAGGACTTTACCGGATCGCAAGCGGAGCTGGCGGTGCGAGTGGGCCCGCAGGCCGATTCTGCGTTGCGTCAAAGACGTCTGGGCTCCATCCGCACTGTACTGGTGGCGACACCGGACGTCGCCGCGCAAATTGAAGCGGAAGGGGCGGACTTGAACCCGGCGGAACTGGCGCGCTGGCCTTGGATGGCGTCGTTATCCGAGACCATGCGCCGCCTGCGTCACCGCCATACAGGCGAACCGGTGGATATTGACTGGCGACCACGCGCCCACATCAACGACCTATCCCTGGCGGTTGATATTCTGAAGGCCTGTGGAGGGGTGATGTTATGCCCCGTCTCCCTAGTCTGGGAAGACCTGCAACGCGGCGACCTGCGACAGATACTGAGCGATTGGGAAGGGGCCGACAGGGAAGTGCATGTGGTATGGAATGACCGCAATATCCTGCTTAGACGCACCCAGTTGTTACTGGATTTCCTGACTGAAGAAACCAGACGCATACCGAGCTTGCTTGGTGAATTGCCTGCTGTATCAAAAGCCCGTATGGAGAGCAAATGAGTAACTTTGAAATTATTGACGTCATCACTTCACCGATAGGTGAGGACTATTTCCCCGAGCATTTTTTAAGGGAAAGCCAATACATAAGACAGATTCAATATGCTTCCTCCCCCAAAGCAAGCAGTAATGCAATACAACATTACAGGGGAAGCGTAGATGCAAACTGGCATGGGTGGTTGGAAACTTATATCAGGCTTGTCGCCGAAGGACGTTTTCCCTATCTCTGGCCTTTGAGGCAGTACGGTCTGGGTTTTGATTTCGCTGGACAATTGGATGACTTCAAAGACGGCACAAGTTTTTACTCTCTAGGTAGCGACCCCATTGGAGATTGGTTTGTTATGTCTATCGACACAGGATCTTGGGTCCATTTATGCGATCACCATGTTTATACATTGTATGACGGTTGGGATACGCCGAACCACTTGTTGGCCTGGGCTTTGAGAGTGGTGTTGGGCGATGAGTACGAGATTACGGCTGACGAACTTAGAAACCATTGGCGCACCAGGAAGCAACGTATAAACGAAGAGACGCTTGAAAGAATTATTGATGATTTGAGTTAGGCCGATAGGCTCTTTTTGTTTCTTTGAAAAGCTGAGAGGTATTGAGCGCTTGGGTTTCTGCCGCTATTTCAGATCAGTGTCTTGCCTCTTATGTTTAAGCCATGTCGCGTTACGACATGGCTATATAACTATTAATTTTACTTGTCCTCAGGCCCAACCCAGGCGTGAGGATTCCAGGCGATTTCCCACAAGTGGCCGTCGGGATCGGCGAAGTAGCCGGAGTAGCCGCCCCAGAAGGTATCCTGGGCGGGTTTGACCAGTTTTGCGCCAACCTCTACAGCTTGCTGAATCTGCGCGTCCACGTCTTCCTTGGACGCCAGATTGTGGGCAAGGGTGACGCCTTTGAATCCCGAGCCGTTGTCAGGAACCGCCGCATCTTCCGCCAGCAGATGGCGAGGGTAGAGCCCCAGCCAGGTTCCGTTGAGGGTGAAAAACGCTACATTAGCGCTTTCCGTCTGCAACTTTGGAAGCCCCAGGCCGTTTTCGTAGAATTCCACTGAGCGTTGAAGGTCTTCCACGCCCAGGGTGATCATGCTGATTCTTGGTTTCATTGCGCCTCCATGTACATTGGGACTGAGCGAATCCGCTCAGGATTTCGCTGCGTCTTTGGGCGGGCGGCCTCGCTTCATCGGCCGGACAGGTCGGTCCACCAGATCTTCGATCTGATTGATGAAGCGGTCTCCGCCTAATACCAGTTCATTGAGTAACGTCTGTTCGATATGCCGGCGTATCCAGGGCTCCATTTCGTACTGCATGAGATCCAGGAACGATTGCTGACGTTCTTCCGCATCATCCCCGAGATCGGTATACATGGGATGGTTACGAATCAGGCCGAGTTCGTCTTCGCCCCTGGCGTGCGCATGATAGCTTGACCAGGGGTATTCCGATTCATTCGGCGCCAGGCCGCGAAACACGGCCAGGGAATCGATATAGCGATAGCACGTCAGCATATAGCCGGAGGAATCAATCAGACTGGATTTATAACGGCCTTCCCACAGCGTGCCGCTACGGTGGTAGCGGTGATTCACATACTGCACGTAACGGCGTCCCAGAGACTGCATCATCTGAGGGATGCCGTTTTCAATGTGCGGCGTGACCAGCAAGTTGAACTCATTTTTCAGCAACACGTACGCATGCACGTAACACTGATATTGTTCAGACGCCTTGCCCACGCATTCAAGGAAGTACAGATAATCCTCTTTATCAAAGAAGCAGGGGAGGCGGTTATGCCCCCGCTGCATGATAAGTTGTGGATGGCCGGTAAGATTAAATCGTGTTTTTCTCGCCATGCGCGTCCAGTTGCACTCCTATTTATTATTCGGCTGCGTCTGCATCCACATCAAGACTTTCATCCAGATCAGCATTCGCATCAGGGGCTGCCGCCGCTTGCGGTTCCGCTGCCGCCGCCGCAGCGGCTTCGGCGTTGAACAAGTAGCCGAAGCTGCCGTCTTCTGCGGCGCTGATATGGATGTGCTCGATATGTTCTCCGTTCGCCAGTCTGCTCAGGCACTCGGTGGACAGTTCAGGCAGCACGGTGCGGTTCAGGATATGTTCGATATTGCGCGCGCCGGTATCCACTTCCTGAGAACGGGCGACAATGTTGAGCAACACGTCCTCGTCGAAGGTGAATGCGGCGCCATAGTGATTGCGCACTCTCCGCGCAATACGATCCATGTTGATGCGACAGATTTTGAACAGATTCTCGTCGTCTAACGGATAATACGTAATAACGTTGGCGCGCCCCAAAAATGCGGGCTTGAAGTACTTCAGCAGCTCGTGGCGCATGCTGTCGAGCATGACATCCGGCTCCGGTTTCTCTTCAGACTGGGCGCAGATGGCGCGAATCGCCTCTTCGCCAGCGTTGGAGGTCATGATGATGACCGTGTTCTTGAAGTCGATGTCGCGGCCTTCGCCATCTTTGATGGTGCCCTTGTCGAACAGGTTGTAGAACACGTCCTGCACACCCTGGTGTGCTTTTTCCATTTCGTCCAGCAGGATGACGGAGTAAGGTTTCCGGCGCGCGGCTTCCGTCAACACGCCGCCTTCGCCGTAGCCCACATATCCGGGAGGAGAACCCAGCAGCATGGAAACTTTGTGCTCTTCTTTAAACTCGGACATGTTGATGACAGTCAGGTTCTGCTCGCCGCCGAACAGTGTGTCCGCCAGCGCCAGAGCGGTCTCGGTCTTACCTACGCCGGAAGGTCCGACCATCAGGAAAACACCGATAGGTTTGCGCGGATCAGTCAGGCCCGCGCGGGAGGTGCGGATCGCCTGAGCGACGGCCTCCAGGGCATGGGACTGGCCGATAACGCGTTTTTCCAACTGGTCATGCAGGTTAAGAATGCCGTTGATCTCATCGCTCACCATTTTGCCGACCGGGATGCCGGTCCAGTTGGCGACGACTTCGGCGACGGCCTGGCCATCCACATGAGGCATCATTAGAGGCTGATTCCCCTGTGCGGACGCCAGGGCGGCGAACAGGTTCTTGAATTCCACCTGCAGCTCGGCGACTTCTTCATCGCTCAGGCGGTCACCGGCGTCTTCAGCGCCTTTCTTAGTCTGGAAGTCCTGCTCGAGCTTGGTGCGCACATCCAGAATTTTGGCGATCAAGTCTTTCTCTTTTTCCCACTGCTCGGTTTGTGCGGCGAGAGAAGCTTCCAGAGCGGCTTTCTCTTCGGTAAGCAGATCCAGCGTCTCGTGATATTCGCCGGAAGAGATATTTTCCTGGGAAATCAGGTCGAGGTTGGTGTCGATCTGTTGAATACGGCGACGGGTGTCCTCAATCAAAGACGGCGTGGCGCTCTGGCTCAGGGACACTCGTGCGCAGGCGGTGTCTAGCAGGCTCACGCCTTTGTCCGGCAATTGACGACCGGGAATATAACGGGCGGACAGTTTCACCGCCTGGATAATGGCGTCGTCGGAGATGCGTACGTTGTGGTGGACAGCCAGGATTTTGGAGATGCCGCGCAGCATGTCGATCGCAACAGCCTCAGACGGTTCTTCGACTTTCACCACCTGGAAACGGCGGGTCAGAGCCGGGTCGCGTTCGAAGTATTTCTTGTACTCCGCCCAAGTCGTGGCGGCGATGGTGCGCAGTTCGCCCCGCGCCAGCGCGGGCTTGAGCAGGTTGGCGGCGTCGCCTTGGCCTTCTTTGCCGCCCGCGCCGATCATGGTGTGCGCTTCATCGATAAACATGATGATGGGCGTAGGAGACGCTTTAACTTCTTCGATAACGGATTTCAGACGTTGTTCAAACTCGCCTTTCATGCTGGCGCCGGCCTGCAGCAAGCCCAGGTCCAGAACATGGATGTGTACGCCTTGCAGGGGCTCTGGCACGTCTTTCTGCGCAATACGCAGCGCCAGGCCTTCGACGACGGCGGTTTTACCAACGCCAGCTTCGCCAGTCAGGATAGGGTTGTTCTGACGGCGGCGGGTCAGGATATCGATACACTGACGAATTTCCGGATCGCGGCCCAATACAGGATCGATTTCGTTGTTCAGCGCTCTTTCGGTCAGGTTGACGGTGTACTTCTGCAATGCGCCGCCTTGCGCTGTCGGCGCGGCTGGAGCGCCGCCGCCCGCCGCCGCTTTCAAATAAGCGCGGCTTTCGGAGGATTGTCCGGTAACGGCTTTCACCGCAGGCAATACTTTCTCCAGTGAAATTTCCTGCAAGGTTTTGACTGAGCTCAACAGCTGGTTACGCAGGGTGTTGTGCGACATCACCGCCGCAAACAGGTGCGCAGAGCTGATGAAGTTTACGCCCATCTCCACTGACGCCAGTAACCAGCCGGCTTTCAGCGCGTCCACCACTAAAGGCGAAAAGGGAACCATATCCCTGGGGTTGTCGCGATGGAATTTGCCCACCGTCTGACTTAGCTCTCTGCTGACTTTACCAATGTCGACGCCGAGCTGTTCAAGTACGCGGTCCAGATCACTGTCGCTTTGCTCCAGCACCTTCAGCAGCACATGTTCGATTTCCAGTGAGCTGTGGCGTTCTTGCTGGGCCAGACGCAGACCGTCCTCTAGCGATTTGCGTACGACGGAAGTGGTGGGTTCAATGAGTTGGCGTAAGTTTAACTCAATCATAAGGTTTCCCTTTTCTTTTGTAGTCTTTCTATAGTTCGTTGCATTGCGTGTCGGGATACAGACACAGTAATGAATCGATCTTTTTGTCGTGTTGAAAACAGTTTTGAATTCCAGCCCAGCAACGGCGGCGCGGTTGGGTGCGCAAGCTGGCTGTTAGGCAGCCTGTCCTGGCGGACTTTAAGCGATAAGTCAAAGTCTAGAGCAACGCCGGCCATAGTTCGAATCAGCTTGTACATGGCTCCCAGTATTTCCGTTCCTGAAACAATGGAAAGGAAACGGGGGTAGTCGATATCATCGAAATGTACGGTGAAACGGTTTTGCACCGACCAGGTCTTTTCTCCCAGAATCGCCTGCTGCCCCAGGCAATGATTGATGCCCGGAAAGCGGCCGCCGCCCAGGCGGGTTTGCACGTCATCCGGCATGCGCCGCCATTGTCCGCGGAAGTGCAGGATGCTCACCTTCAGACCGAAATGCTGGCGTATGGCTTGTGATAGCGCCTCTGCGGAACATACGCCGCGACTCATCAGGCCGGCGACGTTGAAGATATCGCCGGAAGATTGATAGAACTTGGCGCTGCGCATGCTGGCCAGGCCCATCAGTCCCTTGATCATCTCCGCATGCCGGTCGCGGTTATATTTGGGGTCCAGCTGGTGATTAGCTTCGAAAGTCAGCGGAATACGGTATTTTTTCCAGGAACGGTAAAACAGCGACAGAGTGCGGTGATCCAATAAATCAAAGAAGTGCTTCATCGATTTATCTTTCTGCCGCAAACGTTGCAGGATCAGGTCGCGGTAATGGAATGGCAATACGCCGCGCGAACCGACCAATCCCCAGAAATTCACCGCCATCGACCACTGGTCGCGAGACGCCAGCGACTTGTCTCCGCCGCGGGTGATTTTGTCCACCGCGCCGCCTTCAAAGCCCATGCTGGGGTTCACTGCGAAGCGTACAGGCTCGTTACGAGGCGGATAAAATCCGCCCAGAGGCGTACGCGGCCGCGCATCCTGCGGGTCGAAATGCTCCAGCAGGCGCACCAGCTGGAAAAAGTCGAACCGCCAGGGGTCCTGTTGCAGCCTTTTGGTTAAATGAGAGGCTGGGAGCCGATTCTCGGTGGCCATTTCTTGAGAATATCCTGTCGCCCTTTGATTCGGGCAATTAATCGGGTGAACGCGTTAATCGAGCAGTACATGGCGAAGAACCTTTCCAGAATCGAGGCGAACAGGAAGGTGCTGTTGCCTGACATCAGGTTGTCGTCAAAGGTGACTTCGATTTCCACCCCGCGGCACACGGTGGTCTTGCCGCCAATAGTAATCGGCGCGGTCATCGGCCGGGTCTGTACGTTGACCACGGCGGCGATGATCGCCCGTGAAGCCGCGCTGTCCTGAAAATCATATAGCGCCAAAATTTCCTTAAGCACGTCAATGGCTTCCGGACTATCGAGCGATAAATAGTTCAATGTCAGGTGCGACACCAGGCGCCAGCGCGCGCCATCGCGCAACGGCGGTCGTACGGTGGGCGTCAGGTGCGTCAGAGAATCGATGCCACGCAAGGAGACGCCTACATCCAAACAGGTGAAGCGAGGCTGTCCGCCGCCGAAGGGCAGCTTTTCCGGCGTATTGCGGTTGAAGCACATCACATCGACGGTCAGCGTTTCGTCGGATAAGTTCGCTGGCGCGTAATTCAAATCAACGAGGGATATTTCCAGCTCGCTGCCGGGCTCGTTGCCCAGCTCTCCGCCAATTTTCGGGTAGCGCTGAGCATGCCAGAAAAGCTGGGTCTCGCGGCCGATATCAAAGTGACTTAAGCCATAAAAGGGCTTGTATTCCTTTTTCTTGCCATCGCCGGTCAGGCCTTGTACGCGTTCAATGGAATACACTTCATAGTTGTCCGGGAAACGCGCATCGGGGATGATCGGATAGCTGTACTGATCATGCTCGATATCTATGGGCTCCGCCCGGTGTTTGAACAGGTTGATGATCGGCGTGCAACCCAGGGCGAAGTTGCTGGCCTCCAGGTTGCGCTCCAGCTCCGCATGGGATTTGTTCAGATAGAAATACAAATCCAGGTTAGGGCCGAACTTCTCATTCAAGCGTTCGCCAAGGCCGGTCAGGTCGACGAACAGGAATTTTTCCGGGAACACCATGTATTCGGTCAGCAGACGATAACCCGGGAAAGATTGCGGCGGGGTTGGAATCAGCGCTTCTTCCTCGGCGAAGCCGACGGGCTGCAGACAGCTGCTGTGCAGGAACATCGGATTGACGTCGTCAGCGCCTTTGGATGCGACGATTTGCACGCAGTGATTCATCAGCAGCTCATACAACGAATAGGCGTATTGCGACTGACCGCGCAGGAAAAAGCGGATCTTGTCCAAGGGCAGCTGGCCTAAGTCGATTTCCGGGGCGAAGCCCTCCAGGCGCACATGAATTACTGCGGAAGCGCCTTGCACGGTTTGCGATCCAGGAGCAATAAAAGGGCGTTCCTTCAGGCTCGCCTTGGTGACCTCGATCGGCAGCAGGTCCAGATCATAGCCTGTGCTGAAGCGGCACACTTTATTCTGGAATACGTCGCTCTCCAGGCGAGAGTGGCGGGCGACATGCAGAGGTCCGTCCAGGTCTTTCGCCGCTCTGAACTGCACGACCGCCATGGAAGGAATCGGGCGCAGGTAATGCGGGTAGAGCTGGTCGAGCAGGGCGTCTGAAAGTTCCGAGAAGTCATCTTCAAGGCGGTATTGAATACGGGCGTTGAGATAAGCCACGCCCTCCAATAGACGGGAAACGTGCGGGTCTTCCACCACGTCGCCGGAAATGCGCAGGCGACCGGCGATCTTGGGATGCACGCGGGCGAACTCTGCGCCGGACTGGCGCAGATAGGCCAGTTCCTTTTCATAATAGGGTAATAACTCGTCGCTCATTAACGCGCCTCCTGAACGTTGACGATAGCCGAAATCGGCTCCAGTGAGGAATCAAAGGAGATCTCCTCAGGAGCGGGTTCGGCGAACAACACCGCCTCAATGCGGAAATGCAAGGTGGCGCCTTCCGCCCAGTCTTCATCCAGGGTAATGACCCTGACTGACTTAAAGCGGGGCTCAAACATGGCTATATGATGCTCCACTGTGCGGCAGAACTGACCTTTGCCTTCCGCACTAAGGAAGTTGATGGTATGCAGGTCAGGCAAACCATAGTTAATCAGGGACTCGTCCAACTGACGCAGATTGTCGGATGCGGAAATAGGCCGATAACGGGTGTTGAGCAAATCTTCGAGATCACGGCGCACGGATTCGCGGAGCTCGTTGAGCACCTGATGGCGATTCTTTTCTGGTTCGACTTTCAGGTCCGGCCGTTCGTCTATCAGCCGGTCCAGCACCGATGGGCGCAGTTTTTGGCTCTTGCTAATTTTCGTCATCCGAATCCCTTAACTAGCGGTGTTAACCTCTGTGGTCAGATGCAGCTCCGACACCAGGCGGTCTGCCTGATAGTGCGGACGCAAATAAATAGTAGTGGCGAAAGAGCCGGGTTTCTCCGGAATCTCTTTGACTTGCACCGATCCCTCCCGTAACGGATAGCGCGCCTGCATGAACCAGTCCGCGTCTTCCTGGGAGGTCACGTATTGGGTCAGCCAGCGTTGCAGTTCTCGCTCGCAATCTTCCGCCCGCCTGACGGAGCCAATCATATCCCGGGTGATCACTTTGATATAATGGGCGAAGCGGGAGCCGCATAAAACATGCTGCAACAGGGATGACAGCCTTGAGTTGGCGGTGGCGATGCGATCCTGGAAAACTTTCGGGCGGTGCAGGGTAGGGGTGCTGTAAAACACGCCCATGGGGACGTCATAACACTGACAGAGCGCGATGAGACCATGCTCGCTGAGCGCCCGCTCTCGCTCATCGGAAAATACCGCGTCGACGATAGGCTTATGGGCGATTTTCTTTGCATCCGTCGAGAAGGCGTCCACCACCAGATTGTCAACGGCTCCCCCTGCCATATGATCGCGAAGCAGGCCGCGAATATGAGAAAACCAGCCGACTTCAGTGAACTCACGTATCAATACTTTGGCTAACGCAAAATTGGCGTATCCCCATAAGTAATTTTCGTTAGAGGCCTGCGCGCGTTTTTCTGAAAACAGCAGCCCTCCGTGGGGGGCGATCTGAAGTGAGTAAGGGTTGCGAATCAGCACGCGTGGGAGGGTGAGTCCCAGAAAGCGCGTGTCAGGATGCTCACGCAGACTGTTCCAGGAGATGTAATCCTGCTCGCTGAAGAGCTGCTTCAGGCTGATCGGACTGGTGATTTCCGGGAAGCTGGACATCTCAAACAACTGGGGCGCCGCGTTGAGCAGTATCGGCGAGAAAGACGCTGCGCCGATTTCCGCCAGACGCTCCAGTGTGGGAATGTCGTTAAAACGGTGTCCCGTAAAAGGCTTATGGGACACCTCAAAATTCATCAGGATGATGCCGTAGGGCTCGCCCCCGGGTACATCGTATTCTTCACTGTAAATCTTGTGGAATAGCTGACTTTGGTCGAACTCCACTGAGCGATTCACGTCTTTGGTAATTTCCGACCAAGTGATATCCAGGAAACGAATTTTCACCAGTTTGCGGCCATATGCGTAGCTCACTACGTCATACAGGCTGCGCCATGCGCGTTCCAGGTCCTGAAACTTGCTGTGGTGAAGAATATGGTTAACCTGATTGATGATCTTGTTGTCGATCTGAGCGACGGCTCTTTGCAGCCATAGAATCAGATAGTCGTAATCCAGTGGTTTACCGGCGGCTTTGTCCTCGTAACACCAGTCTGGAAGCTTGATCATTTGAAGTATCTTTTTGAGCGCGATCACTTCTGCGGAGCTTGGCCCCTGAGTGCGCTTCTGCACGACGCCGTAAGTAAACGGCATAGGATTGTCGTTTGGAGATACTTTATTCTGCATCTTGGATTTGCGTAAGTCCGCCTGGAGAAAGTGTATTTATTGGTTTAATTCTAAAATTTAAGCCGGGCTTGCATCTCCAAGAGAGCAGGCCCGGCCCAAGCATGTCGCTTACTTTTCCTGAGCGGTTTATCAACCGGACTTAGGAATTTCCGCAACCAGACGTAATGAAGTGGTGAGCTCTTCCATTTGCAGCCAGGGGCGCAAATGAGCGACGGCGCTGAAAGAACCAGGTGATTCTGGGTTCTCTTTCACTTCCACCCGCGCCTCAGCCAGCGGATACTTCGCCTTGGATTCGGGCGATGCGTCCGGGTTGCTGTTGCAGTAGGTGTTGATCCAGTTGTTCAACCAGCGTTCTGCGCCTTTGGCGTCCATGAAGGAGCCAATCTTGTCGCGGGCCATTACCTTCAGATAGTGAGCAACGCGCGAGGTAGCCATGATGTAAGGCAGTCTTGCGGAGATCGCTGCGTTTGCGGTCGCGTCGGCTTTGTCGAACTTCTTGGCCTTCTGACAGGTCTGTGAACCGAAGAATACGGCATAGTCAGTATTCTTGTAGTGCAACAGCGGCAGGAAGCCTTGTTTGGACAATTCAGCTTCACGACGTTCAGTGATGCCCACTTCGGTCGGACACTTCTGGTCAACGTCTCCGTCATCGCTGACGAACAAGTGAGAAGGCAAGCCAGTGACTTTACCGCCATTCTCTGCGCCACGAATCGCCACACACCAGCCGTGTTCAGCGAAAGCCTGAGTCAGCGTTGTACCCATGACATAAGCTGCGTTCATCCACGCAAACTTGTCGTGTTCGACGTTCGCGGCTTTGCCAGTTTTGGAGTCGATCGGCAGCTCTTCGTAGTTGAAGTCTTCGATAGACTTGCCGTTTCTGCCGTAAGGCATGCGAGACAGTACGCGGGGCATAACCAGGGTTACAAAACGGGAGTCGTCGGAATCCCGGAAGCTGCGCCAGGGGATGTACTCCTGGGTCTCAAATATTTTCTCCAGATCGCGCGGAGTGGAGAGTTCGGTGAAATCATCGAAACCGAACATCTGTGGGCCAGCGGCGGAGATGAAGGGGCAGAAACCAGCCGCGGAAACGCCAGCCATGTTTTGCAGCAGCTCAACGTCTTCGGGATGGTTGGAAAACTCGAAGTCGCCAATCAGCGCGCCATAAGGCTCGCCACCCGCAGTACCGAATTCAGACTCGTAGATCTTTTTGAAGATCTGGCTTTGGTCAAACTCAACGGCTTTGTCCAGATCTTTGTACAGTTCGCGCTTACCGATATTCAGCATGCGGATTTTCAGCGAGGAACTGGTTTCCGAGTTCATGATCAGGTGGTGCAGACCGCGCCAGGAGCCTTCCAGCTTCTGAAACTTGTCTTCGTGCATGATGGCCGCTAATTGCTTGGACATCAGCGCGTCGATCTGATCGATCGCCTTGTTGATGGTGACGGTGAGGTTGCGGTCCCATTTGACCATCCCTGCGCCAGCTTGTTTCGCCAGGTTTGCGATCAGGTCCTGAGCCTGCTCAGGTTCGGTTTGCTTAGTGGCGGTAATCGCCATGTCCAGCAGACTGGAGCTGGATTCTTCCGCTGCTCCGGATTCCTGACCTTGTAATTCTGCGTCGCTCATTAGGCATCTCCTCCGTCTTCATCTTTGGCCGGGCTACGCTCTTCCACTTCTTTGCTCAATACCGCCATCTTGTCTGCGTCAGACAGAACCTGCTCCAGCAAGCCTTCCAGCTCTTCTGAGCGATCAGCCTTGCTCAGCAGATCGCGCAGGCGGTTACGCGCTTCCAGCAACTCTTTCAGCGCCGGAATTTGTTTAACGATGTTCTGGGGTTCGAAATCTTCAATGGAATTGAAGGCGAGACTCATGCCTACTTGCTTGTCAGGGTCGCCAGAAATTTCGTCTGCTACTTTGAGGTCCAGAGTCGGAGAGACTTTCTCCATGATTTCGTTGAAGTTGTCGCGGTCAATGTTGACGAACTTACGTTCCTTCAGGGATTTCTTGGCGTCAGTATTGTCGCCTGAGTAATCGCCCATAACCCCAACTACAAATGGCAGCTCTTTTTTGACTTCCGCACCGCCGGTTTCCACATCATAGGTGATGTGCACTCGCGGTTTACGGACTCTGTTTAATTTATCCTGTAGGCTATCTGACATTATTAAGTCCTCTTTGATTTAGCTGTAGGTATCCGGTTAAGCGTCAAAAAAATTTTTAACCCTTTAATATGTTGATTTGTCACCAACCACTTTCGCCGCTTCCTCCGCCACCGCTGTTATTCCAATCGCTGCCGGACTCTTGCTCCGGTTCGGAAGCGCCCTCGGCTTTTGCTTTTGGCTCAGGAATGGTGACCGCTCTCGCGGTTTGCGATAACTGGCCGATAGGAGCTGCATCTTCGCCAATTTGAATACCCGTCATTAAAGCATAGCGCGCGCGCGCTTCTTCGTCAGGTATCAGCTCCATGAGCAGTTCTTGAATAGACATTCTACCCCAGCTGGCGGCTCTTTCAATGGCGCCGCAGAGGGGGGAGTGAGGCTCTGTCTTACGAAAGTATTCGGCTATCACCAACAGATGATTGATGGCGTCTTCACGACTTCTGAAGGGGCCATGCGCAACGCCGCCTCTCATTTGCTGAGCGCCTCCTCCGCCAGAGTTTCCGCCTGACTGGCCGTCATTGGTTTGCATTGGCTCTTCATCATCGGAAAGCAGCTTGTTTTTCATCAGGCGCTTATACAGCTCTTCGACTTCCTGCAGCGCATTTTTAACGCCGCTGGTGGGAAGGCTGGCTTTACTGCCGCTCTCTGCGCATTTGGCGTCGACCAGTTCTCCGATCTCTTGCCATAACGCCAGCGCTTCCTGAATATCCTCATAAATATTCTGTGCTTTATCAGAACTTACAGTGAGGAGCTGTTGGTTAACGATGTCTTCACTGAGACTCAGCTCTTCAAAGCGACGGATGCGCTCTTCCGGATCTTCTATATCCAGAGCGTCCTGAAGGCGGCCGTAAGAGGTAAGAGTCAGCACGTTTTCCGTGTCGTCGGTCAGCGGCGTATTTTTGATCGGAAGGACCAGGGTTCCCGTTCCGTCTTCGCCATTTAGCGAAATCAGCGGATAAATGCGGGTTTCTACGCCATCTTCGTCAGGAAGAGGGTAGACCGTGTCCCAAAAGTTTTCGACCAAGCCTTTAATGATCTGAAGGCCGTCGCGAAGGCCGGTGAATCCTTCCAGTTTCAGCAAAGCTTCAGTGAACCAGGCGGCGACCTCAAGGTCTTTGCTTTTGCGTTTAAGTATGGTTGGGGCGATACGGCGGATCTCCCGCCACTGTTCAACCAGCTCCAGTTCTCCGTTGGCGTCAAAGCGGGCGGCTTTGGCCAGAGAAACGACTTTGCGACGCGCAGCCTTGGCGGCGCTGAAGTCGCTGTCATTGTCATCTCTTAGGTCGGTTCCGGATGGGCTCTCGTCACTGATTGGCGAGAAGAAAGGCTCTAACTCAATAATATTGTCAGACGCCATAATGTATTTACTCCATAAAATCGTTCGGCGCTCGGAAATAGAGGAGTATGTCCGATTTTTCCCTGAAATCAATGTTGTTTAAGACATTGACCGCTCGTGAACTTGGTTTATCACGGCTGGCGAGGGCCCTCTCCCAGCCCTTATTTGGGGTTCCGGGAAGGCCGGTCAATATACTAAAGTATTCGCTTTCAGGCTAGCTCGCCCCCTACTTTTTTGCCGCTAGCCCTTTGTTTTAAAAGCTTCCTTTTGGGATTAGGTTGAAAGGTTTAGTGGCTTGTCGTGCATTTGGCGGATTCGTTTTGTATCTCTTTTATCTGGGCGTTTATGCGTTTTTCAAGGTAGGAATAAATTGAAAATAACGGCCATCTACAGGTTTGGTTGGTATTTGCGATCCTGTGCTCTGCGGCAAAAAAAACGGGGTAATTTCATCGTCTTAGTCATGATGGCTTTGTGTTTTTTTGTTACCGGGTGCGTGGGTTTGGCTACTCCCCCGGACGTGGAGGAGGGGGCTGCTCGTTATGTCAATGCTGACGGCTTTGATATGTGGCTGGCTTATAAGGAAGGGAAGCCTGCCGATGAAATCAACAACGAGCTGATGACTGATAGTGCACAGGCTCCATTGATCGTTGTAATTGAGGGGGACGGGCTTCCCTGGAGCCGGCCCTGGCGTATTGCTTCCGACCCCACGTCACCGGACCCGCTAATGTTTGATTGGTATCGACAGTGGCCGGGAGAAGCAATGTATCTGGGACGTCCATGCTACTATGGCGCTAAATCGAGACGTGCGCCTCCAGCTCCCTGGAATCAGGAAAACCCGCCAGAAAACCAGTCATGTTACGCCTACTGGTATACCCATGGTCGCTATAGCGAGGAGGTTATCGCAGCCATGATGCAGGTTTTGCAGCGCAGGACAGAGAGACGCCCGATGGTATTGCTGGGGCATAGTGGGGGAGGGACGTTGGCGATGTTGCTGGCGGCGAGATTGGATAATGTTGAAGCGGTGATGACGCTGTCAGGAAACCTGAATGTGGCGGCATGGACGTCCGGGCATCAATTCTCACCATTGACGGGGTCTCTCGATCCATCCTTATTATCGGCTCTTGATAGCGGCATCAGGCAATGGCATTGGGCCGCCAGGGAAGACGCGACTGTCCGACCGGAATGGATACAACAGGAGGCGGTGAGGCAGCAGGCGGAATATCAGTTGGGGCCGGCTTCGGAACACGGTGAATGGCGACATTATTGGCCGCAGGTCAACGATGCGATTTTGCAGCTAACAGCAACCATAAGCCGACAAAGATAAACAATAATCGCGTTGCACAGGCGCTATGTGCGATCAATACTTTAATTGTAAAAAATATTTATTGTCGCGAGCGAAGGCCGGGCTTCGGCGTTCAGGGTTTTGGGCGAGAACGTCGCTTTATGTGTTGCCTGTTCGGATAAACAGGAGGCGTCATCCTTTGCGATGTCGCCAAGGCAGTACAGCAGCGTTGATAAAAGTGAGATGAATTATGACACGCAGACAAGGTAAAAGCAGTATACAGCACAGGTCATTGAAAGAGCGCAATCGATGGGGCCTGCCTGCCGTGGTCGCGGCGGGCGCCTTGGCTGCGTGTAGCAGTCAGCCGGTAGATAAGGCCGGCGATCAGGGAGTGGAAGCGGACAAGTTGATGGTGGTGGATTGTCTGCTGCCGGGGCAGATACGACAGTTGGGCGCTAACGCCCGCTTTTTGACCGCCCGCCGCCCTATCAAAACGACCGCATCGGATTGCGCTATCCGAGGAGGCGAGTTCACCGCTTTTGACAGAGCTGATTACTCGACGGCTCTGAAGGTTTGGCTTGAGCAAGCCAAATCCGGCGACGCTGAGGCGCAAACCTATGTCGGCGAGATTTACGAAAAAGGATTAGGGTTGGCGCCGGACTACGAAGTGGCGGCTATTTGGTACCGCCGCGCCGCAGACCAGGACTTCACTCGGGCCCAGATTAACCTGGGGAACCTTTATGAAAAAGGGTTGGGCGTTAACAAAGACCCTGTCATGGCGTTGAACTGGTATCGTCGCGCCTCCGGCCTGGAGAGCGATAATTTACAATACGCCTCCACCATTATCGCCAATGACGCCTTGCAGAAAGAGTTGTCAAACCTGCAGGGCGAAGTAAGCAAGCTTGAACAATATAAAGAGCAAACTGAAGCTGAGAAGCGTCGCGCCGCGGAGAAGGCGAGAGCGGAACAGTTGGCTCAGCAGCAGCGTGACAAGGCCAATCAAGCCGCTAAGCCGGCGACGCTTGAAGTCGCAAGTCTGGACCCAACGTTAGCGCCGCCCTCCATCCAAATTCTAGACCCGCCAATATCGTTGACCCGCAGCGGTCCCACCGTTCTGCTGCGTAACGCGGTGAGCGAAAAGGAGATCATTGGAAAGGTGGATTCTCCAGCAGGCTTGAAATCGTTCACGGTCAACGGCAAGAGAGTCGATGTAGATGAATTTAACCTGTTCTTTATCAAGGTGCCGGTGCAGGGACGTAAGACAGATGTCGCCATGAATGCAACTGACAAAGTGGACCAGCGCGTCGGTTTTGGCTTTTCCATGTTTCTGGATCAGGCGGCCAATCAGTCCCGCACCCAGAAAATCGAATTTGACGCCAGCTCGCAGTCGCCCAAGTTTGACGGAGTCAGCTTTGGCCGATATTACGCACTGGTGATCGGCAACCGCGATTATGCCTACTACACGGATTTGGAAACGCCAGAGAAGGATGCTCGCACCATTGCTGAGATGCTGAGCAAGCAGTACGGTTTCAATACGAAATTGTTGCTCAACGCCACGCGTTATGAACTGTTGTCAGCGTTGAACGAAATGCGCGATAAGTTGACCGAGCATGACAACCTGCTGATTTACTATGCTGGGCATGGCGAGTTGGATTCGCAGAATGATCGCGGTTATTGGCTGCCCGTAGATGCGGAGCCTGGCAATACAGCGAACTGGTTGTCCAACGTATCCATTTCAGATCAGTTGAATACTTTCAAGGCCAAGCACGTGATGGTGGTGGCGGACTCCTGTTACGCCGGCACCTTGTCCACTGCTTCTGTCGCGCGTCAGAGCGCAGTGGCGGAGAATGAGCTGCAGAAAGAATGGCTGGAGCTGATGGTGGACATCAAAGCCCGTACGGTGCTGACCTCAGGCGGGGTGCGCCCGGTACTGGATAGTGGCGGCGGCGATCATTCCGTGTTCGCACGGGCGTTTATCGAAGCGTTGAATAACAACAGTGGCCTGATGGATGGCAACCGTTTGTTTATCTCCGTGCTTGGTGATGTGCGCAAGCGCTCTCAACAATTCGGCATCGATCAGATTCCGGACTATGGCGCCATTAAATATGCAGGCCACGAAGCCGGTGAATTCTTCTTCGTAAAAGCGAAGCCCATCTGATAGCGACAATGGTATGGGGGCGGATTTCTTCCGCCTCCATTGCTTCTCTTCTGACTCCTTTCCCCTCTAATATATCTGCGGCTTTTTCGTAGAGCATTAATTTGCTGGATGAAACTGACTATAAGACGTTATTATTTTTCTATTGACGATTTCTCGGCATTACTCCAAGCCCTTCAAGTTTTGACGCTATAGTTATAGTAATAGCGCTTCCCTTATAGCCGGTTGCGAGGGCAGGCGGCATGCTTGGATAAGCGGACTTAACCCTTTGATTTAACTGATAGCGCTGGACAGTAATTGAACGATGTCTGATACGCAAATTTTCGATCCCGCCTCAATGGACTCCCAGTATTTCGGCAAATATAAGGTGCAACGCGAACTGGGGCGCGGCGCCATGGGGGTGGTGTATCAGTGTTTTGACCCGGACTTTGAGCGCATTGTCGCCGTCAAAGTGTTATTGCCTGAGTTGTTGGGCGCAGACGTTACCGGTGAATTTCGCGAACGTTTCCGTAATGAAATGCGGGCGGCGGGAAAGATATCTCACCCTAATGTCATCAATGTTTTCGACGCCGGCGATCAGGACGGCGCGCCTTATTTTGTCATGGAGTATGTGGAAGGTTATGAGTTAAAAAGCGCTCTCGACGATGGCCAGCGCTTCCCCATTGATAAAACCCTGAAGATTATGACAGACGTTTTATCTGGTTTGGGGCATATACATGAACATGGCATTATTCACCGCGACTTGAAACCTGCGAACATCTTTATCACTAAAAACGGCGTGGCGAAAATTGCGGACTTCGGCGTCGCCAAGCTGGAGTCCTCCGAGCTGACGCGGGTGGGCACGATTATCGGCTCCCCCAGATATATGTCCCCGGAGCAGTGTCAGGGGTTGCCGGTTGATGCGCGTTCAGATCTGTTCGCTGGCGGCATCATTTTTTATCAGTTGTTGACGAACGAGCATTGTTTCAACGCTAACTCGCCCACGGCGATCATGCAGAAAATTCTGCACGCCAAGCCTGAATTGCCTTCGATGCTGATACCGACCTTGTCTAAGTATTATGATGCAGTCGTCGTTAAAGCATTGGAGAAGAGTCCGGAAAAACGCTACCAGTCTGCGGAAGAGTTCATTCAGGCATTGATGCAGGCGGCTGAAGGCAAGAGAGGCGCTAATATCAAGGGGCCGATGTTCGCTGGCGTTGGCGGTTTGCTGGCGGTGGCGGCGGCCGGATTGCTGTATGTTTTGACGCCGTCAGTGGAGCAGAGCGGTGTGACGACTCCAGTGGAGCCCGTTAAGTTGACCCCGAGCACCGTCAACGGGACGGGAACGTCATCCAGTCAGTCCGGCTCTCAGGGGACTGTCGGCGGCGCAGACAAACACAATACTGAAAGCGGCGGCGCGTCCAACCCTGACAATGGCCAAAGTGACTCATCATCCGCGAACGCGTCGACAGGTACGACTAATCCTGTGCTTCCCGCCAGTACCGAAGTACAGAGCCTGAATCCTGAGGTGTCTGCAAAGATTGAGCGTTTGCTTAAGGTCGCCAAAGTACATCGTCTGCAAGGTCGTTTGGTGACGCCTTCGGGCTCCAGCGCCTATGACGCTTACAAAATCGTGCTCGAAATCGATCCTGCTAATCAGGTTGCTCAAGAGGGTCTCAAGTCGTTGGAGCTTGACTTAGTGTCCCGTATTGGTGAGTTGCGAGATCAGGGAGAGTCGCAGATGGCGTTGGCGGAAGCCACAACTGGCAGTCAACTATTCCCCAGCTCTGCGCAATTATCTAAGCTGGCGGCGCAGTTGAAAAAGTGACTCAGGCCTGCTTCGGTTCGGGGGCGTGCTGCTCCTGACCGGACGCCAGGGGCAGCTCTACATAAAAGGTGGCGCCTTTCCCGACTTCCGACTCGAAATCAATGCGCCCATGCATGCCCTTGGCCAGCTCCCTGGAGATGAACAGCCCCAGACCTGTGCCGCCTTTTTGTCGGCGATCGGAAGAGTCGGCCTGGGAAAACTTCTTGAATATGCGGGTGTAAAACTCGGGGGAAATGCCTGGACCTCGATCTGTGACGGAGATGCGCACGTAATTTTCCCTGCGTTTGACCGATATATCCACTGTTGAGCCTTGAGGAGAGAATTTGGCGGCGTTAGACAGGAAGTTGGCCAGTATCTGCTGAAACCTCAAAGGGTCAACATTCACGAGGCTCGCGTCTTCCCGATGAATGATCTGGTATTCCACTTCATGTTGCTGTCCATACACCAGGTTGGTGTCGATGGACTGTTCCACCAGAGGCATGATCGGCTCCACTGAGAAACTGTACTTTACGCCTCCAGCGGTGATTTTCTCCATATCCAACAGGTCATTGATCAGTAGTGCGAGTCGCTGGCTGTTCTTGTAGGCGATTTGCAAAAAGCGGGAGAACTCCTCCGTTGGTTCGCCGACGGCGCCGTTCAGCAAGAGGCTGAGCGCGCCGGTGATCGACGTCAATGGGGTGCGCAGTTCATGGCTGACGGTGGAGATAAACTCGTTTTTCATGCGGTCCACACGCTTGCGCTCGGTAATGTCCCGAACTACCACAATAAATAGCCGCTCCGCCCTCCTGTGCACTTCGGACACTGAGATGCCAACTGGAAATCGCTCGCCGTTCTGGCGCACGCCCTCGATTTCGTGCTCTTCGCCGCTGCTGTCGCTGCGAATGGAGGCGGATAAATAGTCCGCCATGGTTTCAGAGGCCTCGTCATCGGAATAGTTGGCGAATAATCGTTTAAGGTTGTAACCGATTACCGAGTCGGCGTTATAGTGGAAGATGCGTTCCGCCGCCCGATTGAAAGAGGCGATAAAGCCAATCTCGTCGACGGTGATGATGCCGTCGTTGATGTTGTTGAGTATCGCCTGGGTGTGTTGCGCGTGCTCTTCCGCTTCTGCTTCCGCCATTTTTTGCTGATGGATGTCAGAGATGGAGCCAGCCATTCTGATAGCGACATTTTGCTTGTTGCGAATGGCGGCGCCCCGTGACCGGAACCACCGCCAATCGCCGGAGCGGGTCATCAGGCGATGAGTAATGTCGTAAGGCGACTCGTTCTCGAGGTGCGCTTTGATCGCCTGGAGCACTGGGTTTTTGTCTTGAGGATGAATCTTCTGCTCAAACTCAGTGAAGGTATTGCTGAAGCTGCCTTCCTCATGCCCGAGCAGGGCCTGAAAACGAGGTGCGTAATACATGTGACCGGTTTCCAGGTTCCAGTCCCAGATCCCGTCGTTGGAGCCTCGCACCGCCAATTGGAAGCGCTCCTCGCTTTGACGCAACCGGGTTTCGTTGTCTCGAATGGTCTGCGTCATGCGCTTGGCCAACTCCAGCGCCTGCTCGCGCCGAAATGAGAGAAACCAGACCAAAAGCGTTAACAGCAGGCTGACCACGCCGCCCAGTCCCACCACCAGCTTGTCCAAATGCGTGATGGCGTTCGCCTCAAACGTCGGAGTGCTCTCGAACACCACCGTCCAGTCATGTTGGTAGAATGTCAGAGTGCGTGTGGCGCTATATCTGGGGGGATCGACCTCTTCGCGCTCCTGCAGGCCTGATTGAAAGTCGTTTTCTTCGGTTTCGAACATCAGCGTTTCGTCGCTGATGGCGCTTTCGTCGTAGATGCGAAATGAAATCTGCGGCCGGCGCGGTCCAAGTATGCCTGCCATCAAGTCGTCGATGCGATAAGGGCTGTAAACGAAGCCTTGCAAAGCGCGCCAGCGCGCCTGCTCTGTCTCTGGAATCATACCCTTGGCGTAGATGGGCACGTACATCAGAAATCCTGACTGCACTTTTCCGTGGGTTTCCTGCACCAGGGTGACTTTCCCGGATAGAGCGGTTTCCGCTGAAACAGCGGCTTGGCGCATGGCTTGCGCCCGGGTCTCCTCGGACATCATGTCGTAGCCGAACGCCGCCAGGTTGCGTCCAAGAAAGGGCTCCAGATAGACAATAGCGGTATAGAGCTCCCGCTCTCCCTGAGGCTTGACGGTATAGTTGGGAAAGCCTTCGGCTCTTACTGTGGCGATATGCTGGGCGAGCTGGCCTCTGGGGATCACGGTGGAATAGCCGACGCCAAGGATGCCAGGGTAGTTCTTGTTGAGGTTGAGGCTTTCAATATAGGTGCGCCACTCTTCGCGCTTTACTTCATCACTGGCTTTGAACAGCGCGCCGCCGCCCAGCAGAATTTGTTCATGGTCGCGCATGCGCTGGGTGATCAGGGACGAAATTTCATCGACATAGAGCTGGAACTGGCGCTCTGCGCTGAGCTGTTCCTGGTTGCGGATGACGCCAGCGGCCAGAATCACCATGGCCAAGCTGGCGATTAATACACCCCAGGCTGCAAGCAGGCGGCGTCTGAACAAGGGGGCGACGGAGGCCCAGAATGCGTTGCCGGGTTGATGTGTGATACTCTCCATCCTTTTCTAATGCATTACTGGCCGCCGCCGAGACGGCCGATTGATCATAGACGCTTATGGAAAGTTCAGTTGGCGAGGCTGAACTTGTCAAGGAGGCTTGCGCCTCCTGCCCATTGACGCGACGGCCTCTGTCGGGCGCGCCGTCGGCGTGAGTGCGATCACAACCGGAGCTGACAAGTCGCAACTAGAACTGATAGGTGACGCCAATGGCGATGACCGGCCAGTACTTGGCGTTGTCCAGATCGTCGTTATTGATGTTGTCCTCTTCTTTCGCCAATTCGCTTTCCAATTGCGCCTTGAGAGCAGGATTGGCGTCGGCCGCGGGGCTATCCGCCGACAAATTCGCTTGGGCGGTGTCGGTGAACAATATTCCCAGATCTGCGTTAAAGCCCCATCCTTTGGTCGGCGCGACGGCATTGCCCCAGCCTATGCCCAGGTAAGGCGAAATGGCGCGGTCATAGTCGATCTTGGCGTGCAGCGTGCCAACCTGTTCAGGCGTAAATGTGAAGTCCCCGATTTCGACATCCTCTGTCGGTGTTGCGACGCCGGTGAACTCATTGCGGTTGGAGAACAAACCGCCGCTGACGCGGAAGCCGCCCTCAAATGGATGCCAGTCCATGATGAGGCCGTATGACTCCAGATCAATATCGACATCATAATCCACGTCGTCCAGAGAACGATCTACGGAGTGTGAAAAGCCATTGATCATTCCGCGCATATTCCAACTCAGGTCATGCAATGGAATAGTGACGCTGATGCCTGCGCCCAAGGTTCCGACCATAACGCCCGGAGCGATGGATTGGCCTTCAAGGGTATGAAAGACGCCGCTTTCTGCTTGTGGTCCGCCCAGCTCCATACGTACGCCTGCTTGCCAAACGTCGGTGGAGAGGTTGTCACGGGCGAAGTCAGTCCCGTAGCGGACGTAGGCCGATGTGCCGCTTTTGAAAACGCCTGTGAGCGATAAACCGGCGTTCATATAAGTTTTATCCGCTTCCTCAGTTTGCAGTTTGAATGAACCGGCTTCAGGGAATATCGATAGCTGCGCTTCGATTTCGGTGGGATCGTTTTTCAACTCATTCACGAACGCCAGCTCCAGTTGTGGAATCAGCACGCCAAAGTCGTAGCTCAGCGCCTGACTGACTCGCGCCCCCAAGGTTCCGGTCATGAGGTCTGTAGAGTATTCCATGACATCCAGCCCCAAGCCTGCGTCGTTGCTTTCGCTATAGGCGTCCACATTGACGGTGCGGTATTCGATATTGAGGAAGGCGTCTATTTGCCATTGCTGAACCTGATAATTGACGCCCGTTCCCATGGCGGCGTTCCATTGATCGCCATCGGTATCGCCCTTGGAGGTCGAAGTGACGCCAGGAAAGTTGACGGCGCGAGTGGAGTCGATGGAGACGCCGCCGTAGCCGGCGATCCAGTCAAAGTACCAGTTGTCCCGAGGGTAATAGTTACCATAGAAGGCGAGGTTCCAGGTATCCGTCTCCAATTTGGTGACGGAGTTGTTTTCTTCGCTGTCCGTCGTGGTGTATCCGGCGGAAATACCGAGAATCAGTTTATTGGTGAAGCGATAGTCGACGCCGGCGAGCAGTTGTTGCGCATCATACTCATAAGCGCGCTGGTCGCCGTTGGCGTCCGCGTCGCCGAAAATCAGCGAGCCGCTTAAAAACACGCCCAGACGATTATCAGCGAACGTGACTTCATCGTCCCCGGCGGCGCCGCCAGTTCCTGTCACGCCCAATAATTTGCCGACGCTGAAGTTCTGCCCTTGAACTTCCGTGCGCAGTCCCACCAGGCTTAATCCGGTCGCGCCGTTACGAAGATTGCTGAGGCGATCGCCCAGGCTTTTTACCTGTGACGCGGCGGCTTCTTTCATCGCGCCGGCCTGAGCGCCGATCTGGCGCAGCAGAATTTGCTCCAGCGCATCCGATCTTTCCGAGTCGCTCAATGCCGCCAGGGCGTTACAGGTAGCTTCGAAGGTGGCGTCCGTCTCTCTGACAATGCCCGCGGAGTTAGTGTCACAGGCGGCTTGCAGTACTCCAGCAAGCTGTTCCTGTTCCTCATCTTTGGCGCCCGCCAACAAAGGCTCCGAGTCAGGGTCGATGGATATGGTGACAGTAGCGGTGCTACTGCCGACGCCCTCATAGGTGACAGTGTAGCTGAGTGCGATATCAGTGGGTTCGGTCAAGTCGCTGGGCGGGGTGTACTTATAAAGCCCGCGGATGCCGCTCAGTTGAGTAAGCGAGCCTTGTTCTGGCGTATCTATGGTGAAATCCGAGGGGTTGCCGCTGGGTTTGACATCGTTTTCCAAGGGGAAGATCGTTATGGGCTCTTTCCCCGCTAGGTACTCATCATCCACTGCTTCTACGCTACCGGTCTCGCTTTTAATATTTAACGTGACCACGGCGCTACTTGTGCCACGGATATCCTGTAAGGTGTAAGTAAACGTTACATCGCCTGAATACCCTGAAGTGGGGTTGAAATTAATAGAAAGGTTGTCATCTCCGTCAATAGCTATTACGCCAGCTGAAGTGTCACTTAGCGCGGAAACGCTAGTAATTTTAGCGGCTTCGATAGCTTCTCTTGTGCTGATTTCAATGACGTCATTGTAGGTAACAATGAGTTTTTCCTGTCCCTTGTTTGAGTCGATGGTATACCTATCTTTTACTGCTGTGGCGGCGAGGGAGAGTGAAGCTATGCAGTTAAGTAGCAAAAAAAGCGTGGAGCAGAGAAGAGATCGGAGTCTGAGCGTCATGTTGCGTACCTTGCCTTTTTCTTGAGGTTGTTACAGCTGTCAATGCGATCGGATCGCGGCCGTGACCAAGACTTCAGCAGCTACCGCTGGCGGGCCAGATTTGTTTTTAATTAGAAAGTGTAGGCGAGGGCTATGAAATCGTGTAGGAAATTTCTGGATGTTTTTGCGCATCCGGCCCCATAAGGACCGGATTCGTTCGCGAAAGGAGTAAGTGGCGTCAGGGCGCCTCCGGCAGCTCCAGATAGGATTGGGCTGCGTTGCTGTGCCGAAAGCTGATGGCGTAAGGCGCCAGCGTGGGCGGACCGTACAGGATGTCGAAAGTATCGAAGGCAATGGCGATGCGGTGTCCAGCGGGCACATCGTAAGCCGCCGCCGTCAGCTCCATGGCGAGGCGCTGCTCTCGCCATGGAGCTGCGTCATGCAGTGTGGCTGGCGCGTGGGTAATCAGTTTGCCAATCCCGAACCCATCGACATCATACAAATAAGCGTTCAATTGCACTTTGCCATGGCTGGGCTCGATATTTAGATGTACCTTCGCCATCCCTCGGATTTTCAGGGTTTCCGATAGCGCGCTGCTTTGATAAACGATGCCATGAACGCGATTGATCAGCGGCATGGATGCGTAAACAGGCAGGCCCAGTCCATCCAGCAGCGCGGACAGGAGAGGAATGCCGGTGCTGGCGCCAGAGTCGAGTCCTGAGTAGATAGTGTTGGTGCGGATCAACCAGGAGTCGTATTGCGCTTCTGATAAGCCGCCGTTGCTGAGCAGTCCTCTAGGATGCATATACAGTGTGCGTGTTTGCGCGCCAGGAATGGGCCAGGCGGCGTATTCTTCCCGCTTGTGTTTGAGGTCGGTCAGCATGGTCAGTGGAGGGCGCGCCATGATGCCGGTATTTTCGCCTTTCAGCCAATAGTCAAACCAGTCTCTTGCGTTGTCCCAGGTATAGTTGGGAATGCCAAGCAAACCGAGACCTTCTGCGGAAGCGTGTGTGCCCTGATTCAGATCCAGACGTTTGGGACCGCTGAGCTGTTCGAAGAAGCGCAGCAGATTGTTAGGCTGGAACAGGTTGTCGCCGAAGCTGTTGGCCAGATAAACCGGCGCCTGGCGAGCGTTGATCTGCTCTATAACGCGGGATGGCGAACGCTCATAACCCCAGGCCATAGTCTCCGGGATACTCCTGTGCTCCACCAGATTACGATAGTTCTGCGCGATGACGGGGTCCATACTGGCGGTGATTAAGCCACTGGAGACCAGAAAAAAGCCCCAGAATAAACGCGGTGTTTGCTGCGCATACAGCGACTCCACCAGATCTCCCCAGGTGCTCATGGCGACAGCGGTTTTGATGCGCGGCTCATGGGCTAAACCTAACAGACCAATGCCTGAGCCGTAGGAAATGCCAGTGACGCCAATAGCGTTGGGGTCGGCCTGGGTATTGGCCAGCAGCCAGTCCACCATGGCGGACAGGTCCGCCATGTCGTTGGGGCCGGCGACGTCCACCATCCCTTCGGAGCAGCCCCAGCCTCGGGAGCTGTAGCTCAAGGCCTGATAACCTCTTTCTGCGTATTTCGCCGCCTGCAGGAAATATTCGTGCTCGTCCAGCACCCAGCTGTTGATAAATATGACTGTGGGGTAGCCATTCGCAGGGGGCGGCGTGCGAGGCGTGAACAGGTTGGCGTCGAGTGTAAGGCCGTCGTTAGCGGTGACCTTGATATGATCGTTGAAATGGTAATTCGCGTGATCGGGCAGGTCGAAGTTGACGCAGATATTGGCGCTGGCGAGGCAGGGCCAACCGAGCGTAAGCAGAGTCCATAACAGAACGGATCGCAACGTGACGTTCATGGGGAGTATCCTTGTCATGTTATTTTTGTTTTGTAGTTGCTCCTCCTACGCTAACGCACTCCTTTAACGGAGGAAGATCTGACAAAGTATTCCATAATTAAACGTCGTTCATTTCACCCGAACGGGTGAGGGCGCGCGTTTTTGTGAACTGCGTTAATGTCAGTTGTGATTGTCCAGAGTGAAATAAAACGTAGTGCCTTCGCCGGTAGAGGAGTCTAGCCAGACTCTGCCGCCGTGGCGTTCTACGATCTTTTTCACGATAGTCAGCCCCACGCCAGTGCCGCCGTATTTATCCTGAGGATGCAGGCGTTTGAATATCTTGAAGATTTTTTCATGCAGATTGGAACTGATGCCAATGCCATTGTCTTTCACGTAAAAAACATCCTGAGAGTTTTCCTCGAAACTACCCACGGTGATCCACTTGTCCTCTTTGTCATTGTATTTCATGGCGTTAGTGATGAGATTGCGGAACACTTCCGCGACCCTTACGCGGTCGCATTTGATTTCAGGCAGCTTGTTGGCTGTGCGGCAACTGACGCCTAGTTCATTCAGGCGCGGCTCCAGCGTCTCAATCACCTCGGTGACCACGGTATTGAGATTGCAACTTTCTATGGACAGATCGGTTCTTCCCAGTCGGGAGTAGTGCAGCAACTCCGTAATCAAGCGCTCCATGCGGCTGGTCAGGCGCACCAGACTTTGGAGCATCTGGCGTCCGCTGTCGTCCAACTTGTCTTGGTAATCTTCGATCAGAAAAGATGCGTAATTACTGATGCCCCGTAACGGCTCCTTCAGGTCATGGGAGGCAATGTACGCAAAATCATCCAGCTCTTGATTGGAGCGCAGTAGCGCCTCTTTATGCTTGATCTGCTCCGTGACGTCCGACGCCATGCCGATCAGACAGATAAGCCGTCCATCGTCATCAAGCACGCCATGGCCTTTGTCTTCGATATAACGCAGAGATCCCCATGCGTCGATGATGCGGTAGCTGTGCGACCATTCGCCTTGTTTATGGCGTTCCAGTCCCTTGAGGATACGGTCGCGGTCTTCTGGGACGATGGCGTCGATAAAGGTTCTGGGATTTTCATAGAGCGACTGGCAACTGCGCCCCCAGATTTCCTCATAACGGCGGTTGATGAAGTAAATGCGATCAATCCCAGGGGCTGACATCCAGACGACGCCGGGCAGAGTCTCTGCGATAGTGCGGAACTTCGCCTCGCTTTCTTTCAGCGCTTTTTGGATTTCATTGGTTTCGCGGATATATTTCTGGTGCGCCTGCTCTATTTGCTCCTGCATGCGTTTGCGTTCGGTGATGTCTATGACTGTGGCGATAATGGTGTGGCTGTCATGCTCATGCACTGCGGTCAGGCCCACCTCTACGGGAATCTGTCCGCCGTTTTTATGCCGCGCCCACAGGTCTCTTCCGACCCCCATCTTCCGGGTTTCCGGGCGTTTCAGATAAGCATTGCGCTGGATCTGGTGTTGATGTCGGATGCTTTCCGGCAGCAATAGTTCAATTGGCTGGTCCAGCAGTTCTTCTTTTGAGTACCCCAGCATTTCTGTGAGAACGGAATTGAATGATTGAATCAGGCCGTCATTGTTCACCACCACCAGGCCGTAGCCGACGGCGTTGCTGATCGTATTGGCGCGCTCTTCCGCCAGCCTGCGTTCTATGTTTTCCCTCTCCAGGCGGCGGTTGAGGTTCTGTAATTCCGCCGTACGCTGCGCCACTTCTTCTTCCAGATAAGCCTTCACCTGGGTCAGCTCATCGCTGCGCAGGCTGCTCAGAGCGAGTTTGTTTTGCAGACTGTCGGTAAGTTCGCGCCATTCGTTTATAGAGGGGAGTTGCGTTATTTTCGGCAGCAGCGGCCAAATCACGATAGCGGTGATTGCGGAAACCAGGGCGGTGGCGACTTTGACGACGCCTTCCGCATAGTAATAGCCGTTCCAGATATTGACGATTTCAATGACGTGAGTCATGCCGCAAAACAGGATGAAGCAGGCGAACAGGGCGAGGGTCCAGTTCAGCTCGAATTGCCGTTTGCGATAAATGTAATACAGCAAGGTCAAGGGAATGCTGAAGTAGGAAACGGCGATGATCAGATCTGACCCCACATGCATGATCAGCAGATCGTTCTGCCAGAGCAGGCAATGGCCATGGGGCATGTAGTCGCCGGAAAGAAGCCGGTCGATAATTGACATTGGGGTTTACTCCATAAACGCGTTGAACGACGTATTCAGGAGGGTTTCAGCCTTTTTGCTGAATACGCGGGAAGTGGTCCATGAATTCCTTTAAAGACAGGCCGTCACAGGGCGTCGGTTTGCCGAACAGAAAGCCTTGAGCCAGGTCGCACCGAGATTTCTTCGCCTCATTCCACTGCTTCTCGCTTTCGATGCCTTCCGCAGTGACCTTCAACCCCAGGTGGTGCCCGAGAGCGACGACGGTTTCGATGACTTTCTTGTTGCGTTCATCGTGTTGCGCTTCCAGAAAGAAGCACTTATCGATTTTCAAGATGTCGATGGGCAGGCGGGTAAGGTACGCCAGAGAACTATAGCCGGTGCCGAAATCGTCCACAGCGATGCGCATTCCCAACTCATGCAGATTGTTGAGCAGGCGTATGCTGGCGTCAGGCTGACGCATCAGGGTCGTTTCCGTAATCTCCAGCTCGATTACGGAAGGGTCGACCGGGTAGCGATTCAGCTTATTGCGGAACATGTCCACCAGGTAACTGTTATGGAACTGATTGGCCGGCATGTTGATGGACAGTGAAATCTTCGGGAATTCCTTCGTCCACAGCACCGCCTTGCGGCATACCTCGTCGATCAGCCATTCATTGAACGGCTCCATCAGGCCCAGACTTTCCACCATTTGGATCAGCTCCATGGCCTGGATGTTGGGATAATCTGGCGTTGGCCAACGGCTTAATAATTCAAACCCACGCAGGTTTTCTTGGGGAATATCGACGATAGGCTGGAAGTAGGGTTGTAGTTCTCCCTTTTCTATCGCCTTGGGTAACGCCGCCTCCAGCGCTTGCTTGCGCTGCCAGATCTCTTTCTGCGATTGAGAAAATTCATGATAGGTGGAGCGTCCGCGTCCTTTCGCTGCGTAGAGGGCGAGGTCCGCGTGTTTGAGCAGTTCCTGCGCCGTTCTGGCGGTAGCGGGGTAACGGGCGATGCCGATGGATGAACTAACAGCCACCTCATGTTCGGCGATATGAGTGGGGCGGTTAACTTCCTCAAGGAGCTTTTCAGCGACGCTGCGGGTAATGTTGACATCGACGTTTTCCAGCAGTACGACGAACTCGTCGCCGCCAATGCGGGCTACGCTGTCGGTTTCCCGCACTACTGACTTGATGCGACTCGCCACGGCTTGTAGCAAGGTGTCGCCGGCGTCGTGGCCCAGTGAATCGTTAACAGGCTTGAAATGATCCAGGTCCAGATAGAACAAGCTGCATTCATAGTTATTGCGCTCCGCCTTTTTGATGGCCAATTGCAGGCGGTCGAGAAACAGGGCCCGGTTAAGCAGTCCGGTCAACGCGTCAAAGTGCGCCATGTAGTTCAGTTGATGCTGCAGGCTGCAGGTGCGTACGGCATTGCCAATAGCCCGATGCAGCGACTCTGCAGTCAGGTCGCCTTTCACCAGATAGTCGTGAGCGCCGTTGCGCATGAGCTGGACCGCGATGGATTCGTCGCCCTGTCCAGTCAGCACGACCACCGGAATCATGTCGTCAATCCACAGTTTCTTCAGTTTGCGCAGGAAGGTCAGGCCGTCCATGCCCGGCAATTGATAATCGAGCAGGCAGCATATTGGACGATGGTGTTGCAGGATTTCCAACGCGGCTTCCGCGCTTTCCACTTCTTCAATACAGGAGAAGGGTTCTTGATACTTGGCCAGTAATCTTCGGTAAAGATAGCGATCGTCGGCTGAATCTTCGATGATCAACAGAGATGTGTCGCCGCGCATTCCATTCATGCCTCGTTGCCGCGTGGAAGAACTGCTATTTCAAACCAGTACTGTTTGAGCTCGCTGACAGCCCGAATCAAGCCGGAAAGGTTGACCGGCTTGCAGACGTAGGTATTCGCTCCAGAAAGGTAACAGCGGGCGATGTCCCTTTCATCGCTGGATGTGGTGAGGACGATGACGGGAATGCGACATAACTCTGCGTCGCTTTTGACCTGTTTCAGGACTTCAAAGCCATCGATGCCAGGTAGATTCAGGTCTAATAGAATCAACGCCGGGAGCTCCCCTCTGTCCTTAAAGCGATTGCGGGCGAACAGATAGTCCAGGGCCTCTTCTCCCAACTGGCAATGGACGATGGGGTTGATTAATCCTGCTTTGGTGAAGGCGCGTTGCATGGCGGCATAATCATCCATGCTATCTTCGACCACCAGAATAAGTCGGGTGGACTGGTTTCCTGTCATGACTCCCGCCTTGAGAAAATAGAGTTTCCCTGCTGGTTGAGAACGCCGCTTCTCATCGTACCACTATAGACAAATAGTCGCTGTTTGGCGTAAGTGCAAGCGGTTCATTTTTATTACAAAACTGCAAAGACGCTCCGTCTGGTCTCTGAGTCGCCTGCAGCCGCGCCCGAGCGTATGGGCTTCGCGATAAGTCTCGCGTCATTTTGGCAGTGGTCTAAACTGATAATTGTCTGGAAATGAAAGTGTTGCACATTCCCAGGCTGCGTCTTTCAAAGTCGGCCTGGCGTCGGGCGCAAATCACTATGCCTAAGCAAGACCAATCATAAAAACAGATATCCGGGACATTGTGTGACTGAATCCACGACCTCCGGCTCCGCTTCCATCACCAAACAGATTTCTGTGTTGGAGAAAAAGCGGTCCGCGTTATTGCGCTTGGTGAGAGCGACTTCCTCCCTTGAGAAGTTGCGTCAAAGCTTCCAGGCGGTGCTGCAGTTGGGCGCCAAGAAGATGACGTTGTCCACCTCTGCGTTGAAATCCTTTGAATCACTAGGGCGAAAAGTCCGTAATCTGCCTGACTCTGAAGTAAAAGTCCGCCTGGGCAATCTGGACGATCATGTACAGCGCAATTTGGGGCGGGTGACGGAGATGGCGCTGCAATTGGTGGATTCCGAGGAGGCGGTTGACGAAAAGTTTGAGGAAATCAATCTGGTGGTAGGGGATTTCAGCCGTTACGCACGGACCTCTATCGCCATGCGGGTGCTGCTGGAAAGGCGCGGTATAAAAATCGCGCCATTGAAAATCAGTCTGCCTGTAGAGGATATCAAACAGCGTTTGAGTCGGGTTTGCGAGCAGGAAAAAAGCTGTCGTAAGCAGGCGGAAGAACAGATGGTCGGTATGCATGAGGATATTGGCGTCATGCTGCGCAATCCTACATGCACTGCAATGCAGAGAAAGGTGCTGGAAGCGGTGGACAACGCGCTGTTGGAAAACCTGGAACATATTCAGGCGGGTAAAAGTCTGGCGGATTTACCCACGCCTATTGAAGAGATCGAGCTGGACGCGCCCAGACCAGGCGCAATGACGAAGAATGCGGAAGAAAAAGAGACGGCGCAGGAAAAGGAATTGAAAGCCAAAGAGCGCGAGACCAAGGAATCTGTAGCGGAAAAAGCCAAGAATCCGGCCGCCAAAGAGGCTCCTTCGCCGGAAGCGTCGCCCAAGCGTCCCTCAGGAGTGATGGGGCGTTTTGTCGAGTGGCTGAATACGCCTTGGAGCGTAGGCTGGAAAGACTTGCGTAAGAAGAAACGCGACGCCCGCCGCAAATAACGTCATTGAAGCTCTGGGTTTCGAAACTTACTTCAACCGTTGGCGCTGCTGCGTTCGAAGACGAGGGCGGTGAAAATTGCGGCTCCGCGCCGTCGCTGAGCAGATACTCCCGCTGCCATTGATGGGAATAAATGGGAACTGGCGATGCTCGCTCAGATAGTGGATCGCCCGCGCCGCCATCTCTTTACCGTCGGCGGTAAAAGAAGCAGAGCGTCCTATCATATTTAACGCGTCAAACTGGTCCCACAAAGCCGTTTCCCCGTTGGAGTCTTGGGGACTGTTTTCAGCGTCTTCTCGATGACGCAATCGCTTCAGACGTAGACAAGTTCCGGTTTGTGGCAGGGCCAGCGCACGAACTCGTTGAAACGCTGCATGAAGCTCGCGTCCCAACCCCCGCGTCGGAGCTGGAAACACATAGACTGCGGCCGCGTTGGTCCGGCGTCAGGGCGGAGATAATAGCGTCTTTGGGACAGGTTTGAGCTGCCAGTAAAAACAGGGTTATAGCGCTGGAGCAAGGCGGGCGTTGATTCAGCCAGGCGTCACCAGCCACAAATTGAGGACACTAGCCCAGCTCAGGAATAATACAACTGAATTCAGAGTGGTGTTGCGATGAAGAGCTAAAGGCGATGCAGTCTATGGTTTCCATATGCCTGCTCCAGGCGGTGCTTGTTATCGTTCGAGGCGCGTCCGCCGATGGACTGCATTTTGTGAATGCATCAATAATTCAGAGCGCCGCTTACCAGCAGCGCTGTTAGGGAATCTTATTATGGTTTGAAATTTTCACTCTGAAGGGTGGTCGAGAAAAAATGCTCGCTGGCAAGAAACGTTATTTATCAGCGAGAACATGGGAACAAGAGCAATCCGGCGTACGGCGATTGTTCCACTGAGCAACTACAAAATATCCATTAACAGATAACAACTCTCCAGCCTGTCAGTGAACCACAATGACAGACGATCTGATGGTTGGTCTGAATAAAACTTTTTCCAAATTGAATGACAGCTTTTCTCTAAAGCTAGCGCTTTATGCCGCGTGGCTGTATTGTCGGATATTTCTCCTGCCTCCTTGGCAGGTTTAACTGTATTATGGCGTTCAGCACAAGCTACTCGGAATATGGTTGCTAGTTGCCAAGGGGTACTTGATCATAACCTTAACCCCCATATGCATCCATTTAAAGATACAGCTAGCTTTAACATACATGTTTCGAAGCATCATGGCTCAGTGAAGTCGTTTTTTAACTTGGTGAAAGTAATTAGAGCACAGTCCCATGCGCCTTTTGCAACGGTATAGAGCATCTAAGATGAACCCGCTGGGCCCTGACTTTAAAAGGGCTCCAGTTAGTTCAGTCGACCTATCTGGAACGGAACTCAGGTTCCGTAATCCTGCCCATGAGGTACCATTTTCTTGTGAAGATCCTCCTGAACACTTAGATATATACAAGATAGACAACTTTGATATTTGGCCTAATAACAAGGGAATGACGCTTATTTTGGCGAGAACTGGATGGGGATTTTGGGATTCCCTCTTTGGTGGGGATGGAATGCTAGGCTATGTTGTGATGCAAATGATTTTGCAGCGTAGGATGCCGAATAACAGCGAGAACGATTCTTTGTTTTGTTCTAACGCCCAGAACCATTGGGTCTTCGATACTTGTGAAGATAGTCTGGGGGGGAGAAATGAGGAAATGCTCCGAAATCGTGATAGTTATTGCAACTTTGACCCCAGACGAAGTTTGTGGCGATATCCAAAAACAAAAGATGACTTAAAAATAATGAATATAAATGGACTTAATTGGGTGTATTACGAAGTAGGTCAACCCGTTGCTGAAACTCCTGAAAAGACTTGGTGTACACCTGTATCAGACGATCATATTTTGAGTGTTACATTTCGTGCGGGTGGGAACCTGAGGAGCTACTTCGACCCAAAACACGATATTGATAGTGCCGTCACCAAAGCCATGAATGAGTTTGTTAACAACATATATATAAAATTCTCTCCAAGTGCACAAGAAGAAAAGAATAAGTATAGGGTTTGATGTTTTATCTGTGAGTCCAGTCATATGCGCCCTGTGAATACAGGGCTTTTTCTTGGGCTGAATAGCAGGGAAATCGTACTTCGTTTCTTGCCTGAAATCTTATATAAATGGCAGTAAATTGCTAAAAGTACGATCTTAGAGAAATACTCTGTAGCAGTGAATCCCTGGAAGCCAAAGCATAGAGGGTAAAGCCGCGAATTTGAGATATTGAGCGCCATTTTCACTTCTCACGGCAGAAAAATATGGTCAATTATTCACCGCATAGTGTGATTTGCCTGCCCCATGCGCCTTTTGCAACGGTATAGAGCATCTAAGATGAACCCGCTGGGCCCTGACTTTAAAAGGGCGCCAGTTTGTTCAGTCGACCTATCTGGAACGGAACTCAGGTTCCGTAATCCTGCCCATGAGGCTTCATTTTCTTGTGAAGACCCTGTAATTCTTATGCGTAAGCGATGAAAAAACCGGTCGGCCCGCCGCAACGATGAAATTGATCAGCATAACCTGCGTCACCGCGAGCGTCCCAGCGTACACGCCGGTGTTAACCGGCCGTTAACCCGTTTCCCGATAGGATGTCGCAACTGTCGTATCAATCTTATCGGGGTCGACGAAATTGTCCGTAGTATTTCAATTCAAACGATGCATTATTCCTGCGCTGCTACTGTCGTTGACCGCCTGCAGTTTGACGCCGGTTAAGCAGGCAAGCAACTTGGAAAATATAGAACCCCCCGCCGCCTGGGATCAGGCGCTGGGTGAGGGCGTTTCGCTGGAGAGTCTGACAGACCTGATTGCCGACGCGCAGTTACAAGGCATTTTGCAAGAGGCCATGCAGGCCAACCCTGACCTGCGGCAGACGGCGCTGCGTTTGCGTGAAAGCGGGTTCAGTCTGACGGCGCAGAACGCTTCCCGCATACCCGAAGTGTCCGCCAGCGCCAAAGGCGAGCGCTCAGGAAGCGACGAGGTGGACGCCCACAGCACATACTCGGCCGGCCTGAACCTGTCCTGGGAGCTGGATATCTGGGGGCGTCTCAGCGATCAAAGCAACGCTGCGCGGGAAGACTATGCCGCCGCGGAAGAAGACTTGAATGCAGCCAAAGCCTCCCTGGCGGCGCAGGTAATGCAAACCTGGATTGCTTTGTCCTCTGATCAGAGCCGGCTTGCTATTCAGCAAGCGCGTATAGACAGCCTGCAACTCACCGAAACCACCATCCTGGAGCGGTTTCAGAGCGGACTTGGCGACCTCGCCGATCTGGATGCGGCGCGTTTATCCACCGCCAACGCCAAAGCTCAGCTGGAGCAACTGAGCCAGACCTATCATGACCGCCTGCGTACGCTGAATGTGCTTTTAGGACGGTTGCCGCAAACGCCGAATCAAACCGCGGAAATCCTGCCGGAGGTGACATTGCCTCAGGCGGATACGCCTATGCAGGTAATCGGCGCGCGGCCGGATTTGCAGGCCGCCTATCGTCGAATTCTGGCGGAAGACGCTCGCGCCAGCGCAGCCTACAAGAACCTGCTGCCTGGTTTTTCCCTGTCTGCTTCTTTATCCGACAGCGGAGAGCGCGTAAGCGACCTGTTCCAGCAAAGTCCGGCCTGGAGCCTGCTTGGTTCAATGACGGCGCCTTTGTTTAACGGCGGAAAAATCAAAGCTAATGCAGACGCACAGGCCAGTGTGGCGGAGCGGGCGTGGTGGAACTATCGGGACACCCTGCTGAACGCCCTCAATGAAGTGGAAAGCGCATTGGAAAGCGAACGTCGCTTGAGCGCTCAGCAAACCCACTATCAAAGCGCCAGGGAACACGCCGAATCCAGCCTCAGCCACTATCAGGAACTGTACTCCCAGGGGCTGGCGGACATCACTGACCTTCTGCAGGCGCAGCGCAGCCTGTTCGACGCCCAGACCCAGCTTCTGGCGGCGCGCAGCGACCGTATGAGCAACCGAATTACACTGGGCCTCGCCCTTGGACTGACACTATGAACGCGATTGTAAAACCTTCCGCTGAAAACGCTGTAAGCAGTTCTTCAAATACGGATGTTAAAGCTCGTCGAGGAAGAAAAATCTGGGTGTCTCTGTTGGCGCTGACCACAATTCCTCTGGCGTTGTGGGCGACTGCATACGCCATTAACAACAAGCCAGCGCCGATGCCGAGTGAAAAGCATCAAAGCCTGCCCGCAGTGACTGTGGTCGACAGCGCTCCTGGCGCCTATCCCTATCAGTTGACCCTGAATGGAGAAGCGACCCCGGAGTATGAGCTGAAGGTAAAAGCGGATGTGGCCGGAAAAGTGACAGAAGTGGGAAAAGCGTTCACCGCAGGAGCGCAAGTCGCCAAGGGAGAATTGCTGTTCGTCATCGACGCTACCGATTATCGCTCGGCGCTCGCCAGCGCCAGGCAGGCTCTCGCCGAGGCCGACTACGGCTTGCAGCAGGAGCAGCGCGAAGCCGAGCAGGCGGAAAGAGACTGGAAGCGTTCCGGTATAAAAACGCCAGCGTCCGACCTGACTTTGCGCAAGCCGCAATTGGCCAGCGCCAAGGCTAAGTTCGCGGCGGCGCAGGCGGCGGTGGAACAGGCGAGTAAAAACCTGGAGCGCACGCGGGTGATTGCGCCATTCGATGGCGTGGTGGTCAATCGTAACGTCGCCTTGGGGGATTACGTCAATGTGGGCGCTGAAGCCGGGACGTTGTATTCCGTAGAAGCGATTCAAGTGCGTCTGTCCCTGACCCAGCAACAGTGGGGGCTGCTGCAACAGGAGTTGCCGGAAACGGTCATCTTGCGCTCCATCGACGATAACGCCGCAACCTGGAGCGCGCAGGTAGTGGGGCTGGATAACTACATCGACACGACCACTCGTTTGCGTGGACTGCTGGTGGAAGTACAGCGCCCCCTGCAGCAGGATAACGCTTTGCTGCCTGGCGCTTTTGTCGAAGCAGACATTCGTGGCGCCGATATGATCGATGTGTTGAAAGTGCCAGCATCGGCGATCACCGCAGGCGGTTACCTGTGGTATGTGGACCCGAGTGACAAGCTGGTTCGGGAAACGCCGGAAATCCTGTTCGCCGGAGACGAATCCATCTACGTGAAAGCGGAAAGCGCCGCGACCTTGGCGGTGGTTCGCAATCCGTTGGCGGGTTACGCGCCTGGCGCCCAAGTCCACCCGGTGCGGGAGGCGGCGCAATGAGCTCCAAACAGTTCAACGCCGGCGGCGGCTGGGTCGCCTGGTTTGTACGTAACCCCGTCGCCGCCAACTTGTTGATGGCGGTGATCCTGTTGGCGGGCGTGGTAACCGCCTTTGAATTGCGCAAGGAAGGTTTTCCTTCCTTTCCGCCAGATGAAGTCACTGTCAGCGTCAGCTATTCCAGCGGCTCCGCCAAAGCGGCGGAAGAGGGCGTCGCCATCAAGATCGAAGAGGCTCTGCAAAGCGTGCAGGGCATCAAACAGATTACCAGCCAGTCTTCCACTTCCTCCGTGACAGTGACCATTGAGAAAGAGAGCGACTACGACCTCGATAAGCTCAATCAGGACGTAAAAATCCGCGTGGACGCTATCAAGAACCTGCCAGAGGCGGCGGAGAAGCCCGTCATCAGCCAGGCGGAGCGTGTGGATCATGCGATCTGGGCGCAGCTCTATGGCGATGCGGATCAGGATGTACTGCAGGATCTGGCGGACCAATTAAGGGATGAGTTGCTCGCTGATTCTGAAATCAAACGTGTGACGACCTATGGCGACCGTACGCCTGAAATTACAGTGGAAATCAGTGAAAGCCGCCTGCAATCTTACGGTTTGACCCTGGCGGACGTGTCCAATGCGATCAACGCCTCGTCGTTAATTCGCAGCGGCGGCGAACTGCGTAGCGCGGACGGTTATCTGGTTATCAAAGCGGATGATCAGAAGTACCGTCGTCGCGACTTTGAAAGCATTGTGGTGAAAGAGCAGGTCAACGGCGCGCGCGTCACTTTGGGAGACATCGCCGAGGTCAATGACGCCTACGACGACACGCCGGTGCTGTCCCGCTTCAACGGCGAGCCCTCCATCGCGCTGAAAGTGGAGATGGTCGGCGATTCCGACATAATGAACGTGTCGGAGCGGGCGGAGCAGATCACGAAAGCATTTCGCGACACATTGCCGGAAGGCGTCTCCACTGCTGCCTGGTACGATAAAAGCAGCGCCATCGCGGATCGTTTGAACCTGATGTACAAGAACAGCCTGCAGGGAATTCTGCTGGTGCTGGTTCTGCTGGCGTTGTTTCTGAACTTCCGTGTGGCCATGTGGGTCGCTGCAGGCATACCGATTTCCATTGCCGGCGCGGTTTTTCTGATGGGGGATGGGCTGTCCGCCATGACTATTAATTCGCTCACCACGTTTGGCTTCATCATGGCGCTGGGCATTGTGGTGGATGACGCGGTCGTCATCGGCGAAAGCATTCACACTGAACAAAGTCAGCGCGGCGCCAGTGTCGCCAGCACCATTCGCGGCGTGCAGCGCGTACTGGTTCCCGCCACCTTTGGCGTGCTGACCACGATCGTGGCGTTCGCCGGGCTACAATTGGTGGAAGGCAAAATGGGGCAACTGTTCGCCCAGTTCGGCATCGTGGTGATCTTCTGCCTGGTGTTCTCCCTGATCGAATCCAAACTGATTCTGCCGGCTCATCTGGCGCATGTGCGGGAAAAGAAACTGCAGGGGCGCAAGCATTTCGCCGCGCGTTGCCTGGAATTGGTGCAGGAAAAAGTGCGCCAGGGCCTGGAGCGCTTCACCCATCGCTATTATCGCCGCGCTTTGCACGTACTGTTGGAATACCGTTACGCCACGCTGGCGGCGATGCTGGCGTTGTTCATCGTCGTGGCCGGATTGATTCCGTCCGGCGCGGTGCGCTTTGTATTTTTCCCCAATGTGCCCGGGGACGTCATTAACGTGCAATTGACCATGCAGGACGATGTCGGATACGGCCTGACCCAGCGTGAGGCGTTGCGCATTGAGCAGGCGGCGCAGGATTTGAACGCCGAGTTGATCGAGTCCAGGCGGATGGAAACGCCGATCATCGCCAATCTGCAGGTGCGAGTGGCGTCGGAAACCGACGTGTCCATTACCGCCGAATTGGCGGAGCAGAATCTGCGAGCTCTATCTATCGACGACGTGGCGGCCCTGTGGCAAAAGAAAGTCGGCGCAGTGGAAGGCGCACGGGCAGTGAAGTTTATTACCGCGTTTGATGGACCGGAGGATTTACGCGTTGAGCTGGCCTCCAACGATAACGAAACCCTGACGCTGGCTAATGACCGACTTCTCGCCGCGTTGCAGGAGTATGCCGGGGTGGAGAATATGGAGAGCACCCTCAAAGTCGGTCAACCGCAGATTACGCTGTCACTGACCGACTCCGGCCGCGCGCTTGGATTGACCACGGCGCAGTTGTCCGCACAGGTGCAGCAGAACTTTCAGGGGTATGAAGCGCAGAGCTTTCAACGGGGCAAGGACGAAGTGAAAGTGAAGATCCGTTATCCCTCCAGTGATCGCAGTCATGTGGATGACTTGGTCAACGCCCGCGTGCGCACTGACGACGGACGTGTGCTGCCGTTGCTGAGCGTAGCGAAATTGGAGTCGTCTTATGTCGCCAACGAAATTACCCGGGTGGATCGTAAGCAGGTGGCCGTCGTGACCGCGGATGTAGACAAAAACATCACGTCGCCTCAAGAAATTCTAACGGCTCTACAAAACGGCGAACTGCATAAACTACAGCTGGATTATCCCGGTCTGACAGTAAATTTTGGCGGTGAGGCGACGGAGCAGGCGGAGACGAGTTCCTCCTTCATCAAGGCGTTTGCGCTGGCGTTGTTCGGGATCTATGCATTGCTGGCGATTCCGTTACGCTCCTACGGGCAGCCTTTGATCATCATGATGGCGATTCCGTTTGGCGTGGTGGGAGCTATCCTTGGACACTGGATGGTGGGAATTTCCATGAGCCTGCTTTCCCTGTTTGGCGTGCTGGCGTTATCCGGCGTCGTGGTGAATGACAGTCTGCTGGTCGTGGCCGAATTCAACGAAGGCCGCAAAAGCGGCATGGCGGTCAAAGAGGCGGTAAAGCACGCCTGCGCCAGTCGTCTGCGCGCAATACTGCTGACCTCAAGCACCACTTTTGTGGGGCTGGCGCCGCTGATATATGAAACCTCCGTGCAGGCGCAATTCCTCATCCCGGCGGCGGTGGCGCTAGGATACGGTATACTTTTCGCAACAGTCATCACTTTGGTGTTGATTCCAGTATTGCTGGCCATCAGCGAAGATATGCGCAGCCTGTTTGGCGGGCGACGTGAAGAGGTGAGCGACAGGGGCGCGGACAGTCCGACCCTGAACGCTCCCGATGCAGCGATCTAAGAACGGGAAAGTGATTATGAGCGGCCATTTGCGAGTGCTGCTGGTGGAGGACGATATCGATCTGGCCACCACTGTGTTGGATTATCTGGCGCTGGAGAATATGAGTTGCGATCACGCCGCTAACGGCGTGGCAGGCATTAATCTGGCGCGCGCCAACGCGTATGACGTGATGTTGCTGGACATCAATATGCCGCGTATGAACGGCCTGGCCATGTGTCGCAAACTGCGGGAGGAAGGCGTGGACACTCCAGTGCTCATGCTTACCGCAAGAGACACTCTGGACGACAAGGTGGAAGGCTTTCGCGCCGGCACGGATGATTATCTGGTGAAACCATTCGCCTTTGCGGAACTGATCGTGCGCTTGCAGGCGCTGTCCCGCCGCCGTAGCGGCCAGGCGCGTCTGCTGACGGTGGGGCCGTTGCAGATGGACCTTGACCAGAGGCAAGTGCGACGCGAGGGCAAGACGTTAACGCTCACACCCACGGGGTGGCAATTACTGGAAAAGTTGATGCGACACAGTCCGGGCGTGGTGAGTAAAAGCGACCTGGAGCAAGTGCTGTGGCCTGATTCGCCGCCGGACAGCAATGCATTCAAAGTGCATTTGTACAAATTGCGCATGGCGGTGGACAAACCCTTCGCTAATGCGCTGATCCATACCGTGCCGGGGCAGGGCGTTCGTTGCGGTGAGACGGAGCGTGACGCAGAGGAGGCGATTTGAAATTCGCTAAAGAGTTCGGGGTCAGACGGGTTTTTCGCTACTACCTGCTGGGAATCGCGACCCTGATCGTGATCATCTACACGCTGTTGCTGAAAGAATACTTCGGGCGCGGCCTGGAGCAGGCGATGACGGTGGAGATGTATTTTCTGGCCCAGGACTACGATCAGCGTCTCGCCAAGAATCCAGAGGCGGAACTGCCGTCCGGTTTGTATGTGCAGTCCTACAGGGACTGGCCTGCTTTACCTGAGCCTTATCAGTCGCGACTTGTTCAGTCCGAACTGGTCTCCGCTAATCTCGAAGTCCTGTTTCGTAATGAAACGTCGGAGCCGAAAGCGCCAGGGGATATCTACTTCCTGTTTCCCTTTCATCTCTCCAACGACGAGTGGCTTTACATTACCCGGCACCCCACGCCGGGGGCGCTACAGCATGACGTGCGCCACCAGATTTGGCGTATTCGCGTGAGTCAGATCATTCTGGCGCTTGCGGTGATTCTGGGTGTGATTATTCTCACTCATTTGTTTTTGGTTTATGTGGGGCGCCGTGTGGATCGACTGGCGCATTGGGCGCATAACCTGAGCCTCGATACCTTGACGGAAAAGCCGCCGCGGATGGGCTTCGCTGAATTCTCTGATATCGCTGAAAAGCTGCACAGCGCCTTCGCGCGACTGCGCACCGCCCTGCAGCGGGAGAAGGACTTTCTACGTCACGCCAGTCATGAACTGCGTACGCCTATCGCCGTAGTGCGTAACAATGTCGAGCTGTTACAGCGCCGCAATCCCCCAGACGAACTGGCGCCGTCGCTGGCGCGTATAGAACGGGCCGTTTATGGCATGCAAAGCATGACGGAAACGCTTTTGTGGTTGGGGCGGGAGCAACGGGAAGACGCGCCTCGCCGTAATGAAGATCTGGCGTCGGCTATTCGGGAGCAGATCGACTTCCACCGTTATCTGCTGCATAGCAAGCAGGTGTCGGCTACCTTGGATGCGCCGGAAACTCTGGTGACGCTGATAGCGATCACGCCTTGGACCATCATCTCCGCCAATCTGATTCGCAATGCGTTTCAACATACTGCGGCGGGCGTCGTTACAGTGACTTTGAGTGAGACAAGCCTGGTCGTCCATAACATTGATGAAGAGGTGGATGGCCCATCAGAGGCGGCCGAGAGGGAAGAAAGCAACCGCATTGGTTTAAAGCTCTGTCAGCAAATTGCGGAAGCCATGGCCTGGACGCTGCAGATTGACCGTCGCCCAGATGGAATGCGAGTGAAGCTCAACTTTGGAGAGAAAATTAATTAAATAGAGTTTATTTTTTCCTGATGCCAGAGCGCCGCCTTGCAATATGGATGTTACACAGTATAAATTGCCCAAACAGCGTGGCAGTTACTAAAGTACACCTAAATATTCAAACGTTTACAGTAGGTTATGATCAAATGGCCTAACCTAATCGGCTGTACTACTGGCCTCCTTCTTTACTTTCGGAGTAAAAATGGATTCGGTTGCGAAGCGCATCTCGAGTTTGCGGAAAGGTCCTGACGGAGCCCCTGATGGAATGCCTGACGGCATTTCGGACGATCCCTATGATGGCGTCCAACCCGAACGCAATCAGTACCTCCCTTTTTTTCAGCCTATCGTTGATATTAACCGGGGAATGGTTGCCGGTTACGAGGCTCTGGCGCGCATCCGGCGTGATGACGGAACGGTGGCGTCAGCCGGGCCCTTGTTCTCTGACCCCGGCGTTGACCGACGGCGGCTTTTGAATATCGACCGCATGGTGCGCAAGCAGGCGCTAGACACAGCTCAAACCCTTCCCCCCGATTGTTTCCTCACTCTTAACATTTCCCCCGAATGGATGCGCAAAAACGGCGACGAAGAACAGGTTCCCACTATCCGCATGATTCATGAAGCTGGCATTGATCCCCAGCGCGTGGTGGTGGAGTTCACGGAAAATGGCGGCGATGAGGCGGCGTTGGTGGAGCAGGTGGCTGAGTACCGGCGCGCAGGTTTACGTATCGCCATTGATGATTTTGGCGCGGGCTATTCGCAGTTGAACCGTATTATTTCTCTGGAGCCGGACCTCATTAAGCTGGATATGCGCCTGTTCAAGCGCGCAGCGCGCGGCGGCATTTCCGGTGAAGTGGTGCAGTCCGTCGGTTACCTGGCTGAGCGGGCGGGCAGCCAGATCATCTGCGAAGGAGTGGAGACGGAGGACGAGTTTCGTTTCGCCATGGAATGCGGCGCCCGTTATATCCAGGGTTACATCTTCAACCCGGCGTTGGAGCGCTTTCTGTCGCCGGATGCGCCGCAGTCAAAAGTCGGCATGTTGTTGGAGAGTTTTATCCATCGCAAAGTAGAGGAAGAGCGTCGCCATATTTACTACATCCATCAAATGGAAAAGTGCGTGCTCGATATCAAGGACTGCGTGCTGCGCAATGAGAATTTCGTGGGCGCGCTGCCGACGCCGCCGGAAGGATTCTTACGCTTTTATATCTGCGACCACACTGGCGTTCAGATCACGCCTAACATCGACTGGGATGGCTCGCACTGGCTACAGCACAGGGGCAATCAAGGAGTGAACTGGGCCGCCAGACCCTATTTTTATCAGATGCTGGCGATTGAGCGGTTATTGCAGCGGCGGGTAATCAGCTCGCGCCCTTATCGGGACACCAACACCGGCTATTTGTGTCAGACCATCAGTACAGTGCTGGATAGCGAGCGCACCTTGTTGGCGGATATTCGTTACCTGTGTCAATAACAGAGGCGTTCAGTCTTCTCTGCGCCAGTTCATACCCTGTTGAGGCTACATAAATAAATTAGTCGGCAGGCTCTGAGGGGCTTACAATGCGCTGGTTTGCAGACAGTGAGTGTGGAGTCTTTCGTGGTTGAAAAAGTAGATGTGGTCATTATTGGCGCCGGCGCCGCCGGTCTGATGTGCGCGATTACCGCAGGATACCGCGGCAGGAAAGTCCTGGTGCTGGATCACGCCAATAAAGCGGGTAAGAAAATTCTTATGTCCGGGGGAGGGCGCTGCAACTTCACCCACCTGAACTCCACTCCGGCCAACTATTTATCCAACAATCCCCATTACTGCATCTCTGCGCTAAGACGCTATACCCCTCAGCATTTTGTGGAGTGGGTGGAACGCCATGGCATTGAGTATCATGAAAAAACGCCTGGGCAGTTGTTTTGCAATGAGAGCAGTAAAGATATTCTCAATATGCTGCTGACCGAATGCGACTGGGCCGGCGCGGAGATTCGTCTGCAGTGCAGCATCGATGCGGTGGAGCAGGACGGCGACGGCTTCCGTCTGCAAACTTCAAGCAGCGTTATTCAATGCGAGTCGTTGGTGATCGCCAGCGGCGGGCTGTCGATTCCCACGCTGGGCGCATCGCCTTTCGGCTATAAAATCGCGGAACAGTTTGGCCTCAAGGTATTGCCGACTCGGGCGGGACTGGCGCCCTTCACGCTGCAGCCGGACGATTTGCAGCGCTTTGCGCCGCTGTCCGGCGTCAGTTGCCCGGTCTCCGTCAGCGTTAACGGCGTGACCTTCAAAGAACCCATGCTGTTCACCCATCGCGGCCTCAGCGGCCCCAGCATGTTGCAAATCTCCAGTTTCTGGAAACCTGGTCAGGAACTCACAATCGATTTGCTGCCGGACGACGATGTGCTGGCGGAGCTGAAAACCTGGCGGCAGGAGTCGCCCAATAAACGTCTGGAGACCTATATCAACGCGAAGCTCCCCAAGCGCGTGGCGCAGATCTTCACCGAATGGAAAAACTGGAACGAAACCTTCCAGCAATGCTCCAACCAACGCCTGCAGGAAGTCGCAGACGTTCTGAAAAGCTGGAAGATCAAACCCAACGGCACCGAAGGCTATCGCACCGCCGAAGTCACCTTGGGCGGCGTCGACACCGACTGCCTCTCCTCCAAAACCATGGCCGCCAAAGACATGCCCAACCTCTACTTCATCGGCGAAGTCGTCGACGTCACCGGCCACCTGGGCGGCCACAACTTCCAATGGGCCTGGGCGTCTGGGTTTGCTGCGGGTGGGGAAGTTTGAGTTAGAGTACACTGCGAGAAAATTGATAATTGCTCAACTCTACAGTGTTTTATCCAATGGTTTGATCGGAATAAGCTGAGTAGGTTATTCGGCTGATTGTTTGGAATGTGATCTGTGCATAGAATCGACGTCTCTCATTAATAAATGCAGGGTCATGCTATATATCAATATATTTGGATGTATTCTTCTTATTAATTGATAATAAGGTGGAGTTTCCTTGGATGGAGAATAGTTGAAAATGAAACTATATATCTCTGGATCTGTAGGTAGAAATGGAAAGAATAAACCTACTGATGTTAAGCTTATACAAGCACTGCTAAACGTATACAGAAGAGCTAGTGGCGATCAGGCTTTGGCAGTGGATGGGCTTGCCGATAAGACCTTGGAGTTAGGGATAGAAGCTTTTCAGAAGAATTATCAAAAAATTTCTCATTGCGATGCTCAAGTTACTAGTTCAAAGTCTGGTACCTTTACTTCATTGGTGAAGAAAATGAAGTCAGTCCGCACTCTAAAAACTATAACCTCCCCATCAAAAGGAGCGCTTACTTGGAATGCCGAAGGTGGTGAGGGTGGGCGTTATCATAGTCGCGTTTTACATGTGCCCTCAATGTTGTCAGGGTTGACAATTGGAAGAGGCTACGACATGAAAAACCGTAGTAGTGTTTCAATTAAAAAAGATTTGATAGAAGTTGGTGTAGCAGATCTGTTAGCAGAAAAAGTTAGCAAGGCTGCGGGCTTGTTCGGCTCTTCTGCCCAGCGATTTATTATTGAACAAGATTTGTTGGACTATGAAATATCTGTTGGTACACAGTTGAAACTGTTTGAGCTTGTGTATGTGGAATATGAAAGTGATGTGAAAAGAATTTGCGGGAAAAAAGCGGTAAAAAATGAGTATGGTGAGACTGATTGGGATAGCCTCGAACCTGCTATAAAACAGCTATTGGTCGACTTGGCATATAGGGGTGATTATCATGGAACTTCTAGAAAGCTTATCCAGAAAAGTGTTTCAGATAACGATTTTTCTGAGTTTAGGAAAATAATTTCCAAGCAAGAAAATTGGCCGAATTGGCCTAATGATCGTTTTCAGCGCCGTAAAGAATTCTTAGACTCTGTTGCACTAATGAAGAGAAAAGACGGAAAAGGTATGTGTGAGAAAACTTCTACCGAAGGAGTGAAATTATCTTGCCCTCAACCTATAGGAGTGCCTGAATGAAAAGGTATTTTTTAGGATCATTCCTTATATTCTTATTGGGTGCGTGTACGAATGTTGGAACAAGAGCTGAGCCATCTGTGGCTAGTGCTTCTGAAGTTATGCTGCAGGTAGATGGGTATAAGGTTAGAGTAATAGCTGGAGACTTGGAGGTTGATGGCACTTGTCCTAAATTTGAGCTATTAGGCAAAAACGGCGTTGATGTGATTCAGACTGTAGAAGCATGCAAGATAGAAATGAACGGTTACCGAACCCTTGATGCAAGAACGGATTTTAGTTTTATAGAGCTATCCGAATTTAAAGTGGATGGAGAGAGGATAAGTTATAGTGCAGATATGATTGTCCTAAAAGGAAAAGAGTTGTCCGCAAGCTGCTATATTGCTATTGATCAGGGAATGTTGGTTCAAAAGGAGTGTGTGCCTATAGAAATATAATGCTGTGCACCTGAAAATAGCTAGAGCTCTGATATTCGTATTTACATTTTTTCTGTCGTTGAATATTAGCTGTCATGAGTCTCTTATTTGGCGGAACAACGGATCTGTTGTCCTCCATGGGCAAACGCTCCAGACAGAGCTGCAAAACGCCTACGCCGGGTTTGAAACACACGAAGGGCTCTATCTGGCGGGCTTTAAAATTGATCAGACAAGGGAGAACTTTCCCTTCGTCGTGTTTATATCCCGTAATTTGGAGAGGGTGAATAGCTGGCCACTGGAAACGATGGCTGGCCAGTTTTTCGAGTACCAGCAAAAACTATATATGCTGGATGTGGAGGGGAAGGCGTTTCAATTCGAGAGTAATGACTGGCGGCGCGCCAGCCTGTCATTCAAGCCTGACTCAATCATCGTTTCCACCAGCCGGGACATAGTTGCTTGCAACCCCGCGCCTTTGACTAAAATCGTCAACGGAACAGGCAGTTGTTATTCACTGTTCAAACAATGGAGGGTGGATGTCAACTGGCGTGCCGCTCAGCCAAAGATTTGCGACGGGGAATTAATTATTCAAGAGCACAAAGACGGCTCGCCCCACTATCTTGCGGTAGATATCGAGTCGGGTAAGGTATTGAAATCTCTTTATACTGAGAAAGCGTTCTCCGGTTTGTGTCAGGTTAGTTTTTGATGGCCTAATCTGGCTTATCTTTACGATCACTGCCTATATTATCAAGCCCACCCAAGACTGACTCATCAGTGTCGTTTTTCATCCTTAACGACAAATTCCGTCTTTACAAAAGTTAGAATTCTATTATCGCGAGTGCAGGGGATAATCTGAATATTATCCATTGGCGTATGGCCGCTTTTCAGTTTTAGAAATATTCGCGCCTTAAGTTTCAATCATTTTAGAGAGGGAATATTTATGGATATTTTCACCGAATTCAATCTAAATAAAATTAAGGACAGGCAAATAGATACACTGATCGGTCTGAGCAAAGGCATTGTCGCCGATGGAAAGGTTGAGCAGGCGGAAGCGGAGTTTCTGCAAACTTGGCTGGTGCAGAGCAGATGTGCTTCTGATAATCCTATAATCGTTAATTTGTTAGATAGAGTTAGCGTTATGTTGGAAGACGGTGTTTTGGATAATGAGGAGTCCTCCGAGTTATTAAGTGTTCTGAGAAGGATTTCTGGAGACGAGTCTTATTTAGGGGAAGTCGCCAAGGCAAGCCGATTACCCATTATTGAGCCCATGCCGCCCATTACCTTTCAGGGGCGCTCTTTTCTTTTTACCGGCGTTTGCGCGCTTGGAACGAGAGAGCAATGTCAGGAAGCGACTGAAGCGCGAGGTGGAGTGATCGCCAAGAACGTTACGAAGTCGCTGGATTACCTGGTGATAGGAACCTATGTAACGGACAGTTGGGCTCATGAAAACTTTGGGCGAAAAATTGAGAAAGCGATGACATATCGGGATAGCGGCGTTCCTGTCGTGATAATTACCGAACAACACTGGGCCCAGTCGGTATGCATGTAATTGGGTGACAGATCGTATTGGGCGCAGGGATAAATGTCTCTGAGCCCTATATTGACAATGTCAGTACGCCCGATCTTCAGTGGGAAGAAGATCGGCATGCTTCGAAAACACCTCTACTATCCGAGGGATTTTATCTCGGTGCTTGATATTCAACATCATGTAAGTAACAGCTTCATATAGCATGTGGTCGTTGCACTTCTTGAAATCAACATCGAATTTTCTTTTGATCTTTTTATAGTGATCATCGGTAATGGCGATGCCGTTTATATGGTGCGCCATCGCCATGTTCACGTAAGACTCCAGATTGGGGGAAAAGACCATATTCCTCTTGATGTTTTCTGGGAAGTGATCGTATGCGGAGATGCCTAATAATTTTCCGACCACTAATTGGTCTATGTTCTGCGTGTCGGGGCAGTCCAATGTGGTCGGTATAAACAGATAAAAGCGCTGGCGATTCAGTGGCCAGGGTACGGCCACCATATTACTGTAAATTTCCGTCACCTCTTAAATTCTTATGAAATCGCCGTCAATACTGCCCTCATTGGCGGCGCGTATTGAGCGCGCCAAAGGAAGGTTCACCCACTCGATTCTCCAAGGGGCATCCCGAAAAGCGGCTTCAACGAACCTTTGATAAGGCGCATACAATTGCGCGATCTCATCGTTCGCTCCAATTCTCAGCACCTCCCGCGTAGCTGAAGCGGCGCAGGCGGATGCTATGGCGCAGAGCCATAACCCTAATACCGAAAGAGCTTTCATAGTATTATCTACCGAAGCGCATCCTGATGAAGATGGATTGAAGTTTTACAGGCGTCGCGCATATTCAATTTAGTAAACTACGCTGGCAATTAAAGTGTGTTAGGTGAGCCGGGTTGAGGGCTGTGGCTAAGGCGGCAAACTCGCTTTATCCATGTGGCCTGGCGCTTATGAGTAGAATGAAAAGCGACTTCCCTAATCAAAACAGCAGAAGCGTGATGGAGATCAAAGAGGAGAGAGTATTCTTGCTTCAGAAAGTATTTCTTATCGATCAGTCTGAAAAGCTGGTAAAGGCATGGAAAGAAGCCTTTAGTGGTTTTGATAACTTTGAAATCATCCAAGGCGACTTTTTCTCAAAGGAAGCCGACGCGATGATCAGTCCGGCGAACAGCTTTGGCATTATGGACGGCGGACTGGATTTGGCGATTCGGAACACGCTTGGCTTTGAAGTGGAGGAGAGAGTGCAGCGACGCATTCTTGATGACTTTCACGGCGAACTGCCTATTGGCTCTGCTGTCATTGCAGAGACCGACAATGAGCGATGGCCCTATTTGATCGCTGCGCCAACTATGAGAATTCCTGAAGACGTCTCAAATACACTCAACCCCTATATTGCGTTTCGTGCTGTCCTGCTGGCGATAAAATCCCATAACCTCCGTTCGGAAAGAAAGATAAATTCCATATTGTGCCCGGGGCTAGGGACGGGAATAGGGCGGGTGGAGCCTAGAAAGTGCGCGGCGCATATGAGAGTCGCCTACACATCCCTTTCCAAACCAGCGCGAACTCCCAGCTATAACGAAATTCATGAGGTTCATCGGAGGCTTCAGATGGTGGTGTGAAGTAGGGGGTGTCGGAGGACGTCTCAGACTTCTAGCAAGATGAGATTTCCTTTTTCTAGTTTTAATAAAAAGCTACTGGGTTTCTCTATGGAGGCGTCGAAGTAAACTGTATTTGACTCCATTCTGTCAGGTTTTCTGTAGTTTGTTTCTCGTATTATTATCCGGTGGCGCCCGACGCTTGCTCTCGCAGAGTAACCATCGATGGGTTGTTTGCCGTCTCTTGTTGAAGGAATATTACCATCGATATAGACTGAAAACTTGTCAATAATCAGATCTGGATGACGGGCAACAGCAATAGCTATTCTGCATGGATGTGCTTCTAAGTATTGCCTGGTAGACACCTCAAAGAGTTCGTCCTTGGTCTTTCTCTTTTCGACTACCCACATTGTTTTGTCTGTAACGATTCTCCCGTTAATAAAAGGGATGTACAGCCTATCTTGACAGAAGCCTTTGCGCATCTCCAATAAGAAGTTTCCCGTCAGTTTCTCTCCTACCTGCTCTAGAGGCTTCAGCCTCTCATATGGATATTCATATCTATCAAGAATTAGCTCGCCAGACTCTGTAAGCGTATAGCAGGAAATATAGCCGCGCGCCAGTGCGCTGCTAATGCCTGGGGAGGCGCGGGAGGGACTTGACTGAAAGCTGTAAGAAGAGAAAGGGCTGCCGGTGTGCTCAGATCTTGCGATAATCCTATAGAGGTGAAGATCTCTCAGTTCGATGCTATTGTGCATGTTTTCTATTTTATCTGGTATTTGCGCTGTCATGCTTTAAATCCTGATTCATACTTAATTAAAGGCTCGCTTTATGCTCTCATAGAGTACTAGTGTGAGCTAGTGTTTATAGCTAATTCACGGTATATAAGGAAGCGAAATGAAGGGCGGCGTAAGTGTTGGTCTTATCAGATTGAAAACTACTGATTTTAAGAACACTGTCTTTGTTACTTTATATTTAAGCTGAAGGGAATGAGTTATGGATGATGATCTATATAAGCCTCCGGTGAGTGATTGCGAGATAGAGATGGATGAGGCGAAGAAAAGAGGTTTTAATGTTATATGGATATTTGGGCCAAGTTTTTTTGTGTATTTGTTTCTTGCCTATTTTTTAGTCCTTGTTCTATGGAATGTCACTATATCAGTATATTTATTCGAGGTATCTTCGGTTGGTTCATCACTAGGGATTCTTCTGTGGTTGAGGTTTGCGCTCATGGTTAGGCAGGCCAAGTTCCAGCGGCCCTCTTTGATTCATGACTTATTAGATTATACCTGTGTAGCGATAATGATAGTTGCATTTTTGTTCCAGGAATGGAAGGTCGCTTTCATAATCTTCTGCGCCTTTGGGGGCTATGTAACCCTCGGATTAGCAACGATACTATATAGTGAGTATGTGCGGGGAATTCAGATCCGTACAACTGGTCGTGCTTATTATTTTTTGCGCAAGTAGTGATAAAAAATATATGGTGAAATCAGTAATGAGCTGGAGAAGTTGGCTCCTACCTCTGACGAGGCAATCATCCCAGCTCTAGCACCACGATAACCCAGGATTATAACGCTTCCATCATATGTATTATTCAGTGAATCCCTTTGTCTCTCCATGGTGGGGCTGTCCCGATTACATAGCATTGCCTGCGTCGCTGGTTGTTTTCCAGTATAAATCGGGTGTGGGCGGTTTAAATACGTGAAATCTCAACACGTTATTGCTTGCTCTGAGGTATGACGAGATTAAGAGAAAGCCAGCTTCCCTGCTGAGTCCTTTACATCACTCCAGCAAGCTCAATGCTTTCTCTATTCCGCTGTCTTTTCCTGCGTACACGTCTTCCGGTTGCATATAGAGCGCCTCATATTGGGGAGGGACGCCGCTATATTCGAATACTTCTCCTTGAGGGGATGAATAGACTTCGTTGGAAAGGGAAAATTCCCAGCCGTTCGGGAGTTGGAAATCCAGGCTGTCTGAAAGGATGCCGCCAGTGGGCTCTCCAACCAGGACGACATGGGGCAGGCTGCGCATCGTAAGAGAAAATATTTCCGCGCCGCTGTAGGTAGACCCGCTGACGAGCAGGTAAATCGGCTTGGTGTATTGCAGGGCGCCGGTAGGGGCGAGAAAGACTTCGTGGGAGTTAGCGTAACCGTTTGGAGAATGCGCTTTTTTACTGAAAGCGAGTTGACGTTGCTGAGCGAAGCGGCCGGCGATTTCCATCGCACTACTATCGTAACCACCGTTATTGCGACGGACATCGATGATCAATGCGTCAGTGTTGTACAGGGCGTTGATGGCGTTATCCAAAGCCGCTTGAAGAGCCTGAAAATGCATTTCAAATGGCGCGTTCTCATCTTCTCCATAACCCAGCATAGACTCAATGAGTAAATAGCCAACACTCTTTCCTGTGGCGTCGAGATCAATCAAGCCATAGCAAATCTGGTCGTTGGCGATGCAGTCCGCCTCATTCAGATAATCAATCAGATTCTGGGAGTTTTTGTCATTGATTTCGTTATAGAACGCCAAGAGGCGAGACTCGTAGAAAGCGCTGAAATCGTCATACTCACTCTGAGCCTCGAAATTTTCCCTTAACGTTTCGTCGGAATTGTGCTCATTGAAATAAGTGTAAAGACGGCGCACCCAAGCCGGTGACTCTTCGGGAGAAAATTCCTCGTCCTCCTTAATCAGGTTGATATGTCCATCGTCCAGGGAAGACAGCATTTCCTTGAACAGATTAAAAAGCGCCTGATCGTCATTCACCTCAGACAGCTTGCTGCGACTGTTTTCATTGGTTTGCGCCCAGTTCACGCCTCGTAGGTCGAAAAATGCGTAGTAGTCATTAAAGGTGTGCCAAAACACCTCATAGTTGGCTTGGTAGTCGGTGGTGGGCGCCTGTAAGCCATCACGACAACTTTCGGGAAGTTGGGGCAGCTTGTGACGCGTATAGGGATGCGTATCCGTGGGGATACGTTGCGGCAGGGTGTTAAAGCGTTGGCCGTCACCGCTGAGAGATACCTCTTTCAACAGCTGATCGGCCATGGCGAGAGGCAGTTCGGCGGTGAGGAGGCAATTGTTGCGATTGCTCTGGTATACAGTCACGGTACTGTCGCCAAACTCGATAATCTGCCCATATCCCTGCTGCTCCCACACTCCGGTCAATTCAGAGGCAGGTATTATTTTGGACTCTTTGTCGGGCGTATTGGATGAGCCGTTATCATTGCACGCTGTAACCAGCGCCGCCATCAAGGTCACGCCGGCGAGCCGGGGCATCGGCAGGCGTTGGGGTTTTATTTTAGGGAGTTGAATTTTCACAATATTCTCCTCAAGTGATGTGAACTTGAAGGGAATTATCATGATCTCTCTGAAGAAATTCTTTATAGAGTTTGCGCCGAATTGTCCGCTTGTGTGGTGTGAAAAAGACATTTCCGGACAGTTCCGCACAAAGTTGTGTTGGTTCTGTTTGTGGAGCCCATTAGGATAGCGAGGATTATGACCAGCCCGCGTGTTTTCATCCATGGCCAGATTATTTATTAGCTTCTACATTACTTTGATTGTTGGCGTTTTGGCGTATCAGTACGTCGGCGAATATGGCTCCCAGAAATATGTGCAAGACTGGGTGGCCCTGGATAAAACCAATGATTATCGGGGACTGTTTTATTTGCTGGATGCATTGCATCAGCGAGTGGATGCGCAGACGTTTCAGCAAATCGTTGCAAGTTATCCCGAAACATCCAATGTCCCAGTTGAGATAGGCGATATAAACGCGTTTGAGTTGACGGCGGATCAAGTGAGCAGATTGCGCGGCGGCCGCGCCTATGTAGAAGACGCCTTTGACGATGTTCTCTATTTCAAACTTTCCGGCGCCGACCTGGTTGCGCGTTTTGGCCCCATGCATACCTACGAACCTCTGATGCAGGCCGTAGCCATATATGAAAAAGCGCTATTTGCGGTGCTGGCGATACTGGTGTTGCTGTGGACAGTGGGCTTGCAAGTCAAACTGAAGCGCCTGGAGTCGGCGGCAATGAAACTGGGGGAAGGGACATTCGCCGCCAGGGTGTCGGAAAAAGGTCGTCATGCCGTGGGGCGATTAAATAAAACGTTTAATCTTATGGCCCGCAAAATCGAAAAACTGGTGGAAGGACACAAGAGTTTGACCAACGCGGTGGCGCATGAGCTGAGAACGCCGATCGCCAGAATCCGGTTTCAACTTGATATGCTCAATGGTGCGGAAGACGCCGAGGAACGCAAAGAGCTGGTGTACGGTATTTCCGATGACGTGAATCAATTGGGGGAGTTGGTGGAGGAGCTGCTCAGCTACGCGCGTTTTGATCGGGAGTCCGCATCTAGGGAAATGTCCCGTCACTCGTTGCACGAGAGCCTTATGGCCGCTATTAAAAACTGTTATTTCGACAAAAAGGTCCAGCTTCATTACGACCCTGACTGGAGCCGATTGTCGCCAGACAAAGATCTTCTCCCTTTTGATCCCAAACATCTGGAGAGAGCTGTTGGTAATCTGATTACCAACGCCCAGAAATATGCGACTTCGCAGGTTCAACTGCACGTTGCAGTAAGTGGGGACGACTGCTCCATCATCGTAGACGACGACGGCCCCGGCATTCCTGACGCGGATCGGGAGCGGGTGTTTGAGCCGTTTCGTCGACTTGACGACAGCCGCACCCGCGCCACTGGCGGGCATGGTTTGGGGTTGGCTATCGTCGAGAAAATCGCTCACTGGCACGAAGGGGAAGTGCGAGTCGAGCGCGCGCCGATTGGCGGCGCACGTCTGATATTCTCATGGTCTGCGCGGCGACGAGCCCCTGGAGACAGGGTCTGACATGTGCAGGCCCTGGCTGCCTGATTAATAATTGGGAGCACACAGGAGAATAACAGTGGAGGAGAATAAATAGGCGTTCGCCTGGATGGCGAGAGAAGCTATGATTAGAATACGACTCTTTGACGCCACTTAAGGCATCCGTCGATATTCAATTCAGAGCCAACCAGATGCCCCGAGTTCTCCTCGTAGAGGATGATGAAAAACTATCATCGCTTATCTGTAAATATTTGCAGCAAAACGGTTTCGAAACGGAAGTGGTTTGCGATGGCGGATTGGCGGTGGACGCTATCCTTGTCTCCCAGCCTGAAATTGTCATTCTCGACTTGATGTTGCCGGGGAAGGACGGCCTGACCATCTGTCGTGAAATTCGCGCGCATTACCATGGACGCATTTTATTTCTGACCGCCAGTGAAGACGACATGGATCACGTCGCGGGTGTGGAGTTAGGCGCGGACGATTATGTGGTCAAGCCTATTCAGGCTCGGGTACTGCTGGCCCGTGTTCGCATGCTGCTGAGAAGGTCTGACAGTGCTGTGACTACAGAGCCTAACGAGCGTCTGTATACCAGTCATGGCTCCACATTGTCTTTTGGAGAGTTGGCGCTGCATCAGCCAAGGCGCGCAGTGACTCTGGCCGGTGAGTCTGTCCCTCTTACCACCAGTGAGTTTGATCTGTTATGGCTACTTGCCAGTCGCGCCGAAGAAGTGCTTTCCCGCGATTATATCTATAAGAACCTGAAGGGTATTGAGTACGACGGGCTGGATCGCGCTATCGACAGCAAGATCGCGAGCCTGCGTAAAAAACTGGGGGACAATGCATCGCTATCAACGCGGATCATTACTGTGAGAGGGCAGGGGTATTTATTTGTGCCGGATAGTTGGGGCTAATCACTGAAGCGCTTCGCAAAAAACACTTCCTTAATGCTTTCCCCCTGCTGAAATTCACTATTAACATGGCAATAATATTGGGCTGTCGTTGCAGACAAATAGAAGGAAGCTGTTTGCCTGCCTGATTAACTGGAATAGCCATCGGTGTACTGCTGTCTAATACCAATGGCGAGTTTTGTGAGAAACTGTTTTGCATTACTAATCTGCAGCAACATCAAACAAGCCATAGAGTTGATTAGGAGACCCGTAGTGAAAGATATCATCGAAGGCTTTCTGAAGTTCCAGCGCGAAGCATTTCCTGAGCGTAAGGAGTTGTTCAAAGATCTCGCCACTCAGCAGCAGCCACGCACTCTGTTTATTTCCTGCTCTGACAGTCGTCTGGTGCCGGAACTGGTCACTCAGAGAGAGCCAGGGGACCTCTTTGTCATCCGTAATGCGGGCAATATTGTGCCTCCGTATGGGCCGGAACCCGGTGGGGTGTCGGCTTCGGTGGAATACGCCGTGGCGGCGTTGCGTGTGGCGGACATCGTTGTGTGTGGTCACTCCAACTGCGGCGCTATGACCGCCGTCGCCACTTGTCAGTGCATCGATCACATGCCTGCAGTGGCTCACTGGCTGCGCTATGCGGACTCTGCCAAAGTTGTGAATCAGGCGCGTAAGCACGCCGATGAACGGGCGAAGATTGAAGATATGGTGCGGGAGAATGTCATCGCCCAGCTGGCGAATTTGCAAACGCATCCGTCTGTGCGTCTGGCGTTGCAAGAAGGCCGTCTCACCATGCACGGGTGGTTTTATGACATTGAGTCGGGCGGCATTGACGCTTACGACGGCTCCAGACATGCATTCGTGCCTCTGGCGGAACATCCTGAAGCGCGGGCGATTTCTGGGAAGTTGTCGCATGTGGTCTGATTTGTTCGAATAATTCTAATACGGCGTCATCGTAGCTCAGGTTCTGGGCTTCGAGACGCCTGACTCTATACGGCGCTGGTCGTTGTTACGAAGCTCCGCTTGTTTCGACGCTTTTAAGCTGGATACTAATTCCGGCGAGTTTCCATCCCAGTCCTTCATACACATAATGCAGCGTAAAGGCCACTCTCGTTGGTTGAGTGGGATAATAACCCTCGATGACCATAAACCCATTCTCTGCGATCTCAGCTTCGCCATTGAAAATGGGCGAAGAGCGAGAGAGAACCGTCAGCTTCAGATCCAGATTAAAAAACTCCTCGAAGATACTGTTCGTTTCCTCAACGGTTGACTGGCTTCTCCATAGATTGGACGAGCTGTTGTATAACTCCTCCATCGACTTGTCTTCCACCCCTTGGGCGAAAGTAAGTATGGCGGTATTTACCAGTTTGATCTGGTCTTCTTCACTCGGTATTCGAGGCGCGGAGCCCTTTTGAAAACCTGCACTGGGAATATACAAAGAAAGTATTTTCCACTGATCTTCAGCCTTGATAAGGGTTAGGTTGACGGAAAGGGTCTGACCGCCTTCTCTCTCAACCTCTCCTTCCAGGAACCCGCGTTTGCCGTTGATCCGGCGGGAACTCCAAGTGGCGTCCACGTATTTATCGAAGCCATTCTGGGTGAGATAGCTTTCCAGATCTGTGGGGCTGGTATCGGATTGAAAGTCTTCGGACAGGTAACTGTAGGCTTTGTCGAAATTCTTGTTTTTCGAGGCCAGGAAAAACTCGTCAGCCACAGTGACGATATCGCCGGTAAAATAAAATATAACTGTGAATAACAGGACGACGAGTCCAATCACTGAAGAAAGTATAATCGCCAGCTTGCCCATGTATCCTCCTTTGATTGGGGTGTTTATTGAATTTATGACGCGCGCTGAAAGCGGCCTGAGGAATTATAAAGACCTTTGGTAGAGACAGACATGGCATGGGGGCCGATTGGCGGCATCCTTGTGTAAAGAGGGAGTGACTAACCTTTTTGGCGAGGGATGAATGTACTAGCAGAAGGGAAGTGGGGCGATACTCTTGAGTTAAAGAGGAAGTCGCAGGCTTGAGCGGTTGTGCGACTTCCTGATCCCGGAGCGAGGCTTAAACCGTCATATTCCCAGGTAGTTCGCTACTTCATACATATCTGGAGCCCCTTCTTCAAAACCGAAGTAACAGACATCTTCCTGTTCGCCGGTCTTCTCATTGATGATGCCGATGACGAATTCACATTTGAGGCGTTTGGCGATTTTATACAGGCCGTCCAGTGGATCTTTGAGCTGTTTCTTATTGCGGACGTTCAGGTTGACGCCAATGCGCCAGTCCGATGGATCATCCAGAACCATATCATCGACGTTTTCCGGCTCGGTCTGACGATTATCGACAAAGGTTATTTCCAGGTTGGACTCTTGCACCCAACTTTTAACGGCTGTAGAGACATCTCCGACAATGTCTTCCAAATCTGTTCCATCGACGTAGATGTATAACAACATGCTCGCTCGCCTCTGCTTTTACTAATGCTTTATCTGTAAGAAATAAAATAGCCGAATACGCCCTGTGCGAAATGAAATCGACGCACTGCCAAGCGTGAAAAGCCCCGACTATTGATTTGGGCGGACATTGTAAGCGTCTACGGCCTAACTTTCTAACATTCCATGATTGTAGTAACTGTGGTTACGGGTTTTGCGCCGCGTCGCCGCATACAACTTTGCCTTTGTAACCTGGTCAGATGATCACTACAATGCGGCGCGCGACATTAAATGCCGTTTCGAAGCTTATAAGAGCGGCCTTTCCAGAAGCTCCTTGCAAAGCGAGTTGGCAGGGGCTATTGACGAACATTGAACAGAATAAGCAGTGGAGAACAATAAGATGAAAATCGGGGTTGTGGGATTCAGCAAGCGCTGGTTTGATCAGCAGGCGGCCAGTGAAATTCTTGAGCGCGCCATTAAATCCTGGGTGAAAGAAGCGGATAAAGGTCACGTAGAAATTGTCAGCGGTCTCACCAACGCCGGCGTGCCGAAGCTGGCCTATGAACTGGCGGTGCGTATGGGGATTACGACCGTCGGCATATCCGCCAGAAGGGCGCTGAAGGTGCGCAGCGGCATTTTTCCTTGCGACAAACAGATTCTCGTCGGTCTGGACTTTGGAGACGAATCCGAAGCTTTCATCGATTACATTGATTGTCTGATCCGCGTTGGCGGCGGTCCTCAGAGCCGTAAAGAGGTCGAGCTGTTCAAAGAACGCAAAGGCTTTTCCGAAGAGGAGCTGTCTTCCCATCTATACGAAGAAGAAGTGGAGTGGTTCGGCAAAGACTGACACTTGCTCGCCCCCTCAAGAGTAAACACGCAACTTTTCGAATTTTGCAGCCACTCACAAAATATGGCGCGATTGTTATACAGTTGCGCTATTTTTTGAAGTAATATTGAAAACGTTTTCATTGTGTGAAGCTGTCACGGCATAGTTGCCGCGTTCCGCATAAAACGACGCCAAGGCCATTTTACCTTTTGCGTCGGGCGAACCTGAGGGAGTGAAGGGCGTACTGGCGCGAGGCCTTGAAACTCAATTATGACAATAAGGATATCGCTATGCGTAAAAAGAGGTTTTTCACGTCGTCATTCGCCGCCTTGTGTTTGTTCTGCGCGGCTGTACAAGGTCAACCCCTGACAGCCCATGAGGAATATCTGCAATTCGCCCAAAACGAGGAGGGAGAAATCCAACTCGATGACGGGCGCACCTTGTTTTACACCGTCAAGTCGCGTTCGAAGGTTAATGGCGTCGAGGTTATTCGCGCACAGGTGGATGATCCTGCTCTGGCTGAATTCATGGACTACAGCAGTTTTATCATCACTTTGGACCACGACAGCCAGGAAATGTCCGGCTATCTGGAAACGGGCTCAGGTCAATTTCGCTTGCAGTCGTCTTCGGGTGGAAGTGAAAACGTTTTCTGGCGAAAAATTAAACCACCAAAAATGGACGACCATATTCTGAATAACCCGAATACGAGTTTTATGGGGCGCTTCAACCGGGAGGCGGTGGGCGAGAAAGACGCTTCCGGGCGTTATGTCATTGACGTGTTTATCGGTTTTTCCGAACAGGCGGCGCAGGATGTAGGCAATATCAACACCGAAGCGCAGATGTACGTGGAGACGGTGAACGAAGCGCTTAATAACAGCCAGGTAGAGGGGGTATATCTGCGTTTGGTGGGAGTGGGCGTGTCGCCCCATAACCCGGGGGTGGTGACTTCTGTCTTACAGGACGGCAAAGAGTGGTTTAAGGACGATATTGCGCGTTACGCGCCGGATCTTATCGGGCTGGTGCAACGGCCGACGGATGCGCCTGGAAGCGCCGGAGGCTGGGGCTATGTGCCCGGAGATATTGTGGTGATTGGGGCTCCCTGGCCCGGCGCATACCGCCATGAAGTCGGCCATAATGTGGGCGGGATGCACTGCAAATCCGAAGGCGATACGGGTTATAACTACGGCTTTAGCGTCAGGCAAGGAAGAGGGACCGCGCAATGCGGCAATGATCTGAGCTACTACTCATCGCCGCTGGTGATGGACGACGAGGGCAATGTGCTCGGGACAACGCACTCCCAGGATATGGCGCGTTTGTGGCGTGAGCGCTCGGCGGCGATGTCCGCGAATCGCATCCATAAAGTGCCGTTCCCGGGCGAGGGCGGCGACCGATACCGAATACAGAACTATTGGCGCGCCGATCAGTTTTTGCATATGGAAAATGGCGGTCTGGAAAGCGGAACCGTTGAACAAGGATGGTGGAGCGCCCAGTGGGATTTCAAACCGGTTGTGGAGGACGGCTATGTGCGAATCTGTAACCGCTGGCGCGCGCAGGCCTGTCTGAATATTGAAGATGGCGGTTTGCAGGCGGGCGCCATTGAGAGCGGCTGGCATAGCGCGCAGTGGAAGCTGGAGCCGGTGGAAGGGCAGAATGACTTGGTGCGCATCCGCAACCGCTGGCGACCGGACCAGTATCTGCATCTTGAAAACGGGACGCCCGAGGCGGGGCGGATTCAAGCTGGCTGGTTCAGCGCACGCTGGAAACTGACCTCTGCTGATTAATCCATACAACGCCGTTTGCTTTGGTGGACGGCGTTTTTACTTGACCCCTCATTGCGCGGAAGCGTCGCTTGCGTTAATTTGCTTCGTCTCGCGAGCCATCTTCGTCAAAAATCTGTAACGGAAAATGAGTTGTCCGCTATTGCGGTCATCCGTCAGACTGCGTTTATGGAGATGGTTGTGAGCGCCGCAAAAATAATTGACGACGGGCCTGTACAAACGTGGAAGTGATTAAGTTTTATAGCGTAAATGATGAATTTGGAGAGTTTTCCAATTTCGCCCAATACCCGATCAAGCTCAAAGGAAAGGTGTGGCCAAGCAGCGAGCATTACTTTCAGGCCATGAAGTTTGAGGAAGAAAAGGACCGCAGCGACATCCGCAAGGCCAAATCTCCCCTGGAAGCGGCGCGTAAAGGCCGCGACCGCAAAAGAAAACTGCGCAATGACTGGGAGTCGATCAAGCTCAACATCATGCGCGAAGCCATTCTCGCCAAATTTACCCAACACGAAGCCCTGAAAGAACGCCTGCTCAGCACGGGCTCCGCCAAAATCGTCGAACACACGGACAACGATGGCTACTGGGGCGATGGCGGCGATGGAAGTGGGCAGAACATGCTGGGGCGCATTCTGGAAGAGGTGAGGGCGCAGCTCAGTCAAGACTGAGCTTTCGCCTCTGGACGACATCTAGAGAATCCTAGTCCACACTCGTCTAGAAAAAGACTTATTCGTACGCTCTTTCTGCAGCCAAGGAATTCCGATGAAGCAAATACAGCTGTCTCCAGATAACGCAACGCCATTTTTGGTGATGGCGGCGTTGTCGGCGGTGTTTATGGGGACGATCGGCGTTATCGCCAAATATGCGCAATTGAGTGCGGAAACCGTGACTTTTTATCGGTTGTTTTTTGGCGCGGCGATGATGCTGGGGTATTTGCTGGTGATTCGTAAGGCGAGTCTGTTGTGGTGCTGGCCTTCCTGGCGGGTGCTGATCAATGGCGGCTTTCTGGCGGGGTTTATCGTGTTTTATATCCAGGCCATGGAGCACACCAGCATGGCCAATGCGATTATGACCATCTATTTGGCTCCGGTGGTCGCTTCTGTTTTCGCCCACCTGTTCTTGTCGGAGAAGCTTAGCGCCAGTGCGATGGGGTTGATTCTGACCGCGTTGTTCGGCTTTGCGATGATGATGGAGTTTCGTCTTGAGTTTGGCGGCTCGCGGGACGCTTTGGGCATGACCTACGCCGGGCTGGCCATGCTGTGCTACGCGGGTTTTATTGTTATCAATCGCGCCACGCCTGCGCATGTGCACGTTTACGCCAGAAGCTGGTATCAGATGCTGATTGGCGCGCTGTGTATGGCGCCGTTGATGCTGCAGCAACAGCAAGTGATTGCGCCAGCGCAGTGGGGCTGGCTGTTGGCGGCGGGGTTGATCCCCGGTTTCCTCGCTATCCTGTTTGCAGTGATCGCATTGCGTGAACTGCCTTCCGCTACCTTCGGCACATTGGCCTATTTAGAGCCCATTGCTGTGGTGACATTCGGCTGGGCCTTGTTTGATCAGGCGCTCAGCCCCCTGCAAATAGCCGGCTGCGGCCTGATCATGTGCTCTGGTATCGCCCAGGCGGTTCTGACGCAACGACGGAACGCCGCAATATCGGGGCAAGTCTGTTCCGTCGCTCAGGGTTGACGGTTTTATTAATCCGGCAGGCAAATAGCTTCCTTCTATTTGCCTGCCGGATTAATAAACGTATGTCGTTTTAAATGCTAGGTTGCCGGCTTGACTCATCGGCGCGACCAGGAACATTAACATGCTCACCACGCTCTCCATCAACAACTACCGCTCCATACTGCAATTGACCATGCCTCTGGGTTCACTGAATGTGATCACGGGACCTAACGGCAGCGGCAAGTCCAATTTGTACCGGGCCCTGCGCTTGTTGGCGGAGACTGCGCAAGGCGGGGTGGTTAACTCTTTGGCCGGAGAGGGCGGGCTGGGGTCTACGTTCTGGGCCGGGCCGGAGAAAATCAGCCGTCGGATGCGCACTGGCGAGATACCTGTGCAGGGCGGCCCGCGTCGTGATGCGGTGCGATTGCGGCTCGGCTTCTCCAGTGAGGATTTCGGCTACGCTATATCGCTCGGGCTGCCCAAGCCTTCGCCGTCTGCATTCGCCTTGGACCCGGAGATCAAACGAGAGTGCATTTGGGCAGGGCCGTTTTATCGTCCCGCCGGGCTGCTGGTGGACCGGGACGGGCCGATGGTGAGAGTCCGCGACGGGCGCAGTTGGAACGTGGCGGCGCAGAATCTCAGCCTTTTCACCAGTATGTTTGATCAGTTGGCTGACCCTGGCGCTGCGCCGGAGGTTTTTCGGGTGCGTGAGACTATTCGCAACTGGCGTTTCTATGATCACTTCCGTACCGATCGCGATGCGCCCGCTCGCAAACCTCAGTTGGGTACACGCACGCCGGTGTTGCACCATGATGGGCGCGACTTGGCGGCGGCGGTGCAGACCATTCGTGAAATCGGCGACAGCGAAGCGCTCGACGCCGCCATTAGCGACGCCTTCCCCGGCGCAAGGCTGGATGTAAGGTTGCACGAAGACGGCCGCTTCTCGTTGATGTTTTACCAGGAAGGACTGCTCAGGCCTCTGACCGGCGCGGAGCTATCCGACGGCACCTTACGCTATATCCTATGGGTGGCGGCGCTACTGACTCCGCGCGCGCCATCACTGATGGTGCTGAACGAGCCGGAAACCAGCTTGCATCCTGACTTATTGCCGGCCTTGGCGCGCTTGATTTTGCGCGCCTCGGAGCATTCCCAGGTCTGGGTGGTGTCACACGCCTCCCGTCTCGTCGCCGCGCTCAATGAACACCCGGAATGCAATGCAGTACAACTGGAAAAGCCCCTGGGCCAAACGGAAATCATCGGACAAGGCATACTGGACACGCCGGCCTGGCATTGGGCGGATAAGTAGAGATTGTTGAGTCGGAAAGAGCGGTTCTAAAGGTGAATGAGAACAATAGGCAGGTGAGGAAAGTGGCGACCCTAATCTTTGAATAGGTTAGAAGGAAGGACCGCCATAGCCTCGTTGCGCAGGATAACATTGGCCCGGCCATGGCGTCCACCAAGTGGTAAGACTCGGTTGCAGCCATGTTGATGGTCTGGATTTATCTTCTATCAGCACCTAAAGTGTGGGGCTGTTCTCATCCACTTTACAGCCCCCGTTATGACACCCAAAACGCCTGCGCCAACGATTCCCCATCTATCTATTCAAGAAGTCGCCATCCGTAAAAAGCAGGCGCTGTATTTCAGCTCTGAAGCCGTCGGTTCATCCACTGCGCCAGCTGATCAGGCGGCGCAGTTGCAGGTGGAAGGCATGTGTCTGGGGTTCGTGTTCAGCGATAACGCCTTACAGGCTTTGGCTGCCGGGCCAGAGCGGCGTGAAGAAGTCTTCCTCATTCTGCAAAAATTGGTCGGGGCGGATAAAGTCTGGCGGCCCATGTATCCTAACTTCCCTTCTCAAGTGTTCAACGCATCAGATTGCGAGCTGCTGTTTAACGCGCTGGCGCATTATCGGACACATGGTCAGTGGCTGCCTGAGTATGTCGTCAATGAGCGCATGCCGGTCTTTGAAAAGGTGAAGCTCAAACCGATTGGACTGCTTGCGGGCGATGCGTTATTGAGGCTGTTTCATGATTTATTGGCCGCCAATGGCTCCTTGGCGCCGATTGATAAAGCCTGTCTCCGCACCTTGTTGGAATACTTCGACGAGTCACTATTGTTATCGCAAGTTCCTGACAAAATCCCGTTCAAAGAAACACTATGCCAGCTGGCGGCGGATGCCTATGCACTGGATAAAAGGACTTTGGCGTCAATCGGCGTCAGCAACGCGACGGACGTGCTGCGAATCGCCACGCACTTGTCCGGGGGAGATATTTCCCTGGCGACCAACACACGGTTCAAGCTGAGCAAAGTGCAACGGAAATGGCTGGTCGGGCTGCTGGAGCCGGTCGTTAACGAGGCGGACCTTAGACGACACAAGGGGAAATGGAAACGGCTTTTTCACTGCCTGCATATAGGAACATTCGCCTCGGCGCCTAAAACCAATGCTCTGGCGGCGCGTTTAAGGGAAGACCAACTGCAGGGTGATAACCGACAAGTCGAAGCTGCGCTGGATGCGGGAGAAGCGAATATATTGGTGCGCTTGCTGAGTCGCAGACCAGGGGAGTTCGCGCGTAGACTGGATCATATGCTCAGGCGCTTTTCCCTTGATATCGCCAAGGGCACTCTCGAGGCGTTCCTGGAAAAGATCGATGCAGTGGATACCCGGGTTTTAGTCCAACTATTGGGTCACTTTGCTTATCGCCTGCGAGTGCGCGATGACGGCTCCGAACATGGAGAGATGGGACCAGAGCGGGCGCGGATATTTTTACCTAAAGGGCAAATCGCCAAAGCCAAGGTATTGCACGCCGCCGTTCCTGAAATTGATGGGGCATTATTGCAGAGGCTTCAGAACGCCATTCGTGACGAACTTACAAAGCGCTTCGCCAAGTTGCCTCCCTTGGGCAAAGTCTGGATTGACCCCGCGCTTAGGAACTGTCCGACTCCACTGCAAATGCGCAACGCCTCGGAAGGCCTGAAAATAGTTCCCCGTGGCGCCCGATTGGAAATGGGAGATAAAAACACGCTGCGTTTCTTCCTGCATTGGGTGGGGCATGACTTGGACTTGTCCGCCAGCTTTCTGACGGAAGACCTGAAATACCATTCTTCCATCGCCTATTACGCGTTACGCGGCAAGGCAGCCGAGGTCGGATATCGCGCTGCGCACAGCGGGGATATCGTAGAAGCGCCCGGGCCTGACGGCGCCTGCGAATTTATCGACATTGATCTGGGCTCCATCAGTGATCCGTCTATTCGGTACATCGGCATGGACGTGCGCGTGTTCAGCGGCCCTTCGCTCCTTCAACAGAACGCCAACGCCGGTTGGATGATGCGGGAGGGAGTGGGTGAGGGTGGAAAGGTGTTTGACGCCACGACTGTAGAGCAACGCATCGCTATCAGCGCGGCGACGCGCACCTGTCTGGCGGCGTTTTTTGATATCAAGCAACGAGAGGTAATCTGGCTGGATTTGGTCGGCTCTTCTGAAAGTCTGCATCGTGGCAACAATGTGGTAAGTAACACCAGCAACATAGAGCAAATGCTGATGGCGGCGTTGAATTTTCGGCAGCTGTCTTTGTATGAGCTGCTGTCCCTGCATGTTCAGGCCCGGGGGGATATGCACCCCGACGCTGAAGGCGCTGATACGGTTTTCAGGCGGGATATGGTTTTTCAGTATGAGCAGATTCTGGCGCACTTTCTCCAGTAAATTCAACGGGTGTATCCATAAGCATAAAAGCCGCTGTGAAGCGGTTCAGTCTTATTTCCTCACATTTGAAATGTGACTTTTTCCACTGTGCTTTTTCTTCGGCGGCGTTAATTTGGAAATAACGACGGAGTTTTCCGTTGCGCCAATAACAACCGCTCACAATGAAACGGTGGAGAGTCATCATGGGACAACCCTGGGAAGATCGATTATTGCAGGTGGATATGCGGCGCGTGGATTATCCCAACGCGCTATGGTCGCCGGCGGCGAATTTCAGGATACCGCCGGGGCGGCGGGACATTCGCTACATTATTATCCATATTACTGGCGGGCCTGCGCTGACTGAACGCAACGCCCTGAATACCTTTCGGGCGGGCCCCGCCAGCGCCCACTATATCGTTAACCGGGAAGGGCGAGTGGTGCAGACGGTGAGGGAGGCGCACATCGCCAATCACGTCGATAACATTCATTCCCAAACCAATCGGGAAAGTATTGGCATCGAGCACGTGAATCCCTGGGACCCCAACCCGCGCACTTATCCCACGGATGCGCAATACATGGCGTCCGCGCGGCTGGTGGCCTGGCTATGTCATCGCTATGGCATTCCCGTGCGACATGAAACCGCACCGCACACCGCCGGCATCCGCGGCCATATTGAAGAGGCGCCGCATTCCGGTCATCGCACTTGTCCCAACCCCGCCTGGAACTGGGACTTATATATCGACCTGGTGCGCAGCATACGCGTAGAAACCTTTGATGAGATGATTCGCGCACTGGTCCGCTAGCTGTCTCTATATCTCCCTTTTGTTCGCCTGATTAATAATTGTGGTCTGTGCTAATATCAAAACACGATGTTGGCCTGACGAAGGGAATAACGATTACAAATATGGCGACAGTCACTTTCACTAATAACCTCAAGCGTTACCTGTCCTGTCCGCCCCGCGACGTTCAAGCGGGAACGGTGGCGGAGGCCTTGCAAAGGGTATTCGCGGATAACGCGCGGCTGGCGGGTTATATCCTCGATGATCAGGATAGGTTGCGTAAAAACATAGCGATTTTTGTGGATGGACAGATGATCCGGGACCGACTTCATCTGACCGACGCGTTACAGCCAGATTCCGAAGTACATGTGCTGCAGGCGCTCTCCGGCGGATGATGGCGGCTCCAATCCTTCAATCTGATGGGAGCAGCGGCGATGAAGCAAAAACTACGTATCGGAACGCGTAAAGGCTTGTTTGTATACGAGCGCACGGGAAAGGGGCAATGGCGCTGCGGGGAGCCGGATTTTCTGGGCGACCCGGTGTCCATGGTGTTGCGGGACCCGCGTAACGGCAATAAGTACACGGCGCTTAATCTGGGTCACTTTGGCGTGAAGTTGCACAGAGCGGAGTCCGGTTCGCGTGAGTGGACGGAAATCGAGGCTCCCAAATTTCCTAAAAGCGGCGATGAGGACGGCCCTGCGGTGGAGCTGATCTGGGAATTGGTTCCTGGCGGCGCGGATCAGCCGGATACGCTGTGGGCGGGAACCATTCCCGGCGGCTTGTTCAAATCCACGGACCGGGGGGAAAGCTGGTCGCTGATTGAGTCTCTCTGGAGTCGGCCGGAGCGGGAGAACTGGTTCGGCGGCGGTTATGACAAACCCGGTATTCACTCCATTTGCGTGCACCCCAATAACACGCGGTGCGTGCGGCTGGCGATCTCTTGCGGCGGCGTATGGGAAAGTCAGGACGCTGGCGACACCTGGATCCAGACCGGGCAGGGGCTGCGCGCCGCCTTTCTGCCGCCGGACCAAGCCTACAATCCGGTGTCTCAGGACCCTCATCGCATGGTCAGTTGTCCCGCATCGCCAGACCATATGTGGATTCAGCACCATAATGGCGTCTTTCGGTCCGATGATGGCGGACATAGCTGGACGGAACTTACTGGTGTTTTACCCTCTGTGTTCGGCTTTGCTGTGGCGGTGCATCCACAGGACCCAAACACGGCCTGGTTTGCTCCGGCTATAAAGGATGAGCGCCGTGTGCCAGTCGATGGCAAGCTGATCATCAACCGCACGCGTGACGGGGGTAAGAGCTTCACGGCGCTCTGCGATGGACTGCCGCAAGGCCCTGCCTATGATCTGACCTATCGTCATTCATTAGATGTGGACGACAGCGGCGACGTACTGGCGTTTGGCTCCACCACCGGCGGGCTTTGGGTGAGTGAGGATCAGGGCGACCACTGGCAGTGCTTGAGCGCGCATCTGCCTCCAATTTATGTCGTACGCTTCGATAAGCAGTTCTAATCCGCCGTGGCGACTCCTGATCATGGCGGCAGGCGGAATGGGGCGGGATCAGTAGCGGGGCATGTCTGGATCGATCTTGGCGGCCCAGGCGAGGATGCCGCCGCTGAGGTTGTAGACGCGACGGAAGTCGGCATCGCTAAATAGCTGGCGGGCGCCGGCGGAGCGCCCTCCCGATTTGCAATAGAACACCAGCGATTGCTCTTTGCTGAATTCGTACATTCGAGCTGGCAGGTTTTGCAAAGGAATGTGCAGGCTGCCGGCGATGGCGCAAATCTCCCGCTCGTAAGGCTCCCGCACGTCAATCAGCGTCAGCTTCTCACCCTGTTGCAGTCGCGCATGTAGCGCCTCTGGACTGATATCGCCTTCCTGCGCCAAGTTTTTGGGGACGCCGCAAAAGGCGTCGTAATCAATCAACGCCGTAATGCTGGGCCGGTCGCCGCACACGGGACACTCTGGGTCACGGCGCAAACGAAATTCGTCAAATGTCATGCTCAGTGCATTGTATTGCAGCAGACGGCCACTTAACGTGTCGCCCATGCCCGTGAGAATCTTGATGGCTTCCGTCGCCTGTATGCCAGCGATCATGGCGGGTAAAACGCCCAGCACGCCACCCTCTGCGCAGGAAGGAACCATGCCCGGCGGAGGCGGTTCCGGAAACAGGCAGCGATAGCAAGGGCCGTCATCATGATGAAACACACTGGCTTGTCCTTCGAACTGAAAGATGCTGCCATACACATTGGGTTTGCCGGTGAGCACGCAGGCATCGTTGGTCAGGTATCGAGTGGGGAAGTTGTCCGAGCCATCGATCACCAAGTCATAGCCACTGACCAGCCCCAGGGCGTTTTCCGAAGACAACGTCGTCGCATAGGGGCGGATGTCCACATGCGGGTTCAGCGCGTTCAGTCGAGCGGCGGCGCGCTCCGCCTTAGGGTGGCCGATATCATCCACGGTGTACAGCACTTGCCGCTGCAGATTACTTTCCTCCACCACGTCGCCGTCCACAATCCCCAATACACCCACACCCGCCGCCGCTAAATACAATCCCAGAGGAGATCCCAATCCGCCGGCGCCCACGATCAAAACACGCGAAGCTCGCAGTCTCTCCTGACCTGAGTGTCCAAACTCCGGCAGGCTGAGGTGACGGCTGTAGCGGCTGAGTTCGGCTGAGGTAAGCATGTTGTGTCCTTCTTGGTGTATAAGACGACGTGAAGTCTTTATTCATTCTAGGCTGGGACAGGAATGAAGCCAACGACAGGGCTGTCCCTGTCTCCCGCGGCTAGCCGCCGCGCAGGCGCATTCATGCGCCTGATTTTCAACATGCCAATATCATCGCCATGTTATTAGGTATGTGTGATTAAGTGTCACGAGTAATGTTTGGATGTCATATTTCTGATACAAAATAATCAGCTTGTTGCGCGAGCCCATTCGTGGTTAGGCTATGTCGCTAAATTACAAAGAGAAAGTGAGGTAACTTGTGGTAAGCAAAAGGAAAGCTGTTGCGCTGTCATTATGTTTAAGCGCCGGATCGGCGTGCGCCGGGGAATTTATGCTCGGCATTGGCGCAGCAGCCTGGAAATCGGAATACAAAGGCGTAAGCGGCTCCGACGAACTGGCGGTCTACCCCGTGGTATCTTATCAGGGAGAGCGTTTCAGCATCAGTGGAACGGGGGCTGATTATCGAGTCCTGGGCGATGGCGACAGTGGTTTTAACGCCACTATCAATCTTGGGATGGGAGACGGTGGATATGATGCCTCAGACTCAGTCGTTTTCGCCGGTATGGAGGATCGGGACGCCAGCATTGATTTGGGCGTAGGCCTGGAATACGCCTTTGAGCAGGGAACTCTGAGCGCCGCCATCGCGCATGATGTCTCGGGGGCCTACAAAGGTCTGGTAGGCAGCGCCAGCTTTTCATCACCACAAAAGTTGAGCGACACCATGTACTTGACCCCTTCGGCGGGCGTGTATTATCGCAGCAGTGATTACGTGGACTACTACTATGGCGTGCGCGACAGCGAAGCAACCTCCGACCGCGGCGCTTATGAAGGCGATGATACGTTGACGCCTTTTGTCGGCTATGAGCTGTTCACTGCGTTGTCGGAACACTGGCGTATTTCTCATTCAGCGGAAGTGCGCTGGCTGGGAGATGAAATCACTGACTCGCCGCTGGTGGATCGCAGCACAGTATGGAGCGCCGCGTTGAACTTCCTGTACTTGTTCTGAGCAAACCATGCTCGGATCAGCCATCAGACAGGGGCCAAATACGCCGTAGGGCTTGGCCTCTATTCCTCTGCCATCTCTCAAACCTGCCTATGAATTCTGAAGTTATTTGAAAAAGTGAGCTACCTCTCTGATTTTGATAAAAAATATCAGGTAATCGCTTTTCAATTTTTGATGAAATTGGCAGAATCACTCGTAACAAGGAATCTTCCCGCCGGCATGGAGCACGCTAAATCGTCGCCCTGTTGAGAGAGCTCGGAAGCCTTTCAAATCTACCGCTCACAAGGAGACGTTATCCATGGAGAAGACTGTTTGTTTTATAAGCGGTCATCTTGATCTTACCCCACAGGAATTCGAGCAACACTACGCTCCGGCCATTGACCAGGCATTGGAAAACCAAGCCGGTTTTGTTGTCGGAGACGCCCGCGGCGCGGACAAACTGGCGCAAGACTACCTTTTCGGAAAGTCCAACGCGGTCACTGTCTATCACATGTTCGACACTCCCAGAAACAACCCCGGATTTCTTACCCAAAGCGGCTTCACCTCCGATAACCAACGAGATAAACAGATGACCGTCGACTCTACCTGCGACATCGCCTGGGTCAGGCCAGGGAGGGAGAAGTCCGGGACGGCCAGGAATTTGGCGCGTAGGTAATGCAGGTTATAAGCCCTAGCTGGTTTTCACGCGGTGTGATGATTGTATTGGTTTCTTAGAATTGCTTGAAGTCTAAGTGTGATGCATCTGCCTAAAATGTAATTGTATTAACTGACTATTTGAAAGTGACGTGTTGGCAATGAACTATGTGATAGAAGATCTTACAGCACAAAATTTCCTGAAGGTGCAAGATGCTATTTTAACACATCGGGTAGTTCCAAAGTCGGGAAAGCGATGACAAGAGGCTCTTTGCCAAGACTCCCTTATATATATCCGACTCCGCTCGGAGAGATAAACGAAGGCGACTACTGGGTTATAGGTAGAGAAAGTGATTCCTGGCTTGTTCAATTGGATTCTGGGGTGCCGGAAATGACGATCTTTGTACTTTTCTTTAACGGTAATTTATACGAGGTAAAGAGTCTTTACCGAAATGCTTCAACTTTGGAACCCTTAACTTATATAGAAGATATTGAGTGCAGAGAGCAGGTGGAGATGGTGGTAATAAACGCCCTTTATGAGCTAGGTCGAACGATGAATTTTAAGGGTGAGTAGAGCGTAGCTTGCCGGTTATCTTTTATGGTTTAAAAATATGAGCTATTTGTCTGATTTTTATAAAAATAACAGATGTTCACTTTTTAAGAGTTGATGAAATTGGGAGAATCTCTCGTAACAAGGAACCCCTTCCTGCCGGCATGGAGCGCGTTAATTTGTCGCCCTGTTGAGATAGCTTGGAAGCCTTTGAACCTACTGCTCACAAGGAAACGTTATCTATGGATAAGACTGTTTATTTTATAAGCGGCCATTTTGATCATACTTCACAGGAACTTGAGCAACACCTCTCTCCCGTTATTGACGATCTGGCGCAGGACTACCTCAAGGCTAAATCCAACGCGTTCATTGTCTATCATATGTTCGACTCCTTCCCAGAAACTCTCACCCGACTTATGAATAAGTCGAGAAGTTAGCCTTTGGAAAGGCGCCTGCTGGCCCAGAGCCTATTTTTAGGCGTTAATTGTCGTTTTGGTTCGTTTAATGAGGAGGAATACTGAAGCGGAGATCAGGAGGAAGATTTATTTATTTTTTTGTTTTAATGGCTTTTTAGTGGTGATGTATACATACGAGACAGCATGCAGGGTTTGACAAATGGGAAGATATAAAAAGTGTATCGATTGGAGCATTGCACTGTTTTTCTTAGCTGGTAGTCAGCATGGATATGCGGATAGTGAGGAGACTAACAGGAATGCTAGCTTTGCGGGGAATATTGAATATAGCCCTGACCTATGTAAGAAGAATGCGGAAGGAAATGTATATGTGGCTTTGGGGAAAACAGTATTCAGGTTTCCCCACGAGACTAGCCTACAGTTCCGAGCAGTCAAAGATAGTGAAGATCTACCTCATAGGCCTGATCCTACGGAGCCAGAAGGTTGTCCAGATAATCCCGTCGCTACAAAAGGTATAAAGCTAAATTATAGACTGAAAGATACAGGTGGTATCAGTGCTGATTTGAAGCTAATGCCGGAAAGTATTTCTCTAACCTATTCTGGAAATAGTTCTGGAGTGCTTCAAGATAGAACTGAGAACCGGTTTTATCAGGCAAAAGGGAGTTATAACAACTGCGAGTATACTGAGGAGGGACTCGAAGCATGCTATTGGAAGTCAGCTGATGAGCGCCCAAAGCATTTGCTTGCTGTTGGGTATAAAGCTCCTGAAAGTATTTATAAAACCCCTTTGGGGCGACCTTTCTTTGTCGACTGTTGGGGAGGGGGACCTATTCCACTAAATCAATGTACAGTCTCATATGTAGTAAAGGGGCGTGTTGATGTTATGTATAAATTTTACAAGGAGTACTTGCCTATTGGGGTTGTTGTTAAGTATGACCGAGAGCTTCGCGATATAGTAAATAAGGCTATGGTAGTTGATTATAAATGGCCGGATAACTGATTTAGGTGTAAAGGAATGACAAAAAAAGTTGTATATGAACGTGGGCATGGTGGAATAACCTTAACTCAAGAGCAAGTTGAGACATTAAAGGTTATGTTGGATGATCAATTATTAAAATATAACTCTAAGCCGGATGAAGTTGGGCTGGGTGAGCCATTATATAAAGCCCTTTTTGAGATGATTAGCGATCATGTCGATGGTGAGTATGTTGCTAAGCAAGGAGTAGACCCTGCTGTATGGCGTTGGATAGAAGGAGCGCAAGGTGTCAATACAGGTAAGGGATTCTATGCGGATTACATCCGGGATTATACTAAAATACAGTATAAAATTCGTGGAGGTGATCCAGCTCTGGCCGAAAGAAAGAATCAGCAAGCCTCTAACTTGATTGCATTTAATTTAGTGGATGACGTGATTAATTATGGTGGCGAACTTCCTGGTGTAATGGGCCTCGGGGCCATCGACGCGGGAGCCGCTGCGAGTACTGTTTTTAGCGGTATGACCCCTCATATGGAAGGGGATTACGCTCCATGGGCGGGGACGCAATTGTTTCCCTATTTAGGCATAGACAATTTCTTTAGTGATTTTCTTCTAAGCTCTGAAGATGTAGTCGCCAATATTCCTTTAAATGGCGAATATAGAAGTGTCACAGTTAAGCATCTTGATGGAACTTATGATTTAATTGCGATGGTTCAGGCAAGCCAGGAGGCTGCTTGGAGTGCTGGCAACTCGAATAGATGGGAGGCCATAATAAATTTATTTGGCGGCCCTGCTGTCCTTGATACAGATCAGTCTGATCTGGTTAAGTCATTAGATGATTTTTTTTGGCGTTCATATGGCTTGACGAAAGATGATGGGTTTGAGCTGGGCAATGACCTGCCTTTTGGCGACATGGGTGACCGTATCGGATCTGTTTTTGGTGAAGAGTATATTTCCGGCACCTATGGTGATGATGCTGAACTACAAACTAATTCAGGCGACAATATTGTTCATGCAGGCTTGGGTGATGATGTAGTAATTGGATCTGATGATGATGATCTTATTGATGGAGGTAAAGGGGTTGATACAGTTAAATACACCACTGTAAATGATTCGCTTAGCGTCTCCATTGATGATAATTTGTCAGGGGATGCTTTATTTAAGTACCGTTTTAAAATTGAGTCCGACGGGTTGATTTCTAGCTGGCGAGACTATTTATACGATGTCGAGAGACTTGAGCTAGGTGCTCAAAATGATTCTTTGGTTATATCTGGTGTAGATACTGAAAAACTAGATGGCCTTGAATATATAGACATGGGAGAGCAAGAGCAGGATAGCGAAGGTGATACGTTAGATATATCCAATATGTCTGGCGGCGTAGTTATAGCAAGAGAGGGTAACGAAGGAATAACAGTAAGGGAATCTAAAGGCGATGGCTCGATAGTTGTTAGAAGTGTTGAAACGATCAAGGGCACATCACACAATGATGAAATAGAGGTTGGAGATAATGGCGTCCGAATTTTTGGAGAGAGTGGTAACGATACTCTGAAGGGCGGCAAAGGAGAGGATCGCCTCGAAGGTGGAGATGGCTCCGACACCCTCGAAGGCGGAGAAGGTTTCGACACCTATGTCTCGGATAGTTCCGATACGCTGAAAGATTCTGACGGCAATGGAACCGTCAAACTGGAAGACACTACGCTTGTGGGTGGAACTCGCAAAGAAGATGATCCGGAGAATATTTATAAGAGTAAAGACGGCCGCTTTACTTATGAATTGAATGGATCGGTGCTTACCATCAACGGCGGCCTGACCATCAATGATTTCTCCAACGGCGATCTCGGCATTCGTTTGGAAACCGAGGAAGAGCCGGAGGAGCCGCCCGAGCATGATCCTGATAACTCTGTTGTGCGACGCGATCCGCTGGCGTTTGACCTGGATAACAGCGGTACGGTTGAAACCTCAGCATTGGCGGCTTCCACTACTTATTTCGATATCGACAGCGATGGCATCGCTGAAAGGGTCGGCTGGATTAACGCGCGGGATGGCCTGCTGGTCAATGACCTGAACGAGAATGGCTCCATTGATGATATCAACGAGCTGTTCGGCGGCGCGGATATGGATGGCTTTGAAGCTCTGCGAGTGGCGGGCGATGAGAACGAAGACGGCGTCATCGACGCCAAGGACGCCATTTACTCCAAATTACAGGTATGGACTGACACTAACCAGGATGGCCTGAGTCAGGAAGGCGAGTTGCACTCTTTACAAGACCTGGGGATTGAAGCGATCAAGCTCGACCATGAAACGGTCGATAAAGACAGCAACGGCAACCGCATCATTGCAGAAGGTTCGATTATCCGTAACGGTGAAGAGGCGTACGCCGCCGCATTCGACCTGCAACTGGATAACCGCATCACCAAAGACCCCGGTTCCCACACCCTGAACCAGAGCGTATTGCAGGACCTGTTGCAGCGAGGCATTCAGGCGCCGCTCCTGCGAGGTTTCGGCAGCGTCAAAGATTTACAAACGGTTTATGCGCAGAACGAAACTACATTGGCTTTGGTGCAATCGTTGGCTAATTCCGACGCTAAAACCGTCTACGACAACTTTGAAAAAGTGCTCGCGGACTGGTCTGGACTGACCGCACTGCGGGAGCAGGCGGGTCTGGATACCAGCAAGCCCCTGTCTACGCCGGAAAAATTGTGGATTCTGGAAAGCTTCTCTGGCCTATCCCAGTTCAAGGAAACCATAGAAAACCAGTTCGCAGAAGGCAAGTCGCCCTATGTGAGCCGCATCAATACCCGTTACCTGAACGAGCGTTTCCATGCTTTGAGCATGCACTTCGCCAATCGCTTTTTGGCGCAGTCTGTCCTGGCGGACGCCTTTTCTGGCGCTTTGTACTCCATCAGCAGTAACAAAATGATGGTGACTGACGCGGCGAAACTGCAGGCGTCTCTGGCTGAATACGCCAAAAATGTGAGTTCCAAAGACGACGCTACGCTGCTTGCGCAGGTGTACAGCGCATTCCGCACGCAGCTGAATATTGATGAAAATGCGGTCGCCGCCCAGTTGCAGGGGTATGAAAACGCCTCTGTGTTTCATGATTTGCTGACCGGCGCGCTGCAGGACGTCAGTATTTGGAATAACAATTACTCCGGCTCGGAAGGCCGCTCCTACATTATTGGTTCCGCAGGCGCAGACCGTCTTAACGGCAATGGCGGCGATGATGTGCTGGAGGGACGTGAAGGCGGTGACACGCTGACGGGCGGCAAAGGCTCAGATCGTATTGTCGGCGGCGTTGGTGACGACAACCTGCAAGGCGGTGAAGGCGATGACCGCTATGAATTCAGCGCAGGAGACGGCAGAGACGTCATCAACAATTCCAACGCAGCGGGCGAGGACCGGATTTACCTTGACGCCAGCATTGCCCAGAACGACGTGCGCTTGGCGCGTAATGGTCGCGATTTGCTGGTGCATATTGGCGAAGAAGGTCAGTTGATTCGCGTCAGCAGCTACTTCAATGAAGATGGCGCTACGGGCTACGCAGTGGATTTGATTGAGTTTGCGGACGGAACCGTCTGGGATGTCGCTACAGTCAAGCAGAAAGTACAGATTCCCACTGGCGGCGCTGATGAGATTTGGGGCTACGATGCCGTTGACGATAACCTGAAAGGCTTAAGTGGTAATGACTCTCTGTATGGCCAGGCAGGCGCGGATACTTTGAGCGGTGACGCTGGCAACGACTATCTTCATGGCGGCCAAGGCGACGATAAGCTTTATGGCGGTGAGGGCGCCGATAATCTGCGCGGCGATATAGGCGATGATCTGCTTGTCGGCGATGGTGGCGATGACTCTTTGTCCGGCGGCGCAGGTAAGGATGTTTATCAAATCGCTAAAGGCGACGGTCATGACACAATAACGGAAGAATATTCTGAAACGGTGGTGGACCGTGTAGTCTTTGGCGCAGGCATCCTGGCGGAAAATACCGTATTACTGCGTCGTGGCTGGGACCTTCTGGTCAGCATTGATGACGGTGCGCAAACTGTTCGCATCAATAATTACTTCAATAAAGACGCCTCTACAGGATATGCCCTGGAATTCCTCGAATTTGCTGATGGAACTCTTTGGGATATCGACACAGTTAAGGCGAAGGTGCTGATTCCTACAGAAGAAGCCGATGAAATCTGGGGCTATGACGCCACTGATGACAACCTGACCGGCTTGGCGGGCAATGACGTTATCCGAGGTCAGAAAGGCAATGACGTTATCGACGCCGGCGATGGCGCGGACAAGCTCTATGGGGACGAAGGCGATGATGTGCTGACTGGCGGCAAAGGCGATGACAGCCTTGATGGCGGCGCAGGCAGCGACACCTTCCACTTCAACTTGGGCGATGGGGCCGACACGATCATCGACCGTAATCAAAACGGCTCCGACGTTAACACGCTGCAATTTGGACCAGGTATCAGCAAAGATGATTTCTGGGTGCGCCGCAGCGGCGACTCCCTGGTGCTGTTCCACAAGAATATGCAGGATCGAGTCACTGTCAGCCGATATTTCGAAAACGATGGTCTTGGCGAATACGCGTTAAGTCACATTCGTTTTGACGACGGCTCGGAACTGGATCTGGACGAGCTCAAGCAGCGCGCCATTCAGCCCACCGACGATAGCGATACCATCTATGGCTTCTCCACTAACGACGTGCTGAACGGCCTGAAAGGCAATGATGTGCTTTATGGCAAAGACGGCGACGACATCATTCTTGGTCAGGAAGGTGAAGACAGATTGTTCGGCGAGAACGGTCAGGATGAACTGCAGGGCGGCCTGGGTGAAGACTCACTGTGGGGCGGCGCCGATAATGACCGTTTATTCGGCCAGGAAGGCAATGACACCCTCTATGGCGGCGATGGCGATGATGACCTCATTGGCGGCGTAGGCGACGACCGTCTGGAAGGCGGCGCCGGCGACGATAACTATTACTTTACCAAAGGCGATGGGAAGGACTCCATTTACGATAACAATGGAAAAATCACGATCTATGTCTCTGAGATTGAACTGGATGACGTGATCTTCCGGCGTAATGGTCGTCATCTGGACGTATTGTTCAAACAGACCGATACCGACAAGATCACCATTCGCGATTACTACCCGGACTTTGGCGGCATCGCTGGACGCAGCATCGGCTTCTTCCTGCCGGGCTCTGGTTTGTCGCATCTGTTTTCTGCTGAAGACATCAATGCGAAATCCATGGAGGCCACAGAGAAGGCGGACGTGATCTACGGCGATCTGAACGATAACCGTATTGACGGCTTGCAGGGCAACGATTTGCTCAATGGCGATCGCGGTAATGACGAACTGCTTGGCGGCGCCGGCAATGACCAGCTTCTTGGCGGCCATGGCGACGATACGCTGAACGGCGGCGTGGGTGACGATACCCTGACTGGCGGCGAAGGCGCGGACGTTTATCAGTTTACCTCCGGCGATGGGCGCGATGTCATCAACAACAATGACAGCGGCGGCGTTGACGCTGTGGTATTCGACGCCAGTGTGGCTTCTGCGGACGTCCGAGTTTCCCGCGCCAGTAATAACCTGCAGCTGGATTACGGCTCAGGCGATCAAGTGCTGGTGCATGACTTCTTCCGCAACGAAGGGACCACCGGCTACGCCATTGATGAAGTGCGCTTTTCAGACGGAACCGTCTGGGATAAAGAAACCTTGCTGGATATGGCGTTGATCGGCGGCGACGGCGATGAAACCCTGATCGGTTACAGCACTGACGATATCCTGAGCGGCGCTGGCGGCGCTGATACATTACTGGGTAATGACGGTGCCGATAGCCTGTCCGGTGGCGCTGGCGCGGATGATCTGCAAGGCGGGGCCGGCAATGATGTGCTGTCTGGCGACGCGGGTGACGACAAACTTGCCGGCGGTGAAGGCGACGATCTGTATCGCTTTGCCCAGGGCGATGGCAAAGACGTCATCACGGACGCCAACGGGACGGATCGCATCGAGTTCACCGATATTGTCTCGACTGCCGTACGCGTGCGTCGTGAGGGCGGCAGTCTGGTGATCAGCGTTCCTGGTAGCGATGATCAAATGACGATCACTGGCCAGTATCTGGGCGAGCAATTGACGCCTGCGGCTTCCAGCGTGGAAAGCGTATCGTTTAGCGATGGCGTGACCTGGGACTTCACGGCGCTGATGGCGCAGGCGGTTGTCGGTAGCGCGGATGCGGATGTGATCCAGGGCTTCAGCAATGGTGAAGTCATCAATACCCTGAATGGAAACGACAAGGTTCGCGCCGGCGACGGCGATGATGAGATCGACGGCGGCGCTGGCGATGACGAGCTGTATGGAGAAGGTGGCTCCGACCTGCTTAAAGGCGGCGGGGGCGTGGACCGACTCGACGGCGGCGCGGGCGAAGATCGCTTATTCGGTGGCGACGGCGACGACACGCTGTTCGGCGTTTCCGGAAACGATGAGCTTTTCGGCGAAGAAGGCGCAGATACGCTGCGCGGCGGCGATGGTCAGGACCAGTTATCCGGCGGTCTCGGCGCTGATGAACTATTCGGCGATAGCGGCGCGGACGTTCTGTCTGGCGGCGAAGGAAACGATACGCTGCATGGCGGCTCCGGCGATGATGTTCTGAACGGCGACGCTGGCGATGACAAACTGTATGGCGATGGCGGTCAGGACGAACTTTACGGCGGAGCCGGTAAGGACGAACTGTACGGTTCCGGCCAACTGTTTGGCGGCGAAGGAGAAGACTTGCTGGAAGGTCAGGGAACGCTGGACGGCGGCGACGGTAATGACGAACTGCGTGGCCAGGGCTCCGATACCCTGTTGGGCGGCGCTGGCGACGACGTGCTGATCGCCAACACCAACACCTGGGCGGACACTGTGAATACCCTGGCGGGTGGAACCGGTAATGACACCCTGTACGGGTCATTTGGCGGCGACACCTATCTGTTCAACCTGGGTGACGGTCGCGACACTCTGATCGAGCGCAGAGAAGGCGAGGCGTTCAACAACGTTGAACCGTCCTCTGATACGCTGAAGTTCGGTGATGGCGTCAAGGCGTCCGATTTGTCTTTCACGCGTCGTAGTAACGACCTGATCATCGAGCACAGCAATGGCGCGGATAGCGTCACTATCAAGAACTGGTATCTGGGCTCCACCAACCACTTCAAGGTTAATCAGTTCCAATTCGCGGATGGCGTCGTTCTCAGTGACGCGGACGTGGAAGCGCGAACCGTAACGCTGGGAACTGACGCGGGCGAAACCCTGACCGGATATCGCGACCTGAACGATGAAATCCATGCGGGCGGTGGCGACGATAAAGTCTGGGGCCGGCAAGGAAACGACACTATCTACGGCGACGCTGGAGTGGATTACCTGGATGGCGATGAGGGCGACGACCGTTTGTTTGGCGGCGAAGGCGACGACAACCTGGTGGGTCGCATTGGCGATGACTACCTGGAAGGCGGCTTGGGCGACGACAGCCTGCAAGGTAACGAAGGCGCTGATGAGCTGTATGGACAGGACGGCGAAGACAGCCTTTTCGGCGGCGCCGGCGATGACTTGTTGGATGGCGGCGCTGACAAGGATTACTTCGAAGCCGGAGCTGGCGATGACAAGGTGTTCGGCGGCGACGGACACGATCAATTGAGCGGCAACGCTGGCGATGACGAATTGACCGGAGGCAAGGGCGATGACAAATACGTCTATGGCCCGGGCGACGGTCATGACGTGATCTTTAATGGCGACGGCGGCTTTGACGGTGTGCTCTTTGGGGGCGGACTGAGCGAAAGCCGACTGACGTTCAGTCGCGACGGCGATGATTTATTGATCGCCATTGATGACGGCGTCAATGACAGTGTGAGGGTCAAAGACCACTTCAAGGGCGGCGATTTCGCCATTGACTGGGTGCAGCCGGATGGCTCCTCCATGATCAACACCGCCAACATTAACAAACTGGCGGCGGGGGGCGATCCTGACGACGGCGGTTCCAATGGCGAGTACGACAACGTCATGGAAGGCACTGACGACGGCGAGCAGATTGCTGGAACCAACGGCAAGAACCTGATCAGAGGCCTGGGCGGCGGCGATACTATCTTTGCCTTCGGCGGCGATGACCGCATTGAAGGCGGCGATGGCGACGACCATCTTTACGGTGGTAATGGCAGTGGCGTCGGATCTGGCGACGATGTGATTATCGGCGGAGACGGTAATGACGTGCTGGTAGGTGAAGACGGCGATGACATGCTGTTTGGCGGCGCCGGCGACGATCACTACTACTACAAAGCCGGTCAAGGTGTGGACGTGATTGACGCCAGAGGCGGCGGCACGGACTGGGTGTTCTTCCTGGATGGACTTAACCGCTCTCGTCTCAGCTACCACCAGGACGGCAATGACCTGGTGATACTGGTCGACGGCGATCTGGCGCAACAAGTGCGAGTCAAGGATCACTTCCTGGGCGGCGAACACGCTATCGCTTATGTCCAGCCGACAGACGGCGGCAACGCCATCAGAGCCAGCAGTCTGGTTGGGATGTTGACGCCAATGCCTGATGGTTCTGGCGGCGATAACGGCGGCGGTACCGATACCGGTGGCGACAATGGCGGTTCCGACAATAATGGTGGGACTGACAACAATGGCGGAGACACCGGCAACGGCGATGGAGAAACACCACAGCCGCAACTGGGCGAAGACGACGTCATCAACGGCTCTGACGCTAACGACACTCTGATTGGCGGTTCCGGCGATGATACTTTGTCTGGTGGCGCGGGCGACGATCTTCTGCTGGGCGGCGTCGGCGACGATGTTTATGTCTACACTGGCGGTCAGGATGTGCTGCGTGACGCCTCAGGCGTGGATACGCTGCGCTTCAGCGGCGGCATCAGTTTCGGACAGGTGTCTTCTGGCCTGACCAAGGCAGGCAATGATCTGGTGCTGAAAGTCAGTGGCGGCGGTCAAGTCACGTTGACGGACTTCTTCCTGGGCGGAGATGCTTTGGTGGAAAACATCGAGTTCGAAACCGGCGGTCAGATTTCGGCGCAGCAGATCTTTGGCGTGTTCGGCCTGTCTATACCTGCCGCCAGCCCCTACGACCAAACGGTCGACGGCACGCAGAACGGCGACAGCGCCTTGACGGCGGGAGACGGTCGCGATCTGGTTCGCGGTTTCAATGGCGACGATACTCTTAATGGCGGCAAAGGCGACGATCTGCTGATCGGCGGACGCGGCGACGATGTCTATGTGTTCAACGCTGGCGGCGGCAAGGACGTCATCGACAACACTGGCGGCGGCTTCGATACCCTGCGCTTTGAGGGAATCAGCTTTGGCCAGGTTTCCAGTGGGCTGCAGCGTAACGGCGATCACTTGACGCTAAATGTGAGCGGCGTATCGGATTCGGTCACCTTGAAGAACTTCTTCAAGGGCGGCGACCATGCGATCGACCGTATTGAGTTCGCCAGCGGCGGCCAAATCACCGGTGACCAGATCTTTGGCGTGTTCGGGATGAGCAATCCTGATTTGGACGGTTCTCCGAATTATTCCGGACTACCAGACGAGCGCGGGTTTGGCACGGTAACGATCGCGGAAGCGGGTGCGGACGTGATAGTCGGCTCCTCTGATGGCGACCTCATCGACGGCGGCGCGGGAGATGATCATCTCACCGGTGGTCGCGGCGATGACTACCTGATCGGAGGCGCTGGTAATGACACCTACCACTTCGCCGCTGGCGATGGTCGCGACACCATCAACGACTACGCGGGAGCGGGTGAGGATCAACTGCAGTTCGCTGCGGGCGTCGACGAGCAGAACCTCTGGTTCTCTCGCGATGGCGACGACTTGGTGATGGATCTGTTGGGATCGCAGGACCAAGTGCGGGTTCAAAGCTGGTTTGCAGATAACTCACAGCAACTGGAAATGGTGCGCACTGACGATGCAGTGATTGATGCCGGGCGGATCGAGCAGTTGGTGTCGGCGATGGCCGCATTCGACGCGCCGGTTGGTGGAGAAATCACGCTGTCTGAAGAGCAGCAGAGTCAGGTGAACGCGGCGATCGCCGCGTCCTGGCAAAGCGCTTAATGGTCCAAGTCGGAAGGGGCGGCTTCAGTCGCCCCTGATGACGAGGATGTAGCCTGTCTATGAAAAACCGCGGCGTTAGGCCGCGGTTTGTTTATGCGTCAGACATATTCCTATTGAAGGAAGTTAGCCCAGATACTCGATCATAATCCGGCAAATTTTGCCATCCAAGCCGTTGTTATAATGGCTTTCAACCGTGACATTGCCATTGTCGTAGGAGCCGCTGCTGTTGAACGTGCCGACCACCACAGAATCCTGAATATCGCCTTTTATCACGATTTTCGCCCAGTCATCGTCTTTGGAAGCGAATGGGCTGTCGTACACCCACATGACTGTCGGGCCGGGAACGCCTTCCAGCTTCATTGAACGCGCCTCATCGTTCTGGAAGCCGTGGTCTCCGTCCTTACAACTGATATCGTAACTAGTCCCGCCGCTAAGAGTGTTACCCACTTGATCTTGCGTTGCGCCATTGCCTTCCCAAAAAGAGATCTGTCCTTTGATCATTGTAATTTCCTCAATGTATGAGCTGCCTTTACAGATTGACGCAGCCACAAACTCTTTGCTGCGCGGGTAACGCTATGTTCTTGTGCAGGGATGAGCAATAGTGCTTTTTACCGAACAGTCCGCGAATACGCTGAATTTCACCGTGTTTGTGGCGCCTAAATGCTACGCTTATGGTATAGTTGCGCAGATTTTTTGCGCCATGCGGCGCGATATTTAACGACGATGCAGGAGTAAGTGAACAATGAAAGGCGCTGGCGGAACCTCCGGTGGAGTAGGGCAGTTTTTTATCGGATTAATCATGCTGTGCGGCGGGTTGTACATGTTGTTCAACTCTATCGTCGTCTCATCAAGCTTCGGCATGGGCATGCGTTTGTACGGCTTTAATGCATTTGGCGGCCACTGGGGCATTACTTCCGGTATGGTGATGATTCCTTTCATGTTCGGCGTAGGCCTGATTTTTTTCAGCGCGAAAAACATTCTTGGCTGGATTTTAACGATTGGCTCGCTGACGGCGCTGGTGTTTGGCGTTATTTCCTCCATCCACTTCAGTATGCGCTCCATGACGGCGTTTGAGTTGATCGTCATACTGGTTCTGGCGGTAGGCGGTTTAGGTTTGTTCCTGCGCTCTCTGCGCAGCCTGGGCGGGGATTGATCCTCGGCAAACAAACCTCGTCATACCTTATGCAAGGCGTCTCAATCGAGGCGCTTTTTTGTTGTCTGTCCAAATTTAGAGCCTGCAGATTCCCATCTTATTTCCTTAGCCTGCTAATAGCTACCTTCCTGAGCTTGTGCGTCGGAGCGTCAATTTCATGATGCGGATCAAGCCGCTAACACTTATTAAGATTCTGTTACAGCATAAAAATGGTTGATATTTAACCTGTGATCTATGCTTTTAATGGGTTTGACAGGCGTTAGTAGGTGTTATTTATGGCGGTTGGCGCTTTTTCCCGCTTCTTCTCCTTTCGTTTTAACAGCATAGGTTTCCGGGTTGCGGCTTTGTTATTGGTCACCGCCGTCATTGTGTCGGGCGCCTTTTCTTTTACCTGGAGCGGCATGTCGTCGGTGCGAGACCGGTTTTCGCACCTGATAGATACCGTTAATCGTTCTGGTGATCTTGCTGATGAGTTGGCGGTTAACTATCTCATTACTACCAAAGGCGTGAACAACATTCTGTCCGTCAACCAAGTGAATGAAGTGCGCGCCAAGCATGAGACGATCAAAGCGCTTACGCCCGGCTTTATGGAGAATGCGTCGCTCCTGGCGGAGTTGTCGCCCTCCACGCGGGAACAAGTGGACTTGCTGATAGCTCATCGTAACGAGCTGGACAGGTTGGTGGACAGTATCGTCAAGAGTCAGACGGACGCGATTGAGCTGGAGCAGCGTAATGTGGCTGCTCTCGCTGCGTTCCGGGCGGAAGGGGACAAGATTTCCAAAATGCTGGCGGATATGATTTCCCTTATCAACATGTTCGAAAGCGATTATCCAGTGGTGATCGAAGCGCAGAATTTGAAGCAAACGATTTTGAGTTTGCAGATCGCGGTGACGCGTTACACCTCAGAAAAAGATCGCAGTGTGATGAAGAAGCTGCAAGTGGAATTCGACGATGGCGTCAAAAAGGGCATCGCGACGTTAGAGACCCTCAAACGTATGGTGGAGGACGAAGCGACGCTGGCGGATATCGATGAAATCTATCGGGAATATAACGCCTGGATCAAAAAGCTGCAGGAGGAAAATGATATCTTTAATGCGTACCTGCTGCGTCTCAATAATCGGGATCAGGCCATCAAACTCGCCAACGACAGTGATGCGATCATCACTGACATGAACTCGGCGATTACCCGGATTAATCAGATCACTGGCGATCTGGTGGCTCAATCCAGCGAGGAGACCAATCAGGTCGTGGACAGGGTGAATCGCGCCATTGGCTTCGGCGCTATCGGTTCCCTGATATCTTTTGTGCTGGTGTCGATCATTATTCTTAACGTGGTGATCAAGCCTATCAAAGCGATTACGCGGCGAGTAATGGATATCGCCGAAGGAGAGGGCGACCTGACGCAAAGGGTAGAGGTTGGCAGCAAGGGAGAGATTGCGGTGCTGGCGTCTTATTTTAATGCGTTTATCTGCAAGATACAGGATGTCATCGTCAGCATTCAGTCCGCCAGCGAGAGCATGAAGGACAACATCAGCGAACTGGATAAATGCGCGCACAACACCTCTGACGTCAGTCAGCGTCAGCGTAATGAATCCGTATTATTACGGGAGGATATGGAATCTCTGTCGCAATCGGTGGATACGGTTTCGAAGTTTTCGCAAGACTCCATCCAACTCGCGGAGCAGGCCAACCAGATCGGCGAAAAAACCAAAAACCTGGTGGTGGACTCCATAGAGTCTATTGAAGGGCTGGCGACGGATATCAGCCAGGGTGCTGAAATTATCAAGGAGCTGGGTTCCGAAATTGAGCAAATCGACTCGGTCGTCAGCGTAATTCGCGCTATCGCGGAGCAAACCAACTTGCTGGCGCTCAATGCCGCTATCGAAGCGGCAAGGGCGGGAGAACAGGGTAGAGGTTTCGCTGTTGTGGCGGACGAAGTGCGCTCTCTCGCCTCAAGGACTCAAGATAGCACGGCGGATATTCAGGCGATGACGGAGAAGCTGCAGGAAGGCTCGAAAAAAGCCATCAGCTTTATGAATAAGAGCCAAGTGAAAGGCGGCGCCACGGTGGAGGAAGCCCGCGCTACCGGCGCACACTTGGATGAAATGGCGCAGGCTATTGAACGGGTGCGCAATATGAACAGCGAAATCAGCACCGCGGCGACGGCTCAAATGCAGCTTGCCCAGGGCGTAAATGGTCGTATTCGGCTGGTGGACGAGATAAGCCTGGAAACCGACAAGGAAGCCCACCGTAGCGCCGAAAACAGCGAACGTCTAAGCAACTTGAGTGAACAGCTGACGCAATTGGTGCGTAAATTCCGCATTTAGGTTTCCTGTTTTTCTCGGAGGGGGCGCTTCCTGGTCGCTCTCAAAGTCTATGCCCGTGACAGCAAAGGACTTTCATGCACTGCGGTTGGTTGTAATCGCCCGCCGGCTGGGTTATACCTCTGCGTCAAATCAGCTCCGGTAGTTAATCCATGAAGAAACCTCTTGCTCTGATGGGCGGCGTTCTGCTGCTCTCCTCATTTGCTCAATCCGCCAGCGCTGAATGGTTCAGTAAAGACTGGAATGGCATGGGTACAAAGATTCGCGCTGAAGTCTGGGTTGATGAAGGCGGTTCCGTTGAGGCGGAGAAAGCGTTTGCCGCAGTGGACCAGGAATTTGATCGAATTGAAGCGATGATGAGCGTCTACATCGACAGCAGCGAAATCTCCAAGGTGAACCAACTTGCCGCTAAGCAGGAGGTGGTTGTCACGCCGGAACTGTTTCATTTGATTGAAAAGGCGCAGCGGGTGTCTGAGTTGAGCGATGGCGCTTTTGATATCACGTTCGCCTCCATCGGTAAGTTTTATAACTATCGCGAAGAGCAGGCTCCCGACGATAAGCAGATAGAAGAAAACCTGCCCGCGATCAATTACCGCTGGATAGAAATGGACCCTGCGGCGCTCAGCATTCACTTCAAAGATCCGAGAGTCAGCATTGATCTGGGGGGCATCGCCAAAGGCTATGCGGTGGATAAAGCGATCGAAAAACTGGCGGGATTGGGAGTTCAGTATGCGCTGGTGAGCGCTGGAGGGGACAGTCGTCTTTTAGGTGATAAACACGGCCGCCCCTGGCTCGTCGGCGTGAAAGACCCGCGCCTGGAGGATAAGAATGCTGTGCTGATCCCTTTAGCGAACACTGCAGTCTCTACTTCTGGAGATTACGAGCGCTTCTTCATGCATGACGGTGAGCGGGTTCATCACATTATTTCTCCCAAAACCGGTAAATCTGCGGAGGAGTCCCAAAGCGTGACCGTCATCGGCCCTGACGCCACCACCACTGATGCGCTTTCGACCACGGTTTTTATTCTTGGCGCGGAAAGGGGGTTAGAGTTGATTGAAAAGCTGCCAGGAATTGATGCGATTATTATCGACCGCCACCGCAAAATGCATTACTCATCGGAACTGCAGCCGCCGACTGCCGAGTAGTCGCTGGAAATACGCCGCCGGATTGACGGCCGGTCATCATAAAAAAGGGCCCATTGGGCCCTTTTGCGCATACCGTCCGGTAATGATGAACTTAGCCGATAGTGCCGCTCACAATAGGTTGAAACGCAGTCAAACGATCCAGGTCGGAAGATGAGCCAAGCCCATGCTGCTGAAATCCTGGGGTGGAAGAGAACTGGTTTTGCTCGCCATGCAACGCCATATAGTTCAGCACCACAGTGTTAACCAGCAGGTTCACGTTATTGGCGGCTGGGCTGGAGCCAGTTTCCACGGAGGCGTCGGTGCGCATGTGGCCAATCTGGCGATGCCTCTCCTGTTGCTCTATCGAGGACCCCATCAGCGCGGGACGGCCGTTCGGGTTGTAAACCAGGAAAAACGACGCAGCGGTGGAAGAGTTGTCGCCGGTCCATTCGCCTTTACCGCGTCCATCCGCAGAGTCGTCAATACGGCCGTTACTGGCCACTGATCCGTCACTGAACACATACATCATCAGAGGGATACCCAGACGCGCAGCGTACTCCAGACAGGCTCCCATGCAGCGGCCTGCCCGCAGGTCGCGTCGTTCGCCTGTGGCGCGATCGCCAGTGTGATAGTCAAAGCCGCCCATGGTGATGGTGCCGGCGCCAGCATAACCGTTCAGCACCATCTTCATTACTGAAGCGGTTTTTCTGAACTCGCCGTCGCTATCGAATTCAGCCTGGGTGAATATGCCGGACGGGCCGACAATATCAGTATCAAGCGCTGGATTCAGCGAAGCGGGGTTGCCAAAGCGGTCCGCCAGATCGGCGCTCTTCAAGTAGCCGCAATCCACCAGTTTCTTTACTACCTCGTCGGTGGTGACTACGCCGGTTTTCTGATCGCTGATACGGTATATGGCTTCCATCACCGCTACCGCGTCGGACTGGTCCAATAGACCGACAAGATCGCCCACATCCACCAGGCCCGTTACATCGCTGGGGCGATCCACTTTGGTTGGGCGCACTTTGGGATTCATCAGCATCGCCGGGGCCATGGAGTTGCCGCCGGAATCAGAGCTGCTGGAGCCAATCAGCGAGACCAGCGAACCATCCGCGCCGGCGTTGTAGATCCCATACATGGGATTGTGCGGGTTGTTGCCGGTATCGTTGTCCGAACGCGCAGGAATGACCGCGCCGTTGACAAAGCCGCGAGTAGTGGCCTGGGTTTTCTCCAGAATGCCGCGCAAAAATGCGCTGTCGGAGTGAAACGCCAGTCCCAGCTCCTGGTTGACGAAGCCGCCAGGAACGCCGGGAGAGCTACCGATGGCGGGGGTTGTGTCGCCGGGTAGGCCGAGTTTGCTGTAACCCGCCGTGCTGAGAAAGTCCAACTGACCGCCCTGCTGTCCGACCAGGACGTTGGAGCCGGAAATGTTGGCCCCTCCCGCAAGATCGAAGCAGATGAATGGAATTTTTCCTGCGCCTTGTACCGCGATGCCGCAGGAAGATTTCAGCGACTCCAAATCCGAAGACAGTGCTGCGTGCGCCGCTTTTGGATTGGCGAAGAGGCCCAGTATGGAAGTGCCAAACATGGTTCCGGCGCCAGCCATAAAGCCCTGGGCGATAAAGTCCCTGCGGGTGACCGGGCGTTTGTGATCCGGATGAAACAGCGGCTCGTCGAGGCCGTAAGGTCCACGTCTTCTTGCCATGATAAAACCACCTCTATCGAAATTTTTTGCCGTTGATCGTTTAACTTATTGCACCAGCATCGCTGCACTGCCCAGTACGGCGGCGCAGGTCGCTTTGACAACCGTTTCAGTTCTGTCTGCGGAGCATCCGCCGCCGCATGCAACCAGTTTGTCGATCAACTGATTCAATTCGGCTCTCACATCAGCGTCATCCGGTTGTGACGCCAAATTTACACCCATGCCTTTATCCAGCAGTGGGTCAATAACCAAGTCTCTTCCTGCGCCGGAGAAGGCGCTGGAGGCGCTGGCGTTGAAATCGAAGCCAGGGAAAAATGCGCTACGCAATGTCGTGCTCTCCACCAGCGCATCGCAGTATTGGATCGCTAACTGGGTGACGCCCATTTGATGGGAGGCCAGGAAAGTATTGATGTTCTCCACGGTTGGCAACTGCTGTTTAACGGTGTCGAACGTGGCTGATACATTGGGATCTGACGTTTTCACCCCTGTGACCGCTGACATTGTCGCATTGATTTCATCGAAGTTGCGTAACCCGATTTCCGGCACAGGGTCGCCATCGGCGGGCGGGCCGGGAGGCGTGGGGGTTGCTTCAATATAGACATTGCTGTTGGAGCCAAGCAATTCGAAGGTCAGGAAGAATTCGTCTTCCTCTGGCCCTTTTTCCAGTCCAATGATAGTGCCTCTGTCAGACATCACTTGTCCGTTGTCAGGGGTGTAGCTGGACTCGCTCAGGGAAATGTCCATGTTATTGTACGCCTGGCCAACCGTAACCTCACGACCATTCATGCCAAGACGCATGCCTTTTACTGGGATGTTGGTGGGCGCTGCGTCAGGGTCAAGGCTGATAAAGAAGGGCGCGTTAAACAGATAGCTGTAGCTGTCGAACTGGCTGACCTCAAACACGATATAGCTTTGCGGCACATCGATAAGGTGAGATGTTCCAAACAACAGGTAGAACTTCTGGCCGACGCCTGCGTCAAAGTTCTGTGAAATCTGATCCTGCGTTAAGGCGCGATTGTGCACCGCCACCATACGGATGGTGCCTTGCCAGGGGCGATTATTGGAGGCTTCATTGCCTAATACAAAGGCGAATGTGTCGTCCCAATCGTTCAGGTTGCCGGAGGTCGACATGTCCTCGTCGTCAGTGAACTCGCCGTTCACATAGATGCGGCGTCCGTTAGCCGGGCTGTAAGTGGCGACCACGTGTTGCAGTGTGGCCTGCAGGTCTTCGTCATTGTTGTCTGTGACCAGGGCGGGCTCGCCATTCTGATCTGTCTCGCTGGTGCGGTTCAGGAAGCTGTAGCTGTACAGAACTTGTCCCAACGTAAAGTTACGGGCGTTGACGCCAGCGGAATAACTGATGATGCGCGCAGGACCTTCCTGTGTAACGTTGCCGGGCGCGACCCAGGCTTCTATCGTGTACTCGCCGGTAGCTTTGATCAGATCGTGCAGCTTCTTGCTATTAGAGGTAGCCCCTTGCGCCTTGCCGCCATTAAGCTTGATGCCCCAGCCGCCGACCCACTCCACGTCGTTGCTCAAAGTCAGGTTCAGCGCAGGCTCAATACCGCTGGTGTCATAAGCGGTGACGCCTTCACCAGTTTTGAATTCATACAAGGCGATAACATTTTGCTCGTAACGACCGCCGCTGTTCGCCGCCAAACCATCCGTCAGGTTGAGCGCCTTACTGGCGACCAATTGCGGATCAATCTGGTCGGGTTCGATAGTGCTGGAAAACGCGTTTACGGCTTCCAGCATTTGCGCTGCGTCATTGGCGCAGGAGCCGGACCAGCAGTTGTGGAACTCGTCGCGCAAACGTACTACGAAGCGTGAGTTGGCTGGCGTGCCCAGATCAATTTTGCTTTTCGCTGCAGCATAGGCGGAATCCACTTCAGAGGCTGCGAAGTAGGGGGACTGGGGAATCGCTGCGCTTTCCCGGTGGCAGCCTGCGCAATTAGCGGTCAGCAGCGGGTAAAGGGTGGAACTGAACAGCGCGGAGTCAGAGGGGAAGTTTTTGGTTTCGCCAGGATCTTTGTCCGCAGGCGCGATCAGGTCAATTTTTTTGGTGTCGCCGGAAGCGCCGCCAGCCCAGTCGCTAATGTATTTGGTGATCAGCTCGCCGCAGATCTGTACGCTGCTTTCCCAGCAGTTGTGGCCTTCGAGCACTTTCGAAACCATGCGGGATTGCGAGGGATCGCTGAGGTTGACGACTTTATTCGCTTCAGAGTAAGCGATATTTATGTCGTCTTTGTGCACGAACATCGGGGCCTGACCGCCAGAAGTATGACAGCCGCCGCACCGATTAGTGGGAGAAAGTTTGTCCCACAGACCGAGCTTAAACTGTTGCACGTCGTCCGTCGCTGGAGCTGGGCCGCTATAGTTGCCGCCTTGCCCGGGACGATTTGTATTTGGCAGGTTCTCATTGGAAGCTCCGCTATTGCCGCCGCAACCGCTGAGCAGAATGCTGACCGCGGCGATCGCAATGGCGACCGCTCTTATTATCTGCTGTTGTATTGAGCTCATGGTATTCACAGTCGTAATCCGATTAAGAATTCTTGTTTAGCGAAACAGGCAGCCTGTTTCACTCGCCCATGCAATATGCGGCTGATTCAGCGAAGACTCGCTTCATCTTGTAACCGCTGGCTTTGAATGAAGAAACCATCGTGCTGATCTGATTTCTGTCTGCGCTGTTAATCGGCGACCGCAGGCAAACTGTACGGAAGACGTTCTTGACCTGACATTGCGCAAAAGCCTCTGAATGCGCGAGCTCCATACCCATGGTTTTCGCTCCCTGACCTGATCCGCTCAGACTGTCGTCCCAACCCAGCAGGCTGTTCTGGCCTGCGCGCCAGTAGTTGTCCCAATGGTCATTTGGGGTGACGTAACCGTACTCAAAGGTGGTGGAGTTAATATGATACTTGCCTTGTACGCGAGTGCCCGTATCCGGGTCCGTCATGCCTTCTGCGTTATATAGCAGCACTCCGTTTTCGCCGTCGGGGTCGGCGTTCATATCATATTCGTATTCATAGTAGGCGTAGGCTTGCGCCATAGGGTCCATGCCGCTGTGGCAACCTACGCAGTTGTTAAGGAATATTCGGCTGTCTCCACCAGGGCTGCGCGATACATCCTGGCGAATGCGGTCAGGGGAGCGGGTGATATCTTTTACCTGCTCCAGATCGTTGCAAAGATGATTCATCAGCGTGAAGCGGAACATGGCGCGATTGGTGCCGCCGCTGAAGAAAGCTTTGGCGGCGGCCCGAGTGGTCATTACGCCAGCGGTCGCCTCTGCGGGCAACGCCTGGGTGGTGTGCACTAAATCGTCTTTCAGGCTGGCGCCCTGAATTTCCAGAAATTCGTAATGAGCGTTATTGGCCAGCGAGTAGGCGGGGGCGCCCAGGCTGCTTTTTCCGACATAAAGATGGTTGCCGTAAAGCACTTCCCGAAAATCGATCCCCAGAACATCTTCATCCCGAATCATACCAACGACGGTGGCGGTATAGTCGTTCAGGGGCACAAATAATGACTGCGCCTCATTGGTCCAGGGCGCAACCATGTTCTTCAGGGTTACGTCATAAAAATTATTGTTTTCCATAGCGGTATAGGCGGCGGCGATGGGGTCGCCAGAGGTTATATCGCTGGCCATGTCGTTTAGAACGGACTCGCTGGGAGGCACCCCGGCGATACGATCATGGATTCTCTTGGCCTGCTCCCTGGGGCCTGCCTCTGCCGCAGTACTAAGGGTCAAAGCCAATGAGAGTAGAGATATAACGCAACGCTTAACCTGTCTGCGCTTATTATCTATGGGTGTTAGACTACTCATATTTTATATTCTCCTGCAGCTCTCGTGCAGTGCGCTTAAACGAATGGTTAGGTGATAATTAATATTAATTGATAAAACGACAAATATTAAATGTTCATATGTTCTATGAAAAATGGCCTATACACAGAACTGGTCATAATTCTTTATAAAATAGTGTAGTAGAAGTGGCTAACGTGGTTTTGTGCTGGCCCGCACGGTATTACACTTACTTACAAATCCGCTCTGGCTTCTATAATTGTCCAAGACATAATTCAGAAGGGAGGGATATTAAGTATTTTCCACTTGGTATTTACTCAAGGATTTATAACTAAACAAGCGTTTGAATGGAGTGCGTCGAAATAATTGGCGCCGGGCAGGGGATAAATTAAGCTCATCGGCTTGTAACATTAATTTAAAATAATTGGCCTGATGGCCATTTGGCATTACTGACTGTGAATGCTTATGAATAAAACAATGACGCCGCCCAATAAATTATGCATATCTGGATATAAACGATTTGGTCGGATATTTCCTTTGTCTGCGTTGTCTGTAGCCCTTGCCGCCTGTGGCGGCGGTATCGGAGGCGCTAATCAGGACCCTGATCCTGTCATTCAGGATATCCCTATCGCCTACGTGAAACGCCCTTTGCTGGCTGATGAAGATAACAACTTGCTGAGCCTGGACGCCCGTGCGCCGCTCGATTTCCTTCCGGGCGCAGTGCTCTATCTGAGAAGTCAGGCGTCGCCCAGCGCCCCTGAGCGGGACATTAGTTCTCAGGCGTTTCGGGGAGCGGAATATCTTAACGATGAGGGGCGGCTTCTTTACGACGTAAGAGATGTCGATGTTTCCTCCGATGGCTCTAAAATCGTCTTCGCCATGCGTGCGCCGGAGATCGAGGATGCGGATGAAGACGAGCAGCCAACCTGGAATATCTGGGAATACGACGTCGCTTCCCGCAGTCTGGAGCGGGTGATCGCCTCGGACAACGTAGCGGAGGCGGGAGATGATATAGGTCCGCATTACCTTCCTGATGGACGTATTGTCTTTGCCTCCACCCGGCAGCGACAGTCTCAGGCGATATTGCTGGATGAAGGCAAACCGCAGTTTGAGGCATTGAATGAAGACCGTCGCGACCCGGCTCTGGCCCTCCATGTGATTAGTCCGGATACAGACGAGATCAAGCAGATCACCTTCAACCAAAGTAGTGACCTGGACCCGTTTGTCGCCCAGAACGGCAAGATAGTCTTTACACGCTGGGACAACATGGGCGGCAATAACTCCATGAACCTGTATCAGGTGAATCCTGACGGAACTGGCCTGGAATATCTGTATGGACGCCATAGCCATGACACGGGCTCCAGTAATGAGGCAGTGCAGTTTCTTAAGCCTGTTGAGCTGGAGGACGGCCGGATCATGGTGAGTCTGCGTCCTTATCAAAGCAGTCGTTATGGCGGAGCGCTGGTCGCCATTGATGTAGAGGATTTTACGGACCATGATCAGCCCACCTATGAAAATCGGGGCCTGCTGACGAACGGCCAGTCCAAACTGACGCCCAATGATGTCTCCACGGATGATGATGTGCAGACCCTCGCCGGAACCTTCAATTCCGCCTATCCCATGCTGGATGGCACCGGACGATTGTTGGTGAGCTGGAGTCAGTGTCGGTTGCTGGACTCCGATAACGATATTGTGCCTTGCACCAAAGACCGTCTGGAGGATTCCGACTATCAGGCGGCGCCGCCGTTATATGGACTGTGGATTTATAATGCGGTGGACGGCACGCAGTTGCCTGTGGTCATTCCCACTGAATATACCTTATACACCGACGCGGTGGTGCTGCAGAATCGTTCCCGACCGGACTTTATTCCGGATGGCGATGGTCTTGACGCCGATCTGGGCGATGCCGGGTATGGCGTAGTGCATATCCGGAGCGTCTATGATATTGACGGCGTTGATACGACCCCCGCGGGCGTTAGCGCCATGGCTGATCCCGTGCAGACGTCGGCGGACGATCGTCCCGCCAGATTTTTGCGGGTGGTCAAAGCGGTATCCATGCCTGACAGGGATATCGCCGACGTACCTGGGACCGCCTTCGGCGCCAGTGCGGGGCAGTTGATGCGGGAGATACTGGGTTATGTTCCCGTTGAGCCGGATGGCTCAGTGAAGTTTGCTGTGCCGGCGAATGTGGCGTTTGCGGTCAGCATCGTGGATAAGTCCGGTAAGCGCTCCAGTCCCCGCCATCAAAACTGGTTGCAGGTACGACCGGGAGAAACGATGGAGTGCGTTGGTTGCCATACGGCCAACAGCGAATTGCCTCATGGGCGGCCTGGCGCTCAGGCCCCGTCTGTCAATATCGGCGCGACCACGACCGGATTGCCATTCCCTAATACGGAACCGGCTTTGTTCGCCGATATGGGTGAAACCATGGCGGAAACTTACGCCCGAATCAACGGGTTGCGTTACCTGAATCCTGATATTGTATTTGACGATGACTGGACCGACGCTAATATTACTGCAAAAGCGGAGAGTTTCAGTTATGCCTACGCCGACTTGGCGACGAGCGCCCCGGTGTCTAGCGCATGCGCTTCCCCTAAGGATGCGAAATGTCGAGTGGTGATTAATTACGAGACGCATATTCATCCTCTGTGGGGTAAAAATCGTCAGGTTTTGGACGATGATGGGACTACAGTGCTGTCAGACAACACATGCAGCTCCTGCCATGGGCTGGCTGACGCCATGTCGGAAGTTCAGGTTCCAGAAGCACAATTGGATTTGAGCGATGGACCATCGACGGATCAGGCGGATCACTTTAAATCCTATCGTGAACTGTTGTTCAACGATGCGGAGCAGGAGCTTATCGAAGGAGTGCTTGTGGACCGTCAGATTCCTGTCCTGGACAATGAGGGCAACCCAGTATTCGAGACGAATGGAGACGGCGAACTGGTTCTGGATGACGATGGCAATCCAATTCCGGTGACGACCACGGTTGCTGTCAATCGCTCGATGACGCCGCAGGGCGCTGTGGCCAGCACTCGCTTTTTCGCGCCTTTCCAGACAGGGGGAAGCCATGAAGGATGGCTGGACCCGGTCGAGTTGAAGTTGATATCCGAGTGGCTGGATATTGGAGCGCAGTACTATAACAACCCATTTGACGTTCCACAGGATTAAAGACACTTGTTAGCGGTAAGAATATTCCCGGTTTTATTGGTTATCCTTTGTTGTTTTTCACTGAAGAGTTTTGCTGAAGACGAGTATCAGACGGTAGAAGTCGCCGAACCTTACCTGGAGTTCCGTACGGGACCGGGTAGGGGCTACCCGATATTTTTCGTTGTTGAGCAAGGCGAAGAAATAGAAATCCTCAAACGGAAAACCGAGTGGTTCAAAGTGCGCAACGCCAAGGGACAGGAAGGCTGGGCCAGCCGTGCCCAAATGGAAATGACTCTGGATGGAAGCGGCGAACAAGTCGCCTTCACCGAGCCGCGCTTTGACGACTTTTCCTCTCGCAGTTGGGAGGGCGGCGTCGCTACTGGCGATTTTGGCGGCGCAGCGGTGAACTCCATGTATGTGGGTTACCTCTTCACTCCCAATCTATCAACAGAGCTTTGGGCCTCTCAGGTGTTGGGCGACTTTTCCCAGATCATGATCGCGGACCTGAATATTGTGCACCAGCCTTTCCCTCACTGGCGTATTTCTCCTTTCTTCACGTTGGGAACCGGCGCCGCGTTCATCAAGCCGAAAGCGACGCTGGTGAATGAAGACAACAGGGTTGAGGAAGCCGTACATTACGGGCTCGGGGTCAGATGGTATATGACCAACCGTTATTTTATCCGGATGGAATACAAAGACTACGTGGTCTTCACAGACCGCGACGAAAACGAAGAAGCAGAAGAATGGAAAATTGGATTAAGCGTATTTTTCTAACCAACGGGCGGCGTCCGGTGGCGGGCGCAGCGCTGGCGTGCGCAATAGCGGCGGCGGGAGCCGGTCAGGTGTTTGCAGAAGAAGCGGATGCGGAGTCGGAGCCAGTTGTTAAACCGCTGATTGAGCCGGAAGTAACGCCGCGCCGCGTTCAGGAAGACCTGATTGACACGGAAGACTTTGAAGTCGGCGTATACACTGGCCTGATGAGTGTGGAGGACTTCGGCGTTAACTTCGTGATAGGCGCGCGCGTGGCCTACCATATTAATGAAGACCTGTTCGTTGAGGGCAACTATGGCTTTACCGACACCAGCGAGACCAGCTATGAAAAGCTGAGCGGCTCCGCCAAGCTGCTGAAAGACGATGAGCGCGACCTGACTTATTACAACCTTTCTCTGGGGTATAACATTTTTCCTGGAGAAATATTCCTGGGCAGTAAATACGCTTTCAATACCAATTTCTATGTCGTGGGTGGGTTGGGAAGCACTCAGTTCGCCGGCGATGATCGCTTGACGGCCAACTTCGGCTGGGGGTTTCAGATGTTGGGGACTGACTGGTTGTCCCTGCATCTGGGCATGAGAGACCACATTTTCGACACCGATATCCTGGGTGAGGACAAGAAGACCCATAACCTGGAAATGACTACAGGCCTGTCTGTTTTCTTCTAGAAAAAGACTGGGAAGGATGGCGTCGTAGAAAGATTTGTTTGAGGAGGTAATGCAATGAAAACGAAATTCTTTAAAAGTGTGGCGGCGCTCTGCTTTGTGCTCTCCGCTTTCGTTATGTCTCTGGGCGCAGGCGCTGCGGAGATCAAAAAAGGACCGGCGGCGGACTTTACGCTGAAAAGCTCACTGGGCAAGAATCTGCGCTTGCAGGAACATCGCGGCCAAGTGGTGTTGATCAATTTCTGGGCTTCCTGGTGTGGGCCGTGCCGTCAGGAAATGCCCATATTGGAAGATATCTATAAGAAGTACGAAAAATTCGGCTTCACGATTTTTGCGGTGAACGTGGATGAAGATTCTTCGTTGGCTAACGAGTTTCTGAAAGACACCCCCGTTACATTTCCGATTCTTTACGACAATCAGAACAAGGTCAGCCGTCTGTATGACGTGAAAGCGATGCCGACGACCGTCATCGTGGATCGAAACGGTAACATGCGTTATCTGCATAAGGGCTACCAGCCTGGTACGGAAGATCATTACATCAAAGAAGTCAAAGCGCTGATTCGCGAGTAAAACAACAATGAAAAAGTGGCTATTACTGCTGTTGGCGCCCATGCTTCTTGGAGGTTGCAGCAGCATTGAACCCTGGGTTATGCCCTATGAGCGCAATAATCTGGCCGACCCAATCATGAGCTTCGGCCGTACCGGCATCGCTGGTTCTTATATGCATCACGTTTACCAGGCTCGTGAGGGCGCCCGTGGCGCTGAAGGCGGCTCTGGCGGAGGCTGCGGTTGTAATTGATATGAGAAACTTACACCGCACTGCAGCGATTTTCAGCTTGTTGGCGACCGCATTATCCGCCGGCGCCGCCGTGTTGCCAGAAGAAAAAGCGGAAGCCATGTATCACCGCTATGAAGGCGGGGGCATGGAGATCGACGGTCCATCCGTTCTGGTAAGAAAGAACTTCGACGCCAGTTTCTCTTTGAGCGCTAACTATTATGTCGACTCCGTCAGCGCCGCCTCCGTGGATGTGCTGGCGAGGGCGACTCCCTATGTAGAAGAGCGGACGGAAGGCGGCCTGGGCGTGGACTATTTGTATAACAAGTCCATCATGAGCTTCGCCTATACCAACAGCCAGGAAAACGATTTTGACGCTGAATCCATTCACTTCAATATCAGTCAGGACTTTTTCGGTGATCTGACTACTCTGTCAATGGGCTACTCGAAAGGATGGGATAACGTACGCAGCAAACTGGACCCGTCTCTTGATGAGGAGGTGGATCGTCAGCATTACCGACTTGGCGTCACGCAGGTGCTGACCAAGAACGCGCTGCTCAACCTGGATGTTGAGACGATTACGGATGAAGGCTATTTGAATAACCCTTACCGGGTATACCGTTTCCTCGATAGCAGCAGTCCGAAAGGTTATGAGTACAGAATAGAAAAGTACCCCACAACGCGAACGAGCAACGCGGTAGCGGTGCGAGGCATGTACTACCTGCCATATCGGGCGGCTATCAAAGGCGAATTCCGGTATTTTTCCGACTCATGGAACATCAAAGGCTACAACTATGAATTGGCGTACGTACACCCGTTCGGCGATCAATTCATTACCGAATTCAAGTTCCGCCACTATGAGCAAACCAAAGCGGAGTTCTACGACGACCTGTTCGAGGGCGAAGACGTCCGTACTTTTATGGGGCGCGACAAAGAGTTGAGCACCTATAGCGGCGACAGCGTCGGCGTTGGTCTGACTTATGAATTCAATAAAGGTTTTTCCTTTATTGAAAAAGGCAGCATCAACCTGTTTGTCGACTTTATGAAATTTGAATATGAGGACTTCCGCGATGTGACGCGAACCGGGTTCGCTCCGGGCGAAGAGCCTTTGTACGAATTTGACGCCACCGTGATTCGCTTCTTCGTCACCGCTTCCTACTGATAGCGGCGATGTTATCCGTTACAGGATGCGATTAATTAAATTGGGATTGAAAGTATGAATTACAAAAACAGCCTGGCCCATGCATTGTTCCTGATTTTGCTGCTGTTGTCGGCCATGGCCCGAGCGGAGGAGGGCGTTGAAGACGCCGCTCCCGCTGACGAGATGCAAATAGCGGAAGACGCCGACATGGCCTCCGTGGATCCCGACACGCCTATCGTGGATCAGGTGCAGTCGCTTAAACAGAAAGCCATCGAGCTTAACCGCGACCTGTTTATTCTGGAGGAAGACCTGCTGTTTCCCGCCAGCACCCAGTTTGTGGTGTTCCTCTCCGTCGACGTTGGCGAGTTTTTCCAACTGGATGCGGTAGAGGTCAAAATTGATGGTGAAACGGTGGCCAGCCACCTTTATACGCAGCGCCAGGCCAAGGCTCTCTACAAAGGCGGCATGCAGCGTCTGCATATTGGCAACCTGAAAACTGGCGAGCATGAAATCACCGCTTTTTTCACAGGTGTAGGGCCCAGCGGTCGCGACTATAAGCGTGGCGCGACTCAGAAATTTGCAAAAGGGTCCGACATCAAAACACTGGAGTTGCGCATTACCGACTCTACCAAGAAGTACCAACCTGAGTTCACCGTCGTTGAATGGGAATAACTTTAACTGTGTCTGGTAGCCGGTAGTCACTGAGGCAATGAAAAGAATATTTAGAAAAACAATACCGTCTCTTCTCGTTCTTGCGTGCCTGGGGCAAAGCGCCTACGCCGCGGATGAGAAGAAGCCCGAACGGGCGCTGGATCTGCAGTACGGTAAGGTGCTGTTCGAGTTCTATCAGCAGCGTTATTACGGCGCGCTCACGGATTTATCTATCGGTGAATTGCGTAACAATATCACCCATCATGGCGACCATCCCCAAGTGCTGAAGGGGGGAATGCTGCTTTCATACGGCATGGTCGACGAAGCCAGGCGTATTTTTGAGAATCTGCTGGAAGGCAAGGTGACCCCGGAAGTCCGGAACCAGGCCTGGTTCTACCTTGGCAAAGTGTATTACCAGATGAGGAAATGGGAGAACGCCAAGTCTTCATTTCAGCGTGTTGATCGTGAATTGTTGGAAGATTCCGATTCGGAATTGCTGGAAGAGTACTTTTACCTTCAGGGGCAAACCGCCCTGGGGCTGGAGGATTTGAAGGCGGCGGAAGAATTTTTACAGCCGTTGCCGAAAGACTCTTACTGGCGCGCATACCTGGATTACAACCTGGCTCTGAATCAAAGAAAGGCTGGCGACCTGGATTCGGCGCTGCGTCGATTGGAGAGCGTTAGCGCGCCGACGCCCCAGGACGAGGACGCCCCCAATGAGTTTTACGCGTTGCGTGACAGAATCAGCCTCACTACCGGTGTGCTCAGAATGGAGCAAAACGACTATGCCGGCGCCATGACGGAATTCCGCAAAGTGCGCATAAATGGTCCCTGGTCGGATCAGGCGCTTTTCGGGTACGCCCTGGCGGCCTCCAATTCCGGCGAGTTCGGTCTGGCGATTCAGTCTCTGCAGACATTAAGCAGCAAGCAGGCCGCTAACCCCATTATTCAGGAATCTCATTTCGCTATTGGTTATGTCTATGAGCAGCTTGGGCAAAAAGTGAAGGCGCTCAACGCCTACGCTGGCGCCGTCACTCAGTACCAGGAAAGTTTGCGTCTTCTGGAAACCAATATCGCAGAGCTGGATGAAGATCGCCTGTTCGACAGCCTGGAGTTTGGCGGCGACCCGGAACTGCGCATCACCCGCCTGGATGACGACAATATTCATGTGGATGAATACGGACGGCTGGATGTGCGCCCGGCTTCCTATGGTCTTGCTCATCTGGTGGCCCAGGAAGAGTTTCAGCGTGTTCTCAAGGAGCTGCGTGAGCTGACGTTGCTGCAGAATACCTTGAACGAATGGCTGCGCAAGGTGGACAGCTTTGACGTAATGATCGATACCCGAAAGATCGCAAGAGAAGCGCGTATTCGGGAAACCCGAGAAAAAATGACTTCCCTGGACGCTGACCGAATTCGCACTGAACGCAACGCTCTGGCCCGGGTTATCGCCGAAGGCGAAGCGGCTGGCGACGGCCCTTACTTTCTGACGGAAGACCAATTGGGATACAAGGCGATCATTGAGCGCTCAAAGCGCACAATCGAGTTAATGCGCCAAGACCCCGACTGGGCCGAGGATGTGCCGGAATATGAAGAGAAGCTGCGTCGTATGGAAGGTTTCCTGAACTGGACTCTCAGCGAAGAGTTCCCCGAGCGGCTTTGGGAGGCCAAGCAGGAGCTGGCGGAGCTGGATGCGGCGCTGAAGGAATACGCGTTGCGCAGCGTGAGAATTAACAACCTTATCGCCAAATCAGAACAACTGGAAACGCTTGAGCAGCGAGTGGATAGCGCCAGGCCTCGTTTGCAGGAGCTAAGCGATCAGGTGCGCCGTGCGCTTACACGGGCGAAAACCACCGTGAGCGATATGGCCAGAGATGAATTATTGCGGCAGAAAGATCAGGTTAACTACTACATGACGTCCGCCAAACTGGCGCGCACCCGGTTATCCGACGAACTTCTCGACGGAGAGGGGGGCGGCTTATGAGGGCGCTGACGTTAACCGCTATCGCTGTCGTAGTGAGCGGCTGCTCGCTGTTCTCCGGTTCTGAGCAAAGTCGCCGTGCTGACGACCAGCCGACGATCGCCGAGTTGAAGCCAGCGATCATTGAGGATCAGGGCGAAGAGACGGTGAACATTAACATTGATGAGGTCATCGCTAACTACACCGACCTGCTGACCGTGGTCGAAGATCCCGAAACGCGCACCAAGATTCTATATCGGCTGGCGGACTTGCAGATGATTCGCAATGAAGAGTCATCCGTGACGCAAGAGGTGGTGGATTATTCGGAAGGATCGGCGGCGTACTTCGCCGTGGCGATCTCGGCTTATGAAGGGCTGTTAAAGAAATATCCCAATCGGGCGGAAAACGACCAGGTATTGTATCAATTGGCGAAAGCCTATGACCTGGAAGGACGTCGCGACGACTCTTTCACCACACTGAACCGTCTGGTGAAAGAGTTTCCACGTTCCCCCTATTTTTATGAAGCGCAGTTCCGGCGTGGAGAGATACTGTTCTCCAATGGCGAATATGGTTCCGCTCAGCGCGCCTTTGAATCCGTTATTCGCGGCGGAGCCAAAACCGGCTTTGAACAGCAGGCCTTGTACATGCATGGCTGGTGCCTGTTCAAGCAGGGGGAGTACGAAACCTCACTGGACAGTTTCGTCAGAGTGCTGGATCTGGTAATGCCGGAAACGGATGACCTGGACGCGTTATCCAAGGAGTCGCGCACGCTGGTGGAGGATCAATTGCGGGTGATGGGCTTCGCCTTTAATTATCTGGATGGAGTGGACACGGTCACGAGCCTGTTTGAGAGAGTGGGCGCACGCAGTTATGAACACCTGATTTATCAGCAATATGGCGAACTGCTGGTTAAAGAAGAGCGCTATACGGACGCAGTTTCCGTTTATCGCCGCTTTATCGAATTACACCCCCTCAGTAAATGGTCGCCTTATTATCAGGAGCGCGTCATTCAGGCGCTCATCGTGGCGGGCTTCGGCAGTTCGGTGTTGCCGGAGAAGGCGGCGTTCGTCAAGAACTATGGGGTTACCAGTGACTTCTACTGGCGGCAGCAGGATGAGAAGGTCAAAGCCTTCACCGTTGACAAGCTGCGTGTCTATATCGACGAACTGGCCACCCATCATCACGCCGCCGCGCAGACGCTGGAGCGGAATATCGCCTCGGCGCGCAATGGCCGAGCAAAAGGGTTGGACGGCAAGGAGATAAGCGCCCAGCAGGCGCGCACCGCCATGCGCGACGAGTACGCCAGCGCGGCTGCTTATTATCAGGAGTTTGTGGATACTTTCCCGCAAGATCCGAAAGCGCCGCAAATGGTATTTTTGCGTGGTGAAACCCTGTTCGCCGTACAGCGTTACGAGGAGGCGATAGTCGCCTACGAAAAAGCCGCGTACGAATACAAAGGCTTCGCCAAAGGCGCAGAAGCCGGTTATGCGGCGATTACCGCTTTTGATGAACTGGCGTCAGGTTCTGCGGAAAATGAGCGTGAGCAGATTGAGCTGCGCAAGATTGAGAGCCAGATTCGCTTCGCTCAATCTTACGCCTCGGATCCGAGAGCGGGCGCGGTAATGGCCTCGGCGGCGGAGAAACTGTTCGCGATGAAAGACTATGCGCGGGCGATCGATGTGGCGCAACGCCTGACGCAACGCACGCCGCCGCCAGACAACTCCTCCTTGCTGGGCGCATGGCTGATCATCAGCCACAGTCAATTTGAACTTAAGCAGTATGGGGAAGCGGAGAAATCCTATTCCCGAGTGCTGGCGGTGATGCCCGAGAATGACAAGCGGCGCGGGGAAATTTCCGAGTTGCTCGCCGCCAGTATCTATAAACAAGGCGAACTGATGCTCGCGGCGAATGACGTCAACGGCGCTATTGACCAGTTTCTGCGCGTCGGACAGGCGGCGCCCGCTGCGTCGGTGCGTGCGAATGCGGATTATGATGCGGCTACCTATATGCTGCAGCAAGGACAGTGGGATCGCGCGATCTCCGTTCTGAATGGTTTCCGCCAGCGCTACCCGCAGCATGAGCTGGCCAAAGATGTTCCCGCTAAGCTGGCGATGGCCTATCGCAATACGGAGCAGTGGGACGCCGCCGCCGGCGAACTGGCGGTCATTTCGCAGAGTCACCCGGACGGTGAAACCCGCCGCGAATCGTTGCTGCTGTCAGCGGAGCTTTATGAAAAAAGCGGTCAGCTGCAGAGGGCCATAGAGACATATCGGGATTACGCCAACAGTTATCCTGAGCCGGCGGACATGGCGGCGGAGGCCGGATATACGTTGAGCGAGCTGTACGCCAAAGCGAATGATCCTATCAAACAGCGTTTCTGGCTGCAGAAAGTGGTGCAGGGGTATGAAGCTTCTGGATCGCAAGGATCTGATCGCATGCGTTATCTGGCGGCTAAATCGTCAAGCGTATTGGCGGATGACGCCTTCATTCAGTTTAAGAGCATTAAACTGACCGCTCCGCTGCCAAACTCCTTGCGTTCAAAACAAGAAGCGATGAAGCGGGCGATGGCCGCCTATAAGAAAACGGCGAATTACCGTATTGCGGAGTTCACCACGCGGTCGTCATACCGGATGGGGGAAATATACTCTCAGCTCAGCCGCGACCTGCTGGATTCGGAGCGCCCCCGCAATCTCAATGAACTGGAGCTGGAGCAATATCAATTATTGCTGGAGGAACAGGCGTATCCTTTTGAAGAAAACGCCATTCAGTTGCATGAGGCGAACGCACAGCGGAGTTGGAGCGGAACCTACGATGAGTGGGTGAAAAACAGCTTTGAGGCGCTGAAGAAGCTGTTCCCTGCGCGCTATAAAAAATCGGAAGAGATCCCAGAGTTCAGTGAAAACATTCTTTAGTTGTAAAAGCAGTATTCGCGTTGGTTGTCTGGCGTTGACTCTGTTGCTGGCGGCCTGTTCCGGCTCGCCTCAGAAGCCGTCGGGCAACGGTGGAGCGACAGGCGGCGCAGACCTCTCTCAGGTTCCCGAGGGCGCGCGCAATCAATACGCCGCCGCTTTGCGTGATCAAAAAGCCCGCAACTTTGGCTCCGCCCTGAAAAAGTTTCAAGGTGTGAGCGAAGACTATCCGCAGCTGTCCGGCCCCTATATCAATATGGGCATCATTTACATGAATACCGATGCGCCGGACCAGGCGCAAGCGATGTTCGAGAAGGCGGTCAGCGTCAACGGACTGAATCCTGAAGGGTATACTCTGCTGGGGTATCTGGCCCGTCGCCAGGGTAAGTTCGCGGAAGCGGAAGAATATTACAGGAAGGCGATCGCCATCGACGGCTCCTACGCCCCCGCCCGGTTGAACCTGGGAATTACCTATGACTTGTACATGGGCAAATTACAGGAAGCGTTGGAGCAGTATCAGATTTATCAAAGCCTGCAGGCGCAACCCGACGATGAAGTGAATCGTTGGATTGTTGATCTGCAGAGTCGACTACAGTAACAGGAGGGCAGGGTATGAGCCGTCAGTCCCGGCCTAAGAATATTCTTATCAGTCTGTCTCTGGTCGCTGTGGTCTGGGTGGTAAGCCCGGCGGCGCAGGCGGAGACGGAAGTCATCACGGTGGATGGCGCTACGCTGCGCGGAAATCAGGAGCAGCCGCAGGTGCTCTATATCGTGCCTTGGCGTAAGCCTCGCAAACTCGCCGGTCTGGGTGACTCCGCCGCCTCTTTGATTAATGACGAAGTATTGAAGCCGATCGACCGTGAGGAGTTTGTACGGCAGGTGGATTACTATGAAATGTTCAGAGAAGAGGCCGCGGCGTCCCCTGAATCTTCCAAGTAGCTGGCTGTAGTCAGCTTGACGTCTGAAGCAGGCAAAACCCGTTTCGCTGAAATGGAGGCGCCGCCCGCGGTTTCAGGCGCGGGCGGCGCAAAGTCAGGATTCTGACTGAATGTTGATGTCCAGGGCCTGCAGCACCTCTGGGTTGGGGTAGCCGTCAGCAATCATGCCCTGTTTTTCCTGAAACGCGCGGATAGCGTCCCGGGTGGCGGGGCCCATAATGCCGTCAGGCTTGCCAGCGTCGAAGCCTTTGTCGGTGAGCTTCTGCTGCATATCTGCGACGGCCGTTAAAGGCAGGCGCGGCAGGTCAGGCGGCGTCTGCCGCAGGCGACCAGCGCCAGCGATACGGTCAGCAAGATGGCCCACCGCGATGGCGTAAGACTCAGAACGGTTCCAGCGCATGATCACTTTGAAGTTATCGTAAACCAGAAATTTGGGACCGAGATGTCCGGCGGGGATAATCAGAGAAGCCTGCAGGTCCAAATCCGGCATGTTGCGCCCGTCTGCATCCAGAACGCCTAATTTGCTCCATTCTGACAACGTTTTGCTGCGCTTTAATCCCGCCTCGTTATAGGCGAAATTTTCCGGCAGCTTGACCTCGCGGCCCCAGCGGAACCCGTTTTGCCACCCCAGACCCTGCAGAAACAGACCGGCGGACGACGCTGCGTCAGGCAGACTGCCCCATAAGTCGCGTTTGCCGTCGCCATCTCTGTCGGTGGCGTGCTGAAGATAAACGGAAGGCATGAACTGGAAATTGCCCATGGCGCCAGCCCAGGAGCCGAGCATTTTGTCCACAGTTACATCGCCTTTCTCGATGATTTTTAATGCTGACATTAATTCGCCAGTGAAATAGGCGCTGCGACGCGGGTCGCAGGCGAGGGTGGCGAGAGAATCCAGAATGGGCATTTTACCGGTGTAGCCGCCGTAGTTGGTCTCCAGTCCCCAGAACGCAACCAGATACTGAGCGGGAACTCCAGTCTCCTTGGCGATTTGTTCAAATAGGGGGCCGTGTTTGGCCAGCATTTCACGGCCTTTGTTCACCCGCTCATCCGTAACGCGGCGGTTAAGGTAATTGGTGAAGGTGTCTATGAATTCAGGTTGCTTGCCGTCCAGCTCTATGACGCGTTCACTAAGCTTGACCTGACCTAGCGCCTCCTTGACGACCTTCTCGGAAATCCCTTCCTGTTTTGCTTTTTCCTGCAGTCCAGCCACGCACTCCGCGAAGTCGGCGTGGGCGGCGAAAGGCAAGGAAAGTCCAAGAGTAAGTATTAATAGACGGGATTTTTTGCAGAACCGGGTTACTGCAGGCATAGCGCATCCTTCATCGGGAACAGGGAAAGCAAAACTTTCGCAAGAGGCGCAGGGGGAGTCAATAGGTGCGGCCCGGAGCGACGTGCGCCAGGCCGTTAAATATTGTTTAGAAAGGAATAAGAACAGCGCAAAGCCAGCTGAGCGACTAGCGCTTACCGCACTCACGGGTGACGAAGTTGACTTGCAGCGCATCGGTGGCGCTCATACCCCATTGTCCGGTCAGGTCCCGTGGATCAACGGCTTTAACTGCTTTCGGGCTATATTCGGACTCGGTTTCAGTAGCGGTTTTTCCGCTCAGTTTTTGCAGCATTTTAATAAGTTTCATGGTTTGATCCCCCGTATCACTGTCTTTAATGCAGTGGTATCAAGGAAAGCGATGCAGGATGAGAAACCCCGTCAAAGAAAATGGTCGCGCATCGACCAGATCCTTGGCTCGCAGTCCTTGGCTGGGGCCGATATAGGTTGCTAAGGTCTACTCATATAGGGATGGTTACTTTATAATCCGCGGCTTTGAAGGCCACCGCGTTAAGCGTAAGAGTAGTGTTTACATGCCCCATATTCAGTTTATTAATAGTGATAGCCTGCTTAAATGGCTAAAAGACCTGGAAGTTGATCACTACCTTTGCGGGCAGTGCCAGGGTGTGCACATCGCTGACCTGCAAAGCCAGGAAGGGGTGTTGGAAAGCCGGGTGTTTCTGGAGCAGGAATGTCTGATCTTTACCACCGAAGTGGAGCTGAGAGCGTCCGCTTTGTTGAATCTGGTTGCTGAATTGCCCCGTTTGAATGGCGCATACGCCAATATCAAAACTTTCGCCGATCTGGCGGACGATGGCGCTCCCCGCGTCATCATGTGCGATACCCTGTGGGTCTCAGCAGGCATCACCAAGGAGCAATTGGGCGTTTTCCTGAGAAACGCACTGGAAGCCAAGCAGGATATCATTCGTGAATGTCTCGACTGCGGCTTTATCGCCACGGCGGACGCAGGCGCTCCTTCTGCGCCCATGGAGCGCGCGCTGCATTGATCTCTTCTCCGCGCAGTCCCGGCTTAGTCGGGTGCAGGCGCGCGGTTGTATGGAGCCTCGTCAGGAATTCGCCGCTTTGCGGGCGAAGACGAAGAACTCCCGATTACCGTCTCCCCCTGTGATGGAGCTAGGAAAGTAATCCATCACTCTGAGTCCTGCGTCCTCACAAGCCATTTTGATCTTCTCTTCCACTTCGTTATATAGGCTCGCATCTCTCACTATTCCGCCTTTGCCCAAGCCAGCCGGTCCGACTTCAAACTGTGGTTTGACCAGACTGATCAACGCCCCGCCGTCGGCGAGCAGCGCAGCGACAGACTTCAATACTAGTGTTTGCGAGATAAAGCTCAGGTCCATGACCGCAAAGTCATAGCCTGCTTCATCGTCCGTCAATTCAAGCAGGGATAGGGGAAGCTCTTTGGCGTTGATCCCTTCAAATACCCGGACCTGAGGATGGTCTCTCAAAGATTGCGTCAACTGACCATGCCCGACTTCCACTCCCACCACCAAGGCGGCGCCTTGTTTGAGCGCGCAGTCGGTAAAGCCGCCTGTAGACTGGCCAACGTCCAGCACTTTCTTGCCAAGAAAATCCGCTCCCGTATGCGCGATGGCGCCGGCCAGCTTGAGGCCGCCTCGGGAAACGTATTCCTGCAATTCGTTATCAAGAACCTTTATTTTGGCGTCGCTGAGCACCGTCTGACTGGGTTTGGACACGGCCTCCCAGCCAGCGCCAACTTGCAGCATGATTTTCCCGAGACTGATCAGCTCCCTGGCTTGATTGCGGGAGCGACAATAGCCCTGATCCACCAGCAGTTTATCTATTCGACCTGGTTGCGCGCGGGAGGTGGGGAAGCGTTCTGAAAGGTCAGGCATTTTTCCGTCTTGTACGTTTGGGGCGTTGCGAAATGATCACCCCCGTGCGCAGACGGTTCTGTCCGAACTGGGACATACGGTCAAACTGGGCGCGGGCGATGGGGATATATTGGTTGTCGATGGCGAGCCGGTGCGACTCCTCATCCACATCCGGGTCGTGAATATATACGAAATCCGAGTCGACGGCGCTGATCATTACCCAATGGGGCGCTTTTTTCTGGTCGAAATGATAGGTGCTGATCAATACTAAGGCCAGTTTGCCCTGTTTGATCTCTTGCTCCAGAATTTCCTGGGTCAGCACGGTGTTGTGAATGACGACATCGGTTTCTTCGAGCTGATGCATGAAGTCTTTGTGCACCAGCTTTAACACCTCTTTTTTCTCGGTGCGTCTGACGCCTTCGAGAAATAACGGTCCTTCGTAATTCACGTAAATTTCCGCCTTGAAGCCCCGTTTATGAGCCGCCAGCGCTAAGCCATGGGGGCCGCATCCGCCATGGCCGGATGTCATGAAGATGGTTGTGGCTTCGCGCCAGATCTGAATCTCTTCCCAGTTGCGGGGAATGTATTCCGTATTCAGCGTCGCCATGGCCATCATCAGCGACGCGGGTCCACAGGTAAAGTCCGTGCTCTGACTGTAATAGGGAATCTGCAGCGTATGATTCAGCGGCGCGAAGCGGATAATCTGCTTCTGGAAACGGTAGGCGTCCCGATGATCTTCGTAATAATCGTGATAAACCCCAAACTGACGATAGCCAAGCTTCTTGTACAGGCCGATCGCTTCCTGGTTATCCGTGCGCACTTCCAGGCGCATGAAAATGCAGCGGCGCGAAATCGCCGACTGCTCCGCCATTTCCATCAAGGCCCGCGCGACGCCCTTGCCGCGTGATTCTGGAGCGATGGCGATAGAGTAAAGGCGGGCGAGGCTGGTGCCGCGATGAAATAACGTAATTGCATAGCCGCGTAGCTTCTCGTCCATTTCGCACAGCACGACCGAAGCGGACTCGGATTTGATCATGTGGCGAAAGCTTCTGCGGCTGAGCCGGTCTGTGGTAAAGCATGACTCTTCAAGCACCACCAGCTCGTCGAGATCTTCCATGTGGGCTTCCCGGTAATGGGGAGCCATTGAGCGTATTACAGTTTGCGGCTGGTTTTTATTCATGCTTTTGAAATAGTTGGGGATAAGGTCAAATATGTAGTGGACAGGCTAATTAAGTTAAGCAAGACTTAGCAAAGAAGCGCAAGTCTAAAATGAACGTTCGTCATTTAATAGCGCTATAACTCCCTATCCCCAATGCTCTCGGAGGAACCCCAAGCCGTATGTCTCGTCTTTACATAGTCGTTGAGTCTTTAAAGGATTGGACCCCCTATTATCCAAGTGAAGACGTAATATCATTTGAAGACTATCTGGCTCTACCCATCAATAAGAATGATCGCGTCAGACTGATCAACCTTTGCCGTAGTTATAAGTATCTCAGCAAAGGCTACTACTGTTCATTGCTCGCCGAAGCCCGGGGGCATCATGTCATTCCTTCCGTGCGCACGCTGAATGAAATTGAAAAGCGCTCGCTGTATTCGCTGATTCTTGATCTGGATGACGACGCTGCGTCGTCGGCGTTGAAGAAGCTGGCCAATAAATCAGATCAGGAATTGTCGTTCCGCTGTTTCTTCGGCAAAACCAGCGATCCGGACCTGGAGCCATTGGGCGCTCTGGTGTTCGAAAAGCTTCCTTGCCCGGTCGTGGAAGTGGAGATTGAGCAGAAGGGCGGCTGGAAGTTGTCCGCTATGCGTCCGATCAGCCCCAAGGGCTTCGATGATCAGGAGCAGACGCTGTTCGCTAACTCCTTGGATGCATTCAGCCGAAAAGTATGGCGTAAGCCTAAAGAACGTAAGAAATATCGCTATGACATGGCGGTATTGGTCAACCCGAAAGAAGAGATGCCGCCCAGTGACAAAGGCGCATTGAAAAAACTGGCGAAGGTCGGCAAGCAGCTTGGTGTGGCGGTGGACTTGATCGAGCCCAAGGATTATCAGCGCATCCCTGAATACGATATGTTGTTCATTCGCGAAACCACCGCGATTGACCATCACACCTTCAAGTTTTCCAAGAAGGCGGAAGCGGAAGGATTGATTGTGATGGACGACTCCACATCCATTATGCGTTGCACCAATAAGGTATATCTGGCGGACTTGCTGCGGGCCAATCGAGTGCCGACGCCCAAGACCCTGATTATCAGCAAAGGCGACAAGGCGCAGTTGCTGGCGGCGGCGCAGGAGTTAGGGCTGCCAATGGTGTTGAAGATCCCGGACGGTTCATTTTCCCGCGGCGTGGTTAAGGTTGAGTCGCCGGAAGAGCTGGAGCAAAAGGCGCAAACGCTGTTTAAGCAGTCGGCGCTGTTGCTGGCTCAGGAGTTCATGTACACCGATTATGACTGGCGCATCGGTGTGCTGAATGGCAAGGCTTTTTACGCCTGTAAATATTTCATGGCCCGTAACCACTGGCAGATTTATAAGCACGGCGAAGGCTCTACGGCCGCTGGCGCCTGGGCGACGTTGCCAACCTATGAGGCGCCCAAAGTCGTGCTGAATGCGGCAGTCAAGGCTGCGGGTTTGATCGGCGACGGTTTGTATGGCGTGGACGTGAAGCAGAAGGGCAACAGGGCGGCGGTTATCGAAGTCAACGATAATCCAAGCATTGAGTCTGGCGTAGAGGATAAGTATCTGGGGGATGAGTTGTACCGTATTATCCTTGAAGAGTTTATTCGTAGAGCAGAAAAGAAACACAATTCCTAAGCGACGGAATTTCTGTCATTTTCATGCTTGAGCCCGCCATCTGACTTTGTTATGATGCGCGCCACTTGTGAAGAACAGCCGTTCTTGACTTGCTATGGTGGCTCTGCCGGTCCCCTCGCAACAAGAAACCGTGAACCTGGTCAGGCCCGGAAGGGAGCAGCCACAGCGGTGGATATGTGTGCCGGGGTGTGGCTGGTGGGGCTACCTCCAATCTCTCCCTCCTCATTCTTATTTCCCTGTTAATTTCATGGTTTTTTGCGTTGCGCTTCCTGTGTCTGCGGCGATGTCGTTTCGGTGACAGAAAACCCCTTGCGTGCTAATGTATGCGTTTGAATTTTCCGTGCTTACAGAGTGACGCCATACGTGCAGAGGTGGGCCGGGCGAGCAGTTTGAAGCAATCTCGTAATCGCTATGAATCGATAGGAGTGGCATGGCATATCAGGTTCTAGCCAGAAAATGGCGTCCCGGTAATTTCGCGGAAATGGCGGGGCAGGAGCATGTACTCAAAGCGCTGACCAACGCCCTGAATCAGGACCGTCTGCACCATGCGTATCTGTTTACCGGCACCCGCGGGGTTGGTAAAACCACTGTGGCGAGAATATTCGCCAAATGCCTCAACTGTGAACAAGGCGTCAGCGCCACGCCCTGTGGTGAGTGCGGAGTATGTCGCGAAGTTGCTGAAGGCAGATTCGTCGACCTGATCGAGATTGACGCAGCGTCCCGCACCAAGGTTGAGGACATGCGCGAGCTGCTCGACAATGTGCAGTACGCGCCCACCCGCAGTCGTTATAAAATCTATCTTATCGACGAAGTGCACATGCTCTCCAACTCCAGTTTCAACGCACTGTTGAAAACCCTGGAAGAGCCGCCGCCTCACGTCAAGTTTCTGCTGGCCACCACTGATCCGCAGAAGCTGCCGGTCACTATTTTGTCGCGCTGTTTGCAGTTCAACCTCAAGAATCTGTCGCCACAACGTATCGTTAGTCATTTAACCCATGTTTTGCAGGCCGAGAATGTGCCAGCGGAAGAGGCGGCGCTGTGGGAGCTGGCGCGCGCGGCGGAAGGTAGTATGCGTGACGCGATGAGCCTTACTGACCAGGCCATTGCTTTTGGCGATGGCAAGTTGGTGGCGAAAGACGTCATCGAAATGCTGGGAACCATTGAGAAGCATGTGGTCATCGACCTGTTGCGGACAATCGCCGCCCAGGATTGCGCAGCGATGCTGGCGCAAGTCAATCATATGGCTCAGTTTGCGCCTGATTACGCTTATGTTTTGCAGGCGTTGGCGGAATTGCTGCACCGAGTCGCTGTAGAGCAGGCGGTGCCTGGCGGCGTTGATAACAGCTTTGGCGATCAGCAACAAGTCGGCGAACTGGCGCGAACGCTGACGGCGGAAGATACGCAGCTTTATTACCAGATTGCATTGATGGGACGTAAAGATCTGGCCTTGGCGCCCGATCCGCGTACCGGCTTCGAAATGGCCTTGTTACGGATGATCGCGTTTCGTCCCAACATTAAATCAGCCAGGCAGATTCAGGCGCCTTCCGCCGCTTCGTCGACAGCCTCGGCTGAAGACGATAAGGAAAGCGCTCAACCCGGGCCATCCCAGACAGAGACGGCTTCAGCGCCGCAACCAGCGGTGGAGGCCGCGCCAGAGTCAGTGAAAGAATCTGTGGCTCCGCAACCGGAGCCGCAACAGCAGGCTCCAGAAGAGCCCGCTGCGCCATCACCGCAAGAGCCGCCCCAACAGAGGCTTCCACAGCAAGAGTCACCGCGGCCGGAACCGCATGATCAGGCTGCTGAGCCCGTCGTTGAAGCTGCGCCTGTAACGCCTGCGCAGCCCGTAGAGCGCTCGACCTCCACGCATTCTGAGGCAGAGCCGCCGCCAGTTGATGATTACGACGCCTACTTTGCCGATGACCCCGGGCCTTCCGATACGGATTACGGATATTCTGATTATCCAGCGGACGCTGGGTATTCCGACGCCACAAACCATGCCGCGCCAGCAACGATGTCTCAGCCGCATGGCGAGCGTCGTCAGGCAACTGCGCCAGCCCAGGAACAGCAAGCAAGGGAGGCAGTAGCCCCGCCCCCAAAGCCAGTAACTGAGTCTGTCCCGGGCCCGCAGAAAAGCCCCGGGGCCGCTGAGTCGATGAATTCAGCCCCTCCCAGTGTGACGGAGGCTGATGTTAAGACGCCCCCTGCCGGTCCTTTGACGCCGCCGCTGGAAGGGGAGCCGACCATGTTGGGAATGGTGTGGAAGGACGCCGTCAGGCGCCTCGCCATCAGTGGAATGACCGCCACACTGGCGCAGCGGTGCGCACTGGAGTCGGTTGCGCCTGGGCTGGTCAGTTTTACTATCGATCATGAGCATCTCGATTTCTTCAATGAGGCGCAAAGAGAGCGTCTGCGTGCAGCGGTGTCGGAATTCCTGGGCGAAGCGGTTAAAATTGAGGTCGTGGCTGGTGAATCGCAGTGGCTGACGCCTCTGCAGTATGCGGAGCGACGCAGGGCGGAACTGCAACAGCAGGCGGAAACGGCTATTCGCAATGATCCCAATATTCAGATGATGGCGGGACGCTTTGGCGCAGCGGTTATCGAAAACAGTATTGAGCCTATTATTCAGGAGTAGACATATGATTAAAGGTAACATGGGCGATTTGATGAAACAGGCCCAAAAAATTCAGGAGCAAATGCAGAAAGCTCAGGAAGAATTGGCTAATGCGGAAGTGAGTGGAGAGTCCGGCGGCGGTCTGATCAAAGTTGTCATGAACGGGCGTCACGACGTGAAGAAAGTGGAGATCGACGCCAGCCTGATGCAGGAAGAGAAAGAGATTCTGGAAGACCTTCTGGCGGCGGCGGTGAATGACGCTGTACGTAAGGTGGAAAAGAACAACCAGGATAAGATGTCCAGCATGACCGCAGGTCTGGGCATTCCTCCTAACTTCAAAATGCCGTTTTAATGACGGAGTAGTATCCATCTATGTCTTCCAGTCTGACGCCCGCTATTGATCAGTTGGTTCGTTGCTTGCGATATCTTCCTGGCGTGGGGGCGAAAACCGCCACGCGTATGGCGCTCAATCTGTTGGAAAGAGACCAGGGAAGAGCCGCGGACCTGGCCATTGCCCTGAGTGAAGCGCTAACCCGGGTGAAGCGCTGTGTGCGTTGCCAGAATTTTTGTGAAACGGAGCTGTGCCCGATTTGCGAAAATCCCAAGCGGGACGATAGTGTTCTCTGTGTGGTGGAGTCGCCCACGGACGTGCTGGCGATTGAGCAGACATCAGACTATCGAGGCCGATACTTTGTGCTGATGGGACACTTGTCGCCTATAGATGGGGTGGGCCCTGAAGACATTGGCGTTGATAAGCTCAGGCAGCTATTACAGGAAAGCGCCGTCAGTGAGCTGATTCTGGCTACTAATCCCACCGTAGAGGGCGAAGCGACGGCGCATTTTATCGCTCACATCGCCAAGGACCTGAACATTCCGGTGTCCCGAATTGCGCACGGCATCCCTCTGGGTGGGGAGTTGGGCATGATTGACAGCGGTACTTTAAGTCACGCACTGCAAGGTCGGAAACCTTTTGCCTAACGATACTCCTCTCTCCGCCATGTATCCGCCGGATTACGAAAGCCTCTGGATAGATACTCCTGCTGCTTTGCAGGAGGCGCTGCAACGCCTGGAAAAAACGGACTGGCTGGCGGTGGATACAGAATTTATACGCGGAACCACCTTTTATCCCGCGCCTGCGTTACTGCAGCTCTACGATCGTCAGTGCGTGTATCTTGTGGATATGCTGAAAATCAACGACTGGAGCGGCGTCAGCCGGCTCTTCGAGGACAGCGCTATTCTCAAGGTGGTGCATGCCTGCAGTGAGGACCTGGAGCTGTTTAACTGTGTCGGTTTGTCGCAGCCTTGCAGCTTGTTCGACACCCAGGTCGCCAATGCATTGCTTGATGGCGAACTGAATGAAGGACTGCAGTCACTGGTGCGGCAGAACCTGGGAATAGAGCTGGAAAAGCACGCCACGCGCTCTGACTGGACGCAACGACCGCTGACAGAAAAGCAGATTCAATACGCGCAGGAAGATGTGGTGGTATTGTGGCCGCTGTATCAGAAGTTAGCGGAGGGACTGCGTCAGTCCGGTAAGTACGAAACTGTGCTGGAGGAAGGCGAGGCCATGCGTCTGGCCGCAGCCGGCGTGCAAGATGTGGGGCGCTATTACCTGAAGTTGCGTGGCGGGTGGCGTTTGCGCAAAGGCGCTCAGCAGCTGCTGGCGAAGCTGGCGGCCTGGCGTGAACAGGAAGCGCGGGGAAGAGATATTCCGCGTAAAAAGATTTGCGCGGACGATGAACTGATCGCCATAGCCCAGCGCCGGCCCAGAACCCTGGGCCAACTCACGGAAGTCACCTCCATTCAGGGAGCGGGACTGCGTCGATACGGAACGGAGCTGGTCGGAATGGTGCGTGAGCATATGAAGTCCGATGGCGACGAGCCTGAAGCCGGGTTTGACATGATACGTCCGCCGATTCCGCGGGAGTATCAGGACCTGGTGAAAAAAGTTAAGAAGCTGACGCAAAAGCTGGCGCGGGAGCATCGCGTCAATGTAGGCCTGCTCGCCAGCCGGGCGCTATTGGAAGAATTCGTCTATTGGTACATTCAGGGCGCCAATGGAGCCTGTCCGCAGTTGTTGCAAGGCTGGCGCGGCCGCATCTGCGCCGCGCCGCTCGAACGCTGGCTGCAGGACGACAAGTCCGCGCCGCCCCGATAGTTTTCGTAAGGCTCCAGGTTATTCGCATTAATACTGGTATTGAGGTACAGACAGATTATGACCCCGGATCGCAGACTGATTTCCATCTTCAGAAGCTCGAAGAAAGAGGAAATGTATGCCTATGTGGATAAGAAGCAGGGCGTTAGCGCATTGCCGGAAGCACTGTTGCAGCTCTTTGGTAAGCCTCAACATGTTTTTGATCTGCTGTTGACGAAAGAAAAGTCGTTGGCCAGAGCGAACGCGGCGGAAGTCATGAGCGCCATTGATGAAAAAGGTTTCTATCTGCAGATGCCGCCCGCCCAGGACGATTACATGATGGATGTGGTGCGCGCCCGTGAACAAAGTCCCGCTGTGGGGCGCAAGGACCAAGATGACTGAGGCGCACTGGTGGGAGCAGCCATTGGATGGGCTGAATCCCACGCAATGGGAGGCATTGTGTGATGGTTGCGGCAAGTGCTGCCTGCACAAACTGCAGGATGAAGAAAGCGACGAGTTGTATTTCACCGCCGTGGCCTGCCGTTATCTGGATGCTGAAAGGGTGCGGTGTAATTGCTATACTGCGCGCGCGTCGAACAACCCGGACTGTTTGATTATCTCCCCGGATAATCTGCCCGAAATCAGCGACTGGCTGCCAAAGACCTGCGCTTACCGTCTTCGCTTTGAAAATCAGGCGCTGCCAAACTGGCATCCATTGCTTAGCGGGGACTCGTCCACAGTGGAAAAGTCCGGGCAGTCTGTACGATTCCGAACGATAAGTGAAGACGACATCGACCCGGACGACTGGGAAGAGCTGATTCTTGTCGATATGATTTGAGCGGCTGAAGCAATTGTTATTAAAAAGTAAAAAATTATGCTGACTGATTTTGGTTATATCGCCGGTTGGGCTGCTTATCTGATTGCGGCGCTGGCCTTATACGCATTAATGATGCCGTTGTTCAACCGCTGTGGTCCCCGCCCCGTGCAATTATTCCTGCGCAGCTTGTTGGCGGTGGTGCTGTTCACGCCCGCGATGTCAGTCCCGAAAGACGGCCTGTGGGCGCCCGCGCATATTGTCGCAGCGTATAACTGGCTTCAGCATGATGACAACGCTGCTTTGCAGGCTGCGCTGCTGATGCTGGCGGCCTGGTGCGTCATCGGACTGCTGTTCGCGTTGCAAGTGGTGCTCGGCAAACTCTTCATCACCGCCAAGCCCGCGCCAGCTAAGCCTAGACGGCGTACATAATTACTTAAAAATCAATTAAGTCCCTTCGCTTTTTTAAGCAATTCCTGCGTATTTTATTGTTGTTGCAACAAAACCTGCTATAACTTGAAGTAAGGATGGCCGCGGGCACGGCCGCGCTGCGCCCGCCGCGGTCGATTTTTCCAGCGGAGACGGCTGCTGTGCGGCTTCATTCGCCTGCGCCAACTTGGAATACGCTCGAATATGACATTGCTTTTCCGCCAGTTTCTCGTTTGCCTGTGCTGTAGTCTGATGTTGTGGCGAACCGCTTCTGCGCAGATGGAGTTGCCTCCGCCTGCGGATGTGCGCGTGCTCATCGATATATCCGGCAGCATGAAGAAGAATGACCCCAAAAACCTGCGACGCCCGGCCCTGAATCTGGTGACGGAGTTACTGCCGGCGGGCGACTCGGCGGGAGTGTGGACATTTGGGGAGTACGTCAATGAACTGGCGCCGCATCAGGTCGTAGATCCTAACTGGCGCCGCCTGGCCAAAGACAAGGCTAAGGAAATCAGCTCAACGGCGCTATATACCAATATTGGCGCAGCGCTGGAGAAAGCCTCTGCAGATTTTGTGGCAGGCAAGGATTACAGCAACACGCATTTCATTCTGCTCACCGATGGCGTGGTGGACATTTCACAAAAACCGGGAGAGAACGTCGCGGAGCGTGACCGCGTCCTGACCCAGGTGCTGAAAAGAATTGCCGGCTTCGGCGCCAAGATTCACACCATCGCGCTCTCCAGGAACGCGGATCAGATGTTGCTGCAACGGCTTTCCATCGGCAGTAATGGCATTAACGCGATAGCGGAAACTTCTGAACAACTGAGTCGTGTCTTTTTGCAGGCTTTTGAGCGCGCAGCGCCGGCTGAAGAGGTGCCTCTGGAGGATAATGCGTTTGATGTGGACTCCAGTATCGAAGAATTTACCGCCCTGGTGTTTCGCGCCAGCGAAAATACGGAAACCGCCATCATTGAGCCCACTGGCAAACGTTTCACCGAAAAAGATCGTCCTGACTATGTAAAGTGGTTCAAGCAGGCTGGCTACGATTTGATTACTGTGCAAAGGCCGCTGGAAGGGGAGTGGAAGCTGGATGCGGAGCTGGCTCCAGGAAGCAGGGTGACGGTGGTGAGCAACCTGAAAATGGTGGTGGACCCACTGCCGGCGAACTTCTACGCGGGAGACCATTTGGAGCTTAAGATAGGTTTCTTTGAGGATGGGCAGTTGGTGCAGAACCGGACTTTCCTGGATCTCGTGTCAGTGGATGTCACCATCCGGACTGAAGACAACAAGTCCGGCACCAAACGCATATCCAAGCCGGGCGAGCCGCCCGCTGACGGCGTTTTTCGAGAAAGTATCACCAAGCTCAAGCAGGTTGGTAGATATGAGGTGTTGGTGCAGGCTGACGGGCGTACGTTCAAGAGACAGTCGCGCCAGCTGATATCTCTGAACGCTCCGATGGCGGTGGACCTAGAGGCCACAGGCGCTGGCGAGGATACCCGTTACCGGATCGTGATCAGTCCTCTTAGCCCAAATATCAATGAAGCGAAGACCTCCATTATCGCCAAGATAAAAGGGCCGGATGGCGGCAATCTGATCAAATCCATTCCTTTTACGCAGGAGACGGGCCGTTGGGAGCTGGACGTGGAGGCTACCCGGGGTGACGGCGTCTATGAAATCATGCTGAGAGTGGAAGGGGAAACCCGTTCCGCCTCTGCTTTCCGGTTTGAACCCGACAGCGTCATGGCGGAGTTTCCACGCCAGGAGGCGTCGCCGAATGAATATCGGTCGCTGGTGAATGACAGCAGCGTAGAGCAGATGAATGAGACCCTGGTGGAAGAGGCCGCAAAAACGCCTGAGACTCCCAAACAGCCTGAGGAGGATACGATCGCTCCGCCCATAACGCCGGAAATGCAGGATCAGGCGGCTACGGAGCAGCAGGACGCGGCGGTGAAGGAAGAAGGGGGCTCCAGCGCTATGCTGTGGATTATCATCGCAGCCAGTGGCGCTACCATATTGTTGCTGGCGACGGGAGGCGGTTATTGGATATATCGGAAGCGCCGGATTGAAAAGGAAGTGCGGGAGCCGGTGGAGCCCGCTAAGCTTGATGACCCGGATGAGGTCCCCTCTCTGGAAGAGTCTGGACATGATCTGGAAGACGAGATCGAACAGTTGGAACAGCCTATTGATGTCGCCGAGGAAGCCTCTATGATGAACGAGGCTGATGATATGGAGTTCGGCATGGAGGAAGCTGAGCCAGAGCCCAAGAAAGAGGAAGAGAGCGAGCCGCCCATGAGCCCGCCAGACTCTGAAGACACAGATGCAGAAGCGCTGGCTGACGAGATTCTGGCTTCCAATGAGAAGGCCAAAGACATGGACGACGAATTCAACCTGGAAGATTTTGATATATCCGACACCGATGATCTGCCCGCCGGTTCGGAAGATGAAGACAAAAAGTAGTAGTTTCTAACCATGTGCCAACTTCTTGGAATGAGCGCTAATGCGCCGACGGATATCTGTTTTTCGTGGACCGGACTGATGTTTCGCGGCGGACAGACCGGGCCGCATAAAGACGGATGGGGCATCGCCTTTTACGAGGGTAAGGGGCTGCGCGAGTTTCGCGATCCTAACCCCAGCGCAACCTCGGAAATCGCCCGCTTTATCAGCCAGTACCCGATAAAAAGCCGCACGGTTATCAGTCATATCCGGCAGGCGAATGTGGGCGACATCAGCCTGGAGAACACCCATCCTTTTATTCGCGAACTGGGCGGTTATTACTGGTGTTTCGCGCATAACGGCCAGCTGAAATCCTATCAGGATCTGGCTCTGGGACGTTTTCGTCCCGTGGGAGAAACCGACAGTGAGCACGCATTCTGCTGGCTGCTTGAGGATGTCGCCAGTGGCTGCAATGACTTCACCAGCCTGGAATGTCTCGGAGGACGGCTTTATCGGAACTGCCTGGAACTGACGTCGAGGGGCGTGTTCAATATGCTTTTCACCAACTCGGAATATCTGTTCGCCTACTGCTCCACTAAATTGCACTGGATTACACGGCAGGCTCCTTTCGGCTGTGCTTCATTGGAAGATGGCGAGATACGAGTGAACTTCGAAGAGCACACTAACCCTACCGACAAAGTCACCATGATCGCCACAGAGCCGCTGACCGTCGATGAAGAGTGGCGACAAATGCGTCCTGGTGAACTGATCGCTTTTCGGAATGGAGAAGTAGCCGCCCGCTGGTATGAAGAAGGGTCGGTTAAGCCCGCTGATACTTAAGCGCATTGCCTCACTGAAAGTGACTCCCGCTGGCGAAAGCTAAAACGCCGGCGCGAAGACCGGCGTTGTCTAATTACTGCACGTTTTCTGCTTCAGTGAAGAAGTTGTCGAATAATGCAGTGGACAGGTAGCGTTCGGCGCTGTCCGGCAGGATCACGACGATAGTCTGATTCTTGAACTCGTCACGCTCCGCCAGACGAACCGCCACCGCCGCCGCTGCGCCACAGGAGATGCCGCAGAGGATGCCTTCTTCGCGCATCAGGCGGTGGGCCATTTCCATCGCTTCCTCATTGGTGACCTGTTCAACCAGATCCACCAGATCCAGGTCCAGGTTTTTCGGTACGAACCCTGCGCCGATGCCTTGAATCTTGTGCGGGGCGGGCTGTAATTCCTGACCTTTGATGGTTTGGGTGATGATCGGCGATGCAGTGGGCTCCACGGCGACGGACGTGATGTTTTTGCCCATGGCGTTCTTGATGTAGCGGGATACGCCGGTAATGGTGCCGCCGGTGCCTACGCCTGCGACCAGTACATCAATTGCGCCTTCAGTGTCTCGCCAGATTTCCGGTCCAGTCGTCTTCTCATGGATTTCCGGGTTGGCGGGGTTGTCGAACTGCTGCAGCATCAAGTGTTGTTGCGGGTCCTGAGAGACGATTTCAGCGGCTTTCTCAATCGCGCCTTTCATGCCTTTGGGACCTTCAGTCAACACGATTTCCGCCCCTAGCGCTTTCATCGCCTTGCGACGTTCCAGGCTCATGGTGGCGGGCATGGTTAGAATCAGCTTGTAACCGCGTGCGGCGGCGACAAAAGCGAGGGCGATGCCGGTATTGCCGCTGGTAGGCTCCACCAGAGTCATGCCTGGCTTGAGGCGACCGGATTTTTCCGCATCCCATACCATGTTTGCGCCAATGCGGCATTTCACGGAGTAAGCAGGATTGCGGCCCTCAATTTTTGCGTACACTTTGCCTTTGGTGACGCGGTTCAGCTTGACCAGCGGCGTGTTGCCGATGGACATGGAGTTGTCTTCGTAAACGTTCATTATTTATCTCCTTGCAGATTAAGTAGATTTCCCCGGCCATAACAAGATACGAGTGTGAGAGATAGCTTAGCGGCTGGCATGAAATATTTGAATGTTTTCGGGTAATATATCCGCTTATAACTCTTCTAATAATGACGCATTCACACAACGTATAAGGTTTTACACATGAAGTTTTCCGGCACTAAGAACTACGTCGCCACTGACGACCTGCAATTGGCGGTCAACGCCGCCATTCGGTTACAGCGGCCGCTTCTCATCAAAGGCGAACCGGGCACCGGCAAAACCATGCTGGCGGAAGAGCTGGCGGAAGCTCTGGGCGCGCCGTTGATCCAGTGGCACATCAAGTCCACCACCAAGGCCCAGCAAGGATTGTATGAATACGACGCGGTCTCCCGCTTGCGCGACTCCCAGCTGGGAGATGACCGTGTTCACGACATTCGCAATTACATCAAGAAAGGCAAGCTGTGGGAGGCGTTTGAGTCTGAGCAGCAGTCCGTGCTGTTGATTGATGAGATCGATAAAGCGGATATCGAGTTCCCCAACGACCTGTTGCTGGAGCTGGATAAAATGGAGTTCTACGTTTACGAGACACAGGAGCGAATCCGTGCGACCACCCGGCCTATCGTCATCATCACCAGTAATAACGAGAAAGAGTTGCCAGACGCTTTCCTGCGACGTTGTTTTTTCCACTACATCAACTTTCCCGACAAAGACACCATGGAGTCGATCATCGACGTCCATTACCCGGGCATTCAGCGTTCCCTGGTGAAGGATGCCCTGGATGTTTTCTTTGATGTGCGCAAAGTGCCGGGTCTGAAGAAAAAGCCTTCCACCTCTGAACTGATTGACTGGCTCAAGCTGCTAATGGCGGACAATCTGCCCGAGGACGTATTGCGCAACCATGATCCCAGTCAGGCGATTCCTCCCTTGTACGGCGCGCTGGTGAAGAACGAACAGGACGTTCATCTTTTGCAGAAACTGGCGTTCATGACGCGCAGAAAAGGCTGATTGCCGCAATGAACGGGCGCAATCATTGCGGCCCGAGCAGAGGAGGACACCTATATGTTGATTGATTTCTTCCTGACGTTGCGCAAGAACAAAGTGCCGGCTTCCCTGCGGGAGCTGCTCGACCTGCTGGAGGCGCTGCAGCAGGGACTGGCGTTTGCGGATATGGATGACTTTTATTACCTGAGCCGCGCCTGTCTGGTAAAAGATGAGAAGCACTACGACAAGTTCGATCAGGCTTTCGGCGTTTACTTCAAGGGACTGGAAGACCTGAATGCGGTGTTGGAGGCGCTGATCCCCGAAGATTGGCTGCGGGCGGAATTTGAAAAGCAGCTCACCGATGAGGAGAAGGCCAAGATTGAATCCCTGGGAGGTCTGGAAGAGCTGATCGAAGCGTTCAAAAAGCGGCTTGAGGAGCAGAAAGAGCGTCATCAGGGCGGTAATAAGTGGATCGGGACCGGCGGCACGTCGCCATTCGGAGCGAATGGCTATAACCCGGAAGGCATTCGCATCGGGCAGAACGGCTCTCGTAATCGTCGCGCGGTGAAGGTGTGGGAGCAGCGCACTTATAAGGATCTGGACGACTCCATCACCCTCGGCATCCGCAATATCAAGGTGGCGTTGCGTCGTCTGCGCAAATTCGCCCGTCAAGGCGCGGCGGAAGAGTTGGACATGCCGGATACCATTCGCAGCACCGCCAATAACGCCGGATACCTGGATATCAAGATGGTGCCGGAGCGTCATAACTCGGTAAAAGTACTGCTGTTTTTCGACATCGGCGGCTCCATGGACCCGCATATTCGTGTGTGTGAAGAGCTATTCTCCGCCGCGCGTACTGAGTTCAAGCATATGGAGTACTATTACTTCCACAACTTCATCTACGAAGGCGTGTGGAAGAACAATATCCGCCGCGTCAGTGAAACCATTCCAACCTGGGACATTCTGCATAAATACGCATCGGATTACCGGGTGATTTTCGTAGGCGACGCCAGTATGGCGCCGTATGAGATTACCCATCCAGGCGGCAGTATTGAGCATTGGAACGAAGAAGCCGGCGCAGTCTGGATGCAACGGGTGACGGACAAGTTCGACAAAGTGATCTGGTTGAACCCTTATCCCAAGGACTACTGGGGCATGGGGGGCTCGCTGGAGATCACTCGTCAGTTGGTTAACCAGCACATGTATCCGCTCACCATCGACGGACTGGAGCAGGGCATGAAGTACCTGAGTAAGTAACTCTCTCTCCCGACCTTTTCTACGCGCCGTCGCGGGACGGCGCTTCTTTCATTACTTTCCCTTTTATTGCTTACCTTGTTGCGCAGCGCTGGCGAATCAGGCGTCAGTTGCGAACGCTAACTATGTCTCGTTTTGTAAACATTTGTGTAGTTTGGTGAATCGAGTTCACACTATCGCTGGCGACCCGATGCTACCATGGCCCTCGTCTCTTTCTGCGTTCACCCGAGGGTTCGGCTCTCATAAGGGTATAGAGGATGAAGGCTTTGCGAATAATTCCAAGAATAATCATCACAGCGTTGCACATACTGACATTCGTCATTTCCACTCAAGCCCATAGCGCCGCCGACAATGCGTCCGCGAGGGATATGGAGGCGCTCAAGCAACGCGTCATCGAGCTCAATCGCGAGCTGTATAAACTGCAGGAAGAAGTCCTGTATCCCATCGACACGCAAGTCGTGTTTTTTCTGGCCGTAGATGAAAACGTCGGCTTTGAGCTGGACTCCGTCGAACTGACTCTGGACGGCGACATGGCCACCACCTATCTCTATTCCGCTCGTGAGTTGCAGGCATTACAACGCGGCGGCGTGCAGCGTTTGTTTATGGGCAACCTGCCTGCGGGCGCCCACAAAGCTGTGGCTGTTTTCAACGGACGCAGTACGGGAGATAAATACCTGCGTAAGGCGGCGACGCTGTCTTTCAACAAAGAAAACGGCTCCAAATATCTGGAGCTACGGGTGCAGGGCGATGGCGCCAGACCGCCCCGTTTTCTGATCAGAGAGCTGCGCTAAGCGCTGCGGATTACGGCGGAATGTCATGAAAGGTGTAACGCCAACCATGCATCGAATGTGCGCCCTGTTATGGGTTATGGCTTGTCTGGGTGCGCTCGTCGGCGCCGCGCAGGCAGAAGAGGGCGCAGATGAGCTGCTGCACCGGGAGGTGTTGTTTCACTACTACACCAATGATTTTCTGCAATCTCTCGTGTTATTGGAAAACGAGCATGTCGGGTCCAATCATGTCGGCAATCAGTATCACAACCTGAACCATATTCTCGCCATTGAATCGAGTCTGCAGTTTGGTCTGCGTCGCAATGCGGAAACGCTTCTGGAGCATTTGCAATTCACCGCCAGGGAGTCGGAAGTCAAGCAGCAGGCGCAGATGATCAAAGGACGTCTCGCCTATCGCGACGGAGAGTGGGGAACAGCGGTGGAACTGTTTGAAGGGGCGATGAAGGGAATGGCTCGTGACAAAAAAGATGAAGCCCTCTATTACGTGGCGAACAGTTACCTGCAGCTGCGCCGTCCCCAGGACGCCGCCAAGGTGCTTGGCGACGCGTCCAAGGGAAGTTTGTGGGCTGCTCATGGCTATTACAACCTGGGCGTGAACTACGCCGCGGACGATCCGGATTCCTCCCGCGCCCTGGTGGCGTTGCGGGTCGCCGCCGCCATGACCGACGACAGCTACGAAGGAAAGGAGTTAAGCGATCGTATCCTGCTGGCGGCGGGGCATATTGCGTTGTTAGATAAAGATTACAACAAGGCCCTGTCATTCCTGAAAAACGTCCATGCTTCCGGTCCGGGAGCGCCGGCGGCGATCTATGACTACGGTATGGCGTTTGCGGGATTGGGGCGTTATCGCACCGCCATTCAGTCCTGGCATCGGGCCAAGAAATTCGCTCTCACTTCTTCCGGCGTGGCGGAGACTTTCCAGGCGATCGCCTATGGCTATGAGCAGGAAAAACTGCGCGCCACCGCGCTCGACGCCTACCTGGAGGCGATTGCGGTATATGAAAAGGAAAAACGTCAGGTCGATGAGCTCGTGGCTGAAATCAAGGATAAAGGCGTATTGGACATACTGTTGCAAGCGCCTTTGCAGAATGGCGAGGTGGAATGGTACCTGGCCACGGATTTGCTCACTAACACGCCAAAGATCGCCTTTGTTCATTACTTGATGGATAAGCCGGATTTCTTTCCCTTCGCCAAGGAACTGCTGCAGATGCACGGGCTCTTGCAGTCCCTGCGCAATGGCGCGCAGCGTATGGATATATTCACCGATGCATTGCAGCAACGGTCGCGGCAGGCGAAACGCGACGCTTCTGGAGCGCTGGAGCGGCTGCGCCCTCAGCAGCTCAATCAACTGGTGTCTGAGCGTAATGCATTGGCGAAATCCGCCGCTCACGCGGCTGAGGATCAGCGGGCGGTGCAATTATTGGCGCTACGGGATCTGGACGAGGCGTTGACCAGGCTGAAGGAGAACTTTGTCGACACCCAGAATGATCTGCGTCAGGGCGGCGACCTCTACAAGGCGCAATTAGGTAAAGTGCAGTCCCTGCAAAAAGAGTTCTTCACCATGCAGCAAGAACTTGAGGGGAAAATCAACGATTACGACAAAAAGTTGTCGCAATTGGCGATCAGGTTATTGCAGCAGCACTGGCGCGATATTGATGGTTACCACGTGCGCAGCCAGCTGGCGTTAGTGAACTTGTATGACGACCTGGCTGTGGCGGAGCTACGCAAGAAGCAGCTTGTTTCGCCAGGTGCGGCGACAGCCGGGGAGGGGGCGTTATGAGAATAGCGACCTTGCTACTCAGTTTGAGCGTCCTCGGCTTTATCCCTCTGCGAGCGATGGCGGACACACTGGCGCCTATCGTCATCGTAGAGAAGGACGAGGCGGACAAAACAATCGGCGAACTAAAACCCGCTTACATCGATTTCAGCTATCGAGTGGCGCCGCGAACGCCTTTGAACGAAGTGGCGTTGCGATACAGTCGTCTGATCCGCGAGGCGTCTGACCCGGAAGTTCGCATCAAGGCGCTGCACCGGCTGATTAATCTGGAGGAGCTGTTTTACGACGCCAAACCCCAGGGACTGATCGACGACGACATCTGGAACCTCGCGGTGGAGAGTTACGAGGCCTTATTGCAGCGTCAACCGGGGGATAAAGACAATGATCGTATTCTTTATCAGTTGGCGCGCGCCTGCGGCATGTTGGGGCGTACCGATAAAGCGTTGACCAGTCTGGAGCGATTGGTAGGACAGTATCCGCGCTCAAGTTATACGACAGAGGCGTGGTTTCGCATCGGCGAGTTACGCTACAGCGCCGGCGAGTATATCAAAGCGCAATCCGCCTACAGCCGCGTGCTGGCGGATCGGGGCGCCGGCGATCTGTCGTCCAAGGCGCGTTATATGCTGGGGTGGACGCAGTTTAAACAGGAAAACTTCAGCGCGTCATTGCAGACTTTTTTGCAGGTTCTGTCACATTTGGAGTCCAACGCTAATCCAGCTGGAGAGGAAGAGCCCGGCGTACGCGAAGCGGGGGATGACGCTTTACGCATTATCAGCATCATGGCCAGCTATGGCAAAGGGCCGGAAACCCTTAAGGCGGCCATCGCCTTGGGCGACTATCGTCCATTAGCCCCTAAATTGTATGCAGCTTTGTACGACTACTACCTGCAGCGCGAGCGTTATCAGGACGCCGCCGCCAGCGCGCAGGCTTATATCGCCGCCTACCCGACGGCCACGGATCGCAGCGACTTTCATGACCGCACTATCGCGGCCTACGAGCAGGGCGGCCTGCCTTCGCTGGCATGGGAGGAAAAAGCCCGTTTTACCCGCGAACTGGGGCTTGCTTCTAACTATTGGCGATCGCAACAAGAAACCGCCAAAACCCGTTTACGTCCTTCTCTCTATCAATATCTGGATGATCTGGGACGAAGAGAGTACGCCCTTGGCTTGAAAGCGGCCGGGGTCGAGCGTCGGACTCATTTGCAGAACGCGGTGGCGTATTTTGACGGCATGGAGGAGATCTTTCCCTCTGAAGGGAAAACCGCCGAAGCGCTTTATTTACAAGGCGAAGCGTATTTCCTGCTGGAGGAGTGGGAGTTTGCGGCGTCAGTTTATGACAAAGCAGGGTATTTCTATCCCGACTTTCCTCAGCGTCACGAGGCTGCTTATGCGAGCGTTAACGCCTTGAGCAAAGCGGTGGACGTCAATCAGGAAGACCCGGCGTTACGAACCCGGCGCGTGGATGCACTGCTGCGGTTCGCCAAAACGTTCCCCCGGGACACCCGTGCGACAGAGAGTCTGTTGTTTGCGGCGAACGAACTCTACGCCATGGAGCATTATGGTGAAGCGCTGGATGCCGCCACCCAGACCGCTTCCTATACGGAGGATAAAACGATCCGTAACGCAGCATGGACTGTCGCCGGCCATTCCGCGTTTGCGTTGAGCCAATACCAGGATTCCGAGCACGCATACCGACAGGCGCTCTCGTTGCGTTCCCGCAAAGCGCCGGATTATGACGTACTCATGGAAAATTTCGCCGCCAGTATTTATAGCCAGGGCGAGCTGGCGGAAGCGCGTGGAGACGTCGCGGCGGCGTTCATTGAATACAAGAGGGTCATCGAGGAAGCGCCGGATTCCCAGGTGCGCGTCAGCGCTCAATACGATGCGGGTATGCGCGCGATTGATCTTGGGCGTTGGAAAGAGGTGATTGATTTGCTGAATGACTTTCGAGAGCGTTATCCCGACCACAAACTGACGGCGGGAATTGGTGAAAAGCTGGTATACGCCTATCAACAACACCAACGCCCAGAGTCCGCTGCGGACGAGCTACTGCGCATCGCCGCAGGGGAAAAAGACGCTGAGCGTAAGCGCAAAGCCCTGTTGCAGGCGGCGGAGCTAATGGTGAATGCGGGGCGTGAGCAACACGCAGCTAAGGTGTATCTGCAATATGCGAAAGAATATCCGGCGCCGTTCGAGACCGCTATCCAGGTCAGGGGCGCGCTAATAGATTACTACGTTAAAACCGCGCAGCCGCAGCTGGCGGACCAGTGGCGAGAGAACTTGATTCAGTTTGAAGAGGGCGGCGGCGCTGGTCGTACCCCCGCAAGTCGCACATTGGCGGCGGAAGCCAGTTGGACGCTGGCGCAACAGGAGAAAGCCGCCTTTGACAATGTGCGTCTTACATTGCCGCTAAACAAATCCCTGGCGGCTAAACAAACCGCGCTTAAACGAATTATGCAGCGCCTCAATCGCATTAATGGTTATGGCGTTGGCGAATACGCTACTGCGGCGACTTACATGATGGGCGAGGTATATCGCCAACTGGGCAGAGACATTATTGAATCCAATCGACCCGGTAATCTGAGTGATTTGGAGCGGGAGCAATACAGCCTGCTGTTGGAGGAACAGGCGTTTCCCTTTGAAGAAAAAGCCATTGAGTTTCTCGAGCTCAATGCAAGCCGGACCCGCCAAGGGGTTTACGACGAGTGGGTCAAAAAAAGCTATCTGGCGTTGCGGGAGATTCTGCCCGCCAGATATGACAAGCGGGAGGTAAAAGTGGATGTCGCACAAACTTTGCAATGACTGGAGGGCGATGGGGCTGGCTGCGACGCTTCTGCTTGTCGGGTGCGCCGGCTCGCCGGTGCGCAAGGAAGGCTCTGTTGACGCGACGGCCTCCGAAGAACAGGCGCAAATGAAATATGATCAGGCGCTGACTGCGTTGAGTCATAATCAGGTCGCTTTGGCGGAAAGCTTATTCAAGCAGGTGATCGCCGATAAGCCTGGCCTCAGCGCGCCTTATTTCAACTTGGGCGTTATCGCTGAAAAACAGGGAGACCCGCCTTCCGCCAAGGCGTGGTACGGGCAAGCGCTGGATGTAAACCCCAATGACGCCAGAGCTTTGAATCAGTTGGCAGTTTTGGCGCGGGAAGAGGGTGATTTTGAGAAAGCCTTGGCGTTTTATGAAAGAGCGCTGAAGGCGGAACCGAATGAACCGGTTTATCATCGTAATATAGCTATACTCTATGACATGTATCTGGGTGATTACGTGCGGGCGCTGGAGCATTATCAGCGCAGCCAGGAACTTCAATCCAGTCCCGACGAGCGGGTGGCTATGTGGATCGCCGATCTTGAGAGGCGGATCCAATAGGCGGAGAAGGTATGAAATTTCAAATACTTGCCTTATGCCTCTGCGGTCTCTACAGTAACGCAGGTTTTGCGGCTGAGTTGATCGAGCTTGAAGGAACGGCGTTGAGAGGCGAGCAGGAGCAACCCAAGGTCTTGTACCTGGTTCCCTGGGGAACGCCGGATAATCCGGCGATTAAAATTCCAGAGCCGGAAAAAGAATTGGACGGCGCGCTCAGACCGCTAGATAGACAGGCGTTTCGGCAAAGTCTGTACTATCGTAAAAACCTTAAGATAGGCGATTTAGACCAGCAATAACCTAGAAGTGATTAAGGAGTCAGCGCGATATGTTCGAGACTATCGTTCGCTTTTTTAAAGATGGCGGTATATTTATGGTGCCAATCGGCATAGTGCTCGTTGTTGGAGCGGCTATCGCCATTGAGAGATATATTTATCTCAGCATCGCCAAATTGAGCAACCGCGCGGACTTTAACAAGTTGATCATGTTGATCGGGCGCAAAGATTATCTCAATGCGTTAAAGCAGGCCAAGCAATCAAAAACCGCGATGGCCTCAATTGTCGAAGCAGGCTTGTCCCGTTTGCTGAGTCGTCAGCCCCGCGATCAAATTGAGTACGCCATGGAAGAAGGATTGATGGAAGTCCTTCCCAGAGTGGAAAAACGCACTCAGTATCTGGCCACCCTCGCCAATATCGCCACCCTGCTAGGGTTGCTGGGCACCATCATTGGTCTGATCGACGCGTTCACCGCCGTCGCCAACGCCGACCCGGCTGAGAAGGCCAATCTGCTGTCTCAGAGTATTTCTCTGGCGATGAATACGACTGCTTTTGGTCTGATGACCGCGATTCCATTACTGCTTGTGCACGCCATACTGCAAACCAAAACCAACGAAATTGTGGACAGTTTTGAAACGGCTGGCATCAAGATCATGAACCTGATTTCGGAAAAACCAGCCCAGGCCCCCGTAGCGAAAGCCACCCCAGAAAGAACATAGGACAGACCCGATGCGTCGTAAACACCGTCGTCCGGAGGCTGTCGCTGACCTGGACATCACGGCGTTCATGAACCTCATGATCGTCTTGGTGCCGGTGCTGCTGATCAATCTGGTGTTCTCTCAAATCAGCGTTCTGAACCTGAACTTCCCTGAGTCAGCCGCTAACTCCGCCCAGGACAATAAAGACCAGATACAACTGCAGGTCATGATCCTGGAAGAGCAGTTGGTGATTGCGGACAACAAGGGCGGGGTCATCATGCAGATCCCGAAACAGGCGGACGGCGAGCACGACTATAAGACGCTCGCATTGGCTATGCAGGATATAAAGGCTCGGGTCCCTCCGGATAAGAAAGATATTACGTTGTTGCCTCAGGAAAGCACCTCTTACCAGACACTGGTCAGTGTGATGGATAAAGTGCGTTCTTATAAAACAGTCGTGGCGGGCAGCGTTGTCAACGCAGAGTTGTTTCCTGACATCTCCATTGCCGATGCCCCTGAGATTATTCCGGCGGGAGGCGCGCAATGAAGCAGTCGAGTCGCGCCAAGCGTTATCAACGCCACTACCGCAGAATGCACAAAACCGCGTCGCTGAACCTGGTGTCGCTGATGGATATTTTCACCATTCTGGTGTTCTTCCTGATGGTGAACTCATCCGACGTTCAGGTCCTGAAGCAGAGTGGCTCTGTACAGCTGCCAGTATCCATCGCGGATCAGCCGCCGACGGAGCAGTTAACGGTCACCGTGACTGATGACGACATTCTGGTTAGCGGTCGAGTAGTCAGTAAGGTCGCCGTTGCGGCCAGCCAGGAGCCGTTGCTGATCAATGGGCTCAAGCTGGAACTGGACTACCAGGTTTCCCGAGTCGCCGCGCCAGCTCCGCCTGAGGGTAGACCTATCACCATCATGGCGGATAAAGAGTTGCCTTATAAGCTGTTGAAAAAAATCATGTCCACCTGTGTTGAGGCGGGGTACAGCAGCATCTCTTTGGCGGTAAGACGTGCAGCAGATAAGGAGGCCTAGTATGGTAAAAGCTAGAGTAGGCTTTCCTTTGCCATGGGATGTCGACGTCAAAGAGCGCGATCGTTTTCATTTGATCCTGGCGTTCTCCATGCTGCTGCTGTTAGTGGTAGGGGTGGTCATCTCATTGGTGCAATTGCCCGAGAAAACGCGTCAGGAGCTGGAAGAGCTACCTCCTCAGCTGGCCCGGGTGGTGATAGAAAAGAGGGAAATGCCAAAACCGGAAATCAAAAAGCCGGAGCCGAAGCCAGAGAAAAAGGAAGAAAAGAAAGAAGAGCCGAAGCCAGAACCGAAACCCGACCCCAAGCCAGAGCCGAAGCCGCAACCTAAGCCAGAGCCAAAACCTGAGAAGAAGGTGACGCCGAAGGCGGAGCAGCCTAAACAGCAGACGGTGGATCAGGCTCGTGAAAAGGCGCAAAGCTCAGGTCTCCTGGCGATGAGTGATCAGCTTTCCGATATGCGCGCGCTGGCGGAGACGGCGGACGCTTCTGACCAGCCGCTATACACAGCGACGCCGATCAGCAAGAAAGCGTCGGATAAGCTGGTGAATAATGTCTCTACTTCCGGTAGCGGAGGGGTGGACGGCAACAAGCTGGATAAATCCACCCAGCAAGTGGCGCTGGCCTCGCGTAAGGTGACGGAAGTGCAGGAGAAAGCTCAACCGTCCGGCGGCGGCTCTACCAGCAAGTCTTCCTCAGGCTCCAGTAATCAACGTAGCGCGACGCGCACACTGGAAGAGATCCGAAAGGTATTCGACGGCGCCAAAGGTGCGCTGGCTTCGATTCACCAGCGCGCCCGACGTCAAGATCCCACGTTGAAAGGAACTCTTGTGCCTGAGTTGATGGTCGAAGCGAATGGTAGTGTGTCACAGTGCAAGATTGTGGAAAGTAACCTGAATAATCCTGACTTCGAGAAGAAGATCTGCGCCCGTTTAAGGTTGCTGAACTTTGGCGCCAAATCCAACGCCAGCAAGCAGGCGATCAGATACCCTATCGATCTGCTGTAAGCCCAGGTAAACAAAAAAGCGCCCGTGTAAGGGCGCTTTTTTTATGGAGAATCGTGAGAGCCTGATTCTGGTAGAGTATGGCTCATACCCATAAGCGAATCAGTGTTCGCGGCTGATGGAAATGGCTGGCAGCACAGGTTTTTCCAGGGAAATCTTTTCATCTGGAGCGATAACTTTCGCTTGGCCTTCCACCACCAATACGCCATTTTGATTATGAATGGCGCAATCCAGAACCACCCGCTTTTTGGGTAGCTTTTCCGCCACCGTAAGAGTCACGGTCAGGACGTCGTTTAACTTTACAGGGCGCTTGAAGATTAAGTGCTGCTCCAGATAGATGGACCCAGGGCCGGGGATAACGGTGGCCAGCGCCGCTGAGATCAATGCGCCAGACCACATGCCGTGGCCGATTCTCTCCTTGAATACCGTGGACTGCGCATACTCGGCGTCCAGGTGCACCGGATTGATGTCCCCGGACACCGCAGCGAACAAGACAATTTCCTGCTCGGTCAGTGTGCGGGTGTAAGTGGCGGAGTCGCCCACTTGAAGTTCGTCATAGGTAATGTTTTCTAGCGCGTCCATAATGAACTGATAACTTGATTGGGTTGCTGACAACGCTCGCCGAAGAGTGGCGGCGCAGGAGACCGGGACTGACCTGTGCAGGCCCTGTCGTTGCACACAAATAGAAGGAAGCTAGTTGTCTGCCTGATTAGTAAGTGTAATCCATATTTAACTAACGCGTCTGTTACGGAGTGTGCGCAGCCACCCATGTGGAAAGGTCGTTTAGGACTTGCTGGCGATTGGTCTCGTTCAGCATCTCATGGCGTCCGTCGGGGTAGAGCGTGCAGCTGAGATCGCGCACGCCAGCTTCGCGTAAGCGGCGTTCGAGCTTTCTGACTCCTTTGCCGAACTCGCCGACGGGATCTTTATCTCCGGCAATCAGATAAATGGGCAAATCAGGGTTGATGCGAGAGAAGCTGGCGGCGGTGAACACTCTGCGCAGGCCGTCCAGCAGTGCGATCCAGGTGGCTGTGGTGCAGATGAAGCCGCACCGGGGATCGTTGATGTAGTTGTCTACTTCCGCCGGGTCTCGGGAAAGCCAGTCGAACTCCGTCCGATTGGGGGCGAAGCGCTGATTGAATGAACCGAAGGAAAGCTGATCCAGCAGGCGACTGGCGCTGCGTGCGCCCAGGCGTAACTTTTCCGCCCTGGCGATGGTCGCCGCTGCGAGATATTTCAACGGCGAGCCATAATTGCTGCCGGAAAGAATAACGCCCTGGAAAGGCGGACGATGTTCGATCAGGCACTGCAAACTGATGAAGGAGCCCATGCTATGGGCGAATAGAAAGTGTGGGACCTCCGGACACCAGCTTTTTATCTGGTTGACCATATACAGTAAGTCAGAGGCGACCTTGTCCCAGCCGTCGCGATCAGCGTAATGACCAGTCTGACCGTTGGCGATGGAGCGGCCATGGCCGCGATGATCGTGAGCGATGACGGCGTAACCCTGCGCGCAAAAGTGCTCAGCCAGATTCCGGTAGCGTCCGGCGTGTTCCGCCATGCCGTGGGAAATCTGAATAACGCCCCGCATGACAGGGGTTTCAGGCATCCATCTGTAGTACCCAATGATATGGCCGTCCGTGGTAGTCAGGAAATCTTCCAGGTTGCGCATGATGTTTGCTATTTATAAGATTTTATTGATGTTTTATACGCCATTTCGCAACAATTTAGCTACCCTCGACTATAGCGTCAACGATTATAGTCGCCTTATTTTTACACCTTGGGGACCCAGGCAAGCTGAAAAATCCCTGATAATTAAGTAATACTTTTGTCTACATAAGGTAAAACAAAGCTGCTATTCTATCGCGCACTATAAAAAACGAGCCCACTATACCGTTCCGGTTTGACGGGGTATTCACCCGACCGGGTGACTCTCCTGAGAATAGCGCCGCCCGATGACAGAAGTAAGAATGGGGTAGTGGCCGTCAGGGATTCGATGATTGGCTTATATTTGATCGCGAGTAAGAGTTTCTAAAATAAGTGTGACGCCAGGGCCGCCTGTTGCGGATTTGGCGTTGTTCATTGCAGTGGAATTCGCTCATTTAAGGGTTACGGCGCAATTTCGAGCGCCGGGCGCATCCTGCGTCGATTAGCAGCGGCATTGCTCCGTCATCCTTGAAACCGTCGCCTGGGGCGACGCGGTCATTTCTCAGCCAGTCCCGTTTCCAGAACAATTACAAATAAAAATCAGATTGCCTATTAACAGCGTTGGCCAGGAGATAGCGGTATGGATAATTTTTTCAAGGATAAATATCCCCCCGGAGTTCCATCCGAAGTTGAATTGGGGAAATACAAATCGGTAGTCGACATGTTCGAACAGGCGTGCAAACGTTACGCGGACAAGCCTGCGTTCACCGCCGTCGGCGCCACCATGACTTATGGCGAAATGGAGAAGTACACTCGCGCATTCGCCGCCTATCTGCAGAACGAAACCAACCTGAAGCCCGGCGACCGCATTGCGATTCAAATGCCCAATCTGCTGCAGTATCCAATCGCCGTATTCGGCGCTATGCGGGCGGGCCTTATTGTGGTCAACACCAACCCGCTGTACACGCCGCGGGAAATGGAGCATCAGTTCAACGATTCCGGCGCCAAGGCGCTGGTGGTTCTGGCCAATATGGCCTCCCAGGCGCAGGAAGTGATTCCACATACCGGCGTAGAGCACGTTATCGTGGCGCAAATTCCCGACATGCACCCGCCTATCAAGCGCATGGTGATGAATGCGGCGATCAAGTACATCAAAAAGATGGTGCCGCCCTATAACATTCCTAACGCCGTGCCGTTCACTAAAGTGATGTCTCTGGGCGCGCGCTATACGTTTAAGCCGGTTGACGTCAACTCTGACGATATCGCCGTGTTGCAGTACACTGGCGGCACCACTGGCGTCGCCAAGGGCGCTATGCTGACTCATCGCAACCTTGTCTCGAATGTGGCGCAATTGAAGCCGCTGTTAACGGTTCGTTTAGGCGAAGCCTGCGAAACGGTTATCGCGCCGCTGCCGCTGTATCACATCTATTCGTTCACCATGAATTGCGGCGTCATGCTGGATACTGGCAACCACAGCATTTTGATTCCGAATCCACGGGATTTTGAGGGCTTTATCAAAGAGCTGGGTAAATGGAAATTCACGGCGTTCCTGGGGATCAATACGCTGTTCGTGGCGCTTTGCAATAATGAGAAGTTCCAGGAGCTGGATTTTACTTCCTTGAAAGTGACGGCGGCGGGAGGCATGGCCCTCACCAGCGACACAGCGAAGATGTGGAAGAAAGTCACTGGCTGTGATGTGACGGAAGGCTATGGCATGACCGAAACCTCGCCGGTAGTTTCCATTAATCCTATGAACGCCATTCAGATTGGCACTATTGGTTTGCCGATCCCCAACACTATGGTGAAAATCATTGACGACGAGGGGAAAGGGCTGACAGTTGGAGAGGTGGGCGAGCTGTGCGTGAAAGGTCCCCAGGTCATGAAAGGCTATTGGCAGCGCCCGGATGAAACCGCCAAGACCATGACGGAAGACGGCTGGCTGAAAACCGGCGATATTGCGATGGTGCAGAATGACGGCTACCTGCGCATTGTCGATCGCAAGAAAGATATGATCCTGGTGTCGGGGTTTAACGTCTACCCCAACGAAATTGAAGATGTCGTCACCAGCCACCCTGACGTGGTGGAGTGTGCGGCCATTGGCGTGCCCGACCTGAAAAGCGGTGAGGTGGTGAAAGTGTTTGTAGTGAAGAGCAATCCCAACTTAACTGAAAGCGCCCTGAAAGAGTTCTGTCGTGAACGCCTGACTGCCTACAAGGTGCCAAAAACCATTGAGTTCCGCGATGAGTTGCCGAAAACCAATGTCGGCAAGATTCTGCGCCGGGAACTGCGCGATGAGGAAATCAAAAAGCAGAAAGACAAAGCGGCGTAACGCTAACGCCGCGTTGAGTCTAAGGTAGCTGAAAAGCGGGCGAGAGCCCGCTTTTTGTGTTATTAAAGGCGGGTTCTTTTAGTTGTAGAGCGTGTTCGTTAATGATGCAGAAAGCAGTCAGTGTGTTCGCCCTTGGGTTTCTGGGGTTTATTCTATGGATTATTTATCTGGCGGATACCGGTGGGACGAGCCTGTTTTTCGATTTCGTCCAATCCATTCCCTATGGCGATAAACTGGGGCACTTTTGCTTGTTTGGCGTTCTGACCCTGGCCGCCAATTTCGCTTTTAAGGCCAAACACTTTCGATGGGGGCCGGTTCCTCTTTACTATGGCGCGCTCTGTGTCCTTACATTCGCATTGGGCGAAGAGTTAACTCAGGCGTTTTTCCCCTCCCGCACACTGGATATCTCTGACGTTATGGCGGATGTGGCCGGCATCGCGTTTTTCTCTTGGATGACGGCATTGCTGTCCCCCAACAAGGCGACAGAAACTTAAGGGCTCCCAGGTATATGCCTTTTGCGCCGCTGCTTGATTGCGCTATCCCATTTACAGCTTAACTATTAACCCATTTCCCGCTAACATCCGCTTCCTGAATAAGTGTTGGTTGAAAAGTATATTACATGTCGAGTGAGTCTCGTTTTGACCCGTCCCTGGTGTTAATCAAAGATCGTTTTAGATTGCAGAGGCAATGGCGGGAAATCGCAAAGGGTTCTGTTGCGGAAAAGGACGTTGAGAAGTTCTGGCGCGCGACATTGCGTTCTATGGAAATTCGTGCGGCGCGCCTGCAAGCAATGCCGCAGGTGCGGTACCCGGATAATCTGCCAGTCGTCGATAAGCTGGAAGAGATCAAAAAAGCCATTTCTGAAAACCAGGTGGTTATTATCGCTGGTGAGACCGGTTCGGGTAAAACCACTCAGTTGCCGAAAATCTGTTTGGATCTGGGACGCGGCGTGAATGGTTTGATTGGCCACACCCAGCCTCGACGTCTGGCGGCGCGCTCTGTCGCCAATCGTATCGCTGAGGAGCTGGGCTGCGAAGTTGGCAAACAGGTGGGGTACCAGGTCCGTTTTACCGATCATACCGACGATAGCACGTTGGTGAAGTTGATGACGGACGGAATACTGCTGGCGGAAACCCAGAATGACCGTTTCCTCAATCGTTATGACACGATCATTATCGATGAAGCCCATGAACGCTCGTTAAATATCGACTTCCTCATCGGTTATCTGAGAAACCTCCTGCCCAAGCGGCCTGACCTCAAAGTCATCATCACCTCCGCCACGATTGATTTGGGCCGCTTCTCTGAACACTTCAACGGCGCGCCTGTGGTGGAAGTCTCTGGTCGCACCTATCCGGTGGAACTGCATTATCGTCCTTTGACCACTATGGACGATGAGGTGGATATCGGTCTGCAGGATGGCGTTGTGCATGTGATTCGGGAAATCGAACAGATGGAGCGCGAACAGCGCAAGCCGCCTGGGGACATCCTGATCTTTATGGTCGGAGAGAGGGAAATTCGTGAAACGGCGCAACGATTGCGCAAAGAAGAATTTCGGAACACGGAAATCCTTCCCCTGTACGCCCGCCTCAGTAATCAGGAGCAAAACCGTATTTTCCAGTCCCATGGCGGACGTCGCATTGTGGTCTCCACCAACGTGGCGGAAACCTCCCTGACGGTGCCGGGCATTCGATATGTGATCGATCCGGGGCAGGTGCGCATCAGTCGTTACTCCTACCGCTCTAAAGTCCAACGGTTGCCGATAGAGGCTATCTCGCAGGCCAGCGCCGAGCAGCGTAAAGGTCGCTGCGGCCGGGTCGCGGAGGGCGTTTGTTTCCGACTTTATTCTGAAGAAGACTTCGTCGGTCGCGACCCCTTCACTGATCCAGAAATTCTGCGCACTAACCTGGCGTCGGTCATTCTGCAGATGCTTTCGTTGCGTCTGGGCGATATCCAAAAGTTCCCTTTCATGCAGAAGCCGGACAAGCGCTACATTAATGATGGCTATAAATTGCTGGAAGAACTCGGCGCAGTAAGTGCGCAGAGGCAGATGACGGCGATAGGGCGCACGCTGGCCCGCTTCCCGATAGACCCACGGTTGGCGCGGATGCTGGTGGCGGCTGCGGAAGGACATTGCCTGAAAGAAATGCTGATCATCGTGTCCGCATTGGCGGTGCAGGACCCGCGCGAGCGGCCCATGGAATTTCAGCAGGCGGCGGATGAAAAACATGCGCAATGGGCGGATGAGCAATCCGACTTCGTCAGCCTGCTTAACCTGTGGAACGGCTATGAGACGCAGCGCCAGGAGCTGAGCGCGAATCAACTGCGCAACTACTGCAAGAAAAACTTTCTGTCGTTCCTGAGAATGCGCGAGTGGCGCGATACTCATCGCCAGCTGCTGTTGCTATGTCATGAGCAGGGCTACAAGGAAAATACAGAACCTGCGGCCTACGACGAATTGCATCAGTCGCTGTTGGCGGGGTTGATTACCCAGATCGGACAGAAGGACGAAAAGGGCGAGTACGCCGGACCCCGTCAGCGCAAATTTGTGATCTTTCCAGGATCGAAAGTACGGAAAAAGGCGCCGAACTGGATTATGTCGGCGGAAGTGGTGGAAACCAGTCGACTTTTCGCTCGCACTGTCGCCCGTATGGAGCCAGGCTGGATAGAAAAAGTAGCGCCGCAACTGTTGAAAAGCAGTTATCTGGAGCCGCACTGGTCGAAGAAGCGTGGCGAAGCGCTGGCGTTTCAGCAGGTCTCTTTGTATGGCCTGATTGTCGTGCCGCGTCGTCAGGTAAGCTACGGCCGCATTGATCCGCAGTTCAGTCGCGAGGCGTTGATAAGGGAAGGGCTCATTGAAGGCGAGATCAACAGCCGCCTGCCATTTATTCTGCACAATGCGGAATGCCGGGAGGAAGTGGAGCAGATAGAAGCCAAAGCCCGTCGCCGCGACCTGCTGGTGGACGACGAGGTGCTGTTCCAGTTCTACGATGAGCAACTGCCGGCGGACATTACTACTGTTAAGGCGTTGGAGCATTGGTATAAGCGTTTGTCGGACGGCGATAAGAAGGCGTTGTTATTGTCGCCGGAAGCGTTACTGCGAGTGTTGCCGGAAGTGAAGCTGGAAGAGCAGTTTCCTGACGCGCTACTTTGGAATGGGCAGCAGTTCCAGCTGAGCTACAAGTTCGAACCGGGCGCTAAAGATGATGGCGTTACTGTGCGTATGCCCGCCGCCGCCATGGCGCAAGCGCCAGTTGGCTTGCTGGACTGGCTGGCGCCGGGGATGCGTAAAGAGAAGTGCGAGGCGTTGATTCGCTCACTGCCGAAAGCGATCCGCAAGAATTTTGTGCCAGTTCCTGACTTCGCCAAAGCGGCCAGTGACGCCATGGTTCCGGATAATCATCCTATGTCCCTGGCGCTGGGGGAGCAGCTGCGCAAAATGACTGGTATGCAGGTCGCCCCTGAGCAATGGGATGAATCGCTGTTACCGACGCATCTGCGCATGAATATTCAGGTTGTGGACAATCAGGGCGCAGTGATTGACCAGGGGCGTGATTACCATGAGCTGGTGAAACGTCTTGAAGGGCGGTTGGAAAAGCTGGCGCAAGATTCTGGCTCCTTATTCAAAGAGCAGACAGGGTTGACCGAGTGGAGCTTTGGCGCTTTGCAGGAGAAAGTCGCTGTCAGCCAGGCTGGCGCCAGCCTGTTTCTGTACCCTTATCTGCAGGATCAGGGTACGTCCGTGGCGTTAAAGTCTGCGTTCGACGCTGGATTCGCGCAAGCGCAGCACCGTTTGGGCATGGCGAGACTGATCATGCTGAAGCAGGCGGATTCGGTGAAGTATCTGAAGAAGAATTTGCCCAGGCTAAAAGAAATCGGGTTGTTTTATGCGCCGACCGGTAAACTTGAGGGTCTGGTGGATGAGCTGGCCCTGACAGCCTGTATTGAGGTCTTTCTTAAGGACCAGCCCCCCATCAACAATGCGGAAGAATTCTCCCGACGGGTACAGCAGTGCAAGGCGGACCTGATTCCCAAAGCGGAAGAGCTGGCCTTGCTGCTGCACGAGATTTTGCACGCCTACCATCGGATAACAAAAGCGTTGGGTAAGAATACCGCTCTTGCGCTGACAATGTTCCTTGGTGACGTAAAGCGGCAACTGCAACACTTGGTCTATCCCGGGTTTCTCACGGAAGCGCCCTTGGAATGGTTGCGGCAATATCCAAGGTACCTCGCCGCGATCGAAGAACGGTTGGACAAAATGCCCAGGCAGGTCACTCAGGAGCGTCAATTCCAGCTCATGTTTGAATCCTTGTGGTCGCAATACAATGCGAGGAAGGAAAAGCACCAGCGGGAAGGCTATGTGGATGAAGAACTCGCTAATTTCCGTTGGATGCTGGAAGAGTATCGGGTTTCCTATTTCGCGCAGAAGCTCGGCACCCTCATGAGCGTATCGGAGAAAAAGCTTCATAAACAGTGGGAAAAAGTCCGAATTTAATTCCGCTTTTTAACATAATGGTCATGTTCTTCTGGGCGCGCTGGGGCAAATTCATCCAGCCCCACCGCCTTTATGTGCTAAGATTTCTCGTCATTACGCGAGTGCAATAACTAATTAAATAAGTAGAGGCTGAATCGTGAGTTCTGTAGTCATTAGCGGCACGGGCCTGTTTACCCCGGCTTACAGCATTTCCAATGAAGAGCTGGTGGCTTCGTTTAACGCCTACGTGCAACGTTTTAACGAAGAGAACAAAGAAAAAATCGAGTCAGGGGAAGTCGCCGCGCTACAAGAATCCTCGGCTGAGTTTATCGTCAAGGCGTCTGGCATCAAAAGCCGTTATGTCTTGGACAAAGAGGGCGTACTGGACGTTGACCGTATGCATCCCTATCTCCCGGAGCGGACTAACGAAGAACCGAGCGTTCAGTGCGAAATGGCCGTCGATGCAGCGAAGAAGGCGATGGCGGAAGCCGGTAAGTCTCCAGCGGACATAGATGCGGTCATTGTCGCTTGTTCTAACCTGCAGCGGGCCTATCCCGCGGTGGCGGTCGAAGTGCAAAGCGCATTGGGCATAGATGGTTTCGCTTACGATATGAACGTCGCCTGTTCCTCCGCCACATTCGGAATTCAAGCGGCGGTCAACGCCATTGAATCCGGCTCCGCTCGCGCCGTATTGGTGTTGAATCCGGAAATCTGCTCCAGCCATTTAAATTTCAGAGATCGCGACAGTCACTTTATTTTTGGCGACGCCTGCACGGCGATTATCCTGGAAAAAGCGGACACCGCGACCAGCCAGCATCAGTTCGTCGTTCTTGGAGCCAGGCTTAAGACGCTCTTCTCAAATAATATTCGCAACAACTTCGGTTTCTTGAATCGGTGTGATGAATCTGGAATTGGCAAACCAGATAAACTCTTCGTTCAGAATGGACGCAAGGTGTTTAAAGAAGTGGTGCCCATGGTCTCTGAGATGATTGTGGAACATCTGGCGAACAATGACATTGATGCTTCCAGGCTCAATCGCATGTGGCTGCATCAGGCCAACTTGAGCATGAATCAACTGATTTCAAAGAGAGTGCTGGGGCGTGAAGCGACGGCTGAGGAAGCGCCGACGATTCTGGATACATACGCAAATACCAGCTCAGCAGGCTCCATTATCGCGTTTCATTTACACAAGCAGGACTTGGACAGTGGCGCACTGGGAGTTATTTGTTCCTTTGGCGCAGGATACTCCGCTGGCAGCATCATCGTCCGTAAAGTCTGATCTTTTCTCTGATCGGATTTCACCTTGTTAAGCCGTGGCTATAAGGCCGCGGCTTTTTCATTTGTGCGCCAGGCATGGCGCGTAGTGCCTTGACGGGCGCTGTTCCGGTTCAGGTGGTGCTGGCCGGATGACTTGGGGGTGCAAGTCCCCTGTGGGCCCGGCAAGGGGAACCACTAGCCGAACGGCAAGGGTGTCCATCGTGAGGTGGAATCTGAAGGAAGCCGTAGGCAAAGCACTGGCCTGACGAACAGGAATCGCATACGAGGCGGCCACACTGGGTAAGGCGGCAAATACCGTCAAAGCCCGTACTTGCACGGAAGGTGTGGACGTAGATGCGGCGGGCATAAGTGTGAAGGTCACGCGTCTTACCCTGGGAAGTCTGGTTCTCTGCCGTTGTGCTACTCACCTCGTGAGGGGTGGGGATGGAGCGCCAGAACTCAGCCGAGGTCATAGTAGGTGCGTTACCGCGTACTGAAGGACTGAACATGGTTGACCGCCAGTAGGCGGTGAGTTCTCGTGATGTGCTTATGAAGACAGAAGCGATCCGGATGGGTCAGGGTATTCAGGGAGACGTCGGACGGTATCCGGCGGAGACTGAAGCCCGTGTTGAGGCAGACACGGGGGCTCACTCGTGGACGAACGCGGAGCCGAACACGCTGATGGAACAGGTGCTTGAGCGGCCGAACCTGATGCATGCGTATCAGCGGGTGATGTCCAACAAGGGCGCCGCTGGTGTCGATCAGATGCCGGTGGCGGCCCTGAAAGGCCACCTGCAACAGCATTGGCCAACGCTGCGAGAGCGGCTGTTGGCCGGAGACTACCATCCTCAACCGGTACGCCGGGTCAGTATCCCCAAACCGCAAGGCGGGGAACGGATGCTGAGCATTCCGACGGTACAGGATCGCCTGATCCAACAAGCCCTGCACCAAGTGCTGAGCCCGATGCTGGAGCCGATCTTCTCGGACCACAGTTATGGGTTCCGCCCCGGGCGAAGCGCCCATCAGGCGGTTAGGGCGATGCAACGGCACATCAATGACGGTCACCGCTGGGTGGTCGATGTGGATCTGGAGCAGTTCTTTGACCGGGTCAACCACGATGTGCTGATGGGCCTGCTGGCCCGCCGCATCGCCGACCGACGGATGCTCACCCTGATCCGCCGATACCTGCAAGCGGGTATGCTGGACGGTGGGTTGGTCAACCCAAGGCGGGAAGGCGCGCCGCAAGGCGGCCCCCTGTCCCCTCTGCTCTCCAATGTGCTCCTGACCGAACTGGACCGGGAGCTGGAGCGCCGGGGCCACCGGTTCTGCCGCTACGCGGACGATTGCAATATCTACGTCCGAAGCGAGCGGGCCGGTCACCGGGTCATGACGAGCATTACCCATTACCTGAAAATGCACCTTCACCTGAAAGTGAACGCGGAGAAAAGTGCTGTGGATCGACCATGGCGCCGGAGCTATCTGGGTTACAGCGTGAGCTGGCGCAAGCAGGTACGGCTGAGGATCGCGCCGAAGAGCCTGAAGCGCTACCAGGCCAAACTGCGTCATTTGCTCAGACAATCACGAGGGCGACCGCTGCAGACCACCATTGCGCGACTGAATCCGGTACTCCGGGGCTGGGCGAACTACTATCGCCTGACGACCTCGAAGCGCCCAGTGGAAGCACTCGATGGTTGGGTGCGACGGCGGTTGCGCCTGTTGCTCTGGCGACAGTGGAAACGGACTTACACCCGAGCCCGTAACCTAATGCGACTAGGACTGGCCGAGCAGAGGGCTTGGAGTAGCGCAAGCAATGGTCGGGGACCTTGGTGGAATAGTGGTGCGTCCCATATGAACGCGGCGCTTCCCAAGAGGATGTTCGACCGCCTGTCTTTGGTAAGCTTGCTGGATACGATGAACAGGCTTCAGCGCCAATCATGAACCGCCGTGGTACGGAACCGTATGCCCGGTGGTGTGAGAGGACGGGGGAGGTAACTCCCCCTCCTACTCGATCTGGATTTCGCTTTCGGTTTTCTTCTTTGCTCCAGGTGCGGATGACGCCCCTTAATCAACCAGGCAGCCATATGGCCTCCTTCTATTTGTCTGCAACGACAGGGTCTGCACAGGTCAGGCTCTGTCTCCCGCGGCCAGCGGACCCGCAGGCGCATCCATACGCCTGATTAATAACAAACCAATATCGTTGCCATATTAATAATCAATTGAGTTGTAAGTATTCACGGAAGTGATTTTATTTAGCCTCATCTCTGAGATCTAAATCATGTGGGAACTTGTAGAAGCCTTTGGCGCCTAAGTATGGGGCTACAGAGGAATACTTACTTTGAAGCGGATATTTTGTCAGGTAGACTGCCCGGCCGTTGCAAAAATGTGCGTTAGCCCGCATATTAAACAGGCCTTTGAGCCAATTCGCCGCCATGTCCAATAAAAATAAGCGCCCGCGGCCAGTTCAGCATTCCGCGTAGCGACGACTCTAAGAGGTCGCTGCAAGAAGACGGAAGCTCTGAGAGTCTTGAATACCGCCGAAGTTAAGCCAGACTGATGAATATAGAGAGCCCCCAAGGCGCTTAAGTGGGATTTATGGATACGAGTAAACCGCAGCACACAAGGCGTTTGTCCGCCGTTTTGTTATTGTCTATCGCCGCTCCGGCAGGGGCGATGGCTTCCCATCCGCAAGACCCGTGGGAATCTTACAATAGAAAGGTTTTCGCCTTTAATGAGTTCCTGGATGACTATTTCCTGCGTCCAGTGGCCAAAGGCTATCGGGCGGTCACCCCGGAAATCGTCGATCGTTCTATTACGAACTTTTTCGGTAACCTTGGCGATGTGGTGACGCTGGCCAACAATATCCTGCAATTGAAACCTCGAGAAACCGCTGCGACCGCCAGCCGGATCATGTTCAACAGCACCTGGGGTGTGGGCGGTCTGTTCGATGTGGCCACGGCTTTTGATATTTCCGTTGATAAAGAAGACTTTGGCCAAACGCTCAGTTATTGGGGCGTGCCTCAAGGCAACTACCTGATGCTGCCGTTTCTGGGGCCGGGCACAATCACCGATACCATTGGCCGTATCCCTGACAGCTACGCGGACCCAGTGGGATATCTCTTCCCGGAGCCGGAAAAGTATTTCGCCAGCGCGACGCGCATCGTCGACAAGCGCGCTGATATTATTCCGGCGGAGAATTTGATTCAGGGCGATCGCTATATCTTTGTCAGGAACGCCTATCTGCAGCAGCGTGAATTCCTGATCAATGATGGCAAAGTTGAAGATCCTTTTACTTCTGACGACTTCGACGAAGATTATTGATTCCACAAGCGGGAGCCGGTCTCCCGCTGAACTTCCTCCCATTGGCGACTCACTCATTTAGCCACTTGCGGCTCTCCCCGTTCGATAAGCTATATTTAAGCTAAGGATTTAATAGCTGGTGGGAATGATGTCGAGATATTTAAATACAAAGCTTCATAAGTACCGAAAGGCGATGGCGGAAGCCAGAGATTACGCCACTTGGCGTGATGCGGCCCTGGAACTGGACTATCTGGAAGGCCGTGTGGAGTGGAAGGAGTCGTTCGCCAGCGATCTTTATAATTATGAACTGATCTATGACCGCCTGATGGAGCTTCGCAACGCCATGCAAGGGCGGGATCACCCCAAGCTGATTCGCAGCCTGCGCGAGGGGCTCCATCATGATCTCGGCAACATGGGGAACGCCTTGTTGTATCAGCACAGCTATATCGGCACCAAGCACTTGATTGAAGAGTATGTCAATCAGGTTTGTGACGCCTTGAATTATGTCTGTGACAACGACATCCCTGAACTGCCTCCAAGGCAAAAGCTGGAGTTCTTCAAGGATACGTCGATCAGCTTTGGACGGCCTTCGTTGTTGCTGAGCGGCGGCGCCACATTGGGCCTGTTTCACCTTGGCGTCATTAAAGCGCTTTGGGAGCGGGGGCTGTTGCCTCAAGTCATCGCCGGCTCCAGCGTGGGGGCTGTGATAGCCGCCATGTTGGGGACTCACACTGATGCGGAGATTCCAGAAATGCTGGAGCCCAGCCGCCATAACCTGAAAGCCTGGCGCTGGACCGGTCTATTCAATGGATTGCGCGGACGCGGGTTTATGGATATTCGGCAGCTCGAAAAATGCCTGCGCTCCAACATCGGTGAGTATTCGTTCCTGGAAGCCTACCAACGCACTGGCCGCAGCATTAATGTCTCAGTGTCGCCGGTCCATCACCACCAGAAAGAGCGTCTTCTCAGCGGTTATACCTCGCCCTATCTACTGGTATGGAGCGCAGCATTGGCGTCGTCGGCGGTTCCTGGCGTATTCCCGGCGGTGCGGTTGATGCGTAAAGACGAAAATGGCGGCATTGTTCCTTACATGCCGAAACTGCGCTGGGTGGATGGCTCAGTAGTGAGCGACTTGCCAATCGAACGACTTAAGCATTTATATGACATTAACTTCTCTATTGTCAGTCAAACCAATCCACATATTGTTCCCTTCATGAATATGAAGAAACGGGACCAGAAAATCAGTCTGGCCTCGTTACCGTTACGAGTGATCAAAGCGGAAATGCAGTTTCATGGCATGGGCGCGTTCGACTACTTGCGAAAGCAGGCGGAGCCTGAGCTGCTGCGGCAATTGTGTGGTCAAGCCTACACAATTCTGGCGCAGCGTTACTATGGCGACGTCACCGTCGCGCCCCGTTATAGTTTCTGGCATTTCCGCCGAATGCTATCCAACCCTTCCCCGGAAGTGGTCGAGCGCCTGGCGCTGGAAGGCGAGCGCGCCACCTGGCCGAAAATTTCCATGATCCGTACGCACTCGAAGATCAGCCTGACTCTGGAAAAGAGCGTCAAGCGTCTGAAAAACAGACTGCAGGGGCGTAAAGCGGAATTGCGGGTGGTGAACGTTACTAAATAGACATGTTTGGACGCAGCCGCAGAGCGGGCGGGTAATTTGTATGTTTCATGGACGAATCCCCGAAATTTGCAGTTTCTATAATTTAACTCCGCCGTCCGGCGCGTTACACTAGCGCGTTGACAGTAACTATGCCCGCGCCAACAGGCGCAATTTTGGATTCCATGTACGAAGCGTTTTTCGGTTTAAAAGAAAGCCCATTTTCCATCGCGCCTGATCCTCGTTATCTCTACATGAGCGAACGCCACAGAGAAGCTTTGGCGCATTTGTTGTATGGCATTGAGCGGGAAGGGGGCTTCGTGCTGCTGACCGGTGAAGTCGGCACCGGGAAGACCACCACCTGTCGCTGTTTTCTGCAGCGGGTGCCGAAAAACACGGACATTGCTTTCATACTGTATCCCAAGCTTACCGCCAGAGAGCTGCTGGCCACGATCTGCGACGAACTGCATATCGCTTATCCTGCGCAATGTTCCATTAAAATCCTGATAGATGTCATCCATAAACACCTGTTGAAAGCGCATGCCGCAGGCAAACATACTGCCCTGGTGATTGATGAAGCGCAAAACCTGTCTTCGGACGTGTTGGAGCAATTGCGTTTGCTCACCAACCTGGAGACGGAAAAAAAGAAACTGTTGCAGATAATTTTGTTGGGGCAGCCGGAACTGAAAGAGCTGCTGCAACGGCCGGAATTGCGTCAGCTGGTGCAGCGCATCACCGCTCGTTACCACCTGGACGCGCTCTCACCGGTAGATGTACGGGCCTATATTGGCTATCGCCTGTCAGTCGCAGGCTGTCGCAAAGAGCTGTTCAGTAACGCGGCCATCAATAAGGTTTATAAGCTGAGCCGAGGCATTCCCCGTATCATCAACCTGATCTGTGATCGGGCGCTGTTGGGCGCTTACTCGGAAAACAGTCAGGTTGTGACTCCCGCATTGGTGAAAATGGCGGGCAAAGAGATAGGCCTTAACAACAAACGGGCTACAGTTAAGTGGCTGGATAACTGGATCGTGAAAGGCTTTGCGGCCGGCGCTTTGGCTGGCGGCCTGACGCTCGTGTTGGGACTGTCGCTGAACCAGGATCGTCGTCAGCCGGAAAAGAGCATTGGCGCGGTCGCGCAAGCATCCGCCTTGCCGGGCGCAGGCGAAAGCGACGGCAAGATTCAGCGGGAAGAGGCGGCGCTGACGGATGCCGCGTTGCAGTCTGAAGAGAAAGGGGCGAAGTTAGAGACGGTCCCCAACGACGCGACTGCTACCGCCGCAGCGACGCCCGCCGCCTGGGTATCTCCGGTGGCGTCCTCCGCTTCCAAGGTGCTGGGCGCATATCGACCCAAAGGGGATAATACCCGTAAAGCGTATCAGTCCGTCATGCACATCTGGGGGCTGGCCGATGACGCCGGCTCCCGCGGTCTAGTGTGTGAATTTGTGGAGACCCGGGGGCTGCGTTGCCTGCATCGCCAGGGTAATTGGCGCAGCCTGCTGCAATTGAACCGTCCGGCGGTGTTGAAATTGATGAATAACACCGGTGAAACCTTCAGTGCTGCGCTAATCTCCGTCTCGGCGGATCAATCCGCCGTGATTGAACTGGACGGCGAGCGTCATACTATTCCCCTGGCTGAACTGGATAGCCATTGGCAGGGCGATTACAGCATTTTGTGGAAAGTGCCTCCCTACGCCTCCATGGTGATCCAGCCAGGTGAAATGCAGGACGAAAATGAGTGGATCGACGGCAAGATCAAACGAGTGAATGAGATTTGGCTGTCCAAAGGCGAAAAGCCTGCGCTGGAGCCGTTGCCTGACACCTCATTGAAAGACCGGGTGCGCTGGTTTCAGCAGGAAGTCGGGATATTGCCGGATGGCATCCCTGGCGCCATAACCCTGATCATGCTAAACAGCTGGACTGACAGCGCCGCGCCTCTGCTTATTCCGATCAAGCGCGCATAGGAAAACGACATGTCCTATATACTTGAAGCCCTGAGACGTTCCGAATCAGAAAGATATCAGGAAAAGCTGCCTGATGTGGTGCAAGGCGGCGCATTCATGATGCCTCGTAAAGAGAAGCGGGCGCCCTGGGCCCTGATACTCATTTTGCTGCTCAGCCTCAACGCGATTGCGCTTGCGACCTTCTTCTTTATGAATGGCTCCTTGGATAAAAAAGATGACCTCAAGGAACCTGTCGTCGTCCAGGCTGATTCCGCTCAAACGGCGCAACCGCCCGTTACGACAGCGCCTGTTCAACCTCAGCCGACACAGCCCGCAGCTGGAAACGCGTCCGTTCAGACGGCGCCAGTGCAGCCGATTAGCGCCAGCAACTCAGACTTTATGGTGGATAAAGTGCCGCTGGACACCGCCTCGAATACCGATATCTATGTGGATCTTGGCGGCGGGGAAGAAGAGACTGTCGGCGCAGACGGCGGAGTGCTTATTGCGCCGTCAAACGGCTCGTCGCGCAGGACGCTGATTATGCCCGGCTCAGGCGAAGCGGCGCAGAATGTGGAAGAGCAGTACCCCAATATTTCAGAATTGAGCGCGGCCTTTCAACAACAGATTCCAGCAATGGAATTTAACAGTCATATCTATAGCGCCAATGCGGATGATCGTAGAATCATGATTAACAACAACTATCTTCGGGAGGGACAACGCTTTTCCGGCCTGAAGGTGTATCAGATTACCGAAAACGGCGTAGTGCTGGATAAAGGCGGCCAGTTATTCTGGATTCCCGTCATCCGTAACTGGGCTCCCGAAAGTTAGGCGAGCATGGTTAGTGAAGGTATAAAGGAGCAGATTCAGTCCGCCTATCGAAAGTATATCGCCGCCCGTAACATCAAGCCCCGCTCCGGGCAGCGGCATATGATCGCTGAGATAGCGCGTTATCTGTCCTCCATCGAACTGGACGGCGAGTTCCGCCGTAGCAACGACGCAACTACCTGTGTGGTGGAGGCCGGCACTGGCACGGGGAAAACCCTGGCCTATTTGATGGCCTCCATTCCGTTCGCGGCGGCGCTGCGCAAGAAAATCGTCATTTCCACCGCCACAGTGACCCTGCAGCAACAAGTCGTGCAGCGGGAGTTGCCGTTACTGGCGGAGCACACGGACCTTGAGTTCAAAGTAGCGCTGGCGAAGGGGCGCGGGCGTTATATTTGTCTGCATAAGCTTGATTCGTACCTGGCTGGCCAAGAGCAAGGCATTCTGCTGCTGGACGGTCCGCAGGAAAGCAGCGGGCAGGATGTAGATGCTGAAGCCTATCAGCGTTTTATGAACTGGATGGTGGACAAAGGATGGAGCGGAGACTGGGATAGCGCCCCGGAGCCTATCGAGGACGCGCTGTGGTCAACGGTGACCACGGATCATCGGCAATGCCTGAATAAGCGTTGCTCGTTCTTTACTCAGTGCGCTTACTACAAGGCCAAGATGGAGTCTGAAAAGGCGGAAATTATTGTCGCGAACCATGATCTGGTATTCGCAGATTTGGCGTTAGGCGGAGGTTTTGTTCTACCGCCGCCGGAAGAAACTATCTATATCTTCGACGAAGCTCACCACATGGCGGATAAGGCGCTGAATCATTTCGCCTTCAGCGCCGGTTTGAAATCCTCACAGAAAATGCTACGAGGACTGAGTCGCGCTTTGGTGGAAGGACAAAGCGTGTTCGCCTATGACGAGCAGATCACCAACCGGGTCAGCCCGATGGCGGCGCTGTCGCAGGAAATGCATCACCACCTCGACGCCGTCGCCCGGTTTCTGAATGAAACCATTGAGTGGGAGGAAAACGACGAGCGCGCCACTTTTCAATACCGTTATCCCATGGGTGTGATTCCTGAAGAACTGCGCAAGCTGTCAGCCGCGATGGCGGATAAGGTCGTCGAGATGAACAAGGAGCTGCAGGCGGTGCTCAAACGCCTGCGTGACCTTGCTGAGAAAGAGCAGCAGGGCGGCGCGCAACGGCAGGCGTACGATCAGGCGGTGATGGCGTTGTCTGTATACCAGTCGCAAGTGGAGAACCTTGAAGACGTCTGGCGAATCATGGGTGAGGAAGTGCAGGAAGGGCATACGCCGACAGCGCGTTGGCTGACTACCTGGGCTAAGGATTCAGACAGCGATGTGGTTGTTCACGTCAGCCCTACCAATGCGGCTCACCTGCTGCGGAAACGCTTGTGGTCACGGGCGTTTGGCTGCGTGCTGACATCGGCCACGCTTAGTGTGGCGGGGCGTTTTGATCGTCTGGCGGGGCAGGTGGGTCTGCCTGATGGGAGTATTTTTGCGATCCACCACAGTCCGTTCGACTTCAACAACAACTGTACTCTGGAGCTGTGCGACCTTGGTCGCGACCCGCAAGACTCAGAAAGCTATCTGGAAATGCTGAGTCAGGCGCTATTACGCATTATTGATGAAAAGCAGGCAACCTTGGTGCTATTCAGCGCGCGAAAACACATGCAGTTCGCCGCCCGCGCCCTGGCGGAGACTAAACTGGGGAAACTGATCATAACCCAGGATTCCGGCAACAAAGGCCAGCTGATAGATAATCACCGTTCGCGAGTGGATGAAAACAAGGGCAGTGTACTCTTTGGTCTGGCCAGTTTCGCTGAGGGACTGGACCTGCCTGGAGATTATCTCAAGCACGTCATCATTGCGAAGCTTCCTTTTGCAGTGCCTGATGATCCGGTGGAGGCGACTTATGCGGAGTGGCTGAAATCCAAGGGCGGCAATCCATTCAATCAGGTAGTGTTGCCCGACGCGATCACGCGTTTGTTGCAGGCATGTGGACGCTTGCTGCGCAGTGAGAGGGACAGCGGTAAAATCTCGATTATGGACCGTCGTTTATGGACACGCTCCTATGGACGCGTCATTCTCAAGGCATTGCCGCCATACAAAGTGGTCTCGGCGGATATTCGTCAGCCGACCGCCAGCGAATCCTAAGCTTAAAAAGAAGCTCATACATCCTTTTGTGCGGCGCCGGGGTATGGGGCTTGTTTGAAGTGCCGAAGCGGCCGGAAAAAGGGGCGGCGATTTCGAAGCTGCATTAGTCAGACATCGCCGCTAGCGCAAAACAGGAAAATAAACTTCCTGCGCTCTTAAGGAGACAAAAAAAGCAGGGACAAGCCCTGCAAGAGAATTCGAAATGAAAGGCTTTAGCGAATTCGATTCATGGGACTAGCGTAAAAAATGAGAGGGCGTAGCCGCATCGTCCATAGGGCGTAAAAAGGGAGTATCAAGTCACAACAGGCCGAGATGACGGGCCCTAGCCAGCGCTTCCGTGCGGCTCGCCGCGCCAATTTTTCCGTAGATATTGCGTATGTGCGCCTTAACTGTGGCTGGGGCCAGGAACAGACGATCCGCGATCTTTTTATTGGGAAGGCCCTCGTAAATCAGCGTCAACACCTCCATTTCCCGCTTGCTTAATTCTTCCGGTAAACCTTCCGTCTGGGGTTGCTGCGGCTCTTTTTCCCGCATTGGCGCAGCATTCTGGGGAGGTGAGGTGACGGACAGCTTTTCCAGGTAAGCCTGGCTTGTCTCGTCGATATTTAGATTGGCGTACAGCGGTCTCAGATAGGCGTCGTCCACCAGAAACATGGCGACGAAATCGTTGCTTTCACCCAGGGTCAACGCCTCGCTTATTAACTTATGTGCGGCTGCTGACTGATTTTGTCCCGCCAGGGCGGCGGCGTGCAGTAATTTGGCCTGCGCCTGATAACGGGAAGAGCAGTGGCTCTCGGCGAGGGCCTGTATAAGTTCGGCGGTTTCCTGCAAGCTGCGCCATTGCTGCTGGCGCAGATAGAGGCGGGCAAGCGCTGAGAGGTTCTCCATCGCCTCAAAAGGCGAAGACGGTATGGCAGGCTTGCTGATGATTGGCGTTGCGCTGGACTCTGCGCTTGTTATATCTCCCTTATCCAGCAGGCAATGCAGCTTTCCTGCGAGCACGGGTGGGGCGAAGGCTGCTAACTCACGATGATTTCCCGCCAGCTGCGCTAAGGCCTGCTCATAGTGGCGCAGCGCTTGTGAATGATCGCCGCAATGTCTATTGAACTCCGCCCAGGTGTAATAAGTGATTAACTTCTGTTGCGGCTCGGCGTTCTCGACGAATGGGAGCATGGGTTTGAGAAAACGCTCGGCGTGCTCAAGGTTGCCCAAGGCGCAATGGATCAGCACCAGCGAACTGTTGAGCCAACAGGAGACAATGTTTGGTTCAGGGCCGTCCTTATGATAGCTCTGCACCCAGAGTTCGGTTTGCCGGAACAGGTTGATCGCATGGAGGAACTCCCCTTTGATCTGCATGATCCATAACAGCAGCCCCAGGCTGGAAAGCACGGTGGAGAAGCGTTGTTCCAGTTTGCCCAGCGTCACTGCTTCCTTTAAAGCCGTCATGGCGTCATCCAGGCGCCCCAGGCCATAGTAATCGTTGCCAAGACCGAAATAGGCCAGAGATTTTATAGGCGCATTGATTTGCTCCAGATCCTGCAAGACAGACTGCGTCAGCGCGCTGGCGGTCTGGATGTCCTTACGGCTCCGCGCGGCGTAGGCTTCCAGCAGGCGCAACTCATGGCGCACGGTATCATCCTGCTCGGGCAGCAAAGGGTGCTTCTTCACCGCTTCCACCAGATCGGGAATGGCGGCGAACTGGTTGTCGTAAAGCAGACACCATATTTTCAGCAGCTGCAGACGCAGTGACTGGCCAAGTAGCTCTTGCGGGGCGTCATTAAGCCATTCAATGATGTAGAGGTGGTATCCCTGCCGGACCAGTTGGTTGCCGATACTCTCCAGTGTGGATTGCAGCAGGTCCCAGGCCTGAATATGCATGATCAACTGCACGGACTCCAAATAGAGTCGGCGCTCCAGGCAGGCTCGCACGACCTTGCGGCAGTGCTGTAGGTGAACTTGCGGCTGGCGCTGTCTCAAGTAGTGTAATGCGCCGTCACGGAACAACTCATGGAAACGAAACCATTGGCCAGCGTCATCCAGAGGAATCAGAAATAGATTGCGCGCTTCCAGCTCTTGCAATATCTGATGGCTGTCCTGAGCGCTTCTGACCTGATTGCATAGCGGTGCGTCAAAGCGAGGCGCGCTCGCCATTTCCAGTATGAACTCACGCAGATGAGACGGTAGATCGTCCAGTACTTCCTGAGCGACGTAGTCGTCGATTTCTCTCTTCGCCTGGGCTAACGCCTGCTCAAATTTTTCGTTCGATAAGGCTCCGTCCGCCCGTTTTAAGTCCGCTTGCGACAACAATTGCAACGCCGCCGCCCAGCCGCCGGTGGAGCCAACGACGCGAGCCGCAGCTTCAGGACTGACTTTGACGTCCAATGCGAGGGCGAATAAGTCAGCGACCTCTTGCGAGTCGAACACCAGGTCTGCGGAATAGAGCAGTTTGGCGTAGCGCTTCACCTTCCAGCGAGCGAGAGGAAATGGCGGTTCGTTGCGGGACGTGACGACCAAGGTGAAGTTCGCGGGAGCGAAGTCCACCAAATAGATCAAGCCGTCGAAAATGTCCTTGTTGGCGATGTGATGCAAGTCGTCGAGAACCAGTACAAAGTGGCGATCCTGATTCTGGTGGAGCTGGTTGATTAACGCGGTCACCAGCACTCTGGCGTTGGCGTGCGCCGTTTCCAGTAACTGCGCGCGCAGCTCCCTGGCATCCTCCAAGCCGTTACGACGCAATCCTTCCAGGACATAGCTCCAGAACGTAGAGGCGGAATTGTCCGTGGGATCGAGCGAGATCCAACTGCTAAGCGCATGATGAGTCTGCGTCCATTGCCGCGCCAAGGTGGATTTTCCAAAGCCGGCGGGCGCAACGAGACCAATAAAGCGGGCGCTGCCGGGCGCGCCGATACTGCGAAGCAGGCGCTGGCGCGTTAACAGGCTGTCGTCGAGGCGAAGCGGGAAAAGTTTGGTTTCGAGAACGATCATGCGCAGAGTGCAATCAGTATGGTCTAGAGCGGGTTTCAGTCTTTATGGAAACTGAAAACTTGTCAACTGAACTCAATTAAATCAATGAAATATGCGCGCCAAACCCCGTTAGATTCAACTCTTTAGCGGGGTAAGGGATGTACAGAGGCGTTAACTGTTGGCGTCAAGCTTCAGAAGAACGCGTATTTGACGCCGATGATCAATAACATGCTCGCCAGGGCGGGGCGCAGCACCGCCGAAGGCATCCGTTTAGCCAGGGCGGTCCCGAAATGGATCGCAGGCAGAGAGCCGATCAACAGACTGCCCAGCAGATAGTAGTCTATGTTCCCCAACTGCATGTGTCCGAGGCCGGCAATGAAGGTCAGGGGAACGGCGTGAGCGAGATCCGTACCGACGACGCGAGACGAAGACAAAGCGGGATAAAGCAGCATGAGCAGGGCTGTGCCGATAGCGCCTGCGCCGACGGAGGACAATGTCACAAACACGCCCAGGATGACGCCCATAAATACGGTGACTCCGGCGCGTCGCTCGTCGCTCATGACAGTCGCCCCGGAGCTGGCGCGCAGCAAGCGGTCCTTAAACAGAAGCACAGCGGCGGTGACGATCAGCATCAATCCCAGGCTGGTGGTCAACAGGTGTTTATACGCTTCCGGGTGAGGGAAATAGTGCGCGAGAATTTGCGTCGTTACGATAGAGGCGGGAATACTGCCGGCGCCCAAGGTGGCCGCCAGCCTCCAATTTACGGTGCCGCTGCGGGCGTGAGTGACCACGCCGCCAGATTTGGTGATAGCGGCGTAGAGCAGATCGGTGCCGATCGCCGTGTGCGCGGGAAAGCCGAATAGAATCAGTAGAGGCGTCATCAATGAACCGCCGCCGACGCCTGTTAAACCGACCAAAAAGCCAACGCCGGCCCCGGCGACAATATATAAAAGAATTTCCATAAAGATGGTCTAAACTAACAAATGCGTAATAAGCCAAGAATTATTTGGCCAATCTAGCTAGATTTATCTATTCTTAAAAAGAATATTTATTTATATTTTTATCTCCAATTATAATAACGCCGGGCTGCAAGGAGACCATTCAATGAAACTGCAACAGCTGAGGTACATATGGGAAGTCGCCCATCATGACCTCAACGTGTCCGCCACCGCTCAGAGTCTTTACACCTCACAACCCGGCATCAGCAAACAAATCCGTCTGTTGGAGGACGAGTTGGGCGTGGAGATCTTCTCCCGCAGCGGCAAACATCTGACCAGGGTGACGCCGGCGGGAGAGACCATCATTAAAGTCGCCGGTGAGATTTTGCGTAAGGTCGACGGCATCAAGCAGATCGCGCAGGAGTTCAGCAATCAACGCAAAGGCGACCTGAGTATCGCCACCACCCATACGCAGGCGCGTTACGCACTGCCGTCCATTATTCGCAGTTTTATTCAGGAGTATCCTGAAGTGTCTTTACACATGCATCAGGGGACGCCCATGCAGATTGCGGAAATGGCGGCGGATGGCACTGTGGATTTCGCCATCGCGACAGAGGCGTTGGAGCATTTCTCCGATCTGATCATGATCCCCTGCTACCGGTGGAACCGATGCGTAGTGGTTCCGAAAAATCATCCTCTGGCGGAGAAGAAGAAGCTCGAAATTGAAGATGTGGCGGCTTTTCCCATTGTGACGTATGTTTTTGGGTTTACGGGGCGCTCCAAACTGGATGAAGCGTTCAGTGAAAAGGGACTGACGCCGAAAGTGGTGTTTACGGCGGCGGACGCAGACGTCATTAAGACCTATGTCAGACTAGGGCTGGGTGTGGGCATTATCGCCCGCATGGCGTATGACCCGGTAGCGGACTCTGATTTGGTGGCCTTGGACGCTAGTAAACTGTTTCGTCCCAGCACGACGAAAATCGGGTTTCGGCGCGGCACTTTCATTCGTGGTTACATGTACGAATTTATCCAGCGCTTTGCGCCTCACCTGACCAGAGACTTGGTGGATCAGGCGTCACAGAAGACTTCTAAAGCAGAAATCGAAGAGCTTTTCGATAGTATCAGCCTGCCCACGTATTAAACGTCAGGGTGGGCAGGCGGCGGGCTTCAGCGCTTGAGGTTGCCTGCATGCAGTCCACACTCTTTGATAGTGGACTCTTCCCACCACCATCGTCCTTCACGCTCATGCTGATTAGGCAGCACTGGTCGCGTGCAGGGTTCGCAGCCGATGCTGATGAATCCTTTGGCGTGTAATTCATTGTAGGGAACATCGAACATACGGATGTAGTTCCATACATCCTGCGACGTCCAGTTCGCCAATGGGTTGAACTTAATCAAAGGACGATCGGGGGCGCTAAATGCGGAGTCTTCCTCAATCAGCGCCACATTGTTACGCGTGCTGGGGCTTTGGTCTTTTCTTTGTCCGGTGACCCAGGCGTCGACTGTCGCAAGCTTACGGCGTAGTGGCTCCACCTTGCGGATGCCGCAACACTCGGAATGACCGTCTTTATAAAAGCTGAATAGCCCTTTTTCCTTTACCAGGCGTTGTACGTCTTCCGCATCAGGCGAAAGCGCTTCAATTTGCAGGTTATAGTGATCCCGTACTTTCTCGATAAATCGATAGGTTTCCGGGTGCAGGCGACCTGTGTCCAGCGTAAATACCTGGATGTTCTTTTTCAGCTTGCTGGCGATTTCGATCAGGACGACATCTTCCGCGCCGCTGAATGAAATTGCGATATTGTCGTAAAGCTCCAGGGCTTTACGTATGACTTCCTTGGGACTCCACTCTTCCATCTCCCTGGCGAGCTCCTTTACAACAGATTTGGGTGTCATCACCTGGCGCCTTGTAGCAGAGAAATTAAACGCCTGTAGGCTAACAAATTGTTGATAGTGCTAAAAATAATAAAGACTTATATCTAAAGAACAAAAACAAAGACCAACGCGCAGTGTTCTGGCGAACTAAAAACAGGGTGGCGGAGGTGGGCGGACAAAAAAGAGGAGGCCGGAAGGCCTCCCAATATTTGATTCTAAGCTGTTGACACAACAGGTATGTGTCACTACGAGAGAAAGTGTAGACCAAGAACAAAATAATGCCTCATGAAAACAGTCGACTTTATCCCGTCACGCCAATAATCCGGCCTCTCGTGGATGCGTCCGTCCGACGTGAAACCGGGCCTGTTATGCGCAGTCAGTAATAGGAAGCTATTTGTTGGCTGGAGCTATAATGCTGCTCCCTAAGGCGAGTATGAAACGTAGGTCAGATGGAGTGAAAGTTGAGGGCCGAGTCATTCATGGAAGGCCAAAAAAGAAAAAAGGAGGCGTTCGGGGCCTCCTAATTCTGTCGGTGGCTGCTTCTGCAAGGGTTTATCACCACCGTAAATTCAGTATAGACCAATTGGATTAGGTGTGTCTCTATGTATGACTGTAAAGACTTGTAACCGAAACGATGGAGTTAAAATCGGGGCTTAAATAAAGGTAGCAATATGCCTGCAGCCGGGACGATTTGCTGTGACCAGCCAAACGCATTATCAACTAATTTGGCGTTTCGTTCGGTGAGAATTGCGCAGATCAGTTTGATTCGAATGATGGGGAGCGGAAAGCAGTTGGCCAGCTAAACGAAGGGGGGATGCGTTACTGAGACATCATGGAACAGCCCCGGACTATGAACCGGGGCATAGCTAATGATACGAGGTTAGAGGTAACTAAATAATTTGATTCGCCAGCACCAGCGTTAGAGTTAATCCTAACGCATTAAACGCAACCAAGCCGGCAAGCTTCTTTGTGCTGATGTACATCAGACTCTCCTCTCATAGTTTTATCTTGTTATTTTTTTCGTAAACTTTTGTGAAATCTTGTTTACATCTTTAGTCGATTTTAGCTTTATTCATCAAATATGCAACCCCTTGCTAAACCCTTATGATTAAGGCGTTTTTTTCAAGGAGCGCAGCACTGGCCTGGGCTGCTGCGGGGTGCGGCGTCACGCTTTAAAAGAGCGGCGTAGAGGTTTGTCTCTGCAGCTTTTAAGTGAATAAAGATGAAAGGAGTGAGTCGTGGAATTAGCGTGTCTGGATTTGGAAGGAGTGTTGATACCCGAGATATGGATCGCCTTCGCCGAAAAAACCGGGATAAAAGCATTGCGTGAGACGACCCGGGATATCCCGGACTACGATGTGCTGATGAAGCAGCGTTTGAAAATCCTGGATGAGCATGGCTATGGGCTACCGGATATACAGGCTGTTATCGCCACACTGGAACCGCTTCCTGGGGCGCATGAGTTTGTCGCCTGGCTGCGCCGTCGATTCCAGGTGGTGATTTTGTCCGATACCTTTTATGAATTCGCCATGCCATTAATGGAGAAACTGGGCTGGCCGACATTGTTATGCCATCGCCTGGAGACTGACGGGAGCGGTAAAGTGACGAACTATTTGCTGCGTCAACAAGATCCCAAAAGGATGGCGGTGCGGGCGTTTCATGGCTTGAATTATCGTGTCATTGCAGCGGGGGATTCCTACAACGACACCACTATGCTGGCGGAAGCGGACGCCGGTATTCTGTTTAAAGCCCCGGATCAGGTTATTTCTGAATTTCCGCAGTATCCGGCGGTGCATACCTACGACGAATTGCGTACGGAGTTTATAAAAGCCAGCCGCCAGGTTTCGGACTAGACTTCGTCTTTTCCGGGCAGATCTCCGCCAAGCGCCTCTACAATATGTCTTATTTTCACAACAGACTCATTGTATTCAGCAAGACAGTTGGAATCCGCCACGATGCCGCCGCCGCCCCATACGTGCATGTCGCCTTGTTGGCAGGTCATGGTGCGGATGGCGATATTGCTGTCCATACGCCCGTCATTGGATAGATAAAATACACTGCCGCAGTAAACGCTGCGCGCATACCCTTCCAGCTCATCAATGATCTCCATGGCCCGCTTTTTTGGGGCGCCTGTAATCGATCCTCCCGGCGAGCAGGATATCAAGGCGGCGAAGGGGGACACGTCATCACGGAGGACAGAGGTTACCGTGCTGACCAAGTGATGGACATTGCTATAGGTTTCCAGAGCGCAGAGCTTTTCTACTTTGACGCTGCCGGTCGTTGATATCTTACCCAGGTCATTACGCAATAAGTCTACAATCATCACATTTTCGGCGCGGTCCTTAGGGCTGGAAGTCAGATCTTCAATTTGACGAGAGTCTTCAGCGGGATTCGGGCCTCGTGGACGGGTGCCTTTGATGGGCTTGGTGACGACATTGCGCCCCTCAATCGTAAGAAACTTCTCTGGGGAAAAGCACAGCAGGTCGCCTTGGCCACTGCGGAAAAAGGCGGAATAGGGCGCCTTCGCCGCCTGTCTGACTTTAATGTATGCGTCCAACGGGTCGCCTGAGTAAGCGCCGGAAAAGCGTTGCGTCAGGTTTATCTGATAACAGTCTCCGGCGAGAATATATTCTTTGATTCTGGCGAATTCGTTCGCGTACTGCTCGTAGTTCCAGTCTGGAGAAATAGCGCGGGTGACGCTGAAGGGCGCTGCGGTGGGGCGTTCTTCCAGCAGTAGCGCCTGAAAGTCTGGTCCGCCGACGCCAGTGATGGCCTTTTTATCGTGTTCCACCACCAAATAATGGTCATAAGCGCCGACGCAGACGGAAGGAAAACCGGATTGTTGGCGCCAATGGCGGTCTCCAAGTAATTGATTACGTCCAAACTCATAACTGATGAACCCAATCAGGCCGCCTTGAAAACAAGGCGAGGGAAGAGGTTGGCGAGATTGTTGCGCGAGCGCCAGTAAGTCGGTGTAAGCAATCGGCGTCTCCGGCTTGTCGCGGCGACTGAGAAAGAGGGAGTCCCCTTTGCTGTTCGTCATCCACTCCGGATCGCAGGCGATTATTTCGAAAGCGCGTCCTTCTTGAGTTTGAGCGTCCAGCCAGCAGAATCCTGGGCGTGAAGATAACAGGTGAATGACGGCGTTATAGTCTGCGTAGGGAATGGTGAAAACTGACATCAACAAATATTGGCCTGGTTAAAAAGCGCCCCTTTTGGCGCCCGATAAGCGCCACTGGCTCATTAATCCGACATTCTACTCCTCCGGCTACCAACTTTCAGGCAGTCGCACGGCGGCGTTTCTCGGTCGGATTTCTTATTGTCATACGTCTATTGGTTTGAGTGGTCTCAAAAGACTGCGGAATTGTAGTGTTAGCGAGCGCATATTTGAAGTTGCTCACGCTTTTAAGTCCCAAACGATGCGCCTTCTATTCTCTAAGACAACCGGATTCCGTTTTTTAGCTGAGTTTTAAGTGAAGAGGGGATTCAACATCGTTTTCCTGTTGGGAGGCGCTTTTGCGGGGGCTTTGCCGGGCCGTATATAGGCCGGATGGCCAAATAGTGTCTACCTGTTAACACTTCTTAACAAACTCCGGGATTTGTGTGAATACATTCACAGATTCAACGGTTACACGGCCATACACTGAGCCCGTGATTGTGAAACACAAATCAAACAAAAACGAAACGTTTCACAGTGCTCAGGCGGTTGTAATTAGACGCTAATAGTTTGTTTTTAAATGGAATTTTAGATGCGTATTAACAATATGGAAACTGTGAGAGTAATCACAGAAAACCAATGAAGCGTAAACTAAATTAACAATCGCTCAGAATTATTCGGTCAGTTGTCGAACAATTTGTTGGATTGTTGACCGGTAATCTGAAGCTCACGAGAGTTTCCTGAAATTAAAAAAATAAACATTAGGAGAATTATAATGAAAGGCCTGAAAAAATTAGTTTTAGTATCTGCTATCGCTGCTGCTCCACTGGCGGCTCAAGCTGAACTGAAAGCAGTTGACGATGCTGTACTGGCGGACGTTTCTGGTCAAAGCGGATTGGTCATCGAAGCCGGCTTCGGTTCTTTGACTTACTCAGATATCGCTGTTATCGCTGACAGCGACTGGGATACTGACGCAGGCATCCACATCGACGCGTTCAAATGGGAAGTTGACGTAGAAGCATGGGATTCCGCTTCTAACGCTACTCTGGGCGCTTCCACTGGCGCGCTGGGCGGCTTCATCGCAAAAGACATCTCCATCAACGGTAGTGTCGACGTCACTATCGATGCTCTGGCTGACGCAGCCACTCTGGGCACCACCAACCTGGGCGGTATCGGCATCACCTTCGCTAACTCCGACATCAACATGCGCGTAGGCGACATGGGTGTTTACCTGAACCAGACTGGTCTGGGTCAAGTTAACAGCATGGGCGCTGTTGAAATCATCGGTATGAACCTGGACGGCCTTGAGCTGGTTGTTCACGGTAACTAATATCGGGCGGGCCTGAGAGCCAGCCGATTGATGATGGAAAGGCATCGTTCCAGATGCCTTTTCTTGTGAGTTTCTCTTAAGTATCTATTTGTTCTGCAGTAATTAAATCATCCTTTCTAATACAGACGGCTCTCGCAACGGTCTCCTTGGGCTTAGCGTCGCGTCTGTCCTGTGCGGAGCGCAAGCTCGGCGTATTCGCAGTAACAAAGGCTCTAGAGAAGTAAGAGTGTGGAGGGGAGTATGAAGAAGACTGTGTTTGTTTGCGCAGCAATGTTCTCCACGGCAGTAATGGCCGAACTAAAACCGATCAACGATCAGCAACTGAGTGAAGTGGTGGGGCAGGCGGCCCCTGTTATCGAAATCAACGGCCAGGTCACTTACGAGGCGATCGCCTACACTAATCCCGACGGGGTGCGGGAGGTGATTTATCCTGGCCAGACGTCAAGCGACGGAGCGGTTCACGATGATAATGTTTCTTTGCAGGGCATGACTTTTGGAACGCCGCGCACAGGAACGATTGTCGACCTGTTTACAGCCGTTTTACCTTTGCGTTACGGCCAGATCGACACCAACGGAGATGGCGTTGAGGATCGTGGTGCGGCGATATTCAGCTTTCAACCCAATGTAGGACTTGGCACGGGGTTTATGCCGCTGGATATTCAGCAGAGCGATACCTCTGTGAACATCGATGATCAGGTTTTTCTTACCAAGCAGGGGCTGGTGATTCTCAACGCCCCGATCAATACGGATGTTATTAATGTCGGCGCAGATGCGTATAAGTTGACGCCGATAAAGATGTTCTGAAAACGCCTGTTTGCGTTTGGCCGAAAGTGAGCTGTAGCCCGGCATTGCCTCTCTTGCTATAAGGCCCAAACGAGAAAAGCTCACTGGGGGGTGAGCTTATAGGCGCTTATTGCTGCGGCATGGTCAGCGTCAGGTCGAACCCGCCACTGTCCCGAGGAACCAAATCAATCATGCCGCCCTGAATCCGCTCTGGGATGATGATGTTGTCCACCCCGGGCAAGTTGTTGCCAATTGTGATTGTCAATTGTTGGCCATTAGACTGCAGATTCAACTGATCTCCATAGGGGAGCTGCGCCATATCCGGATTGAGAGGCGACAGAATTTGTTGAAACGTGAAAGCGCCATCCGGAATCACGAGGTCTGGGTGAGGTAGCGGACGTACGCTCAGCGCAGCCAGCTCCGGTTGCGTATAGGGAATAAACGCCAGTTCCCGAATCACTTGCGCGGCGGCTTCAGATGAGTCTTTAAACTGTTGTTGGTCCACTGTCAGCGCAGTATTCAACTCCGTCTGCTCCTCCGCTTCTGTCTTCACGGGCTCGCCGGGACCGATGGTGTAGGTGACGACTCGCTTTTTCTCAGGCTTCTTGGGGGCTGGAGTGACAATAATGGTGGAATCTTTGATGTAAGTGTCGGTCAACTCGCCGCTGGTCATTGATTTGACTTCCGCGCGAGCGGTCAGAACGAGGCCGGTAGCGGCCAATCCGAGCAAAATCCTTGAGTAGTTCATAGCAGCGCCGTGTTTTACAATTTCGTGTTAAACGTAAATTTTCCAACAACTGATCGCCTAGCGCCGAAGAAACTGCTTGGAGAAAAAATAATTGCGTTCGGCCACAAGCGTTTAGGTGGAATCCAGTTTTACTGCGTATACTTACATTTTCAACCGATTGATTCGCAAAAGCCACTGTATCGCGCGAATTTTGATTAATTTTTGTAAGCCTGTTTATCACTTGGCGTACAAAAGACAAGGACAGCAGTGAAGTAGTAGTTTTATGACAAGCGGCATCAGACAAAAATCAGGCGGTCGCATCGGCGGTAAGCTGGGACGTCGCATCGATAAGTGGGTGGAGAAGCGGCTGCCGTCGGTAGAGGAAGTGACTCTGTCACATCGGGCCATCTTTGTATTGCCTACGCGGTGGGGCGTCGGCTTTGTAATGTTGGCGGGGCTGATTCTGCTCACCGGAATCAATTATCAAAACTCCATGATCCTGGCGGTGGGTTTTTTCCTGATTTCCATCTTCGTGGTCAATATTTTAATCGCCTACCGAAACTTGTCTGGCCAGACCATCCGATTTCACCGCGCAGCGCCTTGTTTCGCCGGGGAGCTGGCTGGATTCGAATTTCTGGCGACGGCCTCTGAGCATGGCGTGGCCGCGATGCAAGTGGGATGGACGCCTGACAGCTATGTCACGCTGGATTGTGATAAGAACGAACAGCGCCGCGCAGTGATCGAATATCGCTGCCATAAACGGGGATGGCTGTCCCCGGGACGGATGCTAATTACTTCCACCTACCCGATGGGGCTGATTCGCGCCTGGTCCTGGCAGGACTTGAACGCCAGAGCGTTGGTCTACCCCGGGCCCGCCCAGCAGCCACAGTTCAAATGGAGCTCTTCTTTGGCGGAAGGTGAGGGGCAGGGCGATGCGCGCATCGCGGGACAGGAGGATTTTGCGGGACTGCGTACTTATGTCCCTGGCGAGCCATTAACGCGTATTGCGTGGAAAAAGTACGCGCAGCAAGGAGAGTTTTTCAGCAAAGAATTCAGTCAACCAGAGCTGGACCCGGACTGGATCGATTTTGACGCATACCAGGGAGTGGAGACAGAGTTGCGCCTGTCCATATTATGCGCTCAGGTACTGGAACTGGAGCAAAAGGGGACGCCCTATGGATTGCGCATGCCGGGATGGGCGTGTGGGCCTAGTTCGGGTCTGGAACATCGCAATAAATGTCTGACTGCGTTGGCGAAGTACCCTGATCATGTTTAAACGAAGCTTCGATGAATCGCCCGCCCTGGATACACGAGCGCTGGTGTGGATGGTGATCTCGCTGGCGGCGGCTGCGGGCGCCCATTGGAATCATGTGCCTGTATGGCTGCTTGGTTTCGCCTGTGTGTCCGTATTCTGGCGCACCCGAGTGTATCAGGGGAAATGGCCCGCACCTTCGACCTGGGTGAAGGGAGGTGTGATGCTGGCGACCTCTGTGGCGTATGTGTTTTCTACGCAAGCGCAATTCACGGTGGAGACCGCTGTCGGCTTTTTTGTGTTGGCGTATGCGCTTAAATTACTAGAGCTGAATCAGCGCCGCGATGCATTTTTGTTCAGCTTCATGACCTTGTTTTTACTCTGTCTTGGGTTTCTGTTCAGTCAGTCCCTGTTCGTCAGTCTTTATATTCTCGTAGCGATGGGGTTGAGCTTTGCGGCGCTGATGGCGGTTAATCAGTCGCTGAAATCCCGTTCCATTGGCTCCACGTTCAAGGGGGTTTATGGGGCAATGGCCGTCTCATTGCCTCTCTTGGTAGTGATGTATCTGTTCTTTCCACGATTTGGTCCCTTGTGGGCGATGCCTTTGAAGAGCTCTACAGCCTTTACCGGGCTTGATGAGACCATGTCGCCTGGAGATGTGGCGAATCTGGCTCAGTCTGGAGAGAGGGCGTTCCGGGTTGTGTTCAATGGAGCGCGACCAGAATATCGGGATTTATACTGGCGTGCGTTGATACTTGACCGCTACGACGGAACGAGCTGGAAGCGTTCACTCGGTCAGACCAACCGCGATCGGCAAGGCGCAGTCCGCCCTGGCGCGAGGACGCAAATCGAGCGGTGGGATTATGAAGTATTGCTGGAGCCGCATAATCGGGAATGGGGGTTTGCCCTGGATGACGCCAGAGTGGCGCGAGGCGCGCCCTTTTCAACGCCAGATCAACTGGTGAGATTCATGAGGGATGTGAAGTCTCCCGAGTGGTATCGCCTCATTAATCAGGCGGAGGAATATAGAGAAAGCGACCAAGGTTTCACTCGCTTCAGCAACTTGCCGCAGGGCTCGAACCCACGCACGGCGGAATGGGCCCGGCAATTGCGAGAAACGTCGCCAGACGACGCAACCTTTATAAAAACTGTGCTGACGCGTTTCAATGAGGAGCCGTACGCCTATACCCTGTCGCCGCCGCTGCTGACCTCGCAGAATAGGATAGATGAGTTTTTCTTCGACACGCGCCGTGGCTTTTGCGAGCATTACGCCAGTGCAATGGCGTTCATTTTGCGTGCGGCGAATATTCCTTCGCGGGTGCTGGCCGGTTATCAGGGCGGCGAGTGGAACGAGCAGGGTGGCTTTCTGGTGGTGCATCAGTATGATGCCCATGCTTGGGTGGAAGCATGGCTGCCTGAGCGGGGCTGGGTGCGTGTTGATCCAACGGCGGCGGTGGCGCCGCAACGCGTAGAGTCGGGCATCAGGGACGCCGTCGCGGCAGAAGGCACGTTCCTGCAAAATACGCCGCTGTCCCTGGCCAGATATAACCATATCGGTATCTTCGCCTGGATGACCAACAATCTGGAATACATGAATTACATGTGGCAGAAATGGGTCGTCAATTATGATCAGGAGAAACAGAGCAGCTTTTTCAAACGCTGGTTTGGCGACAGCGACATGAAGACGATGCTCATGCTGCTCGCAGGCCTCTCTGTAGCGGTATTTCTCGTTCTCTCGCTATTGACGCTTAAAGCCGAGTGGCGTCGCAACAAGGGCGATCCCATGGTGCGCCTATATCGATCCTTGTTGGACAGGATGCATAAAAAGGGGCTGGCGCTGGACACGGGGCTTACCCCAGGGCAGGCAATGATGCTGGCGGTGAAGAAGTGGCCGCGTCAGCGTCAACAACTGCAACGAATCTTTGGGGAGTTCGAGCGCAATCTTTACATGGAAGATACGGGCGGCGAGCGGGAAAAAGTGCGTCGCCTGAGGCGGGATATCAAGCAACTGGCGTTGACTCCCTGAATTTTCGGAGGCAGCGTCGAAAGCCGGCAATGCTGATCACAAAAACAGACTTTCACGAATTAGAGTACAGATGTCCGACTTGACGGAAATTACACTGGAACAGCTACCCTGGCTCAGCAAAACCTGGCGCGACTGGGTGGGACTTGCGCATAACGATAAAGTGCCCTCCGCCATCCTGGTGGCGGGACAGAGTGGCGTTGGAAAAAATCGCCTGACTTCCGAATACGCCAAATTTTTACTGTGCGAACAGGCTCCGCGTCTTGAACGCCCCTGCTGCGACTGCCGCTCCTGCAAGCTGGTGGAGGCCGGGACGCATCCAGATTTGCAATGGGTCGCCCCGGAAGACGGCGCCAAAGCCATAAAGGTTGACCAAGTGCGTGGGTTGGGCGACTTCATTTACGCTAAACCACAGATATCCCGTCGACGGATATGTGTGCTGACCCCGGCGGAAGCGATGAACGCCTATTCCGCCAACGCCATCCTGAAAACCCTGGAAGAGCCGCCCGCAAGCGCAGTCATTCTGTTGGTTTCCCAGCAAATAAGCCTGCTGTTGCCTACGATTCGCAGTCGCTGCCAGATATATACGCTGGCTGCGCCGGAGAGGGAGGCTGTGGTGGACTGGCTGACTCGCCTGGAAGTGCCCGCAGAGCGCGCCTATAGTTTGACGGAAAGCGCTGGCGGTCGTCCTTTAACGGCTTTGGCCTGGCACAGTCAGGATATACTGGAGCTGCGGGCGGAAGTATTGTCCGAGTGGCGAAACTATCTGGAAGGGCGCGTGGACGCGTTCACTCTGGCGGAAATCTGGAGCAAGCTTGATATTGAGCGACTGGCGGATTGGCTCGCCCTGTGGCTGAAGCAGTTACTGACGGCTTCGCAGACAGGCGGCAGCGATAGCGTTGACGCAACTTTGGCGAGCGTTGGCGCGCGTTTGGACACGCAACAGCTGGTTGTTCTTTATGCCGAGCTTATAGAGATAAAACGCTCTCTGGTGGAACAACGCAACCTGAACCCGCAGCTGATGCTGGAAAGCTGGCTGCTGGCCAACAAGCGTGTGCGCAAGCGCAAGAAGTAGTGTCTCCGCCCGCCAGGTTCGTCAATGGTAACGTCAGCGAGCACGCGCCCCTGCGACTGGGGCGTTATATGCTCCCTTAGGCGGGGCATGGAAAACGAGTTAAGCAGTAAGTTAGAAAAAGGAAGAATACGCGCGTGGATGTTTATTGCAGATACCATCCCACCCATGGGGCCAACTGGCAATGCCTGGGCTGCCATGTTCAGCTTTGTGGCAGTTGTGTCCCGGTAAAGCCGGGCAAAGGCGCGGCGACCTGTCCGCTGTGTCAGCAGGTGATGCGATATTCCGCAGAAGGCTCCGCTGCGGAGGTCACGCCGTTCTGGCAACGGCTGAATGACTTTTTCGCCTACCCAATGGCCAGGGACCCGATGATTCTGGTGGCCATTTGCACTCTGGTGCCGCTGGCGCTGGGTAAGGATTTGCTCTCCCTGATCATCGCAATTGCTCTGTTTTGCGCACAGGTCAAATACATGTATAGCGTGATCGAAGCGACCTCCAAAGGCGTGTTGAAGCCGCCCGAATTGCTGTCCGCATTCAGCGGCGGCGGTTTGTTGCTGGTCATCCAGCAAACGTTGATTTTTATTGCGTTCGGCTTCTTGATTGTTTTCTCTGGCCTGTGGGGCGGTTCTTTGCTGATGGTGCTGGCTATCGCGTTTTCCGCCTTGGTTCTGCCCGCCAGCATTATGTTGCTGGCGATAGAAGGTAATGTGGTGGACGCCCTGCACCCGATGCGGCTGATTGGGTTTATTTCCAGCATCGGTTGGCCGTATTTCGTGCTGTATGGATACTTACTCCTGTTGTTTCTGGGGTTGGGCGCGGCCCAGGATTTTGTGCTGAGCAACTTCTCCCAGACGCTGGGTTTTCCTTTGGCGGGGTTTATCTCCAGTTACTTCATGCTGGTGATTTTTAATATGCTGGGCTACCTGCTGTTCCAGTACCAGCATCGACTTGGGCTTACCCCTGACGAATCGCTTGATGCGCCTCCACAGAGTCCTGATGCGCTGGCGCAGCGGAATGACAAGCTGGCGATGGCGGAAATCGACATCAATCTCAAAGAAGGGAGATACGAGGCGGCGGCGGGATTGCTGCGCAACCTGTACAAGCGCAAGCCGCATGACCTAGTGGTGCTGGATCGTCTCTATAAGCTGTTGGTGGAGACGGGCGCCTGGTCCGAACTCCTGAAAACGTCAAAGCCTGTATTGCAGATGCTGGCGGACGCAGGTCGGATTCATGAGCTCAAGCTCATGCTGAGGGGGCTCTATGGGCATTTTCCCGACTATACGATCAATGATGAGACACTGTTGTACAACGTGGCGCAGAGTCTATACCACTCCGGTGATTTCAGACTGACCTTGAAGCTGTTGCAGGGGTTTAGTTCACGGTTTCCAGAGTCCGCCCACGCCGCTGACGCCATTATCGTAATGGCGCGGACGTTGGCGAATGGTTTGCACCGCGCGGATAAGGCCAAAGAATATTTGCTATATGTGCAGAAGCACTACCCGGACCACTCGTCAGTCCCGGACATTCCTGCGTGGATTGAAGCGATGGCGAAGAATGGCAGATTGCCCGAGCCAGTCGCCAAGTTTGGGCTTTCTCAGTAAGGGCGCGTTTACGCGCCCATTTTTACGGCCGATCCTCTCAGCTTTCGAGCTGTCTTAGCTCACGTTCATATTTTTGCGCTTTGACATCCATTTGTCGCGCCTTGAGAGCTTGAATCAGGGTGCGGTAACACTCCTGCACCAGCTCCGGATTGTTGATACTCTTCACGACTACGCCAAATACCTGCTCAGCTTCCTTGATCAGGTTGTTGTTAAGGCAGGTATTTAGAATGCGGAAGTGATATTTGTCCTCCAGGCGAGAGTTTTCCTTGGCGTATTTTTGATGCTCGCTCCAGATAAAATAAGCGTGATTGAAATCCTGCATCTTCAAGGCATGCTCGAGCACTGTCACCGTGAACTGCAAACTCTCCTGCGATTCCGGTTTTACTTTGTATAAATGGAATAGCTGCTCCTGGACGCCGATATGATTCGGGTGCTTCTCCCAGAGCGCCATGAATCGCTCCCGCGCGCGTGGAAAGTCGACCCGCCCGACGGCGTCCAGCGCGCGCGCCAGCTCCTCCCGCATGGATTGATCCTGTTCTTCAGGAGAATGAGAAACTTCCTGCACCGTTTTGGGCGTCAGACGGTCTAGGGGGAATATGATGGCGGCGCCCGCTACCAGTCCCGCTGCGTGTGCAACATAGGCGACGTTGGAGTCGACGTACGTGAAATACTCGTAAAGCTCTTTGCCCACCCATACTGGCAGCATGATCAACGCGGGCGCCCGGAAGTAGTTGAAATACACATAAAGGAAAGCAAAAAAGCGGATCTGCTTAAGTCTGTAGTGCGCCACGTACATGCCCATCAGGCCGGACACGGCGCCGGAAGCGCCGACCAGAGGCGTCAGGCTGGCGCCTTCCACCATGCCGAACATAAACCCTGACACTACGCCGCAAAAGAGGTAAGCCATGATATACAGCGCGGCGCCAAGAATGCGCTCAATGGCGAATCCGAGTAAGAACAGCATGGCCATGTTGCCGAATACATGACCGAATCCGCCATGGAGAAACTGATATGAAAACAGGTCCGCCAGCTCCATTTCACCGGGAATGAGTCCCATCTGCAGGTGGCTGAGTTGGCTCAGGTAGTGATCCTGCAGATAGATACGTTGAGATTTCCAGGTCTCAAAGGCCTCCGGCTCAATGAACTCCTGGCCGTTCTGCATCAGGTAGTTGACGAATTTTCTATCGGTCAACATGTAGGGAATGAGTTCCTCGCCGCGCCCCTCGTTGACGGCCTTGCGCGCCGCTGCGGAGAGTTCAAAGCGGCTGTCCTGGCCAAGGCCGATGTGGCGTTGCAGGTAGTCGGCGAACTCGGGCGCCTCCAGTTTGACCATTTGGTTTTGGTCGTAGTAATGGGCCGCGTCCCGCCAGACCCGATTATCCTTGCCGCTGAGGTAAAAGAATATAGCGAAATTAATGAAGATCAGAAGCAGTGTGGCGACCGGAGGCTTGCGCCAGTTAATAGTCTGTTCGGCGGGAATAATCAGCATCTTGGATCTCTAACTACCTACAGGAAAAGCACAAGGAACGGATTGAAAGTTCATAGGAATTAATTATCGGAGATAAGCGGGAAACACGCCACTGCGGCGCGCTTCCCGCAAAGGCGTTCAGGCGCCCGCCTTCAGGTTGTCCAGACAGCGTGGCAGCAGTCGCTCTAAACTGTCCACCAGCGTTTGCGTCTGCGGGTCGACCTCTATGTTGACCTTGTCTCCTGGTTGCAGGGCGTTGAACGTAGTGACGCGCAGCGTTTCCGGGATCAGGTTCACTTTGAATCCGTCCTTGCTGACGGAACCGACGGTCAGACTGGCCCCGTTGACGCCAATAAAGCCTTTGTCAAAGACGTATTTACGCAGCTCCGGCGGCAATTGGAAGTCCAACGCCACGTTATTTTCTGTATGTTCAACATGGGATAGCACCGCCACATCATGGATATGCCCTGACATTAAGTGGCCGCCAATCTCATCGCCAATACGGGCTGCGTGTTCGAAATTAACCTCATCGCTCTCGTTTAAATCGCCAAGGTTGGTCAGGCGCAATGTTTCTGTCATGAGGTCGAAAGTGACCTGGGAGCCGTTGATGCGCACCACCGTCAGGCAAGTTCCGTTAATGGCGATGCTGGCGCCGATACTGGTGGACGACTGGTCAGTGGGGAACTCAAATTCGTAGGTGTAAAGACCTTCGCGACGTACGGCTTTACGCAGGGTAGCTTTGCCTTGAACGATTCCTGTAAACACGGTGGACTTATCCTTTAGCTGAGGTAATTGCAGTTAGGGCAGGGCGACCATAATAAGCGTCCGTGATGGGATTTTCTAACTTTTCAGGCCCAGCCATGCTTGAAATCCCTGGTGGATTGAAGGAATAAGCGGACGCTGGGCATAACCGCGCCGGATATAGCCGTTAGATTTCGCCAATTCCCTGACGAAAGTCCCCTAACCAGTAAGCGTAAAGTAAATGAGATTACGCACTTTGACCGTCATGCATGGGATATACCAGTAAATTCAGGCATCTGGCGCGCCTATTGCTGACAAAACGGAAATTGACGAATTCTCGGCGCTGCGGGTGCTGGTGACCCGTCACCGTTATTACTCTATAGTTTTCGATATGAAGATACATAACCCGAATGACTTTGATCTGGACCCCAAGACGTTGCGTTCACTGGCGCGCGGCGATATGGACCCAGTGCGACGCGCTGTCGACGAGCATCGTAGTAGTACGCTGCCTGCCGCAAAGGAGCCTCAACCTGCAGCAAAAACTCCCGCTAAGGCTTCTGCGCCAAAACCTGATCCGCGCGGCAATAAAGATCTGACCAAGGCTGAAAGAAGCGCGCCGACGTCATCCGCCCAGACGACTAAAAAAGCGGAACAGAAAAAGGCGGAAGCGGCGGAGAGTAGCGAAGAACGCAAACTTCGCTACCGGGAGACTGTCGCGTTGCGTAATCAGCTTACGCAGATTCTTCGTGAGTGTGAGGCGCTAGAAGTCATGAACTACGAAGTGCTGGCGATCAAGCATTACCCTCAAACGATTGAATTAGTCAGCGCCCGGCGTCGGCGGGACCTTTGGCTACTGTCATGCCTGCTCAGTTTCGCCGTTTTTCTGATTGGCTGGCAGGGAGGTCTAAACGCATGGGTGGCGGGAATTGCATTCGGTTTTTTTATAGCCTTATCCGCTCTGGCTATTCCGCCGCTTCGGCGCATTTTCATTAAAAGTACGGGATACCGTGAATTAGTGCGGCAGAGAAAAGAAATGGAGTTTCGCGCTATGACGCATATTCGTATGCTGGAGGGAGGCAATGGTTTGGCGTACCAGTGTTTGATGATGTCTCCCTATCGCAAGAGCCTGCTGGACAGGCGCTACCGGCGATTGGTCACGTTGAGCCAGCAAGGTCAGCTGATCAAGGCAATGCGAACGGTTGCGGCGATTCGTCTTTATCTGCAATTCCTGCTTGAGGCGCAGCAGGCTTTTGAGGTGGCCAAGAATAAGTATATGGAAGCCAGCGCGAAGATTAAGACTGAGTTCGCCGATCTGGCGCTTTCCGAAGCCTGAAGTCTCTGGCCGCAGAGGAGCGGCGACCGCTTTGCCATTCCTTCTATTCCTTCTATTCCTTCTATTCCTTTCTACCTTAGCCTTTCCTCAGGCGACCTCGCCCAGTTTTTCCTTACCTGAGACATAACCCGGCTGATACGGCGGCCTGGCGTATGCGCCATCGCGGTGCATTTATGCGCTGTCGGTTCATTGTGATTCATAAAGGGGCGCTGCTTGTCCGGATGGGCATTAGGTTGGTGCGTTGTTGGTCTGAATTTTGCCCGTTAGTCCGTCTGGCCGTGGCCTGAAACTGGGCGAAGGGCCGTTGCCATGTTAATGGCTGCGCGGTGGCTGGCCGCGGGAGACAGGGCCTGACATGCGTAGGTTCTGTCGTTGCAGACAAATAGAAGGAAGTAATTGTCTGCCTGATTAATAAAACAACGGCCTGCTTTAAATAAAGATGGGCAGGAAATAACAATACTAATAGCACTATTTGTGTGCGCTTTTTTTGTAGGCGCACCATGCAAGAGCGTGACAGGAGATACAATGAACGATAATAACAACGCGGTGGAGACCTTGCTGCAAGGCGCCGATACCCTGTTTATTCTATTGGGAGCCATAATGGTGCTGGCGATGCATGCCGGCTTCGCGTTTCTCGAAGTTGGGACGGTGCGCCATAAAAATCAGGTGAACGCCCTGGTGAAGATCATGACGGACTTTGGCGCTTCCACTCTGGCGTACTTCTTCGTCGGCTACCAGATCGCCTACGGGGTCAACTTCTTTTCCAGCGCCACTGAATTGAGCGTAAACAGCGGCTATGAACTGGTGAAGTTTTTCTTTCTGCTTACATTCGCGGCGGCGATTCCCGCCATTATTTCTGGAGGCGTTGCGGAACGCGCCAAGTTTTATCCCATGCTGATCGCCGCATCACTCTGTGTGGGCGTGGTGTACCCTTTATTTGAGGGCATGGCCTGGAACGGAGCCTTCGGTTTTCAGAGCTTCTTGCAAGAGCGCTTTGGCGCGACTTTTCATGACTTCGCGGGGTCTGTAGTCGTTCATGCAGTGGGAGGCTGGATCGCCTTCGCCGCGGTATACTTGCTAGGTGTGAGAAACGGCCGCTACCGCAATGGCCAGTTGGTCGCTTTCGCACCGTCCAATATTCCCTTTCTTGCATTAGGCTCCTGGATACTGACGGTGGGATGGTTTGGCTTCAATGTCATGTCTGCGCAGACGCTTGGCGGCGTCAGTGGGCTCGTGGCGCTCAATAGTCTGATGGCGATGGTGGGAGGGATTGTGACCTCCATGATGGTCGGACGCAAAGATCCCGGCTTCATTCATAACGGCCCGCTGGCGGGACTGGTGGCGGTGTGCGCGGGTTCCGACATTATGCATCCCATAGGGGCGCTTATTACTGGCGCAGTAGCAGGCGCGTTATTCGTGTTTCTGTTTGAATATATGCAAAAGCGTTTACGCAAGCTGGATGACGTACTAGGCGTGTGGCCTTTGCATGGCGTCTGCGGGCTTTGGGGCGGAGTGGCGGCCGGTATATTCGGGTTGGAGACGTTTGGCGGTCTCGGAGGCGTCGCCTTCCTGTCGCAGCTGATTGGCTCGCTGGTCGGCGCTACTTTGGCGCTGGTGGGCGGATTTGTCGTCTATGGTCTGGTGAAAAAACTGTCTGGAATTCGCCTGTCGGAAGAAGAGGAGTATCAAGGCGCTGATCTGGCGATTCATAGGATTGGCGCTAACAGCATGGATTGATTGTCTCTGTTGCGACTGGCGCTACAAGTCGCGCCAGTCGCCGCATAAGGGAACTTCCGACTGTTAATTTATCTGTATTCAGCGCAAGCTTGGCGACCCTTCCGCTGATCTGGTTCGTTAAAACGACATGTGCAATAATTGCACAATATAAAACGTTGTCAGACTTGACATTCCAGCCTATCAAACGTATGTTTCAAACACTTGTTTGGAGCGGTACGCCAGAAGAATAAACATGTCTCAGTCAGATACAGTTGATCGGATTTTAGATGCTGCAGAGCAGTTATTCGCGGAACGAGGGTTCTCGGAAACGTCACTGCGGCAGATAACCAGCAAAGCCAAAGTCAATCTGGCTGCAGTAAATTACCATTTCGGTTCCAAGAACGCGTTGATTCAAGCCGTGTTCGCCCGCTTTATTAATCCATTCACTCGCATATTGCGAGAAAGACTTCAGGGTGTCGTTGCGGAAAGTCGCAAAGTCGAACTGGAAGAATTATTGCAAATCGTCACCTCATCGGTGATTGATATTCCTGCCAGAAACAGCAAAAGCCTATCAATCTTCATGCGCCTGCTAGGGCTTGCCTACACTCAGTCTCAAGGGCATTTGCGTAAGTATCTGGAACAGCAATACGCGACGGAATTCCGCCTGTTCATGCGCCTGTTGAAAGATGCGACGCCAGAACTGAATGCAGTGGAGCGTTTCTGGCGCATTCAGTTTATGTTGGGGGCTACTGCATTTACCATGTCTTCGTCAGAGGCCTTGGGCAGTATTCTGGAGAAGGAATTGGGCGTAAAAACCCCAGTAGTCGGCATCGTCAATCAGCTGGTGCCATTTCTGGCTGCGGGAATCAATGCGTCTTCGGATGATTCGCGCCATACTTCTACGGAAGCCGCCAGCGCAGGTTAATCAAGTCGCGACTGTAAATGAGGCGAGGATGTAATATCCTTGGGGGCTGGCCTCACTCACCTCCTGGAGACTCATGTCGCATTCCATTGTCCTTTCTGTACCATCGCAAACGCTGACGCTATTGGATAAGGGCGAAGTAGTGGAGACCTACGTCGTTTCAACTGCAAAAGCCGGCGTCGGAGAACGTAATGGCAGCGGACAGACGCCGAGGGGAGAGCACATTATTCGCGCTAAGATCGGTGCGGAGGCTCCCATAAACGCAGTCTTTCGCGGTCGCCGTTGGACAGGCGAGATATATTCCCAGGCGCTTGCCGAGCTCTATCCCGAGCGGGATTGGATTCTCACTCGCATTCTATGGCTGAGTGGAACCCAAAAAGGCTTCAATCGCGGAGGCGATGTGGATACGATGCGCCGCTATATATATCTGCATGGAACCCCAGACTCCGAACCTATGGGCGCGCCAATGTCCCACGGCTGTATTCGGATGCGAAATCAAGATATTATCCGGCTTTTTGACCGCGTCAGCCTAGGCGTCTCAGTGCTTATCAAAGGCTAAAGACTGCGCGGCCTGAACCTAATCAGCCAAGTACACGATTCTTATGAGCAAAACAGCAAAACTGGGCCCTTTGATAGTCGATCTCAAAGGGTTGGAAGTTAGCGCCGAGGAAAGAGAATTGCTAAGCCGTCCTGTCGTGGGTGGCGTAATCTTTTTTGCGCGTAATTACAGCGATCCGCAACAGCTGAAGAGCTTGGTCAAACAGATTCGCGTTATACGACCAGAGCTGCTCTTATGCGTCGATCAGGAAGGCGGGCGGGTGCAACGTTTTAGGGAAGGACGAACTTTGTTGCCGGCGCCGGGAAAATTGCGAGACAACTACCGCCAAGATCCCTCCGAAGCCAAAGGGATAGCGAGGGAACTGGGCTGGCTGACTGCTGTGGAGTTGGGGGAGCTGGACTTGGACTTCAGCTTTGCGCCGGTACTGGACGTGGATTACGGCAAGAATAAAGTTATCGCTGATCGCGCTTTTGGCGATACGCCGGCTATGGCGCTGGAGTTGGCGCAAGCATTCTGGCGCGGTATGGGCGAAGCCGGTTGCGCTGGAGTAGGTAAACACTTTCCTGGCCATGGTTTTGTGGCGGAAGACACACATGTGGAAAGCGCCCGCGACCTGCGTACTTATGAGGAGCTTCTAGCTGCGGATATGCGGCCTTTTATCGAAATGATAGAGGCTGGGGTTGAGGCGTTGATGCCGGCTCATGTCATTTATCCTGCTTGCGATCCGGCTCCCGCCAGCCAGTCAGGATTCTGGCTCACTCAGGTTTTGCGTGATCGACTGCAATTTCGGGGCGCTATAATCAGTGATGATATGGGCATGCAGGGCGCTGATCCCAGTGCGGAGGAAGATGAAAGCGCCAGCACTGTCAGGGCGCTGCAAGCCGGATGCGACTTGTTGATGGCGTGCAATAATCCTGAGCGCTTGTTTAAAGTCGCGGACAAATTACAGGCGCTTCCCGATGATCTGCTATTTCCTGAGGATTCGTTGTGTCGTCGCCATGGCATGCGGCGACGCTCCCACGGGGCGGTGGATCAGGCGAGGCTGGCGCAGGCGCGTGAACTGGCGCGTAGCCTGCGACAATAAATGCGATGAAATACATGCTGACGATAGGAGAAAAGTTGTGTCCTGGACTGAAGTGAGTTCCTGGCTAGGGTTCGCCGACGATTCCATGCATTGGATCGTACGAGTGTTTCTGATTGTTTTTGTGACCCTGGTCGCCAATTTTCTGTGCCATAAAGTGACGGGGCGAATCGCAAGACAATTGGCGAAGACCCGGAACATGTGGGATGACACTTTACTGGATGCCGGCGCCAAGCCGCTGGGCGTATTCATTTGGCTGATCGGGCTCTCCTGGGCGGCGGAAGTGGCGCAGAGAGAGACGGGCGCGGTAGTGTTTGAAGCGGTGGATATAATTCGCGCTATTGGCGTCATTGTGCTGATCATCTGGTTCCTGATTCGCTTCGTCAAAGGCGCGGAAGATATCCTGGTGTCGCCGGATAAGATGAAGCAGCCCATGGACAAGACCACCATGTCCGCGATCAGCAAACTACTGCGCGCATCCATTATTATTACCGGCGTGCTGGTTATCATGCAGACGCTCGGTTACAGCGTTTCCGGCGTGCTGGCATTTGGCGGCATTGGCGGTATCGCGGTGGGCTTCGCCGCCAAGGATTTGTTGGCGAACTTTTTCGGTGGACTGATGATTTATCTGGATCGCCCTTTTTCTGTCGGGGACTGGATTCGCTCGCCGGATAAAAATATCGAGGGGACGGTCGAACAGATTGGCTGGCGCCTGACCTGTATCCGCACTTTCGACAAGCGACCACTGTACGTGCCTAACTCCACATTCACGACCATCTCCGTGGAGAATCCTTCCCGTATGACCCATCGCCGCATTTATGAAACCATTGGCGTTCGTTATGACGACTTCAGTCAAGTGCCGGCGATTGTTGAGCAGGTGAAAGCCATGCTGGCGGAACATGATGAAATAGACGAAACCCAGACTATGATCGTTAACTTCAATGCGTTTGCGGCGTCGTCTCTCGACTTCTTTATTTATACGTTCACCAAGACCACCAACTGGATCAAGTACCATGAAGTGAAGCAGGACGTGCTGATCAAGGTGATGGATATAATTCAGCGGCATGGCGCCGAAGTGGCCTTTCCTACGCAAACGGTGCATTTGCCGGACCAACTGAAAGTGCTGGAAGAGACAGAAAGTTTACAAGATCGGAGAGACTGACATGTACGCAATTATTGGAGGCACTGGGCTGACTGAGCTGGAAGGCCTGGAAATCAAGGGGCAGGACAAGATTGATACGCCTTGGGGCGCGCCCTCGGCGGATATCGTCCGCGCGCAGTTGCGGGGAAAGGATGTGCTGTTTCTGGCGCGCCATGGCAATCCACATAGAATTCCACCGCATGAAGTGAATTACCGCGCTAATATTTGGGCGTTGAAAGAAGCGGGCGCCAAGGGCGTTCTGGCGGTAAACGCGGTAGGCGGCATACACCCGGATATGGGCGCTACCCATGTGTGTATTCCCGATCAAGTGATCGATTACACCTACGGACGTGAGCACACTTATTTTCAGGGCGATATTGATCATGTCACTCATATTGATTTCAGCTACCCCTACGATGAAGCGCTGCGCAAGCTAATCTGTGAGAAAGCGGCGGCGCTGGGCGTCAAGCACAGTAACTTTGGCGTATACGGCGCAACGCAAGGGCCGCGTCTGGAAACCGTTGCGGAAATCCGTCGCATGAAACAGGACGGCTGTGACATTGTCGGTATGACAGGAATGCCCGAAGCGGCGCTGGCGAGAGAGCTGGACGTTCCTTATGCGTGTATATCTCTGGTTGTGAATCCGGCTGCTGGAGTTAGTGATAACATCATCACCATGGATGAAATCCATGAAGCGATTGATCAGGGCATGGGGTATGTGAAGCAAATGCTGGCGGCGCTGGTTGCTGAGAGTTAATCGCACTCAAGCGCTGTAATTGGCGAAATGAGAAAGCGGGACCAGTCCCGCTTTTTTATTGGGTAATCGAGGCGTACGAATCACGACGTCGGCGTTACTCTTCTATGGCGCTGTTCTCTTCCGCGTCTTTGTCGTCTTCTTCCGTCAGTCCGCCTTCTGCAGTGTCTACTGATGCTTGAATACGCACATTACGGACAGGAATAATTTTCACCAGTACGCCAACAACAGGGTGATCCAGGTAGTGAACCTCGCGGCTGCGCATGCGGCGTGACTGTCGATTACGATAGCGCGCCACGGGTTCAAGCCCTTTGAAGGCTTCCTCCATGAATAACTCATCATCGCCTGGGGCGGTTACTCTTCCATTTGGCGAGCCTTGTTGTAATGGCGAGAGCGTATCGGACGCCCCTGCTTGTTCGGGGAATGGCGTGAAGATCTTCTCCATAGCCTGTGGTTGTTTTTGCCGCCACTCGACCAACGACAAGTCAATAGTGGTATGCAGGTAGCGCGTGCGAGAGAGGCTAACCACGCCTTCAATGCTGTAACCCTCACCCAGCCGCTCCGTATCAAAAATACGCACAGGCGTATCCTGATTGTAGGCGAGATTTGAGACCCAGGATTTATGCCAGACAACCTGATATCCGGCGCGGCGATCCAGGTTGTTAGCGATCCACTTTAACAACACCTGGTTCTCGCCTAGAGCTTGCTTCTGCAAACTGCTTAAGGGTGTGAAGTCTACGAGTAGCGGCGCTTCAGGATCGTAATCGACAGGATAGTACTCGAAATTTTCTTCCCCTTCCGGCACAGGGGTTTTGAACATGATAAGGTCGATTTGATAGAGCCCTGCGTTGGCGCTCAGGCTGAACGTCATGAGCCCAAGAATCAAGGAGAGATAAGCGACAACGCTTTGCGCTGCATTCGAGCAAAGCTGAGGAGTTCGGCAAAATAGCATTTATTTGGACAACTTCTTTTGTTTTGTGACTGGAAGGCGTGCGCCAGAGAATAAAAGCCAGGGCGTGTTGATGATGCGCCAATACAAAAATGGCCATCCATCAACAAACCCTCACAAAGTATACTACATATCCCCGGCGCCGGGGTCGCCCTGGCTGGGTTAAGCGCGGGCGGGAGAGAAGGATTTCAGTAGCTTTTCTACAAACTGCATGCGGTCTTCCTTGTCCTCCAGTGTACGTGTGACGCGCAGCTTGGAGCCTCCGTCCAACTTGTAATGCTTGGGCTCTCGCTGAATAAGATTCACCAGCTTGATCGGCTCGATAGAGGTCTTGGCGTTAAATTCCATTACGCCGCCTCGGGCGCCAATATCAATTCGGGCGACCCCCAACCTGTCGGCGAACAGCTTCAGACGAGCTTGTCGGAACAGGTTTTTGGTGGCGTCAGGCAAAAGACCGAAGCGATCAATCATTTCAACCTGTAACGCTTGTAGCGAGTCTTCGTCTTTAGCGCTGGCGATGCGCTTATACAAAATAAGTCGGTTATGGACGTCCGGCAGGTAGTCGTCGGGAATTAAAGCCGGCAAACGCAGATTGACCTCGCAACCCTGGTCTATAGGCTGCGTCAAATCCAGCTCCTTGCCCTCTCGCATGGCTTTAACCGCGGCGTCTAATAGCTGCAGATAAAGGGTGAAGCCAATGTTCTGGATATGTCCGCTTTGTTCTTCGCCAAGCAGTTCCCCGGCGCCACGGATTTCAAGGTCGTGAGTGGCCAGGGTGAAGCCTGCGCCCAAATCCTGCGCGCTACTGATGGCGTCCAGTCTTTTCTTGGCGTCCTCGGTGAGATTGCGCGGAGGAGGGGTTAACAGGTAGGCGTAAGCCTGGTGATGGGAGCGACCAACCCGTCCTCGCAACTGGTGCAACTGCGCCAGGCCAAATTTATCTGCGCGCTCGATAATAATAGTATTGGCGGAGGGGATGTCGATGCCGGTTTCAATGATGGTGGTGCACATTAACACATTGAAGCGTTTGTGGTAGAAGTCCGACATGACCTTTTCCAGCTCCCGCTCCCGCATCTGCCCATGAGCGACGGCAACGCGCGCGTCCGGAACCATTTCCTGCAGTTCAGCGGCTGTTTTATTAATAGTGTTGACCTCATTGTGCAGGAAGAACACTTGGCCGCCACGTAATATTTCCCTTAATACGGCTTCTTTAATAATGCTGTTGCTGTGCTCCTGCACGAAGGTTTTTACAGACAGTCGTTTTTCCGGCGGTGTGGCGATAATGGACAGATCGCGGACGCCCTGAAAGGAAAGATTCAGGGTTCGAGGTATCGGCGTGGCGGTCAGCGTGAGTATGTCGATGTTGGCGCGCAGAGATTTAACCTTCTCCTTTTGCTGCACGCCGAAACGATGCTCTTCGTCGATGATCAATAAGCCGAGGTTTTTAAACTGGATGTCTTTCTGCAGCAGCTTGTGGGTGCCGACGAGAATGTCGACTTTGCCTTCCGATAGTTTGTCTTTGACTTTTTCTATATCGCTGGCGCTGCGAAAGCGGGAGATCAGTTCGACATTGATTGCGGTGTCCGCGAAACGGTCCTGGAAAGACTGAAAGTGCTGCTGCGCAAGCAGTGTGGTTGGGGTGAGTATCGCCACCTGTCGTCCTGCGTGCGCGGCAAGAAAGGCGGCCCGCATGGCGACTTCTGTTTTGCCGAAGCCCACATCGCCACAGACAAGTCGATCCATGGGGCGTGGCTTCATCATATCCTGCAATACGGCGTTGATCGTGGTGGCCTGATCGGGCGTTTCCTCAAACGGGAAAGAGGCGGAGAAAGCCCGGTAGTGCTCGTCCGGCGGCGGGCAGGCGTAACCTTTGTGCAGCTCTCGCTTGGCGTAAATATCAAGCAGTTCCGCTGCGCTGTCTTTGATTTTTTCCGCCGCTTGACGCTTGGCGGCGGACCAGCGATCCGTACCAAGTTTATTGATCGGCGCAAGATTATCGTCGAGACCCGCGTAGCGGGAAATCAGATGCAGAGAGGAGACTGGCACATACAGCTTGGCTTCATTGGCGTATTCCAGCACCAGAAACTCCTGCTTTTGGCCGTCCACTTCCAATGACTGCAACCCTTTATAACGACCGATACCGTGGTCGATATGTACGACTGGCGCATTGAGCTTCAGTTCAGTCAGGTTCTGGATAATGTTTTCCGGGCTTTCCTGCGCCCGCTTGCGCCGCCTTCTCTGTAGAACCCTGCCTTCATACAAGTCCGCTTCAGCAACCACCAGAATCTGGTTTTCGGTATCGGCGAATCCCTTCGCCAGCTCCGCTACCGTGATATTCCACTGATCGCCGGAGCTCAGGCACGCTTCCCAGGAGTCCAATGGCGTGAGCGGCCGGCCATGCTCTTTGAATGTGTCCATCAGCGCCTGTTGGCGTCCAGCGGATTCGGCGCACAAGACGATTTTGTATCCGCTATCCTGCTGGGCGCAGTCAATGGCTTGTAATGGATTCTCTTTCTTGGCGTCCAGCGCCAAGTGGGGCAGGGCGGCGAATGGTTTGTCGGACTCCTCGGACTTGGCGCTGAATTGCGCGCGTGGAAATTGCTTCAGTCCCTCGAACAGCTCTTCAACCCGCAGATAGATATCCGCCGGCGGTAAAATAGGGCGCTGAATATCATGGCGCAGATCCTCATAGCGCTGCTCCAGGTCTTTCCAGAAGTGCAAAGCCTTTTCATGTAGCCCGTCATAAAGAGCGAAGCAGGCGTCCTTGGCGACATAATCCAGCAGGCTGGCGGTCTCGGAAAAAAATAGAGTGAGGTAATATTCCAGTCCGGGTGTGGCGATGCCGCGGCTTATGTCTTGCAATAGGGGGCTGTTGCGCGATGCGCCGGGAAACTTCTCATAGAAGTTGTCTTTGAACAAATGTATGGACGTTTCGTTAAGTGGGAATTCGTGCGCGGGCAGCAGGCTGATTTCGTCAACCTGGGTGGCGGAGCGCTGTGTTTCCGGATCAAACTGGCGCAGAGTCTCGACTTCCTCGTCAAATAAGTCGATGCGAAAGGGCGCTTTGGACCCCATGGGAAAAATGTCGAGAATCGATCCTCTGACCGCAAATTCACCGTGCTCATAGACAGTATCCACGCAGCGGTATCCGGCTTGTTCAAGCTCGGATCTATAACTGTCTATCCTGAGCGGCTGGCCTTTACGAAGGATAAGTGTGGAGCGCTGCACAAACTCTTTGGGAGCCAAACGCACCATGATAGTGCTGAGCGGAACAATTAGCAGGCCGCTCGCACATGTCGGTAGTTTATGCAGAGTCTGAATTCGCTGAGAAATAATGTCCTGGTGAGGCGAAAAAGTATCGTAAGGAAGGGTTTCCCAGTCCGGCAAGGTTAAAATCGGGGGCGTGTTCCCAGATTTTTTAGCATCCCCTAAAAAAAATTTTACCGCCGATTCGAGCTGATCCGCCGAAGGCATATCTGGTGTTATTACCACCAACAGGCGTTTTTGCTCTTTGAGCGCCTGCGCCAGAATGTAGGCGTCGGACTGTCCGACTGCCTGGGGCCAGTACTTGATAGTCGTTGAATTTGAAGGAAGTTGGCGCCGCTCTGTCAACTTTATATCTCCAGCTTAAAGTCAAGGGGCATTCTACAATTGTTTCGTAAAATCACAACCAAACCCCGAAAACGTGATAGCCAGTCCACTTGTGTAAAGGCCTTATAAAGCCGTGGAAAGCGTTAAAAATCAAGGAGCCTAAATTGCTTCGGGTGTTTTGAAAAGGGATAATGAGCGCCCGATTTGCGCAGACGAGAGGTGCATAAAAGTGAGTCAAGAAAAATTGGATGCTTGTTTTGGGGAATGGAAGGAACGCGAAACCGTCGCAGAAGCGATGATTCCCCTTATCGGAAGACTGTACAGAAAATATAACGTCATCACATCCATATATGGTCGCCCAATCATCAACCGTTCAGTGATCGGCCTGCTAAAAGCGCACCGCTTTGTGCGTCAGGTGGCCGACCATGAACTGTCCGTGCACAATACCTATCCTATTCTAAAGTTGCTGGACGAACTGGAACCTGGGCACGCTCACGTAGATATCGGTAAGCTCGCCATCAAATATGAAAAAGTAAAAGACACTATTGCGCTGGAAAATTTTGTGCGCAGCGAGCTGGATGAGGTAATTGGAAAATACGCCGCTGAAGGAAGTATGGGGACTTCCGGAGAAAGCAAAGACGTGGTTCTGTTCGGTTTCGGACGTATCGGTCGTTTGCTGGCGAGAATTCTTATCGAGAAAGCCGGCGGCGGAGCGAATCTGCGTTTACGTGCGATTGTCGTGCGTAAAGGCAACGCCGAGAATGACCTGGAAAAACGCGCCAGCCTGCTGCGCCGGGATTCTGTGCACGGCTCCTTCCAGGGCACGATCACTGTAGATGAGAAAGAATCCGCCATTATCGCCAACGGCAACTACATTCAGGTTATCTACGCGAACAACCCGGATGCAGTGGATTACACTCAACACGGCATTGATAATGCGATTGTTATTGATAACACCGGGGTGTGGCGTGATGAGGCCGGCTTGTCCCGCCATTTGGAGTGCAAAGGCGTCAAAGGCGTTTTGCTGACTGCGCCGGGCAAAGGCTCGATTAAAAACATCGTTTATGGCATCAATAACCATCTGATCACTGCGGAAGACCGCATTCTTTCTGCGGCCTCCTGTACGACTAACGCCATCACCCCAGTGCTGAAAGCGTTAAATGACGAGTACGGCATCAAAGACGGTCACGTGGAGACGGTTCACTCCTATACCAATGACCAGAATCTGATTGATAACTACCACAAGGGCAGCCGTCGCGGACGCAGCGCGCCTCTGAACATGGTTATCACAGAAACCGGCGCCGCCAAGGCTGTCGCCAAGGCGTTGCCTGAGCTGGCTGGAAAGTTGACTGGCAACGCGATTCGCGTGCCGACGCCGAACGTTTCCCTGGCGATTTTGAACCTGAATCTGGGGCGCGACACTTCTGTGGAAGAGCTTAACGGCTACTTGCGCGATGTGTCCCTGCATTCCGACTTGCAGAAGCAGATTGATTTCGTTAACTCCCCTGAGGTGGTTTCCACTGACTTTGTCGGCTCGCGCCGCGCAGGCGTGGTTGATGCGCAAGCGACTATTGTCAATGGCAATCGCGCTGTACTGTACGTCTGGTACGACAACGAGGCGGGTTACAGCGCTCAGGTGGTTCGCGTGGTCAATCAAATGGCGGGCGTCACTTACACGGTGTATCCCAAGTCCATGGATTGAGGCGGACTACAAGGTTGGCTCTTAAGGGTTGACCAGCTGGTTAAGAAAGCGGACCTTTGCGTCCGCTTTTTTTATGCTTGCGGCTTTTTTAAGCGGTTATATGAGGAGTGTTAAGACTAAAGTCTAACTCCGTTGGCCTGCGTGTATTTCAGGGAAACGGGCCTGAGAGATTGTAATTCAATGGTAATAAAACTCAGTGAGGCCGCTGAATGACTGAATTCGTTGAAAAAATAGAGGATTGGCCGGAGAAGCTCGTCCTGCGTAGTAGAAAATCCGGATTTGCGTCACTATAATTATGGCGTTTTTTGGTCGGCCATCCTGTGCATCCCTCCAACAAGGGCAATCCTAAACTCCAATCACAAGAGCGCATTCGTGGTGGCTGTAAATCAATTTATTCTGATGATTAGGCGGGGCTGATGATCAAGATCAAGAAAGGCTTGGATCTTCCGATAGCCGGAGCGCCTGCACAAGTCATTGAAGACGGCAAGCCTGTAACCCAGGTTGCTTTAATCGGATTTGACTATAATGGCATGAAACCTACCATGGAAGTGAAGGTAGGCGATCGTGTCAAGTGCGGCCAGCTTCTATTTACTGATAAAAAAACGGAAGGCGTCCGTTACACTTCGCCCGCAAGCGGCGTGGTGTCGGCGGTGAACCGTGGCGAGCGTAGGGTGTTTCAGTCGATTGTTATCGACATTGAGGGGGACGACAGCGAACAGTTCGCTCAGTTCAGCCCCGAAGAGCTGCCCAACCTGTCTCGCGAACAAGTTGTCGAAAACCTGCTCGCTTCTGGAGATTGGACTGCGTTGAGAACGCGTCCCTACAGCAAGGCGCCTGCCATTGACGCCGAGCCTCACTCCATCTTTGTGACGGCGATCGACTCCCACCCTTTAAGCGCAGATCCTGCAGTCATAATCAACGAAGCCAAGGCTGACTTTAAAAACGGTCTGGTCGTTTTGAGCAAGCTGACTCGCGGTAAAGTGTTCGTGTGCGCGCGCGCAGGCGTCAACTATGAATTGCCAAGCGGCTCCAGCGCTGTACAGAAACAGTTTGATGGACCACACCCCTCCGGTCTGGCTGGCACCCATATCCATTACCTTGATCCTGTAAACGCGTCCAAGTTTGTTTGGACGGTAGGCTATCAGGACGTAATCGCTATTGGTCGCCTGTTCACATCCGGACGTAAGTCTGTTGAGCGTGTAATCGCGCTGGCGGGACCCATGGTCAACAAGCCTCGCCTGTTGCGCACTCGGGCGGGCGCATCTCTGGCGCAATTGACGGAAGGCGAGTTGAAGTCGTCTGACGTGCGTCTGATATCCGGTTCTGTGCTTGGCGGCCGTAATGCGAAAGGCAGCGTGTCTTTTCTGGGCCGTTTCGCCAATCAGGTCTCTTGCCTTGAAGAAGGTTATAAGCGTGAGTTCATGGGCTGGCTGTCGCCAGGCTCCAACAAGTTCTCTCTGCTGAATATTTACCTTTCCAAGCTTAACCCTGGCAAGTTGTTCAACTTCACCACCACTACTAACGGAAGTGAGCGGGCTATGGTTCCCGTTGGTTCGTATGAAAAGGTGATGCCGTTGGACATTCTTCCAACGCAACTACTGCGCTCTCTGGTTGTCGGCGACACAGAAATGGCGCAAAAGCTGGGTTGTCTGGAGCTGGATGAAGAAGACCTTTCCCTCTGCACCTTCGTGTGCCCGGGTAAATATGAATACGGTCCTATTCTTCGCGATAGCCTCACTCGCATTGAGAAAGAGGGTTGATGCATGGGAATGAGAGAATTTCTTGACAAGATTGAGCCGCAATTTGAAAAAGGCGGCAAATATGAAAAGTGGTACGCGCTTTTTGAAGCTGTCGACACCATTTTCTACACGCCTTCCAAGGTAACCACCGCTAACACGCATGTGCGCGACGGCGTTGACTTGAAGCGTATCATGATCACCGTGTGGTTCTGCGTGTTTCCCGCCATGTTTTTCGGCATGTACAACGTAGGTTATCAGTCCAACACCTATCTGGCCGCGAATGGCCTGACGATGGATATGGATTGGCATGGTTCAATTATCGCCATGCTGGCGGGTAATAACGCCGCGAGTATCTGGGATAACTTCATCTACGGCGCGGTCTACTTCCTGCCTATTTACGCTGTCACATTTGTTGTTGGCGGTTTCTGGGAAGTCGTTTTTGCGACCATTAGAAAGCACGAAGTAAATGAAGGTTTCTTTGTTACCTCTATTTTGTTTGCTTTGGTGTGCCCGCCTACCATTCCTTTGTGGCAGGTAGCTCTGGGCATCAGCTTCGGCGTTGTGATTGGTAAAGAAGTCTTTGGCGGTACTGGAAAGAACTTCCTGAACCCTGCATTAACTGGTCGGGCGTTTTTGTACTTCGCCTATCCGGCGCAAATCTCCGGCGACGCTGTCTGGACAGCGGTTGACGGTTTCAGTGGCGCTACGCCACTGAGCGTTGCGGCTTCAGGCGGAATGGACGCGCTTAACACCAGCATCACTTGGATGGACGCTTTCCTTGGTTTCCAGCAGGGGAGTGTCGGTGAAACTTCCACTCTGGCGATTTTAATAGGCGGCGGCGTGCTATTGGCTATGGGGATTGCATCCTGGCGTATTGTCGTGGGTGTTTTCCTGGGTATGGCGGCGACAGCGACATTACTGAACATGATTGGCTCTGACACTAACCCAATGTTCCAGGTGCCTGCGCACTGGCATTTTGTGTTGGGCGGCTTTGCGTTCGGCATGATGTTCATGGCGACTGACCCTGTCTCCGCTTCCATGACCAATACCGGTAAATGGGCGTTCGGTATACTGGTGGGCTTGATGACTGTACTGATTCGCGTCATTAACCCGGCGTTCCCCGAAGGCATCATGTTGGCGATCTTGTTCGCAAACCTGTTTGCGCCGTTTATCGACCATCTGGTGGTTCAGGCCAATATCAAACGGAGGCTGGCGCGTGTCTAAGTCAAATGATTCCATTCAAAAGACGGTCATCGTCGCGCTGGCGTTATGTATCGTCTGTTCGATCTTTGTATCTGCTTCCGTAGTTCTGCTGAAGCCGATACAGGTTCAAAATAAAACATTGAACCTGAAGGAAAATATTCTGCGCGCGGCAGGTATGTTGAGCGCGACTCCCACCAAGAAAGAGGTTGAGGAGAAATTCGCGCAAATCACCCCCAAAATCGTCGATCTTGACACGGGTAATTATGTAGAGCCTAAAGATATCGGTTTTGAGAGCGTGGACGCGTTTGATCAGAAAAAGTCCGCCCAGAATCCAGAGCTTTCCAAAGCATTGCCGTCAGGTGAAGACTTGGCGGGGATCAAGCGTCGTGAGCGCTATGCGAAAGTCTATTTGGTTAAAGAGGGCGATAAGCTGACCCGGGTGATTTTGCCCATCAAAGGTTATGGTCTGTGGTCCACTCTGTACGGCTTCCTTGCTCTGAAAGCGGACGGCGACAGCGTGGTCGGACTTGGCTTCTATGAGCATGGCGAAACGCCTGGCCTGGGTGGTGAAGTGGATAATCCCAGCTGGAAATCGCAATGGCCTGGCAAAGAAGTTTATGACGACAACTTTGATGTCGCCGTACGACTGGTCAAAGGGGGCGTGAATCCGTCTGCGTCTGACGCGAAGTATTCTGTAGACGCGTTGTCCGGCGCCAGCCTCACCAGCCGTGGCGTAGAAAATCTGCTCCACTACTGGCTGAGCGAGAGCGGGTTCAAAACGTATTTGGAAAGGGTAAGATCCGGGGAGGCAGGAAATGTCTGACGCAACGCCGAAGAAGGTTCTTCTAGAGCCAGTTTTCTCCAACAACCCGATTGCTTTGCAGATCCTGGGCATCTGCTCTGCTTTGGCGGTAACAACCAGTTTGCAGTTGTCGCTGGTTATGGCGATCGCCGTATCGCTGGTAACGGCATTTTCAAGCTTTTTTATTGCCATGATCCGCTCTCAAATTCCGAGCAACATCCGGATCATCGTCCAGATGACTATTATCGCTTCGCTGGTAATCGTGGTGGATCAGGTGCTGAAGGCTTATGCATACGAAATCAGTAAGCAGCTTTCAGTATTTGTCGGCTTGATTATCACCAACTGCATCGTAATGGGGCGCGCGGAAGCGTTCGCCATGCAAAACGGCCCGGTACTGAGCTTCTTTGACGGTATTGGTAATGGCGCAGGGTATGGCGCTATCTTGCTGATCGTCGCTACAGTGCGAGAACTGTTCGGCGCAGGTAAGTTGTTTGGCGCGGAAATCCTGCCGACTGTGGCTAACGGCGGCTGGTATCAGCCTAACGGTCTGTTGCTGTTGCCGCCAAGCGCTTTCTTTATCATTGGTCTGATTATCTGGGGGCTGCGTTCCTGGAAGAAAGACCAGGTGGAAGCGCCGGAGTACAAGTTGTCCGCGCACAAAGTTAAGGAGGCGTTTTAAGTATGTTTGAACATTACCTGAGCCTCCTTATTAAGGCGGTATTCGTCGAAAACATGGCTTTGGCCTTCTTCTTGGGAATGTGTACATTCCTGGCTCTATCTAAAAAGATGGAGGCGGCCATTGGTCTTGGGATTGCCGTGGTGGTAGTACTTTCCGTCACCGTTCCTGTTAACCACGCCATTTACAACGGCTTGTTGCGTGAAGGCGCGCTAAGCTGGGCGGGCTTGCCGAACGTGGATCTGAGTTTTCTTGGGTTGCTGACTTATATCGGTGTTATCGCCGCTATCGTACAGATATTGGAGATGGTGCTGGATAAGTTCTTCCCTGCGCTTTACAACGCGTTAGGGGTGTTCCTGCCACTGATCACCGTTAACTGTGCAATTATGGGCGCCTCCCTGTTCATGGTTGAGCGTGATTACACATTCGGCGAGAGCTTGGTATACGGCTTTGGAGCAGGACTGGGTTGGGCGCTGGCGATCATCGCCCTGGCTGGTATCAGAGAGAAGCTGAAATACAGTGACGTTCCTGAAGGTCTGCGTGGTCTGGGGATCACCTTTATCACCGTAGGTCTGATGTCGCTTGGCTTTATGTCTTTCTCAGGCATTTCTCTGTAATCGGTCCGAACAGGTGAAGGTTGATATTAAATGAACACTGAAATCATATTGGGCGTAGTCATGTTCACCGCCATAGTGCTATCACTAGTGGCGGTGATTCTGGCGGCGCGCGCAAGACTGGTCAGCTCGGGCGACGTTTCCATTGAGGTGAACGGCGATCCGAACCACACAATCAAAACGCCTGCTGGCGGTAAGTTGCTGCAGACTTTGGCTGGGGAGGGCGTATTTTTGTCGTCCGCCTGCGGCGGCGGCGGTAGCTGTGCGCAGTGTAAGTGTAAGGTTTTCGATGGCGGCGGCTCTATGCTGCCGACGGAGAGGGCCCACTTCACTCGCCGCGAAGAGAAGGAAGGCTGGCGTTTGTCATGTCAGGTTGCCGTAAAACAGGACATGAAAATCGAAGTACCGGAAGAAGTCTTCGGCGTTAAGAAGTGGGAATGCGAGGTGGTGTCCAATCACAACGTCGCCACTTTCATCAAAGAGCTGGTATTGAAGCTGCCGGACGGTGAAGTTGTAGACTTCCGTGCAGGTGGTTACGTGCAGTTGGAAACGCCGGCTTACGATGTCACTTACGATAAATTTGATATTGAAGAACGTTTCCGGGAAGACTGGGATAAACACAATCTGTGGCGCTTCCGTTCTGTCGTGAAAGAGCCGGTTATCCGCGCATACTCCATGGCGAACTATCCGGAAGAGCGTGGCGTATTGAAGTTTAATATTCGTATTGCAACGCCTCCTCCCGGCACCAACTTCCCGCCCGGCCAGATGTCTTCCTGGGTTTTCTCTTTGAAGCCTGGCGACAAGGTAACGGTATACGGACCCTTTGGTGAGTTTTTCGCCAAGGAAACTGATGCAGAAATGGTGTTTGTGGGCGGCGGCGCTGGTATGGCTCCAATGCGCGCGCACATTTTCGATCAGCTGAAGCGGATCAAGACCAGCCGTAAGATGTCATTCTGGTATGGCGCTCGCAGCCGCCGGGAAATGTTCTATGTGGACGACTTTGATGGCCTGGCTGCGGAGAACGACAACTTCCAGTGGCATGTGGCGCTATCCGATCCGTTACCTGACGATAACTGGACAGGCTACAAGGGGTTCATCCACAACGTACTGTATGAGAACTACCTTAAAGAACATCCAGCACCAGAAGATTGTGAGTTCTATATGTGCGGACCGCCCATGATGAACGCTGCAGTCATCAAAATGCTGAAAGATCTAGGCGTTGAGGACGAGAATATTCTGTTAGACGATTTTGGTGGTTAATATTATTTTCTCGTTCCTTAAAATCAGAAAGCCCGCCCGTGCTTTGCTGCTGTCAGGCAGTCTCGCATTGGCGGGCTGCTTGCATTCTGGCCCAGAGCTGCACTCTTCGGAGGGCAAGATCATGGGTACGACCTATCATGTTAAATGGGTTTCTGTTTCGGATAATACAGAGCAGGAACTGGCGCAAGGCGTATTGGCGCAACTGCAGCTTGTCGATAGGCTGATGTCGACCTACAAGCCCGAGTCGGAACTCAGCCGCTTTAATCAGTCTGCTCCGGGCGGCTGGTTTGACTTCTCGCCTGAAACCTATGAAGTGTTCCAAATTGCGCAGGGCGTCAGCGATATCAGTGGCGGGGCCTTTGATATTACGGTGGGCAAGCTGGTGAATCTGTGGGGGTTCGGCCCGGATCTTCGTCCAATCAAGATTCCGGATGAGGCCATGCTTTCCAGCGAGTTGTCCAATGTTGGCTACCAACACCTCAAATACCAGTCAGACGGGGAGAAAGTACTCAAAGAAACTGCGATGTACGTGGATTTGTCCGCCGTCGCCAAGGGGTACTCCGTCGATCTCGCGGCTAGATATCTGGAGTCGAAAGGCGTCACGGACTATTTGGTTGAAGTTGGCGGTGAAGTGATGCTGAGCGGACATAAGCCGGACGGCCAGCCATGGCGAATCGCCATAGAGTCTCCGGTAGTAGGAGAGCGGCGGACTCAGAATGTTCTGGAGTTGGATAGAGGGGCGGTTGCGACATCCGGCGATTACCGCAATTACTTCGAAGAGGACGGCGTACGCTACTCTCATACTATTGATCCCCGCACTGGTAAGCCGATTGGCCACAATTTAGCTTCTGTGACGGTTATTGACGATACGGTGGCGCGCGCGGACGCACTGGCGACTTCTTTTATGGTGATGGGGCCGGACCAAGGCATGGATGTTGCGGTCAAGAACGATATCGCCGTGTTGTTAATTGTTCGGCGAGACGGTAAGTTTGTAGAAGAACCGTCTCCTGCGTTTTTGAAGCGTATCAAACGATTGGAGGAGTAAAGCAATGTATGTATTTCTTGTTGTTTTTGGCGTAATGCTGCTCATCGTTTTGGCTATGTCCATAGGCGTCATCCTTGGTCGCAAACCTATTTCAGGTTCCTGTGGCGGCATGAGCGCACTGGGTATGGAAGTTGCCTGCGATATTTGTGGCGGCGATAAAAATAAGTGTGAAAAAGAAACGGAAGCCGCCAAGCAATCCCAAGCTCAGGCTGAGGAGCTTGCTTACGACGCCACCCGAAAGAAATAAGTCGCTTACCCTTAGTAATCCGCTGAATAGTGGTTTGCCATCCGTGGAGTAAGCCGACTGAGTTGTCGGATGCGGCGGCGCCCTCATCCGACCCTGCAAGACAAATAATCTATGATAATGAGTTCCCGTCAGACTGCCTGTAGCGGTCGCGATCCGGCGGGATGGGACTTCAGGAGACCGACAGCGCATGGCTGAATATCGTTATGATGTAGTTGTAATTGGCGCCGGGCCGGCTGGCGAAGGCGCGGCGATGAATGCTGCGAAGCACGGTAAACGCGTTGCAGTGATTGAAGATAAAAGCCAGGTTGGCGGCAATTGCACCCACATGGGGACAATTCCGTCGAAAGCGCTGCGACATGCGGTCAAGCAAATCATTCAGTTCAATACCAATACCATGTTTCGGGATATCGGAGAACCTCGTTGGTTTTCTTTTCCCAGAGTCCTGCAGAATGCTGAGCGAGTCATTGGCAAGCAGGTAAAAATTCGGACACAGTTTTATGCTCGCAATAGAGTGGACCTTTACCGCGGGCGCGCCAGTTTCATTGACGAAAACCGTATAGAGGTGCGAGGCGGCCTGAATGGTAAGGAAGTGTTGTACGGCAAGCAGATTGTCATCGCCACAGGTTCAAGACCCTATTTGCCGGAAGATGTGGACTTCACTCACCGTCGCGTATACAACAGCGACAGCATACTCAAGCTTAACCATACCCCTAGAACGCTGATTATATACGGGGCCGGCGTTATCGGGTGCGAGTACGCCTCTATCTTTGTCGGGTTGGGGGTGAAAGTGGATCTGATTAACCCCGGAGAGCGTTTGCTGTCTTTCCTTGATGGAGAAATTTCGGATGCGTTGAGTTATCACCTGCGAGACAACGGAGTATTGGTGCGTCATAACGAGCAATACGACAGTGTCGTCGGCGATGATCATGGCGTCGTGTTGACGATGAAATCCGGTAAGCGCATACGCGCGGATGCTTTCCTCTGGTGTAATGGCCGTACCGGCAACACGGATAACCTGGGGTTAGAGAATATTGGCCTGGAGCCGAATGCTCGTGGTCAGTTGGCTGTGGATAATCACTACCGCACCAAGATTCCGCATGTTTTTGCCGCAGGTGACGTGATCGGCTGGCCCAGTCTGGCGAGTGCGGCGTATGACCAGGGGCGCTCGGCCTCGTCCGAGATCGTGAAAGATGATTTCTTCCGCTTTATTACCGATGTGCCGACAGGGATTTATACGATTCCAGAGATTAGCTCGGTAGGACGGACAGAGGCGGAGCTGACGGAAGCCAAAGTGCCCTATGAAGTGGGACAGGCGTTTTTCAAAGATTTGGCTCGCGCACAGATTACTGGCGATACAGTGGGCATGCTGAAGCTGTTATTCCATCGTGAAACGATGGAGCTGCTTGGCATCCACTGCTTTGGCGATCAGGCTTCGGAGATTGTGCACATCGGTCAGGCCATCATGAATCAGCCGGGTGAACTGAATACTATTGAGTATTTTGTGAACACTACCTTTAATTACCCAACCATGGCGGAAGCCTATCGGGTTGCGGCGTTAAACGGTCTAAATCGCATATTCTGACAGGTTAAAGGCGAGGGGGCTCCCTTCGCCTTTAACCGTGGCCTGATTATTGGGCGTGAGTCAGATGCGGCTGCTGGGTCTTCAGGTATTTGAGAACATGGCAGGGATAGTCGGTGATCACGCTGTGCACGCCCAGCTCCTGCAGGCGTAACACGTCGGGGATCATATTCACCGTCCAGGTGGAGACTTCCAGTCCTGCTTTTCTGGCGTCCGTCATGAGCTCCTCGTCAGCCAGCTTGTAGTACAGCACCAGCATTCGACAATTTAGCTTGAGTGCGGTTTGTACCGGTCCCGGAAAACGCTTCTCTGCGACATATCCTGTTTCGATGGAGCTGTTCAGCCGTTTGATCTGTTGCAGCACCCAGGAGTTTGACGAAGTTACTAATACGCGGCCAAACAGCTTTTCATGCTGGATAAGCTCCACCAATCGATTGCAGAGTATATTCAATCTGGATTTGGTATCGGTTTTGATTTCCAGCTGTATCGACTGAAACTCAGGGCAGACCGCCAGTATGTCCTGTAGTGTGGGGACAGGGGCGGGTTCATGCCATGGCGGGACATGCAGCCCTGCGTTCAGGTCTCCCAGCTCGGCTGCGGTAAGCTCCGCCACTTTGGCGGCATGGCCGGTTGTGCGATTGGTGGTTTTGTCGTGAATAACCATTAAGTGGCCATCCTTGCTGAGCTGGAGATCCAGCTCAAAATTGCGGATGCCTTCCCGATAGGGGTGAACAAAGCCGGCGACTGTGTTTTCCGGCGCCTCGCCCTTGGCGCCCCGATGACCCACAATAATCATATTAAGTTTCCGCTAAACCAGTTTTTTATAGACTTGCTGACGTTTCAGATAGGTTTCTCTACACAGGTTCGCATCTTCCAAAAACAGTGGAAGATCCGGCAGAGTCAGGGCCTGAGGGCCATCCACCAGCGCTTTGGCTGGATGGGGGTGAAAATCCACCAGGACCATGTTTGCTCCGGCGATAATTCCCTGGGCTGTGGCGTGAGTGACTTCCAGAATCCCGTCAGGCGCGCGCTCGTGGTTGCCGACAGAATGAGAAGGGTCCACGCAGACGGGCATACGAGTAAGGCGCTTGATGACAGGAACGTGAGCGAAGTCGACCAGGTTGCGATGGGGTGCCCCGCCGTCAGTTTTCATGCCGCGCAAACAGAAAACGACATTGGCGTTGCCTTCGCTAGCCAGATATTCCGCTGCGTTCAGCGATTCGTTCAATGAGATGCCGAACCCTCTTTTCAGCAGTGCAGGGTATTCTTTCTGCCTGCCGATAGCTTTGAGAAGCTCAAAATTTTGCGTATTGCGGGTGCCGATCTGAAGCATGACGCCGGTCGGGCGACCTGTTTTCTCCAGGCACTCGTCAATCTCTTCAATGTGGCTCTCATGGGTGATCTCCATGGCGATGACTTTGATGTCGTACTTGCCAGCCAGTTCGAATACGTAAGGCAGGCAGTCTTTGCCGTGGCCTTGGAATGTGTAGGGGTTTGTGCGCGGTTTGTAAGCTCCCATGCGGGTGCATTGCTGCCCATTTTCCTTCAGGGCGCGCATCATCTCCTCGACATGAGCGGGATTGTCTACTGCGCAGAGACCGGCGAAAACGTGGAAACTCTCTTGGTCAAAAGTCAGGCCGTTGTAGTGAAAGCCGGTGGTGCGTTTGCTGTCCGAGTGGCGGCCGAGAATGCGATATTCTTCAGATATGCGTACGACGCGCTCAACAGCGGGTAGCGCCTCTAATTCTTCCGCATTGAGCTTCTTGGTGTCGCCAAGAAGGTAAATTTCCGTCAGCTTCTGCTGCTTGCCTTGAATCTCATGCACTTTGCTGGCGACGCCGGGAAGCGCGTCAATAAAGTTCAGGGTTTCTCTATAAGCTTCGGAGTTTATGTCGGTATCAGGGTGAAGAATGATCAGCATGACGGTTTCCTGAGGTAGGGATGGACTCTTGGGACGGACAGTGTCCGATGCACAGTATGACGCCGCTGGCTCCGCGGCGACATTCCTTAGGGCGTTTTGGTATTCTGCTGGCAGGATAAGCCCGCAGCGCGGCGTATTGCGAGCCTTTCTTGCCGCTTGCGCCAGTCGTGCCTGATTTTACGGCGCCACAAGTACTCGACGATTACGTAACCCAGTACGGAAAAGAAAAGTGCGCAAATGAACGAGCCGAAATAAAGCGGTAAACCGATTTGGTAGAGTTTCTCTCCAAGCCAGGCGAAACTAAGTTCAAACTCAAAATGCATCTTCGGCATGCCCAAAATGTGCGCGCCAACCAGATAATTGAAGTAAAAGATGGGCGGCATAGTGACGGGATTGCTGATCCATACCAAGGCGACGGCCAAGGGTAGGTTGCAATTCACCCAGACGGCGATGAAGGCGGCCACCACCATCTGAAAGGGCATGGGGATAAAGCTGCAGAATACGCCCACCAGCACGGCCTTGGATACGGCATGGCGGTTGATATGCCAGAGATTGGGCTCGTGTAAGATGTCGCCTAAAAAGTGCAGTGACTTGTTTTCTCTGAGCTTGTGTGGATTTGGCATCCACTTCTTGATGAAATCTTTAGGCATTTGCTGATTACAACCGCGTGAAAGTCGTATAGAGTGCTGCTCCGAAAAAAAGCCGCCATATATTAGAGTGTAATGTAAATTTAGGGAACAACCGATGCGCACATGGATGCTCGCGCTAATAGCCGGATGGCTGACTGTCTTTATATTTGGCCATCATTGGCTTTTATTCATCTCCCGTCACGTTTGGGTCTTCCCCTTAGTAAGTATTCTAGCCTTGCTGGGCGTCATTGCGGGGAGACTTAGCGGCCGAGGTCGCTATTATACCCCGGCATTGTTTCTGTTTGGGGTCATTTTCGCCGGAATTCGATTACAGATTATTGCGGAGCCCTTGCCTCAGTCTTTGCTTGGCGACACGTTGCAACTGCATGGCGAAGTATGCAGCCCCGTGCGCGCTGGCAATGTGCAGTCTTTTTCTTTCTGTGTCGCTGAAGCCCGCAGGAGCGGTGTTTTGTCGCCTGAGCTGGCGGGTAGAGTCGTACGCTTATCCTGTTACTACTGTGACATTGAGTTGCGTGAATCCGGACGCTATTCCCTGCAGGCGAAGTTAAAGGATATCAGGCCATTACAAAACTTTCATGATCCCTGGGCCTGGCAGAAACTTTGGAGGTCTGGTTTGTATGCGAGGGGCTCCATTGTTCAGGGGGCCGTTGAATCATGGGAAGTGGAGCGGGCTGAGGGGGTGATAGGGAGGCTGGCTGAGTTTCGGTCTCTGATTCGGGGGCAGGTTCGCTCGACATCGGAGCAGATGGCGCACCAGCGAAGTTTCTTGGCGCTATTTCTGGGGGCTCGCTCTGAGCTGAGCGAGTCGCAGTGGGATGTGCTGAGACAATCAGGGCTGACTCATCTATTGGTGATATCCGGCCTTCATATCGGGTTGATCGCGATTCTTTTTATGTTCGTCTTTCGCTGGGCGCTCTGTTGGCTTTCACGGCAATACGCCGACTGGATTGCGTGCGGCTTGACCATCATGACGATCCTTTCCTATGTGGCGTTGATTGATTATGGTCTGCCCGCGCTGCGAGCCGCGCTGGCAGTGTGCCTTGCATTGCTCCTGCTACGTTTGCGTCGCCGGGTATTGCCCTCAACCTTTTTCATTGCCGTTCTTTCAGTCAGTTTGCTATTGGACCCCCTTGCGCCGTGGAGTGCGGGTTTTTGGTTGTCCTTTGTGGCGGTTGGTCTACTATTCGCCGCTTTTGGTCACAGGCCGCTGCAGTCCCTCTCAAGATTTGGCGCGCTGTGGCGATCACAGATGGTGTTGACCATTGGTCTGGCGGGGCTGCTGGCGGTCAGCTTTCAGCAGATTCCAACGGCCGCGCCATTGGCGAACCTCATTGCAACTCCACTGATTACGCTGATTGTCGTGCCCTTGGGGCTTCTGGCTCTCGCTGGCTCATTGGTGTGGCCGTCAGGAGGCGAATTCCTGCTGCAGGCGACGGATGTTTGTTTGGAGGGATTCTGGAAGGTGGCTGATCTGGCGTCTTCGGGGCCCATGTTGCAGGCGCCATTGAGTGTGACGTTGGCGTCGACCAGTTTTATTCTTGTGGGACTTTGGGCCGCCGGGGCGATGCGAACGCCCGGCGCTGTGTGGTTTGTATGTTTGCTCGCACTGCTTGGCGTGGGGATGCGCGAGCGGGCTGAGACTGTCTGGTTTCGCTATACCGTGCTGGATGTAGGGCAGGGTTTGGCGTCGGTGGTAGAAAGTAGAGGAGAGGTTGCTTTATATGATGCCGGACCCGGTTCCGCCGATGGGTGGAGCGCCGGCTCTGCAATCGTTGGCCCTTATTTGCAATTCATCGGCGCCGCCGAGTTGAAATACGCCATCATCAGCCATGGCGATAGTGATCATGCTGGAGGGTGGGCTGAGGTCCGTTCGTCGTTCCCCGTCGCCGCTGTTTTGTCCGGGGAGCCGGAGAGGGTTCCTGGAAGTGGCGCTTGTGTCGCTGGCGCTGACTATCAAGTTGGTGCGGCGCGGATGAAGGTTCTGTGGCCTTCGCTGGAGGCGATGGATAAAGGGAATAATCGCTCCTGTGTGGTCCGCCTGACGGTGGGAAGTTGGTCGATTCTATTGACGGGAGATATCGAGGCGGCGGCGCAACGAAAGTTGCTGCTTTCAGCCAATGGCGAACTTGAAGCGGATATTATGGTGCTGCCTCATCACGGCAGTGCTTCGAGCTTCTTGCCTGAATTCATTTCCGCCGTGTCGCCTCGTGTTGTCATCGCCTCAGCGGGGTATCGCAACGCATTCGGTCATCCTCACAAGCTGGTGCGGGATTGGTTCGAGCGAAGGGATGTCATTTTTCATAATACGGCTCAGAGCGGCGCCGTCCGCGTACAGGTGAAAGAGGACGGCGGCCCCCTCAAACTGCAGTTTGGCGGACCCCAGGCGGAGGTTTCAATAGCCTTGGATAAGAATCGCTGATTCTGTGAACAACCCCGTGCTTTTAAAGAGTTAAGATTACTGACCAATAAGCTTTTGCTGTTACGGTTTGTTTATAGGCTGTGGTAAAGTATGGCAATTTTTTTGAGGAGACAGATGCGTGTACGAGTTGTTAAAGGCCGGCGGCTTGATAATGATCCCTATTTTGCTGTGTTCAGTGGTGGCTTTAGCGATCATTATTGAAAGATTCTGGACTCTGCGGCCGCAAAAAGTTGCGCCGCGCTCAATTGTTAACGATTTGATGGCGCGCCTTAAGAAAAAAGAACTTAATGGCAAAACCCTGAAAGACCTCCAACAGTCCACCCCCCTTGGGCGCGTTCTCGCAGCAGGTTTGATCAACGCCAAGCATGGCCGTGAGATCATGAAGGAAAGCATTGAAGAAGAGGCCAGCCATGTGGTGCATGAGCTGGAGCGCTTCCTGACGGCGCTGGGCTCCGTTGCGGCTATTGCTCCACTGTTGGGGCTGCTGGGGACGGTTATTGGCATGATTGACGTATTCGCTGAAATTCAAATTGCGGGTACGGGCAACACCCAGGCTCTGGCGGGCGGTATTTCAAAGGCGTTGATTACTACTGCGGTTGGTTTGACTATCGCTATTCCGGCATTGGTATGCCACCGTTACTTCCAGCGTCGCGTTGATGAGCTGGTGGTTGAGATGGAGCAGCAGGCGTTAAAACTGGTTGAAGTTGTACACGGCGATCGTGATGTCGACATGAGCGGAGTGAAAAGCAAGTGAAATTCCGGCGCCAATCCAGAGAAGAGTTGTCAGTAAACGTAACGCCTCTGATTGACGTTGTTTTCCTGCTGCTGATCTTCTTCATGGTCTCGACCACGTTCACCAAGGAAGCGCACTTGGCGGTGGAGCTGCCAAAGGCGTCAGGCGAAACGTCTGAGAGTCTGGTGGATCAAATCGAGGTCGTGATCAACAAAGACGGACAGTACACTGTCAATCAGCGCGTACTGATCAATAGTCAGATCGCCACCTTGAAAAGAGCGGTGGAGCAGTTGTCCAAGGGCAAAAATGATCTCCCGTTTATCGTTACGGCGGACGCCAAAACCCCGCACGAATATGTCGTTCGGGCCATGGATGTCGCCGGTCAGCTCGGGTATCAGAAGTTGAGCATCACCACTCAGCGCACTGAAGCCGAATAACGTTATCCTGACTAAGGGCTGACATGTCAAAAGTCGCAAAGCAGTATGCCGGCGCGCAAGTGTACGGCAGACTGCTGTCTTATTTGAAGCCGCTATGGAAAGTGTTCGCTTTGGCCGTGCTGGGCAACGTGGTATACGCCTTGGCCAGCGCAGCAATGGCGGACGCAACTAAATATATTGTTGCGGCGATCGAAACTCCAAGCCCGGAAGGGCGTCTTCTTGTTCCCATGCTGATCATTGGCATATTCGCCTTGCGTGGCCTGGGTTCATTTCTGGGTGGTTACTTCATGGCCAGGGTGGCGAGAGGCATCGTGCACCGTATGCGTCTGGAGTTGTTCCGCCATTTGACCGTGTTGCCCTGTCGCTTCTTTGACTCCAATTCGACCGGACACTTAGTTTCGCGCATCACCTATAACGTGGACCAAGTGACAGGCGCCGCCACCAATGCGATTACTGTCGTCTTGCGTGAAGGGTTCACCGTCATCGGGTTGATGGGGTATATGATCTACGTCAGCTGGAAGCTGACGCTTTTGTTTCTTGTTCTCGGTCCTATCATCGGTGTTCTCATCAGCTACGTCTCCAAGCGTTTTCGGCGCATCAGTCAACGCATACAGAGCAGTATGGGGGATGTGACGCACGTGGCCTCAGAATCTATTGGCGGGTATCGCGTCATGAGAACCTTTGGAGGCGAGGAATACGAGTTCAGTCGTTTTATGAAGGCCAGTGAATACAACATCGCCCAGGCGTTGAAGATGTCTTTAACCCAGGCCTTGTCCACGCCGATCATACAGCTGGTTATTTCCGTTTTTATCGCCTTATTGGTGTGGCTGGCGCTCAGCCCGGAAATACGCGGCAATATGAGCACAGGCGAGTTTTTAGCTTACATCACTGCGGCGACTACCTGCGCTAAGCCCATCAGGCAGCTGACGGAAGTTAATGCTGTCATCCAGCGGGGAATCTCCGCGGCGCAGGATGTGTTCATGCAGTTAGATCAGCCGACAGAAAAAGACGAAGGCGCTTTCGCGGCGGGACGAGTGCAAGGCCGGCTGGAGTTCAAAGGGCTGGGTTTCAGTTATGGCGATGAAGGCAGGCCTGCATTACAGGACATTAATCTCGTCATCGAGCCTGGAGAGACTGTCGCTCTGGTCGGACGCTCCGGTAGTGGTAAGTCGACTTTGGTCAGTCTTCTGCCTAGATTTTATGACTATGAGCAGGGCGAGATCCTGTTGGATGGGAAGCCGCTTAAGGACTTTACTCTGACCTCCTTGAGGCGACAAATTTCCATCGTGACTCAGCAGGTTATTCTATTTAACGATACGGTTACCAATAATATTGCCTATGGCGCGTTAGCTGACGCTACCTCAGAGCAAGTGCGGGAAGCTGCGAAATCCGCTGATGCGCTGAGCTTTATTGAACAGTTGGAGCAAGGATTTGATACGTTGCTGGGTGAAAACGGAACGCGCTTGTCCGGAGGTCAGCGGCAGCGGATGGTTATTGCCCGGGCGTTGTTGAAAGACTCGCCAATATTGATTCTGGATGAGGCCACTTCGGCGCTGGATACGCATGCAGAGCGCAATATACAAAGCGCTTTGGAAACCTTGATGAAAGGGCGCACTACGTTAGTGGTCGCGCATCGACTGTCGACTATAGAAAACGCAGACAAAATCGTGGTCATGGATCAGGGGCGCATTGTGGAAGTTGGCTCACACCGTGATTTGATTGAAAAAGATGGTGCTTACGCGGCTTTGCACAAGCTGCAATTCAGTGAAGCAAACGCATGAGCGCATGGATCGAGCGGGTCTGGTATGGAGGCTCGCGCTGGAAGTTTGTTCTATGGCCCTTGTCCTGGCTTTATTTGCTCATAGTGGCGATCAGAAAGACGATCTTTGCTTTGACGCAATCGAAGAGCGCTGAGTCTGAAGCGATTATGTTGCGCCCCCCGGTCATTGTTGTGGGCAACTTGACTGTAGGCGGCGCGGGTAAGACTCCGTTGGTGGTGGCGCTGGTGGAGTATTTTCAGCGTAGAGGATTGAGGCCCGGAGTGGTGAGTCGCGGCTATGGCGGTGAAAGCGATGTGTACCCGGTTCTGGTGGGTCGTAATCCAGATCCCGCAGTGACTGGCGATGAGCCCGCGTTGATTCATATGCGCACAGGCTGTCCGGTGGTGGTTGCGCCCAAGCGGGCGGAAGCCTTACGAAAATTGCTGGATGTCTACGATTGCGATGTGGTGATCAGCGATGATGGGCTGCAACATCTGGCGCTGCCTCGCGATATGGAGATTGTGGTAGTGGATGCGCAACGAGGCTGGGGAAATGGACTTTGTCTTCCCGCTGGCCCCTTGCGGGAGCCAGTAAGGCGTGTGCAGTCAGTCGATCTGGTTGTCAGTAATGGTCTGCATGCGCAAGTGAGTGCGGATTACACAATGCAATTGCGCCCCGTACGCTGGAAAAAAGTCTCAGGCGGCGAAGAAAAAAGTGCGAGTCATTTTGCCGGGCGGACTGCGCATGCCGTCGCCGCAATTGGCAATCCGGGGCGTTTTTTCGCCACGCTGGCGGATCTGGAAGTGGCCTCCATTCAGCATGCATTCCCCGATCATTACAGTTACGTCCGGAAGGATATAGAATTCAACGATGATCTTCCCGTTTTGATGACGGAGAAAGATGCGGTCAAGTGTAAGTCGTTTAATCTTGAAAACGCCTGGTACCTGGAAGTTGGCGCGGAACTTAACTCTGCGTTTTATGAGAAGATCGGCGCCAGGCTAAACGAATTGCGGAGTCAAAAAATAGATGGATAAAAAACTATTGGCCATTCTTGCCTGTCCGGTTTGCAAAGGCGACTTAAAGTATGATCGTGAAAAGCAGGAGTTGATTTGTAAGAACGACGGCATGGCTTTTCCTATTCGCGACGGCATTCCGGTAATGCTTGAAAAAGAGGCGCGCACGCTGACTACTGATGAGCGGCTAAGCTGATATGAGTGCTTTCACTGTCATTATTCCCGCCCGCTATGGTTCCTCCAGGTTGCCGGGAAAGCCTTTGCTGGATATCGCCGGCAAGCCTATGGTTGCGCATGTTCATGACAGGGCGCGGGAGAGTCTGGCCAAGCATATTTATGTTGCTACGGATGATTCGAGAATTGCCGAGGCGGTAGAAAGTTTCGGCGGTTCTGTACTGATGACGCGAGTGGATCACCCTTCTGGTACAGATCGCTTGGCTGAGTGTGCGGAGATCCTTGGGTTGGACGATGATGAAATCGTGGTCAACGTGCAAGGAGATGAGCCGATGCTGCCTGCGCAGCTTATTTCCCAGGTCGCCAATAACCTGGCGGCGAATCCGCAGGCGGGAATCGCCACGCTGTGTGAGAGGATTCATGACAGGGAGACCCTGTTCAATCCCAATGCCGTCAAAGTGGTGAAAAGTGAAGCTGGCATGGCGCTGTACTTTTCCCGGGCGCCAATCCCCTGGGCGCGAGACTATTTCGGCGACGCTGCCGCGGGCTTGCCCCCCACTTACGATTTCTATCGTCATATTGGCGTTTATGCCTATCGGGTCGGTTTTTTGCGCGACTACGTGTCATGGGGCAGTTGTCCTTTAGAAGGCATTGAAAGTCTGGAGCAGTTGCGCGCTATGTGGAAAGGGGTTCCCATTCATGTGGATGTGGTGGCGAAGGCCCCCCCGGCGGGTGTGGATACTGAGGCGGATCTGCAACGGGTTCGCGCAATAATGGCCGGGAAGTCATGATCAATATTCTGTTTGTGTGTATGGGGAATATCTGTCGTTCGCCTACTGCTCATGGTGTGTTTGAGGCGTATCTGAAGCGGGCGGATTTAATGGGGCGTGTGGCGGTGGACTCCGCCGGTACTGGCGGCTGGCACGCCGGCGAATCGCCTGATCGACGCGCTCGTGAGTTTGCGGGTAAGCGCGGTTACTCCCTTGATCACATTCGGGCGCGCCAAGTGACTCCGGAAGATTTTGAGCGGTTTGATCTGGTGTTGGCGATGGACCGGGATAATCTTTCGCACCTGCAGAACATGTGTCCCCAAAAGCATCAGGAAAAAGTGAAACTGTTTTTGAGCTTTGCTTCCGCCAGCGATGAGCGTGAAGTGCCGGACCCATATTACGGAGGCCCACAAGGCTTTGAGCATGTATTGGATCTTGTGGAAGACACCTGCGAGGGGTTGATTGAGTATGTTCGCGAGGAGCTAAGTCGTCGTGACTGACATGCAGTGGGAAGTCGGTGCGGATCTAACGGCTCGCCATACCATGGGTTGCCCTGCACGCGGGCTGCGCATGGTCGCTGTTGCGGATATTGGCGAGATACGTTGCGCGTTGGCGGAGCTGAAGTCGACGTCTTTGCCAATATTTGTGCTCGGGGGCGGCAGTAACGTCGTTTTCACCAGTGATTTCCCTGGCGTTGTGATCAAAATGGAGAATCGAGGCGTCAGCGTGGACGCTTCTGATTGTCATGGCGATATTGTGAGAGTAGGCGCAGGGGAAAACTGGCATGAGTTTGTCTGGTGGACGCTGGAGCGAGGATATGTGGGGCTGGAGAATCTGGCTCTGATCCCGGGTACGGTAGGCGCTGCGCCCATTCAGAACATTGGCGCCTATGGTGTGGAGCTAAAGGATCGCTTGTACTCGGTGCGGGCGATTCATATGGAGACGTTGGAAGAAAGAGAATTTGCTCTTTCTGATTGCTGCTTTGGTTATCGCGATAGCTTCTTTAAGTCCGAACAGGGAAAGAAGTGGCTGATTTGGGAAGTTGCATTCAGGTTGTCCGCTGAGACTCCTTTGGTGCTTGAATATGCGGAGCTAAAGCGACGCTGGGAGTCAGCCGGGAGCGAGGAAAGCGCTCCTTCAGTCGCCAGGCTGGTGGCGGCCATTAGAGAGGAAAAGTTGCCGAATCCCGCGCAGGTTCCCAACTCCGGAAGCTTCTTTAAGAATCCTGTGGTGTCGAAAGAGCATTTTCTGGCGCTGAATGAAAGCTTTCCGGATATTGTGTCTTTTCCGCTTGCGGACGGTTCCCGGAAATTAGCTGCTGGATGGCTGATTCAGGCTTGTGGCTGGAAAGGCTATTTGGAGGATGGAGTGGGTGTTTATCCGAAGCAGTCCTTGGTTCTTATTAATCCTGGCCATAAACCCGGGAGTGAAGTGAAATCGTTGGCTTCCAGAATACAGGCTTCCGTTATGGAGCGTTTTGGAGTGTCTTTGGAAATTGAGCCTCAAATTTTGTAAACAATCTGCCCGACACTGACTTGTCGTCGAATCTGTCCGAGTCGCCCCTTCCTGCTTTTCTTATTTTTATGTTGCGTTAATCGTTCGGCGTTAGTGCTCGGACTCTCTTCACAGTGGTGAGGGCTGCGTTCTTACTTGATTCCAGGTGATTGAAATATATAAATATATTTTTTCAATTTCCTACCTCTTACCCTGACGGGCAAATCAGCGCCAAGTCTAAGGGCATTCCGCTATTGTAAAATTAGTCCAGAATCACTCTTTTTCTTTGTTGGCAAAATTGTTTACAATCCTGTGGCGCGCGTTTGTGTGGTTAGCGCTTGAGCGTTCATTGGCGGAGAATTGTAAACAATATGGCTGCACCTGATTCCAGAACTCTTGCTGACCAGGCGTTTGAGCGTCTGCAGACCGCTATTGTTAAAGGGGATATCAGGGCGGGAGAAAAGATTAGTGAAGCCGAGCTTTCCGCAAAATTTGGCTACGGTAGGGGCCCCCTGAGAGAGGCTTTGCACAGACTTGAGGGGCGAGGGCTTATCGTTCGTAAAGCTCACTCCGGGGCTAGAGTGGTGGCGCTGACCTTTGAGGAGCTGATTGAGTTGTATGAGGTGCGTGAATCCCTGGAGGGGATGGCTATTCGACTGGCGGCGGAGCGTATGCCTCAAGAAGAAATAGATGACTTGAAGCGTCTGATGGACATCCATGCAGAGCAAATCAAGGAAGAGAGGGGGCTCGCCTATTACCAAAAGGAAGGCGACTTCGATTTTCATTTTCGAATTATATCCGGCAGTAAAAACCGCAAGCTCAGCAACATGCTGACAGGCGAGTTGTATCACTTGCTGAGGTTGTATCGATACCGCCTCAGCACATTCAGCGGTCGCCCTGAAAGGGCGTTTCACGAGCACTGGCGAATTATTGAAGCTCTTGAAGAGCGAGACGGCGATCTGGCTGAACTCTTGATGCGGCGGCATATTTCCGCTGCACGTAACAATTTAATCAAGAAGTACCGCGACGGGGAGTTGCAGCTTTAATCAGCTGTATAACGCTCGTCTCATACTGGTATGCAACAGGGGGTATTTATGTCTGCAGGACGTCGCTTTCGCAAAGCGCTAGAAGATAACCAGCCGCTGCAAATTGTCGGCGCGATTAACGCCTACTGCGCAATGATGGCGGAAAGAGTCGGGCATCAGGCCATCTATTTATCCGGTGGCGGTGTGGCGAATGCGTCATTTGGTCTTCCAGACTTGGGGATGACCAGCATGAATGACGTTCTAGAGGATGTGAGGAGAATTACAGCCGCTTCTGAATTGCCTTTACTGGTTGATATCGACACCGGATGGGGGGGCGCTTTCAATATCGGTCGAACCGTAAAGGAGATGATTCGAGCTGGTGCGGCGGCGGTGCATATTGAAGATCAGGTGGCGCAAAAACGCTGCGGGCACAGGCCTAATAAAGAGATCGTCAGCCAGGAAGAAATGGTGGATCGGATAAAGGCTGCGGCGGATGCGCGCACGGATAAAGATTTCTTCATTATGGCTCGAACGGATGCGTTTGCTCAGGAAGGGTTGCAGGCGGCGATTGATCGCGCGGGCGTCTGTCTGGAGGCTGGCGCTGATGGCATCTTCGCCGAAGCAGTGACGGAGCTGGAGCATTATCAGGCTTTTTCGGACGCATTGAGCGCGCCGATTCTGGCCAACATTACTGAGTTTGGGCAAACCCCGCTGTACAACAAGTCTGAGTTGGCTTCTGTGGGCGTAGCGATGGTTTTATATCCGTTGAGCGCTTTCAGGGCGATGAATCGCGCAGCCTTGAACGTATATGAAAGTATTCTAAGAAAGGGGGATCAGAAGGAAGTGGTCGACTCCATGCAGACCCGTATGGAGCTATACGATTTTCTGGGGTATCACGATTACGAAAAGAAACTGGATGCGCTGTTTGCGGCGGGAAAAAACAAATAATTCAAAAGTCGCTGCAAGCATTGGGGTTCCGCTTTGGCGGAACTCTTAAAACAGTCTGATGCAAGAGGAGAATTAGCAATGGCGGAAAAAAATATTGGAGGCGCTGGTCTGAGAGGTCAGGTCGCAGGGCAGACGGCGTTATGCACAGTGGGTCAGTCAGGGCATGGTTTGACCTATCGGGGGTACGGGATTGAGGTCCTTGCCGATAAGGCTGAATTTGAGGAGGTGGCCTATTTGCTGCTGCGAGGCAAATTGCCTAACCAGGCGGAATTGGATGCGTATAAAGCGAAGCTGAAATCGCTGCGTTCGCTGCCCCAGGCTTTGAAAGAAGTGTTGGAGCGTATTCCAGCTGGCGCGCACCCTATGGACGTGATGAGAAGCGGCTGCTCTATGTTGGGCGTGCTGGAGACTGAAGCGGACTTCTCGCAGCAGGACGATCATATAGATCGTATGCTGGCGCTATTCCCGTCCATTATCTGTTACTGGTATCGCTTCAGTCGGGGGGGCGTGCGTATTGAAACGGAAACGGATGACGATTCTATAGGCGCGCACTTTCTACACATGTTGCACGGACGTAAGCCTGATGCTTTGCATGAGAAGGTGATGCACGCCTCTCTCATTTTGTACGCGGAGCATGAGTTTAATGCGTCCACCTTTACTGCGCGGGTGTGTGCTTCAACATTGTCGGACATCCACTCCTGTATTACTGGCGCGATTGGTTCCCTGCGCGGCCCCTTACATGGCGGCGCCAATGAGGCGGCCATGGCGATGATTGAGAAGTTCAAAAGCCCCGAGGATGCGGAAGAGCAGGTTATGGGCATGCTGGAGCGTAAAGAGAAAATCATGGGCTTCGGGCACGCCATCTATCGTGAATCCGATCCCCGCAACGCCATCATTAAGAAATGGGCGCAAAAGCTGTCGGAAGAAGTGGGCGACAAAGTGCTGTATCCCGTATCCGCTCGCTGTGAAGAAGTCATGTGGCGTGAGAAAAAACTATTCTGCAATGCGGACTTTTTCCACGCTTCCGCCTATCACTTCATGGGCATTCCCACCGAATTGTTTACGCCGATATTTGTTATGTCGCGCCTGACTGGCTGGGCTGCGCATGTTAAAGAGCAGCGTGAGAACAATCGCATCATTCGGCCCTCGGCGGACTATACCGGTCCGGAATCCGCTGAATGGACTCCGATTGAGCAGCGTCATTAATACGAATAACCAAGTTGAGGAAGAAAGAGAATGGGTGCGAATGTAGATCTGAATGATCGTCCTGATTATGACAAGGTCATTCAGGACATTGCCGACTATGTATTGAACTTCAAAATCGAATCCCAGGAAGCGTTGGATACAGCAAGAAACTGCTTGATGGACACCCTGGGATGCGGCCTGCTGGCGCTGAGATTCCCTGAGTGCGCCAAGCACTTGGGGCCGATTGTAGAGGGTACCGTAGTGCCTAATGGCGCTCGCGTTCCAGGTACGCAATTCCGTTTGGACCCTGTTAAGGCGGCATGGGATATCGGCTGCATTATTCGTTGGTTGGACTACAACGATACTTGGCTGGCGGCGGAGTGGGGGCACCCGTCCGACAATCTGGGCGGAATTCTGGCGGTGGCGGATTATTTGTCTCAGAAGCGCGTAGCAGCGGGTAAAGAGCCCCTGACAATGCGGGATGTCTTGGAAGCCATGATCATGGCCCATGAAATCCAGGGTGTCATCGCCCTGGAGAACAGCTTCAACCGTGTGGGGCTGTGCCATGTGCTATTGGTGCGCATTGCTTCCACCGCTGTGGTGACCAAGCTGAAAGGCGGAAATAGAGAGCAGATTATGGCGGCGGTTTCGCAGGCCTGGGTGGATGGCTCGTCATTGCGAACGTATCGCCATGCGCCGAATGCTGGTTCGCGTAAGTCCTGGGCGGCGGGTGATGCGACATCCCGGGCGGTGCGCCTGGCCGATATCAGTATGCGCGGAGAGATGGGCGTCCCTGGCGTTCTGACGGCGCCGCAGTGGGGCTTCTATGACGTGTCCTTTAGCAAGACCGTAGCCGATCAAAAAGTAAAAGCGCCCGAAGAGCGGGTGTTTAAGTTCCAGAGAGACTACGGCTCATACGTGATGGAAAACGTACTGTTCAAGATCTCTTTCCCTGCGGAATTCCATTCTCAAACAGCGGCGGAGGCGGCTGTTACACTGTATCCTCAGGTTAAAGACCGGTTGCAGGACATCGATAAAATCGTCATTACGACCCACGAATCCGCAATTCGTATTATTTCCAAAGTTGGCCCTCTGGCGAATGCGGCGGACCGCGATCACTGTCTGCAATACATGACGGCAGTGCCCTTGGCGTTTGGTAATCTGGTGGCGGAGCATTATGAGGATGATTTCCATGCGTCGAACCCGATTATCGATGAGCTGCGCAACAAAATGGAAATTGTAGAGGATAAGCGCTATAGCCGGGAGTATCACGAGCCGGATAAGCGTTCAATCGCCAATGCGCTGCAGGTGTTCTTTAAAGACGGAACATCTACGGATAAGGTTGAGGTGGAGTACCCAATTGGGCATCGTCGTCGTCGCGAGGAAGGTATTCCTTTGCTGGAGAAAAAATTCCGCGCCAATCTGGCGACGCGTTTCCCCGGTAAACGCTGCGAGGATATATTTGCTCTGTGTAAAGATCAGAAGAAGCTGGAGACGACTCCCGTTAACGAGTTTATGGACCTGTTCGTTATCTGATGCTTGTGATCTGACGCTCTCTTTTTCATTTGGGCGGCGTAAAAAATAAAAAAGCGCGGATATCCGCGCTTTTTTATTGTTCAGTTTCTGGTTGGCCCTACAGGCGTCCATCCACCGAGTCTTTGGGGAGAACATACTTGACGTCGAAGAGGACGTGGTTGTCCTTGCCGAGTTTACGGATATTTTCTATTCCCATATCTTTAAACTGCTTATGAGCCACGGTGAGAATAATGGCGTCATAATGGTTTGCTTTCAGTTCTGGAATAACGCGAATGCTATATTCGTGCTCCGCTTCCGCAGGGCTGGCCCAGGGGTCGTAGACATCGACGTTGGCGTTGTATGACTCAAAGGCGCTGATAACGTCAACCACGCGAGTGTTGCGGATATCGGGGCAGTTCTCCTTGAACGTTAATCCCAATACGAGGATGTTGGATTCAGCAACATGCAACTTGCGTTGCGTCATCATACGAATGACGCGTTCCGCTACGTGTTCGCCCATGCCGTCGTTAATGCGTCGACCGGATAAGATGATTTCTGGGTGATGGCCGACCGCCTGGGCTTTGTAAGTGAGGTAGTAGGGGTCGACGCCGATGCAGTGTCCGCCAACCAGGCCGGGGCGGAAGGGAAGAAAATTCCACTTGGTGCCGGCGGCTTCCAATACTTCTAAGGTGTCGATGCCAAGCTTTTCGAAAATCAGTGACAGTTCATTGATCAGGGCGATATTGACGTCGCGCTGCGTGTTTTCGATGACCTTGGCTGCTTCCGCCACTTTGATGCTGCTTGCTTTGTGGGTGCCAGCGATAATGATGGAGGCATAGAGTTCGTCTACATACTGAGCGATCTCCGGCGTTGAGCCGGAGGTTACCTTCAGGATGTTGATGACTCGATGCTCTTTATCCCCAGGGTTGATGCGTTCGGGGCTGTAGCCGGCGAAAAAGTCCTGGTTGAACTTCAGGCCAGAGACTTCTTCAAGTATTGGAACGCAGACTTCTTCTGTTGCGCCAGGATAAACGGTGGATTCGTAAATGACGATGTCATCTTTTTTCAGTACTTTTCCGATTGTGCGGCTGGCTGATTGTAAAGGGCTTAGATCGGGAGTCTTGAAGTCGTCGATAGGCGTTGGAACGGTGACGATGTAAACATTACAGGATTGTATATCTTCAAGTTTATTGCTGTAGGAAAGTTTATTGGCTTCAGCAAGCAGTTCGGGTTCCACTTCCAATGTGCTGTCTTTACCGGATTTCAGCTCCTCAATACGGGCGGCGTTAATGTCAAAGCCTACAGTAGAGAACTTCTTGCCGAACTCTACGGCTAGCGGCAGGCCAACATAACCCAGGCCCACAACTGCAATTTTTGCGCTCCTCAAATCTGTCATTGGAAACCCTTTAGCGAGATAGTAGTAGTATTTTATTTAAAAAATCGAACTATAATGAGCGTCCGTCGTTAGACGGTCTCCTCGGAAGCCCTTGGCAATTCCTTGGACACTCAGGAAACAGCCCGCGCATCCAGTGTTGGATCATGCGCTGAAGGCTAAATCATTCAAGACTTCGTTTGGAGTAATCCGCGCATATCGAATTTTGCGGAAATATCAAGCGAACTCTTGAGAAATTTAGCCAAAGCGCGTCGCCGCGCAAGTATATCGGAAAATACGCGCCAAGATATTTGAATTTAGTTTAACAATACTCTTTTGTATTTGCTTAACTTAAGTTGTCCATAAAAATCTGATAGCATGAGCGGCCCTCAAGTCTAGGCTGCAAGTCCGTGTTGGTAAGGAGAAAAGGCTTGGCCCACGTACGTATATTCAGGCATTACATACATCTGCCCTACATCATTATGGGCGTTGCGGATCTGTTGGTCCTGGGCGCAGTGTTTTACTGCGGCGTTTTCTTCCGCTATTTCGGTGAAATCAATTTTTTCCTGGAGAACTACCAGGTCGCCTTTCCTGAGGCGCTGACCTTTGGGGCGGTGAATCTTATCATCATGATCGCCATGGGGGTGTACCCCGCGAAAACCCAAGAGGGCATGTCGGGCATGATGCTGAGGACGATATTTGCAATTCTCATGTCCGCTGCGGGCTTGTCGTTTTTGTTCTACGTCACCGAATCCTGGTTGTGGTATTTCGGTAAGGGCGTTCTGGCGCTTTCCTCTGTTCTGGCTATTTTCATGCTGGGTATCTCCCGTAGCCTGTTTCTGTTTTTCGCTAACGAGCAAAGTTTCAAGCGTAATGTGCTGGTGCTCGGTGCGGGGAATCGCGCGAGTAATCTGTATGAGGATCTGAAAGAGCCGCTGGATCGCCGTGGGGTCGAGTTGATGGGGTTTGTGCCTGGGCTGGATGAAGAAGTCAAAGTGCCTCAGCAAAAAGTGGTGGCGGTGCCTGGGACGCTTAAGGAATATATCCTGGAGCATCCAGTCGATGAGATTGTTATCGCTTTGGATGATCGCAGGAAGAAGTTGCCGCTGGATGATTTGTTGGAGTGCAAAATGGAAGGCGTGCATATCGTAGACGCGCCGACCTTTCTAGAGCGCGAAGGGCGTAAAGTCGCTCTCGACTTGATCCAGCCCAGCTGGATGATTTTCGCTGACGGCTTCGGGGCGGTCTCCACCCGCAGCATCACCAAGCGCGGCTTTGATATTTTATCCAGTCTGAGCCTGTTGCTCGTGACTTGGCCTATTATGTTATTGACGGTGCTCGCCATTAAGCTGGAAGAAGGCTGGTCGGCGCCAGTGCTATACAAACAGGAGAGGGTGGGCCTAAATGGACGGCCGTTCCCTGTCATGAAGTTTCGTAGTATGAGAGTGGACGCGGAAAAGCACGGGGCTGTCTGGGCGCAGAAAAACGATACCCGTGTGACTCGTATTGGCGGTTTTATTCGTAAAGTGCGTATCGACGAGCTGCCGCAAATTTTTAATGTATTGCTTGGCGACATGGCCGTGGTCGGGCCGCGTCCTGAAAGGCCTGTGTTTGTGGAAAAACTTTCGGAGAAGATTCCTTACTATAACGAGAGGCATAGAGTGAAGCCCGGTATTACCGGTTGGGCGCAGCTCTGTTTCGCTTACGCCGATAGTGAGGAGGACACCAAGGAGAAGCTGCGGTATGATTTATATTACATTAAGAATCAGAGCCTACTGCTTGATTTGATTGTATTAATTCAGACCGTTGAGGTTATTTTGTTTAAGAAAGGCTCCCGGTAAGCGGGCGCTCGGGTTTTTAACATTGGCATCATTGTTTTGAAGTATTTGGCAGGGCGTAATGTTGGAAAACTATCCGGAAAACCCTGGCTACTGAAGAGCCGCATTGGATTCAACTGCTGATTAACTTGGGATACTAATGATGAATATTAACGCCTTGAAAATATGCGTTCTGGCATTACTGGCTATGCTGTTTAGCGCCTGCAGCACGGTTAAGCCTTCCGACAATGCTTTGGTTAGCGCCGCTCTGAAAGATCGGCCTAAGATGCTGGAGTCGTATATTCTGGGGCCTGGCGATGTTGTTAACGTTAACGTTTGGCGTAATCCAGAGCTGTCTGGAAGCGTGCCAATTAGGCCGGATGGCAAATTGTCTACGACGCTGGTTGGCGATATCGTAGCGTCCGGAAAAACGCCAGCTCAGTTGGCTGAAGAAATCAAGCAAAAGCTGTCGGTATACATTCGTGAACCTCAGGTCAGCGTTGTCGTCACAGGAATGCAGAGCTATGAGTTTTCCAGTCGCGTGCGTGTGACCGGCGCAGTAAAGTCGCCAATCTCCATTCCTTATCGTCATGGGATGACCGTCATGGATGTTGTGTTGACGGCTGGCGGTCTGAATGACTTCGCAAGCGGAGATGGCAGCGTGCTGTACAGACAGTACCAAGGGAAGAGCGTGATCATTCCTGTAAAATTAAATGAAATCTTTCAGGAAGGCGACGTGACCACCAACTACGAGTTGAACCCTGGGGATATAATTACTGTTCCTGAAAAGGTCTTGTAATAAGACACGGTTGGGGGCGAAATTGAGTTTGAGACTGAACTTTTCTCTTATGACTATGCTGGTGCAATGATATGGCGGTTCCAATAGATCAGCTACCAAAAGAAGCCTTTAGGGAGATTCGCTCCCGGAAGTGGCTGTCGTTCTTTGTTTTTCTTGCTGTTAGCTTCGGAACGCTTGTCGTGGGCGCATTTTGGCCGCAGCAGTTTACTTCGCGAAGCGTCATCTATGTCGATGACCAGAATATTATCCGTCCTTTGATGGATGGGTCGGCCTTGACCACTAAGGTTAAGGATCATGTTGCTTCCGTAGAAGAGGTCATGTTGTCGAGAAAGGTTTTGGCTCGACTCGCGGAAATGGAAGAAATTTGGGGGACTGTTAAGTCGGACGCTGCGAAAGAAGGCATTATTTCCAAAGTGCGTAACAGCGTAGTGGTCAAAAAGACCGGCGCCCCCAACTTTATAGAAATCGAATACAAGGACTCTACGGCTCAGAGGGTTTTTGACGTTACTCGTGAGGTGACTCAGCTCTTCATCGAAGAAACTGAAAACAGCAAGCGTGAAGAGAGTCGTAACGCGTATGAGTTTGTTGATAAGCAAGTAAAAGCGTATCAAACACAGTTGCAGGCTTCTGAAGAGCGGTTGAAAAACTTCCTGCAAGAGAATGTGGATGGTACGGTGGAGTCAGTGGGTACTAGAATTTCCGCTTTAGAGCGTCAGACCGAAGAGGCTGAGCTGGCGTTGAAAGAAGCCATTGCACAAAGAGATGCGTTGCAGTCTCAGTTGTCAGGGCAGTCTCGAGTAGTGAAACGTGAAATCGCTGACGATGCGTACCAGACTCGTATAGATGAGTTAAATAAGAGATTGGACTCTTTGCGGCTAATTTATCTAGATAGCTATCCCGATATTATTGCGCTGAAGCAACAGATAGTTGAGCTTGAAAAGCAGCGTGCCGAAGCTGTATCGAGTGGAGGCTCATCTACACGCTCTGAGTCTTCTTTTAATCCGATATACCAAGAGCTACAGAGCGAGCTGTCAAAAGCGCTCGCTAATATTGACACGCTGCGCACAAGGCAAAAGTCTTTGGAGGTTCTATTGGAGAAGGAACGGGTCCGTATGCAGCGTATTCAGGAAAATCAGGCGAAGATTGCCGAGCTTACAAGGGATTATGAGGTCAACAAGAATATTTACGACGACCTTCTGAAGCGCCGTGAGAAAGCCCGAGTGTCTATGCGTCTTGATGTCGAAGGGCATGGTCTCAGCTACAAGATTCACGAGCCAGCGGCATATCCGCTGAAGCCTTCCGGTTTTACGTTCCGCCACTTTGCTATGGCAGGTCTGCTTCTAGGTTTTCTCGCACCTTTAGGTATTGCTATCGCGTTCTGTCAGGTAGATCCGCGTGTACGTACTGGATCAATTTTGCAGGAAAATACGGGTATCCCTGTGTTGGCCACGATTCCCTATATTTCCACTCCATTGGAACGGAGAATTGACCGACGCCGCACTAAAGTCATTCTTTTCTTGGCTTTATTAAGTATTGGCGTTTATTTAGTGTATGGGTGGATGCGTTATACGGGAGTTGTCTTGTGACCGATAAGCAAGAAAATATCAAGAATATCTATGATATTGATAAAGGCCAGGCTAAACCGAAAGATCCCCAGTCAAGCTCAACTGCTGACAGGGTGCTTGTGCCTAGCTCATTGGAGGTTAAATCTGGCAGCGTAGAGCGCTACGTAATCAGTAAGCAGATTGCGAAGATGAGGGAGCCCTCTCTTCTGTCTGTTGATGACCTGAATCAGAAACGAATTATTCATCCAGAGTCTCCCGACCGAACCATTATTGATAAGTTTCGGGAGTTGCGCACCCGGCTGCTGGAAATTAGTAAAGGCAATAACTTTACCCTCGCTGTCACGGGGGTAACGGAGGGGTGCGGCGCCTCTTTTGCCGCAATAAACCTGGCTGCTGCATTTGCGCTGGATAGTAGCAAAACGGCGCTGGTTATTGATTGCAATTTGCGGGAGCCGTCCCTGCATAATATTTTGGATTTAATGCCTGATTTGGGGGTTACGGACTTTATTGAAGATCCGGATATGGATATTGCCTCAGTCATTTATCCTACAGGCATTAAAAGGTTAAGACTTATTCCGGCGGGAAGTAGACGAGAGTCGTCGGGAGAGTTTTTTACATCTTTTCGTATGAGGCAGTTTTTGCACTCATTGAGAAAGCGTTATCCAGATCGCTTCATCATTCTGGATACTCCTTCGATTGCAGTGTCGCCCGATGCGCGGATTATCTCCGAGCTGTGTGATTTGACATTAGTTGTCGTACCTCATGGAAGGGTTACAGAAAGTCAGATTGTGTCCGCCGTGTCATCGATTCCATCGCAGAAGTGCGCGGGAGTCTTGGTAAATGGCTAAAACCAGCTAAAAGAGTCTGTCTTTCTACATAATCACCATAAGGACCTGTCCCTTCATGGATCACCTTCTGTTAGATAAAGCAAGGCCGGTTATGCTGGCCTTGGTTGGTATAAATGCAATCAGTACAGCGCTTAATGTCCAGGCGGAGCCTTTAGAGGTCCAACTGAGCGCTACTCAGGAATATTCTGATAACGTAACAAAGACCAAAAGCAAGGAAGATGATTGGCTTAGCAAGGTTGGCTTGAAGCTGGGGCAAACTCTAACAAAGGGCGCCTTTGAGAGTTCGCTTTCAGCGGATTTTGGTTTTGAGCATTACTGGGGAGATACATTTGGCGATGAGGTCACCACTGAAGTGGTGTACGACGGGAAGTATAATTTTTCTCCAGTGCTGTCGTGGCTAATAAAAGATGAGTTGACCGAGGACGTGCTGAATAGCAGTACGCCTAATACACCAGACACCAGAGTCAGGAAGAACGTTTTCACGACTGGGCCGAGTTATCGCTTAGCGATGTCTTCGGAGGATGACTTGGTGCTGGGCGCGCAATATAAGCAGATTGACTTTGATAGTGGCACGGCTGTGGATAGTAAGAGAAATACAGCTACAGCCGATTACGTGCACCGTTTCGCAAATGAACTTACCTTTACATGGAGTAATAGCGGCGAGTGGGCTGAGCTGGACAATGAGACGGATCTCGAAACCTTGGAGTCAGAGATTCGCTTCAGTAAGCGCTATAACGACTTGTTCGGCAGCTTGGGAGTTGGAATGACCAAGCTCACGAGTGAGCAAGCGAATGTCACCAGAAAGTCGGATGAAGTCACTGGCTCATTGAATTTAAGTTACCAGGCCAGCGCCACAGTTGGTTTGACTTATTCTTATAACCGCAAACTAACCGATAGCGCTTCCGAAACGGTTTTTCAGATATTTGAACGTCCGATTACCATAGGCTCTAGTGATAGCGTATTAATGCAAGAGCATGTCGCAGGGGTAAACTACAAACCTAATGCGAGAGATGTGTTTCAATTTAAAGGTTCCAGCACCGCCGAGAAAAATGAAGCAACCTCGCTGGAAGATAAAGAGCATTCTGTTGCTGTGAGCTGGTCTCACAAGGTGAATACCCTGTGGAACTGGTTATTGTCTTCTGAATATACAAACAAAGAGTTTGGAGGAAGCGACGCCGAGCAGGACACATACGAACACGCAATACAGCTTAATCATCGCTGGTACAAAAACTTCAGTTCGCGTTACTACGTTGAATATGAGTCAAAAGACTCTGACGGCGGAGCTGCTGAGTTTGATGCGCTGACCGTCGGAATTGGCGTGGATTACGTTCCCAACTTTTAATTGTATAGGTGGTTGTCTTGCAGAACGCCTTGACCATAGATGTAGAAGATTATTTCCACGTTGCAGCGTTAGCGGAATCTATTGGCGTTGATGAGTGGGCGAGTCGTGAGTGTCGCGTTGAAAAGAATACTCGAGACTTGCTTGAGCTGTTTGATAAAAAAGGGGTGAAAGGCACTTTTTTTGTGTTGGGCTGGGTGGCGGAAAGGTATCCGCATATTGTCACGGAGATTCATAAGGCTGGCCATGAGGTGGCCTCACATGGTTACAGTCACCAACTGGTTTACTCGCAGACTCCAGATGTTTTTAGAGAGGAAACCGCCAAGTCCAAGGATATTTTGGAGAATATTATTCAGCAGCCGGTGGACGGCTACCGGGCGGCAAGCTACTCGATAACCGCTAAGTCCAAGTGGGCCTTGGATATTCTGTGTGATCTGGGGTTCAAGTGGGATTCAAGTATATTTCCCGTGAGGCATGACCGATATGGAATGCCAAATACACCGGAAGATCCTTACATACTGCAGGCCCCAAATGGCAAGCAGATCGTGGAGTACCCCTTAACCACTTGCCCAATCGGAAAATATAGGTTACCCATTGCCGGCGGGGGTTATTTCCGACTGTTTCCCTACTGGTTGACACGCTGGGGGTTAGGGCGGGTCAATAGTTTGGGGCGTAGTTTTATTTTTTACCTGCACCCTTGGGAGATTGATCCTAAGCAGCCTCGAGTCAAAGCTAGCATGCTGTCCACTTTTCGACACTACAACAATCTGGATGTATGCTTTTCCAGACTAGAGGCGCTGTTGGATGATTTCTCGTTCACAACAGTTTCAGACGTGCTCAAGGCTCAATCAATCGATCCTACTCCGTTTGCGGTTTAACTCCTGTTATGAATGATGCGAACCATATTGACAGCCTGAAGTTGCGGGAAGAGCAATTGAAGGCGCGTAAAGGCGAGTTGTCGCGGCTGATTGGCGAAGCGAAAAAAAAAGGCGCTGATGCGGACGGGCTTATCGCAGAAATGGGAGCTGTATCGGCCGAGTTTAAAGAAGTGGCAGGCCATCTTAAAGCGTTGAGGAAAGCGCAGCCCCAGCAAGCTGAGTCATCACTAAATGAAAAGTCGCGTGACAATCAGCAGGATAAGTCCAAACAGGCTGCGCAGTTTCAGAAACTCATTGAGGACGCTTCTTCTGCGTCACAGATTTTAAGCCTTCCTGTAAAAGCGTTTCGTGTCGTTGAGGTTGATGCTGAGCCTGGCTTGAAGGCATCCTGGGATACATACGTTGACCAGCACCCGCAGGCTTCTCCGTATCATAAGCTTTGGGTGAAATCGTTTATTGGGAAGGTGTATGGCCATCCATGTCGGTTTATCTGTGCGCTCGATGAGTCCGATAGAATCGTAGGCGTATTACCGCTTACGCAGTTAAGTAGTCGCCTGTTTGGGAACTTCATTGTCTCGGCTCCCTACTTTAACTACGGAGGTATTCTGGCCGATAGCGAACATGCCGCCCGGATGCTTCTTGCGGATGCAGTGCGCTGGCGTGAGCAAGTCGGCGCGAGCCATATCGAATTAAGGCATTTGACATCTTCTGGATTGGGGCTGCCGCAGCGCACTGAGAAGTTAACGTTTTGGCTTGCATTGCCGGAGCAGGAAGATGACTTGTGGGCGAGTTTTAAACCAAAGGTTAGAGCGCAGATTAAAAGACCTCAAAAGGAAGGGGCGGAAGTAACTATCGGCGGCCCCGAGCTGCTGGATGAGTTCTACCCTGTATTCTCAAGAAATATGAGGGATCTTGGCACCCCTGTTTATGGGAAAAACTTTTTCCAGGGTTTCCTTAGGTCATACGGAGAATCTGCTAGAGTTGTCATAGGCAGATTAAATAAGACTGTAGTCGCATGCGCGATAGTAATCGGTCATGGCCGTCGCATGGAAATTCCCTGGGCTTCTACGCTGCAGGAAGCTAACAGCTCTGGCATTAACATGTTGATGTATTGGGAAATTCTTAAGTTCAGTATTGGCCAGAAGTATCAGGTGTTTGATTTTGGGCGCTGTACCGAAGGTAGCGGCACCTATAAGTTTAAACAGCAGTGGGGGGCGACTCCTGTCAGGCTGCATTGGGATTATTGTCTTGCCGAGGGAGGAGAGGCTCCTAAATTAAATCCTGATAACCCCAAGTTCAAACTGCTTATTGCCGTATGGACAAAACTGCCTGTGTGGCTGACTAATTTTGTTGGCCCCATGGTAGTTAAATATTTGCCCTAGCTAAGAGTGTGCGATATGCAGTCTGGCCTTTTCAAGTTGCAGGGTTGAGGCGATGAGCAATACTCCCGACCATCGAGATCACCGAGCTGGACTTTTTGCTATTGCAAGAGAGAAGGGTTGGGGGTTGCCTGATATTCTTCTTAACTCAGCCGTACAATTTTCTGAAAGGGTGGCGGTAAAATCCGAGGATGGAGAGCTTAGCTATCACCTTCTTCTCCAGCACTCTCTTATGGTTGCGGAGCGCCTCAAAGAGTTAGGGGTTGGCTTTGGCGACCGCGTCGCAGTGTGTGTCAACCGTGATCATCATCTACCGGCGCTGCTTTTGGGCGTAGGCATAATTGGCGCAGCGTATGTTCCTGTCGACCCTGCTTTTCCTGCTGAGCGTATCCGGATAATTTTAGAGGATGCGGACGCTTCGGCCGCTATATTCGAACCGTCAACCTTTGAGCTCCTGCAAGATATTCCTCACTTGGTGTTTTTGGATAAATACAGCCTAACCGAACCCGGTGGAGCGATGGTCTCTAAGCCGCTTGATGAGCTTAGAAGCGCCTATATCGAGTTGAATGGGTCACATGAGTGCGCTGCTGATCAGGTCGCTTACATTATTTTTACATCTGGCTCTACAGGTCGCCCCAAAGGTGTGCCTATTCCTCAGTCCGCCGTTATTAACTTTTTATATGGCGTCGATGAAGCTATTGGGACGCGAGATGGCGACCGCTTCCTTGGGTTGACCACGATATCCTTTGATATTTCAGTATTAGAGTTATTTCTCCCGCTGATACTTGGAGGTGTCGTATACGTTTGCAAGAAAACGGATGCATTATCCCCAGATAGACTAAGCGATATCATCACCAAGAACGATATAAATGTGCTTCAAGCGACGCCGGCGACATGGCGTTTGATGCTGGAGTTAGGGTGGCGACCTTGTAAGGCGCAAAAATTATTGTGTGGAGGGGAGGCTTTTCCTGTGGATTTGGCGGGCAGACTTCTGCAGGACGCCGGTGAAGTATGGAATATGTATGGGCCTACTGAAGCGACAGTGTGGGTATGTAGTCACAAGGTGGGTCGGGAAGATATAGACGCTGGGTTCATACCTTTAGGCGCCCCGTACGCCAATATTGATTTAGTGGTAGTGGATGAGTCGCTTACCCCCATTTCTGGCTCGACTGCAGGAGAACTGCTAATAGGCGGGAGCTGCCTCTCTCCTGGATACTTTAGAAGGCCAGAGTTAAATGCAGACCGTTTTGTAACGCTTAGCTTTTCCGGTTCTTCTCAGCCGTATTATCGAACTGGCGACATGGTGCAAGTTGTTGGTGATGGTCGAATGCGCTATGTGGACCGCCTTGATAATCAGGTAAAAATTCGAGGGTTTCGCATTGAGCTGGGAGAAATCGAGGCTGTGCTGACCCGTTTGTCGGGAGTCGCGGATGCGGCTGTGGTTGCGGTGGCGAATTCTGCGGGAGATAACGTCCTGGTCGGCTGCCTGCGTTTTTCTGGAGCTTCATTGCCATCAGGTCAAGTTGAGGATTTTCTGCGCCAAACTTTGCCGTTTTATATGGTTCCTGGGCTTTGGCGGGTATATGAGAGTTTTCCGCAAACGCCTAATAAAAAGATCGATAAAAAAGCGCTAAAGAAAGATGTAGAGAAAGATATAGCCTCTTCTGCACTTGTTGATAACGCATTTTCTTCTGACATGGAACAACGGCTGGCTCGGGTCTGGAAAACAGTGCTGGGCGTATTTCCTCAAAGTGTAAGAGATCACTTCAATGAGCTTGGCGGCCACTCCTTGGCGTCGGCCAGGCTTTCGAATGAAATTGAGCGTGAATTTGGTAAGTCCGTTGGCGTTAATCAGTTGATTGCATGTCCGCTTTTTATCGAACAGTGCGAGCTTGTGGCCGCTGCTTCAGGGGCGAAGCGCCAATTAAGTCTCATAACGCTGGAGGACTCTGCAGAACTAAGCGACGGGCAGCGAAGGATTTGGTTTATATGCCAGTTGGCGGGTTCCAGTAGTGTATTTAATGAGTCTGAGGCTTATATTTTAGAATCTCCATGGGATATCGGTAGATTGGAGAGAGCTATCTCCGCGTTGCTGCGTGAACTTCCGGTATTGAGACTGATGCTGAATACGGCCAGCTTATCGTGGCGCCTCTGTCCGACAGTTGAAGTCCCTCTGCAGGTGAGAGACATTGCAAGCTCCACAGACTCTTTGGAGTCCCTTCTACATCAAGAAGCCAAGCGTGAGTTTGAATTCGGTTCTGAACTATTGATTCGTTTTGTCGCCTATGAAATGGAAGGGCGCGTGTCTGCTTTGCAGATGGTGACGCATCATATTTTGCTGGATGGTATCTCTCAATTAAAAGTCTGGGATCGCTTGCTTCAGCATTATGAAGATGTAGTGATGTTGACTGGTCCTCAGGAGTGCAGTGGCGGAGCTAAGGATGTTGTTGTGACTCCTCGCGCACAAAATCTGGAGGAAAGTCTCGAATATTGGCTGCAGACGTTACACAAGCCGTTGCCTCTCTTAAATCTGAGGACTGATTATGAAAGGCCTGACTTTTTTGACTTTAAAGGAAGGCAGCTGATAGAGGTTCTGGGGCAAGATCTCTCTGCCAGGCTGATCAGTGTATCGAACAGGTTTAGAACGCGTCCATTTGTTGTCTTGATAAGCGCATTTTCAGCCTGGTTGAGAAAAGCGACTGGCTCACATGATTTGATTTTAGGTACTGCAACGAGCGGCCGAGAGGGACAAAAAGGCCTGCATGATGCGATTGGAATGTTCTTTAATACAATTCCGCTCAGGTTGAGTGAAGCTGCTGGTGGAGTTCAAGAGCAGCTAAGAAGTACGGAGCAGGCTTTAAATCTGGCCTTGCTGCATGGAGAAGTTTCTTTTGAAAAAATAGTCTCCAGCATACAGGCCGCTCGTGATGCGTCCAGGCCAACTCTAGCGCAGGCTTATATCACATTTAATGATTTCTCTCAGCGAAAGTTGAGCGTGGCGGATAGCGGTGCGCTGAGTCCGGCGCCGGTCGATATTGGCTATACGCAAGGAGAAATTTTTCTCTATGTTGATTACTATGGGAGCGACTTCACGTTCCGCTTTCAGACGAGTTCCGCTTTATTCAACTTGGATACAAGCAGAAAAATGCTCTCTGCATTTATGGCTACGCTAAGGAACTTTATAGAAAGTATGGAGATTGGCGGCTCTGCATTAAACATGGATGTTTCGATGGATTGCCTTATCAGCGGTCAAGAAGCGGGCGGGAATGCTCCACGGCGTAATAAAACGAAAATTGATGGCGGCGCAGACGAAGAGCTTCTGAATAAACTCGGGGCTATTTGGAAAAATGTATTGGGCCTGAATGAGCTGGATTTCGACGCAAACTTTTTCGAGGTGGGCGGGCACTCTATTAAAGCGCTACAAGTGTTTGACCAGCTACACCGGCGCTATGGCGTCAATGCGCCGCTAGCTCTGCTTTTCAAAGCGCCAACAGTAAGGTCGCTAGCAGCGGAGCTGGTGCGTATTAGTGATAACAGTTCTGCTCACAAAGCTGATGCTGGAGACCGTTCGGCCATGGAAGCTGAGGGTTGGCGCAATATCGTGCAACTATCTGCTGGCGGTGCTAAAACGCCACTGGTGTGTGTTCACCCTGTTGGAGGTAACGTTCTGGCATATAAGGCTCTGTTGGATTTCGAAGGGCTGAATCGTCCGGTCTACGGTATACAGGCCACGGGCTTGGATGGAAAAAGTCAGCCTTCCTACTCAATACTGGAAATGGCGCGTTACTATGCCTCGCTTCTAGATGAGATGCTTGAGAAAAGACGAGTTTCTCTTCTTGGTGGGTCAATGGGGGGCTCGATAGCTGTAGAACTGGCGAACGAGCTTTTAGTAAAAGGTTTCAAAGTGGATTGGGTAATATTGCTGGATACTATTGGACCGGCCGCAAAGCACTTACCTGAAGGATTTAGTGAGGATCAGCGCACTCTCTTACAGAAAGTGATGCAAAGCGTATCAGCCAGGGCCAAATATTATAAGAACCTCTTTGAAGTAAGGCTTTATCGGCTTTTCGGCTTTAGAATACCCCAGACATTGCGTGTATTCGAGGTGCGCAGATCCAATCGTCTCGCTGTAGAGAGGCATGTCGAGAGAACATACAGCGGGAGTGTGATGCTACTGCGTTTACCTTCCGCGGAGTCAGGTGCATATAGCTTACCTATGCTTGGGTGGGAGAAGCATTTAACCGGTAGAGTAGAAGTGGAGACGGTTGACGCCGAACACGCGCACTTCCTTGAGTCGGAGGAGGCGAAGAGGGTGCTCGCCTGTTTTCTTCGAGAGCAAGAGTAGTGTGTCGAAAGTATTGGTTTATAACTAATTTATGAAGAACGTATTACATTTAATCGACACCACAGGTCCTGGCGGTGCGGAAACTGTATTTATTCAATTATTGCGGAATTTGTCCAAAGACAAGTATCGCCATTACGTTATTTTGCGTGGCGAAGGCTGGGTTGCCGATCAAGTCAGGGAATCGGGCATAGAGCCCGTGTTCATCGACTCCAAGGGGAGCTTTAACCTTGGTTATGCCTGGGCGCTGGTGCGATTTATCCGTTCCAAGAAGATTGATGTCATTCATGCTCATTTGATGGGGTCCAACGTGTATGGCTCCTTGGCCGCCATGTTGACGCGTACACCAATGATCGCCACCTTTCATGGTGGGGTGGACGTTGCGAAGCAGGAAAGGCTATTAAATTTGAAATTCAAGTTAATAAGTCTTGGAGCTGACTCTATTGTTTGTGTTTCAAGGAAGCTGGAAGAGGAGTTGAAGCGGCGGGGGGATCTCGAGAGCAGCAAGCTCATGCTCATTTACAATGGGGTTGACCCAGAGCAGTTCTCGATCCAGGGAGGAGGGTTAAAGCATGAACTTGGGTTACCCAATGGCGCAATTATCGTACTCTCAGTGGGCAATATACGACCTGCTAAAGGATATGAGTATCTAGTAGAGGCCGCCGCCAGAATGAAGGAGGCTCACGAATATCACTTTATTGTTGTTGGGCATCAGAAAAAGAGCCTTTATGAAGATTTGATAAGGCGAGTTGAGTCTCATGGTGGTGTCCCTAACCTGCATTTCTTGGGCTTTCGCTCTGATGTGAAGGACTTATTAGGGCAAGCGGACATTTTTCTTTTGACGTCGACTAGTGAAGGGTTTTCCATCGCAACTGTCGAAGCCATGATGGCCGGTGTGCCTGTCGTGGCGACACGTAGTGGCGGTCCTGAGGAAATCGTTGAAGATGGCGTCACAGGCCAGCTTGTACCGATCAAAGACCCAGAAGCAGTTAAAGCGGCTATATTGAAGCTCCAGGATGGCGATTATGCTGAGAGAACTCGGCTGGCGGCATTACAGTCAGCCAGGGAGCGGTTTTCCCTTTCCAGCATGGTCAGCGAATACGAAGGCCTATACGATAAGTTGACTGTGCAAGTATAAGGCTGATCTTTCGGCTCAAATCAGCATGCCATTTACATGCGAGTGCGATTTTAAGCGAAGCTAAAGGGCTAGCTTCGCAAATCTCGTAAGTACTTCTTCAACTCAAATATAAAGGGCCGGAAGTCTGACAACCTGTTGATCTCGTGCTTGGTATTGCCATTGGGAAGCAGGAAGCGAAGTATTTCAAGTAGTTTTTGTGCCAATGGATACTGTTGCGCCGGCGATTTCAAGACGAGATATAGACGATCAAGATCGCCCAGTAACCAACGCATTTTTCGCCCTACAACGAATGTATCAACTGGATTAACTTCGCCATTTTTGAAAGAGGCCAGAAGGAGGTAGGGAAAGTCGACCCCTGAATCGATAGCTAGTTGTAGAGATCCCCAGAAGCGTGGGTTGATCTCCATCAAATAGGGCGTCCCGTCTTCCGCCACCTTGAACTCTACCATCGCTACGCCGTTCCAGTCTGCATGGCGCAGTAATGTATCAGAAATTTCTTTCATTTGGGCGTCTACGTCTTTGGACTCGCATAGTACGCTGACTCCCCCTGAAGGTGGCTTTTCCCTGAGTCTGCGATGGGAAAAGTGACAAACAGGGTTGCCATGGGAGTAGAGGGCGAATAAGCCTTGGCCTTCACCTTTAATGTAGGACTGGATCATGAAGGGAAATTCGCGGAAATAACGCCTTTTAAGGGCCTCTTCAGCCTCGCAGCGAGAGTGCGCGATGATAACGGTCGTGCTGATAATCTCATCGTTGGTCAATATGCGGGATTTAAATGGCTTTAAAACAATAGGGTACTCAGTAATGTCAGCCAACGCTTTCTGCGCCTGCTCTATACTTTCTATATATTGAGTATGAGGGGTGGGGAGTCCCAATGACTGCGCTAGCTGAAACAAGCGGTTCTTGTTGGCCAAATGCTCTATCGACTCGGCTTTGGAAAATGGCAGAATTAAGCCTTTTGGCAGCTTGTCCCTGTTTTCCAGAATGACGTAGGTAGAGGCTTCCGTGACAGGTAGAAGGAAGTTGATCTGTTGCTCAGAGATAACTCTCATTATGTCGTCGAAGAAAACGGAGGGTTTGGCGTAGGGGGAAGCGTAGACGCCCTTTTTGCTAGAGTACCGGGAGGCCCCGGCAAGCGTGTCAAAGGTCTCGTCTGCAGTCATAACCCAAATGCCCTTGCTTCCAAGAGAGCGAGTGGCGGCGAGAGCGGAACGTTGGTTGGCGTCAAGTATAAGGGCGCGAGTATTGGTCATGGTTGGTTGGTCGCTTGGTGGCAGGTAAGTGGCGGTAGCTGAGATGCCGGTGATAGTAATTGGGTAAGTGTTGAACTGTCAAAAGTTGTCTGCTGCGGTTTGAATAACTTCTCGCAGTCTCTATAATCGCGCTCGTGGAGTTGGTCCGGCCCGGCGTCAAAGTTAAGGTGAATCATTTTGGGTAAACTAAAAAAGTTACTAAAGTTGTTGTCAGAGTATCTTTTTACGGTGCTGGGATTATATAAAAGACACACAGATATTCCCTCGGGATTTTCTACAAAAAGGGTGATATTTGTCTGCAAAGGAAATGTATGCCGTAGCGTGTATGCGGAAGCCTTTCTTAAGGATAAGCTTATTGGCGGTAATGGCGCGGCTATTGAAATCGTGAGCTGTGGCCTGGTAACCGATGGCGGAACTCCGGCTAACCCCAGAGCCAGAGAAATAGCGGCGGAAAGAGGGGTAGATCTGAGCGAGCACAGCAGCACGCGAATTCAAGATATGAGTATAAGAAAAGGCGATTTGTTTGTTGTTATGGAGCCTTATATGACTCATGCGCTGAACAAATATCGAAAGGACGACACGGAGACTCACGTCCTGATTCTGGGAATGATTGGTTCAAATAAAAAACCTACGATACCAGATCCGTATGGCAAGGATATTTCGGTTTTTAATAAAGTCTTCGATACGATTGAGTCGAAACTTTCAGTACTGCAGAAAAGCTTGTAATGAATTTTCCTCAGTTAGGCCATCATTCAGCTTCTAATCAAGGGAATAAAGCGAGTGAGCCGCCGCCTCAAAGTGACATGGAGCGGCTGTACTCCATGGACATTAAGTTCATTTATCACACAATAAGGGCGGAGGGATTCGCCTTTATCTGTATTTGCGGGTACTTGTTCTTTGAGTATGTTAGACCGCAGTCGATTTATCTGTGGCTTAATGTGTTGCCCTGGGTGCCATTGTTTATTCTGTCGGCTTTCCTTTTTCACTGTGTTGAAAAGAAAAAGAAGGTTGATACTGGGCATGGTATAAACAAGCTTATGATCCTATATGGTATTGTAGTGCTTGCTTCTGCGTCGGCCTCTGAATACAGCGCGGCTTCTTTTAACCGCTTATGGACCTTTTTTGATTGGTTCCTGTTCTATTTCATGATTGTAACAATTGTGAATAATGAAAAGCGATTCTACATATTTTTTCTTTCGTTCCTAATATATTCTTTTAAAATGTCTCAGCATGGATTTATTTCATGGATGAATAGAGGCTTTGCATTCGCTAGCTGGGGCGTCACTGGGGCTCCAGGCTGGTTTCAGAACTCGGGTGAAGTCGGTATCCAAATGGCTATATTTACGCCTCTTTCTGTAGCCTTTCTCTTGGGTATTAGTTTGTACATCAACAAATACTGGAAAATATTCTTCAGTCTGTTTCCGTTTACCGCTGTTGGAACTGTTATCGCCTCATCTTCAAGGGGCGCCCTTGTTGCTGTTATTGGCGTAGGTGTTCTTGCATTGGCTAAGACCAAGCACTTTTTTAAGACAGCGATAGTTGCAGGTTTGGTTGGGTGGATTGTTGTTGTTTCCGTTCCTGATGAATTCAAAGCTAGGTTTGAAACCTCAGGAGAGGACAGAACTTCGTTGCACCGTATCGAGCGTTGGGAACAAGGCTGGGAGACCATGAAAAAGTACCCTGTTCTTGGCGTTGGGCATGAAGCCTGGACGGTATATCATCCAAGACACTTCTCTTCCGAGGTGAAGGGAAGCAAGTTGGTCCACAATATATTTGTGCAGTGCGGAACAGAGTTAGGCTTTGCAGGTATAACCGTACTTGTGCTGCTGATACTATCCAGCTTTGTGACGGACTATAAAGTGCGCAAGCTGGCGAAGAAGCTGGATAACAAACTATATTATTATTTATCGTTTGGGTTTGACTTCGCTATGATCGGTTTTTTGATCAGCGCCAGCTTTGTCACTGTGCTGTATTATCCATATTTATGGATACACTTGGCTTTGATTGTATGTATGCATAACTCCATAAAAAGAACTCAAAAGGAGCAGATGCTGAAAATGCGAGAGTCCAAGCTGGCGGGTGAGGCGTTGTGATGGGGGACTCCAAGAAAAAGTGTAATGTTTTAATGGTGGACCAAGGCCTGTCTTTTGGCGGAGCGCTAGTTGTGTTGCTAAGTTTGGCCAAATCATTACCTGATGACTTTCATCCGGTTATTGTTACTGCTATCAAAGAAAACCCGGAAAAGTGGGTTGATGCGGGGGAGATTAAGGTCGTTAGCTGCTCTCCTACATTTAACTATCTTGACTATTTTCGGGTTAGTCATAAGATTTCTAGCGTAAAGAATAAATTGGTTCGTAAGTTGTTGATATATTCGTTGTCTGTATATTCGACATGTAAAAATCTTTTCTATGTGAGAAACTTGGTAAGAATTATTCGAGAGAATGATATCGACATAGTGCATGCAAATAACAGTGTGTATGTGCTTATGGCTGCGGCCTTCGCCAGAAAACCATGTGTTTGGCATATTCATGGTGTTGTTGAAAGTCCATTATCGTTTCTTGAAAAGCTCTTTTCTCCAAGCGTCAAACTATTCTTGGCGATATCCAAGTTTGTTTCCGCATCCGCCACCAAGAACAAATATCCCCCCGAAAGGCTCAAAGTTATTGAGAATCCTGTTGATCCCGCCGCCATTGATTGGCAGTTGGGTGAGACTGAAGCTGGAAAGATTAGATCGCAATTTGAATTATCAGATGAAGATTTTGTTGTCTCTATCTTTGGCCGAATCATTCCCTGGAAAGGGCAGTTGGAGCTTATTGAAGCCATTGCAAGGGTCGCGCAGCACCGTCCCCAAGTAAAGCTATTGGTTGTTGGCGACGCTTCGGAAGGATTCAGTAAAACATACAATGAGAAGATAAAACGCCGGATTGAAGCTCTTGGAATCGAAGAGAATGTCATATGGGCAGGTTTTCAGAAAGATGTGCGGCCGTTTTACGCGATCTCTGACTTAGTTGTTCACGCGTCGATTGACCCAGAGCCTTTTGGTTTGGTGATTATCGAAGCGATGGCCAGTGGTTGTCCTGTTATTGCATCTAATCTGGGGGCTGCTCCTGAGTTGGTGGACGATGGCGAAGACGGCTATGTAATAGACCCGACGGATGCCGATCAGTTATCTAGGGGAATCATGACAATTATCGATAACCCTGAGCTAAGGAGAGGCTTTGCGGAAAAAGGACGGCGCAAGGTCTACGAACGATTCCACCCGCATTTATACGCTTCAAGAGTTGCGGAAGAATACTCTTCTATTGTTGGCGGGGGCGGGAAGGCTGGACTATGAGCGCTCCTCAACCAAACTCGGGTAGCCCGGGGGCTATCAAGCAAACCAAGACATTGGTCTCAAATACGGCGATATACGGCCTTGGCACCATAATACGTTCTTTGGCCAGCTTTCTGTTGCTGCCTATTTATACTCAATATCTGCTGCCCTCAGAATATGGAATTATTGAACTGCTTGGCATGCTGGTTGATTTGGCCGGTATTTTTTTTGGGGCAAGAATTGGGCAGGCCTTTTTGAGGTATTACGGACTGGCGAACTCCGAAAGTGAGAAGTATCAAGTTACTGGAAGTGCGCTGGGAATGACGTGTGGTATGCATCTATTGGCGGTATTTACGCTAATAGCATTTTCAGCACCTATCAGCGAACTGCTTTTTGGATCATCGAATCTAAAAACACTGGTGCAATTGTACTCTTTGAATATGCTGCTTGGAGCGGTGATGGAAATCCCGTTTGCATACCTTAGAGCCAATGGAAAGGCCTTCAAATTCCTTGGTTATTCCGTGTTACGGCTTGCACTTCAAATATCATTTAATCTCTATTTTCTTATATATCTTGAAATGGGTGTGTATGGAGCCGTCTATGCTTCAGTAATGGCGTTCTCATTAGCAGCGTTGGCTTTAACGCTTGGAGTGGTTGGCGAACTGAAGCCTGAGTTTAAATGGACTACAGCGAAGAGTATGCTGGGGTTCAGTTTTCCTATTATTATCGCAGCATTGAGTATGTTCTTCATTACATACTCTGATCGTTATTTCATTAGTGCATTTTTAGACTTGGACTCTGTCGGGATCTATTCCCTGGCGTACAAATTTGGCTTTATGTTATTCGCCCTGGGGTGGACGCCTTTTCTGAACATGTGGGATGCCGAAAAGTATCGCATCTATAAAGATCAGGAAAGTCATTACCTGTTTGACGCAGTTTTCAGGGTAGTGTCAGGCATTTTGGTGTATATGGCGTTTGGAATCGCCTTGTGGTTGCCAGTAGTGTTGCGGTTTATGTCTGATGAAAACTACTGGGGAGCCGCCAATATCGCTCCAATCGTTTTGATAGCCTATGTGCTTTTAGCTTGGACTAACTATTGTAATCTGGGTTTTTTTACAGCAGGCAAGACAGGGCGGTTTGGCTGGATTTCTGTAGTTACCGCGGTTTTCTGCGTGTTGGGCTATTGGGTGTGGATTCCAAGTTATGGCATGTACGGTGCGGCTTGGGTGACAGTGCTGGCCTTTTTGGTCAGGTTCTTGTTAATCCACCACTTCGCAAAAAAGCACTTTGACATGCAGCTTAAATGGCGCAGTCATATAGTGTCACTTTTACTTGCACTTTCCTTCTATCTGTTGTCCGAGTATTGGATATTCTCAGATATGGACCCTGTCGGCGGTTGGGCAATCACTATCAGAGTCGCTTTGTCCCTGCTTTATCCTGTCCTGGCGGTAGCGCTGGGGGTAATTCCATACGGGCACTTGAAAATGTTTTATTTGTCTATCATCAAGAAGCGCGGTAAGTAGCTAACTATGGGCGTGAAAGCAAACTTGTTTGTCATCGGGGCGATGAAATCTGGCTCCACTACGTTACATGATTGCCTGGCGAAACATCCGGATATACACATGACGGAGGAAAAGGAGCCAGGTTACTTTGTGCCGGAGTTGTGGGAGGGGCGTGCAGAACAAGAGTATCTGGACTTACTGTCGCCGGGAGGAAATAAAAGATATGTAGGAGAGTCCAGTACTCATTATACAAAACTGCCTACATATGCCGGCGTACCAGAGAAAATGCATGCTTATAATCCTGAAGCGCGAATCTTGTATGTAATGCGACAGCCTATCGCCAGGGTTATAAGCCACTATTACCACAATGTTCGAGATTTATATATGCATGGTGAATCTCGCAGTATAGAAAAAGCGATTCAGAAGGATCCCGCCTATATTGCCTACTCTGATTATGCGTATCAACTCAAGCCATACTACGACCTGTTTGGTGAGGGCAGTATTTATATACTTACCTTTGAAGACTTAGTGTCTGATCAGAATAAAGTGATGGGTGAAGTTTTCGCCTGGTTAGGGCTGGACGCCAATTGTGATCTGATGGATCAGGTTGATTCCAACAAGGCCCCGAAGACCTATAGAAAGGTGCGGGGGTTAGGATTGTTGAATAAATTTCGCCACTCGAAAGTGTGGGGGGGCGTGTCGGCATTAGTGCCAAAAAGCGTAAGGCGTATGGGTGTTAAATTAGCTGAGACCCAAAGTAGTGAGAAGCTTACTCAAAACGAAATTGATGGGGTCTATGAGATGTTGACCCCAGTTTTTCAGGAAAAAGTAGCGGAGCTTCGCCGTCTCACTGGCAAAGATTTTAGTGTGTGGAACTTATAGGATGATTAACTCAAATCAGTCCGCTTCCCTCTCTGGACCGGATTTCATATGCATTGGAGCTCAAAAAGCCGGTACTACTTGGCTTTATGATCAGTTGGCGCAGCACCCAGAGGTTTGGCTGCCAGTGATAAAAGAGCTGCATTATTTCAACTTTGCGCAACCCAATGCTCTTCTTGCAGGTAAGGAGGGATATCCTTGGGGAACGCCAATGGAGCGAATGCGCTTTTTTAAGCAGCGTCCTGACATGGAAACGCTGAAGTGGTTGCTGCGCTATAACTTCGGCGCGAAATCAGCATCCTGGTATCGCAGTCTTTTCCCTCATATTGGCGGAAAAGTGAGGGGAGAGCTGACGCCGGCGTATTCTACGCTGGACGATAAAGGCGTTGATTTGGTGAAGCAGACAGTTTCAGACCATTGCAAGATTATTTTGATTATCAGAGATCCTGTTGAGCGCGCATGGTCCGGGGTGAAGATGAACTATCGTTGGACTGGAGAGGATATTACTCATGAAGAGCTCGATGGCCTGAGAGCAAGAATCGGTTCTAATACCGTCCAATTGCGGTCTGAGTACTCGAAAATTATACCTCGCTGGAAAGAGCGCTTTCCTGATTGTTTCAACCTTTTGTTCTATGAGGACCTAAAAGCCGCTCCAGAGGCATTTTATAAGCACGTATGTCGTTTGCTTGGGATTTCCCAAGACTTTGTTCCCGAAACTCTACTTAAACGCTCAAATGAGGATAGAGAGAGTATCGGTATGCCAAAAGCGGTAGGTGAAATATTAGAAGAGATGTTAGTGGGTGAAATTGAGTTTTTTAAGTCTGCCAGGAAAGAGTACTTGCGAGAGGAGGGTCAATGGCTAGGCCGTTGAAGATTCTCTCAGTAAACAAGCTGAAGTCAAAGGTTGAAGGCGTAGAGGTAACCTTTTCGCCTTTTGTTAGTAGTGGCCTTGAGGTAATTGGGGAGTTATTTGGCTTCATTCGCAGGGCTTATGTTAATGATGTAATACTTGCTTGGACGCCGAATCTGAGAATGCTTTGTATCTTTTTTCTGGTCAAGCTATTAACGCTGGGAAGAGTCAAGGTAGTCTATTTCGATGTTGTGCTTAGTCGGCCTAAAAATCAAAAGGATAATGTCAAGATATTACTAAAGTCCTTTTTACTAAAGGCCGCCAGCTTAATTATTTGCGTGCATAAAGAAACGTCTGGATACCTCAAGTACTATCGGATCTCTGAAAGCAAGATTACTTATGTGCCCTTTAATGCGAATAACTATGGGATATGTGACGATTTTGTAATTAATGAGGGTGACTACATATTATCTTGCGGCGCCTCACAAAGAGACTTTGATACTTTGTGTGAGGCAGTGCGTGATTCTGGTTATCCTCTAACCATATTGTTGCCGGAGCAAAGTATAGCAAAGCATAATGCGCGCATTGACAAGGATAATCTTCCCGAGAATGTCAATTGGATAAATGCTTTTTTGCCTAGGAAAGAATGGTATGACTATTTGGCCAATTGCAAAATGGTAGTCATTCCTATTATAAAAGACGTCATTCAACCAGCGGGTATCAGTGTGTGCTTGGAGGCTATGCTATTTAGAAAGCCTGTGATCATCACCCGGGGAACCTCGACGGTAGGTATCCTGGATGACTCTCTTGCCATGGTTGTCTCTCCAGAAGATCGGATTGAAATGCGGCGCGCCATTGACGCTCTGTGGAAGGATGGGAAGAAGAGGGCGGAATTGGCGGAAAGGGGCTATAATTACGCTTATAGCCTCGGAGATAACGAACGCGTGGAGAGGGAGGTTCAACTCACTGTCCTGGAAAGATTTTGTTAAAGCCCTGGAAGTACTCTTGTGACCAAGTCGATAAAAATACGTACCGTAAAAGAAAGCGGCTCTTCTGTAACCGAATCCGGAATGGAATGAAAGTATACTGCTTATGAATTTATTGTTGGGGGGCAAATATGAAAATCAGATTTTTAACAGCCGTTTGCGCGTTGACGCTTAGTCTAAACGCATTCTCAGAAGACTTTTCGAGAGAGGTTACCTTCGACAGCGGAGCGATAGGAGCCAAAGCTGAAACTGTTGATACCTTTGACGGAGTTGCGGGACGTACAACCTTCTCGACAGCCTTTCCTAGGCCATTGGTGGAAGGGGCTGATCCTCAGCATGTGATGATGACGATCAAGGAAGGTGAAACAGGTTGGGGGGTATGGGGCGGAGCTATGAATTTCCGCAAGAACCTGTACAAGGGTGATATCTTTTGGGCCTCTTTTCACATGTATGTCCCTGATGACTTCAAGTTTTATGCAGCTGGAAATGGGGCGCTGAAGTTTTTACGAGTTCGCACTCGAGCTTCAGAAACCGGCAATGGCGTTGGTGGCTTTAATGACTTTCAAATAATGGATGACCCTTCATTTAACGGCTCAGTATACAGGTTCATCAAGGAAGGTGCTGCAGGCCGAGGCTGGAAGTATATTGGTACAAAAGAGGAGAAGAATGAGCTGTTGCCCCGCAATAAGTGGTTCAAGGTTGAAATTAGTTTAAGGTTTGACTCTGTTCCAGTAAGTGAAGGCGGTCTGTCGTACTTTAAGTTATGGATCGATAACAAGCTGGTGTGGGACGGTAAGGATGTTCAGACTTTAACGAGTACTGATGATTGGGCCGACTCTTTATATTTCTTTACATACTGGAATGGCAAAGCGCCAAAGACGCAGTCTCTTTACATTGATAACATTGTAATGAAAAGCTCATTGGATCCAGCGGAGCTTAGGCCGCAAGATAGAGATGCAAGTGGCAACCTATATATAGGGGAAAAGGGAAATCCATCTGCACTCTATAAGTCGCCTCCCAGCAGAGTAGAAGCAACTATTCAATAATTAGTCAGGGCAATGTGAACCTAAGTATAATTATTCCGGCTTTCAATGAGGAGTCGGTAATTGAAGAGACTCTGAACTCTATCAAGATGTCTCTTCAAGATATCCCTCATGAAGTTATTGTCGTTGATAATGGTTCTACCGACAGGACCCCTCAAATTGTAAAAAGCCTGGGCTGCCAAGTGCTGGTGGTTCCAGGCGTTCTTATTGGTGAGCTGAGAAACATTGGCGCGCAGGCGGCTTCTGGAGACATTTTACTATTCAATGACGCAGATGTCCTTTTAACGCCGGAGTGGCGTCTCGCATTTCAAAGGCTTAAAGACGAGATTGCTACGCAAAACTTGATTGTTGGCGGCTCTCTTCAAGTATCCGATCCTGAGAATAGACTTCATAAATACTGGTTTCAGCCTCTATTGAATAAGAAGGGTGGACAGTGTAACTACGTGGGAACCGGTAATATGCTGGTGTCACGCCGTCTATTTGATCAAGTGGGCGGGTTTAGTCGTGAGTTGCGCACTGGCGAGGATTATGATTTTTGCTTGAGGGCGCGGGACTTCTGTAGCGCGAGGATTAGGTATGTTCCTGAACTATGCGCTATCCATTTGGGGTACCCTCAGAATATAGGCTCTTTCTTTCGGCGAGAGCAGTGGCATGGTAAGGGCGATGTTCAAAGTTTGCCCGCGCTTTTGAAGTCTAAAGTGGCTATATTCTCGATTGCTATAGCAGTGCTTGTTGTTTTGTCTATCTTGTCAATTGCTCTGCTAAAGTGGGGGGTGGCGTTAATGTTTGTAGCTATAACGGCATCCCTTGTTGTTTTTATGTCCTATTATAAGGCGAATGCAGTGGGCGGGCTTGAAGGACGTTGCTACCATATACTTTTGACTTTTATGTACTGTATAGCCAGGGCGACCTCCAAGTTTCGGTAAGTCCCTTATATTTAGATTCACCTTAACTAATATTGAATAATGGCGGCAAAAGTGTTGGAACCGGCTCGCGATGATGTAAGCGTCTCAGTTGTTATCCCGGTGTATAATCGCGCCCACGTTGTTGGTAGAGCGATTGATAGTGTGCTTTCACAAAGTGCTGTGGAAGGCGTTGAAGTGGTGGTGGTGGACGATGGCTCCCAAGACCAGCTGGATGAGGCGCTGAAGCGTTACGAGGGGAGAATTAAGCTTATAAGAAAGGAAAATGGAGGGGTGTCCAGTGCAAGGAATGAAGGGACTATCAATAGTTCAGGAAAATTCATCGCCTATCTGGACTCTGATGACATATTTGAGCAGGGAAAGCTAAGTAAGTCACTAGAAGTGCTGAAAAAGAAGCCCGATGTGGGTTTTGTTTTCAGCGACTTTTCAAGATTCAATATTGATGATCCTAGCGCCAAATTGGAGCAGACCAACTCGTATTTCTTCAATAATATATATCGCTATACTCAAGCGCCGATTGAAAGTTTATCTTCAAAGTCATATTACCTTTCTCAAAAAGAAGTGTTTGGGTTGTTGCTTGCGGGTTATTTTATGTCCCCTTGTACGCTGGTAATGAGAAGGGAGCTTTTTGGTAAAGTCCAAGGGTGGCCCACGGAGTTTGATATATCGGAGGATTTTCACTTTTTTCTTCGTTTATCTATTATTGCTAACGCGGTTTATATTGATGAGCCACTGATTAGCGCAGGGCGGGGCGACAACAACTTAACTGAAAATCATCAAGATTGTGCAGAATCGGACATTAAAGTACTGAAGGCTTGTCTGAGTATTGAACACTTTAGTGATGTTCAAATACGGCAGATTAAAGTGGCCATTTCAGACAGGCTGGAGCGTTTAGGCTGGGGGCTAAAAAATAATTGCTTATACACCGAGGCTAGTCGTTGCTATAAAGAAGCCTTTAGTTTTAAGCCCTCAAACATAAAGGCGTTGATTAACTATTTACTGTTATTGCCAAAGTCCTGATAGGATGTCCTGCGCCTACTCCTTAAAGGCTAGGGATTGGTCTTTTGACTTTTTAAGGATCGAAATACTTCATCCAGCCGGATTTGGGCCTCTTTTACTTTGTCTGTGGGCGCTCTCGCGATTTTGAGTAGGTCGTCTAAAGATTCACTTCCGGTCAGTTGATAGGGCTGTGGCTCTGCATCAATTGCGGTTCCGTAGTCCCTGAACTTAAACCCGCCGCCAACAACCTTATCTGATAACGACATCCAGATATTGGGTATTCCAAATGCGTCTGCGGATATTATTCCGTGTAGAGATGAAGACAAAATATATTCACACTCATCTATATCCTTGAAGACCTCTGCCGGCCTTCTTTTGACGCTGATTAGCTTTATTTCAGAGGGGTAACGACTGGTTAGCTGAGCTATACGGCTGTCGGAAGCATCTACATAGTGTGGAATTACTCCCAATACATACTTCTTATGGGCTCGCTTACCCTGTAAAAGCTTTGGCGCTAATAACCCAGGATCTCCAAGTGTTACTTTGCTTGGGGCCTTTATTCTCTCTCTAGTAAGGCTCCCTCTGACTGCAAGCACGTTCGCATTTGGCATGGGGAATTCCAAGTCTTTAATCAGGCCTGATCCCAGAATATGCCCTTTATACTCAATGGAGGAGAATTGCAGGATGCTGCCTGTAGATAGGACTTCACAACTTGAAGCCGAGGCGTGAACAGGCGTAAATCCATAAAATTTTAGTAGTTCAGGGGTAATAAGGTCCCCGAAATTGGTCTCTCGGTTCCACCAATATGCAGTGATTTTGTTCCCTTTAATCGAGCCTAACACTGAGCTGTACTTCTTATTAGCGACTCGTTTTACGCTGTTCAGTCCTTCGATAGTCTTGAGGTAAAGGCTATTTGACATGTTGCATTTCCAGGTATTAGAAGAGCTATTGGGGCAAATGTAGGTTATTTGCCGCCAACTAGCTTTTCAGTCAAGCTTGTTAAGTTTTGAATTTGAATCTTGGTAGAGAACTGATGCTGCACTCGTGACACTGCGTTTTGGCTGATTTCTTTGATATTTGTGTTCTGACTGCATAGCCTGTGAATGTGCTCAGCAAGCTCTATGGCTGAACCTGGCGTAAACAGATGGCCGGTTTTGCCATCTATAATTGTTTCCCTCAGACCCTGTAAGTTAGAAACCAGAAGAGGAAGTCCAGAAGCTTGCATCTCAATTGATGACATGGTGAATGAGTCCCAACCGGTAGAAGCGATAATACCAGCTATGCAGCTGCGATGTATTTTATGTAGATCATTGCGATAACCGCCAAAAATGACTTGTTCTGACGCCTTTTGGTTGAGTAAGGCTTTGTATGGAAGGGCCTCATCATTTTTGTTTCCAAATAAGATAAAGGCTATGTCGTCCCGAGAAGTACAGACAATGTTGGCGGCTTCGGCTATGACCCGTACGCCTTTCCTTTCCTCAAAGTGGCCAGAATAGAAAAGAAGTTTTTTTTCTCTAGGGATGCTAAAAAGGTCGTGAGCGTAATATCTATCTTTCTCATCGGGATGATACTTTCCTGTATCTACTCCCAAGTGACATAGCGCTGTCTTATCTTTAGGTATGCCTCTGCCTAAATAAGCTGATTGGCGCATAGCCTCGGACTCGAAAATATATAAGTCAGGGCCGTACCTGTGGCGCATGACGTCAAGCTTTTTCAGTAGTAGCTTGAGCCCCCTGTTGACACTACTCATAGGGGCCCCCCAATAAGCTATAAAGCTGCTAACGCCAGCTAATCGAGCTGCTTTGTAGTAAGGGAGTGTAACTGGTTGGTCGAAGCCAAAAATAATGTTTATCGCATTCTCTTTTAGGTATGACACAAATGAGTCTATTTTATCGGGAGCGCTTTCTCTGTCGGAAAATTCTACAAAATTGTCATACCCTTCTGGGGTATAGTCTGGGTATCCGTTTTTATAGCTTGGATAGCACAGATGGATATTGTTCACGGAGCCGGCAATTCGCAACGCCATGCTCCAGAACACCTTCTCTAAGGAGCCTATCGCATAACCAGTATTGGCTTCACAGTGATATAAAATTAGAATTCTATTCATTTATTGCTATCGACTGATGGGGTAATAATACTCCTTGCCTCTAGAAAAGCGATAATGCTCGCCACTGATTCGTCAGTAGTTTCTTTGCTTGTATCAATCATTAGATCAGGGCTTTCCGGTGGCTCGTAGGGAGAATCAATCCCGGTGAAGTTTTTGATGGCGCCTTGTCTAGCCTTTTGGTAGAGGCCTTTAGGGTCGCGCTGCTCACATACTTCTATTGGCGTGTTTACAAATACTTCAATAAATTCTCCGGGCTCATAGAGAGAACGGACCATTTTTCTGTCGTCGCGAAAGGGGGAGATAAACGCTGTCATTACTATCAGCCCTGCATCAACCAGTAGCTTACTGGCCTCTCCCACTCGACGAATATTTTCTATGCGGTCTCTATCAGAGAAGGTTAGATCCTTGTTCAAGCCGTGACGCACATTGTCCCCATCCAATACATAGGTATGATAACCGCGTTTGTGTAACGCCATGTCTAATGCATTGGATACAGTAGATTTTCCTGAACCGCTCAGCCCAGTAAACCAGACAAGACAAGGCTGCTGGTTCTTTATCTCCGCCCTTTCTTGCTTTTTCAGCTTGAAATCATGCCAGACGATATTCTCTTGTGTCATCTAATTGGTTCCTGATTCTAATAATGGAAAGTAGAGGGAGAGGTATTCCTGTGATTTACTGGTCGAATCAAAGTGGCTTCTCAGGTAGCTCAGCCCATTTACTCGGATTTGCTCCCTTTGATCTGGGTTTTCAAGCAGTTGCTCAACTGCTGAGGCGTAACCGGCTGCGGTATGCTCGTTAACCAATAGGCCGGCGACCCCATAATTAAGTGCTTCGGGAATACCTCCAACATTGTGAGCAACCACAGGGACTTGCAGCGCAAGCGCTTCAAGTAGCGTCATGGGCAAACCTTCGTGATCTGAGGTCATCAGAAGTAAGTCCAACTTTGCAATTTCCGGAGCTGAGGGGTCAACAAAGCCAGTGAGTTCAACGAGCTGGCTTAAGCCTTTTTGGTGAACAAGTTTCTCAATAGCGCTTCGTAGAGGACCATCGCCGATTACTTTGGCTTTTATATTGCGCCGGCCTCTTTTCTGTAGCAGTTTGATAGTCTCAACAAACAAATCCACTCGCTTGACGGAGGCTAGGCGGCCCACGATGCCAATGGTGAAAATGTCAGCTGAAGGTTTGCTCATTGAGAGCGCTTCCAGCTCGCTGCTATCGATGAAGTTGTATATTTTAACTACTTTTTTGGGATATATATCATTGAGAGTCTGGTAGAGGGGGCCAGAAACGGCCACAATTCGATCAATTTTATGCTTTGTTAATAGCAGATCTGCAAGATGTACCAACTTTTTGTGCGGTTTTTTCCATGAAATGTTCGACTCGACGCCACCGTGGATAGTGCGGACTATGCTGGCGATGGGTGATTGTATGCTCGCAAGAGCCCCCAATATGTTTTCTTTGAAGCCATGCGTGTGCAGAATCTTGCTGTTGTGATTTACGAAGTGGCTACGAATTTTGCTTATCATTGCGATAGGGGACAGGTTTGCTTCATTGGCTATGGTTACTTCAATTTGAAGTTCACGAAGTTTATCTGCGAGTACTCCTTCGTTAAACAGAACTGACGAAATATCCAAGCTGTTCGTGGCGCGCAATGCTTTGCATAGCTCATAGAGTTGCTTCTCTGCGCCAGCCCATACATCCCCTGATGCGATATGTGTGAGGTGTGGGCGCGGGCGTCTCATTCGATTATCCATTACTTAATGTCGCGAAGAAGTCTATTCTTGTTGAGGAGTTTCCATCGTGAAGATTGTGGCGCTTCAACTGCATTAATGGGGTTACAGGGGTGTTTGCTCCCTGAATGGTTGTGCACGCTGCACTGTAATGATTGGCTACAATTTGCGTACCTTTTTCAGAGGTGTTTCCATTTGGGTAGCAAAAGAACTCTGGTGAGCGCCCTGTCGCCTGAGCAATTTTGTCTTTTGATGTGGCGATTTCATAGTGCAATTCATCATCATTGTCTATTTTGTTTAGCCTTAAATGCCGACAGGTGTGGGAACCAAAATCAACCCAGCCTGAACTCAATAGTGCTTCAATATCCTTTTGATCCAGTAGGTTTTTACCGAATGGTACATCGGCTCTCTCATTGAATGTTTTCATGGCCGTCAGGTCTATGAGCTCATATAGAGCCCTGTCCTCTAAGGTTTTACAGAGGTTAATGACGGGATCTAACTGCTCGATATCAGGCATCGTTCTCCAATTGAGAGTGGCGCCTAAGTCCCTTAGCCATTGAAATTGCACTTCACTGAATGCATTGGGTGCTTCTTTAAAAGTCCGTTTCAGGAGATATATTAGCTTTTCCGGCCAGAATAAGGTGTCTTGATTTATGTAGTCCGCAACAAGAAATATAGTGCTGGAAATTTTCTCTCTGGCGAGAATGGGGGTAGTGAACTCCGCATTGTCTCTCCAGCCGTCATCAAAGGTAACGGCAAAATAGAGGTTTGGAGAAAGAAAGTCTTTTTGTTTTGACCACTTGTCCAATGATATGGGAATTGCGCCAAGCTTCTTCATCCACTCCACATGTTGAGCTACCGATTCTGGCGCTATCATCATCCCAGGTTGCTCATAGTTTCTCCTAGTGTCTTCTAAGGGCAGAGTGCGGTGATAGGTTAGAATGTATAGGGTTGGTTGACTAGGTTTCTTACTTCTCAATAGGAAGCTGATGCAGCGCAGGCTCTGAAGCACCTGCCGAATATAGCTCTTAATAAACATTCACACGCCTAATATGTGGCAAGCCCTATGTGGTCACTTGGCATTACGCACGGGGCTTAAGGATCGGGCCTAACCTTTGTTGGCAAAGTGTTTGGCGGAATACTGTGATAGCGACTTCATACTATCATTGCCTTCTCTACACTCTTCTTCTGAATTGCAGTACTTGGCAATAGCGATAAGTCCGCCTGATTCGTCACCAGCCAGTTTGGAAAAAGCCCCCAGTATTTTTGCTTTGATATTACTTTCTGCAATTAGGTCACCCACTTGGTACCAGTGCCATATGAGTACATAGCTTTCGACGTTTTTTCTCTTCAATAGTGTTTGAGCTATTTTTTGTTCTTGATGGGCTAAGGGCAGAGTGACTGAAGAGGAGCTAATCGTGCTCCACTGTTTCTCATCAAAAAGCCGGTTATTAAAGTATATCAGCTCTTTGCCTTGATGCTGCTCGAAGTACCAGTTTACGCTTAGCTGGAGGTTCTCGCCCTGGTCGTTAATGTATACGCCATTTGCGTTCATGTCCGTGTTGTGGAATTCTGGCCTCCAGTCAGTGTCCTTAATCAAGGGGCCTTTCCAGGCTTGGTTTCCGGCAGGTAAGTTTTGAAAAATGGCAGTATCAGAAGGCTCATTTTGTGTTGCTAAGGAAAGAGCCAGGAGCCATGCAGGGGAAATGAGCAGTATAACTAAGGTAACCCCAACTAAACTGGCGCTTCCGCTTGACGCTGCTTGAAGATTGAGAGTGTCGCTTTCCGATGGGGCCTTTTCTGCTTTGGAGCTTGTTTTCGCCCCGCTTCTTTCAATGAAATGGGCGGATAAAAAGAGAGGCAGCAAGCATACCAACGCGAAAATGATCCATCCATACACTTCGTGATCATTAACCAGAGAGCTTTTCATGTCGGTCTGGTACCCAGCGTAAATGATGCCAAAAACCCGGATCCAGTTCGCCAACATTGATAGAAATATACTGGTGACGAAAAGCGTCAGGCTTCTTTTTATGTCTTGTAAATACAGAATTCCGTAAACATTGGCGATGAACATGGCCACCAAGAGGTAGCGAGAGCCACTACACCCTCCGGCTACAAAAAATGTGCCTTGAGGAATAGTAATGTACAGATCCCTAATCACTGCTGGGATATCGAATATACCCAGAAGAAGTTGATTGGTCACAACGGTAATCCGCTGCAGCAATGGAGCAAGGTCATCCCAAACTGGCAGGGCGAAGTAGAGTAGGGCCAATGTGGGGACGACTTTGATGAAAAATTGACGGCCATACAGGAATAGACCGCTGAATATTAAAAAACAAGGGATGCTCAGTGTCGCTACAGTTCTGACGTCGGCGGCTTTAGCCAATAAGTGGGCAACGGCTGTTATAGCTAGCGCAGGGAGAAACAGCCACCATCTGTCAGGCTGGAGTTCAAAAATTTCTTTCCGCTTTGAATGCAGGAGCCAAATGGTAACAAAAAAGACTAGAAACCCATGGGTGTAGTCGTAAGAGTCATTCCAAAGCTGAAATAACGACAGCCAGTCTTGCCAATATCCAAGAGATATAGCTAAAAGCACCAGGGAAATTGTGATTAGGTTAAACTTTTTTATCTCTGACTGCATTGCTCGCACAACTAAAATTCAGTGATTGCGCACTATAAAGAAGAACAAAAACGGAGATCAACTGGTTTTGTCTCCTTATAACTTTTTCGTCAGCTTTTTTTACAGTGTCATGCCTTTTTCTTCTCTGCGTGTTTGTATATCTTATTGATATAAAAGAAATATTAATTTATGGCATGTGATGTGCTATTTATTTCGCGGGTTTATCATCACTTTCTTTCAAAAGAAAAAAGGAATCGGTTATGAGTTCTTTCACTAAGTCAACTTTGGCGGCGCTGGCTATCGGTGTTGCTGCGGCTTCTGCAAATGCTGCGACTATCAACGACGGTTATAATGGCGCTGGTCTTTCATACAATGGCGACGTATTTGGCAATGCCAAGATTTATCAAGTAGATCGTATGGAAGTTTCCTACGACTCTGACAATTTGTATGTAAATGTATACACCAACTTCTTTGAAGGCGCTGACAGCTTAGGCCACAAGTTTGGCGACCTGTTCATCAGCACTAACGGTTGGAATCCTAACGGTACTGCGGCAAACCGCTACGGTACTGACGATGTAAGCAATGGCGAGCATTGGGAATATGCACTGGACTCTGCAACTGGCGACCTGTACAGCCTGTCAGAAGTGGACTATGCATCTCAGTTAGTTCTTTCTGGTCCTGGTTCTGTCCGTGTAAATCAGGAAGTTGACGTTAACACTGGCGCGGCCAACCTGGTTGCAGGTGAAACCTCCAGTGCAGACCTGAGCGGCGCTAGCAACACTATCGGCAACCTGGGTGTTTTATCCTTCACTATCACTCTGGCTGACTTGGGCATCACAGACCTGAGCAAATCCACTGCTTTGGGTCTGCGTTGGACTATGACTTGCGCTAACGACGTTATTGAGGGCGGTTACAACGTTCCTGAGCCAGGCACTCTGGCAATGTTGGGCTTGGGCTTAGTTGGATTGGGTCTTTCTCGTCGTAAGAAAGCCTAATTCAAACTAGCTTGAAGGCTGTGACAAAAGGGGTGTAAAGTTTTCTTTACGCCCTTTTTGTTTGTCTGGCATCTTTGTTCTGTATGAGCTTTGTCTCCAAATTTTCTGTTGTCGCTAATTAGCTGAACTCTTAAGTGACCTGTCTCATTGAGTTGCTGTACTGAGTGTTGTTCGTGCCGCCTTTGGTCGGAAAGGCGCTTCTTAAAAGTTGTGTCACAGGCGTCTATTGTCTTTACCTTCCTCTCGAAAACTAGGCTCTGACATTAAGCGACAGCGGATAATTGCAGGCGCCTGGAAGGTGTGGTGGAATGTGCTACTTGGTGGCTTTTCTTAAATAGGAGATGGTGTGTTCGGCGAATTGGATCTTTGGCTATCCGCGCTGGTGGTTTTATCTATCCTTGTAGCGCTGGCTGCTACATCTCTGCGCCCTGCGATGGTGTTCATTTTTGCTCTGGTTGTCCTGTATACCGTAGGGTTGGTGGACCGCGAGAAAATGTTGGCGAACTTTACCAACACATCGCTGGCTTCTTTGGTTCTATTGCTTTTATGCTCTGTTGCGCTGGAAAAAACGCTGCTGTTGCCAAAGGTGGCGGGCTGGATAGTTGGGGAAACCGAGCGAAGCAGTCTGTTGAAAACAATCGGAGTTGCAGGAATTGTAAGTAGTTTTGCAAATAATACAGCGGTTGTTAGCTCCCTTATTGCTCCATTGAAGAATAACAACTTTATTTCTCCTTCACGTTTGCTGATCCCTTTATCGTACGCTTCGATTCTTGGTGGCGTTCTAACTCTTGTGGGCACTTCCACTAACTTGATTGTTGATGGGTTTGTTCGTGAAGCCGGCTATCCTCCTTTGGCATTACTTGATTTTATTTGGGTAGGGGCGCCGGTATTTGTCTGTGGTTGCGTGTGCATTATGTACTTGAGTGTCCGCTCTCTGCCCAAAAATGGCAAAGCGAAGGCTTCATTGCAATCAGAATATTTCCTTGAGTATACAGTTTTACCGCAGTCGCCACTTATCGGTAAGACAGTGTCTGAGAATGGATTCAGAAATCTGGAGCAGTTGTTCCTGGTTGAAATTATTCGACGTGGGCACTTGATTACCCCGGTAACGCCTTCTGAATTGATTGAGCCGAACGATGTTCTTATTTTTGCGGGAGACATTTCGCAAGTTCAGTTATTAAGTCACTTTCCCGGATTGGAGCCCTTCGATGATAAGCAGGATCTTTTAGAGCGGAATTTGGTTGAAGTGGTGGTCACCCAGTCATCGCAGCTAAAAGGGAAGACGCTTAAGGAAGTAAACTTCCGGGCGATGTTTGATGCGGGCGTTGTCGCAATTCGACGTGGCGATGAACGCTTGAAAGGAGGGTTGGGGCAGATTCGGATATATCCTGGAGACGCTTTGGTATTGGCTGTTGGTGATGACTTTATGAACATGCCGAACTTGGCTTCAAATTTATTGGTAGTCAGGGGGCTTCGGACTAATCAGAAATTCTCCGGTTTAAATAGCGCCCTTATCGTTGTCGGTTTTCTGGGGATGCTCTTGGGGAGTGCGATGGGGGTGTATTCCCTTTTTGATGGCGCACTGTTTTTGCTCCTCTTCTATATACTTATGCGCTTTATTAGCTTGAACGAGCTTTTCAGGAAACTGCCTATAGAGCTCATATTGATAATCGGCGCTGCACTTGGTATTGCTCAGGCAATGTCGCAAAGCGGGCTGGCTTCAGTCGTGGCCACAGGAATTATGTCTGTTTTTGGCGGGTTAGGCCCTTGGGGGGCCCTTGCAGGAATATACTTGGTGACTTGGCTGTTAACTGAGCTGATTACCAATAATGCCGCAGCAGCCTTAGCCTTTCCAATTGCATTGGCGGCAGCGGAAAGTATGAATGTTGATCCCAAGCCATTTTTCATGGTGGTGGCCTATGCGGCGAGTGCGAGTTTTCTCTCACCGTATGGCTACCAAACAAACTTGATGGTGTATTCCGCTGGCAATTACCGTTTTCTGGATTACATCAGGGCTGGGGCTCCCCTGGCGTTGGTGTATGGCGTCTTGGTGGTTTTGCTTACTCCATTGTTTTTCCCTTTTTAATGGTTGAATCCGCAGCTAAAATCTCCCAACTTAACAGTTGGCGGTATGCTAGTATCCCGCGCCAAATATTATGTTGACGATATGTTATGAAGCTTATAACGCGTCGTTAATGTGTGTGGGCTGAGACAGAGAAGAAATTCTGCTTAAATTTTAATAGGTGATCCATGCTCAAGATACTATTCTGGGTGGCGTTATTTGGCGCAGTGTACAGCTACTTTTTATATCCTTTTATCTTGAGGTTGCTGCCAAAGAGAAGAATGGTCAGGGCGGAGGGAGTAGCCATAAGAAAGGTTTCTCTGATCATAACCGCCCATAATGAGAGGGAGCGTATCCGGGAGAAGATAGAAAACAGCCTGGAGTTAGACTATCCGGATATGGAGATTATTGTCGCGTCAGATTGCTCAACAGATGAAACCGACGATATTGTCAGAGAGTATGCTGATAAAGGTGTCAGGTTGGCTCGAGCAGAAGAGCGTAAAGGTAAGGAATACGCACAGTTGCAGGCGATTAATATTGCTGCTGGAGAAATACTTGTCTTCTCGGATGTGGCGACCAAGATTCCAGCGGATGCGATTAAGAAGTTGGAAAGCTACTTTGCTGATGAGCGGGTTGGGGCTGTATCCAGTGAAGACAGGTTTATGACCAATGATGATCAGGTTGCGGGAGAGGGCGCCTACGTTAAGTACGAAATGTGGCTGCGCCGTTTGGAGTCTGAGCGCTTTGGACTGGTGGGGCTTAGCGGTTCGTTCTTCGCTGCGCGAAAAAAGGTATGCGAGGAATGGGATATATACTCTCCCAGTGACTTTAATACTGCGCTTAACTGCGCAAAAAAAGACTTGGTTGCAGTGACTGCTCCTGATGTGCTTGGGTTTTATAAGGATGTTGCTGATCCGCAGAAAGAGTATCAACGCAAAGTTCGGACCATCATCAGGGGAATAACTGCATTGTCGCGCCATCCTCAGGTATTGAGCCCCGTGCAATTTGGTTGGTTTGCGGTGCAGGTATTGAGTCATAAAGTGATGCGTTGGGCGGTGCCTTGGTTTTTGGGGGCGCTACTGGTTTTTAGTCTGCTATTGAATTATCAGGGAGGAGTTTACTCTTTGATATTGCTAGGGCAGATAGCGTTCTATTTGCTGGTTTTAGTTGGTCACTTTAAGCCAGGCTTGCGTGAGAAAATTTACGTGAAAATCCCTTACTTTTTTGTTCAGGTAAACTTGGCTATCGCCAAGGCTACCATTGATTTTTTTCAGGGGACAAGAATGACGGTGTGGACACCATCCAAGAGGTAGGGCTCAGACGTGTTAGCTAAAATCAGGCCTGTTGGTGGAAAAGTTTATCAGTCTCAAGATGCGCCGATAGATATTCCATGGAAGGTGAATTATCAGTACATCTATACAAATAGTGGAACTGCGGCTTTGTCACTGGCTGTTGCTGCGGCGATGAAGGATAAGGCTGCGTCAGTAGATGGCGTCCCAGAAGTTATTATACCTGCCTATGCATGTCCCGATTTAGTGGCGGCGCTAATCGCTCAGGGGGCATCTCCTGTGCTGGTTGACCTGGAGGCGAATTCTTTTTTTCTGGACCTTGAGCTGCTACAGGCGGCCATAACGTCTAATACAGTCGCCATTGTCGCGGTTAACTTTCTTGGCCTGTACGAACGTTTGCCCAGGCTGAGGGAGATTGCTGACGCCGAAGGCGTATTCTTAATTGAAGACTCGGCTCAGGCGCCGCTGCCCACTTCGGTTGAGGGGGCGTACGCGGACTTTGCTGTTTTAAGTTATGGTAGAGGAAAGCCAGTCAATCTGATGGGAGGGGGGGCGCTGTTATTTAAGTCAAAATATACAGAATGCGTCTCAAGCGTGACGGAAAATCTGCAGTGCTCGCACTTAGTTGTCGATTGGCTGTGGCGGTTAAAGGCGCTTATCGTAAATACTTTGATTGCGCGTTATCCCTACGGCTTGCTTGAGCGATTGCCATTTCTGAACATTGGCGCAACTCAATATCATCCTCTTCAGGTTATTGAGGTGAGGGAGGGGCTTGATCAGCTGGTGTCAGTTGGAGTCAAGCATTTCTATGCGTTACGCGCAGATAAAGCGATGGTGTACAGTGAAAAACTGGCTGAGCTTGAGGGAGTTGGTTGGAAATTGCTGGTGAGCGGTGATGATGGTTTAGTGCGGAATGGGCTGCTGAGGTTTCCTATTTTGGCTCCATCTCAAGCGGCTCGTGATCATTTGGAGATAGAACTGAATAGGCGTAAATATGGCGCCAATGCATTTTATCGACTGCCTCTGAATAAAATTGATGGGGTTAAGGCGCGAGTTAAAAATAATGATGAAGATTTTCCCGTTGCTAGGGATTTTGCGGGTCGGCTAATAACATTGCCTTGTCATGAGGGGATAACGGATGATGAGGTTGCCGACGTTGTTGCTATAGTTAAAATGGTGGCGGAGTCAGGCGGCTAAATCTGGTTCCCATCATTTGAAAGTAAAAGGGGCGCATAGGCCACTACTGTTCCACAGTTTGGGATAAGGAGGCCTGAGTCTCTGTTGTTGCAATGGGTCTGCGAAGAAACTATTAAACAACAAGGGGTTCAGGCTTTGTCACATCATAACACCGCTTTCCAGACATGAATTTGAGGGGTTGGCCAAACAGCATCATGTGGGTCAAAATTTGCGATCCGCCAGTTGCTGGGCTCAGTTTATTGGTATGGCCATGTCGCAGTTGTCTGGACGCCAGAGCCTGCGGGATATTCAGTCAAACCTTGAAGCCCAGCGACATAAACTCTATCACCTTGGCGTAAAGCCCATTGCCCGAACCACGCTGGCCAGACTGAATGAAAAGCAACCTGCCAAACTCTATGAAGCCTTGTTCTGCAAGCTCTTTTCCGTTGTAGATCTCAGCCAGGAAAACACAAATTTCGCTTCAAGAATCCCTTGTATTCTCTGGATGCCAGCGCGATGGATCTTTCACTTAAACTCTTTCCATGGGCGCTCACGCGGTCAAGCGAGTCTATCGAGTTGGTTATCGGGATGCTGATGCGAACCGACACTATCAGTTTTTGATCAATAACTTCTCCTAGTCAGCCACAACCATTGCGGCCGTTTATAAGGATCACTGGAAACAAGAACTGTTCTTTAGGGTAATAAAACAAAATCTCAACCTCAAAGCCTTTGTTGGGACTTCAAAGAACGCCGTTCTGACGCAGATTTGGCGTTTATCTGTTGGTCGCTATTGCACGCTATAGCGCAAGGGAGGGGTGGTCAGTGCAGCGAATGCTGAGGGTACTGCAGCTAAATTTGTTTGAAAGAAAGGCGCTGGTAGCGATTTTTAATCCTGGTCCACGGCTTAATCAAAAAGACCAGCCTCAAACGAGGCTGGTCTCATGACTGTCAGGCTGTGGGACAGCAGTGGCGTCCTTGGGTGTTCCAAGGCCGCCAATGTTTGACTTATTGGCCGGCGGCTTTGGCAACCTCGTCGTAATGAGCTTTAATCTCTTCAGACTTACTATCTAATGAGGCCGCCTTTTTCAGAATGGGTAAAGCGCCTTTTGCGTCGCCATTCTTGTATATTATCCAGCCATAAGTGTCAGCGATAGCTGCGCTTTCCGGCTGCAGCTTGTAGGCGCTTTCCGCTAACTCCAATGCCCTGGCGTCGCCTTTTTCAAAGTAAAGCCAAGACAGGTTATTGAGAGCGACTGCGTCATTGGGGCGAATCTGACGTAGCTTCTCGTACTGCTCAATTGCCTTATCAGGCATATTGTTGGCTTGGTAGCCCATGGCGAGCAACGTTATGGTCTGGGGGCTGTTTGGTTCAATGGAAACCCATTCTTCGAGCGGCTTCAGAGACTTTGCCCCAGCCTGAGCCTTCTTGAGCGTTTCGTGCATTTTGATGGCTAGCGATTGGCTTTGCTTTTGATACCACGCTAACTGAAATGCGTTGATTGCCTTCTCGTATTCGTTTTTGCTGTAGTAATGGTCGCCTTCCACTTCATAGGGAAGGGACGAATCACTGAATTCCTTTTTGATGTCATTAAGTAGCTTGACGCCAGCAGCCTCATTCCCTGTCAGGAACTCGGTTTTGACAGGTAACAGTCTTGCTTCTATGCGACCGGGCAAGGTCTTGGCGACCTCTGTAGCCATTTTTCGTGCGTCATCATTCTTTTGCGCTTTGATAAGGCTTGGAATTTCCAGCGTGGCGACCAGAAGGGTCGTACTTTCCAGCTGAGAGCCGGCTGATTCCATACCTTTCGCTTTGCTCAGGAACTGGCGGGCTTTATCAAATTCTCCGGTGCGAGCGTAGAATTCGGCCAGTGTAAGGCTGGGGGCGGCTGTAGTTGTAACGTTATTGGCGATTTCCTCTAGGTAGGAGGTGGCTTCGTCTAGCTTATTAAGCTTGTTGGCCGCCTCAAATAGCGCCCGGATAAGCGCCAGGTCCTCTGGGAATTGCTTAACGGCGCTTTTGGTTTCATCCAGCAGCTTATTCCAGTTTTGTGTTTTGGCGAACAGCAGTATGGAGTTGCGGTAAGGCGTCTTCAGATCGGGGGAAATCTTCTTGGCCTGTCCGAATGCCTGCTCTGCTTTGTCAAATTGATCAAGGCTGGAGTAGTAGGCGCCTTCCGCGTTAAACGCCAGGGCGCTATTCGGGATAGCCTTCTTCCACTCTTCAATTTCTGTCTTGGCCTGGTCGCCTTTACCTGCTTTGGCGTACGCGGACACCAAAAGTGCGCGAATAGCTTCGCTTTTCGAGTTCTTGTCTTTGCTGTCTGAGAGTAGGGCGATAGCTTTGTCCGCTTGGCCATTCGCCAAATAGGCTTTGCCTAACTTATCGATCAGTACTGTGTTCGATGCATCTAGCGCCAGTGCTTTTTCCAGCGCTTCGACGCCGCTCGCCAAGTTGCCGGACTCAAGTTCCGCTACGCCGTAGATGGACAGTGAGTCGGGGTCTTCCTTCGGTAGCTTCTCAACCAGACGCGCCGCCGCCTCAGGTTGTTGCAGTTTGAGTTTTGTCGCCGCAAGCGCCTTGGTGACTGCGCTGTTAACGTCTTCTGTCGCAAACTGGCTCAGATACTTATCTGCTGCTTCCCAATCGCCTTGCTGGTATTTAACCATACCTAGAAGGACACCTGCTTCTCTATGCCCAGGCGCTTTTTCAAGGATGTCTTTCAGGTATTCTTCAGCTTTTGTGTAGTCTTTGTTTTTGACTGCTTCAAGCGCTGAAACATAGCTGTTCTTGATGCTGCCTGGGCCTGACTTATCCAGCACTTCCTGATAAGTGAAGGCTTCTGCATGTTTGCCTTGGGCGCGCAGAACCTCAATTAGCTCTGAAATGGTTTGATATTTTTGCAGAGTCATCAGGTCATATTGACCAATGTCTTCCAGTGCGCGCACATAGGCGTCTTCTGCTGCAGGAAAGTTCTTTTCCAGTGCGGACATTTTGGCTTTCCAAAGCCAGACATCAGAATCATTCGGCGCCAGTTCTTCAGCCTTCTTCAGCTCCGCGGACGCACCGTCTTTATCATTCTGGAGGAATGAGGCCTTGGAAAGGCCAAGTAAAGCCTGGAATGATTTGGGATCGGATTGCAGGGCTTTGTTGTAGAGAGTGCGAGCGTCGTCTGTATTGCGTTTAGAGAGTTCAATGTCTCCTCTCACATTGTCTGCTCGGGCTGACAGTGTTGCGCTGGGTTCCTGAATTTTGTCCAGCTCAGTCATCGCGTCGTCAACTTTTCCCAGCAATAACAGGGATTTGGCTAATCCGACATGCGCTTCGTTAAGCTCGCCTTTTGTGGCTGTTTCTGGCTGAACCTTAAGCATTTGCTCGTAGGCGTCTTTGGCCTTAACAGCGTCGCCTGTGATCAACAGTGTTTCAGCAATGATCAGAAAAGGTTTTCTACTGGAAGGGTTGATATTGATGGCGTTTTGCGCTTCGCGAATACTGGCTTTTAACTGCCCTTGCTTCTGAAAAAAACGAGCCTGATCCAAATGACTCTTAAACTGAATTTCTTCCTTGGTGGGGGCGCTGTTGTCTTGGCCGCTGCATGCAACCAGTAGGCTGAATGCGGCCAAAATTATAATTTTAAGGGATACTGCTTTTCGAAGTAGCATGATTATTTCCTTGATTCACCCTGTATCAGGAGGACGAAATATTGTACTTATCGGTCAGGTTATACAGCGTCGGTCGGGTTATGCCAAGCAACCTGGCCGCTTTAGCCATATTGTTTTGAGTAGATTGCAGCGCTTGAATTATAGCCTGCTTTTCCGCCTCTTCGCGGACTTGGCGAAGATTCAGAATGTCCCCGGCGAATTGAGGTTGTTCACCGAGCTCCAGATCCTTGGCTGTTATTTTTTTCTCGTCGCACATAATGGTTGCGCGCTTTATCTTGTTGATCAGTTCACGAACGTTTCCCGGCCACTCATAGCATTGAATGGCGCGAATTGCGTCGTCACCGAACCCAATGACGCCCTTATCAAGCGTTTTAGTGAAGTTCTCCAGCAACGATCTTGCGATGACGATTGAATCCCCCATACGCTCGCGTAGAGGAGGGACTTTCAAGGTGATTTCACTAACTCGATAGTAAAGGTCTTCCCGGAAATTGCCGTCGGCGATAAGTTGGGTCACTTCTCTATGCGTTGCGCAGATGACGCGGACGTCGACAGGGATTTCCTTCATGCCTCCGACTCGCTCTATTACGCGTTCCTGCAGGAAGCGTAGCAACTTGGCTTGCAGAGACATAGGCATATCGCCGATCTCATCCAGGAATAAAGTGCCGCCGTGGGCAAGCTCTATTTTTCCCTTTTTCATCTGAGTGGCGCCGGTAAAAGCGCCTTTCTCATAGCCGAATAACTCACTCTCCAGCAGGTTCTCTGGAATCGCGGCGCAGTTAATCGCTGCGAAATTGTGGTCGGCGCGGGGGCTTAGATCATGAATCGCGCGTGCAAGCACCTCTTTGCCTGTGCCGGTTTCACCAAGAATAAGGGTGGTGACGTCCGCCGGTGCGATTTTCTCAACGGTTCGGCATACCTCCAGCATTTGCGGGCTGGAGGCGATGATGCCTTTCAGGCGGGAAGTGGACTTGCTTTGCTGAAGTTCACGGTTTTCATGCTCCAGTTCATACAGTCGAAAAGCGCGGTTTACGACGAAGGATAAAATGTCTGCATCAAGAGGCTTTTGATAGAAATCGCTGGCGCCCATACCGATGGCCTTCACCGCGTTTTCACGTTCTTCTCGCCCGGTTACGACAATGATTTTAGTCATCGGCGCAAGCGTGAGAATTTCCTGAAGTAGCGCAAAACCCTCGCTGGCTCCGCCTGGGTCGGGCGGCAAGCCCAGGTCAAGTGTAACGACCTGGGGTTCGACGCGCCGCAAGTGCGACAGGGCTGATTCACGGTCGTCGGCGACGAAGACTTCTGTGTCTTCAAAACACCAGCGCATCTGACTTTGAAGACCCGGGTCGTCTTCAACAATGAGTAGTTTTTTCTTCACAGACTGATCGAACCTTAAATATCCATGAACGGAGGTATGTAGTTTTTTGGCGGTACATGTTAACAGGGAAATCCCCAAAGACAACAGAGGAAGAATGGCCTGTCAGGATATTTTACTACTTTGCTTGTTTTTACTGGTTAACCGCCTTCATATTGCTGAATCCAGAGGCCGGAACGGCTGCGCCGACGATGGGGATTTTGATCGTAAAACAGGTCCCTACGCCAACTTGGCTAGTCACATCGACCGAGCCCCCGAGTTTGCGTATATATTCTCTGCTCTGGTATACGCCGATACCCATGCCGGTTAACCCTTTAGTGCTTTCGAAGGGCTTGAACAACTGGCCTTTAATAAACTCATCCGTCATGCCGCAACCGGTATCTTGAACGAAGACCACCACCCAGCCAGCGCTGCGTTTAACGGAGATGCTGACTTCACCTGTTTTGTCTGTTGCGTCCTGGGCGTTTTGGATGAGGTGTACGAATACGCTTTTTAGCTTGTCGCGATCGGCAGTGATGGAAATCGCGGAGCTTTCTCCACTGAAGGACGGGTGAGGTTCCCGCTTGGATTCGTTAGCGATGACATCTTTGATCAGGCCGACGAGGTCAAACTGAGTGATTTCGTCTTTGGTGACGGGATTCCTTATTTGCACGAGCAGATGGTTCATTTTTTTCAGGGCGTGCTCGGTGGTGCGTATCATATCGTCGATGAAGACCGGATTGGTTTTGTGTCTTTCCGCATTATTCACCAGTAGAGATAACTGGGCGATGATGGTTTTAAGGTCGTGCACCATGAAGGCGGAAGTCCTGTTTACTGCTTCGAACTGCTTGGACTCTGAGAGCCTGTCCTGGGTTTGCAGCAAGGCCAGATAGCCGCCTGCCTGGCGGGCGACGATCTTCAGTAGATCGTAGTTTTCCCAGTTAAGCTCGATTTTTGCGATAGGCTCTGCAATCAGGACAAAACCAAACAGGCTTTCTCGAACGAACAGTGGAACGATGAGCCAGGGTTTTTTGGTGTTCCAGATACAGTCTGGGATTTCCATCAGGTGATACCGGGTGGGATCAATCTGGTATTCCTTCAAATTGACGACCCAGTCTCCCTGACTCAAAAATTCTATCAATTCGGAGCTGACGTCTATCTTGTCGAACTTGATTTCACTCATGTTCCAGAAGGCTTTAGCGGAGAAGCTATTGTCTTCGTCTCTCAGCCACAGAGCGCCTGCATGGCTTTCGACTAGGTTGGACATGACCCGAATGATTCTTTTTTCCAGGGCTTCATCGGAATCTAGCGCGGTGAGTAAGCGGGTAATGCTCAGCCACTCTTCCCGGTAGTCATACTTGTAGTTAAAAAAGTGCTGGCTGATGAAGACCATAAGTCGCGCGCGCAGCCAGGCGGAGCTGCCGAGCAGCACCAGAATGATGGTGGAGGAAAAGAAGAAGATAATCAGCAGCGCTTCGGACCAGGAGCCGCCGGCAGTGTTGATGTAGTAGCCGCCCGCAGACATGATGAGGAGATACAGGCCGGCGAATACCAGGGCGCTGGTGTGGAAGACGAACTGCCTGGAAATCTGCACGTCAATAGGCTGTTTACGCGTGTTGACCATGGTTAGCGCCACCAGGGGCGCGCAGATGGTGTTTACCGCCCCTCGTGCGTCCCAGAAAGGCGCCGAGATTTTGTTGAACAGTAGTGCGTCAGAGTACAAAAAGAAGTCATAGATATAAAAGGCGCCAATGCCGAGGCAGAGATAGCGGATATTTGAGCGTTTATATCCTGTGGCGTTGCGCCAGACTTGCTCCAGCATAACCAGTCCCGCCAGCGAAACGCTGATTTGTCCGAGCAGCAGCCATTGTCCTGAGATCAGCGGCTCATCAGTGAAGCTGCGGGTAAAGCCTGCGACCAGCATAATCCCCAGCACGGCGATGATAGACATGCCGAGCCAATACTGGGTTGGCGTATTGCTTTTTCGTGGACTGAGATTAATGCCCAGAATAATGAAGAGGACCCCGATCCAGGCCGCATTGCGAATCACCTCCAGGCAATACCGGGTGACGAAAGAGGGCGCGCCGATAGCTTGCTGCGCCGCCAGAGCTCCCAACCAGATAGAGGTGACCAGACAGGCGGTCAGCAACGCTCTATCCACAAGACGGCGCATATAGCCCCTTGCGAGTAGAAGCGTAATAAGAAAGTAAACCAGGGCGCCAGTTGCGTGACTGATGGCTCCGAAATTAATAACCATACTGCAATACTAGGCCCGTCAAAGATGTCAAAGTCAGATCAGATGGATTCGTCAAGTATGCTGAAGGAAATGAAGGCTGTAAATATCGCTGTGGCGACAATAACCGGCAGGGACGGATTAGCCAACATAAACAGTCCGGATATTAACCAGACATTCCTCACTATTTTCTTTTTCCATTTATACAATCCGGTCGTTCGGCGCAGGCTCGGATGCCTGCTCGCTTCCTCATCGGTTATGACTGCGCCAGGGTTGTAATACCGTTTCAGCGCATAGTCCATTAAATCGAAGTGCCCCATGTCGACTTCTCCGCGTGTGCGTTCGCCTTAAATAAAAAGTCTAGTACATACGTGAAGAGGTCGCACAAGGCAAGTATGGGTCTACCGAAGGCCTTAAGCGTTAATCCTTTAAGTTACGGTAATAGCTGAATATTTCATCCAGTGAATATTTCGGGGTGAACCCGAAAGTCGAACTGAACAGTTGACCGTCAATGATCACGGGATATTTAAAATAATTCAGCAGGTACGGGGGGAACGATTTAAGTTGCAGCATATTGCTTATTAATCTTGGCGCAATTGGAGGAATGGACCAAATTGGAATTTTGACACAGTCACAGCGGTCTAACGCTTCTTGGTAAGCCACCCAGTCTTCTGTCGCCACATTATAGATGCCTCGATGATCGCGACTGCTGATCACGGCGACTATAGCGTTCGCCATGTCTTCGATATGTATGAACTGCATCATTGGGGAAAAGCCCGCCAATACAGGGCAGTACTTGCTTGATAGCAGGAGAGACATGGTGTTTCTGACGTCGGGGCCGACAATATTGCAGGGACGCAGGACCGTAATGTTTAAATCCGGATACTTCCATAGATAAATATTGGCCAGGTTTTCCAGTTCTACTGAGTCGATCAAGTCCATTGTCAACTCGGCCGCTTTGAGGGGCGCGCTTTCATCGATCAGCGCCGGGTTGTAGGCGTTGGCGCCATAGACGTGGTAAGTGGAAAGTATGATGACTTTGTGAATGTGGTACTTATGGCACAGATCCAATAGTCGGTGGGAGCCAAGCACATTTGAGTTGTATCGGCGCATCCTGTTTTCTTCACTGGCTATCATTCTGCCAAGGTGAATGACCCCGGTGATCCTGTGCTTGCGGAATATATCCTCGAACCCGCGCTTGTTTACGTCTATGCGATAGCTGGGTACATCATCGCCCAGATAAACCTGCTCGCGAAAATCCACCGCGATGACTTTGTACTTTTCACGTAAGCGAGCAATGACCTGCTGCGCCAAGGCGCCCGCCGCACCGGTAACGAGTAACTCGGGTTTAGTCTTTTTTCTTCTCGCGGCCATTAAAACACCCTTTTCCTTTCGTGCAGTCCTTTGTCGATCAGTCGGCTAACCTCTGTCTTAACCTTGTCCACGCGCTTGGCTATTTCATCCTCAGTAATGTCTCCCGGCTCGAAGTGCAATGGCTCACCGAAATTCAAGATCACCTTCGCCGGGAATATAAAGGGGATGGCGATGGGGGCGTAAGGGATGCCAAGCATCTTCGCCAGCGGCGCGATATTGGCGATAGCGGGGATGGTTTCTTCACATCCCACCACGCCTACGGGAATAACCGGTGCGTTATGTTGCATGGCGAGATGCATGAACCCATTGCCGAACCGTTTCAGCTGATATCGGTCTCGATATAACTTCCCGGAGCCGCGAACGCCCTCTGGGAAAACGATGACGGCCTCTTCGCGTCCAAGCATCTTGGCGCAATTTACGGGGTCGCCGAGTACGGCGCCCATTTGATTGAGCAGGTTGCCGATGTATGGGACGGTAGGAAAGAAACGCTCAATCATGGCGCGGGGAATGCGAGGGCTCTCCTTGCGCGTGGCGAGTGCGTAAGCGATAAGAACGCCATCTATAGGAAGCTGGCCGCTGTGGTTGGCGACAATAAGCGCAGGCCCAGAAGCGGGAATGTTTTCTATGCCGTGAGTCTCAACCCGGAAATACTTTTCAAAGATAGGTTTGAAAAGGGCCATCGCAACGATGTTTGTGTCTACGTTCAGCCCCCAAGGGTCATACCCAAGGGTTCCGACAGGTTTTGCGATGTTCGTATATTGGCGCTCCAGTTCCTCTGAGACAAAAATCCTTCTTAAAAGGGGGCGTAATTTCATGTCATTTATCCTTGGCGACATTGCAGCGTTTTTCTTATGTCTTATGGGCCGCTAGTATATCGATAAGGATGCATTGATGAAATCTGAAGCTTTACCATAAGCTTCTGATTTTGGCGCTAAATAACTTCGTTATGTGAGTTTGTGAGCGAGATCAAAAAAACCCGAAACCCAGGGAGAGGCTTCGGGCTAGAGGTGTGAGTAGTATCCATGAAAGACTTCCTACATGACTGACCAGCAGGGTTGAGCAAGTCAGTCATCTTAAGTATTGATCTTTTACACATATTTACAAATCGAAAGTGATTATTTTTTAATCATATTTTCTTATAACAATATAAGAAGGCTTTCATGAATGGTATATAGAGAGAATAACCTCTCAATTATTCCAATTTGTCCTGATAGTCGGGCAGATCGTCGATATAGAGATGGCTTTCTTCAGGGGAAAGTTTCTCATTGCCGTTCCATGGCAGCAACCTGTAGCGGGATTTGCTGTGTGAAAAATCGACAAACGGATACTTGATGATGTCGAAATAGGGAGAGTAATCGAAGTCGCTCGGCGTGCAGAGTTTCGGGTTGCGCCGGAATAGCTGTATGCCTTGGGCGGAGGTTTTCTTCACCAGCGGCAAAATAGGGTACTGAATGGCGTTAAAAGCTTCCGCTATCATGGTGGAGCAGACGGTTTCGGTCGGCAGGCCGGGGTGTGAGCGGAAGAGGGAAGAGCGCCAGCGCCTGGGTAAAATGGTCCAAGGCACCATAAAACGGAACAGGTCAAAGATCTGTCGAATATTGTAGTTGGAGCCCAGTTGCCGAATAGCGTAATTGAGGACATTCTGCGCATCCTGATAATTCAGTTCCCTGGGGCGGCATATGCGCACATGATCGCGATCATAGCAAGAGAGCGGCCGCACCATAGTTCCCCGTCCCAGCTCGCTTTCGACAATCAACTGCACGTTGGGCTGGCCGTCGTAATACTCGGAAATTCTGCGGCGCGTATAGGGGCTTTCAACCTCATGTAGGCGGCCAATGTATAGCGCGGCGTGAGACCAACGGCTTTGCGTGACGACTTTGATGACTTCGCTGACGCGAGAGCGGCCTTCCACCAGGATAACGTCGCACGGGCGAATCTCATGGCGCAGGCGGTCAAAATTGCTTAAAGGAATTTCCGCGACGGGTTTTTCTTTAACCAGCCAGTCCACAAGTGTGTCGAAAACACCAATTTTTAAGCCTGCGCCCATGATTCTACTCTGCGCCTGTTTGTGAAAATCCTTTATGTGCCAATTGCGTCGCCAGCGACCACTCCATGCATCTTATACTTAATATATAGCATGGGCTTTATATGGCCGCATAGCATGAAAAAGCGGGTTTATATGCCCTTGGCGTCATTATCCTTAGCAGCTGTGCTCTGCGCGGCTCGTAGCTCTCTTTTCCAGCTTTGCACCGCCACTTGCTCCTTGGACAATTCGAGGATGTCGATGATAAGTTCGATTACTTGGTCATCCAACTGCATCAAGGCGCCGCCGCTGCGTATGTTAAGTTGTGCGAAGCTGCTCTTAACGCCTTCTACATTGTCTGGAATTTCCAGGTCTTCAAGCAGGTTGGCGATGGTGCTCACTACGATGTCCGCAATCGTATCTTCCAATCTGCCGGTGATGTTGCCGCCAATAAAGGGGATAGCGTTGACGCGCTTGAAGTTTGCGTGGGATTGCATTGCGTCGGTAAGGCTGCGCCGTAGTTTGGCGACAAGCGGATTATCCGGGTTGGAGCGCATATTGCCTGACAACTGAGTCACCATGTGCGACCAGGTTTCCGCCAGCACGGGTAATCTTGGTTCGACAATTTTTTCTGCTATACGTTGTCCAATTTCGGAATCATGACGCAGGTCTTCCTGAATGCCGGAAATGACTTTGACCACCACTCGGTCGCTCAGTTCTTCCAGGAACACGTTGTAATAAAAAGCGAAGAAGGTGAACAGCCGAGTGTTGGTGATGTCAATAATGTTGTACTTGTGTAGGCGATAGATGATCGAGAACACACGCAGGAAACGCAATATTCGAGTTGATCCTAACGGTATGCATCCGAGCAGGTCATACCAGTGGAGAAAAGGAAAGAAATACCAGCGCTCGAATATTTTTTCTTTTATAGCGACAAACCAGCGCAGTAGGAACTCTGAAATAAACAGGGAGACGAAAGCCAGGTCCACCAGCAAGAAGTTCTCATGCATCAGCACCAAAGGATCGTGCAACCAGGGGGTGTAAGTGCGTGTTAAATATTGCATCGCCACCGTGTCGAACAAAGCGTCGATAATGATCAAGGATAGATTGATGATCAGCATAAAGAGCATGAACAGATCAAGGGCGATCCATATTCCCTGGCGGCTTTGCCGGAGATGCTCGTAGTCTATTTTTAGCAAACAGCGCTCCTTGAGGTTGGGTTTATTTAATTAGATAACACGGCTAGCCTATTTAATAAAGGCGTTCACGCGCGTTAGTATGTCGCATTGCTTGGCGTGCGGCGCACCGTAAATCCAGGCGAGCGTGGGAGTGTTATAAATAATATGGTAAATGGAACCGGCGGCGATTGAGTGCATGACTATGACAGACCAGGACAACAACCCTAATTCCCCAAAGCAGGTGTCAAAGAAAATAAAAGACTCGGCGCGTCAAATCTGGTTGGCGGGCCTGGGCGCATACAATAAGGCGGAAGAAGACGCTGGCAAAGTATTCGAGAAGTTGGTTCAGGAGGGAGAGGAGTTGGAGAAGAAAACCCGCGGCGTATTTGAAAAGCAATTGAAGGCGGTCGAAGACCGGGTGGAAGAGGTGAAAGACAAGGCCAACACCACTTGGGATAAGCTGGAGCAGGTCTTTGATCAAAGAGTTTCGCGGGCGTTGCATCGTTTAGGGATGCCTACTTACAAGGAGTTTGAGGCGCTGCGTCGGGAAATCGAGGAATTGAAAGCGAAAATTGATGAGCTTGAGAAGTCGAACAATGGCGGCAAATAAAACGTGAGTCGGCGGGAATAAGTCAGAATGCCGGGGTTAGGTGAGATACTCCCGGCTCATCGCCATAAGCGCCTGCCTTTCTCCGTCGCGCAGGTAGGGCGCCACCAGCGACATTACCTGATATACCCCGTGCGATAGGTCGATATCCTGTGCGTCAGCGGGGTGGCGAATCAGATCAAAGCTTGGCCAGTAGGTAATGGTGAGGACTATATTATTGCAAAGCGCTTCCAGCTCTTCGTTGCTGCCGAGCAGGATATCCTGCTCGCGGAGGCTTGAGCATATTGTCAGGGAGGCTTCCGTCTTTTTATGAAGGATCTTCTTAAAGCGGGGACGGATGCGTTCGTAGCGCTGCAGAATATTAACCAGATCCTTATAGAGAAAGCGATATTCGGCGATTCTTTCAAATATCAGGTGCAGGAAAAGCCACTGATCTTCAATGCTGATCTCCACATTGGGCACATCCAGTAACTCCAGCATCTGTTGTTCAAAGCGTACGAACAGCTCATGCAGAATCTCTGTTTTGTTTTTGTAGTGGTAGTAAAGGTTGCCAGGGCTGATATCTAGTTCGTCAGCAATCTGCAGGGTGGTGACGTTAGGCTCGCCGAACCGGTTGAACAGGTCCAGGCTGATGTGGATGATGCGCTCCCTTGTTTTCATGCAACCTTTCTTAGCATCCTGTGATTTGCAAGTTTCAACAATAATTCACTTTTCGCCCGTCCATGGCAATTCTGCTCGGCGAAATTCGATAAGTATTGCTCGAAAGGAGAGGCGTGGCCTCACCTCAGATCAAAGTCAGCCCAAATCGGACAATGGTCGGACGCCTTCTCCATGCCGCGGATTTCATAAGAGATGCCTGCATCGACGCAACGCGCCGCCAGCGGCTGCGTAGCGAGAATCAAATCAATGCGCAGGCCTCGTTTTGGGTCATCTTCAAAACCTCGGCTGCGGTAGTCGAACCAGCTGAAGCGGTCTTTGACGTCTGGAAAGTGTTGGCGGAAAGTGTCTATAAGTCCCCAATTCAGCAGATGGTCCAGCCACTCCCGTTCTTCGGGCAAGAAGCTGCATTTACCTGTTCTTAGCCAGCGCTTTCGGTTTTCTTCGCCGATGCCTATATCGCTGTCTGTATGCGAGACGTTCACATCTCCCATCACTACAATCGGCTGATTGGGAGAATGTTGTTGCAAGAAGTTAAGCGTTCCAGCGTAAAAGCGCTGCTTGTTAGGGAATTTATCAGGATGGCTTCTGTTCTCACCTTGAGGAAAGTAGCCATTACAAACTACAAGAGTTTGATCGCCAGCGGCGTATTCGCCGACAATCCACCGTTTATGGGCTTCTTCACTGTCGCCCTCAAACCCCTTGATGCAGCGTAGGGCCGGCTGTTTGCTCAGCAGGGCGACGCCATAATGACCTTTCTGTCCATAAAACTCAGCTTGATAACCCATTTCGTTAATAGCTTCGATGGGGAACAGGTCATCAATGACCTTGGTTTCCTGCAGGCCGATGATGTCCGGGTGATACTGGCTTATAAGTTCTTTCAGCTGATGAAGACGTGAACGTACGCCGTTTACGTTGAATGAGACGATCCGCATGATAAGTACCTACCGGAAAAGGGAAATTTTTAGCACGTATAGCGCGCCAATATACCGAACAACGTTGTTCATATGAAGAACCAAATCCCAGCGACAGTCGTATGTATTAATCAGGCGGACAAATAGCTTTCTTCTATTTGTCTGCAACGACAGGGCCTGTACGTGTCTGGTCCTGTCTCCCGCGGCTAGCCGCTGCGTAAACGCTTGATTATTAACATGCCGATATCATTGTCATGTTAATAATCAATGCGAGTGGTTGATCTTGTTGGTTGTGTCGCATCCGTTTATGGGTATTGGAGGTTAAAGTGGAAAATGGCAATCGTCCTCAAGTCGGCGTCAGCGCTTGCTTGCTGGGAGAGCAGGTCAGGTTCGACGGTGGACATAAGAAATCCGCCCTGTTGACCGAGCGGCTGCGTGACGTATTTGACTTCCAGGCTTTTTGTCCTGAGGTGGCGGTGGGGATGGGGATTCCTCGCCGTCCTATTCGGTTGATCGAGCGTGATGGGCAAGTGAGGGCGGTCGGTTCGAAGAATGCCAATCTGGACGTTACGGACAAATTGTCGTCTTATGCTGTGTCGCTTGAAGAGAGAATTTCCCGTTTGGATGGCTACATACTCATGCAGAAGTCTCCCAGTTGCGGCGCGTTTAGAGTGAAGCTCTATAACGAGAGCGGCGATGCCGTCATCGGGGCGAGGGCGGGAATCTTCGCTGCGAAGGTGATGCAGTCTCACCCCAATATGCCGGTTGAGGAAGCGGGTCGGTTAAACGAGCCGGCGTTGTTGGAGAACTTCGTTGTCCGGGTGTGCTGCTATAGAGAGTGGAAAGATCAGGTTCTCGCTACTCCATCTCTGGAAAGGCTGCAGTTGTTTCACCGCCGTTATAAGTATCTATTAATAGCGCATCATCCTCAGAGCCAGGTTCAAATGGGCAATATCGCCGCCCAAGCCAGGGCGGATTCGGTGAAGAGCGCGCTGGAGCATTACGAGACTGTTCTGATGCGTTGTCTGGCGCGCCGGGCGCAGCGGAAGAATCACTTCCATGTGCTGACTAATATTTCCAAAGTGCTTCGCAAGACAATGAATGGTTGGCAGAAGCAAGAGTGGGATGCGGTTTTGGCGGATTACCGCCACGGGGTCATCCCGCTTGTGGCCCCGCTGACTTTGCTGAAGCATTATTGTGCTGCGACCCAAGATGGGTTTCTCGCTGAGCAGGTTTATCTACAGCCTTACCCTCCTCATCTGGGTCTTAGGAATGCTATCTGAGAGAAGTGATTAGGGGCGGGCGCCCCCTGCTGATTCAAGGTTTGAGATAGAAGTGCGCGATGATTTCGTCTTCAAACTTATGGAAGAAGTTGCTTACTTCGCCGATGAGAGCGTAGCGAGGCGTTTGGGCGTCAGGGCTGGAAGGCTTTTGCAGGACTTTGATGTCTTCATAAGCCCCTCTGATTTTGGAGAAGCGCGCTTTCAATGTGCAGCAGACAACCTGCTCTGTCTTAAGGCCGCGGCGCTCAGCCAACGCCAGCTTGATGCTTTCCTGATCGATAGCCTGTGTGCTCTCCTCCGTGTGAAGGTGGTGAGGGCGCACTCTGTTTATCATCATTCTTGAATAGCTATCAGGCTGTTTGCGAGCCAGAAGCCTGAATTGCTCCCAAAAGTAGTTATCCGTTAAATAGCAAAACTCATTAATATCGGTGAGGCAGGCTTTAACGTAATCTCCAACGTCTGATTGACCAATGACTTCCTCCATGGCTTGCCTTAACAGCCAGTCAAAGCCTATCGATGTTTTGTGGCCATAAACTTTGCGATACATCTGGTGACGGGAGTAGACGAAGTCCTCCAGCGCCCCCAGCCCCTTCGGAGTAATGGCGAGCCCCATCCAGTCGGATTCTGGGTCCCAGCCCACATGCAGGTTCTTCAGCAAATGATCAAGGTTAAAGCCGCCTATTGTCACTGAGGAGTGGAAACCATCCCGCAACATATAATCCGCACGATCCGCGTCAATTTCACCGGAGACGATCAAGCGTAACAGTTGTACGATGTGTCGCTCCGGCTTCATGGGGGCTTCTATCGAGCCACTGAGCAAAGGCCAGATTAGTTCTGCATGCCGAGAGAACTCGGGCGTTACTGCGCCAGCTGTTGTTTCCATCAGGGCGCTGACATCCAGAGCGGAAAAGGGCGCATGGCCGGAGATTGGCGAATTGAGTATTTCCCATGCGCATCGAACTGAATAATGCTCATGCTCCAGCTTCTCAGGGCGCTCTGGATACAAGGCCGCCATATCCTCATCGCTGATATCAGCTTGAGCCCACAGATGTTGAAATGGCTCGCTGGTCCCCAGCATGGCGGCGATACTGGGAACTTTCGAAAACTGGTGAGAGAAACTGCTGTGCCCGCAATCATGCAGCAAGCACGCCAGCCGCGTCAGCTTATTGAAAAAATCAATCGAAGCCAAAGGCAGGGGCGCGCTGCCCTGTGCGCGTCTCTGCCTGCGCATGCAGGATTCCATCAGTCCCCGGAACATTTTGTGCCCCACGTGCATGACTCCGATGCTGTGAAGAAATCGCGAATGAGTGGCGCCGGGAAACACCAGCGAAAGAATGTCGTTTTGGCAAATATGGCGCAAACGTTGAAACAGAGGGTGGTCGATGACGCCAACTTCGTGCTCAAATAGCGTAATTGCGCCGTGTACAGGGTCCATTATGAGGCGATCCCTGACGCCCAGAAGGTCGTATAAGAACTTATCCATGCTGAATTATTAAGAAATTGGATAGAGAGAAATGCGTATAAAATCTCATAGGGGCAATTAGTATGATAATTCTAATTTTTGACATTATGTTGCAAATGTATCTTGCAGGTCGAGCGGTTGTCCGCTAAAAACAAAGTAACGAGCTACAATAATATTCACTATGCCAGCTGTCGACCTACCCCAGTGTATAAAAATAGCTTAATAAGTAAGTGGCGCATGAGCCATGGCTGATCTAGAGGAAGCTCTTCTCATCATCGACTCCGACGAGGATGTATCCCGTCACATGAAGGAACACCTGGCGTCAAGGGGGTTCCATGTGGTGCATTGTGCGTCAGTCAAATGTTTTACGGATCTTAAAGCGCAGGTCAGTCCAGATATCATCATCGGCGACCTTACATCTGATGACATCAAGTCCCTGTATTCGCTGCTAAAAGACGTTCATCCCAGACCCCCCATTGTTATTCACAGCAAGCGCGCAGATGCAGAAGATATTCTGGGCGCTCTACGTTCTGGCGCATCTGACTATATCGTCAAGCCTGTAGCGGATGTCGCTGTATTGGATGAAGCGATTCAGCGACAAATCGATCAGGTGCGGGTCTACCGCGAGAATCAACAGTACCGATATGACCTAGAGCTGGCTAATAAAGAGTTGCGCGCGGGATTGGAGGAGTTGCAGGCGGACCAGCGCGCTGGTCGTCATGTTCAAATGAAGATGCTGCCGGAGAAGGAAGTGGAGTACGGTGGCATTCAGTTTGATCACTGCATCAAGCCGTCTTTATATCTCAGTGGCGACTTTTTTGATTACTTCCGTCTTAGCGGCGACAAGATTGCATTTTATTTCGCCGATGTTTCCGGTCATGGCGCCTCATCCGCATTCGTAACTGTGCTGTTAAAAAACCTGAGCAACCGGCTGCAGCGCAATCTGCGCCGTCAATCCAGCGACGACATACTGTATCCGGACCGGTTCTTGAAGCGAGTCAACGCGGAGTTGCTGGATACCGATCTTGGCAAGCATCTGACCATGTTTGCTGGCGTTATCGATTTGCAGACTCGTGTGCTGAGCTACTCCATGGGCGCTCACTTTCCTATGCCAGTAATGTCCGTTAATGGCGTTAGTCGTTACCTGGATGGAAAGGGGCCGCCCGTTGGCCTGTTTGACGACCCTGTCTATCCTCTTTATGAAGAGCCGCTGGCGCCGGGATTTTCCCTGGTTATCTGCTCCGATGGTCTTCTTGAAGTGATTAATGCCAAATCACTCGCAGAAAAGGAGCAAGCATTGCTTGAAACCGTGCAGGAGGCGCGTCACACTATACCTGAACTGGAAAAAGCGTTCGGGTTGAGGTGGATTACCGAATTGCCCGATGACATAGCAATCGTGTCTATTATGGAAACGACGGTGTAATTGATGTCAGGGTATAAAATACTCCAGGCGGAAAAGCAGGGTGTTTACGTACTCAAATTTATCGGAGAAATCCGGCTGAATTTGTGTTCTACATTGGATCATTTAATCGACGAGATGAAAGAGGATCAGTCTTTCGTAACGGTGGTTATTGATCTGAGAGAGACGAGTATTGTTGATAGTACAACGCTTGGCCTTCTCGCCAAGATTGGGATTTTCGCCAAAAAGCACCGTAAAATTCTTCCCACCATCGTATCTACCAATGAGGACATTACTCGTTTGGTACTGTCGATGGGGTTTGATCAGTTGTTTATCATTGTGGAGAAAGCCGCAACGGCTATTGAACATCTCTCCGAAATTCCCATTTTATTGGCGTCTGAGCAAGAAGTGCGCGAGAAGGTGCTTGCGGCGCACAAAGTATTGATGGAGCTGAATGAGAGCAATCGCGCCGCCTTTAAAGATTTGGTGCAGGCGCTGGAATGTGATCAAGGGCCAGCCTCCTCGGTCTCCTCGTACTGATTTCCCGCCATTATCAAGAGAGCGTTTTAGCTGACGCTCTCCGCAACCTCCCAAATATGCCCACCCGTACAGTCATTTCTTTTTTGCCTAAAGTTCTATAGCTAAACTCTTTGTATCCGCCAATATTCTATGGTTGGCGTAACATGAGCTTTTGATAACCGAAAAGTGTTAGAAAACTTCTACTTGGGCGCTTACACTGGCGCTAATTGATAACCTAAACACAGTTAGTTCTATGGAAAATTCACAAAAAGTCACTGTCCTTGGCGGCGGTAGTTTTGGCACTGCGTTAGCGAATATTGCGGCAGGAAACGGTTACCTCACAGTCCTTTGGATGCGGGACGGCGAGCGTGCTGCGGAAATGAGCAAAACAGGGGAGAACGCCAGATATCTTCCCGGGGTAAAGCTGAATAAGAATTTGATCTGCACGTCCGGCATGGAAGAGGCGGTTGCAGACAGCGATTTGGTGTTGGTGTCCGTTCCTAGCAAGTCCTTCGGTGATGTGGTGCGGGATGCAAAGCAGTACGCCAAACCTGGGCAGTTCTGGTTGAGTACGACTAAAGGAATTGACGAAAAAGGCTTCAAGCTGATGAGCGATATTCTGCGCGAGGAGTTAACCGAACAGGAAATTGGCGTAATCAGTGGGCCCAATCTGGCCAAGGAAATCGGACAGGAAAGTCTGGCTGCGACTGTAGTCGCCAGTAATAGCGAAGTGGTGCGTACTTTGGTGCAGGACGTATTAAGCTGTCGCTATTTTCGCGTCTACGCCAACGTTGACATGTATGGCGTCGAGTTGGGCGGCGCGCTGAAGAACATATATGCCATTATTGCAGGCTTGGCTTCCGCACTGGCGCTGGGCGAAAACACTAAGGCGATGCTGATTACACGCAGCCTGGCGGAAATGAGCCGTTTTGCTGTTTTTATGGGAGCCAATCCGATGACTTTTCTGGGCTTGGCGGGAGTGGGCGATCTGGTTGTGACCTGTAGCTCTCCGCTCAGTCGTAACTATCGTGTCGGTTTTGCGTTGGGTAAAGGGGAAAAGCTGGAAGATACAGTGGCTGCCTTGGGCGAGGTGGCGGAAGGCGTCAATACAACGCGCCTGGTGCGAGACAAGTCCCGTGAGTTAGGCGTGGAGATGCCGCTGGTGGAAGGACTTTACAAGATCATTTATGAGCAATACCCCATAAAAGAAGTCGTCTCTCAGCTCATGCTGCGAGAACAAAACAGCGATGTCGAGTTTGTATTGCCGCGCTCGGAAGTCAATTGAGGAAGCTTGTTATGCGAACCTGTTTTTTTATGCGTCATGGCGAAGCGGAGATGCGGGCTGCGTCAGACAGGCAGCGTGAACTGACTGCCTATGGCCGTATTCGCACACGAGAAGTTGCGGAGCGGCTGGCGAGTCATCATGAAGGCGAGTTAAGGCTTTTGCACAGCCCTTATGTTCGCGCTACTCAAACTGCAGAGATCGTAGCGGATGTTTTTTCTCGGATTGCCTCTGTTCATATTATGGAGACAGCCACCCCGGATGACGAACCCAGGGTATGCTTGTCCGCGCTGGAGCCATTTGCAGATCAGGACTTTATTCTGGTTACTCACATGCCATTGGTGGCGGCGCTTGCCGCTTTACTTGAACACGGCGGCGGCTTTCCTTCCACAGGGTTCCAGACCAGCGAAATTCGTGAATACGAAATGCCGGTCTGGGGATTAGGGCGCGCTATGGAGAAAAGCAGAATCTATTGAGCTAACAGCGCTTTAAGAACCTGAGCGGCGGTTTCCAGGTCTTTCTTTCTGGTATAAAAGTGAGGCGAGAAGCGAATGCCGCCGCCACGTGATGCGCAGATAACGTTTTTATCCATCAGCTGTTGATGAAGTTCAGGCATGCTGTGGCCTTGAATGGTGAAGGTCAGAATGCCGGCGCAGCGGGCTTCATCATCTGGCGTGATAAATTTAATGCCTTCAATATCAGATAGTAGCGCTCTCAATGTGGATACATTAGCGGCGATTTTCCTGTAAACCTCTTCTATGCCGACTTCCGCCAGTAACGCCAGGCTGGCTTCGAGGGCGAAGATTCCCAGCATGTTAGGGCTGCCGCATTCGAAGCGGGTTGCATTGGGCGCTGGCTCCCAAGTGTCTTTGCTGTAATCGCCCCGATCCTTCACCATGTGCCATCCGTACTGGGTGAGCTGAAGACTTTCCAGGCGTTGTTTGTTGACGTAAAAGACGCCAAGCCCTTCAGGCCCCAGCATCCACTTGTGTCCGTCCGCCATCAGGAAATCGATATTGTCCCTCTGAACGTCAGTGGGGCAAACTCCCAGGCTTTGAATGGCGTCCACGCAGAAAAGGATATTGCGGCGTTTCAGTTCAGCCCCCAAGGACGTCAGCTCCATTTTCAGTCCTGTGCCGTATTGCACGGAACTGATGGACACGAGGCGAGTTTTTTCAGAGAGCGCTTCCAGCACAGCCTGCTCAGGGGTATCAGCCTGCTTGAGTTTGGCGAAGACAACGCGTACGCCGAATTTTTCCTGTAGAGATTCCCACACGATGCGGTTGGAGGGGAACTCCTGATCGGAAATCACCACTTCATCGCCCGCTTTCCAGTCCAGGCCATAAGCGACGAAAGACAATGCTTCTGATGTGTTCTTAACCAGCGCTATTTCGTTGATGCTTTCTGCGTTGACCAGATCTTTGAGCAGCAATCGTAAAGAACGCTCCTTCTTCAGCCACTCTGGGTAATGGGTGGCGCCCGTTTTGAGGTTCTCCTTGGCGAAAGCTTCGATAGCCGTCACTGCGCGAGAAGGCCAGGGAGCGACTGCAGCGTGGTTGATGTAGGTGATGGATTCGTCGAGGGGAAATTCGTTGGCGACCAGACGGTCAAAAGAGGCATTGTCTAAAGGCATGGGTATTATCCGCGTTTTGTCGCCGTAGCGGCGACGTTTATTCCGTTATAATGGGCGTCTTTAAAAGATGGACTCTAGTATGGGGGCTATCCTGATTCAATACGTAATACCTGTTTTCAGGCCGTCCGGTGAGGCCGGCTCGCTGGGGTGATAAGTGTTGATAGTTGTTTCTGATTTCACGGTGGGCTTCGCCAGCCCTGTTTATGCCAGGAATGAGGCCGACGGCCTTTGGTTTCCGGTGTTGATTCGCGTTAGTGTGTTTTAGAAAAGGAGTCCGATTTTGAGTGATAAACACCCCTTTCTGCGTTCCGCTACGGAACTGTCAGAGCAACTGGCGGCGATTTCCCGCGTGCAAAGGCCTCCAGTCGAGACTTGGAATCCGACAGTGGAGGTTAGCGTTGATATTAAAATTCAACGTGACGGCAAGTGGTTTTACCAAGGCAATCCCATTGAGCGTATGGCTTTGGTCAAGCTATTCGCCAGTGTCCTCAGGAAAGAAGATGGGGATTATTTCCTGGTCACGCCAGTGGAAAAAGCCAGAATAGAAGTGGAAGACGCCCCTTTTGTCATCACCGTAATGGAGCGTTATAAAAACGATGAGAACCAGCCTTGCATCATGCTTACGACCAATCTGGACGAAAGCGTTCTGGTCTCCGAGGAGCACCCGATCCGAGTACATGTAAACCCCGCCACTGAAGAACCGTCCCCTTACGTTCTGATCCGTTCGGGAATGGAAGCATTAATTGGGCGTAACGTGTTTTATCAGCTGGCGGAGCTCGCTGAAGGGCGTGTTATTGATGGTGTCGCAGTGCATGGGGTGGAGAGCGTCGGAGGTTTCTTTAAACTTGGCTAGGGTAAGGTAGTGTGTAGAAATGTAAAATTTTGATAAATTGAACATTACAGGAACCTTAACGAATTTTAATCGCTACTAACTTTTGATATATTTCGCGCCGGTTAGGCGTCTGGGGTAAATTCCGCTAAAGGGAGTTAGCCATCAAGACTGCAGAGTTGTTATTGCTGTCAACGGTGTCTTTACAGGGGACGTAATGTCTAAATTCTACTCATTTCTTTCGGTGACGCTTTTCGCTCGTCTGATCCTCGTCTTCTTATTTCCCCTAATTCTTGTTCTTGCTCCGATTGCGTATGCAAAAGAAGAACGCTCTGGCGCGTGTCGTATGGAGCAAGAATATTTGGATAACGTTCCAGTCTACGATGTATCAGAGATACCGGAAGACTACTCGTGCTTTGTCGATGTGGATGCGGTGGATCTGGGTAGGGTTACCGTTGTAGATACCCGCAGCGCTAATGATTTCGAGAAAGCTTTCGTGCCAGGCTCCATTAACCTCCCCGGTAACTTCATTTTTCATCAACGTACTCTGAAAAGCAGATCGTTATTGCTTATTAATAAGGGGGTATTGACTCGCCAGAGTGCGCAGCTGTGCGCCCGTCTTAAAGAAGCCGGATTTATTGATGTCAAAATCGTGCGTGGAGGACTGCATGCTTGGCGGTTATCGGGGAATAAGCTTGCTGGGCTGCCTGAAGATATCGCCGCGTTGTCCAGGCTAACAGAGATTGAGTTTGTTGTAGCCCTAACTGGCGGCGATGCCAAGTTGATAGTGGGACAGTCGTGGTACGACCGCGTACGTCGCTATGTGCCTGAAAATATCCCCGTGCTGCCTATTGCGGGAGATAAAAGTTTTGCTATGGCTCTCGTTAAAGCGCTTGGCGGCGATGAGGTGTCGCGCAATCTGCCTGTAATTATGCTGGAAGGGACGTTGGAAGAATACGCAGAAAGCCAATATCGCAATCTGTATAGGTATGAAGCCAGTCCGGAAGCCATTGAACGACACTTTGAAAGTCTGGCGACAGTTCAGGAAAAGCGGCGCTCAATCCCTGACCGGTATCGTTGCCGAGGCGGAGAGTAGTCACAAAGGAAGCATTAGATATATGACGCAAACACGATTTATAGCCGTTGTAATACTTCCTGTCGCGTTGGCCCTGTGCTTAGGCTTGGGCGCCTGGAACGGGGTGAATTTATACAGGCAAGTAACCGCGCACATGGCGAGTCTTTCTTCGCCTACTAAAAAGTTGATTCGATTTCAGTTTGTGGTCAAGAACAAAGGTCAGGCTTTCGCCAAGGATCTATCTATTCATTTATTTGCACCAGTTAGCGACTATCCAATGCAACGATTAGTCGCCCTGACCGGGCCTAAAGGATATGGGAAGGAAACAGATGAAATTTCGAATCAAACGCTCATCTACAAAATAGTTCAACTGGCCTCATATGAAGCCAGAGATATTACGATCAACGCTGAGTTAACCATGATGCCCTTAGCGCCTATCATAATAGACCCTAAGTTATGGCTAAAGAATGAAAAATATATAGAAGTTGATAGCCCTGAAGTTCGTGAGGCTGCGAAACTCTTTGAAGGCCTCCCTTTTGAACATCAACCCAAGGCGGTCTTTGACTGGTTAACGCAGCATCTGCAACCATCCGGTTATATAAAAGAAGAAAGGGGAGCGGTATGGGCGCTGGAGAATAAGACCGGCGATTGTACCGAATACACATTCGCCTATGTCGCTATTCTGCGCAAGTTAGGCATCCCTGCTATTCCGTTGGGCGGTTTCATCGCCTCCCGACCCGCTACAGTCATTTCCGGCGTTGACTATCACAATTGGGCTTTATTCCACGATGGTCGCCGCTGGCGTCTTGCAGACCCACTCAATGGCGTATTTAACCAACAGGAAGAAGATTATGTCGCTTTCAGGGTTTTAAGTGAAAGCGCAGATGGTGAGCCATTAGGACGAAGCCGCTTTTCAGTAGATGACGAGAATGTCGTTGTTGAAATGCAATGAGTAGATGGCGGCCAAGTTAACTAAGTCTTGTTTATATAAAAGAGTTTTTGAGCTTTCAAATCATGCATCCAAGTAGTAGAGCTGTAGAGGATAAGATGGGAATTGGTACGGAAATCCTACTAAATGTAATTAAAAGAAGTCTATCGGCAGTACTAATTTTGGGGGCTTCTATCATTTACGCCGCCCCATCTTCTGACTCGCCTCAAAGCGCTTCATATGAAGCTGCGGTGTTGGCTGATTCTCCTATTGCATATTGGAGGCTGAATGAAACATCAGAGCAAAATGTCGCCGAAGACAAAAGCGGCAATGGACATCTGGCGAAGGTTGAAGGAAATCTGCTTGTAGAATTAGGCGTTCTCCCGAGCGACTCTGCTAAGTCATTTGCAAACGGTGGACTGTCCGTTCCAGATCATTCCTCCTTTGCAATGGAACAGCTTACTTTAGAAGCTTGGTTGAAACCATATAAGGCTGGAACGGATGGGAGTTCTTCATTTCTATTTTCACACGGCGGCAGCAACTATAACTGGGGGCTGTATGAAAGCAAAAACAGAAGCTATTGCCTGTATGTGCGTATAGGCGTTGTTAAGTCTGTATGTGTTGGTCAAGAGGATGTGCCGGCAAACGCGTGGAGCCATTTGGTTGGTACTTATAATGGCTCGTCCTTAATTTTATATCTAAACGGTCAGGAACGGTCTCGGCTAGAAATTGCCGGAATGCCTACGAAAAATCCAGGCGTCATTCAGTTCAGTAACTGGTCTGGGTATCGCTTCGAGGGCGTTATCGATGAAGTTGCAATATATGATCATGCGCTTAATGAGGGGGAGATTAACAAACATTACCAGCTCATTAGCTTTCCGACACGAAAAGAGGAGATATATAGAAAAGTAGTCTCTGATAGTGATCCTATAAGTTTTTGGGAGCTTCCTGAGAATGAAGGGAAATTAATTGACTCCATCGGAAATATAAACGGAAACATCACTCAGCCTACTCAATTGACTCAAGGAATTTCTGGTGCTGATCATACGGCCTCGTATTTTGATTATCAAAAGGGGCAAAGAGCTATTGTCCCTCATAATTCAAGCCATAACCTAAAAGAGTTCTCTGTTGAAGCCTGGGTTAAGCCGGAAATGATCGGCGCATACCGAGGCATCATTACAAAAATGATGAATGGAAACGGTTATCCAGGAATGGCGCTGAGGCTGGATGGTGAAACGGGAAGAAAGTTTCAATTCGCTATAAATGCGCCTAGAGCCCTAATTTGGGCGACTTCACCTAAAGAGTTTGAATTAGGTAACTGGTATCACCTTGTTGGTAGTTACAAAGATGGAGTGGGCGCAAGTCTATATGTCAATGGGGAACTTGTTCATAGTGTTCCTGCAAACGAAAATACACTTATAACTACGCCATCTGTTCCGTTGGTTATTGGTGCGCACTATGACTATAACTATACGCATCTCAACTTCGACGGGCTTATTGATAGCGCAGTATTTTATTCTCATATTCTTTCTGAAAGAGAAATAAAAGCGCATTACGATGCGGCCTTGACCGGAATCGAGCCTCAGTCCAAGCCCGCAAAAATAGTGGGCGCGTCTATATCAGACAAATCTACGCTGACAGAAAGCTCTGAAATAGAAATATATTTCGAGTCGCCAATCGATGAATCATCATTTACACAAGATGACGTTCGGCTGATGAAGGATGGTAGCGAGCAGAGTATCAAGGTTAAGAAGCTTGATGATGTGAAGTATGCTGTAGAGGTGGTTGGTGGAATAACGAATCGGGCTCACTACATATTGGAAGTTGGGCCAAATATTTCTTCTGGAGATGTCATAGGCCTGGATCAGGATGGCGATGCTCTGTACGGAGAAGTAGGTGATGACGTATTTAAATTGTCATTCGATTCTTTCTTTGCGGATTTTGTTATAACTGATGAAGCAACTATCGGGGATGACGCCTCCACATACGAAAACAAAAATATACTAATTGACAGTGGATTGCTAACGATCTCAGGTAATCATACTTTTGGCGATATTTTACTCGTGAATGGAGGGAAAATTGTAACTCCAGATAGAGCTAAAGCGACGCTTGCTTTGAGTCATTTATCGATTGATGAAAGTTCATCCATTGATGTCAGTGGTAAGGGCGCGACGCCAGATTCTGAGGTGCGAGCATACTGTGGCGGTAGCTATGGTGGGGAAGGCGGAAGTCATGACTGGCTGCCAAATAAAAATGTGTTTGGAGATTATCGTCGCCCACATGACCTGGGAATTGGAGGGGCTGGAAACAACGATACAAGCTTTTCAACAGGTGGTGGAGCGATAAAGGTAATTGTCGATCGTTTGGAGCTGGATGGGAAGATCCTGGCGAATGGTTCTGGTGGCGCAAACCGCATGGGGGCCGGAAGCGGCGGCTCTGTGTGGATTGAAGCTGGTGTTATTGTTGGGAGTGGCTCTATCGCCGCAAATGGTGGTAATAGAGTTAATACTACTGAAGGCGGTGGCGGTGGCGGTGGTCGCGTAGCTATATACTACGACGAACTCGAATCCTTTGATGTTTCCACTCAAGTTAAGGCCCTTGGCGGTAGGCGTGTACACGGAAACTATGAAAGTGGCGCTGCGGGAACTATTTTTATACGAAATATGGTTAGTGGCGAAGAGAAGCTAATCATCGACAATAGAGGCTTGGATGACGCTAATGTCGCCAGGACTGGCCTGAGTGGCTCGTACCCAATGCCCGTTGAGATTTATAACGCCAGAATAAAAGTAATTGATGCAAACTTTCTAAAGCTTGTTGCCTTCAATGTCCATGTCGCCCAAAAAGGCGATGCTAAAATTGGAAGCCTCTTCTTTACTAATAGTGTATGGCAGCAGTCAGGAAATAAACTCAATATTACTGATGAATATAGTTTCATAGGTGGAGGCTTTGACACTAAAGGAGACTTATCACTCCCTAATAATGAGCTGGTCGTTGATAATTTTACTTACACTGTTTTTAGCGATCAGAACTGGAAAACAATCACGCTGAAAAATGGGGGTGTGCTGACCACAGGCGTTCCCTCTGCATCGCTCACGCAAGCGTTGATAGTTAAGGCGTCTTCTATCAATGTCGAGGCTGGTTCCAGGATTGATGTAAGCGGAAGGGGAGGGCTCCCTGACGCTGAAGTATGCGCACATTGTGGTGGAAGTTATGGTGGTGTGGGCGGAACGCTGGTCAACGGCCAAGAGAATAAATCCGCTTATGGAGACTATCGTCAGCCGGTTCTACCTGGGACCGGGGGCGCTGGGGGGAATGGCAGTTCTGGTGTGCGAGGAGCCGGCGCCGTAAAAATTATTGCGGATCGACTGAATCTTGACGGAGAAGTGAAAGCGGATGGCGACTATGCTAAATCACAGTCCGAATCTGGAACCGGAGGGGGAAGTGGCGGCTCCATTTGGCTTGATATCGGCATTTTGTCAGGCAGTGGGCGGATTCTGGCTAACGGCGGGGCTGGTGATTATGCTGGCGGCGGCGCCGGTGGGCGTGTTGCTGTTTATTACTCTGTACTGAACGCGTTTGATTTCGCATCGCAAGTAGAAGTAGACGGCGGAAAGGCCAGACATTCAGGGTTTACGCCTGGACAGGACGGCACCGTATACACTGAACAAAAGCATATAAATACCTATGTTACTGGCTTGTCTGTGACTGAATATGTCGCTGATAAAGTGCAGGAAATTACGCTGTCGTTTGTCAATGAGATTGATCCTGCTTCGTTTTCTATCGACGACATTTTGCTTGTTGGTGACAGCTCTTCTGTTTCCATCACTGCCTTAGATCAAATAGATGGGGTGCAATACCGCATTCGTTTTTCCGCCCCCTTGAAAGATGGAACATATCGCTTAACAGTCGGCCCAGATATCAAGACAAAAGATGGTCTTGGAATGGACCAGAACCAAAATGGTGCGCCTAATGAAGCCGATGATGCTTTCGTTGCTTCCTTTGTCGTGGATACCGAAAAGCCTGCTGCGCCTACTGTAACGTCGCACAATGCCTCAACACCTGTATTGATAAATGCCAGAATCATTAATCTCAGTGGTGTGAAAGAACCTGGGACGCTCTTGTGGCTCAACGGTAAAAGAGTATCAGGGCAAGAAGACGTAAACTGGAGCGTCTCCAATATTGCTTTGCAGGAAGGTGACAACCAACTGTCATTGAAAGTTGGCGATCTGGCAGGCAACTTTTCAGAAGAAGTCATACTGGCTATCAATGTAGACAGCCAAGCGCCTGAGGTACTGCTGATGGCGCCTTCGGGAATCATCAACAGTAGTGACAATTCCATTCGCGTCAAGGCGGAGGATGTTGGCGCCAGTGGGCTCTCATTGAAAGGAGCGTCAGTCGCTGTTTATAGAAATGGCTTGGCGGTAACAGGTGAACTCGCCTTAGCGTCAGGTGAATACATTTTTACAGCAACTGCGCCTTTGCTCGAAGGGAGCTATAAAGTTGTCGTCAAGGTAGCTGATACTCATGGGAACATCTCCGCTCCCAAGGCGTATACGTTCATCCTTGATTCGACCAAACCAGCATCACCACAGCTTGAGGCTTTCCCTGATGTCACTGATGTCAATGCGTACCGCTTTAAAGGCACAAGAGAGAAAAACTCAAGCGTATGGGTAAATGGCGTTCAGAAGCTCGCCAGCGAAGACAAAACTACCTTTGATCTGCTCATGGACCTTCAGCGTGGCGATAATAGATTTGAGTTTGTCATTATTGACGCTGCCGGCAACGCCAGCACACCTACCATCGCCAACATTCGTTTCGATGATACGGCGCCAGGGCAAGTGACGTTGACCGTTGATGGAAAAGGTGACGGAACGGAGGCGGCGTTGGATTGGACCGTTTACGACGAATTCGCCAACGGTAATGACATTGCTGCTTACCATATTTACGTATCAGGCTCGAACTTCTCTGATATCGCAGGAATGACCCCGGCGGCGTCCCCCCCATCTGGCTCTAAGACATTCAAACTCGCCGGTCTGGTGCGTGGCGCGACTGTTTATTTGGCTGTTGTGGCGGAGGATGCTGCAGGTCTGAAGAGAACGGCTGTAACCGCTCAGGCAGTTACGCCTGAAGATATTGTCAAACCAGAACCTGTCTCTGAATTACGGGCGCTTTCCGCATCAACTTCCATCGATCTGTCTTGGGCGCAACATGCGAACGCCGCGGGCGATTTGGCGGGTTACAAAGTCTATGTGAACAAGGCGGGCAGCGAAGAGGTTAAAGATATTCCGCTGGCCTCAGCGAACATTTCCGATGGACGTGTGGGCTTTACAGTCGAAGGCTTACAAGCCGCTTCTGCGAACCCGATTCGCATTACAGCTTATGATCTGGCTGGCAATGAGTCTGACGCAGTCGCCAATCCTGGCGTGACGCTGTTGGCTAACCCCGCTGGCGTGACGATTGATCCGTTAAGTGGTCAGTTGAAGGTAAGCTGGCAAGCCTCCCAGCCTGCCAGTCTGGTAAAGGAATACCGTATCTATGCGCAAGACGCTGCATTTTCCAGTGTTGCTGGCATGGCTCCCAAAACAACCGTCAGCGGCAGTGCGCTTACACGCAACATTGCAGGTCTGTCTAACGGTGTGACCTATTACGTGGCCGTGACGGCTGTGAACCTCTCCGGCGGTGAAGAAACGCAAGTGGCTGCTGTGACAGGCAAGCCGGAAGAAGATAACGTCGGCCCTGAGATTGTATCTGTCGAATTTGTTAGTGCGAATGGTTCCGCGCAGCTGAGCGGCTCGACGTTGGCGATGGATGGAAAGGTCGTTGTAAAAGCCAATGACCCTGCCGGCGTCAGTCGAGTTGAATTTGAGAAGGATGGCGAGAGCTGGGGAATGGATCTGAACGCTGATCCTGATTTCGAACGCGCCTGGTGGCTGGCGGGAGAGACTGACGGCGCTCACACGATCAGTGTGTCCGTCTATGACAATCTCAATAATGTCACGCAGATCAAGAATATTCCTGTCAGCGTTGATTTGGCCGCGCCGTCGGCCCCACAGTTGACCGCGCCGCTCAACGGCGTCACCACCAACAAGGTTGAAGTCGATGTGGCGGGAACTGCAACTGCAAATACTTTGGTTCAGTTGTTCGTGAACGGTGAAGCGCAAGGAGAAACGTACAGTGTTGCGGAAGCGGGCGTGTTCTCTGGTGTGGTGTCCTTGCAGAACGGCATGAATGTGATCACCGCCAAGGCGACCTACGTTGGGCGTACCAAAGTGAGCGCCGCCAGCGAATCTCTGTCCGTGACTCTGGACGACACGCTACCGAACGCGCCGCAAAGTTTGTCTGCAGTCGGAAAAGCGCTGGGTAAAGTGGCGCTGGGATGGATGCCGGTCAATGACCCCAGAGTGAAAGGGTATAACCTGTATCGTTCTACCGATTCATTCAGCACAATTGCTGAAGCTGGCGCGCCGGTAAATCAGAAGCTGATTACCGGAACCAGTTATACGGATGTTCCTTTCACCGATGGCGTTTATTTCTATCGCGTAGCCAGCGTCAATGAGCTGGGTAGCTTGAGTGAGCTATCCGAAGTCGTAGACGTAAAAGCCGACAGCGAAGCGCCAAAGGCGGTCAAAGTCGAATACATGGCGTACGGCGCCAAGGATGAAGCAAGCGGCCGATTTGGGCCTGGCCTGGTGGATCTGGCCGTGACTTTCGATGAGCCTCTGCGTAATCCCCCTTACTTTGCGCTGGCGATGGAAAATGCCTTGCCGCTGACAGTCGAGCTGGAGCGGGATTTTGATGATGAGCTTTTATACCGCGGCCAGTTTGAAATCGAAGCGACTACGCCTGCTGGTGTGGTGACGCCTGTGCTGGCGGCGTTTGATAGTGTCGGTAATCGTGGATCACTAGTGGTAAGCGGTAGCGATCTGCGCATTGATACGCAAGGGCCGGATGTCCGTACTTTGACAGTCAACCCCGCTGCGCCGATTCGTAACGATGATCCGGCCGGCAAAGAAGTTGAAGTTGTCCTGACCCTGGCGGATGACGTCAATCCAGGAGAGGAGCCGAAGCTAGTTCCGTTTATTGAGGAAAATGGCGCGCCAACGGTTATTGCTGATTACCAGGACGGCATTACGCTGAGCAAAGACGGCTCTTCCCAGGAGGGACGCCCAGTCTACGTTGGGCGCATGCGATTGCCGTTGACGGCGGGGCAGGATCAGGATGGGCAGCCCAACGCGGAACAACTCGGCTTTTTACTTTCCGCCCAGGACGATCTTGGTAACGCCGCCAAGCCTGTGCCTGCGCACATACGCTTTCAGGTTTATCAGGGAGAGTTGCCTCCGTTAGGCGCGCCGGATCAGTTGATGGGCAAAGCCTTAGCTGGTGGACGCATTGCCTTGAACTGGAGTCTGGTCGGCAGCGCGGCGGGATATGCGCTGTATCGTAAAGCGCCCGGTGAAGCCGAGTTGTCAGAATGGAAGCGATTCGACGACGTGTTGATGGATAGCTACATCGACGGTGAGTCAACGCCTTTGGCTGATGGCGAATATCAGTACGCCATTGCCTCTCTGCGTAGTGAAAACGGGCAGACGACTGTCAGTGCGCCTGGCGTGTCTGTGACGATCAGTTCTGATGCTACTGCGCCGATGGCTCCTGCCGGCCTGCAAGCCAGGCTGAGCGGTTCCGGCGTGCACCTGCAATGGCAAGCGCCAGCGGGCGATGATTTACGTTACAACGTCTATCGACTGAATCTGCCGGAAACGGCGGAGGATATTGATCTTACTGGCGTTGCGGCGCTTCAGGATAATCTCCCGAAAGAAGTCGCTCTGGATAGCAAACCTTCGGAAACTGAGCACCTGTACGTGGTGACAGCCTTGGATAGCGCAGGCAATGAGTCCGCGCCTTCTAACACTCAGTATGTGAATGCGGATTTGCTGCCTGTTAATCAATTGAGCGTGTTGCTGGAAAACGACAGCCGTCCGGTGGTCAACTGGAGCCACAATGGCGCCAGTATCGCTGGATACGATATTTACGTTGGCGATGACGCAGATCGCGTCAAGCTCAATGCTGATCTGCTGACTAACGCGGATTATGAAGATCTGGGTTACAACGAGGGTGAGTTCAGCTCCGGCTCGGTGGAAGAGCGCTTCTACACTGTCGTGGCGAAAGACAACCAAGGCAAGGAAAGCATTGGCCATAGCCTGTTGCTGCCCGCGCTGAGCGTTGATTTGAAGCCTGCTGACGAGTCTGAAAACAGCGTTGAGCCGATCAAACGTGGCGTCATGAATCGAGTGTTGTTCCGCGTCTCCAATAGCGGCGTGACCAAGATTGAACGTGTGCGTTTGAAAGTGACGGTGAACGTCGCGGGAGCGGCCAAGTCTCACTACTCGGACTACTTCGCTGTTGAACCGGGAAGCTTCTCCGACGTGGGCGTTGTCATTGGCGGATACCAATCTCTGGATGCGTTTGCGGATCTCGATATCAGCATTCTGTGGTCGCCGCAGGCGGGTGAGAACGTAGAGATTCGTCAGTGGCGCCAGGTAGCCGTTGGCCAGTCTGCGCTGGTGGCCACTCTGGAGACGCTGAACTTCGTTCGTGGCGCAACTGGAAAAGCGCGTTTCAGACTGGAAAATGTCAGCGATGTGGAGTCTGAGATTCTCATGGCGGCGAACAGCGGCAAGAACGCCTCACCGGACATTCGCTTTATCCTTGAGGACTTCGCTGGCAACGTGTATGGCGCGACCTCTATCAAGCAAGTGACTGGAGATGTCGTCACCACCACGGACCGCTCCACAGTGGCGCGTATTCCAGCGGGCGGCGAGTACGTCACGGAATACTTCGACGTGCCTGTGTCGTCTTCTGTCCCGGAGGCAGCGTTGCTGCGTCTGGAGATTGACAAGCTGCACTACCAGGTTGGCCGCGATACGCATGTTGCGATCGCTGGTACACGCGCGTCTCAAGTAGTGACGTTACAGGAGACGCCTTATTACGGTGAGCTGACGTCTGTAGAGCCCGCCAAAGCGTTCGCTGGTGAAACCGTGACAATCAAGGGACGTGCGATTGATCGCGCCAGCAATGAACCGATGGCCAACGCCATATTGACAGTGGCGATGAAGGTGCGCGGCTTTGAGCGCCGGTACGCCGCCTTTACTGATGTTGAAGGCCAGTTCGAGTTCACCTACACGCCGACCATTAACGACACCGGAGAGTATGTCGTTTCCATTGTCCATCCAGACAAATTGGACCGTCCGGAACACGGCCGTTTCATTGTAGAAGGCGCATCTGTGGCCCCTGCCATATACAAGGTGTCTGTCCCCAGAAACTATGAATATGGCATGGACGTGCGCGTCAAAGCCGGTTTCAGTACGCAGTTGACCAATGTGCGTCTGGAGTGGGCGGCGGAGCTGGATGAAGACGGACAGCCAAAACCAATGGCGGATGGACTGCAAGTCAGCAGCTCCACGCTGGAGGCTATCGCGCCGAATACTACTGGTTATCTCAAGCTGAAGCTGACGGGCGATAATCTGGCTCCAGAAAATGGACGTCTTTACTTCAAGGTTATGACGGACAACCAGGAGCAGCCTTTGGCGTTGCTGACGGTGCAATATTATCTGTCAGCGGCGGCGCCGTTGGCGAAGGTATCGCCAAGCTACATCACCTCTGGCGTCAGGCTGGGGGATGAGCAGGCGGAAACATTCAAAGTAACCAATGGCGGGCTGGAAACGTTGACCAATGCGCGCTTGTCCCTGGTGGATCAATACGATGCGCCAGCTCCTGAGTGGGTGCGTATCGTGGGCGATCGCAGTCTGGGGGATATTGCGGTGAATGAGTCTCGCACTATCCAGTTGGCGTTCCGTCCGGATGCGGCTGTGCCCAAAGGCGACTACCGCTTTAAGGTGTTGATCCAGGGTGATAATTTGCCGACCCAGCCTTACATTGTGGATGTGGCGGTGACGGACTCCACCATCGGCGGCGTGCATTTCCATACTTCGGATATATACACCGCCACCAAGGCTGAAAACGGCGGCCTGATTCCAGGGCTGGCGAAAGTGCGCATTTCGCTGCAGAACGAAGACGTGCTCAGCGAAACCTATGAAATCACAACGGATGAATTCGGCGATGGTTTCCTGGAGAACCTATCCACTGGCTCTTATACCTATCGGGCCAGCGCGTTTGATCATGACAGCGTGAGCGGACGTATCTGGGTGCGTGCGGGCGCGGTGACCAGCGAAGAAGTGTTCCTGATGAACAAACTGATCTCGGTGGAGTTCTCCGTGCGTGAAATCACCCTGGAAGACCGTTACGAAGTGGTGTTGAACGCCACCTACGAAACCAACGTCCCGGCCCCAGTTGTCTTGTTCGAACCCATGTCGGTCAACCTGCCGATGATGAAGAAAGGCGAAGTGTTCCAGGGCGAGTTCAGTTTGACGAACTATGGCTTGGTAAAGGCTGAGAATGTCATCACAACGCTGCCCACCGGCGATGAATTCGCGCGCTTTGAATATATGGCGGAAGTGCCTGAAACCCTTTGGCCTGGTCAGGTGGTTGTAGTGCCTTATCGTGTCGTCGCCTTACAGGACTTTAACCCGAGCGCCCAAGGTGATGCTTCTGGCGCAGGGTGTGCGCAACATAACTATGAGGCTATCTGTAACTACTCCGCCATGTGCGCCATCGGAAGCATTATTAACAATGCGGCGAAGATGATGATGAACGCGATGGGGGGCTCCTGCAGTGGCGGTGATGGGGCCGGTGGCGGAATCGGAGGTGGAGTATCGATCGGGGGCTACTTCCCGGGTGGTTCTGGCACTACGGTTACCCCTGAATCACCGGTGGAAAATGCGGCGGGCGGAGGTTTCTGCCCTGGACCTGATGCCGGTGGCGGAGGTCAGTGTTCTTCAAGCGGTGCAGGTCAAGGCAGTGGTAATTAGAAGGATGTTTGAAGTGAATTCAGTAGTAAAAGCGGTGTTTATGAGATTGTTTAAATATGCTGCCTTTGTTGTTTGTCTAACCTCCATTGGCCTCCAAACCGCCTCCGCGGAGCAAGGTGTAGTTCTTCTGAAGCAGGAGCCGGACTATAAGGCGGACTTCGTATTGGAAGAGCAAGACTTGTACGTAAAGACGCTAGGTGACGGGGTGCGTCTGACACGCACTTATCGTCCTGGTAAAGGGTGGACCTGGAACGCGCGCTGGGCGGATCTGGAGTTTATCAAGCAGGAAGTAAAAGTGAAGTTCGCCAACAACAGCTCTGCGGGAGGCGGCTCAATTGACTTTGATCCTAAGCCGCTGGAGTTGGAAGGAGAAGCCGCTGGGTTATCGGGCTATAAAAAATGGGGAAAAATACGCCGGTTTGATACTGATTATGAGCGGGTAGCAGGCATGGCCCGATTTGGTGGCGACAGCGCTCACATTGTGCCTGTAACTGGCGGCTATGAATGGCGTAATCGTAAGGGAGACTGGATTAAATATGATGAAGAAGGCAAAACATTATCCTATGGAGATATTGCTAACCAATACACGCTAAATCGGGATACTCAGGAGCGAATTGAGTCTGTCGTAGATAAGTTCAATCAGACGCTTTACCACATAAAGTACTCAGGCGACTCCAGGGCGCCAAGTTCCGTCACGGATTACTCAGGGCGCGAGGTGTCCTACGTCTATGTTGATGGAGAGTTACAGTCCGTCAAGGATGCGCGAGGTTATGACTGGCGTTATGTCTATCACTCAGGCAAGTTGTCCCAGCGTATAGATCCAAATGGCAACGCTACTTCATATGAGTTTGACGATAATCGACTTGAGAAAATAATACTGGCCAACGGAGACGCTACTTCTTACAAATACGAATATCTGAAAAATATTTCCATTAACCAAAAAGAAAATGCCGAGTTCTATAAAATAACAAAGAAATTACCCGATGGGACGGTCGAGGAAGTTAAAGTCCGTAATGCGCCGAAACCAACGGGCATTGGGTTTCTTTCAACGGATAAAGGATCTTCCGGGCCTGTTAGTAGTGGGCAAGGGGTTTTATTGACTTCTGCGACTGATCAATTACTTGAAAAGAAGCGAAATGAAAAGCTCCTGTATGAAAGAGAAGTCAACGGAGAGCTAGTTAACAAGATAGTTTACGACACAAAAAATAAAATTCGCACGGTTACCCGCTACGGTGAAACGACCGAATACGTTGAAGACGTTTGGGGTAACAAAACTGAAATCCGCTATCAAGATGGGCGCAAGGAAACCGCCAAGTACCATGCTGCTTTCAATCTGCCGTTAGAGCGTATTGACCCCAAGGGCGTCAAGCATAGTTATAGCTATGATGGGGGAGCGCGCTTGACCAGCTACACCCAGTCTGGTGAAATAGAAAGTCGCTCCTTCACTTATAGCTACAGTGATACTAAGCGTACGGCAAGCATCGGCGGGGCGACGTATACCGAAAATCTTGACACCTATGGTAATGCAAAGTCTGTCGTCGACCCGGAAGGCAATGTCTCTACATATACATATAATGCTTTGGGCCAAGCGATAACGGAAACACGTCCTGAAGGCGGCGTTTATACATATAGCTATGATGACGCGGGTAATCTTCTGTCTATAGAAGATCCTCTAAAACGCGTAACAAGCTTTGAATATGATCCTGCCGGAAACCTTATTAAAACTACTCTTCCGAATACTGGTGAAGTGCGCTATGGCTATAACAAGCTAAATGAGCAGACTAGCGTTACTAACCATTATGGATCTGTATTTAAATCTGAATATAACCATAACAATAGAGTGTTAACTTTCACGGATGCTCTAGGTAATCAGTCTCTGATTCGAAAGACGCCACATGGTCAGATTGACTATCAAAGAGATGCTAATGGAAACGAAACCGTTTATTTCTTTGACGACTTCTTGGTTAAAGAAGCCGAATATCCTACTTTTACGCAACAAATTGATTACGATAAGTCCCGCTGGGCTGCTGCTGTCACTAATAAGTTTGATGGGCAGGAGCAACGCTCGACTTTTGAGAGAGATTCAATTGGGCGGGTGAGTAACCTGACGGACGCAGAGTCCAATAGCACCCAGTTTGAGTACGATGTTTTTGGGCGTGTCGTTAAATCTACGGATGCGGAACAGGGCGTCACGCAACTAGCCTATGACGGCCGGGATAACCTGATCAAACTCATTGACCCGGAAAATCGAGTCACTGGGTTTACCTATGACAAGAATAATCAGGTCCAAAGTGAAAGCCGCTTTCCAGATGGCGTCAATGCGGTGACTCGCTCCTATTTCTATGATGAAAATGGAAACCTGATTAAAGAGATTACTCCGAATGGCCAGAAGATTTCTTATCATTATGATTTGGCGGATCAATTAAAAAAAATAGAATATTTTGCGACGGAGACTGCCGTAACGCCGGAGCAAGTAACAACGTTTACCTATAACAGTCTAGGTCAGATAGAAACCTATGATGACGGGGATACATTAGGGAAATATCGTTATAACTTAATGGGGCAGTTGATCGAGTCCACGATTAATTATGGTCCGTTCAGCAAAACTATTAAATATAGCTATGACAAAAACGGAAGGGTCAGAACCTACGCTAATCCTGAGAATGTTACATACTCCTATGGTTATGATCCTAAAGGGCAGATCCAGACAATTAATATCCCTGGCGAAGGATTATTAACCTTTAACCGCTACCGTTGGAACCAGCCGACACAGATTACACTTCCGGGAGGGATGACGATCAACCGCATCTATGACGGCCTACAGAGAGTCAAAGAGAACCAACTGGACGATCCGGCTAACAACCCTATCGCGAGAGTGACTTTGGGGTATGACAGTGTCGGCAATATTACCAGTCAGTCCACTGAGCACGGAGACTATCATTATAGTTACGATAAGCTCTATCGTCTAATTGATGCGGATTACCCTGAAAGCGATGCTTTTAATCTTCAAGATGAGTCGTTTGAATACGACGGTGTGAGCAATAGAGTGGCGCATACCATTTTGGCGCGGCCAGAGAGAGAAGAGCTAGAATATAATGAAGCGAACCAACTGATTCGCCAAGGCGATACCTATTACCATTATGACCATAATGGCCACCTGATTAGTAAAAGTATTGATAAGAATGGAGATCATCCAACCTATAAATATATCTATAACAACAAAGAGCGCTTGATTCGAGTTGAGGCGGGTGGCGGTGAAGTTATGGCGCGCTATGGCTATAATCCATTTGGCCATCGCATGTGGAAGGAGGTCGATGGGCTCAAAACTTACTTTCTATATAACCAGTCCGGCATGGTTGGCGAGTATGATTCGTTCGGTGTTCTAATTAAAGAGTATCACTATACCCCGGGTAATGCATGGATGGCGAGTCCGTTGTTTCAGCGTGATAATGGAGATGTATATTATTATAGAGATAACCACGTTGGTGTACCTATTCAGATGATGGATCGAGGTGGGCGCGTTGTCTGGGAAGCGGGCTATGAGGCTTTTGGTGGGATAAAGATATATATTAATGAAGTTGAGAATAATTTACGATTTCCAGGTCAGTATCAAGACAAAGAGGTGGGTCTTTATCATAACTATTATCGTGACTATGATTCACGCTTGGGACGCTATATTCAAAGAGACCCTAAAGGTTTAAGTGCAGGGGTTAATATATATGGGTATGCCTACCAGAATCCTATTTTATTTAATGACCCCTATGGTCTTGAGGCATTGCAAACTCTTAGGACTGGTCTTGCCGTGTGGGGAGGGGCCTCTGCTGCTGATGGCCCTATACCTGCAGGGGAGATAGTGGGTGGGATATTGTTTCTCGGGTTTGCGGCATATGCTGGTTATGAAGCATGCACCAGTAGCGAAGATAACTTGGATCAGTTTACTATCCCTGGTGATGCATTAAGTCCTCCCGGTGATTGCACAAGAGTTCAGTTAGACAAATTGCAAAATGCAAAGAATAATGCATGTAGGGCCCCGAGGTCATGCAACCCTCAGTTAGACTCCTGCTCCGTGATAATGGAAAAGATGATTCAAGGGCAAGCATGTGTAGATGCGAGAAATAGACTCAACGGAACTTGTTTTAAAGGGGGGGACACGATACATATTCGCGAGGCCACTACTGCATCTAAGATTGTTAGTTCGTGCGCTGCCTTAGGATACGCAAAAAATTGCCCAGGGTTTTAATACGAATGACTAATGAAAGTTTATGGTGTGGACTTAAAGGATGTAAGCGGCCGACATTTCTTTCTGACCCGCTCTCTGAATATGGTGAATGTTATTTGGCGTCAATATTGTCTAAAAAAGACAATAGCCTTACAGGTGTCGATTATGCGGTCTTGTTTAATGCTAATTTGCCGTGTGGAGAAGTTGAGGAGGTTTTATATTTTCTTCCTTTGTCGTATCGGTACTTGTGCAGTAATCATAGAGAACGTATAGAAATGGTCGAAATCTGGGTGGATTTTTTGTTTTCTAACTACTACCCACTAAAGGAACGATTTTATATTTCGGTGGAAGATGTATTTGAAAGGCTGATAAAAGATCTGACCATGAATTTTGATTTTGTGTATATGGATGCCTCTTCATGTTCCGAAAAAGGTTGGGGCATAGATAGCTTTGTTTGTGTTAATGACGACTACTTAGTTACATCTCTTTTGAAACGCTTAAGCAGGTATTCAGAGGGGAAGAAGATCGTGAGTCGTTACTTTTGTGAGATTGCTAGCTGTGCATGGCTGTTAGCAATATATAGTTGTGATGCACCTTTCGTTTTATCCTATGTAAGTGATAAGGATGTGGATTGTTGTATGGAGTTTGCGATGTATAAATATATGACAGGTCCGGACGGGTTCTATTGGACTGCATTCTTGGACTTACTGACGAAAATGCCGACTTGATTTTAGAGAGGCTTTTTATTTTAGTGAAAGTATCAAGGTTGATTTAATACTTGGTTGAAAAGTTATACTCATGCTTTGGGAATTCAAATGACAGCGATTCGAAGTAAGTCGTGGATCGTGACGGCGGGGTTGGTTTTGTTCGTGGCGGGGCTGCTGGGTGGCGTTGCGCGGGCGGAGGAGTCGCTGTGTGCGGTGGTGAAGATGGAGCTCTCCCAGGAATTGACGGTGGAGCGGCAGGCTTTTGAGGCGACGATGCGGGTGACCAATAGCCTGGATGCGTTCGCCTTGGAGAATATCAAGATTGCGATTCAGTTCAGCGATGATGCGGGTAATTCGGTCATCGCTTCCTCTGATCCGAATCACAGCTCGGCGAAGTTTTTCATCAAGCTGGATCAGCATCAGGGGATCAACTCCGTCTTGTCAGGGGCGAACGGCGCTATTACCGATGGTAAGATCGACCCCGCTCAAGTCGGCGAGCTGCGCTGGCTGATCATCCCCACCAAAAGCTCCGGCGGCGCTGACGGGCAGGGCAAGCTCTATTATGTCGGCGCAACCCTCAATCTGACATACGGCGGTAAATCCGAGACCCTGCAGGTGGCGCCGGATACGATTGTTGTCAAACCACAGCCCGACATACTGCTCGACTACTTCCTGACCCGGGAAGTGAATGGCGACAACCCATTCACGACGCCAATTGAACCGGCGGAGCCATACACCTTGGGCGTACGCATCTCCAACCGGGGCGGCGGCGCGGCGCATAAAGTCAAAATCGAATCGGCGCAGCCTAAAATTATCGACAATCAGCATCAGTTGCTGGTGGACTTCAAAATCACTGGCAGTTACCTGAATGACAAGCCAGCGGATAAAACCCTGCTGATCGACTTTGGCGATATTCCCGCCAAGAACAATCGTGTCGGACGCTGGATCATGGAGTCTTCCCTGACGGGCACTTTCACGGAACTGACCGCCAAGATGACCCATGCCGACGAACTGGGCGGCGCCCTGACGTCTTTGCTGCAGGCCCCGGTCACACATCTATTGGTGCACGACGTTAAAGTTGATTTGCCTGGGCGCGACAATATTACGGATTTTCTTGCGCATGAAGGCGCTGGCTACAAAGTGTATGAATCTGAGTCATTGGGCGTCGAGAATCCGGTGTGTAACGACTGCACTGACGTCAAAACTTTGAGCGGCGCTCTTGGCGGCGAGCAGAGCGGTGGCGGTTCCGTCAGACGCGTGTTGACCGTTGGCGCGATGGAAGGGCTGGCGTACATCAAGGTCAGTGATCCCTACCTGGGCGACAAGGCCTTGACGCGAGTAGTGCGCGGCGATGGCAAAGCGCTGCCAGTGAGTAACTTCTGGCTGTCCAAAACCCTGAAAGAAGACAAGATCAACTACGACTATTACTTGAACCTGTTTGATAGCCTGTCCTCGTCCAGCGACACCAAATATACGCTGGAATTTGGCGGCGCCGCGCAGGTAAATCTACCGCCGGTTATTCAACATATCAGCGATCGCACGACCTATGAAACCGGTCAGGTCGGCTTTCTGGTGCAATCCAGCGACCCCAATAAAACCACACCGACGTTAACCGTTCTGAATCCTCCCAGCGGCGCTACCTTCAATACCAAAGGCGACGGTACGGGGACATTCAACTGGTTCCCTCAGCGTGGGCAAGCCGGTACCTACGTGGTTAATTTTGAAGCCACCGATGGCGCCTTGAAAGCGGCCAAATCCGTGAAAATCGTGGTGAACCCTGAAAATGATCGCGATGGCGACGGCATGGACGACGCCTGGGAGATAGAGCATTTCGGAGACCTTTCCCGTGATGGAACCGATGACTATGACCATGATGGCATATTGGATCTGGCGGAATTCCTGAACGGCGGCGATCCCAAGAATCCCCCCACGGGACCGCAGCCTCCAGAGCTGGACACCCCTGCCTATGACGCGGAAGTGGCTACCGCCGCTCCCGTATTAAAAGTCAAAAACGGCGCGCATCAGGATGGCGCCTATAGCTATCGATTCGAGGTATTCCGCGATAAGGCCCTGAAGCAAAAAGTAGCGACGATGGCTGGCGTAGCGGAGGGTGGCGCAACCACGGAGGCGGTTATCGCCGATGACAAACTGGAGCCGGGCGTCACGCTCAGCGACAACGCGGAATACTACTGGCGCGCGCGCCTGGAAGGCACTGAAGCCAACAGCGATTGGGTGAATGGACGCTTCTTCCTTAACTCCGCCAACGATGCGCCCGGCGAATTCGCCATTGCTTCTCCCGCCAGTGAGTCTGTGGTCGCCTCCGTAAGGCCTACCTTGGTCGTTAATAATAGCGTTGACGTGGATCGGGATGCGTTGAGTTACAGCTTTTATGTGTATGCGGAATCCGACGCGAGCTTCTCCAATCCGGTGGCGCAGGTGACAGGCTTGAATCCCGGCATCGGCGGCAAGACTTCCTGGCAGGTCTCTGAATTACTGGAAGAGAATGGCGTCTATCTATGGATTGCCAAGGTCACTGACGAGCATGGCGCTGTCGCCACCAGCGAAGCCGCCAGCTTTATCGTCAGCACCTTGAATGAAGCGCCGGCGGCCCCGCGTATCGCAGCGCCAGAGAACGGCGCGGTGACGGCGGATGTCGTCCTGGACTTGCAAGTGCACAACGCGGTTGATCCAGAGCGTAACAACCTGAGCTACTTCTTTGAGCTGGATACGGTTGAGACATTCGACAGCGCGGAGAAGAAAGCCTCCGGCGCGATAACGGAAACGCAGCAAACCACGTCCTGGCGAGTAGAAGGTCTGGTGGAAGACAAGGTCTATTACTGGCGTGTGAAAGCCTATGACGGGCTGTCATTCAGCCCCTGGACCAGCGCTTCTTTCACCGTTGACGCGGAGAATCTCGCGCCCCCCGCGCCAACTTTGAACAATCCGGCGGATGGCGTCTGGGTTGAAGTCGCCAGGCCAGCCCTGTCCGTGCATCCGGTTAATGATCCGGACGGCGATGCGGTGACCTATCGTTTCGAGCTGTACGCCGATGCTGAACTGAAGAACAGAATCATGGAGCGTCAGAGCGCCGAAGCTATCTGGACGCCGGATGCTGATCTGTCTGATAACGCAACCTACTGGTGGCGGGCGCAGGCGATTGACGCCAAAGACACAGTGGGTCCATGGAGCGCGGCGCAAAGTTTCTTTGTGAATGTGGATGGCGTCAATGACGAGCCGACTTTCGCTTTTGTTCTGCCGAAGGAAAACCAGGTTCTGTCCGGCGGCGTGGTCGCGATTCAATGGACCGACGCCGACCCGGACAGCGCGGCGAAGATTACTTTGCTTGCGAATGGCGTCGTCATTGCCGACAACATAGAGGAAGATCTGGATGGGGACGGTGATAAATACACCTGGAGTCTGGATGGTCTGGCGGACGGGGTTTATACCCTCAGCGCGTTGATTAAAGACGAGGTGAATCAGGTCTCCGTAGCCGCCTGTTGTACGGTGACCAAGCAGTCCAACTCTGCGCCGGTTATCGTCTCACTGCCGCCTTCGCTGGAAACGGAAGAAGGCAGCGCGAAAACGGTTGATATCCAGATTTCTTTGGGGCGGAAGCCGGAAGCGGGTAAAAGCGTGCTGATCAATCTCAGCCTGTCCGACGCCAGTGAAGGCCTGTTATTAACGGAGAACTATCTGCAATTCACCGAGACTAGCTGGAACTTGCCGCAGACCGTCAGCGTCAGAGGCGTGGACGACTGTGAACCGGACGGTGAGATCGCCTACAAATTGATCCTGGCTCCAGCGGTCAGTGACGACCCAGTGTACAGTGATTATGACGTGGACGACGTGACCCTCTACAACCTGGACGATGAACAACCCGGACAGAAGCTGGTGGTCTGCTCTGTTGAAGTGACTGATCAGGTCGTCAATGGAGGCAGAATACAGGCGCGGGTCTGGCCCGTCGTAACTAATTACGGCGCAGCGGTGCAAGACGTCACGGCGACCGCGTCAGTCAAAGCGGGCGCTGACCTGAATATCCTGGATGCGGCGTCAGTCACGTTCCCGGTGATTTACCAGGGACTGAAGGCGCAAAGTGACCAGGGCGTGTTAGTGGATGCCCCCGCCAGCGCCAATGGCTTGGTTGATTACAGCGCCCTGCAATGGTCGCTAACGCCAGGAACGCCCTACACGCAGACAGATGGCGACGATGGCGACAACAACCTGCAAGGCACAGATGGCGATGACGAATTGCAGGGGCGCGGCGGCAATGACTTGATTGCAGGCGGCGATGGCGCCGATACGATTATTGGCGGCGTTGGCGCGGATATCATGTTGGGCGGCAAAGGCGATGACCGCTTCTTGATCGAAGGTCGAGACATCTACGCCGATCTGTTCATCGGCGGTGAGGGATATGACCGTATTCTTGGCGGTTCCGGCGACGATGTGGTGAGGCTGTCCACTTATGGCGTCTTTGCGCCAGAGTATGGCGATGAAGCCTCCGTGGAGGAAATCGACGGCGGCGCCGGCTATAACCTGATAGAAGGAACGGAAGGCGCGGATCGTATCGTGCTGACGCATACGCTGTTGAAGAATATCGCCAGAATCGATGGTTTGGGCGGCGACGACCTGATTGAAGGCAGCGCAGGCGCTGACCTGATTGTAGGCGGGCCGGGCGCTGACATATTGAAAGGCGGCAAGGGCGACGATAGCTTTATGATCACTGCCGGTGATGCGGATGCAGATGCGATTGACGGTGGAGAAGGCCGTGACCAGATTCTGGGTACGCCGGAAAATGACCTGATCCGCCTGACTTCCGTCGTCAACATTGAGGTGGTCGACGGCCGTGGTGGGCAGGACAAAATCATCGGCACTCACCTGAGTGATGTCCTCGATTTCAGAGGCGCGACCCTGCTGGGGATCACTGAAATCAATGCGGGCTCTGGCGATGACGTTGTTTATGGAACTGCTGGAGCGGATGTCTTAATTGGCGAAGCCGGAGATGACCGTCTATATGGCGGTGGCGGCAATGATCGATTTATTGTCCGCGGCGCCAGTCAGGCGGGAGACCGGTTTGACGGCGGCGAAGGCTTCGACGTTCTGGAAGGCGGCGCAGGGGACGATGAGTTCAAGTTCGCACTGATCAAATCAGGTGATCCTGAGAGCCAGTTGGTCTCTATTGAGCGTATCGACGGAGGTGGCGGTCGTAACCTGATTACAGGAACCAAAGGTTATGGCACGACTGACTATCTGGACTTCAGCCAAATAGAGTTGGTTGGCGTCGCGTCAATAGATCTATATAGCGGTGATGACGTTGTCATCGGTTCACAAGGTGCGGATGTTATTAATGGTGACTCAGGCAATGACACGTTGCATGGACGTGGTGGAAATGATCGTCTGAATGGCGGCTCAGCCAATGATGTGCTATATGGCGATGAAGGTGACGATTATCTGAATGGCGGCGCCGGTAATGACGTTATGTATGGCGGCTCTGACAATGACACCTTTGTGCTCAATGGCGGAGACGAAGGCGTGGATATCTTTATTGGCGGAGAAGGTTTTGATGTCATTCTCGGAACTGACGGCGATGACATGATTCGTATTCCCGCCCCCAAAGATGGTGACTCCAAGTCTGTGCTGGATGTGGAAAAAATCGATTTAGGTAAAGGGGTTAATCTCCTGATCGGCGCCGATGGATACAACGGGAACGATGCTCTCGATTTTAGTGCCGTGGAGTTGATTGGCGTGTCACGCATTGAAACCCGGAACGGAGCGGATGTCGTGATAGGTTCCAGAGCCAGCGACTACATCGATGGCGGGCTGAGAGACGATCAGCTCCATGGTGGCGCGGGTGCCGATACTTTGATCGGCGGAAGGGGTAATGACAGACTTTATGGAGACGAGGGCGAGGACATCCTTCAAGGCGGTGAAGACGACGATTACCTGGAAGGCGGCCCTGGTGAAGACGTTTATGTATTTGGCCCCAATGATGGATCAGACACTATCAATGATGTAAACGACGAGGGACAAAACCGCATTGTTATCATTGGCGGCGTGACGGCGGAACAGGTATGGCTCCGTCGGTCCGGCTCCGCATTGGTGGTGGAAATATTGGGGTACGGCAAACGGGACCGGTTAGTTGTAGAGGGATGGTACGATGCGGTGGTTAAGCCTATTCGTGAGATTAAGCTTGATCTGGCGACCCTTAACGAAGACGACATCGCTGCATTGGCGGACCTGATGTCAGGCTACTCCGCACCCAACTCCGGTCAGCTTACTGTGTCGGAAACCGATTGGGAGACCATCAAAGCCGGCATTAACGCAAAGTGGCGATAGCTGATCGCTAATGCAGGGCATAAAGCCGGCTAGCAATAGTCGGCTTTTTTCGTTAAATCCCCACTGTTGAACTTATACCATTGTGGCTTGGCGCTTCCCCCGCTCAAGCCACAGAATCCGCCCCCCCATTCGCTTCTAATAACCCTGATTTAATCAGCGAATAGTAACGATATTGGCCGGGCCCGGATTTTTTGGCTTCGTACATGGCTTCATCAGCGTAGCGGAGGAGGGCGGTTTCGTCGTTGGCGTCGTCCGGGTAGACGGCGATGCCGATGCTGGGTGAGGTATGTATGTGAACGCCGCCGAGGATATAAGGGCGCGACAGGCTGACGACGACGCTTTTGGCGAGGCGGGCGGAGTTGTTGAGGTTTTTGTGGTCAAGGGCGACGATGACGAACTCGTCCCCGCCCAAGCGGGATATCAAATCGGATTCGCGGCAAAGGCTTTTCAGGCGAAATGCGACTTCTTTCAACAGCGCGTCTCCTGCGTCGTGGCCGTAGGTATCGTTGACGGCTTTGAAACGATCCAGGTCCAGGTACAGCAGCGCCAGCTTGCGTTTGCGGCGTCGGGCCATGGCAAGCTCCTGAAACAGGTATGCAGTCAGGAAGCGACGGTTGGCGAGGCCGGTGAGCGAGTCGTGGGTAGCGAAGTACTCCGCCTGACGTTGTGCGGTCATCTCGCTAATAAGCAGCGCTGCGCCGGCGGGACCGCTTTGTTCGTCTTCATATAGCGGCAGGCAGGTGGCGAGAAAATGCCTTTCCACGTCATCGGTTTCGCCGTTGATCATGGCTTCTGCGTTAAAGGAGGGCGTTCCTGATAACAATGTCTGTGACAGCGGCGTTTCGAATTGCGCTAACAGATTCGAAGCAAGTCCCAGGAGAGGGCGTCCGTATACGGCGGCGTTCTGCAGTCCGCTCCATTCCGCCAGCTTGGCGTTCATGCGCAGGCAATGCATGGTCTGGTCGACAATGACGATACCGATAGGCGCGCCTTCATAGAGCATATCCAGTTCCGCATATTGGCGTTGCAAAGCGGTTTCTCTGGACTTCAGTTGCTGCATCATGTCGCCCAGCGCATCGCCCAGCTGGTGAATTTCCTGGGGGGCGGATTGCTGCATCTTGAATGCGATTAAGCGGGCTCCGTCCTTGATTTCCCGTGCTGCGGCGGCCAGGGACTTTAATGGGCGGGAGATCTGTTCAGCAATGACCCAGCCGAGCAACGCGAAGGCGGCGGCGATAATCGCCCCCCAGCGCCAGATGACCGTGCGTAACTGTCGAATCGGCGCCAGGGCGGTTTCCGCCTGCTGTCGCGCCACGACTGTCCAGCCCAGCCCGTTGAAGCTGCGGAAACCTTTGGTGTCAGCTAAGCCCGTGAGATAGCGCTCGCCATCCGGCCAGTGAACGAGCCCGATGGTGTGTGCTCTGAGTGACGCCGGCAGTTTGATCTCCATCGCAAGCAGGGCTTGAGGTCCCAGTATGATGCGCTCCTGCCGGGATACCACCAGCAATTCCAGGTTTTGGCTTTGATGGCGCAATACGTTCGCAGCCATTTCTGTCGCCCAATCCCAGCTCACGTAAGCGCCCAGTACGCCCATGACGACCCCTTGCCGACCTTTAATGGGGACGGCCACCTCAATGAAATTGGAGAGCTTGGCGGTCAGGCGCGAATTGTCGTCGACGTCTTGTCGAAGGCCTCGGATATCGCCCACATAGGGATCGGACTTCCCGTCGCGCCACCAGTTTTGATCTGCGACGCTCAGCCCTTCCATCAGGCCGCCGGTGGCTTGCATCACCACGCCATTTTCATCGGTGAAGCCAATCCAGGCGTAGTATTCCTGCGTCCTCTTCAACGCCTCCAGAATATCGCGCCGTTCCTCCTCCTGACCAGGGCGCAACTGGCGGATTGTGGGTAGGTTGGAGACATTCACGATATCTCGCAGTCTGGCGTAAACACCTCGGTCAAGGTCTTCGGCCAGTTGCGAGGCGGCGCCGATAAACTGGCGATCCAGTTCTTTCTGAAGGCGGAGGGAGGCTTCGTAATTGACAATAGCGCTCACCATGGCGGTCGTCGCGATGACCACTCCGGCGAAGCTGAGAGAGAGCAGGGTCCTTAACCTTAAGCTCATTGCGGACGTCCTGGCCACAAGAGGAGAGTTATTTAGGTGTAGATGAGCGGGCCCAAAACTGCAAGGGGGAAAGCGATAGCGGAAGCAAATATATTTTGTAGCCGTATTTCCGGCATTTAAACCTTATAGGCTCCAGTCCGCCACCAGACGGCCTTCAGTGAGTTCTATCGCCATTATCCTGCCGTCATCGCTGTACAGGGTCAGTAGGTCAGAAAAGAACTTTATGCTCACAGGGGCAAAGCCCTCCACATTGATGGATAGACAGAGCTGCCGGATAAGTCTGCCCTGCCTTGCATACAGGCGGAATTTGCGGCCGCCGCCGGGGCTTTGGGTTTCCACCGCCAGCCAGTCATCCAGCAGCAGAACATGCGCGATTTTGTCTGTTGGCGGCAGAGCTAACGGATCTCCGCGATGATCGCCTGCAATAAGTGATAAATACTCCGCTCCATCTTCGCCATGATCTTTGAAAAGACCGGCGATGACGCCATCCGGCGCCATCGCCAGGGGACGGCATTGACGAATGATCGTTTTGCTGACCGGGTCGCGTGCGCGCAAGAAAAAGTGCGGCAGCCGATAGCGCCACAACTCGAAGGCGTCATCGGAGCATTGCACCAGTAGTGTCAGGCTTTGGGGGGTGCGATTGAGCGAAACGATCCGGCCAGGCAAGTCGGAGATGCTCCATAACGCGCTTCTCTGGGAGCTTAATACATCCAGCGACCACAGACTGGCCCCTTCTGCGGCGATCCATTGTCCGCCATCGAAACTGGCGGCGATGCGGTCGGCTTTAAGCTCCAGCCAGCGGCGTACGCTGCGTCCGGCGAGATCAAAATATTGCGCTTTGATAAAGCTTTCATTGCGGTCCAGCACCAGGGCGCGATTGCCGTGATCCGAACCCACCAGTGCGCGGGCGCCGACGGACCAGCTGTGAACACAGTGGCCCCGCGAGTCATACATAAACAAGCCTGCGTCGCCTCGTGCGACAAGAAATCCGCCATTGTGCAGCGGGCATATGTCCAGGATGGCTGCGCCGGCGCCTTTTGTAAGACTGTATTCCAGAGGCGACGCGCGAACATGTAAGGCTTCTCCGGGCGCGCGCTGGGCGGCGCCCAGCGCGAGCGCTGTTGCCTCGTGACTCAGTAATGCATCAGCCGCTACGCTGAGAAGTCGCTGCAGCGAATGCTTGTTATACTTCGCATGCCCTGCGTTGAGTTCCTTGAGCAGGGCGCGAACCGCAGTGCTTGCCGCCAGTCGCACGCCTTCCTGTTTGGCGTCCGCGCCGCTGCTTGTGCTCAATTCCTGAATGAGGGTATGGCGGATATTGGCGTACTCGGCTCGATCATCGGACAGTATTCTCCGCACTTCCGCCAGATAAGCCTGGGCGTTCGCTGGATGTCCTGTTTTCAGGTAATAGATCAATAACTTTGCGGCGTTATGACCGCCTTCGGAGACCGCCTGGTTAATCCAGTCAATCACCTCGCCGCGCTTATCCTCCAGCGGCCAGGCAAGCGTCACCGCTGCATGGAAGGCGCCTTCCGCAGCCTGCTGGCGGGCGAATTCCCAGCGCATTCGGGCGGCTTCTTCCGGCGCGTGCCGATGTAACAGATCGAGGACGGCTTTGTAGCATTCAGTCTGCCTGACGATGGCGATGGCGCGGGCTGTATCCCCAGCCAGGAGCCATTGCCGCACGACTCGGGCGGGAGCAAGTTGCTGGCCCTCCGCCAGTTCAGCGGCGAGCTTGAGCTTGCCGTGTTTTTCCAGATAGTCCACTGCTCTTTCGTATTTACGCAGTAGGTCCGCCAGTACGAATGCGGCTTCTTCGACCTTGCCGGCGGCGTCCAATCGTTTGAACGCCTGCTCGTAGGTCCGTTCCAGCAGGCTCATGGATTCATTTTGTACGTAAATGGAGCCGCCGCTGCTTTGCCTGTTAGTGCTCAGAGAAAGATTCTGGCGGGAATCAGGTGAGCCAAAAGTGGGACTTCCTGGACTTCGTTCAAATGCATCTCTCACATCCTCGAGCGGAATCGCATTTTTCAGCGCTTCTTCCAATAACCCCTGCTCAAACAGCTCCATCATCTTCTGAAGATGCTGAGCCTGCTTTCTGCCAAGGAGAGCGCCCATTCGCGTGGTCATGAGATACATCGACACTGCATCGCGCATTCTTGACCATGGCGTATTATGGGGGCGGTTGGAGCCTGGCGCAGCTTCAGAGCCGCTCCCTCCAGGCCGCCCGAATAAACCGGATACGGCTGCGCGGACCAGGCCGGACAGCGTAGGACTGGCGTTTGCCCCTGATTGACTTTGCTTCAGCGCGTTGATCGTCTCTTGTTGGGCCTGTGACGCATGCAAACCAGCCCCTTTGAATACCTGGCGGACGTCGCTGTCGACATGTTGAATAGCGACTTCCGGCGGGCTGATTTCACCCAGAGGTTCGACGGCCAGAATCCGGTAGCGGCTGATGGCGATAAACTCGGAAGGGGCGCGCAGTTTTTCCTTGTGTAGTGAGTGACGGGCCAAGTCGCCAGCGTGTTGGCGCAGCAGCCACTGTAGAGATCCGTTTGGCGTAAACTGGCCGTCATGCAAGGGGGTGGTGGACAGCGTGTCGCCATAACGCACCAACGCATAACCGCTTATCTGCTGGCAGTCCAGTTCCCGTGGTTGCGGCCAGACCAACGCCCAGCATTCGTCAAGTTCATAAAGAAACGCGCCTGGAACCCAGTTTTCCAGAACATGACGCTTCAGTTTGTCGAGGTTCGCGTGATTGCTTCCGAGTTCCAGCAAGAGGCCCTGGCAATCGAGAACACCTTGATGCAGCAGCTTTTTCGCTTTCATTAACGCTCTCCGCCTGGATCAGAAAAAGCCCCTGATGCGGCGTCGACGGGCAGGCGCAGGAGTTCTTCCTGCTTCAGGATGGCGTAGACGACATAGTCCCCGCTGTCTTCAATGTAGTGCAGATAGGGCAGGTGTGGATTGATCATCATATGCGACATCTTGCGCGTATTTTTCATGACTAGAAAAGCATGGGAGTCCTGACGGGCGGTGACTTTGGTTCCGCACGGCTCCAGCACAATCAGGCTGGGTCTGGCCTGACGCGCATACCCTCCCAGCTCTTGCGCCGGCGGGGCGAATGAGACGATACCGACCACGGTTCCATCCGTCCCGGCGACTTCAATAGTCTCATTCACTGAGGCGGCCGAGATCTTCCAGGTATTCTCAGCATATTGATACGCCATGGCGGGAACGCCCTGTACAGAGCCATGAGATCCTGTATGGAAGAAAACACAGGGTTCCGATTGCAGTTCAGTAGGGAATTGCTTCTCCTTCAGAGGCGCGCTTTCTCCACTCATGGAGCCATAGACGACCAGGTTCGGCTTGCGCCAAACCGCTCGGAACAAACGTTTGCCATAAGCGCCAAGATATAGAACGTTTTCGTCCTTACGCTCAAACTCTGCGTCGTTAGCGTCCCAGTTCATATACAGCAACCGTCCTTTGGCGTCTTTCACCCAAAGTTGGCGCTGCTCTTTGGCGGTCGGCGTGAAAAACAAGGGGGTTGGCGGCGCTCCCGGCGGCAGGGGCGAAATATCCTTAGCGCCGGGACGGGCCAGAGTTTCCTGGCAACCCGGAAAGCGGTGAAGATAGGACTTTTGTCCCGAGACGAGAATAGCGCTAAGACGCTTTTTGCTAAGAGACAAAGCCAGCAATTGCTGGCTTTTTGGCCAAGCCAGCGTTTTCACCCCTCCTGGGTTTTCACGGGAAGAGCCAGGAATAGACATGGCGATAATCTTGTTGGCCCCCTGGAAAAACGCCAGTTTGCGACCGTTCTGGCTGAATGCCGCAAACCCGGTGATAGCCTCTTGCTGAGTCGATTTAGGGGGCGCTTTGTTCTGACTGAATGGGTTGCGTAACAGACGCAGGCCAACATCCTGTTCCGGCAGAGCGAGTGTGATCGTTTTGGCGGAAGCAAGTGGGTCGCCGGGTGGCCTAACGGAACTGGCGGATGCAGATGGCAGGCTGATCTGCAGCGACGCCGGGGCGCCAATCGCGACGTTTTCCTCAATCAGGATAGAACGAGAATGGGGCAGGGAGGCTGACGTGTGGCCGCCAACCAGCCACAACTCTGAATACTCCAGTTCCTGTAAGCGTAGCTTCCAGGCGGAGAGATGCTCTGTCGTTACCGGCTGTGGGTAGCGTGAACGCAGCATTTTCATGACCGCGTTTTCGTCCGCCTGTTCGCTCAATTGCACTTTGTCGTCCTGCAGCATGCCCCAGCGCAGAATGCGTTTTTGTCGGGCCGTGCGGCGCAGGAAAAGGATAAACAACGCCAAGTGCGCAAGTCGCGGCGCCCCCAGTTGCATGGGGCCGCTGTCAAAGAGCAGCAGGGTGCTTTGGTCGCTGCGGGATGTTTTTTGCGCTTGCGCCAAGAACAAGTGTTCGCCCATGGCGGCTCTGCGCATGAACTCCTGCGGGAAGCGTTTGGCGACTGTCCATTCGCTAAGCAGCAGACGCTGGTAATCCGCTTCTCGGGATACGCCGGCGTAACCGTCCGGCTCGCGTTCGCCCGCTAGTGCGCTCTGTCGCGCCGGGCCAAACAATGTCGCCAGTTTTTGCTGTGCGGTGTTCAGATAGTCGCCCAGGTCATCCTGAAACAGCTGCAACAGAACGGACCACTTCTCGGCTCCTTTATTAAGCTGCATGGCGTTTCAGTATGTCCTGAATGGTGTGCGGGTCCAGAGGTAAGGCTTCCCGCAGGGGAATCAAGGATTGGCGTTCCGGGTCGATGGCGAAATCGCCGGAGCCGGCGTGACGATGCACCGCCTGTTGCAACAGGTCCGGCGGCGTCATCGGCTGCAAATAGGTCGGCCACCATAGATGAGGGCTGGACGGCGCGCGCCCCAGATAAATAACGCCTGGAATCCAGGGGAGATCCTGCTCGCCACCCAGGATGACGATGCAGGACGCCGCGGCGACGCCCAGCAACGCCGCCTGGCGGGGAGGCTCCAATTGCAGCAGGCTGCGCAGACAGTCGGCTCTGTATTGTTCGCGTGCGAGCAGTGCGCCGGGTTGCAGCGGCAGCGCACTTCGACGCCACTCGATCTCAATCATTCTCCTTGCGACGCCTCATGCTGCGTCAATGCATCCTGTAGGCGCTGGCGTACTGCAATGAGGCGCTCGGGCAGGGCGTCTGGCGCAAAGCCTGCGTCGATTTCCCGGCCCAGCGCCTCCAGCCGACTGCGGCGTTCCTGGGAGGCTTCTTCCTGCAATAACGCTTCCGCCTTTTCCGCCAGCCGCGCGGCGCGCGCGACGGGGCTGTTGGCGGCGGCCTCCGCTGCGGCGGAGAGTGCGTCGTTCTCACAATGACGCAAGGCTTCGCTAAGAATCTCGCGGGCGCTTTCCTGGTTCTCTCGGGTAGGGACCGCGTACAGCAATGGCCACAGGTCCGCCTCAGTGGGCTGCCTGCGCCCCGCCAAGGTAGCGGCGGCGCTGATCAGGCCTTGCGCTTTCACCACCCTGCGGTCAGACAATTGAATGCCTTCCTTGCGCAACAGGCGCACGCACTTCGCCAACAACGGCTGAACCAGTGACATGTCCGCCTGTCGAGCCTGCCCGGCCAGAGTATCCAGCAGCTTTATTTCGCAGCTCTTGACTGGAGGATGAGTCGCCGCCCACCAGCCCTGGCGTAGCAACTCTTCCAGCTGCGCATCCGCCACGGGCTCTACAAAGCAGTGCACCAGGAAACGGTCAGCGAAAGCAGCAAGAGTTTCATCTTCCGGTAAGTGGTTAGAGGCGGCGACGCAGATACGCAACGGACAATCGATTTGCGTATGCCCGCGTTTAAAACGCCTTTCATTGAGAACCCCAAGCAAGGTGTTTAGAATTGCCGTCGATCCGAGGAAGACCTCATCCAGGAAGGCGATTTCCGCCTCAGGCAGCATGCCGTCGGTGGCGGTTTCCACCACGCCTTCGGACAGCTTGCGGATATCTACTGGTCCAAATATCTCACTGGGTTCGGTAAAGCGTCCCAACAGGTATTCAAAGTATCTGCCTCCCAGCGCCTGGGCGATTCGGCGTACGGCGGCGCTTTTGGCGGTGCCGGGAGGCCCGATGATCAACAGGTGCTCCCGCGCAACGGCGGACAGCAGAATAAGGTCAACGATCGTTTCGCGCTCAACCAGCCCTTGGGTGGCTTCTTTTACGGCTTGGCGCACTGCCGAGAGGGCGTTTGATACTTCCATAGTAATAAGTTGCTTGCCAATGTGAGGGGGCTTCTGAAGAATAACGGGGTGGCCGCGCAACTCGTTGTGACAACTAGTGTTTGTAATGAAATAACGAGTGTTTGTAATAAAATGACGCGCTGCGGCCCACCACAAAATGATAGCCGGCGCGTCGGTGAAGTCAAACGATAATATGACAGGGCGCAAAAGGGTTCGATAGTAACGTCAGGGATCGCAAAGAGTGAAATTAAAGGTAACGTTTCAAACCAATACCGGACTGCAGCGGGAGCACAATGAAGATACTGTGTTGATCTGCGGTCAGGTTATCAACCAATCCATGCCGGAGCCCGTCACCCGGTATTTTGAGACCACAGGGTCGGAAAGCTGGGCGGTATCCGATGGTCTTGGCGGCCATGCCTGCGGCGCACTGGCCAGTTATACGCTGTGTTCGACCCTGGCGGCTTGTAATCTCAGCGCCGCGCCGGATCTGCAAAGCGTGCTGGATCGCTGCCAGTCCCGCCTGGCGGAGTTGATGCACAACCGTCCGGAGACCCATGGGCTGGGCGCCACCCTCGCCGGCGTCTACGAGCAGGATGGCGCGCTGCATGCGTTCAATATTGGGGATTCACGCATTTATCATTGGCAATTCGGGTACTTACGTCAGGTCAGTATTGACGATGTGTTCGGATATGACGATGATGACCCACCTGAATTAACCGGGCTGGACGGCCATAAATTGATCGCCGCTCTGGGTGTGGAGCCGATTAACAATGCGCCATATGCTCATTATCGCCCGGTCCGGTTTGGCGTCACTGACAGGCTGTTGATCTGCACTGACGGGGTGACGGACATCGTCTCCGCCTCTGAATTTGAGGCCAATATGATGTCCGGCGACACCGAACAGGTAGGTGAGTGGCTAAGCGCCCGTATCAAGACAGGCGGAGCGCATGACAATTTTTCGTTTATTCTTATAGAAAGACTGGATGATTGAATCTGGCGCGGATGGCGCTTCCCGGTTGACGCTGAGGCGTCGCGGCCGGGACTTTACTTTGGTGTTCATGCGGCTGCGTTGTTGCAGCCGTTGATGTACGTTTTACTCAGAGGTCTGACGGAGTGGTGCAGTGACTGAGGATTCTCGCCCTTCACAGGATAGCTTGGACGAAGTGGTGGATCCCACTCAGCCGCAACAGGTCTGTGAACCTACGGAAATAGCGCCGGGGATGGAGCCGACGCAGCTCGCGCAAGCGCCTCCTGCGGAGGAGGACGCTCCGAAGGGCGATGAGCCCACCGAGCCGCAATTACGCACGGAGCCTCAGGAGCGCACTGAGCCCCAGCAGCAACCAGCGCCGGAAACCAAAGTGGTGCCGCAGCCCGCTACGGCTGTTTCGTCTCCGAACACGTCCCGGCGCACCGATAATACCGCTACCGGCAAAGCCTCTACCTGGGGGGTGATCCCTCCCGCCATTCTGCAAAACTATGATCTGGTGGAATGGCTGACCACCATTGGCGCGGAAGCGACCGTCGGCATCGTCACCCGGCACGACACGGGTGAAGACTGCATTCTCAAACTGTATAACCCGAATATGCGTCCGAAGGACGAAGTCGTGCGTTATTTGCTGGAGAATCAGGGCCAACACCACGTTGTCAACCTGATAGAGGCGCAGTTTTGTATGAGCACCCATCGCTTCTTCGAAGTGATGGAGTATGTGCAGGCGGGAACTTTAAAAACCTACCTGAAATCTATCAGCGGCCCCATGTCGCTGAGTATGGTGCACAAACTGCTGGCGCAATTGCACGATGCGCTGAGCCGTCTGCATGATCACGCCATCGTGCACCGGGACTTAAAGCCGGACAATATCCTGTTGCGCAGCACTTCTCCGCTGGATATCTGTCTGGTGGACTTCGGTATTTCCTCCCTGATGAATACCGAGAGCAACCGCACCACAATTTCCCGTACTGAGCGTTATGCGGCGCCGGAGGCCAGCACCGGCCTTAAATCCGCCGCCTTGGACTGGTGGTCGGTGGGCATGATCATCATGGAATGTCTGCGCGGGAAGGGCGTATTTGAGCAGATTGACCACGAAACCGTAGTGGATCATAAGATTCTGCACGACATCGATGTGAGCGGCGTCGCCGATGTGCACTGGCGTCTGTTATGCGCTGGTCTGCTGACGCGCAACAATGAGTTGCGATGGGGATCAGAGCAGGTCGCCCGCTGGCTGGCCGGCGACAATGATATTCCTGTCTACCGGGATCTGGAGCCAGTGAAGGCGCGGCGGGTGTCCGCGCGCGGCAAGGTGCCGGAGGGAGCTTTCCGCATAGGTCTGCACGATTGTATGACCTTGGAGGAAGTCGGCAAGGCGCTACAGTCGGAATGGGACGTCAATCCCCTGGTGGACAAGGTGTTGGCGAAGCAGCTGGAAAACTGGTTTTCCTCTCAGGATAACCTGGAGGCGGCGCAACGGGTGCGCCACTTCGCCCAGGAGAGCAGCGATCCCAACCTGCGACTGTTCAAGTTCATCAGTTATCTGAACCCTAACCTCAAGGCTAAGTTTAAAGAACTGGAGTTGACCCGTGAGGGGCTGCAGGCGTTTCTCGGTCAAGGCGCCAAGAACCTGACCCGCAGCAACCTGGAAACGCTTACCGGGGTTTATCGTCACAATCTATTGGAGCAGGCGGGCAAGACGCAACGAGACGTCACCCTGCGTCAATACGCCCACAACTGGCAGCGAGAGGTTATCGCTTATCTGACCTCACTGAAGGGACTGCGACAGCAAAGCGGGACCGAGACCCTGATGCCACGGGTGGAAGCGAACCCCCTGCTGAATATTCCGCTGAAGTTCGCCGAAATGGGATCTTTTACCCAGCCTGGCGCGTTCGAAAAAATGCCCGGCATGGCCTTTATGGCTCATGTCTTGGAGGCGATACTCAAACATCAGTCTCCCGCTGAACTGATAGCGCAAGTTCCTGCAGAGCGATTCCGCGAAGCGTCCCAGGTTAAATGGTTCGGGCGCATCTATCGGGCGGAGCCGACCAGCATCGCCGAGGCTAGGTTCATTCTTGATCTGCTGCCCATGGCGGAAGCGCAACTGGCGGATGAACGGGAGGAGAAGCGGCGTTACAAGCGCGCTTTGATTGAGCGTGTCATTTTCGGTTCACTGTGGGCGGCGATGTCCACGGGCTTCATCCTGTTTACGCTGCGCAATCACGCCTCATATCTGCATGCGGAAAAAGGATTGGTGTTCGGCCTGATGTTCAGCGTATTGCTGGGCTGTATCCCGTTCCGCCCGAAATATCTATTGTTGCACGGGCTGAGCTTGAGCGCGCTGGTGTGTGGACTGGCGTTGGTGGAAGGGTCTCCCGTGGATCTCTCGTCGGTGGGAGATATGTTGTCCTCCATCAAACGATTGGGGACAAATCTTGCCGGACCAATGCAGTATCTTATCACTCTGGCGTTGGGCGGCTTCGTGGCGGGCATCGGCATACGTCAGGTATTCGCCAAAGCGCCGGACGGTCGCTTCGGACAACGGCTGGCGAGAGTGGCGGGGCTGGGTGCGGCTGGAGGAATTTTAGCCGTAATAGTGCTAATTCCTTCGCCAATCGCTACAATAACCGGCCTTGGCGGCCCAGCGCCCGCCAACGGAACAGTGACGCAGGACCTCAGTCCCAGCCTTAGTCTGTTCCTATATCAGCATTACAGTAGTTGGGTGAAGGCCGAAAGCAATACATTCACTCTGCAAAAACGCCTTAAAGTGAACGAAGATTTACGAGAGCGTTTTGGTAGCCGTTACGAACAGGATGTTCAGAAGACGCGTGCGCAGCTCGATGTTGCGCAAAATCAGGCGGCGCAGAGTTTAGGGGAATACAAAACAGCTTTGGCGAATGCATGCGATCAGAATCTGAGCGCAGAGAAGTTTACCCGTCATTTAAAGGACAACGGAGTGACAACCGCAAATCTATCCGATCAGCCTGTTACCCGCCTGCTGCTGGATCATCTCGGCCAATGCATTTCCACTGCGGAGGCTGGAGACGACGAATTGAAAGATCAGTTAAACGCAATCTTGAATTAAACGACTAGCTATAAGGATTAGTAAGATGAAGAAATTAAGCCTCCTTGTCCTCGCAGGCGCATTGGCCGCCACTGGCTGCCAGCAACAAAACGCCAAGCCGCAGAAAGCGGACCAGAACGCAGATCAGAAAACCGCTCAATCCACCAGCGATCAGCGTACCCAAACCGTCACTGAAGGCGCGGTTGTCGGCGCGACCTTGGGCGCAGTGACTGGCGCTCTGGTGGATAAGGATAAGCGCGGACGCGGCGCGTTGGTCGGCGCGGCGGCCGGCGGTCTGATGGGCGGTCTGCTGGGCGGCCATGTGCAGGACAAACGTGAAGAAGCCATTTCCCAGGAAGACACGCTGGATGTGATGATCGCCAAGTCTACGGCGCAACGTGAATACGCGCTGGACACCAGAAACAATCTGCAGCAAGAAATTGAGTCCATCGAAAAAGAAATCGCACAAGTCAAAAAGACCAAAGTGTCCAACCAGAACAAAAAGCTGGTGTACGCCAAACAAAACGAGCGTCTGCAGAAAGTATCCGCAGAAAACGCCGGTCAGATCGAAGTGCTGGAAGACTACCATCAGCATCTGGTGACCAAGTTCGACGCCATGCTGGCTGAGAACCCGGCGCCAACTCCTGAAAAGAACGCACTGCAGAAAGAAATCGTTGCACTGACTGACGCTATCCGCTCCATGCGCGTACAGGAAGAGCAGCTGGCCGCCATCCAGCAGAACCTGATCTAACTTCAGGCCGGACAAGGAGAAGCGCGTATGATTCTGCGAACTCTGTCAGCCGGCCTGATTGCTGCGTCCTTCCTGTTGGGAGGATGCGCGCATCAGCCGAATACGGACAACAATCCCCGCAAAGGCGGTTTCTTTGAAGGCCTGTACGGGGTATACGGCGGCGATTATGAAGCGCGCAAGGCTGGCAAGGAACGTGAGCTGGGCGAGGTGAATGCGGAAACCGCGGAGGTCGAAGCCGGCAACCGCGAACTGGAAATGACCAAAGCCGAGCGCACGGCGGCGCTCAAGATTCAGCGCGCAGAGTTGAGCAAGCTGAGGAAGCAACTGGATAAAGCATCCGCGAACCTGTCCGCGCTCAAGCAAAAGGTGAGCTCACAGGAGTCCAGCAAGCAGGCTTTGCAGGACAAAGTCGTCGAGCTGGAGTACGCCATGAACAACCTGAAAATGAAGTTGGGGCGTGCGGAAGTCGGCGGTCAAGTGATGTCCGCTCAGGACATGCTCGCGCTGGAAAATCAGCGCGACAGCCTGCTGGATGAATATCAGCTGCTGCAGGAACGCGCGGACCTACAATTACAATGATCCCGGGAAGACGCACTGCGCTTCCATGCCTGATGTTGTCGGTCGTCTGCGCTTCTGCGGCGGCCGCTTCTCTCGACACTATCGTCAAAGAAAGCTGGTATGCGAGCGACGCCGCCAAGGCGCTCTTATTGCAGGAGCGTAAAGACCTGGCGCGGTTGCTGCCCTTATTGGACCCTTATGGCCTTGTCATTCCTCCAGAGCAAAAACGACGCGGCCTGGGCGGCGTGGAGTTCGCGCTTGGCCGACAGCGTCTGGTGTATCCGCTGCCTGAGGGCGGTCTGGACCGAGCGGGGGTAAACCGCCCCTTCATCTGGCTCAACGCCGACAGAATCAGCTCCGACAGTGAATTGGCGACAGTTGAAGGACGCTGGCCTGATAGCTCGGAAAGCTGGTCCCAAGAGGTGAGGGTCGAGCCGATCCATGCGCCGGATATGATTCTGGACGCCAGACAACGCTCTCTGACTTTGTTTCGCATTGACGCCCGCTCCACTCGTGCGGCGCTCAACCGTCCCAGCGCCAGATTGGCCGACGGGTATACGCTGGATTTGCGCTACTGTCAGGGGGGGGACTTATACGAAACCATCGACATCCTCTCCGACTGGTTGCCTGAAAAAGAAAAAGTAGCGGAACTGATCGCAGCCAATGGGGAAGAGTACGAGTACTTCACGCAAAAAACCGCAAACAGGCTTCCTGTTCCCGGCGTAATTCTGCAGAGCGAATTGACCGCCAGCGCATGTGAAGTCCTGGTAGGGGCCTTGACCACCTATCTTGAAGTTCCCGTCGCTGGCGCGCCATCCTACGGCAAATGCTGGTCTCAGCAAGAGTTCATGTTGGATGACGGCAGCCGCTTACATCTGACTACCCATTACTATTCCTACGCCCCGGACTTTGAGTGTCGGGGGGCGGGTATCCCTGTCGATCAGGCCATACCTGCATCGCGTCGTTTCCTTCCCACTACGGAACTCAAAGGTTTACCGCAGCGGGAAAAGTGATGGGCTTAACTTCCTGTCTCGGCCTGAAGCCGGAACCGCTGTTGGGGCAGCGGCGTCTGGAGGGCGTCCTGACCTGAGAAAAGCTGATTCTGACTGTAATGCAATCCGGCTGTTCGCCAGCGCCTCAGGAACTCATCAATAATCTCGGGATGACTGCCCAGATGGAGCCTGACGTAGGGCGCTGGCGCTTGCTGGTTGAATAACGAGGCGCACAACATTGTGCCGGTGGCGTAGAACAGATCGTCGCGGAAGCGATCAATGCCAGCCGCTTCACTCTGATAGATTTCCGGTACTGAGAAAATCATGTAGGAGGTGGACGGGCCGACGCAGACGCCATCCTCCGGCCATCCCAATTGCGTCACCAGATGCTGCTTCACATGCTCTTTCTGTCGCGCATACAGTAAACCGGTTTCAACTGTCCAATCCGCAGCGGCTTCTGTGGCCAGCCAGGCGCACATCACCTCAGCATTATGGGTGTTGCAGTGATAACGGTTGATCCAGGATTCACGGGCTAACTGACGCAGCAGCAAAGGCGATGTGGTAATCGCCGCCACACCCATAGTGTTGCAGCTGAATTGCTTGCCAAAGGGACGGGTGGCGACCCAGCGTTCGAACATGCCGGACCTGACCAGCGCATTCTCGCCTCCCCTGGCGTCAAAAGCCTTCAGCAGCGATTTCAAGTGATTCACAATTGGCGTTCTGGGGTCGTGTACGTTGAAGTAGGCGTCGTCCAGCAGCAGGTATGCGGATTCCTCTGCGCACACCTGCAGCAAGCGCTCCGTCACCTCTGTCGGCCACTGCATACCGGTAGGATTGTGCTGCGGGTTGCTCACAACGAGTGCGATGCGACGGCTTTGCAGCCCCCGCTGGTCGCCGATAATGTCTTTCCACTCTGACAGGTCAGGCAGCCAACTGTGTTGTGGACGGATTGGCAGATAAACCACCTCAAAACCAACGTCTTTGAAGATGCCCCGATAATCCCAGCTGGGAGTGGGGACCAGCGCCACTGGCGTTGCGTCGGGCCAACGGGCTTTGAACTGTTGGTGAGCCACTTTCGCCAGATCGTACATGGCCATACGCGTCGTCATCGCCAGACAGCCGACGTCGATGCGACCCGCAAAGCCCTGCTGCAGCGAGTGCAGGTCATGCTCAGCGACAATCAGGCGGCGCAGAAAGTCGCGATGTCGTTGAATGCCGTAACCACATTCTGCGTAGCCCATGTCTTCAGGTCGGAAGGTGAATCGATTAATAAAATCGAGGAATGCTGGACAAACTCCGTTCCAGTGTTCTCCTTTTACTGCATATAAGGGCGGACCATGAGGTTCGCCGGCATCGACGTAACGGTGATACAACTGTTGCTCGGGAGAACATTGCCGTAACTGCTCTGAATCATTGCGTAAGTGATCCGCCGCGGCGCGGATATGATGGCGCATAGACGGCGTATGCGTGGGTGGGGCGGGGATGTCGGGAGTGAAATGATCGGAAGGGTAAGGGGCGTCTTGACGCTCGAATATGCCTGACATATCGGACCTCCATTTCTAACGACTGCATTCTAAGTTTAGTTTCTCGCCACAGGGCGTCCATCGGACGTTAGAAATTATTCCGTAAATGGTTTGCCGCTGTATTATTAACATGGCGATATCATTGCCATGTTAATAATTTCGATGCTATGTTAGCCCTCATGAAACTCATCAATCTTTTTTCAACCACCCGCACCACCACCAAATGGCTTGGAGGTTAGTGCGCGTCTGAAGAACAAGGACCCTCCGAGCGAAAGCCGGAGGGTTTTTTTTCGCCTTCTTGTTTTCGTTTCGGGTCCTGAATTGTTACCGAAATGAAGCCGTAGGAGGCGAAATATGAAAAATCATCGTGATATAGCAGAAGAACTCGACTTGTTCCACTCCGAGCCGCAAGGGCCGGGCATGGCGTTCTGGCATCCCCGTGGCTGGCGGATGTTCCGCACTGTAAAGAGCCACATTCGCGCCGCCTACGAGGCGGAAGATTTTCAGGAGGTGGCGACGCCCCAGCTTCTGAAGCGGGAGCTGTGGGAGACTTCAGGGCATTGGGAAAAATATGCGGACGATATGTTTGTTGGCGCAGGGTTCGGCGATGAGCCGGAGTATGCTCTAAAGCCGATGTCCTGCCCGGCGCACATTCTGCTCTACAAGCGGGGCGTGCGCAGTTACAAATCCTTGCCGTTGCGCCTGTTCGAGTTCGGCTCCGTACACCGCAATGAGCGCTCCGGCGCGTTGAACGGTTTGATGCGCTTGCGTCAGTTTACTCAGGATGACGCCCACGTTTTCTGCCGTTGGGATCAGGTAAGCGAGGAGATTCAGGCGTTCTTGCGCAGGGCGGAGCGCGTGTATGCGGATTACGGTTATGGTCGGCCGCAAGTATTCCTATCCACTCGCCCGCAACGGGATTATTTTGGCGCTCCTGAAGACTGGGAGCGGGCGGAGCTCATGCTGGCGGAAGCATGCGCGGCCAGTGGCGCAGCGTTTGTCCGGCAGGAAGGCGAGGGCGCGTTCTACGGACCCAAGATCGAACTGGCGTTAGAGGACGGGCAAGGGCGTCAGTGGCAGATGGGCACTATTCAGTTGGACTTCAACATGCCGGAGCGTTTTGATCTGCACTATATCGACGCCGAAGGCGAGCGGCGCAGGCCGGTTATTCTGCATCAGGCGGTGTACGGCTCCATCGAGCGCTGGATTGGCGTGCTGCTGGAGTCCTATCAATCGGCGTTGCCGGCCTGGGTGCATCCGCAGCCGGTGGTGGTGGCGTCAGTGGGACGGGACGCCGTCGCCTATTGCGAAAGCGTTGGCGGATTGTTGAGAGGCTGCGGCATCCCCGTGGAAATGGAGCTGGACGATGATTCTCTGGCGAAGAAGATGAAGGTGCTGAGGCGCCGTAAGACGCCTGTCATTCTCATTGCAGGCGCGCAGGAAATGGCGGACGACTCTGTCGTGGTGCGTCGACGCGGCGGCGAACAGGCGCTGGCGTCGCGGGAAGATATCGTCGCAATAGTGAGGGAGGCGTTGTCAGTCGGGGGAGACAGGGCCTGACGCGCGCAGGCCCTGTCGTTACAGACAAATAGATAAGAGGAAGCTATTTGTCCGCCTGATTAATAGAGTGGGCGCCCAAGACGCGGAACTCCAGCAAGCTGGCCCAATCGCCGTCATAGACATTAGCGTCGTTGACGCGGATGCGCACGTAGCGCCCCTCTGCGTCGACGTCATCGCGAGTGGGCGCATCGATGGTTCCCGGTGTCGCGTTATCGATGCGATCTACGATTTGCGTCCAGGGGCCCGTCGCGGCGTTGCTGACTTCTACGACATAGTGATAAGCGCGATCTTTGTAAGCGACCAACTCTATGGCGCTAATCTGGGCGTTAGAGCCGAGGTCCACGGTCAGCGTCTTGGGGAAATACTTCGCTGACCAACGTGTTTCCACATCGCCGTCCACGGCGCGGCTACAGCCGTTGCCGTCCTCTTCATCTGTGCAGGAAACCGGTTTGCCTTGGGCGAGGTTGATCACAGTTGTTGAGCCGCCATCAGTGGGCGGTTCGCCCCCTGCGGGCGCGCCGAAGTCTATTTTGTCCAGGTCCGGCGCCCAGGCGCTGGCGTTGTAGAAACGTACGACATTGTCTCCCGCGTTGAGGAACAGGCTGTCTTCGTGGGCTTTAACCTGACTCCAGCCGCCGGAGTTCAGCGCGGCGGAATCCTCTCCTGCGCCATTGACGCTCCAGTACAGGGTGCGGGTTTGGCCTGAAGTGAAGTGCAGCGTCATGGGATAATAGTCGGCGCTTTTGGCGTTGACCTTGAACTCCGCCCAATTGTCGCCGTTACCGATGTAGCCCAGGCCTTCTCCGCCAGACATAAAGGGTTTCGACAGGACTCTGGTCTGGCCTTGTAAATCGGCGGTTTCCGCTTCTATGACGGTGATGTCGCCGTCGCCGTCGCCGGGTCCATCCCCGGGGCATTGGTCATCGCCCTCGGCGATGCAGAAATCGTTAAACAGCACTTTTTCGTCCCGTAGTGAGGACTTGTTGTTAAGACCGCGATAGATGCCCCACTTGGGGCGGACGAAAGGCTTGTCGTTGAGCCACATATCAATGTCATTGGAACTCCAGGACATTAATTCCAGGTCATCGCGCAGGCGCTTGATACGGATGCTGTAGGTCCCGTGGTCATCAAACCGGGAGGTTTCGACGACCTCCACCCACTCGCCCATAAAGGGCTCCAGGTCCACGATTTCGACTTTGCCGAGATTGACGCTGTCTGAGTTATGAATGAGTTCCATTTTATTGGGGCTGCCGGCGCGGGGCGTTAATGTCATCAGCGGCATGCCGCCGCCATCCCCTTTTATTTGGTGTATGTGCGTGAAACTGTTGGAGGGTTTAAAATCTGCGTCCAGCTTGAACTTCCACCTGTAAGTATGTGTTTCTCCTTGAGTTCCTTTAAGGTTGTCTGGAGACGATGAGGCGGTTTTCACTTCTGTGCGTTGGCGGTCGCTGTTGATGCAGCGGTCGTCATCCTCGTCCACATGAGTAAGAAAAGCGAACACATAGGCGTTCAGCTCAGCATTCCATTCTTCGGTGATATGTCTGCCGGAATGGCCGCAGTCTGGGGTCTCAGGATCAGCGCCGAGTAGCTCGGAGAAGAGTTCGTAGGTGTCGCCGGGACCGTCGGCGGATACCGTAACGGAGGCCTGGGCGACGCTGGCGAAAGACGTTAAAGCAAGGGCTGTCGCCAGCGCGGATGTGCGCAACGGCCTGCGGACGACGGCGCAGGGCGGCGTCGGAATCGAGGGGACGGTAGGGGTGTTCATGTTCAGTTCCTTCCTGCTGTTCTTATATCCGGGCGGTTACTGCATCAGTGCGGATGGGCGTTCCCATCAGTGATAATCATGGCGCACTGCGGCGGAACAACAAGAGTGTAAAAAGATGATGGCTGCTCCAATCCCCTGGATGGCCTAAGGAGTAGGTGGTATCTCGTTTGTAATAGACCGTTATTTCTCTATAAAAACTATGTATAACATAAAGATAAATATGTCTTTTAAAGTTGTATAACAGGTTTTGACGCTTCACCGTCACCTCCCAAAAATTTCCCAAATACAAGTCGAGTAACGGTGTCTCCATCTGCTCAATAGATGGGTAAAGGGCCGTGCTCTTTCACGGAGCGGATAGCGAAGCTGCTGTCGATGTTATTAACGGCGGGCAGGCTTTGCAGGCGTCGCACCCATCGCTCGTAGTCTGGCAGATCCGCACTGACCACTTGCAGCAAGTAATCGAAAGGGCCGGACACAGTATGACAATTCACCACCTCGTCCATGCCGCGCACTTTTTCCTCGAAGTCGGCGACTACGGATTCCGTGTGCCGGCTTAAACGGACGTGTACGAAAATAGTGACGCCCAAACCCAGCTTGGTTCTATCCAGCTGCGCCCGATAGGTCTGAATTAACCCGCATTCTTCCAGGTGTCTGACGCGTCGGGCGCAAGGCGAGGCGGAAAGGCCGACTTTATCCGCCAGTTGCGACGTGGTGAGCCGGGCGTCCTGCTGCAACAGGTCCAATAGTTGTCGGTCTATCCGGTCAAGATTTGTTTTCTGCATGCGATTGGCTCCAAACGTTATGAATAGCGCTTTTATTGGTTTAATGAGCTAATTATGCTCTATTTATTCGTCAAATTTGCCCGTTTTCGCCTCTTGATTTCAATGATAATGGACAAAATAACTAACGAGGCATCCTTATGTCCGCCAGTGCGTCCATTAACGCTCACTCTGAGGCGTCCCTGACCCGAGTCAATCCGATCCTGTCTGACTCAAAACAAAAGTTGCTGGGCTACGGAGCCGCTTGTCTCACCGTGTTGATCTGGTCCAGCTACTTTCTGTCCCTCAAGTTCGGCGCATTGTCGCCCCTGGGTATTTTCGATCTCGCCTTATTTCGCTTCTGCATCCCGGGCCTTATCCTGGCGCCTTTACTGATCAAACAAAGGCATCGTATTTGGGCGGCGCCCAAGCTTTATTTACTCGGCGTGACGCTGGGAGCGGGGCTGCCCTTCTTTCTGTTGAGCGCGGCGGCTATGGGCTGGGCTCCGGTGGCGGATGGCAGCACTCTGATCCCCGGCGCTGCGCCATTATTCGTCACAGGTATGGCGGTGCTGATCTTCAAGGAACCCCTGTCTGCCTGGCGTCGGTATGGTTTGCTGGCGGTGGCTGTGGGCGCTTCCTGTTTTCTCTATTCATCTTTATCCAATCTCTCCGGCGATCTGTGGCGCGGGCACGTTCTGTTTCTTTTCTGTAGCGCCATGTGGGCGGTGTTTACGATTTCCGTGCGCCAAAGCGGCTTGAAACCCTTAGAAGCGGCGGCGGTGGTGACGACGCCCAATGCGGCGCTGCTCTTGATCTGGGCGCTATGGCGTCAACCGGAGCTGGCATGGAGCAGCCTGCCTGTGATGGAGCTGACTGCACAGATGCTGGTGCAAGGTATTGGAGTAGGGCTGGGGGCGGGCTTTCTGTATAGCTTTGCGATCTCGCGACTGGGCGCCGAAATTACTTCCGCCATTGGCTCTATGACCCCTGTTTGCGCCACGTTGCTGGCGGCGGTTATGATACAGGAAAGCGTCGAATTCGCTTCCCTGTTGGGGCTGGGCTTGGTAACCTCAGGCGTCATTTGCGCCAGCGGTCTACTGAACCGGGAGAAGGCCTGAACAGGCTAAGCGGCGCCGCCGAGAATCACTGGATTTCCAACGTCAATCACTCTATCAGATGGAGTCAAAAACATGTTCGAGCGTTTAAGCGCCCCCAAGCAGGACCCGATCCTGTCCATCAGCGTTGCATTTAAGGAAGACCCCCGGCCCAACAAGATCGATCTGGGTATTGGCGTATACCGCAACAGCGAGGGGCAAACGCCGATCATGGCCGCAGTACGCGAGGCGCAACTGGTGCTGGCGAACACTCAGCAATCCAAAAGCTACGTGGGGCTGGCGGGGGATGAAGTTTTTAATAAGGCGATGGTCGATTTGCTGTTGCAGGGGACCAAACTGCACAGCCGGGCTGCGGGCGTACAGACTCCGGGCGCCAGCGGCGCGTTGCGTATGCTGGCGGACTTGCTGAAACAAGCCCGCCCGGACGCCACCGTCTGGATCAGCTCGCCCAGTTACGTGAATCACCGCCCGGTGATGGAAGCGGCGGGTCTGACTGTCAAAGAGTACCCCTATTTTATCGCCGCTACCAAGGCGGTGGATGAAGCCGCCATGCTGGCTCAAATTGAGCAACTGGGGGAGAGCGATGTGTTGTTGCTGCACGGCTGCTGCCACAATCCCACCGGCGCGGATATTTCACTGGACGCCTGGAAGCGCATTGCTGAGCTGGCCAACGCCAACGGCTTTTTGCCATTTGTCGATATCGCTTATCAGGGCTTCGGCGATGGCCTGATGGAAGACGCTGCGGGATTGCGTTTCCTGGCCGACACGGTGGAAGAGATGATCATCGCCACTTCCTGCTCAAAAAATTTCGGTCTCTATCGTGAGCGCACCGGCGCCGCCATCGTTATTGGTAAAACCATGGAAGAGACCATGAAGGCGCGAGGACGTATTCTGGAGATGGCGCGCTCCACTTACACTATGCCGCCGGATCACGGTGCGGCGATTGTCGCCATGATTTTGAACAATCCGCAGTTGAAGGAAGTCTGGCTAACTGAATTGCAGGACATGAACGCCCGCATCAAGCGTTTGCGCGAGCAGTTGGCCACCGCGTTCCAGGCTGCGACCGGCAGCGATCGTTTTGACTATTTCAAACGTCACAAAGGGATGTTCTCCGTCACCAGTCTCAGCGATGAGAAAATCGCTACGCTGCGCCAGGAGCATGGCGTTTATCTGGTCGGCGGCGGCCGCTTGAATGTGGCGGGTTTGAGAGAGAGCGATATCGACTCGGTGGTGAAAGCCTTTATCGCCGTCGGCGCTTGATAACCAGACGTAAAGTCAGCTTCTGAAAAAAAAGCCCCGCGCGGATGGGCGCGCGGGGCTTCAAGGCGTCCTGCCGGTCAGGCGCAGTCACAATCGCCTTCTACAGGCTGATCTGGCGCCTACGCCAACTCCCTCTCCTCCTCATGAAAAGTTCGCCAGACCGGAAGCGGGTCAGGGTAGGTCACCCAGACTTTTTCCCCCATTGTCAGCTCTGCATCCGTCAGCAAACAGGCGTCGAGATCGCTTCGCAGCTTGTCCCAATCGATTCCCTGGCCGATAAACACCAGCTCCTGGCGACGATCCCCATAAGGCTCTAGCCAGTTGTCGCGGATCTGGCTCAAGGATTCAGCATCCTGTGGCCAGTATTCCCGGGGCGCCCCCGCCCAGAACAGTCCGGCGTAACTGTAGCGCATAACGCCGCCCGCTTGAGACCAGCCGCCCGCTTCATAAGGACGGCTTGCTAGCCAGAAATAGCCTTTGGAACGCAGTAGACGGCCATTGTCCCAGTCCCGTTCCAGAAATTGATGGAAGCGCTCAGGGTGGAAAGGGCGGCGCGCCCGGTAACTGATGCTGCCGATGCCGTACTCTTCCGTTTCCGGCGTGTGCTCGCCCCGTAGCTCCTGCAACCAGCCCGGCGCGCGAGCGGCTTTTTCAAAATCAAACTTGCCAGTATTTAAAACTTTAGACAGCGGAGCCTGTCCCATCAAGGCGGGGACGATTTCCGCGTCCGGGTTGAGTTTGCCCAGCACGGAAAAAAGCTCTTCTCGTTCCGCCTGACTGATCAAATCGATCTTGCTCACTACCAGCACATCGCTGAATTCTATTTGCTCCACCAGCAGTTCAGCGACATTGCGCTCGTCCTCGGCGCCCAGCGACTCGCCGACTTCCTGCAGCGCCGCCGCGGTTTCGTAGTCACGCATGAAATTGACTGCGTCCACCACTGTGACCAGCGTATCCAGTCGGGCGATATCGGCCAGACTCACGCCTTGCTCATCGCGGAACGTAAATGTCTCGGCGACCGGGAGGGGCTCGGATATGCCGGTGGACTCGATGACCAGATAATCAAAACGGTTCTCCCGTGCCAGGCGGGAAACCTCCTGCAATAAATCTTCACGCAAGGTGCAGCAGATACAGCCATTGCTCATTTCCACCAGCCGTTCTTCCGCGCGATTCAGGTTCACCTCGCGATTGATCTGGTCCGCATCAATATTGACTTCGCTCATGTCATTGACGATGACCGCCACTTTAAGGCCGTCCCGATTCTGCAGAATATGGTTGAGCAGGGTGGTTTTTCCTGCGCCTAGAAATCCTGACAGCACGGTCACAGGCAGTTTTCGCATGGTGTTGCTCCTAAGACGGTTATCGATACTAATTGTAAAATGTTATAACATAACAATTCGATTGTTTTGTCAACAATAGAGAAAACACACAAAGGGAAACAAGAATGCCGGTTAATTTTTGTACTTGTGTCTTATAATTAACGGCAGGACCGGCGTTATGAGAGGAACGTCTCTCCTGCAATCCAGCCCATCTTCTCTCTATGGCTATGTCGGAGCTTCAACAATGTCCCCTGTGAAAGTTTCCAAGCTCATCGTGGCGCTTATGTTTAGCCTGTTGTTTATGGCTGCGCCTGCTTATTCCGCTTGCTCCAAGTCGCTCGTCGTCAATCAGGCGAACTGGAAGCCTTATATGTACGTGAAGGAAAACGGAGAACTTGCCGGTTTGGACTATGAACTGGTCAAAGCCATACTCGATCTTGCCGGCTGTGAGTATTCATTCGTGCGCATTCCCTCAAAACGGGCGCTGCTGGAACTGGAAAAGGGACGCGTGGATATGGTGGCGGGCGCCTCCATTACGCCGGAAAGGGAAGTGTATGGACGCTTCACTGTGAGTTATCGGGATGAAACCATGGTGATATTCATCCGCAAGGAACAGCAGAACTATTACCCCGCCTCCACGTTAAATGAGCTTCTGAATAACTATCAGTTGATCTTCGGCGCGGTGATCGGGGCCTATTATGGCGCAGAGTACGAACAACTTGACCATGCGTCGCTGGCGAAGAGCAACCGCCTGATTCTGATGAAAGACAATGAGCGATTGCTGGACCTGTTGGCGCTGAATCGGCTGGACGCCATTGCGGGAGACAGGGTCAGCTTGAGCGTGATGGCGAAAACCCTGGGGATTGCTGACAAGGTGGCGATACACGACCATCTTCTGAATCAGGATTTCGTGCACTTTCTGCTCAGTAAAAAATCCACCACCGCTCAAGATCGCGAGCTGCTCAACAGCGCGATCCAGGCTTTCTTAAAGTCCGATGAGTATCGTTACATACTCAGTCGTTATGGTCTGGAGCCATACACCCGGCCGGGATCAGACAAAGTCTTGCATGATTTTTATCTGGAACAGCTGGAGAAGGCTGAGCAGAACTGATACTCGCTGCGGCGACTCCGTGCGGATGCGCGGAGTCTGTCGTTTCAGGAATGACGCCTGAGATGACTTCTGAAATTATCCAGATCAAGAGCCCAGTACTTCAAACTCCTGGCCGGCTGCAAAAACGAAAGCACGGCCCGGACACCCTCTAAGCGTTAAAGTCATACCACTTCGCATGTAATGAACCGTCTGCCGTCTTTGTGTAGCCGCAGCCCCGGTCGGGGTTCGGCTGGCTTCGTCATTTCTGACAAATAGAAGGAAGCTATTGCCCGCCTGATTAATAGTTCCAGAACGAAAGGCAGGGGGAGCATAAAATCCGCTATAATTTTCTCGTCATCCGCGCCATTATGGCGGACAAAAAAGGATATCCCGGACAGGAAATATGAAAAAACATGGAACGCTTTTTTTCTTAGTTCTCTTTACTGCAGTCATGGCCTTACTGGTTGGCGTTTTCTGGCAGGAAATCGAACGCAACGTCGATGCTAAAGAGACGCTCGCACTGGGCGGCACCAAAATGAAGTACAGGGAAACCCTGAGAGTGCTGCTATGGAAAGGCTATATTCCAGACAGCGTGCATAAGAAAATTCAGCAGGATCTGAATATCAATATCGAGGTCAGCACGTTTGACTCCGATGCGGAGTTCAAGAAAAGCCTGAATCTCCACGGCAATGACGACAAGACTCCCAGCGATCCGGAAATTCCCTTCGATATCATCATGCCCACCGACTATATGGTGCTGAGTCTGGCGGAAAAAGGGCTGATCGAGAAAATCAACTACGACAAGATTCCCAACTACCGCAATATTGCAATGAACCTGCGACGACAGGATTTCGCCAGAAGCCTGTTCGATTACTCCGTCCCCTATATTTATGGCAGTCTGGGCATTGGCTACAACTATTGGGAAATCGGCAATATCGTCTTTAACTGGAAGATGCTGTTTGAGCCGAAATCAAACACTTCATTGAAAGGGTTGATTTCGATTTCCCCAGACGCCCGCATAAGTCTCGGCATTGCGCTGCTGGCCATGGGCAAGTCGCCCAACTCGCGTGACCAGGATGATGTGACGCAGGCGGGAGAGTATCTGAAACAGGCCATCGCCAAGTACGACATTCGCATGATGAATTCCGGGATAGGGGACATGCTGGCAAGCCAGGACTTGCTGTTGACCATGGCCTGGAGCGGCGAAATCGCGGAAGCCCTGAATGAAGACGCTGACGCGAGCGGCATTAACAGCCTGGCGGCGAAGATTGTGCGCTTTTCTTTGCCGGATGAAGGCGCTCTGGTGTATTTCGACGCGCTGGCGATCCCTAAAAGCTCCACCAAGCAGGAGCTGGCGTTGAAGTACATCAACTGTCTGCTTGATCCATTTATGTCGGCGGACGTCACCAACCACTCCTATTTCGCTACGGTCAATCAGCAGGCGGAGCCTTATGTGAAGACCGAAATCGTCAATGGTCCTGCGTACTTCCTGCCCACCGCCAGCGGGCCGGTGTTTATCCGGCAGTATCTGGGGGATGACGAGAAAATCTACGATACGGTATGGCGTGACGTCATGCGCTTTTACTTCGAGCATCTACGCAAACAGAACTACTACAAAACCGAGCGCAGTCAGCATCAGCTCTGGAAATTCTGAGGCGACCGTCAGTCGATGGTCACCCCGGGCGCCTCCTGACGCGGCTCAATACCTTCCGCGAGAATCTTCGTACTGGGCTTGGCGGAAGACGTGGCGGGAGTAATTGCGTTTGTAGGCGCAGAAGGATCGCTGGTTCTGGCTTTTGGCGTCTGTGTGGTGGCGGGCGAGACGGCGTGTGACTGATCGACGCCAGCTCCAGCGGACTTCAGACTGGAGGCGAATACGGACGACAGATCCGAAATACCCACGGGGGCGCTCGTCGCCGCAGCCGTGGAAGTTTCGCCGCCGGTGTTTAAAATCAATGGCAGACCGTCGGTGCCGCTGCCGCCTATTACCACCAGTTTGGCGTTGTTGGACTTGGCCAGCTCCAAAGTGGCGCGAATGCCTTGATAACGCAGATATTCCTGCGTCAGGCCTTCGTTGACGTTTTTCTGGAATTGCTGAATCCCTTGCGACTCATATTGTTTACGCTGAATCTCCAGCTGCTCGCGCTCCAGAATATAGGTATACGCCAGCGCTTTTTGTTCTTCTTCCAGTTTGGTTTCAATGGCGGACGCTACGGTATCAGGCAGGTGAATTTCCTTGATCAGCAGGTCGTCCAGCACGATATGCCGTTGCTGCAATTCGGTCAGCGCCATCAGCACGATGTTCTGGATGATGTTGCCCTGAGTGGCGTAGATATCGTCCGGTTCATACTCGCCCAGCACCCGACGGATAATCGCCTGGGTTTCCGGTATGACCACCCGGTCGATGTACTCCGGCCCCACATATTCATGCAGCAGGTACAAGGTTTTGCGATTGGGTGAGAAGCGCACGGAGGCGCGTACGCGGATCAACAGACCGTTTTTGCTGAGGACGGTGAAGATGGTTTCCCGTTGCTGCACCCGCACTTCGTATTTATACATAATGTTGAACGGGTTGACGATATGCAGGCCGCCGCCATAGACGCGTTGCTCCACGCCGTCGTCGAAACGTTTCCAGAGCACGCCGGCTTCACCGGGATAAATATTGATAAAGATGCGGTGAAATAAATAGGCGACAAGAAACAGGAGGATAAAAAACAACACAATGAGGGGAACCTTGGCGCGCCGCCAGAATGGCCGCCAGCGCGCCATAAATCTCTCTCTCCAGCGTTTATTTCCCTTACTTCTCATGGATGCCGTCGCATTCATACCCAAAAGTCCCTTCTTGAACCAAACGTCCGCTCTCTCCTGACGCTGGAGAGTTAGATGTGCAGACTAGGATTTGTGATTATTTTGCCTGCGTCGAGTTTGATCACCCGGTCAGCGATATCGAAATAATGATCGTCGTGGGTGGCCGCGATAATGGTTTTACCCTGCGCCTTCATTTCAGGAAGAATGGTTTCATAGAAATAGCGACGGAAATCCGGGTCCTGGTCCGCCGCCCATTCGTCGAAAACATAAATCTGTTTGTCTTCCAGCAATGACACAATCAGCGCCATACGCTTTTTCTGGCCGGTGGAGAGCTTGATGTCGCTGATTTCGTTATCCTTGATCTGGCAGCGCTCTGACAGTTTCATCAGTTCCAAAAGCCGCTTCACTTTGCTGCGATCTTTCACATCCACGCCATACAAATGCTTGAACAAATGAAAGTCGGAAAAAATGACGGAATACAGACTGCGGTACTGCAACATGTTGTTGGCGTGTAAAGGATCGCCATCCATCATGATGGCGCCGGAATCGGGTTTGTACAGGGCGGTCAGCAACTTGAGAAAGGTAGACTTGCCGCTGCCGTTGCCGCCGATCATGAAGATGATTTCGCCGCGTTTTATCGTCAGATCGATAGGTCCGACGGTAAAGCCTTTGGCTTGTCCCGGGCCCGGCTGTCCGTTTTCGTTGTAGCTGAACTTGAGGTGGTCGCAGCGGATTTCCTGGAACGGCGCTTCCTGACTCTGTGCGAACGCCTCCGCATCGGAGAAATGCTCCAGCTGATCCGACTCGATGCTGCGTAAACCATCCAGCTCCGTCTCCATACGCTGAATATTGACGATGGCGACATTGCTTTTGGCGATCAGCGGCGCCACGCCGACGATTTCGCTCAAAGGGCCGATGACGAACAACATAATGGCGGCCAGCTTGGGAATGCTCTCTGTGGAAGAGGCGCTGATCATTGGAATCAGGAAAATGATGGACGCCATCAGAATAAAGGTGAAGCTCTGGGTGAAGACGTTGAGGTTGTTGTACGCCAGGCCGGTTTCTATCTTCAGCGTCTCCATGCTGTTGGAGAGCGGCAGCAAACGCTCCTGATAGAAGCAGTTGCTTTTCGACGGGTTGATCTTCAGCTCTTTGAAACCGTCCAGCAGCTCGCCGAGAGCGTCGAAATATTCATTCTGCTTCTCCGACGCCATATGCAGTTTACGGTTCAATACGCGCTGACGGGCGAAGAAATAAAACAGGCAGAGCGCGGTAGTAAGCACCGTGAGGAGCAGGGCGGTGGTGGACACATAAGCAATGAACATCAACGCAAATATCAACATTACAAAAGAGCCGATGGCGTTGATGATGAAGGGCGTATATTGCGACAGCGTCAGGGTTTCCGTATTCAACACTGAATACATACGGCCGCGGCCTACTTTCTCAAACGCGCGCAGGTCCGTTTTGCGGATTTTATCGGCGATGCGGGTGCGGATACGTTCAAGGACGTGCTCCACCTGGGTGGTGTTGTAATTGAGGGTGTATCGCTTGCTGAACCAGAATGCCGCGAGGGCGACGGCGAACATCAGCAGGTAGCGGAAGTTCAGTTCATGGGGGGCGGCGTGTTGCGCAGCGTGAATAACGATGACAGCGATGACGCCGTTGAGCATACCGCTGACCACCACCATCGCCAGCGCATAATAATTGAAGTCCGCGTGTTCCCGTTTAATAAAGTTCAGAAATTCCATATAACGCAGCGACCGCCCATGTCCGGGTGATAAGGGATTCTTTTTGTATTTCTGTCAGGCGGGTGTGGAGGGAAGAATAGATAGAGAGCGGACAAAGCCCTGTAAATACAGCATTTTTCCTGTTTATCGTTCACCCTTCCATAGTGTGCGAAATCATTTTAGGAGCTTTGCGTCAATATTTCTAATATTTCCTGCACTTGCGGGTGTTGGAAAATAATTTGCGAGATATCGCTACCGAATTTCCCCCGCTTAACTATACTTACCGCTGCCTTGTTCATGCAGGGGGCGTCCCGTCAGGACCAAGTTTTATAGAAAGGACTGATTTACAAGAAGAAATTAATTTCTTCGGGAAGCCTGTTCAAGGCAAGACGCAGCCCATCAGGGAGTATAAAAAGGGCTGTCGCAACCGCACGTAAGAGCGCCAAAAAACGTGCGGAGGTAACCTCATATAACAACAAGATAAAAGTTGATAAGCGACATGGAAAAACTTGCTGACGTCGAGGCGTGTCCCGTTGAGCGTCTGGATATCTCTCAAATCACCCCCCAACTGTTTCACTCTGAATACCGGCGCAAAAGCCGTCCCTTAGTCATTACCGGCGCCTTGAGCGACGCCAAAAACTGGTCTCTGGAGTTTATGTGTCGCGAAATTGGCGACCGCAAGTTTCCTGTGCGTTGTTATGGTCCCGGACACTTCAATAAGCCCAAATCGGAGTGGAGCAAATACTGCGATTATCAGGAGATGAAACTCTCTGATTACGCATTGCAACTGACCAGCGATTACGCGCGCAAGAACAACCATTACATGGGCCAGGTCGCCATTGGCGATACGCCGCTGGCCAATGTGTTGCGAGGGGCCCTGGGCAATATTTCCGAACGCTGCGATATGCAGAAAGCCACGGACATGTTCCTCTGGCTGGGGCCCGGCGGCCACACCGAACCGCTGCATTGGGATTGCGGGGAGGGCACAGTGCTGATGCTGCACGGCGCCAAAAAAGTGGTGCTGTTTCCACCGGAGCAAAGCGAAAACCTGTACCCCTTCTCACTATATCGCAGCCCTGCGGCGCCTTGGTTCAGCAAGGTCTATGTGGCGAAGCCGGATTACGACGCCTACCCGAAACTGCGGGAAGCCATGAAACACAAAATCGAACTGGTGCTGCGCAAAGGCGAAGTGCTGTTCATCCCCGTTTACTGGTGGCACGAACTCTCCAGCGTCGGCAAGGATTTCTATACTTGTTCGGTCAATCGCTTCTGGCGGGTCAAGCCGTTCTCCCGCCTGACCAGCAACAAACTGGGACTGGCCATGTACTTGTCCCAATTGGGTCTGATGACCGTCAATAACGTGATAGACGGTCTGCGCAGACCGGCTGATGTGGTTTAGGGATTAGGGCGCGGGGGATTCGCCAGGGCGATAACCTGAGATGCCGACCTCGCTCGGTCATATCTCCCGCCACGCCTCCAATAAAATCTCTTCCCAAGGAGATGCCTGTCATGAACAAGGAAACGAGTTACGGCTTAGAGTCCGAGATTGAACGTCTGGATGCAGAGGAGAGCGAAAAGTTCGCTGCGCTCTGTCGGGACTCATCGAAACCGGTGATTCTGAACGGAGGGGCGCTGGCGTGGCCGGCGCTGGGTAAATGGTCGCCGGATTATTTTCGACGACGTTTCGCCTCTCAGAAAGTGCGTCCATCCTTGCAATTACCCGCCTACGGCGCGCCCTATTTCAGCACGGAAAAACACCATCGCAGAGAAATGTTCCTGAGCGAGTTTATCGACATATTGGAAGGGGGCGACGCCTGTTATGTCGACCAGACCGACGTGCATTCCTTCACTGGCCTGGAGGAGGATTTCCGCTATCAGCAGTTCATCCCGCCGGGGCTGAATTTCATCAGTCTCTGGATTGGCTCCAAGACCCGCTCGGGACTGCATTACGACAATATGGACAACCTGTTCGCGCAGGTCTACGGAGAGAAAAAAGCGATTCTGCTGGCGCCACAGGAAGCGCGCAATTTATATCCCTTTGGCGACTGCATCTCCAAGAGTCGGGTGGACCCGGAGCGTCCCGACCTGATGCATTACCCGCGCTTCGCCAAGTCGCAGACTCTGACCGCATGCCTGCAGCCCGGCGATATTTTGTTTTTCCCCCGCGGCTGGTGGCACCACTTTTCCTCCGCTGGGCCGTCGATTTCACTGTCGTGCTGGTATGGCCCGCCGCTCACCATCGCCGAACAGGCGCGCGGCGTGAATCTGGCGGGGCGTCATCTGTGGTTCCGCATCCTGCGCGACTTCTTTTGGCATGGCGTGTTAGGCCGCGCCTACAACCAGCGGTTATTCAGTACGCCTCCTACCGGCAAGTTGCTTTACGACCTGCTGTTCGCACCCAAACGACTGACAAAAACCGAATAAAGGAATGCTTATGTCTAAACCCATTTATGTACTGGGAACCGGGTTGTCCCATGACGGTTCGGCGTGCCTGTTGAAAGATGGCGAGGTTTGCGTAGCCATCGAAAAAGAGCGGATCACCCGCATCAAGCATGATGGTTTTTGCGACAGCGAGGCGATGCAATATTGTCTGGATGCGGAGGGGATCGGCTTTGACGATGTAGCGGTGGTGGTGCAGAACGCCAACTTCAGCAACTTTGATCGCGGCAACAGGATCTTTCACGGCCAAACAAGGATTATTCCGGAGCATGTCAAAACCGTCACCATTTCTCACCATATGGCGCATGCCTACAGCGTAGTGGGAACCAGTCCCTTTGATGAAATGGCGGTGCTGGTGATTGACGGCTGCGGCAGCAGTTGGGACGACTGTCTGGATCGGGAAGGCGCCCATGTGCCGGAAGCTCAGCCGGGCGCTGACTTTAATCATCTGTTTTTCGAAAAGGACAGTTATTACCTGTATGAGAAAGGGAAGTTGCGTCCGGTTTACAAAGACTTCTCTCCTTTCGGCTATTTTCTCAAGGGATACTCCATGTGCCCGCCGACTACCAAACACTCCATCGGCGGGCTGTATTCCGGCGTGAGCCAATATGTGTTTCAGGGCATGGAAGACCCGGGCAAGCTGATGGGGCTGGCGCCTTATGGACGCCCGGGCGTCTATGACTTTCAGGCGTTCGACTGTCGCAACGGACGCGTGTTCGTCAACTATGACTGGATGAAGCACTTCGATCGGCCTCGGGTTCGTTATGAAGATCTGGCGGAGAATTTCGATTATTACGCGGATATCGCCTTTTGGATGCAGCGGGAGATTGAGCGCGCGTTGTTGTATCTGGTGAACCATCGCTTCGAACATCAACCCCACAAAAACCTGGGATACGCCGGCGGCGTGGCGCTCAATGCGGTGGCCAACGCCAAGCTATTGAAGCAAACCGGCTTCGAGGATTTCTATTTTCAACCTGCGGCGGCGGATAACGGTCTGGCCATTGGCTGCGCATACTACGGCTGGCTGGAAGTGTTGGGGCAGGAGCGGATCAAACACGACGCCTCGCCTTATTTCGGCAAGTCCTACGAAGCGGAGGAACTGTATCCCGCCATGCAGACGTACGCCGGAAAAATCAGTTACCGACGCCTGCCGGAAGACGAAGCGATCAATCGTACCGCGGAATTGCTGGCCGCAGGCAAAGTGGTCGCCTGGTTTGAAAAGGGCTCCGAATTTGGGCCGCGCGCCCTGGGACACCGCAGCATCCTGGCGGACCCGCGTAACCCGGACGTACGCGAGCATATCAACCGCAACGTTAAATTCCGCGAAGACTTCCGGCCGTTCGCACCCTCCGTGCCGCTGGAAAAAGCCGGCGTTTATTTTGACTGCGACTATTCCAGCCCCTACATGATTCTGGTGGCGCCGACCCGGCCAGAGTGGAAACAAGAAATCCCCGCCGTTGTCCACGCGGACGGCTCCGCCAGAGTGCAGACGGTGACCGAGTCCGTGTCGCCCAACTACTATCGGCTACTAAACAAATTTGGTGAACTGACAGGCGTCTCCGTGCTGCTCAACACCTCGTTCAACAAGAAAGGCATGCCCATCGTAGAAACCCCCAAAGAAGCCCTCGACTTCTTCATGGAATGCGCCCTGGACGCCCTGGTCATCGACGGCTGCCTGATCGAAAAAGCCGCCGTCGCCCAGGAACCACGCAAAGTCGACGAGAAGAAAGAGTGGGAAAAAGGCCTGGGCAGCCTATACCCGGAAAACGTGGGTATCTGATTCAATAAACCGCTTGTGATCCGCAACAAACATCCCCCGTGCGAGCGGGGGGGGCTACTCCTGCGCTTTTTCCTGAATTAAGCTATCAATCCATTGAAATTGTGCAGAGTTAACAAATAGATCGGCCATACGCCTTTGTCCATCCAGCCCCACCTGTTCCGACGAAACTCTGCAGGTCGGTGCGCGGAGGCGTTGTCCAGGAGTACGACAGCACTCTTGAGTGGAGCTTTACTCTCCGCCAGTTTATTAAAAAGCGCCACCACTTGTGCAGAATCCACCCGCTCCTCGGTTGTATGGAAAGTCAGCTTTTGGCGGCGGCTCATAAACCCCATGGCGTGACAGCGAATACGGAAGCGGGAATTCGGGCTGTAACGGAATCCATCAGTTAGTGTTTTGATTGCGACAGGCTTAAGATGATTGACGTACTTTACGGTGCAAAATATGATCAGGTCGGCGGTCGTAAGTAGCCTATTTTATTATAAAATTTATATTTTTCTACTTAATGCTTACTCACTTTTTTGACTTGAAAATACTTAATGAAGTGGCGATTTTTGTGGCGATCACATTGCTTCCGTGATAAGAAAAGTGTCCTTTATCAAAATATAAATAGTCTGTGGAGTCTCTAAAAAGGCAAGACTCAAAGCTTCTGCATAGAAAATTTGATAAATTAAATACACTAACACCTGAGTCGTTTGCTGTTTTCATAATGATCTCATCTGATTGAATATAGGGTTGTGATGGGAGATATATATTTCCAGCTATAGTTTCTTTTGAAACTGCCAATTGCTCATAAGGATTACTTAAAAAATCTGGTGCATTGGTAAGGATCAAAATTTTGGCAGGTGACGAACTGAGGTGATGAATGGTATCTTGTAAACTATTTTTGAATGCAATGTCTCCAATTTCTCTATGGGTGTTCCACCAATTTGAGGATACTATAACAATATCTTTTGATGTTAGTGTGGGTGCTATTTTATCGAAGAATAAGTGATAAAATCTCTTGCATCGAGATGAGTTGGATTCGTAATTAATTGCTCTGCAAGATGCTCCTGTAAACTGCATTACACTATGTGTCAATTGAGGCTCAATTGATGTGAGGCCATCAAATAAGTGTGCCGCTTCACTATCTCCAAATAAAATAATTCGGCCATGATTCGAAATGTGCACACAGTTTTTACGAATTAGCTGGTTAGCAGCTTGGCTTTGATCAAAAAAACAGCCAAATCTATCGTAAGCTTCTGTTTTTAGAATATGGTGATACTTTTCACCAATTCTAATGATTTCACGTTGATGTTGATTGAACTTTGATTCGGCAATTTTAGGTAACAGGAACCCAATGCTTGTAAAGACTAGCATTCCAAAGAGTGAAAACGAAAAAATAGCCTTTCTTCGCAAAATTTTCCTATCTCTAAATGGTTTTTCGATACACTGCCATGAAAATACAGCGAGTAAAATTGAAAGAGCTGCTAGCGCCGCCTTCAGCTGTATTGATGGCTCTATTAGCCTTATCTTTGCGAAAGCGAATAAGGGTTGATGCCATAGATATGCAGAATAGCTAATCAATCCAGTCCCAACGAGTATCTTCATACTTAATAGCCTTGCGACAATAGTGCCTTTGTTTGCAAATACTATTATCAGAGCAACGCCAGTGACCGGGGCTAATGTATAAATGCTTGGGAAAGGTATAGTGCTATCGTAAGTGAATACTGTAAATATTATTGCAATAATTCCTAGTAGGGAAAGTGGGTTGTTGGTTCGGACTCCGTGCTTTTTTACTAAAAACGCTACTATTGAGCCAACAAGTAACTCCCATGCCCGAGTGGGTGCAAGATAAAAGTTTGCAGTTGTACTATTTCGCCAGCCCCACTCACACAATGCCAAGCTGAAAACTGCAAGAAGACTGATTGTCCAGTACACTTTGTTCTTACCAAATCGCCAGCCTAAACATAAGAGAATTGGGAAAAATATATAGTACTGTTCTTCAACAGCTAAGCTCCATGTATGAAGCAGTGGCTTCTCTTCCGCGACAGATTCGAAGTAGCCGCTCTCTTGCCAAAACAGGAGGTTAGATACGAATAATACGACTGCCATAAGGCTAAGCGAAAAGCCTTTAATTTGACTTGGTGACATCCACATCCAGGCAAATGGTATGCAGATAAGCATAACGAAAAAAAGAGCAGGTAGAATTCTTCTCGCACGCCTCTCATAAAAGCTAGCGATGCTAAAATGTTTGTTCTCTATGTCCTCTATAAGGATTGTTGTAATTAAATAGCCGCTGATAACGAAAAACATATCGACGCCAACAAAGCCCCCACTAAACAGCTCAAACCCAGCATGGAATAGAATAACTGGGACTACAGCCAGTGCTCGCAGACCATCAATTTCTGCTCGATAATTCAACTTGATAAACCTTTTTATATACAGAAGAAGTCGATGTATTACTTGTATTTATTAATTGAGACCTGATCTGACAATGCTGGTTGTGCAGAAGGCAACTGTCAGGTCAAGTTCAATCAGCATACCTTTTCCTTGCAGGCTCGTTGCCTTCCCTCCAAAGGTCACAGTAAGCGCTTTCCCATAGTCCTACTGCTGAGCTATTGTAATAATACACTCTGTCGTCTAGATCTTTTGTAAAGTCATTTATCCTATGTACCAATGATAGGCGCCTTGTTGAGCGAGTACTTGGGGGAAGTTGCGATATTATCAATGTTTCTAGAAGAGTGCTTCTGTTATTCGATTGGATCAACATTAGTCATAATTTTATACCCTGCGCAGTAAAGTTCAGGTAGAGAGGCGGGGGCGACTTAATCCGGTAGCCTGCGTGTAAATGCCGCTGCGGCTTCTTTGGCTTGGGCGGCGGTGGCGCTTTTTCTGCTGTGGATGTTAGCCGCAAGCTTTACTTCGATATCTGTGCCGAAAACAGTGTTGGTTGCAGTGGGCGTTACTTTTGGGGCGGGCGTGGTGACGCATGGGGTGCTTGGGTTCATGTTGAAGTGTCCCGCGTGCGGATGTACGCCTACTGGCGAGGCGGGGCCGATTCACTCTGAAGCGCGCACTCGCCGTTATCCTGCCTCGTACATTTGCGATTTCCCTTCAAACGAGTAATAGTCACTAGTGAATCTTTGATGATTTTCAAACTGTTAAGGATGAGGGGATATGGATATTCAGAAGCTGTTCGATGATAAGGCGGAGATCTACGCGAAGGCGCGACCGCATTATCCCAAGGCGTTGTATCAGTGGCTGGCGGATGCGTGCGACGGGCATGAGCGGGTGTGGGATGCGGGGTGTGGCAACGGGCAGGCGGCGGCTGGTTTGCGGGAGTATTTTTCCGTCGTGGAAGCCAGTGACGTCAGCGGGGCGCAGATTGAAAACGCGCCGACGTATCATGGCGTTCACTACTCCGTGCAGCCGTGTGAAAAAACCGGTTATCCCGATGATTATTTCGACGCCGTCTGCGTTGCTCTGGCCTTGCACTGGTTCGATTACGAGAAGTTTTGGCCGGAGGTGAAGCGGGTGTTGCGTCCGGGTGGGTTGTTTGCCGCTTGGGGTTATAGCTGGCCGCATCTGGGTATGGAGCTGGATGGGGTTCTGGAGCAGAGTCTGTTGCAGGTGATCGAACCCTATTGGGCGCCGCAAAACCTGTTGTTGTGGAATGAATACAAAGAGGTTCCTTTTCCGTTTGAACCCATTCGTACGCCACGGTTTGAACTGATCATGCCCTGGACTCTGGACGAGTTTTTCTCCTACCTGCATAGCTGGTCGGCGACCCGGCGCTGTATGGAGGATCGCGGCGATAGTTTCTTCGCGGATAGTTACGCCCGAATGAAGGAAGCCTGGGGCGGGGTGGGCGCCCGCCCGGTGACGATGGATGTATTTATCCTCGCTGGCCGCCACAACGGTTAATCGCGGCTGAATTGACCAACCAGTCGGTTCATTCCTATGACATGGGGCTCCACTTTCTCCAGCAGTTGCCAGAGAGTGAGCCCTTCAGGCAGATCTAATTGGGCGTTAAGCGCCAGAATCCAGAAGTAGTAGCGATGGGGTCCATGCCCCGGCGGCGGCATGGGACCGCCGTAGCCGGTTTTACCAAAGTCCGTTCTGCCGCTGACGTAGGCGTCGACGCCCTCCGGCAGGCTGCGCACGCTGGCGGGAATGTTATACAGCGCCCAATGCACGAACCCATAGGTTCCTTGCGCGCCAATCAACGGCGCGTCCGGGTCGTGGCAGATAACGGCGAAGCTCTGTGTTCCTGCTGGCTCCCCGGACCAGGATAAGTCCGGCGATACATCCTCGCCTTCGCCAGTGTACCTGGCGGGAATGCGGCCGTCGTTACTGAAAGCGGAACTGCTGAGCTGCATGTTGGATAAAGCAAATCCCATGAGTTCTCTCCCTAATAAACAATGTCCTGAATACTCGTATTTATCGCGTGACGCCAGCCAGAAATTCGCCTAGGCGGCTCCAGGACTTTTTATCCGCGTCCTCTCTGTAACGTTCGGAACCGAATACGGTGAAGGCGTGAGGGGCGCCGCTGTAAGTAATCATTTCGTGGCGCACGCCGCTTTTTTCAAGCTCATTGGCCAAAGCGGCGAACTGCTCCATGGTGATGGCGGAATCAGCGGTGCCGTGCATGACCAGGATCTGGCCCTGGGTTTTACTGTAGTCCTGTCCATCCGGCGTTTGTAGCCCGCCATGGAAGGTGGCGAAGCCTTTCAGATCTGCGCCGGAGCGCGCCATCTCCAATACCGCCGCGCCGCCGAAGCAGTACCCCATGGCGACGGCGTTGTTGACGTTTCCGCCTTCTGACTTGGCCGTATCCAACGACGCCTGCAACAGTTTGCGCATTTTGTCGCGGTCTTTATAAAGCTCGCCGGTGTGCTGGCGTTTGTCTTCGTCTTTGGTGGGGCGCACGCCGGCGCCGAACAGATCGACGGCGAACACGGCGTAGCCCATCTCAGATAACATTTCCGCGCGTTTGACTTCATAGTCGGTCAGTCCGTCCCAATCGTGCACCAGCAGCACCAGAGGCGCGTCTTTGCCGGGGCTGACGTAATAACCTTCATAGGCGTCGCCGTCGACTTTGTAGGTGACAGTTTTTCCCGCGGCGAGGGCGCTGCAGGAAACGATAAGGCTTAGCAGGGTGAGTAGTGGTTTTCTCATTAACCGGTCTCCGTATTAGTTTTTATTGTGAGGCGCGCCGGCGCTGGGTTGGCCGGCGACTCTACTCAGTCTAGTACGAAGCGGGAAAGAATCAGGTTTACAGGTAATAAATCCATGCGCCAGCGAGGGTGGTGGCGATAACGACTTTCCATGGCGCCAGTTTCCAGATGGTTAATAAGCAGAAAGCGGTCAGGGCGATGGCGAAGTCACTTGGCGACAGTACGGAACTGGTCCATACGGGATGGTAAAGCGCAGAACCCAGCAACCCGACCACGGCTGCGTTGGCGCCCGCCATGGCGGCCTGGGCGCGGGATTGCTGGCGGAAACGGTCCCAGTGCGGCAGTACGGCGACGACCAGCAGCATACCGGGCAGGAAAATGGCGACAAGACTGATGGCGGCGCCGAGCAGGGCGTTTGGCGTCAGCGACACGGAGGCGCCCAAGTAGGCGGCGAACGTAAACAACGGCCCGGGAACCGCCTGCGCAGCGCCATAACCCGCGATGAAACTGTTGGCGCTGACCCAGCCCGTGTCGACCACGCTGGCCTCCAACAAAGGCAGCACCACATGACCGCCGCCAAACACCAGCGCTCCGGCCCGATAAAAGGCTTCGAACAGCGCCAGGGCATTGGAGCCGGTGGAGAGGGTAAGCGCAGGCAGGATCAGCAATAAAAGAAAAAAGGTTGCCAGCGCCACGTAGGACTTGCCGTGAGGAAACTCCACCGGCCGATGCTCCTCCACTTTGCGTTGCGCATGACCGCAAAGATGCAAGCCCGCTCCGGCGCCAAGCGCAATGACGCCTATTTGTCCGAAGGCCGAGGGCAGGGCGGCGGTCAGTATCACCGCGACGAGGGCGATACCGGCGCGCTGTCTATCTGGACACAGATTACGCGCCATTCCCCATACCGCTTGCGCCACGACAGCGACTGCAACCAGCTTCAATCCGTGGATGAGGCTTTGCCCGATGTCTCCTGCAAAGGCGTTGGCGCTAAGCGCGAAGAGCAACAGAAACAACGCGGATGGCAAGGTAAAGGCGGTCCAGGCGGCCAGCGCGCCTTGCATGCCGCCACGACGCATCCCCAACGCAAACCCTACCTGACTGCTTGCTGGCCCGGGCAGAAATTGACATAACGCCACCAGATCGGCGTAACTCTCTTCGCTCAGCCAGCGTCGCCGGGTGACGAACTCATCCCGAAAATACCCCAGATGCGCCACCGGCCCGCCAAAAGACGTCAGTCCCAGCTTTAAAAACGCGCGAAATATATCGCCGGTCGTGGAGGTTTGAGCGGGAGTGTCAGTGAGGTCGTTCATAGCGGCGTTTGTGAATCAAAAAGTGCGAAATGCTAAGTCTGTTGTATTGCGCTTTGATGACAAAGCGGGTCTCTATTCTAAGGCTCAAGGCCCCGTTCTTTCATCAATTGCTGGATACGAGGAAATTCAGAGCTGGCGCGTATATTCGGTTGATCCTTGGCCAGGCCGACTATTTCCGGCCAGCGTGACGATGCGACAACGGTGGGGTGCAGTAGATAGTCAACAAACATGAGGTAGTTCTTATAAGGCTCCAACCATGACAATAGCCACTCATGTTCAAGCACATGCGGCATCGCCATGATATCGAAAAAGCACAGCATACTTTCCTTGGCGGCGAGCGGCGGCAGTGTTTCCCAGCCCGCGCACCTGGCCTGGATGCAAGGCTTGAATAACACCTCCGACAGCGGGGCGTCATGTTCCGGTCTGGCGCATTTCTCCGCCAGCGCTTTGACCAGTTCGAGCCATTGTGGGTGTCTTCGGGTCACTTTGCGGGCGAGCAGACCCGCTACCTGTCCAGTCGTGTTGTATTCGCCGAAGCCCTGACACAGCCAGCCTTCGTCATCCAGAAACGCTATGCGCTCGCCATAAACCTCTTCCGCAATGTCCTCAAAGTCCCGTGAGGCGTCCAACGCCGCCATCACCAAACGCGCCCAGTCAGGATGGGCGACGGCGTCTTTATGTCCGAGTATACGTTTACAGGCTTGGCGGGCGGCGTCCAGGCCGGCGGCATTCTCTTGCGTCAAATGCGCCAACAGATCCGCCGCCCAGGTTTCACTTTGAATGGCGGAGGGTTTTAACAGCAGGTTTAGCTCTTTCATTAACTCGTACGCTTGCGTCGATACCGTAATCCCTACTCCAAGCCCCGTTCCTGCAAGAGCTTTTGCAGAGCGGGATATTCGCTGTAATTGCGAATGCTGGGGTCGTCTTTAACTAATAAGGCCAGCTCCCGCCAGCGCTCATGGGCCGCCACATCAGGATGAGCAACGGCATCCACCATCATTCGGTAGCTTGTGAGCGGCTTCACCCACTGTATTAAATCCGGATGCGACAGGACTTGGGGCAGGGGCAACAGGTCTCCAATGAATGTATGCGCGTCAAACTCAAGCACATGTGGGATTAACTGATCCCATTGCGGATAGTTATTCAGAATGGCCGGCAATATGGTTTCTTCGACAACTGGCGCCTGATGCTCGGAACAGTCGCTAAAGTCCATCAGCGCGAGGACCAAATCAAACCATTGTGGGTGGACGCGGGTGGTTTTCTCGCCAAGCAGCAGAGCGACGCTGTAGGTAGTGCTGTATCCATCGAACCCCTGACACAGCCCCCCTTCGTCATCTTCGAAAGAAATGCGTTCGCCGTAGACTTCCTCCGCTACGTCCTCGAAGTCGCGGGAGGCGTTGATCGCCGCCTCCACCAGTTCCGGCCAGCGTGGGTGAGCAATGGCGTCGGGATGCGCGAGTATGGCGTCGCAGGCCTCATTCGCCGCTTCGACAGCATCATCGTCATTGGTGGTCATGTGAGCGAGCAAATCCGACGCCCAGTTGGCGTCTTGAATGGCGGAAACGGTTAAAAGTTGCTCCAGTTCTTTCACGACGGAATATCCTCTTGGAACTATCTCTGAAAACACGGACAAATGGCCGATTCACCGTCCGCTCCACGGGTGTTATACCTTAATACGGCCGCCAACGCTAACCGGTATCAGGAGTGCGCAACGGTCTGTCGCGCCAGTGACGGCGCAGCTTCGAAAGGGTATTCGACTTATTGATAAGGTCGCTGTTGCGCCGGTCTGCGCAACCTGAACCCGCAATCCGGTTCAGCCACCTGGCGACGCCTATTCTTTTCAATCAGACAGAAGTATTCATGGTCAGAATTATTGGTCCGGCAACCCCCCGATATCGTTTTGAGAAATGCCCCGTACAGGATAAATACGTCCTGGTCGAGAACACTCCATTCGAAACTCCCGCCGCCACCTTGGGCGAGGCCCTGACGCAATATGCGAACGCCTTCAGCGCCAGCATCCGACCCTATGACGGCGACGACAACATCCCATTGCCGGAAGGGGAGTCCAAGTATTTCTATTATCTGGACAAAAACTCCGTGCACGGCGAAGCTATCGTCGATATTCACATACACCGTCACAACGGCGAACACCTGTGCCCCGGTCAGAACATGAACTTTCAACTGTTCTCCGGCGACGCCATAACCATCGGCGCGCTGGCTTGTTAAGGTAATTCGTAGTCGCCAGGGAGGATTCTTTGTTCACCAACGAGCACATTACCCGGTTACTTAATCAGCAGCCGATTTCAGACGCGCTGCCCTGGTGCGACGGAGACGAGCGAGCTGTCGATAGTTTCTATAAGTACGTCTGCGCAAGGGGGTCGCAATTGACGATGGCCCAGTTTCATGCCGAATGGGAACACTACGGCTCCGGCTACGCGTCATTTGTCGACGTCTGTTTTTACCAGGGTAAGGCGGCGCAGGGACAAGACGCCCCTGAACAAATGGGGCTGGAAGTTCTGTTCAGCCGCTTGTCGCCTTATTTTGTATTGATGGAAGCCCCCGTTCCCACCTCCGGTTTTCATTCGCTACCCTCTTTTAATGGCCTGGATCAGCTTCGTACGCCGAATGTCATACAGCTGGCTCAGACAATTCATCCCATATTGGAAGACTTTGGGCTGTTGCGCTTGTATAAATCTGATCTGAATAAGGCGCTGCCTCGCCAGATCAAGGTTCCTACCGTGTTGAATGAAGGCGCTTTTAAGTTGTACGACGCGTTGTTCTATTGGGAAGATTAGAGTGATGCTTTCTAAAAAAACATGCGATTCAATAACTTGAAGGCTGGCCAGTGGTGATAACGGGCCGCCGAAGAAAGCGTATATGCGCATGCATGGTTTTTCGTAAAGGGGGTAGCTTGGACTTCTGGGGGGGGGGTACACTGGAATCGGTGGGCTGGAGGAACTATCTTCAACTTGTTGCAATAGGAAAATGCGCATTCTCAATATGTCTTGAGAACGTAAATTGTGAAAAATAATAAAGTACCTCTATCAGAAAAAGAAAAGTCTGATATCGCTTATTTGAAAAATCTTGTGCGGGAGCTCAGGAGCGAAAACGCGAAACTGAGCAAAAAGACGACGCGCCTTGAAGCAAAGTGCGAAACCCTTGGAAATAGAGTTTCAGTGCTGGAAAAGTTAAAGGTTCCGAAGCAAGCAAGACAATTGTCAGATTATGAATTCGCTAGACGTATTGCTTTTTTGCTAAACAAAGCTGGAGTAAATATTAACGGGTAGAAGGGGGCGTAAAGCCCGCCTTAACAAGCCGTTCAAGTTGACTGCATTGCGTGTGGCGGATTAGCTGAAACGTTAAATGAAAGAGGCTCGAAAAATCTTGAAAAAGTTCTATGGTTTTATTTATTTTCTATTTTTATTGCAGGGTTGTGCTTTATCTGGACTTACTCAGATGGAGATGCTGGAAGCTGAAACATCAGATATGCTGAGTGAAGAGATTGCAATAGAATTTTATTGTGGATCAAAAACACACAGCGTTATGGCTTCATTGATTGTTCCTCTTCCACCAATAATTCCCGTTTTTATTGATTCAGATCCACGAATTTTCCTTACTCATCCGAGTTGGGTTACAGTTGAGTCGATGTCTCTGAAAAATCAAGATGGAAAGCAGATAGAACTCCAGTTTGTTGAGGATCGCCCTAAGCTCAAAAGCGACGATAGAATAGTAAGCTTATATATAGCGAAAGGAGGCTGTGATTGTTTAGGGGACTCGAATCTTGAATTCAAGGCTATAAATAGAGAAACTGGTGTAATCACTCATATAAAAGTAAAGATAATATACAGTGCAGGGGAGCTGACATTCGAATGGGGTTATCTGAGTGCTTAAAATATTTTGACAGGGGCTAAAACCGACCGGAGCTCGGCTGCGCTTAGTGCCAGAAGCTATCTCCGGCGCTAGGATTTAATGGACAGGTATGGATTTAGAAGCAGGTTTTTGGGCTAGAGATTACGAGATTGATAAACAAGATTCGGAAATCGTTCCAAAGTCAGGTGAAAATCGAATAGTTTATGTTTCTTTAGGTACTGAACTTCGGGAAGATGAAAAGTTTTATGTCCTTTGGTTTCCGCCTTATTCAGAATTCAATGGGTGGGATGATAATCCAAATGAAATTAGAGGAACTCATGTAGTTGAATGTACATTAACTTATCTTGAGAGTTATCCGTATATAGATGATCGGATCAATAACTTTGTAGAAAAGAGTATCGTCCCTAAAGCTGCAAGTAAGTATGAAGCTAGTGTCTTGATGGTTAAGCCTTTTCTAGAATTCTGCAAAAACTATAGGTGTAATGATGAGTTTTACTTTCAGCGGTGTGGTTATCCTGATGGTAGCTCCAAAATGATATGGGAAGAGTCAAAGGAATATAGAAAAGCTCAACTTGGAAATGACCTCATATACATAACCGGTAGTGTCCCTGAGCAGAGTTTCGGTGCTGTAATTGAAGTTAGTGTTAATGGTAGTTACTGCGTCAAGTTCCATGAGCATTATGACCCTGGTATAGAACAGTGCGTAGCCATCAACTACGAACTAAAGGGAAACGAACTTCAGTTTTTTAAAGAGGCAATAGAGAGTGCTATTGAGCTCGACTAGCAAAAAGTCGTAGCAAGTCAATACGGCGTTGCCCTTCGCGCTGGACGCTCTCTGCTGCTTGAAGCATTAGGCGAAAAGAAGTGTGTTTGCGGTGATGTAGAAGCTGAAAGCTCGGACAGCTTCTACCAATCACAAATGGTTGATGGAGTAATTAATCGTAATAGTTGAATAGATGGCGATCTTGAGGCAGCAGCGCGACACGAAGAGAATGATGAATAGTATGACTTCACAGATCCGTCAGAATTAACCGATGAAAACCTAAAATGCGGCAAAGAACATCTTGATGCAAAACAGATTACGCAAAATGAGTTTGAAGATTTATGGGGCTCTATACGAAACTAGCAGTAGTATCACCTGACAAGGCGCTGTTGTCGCCGCTTTCGCGTCTGAGACAACTGTCACGTTGCACTGGCTACCCGAAAGCTAGCGGTAGCCGATTATGAAAAGACGACGCCCCACAATTCCAATTTCCGAATGGAAATTGGCTACTCACTTAGAGGCAACCCATGAAATTCAGAATCAAAAGGGTGTGCCAGCATATGGCTGCGATTGTGAGTGGTGTTTTATCTGGAAACACTGCTTAAAGGATGTGCTTCCAGAAGAGCTACAGGGGCAACTCACAAGGGTTGGAGTGGAGCTAGAGCACCCTACCGACGTATACAAATTTAGCGATAACGAAAATGGGTCTAGCATAAGGGTGGTCTATCATGCTGTGGGCAAGATTCTAGAAGGCCCTAATCACTGGAAAAGGACTGATATGGGGGCGATGCTTATGTATTCCACAATCAGGGAGAACCCATACTTATCTCTGCTCGTGTTTCCCCAAAGTCAGTCCCTTGATGAAGCGCCGGTTCTTAAAAATACATCTGCTGGTGAGCTGGTGCGGATTGATTTCCGTCTTGCAATACCAAATGAAGTGATAAAAAGTAATGTGCCAGATCTTGCCTAACAAGGCGCTAATGTCGCCATTATCGTGGCTGGGATACGCTACGCTTCAGTCGGCCCAATGCCTTGCGATACGCGCATGAGCGCTTTCATGAAGATTGAATATTTGAACATAAAGCCAAACGCAGAGAATTTATCGGTTTTGTCTTCTGAACCATTTCGCGCCATAGTTGTGATAGAAGAACCGGTTTCTCTCGAGTGGCAACATGACCTTAGCAGAAGCTTAGTCAAAGCTGGCTGTCTATACATGATGGCGTGGGGTATTGAAGCAAGTAGTTGGGATGATTCAGTTGATTTCGCTAATCTTGAAGCATTCAGCTACGGTGATATTCCAAATGAGAAATGTGTGATGACTACGTGGCACGATAATGAGCCCCTTGAAGCGGTTTTCGCTTACTCGAAAAGGCTCGCTCATCATCCCGTTTTAGATTTGGAAAAAACGGTAATAGTCCATATCGCATCTACCAGCAAGGAGAGTGACTATTTATCGGTGTACATAGGCGCTTAGCGTTGGCGCTGAAGTACATCGCATGCACAACAATCGCAAGCAGTGGAACAACCTAAGCTTCGCCATATTTTGGGTACGTCGATTTGCTCCTTTTTATCACAAATATAGCTCCACTGCGGTCGCCCGAAGACGTTATGCTCATGAATAAAATTAATCTACTGTTAATACTTACAGTTTGCGGATTTTTAGCAGGTTGTCCACCTGTCTATAAGGTAAATTTACGAAATGAAATGCCGACAGATATAGCCATTTTTTATCATCACAATGATTCTGAACTTTTGCGTATTCCTGCTAATGGTGAAGGACGTGAACATTGGAGTCATTATTGTTTTGCTATCAGTGATAATGGTGTTATTTATTATTTTGATGGTACTGAGTTGCCAAGCAGTGTCTATGAAACTCACATGTTTAGCACATCTCTAAACGCGATCTACAATCATGGTAAGTTAAGCTACCTGGATTCCAATGGTCAGGTTGTAGCTTCAGTCGACGGGGCATCAGAGTGCAAATAGAGCATAACAAGCGCGTCAACCTCGCCGGCTGTTTGGGCTGGACCTCAAACTGCTGCGCAGTTTTTGACTGGCTATGGCTGGGGCAGGTGTAACCATGAAAGTCGCCGATTTTGTAGAAAATACATATAATTTTTTCGAGTCGTTTGAGAAGCCTGATCTGGCAACTAATATACACCATTGTGAGGAATGCCGAGATCATACTGACGAAGTAAATAGAGCTGATCGTAGGGATCTATCACCTGAGCAAGTGGGGACAGTTTGCTGGGGAGTCTCATCATTTTTAACTCCACAAGCAATGGGCTATTACATACCTAGGCTAATTGAGCTGGCTGTTACGGGTCGGAATAATAAGGATGGCGTTCCTTATATGTGCTTATTTCTGAATAAAATTGGACTAAATTCTGGATCAGAGCAGTTTTCTCTGTTTTCAAATGAACAGCGCTTAGCTGTTCGTGATAGTCTTGAGATTCTGAAAAGTAACTATCTGGAAATACTGGAAGAGCACTGCTGGGAAGATGAAATCGATAATGCAATTATCCAGTGGAACACCTAACAAGCAAAGGTAGAGGGCTCCAAAAAGCGGCGCTCGCTGCAGCCTGTGGTGATAACGGACCCCGAAGAAAGCGTATATGCGTACACACCGTTTTTCGTAAGTAAGCCAGCTTGGATTTTCGGGGCTTTTACACTGGAATCGGTGGGCTGGAGGGGATATCTTCGAAGCTTGGAAATTGAAAAACGCGCACTTGCAATAATGAATATGATTGGGATATTTGAAAACCTAATAGATGAAGCCTCAACAAAGGCTAAGGATTTAGATATTTCCACCTTTGCTATAATCACGACCATGAGTCGGGATTTGTTAGCGTCTGTATAGATGCAAAACAAAACCCAGAAAATCAGTTGCTTGAATAGAACAAATACAGCATGAAGCATTTTCGCCGAATTATTGAGGAAGGTAGTATTGAAGAGGCCATGCTCTGGCAAGCAAATATTGGGCGTAATCTATCATTAGGTGATTATGGAGCGGTAAACCTCTCTGAAAAAGAAGTAGCGGGTATAGCTCCCGATAATAGCTTCTATCTCGATATGGTGAAAGCCATAAAAAATAAGGAAGACCTTATTCCACAGAAAAGCACGCACGGAAGTTCCCTTCTATTTTGTTGCTCTACTGTAGATGAAGAAGTTGGTCTAACTTGGGTGCAAGAAAATGCTTGACAAAGCTATTACGAATGGTCGACAAAAAGACGTGGAAAGTATAGCGTTTCATTTTGTCTATTTTGGAAGATTAATAATTGATAATGAATATTGATAAAGCACTAGAGTTTCTTAGAAAGCATCAGCCGTTGCCAGCGGATGAGGATGTATCGGAAGCCGATATTGATATGTTCAATCAAGTTAGGACGTTCCTGATTTCAAACCCCGATGAACGTGCTATTCCACTTGTTCTCAATTCATTCGGTGATGGAAGTGGTTTTGGCGTCTATCAGATCTGCGATGATATATTTAGGCCATTTAAATCAGAGGTGGTTTTACCTCACTTAAAAAACGCTCTGGCAAGTAAGCACTATGGGGTGCGCTACTGGGCCTCCCAGTGGGCGATGGAAATTAATTCGATTGATATAGTCCCGGAGATTAACAGTATGCTAAAAAATCCTGAGGACACTGAAGCTCACTATTATTGTGTTGCAGCGCTCATTGATATATGGGGAAAAACGAAAAATCCATTTGTTTCTAAGTCAATAATCGAGCTAGGTGGTAAATCAAAAAACATAGGTGTCTCAGAGTTAATCCATGAGCACCGCACTGAGAAGTAGAGTTATAACAAAGCAATCTTGCGGATTCGCTCCGCTCATGCGTAAGTTGCGGCGTTAACCACAGTCGAGGCGGGTAATGAATACAGAACTTCAAGTGAAAGCTAAGAAACTCATAGAGATCGATGATATTGATGGTGCATTGCAATTACTACGTGCGGAAGGGGCGAGTATAATTGAGTCAATTAAGCTTGTGAAAGAAACTAAATCAATTTCTCTTGGTGATGCAAAAAAATTAGTTGCTCTACATCCAGTTTGGGATGATCAGCAAGAGAATTTTAGGAACTTTCACGATTCCATTATTGATGTCTTAAATGATAATGACGCGTAATTCGCAGTTAGAAACTTTAGACTGGTGACGCAAAGAATGTGCGCATCAGCTAATTGCGTGGATCGCTTCGTTCACTTTACTACGCAATGCTCAGTTCAGTTAGAGCGGCGTTAGCCAGAGTAGAGTCATGCATATTCCAATATCTCGCGATTCTACTCGATCAATATCAGTCGGTCCGGATAGGTCGATATCTATTGATTCTAACCGGTCCATCAGAATCTATTCGATACCAACAATAATCGGTTGGTGTTTTGGGCTTTCTCGGGCGCTCCAAACTGGGCCGCTCTGCCAGGGTTAGATGGCCTGAAACACTATACTGAGCGGATAGATCGAAGAACTAAGAGGAACTGCAGTATGGATCTCATTTTTGAGCCCTTCGTTGGCTTGGGACCACTAAAATTTGGCATGTCAAAGTCGGAGGTAGAATCTCTGCAGTCAGAGGTTTGTGGCTTTGGAGATTGCGATTATCAAGACGGCAAACTTAGCGCATTTTCGATCTATCCAGCCGATGTTGAACACCTGATTATTGTTGGCGAAGATGTTCAGAAAATGGATAAGCTCTCGGCCGCACTTCATCTGGCTAACCTGAGCGCTGATTATGGGCAAGCCCAGGGCGGATCGCTCTACTTCATGGATTTAGGTTGCGCTATTCTCCAGTTTGAATCGCCTTCACGTGAGTTCTTATTCTTCGCGCGCGAGTACGATACTGGAGAACCTTTGAGGGAAATGACGCTATCTTCTATCAAGTCTTACTACGAAGATAACGCCTGGGACGCCTAATAGTTATTTGTTAAGGGGCGGCAACTATCTGGCAAATTTTAGCGCGCAGCCCGTTCCGGGCATTGGACTCAAAGCGCAGAGGCGTTCGTTTTCACCCGAGTACAAGAGTGTTAAGGTCACAAAGATTGAGTCAACCGAAAGTAGCAACATCGTTTTTTACCCCACAGTCTGATTAGATACCCACTTGGTAACCTGCGCGCCCACATCAATCCGTAACTCAAAAGGAATCCCTGTTTTGTCTCAAAAAGGTACCCCGTCTGTCGCAAAGAAAGTCGTTATTTTGGTTGTACTGACGGCTATCTCTCTTGGTGCTTTGGTGTGGTTTGGTTTTGCGGTGGCGTCGACGGTCCGGCAGGTGGCGGCGTTGCCGCCCAGTTTGTATGTCGAGCCGGCGTTATTCAGCATGCTGGGGATAGGCTTGAGTCTGTTTTCCCTTTGCGTGATGGGAGGATTGGAGCTGCTGGAGGCGGTAAAAAAGCCATTACGCAAAAAGACCGAAAACCGCATCTTTAAACTATTACAGCCTGTTTTGCTGGGAGGGTTGGCGATGATCTTCGTGCTCCCTGTGATGATTCATATTCCCCTGTCGATCTATCTGGAGAAACAAGGGTATAGCGACTGTGAGGAAGCGTCTTCTTCCGGCTTGCGTTACCAGTACATTGTTTACGCCAAGTCGGAAGAAGCATGCAGACGCGCGGCTGAGTTATCGGCGGAATAGAGTGTTTGGCTATTCCGCCCTGGCGGTCGGGACATCCTTGCCAGGATTGCTTTTCTAAAAGCTCGCGGACAATCCAATCTGAGCCCAGCGGCCCGGCATGGGATAGCCTGGGCGATAGGCGTATTCGCGGTCGAATAGATTCTCCACGGCGACAAAGACTTCGCCGTCCTGACCCAATGGAGACAGAGGATAGGACACTCGCATGTTGGCCACGGTGAAGCAGCTGACTTTCTCCGCATTGACATCCCCTGACGCCCGTTTGCGAGTCAACGCCCAAACCTCGGATTGATGCTGGGCGTCCACGGCGAGGCGGAAGGGGCCAATAGCGCCGTTCAGGCCCGCGGTGAACGCCCGCTCCGGGGTATAGGGAAGATTGTCGATATCCGGATCGAGCAGCGTCAGCCCGCCAAACAGGGACCATCCCGCCGGCAACGCCTGGCTGACCGATAATTCGACGCCGCGCATACTGTAGTCGCCGAAGTTAATGAACTGTGGGCTGGAGACCTGTGGAGGAAAAGCGAAGACGTAGCGGTTTTTCACCTTGTCTTTGAAGACGCTGAGGTCGATCTGGGTGGTGGTTGTCAACGCGAACTTGGCGCCGGCTTCCAAATGATCCAGCTCTTCCGCTTCCAGTTGTTTCCAGCTGTCGGCCAGAGGCGGTATCGCCGTCGCTAATGTTGGCGCTTCCAGACCCGGATAATTGACCCCTTGGGAGGCGTTGACGAACAGCGTCAATGAGTCCGACATTAGCGACAGGCCTGCATAAGGCGCGGTCTGGGCGTCAAACTCGCTGTGATCGTAATAACGCACGCCGATGGACGGCGACAGCATCCATTCATCGTTGAGCATGAACAAGTGACTGAGACCGACATAGGGCGACCACAACTTGAACGTCGGCGCGTCCAGGTAAGCGCGTCTGGTGGGATCGTCGCGATTAAAGTGCGCTTCGCCGGAGACACGATCGTAATCCAGACCGGCGACCAGGGTTCCGTCCATCCAGGGCGAAAATTGCTCGCGCCAGCGCAAACCGCTCATAGTGAAATCCGATAGCGTGTCGCCATCACCGCCGCCCTGGTGATACCAGTTACCTTCGCCGGAACTGTGATGCAGGCTAAACTCGCCGGACCAGTCGCCATGCTCGTGGGACAGTGTGGTCGCCAGCATGAAGGCCTGGGTGTTGTACTCCGGCGCGACATCCGGTTCGGGGTCTCCTTCTTTGCCCGGATCAGTGCTTTCGTTGTCCACGTACAACCCGCTGAAAGAGGCTGCCCAGTGCTCATTCAGTTGCGCGCCAACCCGGCCGAAAAGATTCTTCAATTCGCCGTCTGCGTTTTTGCGGTGGCCGTCGGAAGTGGCGTAGCCTTGCGCCAGCGTAAAATCCAGATCGCCATTGCGGCTGGTCAACTCCGCCTGCTGCACCAGTGTGTGATATGTGCCTGCAGAGATACGCGCGGCGCCGTGAGTCCCTTCCTCTGTCGCCCGCTTGGTATGCAGATCGATGGAAGCGAAGTTATTGCCGTTGATCTGCGGCTGCGGGCTTTTGTACACGGTCATGGATTGCATGGCGTTGACCGGCAGGAGGTCCAACAGTGGGTGTCCCCATAAGCCCATGTACAGGGGCAGGCCGTCGATGTAGGTCTTTATCTCACTGCCGGGACGGGTGACGCCCATGCCGCGGATGAACACCGCGCCGCCCTGATCGCCGCCGAACGCGCCGACCGGGTTATAGCGGGAAATCTGCACGCCCGGCGTGCGACGCAACGCAGCAGTGAGATCCACTGCGTTTTGATCGCGAATCTGCTCTTCAGTGACAACCGCGGACGTGCTGGAGAACATATCCACTTCAACTTCTTCAATGACCGGCTTGGCGGTCACCACCAATGGCTCCAGAACGGTGGTCTGCGCATGCGCGCCGCCAGCGGCGGTCAACGCGACCGCCACGGCTAGTTTTTTGGGTGAAAATTTCATAGTACTGACTTGTTTAACTGCTTATTGGGCCTGATCGGATCAGTTTTGTGGATGGTTTTGATGGTGTGCGGACATGCCCGGATCATTCGGCGTGCCGAAAAGGCCAAACTGCGCCAGCTTTTGCGGGCTAATGGACTGTTCCGCTTCAGTCAGCTCAGAAATGAGCTGGGAAGCGGTGTCCTGAGGAATCCCGGCTTTATGCAACAGATCCGCTTTCTTGAATTCATCGCCGCCGCAGGCCAGCACCATCCACTTATCGCCGTCCCGGCGCAGCAGGGCGCGCCCGCCCCGTTCGCCCTGAATCCAGTCGGCGATGGCGTAGTCGTCAACCACGATGACGGGCGCTGTCTCCACCTTGTGGTCAGGCTGGTCATAGGTCTCGGAGATGATTTTGACCACTTGCTGCTCCTGGGTCAGGCCGTCGTTGGCGAACGCGGGCGCGGCCAGCGCCGAACTCAGCGTTAAGGCGGCGAGCAGAGTACGGAAAGGGATTGGCGGTGAATATATTTTGTTATGTCTATTTTTCATGTTATTTCCTCAGAGGTATTTGGCGGTGTTCTTAACATGTTAATAATCAGGCGCATGGAGACGCCTGCGTGGTAATTAGCCACGGCGGACAGGGCCTGACAGGCGCCGGCCCTGTTGTTGCGGACAAATAGAAGAAAGCTATTTGTCTGCATAATTAACAGAACGGAACTGGGCTCCTTGTTCCGCTCCATCAATAAGGCCGGCAAGCATGCACAATGCTTGCAGCAGGAAAAAACTGCTCCAGGGCGACTCCACCAGTTCACAACCGGCGGCGCAGGTGCGGTAACAGGCGCCGATGAAAGCGCCGGGGTGTGCAGCGCCATCGCGGCGCACGAAGTATGAGCTGCGTACGAGCGCGGCGATTTGCTGCGCCGCATAGGCGCGCCAACTGTCGCCGTCGTCCAGTAACTCGGAGAGTGACAGTATGGCGATAGCGGCGATCAGCGTGGCGGACGGGTCGGACAAACTGTCGCTACGCTCCGGCCGGTCAGCGGGAAATGGCGTGCGGCGGGAGCGACGCCAATACACACAGGCCGCTCTGGCATAGTCGAGATAGGGAGAGCCCCAGCGTCTGGCGGCGTGGCTCAGCCCCAACATCGCCCAGGCCTGCCCGCGTGACCAGCCGCCGGGGCGGTCCAGCGTGTGCAAAATATATTGTCGAGGCTCTTGTTGCAGCCTGGATTGAGCTTCCGCGCTGCAGGCGCCGCTGGCGGTGAAGCAGGCGGCGATCAGGGCGTCGGTATGCGCGCGGGCTGCTGTGTCCAAGGCTTCATCGCCATGGGCGCCAAGCAGCTGAATGGTCGCCGCCAAAGCGTCTACGGACAGGCGCAGGCGTCCGTCCGCGCCGCCGCCCATGTCGCAACCCAATGGCATGTAGCCAAGCTCTGCGTCAAAGCTGGACGCAACAGCGACGGCGGCTTGGCAAGCGAGGCGTTGCGCTTCCGGGTCATGGTGCCAGCGTCCACAAAGAGCGGGGCCATACCAGAAAATCAGGCTGCGATTGAGCGTGTCCGCCTGCAATTTGTCTGAGAGCGCGGCGCTTAGAGACAGCGCTTTGTCGCGATCGGCGGCGGACTTTGAAACAAGCGCCCGCAGCCCCCAGCAGCCGGCCCAAAAACCGCCCATCCAGGAGCCGCCGGAAGAGATTTTCCACTGCACCCCATCGTTGGAGAACAACGGATATCCAGCGCCGCATTGTGCATCTATGACGTCCAGGCGTCGCATCAGCGATGCAATGGCTTTGCTGATCTCCTGTTGGGAGAGCGCCGCTGCGTCCCCGTCCCAGGGGGAAGTTGGCAATTGGCTCATGAGGCGCTCCTGCGTCGCAGCAAGGCCAGGCCCAGCGCTGCGACAGAACCGGCTAAGGCGACCACGACCAGGGCGCTCCAGGCGCCGCTGAAGCCGTATGAAGACCCCGAGACGGCGCCAAACAGGGGCGCGCCCGCAGCGAATCCGCCGAAGAACGCGGCGGACAACAAACCTGACGCCGTCGCTGGCGTTCCGAAAACGCTGTCCCGTAACAACATGCCCATGGCTACAGCGTTGGTGGCCACGGCGGTGAGACCCACCACTAATACTCCGGCCCACAGACGCCAATGGCTGTCCGGGTCCGCCTGTTGGGTGATTCCAATGGCTATGGCGGTAAGCGCCATCAGTCCCAGTAACATCCAGGATTCATCCTGAAGTCTGGCGGAGAGGGAGGTGAGTGTCAGGCGCGACATGACGCCCATCAAGCCGAATGCGGCCACCATCAGACCTGCGTCCGGTTGACTGACGCCCTGCCGGGTGGCGAACACGGGCAGAAAGGTTACGAATGCGGATAGCGTAACGCCTGCGCAGGCCTGCACGGCCATCAGGTTGAGTAACAATCCTCCCGGCCGCGCAGGCAGCCAAGGGCGACGCGAATCGGAAGGAGGCGCCGGCGGCGCCAGAGCCGGGGCGGTGACAGCCAATAGCAGCGCTACGGGGATGATGGTCGCTATAGCGGCGCGCCAGCCGAAAGTAACGGCGATCAGCGGCAGTAAGCCGCCGGCGATCAAGGCGCCGAGCTGCACGCCGGATTGTTTCAGGCCAACGGCGAATGCTTTACGCGAGGGGGCGACCCGTTGGGCGATTAACAGATTAGTGACGGGGTTCGACAATGCCTGGGCGACGCCGCACACCGCCACGGCGGCGATGACGCCGGCAAAACCGGGCAGGGTGATCATCAGGCCGTAGGCCAGCGCCACGCTCACAAACAACAGGAGCAAGCCGCGCCGCGACCCCAGACGCTCAACCAACGGCCCTGCGGCCAAAGACAGCACAGCGGCCACGCCGAAGGCGCTCATGGTGACGTAACCAAGCCAGCCGGGCTCGATGCCCAGGTCCTGAATCAGCAGCGGGCCCAGGGCGCCAATGGCGTACAGGATCAGCATCGGCAGCGTCATGGACAGCAGTAATACGGCATGCAGGCTCAGGCTGCGCAAGGGCGACTGACGCAACGTCGGCGCAATGGCGTTCATGATTGTGTTGTCTCCCGCTCAGTCGCAGCCTGTTGTGGCGCGCCTTGATCCGCACCGGCGCCATAGCCGTCCAGAATTCGGCGTCCCACGGTGTTGATCAGCACTTCGTCGGCGCCGTCGAGAATGCGGGTGGCGCGGGCGTATCGGAATATATTGGAAAGGGGCGTGGCGTCGCATAACCCCTCCGCGCCGAACACCTGAATAGCACTGTCCGCAGCCTGATTGAGCGCGTGGGAGGCCGCGATTTTCGCCATGTTGACCTCCATGTCGCCATCCAGGCCCGCGTCCAGTCTGGCGGCGGCCAACTGCAATTGCCCGCGTGCGCTGACGATGCCTTGATGAGTGAGAAACGCCAGACGTCGGATAAGTTGTTTGTCCGGTAGTCGCGCCAGGCGACCGCGCTCGCTGTTGACGCGTTCTCCGAGCAGGTCCAGACAGCGTTGCGCCAGTCCGATCCAATGGGCGGCGTTAATGGATCGGCCCAGGCGTAACCGCTGTTTCATCAACGCCATGCCGCCGTGCAGCTCACCCAACAGATGGTCTTGAGGAATCCGGACATTGTCGAACAGCAGCTCGTGCTGGCCATTGCGGCGACCCAGTATGTCGAGGTCGCGCAGGATGCTGAATCCGGGCGTGTCTGTGGGCATAACCAGCATGGATAAAGCCTGTTGCGGCGGCGCGTCCGCCTGGGTGCGCGCCACGACCGTGATGAAATCCGCCCGTCGCGCTCTGGAGATAAACCACTTACGGCCATTCAGACGCCAGCCGTCGCCCTCCCGCTGCGCCAGCAGGTTAATGGTGGCGGGAATGGAGCCGATGCTGTCCGGTTCAGACATGCCATAGGCGGACACCGCATCGCCTGCGGCCAGCGGTTGCAGGAAGCGTCTTGCGATGCTCTCGCTCCCGTGCAAAGAGAGCATGCGGACATCCAGCGCGGCGCGCCCGCCGAAGATTTCCGGTCCGAACTCAGAGCGTCCTTCCAGTTCCGCGATGGGCAAATATTCGCTTAACGTGACGATGGCTCCGCCCAGGGCGGCGGGATAATACAGCCCCCACAAACCCTGGGCGCGGGCCTCGGCGGCGAGCGTGGACTGCAGCGTCAACGCAGCGTTATCGTCTCTGGCCAGCGTGGTTTCATGGGGAATCACCCGCTCACTAACAAAGGCGCATATGCGTTGCGCCAGCTCGTTATGGGACGTATTGGGGGCGAAAGCGTTGTCGTTCTTGGTCATGGGTGAGGCCATTCCTGTGGCTAAACTGCGCACGCGCTGCGTTCCAGAAAAGCGACTTCAGCGGTGAGCCGCTTCTTGTCGACTTTGCCCGCCGGGGTGAGTGGAAAGTGGCGTATGAAGCGTAAATACTCCGGCAATTTATTCACTTCCAATCCCTGATCCCGCAGGAAGCTGGTGATTTCGGTGAGGGAAGGGCGATCCGCTCCACTGCGCATGCTCAGACACAGGCATACCCGTTGTCCCAGGTCGGGGTCTGGAACCGGCACGCAGGCGGCGCTGATCACATCCGGAAAACAGGTGACCAGATTCTCAATCTGCACCGTACTGATATTGGCGCCGCCGCGCACGATGACGTCTTTCTTGCGCCCGGAGAGGCGTAAGTAACCTTCGGGGTCCAGCAGGCCCAGGTCGCCGGTATACACCCAGCCTTCCGGGTCGCGATAACGGGCGTCCAGCTCCGGGGCGTTGACGTATTGCATAGGGCTGATCGGGCCGCGGGCGAGAATTTCTCCTACCTCGCCAGGACCGACTTCCTTGCCGGCGTCGTCGACGATGCGAATCGCGCAGACGTCCGGGTTGGGACGGCCGACGCTGCGGAACACCACATCCAGTGCTTCATCAAGCGTGTTATGGCAGTTCACGCCATCCGCGGAGCCATACAGACTGATAAAGCCGCAACCGAAGGCGTCCACGCAGCGTTGAATGCTGGCGGGGTCAATCACAGAACCGCCGCTGACAATGGCCACCAGGCTGGACTTGTCGATGTCCGCCAATAAAGGCTCCGCCGCCATGCGCTGAATCATGGTAGGAACGCCGAGAATGTGGGTGGGGCGTAGCGTTTCAATCGCGCGGATAGCTTCCTCCGCATCGAAACGGGGCAACACCGCGAGGGAGCCGCCCAGCCAGGACAGCACGCCAAAGGTGGCGGTGGAGCCAAAAGACGAGCCCAGCGGCACCAGATACATGCCGCGAAAACTGGCGCCATCGGGGTGTAAACGCTGCAGAAAACGTCCGCGTCCGCCCAGTAATGCATTATGGGAGTAAGCCACCAGCTTGGGCTCGGACTCTGTGCCGGAAGAAACCAGCAGGCGTACCGGCGAGTCAGGGCAAACATATGGCAGATCCTCAACCGACATGGGTTCAGCCTGAAACAACTGCTCCAAACGAGACCAGTTTTCCGGCGCGTCGTCACCGTCCGCTATCAGCAATCGCAAGGACAGGGTGGTGGGGCGCAGAGACTCGATCAGTTCGCACATATCCACGCCGCCATATTCCGGCGTCGCAAGGATGGCGCGGGCGTCGCAACGCTTCAGCAGGGACTGGATATCCAGACGGCCCCGACCCGGCGGAAAGGGGGCGACGACCGCCCCTATCGCCGCCGCGGCCAGATCCACCACGCAACAGCGCCAGCTATTGGGCAGTTGGTAGGCGATCACGTCGCCGGCGACGATGCCCATTTCCCGCAATCGGGTCGCCAGACGCAGGGCTCTATCTAACAGTTCGCCATAGGTGAAGGCGGAGTCGGTCGAGAGTACGGCGGCCTTATCCGGCGCCTGCTCCGCATACATCTGGAACATCTGGAACACGGTGCGGTTGGGATATAGACCTTGCTCGGCCCATTGCTTACGCAACGCAGCAGGAACCAGGTCGATAATGCCGGAATGGTTCATTGAAATCTCCAGGGTGAATTCACCCGCATGTAGGCGTCCTTGGTGAGGGCGGAAGCCAGCCTGGGGTCGCGGCTGATCTCGGTCAGGTCTTCGATGACGACTGCGGCGGGCGCGCCGCTGGTCTCGAACAACGCAGCCCACTCTTGCGCCTTGCGGCTGTTGAGAATGTGTTGCAGACGCTCCGGGGTCAGACCATCGGACTCTTCTGGCGCGGCGGCGACAGCGATTGCGAGCCGGGATGCGGAGCGCTCATCCAGACAGTCGATAGCAAGCAGGCCCTGCGCGGTGGCGTACACGCCGTTTAAGGCAGTTGGCGTAGAGAGTGGTTGCTCGGTCAGTGCAGTCACGCCTTTGTCGCTGGACGGGCTCAGCAGGGCTCCTAAGTCCTCTGCGCAGAGCAGGCTGGCTGCGCCGAGCAGAGAGGTATCCACACGAATGGAGCGGGCCCGCCCGAGCGATCGCGCTAATAGCGCTGCGGTGACGCCCTGGGCCGCTACGGCGCCGCCCAGTACGTCCAGTACGGTAAACAGCGCGCCTCCCGGCAGCCCTGATGTTGCGGCGATTTTGGCGGCGACGCCGGAATACGCCTGGGCCATGAAGTCGGTGCCGGGGAGGTCGTGTTCCGCCGTCTCGCCCCAGCCGCCGGCGTAGGCGTAAACGAGGTCTGGATTCACCTGTTTCATATCGTCGTAATCCAGTCCCATTTCCGCGGCTTTGCCGGGGGCCCAGTTATGCAGGAAGACATCCGCCTGTTTGATCAGCGCCATGACCTCCGCTTTGCCGGCGGCGGACTTGATGTCAATCTCCAGCACTTTTTTGTCTCGATTCAGGGCGTCAAATCGGGCGGATACGTCCTCCGCCATCGGCGGCATGCCTCTCAAAGGATCGCCTCCGGGCGGCTCAATACGGATGACCTCGGCGCCCAGTAACGACAACAGACGTCCCGCTAACGGGCCCTGGATGCGACGGCAGGACTCGATGACGGTCATCCCGGCCAGAGGCAGGGAAGTATTGGGTGCGCAGGGTTTGATCGGCATGGCCTGGGCGGCGTCCCCGTCGCATTGAAAGCGCCAGGGGCCGTTGCGCCACATCGTCGAAGCGTCCGGGTCCTGGGCGCGTTCCTGCAGCGTCCGCACTTTGCAGAGGGCGACGCCAGTTTGATCGGCGATCTGTGCGATCTCTTCGAATGGCAGAGCGGCGAGGGCGTCGCAGAGCGCAGCGGGGACCGGCGCGATGGCTTTGGCGTAGCGCAGGAGGAAGCCGTTCCAGCCTTTACCCGCGCTGGCGGCGTCGACGCCGACTCGGCCCCAGAATTTGCGCCAGGGCGAGGCGTCCAGGGTTTCCAGCTCAAACACGACGCCATCCGCAGAGACGAACGGCGGACGTTCTTTCACGCTGACGCCGCCAGGAAGTATTCGCTCAGGCATGTCCGGGGCGGTGGCCCCAGCCAGATACTGCGCGACGCTGAGCAGGGCCGTCGCCGTCAAGCTGGTGACCGTGGTGCGCACTGACGCGCCGCGCTGACGTCCCACCGCAGCGGCCATGACTCCTTGCAGGGACAATACCGCGGTGAGGGTGGAAACATAGTCCACGCCCAAAGGCTGCGCTCCGCCGCTGGCGCGACCATGCACTGACATCAGTCCAGAGACCGCCTGAGCCAGGTTTTCCGTTATCGGGCGGTCAACCGCGTCCGACCAGCCTTCCAGCACGCAGTCGATGGCGGCTGCGTCTGCATCTGAATAGTGCAACGCAAAATCTGAATAGTGCAACGCAAAGGCGGCGCCGGATTCCGTGTCCACATTTTCCCAACCCACCCCGAGAGCGTTGGCCTGATACAGCAGGGAGGCGCACAAAGGGGCAAGGGCCGGCGTCGGGTTGCGTAGTGAGCCGCTGAGATAGCAGCCTTCCAGTAAAAACGCCATGGCCGTCACCCAAGCCTGTCGCCGCAGCCGCCGGCCACCGCCGGCAGGATGGTGATGGAGTCGCCTGTCCGCACTGGCGTATCCAGGTTGTCGGCGAAGCGAATGTCGTCATCGTTCACGTAGATATTGAGAAAACGATGCACTTTGCCGTCCGCCATCAGACGCTCTTGAATGCCAGGATAGTGAATCTCCATGTTTGCGATCACTTCCCGCACATTCTCGCCGCCGCTCTCAATACGCTTCTGATCTCCGGTCAGCGGTCGCAGAACGGTTGGAATATGAATGGTGACTGACATGGGAACTCCTGTCTTCAGAAAGTGGTAAGTGTTTTTCTCCGGAATAGTGCTCGACGGCTTTGATGGTTTCTTCCACCACGGCGCCGTTGACGATGCGGAAGCTGCGGATATCGCTGCCATGTTCCGGGTCAGTGGGAATAATGACGTAATGGGCGTGCGGCTCCGCCGCGCAAAGGATGTCGTCTTTGCTGGGGTAAGCGCGGGAAGCGGTGTGAGAGTGATAGATGACCACCGGCTCTTCGCCGTTGGCGTCCATTTCCCGCCATACCTGCAGCTGCTCTCGCGCATCGAACATGAACATATCCGGGGAGGCGGCCGCGTTACGCATGGGAATCAGCCGCAGCGGGCGGTCCGAGCCCTCGCGCCCGGCGATGACGCCGCAGGCCTCAATGGGATGCTCTGCTTGCGCCTGACGGACCATGGCGTCTACGAGTTCGGAAAGAATCGTTAACATGTCTGGCTTCCTCCGGGATCAGTAGCTGGGCAATGATGGGTCGACATCCCGAATCCAGGCGAGGATGCCGCCGTCGAGATTGTGGACATTGTCGAAACCGCGTTCGCGCAGGGACTGCAACGCCCGCTGCGAGCGCGCGCCGGACTTGCAGTGCAAAACGATGGGCGCGTCCTTGTTCAGCGTGACCAGAACGTCTTCTTCGAGGATGCGGTTTTGCGGGATATGGCGGGCGCCTGTAATGCGCACGATGTCCCACTCAGTCGTTTCCCGTACGTCGATCAGTTGGAAGTCTTTGGCGTTGTCACGCCATTGTTTGAGCTCGTGCGCGTCGATACTGGGAACTGAAGAGGCTTTGTCCTGCGTCGTTGCGGTCAGGCCGCAGAAAAACTCATAGTCCGCCAGTTCGGTAATTGGCGTGCGTTGCGGGTCGCGACGTAGCTTGATAAACCGGTAGTTCATTTCCAGCGCGTCGTATACCGCCAGTCTACCCAACAGCGTCTCGCCCAGTCCGGTGATCAGCTTGACTGCTTCCGTGGCCATGATGGAGCCAATGGACGCGCACAGAATGCCCAGCACGCCGCCTTCCGAGCAGGAAGGGGCGAGATGGGGCGGAGGCGGCTCCGGGTAAAGATCCCGGTAATTCAGACCTGCGTCGCCGGGAGCGTTTTCCCAAAACACCGAGGCTTGTCCTTCAAAGCGGTAAATCGAGCCCCAGACATAAGGCTTGCCCGCGAGCATGCAGGCGTCGTTAACCAGGTAGCGGGTGGCGAAATTGTCGGTTCCATCTATGATCAGGTCGTACTGGGCGATGAGATCAAGGGCGTTGGATGAATCCAGGCGCTCGCTATGCAAGCGCACCTCAACATGAGGATTGATCTCGTGAATGGCGTCTCTGGCGCTTTCGCCTTTGGGGCGTCCGACATCGGACACGCCGTGGATGATCTGGCGTTGCAGGTTGGATTCGTCAACCACATCAAATTCCACAACGCCCAGGGTTCCAACGCCCGCGGCGGCCAGATACAGTAAAACCGGAGAGCCTAACCCGCCGGCGCCGATCGCCAGCACTTTGGCGTTCTTTAAACGTTTTTGCCCTTCCAGTCCGACATCCGGCAGCAGCAGATGACGGCTATAGCGGGCGATTTCCGCTGCGGACAACTCCGCAGCAGGCTCTACGAGAGGGGGGAGCTTCATCGACATATGTCCTTCTATCGATTGATGCGATTTCTAGTTATTAGTTCTATATGACCGGATACAGCCGGTTCAGATTACGAGGACCGTAATCGACAGAGGGAAGGCGGAGAGAAGACAAAACTCTCAAAGCAGTCGCCGACATTGATGCGTGACGAACAACAGCTAAAGCGCGATCCATGCCGTTAATTTCTAATGTTTTTTGTAAGGTCCAACACCTATATTTTTATATGCGGTGGGACTGACGGGGGCAATGCGGCGAAATGTCGCACCCGGATTGTCTAAGTCTCTGAATGCTGGAAAATGTCCAGTCCTTAATAGTCTGTTATTCCCCGTAAGATGGGACTGTGGTTAAATAGCCCAACCCTGGCTCAGGCGCTGTTTTTTTAAAGGATTTCCGATATTTCCATCCATGAAGACATACCGTTCAAGAATCATTGCGCTCATATCATTTTGTTTGTTTTCCGGCCCATCCCTGGCGGAATGGAAGTGCTCCGAAAAAGACTATGAGATTCTAAAAAATACGGAGTGCTTTACCGACGCGCGCACCGGACTCGCTGGAGCCGTTCCTGACCACATTAAGGCTTATCGTTGTCTGTTGAGCCAGACGGATGCGCAGGAGCAGCTTATCAAATTGCAGATGGAGGGAACCAAGCCCGCACAGCTCTACGCCATGATCGCTTTGCGTAAGCTCCTTCCCGGTTATTACCAAAAGAAGGTGGGGCTGTATCTGTCTGACGCCTCAAGCATTGAACCAGTCGAAGGTTGCATCGCCGGCGCCCCCTCCGTCTCGATGCTTTTCAAACAGATTGACAGTGGCGAACGCATCTTGAAGCACTACATCGAGGGGGAACTCTCATTGGGAAAATCGCAAAGATAAAATATGTCCATTTATCGGCAGGGAAATTCTTTGACTAGCTCGACAACCTTTCTGACAAAGACCTACAAACAACGCCTGACGGCGGCGGCATTACTGTTCACTTTGCTCTCCCTCACCGGATGCAAGGATCTGGAATACCTAAGGGCCGAGAAAGTGACCTATCAGGTCGAAGACTATCAGGCGGATAAGCGCACCGACGAGGATATGGACGTTCTGGTGAGCCGTTTAAGTGAAGTTCTTCCAAGCAAATTTTCATCTGTTCAGTTCAAGGACGTGGACGGCAAAGGCGTCATCGAGTTCTCGCGAGGCGCGCCTGACGCTGAACTGGTGGCATTCTTAAGCCAGCATATCGGCGAGTTCGTATTTAGAGGGACCGAGCCTGATGATATCTGGTACAGCGATAAAGATATTGTGGAATCCTCCTCAGTGCTCTCTGGCGGCCGGCCCTCCGTCGAAATCCAGTTCTCTGACGAATCCTACGCCAAAGCTTCCCCAAGAATTAAACAAAGCATCGGACGCTACGCATACACCATGCTGGATGGCGAAGTGCGCGATAAAGTCATGGTGCAATCCGAACTGGGCAAAAAGTTCCTGATGACCACCGCCAACAATAGAGAAGCGCAAGCCCTGGCCGCTATGTTTAATAGTGAACGGATGAGTCGGGGGTATGTGTTGGAAAAAGTTGGTGGACACATAGGCTGGAAGTGATGAGCGGCAGGCTTGGAGCATTACCTTTTGTCCGCCGCGACAGGCCCTGTCTCCCTCGGTTAGCCCCCGTGCAGGCGCATTCATACGCCTGATTATTAATAGCCAATATCATTGCTCTGCTAATATCTCGCTATTGAAATGCAGTCTGGCGATAAGATCGAGATTCAGGCCGGAACAATTTCTTTTCCAGATTCCTGGTGATCAGCGTGTCGCTTTCATGCCAGTCATACAGTCTTTCGTAGACCTCGTCCAAACCCTGGCATTTTCTCAAAAACGCGATTTATTATGTTGAGTTCTCCGAAATTTCCTGTATTTTATGCAACCTTTTTTCCGGCATAGCGTCTTTCTCAGATGGTTCGCCGGGCTTCCACCGGCTTATTTGGGAGTTATATTGTGGAAAAGACTTTTATCAGCGCTCAACAGCTTCTCGACGATTCCTTCAAACTGGGTCTGAAAATTTACGAGAGCGGTTACCGACCTAACTATATTGTCGGCGTATGGCGCGGCGGCGCTCCGGTTGGCATCGCGGTGCAGGAGCTGCTGGATTTTCTGGGCGTGGAGTCCGACCACATCGCTATTCGCACCTCCTCCTACACCGGCATTGGCGAAAGAAGTCGTCATGTCACCGTTCATGGCCTGAACTACATGGTTAAGCGCGTGAATTCGGAAGATTCCGTACTGATCGTGGACGACGTGTACGACACGGGCTTGAGCGTACAGCAGGTGGTGACGGATCTGAAAGCGGCCTGCCGTAAGAACACCCCAGACATCAAGATTGCGACGCCTTACTTCAAGCCGTCCAACAACAAAACCGACAAAGTGCCTGACTACTTCGTACATGAAACTGACCAATGGCTGGTTTTCCCCCACGAGTTGCACGGCCTGACCACCGAAGAAATTCTGGAACACAAGCCGGAACTGGCGGTCATTCACGACAAGCTGCTGAAGCTGCGTGAGAACGACAACGATTAATTCGACAGGCAAATAGCGTCATTCTATCTATTTGTCAGAAGGCGCTCGCCTCATTGATTGCGTCAGCCCGGTGATGAAACAATAAACCGGGCTGCTCGCCGCCTCACTGGACATGTCCTTATGAGACTACTTTTCCCCTCTCATCCTCTTTATTCCCTGCAACCGGATGATTCCTACCTGGAAGAATTTACGGCGCTTCGCCGGGCTGGCGTAGCCTGTTCTGTCGTTGATATTGACGCTCTTGGCGACGATCTGAGCCTCGCGGGGCTGGCGAAACGCCGGTCCTGTGTCGTGAAATAGCGCAGTCTATTGACGCGCCTTTTTACTCTATTGATCTGGCGCGTCGACAGGATGGAGTCACTCGTTTGGTGGAGATTGGCGATGGCCAGGTCTCGGACAGGAAGAACTGGCCATTGGACGCCTTTGTGAAAATGTTGGCTCAATACGCATAATCAGGTTTGTGTCACATTCTCACGTTTATTTGTAGACGGTTGTATATTAAATCGAATCGGCGTCTGTATACTCAGGACGGTCACCCCTCGAATGGACGCCGCCATGACATGGACTCTCCGCCGTTCACCCGCCGCACCCGGATCGATCAACGCAAGCGATTTGACGCCTGTATGGCTAAAGCGCGCTTTGAATGCCGAGCTGCTGGAATTTTACATCTCTCATTTTTCTCCTCTATGGTCCGTGCGTGAGGTTAAGGCGCGGGTCATCGATATTGTCAGGGAAAGTGCAGACTGTCAGTCGTTTATCCTGCAACCCAACCGCTTATGGCGGGGATTTCGGCCCGGTCAGTTCGTCACGGTCACCGTTGAAATAGCAGGCGTGCGTCAACAGCGTTGCTATAGCCTGTCCTCGGATTGGCGCGAGCCGGAGCGCATTCGTATTACCGTCAAAGAGAAGGCGGGCGGACGCGTGTCTCCCTGGCTGCTCCGAAATCTGCGCAGACAGGACGTTCTGTTGCTGAGTCAGGCGCAGGGCGCGTTTATGATCCCGGAACCTCAGTCTGATTCCTTGTTATTGATCGCCGCCGGCAGTGGCGTTACGCCATTGCGCGCCATGTTGTATCAGCTCGATGACGTCCCTCGAAGCACCGTTTTAATTTACTACGCCCGCAATTCTGATGAGCTGATTTTTGCGGAGGAAATCCGTGAAGCCGCTGCTCGTTGCGCACATCTGACCGTTCATGTCTGTTATACCGCATCTGGACAAAATCAGGGGCGGGAGGGTGGGCGCTTTCACCCTGACCAACTCTCTCGTTTAGTTCCGGATTACCGTGAGCGACGGACGCTGGTATGCGGACCTCAAGGGTTAATGCAGCGGGTGCGGCGGCATTGGCGTGAAGAGGAGATTGAAGACCGTATTGGCTTTGAAGATTTCACCGGAGGGGTTAGCGGATTAGCTGAGTCAGAAGTTGTTTCGCTGCGACAAACGGCGTCATGCCGGGTGGCTTTTCAGCGCTCGCTTTGCGCCGTCGAGGTTGATGGACGGCAGAGCCTGTTGGATGTCGCAGAAGCCGCCGGGCTAAGTCCTCGCTTTGGTTGCCGGATGGGAATTTGCCATGGTTGCGTGGCCAGAAAGCAGTCGGGCGTTGTGCGTAATCTGGTGACTGGAAAAACCTCCGGCGGCGGCAGTGAAGATATCCAATTGTGTATTTGCGCTCCCATCACCGATGTCTCTCTTGATGTGTGATATCTGATGAATCATAACGAACAAGGAGATTTATTATGCATCATCCCGTCAGTCGAGAATTAACGCCGAAGCAGTTGGAGTCTTTTCAGAATGAACTGGACGACCTGCGTCAGCAGGTGGTCGATGATCTGGGGCAGCGGGATGTGGATCATATTCGTGGCGTGATAAGGGCTGTCAGGTATTCCGAGTTGGCCGGACGTGTGTTGTTACACGTCAGTTTCACGCCTTTGGGCGTGGTCGCCGGCGTGGCGTGCCTGTCGCTCTCCAAAATCCTGGAGAACATGGAAGTGGGGCACAACCTGATGCATGGTCAATACGACTGGACGCATGACCCCGCCCTGAACTCAAAACGTTATGAATGGGATCTCGTGTGTGATGGCGACGCCTGGCGGCATTACCATAATTACGAGCATCACACGTTCACCAATATTCTCGGCAAAGACCGTGACTTTGGTTACACCATCACCCGCCTGACTGCGGAGCAGCCCTGGCGGCCCATTTACCTGCTGCAGCCCGTTTACAACGTGGCGCAGGCGCTGACTTTCGAGTGGGGTGTGGCCTTGTTCGGACTGGAGCTGGAGCGCGCGGTGACTGGAAAAATGAGCCGACGGGAACTGGTGGGCCGGTTAAAGCCTTTTCTGCGGAAAGCGGGCAGGCAACTCGGCAAAGACTATGTGCTGTTCCCCGCCATGGCGGGCATTGGCGCGCCTAAAGTTCTGGTGGGCAATCTGGCGGCCAATGTCATACGCAATGTCTGGGCCTACGCGATTATTTCCTGCGGCCACTTCACTGCCGACACTCGGGTGTACAGCGAAGAGGAAACCCGTAATGAGAACCGCGGGCAGTGGTATCTGCGACAGCTGCACGGCTCCGGCAACATTGAAGGCAGTCGTGGCTTTTATCTGTTGAGCGGCCATCTCAGCCATCAGATTGAGCATCACTTATTCCCGGATATTCCCGCGCATCGTTACCCGGAAATCGCTCCCAAAGTCAGAGCCATCTGCGACAAATACGGGCAACACTACAATACCGGGCCTTTTCTGCGGCAGTTCGGCTCAGTGCTTAAACGCATCGTCAAATACGCGCTACCGATAAAAGACGCTAAGGCTGCTACGCCCCAATCAGCGCCGCCGTCGGCTCAGAAAACAGAGGCCATGGTGGCGCGCCGGGCGCAACGCGACAGGAAACTTGCGCTAGCCTGATTATTAATCAGGCAGACCAATAGCTTCCTTCCACACGTAAATTTCTATGTCTCCCGGATCGCAAAGGGTGCAGCCGCTGCAGGGCGTACCCTGCGGCAGCTTTTCCACCCGGCCTTTGGCGATCCATTTATCAAGCATCCCCCGCAATGCGTCCGGCTCCGTATTGAAACGGCAGGCCATGTCTTTGAGCGCCGCCCGCTTATGGGTTTGCAGGTAGGCGCGTATTTCTGACAGGATCATCGGGGCGCCGCCGTGGCGGGGCTCTGCCTGTTGCCGGCGTAGCGCAGCGCCGCCAGGACTGCGACGAACGTCGCCAGCATAATGGCGATGACGGACAGGGCGTGTGCGGGCTGACGGCTTAGCGTGGCGACTTGATAGAACACCGTAGCGACAACGTAGGCGACGCCGGTGGTCCAGCCTGCGATGAAAAGCGTCCAGTTCAGGTTGGTTTCACGATAGACGGCGGCCAGCGTGGCGGCGCAGGGCATGTACAACAGGATGAATAGCAGGTAAGCGAAAGCGCCCGCTGCGCCGTCGAATTTCGCCGCCATGGCGCCGAAAGTGCCCGTGTCCACGGCTTGTTCCTGGGCGGCGCTCTCCACATCCAGGCCTAATGGATCGCTCCAGGAGCCCAGTGCGTCGGCGAGGTTGGCGGGAATGGTGGCGAAGGACGCCGCCACGCTGTCCAGCAGATTAAATTCCGGGTCCTGTTCCGGTTCTGCGCCTGCGGCTTCGGCCTCCAGGCGCGCCATGTCGCTGTACAGGGAATCCAAAGCGCCGACCACTGCTTCTTTCGCCAACACGCCGGTGAAAATGCCTACCGCGGCGGGCCAGTTATCTTCGCGCAGTCCCATGGGTCCGAACGCGGGGGCGATGACGCCGCCGATTTCGCTCAGCAGGGATTTATTGCTGTTTTCATTGCCGTAGGAGCCGTCAGTACCTATGGAATTGAGCACGTTCAACACCAGCACCATTGGTACGATCACCCTGCCTGCGCGAAACATGAAGCCGCGGGTGCGCTCCCAGGTGCGAATGCCAACGCCTTTCAAGGTGGGAATATGATACGGCGGCAGTTCCATAATGAAGGGCGTGGCCTGACCTTGCAGCAGGGTGGTTTTCATCACCAGACCGGTGAGCACGGCGATGGCGACGCCAATAATGTAGAGCCCGAACACTACGTTCTGGCCGCCGACAGGGAAAAACGCGGCGGCGAACAAAGCGTACACCGACAGGCGCGCGCCGCAGGACATAAAGGGCGCCATGATGATAGTCATGATGCGGTCCCGCTGTCTTTCCATTGTGCGGGTGGCCATCACCGCCGGCACATTGCAGCCAAAGCCCACGATCAAGGGGACGAAAGCTTTGCCAGGCAGGCCGATGGCGCGCATGGCGCGATCCATGACGAAAGCCGCGCGGGCCATGTAGCCGGAATCCTCCAGCGCGGACAGAAACAGGTACAGAAAGCCGATCACCGGAATGAAAGTGGCCACCACCTGCACGCCGCCGCCCATGCCGTCCGCCAGCAGCAGACGCAGCCATTGTGGCGCACCGAGGGAGGTTAACAGCGCGCCGAAGCCGTCTACGAACAGCGCGCCGGTAAATTGGTCGAAGAAATCGATGAAGGCGCCGCCGATATTGATGGTGAACATGAACATCAAGTACATGGCGACGAGAAATATGGGAATGCCCAGCATGCGGTTCAGGACTACGCGGTCAATTTTGTCGGATAGGCTGCGTTGCACTTCATGGTTGCGTTTGACGCTGGCGCTTGCTACCTCGTTGACGAAGCTATAGCGGGCGTCCGCCAGACAGATATCGATGTCGTCCTCCAGCTGTTGCACTACGTTTTCTTGCAGTTCCTCCACTTTGGCGCGCAGCGTCGCGTCAGCCAGTTTCAAGGCCGAAGCGTCGCCTTCCAGCATCCGCGTCGCCAGCCAGCGCGGATCGCATTTGCCTTCGCTATGCTTGATCAGCATGGGAGTCAGGGCATTAAGCGCTTCGGCGACAGGGGAGGGATAGGTGATGTTGGCGTTGGAGACATGTTTGCGGCGCGCGGCGTCCAGAATCGCCGCCTTCAACTGCGGCAGACCGACGCCGGATGCCGCCACAATAGGAACCACGGGACAGTCCAACAGACTGGCCAGCCTGTCGTGAGCCACCGCATGACCGCGCTCCTCCGCCACATCCATCATGTTCAGCGCCGTCAGTAACGGCGTTTTCATTTCCAGCAACTGGCAAGTGAGGTAAAGGTTGCGCTCCAGGTTGGAGGCGTCGACGATATTGATGATGAGGTCTGCTTCGCGCCCGGCGACGAAATCTCTGGCGATTTGCTCATCCAGGGAAACGTCTTCTTCACAGACGTCGAGGGAATAGGTGCCTGGCAGATCGATCAGCTCAAAGTCCACGCCTTGAAACGAGAAACGCCCGCTCTTGCGCTCTACGGTCACGCCGGGCCAGTTGCCCACCCGCTGTTTGGAGCCGGTCAGTGCGTTGAATAAGGTGGTTTTGCCGCAGTTGGGGTTGCCCACCACTGCGATGACGTATTTTTCCGCGTTGCGCTCGGGACTGGCCATGATCGACTTGCTCTCTCCAAAAAACTGCTTGGGACCGGGCTGATACATCTGAATTCAAGATGAATGAACTCAGAGAAGGCTAGATTTTCTCTATCAGAATGCCGCCTGCTTCGTCTTTGCGCAGGCTGAGGCGAAATCCCCGCACCAGGATTTCCACTGGATCGCCCATAGGCGCATAGCGGGTGACGCTGAATTCGACGCCGGGGGTCAAGCCCATGGATAACAGTTTGCGGCGATAATTTTTGCCGCCTTCGCCGAAGCCTAATACGCGGCCCTGATCGCCGACTTTGAGATCTTTGAGGCTGACGTTGCTCATTGTCGCGGGATTCTCCTCAGTGACGGCTTGTAGCGGCGCCTTCGCGCACCACCATGATTTTCTGCGCCATACCGGCGCCCAACGCCAGGCGTGAATCGGCGCGAATGACGACCAGATCCGCGCCCTTGCGGTGCAGCACGGTCAGCTCGCATCCCACGTTGAGCCCCAGTGAGGTCAAACGCATTTCCAGGCTTTTGCCCCCGCGTAACAGATGAACTTTCACTCTTTCGCTCTCTTGCGCCAGCGCCAGAGGGAAAGGCTTATGCTCGAACGTGCTCATACGACCGCCTTTAAATGAAAGTGAGATTGAGAATCTTTCCTATTCTTAACGCTATTATTAAGTGAATCCAGTACACCAAAGAGGTATTTGCGGGGAATCTGACTCAGATCAAAGGTCTGGGAGCGGCTGGATTCAAATGGAGGTGAAGCGCTCGGCCAGATAACTGATAAACGCTTTTGCGCAGGCGGTTTGCAGGCGCGAGGAAGTGACCGCCTGCACAGGCAGTCGGGGTACTGTCCAGTCCGTCAGTATGGGCATCAAGCGCGCTTCAGCCAGCGCGTCGCGGGCCAGCACTGTCGCCAGACTGGCGACGCCAAATCCGCGTTCCGCCAGTACGCGCATCAGGCTGACATTGTTGACGGCGAACCGCCCTTTAACCGCAACCTCTACGGTTTCCTCGGCGCGCTGAAGGCGCCAGACCGCCTGGGCCTGCGCGCCAATGATGATGCAGTCGTGTTCACTGAGCTGGTCGGGATGGGAAGGCGCAGGTTGACGCTGCAGGTAAGTCGGAGAGGCGAACAGGCCTTGCTCGATCCAGCCGATGCGTCGGCTGACCAGGTTCTGATCCTTCACCACGCCAAGGCGGATCGCCACATCGATCTGCTCGATGGCCAGATCGCGATGTTGCGGCGATAAATCGATTTCGAAATCAATGCCCGGATAGCGACGGGCGAACTCCGGCAGCAAGGGGGCGATATAGTGGACGCCCAGGTCCACCGGCATGGACAGTCGCAGCGTGCCTTGCGGGCGCTTGGCTTCTTCGAACAGGGCTTCCTGAGCGCTGAAAGCCTCATCCACCAGACGTTCGCAACGCTCGAAGTAGCGCCGCGCGGCCTCGGTCAGCTCGACGCGGCGAGTGGTGCGGGCGAACAGGCTGATTCCCGACTCACGCTCCAGCGCGCGGATGCGTCGGGACAGGGTGGCTGTCGACAAACCCAGATTCTCCGCGGCGCGGCTGAAGCTGCGAGTGCGCGCCACCTCCACAAACAGGGCGACGTTTTGCAGGGCGGACAGGTCTTTCATAGTGGTTGGTTATTGTTGCAAATATGAAAAAGAGAATAGCAATCGCGGCCATTATCTTTCAAATGGATCAATGTAGTATCTCACTGACTCCACTAACGAGGTAACTGAGATGCAACGCTTTAACATTGACGACACCGCGATGATTCTTATCGATCACCAGACCGGCACGAATACTTGGGCGTCCACTACGCCTCTGGAGCTGTTGCGGCGCAACGTGATCATTCTGGCGTCATTCGCCAAGGGCGTGGGCATGCCGTTGGTGCTCACTTCCAGCCAGGAAACCAATGTCGACGTGCAGGGCCCTCTGATGCCGGAACTGGAAGCAATCGCCCCGGACGCGTTCGCCGCCCGCATCAAGCGTATTGGCGTAGTGAACGCCTGGGATGATCCAGCGTTTGCGGAAGCGTGCCGTATAACTGGTAAACGCAATTTCGTCATGGCTGGCGTGACCACGGACGTGTGCATGGTTTCTCCCGCCATCAGCGCGGTGGAGGAAGGCTTTAACGTACAGGTCGTGTGCGACGCCTGTGGCTCCACCAATCAGATCGCGGAAGAAATGTCCTGGCGACGTATGGAGCGCGCCGGCGTGCGGCTGACCAGCACCAACGCCATGGTGGCTGAACTGGTGCGCAACTGGGCGTCGGCGGCGGGTGAAGTGGCGTTTCCGTTGCTGCTGGGCTAGTCCGCATATGCAGCGGGAGCGATCAGCAGATCGGCGTTCGGCGAGCCGTTCTGCTTTTTCTGCGTCCGGCTGACGCTGTTGAACTTTGCTCAGTAAGGCGCAAACACGATATAACTACTGGCGCTGGCGTAGAACACTGAGTAGGTGAATATGGAGAAGGAGGGCGTCTCGTAATCGCCGCTGGTGAAGCACAGACAGGTCATGTTGTCTTCACCGTAATCACCGGTGGGAATGAGACCGGACGCCACGCCGTCAACTATCGCCTTCTGTATATACCAGCGGTTGCCGCCGCCCATGGCGTAGTAAAGCGTCACCTCAATGTGCCGGTTGGCGTCGCCAATGAGAAAGCTGATGGCGGCGCTGTCTTCATTCGGCTCAAACTCTCCGTTGGACGAAATTTCCCAGGTGGAGGACTCTCCCGATCCTAATGGCGAAGGGATTTTGTCGATATTCACGCCGCCGCCGAACGTGTTGACGTCATAAGTCACCAAGGGCATGGCGCTGAGATTTCTTACATCGAATACGACCAGATCCTCGCTGCCTTTGTCGCCCAAACCCAGCCCGGCCACACCGGCGATGGCGCCGACCACGCTGGCGGTGGCCCCCAGTTTATCCCAGCCGCTGGCGCCGCCTTCTATGTCCCTCGACATTGAGGCGTTGGTAAAGCTGCTCAGGTAATATTTGTGGAAGGAACTGACCGCCTGCTGTCCTGTGCCGTGGCCCTGGGTGATGGAAAAGGAGCCGTTGGTGGTGGTGTAGTTCAGATTCGCGTCTTTGATATCCATGAATGTTTCCTTGTTGGTTGTAGGCTGTCTGGAGGCTTAAACGTAATCTGAAAAAAACAGCGAGACTTTGCCTTTCTGCTGGTTGGCGCCCATGTCGCTGAGGCTGAAGGAGGCATAGTCGTCTTTACCGGCGAAGCCCAGGTAGGCGCGTCTGTAACCATCTTCGTTGAACCATAAGTCGTGTCCATCGATATAAAAGTGGTTTAAACGCCACACGCCTGAGTTTCGCAATTCAATGGTGGTATGCACGTCCACGCAGTTACTGACGTTAGAGCCAATCATAAAGGTGAAGTCGTAATGGGACTTGCCGGGCTGAAAGCCGGAGGTTTTCGCTTTGATTGAGCCGGTTTCGCCCGGCACTAGCGGTCGTACCGCCTGTTGAAAGCCAAAGTTATCGGATTTGCTTTGAAACGGCGCGATGGTGTAACTGGAATGATTAATGATTTCCAGCTCAAATTCATTCACGCTTCCTTTCTTTTTTATACCGATGATTGAGGCCATGGTTCCGACGGTAGTGGCGATGGCCCCAACCGCGCCCCACATGCCGAGGGTTTCCGCGCAGGTCTGGTCGGGCGTAAGGTTAGCCGCGTAGCTGTCCATTTCTCTGATGAGTTGAAGGGCGGCGTCCTTGCCTTTCTTTACATAAATATCGCCGTGTTCAGTGGAGAGGGTGGGGGAAGAGCCTGATTCATTCGCCATAGAGTTAAGTCCTTTTATCCATTGTTGGAACACGCCATTGAGTGTGTGGCGACGACCCGCCCTGTTTCCCCTATGGCGATGCGCGATCTGCGTCAAAATGCGGCTGCAGGCAGCCAATATAAAACCTGTGGCGATAAGGGAATAGGGGATGTTTTGGGGAGGGACGATTCCCTAGGCGGTTATTAGCGGAGAAGCAGGGCCTGACATGTGCAGGTCCTGTCATTGCGGTCAAATAGAAGGACGCTATTTTTCTGCCTGACTAATAGTTTATTTATGCGCCATAACAAGTGTCCCGTTTGGTGCATAAAGGTATGATTTAAATGCAAAAAGTGTAGACTGTTCCTGCTTGTCGCAGCGCTGCCCGTCAGCGAATACGTCCCGCCCGACTCATACCAAGAGGAATCGCTATGGAAGAGATTGTAGAAATCAAAGCCTTTGTCCCCGCAAAAGACTATGAGCAGTCCAAAGTTTTCTATCGGGATCTGGGTTTCACCCAGGCTTCGGATGGCGGCGGCGTCGCTTATTTCCATCATGGGAATTGCAGCTTTTTACTGCAGGACTTTTATCGTCAGGAACACGCTGAAAACTTCATGATGCATGTCTTGGTGAAGGACATTCACGCCTGGCGGAAGAAGGTGATGGAGTCGGGCGTAGTAGAGAAATACGAGGTTCGTCTCTCTGAAGTGATGGAGCAGCCCTGGGGCATGCTGGACTTTACCCTGACGGACCCCAGCGGCGTGCTGTGGCGATTTGGAGAAAATATTTAGACCGGTTTTCAAGGAGTAAACCATGTTGAAGTTTGATGTTGGCGACAACCGCTTTAATTTCCGCAGCGCTGCGGTGATTATGCATCAGGATCACGTGCTGCTGCATAAAGCAGTGCAGGACAATTTCTGGGCGCTGCCGGGCGGTCGCGTGGAGTTCTTCGAATTCTCCAGCGATACCCTGGCGCGGGAAGTGGAGGAAGAACTGGGGATGACGGCTCGCGTGATTCGCCCTCTCTGGTACGTAGAGAATTTCTTCCAGTATCAGCAGACGCGTTTCCACGAAATCGCCACGCTATATCTCACTGAGCTGGCCGATCCTGACGTCATTCCTTTTAATGTGGATTTTCCGGGCGTGGAGGAAGATGTCGACCTGATCTTCCGTTGGTTCAAGCTGAGTGAACTGGACTCAATCGAACTGGCGCCCGACTTCCTCAAAACCCGCCTGCGCTCCCTGCCTGAAGGCGTTGAGTTTTTGACAGTGAATGAAATCGAAAGCTGATTATTGGCTCCCCCGCGTTTCGCTCATGGGTGCGCTATTGAGCGAAAGGGCATTGGGAAAACTGCTTAATAGAGGAGAGGGACGTTGAAATTCGAGAGCGGCGATAAGCGATTCAAATTCCGCAGCGTGGCGGTGATCATCCACAATGGCCATGTTTTGCTGCATAAAGTCGTCAAAGGCGACTTCTGGGCGCTGCCGGGCGGCAAAGTGGAATTCTTCGAATTCTCCCACACCACCCTTATCCGCGAACTGGAGGAAGAACTCGGCGTCGCCGCCAACATCGTCCGGCCACTCTGGTTCGTGGAAGACTTCTACGCCCGCGGTGGCGTGAAAAGCCACGAAATCGCCACCTACTACCTGACTACACTGCAAGACCCAAACGCCATCCCTTTCGGCCAAGACGTCAGAGGACTGGAGCAAGACGTCGACATCGTATTTCGCTGGGTCAAACTGGCGGACGTCGCCTCACTAAATCTATGGCCGCAATTTCTCAAAGGACGATTGACGGCGCTGCCGCAGGAAGTTGAGTTCATCCACATCAACGAATTGAAGTAAGCATTTATGAATGAAATACAGCCGTTGAATATCGCCCCTGAACATGACATTGATTGTCAGCCTTTTCTGTACAAACTGGACGGGGCCGCCGCAAAAACCGTGTTGCTGATGCGTTTCTCCGGTAACTACGGATTTGGAAGTAAGGGCAATACCGACGCCAGATACATGGCCGCGACGACCCAGGCGGCCATTACCTTTGCTGACCCAGACGCGTTGGTGTTTGACTTTTCAAAACTCACATACGAGTGGGGAGATGCGATGGCGGGCGTCATCGCTGCGGGTTGCGAACGGGAATTAGAGACGTTGGTGATTGCCGGCGAAATGTCCCAAGAGGGCCTTATATCACTCGTAGACTCTGAAATGATGATGGAGCCGAGTGAGGTCGTTTTCATCTCATTGGAGAGCGCGAATGAGCGACTTAAACATCTCTTGAACGCGCGTTAGGTTTTCCTGAGCCTGTCGAAGGGCCTCCCCGGGCGACAAAGAGCAAGTTGTCCCGCTATTTCAGTAATGAGTCAGGGGGCTCAACGGAGGCTAGGGTTAACCATCTGTGGATCAACGCTCTGGAAAGCCCTTCGACAGGCTCAGGGCGAACGGGGGAAGTGAGGGCGGGGCGGTTTTGGGTACGATCAATCGGCGATTGGGCTTTCGTCTTTCGAGAGGCATAAGTAACGTTCAATGTTCCTGGCGAGCGGCTTTGCCCCCTCAGCGATACCATGCCATGGACAGCTTCCCGTTCTATGACTCAGTAAAGTCAACGTCCAACCATCTCCTCCAAATTGACCCCTCCACCGTTCGCCCTGAGCCTGTCGAAGGGCCTCCCCGGGCGGCAAAGAGCAAAGTTGCTCTGTTCCTTCAGAGTACTCAATGGAGGCTGGGATTATCGTTTGTGGATCAACGCTCTGGAAAGCCCTTCGACAAGCTCAGGGCGAACGGGGGAAGTGAGGGCGGGGCGGTTTTGGGTACGATTAATCGGCGATTGGGCTTTTGTCTTTCGATAGGAATAAGTAACGTTAAATGTTCCCGGCGAGCAGCTTTTCCCCCTCGGCGATACCATGCCATGGACAGCTTCCCGTTCTATGACTCAGTAAAGTCAACGTCCAACCATTTCTTCCTCCAATTGCCCCCACCACCGTTCGCCCTGAGCCTGTCGAAGGGCTTCCCTGGGCGGCAAAGAGCAAAGTTGCCCTGTTCCTTCAGAGTACTCAATGGAGACTGGGATTATCGTTTGTGGATTAACGCTCTGGAAAGCCCTTCGACAAGCTCAGGGCGAACGGGGGGAGTGAGAGCAGGGAGGTTTAGGATATGGTTAGTGGTAGCTTGGGCTTTCCCTTTTCGAGAGGTATAAGTCGAACCCAGTATCCCTTGCGCGCAGCTTTGCCCTCTGAGGCCATGCCTTGTAGCGGGCAGCCTTCCATCCTGGGACTCAACAAAGTCAACTTCCAGCCATATCGCCCGACTTATACTCCACCACCGTTCGCCCTGAGCCTGTCGAAGGGCCTCCCCGGGCGGCAAAGAGCAAAGTTGCTCTGTTCCTTCAGAGTACTCAATGGAGGCTGGGATTATCGTTTGTGGATCAACGCTCTGGAAAGCCCTTCGACAAGCTCAGGGCGAACGGGGGAAGTGAGGGCGGGGCGGTTTTGGGTACGATCAATCGGCGATTGGGCTTTTGTCTTTCGATAGGCATAAGTAACGTTAAATGTTCCGGGCGAGCAGCTTTTCCCCCTCGGCGATACCATGCCATGGACAGCTTCCCGTTCTATGACTCAGTAAAGTCAACGTCCAACCATTTCTTCCTCCAATTGCCCCCACCACCGTTCGCCCTGAGCCTGTCGAAGGGCCTCCCCGGGCGACTCAATAAAAAAAGGGTGAGCATAGCTCACCCAAAAACAGACTTTGATTGCAGGTTTGCAGCTGCGGCCGTCCTTGGCGGTCTGCTGCGCTCTAGGGTAGGGTTGAGCGCAGTCTCACTCTAGAGTCGGTAGTCGACCACGATGCCCGCTGTGCGGGGTGGTCCAACCTGGGCTTCGGTGGAGGCCCAGGTGGTTGTCTGGCGGTAGAGGACTTCTTCGTCGAACAGGTTTTTCACGTAGAGGCGCACGGTGAAGTCGTCGTTTTCGTAGCCGGCGTTGACGTTGGTGATCACGTAATCGCCGGCGGTCAGGTCGTCGTTGTTGGTGACGTCGGAGTAGTATTCGCCGACGTAGCTGACGTCCGCCCCGGCGAAGTAGCCCTGGTCGAAATACTGGGTGAAGCCCAGGTTGGCGTTGACGCTGGGGGCGTAGCCGAATTCATTGCCTTTGATGTCCGGCCCGCCTGCGACGGCTTGGGTGACTTCCGTTTTCAGCAGGCCCACGGAGCCGAATACTTCAAGGCCCGCCGCCACCTGTGCGTTGGTTTCCACTTCCAGGCCGTAGCTGCGGCCTTCTGGAATATTCACGAAACGACGATTAAGAATGGATTGGTAGCCGTCGTATTCGTTGGCGAACAGGGTGACGCCCACCGTCATGCGATTATCCCAGAGGCTGGAGCGGCTGCTGGCTTCGTACGAGATGACTTCTTCTTTCTCGTATTCATAAAAGCTGCTGTCATCCCAGTCGAGGGAACCGCCGCCCGGGTTGTAGCCTTTGCGCACCACCAGACCCAGCGTGGTTTGCGGCGTCGCCTGATAGCTGACGCCGGCCTTGGGCAGAAACAGGGTTTCGCCGATATCCGTCAGCACCCGGCCTTCATAACTCGTACCGGGCCACGCCAGAATATCCCGCTCCTGACTTTCTCTTTCCACCCGGCCGCCCAAAATTAAATCGAGACGCTCAGTCAGCGCGAATGTAGCGTCTCCATAAACCGCGACGGTGCTGACATCGTCATCCCCGGTGAAGGTGGCGGGAACCACTGTGAGATCCTGAGTGCGTTTGAACAGATAGACGCCCACCACGCCGCTTAACGAGCCCGACGCAGGGTCATACACCAGACGGCCTTCCAGCGAGTTGCTTCGCTCTTCCAGATCCAGTCTCAGATCGATATCCCTCACGCGGGAAGCGTACTCCTCAAACTTGGCGTTGGTGTCGGCGTGGTTCAAGGTCAGGTAAGCGGTCAGCGCGTCATTGAGAGCGTATTGAACGTCCAGGGCGTAGCTGGCGCTGTCCGAGTCCTGATAACGGGTGTTGGACACGTCTCCGTTCAGCTCATAGTCAAAGAAGTCGCCGTTGACGAAATTGAGGTATTCGCCCTCCTGACTGCGGTGCGTCGCAGTGAACTTCACCGACAGGCCGGACAACGCGGAAGGCTCCCAAAGTAATTTGCCGCGCAGGTTGTAGCGTTTGGACTCAGACGGGTCCCAGGGCCATTCCTGATCGCTGATAGGGTAGTCGATATAACCCTCGCCCTGAGATGCGCTGGCGGCGAGGCGGAACGCCAGTTCGTTGTCGATCAGAGGGCCGGACGTCATCAACGCAAGTTGCTGCTTGCTGTCGGCGGTTTCATAGCCAGCGCGAATGGCGCTTTCCCAATGATAAGTCGGGTCTTTGGTCAGCACGACAATCGCGCCGCCGATGGAATTGCGACCCTGAGTGGTGGATTGCGGTCCGCGTAATACCTCCACCTGCTGCACGTCCCATAAATTAGCGTCTACATACTCCTGGCCGAACCAGGATTCTGAAACGCCATCGACGCTGGTGCTGACTTTGGGGCGCGAGCCCGCCACCAGCGCGAAACTGCCGTTCGCCGCGCCGGAGCCCTCCACGCCCCGGATGTTGGGAACGCCGTAGGGGTTCGCAATCATGTTCGGCACTTTATCCACCACCTCGAAGACAGACTGCGTCTCGCCGGTGTCCACTTTTAGGTCGTCCAGTACGGTGACGGCGCTGGTGGACTCCTGCAGGTCGCGGTCGATCTTTTCACCTGTCACCACCACTGGCGCCAGGGTGGTGCTTGCTGACTGTTTGACGCGATCCGGCTGCGCCAGTGCAAGGGTTTCCGCCGCAGCATGGGCGGCCATGCCTCCTGCGAGCGTAGCGACGGCGACTTTGGTGGCGAACGCCAAGGGGTGCAGGCGTGGATTCGATCGTTTATCCCGAAACAGGAACATCATTGTCTCCCCAGATAGTTGGTAATTGCTGTGCGCCGCTGGCGGACGCGCCCTGTGCTTGGCTCCCTGTTAATGCGATCGAAGAGGAGGGTGGATGACGACCTCGGGTGATGTCCGCAGGCATTCCTGACTATCTGCATCGGAAACCGGCGCAGTGCGGACGGATGATTGTCTAAATGAGAATCATTCGCAAATAACTATTGAATGCAAATGATAATCATTATTATTATGTAAAACAACACTGATGCAGAAAGGGCGGAAATTTCGTTAGCCGACGCGGCTTTACCGTTCCTGATTACCGCGAGTCCATCGCAGATGGAAGAAATGAACGCCGGGCGCCGTCCCGGGAAGGTGAAAACCATGTCTGAGGCCATTGACCGCAGAATGCCGGTCCCAATCCCACAAAAATCATCCAGCGCGCAACGACCGCCCGCCTCTCTGGCGTCGTCAACCGCATTGGCGTCGTCAACTACGCTGTCGCAGGCGTTTGCTTCGTCCACGGAATTCGACGCATTCGGACTGCCGGGCGTTATTGGCGACGATCTCTGGTGGCGCTCATTGCAACAGAAGGGAACGCCCCTGGTGGAGTCCATTGACGCCAGTCAGGCGCGCGTCACCTTTATATGGCGCGACCCTCACGGAGACGAAAGCCGTTCGCCTGTTCGGCGCGTGTATATCGACGTCAACTCCGTCACCAATCACCGCAGCCCTAATCCACAAAGCCTGGAGCGCATCGCCGGGACGGATGTGTGGCGCTGGCGGACGACCTTACCGGCCAACTGGCGCGGAACCTATGCATTGGCCCCTGTCACGAAAGACTATCTGCCGCCCCGGTGGAGCGGTAGCGAAGAACGACGGCGCATGAGCCAGCGGGTCTGGTGGCGGGATGTGATGAGTCAGGCCATCGCCGATCCACTGAATCCCCAGCGGCCCTATAGCGCAGGCTGGGGCGGCGCGGCGTCCGCCTTGCATCTGCCTCAGGCGCCGGCGCAAACCGCCTGGTCTTGGGTGGACGCCGGCGAAGGGAGCTTTGGCGATGACGGCGGTGCGATGCTGCAGGAACTGTACTGGAGCAGCGAGACCCTGGGCAATCGCCGCAAAATCTGGGTGTTCAGCCCGGAAGAGGCGCAGGGCGACAACGTTGATCCTCGCCGACGTCCTCTGGTCATTCTGCTGGATGGCCAGCACTGGGCGACCCGCATGCCGGCGTTTTCCGCCTTGCAATATGAAACCCGCCAGGGCGCGTTGCCTCCCGCCGTCTATGTGATGATCGATTCCATTGACGGCGAACGGCGCAGCGAAGAGCTCTGCTGCAACCCTCGCTTCTGGGAAGCGGTGCAGGACGAACTCATCCCACTGGCGGCTAAGGTGACGCCATTCTCCAGCCGCGCCATGGACACCATCGTGGCCGGACAGAGTTTTGGAGGACTGGCGGCGATGTACGCCGGACTGGCGTTTTCCGAGCGTTTCGGCTGTGTGCTTAGCCAGTCCGGCTCCTTCTGGTGGCCCTACGTGGAGCTGCTGCATGCGCCTTTGGGGCAGTGCGCAGTGCGTCGCCCCGGAGAACGCGGCGCGCTGGCGGAGCAACTGGCGCAAGGCCGCCTCAGCGCCCGGCCGCTGCGCATCTATCAGGAAGTCGGCGCGCGGGAGGATGTGATGATCGACCTCAACGAAACCCTGCGCATAGAGCTTGAACGCGCCGGCCATCATGTGAATTACCAATTGTTCGAAGGCGGTCACGACTGGCTCTGCTGGCGCGGCGGACTCATAGAAGGCCTGCGCTGGCTGCTGGAACAACCTGGCTGACGGATTAATCAGACGCCGCTGCGGCGGCGCGATAGCATTTAAAGGAGTCTCATCTATGAATACAGAACAGCCCAACCCGTTTGACGACGAATCCCTGCCTTTCCTGGTGCTGATCAACAGCTGTGGGCAATACAGTCTATGGCCGCAAATCACCTCGGTTCCCCCCGGTTGGCGTAATGTGCTGGGGCCGGCCAGGCGCGCTGAGTGTATTCACTATATCGAGCAGAACTGGACCGATATCCGCCCCCGATTACCTGCTCATCCCACAGAAAAATAGCATTTTTCAGCTTTCTGAAAACGACAGGTCCTGCGTCTTTCAGGCCCCGTCTTCCGCGGCTTTTTTCCGCGCAGGCGCATTGGCGCCAGATTATTAACGACGCCGTAGAGCGTCTGTCCCAACACTCCCGATTCGAATATATCCGGCCGACAAGAGGGAAGGCATTGTGTTAGAAACTTCAGGTAAGAACTCTCTGGCGCCAGAGGAGGTGGAACTTCCTCTGATTGGAACGCAAATGGGCATCTGGCTCGCCGATCAGATTGCGGTGGGACGCAACAGCTACGTGGTGGCTCATTATGTGGATTTACAGGGGGCGGTGGATGCGCCTCTTTTGCAGCGTGCGATACGCATGGGGCTGGCGGAGACGGATACTCCCCACGCCTGTTTTATTGAGGACGACAGAGGCGTGACGCAACGCCTGCCGATGAACCGGTGCGTTGACGACGTGCATGTCCCGGACTTGTTGGATCTGACGACGGAAGAAGACCCCAGGCGCCAGGCCGGCGTCGTCATGTACGACGATCTGGGAACGCCCTGGCGTGGTGAACAGGACCAGACGTTGTATCGGCATATGCTGATCAAGGTGGGCCCTGAGCGTTGGTACTGGTATCAGCGTTACCATCACGTCAGTGTGGACGGCTATAGCTTCGCCGCCATCACCCGCCGCATCGCCGAGATATACAACGCCTTGCGCAAGGGGCGAGCCCCGGAGCCGGGGCGTTTGACGCCTTTCAGCAAAGTGGTGCGGGAATATCAGACTTATCAGGCGTCCGACGCCTTCGCTCAAGACCGCGCCTTCTGGTGGGATTACGCCGCCGCCCTGGCGGAGCCGGTGTCCCTGGCGGCGGGAGAGCGACAAATGGCGGCGGGGTTCGCCAACGTCAATACGCTCAAACGACGGCTGCGCCTGCCTCTGGAGCGCTTCGCCACGATGGGAGAAACGCGTCAGAACCCGAATGAAATCGCCATGGCCGGCGTGTTCGCCTATTTGCGCCGGATGACCGGAAGCACGCGAATTGTGGTGGGAATGCCCTTTATGCGACGCATGGGCTCGGCGGCGCTGAACGCCTCCGGTCCCGTGGTGAATGTACTGCCGGTGCAACTGGATATGGAGGGCGCGCTGGACATCGACAGTCTGGCGCGTCGGCTGACGTCGGAGCTGGCCCGCATTCGTCGTCGTCAGCGCTACGATGCGGAACAACTGCAACGGGACGTGGGCGTGGTGGGCTCCGGCAGAGGGTTATACGCCGCCACGATTAACCTGAAGATCTACGATCAGGGCCTGGACCTGGATGGCGCGCCCGGCGTGACGCAGGTGCTTGCCGCCGGCCCGGTGGAAGACCTGGAGTTCGGGCTGTGGATGGAGCAGAACGCGCTGGTGATCGAGCTGACCGCCAATCCTGAGCGTTATGCGGATCAGGAGTTGCGGCTGCATTGCGAGCGATTGGCGCATTTTCTGGAATCCGCATTGCGTCAGCCGGAAACGTCGATCGACGACCTGCCTTTGTTGGGGCCAGGAGAGCTGGCGCGTCTACGGACCTGGTCCGCAGGCCCTCAGGTGGCGACGCCGGCCGGGACGCAAACCATATTGGACCTGTTTCAGGCGAATGCAGCGGTTTCCGAACAAGAGGTCGCGCTGCGCTGCGGCGAGGAATGCCTGACCTTCGCGGAATTTTCCGCCCGCGTCGCCCGTCTGGCGCGTGAACTGATCGCACAAGGGCTGGCTCCGGATGATCTGGCGGCGATTGCGGGGCCCAGGGGCGTGGACTATGTGGTGTCCATTCTGGCGGTGCTTTCGGCGGGAGCGGCCTATCTTCCTTTAGACCTGGATTATCCGCCGGAGCGTCTGGCGCTGATGCTCGAAGACGCCCGTCCGAAACTGGCGCTGGTCCACAACGCGGCGACGCAGGACGCCCTGGCGGCGATTGTTCCCTGCGTGGCGCTGGACGACCCGGCGTTGCAACAACGGGTGAACGCCCGGTCCGGCGCGCCGCTTCGCGATGAAGAACGCGCCGAGCCATTGCGCAGCGGTCATCTGGCTTATGTGATATACACCTCCGGCTCCACCGGCGCGCCCAAAGGGGTGATGGTGACCCACGGCAGTCTGCTCAATTTATTGTTATCGCATCAGGCGTCCCTGTACGGCGCAGCCATGATGCAACTGCATGGCCGTCGGGTGCGTGCGGCCCACAGCGCCTCGTTTTCTTTTGACGCTTCCTGGGAGCAATTGATCTGGCTGCTGTTGGGACAGGAGCTGCATATCTGCACGGAAGAACAGCGCCGCGACGCTCAGGCCCTGGTTGAGCTGGCGCATGAACGCGGCGTCGACGCCTTCGATGTGCCGCCCTCTATGTTGCAACAGATGCTGGATTGCGGGCTGATGCGGGAAGGCGCGTCGCACCCTTGCCTGATCCTGATCGGCAGCGAAGCGGCGCCGCCTTCACTCTGGCGCAGGGTCAAGCAGTATCCGAAATTACATGTGCACAACTTCTATGGCCCCACGGAATACACGGTGGATGCTTTGGGCGCTGGCGTCGGTGCGGCGGAGCAGCCGGTGGTGGGACGGCCGATCGCCAATACCCGGATTTACGTGCTGGATCAGGCGCTGCGCTACGCGCCGCAGGGCGTCACCGGCGAGCTCTATGTCTCTGGCGCCGGACTGGCGCGGGGATATCTGGCGCGACCGGGCATGACCGCCGCTCGTTTCGTCGCCGACCCGGAAGGGCAAGGCGACCTGATGTACCGCACCGGCGATCTGGTGCGCTGGACCCCGGACGGACAACTGGAATTCGTGGGCCGCAGCGACCGTCAGGTGAAAGTGCGCGGCTTCCGTGTGGAGTTGGGCGAGGTGGAGCACGCTCTGGAAGCGTTGCCGGGCGTCAGCGGCGCGGTAGTGACGGCGGCCACGGCGGGCGCCAGCCATCGTTTGACCGCCTACTGCACCGTCAACGAAGGGCTGCGCCATGGTGACGAGGCGTTGCGCGATCGCCTGTATCGCCAACTCTCTGAAATGCTGCCGGATTACATGATGCCGTCCGCCCTGGCGATTTTGCCTGCGTGGCCATTGACCGTGAATGGCAAAATCGACAAACAGGCGCTGCCGACCATTCGTCCGTCATCCCGTCAGACGGGAAAAGCGCCGGTCACCGCGGAAGAAAAACTGGTGTGCGCCGCCATCGCTCAGGTGCTGGGGCTGGAGCATACATGTGTCGACGATGACTTCTTCAACCTGGGCGGCGACAGTATCTCCGCCATGAGTCTGGGCGCTGAGTTGCGCCGCAGCGGTTATCAACTACGTCCCAAGGATGTCTTCACCCAGCGCACGGCGGCGCGTATGAGCCGGGCCATGCAACCGTTGAAAAAGCAGGCGGGAGGCGGCGTCAGTCTGATACAGGGGCCGGTCGGTCCTTTGCCGGCGCCAAGCTGGTTCGCTGAGCACTACGGCTGGGAGCGCCGTTTCGCCCAGGGGGTGATGCTGCGCATTCCTGCGTCCATACAGCCGCCCCATCTGCGCGAGGCGCTGCACGCATTACAACGGGCGCATCCCGCCCTGCGCGCCTATATCGCAGAGGAAGGTCTGGCGATCAAAGACATTGAGGCAGGGCTCGACAGCCGCATACTCACTCGCGTGGAGGTCGCTCACAGCGCGCAGTCGGAGGCATTCGGCAAGCTGGCGGACGAACTGTTCGCAGCCTCAGCGGCGGAGCTGGACCCGGCCGCCGGCGTAATGATGCGCGTCTGGCGCATTACCGATAGAGAGGGTGACGCATGGCTGTTGCTGACGCTGCATCATCTGGTGGTCGACGGGGTATCCTGGCGGGTGCTGTTGCGGGCGCTGGAAACGGCTTGTGAAGCCGCTGCGGGCGCCGCCGCGCCCAAGGTGGCGGCGGAAGAAACCTCGTTGCGCGACTGGTCACGGGCGTTAAGTGAAGAGATTCCCGCGCGACGCCGCGAGATGCCGCTGTGGCGGGATATGCTGCAAGGGTACCTGCCTTTGTTGTCGCGACGCCCTCTTGACCCGGTGTCTGATAATTACGGCGCGGCGCAACAATGGCGAACGCTGGCCGACGCGCCCCTGACTGGCGCAGTGTTGCAGACGTTGCCGGGAGCATTTCGGGCGACGATTGAAGAAATTCTGCTGGCCGCTGTGGCGAAAGCGTTCTGTGAAGAACGCGCCGCACCCGGTGTGCGTTTCTCTTTGGAGTCTCATGGACGCGAGCAATTACAGGAGCACATTGATCCGGCCCGCACTATCGGCTGGCTGACGGCGGAATATCCCGTGGCTTTCGACATGACGGCGGTGCTGGCGGGGCAGCGGGACAGCGCGGAATCCGTGCGGGCAGTGAAGCGCAGTCTGCGACGCATCCCGGACCGCGGCCTGGGCTATGGCGTACTGCGCTATCTGGATAAGTCCAGTCGGGACGAGCTGGCCATGCTGGAAGTCGAGCATCGTCCCCAGGTGCTGTTCAACTATCTGGGACGCTTCAGCGCCGGCGAGGGATATTGGACGCCACGCAATCTGGGAGAGCGCTTCAAAGACGCGTTCGCCGTGGATATCGATGGCGATCTGGCCATGTTGTACGGTCTGGAAATCAATATATTCGTGGAGGAAGGCAAGGGCGAGCCGAGACTGGCGATCAACTGGACCTGGGCGGACGGCCTGTATGATCGCTGGCTGATTGGCCGTCTGCATCAGCGCATTGTTGAGAACCTGCGCGAACTGGATCATTTCGCCGCTTATCGCCCCGGCGCCGCGGCGGATACGTTGGTGGCGGCGGAAGCGGTGATAGCGGAAGTCGCGCTGGATGAACGGCAGTTGTCCGATTTACGCGCCCGTTGCGGGGCGATGGCGGCGGCGTTGCCGGTGCTGCCTTTGCAACAGGGGCTGCTGTTCCATGCCCAGTTGGGAGAGGCCGCCAGCAAATACAACTCCACCACGCGTCTGGATTTCACCGGAACCCTGGACGTGGAGCGGATGCGGGATGCGCTGGAAGCCGTATTGCGCCGCCATCCGCAAATGGCGGCGGCGTTTGATACGGAAGTCCTCGCAGAACCCTTGCAGTTGATCCCGCTGGTGATCGACGGCGAACGCCGCTGGCCCTGGTCGCAATGTTATCTGGGCGATCTGCGCGGAGAGGCGTTGGAGCGGGAGTTATGGAGTCTGGAGCAGGAAGAACTGGAGCGGGAATTCGACCTCGCCGCACTGCCTGCGCAGCCCTTGTTGCACGCCAGACTGATTCATCACAGCGATAACCGGCATACCCTGTTTTTAACCGCCCATCATCTGGTGGTGGACGGCTGGTCCACGCCGATTCTGTTGCGGGACTTCCTGCACGCCTATGGCGATGGCGCGGATACCTTGACGCCGACGCGCTCCGATTATGCGCAGGTGGTGCGCGCCCTGTGCGACAGGGACACTGAGGCGGCGGCCACCGCCTGGAGGGGGGCGTTGAAGGACGCGCGACCGACTTTGTTGTTTGAAGGCGCTTCGCCTCAGGCGCAAGTGAAAGAGCTGGAGCTGACCTTGCCGAAGGCGTTGGAAGAGGCCCTGCAAACCTGCTGTCGAGAGCGTGGACTGACCCTGAATACGCTGATGCAGGGAGCATGGGGGGCGGTGTTGTTGGCATTGAGCGGACGTGACGACGTAGTGTTCGGCGCGCCGGTGTCGGGACGCTTCAGCCCCGTGGATGGGCTGGAGGAGCATGTGGGCCTGTTCAGTAATACGATACCGGTGCGCGTTCGCCTTCGTCCTGAGCAGACGTTGCTGGAATCGTTACAGCAGTTACAGGCGCAACAGGTGACGCTGCTGGAGCATGACTGCCTGGGCCTGGCGGACATCCAGCGGCTGGCGGGGGCCTCGACGCTGTTCGACACTCTGCTGGTCAGTGAGAACTACCCGGATGACGGCGCGCTGACCACCCGCGATTACCGCGGCGCGCGGCTGACTCATATCCGCAATCGCGGCTACACCCATTATCCGCTAACGATTATGGTGCTGCCCGGCGACAGCCTGCGACTGATTATTGAATATCGGGAACCGGTCACCCAGCCGCAGGTTATCGCGCAGCGTTTGCTGACGGTGCTGGAGCAATTCGCTTATCACCCTGATACGCCGTGGAGCCAGGTGGACCTGCGGACGCAAAGCGAGCGCCACCTGATTGACGACGTCAACGCCACTGACGCCGCCGTGGCTAACGCTACCTTGTGCGAACTACTGGCGGAACAGGCGCGTAAGGCGCCGAATGCAGTAGCGCTGGAAGACGAAACCCATCGCCTGAGCTATCGACAGATGCGCGCCCAGGCGCTGGCGCTGGCGCAGAAAATGCGTCGGGCTGGCGTCAATACCGGAGATATCGTGGCGGTGGCCTTGCCCCGAAGCGCTCGCTTGAGCCTCGCCCTGACCGCGGTGCTGGAAAGCGGCGCGGCCTATCTGCCGCTGGACACGGGATACCCGGATGAGCGCCTCGGCTACATGGTGCGCAATGCCGCGCCGCGTTTGATTATCACTTCTTCGGAGCAGGCTTCGCGTTTCCGCGCCATGGGAGAACTGATGCTGTTCGATCAGTTGGCGGCGGAAGTGGCGCAGGAGGAACCTCCGCAGTGGGGAGAAGATGCGCTGGCGCCGGGGCTGACGCCGGCTCATCCCGCCTATCTGATTTATACCTCCGGCTCCACCGGCAATCCCAAAGGCGTGTTGGTGTCGCACCGGGCTATCGTCAATCGTCTGGTCTGGATGCAGGCGGAGTATGGACTGCAATCCGACGATGTGGTGCTGCAGAAAACCCCCTGTAGTTTCGACGTGTCGGTGTGGGAGTTTTTCTGGGCGCATATGGTGGGAGCGTCGTTGTATATGGCGCCGCCGGAGGCGCATCGCGACCCGGATGAGCTACTGGCGCTGATCGAGCGCCACAAGGTGACGACGCTGCATTTTGTGCCATCCATGCTGGCGGCGTTTGTGAACCGGTTGCCGGCGGCTATCGCCAGTCAGGGGGAGGTTCCCTGTGGCGGACTGCGTCGTGTCTTCTGCAGCGGCGAAGCGCTTTCCCGCGAACTGGCGGATTTGTATTCCGTCTACATTCGCGCCCCATTGCACAACCTTTATGGGCCCACGGAAGCGGCGGTGGACGTCACTTATAAACAGGCGTCCGGACTGCTCGATAAAGAGCGTGAGAATACGGGGTTGAGCGTGCCGATTGGACGCCCTGTGTGGAATACGCAGTTGCGTATCCTGGACCCCTGGCTGCGTCCGGCGCCGGTCGGCGTGGCGGGAGAGTTGTATCTGAGCGGCGTGCAGTTGGCGGACGGCTATCTGGGACGTCCAGATCTCACCGCCGTGCGTTTTGTCGCTGACGCTGCAGGCGAGGGCGCGCGTATGTATCGCACCGGAGATGTCGCGCGCTGGTTGCCGAATGGCGATGTAGAGTATCTGGGACGCAGTGACGATCAGCTCAAGATCCGCGGCCAGCGTATCGAGCTGGGTGACATCGAGTCCGCCCTGCAAAGCCTGCCGCAGATCAAACGGGCGGTCGTTCACGCCCGGGTGATCAACAACGGCGACGCCATCATGGCGGGCGCGGATAACCGGCAACTCGTCGGCTATGTTATCCCTCATGATGACGACATTGACGCCGACGCCATACGTCGCCAAGTAGCGGAAACTCTGCCGGCCCATATGGTCCCTGTCGCCATCGTGCCTGTAAGCGAATTCCCGCTGAGCGCTAACGGCAAACTGGACCGCAAAGCCCTGCCGGAACCCTCAGCGGTGAAGAAAGAGGTCCAGGGCCGGGCGCCAAGGCCGGGGTTGGAGGCCCAGATCGCGAGCGTTTTTGCGCAGATTCTGAAATTGCCGACTGTGGCGGCGGACGATGACTTTTTCGCGCTGGGAGGCCACTCTTTGCTGGCGATGAATCTGGCGGCGGAGCTGCGTAAGACGTTGGCGCGTCCTGTATCCGTCGGGACGATTATGACCTCGCCAACCGTGGCGCAGTTGGCGACGTTGTTGGCGGACGAGAACGCGATGAACGATCCCGCCAACGCTGGATTTGGCGAAGTCTTGCACCTGCGCGCCGGGCGCGGCGCCCCGTTATTCTGTGTGCATCCCGCCTCTGGATTCGCCTGGCAATACAGCGGTCTGGTGCGCCACCTGCCGACGCATATTCCATTGATTGGCTTGCAGTCGCCGGGCGCTCAAGGCGCAATCGCCGCCAGCGACGATATCGATGCGATATGCGAACGTCATTTGCAGACGCTGCGTCGCATTCAGCCCCGTGGCCCTTATCATCTGATCGGTTATTCGCTGGGCGGAACCATCGCTCACGGCCTGGCTGCGAAGCTGCGTATGCTCGGCGAAGATGTCGCCTTCCTCGGCCTGCTGGATGCGTATCCACCAGAAGGTCAGGATTGGAGCGGCCCGACGGAAGAAGAAGCGCATGCGGAAGTCGAGCGTGAGAAGGAGCAATTCATGCTGGATGCCGAAGCCGCGGCGGATGATTTCGTTGAGCAGGAGAAAGCGGTGATGTTCAAACAAATCGTCGCCAACTACGAAGCCTCCGTAAAACTCCTCTCCACTGCGCAAACGCCGATCTATGACGGCGACATCCACATGTTCGTCGCCACCCGCACCTTACCGGAAAACTGGCAAGTGGAAGGTAGCTGGAAGCCCTACATTCGCACCATGACCCGTCACGACATTCACTGTAACCACGAAGACATCGTCTCCCCCGAGACATTGAAAACGCTGGGACCGCTGCTAAATAAACTGCTGACGGAAATGAGCGAAGGAGGTGGCGACCGCTGATTGAATCTGGCCTTGGGGCGGCAGCCTCAGGGCCTTTCCCTGGCCCATGGAGGGAACCTTGGAGCGTTACAAAATGCGGAAAAATCCTCTCGTATCTCAAGTAGGTTGGAAAAGCGCAGCGCCTTCCAACATGACCAGTGCCGAAACTCATCTAAGAGGCGTTTCGTAAATCGAAATAACTAGCTTATTCAATTTGAGAGGGTGCTGCATACATCTTCACATAGTTCCGAAAAAGCGCACGCCTTCAAACATAATCAGGGTTTTGAGCCATTAGCTGGCATATTTCAGATTGGGCATATCGTGTTGGAACCCCATGTCTACTTGACTTGAATTTTGATCGGGGCGCCAACAAGCTCAGCAAAAATAAGAATAGGGCGCGCAGACCAAAGCGCCATCGCGCCACTCCTCCGTTCGGCCTGAGCTTGTCGAAGGGCTTCCCAGAGCGCTAACCCAAACCCACTAACACCCTCAGTCGTGAAAACGATCCCCCTCTGCCCATGGACTTGTCGCCAAATTGCGAGCTTGGTGATTCCTCGGCCTGCTGGATGCTGAAGCGGCGACATTCACATGTTCGTCGCCACCCGCACCTTACCGGAAAACTGGCAAGTGGAAGCCTCTGGGCACTTTCGTGCCTTAACTAGCCTTGAGTCTCTCCCGTGCTGATGAAGCTCACGCCTGTCAACTCATGGTTTTCAACCAACTGCTTAAGTTCTTCAGTGCAATAAAGGCTTGAGCAGTTGTCATACTTGGTTTTGAACACCAATTTGTCTCTCACGTCCTCTGAATTGAAGGTTACCGTGAAAGGTTCCGAAGGCTCCTCTCCTAACTTATGGGGCTTGCTGTTAATCTCGTCGATTCGTCCTTCGGTTAAACAGTTAAATAAATAATAAGTCGAGTCACCGATTTTCAACGGAAGGAGTTCACCACACCTTTCAAGCTTCTTTCCTAAAGCCTCAAACGCTCTTGGAGAAAGGACTATTGAAGCGCCAACCCATTTGGATAAATCAGGTATCTCGCCATCAGGATAATCTTCAACTGGTTCAAAGGCAGTTTCTAACGGTTTCCACCAGCCAGACATTTTCAGGTTCGAATCTGAGAAGAGATAAAGCTCGTGGCGGGGTATGTCCGCAGGCGCGTGCTGCTTTAAATCAAATTGTGTTAGCAGAATCTGTTGAAATTCATATCCGTCGTCGTCGATGAAAAAAGTGTCCATGAACCAACTCATTAAAAGGCTGGGGAGTTTAGGTTCCCGTTGAAAAGGGTGTCAATGGCCATGCGGTATACTTTTACGTCAGCTATTTGATAGCTAACAGTATGTTTTATATGTACTTAATTACGGTGATGTAGAAGATGGTTGATGCAAGGAGGCACACATCTGGGAGTGCTTTTTCATGTATTTTCAAAGTACATTCTCCCTGGGAAATTATTCCAGCAGCACGTCCTAAAACGCGATCAAGGTCTTACCGTACGGGCTTTTCCGCTTTAATAGCCGTCTTTGGGGTTGTCGTCAGCAGCCCTCTAAACAGCACAAATATGGAGAGGCTAATGGCGGTATTTGGCAGGTTTCTTTACTGGTTGATCCTAATGTTGGGTATGGCGTCGGGCTGTACTGTTATGGCGGCGGATCATGTGGGCGTGCGGCATCTGAGTGTGGCGTCGGAGCAGCACGCTGGCGGTCTTGATGTGACGGTATGGTATCCAGCTAACGAGGGTGGTGAACCGGTGTTATTGGGCGACAGTATTTTTTTCTCCGGCGTTCCCGCCGCGCGTAACGCACCCATCGCCACTGGAAAATTTCCGCTTATCCTGCTTTCCCATGGCGCAGGTCTGGGTGGAAGTGCTCAGGCTATGAGTTGGATGGCCAAGCCTTTGGCGCAGGGGGGATTTATCGTCGTCGCGCCGACTCATCCCGGTAACACCGGGCCGAATAGATCGGCCGCTGAAACGATGAAACTCTGGTTGCGGCCCGTTGATCTGACTGACGCCCTTAATGCAATGCAGACGGATGCGTTTTTCCGCGAACATTCACGCTTTGACAGGGTAGGCGTTCTCGGGCTCTCCATGGGCGGCGGCGCAGCCTTGCTGATGGCGGGCGCACGCCTCGACCCTGAACTACTTGCGTCATACTGTGATACCGACCAGCGTAATGCGTCTTTGTGTGAATGGGTACGGCAAAGCGGCGTGGATCTCCATAAAATGGATCTTCAGCCAGCGGGCCGTGACTATCGTGATCAACGCATCCGTTTCGCAATGGCTATCGACCCTGTGCCCATAGACGTTATTGCAGGCGACTCTTTCAAAGACATAACGACCCCCGTCGCACTGGTGAATCTGGGACCGCCAGGAAAGATCCCGCAAACAGCACTGGCTTCTGACATAGCCAAGGCCATCCCTGACGCCACCTACACACTGATCAACGACGCCAGTCACTACAGCCTGTTTGGCGAATGCAAACCTCATGCGGCGGACATCGCCGAAGAAGAACAGATTGGAGAACCCATATGCACCGACGGTGGCAGGCGCTCACGGCCTGCAATTCATGATGAGCTGGTTCAGTTGGTTTCGAGAGCGTTTGAACAGGCGTTGGAGGGGGCGCAATAGTGGGTAGCTTCCTCGAATTGGCAAGCCATGGTTGGTAATAGAGACATAGCCAGAGCCTCGATCCCGAGTGGAGTAAAAGGCATACTTAATCCCTCTCTGGAAGGGAATACTGTTAACGGACGCATGTAGCGGTGGTTGAAACGATGCTAGGCGTGTCTGGAACTTCTGGCGATGGGGCTGCAATTGCAAATATAGAAATTTAAGTAGTAGGGAGAGCCAGATGTTGGTGCTTTTGTGTGGAAAAATGGGCGCGGGTAAAACAACTAAATCCAAAGAACTGGCAAAAGAGATGGGGGCGGTTCTGTTCTCGGAAGATATATGGCTCGAATCTCTATATCCCGCGCAAATTCGTAGTGTTGAAGACTATGTAAAGTATTCAAATATGATAAAGACGTTGGTTAAATCGCTTGTGCAAGATGTGCTCAATACGGGCTCTGATGTCGTGATGGATTTTCCTGCCAATACAATCGGGCAAAGAGGTTGGCTAAAAAGCATATTCACCGAAATTGGCGCTGATCACGAGCTAATATACATAAAAGCGCTCAACGAAATTTGTTTGAATCAAATAGCCAAAAGACGCATCGAGCAACCGGAACGAGCCGAAACGGATACTGAGGAAATGTTTGTGAAAATAACCAAATACTTCGTCGAGCCCTCTCCCGATGAGGGCTTTAACGTCACAGTTATTGAGCATAACGAGTAGCGGCAACGGACCCACCCACGATCCGCCCACTTGTGGTTTGCTGCACTCACTCGACCACAAATGGGCTCCACTCCATCCACCGTTCGCCCTGAGCCTGTCGAAGGGCCTCCCAGAGCGCTAATCCAAAACCTCTAATCAGCTCCAGCGGTGAAAACGATCCCAACTTCAACTTCCGTGTCCACCCCAACCCCGGGCTTTTACAACATGCTACGGACATTGCTCAAGAAGAGGTCGAGGAGCATATTTGCTTAGACGCTGGTGGACGCGATACTTGATCTATAGGCCTGCTCACTCTTGCAGGCCCTACAATCAGCTTTGCTTCAATCTATCTAACAATGAAAGCGGCTATAAAGGGTATTTCCCTGGTAGGAACCTTTTAATGACGGTGATCTGGAGAGAAACAACAGCGCCAAACCCAATTAACGACATTGCTGATAGATGAAGTTTGAGGTAAGGATCAAAATCGACGGCCTTGGAGATTTGATAAAAGCATATGAGAATGCAAATGAATAGTATGTCGCTCGCATGTTTCCTTACAAACTCGAACTTACCGAATAGTCGCCAAATTTCAAAGTACAATTGCATAATAAGTACACCGACGACAGTGAATATTGCGGCCTGCGTTAAGCACAAAAGGGGTGGGATTCTCCATAGGCATAGAAGGACAGCCGCAATAATCGAAATAAGGAGCACGGCAAGCACCTCATTAATAGCCTGAATGGGGCGCAATGATTGGTAGAATTGCTTTTCACTGATATCAAGATTTGAGTTAGTGAAAACCTCTCCCACTTGACCGAGAGTTGGCGACTTCCCTGGTTTTTGACGTTCAAGCTCATTGATGGCTGCGTCAATCATCCTCAAGTAGCTTCTGTCGATCAATTTACGTTCAGCGATATCGGCGGCAAACTCCCGCGCCGGTGTCGATTTGTCGATGCCAAACACTCGAAAAGGAAGGAGTGTATTCAGTACGTGGTCATACCAAGAGCGATAGTGTTGCTTTAACCTGTCTTTTCTCGTTAATGGAGCTTGCTTAGGAGGGGAGAGCTGCTTCTTATTGGTAAACAGAAACCACTCAAACTTGTCCAAATGGTGTTTGTAGTTGGAGAATTTCAAAAACGCATGGAGCTCCTTTGCGGTGAGGTCTTGTTTAGCCCCTTCGCGTCGCTTTGCGTAAGCTTGTATGATCTCGATAACTTCAGATAGAAGCGCCTGAACCTCAATATTGGAAGTCAAGTCGGGATTTTTTTCCAGCATTCCCTCCAGGTCTCTATCTATCGGCCTGGCAAAGTTTGCAAACAGGATAGTCTTTCCGCCGCGCAACGACAGGTAACGCCGAGCTAACGCGCCGTCGCTATCAAAACGCTCCATAAATTCCTGGTCTTTCTCAAGGTGCTCATAGTAGGACTGTAATGAGCCGCCTTTAAAGCCCTTTGGTGTATTAGGTTTTGCTGATTGTCCGGGCGCTTCTTGTTTTTGAATAGAGGGAGGCAATATGACTCTGTTTTCTTTCGTATCGTAGCGCCATAATTTGGCTTCTTCGTATGAAATGCGGTGCTGCGCACCCACATTTGACCGGAGTTCGGGCTTGTCTATCCACGCAAGCTGTTGGCCAGTTTGAAGGTCTCTCAGCTCCAACGCATCCTTGTAACATGCCACAAAGCGCATCCCTTTGGTCGTTTGAACCTTTAATAGTCTAAATGGTCCATCGCTGTAGTAGATTGAGCTGTAACTCATATAGCGTTCGTTGGCCGCATAGAGAAGTTCTTTAACTTCCGCAAAAATGGAGCCGCTGCTTTTAATACGCTCCCAGTAATTGGGGATAGCATCTATCTGTTCGATCAGCCAATCGTTAAGTTGTTGCTGGCTACTGATAAATAGAGGCGGATTTTTCCAAAACAGTTCCTGTACCTTCTGAGATAGACGTTCACTGCAAATTAATTCGCAGACCTTATTGTCCCAGACGATAGCGTGGATGGCGTCCTCAATTTTTTTATTATCAATTATGGCGCGGTCATGTGACGCGATATCACTCTGATTAAATTGCTCTAACTTTCTTTCACAGTGCTTTAAAGCCGCGAGCAACTCAGGCTCGTCTATATATTCGATGAACCTGATGAGATGCTTGATATTGAGGGTTGATCCATTGTATGGCGTGTAACAGGTATACGCGCCTTTAAACCCTTCACTAGCCATACCAAAGAGCATGGTCCCATATAGTTGAATCGGTAAGTCTGCAGGGCTAAAAAGATAGTTGTCGGTATAGTCTTCGGCTATGTAAAAGACCGCTTCATAAAAATAGGCGTCTTTTGTAGCTTTGAGCGACTCAAAGGTTGTTTCCAGCACTGGAACGGAGTTGAGTTTCATTATTCATACATCCCTAATTCGGCGGGCGGATTCTACACAAAACTTATTCCTTGTGTCTGCCCTGATTAAAGGGACGTGTCAGCTCTTTGGATCTGTTTTGGACTTGGGCTTTCTGATTGTGGAAAGCAAACACTTAGATAGGGCGTGCTAACTACACTAGCCAATTACCCATTGAGGAATGGCACGGACTGATCGGTGACGCGACCCTCGCAGATGCCATTCTGGATCGTCTGGTTCACAACGCCTACAAGATCAATCTCAGGGTCGAACCCATGCGGAAACAGCAGGCAAAGTTGACGGGCGCCGAGACTTCGGAGTAAGAAGAGAAACCCCGCGTCGCTACGCTCTGATGGGTGGCAGCCTTCACGTGGAATGGGTGGCAACCTTCAGCGGTTTGCGCACTTGTCCTTTGATGGGGTTTCAGAGCTTGCTAGTAAACACATTTCAAATATAGGCAAATAACTCAAGCCAACTACAGGTGGCGGCTTAGACGGGCGCTAAATTCTCGAATATCATGAGCATATAGCCTGAAAGGAGTTAAGGCTGAAATTGCCTGGAGGCAATCAGTGTTTGTCCGGTATGCTGGGCTATTCGTATAGGAAGAGGGGCTTTAAGGAACTGCGGTCTTGGGTACTTAGAAAGGCGGCGGCAGCTAAAGCACAACCGCCTATTCATCCCTAGTTCACGTCACTCATTCTCATGTTCCAGGGCGTATCTTCCACCGTTTGTCCCGAGCTTATAGAGGGGGCTCTGGAAAGCTGTCAACAAATGACTACTATTTATTGGGGGCTTCGAATTTTTGGCCATACTTTAGTGCGGCTTGCGTGGCTACAAACTTTGCATCTTTTGGGGCAGTCTCTCCACGAAGAGGCGTCCTCTGTTTTTCAAATTCGGGCATCTGATTTTCATTCTTCTTCGTCATCAGGAACAAAGCCTCCGTCTTTATTTGCCTTTCCCCATGCTAGGTCTTCGGGCTCGTCGTCACCATCGTTTTCACTGTTAAGCTAGTCGTTAACGAATTTCGAGCGCCTGAGAAACCTTTCACCACGTATATGGGGAGGTAAGTTTTGTTCTTCTTTTTCTATCTTGTCGATCAATGGAGTGACTTTGCTCATAACTGACCCGCATTAGCTTCCAAATAAGGTTGCGTGTAACTCAACTATCCCCTGATAAATGGCATCAAAGATGAAGCCAGGTTGGGCAGTGGGTAGGAAGGGAGGCCCCGTTTACCCATCCTGCCCCACCGTTCGCCCTGAGCCTGTCGAAGGGCTTCCCAGAGCGCTATTCAAGGCAATAACCCTTATCAACATTCAGGGAGATTGTTTGAAATCGCCATAATCATAACTGCTGGACGAGATAATCGTGGTATTTCTTGCGGAGCTTGAGACGGCGCTGATATGGCTGATGAATTACTTGTGTTTCGAAGAGCCCTTCGACAGGCTCAGGGCGAACGGGGCGAACGGGGCGAACGGGGCGAACGGGGCGAACGGGGCGAACGGGGCGAACGGGGCGAACGGGGCGAACGGGGCGAACGGGGCGAACGGGGCGAACGGGGCGAACGGGGCGAACGGGGCGAACGGGGCGAACGGGGCGAACGGGGCGAACGGGGCGAACGGGGCGAACGGGGCGAACGGGGCGGGCAGATTGGAATTGGCTACAAAGAGCAGGCGGTTCAATCCCCCAGCGCTTGAACAATCTTTCCTCTGGTCTGAATCAACTGCTCCCTAATTTCCTGCATAACGCTTGCGTCATCTGAGGCGAGTGCTGTGATGTTGGCGTCGAGGTAGGTCATGGCGGTTGTGTAGGGGAGGTAGCGGTAGTCTTTTTCGGTGGCTTGGTCGATGGGGAAGTGTTTGCGGATGTCGTTCTCTGTCATGTTGCGGTAGACGATCACGCGGACGTCGTAGTGTCTTGGTCTGGAGTCGCCGTGGGGATTCCATTGCCACCATTCGGAGCCTAATAGATCCGTCGCCAGGGAGGGTGGGCCGAAGTCCTGGTAAGTCAGGTTGAGGTAGCCTTGTTTGGCGGACGTTGAGGTGAAGGCGGCGCAGGCGTTGAGCAGCAGGATGCCGCTGATGATCAGGATAGTAACTTTGGTTTTTCCGTGGATGAGTTTGTTGAGCGTGAGTGCTTTGAGTTGAGTCATGTGAAGGAGCGTCCGACGTTTAAATTACTCACATCTTATCTCACTGGCGGCGGATCAGTATAAGGACAAAGAGGGTCTTCTCCAGGCAGAGAAGTTCCTCTTAAACTTCCCGTGGCGTCGGTCTGCGCGTCATGACGCTCTGTTGGACTTGGAGTCGCTGCGATTGGCCTGGGGCGCCAGTTCGTCCAGATAGAGCAGGATTTTTCTGGATGCGTGCAGGGAGGCTTCCAGGGAGCGGCGCAGCAGTGAGACGACCTGTGGGCGCAGGGCGTTGTTCAGGATGAGGATTTCGACCCGTTTGCAGAGCATGCAGAGGGAGTCGGCGCCGATGGTTTTAGAAAGTCCGCCCATGATATGGAGTTCTTTCTCGATCTCCCGTGTGTCTTCCGTGTTAAACGGGACGCTCAAATGGATCAGCAGTCGATTGACGTCATTTTCGAAGCCCTCCAGGGCGATTCGGTACGCCGCAAAATTGGAGCCGAAACGTCCGGCGGCTTCTTTAACGTTGATGCCGATTTCCGCGCCTTTATTGAAGACGGACTCCAGAGTGACGTCGCCGGCTGCATGCGGATGGACGGCTTTGTCCAGGCGGTCTTCGTCGGTGTATTTGAGAATAAGGTGGCACAGCTCATTGATGTCGAAGGGCTTGCCGATGTGGTCATTCATGCCTGCCGCCAGACACTCCTCCCTGTCTTTTTCGAGCACGTTTGCGGTCATGGCCACAATGGGCAGGGTCTTGTAGCCGAATTTTTCCCGTAGCGCCCGGGTCGCCGCATAGCCGTCCATTTCCGGCATCTGGATGTCCATGAGCACAATATCAAATCGTGAGCCGGCGTGAGTGATGGCGCTGATCGCTTCTTTCCCGGTTGAGGCGATATCCACGAAAGCGCCTTCCGCCTGTAGAAGCTGAGAAGCAATCTGTTGATTGGTGAGGTTGTCTTCCACCAGCAATATGCGGATGCCGGACAGACTGGACCCGCTCATTACGCTGCTCGCCTGACTGCGTCGTTTCTGCGCCGCTTTGGATTGCGACGCTCTCGCCTCGGCGACGGAGTCCAGCAACATCGACGGCGTGACCGGTTTGGACAGGAGTCCGTCAAAAGCGGCGTCGATCTGGGCGTCACGCAGACCGGGGATGGCTTTGCCACTGTTGGTCATCAAAATCAGGGCGGGGGGCGCATGGGTGCGCCGTATTTTTTTCAATTCCTCCGTCGGGTTGGCGCCGCTGGCTTTGACCATATTCAAATCCACGAAAATGGCGTCGTATTTTTTCTGTGTATCCTGAGAGAGCGCCCCCAGCTCCGGCAGAGTCAGGACAATGTCGGAGTTCCACCCCAGCGTCAGCGCCAGCTCTTTGATGCAGGCCGCCGCCCGTTTGTTGTCATCGGCGATAAGAATGCGCAGCGACCTCAGTTCCGGCCGATTGATATTGAGCTCACCGGTCCGGTTTTCATCCACCGCCAGTTTGACACTGAAACTGAATGCGCTGCCTTCGCCAAGCTCGCTGCGCACCCGGATCTCTCCGCCCATCAACTCAACCAGCTGTTTGCAGATGCCAAGACCCAGTCCGCTTCCCCCGTGTCTTCTGGAAGCGGAGGCGTCATCTTGAACAAATGCCTCGAAAATTTCATGGCATCGGTTTTCCGTCATGCCGATGCCGGTGTCTTCTACGCTGAACCTGAGCTCCAGTTCATCCTGAGTCATCACGGACAGTTTTACCGCCAAGGTTATTTCGCCCTGATTGGTGAATTTGGCGGCATTGCTTAGCAGCTTGATCAAGACTTGCTTCAGCCGGGCCTCATCGCCGACCAGATTATTGGGAATCTTATGGTCCAGATAAAAAATGACTTCAATGTCTTTGCTCTCAGTGTGAGCGGAGACCAGATAGCTGATTTCCCGCAATAGCTTGTCAAGATTGAAGGCGTGCGGCTCCAGTTCAAGCTGGCCGGCTTCAATTTTTGAGTAGTCCAGCAAGTCGCTGACGAAAGAGGTCATGGACTGTGAGGCGCTCTCCAGTTTTTCTACACAATCCTCCTGTTGAGAATTCAGTGACGTTCTTCTCAGCACTTGCAGTGTTTCGGCGATAGAAGACATGGGGCCGCGGATCTCATGGCTCATATTGGCGACAAATTCCGATTTCGATTTATTCGCCGTTTGCGCTTTATCCATCGCTTCGCTCAGTTCCAGCGTACGCTCTTTCACATCGTTGGTCAGCTTTTGATTCAGCGCCTTGATCTGGCCTTCCGCTTCTACTTTTTCTGAGATATCCCGAATGATGGTGGCGACGCCGATCGTTCCGCCATCGTATCTGGATCTGATTGGCGAGGACGATTCAGAAACCTCTACGCGCGCGCCGTCCTTACGCTGTCGCGAGGTATGAACCCCTTTGATCGATTGTCCCTGGCTGATGGTTTTCAACGCGTCGGCATACTCGCTCTTCAGTCGATCGGGCACGATCAGCTTCGCCAGATTTTTCCCTATGACTTCGCTTTCCACATAATCGAACATATCTTCCGCTGACTTGTTCCAGCTCTCCACCACGCCGCGGAGTGAGGTGCTGATGATGGCGTCGCTGGAGTTATCGATAATTGCCGACAGACGCGCCTGGTCTTTCAGTAACCCCACTTTGCGACCCAGATTGGACAAGTAAAAATACATCAGGAGCCCGGACAGGACGAGAATGACCATCAGTATCCCAGCCTGCACCCAGGCGGCGCTGGCGGCGGCGGATAGAACGACTGACTGGGGGATGGCGAGAATGAAATTCAACGGCGCTTTGGCGTAACTGTCCAAAGGCGGAATTTGGTAAGGGTAAGTGTAATAGCGCAGTGCGTTGATGCGGGACGGGGTCATTACTCCCGTCTGCGGCGGGTCCACAAATTCGTCTGCCCAGGTATATCTTTTGCCGAGGTCGAATCCATACTCCATCCCTTTGGCCGGATGGTGGATAAAGTCGTTATTGGCGGTGGTGATGTAAGCCGTGTAGTTGGGAGGAAGATTATCCACCAGGGTTGAGGTAATAACCGGTTCGGCGAAGACATTGATAATGACGAGGCCGAAAGGAGCGCCGAGACTGTCGTAGATAGGCGTCGCAAAACGAATCGTGGGCGTGAACGGCGTGACGACAACGCCATTTTCTCTATTCAGGTTGATAGGGGAGACATAGGTTTCCCCTTTTTTGTAGGTAATGGCTTCTCTGAAATATGGGCTGTTTCCCTTTTCCTGCAGCTTGTCCACGGGGATGGCCATAATGGCGCCGCCGCTTTCCCGTTCTACTCTCACCAGTTCTTTGCCATTGTCGGAGAGCCCGATGAAGCGGGCTTGCATGATGGTGCTATTGATCAGCAGATATTCGCGAAATATGACCTCCAGCCGCTTCTCCCAGGTTTCAAGGCGATTATTTTCCAACGGATCATAACCGTCATTGGCGGATGCGCGGATGATCCCCTGAATAGGCGGCGTTCTGGACAGAAACTGGGTGATGTGGATGTATTCTTCAATCTCGTTATTGAACTGATTAATACGAAGCTGCGCCTGTCCGGAGACTTCGGCGGACTGTTGCGCCAGGATCTTATCGATCTCGGCGACTCTTGTGACAAAATGGGCGGCGGGAACAATGACGAGGGAAGCGAACACAGTCAGAACCGCTACTCGAAGCCCGAGCCCGCGGTTATTGTATGAGGAGCCTGTTTGCATAATGCTTTCTCCATAAGCAATGCAATCTGCATGATCCAGAAGCGCTCAAGTCGCCTTATACCTCCTGGTTGTCATAAGTGTAGTCTTAATAGTTGGTAAATCTAGGTGAGGGCGGGAATGGCGTCGCCCGCGGCATTATTCAGTTGACCGCCACAACGTGTCTTGAGAAGAGTGATAAATATTGAATTTAAATAAGTACAGACTAAAAGAGCTGATTGGAGATTATCTGGAGTGCGCTACGGAGGCGTCTGCTGATGAACTTGCGCTTATCCGGCGTGTATTTCAGGGCCCGGTCAACACCGCAAACGGATCACTGAGGTTTTACGTGGATCTTGAAACCCTGGCGCTGGAGCAGGTGGATATGTCCGAGGCGATCTGGAGCGTTGACGTTGATGGAAAGTTAAAAAGCGCCAGCGGCGGAGTATTGGCGGATTTGAATAATCTTGAAGACTGTGTAAGTCAAAACATCGTTGAGTTGGCTGTCCTTCATGATGGCGATAGTCTGAACAGGATTCGGGAGGCCTTTATGCGGCAGAGTGATAAAAAGGCGCTTTGGTCTGCGTTTGAAAAGAAAGTCATTGGGCCGTATCGAAGCATTGAGTAATCCCTTTTCACGTAAACGCCTGCGCGACTAGCCGCGTCGTTCAGGCAAATAGAAGGAAGCTATTTGCCTGCCTGATTAATAAACCCCGCGAATTATTCTCCAGCTCCTTTCAATATTCTACGGAGTCTCTTAACGAGGTTTCGTCAGACAAATCAATGATCAAAAATGGAAACTTACTGTAATATTTTTTCTTCGGATTAGAGTAATAAAGCCTTGCTTTTTAACCAAGATATAAAGCGGCTTCATGGGGCGCTCTAACGGTAGTTTGATCTATATCAAATCGATAACTTTTATCGCACAAAAAGCAACTTTTCCAAGTCTCTTAAATAAAACCAATCATAGGGTGTCGTTACGGTCACTATTGTACCTTTCGTTAGCAAATCAAACAGTAGAAGGCATGAAATTTGGGCGCAATATCTTACCTCGAAGATAACCTTGTTAAGCTGGCGGATATGGCGCGCCTTATGATTCTATTGGAAGTTAAAGGAAGGAGTAGTCTATGGGTGAACTTATTTCATAGGCGTCAAAGCAGCTAAATTATAAGCGGATTAAACTCTATTAACCGTTTAACAAATTATCGAACTGGCATAAATATATACAGATGTATATTTTGGTCGGTTAATACTTTCGTATAATTGATGGCGTTACGGTAAAAATATTTTTATAGGTTGTCATTTTTTGGAAGGCTCACGCATTTTAATTGGTTTCTAAAATTTCTATTAAATGCAGGTTTACTATTGACCAGGCGTCCGTAGCGCCAAGTCTTTGTCTGTCACTACAAGGAGGTATGAAATGTCGATTACCAGCTCCTCTTAACTGATTTATTACATTGAATGTAGACGGTCATTCAGTTGTGTCAATTTTCTATTTCAATTAAGCATCCCTGTTGGTGGAAGGTAGAAGGTTGGGCAGGTTATTAAATCAAGTATAGCTGTATATAAATTATGGAAAGCATCTGTATAGATTTAAACGGCAATAAAGTCTTTGGTTATTACGATCCCAAGTTCAGGTCAGTCGCTGAACAATTTATTGAGAACTTCCAGCATCACGGAGAAGTGGGCGCTTCCGCCTGCATTCACTTGCAGGGCGAAGCGGTCCTGACTCTTCACGGCGGCAGTGACGGCATAACGCCGGGGAGCCAGTGGGAGGAAGATACCCTGGTGACCATCTGGTCCTGCACCAAACCGGTAGTGAGTCTTTGCGCAATGCTGTTGATGCAGGATGGGCTGTTGAGGCCGGACCAGCGGGTGACTGACTTTTGGCCTGAGTACGGCAAGAACGGTAAGCACGCCACCACGGTGGAGATGTTTTTAAATCATACCGCCGGAGCGCCGACCATCAACTCCGCTTTGTTGTCCAGCGAATGGGGCGATTGGTCATTGATGACCGAACTGCTGCAAGAGGCGGAACCCTTTTGGAATCCTGGAGATGTGGTCGGTTACCACCCCTATACATTTGGCTGGCTGGTGGGGCGTCTGGTGCGGACGATTTCGGGTATGTCGGTGACAGAGTTCGTGCAAGAACGGATATCAAAACCACTGGGGCTTGATCTCTGGATTGGCGCTCCCGCCAAGGTCAGGCATCGCATCGCCAAGACCCTGTTGGCGGAGGCTCCGGCGGAGTGCGCCTACAGGAAGGCGGCGCGTGACCGTCCCGGCTCGCTGCAGGCGGTTATCGAAAAATACCCCATAGACTTTGTTAACCGCAGCAGCGGATATGAAGCGGAGCTCTGCGCCGCCAATGGCGTCACCAATGCTTTTAACTTATCGAAACTGTTCAGCCTGATGATGGATGACGGAAAGCTGTTAAGCCGGGAATACCTGGCGTTAATGACGTCGGTCTCTTCCGAGACGGAGGAAGACGCTACGTTTCTGACGCCGGCCCGTTATGGGCTGGGTGTGATGAGACGTTTCGGCGAACTGAGCGATCAGGACAAATTCATTATAGGCGACAGCGCGTTTGGGCATGTCGGCGCGGGCGGACATGTCGTGTTTGCAGATCCGGATTGTGATGTCAGCTTTGCCTACACTATGAACAAAATGGGCGGCGAGCTGCACCTGAATCATCGCGGACAAGGTTTGATTAATGCCGTATACCAGAGCATCGGCGGGAACAGGTTTCCCTAAGATGCCGGTTGTTATAATCATGGAGGACTCATGCGCGAATATAGTTCTATATCGTATATTGGAAATAAATGGCCCACTGATTATCAGTCGCCTTACTTAACAAGAAATCCAGAAAAGTGGCTCACTAAAGAGACTCGCCTTTTTGCGATCGGCAGTTGTTTCGCCGTGAACTTTGGGCGCTGGATAACACAGCATGGCGTGCCCATAGTATCCCCGGAATGGGGGTTACATTATAACTCTTCCACGATTAAAGAAGAGTTAAGCAGCGCTGCGGGAAAATCAAAAGCGTCTGTTATATGGAAAGCGTCTACTGACAGTGGCGTCAGGTATTTTGATGCGGGACGCCACCCTGTGGCGGCGAATTCTGAAGAGGAATTAAAGAGTCTAATTACCGCTATAGAAGCGGCGGGGCGTGAAGGCATGATTGAGGCGGACGCTTTTGTCGTCACCCTTGGTCTGTCGGAAGTCTGGGAACAGAAAGTAGGCGATGAGTGGCGTATTTTAAACAGAGCTCCGCTCAGCTCCCTTGATCGTGAAAACTATAACTTTAGAAATCGCTTCCAGACGGCGGAAGAAATTAAAAGTGATCTGCATGCGATTGTGGATTTGATTAACTCTGCGAGCGATTATAAAAGACCTGTTGTCATCACTGTTTCTCCCGTTCCATTAAAAACGACCGGCGCCGGTTTTGACCCGCGTATCGCGAACACACGTTCGAAATCCAATATTGTTGCGGCGGTGCACCAATTTCTGGATGAGATTGAAGAAGAGGGAGGTCATCAAGTGAGTTATTTCCCTGCGTATGAGATGTTTCAATATATCGCCGCCGAAGATAATTGCTGGCAGTCGGACGGAAGGCATGTCACTGCAGAAAAAGTAAACTATGTATGTAAACAGTTTACGAATATATTCGCTCAGGATGAAAAGGAATTCCCCACTATAAAAGGATTTGAGGTGCCTCGTGTATGAATATCCCGTCTATTGCAACGCTTGAAAGCTTTAAGTCTATCAATGAAGAGAGCATCAGCATCAATATCTCTTCCGCTAAAAATTCCATTCTTCCGTTGTTGTTCGCGTCGATTTTGCATGCAGGAAGGACGAGGTTTCTCATAGGGGATGGCGCCACTTTAGTTGATGTGAAAATTGTTATTGAGATCCTAAGGTCTTATGGCGTCGAAGTATCTGTCGAGGACGGCGTGGTCGACATTGACGCAAGCCGCATTGAAGCCAACCAGACCTGCCCGGAGTTGTGCAAGAAAACGAGGTATTCAATCCTGGCGTTGGGAGCGTTGATATCGCGATGCGGCTTTTCTGAAGTCGGTTTGCCCGGCGGGTGCGATCTCAACCGGCCCATAGATTTTCACCTGCAGGCGTTAACGAGTCTGGGCTGTGAAGTCAGCGATTCGGAAGGCGGCGTCAGAGGGAAGAGAGTGCGGCCATCTGAAAATGTGGTCAATTTGCCTTATCCCTCGGTGGGGGCGACGCTGAACGCCATACTGTGCGCCGCCGGCGCGGAGACACGGAGTGGCGAGCCGATCCTGATTCATAACTGCGCCACGGAGCCGGAAATTGATGATGTCATTGCGTATCTGGGTAAGATCGGGATCTCGATCAGACGCAAATGGCGCATGATAGAGGTGGCGTCATCGAACCGGCAGGTGGTCGACATGGTGGAGCACAGACCTATTTACGACCGCATAGAAGCTGGTTCCTATGCGCTGGCGGCGGCGATATTCGGCATTGGCGTACGGCTGAATAACGCGCCGATCAATTTAATGTCGGCGGTGATATCAATCCTGCTTCAACTCGGTTGTAAAGTTAACCGTGACGGCGGCGCATTGATTATCGACGCCAGACAAATAGACAGCGATACCGCCATCAGGTTGTGCACGGAACCCTATCCAGGGTTTCCCACTGACTTGCAGCCCATATTGACGGTGCTGTGCACGACGCTGAATACGGCGGGTGTGATCAGCGATACGGTTATGCCTGAACGCACTCGATTTGTGGACGAGCTGGTCAGGCTGGGGGCGGATATCACCGTCTGTAATTCAGAAATAGTGGTCAAGCCCAAGGGCCGCGAAGATAAAAGTCATTACCCGATCAGCGTAAAGGCGACGGATCTCAGAGGCGGCATGGCGGTCCTGCTTTACGCGCTGAAAAACCGAGTCGCCTGCAATATCGATAATTACGGCTACATCAAGCGGGGGTACTCCAATGTGGAATCCATCATTGAGTCCCTGGGCGGAGGGTTGCAGGTGTGATGCTGCGAAATATCAATCTACTGGCGTATAACACCTACAAAGTGAATGCGACTGCGGAGCTGGTTGCTATACCTGAGAATGAAAACGAGCTGATATCCCATCTGCAGTATATCGGCTCAACGGAGTTCGCCGTGATTGGCGGCGGCAGCAACATCATTTTATCGAAACCTGACTACCGGTTTCCCCTGGTCGTTCTCACGGAGTTCAATCGCTTCATCCGCGTGGAAGGAAATCACATCATAGCGGGCGCCGGCGTTTCGCTGTCGTCGGTGGTGGAAGCCGCCGTCTCCAACGGGCTGTGGGGGCTTGAAAAGCTGATCGGCATACCGGGAACTCTGGGCGGCGCGGTCTACATGAACGCTGGCGCATACGGTCAGGATATCGGTTCGTCAATCGAATGGGTTGAATCTCTGGATACTCGTAACCATAGCTTAATAAGGCGCACGGGAGAGGAGCTGGGCTTTTCGTATCGGCATAGCGATTTTGTGAACTGGAAGCATGAGATCATCTGCTCCGTGAAGATTGCTCTGACTGATAAAGCGCCGGAAGGAGAGAATGGAGACATTCGCTCGGTCTCTTTATCGACGCTGCGAACGCGGCTTGCGAAACTGCCGTATGACCTTCCGAACGCCGGCAGCGTCTTCAAGCGACCTGATTACCAATACCCGGTCGGCAAAATGGTGGAAGACCTGGGAATGAAAGGCCGCTCCGTGAATGGCGCGATGGTTTCCCATATGCATGCGGGTATTATCGTGAATACAGGGTTTGCGACCGGATCGGACATACAGCGCCTGGCCACGGAAATACGTGGCGCGATCAAAAAGAACTATGGCTTGGACATTGAAATGGAACAAATAGTGTTATGAAGTTAATTATTGAGTTGGGACGCCACATCCAAAACCTGGGCCGACGGGCGGTTAGAGCGAAAACGGTTGGCGTGCGGGCGCTGGTGTTCGACTCCGATAACCGCGTCCTTTTGGTCAAGCACACCTATAGAGAGGGGTGGCATACGCCAGGAGGCGCTGTTAATAATGGCGAAACGCCGATCGACGCCGTCCGGAGAGAGGTCCTGGAAGAAACCGGCGTAACGCTCGACGACAATGTCGATCTGTTCGCCGTGTACCTGAATAAATGGCGCAACCTGGATGACTTCCCCATTTTGTATGTGGCTAAGAATCAGGAAGGCGATGTGGCGACCAATGACCGCTATGAAATCGCTGAAGTCGGCTGGTTTCTGCTGGATTCGCTCCCCGAGGATACGACGCAGAAAACGCGACGGAGGATTGAAGAGTACCTAGGGAATCAAGCCGTTTCCAATACTTGGTGATGGATTAACCTGGCGCTGATATGACAGGTTCATAACCCGGCGCACGGATGCGCAGGACCTGTCGTGGCGGACATACAGGTGCGGACAAACATACAGGTTGTAGACATACAGGTTGCGGACAAACAAAAGGAGACTGGTTGTCCGCCGGATTAATTATTCAGGGAGTTTGCGATGGCGGCCGAATATGCCTTGGCGATAGGGAATGACGATGTCGAACGGCTGGATATATTAAATGATATATACAGCGAAATAAGCGAGAAATACATTCGTCATGCGGTCTTTGAGCGTTATCGTCCCAAGACGGTAATGGAGGTAGGGTGTGGGCATGGGCGTCTGCTTTGTTATTGGGCCGGTCTGCTGGCCGGCGAGCAGGGTACGATTACCGGCCTTGATTGTTTTAAGGAGCAGCTCCAGCAGACGGAGAGACGGGTTCAGGGCGAGAAGCTCTCAAACGTGGACCTGATGGAAGCGGATATCAACACCACAGAGATAGAGCGCCGTTTTGACTGTGTTTACGGTCGTTTCGTATTAATGCATCAACCGCATAAACAGAGGTATCTGGAAAAAGTCGCAGGGCTTTTGAATCCTGGCGGAGCGGCTGTTTTTGAGGAGCCTGAAGTGTCCTGCCTGTTCTGCTACCCCTACTTGTCTGAGTTCTATTACGCCAATGAGCTGACGCTTGAGCTGGGCAAAATTAAAGGGGTGAATTATGACTACGGACACCGTCTCCTGAACGATATGCCGGCATCTTTGCAAGTGAGCGATATTCATATCGAGCAACCCGTGCTGAAGAGCGCCAGAGAGAAACTGATCGTGGCGTACTCGTTTAAACAGTTATCCGCGGAGCTAATACACCACAAACTGATCGAACCGGGACAAGCTGAAAAAATCTATAACAAGCTGGTTCAGTTCGCCTCTGATCCTGGTTCTCTGATCGGCTCGCTCAAGTTGTTTCAAGTGACGGCGATTCGCCAGTAATTGATGGGGAATGTGTCATGACGCCAAGAGTTGCGAAGGGCTTTTTAACCATTACCTGCCTCTGGAACGCGGAGCGAAGGGCCAGAGAGTGTTCGGCGACGCATGTGGTGTCTTTGCTGGACCCAGATCTGGATAGTCGCAGCGTTCCCGATTTATCGGGGGTTGTCAGGGAGCACCACATACTCCGGTTATATGATCAGGAGAGAGCGGGGGAGACTCAGCATTTCGACGCTCTGATTGCCGATGCATTGGCTAGATTAAAGCCTGTGACGGAGAACCCTGAAAACCGGCTGGTCATACACTGCCATGCAGGGGTAAGTCGATCCACCGCCTTAGGGTACGGAGTGCTTTCGCTACTTCACGGAGAAGGAAAGGAAGCGGACGCCTTCAACGATCTAACCAATATCACCTGTAAGCCCTGGCCTAACCGGCGCATAGTCGAAGTCATTGACAGTCTGTTGGGGCGCGACGGACGAATGCTCAGCCCTCTGGATGCATACCGGAGTCAGCACCCCTTCAGGTTGCAGAGCTACCGGCGTCTCAATAAAAAACGCGGGATTGTTTCCCGCGTAGAACGTTGATGTCCGCGAGATGTCGATAATCAAATGAGCCGAAAACGACAGGGCCGGGCGTATGTCAGGTCCTGTCTTCCGCTGCTTATATCCCCTGGCTGCTCCAAGTGCTGTCGCCTTATTCCAGGGGCCAGCCCAGGCCTTGGTGGAAAAACGCTGCATTCTAATGCTGGTGGAAGTGGTCAGTTTGACGCCACAACGGCGATGTCTCTGATTAACAGTATTGGCGAAAATACTTTTATTGTCGGAGGCGACTTCAACTGTCAGCCATCTGAACTACCCAGTGGTAGAGCAAGGCGGAGATCATTATCCAGTTGTCACTGAAGTCAGTTAGCTGATTTGATGCTCAGAAATGGAGTTTTCGGCTGGGGCGTCAATCCCGGCTACATTCCAGTCTTAAAAATCCAGACTCCTAAAATAGCTGACAAGCTGCTCCACAACGATTCGTATGCGTTCGGTCTTTTTTAAATCCGGATGGCTCAAGACCCACATGTCGCTGGTTTTTCCGGGCGCAAATTCCGCTAACTCGACCAATCCGCTGCGGCGTTGATCCACTGGTAGAAATGCAATGCCGTGTCCGCTTTCTGCGCAATAGGACATGGCGGTCAGTTCGTTGCACCTTGCTACGATGGTGGTTGCATGATGCTTCTCAAGCCAGGTAAACGCGGGCAGGTTGAGCATGCTTCCCGACGCGCCGATAAGCGGGTAGTCCGCCAGGGTTTCTAATGTTGGCGGCTGCGCGAAGCGCTCCATAAACGACTCCGCGACAAACATCGCCCAGGGGATCGAAGCGACCTTGCGGCCTATCAAGTGATCCGGCGGCGAGCGGGTCGCTCTTACGGCGATGTCGGCGACCCGTGAATTCAAATTGAAATCGTCGTTACTGGAGAGTATCTCGAAAGTGATGTCGGGATAGTCTTGCGCAAGGGGGCGCAATGCCTCCGGCAGGTAACGGTTAGCAATATTGAAGGGAGCGGTAATCTTCACGACGCCGCTAGGTTGAAACTCCCTGCCGACAATCTGGCGTTCGATCTGCTCCGCGCCGTCGCGCATGCGGTTGGCGAACACAAGCATCTTCTCCGCCAATGGCGTCGCGACATAGCCTTTTGAACCGCGCTCAAACAGCTTCCCGCCGATCTCATTCTCCAGCGACTCCATGCGTCTAAACACCGTCGTGTAGTTGACGCCCAATTCTTTCGCCGCCCCGGACATAGATCCTTTATGGGCGACCAGGGCGAGTATCTTCAGAGAATTCCAGTCCATAACTAATGCATTTTTGCAATTCAGGATTTCAAAAATTACAACTGATAACGCATTAATGCAATGAATAGAATGAAAACATCACTATTCACTTGGAGACGCACATGACTATTTCCCGAAACTATGAACTGGCGGCTTTGCTATTGCGCGTGACGCTGGGCGTGGTGTTGATCACCCATAGCCTGTATTTAAAGCTGGTCGTTTTTACCCTGCCGGGCACGGCTGAATTTTTTAGCTCTATCGGCCTGCCGGCATTTCTGGCCTACCTTGTTTTCTTCGTGGAGGCGGTGTCCGGGATTGCGCTTATCGTTGGTTTTCATAGTCAGATCGCCGCCGCCATGGTTGCGCCTATTCTGCTTGGCGCGACATGGGCGCACTGGGACGCGGGCTGGTTGTTTGCAAATGAAGGCGGCGGCTGGGAATACCCACTGGTTTTGGTCTTGATGGCGGCCACCCAGATTTTCCTGGGCAATGGACGTTACGCCATCGCCAAGGAGGTCTGAAATGAATACCGGAAAGATTGAGCTGGTTAGCTTTAAGTTATGTCCTTACGTGCAGCGTTCTGTGATCACACTGCAGGAAAAAGGCGTTGTGTTTAAACGCACGGATATCGATCTGGCGAACAAGCCGGGCTGGTTTCTGGCGCTTTCCCCCACAGGAAAAGTGCCTTTACTCGTGGTAGACAACAAGGACGCTATTTTCGAATCGGCGGTGATTTGCGAATACCTCGATGAAGTCACGGAGGGAAGCCTGCTCCCGGCGGACCCTAAATTACGGGCGCGGCATCGGTCATGGATTGAGTTTGGCTCACAAACCCTGGATGCGATCGGCAGGTATTATTCCGCCCAGGACAAGGAGAGTTTCAGCAAGGCGGAAGAACAGCTTCGGCGTCGATTTGAACGGCTGGAAGACGTGATTGTCGGCCCTTACTTTTCAGGCGCCGACTTCATGATTGTGGACGCTGTTTATGCGCCGGTGTTTCGCTATTTCGACGTGTTTAACTCTTTAATCAACATCGATCTGTTTAAGGGACTGGCGAAGGTCGAAGTCTGGCGCCGGCAGCTGGCCGCCAGACAGTCTGTCATCGACGCGGTGGATGCGGACTTCGCGCAGGCGTTGATAGCCTTTGTCATTCGCAAACAGAGCTATCTTTCGCAACTGCTGCAAGCCGGGGCGAAGGCATAGCGTTTTTCAGAGGTTCCCTAATTGTCTGTAATCGACAGAGCCTGCGCATGTCCCTTGCCTCTGGGTATCACCAGCGGCGTATGGCTCACGGGGTCTTCAATGATCAGGCTGGACAGGCCGAAGACCTCTTCCACCAGCGCTTCGGAAATGATGCTGGCGGGCGGGCCTTCAGCGATGATGGCCCCGTCGCGCATGGCGATGAGGTGAGTGGCGTAGCGGCAGGCGTGGTTAAGATCGTGCAGCACCGCGATGAGGGTGCGGTTGTCTCTGCGGTTCAGAGTGCGAAACAGCTCCAGCAATTCGATCTGATGGGTGATATCCAGATAGGTGGTGGGTTCGTCCAACAGCAATAAAGACGTTTGCTGGGCCAGGGCCATGGCCACCCAGACGCGCTGACGCTGGCCGCCGGAAAGCTCATCCACCATGCGGTCGGCGAGGTCTTCGACGCCGGTACTGATCATGGCTTCGTTTACGGCGTTTTCATCCTCCCGGCTCCAGCGGCGAAAGGCGCTTTGATGAGGATAGCGACCTCGGCCCACCAGATCCCGCACCCGGATGCCTTCCGGCGTGTTGGCGCTTTGCGGCAGCAACCCCAGCTGACGCGCGACCAGTTTGGCGGGATAGCGGTGGATGTCCTGACCGTCGAGCAGTACCTCGCCGGAGACGGGTTTCAGCAGGCGGCAAAGACTGCGCAGCAACGTGGACTTGCCGCATCCATTGGGACCGACGATCACCGTGAACGACCCGTCCGGGATGGCCACACTGAGGTCTGAACTGATAACGCGCTCCTCATAGCCTACCGTCAATCCCTGCGCCTGCAAGCGCGGCGTACGGGGGGGAGGAGGCTCGATATGTAAAGGGGAGGGCTGTCGCGTCATGAGGTTTTCCGTTGTGAGTCGTTGATAAGCAGCCAAGCCAGATAGACGCCGCCCACGCTGATAGTGACGACGCCGACAGGTAACTGGCTGGGGGCGAACAGGTGATGCGCAATCTGATCCGCCGCGAGTAGCAATAATGCTCCCATCCAGGCGGCGTTAAGCAGGCTGATGTCGTTGGCGCCCAGCAAGCGTCGGGTAATCTGCGGCGCCGCCAGCGCGATGAAACTGATGGGGCCGGTGGCGGCGGTGGCGGCGGCGGTCAGCGACACCGCCAGCAGCATGAGCGTCAGACGGGAGCGATTAACCGGTACGCCTAGCGCCTGAGCGGCGTCGTCGCCCATGGCGAGTATGCGTATGCGATGCTGCATCGGGATCGCGGCGGCGATGGCCAACAGGCAAAAAAGCAGGGATGGAGACAGCTTGCTCCAGGTGACGCCATTTAATGAACCCGCTCCCCACAATGCCGCAGACATGGCGGTTTGCAGGCTGGCGCTGATCATGAGCCAGGTGTTGAAGGCGTTGAGCAGGGCGCTGACGGCGATGCCGACAATGATCAGACGAAACCCCTGTGCGCTTCCTCGACGCCAGGCCAGTGCGTAAACCAGCATCGCCGTCGCCAAACCGCCTGACAGCGCCCCGGCGGCGGTCTCGTAGTAGCCGCCTTGAAAGACGCCGATGACCAGCAGCGCGCCGCTATATGCGCCGGTATTGAAACCGACCACGTCCGGGCTGCCTAAAGGGTTACGGAGTAACGACTGGAAAATCGCGCCGCTGACGCCCAGGGCCCCTCCGAGTATTACCGCTGCGGTAACTCGGGGCAGCCGCCACTGCGTCACCACAACCTGTATCTGCTCTTGGGCATTTCCGAATAAGGCCTGCACGACATCGCTGAATGTGAGCGTCAACGTTCCCCAGCCCAGCGCGAGCAGGCTCAATCCCAGACAGGCGGCGCATAAGATGACGCCCAGGCGCAGCGCGCGTTTATTGATGGGCAGACTGATAGCGCTGTCCGCGCCGCCAATCAGAAAATGGTCGACGCGATTCATCTGGCTGCTCCATGCCGGCGACGCGCCAGCCAGATCAGCATTGGAGCGCCAAGGAAGGCGGTGACGATGGAAACGCGCAGTTCGCCTGGGGTAAGAAAGCGCCCCAGAATGTCCGCAGATAATAACAAGCAAGGGGATAGCGTCACTGTAAGCAGGACGATCCAGCGTTGATCCGCTCCCATCAGCCAGCGGGCGATATGAGGTATCATCAGGCCGATAAACGCGATGGGGCCTGCGGCGGCGGTGGCGCCTCCGCACATCAATGTTATCGCCAGGATGGATAAGCCCTGCGCCCACTTTGGATTCGCTCCCAGCGCCGTCGCCAGATCTTCGCCCATGGCGATGGCGTTAAGGGGGCGCGCCAGAATCAGCGCCAGCATAACGCCAGCGACGATGACGGGGGCGACCCACGTCACTGGCTCCAGACTGCGCACGTTCAGTGAACCGGCGCTCCAGTAACGCATGGTGTCGAAGACGGAAGGGTGCAGTAAGGTGACGCCGGATGCGGCTCCAGACATCACCGCGCCAATGGCGACTCCCGCCAGCACAAAGCGCAACGGGTCCATACGCGCGGCTCCGTAGTAGCCGGCGAAAAACACCAGTAGCGTCGTAAGCAGCGCGCCCAGCGCAGCCAGTCCAAGATACCCCTGCTGCGAGTGAACGCCGAAGAACGCCACCCCCAGCACCATCGCGAGTCCGGCGCCAGCGTTGACGCCAAGTATGCCCGGTTCAGCCAGCGGATTGCGGGTCAATGCCTGGATCAGAGCGCCGGAGGCGCCCAGGGCGGCCCCGGCCAACAGACCTAATAGCGTACGGGGTAAGCGGCTATCCAGAACGATGATGGCGTCTGCGCCGTCAGTCACCCCGAGCAGGCTATCCAGAACGATGGGGAAGGGAATCGCCTTCGCTCCCAACATTAAGCTAAGGGCGCTGATGAAGGCCAACAACAGCAGGCTTGTCGTGAATATCGCCCATCGCGCGCGGTAACGAGGCGGTGAAGAGGGGGCGGAAGCGGTGAGGGTGGCGTCGTTCAAATATTCAGCTCAAATGCAAATGAGAATGATTTGTATTAACGATTGGTATACTATCATGCTGCGCCTACGGGTAAAACCACTCCTGCGCGATCCTGCGAATAGAGGCAGGGAAATCACTTCTATTCATCAATTCTTTGGCTGGTGTAATGAGCAAATCATCTATCTTTGTGGACTTCAGTCTGCTCAAAAACAACTCACACTTTCGCGCTGTTTTTGTGGCGCGAATGATGTCGGTATTCGCGCTCGGCATTCTCACCGTCGCCGTTCCGGTTCAGATACACGAGCTGACCGGCTCCACGCTGCAGGTCGGCTTGGCCATGGCTCTGGACAGCGTCGGCATGTTCGTCGGGCTCATGTGCGGCGGCGTTCTGGCGGATCGTTTTGATCGCCGCAAACTCATTCTGACGGCGAGGTTTCTCTGTGGAGCGGGCTTTCTCGCCCTGGCGTTGAATAGCTTTGTCGCGGCGCCGTCGCTGCTGGCGCTCTATGTCGTTTCCGCCTGGGACGGCTTTTTCGGGGCGATGGGCATCACTGCGTTAATGGCGTCAATTCCGACCTTGGTGGGTCGGGAAAATCTGGCCGCCGCCGGCGCCTTGAGCATGCTTACCGTGCGTTTTGGCGCGGTGATGTCGCCGGCGGTGGGCGGTCTGATTATTGTTTCCGCCGACGTGAGCTGGAACTACTTTCTGGCGGGCGTTGGCACCGTCGCAACCTTGCTGCCCCTGGTGCGTTTGCCGTCGCTGAAGCCTGGCGACGGTCCTCCGGGACATCCCTTGCAGGCGCTGAAGGAAGGGTTCCAGTTCTTGTTCGGCCATAAAATCGTGGGCGCAGTCATTCTGGTAGGCACGGCGCAAACCGCCCTGAGCGCCATTCGCGTGCTGTTTCCGGCGTTGGCCGAAGAGGGCTATGGCGGCGGCGCTTTTGAAGTGGGGCTGATGTTTTCCGCCGTCCCCCTGGGCGCCATGCTGGGCGCTTTCACCAGTGGCTGGGTGGGAGGCTGGCGACGCCCCGGCGCCTTAATGCTGAGTACGTTGATTGCGTCCGCATTGGCGGTGGCCTCTCTGGGCGTAGTCGGGCATATCTGGCCTGCTTTGGCGGCGCTGGCGCTGGTCGGTTACCTTGGCTCCATCACCTCTCTGTTGCAGTTCACGCTGGTGCAGGGCCACACGCCGGATCGACTGTTGGGCCGGGTGAACAGCCTGTGGAGCGCGCAGGATGTGGTCGGCGACGGCGTCGGCGCGGTAGGGTTGGGCGCATTGGCCAAGGCGGTGACCTCAGTGCTGGGCGTTTTCTCATTCGGCGTTGCGATCGCCGCGGCGGGGGCGCTGATGTCGGTAGGATTCGGTTCGCTGCGCAGACTGCAATCCGGCGCGGCTGCCGATGAAACTGAAACCATGGCGGGCTATGTTGCGGAAAGTGAAGAGCCCGCCTGATGCTGAGTTTACCCGCTGCGCTGAGCGCAGTGGGTAAAGGGGCAAAGAGAGTCAGAGTCCGCCGATTAGGAGGCGTAACAGGTTTTAAGGGCGGTTCATGAATGACGAGTTAGCGTCAGCGATAGCCGCGGGCGTTTCAGGAAACAGGCTGGCCAGCCGCTGCAGAAGGTTGCTGGCGCTGTAGTAGTCCAGACGAAAGGTGTCCAGGCCCACAGCGTATACCCGGTTGCTCAGAATAGCGGGCGTATGCGCGAGAAACTTGTCCTGATTGATGCGCCGGACGCCGCTCTCATCAGCGGAGAACAGCAGCATGGTGCGGCCCTGGAGTCCGTCGGAGAGATTCTCTCCTGCAAGCTGGACAATGTCTTTGCGCTCGCCCTGCAGGGTTCCTCCCTGGACATGGGAGGGCGGCGTCGCAATTTCAAAGCCCAGCGCTTGCAGCAGCTGGCCTTGTGCGGAATCCGGCGTCCATAGATTGGCGCCGGAGCCATCTTCGTAATACACCAGCGCAGAGACCGGTTGCGGCGGCAGTTGCAGGCGCGTTTTGACGCTGGCGACCTGGGTGTTGAACTCTTCTATGACCGCTTGCGCCTGCTGCTCGCGCCCCGTCGCGGCCCCCAGCGCAGAGGCCAGTTCCTGCCAGCTTTTGTCGTCGTAGTTGAGCACTAACACCGGCGCGAAAAGGCTGAGTTGCTCGTAAAGGGCGAGGGCGGAATCGCCGCCGGTTCCCGCCATGACAATCAGATCCGGCTGTTCGGCGATGATGGCTTCCGCGTCGGGCGCTCCCTGATAAATCGGGCGTACGCCGCGGCGGTGGGCGATATCCCCCCATTGGCGGAAAAATCCCTGCGCATCCGCGACCTCAGTATTGGGTGAAGAGGCGCCGCTGGCCACCACCGGGGCGTCAATGGCCAGCAGAACGCCGGTCAAGGTCACGCTGGTGGAGACGATGCGCTGTGGCGCCTGCTCAATGGTGAGGTCGCCTTGCGAGGTGGATAGCGTTCTCGGCCAGGTCGACGCGTTTTGAACGGTGAGGGCGGGCGCGGCCTGTGTCGACGTGTTGGCGGCGACGTCTCTGTCTGCGCCGCAGGCGGTCAGCAGGCTGGCGCACAGCGTCAGGAAAAGAAACAAAAAGCGATTGTGCAGCATCGTGATATCTCTACCCCTTGGAGTGATTGATTGGGCCCTAAGTCGCGCTGGCGCTGGCTTTGCCTGGATCGTTGACGAAAAGCGGCGCTAACGCGTTGACAGGATGGCGGTCAGAACTCATATAATGTTAACGCAAATGATAATTATTATCATTAAGTGATTCTTGTCCACAATCAATAAATTGGAAGCGCGCCGTTCGTTGGCGTTTCTTCTTACTCAGGAAGTATCGAACGCAGTCATCATGGAAAAAATTCGCTATCTGCTATTCCCCCTGTTATTGACCGGATGCCGCGACCAGGAAGCGCCTGCGCCCACCCCTCCGCCGCCTCCCGAAGTCGGCGTGGTGACGCTAACGCCGCAGGATGCGCCAATACGGGTGCAATTGTCGGGGCGGACTGTCGCGTACCGCTCCGCCGAGGTGCGTCCCCAGGTGAACGGCATTATCGACCGTCGTTTGTTTGTAGAAGGCGCTGTCGTGGAGCAGGGGCAGGCGCTGTATCGCATCGAATCCGACCGTTACCAGGCAATGTACGATCAGGCGCAGGCCAGTTTGGCGACGGCGCAGGCGCGTCTGGACAGTCTCGGCGGCAAGAGTCGGCGTTATGCGGAGCTGGCCGCCAATAAAAGCGTCAGCCGGCAGGACCATGAAGACATTCAGAGCGATCATCGTCAGGCGCAAGCGACCGTGCAGGCCGCACAGGCTGCGCTGCAACTGGCGGCGGTGGATCTGCAGCGCACCCGCATTGACGCGCCTATTCCCGGTCGTATCGGGCGTTCGGCTGTCAGTGAAGGGGCGTTGGTCACGGAAGGCCAAAGCGCGCCACTGGCGTTGATCCAGCAACTGGACCCGATTTATGTGGACCTGGCGCAGTCCAGCCGTGAACTGCTGTCGCTGCGTCAGACCCTGTTGGAAAAGCCTGGGTCACAGGATACCAAAGACGTCAGACTGACCCTGGAAGACGGCTCCGACTATCCTCATCCCGGCGTGTTTCGCTTTACTGAAGTCAGCGTCAATGAGGCGACAGGCTCTGTGACGCTGCGAGCGGAATTCCCCAACCCTGACGGACTCCTGCTGCCGGGGATGTTCGTACGCGCGGAATTGACGGGAGGCGTGCGCTCCGGCGTCTATCTGACCCCACAACAGGCGGTGACCCATAACGCCCGTGGCGAAGCCACGGCGCTGGTGGTCAGCGCAGAGGAGGTTGTCGAAGAGCGGCGACTGCGTATTCTGGGGGCGCAGGACAATCACTGGATTGTCGGCGCTGGCCTGCAGGCCGGGGACCGAGTGATTGTGGAGGGACTGCTGAACGCCATTCCCGGCGAACCGGCGCTGGCGACGGAACTCAACTTCGATGTCGCCGCGGCGGCGCTGAAACAATAGGCGGCGGCGATGCGAGACTCCATACAGGGGGACGCCCCGAACCAGCGACGGCTGGCTGCATTTTTCGTCAATCGCCCGGTGTTTTCCTGGGTGGCGGCGATAGTGGTGATGTTGGCCGGCGTGCTGGGATTAATGTCTATGCCGGTATCGCAGTATCCGGATATTGCGCCGCCGACGATCATGATTTCCGCCAATTATCCCGGCGCTTCCGCTGAGGTGGTGGAAAACAGCGTCACGCAGATTCTGGAGCAGGAACTGAAAGGGCTGGATAACCTGATGTATTTCAGTTCCCGCAGCAGTTCGTCCGGAGCGGCGGAAGTCATGCTCACTTTTCAGCATGGAACCGACGCGGACATCGCCCAGGTGCAAGTGCAGAACAAAGCGGCCCAGGCGGCTGGAAGATTACCTGCGCCAGTGCAGCAACAAGGGCTGACGGTTAACAAGTCGCAGAATAACTTTCTCATGATTCTGGGGTTCTACGACGCCAGCGATCGCCTCAGCGACACGGACATTTCCGATTGGCTCGCCGGCAGCCTGCAAGATCCTTTGAGCCGGGTCGACGGCGTGGGCGCGGTGCAGAACTTTGGTTCCCCCTACGCCATGAGGATCTGGCTGGACCCGCACCAACTCAACAGCTTTCGCTTGATGCCCAAAGATGTGACCGACGCCATCGCCGCGCAGAACACGGAAGTCTCGGTAGGGGAGTTGGGGGCGCTGCCCGCCAGGCCGGGCCAGCAATTGAATGTGACGGTTACCTCCATGTCTCGTTTGACGTCGCCGCAGCAGTTCCGCGACATCATCATCAAGACCGATGCGGACGGCGCCGTGGTGCGATTGGGAGACGTGGCGCGGGTGGAGCTGGGCGCGGAGGATTATGGCGGGACGACCAAACTGAACGGACATCCCGCCTCCGGGTTGGCGGTGATGCTGGCGCCCGGCGCCAACGCTCTGCAAGTGGCGGAGGCGGTTAAGCAGAAAGTGGCGCAGTTACGGGGCGTCTTTCCGCCAGGAGTGAAAGTCGCCTTCCCGGAAGACACGACGCGTTTCGTAAAGTTGTCTATTCACTCGGTGCTGCAGACCTTGTTGGAGGCGGTGGCGCTGGTGGTGCTGGTCATGTTCGCGTTTCTGCAGAACTGGCGCGCGACCTTGATCCCGGCGATTACGGTCCCCGTTGTTTTATTGGGAACCTTTGGGGTCCTCGCCGCAGCCGGCTATTCCGTCAACACGCTCAGTCTGTTCGCCATGGTGCTGGCGATTGGTCTGCTGGTGGACGACGCCATTGTCGTGGTGGAGAACGTTGAGCGCATCATGCGCGAAGAAGGTCTGGACGCCCGCGCAGCGACGCTGAAATCCATGGATCGGATTACCGGAGTGCTGATCGGCGTGGCGGCGGCGCTGGCTGCTGTTTTCTTGCCCATGGCGTTTTTTTCGGGGTCTGTGGGCGTGATCTATCGACAGTTCTCCGTGACTTTGGTCGCGGCGATGGCGCTGTCGGCCGTGGCGGCGATTTGTCTGACGCCTGCGCTTTGCGTCAGGTTCCTGCACCATGGCGAGGCGTCCACCGGCGGCTTCAACGCATTTAACCGCGGCTTCGCCAGGTTTCAGCAGCGCTATGTCGGCGGGCTGAGATTTATGCTGTCGCGGCCGGTTCGTTTCAGCGCCGCGTATATTGTGGCGGTTGGATTGATGGCGCTGGTGTACTGGCGTTTGCCTACCGCCTTTATTCCGGACGAAGATCAAGGAACTGTGTTAGTTCAATTCAATCTGCCGGCGGGCGCCACCTATGACCGTGCGGCGAAAGTGGCGCAAGAAATTGAACGCTACTTCCTGCAACAGGAAAAGGCGAATGTGGAGACGGTGTATATCCTGTCCGGCTTCAGCTTTGACGGTGCGGGGCAAAACGCCGGCATGGGTTTTGTGGCGCTGAAGGATTGGTCGCAACGAGAGGGCGCCGCAAACAGCGCGCAGGCGATCGCCGACCGGGCTACCGCAGCGTTCAGCCGCTTTCGTGACGCCCAGGCTTACAGCATGGTGTTGCCGCCGATTGAAGGCCTGGGGCGCAGCAATGGCTTTGAACTCTGGTTGCAGGATCTGGGAGGACTGGGATCTAAGGGACTGGCCGACGCGGCGGCGGAGCTGGAGCGAAGTCTGCAGGGCGACGAGGCGTTTTCCTACGTGCGCGCCGGCGCCGACCGCAATGTGCAGCAACTGCGCGTGGATATTGATCGCGAGAAAGCCTCCGCCCTGGGATTGGCGCTGGAGGACGTCAACGAGACCCTGAGCGTAGCCTGGGGCGGTTCTTATGTGAATGATTTCGTGCACCAGGGCAGGGTGAAGAAAGTGATCGTGCAGTCGGATGCGCCCTATCGCGCGGCGCCGGAGGATCTGCGTCACTGGTTTGTGCGCGGCGAGGGCGGAGCCATGACGTCTTTCTCGGCTTTCAGCGCGACACAATGGCGCAATGGGCCGACAGAGTTGAATCGCTATAACGGACTGCACGCTGTTCCTTTGTTTGGCGCGGCGGCCCAGGGCGTCAGTTCCGGCGAGGCGATGGCGCAGGTGGAGAAACAGGCGGCGAGCTTGCCTGGAACTAACTTCGAGTGGAGCGGGCTGTCTTATCAGGACAAGCTTTCCAGCGGGCAGGCGCCGCTACTGTATCTGGCGTCCATCGTATTTGTGTTTCTGTGTCTGGCGGCGTTGTACGAAAGCTGGACGATTCCTTGCGCCGTGGCGCCTGCGATACCGCTTGGCGTACTGGGCGCGTTGCTGGCGGTGTATTGGCGCGGACTGCCCAACGACATTTATTTTCAGGTAGGTCTGCTGACGACGATTGGGCTCTCCGCCAAGAATGCGATTCTGATCGTAGAATTCGCTGAAGCGGCGGTGCGCCAGGGCGTTACGCCAATGACCGCAGTGGTGGAAGGGGCGCGCTTGCGTTTGCGTCCTATCCTGATGACTTCGCTGGCGTTCGGCGCCGGCGTAGCGCCTCTGGCGCTCTCCACCGGACCCGGTTCAGCGAGTCAAAACGCCATTGGGACCAGTGTCCTGGGCGGCGTTCTGGCGGCGACAGCGTTAGCGATTTTCTTCGTGCCGTTGTTTTATCTGTGGGTTAAGGGTGCGTTTTTCACAGGGCGACGCAGGGCGTTCGCAGCCGTGAAAAAGTCCGGGGCAGTGGCGTAATCCCGGCGGATGCGACAGCCTGATCTATTCCTTTCATAAAACGCGGCGCCGCACCGTCGCTGGCGCCGCGTTGATCATTTGTATTTATCCCGATTCTGTCGAATGCTTGCCTATTTCTATCTAACTGCCTTCTAAGGCGGAGGGGACGCTTTGTTTCCTCTCGGGATAGGAGTATGTTCCTGTCCCATATTCGACGCGGATGTTTTCCTGTTTCTCGTAGTGAAAGGCCCTCTGCGAGTATGCGCAATTAATCCAGCGCCGCTCTGCGTCGACGCGCCTGCAAAGATATTGCGATTTAAAGGAAGTGAGTATGAATTTTTCTTTTTCCAACAGCACCCGTATTGAATTTGGGCAAGGCCGCATCGCCAAATTAGCCTCATTGATCGACGCAGATCAAAAGGTGTTAGTGGTGTACGGCGGCGGCTCGATCAAAAAGAACGGCGTTTACGATCAAATCAAAGACGCGCTGAAAGATCATTCCTGGCTGGAGTTCTCCGGCGTGGAGGCCAACCCTACGGTGGAGACGTTGGACAAAGCCGTTGAGCTGGCGCGTCGTGAGAAGGTGGATTACATCCTGGCGGTCGGCGGCGGCTCTGTCATCGACGGCTGCAAATATATCGCCGCCGCGACGCTGTATGACGGCGATGGCTGGGATATTCTCACCCGCAAGTACACCGTCGCTCGCGCGCTGCCTTTGGGCGTGGTGCTGACCTTGCCGGCCACGGGTTCAGAGTCCAATGGCGGCTCTGTGGTGACCAAAGCCGCGACAAAAGAAAAGCTGTCCTTCGGCTCTCCATTGGTGTTGCCTCGCGTCGCGGTGCTGGACCCGGATGTGATCAAATCTCTACCGGAGCGTCAGGTCGCCAATGGCGTCGTCGATGCATTCGTGCATATTTGTGAGCAGTACTTGTCCCATAACAGTGACGCCTGGGTTCAGGATGGCTACGCGGAAGCGCTGTTGCGTAATCTGGTGCGTCTGGCGGAAGAGTTCCCGCAGCGTGACAACGATGTATGGCGCAGCAACCTGATGTGGACCGCCAACCAGGCATTGAATGGTTTGATCGGCGCCGGCGTGGCGCAGGATTGGGCGACTCATATGATCGGCCATGAAATCACTGCGCTTTACGGGGTCGATCACGCCCGCACTCTAGCCATCGTGCAGCCCTCGCTGTTGCGCGTGCAAATGGCGGACAAGCGCGCCAAGCTGGAGCAAATGGGGCGCAATGTGTTCAATCTGCCTCAGGATGACAATCTGGCGGAAACCACGATCGAAGCCATCGAACGCCTTTACAGCAGTCTGGAGATCCCCATCAGACTCTCTCATGCTGGCATCGAAGGCGACACAGCCGTTCCGGCCCTGGTGGACGCGCTGGAAAAACACGGCATGACCGCACTGGGTGAAAATCGCGCAATCACCTTGGACGTCAGTCGGGAAATCCTGAAGCGCGCAGCTTGATAAAAGCCGCGCTAAGCAGGATTTCAGATAGGGAATATGCGCCAAGGGCAGGGAAGCCCAGTTAGCTTTAAACCTCAGATTTCAAAGGCTTCTGACGACAATTTCAGGTATAATCATCACCCGTTGAAACGCTCCATTCAGACAGGTGATGATTAGCCATGCAACTCGTCTACGCGTTATTTTTCTCCCCCTCCCAACACTCGACCCCTTCTGGTTTTAACGGCGTGTTCACCTCCCGGGCCAAGGCCGATCAAGCCATTGCAGATTTTTCTGAACGAACGTCATTTCACGGCCTGACAGACCATTTCGTCATTAAAGAGTGTCCTTTGGATCAAACCGCCTTCGAACCGTCAGACCTTGTCGAAGAAGCCGCGTCAAACTGGTCAGTCTGGCGCCAGGACGATAACAACAATACCTTCTTCATCCAGGGTGACATGACGCAATCCGAAGCTTTGAATCTGGTGAAAGATTACGAAGATAGGGGCCATAAGCAGATGTATTGGGCGAAAAAGGATAGTTAGGCGCTGGAGAATGAAACATGTTGTCCTTTAAAGACGCGGTGAGAAAACGTCCTGGCATGTACTTTGGCGATATTGATCACAATGCCGTCAATCATGTTATCTACGAGCTTGTCGCGAATATTGTGGATTTATTTTTGGCGGACAAGGCGACGACATTGAAGATAGATGTTAGCGAGCGTGAAATCATAGTCGCTGATGATGGCCCGGGTTTTCCATTTCCAGTAGAAGATGGCGCCCATGATCCTGTCGAAGTCTATCTCACCCATCATCACGATAAACCAACGGCGGATGACCATGCTCCTCATATACATGTGCTGGGAGGCGGACTTGGGCTGGCGGCGGTAAACGCAGTTTCAGAAAAGCTAACTATCGAAAGCTCTAATGGCGCATGGCGATGGAGACAAGAATTCGGAAAAGGCGAGGTAATAGCGCCGTTGGAACGTTTCAGGTACGACGGCCCGAGCGGCAGTTCCATTAAACTCACTCTTGATCCGTCAGTGTTTCATAATCGTTTGCCTGACTTCTTCCAGCTCAGGAAATCGATGTTTGAGCTAGCTCACTTATACTCTGGACTGATTGTAGAGTGTGATGGAGAACGCTATGTCTCTAAACAGGGGCTGTTGGAACTGGCGTATCTGATGTGGAGCGGGCCAAAATGGGCTTTTAGCCCCAAAATGTTCCGGTTCAAAGGCCGAACAGAAGATGTTGAGTTTGAAGTAGCAGCTATTGGCGAGGGAGGCTCCTCTCCTTGCTATAAATCCTGGGTGAATGGTTGCGAGACGGAAGACCATGGCGCGCATGTTAACGGTTTTCGCCACGCATTGAACAAAGCGGGGTGGGCGCCGGACACTGCGTTGATCAGTATTGTTATGCATGATCCGAAATTTGCGGGACCGGTGAAAAGTCGCCTTTGTAACCGGAGGGTTAAGAGTCTAATTGCAGAAGCTCTGGCTGATCCCTTGAAGATGTTTAAGAGCAAGTCCGAAGATAATTGACGCCATCATCACAAAACGTTGCTTACATCACGAAATAACCACCTGAATAATGAAGGAAAATCTCCAGAACTAACGCTTAACTGGCTACGTATGCGCGTAAATCAAACTCATGGAGATTGGCGCGTTGTGTCGTAAGGCAAGTGGGCGGTATGTGTCGTTGTTAGTTTTAAGGTATTCGCTGATCGCCCCCAGTTACCAGTAACCGTTTTCATGACGCCATGGCCCGTTTGGCTTGCTGTGTCGCTTTACAAAGGACGTACTCCGAATGTATTCCACTCGCAGTTATGTATTTAAGCATTGGTCTGACATCACCGTTGCGGACCTGCCGTTTGTTGAATCACCTTTCTTCGCCTCCAGCTACGCCGAGCGTTGTTTGAACATAGACGCTAAAGTCGGCGATGTCGTTAACCACCTAAAGGGGAGTCACTTTCGTTCATCGTTTGGCGCGTTTCCCGGCCGAGGTTCACGGCATCTGCGCAAATGGAAAGAAGACTTTGTTAAAGGGCTCGAACGGGGCGAAATCCTGTTGGTGTTTACCGACAAAAGAAAGCCATTTTGCTCCGTTGTCAGTGAGAGTGAAGACGGCCTCAAACCCAATGTGTCTGAACTGACGCTGGCCGTACGCCTGATCAATCGCGCCAACCCTGCGCCGCCGCCACCGCCGGCGATCACCGGCGAAGTCATGGATGTGACCGCGCTTAATGGCAATCCGGGGTGGAGCAGTAAGCCAAGAGAGTCTACGAGTCACCAGTCCGCGCCCAAGACATATGCGCCCGCTCAGCCTCAGGCGAATACAACACCGACCGATGAGAGCGGCGCCAGTGAAAAATCCGGCAGCAACGATAATGGCGCGACCACGCCGGATAACAAAAATGTCTGCACCAGCGGCGAACCCATCAGCATGGTCACCGGCGAGGAATTGCTGGATCTGACCGATTTCACCGTCGCCGGCCCTCTGCCGATTATCTGGAAACGCACCTATAAATCCTCCAATCCCCATCAACGCGGTCTGGGCGTGGGCTGGACTCATTTGCTGTGTCAGCAGTTGGAGGAGCAGGAAGGGCGTCTGGTCTTCACCACGGACGAAGGCCGCTACATTGATTTTCCTTTGGCGGAGCCGGGCCAGACCGTTCGTAATTCGGCTGAGCATCTGGAGCTGCGTCGGATCGACGATACCCATTACGTACTGAAACAACGCGGCGAACCCACCCGCTTGTTCGTAGGCGCTGATGGCGTCTACCGTCTGGAAGGATTGCTGGATGGCGTCGGCAATGGCGTGCGTATTCAATACTGGCAGGACCTGGACGGCTACGAGCGGCCGGTCACCCTTATTCAGACCAGCTGGGGCAAACGCCTGTACGTGCTGCATAACGCTCAGGGACTGATCTGCGAGATCCAGTCGCTGCGCGCGGACGGCGATGTGGACACCCTGGCCAAATACGAATACGACGACGCCCAGGATCTGGCGCAGGTGCGGGACCCCGCCGGCGCGGGTGAATCCTACGCCTATCGTAATCACGTCATCACCCGCCGCACCCTGAAGACCGGCTTCAGCTTCTATTTCGAATGGAGCCGCTACGACAAAGCCGCCCGCTGCGTGCGTCAGTGGGGCGATCAGGGCGTCTACGACTACCGTTTCGAATGGGACCCGGCCAACAAGACTTCCCACGCCATCGACAGCAACGGCGGCAGAACCACCTTCCACTACGACGATCGCGGCCAGATCGTTAAAGAAATCGATCCAGAGGGCGGCATCACCCTACGCCTGTACGACAACGCCGGCAATCTGGTGGAGCAGACCGATCCTAACGGCCACAGCACCCACTACGCCTACAATGACAACGGCCAGTTGACCGCCCTGATCGACGCCAACGGCGGCCATTACAAGATCGACTACAACGACGACGGCATGCCGGTGGCGATCACCAATGCTCTGGGCCATGTCTGGCGTCGCGAGTACAACGAACAGGGCCTGCTGGCCCGCATCACTGACCCGGAAGGCGCGCAGACCCAATACGAATACAACGCCCAGGGCCTGCCGCAAAAGATCATCGACGCACTGGGACAGGCCCGGGAACTGCAGTGGAACCGGGAAGGCCAACTGGTCAGCGAAACGGACAACCAGCACACCACCCGTTACGCCTACAATGCGCAGGGACAGGTCCGCGCCGCCACCGATCATCAGGGGCAAACCACAGCCTATCAGTACGACCGCAACGGCAACGTCACCGAAGTCAAACGCCCGGACGGCTCCGTCCTCAAAATGCGTTACAACGCCAACGACCAGCTGACGCACTTCATCGACGCCGCCGGCCGTTGCACGGAATACGTGTATGACGGTCTGGCCCAGGTGCGCAAGCGCATCGACCCGGCTGGTCAGAGCTTTGAGTATCTGTACGATAAAGAACGCAACCTGATCGGCCTGATCAACGAAAAAGGCGAGCGCTATGAACTGGCCTATGACCGCAACGAACGACTGATTCAGGAAATCGGCTTCGACGGTCGGGTGCAGCAATATCAGTATGACCCGGCGGGCCATCTGAAGGCGCATATCGAAGGCGTACACGAAGACGAACGCATTCGCGCGCAACACACCACACTGTTCAAACGCGACCCCATGGGCCGCCTGCGCGAAAAACACAGCCCGGACGGCGACATCAGCCGCTTCGCCTACAACGCCAACGGACAATTAACGCAGGCCAGCAACCCATACCGCACCCTTGAATTCGCCTATACGCCGACAGGACGTCTGGCGGAGGAAATCCAGGACGGCCAACGTCTGCGTCACGAATACAACCCGCTGGGCGCCCGCATCCAATCACTGTTGCCAAACGGCGGCGTCCTCGGCTTTGACTATGACCGCCATGGCCTGTTCACCCAGGTCAGCCACAACGGCGACGTCCTGACCAGCATCGAACGGGACCAGGACGGACGCGAATTACGTCGCCGCCAGGGCGCGGCGGAATCCCGCTACGACTACGACGTCATGGGACGTCTGATTCGTCATCGGGTCAGTCATCGTCAGAGCAAAGCGCGCATCATCGAGCGCAGCTACGGCTATGACGCCAGTGGCAATCTGGCGCTGATCGACGACCTGAAAAAAGGAACCACCCATTACCGTTACGACGCCCTCGATCGCCTGAAAACGGTCGAAGGCTATTGCAACGAAGAGTTCGCCTTCGACCCGGCGGGCAATATTCTCGACGGCCAGAACCAGGCCAAAGGCAACCGCCTGAACTTCCACGGCGACCGCCACTTCGAATACGACGCCGCCGGCAACCTGATCCGCGAAAAACGCGGCAAAGGCGGCAAGCTGGAAACCCGTTACCAGTACAACAAGCAGAACCAACTGGTCGCCATCGAAAAAGATGGGCAAAAGACGGAGTACCAATACGACGCCCTGGGACGCCGCATCGCCAAACAGGACGCCTTCGGCAAGACCGAGTTCCTCTGGAACGGCGACGTGCTGCTCTCGGAACAGCGCAACCACCTGCACAAAACCTACGTCTACGAACCCAACAGCTTCCGTCCGCTGGCGTTCATCCAGGACAAACAAGTCTACCACTACCACCTGGACCACCTGGGCACGCCACAGGAAATGACCAATGCGGAAGGCGAAGTCGTCTGGTCCGCCCGCTACAAAGCCTACGGAAACCTGGCGCTGCAAGACGTCGAAGAAGTACAGAACCCTCTACGCTTCCAGGGCCAATACTACGACGAAGAAACCGGCCTGCACTACAACCGGCACCGCTACTACGACCCCAGCGCCGCACGGTTTATCAACCAGGACCCCGTTGGACTGTTGGGGGGAGACAACAATTATCAATATGCGCCGAATCCGACGGGGTGGGTGGATCCGTTTGGGTTAACTTGTAAAGAGCTTACTCAGGAAGAGATAGATCAACTAAAAGAGTTAGTATTAAATGATCCAGACAGAGCTTATTACAAAATAAGAGAAATGATTAGAAGCGATCAACTTGACTTTAGTACGAAAAAAGATGGTGCAGTATTTTGGGGAACTTCACGGCATCCTGGAGTAAATAATATGCTTGTTGCCCAGACTTGGGCAAAAGCTAATGGTAAATCGACATTAGAGCAGACATCGGGAGGAAAAGTTCTTGAGCAGTTAGATTTATTCTCCAAATCAAATGATATGGACTCTGGAAAAGCAGCTAAGTTATGGAACATGGCTTCGACTAAATTTGCATCTAATGCAAGTGGAGATATTAACGTATTTAATACGGGCGCAAATAGGTTCGGCCAATGGGGAGAGAGAACTTGGTGGAGAATAGAAAAGCCGGTGTTGCTTAAAAATGAGTCGGTTACATCTGTGACGCGAAGAAAAAAAGATGGTTCGGCTGCAAAAACAGGACATATAGTTAAATGAAAAAAGATTTGAACATTGAGGTTTTTGTCTTCAGTGAAGACGATCTCGCTTCAACCATAAAAATAATTAGAAAACATATTAAAATACCTGTTTCATCTATCGCAAATTCAATAAAAAGAAAAATACCTATATGTAATTTTCGGCTGAAAGTCTCAGAGTTTTACTGTGGTTGGAGATTGGTTTATGAGATGGTAAATGAACTTAAAGAAAGTGGGGTTGAGACGGAGTTCCATGTTAATGGAGAGCCGTGTGGGCCTAATTTTTTAGAGCTATTGAAGATTGATATAGAAAATATTGAGAGGAAGGATATATATTGATGTCAATATTTTGATAAATGTTGAACCACTCACCCAAGTGAGGGGCTGATTGAGTTTATCCAGCCCTTTTCAGGGGGCGTTTTAGTGGATGACTTCTGCCTTGCACAAGTCGTTGACTATTTCTGGCAAGGCGTTGTCGTAGAAGTCTTCTACGCGACTAGAAAGAGAGGTCCTAAATCCTACCTCAGTCTGTATTTAATCATGTTGTGATCACTGTGGTGAGTAAGCATCTTGGGCTTTCTACGCGCCCACAATAAGGCTATAAGGCTTAGACTTTTAGTACACGCCTTGCCTACGTTATAGCGCTAGAAAACACACAACGAACGTTACACAAACGAAGTCTGACTAGGTTATAACGCGGTTGATATCAGCGATCCGCAGGTTCAGAAGTTTGACGCTGAAGTAGCGAATAACTGGATCAAGCGGCTTATTTACAATACGGCGCTTTAGGGTGCCGTATCAGCAAGACCGAGTTCCTCTGGAACGGCGACGTGCTGTTATCTGAACAGCGCAACCACCTGAACAAAGTCTACGTCTACGAACCCAACAGCTTCCGTCCGCTGGCGTTCATCCAGGATAAGCAGGTCTACCACTATCACTTGGACCACCTGGGCACGCCACAGGAAATGACCAATGCGGAAGGCGAAGTCGTCTGGTCCGCCCGCTACAAAGCCTACGGAAACCTGGCGCTGCAAGACATCGAAGAAGTACAGAACCCACTGCGCTTCCAGGGCCAATACTACGACGAAGAAACCGGCCTGCATTACAACCGGCAAAGATATTATTGCCCGGTAACTGCACGCTTCATCAGTCAAGACCCTATTGGCCTACCAGGAGGGCATAACTGCTACCAGTACGCCCTTAACCCGGTTCACTGGGTTGACCCGCTGGGGCTGATGGCTAAAAAGGGGAAAAAGGTTAAAACTGAAGAGCCATTAGACATCAGACCTGATAATCCCGAATACACGAAGGGTGCGATAGACTCAAGGGTAAAGGACATCCATAAAGCTTTTAAGAGTATGATACTGAAGGAAATCTCAGATAATGCGCGGTGGGAAGTAGATAGTATTCGAGCTGATAGTGGAATGATATATAGTAACCAGCTTGATTACCATGCTTTTGAAAGGCATCCAATAGAGGCTACGAATGGTAGTGGAGTAATAGATCCAGTTCTATATGATCAAAAGGCAAGAGCTGTCATTGCCTCGGTGAATACTAAAATATATAAGCAGAAAAACAGATATATTGCATATAATAGGCTAACAAATGAGAAAACTGTATTCTCATTTGAACGGGCTAACGGTGTTCCAATAAATACTCCTGTGATACATACTTACTTTAAAGTTGACAATCCAAATAGTATAAATAATCAGGTGAGGGATAAAACTATCTCGCCTGTTTCTGATGGGTTTATTTTGGAAAAAATTCTTCCTGAAAACTATGTTTGGAAAAAAGATTGTGAAAAAAATGATTGATAAGATAAAAGAGTCTAGACTCTCATTCCTTCCTCCATATATATATGACTTTGATGAAGATGAAAAAGGATATGAGGAATATCTTGAATATTATTCTGAAAATATAGATTTGTGTATATTTGTGACTGATGCGTATATAAGTGCATTGGGTGAATGTCTGAGAAATTTTACAGAATTGGCGTTAAATAATGCTCTCGAAAAAAGATCTGAATATATAAAATTATTTCCGTTTTCTGAAGATAAAATAGAGAATTACCGAAGCAAAGGGATGGATCGAGAATTGATCGATGCTTGCGAAGCAGATTTGAGAGATTTTTATACAAATAAGCTTGATGGAGATGAAGTATATGTGGTTGAAAATTATCGCAAGCACTTACTAAAGCTGAGGGAGCACCTGAAGGGAGTGAGTGCTGATTAAACTTTTGATGGCTAGTGAGTTGAAGTTTATGATTTTAAGATGGGAGACTTTATGTTTTGAGTCATATAGTGCGATTTGCCTGGGCGTGAGGGTTGTCCCTCATGCTCCAAATTCATCTTGAAATGATGGCTGCTGCACTTAGATGCGATATGAATACGCCCATTTTTATTACTGTTGACGCTATTTCTAAATGACGAATTTTGCTCATACTAAAGAGAAAAAATGGTCAAAATAAATATTAACTCGTTTCTCCGTCTTTTAGACGAAGAGATTGATATTGACTTCTGTGAATATTGCAAAAAGCACGATCTAAAATCATGGGTAAATATCACTCCTGATATTAGGAGAAATATCAAAGCCATAGCAGAGTTTGAAGGCGCAGAAGAGTCAATAAAAAGGAATGGCTATAGCGAATATCATGTAGACGGTACTAATTATTGGAGCAAGGATGCTCCAGTAGCCATTCACTTTTATCCTTACCATGAGTCATATATAAATGTTTGCATGATTTGTAAGGCGGTATTTTTAACCTATACCGAATATGCAGGCCATGGGCCGCAGAACAGGATCAGATATGTAGATAAAAGGCTTGTGACAGATAATTACTGAATTGGCAGTGATTAGACCATTATGCAGTATGCGCTGAGCCCTGGCAGTAGGCGAACAAAGCCAATCTCCGCTAGGGCTAATAAAGGGAGCTACAAAGCGGTGGTTGGATGAATAAAAAAGAAACACTATGCAAAGCTATAGTAATAAATGAAGGAAGGCTTAAGCAAATACCGGATTTTGAAATTTATCATAGTATGGCTAGGCAGCTTAAATATTTGCTTACGATAATTGATGGAAAAGAAAAAGATAAAAGTAAGCTAGATAAAATAATTCTTGGGCACTTCGCTGTTAGAGAATTTGAAGAGTCAGACCCAGAATTGTCGCAAATTTTAAAGAAGTGTCAAAATATTGCATTTGATTTGGAGCTCGAAAGTTAGATATAGACGTCTGCTGATCTATCTTGAGAAGGTGTTGGGTAGTTTAAAGGAATGGGGCGCATAATGTATATCCACTAATGATGTGGATTTGTACGAAAAGCCGACACTCAATACCTTTAATGGATGTTGTCCTGGTTATCGACATTATCGTGCGCTGATTGATTGCTCCAGTAATGAGAGTCTATATCCTGCGATGGTTCTACTCTTTCGGGGCCACTACATTATCTTTAATGAGGTCTAAGCGATATGGAAAAGCTGGATGTTTTTCAGGAGCATGGCGGCGTTCTCTACATTAAGATAGGGCGCGCCGCTATTACTTTTTTTGGATATCAAATGGCTGTTCAAGAAGGTCGTTTAACTCTACGTCCTACAAGCGTAGAAGTTGATATAGCTGAAGAAGAGGAAAGAGTATTACAGAACTATATGCAGCCTCTTGAGGCAAAACACCTATACTCTAAAGCCAGATCTGCGATTAAAGAAATGGTTTTGTTGGAAACCGATAAAACAGAGAAGACACTCTTTTTGAAAAAATTAAAAAAGGAGGTTAGTGCGCTCATAAATGAAACTTGAGTGTAGAAGCCATGAGAGATAAATCTTGACCAGCAACCCCAACACGTTTGAGTACGCCCTCAATCACAATGAGATAGATGACTTTTTCCGTGGTAAAGGTCGGTATTTCGTCCGTAGTCCGGATTATTTCGGACATGTGCATGGGGCTAATATCAGTGGTCAAGTCTGTCGTTTTGTGGGTGACTCCGAAGAGAATGGTGAGATATTCGAACAGGCGTTTTTGGCCTATATGACTGGGCTTGACGTGACGGGTGAGGAGCTTTCTCATCTACTGGCGAATCTGTCTTCTTATTTTGCGGAAAAAAATCGGGGACGGATGGGGGAGGTTAACCTCTTTTCGAGTCATGACAGCCCGGCGGCGCTACTCTTACTGCGTTATTTGGCTTTACTGCATCACGCTGGCCTATATGACGCAGTGAAGCCCGAACTGGAGATTCATGCGAGCTATATCGAAAAGCTTGGAAGCGATGTGGTCTTTGCCTGTATGAGGGAGGTTAACGAGGGATGTTGAAGCTTATTTTTCAAGAAGCATATTTTTATATGCTGATGCAAGACGAAGAAAATTGGTATCTGACTTTTCTTTCAGGAGGAGTCGGGATATATGATACCAGCGTGAAGCTAAATGAGCAGGAAATAGTGAGGGTAAGAGATAATCAAGTCGCAGCAGGGCAACTAGCAAGGGAGTTTTTGCAGGATAGCACCTTGTATCAAGGGCGAAGAATTACGCCGTCCATCTATCCCAAACAAACTCCTAAGAACTAAATCAGTTCTACCGTTTAATGGGTAGGATCAGATAGTCGCATGATGGCCTGTACTGCTGTTTCGACCAAAGACCAAATTGGCTCGTCTTATGCGTCAGGTTTTATATTGAAGTAACATCAGAAGACAGTGTTATTTTCTGCGTGAGTGGGATTGACTATAAAAGATTATCGTTAATTATTGACAGTGAAAATAGGTGCTGTTTTAAGTTTGATACTTTTTAAGTATGCTCTTTTATCTGTGATTTTTTCATGGGTTGTCAGACTGATTTTTCCCAAACTGAAATTGGCATAATTTCAAATAAAAGCATAAGGCATGACTATGAGAAAAGGCAGTGGAAAGCAAGTTCTTAATTGCATTATTAAGGAGCTGTCGACTAGGTTGACGCCTAATGAGGAACTGCCTAGGGCCACTGATCGTATAAGGGCGGGGATGCTTCTTCATGGTTCTACCTCTGATGAATCACTTAATCTTGTGAGTAAGCTGCATTGGGCAAGCACAGAGAAAGAGGGAGAGGTTATACGTCAAGGCATAGCTACGATAAATGGAAATGTCTTTGTTGCTGATTTATTAGACAGTATCTGGGCTAACGAAAATATTAGAGGGATGATACTGTCTGAATTTCCACATTTAACACAAGACGATTATGAGGCCTGTCTTTTTTCTATCTGGGCAATAGTAACTTCAACTCAGATGTTTACTCAGCTTCTTTCTGTTGAAACCGATGATCAAATAGACGTTGATGACTGGGTGCGTGTCGTCAGCAGGAAGCTTTCTTATTATGATGACGAAAGTAGTAATAGATAGATTTTTTTAATTACGGTAATAATCAATTATCAAAAATCAAGGCGTCGGGCAATTGCCAGAGACTTACTTTTTCTTTTGAGGTGGCTTGTTGAAGGTTATTTTCAAAGAGGCGTATTCCTATTTGCTGATGCAAGAAGGTGAGGATTGGTATCTGACATTTCTGACTGGCGGGCCTTTTGTTCAGGATATCTGCGTTAAATTGAATGAGCAGGAAATCGCCAGGGTGAGGGATAACCAAGTCGCAGCGGCGCAGTTAGCCAGGGAGTTTTTGCGGGATAGTGCGCTGTATGAGGGGCGAAGAATTACTCCTGCTGTCCACCCAAAGCAAACTCCAAATGGGCCAACTCAGCGATGACAAAGACTCGCTAAGGGCCATAGCCCGTCGGCAGGTGTGTTGCTCGACGGGCTATGAGGAAGCAATCTAATCCGCCAGATGCTCTATGGCGTGATCTTCATGTAGCTTGAGTTCTTCTTCCAACTGTTTTTCCACCGCTTTGGGGGAACGGGTTTTGCGGGCCAGCAGACTGTACGCCACGGGAACGATGAATACTGTAAACAGGGTGGCGGCGGAGACGCCCCAGAGGATGACGATGCCAATGACTGAGCGGGTTTCCGAGCCGGGTCCGTCGGACAACATCAAGGGCACGGCGCCGGCGATGGTGGTGACCGCAGTCATCAGAATGGGTCTGAGACGGGCCATGGACGCTTCCACCAGGGCGTTATCGAAAGTGAGTCCCTGATCCCGCAATTGGTTGGTGAACTCAACAATCAGGATGCCGTTTTTCGCTGCGAGTCCCACCAGCATGATCAACCCAATTTGCGTGTACAGGTTGAGCGAATTGCCGGTCACATAAAGGCCCAACATACCGCCGGCCACCGCTAAAGGCACGGTCAGCATGATCACGAATGGGTGCACGTAGCTTTCGAATTGCGCCGCCAACACCAGAAACACAATCAGAATGCCCAATACCAAGGTGGTCGCCAGCGCGGTTCCCGCCTCCCGGAAATCGGCGGATTGGCCTTTGTAGTCAATCTGGGCGTGAGCGGGAAGCTGGGTTTCCACCAGATTTTCCAGATAGCTCAGCGCTTTGCCCAGGGTGAGGGTGTCCTCCAGATTGGCTTCCAGAGTGATGGCGCGCAGACGATTGAAGCGATTGAGGTTACTGGAGTCGGCGAATTCGCGCAGGGTCACCACGCTGGAAAGAGGGATCAACTCGCCGCTGCGCTGTGATCGTACGTAGATGTTCTGGATACTGGCGGGGGTGCGCTGCGCGTCGCGTTCGCCTTCGACAATAACGTCGTATTCCTGGCCGTTATCCAGATAAGTGGTGACGGTGCGGCCGCCGAGAACAGACTCCAGAGTACGACCGATATCCTGTACTTTTACTCCCAGGTCGGCGGCGCGGTCGTAGTTGATCTGCACGGACAGATAAGGGCGCGTCTCCTTGTAATCGAAGTCCACGCCGGCGAGGCCTGGATTGGAGGCGTCGATTTCCTTGGACAGAATGTCGCGCCATTCCGCCAGTTCCTCATAAGTGCCGCCGCCGATGACAAATTGCACCGGCTTCGAGATGCCGCCGCCGAATCCCTGCCGCATGACCGGGAAGGCGCGCACGCCAGGTAAATCTGATAAGGACTTGCGTACATCGTCCATGATGTCCCAGGCGGAGCGGCGCTCGCCCCAGGGGCTCAACGCCACCAGAGCGAAGCCCGAGTTAAAGTTTTCGATGTTGCCGAACCCACGGGGCGCTCGCACCAGCACCCGCTGGGCTTCGCCGGAATCGACAAACGTCATCAGGCGACGCTCGATTTCGTTCATATAATCGAGCATATAGTCGTAAGTCGCGCCTTCCGGGCCGTTCACCAGAATAAAGAACGCGCCGCGGTCTTCTTTGGGCGCATACTCTTCCGGCAAATCTTTATACAGCCAGACGGAGCCGGCGCAAATCGCTAACATCAGGACAACAAATAACCAGCGCACTTTGAGACAGCCCGCCAGAATCCTGCCGTAGACATGCTGTACTTTATGGAAAAAATGACCGCCTTCGCTCAGCCCCTGGGCTTTATCGTCACTGGGCAGAATCTTCGAAGCCAACGCCGGGGACAGGGTGAGGGCGATGACGCTGGAAAACGCTACGGCGGCGGCCAGAGTCAGGGCGAACTCGGAGAACAGACGGCCGATGTCGCCCTGCAGGAAGGCGATTGGCACGAATACGGCGATCAGCACCATAGTGGTGGCGATAACCGCGAAGCCGATCTGACGACTGCCGCGAAAGGACGCCACCAGTCGCGTCTCGTTGTGTTCATGCATGCGCCGATAGATGTTTTCCAGCACGACAATAGCGTCGTCCACCACCATCCCGATAGCCAGCACCAGCGCCAGCAGGGTGAACATATTGATAGTGAAGTCGAAGGCGTACAGGGCGCAGAAGGTGGCGATCAGGGAGATCGGTACGGTTACCGCCGGCACCAGGGTGGCGCGCAGGTCGCGCAGGAACGCCCAGATCACCAGAATGACCAGTCCGATGGCGATGAACAGGGTTTTCACCACTTCGTTGATGGCGCCTTCCACAAAGACGGAGGAGTCGTAGCTGGCTTGCAGGGTCATGCCTTCCGGCAAGGTGGGATTGATGCGTTTGGCCTGGGCCTGCACCGCCCGGGCTACGTCCAGCACGTTGGCGGTGGACTGTTTGGTGACGCCCACGCCGACCATGGTTTCGCCGTTACCGCGAAAGATGCCTCGTTCCTCCACTGAGCCCAGCTCTACTTTGGCGACGTCGCCGAGGCGGATGAGGTAGCCGTCCTGTCCAGCGCCGATGACCAGTTTGCGAAAGTCTTCCGGAGTATGGAAATTGCGCTCGGTGCGCACGGTGAACTGGGTGTCCCTGGATTCGATGCTGCCTGCCGGCAACTCTACGTTTTCGGCTCGCAGCGCGCCTTCGATATCCGTCACTGTAATGCGTCGCGCGGCCATGGCGCTGCGGTCCAGCCAGATGCGCATGGCGTAAACCTTGCCGCCGCCGACGCGCACGCGGGCGACGCCGTCCAGCACCGACAAGCGGTCCACCAGATAGCGATTGGCGTAGTCGGTCAATTCCGGCACCGTCATATTAACCGCAGACAGGTTCAACCACAGGATCACATCGTCGCTGCTGTCTTCTTTGGCGATATCCGGCGGCTCTGCTTCCGCCGGCAGGTTGTCGGCGATTCGGGATACGCGGTCGCGAATGTCGTTGGTGGCGGCGTCGATGTCGCGGCCGATGTCGAACTCTATGGTGATGCGGGAGCGGCCGTTACTGGATTGAGAGGAGATCGACACTATGCCTTGCACCCCGGAAATGCGCTCCTCGATCACCTCAGTGATGCGGGTTTCCACCACATTGGCGGCGGCGCCGGGATAGTCGGTGGTGACGCTGACGACAGGCGGATCAATGGCGGGATATTCCCGCAACGGCAAGCGTTCAAAGCAGAGGTAGCCGAAAGCGATCAGCAACAAACCGATGACGGAGGCGAATACCGGTCGTTTGACGGAGAGGTCTGAGAGCATCATTCCGTTTGTTCCGCTTGCTGCTCGCCTTGCAACAGCTTGGCGACATTAAGGGCGCCGTCATCCACGGCGATGACTTTTACTGCGGAGCCATCGGAGATTTTAACCAGACCATGGCTGACCACCAGATCGCCTTCGTTCAGGCCTTGCAGAATTTCCACCTTGCCGGCTTTGCGGGAGCCGATCTCCACCTGGCGACGTTGCGCTTTCGATGTTTCGCCTTGGGTGACGACGAAAACGTAATGGGAGGTTCCCACCGTTGCGATGGCGCTTTCCGGTATCACCAGCGCAGTGCGCGGGCGCGATTGCAGGTCCAGTTGCAGCAACATGCCAGGCAACAGCATTTGGCCGGGGTTGTCGAACAGCGCGCGGGCCTGCACGGTGCGCGTCACGGGGTCGACTCGGGGGGAAATACTCTTGAGTTCGCCGCTGAAAACTTGTTTGGGATAGGCGCTGGTCTCCGCTTCCACTTTCAGACCAGGCTTCAGGTTAGCGAGAAAAACGGAGGGGATGGCGAAGTCCACTTTGACGACGCTAAGGTCATCCAGGGTGGTCAAAACGTTACTGGGCTCCACCAGGGCGCCGACGCTGATGTTGCGCAGCCCCAGCACGCCATTGAACGGCGCGGTGATCTGGTGCGCTGCAATGCGGGTGCGCAGCGCTTCAATTTCCGCCTTGCTCTGATCCACCCTTGCGCGGGCGGCGTCCAGCTCCGCTTCGCTGCCGACGCGGCGGTTATACAGTTCCTGAGCGCGACGGTGGGCGCTTTCCCGTTCCGCCTGCACCGCCAGGGTTGAACGCAGGTTGGCCTGTTCCTCTTCATCATCCAGTTTGATCAATACATCGCCGCGTTTCACGCTGGCGCCGTCTTCGAAGTGGACGCTGACGACTTTCTCTGTGATCTTGGGAGTAATGTTCACCGACTCATTGGCGTTGACGGTGCCGAGGGCTTCTATCTTGTCGTAATAGGGCGTGGATTGCGCCGAGGCGGCGACGACAGAGGTGGGCGGTCTGCCGGCTGCGTGCGCCGTTCCTGCGATGCATATACCAATCAGGGCCGCTGCAAGCGCCCCGTTCAGCGTTCGTGAAGACATGTCCTGAGTCCTTAGCCTGAAACGTGAATACAAGCGCATCGTGCGCGCCGGCGGATTCGGGGCGGCCTGGCGTGGTGGGCTCGCTTCGGACGCTGACGGCGCCGCCAACGTGGGCGTCATGGTTATACGAGAAAGATTATCACTTTGGTTTGGAGGCTTCAGCAGAATTCTGCTCGCCTGAATTCTTCGTAATCTTTCTGTCTATATAGCGTACTTTCTGGGATTGGGAGGCATCGGACGCCGCCTTGCGTGCGTATAAATCCAGTCATCGAAGACGTATGTAATGGACGTCGCAGTCACGGAGCGGCGTCGGATGCTACAATCCCTTTCATGAATCCGCAGCGCCGGAGCGCAACCACGGAGGTCACAGCATGAACGCCGTCGACAGCAGCTTCAAAACCCCATCCATCATCCGCAGAGGCGATGGCGAGGTGCGTCTGGTCGGGTTTGAGCTGGAATTCACCGGGTTGACTCTGGAGCAAACCGTGGCTGCGTTGCAGAGTGCCTTGGGCGCGCAGGTGATTTCCGGCTCGGCGGCGGAAAAAAAACTCCATGCCGAGTCACTGGGGAATTTCAGTGTCGAGGTGGACTGGGATTACTTCAAACGCCAGGCCGCCCGGCAGCAGGGAGAAGAGGAAGACGAGTGGGTGCAGTTGCTGGGGCAGGCGGCGAAGCTGCTGGTTCCGATGGAGGTGGTGTGTCCGCCGCTGCCGATAACCGGGCTGACGGCCCTGGACCCCATGGTGGCCGCTCTGAGAGACGCCGGCGCGCAAGGTACGGAAGATTCTCCTATCGCCGCCTTTGGCGTGCACATCAATCCCGAAATTCCCTCTCTCGACGCCGCCGCCATCGCGGCATACCTGAAGGCGTTCAGTCTGCTGCAGTGGTGGCTGGTTGAGCGCCTGCAAGTGGACCTGACAAGGCGCATCAGCCCTTACATCGATCTTTACCCCGAATCCTACGTGCGACAACTTTTGTCGGACCCCTCACCGAGCCTGAATCGGCTGTTTATCGACTATCTCGCCTATAATCCTACTCGTAACCGCGCGTTGGATATGCTGCCGCTGCTGACGGAAATCGACGGCGAACGGGTGCGGCGGGCGGTGGATGATGAACGCATTCAGGCGCGCCCGACTTTTCACTACCGTCTGCCGAACTCGTTGATTGATCGTACTGACTGGAATTTGGCGGTTCCCTGGAACAGCTGGTGGGTGGTGGAGGAACTGGCTTGTCGCTCCGATGACATCGAACGTCTGAGCGCCGCCTATCTGAGTGCGTGGCGTCCCTTATTGGGCGTCAGTCGTCATGACTGGATAGAGACTATGGAACAATGGGTACAAGACTCCGGGTTGGCGTAACCGGCAGCGGCCGCAAGTGGTCGCCGTCCTGGTGGTGCGCGCAATTGGCGCTGCGCATGGCGGGCGCGCATCCGGAGCGCATCAGCGTGCGTCATGCGCCTAGCGGCATTCCCTTAGACGCACTGATTATTGGCGGCGGCGACGATATCAGCCCGGAGCATTACAACGGAGATATCAATGAGAAGGTCAGGATCGATCCAGATCGCGACGCTCTGGAGATCGCCTGGATTCACAAGGCCCTGGAGCACAACATCCCCCTCCTGGGCATCTGCCGCGGCGCGCAACTGATCAACTGCGTGCTGGGCGGGGCGCTGCATCAGGACATTCGTCATATGCGCAAGCTCACCTACAACCGGCCGGGATTGTTGCCCACCAAACAGGTGCAGCTGGAACAGGACTCACGGGTATCCGCCATCTGCGGCGCCAGAAAACTGCGGGTCAACAGTTTGCATCATCAGGCGATCAAGGTGCCCGGCGCGGGCCTGAAAGTGGTGGGGCGCGATCTGGACTTTATCGTGCAGGCGGTGGAATGCGTCAGCGGGCGCAAGATTATCGGCGTGCAGTGGCACCCGGAATATCTGTTTTACCTGCCGTCGCAGTTCGCGTTGTTTCGCTGGTTATTGCAGGAGCAACCACACCGGAAGCACGCTCACGCGTCTTCCGGCAGGGGTTGAGCGGCGTTGTCGCCGAGGAATTTGTTCAGGAATTGGCGGGTGCGCGCTTCCTTGGGGTTGCTGAACAACGTTTTGGCGTCGCCTTGCTCAACGATCACGCCGCCGTCGATAAAGATGGCGCGATTGGCCACATCCCGGGCGAAACTCATCTCGTGAGTGACGATCACCATAGTGCGCTTTTCTTCCGCCAGACTGCGAATCGTCGCCAGCACTTCGCCCACCAGTTCGGGATCAAGGGCGGAGGTGGGCTCGTCAAACAGAATCACGTCCGGCTCCATGGCCAGGGCGCGAGCGATGGCCACCCGTTGCTGCTGTCCGCCGGAAAGGCGTTTGGGGTAGGCATCCTCTTTCCCGGTCAGGCCGACACGGGCCAGCAGACTGCGGCCTTTGGCCGCGGCCTGCTCGCGAGGCTCCTTCTTCACCACCACCGGGCCTTCCATCACGTTCTCCAGCGCCGTGCGATGAGGAAACAGATTGAAGTTCTGGAAGACGAAGCCGACATGCTGCCGCAGCTTACGGATCAGGCCTTGCTGCGGTCCCAGAGGACGGTCGGCGTCGATGTCGAAATCCCCGACGCGGATATGGCCGCCGCTGGGTTCCTCCAGCAGGTTCATACAGCGCAGCAGCGTGGTTTTTCCCGAGCCGCTGGGGCCGATGATAGCGACCACTTCACCGGGCTGAATCTCCAGGTCAATGCCTTTCAGCACCGCTTGTCCTTTGAATTGTTTGGTCAAATTGCGCAGGGTGATCATAGCAATCAGGCGTCCTTTTCATGCAGGTTGACCCGGGCTTCCAGGCGGTTTTGCAAGTGCGCAAGCACACTGGCGAGCACCCAGTAAATCAGCGCGGCGGCCAGGTACATGGTGAAAATTTCGAAGGTGCGGGCGGTGATCAGTTGCGCCTGCCGGAACAGTTCGGGCACCTGAATGGTCGCCGCCAGGGCGGTGTCTTTCACCAGTGAGATGAAACTGTTGCCCAGCGGGGGCAGGGCGGTGCGCGCGGCTTGCGGCAGTATGGTGCGATACAGCGTCTGCGTGCGGGTCATGCCGATGCTGGCGGCGGCTTCCCATTGTCCCCGGTCGATGGAGGCGATGGCGGCGCGCAGGATTTCCGCCGCGTAGGCGGCCATATTAAGAGAGAAACCAATCAGCGCGGCGGTGAGCGGTTCCAGACGCACGCCCAATTGCGGCAGTCCGTAGTAGATCATGAACAGCTGCACCAGCAGTGGGGTGCCGCGGAAGAAAGAGATATAGACCCGGGCGGTCCAGTCCAGGGCGCGGAAACTGGACAGCCGCATCATCGCCAGCGTGAAGCCCAGTATCAGGCCGAAAAACATACCGCCGAGACTGAGTCCGACGGTATATCCGGCGCCTTTCAGCAGGAATGGGGCGGAGTCCGCAATCAGCTTGAGGCTGCTTTCGATCATTGCGTTACGTCAGCCTTGAACCATTTCTCCGACAGTTTTTGCAGCGTGCCGTCTTCGCGCATTTTGGCGATGGCGTTATCGATCGCCGCCAGCAGCTCAGGGTTGCCTTTACGCAAGGCGACGCCGGCTTCCTGACGAGAGAATGGCGCGCCGGACAGAGTGAGGGCGTCGCCAGTCTTGTTCAACAGTTCGAACGCGGCGAAGCGGTCGATCAGAATGGCGTCGATGCGGCCGAAACGCAGATCCTGATATTTGGTGGGGTCGTCGTCGTAGGTTTTCACTTCCGCCTGCGGTGAGTTTTCCCGCAACCAGGTTTCATAGTTGGTGCCCAGGCCGACGCCTACTTTCATGCCGGCCAGATCGGAAGGGCCGTTGATTTCGCTTGCCAGATCCTTGCGGGTCAGCGCCTGAATGCCGGACACCGTGTAAGGGGCGGAGAAGTCATATTTCTTTTTGCGTGCGTCGGAAATGGTCACCTGATTGATCACCACATCCAGGCGCTCGGATTCAAGCGCAGCGAGCAGACCGTCCCATTTGGTGGTCTGATATTCCGCCTTCACGCCCAATTTATCCGCCAGCGCTTTGGCGAACTCCACTTCGAAGCCCGTGAGCTGGCCGTTTTCATCCTGATAGTTAAATGGAGGGTAAGTGCCTTCCAGTCCAACCTGGATGGAGCCCCTTTTTTGGATGCTTTGCAGCAGGTCTTCTGCGGCGAAGCTGGGGGTGACTAACGCGGAGGCAAGGGCCAGACCCAGGCCGCCAAGTACAAGAGTGCGACGTAAGCGATTGAATTTCATAAAAGCCTCCCATGGCCTGTGATAAAGATCGGACAATTCTAGGTGTCTTCTTATATGCAATAAAATAATTAAAAATTATGTACTAATTCGTTTTATGAATATTGTTTCTGCGATTTCGTGACAATGTCACATTTTTGCGTCCAAATAGTTAACTGCCCCCTGATCCGCCCCTTCGTAAACTGACTCCATGCTGATGACAGGCAACGATAAAACACCACGTTGTTGCAAAGGTTTCCATTAGGCTGCGCCGCCAGTTTGTTGCGGAGCCCATGGATCATAAATGCAGGAGGCAGCTATGAAAACCATTCATTTTTCCATCGCCATCGTTTTAGGCGCGGCGATCAGCGTCGCCGCCATCTATTTATTCGGGGAGCGCGCAAAGCCGGTTAATGAGCGCGTTGAAGTCGCCTCCGCGGCAAGCGTCAAAGCGACTGCGTCTGAACGCGCCACGCCAGCCTATGTAGTGGAAGAAATCCCGGCGCCAGAGAGCGAAACCGCGCCTGCGGACGGAACCATCGCCGTCACCGCTAACGGCTTGGTCACAATCAATGTGAACGCTTATCCACTATCGTTACTGACTAACAAACTGGAATCGCTGACCGGGGTGCGGTTTTATCTGGATGACCGTCTGCAGGATGGCAAGCTGTCCTTGTTGGTGGTCAACGAATCCATTGCCGACGCCATGAAGCGCCTCTCTCAGGCCTATAATCATGCGGATCTTTATCACGGCGAGTCTCTGGCGGCGATCAGTCTGTATCCGAAAGAGCAGATAGAGCTGACGGAGTCTCTGTTGTTTCTCAACGCCAGTCTCTATGCGTCCGCGCCTGCTGAGGCGGTGGACGACAATCCCGTCAGCCAGTATCGCACCCGTCTATTGAGCGCGACGCCTGATCAGGTGGGCGAGCTATTCGATCAGGGTTTGCAATCCAGCGATGCGGATACCCGCGCCATGGCGCTGAGCGCTTTCGCGGAGCGGGGGGAAGCGGCTCCGTTCGACCAGCTGAGCCGGCTGGCGCGGCAGGACCCGTCGCCGCTGGTGCGCGCCATCGCTTTCAATCAGCTGATGAGCCAGCAGGATATCGACGCCACTGTCAGACGGGATCTGGCTCTGGCCATGCAAAGCGACAGCGATCCCTTCGTCAAAGAGCAGGCGACTGCCATTCTCAACTCACTCTTTTCCGCAAGCCGCATAGCGGCCTTGACCGACAGCGAGCAGCAGGGGCAAACCCCGTAGCGCTCCAGTTCATCCGAAATTCACAGAGCACACATTCCTGCGTCGCCTTAGAGGTTATTTGACGACGGAGGGCGGTGGGCGCTTCAACACGAGCAAACAAGAGGGCATTACTATGAAAACCAAAAAAAGACTCATCTCCTTGACCGCTGGCGCGCTATTGGGCGCAGCCTCCGCTTTCAGCTTCGCGGATGTCGAATCCAGCGCTTACTACCTTAACCCGGTGGTTTATGCTGATGGCGCGGCGCATGCTCTGCCGATCACTTCAGGCGGCGGAACCATCGCTTATGTTTATGTCAGCAACGTGGACACCCGGGCGGTGTTCTTCAACGCGGAATGCGCTGTTCAATCCGCGGATAACTACACTTGGTTCGATATCAATCTGGAGGTGACTTACCCCAATGGAAGCGTCTCCATCATTGCGCCATCAAACAGCGACAATGCGTTCTGCACCGGCCACGGCGATAACATTCTGGGGACCTGGAGCAGCAATGAAACCCATGGGACCTTCTATGCCTCGCAAACTGGATGGTATCGCATTCGCGTGATCGGCCAATTGATGGGCTACACCAACGGCGAACGGGTGCGCATGGATGACATGTCCCTGATTGTGATGGACTAAGGCGGGCGACTCCGCAGCGCAGCAAACCGCCGCTGAGCGGCGGCAAAAAGTGGCGTCGGGCTATCGATGAAAGGCCGTTGTAAGGTCGATATAAAACCATTGTTAGAGCCTGATGACAGAGAAAGGACGCAGCCAAGAAAGAGAAAAGAGAGAAAGGAACTCTGCATAGGGAGATCTTTGGAATTGCAGCAGGAGGCGCAATACATGCAAGGAACCGCAAAAAATCAGAAGAGGTCGGCTTGCCGGCCTCTTCGTGTGTATCAGGCCCTACGCAAGCTCCCCGCGCTATCAAAACGACGCTATGGAAAAGCCCGCGAGCGACGGCTTTCTCCGCGGCTCCTGCGCCGTAAAGGGGAAAATCTGGAATTTAGTGCTATATCTTATAGTTAGTCGCGATGCGGCTTTCGCATCCTGAATCGACCCAAAATATCCAGTAACCGAGGCGCACATTCGGGGAGACGTCATGTCCATACGTTACAGATACACCTTGTTTTTAATCGTGTTTCTGGCCATCGTCGGCGTATTTACGGCGTTAGGAATACAGCATTGGGTGGCGCCCACCCTGGTGCAGGGAGAGCAGCGGAATATCGATGGCGTGCTGCACGCCCTGGTTCATGAGATCCTGTCGGAGCTGTCCGAAGTACAGGCGCAACAACGGGTGATCACCCAGACTGTCCCCTTACTGGAAAGCGACCAGATCGACAAGCAACTGGGCGCAATGATCGATCAATACGGCAAGAAGCAGGTGTTTGGCGGCGGCGTCTGGCCGTTGCCGCGCAAACGGGACAGCAATGTCGTCAAGAACAGCACTTTTATCCATCGCGACGGCAGCGGCAAGCTGGTCACCAACACCTATTGGAACTCACCGGAATCGCAAAATTATTACGAGCAGAGCTGGTACAAAAATGGCTTGAACGCGCCGCGCGGACAATGCGCCTGGGCGGCGGCCTATCGCGACTCCGCCAGCCCAGAGGCGCGCACCAACTGCTCCATGGGCATTATGGCCAATGGAGAAGCCTACGGCGTCTCCACCATTGACGTGACCCTCGGCTTCTTCAACAGTCTGGCGGCGGAGAAGGAAAAAGAGCTGAAAGGCCAACTGCTGATCTTTGAACGGGACGGCAAGATTCTGAACAACAGCAGCGGATTGCAGGGCGATGCGATTCTGAAGAACGTCAGCGAGCTGGCGTCGCAGTCCGCTTTTCTGGCGGAGGTCAAAGACTACCTGGGCTCCGCGTCCAATCAAGAGACTTATTCCAGCGAGTATGAAAACGCCAAAGACGGCGAGGATTATTCCTTCTTTGTCCGCGACGTGCCCGGTACGCCCTGGTTGCTGGCGGTCAGCATTAAAAGTTCATTGCTGAGCGCGGCGACGGACTCGGTGATGTCCACCCTGGCGGCGATACAGATTCCCATTGCGCTGGCGATCGTTTTCTTCGGCTTCCTGGCCTTCACGCAATTGAGCAAACGTTTGGGCGTGCTGCGCGCCAATATCGATATTCTCAGCACTGGCGAAGCGGATCTGACCAAGCGTATTCAAATCAGCAGCCACGACGAAGTGGGCAGCGTCGCGGAGTCGGTGAATAAATTCATCAAGTACCTGGCGGCCATGATCGGTGAGTTGTCGGTATCCAGCAAACAGATCTCCGGCATTGTGTCGGAGGTGGAAAAGCAGAGCAGAGAAAACTATCGCATGATGAACAAGCATGCGGGTGAAACTGAGCAGGTGGTCACCGCGGTCACGGAGATGGCCGCCACCGCGGAATCTGTCGCCAAGAACGCCACGGAAACTTCGACGTTCACAGAAGAAGCGAGCCGCTCTGCGCAGAAATCCAAAGAGACGGTGTCGCGGGCGCGGGTGAGTGTAGTGGATCTTAGCCGTCGGGTGTCGGAGGCGGTGGAGAACGTCAACACCATGCGTCAGGAAGCGCAGTTGATCAGCAATGTCATCAATGTGATTCGCGGCATCGCCGAGCAGACCAACCTGCTGGCCCTCAACGCAGCCATCGAAGCCGCCAGAGCAGGGGACCAGGGCCGGGGCTTCGCCGTGGTGGCGGACGAGGTGCGCGCACTGGCCGCCCGCACCCAGAACAGCACGGAAGAAATCGACGGCATGTTGAATCGCCTGGAGAGCGGCGTGTCTGTTGTGGTGAACGCCATGTCCGGCATGAAGGACAGCAGTGAAGTGGTGGTGAAGGACAACGAAGAACTCACTCAGGGCCTGGACAAAGTGCTCAGCTCTTTTGATGAGATCAACGACCTCAACACCCATATCGCCACCGCCGCCGAGGAACAAAGCCAGGTCAGCGATAAGATCAGCGAGAACATGTCGGAAATCTCCATGATCATCAGCGAGCTGACCAAACTGGCGCAGGATTCCGAGGCGTCCATGAATCAACTGTCCAGCGCCAACGAAGGGCTGAACGGTCTGGTGTCGCGCTTTAAGTTGTAACGCGGCCTTTCATTCTAACCCCAGTCGCCGCCGGAAAGCGCCTCCGGCAGGCTTGACGCCTGCAGGAAAAATAGGCTAACTTCCCCCGCCTGACGCAAAGCGTCTGTTTTCAATCAGAATTTTTTATTTCATCCCAGCTTGAAAAGCAGCGGGATGGAATTGTTTACCAGCCTTTCAAGAGGTGTATATGTTGGAGATAGCAGTAATCCGATAACCCAACCCCTGTTTTCTCAGGAGTTTCGGTTATCGATACGCGCATTTTCGTGGCGAGCATGAACGCATGCTTGCCGTGTCGCATATTTGATTACTGCTACAGGTTCCAACATGAACATTTCCAAGCCGGAACAACGGACGTTGCACGTCCTCGCCAAAGGCGGCCGCATTATATTTACACGTAATACCTCAGGTAAGGTGACATTCGTTGAATGCTACACCCGGGAGGGCTATGTGCTTGCCGACTGCACGTTGCCGGTCTTCACTAAACTCAAAAACAAACGCCTTATCCATTCAAAAAGCGGAAAGCCTTATCAAATCAATATGGCCGGGCTGAAAGCCGTACGTCCGCAATTGGATAATCAGTAGATCTTTATCCCTGGCGGCTGTGCACAGTGCGCCAGGGTCAGTCATATTTAGCTAGTAATAACGAGGCAGCATATGAACTACCTTATTCGCAATGAACAACCCGGCGACTTGGACGCCATCACCCGCGTCACCGAACAAGCGTTCCTGAACGCGCCCCATGCCAGTCATACGGAACAGCATATCGTCAACGGGCTCCGGCAGCGTGGTAAGTTGACCATTTCACTGGTGGCGGAAGCGCAGGGCGAACTGATCGGCCACATCGCCATTTCCCCGGTGACCATCCAGGGCCGTCACCGTTCCGGTCAAACCGATGCCGCTAATATTCAGAACTGGTATGGTCTCGGTCCGGTTTCCGTACACCCGGATCGACAAGGACAGGGCGTTGGTTCCGCGCTCATCCGGGAGGCGTTAAAGCGCCTGCAAGCGCATAACAACGCCGCTGGATGTGTGCTCCTTGGCGAACCCGACTACTATGGGCGTTTCGGCTTCAAACCTCATTCTGGGTTGGAGTTACCCGACGTTCCTGCGGAGTACTTTATGGCGCTGGGATTTGGCGGAGAGACGCCAGTCGGCGTGGTGAAATATGATGAAGCCTTTGAGTTAGAGGCTAACGCCTCCAGTTAAAGACCTTCGCAAACGGCGACTTAAAAAGCGTGACACTTTCCCCCAAGCTTGATTCCGCTCTTGTTATTAACATGGCGATTATATTGGCATGTTAATAACCAGGCGTATGGATGCGCCTGCGCGGCGGCGGGCCGCGGGAGACAGGGCCTGACATGTGCAGGCCCTGTTGTTGCGGACAAATAGAAGGAATCTATTTGTCCGCCTGATAAACAAGAAAACCAAGGCGAATAATTCGCTTCGGTTTTCTAAAGCTGAACGCCCAAGCATTGGGGGCAAGCTGTATCTGTCTAGCAGCTAAAGCTGTTTGACGACCAGCGCTTTCGCCGCCATAACGGCGGTGGGGCTCAAATTCCACAGCATGGGCGTGTCGAGCAGCTCAAGCTTTTTCACCTTCGGCGCGCCCTCGGGCGCCACCAGCGCTACCGCCCAAAACAGATAGCTGTCTTTACTGTTTTCATTCAGATAGTCGTCCTTCCACACAGAAGGCTGCCAATCCTTGCGGGCGCTTCCTTTTAACACTCGGTATGAGGTCGAGCCGTCTTCGTAGGTGATCTTGAGGGTGAAGTCACACCCCTGGCGTCGGCAGTAGTCGGAGTATTTGGCTCTGACGCCGCTTGAGATATCGGCGTTAATGCTGTTGAGGTCGTCCTGATTGATCGCGTCAACATACGCAATGGCGTTTCCCTTATACCGGATCGGGTTATAGAACTGCGATGCAGCGTCGGTCCCCGCGAGGCTGTACGTGACCATGATGAAGTCAGTGGTTTCATCAAACGACACGGGGAAGTGTTCCTTGATATGCCATCCCGCGTAGTGTTTGGTTTCTGGAACAAAGTCCGCCCAGTCGCCGTTGTCGTCAAGCACCTGAAAACCATCGTTGGAGGGATTCATTCTGGCGCGATTACGCACCCAGCGCTGCATTTTTCCTGCATTAAAATCAGAGAATAACGGGAAGTCGGCGTCGGGGTCTTTTTGCTCGTCCGCAGAGTGCATTGGGTCGAATCGATAGCAGCGTCCCTCCGGGGTTTTTTGGAAAACGCCTCCGCCTCTTTCTCCGTTACAGACGAAGTAGCGTGAAGTCGGTGCGGTAAGGGGAGAGCGGAAATAGCCCTTGTATTGATCATACCCCCAGACTGAACCGCTTAAACTGCCTTCCGCATAAGGGTAGTAGGGGCCTCTTAGATCTTTGCTGCCGCTCAACGAGTGTGGAAGCCCTAACGCATGCCCGCCTTCGTGCCAAAGCAGTCCGAGAGAGGGATAACCCATGGACGCCCCTGAGCCTGTGTATGCCACGCCGCCAAACCCTCGGGTTTTAATCGGGCCGGTTTTTGAGTGGTCGATGAGCATGGAAGGGGCGAAGGTGATTTTGTTCAGCACCATGTCCCCAGTGGCGTATTCGATGTGCCAGACCATATCCAGAATCGGCCTGGAATAGTCCGGGTCCGCCGCGGATTCCACTTTCTTCGCCGGAGCCGAGCCTGACGGAGGCGCAATCAGATAGTCCGATTCAAATACTCCCAAGGGATGGTTAACGATATGAGTCTTTGAGAAGGGCATTCCCGCAAAGCCCTGTCCGGCGGTGTCGGGGTCTGCGAACATTACTTTCAGGTCGTCGATTTTAAACGGGATATTGCTTTCGTTGACGCCGTAGATCAGAAAGGGCAGCGATTGAATAGTGAGATCCAATTCAGGATGCATGGCGGGCGTGACGGTTTCCGATGCGCTCTTACCTTGCGCGACGACGCGGATATTCACGCCTTTAGACATGTCGTCAGACGGAATCACCGCCGACCAGGCGTCGTCCGAGTAGGGCAGATCGTCGCCCTCAGTGGGAGGAAGGTCACTCGGCTTTGACAGGTTCAGGGAAGAAAGTAACTGATGGTTTTTATCATAAACGCGCACTTCCGCAGCCTGCACGGCCTCGTCGAAGGTGGCCAATACCAGGGTGTCTCTTTTTTCGACCAATTGCAGCTCGCCGGATTCTTTAAGGTCCCAGCTAAGCCCGCTCGGAGGAATAACGTGAGACTGGGCGAACTCAACCGAACGCAGCGAGGTCGGTTCCAGCGGGGCGTCATCATTGGATGAAGAATTATCGTCGGGCGCCACATCGCTGCTACTATCGTCGCTCGTATGAGTCCCTTCCGATTTATTGTCGTCGTTCCCTCCGCAGCCGGACAATTGTCCAGCTAATACTAACAAAACCATGATCATAGATAGCTTCATAAAAGCACCTCATCTATTTTCCGAATCAGTTGTTTAGCGGTGTAAGACCCCTCTACGGCGCCATCGCTGGCGTCAGTGCGAAGTCATGAGTTTTATTTTTCTTTGAATCGTCGGCGTGTTGACTGTGAGGGCGTCTGACTATGCAGGGAGAACCGTTGTCGCGTATTCCTGATAAATACAGGATCGACAGGCTCTCTGTGTCGGCGGTGTGGCGTCACTCCCTGATACTTTTCCAAACACTTCCTCGAAGCGCGTTAATAGGAAAATACACTGCTCCACCTGATAGATGTGACGCCATCATCTGCATTAAGGAGTAGTTTACTGGTACAACGAAACCTTAAACCGGTAATCCATTGCAATGGAGTGACCCATTAGCCGCTTAAACTAATCGTGACAAGTTTCACCTACAACCCTCAATCACAACAGATTCTCCCTACCGTGACCCAGCCCGCAAAGTTGAAGAAAAGTGCGGTGCGATTTTGGTGCGTAGTGGTTTTTTGTTTGGGAATCAGTGCACTAGGATGGGGCGTGGCGATCATCGCAAAGAAGACTGCTGGGGGCGGTGGCTTCTGCTGACTCATTTTTATCAGCCTTCGCCTTATCTGATGTTGTTGTTTATTAGCTTGGAGCTATGCAAACGGTGACCTTCATGACAGAAGCACGTTGTCGGATTGGTTTTCCGCTAAGCTTAAATCAACAGCGAGTGAGCGCTTTACGTTCTTTTCCACAGGTGAAAAATGCCTGCTTCTCGAAGTTGAAGTATCAAGATGAAGGAAAGATTCGTATTGCCTTGATTATTGAGTCCACTGAAGCCTCAAGAGAGGGGCGGGGATGTGCTAGCCCGATGAGTGAGAGAGGGGGTGACATGCTGAGGCAGCAGGAAATTCTGGCGCTTGAGCTCATTTTCCGTGGTGAAGATGATCTAAGCCAAGCAATCAGAGAGCGCATACATGAGGCAAAAAGCTTTAATTGGCAAGAAACAGGAGTCGGCTTTTACTCAACGATAAAATTGAAGCCGCCGCTTGCCAGGGCGCCCGACATGCACATGTGGGAATATAATTTTAGACACCCTGATTTTCCTCATGGAGGCTCATTTATGTGCTCTGTAATTAGTGATAATGAATTGGAATTGGAGGCAGTCGCATTGGGTGGAGCCTGTTGGCCATATCCGACTGCCCTGGAGCAATTTAAAGAGCTGAATGTTAGTCATGATAATAGAAAAAGGTAATATTGAATCGCATGATGACGAAGTGTTTTATCGCGGAAGATTACTGGATGGTGTTGTTATAGATATTACCAATAATAAGGCTGAAAAAAAGGTTTTCAGAAAAGGGAAAATGATTGGAGATTACACTCCGCCATTTCCACTCTATGAAACCAGTATTCAAGAAGTTAATGTTGCGTGCTTAGAAGGAATAGAAGAACCGTTTTTTTATCAAGGTGAACTTTATAATGGCATTGGATACTATTTTTATGATGGTGAGATTTCAATGGTTATTCAGTACGAAAACGGGGAGGCTTTATCACGAGCAAAATATTTTAATAAACTTCTTGTTGAGTTGGAGCATTTTGATATAGAAAAAATCTTTTTTCAGGAATATGTTTGGGAAAAAGAAGGGCGGTTAAAGTATTTTAGAATTTATGCTGTGAATGATTTTAAGTTTTCAATTTTTTTTGACTTAAATAATTGCTTGTCATCTTTAACGGTGCGTGGTGACTGTTTTTTAAAGATGGAGTTGTATAAGGATAGGATATTAATTGATGGTTTTAAGGGGCCGGAGTTCTTGAAGTTTATTAATGCCGGGGATGATCTGACATTGATGGGGCCTAATGTGACGGATGATATTTTTTTTAATATTCTTAAAGGTGATGGACTGAAAGATACTAAAGCGCTTAAGTTGTATGGTGTTGGCGTGACAAATTTTGGTTTTCATCAAGTTTTTAATCTCCCAAAACTTTCTAGTCTATATGTGGAGGCTGACGTTTTAAGTAGAGAAGAGTTGGAGCGGTTTAAGCAGGCGCGTCCAGAATGCTTTGTGAAATTTAATCGTGAAGTTTTGAGATAAAGGGGGGGGCATGATTGGAGCCCTATATTGTTAGTATTGCGATTTTCCACTTCATATCTCCCTGTAATGCCTGGAGTCTGTTCTTGAAAATGAGGGGTGAACCTAATGATTTATGACGCCGTTCTTGTTGTTAAAGAAAAACTTCATTTAGAAGATTTACGTGAATTTTTACTTGGGCATGGGTTTTATGAGGGGCGTGATGTCTATCATGATGCTGTATTTTATTTTGAGTATGGTGATGACACTGTTGGGGTGAGATATGATGCTTCGATGGGATATGATAAATATGTTAATAGAGCGGATTATAGCGACTTTTCGATTTGGGATGAATGCCTTGGAAAGTACAGTATTGTTCTACCTTTAGTTATTCCTAATGCGACTGTTTATATGCCTCTTTATATTTATTGCGCGGCTATTGTTGCTAGTGAGTGGCAGCTCCTTCTTGATGATGTTGATGGGGAAGTTTATGTTGGATTTGAAGCTATTAAAAAACTTTATATTGAGAGAAATAATGGGGAAATTGTTAGCTTGAAAGAAATTTGACGAAAACTAGTAATGCTCTGAGTCAATCAAGTCGCAAGTCGATGAGAGCGCAATGGCGGGGAGGAGCCTTACATTTTACATCCAGTCCAACTCGGTCTAGGCTGAAGATTAATCTATTATTTGTAAAGGCGTGGGGTCATGGTTAACCCCCTAATGCTTCAAATTCAGCGTTGCGCGTTACCCATCCTATCTCCCTGTACTGCCTATGAGGACGTTTACCACTAGAGCTGTCTTTTTGATCTGTTAAATCGCTCCTTATGCCAATTCTCTATTATCACTTGTAGCTGTTTACTAGTCGATATCCTAGACTGCAGTGTAATTGAGGAATTAGATGAAAAATGAGCATTTATCAATTTTTGAAAATTTATGAAGAAGGATCATCAGGGGCTTTGGGTGGTGCTGAGCTGCTAGCTAAGTTAGAGAGTATTGATGCTGACTTGGAGGTTGTAAACTATATCATAAGCGAAATTAGAAGCTTGATAGAGGAAGTGGACCCATCAAAGATGAGAGTGCTACTGAAAGCCGCTTATATATACCGCCTATCAGACTTTGCTGAGCCAATATCCCAGTTACTGCAAAATCTGGCTAGTCGGTCGGATGATGAAATTTATACATGCATTTGTGAAATAGAATTCTCTTTTACGGTACTTGGTTTGATTGGATGTGAGAGCGCATTGCCAGTGTTGGAACTATATTCAACGAGGTCCTTTCATTGGGATGACCTGTTTAATATAAATAAGGCTGCTATGTATGCAATCGCTGGAATCTGTGGCGATGCAGCTGATGAAATACTTGAAAAGCTTAGTAAAAGCGAAAATGAGAGTGTTAGATATGCTACTCTAATGGTTTTAAAGAGAAGAATTGTTAAGCGTAGATAGGGGGTAGTTAAATCTGTTTGTTTTCAGAGCTTTCTTAAATAAAATGGTAAGTTATGATGTCACAATTAGATAAAGTTGTTGAACTTCTCGAATCGGGGTGGGTGATTTTATCTATGATCCTTGATGATTTGGATTACATTTTACGCCCAATAAATCCGGGCTGGACAGAAGGTTGATCAATACTTCTGTGCCATCTGAAATTTTTAAGGAGCTTAAAAAATGAGTGATATTGTTGGCGATAAAAACATATTTGCTATTGAATATGAGCTCAGTCCAAAACTTGGGATTCCTGTAGGTAACTGTATATTGTGGATGAGTGGGAGAATATATGGAAGTCGCGATGCGTGTGTTTATTTGACTACAGTTAGCGGATTTTTTTATTCTGTAATATCTCAAGTTGAAATATTTTCGTTACCTGCAGGGTATAATGGAAAGGATGATGAAGAGATGTATGGGGTATTTCAAGAGCAAGTGATGGACGAAACTGGGACGTATTTTTTTATGCCCGTCTATGGCTTTGATGATAAGTTTGAGGGTTACTTTTATGTTTTTGAAGATTCTCTTAAGGTGTTATGGAGGGATAAAAGGTTGCCAGAAGGACGAAGGGATGAGATATATTCTTCTGTAATTCCAGTTGGGAATTTTGTGGATGTTGGAGAGAAGTTTTCTAGAGCTATAGATGATATTGTTTCGGAAAGAGCTAAAACACCTTTTAGCTAGAGAAGGAGCGGCCTTACTTTTTCCTCCTGCCCAGTTTGGTTTAGGCTGATTTCTAATCCAACAATTTTAAAGAATTGGAATCATGGTCACCCCCAACGTATCGAATATACCGGCGCACCTTACCCTACCACGTCTTGCTGTAGTGCCCGTGAGGATATTTATCAAGAGCTGATTTTTCTTGATCTTCCGAACCGTACCTGTGATCGATACCATCTACTCCGTCCTCTCAGAATGATTGCGCTTCTGGCTAAAAATCTAATTGTTAGAGGCTCCTTTTAAAATAAGCTTGAGATAGACGATCTTTTATTTTTAATGACATCTATAACTTCGACAATATTGTTGATAATAATTTCATTGAACTTGGGTTTGTCGACAGATGTCGGGCTGTAGTATGCGGACTTCATCTTGGCATTGAATGCCGCCTCGATGCCAACATAACTGTCTTCTACAACGAGACAGTCTGCGGGGGATTTATTCATACTTTTTGCCGCATGTAGAAAAATATCCGGTTCAGGTTTCCAAGAATTTATTTCATATGAGCTGAAAATATTGTCTTTAAAGTAGTCCAGCAATCCAGTTACTCTCAGCGAGAGTAGGATTTTCTCAATTGGAGCTGAAGATGCCACACAAAAGGGAATGTCGAGCGCTTCTAATAACTCTAGTACCCCATTGTTAGGCTTTAAATTTGTTGATATTAGCTGATTCATCCTGTGTCGATACTTGACTTCAAATTCTTTTGGAAGTGTTGTTCTGTACTGTTGTTCTATGGATTGGATGATCCTCGCTAATTTCATTCCACGATAGTTGTTTAAGAGCGTTGTCGGGTTGCTTTCTAAGCCTAGTAGAGCTAACTCCTCGTGTAGAGCTAAATTGCATAAATGTTCACTGTCGACGAGTGTTCCATCACAGTCAAAAATAACCAAATTCATTTTTCTTGGTGCCATTCTGTCAATCGTTTTCATTTGAAGCGATATAATATGTATGTCTACTCGAAAAAGGCAAAATTGGCTTTTCCGGGTAGCCTGAAGTGCAAGTCACAGCGCACCATCCTGTATTCCTTCACGGTAAGTTCAGAAAAATCTAACCCTTTGCCTGTTAAAAGTCGCTTCAGCAGCAGCTTGATCATAGTAAGCCCAATAATTTCTTAACTATCAGGCTTTTCGAAGCGCAACCATCGACATAATCCGCTTGGCGTCTTCGTACATGCGTTGGTATCTCAACTCCTTGTCGCCCACTTCGGAGGTCAAATTGAAATTGAACGTCAGGTAGTAACCAGCGCCCAATGGATAAGCCCAGTAGTAATTGAGACCTCGGCCGACGCCTTCGCCGCGAATGCCGTAGTGCAGCCAGTTGGCGCTGTTAATTTCTTCTCTGTAGTAGACTTCCGGCAGATGGGTGACTAACGCCAGTTTTTCGAGTGGAGTGTAACCTTGGGCGCTCATTTCCTCTGGGTGTTCAAATGCGTACCGCGCCTCCCAGTTGGCTCCAGGTTTTCCGTCTTTATTTTTCTCAGTTTCGTAGTAGTCCCATAGATCCCTTCTCAGGTATGTCTCCAGGCTATCGAGGTCTCCCTCAACTAGCGGGAACTGGGGTTCTGCACGGTTAACGTCGATGGTGACGCTCATGTCGCTGAGTTTGCCGAAATGGCCTTGCAAGAATAGCCCCCTGTAAGCCCACCATTCGAATTCCATTTGTACAAAAGCCCGGTTGAACCTTTGCATGGTTTCATATGAGTTAAATAGACTTGGCTGCAAATTAAGCTGCGTCGGTTTTGGCCTTCTTGGTCTCCCAATATCAATTACATTTCCGGGAAGCTTGTAGTGCAAGTCATAGCGCCCGATCCTGCATTCCTTCGCGGTCAGTTCTGAAAAATCTGGCCCTTTGCTTGTTAAGGCAAATTTGAGTAATTGGTCGATCATTATCAGCTCTTGTAAAGCTCCATCATGGACATGATGCGCCTTGCGTCATCGCGCATGCGTTCGGACCGCATAGAGCGATTTCCTATTTCGAGCTGCATCCAGAAACTGATGGTGAGGTAGAAATCCTTGTTTAGGGGATAGGCCCAGTAGTAGGTATGGTGGTGTCCGGCCATGCCTTCCGAGTTGATGTGGTAGGCGAGCCAGTCGGCGCCATTGATGCGTTCTTTGGTGTAGGGATCAGGTAGTTTCACCAGAAAGCCTGAGACAGGCGTGTCGCCCATCAGAACTTTGTTGTTTTCGTAGTGCTGTCTGGCTCTCAGGTTTATGCCGCCGCCTGTTTCGTCTGTTTCGTAGTATGTCCAATATTCTTGTTTCAGGTAGGACTCTAAACTATCGAGGTCGCCTTCTTTGATTGGCGAGTGGGGCATGGTGCGATTGACATCAATGTCCATACTCAAGTCGCCGAGTTTGCCAAGATGACCTTGAAGGAATACACCTCTATACGCCCACCACTCAAAATCCATTCGCACAAAAGTACGATTAAACTTTTGCTCGTTTTCATAGGAGTTGAATAAGTCTGGCTGCAAATTGACTTGTCGAGGTCTGGCTTTTTTGGCTCTTCCTGTATCAATAACATTCCCGGGCAGCTTATAGCGCAACTCATAGTCGCCAATACGGCATTCCTTCGCGGTCAGTTCTGAAAAATCCGGCCCTTTGCCTGTTAAGATCGACTTGAGTAGTTGATTGATCATAAAAGGCCTAACTCTTTCATAGTTTGTTTTGCCAGTCTTTCTGCTTTCTTGTGATAGCCGTTCATTTGTAAATGCCGTATAGCAGACTCTCTACCAAGGTAGGGAAGTGTATGCGGGCTAGCCTCAATAGGACGTTTATCTCCAAGCACGAGGGTTGCGCTACACAGACCTCGCCAGAGCGAACCGGGAGATAAATCGTTGAAACCTAGAAGGTTAGGCACAAAGTCACTGGGATGATCGCGGCTTATTTCATCTATTGTCATTCCTGCTTTGTTGAAGGCGTTCTCTGCGCGTTTCTTATAGTTTCCGCCTGCATGAATAGATACCTGTTGCCCTTCTAATTTGACTCCGCGCATATTCACCAGTTCAACCGCTCGGGTCAGGATAATGCCGCCCTGGCTATGAGCCGTCCATTTCCGTTTTATGCCTTTTTGCTGGCTCTCTATCAGCATGACGGCAAGGAATTCAGCGATCTTTGTGGAGGATACTCTATCTGCTATGCATTCAAAGATATCGAACTTTCCCCGAGTGGGATTGTAAATCAGCGTGTAGGCTCTTGCTCTGTCCTCCCAATATGCAGTATCAACATGCACTCCCATCAACCAAGTGGCTTTTCTGAGGTCATTTGACATGCCGTTAATAGCGACATGCTCTGTATTAATCGTTTTAACAGATAAGGGACTGCTCCATGCATCACGTAAATCTCGAATCTGAACTGGATCTAACTCTTCATGCCACCTGACCCCGGACCTGCGTTTAATTTCAAATAGCTCCATTTGTTGCATGTTAACTGGAGTCTCTAGAGTTGTGGCTCCTCGCTCTAATGTCATCCGATTAATAACAATCATCTCGGGATTCACGCTGTACATAAAACTGATTCCGCCTGAGCAGATCTTATGACGCATGAACATGGGCGCTTTCTGAAAGCCTCTGCTGTTCCAGCCATAGCCGCCGTCGCTGGTTAGTTTGAGGGCCTCTTTGTATACCTGGGTTTTCTCATACAGATTCAGGCTGCGCATAAAGACATTTGCTTCTCTGGTGATCATCAGCTTTTTGCCAGCCTTGGGAGTTTGAGAGTTCCAGGCAGGGAGCGGGTTTTCCAGCGGCAAGAGTTGATGCTGAGCAGGGAGGTTGTTGTTTTGCATTTCGCTTTCCTTAGGTGTGCAAGAGAAGCAATGATTCTAGTAATTTAACCAATAAAGGCAATTTGTCTTTTGTTCGAGGCTGTTTGGTCTAAAAGACAGCTTGCAAATAAGTGGTGAAAAAGTTCGCTAATTATCATGAAAATAAAAGGAAAGTACGGCTTTTTCGCGAAAGGATGGACAGGTGGCGTCAGGTTCGATTAGGCAACAATACTTGTTTTTATGGGCGGGTGGAAATGGCGTCAGTAATTGAACAGGGTTTCTAGGTCAGGCGCATCCATGCGTCTGGTTATGAATATGCCAATACCATTGCCATGTTAATAAAAACGATAAAGGGTTTTGTTTAGGGTGGACGCTAACTTAAGCAGAAAATACCGCGCAAAAGAACGAAGCGGAAGGTTGACGCTTTGAAGTTGAGCTGGGATTAATAAAAAAGTCTGAACACCGAATTCAGCAGGGATCAGGGATTTATTTATGGCATTAATACATGTGCAAAACGCGATTAATATTGCTGAGCAGTGGCATCAACAGAACCGGCGGATTACATGGTCTCCGCTAGTCATGCCGCCTCAGGTCATGGGGCGTCGCTGGCGTTATACCAGCTCCATGGAGCGCTGGGCCAGAGGGTTGGATCATAATGTTCCCAACCCGCTGACGATGGGTCCCAATCAGATAGAAATATGCTGTTTTGAAATGCTGTTTCTGGCCGCCGCCGCAGCCCAGGCGCCGAGACAATTTTTCTCTGATCGTTATAACCGTGCGCATACCGCCAGAGTGATCAATGGGCGTAACTGGGGCGTGCAGATCATGCGCAACATGTTTCACAACGATACGTTCTATCCCTGGCCTGCGCCATTTCCCGGCTCGCTCAATCGCGGCGACGTCGTTGTTTTTTCCTACCGCAATCAACCTCTCTACAACGGACACTACCAACTGGGACACGCCGTCCTGCTCACCGGCCAAAGAGACGCTTTTGGCCGACACATCGCCATGAGCTTTTGCGGAACCAATACGCAGCCAGTCACCCGGGTGGAAAGAGTGACCGTTGAAGAACAGATTCTTAACGGCGGCGACATGGCCAGGGCGTTTTATGGTCGACCCGCCTGGCTGGGGGCCTAGGGCGTGTTGACGTTTCGTCATAGGTGATAGATAGGCGCAAACTCGTCATATTGCGGTTCCCACACCAACAACAAAACGAGTTTGCGATGCCCCGATTGATGCTCAGTGACGAGCTTTGGTCGAAGCTGAAAGAGATCATGCTGCAAGAGCGAATCTATAACAAGCCCACACTACGAATGATGGTGGAAGGCATGTTGTACCGAATGCGGACGGGGTGTCCCTGGCGAGACTTGCCAGGGCAGTTTGGAGACTGGAATTCGGTGTTCAAAAAATTCAATTCCTGGTCTACCCAAGGCAAGTGGTTGAGGATCTTCCGGAGCTTGGTCCGCGAGCCGGATTTGGAATGGGGGTTCATTGATGGCAGCTATGTGAAGGCCCATCAGCACAGCGCAGGAGCCTGTACGGAAGAGCCTCAGGCGATTGGGAAGAGTCGGGCGGGCAATACCACGAAAGTGCATCTGGCCGTGGATGCCTATGGTCTTCCAGTGGAATTTGAGATCACTGGAGGCGAGGTCAATGACTGCACAGCAGCGGCGGAGTTGATTGAAAAGCTTCCCTCGTCAGAGGCGATTGTCGGAGACAAAGGCTACGACAGTGAACGAGTGCGGGCACAGATCGAAAGGAAGGGGGCCAGGGCCGTGATACCGAGAAAGCGAAACTCTGTCAAAGGTAATGACGATATGGATTGGGGTTTATACAAGTATCGCCATTTGGTGGAAAATGCCTTCGCCCGACTCAAACAGTACCGGGCTATCGCGACGAGATATGACAAGTTGAAGAGAAACTATGAAAGTATGGTAGCCATGGCTTGTGGGTATTTATGGCTGCCGATGTGAAACGTCAACAGGCCCTAGGAAGGGGCGGATAGAGGCTTATTTACAGTTCTGTTTAACCTCCAAAGCGCCGTAGTTTAACGAACAGTGTTAAATCGAATAATTTTATAACTAAGTGGCATAAGGGGGTGTTAACCTGAATCCCTGCACCACTTCTGAGGTGGAAAGAAGGCGGGCGCAGAGCGGGCTTTTCAATATTGCGTTAAGGCGTAAAAGCCCGCTTGCTGAGTAAGGTTATTCATGGCAAAGTGCCGAAACCTAAAAGGAAACGGGATGTTACGATTTTAAATCGAAGCGCCCGTTGGGCTATCAGCTGGCATTGGGTGTTATCAGGATGACTCGTTATCAAACAGTTTCGCTGAAGCTGTGCATTGCTTTTATTCTCTCACTTCTTTCCGCGTTTGCTTTTTCGGCTGCGCCTTTCGATACCGAACAATTTAAAAAACTACTCGGCGCTGAAACCCCGCGAAGCTTCAGTGGCGTTGTGCTGATCACCCAGGGAGGGGAAGAGCTGTTTTCCTATTCTTCCGAGACTTCTCCAGCGGCTGCTTTAAATGCTCCTGGGAACAAGCTGGATTTGCAGAGTCAGTTTGTTATTGGCTCCTTGAGCAAACAAATCACCGCGGTGATCGTCCTGCAGCTAATGGAGGCGGACAAACTGAAGCTGGACGCCACGTTGCCCGCATCTGGACTCAAGCTGGAGGAAGCGTGGGCGGATCGTGTGACGATCAGGCAGTTGCTGACCCATAGTTCTGGCGTCTCAATTCCCGGCAAGCCCCTGTTGTTCGAGCCCGGTAAAGGATTTGCGTACTCCAACTATGGCTTCGACCTGCTGGGAAGGCTGGCCGAGAGCGTGTCTGGAAGGAGCTATCATCAATTGACGGCGGAACTCTTCAAACAATGCGGTATGTCGCATTCCTTCGCAGGCGCAAAACCAGCCCGTAAAGACGCCCCCAGGCTCGTGGCGGGTTTCAGTGAGGAAAGCGTGGGATTGAAGCGCATGGACAATGAGAAGCTGTATCAGCACTTGCCTTCCTCAGGCGTCGTCTCCAGCGCCGCTGACCTTGACCGTTGGAATGCGTGTCTGCATGGCGGCGCCTTGTTAAAGCCCGAAGACTATCGTCAGATGGTTCACGCCTCCAACTCCCGGCAATATCGCTGGGGGGAATTGGGGTATGGATACGGGCTCCAGATTCTTGAAGATAAACCTTTGGAATTCAGTCACAGCGGCTATGTGCCGGGGTATATCTCGACCTTGATTTATTATCCGGAGAAGAAGATCAGTATGGTGGTGCTGGAAAATATTTCCTGGTCCCTGAAAGACCTGCCCCGCGCTTTTTTTCCGCACGACAGTATAAGAAATGCGCTAAGGCGATCGTTGAACTGACAACGACCAGATAATGATAAATATGTTCAAAATCACTTGGACTAACAGAAGAAGTGCAATAAGGGAAAGGACAACAATGGAATCTACTACCTATACGTATCTCACACCCTGACAGGGGTGACTTCCGAGGCGGGATTCTTAACGCAAGTTAAAGGAATCGCACGGCCTTTCCAGTGCTTAGGGCGGCAGAACGCCCAGCGCTGCATACTTCCTCTCTGACACTCGCCCTGCAGGCGAAGACCGTTCTGTGCGGTCACATTCCAGGGATGGACCCGCCGTGCCGTTGACCCGGCGCCAGTATGGCGTCGGGCGCTATCAAGGGAACACGTCCCGCCGTTTCAATCGAGTTAATGCAATGTCATGCATGGTGTTTTCCGTGCATCCGACAGGGTTATCTGCGCCTTGAATTCAGGCGGTACGAGTTTCTTTGAGAAAGAGGATTAATGCGACATGGCGGCTGCAGACATGGATTTATCTATTTGCGTTAAAAGTTTTGAAAGGGTGGCGCAAGCGACCCCGGACCACACGGCGGTGATCGAGGGGGAGGCGCGCGTTTCATATGGAGAACTGAACGCCAGAGCGAACTTGATCGCTCGCCAATTGCTTGAACTGGGGATGCCTTCTGGGGAGATCGTGGCGGTCAGGCTGTCGCGGGGCGTGGACTTTCTAAGCGCCATACTGGGGGTTCATAAAGCGGGCGGCGCTTATCTGCCGATGGAGGCGCAGACGCCGCAGGGCAGAGTGGAGGCTATCCTGGCGGACGCCTCTCCCTGGGCGGTGATCAGCAATTCGAACCTTTGCGAAGGAATCCACCCCGGCGCAGGGCGCTTCAAGGCGATCGATATTGCGGAGCTGGACTGGGAAGCCCCAGCGCCGGGCAATCCGCAAACGCCGCTGAGGCCGGACGATCTGGCCTATGTGATTTACACCTCCGGCACTACCGGCAAACCCAAAGGCGTGATGGTGGAGCAGGGCGCGCTGGCGAACATGGCGCGTTGGTACCAAAAGACGTTTGCGTTGAGCGCCGCCGATGTCGGGACCTTTATGTCGAGCGTTGGGTTCGACGCCGCCGTGGCGGAAGTCTGGCCAATATTGAGTTGCGGGGCATGCCTCCTGCTGGTGGACGATGACGACAAAGTGAGCCCGCAGGGACTAGCGGAATTGATGGGCGCTTTTGGCGTCTCCTATGCCTGGGTTCCCACTCCTCTAATGGAAATGCTGTTCCTGCTTGATTGGCCTGAGGCGGAAACAGGTCGCTATCCGCGCGTGATGGCCACCGCGGGCGACGCCTTAAAACGTCGCCCGCCGCCGCAGTTTCCCTGCCCGGTATTCAACCTTTACGGGCCGACCGAAGCCACGGTTTGCTCCACCGCCATGCGGGTGGAGCCTGATACCGGCGCAACCGGGCTGCCGGCAATCGGTAAGGCCATTGATAACGTCAGCGTCTACGTGCTGGATGATCAGGATCGCCTTGTTCCTCAGGGGGAGGTGGGCGAATTATGCGTCGCCGGCGCCAATCTGGCCAAAGGGTATCTGAACAACCCTGCGCAGACGGCGCGCAGCTTCGTGGCGGACCCCATCCAGCCTGAGGCCGGGCGCAGAATGTACCGTACAGGGGACTTTGTATACGCCGATGACAACGGGGATCTGCACTTTGTCGGACGGCGGGACAATCAGCTCAGCATAAACGGATACAGGGTGGAGCTGCAGGAGATTGAAGCGTGCCTGATGTCCGCCCCGGGAGTGAGCGCCGCCTGCGTGGCGCCGGCTCAGGGAACCCTGGTGGCCTATGTATCGCCTGGTGAGCTGGATGGCGGCGCGCAGGGGGTGCAGGACTTTCTGCTGGAGCGCCTTCCTGAATACATGCGCCCGAGCCGGATTCAGCTTCTGGACCGTTTGCCGCTGAACGCAAGCGGCAAGGTGGATCGTCAGGCGTTGGCGCGTCTTGCGGAGCAAACGATCATGACCGCGGCGCAGCCGGACTCACAAGCTGGGAGCGCGCCAAAAACGATGGGGCAGAAGGCCGTGGCGGCGTTGGTGGCGTCTGTGCTGGGGTGGGATATCAACGATATTGATCTCAACTTCTTCGCCGCGGGAGGTGATTCCGTAGCCGCCATCGGATTGCTGGCGGAGGTCGAAAGGCGCTGGCGCGTGCGCGTTCCTCTTAAGGCCTTCTACGGCGCGCCGACTGTTCGCGGTCTGGCGGACAGCATTGAGCGTTTGTCCGGGGAGTCGGAAACAACGGGTAATCGTATCGAGAAAGCGGCGTATGACGGGCTGGCGGTTCCCTCACATTCTCAAGAGATCGTCTGGTTTCTCAGTAGTCTGGAGCCGGAAAGCCGCGCTTATCACGCCAAAGCGATGCTTAACCTGACCGGTGAGCTGAACCTGGCCGCGCTGGAATGGGCGCTGCAGCAGATTATTAACCACCATGAAATCTATCGCACCGCCCTGGTGATCGAAGACGACAGGCCGATGCAGCGGATAGAAGAAAACTGCCCGCTGCAGTTGCCTGTCATCGACCTGCAGGACATTCCTGAGTCTCGGCAGTTCGATGAATGCGTGCGCCTGACCAATGAGGACTACAACGCGCCTTTTGATCTGGCGACGGCGCCGTTGGCGCGCTGGGCCTTGGCGCGACTGGCGCCGAACCGGCATGTCCTTATCCATGTTGAGCACCACCTGGTGCATGACGGCTGGTCTTCCAACCTGTTCCTGGAAGCGCTGTTGGGTTACTACCGGTATAAAACCGGCGCAGGGGAGCAACCCGCCGCGCCGGCGCTGCAGTTCTCCGATTTCGCCATCGCCCAGCGTGAGTGGGTGGCGTCGCCGGAAGCGGCGCAGCAGGCGCAGTTCTGGCGTGAACGTCTGGCGGGCGCGCCCGCCCGTATCGCACTTCCTGTGGATGGTCCGCAAACCGGTGAGCGCTTCCATGGCGACAGTATCCGGTTGCAGACGCCACGCGCCCTCTGGAACCAGTGTGAGGCCTATTGTCGAGAGCATAGCGTGACGCCCTTTATGTTCTCCCTGGCGGTATTCGCCGTGACCCTGGCGCGCTTTTCCGAGCAGCGCGACTTCTGCATCGGCTCCGGCTTCGCCAACCGAAGCTGGAGCGGCGCGGACCGTATCATCGGAATGTTGATCAACACGGTCGCACTGCGCATTCAACCGGAAGATGGCGACACGTTCGAGGCGTTATTACAGCAGGTTAAATCCGTGGCCCTGGACGCCTATGACAATCAGGAGCTGCCTTTCGAGAAAGTCGTGGAGGCGGTGCAGCCGGAGCGCCAACTGGAGTACAACCCGCTGTTTCAGGTCTTTTTCGGCTTCCATGATGCGCCGCCGCCGGAATTAAGCGCGCCGGGTCTGGATATGTCGCTCTATGAAGCGGTCAGCGGCCGTTCCGCCAAGTTTGATCTGTCTGTGGTGGCGATTCCCCGGCAGGGACAACGGGGGGAGGGGGACCCTGTTCATTTTGTTTGGGAATTCAATACCGACCTCTATTCCCGTGAGCTGGCGCAGGCGCTGGTTGACAGCTTCCAGGCATTGTTTCAGGCCGCATTGCGGCGGCAGGCGCAAACCCTGGATGACATGCTGCAGAAGGCCGCCGATTCGCGCCCGCCCGCTTTCCTCCCGCAAAGCTTCAGCGCAGCGCAGAGCGCCGAAGGCGGGATGAGTCCGGTGGGCGCCGAGCATCGTTTTGTCGCAACCTCGTTGGACAGTAGCAAATGGATGAACTTCAGCGAGGCCGCTTTAGCGTCCGCCGCCGACGCGCTGATTACGCACTGGCGTTTGAGCCCTGCGGATGTGATCGCTTGCGCGCCTGCCGCAACGCCGGGAGATCAGGCCCTGGCGAAGGCGTTAAGCCAGAGGTCGGGGGCCCCTCTGACGACGTTCGCCGGAGAGGCGTCGGCGTTCTCAGGATGGCTGACAGCGCAAAGCGTGACGGTCGTGATGGGAGAGATGGAAAAGATGGGAGGGATAGCGGAAAAATCCGACGTAAAACAATTCGCCTGGCCCAGTGATATTTCCCCGGTGACCCTGGACGACCCTGCCGAAGGAACGCTATTCGCTGTCGCGGAACTGAGCGGGCCGGCGTTGCTGGCGACTGGCGGCGGCGAATATGCCTGGGAGGCCGCCCCGGGAGTCTGCGCCAGCGTGCTTGACGGCGCAGGCGGATCGGTTCCAGTTCATGCCGTGGGACAATTATGGTTGAGCGGACCCGCTTTGATGCAGGGGTATGAGCAGCTGAGCGAGCTGGACGCCCTGCGTATGCGGGTCGCACAGGACGGGGAGCGTCTGTTTAACACTGGCGTGAAAGCCCGTCGCCGAGGCGATGGCCGCATCGCGTTGATCGCGGATCCCTTGCGGGCGGCGAAGCGGCTGGCGCAAGAGTTTGAGGCGTTGATAGAGAGCGTCCCGGGCGTCAGCGCGGTAGTGGAGAAAGACGGCGCGGGCTGGGTGGCCTATGTAGGCGGCGTTGCGGGCCAGGAGCTGGACCCTGTCCGCGAGCGTTGTCGGCGATTGATGCAAGATCCCGAGCAGGGCATGGACATCAGGTCTACCCCTGTCGCTTTTGATAAAAATAAACTGCGGCTTGCGTTGTCCCAGTGGCGGCGCACATTGGTCGCCGGCTGGACGCGTGGGGGGCTGCCTTTTGACAGAGAGTCCGCGTCGGCGTCACGCCAGGGTGAGGCGACATACGCGCAACGGCTGTACGAACTTGCGCCGGATCTGGTGCAGGCGCTGAAGACCTGTGGGCGGCGTTGCGGCGCTGCGCTGGATAGCCTTGTGCTGGCGGCGACGGCGGTGCTGAGCCACCGTTATAACGGCGCTGAAAATCAGGTGGTCGTCAAGGTGACGCAGACCGGCGTCGCCATCCCCATTCCTGTATGCGTGCGCGGGACCGACAGCTTTGAAGAGGTTGTGCGGGCAGTTTTGAAAATGGACGCAGACGGTCAGCGCCTGCAACCGGCTCCGCTTGAGTTCATCAGCAGAGCGATGGGATCGTCGCAGAGGGCGCCATCGCTGAGCGTCGGCTGGGGACCGGCTGACATGGACGGCGTTGAGGCGCAGCTGATTCTGGTGGAGACAGACCAGGGGCTGCAGTTACGTCTGCGTTACTTGACGTCCCTGTACAGCGAACCCTGTGCAGAGAGGCTGGCCGGGAATCTGGAAACCTTGTTGAAGGGGCTGGCGGCGGCGCCGGCTAAAGCGGTCTCCGCCATCCCGTGCGTTGGTCCCGCTGAGGCTGAGTTGCTGGATTCTTTCAATCACGGAGGAAGCGAAGTCGCGCCGGACCCAAGGGCCACGTTGCACGGACTCTTCGAAGCCTGCGCATTGGAAAACCCAGACGCCTGGGCCCTGGAAAGTCTTGAAAACCATGCTCTGGAGGCCAGGGCGCGCATCAGCTATGGCGATCTGAACGTCAGAGCCAACCGCCTGGCCCATTATTTGCGTTCGCAAGGGGTCTCCCACGGACAGGTGATTGGCGTGTGTCTGCCCCGCTGCGCGGAAGCGATCGTGGCGATGCTGGCGGTCATGAAAACCGGCGCCGGCTATGCGCCAATCGACCCGGATTATCCGTCGGAACGCATTCGCCATATGCTGGAAGACGCCAGTATGGCGCTGGTCATCAGCAACCAGGCCGCTCAGGGAGCGCTGCCGGAAGGGCATCACCGCGTCCTGGCGCTGGATGAGGTTCGGGTCGTAAGCGCACTGATGGAGGCGGCCCCGGACAATCCTTTATCCGGGGCGACCGGCGAGGACGTGGCTTATGTCATCTTCACCTCCGGCAGCACGGGACGCGCCAAGGCGGTTCCTGTCGTTCACAGCAGCGTGGTTAATCTGCTGGACGACTTTCAGGCGCGTAGCCCGCTGTCTTCGGATGCGCGCTGCTCCCTGTGGACCAGTCTGAGCTTCGATGTTTCCGTCTACGAAATTTTCGCTCCGCTTACGCTGGGGGCGACGCTATGTTTTACACCGGAATCGGCCCGTCGCGATGCCCACGAATTTTACGACTGGCTGCGGGACGCGGGGATCACTTCCGCTTACGCACCGCCGTTTTTCGTTAACTCGCTGCTGGAGCGTAGCGGCGCAGGCGCTCCCCTGGCGCTGACGCGACTGTTGGTAGGGGTGGAGCCGTTGCTGCTGGAAACGCTGTCGGCGTTGCAGGCGATCCATCCAGACTTGTGCGTTATCAACGGTTACGGCCCGTCGGAGACAGCCATTTGTTGCACCCTCTATAGCGTCCCCCGAGATAGCAGCGATCTGCGCGGACGTTGCCCCATCGGCGTAAGGGTCAACAATAACCGTCTCTATGTGCTGGACGCGCAAATGAATCGCGCGCCGGTCGGCGCGGACGGTGAGCTTTACGTCAGCGGCGCCGGACTCTCTCCCGGATACATCGGCAATCCGCAGGAAAACGCCGCCCGCTTTATCGACAACCCCTTTGATGGCGGAGTGATGTACCGCACTGGCGACATCGTGCGCTACAACCTGGAGGGCGTATTGACCTTCGTTGGGCGCGCGGACGCCCAGATCAAGTTGCGTGGATTCCGTATCGAACCGGCTGAAATTGAACGTGCGTTGCTCAGCCATGAGCGAACGCAGGAAGCGATCATCGCCGTGGAAAAAGCCGCCGACGGCGCGGACATTCTTACTGCCTATCTGGTGGCCCGGAACCCCGGGCCAATGCCGGATTACGCGGATTATCTGGTGCGCTGGCTTCCTTATTACATGATTCCCGCCGTCTATATCGAACTGCCGGAATTTCCGTTAACCCCCAGCGGCAAGATTGATCGCAAGGCGCTTTCCGCATTGGCGGAGAGCGCCCGCAGCGAAAAAGTCGTTATCGCTCCTGAGACGGATGAGGAGGCGGCGCTGGTGGAGGCCTTCAAGGAATATCTCGGGGTCGCCGAGGTGTCGGTGGAGGATGATTTCTTCGGTCTGGGAGGACACTCCATCATGGCGGCCCGTCTGGTGTCGCGCTTCAGTCGGCGCGAGGGGTGGCCGTTGACCATTGATCGTTTCTTTGACCTGCGTACGCCTCGGGCGCTGGCCGGTTTTGTCGCCGCCGCAACGCTGGCGCGTCAGGCCGAAGCGGTAACCCCGGAGGAAGCGAGCCAGTATGAGGATTTCGAGATATGAGTGTGGTCGAGTTCATGCAAAGCCTGCAGGGCAGGCGCATCCGATTATATCTGGAGCAGGGCGCGCTGCGGGTGAGTGCGCTCAAGGGAGCGTTGACGCCGGAGGAATTGCGCTGGCTGAAAGAGAATAAGGCGCCCGTGATCGCCTTCCTGCAGCAGGCGGAAGACGCGCTCGCCGCGCCGGAAGCGCCAAGACCTGCGGCCAGAGAGGCTCGGGGGGCGCCTCTGTCGTCAGCGCAGAAACGTTTGTGGGCGGTGTACAGCCTGCAACCGTCAGCGGCCTACAACATGCCCTTTGCGATACGACTGCAAGGCGCGCTGAATGTTCAGCGTCTGCAGCGGGGGCTGTGTGGGCTGTATCACCGTCATGAGGCCTTGCGGACCTGCTTCGTCGTCGAGAATGACCAGGTGCGGCAGCGGTTCAGCGCTCCCGAAGAGTGGGCGCCCATGGTGGAGGAAATCGCTCCACAAGACCTGGAGGAAAAGCTGCGACAGGAAAGGCTGCGCGTGTTCGACCTGCAAGCCGGGCCGCTTTTCCGGGCGACAATCTATCGGATATCGCCCCAGGATCATGTGCTCTCTTTGAATATGCATCACATTATCTCTGACGGCTGGTCTGTCGGCGTGATGCTGGGGGAGCTGGCGCAGGCCTATCAGACCGATGGGGCGGTCATTGCAGCGCCGGCTCTGCAATTCGCCGATTATTGCGTCTGGGAGCAGGACCTGCTCAAACATGACCGGGTGCAGGCCAGCAAGGAGTACTGGCGGCGAAAGCTTGGCGAAGCGCCGGCTTTGTCATCGCTGCCGACTGACTACCCCAGGCCTGCTGAGTTGTCCACCCGGGGCGCGATTCACCGCTTTGAAGTGGATGCGGAGACGCTGGAGCGACTCAGACGCATAGGCGCGCAGGAAGGCGCCACGCTCTACATGACTCTGCTGGCGGCGTTCAAAGTACTACTGACCCGCTTCTCCGGTCAGGCCGATTTTGTGGTTGGGACGCCGGTGGATAACCGCGCTTTTCCCGAACTGGAGCCGGTGGTCGGATACTTTATCAATACCCTGGCGTTGTATGACCGGGTGGACCTCGATAAGCACTTTCGCGCGCTGCTGCAACAAGTTAAAGACACCGTGCGCGGCGGCCTCAAGCACCAGATGACGCCTTTCGACGCGGTCGTTGAGACTCTGCAGCCGGAGCGCAGCCTGGGCCACACGCCGTTGTTTCAGGTGTTGTTCGATTTACAGGAAAATCTCGCTGAGTCGTTGGCGTTCGCCGGTTTGCAGACCGAGTTTCTGACCCAGGACTGTCACGTCTCCAAGTTCGATCTCACCTTGTCCCTGCGAGATACCGGCGCCGGACTGAGCGGCAAATTTGAGTACGCTACGGATCTGTTCAGCGACGCCTCTATCGGTAATCTGGCGCAACGGCTGATACTTCTGCTGGGGGAAATTGCCGCCAATCCCGAGCGCGCGGTGGGAGATCTTAATTTGCTCAGCCCGTCGGAGTCGATGGCGTTGCGCGCCCCTATCCCCAGCGCAGGAAACGCCGGCGCCCCGGGAGGAGAGTTGTTGCATGAAAGGTTTTCCGTCATGGCCGCCAGATTTCCGCAACGGACGGCGTTAACCTGCGATGGCGTGACCATGACCTATGGGGAGCTGGACGACGCCTCCAACAGGCTGGCGCGGCTGTTGGCTGAGCGAGGAGTGGCCGCTGGCGATCTGGTGGCGTTGAGCCTGGAGCGGTCCTGTGAGCTGGTCACGGCGATCCTGGCCATTATGAAGGCCGGCGCGGCCTACGCTCCCATTGACCCTTCCTACCCGGAAAGTCGCGCTGCGTATGTGCTGGAAGATTCCGGAGCGCCCTGGCTACTGACGGATCGTCGTGTGCTGGAAAACTGGAGCGCTCTCCAAGCCGTTTCGGTTATCACCATGGAGGAGGCCGCCGCACGCGCGCCGGATCTGGACGCAAGCCCGCTCCGTGCGGAGGAGTTAGGCGGCGTATTGAAGCCTGCGATGGAGCGTATGGCGTACGTCATCTATACCTCCGGCTCCACCGGGGCGCCGAAAGGATGCATGGTGACGCACGCCAATGTCAGTCGCCTGTTTTTCGCCGCGGACCGGGAGTTTCGCTTTGATGAAACCGATGTGTGGACGCTGTTTCATTCCTTCGCGTTCGATTTTTCTGTCTGGGAAATCTGGGGCGCGCTTCTGTACGGCGGCAAGCTGGTGATCACGCCCTACTGGGTCGCACGCTCCACGGAAGACTTCTACCGTCTGCTGGCGCAGGAAAAAGTGACGGTGCTGAATCAGACCCCCACTTACTTCTCCCAGTTGATCGCTCAGGATGCGGAGCTTGAAGATGCGCCGCCGCTATCGTTGCGCTATGTGGTATTCGGAGGCGAAGCGCTGGATTTCAACATGCTGCGACGCTGGACGCAGAGACATCCGTTGGGCCAGCCCGCGCTGATCAACATGTACGGCATCACGGAGACCACCGTGCACGTCACCTTCCGACGCATCCAGCAGCAGGATCTGCAACAGGGGCGCAGCATCATCGGGCGTCCTCTGGCGGATCTGCAGATCTATCTGTGCGATGCGCGGCGCCGGCCGGTCCCGCCCGGCGCGCCGGGAGAAGCCTATGTTGGCGGCGCCGGAGTGACGTTGGGGTATCTGCATCGCGACACGTTGACGGCGGAGCGCTTTGTCGGTGACTTTTTGCAGCGCGGCGTTCAGGGCGCGGAGGCGCGTCTGTATAAAACCGGCGACTTGATGCGATGTTTGCCAAGCGGCGATTATGAATATCTCGGGCGCATCGACAAGCAGGTGAAAATTCGCGGGCATCGCATTGAAGTCGGCGAAGTAGAGTCGCACATTACGGCGCTGCCCATGGCGCACAAGGCGGCGGTGATTGCGACCAAAGGCGGCTCCTCTGCGGGAGATGCGCGTCTGGCGGCCTATGTGACGCCCCAGGATAAATCCGTTTTAACGACGTCAGCGGACCGGCAGGCGTTCGCTGACGCTGTAACGGACGCCCTGAGCCGCCAGCTTCCAGGATTTATGATTCCCACCTGGGTGATTCCCCTTGAATCCCTCCCGCTGACGGTTAACGGCAAACTGGACGAGGCGCGTCTACCGCCTCCGCGGCAAGACGATAGCCAGCAGAAAGCCGAGCCGCAGTCGGACGAAGAGCGTCAGCTCGCATCGATCTGGCGCGAGGTGCTTGGGGTGTCCCGGATTGGCGTTAACGACAACTTTTTCAAAGTGGGCGGCGACTCCATTCTGGCCATTCAGATTTTGTCCAAGGCGCGCAAGCAGGGACTGCATCTCACTCCCAGAGAGTTATTTGAAGCGCCGACCATTGCGGGACTGGCGCGCCGCGCGGCCGAAACCCCGGCGTCACAGGCGTCCCAGGAAGCAGTGGCCGGAGAGGTTGCGCTGACGCCGATACAGCACTGGTTTTTTCAAACCCAGACGGTGGATCTCAATCATTTTAACTTCGCAACCTTATTAAAGACGCCCGTCGGTCTGCGGGAAGAACAGATACGGGCCGCACTGGCGGCGGTCATATTGCGACATGACGGCTTGCGTCTTGGTTTCACTCAGCGCGAAGGGGAGTGGCGCGCGGCCTATCGACCCTTTGAGGACGCCATGGTTGAGCTGGCATTCGAGCTGCGGCCTTTTCCGCAGGAAGGAAATGACGAGGACGAGCGCGCCTGGCTGCTGTCGCAGGCGGAAGCGGCTCAGCGTTGTCTCAATATCGAAACCGGTCCCTTATGTAAGCTGGTGTGGTTCGCCGGACCCGATGGCGCCGGGAAACTGTTGGTCATCGCCCACCATCTGATTATCGACGGCGTTTCCTGGCGCATTTTGCTGGAGGACCTGAAGCAGGGCATGACCCTGGCGATGGCTGGCGAGCAGGTTCGCCTGGGTGATAAAACGCACTCGCTGCAACGCTGGGGTGACCGCCTGCAGGCCTACGCGCGCGCTCCAGCGCTGTTGCAGGAGCGTAATTACTGGCGCGGCGTGCTGAAGGCGCCGGTGGATGTTTTGTCCCTGGATGACGCCATCGAAAACCCCGTTATTGGCTCTTTGACGTCCCGTCGTCTGGACTGGGGCGAAGCGGAAACGAACCGCCTGCTACAGGACTGCTCACAGGCGTACGGCGCGGACGTCAATGATCTGCTGCTGGCGTCCTTGATGCTGGCGATGCGGCGCTGGCGCGGGCTGCGCCGGTTTCGTGTGGATCTGGAAGGGCATGGCCGCGAGCAGCCGTCCGCTTATTTATCCAGGTCCGGCGTCGGGTCTGCGTCGGATCACGAACCTTCGTCCGCGGGCATGCAGACGGATAATCGAAAACAGGCGTTTAATGAAGACCTCTGCATCGATCAAACCCTGGGGTGGTTCACCAGCAAATACCCCGTGTTGCTGGATATGGGAAACGCGGGGGAGGATGAGGCGGTGGCGCATTGCGTCGTCGCGGCGAAAGAGAGCCTGCGCGCGACCCCCAACAAGGGACTGGGGTATGGGGTGCTGCGCTATCTGAGTCGGGACGCGGGCGTGATCATGGCGGAGCGGAAAGCCGAGACGCCGATTATCTTCAACTATCTGGGGCAGTGGGGGCGTCGTGAAGAGGACGCACCGTTCGCGCCCGCAGGTCTTCCCTGCGGCGCGGACCGTTCACCTGCGCAGCGGGCGCTGTACGCCTTAGAATTTAACGGCAAAGTGGCGGAAGGACGACTGAGCTTTGTCATCAGCTATCCACAAGGCGCGTTCCAGGACGCCAGCATTGACGCCCTGGCCCAGTGTTTTCAGACCGCGCTACGGGACGTCATAACGCATTGCGCGACGGCGCAGCGGCGGACCTATACCCCGTCTGATTTCCCCCTGGCGGCGCCAGATCGGGAGGCGTTGAGCCAATGGCTGCATGACTATCCGGATCTGCAGGACGCATATCCCGCCACCGCGATGCAGAAAGGCATGCTGTTTCATTCTCTGGCGGCGGCGGGCGAGGGGGAGTATGTGGTGCTGCGGCAGGATCGCATGCGCCATGTCGATCCCGAGCTATGGCGGCGATCATGGCTGTATTTGTGTCGCCGCCATGACGTACTGCGCACTGCTTTTGCGTTATCGGAAAAGCACGGCTACCTGCAAGTGGTGTGCGCGGATGCGCAGCCTCCCTGCGTGATGCATGACTGGCGCAGCCTGGACCCGGCGGTGCAGGAAAGTCGTTTAAGCGAGCTGATGGCGATGGAGGCGCGGCGGGATTTCGCCATTGAAGCGGCTCCGTTATTGCGCCTGACGCTGGTGAGAACGACGGATGATACGCTGTACGTGACCCTCGCGGCCCATCATGCGCTGGTGGATGGATGGAGTCTGTCTCTGTTGCTGAATGAATTGCGACAGATCTACTTCGCGATGTTGCAAGAAAAAGAGCCGTCGCTGGCGACGGCGCCACCTTTTAAAAACTACGTGTCCTGGCTATTGCAGCGCGACGTCAGCGCTGCGGAAAATTTCTGGCGCGACCATCTGGCCAGCTGTCGCTCGCCCCTGTTGCTGAGCCAGTCTCTGGCTTCTCCTGAGTCCGAATCGAAAGAGGGGCAGGGCAATCTGAGTTCGACGCTGAACGCCGCACTCAGTGAACGCCTGCAGCAGCGCGCCGCCATGGCGGAAGTCACCTTGAACACGCTGGTGGCCGGCGCCTGGGCGCTGCTGCTCAGCCGCGTATGCGAACGGCGTGAGGTGGCGTTCGGCGTCACGGTATCCGGACGCAATGGGGCGCTGCCGGACATTGAAGCGATGGTCGGGCTTTTCATCAATACGCTTCCGGCTGTTGTCGACTGTCCTCCAGACGCGCGGCTGGACGCCTGGTTAAAGCAACTGCACAGCGCGCAGAACGAGCGGGACGAATACAGCTACCTGGGGTTGCCGGACATCCAGCGCTGCGCGCCCTGCCGCGACGCAACCCTGTTCGATACCTTGCTGGTGTATGAAAACTATCCCGCTGCGCCGGCGCAGCCGTCATTGCAGACGGAGAGAGTCCGCTACAAAGACGAAACCAGCTTCCCCCTGACCCTGGTGACGCTCCCCGGACGGACGCTGCGCTTTAAAGTCGGCTACAACCGGGCCTCTTTCAGCGAGAGCCAGGCGCAATACCTGTTGGACACTCTTTCATCAATTCTGGAATGGATGGCCGGAGCCGCTTCTGACGCTCCCCTCAACCTGTTGCAGTCATCCACGCAAACGCAAGGAAACGGCCAATGATTGAACACACCTCAGAACTCCCGTCACAACCCGTTGACGTCACTCTTCGCGCCAGCAGACGCGTCTCCATGGACACGCTCAATCTGTTGAACATGGCGAAGAACTTCGCCGCTCATGAAGAGCGCAGGGAAAGCGGCGTACTGCACATGACCGCCAACGAAAACGCGCCTTCGCGCTTTGTACAGAAAGCCATGGCGTCCCGTCTTGGCTCCCGCTATCACATCGGCGTGCCGGAAGACTATCACTTCCAAAGCATCGTCAATCGCGGCGGTTTTGTATTTCGCGGCATGCCGGACCTGTACCGGCTGGAGTCCATGGCGGAGGACGTGATGGAGCGTCGTCTGGGCGGCCGCGTCACCGACTTCCGGCCTCTGTCCGGGGTGCATGCGATGATCTGCACGCTTTCCAGCCTGACAGAGCCCGGCGATCTGGTGCTGTCCATTGACCCGGACAGCGGCGGCCATTTCGCCACCGCCAACATGGCGACCATGCTGGGGCGCCGCAGTATGACGTTGAAACACGACCCGGAGAGGCTGACCCTCTGTCTGCGTCACCTGAAGGAAATCTGCGCCAGCCACAAAGTCAAAATGCTGTTTCTGGATGAGAGTTCTCCGCTGTACCCAACGCCTCTTGAGCAGATTCGGGACATCATCGGTCCGGACGTCATCGCGGTTTATGACGCCTCGCACACCTTGGGGCTGCTGATGGGCGGGCGTTACCTCGATCCTCTGGCGTGCGGCTTCGATCTGGTTCAGGGCAACACCCACAAGACATTGCCAGGTCCTCAGAAAGGGTTGATCCATTTCGCCAGTGAAGCCCTGGCGGCCCCCGCCATGGAGAAGATGGGCAAGGCCCTGGTCTCCAGTCAGCACACCCACCACTCCCTGGCGCTGTATCTCACCATCATGGAGATGGAGGCGTTTGGCGACGCTTATGCGGCCAAAGTGGTGGAAAACGCTCAGGCCTTGTCCGAGGCGCTGACGGGGGAGGGTTTCACTCTGTTCACTAACAGCAGAGGCGAGTTTACCCAAAGCAATCAGATATTGCTGGCCCCGCCGTCAGGTCTATCCAGCTATGAAGCTTGCAAGAAGTTGCTGGAAGGCAATATCAGCACCAATGCGCGGACGGTTTTCGGGCGGGAGCTGATCCGGATCGGTGTACAGGAAATCACCCGCTTTGGCATGGGGACGGGAGAGATGCGAGAGATCGCCGCTCTGTTCAAACTCGCTTTGACGGATGATGCGCCCGCTGCGCAAGTGGCTAAAAGCATAGGCAGTTTGAGCGGAAGGTTTAATTGCGCTCAGTACTCGTTCGACACAGTCAGTTAGCGGTGGAATCAGAGGATGTCTATGCAACCATTCAACTTTGGCTCACATACAGCCCAAACTGCGCCCGACGCGCTGCGTTTACCGGTTGTTCGCGGCTGGCGCGGGCATACGCCGCGGCAAACGCGATTTTCGGTCCCGTCCCTCGGGGGCGGCTCTGCAATGGACCTTGTTTGCGCGTCGCTGGCGATAACTATGTATCGCTACACGCGTCAGTCGTCGTTCACGCTGGCCTGGCGGACGCAGGACGTGTGCGGGGCGGCGTCAGTGCAGATCGACGATGACGCGACGATTATTGATGTCGCGAATGGCGTCAAAGCGCTGCGCTCACCGCAAACCGACTGCGCCATGGCGACCCCGGCAAATCTGACGGTATGCGAGGGGCTGGCTGAAACCATGGACGCCGATCTTTGGCGGGACGGGCTGGCGCTGTTGTTCGAAGAGATTAACGACAGCCTTTTTTTCGAGTTGCGCTATAACGGCGAATCTCTGGCTCAGGAATTCATCGCAGACGTGCAACATAGCTTTACTTGCGTCCTGCGCGCCGCAGCGGGGAAAAGCCATGAGCGCGTCGGCGCCTTGCCTTTGATGGACGACGCCCGGGTTGACATCGCTCTGGCCCTGTCCACGGGGGAGCAAATCCCCGTGGCGCTGGGGCCCTTCCTGCATCGGGACTTTGCGCGCCGGGCGGAGATCAGTCCGCATAAAATCGCCTTGTCCGGCGCCGGTGAGCGCGATACTTATCAGTCGCTGAACAACAAGGTGAATCAGGTCGCAGGGCGAATACTGTCCTGTCTCGCTAATGCAGGGTCAGGTCCGTCCGAACGCGCGCGCTCTGGCGAGGCGAGAAGCGGAATTGTCGCTGTATGCCTGGAGCGTTCAAGCGCCATGACCGCGGCCCTGTATGGGGCTCATCGCGCCGGGTGCGCTTATCTGCCGCTGGACCCGGAACATCCTGATGCGCGTCTGCAAACCATTTTGCGGGACTCCGGAGCGGATCTGCTGATCGCCAGTGAGCGAGATCGCAAGCGCTTTGAGGGGATGGGCGTAACCGTCATCTGCGTAGATGATCTGAACGGGGATCAGAAGGTCCCTGCGCCGGACATTTCGGTATCGCCGGAGGACCTGGCCTATGTGATTTACACCTCCGGCTCAACGGGCGCTCCCAAGGGCGTGGCGGTGAGCCACCGCGCCCTGGCCAACCGCATTGACTGGATGCAGCGCGAATATGCGTTGACCGAACGTAGTCGGGTATTACAGAAAACGCCTTATACCTTTGATGTTTCCGTCTGGGAGTTTTTCTGGCCTCTCGCCTGTAATGCGGAGCTGGTCGTGGCGCCGCCAGGAATGCATAAAGACCCGGAGGCGCTGGCGGATTACATGGACGCCTGGGGCGTCACCACCGCTCACTTTGTGCCGTCCATGCTGTCCGCTTTCCTTAACCTGCTGCGGCCAGGTAAAGCCCGCAGTCTGCAACAGGTGTTCTGCAGCGGCGAAGCCCTGGGTTACAGCCAGATCGACGCATTCAGGACGGCATTCCCGGACGTGGCGCTGCATAACCTGTATGGACCGACTGAAGCCGCAATTGACGTGACTTTCTGGGACTGCAGCCAGCAGGGAGCGGCGGTGACGCCGCCCATCGGACGACCGATCCAGAACATGCAGTGCCTGATCCTGGATTGCGACGGACGTATTGCGCCCTGTGGCGTTCCGGGAGATTTGTGTCTCGCTGGCGCAGGTCTGGCGCGGGGATACCTCAACAGAGACGACCTGACCGCGCAAGCCTTCGTCGCCAACCCCTATGCAGAACGGTTTGGCGCTGACTTTCGACGTATCTATCGCACTGGCGATATCGCCCGCAGGCTGCCGGATGGAAACATTGAGTATCTGGGGCGAAAGGACGATCAAGTGAAGCTGCGCGGCTTGCGCATCGAGTTGCAGGAAATCGACGCCGCCCTGGAGCGCCACGGCAGCGTCGCCACGGCCATTACTCTGGTCCACGAAGAGCGTCTGGCGGCGTTTGTGCGGGCCGCCTCCGGCGAGCGCGTTGATCACAGCGCATTAAGCGCGTTTCTGGCGACTTTGCTGCCGGACTATATGGTTCCGCAACAATGGCGAACCGTGTCGACGATACCGGTTACGGGCAACGGCAAGGCGGACCGCAAGGCGTTGCGCGCCATGCTGGCTGGAAACGCTGAGACGGGTGAAACGGCGTCCGCCATTGTTCCTGTGGCGACGGCTTCGTCGCCAGAAGCGCGCGGCGACTCAGAAGCCCAGCGGGTCATGACGGAAATCTGGGCGGAGGTTCTGAATATTCCCGTACAGAGCATCACGCCAGACGCCAGTTTTCTGGCCTTGGGAGGGGATTCGCTCTCCATGTTGAAGGTCATCGCCAAATGCCGACGGCGCCATGTCAAATTGTCCTTGCAGCAATTCGTAAGGTCGCCGCGCCTGAGCGATGTGGCGAGGGTGGCGCATATGGAGACGGCGGAGAAGGCGGACCAGGCGGAGGGCGATAGAAGCCCCGCCGGCGCAGAGCGAACTGCCGCGGCGTCGCCTTCTGTGGTTGCGGAAACGACGCCTTCGGAGAAATACATGCTGTCGCCCATCCAACAATGGTTTTTTGACAGCGGCGAAGAGCGCAATTTTTTGATGCATGCCTCCTATCTGGCGCCCGCCGGACTGGATGCCCGAAAACTGGCGCACGCCCTGGATCGTGTGGTGCGACGGCATGACGCCCTGCGCGTCCGGTTTTTCGAAGAACAAGGCCTGTGGCTACAACAGTCTGTCGCGGTTGGCGCTTCCGATGGGCGGCAGGCGTTCGCCTTCGCGGACCTGACCGCTCAATCGGACCTCGACCTGGAAACGTGCAAGGCGCGAGCCCTGCATGACATCGACATCGACGCGGGACGCCTGCTGGCCTGTTATCTGTATCGGGAAGCGGGCGCGAGGACGGTTATCTTTCTCGCCTGTCATCATCTGGCGGTGGATGCGGTGTCCTGGAGCCTGCTGATGGATGAGATAGAGCAGGAATATGCGGCTGGTTGAGCCGGAGACGCGACGCAAATTAATTACGAGCATCTGTGGTATGAGCACTTATAAACGATGGATTGAACAGAATCAGAACGCCTGGGCTTCTCTGCTGCGTTCTGGCGAAGTGGGGTATTGGCGCGAGCAGGGCCGCGCCGATCCCATAAAAAAAATAGTGGAAGGCCAAAATGAAACAGCAGGCGAGCAAACTCTGCTGACGCTGGACGCTATGGGTCTGCGGGACAATATCAGGATTCAGGACTGTCTGCTGACCGCCTTGGCCTGCGCTTCAGGTAAGGCGCTGGGTCTTGAACGAGTCGGCGTCGAACGGGAAGGGCATGGACGCGACCATGAGTCACAGGACGACACCATTGACGTCGCCAGCGCCATAGGCTGGTTTACCTGTAAATTTCCCTGTTGTTATCCCGTGCTGGATGATGAAGAAGAGATGTATCAACAGGTGCGGGAGCATTCCCGCTTCGTGCCGGGCGGCGGCGTGGGTTATGGCGTTCTGCGTTATCTGGCGCCGCAACGCATTGCGGACGCCGTCGCCGTCCAGCCTGCGATTTCTTTTAACTATCTCGGCGAACTGGGGCAGGCAAAGCCGGAGGCGGCCCAATCTGATCCTGAGTCGAGCGGGCTGTTTGCGCGGCCCCACAGTCTGCTTAGCTCGACCGGCGGCGAGAAACTCAAACCCTTCTATCTGATTGACCTGAATGCATGGCTGGAAGGCGGGACGCTTAAATGTCGTCTGTACCTGGATGGTCGATTGCCTCTGGCCGCGACGGCTCTCAAAGCCTTGACGCAGGCCTTTGCGGCCTCGGCGCAACGCTTGCTGCAAACGAGGGCGCAGGAGACGTCCGCCTGGCCGGTTTCCTCCTTTCAGCAGGGGCTGATTGGTTATGCGCGCAGCCATCCGCACTCGCAGCGCTACATCGTGCAGTGGCGGGTGCGTTTACAGCGCCCGGTGACGTCAGCGCGGTTCAGGGAAGCCTGCCGTCGATTGGCGCAGCGTCATTCGATTCTGCGTTCCGGTTATGACTTCAATCCCGCCAACGGAAGCTTCAGCGTTCAGATCGGCGCTGCGGAGCAAACAAAGGTGTCGGTGCGCGACGAGGTGACCGACGACGAGGCGTTGCAGGCGCTTTGCGCAGCGCAGAAGAGTGAGCCGTTTGATATCGCGCGGGGGCCCTTGATCCGATATGTGCTGGTTAAAGGGGGGGACAGCGATTGTCTCATTCTGACGGCCCATCATTTGATTCTGGATGGTCAGTCCGTCTCTGTGCTGCTAGACGAGTTGCTCGCCCTGTGCGACGACGACAGGCTCCCCGCCGCGCCAGCCCAGTATGCGGATTGCGTCAACTGGCTGAACCGCAGGCGGCCGGAAGAGGCCGCCGCCTACTGGCGGCGATTGCTGTCGCCCTTGCAGACGGCGAAAGCGGAGCTGATCGCGGTGGGCGAAGCAGGCGCCGAGGAGACGGAATACCGCCAGAAAACCTTAACCTTTGAGCTTGCCGCGAGCAGCATTGAACGATTACGGCAGGAAGGCGTGACGCTGTCTGCGGCGTTCAACGGCCTGTTGGGAATGACCTTGTCCCATTACTACCGGGGCGGTCCGGTGCGGTGGGGGGCCATGGCGAGTCTGCGCCCGCCGGAGCTGCCGGGCGCGGAACGTATTATCGGCCCATGCATCGCCACCTTACCGGTGGCGGCGGCCCATGAAGACGCCGAGGGGGCGCTGGATTATCTGAAGCGAATTCAGGAGCAGATGGCGGCGTCCATGGAACACGCGCATTTGCCCTTGCAAGAGATTGCGCGACTGGGCGCCGGCGGGCAGTTGTTCGACGTCCTGTTCTCTTTCCAGAACTTCGCGCGGACGGCGCAGACAGCCTATACGCCGTTACGTCTTGATGAACAGGAAGAGGTCATTTCCTCTCACTTTCCCCTGACGCTGACATTTGAGCAGGAGGGGACGAGCCTGGCGGTGCGGCTGTGCTGGAAGCCGGTTAACTTCGCCGAATATGTGGCGACGGATATCGTCGAAACCGTGGTCGCCGCGTTCAACGCACTCCCGCAGAAAGCGACGCCGCCGGCGGCGCGATTGATGGGGCCGAGGACGGCGGGGGCGGAGACGCTGACCTCCCTGTTCGCAAACGCCGTGGCGTCTTTCGGCGACCGTGTGGCGGTGCTGGATGAGCAGGGAAGCGCACTGAGCTATCGCGAACTGGATCGGATGAGCGATAACGTCGCCGCGCATCTTTGCGCCAAGGGAGTGACTGGCGCTGTCGGCGTCAGAGCGGCGCGCAGCAGCGCAATGGCGGCCATGGTCATAGGCGTGGTGAAAGCCGGTTGCCCGGTGGTCAGTCTGGAACGGGCGTTTCCTGACGCCCTGTTGCGTGACCTGGTTGAGGACGCCGCCTTGCAGGCGATGCTGACCTTTAACGACGAAGCCTGCGACTTTAACGTCGAGGGGCTGCCAGTACTGACTTTTGAGCGCGCGCTCGACGGCGTCTGCGCGCCAGCGACGGCGGAGATAACGCCGGCGACGTTGTGCGCGGTTAACTATACGTCGGGCTCCACCGGCAAGCCGAAGATGGTGCTCAGCGATCATGCTTCTCACTGCAACCGTCTGCGCTGGCTGCAGGACGTCTTTCCTGCGCAAGAGGGAGAAGTGTTCTGCTTCAAAACCTTATTGGCGTTCGCCCCCGCCTTGCGTGAAATTTTCGAGCCGCTGATCCAGGGTGCGACGCTTTACGTGTTCCCGGAAGGAGTCCAGACGGATCTGGATGCGTTCACCGCACTGGCGGCGGCGCGGGGCGTATCGCGCTTGTTCATGACTCCGACCATGTTGCAGTTGATGGTGGATAATGGCCACATCTCCCGCTTATCGGAACTGCGCTACCTGGAAATCAGCGGCGAAGCCGCGCCTCTGGCGCTGGTGCGCAGGCTGCGGGAGGCATTGCCGCAAGTGCGTTTGCTGAATCGCTACGGCGCCACCGAGGCGGCTTCCGTCGTGTATGCGGACCTGACTGCAGCCCCTGACAACGGGGAGCGCCAGCGTCCATCACCGCGTGAATATGCGCCTCTCGGTCGGCCCATTCGCAATAGCGCCGCCTGTGTGGTGAATGAAAACCGGCAATGGGCGCCCCGAGGCGTAATAGGAGAGATCGTTCTCGCCGGCGCCAGTGTGGCGCGAGGCTATGGGACGCCGGAGCAGGAGAAAGATGTTTTCTTCCACCTGGCGGCGGACGACGCCCAGTCTGCACCGGAGCGGGCGTTGAGCACCGGGGATCTGGGGTATGTCAACGAAAATGGCGCGCTTTGCTATCTCGGTCGCCGCACGCGGATGCTGAAAGTCAGGGGCTACCGTATCGAGCCCAGGGCCATTGAGCTGCAATTGGAGACTCATCCCGATGTCGGTAAAGCCGTGGCGCTGTCCACGGAAGCGCCAGGCGGGTCCCGTATTATCGCTTTCTATACGCTAAAGCCGGGAGCGGCTGACGGGGTTCCTGCAAATGAGCTGAAAAACTATCTGTTGCAACGACTCCCTGCGTACATGACGCCATCCGAGCTGCGCCAGGTCGCGCGTATTCCAGTGACCGCGAGCGGCAAAGTGGATGTGGTGACGCTGCGTCAGGAACTGGAACGGGAAGCAAGCATTCCGACAGCGGCGACCGCGATGGAAAACAGAATCGCGGCGCTGTTTGCCGAACTCTTTCCAGACGCTTTCAGCGGCGGCGCGGCGAACCTGCAAGCGGACTTATTCTCACTGGGACTGGACTCGATCTCTGCGCTACGTTTGCAACACAAGATCGAAGTGGCTTTGGAGCGCTCCTTACCTATCTCCAAGCTTTACGAAGCGCCGACTATCGCCGACCTGGCCGCTTATCTCGAAGAGGACGCGGCGCAGACGAACTCAGCGCCTTATCTGGTGATGAATGCGGCGCAAGCACGGGAGACGTTGTTCCTGCTTCCTCCCGCCGGCGGAGGCGGGCATGCCTACCTTCCTTTGGCGCCGAGTCTTCCCAAAGGATTGCGCGTAATCGCCTTCGATCCTCCTGAACTGGAAGACGCAAAACGCAGCGTGGAAGCATTGGCCGCCTACTACGCGGAGCAGGTGAACGCCCTGAGAGGGGAGAGCCCGCCGCTGTTGGGAGGATGGTCTCTGGGCGGAACCATCGCCTATGCGACAGCGGCGCAGCTCCGGGAGCAAGGCATGGATATCGGCGCGCTGATATTGCTTGATCCCGGCTTCAACACATCTTCCGCGGATGCGGCTTTGGACGAAGACAGGCTGCGCCAATTGCTCTCGGCGCAACTGAAGGAAACTGGTCTGGAGGAAGCGGAGGCGCAACGCCAGTTGCAGCGTTTGCATCAGGACAGCCGCCTGATCGCCGACTATCGACCTGATATCTATGAAGGCGACGTGCACTTGATCAAACCCTCCCGGGCGGCGCCGGGCGAGCGCAACTTTGATAAACCTCTGAACGGTCTGGAAACCCTGTGTGCGGGAGACATTGACCTCGTTACCGCGCCAGGCGACCACATGAGCATGTTGACGGAGTCGGCGGATTTGATTTGCCGGACATTGGAGAAGCTGACACGGGGAGGAAGTATGCAATGAGGCCAAGAATACTGTTACTCGACGCGATTGCGGAAGAAGGCGTGGCGGCGGTGCGGGAGTTCGCTCACCTGGATAACGGTTGCGGATACAGTCGGGAAGAGATCGCCCGGGAACTGGAAGGCTATGACGGACTTATTATTAAAAGCGGCAATTTCATTGATGAAGCGCTGTTGAGCCGGGCGCCCCGCCTGCGAGTGATCGGCCGGGCGGGGTCCGGCACCGACAATATTGATATGGCCGCCGCCCGTCGTTTCGGGGTGGAGGTCATCACTTCGCCGGAAGGCAATGTGGAGTCCGTGTCCGAGTATGTGCTTTGCATGATGCTCATGTTGTGTCATCGCTTCAACGAGGCGCATCTGGGCTCCCGCCGCAACGACTTCCGCCGCCATCTCTGGCAGGGCCGCAATCTGGCGCGACTCACGGTTGGCGTGATTGGTCTGGGCCATATCGGCCGTGGCGTGGTCAACAAGATCGCGCCTCTGTGTGCGCGCATGTACGGTTATGACCCTTATCTGGACCCCGCCCAGGCGCCCCCCGTGAGCAACTTCCAGCTCGCCTCCGAACTTGATGAACTATATGGCGCGTGCGACATCATCAGCCTGCAAACGCCCCTGACGGCGGAGACCCGTGGCCTGCTCGACAAAGACGCTTTTGCGCGCATGCGCAAAGGAACGCTGCTGGTGAACGCTTCCCGCGGCGGCGTGATCGACGAAGCGGCGTTGCTGGAGGCCATGGAGCAGGGCGTCATCGCCGCGGCGGCGCTGGACACGCTGGAGCCGGACCCCGAGTACGGCAGATCTCCGGAGCGCAGCACCTACAGCCACTTTCTGATTCATCATCCGCAGGTGTACTACACCCCTCATATCGCCGCCGGCGCCCGTGACGCCCTGCAGGATGTCGCCTGCCATCTGGCGGCGAGGATGCGTGATTTCTTCGCAAGGAACGAGCAATGAAAAATTCGAGAGGCTGGTTCCTCGAACCGGTCAAACAACACCGGCGATTATTGTACGAGGTGCTTGGAGCGTCCTTGTTCGTGCAAATCTTTTCGCTGGGAATCCCTTTTTTCACCCAGGTTGTGCTGGATAAGGCTATCGTTTACGAGGCCTACTCCACGCTGAGCGTCATCACTATCGCCATCATGTGCGTGCTGCTGTTTGAAGTGGCGTTTATGCTGATCGGGCAGTATATGTTCTCCCACATGGCGAACCGGGTCTACGCCGTGCTTGGCTATAAGCTGGTGGAGCATATCCTGGGGCTTCCCATCGGCTATTTTGACTCCCACTCCCGCGGCGGCGTGCTGGCCCGGGTTAAGGAGCTGGACCGGGTGATCAGTTTCGTCTCCGGCCCCAATACCATCAATCTGGTGAGCTCTCTGGGGTTTTCCTTTCTGTTTATCTTCGTGATGGCGTTTTACAGTCCGACTCTGACTCTGGTGGTCGCCAGCGGGCTGGCGCTGCAATTCCTGGTGGCGTTTATCGTCACTCCGAAGCTGAAGGCGCGCATGGTGGATAAGTTCATGGCGCAGGAGGCGGTTGAAACCTTTGTGGTGGAGACCGTCAACGGCGCTTCCACCATCAAATCCGGCCGCTCTGAAGGCTATCACCTGCACAACTGGAGTCGGCTGGTGTCCGCGAAGGGGCAAAGCAACTTCAGGGCGGCCCTCGCTTCTGGCGTCGCAAGCCAAATGGTTTCTTACATCAATAACGTCATTGTGGTGGGGGTGCTGTTTTTCGGCGCCCATATGGTGATGGAACACACTCTCAGCGTGGGGCAGTTCGTGGCGTTTTATATGGTGTCGGTGCGAGTGACCAACCCGGTATTGAAAGCCGCTGAATTCTGGAAGGAGTTTCAGGAAATACGGGTCTCTATCGATAAGATGGGCGATATTCTCGGCCATGAGCTGGAGGAAAAGCTTGACGGGAATGGACAGCAGGGCGCTGCATTCGGGCAGGACTTGACCGAGGAAAATGTGCGCGACATACGTTTTGAGCACGTCAGCTTCAGGTATCCCCAGGAAGGCGGGCGCGCGTTGTCGGATTTCAATCTGACTCTCAAAGCGGGCGAAGTGGTGGCGCTGGTAGGGCCGTCCGGCTCTGGTAAGACCACGGTGACCAAGCTGTTGCAACGCTTTTATGAACCGGACGAGGGACGCATCACCATCGGCGGAAAAGACATCTCCAAGGTCCACATTCAATCCCTGCGCAAGTTCATCGGGGTGGTGCCTCAGGATATTTTCCTGTTCAACAAAACCATCGTCGAAAACATCAGCCTGACCACAGAAGACGTCGACATGAACAACATTATGCGCGCCGCCCGACTGGCCGGCGCGTCTGAGTTCATTGAGCGACTGCCGAAAGGCTATTTCACCAAAGTCAGCGAGTTCGGCGCGAGCCTGAGCGGCGGACAGAGGCAGCGCATCGCGATCGCCAGAGCGATCTATAACGACTCTAAAATTCTCATTATGGACGAGCCTACCAGCGCGATGGATTACGAGTCGGAACTCATCATCCAGAATAACCTGCCGCAGATCTGCGCCGGGCGTACGGTGATTATCGTGTCTCATCGCCTCGCCACTATTCGCAATGCGGACAGGATTGTGCTGATTGACGATGGGCGCCTGATAGACCAGGGCAGTCACTACGACCTGATCGATAAAGACAGTTTTTATTCCACAGCGTTCCGTTTTCAGCTTGGCGCTATGGAAGATGAGCTGGTGAGCGGTTGATGTCGGCGTGAGCGGTCTTATGAGTGGAAAACATTGATATGGGAAATCTAAAGGAAACCATGAAAGCGGAATTGAAGTTCGATCCGCTTTACATCAAAACCCAGCAAACGCCTCCCAGCCTGTTGGGAAGGCTGCTGCTGTATCTGGTCAGCCTGTTTACCGTGGGATGCATCGCCTGGACGGTGGTCAGTGAGGTGGACATTATCGCCAGCGCCCGCGGCGCGCTGGCTTATGCGGGCAAGCTGAAAGTCATCAAAGCGCCGAGGGAGGGCGTCATCAGCGAAATATTCGTCACCGAAGGCGCGCGGGTGGAGCAAGGCGCTCTGTTAATGCAGATGGATACGACGGAGACCCTGGCGGAGCTGGATAAGCTTCTGGCGGAAAAGAAAGACCTGAGGCTCCGGCGCGCACGGCTGATGCAGTTGTCGCAACTGATTGAAGGTTATTCTCCTGATCGTCCTGAACGGGGCGAAACAGACAGGCAGATTTCCGCGGAAAGCGCGGTGGCGGAAGACCCGACGCAACTTGCCCTGCTCAGAAAGCAGTTCGAGGAGTTCAGGTTGCAACAGGCGGAGTTGCGTCAACAGGAGCGTTTTTTCCGCCAGAAGCGCGCCGCCTCGTTGCGACAGATAGAAGGACTGCAGAGGCTGTTGCCCCTGGGACGGCAAAAAGTGGAAGCCCATGAAGCCGCCTTTGCGGTGAAGAACGTCAGCAAGATCGCATTGCTGGAAGTGCAGGAGAGTTACCTCAAGACCGTTAACCGCCTGGATGAAGAGGAGGGGCGCGCCCAAGAGTACGCGATCAATATTTCAGAGCTTGAACAGCAGCGGCAAACTCACAGAAGCAGTCGTCTGGGGGAGCTGTTGAGTGAACTGGCGGCATTGGAGCGCAGGCAGGATCAGGTGGCGCAAGAGGAAAAGAAAAACCGTCACCAGTTGCAGCTACAGACCATCAAGGCGCCCATCGCCGGTACCGTGCATGAATTGAAAGTGGTGACGACCGGCGCGACGGTGCTGGCGTCTGACTCACTGGCGACGATTGTGCCGGAAGGGGAGGTGTTGCAGGCGGAATCCTGGATCAAAAACAGGGATATCGGCTTTGTGGAGAGCGAGCAGCCGGTGCGCATCAAGATTGAATCCTTTCCCTTCACCAAGTACGGCGTAGTGGAAGGCGTGGTGTCCTCGGTGTCCCATGACGCGTTTCAGCATCCCGATTATGGGCTGGTGTATCGGGCCCGGATTGCTTTGGCGAGGAATTACATCGAAGTCGACGGCGCCAGAATCAACCTGATGCCGGGCATGAACATCACTTCGGAGATTAAGATCGGTCGGCGTCAACTGGCTGAGTACATTGTCGGTCCAATCATTCAGGGCATGGACGAGAGTTTTAAGGAGCGATGACCGTGCAAGAAATATTCATCAACCGTTTAAGCGCTGCGAGAAGCTGGCCGGCACAGGGGGGACGGTTGTGGCGACCCGGAACGGCGGCGTGATCAACCAGAAAGAACTACCAGGAAGAACTAACCAGGAGGGGCTCAAGTGAATTCGGCATTGGCCAAAAACGACGTCTGGATGGCGGCTTTTCAACGCAAGGCGGGGGACATTCTGAAGTCCGGCGTCTGGGATGAGGTGATGCAATCTATCAGGGCGGATGGGGCGTATAAAATTCGTCTGCTGCCTTTTCCGCTCATTGTGGAGCGCGAAGCCTACACGGCGCTGGCTTCCGCGGCGCGGGAGCTGGCGGCGGCGCAGACGACAGTATTGCGGACGTTGTTGGACGAGTGGGGAAAACCGGCGTTGCTGCGTGAGTTCGGCTTGCCGGAGGCGCTTGAGCCTTACGTTGACTGGGACGAGTTGCTGGCGCTGGATAAGCTGATCGCCCGCTTTGATATCGTGCCTACCTCACAGGGCTTCGTGTTCTGTGAGTTCAACTATGGATCGGCCATCGGCGGCGCGGAGGAATTCGCCTGTTACGGGCGTTACGCCGCTGAGTTGGGGATTCCCGAAATGAAGGCGGGCGTTTCCCCGCATCGCCTTATCGCCGACCTGCTGGCGCAGCGTGTTAGAAACGAAGGTGTTCGCCAGGTCATTCTGCTGGCGTGCAGCAATATCCGAGAGATGGGGTATTTCTCGCCTCAGGGACTGGCGCAACAGGTCAGGGCGGCCTTACCGGGAGTGGAAGTCAGTATTCACGACGAAACCGACTATCCCGGGGCGCTGCTGGGTCCGGAGGCAGGGCGGGACGTCCTGGTCTATCGCATATTTTCCATGGATGAGCTGTTGGCTTGCGAACCCTTCTTCCGTCGTCTGTGGGCCAGCGGCGCCGCCATCGTCAACACGTTCGAGTGCGATATCCGCATGAGTAAACGATGGTTCGCGTTTTTCTATGAGGAGCGCTATCGGCGTTTACTGAGTCCAGAACAGATTGAGGCGATTGAACGCTTCATTCCTAAAACCTTCGCGCTGACCAAAGCCAGATTGATGTCGGCCTTGGTGAACAAGAACAAATACATTTTTAAGGCGCTCAACTCCTATGGCGGCAAGGACATCATGATCGGCGCCGACACGGATATGAGCGAACTTAAGCGGCGTCTGCTGGCGACGGGCGGCGAGTGGATCGCCCAGGAATTCGTCACCGGCGGCAGTCTCGATCTGCCGACAGGATTTGACGGCCAGAGTGAACAGAACCATCTGGTGATGGGACTGTTTCTGGTGGGCGCCGAGGCCAGCGGGCTGAATGTGCGCGCAAGCGCGATATCCAGAGTTGTAAATGTCGCCAACGGCAAGGCGCGCTCCGGCTGGGCGCTGCCCCTCGACCCCTGCGCGGCGACAGTGGCGCTGGAAGCCCTGGCGCAATATCAATGTGAAAGAGAAACCCTGCGAGAAAACGCAAATGCGGCGGCGTCGCTTTGACTCTGGTGAACCGAGACGCGAACCACCGCCTGGAACAGGAGAAGTTAGATGAAAGTGCAGATAAAAACCGAAGGCGCTCCAACCCCGCAGGGCAAGTATTCCCAAGGGTTGCAGTACGGTAATATGGTGTTTCTAAGCGGGCAATTGCCCATGGATAGCAAAACCGGAGCGCTGGTGGAGGACTCCCCCCAGGAAATGTATCGGCAATGCTTCCGCAACTTGCAGGCGGTATGCGAAGCGGCGGGAGGTTCGCTGGAAAACGTGGTGAAACTGAACGTCTACTTCATCGACAGCGCCTACTCCGCCTACCTGGATGAAGTCCTGCCGGAATTTTTCCAGGAACCCTATCCCGCGCGCATACGCCTGACAGTGAAAGAAATCTCCAGGCAGTCCAAAATCGAACTGGACGGCATTATGTGCCTGGGGTAAGTGCATTGTTATCAATCCGGCATAGATGGGGATATTCTTTGCCGGATACTGTTTAATCATGCGGACAAATAGCTTCCTACTGTTTGTCTGCAACGACAGGGCCCGCACCTGTCAAGCCTTGTCTCCCTGCGATGAATGCTGATTTTTATATGTTTACTGAGTTACTTAAAAGCCAAGATACGAAAGAGAGTGCGCTGGACAGGCAAAGGAAGGCTAGCGAGAAGTTTTCTGAGTTGGCGGCTGACTCAGATTGCTTGAAGCTCTATGAAAAGGGCAGTGGAGAGAGTGAAGACTGCCTGATCATCGGCGTCGCCACATACTCAACTCAGGACATGGCGCTGCTTGACGCCATTGTCGCTTCCGGCTTCCACCCCAGTCTGTCGACGTACGTTTATGACGTGTCTCATGCTCGCACCATGGAAGATTTGAATCAGGTGTTCGAAGGAATTGGCGCGGTATACCAGACTCCTCTCCTTTTGCAGCGAGTTGGCGGCAAGGTGCGTGATTTAGCCTGGGGGTATGACGCCCGAGAAAAGCTGAAACAGCTTTACCAAGTAGAATAATTCAAGCATGAAAACGTATGTGGCGGCACTGCTGTCCCACAGTTTGACAGTCATAAGACCAGCCTCATTTGAGGCTGGTCTTTTTGGTTAGGCGGTGGACTAGGATTAAAGATCTCTACCAGCGCCTTTCTTTCAAACAAATTTAGCTGCAGCACCCTCAGCATTCGCTGCACTGACCATCCCTCCCTTGCGCTATGGCGTGCAAAAGCAACCAACAGATAAACGATAAGGGCAATCCAAATCTGCGTCAGAACGGCATTCTTTGAGGTCCCCACAAAGGCTTTGATTTTGAGGTTTTGTTTTATTGCCTTGAAGAACAGTTCTACTTTCCAGCGATCCTTATAAATGGCTGCAATGGTTGTGGCTGCCAGGGTGAAGTTGTTGGTCAAAAACTGATAGTGACGGTTGGTCTCAGCATCCCGATAACCAACTCGACGCAACTTGGGGGCTCCCCGCTTGACTGCGTGAGCACTGCTTAGCTCAATCACCTGATCACTGGTGATTCCTGAGTTTCTTACAACAGGTTTGCGCTCAAGCACCCGATATACGGCTTTTGCTCGAAGCCGGGTAACGAAGCTGACTTTCTGTTTTGTCAGACTTCCGAACCACTGGTAGTCCACATAGCCTTTGTCAAAGGCCAGGATGCTACCCTTGGGGAAAGAGAACTTACGACCCTGGATCATGTCGTTTTCCTGACCGTTACTCAATGCCACAAACTCCGGTACTTCAGTCGCGTGATTAAGTCCAACACTGAGCTTTACATTAGCCGCGTCATCGCGGTGAGCAGCCCACGGAAAGAGTTTAAGCGATAGATCCAGCGCGCTGGCATCCAGAGAATACAAGGGATTCTTGAAGCGAAATTTGTGTTTTCCTGGCTGAGATCTACAACGGAAAAGCAGCTTGTAGAACAAGGCTTCATAGAGTTTGGCGGGTTGCTTTTCATTCAGTCTGGCCAGCGTGGTTCGAGCAATGGGCTTTGCGCCAAGGTGATAGAGTTTATGCCGCTGGGCTTCAAGATTTGACTGAATATCCCGCAGGCTCTGGCGTCCAGACAACTGCGACATGGCCATGCCAATAAACTGATCCCAGCGACTGGCGGATCGCAATTTTTGCCCCACATGATGCTGTTTGGCCAGCCCCTCAAATTCATGTCTGAGAAGCGGTTTTAGGAGTTGTTGGAAAGCGGTGTTATGATGTGACAAAGCCTGAATCCCTTGTTGTTTAATAGTTTCTTCGCAGATCCATTGTAACAACAGAGATTCAGGCTTTCTTATTTATCCCAAACTGTGGGACAGCAGTGATGTGGCGGCGCTTTTTGTCGGCGTTATAGTCGCATAACTATAGCAATTGGCGACTACCACATAGGCGCGAAGGCCTGTGCTTCAAAATCTGGTTTCCTACGCCATTGGGGGGCGTTTGGGACGTATTCCCACTCTAGACTCGGGAACGCGCCCTAATAACGACGACCAAAAAGGACTGGATTCATGCCAAAGAAGAAATTTCGACTCGCCCTCTTATCGGCTCAGCTGCTGCTCGCGGGCATCGGCGCCGCTGGCGCGCAGGGCGTTTTCGCCGCCGGTTGTCCCGCCAGCTGGGCTGAGGGCGGCCAATATCAGGTTGCGCAGGAAGTGTTGTATGAAGGTGATGTCTATCGCGCCTTGGTGACGCACACCGCCTATCCCGGCGCTGGCTGGACGCCGGAGGTAGGATCTCTGTGGGAGCGGGTCGGGCCCGCTGATTGTGACGGCGGCAGTGGAGACGACGGTGGCGATGATCATGGCGACTCAGGTCCCTATAACGGCGCGCCTATCCCGATACCGGGCGTGCTGGAGGCGGAGCACTATGATCATGGCGCTTTCCAGGACACCACCCCGACCAACGAAGGCGGCGCTTTGCGCCAGGACGCCGTGGATATCGAGCCCAGCACCAGCAATGGCTATAACATTGGCTGGATAGAGCCCGGGGAATGGCTCGAATACAGCGTTAACGTCAGTGAGGGCGGCGTTTACACCATGTCCTCACTGGTTGCGGCGGAAAGCGCCGAAGGCCGTTTCGCCGTGAGTATCGACGGCGCCAGGGCGGTGGAAGTGACGGCGCCGGTGACTGGCGGCTGGCAGAATTGGACCTGGGTTGACGCCGGCATTGAGTTAAGCCCAGGCGCGCATACTCTGAGAGTCACCATGCTGCAATCCGGCTTCAACCTGAACGCCCTACAATTCACTTTTGGGGACGGCCCGGGACCAGACCCTGACGTATCCCGCCTGTGGGCGGGCGCTAACCAGTATCAGCTTGCGCACATGTCCGAGACTATTAGACCACTACAATCTGACATATCCCACCAATCATTGAAAACCTGTCCCCGCTTCCCGCTTCCCGCTTCCCGCTTCCCCGTTCGCCCTGAGCCTGTCGAAGGGCTTTCCAAAGCGTTACCACCGCTAAAAGAAAACCAGCTCAGCAATCCCTCTTACTTCAAAAATTTTCCCGATGTCATCACCGTTCGCCCTGAGCTTGTCGAAGGGCTTTCCAGAGCGTTACCACCGCTAAAAGAAAATCAGCTTAGCAATCCCTCTACTTCAAAAATTTTCCCGATTTCATCACCGTTCGCCCTGAGCTTGTCGAAGGGCTTTCCAGAGAGACAGCCTGTTAACAAATTCATTGAAACAGGCATGCAGATAACGGCTCTGGGGTAGGAGTGTTTTCATTATTCGCCCGGGAAAGCCCTTCGACAGGCTCAGGGCGAACGGGGTAGAAAGTAAGCGCGGGGAGATACGTATTCTCAAGGTTTTTGAGTACCGAGTGATCGCGCTGGGATTTATCTAAATCGCCTGGGAAAGCCCTTCGACAGGCTCAGGGCGAACGGGGTAGAAAGTAAGCGCGGAGAGATGTGTGTTCTCAAGGTTATTGAGTACCGAGTGATCGCGCTAGGGTTTACCTAAATCGCCCGGGAAAGCCCTTCGACAAGCTCAGGGCGAATGGAGTGGGAATAAGCGTGAGGGGACGTTCGTTTTTTGTCTTCTTTGACATGGCGTGAAGCCCCTGCGACTAGAGCTTATAAAGCTTCTCATAAAACCCGGTTGTGGTGACGGTTACGGTGACGGGTTGGGCGCCGCCGTTGTGCCAGTACCAGCCATGAGCGCCTTCGAAGGGGGCCTGGAAAGCGCCATTGGCGCTAGTTCTGTTTCTGCCTGTCCAATAGCTGGTGAATTCGTCGCCGGCATTGGGGCGTTCGCCGTGCATGTCGAAGTTGACGGGGCCTTGGGCTTCCCATTTGAACATGAAGCGGTCGCCCTCCTGCATTTGCGCTTTGATCTCAGCGCCTTCATTGGGGCCAAGGGTGATGGTCAGGGTGTCGTTGCGCAGTGGGGCGCTGCTTTTCCATACCGGATTGAGCAGGGAGGCGAGTTGGGCGTCGCTGATCATGGGCTCTTCCGCTGGCTCTGTCACTTCCTGCGGAGCGATGGCGTTGAGCTGGGTCAGGCCCAGGTAGCCGCCGACGCCGGTGGGGTCGATGCCGTATTCCGCTGGCAGCACCGTCGTGACGAGCAGGCCCGCGCCAATGACCATGGCGAGAGCAGTTGCTTTAAACAGTGTGTTGCTGGATGGCGATTCAGCGCGGTTGTGGTGGGTGATGTCATGCATGTCGATTACCTCAAGAACTCGCGAAAAAACCGGTGAGTTGGTAGCCCATTAACATAAATCCGGCGCTCATCAGCAGCACATTGGCGGTGAAAGCCTGCTTGGCGAAAGCGTCGGTTTTGCGCCAGAAACTCATGAGGATGAGAATAGCGCTCAACGCCAGCAACTGGCCGATTTCCACGCCTACATTAAAAGCGATGATATTAGGGATCAGGCCATCCTGGGACAGCGTGAAATCCTGCAGCTTCGTCGCCAGCCCGAAGCCATGGAAAAAGCCGAAAATAAGCACCGCCGCTTTGGTATTGGGCTGAAAGCCGAACCAGCGACGGTAAGCCCCAAGATTATCCAGCGCCTTGTAGACGACGGACAGACCGATGATAGCGTCGACCAGATAAGGATTGACGTGAGCGCCGCTCAATACGCCATATAACAGCGTAATGCTGTGGCCGATGGCGAACAGCGTGACGTAAACGCCGATGTCTTTCATCCGATACAGGAAAAAAATCACGCCGATAAGAAACAGCAGATGATCATAGCCCGTCACCATGTGCTTGGCGCCGAGATAGATAAAGGGAATCAGGCGCATGCCTTCGACCTGCTCGATGAACATCGCGTCGCCTTCCGCCACGCCGTGGGCGAATACGGGAGAGGCGACGATGGCGAGCAGCAGCAGGAGAATGGATGAGCCGCGAGCGCTAACCGTCTTATTCTTATATTGAGTGAAAGAAGTCAAAACCACCCGGCAAGGCCTCCAAGGTCTATGTATGAGGTCGCTGTCGTATTTGCCGAAAAACTATAGCCCAGCTGTAAAACTGAACCTATCAGCCGTAATGCTGAACTTGTCATTATTGTGAAGAAAAGGGCGGGTCAGGCGTTAGTCTGCGCTTCAAGAGCGTTGAAGTCAGAAGACGGTTATTCGATACTCATCAGCCTCGTCGCATGTCTCAATTATTATGGCCAAGAAACGCAAAACGAAACCTTCACCAAAAGATCCTTTAGACGCCAGCTGGCTGCTGGAAGAGGCGGACAAGCGGGATAAACTGGAGGCGAGGTCCGCCAGAATAAGCGCCAGGAACGCCCGTATCGCGAGCAAAGTCGTGACAGATCTTGTGCGGATGGACGCCGACTGGGATCAAATCTTCAAGGCGTTGAATCCCCGCAAAGACGAGAAAATTCAAACACTGTTGCTAAGGTTTCGCGGCCCACATATGTTCGCTCCCCATGTGGCGTTGAACATCCTGCAACACTGCCTCGAATCGAACCCGTCCCTGGACCTGAATGGGCTGGTGAATGCGGCGGTTGATGAATCAGGTAAATTGACTAAGTTTAGAAGTTAGTGGGGCGACTCAAATGAAGTTTTCTATCTTGGCTCGTTGGTTATGAAATTCGCGGAGCTTATATAATGCAGTTTATGAAGATAGTTGAGAGGCTTGTCGAGTACTATGACCCTATGCTTCAGCATATTATAAGCCTGCTGGAAAAAAGTAATTATAGTCAGCCCGCCGGCGGTGACTTTATCGCTATTGGGTATGAGCAATTTAGCTTTAGATATAATTACAAGTTTAGCAACTATGAGTGTGATGTTGATGATTTAAGTGACGACAGCTTCGGTGATTCAATCGTCACAGAGATTCAAAGTGAGCTATTGAATAACGGCATATTCGTTAGAGAGTATGAGGACGATGAAGGCGAATGGGAAACGGATGACTCCGACGCATTTTATGAATTAATAGTATTTTCGTCGCTACCATTGGCGTTGCTCATGATCAGAAAACGATTGATGGATTTAAGCTTCCCCTTAGATGGTATGAACTGGATTGTATTTGATGATGCGGAAGGCATACCCAGCCAATCACATCTGCCCATGGGAAGTGATGTGGGCGATACAGATTCCACTATTGCGTTGCAATGGTTAGAGTCCATCAGTGCAAATGAAAAAGTCGCTTTGTACTTAAAAACGATGTACGCACTCAAATTTTCAGGATTCTCAATTAGCAGGAATAGGATAAAACGAAAAGCTGAGCTGGAGCAGTTTCTCGCCGCGACGCCTGGATGCTGCGAGCTTCTTAATGTAGAAGACTGGTTGGATTGTGAGCATGACTGGGATGTCGCGCGTAGATTTTTCTCCGAAATCTAAGGAATTGTTGAAAAACGTCGGCGATCTGTAAAATATCCCCCCTTTAGAAGGAACTGCTTCGACTATTCGCCAGTAACTCATCTCTATGCTCGGTCATCCAACGGGCCAGTGAGTCCAGTGTCGGTTTCAGCGTTTTTCCGAGTTCTGTAATCCGATACTCAACCCGTGGCGGCATCTCCGGGTATTCCTGTCTGGAAACGATGCCTAATGATTCAAACGTTCTGAGTTGTTTGGTTAATTCTTTCTGCGTAATGCCGCCGATTCCTCTTTGCAGGGCGCCAAACCGAATAATATCGTCAGTAATAATCAAGCGATATAAGGTGGGGATCGCCCATTTTCCTGAAACGATATTGATGAAGTCAGTCATTGGACACCGTGGTTCATCCTCAATTTTTTTATCCGAACAACTGATTTTCTCTTTAGTATCCATTTGGAACCTACTGTTTTAACTGAAATAGCCTGCCTATACTATAAATCCTCTAATGAATTGCAAGTCAAGGCGAACAGTATGTCGAAAAGGCTGGATGGGAAGTACGCGTTAATTACAGGCGGAACGGCGGGAATCGGTTTGGAGACCGCTAAACAGTTTCAACTTGAAGGGGCGACCGTCGCGGTAACCGGGCGTAATGAATCCGGGTTGAAGTATGCGCAAGATCAACTGGGAGAGTCTGCGCTGGTAATAAAGAATGATTCAGGAAAAGCAGATCAGCAAACTATATTGGCGCAGCATTTATCTGATAAATTTCCGCGCATTGATATTGTATATATAAATGCAGGCGATGTAACGCATAAACCATTGGAAGAATGGGACGAAGATTGCTTTGACAAAGTCATGAACGTTAATTTAAAAGGTCCATTCTTTTTAATACAGTCATTATCGCCTTTATTGTCTGACTCGGCGTCTATTATTTTATGTGGCAGCGTATCCGCCCACATTGGATTAGCGCAAAGCAGTGTGTACGCGGCGAGCAAGGCGGCGCTTATTTCTTTATCGAAGACGCTGTCCGGGGAGCTGCATCACAAAGGAATTCGCGTTAATACTCTCAGCCCTGGCCCAACCCATACTGACGCCTTTCAGAAGTTTGGTTTATCGGAGGAAAGGCAGCAGGAACTGATAGAGGAGGTTAAGGAACTCGTGCCTTTAAAGCGCATGGGAACGCCATTGGAACTGGCGAAAGCCGCTGTTTTTCTGGCGTCGGATGAATCGGCATACATGTTGGGCGCAGAGCTGTTGGTGGACGGCGGAGTGGGAAATTTATAAGCGGGAAAGTTTTTCTTCTTTAAAAGAATCAACCTGACATTACCGGTAACCGTCAGGTGTAAATACCGCTATGGGTGGCCTGGAGGGGCGATCCCAGCGCAATAGCTCAACGTATAATCGCGAGACCTTGTAAGGTTCTATCTATGGCCGGGCGCCCCCATATTCTTTTTCAGCGATTACCTTTTCAAGTTGATGATAAATTCGTCATCATCAAGATGGCCGACGACCAAAGGCTCATCCGCTTTCACCAGGACGGTTGAGTTAAAGCTGTGGCGTTCTTTAGGCGCTTTTTCCTCACTGATGAATTCGACTTCCACGATGTAATCCGCATCCTGTTTTTGGATTTTCCCGGAGAGTTGTACTTTTTCCTTGTCTGTTTCCTGCGTGCTTGCAAAGGCGCTGTTTTCGTTAATCGGCGCGGTAATGGAGGTCTCGCCGAAAGTGAACGCCACTTCTGTGGGTTCTTGGGTCTGATTGGGCGAGCAACCGATTAAAAGTGAGCACATTGCGAGCATTAATTGGGACTGGATCTTCATTCTTCTATGTCTATGGGCGTTAAAAGGGCGCTAACTATTCGCGTTTTTATTAACGATGTAAAGTTAATAATTCCAATCACTTAGACACATGAATGCGCCTGCGCGGCGGCTAGCTGCGGGAAAGAAAGTCTGGCGTGCATTTATATTTGGAAACTGTTTTCACTGATTTCTCGTAATCACTCCCTGGAAACTATAAAGTAGAAAAAAATCACAGGGTTGCAGCCGGCCATGACAGCGCGATAGCTTTTTAACAGCTTCGCTGAAGCATGATTGATCCTGGCGCGCCCCTCACACTCAATCCAATTATAAAAGGCAGGATCAAACTGTGTATGTAATGCTGCATGAGCCGGGCTCGTGGTTTCTTTTTGAGCAGGACAGGAAGTTTTACCTCGACGCCAGGTGCTCCCGTTCATTTGTGGATTTTTCTATCTTGATCGAACTTAATGAGGAGGAGTGCGAGGCGTATCATGCCCAAGGCAAGCCTTTCATTGATCATTTGGCGACGCGGATCAACGCTTTTCAGAACGAGTTCCTGCCCAGGGATATCACCAACGCTCATCTGGCCGCAGTGAGTCAGGCGGTGTCCGAGTGGCGGGAAACCACGGTCAGGCACTAACCTCCGTGAGAGGCCAGTCAGCGTCAGATACAGATCAAGCAAGCCTGTTATCCCACCGGCAATAACCCTGACAGCAAGGTCGCAATCCCTAGAAATGACATAAAACCGGCGATGTCGGTGATCGTGGTCAACACGATGGAGGAGGATTGCGCCGGGTCCAGGCCGAGCTTCTTGAGGGCCATGGGCACCAGAGCGCCGGCGCCGCAGGCGATGGTCAGCGACAACACCATCGCGAGAGCGATAATCAGCGCCAGGCCGATAGAGCGGCTCCAGATCCAGACGCCAATGGCGCAAGTCACCGCAATAATGACGCCATTGAGGAAACCGGCGAAGCTTTCCTTGCGAAACACCTGCCCCATATTGCGGATGGTGATTTCCTTGAGAATCAGCCCGCGCATGGTCACCGCCAGCGCCTGAGCGCCGGCGTTACCGCTTTGTCCCGCCGCCACAGGCAGCAGGATCGCCAGAGCGGTGTACTGGGAAATGATGCCTTCGAAGGCGCCGACCACCCCTGCGGCCACAAAGGCCGTCACCAGATTGATCTGCAGCCATGGCATGCGTTTGCGCACGGCGAACCAGCTGCTGGAAAGGGCTTTTTCGTCCTTGCTGGCGCCCACCATTGAGGCCATATCGGAGGCGAGATCCTCTTTCGTGCGCTGGTAGATATCCCCGCTGCGAATCACACCGACTACCTGATCATGCACATCCAGCACGGGAAGGCTGTTGGCCCGCAGGCCTTCGAACTTCTCGACCACGTCGTCGACCGGGTCCAGCGTGCTGAAAGAAGCGGTGATGGGCCGCGCTACCTTGGAGGCTTTGTCCTTGGCGTTGGCGAGAATCAGGTCGCTTAACTCAAATATTCCGGTGACGTTGCGCTCGTCGTTGATTAGAAAAAAAGCGTCCATGTATTTGGGACGCCGGTATCTTATCTGCTGCAACACCTCTTCGACGGTGAGATTCGAGTGAAACATCTGCACCTTGGAGTCCATCATGCGACCCGCCGTGTTGAGCGGATAGGACAGCAGTTCGGTCAGCTCGTTAGCCGTCGCTTTTTCTGCGGCGGCGATACGGGCCAGAATTGAGTCTTTCTGCTCGTCCTCCAGGCGTGACAGCAGCGCAGCGGCGAGCTGGATATCCAGTTTCAGGAGCAGCTCCGTCGCGGCGACAGGGTCCCAGTCGGCGATCAGTTGTTCGCCCAGTCCCGGAGGCATATGAGGGAATAAGTTGGCGACGACGGCGGCGGGCTGCTGGCTCAACAGCGAGACCGCCTCCTGGTTCGGCATCTTGGCGATTTCACGCGCGGCCTTGGCCGGAAAACGTAATAGATAGGCGTCTGTGAGCTGTTGCGCAGTGTCTTTGATGTAAGACGTTGTGTTATCCATAGAGGTTCCTTGCCAGAAGTTCAGATGTCATACGCCTTGTCTGCGAAGAGGTCATACCAGGGAGTCGCGCACCACCTCGACCATCGCCTGCATGCTTTCCCCATGGGCGCGCAGCAAATCCAGCGCCGCCGACCCTGACGGTTTTTGCGGCGCGTTCAACCAGTCGGAATGCGTGGACAGCAGCTCGCGCAAGCGGCTGTGCCAGATCACCCCCATGAACTCGTTGTGGTGAAACACAACCGGCGCAAAGTCTTGCGATGTCCATAGAGGATGGCTGGCGGCGTTGCTCAGGGAAAGGCGGCTGTTCAGGCACGCCAGGGAGGGTTTGACCAGTGCGCCGAGCATGACCTGTTTGGACGCGCGCAGCAGCTTTACGGCGGGAATGGCGCCAAGGGGCTCCCGTTGATGATCCAGCACGAAAATGACTCGTTCCTCCTGAAATTCCCGTTTTTTCAAACGGGTCATGGCGTCTTCCACCGTCATGTCCCGGGTGAAAACGGGAACGTCGATCTCGGTCCAGGCGCCCAGCATGCTGCTGCTGTAGGAAAGCAGTTGCTGACACAGCGTACGACGCGGCAACGGCAGCAGGTTCAGCACGGTCTCTCTGCGTTTGGGCGGCAGGTGGCGCAGAATGTTGCAGAGCTGGTGCGCGCCTATTTCGGCGGTCCACTGCGTGGCGCTGCCTTCCGGCGCGGCGTGAATAACCGTGGCGCAAAAACCGGGAAGCATTTCCTTCAACACGCTGATGGCGACGGGCAGGGGGGCGTTGGCGAGGAACTGCGCCACTTCCCCCGTGTCCCTGTCCTCCAGCAAACGCGCCGCCGCCCGGGGCTCCTGACGCAGAAAGCTGAACGCGAGCTGATAAGTCTGATCGGTCATGGCGAAATTCCCTCTGCGGCGCTCTATGTCTCTTTGTTGTGTTTGGTGTGGTGCGTGGTCCCGGCTTTGATCCGGCTGACGTGCTCCATGAAAAAAGAGCCGGGGACGGCGGTTCTGCCTTGCGGCGTTTCAAGCACGATGACGGAACTGGTGATGTCGACGACGACGCCGTCCACGCCCGCGATACTGACTTCATCGCCCAGTTGCACCAGTTTGTTCACCTGCTGGGAGCCAATGATGTTCGCCACCAGATACTTGGCGCCGAGGGCGAAGGCCAGGGAGAAGCCTCCGGCAATGACGGCGGAAAGAATGATGGTGAACTGGGTGAAAAACTGGATGTTGATGCCGATCTGCTCGATGCCGATCACGACGGCGATAAAGATCACCGTGAACTGGACGCTGCGACCGATGAGCGCCGACTGTCTGATGCCCACGGACTCCGCTGCTGAGGTCATCACCAGATTGATCACCTTGCTGAGCAAATATCCTCCCAGCATGATCAGCATGCCGGCGGCGAAATGAGGCAGATACAGCAATAGCTGACTCATCCACTGGGAGACGATGTTCAACCCCAGACTGTTGGCCCCGGCGGCGATGAAAAACAGCAGCACCAACCAAAACACGGCTTTGCTGATGACATTGGTGTAAGACTGCCTCAGCTTGAGCGAGGAGGGGCTGGTGGAAAAGCGCGCGAACACCCGGCCTAGCAGACGCTCCAGCAGAGTCACTCCGGTGCGCACGGCGCGCGCCAGCGCCAGGGCGATAAAGAAACCAAAGAAGAACAGCGCCAGTGCGCCCAGAATATTGGGCGTAAAGGCGATCAGTTGCTGAATCGTTTGTTCATAGGTCTGATGTAAGAGTTCCCGCCAATCTTGAGTTTGTATCGGGTCCATGGATGCTCTCTTGATGATAAAGAAAAAAGACTAACGCCAGCGCTGGGTAACGAGGGGCTATCCTTTCCCCTTGGGCTTGTTAGGGCCTTTTCGTACGTCCTTGACAATGTAGTCGATGATGGCGCCGGCGATGTCTTTGTTGGTCGCGCTTTCAATGCCCTTCAGGCCAGGGGAGGAATTGACCTCCAGCACCAGCGGGCCGTGACTGGAGCGGATAATGTCCACTCCGGCCAGATCCAGCCCCATCACCGTGGCCGCCTGCACCGCTAGGCGCCGCTCATCCGGACGCAGCTTCACCACCTGGGCGCTGCCGCCGCGATGCAGGTTGGAGCGGAACTCTCCCGGCTGGGCGGTGCGCTGCATGGCGGCGACTACTTTATCGCCGATCACAAAACAACGGATGTCGCTGCCGCCAGCTTCTTTGATGAACTCCTGCACCAGGAAATCCGCTTTCAAGCCGCGAAAGGCGTTGATCAGGGTTTCGGCGGCTTTATCTGTTTCCGCCAGCACCACGCCATTGCCATGAGTACTGGCCATGACCTTGACGATCAACGGCGCGCCGTTTACGGATTCGATCAAGTCATTGGTGGCGTCCGCAGAGTGCGCGTAACTGGTCACCGGTTGCCCCACGCCTTTGCGGGCCAGTAACTGATGGGCGCGCAGTTTGTCGCGGGAACGGGTAATGGCGATGGATTCGTTAACAGAATACACGCCGCTGACCTCAAACTGACGCAACACCGCGCAGCCATAAGTGGTTACGCTGGCGCCGATACGGGGGATCACCGCATCGAACTGCAATTCCTCAGAGACGCCGCCGCTGCGATAGCGGACCGTGGGCGCGTTGGTAGTGATATTCATGTAGCACTTCAGGACATCCACCACTCGCGGCTCATGCCCCCGTTCGCGGGCTGCCTCCACCAGACGGGATGTTGAGTAGAGTTTGGAGTTTCTTGAGAGTATGCCTATTTTCATTATTTTTTATTCCTTGTGACGGTTGCGGGGCTACTGACCTCCCTGTGACAGCCTGCCAGCCCCTGACGAAAAGAAGGGGTTAATAGACGTTTATGAATTCGCACTGCGATAAGTTCATACTGCGTTATAAAGTATAGACAGGAAGCGCCATAGTGCCCGTTTGTTTACAAAGCAAGGCCAGCGGTGTGGGCCTCATCGCCGGAACCTGTCTTTGAATAAAGCGCAGACGTAGCGAGTTCATAGCGTTTCTCGCCACTGCTTTTTTTAGGGGGAAGTTAGAGGGCGTGTTGGATGGCGCTTCGCTTATCCAGCCTACGTTTATTGCCGTGTACTGGAATGCGTACGAAAGCGGGAACTAAACGTTTTAATTGAATACTTCCACTCGTTTTTTCAAAACGGAGTAGGTCCTTAACAGAGTAGGTTGGAAAAGCGAAGCGCCTTCCGACATTAAGATGGACTACAAAACGACTGACATTCAGCCGCAGGGGGGCGCGGTCGTTGGGGTTGTCGAAACCAGAAAATCCAACAAGGCCTCATTAAACAACTCTGGCTGATCCATCAGCGGCAGATGACCGGCGCGGGGAATGCGGTGCAGTTTAGCGTTTGGCATCAGCTTGGCCGCGGCCTCGCCATGTTCAATGGCGAACAGTTGGTCCTGTTCTCCCCAGATAATCAGCGTCTCGTTGTGAATACGCCGCAGCGCTTCCTCCGGCAGGGCCGCTACTGCTGCGCCACGGCCTTGAGTGAAGGCGTTTTTGCCGCCAGGGCGTTTGAGCACTTCAATCGAGTAATGAGCGTGGTTGGGGTCCCGGTTATTGGTATCGAACAGCAGCGAAGGGGCGAAAAAACGATTCGCCCATGCAGAGGGGAAACTGTTCAACCAGATCATGCCGACCATCGGGCGCAGGGAAGGCTGCGCGCCCAACGCGGCGGCGTCCACCAACACCAGCTTGTCTACTTTGTCCGGGCAATCCAGGGCGAATTGCAGGGCGATGGCGCCGCCTTGGGACAGACCGACGATATGCGCTTTGCATATATCCATCGCCGCCATGAACTTCTGCAGCCAAGTGGAAAAATAAGGGCGATCGTAAGGGGCGTCAGGTTTGTCGGACTCGCCGTAACCGACGATATCTGGCGCGATCACATGAAAGTGTTGGGATAACGCGCCCAGAGAGGGATACCAAGTGACCGCGCCGGCTCCGGCGCCGTGCAGACATATCACCGGCGCTCCAGCGCCAGCGGACAGATAGGCGGTGTTGATATTCCCTGCGTTAACCTGGTTTTGCGCGATGGGCGCGCCCATTCTATCTATCAGCGCCTGCCGATAGCTCACATTTTCCATTAGGTAACATCCTGAAATTTATAGTGATCCATCAAGTTTAGAGGCGCAGCCTAACGGGATTGGCCCGGTTAAGTCAATAAAAGGGGGGTAAAATTAAGCGGGCCGTTTCTGGTCAGCGCTTTGGCGGTTTCAGAGGAGCGCCAGTAGCGTTAATAGATCATGTCGCAAGACCCTCCCGCCGCGGCGCGATAGGGGAGACGGATGAAAAAGCTACTGCCCTGGCCGAGCTCGCTTTTCACTTCAATGCTGCCGCCATGCAGCAGCACCAGTTTGTGCACCAGGGCGAGACCCAGGCCGGTGCCTTCCACGTTTTTCTTTTTCATGGAGGATTCAGCCTGTTCAAAGGGCAGGAAAATACGCTGCAGGTCTTCTTCCGAGACGCCGCAGCCTTGATCGAACACCTGGATCTGCAACTCCTGGTCGTCATGAAGACTGACCTTCAGGCCCACTTGTTTGCCCGAGTCGGTGAACTTGATGGCGTTGCTGAGCAGATTGATGAGAATCTGTTTGACTCGCAGTGGATCAAGCTCCGCAGGGCCAATGTCCGTCTGAATGTCAGTCAGCAGCACGATGCCGTGTCGGGAGGCTTTTTCCTTGATGATGCCGATAACGCTGTTAACCAGGATTTCGATATGGGTAGGCTGGATCTCCAGCACCAGTTTACCCGCCTCGATTTTGGAGAGATCCAATAAGTCGTTGATGATGATCAGCAGGTAGGAGCCGCTGTCGTAGATCTCTTTGCAATACTCCAGCTGCTTTGGGTTCAGCTCGCCCATCATGCCGTCCACCAGCACCTCGGAGTAACCCAGGATGGCGTTGAGAGGCGTGCGCAGCTCATGGGACATGGAGGACAGAAAATTAATCTTGTACTGGTTGGACTTGCCCAGCTGTCGGTTCTGCTCCTGTAACTGCCGCTGGCTGCGCTTGAGTTCGTCGTCGAGTCTTTTATGTTGCAGGTGGTGATGGATGCGCGCCAGCATGACGGGAAAGTCGACCGGCTTTTCAATGTAATCATTGGCGCCTTGCGCGAAGGCCCCGATGATGTCCTCGTGCGCGTTTTTGGCGGTGACCATCAGCACTGGCAGTTCCACGGAGTTGAAGTCCTGGCGCAGAATGTCCAGCACTTCCATGCCGTCCATTTCCGGCATCATGACATCGAGCAGGATCAGATCGGGACGCTGTTCCTGCACCTGTCGCAACGCTTCCCGGCCACTGAGGGCGATGGCGCAGCGAAACCCTTTACGCTCAAGGCGGCGGGTCAGCAAGTCGCAGTTATTCTGGTTGTCGTCAACGATCAGGATGGATGCATTGTCCGTTTCTTCGCTCATGGCGCCCTCCAGGCGTAACAGACCACAGTTGCGGGGAGGGAAGATGCACGCCGCCGATTTCCCGTCCCTGATCACTTAGCTGAAGCGCATAAACAGGCCAATATCATTGCCTTGTTAATATAAAAATTACCGCTAATTTGACAAAAATCAAATTCAGGACTGTATTAATAGACAGACGCTCATGAAGCGGATTAGCCGGGCTGAGGCCTGGACGCGATATGCTTCCTTCCATGCTGTAGAGGGATCTTTATTCGCTGAAAACCCTTGTTCTGTAACATTCATCCTTTCAACGGCAGGAGCCTGTAGTCATGCACCCACTCAACGGTAGCAGGCTGCTTATTGTTGATGACGAGCAGCGCAACACCAAACTGCTAACGGATATATTTCGGGCGCAAGGATTTGACGCCATCCCTCTTAATGACGCCAGCAAAGTGATCGACGCCGTCGCTGGCTATGAACCGGATTTGATTATTCTGGACGTTATGATGCCCGGTAAAACCGGGTTTGAACTGACTCGTGAAATCAAGTCCCAGGATCACTGGAAACATATTCCCATTATCCTTCTCACTGCTCTGGCCGACCGCGACTCCTGCGTATCGGGGCTGGAGTGCGGCGCGGAGGACTACGTCAGCAAGCCATTCAACCGGCGCGAGCTGCTGGCGCGGGTGAACAACCTGCTCAAGCTCAAGAAACTGCACGACTTCCAGCACCAGAATCTACGGTTGCTGGAGGAGTACGACGCTGTCACTGGACTGCCGAAGAAAGACATTTTGATGGAGCTGATCGACACGCTCATCAAGAAGAAAAACAACGCCAGTATCTGTGTGTGCGTTTGTGAAGTGGACATGGATCAGACTCTGATCGGTTTGCTCAGCTCTCACGACCGTGATCAATCTGAGCGTCAGATCAGCCGCACTGTCGTGGAGCGGATGTCGTCCATCTTTCCCCCGGGCATGCTGCTAGGATGCCTGGGTTCCGGCAAGTACGGCGTGGTGCTGGAGGCTGACGAGGAAACTGGCGCGGGCCATTTGCGCCAGCTGCAGCAAAAGTTGAGCCTGCCGATCATGGTGGAAGGGCAGGAATTCTTTCTCAAGTTCTCCGTGGGATATGCGCCGCCGCCACACCCGCGGGTGGAGTGGATGGTGCTGTTCAACCATGCCGAAATCGCTGCGCTGGAAGCCAGGAAAGAGGGCGGGAATCTGGTGAAACGCTTCGCGCCGGAAATGGACGTCGAGAATCACGAACGCTGGTGGATGTCGCGGGCGTTGTTTCAGGCGGTGAGAGAACAGCAGTTTGAAGTCTACTACCAGCCCCAGGTGGATATTCTGCAAGAGTCTCTGGTGGGCTTTGAGGCGTTGCTGCGCTGGAAAACGCCGGAAAAAGGTCAAATCAGTCCGGCGCGTTTTATTCCGTTGGCGGAGGAAAACGGGCAGATCTACGACATCAGTCTGTGGATGATGGAGCAGGTGTGCCAGCAGATTGCGCTGTGGAAGCGGGCGGGCAAACGCCTGCGGATGGCGATTAATATTTCGCCGGTGCAACTGCATCGGGATGAGTTCACCCAGGATTTTATTGACCTCTTCACGCGTTATCGCCTGTCGCCCAATGACTTTGAACTGGAGTTGACGGAAACCAGCCTGATGGACCCGAAAGGCGGCGGACAGTTACGGGAATTGTGGAGCCAGGGCTTCGACATCGCCATCGATGATTTCGGCACCGGCTACAGCAATCTGGAGTATCTGAGAAAATACCCCTTCAACCGCCTGAAGATTGACCGCTCCTTCATCAGCAATATTTGCGATTCCGGGGATGATTTCGCCATTGTCCAAGCCATTCTGGCCATCGCCGAGCACATGGGCTTCAAGGTCATCGCCGAAGGCATAGAGACCGCGGATCAGCTACAGCGTCTGCGCAGTCTCGGGTGCCATGAAGCGCAGGGCTACCTGTTCAGCAAACCGACGCCCGCCGCCAACGCGACGGCGATGCTGTTCAATGGATTCAAGACGCCTGCCTAAGGCGTCTTGGGAGTCAGACGGGACTTGCATAGCTGAATATGGTGGCTGAATTTTGAACTACACTTTATTTACTTTTACTGATTAGAGATTTAGGACGGCATCTGAAGAACCGGTTGATGTTTCAGCGACGTCAGCGATGACGCAACAACCACACCGGGCCCTTAAAAAAGATCAACAACGCACCGGCGCAAATGGACGAATGCTATGGCGAAGACCATTCTGATCATTGACGATTCCATCTCTCTGCGGCAAATGGTGGACCTTACGCTCAAGTCCGCAGGCTACAACGTAATACAGGCGGAAAACGGCCAGGACGCGCTGGGGAAGTTGCCTGACGCCAAGCCAAGCTTGATAGTCTGCGATGTGAATATGCCCGTCATGGACGGCATCTCCTTCGTCAAAGAGCTTAAAAGCCTGCCTGAATATAAATTCACGCCGGTCATTATGCTGACCACCGAAAGCACCGAAGATAAACGAATGGAAGGTCAGATGGCGGGCGCCAAGGCGTGGATGGTGAAGCCGTTTCGTCCGGAAGCCATGCTCAAAGCCGTTCAGAAACTGATACTGCCCTGACGCGCTGCGACGGGCTCAGGGAGGGAGACGCGATGAACATAGATTCTCAGCATGACCCCCAGCAAAACCGGCTGACCCTGAGCGGCGAGCTGACGATCTACTGTGCGGCGGAGGCGAAAGCGCCTTTGCTTGAGCACAAGGATGTCGATATAGACCTCAGCCAGCTGACGGAGCTGGACGGAGCGGGGCTGCAATTGTTGATACTGGCGAAGCGGGACCAGGGTGCGCGACTGGTGAACGCCAGCGAGGCGGTGAACAAAGTGTTCACGCTGACTGGACTTGCCGACATGCTGGAATAGCGCTGTTTTTTCGAGTGAGTGTATGAGCAAGAAAATTGAGCCGCCGTGACGGCGGTTCGGGAAGGAGGCCCTCTACAACGCCCGGATGGCGAACAAACGCCGATATGACGATTAAGACATGTCGGGCTGGCGGAGTTCTCGCTTGCGACTGAGCCTGTCTCTGCAATGGAATCCGCAGCCTGAGTCACGGAAAGGGAATACGGATAATGAGCCTGGATTTCAGCGGCGCTTTAAAAGCCTTCGCCCAGGAAAGCAAAGAGCTGTTATCGGAAATGGAGCAGTCGCTGCTTACCTTGGAGGAGGAGGGCGCCAAAAAGGAGCTGGTGGATGCGGTGTTTCGCGCCGCCCACACCATCAAAGGGTCGGGCGGGCTGTTCGGACTCGATCATGTGGTGGCTTTCACCCATGATGTGGAAGGCGTGCTGGACGCGGTGCGGGATGGCCGCCTGGACATCGACGGCGACCTGATCAGCTTGCTGTTAAGCTGCGGCGACCAGATTGGGCGGCTGGTGGAAAGTTCTCTTGCCGACGCCGTTGACGATGAGCTGCTGCGCAAAGGCTCTGTGCTGCAAGCTCAGCTGCAACGCTATCTGCCAGGCTCCGCCGCCGCACTTAAAGCGCCTGAGGCGGAAGCAGACACGGACGCGGCGCCACAGGAGGCGCGAGGCTGGCATATCTCCCTGCGTTGCGGACGCGATCTGCTGCGCGACGGCATGGACCCTCTCAGCATTCTGCATTACATCTCCACCCTTGGCGAACTGGTTCGGGTCACCACCTTCTGCGGGCATATGCCGGCGGCGCAGGAAATGGACCCGGAGTCCTGTTATCTCGCCTTTGAAATGGATCTGATCACCGAACAGGATAAAGAAGAGATTGAGGGCGCCTTTGAATTCGTCAGCGCCAGCAGCGAGGTGCGCATCACCCCGGTGGGCGATCCGGAAACCTGGGATAAAGCCATTGAAGAGGCCCCGGATAAAGAGCAACGGATTGGTGAGATTCTGGTCGAGAGCGGGGCGGTGACGCGTAATGAGCTTGAGCAGGCCCTGAAACAGCAGGACAGCGTACCCGAGAGGCCCAGGCTTGGAGAAATACTGGTCGCCCGCCACGCCGTGCAAGAGAAAACGGTGAATACGGCGCTGGAAAAACAGTCCGGCGCGACCAAGAAACCGCGTCAGGACAGTTTCCTTAAAGTCGACGCCCAGAAGCTGGACCATCTGATCAATCTGATCGGCGAGTTGATGATCGCCAACGCGGAAGTGCGGGTGAGGGCGGATCGCACCCAAGAAGCGGTTCTGCATGAATCTATCGCCAACTCCACCCGCTTCATCGAAGCCGTGCGAGACTGCGCGCTCAGCCTGCGCATGGTGCAAATCGGCGACACATTCAATCGCTTTCAACGGGTCGTGCGCGACCTCGCCCGCGATCTGGGTAAGGACATCCGACTGGTGGTCAGCGGCGGCGATACCGATCTCGATAAGACTCTGGTGGAGCGCATCAGCGAACCTTTAACCCATCTGGTGCGCAACGCCATCGACCATGGCATCGAGCCAGATCGCCTGCGACGGGAGCGGGGCAAGGCCGCCACCGGCGTGATTCGTCTTAACGCCTTTCATGAGCGCGGTAGCATTGTCATTGAAGTCAGCGATGACGGCGGTGGCATGAACCCGGAAAAAATCGTCGCCAAGGCTATCGAAAAGCAACTGATCCGCAGCGGCGAAGGGATGAGCGACGGAGAGATCTTCAAACTTATTTTTGAACCGGGCTTTTCCACGGCGGAACAGGTGACCAATGTCTCCGGTCGCGGCGTGGGCATGGACGCGGTGAAGAAAACCCTGGAGGAACTGCGCGGCAGCGTGGAGGTGGAGAGCGCACTGGGCAAAGGCTCCACCATTCGCCTGCGGCTGCCGCTGACCCTGGCCATCATCAACGGCTTTTTGGTGGGCGTGGGAGAAAGCAAATATGTGGTGCCCATGGAAGTGGTTGACGAGTGCGTCGAACTGAATGGCGACGGCGGCGGCGACTTCATGGGATTGCGCGGGATGGCGTTGCCATTCCTGCGCTTGCGGGAATTATTCAATATCGACGGTCGTCCCGCTGATCGGCAAAGCGTGGTGGTGGTGCAGTACGCCGGTCGCCGCGCGGGGTTGGTGGTGGACCGTTTAATGGGCGAACTGCAAACCGTCATCAAGCCGCTGGGAGACATATTCTCGCCGTTGAAATGGGTCAGCGGATGCACATTGCTGGGCAGCGGCGATGTGGGGCTGATACTGGATATCCCGGAACTGGTCACCCGGGCGGAAAACGCCCAGAACCAGTTCGCAGGCAGGAAAATAGCGGCGGGTTGAGCCGGTGCGAACGTCCAAGCGGATGTAATGAATTCATTGACTAAACGCCAGTAGCAGAGAAAGAAACGCTGGAAATAGGAGAGAGGGATCATGGGTTGGTTCAATAATCTGAAAGTCTCCGTAAAGCTGATAGGCTCCTTTCTGTTGATGCTCATACTGATGGCGGTGGTGGGTTACCTCGGCATCTCCAATATGGGGAAAATCAACGAGTCCGACACCAAGATGTATGAACGCGACACCTTGGGCATCTCCCATATCAAGGAAGCCAATATCCAGCTTCTCAACCAAAGCCGCGCGCTCCGCAACCTGATGCTGGCGAGCACCATAGAAGAGCGAGAGCTTTTCATGCGTTCGGTGCAGGAGTTCGACACCGCCTTGAATACCGAGCTGAATATTTCCAAAAGCCTTGCGGAAACCGATGAGGCTAAACGCCTGTATAAAGACCTTGATCGGGCTTACCAGGAATTCATTCCGTTGCGTGACCGCCTGTTGAACATCATCAGGCAGGAAAGTCTGGTGTCGAGCCGGGATTCGACCGATTTCGCCATGAATACTCTGCGTCCGAAGGCGGATGCGCTGGATGGGTTGATGAATGAGCTGGTGCTGGTGATCGAGCAAAACGCGAAAGCCACCTCTGTATCCAATGACCAGCTGTACACTACCAGCAAAACGGTGATGCTGGCGGTGATCGGCGTCGCTGCTGTATTGGGGCTGCTGTTGGGGTTCATTATTTCCCGCGCGATATCGCGCCCTCTGGGACATGCGGCGGATGTAGCCTATCGGCTGTCTGAGGGCGACCTGAATGTGAGCGTCAATGTCAGCAGCCGGGATGAAACCGGTCAGGTGCTGGCGGCGATGTCGCAGATGGTGTCGAAGTTCACCGACATCATCAGCGAGGTGCGCAGTTCGGCGGATAACCTGTCCTCCGCCAGTGAAGAAGTCAGCTCCACCGCGCAATCCCTGTCCCAGGCCGCCAGCGAACAGGCCGCCAGCGTGGAGGAAACCACTGCGTCCATGGAAGAAATGAACGCCAGCATTTCACAGAATACGGAAAACGCGCAAATCACCGAAGACATCGCCACCAAGTCGTCAAAAGAAGCGCAAGAGGGCGGACAGGCGGTGCAGGCCACAGTCACGGCCATGCGCGATATCGCCGGCAAGATCAAAATCATTGATGACATCGCTTACCAGACTAACTTGTTGGCCTTGAACGCCGCCATTGAAGCGGCGCGGGCGGGGGAACACGGCAAAGGTTTCGCTGTGGTGGCGGCGGAAGTGCGTAAGTTGGCGGAACGCAGTCAGACTGCGGCGCAGGAGATCAGCAATCTCGCTGACAACAGCGTGGATCGCGCCGAACGGGCTGGTACGCTACTGGATGAACTGGTGCCCTCCATTGTGAAAACCGCCAGCCTGGTGCAGGAAATCGCCGCCGCCAGTTCCGAGCAGGCCAGCGGCGTAGCCCAGGTCAACACCGCTATGACCCAGGTCAGCCAGGTGACGCAAAGCAACGCCTCCTCCAGCGAAGAGCTGGCGGCGACAGCGGAAGAGTTGAGCAGTCAGGCGCAGCAACTGCAGCATATCATGGCGTTTTTTAAATTGGGCGACAGCCTGTCTGGCGCGGCGCGGACGATTTCGCCTGTACAGAGAGAGTTCGGGGCCAAGCCGTCCGCCAAGGTCAAACCTTTGCGGGTGGTCAACAAGCCGGCGGCGGAAACGCAGGAGCCGGATGAAGCGCACTTCATCCGTTTTTAACCGGAAACCTTCGTCGCAGGCAAAGAGAAGGAAGCGATTTGTCTGCCAGATTAATAAGGAGACGGACATGGCTCAGGCATTGGAGACAAGCGCTCAGCCCGCGGATAGCGAACAGTACCTGACCTTTATGCAAAGCGGGGACATGTATGCGATTCCGCTGTTGGGGGTCAAAGAAATCATTGAGTATGGCGGCATCACTCCGATTCCAACCCTGCCGGATTTTATCCGTGGCGTGATTAACCTGCGCGGCCGGGTGGTGCCGGTGATTGATCTGGGCTGCCGTTTTGGCAAAACGGAAAGAGAGGTGACCCGGCGCACCTGCATTATTATTGTGGAAGTGGGCTCGGGGGAAGAAAACCAGGACATGGGCGTGATCGTAGACAGCGTCAGCGCGGTCATCGATATTCCCGCGACCAACATTCAGCCGCCGCCGGCCTTCGGCGCCAAGATCCGGGTGGACTTCATTCAGGGCATGTGGAAGTCCAACGATCGTTTCGTCATCGTCATGGATATCGACAGGGTGCTTTCCGTCGATGAAATCACCAGTCTGGCGGAAGTTATACAGGAGAGCGTGGCCTGATGACCAAAACCCTGGTTGGCGAGGGCGTTACGCCCAAGTCCGGGCTATATCGGATTGGCGACAGGGATTTCGCCGTTGTTAAACGCTTCGTGCATGATGCGGCGGGCATCTTTCTGACCGACGCCAAGAAGAATCTGGTCACCGGCCGTCTCGCCAAACGTTTGCAGGCGCACAACCTGGAAAGCTACGGAGACTATCTGCGACTGATCGACGCCGACGCGGACGAGCGCCAGATCGCACTGAATCTCCTGACCACCAACGAAACCTATTTTTTCCGTGAGCCCCAGCACTTCGACTATATGCAGCGCCATATTCTGCCCCAGCGCGCGCGAGGCCGCGCGTTCCGGGTGTGGAGCGCGGCCTGTTCCACAGGGGAAGAGCCCTACAGCATCGCCATGCTGCTGGATGACGCATTGGGACAGGCTAACTGGGAAATTCTGGCGACTGACATTTCCACCGATGTGCTTAATCACGCCAAGCGGGGTTGTTATTCCATGCAACGGGCGCAGCACATGCCGCCGAACTATCTGAAGCGCTATTGCCTGAAAGGGGTGGGGCCGGAGGAGGGTAATCTGTTGGTGAACAAAAAACTGCGCGGCGCCGTGCAATTCAGAAACCTTAACTTAAACGCCACACTGCCCAATGTCGGGCAGTTCGACGTCATTTTTTTACGCAATGTCATGATCTATTTTCAGGCGGACACCAAACGCCAACTGATCGCGAAGTTGGTTCAGCATTTACATACGGGCGGTCATTTGTTCATCGGCAGGTCGGAGAGTCTGAATGGCGTGACGGAGCAGCTAGAGCAGATATGTCCCGCCGTGTATCGCAAACCGTAACGATAAAGCCGGAGGAGCCCCTAGAGATATTTCTGGACGTAGGGGAGTTGTATCTGGCGGAGGCCGACACCCGCATTCGCAGCCTGCTCGGAGAAGGGGGGATCATTACGCTGTGGCATCCCCAACTGAAACTGGGAGGGATGTGCCATTTCAGGAAAGTGCGCATGGACGCCGGCGAGCCCTGCGGTCGGGCGCTGAATGCTTCCTATGCGGATGCGGCGTTGAGTCTGTTGCAACTGGAAATGGTGCGCGCGGGGGCGCCGCCTCGGCGTTTCGAGGCGAAGCTGTTTGTCTTCGATGGTCCCGGCGCCGACGAGACGGCGAAAGAAGCGGGCAGGCTGCTGCATGATTTTGGCCTCAAGCTGGCGTTGGATCATAACGGCAGCGGCAATCTGGTGTTCGATGTCTGGAACGGGGACGTCTGGATTCAGAAAGACGCTCCCAGCATGGTCGACGCCGGAAAAGCGCCGCAGGATATTCTGGAGGTTTATCTGGACCCGGGGGAATGGTATTTCTCCGATGCGGACACCCGCATGAAGACGTTGCTGGGCTCTTGCGTGGCGGTGGTGCTGTGGCATCCCAAAAAGCGCCTGGGAGGCATGTGTCACTACATGCTTCCGCAGCGTAACGGCGCAGCGTCCAATCACGGGCTGGACGGGCGTTATGCGGACGAGGCGATGCAACTGTTGGTGGCCGCCTTAAAGAAGGAGAACACGCGGCCGCCGGAATACGAGGTCAAAATCTTTGGAGGCAGCTCTATGTTGGAGGGGTCTTCTATCGACGTGAGTAAAAGAAACATTGAAGCGGCGTATCGCCTGCTCAAGCATCATGGATTTCGGCTGGTGGGCGAAGACCTCGGCGGCCGGGCTCATCGCAATCTGGTGTTCGACGTCTGGAGCGGCGATGTGTGGCTAAGGAAGGGAAGCCGATGAACACTAAGATCAAAGTCATGCTGGTGGATGACTCGGCTGTGGTCAGGCAAGTGCTGCAGCAGGTGCTGGAGCGGGACAAGAATATCGAAGTGATCGGCGCTGCGGCGGACCCGATTTTTGCGCAGTCAAGGATGAGCAAACAGTGGCCGGATGTCGTGGTGCTGGACGTGGAAATGCCCCGTATGGACGGCATCACTTTCCTCAAAAAGCTGATGGCGGAACGGCCCACGCCGGTGGTGATGTGTTCCAGTCTGACCAGCAAGGGCGCGCAGACCAGCATGAAGGCGCTGGCCGCCGGCGCGGTGGCGGTGGTGGCGAAGCCGACTGTGGGGGTGAAAGAGTATCTGGAAAGCGCCGCTGGCGAACTGATCATGGAAATCAAAGCGGCGGCGAGAGCCAACATGCGCAATATGTCATCCATGGCTGCGCCGGCTCAGGCGACGGCGACGCCCGCCAAGCTGACCGCCGACGCAGTGATACCGCTGCGCAGCGGCGGCGCATTCAGCGCCACCAATAAAATCGCCGCGCTGGGCACCTCTACCGGCGGCACTCAGGCTCTGGAGTACGTGCTGACGCGGCTGCCCCGTAATTGCCCGGGTATCGTGATTGTCCAGCACATGCCGGAAAAATTCACCGCGGCGTTTGCGGAGCGCTTGAACAGTATCTGTGAACTGGAAATTCTGGAGGCGGAAAGCGGCCATCAGGTGGCGCCGGGGCGTGCGCTGATTGCTCCCGGCGGCAAGCATATGCTGTTGCGGCGCAGTGGCGCACAGTATTTTGTCGAGATCATGACCGGGCCTCCGGTGAACCGGCATCGTCCATCCGTGGATGTGTTGTTCCGTTCTGTGGCCCAGACAGCGGGTCGCAATGCGTTAGGCGTCATCATGACCGGCATGGGGGACGACGGGGCCAAAGGGCTGCTGGAGTTGCGCAACGCCGGCGCCCTGACTATTGGTCAGGATGAGCGCTCCTGCATCGTTTACGGCATGCCCAAAGAGGCGGCGAAAATCGGCGCGGTAGTCCGGGAAATATCCTTGGATCGTATTCCGCAGTGTATTTTGGATATGGGCGCTTCTCTCACCGCCAGCGCCCAGCGGTGATGACGTTCAGCCTTGTGGCGACGGGGACGTTTCAGTACACAGCAGGCATGCGCCATCCGCGCCGGAGAATGGGAGCGGTCAGGCTCCCCGGAAGTGCTCCATGCGCTGGATAATGGCCTGTAACTGATCATCCAGCCCGGTGACTTCCTCGTAGGTTTTGAAAGTGCGCTCCAGCCCTTTGCGCACCACCTTGGTCAAGGTCTTTTCCTGGCTTTCCAGTAAAGCGAGACTGTCGTAGGCGATCACCAGCTCATCCAGCGTTTCCTCCAGAACCTGGAAGGCGGTTTTATGTTGTCGCTCGCGAATATCGTTGATCTCTTTCAGGGCTTTGCGGCTGTCCCTCAATACGCCTTCTATCAGAGCTATCAGTATCTGGTTCTCCAGTCCCTGGCGGCGAAACTCAGCGCACTCCAGCAACAGCAACAAGTTGTCGCGGACGCGGCCTTTTTTCTCCTCATCATCCGGGGTTTTGGGCACTAACAGTGAGAAGGGCGGAATATTGACTAACAAGCGTTTGTTGAACTCCAGCAGGCGCTGTTCCTGATCTTTGACTCGGAGCAGCAGTTCAGACTCCAGGGGCGAGACGAAGCCTTTGCTGCTATGACTGATTTTGTCGTTCTCCAGGTTGATCTGCACGGAGCCCTGCAGATCAAACTCCTCCAGCGTATCAATGACCAGCCCCGCCAGATCCTGCAGACTGTCGACGCTCATACTGCGACGCAGAAACTCCAGAATCACCCCTTGCTCGCCGGCGACGGTGATGGCGGTCATCGCGGTGGACATCGCCGCTTGCTGGGCTTCTTCTCCCGCCTTGGCCTGTCGTATTTGCTGGATCGCCATGCGTACTTTTTTCCGCAGCACGTCCGGTTGCGCGGGTTTGATCAGGTAATCCCGGCCCCCCGCATCATAGCCCGCAAGCTTTTCCTCCACGGTATCGTGAGCGGATACGAAAATGACTTCCAGATGCTGCGTGGCGGGATTCGCCTTCAGGCGTCGGCAACATTCATAGCCGTCCATTTCCGGCATGGTCACATCCAACAGCACTACATCCAGTTGCGAGTCTTTCTCCGCCATTTGCAACGCTTTGGCGGCGCTGGTGGCGGCTTGCACCGCATAGTCGTCTTTCAGGTTCTCCAGCAGAAAATGCAGGTCGTTAGGAGAATCGTCGACGATCATCACATGGGGCTTTTCGTCGCTCATTGTGGTTCATCCTGAGTTTGAATGAGTTGGGATAAATGGGTTTGAGCCCGCTCGATATCAAATTGGAACAAGGCTTCCTCCAGCGCCGACAGCAATTTGGCCTGTGGCGGATCACTGATGGTTGCGCGAAGTTGTGAGAGAGATTTTTGCGCCTGTCCCAGGTCGCTTTCCAGGTAGCCCCTCAGAAGCAGCAATTGCGGCAGTAACGGAGCATGCTTCTGGCTGGGAGTCGATGACGCAGGTGCGGTTTCTTGCCGGTCCAGGCGGGATAGTCCCGTCAGCACTTCCTCCAGTGCTTGTAATAGAGGGCCCATGAGGTCGTGGATTTTGCCATGGTCGCCTGCGCGGGCGGCGCTTTCCACCAGGCTGGCGGCTTTCCCCAGGGTTTCAGCGCCAATAGTGGCGCCGCTGCCTTTCAGGCCATGAGTGATGATGGAGATCTCCCCCACGGCGTTCTGCTCCGTCAGTGTTCGCAGTTCCTGGGGCGTATCCGACCACTTTTCATAAAAGCTGCTGAGAATGCGTTGGAACAGGGGCCATCGTCCTCCCAGTCGCTGCAGGGCTTCAGTGATATTGAGGCCTGGCAGGGAGGGAATGTCGTGGGCTCCGGCAGATTCGGGGTGAAGGTCTTTCCCGTTAGGAGGCGCGGGGGTTTGGCTTTGCAGCCATTGGCTCAGGGTCTGGAACAGTTCCTCTGCGGCGAAGGGTTTGACGATGTGGCCGTTCATGCCTGCATCACGGCTCAGATCGCGGTCGCTTTGTTGCGCATGTGCGGTCATCGCGAGAATGGGAATGTCCGCATAGCGGCCTCCCAGGGCGCGGATGGCGCGAGTGGCGTCGAGGCCATTGAGCTCCGGCATCTGTACGTCCATCAGTATCAGGTCGTATTCTTTTCCTTGCACGGCGTGGACGGCGGACAGGCCGTTGTCCACCACGTCGGGTTTGACGCCGACGGAGCTGAGCAGGTCAATGGCCACTTCCTGGTTCACCACATTGTCTTCCGCCAGCAGCACCCTGGAGCCCCCGAACCACCAGCTTTGCTCGATAGGGTCATCGGGATCGTCATCCAGACAGCAGGGTCGACAGATTTCGCCTACATAATGGTTTTGCAGCAGTATGAATAAGTCATGGGGACGAATAGGGGGCCGTAACTCGGTGTATTGGATATTCTCATCGTTCGCCAGATTCATTTGGGAGCCGAATACCTGTACGGAGGTGACGACCTGATCGCCGTGTTTGTCGCGCAGCCAATTCAAAATGGCCGTGGGCGGCGCCTGCTGATGGATCAATATCAGATCAAAGGGCCGGTAGGCGGACTCCAGGGCTTTCATGGCCTCCTCCGTAGAGCTGGAGGGCGCCAGATTGGCGATGCCGAGTTCTCGCAGGCTACGTTTGAAAAATGGCGCAATGGATTCTTCCGCCAGCAGCAGAATAGGTTTGTCAGCCCAGGGAGCGGGTGGCGGTTCCCGAGTCGCACCGTCCAAAGACACTGAGTGGTAGGGCAAGGAGAAGTGAAAGTCCGCCCCGGCGCCGGGCTCGCTGCGCACTTGCAGGCGTCCGCCCATGGCTTCGACTAACCGGGAGCTGATGGACAGGCCTAACCCGGTGCCGCCGTAGCGTCGCGTATGAGAGTCATCCGCCTGGCTGAACGGCTCGAAAATCTGCTGTTGTCGATCTGTGGGAATGCCGACGCCCGTGTCTGCGACGCCAAAGACGAGGCGGTCCTCCACCGGGTAGCAGTACAGCGTCACCTCTCCCTGTTTGGTGAACTTCACGGCGTTGGAGAGCAGGTTGCAGAGAATCTGCTTGAGACGTGTCGGATCACCCATTATCTGATCAGGCAGGTGGGCGGCCAGACTGAGGGTCAGGCGCAACCCTTTGTCGGAAGCCTGACCGCAGACGACAGGCAGGCAGCTATCCAGCAGACGACCGAGCGAAAAGGGAATGCGCTCCAGATTGACTTTATCCGCTTCCAGTTTGGAGAAGTCCAGCAGATCGTTGATCACCGCCAGCAACAGTTTGCCGGAAGTGAAAGCGGTCTTCGCGCGCGCTTTTTGGTCCCGGGACAGGTCGCCTTGCAACATGGCCTGCAACATGCCGATAACGCCGTTCAGGGGCGTGCGTATTTCATGGCTCATGTTGGCGATAAACAGGCTTTTCGCCTTGTTGGCGGCCATGGCTTCGTCTCGCGCCTCCTCCAACCGCTTGGTGCGATCTTTGACCATGTCGCCCAAGGAATGCACCATACCTGCGGTCTTTTGCAGCGCGTCCTCCAGCAGCAGGTGGCTTTCATAGAGTTCGCTGGCTTTCTGCTCCAGCAATTGCTCCGCCTGATGACGGGCGGCGCGTTCCCGGGCGAGGGCGCGTTCAAGTACGGCGATGGTTGTCATTGGGGTTTGTTCAGCTCAAAGGTGATATGGTCCTTTTCCTCGGTTCGTTGACTTAGTACGGCTCCGTCATTGAAGTGGGCGAGCGCGCCCCGTATCAACCCTTCCGCCAGGTCTTCCAGGTGTCGGGTTGAATAGTAGAAAAGCAGCAACTGGCTGGGCTGCGGCTGCGAGCAGTCGAAACGCGGCAGTTCCGCGTCTGGGTAGAGCTTCTTCACTTCCTGGTGGATATAAACGTCGATCTTGCTGAGGAACTCAAAAGAGTTGTTGATACCCTCGAAGAACTGCGGATACAGCACATAGAAGCGACCAAACAGATGTTCGCCAAAGGTTTTCAACAAGTCGGGTATGGGGGCGCTTTGACGGGTGCTTAAGGTTTTCAGCAGGTCGACCATTTCGTTGTGGTCGTAGGTGCCTACGGAGGTGTATATCCCTGACACGTGGGACTCATCAATGAGAGCGTCGACTTCCTCAAGCCCGAATTTATCTTCCACCAGTTGCAGAAATTCGGTGAAAACGATGCCTTTCATCTTTCTTCTCTTCCTGAGCAGCTCCGTTATCAAAATTGTAGCAGTGAAGGTGAGCAATGCAATGTAACCTGAGCGATTGTTAATGGCGGCTAAGCCGCGGGGCGCAAGGGTTTCGGAGGCGCAGGCCGGTGCGCTTGCGGGTTTCGGTTGTCCCGCTCAGCGGAGTTTGCTAGGATTCGCCCACTCTTAGGGGAGTAGTCTCCCGGCGACAGCCGGGACGGTCGTCAACAGTCTCCGGGCGCAAAGTCCGTGGCGATCGTGTCCCTCCCAGGATTGATGAGACCTAAGACGCACGAAAAACACCCAGGGGTGGATGTTTTTCGTGCGTCTTGGCGTTTATCCTTCCACCCCAGAGGCTGCATATGATGAAACTACTTGCTCTTCTTAACGCGGGCTCCGTTCCCTGGAATCCGGTCGCACCCAGGGCGTACGCGCCGAACTCCGCTAATGGCGAGGTGATCGCATGACGCTTGCATTGCTTGCTATTGTCGCTGGCCTGGCGCTGTTGGTTTGGAGCGCGGATCGTTTTGTGGAAGGCGCCGCCGCGACGGCGAAGCATGGAGGCATGCCGCCCCTGCTGATAGGCATGGTGATCGTGGGGTTCGGCACATCCGCCCCGGAAATGGTGGTGTCGGCCCTGGCTGCGTCTGAGGGCAATCCCGGACTGGCGCTGGGCAACGGCTACGGCTCCAACATTACCAATATTGCCTTGATTCTTGGTCTGGTGGCGCTGATCAGCCCCATCGCCGTGCACTCACAGGTATTGCGTAAAGAACTGCCGATATTGGCGGCGGTTACGCTGCTATCCGCTGGCTTGTTATGGGATGGCGACCTGACTCGACTGGATGCGGCGATTCTGCTGGTTGTGTTCGCCTGCCTGATGGGCTGGACCATCCGCGAAGGCATGCAGCAACGCTCCGACGCCCTGGCGTCAGAGGTGGACGATGAAATGATCGCGCATCCGATGCCTTTGAAAAGCGCCATATTCTGGCTGGTCGCCGGTTTGATCCTGTTGATCGTCAGCTCCCGTATTCTGGTGTGGGGCGCGGTTACCATAGCGCACAGCCTGGGCGTCAGCGACCTGATCATCGGCTTGACCATCGTGGCCGTCGGCACCTCGCTGCCGGAGCTGGCCTCTTCGCTGGCGGCGATCCGTAAAGGCGAGCACGACCTCGCCATCGGCAACGTCATCGGCTCCAACCTGTTCAACACGCTCACCGTCGTCGGCATCGCCGCCGCTATTCATCCTCTGGAAGTGCAACAGGAAGTCCTGTACCGCGACTGGTCGCTGATGGCTGGCCTCACCTTGGCGCTATTCGTCATGGGCTATGGCTTCAAAGGCAAACAGGGCCGCATCAACCGCGTCGAAGGCGGTATTCTGGTGGCGGTGTACATCGCCTACACCAGTTATCTCGGCTACACCGTGGTGGCCGCTGCTTAAACAGATCGAAGCGGGCGTTGGGACTGAGTCCCGACGCCTGCGGATGATTTATCTTCCTGAGTGTATCTCGGCGAGCATCTCCTGCAACGCCGGACAAATCCTGACTCGCATTATTAGCCCACTGAAGGCCTCAAAACGGAATCTCGCTACCATCCCAGGCGAATAGTTTGCCGGTGTCCTCTGGGCGCAATCGTTCGATAACCTTCATGAGATACCCTGCGGCCTGATCCGGCGTAAAAAGCCGCTGTGGCGGGACGCGTTCCAGAAAGGGTGCGGAGAGGGCGCTGGCCACGGAGCCAGGATGCAGACCGACGACAATCGCCTGTTTATTGCGGCGCGCCACCTCAATGCTTGCGGTCTTGAGCCCCATATTCAGGGCGGCTTTAGAGCTGCGGTAAGCGTACCAGCCGCCTAAACGGTTATCGGAGATACTGCCGACTCTGGCGGATAAGGCGGCGAAAACCGCAGGGCGGCTTGGATGTAACAGTCCGAGGAAGTGTTTGGCCACCAGCATCGGACCAATAACATTGGCGAGGAAGCAGGCTTCAAAGTTCGTTCTTTCCAGCTCTTTCAGCGCCTTCTCAGGTCGCATACTCGCCGTGTGCAGGAGACCCGCCGCCACGATCACTCTATCAATTGGACCTGAAGCGGCGGCGATCTTCGCAGCCTGTTGAATGGATTCCTCATCGCTAAAATCCAGGCGGCCTGACTGGATATTGCTGTGCTCCCAAGTGCGAGGCGAACGGGAGAATGCAAATACCTCGGCGTCGGGCTCGCTGGCGAACCGATAGGTCAGGGCGGCCCCAATAGCGCCGGAAGCGCCGACGATAACGATGCGGAATTGGGTCATGTTGGGCTATCTGTGTGAGGTTATTGCAATGTCTTTGGCGAATACTGGGAATGATACGCAGAGGACGACGGAAAGGTTCAGCGTGGGCGGTAGAGGCGGTAATGCAGTGCGGCGGAAAGAGGGCGAGGAAGAAAGACCGTGGTCACAGCTATTCCGCTGTCACGGCCTCTTTGTCCATGATGCGCGCCGGCTGATTGTTGGCCTCGCGGGTAACCCACTTCTGTAAGGTTTCATATTCCCGGCTGTCCCGTAACGAGGGGACGCAGGTGAGCTTATAGCCCAGGCCAGTCTTCACGGTGCGGGAAAACACGTTGATCAATTGGCCGTTGGCCAGTTCATTTTGCACGTAAAGTACGTCGGTGACAGCGACGCCGCTGAATTTCACGGCGGCGGTGATGGCGGATTCCATGGAGTCCATGATCAGCATCCGGTCCGCACTGACCTGAGCGCTGGACAGGCCCGTATGGGAGAAAAACAGTTCCCAGTCGGACATAGAGGGGTTGGGGCTGATGAAATTCGCCTGATTCATGATCTCCTGGTCGCTCAATCCGCGCAATTGCTCGTAATAGTCTTTGGAGCACACGGCGACCAGGTTTTCCTCGTAAAAGAACTCCTCGGACGGGTCATCGCAAAAGATGATGCCCATATCGTAATGTTCTTTCAGAAAATCGACGGAATGACGCCAGGCGGTCGTCACCTTCAGATTGAGCTCTGTTTCTTCGCGAATGCGGCTGAGGCGCGGCAGCATCCAACGAATGGCGAAAGTGACGGGCACTTTGATTTCGATAAAGTTCTTTTCGTGGGGGATGCCGCAGGCGCCGCGAATGATTTCAAAGGCCTGGGTTAGCTGCTCCCACAGACGCTGTCCGCTGTCTGTCAGTTGCACCTGCTTGTTGTTTCTCACCAACAGCCGCTTTTCGAAATGCAGCTCCAGAGACTTGATATGCTTGCTGACCCCGCTGTGGTTGATGCACAGCTCTTCTGACGCTTTAGAAAAACTCTGGTGGCGGGCGACTGCTTCAAAAACTTCCAAGGCTTTTAATGAAGGCCGTGAGTTACTCCTCATACATCCCTCCTGGAAAAAATATCACAGCGATGTGCAATATAATCAATTTACTTTTTTGAGTCGATTAAAATATCTTTTTCTAAATAAAAACAAATTGTAACGTTGCTTTTTGCATGATTTTGACAAGGTTGTCACTGTTCGCGGCGACAGGTTTAGTTCTCGGAATGCGGCGGTTTGACTGGCGCAATGAGAGGCGGACCGTCGGCCGGATAGATGTGTCGTCATGCCGGTTAGAGGGATTTTCCTCCTGACTGGCCTGGTATTTCAACTCTCCGTCCACGCACCGTTCGATTCGTCGCTGGTTTTGTGGGTGGTTGTTTGGAGGCTTGTGATACAACGGGCGTCCAAACCCGACATTCATCCAATGATTTTCCAGCGTATGACGCCCAGGCCAGGGGCGCACATGGAAAGCCCGCCGCAAACCCGGATGTTGCAGGCAATTGCAGGACCCGGCTCAGAGCGATATAACGCAGCAACGCCAAGCGTAAGGTAACGCGTTTGACCTGACAAACCAATGTTCCAAGTCAAGAAGTAATGGAAAGGAAGTTCGCAATATGAATATCGTAATCATTGGCGGGGGCCAACAAGCCCACGCGCTTCTGGGTATTTTCGCCTCACGAGGGCAGGAAGTTTCGATGCTGACCCGGAAAGCCCAGGAAATAAACGAAAGACTGGGCGCCAATGGCCAGATTGTCGTATCCACCCCCTATGGAGAGGATCTACACGCCAAGCCGGTGCGGGTGACGGACAATCCCGCCGAAGTCATACCTCAGGCGGATCTGATTTTTATCACCAATCCCGCTAACGATCGTCCCCGCGTATTGGCGCAGATCGCCAATCTGATTTCTGAAGACAAGGTCGTGCAGCTATGCGCGATACCCGGTTGGGGCGCTTTCGACTGGATGGTGGACTATCACATCGGCCGACGCTCCAATGTGTACGCCTGGGGCATCAAGGACACGCCGGTAATGGCGTCCCATCTTGTGCCGGGCCAAAGCGTGAGCATACTCGGGTTCAAGAAGGAACTGTTTTACGCCATTTCCAATCCAACCCATATCAAAGTGGAATTGGCCAAGAAAGCCCTGGAGAAGCTGTTCTACCAGCCGGCGAGCCGGGTGGAGCACTACATTGAGCTGAGCGCCTGCGCCGGCAACCCCATAGAGCACTTGCCAATTCTGTATTCTCTGGTGGGGCCGTATTCGCAGTGGGACGGCAAGCCCTTCAAGGAACGGCTGAACTTCTATGAGGATCTTACGGAGTTCGCCGCCTATCTCATCAAAAAATGCGACGAAGAGCAGCAGGCCATTCTGGCTGCGCTGAAAGACGTCTATCGTTCTGAATTTCCGTTCGCTCTGCCGCTGCACGAAGATGTCGTGAAAATATACGGCAGACAGATCTCCGATCCACGCACACTGTACACCACCTTCCGCACCAACCCGGCTTATGCCGGCATCAAGATTCCCATGCTGACGTGCGAAGGCGGTTTTGAAGTCAATCGTCGCCATCGTATTTTCACGGAAGATGTGCCTTACGGTATGGATTTCTTCCTGGAAGCCGCTAAAAGACTGAACGTATATACCCCCATGCTCACTGAAATTCGTGATTGGGCTTATGAATACTGCGGGGGCTTTGAAGACAGCATCACACGTTATTTCCCCTCGGGTTGGCCGCAACGTCCCATGGCGTTGGTGCGTTAACCGAAGGAGCAGGGTAGTAATGGTGACAATTAAATCATGCCGGCAAGGCGGCGTGAGAGGAGAGGCTGCGCCCTGTCTGGCGCCGTTGATTCATCCTCTGACGCAAAGAGTGCTGGATTCCGATCCGGCCCGGGTGAATGCTCTGATGGAAGCGCAGGGCTCCCCCGTACACCTGATGTTTCCACAGATATTTGAAGAAAATCTTTACCGCTTTCGGCGGGTCTACGCCAACGCCGACATCCGCGGAGACCTGTTGTATGCGATGAAGGTCAACCGCTGCGACAGCTTTCTTAAAGCCGCTGCGATCAATGGCGTGGGGGCGGACGCTTCCAGCCTGTTCGAACTGCAAGACGCCCTGGCGGCGGGCGTGGAGGGCGATAAATGCTCCCTGTCCGGCGCTTTCAAGAGCCCTGATTTTGTCGAGCTGGGCGTGAAAGTGGGAGCGGTCGTCGCCATCGACTCGGCGGAAGAATTCCATGGCCTGCAGGAGCTGCTGCTGGCGTCTCACAAAGGGGGTAAAGCCCGTATCAAGCTGCGCTGGAACGGCGACGTCGGCGCCAGTCGCTTTGGTATGAACAGCGAGATGTTGAGGAGGCTGGCGGATGCGCTGAAACCGTTCAGAGGGCGACTTGAGCTGGAGGGCGTCGCCTTTCATCTGGGAGGTTACTCCATCCGTCAGCGGGCCGAGGCGCTGGCGGTGTCCATTGAAATGATTCGCTACTTCCGTGAACTGGGCTTTAACGCCCATGGCGTTAATATCGGCGGCGGCTTTCCGACCCGATACCTCTCCCGAGACAGTTGGGAGGCGTTCCAAAGGTACAACGGGCCTCAATACTATATAGACGGCCGCCCCCCGGACGATTTTTATCCCTATTGGTCCCCTCGCGTCAAGGAAGAAGCGCTGGAGGACATTTTGGCGACCTGCGGCAATCGCGAACGCCTGCGTCAGGAGAGTGTGGCCTTATACGCCGAGCCCGGGCGGGCGTTGGTGGATCAGGCGGGCGCCACCTTGTTTCGCGTCAAAGGCGTCAAACGTTTGGGGGCGGATAAGCACGTCATCATCATCGACGGCTTCAGCTTCAGCGCTTGTGAAACCTGGTTCCATTCGGAATTTCTGGTCGACCCGATCGTGATTGGCGCTGGCCAGGGCGATGCTGGCGTCGCCTATATCGCAGGCGGTAGCTGCCTGGAGTCGGACGTGCTGACGAAGCGATGGATTCCTTTCAAGAATCTGCCGCAACCAGGAGATTGTCTGGCCTTTGTGAACACCGCCGGTTATCAGATGGATCTCATGGAGACCCGTTTTCATCGTGCGCCGACACCGCAAAAACTTGCGTTAGTCGCAACCGACGCCCATGAAGGAGGGCATGGCGATTGGTCATGGCGATTGGATGAGTCGTTCTGAGCAGTTTCGCAATCAGGACTGGAAAGCACTGATATATAACGAATAAGGAATGAACATGATTAAAACGAAAGTGTCGGAATTAATCGGCGAGACCCCTCTACTGGAGCTGCCTTTGCAGGACTGCTCCTGGAAATTGTTGCTGAAGCTGGAAAAGTTCAATCCCGGCATGAGCATGAAAGACCGCATGGCCCGCAGCATGATCGAAACTGCGCTGAGCGAGGGGCGTTTACAGCCGGGCGGCGTCATCGTGGAGTCGTCTTCCGGCAATACCGCAACCGGATTGGCGTTATTGGCGGCGGAAATGGGCTTTCGCTTTATCGCTGTGATGGATCATCACGCCGCGGCCGAGAAAGTCATGGCGGTGAAGGCCTATGGCGGAGAAGTGCATATCGTCAAAGGCGATTACGCCGACGATGAGGTGGCGACGGTGGAGAGAGAGCTGACGGCGGCGCGTCTGGCCAGTGAAATCGAGGGCGCCTGTTTTATGGATCAGTCCAACAACCTGGCGAATCCAGGCGGCTACTCCAGCACGCTGGCTCATGAGCTGATTCGCGACACCGATGGCGGCATCGATGTGCTGGTGGCCTGTGTCGGCACTGGAGGCTCCATCACCGGCGTGGCCTCGGAATTGAAGCGCTATTGTCCGGATATTCGCATCTTTGGCGTAGAGCCGGTGGGGTCAGTGGTGTTTCGAAATGAGGGCGGGCCTTACTACCAATCCGGCACCGGCGTTCCACCGGGTGACTCCATCGGCGCGGCGTTTCGTAGGGAGTTAGTGGATTGCGGTTATCAGGTGACCGATGCGGAGGCGTTTGAAACCTGCCGTTATCTGGCGCGTCAGCGCGGGCTGTTGATTGGCGGCTCGGCAGGAGGCGCGGTGTATCAAAGCGTCAAGCTCGCTCAGAACCTGAGTGGCGGCGGGACGATGGTCTGTATTGTCTGTGATGGAGGGGAAAAATATCTGCCGACGATTTTCAATGATGAGTGGATGAACGAGAGGGGGCTGTTCGAGCCGCGCGTGCATCAGGAGTTAAACCGCTGGCTGACGCCCGCTTCTCCCGGGAGGATCAACAAGGCCCGGGCGGCGGCGGACGCCAGAGCGGCGAGCCTGTGTCTCTGACACAGGCGTGACGCGATGCGGTTTTGGCGTTCACAAGGGGGTGAACGCCGAGCAGTCAACCGTGAATAAAAAACAGGGATACCAAAATGGAAAACACACACAATAGCAAAGCCATGGCGTTTGTTTTTATTGCTGTCGTCGCTGGCACAGGGATGGATGCTTTCGTCAAACAGGTGGGGGAAGAAGTCGACACATGGCAGCTGCTGTTCCTGAGGTGGTGCTTCGCTGCGCTGCTCTTAATACCCATGGCGGTAAAAGAAGGCGCGGATATTTTCGTCTGGAAGACGCCGAAAGCGCACCTGATGCGCGGCGTGCTCAACTGCATCGCTTCCTTTCTGCTGTTTTATTCTCTCGCCAATCTGCCGCTGGCGGTGGTGGTGACGATTTTCTTCGCGGAGCCTTTGTTTATCGTGCCCATCTCTGCGCTTTGGTTGAAAGAAAAGGTAGCGCCTGGACATTGGCTGGCGACACTTGTCGGCTTTATCGGGGTTCTGTTGATCGCCCGACCCAGTGGCGACTTCACGCCGCTGGAGATTATTTATCCGTTCGCCGGCGCTTTGGGCTTCGCTCTGCTACATATCGGCACTAAAAAGTACGGCTCTCAGGAAAGCCCTATCAGCCTGATGTTCTGGCTGGCGATCCTGACGATTCTGATGTCGGGCCCCATGGCGGTGGCGGACTGGTCGCCGGTGTCTGTAAAAGACTTTTCCTTTATCGGCCTGATCGCCGTATTAGGCTCTGTATACAGCTACTTCTGGATAGTCGGCCTGCGTATCGGCAGCGCCGCCATCGCCGCCCACATCAGCTATCTCTCTTTACCGTTGGCCTACCTGATCGGCTGGGCGTTCTTCGATGAAACGCCGGACATCTATACCTTATTAGGAAGCGGAGTCATCTTCCTGTCCGTACTGATGGTGTCAGTGAAAAACGGCATGAAACTACCCATTCCACGAGCCTTGCGGCGAGGCAAAACCTACAACGCCAAGACATCCTGACTGAGTCCCGGGTCCAGGCGACCCGGGAAAACCGATGATTTTCTGATTTCTATCATCAACAGCCGAAACACCTTATAGCCCCAATGCTTTGCGATATAAAGGCGCTCAAGGCGAAGTTGTCACAGGAATTCAGCGCATGCCGCTAATAAAACGACCGATTGACCCTGCTGTACCTCATCTCTAGTATCCCTGATTTCAACATTTAGTAGCCTTTATTCGTTTTACGCTGACAAACGCCAAGTACCCCATGTTAAAGCGCTTATTCGCCTCCCGTAGACATCCCTACGTTCCTCGCTTAGACAAACCAGAAAATATCGTAATTGACTTAAGCGGCGCCAAGCTGTGCTTGCAACTGCCGCCGCATCACAATTATGAGGGGGTTGAAGCAAGGCAAGCTCCTATTCCCCAGGTCAATATTTATGACCAGTCAATCTATCGTGACAGTACACCTGAAGATCCATTTTCGAGCTCTTTCTTCATTAAGCGGGGTTGGGAATATTACGGCCCAATATGGCGTATGCAGCCAGTGGCCTCCACCACCTTTATTGCAGTGGTGGAACAGGTTAACTGTTTGCCAGAAGGGATGAGTTGCTTTAACCCTAATCATTTAGAGCAAGCCCTCATACGTCTGCTTTATCGTATGGGGCCAGAGAATCCACATTTTGGAGAAATATTAGCGCCAGTTAATTGGGTAGTTCGGAATTTAGGTGGTAGCTCGTGGGTGCATTATGAAATCCACAAGGATCTAAGCAAAGTCCATGCGCCTTCACCTTCCAGTGCGGCTAGTTATTCAAGCTATGTGGTGACGCCTCTGGATGATAGCCATTATCTGCGTCTGATGTTTCATAATCATGGTTATGTACCAGTGGAAGACGCAATTCGGAATATGAATGCCCTGAGAGACAAAGTATGCAGACATATCACGCTGGAGCTCAGTCCCTCGTCCCGAGCGCAAATGGAGCAAGCCAGAGTACGCTGGCCAGATGCTCGCATTTCTCCCCGCCGAGAACCTGAAAACTGGGTGTATCCAGAGTGGCGAGATGGAAAAAACGACAACGAACCCCGTGTGGTGATACTGAAGGCCGGTTCGCCGCCTCCGACTTTTGTGCCCTAAGTAAATTTGCTTGCTGGAAACATCTGGAAAAACGTACCTGTGCGAGAGTAAAACGCTGCACATTGTGGTCATTTCACATGGCCAGCAATCCACGCGCTGGCCCACGACCAACAAAACATAAGTAATATGGACGATTGACCCTATTAGAGCCTGTCCCTAGTATTTGCGATACCCTTCATATAGTGAGTAGCCTCTGTCGCTTATGCTGACAGGGCAGAAATGGATTAACGCCAAATATTCTATGCTAAAACGCTTATTCGCCTCCCGCAGACATCCCTACATTCCTGGCTTAGACAAACCAGAAAATATCGAAATTGACTTAAGCGGCGCCAAACTGTGTTTGCAACTGCCACCTCATCACGATTCTGATGGATTTGAGGACGTACAAGCACCGATTTCCCAGGTCAATATTTATGACCCAGCGCTGTACCGTGACAGCACCCTTGATGACCCCTTTTCCAGCACCGTGTTTATTAAGCGAAACTGGGATTATTACGGCCCGTTCTGGCGCTTGAGGCGTCTGGGTTATACGACCTTCATTGCGGTCGTGGAACGGGCTAACTGCCTGCCGGAAGGGATGAGTTGTTTTAACCCCCATCATCTGGAGCAGGCGCTAATACACTTAATTTATCAAATGGGGCCGAATACTCCAGCCAGAGGTGAAAGGATCGCACCAGTGAACTGGGCGGTGCGTCAGTCGGGCGATAGCTTATGGGTGCACTATGAAGTACATAAGAACTTGGGAGAGCTGATTGAAGAGGAGGCTTTTATGCGGGCCCAATACTCCAGTTACGCCGTGACCCCCTTGGATGACCGCCATTACCTTCGTCTAATGTTCCATAACAACGGCTATGCCCCCGTGGAATACGCCATCCGACACCTGAATGTCCTGCGGGACAAGGTCTGCCACCATATCGAGTTGAAACATAGTCCCTCGGCCCGAGCCCGGCAGGAACAGGCCCGACAGCGCTGGCCTGGTGCCCGCATTTCACTCCAGCGGGAGCCGGAAAACTGGGTGTACCCGGAATGGCGGTATGGAGAGTCCGGCATAGGCGAACCCCGTGTGGTGATTCTTAAACCCGGTTCCTCACCGCCGTCTTTTGTCCCCTAAGTATATTTGCTCACCGGAAACCATCTAAATAACGAACTTAAACGAGGAGAAAGTTGTGTCTCTTAAGGACCCACAATGGCCTGCGATTATCACTAAAGAAGAAGATCCCAATGTGCAGCGCAATGTGCTGATCAATAAGCGGAATTATGACAACTGGCTGAGGATTAAGCGTCAGCACTCCGGGAACTTTTACATGACCAGTATGTACAGGGCTATCTATACGCTGGCGCTGACTCCCGGCGCCCAGACCGGCGGGATGAAACAACAAGACTTCGGGGCTATGCGGTTGCAATACAGTATTGAGCCAAATGGTGATGTCAAAGTGTTGTGGTTGTGTGTCGACGAAAAAGGCCTTGAGCCGGCTACCAGCAATAATCCTGGGCTTTACCAAGTTGGTTGGAATCAGGCGGAAAAAGATTGGGAAACAGACAATAAACCACAGACGGTGATGGAACTTAGCCATCAGTGGAGCGGTGCCCATACCGCAGCGGTGGTGGGTAAGTTTGCAAACAAAGAGGAAGCTGGTCAGAAGATCTTTGTCCATATCGCCAACGCCTACTCCGTGGCCTTCAGTCCAAACACCGTCAAACAGGCGGGTAGCCACTTTTCTCTGGTCTGGCTGAATAATGATTTCAACAACCAGCAGTACGTGAAAAACATAGCCTCCATGATTCAGAATGCGCAAAAGAAAAACGCGAATATTCGCTGGCTGATTCATGGCGAAGGGGCGGGCTCTTTTGTAAAAGCCCTGGAAACTATTCAAAGTAACCCTCTTGCCAATAATGTAATTGCCGCTGGGAATAAGTTGGAAAATCAGATTGTGTATTTTTCCAACCCACGAGGGAAAAACACCACGGAAAAAGCGTTGAAAGACCTGTGTGAAAAAGTGGGCTTACACTATGCTGGCGTTCAGGTTAATCCTACTGATATTTTAGGTAACAAAGACGCTCGTCAAGCATTTATCGCGGAAATGGAAAAACTTGCGGCAAAGTCTGTTATCTCTGGAGTGACCGGGGCTGCGGGCTACACAGTGCTTGAGAAAAGTTATGAAATGTTCTCCTCCGCCAGTAGTATTTTGGCTGCGGTTTTTTTTGGTGTGTCTGGTTACGTATTAGCCAAGGAAAGTGCGGGCAAGTTCAGCGCGTACGCCCGGAATGTACCAGGATTTGTGTCCACAGCCTTTGGCAAAGGCAACCAGGAATGGAAGGGTTGATGAAACCTTTCCATAATCGTCAGTCGTTATCAGTTCAAGCGTATTAATCGATTTCGCTTGTTTTGACACGATAGTTGTAATCACGGATTCAGATATCTAACTATCCCCCACCTACATAACATTCGCTCGGCTGTTGGGTTATCTCTTGCGATTGATGCCCGCAAGCCGAGAGACTTCTTTTATGGGACGACATGGGTTTTGTCTCCTGAGCTCCTCTGATCACGCAGGAGGGGCTTTCAATTGCTTACGAAAGCAGATATATCGAGCAATTTCGTGCCGCACAAAACTCTGTAGTCACTGGATTGAACAGTCCGCATCTTTTTTCAATGCTGACGTTTACGTCAACGTCACTAAAGTCTATTATCCTCAGGGTGGATTACCGTCTACAGTAGAAAGTGGAGCGGAGCCTTCAAAAGGGGCCCGTCTTGCCTCCGAACGTATCCAGGAAGAGGACCCTATGAGTCAAACAACAAAAACAATAGAAGTTATTCATAAACCTGAATTCATTCAGGGAAATGAATTTAAGTTTCCCATCTTTCAGGTCCTGAAACAGGATGGCGCGACCTATAAAGGGGCTAAGCTGCCGGAGATGGATCAGGAAGAAGCCCTGAAGATCTACCGCACCATGGTGTTCACCCGTGTGCTGGATGAACGCATGCTGGCCGCTCAGCGTCAGGGGCGTCTCAGTTTTTACCTGCAATCCACCGGCGAAGAAGGCACGGTTGTCGGCTTCGCTGCGGCGTTGGATGACCGGGACATGATCATGGCTCAATACCGGGAGCAGGGCGCTTTGGCCTATCGCGGATTCTCGGTGGATGAGTTCATGAACCAGCTGTTCGGCAACGAGCTGGATTATGGCAAGGGCCGGCAAATGCCGATTCACTACGGCTCCGCCAAACTCAATTACATGACGATTTCCTCGCCTCTGGCCACCCAGATTCCTCAGGCCGCCGGTTATGCCTACGGTCAGAAACTGGAAGGCAAGGGGCTGTGCACCGTAACTGTATTCGGCGAAGGCGCCGCCTCTGAAGGGGACTTCCACGCCGCGCTGAACATGGCTTCCGTGCACAAAGTGCCGGTTATTTTCCTCTGTCGTAACAACGGCTACGCCATTTCCACTCCCTCCAGCGAACAGTTCGCCGCAGACGGCATTGCGCCGCGGGCGTTAGGTTACAGCATGCGCGCCATTCGCGTAGACGGCAACGATATCCTGGCGGTGTACCTGGCGACCCAGGCCGCGCGCAAGATCGCGGTGGAAGAAAATGAACCTGTTTTGATCGAAGCCATGACTTATCGTCTGGCCGCCCACTCCTCCTCCGACGACCCATCCGGCTATCGCAGCAAAAAAGAAGAAGACGTCTGGCGCGCCAAAGATCCCATTGCGCGTATGCGTAACTGGATTATCAAGAAAAAGTGGTGGTCCGAGGAGGAAGAAAAGCAACTTCAGGACAGCATGCGCCAGGAAGTGCTGGACGCAATGAAGAAAGCCGAGAAACGGCCGCCGCCGCCGGTGGAGTCGCTGGTGACGGATGTCTACGACGAAGTGACCCCGCAACTGCATGAACAATTAGAAAAACTCAAGATGCATGTCCGCAAGTATCCGGACGCGTATCCCAAGAGCGCGGGGAGAATGACGCATGGCTAAGATGAACCTGTTACAGGCGATCAACAACGCCCTCGACATTGCGATGGCGGAGAATGAAAAAGTAATTTGTTTCGGCGAAGATGTCGGCGTTTTCGGCGGCGTTTTCCGCGCCACCAGTCATCTTCAGGAGAAGTACGGTCGCGCCCGCTGTTTCAACACGCCGCTGGTGGAGCAGGGCATTATCGGCTTCGCCAACGGATTAGCGGCTCAAGGCCATCTGGCGGTGGCGGAAATCCAGTTTGCGGATTACATTTTTCCCGCCTTCGACCAGATTGTGAATGAATCCGCCAAATATCGTTATCGCTCCGGCAACCTCTTTGATGTCGGCGGCCTGACTATTCGTACGCCCTACGGCGGCGGCATTTCAGGCGGGCATTATCACTCACAATCGCCGGAAGCCTATTTTGCGCACACGCCGGGCCTGAAGATTGTGGTTCCCCGTAATCCTTATCAGGCGAAAGGGTTGCTGCTCAGCTCCATTCGTGATGCTAACCCGGTGGTGTTCTTCGAGCCCAAACGCATCTATCGCGCCTCTGTAGGCGAGGTGCCTGAGGAAGATTATGAGCTGCCTCTGGGTAAAGCGGAGGTGTTGAAGGAAGGCTCAGACATCACCCTGCTGGCCTGGGGCGCGCAAATGGAATACATCGAAAAAGCAGCGGAAATGGCGGAAAAAGACGGCATTTCCTGCGAAATTATCGATCTAAGAACCATTCTTCCCTGGGATGTGGATACTGTCGCCAATTCGGTGTTGAAAACCGGGCGTCTGGTGATCTCACATGAAGCGCCTTTGACCGGCGGATTCGCCGGCGAAATCGCCGCCGCCATTCAGGAGCGCTGTTTCCTCTATCTGGAATCGCCCATCGCCAGGGTGACCGGTCTGGATACGCCTTTCCCGCTGGTGCTGGAGAAAGAGTATCTGCCGGATCCCCTGAAGATCTATGAAGCGATTAAACAGAGCGTGAACTTTTAAGGGGGCGAAGATGGTGACTGATTTTATTTTGCCCGACATTGGCGAGGGCATTGTTGAGTGTGAGTTGGTTAAATGGCTGGTGCAGGAAGGGGACTTCGTACAGGAAGACCAGCCTGTGGCGGAAGTAATGACCGACAAAGCCTTGGTGGAGATTCCTGCGCCCAATAGCGGCCGCGTCGCCAAATTGTATTACCGTGAGGGCGACACCGCCAAAGTGCACTCTCCTTTGTTTGCAGTGGATATGGCGGGCGCTGCGAAAGCGGCCAATGAAGAGCCTGCGCCGGTGGCGGAGGTCAAACAAGCGGACAGCAAGGCAGCGGTGGAGGACAGTTCACCTCCAGTGTCTCAGCCTGCCGGGAAGAGCGGGGACGACTTCATCCTGCCGGATATCGGCGAAGGTATCGTAGAGTGCGAAATTGTTGAATGGCGTGTGGCGGAAGGCGACCATGTGGAAGAGGATCAGCCAGTCGTTGATGTGATGACTGACAAGGCGGTGGTTGAAATTCCCGCCCCTCGCGCCGGACGCATCGTGAAACTGCATTACGGGAAAGGCGATATCGCCAGAGTGCATACGCCCCTTTTCTCCTTTGAAGCGGATGGCGCAGCGCCTGTTGCGACGACCGCCAGGGTCAATGGCGACAGCGCCTCCAGGTCCGCCTGTCTGGCGTCGTCTGCGCAGAAACCGGCGCAGGTCTCAGGACGGGTTAAAGTCCCCGCCAGCCCCGCTGTGCGACGTCTGGCCAGAGAGTTGTCTCTGGACCTGAACCGCGTGCCAGGCTCAGGAAAGCATGGGCGAGTGCTGAAGGAAGACGTCCATAAGTATCAGAAGTCCCTGCAGGCTGACGCTGCGCCCGCGCAAAGCAAAGCCCCGGAAACACCCGCCAGCATCGGCGAAGTGCGAGTGGAGCCGATTCGCGGCGTGCGCGCGGTCATGGCCAAACGCATGGTGGAAGCCGCCACAACCATTCCGCAGTTCACTTTTGGCGATGAGGTCGACGTCACCGACCTGTTGGCCTTGCGTGAGCAGCTCAAACCGGAAGCGGAAAAAGCGGGCGTGCGTCTGACGTTGATGCCTTTCATCATGAAAGCCATGGCGTTGGCGTTGCTCAAACATCCGATTATGAACAGCCGGGTCAATGAAGACTGCACAGAGATTCATTATCTGCCGCATTGCAATATTGGCATGGCGGTGGACTCCAAAGTCGGTCTGCTGGTGCCCAACGTCAAGCATGTGGAAAGCCGCAGCATTCTCGATATTGCGCGGGAGGTGGAGCGGCTGACCAATGCGGCGCGGGATGGCTCAGTGCGTCAGGAAGACCTTAAGGGCGGCACCATCAGCATCTCGAATATTGGCGCGCTGGGCGGCACCTACGCGTCGCCAATCATCAACTTGCCGGAAGTGGCGATTGTGGCGCTGGGCAAAACCCAGACCGTACCCAGATTCGACAGCGAGGGCTCGGTGGTGGCGCGCTCGATCATGAACATCAGTTGGTCAGGGGATCATCGCATCATCGATGGCGGGACCATTGCCCGCTTCAGCAATATGTGGAAATCTTACCTGCAGGACCCGACTTCGATGTTGTTGCATCTGAGCTGATAACCCTGTGAGAGTGAATGACCGGCGCGCCTAAACTACAACAGTTCTATATTCCGGAAGAGCAGTCGATCTACCTGCTCAGTCACAATGACGCCAAGAAGCTCAAGGACTGGGTTGCCTTGTGCAAGGTCCAGCTTGAGCAGCTTGGCTATCGGGATATAGAAATGGTGGGCAAGGGCGCCTACGGTTTTGTGTTCGCCGGCGTCACCGCCGGCGGCGAACAGTATGTTTTCAAATTTTCCCGCATCACCTTGCCCCAGCACTTGCAGGATCGCCTTGAAGAAGAAGCGTTTATGCTGGGATTGGTGGAGCACCCCAGAGTGCCCAGCCTGATCGCCTTCCAGCGCATTCGCCGGCAGTCCATTCTGGTGATGGAGCGCGCGCCGGGAGTGGATCTTGAGCAATATTCTCTCAAAGTAGGACGGCTTCCACCTCGACTTATTATTAAGATTGCCGCACAACTTGCTGATATATTAAGAAATCTCCGCTCAGATAAAGGTCCGGCGGGACGCCCTCTTGTGCATGGCGACATAAAACCTTCCAATCTGGTGTATGACCCTGAAACCGAGCAGGTGGCGTTGATCGACTGGGGCTCCGCCGTCTTTGCGCAATTGGACGAGAACAATCAATACGTCTCCGCCAACGTCATGGAGCTGATGTCCAGCGACCTGCAACAAACCAATGCTCGCCTGGGCGACGTCTACTTTATCGGCGACGAGCAGCTCAATGGCGGCCTGTCGTCGCCTCGTTTCGACGAGCAGGGCGTGGCGGGAACCTTGTATGCGCTTGCGTCCGGGCAGTCCTGCCGTTTTGGCCATCGCGCCTTGCCCGCCGTATCGCTTGGCCTGCCGGCGGAGTTTGCGCGCATGCTGGACGCCATGATGGATGACGATCCCGCCGTGCGCGCCAAGGCGGGGGACTATTTTCTGCGCCATATGCCGCGCATGGCGCGACTGGTCATGCTGGATCTGCCGCCGGTTCAGGAAACGCCGCTGGCGCCGGTCTGGGTGCGACCGCAGAAGCGTGGCATCGATACAGTGGTGTACAGCTCGCGCAAGTCCTTCCTGCGGGAAGAGGGCGTCAAGGAAGAGCTGAAAGAGATTAACGACGTGCAGTTGGATCGCTACTACAAGAATTTCATGCAGGGCATGGGAGAGGTCGAAAAAGCGTTCATCGCCGCCGTCAGCCGTCTTGGCCGCTATCCTGTGGTAGGCGGGTTGGCGGTGCGCTGGGAGAAGGAGGGCGTGTATATCGACACCAGTCTTAATCTGCGTGACCCGGATTTAAAGCCAGCGTTTGTCGCCGCCGTGAATAATATGGTGAATCTGGCGCGGGCGATACACCGGCAGGGAGTGTTCAAGAGCTGTCTGTTTAACGCCCGCGACACCTTACACGTAGACCGCGACGGGCCGGATAAACCCTTCATTCCCGAGTCAGGACTGAGTCTGGGCTACGAGGTGAGCGCCACCCCGGATCTGGAAGATCAAACCCGGGTGCATTCCTATTTTGAAGACGGTCCCGACCCAGAAGAATTTCTTGTTCTTCCTATAGAAATCATGGAGATACTGGAACTTCTTAATAATATACATCATACGGGGCTGATCATTTTTGAGAGCCTGCCCACCCACTTGAAGATCCACAGTTATTACCGCCTGCTTGACCCCTCCCGAGAACAGGAATTTCGTTATTGTCTGGACGCCATCATCGCCGCTATTCCCTTGATCAAGGGATTAGGCGTCTCGGGATTCATGAAAATGCCTTATAAGGACACCAAGTTCTTTTCGCATATTGAGCACCTGCCGGAAAAATATTATCCGAAGAACCCGCGTGATGAAGTGGTTGCGCAAACCGCCAGTTCGATCTCCTAACGTCAGCCCTACAAAGAGGCGCGCCTTTGTTTGTAAACCAAAGTGCGCCAAGTTGGCGCTTTATCATTCCACTAAAACACCAATTTAGTGCATTTCTTTACGTTCTGTGGCGCCAGATAACTTGAAAGTTGCGTTATTACGTGCTGTATTTAAAGCAGTAATCGGGGCGTAATTTTTGCATAACTGGTGGCCTTACTGGCTCCCTCCCTGGACGCCCGCCAACATGGGGCGGCGCATTACGTGAACTGGTTTTCGTTTCTTTTGTGACGAAGGTTGGTTTATTTGCCCTCAAGGCCCGGCAGAATGGGGAAAGCTGTGGGAAAAACTAGAACAAATATCAGGGATGTTCACTGTAGGGAGTAGAACAACGAAAGACCATACAGAGAATGCATATGCGATATAACGTTTTGACCGCCTGTATATTGACGCTGGCCTCCGCTGCTGGGTTCACCCACGCGGCTGATTTCGGAAATCCTGTGCAGGTGACGATTTCCGGTCTCCCCAACGGGCCTGACGGTTCCCCGATGAATCAGGAAGAGCCCTACATTTCCCGCAACGGTAAAACACTGTTCTTTAACGGCGGCGCTGAGAACAATCGACGCCTGTTGCATTACGCCGAGCGTAACGCCAATGGCGGCTGGGCTTATCGCGGCCAGATCAGCCTTGAGGGCGAGGACGAGAAATATCTGCAAGGCGCGCCCGCCATCGACGTAGATAACAATCTGGTATTTTCCGACACGGGGGTGGACTCCATGGTGCGCAGCGGACGCTTTTCCGGCGGCAAGCTGACATCCGTGCGCGCGATTGACGGACTGCCGCCTCGTAAGGCGAATGCCTTCGCCCGCAAATTTCAGGGCAATATGGGACCGGAAGTCAGCCCGGACAGCCGTGTACTGTATTTCACTGAGGCGGCCTGGGGCGCGGGCGGTTTCATGAGCGGGCAGCTGCTGCGGGCCGATATTCACTTCGCCACCCACCGCGGCGGCGCTACCTACTATTACGACCAGAGTGAAGTCGCGCGAGTGATGGAAAACGTCAACTCACGGGATATCGAGTACAGTCCCGCGATCTCATCGGATGGGCTGGAGCTGTTTTTTACCCGTATCCTGCTGGCGGACCGCGCCAATAATCGTGACCGCGCGTTGATCATGCGAGCGGTGCGCGGCTCCACCAGTCAGCCGTTTGAATCGCCGGTAGAGGTGACAGGAGTTGGCGAGGATGCGATGGCGGAAGCGCCTTCCATTTCCGGCGACGGCTCTGAGCTGTATTATCAGAAGACGGAAAGCGGCAAAACGCGTATTTATATGGTCACCCGATAAGCGTCGCTTTCCGCTTTCACTTTATTGGCGACAGCGATCGGACGAGGGGAAATCATGCGAATCAGCGTGCTGGCGAAAGCGACAAACTGCGATGCGGAAACCGTCCGCTATTACGAGAAAATAGGCCTGCTGCCGGCGCCGCCGCGCAGCGCTTCTGGTTATCGTGAGTACGGACGCAGTCATTTGGAGCGCTTGAACTTTATTCGCCATTGCCGTTCTCTGGATATGTCTCTCAACGAAATCAAATCCCTGCTGTATTTTCGCGATCACCCCTCTCTGGACTGTGGCGAGGTCAATGACCTGGTGGATTCCCATCTGGTGGCGCTGGAGCAGAAAATATCCGACCTGGAGAAACTCAGGGAGCAGCTACAATCCCTGCGCGATAAGTGTCGTATTCACAATCGCGCTTCCGAGTGCGGCATTCTGACAGGATTGAATCACGATCCGGCGGAAGGCGAGTGTCCTTGTCACGGGGAAACGCCCCCTTCCTGATGGGGTGATTTTTTTCTACTGGGCGCTTGACCCTGTAGCGACTCCAGACTTTAACCTGAGCATATCCAAATGTAAGGAGAACAACGAATGGGTATGCATTGCTGTCACCATGAGCATGAAGAAAAACCGAAAGTCGACGGACGTTATCGCAGAATCCTGTTTTGGGCCCTGTTGATCAACGGCGGCATGTTTGCGGTGGAATTATTGTCCGGGTTGCAGGCTGGCTCCGTATCATTGCTGGCGGACTCACTGGACTTCCTCGGAGATGCGGCCAACTACGGCATCAGTCTCTGGGTGTTGGGCATGGGATTGGCCATACGGGCGAAGGCTTCATTACTGAAGGCCGCCTCCATGGGCGCTTTTGGCGTGTGGGTATTGGGTTCGACGGCATGGAACGCTATGGCGGGAACCTTGCCGGATGCGTCCACCATGGGAATTATCGGCGCTTTGGCGCTGGTCGCCAATCTGGGCGTCGCCGCCATGTTGTACGCCTACCGAGAGGGCGACAGCAATATGCGCAGCGTGTGGTTATGCACTCGCAATGACGCGTTGGGCAATATCGCCGTCATGTTCGCCGCGCTGGGCGTATTCGGCTCCGGGACCGCCTGGCCTGACCTGATCGTCGCTGGCGTCATGGCCTGTCTGGCGCTAAGCGCCGCTATCCAGGTATTCCGCCACGCCAGACAAGAGCTGCGGCGCGATCATGAAGGGGCTGCGGAAGCCTGAAGACGTCTGGGCGTAGACGAGGGCGGACGGTTATAATTCGTCTTTATTACCGGCCGCCGACATTGCCCCAGGAGACTCGCCCATGACCAGTAAATTCTTCGCTTACCTTGAACGCCTGCGCTGGATCAAACGTTGGGGGTTGAAAAGGAATGTGGTGGAGGAGAACGTCATGGAGCACAGTTGGCAGGTGGCCACCATCGCCCATGTGTTGGGGCTGATCAGCAATCGCAAGTTCAATGGCGATGTCGACCCTAACGCCCTGGCGGTGGCCGCTTTGTATCACGATGTCTCGGAAATCATCACCGGAGATATGCCGAGCCCCATCAAATATCACTCCGACGCGATCAAGCACGCTTATCACGCCATTGAACGGGAAGCGGAAAAAGAAGTGTTGTCCACGCTGCCGGACGAACTGCAAAACCCTTTTGAGTCTCTGTTGCTGCATGACAAGTTTGACGCCGCCGCCGTGAAGTTCGTCAAAGCGGCTGATCTGATCAGCGCTTATCTCAAGTGTCAGATGGAAGTGGCCGCAGGCAACAAGGAGTTTGAGGACGCCAAGGCGGATGTGGAGGCGCGCATCCGTGCGCTGCAGATGCCGGAAGTGGAATATTTCATGGCGACCTTCGTGGACAGTTATCTGCTGACGTTGGATGAGCTACTGAAACACCACGATCCGACGCGAGACTGATTCCGTCATCGCCAGGGCATAGAAGCAGCGCCCTGTGTTGGGCGCTACCCAGCTATGTAAGAAGGCCTTAAGTGATCACCTTTCCGTCGCCGCAACGGGCTCCAAACCATCACTTTGTGTTTGGCGCGTCCTGGAGATCAGAGTCAGTCCGAGCAGAATAGCCGCCATGCCAAGCAAACTCAGAAGAGACATTCGATTGCCCAGAAACAGGTAGTCCATGACGGCGGTAACGCCGGGAACCAAGTAGAAGAGGCTGGTGACATTCACCAGATTTCCGGCCTGGATAAGCCTGTACAACAGTAGCGTGGCGATGACTGAGATAACGACCCCCAGCCATAACAGCGCCACGCCAAAGCGAAGACTGATTGTCACGGTTAAAGGCTCGTAAGGCGTAAATGCAAGGCACAGTAGCAGCGTCATGGCGTACTGCAGCGGCAGAACTGCTAGGGGCGACTGCTTGACGCCTTTCTGCAGAATGGCGCCAGTGGTGATCGATCCCAAGGCGGCCAGGGCGAACACCACGCCGGCCGTGGAAATTTGCGCCAGTCCAATGCTGTGATACACCACCAGAACCAGTCCCGATAACGCCAGAAAGAGTCCCGAGAGACGTTGCAGGGAAAAGGCGGACTCTGTCGCCAGCAAGGTCAGGATAGGCTGCACGCCCAGCACGGTGGCGAGCACTCCCGGCGTGACGCCGTGCTCCAGGGCTTTGAAGTAGCAAATTGAGTAACCGCCGATCATAAGTAAACCGGTCACCGCCACACGAAGTCGCGTACCGGGCGCCGGCAGCCACTGGCTACGATTCAGGCCAATACTCAGCACCACAATAAAAGCGATGGTGAAACGAAGGAGGAGAAAGGCGAAAGCGGAGGCGGACTCCAGACCCATTTTGGAAAAGATAGCGCCGCTGCTCCACAGGAGCACGAAGAGCGCCGTCGCGCCCAAAGACAGTAGCGTCGTTCGATTTATAGACATAATTAATTGCCCGTCGCAGGGAAAAGACATGCCGACCACGTCAGCGCAGTGCTGACCTCAAGCGGAAGGCGCGAAATTTATTTCAATGAAGTGCGGGCGGCGGAGGCGCGCCAGCTTGAAGGCGACGGGGCGGGGGAGTGAAGCAAAACATGAAAACATCCCGGACGCTAACGCGGCCAACATCCAGACTGGATGCAGGGGAGGCTTTGGCGATGTCCTGAGCTTGGGTCATGTTTGCAAATCGTTGAATATGATCGAACGCTGATCTTACGGCCCGGGAATGCGGGAATCAAGCATCGGAGAGAAATCAGTTATAAGTCAGCTAGATACTGGGTTCCGTGCCGGTGGCGCAACAGGAGCATCTCTGGCCCCGACGCATAAAAAAAGCGCCCTGCAGGGCGCTTAGCGAATAGTCGTAAGGGTGACTATCGGGAAGTGGTGTTTCTCACCAGAACTTTGCCTACTTTGCCATCGGCGCTTTGTGACAGCACCAGAACGTTGAGGCCGAATTCCGGAATGTTGCGCCCTGCATCAGGAATCTCGTCGCTCATGTAGTTGAGGCGATCGATGAAACGCGGATAGGGGCGACGGTTTTGGTCTTTAATGGTGGAGCCAACGGAGTCCACATCGGTCAGGTCCAGTTTCAGGCGCTCGGACGCGATAACGTTGAATGCGGCGTCATGCAACTGGAACTTGGTGGAGGCGACGGCCCCGTCTTCCCACTTCACCACTCTCTGGTCGGCGTCAACCACGCCCAGGAAGCCTTCGCCGGGGTGAACGCCCACATGGTTGTTATCCCAGGAATCATCCACATACCAAACCACCAGTCCCTGATTGAAGGACATCAATTTACCGGACACGCTGATGCGCTCCAGACCGACGTCAACGCCGTTGTGCGTGCGCCATTCCATCAGGTAGTAGCGATTGGACAAGGTGAAGCCTTCGTTGGTGGCGAAGCCATCCAAGGTGAATACTGGCGCGGAATCCGCGTTGTCGCTGGCCACCACCGCTCCGTCTACGGACAGGGCGATATCATCCACGTACATGCCGGGATTCAGCGTACCGGAATCGGTGAAGTACTCAATGCTGACTTTAACGGTTTGACCCGCGTAAGCGGACAGATCGAATTCAGCATCCACCCAACCTTCGGACGCGCCGGTGATGCCGTTGCCCAGGTTATTGCCATTGGGGTTGGCGTCAGTGGTGATCGGAGCCGGCAGGCTGACTTTTCCTGACTCGCTTTCCACCATGACGTAGCCGTAATCCCAGTCTGCTTCAATGTCGTACCAGGTTTTGAACGCCAGTTTGGCGGAGGTGGCGGAAGTCAGGTCCAACTCGTAGGACATGCTGGTGTGCAGGTCGTTGGCTTTGCCGCCGAAGTACGCGTACTGGCCGCTGGTCGGCGTGGTGATCACGCGTTTTTTCTTCGGCAGGTCGATGCGGATGACATCGTTGTTGGAGCCTTTGCTGACTGCTTCGTCCAGCAACAATACTTCCCCTTTGCGGTCCAGTTCGTCGATGGACAGGGTGGCGCCGTGCTGCCAGTTACCGCCCCAGATGCCTTGCAGCTTCTCTTTGGCGTAGGCGCTGAAACCGGTTGGTTCGGTGCCCGGTATCTTGCCCGCCCAGGAGCCGCTGGACATGATCGACCAGTAAGAGACCGGTTCGCCTTTGCCGGTGTACTGGGTGTCGTACTCGTCCGGCAGACCCAGGTCATGTCCGTATTCATGCGCGCATACGCCCGCTGCGGCGGAGATTGGCTGTATGGTGTAGTCGTACGCCGCCATCAGGCCGCCCCAGTTGTCGGACTCGGATGTGGTGCCTTCGATTGGGAAGACTTGCCCCAGGTTCCAGCGGTGCGCCCAGATTGCATCTTCACCCAGTTGTCCGCCGCCGGCTTCCTCACCCACTGCGGAGTGGAACACCATCACGTGGTCAACCAGACCGTCCGGCTCCCAGTAGTCGCCGTCGCCGTCCAGGTCATAGCGGTCTTCGATGTCGTAGTCACTCAGATCCACATTGGGGTCCGCCGCCGCGGCCAAAAGGGCTTCGCGGATCAGAGCGCGGGCGTCGCCGTCCACGTTGTTGCCGTAAAACGCCGCTGGTTTCTGCGCCATGTACCAGCCCGCCACATTGCCTTCGACAGAATAGCTGGCGCCGGACTGCGCTTCATAATACTGACGCATGGAGATCAGGTTTTCGCCATTGGGCCCTTCGTAACCGGAGCCGGAGAATAACAGGTCCTGGAAGTGCTCCCGGTTATAGTCCTCGTAGTACATGTCCGTTTCGCCGGGCTGGATGGAGTTATGCGGAAAGTCCGGGAACTCCATCAGAATGGCGAGTACTTTGGCCTTACGGGCGCCTTCGGTCCATTCTTCCAATTGCAGGTTATCGGGAAACAGCTTGCGGTTGTCCAGCTCCCGCCATCTTTGGTCTCTCAGATGGTCGCTGTTTATACGGCGGGGGACTTCAGCCAGCGCCGCAGCGGTAGCTGAAGTTGTGGCCTGCATGTGAGCGCGCTGCAGTTCGTGCGCTTTGCGTTCTTTTAACCAGTCCTGCAATTTGGCGGTGGCTTCTTCCAGCGTAGCGCCTTCGGAAATTTTGCCTCCGGCCTTCAGCATTTGGATCAGGCGGCCTTCATTTGCGATGCTGGGGTCGAAAGCGCCTGCGCCATGCTGATGCGGCTGGTTGGCCGCAAATGGCGAGGCGGAGGCGAGCAGCCCCGATATAGCGAGCGACAGTATGCTTTTTTTATGCATGATTAATTCCTTTTTTATTGATTGCCCTTTTGTGTTAAGCCGGTTTCGGCCCAAGCGGGGAAAGCTGGCAAGTTGATTGCCGGCGGATCTCAAAACGAGATAAAAAAGTAGTTCGCCCGGACAGGCGCGGATGCCGCGCCGGTCAGGTGAACGCCAAGTCCCCGCGACGCCTAGTGAAAGTCGATGCAACCGTTGAACGGTGACGGATGACGATCACAAAAGCCATTTGGTTTTATAGTTTCCCTGCCGATCCGATAAGGAATGTCCTTAGCGGTCAAACGTCCCCAATAACGTACATTACGGAGGGACGCCGGAGACGTCCTTGCTTCCTTTTAAACGGCCTCATAAGCAAGCGCTTACGTGGTCGCGCTAATTAGTAAACCAGAAAAAATTCTATAATATCAGTACTTTGGGTAAATAATCTTTAGTATGAGCGGCGCAGGCCCGGAGCCCGCGCCGTGCGTGTCAGGAGTTGTTGGGAGAGGGGGCGGGCGAGTATTGCGGTTGACCGGAATCGATCCCGGATTTAGTTTTTTCGGTGAGCTTTTTTGACTGCGCGGAAGCATGCGCTTTTTCTCTCAAATACTGCCGCGCAGCTTCCTCCGCTTCGGCGTAAGTAGCGCTTTCTGGAATGGCGCCTTCAGTGCGCAGTTTTTTGATGACGCTTTCGATATTGGCCGGCGCTCCGGCTTGCGGCCCGGCGTGATCGTCATCGCAGGCCAGGGTGGGAGCGGAAGCGATCAGCAGGGATAGTAGTGTATTGGTAAGGGTCCTTTTAAATAGTTTCATCATTCACTTGACTCGTTTTTTTGATTGGCTGGAGACGATAAGTCTAAGGTTTTTTGTTGCGGCGATGAAAGGGATTGCTCCGACGCTTCTTTCACGAAGTAGGCGCCGCTCTGACTTTTCACTCCGTCCGGGGCCAATGCTCCCCAGTGGGTGATAAGATCGCCGTCCTGCGCGCTGCGCTCCAGGGAAAACAGCGTTTCGCCGGGTTTGTAGACTTCCACGCCATAGCTGTTTTTCACCAAACCGCCGGCATGGGATACGAAGTTGATATCAATGCGCGCGCCGGATTTTTCGGTGGCGCAAACCAGGTTCTCCGCTGTCTGGAAGCCATTGATTTCAAGGCGACAGGGCGTCTCTCCTTTGGCCACGGTCAACAGGTGGATCATTATGATTGGCGAACCGCCAGCGGAATTCCCTTGTTGGGATTCGTAACGATAACGCCCGTCCCAATTGACGATCAGCGTGGAGTCATCGGGCTCGTCAGCGAATGTCGGTAAGACGATGGTGATCAGAAACAGCGATAAAATTGATTGGCGTGCGGTCATAGCTCATCCCATATAGCCCGTTGTAAGACCCTTTTCGTAAGCGGCGCGGACTTTCAGTGAAATTTCTGCGGGGGTAATGATACCGTCTTTGTTTTTATCAAAACCACTGTTCTGGGTATAGGTGAGCGTACCGCGCCGGAACAGGGCCTGAGACGGATTCATACCCACCGCGGCGGGATACAGCACCGCAAGATAGACATCCTCCAGATTCTGCAGGCGTCCCTGATAGGGGCTGAAATATTTTTCCACGTACTTCAATTGCTGCACCGCCGACATGCCCTTGAGCGCCTGAACGCTGGTGCCGAGCGCCTTTGCGGTCGAGGGCATGAACTGAATCAAACCGATGGCGCCGCTACCGGCGGCGTTGGTGATGCGGGGGCTGAATGTTTCACCGGTTTCGAACGCCATACAGGCCATGAGGTAGTCTGGAGACATACCCATCGCAGCGGCGATTTTGATGACCTTGTTGTTGAAAGTGGAGGAGGTGCGGCTCCCCCAGGCGATGCGCAGGCGCTTGCCTTCCAGCAGCGCGTTCAAGGTGCGTCCGCCGGGATCAATGCGCCCGTCGGGTTTGCTCATGCCGGCTTTATCGCGTTGAAATCGTTTGATGGCGGAAACGGTGGCGCCGCCTGCCACGCCATCCACCACTAAGCGCGAGCTATGGGTTTTGGCGAAGCGGTTCAGCAGTGTCTGAGCGAGGATGACGTCGGCTTTTCTATTGACGCCGCTGAGCCCTACGGATTGTTGAATACTCTGCATGTCGATCCTTGAAGTTATTAACATGACCATGAGATCGGCGTGTTACTAATCAGGCGTATGGATGCGTCTGATAAATAACATGGCAAGGCAGAGTAAAACTTGACCGAAGCGGGAACAACCGGGCGTATGGACTAACTTATCGTCCGATAAGGTTATGCCTGCAACCTTTTGATTATGATAGATAATGTCATGATTTAATCCCGCCTTTTCCCATTTTTTACAGTGGCGCTGGGAGCCTGGACCTGCCTGTGTCAGAGTGTGCGAAGACCCCTTGCAAGTCCTGCTGTCGGCGATCTGAAAAGATGTTCGCCACGGCGCATTCCCATCAGCTGGGACCATGTTCCTCATCAATACGCAACAACAGTTTCCCGCCGGCAGGATGCGCGCTATGGCGAATACAAACATGCACTGGATTTATGCGGCGCATTGCACTAGTATGCGCCGCGTCACTGGGGAGTAGCCTCTCTTCGCCCTGAAGAGGTTTGCGTCAACACACTTGGCCCACAGGCCATGGCGTAAACGGTTCCATAACTTGGCAAGACCTTTGACTATGCCGCACCGGTTGGGCCGGGGCGAGGCGTAGTCATATGGTTAAGTCCGGCCCAGGAGATATCCCAAATGCAAGCTTTTCTGATTTCCACCGGCATCGTCGCCCTCGCAGAGATTGGCGACAAAACGCAATTGCTGGCGTTTATTCTCGCCGCCAGATTCCGCAAGCCGGTTCCCATTATTCTCGGTATTTTCGTGGCCACGGTTTTCAATCACGCCTTTGCCGGCGCGTTGGGCGCCTGGGCGACGTCTGTGGTTACACCGGAAATATTGCGCTGGGTGTTGGGAGTCTCATTTATCGCCATGGCCGGATGGATGCTGGTTCCCGACAAGTTCGACGAAAGCGAGGCGAAATTCGCGAAACTGGGCGTGTTTGGAACCACGGTCGTGGCTTTCTTTCTGGCTGAAATGGGCGATAAGACCCAAGTGGCCACTGTCGCGCTGGCGGCGCAGTATTCTTCTTTTTTTGGGGTGGTGGCTGGTACGACGCTGGGGATGATGATCGCCAATGCGCCTGCGGTGCTGCTAGGGGATCGTATTGCTCATCGCATGCCGGTGCGCGCCGTACACGGCGCGGCGGCGTTGATCTTTATCGTACTGGGCGTTGCGACGCTGCTTGGCGTCGGCGCCAGTCTGGGATTCTGAGTCGCTCTGACTTGTTAATTTGTGCAGCGGCCAGCCGCGGGAGACAGGACCTGACCTGTGCAGGCCCTGTCGTTGCGGACAAATAGCAGACAAGACAAATAGAAGGAAGCTATTTGTCTGCCTGATTGATAGTGATCCAGGTTGTGAAACGTGCGTAAATGAGATTGAATTGCATTTCGTGCGGGCTAAAATTTAAGCAGGACTTACACTCGCACGGGTGACACCCCACGTCACACTTTGTCTTCATGAAATAAGGAATGTTTTATGAACGCTCACACTAAATTTATCCGGCGCCAACCCCCACCGTTAAGCGCTGCGCCTCCACAAAATCTGGTTTCCCTCTCGGCGTTATGTCATGCGCCTGCAACAGGAGATGACTAGGCTGCATGCCTTTCACAAATGCAGTCTGATCTGATTTCACTTGATTGGACTATGCAGGAAAGGCAATTGTTCTGACGATGTTCGAGTTTTAGGATGAAAACTCCTTATTCGACAATGATTTATATAGAAGTAACGCTATTGGTAGTCATCTTTAACTTTGCATTTCCATAAGCCCGGGCCATTGAGGGCGGAGTGCATTAAATCGATAACAACAGAAAATGATTTTTCCCGCTTCTCACTGGTTACGCGTTTTACTTCATCTTTGCGCGATTTCCCTGTTCACCGTCAGTCTCTCCAGCGGTATGCGTCTGGCGGCGGACGGCGACTGGCCTTTGCAGGCATACTGGACTGCCGTCGCCCCTCAGGGCGATATGATTTCCTGGCACCTTGGCGCCGCGCTGGGGTGGCTGGCTGTCAGTCTTACCGTTTTGTTCGCCTGGGCTAAAAAGCGCACGGACGCTGCACAAAATCGCCCCAAAGGGCTGCTGATACGAGCCTTATATCTGACTTTACCGGTACAACTTCTTAGCGGCGTCGTCTTCTATTTGGGAGTGGGCGCAGGCGTGTTGGACTGGGTGTTGGCGATTCATTATTGGGGCGCTTTGCTTCTGCTGACGTTGATCGTCGCTCATTTGACGGAGCAACTGGCGCTCCATGGCGGGCGTTTTTTGCCAGCGGTCTTTATCCCACGCAAATTCTCTCAGGGGCTGGGCTTGCTGGCGGTTTCCTGCGTTGCGGGCGCTACGCTCTGGTGGGGCGGGGGCGCGGACAGCCAGGAGTTGACCGTCGCGCCGCTGGCGGAAAAGGCGCGCATTCAAATCGACGGAATTCCAGACGAAGAAGCATGGGCGAATGCTAAACCCCTGACGGTGACCACCTACCAGGGCAATGATTATCACGCCGTCATTCCTGTCGAAGTAAAGGCGTTGGCGAGTCCTTATACGGTCTATTTCTTCATTAGCTGGCCTGATCCGCAGGCGGACTACAGCCACCTGCCTCTGCAAAAAACGGAAACAGGCTGGAAGGCGTTGCATGCGGGCTTCGAGAAAGACGATGAGCGCGTCTATTACGAAGACAAGCTGGCGGTGATGCTGTCTAAAGGCGGCGGTTTTGGGGGGGATCACAGTATTCATCTGGGGAGCCGGCCTTTGGATGGGCATCCGGCCAGCCGTTCGGGTCGGGGCTATCACTATACAACGGACGGATCGATTCGCGACGTCTGGCATTGGAAAGCAGTGCGCGGCGGCGATATGGCGGTGCTGGACGACGACCACTTCGGCAAGCCGGAAGCGGCCTGTGCGTTTTGCCCTCGATACAAAGCCGGCTATCAACCCGATCCGGTGGAGGACGGCGGGGTGCGCCAGAACTGGGAATGGTTTCGCACCAGCGGCGTGACGCCTCTGCGCACGCCCCGCGACGGACCGGGCGTGACAAAAGGGGAGAACGCCATGACCTGGTATGGATCTCGGACATACAAGGCGGAGCGTGATGAGACGCCTGTGGGTGAAGGGCTGCCCTCCGTGCTTTGGATGAGCCATTACGAAGGCGATCGCGGTGACGTGCGCGGTCGCGCACAATGGCGTGACGGGCGCTGGCATCTGGAGCTGGCCCGCGCCAGAGACACGGGGTCCGCCTTTGATATTGCGATTGAGGACGGCGTGTTTATGTGGGTGGCGCCCTTTGATCATGCGCAAACCCGTCATGCCTATCATCACCGTCCCATTCGCTTGAGGGTAAGTCCATGAGCAAGCGACTGCGAACTCAGATCATCACGGGAATCGCTCTTAGCATTGTGGCCCCGGCTGCGATGATTGTGGCCATGACCGTCAACGGAGGACAGGACGCCGGCGCTTCCGGCGAACATGCGCAACGCCGGATGCAGGCGGAACTGGCGCGCTGGCGCAAGCTGGACGCGAACGGCGCGGAAGTCGCTCCTAAACTCGGGCCATGGGCCTGCGTGGCGGACGCCCGCAATAACGTGATCTGGGAAGTGAAGAGCTGGCAGGAGAACGTCCATCATTACAAATCAAGCTTTTCCTGGCGGCTGGGCGATCGTGGTGAAGCCGGGCGGGGCAGCTGTATTCTCGGCGAGCATATCGAGCCCTGCGATACCGGTGATCTGATCCAGGCCCTCAACCGCGTTCGATATTGCGGCGTCGCCTCCTGGCGTTTACCCACCATTGAGGAATTACGCTCTTTGCAGGATAGGGAAACCTACCCTGGCCAGCCCATGATCAACGCCTACTTGTTTCCTCGAACCGCCGTTGGACCCTATTGGTCCTCCACGTTGCGGGATGGAGACAGTGGCGATTTCAGCGTCATGACATTCAATTTTTATCAGGGAAGTGAACAGGCCCTGCCCCCTCGCACCGTAGCGTGGGCGAGGCTGGTGTCTTCCATGGAGCAGTAGCGGAGATGAGCAAGGGAGCGACGTGGGGAATATCCGGCTGCGGCAGGCCGGTGCGTCGCAATGTCTAAAACTACCTGGAGAAAACTACAACCGATGAATAACGATAAACCCATTCTCGCCGTAATCGCCGGTTTAACCCTGGCGGCGACCGGGTCCACTGCGTTGGCGGCGCCGACGCAGATTCGCGTGGTCTGGGACCACGATCCCGCCCATGAAGCTATTATCGCCTTTTCCGAGGGCTCCGGCGGCTCTCCTTATCTTCTGTGGGGCGATAGTACCGACGAGTCCAGCTGGGAGAACACCGCCTATCAGAAGAACTACACCTTCGACGGCAGTCTACGCAGCTATTTCGTGCGTCTGACGGACCTGCAACCCGGCGCCAACTACTACTTTCGCGCTTGCGACAGTAAAGGATGCGGCGACCGTTTCTGGTTCACCACGGCGCCGGACAGCGCCGGCGACCTGACCTTCATCGCCGGCGGCGACTCCCGCAGTAACCCGACGGCGCGTCGTCAGGGCAATCGGCTGGTCAGCAAAGTGCGTCCTCAATTCGTTTTGTTTGGCGGCGATCTCACCGACGATAATCGCGCCAGCGAAGTGGACGAGTGGTTGGATAACTGGACCGAAACCTATTCCAACGACGTCATCGACGGCGTGGATTACAAACGGGTGTATCCGCTGGTTCCTACAGTGGGTAACCACGAGGACAATGACCAGACCTTTATCTGTAAGGTGTTCGGCGTAGACGCCAACAAAGACGGCTCCTGTACGCTGGAGGACACCTACTTCGCCTTCACCATTGGCGGCGGTCAGGCGCGCTTCTATACGTTGAACACCGAGTTCCGCAATTCTGGATACGAGGCTGAGTGGCGCGAGCAAATGGATTGGCTTAAGGCGGATCTCGCCTCTGACGGCTCCAGCGTGACATGGCGCATGACTCAGTATCACAAGCCCATGTTCCCGCGCACGACGTCAAAGCCGTCCAAGTACGACAAGATGTACGAATGGGCGCAGCCGTTTTACACCTACAAGATGAACCTGTCGTTCGAGTCGGACAGCCATTTGGTGAAATACACCTGGCCGGTTGTGCCGGATAACGGCGGCTATGCGCAGGCGTCCGCCGGCACGCTGTATGTGGGTGAGGGCAGTTGGGGCGCGCCCACGAGATCCGCGGATCGTTATGCGAACTGGATTATCGATCAGGACAGCTTCGCCCAGTTGAAAATCGTGCAGTTTTCCGGCGATGAGGTGCTGGTGCGTACTGCTCGTTTCTCTGGGGAAGGCGATGTGACGGGCCTTTCCAAGGCGCAGCGCGACGCTGATCCATTGGCGTTGCCCACTGGCCTGAACCTCTGGAAGCCGCAGTCAGTGGGAGAAGTCATGAAACTGACCCGCTCCGGCGATGGCCTCACGCAGGTGGACGGCGGCAGTGATCCCGGCGACCCGGGCGATCCCGGGGATGGCGACGCCACGACTGTTGCGGCGGGTCAGGATGTTACTGTCGGCAGCGATGGTTTCTACAATAACGGCAACGATGTCTATGCGGATGGTTCCGACGGCGGTCAGGAACTAAGAGCCCTGTTGTCCTGGGACCTGAGCGCGATACCCGCTGACGCCAGCGTTGATTCTGTAGAGCTGGCCTTGCAAGTCGTCAATAGCTCCAGTGGCGAATACAGTGTTTACGCAGGTTCCACTGGCTGGTCGGAAAAAGGCGCGGACTGGAGCGCGGCGTCACAGACTGGCGCCAAAGTGGGAAGTTTCACTCCGTCCAGCAAAGGGGGGGTGAGCATCCGCCTGAACGAAGAAGGCCGTCGCCTGGTGCAAGGTTGGATCTCGGGCGAAGAAGCCAATAACGGCCTGATTATCGCCAGCATGGGCACGTCCGACGGCGTTGATTTCGTCTCCAGAGAAGGCGGTCAGGCCGCCAAGTTAATAGTGGCTCACCAGTCCGGCAGCGATCCTTCCGGGCGTGGCTCCAAATCGCTTTCCTCCGATCAGGACGTCTCTGTCGGTTCGCAAGGGCGTCGACGCAACACCAGCCGTCTGGAAGCGGATGGCAGCGACGGCGGCCAGGAATTACGCGTCCTGATGCATTGGAATCTGAGCGAGTTGCCCGCTCAGGCTAGGATCACCAGCGTGAAAGCGGAGTTCTCCATCGTTGATCCGTCCAGCGGGTCATACTCACTGTATGCGGCGAAAGGCGATTGGAGTGAGGGGGCGGCGCAATGGAGCGACGCGGAAACCTCCGGCTCCAAAATAGCGACGCTGACGCCTTCCAACAATGGCTCCTTGTCCGTCAATCTGGGCGCGGCCGGTGTGGAACTGGTGCAGAGCTGGTTGTCCGGCGCGCCGAACAATGGAGTGGTATTGTCATCCGACGGCACCAGCAACGGCGTGGACATCGAAAGCAGAGAAAGCAGCCGCGCGCCGAAACTGGTCGTGGAGTACGAGTTGTAGAGTCTACCTGTTTGTAGATCGCTCTTGAGATCTATAGCTGTTTAAGGATGGCGCGGATGGGATCGCCGCGCCATCCTTCATCGCCATCTCACCGTAGATCCTGTGACAGTCCTGTTGCGCTGGGCGAAAGGATGAAGCCAATGTCAGCGATTCAAGAATAATACGCCCTGATTCTGCCGCTGGCGGAGCCCACATGTTTCACCAGACGATCTCCAGTCTTCTTAGCTGTCGCTGTGGACCAAAGCGTCAGTAACTGGTCGACGCTGCTCATATTGACGGAAATGGCGCGGTGATGTTTGGCGACGCCGAAACGGGCCATCATTTCGCTGAGATGGCGTTTCAAATCCATCATATCGCCCACGAACACCTCAGGCTGATAGTTGGGCGGAACATCAAAAAACTGACTGATGGTAGGGTCGACAATCAGCTTGCTGGGTAAACGCAAGTGGTAGTGCATGGCGTTCAGCGCATACAGATCGCAACGCTGATCCGTATCCACAAAAATCTTTCCGGCCAGCGTCTCGCATTGCGCAAGGCAACTGCCGTGCTTCGCTGACGCTGTATTCTGAAAACCTTTAACTTTCAATGATAAATCGTACATCTTGGCTACCTGTATGACCGCCCCGTAGTGACTAAAACTGGCGTAAATAACGTATAAAAACGGGGCCGGGGATTATTGCGTGGATTGCGGCCGGGCTCAAGTTGCGCTCGCAAAGCGAACTGCTTTACTGTCGTGAAACCTGCGTTAACTTGCCGAACTGCATGATTTTTCTTGATAACCGGACTATAGCGATAATTAAGAATGAAACCCTCAAACCGATTGGAAATTGATACTCTGGATAAAGAGTGGCGCGATAAAGACAGCGTCATGCTGCATGCCTGCTTTCAGATCTTGAAGGATTGTGTGATTAAAGAGCGGTTGCTGGACGGTTGGACAGATTGGGAGGTTTTGGACATGAACTATATAAGCTTCGTTAACAGATAAGCGCCGCGCTGGTGCGACATTGAACTCAGGAGAGAAACGGAATGCTCGATAAATTGGAGTTTATTCTCAACCGCATCCGGGAGCGGCTTTGGATCAAGCCGTTGATTGTCTGTTTGCTTTCCATTGCAGCGGCGCTGGCGTCCCGGGGCGCGGATTCGTTTGGCGCTGAGATGGGGTGGGAGCAGTGGACGCCGGAGGTGTCGAAGGAATCCTTGATCGAGCTGTTGAAGATCTGCGCCGCCAGCATGCTGGTCATTGCTACTTTGGCGGTGGCTTCCATGGTGTCCGCTTATGCGTCCGCCGCCAGCACTGCGACCCCGCGCACGTTCGCGCTGGTGATCGCCGACGATGTTTCGCAGAACGCGCTGTCCACCTTTATCGGCGCCTTTATTTTCAGCATTGTGGCGTTGGTCGCCCTGATGAACGGCTATTACGGCAACAGCGGACGATTCGTGCTGTGCTCCATCACGCTTGCGATACTGTCGGTGGTGATTGTCACCTTCGTGCGCTGGGTGGATCGCATCGCCCGTTTGGGGCGTCTGGGTTCGGTGATCGAGAAAGTAGAGACCGCTACGTCACTGTCGCTGAAGCGTCGGCGCGCGCAGCCTACGATGCGCTGTGCGGAAATCGAAGGCTCCTCCCGTGACGGGCGCCCGCTGTATACCCGCCAAGTCGGTTACGTCCAGCATATCGAGTGCAACAAACTGCAAGCCTGCGCGAAGAAGCATGACGTGCATATTCGGGTTGCAGCGTTGCCGGGCGCTTTTGTCACTCCCAGCATTCCTATCGCCTTCATCGTCGGCGGCGATAAGGAGCTTGAGACGGATAAGTTCGAGAGCGCCTTTGTCATCGGGCGCAACCGCCTCTTTGATGAAGATCCCTGCTTTGGTTTGACGGTGCTCTCGGAGATCGCTATTCGGGGACTGTCGCCAGCCATCAACGACCCCGGCACGGCGCGTGACATTGTCGGGGCGTTGGGGCGTCTGTTTGTTCTCTGGATGGCGCCAGAGGGGAAAAAAGAAGCTGCCGAGACCTGTGAATTTGATCGGGTGCAGGTCCCTGAACTCTCTCTGTGGGATATGTTCGATGATGCTTTTACGAATATCGCCAGAGAAGGCGCAGGCGCCCCTGAAGTTCAGCTACGATTGCAGGAGACGCTCTATGCGCTGGCTCATTACGGAGACGGAGACATGCGTGACATGGCGGAAAAGCACTCCCGGCTGGCGCTGGCCCGAGCGGAGCAGCGCTTAACTCTGGAGGACGATCTGGAGGTGATTCGCAATACCGGGTTGTGTTGTGAGTTATCGTCCAGGGACGACAATAAGCAGTAACCTAAAGAGGCGATTTTAATTGTAATAAAAAGAGTCTAAGTTCCTAAACGCAATGGAAATTCATTGTGCGCCACGGATAAGAAATCAGAAGGAAATTGAAGGAATGAAACTCTCTAGATTACTGCCTTTTACACTCGCCGCTCTCTCCGTCCACGCATTTGCCGCACCACCTGAAGTGGTCGCCCGTTTCGAATCGGAAGCATTCTATGACGATGACGCCGGTAACAACTCCGATGCGGACGACCCCGCCATTTGGGCGCACCCTGACGATCCCGCTAAAAGCCTGGTCATCGCCACTTTGAAAGAGGGCGGTCTGGTTGTATTGAACCTGCAGGGACAGACGCTGCAGCGCATTGAGGCGCCGATGCCTCCCAGCGCTGGCGATGCGCCCGGACGCTTCAACAATGTCGATGTGGTTTATGGTTTAAAAGCAAGAAGACACGAAAATGACTTTGCTGTGGTTATCGACCGCGGTTCCGACAAGCTGCGTTTTTACCGCATTAACCCTGATTATCACAGCGCTGATATCGATCCATTAACGGATGTAACCTCGCCGGACGCCCCCTGGATTTTCTCTGATGATCAGGACGAAGTGAACGAGCAGCGTACGGGCTATGGCTTGGCCGTATCCAAACGGAAAAAGCACAAAGACGGCTACGCGGTGATCAGTCAGCGTGAAGACGCGGACTTGGCTATTGCGGAGTTCAAAATGACCAAAGAGGGCCTCATGACTTATGAGGTGGATGAACTGACGGATCTGCCTGATGAGTTTGAGCTGTCTGATGATGTGGAATGGTCCCCCTGTCAGGATGAGGATGGTCAGGACCCCCAGGTGGAGGGGATGGTGATCGATGAGCGCAATCAGGTTTTGTATGCGGCGCAGGAACAGGTTGGTATCTGGCGGATTCCGATGGATGATCCGGACGAAGCCGAGTTAGTGGATGTCGTAGCGTCCTTTGGCGTCCCCTACACGCGGGAGTGGGACGAGGAGGAAGAAGAATACGCCTGCACTTTGCTGTGGGATCAGGACCCTGGACAGGGCGGTCAGCATCTGAAGGCGGATGTCGAAGGCCTGACCATCTATTACGGGCCAGGAAAATCCGGCTATCTGCTGGCCTCCAGTCAGGGGGACGACCGTTACGTCGTCTATGATCGGCAGGGGAGCAACGCCTATGTGGGAGAGTTCGCCATCGTCGACGGTCCCTATACGGACAGAACCCAGGAAACGGACGGGGGCGCCGTCATCAACGTCAATCTGGGTCCTGACTTCCCCTACGGTCTGTTGGTGGTGCAGGATGGCGACAACACCCCGGATGAGCTGAATGATGAGGGCGAAAAAAGGGATAACACCAACTTCAAGTTCGTACCTTGGCAAGACGTCGCCAACAGCCAGTTTCCTCCGTTGATGATTGACACGGAGAGCTGGGGGCCGCGTCGTCAGCATCGTTTTCCTCGCTGAAGTCTGAATATCAACAGGGCCTGACCTGTGCGGGCCCTGTCGTTGCAGGGACGGCCAAAAAAAGGAGAGTATTTGTGGGAAATGATAGGGTTTGATGGACGGTTGGACTAAATTTAAGGGCATGGCGCATTAAGGGCGCACTGGCGTTTGAAATGAGCCGTGACGAGGTTTACTCCGTAACCCTATAGGGAAAGTACGACCTGGAGGAGTGGGAAAAGCATGTGCTCGGCGAAGAAAAAACCTGATCAGAAGGGTTTCACCCCTGCGCCCATCCCTGATTCTGAAGCGTTGCGCATCAAAGACCTTGAAAGCCTGAAAGTTCTCGACACAGAAGCCGAAGAACGGTTTGATCGTCTGACCGCACTGATCGCGGACGTTTTTGATGCGCCGATAGTGCTGTTGTCGCTGGTTGATCGGGACCGGCAGTGGTTCAAGTCCGCCTATGGCCTCAATGTGCAGGAGACCTCCAGGGAAATTTCATTTTGCGGGCACGCCATTTTTGAGCCTGACGCCATGGTGGTGGAGGATGCAAACGAGGACCCTCGTTTTTGCCTGAACCCTCTCGTCACCGGAGAGCCCAATATCCGCTTTTATGCCGGGGCCGTAATCAGGGGGCCGTCGGGGATGCCCATTGGCACCTGCTGTTTGATCGATAGAAAGCCCCGTAAGTTGAGCGAACGGGACAAAGGGCGATTGCTGGCTTTCGCCAGATTGCTGGAAAGCGAGCTTATGCAGTCTGTGAAGCTCACGAGATTACAGCAGGAAACGGTTATGTCGGCCTACTTCGACCCTCTTACCGGGCTGCCGAATCAGCGGCTTTTTCTGGATCGCCTTGAGCAGCGCCTCAAGATCGCCGGAAGTCTGGATACTGTCACGGTATGCGTGGTGAATATTTGCCGTTTCTCCAATGTCATTAGCGCCTGGGGTAAAGATAACGCCAATAAAACGTTAATCGAGGTGGGCAAACGGCTCAAGCTGTCGCTCAAAAACAGAGGAACCGTGGCGCGTTTATCAGGTGACCGGTTCGCTGTATTCACCCATCGAGCTAAAGTTTCCCGCTATGAAAAATCTCCGCCTCACCTACGAGACTCCCTTCCTTTTAAATTGAATGATGTCTTTAGCGAGTCGGTGGAAATCGCAGGTGTGGCGCTGCACCTGGAAGTTGTTGTTGGTGTGGCGAGCTACCCGCAGGATGGCGGAGAAGCGACCTCATTGCTGGAAAACGCCACCAGGTGCTCAAAGACCGCCGGGGCTTCGTCGCATGTTCAGTACTATTCACAATCACTGTCCGATGAGGCGTCCAGAGCTTTCGCCATTGAGCAGCGTTTACGCTCAGCTATCCTTAACCAATCGCTTCATCTGCACTATCAGCCCATTATTGACCTGAAAACCGGTCGGTTGCAGTCTCTGGAGGCGCTTTTGCGATGGCGGGATGAACAGTTGGGGAATGTTCCGCCCGCGGACTTCATTCCCGTGGCGGAAGCTACCGGCGCTATCGCCGACATAGGGCGCTGGGTGGTGGAGGAGGTCTGCTCGCAACTGGCTGCGTGGAAAAGTCACTATGCGCATCCGCTCGTTCCGGTGACGATCAATCTGTCTACGATCCAGTTAATGAGATCAGAGACTGCGCAGGAAGTTGAATCAATCGTGACCCGCGCCGGCGTGGACAGTGCGCTGATTCAGCTCGAAGTCACTGAAAGCTGTTTTCTGAAGGATTTTGACACGGCTCTCCGCAATATGCAGAAGATGGTGGACCTGGGCTTCAATTTCTTGATTGATGATTTTGGAACGGGATTCTCTTCTCTTAGTTACCTGAACAAGTTGCCGCTGCATAAGCTGAAGTTAGACCGCAGTTTTGTTTCAGGAATTGAACACTCCGACAAATGCAAAGCCTTAGCGAAGCACATTATCGCCCTGAGCCAGGAGCTGGGATTAATCGTGGTGGCCGAAGGCGTTGAGGATTCCGCCCAGGCCCGAATACTGAGCAGCATGAATTGCGATCAGGCCCAGGGCTATCTCTACAGCCGTCCATTGCCGCCGGAGGAGGTTTCCCTGCAATTTTTTGGTATATGACGGCACGTGTTCTTTGAAAGAGGAATATTGCTTTGAGTCCAGCGGGAAAATGGAGGGGGATTCTATTGAACCAGCGCTCTGGGAGGCCCTTCGACAAGCTCAGGGCGAACGGGCTGGGGTTTTACTTGGGGTTTGCTCAATATTTCTGTTCCTTTTCGGATAAAGGGCGTTATTTGAACGTCGGATTGGCATCACAGCAACCAATACTCCGTTCGCCCTGAGCCTGTCGAAGGGCTGGCAGTCCCCCGCAATACCAGAAGTGTTACTAATCAAGCGGGAAAATAGTTTTCACTTGAAGGGATTCTGTTTGGACTAGCGCTCTGGGAAGCCCTTCGACAAGCTCAGGGCGAACGGGCTGGGGTTTTACTTGGGGTTTGCTCAATATTTCTGTTCCTTTTCGGATAAAGGGCGTTATTTGAACGTCGGATTGGCGTCACAACAACCAAGACTCCGTTCGCCCTGAGCCTGTCGAAGGGCTGGCAGTCCCCCGCAATACCAGAAGTGTTACTAATCAAGCGGGAAAATAGTTTTCACTTGAAGGGATTCTGTTTGGACTAGCGCTTTGGGAGACCCTTCGACAAGCTCAGGGTGAACGGGCTGGGGTTTTACTTGGGGTTTGCTCAATATTTCTGTTCCTTTTCGGATAAAGGGCGTTATTTGAACGTCGGATTGGCATCACAGCAACCAATACTCCGTTCGCCCTGAGCCTGTCGAAGGGCTGGCAGTCCCCCGCAATACCAGAAGTGTTACTAATCAAGCGGGAAAATAGTTTTCACTTGAAGGGATTCTGTTTGGACTAGCGCTCTGGGAGGCCCTTCGACAGGCTCAGGGCGAACGGGGTGGGGCGTTCGTCTTTAGTTCAGCCCGATTAACAGCATGCGGTTATCTATGACTTTTTCTAACATCTTGCCCATCGTTGTCAGTGCATCCCCCAAGAAACAATAATCCAGTAAAGGCTAATGGCCGAGGCCAGGAGTGACCGCCGTCTCGGCGCCTTCAATAATTTGTATGTTGCAATCCGGGTTTAAGTCGACTTTGTAGTCGCCTTGTCATGGCCAAAGTTTTTCGTTGCAATAGCGCTCTGTTGTCCACAGCTCATCACTCCAAAATTCCTCGACTTTGCGTCTGTCGTTAATCGCCCAGTGGTAATGTCGGGTGGGATAAACGCTGTCGTCATAGCCAATGCGAACACAGCGACCGGTAATATCCGCATCCTGTGCGGCGTCAAAGAAATATTCAGCGTTATCCGGCGTTGCAGGAAGAATGTCGCTTTGCGTCAGTGAGTTGAATTCGTTGATGAATCGGTTGCAGGCGTCTTCAATTTCCTTGTCCACTTTCCAGATGTAGTGGTACTGAACCGGAGAAACGCCGGGCGCGCATCCTGCTGCAACCGCCCCATACAAGACGCAACTTTCACGTAATGCGGCAATCAGTAAGGGCTCCTTGGATAAAGAGGCGATGCCGACCAATGAATAATCGTCTTTCTCCCGGGCGATGTTCACCGCCAATTCCGTCAATGTCGCCAACGCCCACTCATCAGGGGGCAGCGCATTTAGTGCGTAGTAGAGGGGATCATGTCGTGAAGGCAAGAGTCCGCTATAGTTGGCGCCAGCGCCATAAATCGCCGCGTTGCAGACTTTCAGCAACTGTCGGAATTCAGGCATCTCTTCCACCTTATCTGCGGAACGCGCACCCTGTTGCTGTAAAGAGCGCATGAACTGAAAGTACTCTGTCAGCGCTTCTGTCTCTGCATAGTAACCCTCTACCGGCCCACTACATGGCTCTACATCCAATACCTTCGCCACCGCTTTGGCCGCCGGCAGGAGCGTATTTACTTCAAAAGACTGCATGCGCTGGCGATACAACTCGTCCAGGGCCAGAATCAGTGTGCGGTTGTCTACGATGCATTCGATAGTGCGTATTTCGGACATAAATACCTTGGCTGTGGCGGATGAATATACTTTGACTTTTAAGAGTAGGCTAAGTTAGCTTCAGATAACTACTGTGAGTTTGCCAGAGTGCGTGTGGGGATAGAACTTTTAATTGAAAAGGAGATCAAATGAGCGTCAAGAATTTTATTATTTTAATAGGCGGGCCTGGGAAGTTTGTTGGCTGTGATAAAGCGCATGATCAAAGCTGGACAAACTATTTCGTTCCTGTTCAGTTAGCAGCAGTTCGCGACCTGTATAAAAAACAGGCTGGAGAGATTGTGCATTGGCTGGTTTACGAGCCATCGTACAAAAACAGGTGGGACGATGATAGCGAAATTTCTAAAGTAGAAATGGCTCAAAGCGATGGATATTGGTTGCACTCTATTAGAAAAGCTGCGACGAAGAAAGTAAAAGACAAGGGCGCGCACAACTATATTCATAGAATGCAGCAGGTTGCAGCGAAGCATAGTATTAAATATAAGGGGATATCGAAGCCTCAAGACTTCTGGGACTACTTGCAAAAGCTTTCAGACGGCAGTATTAGTCGCGTCTGGTACAGCGGACATGCCTCCGATACAGGCTTGTTTTTGAGCTTGGATCATAACAAAGGATGTGAACCTGTTGCTCACACCTCTGATATTGTTGAAGTTGACTCCATTAACTTAAATAAATCTCTTATTGGCAAGTTTTCCAACTCGTCAAAAACACCCTCTAAGTTTTATGGTTGCTATACAAGCAGTTTTGCAAAGAGATGGAGTGATATATTTAAAGTTAAGGCGGAAGGAGCCGTGCGCAAAGTTGACTTTGGAGTGCTAGACAGACCCTCTACAATCAGCAATGTTATGGAAAGAATAGAGAAAACGCCAACAACACTTGGATCACCTGGATGGACTACCTATTAGTGGGCTGGGCTATGAAGCAAAAAATAGTCAGACTGAGAAGAAATCTATACCGATGCATGGCCATTTTTTCCATGCTTTTGTTTTCAATCGCTTGCGCTTCTGATCGGAATGTAGAAGTGGACTCTCAATCGTACGAGTCGGAGTTCCGCACATTATGGCTGGCGCATAATGGACTGGAGTTTCCCCCCTCGGAATCCGGGTTGCAAGATTGTCAGTCGGCTAATTATCAACCTTGTCTTGACGTTGTAAAAAGAGTCCAGGCGGCGAAGAGTCAATTGTTGGCTGTTTCAAGTCAGCAAGGTTTGTCTGCGACACTGGCGGCCATCCGTAAATACTGTCTTCCCGACGCGGAAAATGAAGCAATGGCGGTATGTGAAGGCGCGATTTCCGGGTTGTATTTTTATGCCTCTACGAATGAAGATCAGGAAATTATCGACACTGTAAAAGCCGCCGATAAACATCTGGCTGAAAGACTATTCGCCCGCCATTACGAGTGGTTATATAACCGTAAACTGCTTGGCGAATGGCAAGTGCTGGTTGATCAAACAACGTTGCCTGAAGCCAAAAAAGATCTCATAAAAGAAAGGCTGTCGAGCAAAGAGGTGGAGAAGTTCGGACTAATGCTCGTGGACTGACAGGCGCGAATACGTGACGCCGGTATTGAGGCTTCAGCGCAGAGGGGCGATATTAAAACGGAAGAAGTGTAAGCATGATAATGGCGAGAAGGACTTTATATGCCCAGTCAAGTCAATGAAGCGATAGAAAACCACTACGCTCGCCAAGATGTGGGGAGTCTTATATTGGCGGCGCTGGAAGGCGCGGGGAAAGATCTGCATCGTCTTACGCTGGAGGATCTGGCGCCGATGGACGCGTTTCACCTGCGCGGCCGGGCGGCGACGCGTGAGTTGGCCGAGATTGTGTCGCTGGAGGCGAGCAGACGTGTGCTGGATGTGGGGTGCGGCATTGGCGGAACCTCGCGTTATCTGGCGCGGGAGTATGGTTGTCGCGTTACCGGCATTGATCTGACGGAGGAATATTGTCGCGCTGCGGCCATGCTGTCCGCCAGAGTGGGTCTTGAGGCGCTGACTGACTTTCGTCAGGGGGACGCCGCTCATCTGCCGTTTGAGGATGAATCCTTCGATATTGTCTGGACCGAGCATGCGGCTATGAATATTCCGGATAAATCCCGGCTTTACCATGAAGTTTACCGGGTCCTCAAGCCGGGTGGCTCCCTGGCGATTCACGACGTTCTAGCCGGTCCCTCCGGTCCGGTGTTGTATCCAACGCCCTGGGCGCGTACGTCTGACACCAGCTTTCTGATCGGGCCGGGTACGCTGCGCAACCTGCTTGCAAGCGCTGGTTTCAGTATTTCAGCCTGGGTGGACGCCACAGAGGCGGCGCGTTCCTGGTTCGCCGCGCAGCTCGAAAAGATACGGAAGAACGGGCTTTCTTCGCTTGGCGTGCATGTCCTGATGGGGGAGGGGTTTCGGGCGATGGCCGAAAATCAAGGGCGTAATCTGCAGGAGGGACGCATAGCGCTTGCGCAAGTAGTCGCAAGGAAATAGAGCTTTTGATTGTTGAGTCGGCGCATCCCTGCGCCAGGCTGTTAACGGGTCAATCCAGTGACTTCGTCAATAATGCTTATTGCGTCGGCAACGATTTCGCCGCGCCCCGAGGAACCGTAATCACCCATAACTCGCTGGCGTCGATGGAGCCTGTGGAACAGCTCTTATGGTAGACGCTTGAGTTGGAACTGCCTGAGTCCACATAAAGGCAGTTGGAATTGCTGCGGTTTTTCAATTGCACTGCGCCAGTGGAGGTATAAATCGGCGTGAAACGCTGATGATCAGAGTTGTCGCAGGCTTGCGTATAAACACCGGAATAATCACTGTCCACATGCAGACATACATCTGTGTAATAAGCATTTCTAAAACGCAGTGAGCCGTCTGCAAGATACTCCGTTCGCCAGTTGATGCGTTCGAAATCACTCCCCGTATATTCATAAGCAGGGTAAGTAAATACATAGCCTGCGCCATTATGATAGTTAACTAATAATTGTCCGGTATAAACATTCTCCAAGGCCGCATTGACATAATCCTGGGCGTGGCTGGTTTGCGCTATAGCGGCGCTGATAATAAGTGCAGGTAGAATTCGAGATAACATATTTAATAGTCCTGATTATTTAATTAATAACGTTGAAATCTGACTGGGGTATGGTCTGAAGAAAGTTGTCCGACCAGAGAGGCGATACCCAGTAACGCGCGCATTAAATTGGCGCCGCCGGTGATGGAGCCGGTGACGGCGTAATCGAGGTTGCCCCCGCTGCGCTGGGTGGCGGAATCCTGATTGACCAGATTGATATTGGCGTGAACCGCTGGGTGGTTGGTCGCCAGTTGCGTATTCAGCGCCTGAGGGCTGCGGTTCCAGTCGCCCATGATCATGAAAGGGGCGTTGTTGTTCGCCGTAGCGAAGTAGTTATGCACGGCGTTTACGATCAGCGCGGCGTCCGTTCCCCCGTTGGCGGAAGCGTGAATGGAGAAGTAAGTATCCCCGGCATTGCCCACTTCAACGCCCAGAATGGGGCGAGCGCTGGCGTAACTGGCGGGAGGAGGAAGGATAATCACCCGGTTGGCGCGCTCTTCCGTGACGATGGCGACGTTAACCCGGTTAGCGCCGGCGTCGTTGCGTGAAAAATAGATCCAACGGTATTCAGGGCGAGAGCGTGTGCCAATATTCCAACGGTACTCTTCAACCGGAACCTGAACCGCATGGGGATTATCCAGTCGCGGCGGGGTAAGCTGCGGCATCAGTTCAGCGGAGTCAGGAACCGAACCAGCTTCCTGAATCGCCAATACCTGTGCGCGATCAGAGCCGCGCAGCAACTGGCGGATGCTTACATTCCATTTACTTTCCGATGCATGGCTGGAGCCTTGTAAGTTCCAGGTAACGGCGACACGGTCGAATAAAGCGGCATGAGAAAGTGGAACAACCAGTAACGTTAATGTCCAAAAGGACAGCTGTTTAAATATCCATCGATAAACCTGAATAGGCATTAAAACATCCTCTATTGTGATATATCTTCTCGTTTTGAATGCGAATGCCTTCGCATTCGAATCAATTAAACAATGCCTTCGGGTTTTGGTTCCCTGTTTTTTATTAAAAGATCCCCATATAAAGGATATTTGACCTGATTTAAATGAATGGCTGGCTAAGTGTTTTTATAAGGCCACGTATAAACGTGATGGAGTGATAGAAAAAGATCGCTTTTCTGTTTCCGGCGACAGACCGTAAAGATTGTCTGAAAGCCTATGAGTTGTCATTTATATTGCGATTAAAAGTAATAGGTTGTAACTTGTTGTGCGCTTTATCATGTATCTAAAGATGGTTTGCATTGAAACTGAAACTATTTGGCGTGTGTCTGGCGACATTCATTTCTAATTTCATACTGACAGGAGCAACAGCTGTGGCGGAAGAACGGAGTGTTCAGGTAGCTGAGGAGGCGCTGCAAGGCGTGGTGAGAACCAATCTGGATTCGCCGCAGCCGACCTCGGCGCAGCTGGAGAGAAAACGCAAATATACGGCTGAGGTGAAAGCCCTGGGCGGCCCAGTGAATCAGAATCTGCCGGTAGTGGAAGATGCGGCTGCAATTGAACCAAGAGAGAAGGCCGACGTTGCGCGCAGAGCGATTGCCGTGGCCATTGCGGCGGTCAAGGCGGAAGGCATGCCCCATGAACAGGTGCGCGGGATTATCGACAATTGGGGCGCGGAATCCTATTTCTCTCCGGAAGAGTTGGCGTTTGTGAATACAGCGACGCCATCGGAAAAAGACCGGAGCAAATTCAGCTGGCGCTATGAAGGGCTGGACGTATTGTTATGGGCGTTGGGTTATAAAGAGGCTTTGCCGCCGCCCGATCAGATATGCGATGTCGAATCGGACGTTGGCGTTATTGTCAGTCATCCTGGAGACACTCTGGCGACACAAGCGCAGCTTCGCTCAATGGATGAGATACTTGATATGGCGGACTTTTATTATCGTCTGCATTGGGCGGCGATTGAGCTTCGCATGAAAGGCGCAAGCAATGCCGCTATTAATGAAGAAATCATTATGGAACGGCATTACGCGCTTAATTGGCTGATTCGTTATATGAATCAGGACTGGGACGCTATTACCACTGACACCTGAGCGGTCAGATTATTGTGGTTGAAACAGGTCGTCGCCCAGTTGGTCGATGGCGGTTTTTACCTTCATCAAGGTAATTTCATTGCACTGTTCTTTGCTGGGGATCTGATCGGCGCGGATGAACTGATGTTCACGAACCTCGCCGTCGATTTCTTTGCGAATAACCGCGCCGACGCCGTAATTTCCGCCCAGATTACGTGGTTTCAGAATTATCTGGAAACCTTTGTGTTCGATAATATCTTCTGGCTCAGGGGCTTTTTCGCCGCCGAACATGGATTTAAAAAATGAGCCCAGGCCCATGCTTTTCTCCTGTTTATAACAAGGTAATGAGGACCTATGAGGTCCCGCTCAGTCGCTTATTGTGGCGTAAGCGCTGGATTTTTCAAATGGGTGAGGTTCCTGTTCAATATGCGGCGCTTAGAAGTATTAAGTGGGTGGATCTATTTGTCCGACAGGTCAGGTTCTGTGTTTGGTCGAGTAGGAGAGGGCAATCGAGTGGGTAAAATCACAAAAGGATGATGACTTTTTGACCGATTGATACATTTATTAATAATCTTAAAGTAATCAATTAAGATCTCCGTGGTATTATAAACAACTGAATGTTTGTTCTGGACGACAAACAGGGTAATATAAATCGGCCTCAAATTGTCTTGATGCGCCGCCTCCACTATATTGAACGAAACCTGTCCACCGTCGGATGCCGATCTCCCGGACAGTTTTTCAATTAACCCGATAGCTAAAAACGATTAGTCATACATGCAGTTAAAGATTTTAAAAGATCTGAAAAAGCTCAGCCCACGCGAAGTCTCGCAACGCTTGTCAGAAGCGCTGCAGGAAATGGACACAAGCATGAAAGATCGCAAACAGGAAGACTTCAAGCGGAAACTGGATCAGTTAATGGAGGAATACCACAAGGATATATCCGACGTGATTGATATTCTGTCTCTTAACGAAACTCATAAACCAGACTAAATAAAGTTCCCGCACGTAACCGTCTCTTCCACGAGCAGTCTTTATAGTGAGCAGTAGAATGATGGCAGACGCCGAGTCGTCCGCCGTACGGTGTTACTTCGTCTTAGAGTTATTGCTATCATATGCGCCGGCTGCGCCGCCGCACTGCGTTCGCACGCCCGAATTATCCGCCGCCCGGGCCAACAAGTTTATTTGTCTGTTGCTGTCGTATTACAAGCCCGGCGCGTATTTGCGCTTCAAACGAAGCGCATATGCATATTAAATGATCAGCAACGGAATCCAGCATCAACATAGCTAAGGATCAAGAGAGAAAATAATGAATCTGAATTTAACCGCAATGCCCACAACAATTGATCTGATGCATTTGGGATTGGCTGTATTCGCAGTGATATTTCTGGCGGCGTGGCTGAGCGCCAGAAAAAATGCGAAATCACAGGATGTCGCGACGCAGCCCGCGTCACAACCGGTTGAAAAGCCCGCCGAACCGGCCCCGGAAGTCAAACCGGAACCTGTTAACCCCTTCAAAGATTCAACCCCGGACTCAGCTTTGCAGTTATTGGCCCTGTTACAACAGAACGCGCGCTTTATTGATTTCCTGAAAGAAGACCTGGCCGGATTCAGCGATGCGGATATCGGCGCTGCGGCGCGTGTTGTGCATGAAGGCGGCCAAAAAACCCTGAATGAATACTTCACTCTGGCGCCGCTGCGTCAGGAGGAAGAAGAAAGCCGCGTCACTCTGCCGGAAGGATTCAACGCCTCTGAAGTGCGTTTGACTGGCAATGTCGCAGGCGCAGCGCCGTTCACCGGCGTATTGGTGCATCGCGGCTGGAAGGCGGTGGACGTGAAGCTGCCGAAACTCGCCAAAGAACATGACGCCGCTATTATCGCGCCGGCGGAGGTCGAACTATGAGCGATATGAACGCCGATAGATCGCCCCGTTATAGTGTGGGCATCGATCTGGGCACCACCAACTGTGTGTTGTCCTATATTGAGCTGGCGGATGAGAACGGACAGCTGCCGGATGAAGACCAACTGCATCAGGAAGTGATGCCGGTCCCTCAACTGACCCGTCCTGGCAGCGTTGAGGAAAAGAAACAACTCCCGTCTTTTTTGTATCAGCCCCACGAATCTGAACTGGGGGAAGGGGAGCTGGCCTTGCCCTGGACCGCCAAAGCGGACGCCCTAGTGGGCGGCGTCGCTCGTGAGCTGGGATCGAAAACGCCCATTCGCCTGGTGGCGAGCGCCAAAAGCTGGCTGTGTCATGGCGGCGTTGACTGCCGTTCCGATTTTCTTCCCCTGAACAGCCCGGAAGAAGTGGCGCGCATCTCTCCTCTGGCGGCGACGATCCGCTACCTGGAACACTTGCGCAATGCCTGGAATCATAAACATCCCCAGCACCCGCTGAGTCAGCAGGATGTAGTGGTGACTGTGCCGGCGTCTTTCGACCCGGCCGCCCGCGACCTGACGGTGGAAGCGGTCAAATCCGCCGGGCTCGGCAACCTGACGTTGCTGGAAGAGCCCCAGGCCGCCGTTTACAACTGGATCAAGGCCAGTGGCGGCTCCTGGCGGGATCAGGTGGGCGTGGGCGACATCGTCCTAGTGGTGGACATCGGCGGCGGCACCACTGACTTGTCCTTGATCGCCGTCACCGAACAGAACGGCGGTTTAGAACTGAACCGCGTCGCAGTCGGCGAACATATTCTGCTGGGCGGCGACAATATGGACCTGGCTTTGGCCTATCGGGTGAAAAGCAAACTGGCGCAAGAAGGCAAAGAGCTGCAGCCCTGGCAAATTCAGGCGATCGTACACGGTTGCCGCGACGCCAAAGAGGCATTGCTGTCGGATCAAGACGTCAACGCCGTGCCGATTGTCGTACCCAGTCGAGGGTCTAAACTGCTGGGCGGCTCACTGCGTACTGAGTTGACCCGGGAAGAGGTGCAACAGACTCTGGTGGAAGGGTTCTTCCCTGTGGTCGGCGTTGCAGAGCATCCGAAACAGCAAATGCGTCGCGCGCTGACGCAAATCAGTCTGCCTTACGCCCAAGACGCCGCGGTTACGCGGCATCTGGCGGCGTTCTTAAGCCGACAACACGCCGCCGCCAACGAACTGTTGGCGCAAAACGAAAGCGAATTTATCAAACCCACCGCGGTGTTGTTCAACGGCGGCGTGTTGAAGGCGCCCGCGTTGTCCTCGCGCCTGATGAACATCATCAACGGCTGGCTGAGCGACGCCGGCGCGCCCGCCGCCCGCCTACTGCAGGACAGCGATCTGGATTTGGCGGTAGCCTGCGGGGCGGCCTATTACGGCTATGTGCGCCGTGGACGCGGCGTGCGCATTCGCGGCGGCATCGCCAGCGCCTACTATGTGGGAATCGAGAGCGCCATGCCGGCGGTGCCGGGCATGGAAGCGCCGATGGAAGCTCTGTGCGTCGCCCCCTTCGGTATGGAAGAAGGCTCGGAAGTGAAAGTGGAAAGCCAGGAACTGGGCTTGGTCGTCGGCGAACCCGTCCGTTTCAAATTCTTCGGCTCCACGCTGCGTCGCGACGACGAACCGGGCAGGGTGCTGGACGCCTGGGACCCTGAGGAGCTGGAAGAGTTGCCGGAAATTCAGGCCTCGCTGCCAGCAGAAGGGCGTCGCCCTGGCGAGATCGTGCCAGTGCGCCTGTCTGCGCGGGTCACGGAAGTCGGCACTCTCTGCCTGGAAGCCATTCCCAGAAGCGGCGATGCAAGATGGCAGGTTGAATTCGACGTACGCGAGGGTTGAGAGTGAAATATCTGGTAGGGATAGATTTGGGCACCACGCATACGGTGGTGGCTTATACGGACATTTCGACGGGAACGGAAAACGCAGTGCCCCGTCTGTTTGAAATCGAACAGTTGGCGGCGCCGGGCGAATTGGCCAGGAAACCCATGCTGCCGTCTTTCCGCTACCATCCAGCGCCTGGAGAAATTGCGGAGCATCATCTGCAACTGCCCTGGCGTCCCCAGGCGCTGCCCGGCGAGATCGGCCAGGTGGTGATCGGAGAATGGGCGCGGGAGTTGGGCTCCAAGGTCGACGGTCGCCTGGTGGCCAGCGCGAAAAGCTGGCTGTCCCATCCACAGGTAGAGCGAACGGCGGATATATTGCCCTGGGCCGCAGCGGAAGATGTGGTCAAAGTTTCTCCGTTGCTCGCCAGCGCCAGCTATCTGCATCACGTCAGGCAGGCATGGAACCGGGAGCATCCGCAAGATCTGCTGGAGCAGCAGGAAGTCGTGATCACCGTGCCTGCTTCTTTTGATGAAGGCGCCCGTTCTCTGACCCTGGAAGCCGCCCGCTTAGCGGGCTTACCGGAAGTACTGTTATTGGAGGAGCCGCAGGCCGTCGTGTACGACTGGTGCGCTCGTAATAAAGAGCAGGCGCAGACTTTACTGCAGGACGCCAGACTGCTGCTGGTGTGTGATGTCGGCGGCGGCACCACGGATTTGAGTTTGATCAGCGTGGCGGCCGGCGCCGCCGGCAAAGGCGAGCTGACCCTGAATCGCGTCGGTGTGGGCGACCATCTTATGCTGGGTGGCGACAATATCGATCTGGCGCTGGCGCACATAGCGGAACAGCGCATCGCCAGCGCGCGTAAACTCAGCGCAGCGGCGCTTTCCCAGCTGATTCAGCAAACCCGAAAAGCGAAAGAATTACTATTGTCGCCGGAAGCGCCCGAAGCCGCATCCGTGACCGTGCTGGGCGGCGGCGCCAAGTTGATCGGCGGCGCCAAAAGCTGCGAGCTGACCCGTGAAGAAGCGCACCAGATCGCCGTGGACGGCTTCTTTCCTCTCTGTGAATTCAGCGAACGTCCCGCCAAACGCCGCAGCGCGGTGGTGGAGTTTGGTTTGCCCTATGCGCCGGACCCCGCCGTCAGCAAATACATTGCGGAATTCCTGGCCCGTCATGAGCATGCCTGCCGACAGGCGCTAAAGACCAGCGAAACGGCTGCGGCGGTTCCCGACGTGCTGTTGCTGAACGGCGGCGTATTCAACAGCCCGTTACTCAGCGAGCGGGCGCGGGCGTTGCTGAGTCAATGGAACGGCGCCCCGGTCAAGCTGCTGGATAATGCGCACCCCAATCTGGCGGTGGCTTTTGGCGCGGTGGCCTACGGGCTGGCGCGTAAAGGCGCGCAGATCAAAATTGGCGGCGGTTCGGCCCGTTCTTATTTTCTGATTGTAGAGGCGTCCAGTGACGCCGCCGCAGATAAGAAATTTGGCGTTTGCTTATTGCCCAAAGCGACGGAAGAAGGCGAAGAAATTCGTCTGCATGGTCGTAAATTCGCGTTGCGCATCGGACGCCCGGTGCGCTTTCATCTGGCGTCTTCCACAGGCGATAAAATCTTCAACGCCGGTGACCTGGAAGAGATGGACGAAGAGGATTTCATCTTCCTGCCGCCGATGGTGTCCGCATTGAGCGCGGAAACAGATGACAGCGGCGCGGAAGTGGAGGTGGAGTTGAGCGCGACGCTGACGGAGGCCGGCGCTTTGCAGGTGGAGTGTGTAGGGATTGAGAGCGATGGCGTGACCCCGTCGCGTTGGCGCCTGGATTTTCAGTTACGCAAACAGACGCCGGCGGAAGACTGTGGGGCGCAACTGCCCGCCAAATTCGCTGAAGCGGCGAACAAAATCGAAGCCGCGTACAGTTCTGACAAGAAAGGCGGCGATTCCATCAAAACCCTGCGTAACGATCTGGAAAAGCTGCTCGGCAAACGCGACCAATGGGATATGCCCACGCTGCGGGCTATTTTCGATAAGTTTCTGGAAGGCGCCAGGAACCGCCGCCGCTCAGCGGCGCACGAGCGTATCTGGTTGAACTTCGCCGGCTATTGTTTGCGGCCTGGCTTTGGCGACCCGCTGGACGACTGGCGCGTACAGCAGGTATGGAAAATGTACCAGCAGGGCCTGCAGTTCGATAAAGAAGGGCAGCTGTGGAGCGAATGGTGGACCTTCTGGCGTCGCGTCGCCGGAGGACTCAACAGCGAGCAGCAACAGCGCGTGTACAAGGATGCGGCGGTCTATATCAATCCGGCCGCATTGCGTAGTCGCAAGCTGTTGGCGACCCCGGCCTTCAAGTCATATGAGGACATGGTGCGTCTGGCGGCGGCGCTGGAGCGCTTACCGGTGGCGACCAAAGTGGAAGTCGCCAAGTGGCTGTTGCAACGCTTGCAGAAACCCAGTGAGCCGGTCGCCAGCTGGTGGGCGTTGGGACGCATTGCTTCGCGACAACCTTTCCACGGCAGCGCTCACAACGTCATTCCCGCAGATACTGTGTCGGGGTGGCTGCCGCAGTTGCTCAAGCAGGACTGGAAAAAGAACCAGGAAGCGGCGTTCGCCACAGTCATGCTGTCGCGAATGAGCGGCGATCGCGTGCGCGACCTGTCCGAAGCGGATCGCGATGCGGTGATTGCTGCGCTGAAAAGCGTGAAAGCGCCTGCGGTCTGGGTCGACATGGCGTCACAGGTGGTGGAGCTGGATGAAGCGGAAACCAAACGCGTATTTGGCGAGGCGCTGCCGTCCGGCCTCAAGCTGTTGATGGAATAGTCGCAGAATCGTCAGAGCTGACCAGCTAACGCCAGTTTCGTCGGCCTGGATGAGGAAAAAAACCGAGGCGCCCACCCTGGCTCATTAACGCCTCGGTCGCTGGGGAGCTTCTCCAGTGATCGCAGTCGCCAGGAGCAGCTTCCGTAAGCGGAAGGGGAGTCAGAAGCGGGGTAAGCGCTTCTGAAACCGCTGTCGGACAGGGATAGTATCTCCTTAGCGCAGGGTGACTTCTGTGCAAAATTGCGCTTTATTTCCGCTGAATATGCCCATTACTTCTTTTTCCGTTTTTGTTGACCCCGCCTTTTCCCAAAACCTGATTTTTCTGCTTTAATTCATAGAAATACTCCTTCCAGAATCCATCGCAGTTCGTTTTTTCGACGGGTCCTCCGTGCGAAATGCGAGCGGGATACTGGCCGAAGCTCCCGTTCGACGACGCAAGTCGTCTCCACTTACTAAAAGGAAGAGCTATGGCGCAGTACAACACAGAAAATATCCGCAATATCGCGCTTCTGGGACATGTCGGCTGCGGCAAGACGACATTGCTGGAAGCGCTCTTGGTCAAATCGGGGGAAATCCCCAGCGCCGGCAGCGTAGAAAAAGGCGCGACACTGAGCGATTTCGATCCGCAGGAAAAAGAACTGGGGCATTCACTCTACAGTTCTGTTTGCAGCCTGGATTACGACGACGCTCACATCAACTTTATCGACACCCCCGGTTACCCTGACTTTCTTGGCCGCTCACTGAGCATCTTGCCGGCGGTGGACTCCGCCGCAGTGGTCATCAATGCTCAGGCGGGCGTTGAGATGGTCACGGAACGGCTGATGGCGGCGCTGAAAAAGCGCGAACTCTGCCGCATGATCATCGTCAACAAGATAGACATGAACGATATCGACTTTGGTCAACTCATGGACAGCATTTGCGAGGCGTTCGGCTCTGAGTGTCTGCCGATTAATCTGCCGGCGGAGTCCGGCCATGCTGTCGTAGACTGTTATTTCGCGCCGGATGCAAGCCGCGTCACAGACTTTTCTTCGGTGGAGCAGGCGCACAGCGCGCTGGTCGATCAAGTCGTGGAAGTGGACGAGAAGTTGATGGAGGTCTATCTGGAGCAGGGCCAGGAGCTGAATCCCGCCCAGTTGCATGATCCCTTTGAGCAGGCCCTGCGCGAAGGCCACCTGATTCCAGTCTGCTTCGTGTCGGCGCACACCGGCGCAGGCGTAGAGGAATTACTGAAGGTCATTTCCCACCTGATGCCGACGCCTCTGGAAGGCAACCCGCCACAGTTCTTGAAAGGCGAGGGCGCTGAGGCCAGCAAAGTGGCGGTGGAGCCGGACCCTCACAAACACGCCATCGCCCATGTGTTCAAAGTCACCGTGGACCCCTATATGGGCAAGCTGGGCGTGTTTCGCATTCATCAGGGGCGCATCACGCCTAATACGCAAATGTATGTGGGGGACGCCCGTAAGCCCTTCAAAGTCGCTCACCTGTTGAAGCTGCAAGGGAAAAAGACGCGGGAGACCGGCTACGGCGTCCCCGGGGATATTTGCGCGGTGGCGAAGGTGGATGACATTGAATTCGACTCTGTGTTGCATGATTCGACGGATGAAGAGCAATACCACCTGAAATCCATCGACTTTCCGCCGCCGATCTGCGGCATCGCCCTGGAGCCGGTGCGCAGAGGCGACGAGCAAAAACTGTCTGACGCCTTGCAGAAAGTCTGTGCGGAAGACCCCAGCCTCAAGCTGGAGCATCGCGCTTCTTTGAACGAAACCGTGATGTACGGTGTCAGCGATTTACACTTGCGCGTCGTGTTGCAGCGTATGAAACAGCAGTTCAATGTAGAGGTGATCACCCATCCGCCCTCCATCGCCTACAAAGAGACCATCTCCAAACCGGCGGAAGGGCATTACCGGCATAAAAAGCAGACCGGCGGAGCCGGACAGTTTGGCGAGGTGTTTCTGAAAGTAGAGCCGCTGGAGCGGGGTAAGGGGTTTGAGTTTGAAAACAAAGTGGTGGGAGGCTCGATCCCCTCTCAATACATACCTGGCGTGGAAAAAGGCGTGCGCCAGGTGCTGGAGGGCGGCGCCATCGCCGGGTTTCCTCTGCAGGACCTGCGCGTGACGGTCTATGACGGGAAACATCACTCTGTGGACTCCAAGGAAATCGCCTTTGTCACCGCCGGTAAGAAAGCCTTTCTGGACGCGGTGACCAAAGCTCAACCCATGGTGCTGGAGCCGATGGTGAGACTTAATGTGACCGCGCCGGCGGCCAGCGTCGGGGATATCACGGGAGATATTTCCGGCTCGCGGGGCATGGTGACCGGCAGCAACGCGCTCAGTCGCAACCGGGCTGCGGTAACGGCGTTGATTCCTTTGGCGGAGCTGGACAATTATCAGTCCAAACTGAAATCAATGACTGGCGGTGAAGGAGCTTACACGCTTGAGTTCAGCCATTACGATTACGCGCCCCCGAAACTGCAACATGAGTTGATGGATCGCTACAAACAAAAACAAAGCGGTGGATAAGCCGCATGACAGGCGCTTAGCCGGATATGACGGCGTGATTAGGGCGGCGGCGCTGCAAGCGGCCTTGAAATCTATGGCCGCGGAGCTATCTTTTGGATAATGGCTAACGGGAATCAGAGTCTCTTTCATGACGACTATCTTGCAAGCTGATGGATTCGAGGATTGCGCCACGATAGAGGATCTCTCTGAGTTCACGGTACTAATTGTCGACGACTCGCCGCTCAATCTGGATGTCGCGGTGGCCTGTCTGGAAAGCAGAGGCTATCGCACAATCTCCGCCGAAAATGGTTTGCAGGCGCTTCGAATCGCCGAGCAGAGCCAGCCTTCGCTCATTCTTCTGGATGTCATGATGCCGGAAATGAATGGGTTCGAAACCTGCCGTAAGCTGAAAAAACTGGACGGATGCGACGATATACCCGTGATCTTCATGACGGCGCTCAGCGACGTCAAAAGCAAGAAGGCGGGCTTTGACGCCGGCGGCGTGGACTATGTCACCAAGCCCTTTCAAGTGGAGGAGCTGGTGGCGCGGGTGCATACCCATATCGCACTGAAAGCCGCCTATCAACACCTGAAAGACAGCGAGCAACGCTATCGCAAACTGGTGGAGACGACGCCGGACGCTATCCTGGTGGAAAGCGACGAAGGCATCGTGTTCTTGAACTCCGCGGCAGTGAAAATGCTAAAAGCGGACGACCCGGACAAACTGTTGGGCCGCGTTCTACTGGATTTCGTTTCCGATGACCAGAAAGAGTACGCAGTGATGCAGTTAAAGCAGGCCTGCTCGACGGAGAGGAGCGCCGGGCCGCCTGAGATCATGCTGTTGCGGCAGCTGGACGGGAATCGTGTGGAGGTGGAGGTCAACTGTATTCCTATCTCCTATCACCGTTCGCCTTCTCACATGTTTGTATTGCGGGACATCACTGAGAGACGGCGTCAGGAGGCGGCGATCGAGTTTCAGGCCACTCATGATGCTTTGACCGGCCTGCCTAACCGCAGTCTGTTTCTGGACAGGGTTTCCCAGTCGATCAATCATGCATTGCGCAATGAGTCGCGGCTGGCGTTGATTTTTATCGACTTGGACAAATTCAAGCTCATCAACGACACCTTGGGACATAACGCTGGCGATGAGCTGCTAAATATCATGTCGAAGCGGCTGCAGGAATGCACTCGCAGTTGCGACACGCTGGCCCGGTTTGGCGGCGATGAGTTTGTACTGCTGGTGGATAATCTGGAGAGCGAGGGCGACCTGACCCATCTGGCGGCGCGTCTGATCGCTTCTGTCAGTGCGCCGGTCTTGTTGCTGGGGCAGAATCACTCCATTACCTGCAGCCTGGGCATCAGCAGTTTTCCGGAAGACGGCGACAACGTGGAAGCGCTGATGCGTCATGCGGACATCGCCATGTATCGAGCCAAAGAATCAGGGCGCAACGCCTACCAGTTCTTTACGCACCAGATGCAGGATCGCCTCAATGAACGCCTGAAGCTGGAAAGCAGCCTCAAGCTGGCGCTGGAAAACGACGAGTTCGTGTTGCACTACCAGCCGCAGGTGGACTTGAGCACAGGTAAGATCATCGGACTGGAGGCATTGATACGGTGGCAGTCGCCGACACTGGGGCTGGTGCCGCCGGGGGATTTTATTCCCGCCGCGGAAGAGGGGCGTTTAATTTCCGCCATTGGCGAGTGGGTGATATTCGCGGTCTGCAAACGTTTGGACAGTTGGCGGCGGCAAGGACTGAAAATTGTGCCGGTGGCGATCAATATCTCCGCGCTGCAGTTTATGGAGCAAAAAACCGAAGAGCTGGTGAAGCGCGCGCTGGATCAGTACATGGTGGAGCCCAAATATCTGGAGCTGGAGCTAACTGAATCTCTCTCCATGCTGGACCCGGTCACCTCAATTTCTCTCATGCAGAGGCTCAAGGATATCGGCGTGTCATTGTCCATTGATGACTTTGGCACGGGCTACTCTAACCTCAGCTATCTCAAGCGCTTTCCGGTTAACAAACTGAAAATCGATAAGTCCTTCGTGTCCGGGCTGACAAATAATCCTGACGACTACTCTATCGTCAAAGCCATTATTCGCATGTCGCAGAGCCTGGGCCTGAAGACGATCGCCGAAGGGGCGGAGACCGCCGGCCAGATTTCACTGTTAGCAGCGGAAAGTTGCGATGCGATACAGGGCTTCTATTTCAGCCGCCCGCTGCCGGAAGACAAAGTCTGCGCCATGCTCAAGGAACGGCCGCGGCTGGATATGAGCGAGTTTGGCCGCAGCAATGACAAGGGCGCAGTGCTGGTGGTGGACGATGACGTCAACATCCTGCGCAGCATCAAGCGGATTCTCCGTGACGAAGCTTATGAGGTGCTGGTGGCGGGAAACACGGAAGACGCGTACGAAGTGCTGGCGCGGCGTGAAGTGGCGGTGATTGTGTCGGACTTGCAGATGCCGGGAGAGAGCGGCGTACAGTTTTTTTCCAAAATTAAAACCATGCATCCGCGGTCATTGCGGATATTGCTCACGGGGCACGGCTCCTCTGAAAGTCTGGAGGGGGCGATCAATCAGGGTGAGATATATCGCTATATATCCAAACCCTGGGACAACACGCACCTGCAGGAAACACTTGGCGCGGCGTTCAAGCAATACGAGAAAGGCGTCTAGACGCCTGTCTTGATCATTCCGGTTCTTCTCTTGGCTTCGTGGCGGTTCATCTGAGCCACTATTTTGCGCTGCGGTCCGCGATACGCGTTTTGGCCGGGGGCAGCCAGCGCGCCAGTGACGTATACAATTGCTGGATATTGAACGGCTTGGCCAGGAAATCATCCATGCCGGAGTCTATGCAACGCTGTTGGTCCGCGGGCAGGGCGTTGGCGGTCAACGCTACTATCGGCAACCGTCGGCTGCCGGGGTGGGACTGCTCTGCGGCGCGGATGGCCATGGTGGTTTCATAGCCGTCCATGACAGGCATCTGACAATCCATCAGCACCATATCATAATGGTTCTTGGCGAGGCGGCTCAGCGCTTCGCGTCCGTTCTCTGCAATGTCCGCAGTGATGCCGATCATATTCAGCAGCTCTACGGCATACTCCTGATTGATCGGATGATCTTCCACCAGCAGAACGCGCCCGCTAAGCGGCGGATTCTGGCTGCGGCTTGTGACGCCGGTTCCTGTTTTAGCGGACAGGGTGGAGACGCCGCTGGTGGCGGGGTCTTTTTCCAGCCAGACGGAGAACCAGAAGGTGGAGCCTTCTCCGGGAATGCTTTCCACGCCAAGCTCGCCGCCCATCAGCTCCACCAGACTCTTGGAAATGCTCAGACCGAGACCGGTGCCGCCATAGGTGCGGGTAGTGGACCCGTCAGCCTGGGAAAAGGACTCGAATATCTGTTGCTGCTTCTCTTGGGGAATGCCGATGCCGGTGTCGCAGACCGATATTTTCAGCTTCAGATTGCGGGCGTCCTCGTCGCAGATCTCCACAATGATCTGAATGCTGCCTTGCTGCGTGAACTTGAGCGCGTTGCCCACCAGATTGGTGAGAATCTGCCGCAGGCGTCCGCTGTCTCCGATCAGAGTTTCCGGTATGCCGTCGCTGAGGGCGCAGCTCAGCTCTATATCTTTACTGTGCGCGCGGGGCGAGAAGATATCCGTGAGGTAGGACAGCAGCTCCGGCAGCTTGAATGCATGGTTATCCAGCTCCAGCTTGCCGGCTTCTATTTTGGAGAAGTCCAGAATGTCGTTGATGATGTTCAGCAGCGATTCGCCAGAGCTGACGATGGTGTCCAGGTATTTGCGCTGCTTTTCTGACAGCGGCGTGTCAGCGAGAATACTGGCCATGCCCAGCACGCCGTTCATGGGCGTGCGGATTTCATGGCTCATTCTGGCCAGGAACTCGCTCTTCGCCTGGTTGGCCTGTTCCGCCGCTTCTTTCTCGCGGCAGGCTTCCTTGATGTTCTTTTTCAGCTCGACTTCCATAAAGATGAAGGACTCCGCCAGACGCCCCACTTCATCACGGGAGCGCACCGCCAGGGACTGAATGGTGCTGTTGGGCTGTTCGTCTTTGAGGAAGTCCTGGGAGGGCAGCTGCTTGGCGTAGTTGGTGAGAAAGTCGAGAGGCCGGGATATGCGCGACACCCAGATAAAGGCCACTAGAATGCTGCCGATGAAGAAGAAACCGATGACGAGGCTTTGACTCTTCACCAGACTCTCCGCCGGGGCGGAGATTTCCTCTACTGGCACCACCACAGACAGATACCAGTCGAAGGGTTTGAAATAGCTGACATAGGCCACCACCTGCCGTTCCTGATCGGGCCTGGACCCAACGACAAAGGGATCACTGTAGTGGTACACCACCTGACCGATTTGTTCCTGCGCGGCGATTTGGCCGATCAGCTCTGTCAGCAGATCCCGTTGTTCGCCATTCAGCGGCTGAGGCGTTTCGGCTTCGCCGCTTTTGCTGGGAGGCGGCACCAGCACTTCGCTTTGACCGTCGAACAAGTAAGCGTAACCGGTATTGGCGACTTTTATGTCAGGAAAGGTCTTCCGCAGGCTGTCGATGATGGCGCTCATCTTCTTCCTGCTTTCCGCTTCAACGTACTCGAAATCCACCATGGCGACCAGGGTCAGTTTCCAGTCGGGCAGGGGCAGGAAATAGCCGATATGCCGACTGTCGCGGTCGCTGCCGGGCTTACGCCAGTTGAAGATGGCTTTGTCGCCGGAAGCGTCCAGATTATCGTCCGCCATGGTTTGATAGATGACGCGGCCTTTGAAGTCCCGTAGCGAAGTGATGTAAGTCGCCTCCACACTGGGGTCCGGGTGGGCCATAACGCCGCCTTGACGGTTGAACACGAAGACTTCCACTTCGCCGAAACGCACTTCCCGCAGCCATTTGAAGGCCATGGCCTCCGCTTCTTCCTGCGAGACTTTGCCGGATTTATACAGCTCCCCGTATACCCTGAAAGAGGACTGTGCGATCTCTGACACGCTCTGCAAATCACTCTGCAGGTTGGAGAGGATCTCTATCTTGTCGCCGGTTAATTGATCGTATCCGCCCTTGATATTCAGCTCGACCAGCTTCAACACGTTCTGCGCTGACGATTCTTCGGCGTGCAGCATGGCGCGGCCCACATCGCGGTGGGTGAAGTAAAGAATCGACAGCGCCACGGTGGTCATGATCAACAGGATGAGAGAAATTATCCTGGTTCTTAGCGAGTAAAAACGGTAGCGGCTGAAAAAACGGCTGTTAGCTCGAACCATGTTTAATCGGGAACCTGTATATCTCGATAAATTTCGTCTGCAGCGGCGAGCCAGTCTGCGCGCAGGTAAATGCCAATGACTTCCGCCGTCTTAAGATTAAGGGATATATTGGTTTTCTCCTCAAACAGTTGTTTCAGGGCTCTTGGGCTCGCCCCGTTTATAACCCGACCCAGGCAGGAAGCCAGGTAATTACCGACGGATTCAAAGTCCGGTCGCGACATACTCATTAAAACGCCGTATTTTACTTCTTCCGAGCCCAGTTGGGAAAAAGTGGGTATTTTATGCTGATTGGCGATTTTAACTATCTTCGGAATGCTGCGCTCATTTACGCCGCCTTGCATGGTAATGTACAGCGCGTCCACCTCCGGCGCCAGCTTGTCGATGCATGAAAGTACGCTTTCCACCGCTTTGCTGTTGTCCGGAATATCGCTAAGGGTATAACAACTTACCACTTTGAAGCGATTCTCCTTGGCGACTTTTTCTATGTTCTCCAGCGCTGCATAAGCGCGCCCGTCCACGGAGTTTTCGTAGGCCACCCCCAGTTTTTTGAAGCCGACGGCTTCGTGAAATACGCGCAGCTGCTTCTCATAACGCTGGGGCGACACCCGGGCGAACACATGTTCATAGCCGGAATCTTCGGCGTTTCTGATGATGCCGGATTGAATCGGGTCGCTGGCGGACATTACAAATACCGGGGTGTGATGGCGATCGTTGGCCAGATCCTGCCCGGCCCAGGTGCCCATGGCGAAGACAAGATCGATATCATCCTGCCGGTTCATTCTATCGATAATATCCTTGCGGACTTTCTCCCGGGACCCTTGCTCCCAGTCGGCTGAATAGTAGGCGTCGTCCAGAAACGTCAGGTATTGGCTTTTGGCGTTTTGCGCCAGCCAGGTCCAAAGCGTGCGCGCGTCGATGCTGCTGGATGGCAGCTCCGCCTGCTCGATCCACCCCAGCGTCATCAAACCGCGAATGGTCGCTTCCAGGTAGTCATGATAGTTGTCATGGGGGCCGCCTTCATAGTAGGCCAGCCGCCAGGGGGCGTGAGCAGGCGGGATTTGCGACTGCGGTGCGTCAGGGGGATGAGAGGCGACGGAGGGAGGCGTCAAGGCGAGCAGGAGCGCGAGTCCCAGCACGCCTGTGAGGAGAGAGACAGACCTGGTAATCGAATTGCGCATGACATGCTCCATGTTGCAGGCGCCCGCTCTGGGAGCGGGCGGTTGCGCTTATTGGGGCGCTTCAACCTCTCTATAAATTTCATCGCTGGCGCCGAGTAACAGCAGGGAGGGGTTAAACCCGATAATCTCTGCTGTTTTTAAATTCAGCGCCATTCTCGCCGGTTCCTCGAACAATTGAGGCAGCTGGTTGGGCTTGGCCCCATTGAAAATCCGCGCGATGGTTTGTGCGTGGAACTCGCCGAAGTACTTAAAATTGAACTGGGACAGGCTGGCCAGAACGCCATAGCGGACTTCTTCCGAGCCGGACTGAGAAAACGTGGGGATGTTGTGCTTTTGAGCTGTTCTTACGATAAGCGGCAGCGTTTTCCGGGTGACGCCGCCCTGTTCGGTGATGTAGATAGCGTCCACTTTCGGCGCCAGCTTCTGAAAGCAGTCAAGAACGCTGTGCTCCGCCATGCTGACGTCGGCGATATCGCTTTTGGTGTAGCAGGGCACGATGGTGAACTTAAGTTCCTTACTCAACGCTTCGATGGTGTCCACCGCTGCGTAACTGCGGCCATTCTGGGTATTTTCGTAGGCGATGCCGAGGCGTTTGAAACCGGCGATGTCATGAAACACCCTGATGTGCCGATCATAACGGAAGGGGTCCATGGTGGCGTGCAAATGGTCGTAACCAGAGTCGTCGATGCTCTTAATGATGCCGGCGGACAGGGGGTCGCTGGCGGAAAACACCAGCGTGGGCGTACTGTGTTCGTTGTTGGCCAGATCCAGTCCGGCCCAGGTGCCCATAGCGATCATCATATCGATGTCTTTCTTTTCATTGAGACGTTTGATGATGTCTTTTTTCATCTGGGCGCGCAGGTTATCGTCCCAATTGGCGTTGTAGTGAGCGTCTTTGACGAATTCGATATAGTCGCTCTGCGCGGACTCCGACAGCCAGCGCCACAGATCGCTGGTCTGATCGCCTTTTTGGAGAGGTAAATCTGTCTTTTTGATCCAGCCCAGATCCATGAGCGAGCGCACCGTGACAATCAACTCCCGTTGATAGTCCGGGTATTCGCCGCCTTCGTAGTAGCCAATTCGCCAGCGTTTACCCTCATTGGTCGTCGGCTCCATGCTGAACTTGGAAGCGGCTTCGACTTTGGCGGATGTGGCCGCCGTGGCGACGCTGGCGGGCAGCGTCAATATCATTGTTGTCAGAGCGACCAGATAAAGTTTTATCCTCATTCGCTATTCTCCTTATTCTCCCCAAACTCGTTTTCGCAATTATAGTTCCCTAACACCTCACTCGCTTTGACTGCTTTACTGCGCTACTGCAACTTTGTCCATTTAACCCTTTGTTTCTATTGCGCTCTTATAGCGCACTATCAGGCCATTTTACACCGGGATGGTTACGGGAATACCTTCCAGGCGGCGTCGGCACTCATCCGCCAGAGCGGCTGTCCAGCCCGCCGGCATGGATTCCTGACCCGCTATGACATCCGCCGTCGTTTCCAGCAGGGAGGCGATGTGCGCCTGCTCCACGGTCATGGCGCGAATGCGCGCGATGGCCTTTGCGTCCAATCCGCCGGCGGCGATTATCTCAACCGGCCCCGCTGGCGCGTAGCCATCGTCGCGAGTGCGGGTGACGACGGTTTGCATGCCAGACAGATAGAAACCTGTGAAGGTTTCAGCGATGGCCTGAAAGCGAGCGTCTTCGCCGTTGTAACGATGCAATGCGTTCATCACACCTCGCTGCATACGGGGCAAATAGGAAGCCTGATAGTAACCGCCGGCGCAGGTTACGCCGCGTGCCAGTGCGATGACAAGAAAATTCGTGAATAAAGAAGGCATTAGCCTTCCCGCGCGGAGTTCCTGCAGTAACGGTTCGGCCGCCACGGGAACTGCGTAGTCGCTTTGTTGTCCGTCTACTGCACGCAATGTCGCCGCGCCTCCGTCTTCAGCCGACAGGCCGAGTGATACTCTGCGCCCGGCGTCGTCAACGCCCCAGAACAGACATGTGCCGGAACCGTTGACTCCCTTCAGTTCAGCGTCCAGAGCCCGCAACAAAGGCTGCTCGAAAAAGAGTATGGATGCGAGACTATCCGGGTTAGCCAAGTCATATTCCAGAAGCATAGTCGCTATTTTTTCCATTTCCAGATACACCAGCGTCGGCGCGGCGACGTCGGCGGCGAACAGACGGCGCCAGATTCGTTGATTCAACAGCACGGCCTGGTCTGAATAATGGGCGGCGGACATTACCGCCTGGGCCTCATAGTCGTCATGCAGAATGTCGAGCGCGGCCTTGGTCAGGCGGGAATCTTCGCTGCAAGCGGCGCGCACGCGCTTTTGCGCATTCTGGAGCATGGTTGCGTCCAGGGCGGGAGCGCGGGCGACGATGGTGCGCTTCAGGCGGTCGGGGAACAAGGGGATCTTTAGCGGAAATCCGCCACTGTCAGCGCTGTCGGCGAACTTCGCCTCCGGGTACAGCAACATGCCGCGAGGGTAGGTCAGGTTATTGAGAGGAATATTGGCGCAGGCGAATACTGGCAAGGTGGTGGTGGCGGCGGACAATCCAAACAATAGCGTGCCTTGCACGGACTGGGCGAAATAGTCCACGCCATGATGATTGGCGGTCAGGGCCACCGGGTGATGCAGAATGTCTGCGCTGACTGCTTCGGCGATGGCGTCGCCAAGCAGGGGGGCTACGTAGGTCCGTAGCGCATCCGCCAAGTCCTGGCGGGGCTGGTAACTGCGTTGGGCGATGCGGAAGCCGCTCCGTGTATAGTCGCAGACCAGGGAGGCGGCGTGGTTTTGCAGGGTTGCGTCCACGACGGGAAGACGCGTGCGAATCTTGGCCAGCAGCGAATCGGTCAGGCTGCTTTCCGAGAGGAGTGATTCCATGATGCTGAGGTCCTTATGCGGTTTTGCGGCGGCTGGATAATGCGCTCTGGCTTTGACGAGTTTGCGGGCGTTGTGAACCGAGGTCCGGTTGCGCTGCGTTTTCCGCCGTTTTGCCGCTGTCGCCTGCGGGCGTCTCCCGCGCGGCCAGCAATTGAAACAGAATGACGGTGATCAGGTAGACGCCGCCCAACACCGCCACCCCGTGACGAATATCGGAGAGCCCGACCAAGCCGGCGAACAACATGGGACCGAGCATCTGACCAATACGGCTGGAGGCTCGGAACAGGCCGAGCGCTTTGCCTTCGCCCAGTTTTTTACTGACGTCCAGATGCAGAACGTACGCGCTCTGGGAGGATAATACGAAACAGTTCGACAGCCCCAGCAGAATGACCGCGCAAGAGGTGGCGGCGACGCCCTGCAGACCGATGAACGAAAGGAACGCCACACTGCCCAACAGGCCGCCGATGAAAATTGGAATTTTCTTGCTTGGCATTCGGTCCGCCAGACGTCCGACCAGCGGGCCGAGAAAGGTCAGGCAGAGTCCGAACAGCATCAGAATCTGGCCTATCTTGGCTTCCGGAGCGCCAATGCGGCTGAGGTAGACCGGAGTGAAATAATGCATGAAGCCAATGGCGGCGATGGCGGCGGGCAGGCTGCTGAGCAGACTGACGGCGAGCACGTTGCGGTCGCCGAGGAAGCGCCAGATACTGATTTCTCCGCCTTGCGTCACCGGGCTGGCGGCGCTCTGGGGCCTGGCTGGGCCGGATGCGCCCTGACGCAAATAGATGGCGGCATAGGCGACGACGGTGAACACCAGCAGCGCGCCGGTCAGGAACACGGCTTCGTAGCCGAAGCGTTCGGCGATCAGGGCGCCGGTGGCGGCGCCGCAGATGCTGCCTGAATATAAACCAGCGAATAAGTGCGCCAATCCCTGAGTTTTGGTGCGGGTGTTGGTGTGGCGGACGACAAAGCCTTGCGCCGCCAGCAGGGTCAGGCCGTAACCGAAGCCAAGAATAGCGCGGGACAGGACAAACTGCAGGGCGTCAGGCGCCTGCCAGGAATACAGTCCTCCCGCGAGGGTCAACAGCAAACCGACGGAAAATGGCTGCACCCAGCCTTTACGATCCAGCCAGGCGCCGGAAACAAAGATGGCGATGCCCACGCACAAGAATTCCACCGCAACGGGCAGCCCCAGCGCGAATTCTCTGGAGATGCCTGGCATGACTTCATACAGCCTTTCCATGTGCAGGGGAAGAATCGACATGGACAGGTCCACGCCGAACAGAAACAGGAATATCGCCGGGCGCATGGCCTTATACAGTTCGGAGGCGGCGGGCGAGGGAGCTGACGGAGCGGTTTCGGTCGCTTGCGGCGCTTCCGTTGGCGTGCGCGAAGCGAACAGAACGACGGACATTTCCACCGCTATCAACAGGGCGATCAGCATAATCGTGGAGTTATCCGCGATCAGGGCGATGAATTCCGCATGGCTCTGCGTCGCGTCGCCGCGGGTCGTGGCGAGGTCCGTTTGAATGGCGAGCCATGCGCAAAAGAACAGGGCTCCATGGGCGCTTACGGCAGTGATAATTCCGGCGCAGGCGCGAGCAAGTCGGGCGAAGCGACGGGCGCCTTTGCCGTCGCCTTCTTCAATGGAGACGTTCGCCACCCGATTGAGCAACATCAACAGCAAGGTCATGGCCGCCAGCGCGGCGAAACCGGCGATGAACCCTTGCGCGAGACTATCCCATATCTGACGGGCGCGATGATCGCCGTTGGCGGCGATAGCGGCCTTATCCAATGAGAGCATGGCGGCCAGATTCGAGTTGGACTGCGCATCTGGAAGAAGGATCTGAAAACGCTCCGGCGTGGACGCATATTTCAGTTCACTATCAAGCAGTTTTTTCAGGCGATAAGCATTGGGAAGCTCGGCGCCGAGCTGGCTGGCGTCTGTACTCAGGATGATCTCGCCATCCTGGGCCAGAGCCAGCTCCGGTTCGGCGACGGCGGACGCGCGACTGCTCTGAACGCCGGGGCCCTGCAATACGGCGTTGTATGCGGCGGACTCCCGCAGCCTGTCCGCAAGCTCGGATCGACGTTGACTCAGATTCTCGGAATCTATCGTATCCTGGATACGAAGTTTTACGGCTCCCGCGTCATACAGCGACGCGGACAGAAAGTGCTGCTCGTGCAAACGCTCGAATACAACATAAGAAAGGAAAGCGCTGAGGGGCAGTGTGAGAATCAACAGCAACGTCATTCTTGCGGAAAACCGCAACGGGTTTAGCGCGTCCATGTAGCGACGGTCCTCTTAGCTAAGTGTGACGATCGTAACTCATTGAAATACCTCCAGACTACTATCAGACGAATAGATTACTGCTTGGCCATCAAACGCTTGCGGATGATGGCTGAATTGGCCGCCTCCAGAGTCAGGCGCTGCTTAAATAAACGCGCTTCGCTCTCCGCCATAAGATATTCGTTGACGGTGGGCGCCGTCACGTTGATCGGCTGCATGCGATATTGACCTTCGAACAGCATGTAGGGCTTGGTTGTCAATACCCAGCCATCGCTGGTTTGCTGAATATTGATCACTGCATCCGGATCTTCTTCGCGGCAACGGATCGGCAGCAGGTTGATATTGGTAATCGGCATGGAGAACAACTGTTGCACCACGTAAGCCACCGCCAGCGCGCCAGTGCTGCAGGCCAGCGTCTCACGGTTGATGCCCCGTTCGAAGCAGCGGTTGGAGACGGAGTCCACATTATGGATGCGGGCGAAGTTGACGCTGACGCCTTCGGGGAAAATATGGCGGCAGCGATTGTTGATGAAAGTGCCGATGCGATGCACCAGCCAGGCGCCCAAGCCACGACGTCTGTCTTCTGGCGTATGGCCTTCGGGAGTGGCGCCGAAAATAAAGTTGGCCAGCTCAGGCACGGAGAAGTCGTGGTCCGGAAAAATCACCAGATGGGGCTCTCCCGTGAACACCAGATAGCCCTTGATCGTCAAAGTGGACGCATCCGTAAAGGGCTTGAGGTCGTCCCGGCGGAACTGAATGGTGAGTTCTTCGATGATGTCGATAGTGTCATCCAGCGGGGTCAGGCTGTCGCGGTTGACCAGTTGAGTCGGAGTATGGCGGGGCATGCCCAGATTGACCCAGCTGCCGTCGTAGCCGAGGCTGCCGATGGAAATGATGTTAGGAGTGGACAACGGGATTTCAGTGGCGATATTGGACACCGCTACGCCGTGTTTGCGACGCAAAAAGTCGGCGATGCAGATCAGGCCGTTGCCGCAGCAGGCGGCTTCCTCACCGTTGGGCTCAAACATTCTGAAAACATAGTCCGCAGCGGATAAATCCGGCTTTGCGTCCCAGTAGTTTCTATCCTTAGCGATCGCGTCCAGCGTCCGTGCATTCGAGCGTTGCACCACCAGCAGGTTGTCGCAGCCAATGCCAAAAGTCGTGCTTGTGGCCTTGGGTGCGAACGCGGACCATTCCATTTCCGCCAATACGCTGTCCTCGGTGGCGTCGACAATAACGAAGTTATTACCACAGGAAGTGTATTTAACGAAAGGAACAGTTTTCGCGGTTACTGCTGTTTCGTTCTTATCTATGAACATCTGGAGTGACCTCACTTGGTGACAAACAGTACAAATTCGCCATAGAAAATAGCATGGTCTAAATTCTTCGCCATTGCATAACGGCGATAATTGGAAATGATTGGTAAACTTAGATTATTAACTGTGATCGCGAAGGGCGCGAGGAAGTGATGGAAGTTTTGTGAGAAATGTATTGTCAAATTCTGATACATAAGCCGATCGGGCTCCCTATCTGTGTATCTGGATGGGGCGTATCGCTTGCAAATTTCCACAGAGGCTTACAGTCATTTGCGTCCGCTCTGCTATATCTTAGCGGCCTGCTGACATTCTGCAGTTGTGAGCGGCTAAGCTAAATTATTTTTTGATTATCGGCGACGCCCGCATAGCCGAAGGAGTCTGACATGCTGAGCTTGTACGCTAAAGATTCAATGGTGGATTTTTTAGTACAGAAATTGGACTACAAAATTCGTTGCGCTCTTTCTCCTTTCCCGGTGGCGAAGGAATACAAAGAGCACCTGGACACGTTGAACAGGGACGGTTGTGTGGTGTTTGAGGAATATTTTTCACCGGAGCAGGTGGATGAGTTCCTTGATGACATTGAAGCCGCCAAAAAGCGTCAGGACATCACCCGCGTCGCCAATGGCCATATCGATACCGGCATTTCCCGCGTTTACGATGTCGTCAACGCTGCGCCGATGACCCGTAAGATTTTTGAAGATCCCATGGTCCTCAGTCTGATCAAGGGATACTGCTCCAGTAAGTGCGAGTTGCTGAAAACCTTCTATGAAGAGAAGAGGGAGGTGGGAACCTCCTCCCAGTCCAACCATCATCACTTCGATGACTGGCGTCACCGGATAAAAGTCTGGGTATACCTCACCGATGTTACAGAAAACCAGGCGCCGACTACGATTACTCTGGGCAGTCACAAGAACCATTTGTGGCGCTACTGGCCGGAGTACAATTACTTTCTGCATTTCCGCACGGATGAAAACAATCGTTACACGGAAATGACCGACTATTCCGGCATGTTCTGGCCTCACGAGGCGGCGACGATTCGTAAGCTCTGGAAATACAAAGAAAAGACCGTGACCGGCAAGAAAGGAACCATGTTTATCTTTGATTCGCGCGCGTTACACCGCTCAACGGTGTTGAAAGAAGGCGAGCGCAAGATTGTCACCGGTTATTACACATACAAAGGGCTGGGCCTGTAAGTAAAAGACAAGCTCTGAAAAGATAAGCTCTGTAAAAGATAAGCGCAGCATGGTGTCAAAGCGGGCGGCGCCTATTCAGCGCTGAAAAAAAGCCGCTCCCGACAATGAGAAGTAGCAAACCGTCTTGCGTCGGGAGCGGTCGATCGAAATCGTTTAAGTGCGTTGACGTAAAGACGTCATTGCGCAGCTTGCCTGCAAAGTTGATCGCTTTGCCGTCAATTATTAAAGGTCACTGAAATGATCATTAAGACGAGTGATGGAAGTGCGCCCGCCCAGATCTTTATTAGTGATAAAGATCACTCTTCCTCTGTCCATTTCGAATAGAGAGTCGCGTTCTACGCCGAGGAGGCCGCCATCTCCTTCTTTATCGCCTGGGTAAACCAGTACTTGTTTGAGCGAAAGGCTCTCCAGCATGACGGAGCCATTGGTTTTGACTTTCATGACCCTTGGCAAAACGGCGTTTGGCTTGATCGTGAACTGAACGGGAGAAATACTTTTATGCATCTCATTCAATGTGAAATACGCGTCCGTGAGAAGGCTGACGTCGCCGCCAAGGGTGACTTCCATCTTGACCGGGTAGTTGTCTTCTCCATCGTTGCGAGTCACTTTGGAAGTAATGACGCCTGAGTATTCAAACGGCAGACCGTCCAGAGAGACGTTTACGTCGTCATTCACTGACTTTGTCGTCACTTCAAGCGCATCGCCTTCTGGAAGCTCAATTGAGATGTCGCGAGAGCCGCTCACGAAAGTGATGTTGTCCATGACTCCGTAGTCCATGGAGCAGTTGAAGAAAGCCTGAGTGAGTGTGAGTGTTTTAGCTTCCAGCGATTTGAACTTGACGGTGTAGTAACCGCTATTAGGGCAGGTAACGTTTTTTTCTTGATTCAGAGAATCGGGGAACGCCTTGTCATCGAGTTCAAAGAGATGGAAGCTGTATAACCGTGCTTCCGCCAGCGGCGCATAAGTGATGGCGTACGCCTGTCTGGCTAGCGAGAATTCATAGGCGCTGATTGTGTTTTTTCCCGTTGAGCTATTACCTGATGAAGAGCCGCCGCCTCCACCACCGCCACATCCTGTGAGCAAAGCTAATACCGATACCAAAGCGATGCTACGTGTTTTCATTCGTTATATTTTCCAAGAGAACCAAAATAGGGATGTACGCCACGCGCTAACTGCGCAGCCCCTGTCATTGCAGACAAAAAAGTAGAAGGAGACTATTTTTCTGCCTGATTAATAACAGGGAGGCGAACTTTAATTACCTTTCTGTAACACATCCCATACGTAAAATTACTAAAACGATTAAGCTCACTTGCGCTATGCTTAGTGGAAGAAACGAGTGGTGGAAAGGCTTCTATGATATGAAAGCGTTTCCTTTTTTATAAATTTACACTGTTAAGTTTTCTATAGAAAATGTGACCTGTGTCGCAAAAAGTGATGGACGGGATTCAACCAAAGGATTAATAATCTAATCATATGGAGTAACGCCGTTCGAAGATCCTGGAAATAGTCAGGAAGCGCTTTTGCGGTTTACAAGGAAAGGAAACCATGAAAACAATATCGCTATGGCTCTTATTGTTATTGGCGTGGGACGCGGAAGCGGCCTATGTCGCCTCAACGGACTCTACTGAGTACGATATCAAACGCCCCCTGGAAAGCATGAATATCAAGTACGGCTATGAAGAGCCGCAGCTTGATCGCTTGCCTGCCGGCAAGTGCGGCATGGGAGGCGGACTTTACATCAATACGGACTTCTGCAAGTCATCGGATATGGCCCCTGCGAGCGCCGTTTTGACTGCGTCAGAATCGATATCCGGCGGCTCTTCGTTATCCGCCAATCCAACCGTGGCGGGCGTATTTGGACTCAGCCTGATCGGGCTGGGATTATTGGGTTTGGGAGCGCTGCAAATCCGGTCATAAGACATAACAAACCGTTTCCCTAATTTACCAAAACCTCGCTTACTAACCGGGGACTGACGCCTAGACTTGAATCACAATCAAGCGAAAGAGGGTGATTCAATGAACGGCGCAGTCCTTTTGGTTGATGATGAGCCCGGGGTGACCCAATCTCTGACCCGTCTGCTGCATCGACGGGGCTACCGCTCCCATTCCGCTCACGATGGCGTGGCCGCACTACGGTTGATGCAGCAGCACGATTTCGATGTGGTGATCACCGACTTCAACATGCCTTACATGAACGGCGTGGAGTTTTTGCAAAAAGTCGGTCACAAGTATCCGCGTATCGAACGAGTGCTGATGAGCGGCTTGAGTGAGTTCTCCATGTTGCGGGATGCGGTCAACAGCGCTCGCGTCAGCACATTCATCAGCAAACCCTGGAACGATGAGGATTTAGTGCGCGTGGTGACCCAGTCATTGCGTTCGGCGGCGGGGCGGGGGGACGCTCAGGCGTTTCGGGAGATTCTCGACAGCGCAAGGGAAGGGGTGGTGGTGATCGATCGCACCGGCGTGGTCACGGATATCAATGAGAAACTCTGCTTCTGGCTGGGTTATGAGCCGCATGAGCTGGTCGGCGTGGCGTCATCCGCATTACGTTCAGAGCGGCAGGCCCGTGAGGCGTATCAGGCGCTGTACGCGGATGTGGTGGATCGAGGTTGCTGGGAAGGCGAGCTGCATTTGCGGCGTAAGGATGGCGGTTCCCTGAAAACGGAAACTTTGATTAAGCCTTTCCGAGACAGCGACGGGTGCGTGGAGCGCATTGTCTTCTATGTTTTTCCTTCGGATTTTCAGTAAAAGCCGGGCAGGGCAATAACCAAACCTGGGACAGTAAGTCCCGGTTTTGTCCATAGCAGCCGACAGGAGCGTCATTTTAGTATCTAGGCTCAGTTGCAATTAACGCCTGGTAACTTTTATGACGATACAAGCTCCGCGCAAGAAATTCATTTGGATTTGGCTGTTATGGCTGGTTGGCTTTTACAGTGTGTGGGCGTTCCTGGTGTTCGGCCTCGATCAATGGGGCGAGGTGACGGAGCACTGGCCGATTGCCCTGGCGATGGCGCTGGGGAGTTACGCCGCCGGGTCTACGCCCATGGGCGGCGGCACGATTGGGTTTCCTGTATTGGTATTGCTGTTCGAAATGCCGGCGACTTTGGGGCGGGACTTTAGTTTCGCCGTGCAGGCGATCGGTATGACCAGCGCCAGCATTTTTATTCTCGCCCGCCGTCAGCCGCTTGCCTGGTCCATGTTGTTCGGCGCTATGTTTGGCGCGTTAATTGGTACGCCTCTGGGCATCTTTTTTGTCGCCCCTTATGTCCCCGGATTACTGATCAAGGTTGTGTTCGCGGTGATCTGGGCCAGCTTTGGCATCCTGCATCTGTATCGCATCCGCGAAATCGCCGGCCATAGCGGCATGACTGAGTTTGATGAAAACTGGGATTTTCGCGTTGGCGCCATGCTTGGTTTGTGTGCGGGCGCAACCGTTGCTTCCGTGACCGGCGTTGGCATTGATATGGTGATCTACAGTGCGTTGGTGCTGTTGTGCCGCGCAGACCTCAAGATCGCTATCCCGACGTCCGTTGTCATTATGGCGTTCACGTCCGTGCTGGGCGTGGTCGTCAAGAATCTGTCCACCGGCATGCAGCCCGGCGTGTATGAAAACTGGTTGGCGGCGGCCCCAATTGTCGCCCTGGGCGCACCGTTGGGGGCTTATATCGTCGACTTGATCGGGCGTAAACCAACATTGTTATTTGTAGCGGTGCTGTGCGTGGGACAGTTTATCTGGACCTGCTCCGTAGAGCGTCACACGTTGGGCGTGGGCGGCGTTCTGATGGCCGTGGGCGCAGTGGGCGTCTGCCTGTATGGCTTTGAACGTCTGCGCGCCTGGGGTGCGGTACTGGTAGGAGAGGCCAAGGAAAAGCAGGCGGCGAAGACTCGTCTGGCGTATCTGGCGGAAATGTCTGGACAGTCCTTGTCTCAGAATCCCTATCCGTCTCAGGGGCCCACTGTGAAACAGGTGGAAGCGGCGGACGTGAGCTGAGGCGGCTCTTCGTGGCTGGACAACACTGACAGCCTGGATTCACGTAATGACGAGTAAGCGGCCGGAAAGCCTCCAGCCGCTTTTCAAGTTTTTATCAATGAAATAAGCCAGTTTGTTTTGGCCGCTCACTTTGACTTGGCGCTGCTGCGCTCCTACCTTTAGTGAATCAGGATCTGTAGATCAGGACAGTCTTATATTGATTGATCGAAGGTCCCGCCTCATATACAAAATCGGATTCGCCCGGGATTGGCGCATTACCCTAGCAAGGGGAGCCCACGATGCGTTACAGGCTGTTATTGTTGATTTGTCTTACCTTTGTGATGACCGCCACGCTACGGGCTGAACCTCGCTTGATCGCGGGCGAGGCGCCGCTATTTTGCTACATGGAGCGCGGTAAAGTGCGCGGTGTGGCCTGCGACCTGCTCCGAGAGATGGCGCAACGGGTAGGTCACTCGGGAAACATTGAGTTGATGCCGTTCAAACGGGCGCTGCATGAGACCAAACACACGCAGGAGGCGCTGATGGTTCCCGTGGCGCGAACTGCTGAACGGGGCCCGGATTATCAATGGCTGACGGAAATACTGCAGGAAGAGTTTCTGTTGGCGGCGCTTCGTGCGAGTCAGGTGGATATCTCCAGTTTCGATGCGGCCAGAAAGCTGAACATTGGCGTATTGATCGGCGGCGCATCCGCTCAGATCATTCGTGACCAGCGGCTGCTCAACGTGCAGGAGGTTTACACCGAAGAGTTGAATGTGCGTAAGCTGGCGGCGGGACGCATTGACGCCTGGCTGGGGTCCTGGAACGTCATGCGGCAGGCGCAGCGGGACCTGGGGTATCCTGACGATGCAATACGCCGGGGCGCGGTGGGCATTCGTGTGCGTATCTATTTGGCGGGATCGTCTGGATTGGGGCCGTTGGAAGCGGCGAAATGGCTCACCGCGTTTAAATCCATGCAGGACGATGGCGTATACGCCCGCGTCCTGGAGCGTTACCGCTACCAGCAACCCCTGCAGCCATAAAGGCTGATGACGTCCTCACATATGAGACTGCAGGTAATTTTGCTCGCCCACTTTGTCCATTAAGTCCAGTTGGGTTTCCAGCCAGTCGATGTGCTCTTCCTCGTCTTCCAGAATGTCCTGAAACAGATCCCGGCTTACATAGTCCGCATGCTTTTCGCAGTATGCGATGGCGGCGCGAAGGTCTTTGGCGGCGTCCATTTCCAGGCTGAGATCGCAGGACAGCATTTCGCGTACGTTTTCACCGATGCGCAGTTTGCCCAGTTTCTGCAAATTGGGCAGGCCTTCCAAAAAGAGAATGCGATTGATCAGATTGTCCGCATGCTTCATTTCATCAATGGACTCATCATACTCATGCTCGTTGAGTTCTTTCAGTCCCCAGTTTTTGTACATGCGCGCGTGCAGGAAATACTGATTAATGGCGATTAACTCATTGCCTAATACCGTGTTTAGGTGAGTGATGACTTTCGGATCGCTTTTCATCGTTGTTGCCTCCCTCCCGTTGTTCCGCGGGAGCGAACATGCGCCACCGCGTGAAATGTCTGTTTGAACATTGCCTGATCATTATAGGCTACTTATTGTGATGTATAAAATGTAACCATTTGATATATAAACAAAAAGCGTGGAATATTCGATTCTCATTCGTGTTTGGTTTCTTTTTTGCGGAGTCTGATGCGCAGGGAGAGTTCGACTGGTTGGCTGCGTGAAGGAGAGTGAGCTACTTTTTGATTTATTAATCATGCAGACAAAATAGCTTCGTTCTATTTGTCTGCCGTGGCTGGCGCGCCGCGCGGGGCATCCCTGCGCCTGCTTATCAACATGCCAATATCATCGCTATGTTAATAAGCAGGAAATGATTAGGCTTGGTTACTTCGGATGGCGATCCTGCGAATTACGGAGTGTGTAGGGATAGGTGACAGAAGGTGTCAGACAACAGGAGTGAGAAGGATGGTGCGTCAAGTTACGTTAATCGCAGTCGCGATCATATTGTCAGGATGTGAGGCTATAGCCAAAAATTACTTGCCGGGAGCGTTAATTCTGCCGGCGAAGCATTCCGCCGATCACCCTTATATTACGGAAGAAGGGATGATCGATTTATCTCAGTTAGACCTGAAAAGCAGCAACAAAACCTACCGCAACCAAGTAATGTCTCAGGCAATCGCCTTGTCTGATCGAAAGTGCACGCTGCATAAGGCGGGCATTATTTCGAACGCCAACGCCTGGAACGTGGGAACAGGTTCCGCGGCCATGCTGTTCTCAGGAACCGCCTCAGTGCTCTCCCACGCCAAAACCGCCGGCAATCTGGCGGCCGCCGCCACCGCTACCTCCGGCATTCAATCATTGGTGAACAAAGAGGTTTATGCCGACGCCCTTGGAACGACGATATTACGCTCCATTGATGTTGCCCGCTCCAAACACAAAGCCGTCCTGGAAGCGGGAATGAAAAATACCGTCGCCGACTACCCCATTTCACTCGCGGTTCTGGACCTGCAAGCCTACCACGACAGCTGTTCGCTCATGGCGGGGCTGGTGGAAGTCACCAAAGCCTTCGAAAACCGCAGCCCCTCGCGTAATGAGTTGAAAAGGGATATCAATTACCTCGGCGACAGGATCTCCGCAATCAGAGAAGCCCAACGCAGCGGCGTCACTCTCACAAAAGACGAACAAGACAGCCTCGACGAATTCACCCGCGTTCTCAAGATGAAGGAATTGCAGTATGTTGGAGAGGGTGGGGCGTCCAAAGAATAGGGCGCCTGACCGTAAGGTTGTAAAGATCAAATGATTATTGGATGGAATTGGAAATGAGCGCGAGACACCACGGCTCCTGCCTATGCGGTGAAATACGTTTTGAAATAGAAGGCGATTTTGAAAGCTTTTATCTCTGCCACTGCGCGCATTGCCGCAAAGACACCGGGTCGGCGCATGCCTCAAACTTGTTCTCTACCAAGGCGCAATTGGTGTGGCTGAGCGGTGAAGAGCAGGTCAAAACTTTCACACTGCCTGGAACCCGGCACTGTAAGAGCTTTTGCTCACACTGCGGTTCAGCATTGCCGAATATCCAAATGAACGGCCAACTCCTGGCCGTCCCCGCTGGTAGCCTGGATAGCAAAGTCACGATAAGACCGAATGCGCATATCTTTGTCGAGAGTAGGGCTGAGTGGGATGCCGAGTTGGAGAAGGCGCCGAGGGTGGCGAGAACTCTAAAGTGAAGAACATACATGCCAAGCATAATTACGCTGAGGTATGTAGCTGCATTAAAACTTCTTTAGAAGGAAAAGGAAGGGGCTTTTGTATGAGCAGTAATACCTACAGAGCCAAGAGAAATTGAAGAAGATCGTCCATTTCCTCTTTTGTTGAAATATCTATAAAACCAAGCATTTCGGATCGTGTGGATAGAATTTTTCCGTACTGTAGTAATTCGCGCTTGGAAGTCCATCCGTTTTCAGCAAAGTATGGAATTGGATTAATGTGAAAGAGAACGATCTCCCCTATTGTCTTAAATTCTCCGTTGTGCCCGTAGGGAGCTGTTTTTGTAACATGAACGAGAGGAGGAGTCCGGAATCTAAAGCGATCTTCAAGGCGATAAGTGACGCTTGCGCGTCCAATATCCTGACGATGTATGTATGGACCAAACTCACCTTGCGGGGCGCCTATTGAGTGAAATTTAAAGTCGGTAAATAGGCTCCCACTATGGCATCCTGCACAACGACCTTTTCCGTAAAAGATAACAGCGCCTTGTTTTTGTTTATCAGTTAATGCACTTGAATCACCAGAAATATATTTGTCCCAATGAGTCGGCTGGCATTGCCGAACTCTTTTGGCGATAAAGCTAGCAAGGGAGTTGCCTATAGTCTGTATGTCGGGTTCTTTAACTCCTGCTTCTAACAGTGCTTGCGCCAACTTTTTACTGTTTTCGTCCTTCGGAGCCGAGACAATTTGTCTCAGAACATTATTGGCGGCACTTAGCTTTTCTCCGTAGTAGGCCTCGTTAATCTGATTCAGATTTGGGTTGGACTGGGTTAATGACTGCAAGCCGAGGAATTCATCTCTAGCGAGAATTGGCATTACCGCTGCGACGGCAAGGGTGGAACCAAAACCTAGAGCGTATCCTTCACCTATCGGCGAGTAGATCTTTCCGTTAACCTCTTGGACTTTCCCATCCCAGAAGAATGTCTGGTAGAGCGAGGAGGCCCGGCCGAATAAAGTGAAGGAATTTCGAGGGACAATTATACCTCCGCTACTCATTCGTAGTTGCCCCTCTCCATCGCCTCCTACGCCGATAGAGATAGAGAGCCCATCAGTAAGATGTTTATTTTCTATATGACAAGTAGAACAGGATGTATCCTTATTTCCGCTTAGAACAGGTGTATTGAATACTATCTCTCCAATGGGCGTCAGTCGTTCATTGATCAGGTCTTTATTGATACTGCAAGTCTCTGGCTTTAAATCATACTCGTTAATAATAAGTCTAAGTTGTTGGTCTAAAGACAAAGCTAGAGCATTGAATGTGATGAAAACAAGAAGAAATATGATGAAAATACGACTAGACAATGTGTTTATCTCTCTCTGAAACGATGCTGTTCTACCAGCTCATCTGTTGAACGCTGGTTAATTTCCAGTGCCTTTAAGCCAAGATAAGATAGAACATTCTCGTTGAGGCCCATAATAAGCATTATTTTGCGGGTCTTATCATATTCATGGCAGCTAAGTAGATGGACCTTTGTAGTTTTGTTCAGTTCAGGAGAGTTTTCCTGTTCCGCAAACCAGCCTTCATCCATAGCATTAGCGCAAGCAGAAGCTAGCCTCATGTAATCACTATGAAAATAAATATAAGCGCTAACAGGAGCCAGAGCATTTTTGACTAGCCACACCAAGCAAAAAGTTCCGACGATATATCTGAATACGATCCCCTTCATGGCGCTGCGATTCCCAGTGAGTTCAACAGCTCTGAATCAATAGTCTCTACACGATTCAGGCCTTTATCCCATCGGTAACGTACTATCGCACTTCGTGTCCGGGGCCCAAGAATTCCATCGATAGAGCCAACGTAGTAACCCAAAATGTTAAGAGATAGCTGGACCCTTTTAATCAATGTTTCTCGCTCTATTTGCTGCTGTTTCTTTAGCTCGGCTTGGCTGGGGGTGGTGTAGCTGGGTGTGCTCGGTTGACCTAAAGGATCAGAATTATATGAAGGAGAAGTTTGGGGTGGGGGAGGTGAGGAGGGAGAAGTAGATTCTGACGGGGGCGGGCTATAACTACGGCTGCCTGAGCCGGCTGACGACCTATGGGAGCTATGTGAGCTGTGGCTGCTATGCCCAGATGATCCAGAAGATGAACGATGTGAGCTATGGCTGCTGTGACTGCGATGCCCAGCAATATATAGCGGTGTTTCTACATTTAATGGAGCAATCACTATCCCTTTTAGGCCAATTTCACCTGTTCCCGGCTTTGAGTCATCTGATGGATAATTAGATGCTCCAGATGTGTTTAATGTTAGAAAACCTGGCAAAAGCGCCGCTAAACTCCATTTCTTTTTCATGGTACTTTCCTTGCGCTCTGATGAAAAACGCCACGTGAGGATACGAAATAGCCCCCGCATTGATTTCTTAGCCTGCAGCCTTCACATTCTTCAGGGTAATAATTTTTCCAATCTGAAATTGATTTGACTGCATAGTGATGTAGCTCGGTTGGTAGATGGCAGAGAGGGTAGTTGTATAAGCAAATTGGTATGTGAGCTCTTTCAGCCGTATCAATTGCGCTGGCTAACTCTCTGATGTAATGGACGGGCTCAACATATAGATCATGCCAATTTTGCTTTGCCCATCCTGTGGGCTCTAAGTTCATTATTGATATCTGAGATAGGTTGGAAAGGCATCTGGAAACCAGCAGGACAGTCGCTTCTAGGTCATTTAAGTTGTATTTGGTTGGGATTATTCTGAGCTCTATAGGAATGCCGCTGTTTCCAGCATTGATTAATCCCTTAATTGTTTCCCGAAATGCGCCCTTAATTCCCACCAGATAATCGTGACTTTCGCCTACTGCCGAGTAAAGAGGTATGCCAAAACTGTGCAGTTTCTCTTGACACTGATAAGCGACGTCGAGTGTGAAATCTAAATCGGAAAAGGCCCTTCCGTTGCTTAGTATGTGGAGAGGTGTTTTAGGGCTGTGCTCTGCAATAAATTTCAAAAATCGTATAAAGCTGTTTCGATATATTAAAGGTTCTCCTCCACTTATGCCTACCTGCGATGAAGTGTTGAATGCAGCAAGCGCCATAGCAGCTTGAACAAGAAGCCAGTCATCATTCCTATTCTTGGGAGGTTGTGAACAGAACTTACAGAAATTATCGCAACGTTCTGTCACAAGTAAAGTATTGTGGTTTGCTCGACTGGTTAATGCAACTCGCAGAAACCCTCTGCCGGTAAATAAACCAATATCGCCATCATTAACAGATATATAAAGCTCTGGATCAATAATATATCCGGATATGAAGGAGTGATCCCAGTTAGAAAATGAACTCTCTGAAGGCGAGATTAAAACTTGTTCTAGAAACAAGCTTGAACTCGTCGGCGGCGCTTTACGGAGGATTACGTATGTCGCTGATGAACCTGCTTCTTTGGACAAAATAAACATATCTTGGCGGAGAGCTTTAACCATGACTCCATTCCTTAAGTAACTTATAACTAGCGGCGTCATTATGGAATTCGTTAAGTAGAAAGCGGAACATGGATTTGTGATATTTGCAGAATAAAGAAAATGACTTGTCGCCTATGGGCTCACCTTGAACACTTATTGACTGGCATGGGTCGGACCCGCAAAAGGGTTGATAGGCGCACTGTTCACACCCTGGATGAAGTAGATTTAAGGAGTTGCCGAGAATATTTGTATATAGCGTATTATCTTTTAGCTTTATGGCGTTGATGTCACCACAGGATAAATCGACACCACCAAGAACACGCTGGAGCATTCTCGCTTCATCGCTGCCATAGACTTTGCCATCGTAGTTAAATAGTAGGCAGTTTAAAATTAGTCCACTTGGCGATTTTAAGTCTGCATATAGACTGAATCCCGGGTTAAGAATGCGTTTTATATGGATCGCTGCAGAATGCTCAATTAAGGCTTCGCCCTCGATAGAGTGAGATTTTATGCACTTAAACAGATGACGGTAAAACTCCATGTATTCTGGTATCGAATAGGATGGAGCAGAATTGGTATTTGCGAATCCGTACGGACTGATTGGCCTAACGAATAGGTCATAAAGTCCCATTTCAAGATGAGCTGCCACCAGAGCTTCTGGATCTTTGAGTAACTCTCTGGTCACTGTTGTGACAGTCGCGACTCTGTCTGCGCCTAACTCAGCTTGTATTTGAGCGACTCCCCACTTTACACGTTGAAAGGAGTTATCACTGTGCAGAATGCGGTTCGCATTGTGGATGATAGCGTCGCCGTCCAATGAGGTAGAAAAATAAACGTTTCGATACTTCGCCCAAGATAAGATGACCTCATCAAGCAGGGAAAGACTGGTTGCAATAACAAACTCAAAGGTGTCTTCGCCGAGTTGCTCTTCAGCTTCACTATAGAGTCTGTTGATAAGGTCAAACCTAATTAAAGGCTCACCACCTTGAATCTCTAATTTATATGGGGGGCTGGAGAGTTTTTTAATAGCCCCTATGATATTCGGAATGGCATTAATAGCTAAGTCGTAGTTGACTCCATTTTTTGGAGCACGGCTTACTTGGCAATAGCGACATGTGTGATCACATCGTAGTGTGGGGACGATCATAAAGGTTGGTTTGAACTGAAGTTCAAGTTGAAGCTTTCGGGCGAGGGCTGACGCCATTGCAGCAACTGATGCGTCCGCACTTTCCTCGGGGGCGATAAACAAGCTGCTTTGTAGGTGCTTATTGGTAGATGAAGGTGATGAGTTCGAAAAATCAATTAGCTCATGTAGTTCCTTTGGGGCCAGGAAACTGTGAAAGCCAGCCATATTGCTGAGAAAATAATCGCCGCTTTCCAATCGATCAAAGTTGAAGGGTAGGAGTTTCACTTTACAAGCCGTCTCTGAATATCACAGAGTACAGAGGTGGCGATCGATTGACGGATGGTGTCTGTTTGCGCCATCAGACGCTCGCGCAGCACGTAGTCGTTAAGAAGGCGGCTTAATTCCTGTTCGGTCTCACTGCCAGGTTTGCCTAGGGTTATTTCCCAGTGTGTAGCGGTTTCTTCGAGCTTCCAAGTTGACACGGCAGTCAACCAATACAGAGAGTTTCTAATAACCCATTCGGAATAGCTGGACTTATCAAGTGATGTGACATCCATATTGAGAGAGCTCCTGCATACTTTTTAACAAGTATAGAACAGAGCCGGCCTTCTTTTTGATAAGTACACGGCTGTCATGAGGTTGAGGGAGAGCGTTTACTCAGCAATTTGAACGCATGTAGCAACATCTTAGAGCACAAATCGCGCTGCTTCGAAGTGGTATGAAAGAGAATTATTTACTCAAACGTAGGATCATTAAACCTGCCAAACAACTCCTTTAACTCCCCGCTTTCCATCAGGCGGTCCATCTCCCTGTCCCATATCTCCGCGAACTTTCGTCCTTCGTCGTCGTATCTGAATCCGAGATAGAATTTTGCGCCCGGGATGACGTCTTTCTGGATGATGACGCGGTGGGCGAGGCGGGTGTCGATGACGGCGTCGACGAGGCGTACTTCGTAGTCGAGGATGTAGTCGATGCGTCTTAGGTCGAGCATTTTCAGGGCTGCGTCTATGTCGACGAATTCATGGACTTTGACGGGTACGGTCAGGATGCCGCTATTGTCGAAGCCGGAGTTGGGTTCCCAGGAGACCCGTTGGCCTCTCAATTGTTCCTGGCCGACCCACTGGTTTATTTTGCCCTTGAGGTGAGCGACGGAAAGGCTGCCCACATAGATGTGCCAGCGGGGAAGGTAAATATCCCGCATGCCTTTGTAGGCACCGGGAAAGGCGTCGAAGTTGAGTTTCGCGGTTTGCACGTTGGCCTGACACCGCTTTGGCGGCATGTAGCTCACTTCCACCGAGACGCCGTTGTCCTCGTAAATGAGCTTCCATAATTCATGATACAGTCCCGTGCCATCCGGGTTGGTGTAGCCCTCCCAGACCGGTGTGCAGATGCGAATGGTTTGAGTGTCTGCGAACGCTGGCCGCCACAGGCCAGCAGCCAGCAGGAATGCCCAGGCGCAAAATCCGCTCAGGCGTGAGAGAGGTCCCATCATCGGCATTGGCTACTCACGTTGCACTTTCTGACAAGCGCTGGCGAAGTCGGTAAACAAGGTTTAGATGGAGTATAGCAGCGGCTGCCTGAGCATGTTCGGAGGGAGCCGGGCCCTCGCGGAAATAGACATGGGCAGAAGGCGCGGGCGCAAAAAAACGCCCCCGGCAGGCGAGTGCGGAAGGGCCTGGTCGGGGACGAAGGGTTAAATTGGTTAGTCGCGTCGTCTTTCGGTCAAGCCGGCGAGGTAGTTCATGACGAAGTGGGCGGCGACTTCCGCGGTGTTGGAGGCGTTGTCCAGAGGCGGGCTGACTTCTACGATATCCAGCCCGATGGTTTTTGTTTTTCGGGCGATTTCATACAGCGCGTCGGCCACTTCATACGCCAACAGGCCGCAGCCGTTGGGAACGCTGGTGCCCTGGGCGAAGGCGCGGTCGAGGCAGTCGATGTCCACGGACAGGTAAACGCCGTCAGTGTCGCGAGAGGCGTGGGCGATGGCCTCCTCCAGGGTGTGGCGCCAGCCGTCCCGGCGGATCTCATAAGGGGTGCGCACCATGACGCCGGCCTGTTCCGCCCGCTCCATGTATTCCCTTGAATAAATCGGCGCATTGACCCCCAGTTGCACGCTGTTGGCGTGGCTGTAAACCTCCTGCACCGTATACATCCAATGCCCAGAATGCTCCTGGCCTTTCACCGGCGGGCGGGAGTCGAAATGGGCGTCAAACACAATCAGGCCGAAACGTTGTCCCCCGGAGCGTTTAAGCAGACCTCGCATAATCGGATCAGTGACGGAGTGATCGCCGCCCAGAAATACCGGCATGGTAGAGGGCGGCAGCGCAGTGACGGCTTCTTCGATGCGGGAATAGGTCTGGTGAATATCATTGGTGACGGGAATCGGCGCGCCACGGCGGAAACGCAGGGAAGAGAGGTCCGCGCGTTTGTCCGTGCAATAAAGGCTGAAACCGTTCAGCGCCTCCAGAATAGCGGCGGGCCCAAACCGGGTTCCTGGTCGATGGCTCACCGCGAAATCGAAAGGAATCTCCATAAAGGTAATCAAATCCGAACCTGAGCCTCCGCCGGCGGCGTCCTCCACGTCCTTCACCCAGGCTTCAGACACCCACTTCAGCGACTTATCGTTCACCACTTTCTCATACATGGCGGCTTCCTCATCACACCGGTTGCGTCGTAGGCGTTTTCACCATGGCGCCCTTGCGGGTCAACTCCACATGGTCAATGCCGACGGCTTGTTTGGCTCTTTCTACGACGGCGTCGTCGCCATGCTTGGCGCGCCAGCGCTCGTATTCTTCAACTTTGCGATTCATGGCGGACAGATCTCGGCCCTGCCATTGACGTTCCCGCACCAGACAGAAACCGTTCTGATCCGGCGTGCGGATTTTTTCCGCGTAGGCGGAGTTCCATACGTTCTCCAGGGTGTCCTGCCGCAGATGGCCGACCAGACGGGACAAGCCGTTGCAGTCGTACACTTCGCCAAACAGATTCACAAACAGGCCGCAGTTCACCTGTCGGCAGCGATAACCGCCCCCCATGGGACGACTGGGGGAGTAGACCAGTCCGTATTCCTCTTCATCGATCTTGCGCATCATCTCAATCAGGTCATTGGCGCGCTCTTTCTCCAGCAACAACGACTTGTGATCCGCCATCCCTTCCGGGATCAGCGTCATGATGTAACTGTGCACGTTATTATCCCGGCACCAGCGAAACAGATCCGCCACATCGTCCAGATCATGAAACTTGGGCGTCGTCACCACATCAATAGCGAGGCGGGTGGGTATCGACTTGTTAAAGCCCCGCTCCAGCAGCAACCCCATGGCGCTGCGGGCTTTGTCGCCATAACCGCGCACGCCCACCATACGGTCCTGCACAGCCGTGTCGATATTGTTGTACTTGAGGAAAACGGATGCGCCCAGCTCATACAGACGATCCGCTCCGGCGGCGTCCAGGTGATAGCCGCTGGAGAACAGCACGGTGGTCATGCCCAGACTATGAATGTATTCGACGATCTCCCAGAAGCCGGGGTCGATCATGGGTTCGCCGGCGCCGGGAAACTCTACCGTTGTGGCGCCGAGACGGCGCGCCTGCAGAATGATGTCCTTGCGTTCCTGGGTGCTTAACTCCGTCCGGTCAGGCACATCGCTGTAGCGATCAGGCGTGCGGTCACAATAGAAACACTTCAATTTGCATTCGCCGGTCATATCAATATCCAGGTGCAACAGACGGTTTTCCGCCCGCGCCCGGCGAATGGTTTCTTCGCAGTAATCCGTACCCACCGCCCACAAATTCTCCAACCGACTCTGCGCGGCCTGAATATGGGGGAGGGATTTGCGGTCCACGTCGGGGGAGAGACGCAGACTCGGAAGGTTATCGCTCCGCTCTTCGGCGGCGTCGATCAGATGTACGTTCAGCAGCGTTGCGTGATTATTATCCATAACTAAATTCCTTTTTTGATCCATTTAGCGTGACAGCTATTCCATGAGGCGCATCCTTCTCTTTTTTCTTCTCGTTTTTCCGCCGTCAGCCCTTAACCGACGGCGCGTCTGGGTTTAGTAAGCGTTCTGAGTGGGCTCTTGCAAAGCCCCTGAAGATTCGTTCTGCGTCTTTTTCGTTGTATTTTTCTGCGACGAAGACTGGGCGTTTTTCTCTTTTATCGTAATCAGACAGACGGCGATGATGATGACGCCAATGCCGATCATATTGACCGCTGTCAGGCGCTCGCCCACCAACACATAAGCGGCCAGTCCCGCCACCAGCGGATCGAACATGCCGATGATCGTGGCGGGCAGGGCGTCTACGTGGCGTAATCCGTACATCAACAGCCAATACGGAATGATGGTGGCGATAACCGCAATAAATGCGATGTAGAGGACGACGTCCCCGGAGTAGTTAATTTCGTGAACGGTTAACGCCGGTAACGTCGCCAGCCATAACACGGAGCTGACCAGAAATGCGTAAAGGGTGACGGTGGTGGCGCCGACGCCGCGCCGCTTACAGGCGTTGCCGAGCATATTGAAGATGGCGAAGGCCAGGCCGCAGGCCAGCCCCACCAACACCCCCGCATTAACCGAGAACAATTCCGCCTCGCCGCCGGTGAGCAGGAAGCAGCCAGCCACGCTCAAGGCAACGATGCCCGCATCGCGGGCGTCAACCCGGCGTGAGGCGAAGGCGACGCTGATCAGAAGCACAAAAAACGGCGCGGTGTACTCAAGGGTGATGGCCGCCGCCACGCTGATCATACTGATGGCGTAGTAGAAAGTGATGTTCACTGCGGTGAAAGCGAGGCCGGTGGCGATGAGCAAAGGAAGCGCCGACTTGGTGATGCGGAAAGCGCCTGGCTGAGTGATTAGTATGGCCAGAGAGAAAACGGCGCAGGCGACCAGAGAGCGCACCGCGGTTAAATCCAGCGGCGAAATATCCGCATGGAACAACACTTTGGCGAGAGCGCCGGCGACGCCGAACAGAATCGCCGCGATGGTGATCGCGGTAATGCCGAAAGCAAAAGGGTGGTTTCGCCACATATCGAGTTCCTTCCGTTGCAATCCATGTTTCTGGCAGCGATATACGGGCTCCTGGAGCCATCCCGCCATGCATAACGCGCACGCGCCGACGCCTATCGACAACGTTGCAGCGACCTTGTCAGGCGATGATTTCGTGGCGGGACAAGGCGAATGACATGGGGGGACAAATTCATACTACGCCTGTTTTCTGCTCGCTGGCAACAGGCAAACTCGCCCTTAAAACAAACGCTTAGGATCTTAGTTAGAGTTTTTTCAGAGCGCCATGGCCTCCTGCAGACACTCCTCTATCACCGTCATCAGCCAGCGCAGAGCCGGGTCTTTATCGCGGGTGGCGCGCCATACCAAATCCACGCTGGTTTCCTTCAACGCCAGCGGCGGCGCTGTGGCGCGCAGTCCCGAGGCGGCGCACATGCAACTGGCGACCACCTTAGGCACGGTGGCGAGAGCGGGTATCCGTTTAAGGATCGAGGGCAGGGTGGAGAAACGGGGTAGCGCAAACTGAACGGTGCGCCGCATTCCCATTTCCGCCAGCGCGACGTCCACATTGCTTTCAAGCGCGCCTTTGTAAGTTACCATCAAATGAGGGTGGCTGACATATTGCTCCAGCGTCAGATGCTCTGTGATGGAGATCTGAGCGGGGTCGTAAACGCAGAGAAAGCCCATGGAGCACAGGCGTTTGCGCAGCATCCAGGCAGGCCCGCCGTCGATAAAACAGGAAACCCCCAAGTCCATGCCATTCTGCTCCAGCATGGCGGGGCCCTGAAACGGATCAACGGATTTGATGGCGAGTCGGATCGAGGGCGCCAGCTGATGCAGCTTGGCGATCAGACGCGGTCCCAGCCAGACTTCCACCCAGTCTGACATGCCTACGGTGAAGACGCCCTCGCTGATAGCGGGATCGAAGGTTGAGGGCTCGAACAGGGCGGAATGAATTTTCCCCAGCGCCGGCAGCAACTCCGCCTCCAACTGCAGCGCTTTCACCGTCGGGGACATGCCCTGCGCGGTGCGCACCAGAATCGGATCGTCGAACAGCTCTCGCAGTCGCGACAGCGCTCCGCTGACCGCAGGCTGTCCCAGGTGCAGTTTTTCAGCCGCGCGGGTGACGCTGCGCTCGCGCAATAAAACCAGCAAGGTGACCAATAGATTAAGGTCAACGCCCCTAAAATCTCTTTCGGTGATGTTCATTATCAAAATGATCGATTTGAATGATGATGCGGTCTATTGAATCATTGCGTCCAACCAAAGGCAATGACCGCAGCGTCGAGCCAGAGTAGAAATATCTAAAGGAAATACTATGCAAATCTCATCTTCCCGCCCGTTACAGACAGCCCAAAAAACACCCCTGGCGCGCACCCTGTTTCTCAGCGCCGCTTTATTGGCTGCAGCAGGATCTATGACCGCGCCATTCGCGCACGCAGAGTCAGAGTCCGCCGCTGATAGCGCATCCAGTAAAAATGTCGTTGCGGCGCAAAGTAATCCCGGTCATTACGGCTTTAAGCTGGGCGACTTCAAGATCACCGCGGTTTCCGATGGTTCGGTGATGGTCGACTTTACCAAACTGATGAACAACACCACGCAGGAGGAAGTGACGCGGTTGCTGGCGCGCCATTATCTGGGGCCGCAGGTGGAAACCTCCATTAACACCTTCATCGTCGACACGGGCGAGCATGTCGCCATCGTGGATACCGGCGCAGGGGATATCTTTGGCGACAAAGGCGGTCACTTGGTGGAAAACCTGAAGGCGGCGGGATATCAACCTGAGCAGATCGACGCAGTGCTGCTGACCCATATTCACGGCGATCATTCCTCCGGTCTGACTCGCAGCGGCAAAATGGTGTTTCCTAACGCAACGGTTTATGTGAATCAACACGACGTCGATTTCTGGCTGAACCCGGACAACAAGGCCAAGGTGAATGAGACGCTGAAACGCGGCTTCGATTGGGCGGAACAATCCGTCAGACCCTATCTGACGGCCAATAAAGTCAAAACGTTCAACAGTGATGGCGAGCTGTTCCCCGGCGTGAGAACCGTCGCCGCCCATGGCCATACGCCAGGGCACACGGTGTATGAGGTGGAAAGCCAAGGCCAGCGCATCCGCTTTCTGGGGGATCTGCTGCATATCCGCGACATCCAGTTCGCCAGACCGGAAATCACGATCGATTTCGACGTCAACTCGCCAAAGGCCGCCCGCCAGCGACTCGCCGCTTTCAACGATGCGGTGGATGGCGGATATCTGGTTGGCGCCGCGCACATTCCTTTCCCTGGCGTTGGTCATGTGCAACGGGACGGCGGCGCGTTTGAGTGGATTCCAGTGAACTATAGCGCGCAGGTGAAGTAATTCCTGTCAGTAGTTGAACGACAGGGCCTGAGCCATTCAGGTCCTGTCTTGCGCGTCTTGTCTCTTTGCTCCTCACAGAATGACTTCTTCAACTATACTGAAACTAACGCCTTTCCTGGGCGCCTGACGTATTTACGGGCTGTAGCGATGGACGCGAAGGGAATTTCAGCCGCCGATGTGGGATGAACCTTCGCCGTTAGGCGGCTTCAGAGAACATGTCATGGCAGGGGCAGCTGGAAGGAGGTGCGCATGTTCGATGCTAAAAACCATATCATCCACCTGGCGGACGGGCGCTTGCAGCCCGCCTCCAGTACCTCGGCGGCGGACGTGCGTCATATCGTACGGCAGACGCTGCAACAGAACCCGGCGGCGGGAATCGTCATCCACTTTCACGGTGGGCTGGTCAGCGAAAAAAGCGCCCGGGAAACCGCGGAGCAGCGGTTGTATCCCTTATACGCCGATAAAGCCGGCGCTTATCCAGTCTTCTTCGTCTGGGAGTCCGGCTTTTTCGAAGCGCCCATGAATAACCTGAAGGAAATCGCCAACGAAAAAATCTTCAAGGAGTTCCTGAAAAAGGCCTCTGAGTGGGTGCTGAAGAAGCTTCCCTCGGGGGTAGGCGTAAAAGGCGCGGGTGGCGCAGGGCTCAACGAAGTTAAATTGCAGCAGGAGTTCGACGACTGGTTCGCCGGGCGCAGAGAGACGCCCCCGGAGGCATTGCATATCTCTGAGAACCTCTCCGGCGCCGCTATCGCCGCTACGACCCGCAGCGCAGGGCTGGATGTCGATGAGCTGCTTGCGGATATCACCGACAGCATTGAGGGAGACCCCATCTTTAAAGAGGCGGTGACGGAAGTCTACAACGGGCTTCACCCTCGCAACAGTCTGCAGCCGGCCACCAGAAGCGAAGGGACGAAGGCCGCCTCCAATTCGAAGATCAGCAAGGAAGCGGCGGATCGGCTGTTTGAGCCTAAGCCCACCGACACCACCAAAGGGTTTGGCGCTATCGCCTGGTGGAAAGTCGCCAAAGTGGTCGCCGCAATAGTTTTGCGCGTTATTCGGCGTTTTCGCGCCGGTCGGGCGCACGGTCCCTACGTCACCCTGGTGGAGGAGGCGTTGCGTGAACTGTATATCGACAAAATCGGCCGCTCGGTCTGGTGGGACAGAATGAAGAAAGACACCGCCGACGCCTTTACCGAAGGCAATGAATATGGCGGTCATGCCTTTCTATCAGCCCTGAAGGAAGAACTGGAGGGCGCGCAGACGCCGCCCAGAATCACCTTGGTCGGGCACAGCACCGGCGCGATTTATATCTGTCACCTGCTGAGAAGCGCGGCCCGTCTGCTGCCCAATCAACAGTTTGACGTCCTGTTCGAAGCGCCGGCCGCCACCCATGCGCTGATGGCGGCGACGGTTGCGGAGCATGGCGGCAGGATCAGCCATTTCCGTCAGTTCGCCATGTGCGACGAGCGGGAGGTGGGGGATATTCTGGTTCCCATTCTGTATCGCAGCTCATTGCTGTACTTCGTCTCCGGCATGCTGGAAAACGAACCGGACGAGCCGCTGGTCGGCATGCAGCGTTATCTGAGCGAAAGCGACGTCTACAACGCGGATAGGTTCCCCAACATCCAGGCCTGTCGCGAGTTCTACGCCAAATACCCCAACAGCCTGGTGTGGTCGCCCAGCGCCGCAGGGGAGGGCCGGAATAGCGACGGCCGTAAGCATGGAGACTTTGATGACGCCGACGACAGCACTATGGCGAGCGTGGCGCATATTCTTCAACATGGATTCTGAACACTATGGCCAACGACGATTACGCTATCCTGGTCGGCATCAGTCGTTACGCTGACCCTGAGCGCCTGCCTGACCTGCAGGGTCCGGTTCGTGATGTTGAACTGATGCGCAGCTGGCTGACCTCGCCCACTGGCGGCGGCGTGCCCGCAGCGCATGTGATTGATATCGTCTCCGACGAAACCGGAATAACCCCATCGGACCTGTCAGAGAACGCCAATGCCGACGACGATGACGACACTGCGCTGCCGCCGCTGTTCCAGGATTTTTTCAAGAAATTCCTGAGGCTGGTCAGTAAGCCGGATCGCAGTGGCTACCTCTATCGCGACAGCCGTCTCTATCTGTATTTCTCCGGGCACGGTTTTTGTCAGAAATACCGCCGTGAAGCCCACGCCGCGTTATTCGTCGGCAATAGTAGCCCGATAGAAAACTGGAATATCTATGGCACCTATTTCGCCCAATGGACCAAAGATCAGGGGCTGTTCTCCGAGATCGTACTGATCATGGACTGCTGCCGCGACGCCAAATTGCTGCAACGGCCCATGCCGCCGCCTTTGCCACAGCCTGTCAATGTCGGCGCCAGCGTCGAGCCAAAATTGTTTGAACTCTATGGCGCGCCGCGAGGCGGTAAGGCGCAGGAGCGGGCCATCGTCGCCCGTAATGGCGAAGTGCACGGACTACTGACCCACGCATTCCTGGATGCGCTGGAGCATGCGGAGTGGGGGAAGACAGTGGTGCCTTCCCAGGCGGTGAAAAACTATCTGGAAAGCCAATGGCGCATCCTGTGCGAAGGGCGTCCGGCGGACCCGCCGGAGGTGGTGATTCCGTCCAATGGCGAAATCTACTTCCAGCGTATGGCCGGTAAATTGAAGTCGCAGCGCTTCAAAGTAAAAACCTGGAGCGAGGGCGAGAAAGTCAGAATCGTCAACAGTCAATTTGAGGTGCTCGCTGAACTCACCCTTGCCGGGAATCAGGTAATTGTGAAACGAAGTTTTCAGAATGGAGACAGTGGCGGAGAGGATGTGGCGATCACTGTCGTCGACGGAGAGTTTGAGTTGCCGCTGCCGGTGTCATTGCTGATGGCGACCGGCGGCGCATCGATTCAGCAGAAATTTGAAACCGGAGGTGACGATGTCGAACTTTAAAGCATCCGTTACCGTCAATATCGCCGATGGCCAGGGCGAGATAGAAGTGGTGGACAGCGCCTTTCAGTTGATCGCCAGTGGTTTTGGCGCATTACAGGTGGACCTGGCGCCTGGTTTGTATAAGGCGCGGGCGCTGGCTGGCGGAGGCCGCACGGAATCGGTGTTTCTGGTGGAGCCGGAGGCGAGTGCGCTGACGGTGCCCCTGAACGCTGTCGACTTCGCGAATCCTGCGCCTGTGCAGGAGAGCGGCGATTGCAGCAAACGGCAACAGGCGGCGCTGTTTGATCTGGTCGAAAGTGAACCGGAGGATGTGGGGCTGGGACTGGATGCCGGGCTACTGCTGTGTTTGCGTCAGGATGCGTCTCCAGACGGCGTCCGCAATGCCGACCGCCTGCCTTCGGGTATGGATCGATTGCAGCTGCGGGACGCTATGGGAAACCAGCTCCCTGACTTTCGACGCCATGAAATCTATCTGCCGGACCTGGGGCTGATCGCGGTCAATCTTAAGCTGAAGGACGGGTACTATCTGCTGGGGTATCAGGATGAGAACGGCGAAACGGTTTTGACTCCTTTTTATGTTGTGACGGGCTGGCGCAGTCAGGTCTATTTTCACCTTTCTGACGAGGACCCTTTTGGTTATCAGGACTTCAGCGAAAGGGCCATGTTGATGACCCCGTCGGGAATGGGTTTGCCGCATTACGAACTGCGACGTTATCTAAGGCTCACCGAGATTGCTCGCTACGCGTTGCTGCAAGGAAGGCAGGCGATTACCCGGGATGAAATGAATGCGTTATTGCAGGATAAGTTCTTTAATCCGCTTTTTGGTTTGTTCGCCGCTCACTTGCTGCTTTTAAGTCAGCGCCCCAATCAGGATTTGCTGGAGACGGTGATACACAACACCGCCGGCATGATCGGGGTGGATAATCCGGATATTCAGGCGTTGATCATTGCGCTGGAGGCTCTGAGAGGGGCGTCGCCATACCCCTCTTCATCAGGGGTAAGCTTTCCCCCCATGCTCAGCGCCAGCTGGCGTGTCTTACTGGAGCAGCCGCAAGTGTTTGCGGCTCATCCCATCCTGCGAGAAGTCGCCGCCAGGCAGGTCGGACAGGGGCCTTGGCTGGCCTGGCGGCTGGAAGAGGAGGTGGGAGGCCGTATTGTGTCGCGCTCCGGAGGCTCCGTGCTGTCGCCCCGAATATTGGAGCTGACTTTAAATATCTCTTCCAAAGCATTGGAAAGTCTAAATATTTTTACTAAAAACTATAATTTCCCCACCTTGGCGAGTCCGCCTTGGGCGTCGCCGGAAACGACCGCCAAATCAGAAGAGGATGTGCTGGCGGCGATTAAAGAACTTGCGTGTAATAACCCGTGGAAAGCAATCATGCGAGCGCATAAAAGCGCGGTTCGCGAAGGGCTGGAGGGACTCAATCTGAGCAGTCTGCAAATCTCTCTGTTGCCTATGTTGCAGCTGATCAAAGAGCAACTTGAGGAAGGAGACGACTTCACGCTGGAGGAATTCAGGCTGATGATGTCAGGGCTGCATGTACCGCTTGTGGTGGCGGCGGAGGCGTTGCAGGACTTGACCGAAAAGCTGGCGACCGTTGCAGCGCCGTCAGGTGGCTAATGGTATAGGGTTTAAGACAGACAGCTGTCTGCGCGGAAAAAAAGGGGGCGGGAAGCCCCCGACTGAGTGGACATCTCAGGTGAAACCGTTGTGTGATGTCTGATCGTTCGTAATGCTAAGGGTGTTGAAAAAGGTATTAAGACTGCGTGTCGTTGCTGGGCGCGTCGTCAAATAACCAGCGCTTGTGCTGTACCGCCGTGTGGCCCATCTGGCTGGCGGTGGAGTTGCCGGATTTGGCGGCGGATTGCTCTTTCTGCTCCGCTTTCTTCTCCCACAGATAGCCGCCGCCTTGTTCGCTGGCGTTTGTAGTCATGGCGTAGCTGGTCGCCATCAACGTCGCTAAAATCATTGCTTTGGTTTTCATCGTTTCATTTCTCCAGTTACAGGGTGTATCTCTCGTTAAACCTTTACGGACAGTATTTTTCGCTACGGGTTTGGCCCGGCTTAATCCGAATCCTTTTGGTTTCCGCTGCTGGCGACTCCCTCGCAACAGGCCGGCTGCGCCGGTATTTCGAAAAGGATGGCGACACTATGTCGCGTCAGCGCTGACTGAGGCATGACGCATGGATTACAGGGTCGTAATGCGGGCGTCATCTTTACGCACGGCGCTACGGGTTATCTTTGCGCCGCCGCGCCCGCACGCGCGGCTCGATTCCCCTCACATGTCCTTATGCGACAACCCCATGCAGCCCGGAGGCGCAACATGAAACTGCTGGTCGTGGAAGATGAAGCGAAAACCAGGGAATATCTGCGGAAAGGTCTGACGGAAGCCGGCTTTGTCGTCGATACCGCCGCCAATGGTCTGGATGGCCGACATCTGGCTATGACGGAGCAGTTTGATCTGATCGTGATGGATATCATGTTGCCGGATCTGGACGGCTGGCGTCTGCTCGCCTCCTTGCGGGAAGCGGGCAACGCCACCCCGGTGCTGTTTCTGACCGCTCGCGACAGCGTGTCGGACCGGGTGCAGGGGCTTGAGTCCGGCGCCGATGATTATCTGGTGAAGCCGTTCGCCTTCTCTGAACTGCTGGCGCGCGTGCGCAATATACTGCGACGAGGCCTGGCGCCTTTAAGCGGAAATAAACTGAGCGTGGGTGATCTGACCCTGGATATTTCCCGCCGCAGCGCCCGTCGCGGCGATGCGGATATTCAGCTGACCACGAAAGAATTCACCCTGCTGGAGCTGTTCGTGCGGCGCCAGGGGGAAGTGTTGCCGCGGTCGCTGATCGCTTCTCAGGTGTGGGATATGAACTTCGACAGCGACACCAACGTCATTGATGTGGCGGTGCGACGCCTGCGCATGAAAGTGGATGACGGCCATGATACTAAACTGATCCAGACCGTACGGGGCATGGGCTATCGGCTGGATGTGCGCAATGAGCTCCACTAAACGGCCATTGCCCCTCGCAGTTCGCATTACGGCGCTGGTGGGCATTGCCATTCTTGCCGTCTTTCTGGTGTTCGGCTGGCTGATTGAGCGCACCATCGACCGGCATTTCATGGAGCAGGACAGCGCCGTGCTCAAGGAAGCGGCGGCGGTGGTGGAGGACATTCTGTTTCAGCACTGGCCGGAGGAAGATCTGGGCGTGCTGCAACGCAAGCTGGATCGCGCTCTACCGGGTCGTCTGGGCGTTATCTGTAAGCTGAGCAGACCTACCAATGATGTCATCTACGCCTCTCCTGAGTTCCGGGGCAGGGGCTCTCCCGGCGACCTGGAAGTGCTCACTGTCATTACGGCGGATAATTTGCGCATGTGGCGTGACGGCCAGAATCTTTATCGGGGCGTTCGGCTGAAGCTGAGCGCGCCGGAAGCCGCGCCGTCATCCTACTATCTGGTGACGCTGGCGCTTGAGATCAGCGCCCATCGAAAATTCATGAAAAGCTATCGCCATACTTTATGGGCCTCCACGTTGCTGGCGGCGCTGGTGGGCATTTGTGGCGTGTGGATAGGCGTGGGCAGGGGGCTTGCGCCGCTGAGAAGGGTCAGTAATCGCATTCGCGGGGTGTCTTCGGATCGGTTGCACGTGCGTTTGGAGCTGGATGCCGCGCCGATCGAGCTGGTAGAGCTGGCGGCCTCTTTCAATGACATGATGCAACGTGTGGAAACCTCCTATCAGCGTCTGTCCAATTTCGCGGCGGATATCGCCCATGAATTGCGCACCCCCGTCACCAACCTGATGACGCAAACTCAGGTGGCCTTGAGCAAAGGGCGGGGCGTGGAGGAGTATCGAGAGGTGCTTTATTCCGGTCTGGAGGAGTTCGAACGCATTTCCAAAATGATCGACGACATGCTGTTGTTGGCGCGAACCGAGAGCGGCCTGGGCCGTCTGTCGCCGGAAAAAGTCAGCTTACGCCAGGAAGTGCAGGATCTGTTTGACTATTTCGAAGCCTGGGCGGAAGCTCAGGGCGTCTCACTGACCCTCAAAGGACGCTGCCGCAAAGTGCGGGGAGACCGCATGATGCTGCGTCGCGCCGTCAGCAACCTGCTGTCCAACGCCATACGTCACACTCCCGAAGGCGGAACCGTATCCGTATCCCTTTGCGACGCCCCAGGCTTCGCCGTGGTCAGCGTCGCCAACCCCGGCCCTGGTATCCCACCGGAACACCTGTCCCGGGTGTTCGACCGCTTTTACCGCGTCGACGACTCCCGTTGCCGCACCGACGAAGGCGCGGGCCTGGGACTGGCCATCGTCAAATCCATCGTAGAAGCCCACGGCGGCTGCATCGCCGCCAACTCAGAGCAAAACCACACGCAATTTGTGATAAAAATGCCGGGCAAATAGGCGGGACTGGGTGGAGGTGGATAAGAGAAGCCTTATCCACCTCGCGCGGCCGCAAACTCCGGGTAGAGAATAAAGTTATGGATAAGCAACGGAATCAGCCCGCCAAACATAATGACGGTGCTGACAACCAGGATATAACAGAGACAGATTTGAAACCTTGAAGCGTGAGCGCGAAAGTTAATGGTCTTTCTGTAAACGCTTTTCTGGTAATTGAACCGCCCATCCACAAACCTTTTGGCAAGCCCTTTAAGAGGCCTGCCTTTGTAAGGCTGCAGCAAAATGCCCGACACATAGTTGAATAGTCGAATCAGGAAACTGACATAGAAGATGCCTTTCTCCAGCGTGAACTCCTGAATCTCAAACTTCTTATCGAAAGGCCTGACGATGGAGAAATAAGCCACAGGCAACTGAATAAGCAGAATTGAGAACATGACCAGCGCCCAGATAAGCAGCCCGTAATGCCAATAGACGTTAGGGCTTAAAAAGAGCATTGAAGGAGGGGGCATGGGCGACTTTCGCGACTCAAAATGGCTAAGCGGTTAATTGTTTCGGGCTGAGGCAAACTCAGGGTAGAGAATAAAGTCATGTATGAGCAAGGGGATTGTTCCTACAAACAATATGACGGTGCTGACCAGCATGATATAGCACAGCGCGATTTGAAACCCGGAGGCATGGGCGCGAAAGTTAACCGTCTTTTTGTAGACACGTTCCTGATAGCTGAGACGTCCATTGACAAATCGCTGTGCGAGTCCTTTCAGAGGCCGATCTTTATAGGGCTGCACCAATATCCCCGCGACATAATTGAAAAGCCGCAGTAAAAAGCTGACATAGAAAATTCCTTTTTCCAGCGTGTAATACTTAATCTCAAACTTCTTATCGAAGGGCCTGACGAGCGTGAAATAGGCGGATTAACAATACTGAAAATAAAATCAGCCCCCAAAATACCCAATAGTAATGCCATAGTGGGTTTGGGCTGATGAGCAGCTCAGTCGGGGCGTTAGCCAATATGTGTGCTCCTGTCAAAATGTGCGGCAGCTTTTGGCGTCTCACAACCAGCGCGGATTTATATAAGTCAGGTAGACAAATAGTTCCCGTCTATTTGTCTGCAACGACAGGGCCTGCACAGGTCAGGCTCTGTCTCCCGAAGCCTGCCGCCGCATTCACGCGTCTGGATATTAAAATATCATTGCCATGTTACTTACTCATGCGAGACCTGTTAAACACAGAGTATCGAAGGAAGTCTTGAGGGTTGTGGAGCTTTATCCACCCCGCGCGGCCGCAAACTCCGGGTAGAGTATGAAATTATGAATGATCAGGGGAATCACGCCGACGATCATCACGATGGTGCTGGCGATCAGAATATAGCTCAGAGCTATTTGAAGGGAATTGGCGGAGGATCGCATATTAATTCTCTTTTCGTACAGCCTGTCCTGATATTCAAACTTGCCATCAATGAGCCTCTTGGCGATCGGGTTGGAAAGCTTGCCGCGATAAGGCTCAAATACAATCCCGTGAACGTAATTGGTCAGGCGGACAACAAAGCTGCCATAGAAAATGCCTCTCTCAAGAATGATGTTTTTCATTTCAAACTTCTTGTCGAAAGGCCTGACCAAAGCGACGTAGGCCAGTGGCAGCTGAATGAGCAACACGGAAAATAGCACCAACATCCAAAATACCCAATAGTAATGCCATAGTGGGTTTGGGCTGAGGAGCAGCTCATGGGAACTGTCAGTCAATATACGCTCCCCTTTAATTCGAGCAGACAGGTTGCGGTTTCTATTTGCCTGGTAAGGTGGGGCATAATTATGTGAAATCCAATCATCCTTCAATTTACTCCTTAGACTTGTTATTGCGGAGGCGCATTCAAGCGTCTAGCCAGCAATAGACAAATAAATGCATCCCAATAAAATAAACTATTTTCACTGAGCAGGTATAGACGCTGAGTCGGAAGTGATAAAGGCGGAATTTTACCAATCAGCGCAGCGGAGGATGGACATGATCTGTATTGACGCTCTGGCATGTCGCTCTCGTTCTGGAAAGGCTGCGTCCAGCCCTACACGAGAAAGTAGGGCTGGAGAGAACTGGCTCGGTTACGCCCTTGCAACGTTCTCTGCCGCTAGCGACGCGGCGGACTTTCCGTATGTGTTAACCCACGCCCAGTCTTTTGCCGTGAAATTTATGGGGACTCGGTCCGCCCCGTGGAATGGTTTGAAAGGACCGCTTTTAACCGAGGCGCTCCAGCCTTCTTTTTGTGCGTAAATGGAGTAACACCACGCCAGAATAACAATGCGGTTTTCTGATAACTGTTTCTTAATTTCGGTGGTTAACAGATTAACGGTATTATGATGACCATTGCCAACATCTATAACCTTAATGTTAATATTAGGGTTGCTTACTTTAAGCCTGTCTCGTGTATCCTTATCGCCTTGAGGGTTAATTGAACTGTCATTCTGACTTAAAGGGTTTCTATTAACAAACCTGTTATTTACCACCAATTGGCCCAATTGATCGCCATGTCTGCCTGTTAATACACTGAAGTTATTCTGACCTTTCTTATGTAAATAATGCGCGATGCTTTCCCAGGAGCAATCTCCTGTAAAGCTTGCTGAGACATAAAGATTGCCAAGTATGATCCATGGACAATCCTCCCATGGGCTTAGTGTGTTCCATATAACGCTGGGAGTTAACTGACTGGTGCTTTTGATGAATCTGGCCATTTTAATCTTCCTCAATGGGTTAAGCTGATATTGTTTTTTGATGCTTAATATAATTATTAGTATTCGCTGAGTACTTCTGACCTGGTAAGCGGTAGAAATATAATTTTCCCCTCAAGGATTTTTTGACCTCAAATGTAATATTGCTGAGGCGACGGCGACTCCGGGAAGCACCTGATGAATATGCCCCGGTCGAAGCAAGGCGTAGACCTTAGTTGCAACAGGTTGAACAGCCCGTGGAGCGCTTCAGAGGCGCTCATTTTGCCTGTGACTGAGCTTTTTCTAGGCCGCCCGCACGGCAGTGCATTTCGGATAAGCGCTGCAGCTGAAGAACTCGCGGCCGGCGCTGGGGCCTTTTTTGATTCGGCGGCTGACCATCTGTGCGCCGCATTGGGGGCAGATTCTGATTCTGTTTGCGGGCTTGTGTTCGTTGGCGTCGGCGATGCGCATGACGGGAAGTGGCGTGGAGGTCTGCGTTTCCTCTTGCTGGGTTATGCGTTGCATGGCGCTGTTGAACCAAGAGGTTTGCACTAGGGCGATAAGGGCCGCCAACGGGGCTAAAAACCAGAATTCGAGCACCAGCTCAAGCGCTAATGAAGTGTCCATGTTGCTTCCTGCTTTTATCTTTCCGGATTGTTTTTGTTTTGGGGAAGTATAGCCCATCGACGCGGGGCTGGGCGGCGTCGGCCAGGGGAGCCGTAGTTATTACGGTATGGATAATGAGATGTACAAAATATGATCTTTTCTTGAAGGCTTCGCTTATTCATTCACGCCTATAATGATAATCGGCTCATGCTGTTTCGTTGACGCCGAAGGAGCAACCTTTCTCACTGCAAGGAGTGTGTCCCATGGCCAAAACCCACAAGCAAATCATCGAAGCGATCGCCCAGCGTATGTATAAGCGTCGTCTGCGGGAGGCGAACACCAATAAAAGCGGTTTCACAATGTGTTACGCCGTATCCACGGCTACTGGCCGCTGCTATGTCGGCTACAACATGGCGGAATTGAATACGACAGACTGGGGAACTGGCGGGTGTGCGGAAAACCGCGCGGCTTATCTGGCGATGGCCTATGGCGAGGCGCTGGAAAACATGGTGTTTTTCGCCTTGAATGACAACAGCGAGTATTTTAACGCCTGTAGTGATTGCCAGCGCTGGCTGTGCGGCGTCCATCCCGGGCGGGGATTTCTGAAAAACCAGAGCCAGGAGTGGATGATTTGTACGACTCGATATCAGCCCTCATCAGGCGCTTATGTAGATATCCCGCTGACGGACCGAGAACAGGAAACGCTGTTTGCGGCGGGGGATGAGATCGATGCTGACTCCCATGAATTTTACAGGGATATCCGCTACAGACAGGGCTGATCCGCTTAGTTTTTCGGATCATATTTTCCAGCCAGCAGGTCCGACATGTAACGGTCATAGAGTCCCTCTGCGCGGACCTGCTTGAGTCCTTCGTTAAATATCTGCATCAGACGTACGGAGTCTTTGTGGATCTTCGGGAACAGCAAGCTCATACGTGACGTCGCGAGAGGTTTGGGGTTGTACGTTATGGATTCTCTGATCGCTTTCGGGAACTTCTGTCGTAGCAGCGTCATGCCAGCGACCGGACCCATCAGACACAGGTCAATGCGGTTCAGCGCCAACATATTGAAGTTCTGTTCATCCTCCGGGACGGTGCTGACTCGCAACATGCCCGACTCCGCCGCCATCCAGAATTCTTTGGTATAGGTATAACCAATCGTGGCGCCGATACTGTACGGCCGCAGATCGTCGAGAGAGTCCCATTTGTCCAGTGGCGTGGACTTTAGATGAAAGAAAACAATGTCTTCCTCCGCCAGAGGATCGCTACAGTAGAAGTCTTTTTCCCGCTTTTCACTGCATGTCCAATAGGACGCGGCGTGATGCCGGCCCTGCCGCGCCTGCTCATAACTGCGTGCCCAAAGGAAATATTCGAAGGTGACGTCGACGCCCTGGCGCTTAAACGCTTCTGTAATGATATGACTGACAAAGCCGCCATGAGGGTCCTCCTGAGACGTCCAGGGAATGTATTCGCCGGTGGCGATGGAAATCGTTTCCCCAGCCTGGGCGGTGGCGCAAATGCAGCCTAGGGAGAGCGCCAAAATAAGCGAGCATAGTGCGCGCAGTCTTAACGGAACGCGTTGCTTCGAGGCAGGCTGCAAAATCAGAGTGTTCATGTTGGCGCTTACTTTTAATCAGGCAGACAAACAGCTTCTCTATTTATCTGCAACGACAGGGCCTATGTATGAGGCTCTGGATTGTTTACGTAAGAATTAGTCTAGTTAATTTTTATAGCGTCATGATTGCGCATAGGATGCTTTTCCACCAATTTGCTGACTTGGACAAGATATTGAAGATAGCTGGCGCCCAATTCGGGGCTGAAGTGGTTGGCGTCCTGCCATAGCTTGGGCTTATTCAAGAATTCCCGGTCATATACCTCCGAGTAGGACACCAGGCGGTTTTGCTCCCCTAACGTGCGCTCTATATCCGTCATGAGTTGGTCTACATCCTTGGGGCTCAGAAGGTCAGGGTGGACGGGAGGGATAAAAAGAATAACGTTGGTTTTTGCGCTTGCTTTCTTTTGTATCCGTTTGATTGTCAAAGCGATGCTGTAAGCATACTGCGAGATATTGCGATATTGACGATACACCCTTTTGTCAAACATGCTCACTTCGGTAAAGAAAGTGTCAATCGAGCCTGGCTGGCCGCAATCAAACTTGGCCGGAGGGCTTGATCTGAACTTATCCCGCAGCGCCTGAAAAGAAATGAAAAACGTTCTCAGGCTGATCAATTTAGCGATCAGATCCTTTTGCGTGGTCAGTAATTGTTCGGGCGGAGTGTAAGGAAGAGCCTCGACCAGAACAGCGTCAAACTTATTCAGACTTACCGCATAATCGATTAGGTATTCAGTCTGTGCGGAGGTAATGCTGCTGACGCCTATGTTGAGTACGGTGTTAAGTGAGCAGGTGTCAAAGCCTCTCATTACTCGGGAAGATCCTATCAGCACTTTGGTGGCTGAGGTTTTGGCCAGCGCGGTTTGTATGTCTTCGAAAATCAGCCGCGTATTGATTTCGTCATAGATGGCAGGCTCGTCCGCGACCGTCGTCACCCATCCCAGACCCAGCGGGTCCATAAAAATATTCACCGGTATGACTACAGCGTAAAAGAGGACGGCGACACAGAGGATGCATTTCATGTAGCGGGTCACTGGTTACCCGCCATAGCTGAAGCTGGAGCCGTTATTGGCGAAGGAGAGAGACAGGCACAACAAGACTCCTGTAGCAATGGCGGCGCGCATGCGATTATTCCAGCGCGCTTTGCCGTCGTTCGCACTATTGTTTTCCAGCAAACCGAATATTTGCATGGAGTTAGGGAAATAGAAGGTCATCACGGTGACGATCAGGATATGCAGCGTGCTTAGGTCCGGCGATAACGTCGGTTGCGTGATTTCATATCGATTAACCGTTGTGAGCGTTGGGAAAAAGCTGTAGTACTCGATCCACTCACCGTGAAAGTAGCCTGAGAGAAAAGCAAGTCTGTCTGATACGAAAAGGGTCGGATTATGGGTAAACGTATTGGTTATGGATCGAACTATTTCAAAATCAGGATGGGTGAACTTGATTGCGCAAAGACAAATAAAAGTGAGTAGAACTACTCTTGAGAGCACGTTTGGAGAGTAGGATGACGGCGCCTTTCGCTTTTTAAACAAGAACGTTGACGACTCAACGCACACAATAGTAAGTGCGACGCCCAGACTGATCGCCACAGTGACGATATCTGGAGCGTGCCAAACTCCAACCACGCCAAAAGAGCAAAAGACCGCCCCTGCCCAGGCAAAAAGATAGCGTGTATTAAGGTTTTTGATGCGGGTGTTTTTTAGTCGAAGAAAAACCGGTTGAAAAACATACTGTCTGACAAACGCCATGAAGCTCATGTGCCAGGACATAACATACTGTTGCGGTGTTTTGGCTTTGAGAGGCGAGTTAAAATTGACAGGGAGACGAACGCCGAAAAGCAGGGCGATGCCGATGGCCATATCAGAGTACGCAGAGAATACATAGTAGAAGCTCAGCATCCCGCCCCAGAAAATGTATAAAAGCTCTGATATGGAGAAATAGGTTTCCGGATTGATGCGACTGATCTGCAACAATGCGCCAGACATGCTTTCAATAGGGTCAGCGACCAGTGTTTTCTTGGCCAGACCAAGTATGAACAGGCTTACTCCCAGGTCTTTGTGGTACGGAGAGACAGGGGGGGAGTTCCCTGGCTGCAGCTGCCCCATCATGTCCTTATAAGTGATGATAGGGCCGGAGGCGAGGGTGGCGAAGAAAAAGGAGAAGAACAGGTAATCGCCAACCTGAACCGGCTTCACCTGCCCGCTGGCGGAATCCACGATCGCAGTAATTTGCTGCAGCGAATAGAACGCCAGACCCAGGGGGAGCAGAAGAGATTCGGCGAGCTCTCCGCCAAAGTTTACGGTTCCGCCAAATACTTTATAAAAGAAGAGGGGCGTAAGACTCAGCATTACCCCGGCCAGCTTATAACGCCTTTTCCTTTCAGGGTTGGCCTCCATACCTCGAATCAGATTGAAGTTGAGCAGAACAACGGTGAGCAGGATGACAAACGATACCCAGTCCGCGATGGCGAGAAACAGCATTGACGCAACAGCGACGCTCAAACGGGCGTAGGCGGGGGCAATTTTTCTGCACAAGGAGAAGAGGCAGAGGATCGCCGGAAACACCAGGAGGTAAAAAGTAAGGTAGGAGATTTTCATCTCTGCCGGATCTACCCCTTTTTCTGGATGTAATGAGCGTCCAGGAGAACCGCGTCCAAGCCTGTGGACATGAGCACGGCGATAGCGTCGTGGGCCGAATGGATAATCGGCTTGCCCATCACATTGAAACTGGTGTTTAAGAGCACAGGCGTTCCGGTTATTTCTGCAAAGGCGTGCAACAAGCGATGAAACCAGGGGGACAGGGTGGAAGAGACGCTTTGCAGGCGCCCGCTTCCATCATTGTGTACGACGGCGGGCGCGATAGCGCGCTTTTCCTTCTTCCAGTGCAGCGCGAATGACATGTAAGGGGACGGGTGCGCATCGTCGAACCAGTCCTGAATGAGCTCTTCGGGGATAGCTGGCGCGAACGGACGAAAGGACTCTCTACCCTTGATGATGGCGTTAATCCTGTCTTTCATTTCAGCGCTTCTGGGATCAGCCAGAATCGACCGATTTCCTAATGCGCGAGGACCGAACTCCGCTCTCCCCCGCGCTACGCCGATGACTTTTCCTGCAGCGAGCTCATTGGCGATCAGCTTCGCATGGTCATCAGGGAGCGTCGTGACGGTCAGCCCGGAGTAACGCGAAATTGCTTCGATGTCCGATGAGGCGATGGTTGAACCAAGGTAAGGCGAGGCGCGCCCACTGGGTAAGCGGCGCGCGTTATTGTCCTCAGCCCAGGCGAGAATCGCGGCCCCCAACGAATTGCCGTCATCCGCCGGAGCGGGCGGCGCATGAACTTGCTCGAACCCGTGCCGCCGCCGGATGCGCCCATTATAGAGCGAATTGAGCGCACAGCCGCCTGACAGTAACAGGTTGGCGGCGTTGGGAAACTGTAATTTGATGTCATCAAGAACCTGGTCGACAAGCTCTGTATAAGCCTGCTGCGCGGACATGGCGAGTCGAGCCTGACTTAGAATGGTGTCTTCAGGTTTTCTGGCCAGGCGCTGCAGGGATGAGACGACCCGCTTGATCTGGTCTGCCTCAGATAATTGCAGCCGGCCTGACTCGATCTGAATGATGGACTTGATGTCGGCGACAAGGCGCTCGTCCGCTTCCCCGTAGGCCGCCAGCCCCATCACTTTCCATTCTTCGCCATGGCGTGTGCTGAAACCGCATAACTCCGTCAACCAGCCGTAGAGAGCGCCCAGACTGCCGGGGCCCCATGAGCGCCACGCTCTTTTCAGTACGCCGTCGTTTAGCTCAAATAAGCTGGCGGCGCCCACTTCACCCTCGCCATCCAGCACCAGGCATAGCCCATCTGTGAATGGCGATGAGTATAATGCGTTGGCGGCGTGACACTTGTGATGATCATAGTGACCGATGTCGCCGAGCACTCGCCCTCCCAGCGCCATTCTACAGTGATTGCCGGCTCTGGCTTGAACATAGCCTTGCTGATGGCGAATCCACTCGCCCAGTGAGGCCGGCAGCAGGGCGTCGGATATTTGCACAGGCAAGTCTTCTTTAGCTGCTTTCCAGCTAGTAGCGACGACAAACTCCGCTTTGTCATCCCGGGCGAGCAAGGGCTTCAGGACGCTTTCAATATGGCTGATATGATCCGGCATGACGCCCCAGGCTCTTTTGTCCTGCAGGAACCGCTCAGTCGCCTCCGCGAAGATGACCTGTCCGTCCCGGTCGACGACGCTAAAGGAAGGGTCATGACCTGACGTGGACAGACCGATGTAGTAGCGACTCATACAGGCTGAGCCATCTTTAGCAATGCGTCCGCCACTTCATTGGCGGTGCGGTACTCGAACATAAGAATCGGTTCAATCTCAATCCCGAAATGGTCTTCCAGGCGTCCGCAGATCAATACCGCGTATAGGGAGTCAACGCCAACGGAAGCCAATGGCGTCTCGCCAGCAAGTTGTTCCCGGGACGTTTTGGTCAGTTCAGATACGCGATCAAGGATGAAGCTTGCGATATATTTTTTTTCCAGTTTCATTTATCTGGGCTCACAATTAATGACGTTAGTGATCTGGCGATATGATTGTTCTCGTCATACTGCTTCTCGACGACTCGCAAATAGGGAAATTGACGTAAAAACCTTGGAATGAACTCGCCGATGATGCGTTTGGATAATGGCGCGCCAATACAGAAGTGCGCGCCATGTCCGAAACTGTAGTGCCGCAAACGTTGGTCCGGCGGCTCAATTTCTGTCAGAGCGGCTCTTGCGATATCGATCATGACCGTATCGCCTGGGCGGATGTCGACTGCGCCGATTCTCCGCGGCTGCGCCGCAACGCGGTGTATGAAACGGGGGGCGGCGCCTTGATGAAGAAAGTAAGGCAGGCGCTCCAGCAGCTGCGCGTACCCGGAGGGAGAGGGCGCTCCGTTCCGGTACAGAACTTCGATCATGTTGCACAGCGTTTGCGCTAATGGCGCGACTGCGGCGTACAGGGTAATGACAAGAGCGATTTTCTCTTCATGAGATAACGAGGTTTCACTATCCGCCATGAGGTTCGCCAACATGCCGTTCGGCGGTGAGCCATCTTCAAGTTGCTGCTGAATCTGTCGGGTCAGCCATTCCAACTCACTATTGATTTTCGACAGGTTATTCAGGGACAACATTGGCTCGATCAGACGTTGTAGAACCATGGCCAGACGATCGAACTTGTCGCTCTCGGCGGGGCGCAGACCCAGAATTGGTTTGATAATCAGGGTGAAAACCGGTTTGCCTATATGCTGGACAGCGTCGAAAGCGGTATCTGGCAAGCTCTCTAAAATGACGCCGGTCTGTAAGCAAATAATTTCATCCAGCTCTTTCAACGCCTGGCCGCTCAGGTGGCGAAGGCAGATTTCTCTTAACAGCTTGTGCTTTTCTCCTTCCAAAAAGAAAGGCGAGTTGTCGACATACAGCTTCAGATAACGCAGGTTCACTGTAGAGTGTGCTTCCAGCTTGCGCAGGAAGCCTGGCAGATCCGGAACGTGGAAAGCTTTGTCTGATAAAACTTTCGCAGCATCGTGGTAACCGTCAAGAATGACGATGCCGTTTTTGTTTTCAAACTTACTTCTGCGAACTAACGTCTCTTCATCAGCAAACATAAGCGGGAATACTCGCTGGTCGTTTGGCGAAAGTGGAGTTTTTGTACCGCACTGCCTCTGGATCAATGTCGATTCGCGCCAGCGTGGAATAAATAATCGGAATAACGGCGCTGAGCGTCACTTTGGCGAGATTCGCTCCAGGACAGCGATGGCTGCCGCCGCCAAAGGCGATGTGACGACAATGCCTGCTGCGCTCCAATCCAGAAAATTGATTATCGGGGTAATAGCTGGGATCGCGGTTCGCGGAGGGAACATGAATGAAAACCTGGTCCGCCATTGCGACGGAAAGGCCGCTGAACTGGACTGGCTCTTTGGCGACGCGGGTCAGGTATTCCGTGGAGGCGCATAGTCTGATCATCCCCTCTATGTGATCTTCAACCCATTGAGGATCGCCCATCAGATCATGGCGGAAAGAGTTTTCTCTGCTGTTTTCGAGCATAACGCCAGCCAGCGTCTCTGTGGTGGTCCGCGACGCAATCACCAGCGTCGACATTAAAATTAGCAGTTCTTCCTGGTCCAGCGCGTCGCCGTGTTGCTGCATGGCGAACAGTATTCCGGGCTTGAGGGTGCGCCATTGCCCGCCAATCATGTCGCGTAATCCAAGGAAAGCGCTTTGTACTTCTTTCAGACGCCTTATCGGCAATAAAGGTTCTGTAATGGCGGCGGTTTTATCAATCAGAGCAAGGAACTCGGCTCGGTCAGGGATATCAAGCCCAAACAGGGCCCCCGTCATCTCAATGAATAGGGGGTCGCACAGGTCGTTGATCAGGTCCACCTGCGACTTGAGTTTCAGCTGCTGTAGCCGCTCTCTCGTGGCGGCGAGCAGGCAGGGCTTATCCATGATGGTCAGTCCTTGCTGCAAAGATGCGAGCGCCACCTTCTTCAAAGCAAGGTGCGACGCGCCATCTATGAAGGACAGCATGGCGCGTACGACCCTGAGAAGGTAGGAAAAGTCCTCTCCGCTCTCTTTGTTCAGTTTTTCCACATAATCCTGGATGGAAAACGCAGCCAGTTTTTTATGGCTTAAGAGCTTGAGGGCCAATTCCTGACTTTGGACTGCCGCATTCCTCATACCGCCTGTTCCGAGTAACTGCGTCGAACCAGGTCGGCCTGTACTTTGCCGCTTGACGTCCGTGGCATTGAGCCTCGAGGGAGAATGGAGACATCCAGGAGGCTGACGCCAAACTCATCAAACACCTGCTGCTTGATCAGGGCGACTTTCTCTTGATCGAATTCAGCGGTTTTGTTCTTGGTTTCTATCAACATCGTCAACCTGTGATCCGGCTCCCGTTTGTAGAGCACACAGGCATTGGGGTTCAATGTGTTGATGATGCTCGTTGCGTTCATGGCCAAATCGTTGGTGAATACGTTTTTTCCGTGAACCACCACCATGTCTTTTTCACGACCGGTGATAAACAGGTAGTTATCCTTGATGAAACCAATGTCCCCCGTATCCAGCCAAGATCTTCCGTTTTCCTCGAATGCGGGCAATTCAGCGTTGACATAGCCTTCCGTGACGCTATCGCTGCTGATATAAATCTTGCCGGTTTCTCCGGGCGCATTCTCCTTCCCGCCTTCGCTCGAGAGTATTCTTATGTGATCAAATGCGCGACCGAGATAGCAGCCCTCGCACGTAGTGAGCGCATTGCTGCGCTGGGCGAATATCTCCGGTAAGTCTTCCCAGACTTTTTCACCGCCAACGTACAACGTGCTTTCGGCGAGCCCGTAACAGGCAAGGACGGAGCGAGGGTGTAAACCGGCTACGCTGAATCGCTTCCTGACATTCTCAAGTAGCTGATGCGGCACATAGTCTGCGCCGCAGTAAGCCGCCTGCCAGCACGAAAGATCCAGCCCGTTGAGGAAGTCATCGGGCGCGATGTCCAGGCACAACTGGTAAGCGAAGGCGGGTCCGCCACTGATTGCGGCGCGGTACTTGCTGATCGCGGCCAGCCAGCGCAATGGCTGTTTGATGAAGTCGACAGGGCTCATCAGGATGCATTGCATACCCGACATAAGCGGATAAATGATGCTCCCGAACAGTCCCATATCATGGTAGTGAGGAAGCCAGGACAACATGTTCTTTTCTGCGGCGAAGCGCCATTTTTCCGCAGAAATGCGCTGGTTCGCGAGAATGTTTTTCTCAGAGACTTTGACGCCTCTCGGCGCTTTGGTCGAGCCGGAGGTGTACTGGATGATGACGGGCGTATGGGGAGAGGTAAACGGCGAGATCGCTGGCTCCTGTATGGGCGTGTCTGGCTGTTTTTCGACCTCGCTTGCATCAACTGGAATATGGATTAATTGAAGCTGTGCATCGTCTGACGTTTCTTGTTGAAAATACGCCAGCGTATTGGCGTCGCAGATAATGTGGCGCGTATGGCTGTCACTCAGGATCGCCTGCAATCTGGCCATTTCTTTCGTGGAACGGGGCGCCGGTACGGGAATCGCCGTTATGCCGGAGAATATGCACCCCAGCAGCGCCACGACAAAATGACAACCGGGCTCCATGGAGAGCAATGCGGTGTGCGCGCCATTCATGGCAACGCGCAGATGGTCTGCATATTGGGTGCTCTCGGTGAGCAACCGACGGGGAGAATAGCGGGTGTCCCCAAGCTCTCCGCCTTTGTTCAGATAGGTCAGAATGTACTCTTGCGGGCTGCTCTTAAGCGCCTCGACGAGTAAAGTCGCTACGGATTTTTCTTGATTGCTATGAAGCGTTTGATCGTCCATGAAGGTCCCTTGAAAAAGTTTGTTGTTATACTTGACTGCCTTCTTATGACTTCTGCAAATAAATCGTAGCGCCCCTTTTGGGATTCTTCCACTTGGTCCGTATAAAAAAAGCAATTGAAGCAGCCCATAGGCGTACGCCACCAGGTGTCAAATTAGCTCGGATCGTTTTGGCGGACGGGCGAGATGCAGAGGCGGGTATCTGAAACGACCTGCTGAGCAGGGGCGCTTGTCTTGGTGCTAGAGAGACGTCTTCAACTTCTCAGGGTCTTCTTTAACTTCGCGTAGTCTTTTTTTAACTTCATTTCCAGCAACTCGCTGATGGTCACGCCTTCTGCTTTGGCGAGGGCGCTGACGATCTGGTGCGCCATGACGCTGAGGTCGACGCCGCGGGTGGGGACGGCGGTTCCTCTGCGCTTTTCCCGGCGCAGGCGGGCGGCGCGGATGGCGTTTTTCATGGCGTTCCACTCTCGGGATGTCATCCACTTTTCACACCATGCGTTAAGAGAACTGCGGCTGGCGGCCTGGGTCAGTTCTTTGGCTGCGCGCTTGCGGCGCTCCGGGGAGGCGGCGGCGTCCCCGCCGGGAAAAGCGGCGTCTCGGAACTTGTTGTCGATCCAGCGTCGGGCGTATTCGTAATCCAGCGCTTGAATGTCGTACTTCTTTCGCATTGTGAAGGTCCGCTTGAATTTTGCTCATTTTCCAATATGTTACCTGGTAACGCAATTGATTTATCTTAATACTTTAAACTACAACAATAATCCCCATTTATATCTCTGTTATGCTGAATACTATGAACTTGGCAATGATTTTGGCGTGTTCATAATCAGGCGCATGGATGCGACCAGCCGCGGGAGACAGGGCCTGTCCGGCCCTGTCGTTGCAGACCCATAGAAGGCGGACAATAGATGGACGCTATTTGTCCGCCTGAATTAATAAGGTTTGCTGACGTTGCGACGCAAGCGGTGGTGTGAAGCCTCATCAAACCATAGGGACGAAACTCTTTTCTTAGATTCAGGTGGTAATCGATCCAATGACAGAAGAACAATTCCTGATCGCCATCTCCGGCATGGAACTGGCCGATTCCAATCGTATTATCGCGCACGACTTGTTGGTCAAAGGCGTCCGCAGGAAGTTGATCGTGCGGCGCACGGGGCTATCGAATACCCGCATTGGCCAGATCGAAAAAAATGTGCTGGCCAACTACGCCAAGCGCCTGGAGGCGTTGGGGCTGGTGCGTGTAGAGGTGTTGGTGAGTCCTGAAAACGTGGCGCAGGTGAGGGCGATGGAGGAATTGGACCGTTCGCCCGCTGATTCCGAGGGCTTTGCTGAGGATGAGACACTGGAGGCGGCGACGCCCTGAGCTGCGTCTCAACGCCATAACGACTGCGCAGGCATACAAGACAGGATACGCAGGCATGCGAGGTATAGATATACTGAGCAAGCGCGCCTGCTGTCAGCGCGTTTATGGAATTTTCGCTGACTCACTTATGAAAGGTCGCAGGGAACCTCGTCATTTATGAAACTATTCACTTGTCCGGCATGCGGAAATCTTATCTATTTTGAGAATGTCGTCTGCACGCGTTGTGGCGCAACGCTTGGGTTTGCGCCGGGGGAAATGGTGCTTACGGCGTTTGTCCGGGAGGGAGAGGGCTCCCTCTGGCGTCGGGTGGATCATTCCGCCGGCCGATACAAAATGTGCTCTAACTACGCCAATCATGCTGTTTGCAACTGGATGCTGAGTGCGGAAGACGGCGCTGATTTGTGTATCGCCTGCCAACTCAACAGAACCATTCCTGACCTGAGCGTTCCAGAAAATATTCCTTTATGGCGCGCGCTGGAAACGGAAAAGCGCCGTCTGGCGTTTACCTTGCTGCGTCTGAGGCTGCCGTTGGTTCCCCGCAGCCAGGACGACGCAGGGTTGGCGTTTGATTTTCTGGCGGACCCCGATCCCAGTTTCAACGAACGCGGCAGAGTGCTGACCGGCCACGCTCAAGGCGTCATCACTCTGAACATTGCAGAGGCTGATCCGGCGGTGAGGGTTAGCATGAAGGAGCAAATGGGAGAGCCTTATCGCACGATTCTGGGACACTTTCGCCATGAGTCGGGACATTATTACTGGGACAGACTGATACAGGGTAGCGAGCGTCTGCCGGCGTTCCGCAGTCTGTTTGGCGATGAGAGCCAAAACTACAGCGACTCTCTTGAACGCCATTATCAATCCGGTCCGCCAGAAGGCTGGACTGCGCTTTTTGTCAGCGCCTACGCGAGCAGTCATCCCTGGGAGGACTGGGCGGAGACCTGGGCGCATTATCTGCACATGATCGACACGCTGGAGACGGCCTATCAGTTCGGTCTGATGATTCACCCCCGCGCCGGCAGCGACGCCAACATGGACGTGAGTCATGATTATGATCCGTACAATCAAACCGCTTTTTCTACCCTGATCGACCACTGGCTGCCATTGACCTTCGCTCTGAACAGTCTGAATCGGAGCATGGGGCATGCCCACGCCTACCCGTTTGTGCTGGGTCCCAAGGTGATGGAAAAGCTGGAATTTGTGCACCAGACCGTGCGTGAAGCGCGTACACAGGATTGAACCATATCTATTTGATGGATGCGTCAGGAGTGCAAAATGAAATCACAAACGCTTATCGCCGTCCGCGATGTCGCCGCCAGCAGCCGCTGGTATCAGACGCTGCTTCACTGCCAGAGCGGGCATGGCGGCGCGGAATATGAGCAGCTTGTGAAACAGGGTGACATGTTCATGCAACTGCACGCCTGGCATGCCCATGATCACCCCAATCTGGGCGACCCGGACGCCGCGCCCCATGGTTATGGCGTGCTGTTATGGTTTCAGGTGGATGAGTTTGATGACGCCGTGGCGCGGGCGAGGGAACTGCAAGCGGAAATACTGGATGGCCCTAAAGTGAATCCACGCGCCCAGCAGCGGGAAATCTGGTTACGCGATCCGGACGGCTACGTAGTGGTGCTGGCCAGCGCTCATGGCGATCTAGAATAGGCGCGACCAGCACGTTGGGCCAGTTCCTGCAATATCACGTGCTGGACGACGCCAACCATCTGCTGGAAATCCGGCCTCGCATTCAGGGCTGGTAAACGCCTTTGATTATCAGGGGATGGCGCGATGCGCAATACGACGCAGCTTCACCCTAAGTACAACTCACTAAGTCGTCGGAGCCGCAATTAATGGCGGTTCCTGACATTCTTGACTACTCTGTGCTGTGACCCTCCAAGGATGTTCAGGAGAATCGAACAAAAATAAATCTATGTTGTATCTACTTACCGTATAACTGGTTTGACGGTGTAAAAAGAATCAGTCAACACGATGTAAGTATCCAACCATCGTAAGGAGACTTCAGAATGAAAGGAGTAGACGCCTATCTCATAGCAGTAATAACCGCCGTAACGCTCACTGGCTGCGCTTCGCAGACCGCTCTCACCGAGCAGGCCGCCTACCAGCAATATCCCGCTCTGGAAGAATTAAGGAATCAGGTTGAGCAGGGCAAAACACAGAATCTCAACGTATTGTCGCCGCAGCGCTACAGCCAGGCCAGGAAATCGTATCAGGACGCGCTGCAGTGGGCCCAGGCCGATAACGCCAAAGCCACCGGCATCGCCAGACAGGGACTGGCCTCCATCAGCGAAGCCCGCACCAATGCGGATGTCGCCGCCTATAATCTCGAAGATGTTCTCAACGCCCGGCAAAAAGCACTGTCAGCCAATGCGGACAGAGTTATCCCCGAGACCTTCATGAAAGCGGAAGACGGTCTCGTCAAGCTCACCGGCATGATTGAAAAAGGCAATGTCGAAGACGCCAAGGCCGGACGCGCGGAAGTCGCGCGCCTGTACTCGAAGGCGGAGCTGGACGCGCTCAAGGGCAACATCGTGGACCGGGCCCGGGACGCGCTGGAGTCCGCCAGAAGCCGCGATATCGATGACTTGGCGCCGAAAACCATGGAACTGGCCCAGGAAGAGTACCAACTGGCGCTGAAAACGCTGGACGCCGACAGGACCGATACTGAGCGGGCGCAAAAACACGCGCAAAAATCGCTCTGGAACGTCATGCGGGCGGAGTATATCGCAGATACGGTCAAGTACTTCGATGAGTCCGATTACGACGAAGAAGATAAAGTACTGTGGTACCAGCAGCAAATGGCGAACGCCGCCAGGCCCATCAATCAACAGCTGCCTTTCGATCAGCCCAACAAAGAAGTCGTGCGTCAGGTCAATGCAGACATTCAAGGCCTGATGACGGACCGCGACTCCGCGTTACTGGCGCTGGAAAACGCCAAGACCCGGGAGATGCGGGCGGCGTCGGAAAAAAGTGAGCTGATGGCGCAACAGGAGCGGGAAGACAAGCGCAAGCAGGCTATCACCGCCAAATTCGCCGTGGTGCAGTCTCTGTTTACGGACAGGGAAGCGGACGTGTACAGACAGAAAGACAATGTGTTGATTCGCGCGCATGGCTTTAACTTCCCCTCCGGCAAAAGTGAAATTCAGGGAGAAAACTTCGCTCTGGTGAATAAAATCATCGAAGCGGTGAAAGAGTTCCCCAACGCCCGTGTTGTTGTATCCGGCCATACCGATAACCGCGGCTCCACAGAGCTGAATCAGGGGCTGTCGCAGCAGCGGGCGGAGGAAGTCGCCAAAATGCTGAAAGAGATTGGACGCATTCCATCCAATAAGGTCACTGCGATGGGGTACGGCGAGCAACGTCCGGTTTCCACCAATGACACGACGGAAGGACGCGCCGATAACCGCCGGGTGGAAGTATTGATCGTCAATGAAGGCGGCGTAGAACAGGTCTATTGATCCCTCCAGGGAGCGATGCGCACCCTGAGCTGGCGCGCCTCGCGGGAGACAGGGCCTGGCCTGTGCAGGCCCTGTGGTTACAGACAAACAAGCTATGTGTTTGCCGGATTATTAACCCCTTTGCGTAGCGTCCGCCTCCCCGGGAGGACGCTTGCTCAACAGCCAGAGCCGAAAGCGGGCGCCCTGGCCTTTAATGCTCTCTACTTCGATGCGGCCGCCATGGCGTTCAATGATGCTGTGAGAGATAGCCAGCCCCAGCCCAGTGCCTTTGCCGACCGGCTTGGTGGTGAAGAAAGGATCGAATATCCGTTTGCGGGTTTCTTCTGGAATGCCTGCGCCGTTGTCCTGCACTTCCACCCACACGCCTTGCTCCCAGAAGCCGGTGCGCAGCCATATCCTGCCTGACTCCTCAATGGCCTGGGCGGCGTTGACCAGCAGATTCAGCAGAACCTGATTCAACTGGCCGGGCAGGCACTCGATTTCACCCACGCGGCCGTATTCCTTGATGACTTCCGCTTTGTATTTGATTTCATTCCAGGCGATGGCCAGTGCGCTCTCCAATTGGTCTTCGATGGGGGACATACGCCACTCTTCGCCTTCACCGGCGCGGGTGAAGTCGCGCAGGTCCTGTACGATCTTGCGCACCCGTTCAAGGCCATTGCGGGTTTCAGCGATGACGTCGGGGATGTCCTGGCGCAGGTAGTCCAGCTCAAGGTCGTCGATCACCGTATTGAAATCACTCCACTGCGTCGCTTCCGTGCTATTCCTTTGCACGGTTTCCGCCGCCCGGATGATGCTCATTAGATCGTTGACATAGTTTTCCAGCGAGCCCAGATTGGAGCTGACGAAGCCTATGGGATTATTGATCTCATGGGCGACGCCCGCCGCCAGCTGTCCGATGGACGCCAGCTTTTCACTTTGCATCAGCTGCAGATGGGTGCGCTCCAGCTCCTGCGTGCGGGCGGACACTTTTTCTTCCAGCGTGGCGTTGGCTTCCGCCAATTGATTGTGCAGCCGCATATTGTGCAGGCTGACGGCGGCCTTGGCGCAAAATACCTCCAGCAGGTTGCGAGGCAGACCGTCGGGGGTGTGGCCGTCCAGATAGGCGGTCAGTCCAGGTTCGTCGTAGCGGCCGATATAAAGCGCCGTTTCGCTGTCGGTGAACTGACTCTCGCGGCTATGGAAGGCTTTCATTATCGTCTCCTGGGCGGAGGCGTCCACCGTCGCCTGAGACTCGACCGCGTTCGAGTCGTTCCCCTGTGAGTCGCACAAGACGGCGAATGCCTGTCCCGATCCGGCTTCCTGCGGCGCCAGAGTCAGCATGACGCCAGCGCCTTCGAAGCGGGTGATGCGCAGTAGCTGCGACAGGACGTCTTCCGCGAAATCTGGCAGTGAAGTTCCCGGGCGCAGGTAATCCGGCGCTTCGATAATCTGACGCAGGCCGTGATGGTGCGTTTCCAGGGCGCGAAGGCTCTCGTAGGAGCGCAAGGCGCTGATCACTGAGGTGTACAGCTTCTGCGCGTCAAGCTCGGTCTTGTTTTTATAATCATTGATATCGTATTGGAGAATGACTTCCCGTTCCGGCGCCTGGCCGGGTTGCCCAGTGCGCAGAATGATGCGGACATTGCGGTCGCCCAGTTCTTCCCGGATGTAGCGGGTCAACTCAAGGCCGGCGTCGTCGCTTTCCATGACGACATCCAGCAGGATGACGGCGACGTCTTCGCTTTCCTGTAAAACCTGACGGGCCTCTTCAGCACTGTAGGCGCTGACCAGATGCAGTCTGCGGTTGTGAAACGTGACGTTGCGCAGCGCCAGACGAGTGATGGAGTGTAAGTCTTCATCGTCGTCGACGATCAGGATGGGCCAACAGGGCGGTGGTTCAGGGTGGGAGCCGCCGGCGTCGTCAGAGTGATTGGAGCGCAGTTTTAATTTTGTCATTCAGTATTTTGTCAGGCTGTAAAGTCACCTTCGTCTCGACGCTTGCCGCCGCCATCCCTGGGGAATTCAATGGCGAAGGCGACGCCGCTTCCGGCGTCGGTATCGGCTATTCTTACTTTGCCGTTCAACACGTTGGTCACCAGATTGTGAAGAATATGCAGACCCAGGCCGCTACCTCCTTCATTACGTTTGCTGGTGAAAAACGGTTCAAAGACCTTGTCTCGCATGGACTCGGGAATCCCCACGCCGTTGTCGCAGACCAATAGCTCAACCTGATCGTCCACCACGTCAAAACGAATATCCACGACGCCCGCGCCTCCGGCGAAACCATGAGTGAGCGAGTTCAATATAAGGTTAGTCAAAATCTGGGACAACGCGCCAGGATGGCTGTAAATCTCCAGTTCTCTGGGGCCATTGATGCTGACGCTGGAGGAGGCCTTCTTCAGCGCTGGCGACAGGCTGGTGACAATTTCATGCAGGTATTGAGAAAGATTGAAGCGCCGTTCTTCGCCGGCGGACTGGTCGACGGCGACTTGCTTGAAAGACTGAATCAGATTGGCGGCGCGATCCGCATTGGAGGCGATCAGTTGTGAGGAGTTGCGGGCGGCGTCAATGTAATCATTCAGTTCCTCTTCCGATAATGCCTCGTCGGCGTAGGCTTTTTGCAAACGGTCGGTTTCTTCAGCGAGCAGGGTGGAGGCGGTGACGATAACGCCGATGGGCGTGTTGATTTCATGGGCGACCCCTGCGACCAGACGGCCGAGGGCCGCCATCTTTTCCCTTTGCATCAGTTGATGCTGCGTCTCCTCAAGCCTGCGATTGGCCGTCATAAGCTCTTCATTGGAGCGCTGTAGCTCCTGGTTGATCCGGGAAAGCTGGGCCTGGCTGGGTATGGCGAGGGCGGCGGGAATCAGTTTCACCAGCAGGACGGCGGTGATCACGGAAGCGATCGCCGTCACGGCTTTGACAATGCCGATCAACCAGTACGCGGGCATCCAGGTGACCCAGATATTCATGGCGTGGGTGGCTCCGCAGGCCAGAATAAAAATGCCGAAAGACAGGAACATCCAATTGAAGGGCACATCCTGACGTTTACGGATGAAGTAGAGCAACGTCACTGGAATGGTCATGTACGCCAGCGCGATCAACGCGTCGGAGCTGATGTTCAGCCAGAGTATGCCGGGTTTCCACAGGTAGCAGTGCCCATGCGGCATGTACCCTTTGCCGGTGAAAAAGTCGATGATGGATTCCATGTCCGCATCCTTTCTTCCCTTAACCTGTTAAACAACCTATAGCACGCTCCCGCGCTATCGCAAGATAACGGAGTATCTGCTTGGCGTTGCAGAAAGGGTATTTCGGTTGATCTGGGTCAAGGCTGACCCGGGCGGCGTCCTGTCACCCCTAATCACTTGATCCAAATCATAATTATTCGCCAGCAAAGGCATAGACTCCCGCCCCGTCATCGATTCTTAATTTTGCAGTTGAATGTGAAGAGTAGGGGTAAGTTATGCATAAGCTAAGTAAATCTATGTTGGCTCTGGGACTGCTGACCTGCGCGGGCTCCGCGATGGCGCATCAGCCGGGAGAGATGGTGCTGCGCGTCGGCGCCGCGATGGTGGACCCCCAGGATGACAGCTCAACCTTGCGCGTGAATGGGACTTCCGTGGACGGCACAAGTGTGTCAGTGGACAGCGATACACAGCTGGGCCTGACCTTCACCTATATGCTGCGCGAGCATATCGGCCTGGAAGTGCTGGCGGCGACGCCGTTTTCCCATGATGTGACCGCCCATGGTCTGGGAGACGACCTGAAAACGGCGGAGGTCAGCCATTTACCTCCGACTGTGAGCGTACAGTACTATCCAATGGAAGCCGGCTCCGCCTTCCAGCCTTATGTGGGCGTAGGCGTGAACTACACCTTGTTCTTTGACGAAGAGCTGACATCGGATTTCAAAGGCGCCATGGGCGACGGCGAGATCAAGCTGGACAATTCCTTTGGCGCGGCGTTCCAGTTGGGCGTTGATTATCAATTGACGGATAACCTGGTGATCAATGCGGCGGTCTGGAAAATCGACATCGACACCACCGCCACCATCGATCTGGATTCCGGCGCGCAGATCAAAACCGACGTGGACATCGATCCGCTGGTGTACATGGTGGGCGTTGGCTACAAATTCTAACTCCAGCGTCTTGTAAACAGCTCCGCAGCCAAGTGTGCGGAGCCAACCGCCAATGCGTTTTCCGGACTGCCTTCAGGGACTAAAGCAGGCCTGTTTCACCACGCTTCATTCCCGCATGCGACCCTGTCTTGCGCATGCGTCTTTTTTGTTTTCTCCACGGGATCTGTAAGGTCCAGACGCGACATCCTGGCTCCATGTCGGCGGGGCGTCGCCGTTCGTCCTCTCAGCACTGATCTATACTTACAGCCCAAACCTCACATATGTCGATCGGGCGCAATTGATCTGGGGGCTGGCATGCGCATTTCTTTATGAGCGCCAGATTCTGGCGACGGTGCGGGATTTCATCAACGCGCAACTGCCGGCGCTGCATGAGGATGCGGAATGGCGGACTTTGTTGAATAAATACGGCTTGAAGCCATAAGACTGCAAAAAAGTGACGTTGATCAGAAGCGGACTCCAAGGATGAACATGCAATGTGGAGAATAATCGGACTGACGTTGTTGATTAGCTTGTTGATGCATGCGCCGAGCCGCGCAGAAACCGTCGTGCAGGTATGGACCTACTACACTTCGCCGCCCTATGGCCTGCATAGCGATGGCTATGATCTGACCAGCATCCTGTGCGCTGAACTCACCAGAAATAGCGGCGGCAAGTGGCGCTTTGAACCCCAAAGCCTGCCAAGGAAGCGCATTGACAGTTATCTGGAGCGCGGCGATAAGGCGGTGGTGGCCTGGGTGAATCCGTCCTGGTTCGGCGATGGCGACGAGACGCGCTATGACTGGACTCGCGGCGTAGTCATGGGGCGTAACGACATTGTCTCTCTCAAACTGCGTCCAGTTGAGTACACAGGGCCAGAGTCCCTGATCGGTAAAAGTTTCGGCGGCGTGTTGGGCCATCGTTATGTCGGCATCGATGAGCTGGTGGCGGACGGGCGTATTCAGCGGGAGGACGCCTCATCTTTCTCCAGCAACTTTGGGAAGCTGCTGTTGCGCCGAATTGAGGTCACCATGATTCCCCGCGAGGAACTGTTTTACCTGATGGCGAATGAGCAGGTGGGCGCTCAACTTTACGTCTCCAGGCAACCCCATCAGGAATATCAGCGCAAGATGCTGGTGACCCGGAATTTAAAGGGGGTGAGGGACTATATGGAATCTCAGTGGGAAAAGCTCAACGATCACCCGGATTGGCGTCACCTGCTGCAGCGTTACGGGCTGAACCAGTAAGCCGGTTAGCGCCTGAGTCAGAGGGCGCCTCGTTTTCCGCGGCGGACTCGCTGGCCTGATTCTGCATGTTCAACAGGTTGCGCACGGTCATTCGGAGCTTGGCGTTATCCGCCACAGCTTTGATCAGCGTGGCCTGGACTTTGTCGGACACCTGTGGCGAAGGGGGGTAGGAGGAAAAAATAATCACGGGCGTTTCTTCCGGATTGATCTCATTCAGCAGGCTGGAGCCGGAGCCGTCCGGCAACTCCAGGTCCAGAATCGCCAGATCGTACTGCTTCTCCTGCAGCATGCGCCGGGCTTGCTCCAACGAGCCGGCCTGATGAATGTCCGCGATTTCTTCCAGTACGGAACGGGCGACTTGCACCAGATCCGCGTTATCCTCCACATGCAGGATGCAGGGCCGATTTTGCTTCAACAACACCTGATGAATAATGGTTCGAAACTGGCTTAGCTTCGGATGGGAGCGGCTCAACCAGGCCAGAGGGATGTGCCCGTCCTCTTCCAGTCTGGAATCCGCTTCCGGGTTGTAATTTTCCTCCGCAATCGCCACCAGCGGCAGCTGGGCGGCGTTGGGAACACGGCGCAGGGTTCTTAAAAAAGTGAAACCGCCGTCGTCAGCCATCCTGCTGTCGACCACCAACAGGCAATACTGTTTTTCCGCCAGGGACAGTAAGGCGCCTGTTGCGTCAGATGCGATATCGCAGCATAGCCCTTCAGAACGCACAGTCTTTGCTAACAGGTCAGCCAAGTCTTTTTCTTTTTCGCAAATCAATGCGCAAGGGTGGAGCGACGCCTTGTGTTGCTTTGGCGACTTTCGAACCGGGAGATCAAAGTAGAACTCTGTGCCCTTATTGGCTTTGGACAAGAAGCCGATTTCGCCGCCGTGGTGTTCTACGATGGCTTTGGCGATGCTGAGCCCGAGCCCGGTCCCTCCTTGTTCGCGGGTATCTGAGCTGTCCGCTTGCGAGAAGCGCTCAAAGATGCGGGTGCGGAACTCTTCAGGTATGCCTTTGCCGTGATCCTTGACATGAACGCGCAGTCTGAGGAGACGGCCACATCCACATGCCCGCCCCGCGGTGAGTATTTCACCGCATTGGAAATCAGGTTGGACATGACCTGGTGGATGCGTCGTTCATCGACATACACACAGGCGCTGGGCGGAGGGTTGGAAAAGCGAAGCTCCACCTGATATTTGCCGGCGAACTCTTTGTTATCTTCCAGACTGCGTTGCACCAGCATCGACAGGTCGAGGTCCTCCAGCTCAAATTTAAGCGAGCCGGATTCCAGTTTTTCGATTTCCAGAATATCGTTGATCAACAGAGTCAGCCGGTCGCAGTTGCGGTAGGCCACTTTCAGCATTTTGCTCACAACGTCCGGCAACTCGCCGCTGTGTTTGCCGAGCACCAGGCCCAAAGCCCCGCCGATAGCAGTCAGGGGGGTGCGCAATTCATGGCTGATGGTGGCGATGAACTCATCTTTTTGCCGCTCCAGCTTTTTCCGTTCACTGATGTCGCGTACGACGCCGGTGAACATGCGGCGTCCATCCACCGTCATCTCGCTGACTGCAAGATCCATAGGAAAGGTGGAGCCGTCGCTGCGGCGACCGGTTACTTCGCGGCCAATGCCGATTACCTTGGCCTCTCCGGTGTGCACGAACTTGGCGATATAACCGTCGTGTTCGCTGTGGTAAGGCTCTGGCATCAGGATGTTCACATTGACGCCGATCACGTCGCTGGCGGCGTAGCCGAAAATACGCTCCGCGGCGGGGTTGAAGGTCTCGATCAGACCGGCGCCGTCAATCGTGATAATACCGTCGACGACGGTGTCCACAATGGCGCGGACGCGGGCTTCCCGGTCCTGCAGGGCGAGTTCGGAGGCTTTGCGCTCACTGATGTCGCGCACCACGCCGGTGAACATGCGGCGTCCTTCCACCTGCATTTCCGTCACCGCCAGGTCAAGGGGGAACAGGCTGCCGTCCTTGCGTAGACCCAGCACCTCACGGCCCACGCCGATGACTTGCGCATTGCCGGTTTGCAGGTAGTTGGCGAGATAATCGTCGTGATGTTCGCGGAAAGGAGAGGGCATCAGCATATGCACGTTGCAGCCGACCACTTCCTCTTCGAGGTAGCCGAAAATACGCTCTGCGGCGGGGTTGAAGGTCTCAATAACGCCGTGGCTGTCGATGGTGATGATGCCATCCGCCACCGCTTCTACGATGGCTTGCACCCGGCTGTCGAGTTTCGACTTGAAGCCGTTCCCCCCAGACTTTTGGTGGGATGTCCTGCTCACTTTGGCTCCCTTAAATGAACGCCAAGCCGTCCGTTTTTACATTGGTCAGGCAGACAAATAGCTTCCTTCTATATTGCTGCAACAACAGGGCCTGCACAGGTCAGGCCCTGTCTTCCGCGGCGCGCTGCCGCCTTCATGCATGTGATTATTACCATGCCGATATCATTGCTATGCTAATAAATATAGGCGGGGGCCGGGCGATTACAAACTCAGAGGGCGGTAATCGCGGAGAAGAAGAGCCAGCGGAACAGCATCCCCGCCATCTCCGGTTAAACCATCGCCATCACTTCTTCCACAGGGCGACGCACTTTTTGCGGCCAGTTGCCTTCAGCGGGGTAGCCCGCCGTCACCAGCATGACCGGCACTTCCCGCTCCGACAGCCCAAACTCCTGCGCCAGCGCCTGCGGGTCGAAACCACTCATGGCGCCGGTGGACAACCCCAGGCCTTGCGCGGCGAACATCAGTGTCATGGCGGCGAGAGACGCGGAGCGGAAGGCTTCGTCCCGTTGCAGCATGGGGTTGTTGTCATGAGAAGAACTGGCCTGCGCAACCCAGCCGTCACTCAAAGCCTGGGGCAGGAAGCCTGCGGCGACGGATGGCTGTAACGCGTCAGCGAGACCTTCATGCGCAGCCAGTGTGCCGCAGATGATAAAGGTCACCGGCGCGTCCACCACTTGTTTTTGTCCATAAGAAACCGCCTGCAAACGGACCTTCGCTTCGGGCGAACGCACCGCGATGAACTTCCAGTTCTGAAAGTTGTAAGCGGAGGGCGCGCGGGTGGCCAGTCTCACCAACTCGGTGATCTGCTCTTCAGACAGGGATTTCTCTGTGTCATAACGGCCAGTGGATACGCGGTTTTCGATAAGGTCTTTTACGGTCTCGTACATATCAGGTTCCTTGATTTACGGCTAGGCAATGCATTTATCTTCAATTCAAGATAAAATCAGTTTTGCACAGATAAATCTTGATATCAAGATAAAATAAAGGGAGCCTCTGATGACTGAAAAACGCCCGCCCGACGCCGTAGATAAAATTCTGGAACAATGGAACGCAGAACGCCCCGACCTGGACGTCACCCCCATGGGCGCCATCGGCCGCCTGAAACGCTGCGCCGCCCTCATGCAACGCAGACTGGACGCCACCTTCAGTCAATTCGACATGACCGGCTGGGAATTCGACGTCCTCGCCACCCTGCGACGCTCCGGCAAACCCTACTGCCTGGCCCCCACAGCCCTGTTCTCAACCCTCATGATCACCTCCGGCGCCATGACCCACCGCCTGCAACGCCTGGAAGCCAGCGGCCTCATCGAACGCACCGCCAACAAAGAAGACGCCCGCAGCAAACTCGTCCAACTCACTCCCAAAGGCCTCGAACTCATCGACCGCGCCGTCGACGCCCACGTACAAAACGAACACAACATCCTGCAACCCCTGAACCCGGAAGAACGCCAACAACTGGATGAATGCATGGCGAGGCTACTAAGATTATTGGAGGGGGAAGGGTAGTGGAGCGCTTGCCGTTCGACTGTATGAGAACTGTATAAGAAAGGAAAACCTGAGCTCACAGAATGACTATCTGAAAGGCTAGCAAAGACCCATATGACTAAAAAACTACTATTCCCTGACCTTGAACGCTCTCCAGCCATCACCGGCACGGATAATTGCACCTGTTATGGGATGATCTGGGAGACGGGAAAACCCATCAACCCCAATAATCATGATCTTTCTCGCCTGGAATTTATCTGTGAAAGGCGACACAAGGGAAAACTCACGGACTTCGCCGTCTCCGACGCCGGATGCCCGATTATGTCAAAAACATTGAAAGACTTTCTGGACAACCTGGGCGTGGACAATATCGATTACTACCCCGCCACAGTACTGAAAAAAGCCGGCGCAGAACCCAACCACGATTACTTCGCCTGCAATATCATAGGAATGGCCAACTGCATCGACTTCGAAAAAAGCGAACTTGAGATCGAAATGGAAGACGGAGAAGTCGTGTTCATCAACGACGTCGACACCCTGGTACTAAACTCAGAGACCTACGGCGCCATTTACAGGCTTTACTACTACGAACGAGTGATTGTCCTGGAAGACCCTCTAGCCGCCGCACTGGCGTCCAGTGGATTTACCGGAATGAAAATAATAACCCCTGAAAACTGGGACGGCTTTGCGGGGGAAAAGTGATTTGCGACCATCAAAACCAGTGTCCTTCACTGCTGCCACAGACCACACCACATGATCACTCACAACACCAACACCAACACCAACACCCGCTATACCACGTCCCCCGTTCGCACAACACAACACCCGCTATACTATGTCCCCCGTTCGCCCTGAGCCTGTCGAAGGGCCTCCCAGAGCGCCAAGGTAAAACCCAGTGCGCTAAAGCTAAGCGAAGCAGGACCAAACATTGGAAATAAAACAAGCCATCGCCAAACTCAAACAATGGGACCAAGCCGCAGGCAACGTCGCAGTTGCAATCATCCGACTACTCCTCCTGGGTTACGGCTTCTTCATTCTGGCCAGAAGTGCGTCAAGGGCGTTTGATCGCCTTAGCTTCCTGGAACCCTATGCGGAAACCATCGCCTTGTATTTCATTGAATACATTCTGCTGGTGTACTGGTTTTTTCCAATACTCACCGCACTATGCCTGACATACCTATTCAGAAAAACTTCATTCAAAGGCGTGGCCCTCGTATATTTGATTGCAATAACAATGTTCATCATCACCGCATAGCCACCGAAGCCTACTCAGCTAGACGACCAACCCAACACCGCCAAAAAGAACCACCCCAATAAACCATCTCCACCCCCGTTCGCCCTGAGCCTGTCGAAGGGCTTTCCAGGGCGTATGAGCAAGAAGCGCTTGAGCCGCACTGTCGCTGCATGAAGCAGACTTTGGAGGCTGTGCTATCTTTTTGCATACAACTAAACATGTTATCGAAGTTTATGGCGATGTAGCGCTGACGAGGGGCGGAAGCATGTTCAAACTATTTGATTTATTACAATTGCTTAGTCCCACATTGTCGCCAGCCGATTGCAAGTTACACATGGCCGTGTGGAATGGAGTAGAGCATCCCCTTGATGTCTTTCTTGCGGGAGATTTTGAGGATTGGCAGCGATGGCAAACGAAACGTAATTTTGAGCGCCGGTTTGTAGTCTCTCTTATTAACATTCATGGCACGGACAACTGGCTTTTTAGCGGTCTATACGAACAAACAGGGGTTGAGTTCAAGAAAGAAAACAACTGTTTCTATTATGAATTAGCGCAAGTGCGAGACTGTGCTGAGCTCTCCGGCCGCTTGGTGATTAAATTTAGCCGAAATTTTCGGGCGACATATTTGTTGGCTGAACGGTGGAGTGAAGATCTCTTGGTATCGGAACTCAAATCAGAGCGACTCACCTTATCGGAGTTTCCAGGTTTTAAATCAGTGAATTTGTCTAAGCGGGAATTAGATTGTGTTATTCGTCAGAACATCCCATCTTGGAAAGGCGCGCTCTCCTCAGTCTCAGGGGTTTATGTGATATCAGACACGATGTCGGGGAAACTCTATGTTGGTAGTGCATATGGAGAAGGCGGCATATGGAGCCGCTGGTCGCAGTACTCGTCTTCGGGGCATGGCAACAACGTAGAACTCCGAGCGCTATTGAACAACCTTGGCGCCAAAAGTGCTGAAGCCTTCCGTTTTTCAATTCTTGAAGTGGCGGATGTGCACGCCAATAAAAATGAAGTTATTACGCGCGAAACTCATTGGAAGGAAGTCTTGCTGTCCCGCACACATGGCTACAACTCGAATTAGTCAGAAGGTTAGGGCGTTAGAGTCAACTGAGAGCGAAAAAGTAGAGTGGCTTAACGACGTTTCCTAGAAATAGGGATTTCTTCTCCACCCGTTCGCCCTGAGCCTGTCGAAGGGCCTTCCAGAGAGTAAGACTGGAAACGCTGGCCGCTGGCTGAGGAAATATGAGTGGGACTGCTATAATTTGTATTCAGTAGAAAGAAAAAAGTTGGTTCTTGTCAGTGGCGAGTTTTGAATACTTAAGAAAATTCGTGTAAATGTGTTCCTAATTTATATGGCGATAGAAAATATAGTATTGATTTGCCAGCTTCGAAAATAATTTTTGTGCCTTTTTAGTATGAGAAAATTTATGAAAGTCAACTGAAAATGAATTTCCCAACTTGTCAGCTAAGGTTAATGATATTGCCAAATTGTAACGCGGTACGAATAATTTATGATTATATCCGATAATGTTTTACGTTTTTTGCTTTTCAAATATTTTAATATAATAAATATTAATGGGGTAGACGTAAAAATACATGCTAGCTTGGTGATGGCGGTATTGTTGCTTCCCCTTTCTTTGTTTTTTGAGAATGCTGAGTACACAATTGCAATTTTCTTTTTTTATCTGTCGTTGATTATTTTTCACGAAATAGGTCATGCCGTCGTGGCTAAGTTTTTGGGATTGAATGTATTGGAGTTGCGTATTGGTATTATACATGGTTCCTGCACATGTAATGGATTTAATTCAGAGAATGATAGAAGAAGATATTTTCTGGCGTGGGGAGGAGTTTTATTTCAGTTCATATTATTTGTTGTGTCATCGATATTAATAGCTGTAGGGCTTAACAAAGCTAATTGGCTATTGTTCGCATTCTGTTGGTTTATGGTTACCGTTAATGTAAAAATTATAATCTTAAACTTACTCCCTGTTTGGAGGTTTGATGGGGTTCTTGCTTGGAAGGTGTTTAACAAGCCTGGCAAAAAAAGAAAAAAGAAAAATCCGTTTAAGGTGGTTAAATAGTATCTAGCAGCAGACCACAACAACCACCTTTAGGCGATCTCCTACAGCTCTGCCGCCATCATAATCCACCTCGGTATGCCACATATGCCATTGCTTGCTGTATTTTCCACTATGGCATCAGCCCTTAACAAAAACAAAATCCACCCAACCCGGCTCAACGACTTGCTCCTTCCCAAAACTCACCACCGTCTCAACAAATTCAAGCTCCAGGTTGTGCAAGAAAGGGAGGAGGTCGGTTTCATCTTTTTCCAAAGCAGGACTATCGCGGGTGTCGTTCAGATAGTAAGGATTTGTCCAGACGCCTTGTTTTTTCTCCCGTCTCTAAATAGTTGTCTAGAATCACTGAAACGCCACTATTTTAGCCGGAATAGCTTTGAAATTATAAGGTTATACCTATCTAATGATTCGTCGACACAGTGACGAGAGTGAACAAAAGCGTGCAAAACGACCTAAACAACCCCGAATACCGAGAACGCATTCTAAACGACATTACTCCAGAAGAAGCGAAGCATCACCACCCACTGCTAAGGGAAATCTTCGCATTGGAAATGGTTTATCGCAGGGACGATGCAGAGTTGGAGTTCTTTGAAAACCTCTATCACTGCGCTTTCTTGCTCTTCCACGTCGGCGATGCCAGCGATGTGGAGATGATGTGGGAGGCGAAGCATATCAATATGGACACGGGGTGTGGTTTTGATATTGAAAACCTGTTCGGCGCCGGTTATCAGGCGACATTGGGCTATCTGGAAGAGACGGGAAATCTGGCGCTGAAGGCGGAGTTATCCCAATACGAAGAAAGCGCAGGCGAAGAAGCGTTGCAAAGCTGGGTGGCATTCAGAAAGAAATACCTATATGGTGATTAGAGCGTTGCTATATCGCTGATTTATTTCGTTATTCGAAGACGCACGAAAAATCCGGCGTACACCGAACTGAGGGAGAGTTATGGCAATAGTATTGATGACAGTGATCGGTTTGATGGTGGCCGCGAGTCTGTGGCTGGCGGTAATAGCCATTGTGGCGGTGAAAAACGATGACACCCTGGAACGGGGCCAAAAGGCGCTACAGTTTTTTATCATATTCATGATCCCACTTTTCGGCTCCTTGATGGCGCTCTATCTGGTAAACCAGTACTCGCCTGAAGCCATACCGCACCGACTGATTCCATGGCCGTTCAAAAGCTTCTTGAACAGCGCCCGTAATGCGCGTAACCCCAATCGCGATGATAATAACGAACAGGGATTCGACTTGGCCATTAGTTCGCGTCAGGATGGCGGTATGTTCGATATGGGGTCTGATGGCGGCGGTGGAGGAGGGGGCGACTAGGTTCCGATAACCGCCTGGCGTCCCTTCTCATCACCCCAAAATACGCCAATACGCAGTCAGTTTCTTCCTGTAGCAAAAGCCAACCAAACATAACAACTTTCCGGGCTTGCAGCCCTTGCCAATTCCTCTTTCTAGCCTAGTTTTAAACAGGGTGGTAATACTGGCTGAGGGAGGTTTTATGCGTTTGTATAGCTACAAAATGACCCACGATTCAGGTTTTGCGCCCAATCCATTTGGCAGGACGCTGACATTGGCGACCTGCAAACCCTATATACGAATGAACGATAACGTTGAGAAGGGAACGTGGATTGCTGGCTTTTCATCCGTTGCTTTAAATCGCGATGCAGTAGGTTGCGAGCGACTGGTTTATTTGATGGAAGTGTCGGAGAGGCTATCCATCGGGGACTATTATAAAGACTCTCGCTTCCAGAATAAGATTCCAGATATGTCGGCTAAGAGCGCGATGCAGCGAGCTGGGGATAATATTTACGAATTACTGCCGTCAGGCGACCCAAAAGATTACACACACTATCGGCAGGTAAAGAATCCTAGCCACTGGGATATAAAGCAGGATAAGCCTCATATGGGGTGTCAGAAGGAAGATATCTCTGGTGAGAATGTGTTGATTGCGGAGACGTTTTATTACTTCGGTTGCGAGCCGCTGGTGATCCCAGACCACCTTCGGCCTTCTGTCCCCAAAGGTTCGTCAGTCTATGGAAACCTAACGGAAGGTCAAAAAGCAGGCGACTTTATTGACTTTATTAAGAAGCACAAAAAAGGTCTCATTCATCTCCCCCACACATTCGACGCCGATGAAAAAACATGCAACAGCTGCGCTCCCAAACCTGTGCAAAAAGCGCCTAAAAAGAGTTGCTCACCCCCTAATCAAAATCCCTCTCCCCGGGCAGCCACTCAATCACGTTGAAGCGTTGGGCGATCTCCCGATATTCCGGTTGCTGGCGGAATTGTCGGTAGGCGTTGGCGAATTCGTAGGCGAGTTTAGAGCCGCTTTGGCGGCTGAATCCGATGAACATGGGTTCGGAGGGGAATAGGGCGCCTTGCAGCGGTTGTACGACGTCTTCCAGGTTTTCGATGGCGGTTTTACTGCGCAGCATGGCGTTGGAGCCGCCCAGTATGGCGTCGTAGCGGTCATTGACCAGCATAAGGAAGAGCTGCGCCATGGTGACGGTGCGTTGTTGCAGCGGGTAATTGTTGCGGATTAACGCCATCGCCTCGTCATTGATGTGATACCCGGTGGGCACGGCGACGCGCCAGCGGGTGACGAAATTTTCCAGCGGCGGATCGTAGAGAATTTCATTGGCGCGGGATTTTTTGATGTAGATAGTGCTCTGTGAAATGTGCAGAAGATTGTCGGGCAGATAAAGCGCGAACTTCTCGCGCTCAATGGACTTCGCCATGTAGGTCACGGCGTTCACTTCACCGCTTTCCAGCATCTTGATGACGCGGGTCCAGGGCAGACGCACGAATTCGACTTTCCATCCCAGACTGGCCGTCACCTGCTTGACGACCTCCGTATGAAAGCCGGTCAGCTCCCCGGATTCCGCCACATATTCAAAGGGCTTGTTGTTGGCGTCCTCCATGCCGATGATCAAGGTCTGCGCGAGCACCCCCTGCGAAAACAGCGCAAACCAGAGCCACAGACCATAACGCATTGATTCTCCTCCCGACCATTAGTGTCAGTATAGTTACGATCCCATGGATGCTCGATTAATCCGCAGGTTTTTGTTAAAAGAGCCGCTTTTCAATTGCGATAAACTAAGAGGCCGCCATGAGCGATTCCCTATGGAGAAAATGTGAAGACGAAATGCCGCCGGACCTGGAGGTGGTGATCGCTGTTTATCAAGGGTGGTGGCCGGGAAGGGGTAACGGCGGCATCACCGATTTGTACGCCTACGACGGTGAATGGTTCAACATGCCCGAAGGCGTTCGCATCACTCGCTGGATGCCCATCCCCGACTATTGGTGACGGAGTCGTCCTACCTGAATTCGCAGAGCTTATGATGTCGCCATACGCCATAAGTTTTGAAAACGGACGCCTTTGTGCTGGTTTAATCCTGTTCACCCAACCGGCCTAGCTCAAAAATCCCTGCGACATTTTGCCGCATCCATCTCCCGTAAAGGCTTCATTACTATGCCCTTTTTCTAACATTAATAGTAAGGGGACAATATGCGGCTGAACCGCGCGATTGGCGCTGTAGCGGGCCTTCTGGCGCCATTGGGAGTGGTGGCGGAAGAGGCCACAGTGCTGCAGCCCGTGGAAGTGTTGGGCGAGCGCCCCGCTTTAGTGAAGGAGCCGACGGCTTTACAAACGGAAGTGATGGCGGAGAAACTGGAGAACATCAATAGTCCAGAGGTATCCGATGCGCTTAAATACGAGCCTAACCTGATCGTGCGCAAACGTTATATCGGCGACCGCAACGCCACATTGTCCTTCCGTGAGACGCACACCACCCAGACTGCCCGCGCGGTAGTAATGGGGGATGGCATTATGCTCAGTAACTTCCTCGGCTCCAGCTTCAACTTCGCGCCACGATGGGGCCTGATGCAGCCTGAAGAGATTGAGTGGATCGAAGTGATCTATGGGCCCTATTCAGCGGAGTACAGCGGCAACGCCATGGGCGGTGCGGTGATCATGCACGGTCGCATGCCGGAGCAGCGCGAGGCGCAGGTAAGCGCAGGCGTATTCCTGCAGGACTTCAGCGCCTACGGAACCGACGATACTTATTTCGGCTACAAAACCCACGCCTCCTTTGGCGACAGACAGGGTCCCTGGAGTTATTTCCTGGCGACGGACTGGTTGCAGAATGAAGGACATCCACAAAGCTTCGGCATCGTCTCCGGCAGTGGCGGCGCGCCAGTGGGCGACCCTGTAGAAGGCGCGCACGACTATCCAGCGGGCGGATACTTATACAACTCCGCCGGGCGCAGCGATATCGGCGAAAGCGTCACCAAGTTCAAGCTGGGCTATGACATCAATGAACGCCTGCAGGCCAGAGTGACGCTGGCGTATCTCGACCGCAACGAAGACAACCTTAACCCGGAAACCTATCTGCGCAATGCTGACGGCGAGCCTGTTTATAACGGCGAGGTGGATATCGACGGCGCCAGCTATAACGTCAGCAGCCAGCGCCTGGGCGAATCCGAAGCCCAAGACCTGATCTACGGCGCTGAATTGGAAGGCGCACTGGGGCAGGGATGGGAGATCAAATCCGCCTTGTCCTTTTATGATGTGCTGGAGCAAAAACAACGCCGCTCAGGAACGAATCACGATGAAGCGCAAGCCAACGGCGCGGGAACCTTAACGGAAGATCAAGGGACCGGCTGGGAAACTTTCGACCTTAAATTCGGTCATCGCCATAACGGCGGCTGGATGGGCGATCGCATTCTGTTCGGGTACCACTTTGATCGCTATCGCCTGGATCAGGCCAGCTATAACACCAATCATTGGCGTAGCGACGATATCGCCAGTTTGAGTGGCGACTCTGAAGGCGCCACCCGCACTCACGCCTTGTTTGTCGAAAACGAATGGACGCTGGCGCCTGAGTGGAGCATGACCCTGGGCGCTCGCCAGGAGTGGTGGCGCGCCTTTGACGGTAAACTGGCGCGGGACTTTGGTGCGGACCGGGTGAGCGCAGTTTACCCAGAGAGAAGCGAATCCGACCTGTCGCCGAAAGCCAGTTTCAGCTACCGCCCTAATGCGGACTGGAGCGCCACTTTGTCGCTGGCGCTGGCTTATCGCTATCCGACGGTCGGCGAGCTGTATCAGGGCTCTATCGACAATACCGGCGCTTTCAACGCCAGCTTTGACCCGGATTTGAAGAAAGAAAAAAGCTTCGCCAAGAACCTGACCGTCAAACGCAGCTTCGATGATGCGTCTGTGACCGTCAGCCTGTGGGAAAACGATGTGGACGACGCCATCTACCGTCAGACCAATGTCTTCACCGGCGTCACCAACTACCAGAATATCGACCGCGTGCGCTCACGGGGCGTAGAAGTGGTGACCGGGGTCAAGAATGTGCTGACGCCGGGTCTGGACCTGGACTTCAACCTGTCCTTCACCGATGCGGAAATCATGAAAAACAGTGCAGCGCCGGAATCGGAAGGCAAGCAGTTTCCCCGCGTTCCCAAATGGCGCGCCAACCTGCTGGCGGGTTATCAGGCTACCGAGCAGTTGCGTCTGGGCAGCGGCGTTCGTTACGCCAGCGATCCCTATGACAGCCTCGACAACAGCGACGGCGACCGCAGCGGCTTCGGCTACACCGACAGCTTCCTGGTGTTCGACGCCCGCGCCGTCTACGCACTGAATGAGCATTTCTCTGTCGCCGGCGGAGTGGATAACTTCACCGACGAACGTTATTACGTCTATCACCCCTATCCGGGTCGAACCTACTATGCGGAGGTCAAATGGAAATATTGAATCTGCGCCTGTTGCGGGTCGCTGTGATGGCGGCCACAGCCGCTATCGCTTCCGGCGCCGTTTATGCGCACGGCGGCCATGCCGATAAGAAAGGCGCACATCATGGCGCGGCGGCTCCTGCCGGCCCTTGCGCCGATCCGGCGGCGTTGCCGTCTCTGAATTGCGCCAAGTCGCCTACGCCGGCCTTCGGCCGTGATGGCGCGCTCTGGATCACTTGGTACTCCCGCGGTCATATTTACGTGCAGCATTCCAATGACAACGGGACCACATTCAGCGCGCCGCAGGCGGTGAACCCGATACCCGAATCGGTGGACGATCAGGGCGAGGATCGCCCCCAGGTGGCGCTGGGGCCTAACAATGAAATCTATCTGTTATGGACCCGCAAGCTGGACAAGCCCTACACCGGGCATATCCGCTTCAGTCGCTCTTTGGACGGCGGACGCACCTTCAGCGCGCCGATCAATGTCAATGACGATAAAGACGTCATCGCCCATCGCTTTCCCACCTTTCGCGTGAATGACCGGGGTGAGATTTTTGTGGTCTGGGTGGACAAACGGGATCTGGTCGCCGCCAAAGCCGCGAACAGGGAATACTCCGGCGCGGCCCTGTATTACGGCGTCTCCACGGACAATGGCGCGTCCTTTAAGGCCAGCCGCAAGCTGTCGGACCACTCCTGCGAATGCTGCCGCATCGCCATGGAGCTGGACGAGCAGGGGCTGCCGGTGATTCTGTATCGACAGGTGTTCGACGGCGGCGTGCGCGACCATGCGGTGATTACTTTCAGTGATCTGACCACGCACTCTGCGCCCCAGCGGGTCAGTGACGATCAGTGGAAACTGGATGGCTGTCCCCATCACGGCCCGGCGTTGGCGGCGGCGGACGGCAGACAACATCTGGCCTGGTTCACCGCGGGAGAAAACCGTCAGGGACTGTTCTACGCCCACTCAACCAAAGACGGCTTCAGCAAGCCCATGGCGTTCGGCGGCCCTGGCGCGGAGCGACCGATGATCGACGCTTTGGGCGACCGTGTCGTACTCACCTGGAAAGCGTTTGCCGATGACCGCACCCGCACTTTCATGCAGGTGTCCGAAGACGGCGGAGATACCTGGAGCGCCGCCGCCGAAGTGGTCAATACCGAAGGCGCGTCGGATCATCCCTTGCTGGTCAACGATGGCGCCAAGATTTATCTGTCCTGGCAGACGGCGCAGGAAGGCTATCGTTTGACGCCGCTGGACTCCAGCGCGGAAGTGGCGGCCAGCGCCTCGATCAAGGACGCCGGGGATCATCATAAGCATAAGGAGTCGTTGTAATGCGACGGGTATTGCTGATGCTGGCGGCATGGATGATCGCCTCCGCCGCCAGCGCCGAGGTCAAGCCGTTCACCGCGGACAGCGTCAAAGCCATTCAACAACAATGGGATGGCGAACCCTACCTGATGGTGCTGTGGTCCATTGATTGCCCGCCTTGTCACAAAGAGCTGGAGATGTTGGGCAGTCTACTGAAGGACAATCCCGGTCTGGCGGTGACGCTGGTGTCGACGGATCAGGACATGCCCGAAGCGCAGGTCAGGGAAACTCTGGCCCAGTACAAGATCGAGTCCGCCGATAACTGGCGCTTCGCCGATCCGGTTCCGGCGCGCCTGCGACAGGCGATTGATCCCTCCTGGTATGGAGAGTTGCCGCGCAGTTACTTTGTGTCCTCCAACGGCGAACGTAAAGGCCGCAGCGGCCTGCTGTCCGAAGACGTTGTTCGCAACTGGCTGCAATAGTCTGATCTCTCCTTACCTCATTACGGCGGCGCAATGATCCGCGCCGCAACTTCGCTCCCCGCCTGGTTACTGAGTCAAGGTGGAGGGCGCTCCAAGATTCCGATCGCTTGAACGCCTCAACCTGATGGACCCATGTCGGTCGGAATCGTCGCCCGCCCCATACTTTTCAACCGCTAATCAGAAACCGATATGAGGAAAGGCGATGGATATAAAAGACTTTAATTCCCACCTGGACGACCTGAGCCAGCGAAATCCCAATTCGCAGGTATCGGCGCTGGCGGAGACCTATCGTGATGAGTTCAACCGTCAATACGATCAAGTCAAAAACAACGGCGGCAACCTGGGCGCTATGCAGGATTTACTGGAGATGATCCTGCAACAGTTACGAATGGTGTTGAATGCGGACGGCTCGCAAGGCGCTCCCAACAATTCCCAGCACAATAAGACCGGCGGGATTGATGGCGTATGCGGCGTGAGTGATCCGCCTGTGTTGAATCTGGCCATACACAAGACAAACGAAGCTCCCGGCATTGATCCTCAGGACTCGCCGTTCAGCGTCGACTCACCCCTTAACACGAGCATGCCCAAAGGACGCTTGTCTGAATCCGAAGGCAAGGAAGTAGCGATGCAGGTGATGGATAATCTCATCAAGGATTTTGGTCTGACGCCGGAGCAGGCGGCGGGTGTGGTCGGCAACCTGTATATGGAGAGCGACGGCATGAATCCGCATATTAACCAGTATTCCCAGTTCGGTCAGGGCGCGTCCGACCCTCGCGCATTTGGTTCGCCCACCAATGATCGGGTGCAGGACAGCACGGGTTATGGCTGGGCGCAGTGGGGGGAGTCCCGCAAAGACGGACTCATCTCCTTCGCGGAGAATAACGGCATGGACCCCGGTAGCGCCGCGGCCAACTATGGCTTTCTGAAGCATGAGTTGTCTTCCACCTCAGAAAGCGCGGTGATCGACAAATTGAAGAAGACGGATTCCGTTTCCGACGCCATGGTGGTGTTCAGACAGGATTTTGAACGGGCGGCGGTAGGATCGTCGGCGGATCAGGAGCGCCTCAACAAAGCTAACGAAATATACGAGGCTTACAAGAGCCGAGCTGCGTAAACTTTAACGAAGACGGTCGGGCGGATGCTCGCCGTCTTTTTTACTTTAGTCTCATGTTTACAATATGTTACATTCCTGTCGCTTCCCGTTGGCCATCGTGCGGACGGTGGCGGCTCCCCGCTGTCGCCTTCCCAAATCAATGGTCATTTCACGCCGTCGGAACCGGGATTCCGATTATGTCCGAATCATTGATGAGCAGAGAAGGGGCGACGATGCCGTTCGTAGAAGGAATAAAACAAAGCCTGATTTATCCATTTGAAGACCGGGACTGGGTCAGCAAACTCTGGCCATTGCCGCTGATCGCCGCCATTCCCGTGCTGGGCCTGATCAGCGTCATTCTCCTGAAAGGCTGGCGTTTCGAGATGGTGAAACGCATCGCGCAGGGCTCCCATGAACTTCCTCCGTTTCGTCCCATTCCCATGCTGAAAACCGGCGCTTTGCTGTGGGTGGTCATGATGGGACACATGTTTATTCCCGGCGTGCTGTGTTCAATTTTAGGGATCGGCGGACCTTTAGGTTTCGCGGCGGATATTTACGACATTGTTACCGACGGATTCAGCGCCTGGGCCAAATCGCAGCCGTCGGACTGGCTATTGACCCTGCTGGTCTATCTCACCTGGGGCGTTATTTCCTTTCCGGTGTTTCAATCCGGCATGATCCGTTACGCCTTGAGCGGAGATTGGAAAACCCTGCTCAACGCGCCGGTGAACTTTCTGGTGTTTGTCCGGCACGCGCACTACTTCCTGAAGTTCTATATTTACTGGCTGGTGTTGTCTCTGGGCATCTTCCTGGCGGACTCCGTTCTGGCCTTCACAGGCATTGGCCTGTTGCTGATTCCGGTCTTCACCGTATGCGCTTATTACATCACTACCGCTCATGAACTGGGCCTGCTGGCGAGAAAGGTGAATAACGCAAAGGCGGCAAGCGAGATCGCGCCAACGGCGGCATGAAGCCCCTCGTCACAGTGATTTCAAACTAATTCGGCAAGGAACAATCCCACTCCGCGCCAGCGTATTAGTGCCTTTGCGACGCCGGCGACCACTGTTAGGGTCAACCTACGCCTGCTTATTAAGCGCGGATGTCAGCCCGTTTGTAGGCGCGTTAAGCAGGCGCAGGCCGCAGCCTGACGATGACTGGGGAGGGGTTGCGCCCCGGATGTTAATCGACCGGCCTGCGGCGTTAATCCTCTCAACACACCCAGAAGGAGTCTGCGTCATGTTGAAGAAACTCATCGCCCTTGTATCCTTAATTGCTGTATTCAGTGTCGCGACGCCAGTCAGCGCGCAGTCCATCGCCTCGACGGAAGCGAACAGCGCTGCTACCGTCGCTGATGTCATTGGCGTCAGCGAACACCATTACTACCTCATCTGCATCGGCTATACCTGCTATAAGATCCCCATTCCTCACTGAGAAGATGGCTCTGGGCGTGTAAGGCGCCGGCAGAGGCAAGCTAATGCGCACTGGCGCATTTATGCTGATCGTTAAGGATGGGAAACCATCCTTAGCTTATAAAAAGTAATCGCTTGAGGGAGAAATATGACCAGCAAATGTATAAAAGGCTCAGCGAGGTAGACTGAATCATAAATAATCAGAAAACCAGAAATTTACACTTTCTTCATTAATGCCATATTTGGGCGCCCAAAGGCCTGTCGGAAATGGCCAATCTGATCTAATTTGTCTGGATTCATCGCGTTTATTGCTTTCAATATATTCTTCATGGAAGCAAGGGTAACCGGGGACCTTCAAAACGCCGCAGTATCCGAGAGTAGAGATAAGGCCTCGCCTTTCATCTTTATTGCTTCGCGAGAGTTTGAGTGACTTTTCTACACTTGAGAGGCTTCCCTCCCTTAAATGTGATATTTCATCTATAAGCTCTTTAAGTAAATCAATATCTTTAGAGGTAGGCTCTGGAATACTTTCATTAGTGAATAGTTGTAAGTCCAGCCATATGTAAACCGGGGCCAAATGCCTTACTCCGCCAAACTTGACTCTTTCAAAACTCAGCACATTCAGGTCGATGGGGTCGCTGGAGTCAAATCTCGAACATACCAGGCAGCGCCCATCACTATCAGCGCATATTTTGTGCAAGGGCGGTTTTATGCCAGAAGCATAGCTAGCTAATGCGGAACGCAAATCCAGTCTTCTTGAAGTGAGGCTGGAAATAAATGCTTTGACTACAAGATCCTTGCTGACGCGTTCTATAACCTTAACCGCGTTTTTAACAATTTCATCATGGGATATCGAAACGGGGTCAAACATTACGCCTTTAGACTTGGCGTATTCAAAATCTTCAGGGGTAGGTTCGTCTTTCTTCCAACCGGATGAGCTCCAGTATGTGTTTATAAGTATATTGACGGCCGATTTGTCCATTTTTATTCTACTACGACATATATTTAAAATGATTGAGGTGCTGTTGATACACTTTAAACTATAGTGGCTATTCTAAGGTGAAAAACAATCTGTTCAATTATATTTTTCAAAAAAACACTTTTTCTTTTTTTCTGAGGCATATAACCTTGGCGGAAATTGAAGCCCGCAACACGAGCTGACAAGGTAAGTAGCAAAATAAAAATTTTCTAATAAAATAGGCTACTTACGACCACCCGAACTGATCATATTTTGCACCGTGAAGTACGTCAATCATCTTAAGCCCGCTGAAATAAAGACTCTTACCGATGGATTTCGCTACAGCCCGAGCTCCCGTTTCCGTATTCGCTGTCACGCCATATTGCTCAGCAATAAGGGGTATAAAATCGATAAAATTGCCGACATTATCGACTTCCACCGCAACACCATTTCGATCTGGATTGAGCAGTGGGAAAGCATGGGAATATGTGGCCTCATTAGCGACGCCTCCCCGGGAAGGCCGCCCATTTACACGGAGCAGGAACAAGAAAGGGTTTGTAAGTGGATTGACGAGCAGCCCCAACAACTACGAGACGTCCAGATACGTCTGGAGAAAGAAACTGGAAAAAGCGCTAGTCTGGAGACCGTTAAACGGAACTTAAAAAAAATCAAAGTATAGCTTCAAGCGATTCCGCTTTTCGCTGCGCGCGCTTCGGGATGAAGACGCCTTCCGACAATTTCAGGGCTTTGTGAAAGATCTTCAATCCTGGGAGGATGCGGGCGAAATCGAGCTTTACTACTTTGATGAATCAGGCTTCAGTCAGCGTTCCAACTTACCTTATGGCTGGAGCCCTGTGGGGAAGCCGACGCAAATGAAATCCTATCCACACAATAAGAGACTGAACGTTCTGGGGTTTATGAGTCGCCGCCAGAAGCTGATATTCCATGCCACAGAGGAGCGGGTGGATTCCGCCAAAGTCGTAGCGCTTTTTAATAAGCTGGCGGGGAGTAAAGATCCGCTTAAGCCTGCCGTGGTGCTTCTGGACAACGCCTCCATGCATCGCTCTGCGGAGTTTCGCCGACATAGGTTGGATTGGGCGGATAAAGGCATCTGGCCGATCTATTTGCCGAAATATTCACCAGAGCTAAACCTGATAGAGATCTTGTGGCGAAAGGTGAAGTACAACTGGCTGCCGCTAGGTTCGCATGAGACGTTCGAGAGACTGAAAGAGTCAGTCACCGATGTCCTGTCAAAGTTTGGGCAGGAGTATAAGATTAATTTTATTTAGATACTTAACTCATGAACATCGTAGATAAAGTAAAAAGAAAAGACGCCATCCGCAAATACATCGGCGTATTGGGGCCTGAATTGCGGAAGCGTCACGACAAGAAAAAATACTACAGCGGCGACGAAGTAAAACAGGCTCTGGCCGCCTTGGAATTGCCCGATAAATTTATAGCCTTCGCATTGGCGCTCTATTGCAGCAAAGACGAATACGAACAAGCCATGCCGCAACCCGGCGGCAAAGTGATGAACTACGCCGAAGCCAAGACCGTCGCGCTGAATATCGCGCTGGCGGGGAGTTCTTTGGGGAGTGGTAGTGACGGCAAAGAAGCCTGATTGCATTTTCGTGGTAGATATGACGCAACCCATCACAAAGTTTAAAGATGCCTTCGTTCAGGAGCAGGGCAATGGCCGCTTGGAGCACGAGCAAAAGCTGGTCGTCGAATACTTACAGTCAAACAATTTCGAGATCACGTTTTTCACGGATAAATTCATCCGCCGCCGGAGCTTGAGTCTGACTCCGCAATCCCTGGTAGTGGCGGACATCCCTTGTATGCATGGCGCGATGAAACAATTGGGAATCGAGATACCTGTCGCAAACTCATATCCTGCGTCTCTGCAATCATACCTGCGCCGTAATGTCTGGGAATCCCAGCTATCACAGCTCGTTGCTGAACTAATGGATGGGTTGCCTGCGCCTGTATTCGCCAAGCCCAGCGACACCCAAAAAAAATTTACTGGCAGAGTGTTTGAGTCTATGTCTGATTTGTATTTCGTGTCAGGCTGCTCGAAGAAGACTCGAATAGTATGCAGTGACGTTGTACGTTGGATGTCTGAATATCGCGTCTATGTTGTGGACTCTGAAATAGTCGACATATCTCATTATGCAGGGAAGCCGGAAATACGCCTTGATGAAGCGGTGGTGCGCGTCGCCATTCAAGAACTGGATCAAGCTGGCGAGGCTTACGCTGGCTATGGCATAGACTTCGGCGTATTGGATACCGGCGAGACGGCGTTGATAGAAATGAACGATGGCTACGGCCTGGGCGCTTACAATATCTTCGCCCAGGATTATGGGCGGTTAGTGACAGCCCGTTGGGCTGAAATCGTCGCAACTCTTCAAGGTTAAAACTAATGGCGGAAGCGACAGGAGAAGCAGTGTGAAACAGCTCATTCTCTTAACTCTACTCATCATTTGGGGGACGGCGATGGCGGCGGATATTATCTACAAATCAGCGAATGGAAGCGTGTTGACCCTGCAGGAGCTGGAGAGTGCTGACGGAGAGGTGAAGTGGGAGACGCAGAGTGATCAGACTTCGTCCGAAGCCGCCGTCGCCTTGCACAATCAGGCCAGGGAGTTTGGCCAGAAGGGTGAGAATGACAAGGCGATCGAGGCCTTCAAGGAAGCGATAAAACTGGCGCCGGAGTGGCCATATCCCTATTACGATCTGGCGTATACCTATCTGCTGGCGGGTAACGCTGAGCAGGCGCTGGCCCTGTACGAGAAAGTAAACCAGTTATCACCGAGGGGATTCTTTACCGCGCAAACCGCCTATCACTATTTGCTGCTGGAAAAGGAAGGCAAGTATCCTGCGGGATTGTATTTGTATTACCTCAGCCATGAGTGGGGGAAGAGCCCGGAACAGCAGGCGGAGATCTTCGCGAATATCCTCAATCGCTTTCCCGACTACGCTCCGGCCCTGCAAAAACTAGCAGGTTTGTATGGCGATGTGGAAAAGAAGCTCGCGCTGATTGATAAAGGTCTGGCCGCCAACCCGGATAAGGAAACAAGAGGCTTTCTCCTGCTGAATAAAGCCGTCACGATATACAACACTGGCGACAGTCAGGCGGCGATCGCCATTTTGGGCGAACTGGCTTTAGACCCCGAATCCCCTCTGGATGTTGAACTGCTCGCCAGACGTACGTTGTTAATGCTGGCGAAGCAGAAAGAGCAGTGAAGGTGACGGATTCGGCCTGTTGAGTCGCGCCGTCGCGATATGGAAGTATCACTGTTCATCACTCGATGACTTGTAAACCGATAAACTAACAAGTTAGATTCCAGGCTGGCCTGACATGCGCAGGCCCTGTCGTTGCAAACAAATAGCAGGGCGCTATTTGTTTGCCTGAATAATAGTTATGTGGAGACGATATGATTTCATGGGTCGTTAACGTTGTCGGATTATGTCTGTCCTTCTATTTCACGGATCTGACGTCCGAGTCTGTTTTTACAAGCACTATCTGTCCTATTCTGGCGGCGCTGTTTTTGATCTCCATTGCGCTGAAAATCGCCGTATCCACTAAGGGCTCCGGCGGCTATTCGCGTGATAGTGGGGGAGGGGGTTTTTGGAGTGGCGATGGGGGAGGCGATGGCGGCGGCGGGGACTGATAGAAATTCCCCGAACTTTACCCTTCCCTGGGCGAATAGCCGTAGTACTTGCGAAAGGCGGCGCTGAAATTCTCCGGATGTTGATAGCCCAGGGTGTAAGCGGTCCAGGAGACTTGTTTACCCGCTTCCAGCAGTCGTTTGGCGCGCTGCATCTTCAACTCCAGCAGTTTCCTTCCCGGCGAGACGCCAAAGTAGCGCCGAAATCCGGTTTTAAACCGATACTCGCTCATGCCCACCTGGGCGCTCAGAAACCCAATGGTCAATGGCTGCTCCATGGCGCTTTGCATAATCTCCAGTCCTTGCTCCAGTTTACGGATATCCCCTGTGCTCATCTCACACGCATCAGCGATAGGCGCCGTCTGACGCAGCGCCTCCGCCAGCAGCGTAAGCGCATGTAGGCGTTGGTCCAGTGGATCAACGCGGGGCGCGCACAGGACCTGTAGACAGGCGCCTTCCGCCTCGCTGATGCGCCGGTGGAGCAGGGGAGACGCGTCACGATGCCTGGCGAGCCGGGCAATGCGCTGCATTCGCGACTCTCCCAGATATGACGCCAAGCGGTCTGCGGTAAAGGCGAGTCTGAATTGCTCAACCCTGTCAGTTGCGGCGAACTGACGCTTACCTGATACATCCTGGTAGGACGCGAAGGTGACGCATCCCGCTTTGAATGGCGTAGATACGGAGCCGCTGTCGCTGCGATAGACGGATTCCCCGGCGAGCCCGAACGTAATGATATACAGACGCGCGCCGCCTTCCCGGTGCTGCGGTTCGGAATAAGGGGCAGGAAAGCGTTGGCGCAGATGGATCAGGCTGAAGCCGTCATCTACGCCGCTAATGCGCGCGTTCAAGTGGGGGCCGACGCGATTACGCCAGTCATGGTCCGAGCAGAATTCTCCCTTTGTCACAGTGATTGCTCCCGATCGCACAGGTGTTTAAATAATAATAGTTATCATTTACTGATACGGTATGTCTACATCTACGAACTATCTATCAGGAGACATGAGCATCATGACGTTCAATCCCTCCCATCCCATGCAGGCGTACTGGAATATTGCGGCGACGCCGGTGCAGGGACAGTCGCTGAAACTCGCTATCGAAATGAATGTGTTCCGATTGCTGCAGCATCCCGCTACGGTGTCTGAATTGGCTGGGAAAATCGCCGCACGTCCGGAGAAACTGGCGCTATTGTTGGAAATGTTGTGGAGCATGGGATTACTGCATCGCTGCGGCGGGGCGCATGGAGAGCGCTACGAGTACAGTCTGACGGGAGTGGCGCGTCAGTACTTCGCTTCAGACCTTGAAGACAGCCTCGCCTCCGCTTGGGAATTTCGCTTTGACGTGCTGAAAACCGCCGCCGACGCGATGACGCGAGACTTGATGAGCGCAGAAGAGACGCCGAAGAACGCCTCCCACGCCACTGACGCCGGATGGGCGGCAGCGGCGCAAGCGCAAATCGCTCGTGAACAAACCTGTGTCAGTGCGCCGGCCCTGGCGGAGTTGCTGACGCAAATTCCTGGGCTCCCAAATAAAGGACGTCTCATCGATCTGGGGGGAGGCCCAGGGATGATGACGCAAACGCTCGCACGGGCTTTTCCCGATATGAAGGCTTATCTGTTCGAAGGCCCCATGACAGCGGCGGTCGCCAGAGATTCTATCGGCGCCGCAGGGATGGCGGATAGGATTGAGGTGCTGGAGGGGGACCTGGAAACAGACGGGTTTGGTGACGGCTACGCGCTGATCTGGTGTTCATCCGTACTGCATTTCATTCATGACCGGGCCGCCTTTCTAAAGAGAGTGAAAGACGCACTGGCGCCGGGAGGCGTGTTTATCTGCGCTCACGGCGAGCGCTCCAACGATCCCGATCGCAATGTAGCGCTGCTGCCTTTCTATCTGCCCATGCTGCTGCGGGGCTGTTTCGTGCCGAGGCAGGGGGAAGTAGGGGAGTTGTTGGTTCAGGCGGGCTTCGCCGCCCCTCAATCCGCCGGGCTCCGCCATTTCGCTCTGGCGCCGGTTCAGGTCATGGTGGCCCGCAAGGAACTGAGGGCCTGAAAAAGTGAAATTTAATCATTTAATCATTGACGCGGTCTTTTTCGTTTTTATTGTATGGATTAATAAATGATCAATTTGTGATCGTGTTACATATTGAAATAAGTTATATATTGTTATGAAATGCTTTTCAAAGGGATGCAGGCAGCCCTGCTTGATTGATAATTTAAATTTTAATGTTTGTTTTATGGGGGCGCCTGATGAACCTAATCTGTCTATTTGGACAAGTTTTATTAAACGACGATTAATTAATTCTTATGAATATTCAATAAGTTAAATATTTTGAGTTGTAATAGTTATCTTATTGGTGAATTAGATGTGGCTTAATTAGGTTTTCTGCATGTCAACAGGTGTTAGACTAAAGGCTAATTTTCTGACTATTTTTTGATTGATTAACTGAATTCGCGTTTATTCATTTTGATGTATTGATAGCTGAAATAAACCATATGTATTAATCAACTAAGTAATTGGATAGGCCTAATGATAGATATGTAGAAGTATTTTGGTGGATCGTTCTCTCAATGAATAAAAGGACGATAAATAATATAAGGACCTAATCATGCATTACCTGTCGAAATCTTTTGTTCCATCAGCGCTCGCAGCCAGCGTCATTTCACTGCTAGCGCCCGTCTCAACCGCTCTGGCGAATGACGATATACCGAAGTATCAGGATAAAGTATACGCAGCCCAGGATATCGCCGCCCTGAAGGATACTATAGTTCGCGACCCGGACTTTTATGTCCCCCTGACTTATCTGGCGCACTACCTGGGCTACGGCTGGTGCGGCGGAACCGCTTCCCAGAATGTAGGTGAAGATTTCAGTATTACCCGCAACGGCGACCAACAATATACGTTACAGGCGAATTATAATAGCAGTGATCCTTATTCAGAAGGATACTGGGCGGATAAACGCTTAAAAATGTCGTTATCCGGACTTAAGTTTTATACCAACCCCGGCTCACTTAAATTGGGCGATCCCCAGGTTTATGACCGCGAGCCGTTAAAGACCATTACTGCGGTGGTATATAACCGTGGCGATACGGAAGATACCGCCGTCGCCACTTTACAATATGACGAAACGAAAAGTTGGTCGAAGCAGGAAGATTATTCTTTCTCTGAAACAATAAGCATCAAAAATACGTATAAATTTGATCTTAAGATATTTGGGGGAAGTACTGAAATTACCGCCGGCTTTACCGCCAATCAGGGCTGGAGCGAATCTAACGGCAACAGTGAAACCGTTACGCAATCCGCACAGTATCGCGCATTGATGCCGGCCAACTCCAAGCGCATCATCACCCTCACGGTGTTCAAGCAGAAAGCCGATATTCCTTATGAATCGGAAATGGTGCTGGGCTATAACGTGGCGATGGAGAACTTCCTGCGCTGGGGCGGCAACGCCAGAAACGACCATCCTACTGACCGCCCCTGGGAAAACTACACCTTTGGCGGCCGCAACAACCTGAACGGCGCAGAGGACATTCTGGATCAGTACGCGCATCGCAGCATCCAAAACTATGGTCAGTGGGACTGGAACTGGATGCTGAACGAATATGGCGCTGACAGCGTGAAGTGGGCGGTGGGCAATATCAGCAAACGCCGGTTTATTGCGCCGCTGACTGGTAAGTTCACCACGGTTGACGGCAGTCAGTTCAATATCGACGCCAGTGCGCCGATCACTCTGGATGGCGACGAGATGCAGATGGCGCAGCAGTCCGCTCGCACCAAACGCAGCCTGGGCGGCAATCTGGAAATGGAAATCGTGCGCGTGGACGATTACAGCTACGATGACACGGTCACCAATCTCACCTTCACCCTCGACGAAGGCCTGAAGTCCATGTAACCGCGGAACACCCGTTCCCAGCCGGAGAGGGAAATCCCCCTCCGGTTTCCTCACCACCTCCAACACCCACATAAAGGCCTTTCCCAACATGTTAAGACGGGCCCCTGTCCCGGCAATACCACAGGCCCTTCGACAAGCTCAGGGCGAACGGAGTCTGGGTGGATGTGTCGCCGGGTTTGCGTTCAAACTGCCGTCGTTCTCAAGCAGAAACGCCAACGCTAAGCCAACTCTCAATTAACGCTTCCCCATAAAGCAAGGCCCCACCACCCGCTCGCCCTGAGCCCGTCGAAGGGCCTCCCAGAGCGCCCCATCCAATAACCCACAATAAAGGCCTTTCCCAACAAGTTAAGACGGCCCCTGACACGGCAATATCACTGGCCCTTCGACAGGCTCAGGGCGAACAGAGTCTGGGTGGATATGTCGCTGGGTTTGCGTTCAAACCGCCGTCGTTCTCAAGCAGAAACGCCAACGCTAAGCCAACTCTCAATTAACGCTTCCCCATAAAGCAACGCCCCACCACCACCCGTTCGCCCTGAGCCCGTCGAAGGGCCTCCCAGAGCGCCACTTCCAATAACCCACAATAAAGGCCTTTCCCAACAAGTTAAGACGGCCCCCAGACACGGCAATATCACTGGCCCTTCGACAGGCTCAGGGCGAACGGAGTCTGGGTGGATATGTCGCCGGTCTGGCGCGCCAATGAAGGGGCGATATGAATAAATTTCTGACCTGAAACATTGAGATTTCGTTATTGGGTATTAGATTAGTAAGTTAAGCGAAATAGTCTGATAGGAGCTCTGAATGCAAGCTGAGACATTAAGAAACGTTCTGCACTGGACGAAGGAATATCACCAAAGACTCTCTCAATCCCTATCCAAGTCCGCAGGGCTCCATGAGAACGAAGCGGCGCGGTTACTGCTGGATTATCTGGCCAGACACGAAAAGCTGCTTTCTGAAGTGATCAATGACTTTGAACACACGGGGGAGTTGAAGGCGCTCAATACCTGGTGTTACGAATATCTGGAGATGCATCCCACTCATCCCTTGGCGGACGGCAATATTCATTACGAGACGCTGAGCGCCGAGCAGATTATAGAAACCGTTATGGAGAAACACCGGCATATTGTCGAACTCTACCGTTACCTTCACGCCAAAGCGCCGACGCCTTCTACTCAGGAGCTATTGGAAAACCTGATGAAGCTGGAAGAACATGAAGCCATGCTGATGTCGCAAAACGGCTGCCGCATTGACGAGATGTGACCCCATAAACCGCGCGAGGGCGAGTGTGTCTCGCCCTTTTCCTTCCTCAACTATGGGGTAAGCGTTAGTTTAGCCCTAATGTCCCCCGTGACAGGTCTGTCGCCAGCACCGTAGACTGAATAAAAAGAAGTCAATGATAAAGGCTGTACATCGATTTCCTTGAACTTTCGCCGCTTGCCTCAAAACATCGGACAAGGAGTGAAGGAACTATGCGATATACAGGTCTGCTTTTAGCGTTGGCTGTCTCCTCCGTCGCAGCGGCGACGGAACCGTCCAAGGTAGAGCCACACCGCGCTTATTCATTATCCGCACCCGCCAATTTACGTGATTCGCCGCCCAGCACCTTTCTGTACATCCTCGGAGATAAAAAAGGCTCCGTCGCCAAAGACGACAGCGTCGTCGTGAAAGAAGTCAAAAAGGTCAACACGCTAATGGGTACCCAGTACTGGATCAACGTCGAGCAGGCCGAACAGGGCGCCGCGAGAGGGAAAAGCGGTTGGGTGTACATCGGTAAGGAAGGCGGCGAATCTATCTTGATGGAGGAACGGCAATGAATGAACTCACGCCTTTTATCACTCAAAGCGTCTTACTTGGCGTCATACCTTTCGCCGCCTATTTTCTTGGCGTCTACATCCGCAAAACAGTTTTCCCGTCACCGCAAAGTCTCATCATGAAGCACCAGTTTCTGGTGGCGATTCCTCTGAGCGTCGCGGTCATAGCGCCCTTGCTGGTTACTTTGGGGCAGGCTATCACCGATGCGGAAAGCATCTCGGCCTACCTGATCACCATCGGCGTGATCATTGAGCATGGGGTGTTCATGAACGAAGCGGTCTGTGAACGCTTCAAGGCCAACCTGCAACCTGCCTAAGACGCACGCAGATTCTGCAGACCCGGAGAAAAGGAGACAACAATGAATAAGGCATTGGCTATGGTCATTTTTGCGCTGCTTTTAAGCGCTTGTTCAGGGCTTTCACTGGTCAGCGATTATGACGAAGTTATCGACAGAGGAAGCATGGAGTTTTCCGAACAGTTGAATACGCATGTGAAGAACATGGCGGATCTGGCGGGCACGCCGGAAGGAACCTATGAGAAGAACAGGCCCGCCTATAACGCCCTGGAGTCCAAGCTGGACGCCATGATCGCCCGCGCCTCCGCGGCATCGGAAGGTAAAGCCTGCAAGCTGGAGAAAAAGCTCTACAAGCGGGTGACCACCATGATGAATGAGAAGATCCCCACAGAAATCGCCCAGAGCGGTATGGAGGCAGACGGCAATGCGGACGGCTGTAATGAAAAGCTGTTGTCGCTGGTGAAAGACCAACTGCATTTTATTGAAGAAATTCATCGCGACGGCGATAAATGCGGCCCCAAAAACCTTTCCTGCTTGAGACCCGCTACTTCGAAAACAGCGCTGGCTATCGCCAATCAGTCCATTAACGCGGTATCCGTCGTCGAAAACGCGAAGAAGAACTAATCCTCGGAAGAACTAACCCTGAGATGAGCTAACTCTTGAAAGAAAAGGAGACAGCCATGGAGATCAATGCGAACGATATCTACGAAAAAATCATCCAGGCGGCGGAAGCTTCATTCAAAGAAGGCTGGCTGGCCGTGAAATCCTACGCTCCCGCGGAATTCAAAAAGATGTCCCTACAATTGGCGGATGTGGCGCAGAACGTGGCGCTGTATCAGATTGACAAGAGCCAGGGCTATTCGCCAAAGACCGGTAAGATACTGGTCAAAATGCAAAAGGCCTCCTGTGAGTCAGTGCTGGTCGCTATCACCCAACTTACCCTGATCACTGTCCAAAAAGCGCTGAACACCATTATGAAAGTGCTGAAGGAAGCCTTTGGCGGCGTGCTGGCGGCGGTGGTGTAATCTGACCGCGTTATGCTTCTCTCTCTGTGCGCGTCAATACAGTGGCTCCATGGCGCGCAAAACTTTCCTCCAAAAAAACAGATAAAAAGTCACAAAATCGCCTCCCAGTATTTAACTGCCAGCCAAACCGCCCCTCCATACACTCATAACACATCCTGAATGAGACCACAGCCACGCAGGTTGGAATTTGCGTTAGCAGGCGCGGCGTCGGCTCTGTGAGATGGAACGCGGCGGGACGGCATGACGACTCATTTCTGCGCACTCGCCGAATAATATCGACCTCCATGGATATAGGGGTTCTTTATGAAAACAGCACTCATTTCTCTCGCCATGGGCGCGGCGATCAGCGTTGCATCGTCCGCCAGCTACGCTGATGTGGAAGGCTCCACCACTTACCTGAGTCATGTGGTCACCGCCAACGGCGCAGCGCACTATCTGCCGGTTAACCTGTCCTTTTACGCCAGCACTACCGGCACGCGGGCGATCTTTTTCAACGGCGAATGCGCAGTGCAATCCAACGATAATTTGACCTGGTACGACATCAATATCGAAGTCACCAGCCCCACCGGCGTAGTGACAGTCATTGCGCCTTCCAACAGCGATAACGCCTTTTGCACCGGCAAAGGCAATGGCGTACTCGGCAACTGGTCCAGCAATGAAACCCACGGAACCTACTACGCCTCCACCGTAGGCTGGTACCGGGTGCGGGTGCAGGCCCAGCTGATCGGCTACGGCGCAGGGGAGAGCGTCAGTATTGATGACATGTCTTTGATCGTGATGGATTGATCAGGGCGGTTGTACAGATAAGCCTAAGCCTGCCGCCCACGCTCATAGCAGTGTGTGGGCGGTTTCTTGTTTATGAGCCGAAATAGTTTTACCGCCAGTTACCTGCAAGCAATCACCTTCCAAAGACTCCAAATAACTTGTGCTGACATTCAAAGCCGTTGACAGTAGGCTGTTGCCGAGGATCTTATGCCGCAGAAGGGGAAATTAAGACGTTATGAACGTTAATAATGTGTTGAGCAACTTGGATGACTATTCTGGCCGAGCATTAAGGGTATCCGGCGTTTTGTTCGCGAACAAAACGTTAATGTTGCTGTGTGGTGCGGAGGAGAGTGCGGTAGATGACTGCATTACATTGGAGTCAGCTAAGGTATATGACGTTCTGTCTGAATACATTGAGCCCAGAACCGGCGGTGAATGGGAGTATGTCGATTTTTGTGAAGTCAGCGGAACCCTCTTGAAATGCGATGGAAAAGCGACGTTATCTGACATAAGACACATGATGCTGAAAACAAAGTGGATTAGCTATGATCTCTACTTTGATGGCCGCGAGAAAAATCCTGAGACTGATGTGTCTGAGACGTTACGCCGCTTAGTCTTTGAAAAAGAAGAAAGACGATGGATAAGCGGCTACCTTATTGACGTAAAGGATAGTGTTTTTCTGTCAGATAGAATCGACGCCAATATTAATGATGCTGACGTTATTAAAATCACTCAACCGGATATTCACGAGGTGGTTGAGAATAACTTTAACCCGACGGTTGACTGGCCCGAAATTCGTGAGAAGGTGATGGTTCTAGCGGAACTTGCTGGAAAAGATGGATCTGTTGAAGTCACTAGTATTGAACGCTTTAAGGTTGATTACGGGGCGCTGGTCATAACTTTTGAAGGCAAAGGTGAATATACGTGGGGGAGTGTATAATAATGTACTGCGTTTACTACTCCATTGAGTCGGCCCAGAAATATAGGTCGTCACGAAACTCCCATTTAACTAAAGGTTTAGATGAAATCTATTGCCTTATAGACGATTTAATGTCTGAGGGTAGGGATTTCATATTTATTTATGTGGAAGAAGACAGAAGCAGAACAACGTTGACACTGATAGGGAAGAGGTACTGTGTTGAAATTATGACGTCTGCCACATATACAAAGACTATGGGCAAACAGGAATTGCTTGACTTTATAAGGAATTTTGAACATATAAGGAATAATCCAGAGAAGTATTCATTTCATGAAGAGGATGTTTATTGAAGTTTGGCCTCCATTCGTCTCATGTGTTTTTAGTTCGAAAACACCCTGTCGTGCGTGAAATATGGTACTTAATCCGCCGAATTTTAATCAGAAAGAGCGTTTTTCCCAAGCGATGAAATAATATAAAATATGATACTTATTTATGACGGATAGAAGAAGTATATGGTGAGAAGAGCGACTGTTTAGACTCTGAGTAGAGGCGCATTTGTGAACATATTTGAGCTTGTGAAAATGATTGAGAAAAGGCCGGGGATGTATGTAGAAAGCCAATCTGCTACCGAGCTGGATTATTATCTTAGAGGATTTATGCTTGCTTCGCAGGTTAATAATAATGATCCAACTGATACAGATATATATTATGGATTCAATAAGTGGGTCTGTGAAAAACTCTCTATTAGCGCCAATGTGTCGTGGAGAAGAGCAGTAACGTTTCAAGAGCCAAATGAATATTTTGCTTTCAGGATTTTTTTTGATCTATGGAATGAATGGTTAAGGTCGCGGAAGGCCTCGTAAAACCGATTGGGCTGGAGCCATTTATATCACGACCCTCGGCGTCTACAAGTGGTGAGATTGCTCAAAACTCTGTGGGTAAATGGTTTAAGGCGTACGCACTGGATACAAAGGGAAGACCATAAACCTACCCCCATAAGAGTCAAAGAATGAAAAGGCCGATTTCTCAGCCTTTTCCACCATCATTCAGCTTCCACTCCCACTCATTACCCGCTTTCAACTCTTATACTTCACCGTACAGCCGTAGGGTGGGGTGGCTTTGGGATCTACGGGCAGGCCTTCGAACAGGGATTGCATGCCTTTGTCGAGATAGTTTACCGCTTTGGCGATGTCCGCTTTGTTGGCGGAGCGGATGCTGTCGATGGCGCCGGCGTAGCGCAGTACGCCTTCCGGATCGATGATATACATGTGCGGCGTGGTTTTGGCGTCGTACATCTTGCCGACGGCGCCTTCCGGGTCCAGCACCACATGACTGGGCGCAGCGTTGCGGCTGGCGGTGAGCGCGTTGGCTTCATCGGCTTTCACGTAGCCCTGGGTTCCCGGCGCGGAGGAAATGATGGACAGCCAGACTACATCCTCAGCCCGGTATTTGCTTTGCAGGCCTTGCATGTTACCGCTGCCGTAGTGTTTGCCGACGTAAGGGCATTCGTGGTTGGTCCACTCCAACACCACGTACTTGCCTTTGTAATCACTCAGGTTGACGACTTCGCCGTTGCTGTCAACAGCGCTGAAACCGGGCGCCTGATCGTCTATTTTCGGCGCTGCCTGCGTCCATACACTGGCCGCCAGCGTCAACGCCGAGAGTGTCTGTAACAACTGCCTGACTTTCATAACGGATCTCCTCTTTTGCCTGTTCAATGCCACGGATCAACAACTCCGGCGTGAGAAGCTGCGGCAGCACCTGTCCGTCGGCCATGCCCGCGTACACCACATACAGCGGTACGCCGGCGCGACCATAGCGTTGCAGGTAGCCGAAGATCTCATCATTCCTGTTGGTCCAGTCTCCCACCAGATAGTGGACGTTTTCCGACTCCAGCAGGGTCTGCACTTGGCCGGAGGAAAACGCCACTTGTTCGTTCACTTTGCAGGTGATGCACCAGTCTGCGGTCATATTCACCACCACTACGGCGCCCCGGGCGCGCAGGGACGCCAGCTTCTGTTCGCTGAACGCCTGTGCGGCCTGGGACGGGCTCGCGTCCTGCGATGTCTGCGCCAGTCTCAAGGGTTGAAACATGACAGCGAGAGCCGCCACTGCAACCAGCCAGGAGGAAGTCCTGGCCAGATGCTGGCGACTCCAGGCCCAGAACCCCAGACCCAGTAGCGCAATCATTAACCATAAGTGCGCATAGGCGTTGGTCTGTTGCTGGTATATCCACGCCAGCCACAACACAGTGGCCAGCATGGGAAACGCCAGAAATTGCCGGAACGTATTCATCCAGGGGCCGGGTTTGGGCAGGCGTCGCTGCAGTGCTGGAATGAAATAGATCAACGATAAGGGCAGCGCGAATCCCAACGCCAACGCCGTGAAAATAATGAATACCGTCAGGGCGTCGCTGACCAGGGCGACGCCAATCGCAGCGGCCATAAACGGCGCCGTACAGGGGCTGGCGACCAACACTGCGAGCACGCCGGTGAAAAACTGACTGTGGGCGCTGTCGCCCTGGGTCAGCGACTGACCTATGCCCGCCAGCCGTCCGCCAACCGGGGCCAGATCCATCAGGTTCAGTGCGATAAATAGAAACAGGAAGGACAGCAAACCGATGACCATCGGATTCTGCATATGAAATCCCCAGCCCACCTCTGATCCAGCGGACTTGAGCGCCACAATCATCGCGGCGAATGCCATGAAGCTAACCCATACGCCAAGCCCGTAAGCTAGTTTGTGCATAAGCGTGTGATGTCCTTGACGCAACCCCAGCGCTTTGATTGAAAGCACGGGCAGCACGCAGGGCATCAGGTTTAGAATCAGGCCGCCAGCGAACGCCATAAGCATCAACAGCCAGAGAGACAGGCCTTCAACTCCGCCTTGAGATGTCTCTTTTACGCTTGCGCCGATATTGGCTTCGCTACGCAGGTAGTAGCCTTGTTCGCCATTGGTGAGCAGAAACTCAATCGGCTGCCCCTTCGATGAAAGGTATTCGGAACGCGGTATCAGCAGACGGGTGACTTCGCTATCCCTAACCGCCTGTTGCGGCGCGCCGTGTACAACAACATTGCCCTCCAAAGGCAACGCCCGCCAGGAGCCCGTCTGGGGCGCTGTGAAGGCGAGCGCCAAGTGAGAACCGGCGATTTCATAGCGTGCGGAAATGACTTCCTGCGCCGGTAAGTTCAGCCGGGTTTGCTCAAACAGCGGATGATGCTCGCTGGGCGACGGCTCGGCGTCGACAGGCAGGTTCATGGACAAGGTCGCCCAACCGGGGATGCAGTCTTCCAGGCAAACCAGCCAGGAGATATCTACGGAAATATCTGCGTTGGACTGCGACAGCTCGCCAACTTGTAGCGGAACCATCAGCAAGTGCGCGCCGGAATATCCGTAGTTGGTGAGATGGGCGACTGGAATTTCTTCAGGAAGCGGCCACTGAATATCGCCGGCCTGAATGGTTGGCGGCAGGGTCCAGGCGAGGGTGGGCGGCTCCCCGGAATCGCCCGGATTGCGCCAATAGGTATGCCAGTGCGGGTCCGGCTCAAGAATCACCCCGACCCAATGGGTCCGCCCCGGCGCCACACCGTCCCATTCACTGACCAACTGCACTCGAATGTGCTCGCCGGTGGCGCTGTCGGCAGCCGAGGCAAAGCCCGCCATCACCCAAAGTAACAGGGCTCCGCAAATTCGAAGTAAGAAATGCCACTGCCTGGGAACCACCGTCAACACAACCATGGCGCCGACCTGACGTATCCGTGAGAGTAGTCTGCCTATTTTAGGATAATTTTTATACGAGGGAGGAGACCTAACGGATTGTTAATGGAGGGTTGGTTATGGTGATAAGGCTTTAACTTTGTTAAGGATCAAACATTCCTCTTTCAAGTCAACCGTGTGTTTTATTAATCCCGATGACCTATTTACGATCTGTAGTGGTCTAATTATCTCGGACACCGATTTAGGTGGTACGATCGCCACCATATAGAGAGGTGTTCAATGACCAGAAAGCGACGCTCCTTTTCACCGGAGTTCAAGCAAGAAGCCGCCAAGCTTGTACTTGACCAAGGGTATACCTTTTCCCACATAGATGAGCTCATCCAGGCCCTTCGTAATGGTGCGCGTTATGTTGGAAAGTGGAAATGTTCCGCCAAACATAATGCCAAGAACAGGACGATGAAAGTGTTATATACCTTAATCCACGACACGAATAAGTATTTGCGCCCCGCGTTTGACTCATCGCAAATCATTGAGATTCTAGGCGAGACAACACACGAGAACATTAAGTATCGAATTGATATCCGGGTGGCGCCAATCTCTTTCAAAGGAGTAATTGAAACCCCGCTTAGAATGTCCTTTCCAAGAGAAGGGAAAGAGCAGAAAAGTTGCGACATTCCGGATGTCGCCGTTATGCAGGGAAGACTTTTTCTCAGCGCCAAGGCATACGGTGTGCTTAGCCCAGTGATCGGGCAAGACGGGGAATTTCTTCCCGCTACCTACGAGCTAGGCGAGGGATACATTTTCATACCTATGCGGGTTGCAGATGATGTAGATGCAGTTGATACAGAGCACTGCACAAAGAACGACTGGGGCTATTTCAGCCATCTTTCGTTTCACGAGGCTCGTCTGGAGGAGTGGTCAGTATTCAGAACGAAACTTAACGGGTATCAGTCGTTGTACTGTCAGGACTACGTAAAGAAAGCAATCGAAGACGCTCAACTCAGCGGACTGTATATAACGACAGACTTGGCTAATATTTATCCGGAAGAACAATGTTCTGCGCAAAATTGAACTAAAAGCAAAAGGTGAGCGCAGTTGGAGGGGCGCTTCTCGCCCCTCAAATCGTCCCTCCCGGAGAGATCACATACCCCAAATCCATCACGGATTCGAAGTCTGTTTGGCCGTCTAGGCGGGCTAGCAGGGCTTCGGCGGCGAGGGCGCCCATTTCGTGGCGGGGGGTGAGCACGCTGGCCAGTTGGGGCGTCATCACCTGTCCGACGTCGTGGCCGTGGAAGCCGGCGATGGCCATTTCCTGGGGGACTTTGATGCCGCGCCGCAGGCATTCGAAATAGGCGCCGATGGCGACGTCGTCATTGGTGCAGAAGATGGCGTCGGTTTCCGGCATTTCATCCAGAATGCGCGTCATCAAATGCGCCCCCACGCTGAAAGACGAACGCGCCGCATATTGCATGGTGCGCGGCTCCAACCCCGCGTCGCGCATGGCCTGTTGATAGCCTTCCTGACGCTGAAGCGTGCGGGTGTCGAGTCGCACCGAGAGATAGGCGGTGCGACGGTATCCCCGTTGAATCAAGGTGCGGGTCATATCGTAAGCGGCCTGGACGTTATCGAAGCCAATGGCCTGATCCAGCGCGGGACTGCGCGTGTCCATAATCTCCACGCTCGGCGTTCCCGCCGTTCTGATCATCTGCAGAGCGCGCTCCGTATGCCGGCTTTCGGACATGATCAATCCATCGACGTTATAAGCAAGCAAATTGGCGAGGTTCTGCTCCTCCAATTCCGGACTGTAGCCGTAATGCGTGAACATCAAATGATAACCGCGGCTTTCCGTGACCTGCTCAATCCCCCGGATCACATCGGAAAACACCTGATTGGTCAAAGACGGAATCAACACGCCAATGGCGTGACTGCGGGACTTGGACAAAATATCCGGCGCCCGGTTGGGGATGTAGCCCAATTCCCGCACGGCGGTCTGAATTCTGTGCCGCAGGGGCTCAGATACCATTTCCGGCTGTCGCAGGCAGCGGCTTACCGTCATTTTGGTGGCGCCGACCTGATCGGCGATGTCCTGTAGCGTTGGTCTTCTTTTTTTCACAGGGTTCCCTTTGCGTCTGGTGCGGGCTGGCTGCGAGGCGAGCCCAAATAATCAAGCGCCCGTAGGCACGCCGTCAGGACTTCCTCCGCTGACTGGCGAATATCTATGACGATGGCTTCATCAACGGGCGGTTCCTCCAATGCGGCGAACTGACTCAACAGCATATCCGGCCCCTTGAAATAATGACCGCGGCGCTGGCTCAGGCGTTGCAGGATCGTATCAAAATCTCCTTGTAAATAAACATACTGCAATCCGGCGGCGCCTGCGCGCAGCAGACTTCGATACTCTGCTTTTAAAGCGGAGCAGGCCAACACCAGATTTGGTTCACGTTGTATCAGCGCCGACAGATCCGTCAGCCATTGCGCCCGATCATCGTCAGTGAGGGGCGCGCCACGGGCCATTTTTTCTACGTTGGCGGCGCTGTGAAAGTCGTCCGCGTCGAAGAAGGGCAAATCCAGGCGTTGCGCCAGGGCGGCGCCGATGCGGCTTTTACCGCAACCGGACACGCCCATTACGACTATTTTCAATCCGTTTTCTCTCTTTTCTAAGCGGGCTTCGCGGTTTTCTATGTGGGGTCCCATGGTGCGTGGCTTCCTGTCCATTACGCCCACCATAACGCGAGTTGCGGGAAAGCGATCAGCAGCGCCAGAGCGATTAATTGCAACCCGATAAAGGGCAGCAGGGAGATAAATATCTCACCCAGGGAGATGTCCTTGGGCGCTACAGACTTGAGGTAGAACGCGGCGGGTCCGAACGGCGGCGACAGGAACGACACCTGCATGTTCATACAGAACACCACGCCAAACCAGATCGGGTTATAGCCCAGCTCCACCACGATGGGCACGAAGATCGGCATGGTCAGTAAAGCCACGCCTACCCAGTCGAGAAACATGCCCAGCACCAGCAGAATGGCCATCATCAATAAGATGGTGGTGAGGCCGTCGCTGTCGCTGAAAGACAGGATGCTCTCCCGCACAAAATCGATACCGCCCATCAGGTTGTAGACGCCCACCAGAGCGGTGGCGCCGATGCCGATCCAGATGATCATGCCGCAGCTACGCAAGGTAGTGACGCAGCTCTGCTTCAGCATGGTGGCGTTCAATTCGTCGCGAATCAGCGCGCTGAGGGCGATGCCGACTACGCCCAGCGCGGACGCTTCGGTGATGGACGCTACGCCAGTGTAGATACTGCCCAGCACCACTGCGACGGTGAGGATCGGAAACATCAGCGCCTTGATCCAGTTCGGCTGGGTTGTCTGCGACTCCTCGTCGGCGTGATCGGATGGCAAGGGCGCCCATTCGGGGCGTAACTTGGCGGCGGAGAGCACATAGAGGATATACAGCGCCGCCAGGATCAACGCTGGCGCAAAGGCGCCTTTGAACAGGTCGCCGATTGAGACATTGGCGGTCAGCCCATAAATGATCAGCACGATACTGGGGGGCAACATGGTGCCCAGCGCGCCGCCAGCGCAGGTGACGCCGATGGCCAGGCGACGGTGATAGCGTAAACGCAGCATTTGCGGCAGCGCCAGCAGGCCCAGTAAGACTGTCTCACCGCCGATGACGCCGGACATGGAAGCGAGAATGACCGCCACCACCAGCGTCTGCACCGCAACGCCGCCGCGGACCTTGCGGCCCAATCGGTTCATAGCGTCGAACAGGTCGCGGGCGATGCCGGAGTGATCGAGCAGGGCGGCCATCAATACAAACATGGGCACCGCCAGAAAGACATAACTGCCGACAAAACTGTACATACGGCTGCTCACCAGGGGCAGCGCCTGAGGACCGAACCAGCCTAAAGCAAAAGTCAGCGCCACCAGCCCGGTGGCGAACGCCAGTTGCATGCCGGTGAGCAGCAGAATGATCAACATCACCAGCATCAACAGACTGCCATAGGCGATGCCGATAGAAGATAACTCAAACATCCTCGGACGACTCCTTGGCGGACGGATTGTTATTGGCTAACAGTCGTCTGATATCGCGGATCAGGTGCAGGATCATCTGCGCCGCCAATACACAGAATGCAGCGAATATCAGGCCCTTCAGGTACGCGGGAAACTGCGGATTCCAGGCCGAGCCGGATGACTCCAGACGCAGGTCGCCCCAGGGCGCGAACCAGGCCTTTTGCGCCATGAACCAGGAGCCGTAAATCATCATGCCGCAGAAGCTCAGTCCCAACAGGTGATGCAGCAGCTTCAGCCAGGCGCGGACTTTAGGGCCGACGGCGTCGTATATCACCACTACCCGCACATGTTGATCATTGGCGAAAGCATAGAGACCGCCAATCACGAACAGCGCGGCGCCGATAAAGGTGGCGGTTTCATGCACCCAGATAGTGGGCGAATCGAACACGTAACGCATGGCCACTTCATAGAAGGAAATCACTACGACCAGGATAAACAGCAGACTGAGTTTGCGGCCCAGCCAGTTAATGCAGCGGTCGAGCGGATTGCCGGGAGCGGGCGTTTTCGCCTCCTCCAGCTCTTGCATCAGATCGGACATATCAAAGGCTCCTGAAACAGGGCGACGCGGGGCAGTGACGCCTGCGCCCGCCCATAAGGACAGTAAGAAATATGGCGCCTGTAAACTACAGCAGCCCTTGTTGCTTCAGATAGGTGGTCACGGACTCATAGACCTTCTTGGCGTTGGGAGATTGCTTGGCGAACTCCTCCCATTGGCCACGGGCGATCTCGCGAAACTTCATACGCTCTTCCGCCGGCCAGTCGTGAATAGTGATCTTGGGATTGGCGCGGGCGGTTTTGACGGCTTCGATATCCGCCATTCTGAGCTGCGTGCTGATGTCGTGGGCGAAATCCCGGGCGGAAGTGGTGAGAATCTCCTGAATGTCCGCCGGCAGCTTGTCCCACTGTTTCATACCCATGGCGATTTCCAGCAAGGGCAGGGAATGGAAGCCTGGGTACACCGGATGCGGCGCGATGTCATTCATGCCCGCCTCCTGATTGGTGGAGAACACGGTGTAATCCGCCGCGTCGATCACGCCTTTGCTCAAAGCGGTGAAAACTTCCGAGCCGGGCAGATTGACCGGAGCCGCCCCTGCGGCGGCGAACACCGACTGCACCAGCCCTTCCGGCGCCCGTAATTTCAGGCCTTTTAAGTCCGCCACGCCATTTAACGGCTTCTTGGACACGAACGCCTCCAGGCCAGTAGCGCCGCCGCCCACAAACTTGACGCCATAGGGCTGGTACAGCTCGTTCATGAGCTCGTAGCCGCCGCCGTAGTTGATGTAGGTGATCAACTGATCCGGCGACGACCAAGCGCCTACGGTATTGCCGATCAAGCCGAATGCGGGGTCTTTACCGGAAAAATAGCCGGTGACGGATATGTGGCCGTCCAGCACGCCCATACCCATAGCGTCCAGGGTTTCGGTATGGCTCACCACACTGCCGACGGGCAGCAACTCGATATGCAAACGGCCGCCGCTCATGCGCTCAACGCGCTCGGCCCACTCCTGCTGCACTTTGAAATTCTTCACCCCGGACGGGTCTGAAGACTGAAATTTGAGTTTGAAATCCGCAGCGCTTGCGGTTCCGAAGGACAGAGCAGCCGCCAAAGCGCCCGCTGCGAGAGAGGTCGATAACTTCATATGATCGCTCCAATTCTTATTTTTTAACGGAGTATCGCCGCCGCGAGTTGCAGGCGGCTTCAGGGTTAACGCAATTCATGCTAGGCGTGTTACCGGTAACATTCTAATAAATTTGTTACCGGTAACTTTATTGATTTAATAACTATTAACTATCAGCTTAAAGGTAGTAAAAACTTCCCCTTTTTCATCAAAATCAGGGTGAATAATGATCAATATGCTAAAGTTAAAGTACTTAAAGAACGAAGTTTTATACGCTAATTCAGAGTTATAGCAGGGGCTGAGAATATAGGGAAAATGATTAGGGAAAGTCGGCGATGGAAAGTTACTACAAGACAATATTGAGCTTGATAGCGCAATCCCCCAACTCAGACTCGCTCTTCCAGTCTTTCTTGAGGCTGCTCACAGAAATCGCCAGTTGTGACAGCGCAGTGTTTCTGATCACGGATCTGAATAACCTGGGTGATTCGCATAGCGACTATATCTACAACGTCCCCAAAGAGCATCAGAACACCTACGAAAGTTACTATGACCAGATAGACAAGACTAATGAGACGATCTCGACGCGCCAGCGAGACTTGGTATTTGTGCAGGATCTCCCTGAAGCGGAGATCAGCCGGGAAGTAGAAGCTGACTTCATGGCGCCCAACGGCTACAAAGGGCGCGCCGCGTTCGCTTTCCCCCGTAGTAATAATTATGTGACCAACCTTTATTTGTGCCGGGACGGCTACTTCTCAGACAACGACAAGGAAATGCTGGTCCGCTCAACGCATTCCATTCGTTTGACGGTGCAGGAAATTCTGAACAATGAACGCCGTAAGAACTTTGCGCGTTCGCTGCTCAATGCGACGGGCAGCCTGGGAGGGTTGCTTGGGTACGTCATCGTGGATGACAAATTGAATCTAGTGGATATGGATTCGGATCTGGTGTTTCTGTTCGTTAAGAAGCAAATAAAAATAGAGAACAAGAAGGTTCATATCTATGAGCCGGGGTTGGCGGAAATGATTGAGATGTCCGCCCGTTACGGCGCGTGCCTGACATACCCGGCTCAGGATTTACAGTACGCCTATGAAATAGCCGTGGCCCCCACATCGCAGCTAAAGGGGCTGTTGCCCTGGGAGTTGCCGCCGAACGGGGTGGTGATTGCGGTCTACGACTGTCATCGCTGCGTGATCCATTTAAAGAAACTGATGGATTGCTATGGATTGACCCGGGCGGAAGCGGAAACCACGCTGCACTTCTCTAAAAAGCCCCACAACAAACTGTTGGCCACAGAGCTATCGAAAGCGCCGGAAACTGTCAGAACCCATGTCAAAAGAGCGATGCATAAGATGGGCGTGCACTCACAGACGGAGCTGGTGCGTCTGGTGCTGACCATCACCATGCCGTGAGTCGGCGGTCCGCGCGGGTTTCGTGCGGCGTCGCCCCCAATCAGGGTATTCCCAGTATTCCCAATTGACTCTACTCTTATCATGACGACATCAAATGGCGGTATCGAAAACACAGCAAGAGGGGTTAACAGTGGGCAACTGGGAAGTGTGGCCAAATTCGGCTGACGAAGAGGCGCTCTATTCTGTCACGATGAAGGAGGACGTGATGTCTTTGTGTCCTGGCGTTAAAGGCTCCACACTGGAGCCCAAAAGCCGATCACAGTCGTTGGAGCATGCAGTGGAAAAATATAAGCAATATTTAAAGTCCGAATCAGACAAGCTGAAAGCGCAGAAAAACGAAACTGGAAAGAAAGGGCAAGGCGAAAGGGCCTGACGACGGTAAGCCAGGGGAGTTAATGATAAATCTCGGATGACCTTCAATGATACGCCGCGCTAACCGCCAATATGATTCAGCAGCGCGGCTTTCCAAATACTGTCAACCTAGACTCAAGCCGCCTCTTCGAAACTGAGGCGCGCCGCCACAAACTTCAAAAACTCCGGGAGGGGGATATAGCGGTCATATCCCGTGACATGTTCCTCGCGGGTGGGGAACGTCCATTCACCGTCGCCGTCGCTATCGTCTTCCATCCAGCTTAGTAGATTGTAATGGGAGGGCAGGGAGACGACGTAGCTGATAGTCTTGTCCTCCGGCTTGCCGCTGCGCCATGGCAATCTATCAGGGGCGGCGGCGTCGATGTCCGGCTGAGATTCGAAGCCGGTGGCCCACTCAATGGCGCGGGTCAGATCAATATACCCCACCACTTTCGCCGCAGCGCTTTCCAAGCCGCGCCAGAAATAGTAATCCGGCGGTTCAAAGGCCCAGGGCGCCACGTCGTAAACTAACCCGGCAGGGTATTGGATAGCGACAAGGTAGTGAACGCTGCCGGCTTTTCCTGGGGAAGCGCCTTGGTTCCATACGGGTAACGAGGTCGTCATTGCAAATAATCACCTGATTAATAACATGCCAGTATCATCGCCATATTAATAATGGCTGAGCGCTTATAGAAACTCCGGTTGCGCCGACGGCTCTTTATCCGCGTACTCAGTCGGCTCTGTATTTGCAGGCATCAATTCCCGCCACCAGTAGGTTTGCTGCGCGGGCTCCGCCAGCACCAGGGGCGCGCCGATCATGGGCGTGCGCAACGTCACCTGACGCTCCCGCGCAAGTTCCGCAATGCGCTCAAGGGGGTCATACCAGGCGTGCATCGCTAAGTCGAAAGTGCTGTTGTGAATCGGCATCATCTGCTTGCCCCGCAGATCGATATGAGCCTGCATGCTTTCTTCCGGGTGCATATGCACGCCGGGCCAGTTCTGATTGTAAGCGCCGGTTTCGATCATGGTCAGATCGAAGGGGCCGTATTTATCGCCAATCTCTTTAAAGCCAGGAAAATAGCCGCTGTCGCCGCTGAAAAACAGCCTTTCTTTGCTTCCCAGCATCACCCAGGACGCCCACAGAGTCGTATTGCCGTCGAACAGACCGCGACCGGAAAAGTGCTGCGCAGGCGTCGCCGCCAACGTCACAGGCCCAGCCTGCACTGACGACCACCAGTCCAGCTCAGTGATTTTTTCCGCAGGGACGCCCCAGGCCTTTAGCTGTCGGCCCACGCCAAGGGGGGTATAGAAATGCTCGACGCGTGAGTTTAGCGCCTTGATGGAGCCTGCATCCAAATGATCGTAGTGATTGTGTGAAATCAGCACGCCTTTGATTGGCGGCAGTTGCTCCATCTCAATGGGGGCAGGGTGGAAACGTTTGGGGCCGGCCCACTGCACCGGGGAGGCCCTGTCCGAAAATACCGGATCAGTCAGCCAGAAGTCGCCTTCGAAGCGAATTAACACGGTGGAATGGCCCAGGCGGTATACTGCGTTACGTTCTTCGCTAAGCAATTGCTCAGATTGCATCGGCTGCAGTGGAATCGCCTTATCCGGACGCGCGGCGGCGCTTTTATCAAGCAGGAAACTTTTCAGCATTTTACTCATGCCTGCGTTCGCCTGAGTTGGTACGGCATTGTGGAACTTGCCCTCATGGAAATTAGACGAAGCGACTGGCGATGTCGGCGCGCCCAGATCGGTCAATGTGGCGAGAGTGTCGTCGTTTTGCATGGCTAAAGCTCCCAATGTGATAACAACCAAGCCGAATAACAGGCGTTTTTTCATGATGTGTATCCAACCGGTCTGTTCAACTATTATCTGTAAACTATACGGATACCTGTAAACTACACCGAGCAGTTTACTCTCAAATTTTCAAAAGTAAACTGGAGAGTGTAAAATTCTCGGCATTGTTCACTTCAACACGACCTGGATAAGGCAATGGAAAAGAAAAAGAGTCTGAGCGAGCGCAAACGGGAAGCCATTCTGTCGGCGGCGGTCAGTGAGTTTCAGGAGTCCGGTTTTCAGGGAACCAGCATGGATCGCGTCGCAGAGCGGGCGCAGGTGTCCAAACGCACGGTGTACAACCATTTCACCAGCAAAGAAGCCTTGTTTATCGAAATTACGGAAGAGGTATGGCGCAAGGCGATGGACGCCACCGCGTATCCTTACCAAAGCGACGCCCCCCTGGCGCCACAACTCACCGCCATTGCGGAACAGGAACTGGAGCTGCTGGGATCAGAAGGCTATATCGCCATGGCGCGCATGGTGCTGGCGGAATACATGCTGTCCCCCGATCTGGCGCGGCAGGCGATGAAAAAAATGCAGGAAAACGAAGGCGGCATTAAACGCTGGTTAAAGGCCGCTATGGCGGATAAAAGACTGATCAAGGCTGATCCGGAATTCGCCGCCACCCAGTTCATGAGCCAGATAAAAGCCTTCGCCTTCTGGCCGCAAATCGTCGGCCACGCGCCCAACCCCACGCAGGCGGAGCGACGTGAGATCGTCGCCGCTGCGGTGGATATGTTTTTGGGGCGTTATGTCGCGCCGAAAAAATCGTAGTAGGCCATTCTGACCCGGGTTAAGAAGTCCTGCTCAACAGGCCTGGAGTCTGTCCTCGGTGTTTTATCCGCCAAGGACATGAGCTCATGTTTGATCTCCGGCGTCGCCAGGCCAAGCTGTGTTCTGACGTGTTGAATGGCCATGACTTCGATTGGAACTATGTCAAAAGGAGCGAATCTGAACTCCGGCATCGCCACCTGTCGCGAGCGGTCTATATGAGATAAGTGATAGTCACAGACGTGTGTGAGGGCTGTCGCCAGCGCATCCGCCTTGTCCCACCCCTCTATCACCTGTTGGTAGACGCCCAGATTATCCTGTGCAGGCGCCTGGTGAGTGTGGTCCTGGGTATACACCCCGTGAAGCCAGAGCATGAAAGGCTCAAATGTCCGCTGGGGCCAGAAGTCCGGGTCAATCGCGTCGTCGGCGGCCATACGGGTTAACAGCTGAGCAGCCTCTGCGGCCGGGGAGCTCTGGCCCGTGGCGATAAACCACGCCAGTACGCAGGCGGCGTCTCCGGTATAGGTCGTCAAGTTCGGACTGGCTATGAGCGATTTCAGAAACTGGGTTTTGAAAAAGCTCTCTGAACGGAGCTTCAGAGACCAAAAGAAATGATTAGCCGCTGCGTCAATGTCCTCCCAGCCGAGAGGCTGCCCATCGGCGACGCTGACGCATCCTCTGGCGCCATAGTAGTTGGCCATCACATTGAGGGTATCGGAGAGGTCTATGAATGACTCAAGAGAGGTTTGCTCGAAGTTATCCTCGGCGTCTTCTATCTCCTCGTCGATCAGATCGTCTCTTTCGGAAAGCCACTCTCGCTTGTGCTTTAAGATGGTGTCTATTTTGCTCATAAGCTGCTCAATATCTGAAAAATCATATGGAAATTACGCGCCCGTCTGTCCAGAAACCACCTGGCTGCCCTTGTAACCATCTGGTCGTCCTGCTAACCATCGGGACATCTGGGCCAGGGGGAGACTCTGATTGCCTTCAACACGACAGGATGCCCCTTTGAGTTTCTTTCCAGCTCCACGCCAATCAACAAGCCAGAAACACTTAGCGGATCTTTTCTGAACTCTCTGAGAACCGATCTGGCCTGCTTCTGAAACGCTCTTGACGTGCTCTTGTAAGCGCCGGTTCCTGTCGAGGCCTCTTTTAAGACCAGCTCGATAAAGTTGTGGAAGTACTCCTGGCGGTCAGAGGGTTTGCCTACCGCGTCTTTGACCGTAGCTTTAACTTCGGCGACTGTCAGGCGTCCCGTTGGCGAGCGGGCGACGATATCAATGCCGTTGTTGCTTTTGTTCTGAATGGCGGAGATCTCAGTGTAGCCGCTGTCCTCCAGCAGTTTCGCCGCGAAATCTTCGCCAATATCGCCAACAATTTTATTGAAGTTCACCAGACCGAATGGGTCCAGCAGCGTAAGAGGATCTTTTACATAACCCTGTAGCCTCAGGCCGCCTAGCAGCCCGGAAGGGTCTTGGGCGACGTACTGTCCGCTCTGCGGATCGTAGTAGCGGAAGCGATTGTAATAAAGACCCGTTTCCACATCTTCATACTGGCCCTCCCATCGGAAGGGGCAGTCGGTTTTACTGCCGCTGAGGTTTTTAATTTCGCCCCAAACGCTGATATCCGCAGACCACACGGATTGCCCTGTCTCGTCATACATGGCGCAGGGCGTTCCTAAATAATCGGCGATGATGGAAAAATAGTCGTCACCTACTTGTTTGGCCATCGGCGTAAAGCCTTCCGGCTCGAACAGCCAAGTGACGAGTTGGTTTGCCTTTGCGTCTTCCAACCCAGGAGGAGCCTGAGCCTGAACCGGCTGACGTGTAATGTCGGGACGCCCAGAGATGCTTTCCCTTGGCGAAGAAGATAAATCATAGGCCGCGCGCTTCATGTGGGCGTCAGGTTTCTGCACCCACTCATGCAGAGGGTTATTGCCGTCCCAGATCCAATGGGTGGTGCGACCATTAAACGTCTTGCTGAGGCGTCGGCCAAGGGCGTCGTAGACAAAGGTGACGACACGGCCATCAGGACGCGTGACTTTCTTCAGCCTGCCGGAGACGCTCCACTCGTAGCGCCAGACTTTGCCACCAGGCTCGGATTTGGTGATCAGATTGCCTTCCAGGTCATACTCGTAGTGGACGACACCCTGATTAGTGCGCATCCACAACAGTTGGCCGCCGGCCCCATACTCTCTGTCTTTGCGATTGTACGACTGGAACAGATTCCCCACGGCGTCCGGCATTCGCAGGTCCATCTCGCCGTCGCCATAGCGGGCGGAAACCAGATGACCCAGCTCGTCATGGCTAAATACGGTGACGCCGCGCTGGGAATCGTGAATCTTTTCCAGGCGCGCATTCATACCCCAGAAGTAGGTTCTGGCATGCTGATTCTTGTCGCCTTGGGACAGGGTGTGCTGGTGAGGACGTCCGAATTTGTCTCTTTTCCAGCGGCTTGAGACGCCGCCGGGCAGATGGCGCGCCAGCTCGCTCCCCAAACTGTCCCGTTCAATGGAGATCGTAAAGGCGTCCTCGCCCATGGCGACAAGGGAGGCGTTGTTGAACTTGTCGCGCTGGAAGCGTTGCGCTGCGCCCAGTGAGGAGCTGAGTCGAGTGCGTCGGTCCTCGCCATTGAACTCTGAAAGCACCCAGTGTTCGCCGTTGCTTTCTTTAATGATCCTTCCAATGACGTCACGTTCAAACGCCAGGGACGCATCGGCGTTTACCGCCTTCATGAGCTTGCCGTCTGCGCGATACTGATAGCGTTCTTCTTCTCCGTCGCTGTGCAGTACGCGCACAATCCTTCCCAGCGCGTCATAGGCGTAATCAGAGTAGCGGCCGCTAGAGCGCGTCACCCGACGAATCTGTCCTGCAGGATTGTATTCACAGCGGCGCAGCAGACCGTCGAAGCCCGATTCGGTTAATATCTCCCCTGAAGGGCCGAGTTCGAAACGGTAGGCATGGCCATGCTCGTTGATGATTCCGATCAACTGCTCTTCCGTATCGTACTCAAACTGAAGCGTGGTTCCCGCTTGGGCGCGAGACGCCATTTTGCCCAATCCCTGATAGGTGAAATGGACATCCTGCTGAGCGTCAGTGGCGCGAACCACATTACCTTCCGGGTCATAGTGAAACGTTTTAATGTTTCCATCCGGCTCCGCTATCTCAACCACGCGACCAAGCAAGTCGTATTGGATGCGCTTCTGATTGCCTTGCGGATTAGTGGAGATAGTTGTGCGCCCATGATTATCGTAAACCCATTCCTGCTTGACTCCTTTGGCTGACGACACAACGCAGGGATTGCCATAACCATCATATTGAATGGTGGTTTCGTAGCCTGATACGTTGATAACGGAGGTCAGTTTTCCATTCTGGTAGGCATAGCGGGTGCGACGATTGAGAGGGTCAGACTTCGCCACAAGCTGATCGTTCTCATCATATTCCCAGCGCCATTCGCCATCGTTCAGATCTTTAGCCTTGATGAAGTTATCCCGCTCATCGTACTCCATCTGCAGCGTCGAGCCGTCCGGCTGGGTGATCTGCGTGAGGTTGCCGCGAGGGTCGTAATCGTAGCGCGTCGACAGGCCCAGTTCGTTGGTTTCGCAGGCGATCTGGTGGAACGTGTTGTACTCGTTCAGGACTACGCCGCCGGAGGCGGTTTCGATTCTGTGGGGCAGGGCGCCGTCGTGGTGGTAAACGGTCTGATAGCCGAGGGAGTTCTGTACGATGGTGAGGCTTTTCTCATCGTCGTAGACGAGCTGGTGGTTATAAATACCGCCGTCGCCCCAGGTATGAATACAGCGGGCGTTGTGGTCAACGCCGTCGTATTTGAAATAGAAATTCAGGCCGTTGTAGCTGGTCTCCTGACAAAGCAGGTGGTTCTGGTATTGATAGCTAAACTCACTGCCCAGAGCGTCGCGGGTCGCCACCAGGTCGCCGCCGTAATAATCATATTCCACGGCGCAGTAAAACTCGCCGGCGTTATCCGGGTGCGGCAGCAGGATGCGACGGATGCGGTTGTCCGCATCGCTTTCAAACTGAATGCGCCGTCCGCCGCTGTCGATGATCCGGCTCAGGCAGCCGCCCGTCGTGTAGTGAAACTGAATGCTGGCGTCGCCAGTGGCGTCGGTGATGGCGCTCAGATAATGCACCGTTGTCGCCTGCGAAAGGCTGGACGTCGCCGCCGGCGTGAAGCGGAGCCAGTTGCCGTCGGTATGTTTGAGACGATAGCCCTGATCGTCCCGGTGCAGGGTCATGCGCTCCTGGCGGTTAAAGCTTTCTTCTCCTGCCTTCAAGGCTGGAAACGCCATATGCCGGCCGTCCTGCATCATCACTGCGACGGCGCCGTCTTCTTCGATCAGTTTCCAGTCATAGTTGTGATGCCAGCCGTGACCGAGGGAGCCCTGATAAATCGAAGAGCTGAACCAGGTGCGCTCCCAGGACAGAGGAATCGGGCCAGGCAACTGGAAGTCGATCCAATCCGTAAAAACCTTGCCGGAGGCGACATCCACCGGGTGCCCGGTGACCGCGCAAACGCCTTTGTGAACGCGGTTGCGGACGCTGGGCGGCGCGCCCAGTTTGTCCATGAGCTTGTCGGCTTTCTTATGGATGGCGTCGGAGATCTTTTTGACGCGCTTACTGCTTTTCTGCATCTTGCGCATCTTTTTGAACGCGGCGCCTAAACCGGCCAGTCCGGCGGTCGTGGCCACGCCCATGGCGTCCACCGTGGGCGGTCCGCCGATCATGACCGGCGCGCCAATGGGAATGGGCAGCACGGTGGTGGTGGGCAGCACCATGCCGTAGGACTTCTTGGGTTTCTTGGCGCGAATGGGCGCCAGCATGCCCACGCTCTGGCAACTCAGCACTGGTAGCGCCGTGAAGCTGAAGGGCGCGCCGTCCGCCACCACAGTGGCGCCGCCCATGAAAATCTCGTCCTCGTTCCCGGGCGGCATGACGAACGGGCCGCCCATGGGAATATGGGGGATGGGTTTGCCCGCCGTACCTGCCGTCGCGCGGGGCACGCCGTTGACTTTCACCGTGCCGCCGAAGATCGGCAGGTAATCCAGCACATCGAAAATAATGCCGATATGCGGATGGGGGATAGGAATGGGCGTTCCCGGCGGCAACGCCAACAAATGAATATCGATACCCAGTATGGGATCAAAATGTTTGGCCGCCAGCATCAGACTGTCTCCGCCCTGGCGGCGGGCGCTTGCCGCCAGCCTTCGCCCAGTAACTCACTCATCTTTGCATGAACGACGTCTTTGTCCTCTTTGGTCGACGCTACCCGCAACAGGGTCTCGCCAAGGTAGGGCAGTGTGGTGTATCGCCGTTGCTCCGGTTCAATAGCTTCCGCCGCCTTGAGTCCCCTCAGCGCGCTTTCCCAGGCGTAACCTTTGAGCTTCAGGCGCTCCAGACAGTAACTTTGCAAGCGCCAGCTTTCCACGCACATCATGGCGTCCTCCTGGGCCTCGGCGAGGTCGGCGCTGCGGCGGAAACTCCTGGCGGCTTCCTCATAGCGCTTGTCGCTCAGATAGGCGCTGGCTTCGCTCATGTGCGCCTGGAACAGCAATTTGTCGCAACCGGGACGCTCCGCCTCGACGCCTTTCAACGCGCACTGTTGCGCCTGCTGGTAGTCCATGAGCGCTTTTTCGGGAAGCCTGGCGTTCAGGTAGCCGGAGGCCCGCAACAACAGCGTTGAACACTGCATGTCAAACCAGGCCTGTTCTGCGGCGATCACCAGCGCGCGTTCCGAGCGCTGCTGCAGGGCGGGCAGGTCGTTGTTCTGCACGGCGTAGTTCATATCCACAAAACACTGGCGGAACTCCGCGCCGGGGGAGCCGTCATCCGCTTCCTCCATGATCTTGTTCATAGCCTCCCGCAGATTCAAAGGCGGCGCCTGGCTGAAAATTTGCGCGGAATAATCCTGGGCCAGTCTGGCGAAGGCGGGGCGCTGCGCGTTGTCGATAATGATCCATTTCAGATTGCCGCCCCAGAGCTTGTAATCGCGATGAATCTCGCAGGCCAGTTGCAGCCAGCGTTGCAGTTTCTTGATGTCGCTGACCGCGTGAGGCTGGATGGCGATCACCAGGGTGGAGAAATAATCAGCGAACGCATCCAGAATCTGGTGACAGCTTTTGTACAAGGCGTCGTGGCCGCTAAGCGCTTTTTTCGAGTCGGGGGCGCGCCAGGAAAATACTTCTTCGTCCTCATCCTCGTCTTCCGCACTGGCGGCGACGCCGGCGGCGATTGCCCGGTTCAGTTCCTCCGCCAGGTCATAGCCGAAGCTTTCCAGACTTAAAAACTCCGAATGCAGGGCGACAAAAAACTCGCCGGAGGTTTCATCAAACTGCTCCCGCATTTTCAGGAACCCAGAGACCAGTTGACTGGCGTCCGGGTCAATATTCCAGCGCAGAATCGGGCGCTCGCTCGCGGCGAACGTCTCCCATTGCGCGTCGAGTTTTTCCAGCTCTTTTTCGATTGGATTCTTTTCAGTCATGAGGCTCAGTTCAACTTGATCATCGGACCGGACAAGGACACCCCGGCGCCATCGACTTTGATAGAGCTGCCGCCAATGGTGATGGTGACCCCGCCGTCGTTGATCTGGATGCTGGTTCCGCCCACCCGCAGGGAAATATTGCCTCCCGCCGCCAGATCGATGTCCGTGGCGGTGGTGCTGGTCTTGCCGGTGACGGTGACCGTCTGCGCATCCGCCTGCACGCTTTGCAGACCGCTGATGGTGAATTTCTGACTGGACGCGGTCACTTCCTGCGCTGAGCCCAGATTGACCTTCTGATTGGTTGCGCTGACGGTCTGATCCGCCGACAGGGTGAGCGTCTGGTTGGTGGCGTTCTGGGTGATGTTGCCGGAGACGGACTCCGTCTGGTCCGCGCCCACATTGAGGGTTTGCGCCCCGGTGACGGAGTGGGTCTGGGCGCCGGTCACCGACACGTTCTGCTTACCGGTCACGGATACGGAGTGGTCGCCGCCGACGCTGAGAGCGCTGTTTCCCGCCACCGAATCCGACGCATTACCGCCAACGCTGCTGGTGGAATGGCCTTTGGCGTTGGCGCCGATGTTGTTTTTCACCTCCATGTTGAAGTCTTTCTCAGCATGGATATTCAACGACTCTTCGCCTTTCTTGTCGTCGAACGAAATTTCATTGTAATTGGAGGTTTGCCCGCCTTTGGTGGATTGCGACTTCACTCCGAACCGGGACTTGTTGTCCGGCAGGGAGTAGGGAGGCATGTTGCCCTTGTTGTAGACGCCGCCAATCACCAGCGGGCGGTCTGGATCGCCTTCCAGAAAGGTGGTGACCACTTCCTGGCCAACGCGGGGGATGCCCATGCTGCCCCATTTCTTACCCGCCCAGGGCGTGGCTACCCGCACCCAGCAGGAGCTGTTTTCGTTGCGTTCGCCGTAGCGGTCCCAATGGAACTGCACTTTGATGCGGCCGTACTCGTCGGTGTAGATCTCGTCGCCGTTTTTGCCGCAGACAATGGCGGTCTGGACGCCGTCGATACGGGGTTTGGGCGTGTTCAGCGCAGGGCGGAAGCTGACATTGTCCGGCAGGCATTCGAAGCGGTTGAAATACACGCTTTTCTCTTTGTCCGCGCTTTCCGGGTTGCCGGCGCTGGTGTAACCGCCTTCATAGGCGTAATGGCGCACCGCAGTAACAACGAAACTCTTGCGGTTGTCAGTGACGCATTCTTCTGACTCCAGCATGAACTTCCGGCCCACCAGCAGGTGCGGCTGATTGCTTCTGCCATTCACCCGCGTGAAACGGCTCTCTTCTTCCTCCATGCGCAGCTTGGTCAGGCGGCGGCCGCGATCCTGGTCTCCGAAGGCGCCCGGATAGTCGAAGCGCTCGTAGGCGGAAGCGCCTCGCAGTTCGTTCAGGGCGGAGCATTCCGCCAGCAGGGACTGATCGGACTTCTCAAAGTTAAAGTCGCTCAGACTCCATTTACCGGAGAAGTATTGATAGCTGCGGCGCCACTCCTGAATATAGTCGCCGTTGCGGGGGCGGGAGCTATGTTCAATCTTGCGGGGCTCCATAAGGGCGTTGGTGGACTTGTCGTCCGCCAGCACCAGCAGATGTCGCTTCTGCGCCTGCTCGAAATAGAAATAAATGCCTTCCTGCTCCATCAGGCGCAGGGCGAAATTCAGGTCGGATTCCCGATATTGCACGCAGTATTCCAGTTCCGGGTACTCGTTATACAGACCGGTGAAACGGAAGTCGGAAAAGCCGGCTTCGGTGAACACTGTTTCCAGGATTTTGGGGGCGGTCATGTTCTGAAACACCCGGCAGTCGGTGTTCTTGCCCAGAAACCACAGCCAGGGAACCAGCACGGCCTTGTAACCGTACAGCCCCCGCTTTTCCAGTCCGGTGGACTCGAAATAACTCACGTGCCCGCTGAACACGCGAGGGGCGCCGCCGTCGGCGCCAATGGTGACCTGCACTGCTTCTCCGATGATGTCTTCCGCGCGAATATCCCGCTTGTGGGACAGCAGGTCCACGTCATACTGGAACAGTTGCGAATACCCTTCCTGACCCCGAAAGTGGCGCAACAGAAACACGTCCTTGCCCAGTGGCGTGTCGATGCGGATGGGGCGGGTGTCCTGGGTGTAACGTCCCTCTTCAATAATTAAGGCGTCCATAAGGAACTCCATGTTGGCGAAAGTGGCGTGGATTCTCCCGCCATTCCTGCCGAAATTGTGTGATCTGCAACGTTGCGCGCAGGCGGCCCTGGCGGCTGGCGAGGAGGACTGTCTCCTGTTGCGCAAGGGGGGGATGGCGACGCCTTCTCCTGGCCTGACTGCAGCGAAAACGCTGAGGTTTTCTTGCGTTCATTAGATCATAAACCCCTGTAACGACGCCATGGGGTGAAACGCTACAACTTGTTGTTATTTAACGATAAAATGAGTGGCGAATGGGCGTGGGGCAAGCTTGGCGAGGCTTCCGCTGCGGCGTTACGATACGATGGCGGAGCAAACCGAGCTGGATGGAGAGGGCAACCGACGGCGACCGGTCCTGTGCTTGCGTTTTCCACCCCAAAATACAATACTTCGCCCGTAGCCCTTGAGATAAGCGGCCTGCGCCAGATTCCACCGACGTCAAAGGTAATGTTGTGCCCACATCCACCCGTTTCGCAGTCGCGATCCATATTCTCGCCGACTTGGCTCTGCATAAAGGCAAAGCGGTGCGCTCAGAGGATATCGCCTGTAGTGTGAACACCAATGCGGCGGTCGTGAGACGACTTTTGGGCGTGCTGGCGGATGCGGGCATGACTCGTTCGCAACTGGGCGTGGGCGGCGGCGCGTTGCTCGCCAAGCCGGCTGATGAGATCTCTTTGCTGGATGTCTATCAGGCGGTGGAGGAGCCCAACTACTTCGTTCTGCATCGCTCTAAACCCAACCCCAAATGCTATATCGGCTGTAACATCACGTCGGTGCTGGAAGACGAGTTCCAGCGAATTTCCGCTACCATGGACGCTTCTCTGGCGCAGACCAGTATTGCGGATGTGGCGAGGCAGGTGGCGGACAATGCCGGCGTGTATTATCGCTGCGTCAAGCAGGAGGAATCTGAAGACGCCGATTAAACGACAAAAATTTTCTTGCTATGTGTAACAGTGTTGGTTACATTGTTTCCCATTGTTGGGGGCGAGCACTACATTGCCGTTGGCGGCCCCTTTTTTATCGCTATCCAGGGAGATTGAACGATGGCTTCCTTATTTGATCCGATCCGTATCGGCGATTTTGAACTTTCCAATCGAATTGTTATGGCCCCGCTCACTCGCAGTCGCGCAGGCGGAGAAGGGCGCATTCCCAATGAGCTTATGGCGCAATACTACGCCCAGCGCGCTACGGCGGGTCTGATCGTCAGCGAGGCGACCGCGGTGATTCCGCAGGGCGTGGGCTACGCCAACACCCCGGGCATCTGGTCTGCGGAGCAGGTGCAGGGCTGGAGGAAAGTCACTGACGCCGTCCATGCCGCCGGCGGCAAAATCATTCTGCAGCTCTGGCATGTGGGTAGAATCTCTGATCCGGTATTCCTGGATGGCGAATTGCCTGTCGCTCCCAGCGCGATTGCAGCGGAAGGCCATGTCAGCCTGCTGCGCCCCATGCGCCCATTTGTCACGCCGCGCGCTTTGGAGCTGGATGAAATTCCCGCTATCGTGGAAGGCTTCCGCAAAGGCGCGGAAAACGCTAAAGAGGCCGGGTTTGATGGCGTGGAAATCCACGCAGCCAATGGTTATCTGCTGGATCAGTTTCTGCAGGATGGCGTGAACAGGCGCACCGATGAATACGGCGGCTCTGTGGAAAACCGCGCGCGCCTGTTGTTGGAAGTCGCCGACGCCTGTATTTCCGTCTGGGGCGCCGGGCGCGTCGGGGTGCATCTGGCGCCGCGCAGTCCTTCCCACTCCATGTCGGATTCCAATCCCGTCGCCACATTCGGTTATGTTGCGCAACAACTGGGTGAGCGCAAGATAGCCTTTATCTTCTCCCGCGACCCCATTGTCGATGACGAATTGGGCGGAGCCCTGCGCAAGAACTTCGGCGGTGCGATTATCGCCAATGAAGAGATGTCTAAGGAGCGCGCGGAGCAGTTGATCGCGGAAAACAAGGCGGAAGCGGTGGCTTTTGGACGCCTGTTCATCGCTAATCCGGATCTGCCTGCGCGCTTTAAAAACGACGCTGACTTTAACGATCCGCACCCGGAGACGTTTATGCAGCTCGGCGCGGAAGGCTACGTGGATTATCCCAGCCTGAGCGAGGCGACGGCTTAAAGCGATTCGCCCACAGGCATTCTGAGGACGTACTGTGGGCCCGCCCTGCCGCCCAGATATTGCTCGCCGGTGTCGATAAAACCGCCGCCGATGTAGCAGCGATAGGCGGCCGGGTTTCGGCAATTTACGGTGAGGACGATGGAAGGCCTGTTGGCGTAAGCCTTATCCAGATAGGGCTTCAATGCGCGGGCGGCGTTCTTGCCGATGCCTTGACCCTGCCTGCCAGCGTCGATCAGGAAGGCGCGCAATCCTAATTCGCCGTCCAGTGTGAACTCGAAATTCTGGTGATAGGCGACGTCGATAATAAAAAAGCCGACGATTTCGTCGCTCAGCGTCAGCACATGACAGTGATGCTCTGACCTCACTGCTTGCAGAATCTCCTGCGTATGACCGACATAGGGGACTTGCTCCTCATGGACCTGGAGCGCCAGCACCGCCGGTTTGTCTTCGTCCCGCATTCTGCGGATCTCTAACTTCTTAACGACCACGTCCATACAGCAACCCTGTTCTAACTATTGAGCGATAAAACCAGTGGACCCCGTCCAGAGTGCGCCAGTTATAGCGAGACCGGTTTAAGCGATAAAAGCTCAAATATAACAATAAAGTAGCTTATCATGTTAAACGCCTTCATCATTCTGTTTGAACCGGTTTTACAAAATAGGCGCTCTCATGGATCAACCACCCGCTACCTCCTATCATCACGCCAGATGTTACCTGTTTATTCCCTCCACTCGGCCGGAGTTTGTCGTCAAGGCGGGCGGTCTGGATGCGGACGTCATTATCGTAGACCTTGAGGACAGCGTGCCTCACGACGCTAAAGATAAAGCCCGGGCGGCGGCGCCGCAGATCGTGACGGCGCTGCGGGAGAAAGGCAAACGCGTGGCGGTGCGTATCAATGGGGATCTTGAGCATCTGGCCGCAGATCTGCAGGCGTTGCCGCTGGCGGATCTGCATTCGGTGTTCCTGCCCAAGACCCAGGAAGCCGGCGTGATTCGTCTGATCTGTCAGTATCTGAGCGTACTGGAAGCGCGGCAGGCGCTGGCCCCGGGCGTCACGGCGCTGACGCCGCAAGTTGAAAGTTGCAAAGGCGTGCTGGACTTACGCGACATTGCCGCGGCGTCGCCGCGGATAAAGGCCTTGGCCATGGGCTCAGAAGATCTGGCGGCGGAGCTGGGAGCGCTGGCCTCGCCCGACAGCCTGCTGGCGGCCTGCCAACAAATGGTCCTGATAGCGGGCGAGCGGCGTATCGATGCGCTGGGGCTGCCAGGCTCCATGGGCGAATTCAAAGATCTGGATAGCTATGCCGCCAACCTCGCCAAAGCAAAAGCGCTGGGCTTCAGCGGCGCTTTATGCGTTCATCCCAGTCAGATTCCTTGCGTTAATCGCGCTTTCGCCTACAGCGAGGAGGAGACGCAGTGGGCGCAGCGAGTGATCGCCACTATGGCGCAAGCGGAGCAGCAAGGTCAGGGAGCGGCGAGTCTGGACGGCCGTATGCTGGATGCGCCTGTGGCCGCTCTCGCCAAGCGTATTCTGGCGCGCGGTTAGCGCATGGCTAAGCAGCGGGATCTGACAACAAAGCATCAAAGCAGGATGAAACGCTACGAGCAGTTGGCGAATGAAATCGCGGACCTGATCCGCACTGGCGTGCTGCCGGCGGGAAGCCGTGTTCCGTCGGTGCGAAACGCCAGCAAGACCTACGGCGTCAGTGCTTCAACAGTATTTGAAGCCTATTATCTACTGGAAAATCGCGGGCTGATCCGCTCCCGACCGCGCTCCGGCTATTTTGTTTGTAATCAGCCCAAGCACCCCGCGCCGGCGTTGGAGAAACGTCGGCAAACGCTGACCTCTACCTCTGTGGACGTCAGTGAGCTGGTGTTTTCGGTGCTGGGCTCCGTGCGCGACCCCGCCATTACGCCGCTGGGCTCGGCGTTTCCCAGCCCGACGTTGTTCCCCATGCAAAGACTGGCGCGCTCTATGGCCAAAGCCACGCGTCTGATGGACCTGCGCTCCGTCGTTGCGGATCTGCCGCCGGGCAACCGCGACCTGCGTCGCCAGATTGCGTTGCGGTATGTGATGGAAGGCGTGTCCGCTCCTCTGGAGGAGCTGGTCATCACCAGCGGGGCGATGGACGCGCTGAACCTGTGTTTGCAGGCGGTCACGCAGCCTGGCGATCTGGTGGCGATAGAATCACCCGCTTTTTACGCCAGCCTGCAAGTTCTGGAGCGTCTACAGCTTAAAGCGGTGGAGATTCCTGTGGACACTGGGACCGGCATGGACCTGGACGTGTTGGAGCAGGCGCTCAACAAGCATCCAATCAAAGCCTGCTGGCTGATGTCGAATTTTCAGAATCCGGTGGGGGTCACCCTGTCGGAGGAAAAGAAGCGACGACTTGTCGGCCTGCTGCGTCAACGCCAGATTCCATTAATTGAAGACGATGTGTACAGCGAGCTGTACTTCAGCGCCCATGCGCCCAAGCCCGCCAAAGCCTTTGATGAAGAGGGGCTGGTCATGCATTGCGGCTCGTTTTCGAAGAGCCTTGCTCCTGGCTATCGCATCGGTTGGACCGCTGCGGGGCGTTTTGCGCAGCAGGTGGAGCGATTGCGTCTGATGACCACAATTTCCGCCTCCATCCCCGCCCAGGCGGCTATTGCGGATTATCTGCAACATGGCGGTTATGATCGCCATCTGCGCAAGCTGCGCCACAACTTGGAAGTGCAGCAGAATCAGATGCTGGCGGCCATTGATCGCTATTTCCCATCGCCAACCCGGGTGACGCGTCCGGATGGCGGCTATTTTCTGTGGCTGCAACTGCCTCCCGCCGTTGATTCGCTGGCGCTGTTCAAACTGGCGCTGGAGCAGGGCGTCAGCATCGCACCGGGACCGATATTCTCGGCTACGCGTCAGTTCCGCCACTATATTCGCCTCAACTATGGCCACCCATGGGGAACGGAGTTCGAACAGGCAATGGGCATATTAGGCCGCCTTGTTCGCTCATTTTAATAACAGATCAGGCATACCCTTCAGCGATAAACCGCCATCTGATATGGTTTTTTAAATCTTTTCTGAAACTGTTTGTTGGTCGCGCTTCCCTGAATAATTCGCCAAACGTTTGGAAGTAAAAAGGACGGTGGCGGCGAATGAGCGAGCATATCCCGGTTCACAATATTGATGCGGTGACGGTTGATCTGTATGAATCCCGAACCAAAGTGCATACCCGAAGTTTCAGTGGTCGATTCAGGCGCTTGCGTCTGTTGGGCGGATGTCTTCTGTTCGCTCTGTACTTTGGGGTCGCCTGGCTAAACTGGGGAGGGCGGCAGGCGGTGCTGTGGGATATCTCGTCGCGAAAATTTCATATCTTCGCCAGCACCTTTTGGCCGCAGGATTTTATCCTGCTTTCCGGCATTCTCATCATCAGCGCTTTCGGCCTGTTCTTTCTGACTGTCTTCGCGGGACGCGCATGGTGCGGCTACGCCTGTCCGCAAAGCATGTGGACCTGGGTGTTCATGTGGGCGGAGAAGGTCACGGAGGGGGACCGTAACCAGCGTATCAAGCTGGATAAAGCGCCCCCAAGCCTGGACAAAGCGACTCGACGTATCCTCAAACACGGGCTGTGGGTCGTCATCAGTCTGGCTACGGCAGTGACCTTTGTCGGCTATTTCACGCCAATACGGACGCTGGCGGCGGATCTGGCCACCTTGCAGGTCGGCGGCTGGAGTCTGTTCTGGATCGGCTTCTTTACGGTCGCCACCTATTTGAACGCCGGCTGGTTGCGGGAACAGGTGTGCTTCCACATGTGTCCCTATGGTCGATTCCAGTCTTCCATGCTGGACGAAGACTCTCTGGTGGTCACCTATGACGCGGCCAGAGGCGAATCCCGCGGGCCGCGCAAGAAAAATGCGAATTACCGCGCTCAGGGGTTGGGTGATTGCGTCGACTGCAGCCTGTGCGTGCAGGTCTGTCCCACCGGTATTGATATTCGCGATGGGTTGCAGATGGAATGCATAGGGTGCGCCGCCTGCATCGACGCTTGTGACGCTATTATGGCGAAAATGGGCTATGAATCGGGTCTGGTCCGCTATACCGGCGACCGAGCGCTGCAAGGGGGCGAGGCGCGTATAATACGGCCCCGTCTGGTGGGATACGGGGCGGTATTGCTGTTGATGATCGGGCTGTTTTCCTGGGTGATGGCGACCCGGCCGTTGTTGTCCGTGGATGTCGCCAAAGACCGTGGTCTGTTTCGTTATAACTCGGAGAATCGTATAGAAAACGGGTACATACTGGATATTCTTAATAAAGATAATGAGCCTAAAACGTTTCTGATCAGCGCGTCTGGGCTGGACGGTTTGGACCTGGGGGGAGAGCGTCGGATCACGGTCGGCCCCGAAAGCTCAGTGACCGTTCCCGTCACCCTGTCGATGCGCCCAAACCAGATCCAGCAACGGTCCAGCGATGTGTTCTTCGAAGTGACGGACGCTTATCGCCCCGAAACAGCCGTCGTCAAATCGAGCCGTTTTACCGGACCCGTCGTAAGGTGAGGCGGTCGGGGTAAAAGGGGCAAGCCTTTTATCAGGAGCGTTAATAAGCCTGGGGGAATCGGTGGGGGCCGGATTCCCCCAGCTTCATTCGCCCGGGTGGGCCCTTCGACAGGCTCAGGGCGAACGGAGTAGGGAATACCGTTCCTCATTTACATCAGGCGTTCGTGGAAATCGCGATGGGGACCATGTTAGAGCACAAGCAGGGAAAACCGGTTTTATACCATCCGACTCCTCGCCCTCATCCTCCCCGTTCGCCCTGAGCCTGTCGAAGGGCCTCCCAGAGCGCCAGCGGGTTAATCAATGCCAGGCGAAGGCTTGAAACCGCAACAGCAAGAGCAGGAAACCAGGTTTTATACCATCGACTTCTTACCCTCACCGCTTCCGTTCGCCCTGAGCCCGTCGAAGGGCCTCCCAGAGCGCCGCGGGTTAATCAATGCTAGGCGAAGGCTTAAAACCGCAACAGCAAGAGCAGGAAACCTGGTTTTATACCATCGACTTCTTACCCTCACCCCTTCCGTTCGCCCTGAGCCCGTCGAAGGGCCTCCCAGAGCGGCCAGCGGGTTAATCAATACCAGGGCGAAGGCTTAAAACCGCAACAGCAAGAGCAGGAAACCAAGTTTTATACCATCGACTCCTTACCCTCACTCCTCCCCGTTCGCCCTGAGCCCGTCGAAGGGCCTCCCAGAGCGCCAGCGGATTCAATCAATGCCAGAGAGAAGGATTGAAACCGCACCGGCGTGTGCAGGAAAACTGGTTTTATACCATCCGACTCCATACCCCCATCCTCCCCGTTCGCCCTGAGCCCGTCGAAGGGCCTCCCAGAGCGCCAGCGGGTTAATCAATGCCAGGCGAAGGCTTAAGACAGCAACAGCAAGAGCAGGAAACCAGGTTTTATACCATCCGACTCCTTACCCTCACTCCTCCCCGTTCGCCCTGAGCCCGTCGAAGGGCCTCCCAGAGCGCCAGCGGGTTAAGCAATGCCAAGGCGAACGGATTACGAACTGAACTTTGAGCGTCCTTCTTTTTTGTATAAAGACGACAGGGCCTGATATGCGCAGACCCTGTCGTTGAAGATATTGGCTTAGTTGTAATGAGGCGACGCTGTTGCAGGTAGAAGCCGCTAGAGGTAAAGCGACTTTTCTTTTGTGTACAGATACTCCAGATCCTGCGCGCGTTTCACTGGTTTTTGATCTTTCTGGTCTGAGCTATCACTGATGGCGTAAGCGCTTGAGAATAAACGTCTTTTATCATGCCTCATGGCGATTGGAGCGACAGTCGCCAGTTTCCCTTGCTCATAGCCGCATATGCCGTGAAGGGCGTCAAAGCAGGCTGTAGGGCCAATATTGACTAGCTGCTTAACATTAAGCTCATTTTTCCTGGCGAACAGAGTCAAAATGCATTTTTTGATTTCCTGTCCGGTCAGCTTATTAAAAGAGTCGGTCCAGCCATTAAATGCAATCGATCTTATCCGCTTGGCTGCATCCGCCCTGAATAGATTAAAGGTGGTGATGAGGGTAAGCTGGCGGATAAGGCTGCTATACAGGTTTCTGGTTTCCTCCTGAGACAGATGAACTTCCGTAAAGGTATTTTTGAGAGGAGAAAATGTGACTTCTTTTATGCTGGGCAATGACTCAATGGAAGGAAGGGAGTAATCGACAACGAGCGTCATTGACTCTGGACTGTAACTGAGCTCCCAACATTGTGGGAAATACTCTGGATAGCGTATGGAACCCAAATTAATATCGCAATAATCGATAATCGCATAGGGCGCGCCTTCGAAATATGCTTCTTTGGCGCGTATTATATTCTCGCTTATTTCCCTTTGAATCTTTTCATATTTCAGCTTTCTCCAGCACCATGCCTCTCTCATTAATGCAAATGAATCCAGAGAAGCTTTATTATGCGCCTGTGCGACAGCTTTGTTTTTAGCCCAGTCTTTCTTATCAGAGAGATATAACCTTTCTAATTCCTGCTCTTTCTTATACTTTTTGCGAGGGAAGATAACGTGCCAAAAGGTACGGGGAACCTGATAGATCGCGTCGGTCCTGACTGGCTCTGGAGGGATCTATTTCCAATTGAGGAAGGCTGGGTTCAGTGATTGGAAACTCATCCTTTTCCAAAATCCGGCTCCAGGTGGAGGCGCCGTTTTCCGAGAGTTTAATGTGTAAGAGGTTGTTTAGATAGCTTATTTCCCTTTTGGCGTCATGGGATTTGATTTCTGCGGCAGCTTTCTTTTCTTTCACTGTATTGGCGCGACCCTCTAACTCTCTCTTCTTTCTCTGGAGGGCCAACCTCTGTCTCCACATGTCATTCCATTGTTCTTTCTGGATATGTACTTTCTTATTAACCAGATATTTATCATGCCCCCTTATAATTCTAAACTTGCCCAACTTTTGGTGTCTGACTTCGACCTCCCAAACATCTTTGATGTCCATGCGCTAGCTCTCCATCAAGTTGTCCTTGCCTAGTAAAGATGAAATTCATTGGCGCATACGTCTGTTTATATTTTTATGTGTTATTTGTTGCTTCTTAAAAACGTAATGTTTCAAGCAATAGGGGGTATTTTACTTTGGATCCTGAAGATGCTGTTCATACTTTAGTACAACCAGACACAAAAAAATAATAGCTTCAATCCTGGGTATTGCAAGGAGTCAAACATAGCGGGTTGTGAACCGGGTTGGAGCGGCGGCTCCTGGGGGCTGAGGGAAGGTTCTCTCCTGAGCGCTTATGTTTTTCTAGCAGCTGAGCAAAAGAGCGTATGCGCTATAGCTCTTGTTTGTCTTCCCCGTGTTTTTTCAGTATTCGCGCTTCGGTTCCGTCTTTGCGAATCATATCCAGGCCCAGGTTGAAGTCGTGAATGATTTTCTGATAATCGGGATTTATCTTCGACACGCAGTTGTGAAAATAATTGGTGTGTAGAGGCGGGTTCACAAACGCCAGCTTGTGGGCCTCGGAGGTGAACAGGGTATTCACCAGCTGCACAATCCTTTGCTTCTTTTCCACTACCAGATCAAGCCTCCCCGCCAATAGTTTACGGATGTTGGTTTCGGCGTCGAACGCATACTCCATGTTCAGGTATTCCGCTTCCGCCTTATCGAACTCAGGGCTGACCTTGGAGTTGCTGATATGGCCGATCCGGTAGGGTTTGAGGTCCTCGATTTTGTGGTAGGCGATGGCGCTGCTTTTAAGCTTCAGCAACATGACCTGAGCAACGCCGATGGGTTTGGAGTACGCCAGCTTCTGCGCCCGTTCCTGGGTGTAGTACGCGGCCAGTAACACATCATATTCGCCGTCGATACTTTTGGTGAGCGCCCTTGACCAGGGAACAAAGCGAAAGTCAGTGGCGTAACCAACTCGACTGAAGGCGGCCTCGGTAATCTCAACCAGATAGCCTCCTTTCTTTTCTTCGTCGCCAGCGACCACAAGCGGCTTTTTCTTTGCGAAGACCGGCCCGGAATTCAATATCACCGTGACAATAAGGGCGAGTACGCCGCCTATCTTCCAGGTCCTATGGTTCATAACGATTCACTCTTTCAGATAAAGCGTAGTGCGGCATTGAGCGTCGCATGAGTCCTTGGCGCCATGGGTTGCGGTTGTTATGCGGTTATAGAAAAGTATAGCTCACCGGGTATAGACGTTATTATTTATGAAGTTTTTAACATTTCGTGATAAAGGGAAAGTGCTATGCCGCACAGAGTAATGAGTTTTGAGGAGCATTTATGGAAATAGTGTCCGCCTGGCTGCTCTACTACCGAGCTTCCATGGACCCTTTCTCGCCAATGAATTTCGATGGGTCTGAGTACATCGTCGGCATTGCCGTGGTTCCCGCCACGTCCATGAGAGAAGCGCTGGATCTGTTCGACAAGTATTTGGCTGAAAGCAAAATGAAGCTGATGGACCTCTGGAGGTGCGAACAGTACAAAGGTCCTATCGGCATAGGAGGACCTATTCATGAGCCGTCTCTGAAGGAGCCTGAGCTTGGCGTCGCCGCCTCACAGGCATTGGAGAATGACTGTATCTATTGTGTTGGCGGTATTTCCTCTGAAGCATTGGAATACTGCGATGAGCCTGACCATGATGAAAGTTAGGGGAGCGCTGACCCTTGCAGAGGGCCGTTATGACTGTAGAACCAACGTCTCTCTGGCCTTGGATAACGAGGCGCAAGAAAAAGACGTTGTGGTAAGAACCTGTTTGCACTCGTTTAAGGAATGGCGGTCGACCTGTCATGTTTACGGCTTTCCATTTCCGTTTCTTGCTTGGATACGCGGCGAAAACGTAGAGGCCGCTATCGTAGACAGTCGCGAAGTCTGGGTGTTCAGCGTGGACGCAACGCGAGGGCAAGATATTGTTCAGGCCATTCGCGTGGGCATGTTCTTTTTCAAGGTGACCGCGGATGACCTGCTGCGTGACGTCTATGTCAAGAATCTGGATGTGGGGGATGCGCAAAGCCCATCGCCGCAGGCCTTGGTGAATGGGAATCGGGCGTTATACCAAAACGTCTGCGTTGCTCTCAGAGAGGCCGCAGGCGCGCTGACGTACAGCGGCGAACTTAATGTCTGGACATACAGCCACCAAAACAATCCGAGAATGCCGCAGACAGCCTTGCATGAGGCTTTTTTCAATGCAGGAGCGACCTCTGTTATGACCGATCGCATCAAGAGCCATTGGACGCGGGTCGGCAATAATCAGGGCGATCCCGGACAGCTCTGCAAATCGGATTTACATCGGGCGATTTTCTCGGGAGGGGGATAGTGCGATCAAAAGATGATTAACCTGCCAATTCAACTCTGCCAGACGATCTGCGCAGGCCGTAAAAGTTACAGCCGGGTTGCACAAGCTACAAACCTCAGTAATCGATGAGTCGCCTTTGAATAGACGGGGCAGGCCGTCATCGCCGCTCCGCTGCGCCTTGCCTAGACACTGGCATAGACTTTGACTGGTATCTCCTGAAGTGAATGAAGCCTGTGATGAATGCGGGCTTCTTCCGTTGCATTCGAACAGGAGGATACATGATGCATAAACTGGCCATTACCGTCGCCGCTACGACCCTTGCGCTGAGCGGCGCTTTGAGCGCCCAGGCGCAAGAGGCTACACGGGTTTCCGTTAATAAAATCAGCGACCAGGGCGTGGGTGACAAAATAGGCTCTATCATTCTGGAGCCCACCCCGCATGGCGTACTAATCCGGCCGCTTCTGGAAGGCCTGGAGCCGGGAATGCATGGCTTTCATCTGCACGAGAAAGGGAGCTGCGAAGCGGCGGAAAAGAGCGGCGAAATGACGGCCGGCGCGGCGGCCGGTGGGCATTACGACCCTGACAACGAGGGTGGACATACCGGTCCGTTTCGTCCCGGACACAAAGGGGATTTGCCCGCGCTGTTTGTCGATGAAGATGGAAACGCCAATCAACAGGTCCTGGCCCCCAAACTCAAAGTGGAAGACATGCGCGGGCGCGCCTTGATTATTCATGAAGGCGGCGACAACTACACCGACAAACCCGACCTTGGAGGCGGCGGCGCGCGCGTCGCCTGTGGCGTGGTGATCGACGAGGACTTCCAGTCGCAATCCGCTGTACCGCAGGAAAAGCAGCCGAAGGATGACAGCGCCAGTTAGCGCGGAAGCGTTGTTGACGTAATAACGTGAAGATCGCAACCGCCGGCTGTTTACGAGAAATGAAAGAGCGAAGAAGAAAAGGCCTGCATTGCGCAGGCCCGGATAATAGAAGGTAATCGCGGGTCTGTTTAGCCTGCTGCCGGCTGAACGCTCCCGGATTCGATTTCGTCGCCGACGGGATCGTCCTTATGCTGCCGCGCCAGCAACACATACAACGCCGGGGTCACAAACAGCGTGAACAGGGTGCCGATAGCCATGCCGCCCACCAGCACCAGTCCAATGGAGTTACGGGCGGCGGCGCCAGGGCCTTCCACCAGGGTCAGCGGGAAGTGGCCCGCCACTGTGGCGACGGAGGTCATCAACACCGGGCGCAGGCGGGTCATGGCGGCCTGATGCACGGCGTTGAGCTTATCCATACCCTGCATTTGCAGCTTGTTAGCGAATTCCACGATCAAGATGCCGTTCTTGGAGATTAATCCCACCAGGGTCACCAGTCCCACCTGAGCGTAGATGTTCATGGTGGTGGTCCAGCCGTTGGTCCAATAGGGCATATTCGGGTCCGGCATCTTCAATGTGGTGAAGATCAGGGCGCCGAACATGGCCAGCGGGGCGGAGCCCAACAGAATCACAAATGGATCGCGGAAGGAGTTGAACTGCACCGACAGCACCAGGAAAATCATCAGAATCGCCAGCCCCAACGCGGGCAGGAACTTGCCTCCTTCCGTGCGTAACTGACGGGACTCGCCGGTGTAGTTGATGGTGTAGCCCGGCGGCAGAATTTCTTCCGCGGCTTTTTCCAGCACCTTCAAGCCTTCGTCCAACTGGGCGGTCATACCGGACAGTTTCACCGCATTGAGCTGTTGAAAGCGGTTCAGTGAGCGCGGCACGGTGCTGTCGCTGATCGTAGCCACAGCGCTGAGGGGCATTAACTGTCCCTCGGGGCCGGAAACATAGATGTCCTTAAGCTGATCCGGATTCAAACGCTCCACGCGCGACACCTGGGGAATGACCTTGTAGGCGCGTCCATCCATATTGAGGCGGTTGACGTAATTGCCGCCTAGAGCAGCGCTCAAGTCTGCGCCAATTTGCGCGTTGTTGAGTCCCAGCGCCGCCACTTTGCGATGGTCGATCACCACTTCAGACTGCGGCTGGTCGTACTTCAGGTCGATATCCGGCGGGAAGTAGAACAAGCCGCTTTCCATCGCTTTCATCTGCAGTTGTTGCGCGAGTTGCAGCATCTGTTCCGGCTCCGCGGTGGAGGCGATCACAAACTCCACCGGGAAGTTGCTGCCGCCGGGCAGGGCGGGGGGCTGCGCCGCGAATACTTGCAGACCGGGAATCGCGTTCAGCTGATTCTGCATATCCATAACGATCTCAGCGATAGAGCGGTCCCTTTGATCCCAGGGTTTCACCACCATGCCGCTGAAACCGCCGACGCCCAGCGCCGCTGCAAAAGGGTCGGACGGCGATAGCAGAATCTGGAAAGTCAGATCGCGCTCCGGCGCGTTCAGGAAGATCTGTTCCGCGGCGTGGCCGAAGTGCGCTTTCTGGTCTGCTGACGCATTGGCGGCGTTATTGATGATGCCGAACATGAAGCCCTGGTCTTCCAACGGCGCCAGTTCTTTAGGCGAAAACATGTACATGGGGATCACCATCAGGCTGAGCCCCGCCCAGATGGCATACACCGCCGGGCGCGCGCGCAGGACCTTTTCCAGCACATTGCCGTAGCCGTCGCGCAAACGGTCGAAGCGATGATTGACCCAGCCGGTGAAGCCTTTTTCTTCGCTTTCCGCACTGCGCAGCAGTTTCGCGCTCATCATCGGCGACAGTGTGAGGGCGACGATGCCTGAAATAGTCACCGCCCCCGCCAGAGTCAGGGCGAATTCCCGGAACAAGGCGCCGGTGAGACCGCCCTGTAAACCGATAGGGGTGTACACCGCCGCCAGGGTGATGGTCATGGCGATGACCGGACCGATCAACTCCCGCGCGCCAATGCGGGCGGCCTCAAGCGGACTGCGGCCTTCCCGCAAATGCCGCTCGACGTTTTCCACCACGACGATGGCGTCGTCCACCACCAGCCCGACGGAAAGCACTATCGCCAGCAGAGTGAGCAGATTCAAAGTGAACCCGAACATCTGCATCAAAAAGATTGCGCCGATCAAGGAGACGGGAATCGCCACAATCGGCACCAGCACGGAACGGAAAGAGCCCAGGAACAGGAAGATCACCACCACCACGATCAACAGGGTGTCGGCCAGCGTGCCCACCACTTCATGAATGGCGTTGTTGATGTATTCCGACGCGTCATAGCCGATGCCGCCCTGCAGGCCGGGGGGCAAGTCCTTCGTAATGGCTTCCAGGTCCTTGCGCACCCGCTCCACCACTTCAATCGTGTTGGCGCTGGGGAGGGGGAAGATGCCCATGAACACGGCGGTCTGGGCATTGAAGCTGACTTCGGTGTCATACTCCTCCGCGCCCAATTCCACATCGGCGATGTCTTGGAGACGGATGATGGTGTCGTTCTCCTGCCGGATCACCAGCTCCTGGAATTGCTCAACGGTGTGCAGGTCCGTGTTGGCGGTCAGGTAGGTCTGTACGAAACTGCCCTTGGTGCTGCCCACCGGCGCCAGATAGTTGTTGGCGGCGAGGGCGTCGCGCACTTGCGCGGGGCTGATGTTCAGCGCCGCCATGTGGTCCGGCTTCAGCCATATGCGCATGGCGAAGGTGCGGGCGCCGAAAATATCCGCCCGCTGCACGCCGGACAGAGCCGCCAGTCGCGGCTGCACAACCCGCACCAGATAGTCGGTGATCTCGCTTTGAGACAATGAGTCGGACCAGAAGCTCAGGTACGCGGCGGCGAACTCCGAGTCGGCGGATTGCACGCTGATGGCGGGCAGCTCCGAGCCGGCGGGCAGTTCGTTGCGCACCTGGTTCACCTTGGCGGTGATGTCCGCCAGCGCTTTGGTGGGGTCGTAATTGAGTTTCAGGCGGGCGGTCACCAGGGACAGTCCCAGCATGCTTTTGGACTCAATGTAGTCCACGCCGTCGGCGGAAGCGATAGCGCGTTCAATCGCGGTGGTGACAAAGCCCCGCACCACATCTGCGCTGGCGCCCACGTATTGCGTGGCCACTGTGACGGAGGCGTTCTCGCTCTGCGGATACTGTCTTACGCTGAGTGAGTTCCAGGCCTGCACGCCAGCGATGATAATGACGATGTTGACCACTAGGGCCAGCACCGGACGCCGCACGAATATATCAGTGAAAGCTTTCATAATCGGCGGCCCTGTCAGGTGTTCTTGGGTTGCGGATCAAGTTTGAAATCCGGCGCCAGCTTGTTGTCGATCACCACGGGCATGCCGGGCATCAGCTTGAACGAGCCAGTGGAGACGATACGGTCGCCGGGCTTGACCCCTTCGACCACAATCACAAAATCTCCCTGACTTTCTCCCAGGCGCACCAGTTGTTGACGCAGCACTAAAGGCGCCTCGCCGCCGTCCTGGGCCTCGCCGTTGTCAATGACGTACACCGATGAGCCGTAAGGTCCGTGTAATACAGCGGTGGAGGGAATAAACAGCACGTCGCGAACTTGCGCCTGAATCATTTCTATCGCTACGAACATGCCCGGTCGCAGTTTGCCCTCAGGGTTATCCAGCGTCGCCTGCACCCGCACGTTACGGGTGTTGGGGTCGATGTCTGGATTGAATGCGGTCACTTTGCCGATAAATGTCTGCTCCGGGTAGGCGTCGGTGACGACTTCCACCTTCAGGCCTTCCGCCAATTCGCCCAGACGACGTTGCGACAGCGAAAACTCCACATATACCGGGTTCAAGGACTGCAAGGACACCACTGGGGCGCCTTTGTTCAGGAACTGGCCGACACTGATCTGACGGATGCCCAGCTTGCCGTCGAAAGGCGCGCGCAATGTCTTTTTGGCGATGACGGCGCGGTTGTAGTTCAGACGCGCCTGCGCCTGTTTCACGTCGTTTTCCGCGTTGTCGAATTCCAGCTGGGAGATGTTGCGCGTCTTGGTCAGTTCTTTGGCGCGGGTCAGACTTAACTGGGCGCGATCAGCGGCCACTTCCGCTTCCCGTAACTCCGCCCGCTCGATCTGGTCGTCGAACAGGACCAGAATATCGCCGGCTTTCACGTCCGCGCCGGCGGAGAATTTGATTTCCTTTACGGTTCCTTCGATCTCAGTGTTGATCACCGTTCCCTGTACAGGTTTGACGGAACCCACCAATGAAATGCGCGGTCGCCATTGCGACTGTTCGACGGTGTAGGTGTTTACGGGCGTCGGCGGCATGGTCATTTGCGCCGCAGCCGCCCCCATCGTATCGAACTGCTGCATCTTGACTTGGATGATTCCCCCGACGATGAGCGCCACGACGACAAGGCCAGCGAACACCCATAGGAGCTTTTTAAGCATATGCACTTCCTCTGCAAAGTGAGTTAAAGCGTCGGATCACTTCCGCCAAATATCAAACTCTGTCGCGAAAATATGATCATTAACCTGTCAAATCCCTGTGTCCCGGCGGTCATCTATGGACTCCGGCAGGCAAGTGGAAGCCTGGAATAGAGTGGGGATTTACACCTTGTCGAACAGCGAATGCGATTTTCGACAAAGCGAAATGAAAAAAAGTTAATTGAGAATTAGCTAAGGAAATCAAGTTATTGTGATAATTGCAAGAGCGCGTTTAATAGAATTTAATCCTAATGAGTAACGACCGCAGGGGAAAAGTTACTAAGTAGGGAGCGCCTAATGCGCTTTTACGTTATCAATCGTCATGTGAGGCGCCGGCTGCTGCTTATTCGGAGCAGATTTCAAAGGATTAATTCATGATTTATTTGTTCTGGCGTGACAGAGGGAGGCCGTCCTGGTCGTAGATCCCGCGCAATATAGCCGTTACTCTTTGCGCTCTTAATATGAAGTCTCCTGGGGGTAACAACATAGACACAAAAGCATCACGGGCAATGGCGATTATTGAAACAGTTCTGATAGCCGTCCCGGTGTTATTGATCTCATGGTCCTCTGGCGCAGCCATTTTTGTCGGCGTCTTTGCGTCATTGCGGGCTGAGAGTTTTAATCTGGCTCATATCCTGGTTACTGTCACTACGCTGATATGTTTACTGGCCATATCCAGCCTCTTTGTTTTGCTGTCCCGATATTTGGTTTATGGCGCCGGCGGTTTAGTTTCCGCCCACAAGTTCTGGTGGGTATCCGCCAATATGGGAGGCGTGGTCGCTCTGGTCTCAGTCATCTGGGTGCTGATGGCTACAAACCCCTTGTTTCCCCCACTCTGGATTGGCGCGCCAGCGCTTGTTCCGTTACTGCATTTGTGGGTGATAAAACTGAAACACGGCGTCAATAAATGAAGTCGGACTTGTTACCTTGCCGCATATAATGGGTCAATGGAGATCCTGAAAGGTACATATTTGGATAACAGGTTGCGACAGTTAAACGACGGCCTGCGCTTATTGGCGATACCCCTTAAAAAGCTTTATAACGCTATCCTACCATGTTGATAGGGAAGAAGAATGAAGGATGTCCGAAAATCCGCCCTGTGGGCGCTAATCAGTATTCCTGTTACGCTTTTAGCGGGCTACTTCAGCTATGCGCTGACGCACGGGTCGCTGGCTTTTCTTGTCGTCTTGCTTGCGCCAGGAGGGTTGCTTCTTTCACTTCTGGGTGGCGATTACTACCCTGACTGGTTACTGATACCCACGGGATTACTGGCTCAATATCTGGCGTATTTCGTGATCATTCATATGTTCAGGAAGCTCTTGAAAACGCTGCGCTCCAGATCACATAAGGGCGCACCTGCTCAGTAGTCCCGGGTATTTTCTCCAAATAAAGGGAAGGCTATGGAATTGGACCATATTTTTATCTGCGCATCAGAAGAAGCCCCGGAAGGAGATTTGCTGACCGCCTTTGGTTTGACGGAAGGCTCCGCGAATACTCACCCAGGCCAGGGCACAGCCAATCGTCGCTTTTTCTTTCACAACGCATTTATCGAGCTGTTGTATTTAAACGACCCGAAAGAAGCTGGCAGTGCGTTGACGCGGCCGACGATGCTGCTGGAAAGGCTGCGCCAACGTGGCGCTGCCGTTTCGCCATTTGGCTTTTGCTTTCGACCTGAGACGGGCAAGGAACGTAGCCCTGCGCCGTTCAAAAGCTGGGACTATCGACCCCAATACCTGCCGGAAACCCTGCGCGTGGAAGTCGGCGAATCGCCATTAAGCGAACCCATGTGGTTTTACCTGGGGTTTGCCGGCAGGCCAGATCAAGCCGCCTCAGAACGCGCACAGCCACTAACGCACGCCACCGGCTTCAGAGACATCACACGAGTGCGTGTGACATCCCCCGATAGAGAAGCATTCTCCGACGCCGCCACTCAGGCGAACACTGTGAGCGGATTTGAGGTGTCGACGGGGGATGAGAGCCTACTGGAAATTGGTTTTGATCATGAAAAAGAGGGAAAACATCATGACTTCCGGCCGCATTTGCCGTTGGTGTTTTGGTGGTAGCCAATCTCTATTTCTAAAAAGCGCAGCGGAAAATATCGACGAGCCTGGCGCGATTAGTAATACCATTCGCCCGCTTGTAGAAGCGTCGGCGGAGCTTCTGAAAAGTAGTTACTGTTCCAGTTCCTGGCCGACAAGAGGGCTGCTATTGTCTAAGAGCGAGCCGATTCTTGTTGGTGAAAACACCTTGATGATAGAGCGAGTGGAAATTGACGGCGCGCCAACAGATAAGTACGAAGTGACCTATCATCACACAGGCGATAATAGTAAACGATTTACGAAAACCTGCGATTTGAAAGAGGCGGTGGAGACTATCAAAGCGTATGAGCTGGATATGCTTTAATTCACCGGACAACGCGACCCATGGGAGTCAACAATGACCATAGAAACAGAGCAAGATTTACTACACCTGAAACATATCGGCGGCATTGTTGCGACGATTCTGCAGGAGATGATAACGCTTACCGAGCCGGGGATGACGACAGGGGAACTGGATGCCATTGGCAAGGCGTTGTTTGAAAAATATGAGGCTCAGTCGGCTCCGTTAGTCTCCTATAACTTTCCCGGTTATACCTGCATCAGCGTAAATGAAGAAGCCGCGCACGGCATTCCGGGCGATCGCGTCATTCGTCCCGGAGATATCGTCAATATTGATGTTTCAGGCGAAAAGAACGGTTATTTCGCTGACACGGGCGGCACCTTTATCGTACCGCCATCCACACCGCAAAAAGACCGGTTGTTACATGCTACCAAGTTGGCGTTGCGCAATGCCGCGGCGAAAGCGCGGGCGGGAGAGAATCTGAATGTCATCGGCAAGGAAATCCAGAAAGTCGCCAAGGACAAAGGCTTTAAGATCATCAGAAATCTGTGCAGCCATGGCGTAGGGCGCAGTTTGCATGAAGAGCCCAAAGAGATCCTCGGCTACTACGACCCACGTGAAGAGCGGCGTTTGCACAAAGGGCTGGTCATCACCATCGAACCTTTCCTGTCCACCAAGAGCAAACATGTAACGGAAGCCCGCGACGGCTGGACTCTGGTCGGCGTCGCGGGCAACTTATCCGCACAGTTTGAGCACACCATGGTGATCACCAATGGACAGCCTATATTGGTGACTGTGCCTCAAAGCGCTTAGCGCCATCTCCTCTGGCTACCATCTTCTGAAACTATGTAGGTTGGATAAGCAAAGCGCCATCCAACATGGGCATGACAATCAGCTTAGGGCAAAACGTTACAAGCTACGGGATATCGCCCAATAGCTGGCGACAGAAAGCAATGCGTGATCTGCTGACTTGGCGTGTCGGAAGGCGCTGCGCTTTTCCAACCTACCGACACTCATTCGCATATTTAGGTTCTGAACCTCCAACGGGCTCTGGTTCAATCCAGCTGCAGGTAAGGATGCAGATCCATATCCGGACAATCCCACGAAGGATCGTTCAACACTTCCCGGATTTTTGTTTTATTGAAGCGGTGGATGTTGCCACCGTATAGCTTTTTGAAGTCGTCATAACTTAACTCAACAATTTCCGAGAGCTTTTCACGCAACTCGTCCGTCAATATGGCCTGGTTAAGCTTCTCGCTCAAAGCATTGTTGTACTCAATAAAGTTAATATTTTTAAAATCCCAGTATTCAGGATTGTAAATTTCACAGATTGCGGAAGCTTCGATGACATGCATCTGACGTGAAGATTGAGGCGTGGCGTTTGAGCTGGCGCAGCAGATCGCCAAGACTCCGCTAATGATCATTGTTTGAACGTTACATTTGAATTTAATCATATAAAACTTCGCGCGAAAGGTATCCGATTGAGCCTGGCTAGCTGTGCAAGAACGGCTGTAAGAAGGTAAGTCGGATAAGCAAGGCGCCATCCGACAATCGACGTTGGACGATAACACAATGGGAAGTTGTTAATGTATTGGGCGGATGCTCTATGACAGGGCGCCCCGGGGCCTTCTATTGTCCGGAACGTTGGAAGGCGCTGCGCTTTTCCAACCTACATGGTCTCAATCAAAGATTTATATACCGGCCATCTGCCGCCGATTAAGAATGAGATGCGTATACGGGCTGTTCCTGTGAGGCGGCGATTGATTCTTCCAGGCGGATGGATTCTGTCAGGCCGTCGCAGCTTTCCGCCCATATGGTGACCCACTCCGGTAAAAGGGGAGACATGGACGGTACGCCTAGATATTCGGCCAGGTCTTCCGGTTTTATGGCGCCCTGAGCCCCTTTGAAGAATCCTCGCATAAACACGATGCCCGCCACACGGCCTTTGCGGACAAAGCGGTGTTCCATATAGGACCACTTATCATCCCATCCCACCAGACGGGAGTGGATTTCGAAACGTTCGAAAAGCCGGAGTTCCTTGCGGAATTTGGCGGTTGCTTCCGCGACGATCGGCAGCGCGCGGTGTTTCAGCGCGACTTTGCCGACCCCGCTGCGCAGTATGTAGTCTATGCGCCCAACATCCGCCATGGTGAAGTAACGGCCGTTATTGACATGAAGGTTGAGGTCCAGGTCATTAGGCCAGACGCGCATCTTAACTACGGTCGTATCGAACGGTTGCGCAGGTTTTCTTAGCATCGCCATGAATAGCGCTTTAATCAGACGAAACCACAAATTCATTGTCTAACTCCATCGGGGAATAAAAAGGCTGCCGGTAGGAAGCTACGATAGTGGGAGATCGTTTTAGGCGATACATGCAGAAATGACATTTTTCATGCGAAAAGCGCAAGTGGCGGTAGCTCTCGCCATATCTTTGAAATGATTAACAAGTGAGGCGCAAACACTTAACGACGGCGTTGCGTCAGTGCGTAAATGGCGCTAATAATGCGGTTTGAGTAATGACTGACAAACGTTTTTTAAGGCCGAAAAACCTCAAAATAGAATTAAATAAGCAATGTAATACTTTGATAAATAAGAGGATGATATGCATGTAACAGTTCTGATGGTGAATCAATGTTCATCCTCCAGCATCGCGATTACGCTGGAGACGCTTAAGTGCGCGAATCAGTTTCATGCTTATCGGAATCGGGCGGAGGAGCCTCTTTTCGAGATTCAGACCGCCTCGCTGGATGGTCATCCTGTCTTTTGTTCAGGCGACCTCACACTGACGCCGAATGTTTCGTTAGAGCAGATTACAAGAACAGACCTGATTGTCATTCCGGGTTTCCTGTTCAATCTCATGTCGACGCTGCCGACCTTTAAGGATTTCGCTCCCTGGCTCAGAGCGCGGTTTGGAGAGCAGGCGGCTATCGCCACCATCTGCACGGGCGCTTTTCTACTGGCTGAATCGGGCTTATTGGACGACATGGCGGCGACCACTCATTGGTATTACGTCAATGCATTCGCTCAACGCTATCCCAAAGTGAAAGTGAGCAGGCAGCACATCATTACCGAGGATAACCGCATTATCTGCTCTGGCGGAGCCTCCGCCGCCATCGATCTACTGCTCCATATCATTCGTCGCTACGCCGCTCCGGAAATAGCTGCGGAGTGCTCCAAAAAACTGCTTATTGACACTACCCGCAGAGAGCAGACGCCTTATGTGATGCTGTCCTTCAACAAAAACCATGAAGACAGAGAGATACTCAAGGTCCAGGACTGGCTGGATCATCACTACGCCAGTTCGATCAATATCGAAGAACTGGCCAAGCAGTTCGGCTTCGGCGTGCGCAACTTCAAACGACGCTTCAAAGATGCGACCGGGCAGACACCGATCAACTATTTGCAGAACTTAAGGATTGAGACCGCGAAAAGACTGATAGAAACCACTCGCATGAGCATTGAAAGCATTACCTATGAAGTCGGGTACGAAGACAGTAATTCCTTTCGTCGCCTGTTCAGTGAGCGGGTAGGGACGACGCCAAGCAGCTACCGTAAGAAATTTCAGGTTCCTCCTCCAGGAGCACAGACGGTCCGCGCGCGCCCCCAGTAAAAGCAGTGATCTGGAGACCGCCACTGGAAGTTCAGACGATTCTGGCCAATTCTTATACATAGTCAGTCACAAGGATGAGCAGACAGGGAGTTTGGACTTCCACGACAATATAAATCAGGCAGACAAATAGCGTCTTTCTATTTGTCTGTCGCGGCTAGCCGCCGCGAAGACGCATTCGTGCGCCTGATTAACATGGCAATCTCATCGCCATGTTAATAATAAAGCTGAGCCCTGGTCGTTGGCGGCCGGAAGGAGAGTCCTTTGTATAAAGACGTGGATATCAGTCGTCTGCCGGTATTGGAGTCTCACGCTGACGTTGCGCTGTTTGACCTGCACCCTGACGTCATTTTCATCCTGGATCTGGATGTTCACGCTTTCTGGTGGGCTAATGCGGCGGGTGTAGCTTTTTGGGGGTTGGACACTGTGCAACAGGTGGTCGACAAGGACATGTCCGGCGACACCGCCAGCGTCCGTCGGCGTATGCGACAGACCTTCGAGAAGGCGGCGACGGAAGGCGTCTCCACTGATCCCTGGACCGCCTATCCGGACAATAGGCCTCGCCAGCTGCACATACGCCATAAAGCGGTTTTGTTGGGGCCGGAGCGGCATCGCGGCACTATTGCTTTCATCTCCGACGGTGGGCCGCCAGGGAATAATCCCGAGCAATGCTTGTTTACGGAAGCGATTCACTATACTTCGGTTGCGGTAACCAGTTTCTCTCTGGACGGACAGCCATTATTTGAAAACCCCATCGCCACAGAACTCTATGGATACGCCGTAAGAGATGGCGCGCCCCCCAACGTCTCTGTGTTTGAGAGTCGCTTCCATGACCTGGAAGAAGGACGAGAGAGGCTGCGTCAGGGGAAGGCTCTGCTGGACAGCTCCCAGGATCACTTGATGATTACGCGGCGCGGCGTTCGCAAACACACCGTGGATATGCGATCCAGCCGTCATCCCGTCAGCGGCGAATACCTGATGCTGGTGACAGAATACGATATCAGCGCGCTGCAGAACGCGCTGGATGAATCGGAAAAAGCCAAGGCGGACCTGAAAAAGCTGGCCCATTACGATGCGTTGACTGGCGTTCCTACTGTGCGCTTGTGCAAGGACCGGCTAGAACGCATGATTGCCGCGGCTAAACGTAATGAGGCTGTCGCAGCCCTGCTGTTCATCGATCTGGACGGCTTCAAAGCAGTGAATGACCAGCACGGCCATGACGCCGGCGACTGTTTGTTGAAGGAAGTCGCGTTGCGCCTGCAATCCTCCGTACGCGCCTCCGATACTGTAGGCAGAATCGGCGGCGATGAGTTTATCGTTTTGATCCCGGATCTACAGCAGCGCGAGCATGCCGGCGTAGTCGCCCACCAGATTATCAAGACGCTCTCTATGCCGGTGACGGTGACTTCAAACGACGGCAGCGAAGTGGAAGTGTACATAGGGGCGAGTATTGGCGTAGCTTCGTATCCCCAGAACGGCGATGATCCTGAAGCGCTGTTGCGCAATGCGGATGCGGCGATGTATCAGATAAAGCGCCAGGGCAAGAATAATTACGGGTACGCATAAAAGACGGGTGGGAGAAAAACACGCGGCCGGGAAGGCGCGGCCGCGTGAAAAAAGGTCCGTTACATCGGTTTCTTCAGCCTTTTATTGCCCACACAACAGATTCACTTCTTTTCTCAACTTCGGCAGGAAGATATCGGTAAAGAAGTTATACAGTCCCATTTGATCGTGCTCGTGGGTATAGATCGCCCATGGGTCCAGGATCACAGAGCGGATGCAGGGGATAGCGTCCACTTGCTCGGGATTCTCGAACAGGCGCTCGCCCAGGGCGTTCATAAAATCATTGCCGTAATCGTCCCGGTTGAAGGTCGTCATGGACACGAATACCTGGTCCGGAGATACCGGCTGTCCCGGCGGCACGCTGAGTTTTTCGAAGAGATCGTTATTGAGTTGTACGGTGCGCTCAGGAGAGCGGTTGTTCTTGTCGACGAACACATAGTCCACGATGTTCTGATCGCCGGAGACTTTTCGTAGGAACGCAGTGATTTCCTTGTGCTGCAGCAGGTCCTGCTTGGAGACCTGACGCTTCCAAAGCATTTCGGCGATAGCTTTGCGCTGCATTTCCTGATCTTCGGACAGCGGGGTAACCAGCACCAGATCGAATTTATCGTCCGGGAAAGCGATGTCCATGGTCGCCAGATACAGGTAGAACAGCTTCGAGTTCAGCATGCTCTGGTTAATGATATGACCATAGCCGCGCTTGTCCGGACGGATGGTCTGATGGCTAAGGTAAACCGCTGTCGCCGCCGCGCCGGGTTTGGAGCCTTCAATGCCTGACTCGCCAATATTGCGGGTGTTGATGCTGTCGCTGTCGCCCTCGGAGCTGATGTAGGGCGCGCTGAAGCTCAACAGATTGATCATTTTTTCATTTCGATAAGTCAGACTGCCCGCCGGATAGGGGATGTAGCCCATTTTGTGCGGATCGATAGTGGCGCTGTCGCAACGATGGACATGGGCCATGCTTTCGTACACAGACGCTCTGAACCAGGTGTCGCTGTTGTCGAACTGATCTGTGGCCAGCTTGCCTTGTTGCGGCTCAGAACCCATCTCAAAGGGTTTGCGAATACAGGCCATGAAATAGCCTCCCCAGGCGCCGTCAGTATGCACGGAATACTCAAACGGCTCTGCATCCCGACGGAAGTTTTCCCGAATCGCCAACAGTTTTTCAACCGGGTCCACGGCGCCTTCCTCGGTGGAGCCCACCACGGCGACATTAAGTAGAATTGGCTTTTTGTTCTGCTTGCAGGTATTAAGCACGCTTTGCAGCAGATCCGTCTTCACGCGGCCTTCCGCGTCCACGTAAACGTTCAGCACCGCATCATCGCCGATGACGTTGATGTCGGTCATTTGCGCTTCGGTCAGGCCTTGCTGCCCACCGCCCAGGCCCAGCAGGGATGCGGACTTCACCCAGGAGTAGTGCTTGGTGGAGGGTACAACGATCGCTGGCGCTTTGATGTTTTCCGCCGCCAGATATTTGTTCTGGAAGAAGGTCATGCCCCGGGCGTTGAGGGAATAAGAGCCGCCCAGGGTTTTCCAGATGTCCGCTTCGTCTACTTTAAGCAGAGAAGCCATTTTTCCAGGCAGATTCAAGGTGTCGTCCTGGGACAGATTGAGCAGTCGCCAGGCGCTCGCCTGAGTCAGTCGCTGGCCGTCGGGCAGGGTGAGGGAGTCGCGGATTGACGCATAGGCTTGACCATCCTCCAGCGAGTATTTGATGCCCAAAGGCATGTACTTGAGTTCGCGGGTCGCCCACACGCTTTCAATATTCGAGACCGTGCCGTCGCAGGTGATGTGCGACCAGGAGCGAGGCGCTCCGCCTTCGCTATCGTCTTCCAGTGGACGTACGTTGAAGCCGGCCATCTGCGCGACATCGTTGGCGGCGACGATTTCCAGAAGGGTGGTTGCCGGTGAGGCTTGTGGCGTGACATTATTCTGGTTCTGCAACATCCCGGACAGGTAGCCGATAATCGCCGGTAAGGTGATGTCCCAGGTCATGTGTCCTTGATAGCGCAGGCTGGAGAAGGGGACGGAATATTGCGTGAGCAAACTAAGCAGACTGTCGCTGCGCTGCTCAACATTTTGCAGCGCCTGAATATACGCGTCGGAAGATTTTACTTTATCGGTGATGTATCCGGGATCTTCCGGAAACAAGTTGCTGCGTCCTTCCAGAGTTTTGTCGACAACAGCGCTCAGCAACTTCTTCACTACTTCAAGATTCTCGCCTTTCGTGCCCATAAACCAGCCGGCGATGGAGGTGTCATCCAGTAAGGGCGCGCCGATCAGGCCTTGTTTTAAATGGGATTTAACTTGTTTTAGAACATCGCGTGAGACAAATTTCCTTCTTGGGGAAGTCATTTCCATTACGGGTCTCCGTTTTATTGTGCTTAGCGTGCAATGTTGAGGTAATCGCGATATTAAGGCGGGTGTTTCCTAATCAGAAACAAGCTTGATCAGTACGGCGGGGGAAACCGTCCACTCAGAGACAGCGGTCGCGAGTTGGGTATCTTAGTACAGTCATGGGAATTAGCAACCGGAGAAAACAGGGGCTGCGCGCGGCTTTAAGTTAAAGCTAATAAGCCCAGCCTTCCGTTTGCAGGGAATTGGACGATAAAGACGACATATTGAGCGCTGATGACGATAGAAACCACATATCAGTTTATTTTTGGCAGCGCTTTGCTGGCGTTGTTATGCGTTTTCACCAGCGTGCTGTCCCGTCGGCTCGGGGCGCCGCTTTTGCTGGTGTTTTTGGTGTTGGGAATGCTGGCGGGCGAAGACGGCCCGGGAGGCGTTAAGTTCGATGACTTCGGCCTGGCGTTTCTGGTTGGCAACCTGGCGCTGGCGATCATCATATTTGATGGCGGTCTGGGAGCCCGTCGCGACACCTTCCGGGTCAGCCTGCGACCAGCGTTATCGCTGGCCACTCTGGGCGTTCTGGTGACGGCCGGCGTGACCGGGCTGGCCGCGCACTGGATCTTGAGTCTGTCCTGGCAGGAGGCCCTGCTGATCGGCGCCATCGTGGGTTCCACGGACGCTGCGGCTGTCTTTGGTCTGCTGCGTAGCGCGGGACTGGAATTGAAAGAGCGCACTGGCGCTACGCTGGAGCTTGAATCTGGCTCCAATGACCCTATGGCGATATTCCTGACCATCACGCTTGTGCAGATCTTGAGCGCTCCCGAGGACGGCTTCGGCTGGTCCGTACTGAGCGAACTGCTGATTCAGATGGGGCTGGGGCTGGCCGCCGGGAGCGCTGGCGGCCGCTTATTGACGAAACTGCTCGGTCGTTTGCAATTATCCGCCTCCCTGTATCCGCTAATGGCCCTGACCGGCGCACTAAGCATCTTCGGCGTGACCAACCTGCTGGGCGGCAGCGGTTTTCTCGCCATTTATATTGTCGGCGTGATGATCGGCGCCAAGTCACTGCCCTACGGCGGAGATATACATCGCTTTCATGACGGGCTGGCCTGGCTTAGCCAGATCATCATGTTTCTGATGCTGGGGCTGCTGATTACGCCCAGCAAAATGACCCCGATTATCGCGCCTGCGATCGCTATCGCATTTGTGCTTATCTTTGTCGCCAGGCCTTTGGCGGTGTTGCTGTCTCTGGCTCCCTTTCGTTTTCCGTGGCGCGAGCAGGCTTTCATCAGTTGGTGCGGCTTGCGCGGCGCGGTGCCGATTATCCTGGCGTTGTTCCCCTCTTTGGCGGGGTTGGAACATACCCGCATCTACTTCGAGCTGGTGTTTTTCGTTGTGCTGATTTCGCTGATTGTACAAGGCTGGACCATTAGCCCTGTCGCCAGATGGCTGCGCGTGGAGTTACCGCCGCCGGTGCGGGATCCAGAGCATCTGACGCTGAAGATTCCCGACGCCCAGGAGAAAGAGGTGTTGTTATATCAGGTGTCGGCAAGCTGTCGCGCACTCGGGTTACAAGGGAAACAATTGCCGCTGACGGAAGGCGCGCAACTGGTTGGCGTCATTCGTCAGGGGGTCCTGTTGAAAGCCCCGGCGGAACAGAAGCTGGCGCTGGACGATTACGTGATGGCCCTGGCGGGGGGAGGGGGCGGCAGTGCTTTGGGTCGTTATTTCGCCCCGGAACAGCCCCGGAATTTGGAGGCCAGTCTGTTTTTTGGGGAATTCGCCATTCTCCCCAACGCCAAGCTGACGGAGCTGGCGCAACTGTATTGTTTTGATGTCAGTGACAAGGACCCGGCGCTGACGGTCGCCGACTTTGTCCTCAGTCAGTTTCACGGCAAACCGGTGGTTGGCGACCGGGTTCAACTCGGTCCGGTGCAGTTTGTGGTGAGAGAGGTGAAGTCGGGAGACATCACGGCGATAGGGTTAAAACTGGGGCGGCACTGAGCCGCCCCGCGCTGAAATCAGACTTTTTCCAGTTGCCCCAATAGCGACAGAACGTCCACGGACGCATCTTCTACAATAGATAGCGCCAGAGCAGCAGAGCTTTCTCTGTCTTACTGACCCTGCGTCTCCAGTTTCAGATAGGGGCCTGGCAACAGGCCGTTGTTAGTCGAGTTGATGGTTCTGTAGTTGGCGTTGGCGGAGAGCCCCGGGGTCTTGTCGCTTACGGAGTTCACTACCTGCTCAACCACCGCGGCCACCAGCATGCCCGCCAGGCCGTTACCGCCGCCGTCGCCGGAGGACTGCTGCGCGTAGGCGCGGCCTTGCCACAGGGTTTCGCCGGATCGGGCGTCAACCAGGCGCCAGGACGAAGACACCACCGCGACGGAGGAGATGATCTGGTATTGCTGTCCCCAGTCGTCGATGGTGACGTACAACACCGCGTCAGGACCGATATGCTCGCGTAACTTGTCCAGGGGCACGCTGTTCATTTCCGCAGGCGTTGGCAGACCATTGTCCTTCAGGAACTGATCTATCACCGCGACAGGGAAGACGTAGTAGCCTTTTTCCGCCAGCGGCGCAGAAATCGTGGACAGAAAGATGTAGGGCGCATTCACTTCCACCGTGTTGTTCTGCGGTGGAATAACCAGAATCGAGCGTGGCTCGCTGGCCAGCAGCGCTGAGTAGTCATAGGGCTGCTGTGTGGCGCAGCCGGTGCTCAACAACACAGTTAGTGATAACAGGCTAAGAAGCTTCCAAAGTCGTAAAGATCTCATTTAGCCGCCCCCTTTTTTGCTCTCTCCAGAATTCCGTCGATAAATGTCGCGGATTCAGGGTAGAGCGCTTTCTCCTGGTTGAACGCCTCCACCGCCATGCCTGGCTCTCCCGCGCTGGCGTAGATCATGCCCAGATGCGCGTACAAGCCGGGAGGGACCTGTTGGCCGTGGTTGTTGGCCTGCTCGATGGTGACTGTGAGCTTCTCGATCTGCGTATTGTTGTCCGCTTCGCCGGGCTTGGTGTACATGTCCAGCAAAACGTCCTGATAAGACCCCCAATAATAGAGGCCGCGCGGTTGGTTTGCGCACCCGGCCAACAAGGCGAGAGCCAGAGCCGGCGCAATAAGGCGTAAAGTTTTCTTCATTCCAGCATTACCTGACAGCGAATGTAAGCGGTTATTTCAGTCTCAATGAGCCTGAGTCCAGGTCACGAACCAGATTGTTGACCACTTCGGTAATAGCGAAGTTCAGCACTTTGCCGTTCAATGTGGCGTCATAGCCTGCGGTGCCGCCGAAACCGACGATTTCGCGGTTGCTCAGTTCGTATTCGCCAGCGCCCTGGGTGGAATAAATGATCGCGGAGGTTTCTACGTCAACCACAGACAAGGCGACTTTCGCATAAGCGATTTGTTGCTTACCGCGGCCCAGGATGCCGAACAGCTGTCTATCGCCCACTTCTTTGCGGCCGAATTCGGTGACGCTGCCGGAAATAACGTAGCGCGCGCCGGCGATTTTCTGTTTAACGCCTGCGATCTGCGCTTCTTGTTGCAGCTCCTGCATGTTGTCGCGGTCCACCAGATTGAAGCGCTGGGTCTGCTGCATATGGGTTTTCAGGATAGATTTGGCCTGACTGCCCAGACGGTCCGTATCCGATGAAAACAGCCCTTGCATATAATTGGAGCGGTTCTGGAAATTGCCGACCACCATGGTGGTGCGCTCGCCGTTGTAGGAGGTGCCGTAAGAGGCGACTTTCTGGGGTTCGATGGCGCGGTGGCTTTCAGTGGCGCAAGCGGAAACCATAATGGTCAGCGCAACCAACGCTGCATTTTTAAAGGCCTTCATGGAAAAGTTACTCCTTAAGGGGGGATAGTCTCGAACTCGAAGTGTAGTTGAGCGCGCTCGGACGCTCAAAAGGTGACTTATACTTTTTACATTTGGCTTATGCAACCCTAAATCTCAACCTTAGTGGTTCTTCCTTATTCTATCGTCAGCATGGACTCTCTTGCGCCATCCGATAAATGTTCGGCGCCAACTCGCCGCTTAGCCCAGAAAGGAGACTGCGCGAACCTTTTGGGGCCGGCGTAGGTGAGTCGCAGGTGGGTTTGATAGCGTTCGGCGACGCGCAGCATTTCTGCACGATAGGCTTCCCCGGCGTCAGGTTTAAAAGGAAACCCCCTGTTCATTGCGTTAGCCGCGCTGACGGCGCTCGCCAGACAGTGAAACAGGCCCTGAGAAGAGATCGGGTCGAAAGCGATCAGGGCGTCGCCGATGGCCAGATATCCCTGTTGGGCGAACGTCTGCGTCTGTGAAGCGGTGAGGTCCAGTATCGCGGCTCCGGCGGGATGATAACGCAGGGATTCCGGCACTGAACCCGCAATGACTTCCCGCAGAATGTCGTGACGGCGAGCGAGCTCCAAAAAAGCGCGGGGTTCCCGCCATTGATGTCGCAACGGATCATGGGCGTCAAAATGATAGGCGAGTACTCTTTTTCCATGAGGAATGCGGGCGCTGTACCACCAGCCGTTTGCGTCCGCACAGGTGCGAAGCGTTGCTTCCTGATCGTTGGGAAGGCAAGGCAAAAAGGCGAAGGCGCAAAGCAGGTCGTCATCGGCTTGGCGGGGGAGCCCCAATCGACGGGAAATGGCGCCGGAGCGGCCGGTGGCGTCTATTAATACTTGAGCGGTATGGGGCGAGTCCAAGTGAGGAGATTGAATCCGCCAGAAACTATCGCGCCTGTCGACCTCAATCTGGCGACACCCTGTAATGATAGTGGCGCCTGCATCGATAGCGCCTTGATATAGCAGCTGATCAAAGGCCCGACGATCCAGTAGCCAACCAGGACCGGAAGGATCTAACAGCGCGTCCCGCCAAACTGGAAATTCCGTGTCCCAGACCGATAAGGCGGAGCCCCGTTGCAAGTGGGAGCCTTGCAGGAAGCGCTCCCACAGACCCAGCTTGCGCAACAGTACGCTGGCGGCGCCGGGAAGCGACTCTCCAATGCGGAGGCCGCTATCTCCCTGTTCGCGTCGCTCAATCACCAGTACGTCATGAGATGGGCTCAGGAGCCTGGCCAGAGCCGAGCCAGCGGGACCGGCGCCGAGTATGACGACATCCCAACGCCGTTCCATCTGGACGCTCCCTGTCGCCTTCGTCATGAGCGATTATCGCCGCGGCGCTTTCTGCCGCATCAGTTCATGACGCATGGCGTGGTCGGTGAGACGGCGCTCTTCTTTGGTCATAGCCGGGCCGCCGCGATCCTCGACCTGCATGACCGGCGGAAAGTCCGGGTCATTGGGCACGCCGGGACGCACTTCCACAATGCCCATTTCCGGGAAACGATCAATCATATTGGCCAGCTGGTTGTCGTAACCGACGCCAAGGGTGCGATCCCAGTCGGAGCGCTCTTGATAGGCGGCGATACGTTCCTGGCGCGTCAGGCCGGTGTCCATCACCTTGCTGTAGTTCTCTTCACTCAAGACCTGATTCGGCACTCGTGCAGGCCAGAAGGTGGGTAAATAAGGGTCGTATTGCGCATCGTAGCCAGAACGGCAACTTGCGGTATCGGTTTGCCAGGGAATCGCCATCCAGCGGGTAATGGAGCCGGGGAACTGAGCATACAGCGGCCCGTTATAGGACAAGGCTTCCGCCGGAGTGAGCGTGCTTCCGTAGTTCGGCTCGGGATTATTGGGCGCACGGTGACGCCACCGATAGGGTTCGCTATACATGGTGGCGTGGCGCACTGGCCAGGTCATCTCACAACCGGGATGGAAGGCGTCCGCCAGGCAGAATTCCAGCGCGGCTTTGTCCAGACAGGCGGGTTGTTCGCTTATCGGCACATCGTCGATAGAGCAGGGCGGGTTGGCGTCCGGGTCGTAATCAGACTCAAACTGTCCCTGCGCCCAGTAACCCAGCATGGCCAACTGAGTTTCGGTCAACGCGTTCATAGCGTTGGTGACCGGCGGCATTGGGATGTTCATGGCGTCGCCGTATACCCAAGGCCAGAGGTTCATGGATATGTCATTGCGGCCGGGATGGCGGAAAGCGTTGGCGACAGTTCGGCGCAGCTCGGCATAATCATCGCCGGGCATGGAGAGTTTGCGCAGGTAGTCAGGGTCGAGAAAATGTTGCGGCATGCCGAACCCGAAGCCCGCTGCGAATCCCGCATTCATCCACTGCAAGTCGCACATGGCCTTGAGGACGGGCAGGATGTCGTTCTGAAATGAAGGGCAGGTGGGGGCGGGCGCCATGCCGGCGTTGATCGCCAGGTCCGTCATCAATGCGTACATGGTGCGCACGGACTTTTGCTGCGGCCCATAATTGGGGGGCGCGACTACTACCCAGGCCGGCGCCACATCCAGTTTCCTGCCGTTGAAAACAACCTTGGCGGTGATAGGGCCATCGCTGGTGTCGTCATACCAGCCGTCGTTATTGGCGAAGGTAGTGGGCGGCTTGCCATCGTATGAAGCGGACTTGCCATGACCGCCAAACACCAGCAAACGACCGGTCGCGTCTGTTCGCAATTCTCCGAGTGGTACGTCCGTTCCCATGAACTTTCCGCCCCGAAATTGATATTCCGGGCCATAGCTGGAAGGGGTGTCGATAGAACGGGGGCCAGGAGTAATAGAGAGCTCGCTGCGGTCTTTCACGCTGGCGTTGCGTAATTTACTGGGCGTCGCCGTCGCAGCCTCGGGAATATCCAGCGCCAGTTCAAAGTTGTACCAGGCCGCCTTATGATTGGCCAGCTCCACCGTCCATTCAATCTGGGTCTCATCATCAATCGACAACTCCCGCACCACCTGACCGTTGCCGTCATAACCATAGATACGGAACTCCGCCACTTCGCGCTTCAAAGCGCCGGAGGCGTCACGATATTCACCGGGTTCCTTGGGAGGCGGGTTCGACACCTGCGGCCCAATATAAAAACCGTCTTCTGCGAGGGAATTACCAACACGAGCGATGCCGATGGAGGGATGAATCTTGGCGTAAACAATCTGGTCGTCGGATTTGCTGCTGTTCGTCATAACACACTCCCTTTGGTTAATCAGATACCCGCTACGCCATATCAAATGGCTGTTAAAGGAGTGTAGATGGTGGTTGGGGATTAACAAGCCGCCAAGTGTAAAGGCTTTCTATCGCTATTTAGCTTAACCTGCCTGTTATGTAAGATTATGTACCCCATTTTCCTGAAAGTCAGTGTTTGGGGGCGCTAGCAGTCTAGCAGTAATTATTGAGCCTCGCGCTATTGAGAATCGGATAGTCAACGTAGATTTGAAACGGCTTTCGATAAGCGACCACTTCGTATGAGCGCAATAGAAAGGAAGAAGATTTTACTTTATTACTTTGATTTCCGCCCAAAAGTGTTAACGCTGCTGTCGTCGAGGACTCATAAAAGCCGACATGGTATCCGGTTGAACTTCCTGTGCTTGCATCAGAACTTTTATTCTTTCGCTTAATAACGGTGATAGCGCCTTTGAAAGGAGCTTTAACTTCAATACCCCAAGTAGCCCAACTTTTTGCCAGAGCATTATTTGTACCCTTAATGCCAGCCTGATTCATAACCCAGTTCACAAAGGAAGTTTTGTTACGTCTTTACCTTTACTGCCCAACTTTACCGTCAACATATGTTCTACTCCCTGATTGTCTCGATATTATTTAAGTCGGTATAAATTCTTATCAGTCGCCAATGTCCATTGACTTTAGAAAAGTGAAAGTCATGAACATCCGCTTGATCTGTCTGAACGCGCATGCTTTCTTCTAGTGGCGTTACTGCGATGACTCGGTAAGTTGTTGGAAACATATCGCCGTCTAAGTTAATAAAGGTTTCCTGCTCTAGAAATAAAGGCATTAACTTAATAAATGCTTCTTTATCGATGCTTAGTCTCCCTTCCATATCGAGTTGACCCTGAAATATAAATGGAAATTTTGTAAGCTCAGCTAACGACCTCCAGTCGCTCTTGTCGATTGCTATAGAAAAAGCATCATAGAACTCAGAGAAAGATTCTTTTTTGGACTCTTCCTCTTTGTCGCTCCTTTCAGGTGTGCTTGCTTTAACCTGTGTGGTAGCTGCTGTGGAGCTAGGTTCCGGAGTCTTTGCACAGCTAGTGTTACTCAACACGAGTGCAAGCATGAGAGCATATCTGGAAATGCCCTTGGCCGTGACTTTCATTCATAAGCTCCTGTAAGTTATGTATTTTTCCTGCTGAGGCGAGGACTGAGAGTTGAACGCCATGAATTATGGAGGGACATTATTTATAAAGTGACATATGTACGCCATCTAGTAGTTCCCCTATCGGCCAAAAGATAGCCGGCGCTATGGCTTTACTTTTTAAAAGAGAGATAGCGATGCGTCAACACTATTTTTAATCTTTAAATGTCATATCTTCAATGTGTTAGATGACGCTTTATAAGTAAATTATTACACTTATAAAGTAACAGTTTCAGGCTTTCATAAAGTGAAGTGAAAATATCAAGACAACTCTCCCACCAAAAAGTCAAAAACGGTTCTGACCCTCAGGTTCATTTTCAGTTCGCGATGGGATACGAGCCAGTTTTCGCCTTTGAATACCTCGCGATCAGGAAGGATTCTTTCGACCGATGGCTCCATATCGCCAATTTCAATTGGCATGGCGCCGATGCCGAGGCCTTGTTTGGTCATTTCCCAGTGCGCTAAGTGTCCATCTGTCTTCACGGGAAAGTTTTTGTCGCTTAATTCAAATCCATGCTCTATCAGTGCTTTCATATAAGCGTCATTGTTGGTGCTGAAACCTAGAAAGCGGGCGTTACCGAAGTTCTTTGGAGTTATAGGGCGGCCTAAGTTGTCGAGATAGCTTGGCGTAGCGTAAAGCGTTGCTTTCATATCGCTGAGTTTTCTGGCGATTAAATCCGGTTGAGTAGGGCGGAACGCGCGGATGGCGATGTCCGCTTCCCGGCGTTTTAAATCGCTGGCTGTGTTGGAAGCAATGATGTCGATATGGAGGCCGGGATAAGACTCTCTCAACTTCATAATGATTGACGGCAGGATAAAGGCGGCGGTCACTTCTGTAGCGGAGATGACAATAGTTCCTTCCACTGACTGGGCATGACCGGAAGCGGCCATGGATAATCCGCCCGCCGCCTCTCCCATTGCGCGGACATAGCCTAACAACGCCAATCCGTTAGGCGTAAGTTCAAGTCCTTTTGAGCCTCGCTCGAAGAGTGCGACACTAAGCTCTTTTTCTAACGCAGAAACCTGTCGGCTCAACGTTGGCTGGGAAATGCCTAATGCGCGGGCAGCTGCCGACAGCGAACCCTCCTCTGCGGTAACCAGAAAAGCCCGCGCCCGGTTCCAGTCAAAGATTATTGGACGCCATTCCATACAAATATGCATAACCTAAATTCATATTCAGGAATGTTAGCAATAACTGCGCATAGGTAAAATCCTAATCTCTAACCGTCAACTACCAAGAGGCTCCGGATGGACTACTCAATCAAATTCTGGGACAAAGTCGCTGAAAAATACGCCAGAAGACCTGTGTCCGATCTTGGCGCCTACGAGAAAAAGCTCGCCGTTACCCAACAATTCCTTCGCGAGGATATGCGAGTGCTGGAATTTGGTTGTGGGACTGGATCTACGGCGATCGCGCATGCGCCCCGAGTGGCCGAATATCTGGCCACAGACGTATCCGCACAGATGATAGACATCGCCAGATCTAAGCTAAGCGCCCAACCCATCTCAGGATTGAGATTCGAAGTGGCGACGTTGGACGATTTTAGTGGGCAGTCAGAGGCCTATGATGCGATTCTAGGGCTGAATATTCTGCATTTATTGCGTGATCCCGATCAGGCGGTGCGACAGGCGTACAGACTGTTAAAGCCCGGTGGCGTGTTTATCAGCAATACTGCCTGCCTGTCTGACACGAGGCCTTATCTGAGGCTTATCACTCCGCTGGGCAAACTTCTGCGACTCATGCCTTATGTGAAATTCCTGTCCCGTAAGGGCCTTGAAGCCAGTATGGAAAGCGCTGGGTTTGAAATGGCTTATAAGTGGGTCCCTGAAACCTCAAAAGATGTGTATTTTTTGGTGGCGAGGAAAACTACGTAAGTCTAGCCTTGATTTCTCGGCTTGCTGGCGACTTTGACAGGCTGACTCTTCTCAGACGAACTCAAGCCAGCCTTGTCCGTTTATTCGATCACGTTAACGCCGAGCGCGTCGCGGTATTTCTCGATCAGTTCGATCCAGGTTTCTGAATTGGCCACGATGAACTGGTAGGTGTGGTCGTTCATCAGCGTTACTTTAAAGCCCTCGGGCAATAAGGGCGGAAGGCTGTGCTTTTCCACTTTTGCGATATCGGTGAGGGGAATGTTGTAAGGGCCTGGTCCAATGTCTTCGTTGTAGGGAGCGAAGTGTAGGGTTTCGGCGGTCATCCACAACTTGCCGTCGGCTTTGGCGACGCCACGCTGGATGGTGGAAGTAGAGGATTTGATCACCTTTTCCGGAGCGGTGATGTCTGCTTGAGTTACCATTTTGGAAGCCTCCTTGTGGTGTTTGAGTGAGTAGCTGCGGCATGAAATGACTGCATCAACAACAGCTCAACGTCCTGATAGCGAATATAGAACGGCCGACGGTAAAGATAAAGCCCGGCGACAAGAAGGAGAGCCTTATATGACGCCGGTCTCAAATAAGGCGATCAGGACGTCCGCGACCTTGCGCACCCGCGGCGATCGTCGCAGGTCTGGGTGGATAACCAGCCACAGTTCCCGCACTACAGGGCAGGCTGGGTCTTCAATTTGCTCTAATTGCGGATAAAGCCGTCCCATGAACCCAGGCAGCACTCCAACACCGGCTCCGTTGACGATCGCACTGGCCAGTACGTTCAAGTCATTCGAGCGAAACATAATTGGCGTTTGGCGTGGCAAAGAATCCAACCATTGCTGCTGCGGCGCGGATTGCATGCTGCGTTCATAGCCCACGTATCGCCATGTCTCCTTTGCGTGTTGCGCCAGGTAGTCTTTGCTGGCGTAAAGGTTGTAACCCAACCTGGCCAGAGGGCGCGCCGCCAGATCCTGCTGTTCCGGGCGGCGCATGCGTAGGGCGATATCCGCTTCACGCTCATGCAGGTCTGCGTTCTGCAGGTCGCCCACTAACTCCAACTCAATCTGCGGTAGCTGTTCGCGCAGTTCGTTTAAACGCGGGGCCAATATCAGGCTGGCCAGTAAGGGCGGCGCTGAGACCCGCACCCGACCGGACAGTGCGGACATGCCGTCAGCGATACGGAGCAGCCCTTGCGCTTGCGCCGCTATGCGGCGCGCTGGCTCCAGTAAAATTTGTCCGTCCTCGGTGAGGCGCCAGCGTCGCGGCAGACGATTGAAAAGTTGTATCCCTAACTCGCGCTCCAGCGCTTCCACCCGGCGACTTACCGTACTGTGCTCCACGGATAGTGCGCGCGCTGCCGCGGAAAGGCTGCCCGCATCCGCCAGCGCGAGGAAATAACGAATGTCATCCCAGTTAATCGATTTCATTGTGCAATTATGCACAAAAGCTGATTGTTTTTGGGGAATTATGTGCAGAAGCGGTTGGCGTTAAGGTTAGCAGGACACCCACCCCAGCGATTCATCAGCGCTTGTGGGCCTATTGAACTAAGGAGACAAAAATGAGTACGCCTATTCGTATTGAAATGACCCAGATTGGCGAGCCGTCGGTATTGCAGGCCAAGGAATTTCAGCTCGATCCGCCAGCGCCGGGGGAAGTTCGCATCCGTCACACCATGGTGGGCGTCAATTTCGTGGATATTTATTTCCGCTGCGGCCTCTATCCTGTGGCGGACGAGCCGCGAGTGCTGGGCGTAGAGGCTGTGGGCATCGTCGAGGCGCTGGGGCAGGGCGTTAGCGGCCTGCAAGTCGGGCAGCGCGTGGCCTACGCGGGACTCCCTCTAGGCGGATATTGCAGTCATCGCAATCTCGCGGCGGAGAGGTTATTGTCGGTCCCTGATGCGGTTTCGGATGACGCGGCGGCGTCAGCCTTATTGCGAGGCATGACAGCTCATATGTTGCTGTATCGGGTACGGCCTGTCGCCCCTGGCGACGTCATGCTGGTGCAGGCTGCGGCTGGCGGGCTCGGGCAGGTGCTGGGTCAGTGGGCGAATAAGCTGGGCTTACGTTTGATTGGAACGGTCGGAAGTGCGGAGAAAGCGGTGATTGCGCAAAGCAAAGGCTATGACGACGTGATTCTGTATCGGGAGCAGGATTTTGCGGAAGAGACAAAAGCGCTCACCGGGGGCGTCGGCGTGGATTATGTGATAGATGGCGTTGGCGCCGATACCTTGCTGAAGAGCATGGAGAGCGTCAAGGCCTTTGGAACTGTCGCCTGTATTGGACAGCCTTCCGGCATGCTGGAAAGTCTGCCGATGGATGCGATGGCGCGCGCAATTCAGTTCACCCGCCCCAGCGTGCTATTGCATATGATGGACTTAAAGCATTATCGAGCCAGCGGCCAGGCTGTGATGGAGCAGTTAACCAACGGGATGGCTGTTGAAATCGCCGGTAAGTTTCCTCTGGAAAGCGTCGCAGAGGCGCACACGTTGCTGCAAAGCGGGCAGACGGCGGGGGCGTTGTTGTTGTCAGTCTGAACCTGAACAATCCGCATTCGGTTGGCGACGGCCGGATGCGGAGGCTGTCCAATTACTGTCGCGACTGGTAGGCTCTGGGATCGTACAAGCAAATTGGCCATTAAGGACTTGATATGACAGGACGCGTTTCCACCGGGCTTTTAAGAATTTCATGCCTATATAACGTCGAAGCAGTGGCGAAAGCCTGGCCTGCAACCCACGTAATTTCTTTGCTTGACCCGGATATCAGTGACCATGCCATCCCGGACCTGGCCTCTCATGTCGAGGCGCATCACATCGTAAGCGTCTTTGATCAAGAGCGGGCGGAGGCCACTCAACACTTTGATACGGTGATCAGTGAAACGCTGAAAACAGTGCAGACGATTATTGACGACCCTGATAGTCGTTTGGTCATCCACTGCCATGCAGGAGTCAGTCGCTCCACCGCATTGGGGTATGGCGCTCTGGCGTTGATCCATGGCGCTGGAAAAGAGCGTGAAGCCTTCGCTGAGCTGTTGAGCCTAACCTGCAAACCCTGGCCAAACAGACGTATCGTTGAAGTCATCGACAACACCTTGAATCGGGACGGAGCAATGCTCGCGCCCCTGGACGTCTACCGGAGTGAGAACCCTTATCGCTTGAACAGCTACCGTCGCTTAAACCGGAAGCGGGGGATTGTATCGACAGTTCAGCGTTGAGGGCGGCTTCTCTCAGATAATGGATACGAGCTGGAGAAATTAAAAACGGGGGCTGGGCCGCCCCCAAGAGGTGTTCGTTCAGTCTTCAGCATTTATGCGGAGGTAATTCCAGGTTAGCTTGAACCCCGTCTATCCTGGACTTCCCTTCTAGCAAGATGGCGAAAGACGCCACCTGATTCCGAGGTGTTACTTACACAAAAGGTCTACCGCTAACCCTGCTAATTCTAGAAGTCGGCGATGTTGTGTTTGTAGAATATTTGGTGAAACTTTTGTGGCGTTTTTGCAATAAAAAAGGGTTGGTCATTGTCGGGAGAGTTGTGTGTGGCGCTCACTAATAAGCAGAATTTGCGACAGTCGTAATGACGCCAGGGATTTACTGATCGATGAGTTGGGAGATGACATCGAAGCAGGGCTGCTAAATGGTGCGCAGATAGAGTCTGTAGTCGCTAATCTATTGAATTTGTTAACGGATGAAAAAGACGCTTCTGTGTATGAAAGCGTACTCAATCTTCTAAGTGGCGTATACCCGGCAGGAATATGCGCGCGGGAGATTGAAGCCGAAGAAAGGACCCGATGCGATATTCAGATAGAGCTGAGAGCGGTCTTTGAGAGACGCATTGCGGATATCGTCAAACACTTGCAGCGGCAAACCGATGGGATTGTTATCCGTCTTCAGCATCAGGGGCGTTACTGCGGAGATCAACGCCGCCTTTTTGACTCGCTGCGTTCCGTGTCGACTTATGTAGCGCGCCACTTCGCCGCCGCCTGTGGAGAATCCCACCAGAGTGACATCTTTCAAATCCAGTGTTTCGATCACGGCGGCGAGGTCTGTGTTGGATGCTCGCCAGGGGAATGGCGAAAACATCAGGGGCTTTAGCTTCCTGTTATCATCCACAATACGCACAAAATTCAGCCAATATTGCGCCCCCTGATCGGGGCGTAGTCCGTTTGCGATATTGTGAAAGAGATCGCATCTGTTACTGTTTCGCCACTGAGTTTACTTAGTTAACTCCACTTGAACAGACATAACAAACTGACTCGATTTCGCCTGAAACCAAGCACTTGGAAAGCTGCTCTTGCGTGATGGCGTTGTTGGATTTGAGTCATGGCAGGGAATGCGTTAACCCGGCGAAATACAGATTTTTAGTAGTAGATATGATTAAGAAAACGGCAATATCTCTGGTTGTTATCGTTATTTTGGCGCTCCTTGTTTTTCGAGTGCTGGGGCCCTATTTGCGGCAAATTAAAAGCGATGAAGCCGTCGCCCTTAAGGCCATCCCCGTCACCTACAATTGCGCGAGAGGAAACTGCATTGCTTTTGATGTCGAGTCCGTCAGCGCAGAAAAATATCAGCAGTACGTCAACAAACTGATCTATCCCTACAGCGACTCGGAAGCGCAAGACGAAGTCGCCACACGCATGGCGAATCTGCTTTCAGACAGCCAGATTTCCGTGTGTATGAAAGGCGTGCCGCACCAGTTCCCCATTGATTACCTCCGCCCCTTACACAAAGGCTATGGCGGGTATGAGTTTCAGTTGCTGGAGATAGGGGAAAGCGCTTGTGAGGAGTGAGCGCGACGGCTAAATGGCGCTCACTCAAGGCGTGGTTTATTGGAACGTTACTGCGGATGCTGAAACTACCTCAACTCCCACGTCGAATCCACCCATGTACCGCAGCAATTGATTGTGATGCGCAATGACCTGTTGTGCGGTAAGAACGCCGTTGTCGCAGGTGGAGTGGCCGTCTTTCACCAGGGTAACCTGGTAACCCAAAGGAAGCGCCTGGCGTACGGTGGTGTCAAGGCAAAGTTCGGTCTGCTGGCCACAAACGATCAGGCGCGTCACGCCGTGCTGTTGGAGCAGGGCGTGTAAATCGGTTTGGTGGAAAGAGTTGGGTGTCTTCTTGCGCAAGTGGATATCTTCAGGTGCGGAAGTAAGGTCCGGACTCAAACGCCAGCCTTCCGTTTCATACACTAGCGCTCCCACAGATTCTTCATGCAGCATAAAAATAACCGGCGCCTTGGCCTTTCGCGCCTTTGCGGCAAGGTCATTAATGCGCGCAATCAGGTTGTCGACATCGAACGCGGCTTCTTCGCCTGTGCATAATCCAACTTGCATATCGATAATCAAAAGTGCGGCGCTCATGCCTGTGTCTCCATGTCGGGATTGGCTTGGTTAGGGGGATAATCCGGTATAAGTTATTAATAGTAAACCACTTATTCCAAACAGTCGTCGGAAAAAGTTAAGTCGTCTATGATTAATACAGTAGGCCTTTAGCACTTTTTTAACCAGTTTGTTTGGCTGCTAAGGTCAGCTTAGCGAACTTATCACGTTAGCTTTCTGGGCCAAAACCTAATAGGTGAGGAATGAAAAGCCAGACGCTGCTGGTTGTAGCTGCTGTATATTTCCTTCAAGGGCAAGTAGCTTTATGCGCTGAGAATCTTTCTTATGTAGACGGAAGCAAGCCTTTTATTCTGATAGAAGACGTCAACCGCCAAGCCGACGCGTGGGCGACATGCTCTGCGGCATATGAGGTCTTGGCCATGTTGATAGAGTCATCAGCCCCAGCACGAGCAAGGTCATTAAATGACCTCAGTAATGGAGCAGACGTAGCTGTTATCATGACGCATGTCATAAATGGCCTGAATTCAAACGTGACGCAGGAAGAGTTCAATTCTCTGTGGCGATACTCCAAAGTATTGATGGAAACTCTTCCAGAAGCGAAAAGAAATATGATACTTGCTGACGCAGAGGCTTTAGGAAAGGAAGGGGGAAATATATTCGCCGACAAGATGTCCGCTACCCTCAAGATATGTTCAGAGAATGTCAGTGGCCAGCAGAAGTATATCGACTTATGGCGGGAACTGGCTAAGAGTGGATTGTTCGCTTTCCCTGAGTAAGCTTGAGTCCGCGAATATAATCTATCTGTTTCATCTTCTGTCTTGTTGGTCGGAATGCGCTTAAACGTCATATCACTTAAACCCATCCTGAACGAACCAACACTACACACTTGCAGAAGCCTCAAGGCGCACTTGCTAAGGGCCAATAGTCGCCAGTTAACGTACTTATTAGGTGGGGGCGATAGTCGGTCGTACTAAGGGAGTGACGGTCTTGGGTGGGAGTGCTGAGTGTGGTGGCGCAGGACCTGCGTAGCGACTTGCGCTACCCCGGCGGGCGTCTATGATTGATAAGGGAGCATTCGCTGGAGAGCGCGTTTGGCGTGTATTGATTTGACGGTGATCGTTTGATTATGTGGCGTCGCTCATGATTCGCTGTGTCGTATTCAGTGTCTTTTGTCTTCTGACGCTTTTTGCTGGTCAGTGTTACGCCGCTGATCAGACGCCTCGGCGTCAGCTTGAGCTGATCACGTCTTCTTCCATCGCCCCGTATGTTATCGCCGAAGAAAATCGCGGTCTGGTGGTGGATATTATTCGAGAGGCTTTTTCTGAGCAGGAATATGCAGTTAACTTCATTTATACAACAAATCGCAGGCTTTTTGCGGAGCTGAGAAATCAGCGCGTCGACGGCGCCTTCAATCTGCCTCCGGGAAGCTATTCGGATGGCGGTTACTATCTTTCCGATCCGGTGGTTTACTACCAGAACATTGTGGTGACGCTGCGAGAGCACGCGGATGGGATTATTAAAGTGGAGGATCTGAAGGATAAACGGCTGGTCGTGTTCCAGAACGCGCCCCTTTATCTGCCTCCGGAATACGGCAGAATGGCGGAGCAGAATTCGCAGATCGAAGAAGTTGTGGATCAACGGTCGCAGGTGCAAATGCTGTTTTTGAAGCGCGCTGATGCGATCATTCTTGATAAGCGAATCTTCCATTACTATTTGAATCAACTACAGCTGACCAGCCCGATTTACGAAGCTCCCTTTACCGTTCATCCCTTGTTCAACAGCGCTCCTCGTTACGCTATTTTCAAGTCCGCCGAGCTGCGCGACCTATTCAATCAGCGGCTACAGACGTTGAAGGACAACGGGCGCTATGAGGCCATCGCCGACAATTATCTCAAGCTGGCGGAATAACCTCGTCCAGCGTCTCGCATTCGTCTTCGCCATTGCCTGAAACCTGTCCAAATTGTTATGAAAAACTCCCCCTTGAAAAGCCGGCTTCCGACCATAAATTGGTAAACGCCAGGGATAGCCCCTTGGTCCTTTGACTTTATTTATATTGCTTCAAACCGGAGGATATACAATGAACTCAATCGACTTAACCCCGCTTTATCGCAGCAGCGTCGGCTTTGACCGACTGGCGTCGCTGATCAATCGTGCGCTTACCGGCGAGACCGACGCACCCGCTTATCCGCCCTATAACATTGAAGCTCTGGAGGAGAACCAATACGCCATTACTTTGGCGGTGGCGGGCTTCGCACGGAGTGAGCTTGAAATTATGGTGGAGAAAAACCTGTTAACCGTGCGCGGTCGCAAGGAACAAGACGCTTCCCGTAATTACCTGTATCAGGGAATTCCGGGACGGACATTCGAGCGTACTTTCAATCTGGCGCAGTACGTAGAGGTGCAAGAGGCTTCACTCAGCAATGGCCTGCTGACGATTAGGTTGAAGCAGAACATTCCAGAGGCGATGAAGCCTAAACAGATTGCGATCAACGAGGATGGTCGCCTGCTGGAGCATGCAGGCGAGGCAGGCTCTGAAGATTGCTCTGACGCGGCTAACCAGGCGGCCTGACGTCCAAGCGGCGCCTGACGTTCGCCTGTGTCGGCCACGGGCGGCCATGTGAAAGGCATTTTCAATATTTCTGTTTACCTGTGATGCATAAATCTATGTGGAGGAGCGGAAGATGAAACTGAATAAACTCAACCCCTGGAACTGGTTTAAACACGAAGACGTGCGCCATGCTCAGCGCGAGCAACTGCCGGTTTCCCGTCAGGACGCGGCCGCTGACGTGAACCCGCCGGCTTCAGCGTCCGGCGCGGACTCGCTGCTGCGTTTGCATCAGGAGATGGATCGTTTATTCGATGATGCGTTCAGCGCCTTTGGGATGCCGTCCATGCTTTCCCGGCGCGGGGCGTCGCCCCTTGAGCGGCTCGGCGCCAGTCGGGAGTACCGGCCTTTGATCGACGTGTCCGGCGATGAAAAGCGCTATGAAATCGCCCTGGATGTTCCGGGCTTGTCGGAGTCGGATTTATCCATAGAAGTAAAGGGCGATCAACTGCTGATTCGTGGACAAAAAGAAGAGAAGAGCGAGAGCAAGGACAAGCAGTTCTATCGCATTGAACGTTCTTACGGGGCGTTCCAGCGCACCCTGTCGTTGCCGGACGACGCTAATGCGGAAGACATCCATGCGCAACTCAAGAACGGCGTGCTCAAACTGGAGATTCCACGGCGCGAGCCGGACGCCGGGAAGGTAAAGCGCATCGCTATTCATTCATAGTCTGGCGATTGATTTGTAATCCATACGGAGGCGGGGCTGAGGAGGTCCGCCTCCGCCGACGAGGCCCGGCCTCTCCGCCCGCCGCCATGAAGATCGAGGCGTGAGGGCCTCTGGTTATTGAGGGAGGTTGCTAACATGCAAAGTAAAACCAGAAACACACTGCTCGGCGTTGCTGCTGGCGTGGGCTTAGCGGCGATTGCAAGCCTGGGTTATTACACCTGGGAGCTGAAGCAAAAGGTTACGGCCCTGGAGGCGCAAAATACGCCCAGGGTTAATCTACCCCTGAGCGCCAAGCCTGATCCCTGGCCCAGGAACTGGGACCCCTGGGGGGAAAATTGGGACCCGCGCGGACAATTTGCAGAAATGCAGAAGCGCATGGATGAGATGATGAAGCAAATGCTTCCAGGTCATTCGACTTTCAATATGCAAGGCTTTGGATTGTCATCGCCTGGACCCAGCATAGACGTGGACGAGACAGCCAAGGAATACAAAATAACCCTGAGTGTTCCCGAAGGTGAGAAGGTGGAGCTGAACGCGGATCTGGATGGGGATACATTGAGAATTTCCGGCAAGGTTAGCAGTGAAGGGGAGAGCGGCCCAGGTGGGGGGGCGGGCAAAACGCTGTCCGCCAGCCGGTTTTCTCAATCTATGACGTTATCCGATCCGGTGCTTGAGTCCGGTATGACGATTAACAACAAAGGCAAGGAAATTGTCATCACTATCCCCAAAAATACGGGATGAACTGAAACGGAAGGCGTTGGCGCGCAATCGGAGAACCCAGCGCCTTCACCATCCGCGGGATTTCATACGTTTGAGTTGATATTCCATGGATGACTGATCCATCAAGCGGCTGATCTCTTTCAAGGACAGCTTTTTGTAGCGTCTCTGTTCCTTGGAGACTGGGGTATCGCCTAACATCATCAGCTCTTCTTCGGACCATTTTTCGAGGTCTGTCAGATATTCAGTGCGATAACGCTGAATCGCTTCTTCGGCGAGTTGTCGGGGAGATTTTTGAGACTGCGTATCCATATGCAACACCTAGGCTGAAATGCAAGTATAAGCAAGTCGAATTAAAAGTCATGACGGGATCGATGTCAAGTGTAATTGGCTTGCATTTCAAGGCGAGGCGGCCAAAAGGCGGATAAGTGATACCCTGTATTGAAAGCAAAATTGTATATGGCGCAAGTGTCGGTATGAGTGAAAACCTCGCCGGAGCGGCCGACGAGGGATGGTTTTTTTATCGCGTAATCAAACATTTACCTAATCGATTAAGACGCCTTCAGGGATTCCGGCGGGGTAACGCCATTGGTTTTGTACCAGCCTTTTGGGTCTTTCTTTAAGTTAGCGATTAACTTCTCCAGATCGTCATACAGGGCGTGCCGAGGGCGCCAATCCAGAAGTTCGGAGGCGCGACTGATATTCAATTCATAATGATCGGAAGACATATCCACCATAAACGGCTTGATGAACGGCTTTTCGCCTTTGTCGATGCTGTCTGGAATGATCGGCTCGGCTTTGCCTTCAGCCCAGGCTCCGGCCTTGGCGAGCGATTTGGGAACGGGCAGGGTGCGCCAGTGGTCCTCGCCATGAATCAGCTCGCCGATGCGATCCTGCAGATCGCCATAACTCACGGCGCGCTCTTCGCCAATCAACATGATATTTTCCTTGGGCAGATCGCGGCGACGCTGTAGTGTTTTCAAAAATGCGCTCATCAGGTCCTGACGATGCACATAAGCCTGGCCTGCGTCGGTGTCGCCGGGATACAAATGGCTCTTCAGATCCTTCTCGTAGATGCGCGCGATCTGCTGCGACAAGACCGGCGCAGCCTGTTTGTCATCATACAGGCCAGCGAGACGCAGGATGCTGTAAGGCATGGCGCCGGCATTCTCCTTGATGATGATTTCCGCTTTGGTTTTGTACTCGGGATACACCCAATCCGGGTCCAGCGGCGTTTGCTCAGTGATGGGATCGCCATCGGGCTCGCTGGCGCGATGGACCAGCATGGTGCTGGAGTAGATGAAACGTTCGACGTAGAAGTCCTGTAACGCAGTCATGAGATTGCGTGCGCCGTCCACGTTGACTTGCTCATAAAGCGGGGAGTCTTCGCCCGAGAAATCGAAATACGCCGCCAAGTGAAAGACCGCGGCGATGTGGCGGCCGAAGTCCTCCCGGAAGGCGTCGAAGGTTTTCTTGACGTCATCCCAGGAGGTCAGGTCCAGGATGTAGCTGTGGTCGGCCAGGGGTGTTTCTTCACGGTCCATACCAATGACTTGATACTTTCCCGCCAAGGTAAGAATAAGGCTGGAGCCAATATCGCCGGCGGAACCGGTGACGATGACCAGCGGACGTGCTGAGGTGTTTGTAGTATCCGACATGACTCTTTCCAACTTTCCTTTATTGATGAGTGATGCGATCGCTTCCTGCTTCAGACTGCAGCAGCGCGACGGTTACTGACCGACGACGCGGGCGACCTCCATGTTGATTAACGATACAAGGGCCGTGCCAGCCTGAGGTGGGTGTCTTGATAAATAAACTGGGCGCCTAGAACTAAAGTGGGTGTCCCGGTAAGAGTTGTAACCGAAAGTGGGCTCAAAGGTGGGTGTCCTTACAGGAAGCTGGCGCGGATTTTGATTCTTGTAAGACTACGGACGTCTTGCGTCTTATCCTCGGCGACGCCCGCATTGATATTTCGTCCAGTGCGAAGCTCGCCTGCAAATATTTTCAAGGGGGATGGAGAATGCCTTATGAGCGCCTCAACGAATTGCCCGACAATGTCGCGAATGTGCTGCCAAAGCACGCGCAGGAAATCTATCTGGCCGCGTTCAATCATGCCTGGGAGCAATATAGAGACCCCGAAGACCGCCGCGGTGAAGCCTCTCGGGATGAAACTGCGCGCCGGGTGGCATGGTCTGCCGTTAAACAGAAGTATGTGAAGCGAGACGGTAACTGGCGCCCTAAATAGCGCCAGCCCTGACGCTTTACAGCCGATTCAATAGGCGGGCGCGTTAGCCCGCTTTTTAAAGCCTGCTTCACGTCAGATTAGAATATCCAGCGGTTCCAGTTTCCATAGTGTCTACGAACAGCGCCTCGCGGCAGACTTAACAAAGCCAGCGCCAGGCCTGCGGCCAGACTGGCCAGGGAGGCGCCCAGGCCTGGGGCGTAGGCGAATGGCGTCAGCAACAGACAGATTCCAAGGGGGATCAGAAGAAAACGGACCGGACGCGCTACTTCCGTCAACGCAATCACCCCTACAGTGACGGTCAACGACCCAATCAAGTGGTCCCAGTCCGCCATGGCTCCCTCCGTCCCGAACAGCAGGCGCGTGCACATCAGCCCGATGCCGATGAAAATGCATAACGCCAGATTCCAGGGCAGCCCCACGCCGCCGCCGACAATGTCCTTCATGATCGCGACGGGGCGTTGCTCGAAGCTGGGTTCCGGGGCAACGCGGCCGTCCTTGTCTTCGTCGCCCAGGAAAAACACTTTCCATAGCGAGCGTCCAGCGCGTTTGCGCCGATACAGAAATTGCCCTGTGGCCACTAGTTCGTCCAGTGAATAGGGGATCTGCAATAACATCGCGGCGGCGGCGATCAGACAGAGGGCGCACCAGGTTCCTAACAGGATGGGTTGAATGATGATGAAGGTAATGGACACAATTCCCAAGGGGACGATCATGAATCCAAACAGCGCCACCAGCCAGGGCATAGTCCGCCAGCGCTTATGAGCCCCTATCAGTCCGGACAGGATCTCCAGTGCGTAAGTCACCGCGCCCACGCCAGCGTCGGGAACCGGCCAGGCTTCGGACACATAAGAGGTGATGATTTCCTCGGCGCCGTTTTGGGGATCAGTGCGCGAACCGGCGAAGAATGGGTCCCATACATCGGGAATATGCTGTAACTGATACGCGCATAAATAGGTCGATATCAGCAGGCCGACCATGGCCAGGGCGATGATCGGCAGACGTTGAAACCAACTGGAAGGGTTGAAATCCCAGCCTGGGGGAAGGTTGGTTTCATCAAGTTCGGCTCGCGAGGAAACGCCAGGAGCAGGCGGCAGCGCAATGGCGAAGCCGATCACCAGAATGCCCGTCAGCGTGTCGTTCAAATAGGCGGCTGCATTGGGTGTCCAGAATAGCAGTGGCGCGGACATCAGCCACAGACCCACGATGGCGCATATCCAGCGCGCCCACCTGCAGCGCCAGGACAGGGAAAGCGTGGCGAACACAAGTAACGCAGCGCCGGCGACTACGTCGCTGTATATCATTCCAGGCTCACTGTAGTCCCGCAGCGCCGGAGAGCAGATAAGCCAGAGGGCCAGCGCCATGTTCATGAAGTGGGCCCAGAGGTTGCGGCTATGCAGGGCCCGGTATTGGTCGCGATGGACGACTGAGGGAGAGAATGGCGATGTTGACCGGATAATTTGTTCCTGCATAGCGGACTCCCTGTTAGGTATTCACGGATGAATGCGATCTGCGGCTATAGTGCAGCGATAGCGTCCTTGATGGCGCTCACAAAGGCGTCGAGGTCGCCAGGGTGGCGGGCGGTGATGATATTGCGGTCGCGCACGGTAGCTTCATCCACCCATTCCGCGCCTGCGTTTTTCATGTCGGTGATGATGGACTTGTAAGAGGTGGCGCGAATGCCGCGGACGATTTGCGCCTCGATTAATAGCCAGGGGCCGTGACAGATGGCGGCGATGGGCTTCTCGGCGATGTTGAATTTATGGATCAGGTCTATCACTGTTTTCTCTACTCGGAGTAAGTCAGGGTTGATCTGCCCTCCGGGAAAGACCACCGCGTGGTAATCCTCCACGTCTATGTCTTCTACGTTCTTGTCGACGGGCGCTTCCTCGCCCCAGTCCTTGCCGCTCCATCCTCTGATGCGTCCAGGCTGGATAGATGCGACATGTACTGTGGCGCCCGCGTCGCGCAGGCGATCCCGGGGGACTTCCAGCTCAGATTGCTCGAATCCGTGGGTGGCGATGATGAGAATCTTGGCTTCATTGATATTCATAGTGAATGCTTCCGTTTTCTGAGGTCCGTATTGGCGGCGTAGCTCCAGGTCTTGGCGCTTACGCTGCGATGGGTGTCCTGTTAGGCGCGGCAATTTCCTTGCCATGGCTAAGTCCTTACGGGAAAAGGGGGATGAAGGCGCAGGCGTCAGTTAATCAGGGCTTAGCGTCAGGCACTTTTTCCAAGGAGCTTGTAAAGATTACAATTGGCGTCCCCTGACTTTCCCCTCGGAAGCGCAAAGGCATATACTTGACTCAGGCTGCGGCTGATAGAGCGGAAAAGGCATCTCATAGCGTACCAATGAATGGCGGACCATGAGCAAGGCGATATTGGTTGACGAAGGCTGGCATAATCTTGGCAAGCCAGACTGTTGCCCAGAGCAGGCGACTGCATACATCACTTGCAAGTTGCGACAGCTTGACGAGATAAGGAACGACGAGGATTTGTCCGCTGACGTGCTGAGCAATCTGGCCGACTGTAAAGACCAGTTTTCCCTTCTGATGAGCAGTATTTCCACTGTCGACTATTATCCTCAATACATCTTCACGAATCGTTTGCTTGAATTGATTCAGATAGAAATCGAACAAGTGCGCGAAGATGGATAAAACCGCCCGGAGCGATCTTTGTAGACAGACGCGCGATGGCAAGCAGAATAGAGCTATCGTATATCAGGAAAGCGCTTATAGATGAGCACGCCATCAGGTATCCTCGAAACAGGACTTTTCACACCCCAACGCGGAATCGTCAAAGCAATGTCCAATGAAAAAGAGTCGGCATATTCAGTCGCCAAGAGCTCTACCGCCTTCTTCTACTTCAATGAAGGGATGCAGAGTTTCGGGCAGTTGTTTTTTATACAGAATACGCCCACTCTCAACGACTATCGAAAAGTGAGGCGAGATCAGATAAATGGTCTCGCTAAACTTATCCCATACGAAAATTTGAGTGAAAGGGGTAGGGTCGCCAACTTTTGGATCATTCAGATTAACTGCAAGGTCTTCTAGCCCATTACCCTCTGCGTAAATTAATAGCCATTTTTCATCTGCGTTTTCCCAGGAGTATTGCAGACCCTTTTTTTTCTTTTCCGCAACGATTTGTTGTATTGCTGTTGTAGGATCTGAGGCTTCGCCTGATTGAAGATCAGACGACCACCAGAGTATATCCCGGTCGCCAAGATTTATTCTTACATAGAGCTTATCTACAAGTTTGTGGAATAGAGGGAATCGCCCTGAAGGAAATTCTCGTATTTCCATGCTTTTCTCGCCTTTTTCTTTGCTTGAGGCGGGAATGTTGAGTTCAAGTATTTCTCTGACTTCATTATAAAAATTAGTATTGTTAATACGCTTTATAGAGACTGAAGTCGATTCCTTAAAAAATAGTACGCCATAGACATCCTGAAACCGGCTGTCAGGCTTGTTGAGAATATCTTGGATATTCAGGGCAACCTTTTTCCAGGCGGAGAATGTCTTCTTCTCTGCTGACGATGTGTTTGTTTCACTACGGTCTGAAGTTAGCCTTGTTTCTTCAATAAACAGCCGGACACTAGGGTTGGAAAAGGAAACTCTAATGTCTGGTTTCTCTCCTTTGTGGTCAATTTCCGAATACATCAAACCTAACCTATTGAGAAAAGTTGTAGCTATGATGCGTTCATGTTCTTCCTTGGAATCTGATGCGTACAAAACCTTTGAAGCTAGGCGTTTTTTCATTGTTTAGACGTGTCCCTGAATGACGAATAGTGACGATGCCTACATTGTCGAGCAACTAGCACTAATAGAGGGCGAGCGTGCCCCTGAAATCAAGGTCTCCCTCCGCGCGAATCACCGCATCCTGCAGATCCACTCCGGTCGCTGTGGCGACAGCGCGCAAAGTAACGCCAGCGCAAGCTACTAGGGCTTCAAGCAGCATATCGCCGGAGCACAATGATAAACCGTCGCCCCCTGTCGCAGGATGCAGCCCCGCTTCCGCCATCGCTTTACTGGTTTCCACCTTGCAGGGCTTTGAGTTCATCCGTATTCATAAACGCCTCCGGAGATTCAGAGATGGGGAGCATGAATGTATATTAGTTGAAGCAGTAAAGAATGGAGCTATCTCTTCATCTTTGTCAGAGGCTGTTGATACCTGCGAGGCATGTCTTGAGATGCGATTTAAACTACTGGCGGAAGAAGGATGAAATGACAAAAACAGCCTGTCTTAAATATCACTCCCTGAAAATGCTGATGACGCTGGATCTGAACAAAGCGTTAGAGCTTTTGGCGACTGAATATGGCGACTCTTTTTCATTGCACATTGTTTTGATGACCGATGCCGAGCGAGAGCGTTGCATGGATGTCTCTGAAGATGTAGTCATCATCAAAGAGCGATTCTGGATGTTTGAAAAGGAGGATGACGGAGGCTTGATCCGCAGGGAGGATCTTGAGAAGAGGATTATCAACGAAGGCTGCAAGTAGGACTTGGTTGGCGCTGAACAAAAAAAGCCCCCAGGGCATCATGGGGGCTTCGGATGACGGAAAATGTTATTCCTCCATATGCTCCGTCAAATTCATTGAGGCTCTGGCTCCAGAGCCTGTCTTATACGTAGCCACCAGCTGTATGCCGGAATATGGCTTAAAGGCGTGCAGCATGATGTGGAAGGTGCCTGCGTAAGGATAACGCCAGGAGCACCATTCCATCTGCTTGGTCGAATAAGGACGGCAGTGGTAGTTACTCAGCGTTGGTTGGGACTGGTGCATGACGTGCATGTCCGCGTCGCCGGTTCCGCCGGACATCTCAATGCGCAGGTCGGTCGCACCGGCTGGCACGTTCAGGCGGAAGTATGACTTTTCACCCTGTGCGCCGGAGAGGTTGCGATATACCTGCCCATTGGACATTTCCCGGTTATTGCCTTGATCGTTGTCGTTCTCATAGCCGACCTGCAGAGAGATCCCTGAGTAGTTGGAGAACGCGTGCAGCATGATGTAGTACTTACCGGCCTGGGGCGTGCGGTAATAACAAAGTTCGTCCTGAGTGGTGGTGTAAGGGCGGCAGTTGTAGTTGTTAAAGCCGGGACGACCGTCGCGTTTAACGTACATATCCACGTCGCCGCGTCCGCCGCTGATCTTGAAGTACAGATTGCGAGAGCCTGCCGGGACATCCAGCACGTAGTAATTCAGATCTTCTTTATTGGCGGACATGTTCTGCACCGTCTGGCCGTTGCGCAGCGTGGTTTCAGAATTGTTGTCATCCCCGCCATCGTCGCCGCCGTTGTCGTCATCGCCACCGTCTGTCGGGTCGCCGCCATTGGGTACGCCGGGGTTACTCAAGGAGCGGTTGGCGCAGTAGCGGTAGTTGTCTTTGCTCAGCCAGAAGTAGTTGCAGTCGCCGTCATAGCTCCAACGGCCGGTTTTTACTTTGTAACCGGATAAGGAAACGCCTTCGAGATGGAAGTAGCTGCCGTTGTACTTCAAGCTGAAATGCTGGTGGGGGCCCGTAGAGCTGCCGCCGTCGCAAAGCGCCTGAGACCGGTTGTTGGCGTAGTTCGCCAGTTTCTGGTTTCTGGAAACAGTGGCGCGATTCTGGAACTGAATATTGTCCAGGTGATAGTAAGTGGTGGACCAGCCGCCTTCGTGCAGGACTTCAACAAAACAGGAGGAGTGACGAATCGCAGTGCCTCCCGCTGACGCCGCCGCCCATTTGTTGGAGGTGTTGGAACCCCAGTAACCGCCGTTGTTCAAGTCCAGCGAGGAAAGTGGATAGCTGCCGCTGCCGGTATAGGTATGTGCGCCGCCGAAATACCACTGTTCGCCCACAGGAAAGGGCAGCTGTAACAGGTTATCCGGCGGAACCGCGTTGCGAGTGTACGCGGAAAAACGATTCAGAGCCGGTGCGGCTGAAGGCGTGGCGGATTGGGCGGCTTCTGGGAATAGTCGATGGTAGACCTCTTGGAACTCCTCAATATCGCCTTCGGTGCTGTTGCGCAGCTCATCGGACAAAGACTCCGTAGCGATGCCCTGACCTACAAACGACAGGTTTTGTTGCTCTTGACCTACTGTTCTGTAGTAGTTGGTGGCGAGGCGAGTGGCGATGTCCTGTACTTGAGCATTGAAGCCCGACTCGGAAGAAAGCTCGCCCATAGGCTGCTGCATGGCTGCGAACTGACGCCCGCCATTGCTAAGCAAGCCGCTCTGCATCTCAATCAAAGTTATCAGAACCTTGGGGCTGACAGAGCTGTAACCGGCCCAATGCGTAATGACATCCGCTTGATCCTTCAAGTGCGGCGCATGCTCCTCAAGGTAAGCGGCCACGTCGAAATTCAACATTTCGTCGTAGGAATATATGAACTGGTCGTCGGGAATTGCATCGCTATCGTAGGCCTGTGCGAAAAGCGGCAGTGCGGTTAACGCGCAGGTCAGGATAGACTTGATCATCCTTTTCATGAGGTTTCTCTTTGGGATTGAGTTGTAAGTATTAGAGTTATCTTGCGCAGTCTGTATGAAGGAAGGGTTCTGTGGAATCAGCAAAACGGCAGAAATTCGACTCGTCCGGTCAGTTCTAGGGTTATCCGTAAAGGGCTATCCGCTATACCGTTTAGTTTAAGTGGCGTAAGCGTTATGGGTGAGATTTGAAACTTTGGTTGTGTTTGTCGCGTCGGTAAAAACTAAAAGTGGGTGTCCATACAGAACTCGGCGATGAAAACAATGGAAATAATGGCGTTATCTCAATGACTCCAATTTCCATTTCAGCCGCTCCGTCGCTTGCCTGAGGATGAAAGGGAGCCGCTTGCCGAATGTGTGCAGGGCGTACACGTCCCTGTCTTCCGCCTGCCAGTCTGGCGCCACTCTTTCCAGTTCTCCACGCCCGATGGCGTCTGCGACGAATATGGACGGCGCCAGCAGCAAACCTAAACCGTGCCGGGCGTAATTGATCGCCGCCGGCAACGTATTGACCTGCATTGTTTTACCTGCCTGCAAAGGAATACGCTCATCGTTGTGGTGCAGAAAGGCTTTGTGCTGCCAGGGCAGAAGAATCAGCGTGTGATTTTGCAACTGCTGGGGATCAGGCTTGCCATGGGTGTCTTGATAAGCGGGTGAAGCAACCAGATACGAACGCAGGACACCCAGTTTAAGCGCATGGTAGTCACTGTCTTTTTGGGGGCCGACCGTGATCGCCATGTCCAGTTTGTGCTCCAGCAGATCAAGCTTTTGGTCGGAAAACGTGACGTCAGCGATTAGTTTGGGATATTGCCGACACAAATCCGCGATAACGGACTCCACCAGCAAGGATTCAAAGGCGTGAGGAGCGGTAATTGCGATTCGTCCTTGAGGCTCCTGCTCAAAATCCTGTAACTCTTCCACCGCTAACTGCAGTGTTTCCGCCATTTGCTCGCATCGCAATGCGAATTGGCGCCCGGTGGGCGTCAGATGCAGTCGGCGAGTGCTGCGACTAAGCAGCTTCGCGCCCACTAACGCTTCCAGTTGGCTGATATAGGTGCTGATGGCTGAGCGGGTATGCCCAAGGTTTTCCGCCGCTCCAGTAAAGGAGCCGCATTTCACTACTTCGTTAAACACCAGCATGCGGTACGGAAGCGCCTTTTGTTCATTATTTCTAAACATTGAGTTCTAATTCGGACTAATTATCGCTGAATTGGATTCGAATATTATTCCTCTCGCCCCCAAAACAGCAAGTAGAGAGGAAAGTGAAATGTCTCAAATTGTTATTGAAGAAGTCATGAACGCCAGCCGGGAATGGGTCGCCAGCTTCAACCGTGGCGATGTAGAAGTTTGCCTGTCCGGCTACCTGCCTGACGCGGTCATGCGAGTGGACCCCGTTGGAGAGTTCAAAGGCGCTGGCGCTATCGCCCTTTTCTGGCGCGACTTCGCCAACCTCAACCCTTCGCAACTGGAGTATCTGGACGTAAACGTGAAAGTCATCGACGCCAAACACGCAGTCCTATCCGCCAACTGGCGCATGAATATCGCCAGCGGATTCATCAGCAAGGAGCTTTGGGTGAAGCAGGACAGTGGCGAATGGAAGCTGGCGCAGGACGACTTCAGCGTGTTGAGTTTGAACCCTCAGCAAAGCGCCTGAACTTAGCTGGACACCCACATTAATAACCGGACACCCATTTCAACGTTTGTCATTTAACAGAGGTATCTATGAAAAGCACATACATTCTAGTGCACGCCGCATGGCTGGGCGCTTGGGCGTGGAAGCCGGTGGCGGAGCAACTGACGGCGAAGGGACATACTGTTGTAGCGCCGGATTTGCCTGGGCATGGAGCGGATCAAACGCCAGCTAAGCTCATCCGGCTACAGGATTATGTGGCGAGAGTGCTGGAGGAGGTGGACCGCGCTGAGCAACCCGTTATTCTGGTCGGCCACAGCTTTGCTGGAGTCATAATCAGCCAGGTTGCAGAAGTGCGGCCAGAGAAGGTTAGCGGACTGGTCTATCTGACGGCGTTTCTACTACCGAATGGGGCCTCATTTGGCGACGCAGTGTCTGGAGTTACGGGGTCGTTGGCGGTGGATAACTTCTATTTGTCAGATGATAAGACCGAAGCATATGTGGCTGCCGATAAAGCGCATGCAGCTTTCGCTCAGGATGCGTCCGCGGAAGCTTTTAGTGAGGCCGCCAAATACATGGTGGCGGAGCCTGCTGCGCCGTTGTTTGAAAAGTTGACTGTTACTGATGAGCGGTGTGGTTCCGTTCCGAAGTTCTACATAGAAACAACAGAGGACAATGCGATTCCGCTAGCGGCGCAGAGGCAAATGGCCGCACAAGGAGGCGTTCGACGCACTTATTCACTGGCCACTGGGCATTGCCCGAATCTGACTCAGCCTGTAGAGGTCGCGGCGCATTTGCTGTCCATCGTCGAGGAGTTGTAAAACTTTGAAACTACCTAAAAAACCGTTCGAATAACCGCATATGCATATCAGGACACCCACCCTGTTAGAGTGGGTGTCCATTGAGTTGCGTACCATCGCCAAGCTTGACGGATATGAATTATACTGGTTATATAGCCAGCACTCTGAGTCGTTAATTCAAGGAAGAAAACCATGCCAAAGCCACGGAAAGCGCAGATTTCCATCGAAGCCACGCCTTTTTATCACTGTATTTCCCGTTGTGTGCGTCAGGCCTATTTGTGTGGTCAGGATACAGATGGGCGGGATTATTCACACCGCCGGAAATGGGTGGAGTCGCGAATATTGTTTCTCACTACCGTATTCGCCATAGACGTATGCGCATATGCGGTCATGAGTAATCACTACCATGTCGTGCTGCATGTGAATAAGAAAGAGATTGCGTCTTGGGGCGATAGAGAAGTAGTCCGTCGCTGGAATAAGCTTTTTGCCGGGACTGAGCTGAGTTGGCGTTATTTGCGTGGGGAGCCGATTGACGACGCTGACTTTCGGCTCCTTAAAAAGCAGATTGATATTTGGCGTCAGCGTCTTGCTTGTATCAGTTGGTTTATGCGGAGTCTGAACGAACCCATCGCAAGAATGGCTAACCAAGAAGATGGCTGTACAGGCCGGTTTTGGGAGGGGAGGTTTAAGTCGCAGGCGTTGCTGGATGAAAAGTCATTACTGGCTTGCCTCGCCTATGTGGATTTGAATCCTGTACGGGCTAATGTCGCCAGGACGCCGGAAGACAGCGCATATACGTCCATCCAAAAGCGAATTCTCGCTTTAAAAGGCGAGCAGCCGCATCAGCCGGCTAAACTTATGCCTTTTATCGGCGCTAACCAAAGGAAAGACCTTTCTGGGATTCCTTTTTCTATTGAGGACTATCTGGCGCTGGTGGATTGGACTGGAAGAGCGCCGAGAGACGATAAATCTGGATATATTCATCAAGATACCCCGCCAATTCTTCAGCGCCTGAATTTCGAGCCTCGTCATTGGCTGATCGTCAGTCGACATTTTGAGAGCCGGTTTAGTGGATGGGTAGGAAATTTCTATCGGTTGAAAGCAGTTTGCATGAGGCTGGGGTACAAACGGATTCCAGGGCGTTCTGCCGCCAGACTGCTTCCGGCCTAGGGCGCTCTGTCCCTTGGCGGGGGAACGGTCAATTTATAAAGTGAGCGTGCTAACAGGACACCCACGATAGAGATCCCGGTCAACGGTTGTCGACCAACTTTTCTATAATCTCCAATGGCGTTGCGAAACAGTAATCCGGCTGCTCTTCTTTCAGGCGTGTGAAGGTGTTATAGCCCCAGGCGACGGAACCGCATTTAAGGCCGGCTTTGCGTGCGGCCTCGATGTCTCTCAACTCGTCACCAATGTAAATCGCTTCGTGAGCCTGTATTTTTTCGTTTCTAAGGAGCGCCCGTAATTTATGCGCTTTGCCGGACAAGGACATGCCGCAACTGAAACAGTCGAATACTTCGAGATCATTGTGTTTGAGAAACAGACGGATATTGCTCTCAGAGTTGGATGAGCCGATACCCAGTTTATAGTCATGATCGCTTAACCGTCGCAGCGTCTCTTTAATGTGGGGAAAGGGTTTGACGCTGGTCATTTTGTCCGCGGCGCGCTTTCTGAACTCCTTCGCCAACTGCGGCGTTCGCCAGGCGCTGATGCCCAGAAACTCCATGATTTCGCCGTAGGTTTTATCTCTCAGCGTTTCGCCTTCTTCTTCGGTGACATAGCGAAAGTTGTAGGTTTGTGACATTTCCTGAATGTTCTTGAGAAACCAGGAATAAGTGTCGGCGATGGTCCCATCAAAATCGAAAATAATGTAGGCAACCACGTAAAAATCCTTTTTGTTCTAGTCGGGCGGCGATTGGAGGACAGCACATCAGTTTATTAATCAGGCAGTCAAATAGCTTCCTTCTATGTTGTCTGCAACGAATAAGGCCTGCAGGCCCTTTCTCCCGCGGCCAGCCGCCGCGCAGGCGCATCCATGCGCCTGACTATTGTCATGCCAATATCAATACCGTGTTAATAATATGAGAGTAAAAAGATAGCAGCTATTTAGCGAAGGGAAAGCGCCGAAAAGTAAATCCGGTGGCTGTCCACCGGATTAGAGTCAGAAGGAGAAGGTAATCAGTCGCACACCTGCCACTGCACTGCGCCAGATCCCGTTCCAAAGCGCTGCATGGTGTATTTTTCAATGTCGATAAGATAATCCGTGCTTCCCAGGTTTTGAGTGCAACAGCCATTGCAGTCGGCGTCGGAGCACATGTCGTACACGACAACATCTATTTCATTGCTTCCTTGACGCAGTCGCAGAGTCTTACCGTTCAGCCAGTTGAAGTCTTTGGAGTGAACCGCAGCGATATTATTCGCCTTCACCCAGCTTTCCGGCTGCACGCCGTCAAGGCCTGCGAATTGTCCGGCCCATTTGCAACCGTTGTACTTGATGCACTCATCACTATTCGGGTCTGGGTAAGATTCATAGTGGGTCAGATTGGCTTCGTTCCAATTATTCCCGGCGGAGCAGCTGGCCCCGGCGTCGTCTCCGTTGTCTCCATTATTATTGTCGTCATCGCCCGAGTCGTCTCCATCGTCGCCGCTTTGATACTCATCCCAGAACCAATGGCTGATCACCGGGTCATAGCCAGGGTTGGCGTGGACGGCGATGTACAGTCTTCCCTTGTAACGGACGATGTCTCCTTCCTCATAGTTATGCCCGGATAGCCAATCTGGATAATCATCAGCGCCTCCGTCCGTTGTTTTCGTTTTGGATATGCGTACTGATGAGGCGTCGTTGTCACGACTTAACTCTGTTGCGTCGGAGGTGTAAATATCTCGTACGCCTTTGAAATCATTGTGTTGGAATACTTCCAGCTTGAGGCCGCTGGGAACCCTCGCGGAAGACAAGTCGTCATTTAACGCCCCCCGGGAAATCAGACTGGACAGGTTGTAGTCGCCTACAGGGAGCTCCACAGCGTAGCCATTAAAGTGGGTGTCTTCATAGAGCGTGACGGATGCTTCTCCGCCGCTGTTAGAATCTGCGCCATATACCTCTATCTCCCACAACGAGTACCCATACTCAGTTCCGCGCTCTTTGCCTTTTATGCGGACGTATCTGCCGTAAGCGTTCAGGTCAGTCAGATCGTCAACGTCGCCATCGGCATCGCTAACGGAACCTATGGTTTTCCAAGAAGCAGCGTCGTTGGATATCTGCACGTCATAAGCCTTCGCGTAGGCCGCTTCCCATGAAAGTCTGACGCGGGATATGGATTTCTTTTGACCCAGATCGACATAGATCCAGGCAGAGTCGCCATAGGCGCTGCCCCAGCGAGTCCCAGTATCGCCATCAACGGCCATATATCCGCTGAGAGCGCTTGATTCGACGGAAGAGGCGGTGACAGGACGCATATGCGCCAGATTTTCTTCAGCGAGCGCACAATGGCTGAAAGTCGCGCCTGCAAAGATGGAGAGGGCGAGCATTTGTTTGCGCCGGAGGGATGAAATCATGGGTGTCCTTCCTAATTGCTTTTATTAAGTTTGAGTTCATTGGCGGTTTGGCCCAACGGGGCCTGTACTTTTTATGTGATGCGCTTTCGAGTCTAGATTGGGAATTGTTCCCAAACGATTACCCAAAGTGGCTAAAAGGGATCTAGTCCAAAGGTGTGGAATCCCTGATTGGGCACAGGGATTTATTACATCTGTCTAACTGGCTAAAAATGGGTGTCCTATTAACATGGCAATGATGATGGCATGTTAATAACCTGGCGCGTGGATGCGCCTGCGCGACGGCTGGCCGCGGGAGACAGGGCCTGACAGGCGCAGGCTCTGTTGTTGTAGACTAATAGTAGTTTGTACGGCAGCGACATACTCCCTGATATGAGAGCCTTCAGGGTGCAGAGCTTCGCCCCCAGCAAACATGGGTGTCCTGGTAAGCGATTAGCAATCAGACGTCGGATGCTGCGGTGCGCAAACCAATACGGGGTGAGCCGCCTTCGGGGCAGAGGCTGAGAATTGCGGCATTACGATGAAATTTGACTTATATCCGTTTTGAAGTACGGAGATCTGCGCATAATACTGCGCTTTTAGGATTTTTATACGTGACCAAGGAACCAGGAATGAGACGTTTGACACTACAGGAAGCCGCCCGATTATCCATCCCATTGTTGGACCTGACTTCGCTAAATGAAGCGGATACGGACGCCAGCATCACCGCTCTTTGCCAGAAAGCGCGCACCCCGGAAGGCTGGGTGGCTACGGTGTGCGTGTATCCCCGTTTTGTCGCGCTGGCGAAGCGGAATTTGAGCGATTCGCCCGTGAAAGTGGCGACGGTGGTGAATTTCCCCCATGGTGAATCACCGGCCGACGCGGTGATCATGGAAACGACCGAAGCCATACGCGCCGGCGCAGATGAAATAGACTTGGTGTTCCCCTATAAAGCCTTGTTAGCGGGAAATGAAAACACAGGACGCAAACTGGTGGCGGCGGTGAAAGCCGCCTGCGGCGAAGCTGTGCCGTTGAAGGTCATCATTGAATCAGGCGAATTAAAAACCCCGAATTACGTGCAGCGAGCCAGTGAATTGGCCATTGCTGCGGGGGCGGATTTTCTGAAGACATCCACCGGAAAAGTGAAGGTTAACGCGACGCTGGACGCGGCGGAAATCATGCTCAACTGCATACGCGAGTCCCGCGCGCCGGTAGGTTTTAAAGCCGCTGGCGGAGTCAGTTCGCCGGAGCAGGCGCGGCTCTACCTCAGCCTGGCGATGAATATCATGGGCGATGATTGGGTGTCCCCGGAAAACTTCCGTTTTGGCGCCAGCAGTCTGCTGCATAACCTGCTGATGTTATTGGGACACGGCTCCGACCACGCCACATTGGAATATTGATCTACACTGCAAGACGCAGATAGCGCTGATTAGCGCCAACAACACAATAACAACGAATCGTCATGGAGACAGAAGTCACTTTTAAGGAGAGAGTGTGAGCAGGGCAATTTTGATCGTATTGGACAGCTTTGGCGTTGGCGCGACCGCCGATGCGGAGCGCTTTGGCGACACGGGCGCCAATACCTTGTTACATATCGCCGAAGCCTGCGCCGCCGGGGCTTGCGATAGCCAGGGGAGAGCAGGGCCATTGCGACTTCCCAATTTGAATCGGCTGGGGCTGGGAAAGGCTGGACAAGCCAGTTGCGGCGTTGCAGCGCCGGGACTAGAGCAGACGCGGGAGCTTATTGGCGCTTATGGCTTTGCGGAAGAGCTCAGTTCGGGGAAAGACACGCCCTCTGGCCACTGGGAAATCGCCGGCGTTCCCGTGCTGTTCGATTGGGGGTACTTCACCGACAAGCAACAAAGTTTTCCGCAGGAGCTGCTCGACGCGATTGTTAAAGAAGCTGGCCTGCCAGGCGTTCTGGGCAACATTCATGCATCCGGCACCCAGATTATCGTGGACCTGGGTAGGGAACACATGGCGACGGGCAAGCCGATTTTCTATACCAGCGCGGATAGCGTCGTTCAGATCGCCTGCCATGAAGAATCGTTTGGCCTGCAGCGGCTGTATGAACTTTGCCAAATCACCCGCAAACACATTGACCCCTACAACATCGCCCGCGTTATTGCGCGTCCGTTTGTTGGCGCATCGTCGGAGGACTTCCGCCGCACCGGCGCCCGCCGCGACTTCGCTACTCCCCCTCACAAGCCGACGCTGCTGGATAAGTTAACACGGGCCGGAGGGCAGGTGGTCGCCATTGGTAAAATCTCCGATATCTATGCCGGCAAGGGCGTCAGCCGCTCCATCAAAGCGGACGGACTGCGCGCGCTGGTGGAAGCCACGCTGGAGGCGATGAACGAAACTCAAGAGGCCCCATCTGATCAGGATAACCTGATCTTCACGAACCTGGTGGACTTCGACATGCTGTACGGCCACCGTCGCGATGTCACTGGCTATGCGCGGGCGCTGGAAGATTTCGACGGGATGTTGCCGGATATTCTCGGCGCCATGGGAAATGACGACCTGCTGATTCTAACGGCGGATCACGGCTGTGATCCCACTTGGCCCGGCAGCGACCACACCCGGGAGCATATTCCCATTCTTATGTACGGCAAACGCGCGCCACATGGCTTTATCGGCGCCAGAAAGACCTTTGCTGATATCGGTCAGACGCTGGCGGAATACTTTCAGCTGGACCGACTGGATTTCGGCGAATCTTTTCTCGCACCGGCGAGCCGCGGAAGACAGGGCATGGCCTGGGCGGACCCTGTCGTTGCAGTCAAATAGATAGAAGGCCGCAATTTGACTGCCTAGCTAATAGATAACTTCTGGGCGCCGGGATACGCGCCCATCTGCTACACCTCATCACATAAGGAAGACGATTATGGCTACTCCTCATATCGCCGCTAATCCCGGCGACTTCGCAGATACCGTTCTGATGCCTGGCGACCCCCTCAGGGCCAAACACATCGCGGAGACTTACCTGGCTAATCCCGTGTTGGTGAACGATGTACGCGGCATGTTGGGTTACACCGGCGAATACCATGGACGCAGGCTGTCGGTCATGGGGTCAGGCATGGGCGTGCCGTCCATTTCCATCTACGCCCATGAGCTGTTTACTCAGTTCAACGTGAAAAATATCGTTCGCGTCGGGTCCTGCGGCTCCATTCGCGATGAAGTAAAAGTGCGCGATATCGTCATCGGCATGGGAGCAGGGACGGATTCTTTGGTGAACCGGGTGCGTTTGAACCATTATGACTTCGCCGCCATCGCTGACTATGACCTGCTGGAGCCAGTGGTGACGACCGCCCGCCGCCGGGAAGTGCGTTACCATGTCGGCGCATTGTTCACCACAGACTTGTTCTACGCCGCCGATCCCGGTTTAACAGAGCGCTTATCCGCACATGGCGTCAAAGCGGTGGAGATGGAAGCCGCTGGCCTCTACGGCGTCGCTGCGGCGTGCGGCGGCAAAGCCCTGGCGCTTTGCACTGTCAGCGATCACCTGCTGAGTGGCGAAAGGCTAAGCCCGGAAGAAAGACGCACCAGCTTCAACGACATGGTGGAAATCGCTCTGGAGGCGGCCGTCAAATTCTAAGGAGCCATCACTGCCCGACTCATCTTAACAAGACACCCATCATAAGCGCCTGAAACAAAGGCTGTTCTGTAAAAAGGCTCTCCTGGTTTAAACAACCTCTCGCTTCTGCTAAACAGAGAGGGGACAGACAAGGTAAGGGAGAGCCGCTCTGATGCTGAAATCGCTGAACTTCAAACATCTTTATTACTTCTGGGTGATCGCGCGGGAAGGCTCGCTGGTCGCCGCCAGTAAAGAGCTGAAACTGGCGCCGCAGACGCTTAGTGGACAGTTATCTTCTCTTGAGGAGTCATTGGGCGGCCTGCTGTTTAATCGCAAGGGGCGACGCATGACGCTGACCCAGCTTGGTCGGTTGGTGCTCAGCTACGCCGACGATATGTTCCGGGTCGCCGGAGAACTACAGCAAGTCGCGCTGCTGGTGACCAGTGGACGTGCGATCAGTCTGGCGGTGGGCATTTCCGCTTCTATCCATAAGTTGTTCGCGTATCGCATGCTGGAGCCGGCTTTACATCTGGATCGGGAGGTAAAATTCTCGTGCCGGTCTGGTACGGTTGAGCATTTGGTGCAGGAGCTGCTCAGCTATCGCCTGGACATCGTGCTGGCGGATCGACTACCGCCCCTGCAGCGGGACAGCCAGACCCACTGGCGTGAACTGGAAAGCTCCGGCATCAGCCTGTTCGCGAGACCTGATCTGGCCCGCACCTTGCGCAAGAACTTCCCGTTGAGCCTGGATGGACAGCCATTATTAGCGACTACCCTGGACTCGCCTTATTTCCAACAACTCATGCGCTGGCTGGGAGATCACGGGGTCAAACCAGTGATTAAAGCGGAAATAGACGATAGTGCGTTGCTCAAAGTATTTGGCGCACGTGGGCTGGGAGTGTTCGCAGCGCCAACCATTATCTGTGAGGAAATTCTGGCGCAATATCAGGTGGAAGTGGTGGGCCGCATTGAAGCGGTGACGGAGCGGCTCTACGCGGTCACCCGCAGCGCCCGTTCAGGTAACCCCGCGATTGAAGCGATTTGTCTGCGGTATACGGCCTCCTGAAACCGGTAAAACCTCGTAAACATCGAAAAAAGCGTACTGAAACGACGCTTAAAACTGCTTTTATCGAACCTTGGGCTTTGTCAGACTGAATCTGAAGCAAGCAACAGGGAGACGCTATGATGAAAGCTATCCATAAATATCAACTCGAAGGACCGCAAACCGCCAATCGGATCATGTTGAGAGAGGGGAGCCGTATACTCCGATCTGAATACCTGGTGACGGAGAAAGCCGTGTTTATCTGGGTAGAGGAGCCCCTGGCGGTGGAAATTCCCTCTGAGCCCCGACTGTTTTACGTCGTGATGTCCGGTGAGCCGGTGCCGGAAGAATACCGTTACCTGGACACCGCACTCGACCCTTTTAGTCCGGAGGCCTACCACGTATTTGAAGCGCCGGAGGAGGAGCTGAACCTGAGCGCAGCCTGATGGCGCCTTATGAGTGACCTCACACTTGCGCGGCGGTGCAGGATAGAACTGAGGGCTTTAACTAGAATGGGTGTCCTCCTGGGGTTGCAGCAGATGTTCGCCATGCTGGCGAGGGACCTAGGGAGAAGGGGCTGCTACGAATCTTATGAACCGCCGTAGGCTTATTCTCGCCTCGTCGCTGTTGGTGGCGACGGGGCTGGGAGTCTGGAGTTGGCCCCGTCGCTGGCGGGATATCGTATGAGAAAGCAGCCGGTCGGGATGGCGTCTGGCCATTTTCCAACTATGCTGAAAGTATGTCTGTTCGTCGTTCTTATGCAGTGAATCACCCATGTCCATGTATGTAAGCCGCGCAGGCAGTCTGCTTACGCTGCGCCTGATGCTGTTGATTGCCTGTCTGTCCTCACTTGACGTTAAGCCAACCTACGCCGCCCGCAAAATCGTATTGGTGCAATCTACGCAAGTGGCGGAGACGGAGCAGGGGCGCCTTTATCATCAGTTTTACTCCGAGGTTTTTCGCCGGCTCAATCTGGATTTTGAAATGAAGACCTTCCCGTCCAAGCGCTGCGGCGCGCTGGCCAACTCTGGCATAGTGGATGGTTTGCCCAGTCGTGCGGCGGGATACGAGGCGGAGTATCCAAATCTGATCAGAATTAATGCTCCGCTATGGGATGTTAACTTTATCGCCTACACGACTAACCCCCGGTTGCAGGTGGATGGCTGGCTCAGCATCGCTGGTGGGCTGCGAGTGGACTGTCGTCTGGGAGTGAGTAACTGTGAGGAAAAGGCGAGAAAGATAGAAAGCTTAGGGGCGCTGGAATTTGTCGCCAATGCTAACCTGGGCTTGCGTCGGCTATTGGCGGGGCGGGCGGACCTGTACATTGATCTCGACTTCGTTGTCGATCCGCTGCTGCACGCAGAAAAGTTTTCCCATACTGGCGTCACCAAAGCCGGCGTGCTGGAAACCGTGCCCTCCTATCTGTATTTGCATAAGAGCAACCAAGACCTTGCCCCTGCACTGGAGGCGACGTTGACCGCGATGCGGGAGGAGGGCCTGTTCGCTAAGTACAACCCCATGGCTGCTCCGCAATCTCCGCCAACGCCTTGACTCAGCCAGTCGCGCGGCGCTCTATGTCGCGCTTTATTCACTGAGCTATCGGCGGCATTTCTAGTTCATTCGATTCAAAAAAACTTTCACAAGGGCGCGGACTATCGTAGTCTGGCTTTCAATTTGTCATCTAACTCTATGATATTTATGGATTCACAATGAAAGAACTGTATGTCGTCACCCACACGGAGTCCCAGCATCATGTCGATAAACGGGTGGGAGGCTGGTACGACTCAGAGCTGACTGAGAAGGGGCGCAAGGATGCAGATGAGCTAGGACAGCGCCTGCAACTCTTGGGCGCGCAGAGGGCGGATATCTATTCATCGGACCTGAAACGAGCAGCGCAAACCGCAGACCGCATCGCCGCAGCGACCAACTCAACCGTTGAGCTGACCTCACAACTGAGAGAAATGTCCTACGGCGTGGCGGAAGGGCGACCGCAACAATGGCTGGATGAGCGAATCGTTCCTGTGGCGGGAGACAATCGCCTGGATCATGCCGTCATTGAGGGCGGCCAAACCAAACGAGACTTCGTCTCCCGCATCTATGACTTTCTCGACGGCCTGACCCTGGGGGACAAAACCATCATCTCCACCCACGCCTACGCCGCTACCTTTGTTATCGCCTGGTGGATCAAGATGCCCCTGGAGTCTGTTGGTTACGTCAATTTCAATGTCCAATCGGGCAAGATCTGCAAATTGGTCGAGGACGATTTGTTCAAAAATCGAACGCTAACGAACCTCAACCTGTAACCCCAGCTTATCAGGACACCCATCTTAACGCTTATCCGGACACCCATCTTAAAGTGGCGGTGACTAGTCGAGCCATACCAGCGATTAGCCAGAAAAAGGGGTCTTATCTATTGTTATAAATAGGTTTAAGTTGTGTTGTTAATCTATTGAATATAAATGATTTAAACTATCCAATATAGTTCATTGCGCCTGGTGACTAAAATGTCGCTCTAACCAGGACACCCACTCTTTCAGCGGCGGCAATTCAAACTCTTCCGCCTTGCCTAACTCATCCAGTTCCCGCAGGCGAATGGCGTCATGAAAGGCGGGGTCAGCCTCAAACTTGCGGCATTGCTCTTCGGTGAACGGACCGCCTTGTTGAGACAAGGTGGCCTGGCTGGCGATGGATAATCCTTTGGCGTAATCAGGCCGGGTCGCCACCAGATAACGTTTCGCCTGCACATGCATACCGATAGGCCTGACAAGGCTCTCCGGTAGTCCGTGTTCCCGCAGCCAGGACTCAGCGAGACTATCGTGATGGACATAGCCCCATTGATCCCGGCCGGGCAGGTCGCGATCTTCCGCCAGCAGGTGTCCGACATCGTGTAGAAAGGCGGCTCCGATGAGCGCGTTTGAGCCGCCTTGTTGCTGCGCCCACCAGCCGCATTGCGCCATGTGTTCGTATTGTGTGCAGTGTTCGCCGTAGCTTCTGTTTCCATAGAGCCTGAACAGGCGTTCCAGTTCAGTCAGAAATTGATGGCTTATCATGAATGCGCCTTGTCATCTCTTAGCGACAGGATTTCCCAGCTCCGCTCAGCGGCGATGCGTCGCAGCACCGGGTCGGGATCAACCGCCACTGGGCGGCTGACAGCCTCCAGTAGCGGCAGGTCGTTATGGGAGTCGCTGTAAAAGGCGGCGCTGTGATATTCCCAGCCCTGCTGGGCGGCCCATGCCTGTACCCGGGTGACTTTGCCTTCTCTAAAAGTGGGTGTCCCGATAAGGGCTCCGGTAATGACGCCGTCCCGAGTCTCAATGTCCACCGCCAGCACATGCTCCACGCCAAGGCGCGCGGCGATTGGCTCCACCAGATGCGCGCCGGTGGCGGAAACGATGGCGATAGGGTCGCCGGCGCGGCGGTGCTCTTCCAGAAGAGCGCGAGCGCGTGAGGGGATCATGGCGTTAATGTGGGTGTCCAGATAAGCGTGGATCAGCGTTTGCAGCTGCGCAGGGGGCATTCCCACCAGGGGCGCGAGGGTGTAGGACATGTAGGCGTTGAAATCCAGGGCCCCGGCTTCGTAGTCATCCATAAAAGCCTGATTGCGCTCCAGGAAGTTGGGCGGCGTGACGATGTCGTCCCGGGCGGCGAGAAATTCGGAAAAGGCTTGCGCGCTGTCGCCGGCGAGCAGGGTGTTATCAAGATCAAAAAGCGCTAAGGGCATAGAAAAACCTAAAATCGTAAGTCATAAAAAGAACAAATATTAGCCTGAGATTTTGCCTTCACGGGCTAAAGCGCAACGCAGTCGAAAGGCGGGATCAAATGGATTGACGTCGTGGGCGTCAAAACGATTCGGGTCATACAGGCTGGCGTTGGTAAAGGGCCTGACGCCGCTGACGAGTTCGGCGATCAGACGTCCAAAGCCGCCGGATGCGCCAACACCGCCGCCGCAGCATCCGGACGCCAGCCACAATCCAGGGATTTCCAAGGCGCCGATCAGGAAACGTCCGTCCGGGGTGTAGCTGGATACGCCGCTGACATAGGCGGCGACCCTTAACTCGTCCAGCATGGGCAGCCAACGCTGGAGGCTTTCATAGCCGTCTTCCAATGAGGCGAGACCATCGCTGTCCTGATCAAAACTAAAGCGATGGATGTCCTCCGGTAGTTGCTCCGGCGAACAATGCACACGCTGGCGGTCACGCAGTCCGAATAACAGTCCGCCAACTTCTGGACGCGCATAGGCGTTGGCGTCTGGTAGAACCAGAACTGGCGTATCCGCCTGGATGTGTGCGTCCGGGGCTGAGATCCAATATTGACTGCGTACCGGCGCCATGGCGGGCGCCAGTCCTAAAGGGCGCAATAGCAGTGCGCTCCAGGGACCGCCCGTCACCACAATCTGTCGAGAATAATAGCTGACGCTATCCGCGCACCGTACGCCGCAGACGCCTTGACTGTCCGTCAGAATTTCCGCGACCTCGGCATTGAGCTGTAACCTGGCGCCGCAGCGACGAGCATGACGCAGATAGGCGCTGGCCAGTTGATAGGGGTCGATATAGCCGTCTCCGGCGACGAATACCGCCACGGCGTCCTTGGGCGCTTGTAACCAGGGGAGGCGCGCCTGCAAATCATGGGTGTCCAAATAACGGGCGGCGCGGTGACGCTTGGTCGTCTCGTCCGCCAGGGCGTGAATTTTGGCGCTGGCGGCGGCGCTGACGCCTGCGTGCAGACTGCCGCAGGCGCGCAGGTCCAGGTCTTCCTTCAGGTTGGTTTGCAGACGTTCAATCGCACGCCAGGTTTCGTCGACCATATCCAGCCCGGTGGCGTCGCCGCGGGCGCGTCCCAACAAGGCGGCAGCCTGACTGGTGGTGGCGCTGGCGGGCGCGCGTCGATCCAGCAACAGGACTTTCTGTCCTTTCGCGCTTAAATAGTCGGCGCTGGCGCATCCGAGGATGCCGGCGCCGATGACAATGACGTCAAAATGTCGGTTTGTGGTACTCATCATTTTTCATCGATCACGTTAACAGCCCTTACCCAAGCGCCACTGCGACCAGCCCGCATACGGTGGTGAAGACCCCCGCGACTTTGGGGGGATAGAGTTTTTCCTTGAACCCCACCACCGCCATTAGCACGCCCAAGGGAATGCTGACTTGACGAAACGCCACCACGTAGCTGACGTTGCTGGCGAACGCCATAGCCAGAATCACCAGCGCATAGGCCCCCGTCATAAAGGCGGCGGTACCCGCGCAACGCATCAAAGAGTGACGCAGTAACGGCTTCAGGCGTTCTCGTTCTTTGCTGACGACAGCGATTAACAAGGACATCCATAACGCCGCGCTCAGGCACTGCAAGGTGACGTAGACCAGAGACACCTGGAGCGGGTCCGCCCAGGGCCGTCCGCTGATGGGATCGAGCAGTCCTCGCATCTGACTGGTGGCGGCGTCGTCGACAATGGAGTATCCGGCGGTGGCCAACGCCGCCAGCAGGGCGAAGGCGGTGGTGCGGTTGCCGTAATTGGACCAGCGCAGGTCGCTGAAACGGGTCATGGGGATAAACAGACACCCACCTACAATCAACGCCACGCCGACCATCGCCTGCGCGCTGATGCTATCGCGTTGGCCGAGAGCGAAGGCGGTCAGGCAGACGATAATCAGCGGCGACGAGCGCGCAATGGGGTACGCAATGGACATATCCCCAGCCTGATAAGCCGCCGCCAGGGCGCTCAAATACACGGCCTGAACAAGCCAGTCGCCAGCAACAGCAGCAGAATCCGGGCGTCAAAGGCGGCGATCAGCTGTGTATGCGCGAACAGAATCGGCGCGAACAGCAGAAAACCAAACAGGGTCACCAGAAAGAAAAAGGCGATGGTGGGGCTGGACTTCTTACCGTAGAAGTTCCAGCCCGCATGGGCGACAGCGGAAATCAGCACCAAAACCAAAGCCGTCCATGTCACCTTAGGGAAACTCCCGCTGCGGTTAAGGTGACGCCCGCCAGACCGGTCGTGTCCGGGCCGTGGCCTTGCGCCAGCCAGCGTTCGATATACTCTACTGCGGCGGGCAGATCCGCCACGCTGCCTATGATGACGTGGGCGCCGCCGCGACGAAAACGCTCTTGCGCCTGTTCCCGCAGGACGGTTTTGCTGGCGCTGTCCAGGGCGGTCCAGTCTTCCTGGCTCAGGCCGACTTCATTGCCGGAGGTGGTGACGCCGATGGTCCACATGCCTGCGGCCAGGCCTTCTTCGATGCCGGGCAGGGTGTCGTCGACTTTGATGCAGGCGCGCACGTCGCCGACGCCCAGCTCCAACGCGTTCTTCAGGCTCATGTGAGGATAAGGGCGTCCTCTGGGGACATCCGTTGCGCACACATTGCTGGCGGGACGATAGCCCTGGGCGGCGGCGATGTCCGCCAGAACGTCCAGCATGGCGCGGTTATAGCCGGTATTCGCGCCGATTTTGATATTGCGTCGCTCCAGCCAGGCGACGGTTTCCATCAGGCCGGGGATAGGGCGTGCGCATTCGCGAATGGCCTCGATCTGCATGGGCACGAAGGCATGATACAGGCGATCAATGTCCGCCTCGCTCGCCAGCGCGCCGTATTTTTCTCTCCAGGCTTCGCGCACTCGCGGCATGGTCAGGATTCGCGTGATGTGCTCACGCTTCTCCGTCCCCATCGGCTCCCGGGCTTCCGCCAGGGTGATGGGAATCTCTTGCTCGGCGAACAGATTCTGAAAGGCGCGAATCGGCGCCATCGAGCCGAAATCGTAGGTGGTGCCGGCCCAGTCGAAAATAACGGCTTCAATGGGGCCGCGGTAAAAACGTTGATAGGCGTAACTCATGACAGTGAGATCTCCATAGCGATAAGGGTGTCTTTGACGGCTTGCAGCAGGCGCGCCACTTCCGGCGTGTCGATTTTGCCGATGCAGCCGATGCGGAAGCTTTCGGTCTGGGTCAGTTTGCCCGGATAGATCACGAAGCCCCGCTGCTTCAGTTCCTGGTAGAAGCGTTTGAAATCAAAGTTGGGATCGTCAGGCGATAAAAAGGTGACGATGATGGGCGACAGCCAGCGTTTCTCCAGCAGGGTCTGGAAGCCCAGTTGGCGCATGCCGGCGACGAGTTGATCGCGATTACGGGTATAGCGGGCCAGACGTCCGGGAGCGTCGCCTTCCGCCTCATATTCCCGCAACGCCTGAGCGAACGCCGCCACCGTATGGGTCGGCGGGGTGTAGCGCCACTGGCCGGTTTTCTCCATATAAGCCCACTGGTCATACAGATCCATGCTCAGCGAGTGAGCGTTGCCTTTGGCCTGTTCCAGCAGGTCCTGGCGAATCAGCGCGAAGCCAAAACCGGGTACCCCTTCGAAGCATTTGTTGGCGGAGGAAATCAGCGCGGCGTAGCCCAGTCGCCTAGCGTCCGCGGGCAGGGCGCCAAAAGCGCTCATGGAGTCGATAATCAACTTCCGGCCGGCGGCGTTGACCACTTCCGCGATGGCCTCAACGGGATTCAAAATCCCGGAGCTGGTCTCGCAGTGCACCACCGCCACGGTGGTGATGCTGGCGTCCTGACGCAGCAATTCCGCTACGGCGTTCGGGTCGGGAGGCAGGTAGTCGCCGGTGTCGATGCAGACGTAGGGGCGCTTGAGGTAGTCGCAGATTTTGGCGATGCGCTGCCCATAGGCGCCGTTCATCAGCACCAGCAGCTTATCCTGCGGACCAAGCAGGGTGCCCAAAGTCGCCTCCACGGCGAAAGTGCCGCTGCCCTGCAAAGGTACGCAAACATGGGTGTCCTGGGAATTGGCGACGGCCAGCAACTTATCCCGCACCGTCTGGGTGACCTGATTAAAGTCCTGATCCCAGGAGCCCCAGTCCGTCAGCATGGCTTCTTTTACCGTGCGTGAGGTGGTGATTGGCCCGGGGGTGAGCAGGTAATAATTGGGTTGGTTCATTAATGAGCCCTCAAAAAACGAAAGAGAAAATCCTGGGGACGCCATTGGAGTCTTCAGGCGCAGCGCCATTTCTGGGTGCGTCGCAGTAACAGTCCGCCCAGCAGCCATTGCAGAAGCTTGGCGACCAGACAGGTCAGCATGATCATGACCGCCATCGCCGCCGCAGGAGCAATGTCCCCGGCGTCGTCCATGTTCAGAACGGACACGGACGCCAGCATGGTGTTGTGGGAATACAGAAAGATGACGGCGGACACGGTGGTCATGGCGTTGACGAACAAATAACCGCCAATCTCCAATACCGCCGGCAGGCATACCGGCAAAGACACGCGCCAGAACGTCAACAATTGCGGCGCCTTCAAGGAGGCGGATACGGCTTCGAACTCCGGATCGATTTGTTTCAGGGCGGTCACCGCGGTGAGATGACAGACGGTGTAAAAGTGCGCGATGGTGCAGATCACCAGAATCGCCATGGTGGCGTACAGGCCGTTCAATGGGTTGGACGGCGCATTGAAGAAAAAGATGTACGCCAGACCCAGCGCCATGCCGGGCACCGCCAGCGGCAGGATAGCGATAAAGTGGAACAGGGCGCGCAAGGGGCGGAAGCCTTGCAGCTTCTCCACCAGATAGGCATTGAAAAAGATGAAAATAGCGCCGAAAAATGCGGTATAGGTCGCCATTCGTATGGAATTCCAGTACGCCTCCCAACCGCCGCCGTCCATCAGGTCGAACTGATAGTTCTTTAACGACAGACTCAGGTTATAGGGCCAGAATGTCACTAGTGAGGCGTAGATCGCCATGGCGATGACGCCCAGGATCGTCGCCGTCAGCAACAGCATAAAAAGCGTACAGCCCCTATCCGCCCAAGGGCGACGAGGCGGCGTCCAGGGGGCGGCTTTGGAGGTCAGCGCTGCGGATTGGCGTCGCTGCGCCCAGCGGTCCGCCAGGAAAGTAAGAATCGCGGGCAGCAATAAAATCACGCTCACCACCGCGCCCATCTGAAAGTTCTGCTGACCGATCACCTGCTTATAAATATCCGTGGCGAGCATGTTGTATTGGCCGCCAATGACCTTGGGCGCCCCGAAATCCGTGATGACCAGGGTGAACACCACGAAGGCGGCGCTGATCAGACCGTATTTTGCGCCGGGCAGGGTAACAGTAAAAAACGTGCGAATGGGCGACGCGCCCAGTGCGGAGGCGGATTCATACAGGCGTCCGTCGGTATTGGACAGCGCCGTTACCAGAATCATCAGGGCGTGGGGAAAGGTCCAGAAACAGGAGCCGATGACAATGCCGATCGGACCATAGATGCTTTCTCCTAATAGCCAAGTTTTGATGACGCCTTGATTGCCGAACAGATACACCAGACTGATGGCGGGCAATAACGACGGCGCCAGAATCGGCGCCGCCAGCGCCATACGGAACGCGCCTTTGCCGGGCAGGCGGGTGCGGGTCAGCGAATAGGCCGCCACGAACGCCAGGGTAATTACGATGACGGTGCTTAATAAGGCGATCGTCAGCGAGTTGCCGATAGACGCCACCAGCGAGGGGGTATTTGCGTAGGCGATGAAGTTTTCCAGGCCGATAAAGTCCCCCGCCCGGTTTTGCAGACTTTTCGACAGCAGGGCGTACAAGGGGGCGGCCACCGCCGCCAGCAACGCCAGCAGACCAATCAGCATCGCGCCGCCAAGCGCCCATTCGTCGCGGCTGCGACGTAGTGTGATGGACGGCAGGATGACGCGGGGGCGGGCTGGCAGGCTCATGGTCGCTCTACTCATGACGCCTCCGCGAACAGGCGCAGGCGATCACGAGGCAATTGGAATTCCACGGACTGCCCCTGGCGCAATCCCAACTCCGCCATCTCATTCATGGAAATATCCGCCACCAATACGGCGTTCTGGCTGTCCAGGGTGAGGCGCGAACGGACGCGGGAACCGAGAAACTGGATGTCCAGCACGCTGCCGCTGAGTACGTTGTGGCGGTCGCCGTTCAGACGCAGACGGATATCCTCGGGACGCACAGCGATTTTGACCGAGGAGGACTCCGACATTTCCACGACGCGGGCGCACTGCAAGGTCACTGGACCCGCCTTCAGTGAGTGATTGGGGCCGACGCGGCCGGGCAAAAAGTTCATTTCTCCCACAAACTCCGCCACAAAAGGCGTGCGGGGATGGGTATAGATATCCTGAGGGGAGCCGACCTGCTCAATGCGGCCATGGTTCATCACCACAATGCGGTCCGCCATGGTCAACGCTTCCTCCTGATCATGGGTGACCATAATGGTGGTCACGCCGAGCCGCGCCTGCAGCTGTTTGATCTCCTGCCGCAAATGCGCACGCACGCGGGCGTCCAGCGCAGACAGGGGCTCATCAAGCAGCAGCAAACCCGGAGAAGTGGCCAACGCCCGCGCGAGGGCGACCCGTTGTTGCTGTCCGCCCGACAGTTGCGAAGGATATTTCTCTTCACTGCCGTCCAGGCCCACTACGCTCAGCAGCTCACGCACCCGCTGGCGACGCTCATCCGCTTTCACGCCTTGGGACTTCAGGCCGTAGCCGACGTTATCCGCCACGGATAGATTGGGAAACAGGGCATAGGATTGAAACACAATGCCGAAATCCCGCGCTTTCACCGGCGCATGAGTGATGTCCCGTCCGCCCTGCGTCACTTGTCCCGCACTGAGGACATCCAGTCCAGCGATGATGCGCAGCAAACTGGTCTTACCGCAGCCTGAAGGTCCCAGAAAGCAGACGAATTCGCCTTCATTCACGGACAGCGAAACGGATTTCAACGCCTGAAAATTGCCGAAGTACTGATCGATATCGGTCAACTGCAGATAAGGTGCGGGGGACTTGGACATCTTTAATTACTCTTGTTCTGTCTATCAAAATTTAACCGGCGTCCGCTGAAGCTAAATGGACACCCACTTTTAATCCCAAACTCACCCGTTCGCGCTGAGCTTGTCGAAGCGCTCTTGTGGGTGTCCTGCTAACTGCAGTCATCATCAAAGTCACTAAACGGACACCCACTTAAGCCGGCTTTGTCGGCCGCCCTTCGACAGGCTCAGGACGAGCGGCGGTGTTAAATGGACACCCACTTTTAATCCCAAACTCACCCGTTCACGCTGAGCTTGTCGAAGCGCTCTTATGGGTGTCCTACTAACTGCAGTCATCATCAAAGTCATTAAACGGACACCCACTTTAGGCCGGGATTGTCGGCCGCCCTTCGACAGGCTCAGGACGAGCGGTGGTGTTAAATGGACACCCACTTTTAATCCCAAACTCACCCGTTCGCGCTGAGCCTGCCGAAGCGCTCTTATGGGTGTCCTACTAACTGCAGTCATCATCAAAATCATTAAACGGACACCCACTTTACGCTGGGGTTGTCGGCCGTCCTTCGACAGGCTCAGGACGAACGGCGGTGTTAAATGGACATCCACTTTTAATCCCAAACTCACCCGTTCGCGCTGAGCCTGTCGAAGCGCTCTTATGGGTGTCCTGCTAACTGCAGTCATCATCAAAGTCATTAAACGGACACCCACTTTACGCTGGGGTTGTCGGCCGCCCTTCGACAGGCTCAGGACGAGCGGTGGTGTTAAATGGACATCCACTTTTAATCCCAAACTCACCCGTTCACGCTGAGCTTGTCGAAGCGCTCTTATGGGTGTCCTGCTAACTGCAGTCATCATCAAAATCATTAAACGGACACCCACTTTACGCAGGGTTTGTCGGCCGTCCTTCGACAGGCTCAGGACGAACGGGTGGTTAAAAGTGGGTGTCCTGTTAGCGCTGACTACTTGGCTTCGCTCTTGCCGTCGAAGCGTTTTTGCCATTCCGCTAGGATGCGTTCGCGGTTGGCGGCGGCCCAGGTGAAGTTGTTGTCGATCATCAGGGCTTCGGCGTTTTCCGGGAAGTACTGCACTGGTTTGGCGACGCCGGGCATGGCGACGACGGCGTAGCCTTCGTTGTAGGTTTCATTGGCTTTGCGGGAGACGGTCCAGTCCACCAGGGTTTGGGCTGCGTCCATTTTCTTGGAGCCTTTCACGATGGCGGTGGCTTCCATGTCCCAGCCTAGGCCTTCCTGCGGGAAGATGATGTCCAGGGGCGCGCCGTCTTTTTTGGACTTTGCGGCGCGGAAGGCGAAGGAGATGCCGATGGGCGTTTCGCCGGCGGCGGCCATTTTGCAGGGTTTGGAGCCGGAGTGGGTGTAGCGGCTGATGTTCTGGTGCAGGTCGCTCATATACTGCCAGCCTCTTTCCTCGCCGAACATCTGCAGCCAGCTGCTCACGTCCAGGAAGCCGGTGCCGGAGGAGTTGGGGTTAGGCATGATGATATGGCCCTGATATTCCGGCTTGGTCAGGTCTTTCCAGGAAGTGGGCTTGGGCAGATTGAGTTTTTCCGCTTCCACGGTGTTGAAACACACTGCCGCCATCCAGGCGTCCATGCCGGTCCATACCGGCGCCGCATTGTTATCGCGGAATTTTGGCGAGAGGGCGTCATAGCCTTTGGGCTTGTAGGACTGCAGCATGCCTTCGTCGTTGAGCAGCATCAGGCTGGTGGCTGCCAGGCCCCAGACTACGTCCGCTTGCGGGTTTTCTTTTTCCGCCAGCAGTTTGGCGGTGATGATGCCGGTGGAATCCCTCACCCAGTTGATTTTGATGTCCGGATGCTCTTCATTGAAGCGCGCCGCGTATTTCTTTAAATCTTCCGCTTCGATAGCGGTATATACGGTCAATTCAGTGGTCGCCGCCTGGGCCGCCAGGGAACACAGAGCTGCGCCGGCCAGGACGCTCACACGCTTCAACAGATACTTCAACGTCATTTTCAGTCTCCTTGGTGAGGGTTGGAGGTTGCTTCTGGTCTATACCAGAGGCAACGGTAGCGACTGAATGTTGCAGAAAGGTGACGTTTTGAAGAACTTTGTGATTAAGCGGCGTATGGATGCGCCAGAGCAGGGATTGGCCGCCATAGCGAGGCGGCTGGTTGTTTAGAGGCTTCCTAGTCGATTACGTCAATTTGGATCGTCACAGCGTCGTGGCGCCAGTATTCGTAGTCCAACTCCAATACCCGGCCGGAGGCGTCGTAATTGGTGCGCTCGATATGGAGGCCGGGCAGACCGGCAGCGGCGCCCAGTTCGCGGGCGGCGTCTTCCTGCAGGGCGGTGGATTTAAACGTCAGGTTCATGCTGTGATAGGCCTGCCCATACTTGCTGCGCAGCAGATGGGTTAATGATTGCGACATGTCTTCTTTTTCGATACCGGGCAGCAGCGCGGTGTTGATATAGATGTGCTCGATCAACACGGGACGTCCATCAATGGAGCGGCGGCGTTGCAAGAACAACAGGCGCGCGCCTTTGTCGACTTTCATCAGCTCCGCCATGCGCGCGTCCGCAGGATTGACGGTGACGCCGATCAGGTCGGTGCTGGGCTCAAAGCCCTGACTGGACACATACTCAATAAAACTCTGCCGCCGCGCCGGGTTGTACACAACCGCCGGCGGCGAGACGAACCAGCCGCGGCGATTCTGGCGATAGATCAATCCTTCGGCTTCTAGTGTCTGCAATCCCTGGCGTACGGTCATGCGAGTGAGATTGAAGCGTTCCCCGATATCCCGTTCAGAGGGCAGCTTCTCTCCAGGCAGGAGCGCTTGCTGGCGGATCAGATAGCTGAAGTGCTGTTGCAGGTAGCGGTAATGGTTGTCGATCTGCTTTTCCATCAAAGATTCTTCTGGTCTATTCCAAAAATACGACAAGGCTATTGAAGCTATATGACGATTCTATGACGGTCCGCCGAAGGTCAACGGCGCTAACCGGTGAGTCGACGTCGCTCTTTTCCGAATTCAGCGTTCCCGTCGCTTTTTGACTTTGTTTGCGAAGCTTAGCAGAAACCAAGGGCTGCCGTCGCAACCGGAAAAGCGCGAGCTGATTGCGGTTAGGGAACTAGCGGCGCTGACGCCTGTCGGAAGTCTCGGCGTCGTTCCTAAGACGCGGTAACTCCAAGTGGAACGTTTTAATTTTCAAGGAAATAACGCATGACTGTTAATGCAGAACGAGTGGGCCAGGTGATCCGCAATGGCGGACTGGTCTGGTACAACGCAGCCAACGAAAAACTGGTGTCCAAGCAAATCATTCAGGCCCCGCAACGGGATGGCATGATGGACAACTTCACTCACGCGAAAGTGGAGTTTGGCGACAATGAAGTGCTTCTGAAGTCTGTGCCAGGGCCGGAAGGGGCGGATGCGGTGAACATCAAATATCGCGACCGCCAGGCGACCTTCGCCGACCTGGAGGCTCCCGGCTATATCTATTCCGACAGCTTCTCCGGCTGTGTGTTCTATCTGTTTCGGGGGCCGCTTGGATACCTGCACGCGGTGCACGCCTACCGGGGCGGCGGCAGGCTGGCGGACCCCACCGAATACTTCAAAGCCAGGGGCGGTAAACTACTTTATAAATGGGACAGCCTGGGCAAGTTGACGCAGGACGAACTGATGAGTTACCAGACCGGCGCGGTGCTGGCCTGCGTCAGCCGCGACACCATCGACGTGTTCGCCTTCGCCACCAAGAACCGCGAAGTGAAACGACTCATTGACCACACCACCATTCCTGGCTGGGTGGCCAGCGCCGGGCTGCCGGTCTGATCCTGCGTTGAATTGAACCTCACTTTTTGCGCCGCTGCGTTAGCGGCGCTTTTTTATCAAGCTTCCCGCGCCAATTTCCCTGCGCCGCCCAGGTATTTTCTGACCTGGTGCGGTTCTTGCCCCTGTTCATGGTGAGTTAAAGGCGGTTTTGTTTAACCATTCATCAGATTACCGCCAAGTTCTTGCAACCCCCCGTACTTCTTACAACTCCAGTACTTAGGGACAGACTTCAGGAAATTGATCATGGCGACTAAAAAATCCACATCCGTTAAAGCAAGTAAAAGTTACAAAGAAAATGTAGGGAAGGGCGGAGAAATACATCAGGAGTCCCGGAGCGCGCCTGTGCTCAGGTCTCCGCAAGGGGCGCCCATTGCTGACAATCAGAACTCGCTGCGCGCCGGCGCGCGCGGACCGGGCCTGTTGGAAGACCGGCAACTGCGGGAAAAGCTGTTTCATTTCGATCATGAACGCATTCCCGAGCGTGTCGTGCATGCGCGGGGTTTCGGGGCTCACGGTTACTTTGAAACGTTGGACACGCTTGAAGGTGTGACCTGCGCAAGTCTATTCAAACGCAAAGGGCTCAAGACGCCGGTGTTCGCCCGTTTCTCCACGGTGGCGGGCAACAAAGGCTCCGCCGATCTGGCCCGCGATGTGCGCGGCTTCGCCGTGAAGTTTTATACCCAGGAAGGCAACTGGGATCTGGTGGGGAACAATATTCCTGTATTCTTCATTCAGGATGCGATGAAATTCCCCGACCTCATCCATGCGGCGAAAGCGGAGCCGGACCGGGGCTTTCCGCAGGCGCAGACAGCGCATGACAATTTTTGGGACTTTATTTCCCTGACCCCGGAAAGCATGCACATGGTGATGTGGATCATGTCCGACCGCACCATTCCCCGATCCCTGCGTTTTATGGAAGGCTTTGGCGTGCACACCTTCCGTTTTATTAACGCTGAAGGCAAATCCACCTTTGTTAAGTTTCACTGGAAACCGGCGCAGGGAATGCAGTCCGTAACCTGGGACGAAGCGCTGCGCATCAATGGCGCCGACCCGGATTACCATCGTCGCGATATGTGGAATGCGATTCAGTCAGGCGACTATCCGACCTGGGAACTGGGCGTTCAGCTGTTTGACGACGCGTTCGCCGAACAGTTCGAGTTTGACGTGCTGGACGCCACCAAACTGATTCCCGAAGAACAGGTTCCGGTGAAAATTGTCGGCAGAATGGTGCTCAATAAGGCGGTCGACAACTTCTTTGCGGAAACTGAACAGGTCGCCTTCTGCACCCAGAATCTGGTTCCCGGCATTGATCAAAGCAACGATCCGCTGCTGCAGGGACGCAACTTTTCTTATCTGGACACCCAACTTAAACGCCTTGGCGGGCCCAACTTCACTCACATCCCCATCAATGCGCCCAAGTGTCCGGTGCACAACTTCATGCAGGACGGTCATATGGCCATGCACAACCGCGCGGGGCGCGCCAACTATGAGCCGAATAGCTGGGGAGGCGAGCAGAGCGGGCCGCGCGAGGACAGCGAGACGGGCTACGTCAGCTATCCGGAACCGATGACGGGGGATAAAGTCCGACAGCGCAGCGAAACTTTCAGTGACCATTACAGCCAGGCCAACCAGTTTTACCGCAGTCAAACCGACGTAGAGCAGGCCCATATCGCTGACGCCCTGGTGTTTGAATTAAGCAAGGTGGAGTGTAGCGACATTCGGGAAAGAATGGTCTCACACTTGCTTAATATTGACCGGGGACTGGCGAAAAACGTCGCCAGCAAATTAGGGATCAGTACTATGCCTAAACCGGCCCCGGCGGCCAGGAAACCCATGATGGACTTACCTGTTTCAGATGCGTTGAGCATCAATAAAAGCTCACAGCCGACGCTGGCTGGGCGCACGTTCGGCGTTTTTCTATCCAACGACGCAGATAACAAACTGCTGAAAAACTTGAAGCGTCTGCTTAAAAAAGAGGGCGCGGATTATGACTTGATCACTCCCGCCATTCAGGGAACGACACTAAGCGATGGCGAAGTCATCACCGGCGACGAAACCTACGAAGGCGGTCCCTCAGCTTTATACGACGTCGTCGTAGTGATTGTCAGCGACGAGCAACGGAGTTTGTTCACCACGACGCCAGCAGCCAGACATTTCATCGAAGATGCATACCGGCACAGCAAATACATAGCGTACTCCAGCAATCTGCAAGAGACCGTGGAACAATTGCTAAACGGCCGCGAATGCGACCGGGCCATGTTCAGCCTGTCAAAAAAAGCGGATATAGAAAACTTCCTGACCAGCGCCAGAGCCCTGCGTTATTGGGACAGGAACGACTGATAAACATACAACAAGAAAGCGTTCAGCCTGGTCGCAGCAATGGGCCAGGCTTTTTAATGGAACGGTTGCAGCCGTATTTTGCTCAGTGATTGGCGTGTATGGCGATGAAAAGTAAGAGCGTTCAGAAGTGCTACTATTGAGGAATGGTTGACTCTCAAGACTTGCGATATTTCCAGAATACTCGGAGAGCAGTATGAAAGTTACTTTTTCGTGGGAGGATGTTGCAGGAACGCTATCTCCCTGTTGTAAATCAGGTGTGACTAACCATGATGGAATCAGCCCTCTTTGCTGTCTCCTGACGGATAATGGAGGTATACGTTACGCTGAGACTGTAGGTTGCATAGAGGAGGGGGTCGTTAGAGCAGACTCTGTCTTAAATGGCGAAACGGCTTCATCAACTTGGGGGCGAGAGGATTGGGGAGCCCTGCTAACTTCAGATGGCGCAAAAATTCATTCTTTTTACGATGAGAATTATTTCGAAATAATACCCATTGAGGTATTTAGACATATTCTTACTTCATGGCGCGACTTTCTACTGTCTACACCAATGCCGGGCGAGCAGGGAGAAATCTATCTTGAAATACAATTAAAGATAACTCTACCGCATAGCTCTATGCCATCTGAGTCGGTCAATGGCCGAGCAACTCCTCGATGGAGGTTAATATGATGCCGGATTTTTATGGGTACGTTGAGTTTGAAGGTCAATATGGGGAGTTCCATTTATTAGCAGAAGTTTTCCCATTTCCTACATCCGGTCTGAGGAGTGCCTTTAACAACGCAGACTTCATGGAGAGAGGTATTCCAAGTAATGCGAGCGAGGAACTTATTCGAAAGCTAAACTGCATTGTCAGTGAAAATGCTGGTGTATTAAGTGATGGAGGCTTTTTAGCTGCCTTTCCTGATGAGGCCAAGGGATGGCTTGATGATGGAACTTCTGAGATGGTCTTTAGCGACAAAGAAGGAAAGCCTTTAATTGTAACTTGCCCTGATTATTATCCTACGTGGTGCTCGCTTAGTGAGTTGAAATCAATCGAAAACAAGTTGCTTGATAACTGTGGCGTCACATATAAATTTTTAATAAATATAATGAAAAATATCGATGCGGAGCTCGGGGAGGGGTGTTCTAGGCTGGTGTTTTGGATTAATGAATGATGATGGATACATCATTGTCGAAAGAGGGACAGAGCGTCTAACGCAGGTCAGTTCAAGTAGCAATTCTGGATAAGTCTCTGAGAAAAAAGCGCACACAGACCTCAAGAAATTCCCAAAAGCCTGTGTGCCGTGCGCTTATGCGGTGGCTATTTTGTCCGCATCAAATTGTTTGAACACGTCTTTGATCATGTCCTTGGTGTCGCTGGTGTAGCGGACGCCGACCAGGACAGCGCCTTTTTTGATGGCGTCTTCGTAGTATTTGATCTCGTGCTCAGGGATCGCCAGGCCGATGGCTCCGCCGATCAGACCGCCTACAGCGCCGCCGGCTCCGCCCGCCGCCAGGGCTGCGACGAAGGGGCCCGCCGCCAATAGGCCTGCGCCCGCTGTAGCGACCGCGCCCACTGCGGTCAGGCCGCCTGCCACCGCCGCCAGTACGCCGCCGGTGGTTGCGCCAACCGCCACGCCTTCCGGCAGTTTGCTGTGCTCGGTCAGGGCGAAGCTGTCTTTGGTGAATGTGCTGTTCGTCACCAGTGAAATGTCGTCTGACTTAATTCCTTTGTACTCCAGCATATGAATCGCTGCGCTGGCGTTAGTGGGAACTTTAAACATACCTGTAATTACGTCGCTCATGGTCATTTCCTCTAATCAATATCCTGTTTGAAGGTTTACTACTCATGTTGTCAATAAGGCTTGAGCAATCGCTGGGCCAACCTCTTACAAACCTTGAATTCAAAGGGGCGAGAGCCGCATAAGGCGTTTTTTTGTCAGTAAAAAGAACCGGTTACAAAAGGTTTGAGCGTAAGCCTTGCAAAAACTGTTGAAAGAATTACGCATTTGTTCCGCTGGATATTTCGATGCTTTAAGTGTCTTTTATTGGTCAGAAGGGGATTCGCAAATACCGGTGAAACGAGCCTGATTTGCGCCGGTTATAGGCTTTTTGAGTGATTACCTTATCCGTAATGATTGAGTATGTTATGAAAGCGCTTGCATTGTCGCTCCCTCAATAAACGCGGGCGATCAGAAAAATATAAAGCCAAAAATAAAACCGAAAAAATACGCCGCAAGCGCCTTCCATCCAACCAGCACGACAAACATGACCTTAAAAGGACAGGTGATAATTATGGCTATCAAGTTCAAACACATTGCATCGGCAGTCGCGCTGACCACCGCCATGATCGCCGCACCGGCGATGGCCGAATTCAAAGTCGTGGGATACTTTCCAACCTGGCAGGGAGACGTGAACAGCATCCCCTACGATAAAGTCACTCACATTAACTACTCATTTGTATTGCCCACCGCTAATGGCGGCTTGCAGCCTCTGGAAGGCGGGGAGCAGCGCTTGCGGACGCTGGTGCAGCGCGCCCATGGCGCCGGGGTGAAAGTGCAGATCGCCGTGGGCGGATGGAATAACGGCGATGACTCCGCTTTCGCCGCGCTTTCCGGTAACAGCGGCAGTCGCGCCAACTTTATCCGTAATCTGATGAACATGGTGGACGCCTACGGCCTGGATGGTGTAGATCTGGACTGGGAATACCCGGAAGCTGGCGCCGAAGCCAATAACTTCAAAATTTTGATGCGGGAGCTGGGCGCGGCGCTGCACAGCCGCAACAAGATTCTGACCGCAGCGGTCACTGCAACGGACTTTCCCGGCAGCGTGGACGCAGACGTTATCAACAGCGTGGATTTCCTCAACCTGATGGTGTACGACCTGGGTTACCCGCATTCCACTTATCAACGCGCACAGAACGCGCTGACTCACTGGAAATTCAACGAAGGCCTGCCGCAGCACAAAGCGGTGCTGGGCGTGCCGTTTTACTCCCATAAGGACTGGGTGGCCTATAAAGACGTGATCGCCCGCTACGGCGCCGGCGCGGCGCAACGGGATGACGCTGGCGGCCTCGACTATAACGGACAACCGACTATCCGGGCGAAGACCGAGCTGGCGCTGTCAGAAGCGGGCGGCGTCATGTTCTGGGAAATTTCCCAGGATACCCGTGACGATACCTCTTTGATGAAAACCATCTGGGAGACAGTCGACGGCGGTAACCCCCCGACCCCTGGCGGCATCACCGTTCAGGCGGAGAACTACACCTATATGAGTGGCGTGCAGGTGGAACCCACCACCGACGCGGGCGGCGGCCAGAATGTCGGCTATATCGACGCCAATGACTGGATGTCTTACGCGGCGGTGAATATTCCCCAGGCGGGGACTTACACCGTGGAATACCGCGTGGCCAGCCTGAATGGCGGCGGCAGACTGCAACTGGAGAAAGCCGGAGGCAGTCCGGTCTATGGCAGCCTGTCGATTCCCGCCACCGGAGCCTGGCAGAACTGGCGTACGGTGCAGCACAAAGTGAACCTGCCCGCCGGACAGTTGCAATTCGGTATCAAGGCGCTGTCCGGGGGCTGGAACATCAACTGGTTCAAGGTCAGCAAGAGCCATTAAGCCAGATATGTTCTGAGGTCATGAAATAAAGGCATCTAAACCTTGCGCGAGCGGCCGGTGGCGGCTCGCTCTTTCATATCGGACTGAATATACACCCGGTCAGTGGTGCCCATGCTGGCGTGGCCGAGGTCGTCCGCCATGTGTTTGAGCGGACGGTTGGCGATGTCCTGAGAGGCGCCGGTGTGACGCAGCCAGTGCGTGGTGGCTTTGCGCAGCTCCTTGGCGTCATTCTCGAAGCCGTCTTTCATCATACGGTGATAGGCCAGTTCAAAGGCCTCCCGCACCAAACGGGCGATCTGTCGACTGGTGAGCCCGCCGCCGCCGCGCATTTTCTGTAACAACGGCTCCTTATCGCCGGGCGAGGGCGATGCAGTGAGGCCGCGATACGCGCGGTAGCGACGGATGTACTCCCACATGGCGCTGGAAACAGAGACATCACGGATCTTGAGGCCTTTGCCGAAGGCTTTGAACCACCAGTTACCGTCATGGTCCTTCCACACATGCTCCCACATGGGTGTCCATTTAGGGCGGTCGGAGAGTTCGGAGATACGCAGGTACAGAGATTTCAGGCAGGCGATAATGAAGATAGTGCGCTCATAGCTCGGCTGCTCCTCGGCTTTTTCCTTCAGGGTCTCCAGCACGTATTCCCACTGCAGCTCGGATAGGCGCTTGATCTGCTTCACCTGCGCATCTTTGATCAGGTAGGGAGAAGCCTTGCGGATACCAGGGATAGGATTGCCGAGAACGATGTCCTCCTGCACCAGATGATCATAAAACACGCTGATGGCGGAATAGGCCAGGGCGGTGGCGCTGTTGCTCAGGCGGTAACCTTTCTTTTCCGGCTGCAGAATGTCTTTTTTGTCCTTCTTATCGTTCTTCGCCGAAGTGGCGGTGTCTTTGTTGTCCGGTTTGGGATCGTTGGTCGATCGCGCCGCCTCCCGTATCACGAAGGGCCGCCACAGCGGGTTGCTGCGAAACAGGCCCTGTCCGCCTATAAACTCAAAACGGCGTACGCTGCCCGAGCCAATCCAGCCTGCTGGCGGGGCGTGCAGAAAGTCGAAGTAATTCTCGATATGAGAGCGGCGGAGCTGAGACACCGCTTTGCCTTCCACCGTCCAGGCCCACAGCAGATAACGCTCCACCTCATTGCGGAAACTGGTGAAAGTCTTCTCGCTTTTACGGGAGTAACTCTTCAGAAAACGCTGGGCGCTGATGAAGTCCTCGTTGACGCCGGGAATGGTTTCCTTAAGCCGAGCGAGAAATTGTCTGCTGTCCGGGTAGTCGTCCAGCATGGCGAGGCCAAGAGGCAGCTTGACGAACTCGCGGTGGGCGTCAAAGAGGGGGAAAGCTGGAAAATCGGGAGCGGACATGGTTTTGGATAACGAATATGTTTGATTTTTATTTAAAAACAATACTATAAGTTAGAAACTTAATGTTTAGTATAAAGGCAAGAGTGAGAGGAAAGCGCTATGGCGCCTAAGGCTCACGGTACGATTTTTCATCAAATGGCATAAATACTCCTTATCCATGCGCGGGAACGGTGATTGGGCGGGCTTAAGCGCCCCAATAGCTATGCTTGCCTTCGCAAAAGGGAAAGAGCAAGCATAGCGGAATGATGAAACGGCGACAATTCAAAGTTGGAAGATAACTGCTTTATAAACAGCTAGATAAGCTGGAAACTTAAAGTGTGAATGAAACTGGTGGTTAGGCGATTGGGTGTATAGTCGCCAACCTTGTTCTGTACAACTTATAAGCGTTTTCGTATTCCTCCACGGCTTCCCGTGTTGGCGACACGGCGGCGTCTTCATCCAGTTTCACAAAGCGCCGGCACAGGTCATGCAGACGGATGGCGTCGCCCTGGGCGTGCGCGTCACACCAGGCCGCCTGAATCGCCCCGCCCAATGCCGCACTCTCGCCAACCTGGGGGCAAATGACGCGGGCGTTCATCATGTCCGCCACCATTTGACGCCATAACCGGCTTTTCGAGCCCCCGCCGATCAGTCTGATTTCCTGGCAATGGATGCCGGACGTCCGCAAAAGGTCCAAACCGTAACGCAGCCCAAAGGTGACCCCTTCCAGCGCTGCGCGGCAAACATTGGTGGGTTGCAGGTTCTGCATATTCAGGCCCAATAAGCTGCCTGTCGCATCGGGAAGCGGCGGCACGCGCTCGCCATTGAGGAACGGCAGCAGGGTGACGCCCTGAGCGCCGATGGGCGCTTGCGCCGCTTCCTGGTTGAAGCGGTCCAGATCGTAGCCGAACAGACCTCGCACCTGGTTAACCACCGCCGTCAGATTCATGGTGCATATCAGGGGCAGCCAGCCGCCGCTGGAGGAGCAGAACGCCGCCAGGGATGGGTGTCCTTGTTTTGGCGGCCGGTTTGAATGGGCGTATAGCGCGCCGGAAGTGCCCAGGCTGAGGGTCACCACGCCTTCATCTATATTGCCTGTGCCAATGGCGCCCATCATGTTGTCGCCGCCTCCGCTGGCCACCAACACGTTATCCGACAGTCCCAACAAGCGGGCGATGGCGGGGCTGACCCTGCCTACGGCCTGCTGCGCCTGCAGTAACGGCGGTAAGGCGCTGGCCAAGCGTCCATCGGGGGCAATGAGTTCAAGGGCTTCCGGGACCCAGCGCCGAGCACGGATATCGAAATACCCGGTCCCCGAGCTGTCGCCATACTCGGCGGCGATCTCGCCAGTCAGCCAGTAGTTGAGGTAGTCGTGAGGCAGCAGGATATGGGCGATGCGTTGAAAACCGTCCGGTTCGTGTTGACGTAGCCAAAGCAGCTTGGAGAGGGTGTAGCCGGTGGCGAGCGTGAGTCCCAGCAGTTCGAGAGAGCCTTGTTCCCCTCCCATCTGCTCCAGCAACGCGGCGTTTTGCGGCGCGGTTTCCGTATCGCACCACAGTTTCGCTGGCCGAATCACCTCACCATGAGAGTCCAACGCCACCAGGCCATGTTGCTGTCCGGATACGCCGATGGCGCGAATATGGCGACTGTCGACGCCAGAGCGCTCAAGCGCCTGCCGGTAGCTGTCGACGAAGGCTTGCGTCCACCAGTCGGGATGCTGCTCGCGGCGGCCATTGGCGTCGCTGATCAGCGCATGAGGCGCGTAACCCTCTCCCAGGATGACTTCCCGCTCCGGGTCCAACACCACCACCTTGGTTCCCTGAGTCCCACAATCCACGCCTACGTACATACCTGATTCTCCTCGGTTTCCGGCTGCAAGCCATTGATCGGCCACGGACAATATGACAGGGAGTGTACGCCGAACCCGCCGGCAAATGCGAATGCGGGACATGGCTGGACGGCGGCTTGTTGAGTGGCAGTTTGTTGGATTGTCGCTTGTTGGATGGCGCTGCGCTTATCCAACCTACAAAGAAGGAACAACCTATAGCCAGGTAGGTTGGAAAAGCGCAGCGCCTTCCGACGGCGAAGGTCCGCTCACCACAGCGGCTCGTATATGCACTGTAAGGCTTAGATATAGTTTCGCGGATGGCCCTGCTAATCCCGTCTGCGCGAATGTGTTACCTACTAAAGACGCCGGATTGTTCTATGCTTGAATTGTCGCCATTGCATACAAACTGGACGACAGGCCAATTATGAGGTATCGCGTTATTTACTCTCTACCGAGAATAACTTCATCAGAGCGTCAGGCTATAACGATCTGAGGGAGTTCAAGGGCAAGTATCATGAGATGTTCCGTCAGGATGAGTTATACCAGGAGAGTTCTGGTATCAAATCTATCGTGGAACAGACCAATCTGATGACGCTCGCTCTCTGGCGGGTACAAGCACGCGAAGAAAAACGCCGACCTGCTGGATAACAACAGCGAGCCCTAATGTGAAACAGGTGTTGTTGCAGTGGCGACATAGGCGTGAAAAGTCATGGCGAATTCGGATGACAAATGGGGGCGTTATATCACCGGGTGCAGTGTTTAAAAAAGATAGTGATAAATATGGTTGATTATAGAGATTGGGTGTTGTCAGAACTGGAGAAATATGGGGCGGCCTATATCTCTAGTTATGACATGATTTTTTACGATGGAACAAACCCTTTTAATTCAAGGCTGACAGATGAATTGCTGCGAAAATTAAGATTCTTACATGATATAAGGGTTATCAAGCTTGTCTCATGCGAAAAGGTTGACGGTAGCTTCCTAGATAGCCTGTCAGATCTTAAGTTGAAAGAGATTCACTTGATGGGAGTTCCAATTTCTGATGCCTCTATTAAATACTTAAATGACTTTAAGTATTTATCTGTTTTAAAATTGACTGGGAATGACTTGGTCGATGAAGCTATGAGCGATATTGCCATGATTTCTAGTTTGAAAGAGCTCCAAATACTTAGCGGAAGCCTAACTGACCTTGGTATTATTAAGCTGGCAAACCTGAAAGGACTGGAATATTTAGACGTTACCAGAACAAAAATTAAAGAAGATACAGCAGCGTATATTCGACAGAGTCTGCCTGGCTGTGAATTGCATTTGAAAGTGGCGTAATGGATTACAGATCGTTGTTAATAAATATGGGATTCCCATTGCTTGCTTCTGAAATTGCAGCTGGCGATATAGCATTGCCGTTTTTTGTTGAGCAAAACCCGGAGCTTTATGGTTTTTTGCCAGGATTAATACCCTTGTGGCGAGATAACGGACGGATGGTTGGTTATTGGAAGCATTGGTTTAGTCGTCGGTCAACAACCATCGTTATTGAGCGTCCTCAGGTTGAATACTTGCACAGCGAGATAGCTAGATCTCTAGACCAGCTACTATATCTGGCTTGTTTTGATGATATCGTCTCTGAAGATGGAGTAAGCGATGAATTAAGACATATAGCTGCTGCTATTTCTATTCAAGGGCTCGATGAGCTAAATGAGCTTTATGAAGCTTATGGTGACGATAAAGCTTGTTTGATGCGGCTGGACGTATTCAAAAGAAACCCTCCATTTCATCTTGACTCTTCAGGTTATAAAGGTGATTTCCCGAATAAAAATATGATTTTTTCAAAAGAATTACTGGCGAAAACATGTTTAACAGAGTTTGATGAAAATCTGAAGCCACAAGTCTCAACGCTGGAAGAGTCCCCATACTGGTTAAAAACGGATGATCAAGAGCCTTTATTTTACCAGTTGTTGGAAGAATCTAATTTTGCGGGAGCTTGGATGAGTTTGAACTCTAATGGCTGGAGGTTTTCTGATGCGAAAAAAGCGATGCTAAAGTTATCAGAGAAGGCAAATAACCCTACCTTTAGTCTTCTGGCAAATTTCTGGTCATCCTTGCCGCATGAGCAGTACGGATCTTATTAGTGCTTTCTCGTATTGGTATTTGTAGTATGGAAGTTACAGATTATTAATAGGTGGATGTATGTTTATGTGTAAATTTATTCTGTGTTGGCAGATAAATTTACGCGTTTCCAGTCTAAGGACTCTTATAAAGAGACGGTAGGCGCCCTCGTGGAATGCGTAACCGGATGGCGCTGCGCTTATCCAACCTACATTTGAATTTTAATTGCGGCGTTTAGTCTGGAGACCTTGTCTAGAATATTATTTGGTTATGTCCAGGAGCATGTTCCTTGCGACTGGCAAGGTATTAAATAATTAAAAATCTATTTCATGTAGGCTGAAATTTCCTCGTTCCACATCACGGAAGAAAAGCTCCAGTACAACCTTAACTGTATGAAACGCAATGTTATCCAAAGGAATATCGCTTTTTTTGAATAGTTGAACTTCTGAGCTTTCGCTAGTTGGATGGAAGCGGCTGTCTTTTAGCTTTGCGAGGTAAAAGATATTGACGTGATTTGCATGAGGTGAGTTTGTAATTGCGAAAAGCTCTTCGGCGGAGATTCTTGCTCCAGTCTCCTCAAAGGTCTCTCTCTCGGCTGCATGCCTCGTCGTTTCTCCATTTTCCATAAAGCCTGCGGGTAGAGTCCAAAGCCCGGCCCGAGGTTCTATAGCTCTTTTGCAAAGTAGTACGGAGTCTTCTTTGTAAACAATGCAACCAGCGACGATGTTAGGGTTTTGATAGTGGATAAAATTACATTTATCACAAATAAAGCGGTTGCGATTATCTCCCTCGGGTGATCGCCATCTCATAGTTTCACCACACTGTGAGCAAAACTTAATCTCCATTACTTCATACCTGTTCGCGCAGAATCCCAGCATTGAGTCTGATACTTCATCAGCATGCCATTAAGTTCGTCTAGGCTGACGAGAGGAATCTTATACCCACATGTAACAGCTACAGCAACCTGTTTTCATTGGCGAAGTTGCTATTTTTACCAGTTTGCGAAATTGCAGATGCATGACTCTAGCTCACCCATGCCCACTCAATGGCAGTGGCGGTTTGTTGGATAGTCGCTTGTTGGATGGCGCTGCGCTTATCCAACCTACAAAGAAGGAACAACCTATAGCTAGGGAACCTCTGAAAAACTACCTGCGTTGCCATTGCGGCGTCAAAAGTCGGCTCAAAATGCTCATTTATTCACGATAAACTGCGCTTTTTCGCCGACGTTTTCCTTGCACTGGCGGTCACGCCAACGTTTTTCAGAGGTTCCCTAGGTAGGTTGGAAAAGCGCAGCGCCTTCCGACACCAGCGTTATGGGAGAGCAAGAAGCCGGATAGCGCTTCGCTTATCCGACTTACTCAAATGCTTCTGTCGTTCTCTCCGTTAGGCCAACACAGCCGTTGTGATTTCATACCAGGGGTAAAGTTGTTTGCCTTGTTCGGAGATGTCCTGGTAGGCGAGGGTGAGGGTTCCGCCGCTGACTCGGCCGATGACGGTCGCGCGGGCGATGTCGGTCATGTACTTGGCGGGTTCGGCTGGGCGGGCTCTGCGCAAGAATGCGGGACCAGTGGTTTTTGCCGGGCGGGCGGGGACGGCGTCTTTGCGTCTTATGGAGCCGTATTGGGTGATATTGCTGTTCGCATTGGAGCGCACGCCGGCGCCTTGCGCCCAGGCGTCCAGGGTTAGTCCTGTGGCGCTTTGCAGGGGACACAGGAAATCGCTGGTCTGGCGTAAGTCGGCGGGTATGTCGCTGTAGCCGCCGTTGAGGTGAAAGACTTCGCCTTTGTTACGGTCAAAACCAACGGAGCAGCCGGATAACGCAGCGGTGACGAACCAATAGTCGGCGCCTTCCCGGTTCAGCTTCAATTTGGTAACGCCGCCTTCCTCCCATGGCAACCACTTTACGGTTCTGGAGTTGGCGCCATCGCCCAGCACAAAATTGAAACGAAGCGGTGATTCCGAGGCCACAATTTTGATGGCGCGCTGGCCCTTCGACGTAGAGCCGGGGATATCTACAAAGTAGGGCGTGGTATACAGAGGCGTTGTATTTCTGAGTGAGGCCATCACTCTTTCCAGTTCATTCCACATATTTTTTCCTTGCATCTATCAACGAAACATTTTGTCCTGTTTTGTTGAGTCTAGTTAATTTCTCATGGCGATTAATTTCAGGCTTTAAATAATGCGATTTATAAACCGTTCGCCGGCCAGTTCTTCGCATTACATTTTTGTAGGGTGATGAAGAATGCAATAGCTGAGTAAGTGTCATTTGTCCTTTTAAGATCAGTGGCTTATTGGCCATGAGACTTCCGCTTTCTCGTCCGTTCGGGCGATTGTTTGAGATATGGTGGGTTGTTAGCTTTGTCTTGTGCAAGCGTTTTCATGTCGAAGGCGTTCAAATACTGACTGGCGACACAAGAGATGCCAAAAATATATTAATTTAAGCTGGTATTGTATTTGTTTTTTGTAGCGCTTGAGATCTAAATGAAAGCGTTGTCATTTGTTCGGCTATCACTTAACTACCGCTGTGAATTTTTTATGCCCAGACTCAGACAACTTAGAAAAAAACAAAGAACGGGAGCGTTAAAAGGAGGTCAATATGTATACGAATGATTCGTGCCACGATGCGCTTCGGCGCAAGCTCGCCAGAACACTTATCGGCGTCGCTGCTGCGGCGTCTTCAATTTCCGTTGCACAGGCCGCCGTCAATCTGGCGGCGGGTAAAAACACGTTCGCCAGCACGGAGCTGCGCCAGGCGAGGCTGGCCGTGGACGCGGACAGCCGGTCCCGCTGGGAATCCAATCATGGCGTGTCGCCCAGTTGGCTGGCCGTGGATCTGGGACAAGCGAGCAGCTTGGAGCAGGTCGTCATCGACTGGGAGGCGGCGAACCCGGAAACCTACGAAATCCAGGGCTCCAACGACAACAAAAACTGGACCAGGCTTTCCGCCCAGAGCGGCGGCGTGTTTGGCGATCGCACCGATACAATAGATGTCAGCGGGGACTATCGCTACGTGCGAATTTTCGCCACTCAGCGTAGTCGTGGCAACGCCTGGGGGTACTCCATCTTCGACCTGGAGGTCTACGGAACGCCGCTGTCAGGGCCGGACGATCCAGATGAACCTGACGGGCCCGGTGATCCAAACGGTCCCGACGAGCCGGATGAACCCGATTTGCCGGATAACCTGCCCGCCGCCTTCGCACCGCTGTATCCCAAGGGCACGGAGGTGCTTGAACGGATTCAGTATGTGGATGCGGACGGTACACTGGTCACTCTGATGGGCGCCCGGCCTACTGAGCGCCACGCCCGTGAACGGGGCGAGCCCTGGGATGCGCCGGATCAGGGGCCGGGGCGTTATCTCACATTCCCGCCTTTCTACTTCCAGAACCGCACCTTCGGACTGGAAATTCGCGACTCCGTTCCCGCCGGCGGCGATAAAATTGAAGTCTGGCTGCATGTGAACGCCAATACCTTCCGCGGCACGACCTTCAGTTTGTTCCGCAACATCGAAAATCCGAACGTGAAAGACTTCGGCTGGTCCCTCAACTACGGCTTCAACAATCCTAATGAGGGAGGACAGCCCATCTGTCATGCAGGTAAGCGCGAATGCATGATGGACTTCAATTCCAACTGGCGCACCTCGCCGCACAGCCCATTGAAGGTTGGCGACAAGATCGAGCTGGCTCCGGCGCCGCGTTTGCTGACGCCGGTGATCGACGGCGGCGGAGAGCGCTATTACTCCTTTGAGCAGCTCTATGTAGTGGGCAAGGGCATGCGTCCCTGGTACGGAATCGCTCCTAATCTGGATTCAGAACCGCTGCCGCCCGACACCCTGTTGGGCGGTCAGGCGAGCGTGTCCTACAACTATTCGGAAGAGCCCCATCGGATGTTCCAGCAGATGGCCAACAACATCGGCATCGAGAACAGCCAGCGCTTCGTGGAAGGACGACGCCTGTTCCACACCTCATTCTCATCTGGTAAACACTCTGAATTCTCCGACACCAACCCGGTGTTCAGCGCGCATGTCGGCCAGTTGGGGCCCCGTTACAACAATGAGAGCTGCATCGGCTGCCACCAGAGCAATGGCCGCAGCCAACCCGCTGAGGCGGGACAGGCGCTGGAAGGCTATTCGGTGCTGACGGCGGCGTTTGGCTCTCAGGACGGCGCAGCGCCTGATCCATTCTATGGCTTCAATGTACTGCAGAAATCCAAAGACGCCGGGCAGGAGAATTACACCGTCAATCTCAGCCACTATGAAGTGACCACAAAGGAACTGAATGGCGGTGAAGTGGTTGAATTGCGCAAACCTCATTACGCCTTCCAGGGACCGACGCCGGAGCTTTATTCCGTACGGCAGGCGCCGCAGGTCATTGGCATGGGGCTGCTGGAGGCCGTTTCCGAGGCGACGATTCTCGCTGGTGTGGATGAGAACGACGCGGACGGCGATGGCGTGCGCGGTCAGCCCAACTGGATCAATAATCCCGAAACAGGCGCGGTGCAGTTAGGGCGCTTTGGCTGGAAAGCTTCCAAGCTGAGTCTGCGTCATCAGGTCGGAACTGCGTTCCTGCAGGACATGGGCGTCACCACGCCGACCTACCCATCACGCTCCTGTCAGAAGACCGAAACGGACTGTCATGACAACGCCGCAGACACCCATATCGACAACGAGGAAATGGATCGCGTCGGTCAGTATCTGGCGTTGTTGGGCGTGCCCGCCCAGCGCAGCTTGCGTAGCGGCTATCCGGAAGGGATTCGGGTTTCGCCGGAGCACGACGTCGATCCGGAGCGCATCAGCCAGGGCAAAGGGGTGTTTGCGCAAACGGGCTGCGTCGCCTGTCACACCGCGACCCTGAAGACCGGGAGCACGCATCCGATGGCGGAGCTGCGCAACCAGACGATTCACCCTTATACGGATCTGCTGTTGCACGATATGGGGCCGGGCCTGGCCGACACTCTGCCGCAGGGCGACGCTGCGGCGTCCATGTGGCGCACGCCGCCGTTGTGGGGGCTGGGCAGCCTCAAGTTTGTGCAAGACGGTCAGGAAAACGTGCGCTACCTGCATGACGGCCGCGCCAGAACCCTGGACGAAGCGATTCTCTGGCACGACGGCGAAGCCGCCGGCAGCCGCCAGACTTACGAAGCGCTAAGTCCGGCTGACCGGGACGCCCTGAAACACTTCCTGAATTCACTCTAGTCACGCTTTTGGAGAGGGCGACCTCTCCTTAAAAACACTGCGGTTTTGGCAAGCCAGCTTGGCCGCAGTGTTTCCTTCCGTTCCTGTTGATTAGTCTTGTTTGCAACTACCCCTAATTGCCCGGAGACGTTATCGCCGCCGTGGTTTTATGCGCAATGCGTCTAACCTGCGTCTCACGTTGATTGGCCGGGAAGGGGATAATGGATGCTTATCCGTGAATGCAAAGAAGGAGGATAAGCAGACCGGCCTGTCCAGAAATGACGGGTCTATCCAAGGTTGCGATATCAGGCAAGCTAACCCCAAACGGCAGGAAAAGAGGGATCATTATGAACAGGATGATAAGGATCAAACTACTCGCTGTTGTTGTTCTCTTGTGGAGCGGTCTCGCGCAGGCGGATGAAAATCCAGTTTGCTCAGAACCGGGAAATATGTGCTGTTATGCATCGGACTATAACTACAGCCTGCCCTCCGCCATCGCTAATTGTTGCGCGGTGGGAGATTCGGTGAAGAAGTTCGTCTTCATGGACAATCAGGACTCCAAAGTGGATGGCCAGGACGTGCCGATCCAGCTTTGCAGCAACCTCAATCTGTATATTCTGCACAAACTGAAAGCGCCCTCCAAAGACGACTGGCCGCCCATTCCTGAGGGCGAGAAGCGGTTTCCGCCTCTGTTTAAAGGCGAGAATCTGGAAAACGTGGTGATCGCCGGGGACGGCGAGATCGACGGCCGCAACAATACCTGGATGGGAGACAAGGACTGTGGCGACTATTCCGGCAAAGTCAGGCCCATCATGATGGATCTGCAAGGCTCCAAAAACCTGTTGGTGAAGTCCATTACCTTATCCCACGGGCCTGGGTTCAACCTGCATGTCGAGCATTCCCGCGGAGGCATTGAAATCCAAGACGTCACTATCAATACGCATCATACCGGCTCGAAAAGCTCCTGCAGTCTGGACGGCATGGATATCAGCGGGGACGACATCAGCGTCAAAGATTCGGAAATCCGCAGTCGCGACGACTGCATCGCCGTCAAGGCCAACTCGTCCAACGTGCGCATCTCCAATGTGACCTGCCACAACGGCCATGGGCTTTCTATCGGCTCCATCGCGATGAACGGCGTGGTCAAAGATGTGGAAATCGAGAATGTAACGGTGATGGACTCGCGCTTTGGTCTGCGCATCAAAATGCAGAAGTACGCCAACGGCAAGGTGGAAAACATCAAATTCAAAGACAGTCTGGTGAAGCGTATTTCCAGCAAGCCGATCCAGATCAAAACGGACTACCACAATGATCATTGTGACGATCCTGGCAGCAGCAAGTGCGATAAAAACGCCCGCTCCAGCATCGCAAACGTCACCTACAAGAAAATTTCGGTGCATGGCGGCGAAATCGACCTGAACTGCAAATACGCCGATGAATGTACGATAAAGCTGAGAAAACTGCACTGTAAAGACGGCGCAACCATCTCCTGCAAAGATGTGGATGTGGACGGAGAGTGCAGTTGCGATTGAAGCGCGGCGGAGGCGCTTGCAACCTCCCCGTGCAACCGTTCCCAGGCGGATGCGCGCCGGCCTGGGAACAAATGATGAAAATTACTTTGACAAAACAAAGCCGCTCCTGAAAAACTCTGTCTGTACGCTTGCGGAATACGGGAGACACTCTTTGAAAATCCGATACGTCATGGAGGCCGACAAAGCCAACTGGCTGGCCTTACGTCAGGAACTCTGGCCGGAAACCCCGCCGCAGGAGCACGAAGCGGAAATTCATGCCTACTTCAGCATGCCCGATCTCGCCACCTTCGTCGCCATTGACGATAACGGCGACATGCTGGGCTTTTTGGAAGCCGGGCTGCGCTCCTATGGGGAAGGTTGCGCCAGTCACCCCGTCGCCTATGTGGAGGGGTGGTATGTGGTCCCCTCCAGCCGCCGTCAAGGGGTTGGACGGCGCTTGATGGACGCCGCCGAAGAATGGGCGCTGGATCGGGGCCTGCGGGAAATCGGCAGTGACATGCTGGTTAATAACGAAATCAGCCTGAAGGCGCATACCGCCCTGGGCTATACAGAGGTGCAGCGCCTGATTCACGTGGTGAAGAAAATCGACCCCGCCTGACGCGGGGTCTGGCATTCAGGATTCAACCTCTCAGGAGGACGTTCATGCAAAGGCGGGATGCGTCCGAGCAAACGCGACTTATTGAGAAAGCGAGAACGCTGGCGCAGCAGGGCGCGATGGAAGATGCGCGGGAGCTGTTGCTGCAGGAGGGCTTTGTACAGGGCGACAACCCTTTACTGCAAAACGCGTATTATGAGCTGATCCCGGTAGGAGAGGCGCTGAAGCCCAGGCTCAGCCAGCTTGAAACCGTCCTGCAGCCGCCGTATGAGGATAGCGCCGTCAAGGCGGTCTCCGCCGTCGCCAAGGAGGCGGCGAAAGCCTCGAATAAAGCCACTCATGCCTGGATACGCGATCCGCGCGTCACGGACTTGCTGATTGACGCCCTCAGTCACGGCGACGCCAAACTACTTAAAGAAGCCGCCCTTGCTTTGGCGCACATAATTCACCGTTACTTCGCCGACTACCGTGTACGCGCCGCGTTTGTTCCCTTGCTGAGCAACGCCAATAAAACAGTGCGCCGCGTGGCCTGTGGCGTCCTCGGACGCTGGCCCGACGAAAGCATCGTGGCGATGCTGGCGCCCTTAATGGAAGACAAGGCGGCGGAGGTGCGTCAGGAGGCGACCAAAACGCTGGCGGGTCTGGAGCAGGAAAACATACCCGCATTGACGCGACCGCTCTTTGAGGACGCGCTGATCGCCCGCCTTAAAGACTCCGAGCCGACGGTGCGGGATATCGCCGCCTTCGGACTGGGCGCCCATGGCGTCGCACGGGCGGCTTCGGAACTGGAGGCCGCCCTGCGGGTTGAGGTCTCGCCCTTGGTCAGAGAGTCTATAGAGATAACGCTGGGCAAATTGACGAAAAAGACGGGACAGACCTAAGTCTCAACAAACTGGCTAAACTGACCCTGATCCAGATAATGGGCGAACATAAACAGCGTATCTTCCAGGTCTTGCGCCCGCTCATGGCGTTCCAGGCAGGCGCGCACGGCGTTGGCGAACATCAACTCCGGTTCGCTGAAGGCGGTTTGGTTTTCGTACACCCAGCCCAAGAAATGGTTCCTCGCCTCTTCGTATTCGCTGGCGTTGACCTCCCCACTGTAGATTCCCATTACGGCCCCCAGCGCCATACGAACCGCTGGCTCCGCTGTAATGGCGTCGGCCTGGATCACGTCTAACAGGCAGGACAGCATCCACTGGCGGGCTTCTTCTTCACCGAGTTGCGCGTAACCGATGGCGGTTGAAATAAGGGATGTGCTCAAAATGATTGCTCCTCTGTCGTTGTCAGACAGATAGAGATAGAAGGACTCCATCTGTCTGACTGAATTTACTCATGACGCCAATGTAGCGCGCTTGACAGGGGAGGGCTTGTAAAAGTCTGACGTCCGTTAATGCGCAGTTTGCCTAATAACTTTTGAGTAACGGGCCTGACATGCGCAGGCCCTGTCGTTGTAGACAAACAGAAGGGAGCGGTTGAGTGACTTGCCGGGTTTACGATTGACGTCGTTTGCTCCAGAACTGCTTGGCCAGCTCCTGCAGAGCGGTGGTGAGCTGGGCCACGTCTTCCGCTCTCTTGCGATTACTCTGGCCCAGGGTCGCGTTGGCGGTGGCGGAGTCGCGGATAGCGACGATGCTGTTGTTGATGCCTTCGCTGACCGCGCCTTGTTCTTCCACTGCGCTTGCGATTTGTGTGCTGATATCCGAAATCTGGTTGACGCGCTGGCCGATAGCGCTCAGTTTCTCCGCAGCCTGATGGGCGTGGTCCACGCTGTGTCTGGCCTTTTCGCGGCTGGTCTCCATGGCGGTCACGGCGGAGCGGGCGCCGGTCTGTAAGGAGTTGATCATCTGTTGCGTGTCAGTGGTGGACTGTTGGGTGCGGGAGGCGAGCTGTCGCACTTCGTCCGCCACCACGGCGAACCCACGTCCCATTTCACCGGCGCGGGCAGCCTCAATGGCGGCGTTCAGCGCCAGCAGGTTGGTCTGTTCGGCGATATCCTGAATGGCGTTGAGAACGGTGGAGATCTCTTTGCTGTGTTTATCCAGCTCATGAATCACTTCCGCCGCTTGATGAATCTCATCCGCCAGCGAGCTGATAATGCGTTTGGTGTTGGTGACCAGCTCCTGACCCTGCGCCGTTTCCCGGTCCGCATGGTCCGCCGCGCCGGCGGCTTCCTGGGTGGTGGCCGCCACTTGCTGGATGGTTGCAGTCATTTGATTGATGGCGGCGGCCACCTGATCGGTTTCCGATTGCTGACCACTGGTTTTGTGGTTGCTGTCCTCGATTTCAGACACCAGTTCTTCGGTCAGGGACTCTAATTGATCCGCCGCATTCGCCATACGCCCGATTACAGCGGTGGTTTCCGCCTGGGCCATGGCCATGGCGAACTCGATTTCGCCAAACTCGTCGTGACGCCCGGTGTACAGCACCTGACTCAGTGGGTTATCCGATATAGTGCGCGCCTTTTTCACCAGCTTGTGCAGGGGGGACAGCCACAAGTAGATAAATAATACGTTCAGCAGGCCCAACGAGACGCCCATGATCGCCGTGTCGCCAGCGCTGACCGGCAGCATATGGGCGAGAAGCACCAGGACCGGGATCAGGCTCAGTGTTGACAACAGAGAGACTTTCAGGCGTACGTCCAGGCGGGGCAGACGCCAGGCCAGCGGCGTTTTTCCGGCCCGGATGTTGGCGTAAAGCTTCTCCGCTGCGTCAATTTGTCCCGGCGCCGGCTTGGTGCGCACGGATTGATACTCGACCGTGCGCCCGTCTTTGGTGATGGGGGTGGCGTAAGCGCTAACCCAATAGTGATCGCCGTTCTTACAGCGATTTTTCACCAGCCCCATCCAGGAACGTCCGCTTTTCAAGGTTTGCCACATATGCTGGAACGCCATTGGCGGCATATCGGGGTGGCGCACGATGTTATGCGGCTGTCCAATCAACTCCTCTTTGGTGAAACCACTGATTTTGATGAAGTCTGGGTTGACATAGGTAATGTGGCTGTCCGGTTTGGTGGTGGACAGGATGTTGGCGTCCGGCGGCAGTTCCAGGTTGCGCCCCGTGACAGGCTGGTTGACCCGCATAGTGCATAATCCTCCTTCGGAGTGAAAGTCAGCGCAAGATTTAAGTATATGCCTGGATTCAGAAAATGGGAGGTTAGGAGCGCTACGGAATTTTTTCGTCAAATGTACGTAGCGCTACGTAGTGCGATGAGCTCCAGAGGGCTATTTTTTTGCTTTGGCGACGACGCTGACGGCGGCCTTTTGTTCAATCGCGCGAGATGTTTCGATAATGTCTTCGGCGCGGACAGGGTGACTGAATAAGTATCCCTGCACATAGTCGCAACCGAACTGCCGCAGCATTTCCTGCTGCTTGACGGTTTCGACCCCCTCGGCGATTACAGTCAGGTCCAGGCTGTCCGCCAGCGAGATGATCGCCTTGATAATCTGTTTATTGACGTCCAGATCTTCCGGGCCAGAGACAAAACTTTTATCGATCTTGAGCTGGTTGACCTGAAGTTCCCGCAATCTCACCAATGAAGAATAACCCGTACCAAAGTCATCCAGAGAAATCTTGACGCCCAGTTTGTGCAGCGCAATAAGCTTCTTGCGGTTGGAGGCGTGCTCCGCGGCGGCGACGGTCTCTGTGATTTCAAGCTCCAGACGGTGCGTGGGCGTTTGCGTTTCCTGCAATAACAGTTGTACTTCTTCGACGAAGTCATCCCGTTGTAACTGTCGGGCGGAAACGTTCATCGCAATAATAGCGTCCTTTTTTTCGACCCAGCCCTTGCGCTCCGTCAGCGCCGTGAGCATAACCCAGCGACCCAGTTCGTGTATGAAGCCCGTTTCCTCCGCAATCTTGATAAAAATATCAGGAGGGACATGGTCGCCTTGATGCCGCCAGCGGCACAGCGCTTCGTATCCAATCACCTGATGGGTACGCAGATCGATCTGCGGCTGGTAGGCGAGATAAAGCTCCTCGTTCTGAATGGCGTACTTCAGCCCTTTTTCAAGCTTATAACGCTCAGACAGTCTTTTACCTATGTCGTCGCAATAGAATTGCACTTGCCCCTTACCATCGCTTTTGGATTGATACATGGCCATATCCGCCGCTTTTAGCAGGCTCTCCGGCGTATCTGCGTCCTTGGGGAACAGCGCTACGCCAATGCTGAAACCGACGGTGATATCAATACCGTCTAATGCATGAGGCTCTTTCTGTGTTTTGATCAGGCGGGATACGGTGGGAAGAATGTCTCTATCGGAAACGCCAAGGTCGATCAGTATCAAAAACTCATCGCCGCCGAGACGGGCCACTGTGTCGCCTTGGCGCACCTGCAGCAACAGGCGTTCGCCAACGCTTTTTATCAGCATGTCGCCTTTGGCGTGACCGTGGTTATCGTTGATGGCTTTGAAATTATCGAAATCCAGAAACAGCACCGCCACCTGTGAATCACGGCGTTTGGCGCTGGCGAGGAGCTGGTTGAGTCTGTCTATGGCGAGCACCCGGTTGGGCAGACCGGTCACCATGTCGTAATAAGCGTGAGAGGCGATCTCATGATTCAGGGTCCGGATGTCGAGCAAGCGGCGCACGCCATATATGACTCCTGCAATCCCGATCCAGGTGACCCCAATGATAACTTCATCCAGTTCCCAGTTTTCGTGAGCGCGGGAAAAATAGTAGAGGCTTTCAAGAAGATCAATTTGAAAGAGGCTGGTCAGGATGGTCAGTCCTATGACAACAACGACGCTCAACACCAGATCGACGCGGGCGGCATGACGCAAACGCTCGGACCTGTTTGTCTGTGACAACTCCTTTCTGTGCTTGGACATTGCCGTCGCGCTCTCTACTTCAATCAAATGATGGCCCAGGACATCCGGGCGGGAAGAAACGGCTGTAAGGGTAAAGTCTAGCATGATGAGACCTTCGCGCCAGACCCGGATTCGCATGATCGCCGAACGCTTTAGGGGTGGAGAAAATAGAGGTGATGCTTCAATATCCCCCAGTAAGTAGTGGTGTACGAAGTGGGAAAGAGGTCAATGAAGTGCATTCGTTGAAAGACATGCTGATAGAAGACGTGGAGTCGATCCTAAAAGATCACCTGACTCGCAATGGATCGAGCTAAGGTTTTACTTCAGTGACATATCCAATGCGTGAAATCCCCTTGATGACGCAATAGGTTTGAGGCTTATGACGATGACATTGCAACAAGCTTTCGCTGCAGAAATAGACGCCGCCCGGGATGAGTGGCGCCAGGGACGCCTCGACGCCGCCTTCGCCCATCTGGAAAACGCCCACGTCCTGGGACAACGCCGCCTGGGCTGGCACTATCACGTCCACCTCTGGATGCTGCGGGTAGGCTGGGCGAAACGAGACCGACGCGAAATCCTCGGACAACTATGGCGCCTGTTCCTGACCCCGTTCGGCCACCTGACCGGCCGCCTCCCCATCGGCAACACCGGCGGCGCCAACGTCAACGCATTTACGCCCATGCCGGTGCGGAAGGAGTTGGAGGAGGTGTTGCGGGGGGAGGGTATGGAGAGTATGTCTGACAAAGGGCGGGGTGACTGACATGGGCATTGATATCGATGGTTGGGTGGAAGTTGCTCATAGCGCGGATAGTAGTGAGCACTGGTTTGGGCTCCTGAACCTCTCGCCGTTAATCGACGTGTGCGACAGAGGGTCTGTTTTACTTTTCGGCATCGGAAATGGCTGGAAAGACGTCTGTCCCATCGCAATGGAAAGAGGGCTGCCCGCTAACCCCAGCTATCAAACCCTGAGGGATATTCAGGACATCAAAACGTTTGAAGATGAAGAGAAGGGCTGCGCTAACGAACACTTTGGCTACACACATTTGTATTACTCGGAACTACTGAGGCCAGCATCCGCTGAGGAATACAGGCGCCTCGCCGGGACTCAATGGGGATCTGTTATTAAGTTGATTGAAGCGCTGATCGACAGCGGTCGCTATCAGCCGGAACAGGTCAGGCTCGTGGTGTGGGCCTGTATTTAGTTGAGGTGATGAGTTTACTCGATCAGTTAGCAACAGGATTTGAGGCTTCTAATGAAGCCATACTTACAATATTCCAGACAGCCATTCGCTGATCGCATTCAACGCCCTGGGATCAATCGTTGTATCGATCAAGATGTAATCTTCTATTCGTCCTGTTTCCGAAGGTTGAAACAGGTGATTGAGCTTGTCTAATACAAGCACCTCGGATTCAGGATTAGTCAGAACGCTTTTCATAACGGGCGCATTTTCAGCCGCTGATACTTGCAAGTCACTGCCGCCAAACAGGGCCAGAACGGGGTTTTTGAAGCGCCTGAATGCAGGAAGCGGGTCGTAACTTGCGTAATGACGTCCCCAATCCGAACCCCATACTTCCATGTTGGCTTTTATTTCCGCCCGCGTGAGGCCATGGGACTGCAAGCGTTTCTCTATTCGGCTTCTTGCATCCGCTACGGAAGGGCTTGTTCTCAATATCTCCGTAAGGTCTCTGCATAACGCTTTCTCCCGCTCTATGTCCTGCTGAGATTTACCCTGCGAGCGCGCGATATCCGCTACTTGCGTGGCCATCACATCAGGAAGTAAGGGAAGGGCGGGCGCAGCGAGAAAAATCATGAACGCGGCAGGAACAAACTCCGCGGCCGCAGAAGCGATATAGCCGCCTTCCGAATGACCAAGAAAACCGATTTTCTCCTGGTTGATGGCAGGAATGTTCTGCATGAACCGGTAGACAGCGGCGGCGTCTTGTGCAAAATCCGATAGAGTAGGCTTCCACCTGTTCTCACTTGAGAACGTACCAGTGCTTTCGCCAACACCTCTGTCATCATAACGAAGCAGCGCAAATCCATTGCGGGTAAGGTAATCCGACAAAACCAGAAAGGGCTTATGACCGGCGATCGCCTCATTGCGATCCTGAGGGCCAGAGCCTGTAATCAATATAATCGCCGGGAACGGCCCTCGTCCCAGGGGAAGGGTTAACTCCCCCGCCAGCGTGACATCCGCGTCGCCGCCCTGAAATCGCACCTGCTCAATTCGATAGTTCCTGTCTTTAGGATCTTGTGGCCTGGATAACCAGCCAAGAGAGTCAGCGCATGCCGTCAAAAACATGAGAACACTGGTTAGCAGAGAGAACTTTTTCAATGTTATGCCCCGATTGTTCTTTTGTTGCCGAGTGTGGGTGAGGTGATCGATTCCTGGTCCAGGAAACGGTATTAAATGTTACTGGGCATTAAGACCGTCTTAAGATGGAGCTGGAAAATGGTCGATCTGGCGATATGAATAAGAGATTGACCTGGCGATTGAACTTCCCTTAGTCTGGCCGACTGGCCAAAAAAACGGCTGGTAGCATTACCTAGGGTGTAATGCTCACTTCGCAGAGATTAGCTATAACATGAGAAACCTGACGTCCGCCGAGAGAGCGATAGTCCACCAGATCTACGCCGCAGCCCAGCCAACTCAACCCAAAAGGAAGCTGAGAGCCTTCTTCACCGGGAATAACACACCGCCCGCTGAAATCATTTCGGCCCTGTTTAGTCAACTGGAGAGCCCTGGAGCCATTGCTGCACTGACGCCATTCGTCGCGCATCCCGATATCACAATAAGCACTATGGCGCTTGAGCAAATGGCCCGCATTCTGGACGGCCATGACAGTCTAAACCTGCATTGGTTGGATCAAAGCATTCGCTCGGCTTATTACGACCCTGATTGTAAAAGCTGGCTGGAAAACTGGTTTCAGGCAACCGTATCAACGGTAGATAATCTCCCCTTTGAGGGAAGACTCCTCGTCACAGCGCTCACGCTTTTCTGTTGCCACAATAACGGTTATGTCCGCATGCAGGCGCTTGAGCGACTGGCGTCGGTGGACATGGAGACTGCGATAAGAGTTTCTTTTGTGCGAGCCAACGACTGGGTGTCACAGGTCAGCCAGATTGCGTTTGACGTCACTGCCGTAAATCTTCCGCGGCTTCAGGAAAGTCAGCTCATCCAGTATTTGCACCTCATGGATCAGCTCACCAACAAGACACGACGTGATTTGAGCGCTATCCAACGCGCGGTGAAAGACCGCCTTGATTCAGATAAAGGACACGAGGCGCTGGCCACAGCCGTCAAAGACGCGGATTACAAACTGGCGCGGTTGGCCTTCAAGGTATTAACGGAACTTTCATACGATCCAGGCGCATTGCTGCAGCTCTCGACAGCCAGCAAAGACGTGGTGATCCGGGGCAAGTCGTTTAATCTCATTCACAGACTGGAGAGTCCCCAGTCTCAGTATGCGCTTCTGGAAACCTTAGCCGCGGATCGGCAGCCTTCAATTTGTAAAAGGGCGTTGTATGCAGTCGTGGAGGCTTTTCCAAATGACGCCGAACCGCTCCTGCTCGCCAACCTGCTCCATCAAAGCAAAGGCACCCGAAATACCTGCAAGTATTATCTTCAGCGTTTGTCAGCCGTTAACTTCACGGAGTTCTACATAAATCATCTGCAATCTGATAACCCCAGAAAACTCGCTTCAGCAATACTAGGTCTATCTGAAGTGGGCAATGCTGGCGATTGGGCGCACGTGAGCCACTTCGAAAGCTCAAATGATCCGCGAGTTCGCAGCGCCGTCGTCAGGGCGGCGGGGAACCTTGGTTGCATGCCTCCCGCCTGGTTTGAAGACAAGATGATTGCCGGCTCAGAATCAGAGGCGCGCATAGCGAGTGAGATTTTGGCGGCGGATGAAGCCTACAGCGCCCAGGATGTTGTTAGCTTGTTGTGGAGGAGCAATGAAACTGGGCGGCTTAGACGTATCGTCAAGATAGCCAGGAAGAAAAGCAAATGGGACTATCTGGCCATTCTTCTAAATGCCCATTTGAAGAATCCTGAGTCCGACCTGCCAGAAAGTGCGCTAAGAGAATGGTTCGAACTTCACTATCAATCTTATTGGTTTGTTAAGCCAAATCAGGAAATCCTGGACAACCTTATTTCTCTTATCAACAAGGCGAAAACGGTTAAATCCATAAAGATACTCGACGCTATAGAGAAATATGTTTTTTCCCTGAATGCGTCGAAGGTATAGGACGCCAATGAAGGAACTTCCCCATGGAAAAAGACCCACGCGACACGTACCCCATTAACGTCGTCAACCTGAGAGACAAGCCGTTGCTTGAGGCGTTGTTCGAAGTCGAAAAAAGGCCTTGGTTGTGGCTTCAGAATCACGATCTGCCTTGCTTGATGTCGTTCGTAAACGGTTGGGTTGTGGGGCGGAATGATGCGAAGGATGATAAGCTACTGACTGCGTTTGACCTCTTTGTCGCCAAGGAGTTGGACGAGGGGAGTTCAACTGTTGGCTGGTGTAACATGATTTTGAAGCACTTCGGGGAACAGGATGCAATGGCTGCGTTTTTTCGGCTGTTGCGCCAGTTTCAATCCGCCCCTCTCACTCAGGAGTCCTCTTAACTAGAGCCTGAGGGGCCAGGATCAGTTAGCTTACTGAGCCCCTTGTTCCAACCGCTCCCGATTCTTCTCCATGGCTGCTTCAATCTGCTTCTGGGCCTGATCGATCTGCTGTTCGGCTTTCTCTTTCTGGCGTTCCGCTTCTTCGCTGTGTTCGACGGACAGGTAGGCGACGTAGAGGAGCGCCAGTAGGATGCTGATGATGCCGAGTGCTTTCATAAGGGGACCGCTGGAATGCCGATTTGTTGTGTCGGGTTGATAAGGAAAATCTTCCTGCACAGTTAGTGTAGCGTGAATTAACCGGTTTGGTTTTCCGGCGACTCACCCCGGAAAACAGATAAAAACAATGCACAAAAATGTACAGGTAATTCCCCTGGTTAGTATTTGAGCCAGATAGGCGCACGTTGTCTAATGATTGCACTCTCAGGCTCTCCCGCGAGCGTCAGTATCGGCGCTTGATGAAAGGGGCAGGCTGGTCGTTAACAGAATAAGTACAACAAAGGCGCTGTCATGAAAGTCAAAACAGACGTTTTCTTTGTCTTCAGTTTCCATCTTGGTGTTCAGTCTCTGTCATCTTCACGGATAAGCCCGTTTCCCCTTGTTGTTATAGCAATGGACCAAACTTTGCGACGTCAAAAACCGAACTGACGACGCTCCCTGTTTTCCTGATACCTGAATCTTCTTTCTGACAAGTTAACCCGCCCAAAGCAGTCGCGTTTTTGGGCCAGGGCTTCTTGTCGCCTGCAGAAAGGTCGCGTCGCTGTGGAAGTAAGTCGCCGCAGCGGCGAGGAGCTGCTTTAACCAGAGAGAAACGCCATGAAGCACCGCAGTAACTATCCGTTTGTAACCTTGTTGATGTTGAGTCTGGGGACGCTGTTCGCAAGCGTTCCAAGTCAGGCGGTCGAGATTGTCGTCGCCACTGTCGACAATGCGGATATGTTGAACATGAAGTCGTTGTCGCACCATTTCGAAGAGCAGAATCAGGACATTCAAATTAGCTGGAAAATCGTGGATGAGTCCGTGTTGCGACGTATGCAGGCCAGCGACAGTAAACAAAAACGCGCCCAATACGATGTCTACACCCTGGGCTTGTTTGAAGCGCCCATATGGGGGAGCAAAGGGCGTTTGTCGCCGTTGCCGGCGGCCTATCAAACCGATGGCGAAATGAAGAAGTGGATTCCCGAGATTATCGAAGGGTTTCGCTACGACGGCGAGTATTACGCCTTGCCGTATTATGGTGAAAGTTCCATAACCTATTACCGCAAGGATGTACTGAGTCGCTATGGCCTGCAGATGCCGTCGCAGCCGACTTGGCGCGGCATTGAATCAGCCCTGGCGCAGTTGCGGCAGAAGTCGCAAGGGGAGCATGGGCGATTGTGTCTGCGCGGCAAACCGGGGTGGGGGGAGAACGTCGTTATCCTGGCGACCATGGTGAACGGTTTCGGCGGCCGCTGGTTCGATGAAAACTGGCGTTCGGCGCTGGCGGAGCCGGCCTGGAATCAGACCATCGAGTTCTACTTATCGATGATGGCGGAGTACGGTCTGGCGTCTTCCTGGAACAACGGCTATTCCGAAAATCTGCAGGCCTTTGTCGCGGGCCAATGTGACATCTGGGTGGATTCCACCGCCGCTGGCGGCGCCATCGCCCAGGCGTCCTTCTACGCTCAGGTGGGTTACGCCGCCGCGCCTTCGCAGGTCACTGACAGAGGGACTAATTGGCTGTGGTCCTGGGGTTTCGCCGTGCCGAAAGGTTCTCTCCACAAAGACGCGGCCTGGCGTTTCGTGAGCTGGGCGACCTCTGATGATTATCATCGTCTGGTGGAAAACAATTTCGGTATCTCGCAGACGCCGCCGGGCGCCCGCCACGCGTTGTATGAAAACCCGTCGTACCGCGAGTACGCCAGCTTTGCGGATATTACGCTGAAGGCCATCAAAAGCGCGGATTTCGAACGCCCCAGCATTCAGCCCGTGCCATACCGGGGCATTCAGTTTATCCAGATGGAGGAATTCCAGCAGATTGGCGACTTTATCGGTAAAAAGCTGTCCGTCCTGCTGGAGCGAAAACTCACCGGCAAGCCGATTAACCTGGAGCAGGAACTGTCCCATATGTCTGAGTTCGTGCAGGCGTCGCACAATATTGCGGAAAGGTTGCGTCAGAAAGGCGTTGACGCGTATTGATGAAAAATGGCGTAGTGGATAGGGAGTAATAAGGAATGTTGGGCAATGTCGTTAGACGCGACGCCGGAGGAATCAGCTATGGCCTTGCATAGGGTAATAACGCGCTGTTTATGCCTGCTTCTTTGCGGGTGGATGTCGGCGCAGGGAGCGGAACCCGTGGTCGAGCTGGTGAGCGGGGAGAAAGAGCCCTACATTGGCGTGAATCTATGGAAGAACGGCTATGCCCATGAGGTAGTGACGGAGGCGTTCAAGCGCTCTGGCGTGACCGTTCATATCTCGTTTCATCCCTGGGCGAGAGCCAATGCGATGGCGCAGCGCGGCAAGGTCGATGGCATTGTGCCGGTTTATGCGGGCGCCTTTTCGCAGCAGGAGTTTCGGCTGAGCGACCCTTTCCCGGGAGACTCCATCGGGATTCTGAAACGCAAGGACAATTACTTTCAATATTCCGTGCCGCCCTCCGTGAACTTAATGCAGGCGCTAAGCGGCTTGTCCGGCGGCGTTATCGGGCAAGTCCGGGGCGAATCCACGTTGCAGGAGTTGCGCAGCATTCCCGGCATTCAAATCGAGGAAGTCACCAGCGAACTGCAAAACATCGACAAGCTGGCGATCAACCGCATCCAGTTCGTGCTGATCGATAAGTTCACGGCGGCGGATCTGATCGTCGGTTACCGGCCGCACTACATCGGGAAGCTGGATTTTGTCTATCCGCCCCTCGCCGACAAACAGTTTCATATCGCCTTTGCAAACAATCGCGCGTCCGCTGACAAGTGGGTGACCGCGTTCAATCAAGGCCTCAGAAAAATGCGCGAGGATGGGACGCTGGACCGGCTGCGCTTTGAATACGGCCTGCTGCCCAATGTGGACCGCGGCGATGACAAAATCAGACTGGTTATCGGCACCGTGAACAACCCTGACATGGTGATCATGCAGGGGCTGGCGAAGGCGTTTGAAGCGCAAAATCCGGATATCGAACTCGACTGGCGCATCATCAACGAAAGCACTTTACGACGGCGTCTCCTGGGCGATCTCGCCATTTCCGACGGCCAGTTTGATGTGATGACCATCGGCATTTATGAAATCCCCCTATGGGCGGGCAATGGGTGGATATCACCTCTCGATCCGCTGCCGACGGCCTATCGTCTCGATGACATCTTACCAACGGTCAGGCTGTCGCTTGCCTACAAAGATCAGCTCTATGCGCTGCCGTTTTATGGCGAGAGCATCATGACCTATTACCGCAAGGACCTGCTGAAAAAAGCCGGACTGGAGATGCCCGAGCATCCAACTTTCGCGAATATTGAGCTGATCGCGCGAACTCTGCATGATCCTGACAATCAGGTTTACGGGCTATGTCTGAGAGGGAAGCCTGGGTGGGGAGAAAACGTAGCGCTGTTATCCTCTCTGTCGCATGCCTTTGGCGCACGCTGGTTTGATATGAACTGGGCGCCGCAACTGGATTCAAAAGAGTGGCGTCAGACCCTGGATTATTATGTGGATCTGATTACCACTCAGGGCCCGCCGAACCCCACCAGTCTGGGATATCGGGAAAGCCTGGATTTGTTCGCGCAAGGCCATTGCGCGGTCTGGATCGACGCCACCGTAGCGGCGAGTTTTCTCTATAATCCTGAGTTCTCCCAGGTCAGCGACAAGACAGGTTTTGCGCCCGCGCCGAGAGGCAAGGTGGATCAAAGCTGGCTGTGGGCCTGGTCGCTGGCGATTCCCGCCGCGTCCAAACACAAAGCGGCGGCGAAGAAATTTATCACCTGGGCCACTTCCAGGGAGTACATCGACCTCGTGGCGAAAACCAAAGGCTGGGTGGCGGTTCCGCCGGGAACCCGCCGCTCCACCTATGAAAACCCTGCCTACCATCAGGCGGCGCCGTTTTCTGATCTGGTGCTGAACGCCATTGAACGCTCGGACGCCAGCAATGTCTCCGCACTCCCGATTCCATACACCGGCGCGCAATACGTCAGCATCAACGAGTTCTCCTCATTCGGCGCGCAAATCAGCCTCAACTTCGCCAATGTGCTGGAAAACAAAATGAGCATCGACGACGCTCTGAAAAAATCCCAGGCCCTCATCAAAAATCAGATGATCAACTCGGGGTATTTGAAGGAGAGGGGGGACTGAGGGGCGTCATGAGCTAAGGTACGACCTGATATCCGAAAAGAGTACTTATCGAATGAGGGCGAGAATTGAAAATCGAAATAGATGATGAATTAGCCGAAAAACTACAGCTCACAGAGAAAGAAGCGCTGGAACTACTGGCGATCGCCTTGTACAAAGACCGTGGCATTCACGGCGCATTAGCTGGAAAAGTCGCGGGGATTTCCGAGTTCGAATTTCATGGCCTACTGGCCAAAAAGGGCTTCAGCGTGAATTACGATGTCAGTGACTTTCTTGAAGATATTGAGAATAACGATTTGTGAGTGCGATTGAGAGGGTGAAGGTCTATTTATATAGATAAATTCTTGACTTTTTGTTTTTAATTTGTGTGGATTAAGACTTCTTTGAAGTGCGGTGTAAAATGATACATTCGGCTTTTTATATGTGGTTTTAAGTGGGCTTTGTTATGGATAATATTGAAATAGAAGCAAAATTTATTGAGCAAGAGCATCGTATCATTCCAATATGGAGTAACTTCTGGATAAAAAGAAAGGTATGGTCCAGGGATGACCCAAGAAGAAAGGCTGCAAGTACCGCATTTGCGATGTTTTGGCTTCCAAAACCTTCGTCAGTAATAATTTCCGGCGGGCTAGTCGCTTACTTTAGTCTGTATTATATGTACAAACAATCAGACCTGATGGAGGCTCAAAACAAATTGGTAGATCGCCAAAATACCTTAATTCTAACTCAGATTAAAGAACAGCAGTTGACTAACGTTTCATCACGGAAAACGGAGCTAATCAAAATAATATATTCTTCGAATGAAAAATCATATGGGAAATTTTTATATACAGCTGCCGTACCAGATACGCAGTCTAGGATTAGATCTGAAGCCATAGCTGAATATATTGGTATTAGACGAATCGAAGTTGAATCTGCTATGGATGATTTGCGAGCTAAAAAAATGTTGCCCGTAGCTGCGACGCTAGGTTTCGGCGTAGACCTAAGATGGGCTCCACTGCAGAATATTAGTCTGGCGTCGTTAGATATGAGCCATATATCCATGTATCACGCCAACTTTGAAAATGCGGATCTTGTATATGTTAATTTTTCAGAGTCCCAGATGGAGTACGTTAATCTTTCTAATACCAATCTAACTGGCGCGAAATTTAATAACACTTCACTTATCGGAGCAGACCTGTCTGGTGCCAATTTGTCCTCCATTAATTGGAATGAGGGAGCAAAAGTTTTGAATGCTAATATTTATGGCATTAAAAATCCTCCTGCAGGATTCAGGAAGTGGGCATTAAGCAATGGCGCTCTCGAAATCGCTGATAAGCAAGAGTGGCTCAAAAAGAATTTGGAAGCCTACCCAGCTCTTGGGCGATATATAGCAAAAGACCCAGAGGCGACCGACTCTGATAACCCTGGAAGAGATCAGAATGCAAACCTGAAGAAGGAAAGATCACGAGGATAAATAACTAATTGGGGTGCTGAAATGTAAAAACTTGAGGTGTTACGCATCGCTCACCCAGTAACCTCCCGAATCACCCCCGCCACATGATTCACCGCCTGATCTCCCTGCCGTCTCACGTGCCATGCCAGGTGCAGTGGGAAGCCTTCTACTGGTATGGGGGGTGGGAAGACGGTGAATTTTGTTGTGTCTTGGGGGACGCAGTGGATGGGGAGGAGGGCGATGTAGTCGGATTGGGCGACGAGGTCGGGGGCCATTTGGAAGTAGGGGACGACGAGGGCGACGCGGCGGCGGAGTCCGTGGGCTTGCAGGGTTTGGTCGACGGGGCTGTCTGTGTCGCCGCGGCCGGAGACCAGGACATGGGGATAGGCGAGCCATTGCTGCAGGTTGAAGTCCTGGGCGGCGGGATGGTCTTTGCGCATCAGCACGCAATAGTCTTCATACAACAATTCAACGCAGCGGAATGAGGCGCCGACCAAACCGACGGCGTTGAGCTTCGCGGCTGCAACCGCAAGCGGATCTCCTGTCCGTACAACAGCAGCAGTCCGAAGCAAAAATAGGCGATATGCACGGACCATAGGCCAAGCCACTCCGGCAGTGACTGCTTTGCGACGGCCTTTTTGCAGTAGATCAGTAATCCCAGATAACTGACGTACACCAGCAATACCGTAAGGAGGCGGTGGAAGCGTCCCTGTCCGGGGTTCGCTCGGCACAAGGACACCGCCAGCAGGGCGATTGCAAACCAGACCCCATGGTCACGGCGACAAGCCTGGACTTGCTCACCCCGCGGGCGAAAATGACGGTCATCTCCGCATCCAGATACATGCGCCCGTAGCTCAGCAAAATCGACAGGAAAAGCGCCAACGGCAATATCAACTGCAGGAAACCGGGAAGACGATAAGCCATGATCGGCGCCAGCACATCCGCAGAAATCTGCCCCGTCGCCGCCTCAGTCAGATACTGAGCGAAACGCGTACTGGTGAACACAAACAGCAGCAGAAACGTCAATCCAAAAAGCGACGTCAGAATCTGACGATTAAGATAACGAAACAACACCCACATCCGACCGCCTCCAACCCCTCGTATAGCCAAACCGCCTTGTTTGATAAGCCTTTTAAGGAATTGTAGAAAAGCAGGGACCAAGCAAAAATCAAGGAGATATCAATTAAATATCAAGGGGAGGGGCGAAACAGTGGGAGTTTGAGGAGAAATGAGTAGCGGAAATAGGTATTTCGTCGTGAAGTTCTAACAGCGCAGACGAAGAAATGGGCATTATCGAGAGCTTAGGCTAGCTTGAGTTGCTGAACGGTGCTTCTCCCAGCCTCCCCTTGCCGAGTACAATTACTGTGCAACTATTCTTGCCACGAGTGATAGCGTTATATAGAAGACGCCGTTTATATTCATCTGAAGACTTAGATGATAATGCATAAGTCCACATTACTATAACATTGTCAAACTCTTTGTTCTTCGCTTGGTGTATTGTCATTATTTGTCTAGGTGGCGGCTTATTGAAAATCTTCTTCTGCTCATGAATTGACTTTTCTATCATTCTAATAAAGAGTTCTTTTTCTAAAGTTTCTAAGCCGGATACTCTTTTCTTTTTGAGTATCTTCTGAACAAGAGAGGATCTTATCGGTAGGGCAGGAAAATCTTGGGCAAGATTGAGAGCTTCTTCTATGTTGAAAGTAGGAGGAATAGTATTTATATATGAAGATACTGATTTGTTGCTTAATTCTGACGTGGGGTTGACTTTTAAATCAGGAAATGGGCCGAATTTGGTTCCTTTTTTCTTATTCAAATTCTGCTCTATAGTGGTTATCTTGGCGATTGCTTTATTACTATTTGTGTCGTTGTGTGATAATACCAATATGGCATTTGTTATGTTCTTGTTGCGAATGCGGTATCCTGCCTCCCATGCGAGAATATTCCAGGATTCAACCTCGATAATACTAAATCCTCTGTTTTTCCATTCTATTATGAAACCTTTATCAGTTTTATTTAGTAAAGGAATTATTGGCTCTCCATTTCGTATGTTTGAAGCTGCTGTTGTAAGTCCTCTATCATTTGTTCTTACAGGTGTTGTTAGTTTTGTTGGTGTGATATTGTTGGCTAACCAATTAACTGCTTCGTTTTCTTCATTTTGATCATTTAGGTTCTGGTATGAATCAGCTGCAACAATTAGTATACTGTTTAAAAAAAGATTTTTCATGATATGCAATCTTGCCGATAATAAATCCTGAGCCTCGTCGATGATAACAACGGGGTAGGTAGCGTTTACCCAGCGTTGAATACATGGATTTTTTAGCAGTTCTGCAGCTTTAAGGCATATTTCATCGAACTGGTTTTTTTGGGAAGCGTCAGTCATAGATAAGTTTATACTAGGAAAATCTCTCCATCGATAAGTCAAATACCATGAAAAAGCGTCAAAAGTCATGCAGTCATAGCGACCTTTGAGGCTCTTAAGTTCGGAAAGTGATTGATCTAATCGAGCTCGCGAACCATGCATATATGTCAACGCAAGGACTTTTTGTCCCTCACCAAGAAAGTTATTTGTGACTAGTTCGTTTAGCCTTTTAATGAGATTAAATGTTTTTCCCGTCCCTGCTGCACCTTCAAAGAATGAGCTGCTCACGGCGAGTACTCATAAACTGTGAGCTTATTATTAGATAAACTGGATTTTACGAAAACTGCGGAGGGTAAGTTATTTGTGCAGGAGATATCCATTATTGCTTCTAATAGAGTGGAAGCTAATTTTATGCATTTATCGAAAGAGAAAATTTGTTTGGCAATTTTCTCATGTAGAACGTAGTCACCTTTTCCACCCTTTTTCAAGTGGTTGGATATGAAGTCTTTAATGCAGGAGTGATTTGAGCTCGTTATAGAGTTTATGTTTGGTAGCAAGTTGCTACTGTCAGCTTCAAGTAAAGATCCAATTACATCTTCGATAGTCCAATTATTTGGCCATTTGAATACTCCGGCGGGTGGTTTGTTTAGATTTTTTAAATTTTTTATATAACTTAGCCCCGCACTATCTCCATCAACTAGACAAAATGTTTTGCTGTGAGCTTCTGACATTACTCTAGAGATTTCCACAACACTTGAACTATCGGTTGGAAAGACTCCAACTGACGAACTGAACATATGGCCTTTTTCAGTTGGTTTTTCTTGCTGTAGCTCAAGTCCAACAGCTAGCTTTTTAATCCACTCGCAGTCAACTTTACCTTCTGGTATTAATAAACATTCGTGCATCAAAGAGCTAATTGCATCTCTTCTTTGCCATTGAATTAGCTGTCTGACAGGGTTTGTATCGTTGCTATCTAAAGGCCTGCTCATCAGTGGGCGAGCAGCCAGGACACCTTCTTTGTTCTCTAGTATTCTAATGCAGTGTGGCTCAAACTCAGCTGCAATTGATGGTGAGTGTGTCGTAACGATAGTCTGTTCGCAGCATGACTTTAATCTATTGGTTAGTCTACGTTGCTGGCTAGGAGGGATATGAAGTTCGGGCTCTTCGATGCCAACAAAAAAACTTTGATCATTGTTTCTTCTCATTACACCTAACTGCAAAAGCAATAGTAGGTTTTGCATAGAAACTATGCCGCTTCCCTCTCTACTTGCAGGAATAGCTGGATGCTCATTTCTAGGATTTGTAAAGTGAGGTACCAAAGCATTCAGAACGGAATCACTGCTAGTTCCTGTTAACCGAAGTAAACTTTTAGGGGCGTTGCTGAATAACAGGGCTAGCTCTTCGTTCACACGATCAAAAACGGTTTTGATTTCAGGCTCATCTTCCAACTTCTCTTGTGGATTTCTAAGCTGTTCACGCTGCGCAATAATTGCTTGTGCTGGCAGAGCCCCTACCGTAGCGACTACTCGTCTAAATAATTCTGATGAGAATGATAGCATTCTGTCCCAAGTGCGTGAGGCTGGTACCAAGAAGAAGCCGACATCCTTGAGAAGGCTGGAGGGAAAGCGCTCTGTGAACTCATCATCAAACGGATCTTCGGTATTATTGCTATCAACGAAGAATCGTTTGAGCTCAACCGTTAGGTCCTCATGGTCAAACCGCCCAGCTACTGCTAGCTCTACGCAGAGCTTCCAGTCGCTCTCTTGTTGAACTGGGTGAATACTTTGATCGCCAGGGTTTATCCACTTTGGAATACCGCGCCCCATACGAAACCAGTCTTGATGATCTTCTGGATTATTAGGCGAGAAGTCTGTGATGACAGCCTTTATAAAAAAACGATCTTTTGCAGCTGGAGCTGCTCCATAGAAGTCATATTCAGTAAGGTTTCGAACAAGCCTGTCTCTTCCGAAAAGGACTGCTAACGCTTCAATAATGCTGGTCTTGCCTGAACTATTCGCCCCAACTAGTGCCGTGTGATTGTCGAGGTAGATAGCTCCGTTTTTAATGCATCTGAAATTCTCTATCGTAAGGCATGAAACTCTCATACTAGCTAACCAAAGTCACCAATCATGGGCTTAAACGTGATTATGGAGCTATCATTTGAATAGTAGAGCGGATTTTCTTGACTAGCTCTCGTATGAAATTGTAGTGCAAAAATTAGCTTCCACATGGGAGGGCAGATAAATCACTTTACTTTGAAATTTCAACAGCAGCTTTGGGCTCATTCACGGCTAACGATTTTACTGTGAACTTCAGCAAGTAAGGTAAGCTCTATATATCGGTAAGGTAAGGACTGTCAGCGATACTTTGTACTCCAAAATTTGAAGCTTCTTGAACCTCGACGGAAGCTGCACTATGTATTCTCTTTGGGCTGACTAGAGGCATTATTAATCCGTTAATGATCGACTTTTCAAGACATTAACAACTCCCCCCCCCAGTAACCTCCCGAATCACCCCCGCCACATGACTCACCGCCTGATCTCCCTGCCTTCTCACGTGCCACGCCAGGTGCAGTGGGAAGCCTTCTACTGGTATGGGGGGCGGGAAGACGTTGAATTTTGTGGTGTCTTGGGGGACGCAGTGAGTGGGGAGGAGGGCGATGTAGTCGGATTGGGCGACGAGGTCGGGGGCCATTTGGAAGTAGGGGACGACGAGGGCGACGCGGCGGCGGAGTCCGTGGGCTTGCAGGGTTTGGTCGACGGGGCTGTCTGTGTCGCCGCGGCCGGAGACCAGGACATGGGGATAGGCGAGCCATTGCTGCAGGTTGAAGTCCTGGGCGGCGGGATGGTCTTTGCGCATCAGCACGCAATAGTCTTCATACAACAATTCAACGCAGCGGAATGAGGCGCCGACATTGGGAAACACTGACACGGCCAGATCGGCTTCACCTTTGGCGAGCTGCTCCAGGGCGGACTTGGCGCCATGCCAGGGCTGCACGATCAGATCCAGGTTGGGGGCGCTGCTCATCAGGCGTTGATGTAACGGCCCCAGCAGCGCGGAAACGGGAAAGTCCGCCATCAGGATGCGTATGGTCTGGCGCAGTTCCGCCAGAGGCGTATCAGCCTGATTAATCACGCGCTCCGCCTGCGTCAACAGCGCCTTGATCGGCTCACGCAGGGATTCCGCTTTGGCGCTGAGGCGCATCTCACCACGACCGCGAATCAGCAGAGGGTCGCCAAACAGGTGGCGACAGCGTTCCAGGGCGCTGGAGGTGGCTGGCTGCGACAAGTGCAGGCGCTTCGCTGCGCGCGTGACATGACGCTCGTCCATTAACGCATCCAGAATCACTAACAGATTTAAATCGACGCTGCGTAAATTCATAAAACGAATAATCAAATATATAAACTATCGATTAGATTAATATAAGCCCGTGGCGCAATCTAGCACCTATCGACACACAGCGCAGCAACGCGTTGAAAACCAACTAATAGGACTGCCAACGATGAAAACCACACTGCTGATGTTCCACTCCCGTTATCGCCCTTCACGCATCAACGCTGCACTGATGGCGGCGGCGCAAACCCTCGACAACCTGGATGTGGTGGATATGAATCGGCTGTATCCGGATGAGCGTATAGACGTCGCCACGGAGATTGACCGACTGCTGCAAAGCGAACGCCTGATTCTGCAATTTCCTGTTCAGTGGTACTCCACGCCGCCATTGTTGCAGCGCTGGCAGGACCTCGTGCTGACCCACATGTACTACCTGGACTACGAAAACACCGGGCGCCGCTTCGAAGGCGCGCCTATCATGATCGCCACCACCGCTGGCAATACCGAGGCGGCTTATCAACCTCGCGGGCAGAATCGTTTCACCATGGAAACCCTGCTGACGCCGCTGCAAGCGACCGCCAATCGCTGCCGTCTGCCCTGGGGCGATCCGTTTGTGGTGTATCAGGCCGACTACCTGACCGATGCGGAACTGGATGTCGCCTGTCAGCGTTATCTCACCCATATCCAAAACTGGCGGAGCGAATTTGTACGGGGGCAGTAAGCGCTTCGAATCCCGCAAAAAAAGCCCGGCGAACGCCGGGCAATACATGGATGGACCTTCTTGTACTTCTACTACCTGTACTGCTTGTTATTAACCTGACGCCAACATTGACAGGTTAATAACCGGGCGCACGGATGCGCTGGTGCGGCGATACGCCGCGAGAGGCAGGGCCCGAACATGAACAGGCCCTGCCAACTTCAGATAAACGGGTAAAGCTAAAAACGGCGTGTTTGTTTGATATGCGCGGTTAAACCGGCTTGGTCGCGTTCCTCAACCAGGCGGTTTGCGCCGCTTCCAGATAGGGGCTGAGCGCTTCGTACACGCGCCAGTGATAGGCGTTGAGCCAATCGGTTTCCTCCGTGCTGAGCATGGACATATCCAGAGCGTTGACCGCGATGGGCGCCAGGGTGATGGTTTCGAAGCCATAGAAGACGCCGAATTCGTTTTCCTCCAGTTCCACCACTTTCATGATGTTTTCGATGCGCACGCCATACTCGCCTTCGCGATACACGCCGGGTTCATTGGTGATGACCATGCCGGGTTTGAGGGCGACTTCTTTGGGATTCTGCGAGAAGTTCTGCGGGCCTTCATGCACGTTCAGACACAGACCGACGCCATGGCCGGTGCCGCACTTGTAGTCGATGCGATGACGCCACAACATGCCCCGCGCCATGATATCCAGATTGGCGCCGGTGGCCCCTTTCAGAAACACCGTCTGCGTCAGCCGTATCACCGCCTTGAGCACCAGGGTGTAGTCCTTGCATTGCTGCGCGGTGGGCGTTCCAAAATGAAAGGTGCGGGTGATGTCGGTAGTGCCGCCCGGATACTGGCCGCCGGAGTCCACCAGGAAGAAGTTGCTCTCATCCACGGTGGCGTTGCTGTCGGCGCCGGCGGAATAGTGCATCTTCGCCGCGTGAGGACCAAACCCGGCGATGGTGCGGAAACTGTCGCTGATATAGCTGGACGTGGCGCGACGATACTCCCGCAACTGCTTCTCCGCCGATAACTCGGTGACCTTGCCGCCGGGAACCTGCGCCTGCAGCCAGTACATGAAATTCACCATGGCCACGCCGTCCAGACGCAGCGCCTGCTCGAAGTTCTCCATTTCCGTGGAGTTCTTCTGCGCCTTCATGTCGGTGACCGGACAGGGCGTTTCCACCAGCGTGATCTCAGGCTTGATCTGGTTGACCAACAGGCTGTTGGCGCTGGCGGGATTGATGGACAGCTTGCAGCCTTCCGGTAATTGATTCACCGCTTCGACGACAAGCTCATAGCTGTGCGCCGTCACGCCATATTCCGCCAGGGTGCACTCCACCGCCTCTGGCAACTTGTCGTGATCGATGAAGACCTGACTTTGCTGCGCGGTGACCAGCAGATAGGACTCGGAAATCGGGCAATAGGGCGTATCCCCGCCGCGAATATTCAGCGCCCACATGACATCGTCCAGCGTGGAGACCAGCAGACCGTCCACCTGTTGTTCCGTCATCCAGTCGCGAATGCGCTGCATTTTTTCCTGGGCGTCCACGCCGGCGTAACCTAATTCATGGTTGAACACCGGCGCTTTGGGGCGGGCGGGGCGGTCATACCAGAGCGGCGTGATCAGGTCCTGATCCAGAACCAACTGAATCGACTTGGGCGCGAAGGCTTCCAGCAGCTCCTGATAAAATGAGCGGCTGATCGAGCGACCGTCCACGCCCACGCGGGCGTTTTCCGGCAGGGTGGCGGCCAGCCACTGGGGGATGGTCGGCGTCTCCGGCAGCCTGGCCTTGAAGAGCTTGAGGCCAGATCCCGCCAGTTGCTCCTCCGCCTGAATAAAGTAACGACCGTCCGTCCACAGGCCGCCGCCATCGCCGGTGACGACCACATTGCCCGCCGAACCGTTGAAACCGGAAATCCAGGTTCGCGCCAGCCAATGATCAGCCGAATACTCACTGGAATGCGGGTCGTTGTTGGTGACGATATAGGCGGCGAACGCCTGCTTGTCCATCGCCTTGCGAAGGTGTTCGAGTCGTTGCGTGACTGAGGGCGTGTTCATAGTTTAAAACTTCCTAATGACAGACGATTAAATCGGCGGAAAAACTGAAAACGACAGACCCTGCGCGTGTCAGGTGCTGTCTCCCACGATAAGCGCATCCCGGCGCTGGCATGTTGGCGAGCGATCTCATTGGCCCGCCAATAACAAGGTGTTGGAACAGAAAATATGATGCTCGTCAGAGCCGCTCTGAGTGGGCGGTTGGCTCCCGCAGAGATCGGTGGCCTCCGGGCATCTGGTGCGGAAAACGCAGCCGCTGGGCGGGTTGAGCGGCGAGGGCAGATCGCCGGGCAAAAGCTGCACCTCCCGGCGCCGCGCCAGTCTGGGATTGGCGATCGGGACCGCGGACAACAGCGCCTTGGTGTAGGGGTGCTGCGCCTGATCGAAAACCCGGTCATACAGGCCCACTTCCATGGGCTTGCCCAGGTACATCACCATGACTCTATCGCTGATATGGCGCACCACGCTCAGGTCGTGGGCGATCATCACCAGCGTCAGCCCCATCTCCTGTTTGAGGTCGTCCAGCAGATTGATCACCTGCGCCTGGATCGACACGTCCAGCGCGCTGACCGGCTCGTCGCACACCACCAGATCCGGGTTGAGAATCAGGGCGCGGGCGATGCCGACGCGCTGACACTGGCCGCCGGAAAATTCGTGGGGATAGCGATTACGCTGACTCGCCGACAGACCAACCTTGTCCATCATGGCGATCACTCGACGCTCGATTTCCCGGCGTTGCAGACCCGGCTCATGGGTCAATAGAGGCTCGGCGATGCATTCCGATACCGTCAAACGGGGATTGAGACTGGCGGTGGGGTCCTGAAACACCATCTGGAACTCCCGGCGACGGCGCACCAGAGCTTTTTTGTCGAAACTGCGCATGTCTTCGCCTTTCCAGCGCAACTCGCCCCGAGTAGGCTCGATCAGCCGTAACAAAGCGCGCGCCAGGGTGGACTTGCCGCAGCCGGATTCGCCCACAATGCCCAGGGTTTCGCCGCGATAGACATCCACGTCAATGCCGTTGACCGCCTTCAGACGCGGGCGTCGGCTGGGCAGAATGTGCTTGCCGATGGCAAAGTGCACTTCCAGGTTTCGGGCGGAGAGTAAGACTTCTTTTGCGTTCATCCAGCAGATCCTGTGTCGATGGCGTCAGGCGGTGCGCGCCAGTGGCGTGGTTTTGTTCTGCGCCAGTGCGTGGCAGGCGGCCAGTTGCGTGGCGCCGAGCCGCGTCAGGGGCGGAAGGGCGGTCTCGCAGCTGGGCTTTTGCAAGTCGCAGCGCTCCCGGAACGGACAGCCCTTGCTGTTGATCAGCGCGTTGGGCGGATTGCCGGGAATGGTCGGCAGGCGCGGCATATCTTCGGTGATCGACGGAATCGCCTTCAGCAGGCCCTGGGTGTAAGGGTGGGCCGGACGTTCGAACAGGGTTTCCGTGTCCGCTTCTTCCATCTTGCGCCCGCCATACATCACCAGCACCCGGTCGCACATTTCCGCGACCACGCCCATATCGTGGGTGATCAGCAGGATGGCGGTATTGAACTCCCCCTGCAGCTCCCACAACAACGACAGAATCTGCGCCTGTACGGTCACGTCCAGGGCGGTGGTGGGTTCGTCGGCGATCAACAGTTCTGGATGACACAGCAACGCCATGGCGATCATGATGCGCTGCCGCATGCCGCCGGACAGCTCGTGAGGATACTGGCCCATACGCGCCTGCGGCGAGGGAATGCGCACCGCGTCCAGCATGCGGATGGATTCCGCCCGCGCCGCCGCTTTGCTCATGCCCTTATGAATCATCAGCACTTCGGTGAGCTGCTTGTCGATCTTCAGGAATGGATGCAGAGAGGTCATCGGGTCCTGAAAGATCATGCCGATTTTCTCCGCGCGAATGCGGTTGAGTTGCCGCTTGCTCATGGCCAGCAGATTTTCGCCGTGAAAATTGGCGACGCCGGACACCCGGCCGTTATCGGCGGTGAGTCCCATCAGGGCGAACACCGACTGGCTTTTGCCGGAGCCTGACTCCCCGACAATGCCGAGGGTTTCGCCGGCGCGCACGGTGAAGGAAAGATCGCTGACCGCCTGCACCAGTCCGTCCGGCGTTTCGAAGCGAACATTCATGTTTTCGATGGACAATATGGTCATGAGAGCTCCTGGCGCTTACTGGATGATTGCTTTTTTATTAGATGCATGAGTGGTCCGGGGCGCATGAGAGTTAACGGTCCTTCGGATCAAGGGCGTCGCGCAGGCCGTCGCCGATGAAGTTGAAACAGAACAGGGTGGCGACCAGAAACAGGGACGGAAACATCAGCAGCCAGAGCGCCACATCAATGGTTTTCGCCCCTTCGGCGATGAGAATTCCCCAACTGGTGTCCGGCGGCTGCACGCCCAGGCCCAGAAAACTCAGAAAGGATTCAAACATAATGAAACCGGGCACCATCAGCGACGAATACACCATCACAATGCCCAGCACGTTGGGCAGCACATGGCGACGCACGATGGTGAGTTTGGACACGCCGATGGAGTGCGCCGCTTCGATAAACTCGCGCCGCTTGATGCTGAAGGTGACGCCGCGCACCACGCGGGCGATGTTGAGCCAGGACACCATGCCGATGACGATAAATATCAGATAGATATTGTTGCCGAAGAGCGTGACGAACAGGATCACCATGAACATGAACGGCACGGAGTCTAGCACTTCGATGACCCGCATCATGACGCTGTCCACCAGCCCGCCCACATAACCGGAAATGGCGCCCCAGACCGTGCCGATCACTACGGCGACGAGGGCGCCCATAAAGCCCACCATGATGGAGAGACGTCCCCCTTGCATGGTGCGGGCGAACAGATCCTGACCCAGGTCGTCGGTGCCGAAATAATGCCCGGTTTCCAGAGAGGGTTTGCCCAGCTCGTAAGGATCGGCCACCACGTTCCAATCGATTTCATCGTGGCTGAAAGGCGCGACATGGGGCCCGATGACGATACAAACGACGATAAACAGCAACACGTACACCGACGCCATGGCGGCGCGGTTCTTGCGGAAACGCATCCAGGCGTCCTGCCACAGGCTGCGTCCCGCCACGGCTTCAACAGGGGCAGTGACCTGATCGGAGAACCATTGCGGATCGAGTTTTCTGGTTGTCAGCACGACGGCCTCCTAAATGCGAATGCGCGGGTCGATGACGGTGTACAGCAGGTCCACCACCAGATTGAAAAAGATGGTCAGCGAGGCCACGATCAGGGTGATGCCCATCACCAGGCCATAGTCCCGATTCAGCGCGCCGGAGACGAAGTGCTGCCCCATGCCGCCGGTGCCGAAGAAGATATCGATAATCACTGATCCGGTGACCACCGCGACAAACGCAGGGCCTAACATCGCCACCACGGGAATCAACGAGGGCCGCAAAGCGTGATGAAACAGCAGATAGGGCGTGGAGAGACCTTTGGCGATGGCGGTGCGGATGTAAGGTTGGTTTAACGTCTCAATCATGGCTCCGCGCATGACCCGGGCGATGCTGGCGACGGAACCGATAGCGAGGCTCAATACAGGCAGAATCAGAAACGCCGTTTTGCCGCCCTCCCAGCCCCCGGCGGGCAGCCAGTCGAGCTGTATGGCGAAGATCGTGACCAGCACTGGCGCCAGCACGAAAGCGGGCACCACCACGCCAGTCATGGACAACGACATCAGAAAGTAGTCGAGCTTGCTGTTGCGATTGAACGCCGCCAGGGTTCCCAGCAGCATGCCCACCGGCACGGAAATACAGAAAGACAACACACCCAGCGTCGCCGACACCGGCCAGGACTGGCCCACCAGTTGCGTCACGGTGAAGTCCTGGTACACGAAACTCGGACCCAGATCGCCTTGTACGAAATCGCGAATATAGATGAAAAACTGGGTGAAAAACGGCTCGTTCAGATGGTATTTGGCTTCGATATTGGCGCGCACGATTTCCGGCATGGGACGCTCCATGTCGAAAGGGCCGCCGGGAGCGACGTGCATCAGCCAGAACGACACCAGGGCGATGAACAGCAGCGTCGGAATGGCGATCAACAGGCGACGCAAAATGTATAGCAACATAATGACGCTCTCAGGAATCCGTTAAAAAGGGCCTGGACGCACCGGCTCTGTACTTCCGACATCCAGGCCAAGAGATCGCCCACTTTAATGGGCTTTCACATACACGTTCTTGCGGTAGTAGGAGGCTTCCGGATTGGTGCGTTCATAGCCGCCGATATAGGGTTTGATCAGGTACTGATCATTGCCGTAGCGGTACACCGGGATGATCGCCATATCGTTGATCAACAGCGTCTCCGCCTCACGGTATTCCTTGGAGGGATCGGTCAGCACTTTGGAGGCTTGCATGAGTTGGTCGTAGCGCGGGTTGCTGTATTTGGAGTCGTTGAATTCGCCGGAGGAGACGAAGACGTCCAGCCAGGAGGAGGCTTCATTGTAATCGGCGACCCAGCCGCCGCGGTGTATGTCGCCAGTTTCTTTGAGGGCGTAGAACACCTTCGGCTCCAGCTGCTTGATCTCCACTTGCACGCCCAGCACGCTCTTCCACATGCCCGCCATGGCGGTGGCGATCTTCACGTCATTGGAGAACGTGGGCACGGTGAAGGACAGTTTCAGCGGCTTGTCTTTGCCATAGCCTGCTTCTGTCAGCAGTTGTTTGGCTTTTTCGTTGCGCTGCTTCTGCGTCCAGGTGGCGTACTCGGGCGTGTAAGGCTTGTAGCCGTCGGTCTGCGGCGGCACCAGGGTGTACATAGGCACGCCGCCGTTATTCAGAATCGCCTTGGTCATGATGTCGCGGTCAATGGCGTAGGACAGGGCGGTGCGCACGCGTACATCCTGGGTGGGTCCGGCGACGGTGTTCATGTAGTAGTAAACGGAGCCCAGGGATGCGCTGGTGTTGGCCACTTCTTCAGGGAACTTCTTCAGCAATTGCTTCTTCTGCGCGGAAGGAATGGACAGCGCCTGATCAATCTCGCCGGCCAGATAGCGGTTCAGGGCCACATTGGCGTCGCCGATAGGCAGCCAGGTGATTTTTTCCAGCACCACATTATCTGCATCCCAGTAATGAGGGTTCTTCTTCAGCACCATTTTTTCATTCACTTTCCACTCAGACACGGTAAAAGCGCCGTTGGTGACGATATTCGCCGGCTGCGTCCACGCAGCGCCGTATTTCTCAACGGTAGCCTCATGCAGAGGGACCAACACCGGATGGGTGATGAGCTTGAGGAAGAAAGGAACGGATTGCTCCAGGGTGACTTCAAAGGTGTAATCATCCACCGCGCGCACGCCCAGGGTCGCGGGGTCCGCTTCGCCTTCCATGATCTGCGCCGAGTTCTTGATTTTCGGCATGGCGGCGAACCAGGCGTAAGGCGAGGCGGTTTTGGGATCGAGCAGGCGACGCCAGCTATAAACAAAGTCGTGAGCGGTCACTGGATCGCCGTTTGACCATTGTGAGCGACGTAATTTGAATGTGTAGACGGTGTTGTCGTCATTGACCGACCAGCTCTCCGCCACTCCGGGAATGGTTTTACCGGTCTTGTCCTGAATCGCGAGGCCTTCAAACAGATCGCGACCCAGATTAAAAGCGGGCTCCGCCGCATATTTGGCGGGATCGACAGACGTGACCTCGCCACCATTGTTCAACGTAATTTCCTGTCGGGCTGCGAGTTGAGTTCCTGGAGGGTAGGGCTTCGCCACTGCGCTTACCGTACACACGCTGCTTATCAGAGAAATAGCGCCCAGCATCAGTAGTTTGCTTATCTTCATGACTACCTCGTCGTATTATTTTCGTTATGCAACGAGGGAATGTATATTGTATACAATTCGTTCTCAACACCCTTTGAAAACCTCAATATGAAGGATCAGAATCAGAGCTTGGCGGTCTCAAAAAGTGAGACTGGTGGGTGGATGACGAGTCGATTTTTGAAACATTAGAAGCTTGAGTTTCGTCTCAAGAAACAGGGCCCTGTCATCGGCTCAATCTGGATTTTGTGTTGTTGCAGAGTGTTGAAGTCGGGCGAAAAAGCGGTTGGGGAGTTGGGATTGGTGTGGTTGAATAGCTAGTCAAAACGTTAGGTGGCCGCCATTGAAAGTTTACTTCGAGAATATTGAGCATGGCTGGGTGAATTTTCGGCTTGAAGCAAATGGAAAGAACCAAATCCATGAAGGTTTTTCCTATACCCCTTACGACTCATTTTCAGAGCTGGTTGACGCCCTTTTTGACATGAAGTCCCAGCAGTGGCCTGTGCAAAAGAAAGCCACTTTTAATACTGAACCATATGAATACGAGTTTAACTTCAAAAAAGAGAACGAAAAAGTTCACCTCAATATAGTCGGTTATCCTGACCATCGAAGAATGGACAAATCTGAGACTATTTACGCAGCCGAAGGAACCTACGAAGAGATCTGCCTCCCGTTTTGGAGGGGCTTGCGTAGACTTCAAGGGATACACAGTGCAGAAGAGCTTGATAAGAGGTGGCAAAGGGCATTTCCTTCGTCAGAAATTGATGCTTTGACCAGGTTGTTGAAAGGGTAGCGGCTAGTAAGAGCGGCTGTTACTGGTGCGCCTGGCGCCTGTTACTAGCGCAGAATAACCGCTACAAAATCGTAGATTAGCGCGCTAATAATTTGATTGGTATATGAAAATAGAAGAGTTTAAAGCATTACTAAAAGGCCGACTTTCCTCAAAAGATGTATTGTTGATAGACAGTGTTCATATGCTCGATCAGCAGAAATATGAGGCCAGAATAGTTAGAGCATACACCCATAATTTTGAGGGGCCGGAAAAGTATAGTTCTGGAAGAATAAAGTTTATCGGAACGCCAGGGTCATGGGGCAATCCAACACTAAGCGAGAATGAAAAAGCATTGACGTTTATAGCTTATGCTAACGACTCTCGCTCTTATTACGAGCATAGTTGGCATGCGCACCTTTCCATTAGGAATTATGAGGGTATTGAATACGCCATAGTGAAATGGGTTTCAGAGCATGTTTTTTGGCCTGATGATTGGTGGCATCTCATGCTCCACCCAGAGAAAGAAAAGCCCTGGGTGAATGGTGTGCCATTCGGTAAGTTTGAAGAGTTTTTGTTGGAAACTATTGGTGTGAGTGTTTAGATACATAAATTGCATCAGATTCCCCCATTTCTTTATGAGATTAAGTGTGAAAAATGTATTAGTTGCTAGTTTTGCGTTGCTGGTTTCAGTGTTTATGCAGGTATTTATCGCGGCAGCGATTGACTCTTTTAATAGTGACTTCAGTGATCTCCGAATTTCCGCCGTAATCGCTGGCGTGGCCACATTGGTGGCGCTAGTGGTTCTGGTAATCTGGGCGATTCCCGGCCATTTGCTTCTAAACAAACTGGGGAAAGATAAGCTGATTTGGTATATCGCGCCCGCACTTCTCCCTGGTTTTGTGTTTGTATACTGGCTAAAGCCTTTCGGTCAGGATGCTGAGCCATCCTTATTGATCCAGGCGCTTTTCTGTAGCTTCGTTGGCGGCGTGTCAGCCGTTGTGTTTTGGTATTTTGCTGTTTACAGGCCTGGGCGTATGACAAAGCCTTAAAGAGAAGGTTGTTTTTCATACTGCCCACAGTCAGACGTTAAATTTCAGGATTAGATCCGCGAGTGTGCAAATTTGGCTTTGCTTCAGTAACCATTGGAAGTATGGAGATTTATGAGCATTCAGAAAGAGTGGCAAATAATATGGCGGGAAGCATTAGGCGAGCCTACCGACTCGATGCCGGTTATAAGAGATGACTATGCTCTTCACTTCGATATATGGAGTATTGGTGAAGAAAAGCTGAATGAGTGCTTCTCAATTTTCCCAAATGGTGATCTTTTATTAAACAGAGTAACGGAAGTGTTGAAGAGCGCTCCTGAAACTACTGAAATCGATGACCATTCTCTCCTTTGCCTGCTTGAGAAAATGAATCAAAACATTGAAGCCGTTCTTAGGCAGTACGGCGATCAGGAGCTTATTGAACTAAACGCTGAAAAGTCAGAAGCTGGGAAACGCTCTGTTTATCGAGGGAATGAAGCGCTAAGGCATGAAGTGCTTGGAAATGCGGATAACCCTACCATTCACCTCAATGACGCTCTCTGCGAAATCATAAAGAAATACCACGGAAAAGAAGGATATGAGGCCTATTTCTTTCTAAGCGAGCCTCTATATCAACTCTCGGGCTGCTTTTATACAGTGTCTCATTGGATTATGTGGGCGATGGTGGAGAACGAGTTTGACGTCGATCCTTACAGGCCGGCATTCGACCTGTATAAACTGAAAGCCCAGGCTGGATGGAGCGATGAAGAGCAATTTATTTTTATCGCGAGCTGAGTTTCTAATACGCGTCGATACTGAGAGCCATAGCGGCCACTTAAAACTTTTAAATTCTATAAAATCAAGTTCGGCAGGGTCTTTGCTGCAAAAATGTACTGAATCTGGTGCTGATAGAGAGGTTTTGAACAATGTTTTTTGCATTTGACGATCCCAGAAAATTTGATGGCGAGGATTTGTGGTGGATGTCATTCCCTAAAATTGAAAGTCGGAAGCTTATAATCCATCCATTTGGCGCGCCTGCAAAATATAGGGTAGGGGATATTGTTAGATTTAAGCAAAAGCCGGATAGGCTAAGGGAAATCCTTAAAGTTGAGTGGCATATGCATCGGTACCAGTGGGTATATATAATTGAAACATCCGTAACAAGCACCAAACATTACTTTGAGCCATATTGGTTTGAAGACAAGCTTGAGCTGGTCAAAAGGGCTTAACTCGCTTCTGGGCGCCATATGCGAAATAGAAGTAGGAGGGGCTTATGAGTACAAGCGTATTCGCCTTCATTGAAATTAATCACAACGGTGAGTGGATCATCGCGGATGACCTTGTTGAAGATGAGGACTATGAAGGTAAACCAGTTCCGAAGAACGTCGCTCCGTATTGGTGGGGCAAGAGTGCATACGCAGACATTTACGAATTATCGGGTGAAAGGGGTTTCCCTGCTGACCTCAGCATCGAGATGTTGAGCTTTATAGAAGAGTATTGGCAGGAGGCAAACCGGCCGTCATGGTTGTTAATGTCGGAACTTAAGCATTTACAAGAAGACGAAAATGGCCGTTGCCCTGCTATCGAATTAACCCTGTTCCCAAGCGCCTTGCCAGACAGCGAAGTCAGGCTGGTGTTTTGGGCAGACCAGTGAGCTATTCTCTATATGCCACAGCTCATACTCCCAGGAGCTAATAACAACGTCGTGATGCAAAGGTGTTGATACTTATGGGCACTAACTACCGCCTTGCGTGTAACGATTGCCATGAATTCCTTGAGCTTCATAAATGGTTCCCAGATGACGAGCTATTGTTTAAATATCCTGGTGATTTAAAGATCGGTATTTATTGTGGGTCAGTCACGGATAAGGATAAATTGCAAAAGGCGATTCTTACATTCGAGAACGGATTAAAAATGGAATATCCCGGTCATTGGATTGAAAATATGGTTCCTTTCTTAAAGGCGTTCATACAAAAGCATGATGGGCATAGTTTGGTTATCTATAACTCCTTTGGCGATATGCCGTGGTATCCAGATGAACCAGAGTGGCACAGATGGAAGGAGATATATGGCCCCATGTCATGCTGGGATGACAACTATACAGATGTTGAACTTCCAAGAAACCTGATTGATGATATGGGAATCAATAATTGGGATGACGCCTTAAAACACTACATAGAGAATTGTCCATGCCTAACGTACCCGAGTTTTCCGGATGAAATGGAAACGGTTTTTAATATTTATTTAAATAAATATGGAAAAAAATAATAGCTATTCGATTTATATGGTGTGAATTTTGGCTTGCTTTAACAATTATGTCATGGATTCAAAGGTATAGCCCTAAATGGGTACTAAAAAAGAATGATGCTGAAAACCTTATTCAGCTTTTTTCGAAAGAGCTGATCGGCAAGTCGATTATGGAAACATATGTCGGCTGGTATGTACCAGATGATACTTGGCATCAGGATTATCCGATTGTTTTAATCATTGATGGCGCTCAAATAGAAGTTTGTTGGCAACACTTTGATAGCCTTTCGATGACTAAGAACCAAATAGACGTTTTTAACTGCATATCATACGATGAAAAAATTCCTTATAAGAAAAACGCCTTAAAGGAGCTAAACGCCGCCATTGACAAGAAAATCCTCAATATAAAGCTTGGTATGTCCTCGATGACACTTAAAGGAAAAGTTTTACCAATAATAAATAGCGTGGATTTTGAACTGGAGGGAGGATTCTTATCTATTTTCAATTCTTTAGATGAAAATGGAGTGCGCGACTTTCCTGTCAACAACGATTAACAATTTTCAGCAATTGAGATTCACAAAATAGTCAGCCATATGGCGGGTGATAGATGACGGATGATCTAATTCCAATACCGATTCCGGCATTGGTGGCGGTGCTCCTCAATAAAGAGCGAGAAAAAGGCGAGCCTCTTAAATCGAAGTAAGAGGCAGCGCCTAGCAGACTATCCATAAAAATGGATAATTCGTTCAGTCTACACTTTTGATAAATTATCTCTTCACGATTGCTTCATAGGGCGGCAGATCCGCCCCTTTTGCCAGTTGTTCTTTGTAAACACTGGACAGAACCTTGAAGGCTTCATCGTACGACATGAGTAATTCTGTAATATTTTCCGGGTCGCTGAGTGTTTCTGACTCCAGCAAAGCTTCAAATCTATTTATGCTTTCAAAGACAGCCTGCAGTGAAACCATTAAAGTATCATTATCAATATCAGCCATTGCTCATCTTTCTCTTTTTCTTCTGGATGTTTGTATAGAGTTCGTCCAGTAGATTCTTAAAGGTACTAACCGACATTGCTCTGTTTGGAACGATAGAGTAGTGGGTTGCTTCAAATCTTTCGTTATAATCATCTCTAACGATCAAAATGCCTTCGGGAATATCTGTCCCCGCTGGTATTTCCAAGTAAGCCCAATTTTTCCCTTTGAATGTTTTGTCTCTATCAAAAAGAGACGTCCCCTTTGCTTTCCACATATCCTCTGGGCGCTTTCTGTATATATGTGGAAAAATAAATTTTTCCCCATTTAATTGCTTGATGGTTACATCAGCGCGTCTGAATTTTCCATCTCTTAGCTCCCTTTTCTCAAAGTCTGGATACAAGGGGTTTGTGGCGTGTTCGTCTGTTCTAAATGCGCGCCACAAAAATAGAACTAGCTCTTTGTCTGATTTGTATATTCTATCGAAATCTCCGATCTCAATAAAAAAGCTTTCAGTTGTTTTGCTATCTCTCAGTAAATGTTCTTCCATAATAGGGTCTTACTCCAAATAAAATGTAGTCAAAAGCTTGAGGGAACATTGAATGGCTGACTTTATCATGGCTCATGAAATTTCTTCAACATAAGCTTCCTCAACTAAATTCAGCACACGGTTTGAAGATCGTAAACCACACTTGACTGCCTTTAAATCAGCCTATTGGCTTAAGTTTCACAAAGCTCTGTGTCTGCTAAGTTGAAGGCCGAAGCGTCGTCTCTCAAAGTGTGTAAATAGCTATAATTGAGAGAACGTATGCTGCCTCGAAAGGTTCCGTTTCTGTACTAGGTACGCTCTTTTTTCTGTGTCGTTCAACATGCCAGCAAATAACAGGATTCAGCTAACTGTTCTTGTAAAACGCCCCTACGTATTCTTTTTGAAATCTGGTGCGTTGGCAAAATACCCCCTGCACGATCACGCCAAATCATCCCCCTAAGCCTTAGCAAACATCTCCGACACATACTTCAGCAGTTGCCCATCGATATCCGGCAGGCCGTCGGAAAACTGGGTCAGTTTACCTGGGGTGCAGCGCATGAGTACGTTGGTGGGTTCGCCTTCGTCGTTGGAGGTGTTGACGGCGTTGAGTTCGACCAGTTTGTCGTAGAGGTCGTCTTCGAGTTGGGTTCTCTGCGCTTCCGTCATTCTGATGCGGCCGACGCAGACGCCTGGGTGGATGGGGTGGGACAGGGACTCTTCCTGAAAGCGGCGGCGAAACAGGCTGTCCAGGGCGGAGCCTTCTTCCAATAGATAGCGACGTCCAGACTGATAAAAGGAGCCGTCGCCAAAGTCATCAATATAGCCAAGTATTTCAGCGATGCGCAGGTAAAAGCGCAGGCTGGTTTCGCTGAGGCCGTGTTTCTTCGCCACGGCGTCCGGCGTCATATTATGAGAGGTCACCATATTGATGAAGTCGAGCAGGTAGGGGTGCTCCAGAAACAGCTCGCTCTGTTTGTCGGAAATAAACAGCTCATTCTCATGCTGCAGTTTGTTGGCGAGTTTGGTCAGCTCCACCAGATCGGTATTGAGGAAACTGACGTACATGAGAATCTTGTCCAGCCCCAGAGACGGGTTATGCAGGTGACGTTTGATGCTGGAGAGGGGAATACCGGTCTTCTCGGACAAATAACCGTAACTCAGCCCCTCGTCTTTAATTCTTCTTCTGATGGCGGCAAGTAAAAACTTCGGCCCGATATGCATCTCGCCAGACTCCGTGATTTTTGTTGTTAGGATGCTCGCCTAAGAGGCGATTAACGCCTTTGGATCATACCAGACGTCGTCATAATTCGGTGCTAGCAATAAAGCGTAAGCCCAAGCCTTCTGATGGCGAAGTATCTCCATAGACCGTGTCGATTAAATGATTTATTGATGGCCTTCAGAGTTTGCGGGTGGCGAGGGGGGTGGTTAATATATGAACCATAAAGTGACTTACTTGCAATGAAACAGCTATATAAAACTCTTATCTTATCGCGCTGGATACTGGATATAGATCTCTCCTTATTTCACTCCAAGAAACAATAAAGTCTCCAACCATTCTTAACCCGTATGGGTTATTAATATTGCCCTAGAGGATTGAGTGTGAACTTATGTTAATGTTCGCCTGGGATCGGATAACTGAAATACTGCACTTATTCTTTCAATCTAGGTCTTGATTGCTGCGTCGGCAGTTATCGGTCTGATGCATTTCGGTTATTCGCCTTAAAGGATGAGGTTCTGGTTTCGGCGACAAGATAGCAATGCCGAACTTTTTACTTAATTTATCGATGTCGGATCTGAAACGTTTAAGGTTGATTTTGGATGTGGGATTTCTGCGCCTGTTTGGGGCGTCTCTCCCACAACGCCTTTATGCGTGTTCAGGTGAGCCAGAGCTAAGAATCAATGCACTGTGGAAGACTATAAAATGAACTTGGGTGAAACGAATATACATACAGACGAGCCGGCGCGCGGCTCTGTCTTAAAACGCAAGAGGACGTTCTCCATACTGACGACCCTCGCTGCGCTGACCTTTGGTCAGAGCGCCATGGCGCTAACGGCCGTTGACGAGGGCGTGATGACGGCCATTGGCGAGTCCGGTTTTGAGACGCCGGATGTTCCCTCGGGCGGTTTTCAATATCTCCCTGCAGGCGGAGAATGGGCCTTCGCCGATAGCGCGGGCATCACCGAAAACGGCTCCGCGTTTACCTCATGCAATCCCAACACGCCTCAGGGGCAGCAGGCGCTGTTTATTCAACAGACGGGGCAGGTGCAGAAAACCATCACTATCCCTCGCGCAGGCGCCTATCGCGTCAATCTGCAAGGCGCGCAGCGAGGCTGCATCAACTCGCCCCAGGGGCAAACGCTGCGGGTATCGCTCGCCGGCAACCGAATTGGAAACATTCGGCCGCAGGACAGCAACTACCGCCTGTATCATTCCACCACGATGTGGCTGGAGCCTGGTAAATACCAGTTATTGATCAGCGGCCTGAGCGCCAGCGGCGATAACACGGCTTTTGTCGATGATGTGCAGCTGGAAAGGCTGCCGTTATGGTCGGAGGCGTCGTCCTGGCTGGAGAACTCGGTTCCCGGGCTTGGCGAAGAAGTCTACATTCCCGCCGGCGCCACTATGGTTTTGGATGATTTGAACGCGGCGAATGTGATCATCAACGAAGGCATTCTTACTGCACCGGTTAACCGCGACTTTTCGCTGGATGTGGCGGAAATCCATGTGATGGCGGGTGGTCTGCTGGAGCTGGGCCGGGAAGAAGCCGCGTTCAATGGGCAGGGCGTTATTACCTTGCTGGGAGAGAACCCGGCGGCGGAATCCAAGCTGATTCACGCCATGAACGGCGGCCGTATCGAAATGCATGGCCAACCCAGGCTGTCCTGGACGCAACTGGGGGCTTCCGCTGTGATTGGCGACAACCGCATCACGTTAAAAGAGACGGTGAACTGGCGGGCAGGGGATCGCATTGTCATCGCCTCCAGCGATTTCGACATGAACCATGCCGAGGAATTCACCATCGTCAGCGTGAGCGGCGATAGAAAGACCCTCACGCTTAATGATCGCCTCGCCTACAACCATTTCGGCAAGCTACAGGAGTACAGCGACAACGGACAAAGCTGGACGCTGGACGAGCGTGCGGAAGTGGGCCTGTTGACGCGCAACCTGAAGATTCAGGGAGATGAAAACAGCGGCCGCATCGCCTATGGCGGCAACATTATGGTGATGCGCGGCGCTTCCGGTCGTCTTTCCAATGTGGAGTTGACCCGCATGGGGCAACGCCGCAAGCTGGGACGTTATCCCTTCCACTGGCATTTGGCTGGCAACGCCGCCGGACAGTACATTCGCAATTCCAGTATCCACCACACCTACAATCGCGCGATTACCGTTCATGGCACGAACAACGCTTCAGTGGAAAACAACGTCTGCTACGACAACCTGGGGCACGCTGTGTTCATGGAGGACGGCAACGAAACCGGCAACCGCATCGTCGGCAATCTCGGTCTGGTGACCCGTAAGCCCGCGCCGGAATACGCACTGCTGCCCAGTGATTTCACCAACGGCAGATTAAGAAACGCCAGCGGTCCGTCCACCTTCTGGATCACCAACCCCAACAATATTGTGCAAAACAACCACGCTGCGGGTTCCGACGGGTCGGGTTTCTGGTTCGCCTTTCATCAGAATCCCAACAGTCCGGTATTCGTTCCGGGGCTGAATCCCAATGTGCAGAACCTGCCTGCCGGCGCGATCGATAACAATACCGCGCACTCCAGTTTCCACGGCTGGCTGTTGGGCATGGCCCCCATGCCCAATGACGCCACGCAGACGCCTAACCTGAACAATGACTACATGCCCCAGCAGGAGCCGATCATCAACGGGCTGACGGTGTACAAAAACTATCTGGGCATGTATTCCCGTGTAGGCGGCAATCGCGGCAAAAGCACCTACAACGATCTGATCGTGGCGGACAACTATGAAGGAGAAGCCAGCACCTGGGTGACGGACTACAACCGCGTTCTGTGGGTGGGCGCCTCGGAAAACTACGAGCCTGTGGCTCCGTTGGGTCTATCCGCATCCAGCGGCGTCATTGGTATGGCGATTGGACATATTTTGTACGATGGTCCGGTGCGTATTCGCGACTCCCATTTCACCGGTTTCGAGCGGGACAATTTCACCTTGTTTGATCAATGGGGCGCCAATATCAAATACTCCGGGCACTCCCTGCACAACACCACGGTCTCTCCGGGCAGTTACCAGGTGCGTTATCGCAATGATTACATTGGCCCGGTCTGGTTCAACGGGGCGATTTACGATGTGGACGGGACATTCACCGGCCAGCCCATGACCGCCATCACCCAGGACCATCCCATGCTGGTCGACGGTAACAGCAGCCGCATCAAAGATGGGCTAAGCGGCATGGAAAGTCGTCGTCGTTTCGCCTACGTGGAAGTGCGTCCCTCTGATGAAATCTGGCTACCGCCGGCGCCGCTGGTCAGCCGCAGACGTCAGGACAGCACCTTTTTCCGTAGCGACGGAGCCCGTTATACCGAATCCCGCAAGGAAATCGAAGGCGTCAGTCTGTTGCCCATGGTCGACGGCGCTTATAACTACGCCTACATCTATCACGACCAGATTCCCAGCATCACCCGCTTCGATTATCACAGCATGAGCAGCGGCGAGTATGTGACCTTGGAGCTGCCGGGCGTGGCGCCCAACGTGTATGTCTATCTGGGAACGCCGGCGGGGCAATACGGATTCTCCGGTCCGCTGATTCAGTTGGGTTCGGTCGGCGCCTGGGCGGCGTTGCGCGCGTTTGACGGCAACGCTTGGGCTTATGAAAACGGTAGCTTGTTTGTACGTTTCAAAGCGCCTGCTGGCGCGGATTTCAGAAATCCCGGCGAACTGGGCTCTACCTTCGTATGTTTGAATCCCGGGTGCGCGTCGGGCGCCAATCGTCCCTTGGCTCCCAATGTTTATGTGTTGAACAAACAAGGCGGCGCCAGAACCACGTTCCAGAAGCTGTTGCGCAGCAAGAGTTTCATCTCCACCGCCGCCCAGAACAGCGCGCTGGAAGCCGCCAACGAAGCCTGGCAGTTCGATATGACGGACTGGGATCGCGACGGCTATATGGATATCGCCGGCTTCAAAAAGCGCAACACCGGCACGGGAACGACGGAGGTGCATATCATGGACGGCAAGAGCGGGCTGCAGCGTTTTATCTTCCAGTCCGGCACGGCATTAGGCTACATAAACGTCAACGATCACATGGCGATACGGGACTACAACGGCGACGGCCAGCCGGATATCTGGGCCATCCTGCATAACACAACAGGCAGCGGACGCACGGAAGTGCATGTGCTGGACGGAAGAAATCCGCAGAACTTCCTGTTGCATGACGCCACAGGGCTGGGCTTGCGACCCAATTCGTCGGATGAGTTCCTGATCAGCGATTATGACCGCGACGGCAGACCCGACCTCTGGTACATCGCCAAACGGGGCGGCTCCAACAGAACGGAGGTGCACATCCTGAGCGCGCAAAGCGGTTACGACAATTTTGTCGTGCACTCGGCGACGGCGCTGCATGCTACTAATGACAACTGGAGCTTCCGCGTGGCTGACTTCAATGGCGACGGCGCGCCGGACCTGATTGGTTTTAAGCGTAATGGCGTGAACAGTACGGAAATTCATGTGCTCAACGGCGCAAACAACTTCCAGAACTTCCTGTTCCAAAGCGCCACCGAACTCCCCAAAGGCTCCGCCGACAACGTCTATCTGATTAGCGATCGCTAGCCTTTCTCATGCGCCGGAGTCGAACTGAACTCTGGCGCTCATTCCACGAAAACAGTTGGATGGCGCTTTGCTTATCCAACCTACATAACACCGCCTCCCAAAGTAGGTTGGAAAAGCGCAGCGCCTTCCAACATTCAAACGTTCAAGGCTATACCCACGTTCAAAACTACCGCCCCCCCAAAATTGTCTCCCAAAAAGCCCACATACGGCGGCGCTCCAATTTGTTGGCGACCTGTTTATAAACTAACCTTATTACGGTTACTGGCCGCTGCGCCACGCCACCCTGGGGATTTGTAAACAACGCCGTTTGACCTTCGCCTGATGAACTTTCTCCCCGAGGTTTATCGGCCTACGCCAATGATCTATCTCAAACAGAGAGGTATAAGCATGAAGGCTCTTTCTACCTTGATTCTGACCATGCTCGTTGCGTTTTCCGCGCAGGCGGAGACCGTCACAGCTGCGCAGGACCCTTGGCCGCCGTTTATACAGGAGGGGAGTGATCCCGGAATTTCCATTGCGCTGCTGAAAGCGGCGATGGAGAAAGAGGGCTACACGGTGGATTTCAAAATCCTGCCGTGGAAACGGGCGTTGAATGATGTGATCAACGGCAATATCGACATATTGCCCGGCGCCTGGTTCACGGAGGAGCGCGCCAAGGTGCTGAACTACAGCAACTACTACGCGCAGAACAGCATCAAGTTTATCAAGCGCAAAGGCGACCCGTTTGAGTTCAATGGGCTGGATAGTCTCAGCGGGAAGAAGGTCGGCATCGTCAGCGGTTACGGCTATGGCGACGAGTTCACCCACGCCACTAATTTCTCCAGACCGGAAGCGGGCACGATTGAGGCCAACGTTAAAAAGCTGTTGAGCGATCGCGTAGACCTGACCCTGGAAGATGAGATCGTCGCCAAGTCTGTCATGAAGGACGCCGGCATCGACCTGGGCTCGGTGGAGTTCACCAGTAACGCCCTGTCCGTAAACGACCTGCACGTCGCCACCGGCAAGGCCAACGCTCAGGGCCAAAAAATCATCGACGCCTACAATCGGGGTCTCGCCGCCATCAAAGCGGACGGAACCTACGACAAGATCCTGGCGGATTACGGCGTCAAATAACCCGCCTACTGCCATATCGGCCGCCAGACAAGCCGGTCTCGCGCGAAAGGGCGGGACTGTCTGGCGGCTGAATTTGCATTGATTTACAAATGTGTCATGCCAAAAAGGAGATGATCAGAGCAGACTGCTTTAACCGGTAGCTACCTAACATACGAGGCGTCTATCGGCAGCAAGCGCGCTACGCTGAGGCGGCGTCAAACGGACGCAGGGAGAGCCACGCTTTTTCACATGCCTTTGTCATAGAAGTTAGAGCAAGAATGACCCTACGAAAGCTGTTGGCGGGTATCTTTCTGAGAAGCCTCCTCGTTCTCCTGATCGGGATATGGCCGCCGAAGGGTGGGGCGCACGCGGAAGAGTTCAGAGTGCTGGCTCATAACACGGAATTTCCCCCCTATTTTTTCTACCAGGACGGCGTCGCTACCGGCTTTTACAAAGACTTCTTCGACGCCCTCAGCCGCATCACCGGCGACACCTTCCTCTCACAAACACACCCCTTGGCCCGCGGTTTGATGATGTTCAATGAAAATCTGGTGGATATCGAGTCGGGGGTGAACCCCGCATGGCGGGCAGGGGAGAAAACCCTGGGGCTGTTCACCATTCCCTATGCGCAATCCGTCGACATCCTGCTGTTCGGCCGCAATAAAAGCCTGCCCGTCGAAGCGCCCTCAGACTTAATCGGCAAACGCATCGGCGTCGTGCGTGGCTACCAATATCCAACCTTCACCAAACTCTTCCAAAGCGGCGCCATCGAACGCTACGACGCCAACGGCGAATCCCAACTCCTCACCATGCTACTCGCCGGCCGCCTGGACCAAGTCATCATCAACAAAGACCTCGTCCTCTACCGCATGCGCGAAAACCCCGTCTACCGAGGCCTCGAACCCGGCTTCGAAGTCGGCGGCGTAGACGTCATGCTACGCATCCACCCCAACAAAGCCGCCGCACTGGACCGGTTGAATGCGGCGATTAAGGCGTTGATTGATAGTGGGGAGATTGAGGGGATATGGGATAAATATCGGTAATGACAGGAGCGTTAAAGCAATAGAAAAGATGCTGACGGATAGTGTTATGATTTTTCCCGCCGTATGTCCAAGTCGGGCTACGCCCACACCAACTAAAAAACCTGCTCAAGCAATGAGCGAGTCTAAAGACGGGTATCAATGAATAGAAAAGTTAAATGGCAAAAAGGCTCTCCAAAATGGGAGGGGATTTTTCTAGCGTCAACAAAGTTTCCCAACGGACTCGGAGAAAACCAGCTACTGCGGTGGAAAGACAACAGCTGGTATGACTTGCCAGGAGAAGAAAAAGTACCTGATACGCATATCATTGTCGGATTCATCTCGACTACAGAAATAGTCGCCCGCTTTCGCGGCGAATGGCCAGAGTGGGATACGGAGGATTAGGGCCTTTCTTTTAACGAAATGCTGGGAAAATTTAAAAGTCCTGTTATGCTTCCTTTAATTCCTAAAGCCTGATTACTTGAAGCAGCAGCCCATAAGCTGCTGTCATCTTGTCTGTATGGAGTGAACACAAGAGTACATCGTCAGAGAAACCGGACATGGCCGCGCCACAGTGGTATTGCGCTATAAAGAAGCGGCGCAGAGGGTAAATCAAGAAACTATCTCTGCTGTTGTTCGGCTGCGGCATTCGTGATCTGTTGTTGGTCCAATCTGCAGTCTCAGTGAATTAAGCCCTAAGGACAGGAAACGCGGTATGCAGATTACTGAGAATACTTTTGAATACAACTGAGCAGATGTGTTCAATGTTAGATGGAGCTTGATGCGATATGAAAGCAACTGAAGCGAAACTGTTGGAGTTTTTGAAAAAGTCACCGCAATTTGTAATTCCAATTTATCAACGAACGTACTCTTGGAAAGAAAAAGAATGCCAGCAGTTGTGGGATGATATCATTCGCAGTGGCAATAATGTTGATATCAATGCCCATTTCATGGGGTCTGTTGTTTATGTCGAGAAAGGCCTCTACTCTGTATCGTCTCAAACACCACTCTTAGTAATCGACGGTCAGCAACGCTTAACAACTATTACTCTTTTAATTTCAGCATTAACGGAGGTGATTGGTGAGCAAGAGCCTTTAGAAGATTTCAGTTGTACCAAATTAAAGGGCTATTATTTAACTAATCCTCTGGAAAGTGGTGAGAAGTTCTACAAGCTGGTGTTGTCTCAAACCGACGATAAGTCATTAAAAGCTATTATCAAGGGGCTTGAGCAGCCAGATAATAGATCTATTCGTGTGGTTGAAAACTATGAGTTCTTCAAGTCGAAGCTGCAAAAGCTTATTGATCTGAAACCAATTTGCAGTGGACTGGCAAAACTGATGGTTGTTGATATTTCGCTTAACCGGGAGCAAGACAACCCACAACTTATATTTGAGAGCATGAACTCAACGGGAAGGGAGTTGAGCCAAGCGGATTTGATCCGCAATTATATTCTCATGGGGCTAGAGCCTGAGCATCAAACCCATCTCTACGAACAATATTGGCGACCAATGGAGCTGACATTTGGGCAGCAAGCATATAGCGATTACTTTGACAGCTTTATGCGTCATTTCCTCACCGTAAAGACTCGTGAAATTCCTAAGATTGGTGAAGTATATGAGGTGTTCAAGGAGTATTCGAGACGACCGTCTATCGCAACCAAAGGCGTAGATGAGCTGGTTAAAGATATTAGGAACTATGCAGTTTTCTTCTGCGCTTTCGCTTTGGGTAAAGAAAAGGATGAGGAGTTAAAGCTAGCCTTTAAAGATTTGCGAGAACTCAAAGTTGATGTTGCCTACCCACTGTTACTTGAGTTGTATTCAGACTTTTCAGGTGACCTGTTGAGCCACAGCGAGTTTTTGTCCGCTGTGCGTATCATCGAAAGCTATGTATTCAGGCGCGCTATCTGTGAGATCCCAACAAACTCCATGAACAAAACCTTTGCTCGAATGGGTATCGGCCTTAAAAAGGATCGTTATCTTGAAAGCATAAAAGCCGCTTTCCTGCTGTTACCGTCCTATCGACGTTTTCCTGGCGATGAAGAGTTCCATAGAAAAATTCAAACCAAAGACATTTATAACTTCCGCAGTAAAAGTTACTGGTTGAGGCGCATGGAAAACTTTGGTCGTAAAGAGCGCATTTTGGTCGATGAGTACACAATTGAGCACATCATGCCTCAAGCCGACAATAAAGCAGAAAAGCTACCTTTGGTATGGCGCTCTGAATTAGGAGATGAGTGGGAGCGTGTTTGGGAGATTTATCGCCATACTCTAGGAAACTTAACTTTAACAGGATACAACACAGAGTATAGCAACAGTGCGTTCATCGCTAAGTGTGAACATGAGTATGGTTTTAAATTCAGTCCACTTAAGATGAATGAAGGGATTGCTGTTGAAGCCAAGTGGGATGAAGCTGCTATTCAAAAGCGTGCCAATAAGCTAGCAAATAAAGCGACCGAGGTATGGGCAAAGGTTGAGTTGCCTAGGGATATTTTCGATGCATATAAACCACAAATTGAGCAATCAACGGAATATAGTTTGGCGGACCACCCTCAGCTAGTGACTGGGAAAATGGCTGATATTTATCAGGCATTCCGCAAAGCGGTGTTGGAGCTGGACCCATGTGTGACAGAGGAGGTAAAAAAACTTTATGTCGCCTTTAAAGCCGAAACCAATTTTGTCGATGTGGTGCCTCAGGCGAAGAGACTCCGCTTGTCGCTCAACATGCCTTTCGCCGAAATTGATGACCCTCGTGGACTGTGCAAAGATGTCACGAACTTAGGGCGCTGGGGGAACGGTGATGTCGAAGTAGGTCTCGACAACTTAAATGATATTCCTCATATCTTGGCTTTAGTTACACAAGCATTTGAGCGACAAATTGGTGCAGACGGTATCTGATGTAAGCCGATGCCATTAATTTTTCGAGTTAAAAAACAACAAAAAATGACAGACAAACTAGCCAAAAGTAGTTAGTGGTGAAAGCATAAAATGGGTGTCCAGCGCTTACGAGTGCTTCAACCTTTAGCAAAGATATATGTTATTACAACGAATACAAAACTCTCCCCTAACCCAACTCCAACCGCTCCCCCAACAACTCCAAAAACCACCTCACCCGATAGGGCAGAAATTGTCGGGTGGTGTAGAGGGCGGTGACGGTGAAGCTTTCGGTGGGGTGGCGGGGAGGAGTTCGATTAGTTTGCCTTCTTGCAGGTCTTGTTCGTAGAGCCATCTTGGGCCCCAGTTGATGTTCTGGTCTCATTGGATGTCTATCTCAGTTGTTGGAAGACGCTGCGCTTTTCCAACCTACAGAGTTTTAGCGGCGGTGGTGAATGAGAGTGCGGTGAGACTGGCTTGCGTTGATGTAGGTTGGATAAGCGAAGCGCCATCCGACGAGACGGCAATTTTTACCCACAAAACGCCAAATCTAACCGGTTATGGGTCTACACTATAGTGTATAGACCTGCTTTCGTCCCTTAATCATTACCGGAAACCCTCAAGGCTTTCCGGCCTGCCTGTGGTGAGGAGCAGCGGTATGAACAGACTCTCTCTCATCTGGAAAATCACTCTTCCTGTCATTGTTGTTTTCACTTTGTCCGTCATCGCAATCTACATTTATATCCCCAAAGCGGTTGAAGCTAACGCCATCAGCGAGGCCACCGCGTCGGCGGAGCAGGTTGTGCAGCAGTTCAAGACCTTGCGTGGTTACTACACCAAGAATGTCGTGCAGAAAGTGCTGGGAAATTCGAGCATGAAGGCGTCTTTTGACCATGGTAAGGAGAAGGATGCGATCCCTTTGCCGGCGACGATGATTCACGACTTGAGCAAAGAGTTTTCACAAAAGGGCATGACGCTGAAACTGTACAGCGCCTTTCCGTTTCCTAACCGCTCCGAACGGCGCCTCGACAGTTTTGGGCAAGCCGCCTGGGCCAGTTTGACCAAAGATCCGGACACCACGTTTTCACAGGTGGATAAAGACACCAAGCTGGGGTCCGTGGTGCGCGTTGCGGTGGCGGACAAGATGGTCGCGCAAGCCTGCGTCTCCTGTCACAACACCCGGGCGGACACGCCTAAAAATGACTGGAAACTGGGAGACGTCCGGGGCGTATTGGAGGTGGATATCAATATTGACGGGCCTCTCGCCAATGGGCAGGCGCTGGGTTCCAAAATAGCGGTTTTATTGGCGCTGGCGTTGCTCGCCGTGCTAGGGCTCACGGCGATATTGTATCGAACGCTGGCGCATCGTCGGATTAATAACATTGCGGTGGCGATGGAAGAGATTTCCGGCGGCGGCAGCGATCTAAACCGCAGGCTGGATGAGGATGGAAACGATGAAATCAGCCGTATCGCAACAGCGTTCAACCGCTTCGTTAGCGAACTGTCGCAAACCTTCACCAAGATTGTCGGATTAACCCGCGATGTCGCGGCTTCCGCCAAAGAACTGTCGGATATTACTGACCGGAGCAACGACGATATCCACCAACAGCAACGGCAGACCGAGACGGCTGCGGCGGCGGTCAATCAGATGGCCAGCACGGTGAATCACGTGGCGGAGAACGCGTCACAATCCTCAGCAGCCTCCGCCAGCGCTGATGAAGCGGCGAAGCAGGGGTTACAGGTGACTCAGGCGGCGTCGGCGGCGATTGCGCAAGTCTCCGAGAGCATGCAGGACGCCAAAGAAGTCGTGGACAAACTGAACGAGGACAGCAAAAGTATTGGCGCTGTACTCGATGTCATTCGCGGTATCGCTGAGCAGACCAACCTGTTGGCGTTGAACGCCGCCATTGAGGCCGCCAGAGCCGGTGAACAGGGCCGCGGATTCGCGGTGGTCGCCGACGAGGTGCGGAGCCTGGCTCAGAAGACTCAGGCGTCAACGGAAGAGATCCATCATATGATAGAGCGGCTGCATTCCGGCGCTCAGGCCATGGTGTCGGTGATTGAGCAGGCGTCCGGTAAAACCGCGCAGTCGGTGGAGTACGCGCAGCGCACTTCTGAAACCATCAATCAGGTGTCGGAAGCGATAAAAGTCGCCAGCGAAATGAGCGCGCAGATCGCCGCCGCCGCTCGGGAACAGCATTCCGTGGCGGAAGAGATCAACAGAAACATAGTGTCCATCAACGAAGTGACGGGGCAGTCCTCAGACCGGGCTGTGCAAGTCGCCCAAAGAGCGGAAAATCTCTCCGCCCTTGCGGATGAGTTAAGCGCGCTGACGGCTCGATTCGGGGCTTGAAAGACAAAGCGCACTTTACTCCTGGAAACGCGCGCCTTCGATTGCCGCCGCAGCCTTCAACTCAGTTGTTGGAAGGCGCTGCGCTTTTCCAACCTACAAGTAGCGAACAATCTATAAACCGTAGGTTGGATAAGCGCAGCGCCATCCAACACTCTTATTCAATTTCTTCGAAGTACATTCCGTGTGCTGTAAACCCTTGGTAAAGCCCACGAGAGACTGCATAGTAAAAGCTGGTTTCTGACAGCGCGACGGTATGCAGCTAAACAAGAAGACCAATCAAGCGCTGGTCTTCTTGAGGCGTGCAGTTAGCGAGACGGTTTAAAAATCCACGCCATAGCCCAGGGTGAAGGTGCGGCCGCGGCCTTTGAAGTTGCGGTCGTCGTTGACGAGGGCGCTTTGGGAGTAGTAGGTGAAGTAGTCTTCATCGAACAGGTTGGCTACGGCGAAGGACAGCTTGCCGACGGAGAGTTGATAGTCGAGGGTGGCGTCCACCAGGGTGTAGCCGTCGAACTCTTTTTCCGGATCGTCAAAACTGCGGTCGAAGGCATGGCTGGCTTGCAGGGAGGTGCTGAGGGTTTGCGTCCAGCGCGCGTTCCAGCCCGCCGTTAGGCGGTTGGGCGGCAGGTTGAGGCCGTCCAGTTTGCTGTCCAACTCGCCGTCCGCGTCGCTGTCGTATTCGCCATTGATGCGCGAGTAGGCCAGTTTTACCCGGTGCCGTTCGTGCACCTGAACGCCCAGCGTCGCTTCCAGACCGTCAATTTCGGTTCGCTCCCGTTTCACGAAATAGACCCCGTCGATATTCTCCAGACGCGAACCCAGGTCGGAGTCGGACTGGTAATAGCTCAACTCGAAATCCACGGGTTTGAAATCGATCCGCACCCCGATTTCACGGTTGTCGGTCAGGATCGGTTGCAGATTGAGGAAGTCGTCCACGTCCTGGTCCGGCTGGTTGATGCCTCGCAGCACGCGGCCCACATCCGGCATGCCGAAGCCTTCCGAATAGTTGGCGAACACGCTTAGCCAGGTCAGGGGCGTCACCACCACACCGGCGTTGTACAGGGTTTCGCTGAAGTCGGGATTGCCGCCTTCCACGGTGACGCCATTGGCGGAGGCCAGAGTCTCGAAGGAGTCCACGTCGAGTTCCGCGTACTCGTAACGCACCCCGGCGTGCAACACCAGATTGTCCATGGGTTGCGCCTGGGCCTGCAGGAAGGGCGCGTAGTTGTTGTAAGTGGTCTCAGGCACCCAGCTACGGTTGGTCAGCACCAGTCTTTGCTGGGTGGTGTCACGCAGCAAGTCCAGGCCGCCGGTCAGCTTCAGCTTGTTGTCGAGCAGGTCCTGCTTGCTCAGCGTGAATTTGGCGCCGAGTTTGTCGGATTCATTCTGCGACTGGTCATACAGCGTGCCTACTGGCGCAATATCCTCGTCCTGGAACGTGGAGGTGAGGGTGGCGCCGAAGCGGCCTTCGAATTGCTGACTGTAGGCTTGCGCAGTGAAGTTCATGCCTGCAAGGTCGTGGTGCTCGTATTTCATGCTGGCGGTGATGACCCGATTGCGGGGCGCTTCGCCTTCCGGCTTGCCTTTTTCTGAGGTTGTGGGAATCCCTTCGCTGCGATCGCCGGTTACGCTGACATAGTTCATGTCCCCAGCCGCCAAGTAATGATTCACTTCCAGCTCGATATTCTGCTCGTCGTCTATCCAATACCCCAGCTTCAGGAACAGATCGTAAGCATGGGAGTCCATCAGATCGCCCTGAGTATTGTCGACGCCTACCGGCGCGCCGCTCCCGTCCAGATACAGCCCTTGGGTTTCATAGCTGAGGCCAGCCAGATACTCGAAGTCCTCCTGGGCGCCTTCCACCTGATAGTCCAATTTGTAGCTCAGGGTGTCGGAATCCAGTTTGCGGGCGGGAGTGGTGACCTGAACCCCGGCGTGCTGCTTGAGTTCCACCCCGCTTGGACGGCGCGTGATGAAGTTAATGATGCCGCCGGTGGCGCCCAGGCCGTGTATGGCGTTGGCGCCGTGAATCACCTCAATGCGTTCCACCATAGACAGGTCAATGGTATGGCCTGAACGGGACGCGTTTCTAAGCGGATTGGACTGCGGCACGCCATCGATCATGAACAGCACAGCACGACCGCGGAAGGTTTCCCCGCTGCTGGTCAGCTTTTGCCGGTTAGGCGAGTAGGCGGGCAGCAGGTTGCTCAGAATTTGCGATGAATCGGACGTCAACGCCAACTGCTCTTCAATCTCTTCCCTGGTGATTATAGTGACGACTTGAGGGGAGTCCTTCTCCCCCGTGGCGGACCGAGTGGACGTAATCACGACCTCATCCAGCACCGTAGTCGGTTGCGCGGCCTGAGCCTGTGCGGAGAGGAAAAACGCCGCCAGCGGCGTGAGCGCCAGGGCGTGCAGGGAAGGTTTTGACAGCATGGACAATTCCTTAATGATTGTCTTGGGATGTGAATGAAGGAGAAAAATAGCCAGGAGTGCAATGTAATAAAAATGATAATTATTATCAATCGCATTAAGCGGCGAATTAACTTCTGCTTAAGTTAAGACTCAGGCAAATAGAAGAAAGCTAATTGTCTGCCTGCTGTGTCTCACTTGTTCGCCATGTGCGGCGATCTGTGGGGCCGGCGCCGGCGTCAATATCCGAACACATGTCGTAGCGCCGGAACGACGCGGCCTCCAGATGGATAACCAGGCGTCCGTCCGCAGTATCGGATCGCCAGGAAAACGCGATTTCTGTCCGGCCCTCACTGTCGCTCTGTTCAGCGACTATTTCTAACTGAGTCGGCTGATGTCCCTCCGCGTCAAGGCGTTTGCGCGCTTCGATCTCGGCAATCTGCTGGACTGGCGTCAAAGCGCTGTTTCCGCGAAAGCAGGGCAGATAAGGAAGGTTGCTCATCTCGCTTTCCAGCAGGGGCAGGGCGCGCTCAGGCTCGATACGCCCGTATTTGCGCATGTCGGGAAACACCAGGGCGGTGGCCGCGAAACGACAGCCTCCCAAGTGAGAGCTTTGCCAGACTTCAACTTGCGGGAAATTCTGCGCGGCCTGCTCCAGCGCCTTGAAGCCCGCAACGCCGAACTTGGCGCAACACTTGTCCTTGACGCCATGGGTGCAGCAAAGCACGACCTTGGCGGGCGCCGGGCCGCTACGCCATGCCGCCAACGAGCGGCCCTGCTGCAACGCCAGCAGAAACGCGGCAAGTTGTTCGCGGGGAATGTCGTACGCTTCGCGCTCCGGCATCAAATAGGCGCAACGCAGCGTTTTCGACTGATCCGCCCGATGCATCAGGTTCACCCGGCGGCCTTGGGCGACCAGTTCTGCGACAAGTCCGGACTCGGTTTCACTCATGTCCTTGGCCTGATGGTAAGTGCGCGTCCAAGCGGCGATGGGCCAGCTCAGCAATAGATTACTTTGCGGATGAAAGCCCGTTCCCGCCAGAGGCTCGTCGGACTCCTGACTGGCCTGGGCGCAGAACTTTGGCGTGGCGGCGCCTAGACGCATGCTTCGCTCCGTTTGTCATGCTCTTGAGTTTGCGCTGGTATGCGCGTGGTTTTGCCGAAGGGGATGCATAACGGCGAGCCGAACAGGGGATCGCGGATAATGCGACAGCCCAGGTCGAACACCGCGCTGACGGTTTCCTCGGTGATGATTTCCTCCGGACTGCCCTGGGCGTAGACGTTGCGATGCTGGATCGCCACGATGTGGTCCGCGTAGCGACAGGCCAGATTGAGGTCGTGCAGGACCATGACAATGGTCTTTTGCTCGCGGTCATTCAGGTCGCGCAACAAGTCGAGGATTTCAATCTGATGGGTGAGGTCTAGATAGGTGGTGGGTTCGTCCAGCAGCAGAATATCCGTGTTCTGCGCCAGGGTCATGGCGATCCAGGCGCGCTGGCGCTGGCCTCCGGACAGTGAGTCCACGGGTTGATGCTGTAGTGCGGTGAGGCCGGTATCATGCAGCGCTTTTTCAACCAACCGTTCGTCTTCCTGTGACCATTGCCGCAGCAAGCCTTGATGGGGGTAGCGGCCCTGCCTGACCAGTTGATGAACGGTCAGCCCCTCCGGCGCTAATGGCCCTTGGGGCAGCATGGAGAGCTTCTGCGCCACCTGCCGGGTAGGGCTTCGCTGTATTTCCTGGCCGTCCAGCAATACGCACCCTTGCTGGGGTTTAAGCACTCTGGCGAAAGATTTCAGCAGCGTGGATTTGCCGCAGCCGTTACTGCCGACGAACACGGTCACCTTGGCCCGGGGAATTCTCAGGTTCAGCGCTTCAATGATGACCTTCTGCTCATAGCCCAGCGTCAGGTCGCGGCTTTCCAGCGGGTGTTCGGTCGTTGTCGTATTGCTCATGACGATCTCACTATTAATCAGGCGGACAAATGCGTCCTTCTATTTGTCTGCAACGACAGGCCTGCGCATTTCAGGCTCTGTTAATGATGACGCTGCCGATACAGCAGATAGATAAAAAACGGCGCTCCCACACCGGAAACGAATACCCCGGCGGGAATGTCCAGCGGCAGAAAGGCGGTGCGGCCGATGGTGTCGGCCAGCGCCACCATGCCGCCGCCGATCATGGCCGCCACCGGCGCCAGACTGGCGAAAGAACGATCTACCAGCCGGCGCGCCATATGTGGCGCAATCAGGCCGACAAAGCCAATCGCCCCGGTATAGGCGACGGCGGAGCCGGCCAGGGCGACGCTGATCAATAACAGGATAAAACGGTTGCGCTGCACCGGAACGCCAAGGTTGATGGCGATAGCGTCGCCCATCTCCTGAATATCAATAGTCCGCGCCAGTAGCAGCGACAGCGGGCCCAGGGTCAACAACCAGGGCGCCAAAGCCTGAACGTCGCTCCACTCTGAGCCGTACACGCTGCCGGTCAGCCACACATAAGCGGTCATGCTGGTGGCGATGGGGCTGATGACGATCATCAGCGTGGTGAGCGCGCTGAGTCCGGCGGACAGTCCGATGCCGATCAACACCAGACGAATGGGGGAAACGCCCTGCCGCCACGCCAGCCCATAGATCAACAAAGACGTGCAGGCCGCACCCAAAATGGCCGCTACCGGCAGCCAGCGGATGCTGACGGCGCCCGCCAGAAACGACAAAAAGAACACCGCCGCCGCAGACGCGCCGCTGGTGATGCCGATAATGTCGGGAGAGGCGAGGGGATTTCTGATAATGCTCTGCAGGATCAGGCCGGACAGCGCCAGCGCGGAACCCGCCAGAAACGCCATCAGTACTCTAGGCAGCCGCAGGGTTTCGATAATAAAGGCGTGATCGCCCGGCTCACTGGCGATCAATTCTTTGATCACTTCCAGCGGGGAAATCCAGAGGCTGCCCGTCGCGATAGCGATAAGCGCCAGCGTCAAAGACGCCGCCAGCACCGCCAAAGTGAGAGTCGCCGAGCGCGGGTTAACCTGCACCGACCACCGATTAAAGCGCAGAGTGATAAGCCTATGCATGCTGCACGCCCCGCCGCGCCAGATAGATGAAAAAGGGCGTTCCCAACAATGCGGTCATCACGCCGATGGGGACCTCCTGGGGCGGTATCAGGAACCGCGCGGCTACGTCGGCGCTCAACAATAGAACGGCGCCCAGCACCGCACAACCTGGCAGCACCCAACGGTAATCCGCGCCGAGCCAGGCGCGGACCATATGAGGAACGATCAACCCGACAAAGACGATATTGCCGGCGATCGCCACCGCAGCCCCGGCCAGACCGATGATCAAAACTCCCATCAATAACCGCAGCATGGCGGTGCGTTGTCCCAGGCCCTTTGCTACGTCATCGCCGGACATCAGAACATTGATATGACGGCCTAAAGCCATGCTGGCGATGATGGCGAACAGAATGCAGGGGGCCACCGGCGCCACCAGATCCAGACTGCGTCCCGCCACCGACCCCGCCAGCCAGAACAGGATGCTGTCCAGCCCTTCCTGATTGATCACCAGCAGTCCCTGGGTGAAGGAGACGAACAAGGCGGTGATGGCGGCGCCAGCCAGCACGGTTCTGACCGGCGTCAGGCCATCGCGGCCCAGCGCGCTCAGGCAGTAAACCAGGGTTCCCGCGACGGCGGCGCCGGCGAAAGCGATCCAGATATAGTGTTGCAGCGACGGGACGGAGAAAAGCGTGGTCGACAGCGCAATGGCGAACAAGGCGCCGGCGTTGACGCCGAAGATTCCTGGTGAAGCCAGGGGGTTACGGGTCAGCGCCTGCATTAAGGCGCCCGCCACCGCCAGCGCGGAGCCGACGCACAGCGCCGTCAACGCCCGGGACAGGCGGGTGGTCGTGACGATGATGTGCTCGGTGGAGCCCGGGTCGAAAGCGGTGAAAGCGTCCCACAGGTCGTTCAACGGCATGGACATCTGACCCAGGGCGATGCTGGCGCAGAAGGCCGCCGCCAATACCCATAGCGCGAGGAGAAGTTGCAGGGCGCGACCGGAATTCCGTCCGGCCCGTAAATACTTGAGGAACATCTACTGCGTCGGACCGGTGAGGCCAAAATGCTCGTAGATCTGATCCAGCATCAGATTGGCCCCAAGGATGCTGCCGGATAAATGCCAGGCTATCTGGTCGACCTGAAAAACCTGATGCTTACGCACCGCGTCCAGGTTCTTCCACAGCGGGTGCCGGGTCCAGTCCGCATATCCCTGCAGCACAGCGGGGTCTTCCGTGTTCATAAACACAAAAAAGACATCCGCGTTCATTGCGGGAATGCTTTCCTTGGTGGCCAGCTTCTGCATCCAGTGATCCTGCGGATGGTTGGGAGGGCTGACGAAACCCAGCTCATGCAGAATGGAGCCGGTATAGCTGCCTTGCAGGTATAGACGGGCATGATCGGCGCGGAAGTTAATGGCGGATGCTTCCTGCGGCCACTGGTCGCCGAGCTTGAGCTGAATTTGCTGCTGAAAATCCGCCACGCGGTCGTTCCAGTTTCGCAGCAGCGTCTCCGCCTGCGCCTGTCGGTTCATCGCCAATCCCATCATGGTTACGGTGTCTTTGAAATCAAACACGGTTTCCAGCGCGATAGTAGGGGCGATCTGGGTCAGGTGACCGTAGATTTTTTCATGACGCCGTTTGGAGGCGATAATCAAGTCCGGCTTGAGTCCGGCGACCACCTCCAGATTGGGCTGGGTCTCCAGCCCCACATGAGGAACGCCCTGAAGATGAGGACGCAGATATTTGTATGTAGGCTTCTCCGCCCAGGAGTCCACCACGCCCACGGGAATAACGTCCAAAGCGATGGCGGTATCCGTCGCTCCCTGAAACAAAGTCACCACTCTGACTGGCGTACCGGACACCTGCGTCACGCCCATGGAATGCTCGATGCGCCGTACGGACTCCTCGTCGGCGTAAGCGGAGCCAGGCCCGACAAATAACAGGCAGCTGAAGCTGAGAACATAAGCGGCGCACCGAGTGAGCGAAGCCTGAAAAGAAGAGAGCGAAGCCCGGAAAGACGAGTGGGAGGCCCGGAAAGAGCGGAGGTATAACCAGAAGTTGCGTAACATCGACATGAGGTTCAATTGTGGGATTGTGGAGAAGGAAACCGGCAGTCTATCTGGGGGAATTAATAATATCAATAATAAGCATTCGCATTAACAAATATGCTGATCGCCCATTATTTGTCGGCAACGACTTGCCTGTAACAACTTGTCTGTAACGGAGGCTGTGGCCGTTACCGCAGGAAATCGTCGTTGAAGCCTGCATGCGTTCCCAAACTTTTCCCATTTTCGATTGCGACAATTTGCGCCACAGGGCGCCCGGGTGGCGAAAAAGAACAAAAAGGTCGCTTCTGGTTTTGCTCTGAAATCAGAAATGACGCTTGCTTCGCGTTATTTGGTCAGCTTTCTGGGTGTGACAAACAGGGTTAATTTTTGTCAATAAAATCAGTCGGCTGGAAGATTGCGCCTGTTCGTGATGATGATATATGATGCTGCAAGTCAGTTTGGCGCCCCAAGATGGGGCCTGGAAAGAAAACCTTTTCACTAGCAGCGCCAGCTGACTTTCAATGGAAAGACTAATGGAATTTAAGCTCGCAAAGGAAAGTAGTAATGGACGTATCTGCGCGTAAAAAATTAGTGTCTGAATACCTGAGCAAACTCGCTGGAAAACAGGATTTGGACGACTCAGTCGACATCTTCGAAACAGGTCTGGTTAACTCCCTGGCCGCTATCCAATTAATCTCCTTTCTCGAAAAAAACTTCAGAATCAAGGTAGAGATTGACGACCTTGATAACGCCAACTTTTGTAGTATTCAGGCTGTCTGTAATTTCTTGGAGAGAAAGGCGGTGGTAAATGCTTAACCGTTTTCTATCGCCTTCTCAAAACCAGTGGCTGCACGCCTTCGAACAGTTCTCCGCCGATGAAGTCGCGCCTTATGCCGATGAGTGGGATCTACACGAGGCGACCCCCGCCTCGGTGGTGAAAAAACTCGCCCATAACGGCTGGCTGGGCGGCCTGGCGAAAGAGGAAAGCGGCGGCCTTGGCTTCGACGCCACCACTTTCGGGCTTCTTAACATGGCGATCGGGGCGGGAAGCGGCTCACTGACGGGCTTGCTGAACGTGCACTCAATGGTGTTGAAAACCATTGAGGACTGGGGAACGCCGGAGCAAAAGCAACAGTATCTGACGCCATTGGTGAAAGGCGAGATCATCGGCGCGTTTGCGCAAACCGAGGTCGGCGCCGGAGGCGATTCCAAGAACCTGTCGACGCAGTTTGTCGACGACGGCGACGCCTTGCTGGTCAACGGACAAAAGACCTGGATCACGTTCGCCCAAATCGCGGATCTGTTTCTGGTGTTCGGTAAATATCAGGGGCTGGATACCGCCGTTCTGATTCCCAAAGAGACGCCAGGATTCACCATTACCGCCAAGAAAAACATGCTGGGTTTCAAGAGCGCTTATCTGGCGGTGCTCGACTTCGTCGACGTGCGGATTCCCAAATCTCACATCATCGGGAAACCGGGCTTCGGCCAGAACCTCATCTCCAATAGCGCTCTGGACTACGGCCGCATCAGCGTGGCCTGGGCGTCGCTAGGCGTTCAACAAGCGGCGCTGGCGGCTTCTGCACGCAGAGCCAACACCCGCTCTACCTTTGGTGAGCTGCTAGCGGACCAAGGCATCATTCGCGGCTATCTGGCGGAAATGTCCAGTAGTCTGCTTGCCTCCCAACTCATTTGCCTGTCAGCGACAAAAGCGAAGGAATCCCGGGACGAAGACGCCCTGGAGCAGATTCTTCAGGCCAAGCTTTTTGCATCACATGAAGCCGGTACGGCGGCGGCCAAAGCCGTCCAGATTCACGGCGGCCATGGCTGCGACGAGAGTAACGGCGTCAGCCGTCTCTATCGGGATGCGAAAATTTTGCAGGTCGTCGAAGGCAGCAATGAACTTCAAAAAATGCTGATCGGCAAGGAAGTATGTAATCGATACAGCTATAGCGCTGTATAGACTATTTCATAATCCGCTTCTCACCATTTCTATCCTCCAGGCTTGAGACCCAAGGTCTCGGCTGACGGATGCCTGTCGCCCCGGGTTCGTCTGTAACCCTGGGCGCGCTATGGCTCAGGAGCGACACAGCCAGCAATCAAAGGACTCCGGCTCTATGGACACTGGTCGACTTATTACTGATTTTTTCGAGGACACGGCGCGAGACAATCCCAACCCGGCGATACGCTGGGGCAATGGGGAGACTCTATCCTGGCGCGAACTGCATGAGCGCGCGCGGCTACTGGCTCAATATCTGATTGATGAGCGTGACCTGCGCCAGGGCGAATGCGTCGCCATTGGTCTGGAGCGAAGTCCGGCGTTTGTGGTGGCGGCCTACGCCGTGCTGCTTGCAGGCGGCGTTTATTTCCCTCTGGATGCGAAAACCCCCGTTGCGCGCATGGCTTCCATGTTGCAGACGGCGCAGTGTCGCGTTGCGTTTTGCAGCGCCGCCCAGTCCGGCCAGATTTCCCAGGCGGGACCGGATCTGGCGCTGATTCTGGCGGAGCGCCTGGAGGATATTTATGTATGCAAACCTGAAATAGACGCGATGCGGAACGCGCCGCAATTGCAGGCGTCGGACCCGGCTTATCTGATCTTTACGTCCGGCACGACAGGAACCCCGAAAGGGGTGCTGGTCAATCACGGCGCGTTTATCAACCGTCTGCAATGGCATCAACAACACAGTGCGATGACGGCGTCGGACATCATTCTGCAGCGCACCGCGTTAACCTTTGACGTGTCTCTGTGGGAGCTTTTCCTGCCTGCGTTGAACGGCGCCAGTCACTATTTGCTGCGCCCAGGTCTGGAGTCTTTTCCCAGAGGCATCTTGGCGGCGCTGCAAAGTGAAAACATCACCGTGGCGCACTTCGTTCCCAGTCTGCTCAAGCCGGTGCTGCAGGAGTTGCAACATACGGCGACCACCTTGCGCAAAGTCTATGTCAGCGGCGAATCGTTGCAGGCCAGTCTGGTCGACCAGTTCCAGGCGCAGTTCGGCTCTAGCTGTCTGCTGACTAACCTGTATGGTCCGACGGAAGCGGCTATCGACGTCAGTTACTACGATTGCGATGCGCCTGCGCCCAAAAACGTGCCCATCGGACAGGCGCTTACCGGTTGCGAGTTATACATTGTCGACCCGGAAACATTAGCGCTGAAAGGTGATCTGGAGCAGGGAGAAATCGCCATTGGCGGAATTTGTCTGGCTGAAGGTTACTACAACCGTCAGGACTTGACGGACAAAGCCTTTGTTTTTCACCCAGAGCTGCAACAACGTATCTATCTGACCGGCGACCTGGGATGGCGTGAAGACGGAGATGTGTTTTTCTGTCAGGGACGCAAGGACACCCAGGTGAAATTGCGCGGGCTGCGTATCGAGCTGGGTGAAATAGAGCATCACCTGCTCAGTCATCCGGCGATTAGCGAAGCCGTGGTCTGCGTGGTGGACGACGACGAGGGCGAACAGTGGCTGACGGCGGCTATCGCGGCGTCCGGCGATCCGCTGGAGGCTCAGGCGCTGCGTCAGTTTCTCGCCGCGCAAATGCCCGCTTACATGTTGCCGGCGCGATTCTGGCAAGCCGGCAAGCTGCCCCGATCCAGCTCCGGCAAGCTCAACCGCAAGGCGATTGCGGAGACCCTGCGTGAGCACTTCTTCGCGGAGGCGGTAGCGTAAATGATGAATAAGCTGACATTTGAGTTGTCCCGGTCGCAACAGACCGTTTTCAAGATGGAAGCCTTTCATTTGTCCGGGCGGCGCTTTTATCTGGGCGGCGTGGCGCGCATGCATGGCGGTCTGTCGCTGGAGCGTCTGGCGCAGGCGGCTGAAGTGGTCGTTCACGCCGAGGATGTCTTCCGCATTGGCTTTGTCGCCGATGCGTCCGACGCGCTGTGGCGGGGCGTGCGTCATGAGGCGCCATGGGCGGACGTGCAAAAGGTGGATTTCAGCCAGCATCCTGATCCGGAACAGGCGTTCTCCCAGTGGGCCGAGCGTCAGCTGCTGCTGGAAGAGGATCTGTCGCGAACGCCGATCCGCGTCTTCGCCGTCCAGTATCGCGACCAGCAGTCCGGCTGGTTTGTGAAGGCCCACCACGCCGCGGCAGACGGCGCCGCTCTGGCGTTATTAATGGAGCGTCTGGCGGCGGCGCTGGAAGGCGACGCCTGTGGGCAGGTCGGGAGCGCTGCTTTTTCCGTCATGGCGGAGCGGGAGCAGGAGTACGAAGCGTCTCCACGGTGGAGCAGGGATGCGGAATACTGGCGCAGCTTGTTCGGCGAATCCGCCCCCGCCGCTCTGCAAAACAGCCGCCAGCCCATTGGCGACTACCGTGGCGGGGAAGCGCGCAGCAGACGCGTGCGCCTGTCCTTGCGCGCAGACCAGAATGCGTTGTTGGGTCAGTTCAGAGCGGGCGGCGGTTCCGTGTTCCGTTTGTTTTTCGCCGCCGTCGCCTATGCGCAAATGGTGGTGGAAGACGGCGATGCGGTCCTGGTGCAGGCGCCGATGTTGAACCGCTGGAGTGAGGACGAAAAACGCGCCATTGCAATGGCCGTGGCGCCAGTGCTGGTTCCGGTATCCCGCGCGGCGGGCGAGACCGTGGCGGACTGTTATCGCGTTCTGCGCAAGGGGCTGCAAAAAGCCCTGGCGCATTCCCGATACGCCCCCGGCGCGCGCTGGGGCGACTTCGCCTCACAAGACTGGAAACGGGTCATTCCTGCGTTCGGCGTGTCCTATCAGACCGGCGCGTTTCAGCCTTCCGTCTCTGGCGCGCAAGTGGAAATCGACCATTTGCAGGCGGTGGAAGCGCTGTTCGCCACCGTACATATTCATGATCGCTTCGAGGATGGAAGCATCAAGCTGGAAGCGGACTTTCGTCGCCAGTGGTCGGAGCCTCAATGCCGCGCTTTTTTGCAGACAGTGGTCGATTACGCCATGGAAGCGGCTGCGGACGTGTTGGCTGCAGCGGAGGCGATGCATCAAGCAGATAAGACAGAGACGACCTTCGCGCCGCGGGTTGATGGCTCCGACGCAGAGACCGCGGCGCCCATCGGCGTGCACATCAGATATGCTTTCCAGCGTTACCCCGACCAGATCCTGTTCAGCGCCGGCCCTGAAAGTGATCCCATTTATTACCACCAGGGCTGGGACTGGATGCGTGGGCTGCGCGAACACCTTCGTCAGCAGCGCGGCGGCGATGATCGGCCCGTCATGATCCTTGGGCGCCGCACGCCAGCGACAGTGCTGGCGTATCTGGCCTGTCTGATCGATAACATCACCGTGGTTCCCGTTTGTCCCACGACGCCTGCGGCCCGGTTGTTAACTATCGCCCGAAATTCCGGGGCGTCTCTGTGCCTGTACGTAGCGCCTGATCAGAGTCTGGCGGAAAGCCTGGAACTGCCGTTGGCGCTGCTGGACATGTCCATTCCGCTGGAATGGTCGACTCACCAGGCGTCAGAGTCATCGGCTTGGTCCGCAACAACGGCGCCGACGCCAGACGCCTTAACGGACGCAGCCCAGGATAAACCGGCTTATATCCTGTACACCTCAGGCTCGACGGGAGAGCCCAAAGGCGTGGCGATCTCTCCTGTGGCGCTGGCGCATTACGCCGTGGCGACCGCCAAGGCTTACGCGGGAGAGCAGCCGTTCAATACGCCGTTGTTCACCTCCTTTGGATTCGACCTCACCCAGACCAGCATTTTGGTTCCTGTTCTGTCCGGCGGGTTTATGCAGCCTCATGAACAGGATATTCGCGATAACCCCGCGTTACTGCGGACGCTGCTGGCCGACGAACGCTTGTCCGGGGTGAAATGCACGCCTTCCCATTTGTCTCTGCTCACGGAGCACAGCGTTCCGCGGCGCCGCCCGCTGACCTTTGTGGTCGGCGGTGAAAACCTGTCCGAGGGGCTGGTGCGACAGGCGTTGCGCGTTTTCCCCGCCGGCAGCTGCGTGGTGAATGAATACGGTCCTACGGAAGCGACGGTGGGCTGCTGCATTCATACCCGTCACGGTTCGACTTTAGCCGCCGAAGACAGCGCAGGCGTCACGCCCATTGGCGCGCCGCTTGGCGCTGCGCTGATGTCGGTGCGCGACGCCAGAGGCGAACCCATGCCGCAAGGATTTCAGGGCGAGTTATGGATCGGCGGCCCGGTACTGGCGGAGGGTTACCTCAACAACCCCATGCAGACTGACGCCAAATTCGTGCGCAGTCGTCAGGACGGACATCGCTGGTATCGCTCCGGCGACCTGGGCGTAAAAGACGCCCAGGGCCAGCTGCACTGTCTCGGGCGCATCGATGAAGAATTCAAGGTGCGCGGTTATCGCATTCATCCTACGGAAATCGAAAAAGCGGTGGAAAGCGCGCTGGCGGCGCTGGGTGCGGAGGATCGCCAGGGCAAGATAAAAGCGTTGAAGCTGGCGGCCGCCAACGCCTCGCATGCGTCGGACGGAGCAGGCGAGAGTCGCGAGCTGGTGGCGCTGTGCAGCAGCTCGCCGATCCCTTACGACAACCCGGATTTTCAGGCGCGCCTGCAGGACAGACTGCCCGACGCCTGGCTGCCTGGCCTGTATTGCACGGTGGTGCCCTGGCCGGTCAACGCCAACGGCAAAGTGGATATGAAGGCGCTGACGGCGGCGGCTCACAACGCCCTGGCGGCGACGCTGACGCCCTCGCGCAGCATCGGCGGGCAGGACGCTGACGCCGCACAAACCTATTCGCTGCCTGAGTGGTTGAATGACGACTTTTTTACGCCGATCTGGCCCCAGGGCGTGGACCTGAAAGCGTCGTTCCTGGCGCTGGGGGGCGACTCGATCAAAGCCATCCGTCTGGCGGCGCTGCTTGCGAAGCAGGGCGTCCGCGTCGGCGCGGGGGAGCTGTTGTCCATGGCCGCCCTGGGCGCCGTGCTGGAGAAAGCCTGCGCTAACAGTCAGACGCTGAATGCCGGCGAGGCCATCGCCATTGAGGACGTCGATGCTAACTGGATCACCCATCTGCCCAGCGTGCGCTGGATGCGGGAGCAGGGCTTTCACTATCCGAATCGCCTGCAGCAGGGGGTGACCCTGGCGGCGCCGTCGTCCCTGGCGCCGGAGCGCATTCACGCCGCCGTTCAGGCGGTGCAGGGGCGTCATAAAATCTTTGCGCTGAGAACCAACGCTGACCTTAGCGCCTGTCATTTTGAGTCCGCCTCAACCTCGTTGGCCGTACATGAGCTGGCGACAGGGGAGTCGCTCATGGCGCGGTTGCGTGAGTTGCAGGGCGCAGTCAGCCTGCAACAGCAGCCCAGCGTTCATGAAATTGTTTACGACCCTGCGTCGAACCAGAACTATCTGATCTGGGTGTGCCATCACCTGATTTGCGACGTGCATTCCTGGATCTATTTACTGGACGAACTGGATCAGGCCCTGGGCGACGCGACTACCGCTGGCGGAGAAGTAGAGGCTGGCGCGTTCCTGTGGGGGAAATGGTTGCGCGATCACGGCGGTGCGGCGCAAACGGCGCACTCCGGGGATGCAACGGCGACGGCGGAGCCGGTCAGATTGACGCTGACGCTGTCGGGCGCGGACATTCAGGACATGGAGCGGCGGCTTAAGGCGGAGCGCACCCAGTTGCTCGCCGCCGCGCTGATGGCGGCGCTGGATGAAGACAACGCCAGTCCGGCCCAGCCTGTGGCGCTGTTTGAACACCACGGTCGCGTTTTTTCGGAAGCGAACGTTCCCCACGAATGGGACGGCGCGCTGGCCAATGCGGTGGGCTGGTTCACTGGCTTTCATCAGGTGAGCCTTGATCCGCTTGCGCAAGGGGCGTCGGCGCAGTTGCGAGAGATCAAGTCCAGTTGCTGTGACGGTCGCCAGAACTGGCTCCATCACCTGGGCGCGCAGACCCAGCGGGTCAGACCTTTGCTCTGTATCAACGATATCGGCGGTGGGCTGAGCGGGCAGTGGCGTCACTTCACCCTGACGCCGGCGTTGTCCGGGGGCTTCCGCCATCCGCAGGAACGCAGTGTGGCCGACTTTGACCTGCTGGTGTTTGACGAGCGCGAGTCCGGCGCGGTTAGCGTGGAATTGCGTCTAGGCGTTCCCGGCGCCAGCGAGGCGCGCGCCATCCAGTACCTGACGCAACTGAACGCCGGACTGTCAGCCTGGCGCGATGCACTGGCGGGCGAGGGCGACGCGATTTCTGCCGCGCCGTCCGTCCTGCTTCCCTCGGATTTTCCCTTTTGCCAGCTCTCACAGACGGAGCTGGATCTCATCATTAACGGAGCCGCAGTATGAGAACCGCTATGGATTCAGCTAAAACCGTCTTTCTTTTTCCCGGAGTGGGCGCCCAGCAGCCGGATATGTTCGCCGAATTCCTGGTCTATCCCGAGTATCGGGAGCGCCTGCAGGAAGTGTCGGAGCTGTCCCAGGTCAACCTGCAGGACGTGATCCACGGCGAGCGCCGCGACGCGCTGAAACAGGTGCGCATCGCTCAGTTGGCGCTGACGGCGACCACCGTCGCCATCGCCGATATATTGCGCAAGCACGGCGGGCTGGTTCCCGATTTCGTGATGGGACACAGCCTGGGCCAATATCCCGCCATGTGCGCCGCCGGCTATCTGGATCTGGCTACGCTCACTCGGGTGGTCAATCTGCGTTCCGAAATCGTCGAGACCTGCGCGCGTCAGTTTGAGCAAGGCGAAATGTGCTGGGTGCTGCACGCCCCCGCCGCGACCGTCGCACAGGAAGTGGAGAAGGCGAGAGCTGAGGACGGGGTGAATATCTACATCTCCGCCATAGACGCCTTCGATCAGGCGACGGTCTCTGGAGAAATGGCGGAGATTCGACGTTTTGCGCCGCGGATGGAGGCCATGGGCGGTCTGCTGTATCCCCTGAAGATCGGCGGACCTTTCCACTCTCCGCTGATGGCGGAAGCGCGTGCGCAACTGGAGCGCCAGCTGGACTTCCTGCCGACCGCGCAACCGGTCGAACAGCTGTCCCGCCTGGTCTGTAATGTGAGCGGCGCGGAAACGCCGGCGGCGGAGATAAAAACGTCCATCCTGCAACACCTGACGTCGCCGGTGCAGTGGTTGCGGAGTTTGCAGTATGTGGCGCAAAACGGCGTCACCCGTTATCTGGAAATTTCCCCTAAATCTGTCCTGAGTTATCTGACCCAACGCGCGAACCTGCCTATGCAATCGATTTGTGAACCCCAGGACCTGTTCGCCTTCGCACAAACGATGAGTGCGCCGCAGAATCGCCGCGAGCAGTTTCTGCAACGCTGCTGTTATCACCTGTACAGCGCGAAACTGCCGGTTCTGGATGATCCCGGCGCCCTGCAACAGCTGCGTCGCATCAGAAACGAGGTAAAGGAGACGCTGGCTGATGCGGACCGCCACCAGGACCAAAACGACAGACAGGCCGCCTTCATCCACGCCCGCACTCAGCAGTGGCTGAACATTATCGAAGACGCCGGCGCCGTCTCTCTGGCCATCGACAAGCGCAGACTGCAGCACCTTTATGACGCGGCGGAGCGCTGCGCATGAAGTCGTCAAACTACATTGAGGAGTTGCTGCAGGCGACTCCGCAAGCGAGCGGTTTGCTGTTTCATGCGTTGAAGGACGGCAACAGCGCCTATCACATTGGCGTGTCCTTTACTCTGCGCACGCCGGCGAGCCAGACGGAGATTGGCGACCTGTGGCGGCGAATCCAGGCGTCGCAGCCCGCCCTGCGATCCGTTTTCCTGTGGCGTGGCCTGCGCGCGCCGCATCAGGCGGTGTACGCGGCGCCCCGCATTGCTTTGGACTATACGCCTCTCACTGCGTCAGACCACAAAGCCCGCTGTCTCGACTGGCTGGCGCAGTCCAAGGCGCGGCCGTTTGAGCTGGACTCCGAAGTGTTGCGCATCGCCTGCCTGCATGACGTTGCAGCAGGAACGCTGAGCATCGCTTTCTGTTTCCATCACATACTGATGGATGGCTGGAGCAGTTCATTGCTGGTCTCCCTGTGGGTGCAGGGCCTGCGCGGCCAGGCTATCCCGCTGTTGGCGTCACGGCTGTATTCGCAGCAGCTTTGGAAAGGGCTTGACCCGGAAGCGCTGCAACGCAGTCGGGAGTATTGGCGTGATGCGTTGCAGGATGCTGACGACAGGGATGTGGCCGTCACCACAAAATTACTGGATGAGCCCCTGTTCCGTCGTGCGACATCAAAATCAAACACTGACGACGCGCCGCTCGCAGAGACTACCGCAAAAGCCGGGCGTTTGTGGCCGCAAGAGCGTAAGGCGGAGATTGAGGCGCTGTGCCGTCGCGCCGGCGTGACGCCAGCGAGTTTTGTGTACCTGTGTTGGGCGCTGACCCTAAGCAAACTTACCTTTCAGAAAACCGTGGCGTTCGGCTGCGCGTTTTCCGGTCGCGAGGCGGCGTTGGCGCAGAACGCCGAGCAACAGCCGTTGGGACTGTTCACCAACACGACGCCGCTGTTGCTGACCCTGGACGGGGCCTGGACCCTGGAAAAGGGGCTGCGCGCGATGTTCCAGACCTTGCAGCGCACTCAGGCTCACGAAAAAACGCCGCCGTTGCTGATCCGTGAAATCGCGGGTCAGAGAGAAGAGTTGTATGACTCGCTGGTCGTGTTCGACAACTATCCTATCGACCCCAGTTTGCAGGACGCGTCCTACGCCACCAGCCTGACCGATCTGCATACCGAGGAAACCACCCATTTCGGCCTGACCCTCACAGTTTCCGGCGCGGACGCCTGGAAAGTCGAGTTAAGCGCGGGCGAAACCTTTAGCGGCGATCCCGCCGCAGTGACCGCGGCGTTTCACGCCTTCGACAGCCTGGCGGCGGATCTGGTCGCGCAGGCGGACGACGCGCCGATTGCGGATTGCCTGTTACAGCTAGTCCCGGATCAGGCGCAGGCGAGCCATCTGGTGGCGGGAGCGACCACGGCGACGGCGGACATCAACGCCGCCTTGCAGGGCATCCGTCAATGTCTGATCGAGGCGCCGCATCACGTCGGACTGATCGACGGCGAACGCCGCATCAGCCATCGCGAACTGGCGCAACGCATCGCCAGCGTGCAGGCGCAATTACAACGGGCGGGCTTTGTGGTCGGCGACCGGGTAGGCGTGCATGCGCCGAAAGGCGAAGGATCGACGGTGGCGATTCTGGCGATCCTGTTCAGCGGCGGCAGCTACTTTTATCTCAACCCGAAAGACCCGACGTCGCGCAAGCAGACTTTATTGGAGCTGGCAGGCTGCGGCATCGTGCTGTGCGACGCCGCGCTGATCGCCGAATTAGGCGCGGATAGCGGTTGTCTTCTATTGGATATAGAGGAAAGCGTAGACATAGGGACGATAGGGGAGACCGAGGCGTCGCTGGCGACGCAAACGGACAGCAATGTCCCGTCCCCACTGCCGGCGTTGTGGTCGCAACGGCGTCCCGAAGACGAGTTTTATTTCATTTTCACCTCCGGCACCACCGGCGCGCCCAAAGGCATCTCCATTCGCAACGAGTCCGTCGCGAATCTGCTGGACTGGTTCATAGGTGAAACCGGCCTCACCCAGGCGGACCGGGTGCTGGGACTGACGGATCTGAATTTCGATCCCAGCGTGGAAGACCTGTTCGGCAGCCTCTGCGTGGGCGCCACGCTGATATACCCCGCGCCACAGGTTATACAGGACCGCACGGCGTTTATCCGAATGATGCAGGAGACGGAGGCGACCCTGGTCAATTTCATCCCCGGCGCCATTGCGCCGTTGCTGGAAGACGCCCCCAGACTGCCCGCCATGCGGTTGTGGATCTTCGGCGGGGAAGAACTGCCGTTGCGCTTGCGGGATCAGCTGCTGGGCCAGGGGTATGCGGTGAGCAACCATTATGGCCCCAGCGAGACGACCGTGGACTGCCTGAGCGCCAGACAAACACCCGATACGGCGGTCGCCATCGGCTGGCCTATTCAGAACGTCGTCGCCTATTGCGCGGACATATTCGGCAAGCCGCTGCCACCCGGCGTACGCGGCGAACTCTGGGTGGCGGGGCGCGCAGTGGCCCGAGGGTACGCCACAAACGCGGTTGAAACCGCCAGAGCCTTCGTCAACTACCAGGATCAAAGGTTCTATCGCACTGGAGATGCGGTGACCTTTTCTCCCGCGAGCGGATTCAACTATCTGGGACGCATCGACGATCAGGTGAAAATCAACGGCGTGCGCATCGAACCCCGCGAGCTGGAGCGGGTGGTGGAAACCATGGCGGAGGTGCAGGCCAGTTGTCTGCTGCCGGTCCGCGACCCGGGCGGGAAGCGGCAATGGCGGCTGTTCGTCGACAGCGCTGCGCCAGCGGCGCAACTGGAGCCCCGTGTTCGCGAGCACATTCGCCGGCATCTGCCGGAGTCATGGACCCCGTCGCGAATTCTGGCGGTGAATGGTTTTGCGCGTACGCTCACCGGCAAGATCGACCGCCGGCGGCTACTCGATATCGCCGCCCGACAGGCCCGGGAAGACGCCCAGACGGCGGCTGCGCAGGCGCCGCTGACAGACCCGGTGGAAGCGCAGGTGCAGGCGGTCTGGCGCGACATTCTGGAGACCCCGCTAGTGGCGTCGGACATCAACTTTTTCGACGCCGGCGGCGACTCCATCAAAATTATTACCCTGCAATCGCAACTGCAGCAACGATTCGCCCGGGACATTGGCGTGGCGGTTATTTTTGAGCATCCGACCATCGCCTCCTTCGCCGCCTGGATCAGGCGCAGCGAAGCGTCCGCAGAGCATACCGGCGCGCAGACGGACCCGGCTGACGCCGGCGCTGCGTCCACCCAGGCACATATCCTGTCGTCCGCCCGTTCCGGCAAGAACCGGCTGGCCGACAGACGGCGTAAAGTAAAAGGAAGTTCAGTATCATGAAGCGAGAATTTAGCGGTAACGAAGTCGCCATAATTGGTATTTCCAGCCGATTCCCCCAAAGCCCCGACTGGCGCGCGTTCTGGCGCAATCTTCTGGCGGGGCGCGAGCTGGTGTCGTTTTTTTCCAGGGACGAACTGTTGGCCGCCGGCGCGCCATCCGACCTCATCGACCTGCCCAATTACGTGCCGGCCAAAGCCGCGCTTGAGGATGCGGAGTGCTTTGACTATGAGTTCTTCGGCTATTCGCAGCGCGAAGCCCAGAAAATGGACCCGCAATTGCGCGTGCTGCACGAAGTCAGCTACAACGCCTTTCTCGACGCCGGGCTGAATCCTGGCGCGTCCTCTCTCAACGCCGGCGTGTTCATTGGTTCGACGCTGAACATGGAGCGGCTGGAGCAGTTCGCGGGCGCCAGTCAGGACATTGCGGAAATGTTCGACGTCGGCAACTACAACGACCCCGCCGCTTTCGCCACGCAGATCGCCTATCGTATGAAACTGCAGGGGCCGGCGGTGCATGTGCAGACCGCCTGTTCGACCTCGCTTTCCGCCGTGCACCTGGCCTGCAAATCCCTGCTGGCGGGAGAGTGCGACATGGCGCTGGCCGGCGGCGCATGCATCACCGATCCGGTGACGGGAGGCTATCTGTATCAAAACGGCATGATCCTGTCGCCGGACGGACACTGTAAAACCTTCTCTGATCAGGGCCAGGGTACGGTCAACGGCAATGGCGTGGGGGTGGTGTTGCTGAAGCTGCTTGAAGACGCTTTGGCGGACGGCGATCCGATTCATGCGGTGATTCTGGAATCCGGCATGAACAACGACGGCGCTCGCAAGGTGAGCTTTGAAGCTCCCAGCGTGCAGGGACAGGCGGATGTCATTTCCCAGGTGTACCAACTGGCGGATATTCCGTTCTCCAGTCTGGGCATGATCGAAGCCCACGGCACCGCCACGGTGCTTGGCGACCCCATAGAAATCCAGGCGTTGAACAAAGCGGCGCAGGCGTTGACGCCGCCGGAGCAACTGGCGCAGTTTCGTTGCGCCATCGGCAGCGTAAAATCCAACATGGGGCATCTGGATGCGGCGGCGGGCGTCGCCGGTCTGATCAAGGCGGCCCTCAGCGTTCGCTACGGCAAAATTCCCCCCACGCTGCATTTCGACAAGCCCAATCCCCATCTGGAACTGGATAAAACTCCGTTCTGGGCTCCTACCCAGGCGGTTGCGTGGCCAACGGATCAGCCCATACGCCGCGCAGGGGTCAGCTCATTCGGCATCGGCGGCACCAATGTCCATGTGCTGCTGGAGCAACCGCCGCGCATCGAGGATCTGGACGCTGCCAACTCTGTGGAGACAGCGGTGAAGACCGCTGAGACACAGACAGCGGCGCAGGGGCATATTCTGCCGTTGTCGGCGGCGTCGCCGGCGGCGCTGGCCCGGTTGGCGCAAGCCTACGCTATGCATCTGGACCTGGAGCTTGCAGCGGGCGGCGCGGATCTGTCGCTAATCGCCCGGCAGTTGCAGGACAACCGCAGCGAGTATGCCTGTCGCGCGGCCTTTGTCGCCACCGACGGTGCGGATTGGAAGCAGCAGCTGGACGCATGGGAATGGACGGACGGCGCCGAGAAGCCCAGAGACGATCAGGTTTGGCTGTTCCCGGGGCAGGGATCACAATCCGCGCAAATGGGGCTGCGTCTGGCGACGGAATTTCCCGAATTCGGCGAACTGTATTTCCGTCTGCTGGAGCAGGCGGCGCAATTGCTGATCACCGAACTGGGCGCGCAGCCCGGCGCTGAGCGGGACGCTCTGATCGAGCGCCTCAAGCAGCCGGAATCCCTGTCGACGCTGTATCTGCAACCGCTGATTTATGCGCTGCAAACCGCCCTGGGCGTCTGGTTGCGCGAGATGGGCTGCCAACCGGCGGCGTTGTGCGGCTTCAGTCTGGGTGAATTCGCCGCGGCGGCGGTCGCAGGCGTTTTCACCCCGGAGGAGGGGATGGCCCTGGTGGTCGCCCGCGCCAGGCTGATGGACGCCACGCCCAAAGGCGCGGTGTTCGCCGTGAGCTGTAAGCAAGGCTTTGACGACCCGTTGCCGGCTGAGCTGTGGCGGGTTGCGGAACTGAGTCCGGGAACCTGGACGTTGGCGACCTCGGAGGAGGGCGCTGCGTCGGCGGAAGCCAGGCTGACGCGCCAGGGACTGACGTTCAAGCGCGTAGCGGTGTCCCACGCCTTCCATACGCCGTTGATCGAATCGGCGGCGCGGGCGTTCGGTGAATTGCTGCAATCCTGCACGCTACAACCGGCGCAATGCGCCATTTTCTCAACCGCCACGGGACGCAAGCTCGACGAGAGCGACATGTGCGATCCGCAATACTGGGTGCGGCAAATGCTGTCGCCGGTGCAGTGGGGCGCGGCGCTGGCGGAAGTGAATGCGGCGTTTCCTGATGCGCTCTATACGCAAATCGGAACCGGCGTGGATTTGTTGCAGCATGCGCGTAAATGGCTGCGTCTACAGGCGTCAAGATTGACGCCAAGTCTGGGCGCCGCGGGCGTGGAGCAAGAGGCGACGGCGCTACGCCAGTTCATCGCCAAAGCCTGGTCCCAGGGCGCGCGCATAGTCTGGCCCAGATTGCATTCCCTGGAGGCGCGGGATCAAGAGAGCCTGCGCAGCCATCTGCCCGGCCACGCCTTTGAGCGTCGCGTCTGCGCGCCGCTGGCGAGCGCTGTTGCGGCGGCTCCCAGGCAGAACGCCGACACGGTGGCCTCATTGTTCTTTGGCTCGCATTTTTATGGACAGGAATGGGAAAGCATTGGCGCGCAACCGCCCGAACGTTTGCCGATGGATGAAACCCCGGATACCTGGATTATCTGTCGTCAATTGACGCAACGAGAACGGGATCTGGCGCAGGCGCTGGAAGCCCGCGATCAGCGCTGCGGAGTAATCGAGTGCGGCGGGTGGCGAGGCGATTTCAGCAAGATCCATGCTGAGTTGCAGGACTGGCTGACGCAGCAGGGGTTGCGGGCGTCTGCGGCGATGGACGTGATTGTCACCGGATTGCTGGATGACCTGGACGCCACACAGGCGCAATTCTGGGCGTTCTGGCTGCCGGTGGCGCTGGCCAGGTGGAGCGCGGCCCAGCCGTCCTCGCCAAAATTAAGACTGATATTTCCCACCGTCGGCATGGCGGCCTGGGAGGGAACGGAAACCCCGAGCGCGGAAAAAAGCCAGTTGTTGGGCCCATTGCTGATTGCGCCGGAAGAATACACGGATCTGTCAGCCCTGTGCATAGACCTGACGAGGGAGCAGGCGGACGGCCCTGATGGAGAAAGCGTCGCCCAGGCTCTCAAACCCTGGCTGGAGCACGGCTGGCGCGGCGGCCAGTTCTATTGCTTGCGACGCGATGCGTTCTGGCGTCGACGTGTAAGCGCACGGATACAGGAGCAGCCTCTGGCGCGCGCGCTTCCAGACATCAGCCGCAACAGCTGGGTGCTCATCACCGGCGCCAATGGCGGCATGGGCGCGGCGATTGCAGAGCATCTGGCGGAGGTCTACCACTGTCATCTGCTGTTGCTGGTGCGCAAGTCTTTACCGCCGCGGCGGGACTGGGCGGCGGAGATCGCTGGCCAGAGCGCCAACGCTGAGTTTCTGCAATGGGTGCTGAACCTTGAATGCAAAGGCGGCCGCGTCACCTTGCTGCAGGGAGATCTTGGCGACGAAGCGACCCTGAACAAGGCTTTCGCACCGGTGTTCCAGCTCGCGGAGCAGGGCGTTGGCGTCGACTATGTGTTCCATACAGCCGGTCGCGGCGAAGGCGCCATGATGCAGATGCGCTCGGAGGCGGAATCCCTCGCCACCCTGGCGCCGAAAGTCACGGGAACCCGTTTCCTGTGCGACAACCTGGAGCGGTTGGGGAAACCGACCCTGTTGCTGTTCTCCAGTCTGGGCAACTTGCTGCCGAAGGAAAAAGTCGGTCAGGTCGCCTATGTTTCCGCCAACGCCTGTCTGGAGGCTTACGCCGAACAGGTGCGCCGACGGGGCGGCCGCGCCCTGGCCATCGCCTGGGACGACTGGGCGGAATCCGGCATGGCGACGCGCTCGGCGCAGCAACTGGATGACGCCCTCAAACAGCCTGTGCGGTCCGAAGCGGAGCATGCCTCGCTGTGGCGCCGCCCTCTGGACGCCAGGCGGGACTGGTGGCTGGACGAGCACCGCATGGACGCCGCCACGACAGTGATGCCGGCCATGGGCATGGTGACCTTGGCCCATCGCGCCATCGCCGAGCAAGCGCTGGCGCAACGGTTTTCTCTGCACGGCGTCGCCATTGAAAGGCCCCTGGTGGTGCAGGACGGAGTGGCGTTAGACGTGGTGGTGGCGTTCTCCGACGACCGCGCCGCGTTCACGATTTTCTCCGGCGTTGGCGCATTCTCCACTGAGTCCTGGACCCGCCACGCAACCGGCAAAGTCCGCCTTGGCGACAGCGCGATTTCATCGCAACAGGCCGGCCCGGAGCCAATTGGTGGCAAGACGTCAGTGGGTGACGAGGAGCCCGTTGGGCGGAGGGAGCCTCTGTTCCGCGCTCGCGATGGCGTCGGCGTCAGCCCCAACGGCGCGCTGGCCTTCGGACCGCGCTGGCGCAATGTGATTGCGGTGGATCGCGTCGCCCCCGACGCCGTCGCCGTGCAATTGCAGTTACCGGCGGCTTATCAGGGCGAGGCGGCGACGGAGGGTCTGCATGTCGCATTGCTGGACACCGCCACCCTGATCGCCTCTCCGGAACAGGAAGACGCGCAGTATGCGCCGGTGTCCATTGGCGCGTTCACGCAGTATGCGCCCATGGGCGACCGGGTCAGGAGCTGGGTGCAGGTCAGTGATCTGGGCGCCGGCAAATTACTGCAGGTGAAAATCTATTCGGATACGAACGCCTTGTTGGTGGCGATCGACGATCTGCTGCTGGTGGATGCGTCTGAGGCGTTACGCAGTAATGACTCGGCGCGTCACGCCGTCATGCGCTTGCGCAATGGCGACGCCCGCGACGGCAATTTCGCCTTCGAATCCCGCCAGGAGCCGCGCCGGGAGCCGGGCCCGCTGGAGGTGGAGATTCAAGTCAGGGCGGCGGGTCTTAACTTCAAGGATGTATTGATCGCCCTGGGAGTTTTACCCGCGCCGTCCGACCCGAGCATGACCTTCGGCCAGGAAGCGGCGGGGGTCGTCACCCGGGTTGGCGCGGAGGTGACCAACGTTCGCGTCGGCGACCGCGTGATGTGCGCGGGGCATAGCTGCCTGGCGGAGCACGTCATCATGCCGGAGAGAGTCGTGGCTCTTATCCCCCCTGTGCTCGGATATCAGCAGGCCGCCGGCGTCCCTGTCGCGTTCACCACCGCCTGGATCGCTCTGAAGCATGCCGCCAATCTCAAACGGGGCGAACGCATACTGATCCATTCCGCCGCTGGGGGCGTGGGCATGGCTGCCATGCAGATCGCGTTGCATCTGGGGGCGGAAGTCTGGGTCACCGCCGGCAGCGAAGAAAAACGCAATCTGCTCATGAGTATGGGCGCCAAGGGCGCCGCCAATTCCCGCACGCGGGAGTTTGGCGAGGCGTTCCGACGTCAGCTCGGCGACAGACCGTTCCAGGTGATACTCAACGCGCTGGCGGGAGAACTTCTGGAAGAAAGCGTGTCTCTGTTAGCGCCGCAAGGTCGTTTTCTGGAGCTTGGCCTGCGGGACATCCTGCAGGATTGGAAGCTGGGATTGTCGATTTTTGCGGAAGGCGGCAGTTTCCACGCAGTGCAAGCCGGGGCGGAGCACCCTGCTTACAAAGAAGCCTGGGCCGAGGTCGTGGCGCTGCTGGAGAGGGAGGCGCTGAGACCGCTGCCCACCAAAGCCTACGCCGCCAGAGACATCGCCGACGCGTTTCAGTTTATGGCTCAGGGCCGGCACATCGGAAAGATCGTCATTGCGATGGAGACGCGTTCGGAGGAGCGAAGTTTCGCCGCCAAACTGCGGGAGGAGGGACTGTCGAACCTGGAAGGAACACGTATTGCGCTGGCGATGGCGACCCTGGCGCGTCAGCTGCAGACGCCTTTTGTCGCTGTCTCCAAACTGCCGATCGGCGTGGTGCTGGAGAAACAACTGAGCACTCAGCAGATGCTGTTCAGCGCCAGCGCTTCTCAGGGCGCGCCGGACGCCGCCGATGAGGCGGAATCTCTGGCGGGCGCGGATGCGGAAACGCTGCTGCAGGCGATGCGCGCCATGCTGGAAAGCTTTTTAGGCGTTGACGGACTGGATGTGGACGCCAGCTTCTTCAACCTGGGGGCCACCTCACTGGATCTGATCCAGTTCGCCAAGCGGCTGGAGCAACGACTGGAGCGTGAAATCCCGGTGGCTCTGTTGTTCAAAGCCGCATCGCTGCGTGAGCTGAGCAAGGAACTGGCGCCGGCGGAGTCTGCGCCGGTCGATCCCGCGCCGACCGCGCAGGCGGATCTGGGAGATAAGCGAAGGGCCTTGCAGGCCCGCCGTAAGTTGCGGGGCGCGACCCAGCGTCAGGAGAGCGAAGTCAATGAATAATGTCGGCTTAATCCGCATTGGCGTTCTTCTGATCAGCCTCCTGTTTGCGCTGACGGGACGCGCGTTCGCCGACATGGCGAGCGTCAAGCCCGCGGCGGACCTGGCGCAGACGGTCAGCGAGCTGACCCGGCGCTGGGACGCGTCGCAGATCCCCACCGGGGGACTGAGCGTGGTCGTCAATGGCCAGGCGCACACGCTGCGACTGGGAGAGCAGGAAGCCGGCGTATTCGAGCTGGCCTCCTGTTCGAAAGCCTTTACCGGTCTGTTGATCGCCGTGCTGGAGCAGGAAGGCGCGTTGAGCCGGCAGGATGCGATCACACGCTGGATTCCGGAGCTGAATCAGCGTCCGGAATTGGGATATTCCGCCATTCGCCTGAATAATCTGCTGTTCCATAGCAGCGGCCTGTCCGGGGATACCCTGGACCTGCTGCGCCCCAGCGACGCCGCCAACGCTCTGGAGCAATTGCCGGGCTTGTTGCGGGACACGCCGCTGACTTATCCGGTTGGCGGCAAAGAGGAGTACGCCACGCTGAACTACAGCCTGTTGGGGCTGGCGGCGGAACGGGCGACGGGGAAATCCTTCGCGGCCCTGTTACGGGAGAAAATCTTTCTGCCCCTGGGCATGAAGGACACCTTCGTGGAAGGCGATCCCGCCGCCACCGCGCCGCGCATACCGGGCTATAAGCTCAGCTTTACCGTCGCCAGACCCTATGAGGCGCCGCGCTATCTGCAAAACACTCCGGCGGGATATATCCTCAGTACGCCGGAGGACATGGCGCGGTGGTTGCAGTTTCTACTGCAGCCGCCGCCCAAACAAAGCGACGCGCGTCTGGACGTCCTGCAATGGGCGTTGCAGCAGGCGAAACGTCCCTATGGCGGCGACAGCGACTCTGGCTACGCCTACGGGTGGGATGTCGAGGCGGGCGCCACCACCAGTTGGAGTCATCCGGGACAGAACCCCAACGCCGGCGCCTATGTGGCGTTCGACCCGCAAACCGGAGTCGGCGTTGCGCTGCTGGGCAACAGCAACAGCCCGCAAGTGATTCAGCTGGGCCGGGCGGTCTTCGAACACCTGCGCGGCGCGTCGCCGCAGCCTCTGCCGGAGCGCTTCGCCGCAGATACGGGAGACTGGGGCGCGACCGTCGCCGCCGTGGTTTTCTGGCTGTGCGCGCTGCTGACGCTGCCTGTACTGCGGCGTCTGCAAACGCGTTCCGCGGAGCCGGCGGATGGCGAAGCCAAGGGCTCCCAGGTGGACGCAGCCATTGTGCAGGAAAGTTTCGTGCAGTCTGCGGAAAGGGTGAGCTGGCGCGCATTCCTGGGACGCCTGTTGGTGCTGAACGTCGCGCTGGCGTCGGTGCTGATAATCGCGCCCCCTCTTACCTTGGGACTGGGATGGGCGAACCTGCTGGTGTGGGGCCCAACAAGCCTGCTGACGGCGGCGGCGGGACTGGTTGTCTGCGTCAACGCTCTGAGCCTGTTCTTTTTCCAGGCGTCCCGTCACAGCGAACAGTTCGACAGCAAAACCTTTTCGTCGCTGATGATCGCCAAAGTGGTCGGCCTGACGGTGGTTTCCGGTCTGCTCAACTCGGCGCTGGTGTTGTGTATCATCCAGGCGATTGACAGCCCGGCGGCCAATCTGGCGTACAGCGCAGTGCTGTTGTTCAACTGCATCTATTTCTATATTTCCGCCCGCAAGGCCGCGGAACTGCAGATCATGCGGTTCGGCCACGCTTTTGTGCAGGGCTGGCGAATGGAGATCATTCGTAAGTTGCTGGCGTCGGATTATAAAAGCGTGGAACGCCTGTCCCCTGGCAAAATCCAGTCTGTGGTGGGTGAAGATTCCCAGGAGCTGGCCAAAAGCGTCCTGGCCTTTGTGCCGTTCTTCGCCAATTTGCTGACGATTGTGTTCCTGTTCGCCTATCTGATGGCGTTCAAGTCAGCGCTGGCGACCTCCATTCTGCTGGCCTGCGCGGTTCCCATGATTGGCCTGTACTACTACGTGTCCGAGCGCGCCAACCGCATCATGCCGCAGGCGTTGCAGACCCGCAGCGAATTCATGGATACCGTTGAAGACCTGCAGAAGGGCTACAAAGGTTTGCGTCGTGAAGCGGTGAAGCGCAGTTTTTACCGCCATGCCCAGGCGGTGTCGGACCGCTTCAAGGCGTTGCGAATTCAATATGATCGTGGATTCTTGAGCGCGTTTTTTATCGGCGAGTCCCTGCTTACGGTCTTGCTGGTGGCGGTGGCCTTGCTGTTTCCGTTGCTGATTCCCCGGTTCGACGGAGATGCGTCGAAAGAGTATCTGATCATCCTGCTGTATCTGATCGGTCCCCTGAACGCGGTCATGTCGGCGATGCCCGAACTGGTGCGGCTGCGCAGCCTGATGCGCAATATGGTGGCGTTCAGTCAGTCCATCCAGAGCGCTGAGTCCGGCGTGGCGGGTGCGACTTTGCAACCGGTCAAAACCCTGCAGCTGGACGGCGTTCGCTTCAACTATCCCGCGCCGGGCGGGGAAAGCGAATGCTTCGGGGTCGGGCCGGTCTCCATGACGGCGGAAAGCGGCAAGGCCTACTTCCTGACAGGCGGCAACGGCTCCGGCAAGAGCACCCTGGCGATGATTCTTGCGGGCCTCTACGCCCCCGCCCAGGGCGCGCTTAGGATAGACGGCGTCGAGGTGTCGCAAAGCCAGTTGCTGGAGCACACCCGCGCCATATTCAGCGACAACTGGCTGTTCAAGCGGGTATACGATCCCGCCCTGATCGCGGCGCGGGACGCCATCAACCGCAATATTGCGCTGCTGGGCATGGCGGATAAGTCCACGCTGCTGGACGACGGCGCCTTCGACAATATCAAGCTGTCCACCGGGCAGCGTAAACGCCTCTCGTTGGCCATGCTGCTGGCGGACCCCAGTCCGGTGGTGGTGCTGGATGAATGGGCCGCGGACCAGGACCCGCGCTCCAAATCCCGGTTTTACAAGGAATGGGTCCCTATGTTGAAAGCCCAGGGACGCATCGTTTTTGTCGTGACCCATGATGATGAATATTTTTCCGAGGCGGACGCCCTGATCACCATGAAAAACGGTCAACTTATCGAGTTCAAAGAAGATAGTTATGTTTACTAAATCGTTGTTAGACAGTAATTCTGGCCATCTCAAACAAACCGACCCGGGTGCGGACGCCGTCGTGGACGATTGCGTGCAGGACCTGTTCGAGCGTCAGGCGGCGCGCACCCCGGACGCCGTTGCGCTGCGTTTTGGCGCGCAAACCCTGACCTATGACGCCCTGAATCGCAGAGCCAACAGACTGGCGCATGAACTGCGCCGGCGTTATGGCGACGAACTCGCGGTAGTGGGCGTCTGCCTGGATCGCGGCATAGACGCTATCGTCGCTGTTATTGCCGCGTTAAAAGCCGGCGCCGCCTATGCGCCGGTGGATATGAGTTATCCGCTTGAGCGTCAGGCTTATATTCTGCGCGACTCCAATGTCTCAGTGGTGATTTCCTGCGCCGAGATTATCCGCACGCTGCCCGATACCTTCGCCTTCCTGGATATGGACGCCTATGACTTTTCCGGCGACGCAAACGACGACGAGTCGCAGAATCCGTCCCGCGCCTGCACGCCGGAGGATCTGGCGTACCTTATCTATACCTCCGGCTCCACGGGCGCGCCCAAAGGCGTGTGCATGCCCCACAAAGCCCTGGTGAATTTATTGGTCTGGCAGATTCGCGAGCAGGGCGACTACGCAGGCAAGAAAACCCTGCAGTTTTCCCCGCTGAGTTTTGATGTGTCGTTTCAGGAAATCTTCGCCACGCTGGCCAGCGGCGGCGAACTGGTGTTGATGGCTAATGAACTGCGTCTGGACCCTGTGGAGCTGTTGTCGCTGATTGAGTCGCAGCAGGCGCAACGGATATTCCTGCCTTATGTGGCGCTGAACAGCCTGGCGCTGGCGGCGGTGGCGGAGGATCGCTATCCCGGCGGGCTGCTTGATGTGGTGACCGCCGGCGAGCAGCTGGTGATCACCCCCGCCATCAGGCAATTCTTCAGCGCTTTACCGAACTGCCGTCTGCATAACCACTACGGTCCGTCGGAAAGCCATGTGGTGACGGCGCACACCCTGAGCGGACATCCCCGGCAATGGCCGGATCTGCCCTCAGTGGGGGCGGCCATCGATCAGGTGGAGCTGTATGTGCTGGACGAGAACAACCGTCCGCTACGCGACGAAGCGCCGGGTGAGCTGTGCATCGGCGGGCTGCAACTCGCCTATGGCTATCATCAGCGCCCCCAGGAGACCGCCGCCCGGTTCGTCGATATCGATGTGGACGGCGGCGGGTCACGGCGTCTGTATCGCACGGGGGATCTGGCGCGATGGCGGCCGGACGGGCTGCTGGACATTCTGGGTCGCATCGACTTTCAGGTCAAAATACGCGGCTACCGGGTTGAACTGGGTGAAGTCGAAGCCATGCTGATGCGGCATCCGGCGGTGCGCGATGCGGTCGTGGTGGCGCAGGGAGAGGATGCGGACAGCAAATGTCTGGCGGCCTTCGTGCTGGTTTCGGAGCGTGCGCAGCAACGCCAGACGTCAGAAGGCGTTCAGGAAAGCATTCGCCGTTATATGCAGGAGCAGGCGCCGGACTACATGAGACCCGCTGCGGTGGTCATCATGGAGCGTTTTCCGTTATCCGCCAGCGGCAAGGTCGATCGAAAAGCCTTTCCGGTCATCGCCTACAGGGCTGCCAACAACGGCGACGCCACGCCTCCCGAGACTGCGCTGGAGCGTCTGCTGGCGGAGGTCTGGAGCGAACTGCTGGGGGTTCAGGACATCGGCCGCAATGCGCACTTTTTTAATCTGGGCGGCCACTCACTGCTTATCGTAAAAATGATGCTGGCGCTGCGTCGTCGCGGCTTCATCGTGGATGCGCACACCCTGTATCAGCACCCGGTCCTGGCGGATCTGGCGACGCAGCTGCGGCGGTTTGATCCGCAGCAGGGGGCGGCGACTTCGGCGGCGAACGAAACCCGGCCGACGTTGTGGTCGCAACTGAGTCTGGAGGAACAGACCGCCATCGCCGCCGTCACGGGCGGACCCGCCAATATCAAGGACGTCTGTCCTCTGGGGCCGCTGCAGCAGGGCATGTTCTATCATGCTCTCGCCAATCCGGCGGCGGACCCTTATGTGTTATGGCAGGCGACCCGGTTCGCCAGCGCTGATCTGTTGCATGACTATCTGGACGCGTTGCGCAACACTATCTCCCGGCACGACGCTTTCCGCGTCAGTATTGCCTATGAAGGGCTGACGCAACCGCTGCAGGTGGTTTGGCGAGAGGCGCCGTTGGCCGTAGAGGAAGTGCATGCGGAACGGGAGGGTGAAGACGCCGTTACCGCCCTGAAGCGACGCTGCGCTGCGTCCGCGCAACGCTTCGATATCGCCAGGGCGCCTCTGCAGCGTTGTTATTACTGCTATGACGCCCAGAACGGGCAATGGGTGTTGCTGCACCTGCTGCATCATTTGGCGGTGGACCATGCCACCGTAGAAAAAATGCAGCAGGAGATAGAAGCGCAACTGCTGGGGCAACCGCTTGCGCAGGCGTCCGCCGTGTCGTTCTCCGAAACCCGGTCCGGCCTGTATTCCGATGTCGACGTTGAGGGGCGCAAAGCCTTCTTCGACGCCATGCTGCAGGACTATGAACCGGGGCCGGCGCCCCTTGGCCTGGAACAGTATCTGACCGGCGAGGATGCGGTCACGGAAGCCTGGCGTTCGCTTTCTCCGGCTTTATCCGCGCAGATACGGCGGCAGGCCAGGGCGCACGGCGTCAGCGTCGCGGCGATTATTCATCTGGCCTGGGCCCAGGTAGTGGGCAGCCTGAGCGGGCGCGATGACGTGGTGTTCGGCACGGTGCTGCTGGGTCGCATGTTCGCCGGCGACGAAGCGGAAAGCGCCATGGGGCAGTTCATCAACACACTGCCGATTCGTCTGCGCCTGGGGTCGCTGCCGGTGCTGGAAGGATTGTGGAACGCCCAGGACAGGCTGATGCAACTGGTGAAACATGAACAGGCCTCCCTGGCGCAGGCGCAAAAGTCCGCGCAAATTCAGGGCGAGACGCCATTGTTCACGACCATGTTGAACTACCGTCACAGTGACGTGCGCAACGTTCCGTCGGCGGACCCGTTTCAGGCCCTTAATCCCTCCGCCGTGGCGGGCCTCAGCTACTCCGGCGTGATGGAGCGCACCACCTATCCGGTGTCGGTGAATGTGGACGATTTTGGCGATGATTTTGTGGTCAACGCGCAGGTGGCGCAGGGACATGATCCCGAGCGGGTGTGCGACTTTTTTGAGACGGCGCTGCGGGAAATCGTCGACGCCCTGGAGGCGGCGCCGGAAACCCGTCTTGGCCGCCTGAGCGCCATGCCTGAGCAGGAACGTGATCTGGTGCTGCGACGCTTGAATCAGACTCAGGCGGACTTTCCCAGTGAGGCCTGTCTGCACTGGCTGATCGAAGCGCAGACGGCGCGCACGCCGGACGCAATAGCGGTGGAGTTCGGCGAAGAGGCGTTGACCTATGCGCAATTGAACCGTAGCGCCAATCAACTGGCGCGCTATCTGAGAGAAGACGTGGGCGTCGGGCCGGACGCCATCGTTGGCGTCTGCGTGGAGCGCAGTGTGGAAATGGTGACGGCTTTGCTGGCGGTGTTGAAAGCCGGCGCCGCCTACGCGCCTCTGGACCCCCATTATCCCGGCGACCGTCTCGACTACATGCTGCGCGACGCCGCTCCGAAGGCGGTGCTGACTCACGCTCAAGTACCCGCGGACGTTAATGCGCTGCTGGCGGCCTATGCCGTAGAACGCGACGCGCGACTGATTGATCTCAACGCAACGGCGGCCTGGGAGCAAAAGCGCAACGTAGATCTGAGCCGGGAAGAAACGGCGGTGAACGCCTCTCATCTGGCGTATGTCATCTACACATCCGGGTCCACCGGGCGCCCGAAAGGCGTGATGAACGAACATCGCGGCGTGGTGAACCGTTTGACCTGGATGCAGAAGGCCCACGCTTTGACGGCGGAGGATGCGGTGCTGCAAAAAACGCCGTTCAGCTTCGATGTCTCCGTGTGGGAATTCTTCTGGCCGTTGATGTACGGCGCGCGCCTGGTGGTGGCGAAGCCGGAGGGGCACAAGGACCCGGTGTATTTGAGCGACCTGATTCGCGCCCGGCGCGTCACCACCCTGCATTTCGTGCCATCCATGCTGTCGCCGTTTCTGGATCAGGCGGCGGCCAGCGTCAGCGACAGCCTGCGCCATGTGTTTTGCAGCGGTGAAGCCTTGCCTGCTCAAAGCGTGCGCCGGTTTCGGGAGCGATTCCCCGGCGTTGAACTCTATAACCTGTATGGACCGACCGAGGCCGCCATTGACGTGACGGTCTGGGATTGCGTGGGCAATGAGGTCGGCGCAACGGTTCCCATCGGTCGCCCGATCGACAACATCCGCCTTTATATTCTTGATCCGCATCGTCAGCCCTGTCCGGTCGGGGTCGTTGGCGAGCTGTATATCGCCGGCGTGGGCGTGGCGCGGGGTTATCTGAATCAACCCGAGCTGACCGCCGAAAAATTCGTCGCCGAACCGTTCTGCGCTGATGCGGGGCGCGCCATGTATCGCACGGGCGACCTGGCCCGTTTTCTACCGGATGGCGACATTGAGTACCTGGGGCGCAATGACTTTCAGGTCAAGCTGCGCGGTTTTCGCATTGAGCTGGGCGAGGTGGAGACGGCGATTGCATCCCACGCCAGCGTCAAGGAGTGCGTGGCGCTGGTGCGCGAAGATGCGCCGGGAGACGCCCGTCTGGTCGCCTATATCACGGCGGCGCCGTCAGTCGAAGACGTGGACGCTCAGGCAGACGCGTTGAATCTTGCGCTGCGGGAACATCTGCAAGACCGCCTGCCGGCGTTCATGATTCCTTCCAACTTTGTCTGGCTGGCGACCTTACCTGTCACCAGCAATGGCAAACTGGATCGCAAAGCGCTGCCGGCGCCGTCTTTCAGCGCCGCGGCTCCTCCTGAGGCGCAAGCGCCCAGGGAGGGCGTGGAGGCCAGGCTGGCGCAACTATGGCGCGCTCTGCTCAACACTGACGCCATTGGCCGTCAAACGCACTTTTTCGAAGCTGGCGGACACTCCTTGTTGGCGGTGGCGCTGATGGCGGGCATTCAGCGGGAGTTCAATCTCGCTATATCCCTGAGCGCGATCGTGGCGCATCTGGATCTGGAGAGTCAGGCCAGATTGATTGAAGCCGAATTGTTTCGGTTACAGGCAGAACAGACAGCGGACGCGCAATCAGCGACACTCATGTCAGCGTCAACTCAGTCGCCAAGCCAGGGCATCCGGGCGCTGCCTGCGCAAAGGGCGATTTACAAGGCGGTCAAACTGAATCCCGGCGATCTCAGCAACAACAGTTTCGTGGCGCTGGCGTTTGATGCGGAGCCGGATCTGAAACAACTGCGCAACCTGCTGCAAACGGCGTTTGCACGCCATGAGAGTCTCAGCGCGCAGTTTACGCTGGCGGAGGACGAACTTTTCCTGCGCCCCGCCAAACGCTTCCTGTTTCGTCTGGAAAAACGGCAAAGCTTGGGGAGTCTGGAAGAGGACGTGCGCGACTTTGTGCGGCCGTTTTCTCTGGAAGATGGCGTAAACGTGCGCGGTCGCTGGGTGTCCGATGCACAGGGTGGCGTGTTGTTGCTGGATTTCTCTCATGCCTGCATTGACGGCTCGGGACTGACCCAGGTTCTGCATGAGCTGACGACGGACGCCCCTCAGTCCGACGCCGGCGGCGATCTGAGCGCGTACTCCGAGTTGTTCTACAGCCCGGCTTTCGCCGCTCAGCGACGCACGCACGCGGATTACTGGCTGGCGCAACTGCAGGGCAGTGCGCCGACCTCGCCAGCGGTCGCGTCCCAACCGCGCACCGGCGCCTGGCTGGTCTCTGTGGACGCCGACTGCAAGGCGCGCATCGAAGCGCTGACCGCCAGACTGAAGATCAGCGTTCCAGAATACTTCATGGCGGTGTTCACCCAGTTCAAGAGCGGACTCGACCAGCAGGCGGAGCAACTGGTCTCCATGATCTTCCACGGCCGCGACAATCTGGCGCAACAGACGGTCATCGCGCCGCTGATGACTCTGTTGCCTGTGCGGGTGGCCATGGCGTCGGAGCAGGGGAGCGCCTTGTTGCAAAAGGTGTCCGCTGCGGTTCGCGAGGCCTGCCGCCATTACCTGTACGATGCGGAAGACCTCGGCGCCCGTCATCCTGACCTGTCCAGAGAGGCGCTCTATCCATCCGCCTTTTTCGGTTACTTCCATAAAGACGGCTTTACCGGTCGCATCGCCGGAGTTCCCTGTCGCCAGCTTGAGCTGGCCGGCGTGGCGGGAGCGCAGTCGCAGTGGAGCCTGACCTGCGAGGTGGCGGAACATGACGCCGGCTTTGACATCCGACTGGAGGCGTTGGCGTATCGCGCCGAGGCGGCGCAGGAAGACTGGGGCGCCCGTTTCAAGGAAGCGCTGCAATGCGCGCTGGATTGAAAAAACGAACCCAGGCAAACACGGATAAGCAGAAAGACATGGAGAAGCAGTAAAACATGGAAATGCTCACGAATGATCCCATTGCAATAAATGCAAGGAAACAGGCGCTCAAAGCCTATGTCCGCCAGCAGTTGGCGGCGGACTATCAGGAGTGCCCGTTTTTTGTGATGGCGCAGGCGACGCCTGAGGCGGACGCGACGACGACCCTTACCTGCGCGCTACCTGAGGCGCTTAACAGCCGGATTTACGCGATGGCGTCCGCCTCTCCGTTGCATCGGTTATCGTTGTTCTCCGCCTGTATCAAGCATCTGGCGTTTGTGCACAGTCGCGAGTCCCTGGGCGCGCTGAACTGGGCGATAGGCGCTGGAGAGCTGGGGCAAGGTCCGAATGACGGCCTTTACGTCATTCCCGCCCAGTGGCGGCTGACGGAAACAGAATTGGCGCAGCCGGTCAAACAACTGATCGGCGCGGAGCTGAGGCAGTGGAAGCAGGTCGCCGGATTGATCGCCGGCCTGTCGCCGCAAAGCGCGTCCACCGATATGTCGGCGGGGCCGCAGGTGCTGGTGGGATATTCGGAAACGGGCGTCCCCTGCGCAGGCATTGACGCTTCTCAGTACAGGCTTTGTATTGGCGTTGAGGCGCGTCCTGAAGCGACCCGGCTGCATCTGCGCTTCAACCCGAATCAGGCGGACCCGGCGCTGGCGCAGTTGCTGCCTGAGCGCCTGCGAACGCTGATGGAGGCGATGGCGTTCGACCCGGGCGGCGTGCTCGCGTCCATGCCCTGGATTCCACCTGCGGAGCAGGCGCGCATTGACGCGCTGTCCGCGCCGACCCAGGGCCGCCCGTTGGCTTATCGCAATGTCGCCCAGGCGATTGCGGCGTCGCTTCGCAATCGGGGCGAGCAGGTGTTTCTGGAGTGCGACGACCAGACGGTCAGCTTTAAGCAGCTGGACGGCTATATCGACGCGTTGCTGCAAGCTCCCAACTGGCCGCACTGGGACGCCCTCGGCGACTATGTCTTGATCGTTGGCGATAAAGGGGTGGAGACCACACTGGCGGCGATGGCTTGCATGCGCATCGGCAAACCGTTCTGTCTACAGTCCCGGCAATCGCCAATAGAACAGCTATCCGATGTGGTGGCCCTGCACAGGACTCAAACGGTGCTGTTGCAGGATGGCGGCGGCGAGCTGGAGCAGCGCTTTGCCGCTCAGGGTTGCCGAGTGGTCAGGCTGCCGTCTTATAACGGCGCGGTCGCGGCGTCCGCGCTGGCGTGCGGCCGGGAAGACGCATTCAGCCATGGCGACGCGGCGTCACTGGACGACCCTTTGTGTGTGGTGATGACGTCCGGCAGCGAAGGCAAACCCAAAGGCTGCGTCAACACCCATCGGGCCCTGCTCAATATCTGTCAGGAGGAGCGCGCCCAGTACCACACAGATCACTCGCGGGTCGCCTCGCTGGCGAACCATACCTTTGATTACTTTGTGCTGGAGTGCGTGCTGGCGCTGACGGAAGACGTCGTCATTGTCGTGGCGCCGGAAGCGGCCCGCACCGACGCGGCCAAGTGCGTCGACTTCCTGCGGGAGCAGCGCATCGACCTGATGTTCACGACCACGGTGCTGGCGGAGGACATCATGGCGCAGGGGGACATCCCCAGCCTGCGGCAATTGTATTTTGGCGGCGAGAGCCTGCGCGCGTTCCAGAAAAATAATTACGAGCTGATCAACCTCTACGGGCCCAGCGAAACCGGGGTGCTCACCACCTATCAGAATATCTCCCGCAATGATCAGAAGGTAACCATCGGCAGGCCCTTCAATGGCTGCCAGTGCGTTGTGGCGTTTCCCGACACTCTGCAACCCTGTCCGATCGGCGCGCCGGGGGAACTGCTGATCGGCGGCGCGGGAGTCGGCGCCGGTTACCTGAATCGCCCCGATCTGACCGCAAACGCCTTCATCGACCTGGACAACGGGGCTCTGCAGGGCCGCTTTTATCGCAGCGGCGACATCTGCTGCTGGGACGCGAACGGTGAACTGGAAATTCTGGGCAGACGGGACCGGCAGTTGAAAGTCAACGGCTTCCGCGTGGAGCTGGACGCGGTCGAAAGGACGGTGCTGGATTTGCCGGGGGTGTCCCAGGCGGCGGTGATCAGCCTGACGGACCAGCGCGGGCACGCCCGCCTCGGAGCTTTTATTGTCGCCGCCGACAACAGCCTCAGCGAGCGCGACTTGCGAGAGATGCTGTTACAGCGTACGCCGGCTTACATGGTTCCCAGTCAGATCATTTTGACGCCTGCGTTGCCATTGACCCGCAACGGCAAGCTGGATCGACAGAAGCTGAAGCAGGCGCTCAGTGACGCAGCCGGCGACGCGGGCCCGCGTCCACAAGGGCCGACTCAAGAGTGGCTGGCGGCGTGCTGGGCCCGCCATCTTGAGTTGGACGCCACAGCTATTGGCGCGGAACAAAGCTTTTTCGCTTTAGGCGGACACTCTTTGCGCGCAGGCAGAGTGCTGGCGGAGATACAGCAGGAATTCGGTCAGGGGGTGTCACTGCTGGAGTTCTTTAAGCATGACGCCATCGCAAGTCTGGCGGCGCTGATCGACGCCCGCTCAGGCGGATATCAGACTGGCGTTGCGGACACTTTTTCCAGGCTGTTGGATAACGCGGCGGAGGCCGGCGAGGTGATTCGGGGCGAGCTGTCCCCTCAGGAGGCCCGCTTGTATGCGCAGTACCGACTGCATCCAGACTCCATGGCTTATGTGCTGGACATCGACATTCCCCTTGCGCAGGACGTCGCCAGCGACGCCGTGAAACAGGCCTTGCAGGCCCTGCTTGACCGCCATGCCATTTTGCGCACGCGTTACCCCCTTGATGAACAGGGCGCGCCATGCGCGGAAGCGCTGGCGACCCTCGACGTCGATCAGGTGTTGATCGGCGCTGACGCGGACTGGACCCGGGCGTTCGCCCTGGAGCGGGGGCCCTTACTGCGAGGATGTCTGCTGGAGCCGCAGACGGAGCGGGCGCGGTTACATCTGCAGGTCCATCATATTCTGGTGGACAAGCCCTCAATGGAGATTCTCAAGCACGAGTTTGAGCAGCTTCTGCGCGGAGCGCAGCCGCCGCAGTCCAGCCTGAGTTATCGCCGTTACGCGCAGGCGTTGGCGGAAGCCCGTCAGCAACCGCTCTGGGAAGAAGCGCAGACGTTCTGGAAAGATTATCTTGAGGGTCTCGATTTTGATCCCTTCGGTCATGGCGCGGTGGATGACGATGACGGGGTGAAATATACCTCCTGGTCTCTGGCCGCAACCGAGTTGGCGGCGGTTAAGCGTCTATGCGCCCGCCACAACGTCACGCCGTCGGTATTCTTTCTGGGGATATGGGGACTGGCCGTGGCGCGGGAGGGCCGCAGCGATGGGTTTTCTATCTCCGTGGCGAACGCCTTTCGTCCGCCGCAGGCGCAAAACACCATAGGCATGTTCGTGTCTCTGGCGCCTTGCGCGTTTCGCTTTGATCGCGATGCAGAGGGGTTTGACGCTTACCTCAAATCTCTGGCGGAAGCGCAGTGGCGGGCGACGGAACGTCTGTTTTTCCCGGTGGAGGAAGTATTTGCGTTACTGCGTCACGACCCTAGAATGTTTGGCTCCAATCCGCTGCTGAATGTCGCCTATTCCTATTTCGACTCCGTCGAGGCCAGCGATGCGACGGCAGAAGGCGACGATGTCGGCAAGGAAGCTCACGGACCGTTGAATCTCACGGTGCTGCACGCCGAGGAGAGTTGCCGGCTGACGTTGGAGTATCAGGCGTCCGCTTTGCCGGAAGAGCGCATGGAGAAACTTGCTGCGAGCTATCGCGATATTCTGCGACAAACGTTGGGCGCCGACTCAGCCCCGTCGCTGCAGGACCTGCTTGTATCCGCCGCCCAGGCGTTCCGGCCTGCGCAACGACGTGAAGCGTATCGCCCCATTGAAGATATTTTACGCGATGGTTTTCTGACCCTGGGCGATCGCCCCGCCGTGATTGACGACGAGGGCGAGCTGAGTTGGGCCGAGTTCGCGTCACTGACCGGGAGCTATGCGGAGCGCCTGAACCGCTCAGAAATTCGGCGCGCACTGATCCAAGGCCGTCCCGGACGCCGGTTGCAGGCGTTTCTGGCGGCGTGTTTCCTGACCCGAACCACTTATCTCGCCCTGGAAGAGGGAACGCCACAAGCCCGTGTGGATGAAGTGATTCGTCATGGGCAGCCGGATATCGTAATAAATGCGGACGATGCGATCGCCGCCAAGGACGTCGACTGGCGCCAGTTTGCGAGCCTGAAGTCCATGGAGACCAATCCCATCGCATGGATACTGTACAGCTCAGGCACCACAGGTCGCCCCAAAGGCATTTGCGTTGCGGCGCAGACCGTCGCGCAATATCTGGACTCGCTGGTCCGCACGCTGAACCTGCAAGCCGGGGCGCGTGTGACGCAGCAGTTTTCCCCCACCTTTGACGGCTATCTGGAAGAAGTGCTGCTGGCCTGGGCGCTGCAGGGAACCAGTCTGGTGACGGACCGCTACAGCCTGCTCGACGAACGCAGGGCGAAAGCGTTTCTGGCGCAGCGTCGTCCCGATGTGATTTCTGCGGCGCCGGCGCTGTTTTCCGCCTGGAACCGCATGGAAAACCTGGAGCCGCTCCCCAAAGTGTGCATCAGCGGCGGTGATTTCCTCACCCTCGGCGATATCGACCGCCTGCTGGAGCGCAGCCAGATCTGGAACAGTTATGGCCCGACGGAAACCTGTATCGCCGTCTCCATGGCGAACTGCGCGGATATGGATTCGGCGCCGATGCTGTCCATCGGCGCGCCTCTGGATCACGTCGCCTTCGCCGTGATCGACCCCCAAGGGCGTCGCCTGCGTCCAGGTCAATGGGGCGAGCTGTTGATCTACGGAGACTTTGCGCAGCACGGCTATCTGAATGAGGCGGAGCTGACTGCGCAGAAGTTCGGAAGCGATGATCGCGGCGTGTATTTCCGCACCGGCGATATGGCCATGGTGGACGCCAGTGGTCAGTGTTTCCTGAAAGGACGTATGGACGACAGCTGCAAGGTGCGAGGCAATTTTATCGGCCTGGGCGAGCTGGAGAGCCGGGCGGGACAACATCCCGGCGTGATCGCGGCGGGAGCGGCGGTGGCGCTGGCGGGTACGCCGGAGGCCTGTCTGGTGCTGGCGATAGAAGGCGATGAAGACGGCGGAGCGGGACTGCAGGCGCATCTGGCCCGGCATTACCCGCGCTCGCATCTGCCTTCCGCGATATTCCCGGTAACGCGTTTACCCCGCACCGAAACCGGCAAACTGGATCGGGCGCAAATCGTCTCTCTGTTTCAGGCGTGGCGTGAACGCGCGCAGGCAGCCCCGGACGCCACGGACCCGGCCTGGGACGGAGAGCTGGGGGAACTGGCGGCGTGCTGGCGCGAATGTCTGGGTTTCCAGGGCGCGTTGACGCCGGACTCGGACTTTTTCCAGGTGTCCGGGTCGTCTTTGAGCGCAGTGCGTCTGGCCAGCCAGATCGAGAGGCGGTTCGGCGTCCCTTTCAGTCCGGTGGATGTGTTTCGCCACGCCACCCTGGCCGCCCAGCGGGCCCTGATCGCAACCCGTCGCCAGTCCCAACCCATGGTGGAGGGATGTCTGCAGGAGCGCTTGCTGAATGCGGACGACGCCAGACTTCCCAAGTGGGTGCTGCTGCCTCCCGCGTTGGGCGGACTGGTGGAGCTGCAAGGGCTGGCGGATGCGTTGGCGGGTTCCGTGACGCTATCGGTGCTGGCCCTGGAGCCCGGTGCGGCCGTCGATCTTTCTGCGCAGGCGTTGCAGACGGCGCTGGCGGACGCCTTATCGTCGCTGGCGGCGGCGCACCGAGAAACGCCTGCGCGTCCCCTGTGGCTGGGCGGCTATTCCCTGGGGGCGGAGATGCTTGCGGCGTTGCTGACGCAGCGTCCGGAATTAGGCCAGGACGTTGAGCAGCTGGTGTTTCTTGACCCCAACCTGCAAACCAGCGTGTTCGACGGGCCGGCGCTGTATGCGGAGTTCCTGGCGTTGTTCCAGGATATCGCCGCGTCCGCTGAAGACAGTGAGACAGCAAAAGCGCTGGCGGCGATCGAAGACGAAGCGGCGCTGCGGGAAGCCTCGCCATCCCTGTTTATGGAGTGGCGTTACTACCGGTTGCAGCATCAGCTCATCCAGCCCGCGCGCTTCCCTGAGCGTTTGTCGGCGTCCCCGTTGAATCGTATCCCGACGCGGGTGTTTCTCTCCGACGACGCCGATGAGAAAAGCGCCGCCGCGTTGCAGCGTTCCGCGCCGGCGAATGCGCTGATACGACGCCTGCACGGGGATCACGTTGAGTTTTTGCGCAGGTTGGGCGCCGATGATGTGTCGCCCGCAGATTTCTCCCAGGCGCAGCCCGTTTCGGCAAGTCAGCCCGAGCCGGTTTAGTAATCAGGGGCGCAGCAAGGACCACAAGGATTTATATCAGACGACCTCGTCTGAGAGTTTAACAAGGTATGGAATTATGAGTGTTGTAGAAATTAGAGAAGATCTGGATATCGCCGTTATCGGTCTGGCGGGTCGCTTTCCCGGTTCCGACAACTGTCATGAGTATTGGCGCAACCTGCTCATGGGCGTGGACGGCATTTCTCATTTTACCGACGAAGAACTGCTCAAGGCCGGGCACGACGCCAACAAGATACGCAACAAGGACTTCGTGGCCGCCAACGGCGTGCTGGGCGGCGCGCAGTATTTCGATGCGGAGTTCTTCGGATACAGCCAGGCGGAGGCGGCGTTGATGGACCCGCAAACCCGGCTGATGCTGGAGTGTGTGTGGCATGCGCTGGAGAACGCCGGCGTCGACCCCGACAAACGCGGTCGCAGCATCGGTCTGTTTCTGGGGGCGCGCAGCACCGTGCAGTGGACCATGCAGGCCATGTTGTCCGAGCAGGTGGATAACGTAGGCGGCTTTCTGGCGTCGCAATTGGCCAATAAAGACGCCATGAGCACGCTGATTTCCTGGAAACTGGGGCTGCAAGGGCCGAGTTTCACCATGCAGACCGCCTGCTCAACGAGTCTGGTCAGCATTCATCAGGCGGTGCAAAGTCTGTTGAACGGCGAATGCGATTTCGCCGTGGCGGGGGGCGTCAGCCTGTTGCTGCCGCAACAGAATGGGCACCTCTATCAGGAGGGCATGCTGTTCTCCAAAGACGGCAAAACCCGCGCGTTTGACGCCGACGCCAGCGGCAGCGTGTTTGGCAGCGGCCTGGGCGCGGTGGTGTTGCGTCGGGCGGGAGACGCTATCGCCGACAACGACCCCATCTGGGCGATTCTCAAAGGCTCCGCCATTAACAACGACGGCGCACGCAAAGTAGGCTACACCGCCCCCAGCGTGAAAGGGCAGGCGGAGGTGATTCGCGCCGCCCTGCAATTGGCGGAAGTGGACGCCGCCGACGTGGATTTCATCGAGTGTCACGGCACCGCCACCGGATTGGGGGACAGCATTGAGTTCATGGCCTTGCGCGAAGTGTTCGCTGAGAGCGGCGCCGACAGCGATACGCCGAACCAGTGCGCGCTGGGCGCGGTTAAAAGCAATATCGGCCATCTGGACTCCGCCGCCGGGGTCGCCGGATTCATCAAGACGGTGCTGGCGCTCAAACACGGCGTGATACCGCCGACGTTGCATTTCCAGCGACCCAATCCGCAACTGGATTTTGAAAAGTCGTCCTTCTATGTCAATACTGAGGCGGAGCGCTGGCCATCACAGGACGGTAAGCTGCGCACTGGCGGCGTCAGCAGTTTCGGCATAGGCGGCACCAACGCCCATATCGTGCTGCAGGAATATGCGCCAGCGCCGACGAAGAAACCTGTCGAAAAAGAGCTGGGCGAACCGCTGTTCTTCCCTTTTTCCGCTATCAACTCAGCGTCGTTGACGCAGCATCTGGAAGCCGTGTCCCAGTGGCTGGTGACGCAGGAGAATCCTGATCTTCACGCGCTCTCCCTTACGCTGAGTAAACGTCACAGCTTTCCCTGTCGGGCGCTGCTGGCGGCGGACTCCCAATTCGCCTTAATGCGGGAAATCGAACGCTATCTGGCGCTCGCAGAGGATGGCGATGCGCCGTCCCTGATACGCTTGACCCTGGCGTCACTGGCGCCGGAGGCCCTGAATGGGAGGCAGGCTCCTCTTGATAACGAAGGCATCGAAAAATGGCTCACAGGCGCCACAAAGGCGTTGCCGTCGTCACTCTTCGGCGATCAATCCATAGCGCCCCTGAAGGATGTTCCGGGCTACGCTTTCGCCCGCGAAGATCACGGCGCAGGCCATGTCTCGGATAAAACCTGGGGACGCATCGCGGACGTTCTGTCGGCGCCGGACGGCGGCAATCTCTCCAAAAACGCGGCGGGCATGCTGACGCCATTCTGGAAACCCGTACGTCTTCGCAAAACCCCGGCGCAATCCGGGTCCCGGCGCGTGCTGCTCGCCCCGGCTTCGACTGAGGCGCTTACCGCAGGGCTCTCCCGGCATGATATCGAAGTGCTGGACTGTAACCCCTTATGTTCAGTGCAATTGCGCAGCGCATTGACGGAGCTGGCCGCAGGCGCGCGCCGCGAACAATCCCTGATGCTGGCGATGACGTTTCCCGCGGACGGCCTGTCAATGAATACGGAATCCCTGCAGGCGCTGGCTGAACTGGGCAGGGCGCTGACGGACGCGGATTTTTCAGGGTATGCGTCCGTACATATTTATTTGCTGGCGCCTTCCTTTTCAGCCGTGGACGACTCACTGCAGGAAGCCGATCAGGTGCTGACGACCGCCGCGCTGAAAGCCCTGGCGTTGGTGGCGCCTCAGGAGATCCCCGGCATTGCGTGCGCCTGTGTGGAGATTTGCAATCCCAGTGAGAGATGGACGCCAGCGGCGCTCGCCAGCGTGTTGGCGTCTCCCATGCATGGGCCTTTGAAGCTGAGCGAAGAAGGATTGTTTGTCGAGGATTTTCGCTGTCCTGACGCAGACGAAAACGAGGTGCTGGAGGCGTCGCATTTTACTGGCGGGACCTTCGTGATTACCGGCGCGGGGGGCAGAATGGCCAGAGCGATGGCGAAAACCCTCGCCCAGCGCTTTCAGGGGCGACTGGCTCTGATCAGCCGTCAGCCAGCGGACTCGCCCGCCATGCAAGACCTGCGGCAGGAACTGACGGCGGCCGGCGCTGGCGAGGTGGAAGTGTTTCCCTATGCGCTGGAATCAGAAAGCGACGCCCTGGCGCTGTTTGAGAGCATTCGCCAGCGTCTGGGCGAAATACAGGTGGTGATTCACGCCGCCGGGGTGACGGATGGCGATTCCTTTGCGCCGCTCGCCCAGCTCGACGCAGATCGCTATCTGGCTCAGCTTGGGCCGAAAGCGCGGGTTGCGCAGACGCTGGCGCGGGTGTTCGAAAACGTGCCTGTGGAGACCTGTTTTGTCACCTCTTCCATGTCTGCGTTTTTCGGTGGAATCGCCCATGCGCCTTATGCGGCCGCCAACCTGTTTCTGGATGGTTGGAGCCAACGACGCAACAACCGGCTGGCGGCGACTCGCTGGGTGACGGTGAACTGGGAGACCATCCACTTCGAGGAAGCGTCGCCAAAAGACGCCAACGCCTGGGGCGCCAACGAAACGGCGCTGCTGGGAGCGGAGTTCCCCGCCTTGTTCGAACGCAGTTTGCGCGAGTTCGACCGTGAGAATCAAAAGATCTTCTCCGCCGGACAGTTTACGGATCGTTTATACGCCTGGGGCGGTCGACGCCCGGCGAACGGCGAGGGACAGGCTTTGTCCTCGGTCAACAGCATTAAGCTGAAACCGCGGCCGGCGACCGTGGCGGCGGCGTTTACCGCGCCCGGCAATACATTGCAGGAAGAGATTGCGGCCATCTGGAGCGGCATTCTCGGTGTGGAAGGCGTGGGCGTCGACGATCGCTTTATGGAGCTTGGCGGCGACAGTCTCAAAACTATCGTGATGGCGGAAAAAGTGTATAAAAAGCTGGGCAAACGGATTGCTATCCAGGACTTTTTCGCGCAACCGACCATTCGTGAGATCGAACGCCAATGTCTGCTGGAGCAGGAGGACGTCAACGTCCCTGCGCTGGACATTGATCCCGCTGCGCCCATATTGGCGAGCGCGGATCAGGAACTGCTTTACATACACCAGACCACCTTTCAGGACGCCAGCTATAACATGCCGGTGGCCTTTGAATGTCCCGCGTCATTCAGCCCTACAGATATTGCGGCGGCGATTGAGCAGGTGGCTGACCGGCATCTGGTGTTGAAGTGCCTGTTCAAGCGACAGGGCGCCAACCTGATGATGGAGCCCCAGGTCCTGGCCAAAGCCAGTCTGGCGGTATTTGAAAGCGCTGCGACAGAGGCGGAGAATCGCGCGCGGCTGCAGCAGTTCGCAGCCATGCCCTTCGATCTGCACGCCACGCCGCCCATTCGCGCCATGATGATAACCAGCCCCGGCGCCGGGCGGCCGCATCAAGTGTTGATCGTCGTCCATCATATTGTTTGTGATGCGGTGTCCCTCGGCATTCTCGCAGACGATTTGCAGAACTTCCTTGCCGGGCGTTCGCCGGCGCCTTTGGAATACAGCTACGCCGCGTTCCGACAGGTGCGGCAGGCGGCTGAAAGTGAGGAAAAAATCCGCAAGGACAAAGCGTTCTGGCTCGCCAACTTATTACCCTTGCCGGCGCCGCTGGCGTTGCCGCGGGTGGAAAGCTGCGATGACGGCGATGAATCCGGGCGCAATCAGGGCGCGACGCGGGTGCAGGCGCTGCCCAGGCAGGTCAGCGAGGACGTCAAGCAGCTGTGCGAGGAACTGGGGCTGCCGACCTTTACTTTCTTCCTCGGCGCGTTTGGCGTGCTGATGAGCAAGATCGCCCGCACGGAATCGTTACTGCTTGGCGTTCCGGTTACCGGACGCACGCAGCCGGAAGAAATGCAGCTGGTCGGTTATCTGGTCAATATGCTGGCGCTGAAGCTTGAGCCGGAGACGGAGTTCCCGGTGGCGGATTATCTGCTGGATCTGAACGAACAGTGGTCCGAATGCGCGCCTTATCAAACTTATCCCATGAGCGCGCTTTTACAGGACTTGAGCGCAGAACCCTATTGTCAGCATCGCCAGGGTAAACACCCTCTGTTCGATGTTGTCTTCGGGTATTTGCCGCAAAGCCTCAACGGCGCAGCGGAAGATAGTCAGAGCGCAGGATTGTCGCGACTGGATATCGGCTCGGATACGGCGAAGTTTGATCTGGTGCTGGAGGTCTCCGAAACCCGGAATGGCTTCGACTGCACCATTCAGTATCGCAAACGCATGTTCGAGCAGACGACGATACAGGCGTTGTTCCAATACTACTTCGAACTGGTGGGGGCCATCCTCGCGGACCCGGAAACAGAAGTGCAGGACTTGTTGCAAAACCTCGATTACCAACCCGTCCAATTTGACGCTGTGCAGACGGCGGACAGGGATGTGGACTTAGAGTTTGATTTTTAGGGAAGGGCGGTTATGAGTTTTATTGGCGATGTATGCAATGCGCTGGGCGATGTGGCGTTATGGGCTTATGAAGAAGCCAGCATCTATCGGCGCAAACGGGAAACGCAGCCGTTGATTGAAGAGAGCGAGGCGGCGTCGCGTCTGCAAGGGGCGGATTACCGTCAGGTGGAGAAAGTGTCGGGTATTGACCCGGCGACATTCAGCGAGCGCTATCTGCTGCGCAATGAGCCTGTCATTATCACAGACGGACTACGAGACTGGCCGGCGCAACAGTTGTGGAGCTTCGACTACTTTTGTGAGGAGTTCGGCGACCTGTCGGTCCGCTTGCAGGATGCGGGATTCAAACCAAAAGACAATGTCGAGCTGCGCGCTTACCTGAAGCAGATTGCTTCGCTTCCTGCGGTGGAGCTGGGGTGTATGAGCAATGAGCTGGACTATCTGCGCTATACCTATGATTCCTTCCTCAAGCACCTGTTATTTACCTGGGGATTTGGCCATCGCGTCAAAACCCAGTCGTTCAGCTTTCTCGCGTTTCAGCGCATTCAGCAGCACTGGAGCCGACCTTATTTTCTGCCCCGGAGCGGCTACCGGATTCCCTGGGTGCAGATGGGCTCCTTAGAGCCGAACAAGCGTATGTGCCAGGACTGGGGACTCTATTTCTCTGCGCCTGGCGCCTGTACCCGTCTGCATGTGGACGGCATGCGCACGAATGCGGTGTTGTGTCAGGTAGTGGGCAAAAAAGCGGGATGGATTTTTTCTTCGTCGCTGGAAGGCTCCGCCAGAACCCTTGCGGAAGGTCGCTCTTTCGCCCATTCGCCCGCCGCCAATGAGCCTGGCGGACAAGGGGACAGGATTTGGCGCTTCGATCTGGAGCCAGGAGAGATCATGCTGATCCCCAAAGGGCTGACTCATGAAGTGCATACTCTATCGCCCAGCATTTCCCTGACCTATAACTTCGTCACCGGCCCGGAGTACGACGATTATTTTAAATTCAAAAGCGCGCGCGGTCCGGGATGGATCGCCAGCGCCCCTATTGCGGCGGCGCCGGCGTTCAAGTCGGTATATCAGAAGCGCGCCGTTTCCGGGATTGACGCCAGGGAGGAAGTAAGCCTTGTCTGATTCAATCTTGTTTGCTGCGAAAAACAGGCCGGACGCCGCCGCGCAATTGCTGTTTATGCACCATGCCGGGGGCTCCAGTTACACCTATATGCAACTGGCGCAGAATCTGTCCGATTCGATTGAAGTCTATTGCCTGGAGCTGGCGGGAAGAGGCGCGCGTTTTCTGGAGCCTCTTAACGCCGACGCCGAGGCGGTCCTTGAGGAGATTCTCGACGCCATCGGGCGATTGCAACTGGGGCGCGATAAGCCGTTGATGATATGCGGTCACAGCCTGGGCGCGGAGCTGGCTTACCAGACCGCGCACAGACTCCGACGCGAGGCGCCGGAAATACGCCTGGGAGTGATGCTCTCCGCGCGCGGCTACATCGATCCTGTTGACCTGCGCGGAAGACCTCGGGAGTCGCTGTCCGATGACGAGATCCTGCGTTTGCTGGAGCAGTACGAAGGGACGCCGCCGGAGGTGCTGGCGGACCCTGAGTTGCGGTCTTATGTGATTGGCGTGATGCGCAATGATCTGACGCTGTTGGCGGCCCTGGCTGGCATGCCGAAACCGCCGCTGGACGTTCATGGGTTTATCGCGGGAGGAGACAGCGACAATCGCGTGCCGGTGTCCCGCCTGGCGGGATGGCGGCGGGCGTTCGCTGCGCCCGTGACGCAGCGGGTGTTCACCGGCGGCCACTTTTATCTGTTCGCCGATAATCAGGCGGCGCCATGGATTGAAGCGCGGGTCAGCGAGTTAGCAGGCTTGCAGGACAGTCGCGCCTGCGCGGCGCCGAGCAGCGAGAAACAGGACCTGACATCACAGGTATTGTGATTGAGTGATTGGCGGACCAGACGGAAGCGACCTGTCCGCCGAATTAATGACAACGAAGTCGAGAGAGAAGTATGTCTGTATTTTCATCAACGATAATGGATTTTTGGATGACCCCTTTTACAAATGGGGAAGTTCTGCTGCAAACCGGGAGCCTGACGGTGATCGCCAATGCGACGTTGCCGGAGGAACGACGGCTGATGATGCTGGAATTGTCGGACGGGCGCGTTATGGCGGTCATGACGCCGGCGATGGCGGATAAGCTGGGCGTCTATCAGCTGGACGCCTTGTCGGCTCCGGCTCTGCGCCAGGCATTGCAGGACGCGGGAGTGGTTCTGCATGGCGCCGATGAGATCTTTTATTTCTCTGCGCAGGATAAAGAAACACTGATGCAGGAAGCCACAGAAGGCGACATCCGCCCGTTAAACATTGAGGATGAGGCCGTTTTCGCTGAATTTCAGGCCTCCGCAACAGAGCAGGACCTGGATGACGCATACGTTGAACTGGATCACTGGGAGGTCTGCGGCGCTTTTATCGGCGACAGCCTGATTTGCGCCGCCAGCATGTATCCCTGGGACAGCTATCCCGGCGACGATGCGCGCATCGCCGATCTGGGCGTGCTGACGCTGCCGCCTTTCAGAGGAAAAGGCTACGCCCGCAGGGTGGTGCGCGCGATTTGCAGACGCGCCAGTGAGAGGGGGTATGAACCACAATACCGTTGTCAGTTCGATAACCTGGCGTCGGCGTCATTGGCGAAGGCGGCAGGGCTGACCTGGTTTGGAAAGTGGGAAGTGATCTCGCCGGATTCCGCCGACTGATCAAGGGCGACGAACTGGTGAGTAAACCAAAACAGATGAGTCAACGGAAAACAGATTTTTAAAGCACAACAAGGAAGAAGTTTGTATGTCAAAACTAAATATTGCCGTGATTGGCGGCGGTAACATCGGCTCCAGTCTGGCGTTTGATTGCGCACTGCGCGGCCATCATGTCGTCGTGGTTGAAAAAGACGAGCCGTCCTGCGAGCAAAGTCGGGCGCGGGTGCTGGAGACGGCGGGTTACGCGCCGTTGTTCAGCCCACTGGCGAAAGGGAAGAAACCACAGGATATTCTGGACAACATTCGCTGGACGAATGAGCTGAGCGCGATCTCTGATTGCGCGTTTGTGGTGGAGAATATCCCGGAAAACATCGAGCTTAAACAGGCGCTATATGCCCGCATGGCCGAGTTTATTGCGCCCAACGCCGTTCTGGCGGCCAACACCTCCTGCATTCCCATCACCAAGCTGGGGTCTTTCCATAAAACCTCGGCGCAGGTCATTGGCGTTCACTTCATGAACCCGGTTTACCTGAAACACACGGTGGAAGTGATACTGGGCCTGAATACGTCAGAGCAAACCCAAGACCGCTGTCTGGAAATGCTGGCGATGCTGGGCAAAAAAGCGGTGGTGGTGAAAGACGGCCCTGGTTTTGTCTCCAACCGCATCTCTCACCTTTTCATGAATGAAGCGGCGTTCGCTATTCAGGACGGCATCGCGCAACCTGCGGATGTGGACGCCATCTTCAAAGAGTGCTTCGGCCATAAAATGGGGCCGCTGGAGACGGCGGACCTGATCGGCGTCGACACCGTGGTGAACTCGCTGGATGTGCTTTATCAGACTTTTCAGGATTCGAAATACCGGGTCTGTCCGTTAATGCGCAGCATGGTGGATGCGGGCCATTTGGGCCGCAAGACCGGCAAGGGGTTTTACTCTTACTGACTTTTCTTCTTACCAGCATTACTCTCTGACGCGACAAGCCGCGGAAGACAGGGCCTGAGCTGCGCAGGTCCTGTCGCTTAATGAAATTCAGGCGCCCAACAGCGTCTGCTCAATCTGCTGCAGATACTTGCTGGGCAGGGCGGGGTAGTCCCAGATAAAGAGGCCGCCAATGCTGTTTTGCGTCACTTCATTGAGAAAGTAATTCAGGTTTTCGGAGTTCAATCCGGCGGGCGTCAGCGCCAGTATCACCTGGTTGGCGGGAACACCGTTGGAAATGGTGCGTTTAATAGCCGGGCCGACATTGGCTTCAATATCGCTCATGCTCCACATGGCTTCCGCATAGCACATCAGGCAGAAGCGGTTGACCGCGCCGGATTGGGCCATGGTTTGCACCGCCTGATTGATCTTGGTCCCCTCGCTGGAGGCGCTGGGGTTGTTGTAATCCCAACCGGCCAAAAAGGTGTAGCTGCACTCTTTGTTGAGAGATTTCAGCTTGCTCATCGTCTCAACCAGCATGTCCACATTCATGTAGCACTCGTCATCAAAATCCACGCCGGCCCAGTTCTTCTTTTGCGTCGCATTGACGATAGCGCTCACTTCCGTCGCATTCTGCGGCATGTTGTTCGGCGTGCAGCCACCGCCGCCGTAGGTCCAAAGCACTTTGCCCGATCCGCCAGGCGCAGCCGTCGTGTCCGGACTCCACCCCGGAGACTGAGGCGTGCCGGTCGTTAGCCCGGAAAGGTTGGTCACCATGCCGTACATGGTGTAAGAAAAAGACTGAGGAGAAGAGTCTGCAGGGTTTTGCGTCCAGCCGCCAATCACATAGTCGCTCATAGCAATTTCCTTATTTCAGTGATAGAACAAAACAACCCGACTCAACTAGCTTAGTCCAATTCCGTCCACCCAGCAGGAGGGTCGTTATTACTATTGCAACGGCTTATTTTCCAATGCGTTATTTTTATTAGGGATTTATATATGGGTCGTACTGAGGCGGCGGATTTATAACCAATTGATCTGAACAGTTATGCGAGGGGAAAAGCGCAGAAAGATGAAAATAATTATGTATCGTAACCTAATTGATACATATGTGACTTATGTTGTTTTCTTATGGGACTAAAGCCGTCGTTGCATATATAAAAACTGGCTATACATAAATAATCGTCATTGCGGCGCTGACATAAAAAAGGGCATGGCGGGAAGTTGTACAATCGTCCCGGCCTGTTTAATGTCAACTATAGAGCGGACTATTAGCCGCTCTCCGGGGCCATGGTATTAAGTACTGATGACGTAGTTCAACTTGTCGTAGACTCTGTACTGGCGGGCGATTCAAAGGGCGTCGGCCTGACTCGGAACGCTTTATCACGTAGCTCGATATTATGATCCCCCAGAGAGAAAAGGCGTAACGATAGTTAGTCTTTTATTGCGACAACAGTTGTTTTCTTTTTATACGAATGAGTATTATTCATGTCGGCGGCTTCGTCTTTCTATTGCAGGGAAGTATTGAATAGAAACTCGACGTCGCCAATGGAAATGGACCTCAACCCAATAAAACAAGGAGTTAAACATGAATCCTTTTAGAGGGGCAGTCCTGGCGACAACGCTTTCAGTAGTTAGTATGGGCGTTAGCGCCAGTACCCTGGTTTTTGATTTTTCAGGCAGCGTCGATTTGACGTTCGACCCGAATCATCATAGCCAGCAAACGATTGATGAATACACTGACATCTTCATGGAAGATCCTTCCTACGCGACCTTTCTCGGTCAGATTATTCTCCCTGACTTCGATAACTACCTGACAGGTACGCATCAAGTGAGCATCAACTCCAGTGGCCTGAATTTGGCGATTGTGAGCGGCATGCTGGGCGGCATCGAAGGGACCCGTCAGGAGGCGCCGGACGGCGTCACCTGGACCCCAGACGATACGCAGCAGGGGGATAGCGGCGTACTAACCATTGTGGACGGCGACATCACCAGCTTTCAATGGTATGCGGGCGCGGCGAACGAGGGCATTATCGGCGCGTACAACAACAGCGTTTTCAATGGGTGGAAGACCAAACTCGGTGAAATCGATCTCACCCTGAATGGCGCCACGGAATCCATACTGATCGGTGACGTCTACTTTGCTTCCAATCAGTTCGGTACCGCCGCAGTCACCATGGTTCCCGAAGCTGACGCCTACGCCATGTGGATGGCGGGTCTGGGTATCGTTGGATACGTGGCCCGCCGCCGCAGTCAGAAAGCGTGAGCTATGGCAATGATATTGGCATGTTGATAATCAGGTTGTCCGCCTGGTTAACAGTCAGGCGCATGGATGCGCCTGCGCGGCGATCAGCCGCGGGAGACAGGGCCTGACCTGTGCAGGACCTGTCGTTTCAGGCAAATAGAAGGACGCTGTTTGTCGGCTTGATTACTACTGATGTAACTTGATGACACAAGCGGGAGACATGGGGGACCATTACTCCCGCTCTTGTTCTGTCCTGGCTAGGCGCCGCCTGACTGTTTTTCACCTGCGTCAGTGTCCTGGCGGCATTCCTTTCTGCAGCCGGTCACATGCTTGCGCGGAAGCCTGCTAGTCGACGTCTATGCCGCAGACATCAAGCTCTTTGTTGATGACTCGCAGCAGGTCGGAGATACGCCCGTAATAGAGGTAAAATTGTTCGCCGCCAACCTGTTCCTTCAGGCGCTCCAGCGCATCGCAGGCGGAGGGGAGCAGGCGCTTCACCTGAACCGGCGTATCCAGTCTCGCCATGATGTCCTGCAGTTGTAGAAGTTTGGCGTCGATGAGTTGACGTTTGGGCTCATCGGCAACGTTTTCATCAATCAACAACTTGCGCCAGTCGCTATCAATCAAAGATTGAGTCATCCTTTTTGTTCTCCCTAATCACAGCTTGTTATGGTCCTTTGGGGTTGTTAATAACCAGTCTAGCTTATCTGCGGCTGATGCGGGGCAAGTTGTGCAACCTCCGTCATCAAAGCAGCCCCATGGCGAAGAGGCTGCGCGCTTGCAACAGGCTTCGCCGAGTTAGTCTTTTTCGTAATAGTATGGAAACCCAATCTCCTCTAGAATGGCCTGCGCTGGTGTAAACAGACGCCATCCAGGGATCTTGGATTTTCCGTCGCTTGAAGCGCGCGTCATGGCTTAGTATTTCTTCATTCAAGACCTGACATTTCAAGACTGGAGCGCCATCTGCGCTGAGGCGTAGACCGGTGCGGCGTTTGCCTTAAAATTTGCAGGGGACGCAGGATCGCGTTCCTAATGAGAGTGACGAATTCAAATGTTCTGTCCTATCAAACGCGCCGCATGGATTACTGCGGGCTTGTCATTGTTTTCCTGCGGCGGAGCGCAGGGGAAAGTCGGGGACGCCTGGGAGTTCAGCGCAGGCAGTCTGCTGCGCCATGAAGACAACCTGTTCCGGTCGACGTCCGCCGAAAAAAATGAGCAGATTGTGTCCGCCTTCGCCGCGGTCAGCGGCGAGCAGACCATTTCGCGACAACGTCTCAAACTGGACGCCCGCTTCTCTGATAACCGTTATCAGCAGTACGACTACCTTGATTACACCGCCTGGGAAGCTGAGGCGGCCTGGGACTGGCTGGCGACCAGCCGTTTACAAGGCGTTCTTGGCGTCGACTACAACGAATCCATCAACAGCTTCGCCGATTTTTCCGGAACTGAACAAAATATCCGCACCCGACGCCGCTATTACCTCGACGCAGACTGGCGAGTGGCGGGGCGCTGGAAATTGCTGGCGGGCGGCGCGCATTACGAACAGGAGAACAGCTCCCTGTATCGTGTGGAAGGCGACTATCAGTCTGACTCACTGGAACTAGGCGTGGGTTATGAGAAGCCTTCCGGCAACACCTTCTCTGTGTCTCTGCGCAAGACGGACGGCGACTACGCCAATCGGGTGACCAGTGCGATAGATCGCGTGGACTCCGGTTTTGAACAGAGCCTCGCGGAATTGCGGTTTCTGTGGATCGTCAGCGGTAAATCCAGGATCAGAGGCAATGCGGGTTATGTAGAGCGCGAGCATGATCACTACGGCGAGCGAGACTACCAGGGCCTCATTGGCGGGCTGAGCCTGGATTATCAGTGGACCGGTTCGACCAGCCTGTCCGTTGCGCTGGAACAAAACCTGGTGTCTTACCAAAGCTCGCCGAATACTGATATCGGTAAATTGGCTGGCGGCGAGGCTTACTATAACAGCAGCTATTATCGGCGCCGCATGGCGTCCGTAGGCCCGGTGTGGCGATATTCCGCCAAGATAAGCCTGCATGCGCGTTGGCGCTATGAAGAGCGGGACTATCAGGGAGGGCTGCTAACGGGGCTGGAGGCCCGCGAAGACCGCTTGCAAACGCTGGTTTTAGGGGGCGACTGGAGCCCTGTAAGCTGCGTCCTGGTAGGCGCGGCGTTGCAGCGGGAGACGCGTGCGTCGAATCAAGCGGACGCCGATTTCAGCAGCGACATGGCGACGTTGTCGTTAACCTTTACTTTTTAGTGAGAATGACTATCACTCATAAATTTTTAGGTTTAGTATGTAGCCCACATGTAGGAATGTGTAACTGTGTTGGTCAATCGCACCGCACATATTTAACTAAAGGATTTAGCAATGTTTCTCCATAGAACTTCCTTTCCGAAGTTTGTCTTTCTGGCCGCCCTGACGGGGTCTTTGGCCGGGTGCGGCGGCGCAGGCGAGGCGACGGACGCAACCCAGGTGGTGGCTAAGGTCAACGGTTCGGAAATCTCCATTCATCAGCTTAACGCCATACTCGCCAAACAGTCCTCCCAGGGCGTCAGCTCTGATGTGGCGCGCGCGCAGGCGCTGGATGAACTGGTGGAGCAGCAGGTCGCCTATGACAAGGCGGTGGAGCTGAAACTGGACCGCAATCCTGACGTGGTCATGGCGATTGAGTCGATGAAGAAGGGAATCGTCGCGCGCGCCTATCTGCAGCAAGTGATCGCCTCCCTCCCCAAACCATCGACGGAAGAAATCCATCGATACTATGAAGAAAATCCCGCCTTGTTTGCTGAACGCAAGCTATACAGCCTGCAGGAAATCGCTATAGAGCCCAGAGACAATCTTTATGGGCCGCTTAGTTCTAAAGTTATTGAGGCTGAACGACTGGAAGACATTGTCGCCTGGCTGAAAACGGAGGGAGTTAAGTATCGCGTCAATGCGGCAAACCGTTCCGCAGAACAGATCGGCCTGGAGCTGCTGGCCCAGGTGGCCCAGCTTGAAGACGGCGCGATGACCTTATTCCAGGGCCCTAACAACTATTTGGTCGTCAGGGTCGCGGCGTCACAGCAAAGACCGGTGTCGGAAGAGGACGCCAAACCCCGCATCACCCAGTTTCTCCATAACCTCAAAGTACAGAAAACGGTCTCCGAAGAAGTCGAGCGCCTTAAAAACAGCGCCGCCATTGAGTATGTCGGCGATTTCAAGCGACTCGCAGATCCCACGCCGGACGGAGAGACGGAGACTGAAAAAACCGGCGTCGACGGCGTGGAGGATATCCGCAACGCTGACGCCGTTTCTTTGAACCTGGGAAATGATGCGTAGTGGCGCCTGAAAAAAATGAAAGCTTTCACTCCTCGCGTCATGCAATTGACGCATATGCAAATAATGATGTTGTTATGCCTGCTGGCGTTGTCTCTGGCCTCCCCGGCGCTGGCGGATGACGTCGCTGGCCTCAATTATCGCCTGGCTCCGGGAGATGCGATCCGCATTAACGTATTTCAGCAACCTGACCTGACGCTGGATACTCGCATCTCTGAAAACGGCGGCATTACTTACCCATTGATCGGCAGTCTGCAGTTGGGCGGTGAAACCCTGGCCGCGGCGGAACAACAAATCGCGGCGGGCCTGCGTCAGGGCAAATACGTGAAAGACCCGCAAGTCACGATTACGTTGCTGCAGATTCGCGGCAATCAGGTTTCTGTATTGGGGCAGGTGAGCCATCCCGGTCGCTTCCCGTTGGAAACCCAGAAAACCCGGCTCTCCGATGTGCTGGCCATGGCTGGCGGCGTCACGCCATCGGGTTCCGACATCGTGGTGGTGTCGGGAATTCGCGATGGCCGGCCTTTCCATAAAGCCGTGGATTTCCCCGCCATTTTCGCTGAGGGAGACCGCACCGATAACATTCTGGTGACGGGCGGCGACGTTGTCTACGTGGACAAAGCGCCGGTCTACTACATCTACGGAGAGGTGCAGCGTCCCGGCGTCTATCGGGTTGAGCGCAACATGACCGTTCAGCAGGCGCTGGCCCAGGGCGGCGGGATCAGCCTGCGCGGCACCGACAGCGGCATCAAGGTGTATCGCAAGGGCGCCAAAGGGGATGTGGAGTTAAAAGAGTCGCAACTCTACGACCTTGTACGCGCCGACGACGTTATCTATATCCGCGAAAGTCTGTTTTAGGAAAGGCGAATCAATGACCTTAAAGCATGTATTACTGGTACTGTGGGCGCGACGCTGGGTGGTGATGAGCGTACTGGCGGCCACCATAATAACGACCGCGGTGGTCAGTCTGCTCGTTCCCAAAGAGTATACGGCGTCCACCACGGTGGTTCTGGATGTGCAGACCCCCGACCGTATTGTCGGCATGGTGCTGCCGGGCATGATGTCTCCAGGATATATGGCGACGCAGATGGACATTATCACCAGCGACCGCGTGGCGCAGGGAGTGGTGCGATTGCTGCAGCTGGACGAAAACCCGGAGACCCGTGAAAAATGGCTGGAGGAAACAGGCGGACAGGGAACCATTGCCGTGTGGCTGGCGCCGGGGTTGAAAAAAAAGCTCGAAGTCAGTCCCGCCAGAGAAAGCAATGTCATCAGCGTGGAGTTCAGCGCGACGGACCCGCGTTTCGCCGCGACAGCGGCCAACGCTTTCGCGCAGGCTTACATCGACACCACTATCGACCTGCGGGCGGAGCCGGCGAGAAAGTACGCCGCCTGGTTCGAGCAGCAATATGAAACCCAGCGCGCGCGACTGCAGAAAGCGCAAAAAACGCTGTCGGATTTTCAACAGGAAACCGGCATCGTGGTGACCAACGACCGGCTGGATTTTGAAAACCAGAAACTTGGCGAACTGACGGCGCAATTGAGCCTGGCGCTGGCGGAAGGAACCGACTCCTCCAGCAAGCAGGGCTTCAATCAGGGCAGCGACACACTGCCGGAGATCATGCGCAACCCGCTGATTATCCAGCTTAAAACCGACATCGCGCGTATGGAGTCGCGGCTGCAGGAGTTGTCGGAAGACTATGGCGTCAATCATCCGCAGTACAAAAGCGCCGCCTCCGAACTGTCCAGTATGAAGTCCCGGCTACGCATGGAGACCGCTAAAATCGCCGAGTCGATATCCACAGTGGGGCGCGTCAGCAAAGCCAAGCAGGCGGAGCTGAAAGAAGCGATTGAAGCGCAGAAGAAGAGAATGCTTGAGCTGAAGAGCCAGCATGATCAGATTCAGATTTTGTCACACCAGGTAGAGACGGCGCAGCGCGATTTCGACGCTATCAGCCAGCGTCTCACGCAAAGCCAGTTGGAAGCGCAAACGGTGCAGACCAATGTCTCAGTGCTGACGCCGGCTTCGCCGCCTCTCAAACACAGTAAGCCCATGTTGTTTCTCAATCTGGTCATTGCGGTGATGTTGGGCGGTCTGTTGTCTGTGGGCGCCGCCTTGATTCTGGAGCTACGTAATCCTGTCGTGCGCTCCATAGAGGATCTGCAATCCGCACTTGGCGTTCCCGTGTTGGCGCAATTAAGTAAAGCGCCAGTATCCATGATGAAGAAAAAAGAAGGGAAGACCGATACCGCCAGACCGTCAGGCTTGAAAGCGGACGCGATGGCGGGCGGCTCTTATCCGTTGGCGGGAGAAGCCTAATGACCATGGAATCTCAGACTATCAGCAGCCACTCGCCTTCGATTGGCGCTATCCTCATCGACAGCGGACGCCTGAAGCCGGCGGCGGCCGAACAGGTTCTCCGTCTGCAACAGTGCAAGCCCGGTCTCCGCTTTGGCGACGCCGCGCTGCAGTTGGGGTTATTGGGAGAACAGGATATTCAGTTTGCGCTGTCGCAACAGTTTGTTTACTCCTACTTGCAGGCGTCCGACGACCGCATCAGCCACGAAGTCGTCGCCGCCTTCAACCCTTTCAGCCACATCGTCGAGCAGCTGCGGGCGCTGCGCAGTCAGCTTTTGCTGCGCTGGTTCGATGGCCAGCCGCAGCGTAAAGCCCTGTCTGTGGTGAGCGCCAACCAGGGCGAAGGCCGCAGCTTTGTCGCCGCCAATCTGGCGGTGGTGTTTTCCCAGTTGGGAGAACGCACCTTGATCGTGGACGCTGACCTGCGCTCGCCGCGACAGCATGCGCTGTTCAAGCGCTCCAACAAGTTCGGCTTCTCCGCGGTGCTCGCTGATCGGATATCGTGGCGGGAAGCGATTGTACGCATAGAGGGCTTGCAAGGGCTGTCTCTGATGACAGCGGGAGCGATTCCGCCCAATCCGCAGGAGTTGCTCAGCCGGCCCCGTTTTGCGGGACTGATGGCGGAACTGAAAGAGCACTACGACATAGTCATTTTCGATACGCCGCCTGGATCATCCGTCTCGGATGCGCAGCCGATTTCCGCACAGGCGGGTGGGGCGCTGGTGCTGGCGAACCAGCATAAAACAGCGGTAAGGGGGCTGAAGTCTCTGGTGGCGGACCTGGAGCAAAACGGCGTCACCATCGCCGGCAGCCTGTTGAACAAAACCTGATAACCCAAGCGCGAATCACTGAAACATCATGCAGCAGATGATCACTCGACCCCAGACACTGGCGATTAGCGAATGGTCGCCCGTACTTTTAGGCGTAGTCGCGCTGTATCTGCCTACCTATTATGACCTTGCAGGCTCCCAGTGGCGGTCAGGCGAGCAGGGCCATGAACCGATTATTCTGACTCTGATCCTCTGGTTTTTTTGGAAGAAACGGAAGGATATTCACCATCTCGACTTCGCTCCGGCCTACACGGAAGGTTATGTCGCATTGGCGGCGGGCCTGTTTCTGTATGTATTGGGACGTTCTCAGGACATCCTGTTGTTTGAAGTGGGGTCGCAAATCCCTGTGGTGGCGGGGTTGCTGTTACTGTTAAGAGGTCGCGAGGCGGTCAAAATGATGTGGTTTCCGCTGCTGTTCATGATTTTTATGGCGCCGCTGCCAGGCCCCCTGGTGAGCGCACTGACGCTGCCCATGAAAACCGCAGTGTCCTGGTCGGTGGATCAGGTGCTCTATTGGGCGGGGTACCCGGTGTCCCGTTCTGGAGTGATCCTGCAGGTCGGCCAATATCGGCTGCTGATCGCCGACGCCTGCGCCGGGTTGCATACGCTGTTTACGCTGGAGGCGATGGGATTGTTTTATCTGCACGTCATGCGTCATGAATCGGTAACGCGTAACGTCGCGCTGGCCATCGCCATTATTCCGATCTCGTTTGTCGCCAACTTCATCCGGGTGCTGGCGTTGACGTTGATTACTTATCATTACGGCGATGAGGCCGGGCAGGGCTTTCTGCACAGCTTCGCTGGCCTGGTGTTATTTGTGACCGCACTGCTGCTCATCATCGGCGCCGATTCCATACTGCATCTGGCGTTGAAACGGGGAGCGCCCGACGCAAGGAGGCCAGAGTCCAGTGCGTAGCTACAAAACAAGTCTGATCGCATGTTCGGCCATGGTGATCTCCGCATTGTCGGCGTACGCCCTGACGCCCAGAGAGATGCTGTCCGACCACATCGCAACCGTGAAGCTGGATACGATGATCCCCCCTGTATTTGGCGACTGGCGTGAAGTTCCGCAAACCGGCGCGCAGATTGTCGATCCGCAGACTCAGCAGACCATTGATCGAATCTATAGCCAGACTCTGTCGCGCACCTATGTGGATGACTCGGGTTACCGTGTCATGGTTTCCGTCGCCTACGGTAAAGACCAGCGCGACGACATTCAGATGCACTATCCGGAAGTCTGCTATCCGGCGCAGGGCTTTACTTTGGCGGACAAAACATCCGGATTGCTGGATACGGATTACGGTCAGATCAGGATAACCCGTCTGCTGACATCTCAGGGGCAACGCTTCGAGCCGGTCACCTACTGGGCGACGGTGGGCGAGAAGGTCATCGCCAACAAAGTCGACAAAAAGCTGAAGGAAGTCAGCTACGGCTTTCGCGGCTATATTCCGGATGGACTGCTGTTTCGGGTGTCCTCCGTGGATAAGAACGCTATACGCGCATTCCAGAAACAACGGGAGCTGGTGGACGCGTTATTGATGGATATATCGCCAGCGTCACGGTTGCGCCTGGCGGGATTGGCGCAGTAACGGATTGACGTGACAGGCGGGTGGATGCAGTAAGTTGACGCAAATCCGGAAGGACTCTTACTCATAATCGAAAGGATATTCGATGGTTCTCAGTCAGCAGTTGCAAACAAACACACAGAGCGCGCTTAGATTTCTGGAGCGCTATGGCGTGGAGGCGCTGATTATTTTGGCCGCCTTGGCCGGCGCGGTCCTGTTCGGCCTGGTGGCGTCCACCGGCAACCTGTTGCTGGCGGGTCTGGCGGCGGGCATGATTGTTGGTCTGCTGGCGTTCGCCAACGCCGCCATCACCCTGTGGCTGATTTTGTTTCTGGGGCTGTTCGCGGCGGGACTGGCGCCCATCTGGGCTGAGGGCCTGAGCAAAAAAGCGGTGTGGGGAATATCGGTGCTGGGGTTGATTCTGTTCCTCAGTGCGGCCTTGCGGCGCGCTCTCCATCCCGCCAGCGCTGAAAAGCAACCTTTGTTTATCTGGCTGGCGCTGGCGTTTGTCGGGTATGCGTTGTTGAACGGCGCGGCGCAGTCGACGCTGTTCGAACTCGCCAGCGGCTTCAAACGCTATTTTCAAGTGATGGGCGTCTGCTTCGCCCTGGCCTGGCTGAGTTTCTCCCGCACGGACATGGATCGCTGGCTGCGCCTGTTTGCAGCGCTGGTGATCGTACAGCTGCCGTTCGCCCTCTATGAACTTCTTAAACTCGTACCGGTCCGGGAAAGCCTGCAATACGCTTATCCGGGCATGATACCTATAGACGTGGTGGCCGGCACTTTCGGCGCCACCCGCTACGCCGGCGGCGCCAATGCGGAAATGGCGAGCTTTCTGGTGATCGCCCTGGGCTTCCTGCTGGCCAGGCGCAGTGAGAAGCTGATTGCTTCGCGCCACTTCGCTGTCCTGGGTCTGTTCGCCCTGACGCCGCTGTTTCTCGGTGAAACCAAAGTGGTGGTTATTTTCCTGCCGCTGATGTTCGTGACTCTGTATGGTCGGGAACTGGTGAGAAAGCCCCATTTGGCGGTGCTGGCGCTCATTGTCGGCGCGCTGCTGACTCTGGGCGCGGCCTACGCCTATCTGCAACTGGTCAAGGCGCAGAGTCTGTCGGAAATGCTGTCCGACACCATGGCCTATAACCTTGGCGACAAGGGATATGGCGGCTATTACCTTAACCGCCTTACCGGCCTGCTGTTCTGGTTTCAGCAGCAAGGGCTGCATGATCCCGTTTCCTTCTTCTTCGGCTGCGGCATCGGCTCCGCCCATGACGCCACCGGAGGAACCATTGCGCTGCGTTATCCGGGCTTCGGAGTGAGTCTCACGGCGCTGTCGTCCTTGTTATGGGAGCAGGGGCTGCTGGGGGCCATGCTGTTCTACGCCGTGTTGATATCGGCCTGGCTGACCGCCGGCAAACTGCGCTCAGCTCGGTGTGGCCGCCGGATTATGGCGGACGCCGCCGGCATCCAGGCGGCGCTGACTATTTTTATGATATACCCGGTATACCGCAGCACCTTGCTGGAAGGGTTGCCCTTCCAGATCCTGTTCTGGACCATCCTGGGTTATCTGGCGTGGCTCTATCGTGAAGCCCGACGTATGCAGGAGGCCTCATGAGCCACCCCTATTCACGGCAGGCGCTGATCTCCGGAACCAAGAAATTTTTATCGGGCAAAGTCATTTCCGCTTTGTTGACTCTGGGCATTCTGCTGGTGACGGTGCGTTTACTGCCAGTGACGGAGTACGGCGCCTACGTCACTCTGCTGGCCATGACGGAAATAGGGCGCTCCCTGGCGCAGCTGGGTCTGGCCTGGTTGACTGCGCGACAGCTTCCCGAGTATCGGCTCAAGGCGACGGGGGCTCGTCTGGTCGGGTTCTGTCGCCGGGTTGTGATATGGCAAAGCGCGGCGCTCATTGCTTGCGCTTTGCTCTTCGCCTTGCTGATGGACGCTTACCTGGATTGGGCGGGAGTGCAGGCGTATCGGCCCGCCGCCCTCGTGTTTCTGGGGGTATTTCTGGTGGAAGGCGTCGGTCGTTTCCTGCGGGAGGCGGTATTGGGTCCGTTGCTGCTGCAAGGGGGCATTCGGGCCAGCATGGTGGGGCGGCAGCTATTGTATCTGGCGGCGCTGCTTGTCCTGTGGCGCATGTCCGGCTCCGACCTGTCCCAAGCGTCGCTTTTTCAGTTTACGCCCTCTTTGGCGCAGCCCGGGATGGGGCTTTACGCGGTGGTAGTGATCGAGCTGGCGGCGTCCGCCTTTGGAACGGTCGTCGCCCTGGCTTGCCTGATCCGCTTCTGTCGTTCGATGCGGGGATTACAGGGTGAAGCGGGCTGGACGGAGCCATCGATCCGGCAGCAATGGTGGCTTTCCCTGCACATGTATTTCGCCCATCTTCTGACGCTGTTGTACAGCCCCCAGGCGCTGGTCAATCTGCTGCAGAAATACCTGGGGCCGGAGGCGTCCGCCGTCTTTGGTTTCCTGCGCACGCTGAATGACCAGATTGCGCGTTACCTGCCGGCTTCCCTGTTGTTCAGTCTGATCCGGCCGAAACTGGTGGCGGTCTACGTCAACGGCGGCGGCACGCCGGAGCTGAGTCGTCTGACCAACTCCGCGGGTAAAGTCAGTCTGGTGATTCTGCTGCCTTTGGTGTCTATCGCCGCGGTCTTCGGCGATGACCTCATCCAGCTGATTTCCGGCGGCAAGTTCAGCGACTCCGGCTACCTGTTCTTCGGCTTTTTACTGTGTCTGATTCCCTACAGCCAACGGCTCTTGCTGGAAACCGCCGCCGTGACCCTGGACCAGGCCAACCTGTGTAAGTGGGGAGCGGCCCTGGGATTGATCACATTGCCCAGTCTGTGGGGGTTGCTGTATCTCGGTTTTGGCGTCTGGGCGGCGGTGATCGCCATCGGGCTGGGGCACGTGCTGTTCAACACTTTCATTATTGCGGGACTCAAGCAGCGATGCGATTACAGATTTGACTGGCTCAACCAGACCAAGCTCCTCCTGGCCATGGCGGTGGCGATTATTCCCGGCGCGATGAGCCCTGATGTTTCCGTCGCGGTATTGGACTCAGGCGTTATTCCGTTACTGGGTTATTCCCTGCTGATCGTCGGCGCCTTTCTGGTGTCTGTCCTGCTGCTCCGACCGTTTACCCGGGAGGAGACTGGCGTGTTGAAATCGTTACTGAAAAGAGGCCCGCGCACTGCATGAGATCAATGAGACTGCTTTATCTGACGCCAGGATTATTTCCCGCAAGAAGGGTGGATGTAGGCTTGCTTTTTGGCGACTGTTTACCCCGCCATGGCGTGTACTCCGACATTGTCGCGTTTCGCAAACCCGGCGCGCAGGACGAAGGATGGGGCGGCGGCGAGGCCATTCTGGCGCGCCAGCCCCGCAGCCGATTCAAGCATCTCGCTGTGTTCATACACATGTTCAAAGCCCTGGCGCAATCACGCCGCGACCGGCATGACGGCATCCAGGTGCGGGACATGCCTTTTATCGCGCTAATGGCGCTGATTTTCGCCAGACTCAAAGGCATGCCGTTTTTGTACTGGTGCTCTTATCCCTATCCGGAAGGTCAGATCGACCGGGCGCGCAGATCCTTCGGCGTGAAAAAGCTGTTATCCCTGCCGTTGTTGTTGCGGGGTCTGCTGGGGCGCTTCGTCCTGTATCGACTGGTGCTGAGCCGGGCCGATCACATTTTTGTTCAGTCTGAGCGCATGAAACAGGACATGGCGGACCGCGGCGCGCCGGCCGAGCGCATGACTCCGGTTCCCATGGGCGTGGACCTGGAGCGCATGCTGTCTTTTGAAGCCGCCTTTGACGCAGACGCCGCCGGTGACGTCTGCGTCGATGAGCGTATGCAGGGACGACGCGCGCTGATTTATCTGGGCAGCCTGGATTACGTCCGCAATATTGAAACCCTGTTTGAAATGGCGGCGCTGCTGCGCTGGCGTCTTCCCAACATCGTCGTCGCCATCGTTGGCGACACCAGCGACGCGCAGCATAAAGCCTGGCTACAGGAAAGGGCCCGCCAGCTGGGCATAGAAGATATCCTGATCTGGACCGGCTGGCTGCCGATTCAGGAGGCGTGGCGTTACATCCGGCAGGCGGAAGTGGGTTTGTCGCCCATTCCCAGAGGCGAGCTGCTCGACTGCTCTTCGCCAACCAAGCTGATCGAATATATGGCGCTGGGCGTCCCAGTGGTCTGCAACGACAACCCGGATCAGCAAAGGGTGATCGACCAATCCGGCGCGGGCCTGTGCGTTCCGTACACCGCCGAATGTTTTGCGGACGCAGCGGAAACGTTGCTGAAGGAAGCGCCGGAGAAGCGCCGCCAGAGAGCGGAAAACGCCATGCGTTACCTGAGGAATCACAGAGACTATCCAGTCATCGCAAGGACATTGGCTGGAACCTATTTCGCCATCCATGAGAAAGCCTGTCACGAGGCTCTGAAGCAAGGAAGTTGAATCATGACCCCCATATTTTTACCTCTAATCGGTCAGTACCAGAATATCGGCGACATCATCCTGAGGCGTCCTTTGGCCAAATGGCTGCAGGGTGATTCACGGTTGCATATTTTCACCGGCGACGCTCCCGCAGGGTATACCGAGGCGCTGCAATTGCGTCCGGATGATCATGTGTACACCTCGTTTTTGTCCTGGTATCGCGCCGGGATAGAAGCCAGTCGACGTCAGAAAAGCATCTATCTGTTCAAGCCCGGAGAAATCCAGTTGAGCTTGAAAGGCATGAAAGAGCACCTCGGCGTTCTGCCTATGGCGAAGCGCTTCAAGGCCCGCGGCGGCAGCGTCGCGCGCCTTGGCTCCGGCGTACGCAACTTCTCCAGTTTCTACCGGCGCCTGATGACGCCCTCGTTGAAAGTCGCCGACCTCACCTACTGGCGCGATCAGGGTTCGTTCCAGTACCTGGGACACGGCGGCGTGATGCCGGACCTGGCGTTTGCGGAAGGCGGGGAATTAAGCCGGATTGCCTCCATGGACAACCGCCGCTACCTGATTGTATCCATGCGCGGAGATCGCCCTGCGCCCAACGAAGCCTGGCGCAAGGCCGTCCGTGATTTCGCCGCTCAGCATCACCTGGAAATCATGGCGGTGACCCAGGTGCTGATGGATTCCCAACGCTCCCGCGAGCTGGCAGGGTCCCTCGGCGGTCAGGTGCTGGACTGGGACGGCCACGACCATCTTCAACAGGAACAGCGTCTGCGGGACGTATACCGACGCGCGGCGCTGGTGGTTAGCGACCGCCTTCACGTTCTCATCGCGGCTTATACGGAAGGCGCGGCGCCGGCGGGGCTCACCACGGATAACTCCAGCAAGGTCGACCGCCATTTCGAAGCCATCGGCCTGAAAGGCGTGGGACAAAGCGCTGCGACCTGGTCTGCGGAGCGGATAGGGCGGTTTCTTGAAGATACCTTGCAACAGCGGGAGAAATACCTGAATACGCTGGGTCAGGCGAGGACCTCTTTGGATGGAGTAAGAAAAGAGCTGGTTTCTTTTGTGGAGGCGGTGCGGGGGCATGAAGCATGAACGCAAACAAGACCGCGCCCACCGTCTGGCATGTCGGTCGCCACGGGGAAGTGGCGGGCGGCATGACCCAGGTCATCAACGCCTATCTGAATTGGCCGTTTGAAAACCTCAACGTCGAAGTGATCCCGTCCCGGGACGGCTCCAAAGGCGTGAAGGCGCTGGCGCTGTTCTTCGGCGCCATTTGGAAAATTCTGCGCTTGCGCGGACGAAAAAGCAGAGACGCCATGGTCGTCCATCTGTCGCAGGACGGTTCTTTCGTTCGCGAAGGAAGTTTGCTTCTTCTGGCCCATCTGTTGGGTTTCGGCGTGGTCGCCCAGTTGCATGGTAGCCGCTTCGCCGAGTTCAGTGGGCGTTATCCGCGCCTGGTGCGTTTCGTCCTGTCGCGGGCCAACTTCGTTCATGTCCTTAGTGAGGAAACCCGCCGTATCGTCGCGCAGACCCTGGCGCCGGAACGCATTGTCTATATCCCCAATGCGGTGGCGACAGGTCGGCCGGGAGCGAAGGAAAACCTGGTGGTGTTTGGCGGCGGCGTCACCTATCGCAAAGGCGTGGATGTGCTCACCCAGGCCTGGAAAGAACTGCAGGCGGAAGGAGACGCGAACCCTTCACTTCCTTTTAACGACTGGAAGCTGATTTTGGCAGGCCCTGTCATTGACGCGGAGGTGGTTCCCAACGCCTTACGCAATGGCGAATTCGCTGGCGCGCTGTCCCATCAGGCGCTCATGGAATTGCTTGATCGCGCCGCCATCGCGGTTTTGCCATCCAGAGACGAGGCGATGCCGATGTTCATTCTGGAGGCGTTGGCGCGTCATTGTTGTGTGATCTCAACCCCTGTCGGCGGCATCGCCAATGTCCTGAGCGATGGCCGGGGCATTCTGGCTGCGGCGGGGGAGGTTGAGGAGTTGCGCCGGGCTTTGCGCTACGCGATCAGCGATGACAACGCGCGCGCCAGCCTGGCGGCGAAGGGGCACGCCAGTTTTGCGGAGACGTTTTCCGCAAGCGTGGTGTACCCCAAACTGGCGAAGCTGTGGTTAAGCATCGTCAATCGGCCCAAAGCCGGAAATCTGTCTCAAAAAAGGAACTTTCAGGGAATGACAGGAGAATAAAAATGAAAAAGATACTTTTGGTAGCCTCAGGAGGGGGACACTGGGTGCAACTGCAAAGACTGCGCGGAGCGTTTGAGGACCATAAACTGTCATGGATGACCACCGTGAAGGATTACAGCGCTCCCCATAACGAGCCTTGTTTTATCGTGCAGGATGCGAACATGTGGAATAAGTGGGCGCTGGTGAAGATGTTTCTGCAGGTGGCGCTGGTGATGTTGAAAACCCGGCCTGACATCGTCGTCACCACTGGCGCGGCGCCCGGCTTCGCGGCCATCATGTATGGACGCATGCTGGGGGCGAGAACGATCTGGATAGACAGTATCGCCAACGGCGAATCCCTGTCCCAGTCCGGCGCCAAAGTCGGCAGATGGGCCCATGTCTGGCTGACCCAGTGGGAGCACCTGAGCAAGCCCAGCGGGCCTCATTACTGGGGGGCTGTGCTGTGATATTCGCAACGGTAGGCACTCAACTTGCGTTTGATCGCATGATCAGCGCGCTGGACGATTGGGCGGGCCGTAACCCCGAAGTGGTGGTTTACGCACAGACCGGACCGGCGGCATACATGCCCCAGCATATGGGGTTCGCGGACTTCCTGGCTCCGGGAAAAGTGACCGATTACATGCGCGAGGCGGAGCTGATCGTCTCTCACGCAGGCATGGGCTCCATCATTACCGCCATGTACCTGCGCAAACCGGTGATCATCATGCCGCGCAAAGCCTCTCTCGGCGAGCATCGCAATGAGCATCAGCTGGCCACCGCAAAGTGGCTGGCCAACCGCAAAGGCATCATTGTGGCCTGGGAGGCGTCGGATCTGCCCAAACTGCTGGATCGGCGCGGGCAGCTGGAGTCGGGGCCCGCCATCTCCGAAGTGGCGGATGGCGCTTTGGTTAAAAAGCTGTCACGTTACATTCAGTCGCTGCAATGACGTCTACTATTAATAGAGTCAGACTAACTAACAGGAGTCATGCCGCTAGGAAAGCCTACAGCCACCTCAATAAAACCCGCCCGCCGACGTGACGCATGGCCGGACAACATCAGACCGCGCTGAGCGTCTTGCGGCGAGCGCTGTATCGAGCATCAGTTGTCCTCCCCGAAGTGGCTGGCCAACCGGAAAAGCATTATCGGGCCTGAAAGATGTCGACTTATCCAAGTCATTGGAGGTCTTCGTCGTCGCCATCGGGTCCTTTCATATCCGTGGTCGCGGATGAACCTTTGGTTAAAAAGCTGTTATGTCGTATTCGGTAGCCGCAATGCAGCTACCTTTATAGTCAGTCTAACCAACAGGAGTCACAGCGCTTATGGACAGGCCGACAGCCACTTCGACGAATCCGTCCGCCGTCGTAAAACGTCGGGCGTTCCTGCTTACCGCCTTGGGGTATCTGCTGTCGCCCCATGAATCAGCCATGGCGGAAACAACTCAACTCTCCTGGTTCTGGTCATGCAATGACGGCAACCGGGTCGTTTTCAGCTCGGATTTCAACGAAGGCGTCTACTTTCAGGATATCCAGCCTGGTAAAACCGCCGAACCCAAGCTGAGCTCTAATCAATTTTCCTGCGTCCGTAATTGGACCAGCGAACAGAAAGCCACCATGGGGTTTGGCGGCGCTTTTATTAACTACGAGGGAGGCGACCTCACCGAGCGCTGGGCGCAGGTGCAGCCGGCGCTGGATAACCCCAGCAACAAGGTGCTCGCCTTTGCGCTGAAAAAGCCCAACGTCAACAATGAGAAGGGCAGAGTGCAACTGGATGTCACCGGTAAGACCGGTTTTAAAGAATTGAAGCTGCATGTGCGCATGTATTTGAGCAACAGCTTCAGCATGCTGCGCACTTTCCCCAAAACCATCGACTGGTTATCGCTGTCTTCCTGGTGGAACAATCCCCACTGGGACGGCAACCCTTATCCTTTTGTGGTCAGCGTTAATATCAATAAACCCAGCGTCAAAGAGGGGCAGAATCAACTGCGTTTCGCAGTGCGGGCCCGCTCGTACAATCAAACTACCGGCAAGTGGGACGACGCCCTTTGGAAGGAAGTGAACCAGACCTTTGAGATTCCTGTGGGACAATGGATTGCATTGGAATATACCTTTATCGAGGGCAATGCGTCCTCCGGTCAGTTCAAGATGACCGCCGCCCTGGAAGGTCAGCCCCCTCACACGATATTCGACATCCACAATTTCACCCATCACCCTCTTGATCCCGCGCCGGACGGCGTCAGCATCATCAGCCCGTTGAAACTCTATACCTCTGCGGAATTGATTGATTATGTCACCGCCAACGGCGGGTTACTGACGATTCAGTGGGATGACATGAGAATGATTGGCTGCAATACCCTTGCGGATTGCGAGCCCGACCCGTCCATTCCGGAAAAAGTCAGGATGGCGATTCCTAAGAGACCCAGTTTGGAGCTGGACTGATCCGCGGATTCAGCAGAGTACCGTCGAGCCTGCGCGCTCGACGGTATGCCTTACCGCCTTCTGCGTTTTATTGCCACTGAACCTTCGCAAGCTCTTCCTTGTAGTTATCAAAGCGATGACTGAGAGCGAGTTTGTCGGTGGTTCTAGAGGCGACATGCAGGCAACGGTTCAGCATGGCGGGCCAGAGCGGACGGTACAGGTCAAGGGTGGCCACTTCGCTCAAGCCCCTTGGCAGGGTGCGCCATAGCGGGGAGAGCAGGGAGAAGCTGTTGAACTTGCGTACGTCCAGAGACATAAAAGTGCGGAAGACGTCGAAGAACACAAAAGGCTGCACCGGAGTGAAGAACTGACTCGCCATGACGCAACCGCCGTGGGTGATCCAGCGGCCGCTACGACCATAGAGGGCCTCATACAGAAAAATTTTCTTCCAGCCGTCGCAGTTGAAGCGGGCGGTGGCGGAACGGAAATTATTCAGCAGCAGCGCTTTGCCGTCATCGTCCAGTTGCCGGTAACGATAGCGGATCAACCCTTCCGGTGTGATGAAATTGAACATCAGAGACGGAAATATGCGGAACAGGGTTCCCCAGGAGGATTCAATGTTGAAGTAGTATCCCCTTTGCAAGGTGCCCCCCAGATATCCATCCACGAACAGGTTGCCGTCCCCCCACTTTTCATAAAAGTGGCGGTACACCACCAGAAGTTCGGAGAGGGGGCGGGAGACCAGTCCCTTGAACATCTTTTCGCCCAGTTGTTGCGAGAGCTTCGGATAGTTGAGGTCCAGCAGCGAGAATTCCCGGTAGTCGTCGAAGAATCGGGCGAATTTACGAGCGACAGGGCGGTCGCCGGTGTTGGCCGGGCCATAGGTGTAGCCGTAATGCGTCTTGCCGAGAGACAGCAGGTATCTGGAATCCAGCCCCCCGCTGAGCGGCAGAATCCTTTTACGGTCGCCGAACGCCTCCAGCCCCTTGCGCATCTTTTCATTGACGTTGTGCAGGTCGCCGGACCCATTCAGGTAGTCGAAATAGAACGATGTTTCGTCTTGAGAAATGATGGCGCCGACTTCCAGCCGCTCAACGCCCTTGAACAGGGTGTAGCCGCCAAACAGATGACGCTTTGTATTCAGCACATTTTGCAGAACTGGATCGACGTCCTTTCCGTCCGCGATGTAGCAGGGCGCCGGCGCGACCCGCAACGTCTGTGACTGAACATCCTGAAAGTGCGGGACGAGGGCGAGGGGGTCGGTGATCAGATAATGGGCGCCGCCGGTTTCCATGTAGAACACATAACTGCCAGCTTCGATGAGGGCGCAGACTGCGATGCGTTCCTGCTCCGTCTCCGCCCGGAAAAAAGCGCGGGCGAATTCACTGATATTGCCCAGACGTCCGTTAAAGACGAAGTGCCCGCAGCCCACCGCCAGCGAGCGCGTGGCTTCGTCGGCGTAAGCGACGCCCTCCGGCCAGTTGGCGCGATGAACATCCACCACAATTCGATTGCCCAGCGGGGAGTCAAATTCATAGATGTCAGAAGGGGCTCCGATAGAAGAAGAAAATAACTCTACCTCGGCCTTGGCGTCGGTAACGTTAATGTACAGGCCTTTCATTGCAAATATCTCTCAGTTAAGTGGGAGGTAATATCCATTGCGCGGCGACCGGTGGATTTCCTGGTTCCGGTTTCAGTATGCATACTCGTCCTTGTAGACCATGCCAACGGTCATCAGGATGATTTTCAGGTCCAACGCCAGCGACCAGTTGCGCAGATAGTCGAGATCGAACTCGATTCGCGCCTGCATGCGCTCCAGGGTTTGTGTTTCGCCCCGCAAACCGTTGACCTGAGCCCAGCCGGTGATGCCCGGCCGAACCTTGTGGCGAACCATATAGCCTTTGATAAGCTTGCGGTATTGCTCGTTATGCGCCACCGCATGAGGTCGAGGCCCGACAATGCTCATCCGGCCTTGCAGCACATTGATGAACTGGGGGAGTTCATCCAGTGACGTCCTGCGCAGAAAGCCGCCAATCGGGGTGACCCTTTTATCGCCGTTCTGCGCCTGTTTTATCACATCGCCGTCTTCACAGACGGTCATGGAGCGGAACTTGTAAACGATGATTTCCTCGCCGTCCAAGCCATAGCGGCGCTGTTTGAAAATGACGGGGCCGGGTGAGGTGAGTTTCACCATCACCGCAATCACGCCCAGCAGAGGCGCGATCATCGTAAGAATCAGCAGGGACAGGAAGATATCGCTCCAGCGCTTGATCAGACCGTTCACTCCCCGGAACGGCGTATCGCAGACCGACACCACTGGCATGCCGGTAACCTGGTAGACGTTGCCCTGAATCAGCTTGGTCACAAACATATCCGGAATGAACAACACCGAAGCGGTGGTGTCGCCCAGACTGTCGAGAATCGCCAGAATGCGAGGCTGTGTGGTCATGGGCAACGACAAGTAAATGCTGTTCACTCGCTGCGCCTTGCAGTAATCGTATAACTCGGAAAAATCTCCCAGCACCGGCCAGTCGGCGCCTTTAGGCAGTCGATCCGCCGTTCGGTCGTCAAAAAAGCCCAGAATTTCGACGTTGTAGTAAGGGCTGCGGGAGAGGCGTTTGGCTAATTCCAGACCCTGCTCGTTCATTCCCACAATGACCACTTTCTGTCGATCGCCGCGTAGTTGCAGCAGGACAGTGAAGTAACGGAAAGCCAAATGAGCGCTGACCTGTATAGCCGGGCCGATCCATAGCCAATGCAGAATCGTGGAAAGTGAAAAGAGATCAATTGATCGCGTCGCGTAGCCTAGAGATAAAATCAAAAAGGCGATGACGAACCAGCCCAGCAGAATATCGATGATGCAGCGGCTCAGCGCCTGATGCAGGCGAGACTGCCCAGGGAAGGCGACGCAAAATGCGAATAACGCGGAGATCATTGACGGCGCTTCTATGGCGCCTTCAAACAGATAGCTCACCAGCAATATGCTGATGAACAGAGCGAGGGGGTCTAACAGCGCCTCGCAAAACTGGTGCAGATTTTTCCGGCCAAAGCCGATCTTCATTGATCGTTGCAGGTTGTCCATATGTACCTCTAATCCTTGTGTACATCTAATCCTTTACTTCCTTGGTTCCTTGTCCTGACAGGGAGCGCGAGCTTCCTTCAGGGCCCGGATGTGGGCGGGGGCTGAACCAGAGTTCGACGCCCCCCTTGTGGCGGCCTGTGTCGCCGCGGTGAAAGACTGTTCATATTCATCTTCAAAACGTGCGTATGCGCCCGGGGTATGCTAGCTTCCTATACACCGGGCCTTTGCTTCCTTATATTTCAACAAGTTAAAAACCACTGCAGGGAATTTAGCGCATCCATGCCTTCTTTCTATGAACAGCTGAAAGAAAGAGTCGCCGTTACCTATGTCTCAATGATAATCATTCTCGGGATTATACTCGTTTTTACCTGTATATGGTTAAGAAACGGTGAATTTTGGCATGTTCCAAGTAATGTCATGCTGCAGTGGGGCGCCAACTTCAGCCCCGCCACACAGGATGGACAATGGTGGCGGCTCGGAACGGCGGTGTTTCTCCACTTCGGTATTGTCCATCTGGCGCTGAACGTCTGGGCGCTGTGGGATGGAGGGCAGTGGGTGGAGCGAATGTACGGGGGCTTTCGCTTTCTACTTATATTTATAACGTCAGGGGTTGTCGGCAATGTATTTTCCCTCACTTTCCATGTCGTCAATGTCGTCTCCGCCGGCGCCTCAGGAGGCATATTCGGAGTTTACGGCGCGTTGCTCAGTTATCTTTGGCTGAACAAATCCCAGGTTCCTTTGAGCGCATTCAGATGGCTATTCTACGGCGCAATGGTTTTCTCTGTCCTCACTATTATTTTCGGACTGGTTATTGACGGAATCGACAACGCCGCCCATGGAGGCGGACTCATCGCCGGAATCATAATGGGCGCTCTGCTGGTTCCCCGCGACGCGCGGCAGCTTTCCTCAGCGAGTCTGGCGTGGCTTGGGGGAACGGCCGCCGCAGCGCTGGGCGGGTTGCTGGTTGTGATGCCTGACCCAGTTCTCCACCCGCCTTCGCAACGACCAGTCCGCACTCTGATCGCCCCCACGCAGGACGCCGAGGTCGCCGGCTACCACGACAGCTTCGAAGCGCTCTCCTCACGGCCCTACGACAAGGGGCTGCCGTCAACGGAAATGCTGGCGCGTCTGCAAGACTACGCCAGGCGTCAATTACCAGAATCCCGCCAGCCTTAGGTTTCTTCGCTCCCATCTGGCGTCAGGGCGAGTATTTCCCATCCTTTGTCAGGCGTAAAACGGTCGCCGTAGTCTTGGGCCATTAAGGCGAGCTTACGTTTGACTGGCGTCGGGCCGCATGCCTGGATATAACGGAACGGACCGCCTCTGAAAGGGGCGAACCCGGCCCCCAGCACCATCGCCAGGTCGCCATGGTCTACCTGTTCAATGACCCTTTCCCTTAAACAGGCCACGGCTTCATTCAGCATGCGGTAAATCATACGCTGTCGAATGGCTTCCACTTCCTGATCGTCCGGCCGCGCCACTTTAGCTTTCTGCGCTTCGCCGTCCTTGTATTCGTAGAAGCCTTGTCCGCTTTTGCGGCCCAGGCGGCCTTTGGACACCCACTTCTTGAACATCTCCGGCGCATCGCCGCGAATCAGCCCGCTCAGGTGTTGCGCAACATCCAGACAGACATCCAGACCCACCAGATCGACGGTCTCGGCAGGCCCCATAGCCATGCCAAACTCTTCCGCCGCCGCATCCAGGGTCTCTGCGGGGATGCCTTCCTCATACATCATCATCGCTTCCAGCAGATACGGAGTCAGCACCCGGTTGACGAAGAATCCGGGTGCGCTGTTGACCGGTGTGGGCACGCGCTTGATTAGGGCGGTGAAAGCCAGGGCGTGGTCCAGCGCCTGTTGTGAGGTTTTATCGCTCTTGACCACTTCCACCAATAGCATTTTGTCCACCGGGTTGAAGAAGTGACACCCCACCAGACGCTCGGGGTGGACGAGGCCGCGCGCCAGTTCGTCAATGGGGATGCTGGAGGTGTTAGTGGCCAGGGTGGCGCCTTCCTTCATACGGGGTTCGATGTCTTTGTATAGCTGCAGTTTCGCTTCCCGCTTTTCCGGAATCGCCTCCAGCACCAGATCCGCCCGGGACAGGCCAAGGCCTTCCGGGTCTGGCGTCAGGCGGTCCCGGGCGACCATCGCCAAGCGTTTGTCGTCCAGCTTATCTCGGAACAGCGCGTCCGCCTGCTTGTAGGCGGTGGCGATGCTTTCGGGGTCCTGATCCTGCAACGTGACCCGCAGACCTTTGAGCGCACACCAGGCGGCGATATCGCCCCCCATCGAGCCGGCCCCGATGACATGCACGTGGCTGATCTGATCCTTCGCTTTACGACCCAGTCCTTTCAGTTCCTGTTGCAGCAGGAAAATGCGCCGCAGGTTTTGTGAGGCGGGTGTGCGGCTCATGGCGACGAAAGATTCCGCTTCTTTGTGCAGCATTCTCTCCGTGTCTCTGCCGTGATGATCCCAGAGATCAACCACGGCGTACGGAGCGGGATAGTGACTGCGATCCGCCCGTTTACGCAGTCGCCGTTGTAGTTCGGAGGCAACCGGTCCGCTCAGCAGGGACGCGTTCAGGATCTTACCGCCCAGGCTGGGTTCATGAGGCTTGGGATTGTCTCGCAATAACGCGAGCACGGCGTTGGCGAACTGGCGGCGTGGCGCGATGTGGTCCACCAGTCCCAGTTCCTGAGCCCGTTCGCCGGAAACCGGTTTGCCGCCGAGAATCATATCCATGGCGTCGGTGACGCCGATCAGTTTTGGCAGACGCACAGTGCCTCCCCAGCCGGGATGCAGTCCCAGCTTCACTTCAGGGAAGCCGAGCTTGGCGTCAGCCGCAGCGATACGGAACCGGCACGCCAGAGCCAGCTCCAGTCCGCCCCCCAGACAATACCCGTGAATCGTCGCTATTGTGGGGTAGGGAAGCGCTTCAATACGGTTGAACGTTTCTTGTATGGTAAGGAGTCGATCAACCGGACGTTCAAGGTGTTGCAGCTGCTCAATCATGTTGATGTCGGCGCCGGCGATAAACCCTGCGTCCTTATCGGAGATAAAGGCGAGGGCGCTTGGCGCGTCGCCGGATGTTGAAGGCTGTTGCTCCAGCTTTTCGACTATTTGCGTCAATTCTTCCAGCACTTCCGCTCCCAACAGGTTGGCGGAACCGTCTTTTTGGTCCAGCCGCAGCCAGAGGATATTGTTGGCGTCTCGCTGCAGGCGCCAGTGTATGAAGGCGGACCGTTCCAGTTCGGTGATGGGATGGGCTTCTTGAGTCTGCTCCATGGCTGATTTCTCCCTTTACGATTCAATATTTTCCACCAGCATCGCGCCGCCTTGCCCGCCGCCGATGCATAATGAAGCGATGCCGCGTCGCGCGTGGCTGCGACGCAAGACGTGGATCAAATGAAGGACGATGCGTGCGCCGCTGGCGCCAATAGGATGGCCAAGACCGATGGCGCCGCCGTCAACATTCAGGCGCGTCATATCCAGCTCTCCCATGGCCTGCTTCAACCCCAGTTGGTCGCGGCAATAAGCGTCGTCAGCCCAGGCCTTCAGGCAGGCCAATACCTGCCCGGCGAAGGCTTCGTTGATTTCCCAGTAATCGATATCGCTAAGGCTCCACCCGCGCTGCTTGAGAATAGCGCTCGAAGAAAGGGTGACGCCCAGTCCCATCATGGAAGGATCAAGCGCCGCCCAGGCGGTATGGGCGAGTCGGGCGATAGGGGTAAGGCCGTGTTTTTTCAGTCCCCGCTCGCTGGCCAGTAACAGCCAGCAGGCGCCGTCGGTGATTTGCGAGCTGTTGCCAGCGGTGACGCTACCGAAGGGGTCGAAAGCGGGCTTTAGCCGCGCCAGGGACTCCGCGGTGGTGTCAGGGCGCATGCCGTTATCCTTGCCGAAAAAGGTTCCGTCGGGCGCATACAGGGGTGTGCGCTCGGCGTCGAAGTAGCCCGCTTCGTCAGCATGCGCCAAACGTTGCTGGCTAAGTGCGGCGTATTCATCCATGGCCTGTCGCGACACACCAAAATGCGCGGCCTCCTTTTCTGTGGTCTGGCCCATATTGAGTCCGACGATGGGGTCGGTCAGGCCTCGTAATAGCCCGATGACCGGCTGCACATACTGGGTTTCGAACTCCGGGATGAGTTTTATTTTTTCCAGTGGCGAGTCTGCTTTACGCCAGTCCGCCAGCCAGTTGAGCATATCCTCGCGCAATAACACAGGAGCGTGGCTCATGGCTTCAACGCCACCGGCCAGAATCAGGTCGGAACGACCGCCTGCAATGCTGGCGGCGGCGTTGTCCAGCGCCTGCATGCCGGAGGCGCAGTTACGATGCACCGTATAGCCGGGCGTCGCTTCGCCGCATCCCATTCTCAGGGCGGCCACGCGACCGATGTTAGCTTCATCGGGACCGGCCATGGTATTGCCGAGTATGACTTCATCAATCTCCTTTGCGTCAAATGGCTGACGCAGCATCAGCGCAGCGCCGGTCTGAGCGGCGATATCGCTGGCGTGAAAGGGACCGGGTCTGTCGCCGGCTTTGATGAAAGGGGAGCGGGCGCCGTCCACGATGTAAACGGGCTCGGCGGGTTGAGATTCCTGTATAGACATAGATTTCCTCGCTTCAGCAATTGCATTCCATTGACTGGAGACAGGGGCAAGAAACATGCCTCGACCGCCGCAGCCTCGTTATCACGGACGAGATGGATGCGTTGGGCTGGCGCTCAGCAAGAGTGCGGCCAGAAGCAAGGGCGATAAGTCTCGTTTATTGCGTCGTTCCCGTCAGACTTGCAATGATTATTGTAAGGCTTACAAGAACGCTCGCAATAGCGGGCGCTGCGCGAATACAGGAGAACGCAGCGCCATGAAACAAACGTCGAAAATGAAAATAGACTTGGCAAGCGCAGGCTTAAAACCTATGCATTTGAACGGCGTGTCTTTTTGTTAGATGAGGCTGACCTGATTAGGCTCAGCCCCCCGCCGCCGCTAACTGTAATGTCTGTTCCAGCCAGCGGCGGCGGATGTCGCGGGTGGATTTGACGATAGGTCCGAATTCACTGATTTTCACCGGCTTGACGCCACAGAATTCCAGCACCGTCTTTTTCATCATTTTATGGCTGGGCGCGCCATAAACCAGCTTGTAGTACCAGGGAGGCGTATCCATGGTCACCAGCAGCCGCGCGGTTTTTCCCGCCAGCAGTTGCTGCGGAAAGGACGCGCCTTTTTCAAAGCGAAATGCGAATCCCGGCAACAGAATGCGATCCAGCACGCCTTTCATCAACGCTGGAACCGATCCCCACCATACTGGATAGGCGAAGACCAGATGATCCGCTTCCATAACCTGTTCCTGCAGTCGCAATAAATCCGGCTCCAGGGGCATGATGGCGTCATATCCCGCCGCCAGATTGAGATCAAACTCCAACTCCCGCAGGTTCACCTGTGTTACAGGAAATCCCGCCTCGTTCGCAGCCGCCGCATAGTGCTGCGACAAGGCGCTGGCGAAGCCGTTGTTTTTAGGACTGCCGTTGAGCACCAGTATTTTTTTCATCTACAACCTCCAAACACTTAATCAGATACCCGTTTGACGGCGCAGATGCTAAACCTTGTCCCTAGGGGCAGAGTCAACAGCGGCAGGACGAGTTTTGCAGATCTTCTTGCAACTGCTTGAGGCGTTTGTCCAGGTTTTGAATTGCTTCCATTTCCTCGCGCAGGGCTTCCCGTTTCACCTTGACCATGGCTATCGCCGCATCGAAGGGAAAGCCTTTCGACACATTGACGCCTTCCACCAGCTTTTTAAGCTCGGACAGCTTAAATCCCAGGGACTGCGCCTGTTTGATCAGCGTGACCGCCTCCACATCGTCGTCAGAGTACACGCGGTATTTCTCTCTTCTCTGCGGCTCCGGCAACAGCCCCAGGGATTCATAGTGGCGAATGGCCTTCGGCGTCGCCCCGGACATTTTCGCCAATTTGCCGATATACATGCCTGACCGTCTCCTGAAATCTATTTCATAGGGGGTATTCTAGGGGGGTTTGCGCATAATAACGGAAAAGAGATAACCAGCGAGTGAATGTCATGAGTTTTACGACACAACGAAGAATACTGTTTGGCGACTGCGATCCGGCGGGCATCGTCTATACGCCGCGCATCTCATATTTCGTAATAGAAGCCGTGCACGAATTCCTGGCCCATAAACTTGGCGCGCCGCTCGTCCTTAACCCAGGTCGCCGTATCGCCAGAAACTAAAAGACCCGTGTCGCTTCCGCAACGGCTCAGGGAGGCTTTAAGCGCGCCTTAGATACTGGCGTAAGCAGGCGCACGGAGTTTACCGTAACCTTTTCGTAAGGTTCGCGGGGTTAGGCTCAACGGTCGCAATAACAATATAAAAGGAAAGCAAATGACAATAATCAAAAACGTTGCAATGGGCTGCACTACGGCGCTCAAGACGGCTGGCGCGGCCAAAACCACCTTGTGCTCCGGGGAGTTAACCGTTTGTACGGCCTTCATCTTTAAAGTAAAAGATACTCAAAACGCCACTATAGGGGTGGGTATGTCCCACAGAGGCGTTGAAAGCGCAAGAAGCTTTCAGAAAGCCTTCAAAGAAAGTATCCGACAATTTGGCGACTCGGTGCATATAGAGCCTGTGGCGGTGCAAACAGCGCCCAGCACTTTTATTGGGCACTCCAAAGCTGGCGCCGACCCAAGCATAGAGTTAGGAAGCCATGAGTGTACGATTGATGCGCTCATCAACGACTTAGATACGTTGAAAAGTGATAAAAAAATTATTATCGATCTTTCTCCATTAAGATCGATGGTGTGCACAGCCGCCAAAAAAGACTTGGTAACCAGTGAATGCAGTGCGACCTTTGATAGCAAAGGCGAAGTTGAAGTTAGCGAGCCGGCGACTGGATTTTGCGGGATACAATAGCGCAAGTTTGCATATTTTCACTAATGCAATCTAGTGGGAGTATTTTCTTTTTATAATGCCAAAAAAGTTACAACTGGCTGGCGTAATACTTTCATTCATACCCTAAACGCTCGCGTAGTAACCATAAGGTTGCGAGCGTTTCAATTAACAGGTTTGGCCTGTTATTTAAGGCTGCGTTTCATAGACCAAGACGCCTTCCATAAATAATAGTTGGCGCCTGTGACGCAATGTATAACTGCGTTATATGAGAGTGATTTGTTGTACGCAACTTTCCCCCTTATGAAACGCACTGACTAGTGAGTCAATGCGTTAGTCATGCGATGGCTGCGATATTGACTCGGAGCTTGACCGAACATCCCTTTAAATGCGTGTATGTATGCGGAGCTGGAAGCGTAGCCCAGCTCAATAGCAATATCTTGAATTGAGCGCTCGGACTCCAATAATCTCAAAGACAGAACGAGTCTTATATTTTTTCGCCACAAAGAAAATGACTGATTGAACTCTTTCGCACAGAGCCTTGATAGCGTTCTCTCCGAAGCGCCAACCCTGGATGCCCAATCTTCTAAGGTGAACTGCAAGTCCGGTTTGTCTCTTAGCTGCGTAAATATTGCAAATAATCTTCTGTCTTCTGGTATTAAGAAAGGGATGTGGTAATGGTCGGAAATATCTATCTGATCTCTCAATACAGTCAGCAGATGGGAGAGCATCGCCTCACTTGTATGGGCGTAAGACTCATCAAACAACAACAGCACCAATTCTTTTACGAACCGAGTAACCAGAAACGACTTAGGTCTGCTTCTATACCTGACATGAGCATCAGGGTTGAGGTAGACAGCCAAGAACTCAGTATCAGTTATGGCTATAGACTTATGAGCTGTATTCGCTGGGATATATAACATCGCATTATGAGGGAGAATTGTGCACTGACCCTCAATACTTGACTGTAACAACCCCTTATAAGGAAATATTAATTGATGCCACGGGTGTGAGTGATCGTCATCTAAATAACTGGACGGCATCTGGATTCTTTTTGTGGTCAATTGGCTTTTGGGGGATTTCTGAATTAGATCGTTTGCGTGCATGGTTGGCGGCTTATCGATACATCATGTCTGGTAATATAAAACAGGCCTGATATTTTTGATATAGCATTTCTTCTCGATAATTTTCCTATTGAGGCTAACGATGCACGTTCATTTTATCATTCATGAATATTTTGAGGCTCCCGGCGCATACGAAATCTGGGCCAAAACGAGAGGGTTTACGGTGACCTATACTCGCTTGTATGAAGGAGATGATTTGCCGCAGAGTCTGGACGATATTGACTTTCTGATTGTTATGGGCGGCCCGCAAAATCCAGACACAACCGTTGAGGAGTGCTCGTACTTTGACTCAAAAGGAGAGCAAACAGTTATCGCAAAAGCTATTAAGACGGGGAAGGCGGTTATAGGTATTTGCTTGGGCTCTCAACTGGTAGGCGAAGCTTTAGGCGCGAAGTATCAGCGCAGTCCCGAAAGAGAAATCGGTAAATTTCCTATTGTCCTGACTAAAGCCGGGTTGGCTCATGGCCTATTCTCACATTTCGATGACGTGATCAAAGTAGGCCATTGGCATAACGACATGCCAGGACTGACTCCTGACGCCGACATCATTGCGTACAGCGAAGGCTGTCCAAGACAGATAGTTGCTTACAGCGATCTGGTGTTTGGTTTTCAATGTCATATGGAATTTACGGGGGAAACGGTTGCTCTCTTAATTGAGAATGACGACCTGAGCGACGCATCAAGTTATCGTTTTGTTGAAGGGCCGCAAGCGTTGCTCAATCATAACTATGATGAAATGAATCAATACCTATACATATTCTTGGATGAACTGGCGAATATATATCAATTAAAGACCCGTCCATCTTCGCGGTAGCACACACTGATCCCGACCCTATGACATGTAATGAGATCGGGTTGAAGGCGGCGAATCGCTCCGAGGCGCGTTAGCCAGGCGATAAATAGCTATGAAGATGAGTCGGTAACGCTTATATTTTTCCCCACCCCCTTACAGAGATTAGCGAGACGGCTCCAATGAGTGACGCGTTTATTATCGCCGGTAAGTTACACCTGTCCGAATCCGAATATGAAGCGTGGCTGGCTTCTCCCGCCGCAGGCGTCGAGTCCGTGTCGGACTGGGATGCGATGTATCGCAATTGGTATTGGGGTGACAAGTCGCCCCGGATCGACTGGGAGCCTGCTTCTGGGACCACGGAACAGGCTCTGTCTAATGTGCTTAAACTGGCCATGGGCGGGCCTTACTTTGTTCTGTTGAAATACGAGGCCGATGCAGAAGCATTTCGCTTTTTTGTAATGTCGGTGATGGGACCGGATGAACGCTTAGCGGAAAAACTAATGGCGTTGCTACGATCCGCCTCTGCGTTTAAAACCGTTAATACGCCGGATGTGGTTCTATACTGGCCCGAACTGAGCGGAGTAATCGACTTTGAAGGCATGTTGTCAGTGGCCCTGGTGAACCCCCGGACAAGCCAGTTCGCCGACATGGCGCAACTCAAGGAAGCAGGACTTGATGAGAAGAAAATGACTTCCAACTACAAAGACCTCGAATCCTGGTATGGCTCCTTCATCAGTAACAACCAGGCTGATCGCTGGCAGTCGCCAGAGTTTGTGGATGCTCGGTTTTTGTGAGGAATAGTTTATAACTCTTTCTCTCCATGGAAATGTATTGTTATCTAAGGAATTGATGCAGATGGGAATTGATATTTTCGGACAAATTGACCCAAACCACCTTGAGAAATACTACGAGGGAACGGTTGTTATTAATGGCGCAGAAGTCGAGGTTGATCTCAACTTAGAGTCCGACGAATTGGAAAAAGGTGATTTTGAAGTCATCTCGACGTTTATTGATTCTCTGGAAAACTACGCAGATCGTGCTTTTTCAGCCATATCCAATGACTTTGACCAGGGAGAAGAGTCAGAGGCGGCGAGATTTTATCTGCAACATCATCTTGATGCACTTTCAGAAGAAGAGACTAGAGTTGTTTTTGGCAACGCGCCGATTAATAAAGAGACTTTCATGAAGGCGCTTTCGCTTCATAGGGTCGGTCTGTATCCAGAGGACGAAGAATCTTTCGCTGTCTTTGATATCCAGTTTTCAGCAGACATCACTCACTATTTGCTGGCGGTCGTATTTAACTTAGCAGGTCAGGTGACTTATATTTCCGTTGAAAGTTGAAATAAATACCGTTTAGTTATTTGGCGGCACATCAAAGCGCCGCGATGTTGATGTACTCAAGAAGGTCCCAATGCTTTCATCATTACATCGGACAACCTTTCCAAGTAAGCGTTATCGGCCTTCTGACGAGTAATAATCATGCGCCAGTAGATGAGGGCGCCAAACATGTCCGCCGCAATATCAAAATCAGTATCCGCAGATAGCTCATTACGAGCGCTGGCGCGTTTCAGTATTTCTTTGGCTCGCTCTCTCCGTTGCACCTGCAACTCTGAGCGGATGGCGGCGGCGAGTTCCGGCGTTCGCGGCATCTCTGCGTGAAGGTCTGGAAGTATGCGCGAGACAAGAGGGTGTCTCAGGAGCCGCCGTAAGTTCTTTAAAAGGGCCAGGATATCACTGCGCAAGTTACCCGTGTCTGGCGCTACCGCCAAGCTTGTCCCAACCTGGGTAAGAACATCATTCACCATCGCCAGTTTGGATGGCCAACGCCGATAGATTGCAGCCTTGCCCACTCCTGCTTGCTTCGCCACCGCTTCCATGGTTAGCGCCGCATAGCCTGTTTTAGCCCACACCTGGAATAAAGCTCGTTCAATCGCCTGAGTGACCGCTTCCTGCTTCACTGCCGCCCCGGAAGGGCGACGGCGTTTTTTATTTTCGTCGATACGCTTGCGTTCCATTGATCATCTCTTGTAAGGTTTTATCGATGATACGATGCCGTTCCAACGATGAGCAAGGAGTTATAGGTAATGGTTGATCACACCTCAGAATTCGCTCGTTTCTCAGAAATGCTCAAACATTCCCTCGGTGCGCTTGTGGACCAGACCGCAGAGGACTTTGTGGCGATGATGGCTCCTGACGGCGTTATGGAGTTCCCCTATGCGCCGCCTGACAGCGTGCGAGAAATAAAAGGGCGTGTAGCGCTTTCCTCATACTTATCCAAACTAGGTGAAATGCTTGCCGTCGACAGCCTGAGTGAGCCCCAGATACATCACACATTGACTCCAAATGTGGTGATTCTGGAGTTCGAATGTGCAGGACGCGCACTCAAGACCCAGCGTCCTTACCATCAACGCTATATATCCGTGATTACAGTTCGCGATGGGATGATTGAACGCTATGTTGACTACTGGAATCCTCTTGTGGCGCTCGAAGCGTTGGATAATCTCGCGCCTCTGCAAGGCGAAGCGGAGAACAAGCTATGAGGACAGTGCTTTTGACTGGCGGTACGGGAAAGACCGGTAGACGCATCGCTTCCAGACTGGCCTCCGCCGATATCAGAGTGAGATTGGCGGCGCGCTCTTTACCCGTTGTTGAGTTTTACGATAGCGTTTTGTTTGATTGGAGCGACGCCAGCACTTTTGAGGCGGCGCTTTCCCAAGTCGACGCCGTCTACCTGCTCGTCCCCTCCAATGTCAGTGAGCCTTTGGGAGCGATGCGCCCCTTTATCGACCTTGCGATTAAGAACGGCGTGCGTCGTTTCGTGTTACTTAGCGCATCCTCATTGCCTAAGGGCGGCCCACTGCTTGGCGCCGTTCATCAATATCTGGCGGAAAACGCGCCGGAATGGACCGTATTACGACCTTCCTGGTTTATGCAGAACTTTTCCGAGCAACAACATTTGCTGACGATCAGGGACGAGGGGGCGATATATTCAGCAACCGGAGATGGCCTTATCCCTTTTATCGATGCGGGAGATATCGCAGCAGTAGCCGCTACCGCGCTAACTCAACGGGAGCCCTTGAATAGAGACTTAATCCTGACGGGGCCCCAGCTCATTACCTACACTGATGTAGCGAGAATAATTTCCACAACGATTGGTCGTCCTGTCAAACATGTGATGTTGACGGAGCGGCAGTTGAAGGAAAGATTTGAACGCATGGGGATGGCGCCTGAATACGCCAGTCTTCTATCCTTATTGGATACTGCTATAGCGGGAGGCTCCGAAGAGCGCCTTACTTGCGAAGTCGAAGACATGACTGGTCGCCCGGCAAGAACATTTAGTGATTTTGTAGTAGAAAATAGGTTGAGCTGGGAAAGGGCGGAGATGTCTCTGATATAGGCCGCTTCGCCCTGAGAGGCGGCGAATGCTGTCGCAAAAAACCATATATGGCTGTATCAAACTTACAATGAAGAGGGGCTTTTACGATAGCTATGGGTTATTCAGAGGTTCCCTAACAACAGGACTTAAGATCAGTGAATAGCAATAAGTTAAAATCAAACTATGATATTTCAATTGCGCCAAACTCTGTTTTGGCGCTAGATCTTGAGGGCACATTGATCTCGAATGCGATGAGTCAAATACCTCGGCCTAACTTACATTCATTCTTGACAAACTGTAAGCAGGCATTCCAACGAATTGTTATTTTTACTGCTATTAACGAAGAACGGTTTCGCAAAATAGCAGTATTGCTTTCAGATGAAGGGGCCGCCCCTGAATGGTTTAAAGACCTTGAATATATCAATTGGAGCGGCGAATACAAAGATCTAAATTTCATACCGAACTCAAACATGAGCAGCGCCATCTTAGTTGACGATAGAGTTGAGTATATCCAGCCCTCACAGATAGATCACTGGCTATATATACCTGAGTTCGCCCCTCCGTATCCCAGCACCGACAATGAATTGAACTTGCTATGGGAAAAGCTTCTGGTACGTCATGGAGATTTAATGACATAAACAACATCATAAAATGCTCGCACCGATCAGGTGGCGCACTTCGAGGTGACTGATAGAAACAGGAAATAGGCGGAGCCCAGTCAAAACATCATACTGTCGGAATAACAAATAAGCTTATTTCAATATTTTTTACACACGACGGTCGAAATGGGATGTCGCTGAACGACTACTCTGTGATTGCAACAAAGGGTTTGCGCCCAACAAATAAGGAGGGCAGAGATGACCAACCTCGTTACCTGTCTGTGGTTTGACCACGGTGAAGCCAGCAAGGCGGCTGAGTTCTATGCCGCCACTTTTCCAGATAGTCATGTCGGCCGAATCAACATGGCCCCCGGTGATTTTCCCGGCGGTCGGGAAGGGACCGAGTTGACCGTCGAGATCTGACCACAAGTTCCAACCCGATCGAGGCGAAGCGCGCGTTCGACGCGATGATGACCATGAAGAAGATCGATATCCCCACACTCGACGCGGCAGTGGCGGATAGCTCCTGAGCGCCCGCAAAGACTCCGCCAACCTGATGGAAAGGCAGGGCGAAGTCTCGGCAACGCAGACACAAATAGTCGACACAAATACAAAAGAAGGAATGGGAAATAAAGGAGTAGGGGGGATCAAGCTTTCCCCCGTACCCCCTTGTATTCACCCAGACACCAGTTAGTTAAGGTCTTTAGATACTCTTCTCCCGCATCTTCAGATGAAAAGTGGGAGGCGTTTTCAAAGATGACGAGTTTGCTCAAGGGGATGTGCGATGCAAGATAGTCGGCGTTGCTGACGTCAACGAAGGGGTCGAGTTTTCCCCAGGTAACCAAAGTAGGAACCGAAATGCTCCGCAGGCGTTCCTGAATCCAGGGAAGATCCTGAGCGTAGGCGCCAAAGAAACTCATGGCGCAACGATGACTCTGCAGGTCATGGGTTATCTGGTAATACTCTCGAATTGCATTTTTTGTTGGCCGGTAGCGCTTGTAACCTTCTTTCACTGCGACCATAAAGTTAGTCTTCATAACCGCCTTTCTATTTAGCCCTTTCGCAAGCCATCTGACGAAACCTGATTTGATGACCGCCGTCAAAATGGGTGACATTTTGGGCGGATAACTGCCAGGGCCGTCAAAAATATTAATACTCTCGAAGCGCTCAGGATGACCAATAACGGCCGCAAGCGTTGTCGGCACGCCCACATCGGGGCCAATCAGGTGCGCTTTCTGAATGCCAAAGTGGTCCATTATGTCGATGACGGCTCGCCCCAGTTTTCTCGGCGACATATCGCTTTCATCCGCTTTGGTAAGCCCGAATCCAGGAATGTCGAAGGCAAGCAGATCAAAGTCATGGGATAGCCTTTCCCAAAAACTCTCCCAGATGCGGATGCTTTGAGGTAAACCGTTAAGCAGCACCAACGTTGGCGCATTCTCTTTAACGTGACGTACATACCGAACGTTAAACTTGCCGACAGCTACGTATTTGGGGGTAAAAAAATCGATTCCAGATTCTGCGCGGCGTGTTGCATATTCATTTAGCGCGAGGTTAAGTAGAGATTGAGTCATAAAATTGTCTTCAAGTAGGTTACTAATGTGTACTAACATACAGAAAAGAATTTTGGACAACAATTAGGCACTAAAATCTGCCCTAGTTACCTTTTGATAACCTGTGAGTGAAGAGTAATGAGCACCAAGACCAAAAACGGCAAGCGAGTTTTTCTGCAAAATGAAGACTGTCCGATTCGAAATGTGGTCAGTCAGGTAGGGGATAAATGGTCAATGCTGATCTTATTCAGCCTCGTAGAGGGGCCAGACCGCTTCAATTCGCTGAAAACCCGAATCGAAGGCATTTCTCAACGCATGCTGACGCAAACCTTGAGAGATCTGGAGCGGGATGGATACGTTAACCGCACGGTTTACCCGGAAGTCCCAGTAAAGGTGGAGTATGAACTGACCCCGCTGGGAGAAGGCCTGGCCAAGTCACTCTGGAAACTGGTTTCTTGGGCCAACACACACCATGATGAAATACGCAGCGCACGGCAGGAGTATGATCGGGATAATGGTTAGTTGGATGAATGGTCCAGGTTACTCGTCTGAAAAAACCTTCTTATGTCAACTATAATGTCCTAAGTGGACAAGATGATTGGGTCATGTTGATGTAACAGCATTCATACCGAGCGTTCGTTATTTCCTGGGTGTAAGAGCACGGTCAGGTATCGAGCGGGATATGGAGGAAAGCTGATATGGATAATCCTGACTTTCAAGTTATCGAGAGCATCTACGACACGCTTTTTCAGCAAGAGGGCTGGGAACGCTTCATCAAGAGACTTATCGAGTCATTTGAATCAACTTCCGCTGGTTTCTTTGAGCACAACCCAACAAGCCCTAGCCAGATAGAGCACTGCATTTATGGCGTTGACGCAAACTTAATGAAGGAATATGAGGGTTACTATGCATCTGTAAACCCGTGTTTCTGGACGCCTGGCTATGCCAAGCTTGGCAAATATTTATCTGATAGGGGGCTTATTGAGTATACGAATGATAAAGATATTTGGCAGAGAAGCGAATTTTTTAACGACTGGCTAAAACAAGGCGACATGGAACATGTTCTCGGTGCTGTTCTAGAAGCTAGAAACGGAAAACTACTGAACTTTACTTTAATACGCTCTTCTCAGGAAGGGCACTATACAGTTAAAGAAGAAGCAAGACTCAAATATATTGTTAAACACCTGTCGCGCGTCATAGCCATACAAAAAGAGGTTTCGAGTCTGGAACTTCGCGCCGCTACCTGTGAAGTAAAGCTGGATAAACTGGCTGTCGGCATAATATATATCGATTCATCCGGCTTTATAGAATATATGAACTCCTACGCCGCACGTACTATTTATGATCCTCACACAAGCTTATGTGAAAAATGTCGTCGCCTTTGTGTGAACTCATCTTCTGTAGCGAATATCATAATAGAAAAAGCGATTTATAAGGCGCTTAAGTCACGTATAACTCAAACCTTACAGGTACCCAACGGAATACGAGGAGAGTTATCGTTAACTATCACCCCCAATGATGAAAGAAGAAGCCTTTTAGGCGAAATGAAAACAGGCGCTACCGTAATTATAGAGGAGGACAAGATTGAATCTCAGGAAAGCCGTTTGATGAATGATTTCCACCTTACCGCCTCTGAATCAAAAGTAGCGGCCGAACTATTGAAAGGAATGTCGCCTAAAGAAATCAGTGAGAAGCAATGTAAGGCGATAAATACCGTCCGTAGCCAAATAAAGAGCATTTATAGCAAAGTTGGGGTTAATTCCCAGCTACGTCTCGTCACGCTACTGAGGCCAGCGTAAAAGGCCCTCAATGCACGGGCAGGGAAGTCGTGCCACACAGTGAATATATTGACCACGTTTTCCGGCAATGAGGTAAAAATAGCGTTCAATATCTCAAGTACGCCATGTCTCCGCTTCCAAATAGTTGTAATTCAATTGATTAGCAATCTTCTGCCTCGCTTATAGATATTCCAGCAATATCTGAGTTACTCCCTTGAGGTTATGACATCCCCAAAATTAGGGATGCCGAAAGCGGGGAAAAGTGTCAATTTATCTGTGGAGCGCAAGAAATTACTAAATTCTATGGAGAATTGACTGGGGGCGCCGAAAGTTGACGGGACAGTTATTATAGGGCTTGTCGTGAGGGACATGGCGACTATTGATGTAAGAGTCTCTTTCGTGAAAAAGGAATAAAGCAGGAGGTTGATATGTCTATGTCTAACTCAATTCTGGTACGAGTATTAATGGCTGAAGATGTCGCATCAATTGTCGAGTCAAGAGCAAACATGAGAGTTAACTACAATATTGTGTATGAGGGCGACGCAGTGGAGTGCACTATAGACGTAGCGTTACTTGGAGATAGAAATGAATATTATCCTGGCGCATATATTATTGTAGGGGTATCAAAGTAGATTCAAAGTAAGTCGCATCACGCGCTTTTGATATCTTCTGCAACAACAGCGCAACATCATGAGAGGAAATCAGCCTGGAAGAAAAGTCAATTATTAGCTGGTTTCCTCGCGGAATCACCTGTTCCCGGAATTTTTGACTTCAGAATAGCTTCCGACAAACCTGGGGCGATTCATCTTGCAGACGTATTGTGAACTGGCCGTAGCCAGCATAGGGAGTGGAGCGGCAATCTTCGGGAACGAGCAATTCAGTATGGCTTTCCTGCGTTAAAGAGACCCATGAATACTGCTCATGGATGTATTAAATAAAATCAATTTAATTCATATTGAGGGCCGTGTATAACGTGCACTTTACTCTGCTCCTAACGCTCAACAGCAGTACGGCTGATGTTTACTTAGACTCATAGGCTACATCTCAGGAAAGACGCTTTAGAAGTCCATAACGAGCATTGAAAAGATTCAGATTTTACTTCAAGAGACGGGATACCAGATCACAATGAGTAAAGGTTTTACATACACTATTAAACGCATTTGTTTCGATGAAAACTATCAGCCTTCTGACAGCACGCGGATCACAACCAACTTTGCCAACTTGGCGAGAGGGGACAGCCGCAAAGAGAACTTGCGCAAGGCATTAAGGATGATTGACAGTCGGTTCAATGCTCTAGCGTATTGGGACAACCCCAAAGGAAACCGTTACTCTGTCGAGATGGAAATCATTTCTGTCGATATAGATATTGAAGGCAATGGTCAACACTTCCCCTCCATTGAAATATTGAAGACCAATATTATCGATCACAAAACTAATAAACGTATTGAAGGTATTGTAGGGAATAACTTTTCTTCATACGTGCGCGACTATGACTTTAGCGTACTGCTTCGCGATCATAATAAAGGGCAGGCTGAATTTCGCATTCCAGATAACTTTGGCGATTTGCATGGCAATCTCTTTAAAGATTTCCTCAACTCAAAGGCTTACAAAGAGAATTTTAATAAATTGCCTGTCATATGCCTGAGCGTTTCAGACAACAAAACTTATCATCGAACTGAAAATCAGCATCCAGTATTGGGAGTTGAATATTTACCAAGCGAATCCTCTCTGACTGAACAGTACTTCAAAAAAATGGGCTTTGAGGTTCGCTATTTTATGCCGCCAAATAGTGTTGCGCCTTTGGCTTTCTACTTCTTTGGCGACTTGCTCACTGATTACACCAACCTTGAGCTTATTAGCACGATAAGTGCGATGGAAACCTTTCAGAAGATTTATCGCCCTGAGATTTATAATGCCAATTCTGTTGCAGGTACTCACTATCAGCCAGATTTGAAGCACTCAGATCATTCTCTGACTCAAATTGTTTATGATCGTGAAGAGCGTAGCCACTTGGCGATTAAACAGGGGAAGTTTGCTGAGGAGCACTTCATCAAGCCCTATCAGGCCATTCTGGAAAATTGGTCAGCTAATTACGCCTAATGTTCAACTGAGATACTAAGCAGCATTAATTATGAAAAAACTATTACCTACGTCTACTGCCGGAAGTTTGCCTAAACCATCTTGGCTGGCGGAACCTGAGAAGCTTTGGTCGCCTTGGAAATTACAAGGGGATGAGCTGGTTGGCGGAAAGCAGGATGCGTTGCGAGTGTCTTTGCAAGAGCAACAACAGGCAGGCATCGATATCATTAGCGATGGCGAACAAACGCGTCAGCATTTTGTGACTACCTTTATTGAGCACCTGAGCGGCGTTGATCTTGAAAAGCGGGAAACCGTTAAAATTCGTGACCGTTATGACGCCAGTGTGCCGACGGTTGTTGGTCCTGTAAGTCGTCCGAAATCCGTGTTTGTTGAAGATGCCAAGTTTTTACGTGAGCAGACCGATCAACCTATTAAATGGGCCCTGCCAGGCCCTATGACAATGGTGGATACACTCTATGATAATCATTATAAAAGCCGCAAAACGCTAGCTTGGGAGTTCGCCAAAATTCTCAATCAGGAAGCGAAAGAGTTAGAGGCCGCAGGTGTTGATATCATTCAGTTTGATGAGCCCGCATTTAATGTGTTTTTTGATGACGTTAATGAATGGGGGGTCGCCTGTTTAGAGAAAGCAATCGAAGGGCTTAAATGCGAAACGGTTGTACATATATGTTACGGCTATGGCATCAAAGCCAATACAGATTGGAAGAAAACGTTAGGCTCCGAGTGGCGACAATACGAAGAAGTGTTCCCAAAGCTGCAGCGATCTAACATCGATATCATCTCGCTGGAGTGTCACAACTCCCTGGCGCCAATCGAGCTACTCGAACTCATTCGAGGTAAAAAAGTCATGGTGGGAGCTATTGACGTGGCGACTGACACCATTGAAACGCCTGAAGAAGTCGCCGCCACTCTGCGAGAAGCGCTTAAGTATGTTGATGCTGACAAACTCTATCCCTGCACCAATTGCGGTATGGCGCCGCTGTCCCGTGAAGTGGCGAGAGGCAAACTAAACGCCTTACGAGCTGGCGCTGAGATCGTGAGAAAAGAACTCTCGGTCTAGTGTTCTAAACATGGCGATGACATTGCCATGTTACTAATCAGGCGCTCGGATGCGCCTGCGCGGCGGGCGAGCCGCAGGACATGCGCAGGCCCCGTCGTTGCACAAATAGATGGCGGATAGATAGATGATGTTGTTCAACACAAAAGCCTGGCAACAGGGGGCGCAATGGCTCCATGCGCCGATGGCGGGTCTTTTCGGTCTTTAATAATAGAACCCTTAGCTGATGAGTATCACTGAATTCATAACAAATAATATTTCTACCCTTCTGGCGTTGGTCGCGACGGGAATATTCGCCGGTATTTTAGCCGGCTTGTTAGGCGTCGGCGGCGGCATCGTTATTGTGCCGGTGTTGTTTTTCCTGTTTCAAAGCTTTGGCGTATCACCAGAATCTGCAATGGTTGTGGCGACAGCAACCTCACTGGCGACGATAGTGCCAACGTCCATTAGCTCAATCCGTTCGCACAATAAAAAAGGCAATGTGGATGTTGACCTTTTAAAACGCTGGGCCGCATTTATTCTTATTGGTGTGTTGGCGGGTAGTTGGCTAGTGACTCGCGTTGACGGCGCCTGGCTTACTGTATTGTTTGGTGTGATAGCGACCTTGTCTGCGCTGAATATGCTGTTCAGAACCGGGAAGTCCGCGCTGTTCCAGCAATTACCCAATAAAGCAGGACAAACTGCGATGGGGACATCCATCGGTTTTTTCAGCTCTATGGTTGGCATCGGCGGCGGCACTATCTCTGTTCCATTACTCACCTTATATAACTACCCAGCTCATAAGGCCGTCGGCACCGCTGCAGCAATAGGACTAATCATTTCGTTGCCGGGCGCGCTGACAATGTTGGTATTGGGCAGTACGCCAAATGATGCGCCAGCCGGCACATATGGATTAGTCAATCTCATTGGCTTCCTTTGTATTGTGCCGCTAACCGTAATGTTCGCGCCAGTAGGGGCGTCACTGGCCGCAAAACTGGACGCGGCGAAACTAAAGAAGATCTTTGCTGTTGTATTGCTCATCACTGGCGTGCGTATGTTGGCGCAGCTTTCCCTTTAGACTAATTTTGCATGGCGATGTCGCCGCCTTCATGGGGGGAGTTACAGCGTCAATTTGGCGACATGGATATGTCGCCAAATTATGGTGAAAATCTTTCGCAGGTATAATGGAGTTAAATTATCTATATGGCTAACTTTCGATCTCTCGGAGCATATTCAAAAACATCTGAGTAGCAGGCTTCTTCTTTTAGACCAATGGATTTAAGCTTATCGATTGTACCGTATACCATTTGTGGCGAACCACATAGATAAACCTGAGCAGCATCGAGAGCTTCAAAGTCTTCCTGAATCACTTCATAGATGTAACCCGAACGGCCAGGCCAGTCTGTATCGGCTGATTCTAAGATAGGTGTGAAGTGAAGATTTTTACTTTGAGCTACCCAGGTTTGAAACTCGTCGAGCAGGTAGAAGTCGTTGATATTTTTATTCGACCAGTAAACCTTTACATCAGCGTCTGGTTGTTGTCTTAGAATTTCTTCAGTTAAACATTTTATTTTAGAAATTCCCGAACCTGCTGCTATTAATAAATGATTTAAGCGAAGGTCGGTTTGTAAAAATGCCTGTCCCATTGGTAGTGTCACTTTTACGTTTGTATTGTTTTCACTTAGTTGAAAGAGGCGACTTACAATTTTATCCGTCAGTTCACTACAGTTTTGAATAAAAAGCTGCAGGTGACGAGGTCGCTCTGGATTAAAACTGTTAGCAATGGAGTAAAACAGGGATTGCGGTTTTCCATCACTGTTTAAGTCTAGCTCAAGCTGGAGGTATTGACCCGCATGGTAGTCTAAAGCGGCGCCGGCGGGCGATTGTAGCTCAACCTGGAAGGTTTCAGCGGTCAAGGGCATTACGTTCATTACCTGACAAGCATAGGCAACAACCGGGCGCACTGTAGCAGTGGTAACTTTATTCATTTACAAACCAATAGTTAATGCTATTAATAGTGGATCACAAGAGCTTAAAGCATATTAAAGATGAAAAAAAATGGTATATTTTCACAAGTCGATTAATTTTTCTCATATATCATTAAAATGGTAATGTTATTTGCATATTAATAAAGAGGCGCATGGATGCGTCTACGTGGCGGCTAGAAGAGGGAGACATGCCCGACACGGGCAGGCCCTGTCGTTGTAGACAAATAGAGGGAAGCTGTTTGTTTGCCTGATTAATCGATACTCTCTTGATTCTTACTTTCCATATGCGATTGGCGGTTTTGTTCAGAATTGCTCCGTGAAGGAGCATCAGGTAGTTTCCGATATCCTTCCTGGCATCCGCCATACTTAGGTACCCAGACGTCGGAATCTATTCTGATTTATTAATCCGGCATCAATATAGGCATTCTATGCCGCATATTTGATGTCGGGTTAGCTTTTTTCTGATAAACCAGAATCTCGTTACTTACCCGTAAGTCTTACAAAAATGACGCTATGAAATATGGTTTTGTGAGCGTGATTCTTCACAATGGAACCCCTTTGGCGTCAATGTTTAAAGAAATACCCACTGTCGATGTTCAGGTGAGAAATGTATCGGTATGTACAGAAGCAAAAAAGTATTGATAAATAATGGTTTCATATTTGTTTTAAATGGCCCAGGGCTCTCTAATAAATATTGAAATGGATTGGCGATGAGATCATAGATTCGCCTCTGGTGGACCAAAGTGTGGTCTGGAACACGATTAGGTGATGTTAAGCGACGCCATCCGTCTGGCGTCACATCCGACGACTTATGTAAGGGAACTATCCATGATTTTAGTTAGACGTTCTTTGCTCAAAATGGGAATGGCAGGCCTGATCGCTCCTCAGTTCGCCTTCGCGAAATCGACCCATGACGCTTCGCGTTCTTTCGATGAGTGGCGGGAGCAATTTGAATCAAGCATTCAACCGCGCATGCATGCCGCTCATGTGGCGGGAGCTTCCGTGGCGATCATGTCCAAAGACCAAGGGACGCTTTATTCAACGTCTTTTGGTTTCGCCGATATCGGCAAGGGACGCAAACTCACTGTCGACACGCCCATGCATCTGGCGTCAATCAGCAAGCTATTCACCGCCACCGCGCTGGTGCAGTTTTTTGAGCGGGAAGGGCTCGACCTGGACTCAGATGTGAATGACTTCATCGACTTTCCGGTTAGAAATCCTCATCGCCCCAAAGACTCCATTACAACCCGACAACTCCTTACGCACACTTCCAGTATTTCCGATGAAGGGCATGGCAGCCCTTCCTATGAGGGCGATCCCAGGCAAAGTCTGACTAACTTTCTAAAGAATTATCTGGTGAGAGGAGGGGACGCCTACTCGCCAGAGAGTTCATACAGTCGAGCGCGGCCCGGACAAAAATGGGATTACAGCAATGTGGCGATGGCGCTGGCGGGATATGTAGTCGAGTGCGTCAGCGGCCAGCCCTTTGCCTCTTATGTGGAAAGACATGTGCTTGAACCCCTCGGAATCTGGAATGCCCACTGGTACCTGCGACAGTTCGATCCCGATGTGCTCGCCAAGCCTTATGACTATGAAAACGGCGACTTCGTAGAACTGCCGCAACAAGGTTATCCGGATGTTCCCGCCGGCATGCTTCGCTGTTCGATAGAGGATCTCAGTAAAGCTGTGCGCGCGATGATTGGCGGCGCAAACAGTAGAGACATCCTGTCGCCAGGAGCCCCCAGGCGGATGCTGCGGCGACAGGTCAAATCCACGATATACCCTTATCAAGGCCTGGGCTGGACCACAGAAGGCGTTAACGAGCGCCAGTTCGTAGGACACAGCGGCCGAGACCTGGGCGCCGCCAATATTCTGATTCTGACGGAAGATCTGAGTCACGGCGTGTTCGTCCTGATCAACTCGGAACTCGATGAAGATGGCGAAGCATTTCGCGGCGCACTGGCGGAAGAGCTGCTGGTGGGGGCGTCTCTTATCCTTTGACGCCTTTTTGTGAACGTGCAACTAAAGAGTGCGCCTTTCGACTGAATGAGATATTACAACCTCGAAAGACTGCATATTGATACCCAAACGTTGGAATCCATTCTGATCAAAACTCTTGAACAGGCGCACCAGCGGGGGAATTGTCCCTGGAGTTATTCCGACGGCTCATGTTTTGCTCCATGCGATCGCGCCAAAGCCTAAAATTGGTACGCAGTGCTGCAACCAAGAAGCATGTTTCATGCGTTGAGGCGAATTGAAAGCTCTACCAACACACAGACTGTAGGCCAGGTGTAGTGGGTGTGAATCGAGAAATAAAAGCGTAAACTTGTATTAGTCTTCTAGAGACGATATTGAGTACAAGAGGGGCATGGAGTGTTAACGCCCAAGCTCCTCTGAGAAGGGGGAAAAGCTGAATGGAAGTAAGCTTCCTACTCCAGCTTTAGGGTGAGTCAAAGCAACTAATACCTAGAAACAGGCGCTACACTTTTCCAATCTTGCAGAGACTCATCAAAAGTTAGCATTTTCTGGTTGCCTATTAGTAATAGGCATACTATTTTCCTTGTACGGATGTACCAGTTCACCACTGCAAGGAACTGCAGATGAAGCTTAAACATATACTCGCCGTCAACTTTTTGCTGTTAGCGGTCCTGCCCCTACTCGCCAGCCTGTTGTATCTGAATTTAACTCTAACTAAAAACTATAGAACAGAGATAGAGGAGCGCCTATCTTCTCTGTCGTTAATAAAAAAGAACTGGATAGTCACTGTAACGGAAGGGTTAGTTAAAGAAGCGCTACTTATCGCAAGCAGGACGCAAATGAGAGAAAGCTTACAGTCATGGAATATAAGTAGAGACTCAGAGGCGATTTTTACGATAAGGAAGATCCTCATTGACGCAAATGCAGTGCACGCAGATATTTATAACATATCTATATTTGACGCTGATGGAGATTATGTTTCTTCAGTTATGGATGAGGTTGTGTACCGAATTTTCAATGGCGATAGCAGCCCCTATCCGCTTATCTATATTCATCAAGAAGACGGCACTCCCTGTGTTGGTGTTGTTGTGGGTGTATACACAAACGGAGTCCGTATTGGATATATAGAAGTTGATTATTATTTGGGGGCGATTATCGATGACTTAAAAGATGGAACTAGTATGGGGAGCACAGGCGAATGGCTTTTCGCCATACGCGATAATAATGGAGACGCCCAATTTGTTATGCCGGTTAAGCATGATTCTGATGCGACTTTTAAACGGACAGTATCAAAGACCGCGTATAAAGTCCCCATTACTCAGGCTATGATGGGGAATGAAATAGTCATGAGAAACGCCATTGATTACTCAGGGGAGATGGTTTTGGCTTCAACAAGGTATATTTCAGATCTTGACTGGGGCGTGGTGGCCAAAATGAACGAAAATGAAGTCGCCTCAATTGTCAGTGAACGAGGCAGGAAGGTATATATAATTGAATTTTTGTTGATTGTATTCTCCGCGATGGCTGGATTCATTGTTAGCGCATATATTTCCAAGCCGCTGGATAAGCTCAAAGCGTATACTGGTGCGATTAAAAATGGAGTAGATGAAAAAGGACTTGCTAAAGGGTGGACGGAAATCCGACAGCTTGCAGGTGACTTTGGCGAGATGTCGAGGTTTGTTAGAGATATGAAAAGCGACTTTAACAGTAAAGTCGCGGAAAGGACTAAAGAGTTAGATGAAGCAAATACAGCCTTAAAAGAGATGGCTTGCCGCGATCCGCTGACTGGGCTTTACAATTTGCGTTACTTCAAGGAAAAGCTGAATTATGAGCATACCAGGGCCTGCAGGTATAAAACCAGCTTTACGCTGGTCGCCTTTGATATCGACTATTTTAAAAAGATTAACGATACGTGGGGGCATGGGGCGGGAGACGAGGTATTAGTCTGTTTGTCTTCGTTTCTAAATGGGTCGCTTCGAAGTACGGATGTAGTGGCCAGAGTCGGAGGGGAGGAGTTTTCAATATTATTTCCGGAGGAACTGGATCAGGGCGTCAGAAGCTTCATTGAGAGACTCAGGCAGGATATCTCATTGCTCGAATTCGACTTTGAGGGGTATAAACATCATATTACCTGCAGCTTCGGCGTAGCTGCTTTTGGCGGTGATGATAGGACGCCGGCGGATATCGTGAAGAAAGCCGATAGCGCCTTGTACAAGGCCAAGGAACTAGGGCGCAATCGCGTGGTGTACGAATGCAGCTTGAATACTGTTGTTGGAATAGGAGGGGACAGGGGCAAAAAGGAGACTTATAAGCCGCCGCCGGGTAATGGGTAGTGCTATGAGATAACTACTTACATTGAGGCTCAGACGGGCACGGCGCTATCCGGCAAATCGAAAACGTTGCTTCACCGTGTACATAAGCCAGCCTGAACAAATAGCAGAAGGTTGCAAATACTCATGGCGTAAGGAAGGAGTGTGCTCCCTGATTCTCTGGAGAGCACACAAAGGTGAATAACTCCGCCGCCAGTTACTTATGTAGTAAGTGACAAATAGAGGCAATTAGACTCCTCCTTGATGAAATGAAAAATGCAATTAACCCTATGCTAAATAATGCGATGGCTTCAGGCTCTGGGACAATCATTTTTTTCGTTACTTCGCTTGCGATTTCTAAGCCTGTGCTAAAACGGTATATTTCGCCAATAGTAAATGTTGCCGCAATTATTGGGACTGATGAATCAAGAACATCATATTCAAATGTGGTTAGGGGTGTACTTGAGTCCAGGAAGAAGTCGCCAAGCGTAATTTCGTCCATTGTGGCTGGATCGAATCCAATGACTCCCTCTGAAAACCATCGTGTGCTGTAGTCAATGGTTCCCCCCTGTGGAATCTGATCTCCTGGCAGCCCTACTGTTGCGTTGAACCCGGTTGAGTCGATTAGGTTCGCAGTGACAATGCTGTTAGTGAATAGCCCCCCCCAATCCCCCGTAGTCGTAATTTCAAAAGTCGCAAAGCCTTCATCAATGGAGCCATTCATTGCTTGCAGGCCAGAGAGGTTTGTATCGTAGGTGACGTTCCCCTTTTTATCCTTGTAGTCTGCCAGGGTAATTGAGCATTCAACCGCGCCTTTGCATTCTACAGTGACTTCTCCGCCGCCTTTTTTAGGCAGCTTTATACTTTCTCCGCCTCGAAGGGTAACGGTTGCTTTGGATTTGTCTTTAGAAATCCACTGCTGAGTAATCAGGGCGCTGTATGATGTTGCTGGAAACCCTAATATGAACAAAGCGTATATACATAAAAGCCATGGGCTTTTTCTGGTCGCAGCCTCATTTTGAGCTTGCGAATACGATGCAGTAAATTGAGACTTTGAGGAAGTTTGTTTTTTCATTGAGCCGATCTCCATCCGTGTTGATTTACTGTGAAGTGAACCAGAAGACGACTGCTAAACTGTTGGGAAGAGTTAACCTTTCCTTTGGGAACTACCTCATTATTTTACACTAATTATTAAAAAAGAAATCAGGGATTAATCGAGGGAAAACTCAAAGGGACATAGGCTATGTCGGTGTAGAACTGTGGCGCGCTCTATGCAACGAGTAAGCAAATACCCGCGCCGGGGGGCGCCGAAGACTTTTTTTAGTTCCCGCGCAAAGTGAGCCGTCGAAACCGCGCTCACCCGAGCCAACCGCCTGACCGGCTAATTCCCGTGGAGAGCACTATCCATTTCTTGTGGGGAGCGCTTCCATCTGATCTTTTGATTGCAGTAATTCGGGCCTTTGACTCGTTAATGACTCGTCCCGCGCACATAGTGGGTTTTGTTGTACACATTATATTTGCCCGACGGCTTGGACATAGGCAGTCGGGTGATTTCCTTCAGCGTTAGCGCGTCATAGACGATTAAAGCGCCATCGTCCTCCCATAAGCTTACCAGCGCGAAGCGGCCATCTTTGGTGAACTCTACGTGGGCGGCGGTTTTACCGGGCTCCGGGGTGAGGGTGGCGATAATTTCCAACGTATTTTTGTCGATGACATGGAGTTTGTCCTTGTTCGGTCCGAAGAACACATCCACCCAGATGTAAGGCGAGCCGTCATGACTACGGGTGAAGAATCCTGGGCCCAGAGTAGGTAGGGTTTTCACTAGGCTCCAGTCTTTCATGCTGATGACGGACAGTGCGCCTTCTTTGAGGTGAGGCGTCATCATCAAGGGGCCTTGCTCTGCTTCCCAGCTGATGCCCGATCCCAAGTGCGGCATGCCAGGGAGGTTCAGGGTGGCGATGGTCGCGCCGGAATCTAGGTCGATAACCTGACCGCTTTCCCCACTGCGGGAAGCGCCAATCAGATGTCGGTAATCCTGATCAAAAAAGAAGTCGTCCAGATAGTCTTCGGTGGCGATTTTACGCACGGGAAACGCAGGCTGATCGTAATCGATCTCCCAAAGCTCCCGGATATCTTTCATGGCGGCGATAAAGCTGTGACGCTGAGGGGCGGTGTACACGGCGCTCACTCTTGAGCCTTGTTCGTCGTTGCTGACTGGGAAGGTTTTTACCGGGCTGAGCCGGTCCGCGTTCAGCAACACCAGATTGTGCGGCAGGTAATTGGCGACCATCACCCAATGTCCGTCGGCGGAGAGCGCCAGGTTGCGGGTATTCAGCCCGACTCGAATCTCCGCCACGGTTTTCAGGTTGTAAATATCAAACTGGCTAATCCACCCGTCTCGGGATGCGAAGTAAACATAGCGCCCGTCCGGTGAGAACTTGGGCCCGCCATGCAAGGCGTAACGGGTTTTAAAGCGGTGAATGGGCTTAAAGGCGTCGCCGTCCAACAAGGTAGCGTGATGATCGCCGCTTTCTACTACGATAAACAAGTTCATCAGGTCGGCGTCGAAGAGCGGCTTGTCATCCAAGCTGGATTTGGGGAAATGAATAGTATGCGACGCGCGGATATCGTCTTCTGACCATCTCGGCGATGCTGGTGCGGGCTGAAACAGATAAGCGGCCAACTGCGTCGCCTGACTCTCCGTTATGCGGTCCTCGAAAGCGGGCATCTGCGAGGCGGCCCTGCCATGTAATATGACGTCCTGCGCCTGTTGTGGACTTAGGCGCCCCAGGCTTTCAGGCAATAGCGCCGGGCCGACGCCGCCGAGGCGTTGGGGGTGATGGCAGGCGGCGCAATGCGTTTGATACAGCGCTTCCGTGTCGCTGGCGGCGTTGTTTGAAGTGCTGTCCGCTGAGGCTGGTGTGACGAAAGCGCTCAAAGTCAGTGTGGCGAATAGGAGTATGGGCGATAATTTCATTAAGACTTCCCGTGATAATCAATGTGCGTCTGAGCTCGATCGGATTTCCGCATCTGTCAGGTAACAGCCCGGGTCCTCCGCCCAGAAGTCGCCGCCGCTATGCGTATAGGCGCGCACGCGGGTGTTGCCGTTGCAAATCTGGCGCACGGCGCAGGCGCCGCAGCGTCCGAGCAGGGGCCGTGACTGCGCGCGCAAACCCAGCATGAAGGCGTCTTGAGTGTCCCGCCAGATTGCGGAGAAAGGCCGCTCTTTGATATTGCCCAGGTTGTGACTCCACCAGAACGTATCCGGGTGCACTTCTCCTGTGTTATCGATATTGGCGATGCCCACTCCTGAGGCGTTGCCGCCCCAGTGCGCCAGTCGCAATTGCAGGTCCTGCAGTCTGTGCGGGTAGCGCTGCGCCGCCCAGTTCAACAGGAATGGTCCGTCGGCGTCGTTGTTGCCAGTGACGTATTCGTTATTCCTCCCGGCGAGAGCGTCTTCATGAGCGCGTTCGAATAACAGCAACATGGCGTTTCGGGTGGTTTGGTGGAACGCATCGCGTTTGCGGTGGCGAAGACCGCGTCCGGCGTAATTGAGGTGAGACAGGTAGAACTTATCGATATCCCGGTCCCGCATCAGGTCCAACATAGCGGGCAGTTGCGCGGCGTTGTTCTCCGTCAGGGTGAAACGCAGGCCAACTTTCACTCCTGCGGACTTACAGTGCTCCACCCCAGCCAGCGCGGCTTTGAAGCCCCCTGGCATCTGCCGGAACTCATCGTGAGTGGCCTCCGTTCCATCAATGCTGACGCCGACATAGTCGAAGCCGGTGTCGCTGATCGCCGCGGCGGTGTCGCGATTCATCAGCGTGCCGTTGCTGGATAACCCTACGTAGAGACCCAGCGATTTGGCGTAGGCGCCAATCAGAAATATGTCCTTGCGCAGCAAAGGCTCGCCGCCGGATAGAATGACTGCTGGAACTCCCATCTGTTTGAGATCCTCAAGAGTGTCGAACACCTGGGCGGTCCTCAGTTCGCCGGGAAAGTCGATATCGGCGGAGATGGAATAGCAGTGGCGGCAGGTCAGATTGCAACGCCGAATCAGATTCCAGATCACCACGGGAGCTGACGGTTTCGGGCGTGGTTTGAAAGCTTCTTCATGTACGAGGGCGCGCATGTAGTGACTGATCCTGAACATCATTGTCCTCCACTGAAGCGCATGCCGGTTTTTTTCAGGATTCGAGTGCTGAGCAGCAGGTCGCTGGCGCGGCGTGCGTTTCCCAGCAGGGCGGTCATCTCCGTCAGATAGCCATCCAGATCCGCACGGTTCTTACCGTGAATCATGGCGAACAGGTTATATGGCCACTGCGACGGTATTCTGGGGCGCAGATAACAATGGCTGACATAGGGCAGCGCGCCGATACGCTCGCCCAAGTTCATAACCTGGGCGTCATCCACATCCCACACCGTCATGGCGTTGGCGCGATATCCCAGGCGGTAATGATTAGGCGCGGCCCCGATGCGGCGAATGCAGCCGTTGGCGAGCATGCGTTCGAAACGGGCTTTGACTTCATCTGCTGAAACGCCCAGCGTGGTCGCCAGGGCGTCAAACGGGCGTGGAACCAGCGGCAGGCCGCCCTGGGTCAACAGAATCAGTTGACGATCCAGCGGCGCAAGCGTTTCTGGGACCTCAGTCCGGGCGGGGTCAGGCATGGAAGTGGAGGCCAACATAAAACTCCCTCTGTTTCGGCAAATTGTGAACAGGATATCCAGACTCAAGCGCGATGGCGGTGAGCACGGCGTCGATGTGTTCCGGCTTTTCCGTGGCGACGACAAACCAAAGGTTGAGGTCATGGTCGCGTTCGTAGTTATGAGCGACTTCGGGGTGGCGGTTGATCGCCGCCGTCACGCGTTCGACGTCATGCGCCGGGACCTGCATCGCCGCGAGGGTCAATCCTCCTCCGAGACGTTCGGCGTGGTAGAACGGCCCGAACCGGGTCAGGTAACCGGTGTGCAGCAAATGTTGCAGGCGCTCCAGCAAATCCGTTTCGCTGATGCCCAATTCCCCGGCGACGGCGGCGTAAGGTTCATCGCAAATGGGAAAACCGATCTGCAGTGTGTTGATAAGATGACGATCCACCGCGTCCAGCTGATAGTCGCTGGGGTCATGGGGCATGCGACCTGTGGTGTGGGGATGTATTGGCTGGGCGGTCATAGAACCTCCTTCACCGAGACGGGCGGTTTTGTATGGGCGTAGTGGCCGCCGCACTGTTTGTATTGCCGCAGACTGAACAGTACTGCGCAGGGCGTGTCCTGCAGACCGCATTGCGCCTTCAGGCGCTGCAGTCGTCGCAGTACTTCTTCCCGGGATTTACCGTGCAGCATGCAGTACAGGTTATAGGGCCAGTCAGGGCCGTCCGGCCTGCGCTGGTAACAGAGCGACACCAATCCTGTGCGACTGATGGCGGCGCCGAGACGATTTACCTCGCTGTCGGCGACCTCCCACACCACCATGGCGTTGCTGGTGTAACCGATTTTGTGATGATTGATGACGATGCCGAAACGACGCGTCAGACGCGACTGCTCCCAGGTTTGCAGCGCTTCGATTACGTCCTGCTCGCTGAGCCCGCACTGCTGCGCCAGCGCCAGGTAAGGGCGTGGCGACAGAGGCAGTCCATCCTGTAGCGCTATTCGCAATCGCTCCTGCGCTGAGGTTTGATCAGGGGGAGGGCTCGAAATTACATGCATGTCGACGTCTCCTGCATCATGTGTGTTTCAATCGAAGTCCGGACGAAACCCCAGGTCGATGTGGTAAGGCCTGACCATGGGAAACCGCCGGACCTTCAGCCCCGTCGCCGTCTCCATATTGCGTATCACGGCGTCCAGATGATCCGCATCCGGCGCGGTGACGACGAACCACAGGTTCAGGTCGTGCTCGCGCAGATAGTTATGATTCACCTCGTCATAGGCGTTAATCAGCTCGGCGATGTCCTGCAACTGCCCGACAGGCGCCCGCAGCGCCGCCAGGGTGCTGGCGCCGGCGCGTCGATGGTTAAATACCGGGCCGATGCGGGTGATGACGCCTAGTTGTTGCAAGCGTTGCAGGCAGGCCAGCACCTCGGCTTCGGTGCAGCCAAGCTGGCTCGCCAGGGTGTAGAAGGGACGCGGCGTCAGCGGGAAACCTTTTTGATAGTCGCTCAGAATAGCTTTCTCCAGCCCACTGAGTTCAATAGTGTTTGTTGATGGCGTATGGGTGGAAGTCGGAGAGGTGAGGGCGCTCATAAGCCGATCCTGTTAGCTCTGTCGGTGAAAAAGATGCCGCTGGGGTGTATGGCGGGCAAGCTGTCGGTCCGCTGCATGCTGTACGGGTCGTAAATATCCACGCGGTTATCGTCGCGCAGTGAAATCCAGAGTTGATCGCCTCTCGGTGTAAAGGCCATATGCATCACGGCTTTTCCCGCTTCTATCGTGTTGATGACCTGCAGACTTTCCACGTCGATGACTTGCACCCGGTCGTTATCCGGATGGGCGAAGTTGACCCAGACTCTGCGCGCGTCCGGCTGCGCCATCACGAACACCGGTTGGCTGTAAACGGGGATGCGACGCAGGAGGCGCCAGTCGTAGGAATCAATCACGATGACTTCGTGGCGGCCCACGCCGGGCGCGAACAGGTAGCGCCCAGCCTGAGCCCATCCTTCCAGGTGAGGCATTTTGTAGACCGGCAGGCGCTGCTCGCCGGGACCATAGGTCGGCATGATGCGCTTCACGCCCTCCTGCGGTCGCCACAAATCGAGCTTGACCATGCCGTTATCGCCAAATAATCCGGCGAGATAATAGCGACCCTCGGGAGTAATCAAGGCGTCGTAGGGTTGGCGGCCAATCTCCGTGAACTTGGCGATCTGCGGCTGCAAACCCGACGCCGGATCGCTGTCCGTCATGTCCAATATCCAGATTTCGTCGCTGTCGAACAGACTGACGACAAAGCGGTTATTGGGCGCGTCCACCAGGCCGACGGTTTTCGATCCTTTGGCGACGCCGTCTTTTATGACCGATGTGGCGGGAATAGTCGCTACTAGCGCCAAATCTTCGCTGTTGAAAATATTCACACCACCGGGATCGTAGTTGGACACCGCCACATAGGCGCCGTCCTGACTGATGGCGCCGCCGATGCTATTGCCGGCCTGAATGATGCGTTTGACTACTTCGCCGCGCAGCAGATCCACTTTGCTAAGGCCGCCGTCGCGACCGAACACATAGCCATAGCGTTGATCGCGGGAATAGACAATGGATGCGTGGGAGAGGTCGCCCAGACCTTGGATGCGTTTGATGACTTTGCGTTGGCTGGTGTTGACCAGCAGGACGCTGCCTTCAGTGCGTTCGATGATGAAGCCAAGGTCTCCCGTACCGCCCTGATACCTCACATCTTCGCCTGCGTCGATGTGCGCGCAGGCGCTAAGCCCCATGAACATCAGCAGTAGAGTAAAGCGTTGAAATAACCGCAGATGGGGGATTTTCTCTTTCATGGGCTTTCCTGAGTGTTATGGTTGTCGCTGATGTAAGCGCCGCTCAGCAGGTTTTGAGCGATGCGGCGAATGTCCTGTTCCGTCAGTAGATCGCGCCAGGGCGGCATGGCGGCGCCCGGCTTGCCGTCGGTAATGATGAGGCGGATGGCGTCCATACCTAACGCTTGCATAGGTTGCGGACGTAACGAGGGGCCCAGTCCGCCTTTCAAGCTAAGGCCATGACAGGAGCCGCAGTCCTGAAGCACCAGATTGCGTAATTGCGCCGCGCTGTGGTTGTCCTCCGCCGCGCGGACGAATGGCGAGGCGCAGGCGATTAGCAGCGCCAATGCGCCTGTGATGAGCGTTACCGGTTTTCTCATGATGGATGCATCCCGACGCCGCTCGCGCGAGACGGACTCGTCGCGAGCGCGTTCTCCTGGTCATGAATCAGTAAATATCGTGTTGGGTGTTGTACACGTTGAACTTGCCTGTCGGCGTCACCAGCCGCGGGTCCTTGATGACGGTTTTCAGAGCCAGCGTTTTATCGTCCACCACGACGATGGCGGATTCCTGCTCCTTGCCGTTCCAGACTGAGAACCAGACTTCATCGCCAGCTTCGTTAAACTCGGGTTGCACCACACGTTTGGGGCCATCACCCAGCTCCGCCCATTGGGCGATAGGCAGCACCTTGTATTTGGCCTCTATATCGCCGAGGTCGAATACGGCTACCGACTGGCTGATGTTGACGTCCGGATTCAGAGGCGTGTCCACGTACAGGTGTTTAGAGTTGGGGTGCGTCTTAATGAACAGCGATCCGCCTCCCTGGGCGTTTAGCGAGCGCACCTGTTTCCAGGCGTAGTCGCCATGTTTGTCCGGGTCCGTGCCGATCACGGCGATGCTTCCATCGCCCAGGTGGCTCGTGGCCCAGACTGGACCATATTTGGCGTCTGTAAAGTTGGCGCCGCGACCGGGATGAGGGATTGCGCCGACATCGATCAACGCCTCCAGCGCGCCGTCCTTGGAGTCGATGACCGCCACCTTGTTGGACTGATTGGCGGCGGTGAGGAAGTAACGATGGGTGTTGTCCCAACCGCCGTCGTGCAGGAAGCGCGCGGCGTCGATGGTGGTGACTTTCAGGGCGTTGATGTCTTCGTAGTTGACCAGCAGGATTTTGCCGGTTTCCTTGACGTTGACGATGAACTCAGGCTTTTCATGGGACGCCACGATGGCGGCGACTCTCGGCTCGGGGTGATACTCCTGGGTGTCCACGGTCATGCCGCGGGTGGAGACGATTTTCAGCGGCTCCATGGTTTCACCGTCCATGATCACATACTGCGGCGGCCAGTAGGCGCCGGCGATGGCGTAGGTATCCTCGAACCCTTTGTATTTGGACGTTTCCACTGAGCGCGCTTCCAGGCCGACTTTGATTTCCGCCACCGTGGCGGGGGTCTTCATCCATAGATCGATCATATTGACCTTGGCGTCGCGCCCGATGACGAACAGATAGCGTCCCGAGGATGACAAGCGCGAAATGTGTACGGCGTAGCCTGTTTTTATAATCGTTACGATTTTTTTGCTGTCGCCGTCGATCAACGCCACTTGACCAGCGTCCCGCAGCGTGACGGAGAACAGATTTTTCAGGTTGAGCGCATTGAGTTGCCTGGTGGGACGATCTTCCGTTTTGACCAGGACTCTCCAGCTGTTTTTCATCTCCGCCATCCCCCACTCAGGCGGCTGCGGCGGTTCATGCTGCAGGAAATTCGCCATGAGTTTGACCTCATCGGCGGTGAAGTCGCCGGAGGTTCCCCAGTTTGGCATGCCGGCGGGGGAGCCGTAGTTGATGAACGCCTCCAGATAATCCGACCCTTTGGCCTGAGTAATATCCGGCGTCAGCGGTTTGCCGGTGGCGCCTTTACGCAGCACGCCGTGGCAGCCGGCGCAACGTTCGAAATAAATGCGCGTCGCCTTCTGGAACTCATCTTCCGTCAGGTCCGGAGCGCCGGGAGAGCGCACAATGCGCAGGCCTTCCCCGGTCATCGCCGTGGGGGCGCTTTCGTATTGTCCGGGCGGGGAATTAACAAGATCGCTTTTAGTATCCGCCCAGGCAGGGCTCGATAAGCCGGCGACCAGGGCGAGGGAAAGGGTGGAGTAATGCAGGCGCAACGGCCTGGACGGCGAGCGTTGGCTGCGTTTTGGAGCGCTGTCTGTATGCATAGCACTGTCCTTCTCATCAGAGTCTTGCTATTTCGATTCTTTGCTGACGCAAAACCGTCCGATCCCGGACGCGCCTTGCGAAACTACGGCGCTTTTAAACGATGATTCAGGTGGGGGGAAGACTCCTATTTGAGTTGACTGTAAAAGGCGGCGAGGTTGGCGATGTCATCGTCCGACAGTGGCTTGGCCATGCTGGACATCATCGGGTCGTTGCGTTTGCCGTCGCGGAAATCCTTGAGTTGCTTGACCAGGTATCCCTCTTTCTGTCCGGCCAGATTCGGCCAGATCCCGTTGCCGCTGACTCCTTCCGCGCCGTGGCAACCGGCGCAGGTTGCGGCCTTCGCTTTGCCGGCTGCGGGGTCGCCTGCGAGGGCGTTTCCTGAAAGCGCAACGGCGACTAAACACACTAAGGTTGCAGGCTTGAATATTCCCATGGCTGTCCCCTTTTGCTGCTGGGTGAATGTCCTTGAGCGCAACGAGAGTAGGTCAGCGACGGATGGGTAAAGTTGATGAGGATCAATGTTTTGCGAGCGCAAGCGCCAAATACCCCATCGTGGGTACATGAGCGAAAACAGGTTTCGGGTAGGGTAAAAAAACAGAGATCGGACATGCCCCAGCACAGGATCGCCAGCCTATGAACGCCACTCAGGACGCCCCTTTCTACCTTCCCCAAGGCGGTGAAATCGAGCTGTTTGAAAAAGCCTGCAGCCATGGTTTGCCAGTACTGATCAAGGGGCCGACCGGGTGTGGCAAAACCCGCTTTGTGCAGCACATGGCCCATCGTTTGAGCCGGCGTTTATACACAGTCGCCTGTCACGACGACCTGACCGCTTCGGACCTGGTGGGGCGTCATTTGATCGGCGGAGACGGAGCCTTCTGGCAAGACGGCCCTTTGACGCGGGCAGTGCGGGAAGGCGGGTTGTGTTATCTGGACGAAGTGGTGGAGGCGCGTAAGGACACGACAGTGGTGCTGCATCCACTGGCTGATGACCGCCGCATCCTGCCCATCGACCGCACCGGCGAACAATTACAGGCCGCGCCGGGCTTCATGCTGGTGGTCTCCTACAACCCTGGTTACCAGAACGCGCTTAAAGGGATGAAACCCAGCACCCGCCAGCGTTTTGTCGGCGTCAGTCTGAGCTATCCCGCGCCGGAACTGGAAGCCCGCATTGTGGAAAAAGAAGGCGGCGTCAGTTCGCCGTTGGCGCGGCGCATTGTTGACGTGGGAGCCGCCTTGCGGCGTCTGGAGCAACATGATCTGGAAGAAGCGGCGTCCACCCGTTTGCTGATTTACGCCGCGCGTCTGATGGCCAGTGGCGTCGAACCGGCGCGCGCCTGCCGGGCCTGTCTGGTGGAGCCGTTAACCGACGATGCGGAGACGCTTCGCGCTTTGCTTCAAGTGGTCGATATTCATTTTGGCAGGGACTGACCGGGGTTTCGGATGGAAGATCCCATACCGCAGCGAGCATATTTATGGCCGCATATTTTGTACCTGGTGAACCTGCTGGCGCTGCCGGGAGCGTCGTTTTTGATCCTGCTCGGCTGGTATTGGCGCCGTCGTCGGAGCGCGCCTGCCGCGTTGTTGGCGGCGCAGAGGGTTGCGCTGATTGGCGGACTTATCAATGGCTTCCTGCTGGTTGTCATTCCGCTGGTCGTGTTGTGGTTGAGCGACTGGGAGCCGATCACCGTTACATTGGTCCTGGTCTATTGGTTGGCGGCGCACGGCGCCTGTGTGGTTTGGGGCGTCTATGCGCTGACCCGCGAAAACGCCGGTCGTCCGCTGTCTATCTGGGGGCGAGAGTGAGGCGCCGTTCATTGCCGCCGTAGCAAAGCCAAGTTTATCTCGAAGTTCGGAGGCGCCGGACTTCCACTTCATCATCAACTTCGTCAGGGAGCAAGCCATGCCGGAAAAATTCAGTAAGAACGCCGCCCGTAATATTTATTACGGCGGCAGTCTGTTTTTTATTCTGCTGTTTCTCGCATTGACCTATCAAACCACCCAGGCTCTACCGCAGCGCGACCACCGGGATCAGCTGACTGAGGCGGTGGCCAGAGGAAAGGAAATCTGGGAAGAAAACAATTGTATTGGATGCCATACGTTAATGGGCGAAGGCGCGTATTTTGCGCCGGAGTTGGCCAATGTGTTTGACCGACGCGGAGGCGAACAGGCCTTCACCGCGTTTCTGAAAGCCTGGATGGCGGCGCAGCCGCTGGATGTTCCCGGGCGACGCAAAATGCCACAGTTCAATCTGAGCGAACAGCAGGTGGAGGATCTGGCGGAGTTCCTGAAATGGACCTCTAAAATCGACGACAACAACTGGCCGCCCAATATCGAAGGTTAAGCGGGACAGCATGGAGAAAAAGGCATGAAATACCAGTCACAGGCGGTAGCCAAACCCTATTTTGTTTTCGCTCTGATCCTGTTCGCCGGCCAGATCCTGTTCGGATTGATTCTGGGCCTGCAATATGTGATCGGAGACTTTCTGTTTCCGGAGATTCCCTTCAATGTCGCCCGCATGGTGCATACCAATCTGCTCATCGTATGGCTGTTGTTCGGCTTTATGGGGGCGACTTATTTTTTGGTCCCGGAAGAGTGCGAAACCGAGCTGCACAGCCCCAAACTGGCGCTGATCTTATTCTGGGTCTTCGCCGCGGCCGGCGTGCTGACGATTCTGGGCTATCTTATGGTCCCTTACGCCAAGCTGGCGGAGATTACCGGCAACAAATTTTTCCCTACCATGGGGCGGGAGTTTCTGGAGCAGCCCACGCTGACCAAAGTGGGCATTGTGATCGTATGCCTTGGCTTTCTGTATAACGTGGGCATGACTCTGCTCAAAGGCCGCAAAACGGTAATCAATGTGGTGCTGATGACGGGGCTGGTCGGATTGGCGGTGATGTTTTTGTTCTCCTTCTACAATCCCAGCAACCTGACTTTGGACAAATACTTCTGGTGGTGGGTGGTGCATTTGTGGGTAGAAGGCGTTTGGGAACTGATCATGGGCTCGATTCTCGCATTTGTACTGATTCGGGTGACTGGCGTGGACCGCGAGGTGATCGAAAAATGGTTATACGTGATCATCGGCATGGCGCTGATCACAGGCATTATCGGCACAGGGCACCATTATTACTGGATTGGCCCAGAGCCATACTGGCACTGGCTGGGGGGCGTGTTCTCAGCACTGGAGCCATTGCCTTTCTTCGCCATGACCATTTTTGCTTTCAATATGGTCAACCGTCGGCGTCGGGCGCATCCTAATAAAGCCGCCACCCTATGGGCGATGGGAACCGCAGTGATGGCGTTTCTGGGAGCGGGCGTCTGGGGCTTCTTGCATACGCTGGCGCCGGTTAATTATTACACTCATGGCTCCCAGATTACCGCCGCCCATGGTCATATGGCGTTTTATGGGGCTTACGCAATGATCGTATTGACCATTATTTCTTATGCGATGCCGATAATGAGCGGACGCACGGAAGGCAACAGCAATCGCTCGCAGGTCGTGGAAATGTGGGGATTCTGGTTGATGACCGTGGCGATGGTGTTTATCACGCTGTTTTTGACTGGCGCTGGCATTCTGCAGGTGTGGCTGCAGCGTCTTCCCGAGGCGGCGGGAGCGCTGCCGTTTATGGTGACCCAGGAAAAAATCGCCGTTTTCTACTGGTTGCGGGAGGGCGCGGGACTGGTATTCCTGGTGGGGCTGGTTTGCTACTTCGCCAGCTTCTTTGTGAAAGGTCCGCAAGCTCAGTCCGCCTGAGCCAGTCGTCATGTTTGAAGTGGAAGAGTGGGTCGGCGGTCTCTGGCATCGGGCGGTAACCCGGTATGCGGACGATCGTTACGCTGAGGCGGCGGTAACCTTGACGCAGATGCGCAAGGAAGTCGGCGTCCTGTACCGCGCCCTCGGCGGCGAACGCGCTGTCCGCATTGAAGCCGCCGCTGAGCGCCCCGTGACACTGCCGCGCTCATTCTGGCGTCGCGTGGCGGGCACTCATCGACGCCTGGCGCTGGCTTATCTCGATGAGGAAGTGCTGGCGCTGCCGGAGGAGATCGCCCTGTTCCCCAGGGCTGAATTGAATCGGGAAATCTACAGGATGCTGGCGGCGATGGCGGCGCAGTCGCTTCCGTATGTTTCTGGTTGGGCGCAAAACGCCTGCTTTCGATATTCCGCTCTGCGCGCCGCCTATCCAGCAATGCGCGCGCGGTATGACGCCATGGCGGCCGCCTATATCCCCCTACGCGAGCCACTTGAAAGCCTGCCGCCGACGCTGCGGAGCAAGGAGTCGCGTTTGCGCGCTGCATTACTATCTCCCGAAACCGCCCAGATCCAGGATGCGGATATCGATGGCGTGCAGCCGCCTCCGTTCTGGTTGTATTCCTCCTTGCGGGCTTCTGATATGTCAGTACGACGAGATGTGGCGTCGGAGGCGCAGATGCAGCGGCCACAGGCTGCGGCGGAAGAGAAAGTAGAAAAAAAGGCGAGGGGAGAATATGTGGAGGATCACGACGGCGACAAAGGATTACTGGTGTTTCGTCTGGAGAATCTGTTTAGCTGGTCTGAATACCTGAAGCTGGATCGCACCGCAGATGATAGCTCTGATGAGGATGCGGCGCGCATCGCTGAAGATTTGGACCATCTCAGTTTGTCCACACAGGAGTTCGGCGGCGGTCGGCGCATCAAGCTGAATCTGGACCTGCCTTCCGCCAGTGAAGACGACACGCCATTGGGACCCGGTTTGCGTCTGCCTGAATGGGACTACCGCAGCCGACGACTGCTTCCTGATCATTGTCTGTTACAGCCGATGTTGGATCACTGCGCGCCGCCCTGTGCGCCGCCATCCCGTCTGCGCGGAGTAGTGCGAGAGGTGCGCGCTCGCTTCGAGATGATGCGCCCCATGCGTGTGTGGCGTCGCAATCAGGCGGACGGTGAAGAAATCGAAATGGAGCGCTGGAACGAATTCTGCGCTGACAGAATCGCCGGCGGCGCCGTTGAGCAGCCCATGTTCAAGAGTTTTAACGGACGATTACGGGATCTGGACTGTCTGTTGTTGGCGGATCTGTCCATGTCCACGGACGCCTATGTGGATAACGACAGGCGTGTGATTGACGTCATCAGCGATGCGTTGCTGCTGTTTTCCGAAGCCTTGGACGCCGTTGGCGATCGCTTTGCTCTATACGGATTTTCTTCCTGCAAACGCCAGCATGTTCGTTTTCACGTCATTAAAAACTTTGCGGAGCCTTACACGGATGAGGTGCGAGGCCGGATAGTCGCACTGCGACCGGGGTTTTACACCCGCATTGGCGCTGCGCTTCGTCAGTCCACAAAGATTCTACGGGAACAGAAAGCGTCACGAAGACTGTTGTTGATTCTCACCGATGGCAAGCCCAACGACCTCGACCTCTATGAAGGCCGCTATGGACTGGAGGACACCCGTCAGGCAGTGATGGAAGCGAGAAGAGAAGGGCTGATTCCATTCTGTATTACGGTGGATAAGGAGGCGGAGGAATATCTGCCGTACTTGTTTGGCGACAAAGGCTATGTGCTGGTCAACAATATCAAGCGTCTGCCGCGGGAGTTGCCGCTACTGTACGCAACGTTGTTAGAAACATAAGCTTTGCGTAACAAACTAACTTAACCCAATCCCAGCTCGAAGAAAAAACAGGGTTGCAGCAGTTGGGCGTCCAATGAGTTAAACGAAATAGTGTCTTTTGCGGCTCTAATGTCCACTAATGTCAATTAGTGGACATTGCATGTATGACGAATATTGCTGCTCGCACTGCGCCTTATTTGCGCTCATCACACAAAATCTAAAATTCACCATCCAAAAAATCACCCGCAAAGCCTAAGATCCCTCTCATGATTCACGCCCGCACCAGTGATGGTGATTGAGGCCAACACGCACATAAAGGAGAAATTATTCGTGTTTGATCATGTCGTATTTGGAGTCAGTAATTATGCTGTCAGCAAAGCATTTTACCTCCAGGCGCTGAAGCCACTCGGCGTCACCGTAGTTCAGGAAGGCCCATTGGCATCGAGCTCAGCACAGACGGCAAGTCGTCACTGTGTCTATTCGAAGCCAAGGAAAAACCCGCACATCTGCATCACGCGAATTATTACGCAGCGTTTGTCATTGATCCGGATGGACACAACATTGAAGCGGTTTGCCACCAGCCGGAGGCTTAGCCTTTACAGATTGATAGAGTCAAAAGAGGCGTTATCTCCACAGACGCCTCTATCTCGCCAAACATACCCGTAAGTGCGCATAATATATATTATGTTAAATTGCATGTTGGATTACGGATGGCATATCTGATTTCCAAACTCTGTGGTCACGCCTTTAGGTTGCGATACCAAAACAAAGCTGTTTCTCCTGCATTTTCGCTGTTCGCATAAAGCATCCGATCGAAGCCCTCCAGCCTGTATCCTGCACGAACATATAGCTTGCACGCGGCTGGATTGGTTGACTGGGTTTCCAGGCGAATGAAACGGAAGCCCTGTTTTTGCGCCCATTCTTCTGCAGCGCAGAGCAGAATCATCCCTACGCCTTGGCCGCGCGCGCTGCGATCGACGGCTATCTCCGCAATTTCCGCCATGCCATTCCAACTCTCAACGATCAAAGCGAAACCTACTAAACGTTTGTCTACGCGAGCGACGAATAATGCGGACTTACCTGAGGATTCATCGACAGCGCTTGCAGGATCAAAACCGTAGTCTTTGCGCTGCTGGTCGACCGGATGGATTTTTCCTACGTCATCGTATGGAAAAACAATCTCATGCGTGATTTCGAAGGAAAAATCGCATGACTCCAGCTCATTGGCTGAAATGGCGGTTACGAGCGAAATGTGGGGATTTGGGTCTGGTCTCATTGCCGCAACGATATGTGGCGCTGCTAACGTTGTCCACAAATCTCTGAAATACATCCGTCGATGTAAGATAGAGCGACCGACGGTGTGTCATTTGGGTAATTCTTACAAAGCAGTGTGTTCTCAAGGAAAGAATTACAATCAGAACGTTCAGGCTCAATTGGATGTAGCCGCTAACTCTCTCATCTGATGGCCAATTCATTTCCTGCTTCTACAAAGTTTTGTGGTGAAATCCCGCTGGCACGGTAACTGTATATACCTCCAACATACTGACGCTCTTTATGCAAAAGTGGAGTTGAAAAATGAATACCCTCAAGAAAGAAGCTGATTTCGGCGTACATCTCGTCGGTGAAGCTTACCCATCAAAGGTCGCGGTCGCTTTTGACGCCAAGGAGACAGCGGATGACGCTATCGAGGCGCTGATTAGCCAGGCTGGTTTTTCACGGGATCAAATTAAATTAATCGCCCCAAATGACAATCTGAATGCGTCCCTTGAGCAAAAACTTGAACCAGAGAACAAAGGCATTGCCGCCACGATCGTCAATTCACACATAGTGATCGGCGGAAGTGTTTTTGCTCTTTCTATTCTTCTGGCCGGGCTGCTGGCGGTGATTGGGCCTGCGGCGACGCAGTCCAATCCGGTGTTGACGTTCATTGGGGTGTGTAGCTTGGGACTGTTTCTGGGGCTGATACTCGGTGGGGCTATCGCTTTACGTCCAGACCATGATTTGGTGATCGCCAAAATACGCATGGCCAAGGACGCAGGCAAGTGGGGACTCGTGGTTCATACTTCCCATGATGATAGAAAGCTCGCCAAACAAACTCTGGCCAGATTCACAGACTCCATCACTGAGAGCCTCTAGCGGCCAGCGAAGATAACAATCACCGATTTGTCTGGCTCGCTCCCGCTCATCGGGGGAGTGTTGTAGCTTCCCCCCCCCTACTCTCTCTATCTCTACCTCTTATAACCACCCATTGACTTCTTCGTGCGAGTGATTGGGCGTTATTTGGGCGCTAAACAAGTCAGAGCGTAACAGCGGTAGCCTGTTTAATTAGTATTGATGGCGTCAGGATTTGAGGCAAAACCGTGGGATTTTTTGCCCCCTTTCCATACCATAGATAAAGAGGCACGCCGGATCGGCCATGTTGGGACAGGAATTCGGTTATCTTGCTATCGCCGCTGGTCCAGTCGCCGACCATGGTGACAACGTTGCTTTGCTCAAACGCTTCTTTTACGTCTGTTTGGTCGATGGAGGTCTTTTCATTTACCTTGCAGGTCAGACACCAATCGGCGGTGAAATACAGAAACACGTCTTGTTTTTCCCGCAATGCGCTCAGCTGATCCTGATTAAACGCAACTGCTTCTGAGGCTTCTTTCTGCTCAAGTTGTGAAGAGGCATGAGTGGGCGGTATCCAGCTTATCACCGCCAATAAAGGCAATAATGTTAATGAGATAGCGGGCCACCACTCGCCTCGACGTTGCGATTGTTGCCATAAACCGGTTATCCATAAACCAAACGCTGACAACATCGCAGCTGCGAGCACGGACAAAACATAATCGTTGTTTGATTGCCGCATCAAAACCCAGATTAGGCCAATGACCGTCACAAACATCGGCAGAGAAAGCACGCGTCTGGCGGTCGTCATCCAGGCGCCGGGCTTCGGTAAGTGAGCGCGTAACGCGGGGATAAAACTCACCAGCAACAACGGTAAAGCCATGCCAAAACCCAGGCCCGCAAAGATCATAAATGCGATGCCGGCGGGCAACACCAGGGCCGCCCCCAAAGCAGTCGCCATGAAAGGACCCGTACAAGGTGTGGCGATAAATGCGGCTAAAACTCCGGTCCAAAAGTCGCCAATCGGACCTTTTTTATCTTGCAGCCGAGACCCGGAAGTCATGGTTCCGATTTCAAAGAGGCCAGCCAAATTGAATCCAATGGCGCTCATCAAGATAATCAAGGCCGCGATCACCGCAGGACTCTGGAGCTGAAACGCCCAGCCGATTTGATGGCCCAGCGCTCGCAGTCCCAGGATCACGCCGCCCAATAAAACACAAACCAGGACAGCGCCAAACGTATACGCAACAGCGCCGGACCTGGCGTCTTTCTCAGATTCCTGGTGCGTAAGGCTTAATATCTTCAAACTTAATATAGGAAATACGCAGGGCATGATGTTGAGCAGTAAACCGCCCAGAATTGCGCCGAAAAAGGCTGTAGCTCCAAGCAGCCACGTATTTTTAATCGATGAATCGCCGCTGCTGTTTTTCGCTTCAGATAGTAAGGCCGCGCGCTTAGATTTCTCCGCCTCAAAACTCAGCGCCATTCCGTTATCAAGCACCAGGACGCCCTGAAATCGTTCACCCAGCTCGTCGCCAGCTTGCGTTTGCATGCGAAGAACATCGCCGTCATGGGAGAGAGTCTGCTTGGCGTTATTTGCAATCGTATGATTAATGACGGGATAGATATGAGCGTTATCACTTTCAATTGCGCTCGGTAGCGGCAAGGCGAGATTAAACTCTCCGTTTTCAACGGAAAACTGTCCTTTGGCGTCCAGTGGTTTGGCTAACTTTTGCCGCCATTGAGCAAATTTATGTGTACGATCTTTGGAAACGCGCCCATCACCGACAATCAACGTGGTTTCAACCCGTTGCTGTTCCGGCAGGCACACAGAGGGACTGCAAACCAGATAACTGACATCGAGTTTTACGGGAAGAGAACTTCCCGTCGCAACACTGTTATCAATCTTTAGCCTTGTCAGCAGAGTGAACTCGCCGGGATAGATGTAGTTCATGATGTCAGCGGTTAACAGCTGACTCGGCGCCGGGTACTGCATCTCCCCTACTGTCACGCCATCAGGAAGCCGCCAGCTAAACTTGGTTGGAAAACCGGCGTCGCCAGGGTTAAGCCAATAGCCATGCCAGCCTTGTTGGGGCGTCATTATTAACGCCAGATCCAGCGTATCGCCAGCGGCGGGATAGTCTGATTCCAGCGCAATAGCGATAGAAAGCAGGCGCTGATTTTCCAGTGGTTCATTCGCTATGGCTGGTTGCGAACATAGCAAGACAACCAACCAGGTCGTCACTACTTGCATAAGAAGTTTCATTCAGCGCCTGCTTGCAATATTTCCCGTTAGTTCAGCTATCTCTGGTTAATTCAGCTTATTTGAAGGATGAGATAGTGTGTAAGGCGGCATCGAAATCCTCGTCCTGTACCGAAGATTTCAGGCTAATAACGCCATTAGGCTCAATGACTGTGATAGTGGGTATTTGATTAACGCCAAACTGCTTAAACAGCTCTCCGTCGTTATCGAATACGATTGGCGGGATGGCGGCATAGCTCTTGCGATAATCTTTAAGATCGGCAGCCGACGTCCATAGGTTGCTTGAAACGGTCACCCACTGCACATCAGTCGATTTGGATTTGCTCTCCAGCAGTTCGCGAACCTGGGTGCAGGCTTTTGAGGTCTTGGGTTCCGTCTCTTCTAGATACCATTCACACCATGGCGCGAAGAACACAACAGCCACTTTTTTGCTGTTTGACGTGTTAAAGCGAAAATTAAGCGCTTGCTCATCAATGGTTGAGAAAGACACATCCTGCGCTGTATCTCCTTTTTTATAACCTTCATTGTTGAACGCCAGGTCAGGGTTGTTAAGTGGTTTTCCAGCAGGCTTTTCCGCGACGACGCCATCCAGCGCCTGATGGAACGCCAGATCATCTTTATGTCCGAAATAGGCGAACTCGCCTTTTTTATCGATTAACACGTGCTGAGGGGTAACGCGTAATTGAAAGGCGCGCGCCAACTCTCCGTTGTCGATGGTGATTGGCATGGTCAACCCCATTTTTTTACGAAACTCAGTAACGGATTCCAGGGTGTCGCTGATTCCCGTATTGATCGCAACGACCTGAACTTTATCGCCGTACTTTTTGTAGATCTCTTCAAAGCCCGGCATCTGTTCACGACAAGGTCCACACCAGGTCGCCCAGAATTTGAGATAAACGGGTTTTTCGCCGTAAATCTGAGCAAGATCGATCGTGCCGCCGTCAATGTCCTTGATCTTGAATGTCGGCGCCGGCGCACCCAACAGCGATTCGCCGGCAACCTTAGCCCGTCGCTCGCCTTCGGCGGAATAATCCGCGTCTTCCGCATAGCCGGCTTGAGAAAACACACTCAGATATAACGCAATCAACGGTATTTTCATCAAGCTATTAAGTTGTACTCGCATGGTAACGTTCCTGGTATTGATGAATCAGGCATGCGCCTGATGATTAAACGTAAAAGTTTGGAGGTCGGAATCTGGTTAACTAGATCGGCATTTCATCAACGCTGGAAATCGCGTTGGGAACGGCGGATGTGCGGGTCAGCGGATCGTGCGTGCCATCAACCCGCACGATATTCACATCGGTGACGCCGATGTACTCAAACGCCACTTTTACATAGGGGGTAAACTGGTCATGACTGACAAAGGGGCCGCTTGAAAAGACGCTTCCACTCGCCATGACGACGTACACTTTTTTATCCTGAACCAACCCTACCTTGCCGCCTGTTTCCGTAAACTTGAAGGTCCGCCCTGCTCTGGTGACATGGTCAAACCAGGCCTTTAACACAGAGGGCAATCCCAGATTCCACATGGGTGACGACAGGACGATCACGTCGCTGGCGAAGAGCATGTCGATCATTTTGTCTGAGAGTTTGACGGCGTTTTGTTGCTGCTCGGTCCGTTCTTCAGGCCTGGTAAAGAAGGCTTCAATTGTGAATCCGTCCAGATGCGGCAAGGGTTCTTGCGACAGGTCGAGCACGTCTTCATTGATATCCGGGTATTTCATTTTCAGGCGGTCGACAAGGTAGTCGGACACTTCCCTCGACGCGGAACCATATAGATTTGGACTCACTTTGATGTGCAAGAGATTCATACTACTCACCTTCGGGATCGGGATATCTATGACAGCTGGCGGCCAGACAACGACATGGCGTCTCTCTTTACGGGTCATGACAGACGTAAATCAACCTGGCGGACTGGTGATGAATTATGGGGGAAAATGACGTATTTTAAGGGTACAAAATATGCATTTTTAGGTAGGACATAGGGTGGGCTACAAAGATATCTATGATCGTTTTATTAACGCCATACGCAGAGGCGATCTGAAGCCCGGCGAGCGGGCGCCATCCATACGTAATCTGGCGCAAGAGCTCGGCGTCGCCAAAAAAACCGTCGAGTCGGCGTATGATATTTTGATTGGCGAGGGCTACCTTGTCAGTCGAGGACCTAAGGGAACCCTAGTTAATCCGGACCTGGTCATTGACGCCGCTTACCGGGATCATGCGCCCGGCAAGCTTGAGGACCCGGATTTAAGAAAGATCCTGGATTTTCGGGATGCGCGCGGATTCTTTCAGCTCGGCATTCCGTCGCTGGATGAGTTTCCATATAAAAAGTGGCTGCTTCTCTCTGGAAAAGTGGCCCGCTCCATGACTTATGAGGACATGAACTATCCGTCCGTGATGGGGCATCTTCCCCTTCGGCAAGCGATAGCAAACTATCTAAATATCTCTCGGGGCATAGACTGCTCCGCAGATCAGGTTTTCATCACCAATGGCTATAATTCCAGCCTCAGGCTTATCTTTGAGGCGTTGGCGTCCAGCAACGATAAAGTCGTATTTGAGGAGCCAGGATATATCTTTGGCCAAAAACTGTTAGAGCGACGGGTTCAACAACTCTACTATGCGCCCGTTGATTCGGAAGGCGTCAACGTCGACTTTCTGGCCGCTCATCATAGCGATGCGAAATTTGTCATCGCTACCCCTTCCCATCAAAGCCCTCTTACCGTCAGCCTGACTTTACCGAGACGGCATCAGTTACTGAACTGGGCGCAGGAGAATCAGGCGTGGATCATCGAAGATGACTACGATGGGGAGTTCCACTTTTCCCGCAAGAATATCCCCTCGTTAAAAAGCCTGGATGTCTTTGACCGGGTGATCTATGTGGGAACCTTCAGTAAAACCATTATGCCGTCATTACGCACAGCCTATGTGGTGATCCCTAAAGCCGTGCTCTCACAGGTCTACGAAACAGCGGAAATAGTGGAGACAGGGCTGCCTTTGCTTCCGCAGAAAATTCTGGAGTCATTTATATCGTCCGGCGCTTTCTACAAGCATCTCAAGCGCATGCGCTCTCTGTATGAAGCCAGAAGAAGAATCGTGCATGACGCGTTCATAGAAATCTACGGCGACTACTTTGATATGCCGCTTCAGAATGGCGGCATGCATATTGTCGCCTTTCTGAAACAGGGAGCCAAAGACAGAGAGCTTTGCAATATATGGCAGTCGCATAATCTGCAGGTAATGCCGCTTTCAATGTGGTACGCCGGGAAGAAAGACAGGAAATATGGACTGGTGATGGGCTACACCAATATCAAATCCAAAGAAGACGCCCTCTCCGCATTGCGCCTCCCCTATCAACAGACGCTGGAGTTACTTTCATAGTTGTGTAGTTGTGTAGGTTGCCGAACGCCGCGTGTGAGGGGCCATAAAACCAATAACTGCTATAATCATTCTTATTTACTGCTCATCCAAACCAGGGCTTGTTCACACTAACCGCCTAAAATCGCCGTATGGACGTCACCGCGCAACAACTTAAGGTTATCAAGGAGCTCTCAAAGCTCGGCTGTTGGGCGAAACACAACTCCCCTGCCCCAGTGTTTCGCACCCATTGGAGGCTCCTGTGAAGCGAATAAGTCTAGCGTTGTTAGGTGCATTTCTAATAACCATTAATGCAACAGCGGATGAAATTTCTTTTCTGACACATAACCTGGAAGGTCAGGTTTATACTGACCAGAATGGTGATCTGAGAGGAGTGGAGCATTCTGGCAAAAGAGCTTTTAATATCGAAGTCGTTAGGGCGTTGATGCTTACAATGGCGCATTCCACTAAATTTCTGGAAGTGCCCTTCGCCAGAGGCATGCAGATGGTCACGAGCAGCAATGACCTGGCCATGTTTAATGTCAGTAGAACTCCAGACAGGGAAAGTACTGTTAAATGGGTTGGCCCCATTCAGAAGGAAGCAGATTATTTTTATGAAATGAAGTCGGCTCCGACAGGCATATCAAAGCTGGAAGACGCCAAAAAAGTTTCTTCAATATGCGTTCTCAATGGCGCAGTGCATCATAAAATACTTAACAGTTATAATTTTAAAAATATTCATACCAACGTAAGCTACGTTGGATGTTTCAGTATGCTGAAGAAAGGAAGGGTTGATTTAACGGTTTCAGCCTCAAGCACAGTATTAAGCAAGCTAAAAGAAGCGGAAATATCACCAGATCAAATTCAGCAAACGCCAGTGGTGCTGTTAGTATCAGAAGGATATATCGCTTTTTCCAACAACATTCCTGACGAAACCGTTGCCAAGTGGCAAGAAGCCCTTGATCGCCTAAAGGACTCAGGCGAGTATGAAAAGCTCTACCAGCTCTATTTTTTACCTGATAATTAACCCCCACAACAATAACGACGTCTAAAGAACGTAGGTCGGATAAGCAAAGCGCCATCCGACGTATTCCCAAGCCCACAGCGCTATTCGTTGATAAGCTTAATATAGTCATCATACTGCGGGTAAATATCGTAATCAGGCTGCGATTCGAGATACATCTGCTCAAGCTTGAGCGCCATCGCGTCAAACTGCAGGATCACTTCGCCGGCCTCATTGCTCTTGCCTTCGTCATCACCGTCGATTTGCTCCTGGAGCCGTCTGATTTCCAGTTCGGTAAGGCGAATCAGGTTTAATATTTCTGCTGTCGTTAACATGGGGCGGTTTATCCTTCCTGCATCCATTGGCTTCGGATTTTCTCCAAAGTTCCGTCTAACAACAAGGACTCATAGGCTTCGAAAAGTTTGATCAAGCTTTCCACATCCACGCCTTTTTTGCTCACACCAATAAAGACAGGCTCTTTGAGCAAGACAAACGGATGCACTACTAACGCATATTGCGGGTCGCGTTTGCGTTCGAGCACGATGTCGAACGGCTCGTCGAAATATCCCAGTAGCCGCTGGTGCAACACCTTGTCGTCGTTAAGCGGCTGCACAACGGACTCCAAACAGGCGGCGAACTCTGGATCGGTTTCTAAGCGCCGGTGAAATTCCGGCGTATATTTCACGTTGCGCTGGTAACCCAAACAGGCCGCTGTTTTTCTTACACTGGGTGACCAGATCGTCCAGCCTGTGAATCGGCATGTCCAGCAACTTTTCCGAGCAACCAGATTTAGCTGCGTGTAGCGCTCAGGGCCGATCCAATACATATATTCCGAGCGCTCGGCAGTGATATTGGCGTTCGCCAGAATGTCTATCTGGCCCTCTTTCGCCATCACCAGAGCGCGAGACCTGGGAATAGAGCGAAACTCATAATCAAAACCCGCCCGCGTCACCAACGCACGGGCTAACTCCACATCAACGCCCTGCCAATCTCCGTTCTCATCCTGGTAATAATTGGGGAAAGACTCCCCCACACGAATGATCAGACGCTCCTTACCGTAACTCCACGACGCGGTAAGCATCAGACACAACAGGAAAGCAATACTCGTCACGCTTCTCAACGGATCACCCTCTTCAAACGGATGGGATATCTCATTGAGTTTAGGCTAGAAGCTGTGTTTGGAAAGCTTTCTGATAACGATTGAGCATTTTATACTTTTGAAGCTTTCTCTTTGAAAATCTGATAACTAGAATCCGTTTTTTCTAGTTAGATAAAGTCAGTGCGGAGTTCGTTCTCTCTTTAAAGTCAGATTCCATCACTCTAAATAAGAAACAGTTTATCTCATTAGTTATAGATACAATATTTTCCGGTTTTACCTTTCCTGGGTTTGCAGCAAGTGTACCATGGGCAAAAACATGTCTGATTGATGAGGCTAAATACGTAGCATTAAACTCGGTCCGATTGTTGAGAAATAAGTCAAGCTGATCTTTCTGCGTTTTACGAACCAAGGAAAGCAAGTATCTATAAAACTGATCACTTTGCTCTATTTCTTTAATCTTCTCAATAATTTCTATTGGATTATATTCTTTCAGCAACTGCATGCTGTCTTCTTGTTTGACATCAATCAGGCGAAGAAACATCTCAAACGCACTCCAAGCGGTGAACGTTTTCAACAATCCTGTGTAGCCATCCTGGGTACTTGAGCTATAGCTATCAAGAGTTACACTAGAAATCGAGCGAGCGAAGCGAAACCTATTGCCGAAACGGAAAACATCACTATTTTTCTTATCTCTATAACCCAATGAGCATGGTGTTATAGTTCCATCTCGTAGCCTCTCAGTGCATAAATCCCAGTTGGGCAAAGAGTGAGGTGTTGGATTTTTTATCTGAGGATCAAATGACATTGTACCTTATCTCTCCCTGATACTTTATGGAAATAAAAGCCAACTCTTATATTTAGTCTAGTCGCAATTACAAAGAAAGGGGGATAACATTGATTAATCTAAACGCCCTCCAAAAAAACCTGACCCCAAACGAGGCCAGGTTTTCAAGATCAAAAATCTCAACCGCCCTTAAAGCATTTCCACCTTCACGTCGATCCAGGCTTGGGCGCTGTCTTCTACGCCGCCTTTGGCGATGGGGGTGATGCGGAAGCCGCCCCAGTGGTCGGTGTAGGTTTTTCCGATCACCAGTTCAGAGTCGGTTTGGTCGATCAGGGCCCAGGGGGAGTCTTTGCCGGGAGTCAGGGAGCCGGGGGTCATGTCCAGCAGGTGGGAGGTGTGTTTCCAGAAATCCGGGTCCTTTTCGTTTTCCATATACCCCTGCAGGTTGAGCAGCACGCCGTTTTTGGTGTTTTTGTAGCGGTAGTGGGTGGTGCGGTACTCAACCCAGTAGGTGTATCCGCCGTTGCCGGATTTTAGTTTGAGGCCGATGTAGCCCGGCGCGTTGGTTCCGCTGCGGGTTCCGTAATCAAACGCGTAAATGCGATACACGCCTGAGCTGCTGATCAGGGGAACGTCGCTGTCGGTGAGCCATCCGAAGTAGCTTTTGTACATCAGGTTGTACTCTTCGAGCGTATGCGCGCCCATGCCCATCATGCTGTATACATTGCCGTAATTGAGACTTTCTTTGTCGATATCGCCCGCGCCGATAATCTTTCCGGGACCGGCCTCGACAGCTTTGGCGTGCCTCAGCCCCATGGCGTGCCCCATTTCATGAGCCACGACACCCGGTGTGTGATGGTAGATGGACATTAATGGCGGCCCGGCGCTGGAGTTAAAGTTACCCACCTGCGGGGCCGTCATCATAATGATGTTGGCGGCTCCGGGATTACTTGGATCAACGCCGGTTTGACGAATTTTGCTTTCGTACAAACTTCTCCAGCCGTGAAAGTCATTGTCGTATTTGGACTTGCTTTCGTTGATGCGGATGACGGGCTGCGACAAGTCATAGGTCACATTAAAGCGGCCGTAGGACTGCTCCTTGTAGTACTCGTTCACTTTTTGCAGATCCTGCTCCAGGGTGTCCCACTTGAACGGCGCGTCCGTGAACTCGAAGCGATAAACCAGTATGTTCACGGCGTCATATTGATAGCCGCCATTGCCTGGTGGGTCGGGATTATCCGTTGAGCCGCGACATGACGTAGCGCCAAGGTCCACGACGACCGAGGCGGCGGACTTGGCGCCAGTCAGGGTGATGTAGGTCCAGTAGCTGGAGGGAGTCTTGATGATCAGGCACTCGCCATTACCGCTCTTGGTGGAGCTGGGATCAGAACCGTCCGTTTTCGGCCAGCCGCCGTTCTTGGCGTACAGACTTAAATTGCCGCTGCCGTGTCCGGTGGTGATGGCGATGCTTTGATATTTATCGGAGTTACCGATGCTGAGGTAATTAGGCGCGGCATCCGGCATACAGACCGCTCTGCCATTCGTTAGCGTTCTACCGGTATATGGCGCCTCCTGACTGCAAACATTTGGAATATCGGCCTCGGCCGACGCGCCCAACAAAACGGTGTAGTCTTCCGTTTCGCCATATCCCAAGTCGCCGCAGGCGGATTCCGATGCGCCTTCATAAGTCATCGACACCCGCATACGGGTCAGCAGGGGCTCAGTAACCTGAGGAATGGCTAATTTCCCTTTAACCTCCCCTTCCCCGGACAGATCATCAAGCAATAATTCGTCATCCTCGAAAGCGCCGTTTTGGTTCAAATCCAACCAGATACGCCAGTGCTCAGGATAGCGGTTTAGACGATACCCGGGAGTCAGGGTGATGTAGCCTGAAGTGAGTTCAATGACTTGATTTGAGAAATCTGAATAGCCGTTGCTGTTATTTACTTCACCAGGTTGTCCGGACCTTTTCACTGCGCCATCAATATTAATACTCTCAATCCACTCATCCTGGGATACGCCACTGGCCGTACAATATTGGACATCTTTTGGCTGATCCGGCATCAGGGTCGACGCCTGCGCAATGGAACCGGTGAAACAAACAACTGCCGCAACGAAATTAAATAACGTCGAATACTTTTTCATAATAAAGTAACCGTCAATCTATGATTCATTTCAGCTTTTAGTTGTATTTAGTGGTGAAGCCAGAATGAAAGTATATGAGTGACAGATAGATCATTCGTTATGCGTTTTTGCTGGCCGCAGTGGTTAACTCTCAATCTATTCATGCCGTCTTTGGGTGATGACAGAGTCGTTCTTCGATAGGCTTCTCCTTCGTTTTGCGTTAGTGAGTGGGCGCCCGCACAAACCCTGCCGGTATGGCATTGGTGTCATGATGGTCAACAAACATGCAATGCCAATATACTACCAGTGTATATTGTATACAATATACGAATGCGTATTTTTTGCTGATGCGCAACAGGGTTTCGTATTCTAGAAAGGACTTAAAGAAAAGGTATATATTATTTATTATCAATATATTATAGCCATTATCTAGAAATGACATCGCATTGAGGAATTTGGCCTATCGGGCCAAGGTCAACTAGCCCAGCCTCAGAATGGCTAAATATCAATCACTACCTCTGTGCTACCTTCGGCGGGTTTGGCGCAACAGAGCAGCGCATGTCCTGCTTCCGCGGAAAAGCTTGTGGGCGTTTGATAGGCCACACTTCCCTTCTTAATGGGCGTCATGCAGGCGCCGCAGTGACCCGACCGACAACTGAACGGCGCCGTGACGCCCAGCTTTTCTGCGAACGCCAATAGACTACCGTCATCAGAGGACCACTCGCCCGATACTCTGCTTTGGGAAAAACTAACTTGCGCTTTTGTGGCGATATTGATGGAAGGGATGGATGGATTGATTTCCTCGATAGTTCCTTCGCCGAAGAATTCATAATATATATTGGCTTTCTGGACGCCTGTTGAAACCAGCGCTTTATAAATGCTTCTCATAAACCCTTCTGAGCCGCATAAATAGAAATCATAGTGATCAAGGGGCAATATGCGCTTCAGCAGTTCAATAGAAAGATGACCTTCCGAGTTATGACTTTTATTGGTCTTATCTTGCCGTAATGGCCTCGAATAAATCATATGAAGATGCAGCCAATCGTGCTGCGCCGCCAGTTGCGCCAACTCATCTGCAAAGAGATGAGTCTGACTGTTTTGTGTGGCGTGGATAAACCACACCGGTCTGGCGGTTGCGCCCTGGTTCACCTCATCAATAAGCCCCTCCAACATGGCGATCATCGGGGTTATGCCAACGCCCGCCGATATCAGCACCACGGCATGGTCGTTTCGCTTGAGCGTGAACTGGCCAGCGGGCGCGCCCGCATGAATCACATCGCCAGCCTGATAATAATCGTGCAGGGCTTTGGAAACCTCTCCGTTTTCTTCCCGCTTCACCGTGATGCGATAACGGCCGTCAGCGCGGCCGGAGGACAAGGTATAGTGACGTTTTAACGGGTGTTTATGACCGGGAAGGCGTATTTCTATGGGCAAAAACTGCCCGGGAATATAGTCTTTTATCGCTTCGCCGTTGTCTGGAGCCAGATAAAACGACATCACCCTGTCGCTCTCTTTACGTTTTTCCACCAGCTTTAGCGTCTGAGTTGTACTTGTGGTGGATGTCCTTGTGGCGGATGGTTTGCGATCTTTCCATACGCCAGTGCCGTTGAGAGCCGGGGAAAGCTCTTGCAGTTCACCGGTCACCGGCATGAACTGGTCGAGGTAAGTAGACCTTTCCACTGTGACCGCAATGATGCGCTGCGCGCCTTCGAACTCATGCACTGAAGGATGATCCCACAGCACTTCCGCGCGTCCCGCCGCTAACAGAACGTCTCCCGTCAAGAAATCGGGGAAGAATAGACCGACCCTTCCGTCGGACTCAATATTGCCCAACGTATTGAAAAAGCGGTTGCCGCTGAAGTCCGGAAACAACAGGGCATCCCCCTCCACTTTCACGAAACCCGGTTTACCGCCACGGTGGGAGGCGTCGACGCCATGGCGAGGATCGCTGTCCATCAATTGGGTGCGGGAAGCGATAAAAAAGGTGTCGGATTGGGTGATAAGCCGCTTCCCGTTCTCAGTAACGCCGGCGACGACCGACGCATTATCAACGCTTGTGACGGCAGACTCTGCCGGCGCCCACTGTAGGTCACGGGTTTGTATGTACTGAGGGCAGTTGCCGAAGCTAAGCTCCACGTCAATGCTGAATCCTGTCGCGGTCACTTCCGCAATCACCCCATTCATACGATTACGACGACGGGTATGCAGCTGTATGCCCAGCATCCCCACCTTCCGACCGGCGGCGAAATCCAGGTTCAATAACTGAGTCAGGACTGGCGACGCTTGTAACTCCAGGCGTGTATCAGTGGGAGATGTGATAAACCCGGAGCCGCTAGAGGGCGACGCCTCTTCTGAGAACAACGGCATACACCAGGGAAAGCCTTGCTGATCGACAAGGCCCAGGATGACAAAAGGCAGCTCGCAGAAAAACTCCCGATGCTGCATCGGCATCGCCTTGCGAATTCCCCTGCTGTACTGCGCCACCTGATCCGCAACGCCAAGCCGCTTTTGCACCGCGATTTCCGCCGCGTGAAACGGAGAGTTTTCTTGCTGAGTCATAACCTGCTCCTCGATTGGATTAAGTCTAAGAGATCTACGCTGTCGGCAAGGGAGAACGCGTCATGCCAACAAATCCGGGATGCGCTTCAATTCTCTCCAGCCAGGCGCGAATGGCGGGATACGGCTGCAAACTGACGCCGCCCTCCGGCGCATGAGCGATGTAGCTATAACCCGCCACATCCGCCAGGGTGATGTGATCGCCGGCAAGATAGTCACGGCCGGACAGCTGGGGCTCCAGGGCGCCAAACAGTGACTCAGTAATGGTTTTGGCTCTGTCATAATCCAGCTTCATGCCAAAAAGCTTCACCAGGCGCACCGCACAAGGTCCCTGCGCGATTTCTCCCGCCGCGACAGAAAGCCAGCGCTGCACTTGCGCCGCCTGCTCCGGTTGTTTCGGCGACCACTCATCGCCATTGCTATATTTCAGCGTCAGATACGTAATGATGGCGTTGGAGTCCGCCAGGACGAAGCCATTGTCGTCAATGGTGGGAACCTGTCCAAACGGGTTGATTTTCAGATACTCCGGGGCCTTGTGCGCGCCGTTCGCCATATCCAGATCAATCGTTTCATAAGGCAAACCCAGGAAAGAAAGCATCAGCTCAACGCGGTGGCAGTGTCCTGACATGGGGTTGCGATAGAGTTTGATCGGCGCTTGTGTATTGGAAAAATGGGCGTTCACGGTGTTCTCCTGTTGATCAGGGTGTCCCCTGCTTCGATGTTTCCTGGTTTTAGTCGCTCCCACTGCACCCTCGCGGCCCTGACACTGACGCTGGGTTGAGCTGAGTGAGCCGTCGTTAAGCATTATTATTCATGCCAATGGCGAAGTAATTGACGCAATTTACAATTCACTCTTACACTCAGCGCAATAATCAGACAGCGAAAATCAGGGTGACGGCGTGGATAAACTGCAAACCATGCAGGTTTTTATTGAGGTGGCGAAACAGCAGAGCTTCAGTGTCGCCAGTGAGGTACTGGGGCTTTCCGCGCCGGCGGCCAGTCGCGCGATCGCCGCGCTGGAAGAAAGGTTGGGGGTGAAGTTATTCAATCGCACCACCCGGTTGGTGAGGCTGACCGAACCCGGCGCCCGCTTTTTGCAGGACGCCAAACGCATCCTGGAGGACCTGGAAGAGGCGGAAGCCGCGGCGGCGGGAGCCTACACGACGCCCGCCGGGACACTCGCCATTACTGCGCCGGTATTGTTTGGCGAGAAGTACGTTATGCCGATAGTGACGGACTACCTGGCGAAGCATCCGAACGTCGCCGTAAAGGTCATTCTGCTGGATCGGGTCGCCAATCTTTTGGAGGAAGATTTTGACGTGGCGATACGCATCGGCCACCCCAGGGATTCGGGCCTGTACGCCACCACGGTGGGACACGTGAAGAAGATCGTGTGCGGTTCGCCCTCTTATTTCAAGCAGCACGGTTACCCCGAAACCCCGGAAGATCTGGCCAATCACAGCATTATCTTTCCCGCCCCCTTTGAGCACACCAGCGGCTGGCATTTCCAGATGCACGGCAGGAAAGAGCTGGTGAGGCTCAACCCCCGGTTGCGCTGCAACCACAACGGCGCTGCGCTGAAGGCGGCGTTACTGGGTCACGGAGTGACGACGCTGATGTCCTATCAGGCGGCTGAAGAACTGAAAGCCAACCGCCTGCAACGGGTATTGATTGAGTTTGAGGAAGAGCCGTTGCCGATCAGCATCATTCATCTGGAAGGTCGTCGCGCCAATGCTAAAACCCGCTGTTTTATCGATCTGGCCGCACAGAGGCTACGAGAGAATCCATTTCTCTTCTTGTAACGATATTCTTGTAACGATAATTAGTCTGACCCCGCAAATCTGGCGTCCTCAGAACTCGACGCCATCACCCCGTCCATTATTTGCATATGCTCAGAAAAATAGGGGTTAAAGGTGAGCCGGGAAGTGGCGTTGTCCGTCCCATCGCCGCCATAGGCGGTACGCCAGGTCTCCGCTCCGCTTTCACAGAGGCGTTGATTTTCCTCTGATTGTCCGTTGTCACAGATCCTCAGCTTACCGTTGACGCCGTACTCGGGATTGTCCGGCGCAAACAGGACGCCCATGTGAGAGCCGTTGGCGATTCGGAGTTCGGGGAGTTTCATGCTATACGCCGTCATGCGGGGATCACGATTGGGTATGCTCTCCCCTTGCCAGATCAGCCGGCTGCCGGGATGGGAGAATGACTGACTGAAACGATCCCGCAGATACTGGGTGTCGATAATGCTGTCGGTTTCACTGGCCAGAATAAATACCGGTCTTGCAAAAACGGAGTCGCCCAGTTTCTCCCGTACTTCAAGCACTGTCTCATAGAACATCGCCGCCGCATGCATGGGAAGCGAATTGTAGCGGAGATAATTGGACTCCTCATCCTGATCCGCCCAGGTAATAAAGTATTTCGCGTATTTCGAGAAAAACAGCAGTCGCGAGCGGGCTTCAAACGCGGGTGAGAAGAGGATCAAGCCGGCGATTTCATCGTCTTCATAGGCCGCCGTCGTCACCAGATTGGCGCCTGTAGAAAAGCCGCCGAGCCAGACTTCTTCCGAGGTGGCTTTCAACAATTCAATGTGATGCTGAAGGCTCGCTTTCCAGCTATCCAGGGTGGCCAGATTGAGGTCCGCGACTTTGCTGCCATGACCCGGCAGAAGTATGGCTCGGACGAAATAACCCTGGGAGACAAGGTGGGTGGCGACGTCAATGAAGGAAAACGGCGAATCCCCTAAGCCATGTACAAACAGAACGCTTTTGTTATTGGGGTGTTTGGGCGCCATTTCGAATGGGAGGTTGGCCTCCAGCTCGCTGATCCTGTCTTCGGTTTTGAAGGCTCTGTTCTCAAGCAGCCAGGCCTTGGTCTCGGCGACGTAATCTTCGAAGTTTGACTGGTAGTCATATTGCGGCAGATGGCTGGATGCCGTGAATTCCGGCCTTTCTTTCAGCTTGTGGCAGGAGGCTAAAGCCAGAATCGCCATGAGCGAAATGAGCAAACGCGTCAGCGCTCTCATGGTCACGGAGGAAATAACAGAGTTTTCTATGCGCATCAGATGACAGTTAATTTGAGAAATTTAACTTCACTTATAGCGAAGTTGGGGAGCGGTGCAAGCCCTATTCTTCAGAGCGACTGGATTCATCGCGATTGCGCTCGTATTGTCGGGAGGTTGGAAACGGGGGCAACCAGGACTCGCGGCGACACATCCAGAGTTCGTAGGTCGGCGTCAATTGATCCGGGGCATCCAACGCGCCCAGATTCACCTCGATTTCGTCGCCAGTACGTGAGAAAACCGAAGAGCCGCAACGAGGACAGAAACAGCGACCCGCAAAGTCGCCCACCTCCCCTGTCACCGTCACCGCGTCCTGAGGAAAAATCGCCGACGCATGAAACAACGCGCCATGATGCTTACGACAATCCAGGCAATGACACACGCCCACCCGATAAGGACGTCCCGCCGCCGTCAAACGCACAGCGCCGCAAAGGCAGCCGCCGGTGAAATGTTCCATGTGCTGAGCCTCTTCACTCTTCCTTTAGCTCATAAACATAATGATATTTTAGATACTCGCAACCCCATTCTTCGCCAAGCAGTTCGGAAATTTTTTCTTTGTAATAGACATAGTCGTTGGGGTATTGCTTTCTATATTCATCAGGTGGAATTTCAAGCTGACCCTTGAATATCTGCCTGAACTCGTCTGTCTTTATAGTCGATTTAATGTCACTGGCGAGCTTTTGGTAGTAACTTTCCGTGCTCTCGGCGCTGCCTTCCCTCCAGTACTTTTCCCAGCGCTCAGGATTATGCGCTTCACAGAAATCGCGGGCTTCCGTTGAGTGTATTGTCTGATTCGTAGCGCAAGCAGACTGAATTGCGAACAGGCAGGAAAACAGAAGGACGGTAAACGCCCTGGACTTAATGGCGCCTGGTTTGCCAAAGGACTTTTTCTCACTGATATACCGCATGAACTTAACCTACCTTCCTTTTGAAATCTTTAAACGCTCTTTCTAAGTTGGTAAGGGTTGACCTTACCTCTGCTGGATGAGCTGTAATTTCAGTAAGAATTTTATCGGCTTCTTCAAGCGTAACGTTGACTCCAGACTGTTTCATCAAATCCATTAATGCTGTGCTGGCTTTCTTTCTCTCTTCGACATGATTCCAATCTGTCTGCTGAAATAACGCCAAAATAGGACTGTAGCGCTGATCAACAGATGTGTTCACAGCTGATGGCAACTTGGTGATGGACTTAATTGCCGCCTGTAATAGTAATGTGAATACTAAATTCCAAACTGCGAATCCTTGCGGGGAATTGACATATTTGCCATAGAGAATCCCCGCTACTTGGCCTCGAACTCCTTCATCAGTCAGTATTGTTCTAGGTAGCTCTTTAACCGTTCGCTTCACAAGAGCGTTTTTTTCACTGGAGATGAAATCAATAATTTTTCCGTAAAGAGTTGGGGCATACTGTCTTATATTTTCCAGCTCTTTACCTAGCTCGATTAGAAGACTTGTATAAGCTTCAGATTTCACTTTGCTGTCGGCGTAAAGGTACGTGGCGTTGGAACCGGTAACAGCAAGCCACATAGGAACGCTAACTGTTGAAAAGAACCCCATCATAAAATACATCTCATACTTTACGATGGTTTCAACTGGCGCCGTAGCCTCAGCTACCAGCCTCGCCACATGCCTGGTGTTAACATCGGCTAAAAATTCTTGATGGCTTTGGATGAAAAAGTGATGGTGAATATCCCCGGTTTCAGGGCTTATTTGCAAAAAAATGACGGATGAACAACCGACTTCAATAATCAATCTTTGGCCATAGTAATCAGAATATAGCCTCCCACTCTCAAGTAAATGAGTGGCTATTTTCATTCTGAATAGATTTCTCCCCGAGTATCTTGTGTTGTATTGCGTATCAAACGGCAAGTAACTATTTAATAAACTGGTGATATCCTTCTTTCCTGACACCGGAAAAAAGCGGTCAGCGCATACCTTCTTGAAGATTTCGCTATCTGGAGTATTGGAATGGACAGTTCCCATCGCTCATCCTTGTATTCGTGTAGTGTAAGGGTTTGATCTATACGGACAAAATTCAAAACCGCCGTAAGAGTGCTCCATAAACTAATGACTTATCGGGGAAACGTCCATCGTTCCTATGGATGATTTCTTCTCCGAAGATCGAAGCCATGCTGAACCAGGGGAATCGCACTTCGTTTCTTGCTTGAAGTCTTATTAAAGTGGCAGGAAATTGCTAGTAATACGATTTTAAGGAAATACTCTGCAGCAGAGAATCCCCGGAAACCATGGCATAGAGAGTAAAGTAGCGAATTTGAGATATTGAGTGCCATTTTCACCTCTCATGGGGGAAAAATATGGTCAATTATTCACCATATAGTGCGATTTGCCTGCATGCTGAACCACTCTCTCAGGTTTTGAGAGAGTGGTCATTTGTACAACCTTCTCAGACTGGCTTGTTATCCTGTCATCAGGACCCAAATCCCAGCTGGGTTTGAGCGGCTTTAAGTAAGTCGCCGACGGTGCGCACCACGCTTGCTCCTACGCCGCTGGTGTCCGCCCTTTCCTTAATGGTGGTCGTCACGTTTTCAGCATCCGCCCGGCTCATTAGAATCTGCATAGCGCCTCCCGGCGTCTTCACGTGGCCGCCCAGCTCCTCAGTCGGCGCAACGGTGGAGGTGAGAACCGTCGTTGCTTGCGTAACTCTTATCACATGAACGTCATACACGTCTTTAGCATCGGTGCTTCCAAGGGGCAACCCGAAAACAGCGGCGATGGAGCGGTTCGGGTCCGCCTTGTCCACCGTACGGATAGCCTGTTCCAGCCCAGCCCGGGTGGTGAAGTACGGTGAGTAGGCGCTGGGCGACTCTCCACGTTTGGTAATCTTGACCAATTCATCGCCCACATTGAGCTGCAAACGTGTGGGGAGCCGTTCTCCCGACATGACCTGTTGCAGGGCGATATTAAGCCGAGTCTGGTTATTGCTGGCTTTCTTCTCGGCGGTGGAGTCATCCCAATCGGCAGTATTGCGGGCAATGTTCGCCATTAGCTGTTTGCCGTCGGCATGGGTCATCAGAAACTCCATCGCTGCCGCTTCTGATACGCCTTTAGGGACAAAGGTCGCAAAAGAATGTATGTCATGCAGGTCAAGAGAGTCGACAGTGGCGGCGCTTTCGCCGCGCCCCCTTTGTTCAACGTTCACATGGGGTTTTAAGTCATGCCAAGTTTCTCTGATATGACTTCTGCTCGGCGCGAGGCCGATCCTGTCCATCAAAGACGCATACATGTTCCCTAAGAGCCCTCTGTCGTCTTGCAGCTGTTTGGCGTGCTGAAAGACGTCTAAAACAGTTCTGCCAGTCAACGCTTGCGTTCTGTCCTGGAGGGCGGTTCCAATCGCCTGTCCCGCAATTTTTTCGCCAAAGGCTTGCCGCATTACTTTTGCAAATTCGTTATTGGCGTTTTGGTTCTCACTATTTACTCTCTTGTCTGCGCTGGCGGACGTGACATGGCGCGCGCCCATATTTCCTGAGGCGGTCACAGTGTTATCGTTATTCACCACCAGTCTTCCTTCGTTCTGACGGGCGGCGGTCACAAAGCTTGATAAGGTAATTGGATTGGGCATGAGATGGGCTCCTGAGTTTTAAACTTTAACTAAATGGTCAGTTGAGTGAATGGAGGACGTCTGGCGAGGATCAGGCAGTTCCTCAGTCTGTTCGACTGAATCCTGTAGAGCGCGCTGCAACGAATCCGCGCAGTCCACAAAAGTGACCAGCAGCGACTCCAGCGCGCGGGCGTCCAACCCGTCGACGGGATGCTGGTAGCACATAATGGCGAGGCCGTCCTCGCCCAGCCCCACCGTAGCGCCGCCTGTTTTTCGCCAGAACAGATTGGCCGCCAATAGCAGCTTATATCTGGCGTTAAGGGTTTCAATTGAGTGGCTGGATGGGTCGACTGTCTCACCGAGGCTGCTGTAAATAATCAGATAGGTTTCATTCGGGCAGAGCTCAAAATTGACAATGATGGCGTCGTCAAAGACAAGCTGGGCGGGCCGATCCTCTTTACGATGAAAGTCAGGCAGCCCAATGGAACTGCCGAGATCCGCCAGAAGAAGGGAGAACTTTTCTCTTCCGTTCATGTAGATGCTCCATAAGCTGATTTACTGGGTATAAAACATGTCGTTTCAGAGGTCAGAATAGGGAGTGGTAGCCGGCCAAGTTATCTATCTACCGGTCTATTTTTGTTTTGTATTAGGTTTATAACCGCCCCACATACGCCATTAGTTTCTGCGAGTATGGATCGAGCAATTTTGCGTCTGGCCATTCGGAAACTAATGTTGCGTTTTTGGTTTTATCTCGACGTTTAGTCGGCTAGAGTGCGGCTTTAATTGATTGATTTCATAGTTCACTAATAAGTATCAGGGGGACGCGTGCGCAGACTGACATTAAAAGAAGGCGCTTCGGATAAATTCTGGGAAATAGACTTACAGGGAAATCAGTACACCGTCCGTTACGGCAGAGCCGGTACGGATGGGCAGTTAAAAACCAAAGCGTTTGACTCAGAAGCAAAAGCGAAGTCTGAGCACGATAAACAGATCGCCGCCAAACTGAAAAAAGGGTATGTCGAAGACGGCGCCGCGACGGGCGCCCTTCCCGCTCAGACCCTAACCCAGTCCCCCACGACAAAGACCGCCACTCAAAAGAAGGCGACGCCAGAAGTCTCCGAAACGGCGCAGGTCGCCACCGAAGCCAAACCTACCGCCGCTTACGTTGAGGCGCCGGCGTCTCTGGGACTGCTTCCCATAGATTGGCGCTGGACGCCCTGGCGCCCCCAGGAAAAGGAGGATATTCCCGCAGCGCGCCCCTATGACCTGGGACGACTGTTGAAAACCGTCTCCGGATTACGGGTCATTAAGTCCAGCTACTGGGGCGAATTTGATTGGCGGACGGCGGAGATGCCGCTGCGTATGAGCAAAGAAGAAGCCACGTTCTGGCTCGTCGCCATTTCAAACAATCGCCGGACCATTGCGGAGCGCAAAAAACACCTGAAGGAGTGGGACTTCTCCAAACCGGTGGATTATAAGCAGATGCTATACAGTGAAGCGCCCAACACGCCCTGGTTAATGATCCCGGCGTTCAATCTGCTGTCTGAACAAGAATTTCTGGACCTGGTGCTTACGGAGAAAGAAGCCCGTTATCACGGCTCTGACCTCCAGTGGGAGCGGGTTCGCGGCCTGCAACAGGTGCTTCCCCTATTGTCAGAGCCGGGAGTGGAACGCCTGAAAGAAGCCGCGCGCGCCAATGTCAGCGTGGCGAACTGGCCGGTATCTGATTTTTACCAGACCACCAACTACTTCGTTCTGGCCGCCGTGCTGGGCCTGTCCGATCTGTTGACGGACGTAGTGGAGTCCTGGGACGACAAGCTATATAGCGGCGATGGCTGGCACGACCATTACCACAAACCCCAGGAAGTCATTTTCGGTTTACAGGACCCTGAGCAGGTCAGTCACCATTTCCGGCGCCTGAAGTTACGCCTGTCCAACCCTGATTACATTCGCGCCTGGCTGGCGCATACCGGGCTGCAGCACCTGGACTACGTCGAGGAATCGTTGAAGCAGGAGTCCAACCGGGATGAGGCGGAAAATCAGTTGACCGCGTTAACGGCCGTCAATGCGGCGGAAGTCGCCCCTGTCATGCTGTCCCTGACCAAATCGTCCAAGGCGCCGAAAATGGCGAAAAACTGGCTGGATGAACACCCGCAGGCCGCCGTCACAGGGTTGGCGGACTGCATCGCCAATCATCATTCAGGGGCGCTGCGCCGGGAAGCCGTGGCCGCACTGCGTTTGATGAAGCGCAAAGGCTATGGGGAACTCATGCGGCAGGCGGCGGCGCATCAGCCAGCCATCGCGGAGACGATAGAAGACGTGCTGAATTATGAAGACCCCGCCGATAACCCGCTGACCGACGCAGAGACGCCAGACTGGCTACAAGCGGGGCTCACCCCAAAACCAAAGGCGAAGCCGGTGGATTGGATCAACGCCAACGACCTGCCGTCCATTATAATGGGAGGCCGTGCTCTCAACGCCCAGCAGGTGGCGGCGCTACTCCTGGCCCTGAAAACGGCGGACAGCCAGCAGGCGCCTTTCTTCCTGCAACTTAAAGAGCAAACAGACGGCGGCAGCCTTGACGCATTCGCCTGGACCCTGTTTGAAGCCTGGCTATCAGAGGGAGCGCCCTCGAAAGAAAAATGGGCCATGATGGCGATGGGTTACCTGGGCGGCGACGAATCAGTCATGAAATTGACCCCGCTGATCCGCAAATGGCCCGGGGAATCCCAGCACCAGCGCGCGGTGTCCGGCCTGGAAGTATTGCGACTGATTGGCTCCAAAACCGCCTTGATGCAACTCAGCGGCATCTCCCAAAAGGTGAAGTTCAAAGGCGTTAAGTCCAAGGCGCAGGAGTACATGGAGCAAATCGCCGCCGAAAAAGGACTGACCAAGGCGGAACTTGAAGACATGGTGATCCCGGACTGCGGGCTGGATGAAAAAGGCCGCAGGGTGTTTGACTATGGCCCCCGCCAGTTTCACTTCGTACTGGGCTCTGATTTAAAACCGAAACTCAAGGACGACAGCGGCAAGCTTCGTGATAACCCGCCCAAGCCCTCCGCCAAGGATGACGCAGAGCTGGCCAACGACTCTCTGCAAGAGTGGAAGCTGGTGAAGAAGCAGATTCGCGATATGGCCAAGATTCAGGCGGAACGGCTGGAACAGGCCATGGTGGTGGGCCGTCGCTGGAAGGCGGAGGACTTCGACGCCCTGATCGCCCGTCATCCCCTGATGACGCATTTGGCGCGGCTACTGCTCTGGGGTGGATACCAGAATGGTCAGCTGGCGGGAACCTTCCGTTTAACCGACGAACAGGATTTTGCCGACATCAACGATGACCCCATGACGCTGGACGGATTTGACGAAGTGGGCCTCGTACACCCTCTGCATCTGACGGAAGAGGACAAAAACGCCTGGGGCGAAATGTTCAGCGACTATGAACTGCTGCCTCCCTTCCAACAGCTCAGCCGCCCGGTGTTCACCCTGAACGAGCAGGAGCTGGAGCAACAATCCATGTCCCGTTTCGAAAAGATGAAACTGCCCGCTCCTACGCTGGTCTTCGGTCTGGAAAAACAGGGCTGGGCCCGTGGCGAGGCCATGGACGCTGGTGGGTTCGACGAGCACTCCAAGCAGTTCGCCGCCGCCAATGTCACCGCCGTCGTCAACTATGACGGCGTCGTCGGCATGGGGTATATCGAAGCGGATGAAACGCTGGAGACCACCGAGATTGTTTTCGTGCAGGGCATGCGCCAGCCTTCCGGCTATGGCTGGGATCAAAAAGATAAAATACTGCCGCTGAAACAAGTGGACCCCTTGGTGATCAGTGAAGTGATCAAGGATCTGAATCAACTTGCAGCGAAGGCCGAACAATGAGTGACATAGCCCTGCAGCGCCCGCCGGCGGAGCAACGTTACGCCGAAGAGTTGGAGCAACTGGCCGCGAAAGACCGTGAAAGCGTCAAACCGCCGGGCTGGAATCTTTCCCCGCTGGCGGTCATTGACTTTATATTGGGCGACAGCCGCCAGAATATCAGTCCTAAATTTGTGGGGAGACGGCGCTTCATAGAACGTTGCGTGGCCACTCTGGCGACTAATCGCGGCCTGATGTTGATAGGACCGCCGGGCTCCGCCAAAAGTTATCTGAGCGAACTGCTCGCCGCGGCGATTTCAGGCGACTCCGGGTTAACGATTCAGGGATCGGCGGGTACGACCGAAGACCAGATCAAATACACCTGGAACTACGCTCTGCTATTGGAGAAAGGACCGGGGCCTGAGTCCCTGGTTCCGGCCCCCGTTTATCAAGGCATGCAACAGGGCAAGCTGGTGCGCTTTGAAGAAATCACCCGCTGTCCCCTGGAAATTCAGGACACCCTGCTCTCCATTCTGAGCGATCGGGTGCTGCATATTCCCGAGTTGGAGCAAGGCGCCAGCGCCGTATTTGCGCGCCAGGGCTTCAACCTGATCGCAACCGCCAACACCCTCGACAAAGGCGTCAATGAAATGAGCGCGGCGCTGAAACGCCGCCTCAATTTTGAAACCGTGCAGCCCATCGCCAATATCGAGGAAGAAATGGCGTTAGTCGCGAGAGAAACGGACGCCTTGCTGCGACACGCCGGCATCCCGATGACCTTGCCGGTCGATAAAGCCGAGGTGCTGGTGACGGTGTTTCATGAACTACGCAACGCCAAGGTCATCGGCGGCGGCGCCCTGGAGCCTCTCAACTCCGTCATGAGCACGGCGGAGTCCGTCTCCGTGGCCTTCGCCGCCTGCGTGCAGGGGTATTACTACAACCAGGGCGCCGTCACCGCCGAGCATCTGGTTTCTGCGCTGGGCTCCACCGCCGCCAAGGACTCCAGTGAAGATCTGAAAAAAATACGACACTACTTGCATCATGTGGCGGGCAAGCGCAAAGGCTCCGCCTGGACTGAATTCGCCAATGCGAAACAGGCGCTAAGTGACCACTGATGCATTCTGACCGTATTCATTTTTTCCCGGTTCGGCATCACAGTCCGGCCTGCGCCCGCGCGGTATATGGCTATGCCATGGCGCTGCGGCCGCAGGCCATCCTGATCGAAGGCCCCAGCGAATATAACCCGCAACGGGAAGAGCTGTTCCTCAGCCACCAGTTGCCGTTGGCGATCTACACCTATGTCGCCAGTGACGACCACCGGGCCGGCGCCTACCATCCCTTCTGTGAATACAGCCCTGAGTGGCGCGCGCTACAGGCGGCGAAAGATCTCAAGTGCGAGATCGCGTTCATTGATTTGCCCTGGCCGGAGATCTGCGCATTGCGCTTACAAAGCGCCGACGAGGACGTTCAGGACCAGGAGCATCGCTACGCCGATGGCGAATTAAGGCGCAGTCGATACATTCAGACCCTATGTCAGACCCTGAAAGTGGAAGACTTTGACGCCGCCTGGGATGAACTGTTTGAAATCGATCCAGCATCTCCCGACGAACTGCAACAGAAAGTCGCCGCCTTTTGTCTGGCGATTCGGACCTTTGAAGACGAAGACCGGGCGCAACGGGGGCTGTCTCCCGACCCGGTCAATCAGGCCCGGGAACGCTTTATGGCGGAGCGAATTCGAGACGCAAGCGAACGCATGGCAGGCGATATTCTGGTGGTGACGGGAGGTTTTCACACTTCCGCGCTGTCTGAACTGATCAAGGCGGAGACGCTTCCCCCGGTTTCTACCGACTCCACGCAGACCACGTCCTGGCGGGAACAGGGCGCCGCCCTCACCCCCTACAGCTACGCCCGTCTGGACGCGCTGACCGGGTATCAGTCCGGCATGCCCGGCCCCGAGTTTTATCATCAAGTCTGGCTGGCGCGCTCAAACGACACGAAGTTCCAGACGCAGCCGCTTGTCGACGCCATTGCGCAGCAATTACGCCAGCGCAAACTCACGTTCAGCACCGCCGACCGCATTGCCGCGGAATGTAGCGTCCAGACTCTGGCGGCAATGCGCGGCCATCCGGCGCCCTGGCGCCAGGATCTGTTCGACGGGCTAAGCAGCGCCACCATCAAAGACGAACTGGCTCATGGCGGCTACCACCCCATGCACGAAGTGATTCATGAGGTATTCCGGGGAGATCGCCAGGGACGTTTGCACGACGAGACGAGCCTGCCGCCTTTGGCGAGGGACATCGACGCCCTCCTGCGATCCCTGGATTTATGGCCGGCAGCGACGCCTCGCTTCGTCTCTCTGAACTTGCTCGAAGCCGGCGACCTGCAGCGCAACCGCATATTACGACGTCTGCAACTCCTGAACGTTGCGGGATTTGAACTACTGTCCTCGCCGGATTTTGTCGCCCGGGACGATCTGATGGAGGCGCAGGCGCAATGGAAGCTGCGCTGGACGCCTGAATTCGACGCGGGAAAAATCGAAGCTTCAAGATATGGGGCCTCGCTGGAGGAAGCCGCCAATCAGCGCCTGCTGGAAATGATGCAACGCAAAGGCCGCCTGGGCGACACGGCGGAATTGCTCATTCTGGCTGCGTTGTGCGGACTGGGCCGTCACGCCCGCAACCTGATGACGGAACTGGCGCAACAGACGACGCTTTGCGGCGATTTTGTGGAAGTGGTTTCGGCCTTGAACCATATGACGTATCTGCAAAGGTATGACGATATTCTGGAATGGGACAATATCGACGTCACCCAGCCGCTGACCCACGCTTTGTATGAACGCGGGCTGTTTCTGCTCGACTCGCTGGGACGTCCGGATCAGGGGGTCGAGTTCGTCGAGGCGATTCGCACGCTGCTGAATTGCCACTTCGCGCTGTCGCAGGATTTGGGGTGGCCCAAGGAGCCCTTCGCAGACAGCTTACAAAACCAGTGCAAGGAGCCTGGGCAGGCGCCGGACATTCGCGGCGCGGCGCTGGGCGCCTGCTTTATGTTAGGCGTCGCGTCCGGCGAGTCCATCACTCCCTATGTCAGAGAGATCGCCACCTCGGAACTGGGCGACTTTCTGGTCGGGCTCTTCCGCATCGCCAGAGAAAGCGTGCAACGCCATCCGGATTTGATCAATGTGATTCATCAGGTGGTTCAGGGCTATGACGCGCACGCCTTTATGCAGGCGCTGCCCAGCCTGCGTCTGGCGTTCACTTACTTCACGCCGCGGGAAAAGCTCTACCTGGCGGATCATCTGCCGGGCGTCGCCGCCTCTGATTCTGGGCAAACAGACATCCAGCCATTCACTCCAGAGCTTAAGGATATTGAAGACGCCATGAGGTTTGAAAGCGCCCTGCTCGCCACGGCGAAAGCCTATGGCATTGGTCTGGAGTCCGCCGATGAAAGCTGAACAGCAACTAAGGTGGCGTCTGATACTCGGCGAAACCGACAGTGAGCATCTGAATCCCTCCATGACGCCGCAGCAATGCCGCCAGGATCAGTTACTGGATTACCTCTACGGTCAGGAGTATCGCCGGGACAATCGCAATATCCGGGGCGGAACCCTGGATGACTCCTCTCTCACCATTCCCGAGTGGATCAACGGCATTCATGAGCTGTTCCCCAAGGAAACGATAGAGCGTCTGGAGAAAGACGCGCTGGAGCGCTATCAGATTCAGGAAATGGTGACGAATCCAGAGCTGTTGAAAAGGGCGCAGCCCAGTCTGACTTTGCTCAAAGCCATTCTGCACACCAAACATCTGATGAACGAGGAGGTTCTCAGCCTGGCGCGAGCCATGGCGAAACGGGTGATCGCTGAACTGCTGGAAAAACTGGCCCGCCCGATGCGCCACCCGTTCCTGGGACGGGTCCATCGCTTAAAGCGCAGTCATCTCAAGATCGCAAAGAACTTTGACGCCAAAGAGACCATTCGTCGCAATCTGAAACACTACGACCGGGAGCGCGGCAGGCTGGTCATCGAAACGCCTTATTTTCATTCCCGCATTCGGCGACAAAGTGATAAATGGCGGCTCATCATCCTGGTGGATCAATCCGGCAGCATGATGGACAGTGTGATCTACTCCGCAGTGACCGCGTCCATTTTCTGGGGCATTCAGGCGCTGGACACTCATCTGGTGGCGTTCGACACCAATATTGTGGATTTAACCGCGCATTGTCAGGACCCGGTGGAAACGCTGATGAAAGTTCAGATGGGCGGCGGCACCGACATCGGTTACGCCATACAATATGGCGCCTCGCTGGTTTCTCAGCCGACCAAGACCCTTTTTGTACTGATTTCCGATTTTTGTGAAGGCGGCGACCCTCGTCACCTGTTGCGCGTCACCCAGGACTTGGTGGAAAGCGGCGTGCGGGTGCTGGGGCTGGCGGCTTTGGACGAGCGCGCTAATCCGGTTTATGACCAGCGCATTGCGCAGCAAATGACGAATATCGGCGCGAAAGTGGGCTGCATGACGCCGGGCGAGCTGGCCAACTGGGTGTCCGAGGTCATCGAATGACGACCGGCGACGCTGTAAAACGATAAATCGATGATATTGAGCACCTACCGTGAGCGACTTTGAATGAGCATACGCCGTGATGATCTACTCAGCATGACGTTGCAGGACCTGGAAGGCTATTCCAACCGGGGAACCGTCAAGCGGGCGCAGAAAGAACTGGAAAATCTACGTGCAGAACTGGCTGCAGGCGAGACTCTTTTGTCGGAGGATGACGCCGGCAATCTGGCGGCGCACTGGCCGGATGGCGTGGTCACGCAACTGGCGGCGAATGAAGCCTTTCCCCATGGACGTTGCACCTGCCCTTCGACTACCACTTGTCGTCACCTGATTACTTTGGTGCTGGCCTATCAGGAAATCCGTGCGGAAGACGCCGAAACGCCAATCCCTGCCGCCTGGAATCCGGGAGACATCAGCGACGAATTGATGGCGACGGCGTACACCCCGGCGCAAATCCGCAAAGCGAAGAAGTGGTTTCAGGAGGGTGTACTGGCGGAGTTGGCCCTCAGTGAAAAGCCGTTGGCGATTATTGAGACGGTCGGTGTGGCGGTCCGCTTTTTAGCGCCGGGCGATCCGCGCTATGTGCAGTCCGATGGCGACGAAGAACTGACGGCGGTGGCGGCGATTATCGCCATACTGGCGTTCCGGCGGCTCCCCCAGGGCCAGACGGCCGGTTATGTCAGCACCTGTCCGCCTCCCCCTGTCGAGCCGCAAGCCTTTGAGTCCGTCGGCTATCTGTTTGTCCGCCTGCTGCAAGAGGGGTTGGCCCAGCTGGAGCCGGGCTTGCGGGACAAGCTCAGGCGCTCCGCCAAAAAACTGCAGACTCATGACTGGCTGTGGCCGGCCAGCCACTGTGAGCGTCTGGTGGAGCAGATCGACCGCTACCAGCGACGCGACGGCGCTTTTTCCCCTTCACTGGCGCTTCGCCACATGGGCGAATTCCTCTGTCGACAGCGCGCCCTCGCCGCCCCGACGCTTCCAGCGCCGGAAGTGGTGATCCGAGGCGGTGGGCCGGAGCGACGCAAGGAACGGACCGGCAAAACCCGGTTTATAGGGCTGGGTTGTCGTATGCAAGCGGTCAATGGCGGCGTATTGGCGGAGGCGTTTTTGCAAAATATGGATACCGGCGCGCTTGTCGTGCTGGAGAAAAGCCAAAAGATATCGAAAGAAGAAGAGGCGCCGCGCTCTTATCATCAGATCGCCAGCCGCATGTACATACAACAGCATGCCGTCTCCGACTACGGTAAGGGTCAGGTATTAACTTCAGGCGCTAAACGCTCCCTGGATCAGCGTGTGACTTTCGGTCGCCAGACGGCGGTCAATCCACAGTCTTTTCAGTGGACGAACCTGCGCCAGAATCTCTTGATGGAGGACTTTGAAGAACTCCTGAGGCGTCTGGACAGCCGGCTGGCGGGACCGTTTCGGTCTCTCAAGGCCAATGAAAACTTCTATGCGCTCAAAGTCGCAGGCGTCGCCAATCCCCGTTTCGACGCCGCCTCCCAATGCATCAAAGCGGATCTCCTGGACGCAAAAGGCGCCGCCATAGCGCTGTCTTTTCCCTACTCGACACGGGGAGCGGAAGGCGCCGAAGCGCTATTGCAACTGCTGCGCATGCATGGCTCGCACATCAACTATGTCGCCGGCTCGGTGACAGAACACACTCACACGCTGATGATCGAGCCTGTCAGCGTCGTGTACTCCGTGAATCAGCAAGCCATGATGCTGCAGCCCTGCGTTGACGACAGCCTGCCCGGAACGCCCGTCGCTCATACGCTGCCGGCGGAAAATCCTCTGGCCCTGGAGCGATCCGCCCTGAGCAGACTGTTGGAAGAAGTGGACCTGCTATTGTGCGATCTGCTGATCACCGGGCTCAGACACGCCTCTCCCCGCGCCCAATCCCGGTGGCGGGAATTAACCCTCCAATGCGACGCCACAGGACTGCGCCAACTGAGCCGGATTATGTCCGCCGCCATAGCCTGGCGCGAGAACTTCATAGAAACAGACAAACCCGCCCTGATTAACCTGCTGATTTACTTGAGGCTTTGCAAGTAGGTGAAGCCATTGAGCTACGGCAATATGACTTGGTTAGGCCTGCTCAACTGTTGACCAACCCTAATCAGTGACATATTTGATGACAGGGTTGCGCCCATAAATGAGAATGATTACCATTTGCGAATCGTTTTTTTGTTAAGAGATTCCAATGAAAATCACTACAGCCAATGTCGGTCTGATATTCGGGTCAGACACGACCAACACGGAAGAGGTCGGAGAGAAAATCTGCCGGGAGTTCGCCGGCCAGGGCGTGACTGTCGAAATGATCGATGTAAGAGAAGCAAGTTCCGCCGTGCTGGAGCAATTCGATCTGGCTATCCTCGGCATTCCTACCTGGGACTTCGGGGGCATTCAGCAGGACTGGGAGGACTTTGAGCCGGAAATCCAGGTAACGGATTTGAGCGGAAAAACCGTTGCGCTCTACGGACTGGGCGATCAGTTCGGATACGCCGACTACTTTCTGGACGCTATGGGGTGGCTGCACGAAAAAATTCTGCGCACCCACGCCAGAGTCATTGGCTACTGGCCGGTTGACGGATACGAATTCAGCGCTTCTCTCGCCTTCCTCAAGGAGCAAAACCTGTTTTGCGGGCTGGCGGTGGACGAAGACCAGCAATTCGAGCTGACGGATCGGCGCGTCCAACGCTGGGTCAGCCAGATTATTCATGAATTTGAACACGCCCTTGTGGCCTGAAGGGAGACGCGACAAGTGAATTTCTTATGCCCCAGGCACCGCATGAAAATCGAGAGCGACCCTGAACACGCCAATGTCAGTTGGAAACTGACGATCCAGAAAGCCCGCAGTCTGGTGGATAACCAGTCCTGGGACGAGGCGGTGATGTTCTACGGCAATGCCCTGGAAATCTCAGATATCCTGCTGACGCAGGAAACGGACGTCGGCGCAATGGAGCGCTACATGCGCACAGCGGTTGAGTTTATGCACGCGCTCAGAAACAGCCTGCACAGAGATAACCGCCTCCCCCTGTTTGATTTCATTCACGCCCGCATGAAAGACATCTCCTGCGATACACCCATGCCGTCAGTCATTTTGCCTCTTAAGGACGTGACCTTTGAGCCCCTCGCGAAAGTGAACAACTGGATGCGCCAATGGCGCCGCATTTTCAGCGATACGCCACAGGTGATGCACTAACCCGCCCGGCTTCAGCAACCGATCACCCCTGTGGCTGACGCAGACTCCGCCATTAATCAGGCAGGCAAGATGATAACGTGATAGCCCACGCTTCTCAGGGGCTTCGGGTGATCGGTGATTATGAAGCAGCGGCGAATCTGGTCATAAGGCGCCATTTCAAGCTGTCAGCCGTGCGTATCGCGGAACTCGGTCTATTCTTTGAGTAGGACAAGCGACAAGGAATGGAGGGGAAGTGGCGGAGATCTACCAATCGACCTACCAGGATGGCGTATGGAGTCAGCCCCTGCCCTCAGCCAGCGGCGCAATTGAGGGAACCAAACTGTTCGACCACTGCATCAGCCTGACCGCCGCCACATCTTCATCAATAAGAATGCTATATGGCGGGCTTTTACTCCTATGGTGAGATTTCTTCCGTCATCTGCAACGACGGACGTTGCGGGCGGCTGAATCAAACGATGACGGTGAGGTTTTTCGAAGAGGCCGGATGATGCACAAGCTGCTACAGCTCCAATTAAAACGATCCGCTCTGTCCGAACTCCTGGCGGCGCACCCACATTTTCTGGAGAGCGTGTCAAACGCCTATGCGCAACACGAGGATGAAATTCGATTCGTCGAACGCTCCCTGTTCGTCCTATCCAATGAGCTGAATGAGAAAAATACGCTGCTGTCCCGGCAAGTTGAGGAGTTAAGGCAGGCGAATGCGCAGATCAGTCATGTCAGCGCAGAACTAACCGCCATCCTGGACGCAACCGGGGACGCTATTATTTCCTTCGATTGTAACGGGGAGTTATCCCGGATGAATTGCAAGGGGAAGGACTTCATCAGCCAGTTTCAGGCGGACGTCAGGTTTGAAGAGCAGTTGCTGCAGCTATGCAAACACCCCGCAGAACTCGAAGGGGCTTTTGAAAGCATACATAACGACCCTTTTCTAAATGTGCACGGACTCATTGAGCTCCAGCGTCGACGCTATTATGAGTTTTACTCATCCCCCAAAGTGGTGGACGGCCAACTGCAAGGCCGGGTCTGGAGCTTCAAGGACATCACCACACAAAAAATGACCGATAACGTCATTCGTTTTCAGGCGTTGCATGACTCACTGACAGGCCTGCCAAACCGCAGCTGCCTCGCCCAGCTCCTTGAAAAGCAGCTGCGCTTTCACAATTTTCACCTGATGAAACTCGCGGTGCTTTTTATTGATCTTTCCGATCTCAAAAAGATTAACGACACCCAGGGCTTTGAAGTTGGTGACGCCATATTGATAGACTCGGTGCATCGCATCATGCTGTGTCTGCGAGATCAGGATGTTATCGCCCGTTTCGGTGGGGATGATCTGATCGTTATCTTGCGCGACATCCCTGACAGAGAGTGGATCATGTCGGTATGCAGGAATATCGCCAGAGACATAGAGCAACCCATAGAATTCAGCAACCATCTTTACTTCATTTCCTGTCACATAGGCGTCAGCGTTTATCCCGAAGATGGCGAGAACGTAAATGATCTGGTCCGGCACGCGGACCTGGCTAAGCACCATGGTTTTAGTCAGGGCGCCGCCATTCAGTTCTTCAGCTTCAATATCGCCGAGGAGGAATTGCGCAAACAGACGCTGGAAAACCAGTTGCGCAAAGCCATCGAAAACCTCGAACTGACGCTTTATCTGCAGCCTAAGGTGGATATCAGAACGGGCGCGATCAAAGGCTCGGAAGGCCTGATACGCTGGGTGAAGCCGGACGGCAGCGTTATCCCGCCCGGGGTTTTCATTCCTATCGCAGAAAGCACCAGCATGATACGGGACATCAGCCGGCTGGTTGTCCATGAGGCCTGCAAGATTCTGGCGAACTGGGGCCGGCTTGGCATTACAGAACCGACTATTTCCGTGAATCTCTCCATCGCTGACTTTAATGACAACAGGCTGGTCAGCGACATCGTCACCGAGCTTGAGCGCTTCAATGTCCCGCCGTCCAGATTGATTCTGGAAGTGACGGAGTCGTTATTTATGGCGAATAAAGATCTGGTGAGAAACGCCATGCTGCAACTGGAGCAACAAGGCGTTAAGTTCGCCCTGGATGATTTTGGCACGGGCTATTCCTCCCTCAGTTATCTGCAGGAGCTTCCCTTCTCCTACCTGAAAATCGATCGCTCATTCTTGCTGGGAGCCCTGCAAGACGGGAAAAAATCCGCCATCGTGCAGACCATTATCGACATCGGCAAAAACCTGAATCTAGAGCTGATAGCGGAAGGCGTTGAGGATGCCGAAACCCTGGAGTTCGTAAGAAGGAAAACAGATAACTGCGCGCTGGTGCAGGGCTTTTTCTTTTACAGACCCATGCCCCATAGCGATTTGACCGACATGCTGTTAAAGCGTCCTTTGTAGCTCTGCTCTCTTGGCTTCTTATTTCTTGTTGTGAGCAGCGACGGGGCTGGCCCTGTCTCCCGCGGCTATCCACGCAGGCGCACCTATGCGCCCTGTTAATAGAATCCTGACACCAATATGGTTGACAGTATCAACCATATTTACTATGGTTGACATAGTCAACTAATCAAGGCTGTGAATCATGCCGGAAAATAATGTCCAAGAGATCAATATCCCCGAAATCAGCGTCGGCGAGTCCCTGCACCGTCTGCTTCATGCCTATAAGCGCGCGATGCGTCAGGCGTATCAGGAGGTCAATCTGACCCTGGCGGTTTCCCATATACGTTCGCTGAAAGTGATCAACCACGCCCGTGAGAAAAACGCTCTTTGCACCGCCCAGGTGATTGCAGAACGCCTGCAGCGGGATAAGGCGCAGATCACGCGGGTGGTGAAAGATCTGCTGGAGGAAGGGTTGATTGAGAAACGGGACAACCCTGAAGATCGACGCAGCCAGCTACTGCATTTAACCCAGAAAGGCGTCGACGCGTACAAGACAATAAAAGAGGTGGAAGCGCTGGCGGGAAGCCGCATGGCGCAAGGCCTCAATGCTGATGAGATCCGGGAGTTCGTCAAACTCGCGAATGCGATGGCGGAAAACCTCAAACACTGAATACAGCCGCTCCTCACAATGGAGCCCTATCTTTACTGAATTCACGAGGATGAAATGAGCAGACCTGCGCCCCGCGAACTGACACTGGTTCGCAGACAATCGATTACTCCCAACATGCTGCGCGTCACCCTGGGCGGCGACGGCATCGCCAGCTTTCCCGCCGACCAGGAAAGCGCATACGTCAAACTGATGTTCCCCCGCGACGGCGAGCAGCGCCCGCTGATGCGCACCTACACCGTGCGCGCGCAAAGAGAAGATGAGATCGACATAGATTTCGTCATTCATGAGGACGGCGGCCCCGCCTCCACCTGGGCGATCCAGGCGGAAATCGGCTCACAGATCCTGATCGGCGGCCCTGGTCCGAAAAAACTGGTGAATACGGAAGCGGACTGGTTTCTGGTAGTCGGCGACATGACCGCCCTGCCCGCCATCAGCGTCAACCTGGAACAGCTTCCCTCCAATGCGAGGGGCTATGCGGTGATTGAGGTGATCAGCGAGGCGGATATCCAGCCCCTTAAGACCCCCACCAACCTCGACGTGCACTGGCTGATTAATCCCCATCCCGGCGTCGACAGCAACCTGCTGCTGAACAAAGTCCGCGACCTGCCCTGGCTACAAGGGCGTCCCTCCGTCTGGTGCGCCTGCGAACTAAACAGCATGCGCCAGTTGCGGGACCACTTCCGCGCCCAGGAAGGACTGGAAAAAAGCGACCTGTACATCTCCAGCTACTGGAAACTCGGCGTCAGCGAAGATGAGCACAAAGTGCTGAAGGCGGCGTTGAATTAAAAAACGGGGCGTAAAGCCCCGTTCTCTTTTGCAAGCAGCGATGTTGAGCGCACTTTGGCGCCCTTATCACCGTTTATTTCCATCTGGTTTTACGATGCGTCTTCCAACTGCGTTGAGGCCTTGTGGCGTTGACGGTTTCAAAACCGTGGGGAAAGCAGCGCGAGCAGCCGGACTCATCCCCCAGAACCACTCTCGAAACCGTTGTGCCGGACACCTTCTTAGGTAAATCCGCCAGCCCTGCTTCATTGCGCCCAAACGCCTTGATAAGACGAACTTCACGTTTCTTCACTCTTCTCTCCTTTAGGAAAATACCTAAAAGAGAGCACCTTTTAATATTGCTACCAGCATGTGTTCTAGCTAACCAAGATTTGACCGCGCCATCTTAACCGCATTGATGACATCATCAATAGGCAAGTCCAGTCCAACATTGGTTTTACCACTGTAATTCACGCCAAGCAGGCATTTCGCCTGCCGCAGAGATGGAACCCATTCATCCAGAAATGTCCGCCATTCGTAGCCAGACTGAATATAGCCTGTATAGGCCGGAACCTGATTGATCTGCGCGATTACTCGCTCCCTGCTTGACCACCACGGAAAACACTTTGTTCCGTGCCTGTTATTTGAGGTTACAAACTGGCCGTCTTTTTCGATCGTCCACACCAGACCATGTTCGGCCACCTCTTGAACATACAGCTCCCACCGAGTTTCATTGCTTGTCGCCATTTATTACTCTGTAATATCCTTCATCGTGTCTGCAATTGATTGTGAGAAGGCATGCAGTGAGTTCATATCCTCTCGTGAAAAGGGGCTTACTGGAATTGAATAATCCTTACTATGGCAAGTTACGCACCAGTCTTCATCTATCTCAGATTCACAGTTCATACATAACCAACTACTTGAGGGAGCCCCTCCGTACGCCTGCCGTATTCTCTCACACAAATCTTTTAAGCAAGAGAATTTACCTTCGTCAATGAGACTCTTTATTTTTCCCAAACTATCACTTGAAACATTCATATTGAGACACCTCATTTTCGAGTTTCATATTACAGACTCCATTGAAATGCTACTCAACTCTCCGAGACCCTCTCCTCAATCACCGCCTGCACCCATTCCCGGTATTTGGCGCTGGGTCTCAGCATTTTTATTAAATCGCCTGGTTCAATGTCGTCGGGTAGTCCCGGCTCAATGACAAAGCGTTCGAACCAGGCTTCGCCGTTGCGCTCCCAGGCGGTGTCGACGATTTCGTCAATGAGTTCCTCCCGTGTGGCCTCATCGCTGGCGTCGGTTAATTCCGCCATGGTTTCCGGTTCGGACAGAATCATCTCCGCATAAGATTCCGCCGAGGCGCGCAGGCCTTTTAACGTCTCTTCTTTAAACTTATCGAAGTTCATTTTCTTTCTCCCCCCAAAAAAGAAATAAGAAATTGCTTACCCTCGACAATAATCCAGGTTAGCCCTACAGTGCCAATCTTTCGGTCGTTCAGAATAGAGAATCAGTGAAGTAGTGGAATGGAACGAAATGGATAGCATGAAAGTCATCCTGGCGCGGCACGGTCAGACGATCTGGAATCAACAAGGTCGCCTGCAAGGCCGCCTCAACTCCGACCTGACGGACCAGGGCAAAGCGCAAGCAGACAGGCTGGCGACGGACGTGAAGCACTACCGCTTCGCCAAGGTTTACTCATCGCCCGCTTTACGCTGTATGGAAACATGCAAGGTCATTTCGCCGGACTTTGAAGTATGCGACTTGCTGCAAGAACAGAACTTCGGCTCCTATGAAGGCCTGTCCCTGCATGACATAGACCGAAGGGACCCTTCCGCCAGGGCCGTTATCCGGGGAGAACACCCCTACAAAAAAGCCGGCGAAAACTCCGAGAGCCTGGCGGAAGTCGCGCAAAGAGCAAGTCAGTTTCTAAATCTGCTTGCAACCCATCATCAAGATGACACCCTCCTGGCGATCACCCACGGCAACTTTTTAAAGGCGCTGATCTGGTGGATACATGCCCAAGATAGAACCAGCGCCAGCCAGTACACCCACTTCAATTGCGCTTATTCCGAAATCACGTATTCGAACAATGACTGGACAGTGTCTTATTGGGGTAAAGCTTCGCATCTTATTGGGGTGTTGTGAGGAAACAAGGGAGAGGGCGCGCGCTCCCCTTTGCAACTTCCCTTACATATTTGGTGCAACCGCCCTTAGGTATTATGGTGCGACCGATCCCGCGTATTGATGGGACGGGCGAAGGAGGATCTGCCGCGACCGGCGGTCATTTCCGCATAACCGGAGCGGTAAACTACGGCTTTTTCCTCCAGGCTGTAGAAGCTGCGGGCGCCGCGCTCGTTACGGTCTTCGACGCGGATAGAGCCGGTGGAGATATGCACAAACCCTTGATAGCCGGTAACTTCGACAAAGACATGGGTTCTGGAGAGTTTAGTGCAGAAACGCTCCACCCAGGGTGATAACGCGCCGGCGTATCCGCCGCCGCAGGCCAGTACGTGCACATCAATGAAGTTCAGGGGCAGACCTTCCTCACGTAAATCGTCCGCCATCTGCTCCGTGGTGAACGCTTTGAATACCCCGCCTACCCAATGCTTCGTCTCTCTATCGTAGTGCTGACGGTTTCTCGGCAACCAGCCGTTCTCCTTGGCGGCGATGGTGGCCGTATCACCCCTGCCCGCGCCATGAGTGAAAATATACAGCGTGTCAGTGGCGTGTAAACGCGACAGACAGCCAGGCGAGGTGGGCAATCTGAGTCGCGGTTTTTGAATCACGGTGGCGTTCAAGACACCGGCGAGTTGCGCGGACAGTGCGATCATTTCCGGGCCGACAACGGGAAGATAGATGTAACTAGCCATGATTAAGGTTCCTTTTATGCATTATTGAGGGTGTTTTGTTCTTTTATGATTGTTAGAGAGAGCCGCCATACTTCCGCGGCGGGTTAGCGTCCTCTCCTTGTTTCATGTACGCAGATTAACGCCGCATTCTTAAGGGAACCTTAAGAGTTGTTTTTAAAGTGAAATTCAGAAACCAGAAATTTTTTTAATTTCTTTGCATCCAAACGCCGCATCCCTGTCGTCTTTATCTACGAGTTTCAAATTCAGGGTCCGAGACCCGCTAACCAACCTTAGATAGATCACACTTAGATAGATAAAGGATAGAAAGATGAAAAAGTTCGCCGCACTGACCACTCTGATGATCGCCACCGCTGGTTTCACCTCCGCCGTATTTGCTGAAGGCAAAGCGGATCGTTACTGCGATGAAAAGTATTCCAGCTCCAGCAAGAGCTACAGCGCCAACAGCTACGCCAGCGCTGACGGCTATAACAACTCCTACGACAACGCCGGCGGCCTGCTGAAAACTTCTTCAGCCAGCGCCAGCTCCTCTAAGGTCGTCACCAAAGTCACTACCTCTGTCGGTGAAGTATTCGCCAACGCGCAAGGCATGACGCTGTACACCTTCACCAAAGACAGCAATGGCGCGTCTGTCTGCTACGATTCCTGCGCAGACAGCTGGCCTCCGTTTTTCGCCAAGAAAGACGCTAAAACCTGGGGCGACTTCACTATCGTCGGCCGTAAAGACGGGACTTATCAGTGGGCTTACAAGAACCAGCCTCTGTACCTGTGGGTCGGCGACCGTCAGCAAGGCGATGCGACGGGCCATGGCGTAGGCAACGTGTGGTACGTCGCCCAGCCTTAATTGTTTCAGACAGATAGACAGAAAGCCTCTTCCTCTGCTGGTTAAATAGCTCTCTTTAAGCGCTGACGTCCAACTCGCCGTCAGCGCTATTTTTACCGCCTTACCTGGTAAGTTAACGCGTCTCTCGCACTAGCTGGCGGGACCTTGTCAGCGTTCAAAGAATTTACACCTTCTTAAATTTCTGTTTGTTCAAAATTCAGCCTAACCCTTACGGCAAGGGCGTTCAGGGTAGTCGTTAGATCACACAAAAACGATACAAAACAGACGCTTAGCTTTGTGTACAAAACCTTCGATTTTTGCCAAATTAGCCTCAATGGAATAAGACTTTTGGCCTTTAGTAATAATACTTATATAACGGTTTTACAGTTCTTGTCGGGCCCCTCCCCGACAGAGTTAAGAAAGATCCCAAATGTCTGGGTTCTCATGAGATTGGCCTGTTTTGTGCCTTATAGGTTCCCTGAGCAATCTCAAGAATTTTTCATTGCAGTACTTAATCTAACTACAACCCACACCAGGAGGTAACAATGAAAAGGCTAGCCTGCTCACTCGCTCTGACCGCTTTCCTGCCGTTTACGGCGATGGCGGATTCCATCTCTCCCGCTACTTACTCAGCCACGCTGGGTGTCGGCGAAAGCGTGACCATCACCAAGACAGTCACCGTTGACGCTGAAGCTACTACATCCAAGGTAGACGTATTCTTCCTGATGGATGAAACAGGCAGCATGGGGGGAGAAATTGCAGCGGTTAAAGCCGCCGCCAGCTCCATACTGGGAACAGCAGCCGGCTTTGGCGATATTAACTTCGGTGTAGGCGGCTATCGTGACGCCAGCGATTTCTTCGCTTATCGCACCCTGACCGATATGACCAGCGACACCTCCGCAGCGCAAGCCGCGATTAACAGCTGGACCGCCTCAGGCGGCGGCGACTTCCCTGAAGCGAATATTTACGCTTTGGAACAGGTCGCCAGCACCATCTCCTGGCGTCCAGACGCTGAGCGCATCTTGCTGTGGTTCGGCGATGCAACCGGCCATGATCCTTCTTTAGGCTCAACTGAAGCCAGCGCAACCGCTGCGTTGCAGGCAGCCAGCATCCAGGTTGAGGCGATTGACGTCGCCAACTGCACATTTGGTTTCTGCCTTGACGGAACCGGCCAGGCTACGCGCATCACCGCAGCGACTGGCGGCACCTATCACGCAGGCATCGACACCACTACATTGGTAGACACTATCAACGACGCCATTTCGACCGCTATTTCCACCTACACTGAGGTGGCGCTCGATATCTCCGGCGCGCCTCCCGGCATGGTCTCCGTGTCTCCTGCGTCCTATAACGGCTCTTTCACCCGTGACAGCGCTGCAACCTATGATTTTGAAGTCACCTTCACCGGCACGACTCCCGGCACTCACGACTTCAACATCTACGCCACGGTTGACGGCGGCAGAGTCGCTACTGAGCGCGACCGCATCATTGTCGGCGCCCCGGTTCCAGAACCCACCAGTCTGGCGTTGATGGGCCTGGCTCTGGTTGGCTTGCTGGCGCGTCGCAGAATGGCCTGATCAGTCCGTCTATAAAAAGGGCGTTTTAACAACGCCCTTTTTTTTTATCCCGCATATTGGATTACACTCTGACAAAGCATGAAGCTAACTTGTCTGAGAATTATAAGGTCCTTATCGATGAACAAACGCCTCTCCCTCGCACTGGCAGTCTTTTTCGCTGTTGGCGGCAGTCACGCAGCCATCACACAACCCAGTTCAGAACAATCCGACACCAGCCTGTTCTTTCTGGACGCGCCTCCTGTGGGCGTTGAGCAGCAGTCCGCCAATCAAGACCTCGCAACCGCACTGGATCTGATACGGCAGCAGAAGTTTATGCAGAGCCAGAAGCTGCTGGATGACATTCTCGCCAAAGAGCCGAACAATTCACTGGCGCTGGAGCTGAAAGGAACCGTGCTGGCGTTACAGGGAAAACTCAAGGAGGGACTGGAGCAGCTGCAAAAAGCCACGCAACTGGCGCCCACGCAAAGCTCCGCCTGGACCAAGCAGGGCGATGTTCACTCTGCCCTGAAAGAACCCAGGAAAGCGTTTAACGCTTATAAAACCGCCGTCGGCTATAACGACAACGACTCCCGCGCGCATCAACGGCTGGGCCTGATTTATCAGGAGCAAGGCGAGGTCGCCAAGTCCATAGAGCACTTGCAGAAAGGCTTGGCCAACACGCCGGATGACTATGTGGGGGTCAAACTCAATCTGGCGGAGCAGTACGTTAAAAATGGCGAACCAGGCAAAGCCGTTAAGCTGCTCTCTCCGGTCATTGACGTCAGTAGCGACAACACCGTTGCGCTGGTGCTGCTGGCCAACGCCCATGTCGCTAATCAAAGCCCCGAAGCGGCCATCCCCCTGCTCCAGAAAGCCCTTAAACTGTCTCCTAAACAACCCGCGCCGCTATTAGCCCTGGGCCTCGCCCAGCGTGACGCAGGTCAGCTGGATAACTCCCTTGACAGCTTCAACCAATTGCTCAAATTAAAGTCAGACTGGGGGCTGGCGTATTACCAGCGCGCCCTGACCCAGGCTAAAAAAGGCGATAACGACAAAGCGGCGAGTGACTACCAGGAAGCGCTGAAGGACGACTCGCTGCCGGAAAACCTGGCGGTGCAGGCCGGCGATTACTTTGCTCAATCCAGCAAACATGAGCTGGCGGAGAAAGTCTACAAAGACCTGATTAAACGATCCGAGACGCCTTTCCCGTACTACCAGCGCCTGGGCAGCCTCTATCAGTTGCAGAACGACCCGACTAAGGCGAAAGCAGTCTACACTGATTTGCTGAAAACTTACCCGGATAACCCACAGAGCTATCTTTACGCGGGATCATTTCACGCCTTCACCCGGGATTACGCCGCCGCCGTGGAGTTGTTCGACAAAGGGCTGCAACTGGCGCCGGACTCCGGCTCCTTACGCATGGCCAAAGCCGTCGCGCTGAAACAACTGGGAACGCTGGACAAAGCCCAGCAGGAAATGGAAATCCTGGTCAAAAATAACCCCGAGTCCCACGAAGGGTTGTTCCTGTTAGGCTCCCTTTATGAACAAGACAAGAAAACCGATCAGGCGATAGACGCCTATCGCCGCGTTCTGCGCCTGAACGACTCCCATCTGGGCGCGCTGAACAATCTGGCGTACCTGCTGGGCGAAACGGACAAACTCAACGAAGCGGAAAAACTGGCGCTGCAAGCCGGGAAACTCGCTCCTATCAACCCCACCGTCCTGGATACCCTCGGCTGGATACAATTCCGCCTGGGCAAGGTCACCGAAGCGGAAGCCAACATCGGCAAAGCCTACCAACTGGCCGCCAACAACCCGACAATCACCTACCACTACGCCAAAGTGAAGCAAAAAAGCGGCGAAGTAGCGGAAGCCCAAAGCCTGTTCAAATCCTCCCTGAGACTAGGCCTGGCCTCCCCCTGGAAAACCGACGCAGAAAAACAACTGCAAAACTAACCCTACCCGGATGCGCGGGCGACCCGCCCGCACTTCCCCAACATTTTTCACACCTCAAAGTAGGTTGGATAAGCGCAGCGCCATCCAACAACCAGGTTTAATAAGCCACCTCAATCCTCTGATTTTAAATGAATTTATTATCATGGAAACACAGCGTCGGAAGGCGCTTCGCTTTTCCGACCTGCCTTTGGAAGGAAGTATTGGGGGAAGGTATTAATTGTAGGTTGGATAAGCAAAGCGCCATCCAACAACCAGGTTTAATAAGCCACCTCAATCCTCTGATTTTAAATGTATATATTTACATAGAAACATAGCGTCGGAAGGCGCTTCACTTTTCCGACCTGCCTTTGGAAGGAAGTATTGGGGGAAGGTATTAATTGTAGGTTGGATAAGCAAAGCGCCATCCAACAACCAGCCTAAGAAAGCCACTGCAATCTATTGATATAAAAGGTATTTATTGGCACAAAAACACAGCGTCGGAAGGCGCTGCGCTTTTCCGACCTACTTGGTTTTGTCGCCTTTTTTCTCTGCGTCCAAGCCGTCTTTGGGGACGAAAATCCAGCCTTCCGATATCGGGGTATCCGGTTCCGGCGGTTGTAGTTGTTCGGGCTGGTTCACAAACAGCCAGGCGATCAGGGCGCAGATCAGTGCGTCCCGTTTGTCCTCGTGGTCGATACTCGCGACAAAGGCGGCGTCTCGCCAGTGAGGACGTAAGGGTTGCGTGTCACTGGTCCGCTCAGAGCAAAATGGCTCCAGCAGCGTCGCCATACGATCGGAGTGTTTGCAGGACGAGGGATAGGCTTCGATAGTCTGGAGCAGACCATCCCCTTCCCAAACGCCGATGGACTTTCGCCGCGGCGCGAACTTGGCGAGCGCGTGCATGCCTTTCGTAGCCTGACTGCCGATCATATCTTTGACCGCAGAGAGTGGCGTCAAGCCATGTCGAAACAGAAAGCGCTCAGTCTGACGGAACAGATAAGGATTAGCCGCGGACTCATCCAGTCGATCAACAGGGGCTCCACCGGTGATCAGTTGCTGCAACGCCTGGGAGAAGCCCAAAGGCGTATCAATGGCCAGGATCACAGCAGGAAGCTTCCGGGACGGCCATGTCACCTTGCAACCATCAAGCAGCGCCTGAATCCACTCCGCCGTGGTGGCCGCCTGATTGATCACCGTCCGCAAATTACCCCGCCAGGGCTTGCCCAGCAGGTTGCGCTGACCGTCCAGCACCACCAAGGCGTCGCGGCTTTTGCTGTTGCTATCGCAATTCCAACCGCCAACATCCCAGCCGATGTACAGCATGTTGTTGCAAGCGTCGGATTTATCCATTTTCGTACCCGCAGGTCAACGCATGACAGAGATAAAACTTAGGTTGGATAAGCGCAGCGCCATCCAATAATTTGGTTTAAATATCAATTTTAAGGATTTGTATTTAAAGACATTAATAGGTATGAAAGTATGGTGTCGGAAGGCGCTGTGCTTTTCCGACCTACTGACTACTGATCTACTTCGCCTTCAAATCGGGGTTGTAGCGCAGGCCGTCTACAAGTAGCGCGACCATTCTTCGTGCGTAGTCGATGCGGTCGTCATGGGCGGACATGCATAGGCTGCCTACGGCTCTCAGCAGGTCGTCCGGGTCCACGTCTTTGCGTACTTCGCCGGTGGCGATGGCGGCGTCGAGTAAGCGTTGCAATTGCGGTTTCAGTTGCTTGTCGAAGTACCCTGGCAGTGTGCTATAGGCCGGGTCGCCGGAATGCAGTGCGGTGGCCAGTCCCCGTTTGGTGACGATAAAGTCGGCGTAGCGTTGAATCCAACACGCCAGCGCTTCTCCCGGCGTATGTTGCTCCGCCAGCGTGTCGGCGGCTGCGGCGCAGGCGTCTACCTGTTGACGAAATACCGCCACGATCAGGTCCGAACGTTGCGGAAAATGTCGATAAACCGTGCCCATGCCGACTCCCGCTTTGGCGGCGATTTCCCGCACCGGCGCGTCCACGCCCGAGGTGGCGAATACTTCCAGCGCCGCGTTCAGCAAGGCGTCTAGATTACGTTGGGCGTCCGCCCGTACGGGGCGCGCTTTGCTTTTCCCGCCGCCAGCGCTTTCTGTTTTTGTCTGTTTGCTCAATGTCAGTCCTCAGGGGAAGCCTTGGTTTCTATCTTTTCCAGCGTTTCAACGTTTCAACGTTTCAGCGTTTACCGGAACACTGCCGTTTCAATTTAAAACGGAACGCCGTCGACTTAATTAAAAAACGGAACAGCGCTCCATTTATCTCTTGATAAGCGGAACATGGTTCCGTATTATCCGGAACATTGCTCCATTTTATTCCGCATAGAGGGAGTAAACAACCGCCGAAAGGCGATCGTCTTGATGACTAACCAGGAGAAAAGCACATGAAATACCGCACCTTAGGAAGAACCGGCATTAAAGTGAGCCCCTATTGTCTGGGGGCGATGATGTTCGGCGCGGTGGGCAACGCCGATCATGACGAAGCGATCCGCATCATCCATAAGGCCCTGGACGCCGGCGTCAATTTTGTCGATACGGCGGACTTTTACAGCCAGGGCGAATCCGAGGAGATTGTCGGCAAGGCGCTTAAAGGGCGACGCGACAATGTAGTGCTGGCCACCAAAGCGCATCTGCCGATGGGACAGGACCCCAATCAACAAGGCAACTCCCGACGCTGGCTGACCCGCGCTCTGGAAGACTCCCTGCGCCGCCTGCAAACGGACCACATCGACCTCTACATGATTCACCGCCCCGCCCCGGACACCGACATTGAGGAAACCCTGGCCACCCTGACCGACCTGATGCGCGCCGGCAAAATCCGCGCTATCGGGACATCCGCCTTTCCCGCCGCAGAAATCGTCGAGGCGCAATGGGTGGCGGAACGCCGCGGACTGGCGCGTTTTCGCGTGGAGCAGCCTTCCTACTCGATTCTCAATCGCAGCATTGAAAGGGAAGTGCTGCCTGCCTGCGAAAAATACGGCATGGGCGTCATGGTCTGGAGTCCCCTGGCCATGGGCATGCTCACCGGGCGCTACCGCAAGGGTGCGCAGACCGAGAGCGAGCGCGTGAAATTTAACCCGGCCTACTTCGCGGATGCGGGCAAGCTCGACGCCATTGAACGCCTTTCCGCTCTGGCCCAGGAGGCGGGGCTATCCCTGACGCATCTCGCCATGGCCTTCGCCATCGCCCACCCCGGCGTCACCGCGGCGAATCTCGGGCCGCGCACCATGGCGCAACTTGACGATCTGCTCGCTGGAGCGGAAGTGACCTTGAGCAACGACATTCTTGATCAGGTTGACGCCATCGTCGCGCCGGGAACCGACATCGGGCCTCTGCATGCGCCTTACACGCCGCCTGCGCTGACTCATGCCGATCTGCGTCGCCGTCAGGAAAGAGACCGCGCCGCCGCCTAGTCATCCGTGCGGCGTCGACCGCCATCCCGTTGCACGCCCATGCACGAATAACCTTCAACTCCGCTTCACTGCGCTGTCATTTGTTTTTTCCAAGATGAAACCGTGGCGGCCACTGCAAACGCCGGAGTCGAGAGGCGTCCGCTTCCCGACTCCGGATATCACCCACATTCCGCGTTTCGCGCTGACGAGGTTTTCAGTCTATCCACTGCAAGCCTGGGCGGCGCTCGGCCGGAATTTGAGCAGAGTTGAGATATCGCATGTTATTCAAATGGAAAACGCCCGCTGTCCTGGCCGCCGTTTGCTCCGCCATGCTGTCATTCGGATTCAGCACAGGCGCCAACGCCGGCGAAACCTTTTATCCGCCTTTTCAGGCGAAAACCGCCAATGACAACCATCGCTTCGACGAGCTGTACTACGTGCAACCTCACAACAGCTTCGAACACGGGAGTCGTTTAAGCGAGTGGCTTGAGCGCGGCTATCGCACCCTGGAGCTGGATGTCATCGACCGCGGCGACTGGGAAAGTTGGGATAAAGGTCCCTACGTCTCCCACAGCGCCTCACCTGGAAATCAGAACTGCAGCGCAGGCAGCGACGACCAGCTTGGTCATTGCCTGGACGACGTGGTGAGCTGGATGAACGGCCACCCCAACGCCATGCCGCTGGTTCTGTTCGTCGACATGAAGGCCAGTTGGGACCCGCTGAACGCCTGGTACGCCTCGGAAGTGGAGCAGCTCGACGAATTCATCGGCAATTATCTGAACAGCCGCCTCGGCGGACGCTTTTACCAGTATCAGGACCTGATCAACCGCCTTAATCCACATTTCCAGTCCAACTATCGCAACACTTTGAAAAACGTGGGCTGGCCGAAGGTCTCGGAGCTGAAAGGCAAACTGATCGTGGTGTTGACCGGGGGCTTTATCGGCGACGTTAACGGACGTATGGAGACGGCGCTGATGAACCGTTTCGGCGCTCAGTCCACCTTTCTGTGTCCAGACATCGACACCGCCGACGCGGACGAATTCTCTGGAGCCATTGATTCCATGTCCGCCGAGCATTCGACCTACTTTTTCTGCGGCAACGTGAAAGCCGGCGACCATTATCAGCTCACAGCCAACCGCGCGGCTCAATATAAACAGATCATGCATCTGTGGGGCGCCGCCGGCGATTTCTCCAATACCTCCTACGAAAGCGCCTGGCTGGCGGTGGCCCACGGCGTCTCCGTGATCAGCTGGGACCTCGCTGCGCCCTCCTCCACGCCAACCTGGACCGCCAGCTCTATTCCTCTGGTCGGCCAGCGCCGGGGCTTGCCGGGGTACTTCAAAATCAAACCCAAGGTGAGGCCGGAATACTGCATGGATGTCGATAAGGCGCAGTACGGCAATGGCAGCGACCTGCTGTCCTGGGCCTGCGGCACCGGAGATAACCAGAAGTTCGTGTACACCGCAGAAGGCCAGCTACGCCCCAAAGGCGACAACCGCTACTGCGTTGACTTCAACACCGGCTCGGCGGACAACGGCGATAAAATGCACCTGTGGGATTGCGACGGCAGCAGTTCCGAGAAATGGCGCATCACCGAATCCGGCGCCTTCCAGAACCTGAACAACAACGGCAGCCATTGCATGGATATCCCCGGCGGAACCGCGGAATCCTCAGAACAGTGGCAAATCTGGCGCTGCAGCGGCGGAGGCAACCAGAAATTCTATCTGGAATCCGTATCCGACTGGCCGCAAACGTCTTTTTAGCCCTGACTGACTGCGAATAAGCCCTTCTGAACGGTTTCAGCGGGGCTTTTTAACTCGCAACAAGCCATCAAGCATTACGAGTGGTCGCCCGCGACACCAGCCAGGGGGCGACGCGGCGGGAGCGGGCCATGGCCTGGCCCTGGGTCAGAATGATCTCCAGGTTTTCCATCACCGCCTGCGCCAATAAGTCCACCGGCTGGCTGATGGTGGTCAGTTGATACCCCGGCCATTCCGCCATGGGCACGTTGTCCGCGCCGACAAACTGGATATCTTGCGGCGTCTTGCGGCCCAGTTGCTGGCGTACGGCGTCCATGGCGCCGAAAGCCAAGGCGTCGCAGGCGCAAAAGAGGCTGTCGATATCGGGGCGGCGCTGCATTAACGTCAGGGCGCTCTGATAACCGCTTTGATAGCTGTAATCCGGGTTGTCGCAATGGCCCAGCGGCTCAATCCCCTGGCTGCGCAGGCTGTCAAAGAAGCCGTCTTTGCGTTCCTGCGAGGCTTGTCCGTCCGGGCGTCCGCCGATATAAGCGGGACGACGCGCGCCGCAGGCCGTCAGATGCTCCGCCGCCAGGCGGCCGGCCATGCGATTGTCAGTCTGCACCGAGCAGATTTTACCGAAAGGATCGTCGCGCCCCATCAGCACTGAGGGAATGCCCATGGTCAGACAGATCTGCGTGGCCTGTAACGACAAAGAACCCGCGGCGATGATCGCGCTGTCCACCTGATAGGCGCCCACCAACTGCAATGAGTTGTTGATGTCGCCAGATTCATCCGGCGTCACCAGCATGGAAACCTTATCCAGCTTTTGCAGCGCTTGTGTCAGCGCGTAAAACACCTGGGATTCATAGGGATTGGCGAATTCCGCCATCACCACCGCCACCAGACCGCTCTGTTGTCCGGTGAGTGAACGCGCCAGGGCGTTGGGACGGTACCCAAGTTTCCTGGCGGCGGCGATGACGCTATTGCGCGTCGTTTCCGACACGCTGGCGCCAGGGGTAAAGGTGCGGGAAACGGCGGAGCGTGACACTCCCGCCAATCTCGCCACATCATCGGATGTAATGCGTTTGTCCTGCATCACCAGGCGGTCTCCTCTTCCCTGACCAGATCAAACAGTTCCGGTCGGGCGATCCATACTGGTCCGCCCCGGGTCAAACGCTCTCCGCACAGAAACGTGGAACTGCGTAAGCCCGCCTCGGTTGCGATCAACTGTCCCGCCAGGGCGTCCCAACTGTTCAGCTGAGGCTCGTAGAAACCGTCAGTTCTTCCCAATATCGCCTGACTGATGCCTACCGCCGCCGAGCCCGTCTGCCGCGTAACGCAACCCGCCTCGGTCCAGCTGCGCATCATGGCGATGGCCCGCTGCGCGTTGCCTGGCCTGAGGTTGTAGCCCAGACCCAGCACGGCGCTATCCAGAGTCACCGGCGTCGATTCGATCTGGTGACGCACGCCGTTGCGCCAGGCGCCCTGACCGCGGGCGGCGAAGAGCATTTCCTGGTGCACCGGGTGGTAAATCAATCCGATATCGGGCGCGCCGTCGCGCACCCGGCACAGGGTGATGGCGAAATCCGGGATGCCGCGCAGAAAATTGGTGGTGCCGTCGATAGGATCAATCACCCAGATACTGGCGTCCGCGTCCTGAGGGGATGTCGTCAGACCAAATTCTTCGCCGAGCAGCCGGTCTCGGGGACAGGCCGCCTGAATACGCCGCCGAATAAGGCTTTCCACTTCCCGATCCGCCTCCGAGACCAGATCCTGACGGGCTTTTCGCTCCACCCGCAGAGACTCGCGGCGGCGGAAAAAGGCCAGCGTCAGATCGCCGGCCTCCCGCAATATGGCTTCAGCCTGCTCCCGCTGCATAGCGTTCTCCTTGCTGATCTAATCGCGCGTTCAGTGGCGCGCCGGTGATGCAACACCAGCGCTCCCCGTCCTCCGCCACCGACACATCGACGCGAGGTCGGATGGCTTCGGCCACTGCGTTATGCTGGCCGTCTTCAATGTGATACAGCAACAAGTGGCGAGGACGGGCGCTTTGCAATTGGCGCAGGCAGCCGGGCAAATCGCCGTGATGGCTGCCCTCGCCCTGCTCCAAAGGAGAAAAACACTCCTGCATGGCCATCACGCATCCCCGCATCAAGCTGGCGCTTGCGGCGGTCGGACGACCGTCTCCGCTGTAAAACAGAGAGCCCGCAGGATGGGAAACAGGACCTTTTTGCTCCAGGCGCAACGCCAGATTGCTGATGCTGTGCTGGGTCGGCGCTGTTTGCAGCGTCCAGGGACCTATTTCCGCGGTTTGGCCGGCGTCGCGCCAGTGAATAATGAATGGCAGTCGCTGCGGCCAGGCTGCGTAAGCGGACATCCATTCCAGATGAGCCTGCTGCTCAGGCTGACAGAGTATCTGCAAGTCCCGACGCCGACCGGCGGAAGCCCATTGATTCAACAGCGCGGTCAAACCGGAGGCGTGATCCGGATGAATGTGGGTCAGATAGATCGCGTCGATAGCGTCCGCCGCCAACTGACGCCGCCACAGCGCCTGGGGCACCGTTGGTCCGCAATCGATCAGCAGGCGGAAGTCCTGTTCCTGCACCAGTACCGCGGCGTTCACCCGAAAACGGTCGTAGGCTTCACCGGTTCCAATAATCTCAAGCAGCATGGGCGCGCTCCATCTGCGAGGCCAGACTTATCCCCTGCTCGTCAAACAAATGCAGCATATCCGGCTTTAATCTGACGCCCACTTCGGCTCCGGCGCGGGGCGCGCAAGGGGTTTCCATGATCAGGCGATGGGTCTGAATACGCCCGTGCACATAGGCGATATTGCCCAACTCCTCCACTACGTCCACCTGCATGCGCAGGTCGCTACTGTCGTCGATAACCAGGCCCTGAGCACGCACGCCCAGCGCCAGTTGCGCGTCGGCTTGCAGGCCAGACATCCCGGTTTTTGGACCAAACCTGGACGCGTCAATCTGCATCGTCTGCCCCCAGGGCAATTCTAAAGACAGATGGCGGGCGTTCAGCGCCGCCACGCGCACAGGCAGAAAGTTCATGGCCGGAGAGCCGATAAACTCCGCGACAAAACGGTTGGCGGGCTGATGGTACAACTCCAGCGGCGTGCCCACCTGTTCAATGACGCCATTGCGCATCACCACGATGCGGTCCGCCATGGTCATGGCTTCTTTCTGGTCATGGGTGACGTAGATCATGGTGGAGCCCAGACGGTGGTGCAGTTCGGACAGTTGCACCCGCATCTGGTCCCGCAACTTGGCGTCCAGGTTGGACAGCGGTTCATCAAACAGGAACACCTCCGGCTTGCGCACGATCGCGCGTCCGATGGCCACGCGCTGACGCTGACCGCCGGACAGCTCCGCCGGTTTACGTTGCGTCAACGCCTGCAATTGCAGCAATTCCACCGCCTGTTGAATGCGCTGCTCCCGCTCCGGTTTGGCGACGCCGGCCATCTTCAGGCCGAACGCCATGTTGTCCCACACGGTCATATGGGGATACAACGCATAGGACTGAAACACCATGGCGATGCCCCGGTCTACCGGGTCCAGTTGATTGACCCGACGCTCGCCGATCCGGATATCGCCGCCGGAGACGGTCTCCAGCCCTGCGATCATGCGCAGCAGCGTGGATTTGCCGCAGCCGGAAGGCCCCACTAATACCAGAAACTCGCCGTCTCTGACCTGTAAGTTGATATCCCGCAGTACGGTCTGTTCTTTGTATTGCTTGCCCAGGTATTGCAATGTGACGGAAGCCATCAGCGAAATTCCTATTTCATTTGCATGGCGAAGCCACGCAGTAAGTAACGTTGAACATATCCCGCCATCAACAGCATGGGTAAAGAAGACAGCAGGCCAATCCCCATCAGTTGCCCCCAGAAAGTCTCGTTTTCGGTGATGAAATTAGACACGTACAGGGGCAAGGTGAAGTGACTGGGCGTAGACAGATACAGCAAGGCGAACAGGAACTCGTTCCAGGCCATGATCAGGGTGAAAATAAAGGTCGCCGCCAGTCCCGGGCCGCACAGGGGCAGCACGATATGCCACAGGCGGCGCAGCAATCCGGCGCCTTCCAGACTGGCCGCTTCTTCCAGACTCAGGGGCACGTCGCGCACAAAACTCAGCAGCATCCAGATGCAAAACGGCAGGGTGTAGACCTGATACACCAGAATCAGACCCAGCTTGCTGTCCAGCAATCCCAGGCCTTTCAGCAATTGAAACAGCGGGATCGCCACCACAATTGGCGGCATCATCTTGATCACCAGCACCAATAGCAGAAAAGCGTGATCCAGACGGCGGGGAAAACTAAAACGCACTAACGCATAACTGGCCAGAAAGCCCAGCGACAAGGCCAGCAAGGTGGCGCCCACGGCGACGATCAGCGTATTCGCCAGACGTCCGGGAAACCCATCGCGCCATAAGGCTTCGAAATGCGTCAGGGTCGGATGCGCCGGCAGCAGACTCAGACTGTCGCTGACGTACTCCCCGGACGGAGTGAAAGCGATGCCCGCCATCCACACAATCGGCAGCGCAAAAAACGTCAACGCCACGCCCAGAGCAAGGTAAAACCCCAGAGTTCGCGCAGACAGTCGCGAGACGTCGGAGAAAGGCGCCGCAACGGAATCAGAAAAAACCGGGACGGAGGTTTGCTTGATCGCACTCATGACTTAGCTCCCACATAGCGCCACGCATACACCGCACTCAACGCGCAGGCGATGGTCAGCATCAGCAGCGCCGCGGCGGACGCCAGACCGAGATTAAAAAACTTGAAGCCTTGTTTGTAGATAAACAGCGACAGGGTTTCCGTGCTGTTCCCCGGCCCGCCGCCGGTCAGGGCGTAGACTTTATCGAACAGCTTGAAGGTGTCGATGGATCTGAGCAGCAACGCCAGCAGCACCTGCGGCATGATCAGCGGCAAGGTGATATGACGAAACCGTCGCCAGCCGCGCGCGCCATCGGTCAGCGCCGCGTCCTTGATATCCGCCGGAATGGATTGCAGGCCGGCGAGAATGATGAGGAACGCCATCGGCGTCCATTGCCAGATATCCACCAGCATCACAGAAAACAGCGCCATGTCCGGATCAAACAGCCATTGCACAGGCTCCAGCCCCAGGCTGAGCAGCGCATTGTTCAAAAAGCCGAAGTCATAGTGATACCAGGCGCGCCAGATGGCGGAACACACCAGGGTCGACAGCATCATCGGATAGATGATCACCGGCAGCGCAAAACGGCGTCCGGCGAACTGACGGTCGAACAGCACCGCCAGAGCCAATCCGAGGCCGACCTGCAGCAGCGACGCCAGCACCGAGAAACTCAAGGAGTTCTTGATGGCGCCGGCGAAAAACCAGTCTTCCGACAACTCCACGAAGTTGTCCAGACCGACGAACTGACGCTCGGCGCCGACATAATCCACATAGGAAAACGCATTGATCAGAATCTGACTGATGGGATACAGGGTCAACGCCGCCAGCAGAAGCGTGGCGGGCGACATCAGCAGGAGTAACTGCAGGCGGGAACGATACAGCATTCATCTCTCCGTGAAAGCGGCGGCGCAGTCAGAACCCGCGCCGCCCGGTGTTATGTTCTGACATGTGCAGGCCATGTCGTTGCAGACAAATAGAAGGAAGCTATTTGTCTGCCTGATTAATAGTGAAAAGTCAGAACTGGATGGGTTACCGCTTCAGCGCCCGGTCGATCTTGCGATTGGCCTGATCCAATGCGGTGCGGGCGTCCATCTGTCCGATCATCGCCAGTTGCAGGTAATCGCCCAGGATGCTCTCCACTTCGTTCCACTGTTTGATGCGGGGACGCGCTTTGCCGTGCTCCAACGCTTCCAGCTGATTGGGATACCAGCGGTATTTCGCTACGACGTTTTTATCGATATACACGCTGCGGCGTGTCGGCGGCAAGCCCAGCTCCAGCGCCAGGGTTTTCTGGTTTTCCGCGCTGGTCATGTAGTGGAGAAAGTCTCTGGCGGCCTTGTCATGTTTGGCGTCCGCGGTCACGCCCATCTGCCAGACGCCCAGCATGGGAGAAGAACCATTCACCTGACCCGGCGCCGCCATGACCTGCATTTCCTGCACCACTTTGGACTGGCTGGGGTCATCCATGGACGGCGCCCAGGAAGGCCAGACTTCAATGGCGATGGCCGCCTTGCGCTGCTGGATGGCGTCGCGGACTTCCGTGGAGTTATAGACTTCGATGCCCTTGGGCGCGTACTGCTTCAGCTCCAGAAACGACTCCAGCGCCTGCACGCCTTGGTTGGAGTTCACCTGGGGCTGTCCGCTGTCATCGACGATGACGCCGCCATGGGCCCAGAACAGAGGTAAAAAGCCGGTGACGATGGGGTTGCCTTTCTGGCCACGAAACACCACGCCGCTGGTGTCCGGGTTTTTGGCGGAAATAGTTTTGGCGGCGACTTTCACCGCATCCCAGTTGGCGGGTTTGCTCAGGCCGTATTGATCAAACAGCGCCTGGTTGTAAGCGAACATGGCCACGTTGCCGACGATAGGCAGTGAATAAGCCGGCCCTTGCGCCACGGGATAGCGGGAAATGTCCAAAGTGGCGGCGATGAAATCGCCGGTGATCTTGCCCTGCTCTTCCAGATTCGCCAGCCAGCCGTTGCCCATGAACTCTGTGGCCCAGGTATCGTCCAGCAACACCAGATCGTAAGCGCCAGACTTCTCACGCAGGGAGATCACTAGCTTTTCATAGAGACTGCCATAAGGCAGCTTCAGTAATTCGATATCCATGTCGGGGTGGGTGTCCTTATAACGCGCAACGGTGGCCTCCAGGGCCTGACCGTAAATACCGTCGCGTCCGGCGATCACCAGATCCGCCGCAGTCGCCCCGGCGGCGCTCAGTGTCAGAGACGCGTTCAGCGCCAGCGATAATGCACTTCTACTCAACATGATGGACCCCTTGTTATAACGATGTATGTCAGTTTTTCCCGGCGACCGCCCCGCAGCTTGCACTCGCGTGCAGAGTTTTTTCGCTGCGGGCGCAGAACCCGTAACAGGCTGATAAGACGTGGCGGCGCTCACGAAATGCAGTGTGCGTCCGCCAGATGACAACAAGGTGAAGGCAGATTGAAGGTTTATAGTGCACGCGCGTGCAAGATGGGGTTGAGATGGTTGATTTTGGACGAAGGGAGTTTGTTTCGGCCCATCCATGCTCCCTACTAAACAGGGACATATTCTTCTGGCGTTCCCCAGCGTACACTAACGCAACACGGGTTCCTTATCTGATAGCCATGCGCCAACCAAATCGCACGCACTACATCCTGAAACCTATAAACCGGGTTTAACCCACCTACACTCAATAATCACATACCTTTTGTGGGCTGATAGCTCTATGGAAACGATCAAGCTAAGTACTGTAGGAAAGATATTAGCTGGAGATGACGCGGGCTTATTCGTGAAGGTGCTTGATGATACTGAGAATACAGGCGGCTACCTGATCATCACCTCAGCGAAAGAGTCATTTGAAGATGGTCACGACGGTTGGGTGGAAAACATGGCGTCGCTGAAAAAGTACTTCGAAGAGTCTCAATGGGTAGTTGAGTGGAAGGGATAGTGCTATAAGATTTGGCTAAACGCTTTCAGGGTTGGCTAATTTGAAGCCTCACATCAGAAGTCCACGGCAAGCAGTCTACATGGAGGATTAAGAAAAGCTAAAGCAGAGCTATTTCCTGGAATATAGGAAAAAATATGCAGAGCGGGTTAGCCTAAAGAATATACCGTCCCGGTTTATCAAAAGTAGGAAAAGTACAGAGTGGCCTTAGATGACATATTGGATCAGTTTAATAGTCACAGGCTGGGTGTGGTTGATACAGTTTTGGAAGTAATGGATTTAGTAGTAGCCAACCAAGACAAATCAATTTTAGAGTCCATTCCTGACGCAGTTAAAAACGAATTAACTCTAATGCTGGAGTCTTATCATAACTGTGGACACATTGAAGTTATTTCAGGTGGAGGAACCATAATAGACACTTACCGAAGTGTTTAACATCTTTGACCAGTATATGGCCCAATGAGTATTCTTCGGCCTGGTCTAAAACAAACAGAGCGCGATATTTATGCCTCTTATGACGGGAGGATGCGGCCATTTATTCACTACGCAGCGTGATTTCTCCCCGAGGAAAAGCTTTTGAAAAAAACACACAACCTTAGCCGTATCTTTTAAAAACCGCCATTAAATAGTCAAACATATCGAGCCCCTTTTCCACTGGCGCGACAAGCTCTTCTATTTGTTTATACACAATCCCATCCTCCTCCTTTTTAACTACAATCACTTTTCCCACTAACACATACTTATATACATTCAGCTGGACAATTTCTATTCTAGGGCTGTATCCGCCATCACTCTTATGGACACAGAACATGTTATGTGAGACAAAACAGTCATGCGTCAGAAGAGCCTCTCGCTTGTCAAAAAGCTCTTCAATAAAGTCTTTGAGAATATGAATTTCTGAATAAGTATTATTTGAAAACGAAATCAGCACGCTTTCTCTATCATTCATTGTCACTCACTCCAACACTCACCCAACAATTTAGGCGGATTATTAACCACCTTATATTGCTTATAAAAAATAGTTTTCTCCATCAGGAAGTCCTTCATGGAACAGATGAATTTCTCCGAAGCAGAATATCAGAATAGGAAGGGTAAGGCTCGCCGAAAAACCTTTCTGGAGCGGATGGATAAACAGTCTCCCGAGAAGCGCCGATTTTAGGTATCTAATCTTTATGAACGGGAATGATTTCTGGAGGTATTTTTTCACCGACAGCATAATATATAACTTTATCCTTAGATGCCCATCCAAATAACGTTTCTCCACTTCTTATGCATGACCAGTAAAATAAGTCCGCATCATACGGTAATGCTTCCAGTTCATTAATAAATTTTCCTATTTCTATCTTAATTTTCGCATCAAGCTTGGGGTGCGAATGACGCCTCTTAAATATAAGAAGCAAACGATCCCTCGGACTTAAATTATTTTTACCGTTTCCCTTGTCATACCAGCTGCCCTTTTCGAACTTCAAATCTTCAATATCGCCACCAAATTTACTTTTTATAAGGCTTAAAAATAGATCTTCTTGCATCTAGCCCTCTCCTATTATGCTTTTTCTATGGTTGATAGTTGCTGAGACCAAGACTCCTACTACTGAATTCCGTTATAGCACAGCTCTCGTCATCGCACCCAAACTCATCAACTCCCCAGTATCCCCCCATAAGCTTCCGCCTGATTAACAAGGGTTTCCATGGCGGTTTCGAGGTCGTGTAGCTGGCAGTCGTCCAGGGGGAGTGTCTGGAACAGGATGACGCGGTTTTGTTCGTCCAGTGCGACTACGCTGGAGGTTTGCAGGCTGTCCAGTAGCGACTGTTGCATCAGGTGTTTGCCGGTTTGGGTGTGGTCCGGCCCTGCTCCCGGCAGTTCTTCCATATCAATTTGCAGATAGATGCGCCCGCTTTGGGAAAAGCAGCGCACCGCCAGATTATCGATATACACCACATAATGCAGATTGGCGTCCGGCCGGATCATGGCGATCTGGTGGCGTTGGCAGAAGCGGAATAACAGGCTTTCGAACTGATTGTAGGTGTGCATGGGCGTCTCCTTGAATTTAAGGCGTAAGTATCCTGCTCCAGACGCCTTGAGGCGTCGGAGGTTGTTCAGAGTTGGTTCTGTTTTTCCCGGAAGGCGTCAGGCGATGGCGACGTTGTATTTGTTGATCGCCGCCACCCGATTGGCGGCGCCCAGCTTCCGGTAAATGTTGTGGACGTGAATTTTGATCGTGCCCAGAGAGCGGCACAGGGCGTCGGCGATTTCGGGGTTGGACATGCCGGTCACCAGCAGATCCAGCACTTGCTTCTCGCGCTTGCTCAGCGCGGCGAGATTGGCGCTGTCATCGTCATCCAGCGCGATATCCTGGCCATAATGCTCGATCAACTTGCCGACATAGGCGGGATAACGCCCTTGCTGTTTGGCCGCCGCCAACAGGCATTTCATTTCCGGCGCGTCTTTTCTCACCAGGGAATGCACGCTGCTGGTCATGCGACCGACATGCAACGCATCGTGAAACACCTGCTGCGCTTTTTCCTCCCGCCCCAGCTTTTGCAGCGCCAACGCCTCGATCGCCAGCGCGCGCGTCAACAACAGACCGCAACGACCTTGCTCCGCCCAAACTTTCACCTGACGCGCTGGGTCCAGACTTTCTTCGGGACGGTTCAGAGCGAACAGAATCTCGCTCAGTATTAATTGCTCGTGCTGGCTGGCGAAACAGGCTTGGTCATAGTGACCACCCCAGGCCTGCAACAGGTGCAGCGCCTCGCTTTTGCCGCCTTGCGCCAGCAGTCTTTGCGCCTTAAGCGCAGGCAACGAAAACAGCGTCCGCCGCACAGGATCGGGTATTGAGTGATGCAGCACTTCCGCTTCCTGCAACGCTTCTCCCGCGTCATCCCAGCGGGCCTCACGGATCGCCAGCAACGCCTGCGCCGCCGCCAGATTGAAGCGCAGCTCCGCCGGCGCACACAGGCCGTGCAACACAGAGGCGACTTGCAATCCTTGCGTCACTTCGTCCGCCGAGGCGTTTTCCAGCAGGCCGAACAAGGTCGATGCGCTGCTCCAGGCGAACCCGTGCGGCAGGTCGCACCCTGGCGCGACGCGCTCCCGCAGCGAGGCCAGTCCACTGCGCCACAGGTCTGTTTCACCGATCAGATAATGCAACCAACCCAACACCGGAATCACCTGAATCAGCATCCCCGGATCATCCACCAACGCCGCTTCCATAACCTGCGTAAGCTGACCCCTGGCCTCATGCAAACGCCCCTGATGCAGCGCATGCAGTCCCCGGTGATAGCGTGTCACTAGACAAGTCGGCTCAAGCTCAGCGACAGGGAGAGCCTGACGGGTGACGTACAGCGCCTGAGTGGACGCGATCAGTGCGGACGTCTCCTGCCATTGCCGCGCTCTTGCTGCCGCGTCATACACAGCGTCGGGGTGATCCAGTTCCTGATCTGACGCCAACAAGGTCTGCCCCTGTTTGAAGTGCTTAAGCGCTGACGCAGGGGCCGACTCAAACAACGCCTTTCGCCCCAGCAGCATCTGCAAAAGCGGACGTTGCTCGACAATATGCGTCGGAATGCCCGTCAGCCACTGGGCTACCTGCGTCCAGCATCCAGCACTGACAAGGGAGGGATACAGCTTTTCCAGCATATGTACGGCGGCCCGCCAATAACCGTTATCAATACACAGGGTGACCGCCGCCATGCCCTGGTTGTTAGCCAAACGCCATCTAAACGCCTTGTCGAACAGAGAGGCCGTTTCCGCTGTATTTGACGCCGTTCTGTTCGATAAAGCGTTATCTTGGCGCAAATGCTCCCGCAAAGGGCGACGCAGGCGATACTCGCCGTTTGAATGCGCAGCTTTGACGATCAGGCCGGTGTGATGAATCATCGCCTGAATCAAGGCGGGGGATTCGCCGGGCAGCAGACACTGACTCAGCAGATCCCGATTGAACTCACTAATCGGCGCCAGCTCGCGTAATCGCGTCACCATGTCTTTCTGCATTAGCTGCAACGGCTGCATCACCTGCTCTTCCATGTAGCGATGAAAATCAGGCAGCGCGTTGAGTTCATCTTTGGCGGCGAACGGCGTGGTTCTGTTAGCCATACGGTTCGCCATGGCGCAGAAGAAGATCGGCCAGCCATCGGTTTGTCGCCACAGTTCACTGAGCTGCGTCTGCATGCCGGGAGCACCGGGAGCGGCATAACGCCCCAGACAACCTTCCGCCTGCAACGCCCGCAGATACTGTTTGCCTTCCTCCAGGGTAAACGCCAGTTCGTCGGCGTTAAGGTGATGAATCCGATTCCAGGACGTGGATGCGAACAACGCCGGGGGAAGCGGATTTCTGGATAACAGACATAAGCGGTGCGGAGCCGGCAGATCACGCACCAGACAGGAAAGCAAAGCGATGGCCTCGGGGGCGTCCAGTAAATGCAGATTATCCAGCACCAGCGTCAATGAAGCGTCAGTCCGACGGGCGGCGGTCTCCAGTTCAGCGATAAACAGGCTGCTCCAACGCGCGACGCCGCCCGGCTCATTCAACAGGCCCAGCTCTTCCCTGCATCCCGGAAAACCATAACCGGCGTTGGCGAAAGCGGCTAACAGTCCGCCGCCCAGGCGCAATAGTCGATTATCGCTGCGCTCCAACGTGAACCAGATAACACGGCCTTTCTGCGGAGCGGCCCAATCCTGCATCAACGTGGTTTTACCAAACCCGGCGGGCGCCGTCAGACAATGAATCTGCGCCTGTCTGGCCGCATCCAGCTTCCGCGTCAAGCGGCTGCGGGAAATGACGATCTGCGATGCCAATGGGAAGGAAAATTTTCCCTTCAAAAACTGCCCTGTGTCCATGTCGTATACCTGTGTCGTTATCTGTTCGTCTTGTTATCGGCCATCGTTGCGTGGCGCGTTTTCAGACCGCTGCTCAGCGGCCATTTATCTCATTTACGCCGTCGCTTCAGAAAAAGTTACAGGGCCTCGCGAAAAAATTTTCAGCGGCAAAATCAGCCGGTCGATATATGTCTCCCTGCCCCCGGTTTCAAAAATACTGGCCCTGTCGGCGGGTCAGGCTGGGACGGCGACGCCTTGTGCGTCCTGAATCAAGCCCGTCCGCCATACAGCTAACTGATCAGGCGAAGCGCCCATTACCCGGCGACTCGCCGCTTACTTTGAAAGAGGAAACGCAATGGAAAATATCGGCGGAATTTCCTCCCTGGGGGGAGATAAATTTCAAATCAACAATCAGGTGATGAGCCTGGCGGAGCTCATCATGTTTCTGGAGATAGAGCGCGCCAATAACCTGGAACTGCAACTGGCGGACGAGCTGCAAAGCATGGCGGCGCTGAACAATCTGCTCAAAGAAGCCAATGCCATGCTGTCCATCGCCAGAACGGAAAAAGGCAAGCTGGAAGGCAAAGGCGCCAGCCCTATGCCGCCGGAAATGATCGACTTCTTCGAAGAGCACGACATCCAGCAAGGGCTCAGCAAGAACGATGAGCGCATCAAAGGCACAGCCCCCAATGGCCAGCGTCTGGACGACGAAGGCTATGACTTCATTCAAAGCAGCGATGAATGGGAAACCTCCATCGAAAACCTGAAGGCCTTTATCGACGGTCTCAACAGTCGCAGTCAGTTGGAGATGATCCGCATCAGCTCACTGATGAAGAAGCGGGATGAGTCGCTGACGCTGCCTTCCAACACCAACAGCAACATTCACCAGACCAACCAGGGCATCCTCGGCAAGATCTAAACCCTTGCCCTGTGAGCACAGCGCCCCGCCCGATCGCCGGGAGGGGCTAATGACAAATTCAAAAGAGGAAACACCATGGAAAATATCGGCGGCATTGCTTCCCTTGGCGGAGACAAATTTCAAATCAACGGACAGGTTATGAGCTTGGCGGAACTGATCATGTTTCTGGAGATCGAACGCGCCAACAATCTGGAGCAACAACTGGCGGATGAACTGCAAAGCATGGCGGCGCTGAACAATCTGCTCAAAGAAGCCAATGCCATGCTGTCCATCGCCAGAACGGAAAAAGGCAAGCTGGAAGGCAAAGGCAACAGCACCATGCCGCCGGAAATGATCGACTTCTTCGAAGAGCACGATATCCAGCAGGGCCTCAGCAAGTACGACAAAGAGCACAAAGGCGTGCCTCATAACGGCTTGTATCTGGACAGCGACGGCTACGATTTCTGTCAGAACAGCGATGAGTGGGAAACCTCTATCGAGAACCTGAAGGCCTTTATCGATGGCCTCAACAGCCGCAGTCAGTTGGAGATGATCCGCATTAGCTCATTGATGAAGAAGCGGGATGAGTCCCTGACGCTGCCTTCCAACACCAACAGCAACATCCACCAGACCAACCAGGGCATCCTCGGCAAGATCTAGGGATCTCGCTTTTGTCAGGCCCGGTCCCGGATCGGGCTTGCCTGGTCATCGAGGATTGCATGCCTGAGAGACTGCATACCTGAAAGACTTAATAACCGAAAACAGGAGGAACCATGTCCACCGCGACGGAAAATCTCTCTTACCAACTTATCTACGAGATGGAGCGGCTGCACGCGTCGGTAACCGCCTCGTTCGCCGACACCGACGCGCTGATGGCGAAATGGGGCGTGAACCGGGACACCCTGGCGCCCTTGATCGAGCGCAGCAAGCGCCAATTGTCCGAAGCCGAACGTGTGGAACTCTCACGCCGGGAGCAGGATTGGCGCGACCGCTTCGAGCGATCCGACGACTCCGCCCCACCCCCGCCCAGTCTTAAACGGGCGCGCATTCAACTGGGGTTGATCAACCGCATCTGACATCACAAGGAGACTCATTGTGACGCAACCCGACACACTCACTGACGCCGACATCCCCGCCTTGCTGGAGCAGATTCTGCAAGGCGGCGGGGCTCTGGCGATCGCCCGCGGCATCACCCAGGCGGAGATTGAGGCGATCTACACCATCAGCTACAACCTTTACCAACAACGCAAGTTCGAGCAGGGGGAAAAGACCTTCGCGTTTTTGTGCCTCTACAGTCACCTGGACGTGCGCTTCTGGACCGGACTGGGCGCCTGCCGCGAGTCTCTGGGCAAGTATGCGGAGGCGATTGAAGCCTACTCCTACTCCGCCCTGCTCCAGCACGACAATCCGGTGCCGCCGCTGCAGGCCGCCAAGTGCTATCTGGCGCTAAACAATCTGCAGCAGGCCCGCAACGGCCTCACCGCGGCGCTGCACTGGTCCCGGGGTCGCCCCCAGCATCAGGCGACGTATAACAAGGCGCAAGAACTGCTGAGCGCGATCGACAGTAAAACTGACCCTCAGTCCAGCTCTCAAACCCACTCTTCATCCAGCGCTCAAAACAATCAAGGAGACGCGTTATGAATACAATAGGAACCATGCCGACAGACGTCCTGAGCGGCGATCTGGCGAAGCTGTTTCTGGCCAGCCAGGAAACCCGTAACGCCACGCGAACCTCACGCGCGGCTGACTCATTCACCCCATTGCCGCCGGTAGACTCAGATAACCGCAGCGGCGCGACATCACAGGTGGCGCTGACGCCGCCTAAAGCCACCGTCGATCTGTTGCTGGCGATGCAAAGCCTGCAGGTGAAACTGGACGAAGAAGGTATTAAAAGCGGTAAGGAAGACGCCAAGTACCTCGCCCAGGAAAATGAGGCGCGTCACAAAGAAGTCATGGAGGCCCTGCAGAAGTCCATCAACGAGATGGAAAAGGCCAAGAAGTCCGGCATGTTCGCCAAAGTGTTCGGCTGGATCGCCGCGGCCGCCACCCTGGTCGCCGGCGCGGCGATGATCGCTACCGGCGCCGGAGCCATCGCCGGCGGCGTCATGATGGCGTTGGCGGTGGATCAAATGGTCGGCATGGCCACCGGCAAAAGCGCGGTGTCGGAACTGACCAACGCCATCGCCAAAGGACTGGCCAACGTCATGGGCGAACCGGCCAACGCCATCGTCGCCTCGGTGATTGTGGCCGCCGTGTTGATCATCGGCACGGCGGGAGCGGGCATGTACGCCTCCGCTGGCGCCTCCGCAGGCAAAGCCGCTTCGGTCGCCTCCAACTCCAGCAAGACGGCCTCCACCGCCGCATCCGCAGGCAAGACCGCCGGCGCAGCAACCCAGGCCGGTACGACCGCTTCGTCTTCCAGTCAGGCTGCGACGAACAGCCTCAGCAAACTGGCGCAGTCCCTCAGCGAATGGCCGCTGCTGCATCAGGCCCGCAACATGTCCCTGTTCGTGTCCAGCGGCGCGCAAGTGGGCGGCGGCGCGGCGGGCGTCGATGCGGCTGTACACACGAAAGAGGCGAATGACGCCAAAGCCGAGGAAGCCCTGGTGCGTAAGGTGATCATGCAGAATCAGGCCGGTATCGAGCAGGCGATTGAGCATATCAAGAGTCTGACTTCAAACAGCGAAAGCACCCTGAGTCAGATGGTTAATTACATCAATCAGGAACAGCAGACCAATCAGGCGCTGATCAGGGATATGGCCTGAGGCCAGTCCCCCAGACTCGACAGCCTGTCAGCACACAAACTGTCCTTACCTATAAAGATTGAGGAAATACCATGAACATCACCAATACCGGCCTGGAGCCCAATGTACTGGCTCTGGCGTCCCTGTATGCAACGCAAAACGCGTCGGCATCGGCTTCGCGCACCACACACCCGCCCGCCCTGACGGCGTCAAGGCAGCAAGGCGCGGAGACGCCCTTCCCGCCCGCAGCAAGGCTGCTGGAGGCGCCGTCCACCGTTGAATCAGAGTTTGACGCCAGCGCCCTCAGCTTCAAGTTGAACGGGACCAATCACGGCGCCGACACTTTCAAAATCATGGAGGCGATTCATAAGATTTTTATCGAGATGCGCCGTCAGGCCGCCGAGTCCAGACAGGACGCCTATCTGTCCCAGTGGACCGCCCTGGAAGCGAAAGCGGAAGAAATCAAAAGCGCCGCCAAGAAAGACCTCGCCGCGTCGGTAGTGAATGGGGCCATGTCCATGGCCGGCGGCGCTCTTGGCATGTATGGCGGCGCCAGAGCGATCAGTCAGACCAACAAGGCTATGAAACTGGACATCGCCAAGCCCAAACTGGACGCTCCGGCGCCATCAAAAACGCTGGAACTGGAGATACCCACGCCTGCGGTTAAACCTCCCACTCCGGGCAATACAGGCCCCACCGCGACAACCGCCAGCAAAGGCAATGCTGGACAAACGCCTCCTACCGCCAACGCCGCTCCGGTGTCCAAAACGCCAGCCAGCGGCTCTACTCAAAGCGGTCAGAGCAAGCCTGCCGTGAACGCGGAGACGCCCAATAAACCCACAACTCATGCGGATGCGGAGAAAGCCCCGGACGCCGGTAACGCCAACAAACCCCAGAAGGCGGCGGACAAGCCCAAAGAGCACGCCGACGGGCCTGATACGCCGACTAAATCCGCAGAGGTGAAACACCAGGAGTTGATGTCCGACGCGCAAAACTACAGCAGCATCGGTATGGTTGTCGGCCAGTTCTTCACCGGCTTTGGCGGCCTGATCGCGGCGCCGTTGAGCTACTCCGCGGAACTGGACCGGGCGGAGAAAGAGCAACAGGACGCGCAAGCCACCAAAGCCCAGGCGGACGTGGAAAGCGAAGTGGAGTTCGTACGCTCCGCCAGCGAAGGCGCCAAAGCCATTCAGGACTTCCTGGATCAATTCATCACCTCCCGCGCCCAGGTCAACAGCAAAATCATGGCCTGATAAAGCGCTCGCCTTTTGTTGTCCCACGTTGATTAGCCATGACTTAGCCGGCGGCCTGTCGCGCCGGCTTTTTTTCTCTTCTACCAGCTTTCTACATCTCCCTTCTCCGACAATACTTGTACAAACTGGGTCACGCTCACTGAGTAACCAACTGAATAGGCAGTAAATTGGTTCTGACTGATCATGGATAGAGAACATTACTCTGGCTATAGCGCCCAAATTAAAAGAGATTGAGCCGACCATTTCATTTATCTGTGGGGCTCGTTACTTTAGTAAATGCCTTAAGTAGCCCTATAAACGAAGGTTTGAGTCAGGTGAAAAAAGAGATCGACACAGTGCGAGCTTCTCGTGCAGGCCACACGTTTCATGAACGATGGGCTGCACGTCGAGCTTTACAACTTGTATTTCCAAAAGATGGCCTTTTTGCCATAGCCGTAGAAGGTATTTCTACGAATGAAACAGCCAAGCCAGGCGATGAAGCTGAAGATATTGCTGACCTAATTTTATACTTTGGCGAAGGTGACACCTTTCAAACGTGTCAAGCGCTTAAAACTATTCAGTTCAAATATAAGGCTTCTCCAAAACCAATTACATCGTCTTATCTTAAGAAAACGATTAAAAAATTTGCAGCCACTTTGGCTGGATACGAAAAGGAATATAACCGAGTAGAAATCGATTCAAAACTAACATTCTCGTTTGTAACGAATGCAGATCTTTCAGCACATCTTTGGGAGGCGTTACGTTGCCTAGGGGCGGGCTCTAAACCAATCGATAGAGCCGCGTGCGAACAATACCAAAACCTAGCAAAATGGTGTGAAGAAGCGGGGGTTTGCCCTAGTCGTCTTTACCCAATGGTAGAATTTCGCGCATCGACGATGAATCTTCCAGCGCAAAATCGTCGACTTCGCAAAACACTCAGTGATTGGACGCCTGGTGTGGATAGTCTAGCCCGCATGCGCCTCCATAGCTTAGAGGAACTTGTCCGGGAAAAGGCTGGCCTGTCTGGGCAACAAAACAACATTATCAAGTGCGAAGACGTTCTTGATTCCCTTGGGTGCGAGCCTGAAGACCTCTTTCCCGCAAGTACAGAGTTTGTTGATATTGGCATAGTTATAGAAAGAGAGGTAATGCACGATGGCGGCAATATTCTGAGGAACACGACATCTCCAGTTGTCATTTATGCAGATGGAGGAGTTGGAAAAACAATCTTCATCCAAAGTCTCGCTCGTTATATGGAGGCCGAATTTGAAACGGTTATATTTGACTGCTTTGGAGGAGGAAGTTACCGAGCAGAAGACCAAGCTAGGCACCTCCCGAAAGTCGGTCTACTCCAAATTGTCAACGAACTGGCCTCTCGCGGCCTCTGTGATCCACAACTCCCCTCTGACGGAGACCGGCATGCACTAATTAAAGCCGCGCGAAAACGCCTCGCACAAGCAGCGACAACAGTTAGAGTCCAATCTTCTAAAAGTGGTGTATTGGTAATCATTGATGCTGCTGACAACGCACAGCTTGAGGCCGAACACCGAGGAGAAGACGCCTTCCCTAGACTTCTCCTTGCAAGCCTAAGCAGAGAGCCAGTGGATGGAGTAAAGCTGGTTATGACGGCAAGACCTCACCGTTTGGAGAGTGTTGTCGGAAAGAGCCAAGTTAGTTACTTTAAACTCGGTTCTTTTTCTGAAGGCGAAACACGTCGTTTCTTAAATATCAAACGTGCCAACCTAACAGAGTTGGAGTTCTCGACAGCCCTAGCGCGCTCATCTGGAAACGCACGAGTTTTAGACTATCTGGTAGCAACCTGGGACGAAAATATTTCAGGCTCAAAATCAAGAGAAGAAATCACTGTTGAGGAGCTAATTCAGCAGCGTTGCAACAAAATTCGTAATGATCTCCACCTAACTGGATGGAGCGATAATGAGATCAAACAATTCTTCGTAGCAATATCCCTTCTCCCCCCTCCAATCCCTCTAAACGAAATGGCCGATGCATTAGGCTGGCCGCAGACCAAAGTAAACAGCGCAGTTGCTGATCTTGCACCGTTTATCGAGCTACTCAAGCATGGCGCGATTTTCCGAGATGAGCCGACAGAAACATCTATTCGTGAAACCTATGCAAAGGAAAAAGAAGCCCAACAGGAAATCGCTGATAGGCTTTATGCACACCAGAGTAGCTCTGCATACGCAGCAGAGGCGTTGCCGTACTTCCTTGTCGTAATTAATGATATTCAACGCGCCTACGTACTTTCTGCGTCCGATGACTACCCTGCCAGCATCCAAAGTGAATATGGAAGGCGAAGATTACGGCTCTTGCGTCTGCACGCAGCCTTCAGCTTAGCAGTGAAGATGAGAGACTACGATCGCGTGCTAAGGCTTACCATGCAGCTTGCCCAGGTGGCTTCTGCAAATGCCAAAGGCGATGAATTCATACGTCGTTCTCCGGGGCTATCGGTATGTCTAGGCGATCAAGACGTGTCGCGGCGGCTCTATCAGGATCGCTCGGGATGGCGTGGAGAGCGAGACTCTAGGCTTACCGTTGCGTTGACCTTTCAAAGGGAGATGGGTGAGGCGCACATCCACCACAATCGAACCATCGGCTGGATTAACTGGTACTATCAAAACTACAAAAATGATGACCTTGACCGGAGAGGCCCTTCAGAATCTGACTTCGCTTACATCGTGTTCCTAAGGATCCTAGAAGGCGATTATGTTGGCCAAGATAATAATATTTCGAAGTGGAACTTTCGCTTCGCCCTTTCCGTTTGTCGCAATGTTATAGCACTTGCGATCCAGTATGAGGCGCTCCACGGCAATCGCATTCTGAGTAATCTTGCTATATATGCATCAAGTAAATCCTGTCAGTCCCTGGCTCTTCAAGTATCCTTACTTTCGAGTAAAAGGATTCTCAGTTGTAGTGAATTAAAGCGACTTTCCCGTGCATTAAGCTCAACTGCGAAGAATATAGTGGGAGATATATTCGAGAGATCTTATGATCCCAGTGATGAACACCAGAGTTGTATTTGTGATGCGGCACTTTCAGCGCTTATTCACGGCTCGCGCCAGTCAGCGTCGAATATTATTCGAACAATCAATGTCGAACGTATCACGCGCTATGACTATGGGGTACGGCGCACCCCCTTCCTCGCGTGGAATCCAATTCTATACGCCAGCGTTGGCGCATGGTCAGCTGGACAAAAGTTACGCTTTCACCATCTATTGCCACGTGAGGTCAAAAAGAGCCGTTCCGTCAAAGCTATTATCGAACCAGCAAAACTTTCTCAATTCCTTGCCAGTTTGAGGGATGTTCCAGTCAACAAAGGAAGACGCGCGAATCGCAATGACAGTTCGAAGAGGCTATTTAGCAGTGGTGATTGCGAAAACATAACAAAAGGCATTGAGTTGATTCTCTACCTCTTAGAACCTCTCCAGCATGCGGTCATATCTCGACGGGCTATCAACGAATATGACTTTCATGATTTTCTCAATAAATGGAAAAGCAAACTAAGATTAAATATCCATTGGGGAGCAGAAAATGCCCAAGATCCTATAGCAAGAAGTGTTGGGCTGAGTCTTGCCAAAGTATTCCTTCAACACGCAACCACTACTTCTGTGGACAACTGTCAAACACTAATGAGCATCCTTGGCAGTGGAAGATTCACAATACAAGATAAAATTGACGTGTTATTTCTAATTGCGCGGGTTGCGAATATTCAGGAACAAACAGGGACGTTCGCACGCATAGTCTCGGAAGATATTCGACGAGATGAGTACATCATCCAGCGCGCGGACCAATACTCCAGGCTTGCTGAAGCCCTCCTCCCCCTAAGTGTTGAAGAAGCCAAGCTGTACTTTCGAAACGGACTTTCCCAGCTCGACCAAGTGGGCAGCGACGACCGCGATATAATCTACTCACTTTTGCAGTATGCTGCCGAGCAACATGGAGGATGGCTTAAACCAGCACTGGGGCATCGCCTGATGAACCTTTGCCAAGCAATATTTCAAGATGATCCGAGTAAATTCGACTGGACTCTCTTTGGGCAGGCTGCCGCACAGTCTGTAGGATACCAAGCGCTTTTCAAACTTATAAGGTGGGCAGACCAAGATGTATCTGACTTTTCGTACGGACTTCCCCAACTCGTTTGCTATCTCGCAAAGAACGAGCGACTAGATTCAAGGCGTTCCGCATTTATCTTGTTACTCTGCGAGGAGCACGGATGGCGTGACTGGGAGATAGGAGATGGCCTGGGAGATATTTTAGATGCTGCGAAATTGGCAGACCAGTCTACGATTTTCAACACCATATTCTCAAAACTTGAGCTTGAGTATCCGTTTGGGGGCTCAGAGTATCTATGGCTGAGCCTTTTGAAAGTGGCGAGGAAATACCCAAATTTATCGAATGAGAAAGTTTTAAAAACTTTAGAACTTCTATGTCAGAGAGCACATACCCAAGAAGCCGATGAAGATAAGCAGCAAGATATTTACACCAGCCCCTTTCTATTTACTAAAGAGCCTGACGGCAAAATTAAGAAGAAGCAGATCGAGGAAGAGTTCAGGCGGATCGTTAGAGATTGTGATATATCTTCTCCCTCTTCTATTGATGCGGCAATTTGCATTATTCGGGAAGACCCGTGTTTCGAGTTTAATGCAAGGAAGCGCCTGATAGGCTGGCTACGAGATAACTGCGCTTACAGTAGACGCGTTGAGTTCATTAAATTGTTGGCTGACTTAGTCGAGCTTGATTTCGATGATGCTATTGATGCAATCAGGGACTGTGTTGAGCTGTGGAAAAATTCTTCTCTCCATATTTCGTCAGGCAAAAAAGATTTTATCCAGAGACTCTTTGATGTTAGAGGCTCAGAACTTTTTAGCCTTGGGCATATCAATATTCCTCGCGAAATACGACACCTAGTCGATTTGTGTGGTGATGAGAACTTCGTTCTAAACTTGATCTTAGACACATTAACAAAGGAAAAAATCGAGCTCACAGGTGAAGAGTGGCTTCAGCTGGCGATAAGTCTTTGTTCGAATACCTCCGCCAAAGCCAACTTGGATGCATTTGAGAGTTTATTGTCTGGGCCAGCAGCAAAAGTAGCCGATGAAATTGGAGAGGGCATTTTTAATTCTGCTTATTTGCCAACGGAAAAGCAAAGTTCGATAGTGGCAGAAATTACTTGGCATCTTCTCGGTAATGAAAAGACATTCATTCGCTGGCAGGCAGCACGGAGCATCAAAAATCTAGCCGATCTGGGACTATACGATGATATTAAAGTACTACTTGACGGTTTTGACCAAACTAAAGTAAGTGCTCTTACCTCTGAAAGTGTAAGCACTTCGCGTTTGAACGCGGAGCAATGGTTGCTCATGGGCCTATCCAGAGCTAGCAGGTATCACGGGCCTTCTCTAGCATTTTTGCGAGACAAGCTCGAGAACCTAGCAAGGCGTAATGATTTCCACGCGATCAATAAGATCCATATTTTGAGGTGTTTGAAGAATATCTCATGCATGTCAGAGCAACCACTATACATTCGGGAGCTTGAAGATGAAATCTATAGTCCAGCCAAAGGATATGAGGAGCGTGACGCCTGGCCTAAACCTGTTGCTGCCAAGACTGAGTTTCATTTTGACTATGAATTTAATAAGCATGAAGTTTCTAGTTTGGCCCAATTGTTTGGGGTATCAGAAGGAGAGGCTGCCGATTTTGTTGCTTATGAAATTCAGAAAAAATGGCCAACAGCAAAGGGCATGAACTATTTTCGTGACCAGGACCGCTATGGACGAAAAGATCCTGAGCGTTTTGAGGAATATAGTCAAAGTGTTCAGCGGCATGCTCTGATAGCAGCAGCAACAACCCTAGCCAAGTCCAAGCCCGTCATTCGAAACAGCTATGAACCGATTAGTGTACGCCCTTGGGTTGACTGGCTTCAGAAGTATGATGTCAAGTTCAATGATGGAATGTGGCTTGCTGACCATAAAGATAGAGTTCCTGAGCAAGCCAAGGAGCTCTTCATAGTTCATTCTATAGGCGCAGAGGCACTTGAGAGTGACGAAACATTACTTTGTAAGATTGGCGTAATTGCAGAAGCTTCGGAAGCCTTTTTTCCGATATATGGGTCCTGGAAATCACGCGATAACGTAAACGTTCGAATCGTATCCGCGCTTGTTCCATTGAGAGGTGCGATAGGGCACTGCCGTGCATTAGCGCGAGAGCCTAGTTATGACATCTGGCTTCCTACTTTTAATACAGACGGCCTACCTGACGAAGATATGAAGCAAAGAAATTTCGAGCCTCTCATATGGACTCCAGATAGTTACCCTATCGGCATTGATGCCGGTGACAAATTGGCGACGTGTTATGCCGCGGAGAGAACTAAACTTGGTATAGAAATCACTCAGAGACTAAATCTTAGTCCAGATGGGGATTTCCGAGAGTGGTATACGCAGGATGGAAGCTTAGCGCTGAGGAGTCAAGTATGGGGTCAATGGCGACCAAGTCAGGGTGATCATCGCAGTTGGTTTCAAGATGATGGATGCATGCTCTGGACGCGCTCGAAATGGCTAGATTCAGCTTTGGCAACGTTAAGCCGTGCACTAGTAATGCACGTTAATTTTCACAGGTACAAGTCATACAGTAAGTACAATGAAGCTCCTGAGCTTCGTGCCGTCTATATTGTTTTACGAAAGCCTAATGGCCAATTGCGTTACTGGAAGGCTATGAACGCATCGAAAGTGACTGAATAAAAGGTAACTGATAAAACAAAACTTTAATTTGCTTACACTTGGAGTAAATGTGTGCTTCCGGATTTATTGTCGCCAAGATGCCCTTTAGACTGAAAGCAACCACCAACTTCTCAACAGCCACATCCGTTTATATCCACCGATCTATTTCTCTTCCCGGCTCTGAACGCAACACTAGCAACAACTTAAACAGGCTTGGCGGCGAACCCGCTCCCTGTCGTTTTTCGGTATCACACAGGTTTTGTCTATGTCCAACCTCACAGGCGGCGTTTCATTTCAGACGGACAGGAGCTATCGCGCCGACGCGATGAGCGCCTCGGTCGCGGCGGGAAGTTGGCGTGGCGAGGGGGTGAGTCTGGCGAGCAATGACAAGTCGCTGTTCGCATCTGCGGCGGAGGAGATGTCTTTTCTGCGCTCGGAGAAAAAAAGCGAGGACCTTAACAAACGCAAGATTGGCGAACGGCCTCTGCATAAAACCCAGGCGCTGGAAAAAGCGTTGGCGTACGTGGAGAAAGCCAGGGAGCTGGATAAGGAAAAGCAGCTCAAGCCCTTTCTGCATCAGCTGTTAACTCTGAGCGATCCCGCTAAAGCGGAGATGCGTCAACGCGCTGCGCAACAGTTTGCGGATATTTCCCAACAGTATCTGGCGCTGGTGTTCGTCCGCGATCAGTTGCGACGCAAACGCAAGGCGGGCGACGCCAGTGTGGATGAGTTACTGGCGTCAGTGGAAGCCGCGCTGGATGACATGCTGGAGGAAAACGGCGCCGCCATTCTCGCGGGCGTCAATGTGGCGGAGGTCGCCACCCAGTTCAGCGACAAACAGCTCGGCGCGCTGAATGAACTGCGCCAACTCTACCGTGACGCCGTGCTGGACTACGGCAGTCTCACCGACACCTTCCGTAAGATCCTGGCCCAGTATGGCGAGGAGCGTTTTTCCGAATCCGTCGCCTACCTGATTTCCGCATTGGGCGTTGACCTGGGGTCGGAAGGCCCTTCGCTGCCTAAAGAACGCCTGCGCATGATTGTCGAAGACCTCTACGCGCTGCAGGCGCTGGAAGGGCTCGACGCGGAGTGTCGTGATTTTCTCGCGCAACTGGAGAGAATCTACCGCTCTCAGACCCCGCTCAAGAAATACACGCTGATGGAGCAACTGCTCGCCCTGCTGGAAAAGAAATGGGTCGGCGTCGAGCAACTGGGCGGCGTACTGAAGGCGTTAAACATTCCGCCCGCCATGACCATCTACTTCTGGCGCGGCTTCAAGGAGCTGTTGCGGGCCATTCCGCTGAAAGCGTACCGCGACCCGTTTGAGCGGGACAAATTGCTGACCGTCATCCAGGAGCGTCTGGATCTCAGCATTGAGCAAGAAGCCGAACAACCTTAACGAGGCCCAAAGTGAAAGCCATTTTCCCATTCGCCAAGGAGTCGCGCTCATGATGCAGGACGCCGCCGTTCACCTAACGATTACCGAGTTCCTGCAACAATTGGGATTTGCCGATTTTATCTGGCGCGGCGAGCCGCTGACGCTGGCGTTTGAGCGTTCGGGAACGCTGATGATCGAGCCTCACGAACAGGGTTTGCTACTGGTGCGGCTGCAGGAAATCAGCGAGTACGACTGTGCGGATTTGATCCCCAAAGCGCTGCGCGCGGTGCATTACGACCAGCCCTTGCCGTTGCGGGCGCACACCGGGATGAAAGGCGCCAGTCAACTGGCCTTCATCGTCGCGCTGTCCCGTCAGCAGTTGTCCATCGCCACCCTCAACGAGGCGCTGGGCGTGCTCGATTATCTTCATCAACAACTGAATCAATAGGCAGGTGATCCATGGATCTGGTGACTTTCACCGAAGGCGTGCAAAGCATTCGCGTTCACGATAACGACGGACAGGACGCCAGTACGACCGCCAACGCCCCTTCCCGGCCTTTTGTGCCGCGAGGGGAATCCGTCGTCCAGCACACGGAAAAGCTGTTTCTGCGTCATGCGACCAGTCAGGAGATGCTGCGTACTTTGATTGGGCCGTCCGGCGCCGCCGGGGTCGATCCTCAGGATTTTGACGACGTGGCCGCGTCCACCCAGTCCGCACTAGCGGCGCTGGAGCAAGAGGCGGAAACCAGCAGCGATCCCGAATTCCGGCAAACTCTGCAAAGCGCCGTCGCCATTCTCAACGCGCTGTATGAAGACCGGCAATTGCTGCGCAGCAATCTGAGCGCGCTGGAAAAACCATGAGACCAACTCAATCCGTCGCCACTCTTCCACTCGCCAGCGCCACGAGCAGACTGCAGCCGCAACAGGCGGCCTGGCTGCAGGAGGTGACCACCGTGTTTCTGCAATGCCGTCAGTACGCCAAGGCGCAACCGCTGCTGCGTCTGCTGATCAGACTGGCGCCGGACGACCCCGCGCCGCTGCGACAGATGGCTTATCTGTGCTATCAGCTCGGCCGCTACGAACTGGCGCTGAAATACTGTAAGGCCTGCGAGAAACGATTACAGGGCGCGTCGGAAGCGCGTTTGTCGCTGCTGCGCAGCCATTGCCATCTCAAGCTGGGACAAAGAGAACCCGCGCTGACTCACTATCTGCAATTTTTAGCCACAAGGACTCCGTAATGACCCTCGCACGCCTGAACCAGACCCTGCAAGTGATCGCCGGGCGCAAAGACATTCTGTTCGCGGCCCTGTTGGTGGCGATTATTTTCATGATGATTCTGCCGTTGCCCACCGCTCTGGTGGACATCCTCATCGGCGTCAATATGGGCCTGGCGGTGGTGTTGCTGATGGTGGGGGTGTATCTGCGTTCGCCGCTGGAGTTCGTCGCCTTTCCCTCGGTGCTGCTGATCACCACCCTGTTTCGTCTGTCGCTGTCCATCACCACCACGCGACTGATTCTGCTGCAGGCGGACGCGGGCTCCATCATCGAGGCCTTCGGCGGCTTTGTGGTGGGCGGCAATCTGGTGGTGGGGCTGGTTATTTTCCTGATCATCACCGTGGTGCAGTTTCTGGTGATCACCAAGGGCTCCGAGCGTGTGGCGGAGGTCAGCGCCCGTTTCTCTCTGGACGCCATGCCCGGCAAACAAATGAGCATCGACGGCGATATGCGCGCAGGCGTGATCGATGTGGACGAAGCGCGCCACCGCCGCTCTCAGGTGCAGAAAGAAAGCCAGTTGTACGGCTCCATGGACGGCGCCATGAAGTTCGTCAAAGGCGACGCCATCGCCGGTTTGATCATCATTGCGGTGAATATCCTCGGCGGTATCGCTATCGGCACGCTGCAAAACGGCATGACCTCCGGCGAAGCCCTGGAGCTATACGCCATTCTCACCATCGGCGACGGCCTGGTGGCGCAGATTCCCGCGTTGTTTATCGCCATCACCGCTGGCGTCATTGTCACCCGAGTCACTACGGACGAGTCGGAAAACCTGGGCGCGGACATCGCCAATCAGATCGTCAGCAAACCCCAGGCGATCCTGATCGGCGGCGGCTTACTGTTCGCCTTCGCGCTGATTCCCGGCTTCCCCACCCTCACCTTTATCGTGCTGGCGTTAACCTTGACGGGCATTGGCGTGTTCACCCTCCGACAGTCCAAAAACGCCGGCGCGGACAAGCATCCTCCTCTGTCCGCCATGGCGGCCGCCGGCCAGCCTCCCAGCAAGGCGCAGCTCAACGAAGCGGAAGAGTTTACCTTTACCGTCCCGCTATTGGTGGACATCGCCGCCGACGCGGAAGACGCCCTGGACCCGAATGCGTTGAATGAGGAAATTCTCAAAATCCGCCGCTCTCTGTATCTCGATCTGGGCGTGCCGTTTCCGGGCATTCATTTGCGCATCAATCATGGCTTGAGCGACGGCCGCTATAAGATTCATCTGCAGGAAACGCCGATTGCGGAGGGCTTTATCAAGCCCAAGCAGTTATTGGTGCGCGATCAGAAGGAGCAACTGGATCTGCTGGCCATCAAGCATAACAGCGAAGTGGAGCTGCTGCCCGACGCCCCCGCTTATTGGGTGGAGCAACGTCATCAGACCTCGCTGGACAAGATGGAAGTCGCCTACCTGACCCCGCCCCGGGTGTTGAGTTATCACCTGTCGATCATCCTGAAAAAGTACGCGCAGGAATTCATCGGCATTCAGGAAACCCGCTTCCTGCTGGAGAAAATGGAAGGACGCTATGGCGAGCTGGTGAAGGAAGTGCAGCGTCTGCTGCCGATTCAGAAGATCACCGAGATACTGCAGCGTCTGGTGTCCGAGGACATTTCCATCCGCAACCTGCGCAGCATTCTGGAGGCCTTGGCGGAATGGGGTCAAAAAGAGAAGGAAACCGTGCTGCTGACGGAGTACGTACGCAACAGCCTGCGCCGCTATATCAGCTACAAATACAGCAACGGGCAGAATATCCTGCCGGCGTATATGCTGGATCAGTCTCTGGAAGACGCCATTCGCGGCGGCGTGCGCCAGACCTCCTCCGGCGCCTACCTCGCCCTGGAGCCGGACACCACCCGCAAGATCGTGGACATCGCCAAACGCACTGTGGGCGACTTGAATCCCGGCGCGCAAAAAGTCGTGGTGATCACCTCCATGGACGTGCGCCGCTACCTGCGCAAACTACTGGAAAGAGACATGCGCCAACTGCCCATACTCTCCTACCAGGACTTGACGCCGGAAATCACCATCCAACCATTGGGAAGAATCGCGCTGAGCTATTAAGGCAACGGACAGGCAATTTCTTTCTATTTGTCTGATCTGGTCTGACGACGACAGGGTCTGCTTATCTCAGGCCCAGTTTCTTATCCCCAGTCGCCATATCAATCATTACCCATCAAGCCGACTGATCCGGCCGATACACCTGAACGCTCTCCTGCTCATTGGGATCATTACGGGACACCAAGGCAATGGCCTCCTCCGTATCACTCAAATTGATCGGCTGATGCGGCACCCCATCAGGAATAAAAATAAAATCCCCTTCCTTGTTCACCACCGACTTCGACAAATTCTCGCCATACAGGGTCTTAACATTGCCCTTCAACAAATAAATCGCCGTCTCAAACCCATCATGAAAATGCGGCTCCGCCCGCGCCGAAGGCGGAATCACCACAATATTCATCGAAATCCCGGTAGAACCCGCCGTTTTCCCGGAAATTCCCAAATAATTAGGCAACTTCTGAATCGTATCAATCGTCCCCTCCGGCCTCACCGTCACAATATCTTTATCCAGATTCATATTTGCTCTCACTTGTATTGTTGTGTTGATCTCTCAGGTGAAAATAGTCGCAATTAGCTCCAATAAAAAGCTTTATCGCGACTATTTCTTGGCCTTTGCACATTCCCCGGGAGCGCGGGCGACTCGCCCGCAAGGTCGAAATAGTATGTACTTGATCTGGCGCGGCATAAGGATATTTGGTTGCCTTCATGACACATTAGATTTTATGATTCAACGCTCAATATCTCACTCTATATAATTGAGCGCCTCTTGCATGGACGAACAGGAAGTTCTAGTACTGATCAGGAACAAAGGAAAATTTAAGGATTCCACTCAGGACGTTACTGCTATTTTCAACCGGGCAGACAAGATTCACGTCACTTTTAAAAGTGGAAAAACCTTTCCGTATAACAAGTCCAATGTGCGGATTTATAGCCACCCGAAGACTATAGACCTTGACCAATACATTGTTCACCTCAAAAGTGGTAACAATGCAAATTGGACCAAAGTGTTAGTCTGCTCTTCTCAAATTGTCTTGTTCAAACAACAAGAGCTTTTTCTACACAGGATCGATGAGGTAGATATTGTGCCGAATATCGCGGCGACCCCGTCAGCGAAGCAGTTGACAGCCTATTATCGTCAGATCGCTAGTCTGTTAAGTGAAAAGTCCGCTCACCTTGATTTTTTCTACAAAAACAAGCTCAAGCAAATTGCCGCAAACTCAGTACTTAACAAATTTATCAGCAAAGAACCACCTCAAGCATACCTGCCTCCCCAATTAACGCTTTTCCCTTTTGGAATTAACCCCTCACAACGCAAGGCCGTCTATAACGCCCTTAGCTTTCAAATAAGCATCATCCAAGGTCCGCCAGGAACTGGTAAAACGCAGACTATCCTTAACATCATCGCCAATCTGCTATCACAAGGAAAAACCATCGCTGTTGTTTCAGGAAATAATTCCGCCACGGAAAACATCCTGGAAAAGCTGGAAAAGGAAGGCCTATCTTTTCTCGCAGCCAGGTTAGGGAATAAAGGTCTGCAAGAGGCTTTCTTTTCAACTCCACATACACACCCCGAGTGCGACAGTTGGCGTCTGCCAATGGAAGAATTGAACAGACTTAGTAGCATCCTTGGAGCAATGAGCGAACAGCTCACCGAACTACTTGAAACTCATAATCGTCTAGCAGTTATTCAGGAGCAGCTTAATCGTCTCGTCATTGAAAAACGTTATTTTGACAGGTACTTTTCTAACCAGCCCTTTAGATTGAGAAACCTTTCATTCGCCAACTCCTGGTCAACTCCCAATCTATTGCGCTTTCTTACGGAGCTGAAACATTACACCCAAGAGGGTAAGTTATCATGGCCAGTCAAATTACGATGGTTGTATAAATATCGCATTTACCGGTTCAGAGACCTCGATAATGCAAGCGATATGATAACCAAAGGCGTTGCGCAGGAGTATTACGAAAAGAAGGTCGTAGCCCTTGAATCGGAACACGCTGCCTTGGAACAACAGCTGAGCTCCCGCGATTTCAACAGCTTACTCCATCAGTATCACACTAACTCATTGCGGCTTTTCAAACACCACATTTCTCGTCATTATCAGACCTTGAACTCGCCTCAATTCACAATCAAAGACTATAAAAATCTATTTCATCAATTCCAGAAGCGCTTTCCGATTGTCCTAAGCACAACTGACTCAATTATTAACAATAAAAACGAAAATTCGATTTTTGACTATATCATTGTGGATGAGGCGTCTCAGGTTGATTTGCTGACAGGATTTTTGGCTATGTCTTGTGCGAAAAATCTGGTCGTTGTTGGAGACCTTAACCAACTCCCTCACATCCCCAACAATTGCCTAGATGAAAATATAGATATGGAATTCGATATTCCATCTGGATACAGCTATTTCCATGACAGTCTGTTGTCGTCTCTAGATCAACTGTTTTCAGACACAGCACCAAAAGTTCTGCTCCGTGAGCATTATCGCTGCCATCCACGCATAATCGACTTCTGCAATCAGAAGTTTTACGGCGGGCAGCTAGTCGTTATGACTGATGATACAGACGACCCTTTCAGGATCATAAAGACAGCTCCTGGCAATCATGCCAAACCTTCTAGTGAAGGAGGAAGTCAGATCAACCAACGTGAGTTAGACACGATATGTAATGAAGTGATCAACACTAGTTTCGTACAAAGCTGTAGCGACACCATCGGTATGATTACCCCTTATCGCGGCCAAGTTACGCTTGCGCTAAAGCAAATTTCACTGCCGGGCCTACAAATTGATACGGTACATAAATTTCAAGGAAGAGAGAAGGAAACAATCGTTTATAGCACCACCGCGAATAAGCCCAATAAATTTAATGACAACCCAAATCTACTTAATGTAGCTGTATCGCGGGCAAAACAGCGGCTCATAGTAGTTACTTCAGGAAACTCCTTCAAACAACAAGGTTCTAATATAGGCGACTTGATCAGGCATGTTGAATATCAGTCTTTCTCTGAGAGCATATTTGAAAGCAAGGTTATCTCAATTTTTGACTGTCTTTATAAAGAGTATTCAGATGCACTAAAACAATTTCGCGCAAGAGTTAAAGATAAATCGAAGTATCTTTCAGAAAATCTGATGGCGGCACTGCTTGACAAACTACTAATGGAAGAGCGATTCAATGCTTTTTCATACAGTATGCAGTATTCCCTAAATCTATTAGTAAAAGACTTTAGCCAGTTAACATCCGAGGAGTCTATGTTTGCCCGCAATCCGGGTAGCCATGTTGACTTTCTCATTTTTAATAAGCTGGATAAGCAATCAGTGATGGCTATTGAAGTTGATGGAGACGCATTTCACCGGCTTAATCCCAAGCAACTACAACGAGACGCTCTAAAGGACAGCATCTTACAGAAGATAGAGCTTCGATTAATGCGCTTTCCTACAATTGGTAGCGGTGAAAAAGAGAGGCTAACAACGGCCTTCGACGATATTCTAACCAACATTCCTCCTTCCCCTGATGAGCAGTTGGAGCCACTTCATTAATCATTTAGGGTACTGAGAGTACACACCTTGATAATTTAAATGTGGGAGAAAGGGTCGCCGGCCCCATTAGCAATCGATAATCTCGGCTCCTTTGCGGGCGAGCCGCCCGCGCTCCCAAAAGTCCGTACCACCCAAAATTAGATCCCCCGGCTGATACAGCCCCTCCCTCTCCCCCTTTAATCTGCCCCTAAACCAAATATCAATCCGCTTTCGCGGTGTTTTTTCAGGGGGTGGATGCTATGGATCAGACAGTCTTCAGTGATAGCGCGTTTTCCGCGTCCAGGACCAGGTTGTTGCGGTCGTTGGTGGAGCAGGCGGATTTCTCACAGGTGCGGGGGCGGGTGACGCAGGCGGTGGGGACGATTGTTAAGGCGTCTGTGAATGGGGTGCGGATTGGTGAGATTTGTGAGTTGGTGGACCCGGAGTCGCAGCGTTCCATTCTTGCGGAGGTGATCGGGTTTTCCAGGCAGGAGGCGTTGCTGACGCCGTTGAGTGAGATGGAAGGTCTGTCCGCTCATACCGAAGTGATTCCCACCGGCCGCAGCCATGAGATCCAGATCAGCGAGGGTATTTTGGGGCGGGTGCTGGACGGCCTGGGCGCGCCCATTGATGACGGCGAATCCCTGACTGGCGGCGTCCCTTATCCCATTATCAGCGCCTCCCCTAACCCATTGACCCGCAGGCTGGTGGAAGCGCCCATGACCACCGGGGTGCGCGCGATTGACGGCATGCTCACCTGTGGCGAGGGGCAACGTATGGGCGTGTTCGCGGCGGCCGGAGTCGGCAAGAGCACCCTGCTCTCCATGATCACCCGCCATACGGACGCCGACATCGTCGTCATCGGCTTAATCGGCGAACGTGGTCGCGAAGTCAGAGGATTTATCGAGCGGGATCTGGGCGCGGAAGGCATGCAGCGCGCCGTGGTGGTGGCCGCCACGTCCGACCGGCCCGCCATGGAGCGGGTGAAGGCGGGTTACGTGGCCACCGCTATCGCAGAATATTTCCGCGATCAAGGCAAACGGGTTCTGCTGCTCATGGACTCCGTCACCCGCTTCGCCCGGGCGCTGCGGGAAATCGGCCTGGCGGCGGGAGAACCGCCCGCGCGCAGAGGCTTTCCTCCCACTGTATTCGCCACCCTGCCCAAACTGCTGGAACGCGCCGGCCCCGGGGCCAAAGGCGCGATCAGCGCGCTCTACACCGTACTGGTGGAAGGCGACGACATGACCGAGCCGGTGGCGGACGAAGTGCGCTCCATTCTGGACGGTCACATCGTGCTGTCACGCGCCTTAGCCGAATCCGGCCACTTTCCCGCCGTGGATATTCTCGCCAGCAGCAGTCGCCTGATGAACGACATCGCCACGCCGGAACAACTGCAGCAGGCGCGGCGGCTGCGGCAGCTATTGGCCCGCTACAAGGAAATCAAACTGCTGGTCAGGATCGGGGAATACCAGCCGGGAACGGACCCGCTCGCCGACGCCGCGATCAAGGCCATCGAACCCATTAACCAGTTCCTGAGACAGCATGATGGAGCCCCCTGCTCCATGGCGGACACGCTGGCTCAACTGCAATCCCTGGCCCAACACTAACGGAGACTCAGCCATGATCGCCAGCACCGCCGAAATCAAACAGCACCGGACAAACCGTCAGGCCAGACAGGTCAAAAGCCTCGAAATCGCACTGTCAGACCTGCGTGAGCGCAGAAGTCAGTCCGCTCACGCATTCACCGATTTCCAGCAATGGCGTCGCCGCGAAAGCGACCGCCTGTTTGCGGAATTGGCCGGTAAACCCGCCAGCCTGCAAGAGGTGGACGACTACAACAGTCGGGTGGCGTATTTCAAAGTTCAAAGTAACGACCTGGCGGTCCAGCTCAAACAGATTCAAGCGGAAGAAGCCGCCGCCGAACAAAAACTGCAAGCCGCACTGGATCAATTAAAAGCAGCGCAAAAAGCGCAGGAAAAGTTCGCCATTCTGGCCGAGGAATTCCAGGGAGCGCTACAGCAGAACCGCATTCGTTTTGAAGAGCAGCAGGCGGAAGAAATGGAGGCGGACAGCCTTCGATTTCCCGCCGGGGCTACTGCGGGTTTCGGTTTGGGGATGGAGGCGTCAATATGAATGCGCAGCGCCCGCAAGGGGAAATCAGGACCGCCGCAAAAGAGCAACCTGGTGCGCCCAAATTTCGCAGCGATGAGCAGAGAAAACCAATGGTGGACGAAGAGGCGTTAGCGCGTTTTCAGCGGCAGTTTGAACAATTTGAACAAAGGGAACAGGAACGTTCCGATCAGGGAAACGAAGCCGCTCACTTACTGCAAGGCGGTTATCTCTCGCCATTGCATGATCCCCGCTATAAACCCGCCATGACAAACGCAGCGACGCCAACTTCGCCGACGGAGGAACTCGCGGATCTGGTGGCGAAGCTGGTTGACCAGATGTACGTGAAGCGTTCCGAAACGGCTGGGCTGCAAGAAGTCAGAATGGACCTGAAAAGCCCGCAACTGCCGGAGACCATGCTGCGCATCGCCAAAGTGGACGGCGTTTTGACGGTGCAGTTCGCCACCGCCGCGGCCGCCAGTTATCAGCAACTGCATCAGAGCCGGGCGAGCCTGCAGCAATCATTGCAACGTCGTTACGGACAAGACGGCGTCAAGGTCAAAGTGGACATTGTGCATGGACGCGATACGGATTCGATGGTCGACGCCTCTTCCCAGTCTGCCGAATATATCGGGAGGCCGCTGTGACAGCCTTGCGTATACAAGCAGCTTCCGTCGCCATGCAGCGATTGGCGCTTCCCCAGGTAGACCCGGTAGCGCTTCGATTGCAGTCGTTATTTCCTATTGGCGCAGGAACCATATTTGAACTGGCGGCGACGCCGCTTGAAGTGCAGTTCGCCGCAGCAAAAGAAACTCGTCCTCTCGCCTTCGGCGTACGACTTCGACTTGATCAATCTTCAGCGTTGTTACGCTTCGACCAACGCCTTCTGGACGCCCTGCTTTCAGCGTTAGACGAGCGTGCAGGCCAGCCCGAAGACGGAACATTGGCGTCGCTGCCGTTTGAGAAAATCCCGGAAATGCTGCAACTGGCGTTGTTGCAGGCTGCGCTGGCGCCATTGATCGATCAGATATCCGCGGCCAGCGGCTTGCACATAGAGGTCGAGACGATGCTACCCGCGCCTGTTCAGGAGCAGGGTTCCGTCAGCCTGTTTTGTCGGTGCGTTTATGGTCGCCAAACAGGTTGGGCGTCGATCGCCCTTTCTCATGAGACCCTCGATCTGGCGCAGGACGCTTTCGGTTTGGTACAGAAAAGGTGGCCACGCCACGGGTCGCAATCGTCTTCGACGCTGGCCATCACTCACCTGCCTCTGGCGCTCAGCGCGTGCATCGATGGTCCCACACTCACCTATGACGAACTCCGCCAATTGAAGTTGAACGACATGGTTCTACTGCCGCCGGCCTTGATCAATCCAATTGGCGATTCACCCGCCGTTGGCGTTTTTTCCGTCGCGCTTAACGTCTGCGACAGGCGTTTAGGCTACGGGACATTGCAGCGTCAGGACATCACTCTCACCCATATCAACACGGATCAACCTATGACACACACAACGACTCCCAACAACGACGCACCGTTGCAGCCGCTGCATGACCTTCCCGTTGAGGTGGTCTTTGAGGTCGCCCGCCGCACCGCCACCCTTAGCCAGATTCAGTATCTGGCGCCCGGTCAAACGATCGCCCTCGACAAGCCTTTATCCGGCGCCGTCACGCTGCTGGTTCAGGGTCAGGCCATCGCGGAGGCCGAACTGGTGCAGGTAGGCGATCAGATCGGCGCCCGCATCACACGCTTGTCGCTCACGCCTGCCGTCTCTGCTGAGACTGGGCCTATACAGGAGAGCGAACAACAGAAAGAACAGGAGAATGAGCATGACGTTGCCTGATCCTTTTTACCTGACCCTCGGGTTGGCGGGCATCGCTCTGATCCCGTTCTTTGCGGTGATGGCTACGTCCTTCGTGAAGATCGCCGTAGTCTTAGGGTTACTGCGTAACGCTTTAGGCATTCAGCAGATCCCGCCGAACATGGCGCTCTACGGGCTGTCCATCATCCTGACCGCCTACATCATGGCGCCGGTGGGCATCAGCGCCTACAACGAACTCAGCAGCCAGCCGATCTCCCTGGAGAATACGCAGGAGTTGAAAGCGCTCATAGACACCGCTTCGCAGCCTTACAAGGCGTTTCTGCAACGACACGGCTCGGAGGATGAGCAGACGTTTTTTCATGAGACGGCGGCGGAAATCTGGCCGGAAGACGTCGCAAAGGGCCTGGAAAAAGACAGCTTTTTTGTGCTGATTCCCGCCTTCACCGCCAGCGAACTCACCAGCGCCTTTGAAATCGGGTTTCTGATTTATCTGCCCTTCCTGGCGATTGACCTGATCATCTCCAACATCCTGTTGGCCATGGGCATGATGATGGTCTCCCCCATGACCATCTCCCTGCCCTTCAAGCTGTTGTTATTCGTGCTGATGGACGGATGGACGCGTCTTATCCATGGACTGGTGCTCGCCTATCAATAGCCGGCAGCCATTCATCCCATACACAGAACCGCCGCAGAAAGAACTCAAGTACGGACAAGCGTTTGATTAGAGGCCGATAAAACCGGATGACAGAGAGTGAAGCTATGACCGAAGCCGACGTTATTCAATACACCACGGAAGCGCTGATGCTGGTGCTGATTCTTTCCATGCCGCCGATCCTGGTGGCGACCTTTACCGGCGTGCTGGTCAGCCTGTTGCAGGCGGTGACGCAGATCCAGGAGCAGACCCTGGGGTTCGCCGTGAAACTGGTGGCCATCGTCGCTACGCTTTACCTGACCGCGCGCTGGCTCGGCATCGAGATGTACCAGTACACAGTGCTGGTGTTCGACGCCATTCCCGATGTGGCTGGTTGATGCAAACCAAGAACCGATGCGAGCGAAGATCGACTGATGAATATTGAACTGATCTCCCACACGTTGTTTGTGTTCTTTATGTCGTCCGCGCGCATGCTGGCGATGTTTATGATGCTGCCGTTTCTGTCCAAGCAGTCTTTGGGCAACGCGATGATCCGCAACGGCGTGGTCGCCAGTTTTTCCCTCATCACCTATCCGCTTGTCGAGCATGGTATGGACGCCCAGACTTTGGACGGACTGCATCTGCTGTTGATCATCGTCAAAGAAGTCGGTATTGGCCTGGCGATGGGATTTGTACTGGTGATGCCGTTTTGGGCCATTGAATCGGTGGGCTTTTTTATTGATAACCAGCGCGGCGCGACGATGGCGAGCGCGTTGAATCCGCTGTCTGGGTCACAAACATCGCCGCTGGGCATTCTGTTGACGCAGTCCCTGGTCACCCTGTTCTTTATCAGCGGTTCTTTTCTGCTGATGCTCTATGTGCTGTACAAGAGCTACGCGGTCTGGCCTGTGTTTGCATTTTTCCCTTCTCTCTCACTGGACGGCCCTGGTTTCTTCCTGGCGCAACTGGACACCTTGATGCGACTTACCGTCCTGCTGGGCGCGCCGGTGGTGATCGTGATGTTCCTGACCGAGTTTGGCCTGGCGCTGATCAGCCGCTTCGCGCCGCAACTGAACGTGTTCATCCTGGCGATGCCGCTAAAAAGCGCGGTGGGACTGGCGCTGCTGTGCGTCTACGCAGGCTTTGTAATCCGCTATTTCAGCGAGCTGCTGGCAGATATCGACGGTCTGCTGCAACCGCTGTTTAACCTCTTGTCTTGATCGACCCTCAGTTAGCGTAAGCCTTCACGACCACCCATACAGATAAATGTAAGAAGACCATAGCGATGAGTGAAAAGACCGAAAAGCCCACCCCGAAAAAGCTCCGCGACGCCCGTAAAAAGGGTCAGGTGGCGCACAGTAAGGAGCTGGTGTCCACCGCCATGATGATCGCCATGTACGGACTGCTGTTCGCTTCCGGTTATGGTTTGGTGGAAGCGCTGCAAAGCCTGATCGATTTGCCCCCACGCTTCTACGGTCAGCCTTTCGGGGAAGCATTGCAGGCGGTGCTGAATGGCGTGTTCGAGAAGAGTCTGGACATCCTGCTCCCTTTTATCCTGTTGGTGATCGTCACTGCGGTGGTCGCTAATGTCGGGCATGTCGGCCCGTTGTTCGCCATGGAGTCGATCAAGTTCGATCTGAAGAAAATCGATCCGGTGGAAGGCGTCAAGAAGCTGTTTTCAGTACGAAGCCTGGTGGAGTTGCTCAAGTCCATTGTAAAAATCCTGTTCCTGTCCATCCTGATCTACTGGGTGATCACCGCCAATCTCAACGACATCAGCAAACTCCCCCACTGCGGCTCAGACTGCATCATGCCCTTTATCGGCCACCTGATGCTGCAGCTGGCGATGGTGTCGATGTTCGCGTTTGTGATCGTAGCGGTGCTGGATTTTCTTTATCAGAAGCATGAACACCAAAAGCAACTACGCATGACCAAGGATGAAGTGAAACGGGAATACAAAGACGCCGAAGGCAACCCGGAAGTCATCGGCCAACGCAAACAGATTCACCGGGAAATGCTGGACGGCGGCATGATCAGCCAAATCAAAAAAGCCTCCGTCATCGTCACCAACCCCACCCACATCGCCATCGGCATCTACTACGACGGCGATAAACGCAGCCTGCCAACCGTCATCCTCAAAGCCAAAAACACCACCGCCCAAAGAGTAAAGAAAATCGCCGCCAAAGAAGGCATCCCCATCATGGAAAACATCCCCCTCGCCCGCGCTTTATACGCCCAGGCCGAACTGGAGAACTACATCCCTTCAGAGTTGATAGAACCGGTGGCGGAAGTGTTGAAGTGGGTGGCTGGGTTGGAGAGTTAGGGCGAAAATACAGTTCTGGATACCCCTATATAACTCTCACACCAAGACTTTTATATCGCTCTCTTGAGCTTTGTCGAATATATAAACTAATGGATATCCCTCTTCCTTATTATCCACATATAGCATAGCGCCACCGGAAACATCGGCAAGCCCTCCAGAAAGCATCACATCGCCCCGTGCACCATTGCATAGAGGAAGCCATCCACTGACTTGAAGATAGGCATTCAATTTTTTAAAGCTGTCAAATAGATTACTGCCTGAAAATGAGCAGCCACCTATAAAACTTGACGCTATAGTTATAGAGCAGCCATCGTGCTCTAACTCTAAGCTTTTCAACTCTCCATTTGCCAACTTTTTTACTGGTATATATTTAGCTATTTTTCTCACTTTCAAAACCCAGAATAGCAAGCATTAAAATCAGGCAACATCTATATCGTAGATATGTATACTGTGCATTCTCTAAAAAATGCACCATTTCACTTACCCTTGGCTCATTATTCTCTAATTCTTTACAACGCGTGTTTCATTCTTTTAATGAAGCTAGAGTTTGCTTATATTCACCTTCCATTAGCCCATACGCATCATCATTACAAAATAAAAGCATTTCACGTAACGCATTCATAAAACCTGTCTGATACATATTTGGTGAAGATTCTGGAATATGTCTGCTTGCATTTTTTAAAAAATAGCCGATATATTTTTTGTATTTATCTAAGACCAAATAAAAATCCTGCGAGATTTCCACAAGATACGATGCGCCCTCACGCGTATTAGTTACAAAAAGAACATCCTTCTCGTATGAATAAAAGGCCTTCTCTTGCATAGGAATAACTATTCCTTCTGCATTCAAGTCTTCGAGGAACACAGGAAAAAGCGCGCCAACTCTCTCTACTTCCTCATCTAGCAAAGGGTAGAATAGAGAGGGAACTGTTAATAGTAAAAAAGATAGCTCTTTAGTTTCTTTGTCAACGAGAAACCAGTCATTGGCAGAGAGCCCGCTAAAATTTTCACTACCTATTAAATTAGAAAAATCGTCCTCCACTTGGTATAGATCTTTATATTTACTATCCATAAATATATTGAAACCGCCCAAATTCCAATATATCTCACCCATTGCAAGCCTCTTAGACACCCCTTCTCGGGTACACCAGCAGTCTACCCATTACCACCGTAATTTTGATTTGCAGGAAGGGGTGATTACGAATTAAAAGGGCTACCAGATCTGATAAATGTTAGCGAGCCATCATTATTCAGAGTAACTCTTCCTGTTTCCTTAAGGTTAGATTGAAGCACCGTAATCAGTTCTTCATTTACAAATTCTGAAGAAATGATATCAAGCCAATAGACTCCATTAATTTCATGCCTGTCAATATCAGACACACATTTCTCAAAGTCATATCCACACTCTTCAACCTGCCACGCCATCAATGTCCGAGAAGCAGGCAGTTTTGCATGTACTTCTTGTATATCTCCCACCAGGGAAAGGACAATATCAGAGTTCTCATTTTTGGGTATAAGATAGTCATCTATCATAACCTCAATGCCCCGAATAGAGCCGTCTCCATCGCAGCTCATAAATCCAACCTGAATCATCGCGTCATTATACAGGTATGTAATATATCCCAAATGCTTCCAGCCAGATAAAGCAGCTGCTGCTTCTGATATAGTGCCAGACTCAGTATACTCAAAGTCATAGTCAAAATCAGGATCGCTCAATATACACTCATTTCCAAACTTAATCTTACCGGAGGCTGTTATTAGTTCATTAAACCTCGTGATCGTAGACTCTCTGCTAATATTATTCTCAGGGAGATGAAGTATAATGTTGAAATATGCAGGCATGCATTCCTCTACTTGCTTAAGATACTTAAACTTTCATCTAAGCCCTATTCACACTAACTAGCTCACCAAGTACCTCCAACGGGAAGCCATTTCCATACTCCAAATATGAGGAGCGAAATCCGTCCCTAGCTGATGAAATTATGCAAGCCTGGGCGCCCGAAGTATGTTCAAGCAGGATCTGAGCTAGGAAGTCATGGTCTTCCTTGAGTCTTATAGAACTTACGCCAAGCACTTCCTCTATTACATCTATGCGGCTTTCTCCAAGGTCTACTTTTTGGTAGTTCTGACGTACTACTTGATGCATCCGTATCTGGCTTAAGCAAGTAATATTAGTTTTCTTGTAAAGCTCTTTCATCCTTAGTGCTTGAGACCACTCTATTAAGTCCAGCTCTCTAAAAAAGTAGCTCAGCGAAGCACACCCTTCAATTATCAGCTCAGGATAGTTGATGTACCTTATTACATCAACGCCTTCGGCTTCATCTCGCTTAATATGGCCCTCAATTATGGCATCGAAAATATTCGAAATATCAGTATCTTCATTATTCATTTGTGGCATTGAAAGCTTTACAGTGAGCAGACCAGACTTGGATTTCTTCGGTAACAGTCATTTCCTTGCCGTGCGCTCGTGATCAAAGTAGTAGCGGGAGGCCTTCTCGCCCTGGATGTATGCTAGCAGCCTATATCGGCTATTACACACATTACTCCGGCATTTCATCCATACCTGTCGTTTTCTAAAAACTCCTTCGGCATATATTTTTCGGGCAACTGAGAGTCTGGATCTAAGTAGCCATTCCAGTCCCACTTAACCAGGAAGGAAAATAAGTCATGATATTGTTCTTGAATTATTTTCTTTTCCTCTTCATTTCCACTTATATTGGCGCTACGCCAACAGCGAGCCAAGTATGATAGTGATAGCTCTATCCTTTCTGACAGTTCATCTTCAATCATCTTTGCATCCCCATCCAGTTTGAACAGTGTATTTTTTAAACACCAAAAGAGCTCAATGTAATCGAGTGATTCTCTTCAATAAAACTCGACACATCCTCTAAAGAAGAAAATGATGCTGTGGACTCAGAAATTACTTCATCTGAGTCATAGCCAAGCGACAGATCCATCAACATGACATCAACTATGTAAATATTATTCTTTTTTGAAATTATTATGACTTTTGAAATTGGTGGTGATGATGGCGAATAATGCATCCTTTCCGAGTAGGCCACGTTTCTTTTATTTTTTAGGTGACGTGCTATTTTTTTGAATTTTTTCGTATGCATTTCTGATTTATGCCAGGCTGACTAGAACAACATTGCCTTTAAAATTGATGCGATATTAAAGAGGTAGGAGAGCATTTCTGAACTGTCCTTTTCGATTCAACCGATTTAACTATGAGTTATTCAGAGGTTCCCTAGTAAAAAATGGATATGCAAAAATAAGGCTTTCCTTTTCTAGGAGATAACTCCTCCAAAGATATACCTGACTTTTCTTTTATGAATAACAGTGCATCACTTAAGCTTGAGAATATCTTACACTCAAAAATCCTATAATTATCTCCGCCGCCATCGTCAAAAAAGCTTTTCTCTGGAAGGTACTCAAGCTCACTCAAAAATGCTTTATACGATCCTGCATGCTTCTGTATGGCAGCCGTGACAATAAGTTCACTTTTGTTTTCATTATAAAACTTTTGAACTCCAATCTGCTTCCCATTCTCGACATACCGTATTGCATCCTCATTATTCATATCTTTACTAATTTAAACATCACCAGATTTTTTATTTAATCTTGAGTCCGTTGCATATTTTAATACAAGCTTTTTTTGTTCGCCGACTTTGCTCCCAACTGGCAATATTTTATCGCTGTAACTATACCCACTTAACACGGGACAAGTAGGCGTCGCTCTCAACTTCCTTCTCTAAAAAAGGCCTAATTGATTCTGGCAAAACAGAAGATTTCAACCAAACTTCACCATGAATTTTTATGTCGTGAAAGCTTGATCCAGCAAAGTTTGCCCACATCAAATTTCCTTCTTCAATCGTCATTCTTTTGAACTTTGAATTAACAAAAGAAGCTCCGTTTAGAGATGTTCCTTTAAAGATGCATCCATCTATTAAAGAGTTATCACAAATCGCGTCCACAAAGGTACACTTTGTGAATTTCACATTCTTAAAAAAAGCCTCTCTAAAATTGCTACGATCAAACCAACTATATTTTATTTTGGAATCAATGAACTGACTAAATGCTAGGTCGCAGTAGGAAAAATCCGCACCATCAATCTCAACACCAGAAAAGGTAACTCCTCTTAGGTCAATATAATCTTCACTAAATCCAAAGAAACTTTCAGCAAGCGCCCTTAACTTATCCTCATTACTACAATTCTGTAAAATTAGATTTAGGTATAAAAGCCCTTTTTCGCTTTTCCATCGATCAAAAAACACATCAGCATTATAGGTCATAACTTATCCAGATCTTCTTTTGTGAATATTTCGCCTTTCTTTATTTTTAATTGTTCCTCACCACCAAATCTTCCTACCCCTTTATTTTCTACAACCACCGCTTCAACAACATTATCCCATCTCCACCCTTGTTTAATGCTGCTTTCACGCTCTGTGGAAAATGGTTGGCTTCTTTGCGCCTTCTCATATGCGTCAGCTACATTATAATGTGGTTCTCCTCTAAGAGTTAATACAACTCCTTGGTCGGCTTCTCCGCCGCTCAAAGCAAACTTCTGTGCGACACCTTCAGAGTCAGATGCTCCTGTAAGCCCATTTCTATGCTTCAAGTCTGGAAATGTATTAGGCTCAACTTGAACCGCGATATCAAATAAATCTCCTACTTGTATCCCCCCTCCTTGTGCCTTTAGTTTTGCTAAAAACTCACGTCCAGTCATGCCTTCAGGTATTGCCAATCCTCTCTGTATTGGACCAAAGTCAGGCTCAATAAATATTTTATTGCCCAATTTGTCTTTGATATATACGTCATTCTGAGATGCAGAAATGTCGCTTATTTCTTTAGCAATTTCACCCTTATCTATTGGATTGGGCGGTGAGCTTATCGCCGCGTCTTTGTGACTATTACCGTTGTTCCAAGAAAATAGGCGTTTAATGAAGGAGCCAATGGCTCCTAATATTCCTTTCCCATCTTCTTTACAAGTCAACCCAAACGGATCAACCCATCCCACCGGATTCGGCGCATATTGGTAGGCATTGGCGCCGCCCAGGAGGCCGATGGGGTCTTGGTTGATGAAGCGGCCGCTTTGGGGATCATAGTACCGGTGGCGGTTGTAATGGAAGCCGGTTTCTTCGTCAAAGTATTGCCCCTGGAAGCGTAGCGGGTTGTGGACGCTTTCCACGTCTTGTAACGCCAGGGCGCCATAGGCCTTGTAGCGGGCGGACCAGACCAGGGTTCCTTCGGCGTCGGTCATTTCCTGGGGCGTGCCCAGGTGATCCAGGTGGTAGTGGTAGACTTTTTCGTCCTGAATGAACGCCAGCGGGCGGAATGAGTCCGGTTCATAAACGTAGAGCTTGCGCAGGTGCTGGCGTTGTTCGGACAGCAGCACGTCGCCGTTCCACAGGAATTCCGTCTGGCCGAAGGCGTCCTGTTTTGAGATACGGCGGCCCAAGGCGTCGTAACGGTATTCGGTGCGCTGGCCGTCTTTCTCCACCGCAATCAGCTGGTTCTGCTTGTTGTAGACGTAGCGGGTTTCCAGTTTGCCGCCTTTGCCGCGACGTTCGCGGATCAGGTTGCCGGCGTCGTCATAGTCAAAGTGGCGGTCGCCATGGAATTGCAGGCGGTTGCCTTTTTTCACCGCGCTATCGCTTTCTCCGCTCAGGATGTTGCCCGCCGGGTCGAAGTCGAACTGCTCGTTGCAGTAGCTCTCCACCTGCTTGAGGCGGTCCAGGGCGTCGTAATGGTAGCGTGTCGCGCCTCTTTGCAGATCGTCGATCAACGCCAGATTGCCATGGTGGTCGTACTGATAATGACGGTCGATCAGTTGCGTTTTGTTGGCTTCATGGTTGACGCGATGGCGACTCAGGCGGCCCATCAGGTCGTATTCGTACTGGGATTGCAGTGCGCCCTGCTGGCGTGTGATTTCCCGCCCCTGCTCATCCCGGGTGATTTGCGTCAGCAGGTTGTCGTTGTAGCGGGCTTCGCAGAACAGGCCATGCTGATCGTAGGCGAAGTTAAGCCGGGTTCCGTCCGCTAACTGGGTTTGCGTGCGCAGCCCCAGGGGATCGTAATCATGGCGCAGCACGTGCTGGTCCTGACGCTCTTCGGTTAACTGGCCCAGGGCGTTGTAGGCGAAGCGCAATTGTCGGTGGGGGTTGCTGGCCTCAGTGAGCCGTCCCGCCGCATCGTAGTGGAACTGGCTGACCTCGCCATCCGGACTGTGTTTTTCCCGCAGCCGGCCCAAGGGGTCGCGGCTGAAGCGGGTGGTGTTGGCCTGTTCCGACGGCAGGTCGATGTGGACGCCTTCCAGATGAGAGATCAAATGCCCGGCGCGGTTGTACTGGTACTCCTGAATGCGGCCGTCGAAGCCGATCTCCCGGATCAGGCGTTCATTGCGGTCGTAGCCCAGTTTGTAGCGCTCGCCCTTTTCATTGATCAGACCGATCAGGTTGCGTTCTTTGTCGTACAGGTATTCAAATACCTGTCCGTTGGCGTCGATCTTTTTGCGCACCTGGGACAGGCCGTCGTATACGTATTCCGTGCAGCGGCCGGCGGCGTCGATAAAATGGGTCAGTTGACTGTTGGCGTTGTAGCGCAACTGCACGGCGGAGCCGTCCGGATGCTGCACGCGGGTGACGTTGCCGAGCAGATCGTATTCGTACTCGGTGGTGCGCTGGTCCGCGTCCACAACCGCGCCGATATCGCCGTCTTCGTTCAGCAGGTACTCGGTGCGGCGGCCGTTGACGCTCTCGCTGACTAATTGCGCCAGCGCATTCCAGACGAAGGTTTTTTCATTGCCGGCGGCGTCGGTGATGGTCTGCGGCAGGCCGCGTTCGTTATAGGCGTAGCGGGTCTGGTTGCCCAGGGGATCGGTGACGCAGGTCAGCAGCCCTTGGCCGTTGTACTCGCGACGCCAGCTGTGGCCCAGGGGATTGATCATCTCCACCGGCTGGCCTCGGTGGTTGTAGCGGATTTTGTAAGACGCGCCAGTGGCGTCGGTCAGTTGCGTCAGTAATCCCTGCTCATCGTATGCGTAACGGGTGACGCCGCCTTCCGGGTCGATATGCTCGATCAGCTGGCCTTGTTTGTTGTAGGCCATGCGCGTGACCCCGCCTTCGGGATCGATTTCCTTGATAATCTTGCCGCGGTGGTCGTAGTAGTAAGTGGTTTTGCCGCCGTTGCTGTCGAAGGCGTGGGAGACTTTATTGGCGGTATCCCATTCAAAGCGGTAATCGTAAATGCCGCGATCGCCCCACTGGCGCAGACACTTGCCGCTTGGGCTGTACTGACTCCACTCGAAATAGAAGCTGAAGCCGGTTTTCAGGGTGCGGCGGGTGATGACGTGATGGCGGTAGGCGTAGGTTTCGCTGGCGCCCGCCCGGTCTGCGGCGCGAATCAGGTCCTGCTGTTCGTCATAGTCGTAGGTGGCCAAGGTCGCGACGGCGCCGTTGGACTGGATCGACTGGATTTCGCACATCAGCCCCTGGGCGTTATGCAGAATATGCAGGCGCGGTCCCCAACTGGCTTGCAGGATGGTGATGGGACGCGCATAACCTTCCACGTCCTGCCAGTAAGCGATGTCGATGCGATTGCCCAAGGCGTCCACCAGAGCTTCCAGGCGGTAGGCGCCGTTGCCGCCGACAAAGACTTTATCCGGTTGTCCCATCTGCTGCAGCGCGTAGGTGTTCTCGTCCAATCGGTGCAGGGTCATGCGCTCCGCCGCGTTGCGGCTGGACTGTTCGATCAGAGGCCGCGGGAAGTCGATATAACGGCCTTCGTCGGTGGTGAAGGTGATGCGGCCGTTGTCTTCTTCCAGGGTCTGGCACAACAGGTGCGTCCAGCCCACGCCCAGGCCGCGCTGATGGTTGTTGGAAGACTTGTAGGTGCGCTTCCACACTAAAGACATGGGACCGGGCAAGGTGAAATCCACCAGATCCAGCAGTTCCTCGCCGGTGATCATGCTCACAGGATCGCCGCTGACACAGGCTTCATCGTTGGCGGTTTGCGTGTCGCCGTTGTCGTTGTGGCCGCTGGCGTCGCTGACGGACGTCTCTTCAGGACTGGACGCTGACGAAGCAGGAGGCGGCGGCGCGCCGTAGCTGGTTTTTTCGCTCTGGACGCTGGCCCAGCCCACATTGCCGTTGAACGACGGATGGCTTTCCGCCATGGGATTGGAGGCGGCCGCGCCGCCCGCAGCTGTCCCCGCCGGACGTTTCGGCGAGGGCGTTTTCACCGGCTTCAGGCGATTCAGCAACTGGGTGGCGGCGTGGGTGTTGGACTGCCCCGGCGTCAGCGTTTTGTCTTTCTCAATAATCAGTGGATGGAAAGGTTTTTCCGCGCTATCCACCACCAGCAACACATTGCCATGGCGCGCTTCGCGAATCAGGGTGTTGCGCCAGCTATTGAACGCCGCCGCGGCGCGGCCGGGAAACTTGTTGGAGGTGGACAGGAAATGACTTCCCTGCAGCGAGGCGATAAACGAGTCGAAATCTTTGCCGCGCCCGTCTCCGTCGTTCAGACACTTCTCGATATAACCAATGGCGGTGGTGGGCGACTCAATGCGCGTCAGCTCATCGGTGACGATATCCAAGTGATGTTTGACTTGGAAGCGACGGGGGTAATGCATGCAGGAAACATCCCTTGTTAAAGGCCACTGGGGCGGAGACGGACAAATGATAATTGGAAAAGCGACAAAATCTGGCCGCATTGGCGACCGGGCGCGCTACATTGTACGTTTGGCCTGCCGCTGTCCCAATCCACCATTCGGCATATGCCGTAGGTGCAGTCCTGCAGATAAATGCCCTGTAGGTAAGTGTTCTGGAAGTGCAAGAGTGTCCGCTCTCTGGAGCGTTTAGCCACGGCAGACAAATAAAGAGTGCGGGCGGGCCGCCCGCGCTCCCAGGGAAGTGTTTAGTTTTGGGGAGCGGACAGGGCTTGTTCCACCAGTGTATTTAGCTTGGCGAAGCGGTCGGAGATGGAGCCTTTGATAATGCCGGCGTCCCCTTGCAGTACGTAGGCGTCGCGGGGAAGTCGTGGGTCCGCTGTGATGTCGAAGTATTCGATGCCCGGAAAATGAGACAAGACCTCGGGTAACGCCGCTTTCACTTGAGCCTCCATTTCGGGCGCGACATGGACGGTGACGCGATAGTCCTCACGCAAGGACGCCAGACCGGTTTGAATCAGGCTCGCGACTTTCACCTCATCGCCGATATCGCCAAACAGTTTCTCCACGCTGAGTTTCACCAGCTCAATCAAATCCGTTTCCGCCATCTGCAGCATCTGATGAGCCCGCATACTGGCGGTGATCAGGCGTTCGGCGCTTTCCTCTTTGGCCTTCGCCAGGCCATCCTGATAGCCGCTTTGTAACGCCGCCTGCGCCTGTCTTTTCGCGTCAGCCAGGATTACATCCGCTTCGGCGCGAGCGGCGTCGAGAAGCCTGTCCGCCTCATGCCAGGACTGGTAATCAGACGCCTTAACAAGGCTACTTCTAACTTTAATTTTCTCTTGTATATTACTGATTAAAATGAAATTGGCTTCCATGACGGCATGATCTCCAGAGCAATTTTAATAAGTAGCCCCCTCGCCTTTTCCACGGCGTCAGGGTGATTAACGTCCAACGTCATGTTGGACATTTCATCATTCGTAGGACAATGCGCGAAGCAATGTGACTGTCGCTTGGGAAAGAAAAACGGCAGGCGTTTTTGCGCAGATGGCGGCAGATTCGCTGACGCTGCCGCCAACAACGTTACTCCCGCACTTTGGATCATTTTGTAGACAGTCGGCGTATCTTCGTCGGCCAGTACGGGGACATGATCCCAAGCGGCGCCCACCATAAACTGCGCCCGCTCCAAAGCGAAACAATAACCCTCCTCCCCAAACGCGACCTTTAACTCGCGCTGGCGACGCCCGCAAATGATTCTCTTCAAGCTCAGATGATGGAGCGCCAGTCCCGCCCACATGGCGAGTTGGGGGATGTTCAGCGAGGTTTGCGTCAACAACTGCAGCAACGGATCGGAAAACGCCTCCGGGGCGACCGGCTCTAAAGGCTCGGACTGCTCCAGCAAAAAACGGTTCAAGGTCCTTGCGGCGTCAGTCTGACGACGCATGATGGCTAAACGCGTAGGCGTCAGCCAGGGCGCGAACCAGCTGGCGTCAGCGTAAATGCCCGGGGCGCCGTTAAATCGGGCCGCCTGAATGAGAAGTTCTGCTCGCATTGAAGAACTCACCTTGGGGTCACCGTGGACATTAAGCCTGCTCTATGGCCAGTGTGTGAGCGCTGCGTTGTTTCATACGTCGATACAGCAGCAGATTGCCGCCTAGCGCGCAGATCAACAGCAACCCGCCAATGGAGAGCAATCCGTAAAGTCGATCGATCGACCCGGCGGCGACATTCACGGAAAACACACTCTCCATCGCCGCGCCGCCAGCGACCGGCGCGGCCTGAGTCGGAAACAGCGCGACGGCAATATTGTCATAGCTGAGCCCTTCAATGCTGTTGTTCACCAGCAACTTAATCTGCGGCACGAAATCATCCAGATTGACGGTGCTTTCATATTTGATGAACACCGAGGCGGAGGAAACTTTCAACGGCGCTTTTTTGTTCTCCACCTCCGGCATCACCACATGCACGCGGGCGGTAATCACGCCGTCCAGTTGCGACAGGGTCGCGGCGATCTCCTGAGACAGGCCGTATATGTAACGCGCCCGCTCTTCCAGGGGCGATGAGATCAGGCCGTCTTTCTTGAACAGCTCGCCAACGCTGGTGAAGTCATCCCGAGGATAACCCCGGCTTTTAAGCAGGCGAATCGCCTGAGACAACTGCGCACGCTCGACGCTGAGAGCGACAGTCTGCCCTTTCTGGCCCGGGACTTTTTCCGCCTCCAGGCCTTCCTCCAGCAGAATCGACAGCATTTCCGCCCCTTCTTTCTCGGTCAGATCGCTGTACAGGGTCTCTTTACAGCCGCTCAGGACGAAGACAAGCAGAATGCCCAGCAAAAGCCGCATTCGACGAGAACATCGGTATGGTGTGGATGTGTTTTTCATGGCTACTGACTCTTGAGCAACGTATCCAGGTTCTGCGTGCTTTTGCTGACGGTTTTACTGATCAGCTCGCCCTGCAGCGTCAGTTGAGCGAGGTCCATCTGCAGCTTGAGTATATCTCTCATATTGAGTGGGTCGGCGCTGTTCAAGGTGAGCTGCATCGCCTCCATTTGCTGGTCATAGCCCGACTTCACGTTCTGCATACCCTGCAGCACTTTATCTCCCAGCGTGTTATCCGACGCTTCAACGCCCAAAGTGACGGGCGACCCTTCTGATGTTGAATGCGCAGACGTGTCCGATTGTGGCTGAAGACTTTGCTGAAAACGCTCCAACGCCGCCGGGTCCGCCGTCAGTTCCGGGGCGGCGAGTTGATCTGAATTGAGAAAATTCAGGCTGTATTGAATATTGATAGGGTCCATGGTTACCTGCCTTCTATTTCATGCTGGATGATGTCTTGGGCCAATTTGGCGGCGGTGGCGTCCGGCGACTGGGAGGTCTTGGCCAGCAGCGCCCTCGCCTCCTCTTCGCGCCCCTGTTGCAACCAGATCAAACCCTGGAAACAGCTCAACACCGGGTCGCTGTTGTGGCCGCCTCCGACGCTATGTCCGCAGCCGCGCCCTGGTTCCTGCAGTCGCTCCGCCAACGCCAGCCCCAGGGTCGACGCCGGGTTGCCCGGTTTGAGCCGGTTCACCGTCGTGAGCACTTTGCAGGCGTCATCGACAGCGCCTTCGAGCAGCATGTCGAAGGCTTCCAGAGCCAGTTTGCGCAGAACTATTCTATGTAGAACCAGGTCGTCGATACTGGCGTCCATGTTTGCGCTCACTGCATTTTCTGCACGATGCTGGCGATGGTGTCCTTGAGAGACTTGATCGTCGTGCTCTGCAGGTTGGTGATCAGTCCCCACTCCTGGACCTTCTGCTGAAATTTGATCAGGTCCGAGGAGTTGTTGGGGTCCATGCTGTTGGCGAAAGAACGCAGCTCCTCTTCCTTCAATGTCGCCTGGCGACCCATCGCATCGTTGATTGCATCAAAATTGAACGCCATATCGGCTTCCTCCATCGTCAGTGTTGTTTATTTCAGCATCGTTAAATAACGCGTTGTTAAATTGAGGGCGGTTAAATCGGCGGATCACCAGATCCACCGCCGCATCCAGATCCGCCAGCAGGTAATACTCTGACGGCTGACATCCCACCTTCAGGCGCGCTTGTAACTGCCGCTGATAATCCACCAGCAGTTGCAGCCACTCCTGGGGCGTACGTTCGCTAAAGTTGTCTCCCATTTGCTTCTCCTGTGGTTCCGTTGTTATTAACACGGCGGTGATATAGGCCTGATTAATATTCGTCAGATTCATCCGCGCCGGAACCGACGCGATACTTGATCAATTCATCGCCGCGACGCAGGACGACAACGTCCTTGGCGACCTGCTCCAGAAAATAGCCATCGCTGACATGGGCTCCCAGGCCATAACGGCGTCCGTTCGCCAGCACAAGATGGGGAACCGCGCCCAGGCTGACGCTACGAATCGCCAACGTGGGCCGAGCGTCGGCGATGACCGCCAAGTCCAGTGTCCCGCCGAAGCGCTCCTGAAACTTGCGTTGAACCCGCCGCCACGCTTTGGAGTCCTCCAGACGAATATCGGATGTGATGGACAAACGCCCGTCTTGCGCATTGACCAGCACTTCTTTATCGAGCCCTTCCTCCTGCAACCACTGTTTTAGTTGATTCAGTCGGTTTTCCGGCCTCTCTACGCGGTCCTGAATGTGCGTCAGGCCGGGAATGTCGGCGAGCAGCAGCTCTTTTTGTCGCAACCAGTTGTCCAGGTTTGTTTCAATACCGCTGATCACCAGTTCGCCGGGCTGACTTCCGAGACTGACCGCCAGATGCGATAACTGAAACTGTTGTAGCAGGGTTTCCGTTGAGCGTTTGACGCTCTCCATGACGCGGATATCCAGCTCAAACGGCGCACTCAGCGCCTGCAGACGCCGCTTTAGGTCCACCGCTTGCGCAGCGGTGTCGACGTAACCACTGATCAGCCATTTGTTCGCGCCATTACTCAGGGTTTGTGGATTGACGGCGAGTCCTTCGAAACGCCAGTCCTGCACGACAATACCGGCGAGATCCAGGGACGCTTCCGATTGGATAACGCCAGCATCGAGCAAGCGGCTGTTGAAGATCACGCCGCCGGCGATGAAACACAGAAACACTGGCAGCATGAGTTTGGAGCTTCGTGGCAGTCCCCTGCGGCCGCTGTCTTGGCGCTTGTCCACGGCATCTTTCGCATGCTCAGACTCTGTGGCGGCGGGAAGATTAGACGAGTTGGATTCCGCCGCGTGGCGAGGCGTGGGCAGTGAAATGTCCGGCCAGCGCTGGTTGGTCGGGCCAAAACAAAAATGCAGCATCCCCAGGGAATAAATCGCGTAGGCGTCGACTTTTACATCCAGCTCGTGGACCTCCCGCCCTTCGCACTGCAACGCCACGCTTGTCTCATTGCCCGTCTCATTTGCTTCTTCCCGTAGCAGGCGCACGCCGTCCACTGCCACGTCCAGCGTAAACGCCAGCTCGGGCAGCAGTTTGTCGTGCAACACGATGTCTCCTTCGTCTGCAGAACCGACCCGGTAGGCGCGGTTTTCGAGACGCATTTCCGCGCCTGCGTGAGGCCCGGAGAGCAACTTGATCATCCACTGTGCGCTAGTCATTGCTGTACTTGTGTCCGGTTTGTGAGTGAAGCGTTTGGGTTGCGGCGGAGTTGTATGGAAGTCGCCGCGCTTGTGTTAACAGTGCCGTAGCTTGTGTTAACAATGTCTTAGAAAGGCGCCTGCAACCATATATCCACAGGCCTAATTGGCTTCTATGGCGTAAAGAGTTCCGGGGCCGTGCTCAAATACTTGTTGATCAGGGATTCCAGCCGGCGGTTGTATTTAATTTCAGCCGTGTTGGAGCCGACGATGCGGGGGGAGATCAGAAACAGTCTGGCTCGTTTCTGCAGCTGGCTGCCGTCGGTACGGAACAGGCGCCCCAATAGCGGAATATCCCCCAGTACGGGAATCTTGCTGCTGGTGGAGGAGTCCTGATTGAAGTAATAACCGCCGACAAGCAGGCTGCCGTTGTCGTTCACCAGGGTTTCGGTGGTGATGATGCTTTTGCTGACGGCGGGTATGTCATCCACCGCCTGTCCGGTCTGCTGGCCATCTTCGATATTGATATTCAAATGAATTTTATCGCTGAGATCGCCTTTCACGATGTGCGGCGTCACTCTGACCACTGAGCCGACGGACACCGGGAACAGGTCCACTTCCCGATCGCCCACCAGCCGCACGAAAAAGGTGGTGCTGTGATCCAACACCGCTTCGATGTTATCCAGGGTCAGAATCGTCGGCTGGGACAGCACGCTGGCGTCGCCATCTTCCGATAAGGCGCGAATGCGCGACAGAAACAAGTCTTGCGTGTTGGTCAGCAAGGTGGAGAAGTTGGCGCCGTCGCCCACCACGAAAGACAGCTCGTTGGCACTGCGCGGCAAAGCGCCTTGAGAGAAATCTGCGTTGGTGAAACTGCCGTTGCGTCCATTGATCTGCCACTCAAATCCCATTTCGTTCAGACGATCCGTACTCACGTCGATAATCGAGACTTCAATCTCCACCTGGCTTCTAGGTTGGTCCAAGGAGTCGATGAGTTCCTGATAGAGGGGCATTTTCGACTGGCGATCATGCACGATGACCGCATTCAGACGCTCGTTGGCGATGATGTATCCCGCCGTTTCCGAATTAACGCCACCCTCCTCGCTTCGCACGGAGACGATCTCTCGGTTGGTCTCCTGAGAGGGGGTGATGTCCGTCGGCCCGTAACGTCCCTGAGCCAGCCCTTGTCCTTTTAGTTTGGGAAGGGTTCTCGGCGCAATCGCGTTGACGGTCGGTTCAGATATGCGCCGACCTAAAATCGCCTGCAACGAAGAGGCCACGCCGGGAACCGCTATTCTTTGCCCGCCAATCACCATGGAGCGGTCATCCGCCCAGGCGTGCTTGAGTTCAAACACCTGCACCACAAAGGCGTCGCCGGTTTTGGGCTTGCCCTGTTGTCCTGAGCGCAGAATATCCGCTACTTCCTTGACCAACTGGGTATAACGGGGCGGCCCGGACACCATCACGATTCCTTCCCCGGGGATGGCCCTGAGAGTATAGCGTCGGTCCAGCACGCCCAGATTCGTCAGGGTTTTGATCAGGCGCTGAGATGAGACGTCCTGCAGATGAATCAGATCTGTCTCCACTTCGCTGGCGCCGTAGACGTAGAGCACCTGGCCGTCGTAGTACCACAGCAGGCTGTGCAGCTTGGCCAGCCTGTCGATAAAATCTCGGGCTGGCGCTTTTTCGAAGCGGCCATTGACCACGCCCTGAACTTTATCGCTGACCACCACCGGCGTGTTGATCGCAGCGGCGAACTGCTGCAACAACTCCTGGATGGGCTCATTTTCCGCATAATGGGCGTAGCTAAGTTTGGCCCAAGGCCATCCCTCAGCGCGCACCGCCGCACTCGACAGGCACAATAACAATACGATTAATGACAGTAGCGGCCTCATCTTCTATTCCTCTGGTCTGTGCAGGCTGGCAGCCTTGCGGATTCAAACTGAAGTCAGATTAGAGGTCCGGCCGGTTTGGCCATATCAGCCTACCGATGTATTTGTGCAACATGGCGGATAGGATTTGGCCATGGGAAAAGAGAAGCATAAAGAAAGAAACCAGGCGGCAAGACAATAAGTGAACGCCATAAAGTCTCGCCAATATCTCACTACCAGCGAACCAGGATGACGCTCAATCACCGCTCCTTAACTGGAAAAAATATTGATGCGATTTAACAACGACATAAAGTTAGTCGCGCCTGCTTGCAGGTTGTTGCTTAGGGTTTTCTGAAATTTATCCATAAGGTTCGGGTTAGCGGTGGACGCGGATTTCAACACCGCCTTATAAACGTCGATCTGCTGATCATTGTTTAGGTCATCGAATCGAGTATTCGCGTCCAACTCCTGATCTCTCACCAGCTGCGCCGTCTTTCTGTCTATCAAACCATCGAATCCCAATCCTTCTTTCTTCATAAAGACTGAAAGCTGACGGCCGAAAAAGGACAGCTGATCGCGGGTTTCCTGCATGGTGACGTTTCTTTGCAGAGACGCGCCCACACTCAGCTCTCCCCACATCCGATTGTGCTCCTGGGACTCATCCAGAGGCGGAAGATCATCGAACTGCGCAAGTTTTTCCAGTGCGATGATTTCTTTCTCCTGCTGCAGCCTTATATTGAAATCATGCTCAGTCCCAGGTACGCCATCAGACCAACTGTCAGTCCGCTGCCGCGCATTATCTTCAGCTTGCTGGACTTCCTCCGCGCTTAAATTATCAACATCAAACGCCAGAAATTCCTGAAACTGCCCCGCCACCTGCGCCGCGTCGCCCGTAGCGTGATGCGTCCCGCTAAACGAGGCCAAGGCCTGCTCCATGAGCACCTCATGGTGATTGGCCCGATCCATATCGTTAAAAAGCGTCTCCGCATTGCCTTCCATACGAGAAAGCGGAACCCTGTAGTTCTGCTCCCTGACGGACATATCCCGCAGTGGATTGTTCGGCAGTCGGTTGTACACCGCCGACTTTAAATTTGCGACGCCTTCAAAAAAGCCGCTAAACATAGAACGGCCATTCTGATCCTGATGGGCAACAGGATTGGGGTTACGCGCCAACGCAAGAGCGCCGGGTTGATGAACAACGCCGCCGCCAGCCTGAACATGATTTTGAGGGGCGATTGGCCCTACGCCACCGCCGTCACCAATAGTCATAATAAATACCTCGCCTTATCGACCTTAAAGAAAATGACTGATATGGCTCCGCAGTCGAGAAAACTGCGTGCCATAAAGGAAAAGTAATCAGGGCGGGAACAGGCAGGTATCGGTCTGTGGATCTATTTTGGCTCGAGCAATCAGGTCTGGGGACGAGAAACAGGCCTCTGAAAAACCTCTCGTGAGCGTTCCACTTCCGCCCTGACGGCGCATTCTTCCGCGTGATCGTTGATCAGTCCCATGGCCTGCATGAATGCGAATACGGTGGTTGGGCCAACGAACTTCCAACCCATTTTTTTGAGTGCTTTCGACAGGGCGTCGGATTCTGGGGAGGTTGAGGCGGTCTGTGGTTTTTGGCGTTTGTCGTGGACGGGCTCAAATCGCCAGATGAACGTCGCCAGCGAACCCTCTTTCTGCACTAACACTTGGGCGCATTTGGCGTTGTTGATGACGGCTTCGATTTTGCCTCGATGGCGCACGATGCCTTCATCTTTGAGTAATCGATTAACGTCCTCTTCGGTGAACGCAGCTATTTTATTGAAGTCAAAATGATGGAAAGCGGCGCGAAAGTTTTCCCGTTTAGCGAGAATCAATCTCCAGCTGAGACCGGACTGAAAACTCTCCAAGCAGAGCTTCTCGAATAGACGAAAATCATCTCTCACCGGGAAGCCCCATTCATTGTCGTGGTAGGCATGAAAATCCGGCGTTTGGCTCCAGCTGCAACGGGGTTTGCTTTCTGCACTTTCTATCGTGACGGACATTAATCTTTATCCTTGTGTAGGTCTGAAAATCTGAAAAATGGAAACAAGTGTTTTCAATTCATCAAAAACTGCAGACGCGCATCAGCGTTGGAAGGCGCTACTTCAATGATCTCCGCCGCGACGATATCCTCAGCCACAAACGGGTCTGCATTGACTCTTTCTTGCAACTCCGCCAGAGAGGTATTGTGAGCGAGTATTCCGCCCCCGGAGCTGGTCTGAAGGCTTCCAACCAGAAGAAAGACGCCATCGTCGAAGCCTTGATTGATCCAGTCTTTGTGACCTGACAGGTACTGACCAGCCAGACTTTTATTGTTTGAAAATTTCAGCAGCACGATAAACATGATTATTTTTCTCCTGTTGGCCCCGGCGCGGAAGCAGATTCAGAGGAACTCAGGTTTTCCTCGCATAGCTTCAACCAGTCGAGCATCTGATTAACTTCGTTTTTAATGAACTTTTCGTCTTTGAAGGCATTCGCCAGCGTGGCGACGCCCTGGCTGAAGGCCAACACGTGCATGGCCAACTGATCCGCATCCGCCTCTCGCCCCAGCGACACGAACTGCTTGCGCAACCATGTTCGGAAGAGCGTGAGTAAAGCGTTAGCGTCAACCAGGGAGCCATGGTTCAGCTTCGCCAGCTCTGAGCACAGCGTACCGACTGGACAGCCGTAGCGTTTAATGTCCTTCTTATTCATGACCAGAATCTGAATGAAGCTTTGAATGCGTTCTCGCGGATGTTTACCTTCCTCCTCCCACTGGTCCAGCATCTTTTGCGTCTTGGCCAGACGCAGCTGAATCACGGCTTCCAGGATTTCATCCTTGGTTTTGAAATGGTGGTAAAAGTTGCCCCGCGAAATACTGATAGCGCCGGCGATGTGCGAGAAAGAAGTGTGCTCAAAACCTTGCTGATAGAACAGTTGATCGGCTGTTTTCACTATCAGCTCGCGCGTGGTGATATTGCTCATTGTCTTGATGACCGCCAAACAAAATAACATTAAAAGCGACGGCAACCTGACCGACTCACTCTTATTGAAAGATGGAATCTATCAAGTTACGCCACAACTTAGGACACTCGTCCTAGCCACAATAAAAATAGGACGAGCATCCTAATATGTCAACCAGTTTGTACAGTCTACTTAGTAGCTTCCCCTCCCGGAGTCTCGCCTGTTTACCTGGAGGAGAACGAAATACTGCGGCGCAACCCTTTACGCTGTCAGCTCAAAATCACCAAGGGGAAAGGGCTCGCCATTAATAAGAGCATCGATGTGGTGACGCCCAGGGTAATGGCGACGTGTCTTCAATTCCGCGAAAGACACTGTGGCGTTGAGAGTGATTTTTTCGTTCGGTTGCAGAGTAAGAGTACGCAGTTTGAAGACCTTTGGCCGGGTTCCGCCGTTAGCTTTTACAAAGTGCACGGCATAATCGATCAGTAAGCGCTGCGCCTCGGTTGCGGTGCTTTTAATCTCAAAAGACAGACGCACGGCCTCCCCCAGCGAGAGGCGCTGAGGCGTGATGCTTATGTCGTCTATGTTCACCGAAGGATTCTCGGTTCCGCCCAGAATGCAGATTGCGTCCTTATTACCGGCCTTGACCAATGAACGCAGAGCATGGCGAATAATCCAGGTGCGGCCTTCAGACGCATCTACAGCCCAGCGCCGGCAGGTCTCAATGGTCAGCATGGGATGGTCTTTAGCAATGTCGTTCAAATTGTTCGCTACGGAGCGGCGAACATAAAGTATGGGATCGTCTTTTAACCGTTCCAGTAAGTCCAGGACGGGACGTGGGTCTTGCTGATAAGCGTGTAAGCGCGGCGCCCATGGCAGACGCGGGCGGACGCCCTCAGAAGCAAGTCGGCGCAAGTGTGCGTTTTCGTGGCCTGTCCATGCAAGCATCTGGGCATAGGTGCGCTCAGGATACTTCACCAGAAAGGCGCGGATGCTGAATTCGGCGGTAAACCTTTTGGTCAGCGCCTCCTGTACCCGAATGGAGGCCTCGTAATCCTCAAGGCCGTATTTCTGGACAAAAGCAAGATGCGGCATGTAGCGAAGCTGAATTAGACCAATTTCACCGGTTGCGGGTAACTCCGGGCCAAGCGCCGCTTCGATGACTGTCGCCGCTTCAGAAAATGGCTGAGGCAGATACTTGTGCAGGGCCTCCGCAATATGTGCGGCCCGGCCGGTGAGCTCCAACTTGTCCAAACCGTCCATAGAATGCGCGACAAAGGCTGTTGCATCAAACGGAGCATGGACGCGGTGTAGCTCCGCAGCAATATCGTTCACCAGCGTCAGATTAAATACGTCTTTGATGGCTGTTCCCATGCTTATTTATGCTCCCTAATTGACGCCATTTTTCGATCCATAACCAGTTCCTCGTTAGCATTATTTAAGCTGTGTTTTTATACAGTCATCTGCGTATTTAGTCCATTAAGTTTTAGAGAGTCTGGTTAACGGAAGCATAGATAAGCGATATTGTCGGGTAACGCCCCAAAGAGGATAACCGGCTACGCGTATGCCTGCCGGAGGGCTTGGTCGGCCCTAGGCTCTGAGATAGGGAAAACCGCTTGCAGACTCGCTGCTTCTTACTCCCCGATTCGCTAACGCCAACAGCGCCCCTTCAGCATGACTGATGGTCTCGCCAAAGTTCCGCAGGACATTACCCAGAGAGTGTGCGTCAAGCCCTTTGATTGGGACGCGGAAACATAATAGAACGCGGGAGCGGCCGCTATCCATGGCGAAAGTTGAGCCAGCCAGGGAGTGGTCATTAAAGTTCATAACCAAAAGCTCGGTCAGCCGTTCCGCATTCCCCAGGAACGGCTCGGCGGACGCCACCGGCGACCAGAGCGACAACTCCTGCTCGTCATTGCTCAGGCCGAAAGACAGTTCATGATCATCCAATAGCAGGTGACATTGGTTGCTTGCGTCCAACGCCAGACAATCCTGCCCCCACTGGTTGTTAAGCTCCATTAACCACTGCGAGAAAGCGTCTCTTTGCGTGCTCATGTTTAGCTCCATATTGACGGTGTGCGGCGGGTTATTCGTGAATCTTTTTTGCAGGTTAAGGTCCAAGTGAAGGAGCGGCATCAGCCGAGGGATCTATTCTTGCGTTTCGAGGGAAGCCTCATACATACGCGCCTGCACTTAGGCGCCAAACAAGTTTTTATTATTCAAAGGCCCAGTTTGTCCAGGCCTTTGAATATATTATCAGTTAGTTTTTTATACCACCCTTCGGCAAGCCTATATCGCTGTTAGAAGGGGCTTCCAGAATGCTCTTCTTTGAACTTCTCAAAAACACGACATGCGATGTCAAAAAATTACTTTTCCATAGATGGTATAGTTTATTAACAAAGCCCACTCCCCACAATAAAAGTGCATTTTTAAACTCTTTTATTTAAAACACTTGCAGCGACGGATTTATTATAATTAATCCTCACGGAACAGATAGATAAATGCGTTATTCAAATAGTGAAATTAATGACATTAAATTCATTCCACATTTAAAAAAATTAAACCTTATCAAAGATTTAAATTTATCGCTTCTCCATCATCATCTAAAACCTCTGCTAACGAGATATCACCGAAGACGACCCTTCCCTTATCATCACTCCTAAAAACTCCTTCCAGGGTAACCTCATTCAAATAAGAGTAATAGTTTCCACATAGCGGGAAAACTGTATTTTCTAAAGCGGACAAAAATTCTTTGTCATTAATCTCAAAGAAATCTCGCTTCATCTCGGAAGTATGTTTATTAATGTCATTATCTGTAGTGCATCGCAAGTAATCTATAACTTCCTTGTCGCCATCAATCAAATATAGCCGGAGACTTCGTACACCCAAAACCGCTAAAACACCTTTTACTCTAGCTTTCTTATTTAAATCAAAATCAATCACTTTAAGACACCAGTATTATTGTTCAAAGATAACCCCATATCCTACTTTTCCGTCCACATCACTCCTAAGTAGAAACCTCTTTGAAAAAGATTCAAGAGTTTCGTAATACGCGCTACCAACCTGTGAGTCCACTATTTTTACAGCATCTACGCCATCCACAGTAACAAACTTTTCAACCATAACTGCATGAGAAACATCTCTGCCCTTATCCGCGACTCTTACAATCGCAGGAAGGCCTGTTGACACTGAATTTTTCAACTTATCCATAGTCATAAACAAGTCTGCCTTTGGCGTAATATCCAGTCTTTCACTAATCCCTAGTTCGTTAAACACCTTTATAGTTTTATCTATATTAACAGCCCCCTTCTTTCCTATTACTGAGTATATATCATCAATACTGCTTTTGACTCCCAATTTACTCATAGCATTACGGATGGAGCATGGAGCGCAAGTTGGAGACGCACCTTGGTCAAGAATATCAAAATCGCTTCTCGCGGACATTCTTCCTATACTATTAAACTGTCCCTTTCCTCCCTTTAGCAAACGAAGTGATCTGGCATCTACACCTAGCTCGGTAAACGCTCTTGCGCCATCTACATTAACTGACGTAGTTTCTGCCCCCCCTTCAGCAACTGTCAGTTTCGATCTCGCTAACACCGGATGTCCTAAAACAGCACCAATGGCCCCTGCGTATATTTCTTCTAATTCGCCCAATCTAGGCGGAATCTCAGTGACAAATGATCCGACATCTTCCAGTGCTATACGTTCGCTTAGTCCGTCTAGAGAGCTGACTTCAACACTACGTCTGGCTGCAATAGGGTCAAGGCTGGCGTTGATTAGCTTTTTACGGATGCTTCGAATTTTATTGTCGAATGCTCGAACGTCTTCTATAGGGCTGCCTTTTTCAATAATACTGAGGCCCTCCAGCATTAACTCCGCTCGGTCTTTTGGTATGGCATAGTACTTTCCGAAGGCCCCGCCGCCGCCGGTTTCCAGTGAATAGTAAAACTCTTCACCTAACTGTTTTCTCATTTCCAGAATTGTTGCGCCATCTCCACTTTTTTTCGCCTCCCAAAATTCCCGATAGACCTGATGACGCTCTACTTCTGTCAGGTTCGCCACTCTAGTTTGCTCAATACCAGGAGTTTCGGTGTTCTTTATTGATGGTGGGGCGTAGCTACGTGGTGCAGGGGGAATGCTTTCCCACCATAGGTTTCCGTTTAGAGAAGGAATGTTTGTCAGTGCCCCGTTTAACTTTGGTGGTGGCGGAGGTGTGGGATTGGCTCGGGCGATAAGTCGTTTGGCTATAACTGGATCTGAGTTTGTGGGCAAGACACCCTCGTCCTCATTATTACTAATGATAGGGCTGAATGGAGCTTTTCCGTCCTTGAAGACTAGAAGTGTCTCACCCTGTTCAATCTGTCTGACGAAATCCTCTTTCCATTTCCTAAAGTTAGACCCACCTCTTCCAGGAAAGGCTCCAATTGCTGAGCGAAAGTAAGACCCACGAATGTTTCTAACAACGTCACTAACTTTCTGGTCATTGCTTAAACAACGCTCCACATAGCTTGCGGAAAAGAAAGGGGATTCAATAAAAGGCAAGTCAGCAATGGTTATATCAGTCCAATGCTTGAGCTCATACCAGCGAGTGGAGTACATGCAAACACATCCCTAATAATACGCCATTCCCGGCTACTTATGGGATACAGCCGACTAGAACAGATCGCATACAAAAAAACACAATACAATAATATTTTGCATTTAGAGATAGAGAAGTTGAACCGGTCACAGCTCCTAGTACATTTAACCTAAAAAGAATGGTCTCACTGTAGCCCAGCGCTATTTGTTTGAACTCTTGCTGCTAACTCCCAAGGGCAACCCACAATTTCATACAAATTCAATTACAGGCCACAAACCTGATCCCCTGATTTCAAGGGCTGTAGCCCCTGGTGGAAAAAAATTTCACTTTTTTGCATCCAAATCCCAAAGCGGCGTCGTCTTTATCTACGAGATCGAAATACAGGGTCTTCAGGCCCGACCACACACATACAATTTTAAAAGGACAGACCCATGAAAAAGTTCGCCGCACTGACCGCTCTTATGATCGCCGCTGGTTTCACTTCTATCGCCAATGCTGAAGGGCAAGCGGATCGGGGTGATTACTGCGATAACGACAAATCAGGCTACAACGTTAAAACCTACGCCAGCGCGGGTTCCTATAACTACGGCGCTTCTAATGGTTATGGCGATGGATACGGGAATACCGGCGGCTTTGTCAAAACGTCCACCGCCGCCAGCGCCCCCGCTACCGTCGTCACCAAAGTTTCTACATCAGTTGGCGAAGTATTCGCGAATGCTCAAGGCATGACGCTGTACACCTTCACTAAAGACAGCAACGGCGTGTCCGCCTGCTACGACGGCTGCGCGGATAGCTGGCCTCCATTTTTGGCTAAGCAGGATGCAAGAACCTGGGGTGAGTTCAGCGTAGTCGCTCGCAAAGACGGCACGTATCAGTGGGCGTACAAAAACCAGCCGCTGTACCTGTGGGTAGGCGATCGCAAACAAGGCGACGCCACGGGCCATGGTGTGGGCAATGTGTGGTACGCCGCTCAGCCATAAGGATAGGACGCAAGCAACGCTCTCTTCTCTCGCCCTGGCGTTGCAGTAGTCGCCAGGGCTGAGGATTGACGCACCCAACGGACGCCGCACGGGACCAATACGGAGCCGCGCGCCCCAGAAAAGATTTTCCAGCTGTAACTTTTTAACCGTGGGTGTCGTAACGGTGATGACGGCCGTCACCACCAGACATCAATCGATGACCTTGATTTAAACAATACGACTTAAACAACACGTAAAGGGTAAATGTATGAACCTGTCGAAAACCTGGATGGCGACCGCCGTTTCCCTCGCTCTATTTGGAGGCGCGTCTTTGGCGCAAGCGGAAATCGTCATTGGCAATGATCTGAATTCAACCGAAGGCGCAAACGCCGCCATCAACCAACTCTATTCCGCCAATCGCGGCTCCAATGGCGGCGGCGATCAAAGCCTGCAGTTTGGAGATCAGATATACGGTACTGAGGAAAACGATATTCTGATAGGCGGCCTGGGGATTGATGTGCTCTTCGGCAATGACGGCGATGACATCATCATCGGCGGCACCGAGGACTTCAACAGCTTTAACCGCGACCGCGCTTTCGGCGGCGAGGGCAATGATATTTTCGTCTGGACGCCGGGCGACGGTAATGACTTCTTCGACGGCGGCGAAGGCCAGGATATTCTGGTTATCGGTCTGATTGGCGAGTCCCAGGACAATGACGGCAATACGGACTTGGCCCCTTTCTTTAACGTTAGTCCTCCCGGTACGCCAGGAAGCCAGGATTTCGACGGCATTTTTATCAACCCCAGCGTAGGTCTTCCAGAGCTAAGAGTTGAACAAACGCCCGGCTTTTGCCGAATTCTGGATAAGTCCACTGAGGGCATGAGTGAACTGAACCTCGATCATCTGGTTCAGTTTATCCTGACAGGCCCCGCCAATAATTTCGACGAGGCCATCGCAGCCGATCCCAATATCGATCCGGATACGCTGGATACAGGCTTGAGAATCTCGGTTCATTTGAAAAATACAGAGTTTGTTGTGTGCCCTTCGCGGTCCGGCGACGAAATAGAAGTCTATGACATCTCCCAGTCTCCTCCCGTCAGAGTCACGCTGGACGACTTGCCGCCCACGGCCGCCACAGCTCCAGCCAGCTTACGTTAAACGCGTTACTTCCACTGAACCGAGAATCGACCAAGGAATACAGTATGAACCACTCAAAACATGCGCTGAGCAGCGCGATCATTTTATCTATCATGATGACAGCGGCCGGCTGCTCCAGCTCAGGCGACGGCGGCAAAGGGCCTGACAACAACGACGGCCAGAATGGCGGCGATATCAATCAGAAGAACTTCACGGTTATCCAGGGGACGGACCTGAACACCAAGAGTTCCGCACTGTTGTCTTTCAATCCCGGCGGGCCGGGAGGCTCCTCTAACCAGAGCCAGCGCGCAGGGGACGTCCTGCAGGCGGAAGACGGCGTTGACTCGATTCTGATAGGCGGATTAGGCGTGGACGTCATACTCGGCGCTTCGGGTGACGACATCCTGATCGGCGGCACAGAAGACTTCAACTCCAGCGTCGACGGCGACAACAAAGGCGCCGACAACCGCGACAGAGCCTTCGGCAATGGCGGCGACGACCTCTTCATCTGGACGCCAGGGGACGGCAGCGACTTCTTCGACGGCGGCGAAGGCGTGGATGTCCTGGTGCTGGGCGTTGTCGGCGAGCAGCGGGACAACAACGGCGCCACAGAAGGCGCTCCGTTCTTCAACGTGAGCCCACCCGGACGCGAAGGCAGTCAGGATTTCGACGGCATCTTTCTAGACCAGAACAATCAACCCGTGGTCAAAGTATCCACCTCACCGGGATTCTGCACCGTCGTCGATAAAGGCGAACATGCAGAGGAGCTGGAACTGTTGAACCTCGACCATATTGTGCGATTCACCTTGCGCGGCGTCGCGGAAGACTTTGAAGCCGGCGTACGCACCGACGACGATGGACTGCGCATCGCGATCAGCGCGAAGAATGTCGAGTATCTGGTGTGCGCCCCCAAAGTGACCATCGATGGCGCAACGACCGACAATATAGAGGTTTTAGACCTGACGACCACGCCACCCAGACTCGCTCTGCTGTCTGAGTTGCCCGAGCACATCGCGCAGATGATTCAATAATTTTTCAGGCTGCGATTCAGGAGCCGCCCTGCTTTCGTTAGAAGGCGGGGCGAATCCGTTCTACGCCTTAGCTTAATTCTGAGCGTCTATGGCGTCGTATCGCCAAACACGCTCTCTTCATCCCCTCCCGCCCCAAAAAATAATTACAGAAATAAAAAATATTTTGCATCCAAACACCGCGTCGGCGTCGTCTTAATCAATGAGATCACAACAACGCCGTTCAACTTACAGATTAAAAGGACATTCTCATGAAAAATTTCGCCGCACTGACCGCCTTGATGGTTGCTTTCACTGGTTTCACCTCCGCCGCGCACGCTGAAGGGCAAGCGGATCGTTATTGCGATGACGACTACGCTAAGAAAACCTATAGCAGCGCCAGCAACCAGGGCGACTATGTCAAAACGGCTGCTAACGATAGCGCCAATCGCGTCGTCACCAAAGTCTCTACCTCTGTCGGCCAAGTGTTCGCCAACGCTCAGGGCATGACGCTGTACACCTTCACGAAAGACAGCAACGGCGCCTCCGTTTGTTATGACTCTTGCGCAGATAGCTGGCCTCCGTTCCTGGCGCAACAGAACGCCAAAACCTGGGGTGAGTTTACCGTTATCGCCCGCAATGACGGGAGCTATCAGTGGGCATACAAGAATCAGCCGTTGTACCTGTGGGTAGGCGACCGTCAACAGGGCGACGCCACTGGCCACGGCGTCGGCAATGTGTGGTACGTCGCGCAGCCGTAACCGCCTTTCTAAGTGCCCTCTTCTCTCTGCGCCAGCGTGACACAAACGCCCGCAGAGAGTCGCAGAATAAAAAACCACTCCCAGAAAAATACCGACGAAAAAAGTTTTCCGCCGCTGTAACTTTTTCTCTCTGGGTGTCGTAGATGGATGAGGGCCGCTCGTTTTTCTAATGGAGATGGCGACGTTTTTATCTGAGCGCACTTCAACTTGCGCTGCATTCAGACTCACCTGATCACGTCGTCCAAGTGACTCAACAATAAGGACGCCCCGCATTCCGCATGGGTCGGGGCGAGTTTTTTAGTGCCATGGAAAACACTTTCGACCCGGACGAACTGGAAAATCTGTTGGCGCGTATTGCGCTTAAAGATCAAAAGGCGCTGGAGCAGCTTTATAAACGCGTCGCGCCGAAGCTCAATGGAGTAGCCATGATAATTTTACGAGACACGGATTTAGCAAATGATGTTCTGCAGGAAGCTTTTTTGCAGATCTGGCATAAGGCGGACGAATATCGCCGCAGCCTTAGCGAACCCATGACCTGGATGACGTCGCTGGTGCGCTATCGCGCCCTGGATAAACTGAAAGCGGAAAACCGGGAGCAGACGCGCCGGGAGCGCCATGATGAGATCGAGCAACTGCTTGAGCAAAACCTCGTCGACTCTCCCCTGCGCGACGTACTGAACTCAAACGAAACATGCCGCATCCACCGCTGCCTGAGATCGCTGGATGTGTTGAACCGCAACGCCATCCTCATGGCTTATTACTACGGCTACAGCCGCGAAGACATCGCCGTGCATATTGAGAAGCCCGTTAATACCGTCAAAGTCTGGCTGAAGCGGGGTCTTGGGAGGTTAGCGCAATGCCTCGGCCATTAAGATACAAAAATCCAGAGCTTCTGGACCGTCTGGCGTCCAACTACGTCATCGGCGCACTGCGAGGCAAAGCGCGCAAACGCTTCGAAGCCATCATGCGCGAAGACGGCACCGTCGCCAAGCGGGTGCGTCAGTGGGAAGAAAAGTTTCAGCCGCTGCATGAGAAGACGGCGCCTTTAGCGCCCAAAACGGCGACCTGGAAAGCCATCTCCGCCAGTATCAACGATGCGCCCAGCCAGTTGATGGAGAAGCTATTACGCAAACTGAGCTTCTACAAATACCTCTCCGCCGCCGCTCTGTCGTTGGCGCTGTGCATCGCGCTCTACCCTGCTCTGTCCGGTTCCGAACAGATCAGTCCCGAACTGGCGACGCTTGCGCCCAGCGTTAACTATGTTGCGGTGATGGAGAATGCGGACGAACAGGCGGTCATGGTGGTGACCGTCGACAAAGCGGCCCGCCAGTTGTCCCTGAACATCGTGGAAAAGCCCGTCATCGCCCAGAATGCGACGCTACAACTGTGGGCGGTTTCAAGGGATGACAATACCGTCCGCAGTTTAGGAACCATTGAACTGAAGGGGCAAACGCAAAGAAGTCTGTCACAGCGGGAATGGGAGTTAATTCAAAGCGCGGAACATTTGCTCGTTTCCATCGAAAAGCCCGGCGGCTCAGCAACCGGCGCCCCCAGCGCACAACTGCTGGCCAAAGGGTTATGCGTGAAAGTGGCGGGGTGGCGAAGCTAACTGCTCCCGCCGTTTTGGTCGGATATTACTTAGCACTTTGTAAACAAGAGAACTCAACGATCAACTTTAGCGCCACAGACCACACAACAGTGATTAGCCAGGGAGCAGGCCTCACACATCTTCCATGCATTATTTCGATAATGTCGGCTTCCATTCGGCTGTTGCGCATCCCATATCTGCTTGCAAACAGGACAGGCGCTGAACGACCTCACCCGCATTTTGTTCTTGCACGCATCACTGCAGTACAACGGTTCTAACGCTTTCGACATTATTTTTTATTCCTTGGTGGAGACCATTCAAAAAAGGGAAATTTTAGACATTTGCCGGGCGCTTATACAGGCTCGCCCCTATCGTCGGTCGCCTGAGTCAATAAATGAACTCAGCGCCCAGAATCGAACTCAGTTCCTAAAACCGAATAAAGTACATATTAGGTTCACCCCACTGTCACCCATCGCAGCTATTCTTTTTTGGCTGGTATATACCAGATAAACCCAAAAACTAGGAGAGATTATGCTTAACTGGAAGAGTTGCGCGGCCGGCGTTGGCCTGTTGGCGATGACGTCTTTGGCTGTGGCGGATAATAAAGTTCTCTTGATCGGGATTGACGGTCTGCAACTGGAGCAGGTTCAACGCTTGAACACGCCCAACTTTGACCGGCTCAACATCACTAAGGCCTACACCGGCGGTATTGAAGGTTCGGCTTCGGAACAGTCGACTATCAGCGGGCCGGGTTGGACGACGATTCTGACCGGAGTGTGGCTGTCCAAACACGGGGTGAATTCCAACAGCGCGGGGTTGGCCAACCCTGAGTTCTCCGGCTTGTTCAAGCGGGTCAAAGACGCCAACCCTGACGCCTATGTGGCCAGCATCGCCAACTGGGCGCCCATCAACACTAACTTCTTCGCCAATGAGGTCGCCAATATCGATGAAGTGGTCAGCGGCGTTAATGATGAAGAAGTGGTCAATCGCGCGCTGCAAACCCTCTCCCAGACGCCTGCTGATTTTGTGTTTCTACATCTGGACGATCCTGATCATGCCGGACACGCCAGTTGCTTCGGCAGCGCCTACGATAAAGCCGTTCAGGACTCTGACCGCCGCCTGGGACAGCTTCTGGATAAAGTGGCCAGCCTGCAATATCAGAACGCCGATAACTGGCTGGTGTTAGTAACCACGGACCACGGTCGCACGCCGATTGTGGGTTGCGGCCATGGCAATCAGACCGAGCCGGAAAAGACCATCTTTATCGGGTCCAATCAGCCGATGAACGCGGAGTTCTCGCAACAGGTGACGGACATTCCCAACACGCAGTTTAATTCGCTCTACGGCTATCCGTCGCAAGCCTCTATCGCTCCCACCGTGTTACGTCATCTTGGCGTGACTATTGACGCTTCCTGGCGCCTGGACGGCTTGCCGCTGATTGGCGATCTCGGGGTGCGCAAACTGATGGAGGACGGCTCCACCGCCCAGCGTTTCACCTGGTATACCGATGAGCAGAAACCGGCGAATATCTACCGTAACGGCGAGTTAGTGGATCAGGTTTATTCCATGGATCGCGGCTGGTCTGATCCAGATATGACCGCCGCCGGCGTCACGGACTATGTGGTGGAGATCAACAGTACGCCATTGGCGCTGCGCCTGAATAATTTCCAGATCGACGCCGCATTGAGCAAAGACGCCTTCAAAGCCTACTTTTTCCGCAATGATCAGCAGTATGTGCGTTATGACAAGGTGCTGGACAAGTCAGACGGCGGCTATCCCAAAGCCGTTAATAACCAGACCTGGCCGGGCATGGAAACATATCGGGATTTGATCACCGCCAGCTTTCAGAAAGACGCCGGAACCAGCTACTACTTCCTCAAAAACGGTCAATACATCAATTACGACAACATCGGCGACAAGGTAAGAAGCGGTTACCCCAAGCCCATCAACAACGCCACCTGGCCCGGCCTGGAGCCCTACAAAGACCAGATAGAAGCCGCCCTGCGCTGGCACAACCAGAAAGTGTACTTCTTCCTGAGCAACGGCGATTACATTCGTTACGACATCAACAGCGACGCCGTGGACAGCGGCTACCCTAAACCGATCAACGACAACACCTGGCCGGGACTGGGCAGCTACGCCAAAGAAATCACCGCCGCAGTAAAGTGGAGCGACAGCCGCGGCTACATCTTCCTGACCGGCCAACGCTACCTGCGCTACAACATCAGCCAGGACAAAGTGGACGACGGCTATCCCAAGCCAGTGAATAGCTCCACCTGGCCTGGGTTGCTGAATCCGTAATTAGGGGTTGTTTCGTCGGGGCATGCAGGAAGAGCAGTACCTGCCGCCCCCGATGATTATCTATTTAGAAGCTATCCATTCAGAAGCCATCTATTCAGAAACTATCCACCCTGGCGCTGCATTTGTTACAGAGCGACCTTGTTTAGGTCAATACAGACGGAGCGTCAGCGAGGTTCAGCCCATGCGCTTTTCGCACGGGCAATTGCCCTTGGCTTTGTTATATATATTCGTATTTTCTGCCTATAAATGATTCAGTATCTGACCAAGCCATGTATTCTTGATTTAGATGTGAAAATTCTCGAAAGAGCTTGCCGAGCCTATTTATAGCTGCTGGTTCTGCTTCGATACAGAATTCGACTATTTCTCGGTATGGTAAATCTCTGTTGTTGCTAAATCGAATTTGAAGCGCCGAGCTACCACGTGAATCAGTAGTAAAAGCTCTAAGCCTGAAATAGTACGCAAAATTATCTTCGGGTTTCTCAGAGCCAATTTCATATAAGAAAACGTCACTGCTGTGCCGGGGAAAATTTTCTAACCCGCCAGCAATTTCTTTTAATGAATCCGCTTTGTCATAATATTCGAAGCACGTTGAAACACTACTATTGGATGCGTTCCAAACAAGCTGCACATGGTAAGGTTCTTCATACGGGATTCGTTCAATTCTTATGTAATTGCTCATAACTCTCAAGGTGTATAACGCCGAGCACAGTGGTCACTTACTGCTGACTGTTAGAGGCGAACTAGCCAACCAACTCAGCTCCAGGATTACTTCTTACAATTTCTTCGCCATGCCGAGGTATATCATGCCCCGCCAGCCATTGGTAATGTTCAATACCGAGAAGGTCAGCAAATTTATAAGCAGGCGCCTCGCTAAAAATATCGTCCAATGTGTCCAGAGAAAATAGCTGAATCAGCTTTTCACGATCGCCCTGATCAATTAGCAAGTCGACAAAGCGTTGAACATCTAATTTATCTTTTTCAAGATACATTTCCGGGTCCCATGCACACACATATGCACTTATCAAAACGCCATTAGAAAACAAATTCACAACCCAGGCGTGATCCTCTGCAAACATATAGTGCAGAACCATACCACTATAGTTAGCAGCGACATTAACTTTTTGTGAATTTAAATCGCCCTCCGGCAGTATTGTTACCCAGTTATTGGATTCATCAAACACTACCCCACGGACACCAAGCCTTTTTAATAAATCTTTTCCTTCTTCTTTGTTCTTAGTACGCAGGTGGTAACTTTCGCTAAACTCACTCATTTATGTCTCCATATTCGGGCTTCTAAAGTTAGTGTAACGTGCTGATTTGGAGGCGCTACAGCGACGGAAAACCGGCCTCGCTGATGCATAGGTTAGGATTCGTCATCAAATAAATCCGGCTTATCCAAAACTCTAAAGCTCTGTGGATTCAGCAAAAAAACACCTTTCACCACACGAACAGCACGCCTTGTTATGTATTTTTTTTGCAATATTCTGTAAATGAGCTGTATTTATTAACGGCGCCGTTGGAGCTGCAAGTCAAATACAGCCCTTTATTGTTGATTAACTGGTTTATGAGCATATCACTATATTGCAATGGCGCAGCCAATTTAAGGGTGGCTATACAATCATTTTTTGACTCAAAAGTAAAAGTGCACTCTCCATCGTCATGGGAGCTAAACTTGCATAAATTAGATAACGACGCCTCAAAATCTATGATTCCAAGCTCGCCCTCTGTTTCTAAGAAAGCTATAACTTCACCAACACTACTTAGTGATGGTAATTCTGCCTCCGTTGCCCAGCCATAATCTTTATATAAAGTTGCACCAAAATTCGTAATGACGATCTCTTGGCTCTTTTCGAGCAGCGACAAACCATCTAGTACTGAACACTCACCCAGGTAAATTTCGTAAACATTATTTCCCTCATTATAGAGGTAAACGCTTGGATTCATGATTAATGCATAACCTCTGGTGAAGTTGGCGGCGTTTTTTGCGCAAGCGAAAAAGGGGGGTAGATTGTCCAAGTCCGCGCGCTTTGAATTGTTAGCCCTATGCCTTGATATACCGGTAATTAAAGGCAGATGCATTTTCATCTTCTAGCTTTATCTCACCGGCTGCTCTCAACTTTTGCAAAGCGAGCTTAACTTTTTGCATGTCATCTTCACCGCTAAGCTGCCTTACAAGCCTATTTGATATGGATGAGCTGGGATTATCAGCAAAATACTGTAGAATGACATCCTCTACTGACGCAAGCTTCTGATGTTTAATGGTCACAATGAAAGCATTCTCTTTTTCTTCAAATACTGGGTCAACGAGCCCAGCTTTTTTAAGCTCATTTTTAGCGGTATCTAACCCCTCTCCAATGTCATGGTTAACCGGATCTGGGAGGTTGTGTAGCATACGCACAACATTGGGGTTTCTTGAAAATCGCTCATCGTAAAGATTATCTAGCGTCATATAGCCCGGAAGTTTTCCTGGGCTCTGTACTTCAATACGGTTATCAAAAACTCTTACATGAATATCATCATTCAGGCTATAGTCTCGATGGATAACAGCATTTACGAGAATTTCCTTTAATGCCTCTGACGGATAATTTAGCTTTACAAGTTTTCCCGCGTCCTGAAAGGAGGCGCCATCAATATAAGTAAGTACTTAAACGAAATTAATCTTATATTCCTGTCCAAACTTTGACAGGATGTCGTTCACTGACTCTTTCAGCCTGTCGAAAGTCTCATACGAATCCAAAGGCAGCCAGCTGTACTTCACCTTTCGCCACAAGATCTCTATCAGGTTTAGCTCCGGTGAATATTTCGGCAAATAGATTGGCCATATGCCTTTGTCCATCCAGTCCCACCTGTGCCGACGAAACTCTGCAGATCGGTGCACGGAGGCGTTGTCCAGGAGCACCACAGCATTCTTTAGTGGATCTTTACTCTCCGCCAGTTTATTAAAAAGCGCCACCACTTGTGCGGAATCCACCCGCTCCTCGGTTGTATGGAATATCAGCTTCTGGCGGCGGCTCATAAACCCCAGAACGTTCAGTCTCTTATTGTGTGGATAGGATTTCATTTGCGTCGGCTTCCCCACAGGGCTCCAGCCATAAGGTAAGTTGGAACGCTGACTGAAGCCTGATTCATCAAAGTAGTAAAGCTCGATTTCGCCCGCATCCTCCCAGGATTGAAGATCTTTCACAAAGCCCTGAAACTGGCGGAAGGCGTCTTCATCCCGAAGCGCGCGCAGCGAAAAGCGGAATCGCTTGAAGCTATACTTTGATTTTTTTTAAGTTCCGTTTAACGGTCTCCAGACTAGCGCTTTTTCCAGTTTCTTTCTCCAGACGTATCTGGACGTCTCGTAGTTGTTGGGGCTGCTCGTCAATCCACTTACAAACCCTTTCTTGTTCCTGCTCCGTGTAAATGGGCGGCCTTCCCGGGGAGGCGTCGCTAATGAGGCCACATATTCCCATGCTTTCCCACTGCTCAATCCAGATCGAAATGGTGTTGCGGTGGAAGTCGATAATGTCGGCAACTTTATCGATTTTATACCCCTTATTGCTGAGCAATATGGCGTGACAGCGAATACGGAAGCGGGAGCTCGGGCTGTAACGGAATCCATCAGTTAGTGTTTTGATTTCGGCAGGCTTAAGATGATTGACGTACTTCACGGTGCAAAATATGATCAGTTCGGGTGGTCGTAAGTCGCCTATTTTATTAGGAAATTTTTATTTGGCTACTTAGAAACTTGCTTAATAGTTCTCTCTATTACGCTTTCTATATCACCATTTATCGTTACTGGCATTTCTTCAAGCTGTTCTCGTTTATACTCAGTCTCAGTTGTCCTCAATCTATAAACTTTTACAGCACACCGTGTTTCCAAGGTGGCCTGAGGTTCATCATCAAATAGAAGTACAGAGCCAACATTTGGCATTCTTTCACCATTTTTTTTTGTTAACAATCGCTGCTTTCTTAGAAATGTTTCTGCCTCTAAATGTGTGCCGACTCTCTCCATATATGAAGAGAGCAGATCGCCCTCTGAGATATCCTCTATGTCGACGTTATCTAGAGCCCTTCTTTCATATGGTTCTGCACCTTTTGAATAGCCTAGTTGAGTAATCCGTTCTCCTTTGATTTTCTTTTTGGAAGCGTTAATTCTAATGTAACAGTCTCCAGAAGCTGTGTAGTGAACTTTTGGACTTTTGGGGATGCCAAAATGTAAAATCAGGCCCTTTCCTTCAGCTTCCAAGAACTCAATAAGGACATTTTCAACAGCAGGATTAGTTTCTTCCAAAAGTGTTGATATCAACCCGTTGGCTTCTTCCTGCTCTCCGAAACCTACGACTCGCTCACCCGTCTCAGATTTATCCTCTATCCCTATGTATAAATCCCCTCCATCTGAGTTAGCAAAAGCAACGAATGTCTCTTGCAATTTTCCTGGGATAATCCTTTTGCTTTTTAAGTCATTGAAGTGGTCTTCATTTAAGGCAAGAAGTGAATCAAGTTCGTCCTGGTCAATTTTTCTTACTTCCATATGATCCTCTATTACAAATTACGGAATTCGTTCAGTGAGTTGGGGCTAACATTTGCATAACGTGCATCCGCGTTTTTCCAATTCTGATTCCTGAAGATACATCCTCCAGCCCTATGATGCCATTGGAAAATCACTGCAATTGACTCCTTTCGTTCGCTGGGAAAACGAGCATGCACATATATCTTGCCCACCTGGCCCCGTTATTTAAATGGGCCTGCATCTAGCTTATTTAATTCCTTAACTTTTCTAATGGAACAAGATGACAATCTGTGCAAGTAGTACCAACAAAACGAGCACGTTTCTTGGCAACTCGTCGATATGCTGTACATGGTCAGCCTTTGTTTCACATGGAGAGTGGTGATTTGGCGAGCCCATTTCTAGAGTCTGTACGTAGAGAGATTTGTCTTCGTGGATGCAGCATCAGAACCGAAAAGGCCTACTTAACCTGGATAAAGTGGCTCTGAATGCGCTTGTCTTTCTGTACCATAAAATGCCGAATCAGCCATTGGGTGAGCCGCCGCACTTTCCGACATTCTTTCGCCACACATTTGCTGGCGTCAGGCACTGACACAAGGACGATTCAGGAGTTATTTGGTCACAATGATGTCAGTTCCACACAGAACTACACACATGTACTAGGTCGGCACTATGCTGGAACGAAAAGCCCGTTGGACAGATTTCAGTAAAGTGACAGCACCCAAGCGCGTTCTCATCTGCCGGGTCAGATGTCCAATGGCAAGCGTCTGGAAGTCATGAGCAATAAGGCGGCTTTGCTACGGCGCGTTCTGTTCAGCGTCTGATGTTTCGGTGACGTTCTCCGGTAATAGGTCAACGGCCGTTGCACTGGCCTCTTCGCCAGCTTCCTTCCGTGCCTCTTCCTCACGCACTTTTTCGAGGTGGCGCTGTAGCATGGCGTGAAGGTCTTCTAACGCCTTGGCCTTGTTCGTCCACCAGTCGGTTGACCAGACTCTGAACAGCGTCCACCCTAGCCCTTCAAGCACCGCCTGGCGGATTTTGTCTCTCTCACGGGCGTATGGGGAGCTATGGTACATCGCTCCGTCGCATTCGACGCCCGCCAGATACAGGCCCGGCGCATCAGGATGCACGATGCCTAAATCGATGCGGTAGGCGGAAACGCCAATCTGGGGATGAATGATCCAGCCTTTTTCCTGCAAGGCTCTTGCTACCGCAATTTCAAAGGGTGATTCGAAATCGCCGATTGAACCGTGAACCGCAGCGCCCAAAGCGGAAGCGCCCCGCTCTGCGTACTCAAGAAAATGCTTGAGATCAGCCACCGCCCTGGCCTGCGTTCTCGAAAGATCAATACGCTCCGGCGTCATCGTCGAAAAGACGATCATTTCAGAGCGCGCCCGGGTCATCGCCACGTTCAAACGTCGCTCTCCGCCATTGCGATTCAGCGGCCCGAAGTTCATCGTCACATGGTCGCTTTCATCCGGGCCATAGGTAATGCTGAACAGTATGACGTCCCTCTCATCTCCCTGAACCGTCTCCAAGTTCTTCACGAATACGGGCTCCAAGGTCGACTCTTCGGAAAACGCCCATTCAATAGACGGATCATCGGAGCGGGCCTTATCCAGCAGGTCCTCAATCAGTGTCTGCTGTTCTGTGTTGAACGTGACCACGCCAATGGATTGAGCGCGCACTTTCGCATCAGAAGAGGTGACTCTGCGTACAATCTCCGCCACGATCGCCTTCGCTTCGCCTTGATTGTGGCGGGCTTTGCCTCGGGCGTAGAAGCCTTCCGGGCGAACCAATGAAACGCCTTTGTCTGGATGCACCGGCGCTGGGAAGGTGATCAAGGAGCTGTCGTAGTAGCGACTGTTGGAGAAGGCGATCAAGCTCTCCCGACGCGAGCGATAATGCAGGTTCAGCACCCGTTGAGGGATACTGGCGCCGATCAGCTCATCAAGGATACTTTCAAGATCGCCTTCAGCGTCGATATCTCCATCAGGATCATCGTCGGAGCGGGCGAAAAAGTTAGTGGGCGGCATCTGTTTCGGGTCGCCCGCGACAATGACTTGCTTGCCCCGCGCCAGAGAGCCTACCGCATCCCAAACCGTAATCTGCGATGCTTCGTCAAAAATAACCACATCAAACAGCGCTTGCTCCGCCGACAGAAACTGAGCGATGGATAGCGGCGACATCATCAGACAAGGCGCCAGAGAGGTCACTACATCGGGAATTTCCTCCATCATCTCCCGAACCGGCTTATGCCGTGTTTTCTTCTGCAGCTCATGACGTAAAACGCCCCAGGATGAACTGCGTTTGATGTCGTCCGGGTCTGGAATATCACCCGCCAGTTTCGCCGCAATATACTGCGCCGTGAGTTCACTGAATTGGGTGTCCAGATCTCTGAAGTGGAGAATGGCCGACTCATGTTCCGGCGACGAGAAAGTTCTGAGGATTTCATCCTCGCCAATCACCGCTGAAGACCACCAGGCGCAATAGGCGGCTTCGAAAATATCGATAACGTCCTCAGGGTTTACATCGCCTTTTTCAACCGCTTCCACCAACGGCCCCATCTGATGATCCAGGGCATCGGAGCGTCTGCGCACCCAGCCGCACCAGTCTTTCATGGAGTGATGATGTTCAATTATTCCCTGACAAAGCGCGTCCATCGCCTCTAACGCCGGCGTATTGCTCGGTAGATACCCATTCAGCGTATTGCCAATCAAGCCCTCAAATGGCTGGCTGATCGCCTTGAGTCGCTCCAGTGACGCCAGCAAATCCGTAATGCCTCTTCCAATGATCGCCTCCGGGGCCAGAAGGTCGTTGGCGTCGTACAGCAGCCCCCTGATTTTTGATCGCAGGAAGATCAACCCATCCGCGTCGTCGGCGAGCTTGCTCACCGCGATGCGAGCGCGAGACCCCAGCAGTTTGAGAGACGCGATCACATCGGGCTCTGAGTCGTATACGTTCCAGTCGCGCAACCCTTTCAGCATTCCATCCAGACGGTCAATGTGGTCGCCTGTGGTTCGCAACTGCTTCAGAACCGGGATATCGTTGTTGGGGTCTGGATCACCCAGCGCGCCATGCTGACGCATCTGTTTCAGTACTTTTCGTTTGGCGAAAAAGCTTTTGGGCCACCATGTCTGATTAGCGTCCCGCCACTGGACGTCGAGACTGTCAGCATCAAGCTTCTTCCACGCCAGAGCCTCATACTTACAACTCAACCTGGATTGCGCGTCGATATAGATTTTTAGCTGTCCAACCGCCTCTTCCAGCGCCTCCAGACGGTCAGGGCCGTCCGGCTCCAGGGCGAACGACGCCTGTGTCCTGTAGGAATCCAGCAATACCTGCCCCAGTTCAGCCACCGCACCGAGCTTAGACAAGTCGGCGCCGCCAAAGCTAACTCCCAGAGCGCCCTCAAATACAGTCAGGTCTTTCGCTGCCTGTTTGGCGCCGACCTGTAATTGTCTGGCGGCGTTGACCACCTCTTCCTGCCATTGGGGACGCCAATCGAAATGAGCAATAACTTGCAATGGGTGATCAACCATTTCGCCCACGGCTTTTGCCTGAATGCCCAGCAACTCCGCGGCTTCCCGCAGCTTTTGCAACTGCGAGTCATCATGATAGTCCGCATTAGGCCAGTTTAGCTTCGCCTTCGCTGCAAGCTCGCTATCACGGACTTTAACGCCGATGGCGTAGTGAGCCGTCAAGCCATTTCGGCGGCGTTTGTGGAGGGCGTTGACGACTTGGTTTAGTCGATCACGCAGCGCCTTTAGTCGCTCCGCCTCCGCTTGCCACTCATTGACCTTCGACTGAGAAAAACTCTCCCAGGAGGTGCGCAGCTGATTCAGGACGTCGGCTTTTTTTGCCTTGTTAGAATGCAACTCCAAACAGAAATGGCCCAGGCCGATGTCTTTCAGTCGCCGGTGAACCACTTCCAGCGCCGCAGTTTTTTCTGACACAAACAGCACTTTCTTGCCTTTGCCCATCATGTGGGCGATAAGGTTGCCGATGGTCTGGCTTTTCCCCGTTCCCGGCGGCCCGATGATGACAAAATTTTTGCCCCTATCCGCCGTGGCGATAGCGGACATCTGAGACGAGTCCGCCGGCAAAGGCGTCAGCAAATCCGCCGGCGTGTACTCTTTATCAATATCCCCAGGGTCAACAAAGCGGATATCGCTCTCGTAAGGCTCTCTTGGCGTTTCCAGAAGATGCTTCACCACCGCGCTTTGTTTCAGGGACTCGGAGCGATCCACCAGATCTTTCCACATCAAGTACTTGGCGAAAGAAAAATGGCCAAGGACGACCTCCTCCACTACTTCGAATCCCGGCACGTCCTTGATTGCCTGCCTGATTTTGTTCCAGACGCCTTCCACGTCAATGCCGCTATGATCCTGCGGCAACGGCCCATGCAGGCCGCTAATTTCAATACCGAAGTCTTTCTTCAGCATTTCCAGCAAGGTCGTATTGAATCTGGGATCGTCTTCGCTGGCGGTCATCTTAACGCCACTGCGGACGGATTTTCGCTCCAGAGAAACGGGCAACAAGATCAACGGCGCGCGGTAGCGACGGTCGTCTTTGTCCTTCTGTTTCCAGAGTAGAAAGCCAATCGCCAGAAACAGGGTGTTAGAGCCGCCTTCTTTAAGGGAGGTCTGCGCTTTGCGATATATTTCAACCGCGCGCTTATCCAGTTCCTCTTGCGGAATTTCAACCAGCAGCTGCTTTTTCGACAGCGCATCCCGGGCATATTCTTCCTTCAAATCGTCCCCGGTGCGTTGCCGATAGATATCCTGATCTTGTTCCTGAACATGAAACTTGGGGAACGGCGCGATAGAAATTCGCGCCCCTGTCGCCAAAACATCTTCCAATGCGCCGGGATCGCTGCAGACAAAAGCCAGACTGGTTTTGCCGGGCCTGTGATTAAGCAGCGGGTTACGCGCGGATAAATCCAGTAACTTGCGCTGCCAGCGTTCTAAACGACCGCTTGGGCTGCTATCGGAAAGATCTTCCTCGTCGGGAACGGAATAGGAGGGCAACGACGGCGCCTCTTCCAACCCCGGCTCTATGCTCTCGTCCTCACTGACGGATTCATCGAACTGGGATCGCGGCGTCTGCAGACTGACTGGATTTATGCGATGCGCCCGCGCCCGGCGAATATCAATGGCCGCGACGAACTCGCTGTCTTTTTCCAACGACACCGCCTGGCTCCCGGCCTGCACCGCTTTGGAGAAAGGCGCGGCGGGATGCGACGTCACCAGCGTGGTTTCGATTAAAATTAGCTCTTTCAAAGGGATGCGCTGGCGAAAAACCTCTGCTTCATACACCAGGACGCTTGCCAGATCCTCAGGCTGCAACCACAGCCCCACCAACGCATGCCCTTTTGTTAACACCACGATGGGATTAAGCCCGGCCTGCTCCAACGCCGCAGCGAACAGCATCGTTGTGTCCAGACAGGTGGCCACCTTGTTGGCTTCTATCTGATTCGGCAGCCGAATTTTTTGGCCGTTGCGCTCAAAGCTGGCGGGAGGCAGCGCATACCCTATTTGTAGTTTGACAATGGCGGAGTAAATCGCGGAGGCGATCAGCCATACCCGCTCGCGGCTTTTAGCGTGATAGCCGTCAATGGCGTCCGGTTTACCCGCTTCCCTTAACACTTTACCGGCCTGTCCCAACAAACGATCTACAGCGGGATCATTAGGCGTACAAAAAGCGGCTAAAAGCTCCGGCATAAAGCCTGCGCCGCCCCATTCATTGCAGGCCAGCAACTCAACGTTAACCGCCTGCTCGGCAAGCAGCTCATCCCCGCAATTGACGCGAATCGTCACGCTCCCGCGCATGGATTCGGTCAAACCAAACAGGAAACCGCCGTCCAACTCCAGGTCACGATCCTTGATCACAACTTGTCCGTCCGCCGCTAGACTGTCTATCGTCCATGTTTTCTTTTTAAGAAACGCCGGCGCGGCGTCCAGTGTGACCACCAGATGGTGGAGATCATCAGCGCCCGAATTCTCGATTTTCAACTCGCGCAACAGGGCGTAAGCGCTCTGATGGCAAGCAAAATTGATCTTTTCGACTAAGGTTGCGTGGATCTTGAGCGGTGACGCGTCCTGACCAGACATGGGTTTGTCCCTCATATCGACAATACATCTATAAAACGGCGGCGATCAGCCCCTGGCCGCGGTATAAATGAGTAACATTTTCTCAGGCCAGGGATTGTTGAATACAGTATAGGGATTTGAGTTGTTCACGCAGAACTTTATTACCGGCTTGCCTGTCCTGAGTCATGGCCGCGGCGTAAGCCGGGCTCGAAAACAGCCTTCTATGATTATTAATCAGGCGAATTCTCACAACCTCATAATGAAAAACTCCCCAACCTCCCCCGCTGCAGCCAATTCTCCGGCGCATACTGACAAGCCCCGTCGACTACATGAAATGTCAGGGCGATGCGGGATTTGTCGGAACGGTTGGAGGCGCTGTAGTGCGGTAGATGGCCATGGAAGACCAACAGACTGCCGGCTTTGACCGGCATAGGCGTTCCACTGTCAGTTGGCCAGGGCTGGTCGCTCAATGGCTGCATGCGCAGGTCGTCCTGCTCGCACAAATAGCGTTCGCGCAAGGGGCCTTGATGACCGCCGGGCTCCAGCCAGAGACAGCCGTTTTGCAAGGTAGCGTCTTCCAGGGCGAACCAGTAAGTGATGACGCTGCTGGGTTCGGTGTAGAAGAACGTGGCGTCCTGATGCCAGGTGACTTCACCGCCGATTCGCGGCTGCTTGAAGATCACCATAGTCTGATACAGCGCAGGTTGTGACAGTCCCAGATCACGGGCCAGATCGCCGAACTCGGGGCGTTGTGCGAAGCGTCTGAAGAGCGGGTCGAAGTCATGTAGCGCATGGCCGATTTTGTTGATGGACTGCGCCCGCGGCTGCAACAACTCACCTTCAGGACTGAAGGCTTCCTCTTCGAAAAAGCAGCGAATCGTTTCCGCGGAACCGAGAAAATACGCGTTATTGATCTGGGCGCGATCAATGGTGGAGAAACGGGCGGCTTGTTCCAGAGCATCTTCTTCGATGATCTCGTATGCGCGTGCGATTAACGCCTCACGCTCCGGCTGCGTCACCAAATCCGGCAACAGTAGATAACCATCCTTTGCATACTGGGCTTTTTGTTGTTCTGACAGCATCTCATAAGTCCTTGTCTGATATCCCAAGCAGCCCACGCCTTTGGTTATCACGCTTAGTGCCGGGATAGGGGGAGATAAATTCAAGCCAGTGTAACGGATGCGTTAAATTCGCGACAACTTTAAATTTATCAGCTGGTTATGCAAGAAACTAAAAGCAGTTGAGAAGGATATGACGGACAGCAGAGGGAGGTGAACCAAGGCGTATTCAATTGAAAAACGCCGGCTAACCACTCACAACCAGGGAGCGAGGAATGCTCCCCGGACAGCAGTCTTGCCGGCGATCGATTTCTTATCCGAGTTTCAGCTGGAATTTACTCATGTCCAGCTTGCCGACGGCTTTTTTCGGCTCACCGCCGTAAATGCCGCCATACATGCCCTGAGCTTCTCTTTTAAAGTCCGACGCGATGCCTTTCAGGTCGTCGCGGCAGGCGAGCCAATGCACATGACAGACAGCGCCATTGGGCCTGATGGAATTCAGGATATCTTTAAGGTGTACGTACCAGTGGGTAACGCGATCTTTAACGGCGCAGTTCAACTGATCACGCAAGTTAGCGCCGATATAATGTGGGGGAATCAGGGGATGCAGTGAGTCGTAGCCGACTTTGGATTTAATGCCGCCAGGGTGCGCCAGACGGTAGTTGCGACAACGCTGAGGACCTCTTTCATGGCTGAAGTCCGGATGCGCGACAGCCTGCCCGGCCCTGACCGCACTCTCCCAACTGCTGTCGAATTTTTTGGTGTGAGGACAGTAAAAGTGGAGCACCACGTTTCTCGGCATATCGAAGTAACCATCTTCTTCCAGCCAGCCGCCATGTCCAATCAAATAGACTTCCATATTGTTTTCCTTTTTCTTGCTGTTGATGTGTTGATAAGAATTATCAATACAGGTAGCGAGCTTTCTAAAGCGCTCCCCGTCACCAACATTACAAATCGTTACGTTTTAGTTGGGAGTAAATTTAATCTCCCGGCAGCGGCGAGCAGGGCCAGATAGGATCGGCCCTGTCGTTTATGGAAAAGTAAAAAGAATCAGGGTGGGTCTATTTTTTGGCTGACCTATTTATTGGCCGGACTGTTAACGGCCTGGAACAGGTTCATATGATCGATCTTCCCTTGAGGATCGGCAGTAAGCCACCCTCCCGCCCAGGGTTGGTAGTATCGATATCCATAGTAATGAAATCAGTACGTTAGACCGAGACTGACTATACGAAAACGGTAACGTTTACCTAAATCCGCTGTCTGCGTACTTCTCCTTACCAGATTTCTCCGCCTCTCACATTTACTTAGCTTGCTAAGCATATTATATTGTTTAGCATGCTAACTAATTTGAGCGCCACGCCATGAACCCTCCCACCAATACCTTCAAAGATCTTTCCCTTGCGGAGCAGCTTGGCCGCGTTTCACGCCTTTGGAAGATGACTGCCGACCGGGAGCTTGCCCCACTGGGTCTGACCTACCCGCGCTGGACCGCGTTATTGAAGCTGCAGCGTCTGGGCGACAACATCAGCCAGAAGCAGTTGGCGGAGGCGCTGGAAATTGAGTTGGCGTCGCTGATGCGCACGTTAAAGCAGCTGGAGGATCAATCTCTTATCCAGCGGCATTGTTGTACTCACGACAAACGGGCGCGCATCGTGAGCCTGACGGATGCCGGCAAATCACTGATCACGCAAATGGAAGCCCACATACTCAAAGTGCGCCGGCGCCTGCTGAATCAAATCAGTGAAGACGATCAGAAAAAGCTCGGCGTCATGTTGGAACAAATCGCCTTGAATGCCCTTGAGTTTCAGAACCCGTAGTCCCTTTTGAAAGAAGTAAGAGTGTATGACCCCCGATCAAAAATTCGCGCAGTGGATAAAGTACTCCTGCATCGCTTTCGTTCTTGTTTTCGCCTACTTTCTTATCGCTGACATCGCCATGCCGCTGACGCCGCAGGCCATGGCGACGCGTATCGTCACCAAGGTGGCGCCGCGCATCAGCGGTCCCATCACAGCGGTTTATGTAGAGAATAATCAGCCAGTGCGCAAAGGCGATATTCTCTTCGACATTGACCCAGAGCCTTTCAAGATCGCTGTCGAGCAGGCGCAGCTGAATCTGGAGCGGGTTAAACAAAACAACGCGCAACTGGATGCCTCCATCGCCGCCGCCAAAGCGGATGTGGAAGCCGCATCGGCGACGTTGAGTCAGAAAAACCGCGAAGCCCTGCGCTTGAAAACCTTGTTCCAACGCAATGTCGTATCTCAGCAGCAGCTGGACAAAGCGGAAAGCGACGCAACCACCGCTCAGGCGAAGTTAACGTCAGTAAAGGCGCACCTGAAGGAACTGGTTGTCAGCCGGGGCGAACTGAGCGACGCCAACCTGACCATTCGCACCGCAGAAACCCAGTTGAAACAGGCGCATTTGAATCTCTCCTACACCCGGATAAAGGCGGAGGAAGATGGCGTTATCACCAACCTGCAACTTGAGGCGGGCGCTTACGCCGTCGCTGGAGCGCCGTTGGTAGCTCTGGTATCAGACGAGCTGGACGTCATCGCTGACTTTCGCGAAAAAAGTCTGCGTAACTTTGATTTGAACAATGAAGCGCTGGTCGCTTTCGACGGCAAACCCGGACAGGTATTCCAGGCCCGCGTCAGCAGTCTCGACGCCGGCGTCAGCGCCGGCCAGTTCGATGCAGACGGTCGTCTGGCGACGCCCACGCAATCCAACCGCTGGGTGCGCGATGCGCAGCGTATGCGTTTGCATCTGCAACTGGACGCTACTGATGCGCAACAACTGCCGTCCGGCGCACGCGCCACGGTGCAGCTGCTGCCGGATGGGGCGATTTTCTCCACCTTCGCCAAGGCGCAGATTCGTTTCCTCAGTTTGTTGCACTACATCTACTAAGCAGGCGCTGTTATGCGATTATGGGATCATCCACTCTCAGAGAATGACTTGCGTCAGAGCCTGCGCATCGCCACCGGCGCGGTGTTGGGGTTCACTATCAGTAAGTTGTTTGGCTGGAACTATGGCGTCTTCTTCACCGTCACGCCGGTATTGCTGCTTGGTCTGGCGCCGGTGATGAACGCGCACCTGGCGCGCCAGCTGGTGGCGTCATCGGCGATCTGCGGCCTGGAAGTCGCTCTGCTGGGAGGCCTGTTCGGCGCGCATCCCGGAATCATGACCCTGATCGCTTTCGGGCTGTTTCTGTATAAATTCGCCTGCATGTCCAAAGGCCCATTGTTTCTGTTCGGCGCCAACAGCGTGCTCAGTTTAAGCATCATGTTGCACTTCGCCAGCTATCCTGGGGTGGACCTGAATGATCTGGTGGTCAGCAACATTCTGGCGGGACTGCTGTCCGTATTGATCGCCTATCTTGCCACCTTTTTAATACCGGACGCCTCCCCTCGCCTGCCTCCTCCACAACCGACTGAGCCAAAGGGATCTCATCGTATGCGCCATGAAGCGCTGATGGGCGCGACGCTGGCGACCCTGTCGTTTCTGGTGTTTCAGATATTCGATCTGAATGACTCCATGTCCGCTCAAGCCACCACCTTACTGCTGCTGTTTCCCATGCACTGGAACGGCGCGCTGGGCTACGCCCGCAAACGCGCCATGGGGACTCTGCTGGGCGTCGCCTTTGGCTTGCTGTGTCAGGTGATTCTGTATGATTGGACTGGCGTATTGCTGCTGGTGATCCCGCTACTGTGGATCGGCGCATTATTCTTCAGCTATCTGCATGTCAAAGAATCCAGCGGCTCCGGGGCGGGGTTCGGTGGACTGACCACACTGGGCATCCTGTTCGGCCAGTATCTCTCCCCCACCAACGACCTGGTTTTCAGCGGGCTCTACCGAATCAGCAGTATTTTCTTCGCCATCGTAGTGACCTTACTCGCCACTTATCTGGTACATCGCGTGCTGAACCAGTTTGCGGCGACGCGGTTTAGTCATTGAGGCGTCAAGTGTTCTGGCCATTCCACTTTCGCAGCAGTGATAACTTCGCGGAAAGGTATATAAGCAATGACATTATCGTCCGAAGACCAACCTCTGTTCAGACTATATCTATCAACAGAAATTACACCCAAACCATCTTCATACAATATTGCAACAACATAAGCGCCGTTTTTTTCCGGCTTTCCACTACGCCAAACCACTTCATTTTCCACTTTTATAAAACCTCTCGGCCTCTTCTGCATGATCGATCATGCGATTTATGTTTCTCGCCTTTGCATGAGAGACAATCCATAAGTTTCTACAAGCAAATAGCCATAACGAAAAAAGGGAGCAACGATTGCTCCCTTTTTCTTAAGCCTGTTCGGCGGACGTCACTGACGACTTACATAAGCAACGTAGCGCCGAAAGTCGCTTAGCCGTCGATCAGCGCGTTCAGTGTGTTGCTTGGACGCATGGCTTTGCTGACCAGTTTTGGATCTGCGTGGTAGTAGCCACCCATTTCCACTGCTGTGCCTTCGTTGGCCAGCAGTTCGCTGACGATTTTGTCTTCACTCGCCGCCAGTTCTTTGGCCAGAGGGGCGAATTGCGCCGCCAGTTCAGCGTCGTCAGTCTGCGCAGCAACCGCTTCGGCCCAGTACATCGCGAGATAGTAGTGGCTGCCGCGGTTGTCCAGCTCACCCACCTTACGGGAAGGCGACTTGCCGTTCATCAGCAGTTTCTCTGTCGCTTTGTCCAGCGTCTTGGCCAGAATCTCGGCTTTCTTGTTGCCAGTCTTGACAGCGATGTCTTCGAAAGAAACCGCCAAAGCCAGGAATTCGCCCAGAGAGTCCCAACGCAGGTGGTTCTCTTCCGCGAACTGCTGTACGTGCTTAGGCGCAGAACCGCCAGCGCCGGTCTCGAACAGGCCGCCGCCCGCCATCAATGGAACGACAGACAGCATTTTCGCGCTGGTGCCCAGTTCCAGGATGGGGAACAAGTCAGTCAGGTAGTCGCGCAGCACGTTACCGGTTACGGAGATGGTGTCTTTGCCGCGACGCAGACGCTCCAGCGTGGTGCGCATAGCGACGTCGTAGCCCATGATATGGATGTCCAGCCCCTCAGTGTCGTGCTCTTTCAGGTACTCGACAACTTTGGATTTCAGGTTCATATCGTGAGGACGGTCTTCGTCCAGCCAGAAAATAGCCGGCATGCCGGACAGACGAGCGCGGGTAACCGCCAGTTTCACCCAGTCGCGGATAGGCAGGTCTTTGGTTTGACATGCGCGCCAGATGTCGCCTTTCTCTACTTCGTGCTCCATCAACACATTGCCCTGGTCGTCGACGATGCGCATCACGCCGTCTGCGTCCAGTTCGTAGGTCTTGTCGTGGGAGCCGTATTCTTCCGCTTTCTGCGCCATCAGACCCACGTTAGGCACGGTGCCCATGGTGGTGGGATCGAACGCATCGTGGTGCTTACAGAAGTTGATGACTTCCTGGTAGATGGTGGCGTAGTTGGAGTCCGGGATAACTGCTTTGGTGTCTTTCAGTTTTCCGTCCGCGCCCCACATTTTGCCGCCTTCACGGATCATCGCAGGCATGGAAGCGTCAACGATAACGTCAGAAGGCACGTGCAGGTTGGAGATGCCCTTGTCGGAGTTCACCATCGCCAGTTCTGGACGGTGCTCGAAGCAGTTGAGGATATCTTTCTCGATTTCCTCGCGTCTGGACATCGGCAACTGTTGAATTTTCTCGTACACGTTGCCCATGCCGTTGTTGGGTTCAACGCCAAGCTCTTTGAAGGTTTCCGCGTGCTTCTTGAACACGTCCTTGAAGAACACCTTCACCGCGTGACCGAATACGATGGGGTGAGACACCTTCATCATGGTCGCTTTCACGTGCAGAGACAGCAGGATGCCAACGCGACGCGCGCCTTCCATTTCCTGCTCCAGGAACTGACACAGCTCTCTTACGCTCAGACGCATGCTGTCCAGTACTTCATCTTTCTGCAGCTTCAGTTCGCGCTTCAGTTGCACCGCGCCGTCTTTGCCGACGAATTCGATCTTGGCGACCATGGGGCGATCGATGATCACGGACTTTTCCGTCGCGTGGAAATCACCTTCACGCATGTGCGCAACGTGAGTGCGGGAAGCCTGGCTCCATTTGCCCATTTTGTGGGGGTACTTACGGGCGTATTGTTTAACCGCCGCAGGCGCGCGACGATCGGAGTTGCCTTCGCGCAGAACCGGGTTTACCGCGCTGCCCAGGACCTTGGCATAGGTTTGTGCGATTTTCTTCTCTTCTTCAGTCGTCGCCTCTTCTGGATAGCTGGGTACGTTGAAGCCCTGCTCCTGAAGCTCTTTGATTGTCGCTTTCAACTGCGGGATAGAGGCGCTGATATTAGGAAGTTTGATGACGTTGGCGTCAGCTTGTTTGACCAACTCGCCCAGTTCCGCCAATGCGTCAGGCACTTTCTGATCTTCAGAGAGACATTCAGGGAAATTAGCGAGAACTCGCGCCGCCAGGGAAATATCGCTGGTTTCTACGTCTACGCCCGCAGCTGCGGCGAATTTCTTGATGATCGGCAAAAAAGAATAGGTTGCTAGTAGAGGCGCTTCGTCAGTAAGTGTATAGACGATTTTGGAATTACTAGGCATTAAGTCCCCCTAGGTTTGTGGCAAGGTCACCCAGTGTGGCAAAACGAACAGCTTTTGACCGTCGCTTTTTTATACACAAAAGGCAGTGTAAATTTTTGGCGCCGCATTATACCTGAAAACCGCACTTATTTTATATAAGTTCTATTAAAGGCAAGAACAACTTACCGCTGTTCACAACGCCGCCAATTGTCAAAAAACTCTTCTTTTACAGGGAGGGTTTGATCGATAAGAGTAGGCTATGCGGCGCGACTCTGTTTAGGCCGGTTAGCTATAAGAGTATTCCGCCCACAGGTTGATACGTAATGTAAACGCGCAACCTGCAAAATGCATAAAACAAACAAGCCTACCGTCATGGAGAAAAACAGATCGTAAACGATCCCCTCACCCTGAACGTTACCCCATACTAATACCATGGGAATACAAAACACGAAATAAGATATAAGTAGTGATACGAATGAGAAAAATGTGTCTTTGAATGCCGTCAGAACAATCCCGGCGGATGCTTGCACCCCGTCGAACAAGCAGGCCAGCAGCATAAGAGGAACGACCTCAAGCGCCAGTTCCGCGACACGCCTATCAGGTGTATAAAAATAGACCAATTTATCGCTAATTAAATAAACAACGGCGATTAAAGACGACATCACAACGACGCCATTAAACAGAAAAGCGATAAACCAGCGCAGCGGTTCCGCTTGCACTTCTTTGATGGTCCCTACGCGGGACATTTGCGCTTGCCCGTAGGCGATGGCGAAAATGAACGCTATAGAAGCGATACTGTTGAGAATACCGAAGGCCGCGACGGAATCTGCTCCAGAATATGCCGCGATCATCGCGAGAACCGACATGGCTGCAAACTTGGCTATCACCGAGGCGGAAATCGGCGCGCCGATTCGGATGATGCGCATCAGTATTTTCCTCTCCGCCCGCAACGCGTCTTTTACCGCCTGCGAGTTGAATAGAGTTGCGCCGCACAAGCGATGGCCAAACGCCAGCGCAAAAACATACCCGATAACCGTTCCTACCGCCGCCCCCAGCTCTCCCATCGGCGTCAATCCCAGCCAGCCACAGACCAACACCACCGTGCTCAGGGCGTTCACCGCAAAAGATAAAGTGCTTATTTTTAACAGAGGCTTGGTGTTCTTGGTCACCACAAACAAATTGGTCACCAGCATGCTGAGTGAAAGGGGAACCAAGCCCAAAGCCAGTACATCCAGATAGCGACTGGCGGCGAGGGCGATGTCCGCGGGCAGATTTAAAAACGTCAACGCCACCCCGTGCAACTGCAGCAGCAGACATCCCACTACCCCGGAAAACAACGCCAGTTGCGCGCCACTGCGTATCACCCGATGCTTACCTGCAGTATCTTCAGACTGAAAATACAGCGGGACCATTCCCCTGATTAAACCGTTGATCGCCGTCGCAAAGATAATAAAGACGCTGTTGCCGACGACAGCGGCGGAAAGTGAAACTGTTGAAAATCGCCCTAAGACAATCATATCCGTCAGCCCCGCTATCATACTGAGACTGAGTGAAATCAATATTGGGTAGGCGATGGTGAGAGAAGCGATAAGTTCTTTAAAGCAGTACTCAACTTCCGCTTTGACGACGGCCATTGTCATAAATAACGTCCTGTTTCCACAATCTCCGACACATAGATCAGAGCCGCATTTCCTTGACTTGTTTACTTGTAACGCGATGGATATCAACGGCTGCGTAGAGTACCACAACATGGTTGCATGGAGGGCGGCGATTTATAGCGAAAGACAGGGAATTAAAGCGGTTATTCGTCTATATCTGGCGGCGGGCAATCAACGCCAATAACAACGCTATGCAAATCGATAGACAGGTCTTTCTTTAAAACAGAAAAAGCAACTTCAAAACCGCTATTGGGAATAGTGGAAATACAGGTGACGGAAAAACTGTCAGGCCTTTCCTCAATGGTTATTTTATATTCGTCTGTTAACTCATTCAGCGGTTTGGAGAAGTCGCCGCAACTTCCCCAATCGCCATGGCGCAATAGCGCCCGTTCAACGGACTCGATGGCGTTTTTTCTATCTGTTGTGCGTCCGTTATATTCAATACTGTCTGTCATCCAGGGGAACCTCTGAAAAACGTTGGCGAGGCCTCAACTTTATACAGAGCGGCCCTGATACAACGCCGGGCGTCATATCGGGTCCAGCGTACATCAAACTCAGTCTATTCGCCTGCGATACTGACTGTCGCCCAAGTCGACCGCCCCACTCCATCGCTCAGCTCCACCGTAAACTGATCCTGCCCCGGAAAGCCTGGATCAGCGACATAGATAAAGTCAGCGCCTTGTAGCGTCACGCTCCCATACTGTGGCGGCGTCGCCACCGCGTAGGCGATTGCATCGGTTTCCGGGTCATAGCCCGCCAGCGTCCCGTTGAGCGTACCTGATGATGGATAAACAAATGTCTGATCCCATGAGACCGGCAGCTGGTTTTCGTGTGCGCCTATATCCGACGCAGGACCGCCGGGACGCGGATGGTCGGCGTAATCCGACGATGCAATCAGGGGCGGCGTCGCGTTGTCCACGATGTCAGCATTAGTCGCCGCCACCCGATAATCGTCCTGTGCGACGTTCACGAACTGCGCTTGCGCCGGATCAGCGTAAAACTGGTTGCCTTCCACCAGGATGCTGAGGTTGCCTATATCGCGAATGGGGCTGATCAGATCCTGAATGTCCACCAGCAGATTGTTGGCGATATGGGCGCTGTCCAGGTCGCTGTAATAACTAATGCCGTATTCACGCGCTCCCACGATGGTGTTGTTGTAGAGATTGGCGCTATGGCCGGCGGAGATCAATATGCCGTGCCCTTTGCCGTTATCCGCGCGACCGGAGTCGATAATCAGGTTATTGAAAACCTCGAAGAGAGAGTCGTTGGTGTCCCCATACTCTTTGATATAGACGCCAGCGCGGTCCGATCCTTTTATCAGGTTGTTGTAGATGCTCACCTGATGTACGTCATAGCCATAGATTCCGTGCATGTCATTGGGTCCGCCGTCATGGGACCAGCCAGTATTGATCACTTCATTATGGTGAATGCGATTGTTGGCGCCGCGCAAGCCGCGAATCTGAATACCTTCATAGCCAATGTCGCGCAGCCGGTTGTAGGCGACTGTCAGGTCATGAGTGGTGGAGTAGGCGCCGCCGCCCTGATCCGCGGCCTTGCCAAGATAGAAGGCCTCTTCGGAGATATCATGAATATCATTGTGGTGGATGTGAATACCATCGGTGGGCGGCGCAGCGCCCAGGGGATATTTGCTGCCGAAGCTGATCGCCATAACGGTATGATCGATCTCCAGATAGGCCAGCTCAATGTGCTGCGTATAGGCTTCCCCCATGCGAATGCCTTTGGTCGCCCCGCCATGAATATGAATGCCCGTATCCAGATCATCATCGCCGACGCCCATGATCTGCACATATTTGCAGGCGTCCAGCTCAATGGTGTGACCGCCCTTGCCCAGTTCAACCGCGCCTTGATTGATGATCACGATGGGACGCTCAGGGGTTCCTTGCAATCCCCAGATACGCAGGGTTTTGCTGCGGGTTCCCGATTCAATTTCGATGCGATCTCCCGGCTGAATATAGGGGAAGTTAATCGGTTTGCCAGCGCCATACACCGCATCCGCCACATAAGGGCCATACATGTGCGAGACGCCGTTATAGCCATTGCCGGGAGAAAAAACATAGCGGTTAATCGCCCCATCTTCCGTGGAAACCGTCACTCGGGCCTGCGCCCTCTCCCCCTGTTGATCCTGGATGTAGAACTCAAACACATCGACGCCGACAAAATCCGTCTGCGGCGTATATCGCCACCTGGCGCCGTCCGCAGACTGCCCTGACACAGGGCCCAAAGGACTGAGCTCACCGTGAGACGGCGGCGCGACAATGCCAAACTTAAACCCTTCCTGACTGGAGCTCAAACTATCCAGACTGATGTCCAGAGACGTATTAATTGCTGTGACATAGCTGACGTTTGACGCTTGGGGAGCGGCCTGCAAAGACGTACCGGCCAGTAACCATAGCAATGGCCATAGAAGGTTTGAAATCAAAACGCGTGAGTAATTCGACATGAGCATTATTCCTCCTGAAAAATGTGGGTGTCCTGAACGTAATAGCGGCAATTGCTCCCCAGGCTTCGTTTTTGGTTTTATTAGAAGTCTAACGACGGACGTTCGTCAGATGCAGACAATTATAGATGCATTATCGAATCAGATTGCCGCACCCTCGTCAGAGACTGACCATTTTCAGAGGCTCCTTAAAAGCCAAGGCGGAGATTCAAGTATGCACACGAAGGATAATGACGAAGACTTTCAGCGCCAGGTGGCGAATTGCCTCGCCGTCACCGACACCCCTTTCTCCCAGTCCGCCGAATCCTCCCAAGAGGAAACCATCAAGGCGATTACAGCGCTGCTGCTCACCTGCGACAGCGGCCCTGTTTTGGCGGCGCTAAAGGTTGAGAGAGCCCGTTTGGAGTCACTTCTTGAACATAAGCCGGGTAGCATGACTGCCGCGGAGATCGCGATGCAGGATAAGGAGCGGCTCTGGAATTGTCGCGCCGCCATTGCCTGGATCGAAAAGCGCATCGCTTAAAACCATAGACAGACCCGGTCTAACGAAAAACGCCCGCCCGAGGCCGGGCAGGCGTTTAATCCGCGTTTGCAGCGAATGGCCTGTGCTGGTTACGCCAAGTCGAAGCGATCCAGGTCCATGACTTTGCTCCAGGCGGCGACAAAGTCTTTCAGGAAGCGTTCCTGCGCATCGGAGCTGGCGTACACTTCAGCCAGGGCTCTGAGCTGTGAATTGGAGCCGAACACCAGATCCACCCGCGCGCCAGTCCATTTCACCTCTCCCGTTACCCGGTCACGCCCTTCAAACATATCCTCCTCTTTGGAGGTTGCTTTCCACACCGTGCCCATATCAAGCAGGTTAACGAAGAAGTCATTGGTCAACGATTCAGGCCGTCGGGTGAAAACGCCGTGTTTGCTCTGGCCGACATTGGTGTTGAGAACGCGCAGGCCGCCGATCAGCGCGGTCATTTCCGGCGCAGTGAGCGTCAACAGTTGCGCCCTGTCCACCAACAGCTCTTCCGCCGAAACGGCGTATTTACCCTTCATGTAATTACGGAATCCATCCGCGATGGGCTCCAGCACCTCGAACGCTTCGACGTCGGTTTGATCTTGCGACGCATCCATACGCCCCGGCGAGAATGGAACCTTGATGTTATGTCCGGCGTTCTGCGCGGCTTTCTCAACGCCAGCGCAACCCGCCAGCACAATCATATCCGCCAGTGAGACTTTCTTGCCGCCGGATTGCGCGCTATTGAACTCACCCTGAATACCTTCGAGGGTCTTCAACACTTGCGCCAACTGGTCAGGCTGATTGACCTCCCACTCTTTCTGCGGAGCCAGACGAATACGTGCGCCATTGGCGCCGCCGCGCATGTCGGAGCCGCGATACGTGGAGGCGGACGCCCAGGCGGTGGACACCATTTGCGCGACGGTTAGCCCTGACGCCTGAATCTTGCTCTTCAGCGCACTGATATCCTGGTCGTTAATCAGCGGATGATCCACTGCAGGAACCGGGTCTTGCCAGATTAAGTCTTCGGCGGGCACTTCCGGTCCGAGGTAGCGTGCGCGCGGCCCCATATCCCGATGGGTCAGCTTGAACCAGGCGCGAGCGAAAGCGTCCGCGAACTGTTCCGGATTCTCATAAAAACGCCTTGAGATCTTCTCGTATGCGGGATCAAATCTCAGTGACAGGTCCGTGGTCAGCATGGTCGGAACGTGACGCTTCGAAGGATCATGGGCGTCGGGAATTTTATCCGCGCCAGCGCCGCCTTTGGGAACCCATTGATGAGCGCCGGCGGGGCTCTTGGTCAGCTCCCATTCGTAACCGAACAGGTTTTCGAAGAAGTTGTTGCTCCATTGGGTCGGCGTTTCCGTCCAGGTCACTTCCAGGCCGCTGGAGATAGCGTCGCCGGCTTTACCAGAGCCATAACTGCTGCGCCATCCCAGGCCCTGCTCTGCCATGCCCGCCGCTTCCGGTTCCGGCCCCACATTCGCCGCATCGCCGGCGCCGTGGGTTTTACCGAAAGTGTGTCCGCCGGCGATCAGCGCTACGGTTTCTTCATCATCCATCGCCATACGCGCGAAGGTTTCGCGAATGTCTTTGGCCGCCGCAATGGGGTCCGGGTTGCCGTTGGGGCCTTCCGGGTTCACGTAGATCAGACCCATTTGCACGGCGGCCAGCGGATTCTCAAGGTCTCTATCGCCGGAATAGCGATTGTCGTCTAACCAGGTTTTCTCGGCGCCCCAGTAGATATCCTGCTCCGGCTCCCAGATATCCGCACGTCCGCCGCCGAAACCGAAGGTTTTGAAGCCCATGGATTCCAGCGCCACGTTGCCGGCGAGAATCATCAGGTCCGCCCAGGAAATCTTCTGCCCGTATTTCTGTTTGATCGGCCACAGCAAACGTCTCGCTTTGTCCAGGTTAACGTTATCCGGCCAGCTATTCAGAGGGGCGAAGCGTTGATTGCCGGTTCCGCCGCCACCACGTCCGTCGCCGGTGCGGTAGGTGCCGGCGCTATGCCACGCCATGCGGATAAACAGCGGACCATAATGGCCGAAGTCCGCGGGCCACCAATCTTGAGAGTCAGTCATCAATGCAGTCAGATCCTGCTTTACCGCCGCCAGATCCAGACTTTTGAAAGCTTCCGCGTAGTTGAATTCCTCACCCAGCGGATTAGATAAAGAAGAGCGCTGGTGGAGGATTTCGAGCCGCAACTGGTTGGGCCACCAATCCCGGTTCGATGTTCCCTCCGCTGGCGCGTGATGAAAGGGACATTTGCTATCAGACATTGCGTTCTCTCCATTCGTATTCAAGCTATTATCAGGTTTCGTCCAGTGATTCAGTTATAGTACGTGCGCAGTTGAATTGACCAATTTAGGTTCTTGATCATAACGATAGCTATTATCAGTCACAGGATAGCAGAGTTAGCGTTTGAGGCTGTTTAAGGCGTGCGCGACAGCGTATCCACCCGGCCTTGATGAATACGCTGTCAGCGGCGATCTGGATTGGATGAGTGCGCCTCCGCGACCTTACGGCAACGGCAGACAGAAGGTGATCGCCAGTTCCGAATGCTTGTCTACGTGACGGGTGAACATAGGCAGACCAGGATTTTGGGCGGCCCGATAGGCGTCGATAATTTGCTGTTTGGTCCACACGTAAGTCGGGTTATCGCTCAGTATTTTGTGAGCGGGCCGCACATTCCCGTCGGGAAATACCCACAGCCAGGACAAACGCCGTCCTTCCACAGTGCGACGTCCCTTATCCACGCAAAAATGGGCGCGGCCCCTGGATTTGGGAATATTGCAGTAAGTGCCGAATTTGGCGCGATTATCCATAAACGTGATCAGGTCGTCCAAATTGATGAGGTCCATGCTGGCCTCATAACCCAAGGTCTGGTGAACATCGCCCAAAGATACGAATCCGCCGCCCAGTGAGCAGTCCCGTTGGTGCGTGGCGCGAATGTCTGTGGAAGAAGCAATTCTGGTGCAGGGATAGGTCACATCGCACAGGCCGCTATGCACCGCGCCTTGCTTCTCATTCTTGCATGTCATGTCGAGTATTCCTCCATGGCGCTGCATATTATCGGAAGCAACCCCGCCACGATCATGCGCAGTAAACTTCCTGATTAACTCACACTAATCAATGGATAAGCTGCGCTTCCCTTAACGCGCGGTCAGGACAATCGATGATCCAGACCTGCGGCCGGAGCGCGCAGCCCCAAAAATATATAGTTCGATTAGTGAGAAGGCGCAAACCACCCAGCCCACACCTAAAAACGCCATCATCGACGCCCCCTATTCGCCAAACGCCGCGCCCAAAGCCGCTACCCGACCAACAACCGCAACCAGACGCGCTATGCGCCCGGCCAAACAATCAATACAATAAACCCACAAAAGCAACAGAATGAAACAATAGCGAGAATTAGATAGGGAGCACGAATATTACTCAGACTTCGTCGGCTCCTCTGATGACGAGGCGGATATCATCATCGTCTAACGCCTATCAAACACTCTTCTCAACAATATGCGTCTCTTTGCCATCCAGACTGACTTCGTTCTTCTGTTTCCAGTAGTCTTTAATGCCGTCGTCGCCTTTCTTTACGGCCCAGTTTTTCAGTAGTTCACGGTCTTCGACGTAGTCGTAGAAAGGAACCGCCATGCCGCAGGAGGATTGCACCAGGTCGACATGCAGGTCGAAGATTTGTCTGGCGCCGGGGATGGGGGCGAAATGAGCGAACAGTTGTTCCCATTCTGGATCATTTCTATGGATCACTTTGGCCTCTCCGTACAGACGAAGAATCAATGGATTTCCTTCGAATGCGGCGAACATGACGGTCATTCTGGGACATTCCTGAATATGCGCCGAGGTCTCGTTGCCGCTGCCCGTGACGTTCAGCCAGATGACGCGATTAGGGCCAAGCACCCGCAAAGAGTCCATGCCTTTAGGAGAAATATTCACCCTGCCCTCTCTACCCGCCGTTCCTACGAAAAACAGCTTCTGCTCCTGAATAAACTGAGTCAATTTGTCTGAGATTTCTGAAAACTGCTGTCCCATTCTGTCTGTTCCTGTTCCTGTCCTGATAAGCAAAACCGGAAACAAGCCAGCAGGCCGCTTCCGGTTTTCATCGCACTATACTTGAAGTTCCTATGGACGCTTACTTGAAATTCGTATGGTCGCTTACTTAAAAGTTAACAGCAACTCGTCCAGTCGCTCCAATGTGGAAGTCAGGCCTTCTTTCATGCCCATCTGAATAACCGTTTCCAGGTCTTTCAGTGTGTTGTAGGCAATGACGGTATGAACCAATGCGTGCTCCGCCTTGTCTTTGAAGGATACGTCCCACTTTGAGCGTGGTAGTGAGGGGTTAATCTCGCCGGTGGCATCAGTGAATCCGTCCAGCGCTGTGTAGTTTTCAATCGGACGGATGGTTTGATAGTCCAATCGCGCCCAATATTCCGTTCCTTCAGGATCGATCATGGCGTAATGCCAGCAACCGCCTTCACGAAAATCCATGGTTTTGGTTTTCGTGGTGAACGGCTTGGGCGCAAACCACTGATCCAGCAGCTCACTTTTGGTGTAGCAATCCCAGACCAGTTGGCGCTTAGCCTGAAACTCTCTCTTGACGGTAATGGTGTTGTTTTCCTTATCAACGAGGAAGTCGAACTGAAGATTCGCATTCATTGCTCTTTATCTCCTGATTTGAGGGTGTTTAACAGCGCGTCGAGCTGGCTGAAACGGTCTTCCCACAACTTTCGGAACTGCTCCAGCCAAATATCTATTTCCTGCATCTTTTCCAGCTTGAGTTGGTAAAAGATTTCCCGCCCCTGCTTCTGCTGCGACACCAGACCGCACTCATTCAATATCTGAATATGCTTGGAAGTCGCCTGACGGGTCATTTCGAAATGGTCGGCGATGGCGTTGGGCGTCATGCCCTGCGCGGCGATCAACACCATAATGGCTCTGCGTGTCGGGTCGGCGATCGCCTGGAAAATATCTCGTTTCATGATATCGCAATAATTATGCAACTATTCGGTTGCAAGTATATGCGCAACTTTTTGGTTGCACAATAGGACTGATGAAATTTTATTCGGACTTTGGGAGAAAGACTGGGAGATGGGCGGCTCCGCGCACGATTGCCGCCCATAAGTTTTTTAAACGAAGGGTATTCTTTTGCTGACCGAAAGCGCCATGCCCATATGATCGGTGAAAGCCACGGCGGAGTTGGCGGAAGAAGCCGCCTGGGAGATATAGTCGAACTTTTTAAACTCTATCGACCGTGTATTGTAAACAGCAACATCGTAGACATCCTTCCCGTTGCTGTTTGTGCCGTGAAAGCGATTATCATGGGTATCGGCGGTGGTGAATTCATGTGAATCGCCGGCATTGGTGAACGGGATATCCAATGCTTCGGAGAGCGCCGTTGCGGTAAATCCTCGACTGCTCTGATTAGTGTCTCCCATCACAATATCCAGCCCCCCTTTTCCTTTAGACATGAAGGCCTGGTGGATATCCCGGTAAAACTGCTGGACGCGCCCTTTATCCTTGGCGATGGCGTTGGGAACATGCACAAACGCAATGTTGACCCAGTCCTTTTTAACCGCTATCCAGCCATCCCCCGACCCGATGATTTCGGCTTTGAGCTTTGCGCAGTCATAAACGCTAAAACTATTGCAGGCTTTTCCCGTTGAAACGGCGTGTTGCAGATCTCCAAAGTGGTCTTTCAGGAAATTCCAGTCGGAATGGTTGCCGTCGATTTCTCCAAATACCCCCAGGTCAATGGGAGAACCTATGGACCGGATCACATCCTGATGGATTTCGCGCGCTTTGCCCTGCACAAGCGATTGAAACTGCACGACCGTCAGGGAGCCTTTGTTCATGGCCCCTGCCGGCTCCATAAACAGTCGCATTGGGGGGCCAAAAATAGGGATTGTCGGCGACGCGCCATGAGATGTAGGCAACGCCAGTTTGGCCACTTTTTTAGGTGGTGCGGCGGACCCGCCATCGTCCGACGCAGGTCTCTTTCGAGCGGTCAATATTTCTCCAGAGGCCATTTTGTCATGGGTGCTGCGCGCATGTGACTGCGACAAGGCGGCGATGGCGTCTCTGGTCTTACTGGCGTTTGAATTAAATGATTGGTAGTAGAACACTGTCATTCGCGATTATCCTTAACACTGGAAACAGCTTGATTTGAAGGAGTAATTCTTACTGATGAAGCTGGATTCTATGGGAAAATCGCGCTCTTTTAATATCCGCCAAAAGCGCTAGATCAGTTTATAAAGCCGCCGCCACTCGTCCACTCAGTCTGTCTCCATTTTTTGACAGCCCAGGAATCTCAACGCTTTCACCAGGAGAACGGGTATTGCTCTTAAGCCGGTATTTTCCTATGCGGGACTGCCACAGCATCTCTTCGTATCGCCCTGAGTTCCGCAGACTCTCCAGGCCGTCATTAAGGGCTTTTAGCAATTGTTTCGCCCGGTTCTGGTCAATTTTTCGGGATATGGCGACACAGATCGGCGTTTCCATAATCGGACGACGATGATTGGTAATCAGCAAGGTCTGCACCGGCGACACTTCCTGACTGATCAGGGAGTAGCCGACCTCAATCTCCATGGGAAAAATCTGAATCCTGCCCGCCAGTAGTTTGCGAATATTCAACTTGTCGGAAACGACATATTCCACAGATATTCGCCCCTCCCTTGCCGCATTATCAAAGTCCTCGCCGTAGGTGTAGCCGTCAGTGCCTCCAATGCGCAGCCCGGCCAGGTCATCTATGCTTTTCCAATCAAAGTCGAAACTCTTAAGGTGGAATATCACCTTCCTGTTATTCGTCACCGGGTCGGAAAAGTGAAAGTCACGCTCCCTCTCCACCGTGGGGGCCCAGGTCAGCGAGCCGTCCGCCTTCCCTTCCTGCGCCAACTGATAGCTTCGTCTCCAGGGATGGTATTGATATTCCGCCTTATAGCCCGACAGAGCGAAAGCTTCGGTGACAATATGAGTGAACACTCCGCCGTGCCTGAGTGTTTCTGAGGTGTAAGGCGACCATTCGCCATTAGTGAGCTTGACGATGTTGTCCGCGGCCGACGCCGGTGAGGACAACAGCGCCGACAACAGGAAAATCATTCCCCTGCATGACTTCGCCAGCATCCCGCGCCTCCTCGTAACTCATCCTGAATATACGATTGTTGACCCTTTATGAGTATAGACTGCAATGGCCGTTCAACAGGGAAAGAATAAGGAGCCGCTCTGGCGTCCGCCTTGAACGTCTAGGTTCAACGCAGATCAAAATAAGGCGGTCATATTATTAATCAGGCAGACACATAGCTTTCTTCTATTTATCGGCAACGACAGGACCTGCGCATGTCAGGCCCTGTCTCCCCCGGCGAATCGTCGCGCAGGCGCATCCAGGCGGCTGATTATTAACACGCCAATATCATTGCCATGTTAATAAAATCCTTATCTATTTCGCCGCTGCAGTCAGCACTTTACGAGAGGACGGCCGCTGTCTCATTCGCGCCACATAGGCGGCGAGACTGGAGTCCGACGCGATCAATTCCGCTGCCTGAGGCAGATTGGCCAGGTAATCCAGCATAGGAATGGCCATAGCGTCTGCGATAGTGAACTGTTCGCCGCAAATATAGGAAGCAGCGCCCAGTTGGGCCTCCAGTATCTGCAACATTTTGATCACACCAGGCTGCGCCTCGGACACTTTGTTCCAGCGCACTTCTCCGTTTTCACCTTTAGGGAAAGCCAGCTCCAACAAATATTCACGCACAACCGCCTGATCAATATAAAGGGCGATGGCGGCTGACCACTGATCCACCCAGGCGCGCTGACGCAGGTCCGCTGGCTGCAGGGGAACGCCGTCAAACTGGGCGTCAAGATAACGGCAGATGGTGGCGGTTTCGAACAATGTGTAGTCGCCATGAATCAATACCGGAACTTTACCAAAAGGGTTAAGTGCGAGGTGTTCCGGGCCTTTGCGCTCCACCTCTGCGCCATTGATGCTGAAGCCATGGCTATAGGAAACGCCTTTTTCCTCACAGCACAGCATGACGGTGCGGACAAAGGTGCTGAATTGCGGTCCCAGAATATGTACTTGCGCGTTCATTATCGAATTTCCTGTCTTTGTTAGTGTCCGCCAACATGCTAGCCTTCACCACAATATGATCAAGAACATATTTTTCGATAGATTTACTCTGTGATTTCCAACCGAACCTTCCCTGGAGCGAACAAGACATGCCCTGGAGCCCCGATCACAAACAGCATACCCGAGAACGAATTCTGGATAGCGCAGCGCGACTGTTCGCCCTCAACGGCTACGACAAGGTGGGAATCAACGACGTCATGGCCGACGCCGGCCTGACCCGCGGCGCCTTTTACGCCCACTTTTCCTCCAAGCCCCAGCTTTACGCAGAGGCTATCGTCACCTCCGCCCTGCAGGGGCGGGCGATGTTGCACCCCGACGAGAATCAGCCGCCACAGTTAGAGGCGCTGGTCAATGGTTACCTGAGCCTGGAACATCGCCAGGGAGATCAGGTCCGCTGCCCGCTGGCTTTCCTCACCACCGACATAGCGCAACGAGAAGAGCAAGTACGCGACACCTACACCCGAGTATTCAAAGGCTTCGTCAACACACTAAGACAACACCTGGACACCAAAGACGCCGCATCGGAACAACAAGCCCTGCGCACAGCCGTCGTCATGATCGGCGGCATGGCCATCGCCCGGGCGATTAATGATGAAGAACTTGCGGGATCGTTATTGGAGGTTTGTCGGGAGGCTGCTTTGGTAGGGGCTTCCTCACCGGCTTGATCATATAGTTCAACGAACAGATCATGCCTACAAGATCACCGCTCGCCCCGTTTAGCGCTATAGCTGGCCTTCTTCCTCTCCAGCATCACTGTAAGAGGAAAAAGGCCAGAATCCCTTCAAAGCTTGACGATGGATCAATACCCCTTAAACCGCCAGACCGCCCCGACGCCCAGCAAGTCCACATGTTGGCCATCGAAGAATGCGCGTTTCAGGCGTAGGGAGGCGTCGATGTTTTTGTGGAGGCGGTAGTTGAGACCGAGGCCCAGTATGGGGTCGGTGTCGCCTTTGAGGTCGGGGTTGATGTCGGCGCCGCTGAGTTGGATGTCGCCTTCCCAGAGGAACAGTCCGACTTCCGCTGAAAGGGTGATTTGTTCCCGCACCGGCCATAGGAAGCGGTTGGAGAGTGTCCAGCCGGAACCGCTGACGGGGTAATGTTTCTCCACCGCGTCTTCAAGGGTTTCCGAGTCCAGCGCGCTGGCGCTCATGCTGACTTTTACGTTACCGAGATCCAGAAAGCCGATTTCCGCCGCCATATAGGGGTGGTAGCGATAGCCGGCAAGGAACTGGTAGCCGTAGCGGGAGACGTCATAGTTGTTGATGCTTACCGTAACGTCTTCGCTTTCCAGGCCGCGCTTGAACTCCCCTGCCTCCTGGGAGCCGCTGACGTGGTATGCGCCAAACTCAAGATATCCGCGGTCCATCAAGCGCGTCTTCATGGCCTCCCAATCCGCCGCCTGGGAGACGTCAGGCGCGCCCAGGCTGACCATCAAAAACGCCGCCAGGACTGACGTGCGTAATTGCAGGTAGCGGCGGGAGAGGATGCTCAGTCCCAGCAGCGCTAACAGCAGGGTCCAGTTGATAGCGCCGCCGCCGGAGCCGCCGCCCTCGCTGTCAATGTCGGAAGGCGTCCGCTTGTCCACCGCCACCACGCCAGGGTCTTCCACCGCGGCGTTGACCAGTCCGTCTGCATCATTGGGCCCCCCGTCCTCAATGGTCAATTGCAGGCAATAATATCCACTGATCAGCCCGGTCTCCCAACTGTCGTCTCCCGGGGGCGGACAATATCCCGGATTACCCGGCGCAGAGTGCAACTCGTTGTTGGCGTCGACCACAAATGTCGTCCAGCTATTATTCTGGAACTTCCGGTAGACGCCATTGGCCGGCAGCGGCTGCTCTTGCGGCAACACGACGCGCACGCTTTGACCCAGTGTGGCCAGCTCATGCACTTCGAAGTCAAACACGCCGCCCTGGGGCTCAAACAAGTCGTCCGTGTTAATGTCCGGCAGCGTCTGCAACTCCTCCGGCTCCAGGCGCACGCCGCCGTTGGAGCCCAGAATGGCGAATTGCCCCAATCTACAGCGTACGCCGGGGTCGCATTCCACCAGATAAGAGCTGGTTTCCGACGCCACTTCCGGCAGTACGTTGGTGGCGATGATGTTATCCAGATAATCCGGTATGCCATCGTCGTCACCGTCAGCCACACCCTCCTCGGCATCATTCACGCCGTCGCCGTCCGTATCCACATCCGGGTCTAATGTGGGTAGCGCTTCCACTACCCGGAAATACAGTTTGGCTCCGTCGGTGGCGTTGCTGGCGTCCGCGACGGTCAGCTGCACTTTATAGCGGCCGCTGGCGAGGCTGGACGGGTTGAACACCAGCTGAGCGTTGCTGGTATTGCCATCTGTATCCACAAGCGAGTTGTCTGTGGCGCTCCAGTTGTAGCGGTGCGTGTCGCCAGGATTCGGATCAGTCACCGTAGCGATGATGGTTACCGCCCCGCCGTCAGGAGTGACCTGAATGGTGTCCACCCCGTTCTGACGCAGGCGCAGCGTAACGTCAGGCGCCACATTGCGTTCAACAATGGTGATAACGTGCCTGATTTTCGCGCCGGCGTTGATGTCATAGATATTGGTCGGGTCATAGCCGCCCGCCAGATCTTCCGCATTGGTGGTGCGATCGTCCAGACGAATAATCAGGCGTTCATCATTCTCCGTAATGCTGTCGGCGGTAAGCGTAATGCTGACGCTGGCCTCCGTCTGCCCGGTATTGCCCGGCTTAGTGAAGGTGACGCTGCCGTCGACGAGGTTATGATCGCTGGAAGAGGCGGTGCTCAGACTGTCGATAACGTAAGGAACCGTCAGCGGATAGAACGGCGACTGTCCGTTCAGAATCACTCTGAACTGCACGGTGGCGCCTTCTACGCTGATCTGGTCTTTATTCACCGACACCAGCGGACGAATGTTAACCGCCTGCGTGGCGGTCGCCGCATTACCTTTACGGTCCACGCCGCGATAGGTGATGAGATTGCGCCCTGGCGGCAGCAGCAGAGCATTGTTCAACAGCCCTTGCGCCCGCACATTACAGCAATCATCGCCATCCACATTATCCGCCGCCAGCACCGCAAGCATGGCTTCCACGTCAGAGTCAGACGCATTGGACGCCAGGCCCAACATCTGTCTCAACGTGATCGGCGTATACAGCGCAATCGCGTCGATAGTAATGTCTTCCGGCGCAACCACCACTGGCGGCGTAATATCGACGTAATCGTTGGCGTCGTTCGGGTTGGTGTTGTCCACGAACTCCTGATAATTGCTGATAGTGTCTCCATCCAGGTCTCCAGCGGCGTCGCTGCTGTCGAAAGGATTAAAGCCATATAGCAACTCGAAGCTGTCGCTCATGCCGTCGTTGTCGTCGTCCGAATCGACATCGTTGGCGACGCCGTCTGTATCGTTGTCGCCAATGACGGTGATGCTGAACGCCGCCAGGGACGCAGAGGCCTGTCCATCACTGACGCTCAGGACAATGCCGCTGTAGACGCCGGCGCTGCCGACGGCGGGCGTTCCAGTCAGTGCGCCCGTCGTTGCGTTCAGACTCAGCCAACTCGGGCGGTTCGTCGCGGTCACCGTCAGTGCGCCGCTGTCTACATCAACCAGCGTCGGGGTGAAGCTGTAGGCCTGCCCTTCCAGAATGGAGGCCGTAGCCGTTCCGCTGATCGTCGGCGCGTCATTGACCGGCGCAATGGCGATCGACACCGTTGCAATGTTGGAGCTGTCGCCTGCGTCATCTTTCACGCTGTACTCAAAGCTGTCGGAGCCGAACACATTGGCGTCCGGCGTGTAGGTCAGCGTGCCGTCGCCATTGTCCGTCACCGCGCCTTTGCCTGGCGCGCTTTCGATACTGATGGCGGAAGCGTCCAGTACGCCGTCCACATCCTGGTCGTTATCCAGCACCTCGATCACTACGGCGGTGTCTTCATTGGTAGTTGCGCTGTCGTTGTTGGCGAGCGGCGCGTCGTTCAAGGAGCCGGTTGTCAGCGTCACGGTGGCGGTGTTCGACAAGGCGTCGCTGTCGTCCTTCACACGATATTGGAACTGATCCGTTCCGCTAAAAGTCGAGGACGGCGTATAAGTGACAGCGCCAGTGCTGACATTAATATTAACGACGCCATGCAATGGCGCCGCCACGATTTCCACCGTCGCGGGCTGCAAGACTCCATCCACATCTATGTCATTGGCCAATACATTGATCGCATGCGCGCTGACTTCCAATATTCTCGCTGCATCATTCTTCGCGATTGGCGCATCATTGACGCTGTTAACCGTCACCGCGACCGTGGCGATATTGGAAGCAGAGCCGCCGTTGTCCTTCACAATGTAGGTAAAGCTGTCCGCGCCATGGTAATTCTCTTCAGGCTCATAACGAATGACGCCGGTAGTGGCGTTAACCGTTGCGACGCCATGGGACGCTTTCGCTATAAGCGTAACGGTGGACGCTTGCAACACGCCGTCTGAATCCGTGTCGTTATCCAGCACAGCAATATCGACGGCCGTATCCTCATCCGTCGTCGCACTGTCATTGGCGGCATTTGGCAAGATGTTGGAGCCATTTACGTTGACGATCACTATCGCCACATTCGACAAAGCCCCCTGCCCGTCTTTCACTGTGTAAGAGAAACTGTCGCTACCGCTAAAACCAGCAACCGGCGTGTAGTCGATCTTACCTGCGTTTACGACCGCAGCGCCCTGTGAAGGCGTGGCGACAATCGTCAGCGTGGTCGCATCCACCGCGTCATCAATATCGGTATCATTAGCGGCGACATCAATGGATACAGGCACACCTATATTAGTAGCTGCGACATCCGCCACCGCTATCGGCGCATCATTGACCGCCCCCACCGTAATAGACACCAAGGCCGCAGCGGAAACGCCGCCATGCACATCCTCCACGGTATAGCTAAAGCTGTCGGCGCCGTTATAGTCAGCCTCGGGCTCGTAGATGACGACACCGGAGGCTACGCTCACCTTGGCGAGGCCATGGCTCGGGGCGGTAGTCACGAGAACGCTGGCCGGGTTGATCTGGCTGTCCACATCCGTGTCGTTATCCAACACCTTAATGGAGATGGCGACATCTTCATCCGTCGTCGCCGTATCCGCCGTTGCTTCCGGAACATGGTTGCCGACGGTGAAAGACAATCCGCTGGTCAAGCCGGCGTAGGCGTTGCCCAGAGTATCGGTCAATGCTTCCGCGCCGATGCGCACATAATAGCCCTGGTTCGGCGTGAAATTATCCGTCGGGTCAACAGTGACTGTGGCGCCGCTGATAACCACCTGAGCAGAGCTGACTTCAATCGCCTCCACCAGTTCATCATCGGCGGAGCGATAGAGGCTGATCTGCGTCGCAGACCCGCTGCCTGTCGCCACATCCTCATCGAAGGTCAGGGACAGGGTCGCGTTATATTCCACATCCATAGCGCCGTTAGCCGGCGTTGAACTGCTCAGCGTGGGCCCGCTGCCATCGTAACTGAGGCTGAACTGAGTCGCCGCCGCGCTATTATTGCCAGCGGTATCCTGGGCCGCGCTGGCGGCGATATCCAGGGTGACGGAACCATCCGCGGTCGGTGTAACGGTGACGCTGTAGTTACCGCTGCTGTTATCAGTAAACCCACTCAAACTCGCGTTGCTGGCGACAATGTCGCTGACCGCAAATCCGCTCACGGTTTCGCCAAATGCAATGGCGGCGGAGAACGCAGCGTTTGTCGGGTTACTGGCGGAAGAGCTGATCACCGGCGTAGGAGCCGTGCCGTCGTAAACGATGCTGAACTGGGTCGCCGCCGCGCTGGCGTTGCCTGCCGTGTCCTGGGCCGCGCTGGCGGAGATATCCAGGGTGACGGTTCCATCTGCGGATGGCGTCGCCGTCACGCTGTAGCTGCCGCCGCCATTGTCAGTGAAACTGCTCAGGCTGGCGTTGCCGGCGACAATATCACTGACCACGAAGCCGCTGACAGTCTCGCCGAAGCTAATGGAAACCGTGAACGCCCCATTGGTGGGGGCTGAGGCCGTGCTGCTGAGACTTGGCGTCGGCGCGGTGGCGTCCAGCGTGGCGGCGGCGGTCTGTGCGGCGCTCACATTGCCGGTGACATCCGTCAACGTCACGGACAGCGTCAACGAACCATCGCTCAGGCCGGACAGGCTGGCGAGAGTGATGCTCTGGCTTGCGCTGCTCAAGGTTCCAGAGCCAGTCACGGCGGTTCCTCCGCCACTGGAAGTCACGCTGTAGTTATACTCTGAGCCCGTTTCGCCGGAGGCAAATACAAAGGTGCTAGCACTGGCTTCGCTGGCGTTGATAAGCGTATCGTTGAAGGCCACCGAGAACCCGGAGGGCGCGGTGGAGTCAACCGTGAAGCTGGTCAAGGTCAGGGCCGCGCTGGCGTTGCCTGCGGCGTCAGTCACTGTCAGCGTGCAATCGGAATAGGTTCCATCCGCCAGGGCGCTGCTGTTATCCGTCCCTGTCAACGTGATTGTCTGAGTTCCCGAGGGCGCGGCGCCTTCCGCTGCGCTGCCGCAGCTACCGCCCACCGCCAGGGTTCCCGCTTCGGTAGTGGAGAAACCTACATTCGGAGTGGTGTCGGAGGTCGGCGTCAGCACGGCAGTGGTTTCCGCCAGCGTCGGGGCCGTCGCATCCAGCGTGGCGTTGGCGGTTACGGCGGTAGCGGCGTTGCCGCTGGCGTCAGTGACCACCACAGACAGGGTCAGTGTCCCATCGGAGAGTCCACTCACATTCACCCCGGTCACCTGCTGCGTCGCACTGGTGAGTGAGCCGCTTCCTGTCACGTTGGTTCCACCACCTGAGCTGGAAATGCTATAGCTGAATGTCGCGCCCACCTCCGCACTGGCGAAAGTGAAGCTCTGACTGGCGGCTTCAGTGGCGTTGATCGCGCCATCGTCAAAACTGACGCTGTGCCCGCTGGGCGTTGTTGTATCCAGCGCTGCGGTATTAGTGACAGCCGTTGCGGCGTTGCCGGCGGTATCCGTCAAAATGACCGACAAAGTCAGGGTTCCGTCACCAAGTCCGCTCAGATCCAGGCTGGTGATTTGCTGGCTGGCGCTGGCAATGGTTCCGTTTCCGGTAACCGTTGTTCCGCCGCCGGAGCTGCTGATGCTGTAGCTATAGCTCGCGCCCACCTCCGCACTGGCGAAAGTAAAGCTCTGGCTGGCGGCTTCACTGGCGTTAATTGTGCTGTCGTCAAAGCTGACGCTGTGTCCGCTGGGCGCGGACTGGTCCAGAGTCGTCGTATTGGTGACTGCGCTGGCGGCATTGCCAGCCGTGTCGGTCAGGGTCACCGACAAAGTCAGCGTTCCATCATTCAAGCCAGACAGGTTTAGACTGGAAACCTGTTGGCCTACGCTACTCACTGTACCGCTACCAGTAACTGGCGTTCCGCCTCCGCTGGAGGAAACGCTGTAACTGAAGCTCGCCCCTACTTCCGCGTTGGCGAAAGTAAAGCTCTGGCTCGCGGCTTCACTGGCGTTAATGACGCTGTCGTCAAAACTCACACTCTGACCGCTGGGCGCAGTCTGGTCCAGGGACGTCGTATTGGTGACCGCCGTAGCGGCGTTGCCAGCAGCGTCAGTCAGAGTGACGGACAGTGTCAGAGTCCCGTCGGACAGCCCGCTGAGATTAACGCCCGAGATCTGTTGGTTGGCGCTGCTGATTGAACCAGATCCTGTTACAGGCGTTCCTCCTCCAGCGCTGCTGATGCTATAGCTGTAGCTCGCCCCCACCTCCGCGCTGGCGAAAGTAAAACTTTGGCTCGCGGCTTCACTGGCGTTAATCACGCTATCGTCAAAGCTCACGCTGTGCCCCGTCGGAGCCGATTTATCCAGCGTGGTGGTGTTCGTAACCGCTGTAGCAGCGTTGCCGGCGGGGTCGGTCAAAGTCACGGACAGGGTTAATGTCCCGTCATTCAGTCCAGACAGGTTGAGCCCGGTCACCTGTTGGCTGGCGCTGGCGATGGTTCCGTTTCCAGTAACCGTCGTTCCGCCGCCGGAGCTGCTGATGCTGTAGCTATAGCTCGCGCCCACCTCCGCACTGGCGAAAGTAAAGCTCTGGCTGGCGGCTTCACTGGCGTTAATTGTGCTGTCGTCAAAGCTGACGCTGTGTCCGCTGGGCGCAGTGGTATCCACCGTGAACGCCGTAATCGCCAATGCCGTACTGGCGTTGCCGACCGCGTCAGTGACCGTAACCGTACAGTCGCTGTAGGTTCCATCCAGCAACGCGCTACTGTTGTCGGTCTGCGTCAGCGTAATGCTGTGATTGCCCGTACTGCCGATATTTAATGAGCTGCTGGTGCCGCAACTGCCGCCCAGACTGAGCGCTCCCGCTTCATCTGTGCTGAAGGTGATATTGGGCGTATTGTCATTGGTCGGCGTCGTAACGGGCGTGATCAAACTCAACGTCGGCGCGGTGGTGTCAATCACCAGCGCTTTGTTAGCGCCCAGGGAATTCGTCGCGCCAGGAGTGGCCAAAGTCAGGGTCGCCTCGTTACCTGCGTCATCGACAATAGACCCGCCATTCAGGCCAAGCGCGCCGGTTCCTGTGTAGTCCAGATCCGTACTGGTATCGCCGGACTGCACGGTATAGGCGAAATTCAACGTAGAGCCGCCGGAACCGGAGGCGTAATTGACGTTTCGATCCGTTGCGCCGGTTTCCAACTGTAATTGCGGCGTGCCGGAGACAAACACGGATTGGTCGAACAGGATTTGGATAGATACGCCATCGCCCGCTTTATAAGACCCATTGCCGGTTGACGAGGTGACGGAGGAAACTGTCGGCGCCTGAGTATCCACGGTCGCGTTGCTGGTGTCCGAAACTAAGGCGGTGTTGCCCGCGTTGTCCGTGGCGGTCACGGAGATATTCAGATTACTGCTGTCGATAGCCCCGGCGACCAGGGTATAGGTCGCCGTCCAGGTGTCGCTGCTGTTGGAAGCGCTGACTGAGGCCCCGCCTCCAAAGGCGGTGAAGTTCACGGTCACAGTACTAATGGTGTCGCTATTGTTGTCGCCCGTCGCAGCGGTGTCGTTCCAGGTTGCCGTGACGATATCGCCGATCTTGTAGGCGCCGCTGGTTCCGGTAGCGCCCGAGATTGAGACCTTGGCGTCGGTCAGCGTCGGCGCGACATTATCCACCGTGGCATTATCCGCGCCAGCGGTGGCTTTGGTGTTGCCGGCGTTGTCCGTGGCGGTGACGGTGACATTCTGGTTTGTCGCGTCGATGCCGCCGGAAAGAATGGTGTAGGTCGCCGTCCAGGTGTTGGAGCTATTGCTGGCGGCGACGGAAGAGCCGCCAAAAGCGGAGAAATCCATGCTCACGCCGCTGATAGTGTCGCTGTTGCTGTCGCCTCCGCCCGTGTTGTTCCAGGTGGCGGTGACAATATCGCCGGTCTTATAAGCGCCGCTGGCTCCAGAGCCGCCAGACAAGGAGATATTGCCGGAGGTCACTGTCGGCGCGATATTGTCCACCGTCGCGTTGGTGGTGTCCGCCGTAGTTTTGCTGAGGCCATCTACATCCGTCGCAGTGACGGATACATTCAGGTTGGTTCCATCGATGGCCCCTGCCGTGATCAGATAGGTTGCGGTCCAGGTATTCGCCGAATTGCTGGCGGCAACGGAAGAGCCGCCTCCGAATGCGGAGAAGTTAACAGTTACGCCAGTGATATCGCCATTGTTATCGCCGGAGCCCGTGTCATCCCAGGTGGCGGTGACGGTATCGCCGATTTTATAAGCGCCGCTGGTTCCTGAAGCGCCGGATATCGAGATCTTGGCGTCAGTGACGGTGGGCGCCACGATGGAAAGCGCAACGTCGTTGCCGCTGGAGCCGAGATAGCTCACGGTCAGCGGCAGGCCATTTAGCGTCGTGGATTTATTGCCTTCAGATAATCCATTGAAAATACCGCTGACCGCGTCGCTGGCGTCGTTATTGATGATCACGAAACTGTCGCCGCCGCTGCCGGTGTAACTGCCGATGACGTTCAAGGTTCCGCCCAGGGCCACTGTCCCGGTGACATTGTATTGATCATAGCTGGAGCCGGCGGAGGTTCCGTTGATGCGCGACACCAGCGTGCCGCCGCTGTTCACGGTGAGGCCGTTACCGAGGGTAAGATCGCCGGGAGAGCTTCCTATCTGCAGCGTACCGCCGCTGTTCACGGTCACCAGACCGCTGATGGAGCCCTCGCCCTGCAGGGTGGTTCCGCTCGCGACGCTGACTGCGCCTCCGACCGCGCCGCTGACATCCATGGTTCCAGCGGACAGCGCAATGGACCCGGTATTGGTGTTGGTTGCGCTCAGCGTCAGCGTTCCCGCACCGGTTTTAGTCAGCCCGCCAGAGCCGCTGATCACGCCGGACCAGGTTAACGCGCTGGCGTGGCTGATCGTCCCATTGCTTGCGCCCAGGCTGAGAGCGTTGTCGACAGTTATCCCGGACCCAGTCACGATCAGTGAGCCGCCATCCAGTGTCAGCGTACCTGATCCAAGATTGCCGTCTCCGGCGATACTGACGCTTCCCGCGGTGACGTTAAGCCCGCCTGTCTGAGTCTGGGAGCCGGACAACGTCAATGTTCCCGCTCCGGTTTTGGTCAGGGAGCTGGAGCCGCTGATCACGCCAGACCAGGTCATATCGTTGACGTTCAACGTCGCGTCGCCGCTCATGACCAGGTTGTTGGAGATGGTTACGCCAGACCCCGTCACAGTCAAAAGGCTGCTGCTGTTTAGCGTCACGCTGCCTGATCCCAGATTAGAGCTATCTGTGACGCTTAAACCGTTTGCACCGCTAACCGTGGCTCCGCCGGAGAAGGTGTTGGTTGCCGATAGAGTCAATGCAGGACCGCCGGTTTTAGCGAAACTTCCGCTTCCTGAAATGACGCCGGACAAGACTTTGGCGCCACTTACCGCCCCGACTGTACCGCCTCCGGCCCCAAGGGAGATGGCGTTATCAACGGTAAAGGTTGCGCCGATCAGGTTGAGCGCGCCGCCATCCAGCGTAATGGCGCCGCTGGAGAGATTGCCGTCACTGGAAACCGCCAGCGTTCCCGCCGAGACAGTCATCGCGCCGCTGAAAGAAGCAGCGTTCCCCGTATTCGACAACGTCAGCGTCGACGCGCCGGTTTTCGTCAATGCGTTGGAGCCCGACAACAAGCCAGAGGCAGTAACACTGTTGCTGACGCTGAATGTGCTGTCCGCAGCGACATTGATCGCGTTGGTGAGCGTGGTCGATCCAGTCACCGTCAGCGTCCCTCCGTTCAACACCAACTGCCCGCTTCCCACATTGCTACCAGACGCTATGCTGAGCGCGCCTGCGCTGATCGTGGTGGTTCCGCTGTAAGTCTGAGTTCCTGTCAGCGTCAGCGTACCCGCGCCGGTTTTGCTCAGGCTGCCGGTTCCCGCAAATACGGTTCCGATGGACCCTGTGTCGCCGCTGCCGTTATTCATTGTCAGCGTGACGCCGCCGCCCAGTGTCAGGGTTCCGCCAGAGATAGTCGCGCCGGTGGCTGAATCCAGATCCAGAGTCAGGCTCTCCGCCAGACTGGAAGCGGATGTGGCGGATATCGTCTGACCCGCCATGGTGCTGGCGAGAATCAGGGTTTGAGTGCCGGTTCCGTCCGCATTGGCGATGGCGATGGCTTCGCTGAAACTCACGCCATCGGTCTGATCAATAGAGGCGGTATCCGTAGTGTTAGTGATGTATATGCTGTCGGACTGCACGGTGGCGTCCGCAGTAGTGGATTTGGAGCCATCGCTTAAGGTGAAGCGGACCGAGGCGTTCCCTCCCGGCGTATCATTGCGATAGGTGACCCGGCTCATGACATTCGACACCAGCGCCGTGGTGGCGGTAGTGCTGGAGCTGTTAAACGTGATCGACAAAACGCCATTGGCGTTAGTGAATGAAGCGAAGGTTTGCCCGGAGGATTGCAGGTCGCTCCCATTCACCGTAAACGCCGCGCCGCTAGTATCAAACCCAAACAGATCGCTGGTGACGGCGCCGCCGACCCGCTGCACGGTCAAGGTTCCGCCGGCATAGTCTCCATTGCCGCCATTGAGCGCATCCAGCTCCGTGTCGCTGCCGCTGGCGTCGCCGCCGGAGTCGAGATTCACGGTTGCTCCTACGCCAGCCCAAGAGACGGAGTCGCCGTTAAGATTGGAGATGACTGGAGCGTTATTGGTACTGGAGGTAATAGACGAACTGTTTGCGCTGCTTAGCCCTCCAGAGGTGGCTTTAAGCGCAATGGTATCGGTGGCGCCGCCATTGGTGTACTGCAACGCCAGGTTGGTATAAGTGGCTGAGCCGCTGCTGGGCGTGAGCGTAACGGTGGTTCCGGAGCCGTCGCCATCGCCGGTTCCCGACATGCTGTTGACGGTCCCATCCAATACGCCATCGTTAGGGTCGGTCACGCTGAGGACGATATCCGTACTGTAGCCGACATCCAGCGTACTGGAGCCATCCACCGCCTGCACTACCGGAACCGTGGTAAAGCTGGTGGAAGAGCCGCTATCAATACTGGTCGGCGCCGGCTGCGTGGAAAATATCAGCTGGGTCGCCACCACATCCGCAGTGACAGTGCTGGAGGTCCCATTGCTGAGCCCGGAAGCAGCGGCGGTCAAAGCGAAGTTTTCCTGGTCTGCAGTCGCGGTGTAGGCCACGTTGGTAAAGGTCGCGACGCCGCTGACGGGTGTCTGCGTGGTCGTTCCAGACAAAAAGCCGCTGCTGGATTCCGACAGGCTGATGTCACTGGCGTAATCCACATCCACGTTGCTGAATATATCTGTCGCCGCCACTATCGGCTGCGTCGTCAATACAGAACCGGAGGTGGAGCCCGCTGGCTGCGTCGAGAACGTCAGGTTGGAGGCGATGATATCCAGGGTTGTGCCGGAACCATTGGTGACGGCGCTTTGACCGCCCGCCATTTGCGTGCCAGAGCCTCCGACAGTGACATCGGCGTCGCCGTCCACGCTCAGGATAATCGTACGATCTTCGGTTAATCCGGTGGGCGTACCGTAATAACCGCTGACTGTGTAGGTTTCGCTGCTGTTATCCGCGATGGAAATGCCCAGGCTGGAAAAAGTGATCCGGTCCAAAGCGGCGTTGTAGCTGCCTGTGACGAAGCTGGCGTCATTACCGTTCAGACGCCAGATGATTTTCCCCCGCTCCGTGTCCGTACTGGTTCCTGTGACATTCAGGATGATCTGACTGATGGTCATGGGTAAGCCGTCCCCACCGCCGCCATCCGTCAAGGTGAAGTCAAACAGATCCACCGCCTCACCGGAGGTATCCGCGATGGAGCTGAGCCCCACGGGCTCCGTGACCACAGCGGAGGCCGTCAACGTACCGTCAGAATCCGAACCAGATTGAAGATTGACGACGGCGATATTATCCAGCTTCACCCAGTGCATGGTGGTGCTGTCGGAATACTGAATCGTAAAACTGGTGATGTCCGTCCACTGAGCGCCGGAAAAGTTGATTGTCGTTCCTGAACTGGCGCTGACCGGGCCGGCTGAGTCCTGGGTTCCTCCTTTGCTGGAGGTGATCCTGATCGTTTTAGTGGGGGCGCCGAAGCCTTGATAAATATAAATGCTGCTCAGGCTGAATGTTTCACCGCCAGTGAAATACACACTGGTGGTGGTTTGCAAAGACGTGTTGGTGGACACGTACACATACCCGGTGTTGTAGTTGTACAGATCTTTGGAGCCGCTGCCGCCGGATTTAACCTTGATGGTGTAAGAAGTGCCGCTGATCGTGTAGCTTTTGGCGTTAGCGTATCCCGTCGGCATATTGCCCAAGGCCAGCGTGCCGGTGAATGGCAATACCGAGGTGTAATCCACCATAGCGATGGAGTCAAAGCGGGGCTTGGCGTCGATATCCCCTTTCTTGATTTCCAGATCCCAATCGCCGCCTAATCCTTCTGCGCCGGTAAGGTCGCTGGAAGCGGCGACGTCCACATGGGCGGCGGCGGAGACCAGCTCCAGCAACGCTTCCCCTTTTTCACTCTGCGCCAGATTACAGCCGTAGAACATAACATCCGCGCCATCCTTCATCGCCCGGTCCATAGACGCCAGCGTGTTGACCTCCTGGCTGAGCGCGGCTTTGGTGACCACAGTGTCGCCCAGATACAGGGCTCCATCCTGTGCGTGAGAAAAAATATGTAAAGCATCAAGGTCGCGATAGCGGGACAATATCTCCGCCAACTGCGTCAGGCCGTTCTCCCCTTGCCGTAACACTTCAAAGGCTACGCCTGCTTCCTGTTTTTCATAGATGCGGTGCTTTTCCGGCACGGCGGCGTCAATAATCACCAGCTCTTTGACCACCGTAGCCTTGGCCAGCTCCAGCTCGTCAGCTGTTGAACGTGGCGCGGGGCCGCGCTCCCACCCCGCTGTCAGCGCATTATCCGCAGGTAGCGCAGCAGCCGAACCCTGCGTTATCAGCCCTGCGAAGGGGCCTGCAGACATTCCCCGGCGTCCGCCCTGGTAGGCATATCCGCCGCCTGCGCCCAAGCCTGCATGGGAGGCGCCGCTCAGCCCCAGGGAAACAAAGACAGAGGTTAATCCATTCAACAGAAATCTATTCATAAGTCTGACTCGCTATCGGACACGCAGATGTCCGTGTTGTCCATGAGTCTTCGCCTGACGCCGTTATTGCTTGGGCGCAATGCAACTCGCATTGGTCCCGGAGGTATCAAGCCAAAACGCCAACTCACTGTATTTCTTGAAAAGATCGGGGGGCAATATGCTGGGCCTGGGGCGAAACTCCACTTTCTTCTTCACCCGGTGCAAGCCTTTTACGCCGATGGCGTGATCAAATTCATCGGCGTCGAATTCAACATGGTCGAAATCATGGGGGAACTCTCGCTGGTCAATAAACTGATACAGGAGAGACAGGGTTTTCTGGGGGTATTGGGCCAGCAGATCGTAGTCGATCAATAACAGTCGATCGGACAACTCGCCATAGAATGCTTCTTTCAGCGCGGTCAACGCCATGCCGACCGAACCGCTTTCCGCCGCGAGCGCTTCACACCGGCTATAAACGGTCTGTCGGGTTTGCGGGTTAAACATGCGGCTGTATTCAAACGGATTGGAGCGACACACCCTTTCAAAGCTATCCATCACCCACGCAGGGTTACGCACGCAGCAGATCATCTTAAAGTTATCAAACAGCGCCACAAGCTGATGCATCCGGGCGGGCCACATGCGGTTAGTGTCGAATATCAACGCGTAGTCCGAGTTCGGTTGATAATAGGCGTCAAAAATTCCCCGACAGATCATCTTGCGCCGGTTTTCATCAAACAGCGTATAAAACTCCGACTCCGCCCCCATCTGCTCCAGGCAACCACTCATCAACGCGCAAATCGGGCTGCTGATAGCGGCGTAGAAGCGGGGGTTTTGTCTAAGAATACCGGATAGAAGCGTCGACCCTGACCGGGGCAATCCTGCAATGAAGTGAACCTGACTTTCCATGAAATAAAAGCTGTCTCCCAACCCAGGACCGAGATGCGTCCTCTCTCCAGAGAGGGCTTCCAATCTATCTCGATCTGATTTTTATTATGTTCAGATTATGATCAAGTATAGAGCACTCAGATATTTCGCAAACGGAGAAACAAAAAGAATTAAAACCGCCGCGATTTGTAGAGCGGAGCCAACATTCAGTTTGAGAAGGCGACGGCAGGCGCGCCAGCATGCCTAAGTTTGGCCTCCTTGCTGATTAAAAAAGCGTCAACTAGTCTTTTCTGTACGCATTTCCTTAAATGCAGACCATTCCGGCTGTTTAGTACTCTCGATAACAACCCGTTGGCGGGCGATCTGTCGGCGCAACGGGGCTGTACAAGGATCAAACAAGGAGACGCCTCAATGACTCCGTATATCGGACAAATAAGCATGATGGGATTTGGTTTTCCGCCCTTTGATTGGGCGCAATGCGATGGCCAGATTCAACCGATCAATCAAAACCAGACATTGTTTTCTCTCATTGGCGCTTACTTCGGTGGAAATGGCTCAACAACCTACGCATTACCTGACCTTCGCGGACGAACGCCAGTCCATATAGGCGCTCCCTACTCCGCTCAGGTGGGCGTCGTAGGCGGCTTGGAGCAGGTTACGCTTACCGAATCCACCATGGGAACTCACAATCACCCAGTTTACGCTTCATCATCTCCTGCAGATAAAGGCGGCCCGAAAAACGACCGCATTCTTGCGGAAACCCCCGACATTTACGGCCCAGCAACTAATCTCATAGCTATGAACGCGGGAGCTGTCAGCAGCAACGGCGGCGATACCAGTGGCAATGCGACGCCTCATTCAAACATGCAACCTTCCCTAACAGTAAATTTTTGTATTGCGCTAAGTGGCGTTTACCCACCTCGCAATTAATGCCAGCAATGGAGATGCAACATGTCAGACCCAATTATTGGTGAAATCAGAATATTTGCAGGAGCCTTTGCTCCCAAAAATTGGAGCTTTTGTAACGGCCAACTCCTTACCATTTCCCAACAGGCCGCGCTATACAGCTTACTGGGGACTAACTATGGCGGTAACGGGACAACCAACTTCGGTATTCCAAATATGCAAGGCCGCGCACCGGTTCACTATGGGACGGGTCCAGGACTAACTCCCCGCCCCTTAGGTGGAGCCTTCGGCGCCGAAACAGTAACGCTAACCACAGCGAATATTCCTGCTCACACGCATACCTTACAAGCGTCTAACGACGCCGTTACCACCAATGTCAGTCCCTCAGGCCAAGTCACTGGCGTCACCACCGTCAGCTTCTATACAACAGACTCAACGAACATCACCAATTTGTCCCCGGAAGCAATAGGCAACAATAGCGGCGGGCAACCACATTCCAACTTGATGCCCTACCTTGCACTCAGTTTTATTATTTGTATGACAGGTACGTATCCCCCACGTAACTAACTTGAAGGAGCATGGAGCCATGTCTGATCAGTTTATTGCTGAAGTTCGTATGTTCACCTATCAGTTTTCGCCCAATGGTTGGAGCTACTGCAGTGGAAGTCTCCTTCCAATTTCAGGAAACGAAGCGTTGTTTTCTCTAATTGGATCTTACTATGGTGGAGACGCTCGCACTTCAATGGGTCTTCCAAATTTAACAGGCCGCACTCCAATTGGTTGGGGAACCACCTCGGGACTCAGCCCGTACCAACTCGCACAGAGTGGAGGACTCTCCACGGTACAGCTGACTTCCAGTCAAGTTCCCCTTCATAGCCACCCACTTAACGTTGTGACAAACGCAGGCTCCACACCAGAGCCTGGAAACCAGTTTTTTGCGTATCAAGCGGGAGACCTTCAACCTGACTATAAACAGCCTCCATTAGGCACATTGCTCGCTATGTCCAATCAAATGCTTACACTCACGGGCGGCTCGACTGCGCATGAAAATAAGCAACCCTATCTTTCCATTCCATTTTGCATTGCGTTAACGGGGACCTATCCTCCTCGCAATTAAGCATTTGGCGAAATGGGCGCTAAGCGCCCATTTTTCTTTCGCCTGCAGACGTCATAATTTCTTGTATCCCCCACTCCATTGACGAAATACTCCCGCAACCACTCATGCGCCGGGGCTCTGTGTGAACGTTCGCGCCAGAACATAGACATCTCGAACCCCGGTATCTCTACAAGACGTTCAACGACGCGGTATTTGTCGTTGTCAGCGACTAGTCGTGAGGGCAGCATGGCGGGAACGATATCCAGCACCGCCAGCCTTGAGTCGGGAGAGGCGCTCAGAGCCAAGACATCGAAGCGGAGCAACAGAAGCTGCTTTGGGCTGACGCCATCATTCTATTGATTATGTCGATGCTCAGCAGACTCATCCGCTCACTCTACGCAACAGTGAGTTGACGAACTCCCGGTTTTTCCTCTCTTTTACGCAATTTAAACTCCCTCCCCTGATTTAAATTCATACCGATTAACCCAGAATGCAGGCGGAGGGTTTATGACCAATCTCGATATCATTAAAAGCACTTATGAAGGCGCCCATTCAGAGGAAAACGGCCGTAATTTGTTGAAGCATCTGGCGGAGGAGGTCAGATGGACGGAAGCCGCAGGGTTTCCCTATGCAGGGACTTACGTTGGGCCTGATGCGATTGTCGAAAATGTATTCAAGCGTCTGGCGACGGATTGGGATAACTACCAATTCACCGTGGAAGGCTACATCTCCCAGGATGACAGAGTCGCGGCCTATGGAAGTTATTCCGGGGCCCATAAACAGAGCGGTAAACACTTCACCGCCCGGGTCATGCATCTGTGGACCTTGAAGCAGGGAAAAATCGTCCGTTTTGAGCAGTTTGTCGACAGTTTGCCTGTCGTAGAGGCGATGCGCTGAGCCGCCATTTATAAATGAAATATCTATATTTGTTAATGAGTTAGCTATAGCAACCAAAACCGGTTTGAGCTACTCTGCTTCCGGTTTTTCCCACGCGCCGCCCAACGCCATTTTCGTCCCGCCTTCATCCGCGAACTATTCCGGGCGTATCCCAGGCGCGTCTCTTTCCGCCATTGACAGGAGGTTCTATGGCCAGCATCAGCGTGCAAAACTTAACTTATCGTTTCGATAACGGCGACACTCTGTTTTCCGATCTGACGTTTACCCTCGACGATAAAATCACCGGTCTGGTCGGGCGCAATGGGGCGGGTAAGTCGATTCTGGCGGCGTTGCTGACGGGGGAAAAGACGCCCTATTCCGGCTCTGTCACCACTTTCCGCCGAGTGGGCTGGCTGCGACAGATTGGCGCGGAGGAAAAGCTGGTTCAGTATGAGACTGTTAGCGATTTTCTGGGCGTTCGCGGTAAGCTGGAAGCCCTCTCCCGGGTCGCTGCGGGCGGATGCGATCCTCATGATTTCGAGCTGATCGGCGACAACTGGCTGCTGCGGGAAGAGCTGGAGCAGCAATTATTAGCGCTGGCACTGCCTGCAGACCCCTTTTTACCCTGCCAGGCCCTGAGCGGCGGTCAGCTGACCCGGCTCGCGCTGCATCAACTTTTCCAATCCGATTACGGTTATCTCATTCTCGACGAACCAGGCAACCACCTGGATGAACAGGGCAAACACTGGTTGATCGAACAAATGCGACGCTTCCCTGGCGGGGTTCTGATCATCAGTCATGATCGCGATATTCTGCGTTGCGTGGACGATATCCTGGAACTGAATAGCCTCGGCGTGCGTCACTACGGCGGCGCCTATGACGTTTATGCCGAACAGCGCGCCAATGAACTGGCCAGCCAGGAACGACGCATCGACCATGCAAAGACGCAAATCAAGCAGATGCGCCAAACCATGCAAAAGAACAGGGAAAAGGCGCAGCAACGGGCCGGCCAGGGCAAGCAGGTCGCGCGTTCTGGCAGTCAGGCGAAGATTCTATTGAACAACAAGAAGCAGGACGCGGAACGCGCCGGCGGCGCAAGGGAAAGCAACCAGAACCGCCAAATGGCGCAGGTGCGGGAACAGCTCAGCCAGCTGAATAAACAGCATGAAATGCTCAAACAGCAGAGCCTCTCTCTGGGCAAAACAGAAAAACGCGTCTCCCGCATTCTGGATATCACCGAAGTGCGCCTGCCTTATATGCAACAGGAAAACGACATCACCTTCTCTGTCGATTTCGGAGAAAAAATCCGCCTGTCCGGCGCCAACGGCAGCGGTAAATCCACCCTGCTGAAAGCGATCACCGGACGCCTGTCGCCTATTCATGGGGACATTCAGGCGCACGCAGGCCTGTGCTATCTGGACCAACACTTTACGTTACTTAATAACGCAAAGTCCGCACAGGAAAACCTGGCGCATTTCTGTCCTCATCTGTCGGAAACAGACCAGCGCACGCTATTGGCGGGCATTGGACTAAGACGGGAACGAGCGGATCAAGCGGTAGCCACCTTGAGCGGCGGTGAAAAAATGAAAGTCGCCATGCTGGCTGTCAGTCATCAACCCGGCGACACCCTATTGTTGTTGGATGAACCGGACAACCATCTGGACCTGGATTCCCGCCTGATGCTCGCTCAAGCGCTTCGCGATTTCACCGGCAGCCTGTTAGTCGTCAGCCATGATCAGGATTTTATTGACGATGTTGGAGTGAGCGGAGTGATATGCCTGAGCGGCTAGTTCTGACAGCAGTTCTATCGAAGCATCCCTTCTTCGATGAATGAAAATGGTCTGAGCAGGTTATCTCAGAGCCTGGTGTAAACGATCACGGTGCGATCCAGGTAGGCTTCGTCCGTCACCACATTCACTGTGCGCACTAATTTATCGTCAACGCGGTAAATCTGCTCACTGATGGTCGTGTCGCCGTCATCGTACCGGAGAATCACGGAGTATCTGTCAGTGGGCGCCGCCCACGAAGGGATGTCGTCCGCCTGCAGAAATACGCCGGTATTATTCGATTTGATCACACCACTGAAGGGAATGACCTTAGAAGTCAGAACGCCATCCGTATCGAACCACTTGATTTGCGGCTCGCCTTCTTTTTCTTCTTCGAACTCCCCGTTGTCGTCAATGGTCAAGGCCAGTCCGGAGGTGGGCTGGGTTTTCTCAATAAGCTCCTGGCCTGCGCCGCGCAGTCCGGATTTAACTTTGTCGTGGTGGACCGCGCCCGGCTCCTGCGCGATTTCGCTGCTTACGGATATGCTGCTGACCAACAGCCAGGTCCCCACAAAGGATTCAATGCTCATTAGGGTTCTCTTTTAGGTAATATTCTATCTTGTTTGCCGCGCCTGATTTTTAGTGGCGTCGCCGCCAATCCTACCTAATTTGCAAAGGGATTTGTTTTAAGAATTTCTAACGTTATCGCTGAGTTATACCCGAGCTTTTGTCGCTGACATTTTCATTTAACTTAACAACGACTGGGCCCTGATTGCCTGGTAGTGATAGAATCCCTCCTCTTTTTCAGGGCGCTCAATAATGGAATTACATAAGCTGGGATATGACGAAAAGTGGCTGGAATATCAGGTTCTCGATCCAGAGCTATTCAAACAACAATGCCAAGCCTATGAGGAAAACGGCGACAACCATACAGAGCACTATCGCTATGCCGCCTTTCTGCACTGGATCGCAACCAGAACCGCCGCCCCGGATGAGGCGCTGAACCATTTCGTGGAACTGGCGCTTAATGACCCGGACAGCATGATGGGCGGAAGCGCGTTTATTCAGTTACTGTCTGCGTCCTGGCTAACAAACGACCAGTTCGACTTGCTCATTCGACGGGCTCTGGAATTTGGAAACTGGACAACCGACAAGGTTGAACGGGCCGCCCTGATGCGACGCCTAAGAGCTGGCGGCTTAACGCGATCCCTGTTTCGAGACTGTTTGCAACAGCGGGACTCCAGCCTTCATGAAGTCCTGCTGGAGCGTAGCGACATGGATCGGGAAATGATGAAGGAACTTGCCGAACACGGCGCCAACAAACGCATTCGCAACCTGGCGAAACAGTATTCTGCGTCGAAGAAGCGCTGGGTAGACGCCGCACAACCATGAAAATCACACTCTACGACGTTGTTGGAACCGCCATTATTATCAGTTGTAAATCCGGGGTGGTTTACAGCAATCAAACCGGCGGAACCGCCTGCTTGCAGCCCGAATACGAAGGCGTATTGATCCCCATTGCGAACACAATTGGTATACCGGACTTGAATCTGGTCAGCCCTGAAAATGAACTGGAAAATTACTTCACCGGCCCACCTTGGTTTGGCGGAGGAGCAACGCGCGGCATCTCCGAAGATGACGCCTTGGCGATAGAAGCGATCTTGCAAGAGTACGCGCTTGACGATCAAATCAGCGTTGACCGCAGTAGGCTTCGTCAATCCCACGAAGCATGGATACATATCAATATTGTCGAAGTGGAAGGCCGCTCACTTTTCAGCGGCTTCGGCCCTTATCCCAGGAAAGGCGTGCTGACCTGGCAGAACAGCGATTAACGCCCCATTCGCATTAAATCTACCAAAGGTTCCTCCCAGAAAGATTCTCCGACTCAGCCACTCCACCACTCCGTTCACCCCGGGCCCGTCCAAAGGCCTCCCCCGAAAAACCACCCAACTGCACTCCCCGTTCGCCCTGAGCCTGTCGAAGGGCCTTCCAGAGCGCCCACCCCAGTCGGCTCAAATGGACGTTATTTCCCGTTGGGTCTAGTTTTGCTCAAGGTCACTGCGAGACTGCCGCCCTTCGACAGGCTCAGGACAGAACGGTTTCTGTGTGATTGTTATTATCCAGACAGCCAGATCGCCGCCGCCTTTCCGATAAAGCAGAGGACACGTAAGCAAACCACAAACGATAACCCCAGCCCGTTCGCCCTGAGCCTGTCGAAGGGCCTTCCAGAGCACCTCCACCCCAGTCGGCTCAGGTGGTCGTTATTTCCCGTTAGGTCTAGTTTTGCTCAAGGTCACTGCGAGACTGCCGCCCTTCGACAAGCTCAGGGCGAACGGTTTCTGTGTGATTGTTATTATCCAGACAGCCAGATCGCCGCCGCCTTTCCGAAAAAGCAGAGGACACGTAAGCAAACCGCAAACGATAACCCCAGCCCGTTCGCCCTGAGCCCGTCGAAGGGCCTCCCAGAGCGCCCCAACCCAATCGGCTCAAGTGGACTTTATTTCCCGTTGGGTCAGTTTTGCTCAAGGTCACTGCGAGACTGCCGCCCTTCGACAAGCTCAGGGCGAACGGTTTCTGGGTGGTTGTTATTATCCAAGCAACCAGATTGCTGCTGACTTTCCCATAAAGCAGAGGACACGTAAGCAAACCGCAAACGATAACCCCAGCCCGTTCGCCCTGAGCCCGTCGAAGGGCCTCCCAGAGCGCCCCAACCCAATCGGCTCAAGTGGACTTTATTTCCCGTTGGGTCAGTTTTGCTCAAGGTCACTGCGAGACTGCCGCCCTTCGACAAGCTCAGGGCGAACGGTTTCTGGGTGGTTGTTATTATCCAAGCAACCAGATTGCTGCTGACTTTCCCATAAAGCAGAGGACACGTAAGCAAACCACAAACGATAACCCCACCCCGTTCGCCCTGAGCCCGTCGAAGGGCCTCCCAGAGCGCCCCAACCCAATCGGCTCAAGTGGACTTTATTTCCCGTTGGGTCAGTTTTGCTCAAGGTCACTGCGAGACTGCCGCCCTTCGACAAGCTCAGGGCGAACAGTTTCTGGGTGGTTGTTATTATCCAGATAGCCAGATCGCCGCCGCCTTTCCCATAAAGCAGAGGACACGTAAGCAAACCACAAACGATAACCCCACCCCGTTCGCCCTGAGCCTGTCGAAGGGCCTCCCAGAGCGGTAAGCCTATCCCGCCTCCGCCCACTTTCGAATCTGGTCGATAGTCGCCGTGACGCCGCCGCAAACTATCACCAAAATCTTGCTGAAAGACGCCAATACCGGATGACTTTCATACACCACCGCGAGGCTGGCGCCGCAGGCGGGCTCCACCAGAATGCGGTGGTCCGACAGGAATCGTTCGCAGGCGGATAAAGCGCTTTGATCGGACACGGTGAGACTGTGAACGGGATGTTGTTTCGCACAGGTCAACGCCCTCTCCGCAACGCGCTTAGCCCCCAAAGAGGTAGCGATACTGTCGATGCGGTCCAGCTCCACGACGCCGCCCGCTTGCAACGCAGCGTGAAAAGACGCCGCGCCGAGGGTTTCCGCTGCGATAACCGGGACATCCCCCCAGCCATTGCGCTGCAGACCTTCGACAACGCCAGAGAGCAGACCGCCGCCGCCAACACAAAGCAGCACGGCTTCCGGTTTCTCTCCCGCCTTCGCCACTTCGTCCACCAAGGTGGCATGGCCCCGCCACAACAAAGGATCATCAAAAGGATGAATAAAAGCGTCCGTCGCGCCGACAAGCGCTTGCGCCCGACCGTTCGCCTCCTGCCAGCTTCCGCCATACACTATGACTTCCGCCTGCTCCAGACGCAGCAGCTCAATGGCTCTCTCAGTGGCGGTTTCCGGCACGACAACCGTCACTGGAACCCCAAGATATCGTCCCGCATAGGCGACCGCGAGCCCGGCGTTGCCGCCGGAAGAACTGATAAAACGCTGTGCGCCCTGCGCTTTATGATGCTCGCAGGCTGCGCCTACACCGCGAATCTTGAATGATCCCGACGGCTGCAGCGCTTCCATTTTGAGCCAGACTGCGCGTCCTGATTTAACGCTAAGTGGACGCGACTCCAATAGCGGTGTTTCGATATGAAGGCTCATGATGACCTACCTTTTGCATCAACCCAGTTTCCAATCCAGCCTTGTGTTAAGAGTGAAGCACAAGAGGTAAAGAAGATAGCGTCGCCGACAGGACGGAGATTGTAAAATATTGACGTCAGCTGTTTTTTTCATGCAGATTAAGCTGCTTCTTTCAGTGTTTTTTTGCTTTGTATGTCTTTACGGCGACCGATAACGATTCCATTCACAATGAACGACAACGTCCAATACCAACGACTCCCCAATATCCCAGGCCTGGTGCTGGGCTCGGGGCGTTTCGCCAAGTTTGATTTCGGCCGTCATTATCATCTGGATTACCACATCGGCATCGTGACGGAAGGCGTACAGCGTCAGCAGTACAAAGGGGAGACACAAGTGCTGGGGCCGGGCTATATTTCCCTGATGCCTCCTGGCGAGATTCATGACGGAGCCAGCGACAGCGACGCCTACACGTTGCGAACTTTTCGCGTCTCATACGATTTGATGCAGGAGGCCAGCGCGGAGATGAGCGATGCGCATTATGGCCCTGAACTATTTGGCAATGTCTTTGAAGAACCTCGCATGGCGGCGCGACTCTTCCACCTGCACAACGCCATGTGCGCCGACGCAGTCTCTCCGCTGGCGCTGGAGTCCGAGTGGCTTTCCCTGCTGCACGCGCTGTTCATTCAAACCCGCGCCCTCAAACCCAGGTCTCAACAATCCGCGCTTTCCCACACGCAGTGGCGCCGTATGCAGGATTACTGTCTCGCAAACCTGTCTGAAAAAATCACACTGGAAACCCTCGCGGCGCTATGCGATCTCAGTCGCTTCGCATTGCTCCGGCAATTCAAACGCACCATCGGAATGACGCCCCACGCCTGGCTACTGCGACTCAGACTGGAACAAGCCTGCGCCCTGCTCACCCAAAGAGCCCTCCCCCTCACGCACATCGCCCAACAAGTCGGCTTCTACGACCAAAGCCATTTCAACCGCGCGTTTAAGCAGGCGTTCGGGGTGGCTCCGTCTGGGTATTAGCCACGGACAGACGTAAGAGAACTACTGGCCATATTGGATTCGCTTGAAAGAAACGGCGCCTAAGGGTAACGCCATTACACATCATCTCATTACCTGCCAGATCAGAATCGCCAACAACGCTAACGAAAGGCCTTGCCAAAACATCACCGGGTTGCGCTCCAGAATAGGTGGCCGGGGCTGGTTGAGGTAGGCGGGGTTGGGGTGGCGGAGGTCGTGGAGGAATTCCGAAAGTTCGGTGTAGCGTTTGTGGGGATTGGGATGGACGGCCCTCTTCAAGGTGGCGTCGATCCAGGCGGGGATGTCTCTGTCTTCGCTGAGGACGGATTTGTAGGTGAGCCGTTTCTGCGCGCTGGCGGTGCGGGTTTTGGCGACGTCAGCGCCGTAAGGGAACCCGCCTGACAGCATATGATAGGTCAGTACGCCCAAAGAGTAGAGATCAGACCCCGGTGAGCCAACTTCGCCCAGGAAATATTCCGGCGCGGCGTACAAGGCTGTATCGAGCAGGTTGGGCTGGCGCAGGCCTTGATCGTTCTCTATGACGCCGCCCACTCTCGTAGAGCCGAAATCAATGATCTTCACTACGCCGGACGCGTCTACCATCAGGTTGTCCGGCTTGAGGTCCTGATGCAGCATATCCATGCGGTGAAACGCCATCAGTCCCCGCGCCGTTTGCTCCACAATACCCCTGACGGTTTCCAGATCCGGTTGCGGATGATCGCGCAGCCATTGGCTCAGGGTTCGTCCCTCAATGAATTCCGTCACTGTGTATATAAACTGACGCGGACGCTCGAACTGCGCAGCTTTCGCCACATGCGCACTGTTGATCCGTCTGGCCACCCACTCCTCCATCAGCAGCCGTTCCAGGTAGGTAGGGTCGTCTTGCTGATCCGTCCCCGGCGCCTTGATGATCACTTTGGCTTTTGAGTCGATGTCCGCCGCCAGATAAATATGACTGCGGCTGCTGGTCTGCAGACATTGCAAAATTCGATAGCCGTCGAACTCCGCGCCCTCCTTGAGAACTGGCGGAAGCGACAGGGTTTCGAGCTGCTTCTGGAACAAAGCGTCGACCTCGCACGGCAGCGCCTCGACGCGAATGATCTGTAGCGTCAGGTTGTCCTTGCTCCCCTGCTCCAACGCGTGATCAACCAGCCATCGCGCCACTTCTTGCAAATCCTCGGCGGCCTGAATCGCCTCGATCAACGTCCGCGCGTCGCAGTATTCATATACGCCGTCGGTCGCCATGATGAAGATATCGCCCAGTCTGAGCCGCAGAGGCTGGTAGTCGATTTCAATGAACTCCCTGAATCCCAGCGCCCGGCTCAAGTAACTCTGGCTTTGCGACACCCACAAACGATGATCGTGAGTCAACTGCTCCAGCGCACCGTCACGCAAGCGGTATATCCTTGTGTCGCCCACGTGCAGAATATGAGCGACGTCGGATTTGAACACGATGCCGCTGAACGTGCAGACATAGCCTTTTTCCTTGTCATACCGATAAGCGCTACGCTGGCCTTCCGCGTATAACCAGGAATTGGTCGCTTTCAACACCCGCTGGGCGGCGTGCTGGACCGTCCAGGCGTCGGAAGTGCAGAAATAATCCTCCAGAAAGCTTTTCACCGCCGTTTCACTGGCGACCTGACTGACCGAGCTGCTGCTGACGCCGTCAGCCATTGCAAACGCAGCGCCTTTCATGGCGAGTTGCGCGCCTTTCGGAACGTAACTTCCATGAAAATCCTGATTGATGTCTTTACGGCCTTTATCGGTCCATTGACCGAAGGAAAGCGTCAGCTCATTGCGCATAAATAGGTCTGGCCCCGGCGCCGTTCATCCGCGCCGAGGCTCTATTACTGTCCTTACGTCGTGTCTTTTCAGGCGTTCCGACTCAAACCATTGCTTGTTTGCCGGAGGCGACCAGTTTGCGCTTGGGCGCTGTTTTATAGTGGGTGCTGTACAGGGTTAATCCTGTGAAGGCCAGCCCGCCCACCAGATTGCCCAATGCTGTGGGAATCTCGTTCCAAATGAAATAGTCCATGATGGAGAAATCGCCGCCCATGATCATGGCGGAGGGAAACAGGAACATGTTCACAACGGAGTGTTCGAACCCCATAAAGAAGAACAGCATGATGGGCATCCACCCCGCCAGTCCGTATTCGGCATAACCAAAAGTGCGGGCCTCGCCGACACTGGCGATTTTGCTCCCGACCGGGCCAGGGTCCGTATTGAAGCCATAGGTAAAGACAAACGCCATGATGAACGCCGCCGTCAGCGCCATGTTAATTCAGCCTATGACGTAGGCTCATACACCCTGTAACCAGAGGCGGCTACCAGCTCTCCATATGCCCAAATTCGTAATGTATCTTGCGCTCCGCCGCCAGCAGCTGCACCGTGGCGTGGGCGTTGAGCGCACAGAAAACTTCCTGTTTGAGCGCGTCGTCGTGGCTTGAAAGAGATTCTTTACATCTCAGGAGAGCAGTAACCAAAGCGGTGTAATTAAGCACCCGTTCAAGAGCGCACTCACCGCTTTTCCGCACAAGCCATTGTGCGATGTCTTTGATTTGCTCAAGTTTGCGATTGACGAGAGACAGCATTGTCCCCGTATCCAGAGTTCCATCCCCGGCAGCCAACCATGAATGATCAACCAACCGTATTTTCATAGATAACAAACAACTTACTGAGTATGTGGTGATTCCATTTAACAATGAAATGGACTTTAGAAGAGTGACTGTCGCCATTTATAGCCGATGAAGATGACAGAATAACTACATTTTTAATCGGCAAGCCCAAGCGCCGGATACCTCCCTGATACTCCGGAAAGGCGCCGTTTTTTTACAAGTCAGGGAAAATATTCGCCGATATGATGACTGCGCTGAGTTGAAAGCGGCTTCAGAGCCAGTCAGCTCAGATCCAACCCTAACATTAACGTGACGATGATTGGCATGTTAATAATCAGGCGCCTGGATGCGCCTGCGCGGCGGCTGGCCGCAGGAGGCCGGGCCTGACAGGTGCAGGCTCTGTCATTGCAGGCGAATAGAAGGAAGCTGTTTGTCTGCCTGATCAATAAAAGGAAATTTATCTATGTCGCATTCATCTCTATATCCCAGAACACAACGCATTGCTCCCCAGTCCCTGCTGTGGGTTGCGCCCAGCATTCTGACGTTGGCGATTAGCGCCGCCGCGTCCGCTCACGCCATCGAGACATCCGCCAAAGCGTCGACGACTCGCTTCGAAGACTATCGCTTTGACAATCCTTTGCGAAGAGATCTGCAAAGCGGCGCTATTACCGAAGCGCAGGCCAGCAGCTTGTTTTACAGCAACCCTAAAGAGTTCTCCCGTCGCTACTATCCAAAAATCACCTTGCCCGTAGAACGGAAAAAGTTCCGGGGCATCTGGCGCTACTACGACCATAGCCATACCTCCAGCACTCAGCCGTACGACGGAGACGCCAGCAAACCGGTTTACGATGGACACAGCGGCACGGACTTCTGGACCAGCTTCATTGATTTCGGCAAAACAGGTGAATCCGGCAACTATCTCGTTAACCCGTTCCCGAAAGGGGCCGACACCTTTGTGACAGGCATCTACGACGGCGTAGAAGACGCCCCCAACCAACCGGTGGGGTCGCCGGGCAATCATTTGTTCTTGACCACCTATCTGAACAAAACGCCGGAAGACTGCGCTCGCGCGTTCCCATCAGGCGCCGCCTTCAAGCAGTGCGTTGACGACATTCCCAGCTGGAGCAAAATGAGCATGCGCTTGCTGCATCTGGAGTGCGGGACAGTCATGATCAACAATGTGACTGGATACCCGGATAACTGCGCGCCTGCGCCCTCTTCCCGCATTCAGCTGCCGGCGCGAGTCAGCTCCCTGCAGCGCCTGGCGCGAATTGGCTATTCTGGCGATGCGGGATTGCGCGGCACGCATACACATATGGATATGTCGCCGCGTTTGGTCGATCCCTTCAAAGGACGTTACAACACGGGCGTCAACGAGTCCTTATTCTTCGATCAGAACTGGGTGGAGCGCATTGAGAATTTCGCCGGCGGCGATCCTCATTTCCGCGTCAACGGCAGTTTCTTCCCCCAAGTGGTCAATCAGGCGAGCAATAACTATACCTTCACTTCTTTAACGCCGATCAAGCGTCTTTGGTTGACGGAAAAGCCCAATGGAGTATCCGCGCCGGCCAAAGCCATTGACCTGTTGATGACCGCGGTCACCAGCAGCGCCCCGGTGTTTTCATCCCGGGTGGAGTACGACGCCGATTATCGTTCCTATACTCTTTACAGCGTATCTTTCAAAACCAAAGATAACCTGCTGCCTCAGTCCGGCGAATGGGGCGTGGTGGCGGAGGACGACCGGGGCAAGCTGAGCAATTCGGCGTTCATCAACGTAACCGGCGGCGGTTCATTCAAGCTGAGTCAGGCTTCTGTGTCTCCCAGTCGAGTGAGCAAAAGCGACAACAGCAACGTTCTGTTTCGCTGGAATGTGAAAAGTAACGACAAGATTTCGCGCTTTCAGCGCAAGATCACCCGTAACGGACAATGCGTCAACCCAACGACAGGCTCCACCACCAGTCAGTGCTGGAGCGACTGGAACGTACTGGCCACTGCCTCCTCCAACGCCCCGTACTCGTATAACTACAGCGTGGAACTGGCGCCCGCCAGCGCTTACCGCAACTGGCAAACCGGCAGCTATGTCATTTCAATAAAAGGCGAGCATGCGACGGGCGTATGGAGCGAAGAGAAAGCCGTTAACTTTTCCATTCAGTAACTCCTTTTAGCCTTCAACATTGTGATAAAGGCGGTAACGAACAAGTTTTCGTTATCGCCTTTTGCATCTACAGATGATGAATTAGCTGGTTTATACTCGGCCGCCAAGCTCCTCATTGCGGTTATCGCCAAAGCGCTGACCGCTGCCTTTTGAACCACAACTTTCAGGGTTTCGAATCACGAACCCCGGCATACGGATTCACCATCTATGAAACTACATATCGGGATGTCACTGGCGCCGACCTGGTTGAGCGGAGAAGCCTGGAGAAGGCCGGATAGCGGCGTGGAAAGTCTCTTGCAGACAGATTATTACCTGGATATAGCCAGACGCGCGGAAGCCGCGAAACTGGATTTCGCCTTCCTGCCGGATACGCTGTTTCTGGACAGCGGCGTCCTGGAGACCGGCCCCGGCTTCACTAGCGTCGATCCTACAATGCTGCTGGCCGCCATCGCCAGAGAGACGACGCATATCGGCTTGCTGACCACGGCTTCAACCACCTTTTACCCTCCCTACATTCTGGCCCGGCAAATTCAGTCGTTAAACTGGATCAGTCAGGGCCGGGCAGGCTGGAACGTAGTCACCGCTCTCGGCGGACATCAGAACTTCGGCCAAACGGAAATGCCCTCAGCGGAGGAACGCTACGCCCGCGCCGCCGAATTTCTGGAAGTTGTGAAGGGGTTATGGGGCAGCTACCCCCAGTCCGCGCTGCTGCGGGACCGGCAGACAGGCCGCTACGCCGACAGTAGCCGGGTCGCCGCCATCGATCATCATGGCGAGCATTTCCAGGTGAAGGGTCCATTGAACCTGCCCGCTTACGGCGATTCCCGCATCCCCTTGATTCAGGCGGGCGCCTCGGAAACCGGGCGCGATTTCGCCGCCACTATCGCCGATGCGGTGTTCGCCTCCACTCCAGATAAAGAAGCGGCAATTGAGTTGCGTCGGGATCTGCATCAGCGCGCCGAAGCCAAAGGAAGACACTCCCGGGATATTCGGGTTCTGCCCGGCTTGAGCCTCTATCTCGCGGACACCCGGGAACAGGCCAAGGCGCTTTACATGGAAACGCACGCCCGTCTGGATCGCGCGCGAAGAATCGCCTCCATTGAAGAAATGACCGGCCTGGACCTGTCCGAATGGCCGCAGGATCGCGCTATAACCCGCGCTGATCTCCCCGAGCCGCCCGCCCAGCTCCGCAGTCGCACTCACGCGGGGCTGTTACGTCGCTTGATACTGCGTGACGAACCGAGCTTGAAAGAGCTGCTTACCCGGCCGGAGGTCATCGGCTCCTCTCACTGGCAGGTGATAGGCAGACCAGAGGATGCGGTGGAGGAAATCGCTGACTGGGCGGCGGCGGGCGCCATCGATGGCTTTATATGCGTGCCGGGAGGCTCTGTCACCTCCATGCATCTCGCCCTGGAGCAAGTTATTCCGGCATTGGCGGAGCGTGGTTTGTTTCGCCGCGAATACTCAGGGACGACTTTCATGTCGCATCTGACTGACGACGAGAGCCAGGCAGCTTCTGGATAACTATTGATCAGGAAGACAAACAGCTTCCTTCTAATTTGTCTGCAACGACAGGCGCTGCACATATCAGGCTCTGCAGGGCGGACTTATTCCCGCCCTTGCTCTCCGAAATAGCGCTGGAAGGTTCCCCAGCCGCCGCTTTTCCTGGCGACCTCTTCCGCCGCTTTGAACAGAGCGTCATTATCCGTCTCGTCCTGACCAAGATTGGTCACTGTCGTCATCACGCAGCAGATTTCCCCTTGCGCGTCAAAAACCGGCGTCGCCTGCCCTGTCACATTAGGTAGAAGGTGGCTATGCAGGCTGGCGCGTCCGGTTCGCCGGATCTCATCCAGCGTTTCCGCGGACGGCGACTGGCCTCGAAACGGCTCCGGCTGTTGGGTGCGGGCGTGAGCCACCGCCTCCGGCGAAAGAAACGCCTGAAACAGCAGGCCGCAGGCGGAGTTATCAATCGGCAATACATCGCCCAGCCCGACAGAGTTGATAGAAAAATAAGCGCTGCGATACCAGCGTACGATAGTCGGACCGCGACGGGTCCAGATGGCCACGCCGCTGCTGCTGGCCAGATTGTTGGCGATACGCTTCATCTGCTCGGCGGCGATCTCGATGGGGTCCATCCTTCTCAGCGCCGCAATGCCAATACTCAACGCAGCGGGCCCCAGATCATAAAAACCACTGGCCGGGTCCTGGGAGGCCAGCCCTTCCTTCACCAGACTTTGCAGATAGCGATGAGTGGTTGACGCGCCCGCCTGCGCCTGACGCGCAATAGCGCCGAGCGCGAGGGGTTCTCCCGCATTGGCCAGAATATCCAGAAATCGCATTGCGATAGATACAGATTGAATCGTCCCTGACGGTCTATCCGCCGTAGCCTGTGCATTCGCAGCGGTTCGAGGGGGCATATTTTCCGGCTCCAAGTGATGTCCGGGGCAATTCTAATGCATGCCCCTGCATGCAACAACGCCGCAGAAGCGCCACTGTCTGCGCAAACCAAGTTGTTATTGATAATCATTTTCATTAAGATTCACTAACAATATGGAACGCATTCTATTATGCGGAACAAAAGGATTCAGACGTGAATATCCTGCTGTCCTACTGATCTGGACTGTGTGGTTTTAGTTGACTCAATGCAATTGGAAACATTTTCGGCTGTTGTCAGATCAGCCCCATATTTCTCAGGTGAAATAATGAAGTATCGTCATGTAGCAACACTTTCAGGCTGCCTGGGCGCAGCCCTCAGCTCCCCCTTCGCCGGCGCCAGCGACTTGCCGCAAGATCCCGTACTGGAGCTGGCGCCGGTCGTCGTCACCGGCGAAAAGCTAACGCGAAATATTGAAGATACCGCCTCTTCCGTGCAGGTGATGACCCAGGAGGACCTCGAACGTAAAAAAGGCCAGGAATCCGTGGCCGACGCGATCAAGGAAGTCCCCAACGTGCTGTATACCGGCACGCCAGGCGCCCCGGTCATTCGAGGTCAGGACGCCCAGGGCCCCAATTTCGGCTCCACCGCGTTCTTCGGCGGCACAATCCCACGGGCAACCATCAATCTGGATGGCCACTATCTCAGCTTCAATGAGCTGGTGTTTGGCGCCGTCTCCATCTGGGATGTCGACAGCATTGAAGTCTTTCGCGGACCACAGACGTCCTCTCAAGGCGCCAACAGCATCGCCGGGGCCATCATCGTTAACACCAAAGACCCCACTTTCGACACCGAAGGCGCCGCACAGCTGGAGTACGGCTCACGTAATAAAAAGCGGGCCGCGCTGGCGGCGTCAGGCGCGCTGTCGAATGACGTGGCGGCGAGGATAGCGCTGGATTATCACGCCCGCGACACCTTTGTCGATTACACCAACCCGGACTTTCAGCAAGGCGACGCCGACCTGGACTTTGAGTACAAAAACGCGCGCTTGAAGTTGCTCTGGTTACCGCAAGAGATTGAAGGACTGGAAACCAAACTGACCCTTTCCCGCACCGAGAACAAGGCCCCAACCTGGGAAAGCGCATCAATCCCACATGACGAACTCAATAACCGCACTACCTCGATGCCGGGCTGGGAGCAAGACGTCTCCACGGTGGTGGCGGACGCGAATTACGCGCTGAATGACAACCTGCAACTTATCAATCAGCTGCATTATTCCGACCTGCATGTAGATCGAGTGACGGAGCCCCGCAATAACGGCGGCGCTGAGGTCGATCAGAGCAACATTTCCAACGAATTGCGTCTGGTGCTGGACGACCCGAACTCGGCCATGCAGGGAGTGATTGGTCTTTACCTTGCCCGCACCACCTCTGATGACATTCTTTATCTTCGCGGCGTGTCTGAGTTTGACGATGAGAAAAAGCAGTTGGGCCTGTACTCCGAAATCAGTTATCCACTGACGGACCTGTGGACCCTGACCGGCGGTTTGCGCTATCAGCGCGATGACATAAAGCGCCGCGGCGCCTCTCCATTCGCCGCCGTTCCACTGGATTATGACGAAACCTTCAGTGCGCTACTGCCCAAGCTGTCTCTGGATTACCAGTTTTCTCCCGGCGTCAAAGTCGGCGTCCTCGCCAGCAAGGGCTATAACCCCGGCGGCGTAAACCTGAGTTTCGCCAATAGAAACTACGTGACCTTCGACGAAGAAACGGTCTGGAACTATGAGGTTTTCAGTCGCGCGGTTCTGCTTGATGGACGCTTATTGCTCACAGGCAACCTGTTTTACAGCGACTACAAAGACTCACAACGCCTGCTGCCGGATTACCTCGGCGCCATTCCTTATGGCGTGACCGTCACCAACGCCAAAGCAGCGCATACCTACGGCATGGAGCTGGGTATGGACTTCAAGGTCAACGAGGCCTTCAATCTGCGCGCCGGCCTTGGCTTACTGGAGACAGAAGTCGGCGAATTCACAGATGCGCTGGGCAATACGTATGAAGGCAACGAATTTTCGCGGGCGCCCGGGTATATGGTCAGCCTTGGCGGGGACTGGCGTTTCGCCGAACAGTGGACCCTGGCGGCGGACTTGCGCCACACCGACGACTACCACTCCACGGATGAAAATGACCCAGATTACGAGGTTGACGGCTACACCATCGTCAATACGAGACTGACTTACGCCATGGGTGAGCAGATCGAAGTCTTCGCCTTCGCCAACAATGTTTTCGACGAGGTTACCGCCACCTACAAGTATGACGACAGATCCATTGGCGGCGTCGCGGCCAATGTCACCGAGCCAAGAGAGCTGGGCGTAGGCGTCAAATTTCGCCTGTAGCTGCGAGTCCAGCAGGCTCCTGGCTTCTTTTTATCTTTGACAGTATTAATCTGGCGATGTTATTGACCTGCGCCCCAAGCGGCGATGGCTTCCAGCGTATGGAGCGCGCTGGCGATGGACGGCGTGGTGACTTTGGCGGAGTCCACAAAAAGAACACGGCCTTCACGGGCCGGTTTGAGGAAACGCCGCCAGCCCGGCGCAATACGATCCAGACTGGCCTGAGCGCCAGCGGCGTCTCTTTCGGCGCCGACGTAAGTATTCATCACCATCAACAGATCAGGGTTCAGCCTCCCGAAGACTTCCGGGCTGAGAGGCGCCAGCAGAGTCGAGCCGAACCCTGACAGCGCGCCTGTCTGCGGCAGCTCCAGACGCGTATAGCCGAGGTCCTTGAGCGCTTGCACAGCGCCGGACATATCGCCTATCGCGTTAATCTGATCGGTAATAAAAACAGCCAGATAAGTTTTACTTTCAGGATCAAAAGGAAGCTGGCTTCTCACTTCTTCTACGCGCGTCAAATACGCCTGATGACGTCGCTGATACTCATCCTGCCGGTTAATCACTCCGGCGAGATCCTTCTCCACATCAAAACCACTGGTGAGACCAGCGCTGATATTCTGCAGATAGACGGGAGCGATTGCTGACAGCTGTTGGACTTTGTCCTGATCATGCTCTGAGCCCAGTATCAGATCAGGCTGCAAAGCCTTGAGTTTTTCCATATCCATATTGCCAAGATTGCCAACGCCCTTGGGCTTCGGCGCGGCCTCTCCCAGCACTTCCCGGTAGAAGTCCACCGCCATCAGCGAACTGCCGTCGTCAGCCCGGCCATAGCTGCCAATCGGAGCCAAACCCAGGTCAGCGATGGGGATTCCCAGCGCAGGTCCATGCAGCACCACAATCCGGGCGGGAGTATCCGGCAGGGAAACGCTGCGACCCGCGTCATCGGTCGCCTGTCGCGAAGCGGCGAACGCCGTCTGGCAGGAAAGCAAAGCAGCGGAAATAGTCAGCAGTAAACGCATAATGACCTCTCTCAAGGTTAAAAGAACAAATCGAGCCATTCATGAGACGCGCCTGGCGATAAGCGTCCGTAAACGCATGGTCAGGATGAACAGCGGCGCGCCAACCAATGTAAGACTCAGTCCAATGGGCAAAGCGGCGGCGTCCGCCGCGCCGCGGGTGAGCATATCGGCGGCGATCACCAGAACCCCGCCCATCAGTCCAGACAGCGTCAGTCGCGCGCGCCCCAATGAACGAGATAGAAAATTGGCCAGATGAGGGGCGATAACGCCCAGAAAGCTTAAGGGGCCGACAGCGGTCACCGCCGCCGAAGTGAGTAATACCGAGGCGAACAGAATCATGGGACGAGAGCGGGAAACCGGCTCGCCCAGCGCCAACGCCATGCTCTCGCCCAAATCGTAACTGCGAATGGACCTTCCCAGCACGATGATGACGGGAAGACTGAGTGCGCACCAGGGCAGAAGCGTCAGGATACTGCTCCAACTGGACTGAAACAGAGAGCCGGCCAGCCAGCTGGACACCGCATAAGAGGTCTCCGGCGGCGTATAAAGGATCAGAATCGAAGACACCGACGACAGCACGGTTTCCACCGCAATGCCCATCAACAGTATCGCCAGACCGTCCCCCTGCCCTCCTTTGGTCAGCCAGATCAGCAATCCCGCCACTGACAATCCGCCAATAATGGCGGTCAGGGGGATAATGCTGAGGGGCGCCTTCGGCGCAAATATCAGCAACAACAGGATAGTGACCATAGAACCCTGACTAAGCCCCAACAAGCCTGGGTCCGCCAGTGGATTACGCGACAGTGACTGCAGCAGCGCGCCGGTAATGGCGATACACCAGCCCGCCATGAACCCCAGTAAGATACGCGGCAATCGCACCTCATAAATGGCGAAGCCGACATCCCCATCAGCGCCGTCCATTAACGCGGAGAGCAGATGTTCCAGATTGACGGCAGTGGCGCCAACGGTCAGGGACAAAACAGCGAGCGACAAGGCGGCGCACAGGAGTCCGCCGGCGGCGATCAGGTTGCCCGTTCTGATTTGCAGACCATTGCCAAACAGCAATACCCGCCTGCCATCGGTCGCCGTCGACAACTTCACGCCGCGACTCCATGACGTGGAGTGAGATAAAAACGTCGCACAAGAAAGACAAAAACAATGCCGCCGAGCAAGTCCATGACCAGTCCCGTATGCAGGATAAAGGGCGCAAACGCCTGACGGGCGACAACATCAGCCAGGAGACAGATACAGGCCCCCATCAGTGCGGCGCCCGGAAGACTGTAGGTGAACTTGGCTCCGGTGAAGGGACGCACGATATGAGGTACGACCAGACCGACAAACCCAATGGGACCGCAAACGGCCACGGCGGAGCTGGCGGCCACCGTCACGGCGGCGAACGCCAGCCGCACGACCCAGCGTACATTGACGCCAGTGGAGACGGCCTTATCCTCCCCCAGCATGATAAGGGTCAAAGGCCGCGCCAGCACCGCCAGCAAGGCCGCCGCGCTTACCCCCAGCCACCAGAAGTCATACAGCCGCTCCGCATAGACATGGTTGATATTGCCCATCGCCCAGCCCAGGAAATCACTGCGTCGGGACGGGTCCGTAAGCAGAATCGCGCTGGCGACGCCAAACAGCAGCATGGACGCCAACGCGCCAGACAGAATGAGCGTCAGGCCCCTCGGGTCCTTGGCCAGCCCCACGGCTTTCGCCATCGCCATACAGCAGGCGAAACCGAATCCGCCTCCCGCCAGGGCGGCGATCCCCTGCGCCGCCGTTCCCAGTTCAAAGAAAAAGGCGCCGACAAGAACAAACAGCATCGCGCCAGCGTTGATTCCCAGCGTTGACGGGGACGCCAATGGATTACGCGCCAGCGCCTGCAGCACCAACCCGCTGCACGCCATCAACGCCCCTGCGTACATGGCGAGCAACGCCCGGGGAAAGCGTTGATACAGCACAATAAAGTGATCGTAGTTATCCAGGTCGAATGCGAACAGAGCGTCAAGCACCGAGCTGACGGGAATGCGCGTCGCTCCAATCGAAAGCTCCACCCCCAGCGCGATGAGAAGCAACGCCAGCGCCGTCAGCAGGAATAAGGCTCTGCGCTTCATGCCGGAGCCATGCCAGCGTCGCCAGGCAAACACACCAGCCGGTTATTGCGAGTGAAAATATCCGCCTCAATGTTATACACGCAGGCGATGTTTTGCGCCGTGATGGTTTCCGTCACCGCCCCATGGGCGATAAGCCTGCCTTCGCGCATCAGAGCAACCTCGTCGGCGAACCCAGCCGTCAGATTGAGGTCATGCAGCACGCTGACGACGGTTTTATTCTCACTTCGGGTCAGCTCTGAAAGCAGTTTCAGCACGGAATACTGGCAGGATATATCCAGATGGTTAACCGGCTCATCAAGCAGAATCAGCTCCGCATCCTGCGCCAGCACCATGGCGATCCAGGCGCGCTGACGCTGGCCCCCGGACAGCGCATGTAGCGGCCGATCAGCCCATTGAGCCAGTCCCATTCTGTCGAGAGCGTCGCGGAAAAGACGCTTGTCCCGTTTTGAAGGGCCGCCCAGCAGAGGGTTGCGGGAGTAGCCGGCAAGCTCAATCAGCTCTCCCAAAGTGAGATAGTCCGGACAGTGGCACTCCTGGGGCAGGTACGCGATGCGCTGCGCCAACTGGCGGCGGGGTATGGATTGGATCGGACGCCCCTCCAGGGCCGCCTCGCCATCGCAGGGAATCAGTCCCATGATGGCGCGCAGCAAAGTTGACTTACCACAGCCGTTTGGCCCCAGCAAAGCCGTGAACTTGCCGGGAGCGAAGCTGAGGGAAACAGAGTCAAGCGCGCGAACTTTCCCGTAAACGGCGGATAGTCGCCGAACTTCTAGCATGACATTTACCTGAATAATCCTGGACGAGCGTCGTCAGGCCATAACGGGGGCCGCTGAGAATGGAGGGATAACCGTTGTTATTGCCGGTTGATCCATCGCATCTCGAAGGTAATCGATGTCGCCCCCAGAGCCCTCTTTATTAAGAAAAACAGGAAGCGATTTTAGCACACCGGCCTCGTTAACGATATTGATTATCATTACCGTTACACACTTAACCCTGTGCACCAGCGTTGTTATCGCCTGATTCGTCGGCGCCTTATTGGCCCCGATTCCAGCCGCCAAGCGCGTCGTGCGATTTGAACGATAAGTGAAGGGGAATACCTGTCATCTCGACTTTACACAGGAAAACCCTAGGTTTTTTCACTCCCCTATTCCCAAGAGACTATCCCTTAACGGAGGGCCATTCAGAGAGGCCCCACTTTTATAAACCGGCCTCGCGCCGGTTTACTCTTTTCGTCATCGATTCCTGATTTTATTAATTCAGGGTTTACTCAGTTCATTCTTTCACTACGTAGTATGCCGCCAATACTTCCAGCTGGCCGACTTCGTTAAAGTTAAGCCTGTAATGTTTGTGACTTTTCTCAGTCGTTAATCCTAATCGGCAATGCAACTCAAGCCAGTCCGACTGACAGACTTCATAGCTCGAATCATCCCTCTCTTTATCCAACAGCTCCATAACAGTATTCCATTTGTACGCAACAACATCTTTAAAACCTATTTCTACTCTTTCTTCCCGCCAGTCCCGATAACAAACCGTTAAATCGCCTCTTTCACTACATATGCTGGGAAACTCGGAATCAGCCGTAGAAAAAGAAGCGCCCAATTCTTTTACATATCTCACGAAAAGCCCTCCCTTTAATAGGCTCAATAGTAATCTCTCGTCTCTGGAGAGCGCCAGAAGCGCAGCCTGAAGACCTCGCTTCGGATGACATCCTCTTTTTTATGACCACACCAACCTACTGATTTATATACATAAATATAAATTTGATACAAATTTGAGATAAAGCGGAGACCCGCGAGATTCATGAAAATGACCACCTCTCGATAATCGATCGCATTGTCATTTGGTCGATACCTGAGGTGAAAAATGGATCAGTCGCTGTATTATCACTGGAACAACTTATGTCTTTATATTGGGCGCTTTGACGGCGTATATAATTGGCAGCACATAGCGGATAGTTATATTGTCGGGCTGGATGGCGAGTTTGAGGTCAAACTCCCGAATGGCGAATCGATTGTTACCCGCTGCCTGATGATTCCCGCTAACGCACGCTGTGACTTTATATTGACTAATAAGCGTATCGCCTTTGTGTCTTCTCATTTCTGGCGCAACATTAAAACCACCCTGACTTATAACTATTATTGTTGTGAACAGGATGGATTTCTCTTTGATTTTCTTGACGCGGATAATATTGCAGAGGATTTCCGAAATTTATATGAGAGACGCCCTATTGCGAGTGAGGCGAAGCAATTATTGGAGACGATCCTTAATCCCAAACATTATCCATTATCGCCTCCACTCATGGACCGTCGGGTACGAAAGCTGATTGAGCTATTATTGAAGAATCCTGATCTTTCCCAATCCATTGATGATTATGCGGAGTTAATGCCCATTTCGGCGGCGCATCTCAGTCGATTATTCAAACAGGAAACCAATATTTCTTTCGCACGATTTCGTCTGGGGGTGCGGGTGTTGTATTTCATCAAGCAGTTTTCCCGCAGCCGTAATTTGACCACCGCCGCCCATGACTCAGGTTTTGCGGATCTGGCGCACTTAAACAAATGCCACAAATTATTATTCGGCATCTGCCCCTCGCAGTTATGGCTGAGCGAATCTGAACTCAAGATCTGCGTGGCCTGAACAAACAAAGGCGAGCCCAGTGAAGTGAGAATAACCCTGAAGGGACCTCGGAAAAACGTTGGCAAGGACGCCGCAATGGCTGCCCAGGTAGTTTTTCAAAGGTTCCTTAACTCCTTGTGCTGATATCCGGTAAAGGATTTGTATAATGCAGTCCAACCGTTTTCAGCGCAGGAGCCCCCCGTGACCGACCGAGATTATGAAGAAATGCAGATAGGCGAATGGCGCATCAATGTGGAAACGAACCGGCTCTATCGTGAAGCGGCTGAACATCAGTTAAGCGATAAAGTCTGCAAAGTGCTTCTGGCGCTGGCTGAGAACCCTGGCCGGACAGTGACCAGGGAAGCGTTGATCCAGAAGGTCTGGAATGAAAACGAGTATGTGGGCGAACAGGCCTTGAACACGGCCATCTGGCAATTGCGCAAAGCGTTTAACGACAGCAGCGAAGCCCCGGAATATATCGAAACCATCCCCAAGAAAGGCTATCGATTACTCAAGGATGTCGCCATTATTCCATTTGAGAAAATACCGGATATCCCTTCTCCGCCGCCGCAACCAGCGTCCGCACCGCCGCCCGCCCCTGAACCCGCCGTTGCGCCGCCGGATAACGAAGCAAACACGGTGGGCAGGGAGATGGAGTCGGAGCGCCCAGTGGACGCAGGCCCTGCGCCTGCTCCCTCTTCCCGCCTCAAGCGACCGATTGTGGCGGGCTGTTCATTGCTGGCGCTGGCGGCGGTGGCGCTCCTTGGCAGGATCATTTACGACGGCGGGGATACGCCGCCGGCGCTAAACTACTGGTGCGGCGTCGATGCAGGAACCGTGGAGCGGCTGGGGATCGACTCCGCCAGCGCCTGCATGCTGGAGACGGAACAGGGTCAGTTCGGCCTGGTGATTGGCGACCGCATGGCGAAGCTCGGCACCTCTTATTATCAGTCGGCGGATACCGGAGACATCGCTGGCGATATTTTTTTCTGCGAAAGCAACCACAAGCGACTAGGACATAAAAACAACAGCCCCTTGAATTTCGTCACGCTGAAGGAGCGTTGCATGACTCAACGCGACGGCGAAGTCGAAATCGCTGAACGAGGCGGCGCCCGCGCGTCGCTGGTATGCGCGGATTACCAGCCGCAGTCCATTCACTTACAGACGCCGAGTTCGGAAAAGCATTGTGCTTTACCGCCCGCATTAACCCAGAATCACCCCAACGCGGTCAAAGATCCGGATTACTGGTACGGAGTTCGCCGCGGCGAACTCGCCGATCTCGGTATTGATGAGGACGCCAGCTGTATTCTCAACGCAGAAGACCCGACCTGGATTGAAACAATCGAATTCGCCTGGATATGGGGAACCCGGCGCTGCACGGACAGCAGCTCCAGTCCTGTCGGGTGCGGCGTCCTCAGCCACAACGCGCGACGCACCGGGGCGACGGTGAGCGACTTCTTCACGCAGGAACAACTGCAGAGCCAATGCGCCAAAGGCGCGGACAAGATCGCCTTGACGCAGGAAGGCTGGTGGCGCCCTCAGCATAAAGACAAAACGTCGCTGGACGCCTATCTGCTATGCGAACAACAGCAGCCCAAGGCTATCCAGTTGTCGTTTAAGCCCGTCATAGGCGACGTCGTTGAAAAAGCCTGCGCGCTGCGATATTAATCCGGCGAACACATTCACACTTGAGATCATGAGAGGACTGACAATGAATGTTAAAACCTGGCTGCCTGGGATCTTCTTGATCGCTCTTATGTCGACGACGGCGCTCGCCGCCGAGCCAAAGCTGGTGATCAAAGAAAACGATTCTCTGCAAGACGTATTACGCGGACAGGCGGATAAAAAGATCGGCGTACTGCTGAATTCCGGCGTTGAATTACATGGCGTGTTAAAAGATGTCGGCGCTAAGGTCATTCGTCTGCAGGAGCTGCGCACCCGGGAAACATTCGATGCGATAATCCCTCTCAGCGAGGTCTCCGCCGTGTTGATCGACAATCATTTGTTCGATTGAAGAGCCGGAATCCATGCTCGCACACCTTTATCAAGCCATTGATTTATAAACATTAATATAAATTTGAGATAAATTAGAGAGCAATTGGATAGCCGCAAGATTCAGCGGCGCATGGGGTCGCCTTAACATCCGTTTCATCAACAACGCAAACGGAGAAACCCCATGAACATAGCACTTATTATTGTCCTCATTCTGACTGCAGCGGCTATCGGCGAACTGAGACACCGCTACAACAAAACGCAGCGCCGCAACAAGAATAAAGACAATGGAACAGACTGAGCCCCGTTCCTTTACCGTTACGATTTATGAACGGGCTTATCCTTCAGCAACGCCTCTGGTATGGGACACTGCTTTTCCTGAGTTTCCCCGACCAGAGGTTTAATCGCCAGCCTGACCCCCGTCGGCGCGCCTTTGACGCACTGGATATAGCCTTTCACGTAGGACAGGCTCTCATCATGGCTATCAAGGCGCCGAAAGGGTTTGGTAACCTCTACTTCGCCATTCTTTGTCTTCTGGCACAGCTTGGCCAATATCGGCTGCGCATAGAAGCTGGACATCTTCGAACCGCGCATGCCGTTATCGTTGGCGAACCAGCCGCAGGCGTGCTTGTTCTTGTAGTAGCTGGTCAAATGGCAGGCGACATCACCCCAGACAAACGCAATGGTGAGATCTTCAGGATAAGTCGGGTCCGTCACCGCCAGCGAACACAGCTCTTCTTCCGGAGCGATGCCTCGTCGCGTGACGTCCGCGCTGTCAAGTCCATACCTGGCTGACTCGATTTTGTAGTGAGGCGTCGCCACCTGCAGAACCTCCGGCACGCCACAGTCCTTCTCGCCTGCTTCCGTTTGGATCTTGATATTCATAGTCTGATAGTTTTGGCATTCCACTGTCGCCTGTACCCCCTCGGAAGTCAGCAGGTCATGCGAGCCGTCTTTTTGCAGACTACAGATTTTTTGCAGCTTAGCGGTGGTCAGCATAGTGTCGCCGGATAAAGTGGCCGCCTTGCCCCCTTCGCACTTGCGCAACATGGCGCCAGGATGACGTCCCTTCACCGGCGTAAACCAGGTATTGCTGGATACATTGAAGTGCTTTTCGGCTTCAATCAGCACCAACTCCCCCTTCCCTGTCGGCAGGCGACATTCACTGTCCCGTTTGACGCGCCAGTCCCGAATGTTTTCATCACTGTAGCCGCACCAATACTCTGCGCCAGCGTAAGCCGCATTAAGCAGCAACAAGAGCGGGAACAGAGGAAACAGAAAGTATTTGAGGGTAGTCATGGCCAGTTTTTATCCTGTTTGCCTGAGGGTCAGGAGCAGTCCGTTTTGTTGCATGATTATAAAGGGTTATCTGAGGCTACTTGCCTGCCTGATTAATGGCAAGCGAATTGGACTATGAGCGCTTTTGACATGAAGACGGCGGATATTTACAAGTAAGACCCGCGCCTGATCTCTTAAAGTTCACTCCAACGCAGAGCAACCATCGCTCGCAACTTATTACGCTCTTCCAGACCACTGGGAGAATTGCTCATCAAACGCATTGGAGTCACATTATGAATCCCCTACTGAAACAACTCAGCCAATCCCTGGCGCCAGCCATGTTCGCACTTTGCGCGCTTCCCGTATCCGCCACGGTGATCAATATCGACTTCACGACGAGCGCCGCTGAAGCCGCCTACGTCGGTGCGGACGGTATTCTCAGCGCCGGCGGCGCGCACTGGAATCAGGTCGTGGCGGGCGACACCCCCACCCACTTGCGTGATGAACAAGGCCATCAGTTTGACGCCAGCGTCGCCTGGACAGACCATGCTGCGGATGTCCTCTATCATCAGGCCGGCGGCAACGAACTTTCAAACTCTGGAGTCGGCGCCGCGCCGGACGATATTGACGGTATCAACCGCGTCTTCTTCTCCGGCGCCAGCTTCTCGCCTTATCAGCTGACCATCTACGGCACTGAAGATCTGAGTTTCGCCCTGCTGACCGCATACAGCGAGATAGGCTATGCGCCGGATGCGCCCAATAGCCGCTACAGAGCGGACGGCGCCTGGGGTGACGGCATCTATTATCAGGTGGATTTTGACGAATATCCCGTGGATGGAAGCATTGCCGGCGTAGGCGATGCGTTTGGACTGGGCTTTGGGTTCGCTATCTTTGAAGGCGCTATCACCGGTCTGCAGGTCGCCGGCGAGTTTACGCCCTTTGACGCCGGCGAACCCCATGACGTGCCGGAGCCAGCCGCTTGGGCGCTGTTATCTTTAGGCTTGCTTGGCGCAGGCATCAGAAAAGCGGCGCGATCAAAAGTGGGGACGGCCGCCTGATCACCTCGCCGCGTTAGAGTCGTTCATAAAGAAGAATGGCGGCAGGGATCGCCGCCTTAAACTTCATTGCGGGCGTTTTCCGAGATAAAACACCCAATTTCAATCTCATTGTTCAATTTGGCGTCGGCATAGCTTTGGGGCAATTCGAACTCGTCCACTGCGTCCCAATGGCCGTTCTCATATAACACCGCCGATTGCACCTCCTCGACCAGAATACCGTCGTCCGCAAGATAGCGCGTCAGATTCTCGATGGCTTCTTCACGGGCCTGCGCAGGAACGACGCTGCGACCATAGTAATAGGCGCTGCCATCCTGCGGCAGAGTGCTTTCCGGCGCGACTTTGCATTTCGTATCCACCACCCAGAACGATGTCATAAACACCTCGATTTAACGCGTTATTATTAACATGGCAATGATATTGGCATGTTGATAAACAGGCATGAATGCGCCTGCGCGGCGGCGATATTGCGCGGTCAGAGGCTCGCGCCGCCCGCCTGTTCGATCAGCAAGTCATGAATGGCCTGACCGGCTTCCAGAATATGTTTTTTCAGCAACGCCGACGCCGCTTTCTTGTTGCGCTGGCGACAGAATTCCAATAGATCCGCATGCTCCCTTTCGGCCTTTTCTATGCCGGTCGTGAACAACAATTGCAGACGGATATAGCGATCAGATTTGATGTTAAGGCTGCGCACGACTTCCATCGCCTGTGGCAGGTTGGCGGGATGATAGAGGGCGGCATGCAGTTCATAATTCAGCTCGCTCCAGCTCTCCACCCGGTCGCCGCTCTCCACCGCTTCCTCAAAGGCTTTGAGAATTTTCTCCGCTGCGGCCAGATCCAGGTCAGTCATGTTGTCGATGGCCTGCTCCAGCACATGACATTCAATCAACGCCCGCAGCTCAAACAGTTCGCGAATTTCCGAAGGACGCAACTCTGTCGCCGTGGCGCCTTTGTGGGGTTCAAAACAAACCAGTCCCTGCGCTTCCAGTTGCAACAGCGCCTCCCGCACCGGAATACGGCTGACGTTAAATTCTTTGGCGATGGCGTCCTGTCGCAAAGGCTCCCCCGCCACAATTTCTCCAGAGAGAATTTTTTTACGCAGAATATCTGCGACCATCTGTGTACGGGTTTTATAAACGGCTGCGGTGCTCATAACGGACAATAAATGATCCCGGATGTCAAAAAAGGAGGCGATACTATCATTTTAGGCGCTCGCCGCAGTAGTCAAGAAAATTTCCTCTGGGCGAGCGAAAGTTTGTTGCCGAGTGTTTAACTATTTCACTTCAAATCCATGGGCATAGGGGTCTTCGCTGTCCACCCAGATGGTGTTGTGGCCATAGACTCTGGCCCAGCCTTGCACGCTGGGTCGTATCCCCTGATGCGGGCCTACTGTCGCCACATCTTCCACCCGGCCCTGGAACAGGCTGCCGATAATACTTTCGTGCACAAAGGTATCGCCGACTTTCAGTTTACCTTTGGCGAACCATTGCGCCATGCGCGCGCTGGTGCCGGTGCCGCAGGGAGAACGGTCGATGGCGCGGTCGCCATAGAACACGGCGTTGCGGGCGTCCACGCCGGGCTGCGTCGGTTTGCCGGTCCAGAGTACATGGGACACGCCGCGTACGGTGGGGTCGTCCGGGTGCACGCACTCCACCACTTCATCGACAATACGACGAATCAACGGACTGAAGCGCAGAATCTGATCCACGCTGAAGTGCTCCAATCCGGGAAAGTTCTTTTGCGGATCGATGATAGCGTAGTAGTTGCCGCCATAGGCGACATCCACCACCAGTTCGCCAATGTCGGGAACCTGCACCGCCACCTCGCTGTGCGCCAGATAAGCCGGCACGTTATAGATTTTAACGCTTTCGACCTTGGCGCCCTGCTGCTCGTAATCAATGGCGATTTTGCCCGCCGGCACGTCCAGGATCAGTTTGCCGGGAACCCGCGGGCGAATAATCGCATTCTCAATGGCAGCGGTGACCGTTCCAATGGTCCCATGACCGCACATGGGCAGACAGCCGCTGGTTTCGATGAACAGGATCGACGCGTCGGCGTCCTCGGAACAAGGGGGATAGACAATGGACCCGGACATCATGGAATGCCCGCGAGGCTCAAACATCAGCGCCTGACGAATCCAGTCGTAGTGCTCCATGAAGTACTGCCGTTTCTGGCTCATGGTGTTTCCCGACAAAGCCGGATAACCTCCCGCCACCAGTCGCACCGGATTGCCGCAGGTATGCGCGTCGATACAGAAAAACGTGCCTTCTCTCATATCCATATCCCTTCTTGTCTTAATTTTGCAGTGATGCTTGGGCTGTCATTAGAACGAATCCAGCCATCAGCAGCCACCGTGGCTGGTGATGGATTGTCCGCCTTCAGATAAATGTATATTTTATACAATATTCAATTTCACAAATGAAGAGGACGTTCAATGCAAGAGCTGGACACGGACATCACGGTACTGGGAGGCGGCATAGTCGGCGTCTGTTGCGCCCTGTCGCTGCAGCAGGCGGGCATGAAGGTCAGTCTCATTGACGGTCGTGGCGTCGGCGAAGGCTGCTCCCGGGGCAATGCGGGACACTTCGCCACGGAGCAGATACTGCCTTTAGCCACGCCGGGCCTGTTGTGGAAGATTCCCGGTATGCTGATGGACCCGCTGGGGCCGGTAGCGATCCGCTGGTCCTATCTGCCTCATATCGCACCCTGGCTGGTTCGCTTCATGCTCAATACCCGCAAAGCCTCCTACAACCGCAGCGGTAAGGCGTTACAGGCCCTGAACGCCGCCTCCCTGCCCGCCTGGCGTCGCCTGCTGGCGGGCACAGGGAAGGAAAGCCAGATCCGGGTCAACGGCTCATTGCTGACCTTCGAACGCAACGCCAGCTTCCAAAGTTATCAAGCTACGTTGGACACGCTGCGCACCCGCGGCGTCAAAACCCAGGTTCTGAATGGCGCTCAGGCGCGAGAACTGGAGCCCGGATTGGGGGCGACGGTCAAACACGGCGTATTTTTTCCGGACACCGGCCATACCGCCAACCCCTATCACCTCACCCGCACGTTGGGGGCGCTCTTTCAAAGTCGGGGCGGAACCGTGCTGAACAAGATGGTGAATAGCGCCACGCCAACGACAGAGGGCGTGCAACTGCATTGTGATGGGGATCAGATTCGGGTTCCCAAACTGGTGCTGGCGGCGGGAGCCTGGTCCAAACCTTTAGTGAAGCAACTGACCGGTAAATCGATCCCTCTGGATACGGAGCGCGGTTATCACCTGATGCTGCGCAACGCCGGGGCGTCCCTGTCGATTCCCGTCACCTCCGCCGAGCGGCGCTTCATTATGACGCCCATGAACGAAGGATTGCGTCTTGCCGGCACCGTCGAGTTCGGCGGCTTGCAACAACCCGCCAACATGCGCAGGGCGACCATGCTCGCCACCCACGCCCGGGCATTGCTACCCGGCCTAGACGACGCCCAGGGCGAAACCTGGATGGGATTCCGCCCTTCTCTGCCCGACTCGCTTCCCGTCATTGACCGAGTCGGCGAACGTCGCCAGATCATTCTCGCTTTCGGACATCAACATTTGGGGCTGACTCAAGCCGCGTTGACCGGTGAATTGGTGCGTCAGTTGGCGACGGATCAAACGCCAACCATCGATCTACAGTCTTTGCGTTTGAGTCGCTTTTAAGAGTTGAAAAGTCAGGCGTCTACTCCACGCCTGACTTTTCTGCCAGGAATTTTCTAATAAGTATTACTCGAAATACACCCAAACCGTAAATATACACTTGTGCTTAAAATGCTTGTCGCACGGCCATTTAACTTAATACCATTTAATTAATGAAGTTAACTTAATAGAAGTTGACACTCAATTAAAAACCGCCCTCATCCAGCGTGACATAAGCCTTCACAGGAAAATAAACCATTAGGCTTAACCCATTAAATATAATCCTCAAACATATAATTATAAAAACAAAGTTAAGTTATCTTTTACCGTGAAAAACCTCACAAAAGCAACTGTATTTCATATACTCTTCTCCTCCATAAAAATATATTCAATTCGCCCCCTCGGTTTCTCAAATATACAAAGCAATTCATTTCAGGATAAAAGATGAACATGAAAACACACAGGATAGGCTTTTGCGCAGTCAGCCTGTCATTCCTCACCGCCACGTTATTGACTCCTTCTTTCGCTGTAGCGGCCAACTGTGAAGCAACGCCGGTCAGCGGCAAAATTTATAGCATTGTAAACAGAGAAACCGGATTGGCGCTGGACATCGAAGGGGTCAGCAAGGCAGACGGCGCGGCGGTGATTCAGTGGCGCGCAAAGGGCTCCGCCAACCAAAAGTTCAAAGTCACGAATGTCGGCGGCGACAACTACAAAATTGAAGCCACACATTCCAATCTGGCGCTGGACGTTCTTAACCTGGCTCAACATGATAATGCCGATCTCATCCAGTGGCCTTATTGGGGCGGCCTCAACCAGCAATGGTTCCTGGTGAAATCAAGCACTGGCGGATACAGCATCCGCGCTCGCCACACCGAGAAGGCGCTTACCGCGCAAACACAGAATATGGGCGCCCGCATCGTGCAATCGGCGGACATAGGCAGCGGCTTGCAACGCTGGTATTTCAACCCTATTGACGGTGAGTGCAGCCAGGTTAATGGATTCGCCGGGCAGCCCGGCTCTGACGGTCTCGCCACCACTACCGGCGGGGCCGGCGGCGAGACGGTTATCGCCACCAACTGCCAGACGCTGACTTCCGCCTTGACGTCCGACGGCTCCAAAACAGTCATCGTTCCTGACAACACAACGATTGACTGCCGTACGCCAGTACGCAAAGTCAGCGTCTGCGCCATGACCTGTCCTTCTTATCAGGAACAGAACAAAACCTTCTATAGAGTCCCGGTCGGCAACCAGACATGTACGGAGCTGTGCGGCACATCCAATGACACCGTCTCTGTAAACCGCGATGAAAGCCGGATACATATCAAATCCAATAAAACGCTGAAGGGCCAAGGCGCAAACAGTCGCATTATCGGCGCTACATTAAATATAAACGGCGTAAAAAATATCATCGTCAAAAACTTAACGATCGAGGGCGTAAATCCACATCTTGTTGAAGCTGGCGACGGCATCACCATTGAAAACTCAAGTCATATATGGGTGGATCATATTCGAGCCAAAATGATCAGTGATGGACATATCGATATCAAAAACAGCCGCAACTTGACGCTGAGCTGGAACCACTTTGATGGCTACAATCCCCATGTTTGCGGTAAACAACATCACTACACCATGCTCGTGCAGGACTCCCATGTCACAATAGATCACAACTTCTGGGATCGCGCATCCGGCCGCAATCCGAAGCTGTATGGCTGGGATACGCGCGCGCACATTTATAATAACTACTGGAATAACATCACCTATTTCTCCATCAGTACCGCCAATGGCGCGCAGGGTCTGATTCAGAACAACCATTTTGAAAACGCCCGTTCCCCACACTGGAATGAATCCGGCTACATGAAAGCATCCAATAACCTTTATACCGGCTCATCGGCGACCGATCCCAAACGGGACAGCGGCGACGCCGTTCTCTATGACATCGACATGTATCCCTACAAGCTGGACAGCGCGTCTAATTTGCCAGGGATTCTGAAATCACAGACCGGTCCTCGGTAAACCACGCTTTCGCCTGTTTCTATAGGGACATTTCCCCCATGGCAAGGACGCCAACTCCCAGTCTCCCACTTTTATCGCAACCTCCCGTTATCTCCTCTTAGTTCTCACTCTCATGGCCTGTCTTGAGGATAAGGCGCCATAGCGCTATAAATTTTGTCGACATGTATATTGTATACAATATACCGTTTACATAAGATGAAGAGCGACGCCCCACTCAGTCGCCTTGGTTCAGCAAAGGATCTCTGAGCGGGAAAACAAAAACGACCGATCGCAAAGGAAATAAGGATGAACATTGATGGCGTACTGGTTCCTGTCGTCACCCCCTTCGATGACCGGAATCAGATAGATTATCCGGCGCTGGGCCGATTGCTTGACCACCTCATAGACTCCGGCGTAAGAGGGATCGTCGCCTGCGGCACCACAGGCGAGTACTACACGCTCAGCATGGAGGAGCGTCGCGACCTGATGGCGTATATCGCCAGACAGGCAGGCGGCCGCGCCTTACTGATCGCCGGGGTGAACGATACGCACACCGCCGGCTCCATCGCCAAAGCGAAGGAAGCCAAAGAGATGGGCTACCAAGCCCTGATGCTGGCGCCGCCGATTTATTGCCTGCCCCAGCAACACGAAATCATTCAGCATTATCAAAGCGTCAGCGCAGCCGTGGGCATGCCGATCATTATGTACAACTTCCCCGCCCGTTCCGGCGTGGAGATCAGCATAGAAGCCGTTATGGAGCTCGCCAATGACCCGAACATCATCGGCATCAAAGAGAGTAGCGGCGATTTCAGTCGCGCACTGACCCTGATCAACGCGGACCTGCCGAACTTTCAGGTGGTATGCGGCTCGGATGATCAGGCGGCGGATTATTTCTTCTGGGGCGTGCGCTCCTGGATCGGCGGCGCGGCCAACTATCTCCCCAAGGAACATGTGGCGTTGATCGAGGCGGCGCAAGCGGGCGACTATCAGCGCTTGCGGGACGGCATGCGCAAAATCCTTCCCGCCCTCAAGAATCAGGAGAAAGCGGATTACAACCAGAAAGCCAAAGTCGGCTGCGCTTACATCGGTTATCCCGTCGGCGACACCCGTCCGCCACTGGCGCCGATCGGCGAAGAGGACAAAGCGGAATTTCTGGAAGCCTTGGCGGCGAGCATCGTAAATCAATAACGACAAGGACGAAAAACAATCATGCCTATAAAAAAAGAAGATGTTTTTCAGTTGGCCAGAGACGCACAGCTATACTCAGGCGCGCTGGTTCCCGGACTGGACAATAGCCATGAACTTCACTTCGACACGCTAAACCCGTTCAATCAGCAGGTCATCGGTCGGGTGCAGCGCTGCAACGGCCGCCATGTGGACGCAGCGGTGAAAGCCGGTCGCGCCGGCTTCGAGTCTGGCGCCTGGTCAAAACTGCCACCCGGAGAACGCAAGCGCATCATGCTGCGCTGGTCGACTTTGCTGCAGGAGCACCATGAAGAGCTGGCGGCGCTGGACTGTTTGGACGCAGGCAAACCAATCAGCGAGTGCCTGAATACGGACATACCCGACACCATTCACACCATCGCCTGGTACGCCGAAGCCGTCGATAAGCTGTTTGGAAAGATTTCCCCTACCGCCAGCGACAACCTGGGGCTGATCGTGAAGGAGCCTATTGGCGTAGTCGGCGCCGTACTGCCCTGGAACTTCCCCGCCCTGATGCTGGCCTGGAAGGCCGCGCCCGCTCTCGCCGCCGGCAACTCGCTGGTGATCAAACCCGCGGAGCTGACCTCTTTAAGCGCCTACCGCATCGTGCAACTGGCCCACGAGGCGGGAATCCCGACAGAGGTACTGACGCTGGTCACCGGCCTGGGTGAAGAAACCGGAAAACCATTAGGGCTGCACCCTGACGTGGACATGGTGTCCTTCACAGGCTCAACCGAGGTGGGCCGCCTGTTCCTCACCTACTCCGCGCAAAGCAATCTCAAGGAAATCGTACTGGAGTGCGGCGGCAAGAGTCCGCAGATTGTTTTTGAAGACAGCTACGCCCTGGAGGACATTGCGGACAATATTCTCTCCGCCGCATTCTGGAATATGGGAGAAAACTGCAGCTGCGGCTCGCGTTTGATCGTTCACAAAAGCGTAAAAGAAGAGTTGCTCAAAATTCTGCAAAAACGGTTAGTGGACAGTTGGAAAGTGGGCGATCCGCAAGACCCTGAAACGGCTATCGGACCTATGATCGAGCCGGCGCACTTCGAGAAGGTCTGCGGTTACATCAAAACCGCCAAAGGGGAAGGAGCCAAATTGATACGGGGCGGCGAAGCCCTGAAATTAGGCGCAGGAATGAGTGTCGAGCCAACTATTTTCGACGGCGTCACGGCGGAAATGACGTTGTTTCAAGAGGAAGTATTCGGACCCGTTCTCGCCGTCTCAACCTTCGAAACGGAAGCCGAAGCCATTCATCTGGCGAACGCCACCAGTTATGGTCTGGCCGCGTCTCTCTATACCTCCGACCTGCGCCGCGCGCAACGGGTCTCCCGCGCCATCAAGGCCGGCACGGTCTCCATCAACTGCTTCTCAGAGGGCGACATCGCCACGCCCTTCGGCGGCTATAAAACCTCCGGTTTCGGCGGCAGGGACAAAGGCCTGGAAGCACTGGAGCAGTATGTGCAGACCAAGACAGTCTGGTATGGGGGATAAAGTCTAATTGCGCTAATAACGCTGCGCGACACTGCGCAGCGTTGATCAGAAGTCCTCGACTCCTAGCCTGCCGAGCGCTTAAACAGATTATAGGCGTCAACGCCTGGATCGAATCCTGTTTGCGCGAACTCCGGCCCTTCACTGGCGGGGTCGATGCAATTCCAAAACGAAGCCGCCGTATTCAACACAACGCCTCTCAGATACCAGTTAGGGTCCAAGGAGCTGATCGCGTTACTCAGCTGCATATCCTGCGGTTTGCGCCACTCCCGCAACCAGTGCCAGGCTTCCCGTCTGTGCGCCGTGCTGGAAAAAATTACGCCGTCATTCGCTTTTCTGGCGTTTTCTATCACAAAGTTGGCGCTTTGATCGCTCAAAGGCACTTTATTCTCCGCAAGAAACTTGTTCGTTCCGTATACCAGCTGACCAAACCAACTCTTGCTGGATTTGGTCGCCTCTGAAATACGCGCTCTCGCATCTGGCATTTCTGTTCTCCTTACTCGCCAAATTTTTAATCTCTTCCAAAGGCAATAAATACCCTTCGGATACATCATTCTGCTCATACAACATGATCAATAACGCCAACGGAAATCGGCGCATTACTCTCCCAGCTCAAACACAGCCAAGATCCTGCAATAGTAATTTAATTGCCGTATAAACAGTAAGTTAAGATGAAATTAAATGTTCTACATCACGTTCTGGAAGGGATTCGAGAGAATCAGAGAGTGCCTGCTTGACGTGTCAATATCAGCGCATGGCGAGAGTCAGTAGCATTGCCATTCCAACGTCCATTCGTTTTTCTTACCAGAGGCGGTCCCGCGACCGAAATAACCGACTCCTTGATCTCCCCACATCCAGCCGCCCTTTTCAGTCGAGTCGATTTGAAAGACATAATCCGGAACGGCGTCGTGCTTATTCCAGGGAGCCCAGAAGATCTCAGATTGAATCAAGCTTGGCCAGCCCCCTAATTTGAAGCCATCGACATTTTCAAACAGGTCGTAATACTCATCTTCGAATTCATCAGGACAGTCGACAGGTAAGTCTTCCCAACAAGGGTAATCCTGCTCAATCAACCGAGGCCTCATAGGAAGGGCTTTGATCGAGCTTCCCGTTGCAATGTTCTGCAATGGGACAAGATCGGAAGTACTCGTATAGGTCCGGATCAGCCACTTCGTCCCATTTGGGTCGTGATCTGGAAGCTCATCAGGACAGATAAAGATGCAAATAAAAGCCAGGTCTTCAAGCCCTTTAGGTTTAAATGGAAGCCCTGAAAGATTTATCTGCGCAAGCGCATGCATGGGGCATCCAGCGTATTCAGGCCAGGCTTCCCCTTTTCCACCAGAAGTCACTTTGCCGAACCAGGAACTTAACGGGTCCTCTGGAAGCTGAACCCCGCCAATATCAAAGACAATGGCTTTACGGGCAATTTGGCTCTTAAATTTTTCGATTGTTGTTTTCATTTTTTAAATTTGATTTGTACTTATTCCATTAGTCCAAAACTGAGCCCAAACCTAATCCCGAGAGCTTTACGGCCACGGAGGTAAAGATTTTTCCCTGCGCCAAACGAGTCCATTAGATCATTATGCACGAGGGATGAAGTAGACGTTCACACCTATCTGTGAATTGGTCGACGCAGTGGCCTGAATTCCCCATGCGCGTTTAACCTCTATTGGATGTCAGTTAAGTTATTTTTAAACAGCCCAATCCCCAGGCTTAGTATTTCAGCTATTTCTATTATGTTGGTATTGCTCCAGGTAATTCCTGAGGAAGATCTACTACGATCATAAAAGTAGTAGTTATTATCAAAGAAAAGCTTTTCATAAAGAGACCGTTTTGACTGAAATTCTTTCCTAAAGCTATTAGTCTCCCCAAGACAGCTAAAGAGTGAGTCGTCGATCAAATTCCATGCAGATAGGGATTGACTTGCGTCGAAGCTATTCTTCTGTGGGGCTTGGATAAATCTAATAATTAGATCCAAGTCCACTAATATTGGGTCGCTATTTTTTTCTATTTCAATTCCAATTAACTTGGCAAAATCCTCAAGATGAGAAATGGAAGAAAACTGCGCGAGCTTTCCGTGAATCAGGGAAATCCTTGAGGGGCTTTCCGTTGACCAAATAAGGAAGCGATCAGTATTTTCCAGTCTGAACAGGTATGGATAGTACTCGATTTTCTCCACTTTTAATTTCCTAATAATAGCTACAGGCCAGCATTAAAATATCCATCTGGCGTCGTCCGCCTTGAATATAAGGTTGTAGAAGATGACTTTAAAACAGCTCAAGGCGAATTTCTTTTATTCAACCAATATATACAACATAACTCGCTTTTAATGCGCAGAAATGCTCCCCAAAATGCTTCCATTGGCGTGCTCTGGTCCAATCTCAGTGCACAATTTCCTTCAGAGAGCTTTCATAGATAAAACGTTCGTATTTAAGCTCTTCAATAAAGCTATTCATACTCCTCATACACCGGCAGTTCTTTATTGATTTCATACCAGCTTGCTTTATCGGAGACCCAGATGTGGCTTCTTTCCTGGGATTGTGGGTCATTGTCCAGTGATCCCAGTCGTAGGATGGTGAAGGGGGTGTTTTCTCTTTTCGCGTAGACCTGCGTGCCGCAATGGGAGCAGAAGAAGCGGGATTTTCCCGGGGAGGATTCGAAGGCGTTCAGGTGCTCAGCGCCTTTCAGGTTGAAGTCATTGTCATCCACTCGCGCCACGCTGGAGAATGCGGCGCCGTGGGCTTTTCTGCAGGTTCGGCAATGGCAGTGGATGATGTCTCCCACTTTTCCCGTAATGTCGTATTTCACCTTGCCGCACAGGCAGCTACCTGAAATCATGATTCAACTCTCCTTAACGATTTCCGAGGCGACAGACCCCGAATCAGCGCCTTAGTGTATCCCACAAAGAGTGACGCCGACATTATTCCACCCCCCATAATGGCGTCTCTTACCCCAAGGATATGGCGCCCTCTTGCTCTCTAGCACCCTTGAACGCTTCGGCGCCTACAAGCGAAACTCGCGGCTCTTCCGTGAACATGGGCGTGGACATCAATAATGTCATTGAGTTTCTCTTATTAATCTTTTTCTTAAACTATTAACTTGACTTATCACATTAATCGTTCGGCTTAACTTTAAGGAATGTCGCATATACTTTTTAGCTTTATAGAATAAATATTTTTTATAACTCATGCGCCACTAATTAAAAACCTAAAAATCATAAATCAATATATAACAATGGCCTGACGCCCCGATATAACCGGCCGCGATCAGCCCATAAAAAGTAAGACAAAACGGTTTTAGTTTTTTCTCTGTGGTCGCCTTGCTTAAACCGACAATCCTGACTAAACAGTTATGACGCATCAGGGGAGTCACTCCTCTGACTAACCGCCGAAAAGTATGGCGCGTTCCCGCGCGCGCTTCTCAGGGATAAGCGAGAGCAAACCGCATCACCGCTGCTTTCTCGCACCGAAAGTCAGGAGGCGCACGCACCGCCGCAAGGCGAAGTTTGTAGTACGAAGGACGCTTTTATTCACTACAACGCTTAACAAGGACCAGTACCATGTCAACAGCCGCTTCCACCCCTAAACCCGACCCAAGCAAAGAGTGTGTGATCACCAATAACTGCACCTCTGACATCGTCATTCTGTCTCCCACTACCGCACAGGCTCCTGGCGACACCCAGAACGCCAGCGTTTACGATCAGGATCTGGAAATTCTCTCATTGCTCGAAGGCGGAACCGTCATCAGCCAGAATGGTTCCGGAACGGTTTACCTGGACCAGTATTACACCGATCCCAACACCAAACAGCAGCAGTATTCTCTGGTTTATAACCTGCTGGCCAGCACCTCCAGCTGGTATTTCCCGGTAGACAATATCGGCGTCATGCAAAATATCTTCGGCTCTCCCGTTACCTTCCCAGCGCAGACGGTAACCACGGATGAGCAGCAGTCCATAGCCAATGCGGCCACGTTCTATCAGACCATCGCCGCCTACCCTACCTCACAGTTAACCCAGAACTATGAAACCGCCATGAATGGCGCGCAGACTACCGCACAAGGTCAGGCGGACGGCAGCGCGAATTCTTCCGACAATGTGGCCAATTCCATTACCAACAGCGTCAATGATTTCTTTGCGTCCACCAAAGGCTTCCAGAACGTCACCCTGGCGGGTCTCGTCGCCGTGGAGTCTTACTACAGCAAGTTCCCGTTCGTGTGGGCGCAATATGACAGCACGACTTATTACCTGTACAGCAGCGACAGCAAAACCACCTCCTTTGTGGGCACGCTCTCTCTGACCAAACCGTCGGCGCTGGATCTCAGCAAACCCAATGCGGGATACGCCTGCACCTTCACTCCCGCAAAAGACCCTACTGACACCAGCACCGTGGACGTTGATTCATCGCAGGCGAAAACCCTGACTTACAGCAATGCGTTGTTCGTCGACAACGTGAACGCGGATATCCCGGACGTAGCGGTGAAAGGCACATTTCAGTTGAAACGCGTGTTCACCCAAAATCCGTCCGATACTCAGATCATCCCCGTGCTGACCGGCACCGTTGCAGGAGAAACCTGTATTGGCTTCGACTCGCCGCAACTGAGCACCGATCAAAGTTCGGAATTCTGGAACACCCTGTTCCACCCGAAAAACTCCGCGCAATTGTTCAATTCCATCATGACCATTGGCGGCGCGGTGATGATGCTGCATTTCGTGGCGTCAACTCTGTACGGCATCTTCAAGTGGGTCAAAAACCGCGGCAAAGCCAAAGAGCCCACCACCGAGGATTTGTTCAAGCAGCAGCAGGAAGCCTTTGAGAAGGCCCTGAACGAGAAGATCGACACTGCCGTGCAGAAGCTCAGCAATGGCAAACAAAACGCGCCGGAGGATACCGAAAGCGCACTGGAGGAGATCAATTCGGAACGTGGCTCCATTGATGACAACCTGAACGCCATCAACCTGGAAGAAGGTCTGAAAGCCGAAGCCAGCACGCTGGAAATTCAGGCGCAATATGAAAGTGAAATGAACGGCCAGCAACTGGAGCAACTGGAATCCAGCGCCACCAGCATCAAGAACTCCAATGACGCGCTAAACAGCGCTACCGAAGAGAATCTCCATGAGGTCGTCACTGAGCAGACCAGCGCGTTCAAGGACATTCAGGCTAATACTTCCGCGCTGACGGAATCCCTCGATAAGTCCATTTCCAGCGAGCAGCAGGCGCAGATTGAAAGCAATCAGGCCGCCAGCGAAAAAGTCAGCGAAGATATCGAGAATTCGGAGAAAAATGCGGAAGAGGACGCCTCCAACAGCGATCCCAAAGCGGAAGACGAAATCAAGCCACTCGAAGATTTCTAAACACCCACTTCATTGACTACTGGCGACGGGATGCGCAGCGACGCGCACTCCCGTCGCCGCCTTTGTCACGCCCTACTCACGCTTGAAGGAGATCCGCATGGCCGCGAATGTGGTTAACATCGACAATCAATATAGCGAAGCTCTCGATATCTATACGTTTACCGTGCCTTCCGGCGCCTCGGCGGATAATCCCAGCACGATGTACCCGGTTTACACTAAAGTGGACTCCGTCGCCGCCAATTCCAAAAAGACCTATACCCCCTCCAACCCTCTGGAAAATCTGTCGTTTGCGCGCCAGTCGGACGGCATGCCGTTGCTGAATCAGGTCACCAATATCCTCGGCGACACCAATGTCACCATCACGGCGGACGACCTCGCCAGCGCGCAAAAAGCCTTCGCCTTCTACAAAGCATACAAAGGCAGCCCCTATAGCCCCAATGCGCTGGCGGTCAACGACATCATTCTGAACAACAGCGATCTGACGCAGCAGAATCAAAAGCTGAATCAATGGTTCTCCGACAATAACGTCGGCTTCGACTACAACACCTTTTCCTCCGTTTCCTACTGGGCGGAAAACGACGTACGCGCTTGGGCCGGCAGCGAAGGCCTGACCCTCTACTGTTACAACCCGCAACCGCCGCAACCCATTATTCCGCTGGTGCTGCCTAACGACAGCAGCGGACAGATTATTCTCGGCGCCGACGGCAGCGCCCTCTACCAGCCCACCAGCGGAAGCACGGTGGAGCTTACGCTGAGCAAAGGAACGCTGACCTCCAACGGCGCCACCGACACCAGCGGCGTCAATCTCAGCGCGGTGATGCAGGACATGATCATGCATAACGGCGACGCCGGCGTTTACGAGCTGTTCTTTACCGGCAAAGTCAATGGCGACGACGTCATTGTCCAACCCTATCAGGTTCCGCAACTGGCTTGGTGGATGTCCGCCTATGACCTGGCGTACACCGCTTACACCGCCATCAACATCATCATGATCAGCCACACAGTCATCGCCCTGGCGAAGAACCTTCCTACGCTGTTCAACGCATTAAAAACCGGAGGTCAGGCGGTGATCAGCGCAGTGAAATCCGACCTCAGCAACGTGGCGCAATGGATATCCAGCAAGTTCACCAGCGCGGCGGCGGACAATGGCGATCTGGTGAATGTGGACGTGGATACCGATGTAGACGTGGATGTGGACGTGGATGTCGATACCGACGTGGATACGGACGTCGATGTGGACGTAGATATCGACGTAGACATTGACATAGATATCGACGCCCTAGTGGTGGTGGACGTGGATGTCGACATCGACGTAGACATCGACACTGATGTGGACACCGTAGTGGACAATGTCGTCGACAACGTGACCGATATCGATACCGACATCGATACGGATATCAATGTCGACAGCTCGGCGCTGGGCTCGCTGGTGAAGAACATCGGTCAGTCTCTGTGGGCCAACAAAGGCGCTATTTTCAAGTTTGTCCTGAAAAACGCCGCCGTGATGGGGGGGATGACCGCAGCCCAGAAACTGCTGGACATGTGGGGCAAAAAGGCCGGCGACAGTTACGCCGACGAACAGCCTTCCGAAGCCGCGCCCCTGGGCCTGCTGATGGATTACATGGAAAACCCCGCCAACACCATTCAGGAACGCTGGACCACCTTCTCTTACTACGTGGACCAAGGCGCCAGCGCTGACGAGCAGAACATGGCGGTGTCCGGCATCCTGTCCCTGAAAAACGACGCCGAAGATCAGGCCTTCAGCGCCTGGCGCTGGAGCCAGGACGATGAAAACGCGGCGGTCAACGCCATGGCGCAATATTCCTCGCAAAGCGACTGGCCCAAAGCCTACACCACGCTGGCCAGCTATACCTACCAGGGCAAAACCCTGCCGTTGAAAGTGGGCGCCAGCGTCGCCCTGAAATTCGTCGCCAAAATTCTGTAAGGGAGAACGTCACATGGCGAGCGCTTATCCAAAATATGAAGATCATCAGAAGCACTGGGAAGAACTGGCGCAGGGCATCGCAGCGCTGAGAGATAAAGTCAGAGAAGTGCAGGAAGGCGAAATCCCCGCCGGCTCACAGCAAGGCGAGCTGATCATTCTGGGGACCGGCATTGAAACAATCGGCGTCTCCGTCGGCGATACTCGTCTCATCGAAGAAGCGGACAAAGTGCTGTACTGCGTGGCCGACCCCGCCACCGTGGTCTGGCTCAAGCAGTTGCGACCCGACGCCCTGGACTTGTACGTGTTGTACGGGGAAGACAAGGTCCGCTACACCACCTACATGCAGATGACGGAGGCCCAGCTCTACTGGGTGCGACAGGGGCTTAAGGTTGTCGTGGTGTTCTACGGCCATCCCGGCATATTCGTGTTGTCCACGCACCGGGCGATCAAGCTGGCGCGACGGGAGGGCTATAAGGCCACCATGAAGGCCGGCGTCTGCGCGCTGGACACATTGTGCTCCGACCTGGGCATCGACCCTTGCTACCCCGGCCTGCAGACTCACGAAGCCACCGACTGCCTGATCCGCCGCCGTCGCCTGGACGCCAGCCTTCATGTGGTGTTATGGCAGGTCGGTTTGATTGGAGAAATGGGCTATCGGCGACAAGGCTACCTGAATAACAAGTTCTCTTATTTCATCCATTGGCTGCAGTCAATCTATGGGGTGGACTATGAAGTCACTCACTACATTGGCTCCCGCTATCCCACCATCGACCCGCTGATCGAAACCTATCGCCTCAGCGCGCTGCATGACCCTGAAAATCAGATCAAAATAACGGGCCTATCCACGTTCTATATTCCACCCATGCAGGCGGTCCCGACGGACTACCAAACCGCCGTCGATCTGGGCGTCATCGAGCCCGGGCAGAAATTGCTGACGCCCCGCTCGCCCCTGCGTGAAATCGACCGTTATGGACCCCGGGAAATGAAAGCCTTCGACGCCTTCAAGCATTTTCGTATCCCGGCGTCCTATAAGTGGCAGGACGAAACCGCCGCCAGTCGCTTCCTGATTGCGCTGCGTTTCGATACGCGCTTGCAGGATCTTTATCGTCGCGATCCCCTCGCCGCGTTGGAAGACCCTCGTTTTAGCGCGCTGTCAGACCGCGAACGGGCGATGCTGGCGTCGCGGGATTCGGGCGCCATTCAGATCGCCGCCAAAGGCGCTTACATCCGTTCCCCCGCTACGGAAGCAACGGTGACCGCCTGTCTGACGCAGAAGTCCGTTGCGATGGAACTGGTGAAAGCCCTTGGAGATCAGCCCAAAGCAGAAGCCAGAGCCGCCTTCGAGACCTGGCTAACGTCGCGAAACTATCAGGTTGAGTGGGCGCACTTGGGCGGGGCCATTGATTTTATTTTCCGCAATAATCCGTTCCCCTGGACCGGGGTATATATCGAGCCGGAACAGCAGTTTGTGATCACGATCATCGGCGCCCGCAAACAGCGTCATAAAAGCGTTATCTACATCAACGATGTCCGTATCCGATCCTTTGCCTTTGACTCTGGCGCCATTCGCTGGAAGGCGGACAGCCAGGTCCCCCACCACGGTTTTCTGCGCCTGGACGTGGACGCCAACGGCGCCCGCCGCCTGATCGGCAAGATCTGGAGCGACGCCAACGGCGACGGCGCCCAGTCCGCTTTTGTCGCCCGGGAAGCCGACCCTGAACGTAAAGCGCTTAGCGCCCAAGCCTGTAGTTTCAGCGGCTGTGATGACCTTAGCGCCATCTATGGCGAATACGCCGTTCGCACCGATGGACGCTTTTACCGGGACGTCAACGACCTCAAATTGTCGGAGACTGGATTGACGATCAACCAGCGCATGGTTCCAGAGTTCTCTTTCAACAAAGGGACGCTGCGCTGGCGCGGCGGCGACAAAGCCTGCTACGAAGGAGAAGCGACCTTCTTGCGCGATCCCATCATCAACTCCATTGAGCTTTACGGCGCAACCCGCTCCCACGAAGAGAAAGGCGTTTTCACGTGCTACGGCTCCTCCATCTCTGCAACGACGCCCGATTATTGCGGTCCGACTCTGCCTGACTGGGCCGCGCGCCACCTGGCGGATATCGCGCACCACAACAGCCCTAAGGGAGGATTGCTGTTATGGCATAAGTGGGAAAAGTTCAATCTCACAACTTTTATCGTCAATCGCTATTTAACCCATCTTCTTTAATCCTTGAGGAGGAATGCGCCTTGAACGCCACACACGAACTCAGCGATCACCTCGAAGCGTCGGAAAATATCGCCAACGTCAGTCAATTGGCTGGTGTCGTCGCCAGCCTGCCGCAGAATGCCAGCACCACCCATTACGGGGCGGACGGTAAGCAAATCGCGTCCTATTCCAAAACCAGTTACGCCAACTTAAAACTGTCCCCGCAGGGCGACATTCAGGGCGGAACCCTGAGCCATAGCGCAACAGACGCCAATGGCAACGCGTTGAACAGCTCCACCCTCGCCTTCGCCAACGGCAATGTCGCCACAGCCAAAACACAGATCAACAATCGCTTCGCCAGTGGCGTCGCCAAACAGGTGGAAGCGGATTTCAGTAATGTGAAATGGACGCCGGCCACCACTATTCACAGCGGTCAGGTCAAATTCACTTCACGCCGGGGTGATTCTCAAACCCTGCGCAGCGACGGCGTTGTCACTTACGCCAATGAGATGATCACGAGCGGCTCCTTTCGCCATTACTCGCCGGAGGGACAAGGCGGCGTAGAAGGCTATACGGACATTGATTACAGCAACACCAAGTTCGTCGGCGACCATATTGTCGGCGGATACTTCTCCGTCTCATCCAAGAACGCCGCGCGCGCGGAAAACTCGCAATCCAATGTGTTCATGAACGCCAGCGGCGGCATAGACCAGATTCACACCAAAAATTTCGACCCGGCATCCGCCGCAATGAAATCCCAGGTTTTGACGGAGTTTCAAAACACCCAGTTCAACGCCCGTAATGAAATCGACGGCGGCGAAGCCCATTACAGCATCAGCGACCCCAACGGGGTCTTACAAAACAAAACGGTGGTGACCTATCAAAACGGCGTCCCGTCGAATACCGTCACGCAAAACTACGCTAACAATCAGGTCCTCAGCAAAGTGGTTTCATCGTACGAAGGCGCGACTTTCGACAATGAACTGCGAGCTATCAACAGCACGGTTCACACCCGGGAATACAACGCAGCGGAGAAGCTGATGTCCATGACGGACGCCAGTTACAACGCCAGCGGCGCGCCCACCAAGATTCAGAGCCGCACTCTGGACCCGGACACGCAAACGCCCCTGTTTCTGATCGAAACAGACTACGCCAACGCGCAGTTTAACTATCGCCGCAAACCCATCGGCGGCCACGCCAAAATCACCACGACCAATCTGAAGGACTCCAGCTCCATCGAAACCATTAAAACCTTCAGCTCGCCTGCGCCGGCCAGCGCAACCGCCCACGCAGAAGAACTGATGGCGATGCCGACGCAACCTTCAGCGCCGCAGTACCAGACCCACACCAGCACAATGAAAAACGCGGAGGGACAAACCACCGCCTATAAAAAAACCATTACTCGCAGCGATGGCTCACTGCTTAAAACCGTGATCACCAATGTCACTGACGATAAGCCAACCTCCGTCGCCGTAACGCTTTACGCCGCGGACGGCAAGACCGTCGCCAAGACCTACGCCATGGATGTCAGCGGCGTCGCCGTCAGCGCCGGGAAAGTCAGCGGCGCGATGAAGATAACCGCCAAGTTCCGCGGCCAGACCCTTAGTAGCGAAAGCACCCTGGAGTTTTGAACCGATGCTCAGCCGCGCCCTGACGGTGACCTACGATACGGAGCAGTATCCGTTCCAGAAAGTGTTGTCGCATTATGTCTTCAAAGTGCGGCGGCTGGATCAGCTGCATGTGACGTGGCGGCGGCGGATTAGCCGGGAACAACTGCATTACCAGGACAACATGGCGCTGCGCAAACTGATGCAGCGCCTGCCGGACGACGCCCTGTTCTATAAGCTGTATCACGCCTGGATCGCGCATGTGCTGGCGCCTCGCTACGGAGGGAAAATAAGCTACTCAGCCCACCCGAAAATGCGCGTACACCTGGCGGGAACCGGTTGTGTGAGCGACTTTCATCGTGATGCGGACGTAACCGGCCGCATGGACCAGATCAATTGCTATTTGCCGTTCACCGATGTCTTCGAAACCGCTACAGTCTGGTGCGAAACCCGTTACGACAGCGGTCAATATCAGCCTCTTAACCTGAAATATGGGGAAGCTCTGCTTTGGGATGGAGGCTTGTTGAAACATGGCACCTTCCCAAACCAGACCAACCATACCCGGGTCAGTTGCGATTTCAGGTTCAAAGCGAAGGCGCCTGACAGGGTCTTATCGCCCTGGGCCGATATTCTGGCTGACCGTCAGTCAGCCGAAAACGTTGAGTTATGAATCGCTGAGGTTCAGCTTTACGACCATTTTCTCCAGTAGTTTAAGCTCATCCGTGGTCAGGCAGTGGTGAGTGATATGATCGTCGCCGCCAAGGTGGCGCTTAAGATTGTCCATCCAGTTCTTGCATATTCTGATCTGGCGCAGTATCTCTTCCGGCAAAGCCTGATCGCGCTCCAGGTCGGAGAGCTGACGCATCTTTCCGTTGATGCAGGTTAACGCCTCTTGCAACTGGCAGGTAACGCCAATTTTGCTCCAGGTTTCATCAATCAATGGGGCATTGATCATAGCAGACCTCAAAAAATAATGGCCGCGGCTCTTTTGAAACCGCCATTATTAAAGATTGAAAAGGTGCAAAAAAGAGTCTGGCGCAAAACGGATGACGCTGGCGCGCCAGACTTGTTCAGAGTTGAGTATCTCGGGTTTTTAATTTAGGCGATTATGAGCGGAGGAGTAATGCGTGACGCTACGGAACTTCTTCCCGGATATTCAGTAGTTCTACGGAGAAGTAAAAAATGAATGAAGCTAAGGCTCTGGATGCGACCGCAAAGCCTCAGTAGCGTTACGGATATCAACGTGCATTTTTGCGTAACGGTACGAATATTCAGAGTGGTAACAAGGGTATATTGTAGACAGCATGAAAGACAGACGCATATTGTGTGGCGCAGAAGTAGGAGGAAAACATCCCTTGTACATCAACTATTCGATTTTAACCGCTGGCCTGCAGGGCTCCAACGACTCTATTAATCATGCCCAGAAAAGCGCCATTCGCCTTGGCGCGATTCTCGACATCTCCATCGGTCGAATCGTGGAAGACTCAGGAAAACGTCATGAGTTCTCCATCGCCAAGAAAGCCGTGGAGATCAGACGCTGGTACGACGTTGCGTCCCGTAATTCAGACGCCGCCCAAATGCAGCAATTTGTCGAAGACCGCTTGCAGCAGGACCGCTATCCTCAAAACAGCTTATTCAAGAAATGGGCGACCCAATACCTTCAGCTGTTTCAGGTCAACGATCTGCGAAATTAACCAGCCGCGCAGGCAAGTCGCCAGCAGGCGGCTATCCGATTGACCTTAGCAGATCGTCGCAATCTCCCAGCGCCGCGATGAAATCCAGTTGGCTCATATGCGCATCCAGCTTGCTGAAATAATCGGGATAGCGACGCTGATATTTACCTCTCAACTCTTCAAAATGCGTCATTGCGCTCATGTCTGAGCTTTCAACCAGTTTCGCCAGTTTCATAATCTCTTTACGCAAAATCCTGGCTGAGGGAATGTCAGCGTCGTCAACGGGCGGCAGCTGTTGATTCAGGATCTTCTGAATATCTTCAACCGCGTCGCTCATGACATCCAGCTCCCCTTTCAGACGCCCCAGGGAGCCACTGCTGAATCCGCCGTTGAGCGCTTCCCGCTCCACCTGCTGCGTCAGCCTCGCCAGATCCTCCGCCCCCACCGTCGCGGCGATGCCGCGAAACGTGTGCAGAACCCGGGAAAGCTCGGCCGGCGCTTTGCTCAGCAGGGTGTTATCGGATAGAAAGTCGCGAACCTTGGTCAACTCAAGGCTGAAACAGTTTACCGCCATACGAAAAGCCCCCAGGTTGGAGCCAAATCGCTTCAAGGCCGCACTGACATCCAGCCCGATGCGCAATCCCGCGTCGATCAGGTCCTGCCAGGGAGCGCCATCCACTTTGGGTTCCGCCTGAAACACTTCCTCTCCCCTCGTATGACGCAGGATGGTCGCCACCAGCTCTTTGATGTCGAACGGTTTGCCGATATGGTCATTCATACCCGCCATCAGGCAGCACTCTCGATCAGACGCCATGGCGTTCGCCGTCATGGCGACAATCGGCAGCCGCTTTTCACCAAGCCGGTTACGGATTTCCCGACAGGCCGAGTAGCCATCCATGTCCGGCATCTGAATATCCATCAACACCAGATCGTACGGGGGAAACGTTTTCTGCACCGCCGCCACCGCCCAGCGGCCGGTGTCGACAATGTCAACTTCCGCCCCCATGCGACTTAACACCTCGTTGGCGACCTGCTGGTTGGTAATGTTGTCTTCAACCAACAATAAACGTAACCCAAGCAGAGGCTTACTCACCGACTCGCTTTCGGCGGGCGTCTCCATATGACAGTCAAGCGTCTGCGCAGCCTGAGCGCTGACGACTGAGTCGAGCAGCATGGACGCCGTTATTGGCTTTACCAATATGCCGTCCAGGATCGACTTGTAATTCAGCCCCACTTTATCAAGCACATCCTTGCCATGGGCCGTCATCAGGATAATCAGCGGCCGCTTGCCGACCAGGGTCATGCCGCGAACGCGACGGCTGGCTTTCATCCCATCCATGCCGGACATGCAGTAGTCCATAAATATTACATCAAAGTCGACCGCCTCCTCCTCCGCCGGTTGCAACATTACAAACGCCAGCGCCGCGGAAGACGCAATAGTCACCTGCCAGCCAAACGACTGGGCGATCCTGGAAATTGCGGCCTGGGCGTATTTGTTATCATCAACCACCAGTACATTCAGATCACGGAATTTTTTCGATAATGGATAAGCAGAGGGCAGCGTTGCGTTCTGGGTCTCATCCACTTGCAACTCAAGGACGAATGAAAACACAGCGCCGCATCCAACCTGACTCTCCAGCTGAATTTCCCCTCCCATTAAGCCAACCAGTTGGCGGCAAATCGCCAATCCCAGTCCGGTTCCGCCATATTTCCTCGTGGTGCTGGTTTCCGCCTGGGAAAAGCCATCAAAAATGATCTTTTGTTGCTCTTTGGAGATGCCGATGCCAGTATCTTTTACGCCGAAGGAGAGAGTTGCGCTGCCCTTTCTTCGTCTTTCCAGCCGAAGCGACAGCGTAATTTCGCCTTCATTGGTGAATTTGATAGCGTTGCTCAGCAGGTTCAGCAACACCTGCTTCAGGCGCAGGCTATCGCCGATCAGGTTCAAGGGCGCCTGCGGGTCGATTTCAAACAATAACTCCAGTTCTTTATCCCCCAGATTCGCGGACATAATGGCGCTGATGTCGCTCAGCAGTTTGTCCAGATTGAAGGGGTGAGGGTCCAGTTTGAGTTTGCCCGCCTCGACTTTGGAAAAGTCTAAAATATCATTCAGAATAGACAGCAAAGAGCGCGCCGCGCCGTTGGTCTTTTCCACGTAATCCGTTTGCTGGCTGTTCAATGGGGTCATCTGCAACAGTTGCAGCATGCCAATGATCGCATTCATCGGCGTGCGGATTTCGTGGCTCATGTTCGCCACAAAGTCCGTTTTCGCCTTGGACGCCTTTTCCGCATCCTCCTTAGCGACAGTCAATTCCGCTGTTCTTTGTCTGACCTTCTGCTCCAGACTGAGGTTGAGCTTATACACCTCATTTTGGATAGCCACTTGTTCAGAGATGTCCCGGATTGTATAGGCGAAGCCAATAACGCTTCCCTTCTCCCCTTTAATAGGGGACGCCGCCACCGCCCCGTCCAGCAGACCGCCGCCTTTACAGCGTCGTTGCGTGTTAATGCTGCGCACCGGCTTCCCTTCCCTGATCATCTGTAAAGTAGAGAGAGCTTCCTGACGCTCCTGGGGAGGCACTATCAACTCAGTCAGAGGCCTTCCCTGCGCTTCTTTCTCTTTAAAACCAAACATAGTCTCCGCAGACTTGTTCCAGTCAGTCACACGCCCGTTCAAGTCCAGGCCGATGATCGCTTCGCTGGAGCTGTTAACAATCGCAGCCAGCCTGGCCTGCCCAAGAGTCGCTCGCCACCGGTGCTGCATCAGCAACAGATAGAAATACAGAATCACCGCCATGACGCCAATTACGCCGGCGAGCATTTTCAATGCAAAGACGCCAGCTTGCCCAGCCCTTTCAGTAATGTAGGTTTGCGGCAAACTGATTATCAGCGTCACGCGCCTTAATGGCGCCAAAGAATCAAGCGCGAGCGTTCGCTTGGCGGTGTAGAAAGTAGCGTCCCCGGCGCTATAGGCGTCCAGCCCGAGACGGTTCCCTACCTTGACGTATTCATCCTGCCAGGTGTGGCGCTTTCCCAAATCAAAACCAAAGGTCCGGCTTTCATCAGGATGCATTAAAAAGTCATCCTTTTCGTTCAACAGAAAAGCGGTGAGTTCTTCCGGCAGCCCACTACTCAGGTCCGCGATAAGGAGGCTCGCATCCACATTGATGACCACGATGCCAAACAATTCGCCCTGTTCGGCATACACCGGCGTGGAAACGCGCAGCGTAGGCACAATAGGACGCTCTATTTCACCGTACTCCCGGTTCAGGTTAAAGTCCGAAACATACACCTCATTCTCGGCGCGCTGGACAGTGGCGAGAAAGTATTCCCTGCCGCCCTTTTTCTGCATCTGACCTTCCGGCGCAGGTATGATTTGATCATTGCGGTTGTCAACGCGGACCAGCTCACGCCCTCCGTTAGCTACGCCGATCAGGCGGATTTGCGTTATTTCCCCACTGGTTTCTATGAATTTGGAGAATATGGTCTTAAGACGCTCTTTCCATGTGTTGATGGAATTTTCTTCTTTTGGATCATAGCCGCCGTTGGCGGCGGCGCGAATAATGCCGGGAACAGGCGGGGTTTGCGCCAGAAAACGCGCATATCGCTTAAACTCATCGATCTCCTCGTCCAGAAATTCAACTCGATGACGCACCTGCTCATATAATGCGCTCTGCTGTTGTTCCAGCACTCTTCTTTCTTCAACGGAATAAGCCAGCCAATGGACGGGAGACGCGAGTAGCAGAAAAACCATAAACGCAAGTATTAACGCCTTTAAGCCAAAATGTGACGCAGAGTAAATCCAACGCTTCACCATTCCTTCCCTACCCTTGCCAGCCTGCATAACTATGGGCGGCGCGACGATGCTCCCAACTTCACCGCACTTTGGCGCTAATACAAGTCTAGTAGAGATGCCGAAACAATTTGTTACCAAGTGTAAGTAGGAGCGAAATCTTGCGCGCGCTTTTATTTATTAACCCGCGAGTGGTGTCCCAGCGTTAGTGAGTTTGCGCGTTTTCCAGGGCTTAACTAGTCTTTTAATATCCCCCCAATGGAATTCTTGGCTAGGACTGGCTAATGAAGCTCAAGTATTTGTTGATAGTCGCGTTTGCTTTAGTCGCTTCATTGCCCCTCGTGTTCACACTACAGTACCTGAACAGGTTCACCACAGAGCAGTATCACGCCAAAATCGAGTCCCGGCTGTCTGAAATCTCTCTGGCCCACAAGAATCGCTTGCTGGGCTCAGTAGAACGCCTTGTTGAAAGCACTGCTCTCATCTCCAGCCGAACTCAAATGCGCATCAGTCTGAACAACTGGAATGAAGCAGGGAGTCAGAGCGAAGCCAGAACCATCAAGAACATAATCGAGGACGCCAAGTCAGGTCGTGAAAGCATTAGAAGCATCACCGTTTACGATAACGAATATCAACCGGTCTCCAGCACGGCAAACGCCACCAGGCGGTTGAGAGCGCCAGCCTCCGCCAATGGCGAGATCTTCATTTTCTTTAATCAGGAAGATAACGCCGCCCTGGTATCCGTCATCATGCGCCTGATATTCAAGGAAACGCTGATCGGCGCTCTAAAAGTCGATTACAGTCTAAGCAGCATTCTTCACGAACAAAGCCGAGGCCTCGGCGCGAGCGAGAAGTGGATGTTCGCGTTGCGGGACCATGAAAAATTCCTGCTGATAGAGTCTCTGAATCAGGAAGAAGCGCGCGTTTCCTATCGAGTCATTCCATCAGGCCCGAAGAACTCGCCAATTATTGAAGCCCTGCAGGGCAATGAGCTCATCATGCGCAAAGCCGCAAATCTGGCGGGAACGCCTGTCATCGCTTCCACCCGATATCTGCCGCGGCTCGGCTGGGGCCTGGTCACAGAGTTGGACGATTCGGAGGCGGCGGCGATCGTGGCGGAAGAAAAACGCAGATTGTTCTTCATAGAAGCCATGATCGTCGTCTTTTCAATTGGTTTGGGCGCCGCCGTCAGTCTGTACGTCGCAAGACCTATCGAGGGCCTCATCAAACACGTGGAAAGCGGCGCCGATGGAGGCCCCTTTGAGAGCACGCTCCCCGCAAGCTTGTTCGAGGTGAAGCGCCTCACGGGCTCATTCAACCGCATGTCCAAGTCGATCAGCGAGCTTAGGGACAATATTGAAAGCCAGGTCTCGGAACGAACCAAAGAACTCGATAAGGAAAATATCGAACTCAGAGAAATCGCCTCCCGCGACTCTTTAACCGGACTCTACAACAGACGTTTCTTTCAGAATCGCTTGAACTATGAGTTCAGTCGCGCAAAACGTTATGGCTCTGGATTAACCCTGGTGCTGATGGATATCGATTTCTTTAAAAAAATCAACGACAGCAAAGGCCATGCGGCGGGAGATGAAGTGCTCATGAGGTTATCCTCGTTTCTGAGACAGTCTTTACGAAGTTCCGACTTAGTCGCCAGGATCGGCGGAGAAGAATTTTGCATCATACTGCCCGAACAGCTGGATGCTGGCGTGAAGACATTTATTGACCGGCTTCGCGCCGATATTTCGCTGCTGGAGTTTCAGCATGAAGGCGTCTCGTTTCAGGTCACCTGTAGTTTTGGCGTGGCTGAATGCCGCAACGATATCCCCCACCCCAAGGATATCCTCAAAAAAGCGGATGAAGCGCTTTATCAAGCCAAACGAGCAGGAAGGAACCGCGTTGTGTATGCCTCAGGCCCTAACGTGATTGTCGATATAAAAAGTCGAAAGAAGTAACTCCGTCCGCCGCCATTTGCTTCCAATGGCGCCTTTGATGGATAAGCTGTCCGCTATTATTCATTGATTAATAATGAAAATTTTAAAAGAATGAGCGGACTCAGGCCTCCCATCATCACAGGAGTGAAAATGAACCGAACCCTGTTTGTCGCCGCCCTGCTCGCCGCCTTCACCGCTGCGATCCATATCTTTGTCGGAACGCCGGAAATCCAGACCCCATTACTGACATCCGGTTTACCGGAGGAAATTACTCTGCTGCTTTACGCCTGCTGGCATCTGGTCTCCATGACACTGGTCCTTTCGGCCGTCGCTTTCTTTATCGCGTCACGAGCGAGAACAAGAGATGCTTCACTTATGCTCCTGCCAAAATTCATCTCATATCTGTGGCTGGGTTTCGGGCTGATCTTCATTGCCGTCGCGCTGCTGTTTTCCGGGAGCAAGATGCTGGTGACCCTGCCGCAATGGACGTTGCTGATTCCTGTAGGAGCGCTCGGCCTCTGGGCCTGTAATAGACAGCCGCTGCGCTCTGCGTAAAAGGTGGCGTTTATTTATCGTCAAGCGCTCAGGGAGACGATATCGCGAGCAGTCAAAGCCAATGAGGGGAATAGTTCTCTATCAGGAACCTGTGTCAGACTCTATAACGAATGACTTTTCGAACTTCGCTATTTCGAAAATCTTCCTGATCTCATTGGAACAATTAATAATTCTTATTTTGGCGCTGTCGCCCCCCAAATGCCGTCGCATATTCAGCAACATGCCCAAGGCCGAACTGTCTATGCGGACCGTTTGCCGCATGTCGACGCAGAAACTTCGAGCCTGCGGGTGCGATTCGTAGGCTTTTCTGAACTGGTTGACCAGACCAAAATTAAACTGGCCGCGAATCGTGATGGTGACGGAACCGTCAGTGAAGGATTTGGTATCTACGGTCATGACCCGTCTTTCCCTGTAATGTTTAACCAAGCAGACAAATAAGCTCCTCTATCTGTCTGAGCATCAGGCGAACATAGTAAATATAGTTCAATCAGAAGATGACGGCGGATTTCACGCACGGGGTTCTTTGAAGAGTTCCATGTTAATAATAATTCGTCTGCTCGAACCGACCGCGTTCACAAAACAGAAAAACAGCGCTCCAGTCATTTGTTCGTGGCGCTATGTCCATGTATAACTTCCCTTTTTTAACGACGGAAAGCAGCTTTTTTATCCCTTATCTGACGTTCTACTGCTTACCTGACTGGTGGAGTACCCCCATGAAATTTCTCAGCCCCTTAATCACTCGCCCGCCTTCCTTGAAGGCCGTGCGGCGCGCCAGCCGGCATGAACCAACCGAGGCCGCAGGCTCGGCAGCTCTGCGGCTTCTTGTATTGGCCTCCGCTTTTACACTGCTCGCCGCCTGCAGCAGCGGTTCGGGTTCAACCTCCCCTGACCACAGCGGCCAGGACAGTGGAACCAGCCAGGGCGATGATTCGTCGCAGGATGACACTGATGACACAGGCGATACCGACGACACAGGCGATACCGTTGACGACAATCAGGATGACGCAGCTGACGCTGCGCCAAGTCTGGACCTGAGAAATTATGCCTTCGCCAGTCACGGCGATGAGGACAAAACCGGCGACGCAGAAGTCAGCGCCAATGGTGAACAGCTGTCTCTGAGCGGTAACCGCTGGAGAATGTTCAAGCAGAAAATCATTATCAAACCCGAGACCGTATTGGAGTTTGACTTCCAAAGCAGCTCAGAAGGCGAAATCCACGGAATTGGCTTTGATACCGATGATACGCCCAGCCCTTCCACGACATTCCGCATCTACGGCAAAGAATCATGGGGCATCGCCAATGCCTACCAGTACTCCGGCTTACAAAAAGAGCACGTGGTCATTCCCGTGGGAGAACACTTTACCGGCGAGTTCACTCGCATGGTCTTTATCAATGATCACGACGTCGACAACCCTGCGGCCAACAGCCAGTTCAGCAATATCATCCTGAAAAACGCAGAGCTGGCGCCCCTGTCGACTGTGTTGGCGCACGAGGACTTTAACGACCTGCAACAGCCTTCCGGCTGGACCATAGGAACCCAGCAGGGCGGACTATTGGATTTCTCAAACGGGTACGCCAGCGGACAGTATCCCGCCCCTGCTGGCGAGAGTTATATCTGGTTTAACAAGACATTGCTGGATGAACAGATCAGTGAAGTTTACGTGCAGTTCAAAGCGCGCATGCCTGACGCCAGGCACGGCCTGAAATTTCTGAAGATCTTCGGGGAAAAATCCGGCGGCGGCTACGCCAATGTCACTTACGGGTTGGACTACACAGGCATTGATAACGGCGCCTTTTACTCCATCGGCTTCGGCGACGGCTCAACCATCACCAATGATACGCAGAACATTATTGTCCTTTCCGGCGAATTGCCCAGACTGATCGGCCGCAGCTATGGAACCGCCACCGTGTCCACGCCTCAGAACAACATCTTCGCATCCGCAGACTGGGGCGACGCCTGGCATGAATTCAAAATGCACTTCAAGTACAACAGCGGAACCACCGCCGCCAACGAAAAAGCGGATGGAGAGATCTACCTGGAGATTGACGGCAAGGTCTACGTGGACGCCAAAGGCGTGTTCAACCGCCATTACAGCAATAGTCCCTATATTCAAAAGCTGGGCGTCTTTGGCTGGTCCCAGGCGGGAACAGAGTCGTTCACGATTGATTATGACGACCTGATTATTTCAAAGGATGGATTTGCGACGCCTTAGAGAAGGGACCTGATCAGCCCCGCCCTGCGCTTCTCACACGCAGGGCGGAGTTTAAGAGAACGAGTTATGATTTCGCGATACACGCCAGTATCGGGCAGGACGAAGGGGTTTTCAGCAACGCTTTCCCCGCCCTCTCAGGCGTTAATGGGCTTAGCTCTGGCCTGACGGGCAAATGTTCCGGTAACCTTACGTTCCACACCAACCCGATATTCATAAGCCGGTTTAACACCCACCAACCGGGATCAGACTGTCCCTTATAAATCCCCAGCATGGCGGAGCCAGGGAAAGCGTGATGGTTGTTATGCCAGGACTCTCCCATCGTCAGCAGTCCTGCAAAGCGCACGTTATGCCCTTGAACCGCAGCGCCATTAACATGCCAGTCCCGCTCGCCGCTGTTATGCGCAAAGTAACCTATCAGCCAATGCCCCGTCACAGACACGGCGACACGCGCAGAAATGCCCCAAATCACCCAGCTAATGTCTCCGAGCCAATACAATAAAAGCGCCCAGGGCAACTGCTGCCACATCCAGGTTCTTTCCATAAATCGGTAGACCGGATCGTCTTTGATGGCGCTCTCAGGAGAAAACTCGGGGGGACGCTCCAGACGCAAATCACAATTCAGCTGCCGCCACCCGTCCCTCAAAAAACCTGTTCCATGGCGAAGGTACGAATGGCACTTGGTTTTCCTCTGCGCCCAGTCCCGCAGGTCATGCTGATACACCATTCCCAACGGTCCCGCCATGCCCACCAGCACCCCGAGATGCACGAAGAAATACTCCATCCACTTCGGACACTCATAACTCCCATGAATCAACCGCCGATGCATCCCCAGGGAATGCCCCAGACAAAGCGTCGCCGCAGTAAACACAACAAACACCAACAACGCATCCAGCGAAAACGTCAAATACCCACCAATAAGCGCAATCAACAAATGCCCCAAATACCAAAAGGACTTCAAAGGCGCCCACACCACCTCACCCGTATCCGGGCAACAATTAGTCGTTTCTTGAATTCTCGGGACGCCGTGGTTTGTTTGCATATTTGGCTCGTTTTTGGGGTACAAAAATCTACTGGGATTGATAGTGTAACCCGCCTCTAACGAAAATGCCTGAGGCATTTCGAATACTTACGTAAAACATGCTCACCGCCACTTCAAAATAGACATCAACCAAGTAAATCGATATCGAACTCCATACTCTTGAGTTTTTTCTTATTACTGATAAAACATCGCCACCGCCGCACGAGAGCGATAAAAGAACTCACTTTCATGTCGACGATAGATTCATCCCACTCACTCTCCAGATACACTCTGTTTCCTTGAAGAATCAGATGACATGAATTAAAACTCATCTTCCAAGTACTTCTTTCACAAGCGCACTCTTCAGCCTGAGCCAATAGCCCATCGCAAGCGTCAGTGTTTCGATTATCTTCTAAAATATCTCGCAATGCTTCATAACCACTGTCGACAGAGACCATGGCGACTCTATATTTTCCGAAGTGAAACGCTACTTTCATAATGGAGACTCAGTCTAAAACCGATGTTAAAAACCATCAATTTTCTAAATTAGCCTAACCTATGACTTTCCACCACTAGTATTTCTTAAGGACTTTATTCATGGCAGCATAATTATAAAAATACAAATTCAAAAAACTTCCCGTTATGATAGTGAGAGCCACCCCAAGAAACGTAGACAGTCTTTCATAACCATCTAGAAAGTAAGCACAGGAACTTAAAATTATCGCCACCAAGGCAGCTAACGATAGTAGCCTGTATAGATTAAGCATAGCAGCCCTTTCATAGATATATCTAGCGCCACAACTACCACAGATGAGCTTAAGCCTCACATGACCATATAATACAGGAAAGTTAATATGCCTCTGACATGATGGGCACTCTACGCCAGTATTCATATCATTACCCTCCTGTATATCCACATAGCAACCCTATAGCACCTTAAAATTTTCCATCCTGAAACTGCATTCAGGCTAAGCAGAACATCCTATGAAGTATAATGTAGACCACCACCCATCATCCTATACTTAACAAAAACTTATCCCCCTTCACTCTCCTTTATAACGGCCTTTTCCTTAATAAGCCTAGTAATGCCTACAAGTGCGGCTATAACAGCGCTCCAAAAAATCAGGGGCTCTTGTTCCATATTGACATCTTTACCGGGAAGAGGGAAAGTCCCAAACATTACAGACAAAGCCGAATATAATAAAAATATGCGCACATAATTGTATGGCGAAGCGCATTCTACTCATATATTCTCTCTCGACTTCAAACTGGTGCTTGGTATAAGTGTATTTCACGTAAACTAAGTGAAGTGAAGAATATACAGAATAATACACCTATTATCTATGAGTTGCTAAGGCTTGCCACGAAGCTATTACCATGAAATCACCGAACGAGGCTTTTTCTATATCAAAGAAGCCAAAATCCGTTGCATCGCAAGGATACGTCAAAAACTCTAAAAATCTACGCTTTACAACATCAAACCTAGAAATCAGCAAAGGATAGTTATCCAGGTAATAAAAGGCCATAAATGGATACTTTGACAATGCGGATTTGTTTAAAAACTGGAGAATCGCATCATCACTGGCGTGATATAAATTCAAACTTATAAACCGTCCATCTATGATATTAAAGTCAACTCTATTCGCTCTCCAAGGCAGATTATCAATGTATCGGCCAAATTTTTCACCAGCAGAAGAAGAAACCCATTCAGCTTCGCGCTCCGATACAAGCACATCAAACTTACGAGCAACGCCTGAATTAGTATTACCCATTAGAGCCCCTCTTTAAATGAGAATTTTTTCTACCAACATCAACATTCTCACTACATCTTAAGAGCACGCAACTCTATCTAGCAAAATTTCATTTATGGAGGAGCCGCCCTGAAATCCCATCCATAGCAGTTTACTTCAAATAATGACATGTTATGTTCTATGGCGCAGACTAGACCTGACTTTAAATCAGAGCATAGTTCACAGTTAAGCTTAAAAGATATCTCAATAGTTGCATCTTTCGAGGGCGTAATTGCCACTTCACTATACCTACAAATAAAATAGTACTCTGCTTCCTTAGGAATGGGGCTAGGCCCTAGCACGACTGTAACGGTCACAACTTTAGTACTCTTCATGGCTAGCAGATTCCAACGCATATGGGAGTTCTAGTGGTCCATAAATCCAGAATATCCTCTAATGTATCAACAACTTTGTAGCCATTGCCCGAGATCTGACATACAGCTTCCATTTTGAATTCTCCCAGATCCTACCCACCAATGATAGACACCTTGTTAAGCAAGTACACTACGCTACAGAGGTGAACTATGACCAAACAGAAAACATCAAACTCCAAATCTCGCTAACGTTATTCCGACGAGTACAAGGCGGAAGCTCTGACGTTGGTTCAACGTATCGGCGTGGGCGCCGCTGCAAAGCAACTGGGTTTGCAAGAGTCACAACTTTAAAACTGGCGTAGCAAGGCGAAGCTGACACAGGAGCGTGAGAAAACAGAGCAGCAGCTGGCGCAGCAAAACGCCTGCCTGAAGCGTCAGTTGGCTGAGCAGTCGGAAGAGCTTGCCGTATAAAAAAAGCGGCGGCGTACTTCGCTGGTGGTTCCGGGGCGCTTACCTGTATCTACTTCCATTTTGTTGACCCATGAGCGTAATGCCTCAGGAGTGCAACCAATCTTTGAAGGGACAAACTCGGGGCGATTCAACTTTATATAAACGTATTGACAAATCACAAAAGCCCAACTCTATGGAGCTCTCCTTCAAAACCTAACGACAAGATAAGAGCCGCAGAAAAAAACAGTACAAACTTAGCAAGAAGCATCAAGGTTTTCCTTTTGCCCCTACCATACTCACTTAACTTCTCATCATCACAAAAAAGGATATAAAAATAACCAATACCATACCCCCCTTTGGATTTTTCATGTAAGTACAACCTCCTCCATAATAGAGCAAGCCATGGAAAAACACAGATATCCACAGCAGCAGAAATAAGCTTAACTCCATAAACCACTATTAAAACAAAATTTAACACGCTTTCAGGCATTATAAATATTACTCATATTACTTCCGTGAGTTTCATGTATATGCTTCCACTATACTAGGCAACCTTTGAAAAACTACCTGTGTTGCCATTGTGACGCAAATGGTCGTCTCAAAATACTCGTTTATTCACGGTAAACTGTGCTTTTTCGCCGACTGCTTCCTTGTATTGGCGGCCTCGCCAACATTTTTCAGAGGTTCCTTAGTATTCGGCTTCGGAGAAAGTCATCTGATCCATGAAAAGTACTCCTGCTGAGTTGGGCTGCCGTATTATAACTAATTCTGGGAGTTATTCAGAGGTGGCTCCCTAATACTTAGGATCTAAAGATTCATAGTCGATATCATACTGGCATGATTCAAATTCATTATAATCACATGGATCAAATTTTTTTGGCAATTTGGCTCTACTGCCTCCAACTCCTTTTTGAAGAACTTTCTCCGCAAGGTTTTTAAGTTCTTCCCACCATTTTGAACTCAATCCTTCTACTGAATGCAATTCCCAAGAGTCATGTTTAGAGTATCCAGCGTTAATAAAATCTGTTAGCGCGTGAATCTCGTCTTCTACTTCTGGTAAGTCTACCCACCACCAACCACCTGATGTTGACACCAAAGACAGGAATGATATAAGAGGGTTGTATCTGCCATCTTCCAAGTAAGGGCTATCCTTACTTGGAATTCGACCAGGCAAAACATCTTCTATATCACTCTTAGTAGAACATATTATCGATAACATAATCCAGAAATTATCTAAACAGTCATCTTCCGGCCATTGTTTAGGCCTATCTTCAAGAATCATATGGTCTGCCGTTTATCTAACAATTCATTCCATAACTCGAAGAGACTTGAATGCGAAATATTCATTTGGTTCTTGAAACGCCACAGCTCTTCTCCATGAAACATTAGCGCTTATACATAGCTTTCCACAAACCCACTTATTGAATTCGTAATATGTATCGGTAGCAGTTGAATCATTATCATTGACCTGCGAAGCCACCATAAATCCTCTAAGAAAATAATCCAGCTCAGTAGAAGATTGGCTCTCTATATACATCCCTGGCCTTTTTTCAATCAATTTTACAAGTTCAAAAATATTCATTCAGACGCCTTTTCGGGACTTCATCAAGTGAAATACCAGAGTCACCGAAGCAATTCTTGCTTAAATAGGTGTCTACCGGAAGTACAAATTCAACACAAAACTTATTAACTACCAATCCCATAAAGTTCAAAGCACTCCCGCTAGTACTTCCCTGGCGTCAAAACACTCATAGCAGCCAAAATTAACTCATTTTGTCGACCGAAACACTTATTGCGGAGGAGATCCCTCATAATATCCAGGGAATGCATCACTTGGTTTTCTGTAAACTCCTTATTTTACACACCGAGAATCAGAGCATTAAAAACTTCCGATGCGTTATCTCTTATTTCATCAATCAAGTCTCTAGAAATAGAGCGCCCTTTCATTTTATGAATAACATGCCTTAGTCTCTTAGGATGCATAGAATATATCTAGGCCTAGTTGTAGTAATCTTACACACATTCATAAAAGGAGCTTTGTTAGAGCGTAATATTCACTCTCGCCTCCCCGTATCCCATCTGAACATAGCTCATCTCATGTTCGACGCCAACATTTTGCCCTTAGTGCTTGAGCAATTTCTTTGGCATTTCAAAAGTTTCTATCGCGGAGATTGCCGTGCTCAAGGGCGGGCTTAAGGGTAGAAAACTACAGCGTCTGGTTTGTGAATACTATCCGGGTTCTGATGCGACCGGTGATTACCGTTTTGGTGACGTTTGTCGCCCTAAATATTAGCCGCCATCTTGGTAGTGTTGGCGCGCTTACCCCGGTCGATTTAATGATCCTGTACAAAGAGGCCATCGCGCAAATGTTATTTCTGACAACGACGGCCGTTACTTGGTGGTTTGGATCAAGGCCGAGTAGTTTGCGAAAATAATCTTTAACTAGGCATCAAATATGCGGAATAGAATGTTCATATCGATACCTGGCTAACAATTAGCAGGCGCTTAAATTTTACTATAGAAATAACGCCCTCAATTGTCCTACTCTACTTCTACGAATTTCGGGCAACTGTAGTACCACCAGTACTCATTTTTAGGATATAAAATCTCCCCATTCCCAGAAATAATTCCCTCTTTTTCTGAAATGTAATTTTTATAGCGCTCATCAATCTGTCGCATCCTTTCTAAGCTTTCATCCATAACAAGGTAGCATGAGCCAAATTGAGTAAATCGTTTCAATTCAGATCGACAATTCACTCGTTCAACATACTCCCACTTATCTATTGTAAAATGCCTACCTGTCTCAACACATTCAACAAAGTCACTCCATTCCTGCAAGTTTTCACAAATTTCATTCTCAACTTCATTTAGGTAGGAACAGGATACTAGCGCCCTGTTACTGTTAACAAAAATTGCAAAGCTTTCAAAAAGCGCTCTTATTTCCTCTTCCTCTTCAGCCTTCTCGCAGCCAACATCCAAATATGTTTGAGCTCTTCCAAGCGAGAGAATTAAAGCTATATTGCACATCCTTGTATCTATATTTCGGCCACTATAACCAACCAATTCACTTCCATTTAGAATTTTCCTTTTAAAGGCAAAATACCACATATTTAAGGTGTCAATAATATCACCAAACTGCGGCATACTCATGTTTGAATGCAAATATTCAGCAGGCGTCAACGGTGCAATTATGCACACATAGTCACGACACCATTCGTCATACACCTTAACATCTTCATTCTTAAAACTGAGTGATAAACGTTTGCCCATAAACATCTCTCATAGATTGAATCAGTCCATTTCCACTACGAACAACCATCACACCAATGTCCTTTGCACCAACAGTGTTGGCAGTCCCATCAATAATTTTTGTTCTAACGAAAGTAATTGTACCACTAGAGTTTACAAATGACTGACCAAATCTAGTGGACCCCATCGATATTTCCTGAGCTATGCGGGTAAATCTTTCAAAGCCAGGGGCTCCCATTCGAAATGTAGCCTCTCCTAATCTATTGGCAATCTCTATGAACCTATTTGGGTTCTTAAGCATTTCGTTAAAGTAGTGAGCTCTCGCTCCTTTCGAACCATTAGTCCACATGTTAATAGTGGCTGGATTTATGCGTGACATTATTACATTAAATGCCTGATTTATAAGCGGATAATTTTTTATCAGACCATCTCCTGCTTTTTGCAATGCAATAATAGCCGACGGAGTTAAAAATGTAATCCGCATATACAGATGTATAGAAAGCATATGAGCTGAAGTCGCAGCCCTTGCCGCCATTGCATTAAAACCAGCGCTAATTTCTCCAAAAGACATATGGCCACTAGGATCAACCATATTCCCCGGATCAGCATTCGCATAAAGATACTTATGTAACGTAACAGGATCGGAGTTAACTCCCATCCAAGTATCCATCTGCGTAAACCGCCCCTGGTTCTGGTCGTAATACCTCGCCCTTAGGTAGTACTGATCCAGGGATGCATCGTATTGCTCTCCGGTGTACAGGTAGCTGTTTGGGGTGTCTCCTTCGCTGTGCAGCAGGATGCCGAAGGCGTCGTAGTGGTAGCTGTCGGTTTGAGCGCCGGTCTGGTTTGTTAAAGAGCGGACGGAGCCTTGGCCGTCGTAGACATAGTAGCTGACGTCGCCGGCTCTTGCTTGGCTTAGCAGGTCGTCGCCGTAGACGTAGCTGACTTGTTTGGCGCCATTGACGACTTCTTGCAGCACTTGAGCGTAGTCGCGGTTCTGGTCGACGATAAAGTCGGTGGTTGCGCCGCTTCCCGCTTTCCGAGTGCGAATGCCATCCAGGTTATAGCCGAAGCTGGTGGTTTCGCCCGCTTTGGTTACCGCGAGGAGTTTGTTCTTCGCGCTGTAGGTGTAACGAGCGCTGACCAGACCGTCTTCGGTTTCCGTCAGCGTATTGCCGTTGGCGTCATACGCGTAGGTGACGCCGCCCTGTTGCGTCAGGCGGTCATTGTCGTCATAGCTGTAGGCGGTGTGCACGCCGTCGATGATGCTGTAGATGCGGTTGCCGACCTTGTCGAAGCGGTATTCCGCGTTGTAGTCGCCATTAACTGGATCGCTGATGGCGTCATGCGTCAGGCGATACAGGGCGTCGTAGGTATAGGTCGACACCCGGCCGTTGTGCAGCTCTTCGATTTGCTCCCGTCTCCCCGTGCTGTGCAGGGTGTAACGGTAGTCGGTGACGACATTGCCCGCCGCATCCGTCGTGGTCTGACGCGTCAGTCGGTTCAAGGCGTCGTAGACATAGGTGGTGGTTTGGCCGTTGGCTTGCATCACGCTCTCACGGTTGCCCACCGCATCGTAGGCGTACAGGGTTTCGCCGCCTTGAGGATCGATCACTTTGCTCAGACGGTTTAACGCATCGTACAGATACGTAGTCGTTTCCGCTTTACCCTGATGGGTGACGGTGGCGGAGGTTTTATTGCCCGCCTTGTCATAGCTGTAGCTGAGCACCGCGCCAGTCGGCTGCGACTGTTCCACCAGCCGGTTCAGAGCAGAGCCAAACTTATGGGATGTGGTTTGTGGACGCGATCCGGGGCCTGATGCGACCGCTGATTACTGTCTATCTGCTTATTCTGGCGACGTTTGTCACTCTAAATATTAGCCGCCATCTCGGTGGTGTTGGCGCGTTTAGCCCGGTCGATTTAATGGTCCTTTACAAAGAGGCCATCGCGCAGATGTTATTTCTGACAACCACGGCGGTCACTTGGTGGTTTGGGTCAAGGCCAAGCCAAGTACGAGAGGGCAGTAAACTCGTTACGCCCCCCCACAGGATTTTGAACAGTCTCCGATTAGACGCTCACACCAATCCGTGACTTGATTGACACTAATTTCCACATCTCATCAACACAAACTTTCCATCAGACAACGTCATTCCAGCAAAACATAAAGCTGTACTCTTTTCCCCACGACACTATTGTGTACTCATCATAATCGTCTTCTAAAACAAAAACTGTTTTATTTGACAGTTTCTTGTGTAAAAAAACCTTTATTTCAGACTTAGCCTCTGCTGGTAGATATTCAATCACGGAATTTCCATTTTCGAAGCGATATAGTATCTCGCGAACCCTCTCAATGACATCCTCTGTGGAAATGGGCTCCATTAAAAATCTAGGAAGCTCTTTTCCATAATCTAATTCCATTTTCAATCGCTCAGTATCACTTCTGTATCCTTGAGCTATAATCCATAAATCTTTAATTGCATCATCTTTGGAGGTATATATCTTAGTACTCTCGATCAGAAGAATATTTCCAATATTTTCCTCTTCGCTGCGAACTTCGTATTCTTTTACTGTCATCACATCACCTTAAAGGGTAGCCCTGCAGCCATTTCCCATCCTTAACATAATACTGAATCTTAATAAACCCTAAATTCAATGTACCTTCTTTTTTCCCTCTATTCGCGATCCAAGCCCCATACAATGATGCACCAACGTATGACTCACTCCACGTATCTGGAAACATTGTGGACTTCTTTTCACGATATCGGCCAGTTTGGGTATCAGAAACGTTTACCCATGCTTTATAAACACCATTAGCATTTTTCCAAATTACCGTTTAACATGTGAACTTCCAACGCCTGGAGAGCGAGAAACTATAGCTATGCTATGAAAACCTTTGGCTGTACGCTTCTTTATCTCTCCATAAAAGATGTGCTTTATATCTAATATAGGCACTTTACAGTTCGATTTACCACAAATTTTGCTAGCCAATATTTTTAAAAGAGACTTACTTTTAGATACTAGCAAGCCTAAACCTATCAGTGCGTTTCCTCGTTTCTTCACCACCAGACTAAATATATTCCTTATCCCTGCATAGCTTCTTGCCGCCATAGCTCCCGATGCTCGAATCCCGGTCATCAATGACCCGATACTAAAGTTACCTGTCGGGTCAACCATATTCCCCGGATCAGCATTCGCATAAAGATACTTATGTAACGTAACAGGATCGGAGTTAACTCCCATCCAAGTATCCATCTGCGTAAACCGCCCCTGGTTCTGGTCGTAATACCTCGCCCTTAGGTAGTACTGATCCAGGGATGCATCGTATTGCTCTCCGGTGTACAGGTAGCTGTTCGGGGTGTCTCCTTCGCTGTGCAGCAGGATGCCGAAGGCGTCGTAGTGGTAGCTGTCGGTTTGCACGCCGGTCTGGCTTGTTAAAGAACGGACGGAGCCTTGGCCGTCGTAGACATAGTAGCTGACGTCGCCGGCTCTTGCCTGGCTTAGCAGATCGTCGCCGTACACATAGCTGACCTGTTTAGCGCCGTTGACGACTTCTTGCAGCACCTGGGCGTAATCGCGGTTCTGGTCGACGATAAAGTCGGTGGTGGCGCCGCTTCCCGCTTTTCGTGTGCGAATGCCGTCCGGGTTATAACCGAAGTTAGTGGTCTCGCCCGCTTTGGTTACCGCGAGGAGTTTGTTCTTCGCGCTGTAAGTGTAACGAGCGGTGACCAGACCGTCTTCGGTTTCCGTCAGCGTATTGCCGTTGGCGTCATACGTGTAGGTGACGCCGCCCTGTTGCGTCAGGCGATCATTGTCATCGTAGCTGTAAGCGGTATGCACGCCGTCGATGATGCTGTAGATGCGGTTGCCGACGTTGTCGAAGCGGTATTCCGCATTGTAGTCGCCATTGACTGGATCGCTGATGGCGTCATGCGTCAGGCGATACAGAGCGTCATAGGTATAGGTCGACACCCGGCCGTTGTGCAGCTCTTCGATTTGCTCCCGTCTCCCCGTGCTGTGCAGGATGTAACGGTAGTCGGTGACGACATTGTCCGCCGCATCCGTCGTGGTCTGACGCGTCAGTCGGTTCAGGGCGTCGTAGACATAGGCGGTGGTTTGGCCGTTGGCTTGCGTCACGTTCTCACGGTTGCCCACCGCATCGTAGGCGTACAGGGTTTCGCCGCCCTGAGGATCGATCACTTTGCTCAGACGGTTTAACGTATCGTGTTACTTATGATTCAAACAAATAAAACGGCTCATCATGCTCATTACCATCACTGAGAATAAGCCATTCAAAACCCTTGATGGTTTTTGCCGCTTGAATAGCACTCGATGAAAACTCACCAATTTCGCCCAACTCTACCATCAATGACTCAGGAATACATTGGTAAAAAACGTCATTAGCGCCAGCAACAAATAGCTTTACCAAATCATTTCTCATAAGCCTTTCAATATAAATTTCACTTCTATTCTCTGGGGTCAAATAAAAAAAACCAACAGAAGCGTTTTCTTCGTCTAAGGGGCCTTCAAATACAAAGGCATCCTTCAATCTCCCAAATATCTCTTCATCAAAATCTAATGCATTTCGCCAATAGTTTATGGAGAATGCAATAGCGCCATTGTATATTCGTATTCTAGCTTTGCAGTCGTCCCAAGTTAATTTCTTCACTATGGTTCCCTCGGCACATGAAATTCCAAACCATCATCGACCCAGTAGTCAGCATTCTTACCATCCCCAGGACTATGTTTTCCAACAATCTTCCAATCCACTCTAAATAATTGTCGCTGATTTGCCAAAGAAGCTTTTGCAGAACTACCGCTAGTAAATCCGACACCAAAATATCGAGTTGCATGGCCACCTACTGCCAATTTAACCGGTTTACTGCCAAAGCCAGGAAAGCGCAATTTTAATGGCGCAGGTAGCATCTGCGAGGGCCCTGGGTTAACGCTCGGCGTAGGCAAATAAAATACCACAGAAGATTTTTTGTCTTTAAGGTATCGACCTAAGGTCTTGTATTTATGAGTAGCAACTGATCTCGCTAGCTTTCCTGCGTTTCTCTTCAACACTGCTGCTGTATGCTCTGCTGCGTCAGAATCTAATACTCCTTCGAACTGCTTATTAGATGTATCTAGGTAACTGCTTAATTGATTCATCCCAAAGGGATCAGCAAGAAGACTAAAGGCTTGCGCCACACTTTGCGCAACCCCAATCGCTCCTTGAAGCTTATCGATGGCATTGATTACTGAGATGCTACGTCCGATCATAGAACCTAAGAGATTATGCGAGGCAGATACATCCATTAATGTCATATACCCGGATGGATCAGTACCATTAACTGAGTCACCATGCGAGTATAAATACTTGTGTAATGTTAGGGGGGCTCCTTTCCTACCTTGGTATTTATCCATCTGCGTAAACCGCCCCTGGTTCTGGTCGTAATACCTCGCCCTTAAGTAATACTGATCCAGGGACGCATCGTACTGCTCTCCGGTGTACAGGTAGCTGTTTGGAGTGTCTCCTTCGCTGTGCAGCAGGATGCCGAAGGCGTCGTAGTGGTAGCTGTCGGTTTGAACACCAGTCTGGTTTGTCAAAGAGCGGACGGAGCCTTGACCGTCGTAGACATAGTAGCCGACGTCGCCAGCTCTTGCCTGGCTTAGCAGGTCGTCGCCGTAAACGTAGCTGACTTGCTTGGCGCCGTTGACGACTTCTTGCAGCACCTGGGCGTAGTCGCGGTTCTGGTCGACGATAAAGTCGGTGGTGGTGCCGCTTGCCGCTTTCCGGGTGCGAATGCCGTCCGGGTTATAACCGAAGTTAGTGGTCTCGCCCGCTTTGGTTACCGCGAGGAGTTTGTTCTTCGCGCTGTAAGTGTAACGAGCGGTTACCAGACCGTCTTCGGTTTCAGTCAGCGTATTACCGTTGGCGTCATAGGCGTAGGTGACGCCGCCCTGTTGCGTCAGGCGGTCATTGTCGTCATAGCTGTAGGCGGTGTGCACGCCGTCGATGATGCTGTAGGTGCGGTTGCCGACGTTGTCGAAGCGGTATTCCGCGCTGTAGTCGCCATTGACTGGATCACTGATGACGTCATGCGTCAGACGATACAGAGCGTCATAGGTATAGGTCGACACCCGGCCGTTATGCAGCTCTTCGATTTGTTCCCGTCTCCCCGTGCTATGCAGGGTGTAACGGTAGTCGGCGATGACATTGTCCGCCGCATCCGTCGTGGTCTGACGCGTCAGTCGGTTCAGGGCGTCGTAGACATAGGCGGTGGTTTGGCCGTTGGCTTGCGTCACGTTCTCACGGTTGCCCACCGCATCGTAGGCGTACAGGGTCTCGCCGCATTGAGGATCGATCACTTTGCTCAGACGGTTTAACGCATCGTACAGATACGTGGTCGTTTCCGCTTTACCCTGATAGGTGAGAGTGGCGGAGGTTTTATTGCCCGCCTTGTCATAGCCGTAGCTGAGCACCGCGCCAGTCGGCTGCGACTGTTCCACCAGCCGGATCAGAGCAGAGCCAAACTTATAGGATGTGGTTTGTCGATGCTATCCGGGGCCTGATGCGGCCGCTGATTACTGTCTATCTGCTTGTTCTAGCGACGTTTGTCACCTTGAATATTAGCCGCCATCTCGGTGGTGTTGGCGCGCTAAGCCCGGTCGATTTAATGGTCCTATACAAAGAGGCCATCGCGCAGATGTTATTTCTGACAACGACGGCCGTCACTTGGTGGTTTGGGTCAAGGCCAAGCCAATTACGAAAGAGTTAGTGAGTTCGTTACGTGCACATCACAGAATTTTTGAATACTCTCCGACCCAGAGCTCCTTAACCTGCATACATCGTGAGAAATCATTTTTCTAACAATTCACAAAGCTCGGAAAAATTAGAAAATAGTTCCACCCATCCCAGCCGTTTTCCATTCTCATTCCATTTTTCTTTAATCACAATGGGTGCAGACAGCTCATCTTTATAATACACCCCCCAAAAAGAGTCACTACCAGCACCGAAATCACCAAGTATAATTAGCTTCTCTGGGTCAATATTTTCGTTGCTGTCAAACTTAGATAAAACTATATCATCTCCATACTCAATCCTTTTTTTTGCATTTAGGAATGGAGGTTTATAGAAATAAATCTTTGCCTCATCAATGATCACTCTCGACAGCATACTTTTCTCTATTAGCATTTTTTCGTGCTGAGCAAACTCTTGATCATCAGTCAATGGCCATATTCCAGACTCAATCAAAGAGTCAATTTCTTTTGGTAGCTCATACTTACCGACTTTCATAACTTATTTCCAACCTAGTATACAACCGTTGTATTAGTAGCCAATCCGACAGCACTTCCTATAGTTGTTTGCAGCCCTTCTGGCACAGTATTTCCATTAAAACTATTGTTCAAGCCATTAACACTTCTTGAAAAGAACTCCATTCGCAACACGCTGCCCCCCCTGGCGAATGCTGTGAACCCGAATAGCTCATCAGCGTTTGCATTTGGAAATTCGTCGCGCGCGATCATACCATGCCCTCCTCGATTCGGCACTGCCCCGCTAGGAACTGGCCGTTGCGTACTACTAGGACGCATTACAATTTCCCCTGTCCTTGAATAATATACTCCGGAATATACTTGCCCATCAGTTATTGATGGGGCCCTTACTCGCGAGGGGACTATAGAAGTTTTAAGAAATATATACGCGCCAAGGATAGAAGTGAGACCTCTAAAAGCAGCCTGTGTATAGTTTCCATTGGCCGCAGAATTGGCCGCACCAAGAAAACCCAATGCAGTAAACGTCGTTGCTAGTGGTTTCCTGAGCTTCTCAAACCATGCTAGCGGCCCCAAAACCCCTCCTGCAATAGCGCCGGTAGCAACACCCCCAACTATACTTTCATTACCTAAATACGCATCTATACCTCCCAAAACCGCACCTACAGCAGAATTAGCCAATATAGCCCCCCCACTATAAGCAGCACCTAATTCCGCCATCGAGAAATTACCTGTCGGATCAACCATATTCCCCGGATCAGCATTCGCATAAAGATACTTATGCAACGTAACAAGATCAGAGTTAATCCCCATCCAAGTATCCATCTGCGTAAACCGCCCCTGGTTCTGGTCGTAATACCTCGCCCTTAGGTAGTACTGATCCAATGACGCATCGTACTGCTCTCCGGTGTACAGGTAGCTGTTCGGGGTGTCTCCTTCGCTGTGCAGCAGGATGCCGAAGGCGTCGTAGTGGTAGCTGTCGGTTTGCACGCCGGTCTGGCTTGTTAAAGAACGGACGGAGCCTTGGCCGTCGTAGACATAGTAGCTGACGTCGCCGGCTCTTGCCTGGCTTAGCAGATCGTCACCGTAGACGTAGCTGACTTGTTTGGCGCCGTTGACGACTTCTTGCAGCACCTGGGCGTAATCGCGGTTCTGGTCGACGATAAAGTCGGTGGTTGCGCCGCTTCCCGCTTTCCGGGTGCGAATGCCGTCCGGGTTATAACCGAAGCTGGTGGTCTCGCCCGCTTTGGTTACCGCGAGGAGTTTGTTCTTCGCGCTGTAGGTGTAACGCGCCGTGACCAGACCGTCTTCGGTTTCCGTCAGCGTATTGCCGTTGGCGTCATAGGCGTAGGTGACGCCGCCCTGTTGCGTCAGGCGGTCATTGTCGTCATAGCTGTAGGCGGTACGTGCACCTTCGACATTGTGCCTTGAAAGCCGGAGTTCATAATGGTAAACCAGCGCGAAAGAAAGGGGGGCTCAAAAAGAAATTCCGATCACATATGTGCATGTTGCAAAACAAACCTGCAAGGATGAAAAAATACTTTAATCACCCAAGCATCAAATATGCGGCATAGAATACCTATATCGATGCCTAGTTAATAGTAGCTCTTATCATGCTAAATATATAAGTAGCGCACTATCATTCCCAGAAGCTTTTGAGTAAAAAGCTTTAAGTTTATCAAAGTATTTAATTATCTCACCTATCCCATCATTTTTCAGAATTTCACCATGATAGATCTGTTTAATATCGCTCTCCTCCCGCTTAAGGCTCTGTAATTTCATACTAAAATCGATCATTTCAAGCACTTCACTAATTTCTTTTACTTCGCACACATCAATTATGCGTGCCTGACCATAGCCCAAGTTAGGGCCAACAGGCCTCCCTCCCATAATTGCCATTGACGAATACTCGGCATGGCCACTAGGATCACCACTTATAATATAATGGAGGACATGCCATATTTTACCTAAGCAAAACTGTCCAACGAATGGGTCTTCGATATCTTCTGGGAATAAAAAGTCCTCAACATTTATATTCCCTTCACTCAACCCAACATATTCATCTCTTGAAATCTCTTTAAAATACAACACCATTCCCATCTCATTCCTCCCTATAAAACCATTTAATAATTAATAGAGTGCATTATCAAATTCACTTTTAGAACCTAAGCATCATTGGAGGAACAGCCATAATCACGAACCTTGCACCTTGCAATGCCATAGCAGCACCAACCCCACTCAGTACAACTTTATCATATGTAGAAAGAGGAGATCTCAAGTTCCTGTACATTGATCTTCTACCTGTCCAATATGCTCGATATTTTCTACTCATTGAAGTTAATGGCACACCTCGCATATTGCTCCTCTCATCATCATCGTCGGTATAAAAGATAACCCCGTCACTGTTAAAGAAGTAAACTTCAGTGCCCTGCACACTTGTTGGTGCGGGAAAAAATCCTATCTCTCTTGACAGGCCAAACTTTCCATATGCTGAGTCATAAGCTTTCATTTGCGCAGTCCCACTTGCAATTCCGCTTATTGACAGTGGCTTAACTTCAGCATATCGCTTATTTTGTATATCCAATATATCTGGTTTCAGAAAATCGCCAAAGTAATTATGAACCATAGGAGCGTCACATTTCGTTGTAGGCGACATAGCCCATGCACGATACTCATCACATACATAATCATCTACCGCCTGTCCGAAGTTAGACTCATAGGGGCTTGGAACATATCCTGTTGGGTCAGAGTAAAACAGAGGGTCGCTTAAAACATAAATATACTTATTTAATGTCATAGGGAAACGATGATTACCTGCCCACGTATCCATCTGCGTAAACCGCCCCAGGTTCTGGTCGTAATACCTCGCCCTCAGGTAGTACTGATCCAATGACGCATCGTACTGCTCTCCGGTATACAGGTAGCTGTTTGGGGTGTCTCCTTCGCTGTGCAGCAGGATGCCGAAGGCGTCGTAGTGGTAGTTGTCGGTTTGAGCGCCGGTCTGGTTTGTTAAAGAGCGGACGGAGCCTTGGCCGTCGTAGACATAGTAGCTGACGTCGCCGGCTCTTGCCTGGCTTAGCAGGTCGTCGCCGTAGACGTAGCTGACTTGTTTCGCGCCGTTGACGACTTCTTGCAGCACTTGAGCGTAGTCGCGGTTCTGGTCGACGATAAAGTCGGTGGTGGCGCCGCTTCCCGCTTTCCGGGTGCGAATGCCGTCTGGGTTATAACCGAAGCTGGTGGTCTCGCCCGCTTTGGTTACCGCGAGGAGTTTGTTCTTCGCGCTGTAGGTGTAACGCGCCGTGACCAGACCGTCTTCGGTTTCCGTCAGCGTATTGCCGTTGGCGTCATACGCGTAGGTGACGCCGCCCTGTTGCGTCAGGCGGTCATTGTCGTCATAGCTGTAGGCGGTGTGCACGCCGTCGATGATGCTGTAGATGCGGTTGCCGACCTTGTCGAAGCGGTATTCCGCGTTGTAGTCGCCATTAACTGGATCGCTGATGGCGTCATGCGTCAGGCGATACAGGGCGTCGTAGGTATAGGTCGACACCCGGCCGTTGTGCAGCTCTTCGATTTGCTCCCGTCTCCCCGTGCTGTGCAGGGTGTAACGGTAGTCGGCGATGACATTGCCCGCCGCATCCGTCGTGGTCTGACGCGTCAGTCGGTTCAAGGCGTCGTAGACATAGGTGGTGGTTTGGCCGTTGGCTTGCATCACGCTCTCACGGTTGCCCACCGCATCGTAGGCGTACAGGGTTTCGCCGCCTTGAGGATCGATCACTTTGCTCAGGCGGTTTAACGCATCGTACAGGTAGGTCGTCGTTTCCGCTTTCCCCTGATAGGTGACGGTGGCGGAGGTTTTATTGCCCGCCTTGTCATAGCTGTAGCTAAGCACCGCGCCAGTCGGCTGAGTCTCTTCCACCAATCGGTTCAATGCGTCGTATTGATAACTCGTCGTTCCCAGGGAATTCGTCGCAGTGAGACGAGCGCCAATGGCGTTATAGGTAAAGGTTTCGACCTCGCCGTCTGCGTAGTCGATGCGGCTCACCTGATCGTTCACATTGTAGGTATAGACGGTCGTCTGACCATTAAAGTCGGTATGGCTGAGCAACCTGCCAGCGTCGTCATAGCTGAAGGACTCCACCTGTCCCATCGGCAGCGTCCGCGTCAGCACACGGCCCATGGCGTCATAGGTCCAGCGCGTTGTGCGACCTTCCGCATCCTTCTGCGTCAGCTTATTGCCGGCCTGATCATAGGTGAAGGAAGTGACGTTATTCAGCGCATCCGTCACCGCAATCAGACGGCCCAGCTTGTCATAACCGTACTGGGTCACTCGACCGGCTTGATCGATACTGCTCAGACGGCGACTAAGAGCGTCGAAGGTTTCCTGCAGGCTTGAGCCGTCATGGAACAGGGTTTTAACCCGTTGATCCAGGATGTTGTACTCATACGTCGTCGTATGGCCATTCGCATCCGTTTCACTGATCAGGTTACCGTCCGCGTCGTAGACGAAGCTATGGCGCTGATTCAGGGCGTTGATCACGGCGGTGCGACGACCTGCCGCGTCATATTCGTAGTGAGTGACGTTACCTTTGGCGTCCGTCTCGGACTCAACCTGTCCGGCGGCGTCATAGGTCACGCTGGTGAACGAGCCATCCGCCAGCTCAGTACGAACAACGCGATTCAGTTTGTCATAGGTAAAGCCAGTGACCCGCCCCAGACGATCGGTTTCCGTCAGGACATTGCCTTCCACGTCGTAGGTTTTGCTCTCCGAAGTTCCATCCGGATAAGTCATCGCCAACAGACGGCCATAGACGTCGTACTCGTAATCTGTGCGACGCCCCTGCGCATCGATGGTGGCGATTTGATTGCCCGCGAGATCATACTCGGTTTGCGTGGTAGAGCCGTCAGCATACTGGGTCTCGATAACCCGGTTACGCGCGTCGTAGACGTAACGAGTGGTTTCATCAACCTTGACGCCATCCACCGTACGCTTGCGGGTTTCCGACAGGACATTGCCGTTGTCGTCATAGGTGTAGATAGTGCGCTGCTCCAGCGCATTAACCTCGGTAAGCTTGTTCCCGTCCTTGTCATAGGTGTACTGGGTTTCATTGCCCAGGGCATCCTTGGTCTTCTCCACCAGACCGTCTCGATTCAGTGTATTTTCAGCGACATTCCCCAGCGGGTCCGTGACCGACAACATGTTGCCGATAGAGTCGTAGACGTTAGTAAAAGCGTCCCCGCTCGCGTCGGTAATCGTGAGTTCCTGGCCGCGGGTGTTGTAGGTGAACGAAGCCGTATTGCCCAGTTCATCCGTTTGCGTCAGTTGGTTATTGCGCTCATCAAATGTCGCGGAACTGACATAACCAAGAGGGTTTGTCTCACTTAACTGGTTGCCGTGATCATCATAGGCATAGGACCAGGTATGGTCTTCCGCGTCGACCTTGGAGGTGACATTGCCGTGATCATCGTAATACAGGAAGGTCGTATTGCCGTTACGATCCGTCACGACGGACTGACGTCCTTCGATATCATGGTCAAACTCAGTACGGTTGCCTTCGGAGTCTTCCTGCGCCATCAGACGACCTGCATCGTCATAGATGTTTTTGACTATCGTACGGCCCAGCGGATCAATGATATCCAGCAAACCGTGAGAGCGGTTGTAGGTATAGCTGGTCTGCGCCGCCATGGGGTCGGTGCTGGCTTCCAGATCACCGTTGAAGTCATAGGTATAAGTCAGCTCGTTTCCATTAGGATCGGTCATGCTGACAATGCGACCTTGGCTATCACGAGTAAAACGCACCGCCTTACCGCTGGAGTGGAAAATCCCATCGTTAGTGTAAGTCAGGGTGTGGCCATTGGGATCGACCACTTTTTCTATGCCAACGCCTTGCTTCAGGTAATATTTGTAGCCGGCCTGAGTGGTTAGCAGGTAGCGGCTGGGGTCCAGAGCGCGGGAAAATGTGTCATTATCCACCAGCTTGCCATTCACATAGCGGCCAGACGCATCATCCAACGCTTCCAACGTGGACGCCGTATCGCCAACCGGCTTAAACGCCAGCTCAACATCCTCCATTGCCGTATAGGTATTACAACGAGGAGAAGCGGAGACTTCAAAGCGCTCAACATCGCCGTCCGGCAGCGTCACCGTCACCGTCGGCGCGCCCAGCGGCTCAACGCAGAAGTCGAGAATCAGACTGAATGGACCGCGCTTGTATTGATTTAACGCCCAGAGGCCGCCCAGAGTGCGTGATTCCTCAATCTTCACATCCTGATAGCCCAGACTCCAGCCATAACCAAAGTCCAACGCCTCAGAGCGACGGCGGCTGTCGTAGGTTCGCGTCACCCGAACAGGCATACCCGCCACAGGAATATTCAGGTCTTCCAGAGTGATAGAGAAGTTGCCGACCTTCAGGTCGCCCTCTACAGCGATCACTGTATTGGCGGTGGCGCTCAAGCCGTTTACGTCTTCAGCGTACAACACAACATCGTACTGACCGTTAAGCAGCAACGAGGGATCAAAGGTGGCGATTTTTGCCTCGCTTACATTTTCACCGCCTTGAGCAATCACTTGCCAGGCCTGCTGTGCCCGTGGCGAAAGCATGACTTTATAAAGCGCCAGATTCGCATCCTGCACTGAGCCAATCACATCCGTTGGCGCAGTGATGGTCGCATCCTGAGTAGGCGCGCTTAAACTCACCATGGGCGCGTTCTCGTCAGCGACGTCGCGGACCGCGTAGCGCGCGGTTTCAATCACCGTATCCACGCCATCCGTCACGCCAACTTCGATGGTATGTACGCCAATAGTCTCTGCGTTAACAATCACTTGACCGAATTCGCCTATCGACGTCTCCAGCCCATCCAGCCACAAGGCGATGGTCGGGGCGCTTTGACCGCCATCCACAAACACGTTGATGGAAAGGGTATCGCCAGGATTAACGAATTCGGGGGAGACAACGACCGTCGCCGTCAGGGGCTTAACTTTCTGAGTGACGTTAATGCTATAACTTTGCAATGATCGTCCGGCGCCATCTTCCGCATAGACAACCACATCCTGGATGCCAACCTGATCAGCGCCCGGCGTCCAGCGCAGCGCGCCGTCGACGGCGACAGACATGCCGACAGGCCCGGACATTAAGCCATATGAAAGGGTATCGCCATCCGCGTCCGTCGCTTGTATCTGATAGCTGTACTCCCGGTCAACCGACGCCTGATCGAAGGGACGACTGACGATAACGGGATACGCATTCGCATCATTCGCCGCAACCGCCTGCAACGTAAAGCGCTGCACAGCGCGCGCCCGGCTATCGCTAACGATCACCGTGATCTGGTATTGGCCTTGCTGCTCTGCTGAGGCCGACCAGCGAATGGCTCCCAACTCATTAATTGTCATGCCGGCTGGCGCATTTTCCAACTGATAAATCAGCGTATCGCCATCCGCATCGCGAGCGGTTACCTCGTAAAGGTATTCCACTCCAATGCGAGCAGGAGAAGCAGGGATACTATCAATGACCGGCGCAGTATTCGGCGCCAAGGGGTCAATCACGACCACCCCAAACGTCTGCAGAAAGGCCGCTCCTCGGGTGTCTTCAGCGCGCAGAACGACTTCGTGAGCCTGACCTGCCTGCGCCAGAGAGGGCGTCCAAGTAATCACGCCATCAGCCAGAGTCATGCCATTAGGCGACTGACTCAAGCTCAGAGTAACCGCATCGCCATCTTGGTCCACCACTCTAATAACATAGACATAACTATCGTTCGCCGCCGCGCTCAAAGGGGGCGCACTGGTAATCGCCGGCGCGTGATTCGCCCCTTGGTTGACGGGCAAGTTCAGGCTCTGCGTTGCGTAACCGCCCTTACGATCATGCACTTCAATCTCAGCGCGCGCGGTCTTACCGGCCCACTCCGCAGAAGGACGCCACGTGAATAGCCCTGTATCGGAGATAGTCATGCCCTCTTCGGAAGCCAACAGGCGATAATCGAACTCGGTATCTGAGTCTGCATCATCGACAACAACCTGATATTCATATTGCTGGCCAACGTATACAGAGCCATTCGGCGAGGACACAATGCGAGGCGCGTGGTTGAGCAGATACCCCCAGTTAACATCAATTACAAAGTATTGCTTACGCACCGCGCCCTTTGCATCGATCGCGCTGATTTCCGCTGACTTTACGCCAATGTGCCGTTCTTCGGGCGTCCATTGCACCAAACCAGTATGACTATCGATGGTCATGCCGTCCTGTTTCCGGCTTAAAACGTAAATCACCTCATCGCCTTCTGGATCAACCGCCTGAGCTTGATACTCGTATTTGAAACCATGTTTGGCGGATGTGACTGGTGTAGAGGTAAACTCGGGCGCCAGGTTATCGGGACTGGAGACAACCAGGGAGACAACCTGTTCAGCCTTGGCGCCGGATAAATCGGTGGCGCGGACTCGGAAAGAGTAGCTGCCTTCTATTGGATTCTTAACTTTCAGCAAGCCTGAATAGCGCCCAATCGACACATTGCCCGGCGGATCAATCAATTCAAAGGTATGACTATCGCCGCTGTCCACGTCCTGGACACTGACCTGCATATCCGTATAGACCCCGGCCGTCGCCTCAATAATGGTGGCGCTGACAATGACAGGAGCAGAGTTCTCTTTCTGCAAAGACAGTGCGTAGACCTGGGAATCAGACAAGCCGGCTTCATCTGACACAGACGCCCGAATAATCGCTGCGTACACTTGATTATTGTTAGTCAAACACTCAGGAAAACTGCCGTCTGTAACGACTTCCGCCAACAAGTCGCCGGTTAATCCGTCTATATTCGCTGGGAAGCTCAGGTTCAGCGCCTCACTGGCGCTTAATTTTGCAATAGTCTGCGAACCAAGCAGCTCTTTGTCGCCGCCAGGCGCAAGATGGTACAGGTTAACATTGAAAGCGGTATTTACGGGTTTGCGACCACGGTTTTTGACCGTCACAGAGATAGCGCCGCCATCCAGTCGCAATCCGTATACCGTCAAATCCGCTTGGCCTACGCCGGGCTGATCTGGAAATACATTGGCCCGGAAGCTGTTATGATCCAACCAGCTTTTTGTGGGATGCACAGGAACGCTTAGATCATTATTGATGTTATTAACGTTGTACGCATGCTGGTTCCAGATGCTGCGCGTCCCCACCCATGAATCCGTGGCGTCTTCAATGACATGCAACCCTTTGTTGGTCACATCAAAGAAGCTATTGCTGACGGCAATAATTTCCGCATGGTCATCGTGATCAATATCCGCAATAACAGGATATTCGTGTGCGGTCACACTGACATTTTCAATTTCGTAAATGACATCGCCACTGACGCCGTCATAGACGCGCAAGTAATACTCATCCCCATACACAATCTCCATGCGTCCGTCATCATTGAAGTCAAAAGCGGAAGACGCGGTTACGCCAGAGGACTGGTCCCAGGTAGGCTGGCTCCAGACAATGTCGCCATTGGCGTTGTAGACCGCGTAGCGGGTCTTGCCGGCGACGCCGATTTCAGGAACGCCGTCGCCATCCAGATCGGCTACAACCGGTGGGCCGCCGTATCCGCCGCCCTCAATTTTCTTATCTTTCCAGATGACACTGCCATCATGGTTATACAGAGAGAGATAGCCGTCATAAACGTTAACGATTTCAGGGAAATCATCGCTATCGAAGTTTCCTAACGCTGACGTTCCCTCGTCGTTGGTGATAATACGTTTGCCAGTGTGGTCATAGATGGTAGGGCCTGCGATCAGCTCCATATCGCCGTCCAGGTCGATGTCCGCCGCATAGGTGAGCGGACCGCTATGGTTCTCCCCCTGGGGATTGCGGCCAGAGCGCGCTTTACCCAGCCATTTAAGATTGCCTTGGTTATCATATAGCGCGCGCCCCAGAATAATATCCGGCGAACCGTCCTGGTCCAAATCCGCAATGGAAGGTCCGCCCCACTGGGCTTGCTCCAGCGTATCCGCCCGCCATTCCAACTCACCTTCATGTGAGACTGCACTCAGCTTACCGGCAACATCTATGATGACAATTTCCGTCGTCCCATCGCCATCCAGATCCGCCGCGGCCATTGACCTTAGCGGATAGGGCCTGACGGATTCTGAGGTCCAAATATGCGTCCCGTCTTTGGCCCAAATGGCGCGCAGAAATCCCGCGTTTTGGTAACCAGATTTCCTGAAAGACTGGAAAATAATAGCGATATCATCTTTATCATTCAGCTTGCCATCGCCATTTGTGTCATAGAGCGGTACGGCAAGAGGGGTATGCATGACCTGGTTATATTCGTCATGAGGTATGGACTCGCCGTCCAGTGGCCAGGACCACTTAATAACCGGATCAAGCGTTCGCAAGTCTTGTGGGTCTGCTGCGCAGTAACCATTATCATCCGCGCGGTTATCCACGTAGCGCTCATCACCGAGCCAGGTAATAAGACCAGACTTGGGCTGAATGCTCATTCCAGCAGGCTGATTGACTAAGGCGTAGGTAAGTTTGTCGCCTTCATTAGGGTCTGTCGCCTCTACATCATAGGCGTACTGCAGTGTCGTACTGGCGGTTAATACAGGCGCACTCACAATCTGCGGCGGCAAGTTCTTAGCAATGGACAAGGTCAGCGTTTGTTGAGTTGTAGCGCCGCGAAGATCTTCCACTTGCACGACGATGTGATAATCGCCTGCAGCCAGGTCGCCAATGTTGGCGATCAAACGGCCGGTCCGTGGGTCAATGCTCAGGCCTTCAGGACCGGACACCAGTGTAAAGTGGTGAGCGTCGCCGATGTCCGCATCGGTGGTTTTAACTTGGAAGTTGAGCGTCTGACCGGCCTGATGTTGCAACTCCGTTTCGCTAGTGATGACAGGGTCGGCATTGCGGTCTTCCACATTGATGGCAAACAGACGCGTGTCCGAAAGGTCGCTGGCATCGGATACGCGCAACGAAACCAGGGCGGCGCGCGCCTGGTTATTGCGAATGTCGCACTCTTCCACCACTTGGCTGACCGCCATGGTTACATAAATATCGTCGGTCAGCAGGTAGTCGTACACGCCCAGACTGAGACGAGCGGTTTCTCCGCTGGCCAGATGGGTCAGACGCTGCGTTCCCAACAGATCGCCGTTCTCCGGCGCGCCTACATAAAAGGACACATCCACCGGCGCGCTGACGTCCGCCAGGCCACGGTTCGATAGGGCTACGCTAACTTGATACACATGGTCCGCCCCTGCTTTCAGCGCGATAGCGCCCAGGCGCAGATCGGGATGATTAACTTGGGCGCCAGCGGTTGAACCATTGCTGTCCGTGCTGACGTCGCCGATATGGGTGACGTAACACTGGCTGTTCAGTTCTGTAACGGACTGCACATAGTCTTGCGGCGGCGTCCAGCTGATCTGGCCGCTGGCGGTATCGATGGTCATGCCTTGCGGGGCTTGATCCAGATGAAACGCCAAAGCGTCGCCGTCCGGGTCGGTCGCGTTTGCCGTGTAGACGTATGTCAGCCCTTCCGGCGTAACGGTGAGCGGTTCGCTGGTCAGCACTGGCGCGTCATTCACGGGGCGTACTGTCAGCGTCACTGTCGCGACGGCGGAGTCAGACAAACCATCATTAACACGGTATGTGAAAGAATCAACGCCATTGAAATTGGCGCTTGGCGTATAGCGCAGCGTAGGCGCTTCGCCGCTCAGCGTGCCGTGGGTCGGGCCTTCAAGTACGGAGAACGTCAGGCTGTCGCTGTCAATGTCAGCGGCTTGCAAGGTCAGATCGATAAAGTCGTCTTCATCCAGCGTCAGTTCGAGTGATTGCGCGACAGGAAGATCGTTAACAGGTGTGACGGTGATGGAAATTGTAGCCTGTTCAGACTGGCCCTGACCGTCGCTGACGGTAAAGATAAAGGCATCGTCACCATGGAAGTTGGCTTTAGGCGTATAAGTCAGTGTTGGCGCATCGCCCGTTAGAACGCCATTAACAGGTTGACTTTCCAAGGTGAAAGTCAGTGCGTCCGCATCGTTGTCCTGCGCAGTCAGCACAATCGCCAGAGTCTGATCTTCCGCAACCGTCAGCGCTTGATCGTTAGCGGAAGGCGCATCATTCACTGGAACAACTGCAATATTGACGGTGGCTTCATTGGATTCAACGTCGCCGTCAACCAGCTTGAAGCGCAAACTGTCCTGCCCATAGAAATCGGCGCTAGGAGTATAGGTAATCGCTTCGCCCTGTTGTGCGATAGTCCCATGTTGCGGGGCCTGAGTGATAACAAACTCCGCTTCGCTGGAGATGTCTCCCGTCGCCTTCAGCGTAAAATCGATCGACTGATCTTCTTTCGTGCTGACGTCCTGATCCTGTGCAACGGGTGGCTCAACCGTCGCTTCACCACAGTTCTCCTCGCCCAGATACTTGAACGTGAGATAGCCTTTACCGTTGAGCTTGTATCCCGTGATCGCTATTTTGGCGAAGGTCGCCGCCTGGTAAATCCGGTTAGCGCCGCCGCCCTGCAGATCGCCCCATACCGGTACGATAATCTCTTTATTCAGCAATCCGTCCATGGCGGTGCGTACGGCCTTGCTGTTCTTCACGCCAGGCACGGCGCTGATCCAGTCCATGCGGTTCAGAATGCGGTCCTGCGCATCCAGCGGATTGATATAGGTATCGGCGTTAGCGGAGGTGAGAGAGTTCACCAGATCGCTCTGCTTGACGCCGCCAGTCCAGGACAGCCAGATGAAATTCCCTTGATCCATACCGGGATACAGGGTCACTGTTTCTCCAACTCTGGAGGGCAACGAGCCATAATCAAACGTGATGGGATAAAGCTGGCATTGCTCCGGCTTAGGGGGAGTGGTCTCAGGCAAACGCCCTGTAAAAGGAACCCAGTTGATCTGCATCTCCCCGTACCAGGCCTTGGCGAACAGATGGCCGCGAAGTACGCCCTGGGGCTCAATCACCACAGCTTGCGGCGCCAAAACAGAACCTTCCACACCGATAGACTGAAGCTCCAGTACCTGCGCTTCAAAGAAATTGAAAACGACTTTGTCGGCGACGTTCGCCAAAGACTGCAGGCTCATGCCGGACATGCCGGTTTGCTGGCCATCAATATTAAAGATATAAGTCGCGTCGGCCGGCGCGCAGGAAAGATCCACTTCAAAGGTATGCGCTGGGAAAACCTGTTCGCCGGAAATCTGGAAGACTTGCAGATGACTGTCGCACGCCGCCGTCAGATAAAGCCCGCCCCACTTGGACTCTACCTTGCCATTGGCTTTCAACTTGGATAGATCTTGCGACAGCTGCTCTAAATAGGCCTGCGCACTTGGAAAGTCGACGGAGGGCGTCGCTCCGCCCTTGATCTTGGCGCCTTGGGCCATGCCATGTCGCACAGCATCGCCAATGTCTTTGACGGAGCCGGCGGCGATCACATTGCCGTAGTAAACGCGCCCACTGGGAAACTTGATATCGCCCCCGGCGATTAATACGTCGCCCGCCTCAGACGCATTCAGCTTATCGCCTACGCTGTAGTTATTCAGGGAGATGTCGCCGCCAGCAGCGAGACGACCTTCCACATCGGAAGACAATGCCAGGAACTCATCGAACACCAAGGCGTTATAGCGCTGTGCGGGTCCAAAGTCTTTGGCGGAAACCTGAAAGCTGAACAGACCGAGAAAGACGGTCGAGAGAAAGGAGGCGACATACTTAGTCATTTAACTATCCTGATTACATCCTGATCGTGGGGCGGTTCACAACGCCCTGACTAGGGGGCAAACCGAGCGACGGCGCGATTATACGGATATAAAACGACTTAAATAGTCACCAGTTAAACTTTTTTTAACTTTTTACAAAATATAATCCAATCGGATGAGCGAATCGCCAGACACAATTTTCCCAGCTCCAGGAAATTTACGGAGCCCAAGATTCGCTCATCAATCCCAAAATAAGGGTATACAATGAACAACTTATGGTTAACCCATAACCACTTGTGAGTTATCCAGACTAAGGATTGAAATAACAACAAAGTGAGGAAGACGATGCAAATAGGCATACCCAAAGAGAGTAGACCTCATGAAAAGCGTGTGGCGGCGACGCCCAAATCGGTTGAGGAGTTGATCAAACTGGGGTTTTCGGTGTCGGTTGAGGCCGACGCCGGCTGGCTGTCCAGTTTCGGCAACGGGATGTATGAGGAAGTCGGCGCCAAGATCGTTACAAGAGAAGAAGCCTGGGGAGCGGATATTGTCCTCAGAGTCAACGAGCCCAATGACGAGGAAGTCGAACTACTGAAATCCGGCGCCACCCTCATCGGATTTATCTGGCCCTCCCAACACGGGGAATTACTACAGAAACTGGCGCAACGTAACATCACCGTACTGGCGATGGATTCCGTCCCCCGCATCTCCCGCGCCCAGTCCATGGACGCGTTAAGCTCAATGGCCAACATCGCCGGTTACAGAGCGGTGGTAGAAGCGTCTCACCACTTCGGTCGTTTTTTCACCGGACAAATCACCGCCGCCGGCAAAGTGCAACCCGCCAAGATTCTGGTCATCGGCGCCGGCGTTGCGGGATTGGCGGCGATTGGTACGGCGGGGAGTCTTGGCGCCATTGTGCGCGCCTTCGATACACGCCCGGAAGTGAAGGAGCAGATTCAAAGCATGGGCGCGGAGTTTCTGGAAGTGGACATGGAAGAAGAAAGCTCCAGCGGCGACGGCTACGCCAAGGTCATGAGCAAGGCGTTCATTGAAGCGGAAATGAAGCTGTTTCTGGAACAGGCGAAGGACGTGGATATCATCATCACCACCGCCATGATACCCGGTAAACCGGCGCCTAAACTCATCACTGAGGAGATGGTGAAAGCCATGCGCCCGGGCAGTGTGATCGTCGATTTGGCGGCGCCCAACGGCGGCAACTGTGAACTCACCCAACCTGGAGAGATGGCGGAGATTCATGAAGTCAAAATCGTCGGCTATGTCGACCTTCCCTCGCGACTCCCCACTCAGGCCAGCCTGTTGTACAGCAATAATCTGGTCAATCTGATGAAGCTGCTGTGCAAGAACAAAGACGGAGCCGTCGACATCAATTTTGAGGACGAAGTCATTCGCGGTGTCACAGTCGTGAAAGACGGCGAAATTACCTGGCCGCCGCCTCCGATCAAAGTCAGCGCCGCGCCGCAACAGCCGAAGGCGGCCTCCGCCCCGCCTCCGCCCAAGTCCCAGCCGATGTCGAGCTCCTTCAAACACGGCCTGCAGGCCGCAGGAGCCCTGGCGCTGCTGTGGATCGCCAGCGCCGCGCCGTCGGAGTTTCTATCTCACTTCACCGTTTTCGTGCTCGCCTGCATTGTGGGTTACCACGTCGTCTGGAGCGTCACCCATGCGCTGCACACGCCACTGATGAGCGTCACCAACGCCATCAGCGGCATTATCGTCGTCGGCGCGTTACTGCAAATCAGCAGCGACAGCCTGTTAGTGACCTTTCTGGCCGCCGTAGCGACGCTGATCGCAACCATCAACATCGTCGGGGGATTTGTCGTCACCCAACGCATGCTGAAAATGTTTCGGAAATAGGAGGAGCGACTCATGTCATACAGTGTAATCACCGCCTCCTATATCATTTCCGCCGTGCTGTTCATTCTCAGTCTGGCGGGTCTCAGCAAGCAGGAGACTGCAAAAACCGGCAACCTCTACGGCATTATTGGCATGGCGCTGGCGTTGCTGGCGACTATCGCCAGTCCACAAGTATCTTCAGTCTGGCTGATCATCCTGGCCATGGCCGTCGGCGCCGTGATTGGCGTTAAAGTCGCCTTGAAAGTGGAAATGACGCAAATGCCGGAGCTGGTGGCGATCCTGCACAGCTTTGTCGGTCTCGCCGCAGTTCTGGTGGGCTACAACAGCTACCTGGAGCATGGACCGCTGAGCGGCGCGCTGTTAAGCATTCATCTGACTGAGATCTTTCTGGGCGTTTTTATTGGCGCAATCACCTTTACCGGCTCAATCGTCGCGTTCGGCAAGCTGCGAGGTTCTGTCAGCTCCAAAGCCCTCATGCTGCCTCATCGCCATAAGATCAATCTGGGCGCGGGCGTCGTTTCCTTCTTGCTCATGCTGTATTTCGTCAAGGCTGGCGGCAGCGGTTTCAGTCTGCTGCTGATGACATTGATCGCCCTGTTTATCGGCTGGCATCTGGTGTCATCCATCGGCGGCGCGGACATGCCGGTCGTCATCTCCATGCTCAACTCCTATTCAGGGTGGGCCGCGGCGGCGGCGGGTTTCATGCTGTCCAACGACCTGCTGATCATCACTGGCGCCTTGGTAGGCTCTTCAGGGGCGATTCTCTCCTACATCATGTGTAAGGCGATGAACCGTTCTTTCATCAGCGTCATCGCGGGCGGTTTCGGTAATGATCCCGCGCCTGAAGACGCTGATGCGGAGTATGGCGATCCTCAGGAGATTAATGCGGAAGGCGTGGCGGACATGCTGAAAGGCTCGCACTCGGTGATCATCACTCCCGGATACGGTATGGCGGTGGCGCAGGCGCAGCATCCAATTTATGAGATCACCCAAAAGTTGCGTGAGCATGGCGTGGAAGTGCGTTTCGGCATTCATCCCGTGGCGGGACGTCTTCCCGGTCATATGAACGTATTGCTGGCGGAGGCGAAAGTGCCCTACGACATCGTTCTGGGCATGGATGAGATCAATCAGGATTTTCCGGAAACGGACACCGTGCTGGTGATCGGCGCCAATGACACCGTGAATCCCGCCGCTTCGGAAAACCCTGGCAGCCCTCTGGCGGGCATGCCGGTACTGGAAGTGTGGAAAGCAAAAAACGTTATCGTATTCAAACGCAGCATGAACGCAGGCTATGCCGGCGTTCAGAATCCGCTGTTTTTCCGCGATAACGCTTTTATGTTGTTCGGCGACGCCAAAGCCAGCGTCGACGCCATTTTAAAAGCTATTTGATGTAGATGACGGAACTCAGCAGGTCGCCATGTTGAGACCTGCTGAGTTCGATCGCTTAAAAACGCGACTCGGCGATGGACAGGTAAATATCCACCTGGGACTCCGGGCTGTCGGGGCCCATGAAACGCCTGTCGTACAGCTCAAAGTCCGGGCCATCGACCCTTTCCAGTCCGCTGTCCGGCAAATCGCGGGAACAGGCTTTGCGAAATGTCGCATTAAGCCCCGCCACGGGCCCCGTGTGAGTCAGCACCGCATAGCGAGCCGCCGCTACCGTGACCGAAACCATACCCTCTGGAACTGGCGTTCCCTTCTTGACTTCTACGCCCGCAATATAACGAAACTCACCGTCCTCCAGCGGCAGGCACAGCCCGTAAGACACTTCATGATTAACTCTGCCGCGAATCTCATCCTCCCTGGGCAAATAACGCCCCCACAACATAGGGATAGAGTCTCTGACGTCGCTGCTGCGGTACTCCATACCAATAAGGGTGAATGCAGGAAGCGCTTTGACTTGCGGCGCCACCGCCGCGCCTTGCGTTGATTTCATATTTATGTTCTCCACGATGGGTTGCTTCAGGTAAATCAGCAATTCATTGAGAAGTTTCCGTTTGTCTTCAATCTCCTGCTCCAACGCCGTGGCGTGTCCGCACAGTTTATTACGCAAAACATGTTCGTCGCTTAAAGCGCCCAGCTCCTTTAGGCTGCGAATGTTTTCCAGCGGCACACCCATGTCGCGCAGCCATAAAATGCGCTGCAGCTCGTCAATTTGCGACGGCGTGTAATAGCGATAGCCATTTTCGCGACCGTAAATCGCAGGACAAAATACGCCGGCGCTTTCGTAATGACGCAGCGTCTTGGTGGTGACATCGAATAAACGGGCCATCTGCCCTATCGTCAGCATGTGATTTCTCAACTCCGTCAATGAATGCTCGCATACAGCGTGAAGCTTGCCCCAAGGGGAAGGTCAAGCCTGGCCCACAAACAACAAATCCCCCCTTAGCTTTTATATATCAAATCGCCCTCATCCCAAAGCACTAATAAAACACCCTATTTGGCTTAATGATAGCTTTAAGTAGATGCTTTATTTTATTGATTTATAGAGCAATAAGCGCCGTATCTCCGTCCGTCAAAGCAAAGATGATTTATTGGAGGAATTCCAAATGCATTTAAACAACATCACTCGCATTCTGTTGCTGACCGGAGCCGTATCTCTGGCTGGTTGCGGCGGCTCTGGCGGGAGCGGCGGAGATAACGTCGCTGACGACGGCGGAACCACTACCCCTTCCGATTGCCAGATGACGGACTTGGACAAGCAATTGCTCAAGGCGCACAACGAGGCCCGCGCGCAAGCGCGTTCCTGCGGCGATGAAAATTACGGCAAAGCTCCTCCACTGACCTGGAATTGCAAACTCGCCGCAGCCGCCGGCGCCCACAGCAAAGATATGGCGGACAACAACTTCTTCAATCACACCGGCTCAAACGGCCTCAGCGTAGGCGCGCGCGTAAAATCACAAGGGTACTTCTATCAACGCGTAGGAGAAAACATCGCCGCCGGATACGGTTCCGTCTCGCAGGTCATGAAAGGCTGGCTGGACAGTCCAGGTCACTGCGCCAATATCATGAGCAAAGGTTACACAGAAATGGGGGCCGCCAAAGTCGACGCATCCGGCGCGGACTACCCTTCTTATTGGACGGCGGTTTTCGGACAGAGATAACATTCATCACGCCAACGTCGTCACAGTAAATTCATAACGAAACAGTTTTTCGGCGAAGCATATTAATAATTAGGCCAAAAGCACTAATTTAATTTAATGTTTTTGGCTTAATGAACCACTAATGGATATGTTTTATCCTCTTAATCTCTCTATTTATATCTCTCTAATCATCTGTTTTTAAATGCGATATTTCAGGCATCGCTTCATTATCATTCGTTTACGAATAGTTTGTTAAGTTTGATTTAAGACAGTAATTCAATAACACATAAGTACACAAATAATTACATATAAACTGGAGTGACTTCACATTTTATAATTGTTGTCACGCCGCTTATAGCTCGCGTTTATACACCAACGTAATATTGCGGGCTTTTTGATCAACGCCAATGTAGAAAACGAGGAAATAAGATGTTGCGGTTTCATCCTTTAGCCGGATCGATACTCCTGGTAAGCGCCATCGCTTTGACCGGCTGCGGGTCTGACGACGACGCCAAGATCGGCGGTAATAACAGCGGCGACAACAACGGATCAGAAGTTGACGGCGGAACAACCTCCGGCGGAAGCGATACCGGAAACGGCGACACTAATAGCGACGACTCCAATAGTACCGGTGACGCCAACGACGGCGAGTCTGATGGAGACAGCGCAACGGGCGGCGACTCCAGTGGCGGTGACTCTGTTGATGGAGGCGCAGGCGGCGATGACGACGACGCCAGCAGCGACAGCGACGATACCAGCGACGGAGATGACGCCTCTGACGATAGTTCCAGTGGGGACGATACAGGCAGTGATGACGACACAGGTAGCGACGACTCTGACGACGATAGCTCAGGCAGCGACACCAACCAGGCCCCCACTATTTCCGGGACTCCCAGCCCATTAGCCAAAGAAGGCGAGCCCTTCAGCTTCACCCCCACTGTTAACGATATAGACGGCGATACCCTTACATTTCAGTTAGTGAACGGCCCATCCTGGATGAGCATCAACACTAACACCGGCAAAGTTACGGGCTCACCCAGCGCAGATGCCCTGGGCATGGCGAAAGGCATTGTCATTCGCGTATCCGACGGAAAAAAAAGCGCCGACTTGAAGTTTGATCTGGAAGTCACCTTCAACCCCGTAGAGCAGGCTATTCGCACAGGCAATGCAATGGTTGTCGAGAACAGCCGCGATCTGGCGTCCGCCGCGTTACAAACCATAGAGAACAACCGCAGCCGCTACGATCAAGCCCGCGTCGATCTATTCCAACTGAATACCGATGGAACCGCCAAAGGCGATAGCCTCACCGCCATTGATTGGGACCCCACTCATGACGCGGCGCAGTTAACAGCAACATTCGGCGAGAACGAAGCGATTTTAATATCCAATGCCGCCAACGAAGGAAAAGCCGTTTATAACCGCGGTTTTGGCGTCATCGGCGAAGGCGACGCCCGTTACCTGGTTCTAGGCGGCAACCCCATGCGCGATCGCGGCAGCGCCAATGAGCAAATGCATCAGTTCATGCAGAACGCCATCGCGTGGCTGACCGGTAGAAATAACTTCGACGCCCAGCCTCTGAAACTGGTCATGGCGCAGATGGATGAAAGCTACTGGTTTCATGACGCCAGCGGCGTGCGCAAGTGGCTGGATCAACGCTACGACGAGAACGTCAGCTACAACGCACAAGGAGATTGTGATGGCGCCAAGCTGGCTAACTGCCTCAATGACAATCCCGACCTGCTGATTATTTCCCAAAAAAGCGCAGAGGCGGATGTTGACGTCGTCACTGCTACGGTAGCCGCCGCCATGGCCAAGGGAACGCCGGTGCTGTATCTACATTGGGACGGTAACTTAACCAGCCTGGGCGGCCAGCTTTTCACACTGTTTGACGTGTCCTACCAAGAGGACAACTACTGGAAAAGACTGTATCTGAGCGGGTATGACTCCACCGGCGATATGGGCGAAATCCCAGAGAGCGTTGCGCAAGTAAAAACCATGCTGACCCACTTTGAAAGCGAAGACTACGCTTTCGACTGGTCCGCCTGCGATGGCGAGAACTGCTCCGCCGTCAGCGGCCTGAATGCCGGTTTCTTTGACGGCGCTGACGAGGTGCGCAGCATCATGTCCAACCTGGACAAGAGCAAAACGGATATCTTCGCCAACGAAGGTAAACGCTACCAGAAGTTGCTAGCGTTGTTGGGCGACCACTACCGCGCCAGCGCCACCTATCCTATGGACAAGATTACGACGGAAGATAATGCGTTCCTGAAATCACTGTACGCGGACTACTCGGTCTACAACTACCGCGCACTGAATCCTGCGCAAAAGGACATGGGGAACTTTAGCCGCAGCAACTTCGACCATGTCTCCCCCGTCACCAAGACCATAGACATGGAAAGTAAGCGTTATTTCCGCGCTGCCGGCGTTTACGCTCTGCCTGGCCACACAATCAAGGTGACTCGCCTGGACAGCGCTGACGTGGCCACCTCCATCTTTGTCAACACACAGCGTTCCGGCGCCACCCATCAGTTTGAGAAGAACGGCTATACCCGTCCGAAATTCCTGCAGACGCCGAAGTTCAGTATAAAGTCAGGCGAGAGCATTACCTTCACCTCCACCTACGGCGGCCCGGTGCAAATTGAGTTTGGGAGCAACGGCAAAAACGTTTCTTTCCGCTTTGAGAATGTTGGCGAGCATCCCTTCTGGAACGGCGAAGAAGACAACGCCAGCTTTGAACAGGCCCTGGCCCAGGGCGATTATGACTGGGCTGAACTGGTGACGCCCGGCTTCGAGGTGCACTCCAAACTGGACAAAATGCGCAAGTCCATGCAAGACGAAAACTGGAAGACCGGTGCAGCTCTGGCGGCGGGGACGATGCGTTACATTCATAACTTCCCCCACGTTCTGGCGGGCTTCAAAGGACCCGGCATTGATGTCGTGGCGGAAATTCACGACTTCGCCTCCTCACATAACCTGGATATCGAGCACATCGATATCGTGAAGCACATGAACGCGGATCAGGCTACCTGCGGTTATGGCTGTTCCGGCAACCCCTATGACGCCTACTGGGAATTCAGCCCTATCGGACACGGCGATATTCACGAGCTGGGACATGGCCTGGAGCGCGGCCGCTTCCGTTTCCGCGGCTGGGATGGACATGCCAGCACCAACCCCTACTCCTACTACTCGAAGTCACACTATTACCTGGATACCGGCGGCAGCCCAAGCTGTCAGTCCCTGCCTTTTGAAAGCATGTTCAACGTGCTGCGCGACTCTGTCAGCAAATCCGACCCCCAGGCCTATGTACAAAGCCAGACTTTAACCGGATGGTCCAACGGCGCCGGCATCACCATCCAGATGATGATGACCGCTCAGGGCGAAGGCAAACTGAATGATGGATGGAACCTGTTACCCAGACTGCATATCCTCGACCGTAACTTCAACGCAGCTTTAGCTAGCGAAGAGGCTTGGTCAGCAGCGAAAAGCAACCTTGGCTTCTCTCAATACAGCCTGGCGGAAGCAAAAAACATCAACAGTAACGACTGGATGACGATCGCGGTTTCTTACGCGACCGGACTGGATTTCCGCGATTACCTGACGATGTGGGCGCTGCCGTTCAGTGATAAGGCCTCTTCCCAGGTCGCGTCCTTCAGCCTGCCTGTTGCTCCGAGGAAATACTATGTCTCTGGCGGCGACCAGTTCTGTTATGGCCTGGATAAGCCGAGCATCTTAGTAGACGGCGTGCAAACCTGGCCCAGTCTGTAAAAATCTTCCCCACCAACGTGGTAATTGTAAGGTGATCAAAAAGCGGCGCTAAGCGCCGCTTTTCTTTTAGGACAAGCCAATATAAGTGTCCGAAATAACACACAGTTGTCAGAAAATTTACAGTGTTCACCTTAAGAAATCCGTTTTATCTGTCCGGCCCCGCTGACATGTAAAAGTACGAAAGTCTTTCATAAAACCCCGTTTACTTAATTATTATCAACAATATACAAGACATTCGTTAAGTTCTTTCATATGTCTGCATTCTCAGACTCCACGCCCTCACTGTCAGTAAATTTTACGGATTAGATAATACGGACTATTTGTTGAATGCCTGTCACATTGAAAACTAAGGTTAATTTGGTTTTGGCACAGCCAATGCCTGAGAAAGCGGTGATGTACACAGACCTACTTACCCCAAATTAAAAGAAAAGGAGTTGGTTATGACCTCAAGAATAAAACACGCCCTTACCGCGCTGTCATTGAGCGTAGCCGCAGTCAGCGCACATGCCGTTACCATCAATGACGGATACAACGGAGCCGGTCTTTCATACAATGCCGATGTCTTCGGCGACCCTGCCGTTTATCAAGTCGACCGGATGGAAGTGTCCTACGACAGCGACAATCTCTATGTATCCGTGTTCACGAATTTCTTCGAAGGGGCGGATACATACGGGCACAAATACGGCGACCTATTTATCAGTGTAGATGGATGGAGCCCCTTCGGTAACGCAGCAGATCGTTACAAAGACGACGACATCACTAATGGTGAAAAATGGGAATACGCGCTGAATACAGCCTCTGGCGATCTTTATAGTCTGTCCATGGTCGATTACATGGACCAGCTCGTTAGTTCAGGCACAAGCAGCAGCGTCAGAAAAAATCAGGAAGTTACTGTAAATACAGCCAAAGCAACTTTAGTTGGCGGACTCTCAAGCGTAGACCTGAGTGGCGTAAGTAACACCGTTGGTACTTTAGGCGTTATTTCATACACTTTGACTCTGGCGGATCTGGGCATCACCGATCTTAGCAAGTCCACTTCGTTAGGACTGCGTTGGGCCGCAACCTGCGCGAACGATGTCATAGAAGGTGGCTTAAGTGTTCCTGAACCGGGCACACTGGCGATGCTGGGACTGGGATTGATCAGCTTGAGCCTCTCCCGTCGCACCAAAGCCTGATTAGAAATTAGATTTATATAACAACTCGATAAGAACAGGGTGACAGGTGTAAGGCGCAGCGAAAGAGTGTAGAGATTTTTTACACTCTTATTACACCACTCCCGACTACAACCAAACAGGGACGTTTACTTACTCCGTTACGAACTCTGATATCAACGCCAGCGTATTGTTTTCCCTTGCGATAAAAATGGTGGCCCGCCATGGCATACGACCCGTGATGCATACCGGCAAGTACCCCTCCCCCTGATAGCTTCCATCAGCCATACGCGCCAGTTTCGTCTGATTCAGCCCCATGTACATATCAGCGCCTTCAAAGTCCACTCTGATTTGTTCCGCTTCCATACCCTGCAATTGGATATGAATGGGAAATGCCCGTGCGGGTTGAATCGGTTCATCGCCAAAGGAAAAACGGACGCCGCCATCGTTATCGCTGACCTGGAGCCAGCACTCGCCTTGCCCTGGCGAACAGCTGGGAACCGTCAAATATTGAATATTCTTGAACTGATCGATATCGAAGGACGCCACGCCTGGAAGCCATTGCCGCAGTAAACCTAAGGCCGCCAGAAGCAAAACCAAGGCGAGCAATGCTACGCCTCGCACCCAATAACGCTGGAACCGCAACTTCAAAACCTCATTCGCGTTGACAATGGGAAGGACATGGCCGCGCAGTGTGCCCTTCGGATTAGAAATTGTCCAGCGACAATTTGACGCATAACTCTCCGCCGCAGCTACGTTTTCCCTGCAGGCGAGCTATGTTAGGCTGTGCTTCCATCTGAGTGTCCTGGATATATTGGCCTCTATTCCCGTGATCGCACCTGAAAGTTTCCAATAAAGATGAAAACAAGCCTGTTCCGAGCCCTGCTCGCCACCTCTCTGATTTTACTGACGCCCTTCGTTTGCGCGCAGAATGACAGCCCCAGGACTCTTGATACAAACAACGCCTGGATTCGTTTTACACCGGGAACCATTCCCATGGCGGGTTACGTCACACTCACTAACCTGTCGGACCAGTCCGTCGTCATCGCCAGTGCGGAAAGCGCGGACTTCGGTCAGGTCATGATGCATCAAACGATTAATGATAGCGGCCAGATGAGCATGCAGCACATGGGGGAAGGTCTTGAGCTGAAAGCCGGCGGGACTCTGTCCTTTACCCCTGGCGGTATGCATCTCATGCTGATGCAACGTAAACGCCCGCTGAATCCTGGCGATCATGTCAACGTTACACTTAACCTCGCTGATGGCGAAGCTGTCTCTGTCGAGTTTGAAGTGAAGCCTATTTCATACGAAGGACCTTAAATCCGGTCCCGCTCTTCTCGTCAAACAGACGACGTGTGATCGCATCATTGTCTACACTGGATAGGAATGCGAACAAGGGAGCTGGTCATGCAACGCCTCGCTATATGGGCTTTCATCTTCGTTCTGCCAGGATGCGCGAGTCAGGGCTACTATCAGGCGCATGGGCCTCTTGTTGAGCTGCAGGCGCATCCTGCATGGTATGAAGGCGAACGCGTTTACTACGTCACAACAGATGTCTCCGACCAGCAGATGGCCAAAATGATGCAGGCCAATTATGCTCCCCGCCTGAAAGACGCCATTCCGGATTACCCCAAACCACCCCAAGTCCGTACAGTGCTTGAAAGAGTCTACCGTGTCAGTAATTTTGAACAGCCCAGTATATTTCCCTCAGCGCCGGAGCCTTCGGGGTCAAAAAGCGTCAACACACAATACAGTCCCTTATGGTTGATGTATGAGGTCACCTGGAAATCTGGCGTAACGCCTGTTGAACTCAAATCCGAAGAGCAAGTATTTGTAGCGGAAAGCAAGGGCCATCTGGAGATTCGCCGGACGGACATCGTCGTGAACTGCCCCGTGGTGCGTTATGAAGGCGAACCTGTTGGCCGCAACGACTGGTGAATGACACACACTCTATTCCATTATTCCCGCCTGGGCTTTCAGCGCGCCCATATCTAGAATCTGAATTTCGCCATAGGATGTGGCGATAAGCCCTTTCTGCTCAAGCTCCTTGAGTATCTGGTTCACGGTCTGTCTGGACACGCCCAGCATCATTCCCAATTGTTCCTGCTGAATATGAATCACACGCCGCGCCTGCCCGCTGAAATCGCCATAACCCTCCGCCATTACCACCAATCTTCGCGTCAGGCGCAGTGGCGCGGGCAGCAATGTGGCGTCTTCCACCGCTCGAAACGCCAGCCTCAGTTTATAGCAGAGCAACACGCCGAAATCGCGCCAATAATGCGGGTTATTCGCCAACAGAGTTTCAAGTCCCTTCTGCGGCAAATGCAGCAAGGTCGCCGGGGTTTCCGCCAAAGCGCTATGAGTGCGATCCAGCTTGTCGAACAAAGCGATTTCGCCAAACCAGTTGGGGGGCTCAACAAACGCCAGGATCGCCTCTTTACCGTTCTCGTTGACGCCAGTGACCCTCAAGGAACCTTTCACCACAGCGTAAATACCAGCCGGCTTATCGCCCCGATTGAACAGGAACTCGCCAGCCCGCAATCCTTTTTGCTGCGCCAGATTCAGCAGGTGCGATTTTAAATCTTCGGGAATTGCGCGAAACCAGGCTCCCCGGTTTAAAAGGTCGTAATGGTCATGAGTGGGCTGTTTGGCGGGCATAGAATATTTCTTGTTGTTATGGAGTTATGGCGAACCATATCGAAGCGCCTCTGCATCGATCTTACAAAACTTCTTCAAGAATTGCGCGTCCGCTGTGTTACGCGATGGGTGCGTTCGCAGGCGATGGTCTGGAGTATTGCGGATGATTAAGTGGAGTAACGCTGTGTGAAATAAAAAGCGCGGGCAAGCTGAAAAAGACCGCGCCGCAGGAGGGTCCAGGCGGCGCGGGGTGAAGGCTGGACTTACTCTCCGCCGAACACGGAGGTCCAGTAATGCGGGTAACTGGCCGAGGACGTGCTTACTTTCTTCGCGCCCATTTCGGTGTACTCCGCTCCCATGATATTGGAGCAATGACCTGGGCTTTTCAGCCAGCCGGTCATTACCTGCTGTGTAGACTCGTAGCCCGCGGCGATGTTCTCGCCTACACGCCAGGAGTCATATCCTTCAGCGCGGGTGCGGTCGCCCACTTGTGAACCATCTGAACCGGTATGACTGAAGAAGTTGTTGTTCACCATATCTTCAGTGTGCTTGGTCGCCGCAGCGCCCAGCTTACAGTTCCAGACTAGCGGCTCTGCAGCAGGAAAATAGGCTGAACCACAGTTACGCCCCTCGCTACGCGCCTGGTTATGCGCTTCCAACAACGCTTTTTGCGACTCGGTCAACTCGCAGTCCTCTGGATTAGCAGGATCTGTTGGATCAGTTGGGTCCGTCGGGTCGGTTGGGTCTGTAGGATCTGTGGGTTCACCTGGCTCGTTAGGGTCATTGGGGTCATTTGGATCTGTAGGAAAACCAGGATCGTCTGGATCGGTTGGATCGGTTGGATCGGTTGGATCGGTTGGATCGGTTGGATCGGTTGGATCGGTTGGATCAGTTGGATCGGTTGGATCAGTTGGATCAGTTGGATCAGTTGGATCAGTTGGATCAGTTGGATCAGTTGGATCAGTTGGATCAGTTGGATCAGTTGGATCAGTTGGATCAGTTGGATCAGTTGGATCAGTTGGATCAGTTGGATCAGTTGGATCAGTTGGATCAGTTGGATCAGTTGGATCAGTTGGATCAGTTGGATCAGTTGGATCAGTTGGATCAGTTGGATCAGTTGGATCGGTTGGATCGGTTGGATCAGTTGGATCAGTTGGATCAGTTGGATCGGTTGGATCGGTTGGATCGGTTGGATCGGTTGGATCGGTTGGATCGGTGGAATCACCATCATAAGTCGCTGTCAGTGTGACCCCGGTATAACGCAGGTAACCATGCAACATAACGTGATAAACACCCGGTCTTACCACCAGATCGTCACAAACCTCATCATTGCCGTTTTTATAGGGACGACAGTCATACTCAGTCAGAGTCGGTTCTTCTTCCGCGCGGACATAGAGGTCGACATCGCCGCGTCCGCCTTCAATCTTGATGCTAAGGTTCTGAGCCCCTTCGGGGACTTCGATGGTGTAATAAACCTTGCTGTCGGAAACGCCGTATAAGCCGTCAATCGGCTTGCCGTTCCCCAACACGTTATCGTCGTCGCCATCATCGCCGTCATCAGGGCCGTCTGGATCATCCGGGTCGCCGGGATCAGGCGTATCGCCGCCCACATAAGAAGCTACCCACTCCTTAAAACTTGGTACGGATGTGTAAACGCCGTATTTCCCGGGCCTGGCACAGCCATCGCCCCAGCTTACGACACCCAGCTGGCGGAATTCGCCTGCCTGATTGACAAACAAAGGCCCGCCGGAATCGCCCTGACAAGAGTCTTTTCCGCCCTGCTCCAAGCCCGCGCACAGGCTATAGTCATAAATGGCGCCGTCACCGTAAGCCATACGACATTCTTCAAGCGAGACCACTGGCACGTCCACTTTTTGCAGAATATCAGGCGAGCCGCCGCCTTCGCGCAGCGCACCCCAGCCGATCACGGTCACATCGCTGCCGGGCATTATGTCTGTGGAGTCACCCAGAGTAATGCGGGTATATTTCTCATCCACTTTCTCCGACAGCTTCAGCAGAGCGATGTCGTTTTCCAGAGTCTGTTCATTGAACTCAGGATGGTTGATCACCTCCACGACCTGAATTTTCTGCGCATCACGCATATCGTTCTGGTCGTGCAGGCCGATAACGGCTTTGAAGCTTTCTGCGGAAATGCCAGCGGTACAGTGCGCTGCGGTGAGCACGTAGTAATCGTCTATCACTGACGCGCCGCACCATTGGCCTCCGTTATATTGCAGATACACCATAAAGGGAAATTCGCCCTCGGCGGCGTCTTCGCCACCAACGATCTTGGGCGTCAAATTGCGATATTCGCTAAGATCTTGCGGCGCGCCTGGGTTTGCGTAGCTCGCGCCGCTAAAGGTGAGGCCGGCAATCATCCCTGCCAGCAGGTTCTTTTGAAACGGTTTCATAGTTCTTTCAGTTCATTGGCGATTATAGTTAATAACATCAGGCGGCCTCTTCTAGATTATTCTGACAACGGCTACCTGCTTGATTCTGAACGCCAATTTCGGGACACAAAGACACTCCCGCAACAGCAAGCCAAATCGGCGCCCAGCCTGACCAAGCTAACACGCTCACAAAGTGGCCTACAATTCGGTCAGATATGCTAGGAACCAGGGCCTACCCGGCATGCCTGAGAGACTTTCGCCAAGTCTAGAAACGACAAGGGTTTCAGCCAGGGTCGATACAAATGAGACTAGACTCTAATGCAACGAATAAGCGGCGAAATCCGACAAGAAAAAGGGATATGCAACTATGTGATTGTGTATCGGGTTTGACGCGATATGTAATTGACGGCAAAGCAAAATTTGCTCGTTGCGAACAATTGTCAGGACAATGTTTGTAGAGACGCCGCATTGGTCGCGGCGTCTTTTGATATGGAAGCCGGACTACCCTTGAACTGGGTCCAAGCTGTTCAACACAGACTGCGGGGTTTTCCCCATGCGGGAGCGTTGCGGAAACTCACCGACGGGAATGCGGGCGGCTTCTTGCGTAGTAGCGTAGTCAAACACGCCAACCGTGCCCTCCACGCTGTTGGAAACGAAGCAGTATGAACCATCAGAGCTGGTAGTGGCCCAGTACGGGAGATCATACCCATCCATGATACGATCAGTGGCAAGCGTTTCTGTCGAGACGATAGCCACATAGTTATCAATGGTTCCCGCCAGACAAAGCTTCTTGCCATCGCCAGACAGCGCCAGCCCGTGGTGCGCGGAATTTTTCGGAAAGTCATCGTAATTCGGGTAGTTGGCTTTTCCGAACGCGCTGGCCGGCAACTCCACGGAATGGGTAATCGCGCCCTGCTCCAGATCCACTTTAACGAAGCCGCGCATGTAGGATAGTTGTGCGTATAACGTCTTTTCGTCCGGCGTAAACACATTAGGACGCACCCCTTGCGGGAACTTGATCGTGCGCAGCAGTTGCAGCGACTCCGCATCCACTATGCGCAATGAGCGCTCCCCTTTCATGAAATTCAGCGCATGGGGCAGCAAGACATTGCCAATACTGGTGTTATAGATGCGCTTGCCATCCGGAGAAAAGTCATTTTGATGCGGGAAGTCGCCGGTGGCGAATTCACCAGTGCGGCGGCCAGTGACGGCATCAATAAGGAAAGCTTTCTTTGACGTGGAGTCTGATACGACCAAGGTTCCACCGTCCGGCGACAACGCTGCATGATCCGCATGAAAGCCAGGCACCGGATGCCGCCAAAGCATGCGATGCCCGGGTGCGGTCAAGTCAAAGGCCGCCACATCTCCCAAGTACCCCCTCGATACATACAACACCGTTCCGTCAGGTGACAAGAAGACATCGTCCACATTACGCTCGCCGCCATTTTCGTTGATAAACGCATCGTACAGCAGCTTCAGAATACCCATCTCGCTGATGCGGTCTTCTTTATCCTCAGTTACGTTCACTGAGCCCAGGTTGAGAAAGGTGTGCGGATCGATAAAGCTCACCGTACCGCTTTGCGCATTACCCACCAACAACACTTCCCGCATTTCCAGCGCAGCCGTCGGCGTTTCAGCAATCGCCATGCCTGAAGCGCCCATCGCTAATACAACGGCGGTCACGCCTTGCGCCAGTTTCTTGAGCCGCCTCGCCCAGCCAAATCCTTGAATTTTTCCGTTGGCGCCGCGCGCCCTGATCAGACCCGTTTTATTCTTCCGCATCGCTTCAGCTCCTTGATCTTGTATGCTTTATTAGGTCTTTTCTGGTACGACTCACTTCTCCAGCTATGAATGGTGTAAAAGAGCTTTTCCCAGACAGCGAAAACAAGCGCCGCCTGAGATATGAACAAGGTTCAAATAAGCTCAACCCGACTAACACTAACTGCACTCAACAAAGCGATACTGTCGCCTTTCCGACTTTTCCGTTGAAGGGTATGCTTCAGAAGCGATTGGCGCCGATTGGCGACTGCCCTCCGCCTGCTCAGTAGCGGATTACTATTTGCCTTATCTGACGTTTGACTATTAACTCCTGCTAATTCATATTATTTCCGGGATTTCAATCAACAGTGTCATCATTTATGCGAAGGGAAACGCAATGCTAACATGTCGGCCAATCACGCCATTTCTTATTTCATCATTCATCCTCGCCCGTGAATCCGTCACTCCCGATCTCCGCCCAGCCCAAATCCGACAATAATATTCAAGCATCAACGGTTTATTGCTTGAGGATAATCAAGGTCATTGCACATAGATTGGACTGAATGGACAAAGACATAACGCCGAAACCTTTGATTAACTATATTCAGCGACTTAATTCAAACCATGAAAACCCTAAAAATTCTAATAGCCGACGATCACCAGGTATTTCGACAAGGCTTAATTTCACTTATTGGCGACAACCCAAAAATAGAAATAGCAAAGGACTGTAATAATGGAACTGAAGCATTGGCATTTATTAAGACTATTCAACCGGACCTTGCCATTTTAGATATTTCCATGCCGGGAATGAGTGGACTTGAGGTTATGTCCAATATTTTGGCGGAAGGGCTCAACACCCGAGTTATTTTTCTTACCATGCATAAAGAAATCAAAACCATCGACCACGCGATGTCTCAAGGAGCATCAGGCTATTTGCTTAAAGACGAAGCGTTTGAGCATCTTTTGAGCGCTATCGAGCTGGTTTCACAAGGCAAAATATACCTTTCTATAGAACAGAATAGCGAACTGGCCGTTTATCGGTTAAACCGGTCCCATGAAGGCTTAACCACGAGAGAAACGGAGATAATTCACTATATTTCCAATGGACTTTCTAATAAAGAAATTGCCAAAGAGTTACATATTTCACCAAGAACAGTCGACACGCACAGAACGCGACTCATGAGAAAACTGGGGCTGCACCGAGCTACTGATTTAGTGCGATACGCTATTAAAGAAGGATTAGATATATAAAGTATCCAAAAGAAGCAGCCTGATTTAGGCTGCTATTTTTAAGGATTCTATTCGGACTCTGGCTCTAACTCCATGCCATTTACACTTCCAAGCCTAGATATATAAAAACAACCAGTGTTGCTACCCGCATCGTTTCCAGTATTTTGCATAACCCCAGTGAAATTATTTACACCTGTATTTTTAGCTGCATAGACCGTATTGTATGTGTTATTACTCTTATATTGAAAAATAAGAACATGATCAAGTTTAACTTTCTTCTCCAAATACCGGCCTGATCCCCCCCCTGAAGTTGCGAACACGCCTTTACTTTCAGAGGCGTCGCTGGATTCTTCCGTAAACGTTAAAACTGACGCCTTATTAGTGCCATCGCACCCGTAATCATAAGCCAAGGTCCATTTTCCAGACATGTCCGCCATCGCGGATGAAGACAAAAAAGTCATAGCAATCATTGCAAATAATTTTTTCATAAGAAACTACTCCTTTAGCAGTTAAAGTGTCGATCTAACATTTAATTCACTCCCTTTAAGCTACAAGTGCTTTTTGAATTAAATGGCGCGACTTGAACTTTACCCTGTGAGTCAGACCTTGTATTTCGAGTAAATACTGTATTCAATGTAAGGAAAACGCTCTAAGTATTAATCAGATAAGTAGCTTCTTCGGAGTAACTATCACTTTATTTGGGCGCTTTAACGGGCCGCTGAGATAACGAATTGAGCCTGGTTTATAGAAGGCTGACATTTACGACTGGCGGATCACAATAATCGATAAATCATCCGCCAATGCTCCACTTTTATTGCGCGCCAAATCAGCGAACTGCGATGCTGTCGCGTTACTGGCGAAGTTCGCCAACAGTTTGATTTGCGCCAGCGAGGCGTAATTGAAAAAACCGTCGCTACCGACTACCAATGCTCCCTGGAGAATCATCGGACCAAAGCCGATAGGAACCGCTTCACCACATCCTAATAAAGGCTTGCGATGTTGCAGTTGCGTCAATTCATATGCAAATTCAGGATTAAACAGCCAGCATTGCGAGTCGCCCACACTGGCGCTTACGACTTCGCCATCCGCCACTCGGCATACTACAGCAGTGGTCTCACCCAACCGGGGCACAGGGGCTAACTCCCGATCTAGCCGCCTTAACAGATCTTCAAACTCATCTGGCGACGGGTTGCGCGTTTTGGTAATCCACTCATCCAGCCCTTCAGCCACATATCGAGAAGCCTCGCCGCCGCCCGCTATACCGCCCGCGCCATCAGCAATACAAAACCAAACGCAACCGCTCTCTTCTTTAAACCATAAGGCGTCCTGCCCGATGTTAGACTGCGGTTCAAGGTAATGAGAAATGGTCATGCGAAGCATTTTTTATGATGACCTTATACATGGAAATATGATTGAAAACGCAATATCCGCGCTAATCCCAGAGTTTGCATCAGCTATATCGATGTCTTTGAGCAAAGAGGCTGCAAAATAGAAGGCGATGCACGGGTAATCGAACCTGCCGCCCCAGAATGAAATGACTATCTGAACCAACATAAAACCTTGGCGGGAGAGAACTTTCCCATCAAAAATATCTTTGAAATCAACATCTCCAAGTCCACCAACATCCTCGCCCCAAGCTACCTGCTTTTTCCGGAGGTAAACGTTGAACAGCAGTTTGAAAGCGCGATGAAGGCTTATGGCGTGAGAGTTGAGGCAGGTTGACTTGCGACCTTGATATATAATGATCCTATCGCCTATCCCATCCGCCAGATCACATTTGCTTGTAGCTTTTTGTACCATGAGCCTCAGCTTTGAAACGCCGCGCGAGCAGGGAACAAACATCACCCTTTTGGAGGCCAAAGATTCCACAAGTAAAACCAAGCCCAAGATTCTCAAAAATGCTGGATTAAGCTCATGGTAAGAAAAGCCCTGTTAATATTGTCAGTACTAACAATGATCACAGGATGTAACACTGAAATGAAACCTATAGATAAGCAAAGTCTGGAAGCTAAACTCGAAGATAGCATCAATAATTCAGCAGAGTCCTGGTGGTACGCTGGAACAGAAGATGGCAAGCATGTAATCGCCATAAAGAGGCCCATGTCGGAAGAGCTATTTGCTGTAGACTCTCAAAGCCTTGAAATTACAATACCCGAGTTCGCCTTCACCAGTGACGAAGGCGATTGGGTGAACATTAAGGCGACGGACTTTAAGTTCTAGGACTTGGCCGTTTCAAGCCCGATCGCACACTAAGTCCCACTCCTTTTCAAAGCCCTGGACGGTCAAATAACCACTGATGATCGTCATCAGCCTTTCCACCCAAAATGGGACGTTAGCATCGTAGAGTTTTCCACTCTCGCCATCAGCAATGGACTGGTCCAGCATCCACCAGAAGAATTCCGCCAGTTCAGTTGCCTGCCCCGGCGTCACCACCGATGCGGCGCTTTGTGAAAGGTCCACGATAAAGGGGTTGCCAAATCGCAGAGCATAATGCGCCATGACATCCTGAGCGGGTTCATCCCGACCACTGAAATCTATCATTTCTCACCACTCAAAACCTGCAACGCTTTCGGCGAATCAATGTCGAAACGATCTTTCGCAATAAAGCCTCTGGCGCCGCAGTAATAAGTCCGGCAGGCGCCGTCGACATCCTCGAACACCAAGGACTCATCTTGCAGATAAATGCGGAAGACACATTGGCCCACATCCAGGTCACGATATTCGTAGACGCCGCTTTTCGCCTGCAATGCTTCGCCTTCGACGTTACAACTGTGACCATTCGCATGATTGGACTCGTAGGCGAACTGCAGCACTCCGCCGTTATCGCTGTTGACCTCCAGATAGTCAGGAACCTGCGGCGCATCCACATCGCCCATCCGTTGGCGCTCATATCTGGCGCGGAACAAGCCCCGCATGCCGCTTAACTTGCCCAGCAGCTCTATGCGTCGCTCATAGGCGTTGCGCAAGCAGTCTGCGTCTACACACAGGTTGCGCGTCTCTTTCAACCACAGTGTCTGGCTGAATTTTATCTCTTTACCGAACTGCGACTCTCTGGCCTGCTTATAATCAGCGGCCAGCTTTTCATCCAGGTTAGACAGGTTTTCGTCTTCGCATATCAGCGTTTCAACGCTGGACGACGCTTGAGCGCAATCAAAACTGGCCGCGGCGCTGACAGAGCCATCAAGCGCCAATATCGCCACGCCGAGGGCGGTCCCATAACGGCGCAGCTTAGAAATCAATTTCATGTAAGCTGAATTTACCTTTTCCCAAGTCTTCAAAAAATCGCATTAATCCATATTTCACGGTATAGAAACCGACTTCTTCCCACGGCAGGTCATCTTTTCCAAACAGCTGCGCTTCAGAGGTCTCGGGGCCATGAGGGCAGGTATCCTTCAACTCCGCCAGATACAGCATATACACCTGATTGGCGTGCGGCAGATTCGCCACCAGAAACAGATCCTGCATCGCCACGATAGCGCCGGATTCCTCCATGGTCTCCCGCTTTGCGGCGTCCCGAGTGCTTTCCCCATTCTCCATAAATCCCGCCGGCACGGTCCACATCCCCAGCCGTGGCTCAATGGCCCGCTTGCATAACAGCACTTTGTCGCCCTGATACACCAGACAACCCGTTACGACTTTGGGATTTTGATAATGAACATATCCGCACTGATCGCAGATATGACGGGAATGACTATCTCCGGCGGGTGTGGCCAGACTCACCGAACCTCCACATTGACTGCAGTACTTAATATCCACTGAACTACACCTCTCGTAATGAGTATTAAGTCGCTTGAGACTGACTGGAATTCGACCAAAAATCAATCTCCAAAATTATATGCCTTCAACTCCTGCGGGCGGCATTGTAACGGGTCGCAACGCTGTATGCCCTTAGTTTAAATATATGAATTCCAGTGATTTAATTAGGTCCATCGATCTCTCTCCTGCACCGGTAGTGAACACCCGGCCATTACATAGTCCCTGCTTCCGCCCAACCCACTAGAGTTGAATGACATGTCAGGCAATGCGTCAGAATGGTGTAGTAGTAAATGGGATGGGTATTACGGCGGCAAGGAAGCCTGAGACATTAATGCTCAATGGCGGTGGTTGCAGCAGATCAGCTCAGCCGCGCCCCTGCATGCGGCGTGTTTATTTATGATCTGCAGCGGATTAATTACGGTCGTCGATCTCTTTCCATTGCCGGTAGATATCATCCGGCCACAAACTTTGAAAATAGGCGACCAACGCCAGTTTCTGCTCCTGACTGAACTTATCGCTAAAGGCCGGCATCACGCCGCCCACCGGCGCGCCGCCGTTTTCGATCGTCGCTAACAGGGTTTCCATGGGATGGTGCCACGCGTGCGCCGTTCCGTTCAGCGGCGGAGGCGGATAATGCCCGCTGGCGTCCGGCTTCTTCCAGTCTTCCGCCAGCCCTTGGGCGCGACGCCCATGACATACCCCGCAATTGGCTTCAAATAAGGTTTTTCCTGTTTCAGCCTGAGCTTTTGTGTACCAACGGCCGGTGTCTGTTTGGGGTTGCGTGCAGGCCGATAATATCAGCGTTAAGCCCAGCCATATCGCCATAGCGAACCGACGGTATGCCGCTCGACGCTGCACTACTTTCATGTTTAAGGTCATAACTCCAATACCCTCTTGAGCCGCTCTGCAACTTCTCGCGAAGGCGTGCGAATATTTCCAGAGCTATTGATGTTATTTAAGTGGTAATTCGCGCGCGCCATAACATGATGGTTAATGTAGTGCAGAAAACTGTCATACCTATATTCGACTTCCTTGGCGCCGGGATACCAAAATACTATTCGATACTCCTGTATCGCCTCGTTCCAATCGCTTGTATCAATACAGTCGCAACATCGATCATGACCATGATTAATCACTATATACGGCTTTGGTTTGGCGGCCCGCCATTTATCGCCATGCGCCCTTCTGCGCAACCTGCGAAATATCCTGTTTATTCTGATGATATGGTAGTGGTTGTAGTAGTCTTCCCCCAGGCTGGCGAAGAAACTGCCAAATTTAGCCGATAGTATTGCGAAATCTGTCAGCCCCTGGGGCAACGAGAATCCAAAGTGTTCATTGATCCGGTTAATGCTGTCCAGAGTTGGCTTTTCTTCGTGACAGACATATCCGCTCACCATATCGTTCACTTTGGCCAGCTTTTCCAGGCTATACATCACCACCTCATCGCATCGAATAACCCCGCAAGGCGGAGATATAAGCCGTCTTGTCGAAGTAAAAAGGGCTTGTTCTTTTCATCCACTCACTCTGGCTTAAGCCTTGCTCTAAGGGCCCCCATCCAAAGTCGCTCCTTTGTCTCTAGAATTTGGGGCGCTATATATTTCCAGTGTATGCATTATATTTGTGGCGCTGAAGCCTGCGTAAAAACAACGAATTTCAGCTTATCATTTTTCGCCGCGACAGACTCGACTATGAGAACTTAAGCCACGCGTCCCTGCGCAGCTTCGTGGCGATCTATCGCGACAGCGGTTATTTCACCGTCACGTCGCCGTGCATGCCCGCTTCATAGTGGCCGGGTAAGTTGCAGGCCATTTCGAAGGCGCCGGCGCTGGCGAAGGTCCAGACGATTTCGCGGCTTTCACCGGGTTCCAGGGAAACAGAGGCGCCGTCGTCGTGTTTCATATCCGGCATGGCGCGCATCATTTCGCCGTGGGCGCGATGCTCTTCTTGCGTCCCCATGGAGAACTCATGTCGTAACTGACCAACGTTGGTTATCGCCAGCTTCACGGTTTCTCCCGCTTTGACTTCGATAGTTCCTGGTTCGAATTTCATAGCGTCGGTGGCTTTTATCTCGATAGTGCGAGTTACCTTGGCGGCGTCGCCAGGGGCGCCGGCTGGAGACGCTTTCGATTCGTGATGGTGAGAATGGTCATGGCCGCCGGAAGCAGCGACCGTCACACTGGCGCTCATCATCAGAGCGCCGAACATCCAGTTTTTTAATAACATGCTTCTCTCTTCTTGTTTCGTTTTACTTAAAAAGACACAGCTTACTGCGTGGCTAAATCGCCACAGCGGTTAATAACGCCATCAGGATGTCAAAGCTCATGCCGTCCTTTCCGAGGGCAAACCGGCTCGTTTCCACAGATAATACAAAGCGGGAATCACCAGCAACGCCAAAACCAGCGTGCTCAACATACCGCCGATCATGGGGCCGGCAATACGCTGCATCACCTCCGAACCAGTTCCGTCACCCAACATGATAGGAATCAGGCCCACCACGATAGCGGCGACGGTCATCATAATTGGCCTGACCCGCAAGCCTGCGCCCTGCATCACTGCATTCAGCAGGTCATTGCGATGCAACGCCCGTCCCTCTTGCTTCGCTTTTTCCAGCATGGCGGCGAAAGACTGGTTCAAATACACCAGCATCAACACGCCAATCTCAACAGCTACGCCAGCCAGGGCGATAAAGCCTACGCCCACCGCCACGGACAGGTTGTAATTGAGCAGATACAGCAGCCACACTCCGCCCACCAGCGCAAACGGCAGCGTGCCCATAATGATCAGTACCTCAATGAAGTTGCGGAAGTTCATGTACAGCAACACCACGATAATCATCAAAGTCAGCGGCACGACCAAAGTCAGTTTTTCCTTGGCTCGCAACATGTACTCATACTGGCCGGACCAGGCGATGGAATACCCTGGGGGCACATCCACCTGCTCCGCCACCACTTTCTGCGCCTCCGCCACATAGGACCCCAGGTCGCGGCCTTCGATATCCACCAGAGTCCAGCCGTTCAGGCGGGCGTTTTCGCTTTTGATCGCCGGAGGGCCGTCATCGATGTAGATGTCCGCCACATCCGCAAGGGCGATGCGTTGCCCTGAGGCAGTGACAACAGGTAGCAGCTTCAACTGCTCCACGGAGTCCCGGTAAGCCTGCGGATAACGGATATTTACCGGAAAACGCTCCAGCCCTTCCACCGTTTCCGTCACATTCATGCCCCCCACCGCCGCGCTGGTGACATCCTGAATGTCCGCCACTGACAAGCCATAGCGCGCGGCGTCGGCGCGACGGATATCCACTTTGACATAGCGCCCGCCCGCCACCCGTTCTGAGTAGACAGAGGCCGTTCCCGCCACCTTCGGCAATACCAGCTCCAGGCGCTTGCCGATCTTCTCTATTTCCTTCAGGTCCGGGCCGGAGACTTTCACGCCCACCGGGGTTTTGATGCCCGTGGACAGCATATCGATACGCGTCTTGATTGGCATAACCCAGGCGTTGGTGAGGCCGGGTAGCTTCACCAGTCCATCCAACTCTTTGCGCAGGCTGTCCGGCGTCATGTCGGCGCGCCATACCTCTCGCGGTTTCAACTGAATGAAGGTCTCAATCATGGTGAGCGGCGCGGGGTCCGTAGCGGTATCCGCCCGACCGATCTTGCCGAACACGGAGACTACTTCCGGCACCGTGCGAATCAGCTTGTCAGTGCGCTGCAGCACCTCCCTCGCCTCTTCGATGGACACGCCAGCGTAGGTAGTGGGCATGTACATCAGATCGCCTTCATCCAGCGGCGGCATGAACTCCGCGCCCAGCTTGTTCACCGGCCACAGGCCCACCGCAAGGAGGGCGACACTAAACAGAATCACCAGCAACGGATGTTTCAGAACGCCTTTGATGACGGGTCGATACAGCGCCGTCAGCAAGCGATTGAGCGGGTTTTTATGCTCAGGCGTCACCTTGCCGCGGATGAAATACCCCATCAACACAGGAACCAGAGTGATCGCCAGTCCGGCCGCCGCGGCCATGGCGTAAGTTTTGGTGAACGCCAGCGGGGCGAACAACTTGCCTTCCTGCGCTTCCAGGGTGAACACCGGCAGGAAACTCATGGTGATGATCAGCAATGAGAAGAACAGCGGCGGTCCCACTTCCGAGGCCGCATCCGCGATCACCCGCCAGCGGTTCTCAGCGGTGAGAGGCGTGCGCTCCATATGCTTGTGCACGTTCTCCACCATGACAATAGCGCCGTCCACCATCGCTCCGATAGCAATGGCGATGCCCCCCAGAGACATGATGTTTGCATTGACGCCCTGATACTGCATGACGATGAACGCCGCCAGAATACCAATGGGCAAACTGACGATAATCACCAGTGATGAGCGCAGGTGAAACAGAAACAGGGCGCAGATCACGGTCACCACGACAAACTCTTCCAGCAGCTTCTCATAGAGATTATTCACTGCTCGTTCGATCAGATGCGAACGGTCATATGTGGGAATGACCTCCACGCCCTCGGGCAACCCCTTTTTAAGCTCCTCCAGCCGCGCTTTGACGCCCTCAATGGTCTTTTGCGCGTTCTCACCAAAACGCATGACGATGACGCCGCCAACTACTTCTCCCTCGCCGTTCAGCTCAGCAATGCCGCGCCGCATCTGCGGACCGATCACGATGTCCGCCACGTCTTCCAGCAATAATGGCGTGCCGTTCGCGTTCAGCCCCAAGGGAATTTTTTTCAGCTCGTCGATCCCCTGGATATAGCCGGTCACCCGCACCATGTACTCCGCTTCCGCCATCTCAATGACCGAGGCGCCGCTCTCCCGATTCCCCTTCTGAATCGCCGCCTTGATGTGCGCCAGAGGCACGCCGTAAGCGCGCAGACGATTCGGGTCCACTTGCACCTGATACTGCTTGACCATGCCGCCTACGGTCGCCACTTCCGACACGCCGGGAACCGTTTGCAGCTCGAACTTCAGGAACCAGTCCTGAATGGCGCGCAATTGCCCGATATCGTGACCGCCATTGCGATCCGTCAATGCGTAGGCGTACACCCAGCCCACACCGGTAGCGTCCGGCCCCAGCTGAGGCTTGGCCGCGGCGGGCAGCTGTCCCGAGACCTGACTCAGATACTCCAGTACCCGTGAGCGCGCCCAATACAGGTCCGTCCCGTCCTTGAATATCACATAGACGTATGAATCCCCAAAGAACGAAAAGCCCCGCACTGTCTGCGCGCCCGGCACCGACAGCATGGCCGTCGTCAGCGGATAGGTCACCTGATCCTGCACCACCTGCGGCGCCTGCCCGGGGTAGGAGGTTTTGATAATTACCTGCACGTCGGACAAATCAGGGATGGCGTCGATAGGCGTGTTGCGCAAGGCGTGTAGGCCCCAGCCCACCAGAATAAAAGTCGCCAGCAATACGAAGAAACGGTTAGCGACCGACCAGCGTATGATGGCGGCGATCATTGCGCGCCCTCCGTTTGCATCGCTTCCTGTGCGTCAATCGATGGCGCGGCGGAGATAATATCCAACGCCGTTATCCGAAAATCCGAAGGACTGCTGCGGGTGATTTCAAAACGTACGCGCTGACCGGGCGCGACATCATCCAATGGCAATCCTTCAACCGCCGTGAAATCCATATCCATAGAAGGCCAGTTCCAGGTCTTCACCGGGTCGTGAGAGATATTCAACATACCGTGGCCCGCCATCACGCTGTTGATGGTTCCTGTCGCCCACACCGTACTTGGCGCAGCATCCTGTTGCGCACTTCGGCTGGAGGATTCAAGCGCCGCCAGCGCGACATCAACTTTGGACTCCGAGTCGATCAGGAACTGTCCCGAGATCACCACTTGATCTCCCGCCTTCAGTCCTTCCAGCACCTGCACGCGGTCGTCCGCTTCCACTCCCAGTTTCACAAACGCAGGACGATAACGGCCGGCGCCTTCCGCCAGCACCACACGATCATGGCTGCCAGTGCGTATCACCGCCTCACGGGGAATGGACAGAGCCTGATCATCCACTTTCGCCTGCAAGGTCAGGCCCGCAAACATATTGGGTTTCAGGGTCAGGTCAGGATTCGGAAAACGCAGGCGCACGCGCAGAGTCCGAGTCTTGGCGTCCAGCACCGGGTACAGGTAGTCGACCTTGCCTTCCCAGACGCGTCCCGGCGCCGCCGCCACTTGCATGACGACCGGCTGTCCGGCTTTCACCCAGCCCGCCTGCCGCTCAAACACCTCCGCGATCACCCACACTTGCTCCAGGCCGCCAATCGACATGATTTCCGTCGCCGGTTTGATGAACATGCCTTCCCTCACCATCAACGCGTCCACCACGCCGCTCTGCTCCGCGAACACGCTGATGCGTTGATCCACCGAGCGGCGTTTTTCCAGGCGATTAATCTGCGCACTGTTCAAGCCCAGCGATAACAGGCGCTCCCGCGACGCTTTTAGCAGAATATGGTTGGCGCTGCGCAACGCCGCCAAATACTCTTCCTGCGCATTCACCAGCGCAGGAGAATAGATTTCATAGAGCTTTTGTCCCTTGCTGACCGGGTCGCCGCTGGACTTCACATTCAGCGCTTCAATCCAGCCTTCCACCCGGCTGTGCACATGGGTCAGCCGGTCTTCATCAAAAGCCACGTAACCCACCGTATGAATCGGCAGCGTCAAAAGCCCCTGCTCCACCTTAGCGACGCGCACGCCGAGGTTATGCTCCATGGTCGGGTTGATGGTGACGCCGCCGTCATCGTTCTGGCCCTGAGCGTCTTCTTCATAGACGGGCACAAGGTCCATGCCCATGGGGGACTTGCCGGGTTTATCACGGCGGTAGTTAGGGTCCATGGGGGCCACCCAATACAACGGTTGCTTCTCCCCTCCCGCTTCTGCGGCGGCCATGTCCATCTCTCCCATTAGCCCCATCAGCGCCGGATGCCGACTGGCGAACCATCCGGCGACAAAAGCGGCGACGATAAAAATTATGCTGATCACTAAGCGCATGGGTTACTCCTTGAAAGACAGGCTATCGATGGGGGATTCCGCGGCGAAGAAGTAATCGAGTCTGGCCAACGCCGCGCGGCCGTCGATATCAATGCGCAACTGTTCCAGCCTGAGCTTTTGTACGGCCAGATAAGCGCGCATCACTTCCGCAAAGTCCGCCGTGTCAGACTGATAGGAAGATAAAGCCGAATCAGCCTGGCTAAGCGCCTGGGGCGTAATCTGCCGCGCGTACAACTGACCGCGCTCCTGCGCCTGCCGCCAGCGGCTGAACGCCACCTGCGCCTCCGCATCCATCATGCGCAACATTTCCAGACGTCGACTGCGGCTCGCTTCCTGATTGCGCGTGGCGGCGGCAACACGGCGATCCTGTCGCTGTCCGGTGAATAAGGGGAGTTGAACGCTTACCGCGGCGGAGAAAAAGTCCGCGCGCGCGGAGCCATCCATATTTTCACCATCACGCCAGGCGTAGCCGACATCCACGCCCCAGGAGGGCTTGTAGGACTGCTGCGCCAGCGCCGCATTGGTAGTGGACACACTCACTTCAGCATCCAGCGCTTTCACCGCCGGATGCGCCAGCAATGCGCTTTCTAGCGCGCCGACCTGAGGCGCATTTAGATCCGGCAGCGCCGCGTTCAGTTCTCTGCTTATCGCTTCCGGACCCACCCAGCGCGCCAGCCGCGCCCGCGCTTCGTCTTCTTTCTGGCGAGCATTGATCAAACGGTCGTTGAGCTGACTCAGCTCCAGGTCCGCCCGCAGAACATCCTGTTGTTTGCTGCGGCCGACGCTATACAGGGATTGCGTGACCTCCTGTAGTTGCCGAAACAACCCTTCGTCCTGTCGGTAAACATCCTGAGCCTGCCGCCAATACAGCGACTCCAGCCACGCCAGACGCACTTCACGAAGCACCTGATGGGCGCGATCCCGAGCCATCCAGCGTTGGGCGACGGCGCTCTGTTCGCCGCGGCGGCGGGACAAGGCCAGGGTGTCCCCAGCTGGAAACTTTTGTCCCAGCCCCACGCGGAACTGCGTCATGGGTTCCTGGTCAGTGGCGAAGGTGTCCGTAGGCAGGTTCAAGGCGCCGAAGGACAGGCTTGGGTCCGGCAATTGTCCGTCCGCCACCGCCATGTCTTCGCTGGCCAGGGATAACTGTTGCAGACGCGCGATGTCCGCGTCTCTTTGCACCGCCAGGGTTTCCGCCTGCGACAAAGTCAGACTCTGCGCGGACGCGGCGACGCACCAACCCAACAGCAGGCTGGATAGAAACAGGTTTTGCAACGGCTTCATGGGAAGCTCCAATCTCAATGATCATGCCGTGCGACGCGGCGACAGCCGGTCGCAGTTCCAGAGCCGGCGCGCGCGTATGCGCGGAACGACGCCGACTACGAGCTCAGTTGAGTATGGATGCTATTTAAGATAGGTGCAGTGGGTGTCTTGCAGAGAGGGAGGTTTGGTATCGAGCTTGTGTTCTCGATAGCGAGCGCGGCACACCCGCACTACGCGTGCGATCAACACCAGCCAGAAAATGAAAATGGTCGCCGCCAGTATTAGTTTCAGCAGTTGCGAAGCCTGAGCGCCAGTGGCGGACTCATGCTCGTCGCAACAATCCATGGAGGCCATCGTCCCTGAAGCCTGCGCCGCCTGGACGTCGTCTTGAGCGGCCACTTGCATGGCGCCGCCATGGTGTTCGTGTCCGCTCTGCATCTGCGATGCATCCTGGGACGCTCCCGGGACCGGAGCCATCGCGCCCGCACAGGCGACAAAGCTGGCGCAAAGCAGCCACAGGGCCAGCAATGGCTTTATCAACCAGCGATATTGTTGCGGGAAACGGCTCAGCATGGGGTAAGAATGGATCTCTTTCTAACTTCGTACTGTTTCTAACTTCGTACTAACTATTCGGTTACTAGCTTTGTTCTGAGAGTCACATGGACAAACTGAGGCTAATGTTACTCTTTATGTGCGCTCTTATGTCAACTTAAAAACTTGATTTATGAAGCAAAGTTAATTCAAAAATCATCAAGCTGAACACAGTTCTCAATTTCCCATACAGGTGGCGAACAAACCCGGTTGGGTTTAAGGCGGGAATATGTGGAAAAAGTGACCGCGGAGAGACAACCTCCGCGGTCAGACGGCATGGCGCCGTCGCTGGGGTCAGGTTACTTCAAAGGAGTATAGGTCACTTTCAGGTTATAGGTGGAAGTTGCGCTGCTGTAACCACGCACCATCACATAGGCTTCCTCCTGCCCTGCCGGAACTTTGAGATCGCAGGTTTCACTGGAGCCGCCTTTATAAGGGCGGCAATCGTAGTTCCGGGTAGTGGGCGCTGCGCCGAAGCGCACGTACAGGTCAGCATCGTTAGTGCCGGTCATCACCGCGCTGAAGTCCGTACCCGGCTCCACTTTGAACGGCCCATGATTGTCAGCCTGACTACGGCCGACGCTGCCGCTGAAGTCCTCAGTCACTGGATCTTCAGGATCTGGATCGGGGTCGGGCCCTGGATCATCGCTGAAGTTACCCTTCGCCAGCTCCGCCACATACGCCGCGGCCAGTTTACCGAAGTTCACCGCATGGTCAGCGTTGCCGCCGCTCTTGTCGAGGGTGTCCTGAGCGGTGTGGATATGGGGATTGGAGCCATTGAACGTGGACTCAAACGGGAAAGACGCCGCATAGCCCTGGTTGGTCCATGAAGCATGGTCGGAGCAGCCGTAGCCACATTCGCTATAGCCCAGGGTGACTGTCGGTTGATAGGTGCTCACCAGATCCGCCAGGAAATCGTTTTGCCCGGAGTTGGTGTAGTCCTGCATGATATAAATATCGCCGCTGGAGCCTTTGTAGTTGGTCATATCCAACTGCAATACGCCCACCACGTTTTTACCCTGGCTGCGGTATGACTGTGCGATCGCCTGCGAGCCGCGCAAGCCGACTTCCTCCGCCGCATAGGCCATGAAAGAGACGGTGCGGTCCGGCTTGTAGCCTGATTCCATGGCAGCTTTGATGACGGAGGTCAGCGTCGCGATGCCGGACGCGTCGTCATCCGCCCCGGGAGCGCGGGTGCCTTCTCCGGTGCTGAAGCCGGCGATGGAGTCCTGATGTCCGCCGAGCACTACGATTTCATTGGGCTTGGTTTTACCCTGAATCGTCATGATGACGGAAGGCTGACGCCAGCTATGGTTGTAAAACTCCACCGTGACATCGCTGCGTGAACCCGCCAGCGTCTGCCACTTGTCTTTAATCCACTGCGCGCCCTGCAAGCCGGTTTGCGTGGTGTAGTAACGGTTGGTGAAGTTAGCCAGGCTCTGAATGGTGGAGCGGATATCCGGCTCCTTCACCTTGCCTTGCATGGCCGCCACCACTTCCGCATTGTCGATGCTGTAATCCACCAGCTGCGGCGCAATCGTCGGCGCCATCAAAGGATCGTATAACGCCGCACTCTGAGCGGACTGTTCAGAAGAATGAGCGATAAATCCACCACAGCGATTTAATTCGTGGTGCATCATCGCTGAAATTCTCGGAATCTGTTTTTCACTCACCAGAAACGCAGACACCCCATTAGCGGTAAAAGTTCTCGCCCGGTTCGCCTCGACCACCTCCGGAAAATGCCGCTTAATGGCCGAGAAGCCATCGGCGTCCGTGGTGATCCACACATCATCTGCAAGAGCGAGTTGCGACGCCGCCAGCATAGCCGGAACGGTCAGTCGTAGGTACTTGTTCATTAAGTATCTCCATTACTTAGAAGCCATTCCTACCACTACAGCCGGTCAACCACGGTCAGTGCGCCGCCGCAAGGAAAAGCAAACGTTTTATTAGGCCTATTTAGTAGTTATAGAGCCCGGGTTGTGCCCGGTTGCTCACGCCAGTGACCTGCCGGCCGGTAAGCCCGCGACCACTGATCAAAAAACACTCTAGTAACGGATCGTCATTTTCACAATAGGCCCTACAACCTAAATTCGAAATTTGAGGTAAGAAACATGGATTAAGCTGATAACCGTGGGCTTGCAAGGGTGTGACAAAATGTCGCGGGAGGCTAAGAAGAAAATATAGGAGGCGTGGTGGGTATTGGGAAAAGTGAGTGATGCAGACTTGTGAATGGAGGAAGTTTAATCGTGCAAAACACCGCTTCAGCCTTTTGTAATACGGTGGCTATAGGGCCACTTAAAAACGGTTAACATTACCGGCCAACAATCCTCGTACAGACTCTACCTGTTCCCCGTTCGCCCTGAGCCTGTCGAAGGGCTCTTAATGATGCCACCTACTCAACACAAGTGGACACGGAAATTAGTTGGCCACTAAAGTAAAAGCCTGATTGTTTTCAACACGGGCTGGTAAGAATTTGAATAACGCTCTGGGAAGCCCTTCGACAGGCTCAGGGCGAACGGGGGTTTAGAAAGGCGCTCGAAGTTCGCTAATGACAGGCGGAATAGTGCAAGCGATGGGGGCGACGAGTCGTAAGACCTGCCGTGGGGAAAGATAGATTAGAGTAGAGTATCGATGAAGATTTTCTGGGTCATAGACACCAAGGTTACAGCGCTGGAAGGATGCAGTCTCAGTGACGATGGTTCGATGTATAAATTCGGCCGTACTGTTGTTCCCGCCAGTACTAAAGAAGAGGCTGTTTCTGCACTGAAAGCGCATTTCGATCAAGCCCGGATTCAGCTGGAAGAAGTCATTTCCATTGTCGCCTACGATGAGGGCGACTGGAGTAGTGATCGTCACCTCCTCAGCAAAGCCTATAGGCTAGCCAAAGTAACCAACGAAATCAGGAGCGCCGCCTTTATTTCCGAAAGATCTCGTGAATACACTGAGCGGGAGCAGCAGGGGCTGTTGGATGACTAGAAAATCGCACTTATCTCCCGCTATTCTTCCCTAAACAGTCGATATGACCTTCCAAATACATCCAGGTACAGGCACTTTTCAACTGAAAGATTCTTCTCCCCAGCAACCTTCCTTTCATGAGATATAAACACTACTGCCTTGACCAGGCCCTGCCTCTTCTCCCATGCAATAAACTTTTGCTCCATAACCATCGCTGGGTCTCCAAATTCCGAGACGAAGCCATCGTAGTCGAGCTGATTTAAGTGATCTACGCTAGGAAAATAGGTCCATGCTAGCCAGCACCAAACACTAAAGACGGTCGCCACTATAATTGGCGGGACGATTGCGTATATCTTTACGCTCATAGAGTGACTCCATAAATCGCAGGCAACCTCACATAGTAAGATTTCCTGTCAGGTGAGGTTCAAGCTTTGATCATGTTGGAAGGCGCTGCGCTTTTCCAACCTACCTGAAGATAAGGCGTTACGAGCAGATATTAGAATTTGGCTACGACTCGCTGTAAAGTTCTCACCGATATTTTTTCGGCGCATAATGCGCCTGACTCTGCACTTGTCCCCATCCACTGTTTTGGGCTGCTCATGCTGTTTCTATTTGAGCGTCTGATGTAATCGTTAGCCTATAAGGTGAAGTAAATATGCCGCATTTGACTTTGGAATATACCTCTAACTTGCGTGGCGCTGCTGATTTTCAGCGGTTGTTCAGCGCCATTCACACGGGAATGATGAGCACGGGTGAGTTTTCGTTGAATGACATCAAATCGCGGGCGCATGAAACCACCGATTATTTGATCGGCGATGGCGATATCGGTAAGTCTTTCGTTCATCTGAAGGTTGCGCTGCTTGCTGGCAGGAGTCAGGAGTTGAAGCAGTTGGTCGGCGATTTGTGTCTGCAGGCGCTTCGCGAGGCGTATCAAAAAGAACTGACAAACGGTGGTTGCCAGTTGTGCGTTGAACTGTTGGATATCCATCGGGAAAACTATTTTAAGGCGCTGGCGTAGTTATCGGCAGGGCGGCTAGTTACCGATGAACTCCCGCCCGTTCGCCCTGAGCCTGTCGAAGGGCGGATCAATAAACCGCGCTCCATTTTCAATTTGCGCCCTCTCTTCCCTCGTACTTTAATCCCCATACTTCGCCAGCCTTGCAGTTCTCGCCTAAACTATGAGATTACGTTCAAGCCGTCGTTATTTTTAGAGAACAATAATTAATGAAAACAAACATCATATTATCGACGCTGACTTTCTTGGGAATCGCCTCAATTCTATTCATATTATGTTTTTTACAGTATTTGTTTGGTTCAGAAACGACCTTGTTGAAGATATCGTATGCAGATATGACCAAGTCCCGCGTTCACATGCTCATTGAGGGTAAAAGAATCTGGTATATCCTTGGCGATAACAGAACCATTGAGCGTCCCGGTTTTCTGTTGGATTACGACCTGAACTCTAAGGCGCTCACACTGTTTGGCCTTGAGCCGGATAAACTAGCCCTCGACTATGCGAATATCACAAGCGACCACACCCTTACCGCGGGCTACATTATGTCAAGGCAAGCACAAGACCCTGACTATCTTGTCTGTCTTTATCGCACTTTACAGCTAGAAATCGAACCCTATTCCTGGTCAACAGCGCGACGATGCAGACGCGGAAGTTCAGAACAGCCAGACGGAGTTCCTGACGCAGACAGCAGTGCTGAGCCTGCCTCATACAACGCTCTGGATACGCGAGGGATAGATCGTATATCGCCAACTCTGTTTTTCAAAAAGCCAAAAAATGACGGCGACGCTTATCAAATCATCAACGCCAGTGGGCAAATTATCGCGGAGCGCAAGAGCCCAACTGAGGAAGACATGAAACGAATAGTGTCCGCCGATCCATCATTCAACTTTGACCCGAACGCCCCGCTCTCCCAGATGCCCGTTCATCACGAAAGTCGTGCTCTAGGTCTACTGCCCAGCGGTGAGGTGTTGCTTGCGTTTGATTCTATCTGGTCTGCGAAAAAGTCTGTTGTCCTGGTCGCCTGGGACTTGCAGGCCAACACCACACGCCTGGAGAACCATATCTTTTATGAGTCGTTATTCACGCCATCACGATTTGAGGCGTTTCAGATGGATTGGTGGTCGCGACTCAAATATTTCGTGTCGCCAGAACGGCGGCCGATCGTACCCCTGCATGTTATTCCGGCTGCCTAGCCGATACTAATACTAGGCCGCAGAGGTATGAGTAAACGATATCCAAACATTTACAGCGCAATCCGTTTCACACCGATGTATCCTAGGCGGAATAGGTCTGCGCGCAGCAGGCCCGCCACTTTGGCGCCAGTATTCCGTTGATTAATTGAGAAAGTGCATGAATCAAGATCAGATTGAGCAAATACTGCAGCTAGGCTGCGATGAAAGGTACGACTATTCACTGATGATCATGGTGGATAGCAAAGAAGTCTGGATTCTTATCAATGACGACAACCAGTTTTTGAAGCTGTTTTCGGAAGAAGATGATTTTGAATACTTGCCGATCTGGCCCGCTGAGGAGTTCGCCAGAGAGTACGCCAATGACCTGGGTGAAAAGTTGACGCCCAAAAGCATCGCGCTGCCCCACTTCATGAACAAATGGATTCCCGGTCTGCAACAGGATGGCCTACACGTTAATGTCTTCCCCGCTCTGATGGATGATTCAAGCTGGATCATGCCGCCAGAAGAACTGAGGGACGAGTTGAAGAACGAGCTGTCCAATCAGATGTAAGACCCGTTTCACCGTCCTCCCGAGCCCCTCCAAGGGGCTCTGCTTTTAAGTCCAATACCCGCCGCAAAGCCAGATACAGCAAACATTTCACGTCCTCGATCCTGTTTTAGGTCTCGCCATACGCTCTTCTCGCGCTTAATAAAGGCTTCTTGAATGAACGAGACCCAATCATGCACAGCCCCGTATTTTTTAGCCTCTTTTTAGCCCTGCTCGCCAGCGCAAATCTCTTCGCCGAGCCTATTGGTTTTCGTGAAACGCAGGTGGCGGACGCCTCTGCGAATCGACCTTTGCATGTCAGCATCTGGTACCCGACGCAGGCAGTGGAAACATCCGAAGCAACAGGGACATCGACGATATCCATTGGCGAGAACCGGGCCTTTTTCGGCGCGCCAGCGATTCCCGACGCGAAACCAATGCAAGGCGTCCATCCGCTGGTGGTGCTGTCCCATGGGTATGGCGGCAACTGGCGCAACCTGAACTGGCTGGCGGCGGAGTTGGCTGCTCAGGGTTATGTGGTCGCCGCACCGGATCACCCGGGCACGACCACTTTTGACAGACGCCCAAAAGAAGCGGCGAGATTGTGGGAGCGTCCTCGTGATCTCAGTCGGGTGATTGATTTCATATTGGACAACCCGAAGCTGGCGGGAGAAATTAATGGGGACAACATCGCCGCCATCGGTCACTCGCTTGGCGGATGGACCGTTATGGCGCTGGCGGGCGCGCGTTTCGACCAAGCGCATTTCGCTGCAGAGTGCTTGGCGCATCCCAATCCCCGGGTTTGCGGGTTGAGCAATGAGTTGGGCTTGAACTCTGAGGGCGCGGCCAAAGCGTCTCTTGAAGCCAGCATGCTGGATCATCGGGTGCGGGCGGTGGTCTCACTGGACCTGGGCCTCGCCCGCGGCTTTACGCCCGCCAGTCTGGCGGCGGCGCCAATACCCGTGCTGATATTCGGGGCGGGCGTAGATATCGGCGACTTACCCGCCAGGATGGAATCGGGTTATTTGGCCACCCACCTACCTCCCGCGCAGACCCAATACGTCGAAATTCCCGACGCCGCCCACTTCAGTTTTATGCAGCGCTGCAAGCTCGGTGCAATCGCCTTATTGGAAGAAGAGGCCCCCGGCGATGGCATTATCTGCAAGGACGGCGATGGCCGCAGCAGAGAGGAGATTCATCAGCAGGTCGCCAGTCAGGTTATCGACTTCCTGGCGCAAGCTTTTACCGCAAAAAACGCAGCGCTATAAATATAAAAAAACGCGTCTATTCTTCAGATGAAACGGAGCGGCGATAGTCGCTCGGCGTCATGCCAGCGACCCGCTGGAATTCGCGGTTAAAGTTTGATTTGGTCTGAAAACCGGCTTCAAAAAAGATGCCGGTGACGGGAAGGTCCGTCTCCTGCAACAGCCGCTTGGCTTCGTCGATACGGAATTCATTAACAATTTGGGAGACGTTACGACCATACACCCGGTTGATCGCGGCGGATATCCGCCGGGATGGAATCCCCATGCGTCGCGCCAAACGGTTAAGGTTCAGGTCTGGATCGCGATATAGCTGTTGCTGACGCATGATCTGATTCAGGCTCTGGATAACTTCATGATCATCGGCGCTGGGCTCTTTACTCGTCTCAGAGGACTCCGCCGCCTCAGCGACCTGTGTCGGTTGAGCGCATTCAACAACCTTGTCCACGTCTTTTGCTGACGCTACGGAAACACTCCCGCTCTCGGCTATCGAACTGACCGCCGCGCCCTCACCCTCAGGAATACTCCTGCCGAAAGTCACGACGCCATAAACAATCACCGGCAACAGCAGCAACTGTACGATGGCGACAATCGTCGCGGCGTGGGCGCCCTGGTAAACATCAAAGTCCCCGGCGATCAGCACATCGCTCACTGCGGAGATAATCAGCGTACAGCCCGCAATTTTTGTGGCTTTAAGCGCTTGCAGCGTCTCGCTGAAACGGATGACTGGCAACGCATCCGGTCCACGAGACGCCATGCGTATCAAGGCTGCTCCGTAGACGAAATACAACCCCGCCAACAGCAGGTCTATGGGCGGAAACCAATACGCCCAAGTGAAAGAGAACACCGTCACCACGCCGACTGGCGCCAGATGCAGCCAATATTTTTTACGCGTGGAAGCCTCTACTCCGGTAAAACAATACCAGGCGATCGCGGGCAGCATGGAGGCCATGACAGGCTGAAGGAAACGTATAAAGCGAACGTCCAAGGTCCAACGTAGCCCCCCTATGATCACCATTGCCGTACAAGCCGCCGTAAAGATAATCGCTGGACGCAACGACGGCTCGTTTTGACGAATAAGCTGAAACAGCAGAATCGTCAGCAATAGCGCAATCACAAAAGGAAGAGGAATAGCGGGCATCATGGCGCTGAAAATCCGATATCAACAAGAAACGAAAAAGTGAGACGCAAGGCCCCAACAACCGAGGCCTATGCTAGGGGGTGAGACGGGATTTCACAACAACCGGAATATCAGGCTTTCTGTAAACCCTTTATCTGTACGTAAAATCATCGTCGTGAACTTGATGCAACTGGTTCTGGAAAATTGTTACTCACAGTGTAGAGGTAATGCAGCCAAAGGGATTCCTTGCAGCCTTTGCTGATAGCCAACTCTTAAATACCACAACAGTAAGGGGCATTTGATGGATAGATTACAAGGACATACGACCGGAAATTTCAGTATTCAACAGACGATGGCCAATCAAGCGGCCCAACCGGTAGGAGGAAACCAACCCTCGCGGCCGGAACCTAAGCAAGGTCAAATAGGCAGTGAAAATAATGTTATCTTCGGTTTGAATGGTAAGAATGAAGCCCATATTGCAAGCGCAATCTCTGCAGGTTACAGGACCTTCGACGCGGGCGATACCTACGGCAATGCCCTAGAGCACTTAGCCTCCGCCATGGCGAAAAGCGATATTCCCAGAAAAGAATTCAACATCATATATAAAGTGGTGGGAACAGACACATCCAAACTGGGAGAACACCTCAGCGAAGTATCCAATAAACTAGGGGGTTATATAGATCAAGCATTAGTACATAATCCAGAGCAGCTCTCCCCCAATGATCTGAATGCCTATATGAATACATTATCCTCCCTCAAAAATGATGGAAAGATTCATAACGTTGGGATGGGCGAGCCCAGGGTTGGCCACCCAGAAGATTTCCATGCCAAGGATAGTTTTGAGGTCAATGCACAGTCACTCATTGGACCTAATGCCGGTGCTCTTATTGATAGGTTAGAAGCCGAAGGGAAACCTGTTTTTGTATATAACGTCGCCAGCGCAGCCAAGGAGCTAATGGGAGATGACTTTCAAAGTATTCATGTATGCGCTCTGATTACACACATCAAGCAAAGCATTTCCGCGGCAGAGCCTATATTGAGCAGCTCAGACGATCAAAGAATCAGAGACAACTTCGGGTTAGCGAATGAGGAACTACTATATACTGCGGATAATCCATTGGCGGCTCTGGAAACGAAGATATCTGAGCTAAATAATGTTGAAGCAACCCCATTTACAAGTATTAGCGGCGAGCTAGCGACAAAACTCGCACAACTCTCTGCCCAGCATGATTGGGACAAAGAAATTTTCAGCTCACCTGGAGAGTACGCCAGCGCCAAGAACGAAGCGCTAACCGCGTTTACCGACGACCAGTTAGGAACACGTGTTGCTTTAGGGGCAAAAAGCCATACCGTAGAAGAACTGGTGAATATGCTTTTTGAATCAAGCGGAAACTGCAAACGTGTCGAGGCAAGCAACTTTATCAATGATGGCGGATTTCAACGAATGATGAATACTGGCTCTACCTGAGCGGCTCCTACAGATACGCAATTAAGCGCATCTCATTATAGTCAATCCGCTTCCGAGGGCGGTTTTACAAGCATTCAGTGGCATTAATTCACCCTCCCCCTATAATACGAGCAACACTCATGCCCTCGGAATCATTATGCTCATAAAAGAACTCAACGCCCTAAAAGAAAACCAAGAATTGGTTTCGATAGAAAGAAATTGCCACGATGAAGAGTTAACCGGCTTCATCCATACTGCGACGGAAGACGTCATCATAATGAGCCTGTTTTCAAACGATGGCGACTACGAAGGCATCGCCATTTTTGAGACAGACCAGGTCAGCGAAGTTTACTGGGGCAACAGAGAACACAAGGCGATCGCCAGCCTGATCGACACATCCCAAGAGATTAACTTTCCCGAAGTTGAAGGAATAATATTCCCAGATATTCTTATCGAGCTAAACAACGCCTGCGAAAGCCTATGCCTGTATCAACATCACTCAGAAGCCCGATTCGATGTGGGCCAAATTATTGACCACGACGACGACTGGCTAAAAGTGCATGCGCTTGGCAACAAAAAGTCACTATCGCCGCTATATAAACTGATTCAAAAAGACGATATTTCCAGAGTTGGCATCGACTCGCCTTACCAGAAGAAGATTGTGAATCTGCACAAGACTGCGGTGTGACTGGGGATACTGGGTGAGGCACTGCTTTGGGGCCTCATCTAGAGCATTTAAACTCCAACGTCTATAACCTCAAGAAGGAGCCCACTCAAACCAGCTGTATTTTGCTTTCTCTGCCTTGCAATGAATTGTCGGCAATTTCTACCAGCCCCTTCCAAGTTGACTTTTTACAGGACTCTAAAAAGTCCCTGGTTTCTTCTTGAGGCCAAAGATAAGCGACTGCCGCAATATAGCAGCGGGGCGTTATTATTGCTCCTTCGTTCTCTGTAAACAGTTGTATTCCAGAGAGAATACTTCGGATATCCTCTCGGGTCGGGATTACTTTTTTCTTCAATATACCTGCACAGGCGCCACATATTTGAAGCATATTGCCCTTATGGATTGACGTAAACAGGAACTCAAGACTCTCTCGCTCTGTACCTTCAAGCAAGAAAATGGCGAGCCCTAATTCTTTATAAAGGATAGTACTTTCAAACTCTTCGCTTATCAGCTGCTTGAGTGATGGCAAAGCTTCTGTGCAACCGGAGCCAGCTATGGCCTTGATCAGTTGGCATTGTGTTCGCCATGCCTTTTCCTTCTCAATTTCTTTTGTTAACGCTTGGATTAAGTAAGGGCAATAACCTTGCAGTTTATTCTTATAAGTAGCAAAATAAAAATTTTCTAATAAAATAGGCTACTTACGACCACCCGAACTGATCATATTTTGCACCGTGAAGTACGTCAATCATCTTAAGCCCGCTGAAATAAAGACTCTTACCGATGGATTTCGCTACAGCCCGAGCTCCCGTTTCCGTATTCGCTGTCACGCCATATTGCTCAGCAATAAGGGGTATAAAATCGATAAAATTGCCGACATTATCGACTTCCACCGCAACACCATTTCGATCTGGATTGAGCAGTGGGAAAGCATGGGAATATGTGGCCTCATTAGCGACGCCTCCCCGGGAAGGCCGCCCATTTACACGGAGCAGGAACAAGAAAGGGTTTGTAAGTGGATTGACGAGCAGCCCCAACAACTACGAGACGTCCAGATACGTCTGGAGAAAGAAACTGGAAAAAGCGCTAGTCTGGAGACCGTTAAACGGAACTTAAAAAAAATCAAAGTATAGCTTCAAGCGATTCCGCTTTTCGCTGCGCGCGCTTCGGGATGAAGACGCCTTCCGACAATTTCAGGGCTTTGTGAAAGATCTTCAATCCTGGGAGGATGCGGGCGAAATCGAGCTTTACTACTTTGATGAATCAGGCTTCAGTCAGCGTTCCAACTTACCTTATGGCTGGAGCCCTGTGGGGAAGCCGACGCAAATGAAATCCTATCCACACAATAAGAGACTGAACGTTCTGGGGTTTATGAGTCGCCGCCAGAAGCTGATATTCCATGCCACAGAGGAGCGGGTGGATTCCGCCAAAGTCGTAGCGCTTTTTAATAAGCTGGCGGGGAGTAAAGATCCGCTTAAGCCTGCCGTGGTGCTTCTGGACAACGCCTCCATGCATCGCTCTGCGGAGTTTCGCCGACATAGGTTGGATTGGGCGGATAAAGGCATCTGGCCGATCTATTTGCCGAAATATTCACCAGAGCTAAACCTGATAGAGATCTTGTGGCGAAAGGTGAAGTACAACTGGCTGCCGCTAGGTTCGCATGAGACGTTCGAGAGACTGAAAGAGTCAGTCACCGATGTCCTGTCAAAGTTTGGGCAGGAGTATAAGATTAATTTTATTTAGATACTTAGATGGCTTCAGCAGCTTTTCTTACTTTCGGAGAGGAGCCTGATTCTAAATCCTTTATATATTCCATTTCTCACCTGGGCGTTGATTCAAATGGGAGACTACGTCGCTTTAAATGATCCTGTAAATCTATTATTGGCGGTGAACAATCCACTGCCCTTCAGGAATATCAAAGCATTGCTCCCCCCAGGCTAATATGTGCTCAAAATCAGAGAACGCCTGCTCATAATACTTGCTTCCCTTCTCGTCATAGAAGAAAGCGTGAACTTTGACTCCGGGAATTTTCACCGCCTTAAGAACATGAGGCGGTTTCAAGGGTAATTTGGGGTAGTCGACACTGGTATGTCTCAACATCCGCTCGAAATCGAAGTAACGCTGATCCCGCGTCAAAGTTGCTTCTCCGAGCAACTGTATTTCCAGTTTCCGATGTGCGTCCAGACACTCAAAAAACACAGGAATCTGATATTCGCAATTTACTATCTGCTCTTTGATGATAGTCACCCAGGAAAACGGATAATCCTCTGGTAGCGAATACTTCTCCATTAAAAAACGCCTGAACTCGCCAGCAAAGTCGTACCAGCCAAACTCCTTTCTGGCCATACTGTAACCCACCAAAATACCGTTCAGCGTATCTATATCATTGGCGAACATCTGGTATCGATGCCGGATCAGGTCCAGAAGCTCAAGCGCTGTTTTTGCTTCGTGAAACGCGATTAGTTTACCTGGTTGATCATAGGACATAGGCGCTATAGTTCCTCGCTGATTAGGGCCGCCAATTATACCAAAATAATCCGCAGCTCTTTGCTTTTGAAAACTATTCTGTATGCCACCCCTAACCCCAAGAATTCATTCACTTATAGTGACACCACTCATCGAAAACGTTACATTCGCTCAGCTAAGGTTGCCTCATGGTAAACGATTAATTCAACGCGGCAGATTGAAAAATATAAAAGGATGAAAATATGCAGTTTGATAAGGTGAGCTGGCTTTTCCTGGCGGGGATAGGCAATTCTGGCGAGCAGCACTGGCAAAGGATGTGGGCGAATAAACTGCCTAATTCTATCTGGCTGGAGCATTCAGAATGGGAAGCGCCTCAGCGCGACCTGTGGGTTCAGGAACTGAACGAAGCGGTCGCTCAGCTCACCCAGCCTACTGTAGTGGTATCGCATAGTCTGGGTTGTTTGTTGCTGCTTGAATGGGCCAGCATGCATCGTTGTGAGCACCTGGTGGGCGGTTTTCTTGTTGCGGTTCCCGACCCGATGAGCGACGTATTCCCCACTGAGGCGACAGGTTTTCGTAGGGGTTTTGAGCGCAACGCCCCTATGCCTTTAACCCTCATCGCCAGCCAGGACGACCCTTATGGCGCCATCGACTATGCACAGCGCTGCGCCCGGCAATGGGAAGCCGCAATCACCAATATTGGTCCCAAAGGGCACATTAACGCCAGCTCCAACCTGGGAGACTGGCGTGAGGGATTTGAGCTGCTGACAGGGTTTGTGGACGGCATTGAATATTAAGCGCGGTCTGTTAACATTTAAGCGCGCTCGACTCGCGCTTCCCCCCTTCGTCGGGAAAGCACTTAAGTGCAGAGTTGTTCATCATCGCCTCTAACCTTTAATTGGGTTTGGAACAGAAGAAGGGAATGTTTAGAAACCCGCGATTAAAGGTTCAATATGAAACTTACCGCTCCCGTACATGTTCTAAAAGGCAAAGCTAAAGCCCTGAAACGCGCTCAGTCCCTCACCATGACTGAAGCCTTGGATCAAATAGCCAGGGCTGAGGGCTTTAGCTCCTGGAGTCTCCTGCAATCCAAGGTGAAAGCCTTTATTCCCCAAACAACAGAAGAACTTTTAGATTACCTGCATCCCGGCGACTTGCTATTGATCGGCGCCAGACCGGGCCTGGGTAAGACAACCCTGGCTCTGCAGCTTGTATTACAAGCCATTAAAGAGGGGCGACAAGGCTTCTTTTTTTCATTGGAATATTCGAAAACTGCGCTCATTGAAAAACTCTCAACGCTGGATCGACAGTTCGAGCCTGATCATCCTTTACTAAAACTGGATATGTCTGACGAGATATCCTCAGATTACATAGTAAAGCAAACAAAGGATTGGCTTACCGAAGGGTCGCTAATCGCCGTAGATTATCTGCAGCTGCTTGATCAAAATCGTAACAAACCGCCTCTTCAGCAGCAGATCGAAGAATTGAAAAGCTACGCCAGAGCCAAAAAGTGCATCCTGGTTTTCATCTCGCAAATAGACAGACGCTTTGATGAAGATGAGCGAGCGATACCGACGATCAAGGATGTCAGGCTTCCTAACCCTTTGGACATGGGGCTATTCAATAAATCCGTATTTGTGAGAAACGGTCAGATATATACCTAACTGACGCATGTAAGACGGCAAGTCGCCCGAATATGGGCGGCTTGTTTTTGGATTCAATCAACAAGTGCGGCAGGATCGTGGCGATACAGAAACGAACAGCTCCTCAGGACGCCATCCCTCTGACAACGCCGCTCGAATACAAGCCTTGATCATTTTTGGCGTAACAGACTCTGCGGGTCTCTCAAGTCAATTATCACACCTGGGAAACGGAAAGCTAATCGCCAATACCGCGCCAGGATTATCCGTTTGATCCGTTATCCAGTCCATAACAGTCTTTGCCCAGAAGTTTGAAAAGTATGATGATGGGGCCTACCGAATCTTCATCGAAAGTTCGACGGGCTCTTCGCCGTTCTACGTCCTAAACAGAAACCCTCTTAAAATAAGCCTCCCCCTTCCCTTCCACCTGTTTGATTTCAAAGCCGGTACGTTCTAAATGAGCGCGTAATTTCAGGTTGGGATTGGCGCAGTGGATGGCGTGTACGACGCATTCTATGTGTTCGGCGTTTTTTATTTGCGCCGCCTTTTTCGCGATGCGGGTGATGGCGGGCAAGACGCCTTCGCCTCCGCCGTCAATTTGCGCCAGTTCGACAGTCAGAATTCTGTCTGCGTATGAGAACTGTCCCAGTACAGATGCGGAGCCGATGTTAACCACCAGGGGTTTATCGGTCAGGACCAGGGCGTCAAACTCCGCTTCTGTCCAGCCGAGGATTTCCGTCAGTGATACGCCTTCTATCTGAATATCAGCCATTCGCCCTGTCTCCTCTCCGCTCAAGTCAACTCACAAATCAAACTAGGAAACGGTCTTGGCCTGCTGCTCAAGCCATTGCTTACGGCGCATGAATCGCGTCGCCTGCGCCTCTCTGAAGCGTTGCAGCTCGCGTTTTTTCCTGAATAACACTTTCGCCAGTAAGCAGTATGACAGGGCTATGGCGGCTGTTACGCCATACCGGGTCAGATCCGTGACGGCGATCATCCAGACTGCACCAGCAGCATCATGGAAAAAGTGATCAGCAGCGCGTTGATTCTCTCGCCAAAGTACTGCTCGCCCCATTCTTTCTGAGTTTGAAACTCTTCTTTGCGGGTGAAACGCCTTTCTGCGTTTCTCGAATCGATCTGGCCCGCCGCCAGATCGCTGTATGCGCTATCGCTCATTTACTACCTCGATAATCCGTGCGCGTGTTGGGGCGGCGATTATACTCCATATTGGCGCTGGAGCCCCAAAAAGATGAGGAGCGATAAGCCCCGGTAAAACTACAAATAATCAAAGTATCGCGTCCACCAGGTTATTGGCGAGATATCCCCAGCATTAACGCCATCGTAAGGGGAGTCCAGTTCATTCATCGGTATATAGACATATCCCTGTGCTTCTAGATAGGCGACACAGCTTTGCAACTGTCGCTGTTCGGCGCTGTCGCATGCACTCTCATTAAGAAGCGTAAATAACCCGCCATAGTTGGAGAAACGAAAAGCAAAGTGATAGATCACGACCTGCAGCGCCCCGCTGTCGGCGTACGGCGTTTCCAGCTGATAGATATCTGCAAAAAATGAAGCGTCCTGTGCATTGGTGTCCAACTCCAGCTCCGCAGAGATGAGCTTTTCCAACGCCCCCTTATGTTTCCCAAGCTCGCTGACGGAGGACTCCCAATTAAAATCAGGAGGATACTCCCAACTCCCTTTGACGTCGGCGGATATAAGCAGCGTATGAATTCTGCTATTCATTTGTTAGCCCTGAAGAACGTTCAACTGAGACGCGTCGAACAACCATGCTTTCCACTTGCCATGCCTCGCAAAAGCCTGACTTACTCAAAGTCGCCATAAGCATCTATGGTTAAATTTTTGGTTTGTCGGTACGCGTGAGGCGTATCGCCAATCAGTTTCTTAAAGTATCGAATCAGATGGGGTTGATCGGTAAAGCCAAATATGGCGGCCACATCCGCCCAGCTCATGGATTCGGTATTTTGCTGATATAGATACAACAATAGCTCATCCAGTCGCACCATGATCTGATATTGCTTCGGCGTCAGCCCCGTCACCCGTACGAAGGCGCGTTGCACCGCCCGCAAAGAGCGATACAACCCTGCCTCAAGCTCAGACGCTTTCGTGGTTGCAAGCAATATGAGTGCATCTCGCACCAGCCGGCTATGCTGATCTTCCCGGATGCAGTGCGAATGCGCCTTGAACCATGCATCCAGATTCCGGCCTACCGTTACAGCATTGTCAGCGGCGTTATTGAGAGCTTCTTCTCTCACCAGATCAGGTATTTCAGCCAGAAAACCCGGTGGAGAAATAACGTCATTAATAGCGGCAAGACCATTGGCGATGGAATAGAGTGCGCCCGGCTTGAACTTAACTCCCAGAATGACGAACGGCTCCGCCTGATGCAAAACCATACTGCTGGTGTTGGGGAGCATCAGGTGCGTCCCTTTTCCAGAGAGTTCACGCTCGCAGAGACTATACGTATAAAACTGCTCCGGCAGAGCAATAATTAAATGGGCTTCTGGACAGGGATTCAGTTTGGGACTGTCATGAGCGATATCGTCCTGGTCTTTGCGGAGAAACCAATAACACTCTATGTAACGGGATACGAACGCATCCTCTGGCTGGCGCTTCCAAGTTATCATCGTTTTCCAATAACGCAGCAAGACTGACCTGAATTGATTACTACTAAAAAGCGCGGCGCAATATAGAGAATTGTTGCAACTCTCACGCCTTATGCGCCGCTAAAAAACCAGCGATAAGCCATCACAAAAAACAACAGCGTTGCGGCGATGCTCGCCCTGAAAATCTTATCGCCGTTCTCTTTCCCCTGAATCTTCAATTGCCCCGCATAGATCACCAGACCACCGAGAAAAACCTGAAAGAGAGACATGAAGTAGATGGATTCATCGCTAAGACCAGCATTCTCGCCGCTGAAGATTTTGATCAACAGGAGCGCCACTGCGATCACCGCCATTGCTGCGCCGGCAAACTGCGCGAGTCTGACCATGCCAGTTATCTCCCTATGAAAAATTGAGATGTGAAGCGCTACGCTCGGCCCACGGTAACCGTAGATAAGGATTTTGAGCGAGTGCAATTTACAGGGCGGTAATTTAACACTCCCCATGGGCTTTCTACAGCCGTTATTAGGTAAACTAGGCAGCCGATCTATCTCTTTTTCATCTACGGAATAGAAGAATGCCCCCAGAATTACAGCTATTTCCCGGCGCAGGACTGCTGACAGAACGTCTTTCTCTACGCTTGGCCTCCCCTATTTACGCCCAAGGCGTGCTCGACTACTACACACACAACAAAGCCCATTTGACGCCCTGGGAGCCCGCTCGGGATGACGATTTTTATACTTTCTCCGGACAAATGCAGCGACTGACGGACATGGCTCGCGTCATGGAGCAAGGCTACGCAGTGAGTTTACTGATGTTCCCCCGACAATCTGACGACGTTATCGGCATCTGCAACTTCTCCAACATCGTACGCGGCGCCTTCCAGGCCTGCCATCTGGGCTTCGCCATCGCGGGCCAGGAACAAGGCAAAGGATTGATGCAGGAGGCCTTGTCGGCGGGGATCTACTTCATGTTTCACCATTACGGCCTGCACCGCATCATGGCCAACTATCGCCCGGAAAATCACCGCAGCGGCAAACTATTAGCGTCCCTGGGTTTTGAAGTGGAAGGAAAAGCCAGATCCTATCTGAAGATAAACGGCGAATGGACGGATCATGTTTTGACTTCGTTGATTAATGAGAAATAGCGCAGCACTCTAATGCTCTATGTTAATCACACTAGTTGAGAAGCTTCGCGCCTAGGGTTCTCCCCATAGGCCACATTGGTCAAGCCACATGGATTATTGGAACACCAAATTTAATCGTTAGGATGGTTCTTCTTTTCTGCCCCAATAGGAACTACACATGCAAGAACGCAACCTTCCAGACCACCACCAGCTAATCCCTTTAGAAAACCCCGTTTCGCGTTGGGGACTACGTAGAAAGCTGAGCGGCAAAGAGCTTCTTATCACCAAAGAAGCTAACAGCTTCCTTATGAATCTTAATGATTATCAGAAGACAGAAATTTACCGCGCTATAAATAAAATAGTTTCAGAAGGTGGTTATGGTCGAGGTAGTGCAGGTTTTTTACTAAAACCTATGTCCATGCGCGCCAAGCAAGAGTCGATCACAGCAGCAGGTAATTTATGCTTAATTTACAGCGTAAACTCCGAAAAGATTGTTATCAACTCAATTGAGATTGATCCTAGTATAGTAGGTAGCCAATCCGCTGCTAAAGATGAAGTAGCGAGCCTGTACAAAGTACCCAGAGTATCTGATACACGCTACCATGAACACTCTTCTGATGAGGACGTCAGAGCGCTAGAGAGAGCCTGGGGGGAACCCAGAGCCCAAGTTGAGGTTACCACAGAGCATGCTGCAGTTAATGGTATGCAGAATGACCTTAGGAAGGCAAGGTGGTTAATGGGCGTGCACCTTGATACAGCTTATTGGGATGACCATCCAAAGACTTACACTCTCTTTCACAATCCAACGCAGGGCGTTGCGTTAGACCTTTTTGAATGCGCACTAGACAGAATAAGCTCATCAAAGCTTAGTAAGCAGTTAGCGGCTGTACTAACTGATTGCCAAAGAAAGAATAGGAAGGTTAAGTGGGTTTGCCATAGTCAAGGCGGTATTATATTTGTGCGGGCAGTAGAATTGGTGAATAAAATGGGAGTTCGCTTGGATGGTCAGAAAGTTGCAATACATGCTGGAGGCAACAAGAAGAAGCGAGCTGAGAAAGCATTTAATGAAGCTGGTATTGAGATAGTTGAACTAGCCAGAGAAAGCCCTTTCGATCTCGTCCCTCATTTGGCAGGGTTAAACAACCTGACCAAATCATCAAGAAGCCGCTGTAAAAAATTCCGCAAGTTAGTTTACGAAGATGGCCATCCTGTACAAACCAGTCCTCATACGCTACCTTACTTGGGTTTTGAATGTAGTCTACGCCATTTACAGATGTGCGGCTACGATGACTACGCAGAGCAAATGATCAAAGAGCGCGATTTGCTAAGCTGATGCTGAAGAAAATATTGAACTCAGTTACAACAGGTAAAGGCCCTGACTTTAGTCAGCTAACAGATAAATGTATTAGCATTGGAGAGCATCGTCTAAGTTATAGGCTTCCATCTAATAGAATTCAGTCCGGGCGCCCTTCTGGTCCTAAACCAGATCATATCAATCTTCATCCAGATATATTTGAATCCTATGAGCTGAAACAAGAGTACAATCGGCTATGTTCCCGAGTGGAGTTTCAATGGTGGAGCTATAAAGGTTTTTTTCTGCAAGGTGCTTTCGGCCAACTTTGCAAGTTTTCTATGCACATAGATATTAATCGCATAAATAGCCAGTGCTCTATTTCAGAAAATGACCTAGGTAGCTTGGAGGCTTATCTAAAAAGGGACTATTGGGACTATTATGAAACTCCTGGAGAAGGCAACCAAAGGGGAGTCAATTGGAGAGCTAGGGAAGAGTTCAAGGGCAATATAACTACAAAAGGAGAAGTTCCTTCAAACAGACTTGTTCATTTGCCTGAAACTTATATAAAACAGCATATAAATGGGACTAATTGGCTTCACTACTCTTTAGTAGGTGAGGGAATACCTGGCCCTGACATCACTCACTATTGGGCCTACCCGTTAAATGATTGTTTCTATATCACCATATGTTTTTGGCTCACCTTTGAACAAGGTTCTAAAGACGCAAGAAGTGAGCGTATGCTACAGGATGTAAACCATATAATGTCGATGGTGGAATTAGAGAAGTCTTAGCTGTAGTTTAAACCGAAGTTGACTCAAAGCTGAGTATAGAAAGGTACTAACAGATGCACGAATTCGTCAAAGACTACTACGGCAAACAACTGCAAAGTTCTTCTGACTTGAAAACCTCCGCCTGTTGCGATGTCAGCAGTGTTCCCGCCTGGTTGAAGCCTCTGTTGGCGAGGATTCATCCAGAGGTGTCCTCACGGTACTACGGTTGCGGCCTGGTGTGCCCACCATTGTTGGAAGGCTGTCGGGTGTTGGATCTGGGCTGTGGTTCCGGGCGTGATGTGTATGCGCTGGCTCAGCTGGTGGGCCCGCGTGGACAGGTGGTCGGCGTGGATATGACGGATGAGCAGCTGCAGGTCGCCCGATCTCATCAGGCCTGGCATGCAGCGCAGTTTGGATTCGATAACGTGCGCTTTTTGCAGGGTTATATCGAGAAACTGGACGAGCTGAATCTTGAGCCTGGGTCTTTTGATGTGATTGTCTCCAATTGCGTGATTAATCTGTCGCCGGATAAAGCCTCCGTATTGCGTGGATTGCAGCGTCTGTTAAAACCCGGCGGGGAGTTTTACTTCTCGGATGTTTACGCCGACAGACGCGTTCCAGCCGACCTCCATGACGACCCCACCCTTTATGGAGAATGCCTGGGCGGCGCGCTGTATTGGAACGACTTTCTGCGCTTGGCGCATCAGACCGGCTTCGCTGATCCGCGTCTGGTGGAGGACAGGCCACTGGCTATTACTGATAACAGTCTGGCGGAGCGTATCGGCAGTATTAATTTTTACTCCGCCACCTACAGGCTATTCAATATCGATGCGCTGGAAACCGCTTGTGAGGACTATGGGCAGGCGGTGATCTATCAAGGAACCCTTCCAGACCACCCTCACCAGTTCATTCTTGATAAACATCACGCCATCGAAGCCGGCCGCGTCTTCCCGGTTTGCGGCAATACCTGGCGTATGCTGAGCGACACACGATTCGCCGATCACTTTCAGTTTATCGGGGACTTTAGCCGACACTATGGCATCTTTGAAGGATGCGGAACCGCGGCTCCCTTTGATGACGCATCGCCCACAGTCAGCGCAGACGCTCCCTGTTGTTAGCCTCTTGAGTGCGCGTCCAACCTGACGCGCACCGGCCTTTGAGGTGTGGCTACAGGTTCTCAATCTCGTATTGCAGGCTCGCCATGTAATCGCTCAAGCGATAGGTCGAGCCGCTGACATTACTGAACTGGGAGGCCACATAACGCGCCAGAGTCTGCTTGTTCTTTTCGCCGAATTGCAGATAGATCGTATTCAGGAAGACGCTGTTGGGGAACTCGCGCAGGGCTTCATTGAGCGTGGGGATAAACGCCTTGTTTTCCCGCCCCAGACCGACCACATAACTGTTGGCGAACTTCTCCTTCTTGAGAATTTTCCAGCCGTATTCGTCCACTTCTTTCAGCGCATCGCTCTTGCCCGCATTGGCGTATAAGAATCCCAGCAAGTCGTAATACAAAGGCTCTTGAGGAAACTGCGCCGCGTAGTTTTTCAGTTGCGCGCCGTATCTGTCGAAAAGCTGACTGGGCGTCGCCGCCTTCAACGCGGTCAATTGCGCGAAAATCTTGCGGATCAGTGTTGCGGAAACAGGCAAATGATTATCCGGCGGAGAAATTTTCAGCGCCTGCAATCGTTGCAGCAGCTCCGCTTTCGAGAGCCGGTCGATGTCCTGACACAGACGCAATTGCGCGGCCTGCGGCGAGTTGGCGTCCATCACCGTCCTGGCGATTAAAGCTCTGTCGAACGCCAGGTAATCCTCCTTCGGACGCTGATTCCACCAGTCTATTTCCCAGTTCGAATCCAGCGACCACAAGTCACACAGCTTCTCCGTGGCCCCCGCCTCAACATCACGAATGAGCGCCTCGCGGCGCGCCTCCTGACGGCTATCGGAGAACAGCGTATACATGCCTTTTTCTATGGCGATATGATGCTCGCTGAAGTCTGATTTGCGCCAGGCGTTAAGCGCTTTTTCCACGTTTCCCTGCATCAGATAAGCATGGGTGATATACGCCCAGGCGATCGGATTCAGTCCCTGTGGTCTGGCCCTGACTAGTCTCTCGTAATAGCGCAACGCGTTCTGGAACTGACTGTTGCGATGTTCATGCATACCTCGTTCGTAGAGGATCATGGGGTTGTCCGGCTCCAGGCGTTCGGCGCGAATCATATAGTTGTAGCTGACGTTCGGATCGAGCTGGTAAAGCATATTGCCAAGAATGAAATAGTCGTAGACGGACTTGGCTTCGTCAGGGGTCAGGCTCTGCAAGCGCTGTATCGCCTCACTGGCTTTCCCCTCAACAAAAAGCTGATGAAACTCTTCCCCATCGGAATAGGCCATATACGCCGCCCCGGCCTTCTCCGCTTCCTGCCTGAACGTATCGAAATCAACCGCCTGCAGGTTCGCAATCCACAGAACGTTGAAAAGAAGGGAAAAACACCATGAACCGACAGAAGGTAAATATTTGGACGCTTTTCTGGTATCTCTCATAGACAGCACCCGCCGATAAAATCGACCTTGTTGATGATCCATGCAGAGACGTTTTGCAGTGGGTCCGGAACGTCGCCTCACGCTCAGTAGAACTAACTCCAGGCTTTCCCGGCTATACCTTAATTATAGTGAAGGGAGAAAAGCCTGCCGGGCGCGGATTAACAAAATTTACACCGAAAACATCCAATGGTTATTTACCATATTTTTTCAATCACTTAACATCGACGCCTGACTCATTCAAGGGCGTTTTTTGCTCAGGCGCCGCCCTTTTTCCCTGCTGATCCGCCTCAGGAAACGCCTCTCATCATTCACGCAAGAAAACAGGACTTCATACTCATGATAAAACTGCATCACCTCAACAAATCCCGCTCCCGGCGCATCATGTGGCTGCTGGAGGAGATCGGACAGCCTTACAGCGTCTTCTCCTATCAACGGGACAAAACCACTTTCCTGGCCCCGCCGGAATTGACCCAAATTCATCCCCTGGGCAAATCTCCCGTGGTCGAAGTGGATGACATCGTGCTTCCCGAATCCGGCGCCATTACGGAATACCTGATCGAACGCTACGCCGCTGACCGACTGGCGCCAGCCCGCGACAGCAAGTCCTTCACGGAGTATCTGTATTGGATTCATTTTGCGGAAAGCTCGGCAATACTGCCGTTACTGCTGAAACTCTTTGCGGATAGAGAGGGAACTGAAACCCGCTTTTTGCATGGGTATGCGCAGACGGAAATCGGCAAGGTGATCGGCCACTTGGAGCGATCTTTGGAAGGCAAGGACTATCTGGTCGATAATCGGCTCACCGGGGCGGATATCATGATCTCCTTCATTCTGGATATCCTGCAAAACAGCGGCGCAATGGCCAAGTATCCCAATATTCAGCGTTATCAAGCTGTGCTGGAGAAACATGCCAGCTATCAGGCTGCGGCGGAAATGGAAGCGAAATACGACGCCTCCTAAGGCCAGAGAGTGTCCGCCTAACCTCAGCATACGCCCACATACACTGAGAAAGCGTATGTGGGCGTATTCACGAAGGGCGCCTACTGCACGCGCAATTCGCAGGCGATGGGGTAATGATCGGAAGGCGGATAGTCGCCTTCACGATATACTTCCAGCGCACAGCCGACGGCGCTGACGCCAGCTCCAACCACATGATCCAGCTGAGGTCCGGCCTGGACATTCCAGTTGTTGAAGGTGCCGCCGCTGAAGAAGCTGTTCAGGGGCGTTTGGTTAACTAAAGTATTAATCGGCCCGCTATCAGGAGTGGCGTTCAGGTCTCCCAGCAATACCGTTGGCGTCGACCAGTTCTGATTCACTTCACCCAGGCGGTCTCTCAGAATGTTGGCGGAGCCTTGTTGGGAGTTCCCATCCACGCCCCAGTGCGTGTTAATAAACACCAGCTCGCGGCCATCCGCGTTGCGTCTCATTTTCGCCCACTCCGCGCTGCGAGGCCCCCACACATCCGCCACCAATTCAATCAGTCCGCCATCCACGTAGGTGTAGCGGTCGGAGCGATAGAGTATCTGACGGTAACTGGTGGCGCTCCAATTGGCGCCCAGGGTGTTTTTGATGAAGTCATACTGTCCTCCGGTGGGTTCCTGCAGGCCCAGCAGGTCCGGGTTCTGGCGCTGAATCGTGCGCACCACTTCGCCCTTGCGCTGGCTCCAGTTGCGTTCTCCGGGGTCGTTAGCCTGTTCCGTGCGGACGTTAAACGTCATTACCCGGACATTGTCCCCTTCTCCCCCAACTGGACAACCGGCAGCATCCACCTGAGTTCCCGCTGGCGTGTTTGGGCATTGGTCGAGGTTATCGGCGACGCCGTCATTGTCGCTGTCCGCATCACTGTGAGTGAGGATATTCAGCCAGTTTAGATTGAATTCGCCCGCACTCGCCTCCACCCGGACACGATGTTCGCCCTGGTCTATGGAGAAGGTTCCGATGGGGAGCGTGCGATAGGACTGCCAGCCGCCGGTGTTGGCGACGGACCCCGTTCCCACTTCCGCGCCATCCACCAGCACGCGAAAGCGACCGCCTCCCACGGCGGAGGCGACCCGGGCCGTGAGGTCATATTCGCCCGCGCCCAGCGACACGTTGTATTCCAGCCACTCGGACCCTGCGATCCAGCCCACGTTGTGGCCGCCATCGATATCGCCACTGACTTCGATGTCCACGTCGTCATTACGATGAGCGCCGCCCTGATTGCCAGGCGTGGTGTCGAAATAGGCGTCATAGTCTTCCGCCTGTACGACGACATTCTCGGTTCGCACCACCGTACAGCCGTTCTCGTCCACCTCGTCGCCGGCGGGCGTGCCCGGGCACAGATCCTGCTCGTCCTTGACGCCGTCGCCATCGCTATCGATGACATCCATGGAGCGAATTTCCATCCAGTTAAGATTCAGCTCGCCGCCATACAGTTCAACTCGCACTGTGTGCTGCCCGCGTTCGACGCTAAAGCTGCCGACTTCCTGAGTCACAAACGTCTGCCAGCCACCAGTGGCGTCGACGGTTTTTGAACCAACCAGGTCCCCGTCAATGAATACGGCATATTTGCCATTGCCCACCAGGGAGGCGACGCGCGCGTCCAGACTGTACTGCCCCTGCCCCAGCGTGACGCTGTACTCCAGCCATTCGTTGGCGTCGGTCCAGCCGATGTTGTAGCCGCCGTCCACGTCAGAGGTCGCTTCGATGTCCACATCGTCTTCACGGTAGACGCCGCCATTGTTGCCCGGAGTCGTGTCGTAGAACGCGCTGTAGTCTTCAGCTTGCACTTTGATCTTATCCGTCACGATGATCTGGCAACCTACCTCGTCCACTTCAGCGCCCGCTGGCGTGTTGGGGCACTGGTCGATGCTGTCTTCCACGCCATCGCCGTCCGCGTCCTGCTCCAATGGGCAACCGTCGGAGCCGACTGGCGTGCCCGCCGGCGTGCCGGGACACATGTCCTCATTGTCGTTGACGCCGTCGTTATCGCTGTCCACCACCACTGGGCCGCCACCGCCGGTCCAGAGAATATCGTCAATGGCGAAAGCGAAATCCGCCCCCGGCAACTGACCGTCTTTACTCAGGATGGCGAAGGGATACTGAATCGAACGCAAGTCGATCAGTTCGCCGCGCAACTCCGCTACGGGAATACTGACTTCCCCCCATTCGCCGTTGCGGGTCAGGCCGTACTTGTCTTCATAAGCGGGAAAGTCCAGCCAGCTCTGATTGGTATGAGTGTCCGTCACGCCGATGCGGAAGGAAACGTCGGCGGGAATCTTGATGCGGAACGTCAGTTCGCCTTCGTCAAACTTGCTCAGATTGACGGGCTGACGAGCCTGAACGCCGCCGCCAAACCAAGTGTTAGCCTTGGCTTTCCAGGAGATGACTTTGTCGCCTTCATAAGGCGATTCCGAGCCGCCAGACGTGGATTGGTCCCATACATAGATATCAGATGAAGAACCCGCTTCCAGCTTGTTAGTGGTGGCGGACTCGTCGGTGAATACGCCAAAGGTTCCCGATTCTGGACCAGGACGGCCGAGTTTGACTTCGCCCTGGCCGTCCAGCTCATACACGCGGATGTAATCCACCAGCATTTTTCCCGGCAGCGGTGCGGAGACCTGACCGTTGTCGCGTGCGTCGGTGAAGTTTCCGCCCACCGCCAGGTTCAGCAGGAAGTAGAACGGAGCCTGAAACTCTTCCGCCTCGCCGCCAATGGGAATCGGGTTGTCGTACAGATCGTGCTCCTGTCCGTTATCCACGATGGCGAAGCGAATCTGGGAATCGGTCCAATACAAACGATAAGTGACGAAGCGGTTGCTCAACGGCGTGGGCGCCACATAGGCGTTGTCGGTATTCCAGGCGGTGCTGGCGGCGCAGGACGGATTGTCCGGCACGCAGGCTGAGTCCGCATAGAAAATCAGGTTGGAGCCAACGTAGTTATTGATGGGCGCGCCGTCATGGCCGGCATTCTTGCGTCCCGCCGCGCTGTGGCCCATTTCCATGATATCGATTTCGCCTTTGGCCGGCCAATTGGCGGTGCTGGTCCCCAGCATCCAGGCCGCTGGCCACAGGCCAACGCCGACTTCCGGCGCCTGCATGCGGATTTCGATCATACCGTAGCGAACGGAGACCGCGTCTTTGGTGGTGATTTTGCCTGACGTAAAAGCTTTGCCGCCGACATCCTGGCGACGGGCTTCAATCGCCAACGCACGATTGCCCGGTTCTGCGGGAATCTCTTCGATGGACAGATTGTCCTTGGCGTACCACTGCAGTTCCTGGTTGCCCCAACCGCACAGGCTGGGACAGCCGTCCCCTTCATCGACATTCCAGACGGAAGGATTCAATGAGTCAAAGTTTTCTTCCCACAGCAACGCGCCGACATCCGCATGCGCCATGGCCGCGGACAGCGCCGACAGCATAAACAGCCCGGCTTTGGCTGCTTGACGGCGTGGCCGCTCCTTGTTGTCCTGTACAAACGCCATGATTACCCCCTTTGTAATTCTATGATTTCCGTTAGTGAAAACGCTTTCATAAATTGCCTAAAAAAAAGCCCTGGGGCAATGGGCTTTTTGGGTTAATCCTTCACCAGTTACAAATCTGTGAGGGGAATATCAGTTTTTTGCTCAATGGGCGACCAGATCAAGATTCATGCAAACGCTTGCTGTCGGTATGAGGCGCGTTCATGTCCCGTATCAGCGTCGGGCCGACTTTTTCTTCGATGGAAAGCAGAACCTCCCGCCGCAAACCGAAGTAGAAACAGGCTTCCGCCGCCACGAACAACGGGCCGATAATCAGGCCGCTCAGGTCGTCCACAAATGCGGGCTTGCGCCCTTCGTAGTAGTGGCCCACGAACTGAAACACCCAGCCCACCACAAACAAACCAATGCCCGCGCTCAGCCACACCGCCTGCGACTGCGCAGCCAGCGCGGCGCCGCCCCACAGCGACAGAACGTATAACACCAACATCAACAGCGCAAACGCAAAATCCAACATCAGATAGAAAACCAGCGAGGCGACCACTACTATCATCGCCGGCGTCATCACCATATCAAACAGCTCAAAGCTCGGTCGCGACAGTAGCGTGGCGATGGACAGCACTATCATGGGAATGCCGATAAAGTGGGTGGCGATATTGCGGCGGTCACGGTGATAAGCCGCATACTGGGTCAAATGCTCGGACAGTGTTTTCATCCCGTTTCTCCCGTTATCGGACGCCAATGATAATACTCAGGCGTCCATGGTTTATTTTTATGGGTTTAACGAGGAGTATAGGTGAGCGACAAGCCCTACTCTGTCGTGTAGATGACACGCCTTGGCGACGCCGGCTTTTTCACCGATCAGGAATTATTGAGTATAAGAATGCAACCTTATTTGATTGTCTGCTTGACTGCGCTCGCCGCTACGCCAGCATGCGCGGAATCGTCCGCGCAGGATTTGAAGAGCGAAGCTGAGGCATTTTGCGAAGTCCATAATCCCAAGTATTGGCCTGACGTTGACTCAATGAGTCTCGAAGAGTATCGAACCAAGTTGGGCGATAAAATTTCCGAAGCAGTCAAAGCCAAGGAGTTCAGAACCGCCTTGGCGCAGAGCGTCGATATGGGCCATGAAGCATTTAAAAAGAACTATCAGGGTAACATGTATGTATTCAGCCGCGATCAGATCAGGCGCGTCCTGAACGATTCCTCCTGGGATTGCGAATACATGAAGTTTCATTACGGAGAGCCCGAAGCCGCCGATTAAGGCGGCTTGGCGATCAGCCATCAGTCAGGCGCGATATAGAGCTTGATGGCGCCATGGCGCAGCAGCGCTTTGTCGTCCAGACCTATGCGCGCCACCTGGACTTTCCAGACGCCGGCGGCGTTTTCGTCATGGAAGTCCGTGATGAAATGATCCGCCAGTTGCAGATCGTAGTCGTTGAAGCTGCCGTTTTTGTCGTGCAGCACGTATTCCGTGCCCGCCGGGGACAGCAGAGTGACTTTATAGCCGCCCAACCAGGCGCCGCTGATCGCCAGATCCACGGCGACGCCTTTAATTTTGCCCACCGCATGCTGCGGCAGCACGATTTCCGTGGTCTCGCCTTTGGGCAGAGTGACGTCCTCGGTCTGCAACGTGCGCTCGGTCAGTTCCGCGGCGACCAGCGGACGCCCGCGCAAGCGCATGTCCCAGTGATTGAGCACGCCTTCCTGAAACGGCGAGGCGTCGATTACTTGCAGAAACCACAGCCCTTGCGAGGGGATATTGCGCATCTGCGGCAGTCGATAGGAGCGCACCAGATCATCTTCCGTCAGGCCGCCCCGCTCCCGCAAACGAAAGCTCCGCCCGTCCGGCGATAGCAGATTGACCAGCAAGTCGCCGCGCCAGGGATGAGAGATATCCAGACTCACCGCAGCGTCCCACAGTTCCAGATTCTCGGACACCAGCATCGGGCTCCATAGCCCACGGGAATTATGGTCAGGAATCGGCGTCGCTTCGCCGTTGGCGTAATCAAAGTCCCGCGTTCCTTGCGGCAGCACATTGACGGTGATGCGCTTGGCGCTTTTGAAGGGCTGGCTCGCTTTGTCGCTTTCCACGCCTTTAAGCTCCACGAAATAGCGCCCCACCGGCGTCTCCGCGCCGACGCTAAAGGTCAGATCGCCGCTTTCGTTCGCTTGCAACGCCCGGGGAAGCTGAACGTAAACGCCAGCCTGGGGCTGTGAGACGGACAGGTCCGCCATGCCGCTCCAGTCGAACAAAGACTGCAAACGCGCTGTCAACGAACGCATCTCGCCCTGGGGAATATCCACCACGTCCGTTTCCGGCGCGATGCGGAAGCCCGGTCGATCATCCGCCGCCAGCAGGGCTTTTTCCAGATTCAGGCGGCGTCCCTCGGGAATTTTGCCCTGTAGCGCAGCGACCTGATCAGCGCCGTCGAGCAACGCCTGTTTCAGCCCCTGAGCGTCCAAATCCGGGTTATGCGCCGCCATCAACCCCAGGGTCCCGGTGATCATCGGCGCCGCCATAGAGGTGCCGCTGAGGGAGCCGTAGGCGTGATTCGGCAAGGTGGAATAGATATCCGAGCCCGGCGCCGCGATATGCACTTTCTCCAGCCCGTAATTGGAAAAGCCGGATAACTCCCCTTCCCGGTCCGTGCTGGCCACGGCGACGATGGCGGGATTGTCGTAGTTGGAGGGAAAATGCCCATAATGATCGTTATTGCGACCGTCATTGCCGGCGGAGAACACCATCAACACGCCGGCGGCTTCCACTCGTTGGATAGCCTCTTCCATCGCCTGTCCGGGCGCGCCGCCGCCCCAGCTGTTGTTGATCGCCGCCAACGCTTCGCCGCGTCTTTTCAGGTCGACCATATAGTCCATGCAGGCGATGGCGTCAGAGGTGTAACCAAACCCATCTTCGTCGATGAATGCGCAGGTGACCAGGCTTCCGCGCCAGTTGACGCCGACGCCGCCCAGTCCGTTATCGCCCACCGCCGCCATGATGCCCGCGACATGAGTGCCGTGCTTGTTGGCGTCCATCGGGTCGCCAGAGCGGTTCACCACATTGACGCCGTAGATGTCGTCCACATAGCCATTGCCATCGTCATCACGGCCATTGTTGGGAATTTCGCGGGGGTTGCTCCACAGATTGTCCTGTAAGTCTTCGTGGCGGTAATCCACGCCGCTGTCGATCATACCCAGCAGTACGTGCGTGTCGCCGGTTTGCAGGTTCCAGGCGTCCAGAGCATGAATGTCGTTATTGCGATCGTCGACATTGAACAAAGCCCACTGTTCGCTCAGTTCGGGATCGTCTGGGCTGGCGTCCATACGCAGAGGATAATCCGGCTCCGCGTAGGCCACTGTGGGATCTGCAGCGAAGTGCGCCACCGCCGCTTCCGGCGTCATGCCATTCAGATCGTAACGCACCAGAGCGCCATCCCGGGTGACCGGATCAGCGGCGTTAACGCCCGCCAGCGGCGCAGCGCGCCGGACTCGGTGAGCCAGGGCGTCGCTTTTGTATTTCACCAGCACCGCCTTCACCGGCGGCGCTTCCGACGCCGCCCAGGCCCCGGATGGCAGCGATAATAAACAAGGGAACAGCGCCACCCCGGCGCCGTAAAGATATTTACGCATATTGGATCTCCGACCAATCAATTAAATCCGATATTCCTTTCAGATCCGATTGCAGACGGCGCCATGCTTCCATGGAAGTTCACAGCGACATCGCGTCGATATTGTCAAATACCTTCTCATCAGCGTTTCAGGCTTGGTGGGCGAATTATTTTTAAAGGAGTGAGCGCCCAGAACCGGGCAGTCTATCTGAGGGAGAAAACACTGTCTTGGGTAGAAAAGCAGGTGGCGCAAGACGAAATCCGCCGTATGCCGTCAATATTGCAACGTCAGCGGAAGCTAGGTCTTCAGACTGGAGCGCTCATCCGCCCATACGATGCAGTCGCGATACAGTTTACTGATGGCGGGCCCGTTCAGGCCCAGTTCTTCCAGCTGCGCCCAGGGAATGCTTTGCATATCGCAACGCTCATACAGGCGTACGGTGATCAGCGCCAGCCCGGCCTTACCTTCGCCTTTGAGCAAGGCGTCAATAACCATGCTGGAGAGAGGAAGTTTGCTGAGAATGTCCTCGATCGTGCGATCAAAAAACGCATCCAGCGTGGAAAACAGACCAATAGTGAAATAGGTGTCGCGCTTATCCGGTTCAATGGTCGCCGCGATCTGTTCGCACATGCGGGCGCGAATGAGGGCGATGACAATCAGCGCTTTTGGTTTATCTTCGATACCGGACAGCGCCAGCAACATGACCCAGGCGCGCAGCTGCTCCAACCCCAGCAACACCGCGGCCTTGTGAATGGAGTCAATGGGTTGCGGGCGCCGGAACGAGATAGAGTTGATCAGTTGCAGCAGCTTGACGCTCAGGGGCGGATCACTGGCGATGGTTTTCACGATCTGGTCGAACGAGGCGTCCGGATTCTGCACCATGGCGATCAACCGCAGCACCGCCAGCTTGCTCTGGGGCATTTTGCGACCGGTGACAATTTCCGGCTTACTGAAAAAATAGCCTTGAAACAGCTCACACCCTTGCTTCAGGCAGAACTCAAAGTCGTCATGGGTTTCAATCTTCTCCGCCAGTAAACGCACTTTCTTGCGCTTGCGAAGTTTATCCACCAAGCCCTTGAACGCAGCCTTATCAATCGCCGGGAACTCCAGTTTCACGATGGATGCGTACTCCAGCAATACATCCTGTTTGCTGTTGAGGTCGTAATCATCCAGTGCGATGACGTACCCGCGCTTGTACAACTTGCCGACAGCGTCAATAACCTCTTTACTGGGCTCTACCGTCTCCAGAATCTCAATCACCAGAAGGTCTTTGGGAAAAGGCGGCGGAGCCATCAATAGCTGCTCCGTAAAATTAACAAAAGCCAGATGACCGGAAGTGACATCCTGAATGCTCTTTTCCGTAAACGCATTTAACAACACGACAGACGTCGCCTTATCTCCATCAGTAATTGGTCCGGAAGCGGGATCATTGGAGCGAAAAAGCAACTCGTATCCCACCACCTCAAGCGATGCGTCGACGATAGGTTGGCGTGCGAGCAGTATCTGTTCCATGAGACGTAGCGCTATGTCCTAGGGGGGCTGTCTTTGGAATGTAGAAGTGGACGCCAGTTCCGTCAAGGCGTGGGTCCGAACAGTTTTTTCTATCACAGCGCTTGCTTAAACCTCTCCCGATTCTATGCTTGGCGCAGGCTTACCCGGTGCAAATCCAGATAACGTATTTGCGCGCCAGACTCCATATAAATCAGCGCTTCGCGGATACGTTCCCGGTTTAAAATCCGGCCATCCACTGCACGCAGCCCATCCAGAGCAAAGCAGCGCTGCGTCCAGGCGGCATCGATATCCAGCTCGAAGGAAGCGCTGCTCATATAGTTGGTGGAGTCCGTATCGCCGATTCGGATAACCAGCCTTCCCCTTCCAGAGTCAGTATGAGCGCGCGCGACCAGACAGAGCTGAGAACGCCCGCTCCAGGAACGATCAGGATTGACGAATTCGAAGCCAAACCAGCGCCCCTCTCCCGACTTGGCGCGGATAAACGTTTTCTCCCCAGCCGCCTCGTCCATTTCCTGCAATATCAAAACCTTAGGCGTCCCCAGCCCGCGCCAGGACGCCAGCGTCATCGATGACGACGAGGGTAACGCCAATAGATCCGGAAATACGAAATTCTGCCGCGCCAGCCACCATAAACCGGTTCCCCGCCAGCAGATCGCCCCGAGCATAAGACTGACCGCCAGCATCCGGAGCGACAGAGGAGCGCGGTTCTTACACCCAGAGCCAGGCTGGCCGCCCCACAGCCATCCCGCCACTAATCCCGCCATCCCCATCAGGGCATCCTCCAGACTGCGGCTTCGCCCCACCAATGGTTGCAGCGCCTCCAACACAACCAGGAGCGCCGCCAACAGCATAATGCGTGCGATCGGACGTCTGGCCAGAGGCGGGACCAACAAGGGTGTGATCAGATAGAGGATAAACCCAGCCGGAAGGTGGGCGAGATCCATCAGCTCCCCCATAAAGCGCGGCCAGGGCCAGGACTTCACGGGCCAGAACGCGCCAGCCGTCAACGCCATCGCCACCATCAATGCGCCTGCCGCCAGCCATAAGCGGTTCTGCTTTTCCGTCATGTTTTCATTTCCTAATGTGTTTTCCAGACTACAGCAGGTTTTATGCCCACCCTCTGAGGCCCATCAAATCGGCGATTCCGCACTTTCGGATTTATCCCGTTGGCGGATTGCAATGCAATTCGGGATAGGATTTATCGAAACGCCATCCAACCCTTAGGGTCCAGCCTTCGCTTCGACAGCTTGATTTCACCGAATTTCCTTTCAAAAACAGAGCATTTCACCTCATTTAGCGCATCTGGCTTGGATTTTGATGGTGTGTAAACACTGAGATTTGATAGCGAGTCTGAACAAAGCGCGTCAGACCAGTTACGCCAATACAACCGATAACGGAAAATCAGAGAAGCCCATGACACTGACATCAAAAAACGTGCTGCTGGCCCTGGACAGCCGCGGCTACGGCGGCATAGAAACGCATATCGCCCACCTCGCCGCCGGCTTGCGGGCCCACGGCGTCAATGTGGCGTTGGCGTTTATGGCGGACTACGGCGATCACCCTTTGGAAGCCCGACTCTCCGCCAGTGGCGTACCCACCGTCAAGCTGCGGCGGGGCCTGAGGGAGTTAATACAACTGTTGAAAACCGCCCAGTTCGACGTATTGCACACCCACGGCTATAAAGCCGGAGTGATGGGACGACTGGCCAGCACTGCGACGGGAGCGCCCTGCGTATCGACCTTCCATAATGGCGACCGGGGCGCGGGCAAACTCTGGCTGTACACCCTGGCCGACAAAATCAGCGCCGGCTTGTCCACCAACATTTGCGTCAGCCGCGAGATCCAGCAGCGCCTGCGCCCTTGGGCGAGCGAACTGGTCAACAATTTTATCGAGACGCCAGAGCTTGATCCGCCCTCGGAGATCGGGCGCGAACGAATTCTGTTTGTGGGCAGGCTGGAGAAAGAGAAAGGGCCCGCGCTGTTTCTGGACATCGCCGCCCGTCTCCCTGCGGCGGACTTTCACATGTACGGCTCAGGCTCGCTGGAACCTTTGCTTCGGGCGCAAGCGCCCGCCAATGTGACCTTACACGGCTGTGTGGCGGATCAAGAGAAGATCTGGGGAGGCGCCGATGCGCTGTTGATTACTTCAGATACGGAAGGTCTGCCCTACACGGCGCTGGAGGCGATGTCACGGGGAGTCGCCGTATTCTCCACCCCCGTCGGCGACCTGCCCCACCTGATTGATCATGGGGAAAATGGTTTTATTTGCGCCGGCGCCGCCGACGCTTTTTCCAACGCCATTGTTCACTGGCGAGAACGAACGTCGCATCAGCGTCGCAGCGTACGCATCGCCGCCGCCAATCGCATCGCCAGCCGCTACAGCGCCGCCGCCTGCATACCCAAATTGCTCAGCATCTACGAGCAGGCCTGCGCAGTGTAGAAAAACTATTTATTAACCACTCTATTGAGGGCGTCTATATGAACTCGTCAATCGCGCCGAAGAACAGGGTTACAAGCCCGGATCAGCAGAACGCCATGCAAGTGCTACTGGTGGACGACGACGCATTCTTCCGCGAGTACTTCTCTCTGTTGCTGGAAGAAGCCGGCCATCAAGTATTCAAGGCCGCCAGCGCAAAGGAGGGACTGGACATCCTGAACACCCATCCCTGCTCCATCATTCTTACTGACTGGATAATGCCTACGTTCTCGGGCCTGGATTTCTGTCTGCAAATCCGCCGCTGGGAGAAAAATTACCACTACATCATCCTGCTGACGGGCAAGGACTCTTCCGCAGAAGTCGTCGAAGGGCTGAGCGCCGGCGCCGACGACTTCATCAATAAATCCGCCTCGCCCAGTGAAGTGATGGCGCGGGTCAACTGCGGCGCGCGCATCATTCAGCAGCAACGTAAACTGGAAGAGCAGAAAGAAAGGATATTGCAGATGGCGGAGCAAGACCCGCTGACCGACGTCTACAATCGCCACTTTCTGTACACCAAGCTGCCCGGCGAGATCAAACGATCCAAGCGCTACCACATGCCGCTGTCCGTCATCATGACCGATATCGACTACTTCAAACGCATCAACGACAGCCACGGCCACCTGATCGGCGATCGCGCCCTCAAGTTCTTCGCCCGCATCCTGTCTGAAAACCTGCGCCAGAACGTCGACTGGGTATGCCGCTACGGCGGTGAAGAATTCGTCATCGTACTGCCCAATACGGAACTGGAAAAAGGCGTACATACAGCGGAAAAACTAAGAGGCATCCTGGAGCGCTCCGCCATGACCTCCGAAAACGGCGAACTCCGCTTCACCGCCAGCTTCGGCGTCGCCGCCCTCAGCTCCTTGAAAGACGTCTGTGAGATGGAAGCGTTACTCCAACTGGCGGACGAGCGACTTTACGAGAGCAAGAACAGAGGACGAAACTGTGTTTCTCTTTGAGTTTAAGGGTGTCGGGAAATGGTGGTGATGAATGGTGGGTGAGTTTTTTGTAGGAAGATCGAAGTGATTAACCTTGGGAAAACAGCATGCTCGGTAGGTCGGAAAAGCGCAGCGCCTTCTGACACTCAGCGACACAACCAGGGCAAGAAAAAGCATGAAGTTTATTGCAATGCCGCTACTCGGAAATGTTATATCAGGAGCCTATTTCAAACGCCGCTGTCGGAAGGCGCTGCGCTTTTCCGACCTACCCATGCTTTTGCAAATTGCAGATGTGCGTCTTTATGACAGAGTAAACATAAGTCCTATTTTGAGATTAAGCGCGCCGATGTTTAATCAATCGAACGGGATAAATCTTCTTGCAACTCACTGCCTATATATCTGGCAGTCGAATCGCCACCATCCATCTGAAAGACGAAAGATTCGGAGTTAACCATAACCCGTTCGCCCTGAGCCTGTCGAAGGGCTTAGGCATTGTCACCTTGCTAATTTAGCTCGGTAGGTCGGAAAAGCGCAGCGCCTTCCGACACGTAGCGTCACAACCAGGGCAAGAAAAAGCATGAAATTTATTGCAATACCGCTACTCGGCGCAGTTATATCATGAGCCTACTTCAAACGCCGCTGTCGGAAGGCGCTGCGCTTTTCCGACCTACCCATGCTTTTGCAAATTGCAGATGTGCATCTTTATGACAGAGTAAACATAAGTCCTATTTTGAGATTAAGCGCGCCGATGTTTAATCAAACGAACGGGATAAATCTTCTTGCAACTCACTGCCTATATATCTGGCAGTCAAATCGCCACCATTCATCTGAAAGACGAAAGATTCGGAGTTAACCATAACCCGTTCGCCCTGAGCCTGTCGAAGGGCTTAAGTATTGTCACCTTGCTAATTTAGCTCGGTAGGTCGGAAAAGCGCAGCGCCTTCCGACACGCAGCGTCACAACCAGGGCAAGAAAAAGCATGAAATTTATTGCAATGCCGCTACTCTGCGAAGTTATATCATGAACCTATTTCGAACGCCGTTGTCGGAAGGCGCTGCGCTTTTCCGACCTACCCATGCTTTTGCAAATTGCAGATGTGCGTCTTTATGACAGAGTAAACATAAGTCCTATTTTGAGATTAAGCGCGCCGATGCGTAATCAAACGAACGGGATAAATCTTCTTGCAACTCACTGCCTATATATCTGGCAGTCAAATCGCCACCATCCATCTGAAAGACGAAAGATTCGGAGTAAACCATAACCCGTTCGCCCTGAGCCTGTCGAAGGGCCTCCCAGAGCGTCCCCAACCCAATCGGCTCAAATGAACGTTATTTCCCGTTGGGATAGTAATTTGCTCTAAGTCACTGCGAGACGGCCACCCTTCGACAGGCTCAGGGCGAACGGTTTTTTTGGTGGTTGTTATCAATCCAGGCAGTCAGATCACTGCGGCCTTTCCCATAAAGCAGAGGACATGTAAGCAATCCACAAACAACAAACTCACCCCCCGTTCGCCCTGAGCCTGTCGAAGGGCCTTCCAGAGCGTCCCCAACCCAATCGGCTCAAATGAACGTTATTTCCGGTTGGGATAGTAATTTGCTCTAAGTCACTGCGAGACGGCCGCCCTTCGACAGGCTCAGGGCGAACGGTTTTTTTTGGTGGTTATTATCAATCCAGGCAGTCAGATCGCTGCGGCCTTTCCCATAAAGCAGAGGACATGTAAGCAAACAACAAACCCACCCCGTTCGCCCTGAGCCTGTCGAAGGGCCTCCCAGAGCTTTCATCCAAAACCAGTCCACTCAAATGGAAGTTATTCCCGTTGAGTTATTGATTTGCTCAAGATCACTGCGGGACTGCCACCCTTCGACAGGCTCAGGGCGAACGGGGTTTTAGTTTAAGTATTAATCGTTTTACTGCAAACGCACTTCCCGGTGCGCCAGCAGGCTGCTGATAACGCCTTTGAAATGGCGGCGCGAGGGTTGTTTCAGGAAGGCGGTCATGCCGGAAGTAGCCGCTTTCCACCATTCTCCGCGGCTGCGATGATAGTCTCGATAGGCCGCCGCCAGTTGCGCTTGCGCGAGCCTTAACGACTGAGGGTCCTGTTCCAGGGCGGCGTCTAAATGTCGGGCCAGAATCGTTCTCACCGCCGCCAGACGTTTGCCCATGCTGCGGGAAATGGCGCCGCGACGAATGAGGTAGCGCATATCCTGAGCCAGCGTGAATCCGACGTCCCCTACAGTGGACAGCTTCAGCCACAGGTCCCAGTCGCTGGCGGACAACAAGCTGACGTCGAAGCCGCCCACTGCAAAAAAGGCGTCTCTGGAAACCATAACACTAGAGGTGCCGACGACGTTTTCAACATACAGTGTCGCGGTCGGTCGATCCAGCGTGCAGTAGGCATGCTCGCCCATATCCCCGGCTTTCAGCCCGCTCATGGCGACTTCCTGAAAATGCGGCCAGAATTCGAAACAGCCGCAGATCACGGCGCTGTTGTTTTCGTGGACATGCACATAGTCAGTAAAACTCAACACAGCATCCGGGGTTTGTTGGTGATACGCCACCTGCCGCGCGAGTTTACCCGGCTCCCACAAGTCATCGGCGTCCAGAAACGCCACCAGTTCCCCTTTAGCGTAGCTCACGCCCAGATTGCGCGCGCCGCCTGCGCCCAACCCTTTGTCATACAACGCGGTCAACGCCCCGTTGTATCCCAGGGTGAAATTACGCAGCCACTCTCTGGAGCCGTCTGTCGAGCCGTCATCAACAATGATCAGCTCCAGGTTCGGGTAGTCCTGCTCCAGCACGGAGTTAACGGCCTCAGGCAGATACTTCAGGCAGTTGAAAGACGGAATGATGACGGAAACCAAAGGCAAAGGGGTGGTCATAATGCTACCTCAATAACGTTACGCTTCGCAGATTGCAAAAAAGCCAGACCAAACAACCTGTCTGGGAGTGAATAAACGGGTGGTTGCAGCATGCATACCAACTCATAAACGATCTGTTCAACTTCTCGCTCACCCATGCGCGCGCGGCCGCTCCACTGCGCGTCCCGCCGCCACAGTCAGGGCCAGCAGGATATACAACGGCCAGATAAAACCCTGAGTAAGAAAAGTTCCGGAAACACAGAAACCAGTAAGACCGGATAACAGAGCGTTAGCCATCATCAACTGCGTATGATCAGGTGCGGAGCCATAACTCAAACGCCTTAACACGCTGAAAATCTTTCTGAACATCCCCGCCAGCAACACGATGAAACAGCCGAGACCGACAAATCCTGTTTCCGCCAGCACCTGAAACCAGGTCGAATGCACCGCATGATTCTTACCGTCCCAGTGAGGGCTGTAGAAGTAATAATTGGAGTAAAAGTTGTCGATGCCGACGCCGGTGAATGGATGCGCCAGCGCCATATTAAATGCAGCCTGCCAGGCGTATATCCGTCCCATGGCGGACTCGTCGATGCCGTCCTCCGCCGCACCGCCGGAGGCGCGGTCGGAAATGCCCGCAGCGGCGACCAGTACCGTCAGCGCTATCCCGCCAATCACCATCACCAGCATTTTATTGCGCACCCGACGCCATACGAGCACGCCGGTCACGGCGGTAATGCCCAGCAAACCGCCACGACTTTGGGTGCAAATAATCGCCCAGACGATAACGCCGTACGCACATGCTCCCAGCAACGCCCTGCCCCGGGTTTGCCCCTGAGTCAGCAGCATGCTGGCGGCGAAGCTCAGTGGAAAAGTCAGCACCAGGGCCAGATCGTTGGGGTCGCCGATCATTGAGCCGATGTTGCGGCCGATGGTGACCCTGGACCCTTCCACCAGACCGATGCCGTTAAGCTTGTTGGAAATGGCGACCAGCGCGATCGCCACGCCCGCGCCGATAAAAGCCCAGGCGGCGACGGAAAAGTCTCGCGACGTGCGCGTCAGCCAGGCGATGGCCAGCACCATAATGGCGATTTTCACGTAAGTGCCGGTAAAAGCGCCCATGGCTGCGCCCCGGTTGGTGGCGAGCATGACGCCACAGGCCGTCAGCGCAAAAAAACAGGCGAACAGGGTCAGCTCACGACTCCAGTAAACTTCCATGGTCCTGGAAACGAATAAGCGCCAGCTCAGCACCGCCAGAGAGGCCAGCGCCAGCAACTGGGGAATGCGAAACGGCCCTAGAACGGGAAAGGCCTCGTGCAGGCGAAAGAACGAAAACAGAATAAAACCGAGACACACCAGAAACGGGGCCCGAAACACGCCCACCGCCGCCAGCACCCCCAAGGGCGCCAAGCCGGCCAGTATGGGATGAGGCGACACATAAACCCCCAGGGACAGCAGGGCGACGCCACCGACGCCCAGCAGTAATTGGCCGCGATGGTTCAAGGATTGCACGGCTCCGCCCCCATCGATGCGCTCACCTGACGCTGTTTGTGCAACAAGGTCGCCCCTGCGCGGACCAGCCCAACGCCGCCCACGCACATCGCCGCCAGCGGCTGCTCGACCTGCATCAGCGCAGGAGTGAGCCCGGCGGCGCCGATCACGACGCTAAGATCGCGCCAGGGATAACTCAGCCACAGCCGGCGCTGGCTGGCGTAGACAAAGACGGCAAAACGCAGGGCGTAAATCAATACGGCGGCGTACACCACCCCCATGACCCCGCTGTACGCCGCCGCTACCGCATAAACAGGAACCGCGACAGCGGCTACCAGCACATTAAGCCCGGTGGGCAGGCGCGTATCGGCGTCCACATAACAGCCGACGTTCATGATATGGGAGCACTGTTTCAAACCCATCGCCAGCGCCAGCCAGGGCAGCAACTGCGCCGCCATGTCATAGTCAGGCGGAAGCAGCCATGCCAGCGCCCAGGGACCGGCGCACCCCGCCAGAATCGCCACGGACAACGCCATCATGGCCCCCGCCGCAGCGTAATGAGCGTTCAGGTCGACGCCGTCGGCGCCACCCAGTACTTGGAAGCGACGGGGAAACCACCAAAGCGTGTAAGGCTCAATCGCTAACGCCACCACTAACGCAAACTGAGCGGCGACGCCATATACCGCCAGCTCCTCCGCACCGCCCAGACCCGCCAGGAGCCAACGCTCCGCCCCCTGGGTCAGGAAAATGCAAACGCCCCCTCCCACCAGGGGAACCCCATATTTCAGTAATGGCGCCGCCAGCGCCACCGCTGCGGTGGGAGCGACATAACGCCCCTGCACCGCCAGCGCGCCCAGGGCCAGCGCCGCATTGGAAACCAGCGCTCCCCACAGCACCGCATCGAGCCCCAGTCCCTTGCGCAGCAGCAGATAGACCAGCGCCGCATGCAGACAAGCCTTGCCCACGCTGAAGCAAAAGAACCATTCCGCCCGGTCCTGCATACGCATCCAGGCCAACGGCACGGAAATAAACCCGCTCAACGCCAGCGCCGCCAGGCACAGCGACAGCTCCTGATCGCTGTATGAAGCGGGCAACCACTGATTCAACCAGGACGCCGCCGGCCGTAACGCCGCAAACACCACAACGCCCGCCAGACAACTGAGAAAGTAGGCGCTACCGATCACTTTGCGGCGCTGCTCTTCGCTGGCGGCCATGCCGGCAAAACGATACATGGCGTCCACCACTCCCAGACCGATCAACAGCCCAAGCAGGTTCATCAGGGTCAGCAGGACATCAAGACGGCCATACTCGTAGGGAGACAAATAATGGGTGATCACCGGCAGCATGACGAAACTGACGCCCTTCATGAGCACCAGCCCCAGTCCGTAGTACACCGCCTGCCTGAGTAGCGAAGACATGTTTAAAGCTCTTGTATTGCGAGCGACAACAAACGGGCCTGGCGCACGGAGGAATATTCCGCCACCACTCTGCGACGCGCATTCAGCACCATTTTCTGCAGCGATCGGTCTGACGCGTCAAGCAGACGTTGAATAGCGCACGCCAGGCTTTGACTGTCTCCCGACGCCGCCAGAAAACCGCACTCCGGCTGCACGATCTCCGCCGCCCCCATAAACCGGGTTGTCACCACCGGCAATCCCACCGCCATGGCTTCCTTCAACACCAGCGGCCCGGTGTCTCTGTCGCCATTGGGCGCTTCGCAAAACGGCGCCACTAAAGCGTGATAGCGCGACATCGCGGCGCTGATCCATTCCGCCTCGCGACCGCCGAGGAAAGTCACCCGATCCTGTAAACTCAGGCTGGCGACCTGTTCGCGCAGGGCCGTCTCTAATGGGCCATCGCCGACAATGTCCAGCTTAAGTCGATCCTCCGCAGGCAGCGCCGCCAGCGCTTCCAGCAGATGCCTGAGTCCCTTTTTCTCCGTCAACCGGCCTACAAACAACAGCCGGCCTCTGGCGCCCACCCCGTGCTGATAAGGAAAACGCTCCAGCTCCACGCCGCAAGGAATGTTGACGACCTTCGCGCCGCGCCGCGTCAGTGAGCTGAAGTACTGCTCCATGTGGCCGCATACCGCCACGCTGAAATCCGCAGAGGAAAGCTTGTGGCCAAGATCCGCCGGACTGACGTAGACATCAAAACCGTGGCCGACAAACGAGCAGGTCACGCCCATCAGCCGAGCGGCGGCGATGGCCACGGCAGCGGAATGCAACGCGAAATGCGCGTGCAGATGGCGACACCCTCGACTCTGCGCCAACGCCGCGACTTGCGCCGCCTGCAGCAACAGCGAGCGGGTGCGAATCCCGTCCTGCCCCAGAGCGAAACGAGCGCTGGGCGCCCACCCCCTGAGATTCTTCAGCCAGGAAAACCCGCCCCGCCAGCGACTGCAATCGCCCACATACAAGGCGGCGGCCGCCAGCGCCTCGTCCCGGGGCTGCCAGCCATCCTGCGGATAGGTCAACGAGATGGGCGTCACCTCATGCCCCAGCCGCTGCATCGCCCGCATCTCCACGCCCACAAAGGTTTCCGTGAGCACTGGAAATTGCGGCAACACATATCCCACATGCTTCAGTGGCGTGGACGCCGGCAAATCAAACGCGCCTCTGCAGATTGCATTCATACTCGGCCCTCCACCGTCCTGCGGCCAGGGTTCAAATACCCCAGCACCATGTTCAGACCACGCACATGCAGCGCTGAAGCATCCGTCAGCAAGGCGTCCACGCCACGTTTGAAATCGCCTTCACTGAGCCCTTCCTGCAACAGCGGCGACCGCATGGGCTCTACGTTGTCCAGATCCAGCCAGGCGTTGTAATCGAAAACGCCGTTGGAGGCTTTGCCCCAGCTGGGCTGGCTCCCCAGTCTGGCGGCCAGACCGGGATAACGCTCCCGCCAGCGCAGCCCCGAGCGCAGAGGTCTGCCGGTTTTATCCCAGGCGACCGCCGCCAGAGACGGGCTCAGTCTGGCGATGGCTTTGCGATGAAACAGACTGCCCAGACGCAGACGCACCGGGAGCGCGCCCAGGGTTTCAAGCACGCTGGGATGCAGAAACGGATGGCAGCGCTCGTAATCGTTGTCGAGCAATTGCTGACCGGACACCACCATGCGCCCGACCCGCTCCGCCAGATAGACGTTATCCATCAGATCCGCGGCGTCAGTTTCGCAATCGTGATAGCGGTCCAGCATCATCTGAAAGCGCTCCTCCAAACGTCCCCCCAGGTCAGGAAAAGCGCGAATCACCGGATTGGCGAGCTTGCCGAACTCTTCACGAATATATCGACGCGCATAGGGCAACAGGCGCGACGCCAGTTTGTCCACCGCCATCAGCGAGTATCCCGGCGCGCCCCGGTCGTAATAAAAGGCCCGAAACGTCTCTGCGCCGGTTCCCGTAACAACCGTGAAGCCGCGGGTTTGATCCAGCAGCGCTTCATCCGCCAGAGCGTGACCGTGTTGCACCGGCACCTCACAGCCGCCTCGCAAGGCGATGCGCTTCATGGAGCTCCAGCGATCCGTGCCGCGCATATCGCCAGCGAAGAACGGCAGCTGATGGGTTTCGGCGATGTCCCTGGCGATTCTCATATCCGCCGAATCGGGAGAGCCGTAACAAAAGGCCACAGGCTTGCGCCCCAGTTTCAGGGCCGCCGCCAGAATAAGTCTGGAATCCAGACCGCCAGACAGGGAAACCGCCATCCGCGGGCTGGACTGAAAGCACTTGTCCACCGCGCCGACAAAGGCGTCAATGGCCTCATTAAGGCTGGCGCACCGCACCTTCTGCAATCGATAGGGAGGGAAGTCCCGCAACTGCAATTGTCCGTCGCTGGAAAACTGGAAGCACCGCGACGCGCGCAATTGGGTGACGCCCTGCATGATGGACTGTTCGTCCATGACCTGTCCGAATGCCAGTAAATCCAGCAGCGCCTGGGGGTTGATCTGAGCGGCGTCTCCCAATAATTCCAACATGACGCCCCGATCGGAAGCGATCGTCAACTGGCTCGACGTATGGTTATAGAGAATAGGAAAAAGACCCAGACGATCGGTGCACCCGGCGACTTGATTGCGCTCCCTGTCTACGTAAATCCAGGAGCGGCCCCAATAGGCCTTGAACAATCCACGACGACAGTTCGATCTGATTTCCGCATCCTGGTCACAATGAGCGGGATCTCCCCACGCCAACAGATGAAAGTCGGGACCGGAAAAATGAGTCAGTCCGCTGTGGGCATTGCGTTTGAACATGACGGACGCGTCACGCTCCAGGGAAAGGATGGGGCGCCCCTGTTGCAGGGGAATGCTGATGCTGCAAATGGTCATAGTCGTTCCTCATGGTTTTGCCAGGAGAGGCATCAACTTCCGCGCCAGTTAGCCAAAAATCGCCTAATCTCCTTTTGCAGCAACTACTTAGCCTTTTTCGTCCACCACGGCGATGAGGCGAAGACGTCGCTGTATTTTTAATTTGCAAATCAAAACGCCATGCCGCCCGCGCCGCCGCAGCGCCCGTACTTCCCCCGCCAGGCGCTAAGATTCTGATCCTTCGAGAATAATTCGCTTTGGCCCATAAACTGCCTGACGCCTCCTAAATCACCCGAGGAGGTCTACTATGAACACACTTTCAGGAACGACCCTGCGCACCCGCATCAAACACAGCGACTCCATGGCGGCAGGGGCCCTGCGCGCCGTCTACTTCGGCGTTCGCCGTTTTCAATTGCCTTGCATTCGCGTTCTGCACAAGCCGTTGTATTTAGCCCATCGCAGCCTGAGCGGCATGCTGGAGAATCTGTCGCGCATCTTTTATTGGACGCCGCTGTTTCAGTCCCGTCTGGAGTCTCCCGCGCGGGGGCTTTATTTGTACTCCGGCATGCCTCTGGTCACCGGAGCGCTGAATCTGCGGATGGGCGCTGATTGCCGGGTCTCTGGTCAGGCGACGTTTTCGGGCAGGACATCGTCCTGCAACACGCCCCGCCTGATCGTTGGCGACAATGTGGATATCGGCTGGCAGACCACTATCGCCGTGGGCTCCGAAGTCATTCTGGGAGACAACGTGCGCATCGCCGGACGCGCCTTCCTGGCGGGCTATCCCGGCCATCCTCTGAACGCGGCCGCCCGCGCCGCCGGCAAGCCTGAAACCGACGACCAGGTCGGTGCGATCGTGCTGGAAGATAACGTCTGGCTCGCCACTGGCGTCAGTGTGATGGCGGGGGTCCGCATCGGTCGCAATACCATTGTGGCCGCCGGCAGCGTGGTCACCCGCGACCTCCCTCCCAACGTGCTGGCGGGCGGAGTTCCCGCACGGGTGCTGCGAACGCTGACGGAGGAGCAATAAGCCATGATGAACGCAGTAAGCAAACCGCAATTGATCGTTTTCGGCGAAGACTGGGGCGGCCACCCCAGCAGCACCCAGCACCTGATCCGCCACCTCAGCGACGATTATGAGATTATCTGGGTCAATTCCATCGGCCTGCGCCGCCCGCGCCTGAACCGGCATGATTTGCTGCGCCTGGCTCGTAAGCTGATTTCCCGCTTCAGCGCCGGCTCCCCCCGGCAAAGCAAAGAAGGCGACAAAGACCTAACACCGGACTCCAGCTCCCCTTCCCGCGTGATTAACCCGCTGGTGATCCCGCTGTTCGCCTCGAAAGTAATCAGAAAGCTGAACGCAGCGCTGCTCAAACGCCAGCTCGCGCCCTATATCCGCAAGGACAGCGCGCCGATCTTGTGGTCCTCTCTGCCTTCAATGGCGGACCTGGTGGGACGCCTCGGCGAACGCGGCGTCGTCTATTACTGCGGCGATGACTTCAGCAGTCTGGCCGGAGTCGACCACAAACCTATCGCGATGATGGAGTCCGAGCTAGCGCGTAAGGCGGATCAGATCTTTGTCGCCAGCGAAGCCCTGGGAAGCCGCTTCGCCGCCGCCAAAACGGAATGCCTGCCCCACGGGGTGGATTACCGCCTGTTCAGCTCACCCCGGTCCCGCCCCCATGATCTGCCGGTGGAAGGCCCGGTGGCGGGCTTCTACGGCTCTGTGTCGGAATGGTTTGACGTAGAGCTGATGGCTCATTGCGCACGCGCCCTGCCCCATTGGACATTTGTTGTAATCGGCGCCGTTCAGACTGACGTGGCGCCGCTGCGCCGCCTCGACAATGTCCGCCTGCTGGGACCACGTCTACATCACGAGCTGCCCGCCTACGCGCAACACTGGCGCGCCTCCCTGCTGCCGTTTCGGCGCAACGGCCAGATCATGGCCTGCAACCCGCTCAAGCTGCGTGAGTATATGGCGGCGGGCGCCAGCATCGTCTCCACCCGTTTCCCGGCGGTGGAAAGTTACGGCCGCCTGGTTCGCATCGCCGATGGTGCGGAAGAGTTTGTCGACGCGTTGCGACAAATCGAGGCCTGCCCTTTCCACGCCAGCGCCAACCAGCTCAGAGAAGCCGCTGCGCAGGAGTCCTGGTCGCGGCGGGCGCAAACCGTCAAACAGCGTCTGCAGCAATTTGCACATAGCGCCGCACAGTTCGACGCAAAATGCGAACACCGGACCAAGGCAATCCATAGTCCATTGATTTAGTTAGCAAAAATAATTGGAACGCTTTTTGGTTACTTAACAGGCAAGAGATGTTTTAAACGAACCCCCTAACCAACACAGATGGATGTCGCTATGAATAAATGGGTTAAGACGCTTCCGATCATCGCCGCTCAGGTACTGGCCGGCTGCGCCATGCAAGGTGAGCGGTCCGATATAGAGCGCGTGAATCAGGCTCTGTTAGCTTTCGCGCAAACGCCGGCTCAGGAGAGCGCGCCGTCATACCTGACCCTGGACATCGACGCCATCGACGCGCCCCTGGAGAGCCCAGGCTGGCGCCAGCTGGAAGCGCAGGCCCTGGCGTTCGTGAGCCGCTGCGCAGACTGTATGGATAAGGGATTGCTGCTGCAAGTGGCCGCCACCAACGCCACGCCGCCATTCCAGGCGCTCAATGAGAGCCTGCATTGGGGCGGCAAGGTGCGTACATTGCTGGCGATGCGCGGGTTCCCGGTGGATATCCGCTTCAACCCCAACCTCCCCGCTTCCAGCGCTCGCCTGAGCGTCAAGGGATAAGGCCATGCGCGTCGGCGTCTTTCTGAATCTTCACTACATGGCCGCAGCCGCATGGCGTCGCCGCTACGCCATTGTGGCGCCGTTGCTGGCGGCGCCTTTTCTGGCGTTGCTCATTGGCGCGGTGACGCCGAAAAAATATCAAAGCTACACCACGCTGCTGATTCAGGAGACCTCCAAACTCAATCCATTTCTGGCGGACTTTTCCGTGTCCACTCAACTCAAAGAGCGTATGGCCGCCCTGCAGGCGTTGCTGCACTCGCGCCACATGCTGGGCGAGGTCGCCCAGGAGATGGGGCTGGCCGACCAGGACAGCGGCCGCATCAGCGATCCAGTGCTGAATCGTCTTTCCCACTCCCTGAAAGTCGAGCTGATCGGTTCCGACATCATCAAGATCAGCCTTACTGACTCTTCCCCTCGCGACATGGCGCGTACCCTGGAGGTGACATCCAGGCATTTTTTGAATGTATTGCTCGCTCCCGAGCGGTCGTCCATTGATGCCTCCGAGAATTTCCTGGAGGAGCAACTGCTGACGCAACAAGAGGCGCTACTGACGGCGGAAAACACTCTGGCCGCGTTTAAATCCCAGTACAGCGGCAGCCTGCCCGGCCAGATGCACTTCGATATCGAACAGCTGCGGGAAACAGAGAAGCAACTGCAGATCAAGCAAGTGGAGCTGGCGGGCGCTGACGCCGCCATTGAAGCGCTGAACACCCAGTTGCTCAAGGCCAATCCACTGCTTGCCTCCATTGAAGCGGACATCATCCGCGCCAGCGCCGAGCTGAATCAATTACAGGCCCGCTACACGGATAAACACAGCCTGGTGGTGGCCGCCAGACACAGCCTGCAGCGACTGCGTCAGGAGCGGGATACGCTGGTGGCGCAAACCCGTCGTATGACTCCGCAGAATATCGATGAGCTTTGGCGCCTGGCGGCGGAGTTCGCTGACGTCGGAGACGAGTACGGCGCCGCAGGCAACCGGGTCAGCCCTTTACTGGTGTCGCAGCTTGAATCCATTCAGCAGGCGCAGTCCCGCCAACAGCAGTTGACGCAGGAGACCGCCAGCCTGCAGCAGACTCTGACGCGCCTGAAGACCAAACTCGACAGCTTCGCCCAGGTCGAGCAGCGCCTGCGGGAGCTGGAGCGCGACATCGCCACCAAGCAACACATTTACGACGACCTGCTCAAGCGCTACGAAATGGCCAAAGTCACCGGCGCGCTGGGGCGTTTCGAAGAACACGACCGGGTCAAGATCATTGATCGCCCGTTCACGCCTCACGCGCCTATCAATCTGCCCCTGGTGGTCTATTTCATCAGCGGCGCGCTGGGCGGTCTGTTTCTTGGCGCGGCCATCGCCGTGATCCTGGAGATTATCGACACCAGCGTCATTCGTCGCGACGTGGCGGAAAAAATTATCGGCGCGCCGGTCATCTCGCGCCTGCCGGACTTCAGACAAGTCGCCATCGGATTTCAATCCGCTCGCGACCTGACGCCGGTCGAACCCTGATCGCAAGTCACCTAACAAGGTATATAACGAGGTATAGCCATGACATCGACACCTTCACCCCTTAAAGTCGTCGTCCAAGTGGTGCAGCACTTGTCGCCGGGCGGCATCGAAAGCATTTGTCTGGAGCTGCAGCGCTTCGCTGGCGAGAACGCCGACGTGCATCTGGTCAGCCTGGAAGGCCAGAAGCAGCAAATGATCTCCCACTGGCCGCGCTTGCGTCAGTACGCAGGCGCCATGCATTTTCTCGACAAACAACCCGGGTTGCAGCCGCGCCTGTTATTGCAACTGTCGACCTTGTTTAAAACCCTCAAAGCCGATGTGGTGCACACCCATCATATCGGTCCGTTACTTTACGGCGGCGCGGCGGCGCGTTTCGCGCGCGTTCCCGTTCTGATCCATACCGAACACGATGCCTGGCATCTGGGACTGGACAACCATCAGAGCCTGGTTTCCAAATGCTTAAAGTATATTCGCCCGCAACTGGTGGCCGACGCCGAAATCGTCGCCGCTCACATCAGAAGCCGCATCCCCAGCGCCGAGCCGCAAGTGATCCCTAACGGCATCGACACCTGCATTTTTCAGCCTGGAAGCAAAATCGCCGCGCGCCGCGCCTTCGGCCTGCCGGAAGTTGCGGCGATCATCGGCTGCGCGGCGCGCATGCATGAAGTGAAGGGGCACGATGTGTTGCTCGACGCCATGTTCCGCCTGCCGCCGAACGTTCATCTGGCGCTCGCCGGTCGGGGGCCGCAGGAAGCGAAATTGCAGCAGCAGGTGCGGGACCTGAACCTCAGCGACAGAGTGCATTTCCTGGGGCTGGTTGATGACATGCCGCGCTTCTATCAGGCATTGGATGTTTTCTGTCTGGCCTCCAAGGCGGAAGGCATGCCCTTGTCTCCGCTGGAAGCCCAGGCCTGCGGCGCGCGCGCCGTGATCACCGACGTGGGCGGCAGCCGGGAGGCGCTCTGCCCGATCACCGGCATTCTGGTTCCAGCAGGGAGTTCCGTCGCCCTGGCGAAGGCGCTGCGCCATAGCCTGCGCACAAACCTGAAGGCCAACCCCAGGGATTTCGTCATGCAACACAGGGATATCCGCGGCATGGTCGCCGCCTATGACCAGTTGCACGGCGTCGCCTGCTGACAGCGAGCGATGATAATCGTCTATTAACCGTCACCAACGAGGTAATGCATCATGACCGACACCCTTATCTGGACCTGCGCTGTATTTTTGGGGCTGATCATCGTTTATCACCACATTGGCTACCCTGTTTTGCTGCGCTATCTGGCCAATCGCAAGCGCCAGCAACCCCTGTCCCGCAGACAGGAACGGCCATACGCCGATTTTCCTGAACTCAGCATCATCATTCCGGCTTACAACGAAGCGGAGGTGATTGCGGAGAAGCTGCGCAATCTGGCGTTTCTGGACTATCCCGCGCATCGTTTCGAAGTCCGCATTTATGACGACGGCTCTCAGGACGACACCTTGTCAATTATTCATCGCACGCTGCAGGAAGCGGATGTGAAAAAGCTACGGGTCAAGGTCATCGCCAACGAAGTCAATCAGGGCAAAGTCGCCGTTATCAATCAGGCAATGCGGGAGACGACGACGGAGCTGGTGTTGTTGTCCGACGCCTCGGCGCTGATTTCCATCGACGCCCTGAAAATCATCGCCGGCCATATGCGCGACGCCAGCGTCGGCGTGGTCGCGGCGTCTTACCAGATACTCACTCCCGGCTCAGAAGGCGAGGAAACTTACTGGCGCTATCAGACCAACATCAAGGAAATGGAAAGCGTCGTCGGCTCCACGATCGGGGCCCATGGCGCCCTGTACTGCTTTCGTCGCAGTCTGTTTGAAGAGTTGCCTGAAAACGCCATCAATGATGATTTCATCCTCCCTATGCGCATCGTCGCGCAAGGCCGTCGCTGCATCTATGACAGAGATATCGTCGCCGTGGAGCTGGAACAGGCCAGCCTGACGATGGATCACCAGCGTCGCAAACGCATCGCCGCCGGAAACGTGCAACAGGCGCTGATGCTGACCCCGCTGCTGAGCCCGAAGCATGGCGCGACCGCGTTCAATTACATTTCCGGTAAGTTTCTGCGGGTGTGTATGCCGCTGATCTTAATGGCTTTTCTGTTATGCACGCTGTTGCTGGCGCTGCATTCCTTACTGGCGCTGGCGCTGGTGGCGGGGCAGGCGCTGGTCTACGGGGTCGCCGGCATTCGCGCCCTGACGCCCGGAATATCCTGGCCCAAACCAGTTAACCTGGCGCACTACCTGGTTAGCGGACACTTCGCCAATGCGCTGGGCGCGCTGCGTTATTTGTCGGGACACGAAAACGGGCGCTGGGAGCGTGTGAAACTGGAGACCCATCATGATTGATTTAGCTATAACCCAATCAACCAACAACGCCTCGGAGTCAGCTATGACGCATGCCCATTCGCAAACCGCCACTGTCGCAATGGCGAACTACATCCCTTCCACCACCCTGGCGGCCAAGCGCTGTTTCGATATTGCAATCAGCCTGCTGGGGCTGGCGTTGAGCGCCCCGCTTTGGCCCTTGCTGATTCTCGCCATCCGCCTGGATTCCAGGGGGCCCGCGCTGTTCCGACAACTGCGCGTCGGCCGCGCGACGCCAACTTACACGGAGCTGTTCTACATGATCAAGTTCCGCACCATGCGAGTCGATGCAGAAAAAGAAACCGGCGCCGTCTGGGCCACCCGCAACGATCCAAGAGTGACGAAAATCGGTCGTTTCCTGCGCAAAACGCGACTGGACGAACTGCCTCAGTTGCTGAATGTCCTGCGCGGAGAAATGTCCATCGTCGGTCCACGTCCGGAACGTCCCGGCATCAGCAACAACCTGGACCGGGCCATCCCCTACTACATCGAACGCACCTACTTCGTGACGCCAGGAATCACCGGCATGGCCCAGGTTAGACAAGGCTACGACGCCTGCCTGGAAGACGTGAAAAACAAAATCGGCTACGACCACGCCTACTCACTCTGCCTGACCAACTTCAACTCATGGCTGAAAACCGACATCGAAATAATCCTGCGAACCTTCTGGGTAATGATACGCGGCCGGGGGCAATAGCCCCTGGCGCTATTGCGCTGTATTGGGACTCACTCATATCTCTCCAATCCCAATGGAACCATGCTCTCATTCACAAACCTTATTACACATTGCTCATTGTCTCTCTCAACCCATACAGTTAACAAAGGAGGTCCGTCCCAAAGCGTTTCAAATGACATATGAAAGCCATATCTTTTGTTAAACAAATCAAATCCATTCTCACGCAGAAAGAAATGATCTGGATAAAAGAAAGAGCTTGCAGTTTCATATAACATCCTGCCAGTCTCAGCGCATTCTTCTTTCTGAACAAACTGATATATAGAAGACACTCCATGAGATTTAAAATACTTAAAACCGGGGCATCTATCGCCAGGCTCTTCTTTGCAAAGGTGTTCTACGGCCTCGTATAGGTCTCGCCCTATAAGTTCCACTTTAAACATTTGTCTATAAAACAAGTAAACGCCGTTCTTAAAAGCAGGGTTAAATGCAATAACATCTCCAAGCCATGTTCTTCCAATTTCCACCATGCCTTCTATCAACTCCCTCCCAACATTTCCCTCTGGCAGAGCGCCACCGTAAAATCTACAGTTTCCAACCTCGTGCTTATTTAAAATATAGTTTGGCGAGTGAATTCTGATTGAATCACATAGCTCGCCCTCTCCAAACCTTTTAATATACTCTTTGTAGCCCTTTGGAAACCTTCCTTTAAACTTATCTTCAATGTATTCCACTGACTCATCATCCAATAGGGAAAACTGGTTAAAAACCAAGTACACACTATCAAATAAATTCATCTCTCAGGCCCCATATAAAAACCGATAAGCGCAAAGACAAACCTACCTGGGCTAATACAATACGCTCCTCTCAGACCCCGTACTGCATGCCATTCATCTATAAAACACAACTTCCACAAGGAACCACAAATTCCCGCCGTAACTCATACTCGATAGCAACTGTGCTTTTGTCCCCAATAATTTCGCTCATGTTTTACCTGGCGGCATTTCTGCGATTGCGTAGCTATTCATTGAATCTAAAAGTAAAGTTAGGCGTTCACATCGTCTTATGGCAAATCAATCGCAATTAGACCAGACAAGCACGCCAACGCCATTTGGGGTCTCAACAGGAACCCACGCCTCCATTATCTGGCGCTCCCTTCTATACTCGTCGGCATAGTGTATTTTTAATAAATTTCTCGTGGACTCTCTACTACCCTTCTCATTACTCCAGATGGGTATTGAGCCAACGATAGACTCCAGCTTCTTCAATCTTTCTGAATCAAGCAGAGTTGGCCAGCGCCCATAGGGCTCTCCTCCTGCCCAGCAGCTATTGCCGCGGTGAAAAACGCGTGTAAGCTCGTCCACATCTACTGACAAACCCTCATTCCCCGCACCTCCAACAGGGATGTAGTAACCTTCCATTTCCATCAGACAGCAGTCTGTGCCGCCGCACTGTTGTTGATAAATAACGCCTGTTGGATGTTCAACTATCACTCCGAGATACCCAACATTTGTTCCATCTGGATCAAGAAATATTTTTAGTTTATTCATATATTTAAGCAGAAGTTATTCACTGCGGGATCATACGCATTTTGTTTAAATGTACCTGTCGGATGGCGCTTCGCTTATCCAACCTACGGTTTTCCCTATGTCTATGGTTCAGTTTGGCATGGGAGCGGCGTTTACGCTTTGCTCAGCAGCCAGTCTTTCAGCACGCTGGCGTTATGGCTGATCGCTTTGCCTTTGGGTGTGATGAGGTAGTAGTTGCAGCAGGAGGGCGTTGCGGGAAGCGGTGCGGTGAGGCGACCGCTGGCCAGTTCTTCTTTTACCAGGGAGCCGCGCGCAAGCGCTACTCCAAGGCCTGCGTCAGCAGCAGCGATGGCCATATCCGAGCGGTTGAAATAATGGCCCTGCTGGCTGGGCGCATCGGGCAGCCCTGACTGGTCCAGCCAGTAGCGCCATTCTGCGTCCCGGGGGGAATCTGGCCAGGGCATCGCATCATGTAACAACGAGACGCTATCCCAGATTTTGGGGTCTCGCCAGTTTGCGCCCTTCATATACTCAGGGCTGATGACCGGCAGCAGGATTTCCTCCACCAGCAGCGCCGCATCAAAGTTCTGATATTCGCCGTCGCTGTAATCAATGGCCAAATCAAAACTAGCAGTACTCAGATTAAGCAGCGCCGCTTCCGCATAGGTTTCAATCTTGATATCGGGATGGCTGAGATTGAACTCTTTAAGCATTGGAATCAGCCATTTAAAAACAAACGACGGCGTAGAGGTAAGTCTGACGACGGAATCATTGGGGCTCGTCTGCAGACGATCAACACTCAGCCTGATGGCGTCAATCGATTGCCGCGTCACGGTGAATAACTCACTACCTTTAGCCGTTAATCGGATACCTGACGGACGACGCTCAAACAGCTTGAATCCCAACTGTTCTTCCAGTTTGCGAATTTGCTGGCTCACCGCGCCCGTCGTGACATAGAGTTCCCGGGCGGCCTCCGAAAAGCTTAATAACCTGCCACAGGCTTCAAAATATATCAGCGTGGAAAAGGTGCGCGCACTCAGTCCTGACATCGTTAACCTTTCAGTTAATGTTTAGACATACTAAACAGGTGTTAAATTTCTATCGTTTGCTTTCTGAATAACTAAAACCCAGAATTTCCAAAACATATTAATACATAGCCAGTCAGCATGGACAAACAATGAATCCTCTCAGTATCGCCCAAGGTGAGCTTAAAGCCATCCAGAATAGCCAACCTATAGTATGGCTAAACAACAATTATCAAATTCCGGCTTCAGCTCCCTCCACCCCAAACGCCGATGAACTCTACGCAGCGGAAGCCCGCCTCAAACGATTTGCGCCGTTACTACAGAGACTGTTTCCCGAACTCGAACCCAGCCACGGACTGATTGAGTCTTCTCTGATAAAAGCCGATCGGCTTAACAGCAGGATCAATCCAGTGGGCGGTTCGCTGTACCTGAAAGCGGATCATGACTTGCCGGTTGCAGGCTCAGTCAAGGCCCGCGGCGGCATTCATGAAGTGCTTTGTTTTGCTGAATCCCTGGCTTTGAAACACGGAGTAATCAAGGGCGTAGACAGCGACTACTGTACGCTCGCATCCCAGGCCGCTCGCGACCTGTTTTCACAGCACACCATCACCGTCGGCAGCACCGGTAATCTGGGGCTGAGTATCGGCGTCATAGGGTCTGCGCTGGGCTTCAAAACAGTAGTCCATATGTCGTCAGATGCTAAAGAATGGAAAATGGAGCGCCTTAGAAAACGTGGCGTGCGGGTGGTTGAGCATGACGCCGATTATGGCGCGGCGCTTGAGGCCGGACGCCTTGAGACGATTGCCGATCCGTACGGCTATTTTGTCGATGATGAACGATCCACCAACCTTTTCATAGGCTACGCTGTCGCAGCCAGACGCCTTCAGGCGCAGCTGGAGGCCCTGAATATTAAGGTGGACGCGGAGCATCCTCTGTTTGTGTATCTGCCTGCCGGCGTAGGTGGAGCCCCAGGCGGCATCACCTATGGCCTGAAACATATTTTCAATGACCATGTTCACTGCTTTTTTGCCGAGCCGGTACAGGCGCCCTGCATGCTACTTGGTATGGCCGGCGCACTGGGCGCCGCTCCGACCTCCATCTACGAACTTGGTCTCAAGAATCGCACAGATGCTGATGGCCTGGCTGTCGGCGCCGCATCGCAGTGGGTATGCGACGCCACACGCAACCTCCTGTCAGGCGTGTATACGGCGACGGATGAACAGCTTTACCAGCAGCTATATCTGCTAAAAGAACTGGAAAATATCGAAGTTGAGCCCTCTGCCGCCATCGGTTGCCTCGGTCCTGAAATGCTGATGTCCGAGGCTGGACAGAAGTATTTAGACTCACATCGCCTCACCCACCGCATGGCGAATAGCGTGCATATCCCCTGGCTGACGGGAGGCTCTTTTGTTCCTGATGAGGAGTATCAGCGTTATCTCGCAAAAGCGGTAAAAGTGTCTTCTTGAAAACCAGTCAGAACAGAGGGGCGGCGCTCATCTGGGATCAGATTAAAGCCCCTCCCCTCAAAATAACGGTCAAATTTACTGAGGGACATTTCAGGTTTATTTAGTATGATGAAGTTGGCAATAAATTCAGCCAGTTATGAAAGGCGCTCAGGAAGATAATGGGAGATCCCACTGGCGCTGTTCTCAGAAAAAAATCGGTGAAAGACTTCATTAAATCGACAAAAGGAAGGAGTTCTTATGTCTGGAGAATTAGAGGCGAAAAATCACGCGGATGCAGTACTCAACGCCTACAAGTTAAGTTATCTGCCTTTAAACAAAAAAGGGTTAACGATTGACGGTATCGGGCTTATGTTGCCTGACCCTGGCATGCCGCTAGGGGTTATTCTAAAGAAAGACAGCAGCTTCATCGTCCTGCTTGGCGAACAGCATAGTACAGAGACGTTATCGCCGCTTTTACCTGGCGATCAGACGTTGATGATTGCAGGCGCCAAAGCCGTGGTCGCCGCCATCGGCAAATTAGGGAGCAAGCATACGACCATTGCGGCGGTCGAACTTCCTATCAAGAACGGAAGTATCGTTGGATCAGGCGCCGGACTGACCAAGATGGAGAAGCTCACCATTGCCGATCCCGCCGATAAAAACCTCGGATCAATCAATCATTCTTTGTTTTATTACAGGGCGACGCTTTTGAAAGACGTGTTGTTCGCCGAAGGTGAAAATACCGTCGAAGTCGTCGACCAGGGACTGGCGGCCAAATCAGACGAACGCAATCCGGGGATCGCCGCTCACTTGATCAACGCAGCCGCAAGCGTCAAAGGACCCAGCATAACCGTGCTGCCCGTCGGACTCTCGCACCTAGGCGGAAACAGCATACAGACACAACTGACCATGAAAGGATGGTCCATCACGACAAAGATTGTCTAAGCTGGCGACATAGCTTCGTGTGAGTTTGTTCGTTATTTATGGAGCCTCATTGTGATGATGAGGCTCGACTATCCAGAATATTTACAGGGTCTTTACGGACGAATTTCAACAACTTCTGCGAAACCGTTTTTGCTTTGGGCATCAACCTGATTGGCTCTATCAACGCCAAAGCGATATCTACAATCTGGGCTTTTTCTCAGGATAAATCTGGAGCGTATGTGTTGGATGGCGCTTCGCTTATCCAACCTACGTTTCACTCTGCGCCCATATGCAGACCGAAGAAAACGCCAGGCGTTTTGACAGAACTCCTACGCCTCCTCCCCCACCCTCCGATCAGAAGTGGTTAGGTCGGAAAAGGAAGTGCCTTCCGACATGCAGAGCTGAATGGTCACACCAGTTGTAACAGGCCCAGACATAACTTCTGTTGGCGAACGAGCTGAATGATTAATATAAGGCAGGGTATACGTTCCCATAAATTTCACATGCACAGAGCATTGCCGACTTGTGCAGGCAGTACGGCAGGAATACTTTTTCCTTAACGCACGACAGCCAATTCATCATCATTAATATCATGTAGATCAACGTCAGTTAAAATAGTCCCAGATAAGTCGGATTTTTTAAAACTCATTTCAAACAAGATTACCTCTTCATACGAGTCTGCTATCACGTACCTCTTTTCTCCGCTTTCCTCATCAATGAAGACATTTGACTCTAAGGGCCTTCTGGGATTTTTTTTAGCAACTATCGCAATCCGCCAGTAATCACCGTCATCTATAGTTCCAGGGCATGTTTTTTCAAAAAACCAGGCTGGAATATCGCTCTTGGGATGCTTCTGGAGGAATTCACCAATGAATTTTTCTATTGCAGCTTCAACAGCAGGATTATCTTCAAGCTTTTTACGCACAAACCACTTCCATTAAAATCTCAATACCTACATGACCACTGCATCTACTCAGCCACCTTACAACGATCCCAAGAGCCTACTTTTATTTACCCGCCTATTCATTAACCATCAACTTTTGACCCAGTCCGCAATGCGCTCATTTTCCTTCAGGTTCTCTCTCAAGAAGTAGTAAACCGTATCCATGTTTACCACGATATCCAGCGCTGCGATGATGATGGAGGCGCCATCATCCGTTGAAAACTCAAATACCTCAAAATATCCATTTACCTTTTTCTCCTGCAGTACTTTCAGCGCCTTACTTTCTTCGACCAAGGAGAAAACAGCGGTAATGTGAGGATCGCTGCCCCAGGAAGGCGTCCCGGAAAAGTATGCGACATCTAAAAATTTAATCTCGAGTTGATGATAATAAGAGAAGTCCTTGCTACCCAGAATTATCAACTCGTTAGAATTAAAGCTGAAAACTTCGAAGTCGAACCAGACGGAATTAGCCGTGGCGTTATTTACGGCATCAACCCTACTTTTAAGCCGTGCATTATTCATCAGCTTCACACTATGATTTTGTGACCAGTTAAACCGCCTCGCCCGCAGCAAAAACTACCGGCTTTCGTAATCCATCAGCATTTGATTAAACAGTTCTGTATCTTCTTCACTGAGTTCGTTTTCGGTATCTGCAAGCAATCCAGAGATCATGTGGTATTCCAGTTCGTTGCGGATACGGCCTCGTTTACGTATGCCTGCAATTTCCGTCCAGTATCTGTAACGCAATGCAGAGAGTGTGATCAGGCCATTCGCACTCAAGTCGGCGTCGACCTGCTGCAAGGTTTCTGCGTCTACGTCCAAAGTGTCCTCTATGATGTCCTTGATCGCTTCCCGTAATCCCGTTAGTGCGGCAGCTGCGCCAAACTCGTCCAGGGTGCTGTCCAGCGCGTGGGACGGGTGAACGGGGTCTTCGGGGGGAATATCTTCATAGACCGTGCTGAAATAGTCTAGAAACTGGCTGAGTTCTATAAACTCCTTCTGCTTAGGAGGAGAAAGTCTGCGTATCTTTTTCTCCAGTTCGTCGGTCATTTGTTCCGCCTTTTTTCAGCACATTCGGACGTTTCATCTTAATCGCAGGGTGAGTTTCGAGCTACTTCTCATGAAACGAAGTTCCGCGCACCATAGCCAATCAGGCGTACTTTTTCTGGTTTCAAATCACAACGAACGCCACATCAAGCCCCCCAAAATCTTCGCAATCCGCAACTGCAAAAAGCGAATTAGCCCGTTTCCGGTTCTGACACCACTCACTAACCATATGTTTTTACAATAAAAAAAATCTGGCACACGGGTTGCTCCAGGTCTTGTGAGTTTTATCACTACGATCTGAGGGCCTTATGAACATTACTGAATATTCTTGCAACGACTATCTGGTCATCGCGCTGGATGGGACTTTTGACGCGAATGCGGTGCAGCATTGCCGCGAGCAGTTGGAGGAGTCGGCGTTGAATCATGTTGGCGGGGTCGCTTTTGATTTAAGCGATGTGTCTTTCATGGATTCTTCCGGCATCGGCGCCTTGGTTTTTATCTATAAGCAGTTGCACGCCAACCGTCGGCAGATGGCGCTGGTGGGGTTGCAGGGGCAGCCGCAGCGTTTGGCGACGCTGTTGCGCATCGACCGCACTATCCTGTCCTTCGACACCATGAAAAGCTTCATCGCCCTTCAGCAACCAGCTCAGGAGCAACGAGCATGAGACGCGCCCGTCTGCTGATAGTTGGAGTGGGGTTGTGCGCCCTGGCGGGCTGCCAGAGCTGGCCTGACGCAGGCAAAGGCGGCGCGGCGGAAATCCGCAGCGGCGAGGTGCAGCGCTATCACCAGATCAGCTTCACACCAGATCAGGACAGCCTCGCCAAGCAGGCGCAGCTGGAGAAGCTGGAGCTGGATGCACTGTCCTTGCTGGGAGGCGACTACTGTATTCCGGCCCAACTCAAAACGCTGAGACAGCGTTTGCATCGCGCCTTCAGAGAGTTGGACGCCGGGCTGTTTCCAGACGCCTACAACAGTCTGGCGATTCTGCACAAAGAGCTGAAAGGCGCCAATGCGCAACTGGCTTACCTCAACGAGCACACCACCTGCGCGGTCGCCAGCGCCCGTAGTGACATCGACTCGGTCTTCAGCGGCTTTCCCCTGGCGGTGCACTTTGATGTGAACCAGTCAGCGCTGTCTGCAGGCTACCAGAGTTACCTCACCCGTTTATCCGTCTACATGCTGGCGGACGCCTCGATGACTATCGAGCTGATCGGGCATACGGATCAGCGTGGCGAGAGCGACGCCAACCAGCATCTGGCGCAAGCGCGCGCTGACGCAGTCGCCGAACACCTGGCGCAACAGGGCGTAGAGCCGTCACGCATTCTGATCCGGGCCAAAGGCGAAGATCAGGCGCTGCTGCAGGACGCGGACAGCCACTCTCACGGCTTCAACCGTCGGGTGGAGATCTATTTTAATCGCCAGCAAGTCCGCGGCGCTTCGTCAACCCCCATCCCCCAACGCGACTGGGAATCCCATTTACAGGGACGCTACCTCTAAATCAGGAACAGAAACACTATGGCAAGTCAGACTCTCCCCTTCATCCCCCTCTCGACCACGACGCCTGCGCGAGACGCCCGCCTGATGCTGCTGATGGCGTGGCTGATTGCCCTGGCCGGAGTATTTCTGACCTGCCGCAATCTCCAGGCCGCAGAAGCGCCGCCCCTCATTCAGCCTGGCGATCAGCTCTACCTGGGACTGACGGGAGAGCAGGCGTTCAATCGCAATTTTTCCGTGGATCGGGACGGCCGCATCCTGCTGCCGGAAGCCGGCCCAGTGAAAATCAACGGACAACCTCTGAGCGCCGCGACGCAGATGATCCAGTTGGCGCTGGGACAGGTTTACCGAGATGTGGAGCGCCTGCAGGTCACTCTGGCGGAGCGCAATCTGATCATTGACGTTTCCGGCTACGTGGAGAATCCCGGCAGCGTATTGACCCCCATCGCCGGCGACGTGCAAACCGCCATCACCCTGGCGGGCGGACTGCTGCCCGGCGCGCAACTGGACCGCATGCAGATTCAACGGGGCGACGACATCATCTACTTCAGCTACAAGGCGTACCTGGACTCCGGCGACCGCTCCAGCCTGCCGCCGCTACGCTCTCTGGATCGCCTGTTTATTCCCGCTTCGCCGCTGATCGGCAATGTGCAGATCGACTTTGATGCGCAAACCCTGGCCGCCAGCGGCGACGCCAGCGACGACCGTCAGGCGGTGCGCATCTTCGGTGAGGTGAAAAGTCCAGGCCGTTTTAATTATGAACCGGATTACAGCGTCATCGACGCCATCATGCGCGCAGGCGGCGTGACACGCTACGCCGCCGTCGAGCAGATCAAAATCATCTCGGACAGCGCTCCCTACAATTTTAATCTCAAGCGTTATCTGGAAAGCGGCGACGCCTCACTGCTGCCGCAACTGAAACCCAACTCCACTATTTTCGTGCCCATCCAGCAGGACGAAATCAAAGCCGGCGCTAACGTGGTCTATGTGATGGGCGAGGTGTTCAAACCCGGCGCCTTTGAGGGCAAGCCCGGCGCTACGCTGTTGGACATTATGGCCAATGCGGGCGGCCCCACCCGTTTCGCCGAATCCCGTCAGATTCGCATCCTCAAAGCCGACGGCGCAGTGATTCCCTTCGATCTGCAAGCCTATACGGAAGGCGTCAGTCGCGTCGCCTTGCCGGAAGTGGCGCCGGGAGACGCGGTTTTCGTACCGGAAAAGACCGACGTCAACGAAGCCTCCTGGCTGAAAACGCCGCCGGATCGCGCGGTGGAAATCATTGGCCAGGTCTACAACCCAGGCCGCTTTGAGTGGTCCGACGAAATGACCCTGATGGATCTGCTGGGACACGCCCAGGGGCCCACCGCCCGCGCCGACATCGCCAACATCAAAATCATGCGTCGCAGCGGCGGTAAAGTCCTGTCCAGCACCTTCAACCTGGACCGCTTCATCAAGTACGGCGGCGACCTGAGCGAAATACCGCAACTCGATTCAGGAACCTCCGTGATCATTCCGGAACTGCCGCAAGATCCTTCCGACAACAAGGCGCAATGGGTGCGTCAGGCGAAAGAGAACTCCATCTACATCATGGGCCAGGTGGGCGCGCCGGGACGCTACATGTTCAACGAGGAAATGACCTTTCTCGACATCCTCGCCGCCGCGGACGGCCCCAATGGTTCCGCGGACATCCATAACATTCGCGTCGTACACCGGGACGGCGCCCAGGCGCGCATCTCCAAGCTCAATCTGGCGCTGTATTTTGAAACCGGCGATCAAACCCTGCTGCCCGTGGTCAAGCCCGGCGACTCCATCTTCGTGCCGGAAAAAGACCGTAACTGGCTGGAGGAAACCAAAGAAAACACCGTCAGAGTGCTGGGCTCCGTCAACAAACCCGGGCGCTATCGCTTCAGCGACGACATGACCGTGCTGGACCTGCTCGCCCAGGCCGGCGGCGCCACCGCCAGCGCCTACATCGAGCGCATCGTGGTGGTGAACACGTCCTGTTGCGCGGACAGCGCCAGCAGCTTTGATCTGGAGAGCTTTGTGAAAGATCCGGACATGAGCAAACTGCCCGTTCTGCGCCCCGGCGACACGCTGTATGTCCCGGATAAGTCCGACAGCCACTGGGCCACTCTCACAAGCGGTCTGGAAGGCGTGTTCAAAATCATCTCCGTAGTCGGAATCATAGGAGCGCTGTGATGCCATCCATCGAAAACTTTGTCGAGATCGAACATGTGTACGCGCAGACCCTGGGCAAGGGACTGCGCACCCTGGCGGTCGCCGCCGTTAACTCCGGAGACGGCTGCTCCACCCTCGCCTACGCGCTGGCCCGACGCCATAGCGCCTCCGGTCGGCAAACCCTGCTGGTGGACATGAACCTGTTCCGCCCTTCCGCCGATATCCGCTTTCAGTTACCGCGGGCCGCCTGGTCGCTGGAAAACGACTCCAGCCACAGCGCCATCGCTCACGCTGGCCAAAACATGCAGGTTTTAACTGCTACACTGAATTCATCAATCGGCTTCAGGGACGCAGGACTCATCAAGAAAGTCATTCAGGACTGGGAAAGCCAAGTGGACGCCATTGTTTTCGATACCTCGCCATTGAAGGCGGTAAACCATCAGAACATTCCTGCGGAGCTGATTTGCGCCGCCAGTCAGGCCTGCATCCTGATTGTGAAATCCGGCGCCACCACAGAAGCGGATTTAGAGCACGCTTGCCACAAATTGAAATCCCATGACGCCCGGATTCTGGGCGCTGTGATGAACGACATTGAAAACCCCGGACTCGCCGCTGAACTAAAACGCGAAATCAACCGTATGGCGCGACGGTTCCCCAGATTCGCCGCCAGACTGAGCGACTGGGTTCAGTCCAGCCGTTTTCTGAATTTGCCGTTATAGGGGGGCATGCATGCGGACGCTCATCACATTCCTCTGCCTGATCTACGCCGTTCTCGGCAGCGCCGGCCTTCACGCCGCGGAGAAGCGAGGCTACGAGTTCGGCATCGTACCGCAACAAAGCGCCGAAAAACTGGCGCGGGCCTGGGGCCCGGTTCTCAAATACATTGAAAAGAACAGCGGCGTGCCCCTGGTGTTCAAGACCGCGCCCAATATTCCCGAGTTCGAGTCGCGATTGGGACACGGCCAATTTCACTTCGCCTACATGAATCCCTACCACTTTGTCGTCTACAACAAATATCCAGGCTACCAAGCGGTGGCCAGGGAGAAAGACAAAATGATCAAAGGCATTATCGTAGTCGCCGCGGACAGCCCTATTCAGGACCTGCAAAGCCTGCAAGGCGCCGATCTCGCGTTTCCCGCTCCCGCCGCCTTCGCCGCCAGCGTTCTGCCTCAAGCGATCCTGGCGCGCCAGGGCATTCGCATCCAGCCGCAGTATGTGCGAAACCACGATTCCGTGTATCTCAATGTGATGCAGAAACGCTTTGTCGCCGGCGGCGGCGTCCTGCGCACGTTCAACGCCATGCCGGATGACGTGACTCGCAATCTGCGCATTTTATGGACAACGCCAGCCTATACCCCTCACGCCATCGCAGCCGCTCCCGGAACGCCGCCGGAAGTGACGAAGGCGGTGACGGAGACGCTGGTTCAGATGGGCGAAAGCGAGCAGGGGCGCGCCCTGTTGGAGCCGTTGAACATGCGCGGCTTTATTCCCGCCGCCAATTCGGACTGGGATGACGTTCGGGCCTTGCAGATTGATTTGCTGTAACACCCGTCAGTGTAAGAAAGGAGTGCTGAAAATATGTCCTTTCGTTTAAAAACCATACTGGGCGTCGCGCTGATCGAAGCAATATTCATGTCGGTGCTGATTTACAATTTTCTGCAGATCATGAACCAGTCACATTTGAAGCAGGCGCAAGAGGAGGCCGCCCGCTTCGGCGTTTTGTTCAGCGCCGCCGCCACCGATGCATTGCTGTCCTCGGATATCGCCACTCTGAACAGCATGGTGGACGAACTGCTGACCAGCCCTCATGTCACCTACGTGTCCATCCACGACAGCCGGGGCGTGCTCAGCAGCGGTGGCGTGCGTCCCTCCCCCGACGACGCATTCGGCGCGGCGCTGCAAGAAATTCCCATCAAGGTGGGCGACGCCGTGTTCGGCAATGTCGAACTGGGCCTGGACGCCAGCGCCCTGCATGACGCCTGGCGACAGGCCCGCGACCAAAGCATCCGCATCGCCATCATCGGCGTAGTGCTGGTGGCGCTGGCGTCCATGATGTTCGGCTCTTATCTGACGCGGCAGCTACAATTGATGCGCAGCGCCCTGCGCCGCGTGCAAGAGGGCGATTTCAGCCTGATTGAAGCCAAACCGGGTCGGGACGAGCTTGGCGAGACCATCAGTGCGTTCAACCTGATGAGCCGGGAGCTGGAAAGCGTGCACCAAGACATGCGGGACAGTCTGGAGCAAGCCAGAGCGCTGGCGGACAAACTGCATTTCAGCGAAGCGCAATTACGCGCCATCACCGACAATATGCTGGACGGTCTGATCACCCTGGACGTTGAAGGCAAGATCAGCTACATGAACCAGGCCTCAGAAACCATGTTCGGCTACGGAAAAAAAGAGCTGGAGGGACACCGCTACGACCTGATTATCGTCGATCAATTACAGCGTGACCGCATCGAGAACTTTATCCTCAAACTGTCTGATCATCATGCCCCGGCCCATATTACCCGCCAGACTGACGAATGGGGCTACCGCCGTGACGGCAGCCGCTTCCCTATCGACCTGATCATCAACGCCGCCGAAGTCGAAGGCGTTCAGGTCGCCATTCTGACGTTCCGGGACCTGTCCAAAATCAAGGAGCTGAAGGAGATGGCGGACATCAACCTGGCCGTGAAAGAAGCCATGCTGGAATGCTCCCTTAACGCCATCGTCTCCGTCAACGACGCGGGCAAAATCCTGGAATTCAACCCAGCGGCGGAGGACATGTTCGGTTACTCCAGAGACGACGTCATGTTCCAGCCCGTCGCCAATTACCTGGTTCCCACGGTCCTGCGAGACGCCTTTTGGGAACAACTGACGCAGTTCAAGACGACAGGCCGCTCGCCCTTTCTGAATAAACGCCTGCAGGGTCAGGCCGAGCGTAAGGACGGCGCAGGCTTTCCCATCGAAATTTCCGTCACCGCCTCCCGACTCGCCGGCAGCTACATCTTCACCGCCATGCTGGAGGACATCTCCGAGCGCCGGCAGGAACAGGAATCCCTGCGCCAGGCCATTGAGGAGGCGGACCGCGCCAATCGCGCCAAGTCGGACTTCCTCGCCTCCATGAGCCACGAAATACGCACGCCGCTCAATGTGGTGCTGGGCAACGTCGAGCTGTTGAAGGACAGCCCTCTCACCCGTCATCAGCGTCACTACCTGCAATCCGCGGAAAGCGCAGGAAAAAACCTGCTGGAAATCATCAACGACGTGCTTGATCTGGCCAAAATCGAAGCCGGCAAGCTGGAGCCTCACCTGGAGCCCTGCAACCTGCCGGCGAAAGTCGAGTACGTCACCCAACTGCTGTCGCAAAGGGCCCATCAGAAAGGCTTGTTCATCCAAAGCGTGATCGACGCCAATACTCCCGCCAGCATGGTGACGGATAGAAGCTTTCTGCGCCAGATTCTGGTTAACCTGATCGGCAACGCCATCAAGTTCACGCAGCGCGGCGGCGTCAACATCATGGTTTACGTCACCCATCTGCACGGAACCCAACACCTATGCATCGATGTCAGCGACACCGGTCCTGGCGTCAGCGCGGAGGCGAAGTCACGGATATTTTCCGAGTTCTTCCAGGAACGCCGCCACAAGGACGGCACAGGATTAGGACTGATGATTTCCCGCCATATGGCGAACATCATCCATGGCGACATTACCCTGTCCAGCCAGGTCGGCGCCGGGTCGACATTCACCCTGCAGCTCCCCCTCGCCGAGGCGGCGCCCAGGGTTGATCGCGCCAACCTGAACGCACTGACCGCGCCGCTGCAGGACTACCGCATCATCATCGCCAGCGACAGCCGGGAGTGGCGACGCGCTTTTCAATGGCAGCTGCATCTATGGAGCCTGGACGGCGTCTGCTGCCTGCAGGAGGACGATCTTCACAAGCAGGTCGACAGCGGCCTCAAACTCATCGCACTGGTGGATATGGAAAACCCGCCAGCCTGCAAAGACGCTCTGTTTAAGGACGCCAGCCTGACGCGTATCGCCGTCTATCGTCAGGCCAGCCAGCGCCAGCCGGAAACGGAAAACTGCTATGGCGCGCTCTATACTCCCGCCACCCGCAGACAAACGCTCCAGGCCCTGCTCGCCTGCGCCCTGGGCCGCCCAATTGAGGTCCCCGACAAAACGCAGGAGTCGGAGTTGCGTCGCAACAGTCATTACGCGCCAACGTCCTCCCCGTCCCTGGAGCCGGAACAGGGAGATATTCTGGTGGTGGATGACAGCGACGCCAATTTGCTCATCGCCCGCTCTTTCCTGGAATCCGCAGGCTTCAATATTGACACTGCGCTCAGCGGCGAAGAAGCCATAGATAAAACCGGACACTGCATTTACGACCTCATCTTCATGGACATGCGCATGCCCGGCCTGAGCGGTCGCGAAACCGTGGAGCTCATGCGCCGGCGCGGGCTGACAACGCCCATTGTGGCGCTCACAGCCCACGCCATGACGTCAGAGCGCGAGAGCTGCCTCGCCGGCGGCATGCAGGACTTTCTCACCAAGCCGGTGGATCGCGCTCGTCTGGTTGAAATGGCCAGCCACTGGATAAAGAAAAACAGTAAGAAATCTTCACCGCCCTCGACGCCGCCCGAGCCCGCCTCCGTGAGCGCGCAGCCCGCCGCGGAGGCCAGCGCCGACATTGCGCTGATTAACCCCAGGGCCTTGCAGCAACTGCTCAACGATACCTCAGCGGACACCCTGAAACGCATGCTGGCGATTTTCTCTTCGGAGCTGACCAAACGCGTGGACGCCATGCAAGACCATCTTGGCGAGCAGGACTACGAACAATTCGAAATCTGCGCCCATGCGCTGAAAAGCAGTTCCCAGACTTTCGGCGCGCAGCGTATTCACCTGCACGCCAAAGCCATTGAAGAAGCCTGCAGGGCGCATGACTATACGGAGGCGGAGAACGAATACCGTTGCATGCGCCAACTGACCGACTCGACATTAGAGGCGTTGAATGAACTCCACCCTTTTAACTAGCCATGCCGGTTACGACCGACTGTTCTACCAATCCCGCCCGGACCTCGCCGCCGTCGGCGCGGCGCGGGAATGCGCGGCCCGCTTTCTGCTGGGCAAAGGCGTCGACAACCAGACTTGCGAGGACATGCAGCTTCTGGTCGCCGAGTACTTCACTAACGTGGTGAAGCACGACCCCCAGGCGGACTTTATCGCCCTGGACAAACGCAGCGGAGGCGGCTTTGTCGATCTGTTGCTGCTGGACAACGGCGCGGATCAGTCCTCTCTGTTCGACGCCGAGCGCAATATTGAAGATTTATTATCAGAGAGTCCCTTACATGAGAACGGCATGGGCCTGACGCTGATTCGCAGTCTCGCCCCCAGCGCCCGTTATCAACGGGTTGTCGCCACGGAAGGAGACTTCAACAGCTACTGCGTGCGCATAAAGCTAAGCGGCGCGCAGCCGCGCATCGCTGTGATCGACGACGATCTGACGCAACTTCATCTGCTGCAGGCGTATCTGGCCGATGAATATGAAGTCACCGCTCTGGAAGACCCCCGCGATGCGGAAAAGGCGATTGTCGAGCAGCCGCCCCACTTGATTCTCTGCGACGTCAATATGCCCCATCTCAACGGCCTGGAGCTGCGCAAACGACTGGCGGAACGCGCCGCCACCCGCATGATTCCGTTTATTTTCATGAGCGGATGCGCCCCGCAACAGGTGCAAAGCAGCGCCGCGCACCTGTCCATTGACGGGTTTATCGAAAAGCCCATGAGCAAACAGCGGCTGCAACAAACCGTCGCGCAAGTGCTCAAGCGCTCCCAGGATGTGAGAAGCACCCTCAACGCCGAACTGGATAATCGCGTGTCCTCCCTGCTGTGGTCGCCTATTCCAGAGCAATTCAGCCAGATCCGGATTTCCTCGGGCTATCGGGTCGCCGCCAGAGGCGGCGGCGACTTCATCTTCCATCGCGAAAGCGCCGACGCTTTCACGCTGATACTCGGCGACATCATGGGACACGGCGAACAAGCCAAATTCTTCGCCCATGCGGCGGCGGGCTATCTGCATGGACTCTGTCACGCCGCGCCTCAGTCCGCCGCGCCGGGAGAATTGCTCGATCAGCTCTCTCATTTCGTCGCCTCATCGCCGCTGCTCGCGCGCACCGGGCTCACTTGTCTTGTCATTCAGCTGCGTCCCGGGAGCCATCGTCTCACCATCGCGTCCGCAGGCCACCCGGAACCCTGGTTGCTGACGGAGGGAGAGCTGCGCCCGATCGCCTGCGGCGGCATGATGCTGGGACTGGCGCATAATTACTCTTATGAAGAATGTGACGTCGATCTACCGGAAGATTCCGTATTCATTGGCTACACTGATGGCTTAACAGAGCACGGAGAAGGCGCGCTGGAAGATCGTGAGGACGCGGTTCGCAGATTGCTCGCCGCCAACCTCAAACAGTTCCCGCAGGTCCCGGCCCAGACCCAACTGGAAGAAACCCTGCGCGCCGCGGGCTCCACGCTGGAAGACGATGCGACGCTGTTGCTGCTCAGAGCCAGCCCTTGAATGTTCCCCCGTGGCGATGAGAGGGACTCACCCATGACCCAATGGAAGCTGATGTGAAGAAACGGATATTGTTGATCGAAGACAGCCAGTCCCTGGCGTCCCTGTATCAGAGCTATCTGGAGGCCGGCGGCTATATCATCGTCACGGTGGAGACCGGCCGCGACGCCATTGTGCAAATTCTGCGGGAGCCGCCGGACGTGGTGCTGCTGGATCTCAAGCTGCCGGACATGGATGGCATGGATATTCTCAAGCGCATTAAGCAGGACGACCTGCCCTCCACGGTGATCGTCATGACCGCTCACGGCTCTATCGATATCGCCGTCAACGCCATGCATTACGGGTCTTTCGATTTCCTGGTGAAGCCTTTTGACGCCCGCCGTCTGCAGGTCACTGTGAAGAACGCGCTGGCCAACAATAATCTGGTGAAGGAAGTGCAAGGCTATCGGGAGCAGTTCGCACGCCGTCACTATGAGGGTTTCATCGGCGAGTCCCTGCCCATGCAAGGGGTCTATCGCATCATTGATTGCGCCGCCCCCAGCAACGCCACCGTATTTATCACCGGCGAAAGCGGCGTCGGCAAAGAAGTGTGCGCCGAGGCGATCCACCATCGCAGTCCGCGTAAACAAGGGCCTTTTATCCCCCTGAATTGCGGCGCCATTCCCAAAGACCTGATGGAGAGCGAGATATTCGGCCACGTCAAAGGCGCTTACACCGGCGCGCTGAACAACCGCGACGGCGCCGCCACCCTGGCCCATCGCGGCACCCTGTTCCTGGACGAGATCTGTGAAATGGACCTGGAGCTGCAAACCAAGCTGCTGCGCTTTATTCAGACCGGTACGTTTCAGCGGGTCGGCGGCTCGCAACAGGAAACCGTGGACGTCAGATTCGTTTGCGCCACCAACCGCGATCCCTTGCAGGAGGTGCAGGCGGGACGTTTCCGGGAGGACCTGTATTATCGACTCCACGTCATCCCCATCTACCTGCCGCCGCTCAGAGAACGGGAAACCGACATCAAACTGCTGATGGAGAGCTTTCTGCGGGAGTACGCCAAACAGGAAAACAAAGGTTTCACCCGTTTCACGCCAGAGGCGACCAGCATCATGATGGCGCACAGCTGGCCAGGCAATGTCAGAGAACTGCAAAACGTCATCCGCAATATCGTGGTGCTCAATAACGATGACGCGGTAACGCCGGAGATGATCCCCTTTCACTCCCACTCTGCAGCGCCCCCTTCCCCCCATCGCCCCCCGGCCCCACGACTCGAACAGCCGCAGCCCACCGAGACAGGACAGGAAGACGCCCCCATCAAACCGCTATGGCTGATCGAAAAGGAAGCCATCGAACAAGCCATCGCCTATTGCGACGGCAACATCCCCAAAGCCGCAGCAATGCTCGACGTCAGCGCCTCCACGATCTATCGCAAAAAGGAAAAGTGGGAGCAGGTCCAGGAGCAGTGAAGCAGGTGTAAGAGCAGTAGCGGCCAGGCCCCTGGATTAGGGGAGGTTTAGGAGAGATTTACACCAACAGGACGAGTGAACGGCGGAATCTGTCATGACTTTACCGCCGGAGTCCGCCTCTTCCCCACTGATCTGGGTAGGAATCAGGGTTATACGAGAAGGGCCTGGGTAAACCGAAGTCCCTGGCGGTTAAAACCGCAACCAGCGGACGATACGGCAAGCCCTCCAGGCGATAACGCATTCCAGCATGCGCCCGGAACAACAGTAGCTCGCAGATATCTTTATTCAGACCGAGCAATCTGGCGGGTAAGTCACATAACCTCAAACTACCGCCCACCGCGGACTGCACAACCCAGAACAGAAAGTCTTCTTCTTCCTTAGGGGTAATGGCTCTGCATATATAGCCTTCCGCGCAATCAACCACCGCTATGAAGTCAATCACCCGCGTAGGAGGGCAATATCGTTCCAGCTCAAGCATGGGCGACTCTCCCAGGGCGTGACGGATAATAGTCTTCGCCAACACCATTTGACCTTTGTCAAAGGGCTCCAGGCGTACGGAGTTACATATCTCAAAGGCTTTGAGGATATCTTGCCGGCTGGCGCCTTCCGCTCGGAGAAAACGTATCCAGCTATATAAGTGGGTATAGGGAGATCGTTGAACAGGGCCTTCCATGCGTTGTAATCCTGATTGCTTCTGGCTTTGTCGTCACTTGCCTTTGTCGTATCTTGTCTTTGCAGACACATAGATAAAAAGAAGCTATTTGTCCGCCTGATTAATATTGCCTGCGGGCGCAGGCCAGTCGCTCAGAGCCCCGCCGGCTGACTAGAACTCGTCTGAAACCTATCCCGCTTTTGACTCATGGCCGGCAAGCAATTCATCCAGTCTTTCCAGCTCTATTTCCACATACCGATGAAAGTTTACATAGTCGTCACGGCCTGCCAGAGAAGGCAGCAAACCGATCGCCCACTCACACTTTTTGGCCTGAAAGACCAGATTCGCCTGGTGGCAAGCCGCTTCCTGCAGCATTTTCAACTTTCGAAGCTTGGTAGCGACACAGTCCAGGATCAGTTCATAGGGCGCATCAGCGTTTCCTATGTCGTTCCATTGGTCATCAATGTATCGCTGCGGCAAGACTTCAAAATTTCGACTCATCAAGTTCCCTTCGACCTCTACATACTATGCATCCCTATTTCTTTTGATTCAGGCTTCAACGTCACTCTATTGCAACTCATTCTCTATCTGGCGCAACAGATAGGTGACACGCCCATAAAGTAAATCATGCTCTTTCGATTCGAGATTAGACTTGAGCTTCATCAACTCACTAATAGTTATGTCTACCAAATACGTCACCTTACTTGATAACTTTAGCTTCTTTTTCAACTGCGACAACTGCTGCTGTTTGGCTTCAATCAGGCTCACTTTCGATGCCATGGAAATCCCTTCGCCGCCTAACTTGACGCTCCAGTCGGATTCAACCAGTCTCTCAGCCACAAACGTCCCTCCGCGTCGCTTGACACCCTGCTGGACAGCCTGCCGGAAAGGTTAACTTTCTAACTCGTCTCCTGGTTCAGACTCCCCCGTTTCAAGCAGCCCATCCAGCTTTTCGAGCTCAATATCAGCCAGAAAGAAATAGTGGGTAAAATCGGACTCTCCAATATGGTTCTTGAGATTGTGCAAGCAGCTCTGGCAGTTCAGAATCTGACACATAATGTCGGGCATTTCCTCGGCCGCAACGGAGAGCTCGCATAACTGGATCAACTTACTGACAATCGTATTGACCACTTGGTCTTGGGGGGTGTCGGCGCTTCCTGCTATGGCCCAGTTAAAGTCGACATAAGGCTTTGTCATTATCAGTATTCTTCAGGCGGAATTAAGCCAACATTAATAAATTTAGTTGATCCTAATGGTTCGGCGAGCCTCGGTTTATATTGTTATGGCATAACGGAGCGCACCAATGGGCTAAGAGGACGCCGTGGGCGACAGGGCCTGACATGGGCAAGCCCCGTCGCTGCAGACAACCTGTCGTTGCAGACAAATTGTCGTTGCAGACAGATTAAAGGGCGCTATTTGTCTGTCTGATTGATAGTTGAGCATGGCGCTCAGACTATCTATTTAAGTCATCTATACTTCTGCTATATGGACCTACAAAAATACGGACTTCATGTGAGTCCCTTTCTTTATTTCCAGACCTGATAACCCAATGCGACTAGCCAATCTATGGAAGCTGCCGCTTCCCCATCTACTCGCCGAGGCGGATCAGAACGGCGCCTGGATTAAATGCAATGCATTATGGCGCAAGTATTCCGGGTTATCTGCAGCCAGCTCTACTGGCATGAGATGGATCGAAGTCATTCACCAGGACGACATCGCTACCGTTCAAAGAGGATGGCGAATCGGCATCGAAGCGCAATCCCCGTTCGAGCTGACGATGCGGCTTCAGCGCTCGTCAGACTTAACTTACCGGTGGCATGCGTGTCATGTCGTTCCCCTGAGCAGTGAGCGGGGCGATATCCGGAGCTGGCTCGTTTCTTTTACGGATATTCATGACTGCAACGTCCAGCAAGAGCGGGAGGACGCTTCACTGTCAAAGTTACACAGTGAAAGAGAAGTCCTGGCGACCTCCAATGATTATCTGATCGAAGTCCTGCGAGAGTATCGCGAAACAGAAATCCGCCTTGAAAAAGCGACAGAGAAACTCAACCAAATCGTTGAAACGCAGGCCCATTTGTCCCAGGCGGAAATCGACATGTCGGCCTTTATGAAACTTGTCGTGGATAAAATGCTGACCCTCACTCCCGCCACAGGATCAGTTATCGAACTAATGGAAGGCGATGAGATGGTTTATCAGGCTACCAGCGGCTCAGCGCATCAATTTGAGGGCCTGCGGATAAACCTGTTTAACAGCTTGTCCGGGCTTTGCGTGACTGACCGCAAAGCCCTTATCTCTGAGAACACAGCCACTGACCCAAGGGTCGATTACGAGGCGTGCAGGAAAGTCGGCGCCGCCTCAATGGTGGTGACTCCTCTCTATGAGGCGGGCAGCGTGGTTGGCGTCCTGAAAATACTCTCCGACACAGCCAATGCTTTTGATGTCGATGACCTGAAAACGCTCGAAATGATGGCGGGACTGATAGGTTCAGCCATAGGCCGCAAAATCAGGCTGCAGGAAAAAGAGGACTTATTGGAAGCGACGTCCCTGGCTCTGCAGCGTCAGGAGCAAGAGGCGGAACAGAGAAAACATATAGAGCGACAACTCAAGGAAAGTGAAACCCGCACAAGACGTATTCTCGAAAGCTCCCATGAAGCCTTTATCGCCATGGACGCCAACGGCGTCATCACCGACTGGAATCCGAAAGCGGAAGAAACCCTCGGCTGGACCTCCGAAGAAGCCGTCGGAAACAAATTATCCAGCCTGATCATTCCAGAGCCTCTGCGGGAGAAACATGAATACGGCATGCGCCGATTTTTGGAGACCGGCCAAGGGGTTGTCTTAGGACAGCGACTTGATTTGCCTGCCCTCACTAAAGGGGGAGAGAGCATACCTGTGGAAATCACCATTTCCGCGATCCACGTGCAGGAGACATGGCAGTTCTGCGCCTTTCTCCACGATATTTCAGAACGGAAGAATACGGAGCAAAAGCTACGTCATCTGGCTCAGTTTGACAGCCTTACGAATCTGCCAAACCGTGCGCTATTCTATGACCGACTGAATCAAGCCCTGGCTCGCGCTCATCGCAACAAAGAGTTGTTTGCGATCATGTATCTGGACATCGACCGCTTCAAGTCGATCAACGATACATACGGCCACGGGATCGGAGACGAGCTGTTGGTGGCGTTCAGCAGGCGTATTCAGCAGATCATCAGAGAATCTGACACGCTCGCCCGTCTCGGCGGCGACGAATTTATTATCATTGCGGAAAAGCTCAGCGCCCAGGGCGACGCCAAACAAATCGCTCAAAAAATACTTTGGGCCATGAAAAAAGAGTTTCAGCTCGACGGATTAAACATTCAGGTAGGAACAAGCATCGGCGTGGCGTTTCTGCCCGCTCGCGCCGTGACTGCGGACGACTTGGTGAAAATGGCGGACACGGCTTTGTATTCAGCTAAAGAGGCCGGCCGGAATACCTACAAGCTATTTGATGGGGAAACCAAACTGATGGAGGGCAAGCCGCGCCGCTCTTAATCAGGCTCTGTCCTCGCCGTGTTAATAGCCCTGGCCGGGTCCTACAGTGGGCTGCGGCGCCGGATAACCGGGAATTTATACTTTGAATCTCACTACAAGCTGATTCAAATCCCCCGCCTGCTTTTCAAGAGCCAGAGATGCGGAGCGACTGTCCTGAGCGACTTTAGATACCTCATTCGAGCTAGAGTTAATACTTTCAATATTACGATTTATATCTTCCGATACCTGATGTTGCTCTTCCGCCGCCGCCGCTATCTGAGTGGTCATATCACTGATCCTGTCTATTTGAGACATTACCTGAGCGAACGCCTCACTGACAGTGCCCGACTCAGTAATCGCTTGCTGAGACCGGTCCAGGCTTTCTTCCATCAGCTTTACCGTGCTTTCAACATAGCTTCTGAGCTTACCTAGTTGTTCTTCGATTTCCTGAGTTGAGCTTTGGGTACGCTGCGCAAGCGTTCTTACTTCATCGGCGACGACGGCGAACCCTCTCCCCAGTTCCCCTGCTCTCGCCGCCTCTATGGCCGCATTCAAGGCTAATAAATTAGTTTGCTCGGCGATGCTTCTTATGGCGCCCAAAATCGAAGTTATGTTGGCGCTCTCTTTACCTAGAATATTAATCTGGTTTGTGGCGTTAGTAATGGCCTCTCCCAGCCCTTTCACTACGGCAACAGCTCTACTGATTGTCAACTCGCCCGAACGCGCCTTATCGAGGGCGTCTCTCGCGGACTCCGCCGTGTTAGAGCAGCTGGAAGCCACTTCATTCGCTGTCGCAACCATTTGATTGTAAGCCGTGGCGACCAGCTCCAATTGCTGTTGCTGCGACTGCGTTTCCGTCGACAGTTTGTCATTGGAGTCTTTGACTGTCTGAGACGACGACAGAAGCGACTGACTGGTGGCGTCGATCTGTTTAACCATGCCCTGGATCGTCTGAAGAAAGCGATTGAAACTATCGGATAACTGGGCGGTTTCGTCGCCGCCCTTTACTTCCAGCCTCTGAGTAAGGTCTGCGTCGCCGCTGGCTATTTCACCGAGCCTGCGCGTGACTTTCTGTATGGGGCTTGCGATGAGTCCAGAGAGACTGTACGCCAGCACGCCGAACACGATTAAAAGAATAAAACTGATTCCAATCAGAATATTTCTTTGTTTATCGGAATCTGCATAGACTTCTCCTGTCGGAGCGAAACCAACAAACTTCCAGCCCATTTCCGGTGAAATTAATGTATTCACAAAATAGCGCTCGCCATTCAGCGTTAATTCGCCCCCTCCCTGCTGTAACCTTTCAATTTCGCTATAACCTTCCACCTTGACGTCCGACAGCTTCTTGAAATTATTCTTGGCGTCATTGGGGTCTACCAGAATTGTTCCATCTTTTTCGGTCAGGATTAAGAAGCCTGATTTTCCAAACCGCAGTTCCTTTATAATTTTTGTAAGCTGTCCTAAAGATACATCCATTCCAACAACGCCCTTCACGCCAGCCCCTTGAAATGAGACTGCCGTACTTACAATGGCCGTATCATCCGCCGCCCAATAGTAGGCGGACGTTCTAACTGGCGTTGAAGCGCTTTTTCCCGCCTGATACCAGGGCCGAACCCGGGGATCATAATTCGCGGTGGCTTTACCTTTCGGCCATTGAATATAGCCCCCTTGATCTGTCCCCAGGTAAAGATAGGCCAAGGCCGGATGCGAACCGCCAAATTTATCAAATAGGCGAAAAACCGCTTGCTCGACTTCGCCATTACCCAGCGGATTCATATCCCCTGAATAATTGCCCATGTAAGTGGCTACGCCGCCATCAACCTCACTGACTTCATTGGTAATCGACAGGAACTTTAAATTTTCGGAAATGCCGCTGAATAAATTTGTGATTCCTTGCTCTATTTGACTAATTTCTCTGGCGCTGGAGTTAAAGAAGTGTTGTTTAGCGGTCTCTCGCTGATGGTTAACCGTAACAAAAGCAATGATGGTTACAGGAATAACCAGTGTGCTCAATAACGCCAATATTAGTTTTAACCTTATACTCATTGCCGCCCTCAACATATCTTTTTCAGAACGTTAAACCGGGACGCGTCAGGCGCCGCTTTTAGCACTCCTCCAGGACCAAGGCAGGGCGCAGCTTCTCTTATGCCTGAAGACAAGAGACGACTCCCAACTAAAGTATTAACGCAGATCAGCGAATTTCCACCGGCAACGCGACCGAATCTGAGGAAATTCGCTTCATATGACTAAGATTTATCCCGGTAAGACGCTACTCCAATACCGGCTGAAGAAAGCAGGCCGTCGCAGGTATGGGACTTTTTATGGAAGGGGCTGCATGAGCCTTGAGTGACAGGATGGTCACGCTTTACCTGGGCCGTTCGGCCATTCATGCTTGATAACCATATCAAGTTCGCGCCAAAGCTCCTGAAGCAATTCCAATTGCTCTTCCCGTAACCTTCTATCCTTGCAAGTGGTGGGCGGCTGCGAATCCAGGGCGAGAGTCAAGCGGTAGATATCGTCGATTATTGAGGATTGTTCCGACTTCATAGCCTTCTCCAAATCCGGATAGCGATAACTCTTCGCCAGTCTTTCACGATAAGAACGTCATTTCAATGGTTTCGCAATACTGCGAGCAACGCCGGCGGCAAGAGTCACAAAAAATTCACATGCGCGCCGCTTGAGAATAGCAAACGCTAGTAACTCATTCCCTGTTCAGTCTGAAGCCTGTGCTCCAACTGAGACAGCCTGGCAGTGGCGTGGCCGTAATAGGCGGCGAAATTTTTGCACCCCACCACCAGCCTTAAATTCCGCAACCAGTCCACACAAACCGCCGCGAGCTCCATCAGGTCACGCGGCAAAGCGTCTGTCGCCATAACATCATGTAAACGCCGCCGGTTTCGCTCTATCACATCCATCACTGCTTTTTGATCTTCGTTTGTATTTCCTACAATTCGAGTCCAGTTTTTATCAACAAAACGGATATCCATCTCTCCTCATCCTTTCAGGTTTCAATTCAAGCCGATATGCCAGCTATTACTTTATCAACAGGGTATCAATACATGCATTGGGCATTAAAGCAGCAAAATTCAAGCCGCCTTTATCAATAAACCGATTGAGAGAAAATGCACCTGCCCCATCCTCGCCAGATCCCCCGCAGAGAAGGAAGAAGCCGCTATAGCAGGGGTAAACTCAAACCAGATTACGGTTTAATTACAATCTGGAAAAGCGCGAACAGGAGAAGGTTCCGCGTTTCAATTAATAGCAAAAACTTAAGAGAAAATGCCCTAAAAACGTCCAAAGCGCCCTTAAAGAAAGCGCCGATGTTTGGTTATAAAACACAGCCTAATATTGAACAGTTCATGTGGCCTTACATATGGATCATCCTTTGTATCCTCCCCATATTCGCAATTACAGACTAATGGCATGCGTGGAGGGCAATGTCATCAACTTAAGGCCGCAGCATATTCAAGAAGAGCGGCGGCGGTTAAAAGTGGGTTCGAGATTGGCTTCTGAGGTCAATCCCGGGGAGTATGGCGGGCAGCGAGCAAGCTCCCATCGTATCACAAGCGGGTTTGCGCCCCGGAATGCAAGATGACAGGCGAAGAATAAACGTCGTGAGTTCTGGGAGTGATATTTATTAACATGGCATTGATATTGGCATGTTAATAATCTGGCGCATGGATGCGCCTGCGCGACGGCTCGCCGCGGGAGACAGGGCCTGATATGCGCACCTGTTGTTGCTGACAAATAAATCAACCAATCAAAGAGGCTTACGAGAGCGTAGTTTAGTTAAACTCTAAGCAGCTTTTCCTGTAAATTGCAGGACTTAGTGTCTCTAGATTCAAAAACAACAACCAAGTGTAGCGGATCAATGAAACAGATCGACAGAAGCATCGTCAAGGAAGGCATCAATAAAGCGATGGCTGAGTTTACCGATAGAATGGAAGAACTTGGATTTGTGAGGACAAAAAAATGGCTGTGGGTAAGAGCCGCCGAGAATGGCGCCTGTTTTGTTCATATCCATTTAGACGGCATCTCCTATGGCGCACCAATAAACTACTCCGTGTCTTTTCGCGTACATTGCGGGTATAGAGCCTATGATGACGAGTTTGAGGCGCTCGCCCTGAATGGACCATGTTCCACAGACGCAGAATATTGGAGCAATAGATATCATCATAGATTTAACGCCAAGTCAGGCAGCACCTATGAGCGATGCTTAGATGATTTGCTTAAATTTGTACATCAAGCAGGCGAGCCTTGGTTCAAGGCCCCTCGCCTGAGACTAGTGAAAACTGAGAACCCTGAATTGAAGAAAAGAGCATTGAAGCTACTTGGAATAAAACGCGCCGCCAAGCAGCAAAATTAATTAGTTATTAATCCGGCATCGATATAGGCATTCTATGCCGCATATTTGATGCTTGGGTGGTTAAAGTATTTTTTCACCCTCGAAGGCTTCTTTTGCAACATACACATATGTGATCGAACTTTCTTTTTGAGATCCCCTTTCTTTCGCGCCGGCTTACCACTGTGAACTCCCGCTTTTAAGTCACAATTCAAGTATTCGTCCGGGTTCAATTCCGGGGAATAGGCGGGTAAATAGAACACTTCTATACGATCCTCATTCTCCTCAAGCCAGGCCTTCACAACCTTGGCGTGATGGACTCTCAAATTGTCCAGTATCAGGAAGACCTTCCGTTGGGCGTCTTGGATCAGCCGCTTCATGAACCCTATCAACCGGTCTGCGTCCATTGAGCCGTCATAGATTTGAAACCGCACTTTGCCCTGGTTGCTGATCGCTGAGATCATATTGACCGACTCACGCTTGGCGTTCAGGCGAATCACCGGCGTTTTCCCTTTCGGCGCATAGCCCCGCCCATGTTGAGCGTCGCTTCGAAGCCCTGTCTCATCCCCCCAATAGATCTCCGCCCCTTCCGCCTTCGCTCGTCCGCTGATGACCGGGTATTCCTCCTTCAGCCACTTCTCGACTTGAGACGGGTTTTGCTCATACGCTTTCTTCACCGGCTTCTGCGGCGTGAAACCCCAGGCGGCCAGATAACCGCCAACCGTTCGGATCGCCAAGTGCTCTCCCGTCTCCTGCGCAATAAGCTGTTGCACCGCCTTACGGGTCCAGAGCGCATACTCCAGCTTGAGCTGGTCCGGGCTTTTATCGACAATCAAACATCTGATTCGGTTCTCCTGCCCTGGCGTTAATCGCTGTCCCGAACCGGGCTCTCGTCCCCGGGGCTTGGATTTAATCCCGCTAACCCCTTGCGCTTCATAAGCTCTGATCCACTTTCCCACCGTCAGGTTATGGACACCGACCTTATCGGCTATTTCCTGATAGCTATACCCCTGCTTGCGCAGTCGCACGGCCTGTTTTCTTTTTTCTTCCTGCGCTGCGGCAGGTAATGAGCGAGCGTCTTCTATAATCATATGGGCATTGTATCATATCTATATCGATGCCAGGTTAATAGTCGATTCAACTTTTATACCGAAAAGTATAATTTTATGGTTCATAAAGTATGTTATTCAAAGTAGAAAATAGAGAGTTCTCCATCATAAAAGGCAGTGAGCTCGGACGTGATGGCGTTTATGTTGAGCTCAACGAACTTATCAATGGTGAAGAAAAGTGGCTATTCGAAATTTTTTACTATGATGAAACGCGAAAAAAGGAATGCAACTTCATAGAGGCGAATATCCCGTATGAAGCTTTACAAAAGCTGATCGAGATCGGCAACGAGTGGCTAGAACCAGAAAAACCATAACAAGGTCAAACAGCAACGCCTCCTATTGAGTGATTCTCTTAGGAACCTGTCCGGTGAAGTTTGACAAGGGCGTAATAACCGCAGCCCTATGCCTAATGAGACGACACGTATTCCGCTGACTGATGAGCGGGGGGAATGGCAAAATGGGCTTTCATTCGTTTTATTTCTTCTGCCGGCGGCAGGCCGAACAGTCGCTTGAACTCGCGATTAAATTGCGAGGGGCTTTCGTAGCCCACCGCGTAACTCGCCGCTGCTGCGGTCATCCCGTGGCGCACCATCAGCATTCGGGCCTGATGCAGACGCACGGATTTAACGTATTGCATGGGGGATTGGCGCGTCATGTTCTTGAAGTGGCTGTGAAATGTCGGCGCGCTCATACCTGCTTCGGCGGCAAGCTGCGTCAGATTGAGCGGCTGCGCATAGCCGCCATGAATGCTTTTTAGCACCCGACTGATTTTTCCAAATTGTCCCTGCATCGCCAACGCTGAACGAATAACGCCGCCCTGCTCTCCCGTCAGGAAGTGAAAGTAAAGTTCCCTAAGCAGCGCTGGTCCCAGAACCGCGGCCTCAAGGGGGCGACTGAGCGCCTCCAGAAATCGCAAGACTGATGCTTTCAAAGCGTGGCTCATTGGGCTGGAGACCATGCTTTCCGGGGCGCTTACGCCGCCTTCCGCCGGGCCATGATGTTCAATTTGCAGCATCAGTTCCGCTGCGACCTTGAAATCAAGATGGATATAGATGGCCAGCAGTGGATGCTCCAGAGAAGCGTCCGTTTCCATGGTGAACGGCACCGGCACTGACACCGCCAGATAGTGCTGCGCGTCGTAGAGATAGCATTGATCGCCGAAGTAGCCCCGTTTGCATCCCTGACAGACCACCACAACGCCCGGATCATAAAGAACTGGCGTGCGAGACAAAGGCCGATTGGAGCGCAGCAAACGCACATCAGGCAGCCGCGTCAGATTGTAACCCCCGTCAGGCGCCAGGGCCTGAAGGCGCTCCACGATCTGTTGTTGCAAAGTCTGAGGGTTCTCGTAGACGTCGTCCTGATTCATTTAGCGCTTTTCCACTTCGCCATGATTTAGTAACCATTCATAAGAATAGGCAATGATTTCATAGTTTAAGGCCTCATTTCGATCTTACTGACTCATTAATATGACACTCCACGCTAACAAAGAGTCTAAGGAGCTTAACCATGTCATCCTCAAAAACCCTATTGATAACCGGCGTCAGCAGCGGATTTGGGCGAGCCCTGGCGCAACAGGCGCTGAAGGCGGGCCATACAGTAGTGGGAACCGTACGTCAGTCAGACGATCTGTTGGCGTTTGAAGCGCTGCACGCAAGCCGCGCATTCGGGCGCATGCTTGACGTGACGGAATGGGAATCTATTGACGCAACGGTGGCGGAAATTGAATCGACCGTGGGCCCGATTGACGTCCTGGTCAATAACGCCGGCTATGGCCATGAGGGGCTGCTGGAAGAGTCCTCCATGGCTGAAATCCGTCGCCAGTTTGAAGTGAACCTGTTTGGCGGCGTCGCCATGATCAAGGCGGTGCTGCCCTTTATGCGTCAACGTCGCCAGGGTCGGATACTGAATATCACCTCCATGGGGGGTTATATTACGATGCCCGGCATTACTGACTACTGTGGCAGCAAGTTTGCGATGGTCGGCGTTTCGGAGGCGCTGGGAAAAGAACTGCAGCCATTCAATATCTTTGTCACTTCCGTGGCGCCGGGATCGTTTCGGACGGATTGGGCCGGCCGTTCAATGGCGCGCACCCCGCGCTCAATCGCGGACTACGACGTCTCCTTTGATCCCATTCGAAAAGCCCGCATGGAGAAAAACGGCAAGCAGCTGGGAAACCCGGCAAAAGCGGCGACGGCGATGCTAAGCCTGATAGACGCTGAGCAGCCGCCGGCTCATTTGCTGTTGGGAAGTGATGCGCTGGAACGGGTCAGAGAGCAGTTAAAGGCGCTACAGCGAGGCATCGACGCCTGGGAGCCGCTGACGCGCTCGACGGACGGCTAAGCAGCGCCTATCTGTTACGACGACAGCACCTGCGCAAGCCCGTTCCCGCAGCGACCCTGGCGGGCTGCGCCGCTATTGGCATCAGAACCTGTATGACTTAGAACTTGTATGACAATGCCGTGGTGACATCCGCCTGTTTCTTGTCCACGCCAAATTTGGGCTGGTTATCGTAGCTCACGTTGTAACTGACGCTGACGGAAAGCCCATACGCCATGGGAACGGCGGCGCTGATCATGGAACGATAGCGATAATCATCGCTATCGTCCTCGTTCTGCGAGTAAATCACGCTCTGGGACAGATTCAGAGCCCCTCCCAGCAGCGCGCAGTCGAAAGCCTCGTAAGCGCCGTAGCGCCAGCTTTCTTCGTGCTCGTCCTCACCCGCCAGAATGGCGGTTTCCGAGTAATCCTGAGACAGATAAACCACACCCGCCGCCGTGCTCAACCTGCAGGTCTGGGTGCGATAGGGATAGAATCCCGGCGCCAGAAACACTTCGTGTTCTCTGTCCACCAGCTGTATTTCATCGTTGGAATAACGATAGCCCGCCAGCAGGTAATAGCGCTGGGAAAAATTGTATTGCCAGAAATTATCGCTGCTTTTTTTATCCGACAGCACTTGCGAACCGGTTTCGCTGCGTTGGATCTGGTTATAGGTTGAGATGATGTTCTTGGACGCGGTCCAACTGGCCTCCACCACATAGGTGCGGCTGTCATAATCCGTCTGCCCTTTGCTGGAGGTGATGCTAGCGGAGGCGCCGACGGACAGTTCGTCCGGCATGTTCAGCCATTCCCGCAAAGGCGACTTCGTTTTATCTTGAGCGGAGGCGGTTGCAGGCGAAGCCGCCGCGGACGTGGACTCGTCGTCAGCGGCGGCGATGGACGTAAACATCAGGGCGAGAACAGGAAAAAAGACAGACAGAGAGGCGACGCCGGAGAATCTTGCCATTGTTTTTCTTTGCTCCAGTCCAGAGTTAACCAGGGGCCAGGGGGCCTGCGCGTGGGCGCGCGCAGACGTGTCCGCGGCGCGCGAACACGCGCCGGGATATACGATCAGGTTGAACGCGTCTGTTCGGCTAAACGATAAGCGTCGGGCTTACGCCTTGGCGCTGGCTGTTTTGGCGGTCTTGTCGTCTTTACCCAGATTTTCCGCGTAGGCTTTGCCCTTCTCCAGCTCTTCCGCGTAGAACGCGCGTACGGCCTCAGGGTCGAAGTTCAGGAAGTTGCCGCCGGACTCAAAGTGCTGGATGAACACCCGCGCCAGCGCATAGGTGGACGCGCCCGCGATAATCGCCACGCTGGTGGAGCCCAGCACGGTGCCGATGACAGGAATCACCTTGGTCAGGCTGGCCAGGCTCATACCGATAGGAACGGGCGCGGCGGAGCCGACCAGCGAACCAATCAGGGACTTGCCGAGGTCTTGAGTGAATCTGATGTTATAGATCTTTGACATTTTGTGCAGCATTTTCAACTGCAGCGCCGTCAAGCCGGCGAAGTCAACCACAGGAATCGGCACCAGCCCTATGCCCATAGACCCCAGCACGTATTTCCTGGTCATCGCGCGCACGCCCGCCAAACGCTCTTCTACATCCACTTCCGTTTCTGTTGTGTCTTCTTTAGTTGCTGTAGTTGCTGTTGCAGCCATACTGATGTTCCCATATTGATGATTATTAGACTTACGCAGGGTATATACGTCCGTAAAACATCAAGTACAAATTCACGGGCGGTTATATATATCGTTACTATTTCATTTTCACGCCACTTAAAGCGCTTGCAATAAAACAAACAACATATACAAAAAGAAGTCCTGGACCTCCGAAGTGTCCGTAATGAGACTAGTTCAATACCCAGGGGCCCGCAAGTACTTTTTTTGTCCATTCGCGCCCTGTTTCAGCGCCGTTGAAGCTCTATTTCAATTCTGCAAACCCCTTGTCATACAAGGCTTTCACGCCGCCCTTATTTTTTTCTCGACGACCTCTCGAAAACAAAGGCGCAAACAGTCCGCCAAGCCCATTGCGAAGCCTCCGGCATTATTTTTAGTTGCTTAATTGATATCGTCATAATTTGGGTCTACCATTTGTCAGCAGCTGGAGTTAGCCCTACATGCTATAGCCGTTACTTAGGATTGAATCGTCTCTCCGCCGGGGAGAGAGAAAGGCATGGAAAAGGATCAGAATAATTATGCTTCACGTCCTGTTATATCTGCTTGTATGCTTACTTGTGGCGTTCCTTGGCAAAAATAAAAAGTTCGGCTTTACCTTTAACTTTTTTATATCCTTTATATTCTCCCCCATCGTTGGCCTGATCGTTGTATTCGCCCAGGCGGACAAGCATCTCGCCAAGACCTCGCCGTGATTCCCTCAGCGGGCTTCATGGTCGTGTTTTCCAATATTTTTTCATTCAGATGGCGTTAACACGCCAAGCAATGACGCCGTCGTTACTGAAGAAATATTAGAAGGCTTTACCGGAAGTAGCCTGAAGTCGTCCCGTGGCGTAATGGCCGTGGACCTCTATGCGGTAGGGAGGCGAGCGCCATGCGTCGGTTGAAAATAATAAATTACGACATCGAACCATGGTTACAGACACTACTCGCCGCGTTACAGACGCTACCCGCCGTCCCTTTTACATTGACATCAGTCGTGCGTTGCAGTCTCACGCCATCACTCAGGGAGACGCGACCGCCTTCATTTACCTGACCGAAGATCGCAACGCCCGTTTCCCCCTCACCTACGCCGAATTGGACCGCCAGGCGCGACGCGTGGCGATGTTGCTAGGACGCCACGCCCAGCCTGGCGACAGAGCGTTGCTGCTGTTTCACCCCGGTCTGGAGTTCCTGGCCGCCTTCTTTGGCTGTCTGTATGCAGGCGTCACGGCGATCCCTATGCCTCCGCCGAAAAACAGCCGCAGCGCAGAACGGCTCGACAGCACTCTCGATGACGCCGACGCCCGCGTCATCCTGGCTAATGATACAGTGGTCGCCGCCATCGCCGATGCGGACGCTGGCGACACACGTTTGCGGGACGCCGTCTGGCTCACGGTGGACACGGGCCTGTTGAACGGATCGGACTCAGGGAAAAACAGGGACGCAGACAGCGAGCCGGTGTCTCTGCACGGGGATGACATCGCGTTTCTGCAATACACCTCCGGCTCTACCTCCGCCCCCAAAGGCGTCATGGTGAGTCATCGCAATCTGATTCTGAATCTGGACGAACTGCATCGCTGCTTCGGCCATGACGACGATTCCATTCTGGTCAGCTGGCTGCCGCACTTTCATGACCTGGGGTTGATCTACGCCATTCTGACACCCTTGTACGCAGGCTCAATCTGCTACCTGATGGCGCCGGCGACGTTCATCCGCAACCCGGTGCGCTGGCTGCAGGCGATCTCCGACTGTCGCGCCACTCACAGCGCTGCGCCTAATTTTGCGTACCAGCTCTGTATCGATAAAATCAGCGCCGAACAAAAGCAGGATCTGGACTTATCCTGCTGGCAAGCCGCCTGCAACGCGGCGGAGCCGGTGCGCCATGAAACCCTGCGGGATTTCGCCGACGCCTTCAGCGATTGCGGCTTTGATTATCAAGCCCAGTCGCCCAGCTACGGACTGGCGGAAGCCACCGTCAAAGTCTCCATCACGCCTATAACGGAGCCGCCCACGGTGCTGCATGTGGAACGGGACGCGCTGTCCCGGGGCGAAGTAAGAGTGGTCGCCGACGGCGCGCCAGGCTCCGCGCCCCTGGTGGGATCAGGCCGAGTCGACATGGACACCAAAAGCCTGATTGTCGATACCGCGACGCTGACGCCCTGTCTGCCGGACAGGGTCGGCGAAATCTGGGTGCGTGGACCTTCCGTCGCCAGCGGCTACTGGGGACGACCAGACGCCACTGCAGAAATCTTCGACGCTTATCTCACCGACCCGCAAGGCAGATATTGCGGCCCCTATCTGCGCACAGGCGACCTGGGATTCATTCATGGCGCGCAGCTATTCATCACCGGCCGCCGCAAAGACCTGCTTATTATCGATGGCGTCAACTATTACCCCCAGGACATAGAGAAGACCGTTTTCGCCTGTCACCCGGACCTGACCGCCGACAACGGCGCCGCCTTCTCCGTGGACATCGACGGAGCGGAGCGACTGGTCATTGTGCAGGAGATTAAACGCACCGCCTTGCGCCAGTTAGACAGCGACGCTGTGTGCCGCGCCATACGCCAGGCGGTGTTCCAGGAGCATGAACTGCCGGTGCACGCCATCGCTCTATTAAAGCCGTTGCAGGCTTACAAGACCACCAGCGGCAAAATCCAGCGCCAGGCCAATCGCAAAGCCTGGCTGGATGGCTCGCTGCAACCGATCTATCAATGGCGCGCCGGCGTCCAGAACGATGCAACCACGCAGGCGGCCACGCCATCCTCCTCCCCGGCGCCCACTCATGTCGCCGCGTCCTTTGTCGCGACGGATAACCTGAAACAGAGCGCGAAACTCAGCGCCAAAAACATCTCAGAATGGCTGGCGCGGCAATTGGCGGCGATCACCGCCCCGCCCGCCGCCGACATCGACCTCCACGCGGATTTCGCCAGCTTCGGGCTGGCCTCCCGCCATGTGGTCGCTTTGAGTGGGGAACTGGAACGTTATGTCGGCGTCCCCACCCCTCCCACTCTGTTCTTCCAGCACCCCAATATCGCGCGGCTGGCCGCGTTCATCGCGCCGTTGGCCAGCGGCGCGCCCAGCGCTAAAACGAGTGACGCCGCCCCGAAAGTAAAACGCAAAACCGCGCGCCTGGTGGATGTGGAAGCCACCCCGTTTGAAAGCAACGACCCCATCGCCATTGTCGGTCTGGGCTGCCGCTTCCCCGGCGCCGACAATCCGCAGGCGCTGTGGCGTTTATTAAACGAGGGCGTGGACGCGATTCGCGAGACGCCTGCGGAGCGCTGGAGCAGCGACGCCTATTATCATCAGGAAGCCGGCGTCGATGGGCGCATGAACACCCGCTGGGGCGGCTTTCTGGATGACATCGACCAGTTCGACCCGCAATTCTTCGGCATCGCCCCCCGGGAAGCGGAAACCATGGACCCGCAGCAGCGCCTGCTGCTGGAGGTCTGCTGGGAGGCGCTGGAAGACGCCGGTATTGCCGTCAGCTCCCTGGCCGGAAGCGACGCCAGCGTCTTCATGGGGGTCTGCAATACCGAGTTTCAACGCATCAGCTACGCCGACCGCAACGCTATTCGTATGCACACCGGCACCGGCGCCGCCGCCAGTGTGGCGTCCGGACGCATTGCTTATTTGTGGGACTTGCGCGGCCCCGCCATGACCATCGACACCGCCTGCTCATCCTCCCTGGTGGCGATTCATCAGGCCTGCGAATCCCTGCGCCGCAACGAGTCCAGTCTGGCGCTGGCGGGGGGCGTCAATCTGATTCTGCTTCCCGAGGGCTCCATTTCTTTATCCCAGGGACGCATGATGTCGCCGACCGGTCGCTGCAAAACCTTCGACGCCGAGGCGGACGGATACGTGCGCGGCGAAGGCTGCGGGGTCGTGATTCTGAAACGTCTGGCGGACGCCCGCCGGGACGGCGATGAAATCTACGCGCTGATCCGCGGCTCCAGCGTGAACCAGGACGGACACAGCAACGGCCTCACCGCGCCCAATGGACAGGCGCAGCAGGACGTCATCCGCTCCGCCCTGTTCAAGGCGGAAGTGCAGCCCTGCCGCATCCGCTATGTGGAGGCCCACGGCACCGGCACCGCCCTGGGCGATCCCATCGAGGTGAACAGCCTGCGGGATGTGCTGGAAGAAAATCGCGACGCGGACCACCCCTGCAGCATCGGCTCCATCAAAACCAACATCGGCCATCTGGAAGCGGCGGCGGGCGTGGCCGGACTGATCAAGACCGCCCTGGCGCTCAAGCACCGGGTGATTCCCGGCAGTCTGCATCTGCGCCAACGTAATCCTCTGATTGATATCGACGAGCGCCTGTTCCGCATACCCCAGCGCAGCGAGCCCTGGGAAGGCGAACTGTTGGCCGGCGTCAGCTCTTTCGGTTTCAGCGGCTCCAACGCCCACGTCGTGCTGCAAGGCATCGTGGATGCGCCGGCCGAGTCCGCTTCCGACGCCGTGGCTACAGCCACCATCCCGCAAGGGGATGACGCGCCTTATCGACTGTTAACGCTATCCGCCGCCGACGCCCAGGCGCTACAGGCGCTGGCGCACCGTCACGGCGAGCGCCTGACGACCTTGCGCGCCAACGCCCAACTGGCGAACGGCGCTGGCTGGGCGGACTATTGCCATACTCTGAACAGCGCCCGGGAGGCCTTGCCCTATCGCCTGGCCCTCAGCGCACAAAACGCGCAGGACGCCGCCGGAACGCTCAAGGCGTTTCAAGGCCAGGAAGCGCAGAATCTGAGTCTTGGCGTGGCCCGACACGCTCCGGTGGTGGTGTTCCTGTTCTCCGGTCAGGGCGCCCAATATCCCGGCATGATGCGGCGTCTTTATGAAACTGAAACCGTAGTGCGGGACACCCTGGACCGTTGCGAAGCGGTGGCCGCGCCGTTGCTGGGGCAATCGCTGCTGACGCTGATGTTCAATCCCGACCCAGACTCCGGCATCCACCAGACCCGCTACACCCAGCCCGCCCTGTTCGCCTGCGAAGCGGCGCTGACGCGGCTGTGGATGTCCTGGGGCGTGCAACCGCAACTGGCGCTGGGGCATAGCCTGGGCGAATACGCCGCCGCTCACGCCGCCGGTCTGTTCAGCCTGGAACAGGGCATGAAACTGGTGTTGCGGCGCGGCGAACTGATGCAGTCCCTCCCCGCCGGCGAGATGCTGGCTGTGTTCGCGCCCCGAGACAAAGTTGAAGCCCTGCTGCAGGATTCCGGCGTCGCCCTGGCTATAGCGGCGGACAATGGACCCGACCTCACCGTCATCAGCGGTCGCGGCGAAGCCATGGCGCAGATACGCCCGCTCTTGTCCCAGCAGGACATTCGCTGCCAGTCGGTGCAGGTTTCCCACGCTTTCCATTCGCCAATGATGGCCCCCATTCTGCCCGACCTGCGCAAGGTGACGGAGTCGACGCCGCTGGGACATCTGCAATTTCCCCTGCTGTCCAACGTCACCGGCGACTTTATCGAAGCGGAGGATTTCGAACACGATTACTGGCTGCGGCACACCATGAATCCGGTGGAATTCCGCAAGAGCATGCTCACCGCCGCCGACCGCCATGTGGATCTGTTTCTGGAAATCGGCCCCGGCGCCAGCCTGTGCGGCATGGGCAAACGTTGTCTGCCGGACAGCAAAGCCGCCTGGATACATAGCATTCGTTATGGCGAAGACGAGCAGGCGTCTGTGCTCAACGCACTGGGTCGCCTGTATTGCCATGGCGGCGCGCCGGACTGGCGCACGCTGCCGGGACGCCGCCGTCTGCGGGACGCCGCGCCGCCCAGCTATCCCTTCCAGCGCCATCGTTACTGGCCGCAAAATTACAGCGCACCACGCAAAGGCGCAGATCGGGTCGCCGACGGCCATCCCCTGCTGGGCCGCGCCACCTCTCTGGCGGACCCGACAGGCGCTCTGTTCGACCAGCGCCTTGACGCCGGGATACACGCTTATCTGACGGGCCACAAAGTCAGCGGCGCCGTCGTGTTTCCCGGCGCGGCCTACATCGACATGGCCCTGTCCGCTGCGGGACGACACTGGCCGAACGCCGGCGCGCACTGCCGCAACATGCAATTCCATGTTCCTTTAGTCATCGACGATCTGGACCACTGGCGGCTACAGTCTCAGTTTATTCAAACGGGCGCTGGCTCAGCGCAGGTGAAAATCTTCGCCCGCCGTGAGGATCGTGACGAGAATGCGGCGCCCTGGCGACTCTACGCCAGTTGCGAAGTCAGCCGTCAGGACGCGGCGGCGGATCAGGAACCGCAAACCCCGCTCCCCACCGAAGCCGTTTTGGCGCACTATGAAAACAGCCTGTCCGGAGAGCAGTTCTACGCGCAATGGCGTCAGCGGGGCAACGACTGGTCCGGCCAGTTTCAGGGCATTCAACGCCTCTGGTCATCACAACAGGAAGCCTGGGCTCTGATTCAGGCGCCAGAAGAAACCGCCGCGCAGCTCGACGCCTGCCGCACACATCCCGCCGTCCTGGACGCTTGCGCGCAGACCCTGGCGGCGCTGGGCGGCGACGAAAAAGGCGCATTTGTCGGACATTCGGTACAAAATTTGCGATTTTTGCGCAATTTCGGCAAATATAGCTACTGGGTGCGCGCCCGTCTGACGCCGCACAATGCGCTCTCGGACCACTTGCTAAGGGGCTCGCTGTCCATTTTCGACAACCACGGCGACCTGCTGGCGGAGGTGGAAGGCTTACGCTTCCGTTTCCTCGACGCCGCTACAGCAGACCGCAGCCCCGAACCCGGCCAGGGATTCGCCTTCAAGCTGACCTGGGAACAGACTGAGATCCCTGCAACGCCAGAGAAAACGCTCACGGAAGATCATCAAACAGATTCTGAAGCTGATGCAGTTTTCGCCAATAAATCCGCACAATTGGCGCTGCGTCGCTACGGCTCCGCCCTGCTCTGCATCGCGCCGGAGGTTCCAGAAGACGCCGCCGAACCGGACGAGTTGCTGGACAACCTGGTGGAGCAGCTTGAGGCCATTCTTGAAGCCCTGGCCGCCGCACAGGAAGACGACGAGGACGCGCCACGGCTTTGGCTGCTGACCCGTCGCGCCTACGCGGTGACGGAAACGGACCCCGCTGTCTGTCCCTACGCCGCGGCGCTATGGGGCTTCGGCCGCGCATTAGCGGTAGAGAAGGCCAATCATTGGGGCGGCATGGTGGACCTGGACCCGGAGGCGTCCGCTAAAGACCAGCGCCTGTTGCTGGAGACCATACTGGATCAGGACAGCGGCGCAGACGCTCAGTTCGCAATTCGCCAAGGCGCCATCTATCGCGCAACATTAGGTCGCACCGATCTCACCACTTCCAAAAATCAGACTTTTACCCTGCGCGCCGACGCCAGTTATCTGATCACCGGCGGACTGGGAGATTTGGGACTGCGCTGGGCGCGCTGGCTGGCGGAGCAAGGGGCGCGACGGCTGGTGCTGATGGGACGCAATGGTCTGCCGCCGCGCTGCGACTGGGCGCAACTGTCTCCAGACTCCCGTGACGGACGCCGCGTCGCCGCGCTTCGGGAGATCGAAGCTCTGGGGGCGCAAGTCACCATCGCCGCCATAGATATCAGTGATAACGCAGCCTGCGCCTCCTGGCTGCAACAATATCAACAACAGCAACCCGCCATTCGCGGCGTATTACACGCCGCCGGCGTCGCTCACGCCATGGCCGTCGAGACGCTGGATCGAGGGACGCTGCGCCAGGAAACCGCCGCAAAAGTCGGGGGCGGCGAATCGCTACATCGCTGCTTCCCCGTCGGCTCTCTGGATTTTCTGCTGCTGTTTTCTTCCACTTCCGCAGTGCTGCCATCTCCTCGTCTGGCGGTCTACGCCGCCGCCAACGCCTGGCTGGATGGACTGGCCGCGCAACGGCGCGCGCAGGGAGAACGGGCGCTGTCCGTACAATGGGGCGCATTCCGCGAGATCGGCTTAATGGCGAGGGCGCAGCGGGACAAGGACGCTCCCGCCACAGATCTGACACCGTACACTGGCGCAGGACTGACGCCAGACGCCTGCGTGGCGCTGACGCCGACACTGCTGGCGGCGAATCTGGCGGTCATCGGCGTCACTCCGGAAGATCCCGGTTTGGCGACTTACGCCGACGGCAGCCTGTACTTACAAGGACTCAGGCCTGAACACACTGAGGCGCCCGCCGGTAGCGCAGCAGAGGAAAGCCCAGCGCCCCTCGACTGGCTCGATCAGCCTCAGGAACAACGCCAGGCGACGCTGCTGCGCTGGTTGAGCGCCCAGGCCGCCGCCGTGTTGCGTCTGAGCCCGGACAACCTCGATCCTGCCGCGCCTTTAACGCAATACGGGCTGGATTCGCTGATGGCGGTGGAGCTGCGCAACCGCATCGAGAAAAATCTCGGCGCCAGCGTCAGCATTGTCGATATCCTGAAAAGCAATGGCCTGGGCGACCTGACAAAGAGCATCGCGGACAAGCTTACCGAGCATGGAGGGGACCATGACGCCTCCGTTGCGACGGAAACCCTGCCCGCGCCCCTGGATTGCGGCGCGCCCTGGGAGCTGTCCTACAACCAGCAGGCGCAATGGTTTCTGCATCAACTGGACCCGACCAGCCCCGCCTATCACGTCTCTTTCGCCGCGCGTCTGCGCGCCGGCTTTGCGGGAGAACAGGATCACGCCTTCCTGCAGGCCGCCCTGAACCAGATCGCCCGCCGCCATCCGGCGCTGCGCACGGCGATTCAGGTGGACAGCAAACCGCGCCAGCAGGCCCGCGACGATATCGCCATTCCCCTGCAGGTCGTGGACGCCCATGACCTTGATGCGGACGCGCTGTATCAGGAAGTGCGACGCGCTTATCAAGCGCCGTTCGAACTGTCCCGCGCGCCCTTGTTGCGGGCCTGGGCGTTCGTCACCGCGCAGGACAACGTACTGCTGCTGACCGCCCATCACGCGGTCTGCGACGGATGGTCGCTGTGGGTGATCCTGGATGAACTCAAGGCGCTGTATGAGGCGCGCCGCGCAGGCGTCGCTCCGGAACAGGCCGCGCTGCCGGCGTTGACTCACTCCCAGGTGGATTTTGTGCGCTGGCAAAACGCCATGCTGGACACCGCCCGAGGCGAACAACTCTGGCGTTACTGGCGCGACGCTCTGGCGGACGCCGACTTTGAACTGAATCTTCCAGCAGATATTCCCCGCAGTGGAACAGCGCAGAAAGCGGTTGGCGAATCCATCCATTTCCAGCTCGCCCCGGAACTGGGCGCCGCATTGCGCGCCCTGGCGAAACAACGGGGAGCCACGCTGTTCAGCCTGATGCTGGCGGCGTACCAGTTGCTGCTGCATCGCCTGTGCGGTCAGCAGCGTCTTATTGTGGCGACGCCGGTGCATGGACGCAGTCGTCCGGAATTCCAGCCCCTGGTGGGCGACTTTGTGAATCTCGCCCCTGTCGGCAGCCGCTTCGATCCGGAACAGAGCCTGGACGCCTACCTGCGCAGTCAACAGGAGACTCTGCTCGACGCCCTGGCTCACGGCGACTATCCCTTGCCATTACTGGTGGAGCGGCTTGGCCTGCAGCGTAACGGCATGGGGCGGTCCCTGGTGAATACCACCTTCATTATGCAGAAGCCGCAAACCGACAACGCCACCCTGGACCTGTTTCTGGCCGCCGACGATACCCTGCGCGTCACCTGGGGCGATCTGCAACTGTCGCCCTATCCCATGCCGCAGCAGGAAGGCCAGTTTGAGCTGTCCCTGGAAATCGCCGACAGCGCCAATGGCCTGCAGGGCTTCCTGAAATACGACGCCAATCGCTGGAGCAGCGCCAGCGTCGCCCGCCTGATCCGGCGCTACCGTCACATTCTGTCCGCGCTCAGTGCGGCCGGCCAGCTTTCCCGGCCGTTGGCCGACTTGCCCTGGTATGATCAGGACGAGCGCCGTCAGCTGCAGCAAAACGCCTGTCAGCATACACTCGCGGAAGCCAGACTCTCTGCGCCGGATCTGGTCAGCGGATTTCTCGACATGGCGCGGGCGAATCCCGAACGAATCGCCGTCTCGGACGGAACCAGCCAACTCAGTTACGACGAACTCAATCGCCGCGCCAACGGCGTCGCCGCGTGCCTGCGCGAGCAAGGGACGCCCACCGGCGCCGCCGTCGGACTTTGCATGTCCCGCAGCGTGGATCTCATCGTCGGCCTGCTCGGAATTCTCAAAAGCGGCTGCGGTTACCTGCCCCTGGACCCGGCGCATCCGCCCGCCCGCTTGAGCGCGCAGCTTGAGGACGCCGGCGTCGCCGCCCTGGTCACCGATCGCGCCATCCTGCCGACCCTGGCCGCCCTGGAAGGGCTGGTCGCCGCGCAATGGCTGTGCGTGGAGGACGTCACCGCCACGAGCGAAGAGCCTCAGGTCGCCCTCGGGCCGGACAGCCTCGCCTACCTGATTTATACCTCCGGCTCCACCGGAGCGCCCAAAGGAACGCTGGTGGAGCATCACAGCGTCATCAATCTGGTCAACGCCCTGTGGGATCAGCTCTATCATCGCTACGATCAGCCCATCGCCGTCGCCCTGTGCGCCAATACTGTGTTCGACGCCTCCGTACAGCAGATTTTCGCCGCCTTGCTGCTGGGACATCGGCTGCTGATCGTGGAGGACGACAGTCGTCGCGATCCCGCCCGCCTCGCCGACTTACTGTCCGCCGAGCAAGTGCGCTGCGCAGATTGCACCCCCAGTTTGCTGGGCATGCTCACCGGCGCGGATCAGGCCAGTCGTCTGACGCTGGACAGCCTGCTGGTGGGCGGAGAAGCCCTGCCAATGGAGCTGGTGCGCGCCTTTTATGACGCCAACCAACACAGCACACTCATCAATGTGTACGGACCAACGGAATGCTGCGTCGACGTCAGCGCCTGCGCCCTGCCACGCAACGCCCTGCCGGAAACCGCCATCGCGCCGCTGGGCCAGCCTCTGCGCGGCGCTAGTCTGTTTGTGCTTGACCCCTGGGGGCAGCCTTTGCCGACAGGGGCCGTGGGAGAAATCGTGGTCGCCGGCGCCGGCGTCAGCCGCGGCTATCTCAAGCGCCCGGAATTGCAGACGGAAAAATTTGTCGACCTGCCCGAACTAAACGCCTCCCGCGCCTATCGCACCGGCGACCTGGGCCGCTGGCTCGACGACGGCCAGTTGCACTATCTGGGGCGTCGGGACGCACAGGTGAAAATCCGCGGACACCGGGTGGAGCTAGGCGATATCGAAAGTCAGCTGGCCGCCCATGAGGCCATCGCGGAATGCGCCGTCGCCCTGTTCCCACAACGCCAGCAACTGGCGGCCTATGTGGTGTATCGCCAGGATGCGGACCCGCCGCCCAGCGTCCAGGATTTGCAATCCCATTTACGAGACCGGCTCCCTGAATACATGGTCCCCGCCTATATCCTGGCGTTGCCGCGTCTGCCCATGAACGCCAGCGGCAAACTGGATCGCCGCGCCCTGCCGGAACCGGAAGGCGTCGCCGCCATGGACGGAGGCGCGCCGGTGTCGGAAGTGGAGCGTCGGGTGGCGGATATCTGGCGACACTGCCTCAACCTGACTCGCGTAGGACGGGACGACAATTTCTTCGACCTTGGCGGCCACTCCTTGTTGCTGGCCCAGGTGCAGCGTCAATTGAGCGCCGCCTTCGGGCGACCGGTGGCGATGGTGGACCTGTTCGCCAACCCCACCGTGGCCGCCACCGCGCGCCTGCTCAGCGCCGCACCGGAGGAAGATGCGCTGTCCCAGACGCCCCGTCGCAAAAACAACCGACTGGCGGGCCGTCGTAACGCCAAAGCAGCGCAAAGGAGTCTGCGTTCCAATGAACAGCTTTGAAGATAACCACGAAGCCGGAACCGACAGCGCTATCGCCATCGTCGGCATGGCCTGCCGCTTTCCCGGCGCAGACTCGCCGGAGGCGTTCTGGCGCAACCTGGTAACGGGCGTGGAAAGCGTCGCTGAACTGACGGATGCGGAACTGGACGCCGCTGGCGCGCCAAAAAGCGAATACCAGCGCCCGGACTACGTGCGCCGGGTGGCGGCGCTGGGAGACGTGAGCGGGTTCGACGCCGCCCTGTTCGACATGAACCCCAGAGAGTCGCAATTGCTCGATCCGCAGCACCGATTGTTGTTGGAGTGCGCCTGGGAAGCCCTGGAGCGCGCCTGTTGCAATCCGGATGAGTTCGCCGGCCCCATTGGCGTATTCGCCGGTTGCGGCATGCCCAACTATTTCTATCGCCATGTGCTGCCGAATACGGACACGCGCAGGGTGTCGGACCTGTATCAGGCCATGCTGCTCAACGACAAGGATTTTCTCAGCACCCGCATCGCCTATAAGTTGGGCCTCACCGGCCCCGCAGTGGGGGTGCAGACCGCCTGCTCCACCTCCCTGATGGCGGTGCATCTGGCCTGCCAGAGTCTGCTGGCGGGGGACTGCGATCTGGCCCTGGCCGGCGGCGCCTCAGTGCAACTGCCGCAACACGGCGGTTTTCGCAGCCAAAGCGGTATGATTCTGTCGCCGAAGGGCCAATGCCGGGCGTTCGACGCCGAAGCGGACGGAACCGCCATCGGCAGCGGCGCGGGACTGGTGGCGCTGAAACGCCTTGACGACGCCCTGGAGAACGACGACCGCGTGCTGGCGGTGATTCGCGCCACCGCAGCCAATAACGACGGTCGCCGCAAGGTGGGCTTCACCGCCCCCAGCGTGCAGGGACAGGCGGAAGTCATCCGGGAGGCGCAGCTCACCGCCAATATCGACCCTCGTTCGATCCAGTACGTGGAGGCCCACGGCACCGGCACCCATCTGGGCGATCCCATTGAGATCGAAGCGCTGGCGCGGGCTTTCGACATTGCGCCGGGAAGCAGTCGCCGTTGCGCCATCGGCTCGGTGAAAACCAATATCGGGCACCTGGACGCCGCCGCCGGCGTCGCCGGCCTGATCAAGACCGTGCTGTGCCTGCATTACGAGACCTTGCCTCCCAGCCTGCATTGCCAGCAACCCAATCCCCAGATCGACTGGCTGCGCACGCCCTTCCGGGTCTGCAGCGAAACCGAATCCTGGCCCCGGGAAGACAGGCCCCGACTGGCGGCGGTCAGCGCCTTCGGCATGGGCGGCTCCAACGTGCACGCCATTCTGGAGGAAGCCCCTCTCACAACCCGCGCGCCTCGCAGCGCGTCGCGTCAGGTAGACGAATCGGCCCCCTGCCAATTACTGTTGCTGTCCGCCGCTGGCGAACAATCGGCGGATCAGGTGGCGGAGCGTCTGGCGCAGCATCTGGACGAGCGGCCTCAGATTTCGCTCTGCGACCTCGCCTACACCCTGGCCCTGAGCAAAAAAGCCTTGCCCTATCGCGCGGCCCTGACGGTGGCGACGCCCACGGAAGCCATCGCGCAACTGCGTTTTCCCAACGACCTGAGCTGGCGACGGGTGCAGGACAACACGCCGACGGCGGCCTTCATGTTTCCCGGACAAGGGGCGCAATATGCGGGCATGGGCGCGGAGCTGTATCAGTGCGAGCCGGTTTACCGCCAGGCGTTGGATCAATGCCTGCAAGCCGCGCCGCCTCTTGTTGCGCAGAAGCTGCGGCCGTTGCTGACCCGTCCCCGCGGCGCAGACGCGGAACAGGGAGACAAAGACCTGAAACAAACCGCGCTGGCGCAGCCGGCGCTGTTTATCGTCGATTACGCCATGGCCATGCTGTTGCAAAGCTGGGGCCTGACCCCGCAGGCGGTGATCGGACACAGCCTGGGGGAATACGTGGCCGCCTGTGTGGCGGGCGTGTTCAGCCCGGAAGACGGTGTGCGTCTGGTGGCGGAAAGAGGCCGCCTGATGCAAAGCATGCCCGCCGGAACCATGATCGCCGTGCGCATTCCCCGCCAGCAGGCGGAAGCCTACGCCGGCGCGGGCGTGTCCCTGGCCGTGGCCAATGGCCCGCAAGCCAATGTATTCGCCGGTCCGCCCGGCCCCATGGAGGATTTCGCCGCCGCGCTGGAGGAAGCGCAGATCGGCTATCGCCGCTTGCAGGCTTCCCATGCGTTTCACACGTCGATGATGGAGCCCATGCTGGACGCCTTCGCCGAACTGCTCGACGCCATGACGCTGCAGCCGCCGCGACTGCCGGTTTACTCCAACCTGAGCGGCGCGCGTCTCAGCGCCGAAGAGGCCGTCAGCGCGGACTACTGGCGTCAGCATCTGCGACGCCCGGTGCAGTTCTATCAGGGGTTGCAGACCCTGTGCGCGGACACCCATGTGGATACCCTGCTGGAAGTGGGCCCGGGCCGCGCCTTGACCGCATTCGCCGGCGCCCTGCCGCAACACGGGGAGACGTCTAGGGAAGCCATCGCCACCTTCGGCGCCGGCCCCGGCCAGGATTCCCGCAAAAGCGCCCTGGAGTGCGTCGGCCGTCTGTGGAGCAAAGGATTCGCCATCAACCGCCCTGGCCTGTATGCAAACCTGGACGGGCAATTCATCCCCACGCCCACGTATCCTTTCGACCGCCGTCGCTACTGGATCGATCCGCCCAAGCTCACCGGCGACGCCTTCTCAGAGGAGCGCCAGGCTCTGGAAGATTGGTTCTACACCCGTTCCTGGAGCCGTTTAAGCGGGACAGAGAAGGGCAACGCCAGCGGCGGCAAATGGCTGTTGCTGACCGATACCCGCGCCAGTATCGACGCATTGGTTCAGGGGCTGTCTGAGCATCAACCACACACGCTGGTCTCCGTCACGGACACCGCCGTCACCGCGCTGACGCCCCACCCCGAACATCCCGATCAGCGCCAGACCATCGCCCTGCCCGCCGACGCCGCCAAAGATCCCGCCAAGTTGTTCGCTCTGCTGGCGGAGAATGACCTGTTGCCGAACCATGTGCTGTTCGCCCGTAACCTGAATAAACAGGCTTCAAACAGCGCGGAGTATGAGACCGCCTCTCAGGACCTGTCTCTGCTGAGCGCCTTATTACAGCAATTGGGCGCATTGCGATCTGACGTATTTGTCGCCGTGGCGACCACCGGAACCCAGTCGGTGCTGGGCTCGGAATCCTTGCGTCCCGCCCGGGGGGCGCTATTGGGTCCGCTGCTGAGCGCAAGGCAGGAGTTTCCTGCGCTGCGCACGCTGTTGCTTGATATGGAAGACGCCTCCGCGGTCGCCACACTGGCGCGCCAGGTCCCGGCGATACTGGCTTTGGCCCATCCAGATCAGGAGGCGGACTTTAACGCCGGACCGCCCATTGTCGCCCTGCGCGGACGTCATGGCTGGCGTTGCGAATGGCGGCCCTGTCGGATCGATGGTGAATCGAAAGCGGCTACGTCCGCCGCCAGGGAACCTGTCGCCAACGGCGTTTATCTGATCACCGGCGGACTCGGCAAGATCGGGCTCGCCCTCGCCACGGGCCTGGCGCAGCGCGGCGCGCGACATATCAGATTAGTTTCGCGCACGCCCCTGCCGTTACCGGAGCAGTGGCCGCAATGTCTGCAAAACCCTTCAACGCCGGATAGACAACGCCACGCCATCGCCGCCCTGATCACCTTACAGGAAGCCGGCGCGTCGGTCAGCGTCAGCGCGGCGGACGTTACCGACACTGGCGCCATGGATGCCATGCTGGATGAACTGTGCGGCCGTTACGGCGCCATCGACGCGCTTATTCACGCCGCCGCCGACATGTCCCAGGCCCAGGAGCAAGCCATCAACGCCGATCTGGCGCAGACCTGGGAAACCATGATCCAGGCCAAAGTCGAGGGCGTGCGCGCCCTGGCCGGATTGGTCACGCAACGTCCGGTGCGTCGGGTGGTCTGCATGTCCTCCCTGGCGGCCCTGTTGGGGGGCTATCAAATGGGGGCTTACGCCGCCGCCAATCTGGTCATGGATCTGGAGGTCGCGCAATGCGCCGCCCACCGTAACGCAAACAAAGGCGCAAAATGGCTGTCGCTTAACTGGGATGCTTGGCGTCCCCATAGCGTCAGCGGCCTGGGCATGGGCGCGAACGCAAAAATTGCGCAGGAATTTTTTGACAAATCCACATTGGCCGCCAATGCTATAGATTCAAAGGAAGGGTTTTTGGCGCTTGAGCATGCATTGCAGTTATCGGATGCCTTGCTACAGATGGAAGACGAGCACCAGGTTGCGATATCCACACTATCGCTGAAGTCTCGGTTCTACCGACTTTACCATCCCCGGAGAAACGCTCCCGGTCATGACGCCGGGGCCTGTTCTCAGCCACATTCAGTACCTCCCGGCAGTAGCGGTGACCCTGCGCCCGGCGATCACGCGGAGCTTATGCTGTGCGACATTCTGGGCGAACTTCTGGCTGTACCGATCATTAATGTAAAGGACAATTTTTTTGACCTCGGCGGCGATTCCCTGATCGCAACGCAAGCGATTTCCCGTATTCGCGAACGTTGTGGCGCGGACCTGTCCCTGGCGGATTTTTTCCAGTATCCGTCGGTGCGGGAGCTGGCCGCGCTGACCCGTGACAAAACGGACGGGGACAGCGCCGAAAGCGGTCAGGCGCCATCAGCGGAGGCGCCGGCGAGGGTTGAAATAGAACTATAAAGACAACGACTGACAAAGGGAGTGTTGGGTGACTATGGAGTCAGGCATTCATACTTTTCTCGCCCAACTGGCGGCAAGCGACGTGCGCTTGCGACTGGATCAGGGCGCGTTGAAACTGAACGCGCCCGCCGAGCTGCTGCAAGATCCAGCTGTCGCCGGACTGATTGACGAACTGAAGTCCCGCAAGGACGAAGTCATCCGCTTTTTGCAACGACAGAGCGCCGCCGAAAGCGACACCGTGGCGCCCGCCGGGCGCGAACAGCCGCCGCCTCTGTCATTCGGTCAACAACGCCTGTGGTTCCTCGATCAGCTTGAAGGCGGCGGCCAGGGCTATAACATGCCCACCGCGATGCGCTTGCAGGGGCCGCTGGACGTCGATGCGCTGCGCAAGAGCCTGCGCGCCCTCATGGTGCGACACGAAGTGCTGCGCACACGCTTCCCGGACAGCGAAGCGGTATTTGTGGAGCCGCTGCCTTGCGTGGAGCTGACGGAGTTGGACCTGTCCGCCCTGCCGGCGGCGGAGCAGGATCGACGCATCCAGGAACTGGCGGCGGCGGCGGCCTTCGAACCCTTTAACCTGAAGCAGGGGCCGATGCTGCGCATGCAGTTGCTGCGTAAAAGCGCGCAGGACCATGTGCTGCTCATCACCCTGCATCATATCGTCACCGACGGCTGGTCCATCGGCGTCATGGTGGAGGAAATCTCCGCCCTGTATAACGCCATTTCCCAGAACCGACCGCCCGCCTTGCCGGCGCTCCCCATTCAATATGGCGATTACGCGGCGTGGCAACAGCGACACTACGCCCGCGACGCCAGCCCGCCGGAACTGGACTGGTGGCTGCCGCGACTGCTGGGCGCGCCCCTGCGTCTGGAGCTGCCTCTGGATTATCCGCGTCCGCCGGTGCAGAACTTTCATGGCGACGTGGAGCATTTCACGATTCCCGCCACCTTGCTGCAACCGCTGAAAGACCTGTGCCGCCGTCACAATCTGACGCTGTACATGGCCACGCTGGCGGCCTTTGGCGTATTGACGGCGCGCCACAGCGGTCAGGACGACCTGCTGATCGGCTCCCCGGTGGCCAACCGCAACCGCCGCGAAGTGGAAGGACTGCTCGGCTATTTCGCCAACACCCTGCCCCTGCGGCTGCGTCCCGGAGCCTGCGCCACCACTTCTGAATACCTGGATCAGGTGCGGGATTTCTGCGCGGGCGCCATGGAGCGTCAGGAGCTTCCCTTCGAAAAACTGGTTGAAGCGCTGCGGCCGGAGCGGGATCTCTCCCATAATCCGCTGGTGCAGGTGATTTTCGCCCTGCAGAACTCGCCACGGCATACGCCGCACCCGGAGCTGAGCCTGCGCGGCCTGCTGATCGATCCCCTGGCGCTGAAACGGCGCAACGTCAGCGTAGACCTGGAAGCGCATCTGTGGGAAGTGGACGGCGAGCTGCAAGGACAGTTCGTGTACAACAGCAGTCTGTTCGAAGCCGCTTCGATCCGGCGCATGATCGGACACTATCGCAAGCTGCTGGCGGAGCTGCCGAAAGGCCTGACTACGCCGCCGCTGCGTCTGCCCATGTTAAGCGCGGCGGAAACCCAGCAATGGAACGACGCCGCCGCAACCACAAAAGCGTTGCCCAGCGACCGGCGCATGACCGACCTGTTGCGGGAAGCGACGCTGGCGCATCCTCATAAAGCCGCCGTGGTCTGCGGCGACCAGCGCATCAGCTATCTGGAGCTGGACCGGCGCGCCACCCTGCTGGCGTTGCAGTTGCAGCATCTTGGCGTCGCCCCGGACACGCTGGTGGCGGTCTATATGGGGCGCAGCGTGGATATGATCGCGGCGCTGGCGGGCGTGCTGAAGTCGGGCGCCGCCTATCTGCCCATTGATCCGGCCAATCCTCGCGACCGCATCGCCGATATGCTCGCCAGCGCCGGCGCGGCGCTGGTGGTCACCCACTCGGATCTGGCGCTGGATCTGCCGGAAGGCTGCACCCTGGTGCGTCTGGACCGCCTGTTACGTAATGATCCCGAATGCAGCAATCCTCTGCGCCACCTCCATGAGGACGACGATGTGAGCCGCCAGCCCTGCCGCTGCGGCATGCCGACGCCGTCCAACCCGGCGCGGCCCGAGCATCTCGCCTACGCCATTTTCACCTCCGGCTCCACCGGCGCGCCTAAAGCCACGCCTATCGAGCACCGTAACGTGCTCAACATGCTGGCTGCGCTGCAGCCCATCGTGGAATTTTCAGCGGACGACGTATGGACGCTGTTCCACTCCTACGCTTTCGACTTTTCCGTGTGGGAAATCTGGGGCTGTCTGCTGTACGGCGGCACCCTGCTGGTGACCACTGAAGAAGAACGTCATAACCCTCACGCTCTGGCCCGGTTGCTGCGCAGGGAAAACGCCACCCTGCTGAACCTGACCCCCAGCAATATGGAGAAACTGCTGGCGGCGACCCGGGAGGACGGCGCATTTCCCTATCAGTTGCGCGCCTTCTGCTGCGGCGGCGAGGCGTTTCCTGGCCGCTTGGTTTCGCCGATATTAAAATTCGGCCTGCCGGTATGGAATTTTTACGGCCCGACGGAGGCCACTGTGTGGTCCTCCATTCACCGGGTCACCGGCGCGGATGCGGAACTGGCCACGCTTCCCATCGGCGCGCCGCTGGCCAACTACCAGCTGTATGTGATCGACGCCTTTGGCGAGCCAGCGCCGGCGGGGGTCGCCGGCGAGCTGTGCATCGGCGGCGCCGGCGTCACCCGGGGTTATCTGGGTCGACCGGAGCTTAACGCGGAGCGCTTTGTCCAGATGACGCACCCGCTGTGCAACGGCCGCGTCTACAGAACCGGCGACCTGGTGAGGCGCCGCGCAAACGGCGCTATCGATTATCTGGGGCGCAGCGATTTTCAGATCAAACTGCGGGGTTTCCGCATCGAGCCGGGGGAAATCGAATCCCTGCTCACCGGGCATACACTGGTTAATCAGGCGGTGGTGTGCAAGCAGTACGCGGACGACGGCGGGGAATACCTGGCCGCGTTTCTGGTGCTGCGCCGCACGCCGGATGATCCCGCCAGCCTGTTTGAAGAACTGCGCAAGCTGGCCCGCAGCAAGCTACCGGAGTACATGGCGCCCACCAGTTATATGCTCCTGTCGGAGCTGCCCCTCAACAGCAACGGCAAGATCGACCGCAAACGTCTGCCCCAGGCCACGCCCAAACGGGTTTCCTCCGCCCTGTTCCAGGCGCCCCGCAACCGTCTTGAGCAGGACATCGCCGCCATCTGGCGCGAAGTCTTAGGGCAGGAACGCATCAGTATCTACGACAACTTTTTCGATATCGGCGGCTATTCCCTGCTGCTGACGCGAGTTTATGAACGCCTGCTGCGCCTGGCGTTCCGGACGCCGCTGACCGCTTTGTTCAATTATCCCACCATCGCCCAGCTCGCCGCCCATCTGGCGGACCAGGAAAGCGGCGGCGGCGGGGAGGAGAACGAACGCGCCGCATTGCGGGACAGTGTCGCCCAGCGCGTGGACCGGCAACGACAGGCGCGACGCCGACAGGCCGACGCCCGCGCTGTGAGTCAATCGCCGCCACTCAAGTCAATGCAAGAACAATAAACGGAAGAAAAAGAATACAACCATGAAGGACACCCTATCCCAAGACATCCCAGCGGACGCTATCGCCATTGTCGGCATGGCGTGCCGCTTTCCCGGCGCGGACGACATCGAGGGGTTCTGGCGCAACCTGCTCGACGGCGTGGTTTCCACCACCCGCTTCACCCGTGAGCAACTGTTGCAGGCGGGAGTTCCCGCCGCGCTGATCGACCACCCGGACTACGTTCCCATCAAAGGCGTGGTCAACGACTACGACAAATTCGACGCCGCTTTCTTCGGTTATACGCCCCGGGAAGCGGAAATGATGGACCCGCAGCACCGGCTGTTTCTGGAGAGTTGCTGGCGCGCCCTGGAGGACGCCGGGCACACCGGCCAGGGTGAGGAAAACCGCATCGGCGTCTTCGCCGGCGTGGGCATGCCCACCTATATCCTGCGCAATATCATTCCGCACCCGCAATACACCGGACCGGACATGGATTACCAGCTGCTGATCGGCAACGACAAAGACTTCGCCGCCACCCGGGTCAGCTACAAAATGGACCTGAAAGGCCCCAGCTTCAACGTCAACACCGCCTGCTCCACCTCCCTGGTGGCGGTGCATCTGGCCTGCCAGAGCCTGCTGTCCTGCCAGTGCGATATGGCCCTGGCCGGCGCCTCCACCCTGCGCGTCCCCCAGGAAGAAGGCTATCTGTATCAGGAAGGCGGCATTCCCTCCCCCGACGGCCAATGCCGCGCCTTTGACGCCGACGCTCAGGGCGTGGTGGGCGGCAGCGGCGTGGGCGTGGTGTTGCTGCGCCGACTGGAGGACGCCCTGGAGGACGGCGATGATATCTATGCGGTGATTCGCGGCAGCGCCATCAACAACGACGGCGCCGATAAAATCGGCTACACCGCGCCCAGCGTGGACGGCGAAGCGGCGGTGATCGCGGAGGCGCAGGCGCTGGCGGACATTTCCGCGGACACCATCAGCTACGTGGAGGCCCACGGCACCGGTACGCCCCTGGGCGACCCCATCGAAGTGGCGGCGCTGACCAAAGCCTTCCGGCTGACCACCGCGCGCAAAGGCTTCTGCGCCCTGGGATCGGTGAAAACCAATTTCGGCCATCTGGACACCGCCGCCGGCATGGCCGGTTTGATCAAGGCCGCCCTGGCGATCAAACACGGCAAAATTCCCTCCACCCGCCATTTCCAGCGCCCCAATCCCAAGCTGGACCTGGAGAACAGCCCGTTTTTCGTCAACGCCGACGTCATCGACTGGCCCGCCGATTTACCCCGGCGCGCCGGCGTCAGCTCATTCGGCGTCGGCGGCACCAACTCCCATGTGGTGCTGGAGCAGGCCCCGGACGCCTATGTCGACGCCAATGCCCTTCAAGACTCGGAGGCGGCCCTGCCGCAACTGCTGCTGGTCTCGGCCCGCACGGAGACGGCGCTGAAAAGCGCCCAGGAACAATTAAGCGCCCACCTGCAAAACCTGCCGACGCAAGCGCTGCCGGACGTCGCCTTCACCCTGGCCTGCGGCCGTCGACGCCTGGAGCGACGCGCCTATGCAGTCAGCGACGGGGAGGCGACTCTATTCCGCGCAAGCGGAGGTCTAAAAGAGTGCGATAGCGGAGGTCAAAAAGAGCACGAAAGCGGAAACCAAGAAGAGCGCCCTATTCACAAACTGGCGTTTCTGCTCACTGGACAAGGTTCTCAATATGCGGGGATGGCCAGGTCGCTGTATCGTCTCTACGCCTCTTTTCGCCGGGATCTGGATCAATGCGCGGCGCTGCTGCAACCTTTGTTGAACAGGGATATCCGCGCGCTGCTTTGCGACGACAAGGAAAAAGACCGCGCCCTGACCCCCACCGCTCTGGCGCAACCGCTGAACTTCGCACTGGAGTATTCCCTGGCGCGTCTGCTGCAAAGCTGGGGCCTGCAACCCAATGCGTTACTGGGTCACAGTCTGGGTGAATATGTCGCCGCCTGTCTCGCCGGGGTGTTAACCCTGCCGGACGCCCTGCGCCTGCTCGCCGAGCGCGGCCGCCTGATGCAGGACACCGCCGCCGGCGCTATGCTGGTGGTCTCCCTTGGCGAAGAGGGCGTCATTCCCTATCTGCGCGCCCACGCCGGCGACAAAGGCCAGGGCGAGCGGCTATCTCTGGCGGCGGTCAACAGCCCGGAATGCTGCACCCTGTCCGGCCCGCCGGCGGCGATCGAACAACTGCAGGCGCGCCTGATCGCTGAGGGCGTCACCTGCCAGCGCCTTAATACCAGCGGCGCCTTCCACTCTCCGGCCATGGAGCCGGTGGCGGAGCCCTTACGCGAGCTGTTGCGCGGTATGCGCCTTCAGGCGCCGCAGATTCCCATTGTCAGCAATCTGACCGGCGACCTGTTGCGCCCGGAACAGGCCATGGACCCGGACTACTGGGTGCGCCATATGCTTGAGCCGGTGCGCTTTTCCGCCGGCCTGCAGACATTGCGGCGGGAAGGTGTGGATGTATGCGTAGAAGTGGGCGCGGGACGCGCGCTCACTGCGCTGGCTCATCAACAGGGCTGGCGTCATGACGCCTTATCGCTGATTCCGGCGGCGTCCCGTCGCGAACATCCAGAACAATTGCTGCTGGAAACCTTGGGGGAGTTGTGGCGTCGCGGTTGCGACCTGGATTGGCGCGCCTATTACGCCGACGTCATCAATGCCGCCGCGCCTGAGACCCGCCGTCGCTACCAGCGCCTGCATTTACCAGGCTACCCCTTCGCCCGTCAGCGCTATTGGATAGATGCTCCCACTGACCATTCCCCCACCCAGCGCGAGCGCGTGAGTCGGACGGAGACGCCATTACAGGAATGGTTCTACGCTCCGTCCTGGCGCCGCCTGCCCCTGTCCGCCGAGATTGCGGGGCGGATCTCCCCCGCCTCGACGGACGCAGACGCCCGGCCCCGTCGCTGGCTGGTGCTGGCGGATAACGCCCCGCTCACCCAGGGCTTGCGGGCGGAAATTGAGCGCCGCGGCGATGTTATGATTCAGGTGCGCTCAACTTATGCGCCTCAAGATCCACCCATAACAAACGCGCTACATATAGATCCCGCTCGTGAAGAAGATTTCCAGGCCCTGTTCGCGCAATTGCAGGCGGACGAACAAACGCCGGATTTCGTGCTGCACGCCTGGGCCTATGCCCCCCACATCGACGCCGCCGACGCACAGGAGCGCAGTGAGAAGCTGCTGAATCTGGGATATAGCAGCCTGATCCGGCTGATACAGCAGTTCGATAGCCTGCCCTCGCCCATGCCCACTCTGTGTGCGGTCACCGCCACGACGCAGCCGGTGCTCGGGGATGAAACCCTGACGCCGGAACTGGCCGCAGTCATGGGACCGATCAAAGTGGCGCCATTGGAATACGCCGGCCTGCGCACGCTGTGCATTGACGTCATCCCGCCGCCATCACCGGCCCGGCAGGAAGCGTTGTGTCGCGATCTGATCGATCTCGCCCAGGGCCCCAGCGATGAAATCCTGATAGCGCTGCGCGGCCTGGACCTGACGCAACCGCCCCGTCACCACCGCTGGGTCTGCGAATTCTCGCCCACGCCCACCGCTGCGGTCAGCGACCCCAAACAATTGCCTTTACGGGAGGGCGGCGTATACCTGATCACCGGCGGACTGGGCGGCATCGGCCTGCAACTGGCGGAATGCCTGGCGCAGCAATGCCGCGCCCATCTGATCCTGGCCGGACGCCAGCCCGCTCCCCCCTGGAGCGAACACAGCAACGCCGACCAGAACAGCCTTATCGCGCAGTTGCCCGAATCTACGCGCATCGCCGCCATGGAAGGCGAACTGAAGGACGAGCTGGCGATTCAGAGCATCGACGCCCACCCGGGCCTGCGCGACGACCTGCACAGCCTGTGCTCCGTCTATCTGGGCCAGTTCATCAGCGCCCTGTGGCGGGACCACATAAGCGAAGGCGACGCCGTCGGCGTGGACGAGTTTATGACGACCTGCGGCCTCGACGCCCGCTTCTACAAATTCTTCCGCTGGATGTTCGCGATTCTGGCGGAAGACGGGCTGATCGAGCAGGAAAATGACCAGTTACGCCTTTTGCCCGCCATGAAGCAATTGCCGGCCCCAGACGCAGTGCGGACGGAAGTCGGTCAGCGTCACCCCGGGTTCGCGCCCATGCTGGCGTTTCTGGATCACTGCGTCAGCCACTATCGTCCCGCCCTTACCGGAGAAATTGACGCCATCAGCGTGCTCTATCCCTCTGGCAAATGCGACAAGCTGCAAAAAGCCGCAACCGAGACGCTGGAGCATACACATCATCGTCTGTATGGCCTGTTACTGCAGCGCCTGCTGCGGGAGCTGCATCAAACCCGCGCGGCGCAGCCTGACGCCCGCCCCTTGCGTATTCTGGAAATCGGCGCCGGGGCCGGCATTCTTACCAATTGGATCGCCCCCGCATTGCGTGAAGCGAATGTGGAGTACTGGTTCACCGACCTCGGACGCAGTTTTGTTTTAGCGGCGGAAGAACGCTTTCAGCAAGATCCCGCTCTGGCTGGAAAAATGCGTTACGCCAAATTCGACGCCTCGCTGCCGCCGGAGAAACAGGGGCTGGCCCCGCACAGCTTCGACCTGGTGATAGAACTGGACGCCGTGCACGCCACCGCGGATTTACCCGCCACGCTGCGTCAGACACGCCGCCTGCTGGCCCCCGGCGGCTTGCTGTGCCTGCTGGAGTCCACCCGCACCGAACGCTGGACCAATATGGCCTATGGGCTGGCGGCGGGATGGTGGTACTTCGCCGACGGACTGCGTGAGAACTGTCCGCTGCTGTCCCTGCCGCAATGGCGCGCGCTGCTGGATGACATGGGCTATCAAGACGTGCGCGTCTTCCCCGGCGAGGACATGAGACCGGAGGATGTGGACTGCGGCCTGATTCTGGCCGCCGCCGGCGACGCCGAAGTGGCGGAGCCGTTCGCTCTGGTCAGCCCCGACGCGGAACGCAGCGCCCGCGACCGCAGCGCCAAACTGCGCCGCCTGCGCAGCCTCGGCGCCCAGGTCATGACCTTGCAGACGGATATTTCCGATCTGGCGGCGCTACGTGAACAACTGACGCAGGCGCAACAGCGTTTCGGTCCCATCAACGGCCTGATCCATTGCGCGGCCGCGGAGAATCGCGGCCCCATTCAGATCAAACACCCCGACCCCGGCAAAGGCGAATTCGCCGCCAAAACCCACGGCGTGCGCAATCTGCTGGCGACGCTCCCGGTCAGGGACCTGGATTTCGTGGCGCTGTCTTCTTCCACCAGCGCTGTGGCGCCAGGCGTTGGCGACGCCGAATACTGCGCCTCCAATGCTTGCGTGGACGCCTTCGCCCACCATCTCCGCAGCCAGGGCGTGGCGGCCTTGTCCATTAACTGGGAGCGCTGGCGACATGTGGGCATGGCCTGCGCCTACGAGGCCCTGTATCGCCAGAAAACCGGAAAGGACCCGGAAGGCGGCATGGACCCCGCCACCGGCGCCGACGCCTTCCTGCGTATGCTGTCCCAGCGCGGGCTCAGTCAGGTGCTGATGTCTCGCCGCCGCATTGAGGATCTGTTGCGGGACGCCCGTGACGTCAACCTGCAGCGCATCGTCGAACAGAACCGCCTCATCAATGCGGCTCAGGACGAGCAGGCCGGCTCCGACGCGCCCGCCACCGATCTGGAGCGAGACATCGCCGCCATCTGGCGCGAGGTGCTGGGAATCAAAATAGTAGGACGGCATGATAACTTCCATGACCTGGGCGGCGACAGCCTCATCGCCATCAAAATGGCGTCGCGGCTGAAAAGCCGTTTTTCTCCCGATATCAGCATGCAGGCCCTGTTCGACTATCCCAGCGTGGCCGCCTTCGCCGAATGGCTGCAGCGCGCCTGTCCGGAAGCGGTGGACACGGATCTGTCGGAAGAAATGGATGAAGGGGTGCTGTGATGGAAGTGTACGCCTTTCTGCGGGAAGTCGAACAAAGCGGGGTGCAGCTTTGGAATGAGAATGGCCAACTGCGTTACCGGGCGCCGAAAAACGCCATGACGCCGGAGCTGATCGCCCGCCTGAAAACCATGAAGGAGACCATTCTGCCGCTGTTGCCCAGGCAACCGGCGCCGCCCCGACTGCAGGCGGTGGCGCCGCGCCGCGGCATTCCCCCACGCGCGCCGGCTTACGCTAAAAACGCGCCTTTGTCCTTGAACCAGATGGGACTGTGGTTCGTGATGGCGATGGCGGAGTCTCGCAACGGGCCTGGCGGCGACGCCGCCTACAATATTCCTGAAGCCTTGCGCCTGGACGGCGCCCTCGACGTCAATCTGCTGCGCCGCTGTCTGCAACGCATCGCAGATCGCCACGAGGCGCTGCGCGTCAGCTTTGTCGAGGGGCCGGACGGCCCTCGCCAGCACATTGCCGTACAGGTGACGCTGGCGATGACCCAGGAGGATCTGAGCAGTCTGGAGCCAGGGGCTGCGGAGCGCGCCGCCGCCCAGCTTGCGGACGCAGAGGCTGTCGCGCCTTTCGATCTGAGCCGCGCGCCCCTGGCCCGGGCGCGCCTGCTGAAACTGGGTCCGCAGCGCCACGTGCTGCTGTTCACCCTGCATCACATCATCGCCGACGGCTGGTCCAAAGGCATTCTCACCCGTGAGCTGATGACGCTTTACGCCAACTCCGGCGAGCCGCCGCCATTGTCTATCCAATATCCGGATTACGCCTGTTGGCAACAGCAAAGCTTTTTGCCGGCGGAGCTGCCCCGTCTGCGCGAATACTGGTTGCCGCGCCTGCAGAATCTACCGCCGCCGCCAGACCTGCCATTCGACCACCCGCGCCCCCATCAGCGCAGCTATCGCGGCGCCAGCCATTTCATCACCCTGTCCGCAGACCGGAGCGCCGCTTTGCAGGCTATCGCCAGGGAACAGGGGTGCAGTCTGTTCATGGCGCTGCTGGCGGCCTTCAACATTCTGCTGCAACGTTACAGCGGAGCCAGCGACATAGTGGTAGGGTCTCAGGTGGCCAACCGCGAGCGTCCCGAGTTGGAAAATGTGGTGGGCTTCTTCGTCAACACTCTGGCGCTACGGGTGGATCTCAGCAGCGTCTCCAACTACATCGAGTTGCTGCAACAGGTGCGGGAAACCACCCTGGGCGCCTTCGCGCATCAGGAAATGCCCTTCGACAAACTGGTGGAGGCGTTGCAACCGGAGCGACGTCCCGGCTACGAGCCCATCGCCCAGGTCATGTTCCTGCTGCAGAGCGCGCCTATGGAAAGCCTGCGGCTGCCGCGCCTCACCATTGCCTCTCTGCCGGTCAACCGGGGCAGCGCCAAGTTTGACCTGTCGCTGATCGTCACGGAAACCGACGGCGCCTTGCAATGCGAATTTGAATACAGCCTCGACCTGTTTGAGTCTGGAACCATCGAGCGTATGGCCCGGCATTTCGCCACCCTGATGGACAGCGTGATCGCCGCGCCGCAAGCCGAGCTGGATCAGCTGACCATGATCGACGCTGAAGACCTGCGCCAGCTGCGCGCCTTCAACGAACACTGGCGTGAGACTTCGTCCACGGTGGCGCGTCCGGTGGAGGAGCCGATCCTGGGCGACGACATCGTCAGTCGCTTTCGACTCCAGGCCGCCCGCCGTCCACAGCAGACCGCCGTCGCCGCAGACGACGGCGCGGTGAGCTATGCGGAGCTGGACCGCCGCAGCGATATCCTGGCGGCGCGCCTGCGTCATCAGGGCGCTTTGCCGGATCAGCCGGTGGGACTGTGCGTACGCCCCAGCGTTAACCTGATTGTGGGCATCCTCGGCGTGTTAAAAAGCGGCGCAGGCTACATGCCCATCGATATCGACCATCCCCGCGCCCGCCTGCAACATCAGATCCGCGACGCCAAACTGAGTCAGATCGTGGTCGACGAGACCACCCTTGACCTCGCCCGCGCCGCGGTAGCGCCCTATCCCGCCGATCTGGTCTGCATTGAACAGGCGTTGTCCAGACCCGTCGCCGCGCCCGCCGCCGACATCGTCATTCAACGCAGCCAGCTGGCGTATGTCATCTACACGTCCGGCTCCACAGGCGCGCCCAAAGGCAGTCTGGTGGAGCACCACAATGTGCTGAATCTGGTGGAAGGGCTGAGTGACCTGATCTATCAGCAGTATCAGGAACCGATATGCGTGGCGCTGCTCGCCAACCCGGTCTTCGACGCCTCCGTGCAACAGATCTTCGCCGCCTTGCTGCTGGGACATACGCTGCAGGTGATCGCCCCGGAAATGCGTCTGGAGCCGGCCCGGCTGGCGCAGTGTTTTCTGCAGCGCAAGGTGACGGTGGCGGACTGCACTCCCAGCCTGTTGTCCATGATGCTGGCGGAAAAGCTGCCAGCGACGCCGGGGCTGCCTCTGGAGGCGCTGCTGAGCGGCGGCGAGCCCCTGTCGCGGGAGTTGGCGCAAGCGTTCTATCAACAGAACGCCAAGGCGGTCCTGTACAACGTTTACGGCCCGACCGAGTGCACCGTGGACGTCACGGCGCTGAGGGTTCCCCGGGAGAATCCCTATCATTGCGCCATCCTGCCTATTGGAACGCCCCTGCCCAATGCGCAGTTATACATTCTCGACAAACTATGCCGCCCGGTTCCCCTGGGCGCTCCCGGCCAGATTTTTGTCGGCGGCGACGCCGTCGGCCGCGGCTACCTGAACCGGCCCGCCCTGACCCGGGAGAAGTTCGCCTACTATCCCGACATTTCCGAGCGTCGTCTGTACGCCACCGGCGACTGCGGACGCTGGCTGCAGGACGGCGCCATCCAGTATCTCGGTCGTATGGATCAGCAGATCAAGATTCGCGGCCACCGTGTGGAGCCGGGAGAGATCGAATCTCACTTGCGCCAGCATCCCGCCGTGGCGGAAGCGGCGGCGATCGCTCTCGAAACGGAGCCCGGCCGCTTTGAACTGGCGGCTTATCTCACGCTGCGGGACAAGGCGCCCGCCCCCGCCGTGGAAGCGTTGCGAGCCTTCCTGCGCGACCGTACGCCCGACTACATGATTCCCACGCGCTGGTCTTTTCTGCCGCAGATGCCCCTCACCGCCAGCAACAAGATTGACCGCCGCGCTCTGCCGGGGTGCGACGCCAGCGCCCTCAATCAGGAGCAGCGCCCGGGTCGCGCGCCCGACGGCGCCAGAGAAACCGCCCTGGCGGAAGTCTGGCGCAGCGTGCTGAGCACCCCCGATGTCAGCGCCCTGGATGACTATTTCGCCCTTGGCGGCGACTCCATTAAAGCGTTGCAGATATCCGCCCGGCTGCGGCAGGCGGGCTGGCGCATGGAGGTGCGCCAGATTTTCGAACATCGCTCTATCGCCGAGCTGGCGCCGCAACTGCAGGCTTTCACGGAATCCGTCACCTCCGACGCCGCGCCGACAGAAGCTCCGCTCACCGCGATTCAACGCTGGTTCTTCGATCATTTCAAAGGTCGTCGCGACCATTACAATCAGGCGGTGCTGCTGCGTCCGCTGCGCCGAATGCAAGAGGCGCCCCTGCGCCGCTGCCTGACGGCTTTGCAACAGCGCCATGGCGCGCTGCAACTGGCTTTCCAGTCCACCGGCGGCCGCTTTCGCCAGGTGCGCGTGGAGAGCGATCCCAATGCGTTGCTGTCTGTCATCGACCTGCATGGAGCCGCAGACGCCCTTACAGAAATGGAAGCCCACATGGCGGCTCTGCAGACCCGCTTCAGCCTGCCTGAAGGCGGGCTCTTCAAGGCGGCGCTGTATCGCCTGAACGATGGAACCCAACGCCTGTTTCTGGTGGCCCATCACCTGATCATGGACGCCGTGTCCTGGCGTATTTTGCTGGAGGATCTGTCCCAGGCCTACGATCAGGCCCTGGGCGAAGCAGACATTGAACTGGCGCCGGCGCTGGACTTCACTCAATGGGCGCAGGCGGTCAACAGCGGCGCGCCGACGTTCTCGCCCCGGGAGCTGGAGTACTGGCGACAGCAGGAACATCTGCGCGGCGAACAGCGCTACCCCAAGCGCATGCTGGATCAGAGCGTCGCCTATCATTATGTGGAAAGCCATCTCGACGGCGCCGCCACCGCCCAATGGATGCGCGACGCCAATCGGAGCTACCGCACCCGAGGCGAGGAATTGCTGGTCGCCGCCCTGCTGCGCACTCTGCTGCGGCAGAAACTGGGACCGCCTTGTTTGTTGCTGGAAGGCCACGGCCGCGAGGATCTGGGCGCCGGCCTTGACGTCTCCCGCACTCTGGGCTGGTTCACCAGTCTGTACCCGCTCGCCTTCGTCATGGACGCCGACGACGAACTCGACCGCCAGATCAAAGTGGTGAAGGAGACCTTGCGCAGCGTTCCCCAACAGGGCGCCGGCTACGGAATTCTCCGCTACATACGCGACCAGAAAGAGGACGACAGCGACGACGCTTTCATTCGATTCAGCCCCTTGCCCTGCGTCGCCTTTAACTACCTCGGTCAGTTCGACGGCGCCTTCAGCGGCGACCTGTTCCAGCTGGCGGAGGAAAACGTAGGGCCGACGCGGGACCCGCAGGCGCCGAATCTACAGGCGCTGGAAGTGGTGGCGCTGGTGCTGGACGGTTGCCTGCAGCTGCGTCTGACCGGAAGCGCGGACTGCTTCAGCGCCGGCGACCTGGTGGTGTTCGCCGAGACGCTTAACAACGACCTGCGTCGCATCATCCGCCATGGCGTCGGCAAGTCCGAGGCGGAGCTGACGCCGGCGGACATCGATTACGACGGTTTCAATATGGAGGAACTGGATGAGTTCATCGACCGGTTGAGTTAACCCGTTCCGCTCGTATGGGAAGACGTGCGGGAAAACGCCTTCAGCGGTCGCCAAGACCAGGCCGCTGAAGGCGTCAGATCCAGAAGTCCCTGAACAACAAGAATCGGACCAGGACCATGACAGTCACCAAGAAGGACATCAAGAACATCTACCCTCTGACCCCGGTGCAGGAGGGCATGCTGTTTCACGCGCTGCTGGAGCCCGAATCAAGCGCCTATTTCCAGCAAACCGCCTGGCGGCTGCGGGGAACGCTGGACGCGGACGCCTTTGAGCATGCCTGGCGCCTGCTGGCGCAGCGCCACGACCTGCTGCGCACCCTGTTTTCTCACCAGCAAAGCGATCAGCCCCTGCAGATCGTGCTGCATCAGCTGCCTCCCCGCTTCGAGCGCCAGGACCTGCGCCACATTGACTCCCTGCGCTCTGACGCCTACTGCCGCCACTTTCGCGACAACGAACGCCGCCAGGGCTTTGACCTGACTCAGGGGCCGTTGTGGCGCATCAGCCTGCTGCGCCTGGAGGATGACCTGTGGGAAGTGGTGTGGAGCCATCACCACATTCTGCTGGACGGATGGTCCTATGGATTACTGCTGAGCGAACTGCTCGCGACCTATCGTAGTCTGCGTAAAGGCGAAGACGCGGAAGCGCAGCTCAATCTCACGCCGACGCCCCCGTTCAGCCGCTATGCGCGCTGGCTGGCCACCCAGGATCAAGCCGCTTCAGCGCAATACTGGCGGACCTACATGGAAGGCTTTACAGAGCCGACGGAGCCGCCCTTTCGCAAATACCGCCCGGATGCAAAGCCGGAAAGCGCCGAGCTGAGCTTTCAGTTGAGCCAGGGCCAGACCGAGCGCCTGCAGAGCCTGTGCGCGCAACACGGGATCACCCTCAACGCCCTGTTGCAGGCGACCGTGGCGACCCTGCTGGCCCGTTGCTGCGATCAGGAAGACGTGGCCTTTGGGACCGTGGTGTCCGGCCGGCCAGCGGATCTGGCGGGCGTTGAGAATATGGTGGGGCCTTTTATCAACACCGTCCCCTGCCGGATTCGCGTCGATCCCGAGCGCAGTCTGTTGCAACTGGCGCAGACGCTGCAGCAGCGTCATCTGGCGTCCGCCCCCCATCATCACTATCCATTGGCGAAAATTCAGGCCGCCGCTGGTTTCGCTGGCCAGGATCAGGGGCTGTTCAATCTGGTGATGGCGGTGGAAAACTATCCGGTGGATGCTCTCGTGAAACGGGCCGCGGAACAGTCCGACCTGGGCTTCGCCGTAGAGGACGTGTTCAGCTTCGAAAAAACCCATTACGACTTCGACCTGCAATTCATGCCCGGCGAACGTCTGCAAGGCAAGCTGATCTACAACCGGAGTCGTTACGAACCCGCCTACGTGGAATCCATTCCCCTTATTTTTCAGACAATTATCGAGTCTTTTTGCAGTAATATCGAGATTAAGGTCAGCGCCATTCCTCTGCTCTCCGAAGCCAGTCTGGAGCTGCTGCGGGACGTCAGCGAAGGCTTATCCTGGCGGCCTGACAGCGACACGCTGATTGACCGCTTTCTGCGCCAGGCCCAGGCTTCTCCTCAGCGCATCGCGGTCTGTGATGGCGACGCGCAACTGAGTTATGAGACGCTGCGCGAAGCCGCCAACCGACTCGCGCGCCAACTGGCGGAGCTCAATGTCGCCGACGACGAACCCATCGGCCTGTGCACCGCCCGCTCGGTCAATCTGGCGGTGGCGGCTCTGGGGATAATGAGCGCCGGCGGCGCCTACCTGCCGCTGGACATCGCGCAACCGGAGGCGCGTCTGCGCCAGCAGATCGTCGACAGCGGCTTACGCATCATCGTCGCTGACCACGCGACCTTGTCGGCGCTGCGGGATATCGACGCCGGCGGCGCCATACATATCCTTGCGCTGCCGGAAGCGGCTCAACACCTGGAAGCTGCGCCGGAGCCGGCGTTGCAACGGCCGCTCAGTCCAGAGCAGCTCGCCTACGTGATCTACACGTCCGGCTCCACCGGCGTCCCCAAAGGCGTCGCCATTGAGCACCGCAGCCTGGTCAACCTGAACGACGCCCTCTGGGATATCGCCTATCGCCGCTACAGCCGCCCCATTAACGTGGCGCTGCTGGCCAACGCGGTGTTCGACGCCAGCGTGCAACAGCTGTTTCCCGCCTTGCTGCACGGACATCGACTACAGGTGGTGGATCAGGACTCGCGACAGGACGCCGTTCGCCTCACCGAGCTGTTTATTCAGCAACGCATCACCCTCAGCGACTGCACCCCCACGCTGCTGGCGATGTGGCTGCCCGAGCTGGCGCGACGCAGCGACGAACTGGCCCTGGACACGCTGCTGGTGGGGGGCGAAGCCTTGCCCAGCGCGTTGGCGCAAGCCTTTGGCGAGGCGTTGCCCGCCGTGCGCCTGATCAACGTTTATGGGCCGACTGAGTGTTGCGTGGACGCCACCGCCTACGTGATCGACAGCAAGCGTCCGCCCTTGTCGCCCTGCGTCCCCATCGGCCAGCCCCTGCGCAACACCCGCGCCTGGGTGCTGGATCGCTACGGCGCCCCGGTCCCGGCGGGGGTCCCGGGAGAAATCTTTCTGGCTGGCGCAGGGGTCAGCCGGGGTTATTTGAACCGGCCGGAGCTGAACGGAGAGAAGTTCGTCTTCCTCTCTTCTCCCTGTTCCGCTTCCGGCGCGGTTCGCTTTTACCAAAGCGGCGACCGCGGTCGCTGGACCATGGACGGCGCGCTGGAGTTCCTGGGACGCATGGACGATCAGGTGAAAGTGCGCGGTCATCGTATCGAATTGGGAGATGTGGAGACCCATCTGCGCAGCCATCCCGATGTAGCGCAGGCGGCGGCGCTGCTCGTCGCCCCTGACACGGAGAATGCAGCCGCCAGCGCCGAACTGATCGCCTACATTGTTTTAAAACAAGAAGTTGGCGCAGATAGTTTAAGAAAATACTTACAAGAACGTTTGCCAGAATACATGCTTCCCAGCGGCTATGTGGCGTTGAATGCGCTGCCCCTGAACGCCAGCGGCAAGCTGGACCGCAAGGCGCTGGCGAAGCAGGGACGCAGCGACCGTCTCGGCGTGACGACGTCGTTCGCCGCGCCGCAAAGCCCCCTGGAAACGCGACTGACGGGGCTGTGGGGCGAAATCCTGGGACAGGATCAGATCGGCGTGAACGACAACTATTTCGCTCTGGGGGGCGATTCCATCAAAGCCATTCAACTGGCCTCCCGGCTACACAGGGAAGGCTGGAAAATGGCCATCAAGGATCTGTTCGCCAACCCTACCATCGCAGCCCTGGCGCCCTGGATTGCGCCGCTGGAGCAACGCCAGGATCAGGATCTGGCCGCAATCCCGCAGGGTCCGGTTCCCCTCACGCCGGCGCAGAGCCGTTTTTTCCGGGAACATGGCGAGCACCCACGCCGTTTCAATCACGGGCTGCTGTTACGCAGCGAGCAACCGTTGTCCCCCTCTGCGCTACAGGCCGCGCTGGACGGGATTTATGCGCTTCATGAATCGCTGCGTCTTCGCTTCCTGCGGGATCACGACAGCCGTTGGATGCAGGAGGCCATGCCACTGGAGGATTCACCGGGAGTACAACTACGGGAAATTGATCTCAGAAACAGCAAAGACCTTCCCTCTGCGCTGGCTCACCAGGGCGAACAACTGCACGCCGCCATGGACCCGGAGAACGGACGTCTGTTCGCCGCCGCGCTGTTGCACTGCCCGGACGGCGACCGACTGTTGCTGGCGGCGCACCATCTGGCGGTGGACGGGGTGTCCTGGCGCATTCTGCTGGATGATCTGGTGCAAGGGTACGCCCAGGCCTGCGACGGCCAGCCCGTCGAGCTGCCGGAAGCCCCCGGATTCACCCGCTGGGCGGCGCAGCTGGCGCGCTTCGGCGGCGGTCGCGAACTGCAGGCGGACATTCCTTACTGGGCGGCGCAGGAGGAAACCCAAAGCCTCGACGACGCAGACAACGGCCCCTGCCGCTATGGCGACGCCCTGACTTTGATGCGGGAATTGGACCCAGCGCTGACCCAGGCGTTGCTGACTACCGCCAATCAGGCCTACAACACCACGCCGGAAGACCTGTTGCTCACCGCCCTGGCCCGCGCCATGGCGCCAATCGACGACGCAGCGGTCAATCTCAACCTGTTGATGGAGAGTCACGGCCGCGACCTGCTGGAGACGGATCTGGATCTGTCCCGCTGCGCCGGCTGGTTCACCAGTCTGTGGCCGCTGTCCCTGACCTTGCCCGGCGACCGCGAGCTGGACTATCAGATCAAGTCGGTGAAAGAGAGTCTTCGACGCGTTCCCCGCAAGGGCGCGGGCTACTCCCTGTTGCAGGAATTCGGCTGCGACGCCGCCACCGCGGCGCTGCGCTTCAACCTGCAACCGCAGATCAGCTTCAACTACCTGGGTCACCTCGACGCCCCTCTCGCTGACGCCAGCCTGAGTTTCAGCGACGAACCCTGCGGCGATTGCGTGCATCCCGACGCGCCTCGCCCCTGCGCCCTGGAAATCAGCGCGATGGCTCTGGGCGGACGCCTGCGTCTGCAACTCTGCATCGACCGCGTGCGCCCCCTGCTGGACGCCGACGCCCTGCTGACCTGCTGGAGCGAACAGCTAGCGCATCTGGCTGAACACTGCCTGGGCTGCGCCGGGGCCACCGTCACGCCCTCGGATTTGACTTATTCTGATATCAGCCTGGATGAGCTGGAAGGAATCATTTCATGATCAAAAAGGAAAACCTCAAGGACCTGTATCCCTTATCCCCCATGCAGGAAGGCATGCTCTATCAAAGCCTGCTGCATCCGGACGCGCCGGTGTATCACGAACAGGCGCTGTACCGGCTGCGCGGCGAGCTGCGGGTGGATCTGCTGGAGCAGGCCTGGGAGCGGTTATTCCAGCGTCACGACATCCTGCGCGTCCAGTTCATCGCCGAGAAAGTGTCCCGCCCCCTGCAGGCGGTGCTACATCAACGGGTCGGCGAGTTTCATTACGCCGATTTGCGTGAGGCGTCGCCGGATTTCCAGGAAGAGCTTATCCGTCAGGCGCAGGCGGAAGACCGCCAGCGCAGCTTTGATCTGCTGAAGGAGCCGTTGATGCGCATGCGTCTGCTGCAGCTGGCGGACGACCGCTTCGCCCTGTTGTGGAGCCTGCACCATATTCTCATGGACGGCTGGTGTCTGAGCCTGTTGTTGCGGGATTTCACCCTGATCTATGACGCCCTGCGCGAAGGTCGCCCCGTGGACTTGCCCGCGCCGCCGCCCTACAGCCGTTACATTCAGTGGCTGGAGCGCCAGGACGCGACCCAGGCCCGGAGCTATTGGCGCGGACAACTGGAAGATTACCATCAGGCCGCCCAGGTCCCACGGCAGCAGACCCTCGCACCCGCCAGCGCCGGCAAACGCACTTTCACCCACGCGCTGCCCAGGACGCTTAGTGAGCGAGTGCGACAGGCCGCTGCGGACTGGGGAATGACCCCCGGGGCGATCCTGCAAGCCGCCTGGGGCGCATTGCTGGCCCGCTACAACGATTGCGACGACGTGGCGTTCGGGACCCTGGTGTCCGGGCGTCCGGCGGAGCTTCCCGGGGCCATGGAAATGGTAGGCGTCTTCATTAACACCCTGCCCCTCCGTTTGCGCGTCGGTCCCGAGGCCACCTTGCGCGAACTGGCCCAGGCGACGCAGATGCGTCTGCTGGAGGCGGAATCCCGCCAATACTTGTCGTTGAGCGACATCCAAAGCCTGAGCCCTCTAGGCAAAGACCTGATTACCCATCTATTCGCCTTCGAGAACTTTCCCGCGCCAACGCAGCCGGAAGGCGCTTTCCGCGACGCCATTCAAGTGGAAAGCATCAGCAAACACGAGGACATTCCCTATGACTTCGGCGTCACCGCCACGCCGGAGCATGGCCCGGAGGGGATGACGCTGGTCATGCGCTTTCTGTTCAACCCGGCGCAGTTCGAAGGCGCCTTCGTCGAGCGCCTGAGCGGACACTATGAGCGCCTGCTGCGCCAGGGACTGGGCGCGAGCGGAGATCTGACCTCCCCATCGCTGCGGCAAATAGACCTGCTGGATGCAGCCGAGTACGACCGCCTGCGCGCTTTTCAGGGCGAGACTTATCCGTTGCCCTCCTGCGACAGCTATCTGGACCTGTTCGAGCAGGCCGTCGCCGCCGCGCCGGACAGCATAGCGGTGGAAGACGGGGAGCGTCGCATCAGCTATCGCGAGCTGGACGAACGCGCCAACGCCCTGGCCGCAGTGCTGCAGGAACGCTATGACGTGGGCGTGGAGGACCGCATCGGCGTCGCTCTACCCCGCAGCGCCGCCCTGCTGATCGCCGAACTGGCGGCGGGTAAAGCCGGCGCGGCCTTTGTTCCGGTGGACCCGGACTACCCACCCGAGCGCCGCCTGCGCACCTTCCAGCAGGCGCAATGCAAACTAGTAATTGGCGACGCCGAGGAAGCCGTATTGTGGCGTGAACATAGCCAGATTCCCTTCATCCCCCTGGACGCCCTCGCCCTCAACAGCCGTCGCGTTCAGGCCCCAGTCCGCGCCTGCGAACAGCGCAATCTGGCCTATGTGATCTTCACCTCCGGCTCCACCGGAGAGCCCAAGGGCGTCATACTGGAGCATCGCGGACTCATCAATCTGATCCAATGGAGCCGCCGTCAATTCGATATTCAGGCGGGCAAACGCACCACGCTGCTGGCGTCGCCGGCTTTCGACGCCTCCGTGTGGGAGTCGCTGCCGTCGCTGTGCGCCGGGGCGACGATTGTGATCACCCCGGAGGCGATACGACGGGATGTCGGTCCCCTGTGCGAGTTTCTGTATGAACAGCGCATAGATATCTCCTTTCTGCCTCCGGCCTTGTGCGAGGAAGCCTGCGCCAGCTATCCGCACCTGCTGCAGAACATCGTACTGCAATCCGGCGGCGATACTTTGCAAGGCATCCGTAACGGCGACGCCAGCGACCGCATCAAGGTCTCGAATAATTACGGGCCCTCCGAGTTCAGCGTGTGCGCCACCTCCTGCTATCTGGCGCCCCAGGAGCCCAGCCCCTATCCCATCGGCAAGCCCATCGCCAACGCCGAGGCGTTGATTCTGGACCGCCAGCAGCGCCTGGCGCCGTTGGGCGCGGCGGGAGAAATCGCCCTGAGCGGACCTTCCCTGGCGCGAGGTTACTGGGGACGCGCGGATCTCACCGCCGCGCGCTTCGTGGCGCATCCCTACAAGCCCGGCAAGCGGGTGTACCTGACCGGGGACAAAGGCCGCTGGCGCGAAGACGGCAATCTGGATTTCCTCGGACGCATCGACGACCAGTTATCCGTGCGCGGACACCGCGTGGAGCCAGCAGAGATAGAACACCTGCTGTCCCGTCATGAACGCGTGCGCGCAGCGGCGGTGGCGGCCACCCGGGGCGCGGATGGACATACCGTACTGGCTGCCTTCGTCACGCCCCGCAGCGCGGAGGACTCGCCGCTGGACCTCAACGACATCCGCCAATGGCTGGCCCGGCAAGCGCCCGCTTACATGACCCCGGCGCTGTTGCGGGAACGGGGCAGCCTGCCCTTGAACGCCAACGGCAAACTGGACCGCAAGGCGATCCAGCGCGAGGCGGAGCAACTGCGCGCGGATGCGCCTTACGAGGCTCCGCAGACAGAGACGGAGAAGCTGATCGCGGACATCTGGAGTCAGGTGCTGGACCGACGTCCTATCGGCCGCAACGATCATTTTCTGGAACTGGGCGGACATTCTCTGAGCGCCACCCGTGTTCTGTCTCAACTGCGCGGGCGCTTGCGGCGCGACCTGCCGCTGGCGCTGCTGTTTGAGAAGACAGCGCTCAAGGATCTGGCCGCCGCCATTGACGCAGCCCGGCCCGTGACGGCGGAGACGTCTGCAGCAGGCATTCGCCCCGCCGATCGCTCTCGCTACGCCGTTGGCGCGCCGAATACAGAGAGCCGGAGCCCGGAAACCCAGAACCCCGCGGCAGCGGAGTCATCCTGAAGACCGGATAAAACAGACCACAACCATAACGACAACCCAAAGAACATAATAACGAGCAAGTACGCCGCTATGACCGAAGCCTCCACCGCCGTACAGATTTATCAATTTCCGCTGTCCTTCGCTCAGGAACGCCTGTGGTTCCTGCATGAATTCGAAGGGGACAACGTCGCCTACAACATCAGCGCCGCCTTGCAACTACAAGGCCCTCTCGACCCTACTGCCTTGCAGCGGGCGCTGGATACGCTGGTTTCCCGTCATGAAATCCTACGCACTCTGTTCGTCAGCGAAGGCGGACGGCCGGCGCAGCGGGTGTCGCCCTCTCTGCCCGTCGCCATCGAGCGGGTATGGTTCGCCGACAGCGATCTGGAGGTCCGTAAGACCCGCGCGCAAGCGTACTTCGTGGAAAAAAACCGTCGTCCCTTCGATCTCTCGGAAGGCCCCCTGCTGCGCGTCACCCTGGTGGAGCTGGACAGCAGCCGCGCCGGCAGCCTGAGCTGGCTGAACCTGTGTATTCATCACATTATCGCGGACGCCTGGTCCGTGGGCGTCATTGTGCGGGAGCTGGCGGCGCTGTACCGGGCGGCCCTGCGCCACCGCGCCTGCGAAATGCCGCCGCCGGCGCTGCAATATGCGGATTTCGCCGTGTGGCAGCGGGAACGCCTGCAAGGCGAACTGCTGCAGCAGGAGCTGGACTTCTGGCGTCAACAGCTGCAGGGCGCGCCGGCGCTGGTGAATCTGCCTTTGGACTTCCCCCGCACTCAGCAACCCTCCCCTGACGCGGATTGCGTCCGTATCGACCTGCCGCCGCGTCTGGCGCTTCAGGCCCGACATTTCGCCGGGGCCTCCGGCGCCAGCCTGTATATGGTGCTGCTGGCGGCTTTCAACGTATTGATCGGCCGTCTCAGCGGCCAGCAGGATGTGGTGGTGGGCAGCCTGATCGCCAACCGCAATCAGGCGGATGTGGAAGCGCTGATCGGCTTTTTCGTTAACACCCTGCCTCTGCGTTGCGACCTGTCCGACGATCCCAACTTCCGCGAGCTGGTGCGCCGGGTCAAACACACCGCGCTGGACGCCTACAATCACCAGGATCTGCCGTTTGAACGCATGGTGGAGGCGCTGCAACCGGATCGCGACCTCAGCTTTCCGCCTCTGATCCAGTTGCTTTTTGTATTGCAGAACGCGCCCATGGACGCATTTGAACTGGAAGGGGTGCAGGTGACGCCGCTGCGTCTGCCGCAACCCGGCCAGATCCGCTTTGATCTGGAAGTGTACGGGGAAGAGGACGCCCATGGTTTTCATCTGGACTTCTGGTTCCGCTCCCAGTTGTTGCGGAAGGACTCCGTACAACGTATGGCGCGGCAATACCTGACGCTGCTGGATGCGGCGCTGAATCAGCCGCAGCGTCCCGTACTGGGCCTGCCCATGCTGGACAGGGACCAATACGGCGAACTCAGTCGCGGGCTGTTTCTGGAAACCCAACCCTATCCCGATACGCTCTGCATTCACCAGTTGTTCGAACGTCGCGCCGAGCTGCATCCCGAGCTGACCGCCGTCATGCGGGACGGGCGCTCTTTCAGTTATGGCGAGCTGAACCGCCGCGCCAATCGTCTCGCGCATCGGCTGATCTCACAGGGAATCAGGCTGGAGGAGCGGCTGGGCGTTTGTCTGGACCGCTCTCTGGACATGGTGGTCGCCCTGCTCGCCATCTTCAAAGCCGGCGCCAGCTATGCGCCTCTCGATCCGACCTATCCCACTGAACGCATCGCCTACATGCTGGAGGACAGCGGCGCGCGACTGACCCTGACCCAGCGCTCAGCCTGCGGTCGATTGCCGGAAGGCGTCGCCACCCTGATGCTGGACGACCTGGAAACCCTGACCGCGGGCTGCGGAGACAACAATCCTGAGCGTCCTGTGGCCGCGGACAATCTGGCCTATGTGATCTACACCTCCGGCTCCACCGGACTGCCCAAAGGCGTGGCGATTGAGCACCGCTCCGTCGGCGCGCTAATTCACTGGGCGCAGACCCAATACCATCTGGAGGAGCTGGAGGAAGTGCTGGCCACGACGTCTATTTGCTTCGACCTCTCCGTGTTCGAGATTTTCGTTACCCTGTGCAGCGGCGGCCGCGTGCGCCTGGCGGACAATATGACCGCGCTGGCGGAGCGCGTGGGGGATCTGGAGGCCTATTCCAGGGTCAGTCTGATCAATACCGTGCCTTCCGCCATTCAGGCGCTGCTGCGCGCCAACGCCGTGCCGCCGCAGGTGCGCACGGTGAACCTGGCGGGCGAACCGCTGAAGCAGGAACTGGTGGAGCAACTGTACGCATTGCCGCATATTCGTCGCGTCTACGACCTCTATGGCCCCTCTGAAGACACCACTTACTCCACCTGCGCCCTGCGTCGCCCTGGCGGCAAGGCCAACATCGGACGCCCTGTCAGCAATACTTTGATTCATATCGTCGACGAGAATCTGCAACTGGTTCCTCGCGGCGTGGCGGGTGAATTATTGATCGGCGGCCACGGCTTGGCGCGGGGCTACCTGGGCAGGCCGGAATTGACCGCCCAGCGCTTTATCTCAAACCCGTTTTCCAGCGATCTCAGCGAGCGGCTGTACCGCACCGGCGATCTGGTGCGGGTGAACAGCGAGGACCAACTGGAGTATCTCGGACGCATCGACCAGCAGGTGAAAGTGCGTGGATTCCGCATAGAGCTGGGAGAAATTGAATCATGTATCAATAGCTTGCGAGATAATCATGAGAAATTAGTTAAAGACTGCATCGTGTCTGTGATCAAGGACGACAACCTCGGGCCTTACCTGGCCGCCTATGTGGTCGGCGCGCCTGGGCGCAATATCGACGCAGATGATCTGAAACGACGGCTGGCTCGTCGTCTCCCTGGTTATATGATCCCGGAAGCGGTGATCGCTTTGGACGCCATCCCTCTGACCGCCAACGGCAAAACCGACCGCAAGGCGCTGCCGGTTCCGCAACGCAGCGCCCGGGAAGTCGAATATGTGGCGCCGGGCGCCGGGTTTGAACAGGCGGTCGCCGATGTGTGGGCGGAAGTGTTGCAGCAGGAGGTCATTGGCGTGCGCGACAATTTCTTCCATCTCGGCGGCCATTCCCTATTGGCGACTCAGATCATCGCCCGCCTCAATCAGCGCTTCGGCGCCGGCCTGACCGTACGCAACCTCTTCGAATGTCCCAATGTAGCGGAATTGGCCGCGCTGGTGCGCGAGCGCAACGCCGCGACCATTGCGACGCCCGCCGAAAAAGCCGCCCGTCGTACGCCTGCTGGCGGCGCCCGCAGCGCCACCCTGGCGCCGGCGCAGATGCGTCTGTGGTTCCTCAGCAAGATCGACGGGGGCAGCAGCGCCTACAACCTGCACATGACCGTACGCATCAACGGCGAACTTGACGCTGACCGCCTGCGGGAGGCGTTCGCCTGCGCCTCAGCGCGGCATGAAATTCTGCGCACCACCTTCCACGAAGATGAAACGCTTGGCGCGGATGGCGCGCCCTATCAGCGCATTCATCTGGACCTTCCCTGCGATTTTCTGCAGGCCAGCGTGGAGTCTCACCCCTCAGACCGGCGAGAGGCTGAGGCGGAACGACTCGCCGTGGAAGCGGCGCAGACGCCTTTCGACCTGAGTGGCGGCCCCCTGGTGCGGGTGCTGCTGGTGCGGTTGGCGCCGCGACGCCATGTGATGTTGCTGACGATGCACCATATCATTTCCGACGGCTGGTCCATCGGCGTCCTGTTCAACGAGGTGAAAGCCTTCTATCAGGCTATCGACCCGGATACTTCAGGCCTGAACGACACAGCGACGCTCAATCTGCCGCCGCTGTCCCTGCAATACGCCGACTACGCCGCTGAGCAGGTATTGCGTCTGGAGCGGCCGGAAGCGCAGCGACAACTGGAATACTGGCGGTCGCAACTGGCGGATGCGCCGCCCCTGCTGGAACTGCCCCATGACCGTCCGCGCCCGGCGCAGGCGGACTTCACCGGCGACACCCTGCCTTTCCATATCGACAGCGGCCTCACTGCAGCATTGCGGCGTTTCGCCGACGCCGCCGGAGCCAGCCTGTTCATGGTGAGCTGCGCCGCCTTCGCGGCCCTGATGAAGGTGTACAGCCGGCAACGGGACATTGTCATCGGCGCGCCGGTAGCGAATCGCACCCGTCCCGAACTGGAGCCGCTGATCGGCTTTTTCGTGAACACGCTGGCGCTCCGAATTCGCAGCAAGAAAGAATTTACTTTCAATGAGTTGCTGACTGAAGTTAAAGCCGTCTCTCTTGACGCTTATGAGCATCAGGACCCGCCATTCAACAAAGTGGTGGAGTCACTGGAGCTGGATCGCACCCTCAATCACAACCCCGTGTTCCAGGTCATGTTCGTGTTGCAGAACGCCCCCACAGTGACGCGGGAAACGCCGGATCTGGAGATTACGCCATTCCCGATCCGGCAGCAGCGCGCCGCTTTCGACCTGCTGTTCTCCCTGACCGAGTCCCAGGGACAGATACACGGGGAGGCGGTCTATAACCGCACCCTGTTCGACCGCGCCAGCATTGAGCGCATGTTGGGGGTGTATCTGAGCCTGCTGGAGCTTTGCGTCAACCGCCCGGATGAACCGGTGCTGAGCCTGCCCCTGGCGGCGCCGGCGGAAATTCCCGCCCAGCCCGCCCAGGGGGCGACGCCCTTGCCCTCCCTGATTCAGGATCAATGCGAACGCACTCCGGACCTGGAAGCCCTGAGCTGGAGTCCTCAGGCTGACGCGCTGACGGAATGGTCCCGACTCCATTCCCACGTCAGCTACGGAGAATTCGCCCGCCTCGCCAATCAGGCGGCGGACTGGCTGCGGGAGCAAGGCGTAACGGGCGGCGATGTGATTGCGCTCTGGCTGCCCCGCAGCCCGGAGCTGTTTGTGCTCAAGTATGCGGCGCTGAAGATGGGCGTCGCCTATGCGCCGATCGACCCTGAATTCCCTTTGCCCCGGGTGCGGCAGATGGTGGAAAGCGCCAGACCACGCCTGCTGGTGGCGGTGAACGCACAGCACGGCTGGCGAGATGCGCCCTGCGCCATCGCACCGCTGCCGCAAATGTGGGCGCAACTGTCCCGTCGCCGCGCGGAACCGCCGCCGCTGCCGGATCAGGACTGCATCGCCTACATTTTGTACACCTCCGGCAGCACCGGCGCTCCCAAAGGCGTCGCCATGCCCCAGCGCGCGCTGGGCAATCTGGTGGCCTGGCATCGCCAACATCCCCGTCTGAGCGCGCCAGCGCGCACCCTGCAGTTCGCCGCCGTCGGTTTTGACGTCTGTTTTCAGGAATTCGCCGCCACGCTGGCCTGCGGCGGCTCCCTGGTGCTGTGCCCGGCCCCTTTGCGGCAGGACCCGCGCGCCTTGATGGCCTTTATTCGGGAGCAAGGGGTAGAGCGTCTGTTTCTGCCCTTCGTCGCTTTACAGCAGTTGGCGGAGACCATCGCCGAGGATGACGCAGTCCGGGATCGCAGCTCCAGCGATTTACTGCGCGATATCATCACCGCCGGCGAGCAGTTGCAGATCAGCGCGCCGGTGCGCCGCTTCTTCCGCGAGCGCCCGCACTGCCGTCTGCATAATCATTACGGCCCCACCGAAGCCCACGTGGTGAGCGCCTTGCAGCTGGAAGAACAGCCGGAGCGCTGGCCAGTGCTGCCGGGCATCGGCGCGCCCCTGCCCGGCGTACAACTGCATATCTTCAACCAACTGGGTCGCCCCACTCCCACTGGCGCGCCCGGCGAGCTGTACATCGGCGGCGTTTGTCTGGCCCAGGGCTACGTCGGACGAGACGATCTCACCGCCGAGCGCTTCCTCACCACCACTGTCATGAGTTCCCATGGCGAGATCAGTCAGCGACTGTACCGCACTGGAGATCTGGCGCGGCGCACCGCTAAAGGCGAGTTCCTGTATCTGGGGCGCATTGATGAGCAAGTGAAGATTCGCGGATTCCGGGTGGAGCCCGGTGAGCTGGAGGCGGTGCTGAACAGCCATGACAACGTCAAGGCCGCCGCAGTGATCGCCCGGGATGACGGCGCCGGCATGCGCCTGCTGGCCTATGTGGAGCCCCGACGCCTGGAAGGGTTCGATGCCGCCGACCTGCGCGCCTGGTTGCGCAAGCGGGTGCCGGACTACATGGCGCCCGCCCGCATCCTGACCCTGGAGAAAATGCCCGTCACCGTCAGCGGCAAAATCAACCGTCGCGCCCTGCCCGCGCCGGACGCCCTGATTGAAGGGCCGGAATTGCTGGCGGAACCGCGCAGCGCCCTGGAGCGCAATCTGCATGACATGTGGAGTGAACTGCTGGCGCAGCCGCGTATTCATATTCGCGCCAATTTCTTTGAGCTGGGCGGCCACAGCCTGTTAGTCACCCGTCTGCTCAACCGCATCCGCGCGCGACTGGGGGTGGACGCCTCAGTCAGAGACGTCTTCGAGAACCCCTCTATCGCCGAGCTGGCGGAAAGACTGACCGCCCTCGCGCCCGCCGCCCCGGATGATGACGGCGAACGGCTATGCGCGCAGGAGCGGCCCGCCGCGCCGCCGCTTTCCTTCGCCCAGGAGCGCTTGTGGTTTCTGCATCAACTGGAAGGCGCCGCGGCGGGTTATAACATGCCCATCGCCCTGGAGCTGAAAGGTCCCTTGGATGCGCAGGCGTTGCGCGACAGCTTCCGTGACATCATCGCCCGCCACGAAGTGCTGCGCACCCGGTTTCATATGGAGGGAGACGCGCCGGTGCAGGATATCCAAAGCGATATCGAGCCGGACTGGCGTTTTTTCGACCTGTCCGCTCTTCCAGAACCGGAACGGGTTGCGGAAGTCGGCGAGCTGGCGCGCCAGGAAGCCAACTACGCCTTTGACCTGGAGAGCGACCGCCTGCTGCGCATTCGCCTGGTGATGCTGGAGGAGCAGCGCCATGTGCTGCTGGCGACCATGCATCACATCATCTTTGACGGCTGGTCCAACGGCGTGTTCGTGCGCGAGTTGCAAGCCTTCTATCACAGCCGTCGCACCGGCGCCGCCGGTTTGCCGCCGATGCAATTGCAATATGCGGATTTCGCCTGCTGGCAGCGCCGCCTGCTGACGCCGCAACGGGTGCAGCAGCATCTGGACTACTGGCGTCAGGAGCTGCAGGACGCGCCGGAGGCCATCCGCCTGCCCCGTCGTCCTCACAGCGAGGCCGCGGGCCTGTGCGCCCTGGCGGTGCAGGATCTGCCCGCGCCGACTCTGACCGCGCTGCAGGCGTTCAATCGCCGACAGGGCAGTTCTCTTTACATGACCATGCTCGCCGCCTTCGCCGCCCTGCTGCAACGGCTCAGCGGACAGTCGGACATTGTGGTGGGAACGACTGTGGCCAACCGCAACCGGCAGGAGCTGGAGAACCTGATCGGCTTCTTCGTCAATTCGCTGCCGATCCGTTTGCGCCTGGACGCCAGCGCCAGCTTTCTCGACCTGCTGGCCCAAGCGCGCGACAAAGCCCTGCAGGCGCAGGCGCATCAGGAGCTGCCTTTCGACCTCCTGGTGCGTTCGCTGCAATCTCCCAGGGTGGCGGGCCGACAGCCTATCTTCCAAGTTGTGTTCGATTTCCAGAATGGGGATGCGCCGGCGGTCGCCGCGCCGCCCAAAGCCGTTTTCCTGGATGATCTGGAAGTCACCTATCTGCCAGGACAGCGAGGCTCCGCCAAATACGACCTGGTGCTGTCCGTCAGCGCCCTGCCGGAACAGGTGCGCATTATCTTCGAATATGACCGTGAGCGTTTCACGGCGGAAGAAATCGCCGCCTTGCAGGAGCACTATCAACACCTGCTGGAAACTGCCGCGCAACGTCCCGGAGACAGTCTGCTGTCCCTGGCCGGCGCCGACGGCAGACCCGCCACCGGCGGGGCGGATGCGGCGGAGGAGTTTGATTTTTAGAACCAGAGCATGATTTCTAAGCGACCTGAACAGGTCTCAGCGGCTGAGCAAGGGCAGTACAGCGCGAGCCAATAACAATAAAGACCCGCCGCTTGCAAACAGTAGTGATGCGGCGGGCTAACAAGGAAGGAAAGCGGATATGATCGATTGCCTGATTGTCGGAACCAATATGCCGCCCACTCCCGAACACGTGGAGATGGTGCGTTCCGTCGATAATCACGGCGGCGCCTGGCGCGACCTCCGGCTGGCCTTTGTGGAGCACCAGGGACAGCCGTACACGGCGCTGGATTTGATTAATCATATTTATGACGAAGCCGGCCAGTCTCACCAGCAGTTCAACAACCTCGATTTTCTCTGGCCGGCGGTGAGCTACCTGGCGTCTTTTCTGCGCCGGCGCGGCTTCACCGTGGACTGGATCAACCTGTTCCAGCGGGAAAAAGAGGAGATGCGCCGCATCCTGCTCAGTGGTCAGGTGCGCACGGTGGCGGTCACCACCACGCTGTATGTGTCGCCCCAGCCGATGATCGAGGTGATCAAATTCGTGCGCGAGCACAGTGACGCTCATATCATCGTCGGCGGCCCCTACATCTCCGGACAGGCGGAAGTGCGCAACGCCGATGAGCTGTCCAGTCTTTTTGAATATCTGGGGGCGGACACTTACGTGATCAGCTCCGAAGGCGAGCAGGCGCTGGCCCATGTCATCAGCGCCCTGCAAAAGGGAGAGCCGCTGGACGGCGTCGCCAATCTGGCCATTCGCGATCCCAAAAGCCTGTTGCGGCCTTTTTCCCGCACGCTGGTGGAGACCGAGTACAACCCCCTGGAGGAAAACGCCATCGATTATGGCCTGTTCCCGCCGGAGCAGTTGTCCCAGTTTATCTCCCTGCGCACCGCCAAATCCTGCCCCTACAGCTGCGCATTCTGCGGTTTTCCGCAACGGGCGGGCGCTTACAAGACCCTGGCGCCGGACCTGGTGGAGCAGGAGCTGGATCGCATCGCCGCACTTGGCAATGTGGACACCCTCACCTTTCTTGACGACACCTTCAACGTGCCGAAAAAGCGTTTCAAGGAAATCCTGCGCCTGATGATCCGCAAGCAGTACGGCTTTCACTGGAACTCCTTTTATCGCAGCGACCAGGGTGATTATGAAACCATCCAGTTGATGCGCGAGGCGGGCTGCGAAGGGGTGTTTCTGGGCATTGAATCCGGCAGCGACACCATGCTCAAGAACATGAACAAAACCGCGCGCCGACGCAATTTCGCCGAGGCTATACCGCAGTTGCAGGCAGCCGGTATTTCCGCCCACGCCAGCCTGATCGTCGGTTTTCCCGGCGAAACCGAAGACACCATCCGGGAAACGCAATCGCTGATCGAGCAAAGCAAACCGGACTTCTACCGCGCCCAATTGTGGTATTGCGACCCGCTGACGCCCATCTGGAAGAACCGCCAGGAGTACGACCTGGAAGGCAACGGCTTCTCCTGGCGGCACCGCACCATGACCAGCGAGACCGCCTGCGACTGGGTGGAGCGTTTGTTCTTCGACATTCGTAATTCGACCTGGTTGCCCCAGCACGGATTCGAACAATGGTCTACTTTCTATCTGCAGCGTCGCGGTTATTCCCGGCAGCAGGTGATCGACTATGTGGCCTTATTCAATTCCGCCATCAAGGCGCAGATGGCGGACCCTACGCTGAAGACGATTCCCGCGCCGATATTGCAGCGCATGCGCACTCTGTTGTTGGAAAAAACCACGGATGACGCTTTTATGGCGAATATCCATCATAGAAGTAACGAGACAGTCAGCCAGGACGCTTTGGAAAGCTTTGCTTTCTAGGGCGGTTGCGCGGTCGGCGACCATAACAATAACGCCCCCATGAACGGAACAAGGAAAATAAGGAAAGACCATGGCGCAACAAGAAAGCAGTTTTCTGCTTGACGCAAACTCACTCGCGGCAAGGGATTACTGGCGCAAATCCCTGACCAAGGCCATCGGCCCCAGCAACCTGCCCCGCGATTACGATCTTCCCCATAAAGGTCCCAAGTCCTATCAGATCTACGGCCACGCGCTGGACAGCCATCTTTACGATCTCATCATGAAGATCAGCAAGGGCGGACACTTTCTTATTTACACCATTCTCACCGCCGGCGTGCAGCTATGCCTGCAGCGTTACAACCAGGCCATCTCCAGCGATGGCGACGCTGGCGGCGTCGAAACCCTGGTCAGCGGGTCGCCGGCGCGGCGGGAGGAAAACGGTTCTGAACCGGGCTTTATCAACGCCCTGCCCATCATCAACAGCATTGATCCCGAGGCGTCGTTCAAGACGCTGCTGCTGCAAACCCGTTCGCAGCTTTTAGACGCTTACCAGCATCAGCATTACCAGTGGCGGGAGATGGCGGAGGACTTTGGTCTGCCCTGGCGTCACCATTGCCCGCTGTTCGACGTGGCGGCCCATTACGACGCATTACACGGCGAACTGCCCGCCCATCTCAACAACGACGTCACCCTGAGTCTGTTGCAACGGGCCGGCTCCTTCAGCTTCTCTATCGCCTACAACGAATCACGCTTTCATCTGCATCGCATCGAGCTGTTCGCCGAGCACTTGCAGCAGGTGCTGACCATGGCGCTGGAGCAGCCGGATTTACCGGTCAAACAACTGGATATGCTTACCACCCGCGACTGGAGTCTGCTGGCCAGCTTCAACCTGACCGAACAGCCGGCGCCCGCCAACGCCAATGTGCTGAGCCAGTTCCGGGAAGTGGTGTCCCGCTATGGCGGGCATATCGCTCTACAGACGCCGGGCGTGCAGTTGTGCTATCGCATGCTGGACGAACAATCGAACCAGCTGGCGCGGGAGCTGCAGGCCTCCGGCCTGGAAAAAGGCGGCTTGGTAGGCGTTTGCTGCCGCCCGGGCTGCGATATGGTGATCGCGCTGCTGGCGGCGCTGAAAGCCGGCGGCGCGTTCCTGCCGCTGGACCCTGATTACCCGGCGGAGCGCCTGCGCTATATGGCGGAGGATTCCGGCTGTCGCCTGTTTTTAGTGGAAAGCCCGGACGTGGACGCGCCTTTCATTGATATTTTGGAGGAGCGCGGCGGTTCGGTGATTTATCTGGACGACATCACCTCCTGGCGCCACCAGTCGTCGCGGCCTCTGGACTATGCGCCCGCCGCGAACGCAGCCGCCTATATGATTTATACCTCCGGCTCCACCGGCGCGCCCAAAGGCGCTTTGCTGCATCACAGCGGCTTGATCAACATGCTGGAAGCGCATATCAAGGCGTTCAGATTACGCAGCGACAGCCGGGTATTGCAGGTGGCGTCATTCAGTTTCGACGCCGCAGTGTCGGAAATTTTCACCGCCCTGTGCGCCGGCGCCCGTCTGGTGCTGGCGCCCCGCGACCGCATCATGCCCGGACCTGACCTGGCACAGGCGCTGCGGGAGTTTGAGATCACCCATATTACGCTGACGCCTTCTTCCCTGGCCCTGCTGCCGGAGGATTCCGCTCCCGGACTGCAAACCCTGGTGGTGGCGGGGGAGCCCTGCCCGGCGGATCTGGTCCCGAAATGGAGCAAGGGTCGCCTCATGATCAACGCTTACGGCCCCACGGAAGCGACGGTCTGCGCCACTCTCGGCGAAGTAGTGTACAGCGGTCTGCCGCCGGATGTGGGGCAACCGATTCAAAATATGCAGTGCCATTTGGTCGACGCTCTGGACCGTCCCTGCCCGGTGGGCGCGCCTGGCGAGCTGCTGATCTCCGGCGTCGGCCTGGCCCTGGGCTATCACAACCGACCGGAGCTGAACGCCGCCCGTTTCGTGGAGCTGGCGCTGCCCGGGTTGTCCGCGCCACAACGTTACTATCGCAGCGGCGACCGCGCGCGCTGGCGTCCAGACGGAGCCCTGGATTTGCTCGGCAGAACGGATCGCCAGTTTAAAGTGCGCGGTTTTCGTATTGAGGCGGGGGAACTGGAAACGCAGTTGCTGAGCCAGGAGGACATTCAGCAGGCGGCGGTGGTCGCACAAGGCGAAGAGGCGGACCGACGCCTGCTGGCCTATGTGGTTCTGACCCGTGCGGCGAGCAAAGGCGAGGTGCAGACGGAAGCCATTCTGGCCTATCTGCGCGAGCGCCTGCCCCCTTACATGCTGCCTGACCTGCTGGTTCCCCTCGACGCGCTGCCGCAGACGCCCTCGGGCAAAACGGATTACGCAGCGTTGGAAGGCATGCACGCCGCCGCCTCGCAAAACGAGTTCGTCGCCCCCCGGGATGACGTGGAGCTGGGGGTCGCGCGAATATGGGAACGTTTGCTGGAGCGCAGCCCAGTGGGCGTGACGGATAACTTTTTCGCCCTGGGCGGCTTCTCTCTGTTAGCGGTGCGATTGATGAGCGCGATTCAGCAGGAATTTCATGTCGCCCTGCCCCTGACCACGCTGTTCCAGCATCCATCCGTGGAAAAGCTGGCGGAACAGGTGCGCAGCGCCCGCAAAGCCCATCCCGAAGACTGGTCTCCCCTGGTGACGCTGACCGCCCGGGGTGAACGATCGCCCCTGTTCTGCGTGCATCCCACCGGAGCCTCGGTGCTTTGCTATTATCATCTGGCCGCCAGCCTGGGAGAGGATCGCCCCTTTATCGGCGTACAGGCCCGGGGCATAGAGGCGGAGCAGATACCCTTCGACAATATTCCTGACATGGCCGTGTTCTACGCCGATGCGCTGTGCGAACGCCAGCCCACAGGTCCGTTCTTTCTGGCGGGATGGTCATTCGGGGGCGTGGCGGTGTTCGAGGTCGCCCGCGTGTTGCAGGAACGGGGTCGGGAGATCGCTTTTCTGGGCCTGCTGGACGCCTACGCGCCGCACGTATTCGACGGCGGCTTCGCCGCTCATGACGATGCGGAAATCATCAGCTCTCTGCTTGGCGGCATCGCGGAGGTCGACCCGGAAACCTTGCGCGGCCTGTCCACGGAAGATCAGTTGCAGGCGGCCATTCAGGCCACCCGTGAAGCCCAGGCTCTGCCCCAGGGATTCAGTCTGGAGCAGGCGCGACGCATTCTGCATATCAGTAAGTTGAACTACCATGCGGTGGAGTCCTATCAGCCGCAGCCTTATAACGGCAAGGTGACGTTGTTCCGCCCTCTCGGGGAGGAGCAACTGGCGAAATCCGTATGCCCTGACGATCCCAGTCTGGGCTGGTCCAAGTGGGCGCAACGGGGCGTGGAGGTGGAGTACGTTCCGGGACGGCACCAGACCATGGTGCAGCCTCCCAATGTGGAAACCTTGGCCACCCGTCTGCTGGCGCATCTGCAGCAGGCGGAATCCTTTACTCCCATGAAGACGGAACGGAAGGAGCAGACAGCATGACCACAACCTCACCCATTACCTATCGCATTCCCACCGCCCCGCGCAAAACCCTGGTGCGCCAGCTCGCCTTTACAGGCCACTTGGTCCAGGCCCACCCCGGCGACGCCCTTGACCATATCAGCGCGGATGACTTTCATTTCGCCATGGAGCAGAAAGGCGTCGCCTTGTTTCGCGGCTATGAAACGACGCCGGAGCGTTTTGGCGACTTTGTGGAGATATTCAGCTCCCGTTTGATACTCGATCCCACCCGGCAATCCTATGACCGCCGAGTGCAGCGGGTGCTGTCGGGAACCCCAGGCATTGAGCTGCACAGCGAACACAGCAACAGTCCCTTCACCCCGGATTACATCTGGTTTTATTGTCGCCGCGCCGCCGGCGACCGCGGCCAGACGACCTACTGCGACGGTCTCGAAATCTGGCGCTCCCTCAGCGACACCAGCCGCACTTTCATCGAGAATGTCCGCTTTATCTATCATCGCGTGTTCCCGGAGATGTTCTGGAAAGTGTTTGTGGCTTTTATGATCAATGAAGATATTCCGGTGGAGGAGATCAACCGCGATCACCTGGAAACGTTGTTCAGCGGCCTTGAAGGGGTGCGAATAGAGCTAACAGCGGACAACCAGCTCGACTTTAGCTACACCACCTACGTCTATAACCAACTGCCTGGCGGACGCCAAGCCCTGGCCAACAGCCTCACCGGCCCCTACCCCGGCCAAACCGTCACCATGGACGACGGCTCCCCCGTCCCACACTGGCTAATGGGAGAACTCAAATCCCTGTACGACCTCCACACCCGGGAAATCCCCTGGCGCGACGGCGACATCGCCGTCCTCAACAACAAACGCGTAATGCACGGCCGCCGCCCATCGGAAGATATGGGAAGGGAATTGTTTTCTGCGTTGAGTTATGGGTGACGGGGGTTAGTTTTCAGGCCTCATCTCCATTAATCTGGAGGGTGAGGCCTGGCATGAAGGTTAGCTGACAGCCTCGACTCTTTCACTCCAGAACTCTGGCAACTCTATGTCAAATCCGCCCTCATCGTCATCAAACTCGCAGTTAAAAACACCTTTCCGCAAACCGGCTTTCAAATTACTGAGGTGCTCGCGGAGGCTCGGCGCGAAAGAGCTGACTCCGTAGTCCTCCGTCACAATAACGATCTCTGTTTCCTGATTGTCTTTGAAGAATAACGCCATGTAATAGCCATCCCCATCAAAGTAGCCAAATAAAAATTTCCTAATAAAATAGGCGACTTACGACCACCCGAACTGATCATATTTTGCACCGTGAAGTACGTCAATCATCTTAAGCCTGCCGAAATCAAAACACTAACTGATGGATTCCGTTACAGCCCGAGCTCCCGCTTCCGTATTCGCTGTCACGCCATATTGCTCAGCAATAAGGGGTATAAAATCGATAAAGTTGCCGACATTATCGACTTCCACCGCAACACCATTTCGATCTGGATTGAGCAGTGGGAAAGCATGGGAATATGTGGCCTCATTAGCGACGCCTCCCCGGGAAGGCCGCCCATTTACACGGAGCAGGAACAAGAAAGGGTTTGTAAGTGGATTGACGAGCAGCCCCAACAACTACGAGACGTCCAGATACGTCTGGAGAAAGAAACTGGAAAAAGCGCTAGTCTGGAGACCGTTAAACGGAACTTAAAAAAAATCAAAGTATAGCTTCAAGCGATTCCGCTTTTCGCTGCGCGCGCTTCGGGATGAAGACGCCTTCCGCCAGTTTCAGGGCTTTGTGAAAGATCTTCAATCCTGGGAGGATGCGGGCGAAATCGAGCTTTACTACTTTGATGAATCAGGCTTCAGTCAGCGTTCCAACTTACCTTATGGCTGGAGCCCTGTGGGGAAGCCGACGCAAATGAAATCCTATCCACACAATAAGAGACTGAACGTTCTGGGGTTTATGAGCCGCCGCCAGAAGCTGATATTCCATACAACCGAGGAGCGGGTGGATTCCGCACAAGTGGTGGCGCTTTTTAATAAACTGGCGGAGAGTAAAGATCCACTAAAGAATGCTGTGGTGCTCCTGGACAACGCCTCCGTGCACCGATCTGCAGAGTTTCGTCGGCACAGGTGGGACTGGATGGACAAAGGCATATGGCCAATCTATTTGCCGAAATATTCACCGGAGCTAAACCTGATAGAGATCTTGTGGCGAAAGGTGAAGTACAGCTGGCTGCCTTTGGATTCGTATGAGACTTTCGACAGGCTGAAAGAGTCAGTGAACGACATCCTGTCAAAGTTTGGACAGGAATATAAGATTAATTTCGTTTAAGTACTTACTGCACCACCATGAAGCATACATTAAATTGCCTAGTATGAGAGAATTAATATAGTAACTAATTTTAATCCAGGGTCTCAGGCGAATTTCGCCAATTAGCGAGCGCAATGGTAGCAGACTCTCTTGTAATGGCAATATGCTCTTGAAGTAGCTCAATATTCTCATTTACCGGCAAGTCTAAACGGCACACACACTGTATTGCTGACTTTAAATTTTTAAATGGGATTTCATTAATAGAATATAAGCTATGCTTCCTGTACCACCCTTTCCCCCTGGCATAAAGGCGTGCAATGGATGCATAAAAATACTTTGAATAGCTTTGTGAAAATCGTCTATTAAGCTCTTCTTTTAAGATAGACGGTTCTACGGGTCTTTCGTGCCAGAGCAATACTTCACCGATCGCAGACACATACTCGTCTATTAAAATGCTTCTATATGCTATACTAGGCGTGGTGTAGAGCATTCTATCCACTTGAACAACTTTTCCTTCGTCAATCAAAACATCTAGATAAAAAGCCGCGTGATTACTGCTTTTGCTTTTAAGTAAGTTGGCAATAGCCGCTTTTGTTAGAGGTTTCTCACTTCGATTCATCGCTTCAATGATTACATCTTTTTGTGTGATATTTTTAAAACCCTTTTCCAACCCTACAGAATCGGATTGCGAACGACCATCAAAGTAAAAGCCATAATCCTCGCCAAAATGCTTTACAAAATGCCTAATCACAAAATAGTCATGTGCTTGTAAATTTTTGGAAGCTCGATAGCATTCCATCAAATGAAAAACGTCTCTATGATCTGACTCAGCATACTCCATTAGTTCGATAAACACATCATCTAGAGATATTGATTCTGCCTCAATAAACCTTGTGTGCTTATATACCCCCTTTCCAGACAAGTATATGTGATCCGGCAGTTTAAAGGCCTCACTATCCAAACGATCCTCGTAAATGGTGGTTCTAGAATAGCCGTTACCATTTACTAACTTAGCGACATCGAACCAGGGAAGACCTCTTTCATGATTAAATAAAACACACGCACTGGCTTCAGCTTTCCCAAGCTGTCTTGGCCAAACATTCTCACCCTCGATAAGTAAGGCGCCACGTTGTGCCAAGTATTGAATAGCATTATCAATAGTTCCAATCTCGACAAGGCTGAGTTGGGAAATGTACTCCCTAATATCATCAATATGAATTGGCGCACCATTTTCCGCAAAAAAGATATTCAATATAGATTTATCTAATTCAGGGTACACATATTCATAAAGGTTGCTCTTTCCACAAACAAAACCTAAAAAATCATAAAAATCCTTTTCAGTTGCAAAACATGAAAAAATATCTTTGAACTTATCACTAAAATTCTGGGATAACTCAGGTTCAATAAGCTGCCACATGGCCTCCGAACTAATACGCAGATGCTGAACAAAACCATTGTTTATCTTGGATTCTTTTTGACGAATCCTTTCTCTTGTGACATTAAAGTTAGAGGCAATTTCTTCTAAAGTTTGCTTTTTTTCTACAAATCCCCAGCGTTTTTGAGCAATTTCGGCTTCATCCTCTTCAATCCTGTCAAAGTATTTATCAATATCCTCTAACAAAACCTCTTCTATCTTTTCGAGCGGTATTTTATTAAGTTTTTTTGGTACAATTAACGAGGACTCAAGATCTTGATAGTCAACCTTTCCTGTTAAAACTAACTCAACTTCCTTTTTAACCACTTCTCGAAAATCAATCAAACTATCTACTAATTTCGCACCAAAACCTGGCAACGAAAGCAACACGTTCCTATCAAACTTAAGAACATCATCCAAACTTTCTGCTAGATTCTCAGCGCAAATATGACGTGCGTACTTTTCTAACGCTTTAGTAAATTTGGAGTCTACCCCCCCTAAGCTTAGCCTCATATTACTGGTATCTACTTTGGCGAAATCAATTTTAATATCAGAAGACAAAGCTTTATCAAGCTCAATGTCGACATCCGACGTAGTGCTGACTAACAATTTAAGCTCTTGAAAAATATCAACATAAGATGATCCAACACCAGGAAGACACGCCACATCAAAAACATTTAAATCTACAAGATCCCCCAAGGTTTCGCCTAGACAAAAGGATGTATGAGACAAGCTAATATTTCTTAACCTTTTAACTAGTTTCGAAAATCTATTGGGTAACACTAATTCATCAAGTCTTGTCGACAGAGACGGAAGCCGTATTAGCTCAAAATCCGAATTGTATTCGCCTTCGACTTCGGATTCATTCATATTATAACTACTATCAGCCACACGGTCAGTTTCCAGGCAGCTAGCATTCACAGGGGCATCATTACAGGCCTCTTCGTTAGGCAGTAGTTCCACTCTAAACAACCTAAGCAAGTCAGCAAAGTAAACGTTTCTTTTTAACAGCATGAAATCATCCATGCTCATATCTTCTATCATCTCCCACAAATCTTCTTTCCCTAGCATTTTTTCTTCATTTTCAAATACAATGGATTTAATTAGCTTTTTTGCAGCGTATTCCAACTTGAGATTCTGAATATGCAGATTAACAAGCTCCATTTCACTGAGAATCCTTTAGTTTTTTCAAAAATATAGAAATTGATCGATATTTTTTAATTATTTCATCTCTTTCAGTGTCCGATAGCTTCTTTAAGTCTGCACGAGATGTTATCGTTTTTTTGAACTTTTCTATTATCAAACAAGGCACTTCAATTTCAGAGTTTGAGCCATTATCTTTGCTATCGATAGAGATTAACGGAATGGTTTCTCGAACAATTCCCTCTATATCAGGGATCAATGTCTTTATATCTCTCTCAACAAACTCATTTAGACTATTCAATGTAAAATGAACTGAAATCGCCCTAAAACTAGGTATTATTTTATGCTCTTCATAAAATTTACTTACATATTGAGTCAACTTCAAAATCATTGCTTGCTTGTCAAACTCATCATCAAATGCAGCAGTCAGATAGCTATAGTAAGAACCAAAATGAGTAGCTATTTGATCCGTGCCTACTCCTTCCAGAGCAGTCTCCACATTCGAAATATCTGGAATTGAGTCATTTAACTCTCTGTATCGCCGCAACTTCTCTAATAACAATTCACGACTATTGAGTACCAGCTTCATATTTTCAATCAACTCGAGAACTTTTGCTGCCTCTTCACTATATTTGACATCCAACGATCCATCATGGAAAACCGTATTGGCTTCTGCCTCATCCATATCTTCAATGAGGCTTTCTCTATCAACGGGTAATCTATCAATAGTCTTGGAAAGCTCTTTAACTTCATTAAGCCTTTCTAGAGATCCAACAAAATCTAATACATGAACATAGTCTTTATTAGGAGTTTTTCTTAATCCACGTCCTAGTTGTTGAAGCCAAATGGTCCTGGAGCCGGTATACCTCATAAAAATAAGCAAGTTAGTTTCTGGAATATCAATACCTTCATTAAATAAATCACATACCAATATATACTTAACATCTCCTTCTCTAAAACTTCTGATATTCTCTCTTCTTTCCTGATCTTGCATCTTCGAATGTACCAGTGTTGCCGATCCAAGTTGAAAAAAACCTATCAGGTGATTCATATGTCGGATATTTCTGCAAAATACTATTCCCTTAACTTTTTGTATTCCCTGCTCGTCAACAGTTTTTTGGATAATACGAACAACTTCCTGATCTTTTTTATGCAAGAATAGCTTTTTATCCAAATCAGAAATTGATAGCCCACTTTCTAATTGGTTAATTTTTTCTTGATCAAGGTCATCAAGAAGGACGAGATATTTTGGAAATGCAAGTTTTTTATGCTTTAATGCCCAAACCAAGTCAAATTTTCCAATATGCCCATCTGCACCTCCGAAAAAGGAGATTACATCCTTATTGTCCGCACGATATGGCGTCGCTGTTAAGCCAACTAAAAGTTTAGGTTTAAATAGAGAGACAACTTCAGAGTAAGTTCTTGCTGCTGTGTGGTGCGCCTCATCAACAATAATAAAATCATATGAATTATTGGAAAGTTCACTTAACTGCCCATATAACGTATCAAATGATGCAAACACAAAATCTGTATCCTCAGGCCTCGTTCCAGAAAAGCAGGCTGAAAAGCTATAATTTCCAATACCCAATACGTTTTTAAAGGCAGTAACCGATTGAAGCAATATCTCCACTTGATGAGCTAGGAAGAGAACTTTTTGTCGTTTACTTTCCCCTTGAATTAATCTCTTTAGAAGATGCGCAACAGTGTAGGTTTTCCCTAGACCTGTAGCCATTTCAATCAAGAGCTTCGTTGTCCCTGCGCTATATTTTGATAAAGCTTCATCTATAACATCTTGTTGATACTTCCTTGGTTTAATATCCCTACCAATCTCTGAGTGCTTAATCACCCAAAGGTTCTGCAACTCATCTCGATCAATGAGCTCCACACCTAGCCGCAACGCTCGAGCTTTAACTTCCGAAGTGAAGTATGAGTTGGTAACCAACACCTTGTTAGATACATTTGCTAACGAGGCACCAGTAACAAGTTGATTTAAGGCTTTTACATCTACAGTAGCGCTCAAGCTTCGTTGTTTAACTTCAATAGCAAATTTCCGCTTTCCCTTGTAAGCAAAGATATCTACACCGCCATCACCATGCTTGAATTCTCTACCGGCTCTTGTGATTTCAGCATCTGACCAACCAGATGCAACGAACAAGTCTCTAACAAAAATCTCGAAGTCTGTAGGTGTTAGCTCGTCAATAGCTTTAAAGTCTTTTATCATGTCGATATCTTTTTAGTAGTCTTTGCCCTTTTAATCATATAACAAAATACAACGAAGTCTCTTAAATAAGAGCATCACAGCATTTGAGAGTTGAAATCCACGGCTTTCAGGAGCAGTGTCAGGCTACGCATTCTGCTAAATTCCATGCCGAAGCTGCTTCGCAGCCCCTCAATGTTCTCTCAGCGCTTCGGCAAACTTAATCAGATGAAGTGCGACGGTGTACTGATTTTGGGGTGTAACCGCCAAGGCTTGCTTGATGCGTCTGTATATCTCGTTTTTTTCACGCTTTAGCCTGAACAACTGTAGCTTCTATATAATTTAGCAAAATTCTATAGAAGCAGGAGCTTCACAAGGGCAAATCAGATATTTCGAATAATGTCTGAAAACGATGACAAGGCTGAGAGCCCCAGAAGAAGCCAGTCGCCTACGGCGAGCCATCCTCAGCAACCTTATGAAATCGAATACCATATTCCTATATCTGACGATCACGAGATAGCTATAATACTTAGTCCAGACGCATTAAACAGAGAGTTTAATAACCCTTCACATAATATTGCTGAGATCGCCAGGGAGTCGATAGACGAGTTCATGTCTTTTGTGAGCGTCAAGCTATCTCCTGAGTATCAAAAGCGGTTTGAAGAAGCAAAGCAGATAAAACAAGCTAATCCTTCGGAATAACCCTCAGCTCCCGGGTTCCACTTGCCCGGGGCTAAGTTTTTCTTATGAAATCAGCGAAATAACCTCCTAATCAGCATTGAGCCTACTCAAAGGCTCAATCAACAATAACTGCGAAGCAATTGCACGCGCAGCTGAACATAACGATCTTGGGCTTTTGGGGCGTCTTGCCTTTTCTGCGGGCTTGCGAGTTGGCGATATCGATCGTCCGTCGAATCTCGGAAATATTGTCCCGAGACAAACGTCGGCCGCGACCATGAACAGGACAACGCTCTCTTTCACCACTGCTGTCTTTTTTACCGGACATTTATCTACCTTTTTTCAGAAACCGTTTAGCGCCAGTTTAATAACCATACTTTTCCCGCCGAATTTTCTTCGCGTGTTTCTCATTGCCGCGTTTGTAGTTTCCGGTGAGTCTGGCCATCAGTTGCTGCATGCCTCCGAATGAGGCGCTGTCGGCTTCTTCGGCGAATTGGCGGGCTTTGTCGCCACGCAGGGTCGTGGCTTTCCTGCCGTGATGATAGATAGTGACTTCGTTGTCTTTGACAATATAAGTAAAGTTAAGGTCTTCCATTGTTATTCTTCTCTGTGTTGTCAGTAACCGATCAGCAAGCTAACTGCGTACTTTCACCAGCTTCACCAGTCTGGCGCTGAAAAGTTTGCCCCAGACTTTTTTGTATAGCAAAGCGGGGATCACGAGGATCAGGTGAATGATAATAGAGAGAAGCGCATACAGGACAAAAGGAATCATCTTCAACGCGATCCAGCCATCGCTGCAGCGGCAGTTAACAAACTCGCTGCGCAGTTGCGCGATGTCGTTCAGCTCGCCGTTATCAATGCGGCGACGCACTTTGGGGCAATACAGATTGCGGCTTTTACAACCCAGCAGATACGCCTTGAACACCCGTCGCGGACTGACCGCCAAGGCGGTGGAAATAGCGATCAGGTTCATGAACATCAGAATGGGATGCAGCATGCTGCCCGTCCCTAACTCCCAGGCACTGACCTCGCCTTCGCCGACTTGCGAAGCATCATAGCCGGTCATCACATGATGCAGATCGTGATACTTGATGTACTTGCGACGCGTCTCTACATTCGGCAAAGGAATCAGCAGACAGCCCACGAAGACTTCAACAAAAGCCGGCCGTTTACCGGTTTCGAGTTCAAAACCGCTTTCTTTGTAGAAGGCGTTCAAGGCTTGTTCGATATTCATAGAGTTCACAGACTGCGCCCACAGCGAAATAATTCAGACGGCAATGATATCGGTATGTTAATAATCAGGCGCATGAATCTTCAATCAAAAAGATGCGACTTTAGGTTACCATGGGCTGCTAATTGTTAATCGTCGGGCATCCGTCATCAAACTTCTGACCAAAGGTAAGGCCGTGCAACAGATTCAAACCATCCTTGAGCATGCTGAAAGGCATTGTCGGGACCATGGCGTGCGATTCACCACTAAGAGAAAGCAGGTGCTTTCCGGGTTACTTGCGTCTCAGAAAGCCTTGTCCGCTTACGAACTGGTGGACTTCTGCAAGTCCGAATACGGCGAAAGCATGCCCGCGATGTCCGTTTACAGAATTCTGGACTTCCTGCAGGAAGAGGGGCTGGCGCATAAACTGAATCTGGCCAACAAATACGTCGCCTGTTCTCACATAGCCTGCGACCACGCCCATGAAGCCCCTCAGTTTTTGATATGCAGCCAATGCCAAAAAGTGAAAGAAATCAGCATCAGCCAATCGACGGCTTCTGAGTTGAAAGCAAGCCTGAAGCTTGCGGGCTTCCATATGATCAGCCCGCAGCTGGAAATAAACTGCATCTGTGACAACTGTCTGGGGCAGTCTTCCTGACCGTGTTTTGGGCGTTTATCCGCTGGAGCCTGATCAAGGCCAGCGTTAGAATCAACGCCGACCATCCCTGGCTTTAAAAAAGCGCCGCACCAGCAGCAGCGCTAAAACGCCAACAACCAGATTGCATAACACAACCGAGGCTCCTACCGGGAAGTCGCCCCAGGCGGCCATTATCAGCCCCGTAACATGCCCCGCAATACAGGCAATAACGGCGGAAATAACTCCCCTCCCCCCTATGCGACACAAAAGCAAGGGCGTCGTTATCAGTGTCGCAAACACAACATAGACCCCCGCAACTTCCACGGAAACCGTAACAGCCAGGGCGAACAAAGGTAAAAACAGCCGTTGTCGCCATTCAGATGAAAAACGAAGCCACCCCACGACTAACAACGCGACAGGGGCAAGAACATAAAGCTGCGACGGTAGCGACCACAACAGGTCGCCATTCAGCGTCGCAGCCAGCGCCTGAGCGCCATGGGGGTCATGACTGACGCTGATGGTCGCAAGGCTGGCGCCCACCACGTACAAGACGCCAATCATGGCTTCCCGATAGGCGGCTCCGCGCTGCACAATCAGATGTACGACGCCGGACGCCAATAAGGCGAAAACAAGTCCGCTTCCAGAGAAGCCGGCGAGTGAGCCGCCCCACTCGCGACTCCACGCAAACCGCCCGCCCACCAGAACACCCAGCGCCGCCCACTGCGCTATGGCGATATCCGCAAACACGACGCCGCGTTGCAGGACCTTATCGCCCAGCGGCGCAAGCATTAAGGAGAGCAAAACGCTGGCGCACACTGGCGTCCAGATCCACATCCACTCAGGGTTCATCTGAATCAGAAACCCTGGTCGACGTTGGAGAGAATCTCGACAGACTGGTCAGCAAGTGAGTAATAAGCTCCGGCAAAGTGTCCGTCGTCTCATCGTCCGTCAGCGTAGTCGGCAAGATCAGCACCTTGAGCCCGGTCCTTTCCGCCAGCCATTGAGCTGGTTGTGGATCCTGGTAGGGGCTGATCAGAATGACGCTGGCTTCTTGCAAACGGGGATCGTTCAACACCTGATTCAAATGCGAAGGCGTCGGCGGCAGACCCGGTTTGGGCTCCAGATCAAGCACGGCCTCTATCCCTGCATAGCGCAACAGGTAGTCAAACCCGGAATGCTGCACAACAACCTTCATGCCTTTAAGATCATCCGCCAGCGCTCGCCATTGTTCTTGCGACTGCTTCCAGCGCATCTTCCACCTTGTATGCAGCGCACGCATAACCTTCGTGTCCTCAGCGGGCGCAACTTGCTCAATGCGATGAGCCAGCCTTTCCATAATCTCAGGCGCCGCATGGGGATTCAGGTGGAAATGAGGGTTCCCTTCCGGATGTACATCTCCCATGCTGCGATCGATATGATCATGCGGCTGGTGTAAATGCGCATGCGATGCGGCGTAAAAAAGCCCTTGGCGATTTTCTGCGATGTTATGATTCGCCGCCCGCTGAATCAATACCGGCAGCCAGCCCGTCTCCAGCGACGCCCCTGTGCAGACCGCCAGATCGCTGTTACGCATAGCGGCGATCAGGCTGGGCCGCGGCTCAATGTAATGGGGATCTTGCCAGGCGCTTGTCGCCACCGTGATTCTGGCGTCTGGAACCAGCGCGCGCGTCAGGTCCGCCCACTCCGGCTCACAGGCGAAAACGCGGAACTCCGCCCGCGCGCCGAACGAACATGCGAGCAATATGACAGTGAGAAGCCTAGAACTCATGCGCGCCATGCTCCCCGAAACTCATCACATACTGAAGCAGGATGGCGCTGTCTATATCGCTGAAGCCCTCCCCGGTCTGGCGCGTGTACTGCAGTCGAATCGTTGAGAAGTGCGAGTGTGAATAAGAAAGCATCACATCGCTCTCCCGCAGGGACTGACTGTGAAAGTGATCGCCATGAGGCTGGCGCAGGTCCACTTCGCCATAGCGCACACCGGTTGACCATTGCGGCGCAAATCGCCAGGCCGCCGCAACATACCAGCCTTCGTGAAAGTCATCCTCATCAGCGAAGTCATTGAGTTCGTCGACATAGAAGTACTCGGCGCTGAGTTCAACTTGCTGTTGCCGGTTGTTTCCCTGCGGCGCCCACTTCCAGACCAGATCCGCCGCATAAAGATCGCCGCCGTAATAGCTCAGACCATGGCTATGACCAGCATGATCATGCCCTTCATCGTGGGCATGGTCATGCTCCTCTTCCTGGATAGCCGGGGAGCGGTTCTTCATATACGACAATCCCGCCTGCCAGCTCTGGGACGCCGACAGGTCGCCCCCGAGTTTGGTGCTGAGGGTATACAGGCCAACGCCACTTTCCACATCCGAGATGGCGTCCCCCTGCAGCGCTTCCGCAGTGACTCGCCAATAGAGATCCGTCGGCAACGTCAGGTTCAGCTGCAGACCGTCATCAAAATAATGGCTTCCAAGCAGTGACCGGTATACGGCGGGGCGAGTGGAGAATTTATCGCTGTGAGTATGCTGGCTGTTAAGGTAGCCGATTGCGGAAAGGAAACGACCGGCCTTGACGTTAAGTCCATAACCCAGCCCCGTAGTCCGAAGATAGGCCTCTTCCAACTCCAGTTCGGTCTCGCCGTCATGACTTTCAATGACCGTCGTCAGACGCCCGATGAACAGATCATCAATCGGCGCGCCTAGAGAAAGCTCGTTGTGTCCGAGCGCGAAACCAGGCCCTCCATGACCCAGAGCTAAGGGATTATCAATGTACATGCCATCAAGCACGACGCTGATATCCGGGTTCAGCTCCTTGGCTTGCAGATTGGCGGAGCCGAGACAAACCGAAATCGCCAGATAAACAAACCCGCATGGCGCAACGGAGCGGCCGATTAATCGTTTCTTATTAAAGTCGAGCGGATTAGTCATGGCTATGGTCTTCATTATCTTCATGGCCAGCCAAACCCATCCAGCTCAAACCGGAAGGGGTAAAGTCGAGAGCGAAAGTCCGTCCCGAAAGCCCTGCTTCATAGTCCACTTCAACAATGCGTCGGTTCTCCACATCCAGAACGTAGAGCATGTGATTGACCGTGGAGGAAGCGACATATGCCGACTCGATGTTGGTGCTGGAGACAGAGAAAGACGTCGCAACGCCCCAGTCGCCTTCCGTCTCCCATAGATACAGTTTTTCGTTATCGCCGAGCACCCAGAAGAACTCGCCGTCTGGAGTAAAGTTCTGACTCAGCCCGCTGACGCCTTCATCCAACGTCAGTTCCTGATAGCTCACCGCGCCATTTTCGATCACTGTGGCGAACAGTTGCGAACCTGCGCTGGTCACCAGCGTCGCAACCTCTTTATGTCCATAGACCGTTCCGATTCGGCTGCCGTCAGCCAGGGATTCGGGGTTTCCATATTTGGTCGCGGGATAGTCGGCATTATGCAGATCAATCGCGAGAAGGCCGTCGGCGCATCCGAAAATCAGCACATCCTGGTTGTAACCTGCGCCATGCAGACGAGGACACTGAGTATCGTAACGCTCTTCAAACGTGGCCATACCATCAGCGATTGAGTAACGTTCGACTTCGGCCGGCAACGTTGTGTCGGTAATGCCGGAGTCACGATAGGTCACAAACAAATGACCATTGATGAGCTTCGCCACGCCGTGCATGTTATTTTCCCGGTTAAGCTCAAGCAGCACCTCTTCCGCAGCGACACTGGAGCCAGAGAAGGCGGTGACGCTGGCGACATTCATATCATCGCCGTCATTGAACACAATCGCGCTGGAATCTCCCATGACGTAATGGGTAGGCCTGACTCCGCTCAGGGTGAAGTCGAGCAAGCGGGGCGCTTCCGCGTAGTCGTGCATATGATCGCCGTGGTCTTCGGTATACAGCCCGCCATCAATAAAGGACACCTTATTATCGTCGCGCTGCAGAACAGCGGTGTAACGATCTCCCGGCAGCGGATAAAGTCTTGGCGCAGAGCCGCTTAAGGCAAAGCTTTCAAGCGTAGAGCCATCCTCCAGGTCCAATACTTTCAGGGCTTGAGCGTCGGCATCATAGATAGCCAGTCGCCCGGCGGCGTCGATATCCGTGTCCGTGTGCTCACCATCACTGCTCGACCCTCCCCCGCCACAAGCGCTGAGTAGCGATGACAAAACCAATAGCGTACCGGAGAGAACGGGCTTCCTCCTTGCGGGAGTGATCAGATGAAAGTGTTTCATGGTGGCTTTTCCTCTTAATTGTCCGAATGTTTTTTGGCTTTTTAGATGTGATACATCGTATCTTTAAATGCAAATTATCCTGCGCAATAGCACGGCGACAGGCCCCAGGAAACAAGGCCTGTCGTTGTTGGTAAACCGATTAGGTTCTACATTCGCTCAGGCTGGCGATCATGGAATTCAGCAATGCGGCGTAGTGGCCTTCCCCGGTATGGAAAGAGGCGCCTAACGGGTCCATGACGCCAATCGTTTGGATTGAGGTTTTCTCAAAAACGGCATACACCAGATCCGAGTTATACTGCGGTTCCGTAAAGGCGCAGGTCACTCCCCACTGCGCGACGGCGTCTCTTATTTCCGCGATACGCGCCGGACTGGGATCGGATGCGTCTCCCAATGAAATGGCGCCCGACGCTTCCAGCCCAAACCGTCGTTCAAAGTATTGGTAAGCATCGTGAAAGACGATGAACTTAATTCCTTTAAGCTTCTCCGCCTTCCGTTCGATGGCGACCATCAGGTCATTGAGTTTCGCCACAGCTGAGATGGCGTTGCGCTGATAGACAACCGCGTTTTCCGGGTCCTGTTCCGACAAGGCGCCGGCGATGTGCTTCACCCATTCTCTGGCGTTAACAGGGTCCAGCCAGGCATGGGGGTCATAGCCCTCATGGCCGTGATGACCGGCTTGTTCTTCGTGTTCATCGTCAGAGCGTCCATCATGATGTGCATCCGCCTCAAAGGTCGCCCCTTCGCGATACTCATATCTTGCTGTTCCCGCCAATTCCAGCATTTCGATTTGTCTCGCAGAACCGCCGATGCTATCCAGGGATTTTTCCAACCAGGGGGTCAGCCCTTCGCTGACCCAGAAAACCAGATCCGCCTCCGATAAGGCTTTAGCTTCGGAAGGACGCATCGAGTACTGATGAGGCGACGCGCCGGATTGAATCAGTAATGTAGGCGTAGCCACGCCTTTCATCACCTGAGTCACGAGAGAGTGCAGCGGCGCAATATCCACCGCCACCTTAGGCGGCGCGGCGAAAGTCCAGAATGGGAAGACAAGCAACGTCATTGCGCTGACTACAAAGAATTTACGCATGCAAAGGCTCCTGTGCGCCAAGGTTCGTTCCCGGAATCCGCCGTGAGCGGGATAGGAATAAGAATTGTTATGATATAACATATCGTATTTTAAAAGACGGCTTCGATCAATGGTTCTTTGCTTTTGTCGGCCGCTTACTGACACGGCAAACCACAAATGACAAACAGCGGATAATCGTATTCGCCTGATAACCTGGAGTTTTTAAATGCTGATTGGTTGCGCCTCACTAACGATTCAACTGGGCGAACGAACCATACTGAGAAACATCTCGATGGGGGTTGAGCCGGGTGAAATTGTCACGATCATAGGCCCCAACGGTTCAGGTAAAACTACATTACTGCGAGCCATGATCGGCGCGCTGGCGCCCCGCTCAGGTCGACTGATCAGAGCTCCTGGACTTACATTGGGATACGCGCCGCAGACGCTCCATATCGACGCCACCCTGCCGATGACGGTGCGACGTTTCATGAGCCTGCCCAAGCTCGGGACTGCGTCTGATATAGATGCCGCCCTCTCTCAGGCTGGTGTTCCTGGTTTGGAAAAACAGCAAATCATGTCTCTGTCCGGCGGGCAGTTGCAGCGGGTATTGCTCGCCAGAGCGCTACTGGGTCGTCCCCGCCTCTTGCTGCTGGATGAAGCGACACAGGGGCTGGACCCAAAGGGCGTGGCGGATTTCTATCGTCAAATTACCTCAGTGAGGAACGCATTAGGCTGCGCCATTATCATGGTCAGTCATGACCTCCACTTGGTAATGCGAAAGACTGACAGGGTCATTTGCCTCAACGGTCATATCTGTTGCGAAGGCAAACCGGACATCGTCAGCCGCTCTCCGGAGTATCTCGCGCTGTTCGGTATAGATAACAATGAAGAGGGGGCGATCACCCTTCATTCCCACGGTCGAGAGCACAGTCATCTTGGGAGTCTTAGCCGTGCTGGATGATTTTCTAGTAAGAGCGACGTTGGCGAGCCTGGGGGTGGCGATAGCGGCCGGACCATTGGGCTGTTTTATCGTCTGGCGACGGATGGCGTATTTTGGCGACGCCACGGCGCACGCAGCGGTGTTGGGCGTGGCTCTGTCGTTGACGCTATCCCTGCCCGTTTTCCCTGGCGTTCTAATGGTTTCATTATTGATGGCGATAACGGTATCGGCGCTCAGCGGGAAAAGCTTCGCCATGGATACGCTGCTGGGCGTCATGGCTCATGCCTCCCTGGCTTTTGGTCTGGTCGCCGTTTCTTTTTTGTCAGGCGTCAGAATCGACCTCATGTCTTATCTTTTCGGCGACATACTGGCCGTCGGCAAAACCGACTTAACGCTGATTTGGGTGGGCGCTATCGCCGTTATTACTTTGGTTTCCCTACGCTGGTCAGGCTTGCTGCTTTCCACGCTTAACCCGGATCTGGCCCTCGCCAGCGGATTCAATCCCAAACGGGAACAAATGATTCTCACCCTTGCGCTCGCCACTGTCGTCGCTGTTGCGATCAAAGTCGTTGGTGTATTGCTGATAGCCGCCATGCTTATCACGCCGGCGGCGACGGCCAGGCATTTCAGTCGCACCCCGGAGACAATGGCGGTCATGGCCGCGTTTATCGGCGGCCTCGCGAGCATAGGGGGACTCCGGGCCGCATTTGTTTTGGACACCCCAACAGGCCCAACAATCGTCTGTGTCGCCGCTTTATTATTTCTGGCGGGCGATGTGCTGCGACGAAGCGCTGGCGCTCTGACAGCAAGACAGCGAGCTTCCAGTAAAACCTGATGACTCACCTGCAGGTATATAGCTTCCTGTTATGTACCTGCAGTAAGTGGACTTATCCCCAGTAGCGCAAGAAATCCGCTTTTGTCAGTTCAAAGTATTTGCAGGCCACGCCTTCGAATTCGCTGTCGCGGATATACTTAAAGCCCAGTTTCTCCATCACCTTGATGGAAGCCTGATTATCGATATGGGCGATGGCCGTCAGCATATCCAGTTCGGGGTCTTCAAAGGCGTATTGAGCAAGCCTGATCGCCGCTTCGGTGGCGTAGCCTTTGCCCCAGGCTCTGCGCACCAGGCGCCAGCCCATTTCCAACTCGGGACCCACTGCGTCCATGGGTATATAGGAAACCCAGCCCAGCAGTTCATCCGGGTTATCTTTTGCGAAGATGGACCAATAGCCGCGACGCTCGCCGAAGTCGCCATTGATGCGCGAGAGAAGGAAATTAACGTGCGCCTCCGATCCGTCATAAACGCCTGGGATGTAACGAGTGACTTCCGGGTCTTTATCCATAGCGATACAGGCCTCTACATCCTGCAGTCCCCGCGGCCTGAGAATCAGCCTTTCTGTTTCAAATATCTGCGCCATGAACCCTTACTCCTTTTACACTTCAACTAACTATAGACATCGGCTTAATAATACAGATTTTTAAGCTTTACTCTATTGAATTGTGGGGAGATTTTGAGATTTCAGCCTTGGCCGCCGCACTATCTATCAGGCAGACAAATAGCTTCCTTCCATTTGTCTGCAACGACCGATTTAAAGCGTTCTCGCCTTAGCGGTCATTAAGTCCTTTGCCGTCCATAATCTGCTGCATGTGCTTGGCGACCCGCGAGGCGCGGGTTTTGGATTGTTTGGGTGCGGAAAAATGTAGGAGGTAGCCTCGCTGCCGTCCTGGCGTCAGGGCATTGAAAGCGTCTTTAAAGGCGGGGATTTCATCCAGTTTTTCCTGCAGCTCATCGGGAATGACGTAATCTTCTGTGGTCTTGAAATCCACTTTCAGGCCAGCGTCTTCGACCTCCACCGCCTCTTGAATATAGGCCTTGATGACGGCTTCCTTATCGGCGATATCCTGTACTGTAGTAAACGGAATTCGACGCGCGCTTTGCGTGTTTTCTCCCGGCTTTTGCAAGATGGACTGAGGATCTTTCAGCAAGGCGCCTTTAGGAAACAGCAAAGCGCAAAAGTCATTGAACCCCTGCAAGATAACAATGTTGTTTTGCTGAGAGGTATAACAGGGTTTGCCCCATTTCAACTCTTCGACCAGCTCACAATCGAGGGCCATGCGCCGCAGCAAAGCCAACTCCTCGCTCCAGCGCCCCGCCCTGTCCAGAAAGCTATCAACCTTGGGATTACCGCTTTGTTTAACGTTAAGACTCATGGAAACTCCTTGTTAGTTTTGAGGGAGAAGCCGCACGCTGACTGCGCCTCATCAGAGAGGCCGTCTTACTTCCTTCAGTCAACGCATTTTCGATACACAGACCCGACCGTTATTTTTCGTAGACTAATACATCCGCCGCCCCGGTATAACCCCTTTCGCGCCCCCAAACTTCCACCTTGGCGGCAAAATGGTTGAGAAGTCGCTTCGCCTCTTCCAGCCCGTCACAGAGAGACTGCCGGGAAATCCTGTAACTCAGGGGAGCGGGCATTTCGAAAGGCTCCATATCCTCAATACATTGAATCTCCACCTCGACAGAATCGGTAATCGCCTGGGGACAGGGATGCCCTTCCAGGCAAAAGGATTCCGAAAACGCCTCCGGTCTCGTAAGCGCTTCCCAAGAGGCTATATCGGCAAGCATTCCACAACACTGAGGGATCAATATCGGCGTGGCGCCTTCGACCAAAACCAGCCCACCAAATAATCCACAGGATTCCTGCAACGGAGTATCTCCGAGGTGCAGATCAATCGCTAAAGCGATATCCGTCTGCGTCAGACCGGCAACGGGATACCTCCGCGAACCAAGGGGAAATGAGCGTAGATCGCTAAAGCCCAGACGACGATTGAGCCGCCTCAGATAAGCATCCCATGCTTCCGGCTCCGCCTGCCAGGAACCAGTCGGCGCTGGCCCCTCCGCCTCTGTGACTTCCGCTGGATACAGAATTTCGATAACTGGAATGAGGGCGATTTTATTCATGATGTCATTCTGCAGTTAGGCGACACTAGAACTAAGGCGGAAAAGCAACGGTCCGTCTGCATGCTGACTCACCTCAATCTGGACGAATCACAATGACAGAGACACTAAACGGAACTTCCAGCGCCTGAAAGATAGTGAGACTCTGATACGGCACATCAAAACCTGCATGATCGCAATCAGAGCGATAACCGCAAAAAATATCCACTTGTAGCTTTTCCTTAAGCGCTTTTATGTTCTCAACATTAGCGCTAACTGTCGCCCATAATGAGTCCAGGTGTTCAGCAAGTGGTTTATGCTCATCAATCTCGGGCCTATAAATCCATACGTCCCGTTCAAACGGCTTACTTCGTGGTGAGCGTTTATCGCCTTTCTTATGTGAGTAAGTTGGCTTTACTCCTACAACCTTTGTGATTTCATCGAAATGATCAATATCTCCGATGATTCTCAATGAGACCATGTAGCAAAAATAATAATCTTCTTCCATAGCAGCTTTAAATTATTAGCAGTGAGGGGATTGTCGCCTTCGGGTATTGAATAAGGCTGGTGTCTTTGAGTCAACTCTCTGGGAGGCCCTTCGACAAGCTCAGGGCGAACGGTGGATGAGGGCATGACACAGTTGATAATTGACCATAGAAACCTTCCGTGATTTTCATGTGTCAAAACAGCAGATTCATCTCCGCTGAATGCCTTCAATCGGGAGAGAAGTTGTCGCCTAAGCTCGAAAAAATAAATGTACTCTTAAAGAGAAAGCACTTTACCCATAATTCTTACTTCTTTAACCGACTCCGCCGGTATATCGAAATGGAAGCGCTGCTTTCTGCCTGCTTTGCTGGGAATGGTCACGTCTATGGGGTTATCGCCCGCTCTGGCCAGATTGGTGGCATAACCATCAGCGTCAATGGCGATAATGTTTTCGGAATCTTTCAAATTGATAATGCGTACGGGGTTGTCGTTGGCATTCTTGAAACCGAGTTCGATATAGGAACCATTGTCCCCTTCTTTGTTGACGGACAGCAGTTCGACGCTCAGGTTCTTCTCCAGATCGGCGCCGTTATCAACGATGATCGCCCCATCCTGGCTTTGCCCTGTTTTTCTGCCCTCATCGACGCCTTCGTCCGCGCCTTCCAATAAATCCTTGCCAAATTTGACGATACCGGACACAACGGATTTGGTTGCGTCCGTGACTGTATTTTCTTTCGTTTCTTCCGCGTGTGAAAGCGAGCTCAGCGCCAATAAAGAGATAACCAGTAACTTTTTCATTCTTCTTCCAGGATTAGTAATAGCTCTAAAAAAATCATTCTATGTAACATTAAGTAAATTACCAGACCAAGACGCACGCATCCATAAGCATGGCTGTTCAAGCAACCCCTTAAACTGATCGATATTACGAGGACTTCGCCGCTGCGCCTTGATTGAAGGTTCTCATCACCAAGGCTGAAATGCAGAACAGGAACGGCAGAAAAGAGGTCGCCACACGTATAGCGTTGGCGTCATTCCAACTGTTTCGGGTCTCCATCCAGTCGGCAGGCAAACGGGTGGGAACCCAGGATTCGGTGTAGTAATTCAAGGGCAGATTCACTTGTCTGGTGAATATAATAACGCCCCCGATATAAGTGACCGCCGCCAGTACAATGAACCAGAACGAGAGCGTTTTTCGTTGCCTTAAATTCGCCAGCAATGCAATGATTGAAAACAGGCCGCCGCCAAAAAAGAAAGCAAAAAACATGGGGTGCCGGACATTTTGATTAAACAAAGACTGCATCCTCGCGTAGGTCTCGCCATCGACCTGCATCATCGCCAGATTCACATTGAAAGTGTAAGTCCAGAAGAACCCCGCCATCACGCCAAACACCAGCGTAGCCAGACCCAGAGTTCCGTTTTCAAGGAGGGTGAAGGGATGTTTGTTTTGCATTTGACGCCCTCAGTTAGGCTTGCTTGGCCATCTCTATTCAGCGCCTAAGATAGCGACAATTAGCTGGTGACGTCAAAGGCGGGGAGATGACAATGGCGTTACAAAATCACTTGCCTGACCAGTATTCCAAAGCCGCTATCCCCAGTACCGTTTCGCCCCAGCCATCTCCTGCTCATTCAAAGGATAAAGCTCGAAGTCATGCAGATACATAATGGCTTCAAAGATGGCTTTTCGCTGCGCATCATTAAATACCACAAAACCGTCTTGTCTATATTCTGCCGGATCAACCAAACAGGAAATCATGCTTTGAAAAATATCGCCATTCAGCGTTTGACGAACAGCAAGGCTGAGATAGGCAGGGATATGGAACCTGAAACCTTTCGGATCAAAAAAATGTATGCCGCCGATCCAACATAATTCTTGAATATCCGTAGAGCCCAGAAGCTTGCGCCAATCGTTCACTTCATCCTGATCTCTCGCTTTTGAACTCTTAGGTACGGTTCTGTAATGATCTATCTCTACGGTTTCACGCAGACTAATCCCGTCCTCAAGCGTTACATTAGAAAAGGCTGAGTTGATTCGTCTAAGCACGTTCTTTTTTCTTAATCTTTTTGACATCACTAAACAGTTCCTGGATGACTCCAGATAATCAAATACCTAGCCTCAGCCTTACTCTTTGCCAGTTCCTGGTTGCTTTGGGAAGAGAAGCAACCCTCCTAACGCCGACAGCGCCACCAGAGGACTCCAAAACCAAAAGAAGCTATGAGGGGAATAACTCTGAATCAGGATTAGAATCGCGACCGGGATTAATATGTGCAGCAACAAAAGAATTTTCTGAGTAAAAGCTGTAGCGCCCGCTCTCCTTACACTAACGATGAGCAAGACGGAAACTATTACCATAAACAGAGCAATAGAAGACGGCAGAAGCTCGGGTATAGCCACCGCAAATATTACAGTACTGACACCCAACATTAGTCCTGCGGAAAGAAAAGCACATATTTGATAGCCACTGATAGGTTTCACATCCATCCTCGTTTTCTCGCCTACAAATCCACAGCACAATACTCAAATTTCGAACGCCAATAGTGGGTGTTTTGGCCCCAGCTGGCGCGGATGATATTAGAATCGTCCAAATGTTGCATCCATGACCAGTACAGACGCTCTTTCACTTCATACGTGAAACGAATGACGGGCGCAAAACGATAGCGTTCAGAGGTCACTTCACTTGACCTTTATTTCTACTCCGTTCGCCCTGAGCCTGTCGAAGGGCTTTCCAGAGCGTTTGAAAGGAGCAGAGCTTCCCATCAACACTATCCGTTGAATATGGGCCAGTGTCTTTGCGTTAACTCTCTGGGAGGCCCTTCGACAGGCTCAGGGCGAACGGTGGATAGTGACAGGACATGGTTGATTCATCGCCCCAAATTATCCAGCCGTCACTCTCATCTTTATGTCACCCTCTTTACGCCACTGCTTTTTCGCAATATCATCCATACCATACCTCACGGTATGTTTTAAAAATTCAGGAGGACGCCATGTCAGGTTTTAAGCTTTTTCGCGTTTCCGCTTTACCGATTCCTACCGATGACTATCTCGGCCAACGCGCCGCTCGTCCCTATTTTCGCGACGCGCTTGCTGCGCCGGTCTCAAATAAGTCGTTAACGCCCGGACAATTGCAGAATGCTATTTTCACGGTGATGCCTCTGTGGGTGCAGGCGTTGATGGCGTTGCGCAATAGAATTGTCGGTGTGTTGGGGTTTGAAGTTGGGCGGACGTTTACGGATGATCGCAGTGTCTTCCCTCCCCGCGACCTCCAGGTTGGGGACGCCGTGGCGTTCATGCACGTTATCCATGCTGACGCCAGCGAAATCGTCAGCTTTACGGAAGATAAGCATATGCAGTTTTATCTGTCCGTCTCCAAACAAGGCGAACAGGTGGTGGTCTCCACACTGGTGAACCTGAAGACGCTCACGGGACGCCTGTATATGGCGATGATCAAGCCCTTTCACTGGCTGATCGCCCGGGTAGTCATTCATAACGCAGTCAAAGATGGACGCATCTAATCATGGTCAGCAAGAAAGTCAGAGCCCCGCTTCCCGCAAAATCCAAGCAGTTATCGAAAACCGATTGGCTGGAGTTTGCGCTTAAACAACTGGTGAACAAAGGCCCTGATAGCCTGAAGATCATGCCGTTGTGTGAGGCGTTGAAGGTCACCAAGGGCTCTTTCTATCACCACTTCGAGAATCGCCAAGACTTTAATGATGCATTGATGAGTCACTGGTACGAGCGCATGACCATGGAGTTTATCAAGCAGGCGGACGCCGCCGGCGCGCCTCTGGAGCGGCTGAAAAAACTCGATCAGGTCATCGCCGCACACAATATCGAAGCGGAAATGCATATCCGCGCCTGGGCGTTGAAAGACGCCCAGATCGCTGAACACCTGGTGAAGATCGACAACCAACGACAGCAATATCTTAAACAGTGTTATCTGGATCTGGGCGCCGAAGACAGCCTCGCCGGGGAACTCGCTCAAGTCGCCTACGGCCTGTTCCTCGGACTGCAACAAATTCATCCCAAGCCCGGTATTGAAACCGCATTACACTTGGCGGCGATGGTTAGCGGGAAGTTTGTCTCTACGATCGGATCGCAGGAGGGCTAAGCATCCATGGCGGACAAAAGCCTTGAAGCCAGACTTCGCGATATCGATTGGCTGCAATACTCCGGCCCCAACCTCTATGCGCCGAACAAACTGATTACGTCATTGCTTGCTCTCATCGAACTCCATGATCAAAACGCCTCAAAAGCAGTCGGCGAGACAGTATTGAACACGCTCGGGAATAACCATCAGGGCGTTTATTATCCTGCGGCGCTTGCCGCGCTGGACCTTCTAATCAGCATGGCGGAAGCCGCGGATCAGCCTGTCAGAATGCGCTGCGCACGCGCCCTATTGAATGACCTGTATTATTTCGAGCCGGAGCTGGGATATTACGACGGCTGTTCCAATGAGGAACTGAAACGCTTCGTATGCACAAAACTACAGCCCTACTCCGACGCAGAATTTTCCCGCTGATCGTTCTTATCCCCGCCGCACGTACTGATAGGGCGTCTGCCCGGTGTGTTGGCGGAAGAAGCTGATGAAAGCGCTGTCGCTGGAGAATTCCAGGGCATAGGCGACGTCGTTGACGCTCAGGCCTTCCGACAGTTTTTCGATGGATTTGAGCAGTCGCCACTGCTGGCGCCAGGACTGATAGGACATGCCCGTCTCTTTGTTGAAAAGTCGGGTGATGGTTTTACTACTGGCGCCGACTCGGTTGGCAAGCTGGTTCAAGGGGTCTGGCAGTGCGTCCGGGTGATTCAGACTCGCCAGCCAGCCGGACAGGCGTTTATCCCGCGGCAATGGCAGTTGCAGCGCTTCTGTTTTCGCCAGGCTGAGTTCTTCGCAAAACAACGCGCGCGTATTGCGCTGCTTCTCTTCGGAAATATCCCAGGGCCAGAACGCCATTCGTTCTATCAACTCACGCATGAGTCCGCTAACGCAAAAAATACTGATACGGCCGGGCAGCGGCCCATTGCGGGATAAGTCGAAATACAGCGAGCGATAAGCAACCACGTTGGTCATTCTGACGCAGTGCGGGGTGTTGGCGGGAATCCAGGCGGCGCGGGTCGGCGGCAGCACACAGTGCATAGTATCCAGCGTGATGTTCATGCATCCCTTAGGAGCGTACAACAACTGCGCTTTTTTATGGTGGTGCATGCCCGAATCATGGCTGCCCACCTCCGCCGCCACGCCGATGACAGCGTTATGCAGTTGGTCTGCGTCGAACTGGGCTTCTCCGTCTATTAGCGCCATCTGTCTCTATCTTGTGGTTTTATGATCCGGTTATGTTATTTGACCACAACTTCCGTCCCTAAAATAGCCGCCTTTATGTGCTCATTGGAGGAAGTATGACATCGCACAAACCGGCGACAGGACTGCTGTTCACCTTGTTGATGTTCCCACAGATTGCGGAAACCATTTATAGCCCGGCGCTGACGGATATCGCCCATCACTTCGCCACGCCCGAACACGCCGCGGCGCAGACGCTTTCCATTTACTTTATCGCCTTCGCCCTGGGAGTGGGATTCTGGGGCGGCATGGCTGATCGCATCGGCCGTCGCCCCGCCATGCTCTGCGGGCTGGGCCTGTATAGCCTCAGCGCTGCGGCGGCGCTGATCGTGGATCAGTTTGAAACGCTGTTGTTCGTGCGCGCCCTGAGCGCCTTTGGCGCGGCGGTCGGGTCAGTGGTGACGCAGACCATGTTACGCGACGCCTACCGTGGAACCGAGCTGGCGAAGATGTTCGCCGTCATGGGACTGGGTATGGCGATCAGTCCAGTGCTGGGATTTTTCGCCGGTGGATTATTAACGGCGTTCGGCGGCTATCTGAGCGTGTTTATCGGCTTATTCGTCATGTCGACTGCATTGCTGGGACTCAGCGCCAGACAATTGCCGGAAACCCGTCCGCCTATATTGAACGCGGTGGCATTGAAAACCCTGGCGTCACAGCTGGCGCGGGACGGGTACGTCTTGCGCCATATGGCCCTGGTGGCCCTGTTCAACCTCATGCTGTTTTCGTACTACTCCCTGGCTCCGTTTATATTCGAGTCACTGGGGTACACTTCGGTCGAATTCGGCTACAGCGGCGTCATCCTCGCCATCGGTTCGCTGGCGGGCAGCCTGCTGAATCAGGCGGGATTAAGGCGCGGCATGTCCCCGACGCAACTGATCCGCGCCGGCATAGGCATGGCGATGCTGGGCGGCCTGGGCGTCCTACTGACTCAACACAGCCTTTGGTTCCTGGCGCCGATGTCCTTGACCCTGATGAGCTACAGCATCGCTATCCCCAACATTCTCAGTCAGGCGCTGGTGCGTTATCGGGCGAACGCCGGCGCGGCGGGGGCGCTGTTTGGGTTGGCTTATTATCTGTTACTGGGTATTGGATTAATTGCTTCCGGATGGCTGCAAAACCTTGGCGCCGTACTCCTGAGCGCCGCCGCAGGCTGTCTGCTGCTATGTGCATGGGCGGCGACGCCCCAGACCGATATGGCGGAAAACAGTGTCTGAGGTCTCAGGCTTTAATGGCGGGCCAACACAAGGAGAGAATGCGCAAGCCGAGACTATTTCTGGGATTACCAGGAGTAGTCATATTGGAGGAATTCGCCGGTTTCCGGATCGACATATCTAAGAAAGCTGATATTGCGATCCGCCATTCTCTCGCTTTTCAAGCCGAGATCCCGGGCGCTGGTTTTGAACTCTTCCACCAGGTACGCTTGCTCGCCCCGCGTGACATTCCAGACGCTGTTCCCCTCTCTGATTTCATTGTCGAGCAATTGGTTCAGCTTGGCTGATCTGAATCTGAAGTCGCTATGCATTCTGTTTCCTCTTCACTTCTTTGCGGCTGGCGGGGTTATGTTATTGAATATCCGGCGGCACCGTCAGGTCATACTTGGCGACAATGGCGTCGAATTCGCCGCTCTCCTTCAGTCTTAGCAATTCCTTGTCGAAACGATCGCGCAAAGCCGTCAAATCTCGCGCCTTGGAAAAGGCGATAAAACTGGGCAGGCGCTCTACTTCCAGCGGCAATCGGGAGATATGCTTGTTGAAGCCGGTCTTCTTCAACTCCCAGTCCGCGACGTAAATGTTGCTGATCAGAATATCAATCCGACCCAGCATCAGTTTCTTGAAGTTCTGTTCGATATCTTCGACTCGCTGCACTCTCAGTTGATTGCGCATTTGATCAAACACCGCGCCATAGCTGATGGTGGAAACCACGCCGAATTGCTTGTCCTGCAGCGCGAGCAAGTCGCCATTGAAGTTTATGGGGGAGTCTTTCCGGGCGTACAACGCGATAACCTGGGGAATCAGCACCACGTTGGAGTAATCCAGAAACTGCTCTCGCTCCGGGGTTTTGTAGGCGGTGAATATAGCGTCCGCATCCCCTTTACGCACCCGGTCCAATGAGCGGCTCCAGGGATGCACGTCTATGCTCACCTGCAACCCTAACGCCGCCATAATACGATGCACCACCTCGACGGCGACGCCAGTAGGTTTACCGTCCTGCCCGGTAAACTCCAATGGGGGAAACTCCAAGGTGACAAAACGATACGCCCTCTCTTCAGCCCAGGCGCTTTGACAAGCGATCCCCCAGGCAAACAGAAACAACAGTATCGTTTTATACATGCAGCCGACATTCTCTAGAATTTTATTCGTTGATTAAGAGTAGCTTAGGGCGATAGCGCACTCAACCGATGGCGGATCATAACGCGCCGCAACATGGCCCGCAGCAAATAAAACCACACAAGATTGCGTAAACTTTTGTCCATTAGAGCGCCAATGGCGATTACGACCCCATCAGCCACTGGATATAGCTCACTCTATCCTTCGTTCTAACTATCTCAAGGTCTTCCAGATAGACATGGTGGTAGTCGCCGCTGGTGTGAATCATCTGGTTCGCTGATTAAGTATTGATTCGGAAGGCGGGGCCGTTTTGGATTCGGTTCCAACCCTGATCCAATGCAGTTTTGATGAGTTTCGCCACGTACGCAGGGGTGATGCTGAAGTAGCTCAGATCAGAGCCATAGATAATCTGCTCATACAACAATTGGCAAGGCGCTTCCGCCAGCTCGACATATACGTCCAACCAGCCGTCATTGCCGCTGCTTCTCCAGCGGTACGCTATGTTATCCACGATGATTATCCGTCGGCATCGCCATGTTATTGCTCCATCCACTCAACCTGATAAGACGCCCAGTATTGGGTATTACGCTCTATTTCATTCCAGTTCTTCGTAAATCCTCTGCTATATACTTAATCAAGAATACGTTTATCTTGGACAACCCTATACTTTGCAGTGAATCCGCAAATACGGACATCCATGCGCTTTTTGCTACCGACCATTATCTTACTGCTGACAACCTGCTGCGTTCAGGCGGAGAGTCACGTCGAAGACGCTTCCCTTCCGCTGTGGAGCGGCCCGACTACAGGGCCTGCTGCGCAGCGAGGCAAAAGCATCGTGTTTATTTCTCAGGATTCCAACAATGGCGGTATTTCCAGCCTGTATCGGCACTTTCAGTTTGCGGCCCAGCAACTGGGCTGGAAGCTGGAGTATATCGACAGCAAGAATAATGTGCCGAACGCCAAGTCAGCGGTGCTGCAGGCAGGCGGTTCGAAGGCGGACGCCATCGTACTGGGCGGCGTATCCCTCTCCAGCGTCCGCGACGAAGCGCGCATCGTCAAGCGGAGCGGAATCATCCTCGCCGGATGGCATGCAGCGGCGGAGCCCGGTCCAACCGATGAGCTGTTTACCAATATCGCCACCCCCTCGCAAGCTGTAGCGCAAATGGCCGCGGAATATGTAGTTAGCCGGAGTGAAGGAGAAGTTGGCGTGGTGATTTTCAACGACCCTCGCTTTGAAGTGGCCAACGCCAAAACCGAAAACATGCGCAAAATCATCTCTCGCTGCGACCGCTGCCGGGTGCTGTCCATAGAGAACATCAGTCTTGGCCAAACCGTGACGGAGATTCCCAAAGCTGTGGACAGGCTGGCGGCGGAGTTCGGAAGCGCATGGACCCACAGTCTGGCCATCAACGATCTCTATTTTGACTCCATTAATTTCCCGCTGCGCAAACACAATCGTACCGATATCCTCAATATCTCCGCTGGAGACGGTTCATTTCAAGCCCTGAACCGCATTCGCACCGGCTTGTCCACCCAGGTTGCAACCGTAGCGGAGCCAGCAGGTTTACAAGGCTGGCAACTGGCGGATGAGCTGAACAGGGCGTTCGCCGGAACGCCGCCCAGCGGTTACGTCTCCCAACCGCTGCTCATCACCTCCGAAAACATACAGAAAATGGACATTTATAACCTTGGCGGCGATATCCCTTACCGGCGCTGGTACGAGCAGATCTGGTTTAGCGAAGCGAGAAAGTCCTTTGACTGAGCCTGGGTACTATTAATCAGGAAGACGAATAGCTTCCTTCTATTTGTCGGCAAAGACAGGGCCTGTGATGATGAACTACAAGGCGCAACTGGACAGCGTAGGTTACACCCACTGCCCCGCGTTTATCTCCCCTGACCTGATTGCGCGCTATAACAACAGATTGGCGCACGTGCTGCGTGAGTGTATGCAAGCTCCTGCACAACATGTGGCCTTCACCGGCGCCCAGGCTCTGTTCCGCATCAATGAGCTTCTTCGTTATTTCGGCGCTCATACGTTGTACTTCTTGGGCCAGCCATCGTTGAGAGCTTTGACGGAGACATTGTGCGAAGGCGAAGCCGTCTGTATATACGAATCACTCTTGGTGCGCTCCGCCGCCAACGCCAGCCGGGTTGAGTGGCATCGCGACATGAATCATCAGCACAATGGCCGCATCTTTACTTTGGGGCTCTATCTGGATGCAGCCACGTCTGAAGAAGATGCTTTACAGGTTTTACCGGAACATCATTTATCCGGCGCGTCCATCTGCGAATTAACGCTTAAATTATCCGGCTTGGAGATAACGCCAACGAAGCTGCCGGTCAACGCAGGAGACCTGTTGATCCACGATGTCAGACTGCCTCACGCTTCGGCGCCCATTGTCAGCGACCGCATTCGTAAAACCCTGTATTTTGAATTTCGCCCTCTACGCTTACTGCAAAACGCCAACCCGCAATGGTTAAGAGAGCGCCGACAGCTCAGCAAGGTCGCATTGACCGCATACGCGCGCCTGCATGACATGGATGAAACAGAGTGGACACTGACTCAGGAGGAAGCAGACTGGCTGGAGACCTTATACCAACACAGGCAATTACTGGAAGGAGCGGAGTATGGGGGCGACTCAGAGCCGCGCACCTGTCTTAAAAAGCCACCAGTGAGGACAGAAAGAGAACAATCCCGCCCAGAATCAGCAGCTCCGCCAGACCAATGATCACGCCATACAGTATGCGCAGCGAGCCTGGCAGTTTGCTGACGAACTTTCTGTCGTACATCCAGTGACTCATTTCGATCGCGCCAAGCAGAGGCAGGCCCATCAGGGTGGCGCCGATCCAGAAAGTCATAGAAGGATATTCGACGGGCCCTTTCATCAACCAGAGTCCCAAACCGGACAGAAAGCTCAACACGAAGCCGACGATAAGGGTGAATGCGCTGACGCCCCTTTTTCCATAAGGGGGATCGTCTTTCAGACTCCAAGAGTCCTCTTTGTTCATTTTTCTAATTTTCCATAATGCGGATTCAAAGTAGCAGGGCCATATCATAGGAGCTAACGTCCTTGTTGAGAACCTAAAGATAACAAATTATCTTATTTTTCATTTAAAGTTCAAAAAAATCAGGCAATTGCATCCCCCTTTTCACCTATCCCCTGTTCGCTCTTAGTCGTAAGTACATATTAGGACTTAAACGTTTCAGATCATTTACGTATATTGCCCGCCCTTTTTAAATACAACTATTACTTGTGTGCTTTTAATACAATGATTCAATTAAGAAAAACAATGGCTATCGCTATAGGCGCCTGTTTATCGCCGTTTACTTGGGCGACTCCCTCCCACAGCGTGGACGTTATGGTGGTATACAGCGCTCAAGCGCAGGATCAGTACGCCAGCAACAGCGAAGAAATCCAACAAAAGATCGCCGACTATGTCGCTTTCACCAATCAGGCTTTTATTAACAGCGAGGTGGATATTCAGCTGAACCTGGTCCACAGCGAAGTAATCCCCGACGCAACCCTCAGCGTGGACAATCAAGGCGCCGTCCACTCTCTGAAGTCCTTGCAGCAGAACCGTTATGTCCGTGAGCTGCGCGGTCGTTATCAGGCCGACCTGGTAATGATGCTGTACGATCAAAATGACCCTGCGTCAAACACTTGTGGCGTTGCCGCGCCAGGCGTACTTTTGGCCAACAAAGGCGTCTTCTCCATCAGCAATATCGACAGCGCCTATGGTTTGGTTGATGTGAACCCCAGTTGCGCGATTGATATTTTTGGAGACAACGTCACCGCCTACCATTTTGCGCACGAATTAGGTCACCTGTTTGGGTTGGGACACGGCTTGCCCACAGAGCAACAAGAGTTCATTGACAATCAGGCGCAGCTGGAAGAGATATTCCAGGCGCTGGATGGCGTGGGCTTCTATAGTCCAGCATTGCCATTCGCCACGATTTCCACACTTGAGGAAGCCGTCGAAGCCCAGGTATATCCCCTACAATATACTTTTGCATTCGGTTATGGCGGCGGCGCCACCCGCGACGTCACCACCATCATGGCCTACCCTCAGGACCATAATTTCACCCCATGGGCGCCTTATTTCTCCACGCCAGACGTTAAGGCCTGCGAGTATGGCCTCGCGCCTTGCCAGGAGTCCGAGAAAGTAGCGATCGGCGGCGATCTCGGCAACGGTTTGCAAGCCAACAATGCCTTAGCGCTAAATCTGGCGGCGGAACAGGTCGCCAATTTCTGCCGCAGCGACCAGCAGCTCGCCAACGCCAGGGGAACGCCCATGCAGTTCGCCGCAGGCGCACCCACAGCAGGGTGGCATCTGGACAGCATTGAGATTGACTTCTCAGACAATAAACCAGGTGCAATCTATCCCTGGATTGAGGGCGAGGACGAACTCTCTGTCGTCGAGGTGGATATCAATGGCGAACTGACCCGCGTGCTGCAAGTGGAAAACGCCGCCAACCTTCCTACAGCTGGCGTTAACCTGACCTGCGACCTGAAGCCCGGCGACGTTTACCGCCTGCAGGCGAAAGTCAAAGGCCTGGAAGATGGCGCGGCGACCCTGTGGCTCTATTATGAAACCCTGAGCGGCGCGAAAGAATGGTTTGAAGTGAGTCGACAAACCGTCAACACCAGCGACTGGACGACACTGGAAGCCGCAGTGCAAATGCCGGACGACCTGACTCATGCGCAGGCGGTGATTTACGGTGTGGATCAAGCCAAGGGCTTCATGCTGCAGTCGCTGGAAGTGTCTGAGGATCGGGCTCTGTAAATTGATGCGCCCATTGGAATGGGTTTCCAGTGGGCGTTATTGTCTTCTCAGCATGGTAAGACTGGCCAATACGTCAAGACGACAGCATCGTAGATGCTTCTTTCTCTATCTGCCGTAACATTTCCAGGCAATGGGCGTAGGCTGCGTCAAAGTCCAGTTGGTTGATATCTTCCTCCAGTGCGCTAAAGCCGGCCGGCAATTGCTGGCGATAGGAAGCGTTCAACTCCGTAAATAACTTCAGCGCGTTCATATTGGATGTTTTAACTAACTGCGCCAGTTCTCTCAATCCGGCCTTAAGGTCATCGAGCGTATAATTGGCCGAGACAGGCTCCATGTCTGTCGTAGTTGGATTCAATAAGGGAACGATTTGATCCAGCAGACTTTGCGTACGTTCAAATTCCGCCCAGATATACGCCAGCGCATTCTGCTCCGGCATCCATTCCTCGCCTCCACGCAATCCCCGCTCCTGCGCCCCAGCAGCCTCCGCCAATGTCGGCGCGCCGACAGCGCCCGCCAAACCCTTTATCGTATGCAGCATATCCGCCACGCGAAGCTTATCTCCACGAGCCAGCAAGTCTGGGATTTCCGTCAGCATGGCGCTGACATCCCGCACGAATCCCCGCGTTGCATTGGAGTAGGCGGCGGCATCATGGCCAAAACGGCGCAGCGCATCCCACAGCTTCAATCCTTGCGCCTCCGCAAGAGACAACGCTGGCTGCAAGTGCGCTGCGGGCGACGCCTGCCTGTCGGCATTGACCGGATGTGACTCCTGCGTATTAGCGCTCGCCACGTTTGCGCGCCCTGGGGGCTGAGTATATTTGAGGATTACGGAGACCAGTTCGCCCAGATCAAACGGCTTTCCGACGTGATCGTTCATGCCGGCGGCCAGACAGTTTTCTCTATCAGAAGGCAGCGCATTCGCGGTCATCGCCACTATAGGTAAATCCTTAAACGCCAGATGATCGCGAATCTCCCCTGTCGCAGCATAGCCGTCCATGTCCGGCATCTGAATGTCCATCAACACCAGATCGTAAGGCGGTGAAGCCTTCCTCACCGCCGCCACGCCAGCCACGCCGCCTTCGGCGATATCCACGTACGCCCCACAACCGCTTAAAAGCTCTCGCGCCACCTGCTGGTTAGTCAGATTATCCTCCACCACCAGAATGCGCAGCCCCATAAGCTGGTTACAGGCCTGGGCGGCTTGTCGGCTGATTTGTCGCTGTTGTCGGTGACCAGCGCGAGCGTCCATCACCGCTTCCGCTAGCATGGAGGCGGTGATGGGTTTGACCAGAAATCCATCCAGCATGCCCTCTTCGCCCATGCGCTGATAGGAGAGGACCTCCCTGCCCTGAGTCGTCACCATGATAATAATCGGCGCGTTGGCGCCGGCCACTATGCGCCGCAGGCGTCGGATAGTTTCCCACCCGTCCAGTCCCGGCATACGCCAGTCCATCAACACCAGGTCATAGCCCGCTCCCGCTTCCATTGCCGTGGTCACCATAGCGAGGGCGTCCTCACCAGAAGCCGCAGCTTCCGCACGCCACTTTAAGTGACCAGCAATGCTGCAATGAATACTCCGCGCGCACTCATTATCATCCACCACCAACACCCGCAAGGAAGGCGTCGTCACAGGCGAAGTCGCGTGCGCCCGCTCTTCTGCGTGCGTCAGACGGACGGAAAAACAGAACTCGCTCCCCTGACCAAGCACGCTGTCCAGTTTCAGCTCGCCTCCCATCATGTGAATCAGACGCTGACATATAGCCAGCCCCAGCCCAGAGCCGCCGTAACGACGAGAGGTAGAGGCCTCCGCTTGCGAAAATCCATCGAAGATATGCTTCTGGTGTTCAGCGGAAATACCAATGCCGGTGTCGCGAACGCTGAAATACAGCCATAGATACGGATTATCCGACTTCTGTAACCGGATGCTCAGCACCACTTCTCCAGACTCCGTGAATTTGATGGCGTTGCCCGCAAGATTGATCAGAATCTGTTTCAGCCGCAGTGAGTCGCCCACCACTTGCTCCGGCAACGCAGGGTCGATATCGAACAGTATCTCCACCTTCTTCTTGCCCAGACTGGCGGACAGTAAAACGCCCACTTCCTGCACCAGTTTTTCCAGGTAGAACGGATGCAGATCCAGTTCCAGCTTGCCCGCCTCCACCTTGGAGAAGTCCAGAATGTCGTTAAGTATCCCCAGCAAGGTGCGGGCGGCGGATTCAGTTTTATGGATGTAGTCAGACTGCCTCGTGGTCAGGTCCGTCTGTTGCACCAGCTGCAACATGCCTAGTATGGCATTCATGGGCGTGCGGATTTCGTGGCTCATGTTGGCGACAAAATCCGACTTGGCGCGACTGGCGAATTCCGCCGCTTCCTTAGCCTGACGCAACTGCTCGGTGCGCTCGGTCACTTTGCGCTCCAGGTTGACGTTGAGCAGCTGCACCTGGGTCTCAATGGCTTTCTGTTCCGAGATGTCGCGAATCGTGGTGGCGGCTCCGACAATTCTGTTGTTGGCGCCCTTGATCGGAAACACCGTCACCGACACATCCAACTGACTGCCGTCGGCGCGATTGCGAACCGTATGGAAGTTAGGCACCACTTCACCTTGCGTCACCCGCTCCATAATGTCCTTCTCTTCCTCACGACAATTGGGCGGCGCGATCAGGCTCATCAGCGTAGAGCCTATGGCCTCCTCAGCCGGATACCCCAACATGTACTCCGCGCCATGGTTCCAATCGGTGATGACGCCTTCCAGCGTCACCCCGATAATGGCGTCATTGGAGCTTTCCACAATGGCCGCCATCCGAGAGCGCTCCAGACCGATATGCATCTTCCGCTGCAAGTTGACCAGGAAGATATAAAACAACCCCGTCATCAATACTGAAATCAACGCCAGAATTAACGCTACCTGGACCGGCGACAGCAAATGCAGACTCTCGACGAACGCCGGCAGCGCTTTGATGTCCATACGCCAGGTGCGTTGATAGAGGTTCAGGTCAATGCGGGTTTCAAGGCCGTCCGCAGCGGGTTGATCAAAACCCGCTGAGGTGTAGAAAACATCTTCCGCGCCGGTTTCGGACACGTCGGTCAGGGAGAAAGCGAAAGCATCGTCGCCAAACCCCATGTCCTGCAGCACTTCATCAGTCACCAGAGGGGTGTAGGCCCAGCCAAAGGTGTCGCGCTCTCGCTCCTCCACCGTGGCGGGGAACAAGTCCGTGCGATAGATGGGAATCAGCAGCAGAAAGCTGCGCAGCTTTTTTCCTGACGCCTGCACCAGGGTGATCGGTCCAGACAGGGTAGCTTCGCCGCTGCGCATCGACGCCAGCGCCGCCTCCCGTCGCGTGGGTTCGGAACCAATGTCCAGCCCCACCGCTTGCAGATTGTTCTGCTCCGGCTCCACAAACCTTATGACAAAACGTTCTTCGTCATTAACCCCTATCATCTTCACCGCAAAATCGCCGCCGCGTTCAAGGCGCGCCATGGCGACAAACGCCGCTTCACTTTCTGGACTGACCCGTTGGACCAGCCCAAAGCCGCGAGAACCGGGAAACTCCCTGGAGTGCTCACGGGAATGAGCGTATTCGAGAAACTTGCGATAGCTGATATCCTCGCGACCGCCGGCGATAATAGCGCCCCTTGCTCCCCGCAGACCGTACTCATATATCTGCATGCGCGACAGCATCTGGCTGGCGACGCGATCAGCGAGCGAGTCAAGCCGCGCTCTGGACTCGCCCTGGTTCATCTTGAAGCGCCGCACGCCTTCCTCAATGGCCAGCAGCATCCCCAAGGTCAGCAGTCCCCACAAAAACCATCGCATCCGTCCGAGCATCGTTTTTTCCATGCCAACGCCTGTTTAACCTTGTCGTTCCAGGCTAGGCATGACCGCTCTCCTGCATCAACTCGTCCAGCGCCGCCAGTACTTCATCAAACTGGAGATTGGCTACTTTCTCGCGAATGGACTCAAACTGAGCGGGCTCACATAAAGCCTCCAAGGACGAGCGAATACGATCAAAATAGTCCAGCGCCGCCATATTGCTGGCTCCCAGTAACTCCCGCCAATGTTGCAGCATTTCCAGGTCCAACCCATCAGAAACTGGACAGCCGGAAGATGGGGGATACTGTTGCGACCACTCTCCCAACTCCTTCAGCATTGCATCCATGCGGCGCTCAAGCGCGTTCAGCAGCCGCACCTTATCGGTTTCCAGCCCCGTACGAATGCACTCCTCCAACTCCCCCGCGCACTCCGCCACTTTATTCGCGCCCAATGTTCCCATGGAGCCTCGCAAGGTGTGAGCAAAGCGCAGCGCATCCGTCAGCCGCCCTTCCGCGATGGCCGTTCGGATATTCGCCGCCGGCTGTTTACCGCGTCCCAACACCTGACAAACCAGCTCACGTACGTGATTTCCCAGCGAATCATCCTGCTGGCCCGCCAACAGCAACTTGGAGTAATCCAGCGTGCTTTGTTTGGGCTTACCGTCCTTCACTTTAGAGCCTTACCTAGCGATTGCATCCCGCGCCCTCATCTTGACTAAACGCTTCCCGGATCTTCTCCAGCGCAGCAGACGCGTCCTCTTCCCGCCTGCTTCGCCGCATATAACTGTTGATCCGCATCTTTGATCAGATCGACGACTTCGATGTGTTTTATCGGATAGATTTCAGCCACGCCAATACTGACCGTGACCACATCGGCGATTTCCGAGTCCTGATGTTCGATTCCCAGCGCCCTGATGGACGCCTCCAACTCTTGCCCCAGCTGATACGCGCCCGCCGCTTTCGTCTCCGGCAAGATACAGGCGAATTCTTCACCGCCGAAACGGGCCGCCAGATCATCAGGACGCTGTAGAATCTGCTTCATGCATCCCGCCACCATTTTCAAGCACTCATCGCCAGCGATATGGCCATAGCGATCATTGAATTTTTTAAAATAGTCCACATCCACCATCATCAGACTCAATGGATGCCCATTACGTTTGCAGCGACGCCATTCTCGCTGCAGTCGCTCATCAAAAAAGCGCCGGTTGGCCACGCCAGTCAGCCCATCCAGAAACACCAGTTGCCGCAACAGATCCGCCTGAAACTTGAGCGTCAAATGGGCGCGCACCCGATTGCGCACCGTCGAAGGACTGATCGGTTTGGTAATGAAGTCTACGCCCCCGGCGTCCCAGCAGGCGTCCTGCTCTTCCGGCGTGTTGTGGGCGGTGACAAAAATAATGGGGATATCCTGCGTTTCCGCGGAAAGCTTCAATTGCCGGCACACTTCCAGTCCGTCCATGTCCGGCATGATCACATCCAATAAAATCAGGTCCGGTATTTCCTTTTTACAGAACTCCAGCGCCTGTTTGCCATTGGTAGCCATGAATACGTCATGTTCGCCGGCGAACAGTCGGTAGATCGCCTGAATATTGATGGGCTGGTCATCCACTACCAGAATCCGCGCCCGCCTCTTTTCAATCTGCATTGCCATGTCAGTTACCGATATAGTCCGAAGACTCCAGCTGTTTCAACATGTCATGACACAATTCCAGCGCACCGCTGAAGTCAAGTTGGTTGATGCAGTCTTCCAGTTCGCCAATCGCTTCCGGTAACTCATTCGCATATTTCCCCTTGAGATCTTCAAAAAAAGAAATCGCCTCCATATTAGAGGCGCGCACCAGTACCGCCAGCTCTTTAAGCTCCTCCTGTAGGCTCCGTTCAGGCCGGCGCTTTATTTCAGGAGGTGCGTCCATTGCTTGTTTGCCCGCCAGTAAATTATCGATCTCAACCACCACCTGCGGGGTTCGTTCCAGTTCACGTCGCAACGCCGCCAACAGCTTCTCATCCAGCTCGTGACTGCGCAGGGCCAATTCCACATCCTGGATAATATTCATATGCCCCCCTGAGCCGATGGAGCCAGCCAGGCCTTTCAAAGTATGCAGGACATTCGCTGCTGGCTCTGAATCATCTTGCACAGAGAAATAGGCGTCCCATTCGTTCAGCAACGCCAGTACCTCTTTCTTGTAGCCAGATAACGCTGTCCGATAGGTGTTTAAGTTGCCGCCAAAACGCGCCAGAGCAGAAGCCACGTCAATCTGCAGGCTATTGGTGAACTGCAGCTCTTCCTCCGTAAACAGAGATGTGGTTGTATACAGCGACGCCACCTTTTGAAAACGGCTCTCCAACCCAGTCAGCTTGAGGATGACTTTCACCAGTTGCCCCAGCTCGAATGGCTTACTAATGTGGTCATTCATCCCCGCAGCCAGGCATGCCTCCCTATCTGAACTCATCGCGTTGGCGGTCATAGCGACGATAGGTAGCTCTGTCAGGCCTAAGCGATTGCGTATTTCACCCGTCGCGCAATAACCATCCATAACAGGCATCTGGATATCCATCAGCACCAAGTCATAACGCGGCTGCGCCCTCTTGACCATATCCACGCACTCCGCCCCATTGCTGGCGACTTCAATCTGCGCGCCTTCGCTAGTTAATAACTCCAAAGCCACCTGCTGGTTAGTAGGATTGTCCTCTACCACTAACAACTTCAGCCCTTTGAGCATCTGGCCGGAACTGCGCCAATGGAAAGCGGTCGCCCCCTGCCTGCCCGCCGCCCGGGCGTCCGCGACCGAGTCCAGCAAAATTGAGGCAGTGACGGGCTTGACGATAAAGCTGTCGAGCATCGCTTCGTCTCCGCTCTGACTGTGACGTTCGAGTATTTCTCGCCCCTGTGCGGACATCATCACCAATATCGGCCGGACCTCGCCGAAGTCCATGGAGCGAACCTTTCGGCAAACTTCCAGACCGTTTTCTCCGGGCATCAGATAATCCACAAATATGACGTCATAGGGACGCCCACTGTCTTTACTGGCTTCCAGATAGGCGGCCGCCTCCGCCACTGACGCCGCCAAATCCGTGCGCCAACCGAACCCCTGGGTCATTCCCGCGACAATCTCTCTGGCGGTGTCGTTGTCGTCCACCACCAGCACATTCAGCTTGTGCAGGTTGGGAATGGAGCGACGCTGTTCTTGCGCTTCTCCCACCACGCCCATCTGTACGGTGAACTTAAAGGTGCTTCCCTCGCCAGGCTTACTCTCAACGCTCATTTCTCCATTCATCAGATCCACCAGCCTGCGACAGATGGCCAGCCCCAGCCCGGTGCCTCCAAAGCGTCGCGAGGTGGACGCCTCAGCCTGGGAGAAACCATCGAAAATAGTCTGCAGGTTCTCTGGAGAAATTCCGATGCCGGTATCCCTCACGCTGAAAAACAGTTCAAGCACGCGATCTTTGCGCCTCGCCAGCTTGGCCGACATCACAATCTCGCCAGCGTCGGTGAACTTGACTGCATTACCGACCAGATTGATGAGAATCTGCTTGAGCCTGAGTCCGTCGCCCATCATGTCGTAGGGTATCTCCGGATCGATATCGAAAAGCAGCTCCACGGGTTTGCCGCCCAGGTTGGCGGACATGATGACGCCAACCTCCCGAAACACCTGGTCGATATTAAAGGGATGCAGATCCAGACTCAGTTTGCCCGCCTCCACTTTGGAGAAATCCAGAATGTCATTGAGGATGCTAAGCAGAGTGCGAGCAGCGGCTTCGAGTTTATCGGCGTAATCATGCTGCCGATGGGTCAATACCGTACGTTGCAGCAGTTGCAGCATGCCCAGGATGGCGTTCATTGGAGTGCGTATTTCGTGGCTCATATTGGCGACGAATTCGGATTTCGCCATGCTCGCCGCCTCCGCCGCTTCTTTAGCTTTACTCAGCTCTTCCGTCCGTTCACGCACCTGTTTCTCAAGGTTAGTGTTGAGTTCGTTCACCTGCTTTTCGATCGCCTTTTGCGAGGTGATGTCGCGAATGGTGGTGGCGGCGCCCATGACCGCGCCGTTAACACTCCGCACCGGAGACACAGTGACGGACACATCAAACTCGCTGCCGTCACTCCGTTTGCGGGTCGTATCGAAATGGCTCACCGGTTCGCCGCGACGCAATCGCTGTAGAATGTATTTTTCTTCCGCCAGACGGGACTCCGGCATGATCAACGAAGCCATGGTGCGTCCCACCGCTTCCTCCGCCGTGTAGCCGAACATTTGTTCCGCCGCCTGATTCCAGCTCGTCACCACGCCTTCCAGGGACTTACTGATAATCGCGTCTGTCGAGCCATCGACAATGGCGGCGAGTCGCGCCTGTTGCTGGCTGATCTGCATCCTGCGCCGCAGGTTGAGCAACAACAGATAAAGCATAACGCTCAATATCGATACGACTACCAGCACCGCGCCGATAACCAGCCTGCCAGTCTGGGCGGCATGCTTTTGCAAAACGCTGTCATTGACCGCCTTCACCAATGTCAGCCGCCGAGAAGGATTGCCCGTGTCCAGGGGGATATCCACCATTGCCGCGTATATAACCCCTTGCGGCCCAAGAAAGGTCTTCAAATAGCCATATTCACCGCTATCCTCTTGCCGAGTATAGAAATCGCTCCAGCGATAACGCTTGCCAATATCGAAACCAAAGGCCATTTTGCGGTCGGGGTGGACCAGAAAGTCGCCATCGCTGTTAAGCAGGTAAGTGGCGTATTCCGATCCTAGGTCGGTAACCAGCTCTTGAAATATTTCGGTAAACTCAATGTTGATCACCAAGATTCCGAACAAGTCGCCCTCTTCGGTATATATAGGCGAGGAAACGCGGATCGCCGGCCGATGCGGAGTTTCCAGACGATTATCCTCCTCCCGATTCAGCGTGATGTCGGACACATATACTTTGCCGTTGTCCAATGTAATGGTTTCCTGAAAATAGAAGCGGTCCGCCTTGGCTTGCAATTGCTGCTCAGGAACTGCGATGACTTCGCCGGATTTCCGGTCCACCCTCACCAACTCGCGGCCGTTATCCGCTATACCGATGTAGCGCACCTGGGCGAATCTGGGGTTTTCCTTCATGAACTCAGAGAAAATTACCTGCAATCGGTTTTTCCAGACAAACAGCGAGTTTCTTTCCTGTGGATCATAGCCGTCATTATTGATAGCGCGAGCGATGCCCTGAATCGGCGGCGTGTTGGATAGAAAACGAACGTCACGGCGATATAAATCCAGCTTGTCCAGAACCGCTTCCGCTCTGGATTCCGCCAGTTCCGCCAGTCTTGAGTCGTAATCAGAACGCTCCAGACTGTGCTGGTAAAAATACGATAGATAATAAAAAGACGCCGCCAGGACGCAGAAGGTCAGCAAAACCGCCAGCAGGGTGCGTTTACGCAGCAGTGATGTATCAGAGAATATGGCTGTCGCCATAAAGTTCCTCCCGTCCCTATGAGAAACGTTAGTCAGGTTTCTCTTCTCTCCTTCCGAACTTCCAGCCGGGGCCAGGCCCCCCCACTGATCGGATCTCCCATTTACAGCTTAGACGGTATTAAAGGACTTGCGAGAAATAGAGAAATAGAAGGAGGACAACGGATGCAGAGACGTTAACGTCTCCGCATGCCGCTTCCCATTTGAAAGGCGGTGCCGACACCCAGAAACAGAAACAGGATATCCAGAGGACCGAAATCTTCTTTCATGAGATCAAAGGTAGAGTATTGCTCAACCTCTCCGCCAACGATGGTTTTCATCCATTGCTCAAACGACGGTTTTTGCAGGGCCACCTTGCGTAACTCCGGCTCAAACTCCTGTTTAAAATTCTCAATCTCAAACTGGACCACCTCACTGGGATCGCCCGCTTCAGAATAGCCATAGTCGATCATAAACTTGCGCAGCGATTCATCATCCGTCACGTCAGTTTCGTAGACTTGGGCCGCCTGGACCACGGCCTCATAGGTAGGCCGAAGATCCTCTATTTCCAATACTCCTGCATCCGCCAGAATTTCAAACCAGTTTTCCTGAATACTCTGAGTGACCATGTATTTCCCCCCCATAATGGCGAAGAAGGCCAACACGCCGCAGGCGACGCCGGTGGCGACTCCACGTCCGCCCAACGCAAGCGCGGCGAAGCCGACAGCGCCGCCAATCCCCCAGGCGATCAGACTAAACTCATACCCCGTGGCCATGGCGATCACTTTCCATAAGAAAGCGCCCAGTAAGGCGGCGCCTGCGGCGGCGGCGATCGCTTTTATGTTGAACGCCTCTACGTCGTCCGTCGCATAGGTAACTTCACCTTCCTTACCTGGTTTGGCGCTAGAGTTTCTGATGTTGCCGCCAGGGCGAGCGGGCGATTCGGTTTGCGTCGTCTCGGCGGGCGGTGGGATCACTTTATGCAAATACACGCCACACCCGGCGCATTGCTCGGTCTTGGGCTGCTCCAGATGGCACTTCGGGCAGGTAACGCGATCGTCAGATGGCTTTGCAACCGCTTCTTCTTTCGCCTTGAGTTCTTCTTCGGTTGGCTGCAGCGTCAGGGTATGCGCTTTCAGCGCAGGCTCCGGCCGCACTTCCTGCACCGTGGCCGCCATACCAATGCTTTCCAGCTTGCTTACATATGCACGCGCGGTCTCCAGATCCAGCCCTTTCTTTAAAACCCGCTTTTTACCGAGCAGAGCCTGCGCTTTTTCCGGGGTTGTTTTGAACAGTTTCGCACAACTATCCGCCACTTGCCGGGACTCAAAGCCAGCATTGATCTCCCCGCTGCTTACAACGTTATAAGTTGGGGCAGGCCCCATAAGCTATTCCTCGACATTAACAACCGTTAATTGAGAATAGCCTGATATTCATGGAACTCCAAGTTATTAGATTGATTGAAGTTTCTGCTTTCCAGGGAAGAATCTCAATGCCCTCCGGCGTGCTCTTCCACCAGAGGCGTAACACTGGGCTTCAGATTGGATTCGATATCAGATTGATAACACCGGTGTTTGGGGTCCCATCTCAAGCATAAACCCAGAGCGGACTTGCGCATTTGCTGGGATTGATAGTCACTGATGACGAAATAGAGGTTACTGAGTCTTTGCAAACGCCTGGAGCCAGCGGGTTTGGCGAATATCACCATTTCATAGGGACCGGATTTGAACTCGAATTCCGGACCTTCTGTTTCAGTCAGAAAGTGGTGTTCGAGAACCACCCCCTCTTTCGGCGCCAGAAGGCCGCCGCTTTCCCGCAGACATTGTTTATTGAGGTAAGCCCAGATGTTGAAATTCGCCTCGACATCGCCTCGCCGCAACCACAAGGTCAGATAATCAATCACCACGCCGCGCTGGGACGCGCTGAACAACGCCGTACGCAAGCGCACTTCGCTGATGCGCTTGCCTTGGGAGGTGATGTCCTGATCGAGAAGAATATAACTGGGTTGGGCTAACTTCACGTCTCTGCGATAGGTGCGGAACGCCCAAAGCGCGATGAAAAATCCACTAAACGCAGCGCCAAGCGCGGCGATAATTTCCGGTGACGGCACGATTCCCTCCTTCCTTTACGTCCATGCTGGCAGCGAGGCTGCCTTGATTCAGTTATAGCTCAACTGGTTTATTTTTGCACAACCCCTCTCTAGTTTCGTCGACTGCCCGACAGAATACGGGCAGGCAAGAAAGACGAAACCAGTTTGAAAGAACTTAAACGTGGCGTGGCGTGGCGTGGCGTGGCGTGGCGTGGCGTGGCGTGGCGTGGCGTGGCGCAAAAAGGATGGGATCTTCCCCATCCTTTTCAACTCATTTTTCGGCCGCTTCGCCGTTAGCGGCAGGTGATGGTTCTATAAAGGGGATAGCACTGGTTCTTACTGCCAGTGCTTTTTGACACCCACTGCTGCTGATACCAGTCAAAAGTGATGTAAGAGCTTTCATCCTCACCACACAAAATGGAGCCGCCAACTGAATTGCTGTAACCCTCTTCTTTACAGAACTGGGTTCCGTTGGTGGCGTCGATAAAAATGTAATCCGTACGGCCATACTGATTCATGCGCTGCGGATAATAAAAACTCCTCTCCGCCGCCGCCATTTGCGCTACATCCACCTGGGCGACACGGTCATCCGCGCTGGCGACTTGATTCAAAGCAAGAGTGGAAACCATACAGGAAGCGGCCAAAGCCAATACTTTTGTTTTTAACATTGCAGAAATCCTTTCATAGCATAACGTAGTGTTTAAACTCCCATGAGGGAGCCGCTTAGTGTGCGGCGGCTACGTTACAATCCGTTGAAAGGCCGTATGTCTTTTAATGCGTCATCCCACTAAACGACAAACAGAAGCAAAGCGCACCCAAATCAATTTTTCTGTCAAAATCCCTAAAATATCCCGTTATTTTTTGTAAGGTCCGCGACTTTTGCCTTTGGCCTCGTTAAAATCGCCGCGCTGGGCGACTTCCAGGCTGTATTTTCCCCTTCTGACGGATTCACGATGACTAATAGTTCCCTTACCCTACAATCGCATTCACTTCCTGAAGATCTGTTTGCGCTGATCAGCGGCACGGCGTTTGTGGCCTTCGGCGTATTTCTGTTTAACGGAGCCGGCTTGCTGACAGGCGGTACGGCGGGGTTGGCGCTGTTATTGACGCATGTGCTGCATATCAGCTTCGGTAAGATTTTCTTCCTGCTTAACCTGCCGTTTTATTGGCTGGCTTTCAAACAGATGGGATGGCGTTTCTGCCTCAATACGTTTATCTCCGTCGCCATCGTTTCACTGGTGGTGGATCACACCGGGGATGTCGTCTCCATTGAGTCGATAGAGCCCTGGTTCGCAGCGGTTTTCGGCGGCTTTCTGATCGGCATGGGCATGCTGATTCTGTTCCGCCATAAATCCAGCCTGGGCGGCGTCGGCATCCTCGCGCTCTACCTGCAAAAACGTAATATCATGCGCGCTGGAAAATTTCAGATGATGGTCGATTGCATCATCGTGCTGGCGTCCTGCTTTATTGTTACCCCCATGATCCTGCTTTACTCAGTGCTCGGAGCCGTGGCGCTAAACCTGCTGCTGACGGTCAACCACAAACCAGGACGCTATCAGGTAGGCTAATTCATACCAGTGGCGTCTTGGGAGACAGACGCCACGCCCCTCATGACTTCTCACGCACAAAACAAAACCCCCGTTGAGTAGTCCAGGCGTTTACCCGCTGCCTCAACTTATGCCTGGTTCTTTGGCTGAATTGCCTGCTTTGAGACGCAGCGAATAGCAACTCCGCCTCCGCGAGCGTCAGTTCGATATCCCACAACCAGTCCGATGCATCATCAGCCCAGTTGCGCATGTCATGCTGAAACGGAAATAAAACAGGGACTTTAAAAGGAAAAGATTCAGCATAGGCCTCATCCAGACCGCACTCCCTTAGCCCACTTCTGAGAAGAGCGATTTGATGTTGATAGCATTCGCCATAACCCTTCTCAAGAATAGGAAGCAACATCAATCCCGACTTCCCCTTCCCTATCTCAAGCGGAGCATCATGTTTGATATACCACGTCCCCGCTGAGTATGAAACATAGGCTTTCCAGCCTGCCGCGTTGGTGAACAGAGGACCCATCCATTGCATTTATTGCGCGCCTTTTTATGATTCAGCTACTATTCCTCACGCTAAACACGCAAGCTAAAAAAGTGCTAAAAAGAACGGTTATTGTAATGCCTGTTATATTCGATCTAAAAGACCAGCCCCAGACATGGGCTAACGACGTCAACACAGAACTCGCCCTTTACGCGCCCGACTACATAGAAAAATATGGCGAGGTCGGCTCCCCAATGTGGTGGAACGCGTATTTCAATAACGAGATTCCCAAGGCTTCGATCACTGGGACCATTACCTTCATTGGATTACGTAAAGACGACTGTGAGGAGTTATGGGACATTGTGGAGATTTCCTCTCCAGACAGACAAGTTGAATATGAACGTATCGCCTATTGGTTAAACGAAGCAGTCACCTTAAATGCTGAAGTGAGAGTTGAGCAATTCTCCATATATATTCCGCATAAGTATGGACCAATGACATCTACATTTGATTGCGTTGTCGAAGTCAGCAACTGCGGCAGGTAGTTAACAGAGTTCTGATCTGCTCATTTTTCCTGCGCAAAAATTGACTTAAGCAATAGCCTCCCTCTGGTTAAGCAGGTTACTGGTACGGCTATGAAGATGAAACTTGAGTAACGCCTCAAATCCAGTCTCACCCAATCAGAAGACTGGCTCCAGCCAAAAAGCGGAAAAGCCCTTGAACTTGTGGCCGGCTAACTTCTTTCAAGTTTTTTTCTACTGAGCCATCCATGAAACGATAACACAAACATTGAAAAACTGATCGCCACCAACAGCCTTTCAGCGAGTCCTTCATAGACATTAAAAAAAACAAATATAAAGAAAACCGTTACAGCTTGAATTTTGTCTGCTTTAGAGGTCTTGGAATACACCCTTATAAGACTAACCCCATAAGCAAGCCTGATCATTACCAGATACATCAGCGTTAGTGCGCTCCAGATAACTGCATGCCTGACCTTTTCAAAACCAATTATGGAAAGAAAAAGGTAACCTGCAATAACCGCCGCAAATACCAACACCTCCTTCAAGGAAACTTTTTCACCTTTCATGCGCTAAACAATTCTTTTACCATATTACTCTAGAAACCAATAAAAGCTGATTTTTTTCTAATCCATAAGAATACAAAAATAAGTATATACAATCCAGCTCACCATAAAACTGAAAATAAAACTTCCTGCTATAAACACACTCGCCGTATGCCTTCAACGGGTCATGATATCGCGGATCAAAAAAGAGTACCCAGCCGCAGTTAGCACACGTAGACAAATGCTTTTAAAGAACTCATCACATCTACTCCTTAAACAATTCCATTATATAGATAAAATCTCTGCCAAGTTGCGCCAAAGGAAGACCGGCATGGCCCAACCTGCCCCTCCCCTTTATTACTCATCCCAAAATAGCGGAGTATCACTGATGTTTAATAAATTAATACAATACTCCGCATCTGCACCTTGTAAGTTATACCTCTCACCTGAAAGCCACTTTACGAGATGAACATATATTTCTTTACCTATCTCATTATGAGGAAGGTGCACCCATGCCAAGAGCCTCCCATAGCTATACTCGAGAAATCTAGCAGCGCTTTCACTATTTTTAAGGTCTGTCGACAGCCCTCTCTGAATGCAAAAACTCTTAAAATCACTCTCTTTTAGTTCGTTCTCTTGTATAGATATGGAAAGGTTCTCTATATCTATTTTACTTGGCGAGAACACGTGTCCGACTATAAAGTCAATCGAATACGGAAGCTCTTTCTTGAGCAACATCTCTATTTCCAACCCTTGATCGGCTTTGCAACAACCTCCCGGCTGGCTCCATATTTCCAGCTCAAAAATAGCCTGAAGATCCATATGCTCTCCATTTCCAGCATCCGATTTTAATGTCAACAACGTCAAACAGTAGGAAGCACACAAGAATTTAATATTTGGTATTAACAGATATATGCAATAAATAATTGCGCATATTTATTATTAAAAATAAAATTTAACATTAATATAAAAACTTATTAAACATCAATTTAAACCTTTATTTCGAGCCATTAAGGTTTATCTTAACTTCTGGAAATTCACCAAACTTCTCGTTCATCTCTTCCTTAGCTTCAACCCAGTGACCATCACTGTTCTTCAGTGATATTTTTGCTATCTTAGGCTTTATCTCTTCTAACAAAGTATCCAGTTCAATTGCAACCAGTCTCACGTACTTCACCTCTTCCGGCGAGTCTTTCGTTATTACTTCCCTAACCACTGCTATCGCCTCAGCGCCAACCATATCGTGATCATCTACAAAGTTCAGCGTTGTCCTATAGATAACATGTACTATTTCCGGACTAGTTTTATCGCGAGATATATTGTCAATATAAACAGGTATCCCGTTTTCCAATATATCAACCATACCGCCATTCTGGACGCCAAACAGTCTGGCGAAGACACGCCTAGCTTCGTCTATGTTCTCAGGGCTAATAGCCGGCCCCAGGGCGATTCTGTAGGGCTTCACTTCACCAGACAACCTCCCTTCTTCCACGTACATTCCAGCCTTGCCCAAAGCGCCTGAATCACACTCAAAGTAATACCTGGAGGTTTCTGAGACCCCATCGACGATACTGACAGACTCTAAAATAATATAGACATAGTCTGAGTTATCAGTAGGCCTGCAATTGGAAACACTTCCCCAGCTCTGAAGCAGCGTCTTAATTTCCCAGCTCATACGTAACTTTTTCTTTGCGTTATCTTTCGATCTGTAGTGCATCAATTGAACCGCTTCAGTCTCTGGAGCAGTTTGAAACATGCGCATAAACTCGGTTACGTCAGCCTTCACCGTCGCGCAAATCATCATTAGAAAAATACAGGCAAGTTTTTTCATTTCGTCGTTCTATATACAGGTTAAGGAGTGAGCATCAGGCGCGTTCAGTATTGCGGTGCAACGAGCGTTGTCTGCGGCGGGATATTAGTTCAGTTTCGGGCTCAGGCCAAACATCGAAACTGAACTGGTTTTATAGCTTGCGTACAACAAAGCGTGGTATGCCACTGCTCTTGAAGCACAAGTCACTGATTACACTTCATGTTTTTTCGCCTATATTTCAACTCCCACTCCATTTCAACTCCCACTCCGCAATATATCCAATTGCTCCCTCAACATTTGATTTTCCCGCGCCAGGTCGCTTTCGCGGAAGGCTTGTTTGACGTTTTCGCGCAGGTGTTCCGAGTTCCAGGGTTTGGTGATAAAGCGGAAGACAGCGCCTTCGTTGATGGCTTCTAGGACGTCTTTGAAACCGCTGTAACCGCTGAGCACCATACGGACAGTGCCGGGATGGATGGCTTTGACTTTACGCAGCAGGTCCACTCCTTTTATTTCCTTCATGCATTGGTCGGTCACGATGACGTGCATTTCATGGGCGGCGAGAAGACGCAGGGCTTCCGCCATAGTGCGGGCTTCGAAGATATCGTAGCCTTCGTGGCCGAGTTCGCCGCAGACGGCGCGTAAAACAGTTTCGTCATCATTGACGATCAGTATTCTTCTGGCCTGCTGACCTTCTTCAATCTCTTTGCGCTTTTTCCCCCACAGATGATCTTCTTGCAGGAAATGCATGCAGGCGGCCACGGGTAATGGCGGCGAGTAGAAATACCCCTGGATAAGGTCGCAGCCGGCGCGCACCAGGAAACTGTACTGCTCGACGGTTTCCACGCCTTCCGCCACGATTTTAATCCCCAGGGTTTTGCCCAGACCGATAATCGCGCGAATGATAGCGGCTTCCTGGGGATCATTGGTGACATTACGGACAAAGCTCTTATCGATTTTGAGCTGATCGAAAGGAAACAGCTTCAGATAACTGAGGGAGGAATAACCCGTGCCGAAATCGTCCATGGATAGCTGCACGCCCATCGCCTTGAGTTGCGTCATCGTCCGCAGGGCTTCTTCCGTATTGTGCATGACCATGCTTTCCGTCACTTCTATTTTGAGGTGACCGGGGTCAACGTTTGATTCCTGCAACACTTTCCGAACCAGTTCGACACAGTGGGCGTCCTGGAATTGCCGCGATGACAGATTGACGGAGACGGGAACTATCTGCTGTTTCTGGTCCCGCCACAGTTTCAATTGCAGACAGGCCGCGCGCAACACCCAGGCGTCTACATCAGTGATCAGGCCGGTCTCTTCCGCGATGGGAATAAATTCCAGAGGCGGCACCATACGATCGCCCTTGCGCCAGCGCACCAGCGCCTCCAGCCCCACTGCGCCGCCGCCATGCGGGTCCAGTTGCGGCTGGTAGTACAGCTCCAGCTCACCGTTTTCAATTCCCCGTCGCAGGTCCTGCTCCATTTGCACCCGCTTCTGTATCGACTCGTTCATTTCCTGGGTGTAGCTGCAAATTCGATTACGGCCACGCTCTTTGGCCTTATACATCGCCGTATCCGCGTTTTTGAGAAGAGTTGAAGCGTCCTCGCCGTCTTCTGGATACAGACAAACGCCGATGCTGGGCGTGACCAGGATCTCTTTCTCTTTCAGGCGGCGGGGCTGCGACACCAGCTGCTGGATGCGGTTCAGCATCAATCCCAGCGGCCGATCACGCTCTTCTTTATTCATCAGGATGACAAACTCATCGCCCCCCAAACGCGCCAGCGTGTCCCCCTCTCGCAAGCAGCTACGTAAGGATTCCGCTATCTCTTTCAGTAACTGATCGCCAGTTTCGTGCCCCATGCTGTCGTTGATGTACTTGAAGTTGTCCAAATCGAACACCGCCAGGGCGAAGCCGCTGTCACGACGCGCCGCAAAGGCCATAGCTTGCTGAATACGGTCATTAAGAAGATTGCGGTTCGGCAGCCCGGTCAGATTGTCATAGTTGGTCTTATATTCCAGTTGCTCCTGATACTGGATAGACTCCGTGACATCATTCAATATGGCCACAAAGTGGGTCACATCGCCTTTGGCGTCCGCGACCGGAGCCACTTTCAGTTCATTCCAAAACAGGGTGCCGTCCTTGCGATAGTTTTTCAGCAAGGCATAGCCTTCTGTGTTGGACTTCAGCGCACGCTTTATATTGGCGACGCCTATCTGACTGGTATCTCTGCCTAGTAGAAACAAAAAGTGACGCCCCAGGAGTTCCGCCTGCTCATAACCCGTGATTCGCTCAAAGGCCGGGTTAGCGTAAACAATAGGGTTCTCGGGCTCACTTTTGCCTGCAATAACAATTGCGTTAACACTTGCTTCCACTGCGCGATTGTGTAGCTTAAGCTGCTCCTGCGCCTTCTCTTTTTCCGCCATTTCCTCTTTTAGAGCGGATGTACGCTGCTCCACTAATCCCTCCAGGCTGTCGAATAATCTTGCTCGGCCCAAGGCGACCGAAAATTGATACCCCAGTGACTGCATCGCCCGCAGCGACTCTTCAACCCAGGGCCCGCCCTCAGTGCGCGCGACGTTGAGCAGTCCGATGACTTCCGTCCCCAGTAACAAAGGAACCGTCGCATGATGATTGCGCGCGAAGATTCCTTTCAGCGCGGGACAGTCCGCAATGTCCACCGCGCCAGTCAGCCCGTCATTGGTGACGGCATGCAGACAAGGACAGCTGCCTCCGCACGACTCAAGCTTCTCGACGGTCACCATATCCCCGCGAAATCCCGCCAGCCGCCAGCCGTTTTTGTGTTCCGGGTCCATCAGCAGCAACCAGGAAGCAGCAACGTTGGGGAACGACAACACCTGCCTAAGTCCCTGCTCTATCGTATCTTTTTCCGTACTGGCTGCGCTTAAGCCTGCAGTAAAATGGAACAGACTGTTAATCAACGAGTGTGTGTGACTGAGTTCCTCGTGTTTGGCTTTCAGCTCCCGATTGAGACGAATGCCTTCTTCGTAGGTGGAAATCAGCAGATCGAGTATCTGCTGACGGGCGGAGTTAATAAAATGACGCTCGCCATCCAGAATAATTTCAATCCCCATCTTCACCCGCTGGTGGTCCCGATGCTCCAGGTTGGCCAGAAAATAGCGTATGCGCGACAGCAGATACTTCTCGTCATAGGGCTTGGTGATAAAATTGTCCGCGCCGGCGATCAACCCCTGCACCACATCTTTGGGATCAGTCAGCGTGGTGACCAGAATGACCGGTATGGACTCCGTCTTCGGGTCCGACTTCAGCGTCCGGCATAAGGTATAACCGTCCATTTCCGGCATCATGATGTCGCTCACGATAATGGTCGGCCTGCGTTCAGCTATGCATTTCAGGGCCTGTACGCCATTCTCGGCCACAGTGACGGCGCAGTGATTCTGCTCCAGCAGCATTTGCAGCTGCAGGGCTTGGGTCAGGCTGTCTTCGACAATGAGAATTTCTGTTCCTGTTAACATCACTTCAACTCTCTTGTTGTGTTGTCCACTACTATTTTGCATTAGCGAATCAGACGCAGCTTTGTACCGGCAGTTCGTTAAGTAACGCGGCTATACGGGGAGGACTCAACACGTGACGGGCCGCCCCCAGCTTCACCGCCTCTCCCGGCATGCCATTCACCACGACAGTGGCCGAATCCTGAGCGATGGTCAGCGCCCCCAGCCGGTGCAACTCCATCATTTCCGCAGCGCCATCGCGCCCCATACCCGACAACAATACAACGACCGCATTACTGCCGAAGTTTTTGGCGACGCTACTGAACAGGCGTGCGACGGAGGGACAGAGCGATTCGTTATGGTTCCCGTTCACCAAACTGATACGACAACTTCGATCCACCTCCATATGGCAACCATCCGGCGCCAGATACACCCGCCCTCTCTCTGCGCGCTCCCCATACTCGCCGATACTGACCGGCAACGCAGACACCTGATTGAGCCATTCGCAAAAGCTGGTCAGAAAGCCTGGCGAAATGTGCTGCACCACCAATACTGGACAGGACGTGTCCCGCGATATCCCCTGCAACAGCTCCTTCAGCGCCACCGGACCGCCGGTGGAGGCGCCGACGGCGATCACGCCGGGCTGAAACCCTTCGTGCTCCCGATCCAGCCCTGCGGGAGGCGGCGGCCGTGTTGACGCGCGCTGATTTTGACGGCGAAACCGTCTCACCACTTTAACTTCGCTGATAAGACGAATGGTTCTCACCAGACCTTCTGCGTCGCGCTCAAAATCCGGGTGTCCAGGCCCCTGCGGCTTCGGCGTCACCGTAATGGCGCCGGCTTCCAGCACCTGCATGGCGGTCACCGCGTCGCCCAGACTGTAACTGGCGGTCACCACCACTATCGGCGTCGGATATTCCTCCATGATTCGCCGCGACGCTTCCAGGCCATCCATCACCGGCATATGGATGTCCATGGTGATCACATCCGGTTTGCGCCTGGCGATACTGCGCAACGCCTCCGCTCCATTTGAGGCCTCGCCGATCACCCGCATGCCGCCGCTTTCAATGATGTGGCGCAGCAACTGTCGAATGACAGGCGAGTCGTCCACTATCAACACGTCCATCGTTGTCACCTCTTTTCCTGTAATCGCCGGCAGTCCCGCGCCCGGCTCCTTTGTCAAAGCAACTGCCGGATAATCTCCAGCAAATTGCCCTGATCAAAACCGCTTTTCACGATATAGGCGTTGGCGCCCGCCTCCATTCCCCGCTCTTTGTCCTCCGGGCTCTGTAATGCAGTGACCAGCACCACTGGCAACTCCACAAAGCGGCGGTCCGCCCGCACCTTTGCAGTCAATCCGAAGCCATCCAGACGGGGCATTTCAATATCCGACACCATCAGGTCGAACGCCCCATGCTTCAAAGCCTCCCAGGCTTCAACGCCATCATTGGCGGTGACCGCTTCGTAACCGGCGCTTTCCAGAATGGTTTTTAACAGTCCTCGCGAGGTGACTGAGTCCTCCGCGATCAATATGCGCTTGCGCCGACGCAATTCATCCATGTCTCCCGCCTGGACCGGCGCAGAATCCGTATGACATGCGCTTTTATAGAGGTCGAATGGATGCAGGACAGGCACAATGCGGCCATCTCCCATTTGCGTCGCGCCCAGTACGTTGCGGACTCGCAGCAACTGCGGCCCCAAAGGTTTGATAATCACTTCGTGGTCGCCAATCACCTCGTCCACCATGAGGCCGAAGCGATCACCATTCACACTCATGACCGCCACCTGAACGCAGGCGGCCCTATCCAGCAGCGAAGACGGCGCTCCCAGGCCAAGCACGTCCGACAGCCGCCAAAGCGGATTGGCCGTGTTATGCAGAGTAAAGGAAAGTCGATTCTCCACGCTTTTAACCTCTTCCTGAGGCAGCCTCAGCACCCGCTCCACCGATTGCGCCGGAATCGCCATTAACTGGTCTTCCACCCGCACCAGCAGCGCCCGATAGGTCGCCATACTGGTCGGCGCCTGCAGAGTAATGGTCGATCCGCGGCCGGGAGCCGTATCCAGAAGAATGCGTCCGCCCAGGCGCTCCACCTTTTCTCTGACTATCGCGAGGCCTAGCCCACGGCCGGATAAGTCCGTAATGATGTTGCTGGTGGAAACGCCGGAGGTAAACGCCAATTGCGCCGCATCTTTGTCACTCATCTCGGACGCTTTGTCTTCATCCAGTACTTTCTGGGCGATGGCCTTCGCCTTCAAAGTGGCTGGATCGAACCCTACGCCGTCATCGCGAATTCTCACTTCGAACAGCCCCGCATTTTCCTGCATGAAATCCAAGTCGATTTTCGCGCACGCCGGTTTGCCCAGTTCGCGGCGACGCGCTGGCGCCTCCACACCGTGATCCACTGCATTACGCAGCATGTGCTGCAGGGGGCTTTTCAACTCATCAAGCACCCGCTTGTCCACCTGCAGACCTTCTCCGGAATAGCGCAAACGCACCTTCTTGCCCAACGCCTCCGCAATGTCCTGCACCATCGCAGGCAGACCTTCCACCAATACTGAGCAGGGCAATAACAGCACCGCCTGCATCTGCGAATGCATACCGTCCGCAACCGTCGCCAGGCTTCTGGCGACTTTTTCCGAGTTCCTCGCCATCTGGGTGAGTCGATATTCCCACTGCCCAAGGAAATCCGACGCCCAGGCGCTAAAATCAATCAGCGTCTGTTGCTCCCGCTCCATCGCCGACAGCGTCTCGCCGCCGTTGGACGGAAGGCGCCCGCCATCCTGCTCCATATGGGTTTTCAGCTGGCGGGCGGCGGTAGTGACTTCGTGTCGGAGCTTGCGCCATTCTGTAAAGCCAGCCGCCGCTTCCTTGAGCATCACACACGTTTGCGTGACCTCCAGTTTCGCCTGTTGCAGATCCTCCACCTGATACATCAGTTCATCAAGATGCTCCGCTTTGATCCGCAACATCCCCGCCGCCCCGGCCAGTCCGCCCAACTCGGGCGGTTTCTGGAGAAAGTCCGGCGATGGCGTTTCATTGGGCGCGGAGGGTTCTTCCTCAATTCGGACATCCTTGTGTTGTGGTTGAGGCGCAGCATCCGCCACTGGCGGCGTAGATGAGTCAGACTTCTGAGTTGCGGAGACGTTATCTGCAGCCGCCGTTTGTTGAAGGCCGCCCTGAAGCGCGACAGAGCCCTCTCTGTCCTCACCCCGCTCTATACGTCGACAGAAGTCCGTCAGCTGATCATTGGGGATAGAGGAGGCGTCTTCCATCAACTGCCGCAGCAGGATATGACACTGACGACTCAGGCTGATCTGCGTCTCACTGACGCCAGCGCCGCTACGTTTAACAGTGGCGAGCAAGGTCTCCCAGGCTTGGCACAGCTTCTCCACAGGCCCCAGAGACACAGCCCTGGCGGCGCCTTTGAGGCTATGCACCTCGCGAAATACGCTTTCCACCAAGGCGGTGTCGAAGGCGTCCACGGGCATCGCGAAGGCGTCCGCCAGGATACGCATGCGATCACCGGCCTCCATTCGAAAAGCATCCAGCAAACGCTTTTTCAACGCCTCGTTTCTATCCTGCATACGGTTTTCTTACCTGCATACGCTTTCTACCCTGCTTACGTTTTCTACCCAGCATACGGCCTTTTATCCTTAATACGGCGTCTAAATGCGAAAGGCCTTCCGCGCCGTACGCCCCGCCAGACCAAGTTATCCACGCCAGACCAAGACTCCCACGACAATCAATAACCGTTAATCCCTGCAATGCCCATCAGCGCCCACGCGCAACTATAGATTTGTTCTCGTTCAGACATTGAACTGCGCAATCCTGTTCTGCATGCGCCCCCCCAATTGATGCAGGTTACGCGCGGCCTGCTCGGCCTGCTTGGTGCCTTCCACGTTGTCCTGGCTGGCTTTCTTAATGCTCTCCATGGCGCTGGCCACTTGATCCATTCCCACCAGCTGCTGCTGGCTGGAAGCCGCGATCTGCAGCGCAGCGCCAGAGGACTCTTCAATGCTCTCGGCCAACATGCGGATGGAATCCCCAGACAACTTCGCCTGCTGATAACCGCCATCCACCACTTTGCTGCTTTGCTCGGCCACCATGACCGCTTTATTCATCGCCCGCTGAATGTCATTAAGGATATTGCGCACTTGACCAGTGGCCTGCTTTGATTGGTCCGCCAGGGTTTTCACTTCCTGCGCCACCACTGAGAAGCCGCGCCCCTGCTCGCCGGATTTCACCGCTTCGATGGAGGCGTTGACGCCCAGCAGGTTCGACTGTTCCGCCAGGTCATTCACAGTAGCGACAATTTCCGCGATGGCCTGACTCTGCTCACTCAGGCGCACGATGCTTTCCGCCACCGCATGCATCTGCTGGCGAATCTGGCTCATGCTGTCCTGAGTCGCCTGCACCGCTTTACGTCCATCCTGAGACACTTGCATAGTGCGTTGCGCCGCTTCGGTGACATGCTTGGCTTTCTGATTGGAGACCGTCGCCGTCTGTTTGACTTCTTCCACCGTGGTGGTGATTTCGCTGATAGCCGTGGCAGTTTCCTGAGCGCTGGCGGCGACCTGGCCAGTCGAAGCCAGAATCTCCTGGCTCGCGGTGGAGAGCACCGCCACCCCTTCTTTCAGGTCGGATGTGAGGCTCTGCAAATTACTGATCATGGCGGAAAAGGCGATGCCCAGGACGTCCCGGTCCGAACGGGGGGTGACGTTCACCGTCAAGTCCCCCCTGGCGATGGACTCCGAGGTTTTCGCCAGCTCCCGCAGATTCTCTCCCATGCGAATGAACGCCTGACTCAACATCCCTACTTCGTCTTCGCGCTTCTCGAACTCCCTTCCGTACATCAAATCCCCCTCCGCAATCTGCTCCGCCCATTGCGTCAAGGCCACCAGCGGTCCCGCGATGGATTTTGAAGTCGCCCATACAATCGCCGCCATCAGCGCCAGAATCACGCCGATGACAATGACGATAGCCCTCCGTTGCCCTTCCACAGTGGCTTTAGACTGCGCCAAAGTCTGCTGAATGTTACGTTCACCCAGGCGAATAATCTGATCGCCGAGTTCGCGGATCTGGGCAATGCGCTCAGACTGATCGCTGGTCAGGGTAACTCCCGCTGATTCGTAATCTCCGGCGGCGATCAGAGGAATGATCGTTTTCTCCCTGGCGCCGGAAAACTCCCGCCACTCTTCGCTCAGTTTTTGTAGCAGTTCTTGAGTTTCACTGGCGCGAGCAACGGAGCCATTGAGCTCTCCCAGCAGCTTTTCACCCTGCAGACTATTGCGTTTCATCTCATCCAACAGTGCGCCGCCAGCGCCTTGCTGTACGACCATCTTCAACATCAACGCCCGGTTTTCGTTGATGTTGATCATCAGATCCTTGATGCGCATGTGCTGGGTGAACTGTTCGTCGAAGAGTTTCTGTTGCGACTGTTGAACCTGTTGCAACCCCTGAAATGCGATAATCAGCGCCGTGACAACGATCACTGCGATAAAGCTGAACGCCAGAATTAATTTGTTAGCGGTCTTCAGATTGCGATAGAACATGCTCTATATCCTGTCGTTGACGATCAGACGGGAGTCGTTCAATAACTTGTATGCATCCAGCACAGCCCAATGAGATGGGGTCACTCCGATCAGGTATTCCTTGCGTACGCCGCTCAGATGTTCAAGCCGGGTGTTCAAAGACGTCCGCGACAACTCGCAGATGCCGGTAACTCGATCTGTCAGCAGTCCAAATTCACGGCCATCCCTCGCCAATACAACGACAGAGTTACGGTCCGACAATCCTTTCAGAGGGAGGTCGAAGAACACACGAAGATCTAGAACTGATACGATGCGGCCACGCACTCCGATCACGCCCAGCACGTAGGGAGGCGTACAGGGAATGGGGGTTGGCGGCCGGAGGGGGACGACTTCCGCAATGAATTCCGGCTCCAGCGCATAGACCTCCTGGGCCAGCTCAAACACGAGCGTTTCCATGCGGTCCGACTCATCATCCTGCGTCTCCGGCTCCGCCAGCTCTCGCGCCCGCGCCTGCAGCCGCACCTTGGCGGATTCCGGCGAGGGATTGAATTCGTTCGCCAGCAATTGCTCCACCTGCTGAAGGTTGCGCTTTAACGCTTCCCAGTCGGTGTAGGTTGAACCTTTCAACTCTGCTCTCCTTCTTACAATCCTTTAGGGGTCGACTCAGCTCACTTGATTACGCCGGCGAGATCGTCGAAAGCGCCTCGCACCAGTTCCAGCAGGTCTCCCACCGTCAGTCCTTCCCCTTCCTCCAATAGCTGCTCCGGCGCCATAGACGCCAGTAGCTCCTTACAGTTACGCAGACAGCGCGAAGCGCGCTCAGGCTGGCCCAGCCGCATACATAAAATACCGCTGAGGTAATGGGCCATAATGAAATCCGGCTGCAGATAGATCACCCGCGTCAGCGCCTCCAACGCCTGACGACGTTCGGAGCGCCCGATACACAACGACGCCAGTAGCCAATAAGCGCCTGGTTGCAGGCGATCCATGCGGATCGCCTGATGGGTCCACTCCTCCGCGTCCTGCAGCCGATTACGGTTAGCGTGGCTGCGGGCGATGAGAAGGGCCGCGTCCGCCTGCCGGCGCAGAGACGCCCCTGTGCAGGCGGCGAAGCGCTCAAGGTGCTGGACAGCCGCATCGTAGTCGCCTTCGCTGTACGCCTTGCTACCGGCGCGCCAGAAGTCTTCCGCCTCGGACGCCGGTGGCTCTCGGGAAACATCTTTCTCTTGTTGAAGGTGAACGGTGGATGCGCGCCAAATGCACTGTTCAGTCTGTTCCAGCGCCCGTCTTTTGACGTCCTCCCCCAGCTCAAGCGGTTTTGCGTCAGCCGCGCGCTGCATCAGCGCTTCTTCGCGCCGTCGAACACAGACGCCTTCCGGCCAGTTATGCACTTTTTGGCCCGCCCATTGACAGATTACGCTCTCCGCCGGCGACAGCAGCAACACGCCTCCCGGGCTCAGGGAACGTTGCAAACGCTCCAGCACCGCTGCCGCCTGCGAGGGTGAAAAGTACATCAACACGTTACGACACAGGATCACATCACAGTCGCACAAACCTCGCTTCTCATCCGGGTAGACAGAAAGGGCCAGATTCAATTGAAAAAAGTCGACGCGTTGTCTGAAACGATCATGAATCGTCCATTGGTTGGCGTCGGTTTGTTTGAAATAGCGGTCGCGCCAGGGAGAATCCACCTGCCGGAATGACCAGGCGCTATAACTACCCCGTTGCGCCTTTTCGACAAACTCCGTCACCAGATCCGTCGCCATGAGCTGGATATCCCAGTCACGAACGCCCGGCAGCAGGCTCTCCATCAAAATGGCGAGGCTGTATGCCTCTTCACCACTGCAACAGCCCGCGCTCCAGATACGCAGGCGCTTCTGACCGCTGCGGCGACGTTGATCGATCAAAGGAGCGAGAAAATGATGAATCAGGTGCTGATAACAGGCGGGATCACGTAAAAAGTAGGTCTCTCCCACCGCCAGCTCAGAGGCCAGACGTACTTTTTGGGCGGGATCGATCTGATCATAGAGCAAGGCGCGGGCGAATGCTGAGGGTTCCTCGTAGCCAAGATCCAGAGCCGCCAATCTGATATGTCGCTCCAGATCGCCCCAGCGCTCCTGTGGATAGTGCAGTCCCCAAAGCTCATTGACCTTCCACTGACAAGCCGACAGCAAATCTGGACCTAGCGCGCTCACATTGGCCACGGCGTCACTCATCGTGCTCAGCAAGCGCATAGGCCAATTCCTCTTTTTCCCTGAGGTTGAGCAAGGTGTCGGGGTCATTGATGTATAACACGCCATCCGTCAGGCAGACGACGCCTTTCAACACCGGCGGTCGCTCGGGAATCTCAGAGACATCCAGCATGGCGGACGAGGGAAATACACTGACGCCATCCACGCTGTCGCAGGTCAGAATCAGATCCATGGCGTCGGCGCGCACCCACAGGAAACGGTCCTCTAGCGACGTCGCGCGAGGGGGCAGCCCCAGCCGCAACCGCAGATCCGCCACCGGCACCGGGCGACCGCGTATATTCAACACGCCGCATATGACTCTCGGCCCCGAAGGCAACGGACTGATCGCCGCCGCTCTGAACACCTTCCTGACTCGCGCCAATTCAACTGCGTAAGCGCTTCCGTCCAAACGAAACACAAGCAGTTGAATGTCCTCTCCGCCCTGCATAGCAATTCTCCCTGCACTCTCTTATCAACAATAGACCTCCCCGGGACTATTTTCCAAACCTGGACAGCGCCTATTTAGCGCGACGTTTCGTCAGCGTGAGGAGCTCACACACAACGAGCCCAGCAAGCAGCTGAGTGCAATGAAGTTAAGGCAGGCCAGCGCGGCTTATGATGACGATCGCGCACAACGCGTATTCTTAATGAAATATAATGTTCGGCGTCAGGGAGACGGAGAGAAAGCGGGTCAGCGGCGGGGAGCCAGCTCGTCAAAAGTGCGGATCACACAGTCCGCGTGTTCTTGATAGATGTGATTTCGCTCGTTCAGATAAAGACAAGCAATCATGTTGGCGTTGTGAGCCGCCTGTAGATCAAACAGATAGTCGCCCACATAAATCAGTTCGCTGCAGGCTAATCTCCAGACTTCCGCAATGCGCAGGAGCCCTTCCGGATCAGGTTTGGGTTTGCAGTCTTCACGCGTCAACGCCAGCTCGACAGGTATCCCCAAAGCCTCAATGGCGACGCGGGTGGCCTTGCGCATATTGCGGGTCAGAATCGCCATCGGAATGTCCAGCTCCCGGAGGGTCAACAACAGCTCTCTGGCCCCGGGCATCCAGGTCGCCGCCTGCGCTCCAGCCATTTCATGGGCCTCCACCACCGCCCAGGCTTTGGCGACGGCCTCTGGATCATTCAGCGTCTGCAGATGCTCAAGAATGGGCTGCCCCTCAGGAAAGCCCAACTCCCTCCGCATGGCGTCGAAGTCCAGACGGGAATCCACCAGAGTGCCGTCCAGATCGAAAATAAATCCTTTCACATCGTGGAGATTCATATAAGGCGCTCCCGCCAGCCCAGCCCGCTCAAAGCGCGCCGAATACGACAAATCCCGCATCCGGCGCCAGAAAGCAGATCAGTAGGGGCACTGATAGATAGCGAATCGCTGACGTCCATCAATGGAGATTTCACTGTCGGGGACGACCGTGTTGCCGCCCAGCGCCGCCGCTTCGTTACGAGCCAGTGTGGACAACTCTTCGAAAATGACCTTTTCGTCGCGGCTCAAAATACCAACGCGGCTGACGCCATTGGAGGTAGTGGTGCCCAGTTTCTGGCAGTTCGCCACTTCATTTCTCTTGGCCACCTTGACGGTTTCGCCTTCCGGCGTCAGAGAAACCCACGAACACCCGGAGGCCATTAAGGTTGTCGCAATCAATACTAACGTTGCTTTTCTCATCTTCTCTTCCATATTTTTCAGAATGTTAGAGTGCTTTGCTAAAAAGTATTTCAACTTTTTATCAGAACGCCCGGTAAATTAGAACCTATTGTCTTGATAAACGCCACTCGCTCTTGATCGTCAAGGTCACAACCAGGACGCAGACTTGACCATTCCGGGTTGCTGCGCGCCTTGCGCAGCCAGCGCGACCAGTCCTCCGGCAAGTCCGGTGAGCCGCCGTCAGCGAGAGCCATCGGCTGCTGCGACGCATGTCCCCTCTTTTGCAGCGCTGCGAATAAATACTGTTGCCGCAGCCACAGTACTTTGAGGGTGGAATCGTCGACGCACAACTTGCGTTGTTTACGTATCGCCGCCGTCAGATCTTCGCGGTAACGCCGTCCCGTCTGCAGCACGACACCCGCGAGCGCCCCCAGCGCCGCCGCTGCGCCCAGCGTGAGACCGCCAGCCATCAAATCGACGCCAACCCCGACCGCCGCGCCAGCGGCGGCGCCGCTGCCGGCTTCTACGCCCATGCGCTTCATGTTGTCCGGGTCGAACAAATCCATCTCCCACTCACCACCGCGCACCGGCAGCTCCGCGATGGTCACATCTTCGTCGGCGAAGCGGAAGATCTGCAGCAAGTCGGAAACGCAGTCAGACTCCGCTTTGCGCACCTGTTGCTGCATTTGCGTCGCCGCAGACTGGATTTCCGCTTCCTCGTTGGCGGTCATCCGGCGAAAACTGGCCACGTCGGTCCACAGCGCGGCAATGCGTTGCGCAGCGCTGTCAATCTGCGCCTCCCACTGTTTCTGTCTTTCATCAATGAGTTTCTGCAGATCATCGTAACGAGCAGCCATCAATGCCTGCATTTTCTGGTAGAGACGCTTCTCATCCTCAAAGTTGAAGGCGACCGTATCGAACGCCACCTGCGCATGCAGGTTCAGCGCCGCCAGATGCTCTCGCCACTGCGCCAGGTTGGAGCGCGGCGCTGCAATGAAGTTCAGCACCGGGACCACGGGACGCGCCGCAAAACTCAGCACTTTCAGTTCATCCCGGTATTTGCCCAGCACTGGCTCACGCACATCCACCACATAAAAAATCAGCTCATCCTGCAACAACTGTCGGATTACCTTCGCTTCCTGAGAAAACTGAGGGTATCGGTCCAGATCCTGAATAAAAGCGCGCAATCGCCCAAGCCCGTTATCCTGCTGCGGACGCAGTTGCTCAAGGGCTTCCAGCAACTCAATGGAATCTTCCAGCCCCGGAGTGTCGAACAGGGTGATGACTGGCGCTTCATTCACCAGGATCTGCCCCGCTTCCACATGCCGGGTCGCGCCGGGATGATTGGAGATAACGCCGAACTTCAAGTCGCGCAACAAGGTGCGCATCAGAGACGTTTTGCCAGCGTTGGTATGACCCACCACCGCCACGGAAATCGGGTCGCCGTTGATGCCTGTTCCCGCCTTGGCGGGCGTCGCATTATCCATGCTTCATCTCTCCTTCAGGCTGCGCCCCTATCACACGACGTACAACGCGCTGCGGCTCAACGCCACACTCCGCCGCCAGCTGATGCCAGTCGCATATGCGTATGTCGCGCCCCTGCGCGTCCTGGTCGAAATAGCCTTCAGTTTCGCAAAGCTCCAGCCAGGTGAGCGCCTTGCGACCTTCCGTCAGTTGCGCCAGAAACCGCTTCAAACCGCGATCAGGAGAACGCTGCAGCGACACCGCCAGCACCAGTGGCGCTTGTTTCAGCGTCTGGGCGCGCTGTAGCGCCTTTTGTTGCCCTTCCCTGTCCACTACATTACCCAGGTTAAACGTCCCGGGAACGCTTTCCCCTGCTGCCAGATGAGCGCCATCCAGCTCAACCCCAAGCCAATAGCTCTGCGTTGGCGGAGATTCTTCCTGCGCCTGCTGATGTTCAGCTTCGGTACGACGACCGCCGGATTCATCCGCATCCACCACCCCCAGCACCCGCGTTGCGGGAATCAGTGACTGCTTCAAACGCACGTAATAGGGCCTCGCCAGGTTGAGGCGGAACGCGCTCCGCGCGCGGCCGTACGCCGCCCAGGACGCCGCCAGCAGCAACAAGCGGGGGATGATTCCATAGGTCAACATGGCCCCCAGTAACAGGCCGGACCAGGCCTGACGCGCCGCTTCCGCGTTAGCTGGCGATCCACCGATACGGCTGGCGGCGATTTGCTCTGACGTTGGCGCCGAGAAACCCAGCCATTGCGGCAAGACCGCCAGTCCTTGGGTCAGGTGTTGAAAGGAGGATTCGGACAGGATGGTGGTTTCCCATAGAAAGTCATACTGATGGGCGGACAGCATGAGCAGAATCATCGCTGACCCGCCCAGCAAGTAGGATAACCACAGCGCATGGGAAAGCCGGCTCAAATTCCAGCGCCCAATGGCTCCCGCGTTCATAACGGCGAACCACGCCTGGGCCGCGGCGGCGTCCGCGCTGTTCTTACCGCCCAGCTTGCCCATCCAGTAGGCCACTACCCATTCCAACGTCTGACCGAGCATGCCTGTTTTGGCGTTGCGCGACGCCAGCGTCATGCCGCCCGCCCACAACGCCAGCATCAGCGTGTTGACGCCCAACAGGGCCAGCAACAGCCAGAAGAAATTCACACTGCCTTGCTGGCCGCCGTCAAACGCCTGTCTGGCGGCCAGCGCGCCCAGACAGAACAGCAGCGCCGCAGCCCCAAGCGCAACTTTTTTGGCGATCTCCGCCGTCTTTTTCAGCCGCAGGCTCAGCGTAACGCCTTCGCCCATCTGTCGGGCCCGGTCCAACACATGCTGCTCCAGCCCCTGCCCCGAGGTGCGCGCAGGTTCGCGCAATGTGAGTGCGGCATACGCCTCGTTTTCCTGAATATGTCGAATCGCCTCAGCCTGCAGCCGTTCGTTGAACTTATCCGGCGTCATGCAATTCGGCCCTGACGTTATTCGACGCCCCCCGCGACGAATAAGATTCAGTAATGTTAAGTATCAAAGCGGCTCCTCTGGCTCATATCAGTCATCAGGCGAGTCCGCCGTCACGCAGCTCCCCGTTTGTCATTTTCTTTTTGCCTCACTCCCTGAACGGTTACGCGACGCGTTCTCAGGGACGGCCAATAATACCCATTCGCTACTCGCAACGACAAGCTCGGTCGGTAACAGGCCTGTCGCGCCCTTTTATTTCAAGATTATCGCCCCTCCGCTTGCCTTTAAAGTGGGCTATGCTAATTCTAATAGAAAGCAGCGCACTGACACGCTCCGGATTTCAACCAGCGTCGATGTCTGCCGTCCCGCATACTTAGCGTGTAGCCGGTACCAAAGATGTTCGCACCCAAGCTCGTTTTGTTGGCGTTTCTGAGTTGCTCACTGGCCTCTTTCGCTTCGCATTCCCATGCGGATACGCTTCCCTCGGAGAACATCACCTACTACATCGTTGAAGACCTCGCCAGCCCCTTTCAGATCGCCTCTGAGGGCGTCAGCAAAGGTGGACTGATCACCGATCTGGTGGAAATCATTTTTCGGGACACGCCTTTACAACTCGTTCCCAAGCCGCTCCCGGTCAATCGTCTGCATCAGGTTATCAGAGAAGATACGGAGACAGTCTGGCTTGCTTACGACGCCAAGGTCTGGAATTCCCTGACGGATGTGGGGGACTTTGTGGAAGAACCTTTGTTTACCGTCAATCACGCAATGCTGACCTGCAATGATCACCCCAAAAGCATTGTCGGTGAGTCTGATTTACTGGGCATGACCCTGGCCATCCTCGACAATTTCAACTATCCCGAACTACGCCATATGGAAGTCCGCGGGGCGTTAACGCTAACAGGCGTGGAAGAATACGAGCAGGGCTTTCGTTTGACAGCCGCCGGACGCGTCGGCGGATTCGTGGAGATGGAAATTCGTCTACGCTACAACTTGGCGCAGGAAAGCGAGCCGTCCTCTGACTGCTATCGTTTCATCAACATGGATGCAGTGATCCCTCCCTACGATATCTATCTCAGTTTGAGTAAGCAGGCGAGCCCGACATTACGGGACATGGTGACGCAGAGGGTTAGACAGCTTAAAGGCAGTGAGGACTACAAACAGGTGTTCGCCAAGTACATGGACAAGCGTAATGTGGATCAGACAAAGCGGGCGAAAGCGGCTACCGCCGCCCCCTGCCCGCCCGCCTGTTTGACGGGGCCCAATCAGCCCCTGTAGTAACGATGCTCAACAAAAGTCGCTGACACGATAGTCACTGGCACTTCTTTACCGCGTACGATCGCTTTCAGCTCAGTTCCCATGGCGGAACTGTCGGTATTGACATAGCCCATCGCCACCGGCTTCTCAACGCTGGGGCCGTAGCCGCCGCTGGTCACAACGCCAACCACTTGCCCTTCCCCGTTGACGATCTCAACGCCTTCACGCACTGGCGCCCGGCCTTGCGGAGCCAAACCAACGCGCTTGCGAGGAGATCCTTCAGCAAACTCACTCAGGGTCACGTCCGCGCCCGGGAAACCGCCTGCGCGTTCGCCATCGGCGCGACGCGGCTTGGACAGCACCCACTTCAGGTTCGCCGCCACCAAGTTGGTGTCGGTATCCAGATCATGGCCGTATAGACATAGACCCGCTTCCAGACGCAGAGAATCTCTTGCGCCCAGACCAATAGGTTCTACGTCTGGGTGCCCCAGCAGTTTACGCGCCAGCGCGTCCGCGCGCTCCGCAGGGACGGAGATTTCGTAGCCGTCTTCGCCGGTATAACCGGAACGAGTGACGAAGCACTCAGCGCCGTCCAAGGTAGCCCAGGCGCCAGTCATGAACACCAGTTTGGTCAGTTCCGGCGCCAGTTGCTCCATCACGCCCGCCGCAGCCGGACCTTGCAGCGCCAACAGGGCGCGGTCTTCCAATACTTCAATCTCCAGCTTGTCGCCAAGGTGCTTGCGCAGATGCGCGATATCCTGCTCTTTACAGGCGGCGTTAACCACCAGGAACAAGTCCTCGCCGGTATTGGTGACCATCAGGTCGTCCAGGATGCCGCCCTTGTCGTTAGTGAACAGCGTGTAGCGCTGCGCGCCCTTCTCCAGGCCGACGATATCGCCGGGAACCAGGGCTTCCAGCGCTTCCGCCGCGCCAGCGCCTTTCAGACGCACCTGCCCCATGTGGGAGACGTCGAACAGTCCGGCCTTGGCGCGGGTGTGCAAATGTTCTTTGATAATGCCTGCGGGGAATGTCACCGGCATGGCGTAGCCTGCGAATTCAACCATCTTCGCCCCGCACTCCACGTGCAGGTCATACAACGGGGTTTTCGCCATTTCGGCGTTGTTCTGACTTTCAGCCATTGCTTCGTCTCCCTAGAGGCGTCACCGGGGACGCCGTTGTTCGCATGAAATTCTGTGGACGCCGAAGCCGGTCCCGAAGGACCGGCGCATCAGCATTCGATTACGTTCACCGCAAGACCGCCGCGAGCAGTCTCTTTGTATTTGGTCTTCATGTCGGCGCCGGTGGCTTTCATGGTTTTGATGACCTTGTCCAGGGATACGAAGTGACTTCCGTCTCCCCGCAGCGCGATACGCGCGGCGTTGATCGCTTTCACTGAGCCCATGGCGTTGCGCTCGATGCAGGGCACCTGCACCAGCCCGCCAATAGGATCACAGGTCAGGCCAAGGTTATGCTCCATGCCGACTTCCGCGGCGTTCTCCACCTGCTGAGGCGTTCCACCGAGCACTTCCGCCAGCGCGCCCGCCGCCATGGAGCAGGCCACGCCCACTTCGCCCTGACAGCCGACTTCTGCGCCGGAAATGGAAGCGCCTTCTTTGTAGAGCACGCCAATAGCCGCCGCCGTCAGCAGAAAACGCACAACGCCGTCGTCATTGGCTCCGCCAACGAACCGGTCGTAATAGTGCAATACCGCAGGAATGATGCCCGCCGCACCGTTGGTCGGCGCTGTCACCACTCTGCCGCCCGCGGCGTTTTCTTCATTCACCGCCAGCGCATACAGGTTCACCCAGTCGAGAACGTTCAGCGGGTCCTTCATGGCGGACTCCGGCCGTCTGGACAGCGCGCGATGCAGTTCCGCCGCGCGACGTTTCACTTTCAGACCGCCAGGCAAAATGCCCTCTTTACGGCAGCCGTTCTCCACGCAGTCCTGCATTACCTGCCAGATGCGCAGCAGACCTTTGCGCACTTCTTCTTCGCTGCGCCAGGTCTTTTCGTTCTCCATCATGATGCGGCTGATGCTGTAACCGGTGGCGCGGCAGTGCTCCAGCAACTGCGCCGCCGTACGGAAAGCATATGGCAGCGGCGTGGTGTCGGGGACGATCTTGTCTTCGCCCACCGCGTCCTCGTCCAGAACGAAGCCGCCGCCGACGGAATAGTACGTCCGCGTACGCAAGGCCACCGCGCCATGATTGTATGCGGTAAAACGCATGCCGTTGGGGTGATAAGGCAAGGTGGCGCGCTTGTTCATCAACAGATGTTCTTTTTCCACGAAGTCGACTTCGTGCAGCCCCAGCAGACGAATACGACGACGGGTGCGGATGCGTTCAATCTTCGCCTCCACGTCATCCGTATCCACGTCTTCCGGGGTTTCGCCCTCCAGGCCCAGCATCACCGCTTTATCGGAGCCGTGCCCCTTGCCGGTGGCCGCCAGAGAGCCAAATAATTCCGCCTTGATAGTGATAACCTGCTCCAGCAGGCTGTCCCGCTGCAATCCCTGCAAGAATTGACGCACCGCCTTCATCGGTCCCACGGTATGGGAACTGGAAGGGCCGATGCCTATTTTGAGTAAATCAAAAACGCTTACAGCCATAAATCATCACTCGCAACGGAGCCGTGTAACTTTGAAAAGCCCGCCCGCTAAGCGGACGGAGAGACCGGAGCGCCTCATAGGGCGTCTCCGGATTTGGCGTTGGCGCGGTAGACAGGGAAGTCGCGACAGATGCTCAGCACCTTCTCGCGGACTTTCTCTACAACGCTTTCATCGCCCATATTGTCCAGCACATCGCAAATCCAGTTCGCCAGCTCCACAACTTCCTTCTCTTTGAAGCCGCGAGTGGTGACGCCTGGCGTACCGATGCGCAGACCGGAAGTCACGAATGGCGACTGCGGATCATTCGGCACCGTATTTTTGTTAACGGTAATGTACGCACGACCCAATGCGGCGTCGGCGTCTTTACCGGTTACGCCCTTATCGATCAGGTCGATCAGGAACAGGTGGTTGTCCGTACCGCCGCTGACGACTTTGTAGCCGCGCGCCTTCACAGCGTCCGCCATAGCTCTGGCGTTATTTACGACTTGCTGTTGGTAGTCGCGGAACGCAGGCTCCAAGGCTTCCTTGAACGCTACCGCCTTCGCGGCGATCACGTGCATCAGAGGACCGCCCTGAATGCCAGGGAAAATCAAAGATTGCAGTTTTTTCTCAATCTCTGGGTTGGACTTCGCCAGAATCAGGCCGCCGCGAGGACCGCGCAAGGTTTTGTGCGTGGTAGTCGTGGTGACGTCGGCGATTTGCACCGGGCTCGGATACAGACCCGCCGCAACTAGACCGGCGACGTGCGCCATATCAACAATCAGGTACGCGCCAACGCTGTCCGCAATGTCACGGAAACGCTGCCAGTCCACGACCCGCGAGTAAGCGGAGAAGCCAGCGATAACCAGTTTCGGCTTATGTTCTTTCGCCAGACGCTCGACTTGATCGTAGTCGATTTCACCGGTTTCCGGGTTCAGGCCGTACTGTACGGCATTGAAAATTTTGCCGGAGAAGTTGGGCTTGGCGCCATGAGTCAAGTGACCACCGTGATCCAGGCTCATGCCCAGAATGGTGTCGCCAGGCTTGGCCAGGGCCAGATACACGCCCGCATTGGCCTGTGATCCAGAATGGGGTTGCACGTTGGCGTAATCAGCGCCGAACAGTTGCTTGGCGCGGTCGATGGCCAGCTGCTCCGCGACATCGACGTGCTCGCAGCCGCCGTAGTAACGCTTGCCGGGGTAGCCTTCCGCGTATTTGTTGGTCAAAACGCCGCCTTGCGCTTCCATCACCCGTGGGCTGACGTAGTTTTCTGAGGCGATCAATTCAATGTGCTCTTCCTGACGGCGCTTTTCTGCGTTGATGGCCGCCGACAGCTCGGGATCATAATCGGCGATCCGCATATCTTCGGTAAACATGGCTCGTGTTCCTCTTTCAGATTCTTATTTTGCGTAAGAAAACGGGACGCCAGGCGTCCCGCCCGCCGCTCAGTCCTCGTATTCGGTCATCGGAGGACATGCGCACACCAGGTTGCGGTCGCCGTAAACGTTGTCGATGCGACCTACCGGGCTCCAGTATTTGTCCGCTTTCAGCGCCTGCAATGGGTACACGCCGCGCTCACGACTGTAAGGACGGTCCCAGTCGCCCACTAAATCCGCCGCTGTGTGCGGAGCGTGGTGCAGCGGGCTGTGGTCCACGTCATACTCGCCGTTCTCAATTGCGCGAATTTCCTCGCGGATAGCGATCATCGCGTCGCAGAAGCGATCCAGTTCCGCCAGAGACTCACTCTCGGTCGGCTCGATCATCAGCGTGCCGGGAACCGGGAATGACATGGTTGGCGCGTGGAAGCCGAAGTCGATCAGACGCTTGGCGATATCGTCAACGGTCACGCCGCAGCTGTCTTTGAACGGACGTACGTCAATGATGCACTCATGCGCCACGAAACCTTGCGAACCGGTATACAGCACGGGATAGTGCGGCTCCAGACGCTTGGCGATGTAGTTGGCGTTCAAAATCGCTGACTTGGTCGCTTCGGTCAGGCCTTCGCCGCCCATCATGCGAATATAAGTCCAGGAAATAGGCAGAATGCCCGCGCTGCCCCAGGGCGCTGCGGAAATAGGCGCAATCGCTTTGTCCGCTGTCTCGCCCATGGCGCTGTGGCCAGGCAGGAACGGAGCCAGATGCGCTGCGACGCCAATCGGGCCAACGCCGGGGCCGCCGCCGCCGTGCGGGATACAGAATGTTTTGTGCAGGTTCAGGTGCGATACGTCGCCGCCGAAATGGCCAGGCTTACACAGGCCGACCATTGCGTTGAGGTTGGCGCCGTCTATGTAAACCTGACCGCCGTGCTGATGCACGATAGAGCAAACTTCGCGGATGCCTTCTTCAAATACGCCGTGAGTGGACGGATAGGTCGCCATCAACGCCGCCAGTTTGGCGCTGTGCTGTTCGGCCTTCAAACGCAGATCGTTCAGGTCCACGTTGCCGTTGTCGTCACACTTCACCGCCACAACTTTCATGCCCACCATCTGCGCGGACGCAGGGTTGGTGCCATGCGCGGAGTTAGGGATCAAACAGACGTCGCGATCGCCTTCCCCGCGGCTTTGGTGATAGGCGCGAATCGCCAGCAGGCCCGCGTATTCGCCCTGAGAGCCCGCATTGGGCTGCAGAGAAAACGCGGCGTAGCCAGTTGCGGCGCTGAGCATACGCTCCAGATCAGCGATCAGGGCGCGATAGCCTTCAGTCTGGTCCAGCGGCGCGAAGGGGTGAATCGCACAGAAGCCGTCCCAGCTCACCGGGGTCATTTCCGTGGTGGCGTTCAGCTTCATGGTGCAGGAACCCAGCGGGATCATGGTGCGGTCGAGCGCCAGATCTTTATCTGACAGGCGACGCAGATAACGCAGCATTTCCGTTTCAGAATGATAACGGTTGAATACGGGATGCGTCATGAAATCGCTTTGGCGACGCAGTTCCGCAGGAATAGCCTCGTCAACGGAAGCGTCCAGCGTCGAAACATCCGCAACCGGCTTGCCGGAGGCGAATACCTGTAAAAGTGCGGCGACATCTTCGCGAGTAGTGGTTTCATCCAATGAAATACCCAGGGTTTTATCATCGATGCGCCGCAGGTTGATCTTCTGCTGCAGAGCGGCTTGATAGACCGCGTCTGTATCGCCGCCAGTGGCGACGGACACAGTGTCAAAGAAATGCGCGGTATTGACGGTGCGTCCCGCCTGCTTCAGGCCTTCCGCCAGAATGCTGGTCAGGCGATGCACGCGACGGGCGATGCGCTTGAGTCCTTCTGGACCGTGATAAGCGCCGTACATAGAGGCGGTGATCGCCAGCAACGCCTGTGCGGTACAGATGTTCGATGTCGCGTTCTGACGACGGATGTGCTGTTCACGGGTTTGCAGCGCCAAGCGGTAAGCTTTATCGCCATTGGCGTCTACGGAAACGCCCACCAGACGGCCAGGCAGAGAACGCTTGTATTCGTCTTTAGTGGCGATATAAGCCGCGTGCGGGCCGCCGAAGAACAAGGGCACGCCGAAACGCTGGCTGTTGCCGATGGCGATATCCGCGCCCAGTTCGCCCGGAGGCGTCAACAGGGTCAGGGACAGAATATCCGCCGCCATAATCGCCAACGCATTGGCTGCGTGAGCGGTTTTGATCAGTTCGCGGTAATCGCGGACATCGCCGTTGACGCCCGGATATTGCAGCAGCACTGCGAAGTAATCATGGTTTTGCAGGTCTTTCTGCGGATCGCCGACAACCACTTCAATGCCCAGGGGCTCAGCGCGGCCTTTGACGACTTCAATTGTCTGCGGCAGACAGTCTTCGGCGACGAAGAACACATTGCTTTTATTTTTGGCGTTAACGCGACGACACATGGTCATGGCTTCCGCCGCAGCAGTGCCTTCATCCAACAGAGAAGCGTTGGCCATTTCCATGCCGGTCAGATCGCCGACCATGGTTTGGAAGTTCAACAGCGCTTCCAGACGGCCCTGGGAGATTTCAGGCTGGTACGGCGTATAAGCGGTGTACCAGGCGGGGTTTTCCAATACGTTACGGAGGATGACAGTCGGCGTCAGGGTGTTGTAGTAACCCATGCCGATGTAGGTTTTGAAAACTTTGTTACGTTCAGCGAAGGCTTTCAGTTCCGCCAGCGCCTGCGCTTCGGTGCAAGGGCCGTCGAGATCGAGACCTTCCTGGATGCGGATAGTTTCAGGAACGGTTTTGCTGATCAGCGTCTCCATGTCGGCCACGCCCAGCGCGTTCAACATGGCGGTCTTTTCCGCTTCATCCGGGCCAATGTGGCGACCGATGAAAGCGTCCCGCTGCTCCAGTTCAGCCAGAGTTTCGCGTGTATCGCTCATGATCTTACTCTCCTGTCAGCGCCTTATAAGCCGCGTCATCCATCAGCGACTCAACTTCAGAAGCATTGGATAGAGAGATTTTGTAAATCCAACCTTCTCCTGTGGGGTCTTCGTTCACTTTACCAGGTTCGTCGCTCAGCGCTTCGTTCACGGCGACTACGACGCCGCTGACGGGGCTCTTGATATCGCTGGCGGTTTTCACCGACTCCACTACGCCGATATCTTCGCCCTGGCTGACTTCACGGCCCACTTCGGGCAGCTCAACGAACACCAGATCGCCCAGTTGCGCCTGTGCGTAATCTGTAATGCCCACAACACCGACTTCATCGGACTCCATGGACAACCACTCGTGATCTTCGGTGAATTTCAGACCGCTCATACGTAACATACTCCTCAATTGGAACCGGTTGGAATAAATTATCCTTCTGAGCCCGCCCCAGGACATATCGACAGAGTGAGACGCCGCCGAAACAGGGCTACAGCGATATCGTTTTTATATAACTGAACCATAACTCCGGACTATTGATTTGTGAAATTAATAGTTAAAATGCATTTATTTAAAATATTTATGGTAACGCTGTGAATTATCTCCCTACCGATCTTCTGCAAACCTTTGTCGCCGTAGCGGATTATGGCGGTTTTACTCAGGCTGGCGACGCGTTGGGACGCTCGCAGCCAGCAATCAGTCTGCAGATCCGGCGACTGGAGGAGTTAGTGGGAGCCACCCTGCTGGTGCGCAACAACAAGGCGCTGGCCCCCACGCCGGAGGGGCTGATTCTGTTGCAGTACGCCCGCGACATTCTCGCTCTTAATAAAGAAGCCATGATCAAGCTGTCGCAGCCGGAGCTGGCCGGCTGCCTGCGTCTGGGCATTCCCAATGAATTCGCCAGTTCGCTGCCGGAGGTGCTGGGCAAGTTCTCCCAGGCCCACCCTAACGTCACGCTGGAAGTCACCTGCGACCTCAGCTCCAATCTGGTGGAGCGTTATCGCTCTAAAGAGCTGGATCTGGTGTTCGCCCTGCACACCAGTTTGCGCACCATCTCACCAGAAGAAGGGTGGATGGAGGATCTGGTGTGGGCCACCAGCATTCATCACACCTGCCATACCCGCCATCCGGTGCCGTTGATCGTCGCGCCGCGGGGTTGCGTTTACCGACATCGCATTATTGAAGCCCTGGACTCCATGAGCATTCCCTGGCGCATTGTTTACACCTGCGCCAGTTTCAGCGGCATACGCGCTGGCGTACTGGCGGGACTGGGGGTCACGGTCCTGGGCAAAAGCATCGTTCCGGAAGGGTTGCGTGTGGTGGAGAGCAGCGACTATCTGCCCGCCTTGCCGGGCGTGCAAATGCGTCTTTTATATAATCGGGAACAGACCTCCCCCGCCGTGGCCGGCTTTGTACAGTTTATTTCCCGCACTGCGCCGGTGGCGGGCGACGGCTTGAGTCTGGATGGCCTGCGCGCAGGCTAATTCATGAAGTGAAAATTTATTGACGGTATCTGATTAAAAAACGCGCTACTTGTTTTTAACGCCCCCCTCATAGGTGTTTTATCGGCGAAAGCCTTGCAATCAAGTCATTTGTAGCGATGGCGGGAGGACGACGATGTTTCGTTCATGCACGATTCTTCTGACACTACTGATTTCAGTCACAGCAATGGCGGAGGGGGTGATCGTGAATCGCGCGCCCCTAGACGCCCAAGTGGCCAACTACTTCGCGCAGCAAGGGATTCGTCTGCAACCGAGCCAATACTGGTACGACGCGCACACTGGCGCCTGGGGCTTTGAAGGCGGCCCGACTGTCGGCGTCACCTATCCTGGACTTCCCATCTCTGCTCCCCTGCCCCCGGATATCTCCGGCGGCGGCACCAGCATTTTTATCAACGGTCGAGAAATACACCCCAGCGAAGCCATGGCCCTGAGAAACTATTTCGGCCAGGCGATTCCCGGGCGTTACTGGCTCAACGCCGCCGGCGTCGGCGGTTATGAAGGCGGGCCGGCGCTTTTTAATCTGGCGCCGATGTTCAGCAACCGGGGCGGCGGCAGTCGCGGTCTGGGTCACAACGGTCGCGGCGGTTCGGTGATCAGCGATGGAACCACTTCTGGTTTCATTTCGTCCGACCCCAGTCATGGGGTCAGCGTCACCTGCGTTCCTGACGGCGGCTGTATCTACTGAGCATTAAAGCGGAATCGTATCCGCTAATCCGACGCCGCCGGCTTCCTGACCACTGTCAGCGACGCCGGCGGAATGACAGGCAGCCCCTCCCCTTTCAACAGCTTTACAAACGCTGCTTTGGGCAAAGGCTTGCTGAGCAGAAAGCCCTGCGCCTCATCGCAGTCACGCTCTTGCAGAAAGCGCTGCTGCTCCACATTTTCCACGCCTTCGGCCACCACTTTGAGACCCAAAGCCCGCCCAAGCAGAATAATGCCGCTGGCTAAAGCTTGATTATTGGAGTCTTCCGGTAAGTCGCGGATAAACATGCGGTCGATCTTGAGCGTATCTATCGGCATGCGTTTGAGCCGGCTGAGGGAGGAGTATCCTGTGCCGAAATCATCAATGGCCACACTCAATCCCAGCGACCGCACCTGCCGAAGTACTTCCACACTACGCTCCTCATGCTGCAGGGCCCCTTCCGTCACTTCCAGCTCCAGTTCCAGGTCAGAAGGCTCCAGCCCCCACCGTTGCAAGGCATGCTCAATGTGGCCTTTTACGTCGTAGTGCTCCAGCTGCTTACTTGAGACATTAAAAGCGATGCGGGGCAGTTTCAGTCCTTCTTTCAGCCAGCCGGAGACATCGCGACAGAGCTGATTGATCACCCACCTCCCGATAGGATCGATCAATGCGCTGTCCTCCGCGATATTAATGAAGCAGTACGGGGTTATCAGGCCACGGGCGGGGTGCCGCCAACGCAGTAGCGTTTCCGCCCCTACCAGCTTGCCGCTGCTCAGGTTAAATTGCGGCTGGTAATACAGCTCGAACTCATTACGCTCCAGGGCCTGTCGCATCTCGCTACTGAGAGTCAGATGCTCTATCGCCCTCTCCGTCAGTTCGCTGGTGTAAAACTCAAAAGTGTTACGATGCAGCTCTTTGGCCCGATACATGGCGGCATCCGCCGCCCGCGCCAGGTTCTGCGCGCTGTCGGCGTCATGGGGAAAAATGGCGATGCCGATGCTGGCGGAACAGACAATTTCATGCCCGCCGATATGAACAGGCTGGCGAATGGTTTCTATCAGCTTGCCGGCCATGGCGGCGGCGTCTTCCGTGCTGGACAGATCCTCCAGGCTGATGGTGAACTCATCTCCGCCCAGGCGCGCCACCATATCTTCGCCCCGCACTGCGTCCGACAGCCGTCGCGCCACGGTTTTCAGCAGGATATCTCCGGCTTCATGTCCCATGGTGTCATTGATAATCTTGAAGCGGTCCAGATCAATAAACATCAGCGCCACTTTCATGCGACGACGTTTAGCGCGCTCGAGAGAAATCTCAAGACTGTTGAAGAACAACAGCCGGTTAGGCAGACCTGTCAGTGAGTCATGATTGGCGAGGTGACGCAGTTGCTTTTCTTTTTCCTTGATCACGCTGATGTCGGAGAACACCGACACATAGTTGGCCACGTCTCCATTTCTATCGTAGACCACATTGATGTTCTGCCAGGCAGGATAAATCTCGCCATTGCGCCGTTTGTTCTCGATTTCGCCCTGCCAGTGCCCATGTTCGGTGATAGAGCGCCACAGGGACTGATAGAAGGTTTTATCGTGGCGCCCCGACTGCTGCAGACGGGGGTTTCGCCCATAAACATCATCCAGGGTGTAACCGGTAATTTCTGTGAAGGCGTTATTCACCGCCACGATATTGCGCGCGTCGTCAGTAATAATCACCGCTTCACGAATGGCGTCAAACACCACCGCCGCCTGCTGCAGCTCCTTCTCGTGGCGACGACGTTCCGTGTAATCCACCAATATGCAGCGGCTGCCGCGAAACTCGCCGTCCTCGCTTTGTAACGCCGTGCTGCTCAGCAATACGCAGAATAACCGGCCGTCTTTGCAGCGAACATTCAACTCCAAATTGCTAAGCGTGCCGCCTTTCTTCAGTTGCCCCAGCTTATCCCAGCACAACTGCACGCAGTCTTCCGACAGCAGGTCGCAAAACATGACTTTGCCGACCAGCTCATTGCGTGAATAGCCCAGCCAGCGTAGCGCCGTCTCGTTGATGTCCACGATCAGCCCTTGAGGGTCCAGCGAGTGATAACCGCATGGCGCATTGTTGTACAGGTCGTAAATCAGATGCGCGTATTCATTTTTGCGATTTTCCTCTAGCTTGCGCTCAGTAATGTCCTGGATCGTGCCATGCATCTGCAGAGGGTTTCCCTGTTCGTCGAATATCACCTCTCCCGCGCCGCACACGATTCTCTCTTCTCCATCCGGCCAGACGACGCGGTGCTCTATGGCGTATACCCGCTTGTTCAGTAACGCGTCGTCCACCAGACTGACGACACGCGCCCTGTCGTCTGGGTGCACCCGCTCCAGGAACTTCTCATATGAGGCCTTATTATCGTGAAGCGGCAGGCCCAAATTACGATATACCTGATCCGACCAATACACTTCGTCACGCTTCAAATCCCACAACCAATTGCCCACACGGGCGATCTGTTGGGCTTTGTCCAGGTTATTGCGACTTTGGCGCATCGCGTCGTTTCGGGCTTCATTGACGGTCAGCACCCAGGCCGCCACGCCGCCAATTACAACAATACAGCCGATGAGGAGATACAGCATGACGCTTTGCAGGGACAGCGCCGCCCTTGGGGTTGATGGCATGGACTCTAACAACTGATAGTCAGCCCATAAAAACACGGTGGAGAGCAGGGCCGCGCCCAGTAGAGAAAAGACGAGAAAACGCCGGAGATAAGATCGAATATGACTTTTGAGGTGTATCAAGCGCACGCTATTGCGTCATCCCAAGTTATCACGTGTCCGCTCATGGCGGTTTTATTCTTTTTACATAGGAAGCTAGCACAAGATCGTGATTTTGCTTGGCTGAAGCGGAATAAACGCCTGTTGATTTGATGGCTATCAAACCCGTTTATGTTTTATGCAGGGAGAGATGGCGTACGCTGATGATTCTTGTCCTGTCACAGTATGTCCCTTGATTCGCCCCGAAATTGCCGGGAACTGTGCATGTCCGTCCATCCTTGCGCGCCGACGGCGTCAGTTCAACGCCGTCGCTTTTTTCACGTTCTGCTTATCCAGTGAAGCGTTGAGTTTGTCCTCGCGGCCGCTTTCACGCAGCACCGATTGCCGGTTACGCCGCAACAGGCTGGTCACCTCCTCCTGTTGGTCCCGGGTAAAGGAACTCCACTCCGGCCATTGCTCCGGCGCCCACAAGAACTGATTGTAATCCGGCAGCCATCCGGACATCAGCTGCGCACGCAATATCTCAAATAGCTTGGCGGGATTTTCGTACACGAACCACTCCGGCACATCCATCGCTTCGACAATTTTGTACGACACGGACTGCTTCAATTCGTCATGCAGGTACTGGGGGGATTTTTGCCCGATGATGTGCCGCAGGTAGCAGGCGATCAGGTAGGGAAAGCGGTTTTCAGGATCGATTGAGGTCTTATTGTTGGCGAGTTTTGGGTAATAACGATCCAGCTCCTCAAGCGCCTCCTCGTTCCGCCCCAGCTTGATCAGCGTGGCGGCCACCGGCAACGCGTAGGCGCGATTCCCGGGTTGCTGGCTGCGACGTTGTTGAAACACGGACAACGCCGCTTCGTAGTCCCGGTTGATGGAATATTGCAGACCGCGCGCATAAAGATAATTGGCCCCTGTGCGCATGCCTGGCGGCACTTGAATCAGCAGCTCCTGCGCTTTTTTCATATCGCCAAGGGCCATCCACAGAATCGCCTCGGTCACTTTATTATTGGGTTGGCGCCCGACGACGTGAGGATACATCCGCGACCAGTTGAAATAATCCGTCGCCGTATCCACGGTAATCGGCAGGAACTCCAGTTGGTCCAACGGACGATACAGATAGTCCGGCTCCAGGGCCAAGGCTCTCTGATACGTATCCCGCGCTTGCTCCAGCCGCCCCATCCGCAACAGGGTGTATGCTTTGCCTCTGTTGATGCCGCCAGAGAAAGGCTCCAGATCCAGGGCCCGTTCATACATCGCCAGAGACTCCTCAAAGCGGCCCTGGGCGCGTAGAAGCTGTCCATACCACAGGTAGGCGGGCGTATAGTTCGGCGCGATCTCCAGCGCTTTTTTAAAAAAACCTTCCGCTTCGCCCTCCCTGCCCTGTTCAGCGAACTGCAAGGCGCGGGACGCATACGCCTGCGGCATTCCCGGATTCAGAGCGAACGCTCGGTCCAGCAGGGGGGAGCACTTTTCAGATACGACACTGGCGGGCAGGTCCGAATAAACGCTGAGAAAATGGTAACTGTCGCAAAGCGCGACGTAAGCGGGCGCAAACTGTTTGTCGTAACTGATCGCCTGAGAGAAGTTCTGCAATGCGCGCTGCAGAGAGAGGACATCGCGCTGAGACCAGAAGTGACGTCCCCGCAGATAATAAGCGTATGCCTCAGGGTCCGGTTCATGACTTGCGCTGACCTCATCATTGGAGACGTTGAGCTGAGACAGTAGCGTCTCCGTCAGATCCTGATGAAAGGAGTACAGCTTTTTGACGTCCCCCTCTATGAGAGCGCTCCACTGAGAGTCTCTCCCCGCCAGATCAGTCATGTTGAGGATCAGTCTCAGGCTGGAGCCAGTGACCTGCAGACTACCGCTGACCGCACTGCCCCGATTGGGACGCGACCAGGGCGCAGTTTCACTGAACACCACCCGCACGCCCTGCATCGTCGCCAATCGCGAACGAATGACATCGGTGACGCTGGTCGCCAGGTAGGCGCTATCGCGGTGATGGGAGGCGTCGACCAATTGAACCGGATAGACGATGATCTGGCTGGGAGCATGGGGCTTGGGGTAAAAGACGCCAAACCCCAGCGCAAATATCAGGGCCAGAGCGCCAACACTGATTCCCCATTTGCACAAGCCGCGCCGACGGCCTTTATTGTCGTTGCAGGGACACAGGCCGTCCACATCGGGCTGCGACATCAGCGCCACGATACGATAAGTGGAGCCGTCTCGCTCTATGTAGCGACGGGGTCTGCCATTATCCCCAAACGCCTTGCGCAGTTGGGAAATGATCTGATCAACGGAGGCGTCAGGTTGTGCGGGCGACGGCCAGATTTTATCCTGCAGTTGGTCTTCCCCAAGCGACCGCCCCTGGGCGTCAACCAACGCCAGTAAGGCCGCCATCGCTTTGGGAGTAAGAGAGATTTCACAATCCTGGTCAGCCAGTTTGTTGGCTTCCGGGTCGACCCACCAGTCTCCGATTTTAAAGGGTCTAAGGGGGTGAATCTGGCGTCTGATCATCCTTCTCTGCCCATCAAGTCCTTGTTAGGTGTTGTCCTGTATCCTGAAAATCGGGGTCTACGGCATTATGGGGAAATCCAAAAGGGCTCGAAAGCGTATTTCCCCCGGGGAACCCTCCGTCTTAATCTCCGCCATCGCCAGCGGATATGCTATAAGACTTTTCTCCCAAAACTGGTATTTTTCTCACATTGTTAAGAAAAAATAACTTTTTACAGATGGTTACGGCTGAGTTCCCGTCTCCGCCGATCCAGACGTCGATTCTACGCCAGCATTAATCAGAATAAAATTACCGCTGGCCACTTTGCACATTGTGACCCTCCCCGTTTTTGCGGCATAACAGAAGACACCCAAAAGCGGACAATTTGTCCTCTTGTTTGGCCGCCCGATAATAAAAAGAACGCGAGGGACACTATGCAACCCAATTTCATCCCCGCCGGCCTCGCGCCGGCTCTTTGTCTTTCTATCTCTATCTCAGCGTTGACTGGATGCAGTAGCGACACCACTGGCGGAGACAGCTCCAGCGGCGCAAACTTCCCCGACAACGCCAAGTTCATCAGCGCCGACGGCGACATCACCATCGCGATCAAGACGGCGTTCATCACCGCGCAGTCCGGCGATTATCTGGTGTTGCCCGAGGGGCGTCTGCAAATCACCGACACCCTGACCCTGGACGGCGATCCCGACGGAGACGGGACGTCACTGGAGAACATCACCATCGCCGGGTACGGCATGGATAAGACCATTTTGGACTTTTCGGACTCCTTGGGCGGCGACGGTATCTTCATCCAGAACATGAAGGACATCACTGTCCACAACCTCGCCGTGGAGGAAGCCGCCAACAACGGCATCAAACTGAAGGACTCCGACGGCATTCGTCTCCAGTACACCCGTACGGAGTGGAAAGGCGAATTGACCCCGGACAACGGCGCCTACGGTCTGTATCCCGTGGAATGCTCCAACATCCTGATCGAAGACTCTTATGTACGCGGTTCGGCGGACGCCGGAGTTTATGTCGGCCAGTCCAGCAATATCGTCGTGCGACGCAATGTGGCCAAGGAAAACGTGGCGGGCATTGAGATCGAAAACTCTCACAACGCGGACGTCTACAACAACGTGGCGGAGGGCAACACCGGCGGCATTCTGGTGTTCGACCTGCCTATCGGGAACGAAAAGTACGGCTCCACTGTGCGCGTTTTCAATAACATCATCCGCGACAACAACACCGATAACTTCGCCAACGCCAGCAGCAATCCCGCCGGCGTGCATATCGTGCCTCCCGGCACTGGCGTGATTGTGCTGTCCACGGCGGATGTGGAAGTTTATAACAACGTCATCAGCAACCACGACACCACATCCGTCACCGTGTCTTCGTTCTTTATCGCCGCCAGTCAGGCGGAAATGGAGCAGTACGTCACTGACGGCATCATGGCTGACGGATGGCGTTCAGTGCCACGCAACATTTCCATTCACGACAACAGCATCAGCGTCTCTGGCGGCAATCCGCGAGGCGATTTAATCCTGGGTGTGCTCCCCGCATTTCAGGCCATTGGAGAGACCACCCTGCCCAGCGTTCTCTATGACGGCTTCGGGGAGCTGCTGGCCAGGGCCGGCTACGGCGCGCCCTTCTCTGAAGATCCCTTCGCGGCGGACGGCTCGGAAAACATCTGCGTTTTTAACAACGGCGACGCCAGCAAAGGTTTCCTCTACAACCCGGACCCCACCACATTTACTGACGCAGACCCTGCCGATGGCGAGCCTGACGCCACGACGGGCGTCGGCGCCAATCTGCTGGTCTGCGACCTGGCCCGACTGCCCGCCGCCACCGCCACCGTCGCCGGCAAGGTATATGGATGCGGCCAGGATGACGCCCACGCGGCTTGCAGCCTGTGATGAGACATTGACGCCAGTTAATCAGTAATCAGTTGAGGCGCTTATGCAAAAAAATAAAAAAGCCGCTGTTTACGGCGGCATGCTGTGGATATTGGCCGGAGTGATCACCGGCTGCAGCAGCGGCGGAGACGGCTCCGCCGATGACGGCGGAAGTTCCGCCAAGGAAGCGGGAGTATGCGGAGAGAGTGGCGATGGCGTGAACTGGAGCGCCCTCTCCTCCACCAATTGCCGTTACCTGTCCAGTTATCGCCTGTTCAGCGGCGCGGACCCAACGCAGTCCACCGGAGGCGCAGGCATTGTATACGACCTCGCCACGCCCCTGTTCACGGATTACGCCAGCAAATACCGCGTGCTGTATGTACCGGAAGGCAAACAGGCTCAATACAGCGAGCAGGAAGTCATTACCTTTCCTGAAGGCGCAGTCATCACGAAAACCTTTGCCCTGCCGACGGATACGGCTAACCGCGGACTGGAAAACGAAGTCTTGCTGGAAACCCGTCTACTGATCCGGCGCGCCAGCGGCTGGGTGGCGCTGCCTTACATCTGGGACGCCGATAAGGAAGACGCTGAGCTGAGCGTGGCGGGAGGCAATTACGCCGCCACGGTAGTGCATAACGGGGTGCAGCATAGTTTCACCTATCAGGTCCCCGACACCAACAAGTGCAAACAGTGCCATCAGTTCAAAACCGATACCGGGTCCCGTTTCCTGCCTCTGGGACCGACTGCGCGGCAGCTGAACTGGACTTACGCTTACCCGGATGGAGCCGCCAACCAGCTCTCTCACTGGAAGCAAAAAGGCGTTCTGGGCGGCTTGCCGGATGACCTCGCCAGCATCGATTCCGTTCCCAGCTACAACGACGCCGACGCTTCCAATCTGGCGGGTTATTCAGACGACCAGATTCATCGCCTGACCAAAGGTTATCTGGATATAAACTGCGCCCATTGCCATCGACCCGAAGGCGGCGCGTCAAATACAGGCCTGAGTCTGGAATTCTGGCGCAGCTTTGCGGACAACCAAAGCCAGCATGGCGTTTGCAAACAACCTGTGGCTTATGGCGGCGGCGCGCTGAGCTACGACATCGAACCTGGCTCCCCGGATGAGTCCATCATTCACTTCAGAATGGCGACCAGCCAACCTGGAGACAAGATGCCGGAAATCGGCCGACAGCTTGTGCATCAGGAAGGACAAGCGCTGATTCATGAGTGGATCGCACGCATGGCGGCCAACGATTGCGTAAATTAGGCCCTTGCACAGGCGACGATTTCGCGTTACAACCTGACAACAGACTACGCCCACGCGCTAGAGCTAGAGCTAGAAAACCTTATAAAAACAGTCGCTGAACCCGATTTCGCGACGCCCTGGAACCTAAACGGCGCGGACTGCCCCCGGGGGCAGTCCCAGCCACTTCTTGAACGCATGCCGAAAGTTGGCGACCTCCGTGAACCCCAGCTGATCCGCAATATCATCCACCGCCAGATTCTCTTCCTGTAACAACGCAATCGCCTGCTGGCACTTGATCCTATTGAGAAGGCGCTGATAGTTAATGCCCGCCGTCGCCAGACGCCGCCGCAGCGTGCGCGGACTCATACTCAACTGACTGGCCACTTCCGGCAGCTCCGGAAAACCGCGGCTGGCGCGAAGCACATCGCTGACGCGCTGCACCAGGCTGGTTTCATCCCAGGCGATACCCCGGATGTAGCTGGATCGCTCCCGCATGGGCGTAGCCGATGGCAGCCGCACCCGAACCGGCTCGTCCAACAAACGCACATCAAACGCCCACTCGATAAAAGGTTGCGAAAAGCGCAACTGATCGCCGAACACCAGACGATATATTTTTTGATCCGTTGGCGACTCCCGTGTGAAAGATACATGCCGTAAAGGGAAGTCAAAGCCCGCCACTTCTCGCGCGACCGTAAAAAAGGCGGCGATGCAGACCTCCATGAGGAAGTCGAGCGTTTCATGATCCAGACCGCTGACGTTGTAATGCCGCACCACCACTTGATCGCCCTGCAAGGTCAACGATTTATCCATCACAACACCGAGCTGATCATAATTTCGCTCCACCAGCACCAGGGCCTCGCCGAGGGTTCGGCATGCCGCCACCTGGGCGCCGATCTCTCCAAGACTGGCTAGCGTGTATGACTGCCCAATAGCGCACCCGAAGCCAGGCGCAGCGTAGCGCTCACGCACCAGATCCAGGGTTTGCAACAGAGTATTCGTCGGCATGGAAGGCTCCTCCCACAGACGCTCCCAATCCAATCCCACCCGCCCCAACACCGAGGCGACAAACCCTGCATCGCCCCACTCTTCCAGGCACGCCAGAATATTGCGCAACTCATAACTGGGATAAGGCTGATCGCCGATCACCGACTGCGTGAAGAACCCCTGCTCCAACTCCTTAGATATCGCGTTCACAGTACTCCCCGCCCCCTTCCATTGCTTTTGTCGATAGTGTTGAAAAACCTATCGCGGCGGCTGAATACAGAATATCCGCAATACTGCAGGTTATAACCGGCCTTACCCAGACCGATAAGAACAGTTAACTGAACGTTATTCAGGAGTGATCATGCACCCATGCCATGAACTCAGGCAAAAGCTTTTTGGCGCCAGGTGGGAGAATTGCGACCTGGGTCAAATCACACAAGCTTCCATGCCTCCATAGGCTTAGGGTGGGGTCTATGCTTGACGCTCAATCGTCGGGGAATAATTTCTCTATAAGTTCATCTTTTACTTTCTCATCAATCACACGCCACCAATACGAAATCTCTTCCGTCTTCGGCTCGCCTTTAAACTCATATATTTTTGCTAAACCTAATAACTCGATCGGATTACTGGCGATGAACTTATAACCATTTTTTTCTGCGCACCAAAGGCACATTGAAAGATCCGCTTCAGCAAGCGGGAGGCTCTCATCGTCATAGTGAAGCCATAGCCTGTAGCCTTGCTTTTTAAGAATATTTAGACATGTATTGTGTACGTTCGAATGACTACTTAGCGCCATTTTCAACTCTCGTAGTACTGGTTGGGTATAGAAAAAAGGACTTCAAGCGGACAGCAAATGATTGTACGCCCGTCAATTTCCAGCGGCTTGTAAATTACCGACATTTCGCGCCCAAACCCAACAGTGGCCAGCGGATTTCCCTTAATATCACGCCGCCACACTTGGCCCTAAGCGGCGATTGCTCTATCATGCGCGACCGTTTCTGTTTATTTCCTGGACAATGCTGTGATTAGTACCGCGAACATTACCATGCAATTCGGCTCCCGGCCGCTGTTTGAAAACGTCTCCGTCAAGTTCTCCCCCGGCGGCCGCTACGGCCTGATCGGCGCTAATGGCTGCGGGAAGTCGACGTTTATGAAAATCCTCGGCGGCGATTTGAGCCCCACTGCCGGCGTGGTATCCATCGAGCCTAACGCCCGTGTAGGTAAGCTGCGTCAGGATCAGTTCGCTTATGAAAATTACTCAGTGATCGACACCGTCATCATGGGCTATCCCGAGCTGTGGGAAGTAAAACGTGAGCGGGATCGCATCTACAGCCTGCCGGAAATGAGCGACGAAGACGGCATGAAAGTCGCCGACCTGGAAGGCGCCTTCGCAGAGATGGACGGATACACCGCCGAATCCCGTGCAGGTGAATTGTTGATTGGCGTCGGTATTCCCGTTGAACAGCATTATGGTCTGATGAGCGCCGTCGCTCCCGGTTGGAAGTTACGGGTTCTGCTGGCGCAAGCGCTGTTTTCCGATCCAGATGTTCTGCTGCTCGATGAGCCGACCAACAACCTGGACATCAACACCATCCGCTGGCTGGAAGATGTGTTGAACGCCAGAAACAGCACCATGATCATTATTTCCCACGACCGTCACTTCCTGAACAGCGTCTGCACGCACATGGCGGATGTGGATTACGGTGAGATTCGCCTCTACCCTGGCAACTACGACCAATATATGGCCGCCTCGACTCTGGCCCGATCGCAGCTGCTGGCGGAGAATGAGAAGAAGCAGGCGCAGTTGGACGATCTGGCGCAGTTCGTCGCCCGCTTCTCCGCAAACGCGTCCAAAGCCAAACAGGCCACGTCCCGCGCTCGTCAGATGGAGAAAATTCAACTGGCGGAGGTTAAAGCTTCCAGCCGGGTTAACCCCTATATCCGCTTCAACCAGGAAAAGAAACTGTTCCGTCTGGCGCTGGAAGTGGAAGGACTCAGCAAGGGCTATGAGGACCTCAGCCTGTTTAAAAAGCTGGATATGATGGTTGAAGTTGGCGAAAAAGTGGCGGTTCTAGGCGCTAACGGCGCGGGTAAAACCACACTGATGCGCTGCCTGATGAATGAAGTCGAACCGGATGCCGGCGTTGTAAAGTGGTCGGAAGGCGCGTCGATTGGTTACTACGCCCAGGATCACGCGGCTGACTTCGCTGAAAACATGAGCTTATTCGAGTGGATGAGTCAGTGGCGCCAGCCCAAAGATGACGATCAGGTGATTCGCGGCATCCTGGGGCAGTTGCTGTTTTCCGGCGATGAGATCAAGAAATCGGTCACCAAGATTTCCGGGGGCGAACAGGGCCGCATGCTGTTCGGAAAGATCATGCTGCAACGTCCCAACATTATCGTTATGGACGAGCCCACTAACCACTTGGACATGGAATCCATCGAGTCCCTCAACCTCTCCCTGGAGAAGTTCGAAGGCACCGTCGTTTTCGTCAGCCACGACCGCGAATTCGTCTCCTCACTCGCCACGCGAATCATCGACATCACACCCAATGGCGTGATCAATTTCGCCGGAACTTATGATGAATACCTGCGCTCTCAGGGCATGGACGTTTAAGTTAAATAGAAAGGGGCCGAAATTTTTTTGGCCCCTTTTAATTTACCCCATCTAAGCCTTTTCTAATTACCCCCCAACAAGAAACAAGCGGCCCTCATAGCTCCAATCCAATATTTCCATCGTTTCATATACGGGTTCTGCAACGCAGAATGGTCCTACCCACAAAGATTAGACACGTCATTAAGCGAATAGGAGCCCATTTAATCCATGGCTAAAGCAAACGCTTATCTATCCATCCTGTCCAGGTTGCGAGTAGTCATCGCGGTTGGGTTCACCTGCCTCGCGTTGATCGCCGCCGCCCACGGCATAAACGCGTTATTGTTTGACGAGAGCGTGGGGGCCGCCAAAAGCATAGGGAGCAATTTGCTGCTAACAGAGGGATTTCTGATCCTTTCCGCTTTATTCGCCTCCAACGCCAGATCAGTCGTAGCAAAGCCTGTTTTTCACGCGCTGACTTTACCGGCCCTGCTGGTTGGAGTCACATTGCTATTAACCTTGGCGGTAATGGCGATCGGCGTCTACCTCTAAGCCATAGGCGCTCATTTACGCTTCCGTCATCAGATAAGAGCCTGCGCAAATCAATATTTAAACCTCTATATACAATACGTTAAAACCGATATATTTACATAATTACCACATATCATTCTCTTCAATTGATTCACATCAATTCGCCTTTTATATAACCGAATATTTTTAACTTTTCGTCATTTATTTTCAGCGACTCGTAGAAAATACGATAGGCGGAGTTATTTTCCCTTCTTACAATGCGCGCCGTTGCATTCAATGGGTTTTATATATTCTAAACCCTGTTGTTGTCAGACTATATTTTGCTCATTTATTGCAAAATTATTTCAATATATGGAAATTAAAATTACAGGTTAGAGGTAACAATGAGATTAATTAAACTGGCTCTGCTTTCATGTCTTTGTATTTTCACTCTGCCCGCTTTTGCGGAAGGTAAAACCGATGCGTTGATCTGCACCATGGATATCAACGTCTGGGGCAACGCCAGTATCTGCCAGTGCCCTGAAGACGAGGTGTACAGCGAAGTCACTGGCACCTGTCTGACTCAAACTGCTTACAACGATCTTGGCAGACAAGGCCGCTACCCTCAGATCTGCACCCGCGATCTTGGCGCCTGGGGCGCTCCCAGCCACTGCTCTTGTGACGACGGCCGCGTTTACTCAGAAGAAAGCGGCGCCTGCGTGACTGACGTGACGCCAAACATCGTCACTCTGAGCGGCAAACTGGTGGTCACCAAGCCTGCTAAAGACATTCGTTTCGCTGATATCAGCCTGCGTACGCCAGAAGGCGGTAACTACCTGCTGAACTTCAGCGTCAACCAGCAAGACGCGATGAAGCTGGACGGTTTGTGGGTGGAAATCGTGGGTGAGAAAGTGTATCTGCGCGAAGGTTCCATGAACTCTCAAGCGGGTACTTTAATCACAGTACAAGACATTTACTGGCTGGATTAATGATTAGATCCAGACAGGATCTATAAGACAGAAAAAGCAGATTCGATGATAGTCGTCTCTGCTTTTTCGCTATTCACGCCTAAATATCGACTTGTCTCAATAATAACCTAATTCTGGCAAGCAGAAATATATATTAAAAAACAGACTGATCACTCATAACAATCCGCTATATCTCTTCCATAAAGTCTTCAATGACTTCTGGACTTAATTCCATAATCGCTTCCGCCATTGCCGCCTCACCATGGACAACGGCCATCACGGCGGCCAACACTCTCACGCCGACTTCATCTTTCGGTTTCGCCTTGGCGGCGAGACTCGCTAACCTGGCGATGGCGTTGTGATAGCCCTCCTCCAGTTCCGCCGGCAGCTCAGGCCCATGACCATAAAGACGGGTGATTTCTATTGATACGGGCAACAGAAAGAAGTCTATCGGCGCCTCTTGGGGATTTCGGCTCAGGATATCCACGATATGAGGAACCGCCGCATAGGACGCGGTATAAACGTCCCCCTGATGACAGAGCGCATTCCAAAGCGAGAAATAGGGTTCGGATTCAAAGGTATCCGACGGCGGCATTTTCGCCAGTTCCCGCAACATATCCGGGATATCTCCCGCCTCACCGAATGCGTGCGATAACTGCGCCCATCGTTCCCGATTCAATTCCAGCATGATATTCCCCCTCCGGCGCCAACGCCTTTGCGGCGCATGTTGTTCTTACCGTATTGGGCCCAGGCTTGGCCACGAGCCTACGGTATTTCTCTTATCACTCTAGCCGGATTTCCCGCGATCACCACATTATTCCCGAAGCTTTTGGTCACTACCGCGCCGGAGGCGATGACCACGTTATCCCCCAAGGTGACGCCCGGGTTGATCGTCGCGTGCCCGCCAATCCAGCAGTTGTGGCCGATGGTGACGGGCAAGGCGTATTCTTTACCGCTGTTGCGCTCCACGGGATCGATAGGATGGGTGGCGGTGTAGATGCCGACCTGTGGCGCAATCAGACAGTTATCGCCAATGCGCACCTCCGCCACATCCAGAATCACGCAACCGAAATTGGCGTAAAAGTTTTCGCCCACATGGATATGACGGCCATAGTCACAGTTAAAAGAAGACTCGATGAAAATGTTCTCCCCGGCGCTCCCAAACAGCTCTTTAACCAGACGCCTGCGCGCATCCGGCTCCACTGCACTGGTGGCGTTCAACTGTTCCGTCAACAAGCGCGCACTCAGGCGCATTTCCACCAGTTCAGGATCAGTCGGGTCATAGAGCTGTCCCGCCAGCATTTTCATCTTTTCCGACATAGCGTTTCCTTGAATGAGTTTTGCGGAGGCGAACCAGCCTGCGCGAATTGGAAATCACTATATCGAACAATTTCCTTGGAAAGGAGCCCCCCGGCGACGGGAAACAGGATCAGTCCGGTATCTCGGGCTCCACCAGCCTCGCCAGATGCTCCAGAGTCTCCTGCCAGCCCAGGTAACAGGCGCCTACTGGAATAATGTCAGGAATGCCTTCCTGGATAATGTGCAACTCGCAGCCGCAGGAAACCAGTCTCAAGATAACCGTAGTCTGCATCTCGCCAGACAAATTGGCGTCATCAAAAGCCGCGGTGTAGCGGATGCGCTCACGGGGAACCAACTCATGGTAAACGCCGCCAAAAGAGTGGCTATGTCCGCTGGAAAAGTTGGTGAAGGACATCCTGTAACCACCGCCAACCTTGTTATAGATTCGATCCGCTGAATTCTTGCGCATACGATCATTGATTTCGGTGAGCTATGCGTGAGCAAGCTTCATTCCACTTTTCCAGACAATCAGCAACGTTCGAACGCGCCGGGCGACACCTGCGTTTCACGTTAAACTCAAGCAAAGATTTGAGACGAAAAGCGGGTTCGTTCCGGCCCTCAAAAACCAGACAGCTATCAGTATCCAGCCCCAACTTCCGCCAGATTCGCCAAGCCAGAATCAGCATTGGAGTAACGCTGACCCGCACTGGGTGATTTTTCACCCAGACTGGGGCGCCAGTCTTTGCAGGATTAGAGAACAAGAACGCCTACAGAAAGTGGGATTGGAGACTCAAAATGAGTAAGATAGCGCCCTATCAGCGAACCGGCTCCTCGCCGGGAACACAATCGCCCAGCAACAGGACTATCCGGATACCCCCATGGACGAACATCCCATCAACAAAAACGGCACCTTATTCAACACCTTCCCTGACGCCGTGGACCTATTCGCCTCCCGACCCAATAATCGTTAGCAAAACAGTAGTAACAGGCAGTTGGAATTCCCCATGAACCTCTATGACCTTTTTCAAAACTTCAAAATCTCCCGAGCCCATGGCGAAGCGCGCAATGCAAAAACCAGAGCGGAAGGCATCGCCGTAGACGTGCGCCTGTTAGAGAAAAAAGTGGAAAAACTATCCCACCTTTGTCAGGCCATGTGGGAAATCATGAAAGAAGACGGCTGCTCCAGCGCCAGACTAAAAGCCAAACTGGCGGAAGTTGAAAAGAAATCCCAAACCTCAGCCGGGAAAACCTCCCTGGTTTGCGACGAATGCGGGCGAAAAGTCAGCGCCCGGGCGATAAGTTGTTTTAACTGTGGGGCGAAGCTGAATGGCTAATCACGCACCCACTGGGCATTTACTATGAATTACATACTCCATCGCCTCACACCTGAGGACTGCATAAGAATTCAACGTGATCTCAACGAAGATTTGCCAGAACACCTTTCTCATTTGGCCACTTCAGCAGGACCAACACCTGGAATAAGCTTTGAATATGCAACGCCCTACGGAGCCGTCTGTCATCTTAATCCTTGGGTAACAGATACATCGAGAAATCACTATGCCGTAGAGATTGTTTATGTGTTGGGCGTGGGTAGAGTTTTCTTATATTTAGATGGCGAAAAATACCTCCTCGAAACAGAATATCAGACTCACACCCTTAAGCCGCTGGCAATCGAAGACAACGAGAAGAAAAATTGGGTCAAGTCTGAAGCAGTTGAAGCCTTGGATGTGCTTAATCGTGGAAGGTATTATTTTCATCTAAAGAGGCCATCAAACAGTCAAGCTTAACTTTCACTATAAAAGCCAAACATGCTAGGGCGTGTTGACGTTTCGTCATAGGTGATAGATAGGCGCAAACTCGTCATATTGCGGTTCCCACACCAACAACAAAACGAGTTTGCGATGCCCCGATTGATGCTCAGTGACGAGCTTTGGTCGAAGCTGAAAGAGATCATGCTGCAAGAGCGAATCTATAACAAGCCCACACTACGAATGATGGTGGAAGGCATGTTGTACCGAATGCGGACGGGGTGTCCCTGGCGAGACTTGCCAGGGCAGTTTGGAGACTGGAATTCGGTGTTCAAAAAATTCAATTCCTGGTCTACCCAAGGCAAGTGGTTGAGGATCTTCCGGAGCTTGGTCCGCGAGCCGGATTTGGAATGGGGGTTCATTGATGGCAGCTATGTGAAGGCCCATCAGCACAGCGCAGGAGCCTGTACGGAAGAGCCTCAGGCGATTGGGAAGAGTCGGGCGGGCAATACCACGAAAGTGCATCTGGCCGTGGATGCCTATGGTCTTCCAGTGGAATTTGAGATCACTGGAGGCAAGGTCAATGACTGCACAGCAGCGGCGGAGTTGATTGAAAAGCTTCCCTCGTCAGAGGCGATTGTCGGAGACAAAGGCTACGACAGTGAACGAGTGCGGGCACAGATCGAAAGGAAGGGGGCCAGGGCCGTGATACCGAGAAAGCGAAACTCTGTCAAAGGTAATGACGATATGGATTGGGGTTTATACAAGTATCGCCATTTGGTGGAAAATGCCTTCGCCCGACTCAAACAGTACCGGGCCATCGCGACGAGATATGACAAGTTGAAGAGAAACTATGAAAGTATGGTAGCCATGGCTTGTGGGTATTTATGGCTGCCGATGTGAAACGTCAACAGGCCCTAGAGAAGAAGTTATACAAAAACAGCAGTTTCTTCACCGCATTTCCAAGTGCTGATGAAGTATTCGTATCAGAAATTGAGAAAGAGTTTCTCCTCCCTTTAGGGGTTTATCACCTAGAAGTAGACGAAAGAAAGCACGATGTTCTTTTGGCAATACCTATCGGCAATGAAGAAGGAATGTTAGGAAAGAGTAATATTGGTGAATTTTGCGGTGAAACTTGGTTAACATATTCTAATCAAAATGGTAAATGGGCTCTCGACTGCAGCGTGCGAGACCTTGAATCCTTTAGCGCGATGCGCGGTTCCGCACATTACTCTTATAATTTTTAAAAGCGGGAAAAATAGAGATAACACCTGAGCATGGTAGCGATCCCATCCAATTTGAGCCATTTCGTTATGGCGGTCTAGCAACTAACTATGGAAACTGGTTTTCATCAGATTTCTCTAACAGCGTCCCTTTTATGCTTAAACATATTTCAGGAAAAGAAAGTGAGCCTGAAAAGGCTGTAACAATATTAGATAGTGACGGAGATGAATACTTGTATTTAGGTGCTGTAGCAGCAAGTCATTATTCGGGTGAGCTTTTGGCATTTTTACGCTTCTTTTTCAACCCAGGAAAGCAACGAGTAATGGTTGTACATGAATTTAGCTGAAGCCAAAATACTGACGATAAATCGAAGACCGCTTATAACAGAGAAACTACTTCGCATTCAGTATAAGGAGTGATATATGGGTGAAAGGGGAATTTATGAGAACAGCGACTTCTTTACGGCTTTCCCGGATGCTGACGCGGTCTTCGCTTCGGAGATTGAAAAAGACTTGCTCCTCCCTGTAGGAATTTATCACTTAGAAGAAAGCGACGGAAAATATGACATCCTTTTGGCGATCCCTATCGGTGATGATGAAGGGTTAATAGGCGTCGATAATTTTGGAGAAACATGCGGTGAAACTTGGCTCACCTATACCCAAAGAGATGGCAGATGGTCATTAGACTGTTCGCCAAGCGACCTGCTTCCCTTTGATCTCGTTTTAAGTGAAGCCAAAATAAAATTTAACCAAAGAAGAGACGAGTTTTTAGAAAGCGGCCATATCTGTCAAAAAAACGGGGCGCCTGGGCATAAGATGCTTTTCAATAAAGGTGATGAAACAACCAACTATTGCAACTGGTATAATAAATTGAAGAAGCATGTTAGAAATAAGCTTTCCGAAATACCAGGCAATAAAAATGGAAATGAAAAGCTAGTTTCTCTATATAGTGGTGATGGAAATGAGTACACTTATCTTGGATTCGTTGAAGCGGGAGTGTATGCAGGCCTTCTTGCTCAAGTCCATTTCTTTTTCTGCACCCGATTAAAGAGAGTGCTAGTCGTTCATGACTTCACATAAGAGGATCATCCTTCTTAATAGAAGAAATACTGACACTAGCATTTATACATACTGAAGGCAATCCAGCTGTTTATCTCACAGCATATAACAACGTTTTCATTGAGGAAACCGTGAACAAAAAAGAATCGCACCAGAAAGCCACTTTCCCGTCTATCATGCAAATAATATTACTTGAGCGCCCATTAGACTTACCAATTACAGAACTTGAGCAATTATTAAGAGATAAAATAGACAATTCAAACATAACAGTCCATGGCGCAGAAAATGCTAGTGATGGGCTCATTATAATGTGGAATGAGCGTCCATATACTGTCTTGTCCATTGACCAACCAGTTCCTTCAAACACTTTCGATACGGCATTGCAGACAAGCTATAACTTGGTAAATGGAGAGCAGTTAGTTAGTAACCATAAAGCTCATCTGATCATATCGCCAGGACTGTCGACTGATGACCAATTACAGGCAATCTTTTCAGCTTTGTGTGTAATGACGATAACTGACTTACTAGCTCAATGCGCGACTCCATTAGCATTCTACTGGCCCTGTTCTGATATGTTGGAAGACAGAGAACAATACGCAATGACGATTAGCAGTGCAGACAAAGCAATGGCGGATTTCAATGATCACGGCCCCATCGCCTTGTACGGGCTACCAATTCCCTACTTGACTGGTATTCGATTTTTTTCTCTGGAAGAGAAAAACAAAGTTGGAGCAGTTACGCAAGGACTTGAGGCTTTATCAGGATTTGAAATCCAAATCGACCCATTTGAATGCAAACCCTCCGAGGTCGCCAAGCACTTATACTGCATGGTCGGTTATGTCCTGGCTAACGGACCTACCTTCGTTGAAGGTAACACTATCGGCATAGAAGGATCAAAACCGTTTAGTATGCGTAGAATTCCCGCCAATGATTCGCAGCCAGATGTTTGGGCGATGAAAATGGAAACTATGAATTAATTAAAACAGACTGTATGAATTCAAATCATGTTTTATAGATTTTTGTCGAAGCTGGCGACGCAAGATCGTTTGGAAGCATTCCCTGTTCCTCGCCCCAGAAGCGACGCCAAAGAGCGCTGGGGCGTGGGATTAGTACATTACGAGAGAAAATTTACCCCCACCCCAGGAGTCTTTCAGCAACTTGGCGTAAATTTTTTTCAAGCGCCGCTTTTATCTGATCGTCCAATCATCGCCTGCTTACGTTTTCACCAAGGAAAAGAGGTGGAACCAATACCGGATTTGTGGGGTGTTGGTGGTTACCTATTTATCTCCGAGCGAGCAAAAACTGTGATCGAAAGTATAGACACAATGGAGCATGAGTACTTTCCCGTGCAATTGCTCAACCACAAGGAAGAGCCAGTTGCTCCTGAACAAGCTTATTACTGGTTTAATGAGCGACGCTTTCTAACTATTACGCCGTCTAATCGAGTAGCCACAGCTGCTGAGCTTGGTTTTTATCCTATACCAAGGGAAGAAGACTTTATGGCCAGGGTTAAGGACTCCCCTATGTTAAGGGAGCAGTTGGGACAAGTCCCTTTGTGGCGACATTGCATAGCTGATATTGATCAACGGCATTTGAAAGCACGCACAGTCCTTTACTTAAATCAAAACCTCATAGAGGCATTTCATATAAAGGGTATTAATGGTATGGATCTATACAGTGAAAAGTATGGCAAGGGAGAGGAGTCTTTGTGCGCTATTTAAAACCATTAACGAGCAATAGCCAAACACAAACTTAAGGTCGAAATGCAATGATTTACAGACTTGAAATAGACTTCAATAACCTACCAGAAAGAATATATTTTTCTGCTGAAAAACCAATACCTTTTAAAATGGATAGACGACCAGGACCCAGCGAGTATAAATATAGCTTTGAAGAATTCACCTCCAGCGAATGCCATCATTGTAAACTATATAAAGCGCCTTTACTTGCTGAATGGCGAATAAACGTTCCTATTGAAACAAACGTAGCAGAAAAAGACATACCAGACATATTAGTGCTAATTGACCACATATATGTATCAGATAAAGTTAAATTTTTAATCGAAAAAAATGATCCTTTTGGCCATCAATTTTGGCCTATTGAAATTTTAGGAGAAAATGGAAAAAATGTTACAGATACGCCTTTTTATCATATGAATATGCGCCGATACTTGACGATTACTAATCACCATAAATCGCTAATGGATGTGGATTTTTCCCCTTCCCTGCAAGAGAAGAAATTTATCCCTTCCATTCAACATAACGCCTCCATCCGTGAGTTCATAGAGCTACTTCCTCTCTGGAAGCACATAGACCAAGCCTATACAGTAGGCTCTGCTCTATACATTAACGAAACTATGTTTAATACTTTAAAATCAAACGGTGTAACTGGGATCAATGAATTTACTGAGCCCTATGGGAAACAGGGAGAGATGGTAGCGCATATATAATGTGCTTGTTAGTGGTAGTGGTAGTGGTAGTGGAAAAAATTTACGGCATAATTTAGAGAACCTCTGCATAACCCATAGTTACCTGGGTTTCCATGTTCGGCTCACACCAGTCCTCCTGCCATTTTGTCTAGAGAGCAATTTTTGAAGTATACAGTCAAAGAATATTATACAAGAATTCATAAAGCGTAATTTGGAACATACATGAGCTACATTTTAGAAGACCTAACTCCTGAAAGTTGCATAAGAGTTCAAGATGACTTATATAATGATTGGCCCGAGTATTTATTAGACACGGCTCACAAAAGAGGAGCCAAACCAGGAATTAGTTTTGAGTACGCGACGCCCCATGGCGATATATGTCATTTAAGTTCCTGGGCAATAGATCGAAACAAAAACTATTACGCAATAGAGATCTCCTATGTACTTGGTGTAAATCGGGTTCTCTTATATTTAGATGGAGAAAAATACCTCCTCGAAACCGAATATCAGACCCGCCGCCTTAAACCGCTGGCAATCGAAGACAGCGAGAAGAAAAATTGGGTCAAGTCTGAAGCAGTTAAAGCCTTGGATGTGCTTAATCGTGGGATGTATTATTTCGATGAGTGATAATCATAAATCAACACACATGGATGCAGGGGTACGGAATGCATATGCTCAAAGATCGTCGCCAATAATGCTCGGGATGAAGGTGATAACACTTTGTCCCTGCGCTGCATGAGGAAAACTTTCCTGTTTATCTCTGGCTTAAGTTGGGAGAACTTCATGGATATAGCGTCATAGTGCGACGCCCCCAAAGCAGACAGTACAGCAACACCGACTCCAGACCGGGCCAATGCCAGCTGTTGCGCCAGGCTCGAAACCTCAATTCCGATACTCATCCATGCCACCACATCCGAGCCGTTGACGCTAAGCAAATGATGAATACTTGTATCGTTACTTTCCTTAAGCAAAGGCAGGCTTTGTAGATCCCTGACATCCACTTCAGTTCCGAGTTTGTACTGAGAGGAGTCAGCAAGCAATCCTAGAGGAGCGCTTAACAAAGGGGTGCATAACAACGCCCCCATATTTCCAACTGGCGTTCCGATACCGAAATCCACCTCGCTAATATCAACCCGTCGGGTAATCCCCTGACTGTTGTCATTGATGATCCTGACACGCACCCTTGGAAAGCTTTGGGCGAACACCTTAAGCACGGCTGGAAGCACTGTGCAGCCAAATGCCTCCCCCACCGCCAGACTTATCGAACCCTGCTGCCCTGTCGCTTCCCCTCGCACCATATCTATCGCAACAGTCATATCGTTGAGAAGCCGCTGGGCGACCGGCAGAAATCTTTCGCCTTCCATGGTCAGATTAATTCTGCGGGTTGTGCGCTGAAACAGGGTGACGCCGAGCTGGCTTTCAAGCTCCTTCAGAGCCCGAGTCAACGCCGGCTGGCTGATGTGCAGGATTTCACTTGCCCGAGAGACATTACAATAAGCGGCAGTGGTAACGAACATCTGGAGATGACGCTGAGATAGATTCATAACTCTTAATTATTAATCAGTTCAATTAATGCATTAGACATCACTCAAGCTGATTTTTAAAGTGGTGACGTCACTATTGGAGCTTGTATCGGAGCCGCGCCATGAAACTATCCCGCTTTCTTTTTGCCATGCTATATACCTACGCCGTCCTTTCCCTGCAGGCGGAAGCCAAAACACCACAAGGAGAAGTAAAGGGGCATGCAAGCGCTCACGACGCTGCTTCATCCCGTAAGGCGATAAGCAACGCTCAGATTGCACTGCCTGGCAGCGTCACTGGCGGCGATATCTATCTGGGATTATTAAAAAATGCGCCAAAGCTTTTGGAGAAAAAGGTTCCCGTGGTGGTATTCCTGCATGGTTCCTCAGGTTTGGGCTTGCAAGCTATTGGTCAATGGCAACAGTGGCTGGCTGGCCTGGGAATCGCCAGTCTCGCCCCCGACTCTTTCGCCCTGCCAGATAGACTGACCTATAAGTCGCCGGTCGGTAAGGATATCTACGAGAAAATCCATGCCCTGCGCAGCTCTGAAATCAATCTGGCCATTCAGGCGTTGAAGACGATTCCCTGGGCAGACAGTCAACGCCTGGCGCTGGCGGGCGCCAGTGAAGGATCGGTTGCAGTAGCCCGTTATAGCGGCGAGGCATTCGCGGGACGAATTGTCTTTTCGTGGAGTTGCGAGAATAACTACTTTGTGGCTTCTCCCGATACTGCTGTGCTCGACGGGCGTCCCATCATGAACGTCATCAGCGCCAGCGACCCTTACTTCTCTTCAGCCAATGAATGGCTTGGAAATGCGTCCGCCAAGGGAAGTTGTATAGAGGCTTTCAAAGGGCGCGCTAACGCCAGCGTCGTATTAATACCCGATGCGCCCCACACCCTGCTTAACCTGCCTATGGCCAGGCAACCGGTAGCCGCTTTTCTGGAGAATCTTTTCAGGCTCTAAGGCCCGTCACGATGGGCGCGGCTCACGCCAGGTCGATGAGCCGATGTCTGGGATTCCGCTTCGTACTTGTTGGAATATTCTTTTGGAGGAGTTTAAGGTTCGGAGTTTTCTGATTGGTCATAGTTCACCTCTGTTGAGTGATTTACTCGCTTAATAGGGTGTCTATCGTTGGCGGGCAGGAGCAACATGGACACCCTGGTCAAGAAAACACTTACAGATACAGACCTATGTGGGCATATCCCTCACACTTGGCCGCGCACATAAAAAGTTACGCCACTGTTCCTAATTTTCAGTGGCCGGACTGCCTGAAAGATGTAAAATACGCCCTTATTTCTCGCCTGCCTTAAGGGAATATCACACTAATCATGAAGACAACCTATCTCCGCCGCCGCTGGGCCTTTTTTCCCGTCACCATCCTGGGCAATGCCCCCTGATTCAGAGTCTGTTTAAAGCAAGAGTTCCGCCGCCAGCAGAGCTGTTAGCGCCTTAATACTTACGAAGGCTCGCTATAACCGAATATATCTGTCGCTACATCATGTTATAACAGACACAAATCAGCAGGCTTAGTTTTGTATCCACCTTAACGGAACTTGCATTACTCTTTTTTATGGAAAAGAAATTACGAGTCAATCATGAACAACCAAACCGCAAACCAAAATCCGCCTTCCCAGGCGCTATCCAAATGATGCTCCTCGCCTCCCCTTTCACCCTTTCCGTCACTGAGCTGGAGGCTTACCTTAGGGAAGAGCTGGATAACCAGTCTGTAACGGTCCAAGGATCAGAGAATGCCGAAAATGGCTACATTATTACCTGGGGAGGTATGGCGTTTGCGGTAATGGTCATTGATAAGCCAATTCCGTCAGATACTTTCAATGTTGCACTACGCACCAGCCATCGCCTAAAGAATGGTGAGCAACTCATCAAAGACCATAAAGCACATCTGGTTATTTCACCGCTGAATACAACCGACGATCAACTCCGAGCCATCTACTCCGCTCTTCGGGTGATGACAATCGCCGACCTGCTGGCTCAACACGCAAAGCCGCTAGCGTTCTACTGGAATAACTCAGAAGTGCTGACTGACAATGAGCAGTTTGCTCAAGCCCTTCGCGATGCGGGGGAAGCCATGGAGAAATTCAATAATGACGTCCCCAACGCCTTGTATGGATTGCCCACAACCTACCTAGCCGGAATACGTATATTGTCTTCAAAAGACAAAAACATGTTCGGAGCAATCACTAAAGGCCTCGACGCTTTAACCGGATTTGAAATCCAAATCGATCCTTTCCAGCGCAAACCGTCAGAGGTCGCCAAGCACCTGTATGGCATGGTCGGCTACATCCTGGCTAACGGCCCAGTGTTCAGCGGAGGCAACACCATCGGCATCGAGCGGGACAAGCAGTTCAGCATGAGCAAAATTCTGGCTAATGATGTGCTGCCCGCTCTTTGGGCGATGAAAGTGGAAACTATAAATTGATAATATATGCCATTATTTAAAATACACAGATATTCAACATCAAAGTTTATTACCGACCACTATTACTTTATAGAAAACTCGTATCGCCTAAAAACATTATCAAAAGGAGCAACTGTGATAAATACATCCATCAAGATATGCGTAGCAACAATACTTTTTGCACTTAGCAATACCGCATGTTTGGCAGATATAGAAAAAGTGAACACCTCAAAAATAACAAGAGACAATGTAAACAGCTTTGATAATGACGGATGGACACCACTTCACAGATTGATAGACTCATGCAAATACCTAGTACATATCAATAAATATGAAAAAGAAGAGTGCGAGAACAACACAAAAAAACTATTGGAGTTAGGTGCCAACCCTAACATTTTAAGCAAAAATAAATATAAAATATCACCTCTCGCCATTTCCATGGTAATGAGTGACCATCTTGTAAACCTAACAAAAATAATGATGATCCACGATGTTGACATACACTCAAGACAATACAGGGATTCGACTCTCTTAGGATTAATTGTGAGATATGGCGAGTACGAAATATTTAAGACATTACTAAAAAAAGGCTTAGATGTTAACAGCATTGCCTGGAAGAGTGGCGAGACTGAAAAGTCAATTATTGAATATGGAATAATGAACCGTATTGAAAGTGTTAAAGTTAAAGCAGATACAGGCATCTTTTTAATAATAAAAGAAGCGCTAGCCAATGGGGCAAAAATGAGCTATGAAGGCAAGATAAATAGAACATTATCTCGTGCCATATTAAGCAATGACAGCGAAATAATAGAACTGCTTTTATCTCACAATATAGACATGACCGAATACGACTACTTACTTTACTCAATAAGAGTCAAGTCAGACATCAAAATAGTCAAGATCTTACTTTCGAAAAGTATTGAACTTGGCATATATTCAAATGAGAAAAAATCCATCTATCGCAATACAGCGTTAGAGGTCAATTACTCTAGTGTCGCAAACTTATTTTCCGGAGAATGAGCTTGAGTTTCCCTGAAAACCCGTTTTACGTAGATCCATACTTCAAAAGAAATGCAATTATACAAGAAATTGAAAAGATAAACTGGATTATTGATGGATATAAAATCCCTCTGGAAATTGAAAAGAAAACTCAAGAAGTATTAAATGACCCCGTTATAATCTCAGCCCAACTTATACTGGGGGCTGGAAGCCCCGCATCAAATTTAAATACAACTCTACAGCATTTTATGTGGAATGGAAGTGGCACTTTTGGTTATGACATTTCAACTGCTTTCCATGATGCAACAATGGTGGGCTTTGGCCCTAACCAAACAATCATAGATAAACTTATAGAAGAAAGGGATAAATTATTAGTTAAAGTTAAATCAGATGAGGAACTGGAAAAGGAGGCAGATGCCATTCTTCTTAGAATAGAAGAGGCGGGAGCCGAGCGTTTTTATAGGGACCAAGTTTATGCTTATATAGATACCTATCGTAACTCTTACTCCAACTTACTTGAGTTTCTAAGAGTATTCACATTACTCTCTGATATTGTGCTAGAGGCAAGCAGAGAGGATCCTAGCCTAGCGAGTGTAATTGACGAATGGTCTAGAGAGGTTCGAGATATCGCGGACATATCAAACGAATTTTCTGCCCAGCTTAGGAAAGTCAATATAGAATACATGGAGAGGATTGACAAAGCCAGCGACTTCAGAGTTAAGGAGTCTATCTATTGGGAACTTGTGGAAGCTAATCATGGCGCAGTAATAGACTATTATAAGAAATGGCTAGATGATTTTTTACCACGCGAGCTAGACGACTCCCTCCAGCCTGAGAGCATTAACAATATTCTTATTCGACTTATTGAAAAAAACTCAGGGGAAAATGGGGAGTATGTTGGAGCTGATGCCTTATCCTTCGTATTACAAGCTACAGGATTATATGAAGCTTTCCCTGACTTTAAATTTCTAGATGGATATGATGGTCAGGGAGGACCAAATTGGGAAACCGGAGAAGCTTCCTGCTCAGGAGTGCTTCCAGCCAATGAGTTTTATGGTACATTTGACGATGACACTTTAAGTGGGACAGATAATAATGATCTAATCCAAACCTTTGGTGGACATAACACTATATTTGGAAATGGCGGTAACGATTTACTATTTGGAGCCGACGAAATTGATCATATTTCAGGCGGGGATGGAAATGACTTTATTTCGGGAGGAAGTGGCGCAGATATTATAGCTGGCGATGATGGCGACGACCAAATTTTTGGTGGTGCAGACGATGACATAATCAATGGTGGCGAAGGAGATGACTCACTATTTGGAGAAATAGGTGATGATGTCCTAGCAGGTAATAAAGGAAGAGATCGGTTATTTGGCGGAGCAGACAACGACACATACGTCTACACCAAGGGCGATGGTGCAGACTATATTGTCGATACAGAAGGTCTAAATAAGATCATTCTAAAAAATAGCGAATCTGACTCTGGCAAAACTATCTCAGAGATTACGAGAGTTTCTCCTGATAGCAATATTTTTGAAGACGAGGATGGTAACCGTTACGTTCTTACCGGTTCAAACAAACTCATCATTACATTAAAAGACGACAGTTCTGGCGGTTCTATCACGCTCGGCTATTTCGACCCGAATGACCCTAATTTAAATTTTGGTATCTCCATTAAAGAGCCGGAAGATAACGCGCCGCCTTCCGCCTCAGGAGCGTATAACGTCAATACAGGCGAAATCCTCCGACCCGGAACCTCTTCCACCATCATCAAAACCAGATGGGAAGCGCGTGACGGCTTGGCATATCAGGATGAGATCAATAAATCCGGCCTGATATTTAAAGCGGAAGACGCGACCAAGCTGTGGGACTACGCCAATGGCAAAGACCATAATGGCGCCTCGCTGCCGGAGTGGAAAAAAGGACAGGCGGACAGCGGCTATGTGTTCTTCTTTGAAGGCACTGATCATAAAGACCAGTTTTATGGCGGCCATCAGTCAGGAGATTCCTTTTATGGACGCGCTGGCGACGACTTTATGGATGGTGCCGCGGGCTCGGACCTGTTAGTCGGCGGTAGCGGCAGTGATCGCATTCTTGGCGGCACGGGCAATGACTGGATCTGGGGCAACGACAACCAGCGCCTGTATGACGACACCGGCGCGCCAACCCCAAATTACGTGAAAGAAGACGCCTCCTCCAGCGATTACATTGATGCAGGCGATGGTAACGACTGGGTGTCTGGAGATGAAGGCGACGACCATATCCTGGGCGGCGCGGGTAATGACTTCATCAATGGCGGAAGCGGCAGCGATATTATTATCGGCGGCATAGGAAATGACTTCATCGCAGGCGACAGCCGCAATGAGTATAAAGTTTACTCGTCCGGTAATCGGGGCGAGGTCAATCGCGATGATTACATCACCGAAAGAGAGGCTGGCGTCAGCTACGACGACACCTTATCCGGCGGCGACGGTAATGATCGTATTCATGGAGAAATCGGTTCTGACGTTATTGACGGCGGCGCTGGCGACGACACCCTCTGGGGCGACCGAGGCGTCTTAGAAGGCGCTCCTGACCTAGACCCTACTCTGCATGGTGATGACACCATCTACGGCGGTGCGGGGAAAGATATTATTGTTGGACATGGCGGTAATGACGCCCTGGACGGAGGAGCGGACGCAGATCAGGTTGCAGGGGACGGTCTAGACCTGGCTGGCCAGTTCCATGGCGATGACGTCATCCATGGCGGAGACGGAGATAACATCCTCTACGGCGATGGCGGCAACGACACGATCTACGGCGGCGCAAACAAAGATATTATCTGGGGCGACAACGACGACCTCGCTGGAGAGTTCCATGGCGATGACACCATTGACGCTGGCGATGGAGACAAGCAGCAGATCGTGGGCGGCGGCGGAAGCGATGACATAACCGGCGGGGCTGGTCAGGACTTTATCTGGGCGGACAGCCACTATGAAACCATCCTCACCAAAGAGTACGGGTTCGACATTTCCAAACCCACAACCACCAGCCTGGACGAAGCCTACCATGGCAATGACACCGTACATGCAGGCGAAGGCAATGACTTTATCGTTGGCGGCGCTGGCGATGACAGGCTGTATGGAGAAAGCGGCGGCGACGCCATTTACGGCATAGCCGGCAGCAATATCCTGGATGGCGGAAGCGGCGGGGACTTTCTCTATGGCGGCAGCGGTAACGACATTCTGCTCGGCGGCGAGGATGGCGACGTCATCTTGGGTAACGATGGAGACGACATCCTTGATGGCGGAGCCGGCGACGATTTTCTCGCAGGCGGCGCTGGTGTGGATACCTACGTATTTCGGCATGGAGACGGCAGCGCTTATATCAATGACGTTGGACTCAATTACATCAAGTTCGCAGGCATCTATCTCGGGTCCGCCATTAAGGTTACGCAGGATGGGAGTGAAGCCACTCTTCATTATGGCGCAGACGACTTTGTTGTCATGCCAATTGATACCTTTAAAAACAGCAAGCTCCTTCTAGCGAATGACTCTGACGCAAAGGCGACGTTCCAGGCTCCAGAGTCCAGTGGCGGGCTGTCCGGCACAAGTGGCGCGGATACCATCGAGTTGGGCGATAGCGCCACCCAAATAAACCTCATTGAGGGTAACGCCGGAAACGATACGATCACGACCGGCGCTAACGTCTTCAGCCTTTCAGGAGGAGACGGCAATGACGTTATTTCAAGTACGGCGGCGCACAATGTGACGATGCGTGGCGGTCAAGGCGATGACGTCTTCTATGCTGGCGATGGTGAACGGTATATCTATGGGGACGAAGGCGACGATGTATTTTATGCAGGGAAAGGGCGTGCGTCTTTTTACGGTGGATCAGGCAACAACACGTACCACCTCTCAACGGAGTCCAGCAGTAATGCGATTATAAAAATAAGCTACCAGAACGGTACGGAATATAGCGATAAAGTGGTTATTGCTGGAGAGGTAGCGTTAGATGACGTGCTTGTACGTAGAGAACATCGGAATTTGGCGGTGTGGTATGACGGAGGAGATGGGAAAGGGTTTGATATTTACATGACTGAATTTTTCTCCGACGGAGGAAGGTTTGTCGACGACGACTTCACAATTCATTTTGAGGAAGTTGGAGTAACCTGGAATGCTGCAGATATCCAAACTTTGGCGCTTAAGGCCAGCCATGATAATGACAGGATTGATGGTTTTTATACCAATGATACTATCGATGGACAGGACGGCGACGACATTATCTGGGGAGATGAAGGCGACGATACCTTAGCAGGCGGGGACGGAGAAGACCGCCTAGAAGGAGGACGCGGCTCGGATGTGCTGATTGGCGGAGCCGGGAACGACAGTTTATGGGGCGGAGAAGGAAACGACACCTATATCTATCAGCTGGGCGATGGTGAAGATTTTATTGACGATAATCGCGGCATTCTTCAATACAAAGAAAAAGACTACGACGAGATCATCATAAAAGGGCGCGTCAACTTACAGGATATTGCGTACACGAGGTACGCCTATGAGTATGAAGCCGGCCTCAAAATCACCTTCAGAAACACCCCGGGCGACGCCATTATTATCAATGAGTTCTTTGATCACGCGCTAAATGGCTACATTAACTCAGATTTTTCAACGGAATATAAAATCACCTTTGAAGATGCCGGCGTCACCTATTCCTATTCAGACCTGTTAACGCTGGCCGCTCAGGGAAATGAGTACGACCAGGGCATCAGCGGCGGAACAGGTGATGATACGCTGGACGGAAAAGCCGGAAACGACCTGCTATACGGACACGAGGGCAATGACGAGCTGAGGGGCGGCGAAGGCAATGACAAGCTGTATGGCGCAAATGGGGACGATCGCCTCTTTGGTGGCGGTGGTAACGACCGACTTGACGGCGGCGCCGGCGACGATACCTACTACTACGCCAGAGGTGACGGCGACGATTGGATTCACGACTCGTCCGCCGACAGTAACAAACTGATATTCTCTGAAAGCATTCTTAAACACGACCTATGGTTCCAAAGATCAGGCAATCACTTGGTTATCCATGTATTAGGCCTGGCTGGCGATACCATCCACGTCGCTAACTGGTTTGCTTCCAGCGATGCTCCATTATCGGCCATTGAGGCGGCGGGACAGACGCTTACTCGCAGCCAAGTGGACCAATTGATCAGTTTTATGTCAGAGTATCCAGACCCTGTAGACGGTATGCCAAGCCTTACCGAGGCGCAACTCAATGCGGTTCATGCCGCCATGGACGCGATTTGGGCCGGTTCCAGCATTCCAACAAATAACGCCCCTACGCTGGTTGGCTCAATTACGGATCAGGTGGTCAAAGAAAACGCCAGCTTCGAGCTGGATGTTTCAAATGGCTTATTTGCCGACAGTGACGGGGATATTCTCAGCTACAGCGTGTCCCTGAGCAATGGCCAGCCGTTGCCGGAATGGCTGCAGTTTGATGGCGCTACGCTTCGTGGCGTTCCGAGCAACGGCATGGAAGGCGACTACGCGATTACTGTTACAGCCTCGGATGGCAGAGAGAGCGTCAGTACCGACTTTACGCTGACTGCAGTCAATATAAATGATGCGCCTATCGTCACAGCGGAGTTAAGTCCAATTGTCGCGCAAAGAGGCAAGGAGTTGAGCTTTGCGATTCCGGCAGGCAGCTTTATCGATCCAGACCAGAATGATGCTTTAACCTACTCGGTTTCCCTTAAAGAAGGCGGGCTTCTCCCTGAATGGCTTGTTTTTGACCCTGAGACGCAAACCTTTACAGGAAAACCAGCCGAGCCCGGCGACTACGACATCAGGGTGACGGCCAGAGACAAGGCAGGCGCATCCACTGACGCCCTGTTAACCTTGACGGTTGAACCCGGACCAGTAGACCCCGCCAACCATGAATTCCGACTACCGGACACCAATCGAATTGCCACGATTGGCGAAGCTGATCTCACTGGCGACTGGACTCTGGAGGTATTGATCAAACAAGACCAAGTTACAGACGGCGCGTCAGTGCTGCTTAACTCCTCCAAGAACGCCATCAGTTTGACTCAATGGAACGGTGGCGGAAAGATGGGGCTAACCGTCTATGGCAAGACCGCCTACACATTCAACTATGCCGCTCCAGTGGACGAGTGGGTCCGGCTGACGCTGATAAGGAAAGGCCAGGAAACATCTCTGCTGGTCAATGGCGATTGGAGGCATGTCCGTTTTGACGCCATCGATCTTCCTTTATCCACGCTTGGCAAAAATAATAGCACCGCCGACTTGGACGCCAGCCTGGGCGAAGTGCGAGTCTGGAACTACGCCAAAGAATACGAGGATGCGGCTATCGCCTGGGACACGCCGCTTAACGGCGCAGAGACAGGCTTGTACCTCTGGTACGACTTCCGCGAAGGTGAAGGTACGACCATTCATGACCAAAGCGGTAATGGTCGCCACGCAGCACTGGATTCCAGTAATACCACTGGCGTATGGGGCGAGGTCATTCCTGGAACGGGCTACGATACGCCAAGTGAAGTTTCCAACCACACCCCCACCCTCAGCGCCGCCTTAAACGATGTTCAGACAAGGGTTGGTGAGGCATTGAACTTTAACGTACCTGCAGGAAGCTTCACGGATGTGGATGAAGGCGACGCACTCAGTTACTCGGCGACGCTGGCGGATGGAACGCCATTGCCGGAGTGGCTCAGCTTTGATGAAGCAACTCACACCTTCAGTGGCGCGCCATCTCGCTCTGGCAACTTCGATATTAAGGTGACAGCGACAGACAACACTGGCGCCTCGACATCTGATACCTTTGCTGTGTTTGTTGCGCCAGAAGAGACAGTCGCTGGAAACCCCTTCAATCACGAGTTCAAACTGCCGGCCACCAATCGACAAGCCAACATCGGCGAGTCGGATCTGAGTGGTGATTGGACGCTGGAGATGCTGGTGAAACGCGCGCCCGATGAAGACGGCGCGTCGATCCTGTTGAACTCTGCTAGCGCCTCCATACGGCTGACGCAATGGAACGGCGGCGGCAATATGGGCATTACTGCCTATGGCAAAGGCGACTATAAGTTCAACTACGCCGCCCCTATCGGCGAGTGGGTGCAACTGACTCTGGTGCGCGAAGGTAATCAAACCCATTTATATGAAAATGGCGAGCTGAAAGACACCTTGGCGCTCGGCGTCGACCTGCCTCTGTCAACGCTTTCGAAAAACAGCAGTGTCGGCGATCTCGAAGGCAGCCTGGGCGACATAAGAGTATGGAGCTATGCAAAACATGCTGGAGAGGTCTTAATTGGCGTAAACGATAAAGTCCCTGGCCAAGACAACAGTCTGCACCTCTGGTATGACTTCCGCGAAGGCGAAGGGACGGTCATTCATGATCAAAGCGGCAACGGTCGCCACGCAACACTGGATTCCAGCAATACTACCGGCGTATGGGGAGAGATCATCCCTGGAACAGGAGGCGATGAACCCGTTGAAAATCCCAACCACGCCCCTGCCCTCAGCGCTGCATTAATCGATGTCGAGACGAAGGCTGGCGAGATATTGAGCTTTGGCATACCTACAGGAAGCTTCACAGATGTGGACGAAGGCGACGCGCTCAGTTACTCAGCAACGCTGGCGGATGGTACTGCATTGCCGGAGTGGCTCAGTTTTGACGCAGCGACGCAAACCTTCAGCGGCGCGCCAAGTAGCGCAAGCGATCTTGAAATCAAAGTGACAGCCACGGATAACGCAGGAGCGAGCGCCGAGGATGTGTTCGCCTTGACAGTTTCACCTGCTCCCACTGCTTCGGAGGACCCGTTTAATCACGAATTCAAGCTGCCAGCCACCAATCGACAAGCCAACATCGGCGAGTCGGATCTGAGTGGTGATTGGACGCTGGAAATGCTGGTGAAACGGGCGCCAGATGAAGACGGCGCTTCGATCCTGTTGAACTCTGCTAGCGCCTCCATACGGCTGACGCAATGGAACGGCGGCGGCAATATGGGCATTACTGCCTATGGCAAAGGCGACTATAAGTTCAACTACGCCGCCCCTATTGGCGAGTGGGTGCAACTGACGCTGGTGCGCGAAGGCAATCAAACCCATTTGTATGAAAATGGCGAGTTGAAAGACACCCTGGCGCTCGGCGTCGATCTGCCTCTAGCCTCTCTTTCGAAGAACAGCTCGGTTGCAGACCTGGAAGGATGTTTCGGCGACCTGCGCGTCTGGAATTACGCCAAGGATGCCGAAGCGGTAGCATCGAGCTGGAGCGCAACGATTTCCGGTGACGAAAGCGGCCTACACCTCTGGTACGACTTCCGCGAAGGCGAAGGAACCACCGTGCATGACCAAAGCGGCCACGGCCGCGACGCCGTCCTGACTTCCGGCAATACCACTGGCGTATGGGGAGACGTGATTCCTGGCACAGGCGGAGCCACCATGGCGGCGCTCACCATGTCGGATTGGCCAGAGCCTGTTCTGGCGGATGATTCAGGCATGGGGCATAAGGTTGAAGCCCTGGTCAGCGCCATGGCGGCGTTTGATGCGCCATCGGGCGGGGAGATTCTGCTTCCACATGATCCGCACAATCAGCCGAGCATGACCATAGCGGCGGCCTGGTAAGCCTTGACGTCCGTTATCTAACTCAATCTCAGGCCGTCTTCTAGACGGCCTTTTTTGTGCCCAAAGTGAAAGCAATTAACGCCAAGGCTAAATTGTTAATTTCGCGGGATAAAAAAGACTTAAGGAAGATGTGTTGGCTCTCACAATCTGGATACAGCCTCAAATCACTTGAGTATTCGAACGGGAAAAACGTCGGGGCATTTGAGGCACTATGTGTCAGCCAGAGAACCAGCCGTATGGCCTCATATCAGTGAAGGTTCTAACTTCTATTTTTTTCTTGAGGACTTCCCCTACCGTATCTATCAATTGCTCTTCGGATACCTCTAACTGTGCCTTATAAGTATAGCGGCCCTTTTTATCCCACTCGACAAGTACAGTACCATATTTATACGCTTCATTTTTTAGAGCATTTTCAAGACCAAAAACTCTGAGTGTATCAGGATTGTTTTTGTCACCGACTATCACAGTAAAAAACAATTCATTAGGGGCCTCAGGAACTGGAAAACTAATTATAATATAATCCAACCCATCAATTATCTTATTTGACAGACTCAATCCCTCGGGTCTCATTTGCTCGTCTTTAGGTAACTCTGCACCCACATTATTCCAGAAATTCCTTAAAGCACCCTCAGCCCTGTCATCAGTAAAAGTTCGGAGAAACATCTCTGGTTGAGAAAGAGCTACAAGAGGTAACATTAATTTTCCAAACTTGAAATGATGAGTTCTTGGCTCTTTTCGTGGAGGAGCTTCATTTATATTCAAACCACTTGGGTTCCCTTCAACAAAGATATTGCCACTATCGTCTACCGAACCTTCAACCATTTCTCCCATCTTACGCTTTTCCTCGATTTCTGCATGAATGATCCCAGGAGAAGATAGAAATAAAAAAACGACTAAAAATGCTTTCTTCATATTGCTTACCAAAAAGTATCCAATACTTTTCTTTTATGATCTTTACATGCACAGCCATACTTAATATTTCAAGAATGAGCTCTGTGAAAGTCCATTTTTTTTACCGCCAGGGCACACTATGTAAAGAATGTGCTGTTCCCAATGAATAATGCGGCCATCAACTTCCAAGAAACGTACGACTGGAAATATATAGCCGAAATTTATTTTCATTAATTACAGTTAATGACCCGTCGATTAATTATTTTATATAACTCAAAACATACTTTTCAGCGTCCAATACCTGAGCAAAACACATTATCGCATATACCCTTAACTTATTCTTACCTCACAATCCCACTAAAATCTACTTATTTGATCTTCACCCAGTAGCTCCCACAGCCTACTTGTAATCCTAGGATCTTTACTACGAAATATAGCATGGTGCTCATCCGCTCCGCCACCGTATACTTGAGAATAAGACCAATCGCACCAATCATCGATATATTTAGTAACTTCAAATACATACGAGCCAGCCATATAAGCCTCAAGTTTACTTAAATCAGCATTAGCGGAGAAGGTTGCTTCTGCGATAGAATGATCCTCACTTGCTTCCGACCATATATCTAAGTAGGCCTTCTCATTACTTACTTGATAAATCAGATTATTGTACTGAAACCCTACTCCCCCGGTTGTAAATTCCTTTACTAAAGTTAGCTTATCAAGGTGATTTTTATACCAAGGATCTTCCTCATCGGCCTCTATATCGCTATTCCATATCCGATATAGTTCTTGATTTTTGAGGTCTATACGACACAGCAGAAAAGGCGGGTCTTCACCATTCGCTTTCGCTACTTCATACGCAAAGTAGCCCTCTACATCATAATCGTAAAACGTGGCAGTTCGTAGTGAGTCAACAGGATCGCCTTCATAAACACTAATCTCAATATTTTTATCATATGCTTTCACTACAAATTTTTCGATCAAATCAGGATCAGAAGTAACCAGACATCCGAAATCAGATTGATAGGAAGTAAAATAGGAGAACACAGCCCAATCAAAGTGTTTAAGCAAAGAGGTAACCTGGAGATTAAAGTAATCGCCTTTACAATCCTTTATGAAAGGGCCTGGATAAACCACTTCGGATAAATTTCCTTCATATCTTCCTGCAACCACCCAAGGTCTAGATCGCCAATTAGGCCAATATAAAATATCATCTTTGATCTGTTTTAAGCTTTCGACCAGTTTCACTCCGTTAGGCCGTAGAATATAAGAGCTCTTAGATTCCTCAATCAATCGCTTAATCAATGAGCTAAACTTCGCTGGCTGATTTTCTATTTCAAAAACTGAGATCAACCCTTTCACTACATTCTCCTATTCCTAAATCCAAATTTCCATATGCTCAACGCCAAGTCGGGTGAAGACGTTATCTTATCTTGGTTTTAATTCCTAATTAAATTGATCAGAAAAATAGAATAAGTAATTATTCGTAAATCGACTACCAGACACCAAACCCAAGTAGTGATTGGAGAAATAAAAAATCCTTACCAGACTGATCGCAAGCCCCCCAATGGACTATATATTTCCAACGGTGTAAACACAGAATGGTATGGGATAAGTGCTGTTATTTTACTTCCGCCATTTAGCATTTGTATATCGCGTCCGCCCATTTTCCTGTTTCAAGACTTTGAAGATAGCTCCTCCAGCCCATTGATTCCAGTCCAAGACTCCCGGAAATTCGAGCGACCTCATTAATGAAAAAGCGTGCGTGCGCATATCCCAGTTCATATGAGTCCCGTCGTCCTCATAGTTTATCCAATAGGTGATTGAATTATTGAGATTTTCATGATCCATCGACAGAATACTGAGCTTATATACCCATCATTCCATCACCTTTGAGGTCACAAGGCGTGCATCGATACTTGGGCGCGGCAAGCAGTTAGAATGACTATTCCCAAACATATACGAGCATAACACCGCGTTCTCTGATATAAGAACCAGTTATCAGGATGAGAATGTGACTAAGCTTGAGAATATATTTAACAGAAATATTTGTAGCATGAAAACATTAGAAGATATTAGCGAGTATGAGTACGACTGATTAGCTTGTGATATACGAGGCCATGTCGCTTTATTTACTACTGCCGGCAGCGGCTATGCTCCCAAAGTATTTCTGGAAGATACCGAGAGCTATGCCCAAGCAATTGATACTATTTTGAACTTACCTACAACGACTTCAGCCAAAATTTGGCCGAGAGTCGGAGATGGCTGCTTTAACACATGGGAAAAAGTAGCGGAAAGAGGCCTTTATAGTTTCGATGGCGATTGCTTTAGCAGCACATATTCCTTAGCTAGCGCGCCACGCGCCCCCATATCAGTGAACGACCTCCCATTAGAAGTTGCAGTTATTGTCAAGCAGCTGATCTTTGAGAATATACTTTTCGAGTCTACTGACACTATTACTGAGTTAGATATTCTCACTAGTGAACATTTACCAGTCTCAAAATATGATCAGAATTTTTTAAAGGACCACATTTGAACCTACGTATATACCTCATCCCGATCCCTCCGAAGCAATTATCTTTAAGAGCCGCGAAGCTCCTTTATATAGGCCAGTTCATTAAGCGCAGTATCATTCCCCGGCTCAATGGCCAAAGATTTTTGAAGGGCTTCTTCAGCCTCATCAAGCCTTTGCATTTCGATCAAAATAAATCCAATTCCACGCAGCGCCGCAGCCTTGTAAGCAGATTGGCTTGAGTATCTGCCAGCTAGCTCAAGAGCATCTTGATAGGTTTCATGCGCCCGTGAAAGTTCATTCAACTGACCTAGTACGTATCCCTTCTCTATTTTTGCTCCAGCTGAGACTGGAGCTACAACATCTATTTTATCAAGCTCCGCCAAGGCCATTTCAAAATAGCGATTCGAAGAGTATATATACGCTTTAATTCGAAGCGCCTCCGTGTAAGACCAGTCTATTCTCTGAACAACCCTATCATTACGAGCGGCAAACTCCGCAAATTCAGCTTCTGATTTAAAAGAGTATTGTTTTAATTCTTCTTTAAACGTTTTTTCAATTTCTGATATTAACTCATCCGCAATGGCGAAAGCTTTTGAATATTGTTCTTCACGAATGAGCTTCCATGCACTTACAATATCTTTTTGATACTGATTCCCTTCCAATGGTTCAGATAAATATTCTATATAAGTTGATACAGTTTCTGTACCTTCTAGAGCCATAGAGAGACCTGGATAAAGACACAGAGCAAAGGCAAAAACACACAGCGATTTATTTACACTCATCAATTTACAACCAAAATTATTACTCACCAGCTTAGATTTTGAAAATTTTCTGACAATCTATCTTCAAACTCAGCATAATCGACTAGCAGACTTTGTGGTTCTTTAACTAGGGCGTGTTGACGTTTCGTCATAGGTGATAGATAGGCGCAAACTCGTCATATTGCGGTTCCCACACCAACAACAAAACGAGTTTGCGATGCCCCGATTGATGCTCAGTGACGAGCTTTGGTCGAAGCTGAAAGAGATCATGCTGCAAGAGCGAATCTATAACAAGCCCACACTACGAATGATGGTGGAAGGCATGTTGTACCGAATGCGGACGGGGTGTCCCTGGCGAGACTTGCCAGGGCAGTTTGGAGACTGGAATTCGGTGTTCAAAAAATTCAATTCCTGGTCTACCCAAGGCAAGTGGTTGAGGATCTTCCGGAGCTTGGTCCGCGAGCCGGATTTGGAATGGGGGTTCATTGATGGCAGCTATGTGAAGGCCCATCAGCACAGCGCAGGAGCCTGTACGGAAGAGCCTCAGGCGATTGGAAAGAGTCGGGCGGGCAATACCACGAAAGTGCATCTGGCCGTGGATGCCTATGGTCTTCCAGTGGAATTTGAGATCACTGGAGGCGAGGTCAATGACTGCACAGCAGCGGCGGAGTTGATTGAAAAGCTTCCCTCGTCAGAGGCGATTGTCGGAGACAAAGGCTACGACAGTGAACGAGTGCGGGCACAGATCGAAAGGAAGGGGGCCAGGGCCGTGATACCGAGAAAGCGAAACTCTGTCAAAGGTAATGACGATATGGATTGGGGTTTATACAAGTATCGCCATTTGGTGGAAAATGCCTTCGCCCGACTCAAACAGTACCGGGCCATCGCGACGAGATATGACAAGTTGAAGAGAAACTATGAAAGTATGGTAGCCATGGCTTGTGGGTATTTATGGCTGCCGATGTGAAACGTCAACAGGCCCTAGGGTTTCCGGACCCATACTTCACCTATGTCTCTGTCAAATTCCATTAAGAGATTCCTTAGCTCTTTCGTCTTAGTGCTTGTATGTATCAATATCAACGAACGCACCGATTTCGCCTAAAAATCCTATAGTTTCAGCGTCAAAACCTATTGCCGGAGTTGAATGCTCTTCATTCATAGAAATCCACAAAACGACTTCCAATCTTGGCGAGACATTGAAAAGCTCTTTTGCCTGAAGAATCAGGTTCTTCTTGGGCTTGATCTTGTTAACAATTTCCGCAGACATTTCATAAACGTCAATGTAGTTGCTGACTATGTTCTCTGTTGATAATTTCCAAGAGTTTATTCTCGGAAGTATACCGGGAACCCTTGAGCCTTTACGCGTGATCGAAGTAGGTTCTATCCCTAGAAATTCCGTCACTTTATCTGGATCAAAGTCATCTCCATCTAGAGAAAAGTATACCCTTCCTTCATTTGTTTCCACTCAACACTCCCAGAGAATTACGTTTCTAACATCAGTTTGGTGAAGTTGGAGGCGATTTCTGGAGCAAAATAAGGACAACGGCATTGAAACCTCGTGTATTAACCTGTTATGTGCTTCTGACATGATCACCGGTATACCAAAGAACATCACAGGGTACACATAGATATAGTATTGGAAGACCATCAATATCTTCGTGCTCTATTTTTCTTGGCAATACTTTTCTGCAGGTAGGGCAACTAAAATTGGCTCTCATCTTTTCCGCGTAATCAGACAGCTTAACGCCTTGCCTCTTATGATCTTCACCTATAGAGAAAACGAGCACAAAGACACCAATGAAACCACACGAAGCTGCCACTAGCGGCTGATTTACATAGGCAAGCAAACCTATTGTTAGAGCTGAAAATATAAGTATCGTGAGTATACTGTAGATACTTAAAATTACAGGTGGTTTATATGCGCGCTTTACTTTCATAACCTCTCAACCAGTTCGCCATACGGATCAATTTTATCATCTTTCGGTCGCAGCGGTGCAAGAATGCTCAGGTGTTTACTCTCAATGCCACTTGACCTTGGAATGCAACTCCGTCTACATCCTTTGACAAATCAAACCAAGCAATCACTTTAGCGTCGTAAGGAGCAATGTACTTTTCGCCCTGCTTCGAGTCATAGTGCGGCTATGATGTCGTTTTTCAGCGCGTCGTCAACCCCGCCGCTGCTCCACATACGAGCAAAGCGATTCCTGATGATTTATTTAACACGGACCGCGCCTGTGCGCCGGCCAGCCATCGCCGGACACGGTTGGCCGCCATGGCGTATCCTGCCAGGATGAGGAAGACGATAACAAGGAACAGCGGCCCCAGCGTCATGAGTTGAGGCCCGACAGGCGTGTTGGCGTCGAGGAATTGAGGGAAAAACGCGATGAAAAAACCGATGATTTTAGGGTTAAGCAGGGTGACGCCCAAGCCTTGTTTGAATGGATTTTGTTTGGCGACTTCAGTCGCGCCAGACAGATCTTCCGTTGAAGACTGGCTGCAAAGCAGGCGTACTCCCAGATATACGAGATAGGCTACCCCAAACCATTTCAGCAAATTGAACGCCAACGCAGAAGTCTGCACCAACGCCCCCAAACCTGAGACAGTCAGGCACAGCAGTATCGCATCAGCGACCACCACGCCCAGACTGGTGAATATCCCCTGCCCCAGACCGCTGCGCAGCGTATTGGCGATGACCAATAGCATGGAGGGGCCTGGCGCCAGTGTGATCAGCACTGTTGCGACAATAAAACTCACTAACATTTGGTCTCTCCTTTGTTATTCCGCGCCTCTGGCTGGCATTTGCAGGCGTCAGCGCAGCAGCCCCAGATTACCGGTGAATTTATTAACGATCTTTTTGGGTCCGCAAAGGGCGACGCCCAGATACTCAAGTTCATCAGCAGGCGTGGAAAGCAACTTTTCCGCGTAGGCTTCATAGCTCTTGGTCGTCATGGTGGCGCTGGTGAGATCGATAACGGTCAATTGCGGCTCGTGCTCCTTCAATTCTTCCCGCAAGCTGCGCAGACGAACGCCTTCGGCGCGCAGTATTGGAATGGCGGTGGTGGTAATTCCCGCGCGAAGATGGCCGTTATGGTCAGGCAACGCATCGCCAATTAATTCGGGAAAGGCTTTGCCCAGCGATAGCGCCAATACGGCGGCTGTATTGGCGATAGGGCCGATCGGCAGATTGGCGTCGATGACTATGACGCACTTCAGGTCGGCGATTTCGGTATCCGTCATTCGTTGTTTCCTCAGAAGATGTGATGATTAGTCGAGAAAACTATATGCGCACGGAATAGCGATGATAATATGGGCCAATTCATTTTCACTGATCGATAGTATCGAATAATGATTGACGATTTACGCGCTCTGGCGGTTTTCGCCAAAACGGTGGAAGCCGGCTCTTTTCGCGCCGCGGCGAGTGCGCTGTCATTGTCGCCTTCCGTGGTCAGCCACCATATTTCAGGACTGGAGACACGGCTAGGCGTCGCCCTGCTCTATCGCTCTACTCGACGCCTCTCGCTCACCAGCGAGGGCGAACGTCTGTTCGAACACGCCAAGGCCATGCTGGCGGCAGCGGAGGCCGGCTTGAACGCCATCGCCGAACAGGCGGCGGAGCCGACCGGCAAGTTGAGCATCACCGCTCCCGCCGTGTTGGCGCGGGGCCCCTTTACCGAAGACATCGCCGCTTTTGCGTTGGCTTATCCCAGGGTTTCGCTGTGCATTAACTACAGCGATATCAGGCAGGACCTGATTCGCGACGGCATTGACTTGGCGATACGCATCGGCGCGATGCCCGACAGCGCCCTGAAATCGAAAAAGCTTTTCGACCTGACTCGACGTCTGGTGGCCTCGCCCCATTATCTTCAATCCAGAGCGACGCCCAGCAAACCGGAAGACTTGCTGGACTGGGAATGGATCGGACTGAAGATGCGACCGAACTATAAGTTGCTGTACAACGCCGCAGGAGAATGTCATCGCATTGACTATTCACCGCGCATTACCGTGGACAGTATTGATGCGGTTTGCCAGTTGGCCGCAGCGGGACTCGGCTTAGCCACACCGCCGGCTTTTCTGGTGGAGGAAGATCTGCGTGTCGGGCGATTATGCGATCCCCTGCCAGGCTGGAACGTCGACGCCTTGGGCGTCTATGCGCTCTGGCCGCCCAACGCCGCCAGAGAAAGCCTGACCTATCGGTTTATTCAGTTTCTGCAGGAACGCCGCCAAGCCGATGCGAACACCGGCTAAATAGACAAAAGTCTATTTCCGCCAATTACTTATTGTTGCAAATGATCAGCACACTAATATCGAGACAAGGCTCCCCCCTTTTCCATTTCCCTGAGCCTGCTTGCGCTTAATAGCGCATTATTTTTTCTCTATATTATTTGATTGTTTGTTTAAGGAAGCTCCCATGAGGAACCTGTTATTTCTGCTCGTTTGCTTAGTCTTCTCTCATTCCACCCTCGCCGCAGGCTATGCGGAGACCACGTTCAAGATCATCAACGAGCGTTTGAGTTATATGAAGGATGTGGCGCTGTTTAAAGCCCAGAAAGGCGCGCCTATTGAAGACATTGAGCGGGAGCGCGTAGTGTTGGATAAAGCCAAAGACGGCGCCGCCGGACATGGGGTCGATCCAGAGTCCGTCAGCGCTTTCTTTACCGCACAGATCTCCGCCGCCAAAGCCATTCAGTTCCGATATCGCGCCGACTGGCTGTCAGATGCTGACGCCCTGAAGCAGCCCGCCCGTGATTTGCAGGCCGAAGTACGCCCGGCGCTGTTAAAGCTGGGTGACGCGATCATTATCGCTATCGCCGATAAACTGAAAAACGAAGGTCCCTTCACAGACGCTGAACGGGACCTGTTCAATGACACGCTGACCATCGAAAACCTGTCTCAACGCGACAAAGACATGATCTTTCAGGCGCTGAAACAGATTCGTCTGCAGCAATAAACCTGCGACCAGACGCCCCCATGCAATGCGGCAATGGGGGCGTCATATCAAGCGGCCTTCCCTTATTTCTGTCCTTTGGTGATCTTGAACCAGTTCAGGTTCCAGCCGCCTGCGGGGGCGTAGATGCCGAAACGCTGCTTACCTGCTTCAAGCGTCACCTGATGCTTGATGGTTTTCCAGTTCTGCCAGCCGCCAGTATTCGGCACATCCACGCTGCCGTAAACGATATCGCCGCCGGCTTTCTCGAACTGCAGCACGCCGCCGCCATACAGACTCGCCACACGGTACTCCACGGTATACTCGCCGCTTTCCAGAATATCGACCTCCGGGTAGGACATCCAGTCATTGGCGTCGATGTAGCCGACGTTTTTACCGCCGCCGACGTCACTGGTGTTTTCCAGCTCCACACCGCTCATCACCAGATAATCTTCCGCCTGCACGGTAATGGCGTTCGGCGCCGGACCGCCTTTCTGGGTGACGTCGAACCAGTTGATATTGAACCCGCCGGACACCGCCGCCAGTCCAATTCGTTGTTCACCCGCACTCAACTGAACGTCGTGTGAAATCGTTTTCCAGTTTTGCCAACCGCCCGTGGATGGAATGTCGATAGAGCCGTACACTGGCGAACCACCGGCTTTCTCTGCTTGTAAGATGCCGCCTCCGCTCAGACTCGCCACCCGATAGGAAAGCGTGTAAACCCCATCGCTGGGCACATTAATCTTATAAGTCATCCAGTCGCCGGAATCGATATAACCGAGATTCTGACCGCCGCCAGCATCAGAAGTATTTTCCTTTTCGACGCCTTCCATTTCACAGTAGTTTTCCGCCTGCACCTTGCCGGGCACGGGGACTGATCCGCAGTCCGGACCAGGCCCTGGATCATCACCGCCAGGTATGGGATCAGAGCTTTGGATAATGGATTTCACCAGCTTACCGGAAGGCGTCAGGTTTCCATCATTCCAACCGCCGGTTCCACTAGCCCCGGGCCAGAAGGTTGAAGCGCCTTCAGCTTTGTCATTCAGCGCCCAGTTGGCGTGGCTGATGCCGTGATTGCGCATGAAGTCGACCCAGGCCCAGGTTTCACTTTCATTAACCGCGCCATCTCCGCTGGCGTCTACGGTTCCCCACTCCGTCACAAACAGAGCAATGCCGTTGTTCATGGCGTTTTGCGCTTTATCCCGCAGCCATTGTTTATGGGTTCCTGCATAAAAGTGCAGCGTATATGCGATATTGTTCCTGTTAATAGGGTCCCAAGAGGCTTCCTCTACTTCCTGGGACCACTGACGCGTGCCGACGATAATCAGGTTATCCGGGTCAATTTGACGGATGGCGTCAATCACCGACTCGGCGTAGGGCTTGATAACGCCGCTCCAGGATACGTCCAGCGGTTCGTTATAGACCTCGTAAATAACATTGTTTTTGTCGCCGTAACGACGCGCCATGTCCTGGAAAAACTCGATAGCTTCGCTCTTGTACTGGTGAGCATGGTGTGAGTGCCAGTCGATGATGACGTACATATCGTTGGCGATGGCGGCGTCCACCACGGAGATGACTTTATTGCGATTGCCTTCGCGGTCCTGTAAATAACCGCCGCCTTCATCCACACCCATGGCGGCGCGTACGATGCTGGATTTCCAGTCATTTTTGATAGCGCCTACTGCGCCGGAGTTATAAAAGCGTTCCCCTCCCCAGCCGTTGTTGCTCCAAAACAGGCTGTTGCCTCCCAGACTGACTTGGTTACCGCCACTGACCACTTTATTGCCCTGCACCGACAGCGGCGGCACAGCATGAGCCAAAGTCGCGCAGCCGAACAACAAACCAAATATGAAAACGTTTTCATTTCGACGCCAATTTTTACCGAGACGTTTTTTCAATGCACCCTCCAACAGTCTGGAAAGCCTTCTTTCTGATCTCTTGCTCATAGTGATTTCCTGGATTCTTGTTGCTGTGGGCCAGAGCCGGCATGCAGGACCCGCCTCCGGTCTCCCTGACGCCTTCCCGAAATACATCCCTTTTCTGAAGACGTTGGGGAATTTTTAAGCGAATGTGACGGCGAGGTCAATCCCCCAATTTGCTTATCGTTTTCATCCGAATGGCAAGTCCGCCATGTTTGTGGATTTGAAGAAAAAAACGAGAAGAAATCATTTTTAAGCAGCTGTCACGCACCTCCAAAGGCAGCGTGAAACCAGCCGCGCCCTGACTTAAATAACGAAAAGGTTCGGTGCTTTATCTAACAGAAACGTCGTCAAAACGACTCATTCATACGTTTCAGAATGCACAATTTCTATTCTGCTGTTGTGTCATTTTTTGAGAGTTTTTATATGAAAAGGAATATTTTTCTTGCAGGTAGCGTTCTTTTTGCTTGCGCCGTAAACGCCCAGGCAGGCGTGATCACCCACTACGATGTTGACTTCAATTCTCCCGTCCATACCTCCGGATCAACGCCAACCACCGGCTCAGGCGCTGATACGCCAACAAAAATTGTGTTTGGCTCGCCGACCATAAAAGAACGATTCGGCGCTTTGGATGATCAACCTCTGGTGTTTAATTCAACCGGCAATACGGCTCCATATCTTTACGACCAAATTGGATTTCGGCTGGGTCGCGGCTATGACAATTACAGGTTCGAATACGATATCCTGGCGTCCAACCTTATCGGCTCCGAGTATCAAATGACGTTATTGTTGGATACGCCGACGGTTCAAAATGTTTACTTGCGACCAAATGGACAGATTGGCCTGACCGGGCGCATACTCTCACCTCCCCCAGCCGCCTATTTTGAAGAAGATAGAATCCTTAAATTTGTCATCGACTTAGACCTGGCAGCATCCAGGTGGAACATTGCCGTAAACGGGTCTCACATAACCAATTCTAATTTCCAAAGTTCAGGCGGAGACATAGATAACTTCCGGTTTTCGCTTGGGAAGAAAGGGTTCAATTCCCCAAGAAACGACGATGTATCCGTCGCACTGGATAACCTCAAAGTCACCAGCTTTGTTGACGGTCCCAATCCCGTTCCTGTCTCAGAACCTGGCGCCTTTGCGTTATTTGGGATGGCCTTATTGGGCTTCTTGTCCAAACAGCGACTCAGAACTCGTCAAACCGCTTAACCGGGCAATCGAAGAGTGGCCCCGTCCACATCAGGGTTCACTCTTTGAACGCATAGAGTTCAGATCTTCGCCAGGCGAACGATTGAAAACGAACGCCGCCTTGCCTTAGAGGCGTTCGTGAGAAGAGAGAAAAGAGAGGTAAATCAGGCGTTGAGGCTTTTGAACAGCCGACGCGCTTCGGTGTAGGCGGAGCCCTGGCCGTCCACCAGCACCTTGTCCGAGCGCAGCAGGGTTAAAACCTGCTGCGGTATATTATCCTGCCCTATTTCCGCAATCAGGTTATCGATTGCTTTTCTAAATCCGTCGCGCACTTGCGCCGCCTTTTCCGGCGAGGCGTCCGTCCAGTGTATTCCCTTATCGTTATACATCGCCATTGATCCTAACAGACCGATGATTTTTTCCTGTTCTTCAATATTCATCAAACAAATCCTGGTGTCGTACTAATCAAAAACAACCTGAACTACGATAAGCGTCCGTCGCCGGAAATCTCCGTAACAATTCTCGGAAGAACGGCATTGCAGCGGAGATAAACGGACGGCTTTCATTCGTGGTCGGGCACAATATGCACTATGCTCTCTTCCTGCAAGACGCCCAACACGGTTTCCGCTAAAAAACGGGCCCTCAGTTTGGTGATTTCTTTCAGAAGCGGCTCCTGCAACGCTTGATCGATTCCCTTCACTTCCGTCGCGGCGGTTTTGACGTAAACCTCCGCCAGACTTTTCAACGCGGCAAGATGCGGTTTGATACGAGGGTCGGTCAGACTCAACTCCAGACCGTGAGCCTCATTGATCTCATGGAAGAAATAACGCAGGACGTCTTCTGGAGAAATGTTGTCCTTGCGAAAGCTGATTACTACCCCCATCGGTAACATCTCCTTACGGGTTTCGCCGTTGCTCACCTCCATTCTATGCAGATTCGCAAGCGGCTGGGAACCATGTGAGCGACTGCTCCCTCGTCTTTTGGTCTAATCCGCCTGCGTCTGATCCTGGTTTTGCGCCAGCAGCTGGTTGAGGACTGCGCCTAATCGCACTCCCGCCTGATAGAGGCGCATTTCAGCAATAGGGTATTCCCGCGCCAGCTCTTTTTTACTCCACTCTGCGCCTTGCGACGGCAGCGACTCATAGACTTTTCGGGTGATGGCGAGCGACTCATTCGCCCAGGCTTCCGCTTCCTGCAAGGATAATGCAGTGACCGTCTCTCCGCGGTGCTTGCCGCGCACTTTCTTGCCCGCCTTGCGCCAGTCCCGGGGCAAGCCCGACACAGGGATATTCACATCCCACAAGCGGTGTAAATTGGTTTCCTCGCCAGCGACGTTATAGACAACCTTGTTGCCGCCACGGTCATCTGCGTAGGACACATGCAGCGGCTGATGAATGTCGCCGACAAAGTGACCGATAAACATCAGCGCCTGCGCAGGAGTGGCCTGATAATCCGGGTGCGGCTTGCCTCTCAGGGCGTCCGCGTAGGCGTGGAGCGCCGTCAGCACACAGCCTTTGCTTTGACAATCCTTAGCCGCGGACACCTGGACGGCGGCGCGTTCGACATTCACATAGTGATAGGAGCCAGTATGTTTGAACTCTTTCTCGGACCTGACTTGATCCGGCCACAGGCAGGCTTCCGCGAAAGTGCGTTTACCGGCCTGCTGCAACAGCTTCTGCACTTGATCCCGCGCCACTGGGGACAATTCCTTCCAGGCGACATCACACACCACACGGTGTCCCAGCTCGCCCCATGCCCAGGCGAAGGTTGGCGACAACGCCAGCGCCGCTATGACGACCACCGCTCGCCAGTTAAACCGGCGTCCGCAATTTAATATTAACAGGGACAAGACTCGCTCTCCTTTAACGGCTAACTTCGCATTCATAAAACTGTTCATCATCCTGTCATAAACGGCGGATTAAGATGCCGCGATTCCGCCTGGCTGTGCGTCATCTATGAAAGTGGTACATTGGACTTACATCATTCTCGCAACAGCGCTGTTGTTTCTCGGCGCAGTGCTTCTGCCGTTGCCGATCCCTCTGGGCCTGCCGCTGATTTTTGTGGCGCTGACCATCCTGGCGCGTTATTCGCCGAAGTTCCGGGCGCGACTGCGCAAGTTATCGAGAAAGCACGCCTTTCTACGTCGTTTCACGCGACGCAAAAGGCTGGAGCAAAAACCCTGACGCTTCCATAAGTTACCGTAAAACAATACATTAGCCTAGGGTCTGTTGATGTTTTAACGTCATTGACGGACTATGAGTACGCTGGTCACCGGTTGCGTAAGAATTTCACTGCTGACACTATTTGGATATGCGTAGCGATAAAATTATTCCCCTTATCAGTTTCATAGCGATCATCCTGCTTGTTTCTTCATCGCCGGCGAGAAGCGCCGCCGTGGGCTCCCAGCTGGAGCGCTGGACCGAAGCGGTAAGGCAGACGCCATACCGATACAGCCTCAATTTTTACCGCAACCTGAGCATCATTCGCACCTGGGTTTTGCTGTCTACAGGATTTTGCGAAAAGCCTGATCGGCACATCCTGTTTGACAATCAAGGCATCTTCAAAGGCTATCTTAATAACAAGGACGATGAAGCCGCCACTCAGAACGCCATCAACCAATTGCGCAAAAAGCTCGCAGCCAAACAGAAGGAGCCCTTCTGGGCGGAAGGTTCGCTGAACGACGCCGGTTATCCTTTCGCCCTCGCCTGCGACCAACCCCACGTGGATTTAAAGGCGTCTACAGCGCGCATGATGGGGCCAGACAAAGACGTCTTGATCTGGGGCTCCTGGGATGGCCTGAAAGTCGGCGATAAAAACACGCCTGTGCCGCTGTACAAAGCCTTTATCGATATCTATGAAACACGTAAGGCCCAAGGCCGCTACAGCTTTCCCGACTCCATCATGCGGGAGATTCTCGGACAGGTCTTGATTGAAAGCGGCGGGCTGAAAAACAGCCGCTCCGTCGCCAACGCCAATGGCATCATGCAGTTGCGGACTGCTGTCTTGAAGGACTGCGGCGTGCCTAAGCAATATTACCTGCACCGCATGGCGCAGATTGATTGCGCGTTGAAACTGTATCAACAGAACCATCGCAATCTGGAGGAGCCATTCAACGCGCTGTTCGGCAAACTGCCGGAGAAGAAGCGTAACACGTTGTACGGTCTCTTGTTGATCCAAGCCTATCATGGCGGCGTTGGCCGCATAACGCGCCTGTTGAATGATGAGGAGCTCAACCAGAGCGCTCTGTACTTCAGTAGTCACCATCAAAGTTACAGCGCGGAGGATATCGCGCTGGGCATGGTGTATCACAACATGGGAAGAGACCATTTCGGACTGGCTTCGCTGTTCTATTTAGTGGACGTGGCCATCGCATCGGACAAGTTGTGCGCGCATAAGGCCTTAAAAAACCTTAAATATTGCGCCGGATGAGTTTCTAAGGTAAAAGTCAGCTTTGTCAGTGGCGATTCCCTTCGCCCCTTTTGGGGAACGATGGAAACGCAGGACCGGCAGCGACGCCGGCTGGGCAAGGCAGGGAGCAATCGAATAAAAACAATACCCTGGGGAAACCTCACACCCAATAATTAGACGCTATCATATGCGGTTGATAACTGTCCGAGCGACCAAAGAACGATGCGGTCTGCCTGCGCTTGTTTTAGCCTGCGCCAGCTCCCTCGCCCACGCCCTCGAAAGCTCGAAGCAGAGCGAAATGCTGGCGGCGGCGGAGATCTCCATGGTGGACTGGCGGTCCGACGAAATTCCGTTGGTGCTCACCCCGGCCCGGCTCAAGCAACCTCGCTCAGAGACGCCAGCGACCGTGACGGTTCTGGATGCAGAGCTATTGCACCGTCTCGGCGTGCGCAATCTGCATGAGGCTTTTCGTCTGGTTCCCGGCATGACTGTCGGCTCCGTGTCTTCTAACTTACCCTCCGTCAGCTATCATGGCACCAACGCCAACGAACAGCGGCGCCTGCAGGTGCTGGTGGATGGGCGTTCTGTCTACAACCCTAATCTGGCGGACGTGGACTGGCTCAATATTCCGGTCGCCCTGGAAGACGTCGCCCGCATTGAAATTACTCGCGGCCCCAACGCAGCCGCCTACGGCGCCAATTCGTTTCTCGCCATCGTTAATATCATTACCAAGCACCCTTATGATACTCACGGAACCTCCTTCACCTACTGGGACGGCAGTAACAGTTTCAATCGCTATCACGCCAGCTATGGCGATGGCGGAGAAAACCTCAACTATCGGATATCTGTGAATGGCAAGCAGGACGACGGCTTTGATCGCCGCGCCAATGGCGAGCCGTTTATCGACAGCTACAACCTGGACGGCATTAACCTTTCCGTCAATATGCAGGCGGGACCCAGAGACACCATCCAATTGCAGGCGGGACTGCTGAATGGCGACCACCAGTATCATCCCGATGAGAGCGATGGCCAAACCAGCATTCCCAGCGCCGACGAACGCGACCGTTTCGCCTCCGTGAACTGGCGACGGGAGGTGAACGCCAATCACTTTTTTCAGGTTCAGGCTTATGCGCACCGGCGCATCCGACGGCAGGACTGGACCAACTGCAACCACCCTATTCTGTTCAGCGACAATCTGTCCGCCCTGTATGCGGCCAATCAACGTTTTGGCTCCATCCTGATCGGCGCTGACGGCGCAACCCTGACTGAGATCCGCGCCAATATTCTCTCTGCTGGGGGCTCAGGGCTTGGCTCCACAGAAGATGACGCTATCGCTCTCGCATTGATCAATGAAATGTTCGCCAGCGCTCCTGACGACGTTGTCTGCGGTCGTATAAACCTGGACATCGCCGAAACCCGCCAGGACATCGAACTTCAGGATACTTACACCTTCTCCGATGAATTGAGGCTCGTATCTGGTCTGAGCTTTCGTAAAGACAGTTTTTACTCGGAGACTTACTTCAACGGCGGCGGAGAAAACTACTCCCAGCGGGGGTTCTTTAATCTGGAGTACCGTCCGCAACCTGCGTTCGGTTTTAACCTGGGCGGCATGGCCGAGCATGATCAAGCCAACGGCGCTTACTTCTCTCCTCGCGGAGCCATGTTCTATCACCTGACGCCAAACCAGACGCTGCGTTTGGTGGTGTCCCACGCAGTGCGCACGCCGGACACCTATGAGCAATCCGTCGCCTGGAGCTTCGTCGCCAGAGACCTGGAGCCTTCGTTAGACGGCGCAACGGAAGCCCGCAGCTTTCTCATCCGATCCCCTGGAGGGCTGGATAACGAAAAAATCGTCTCTCGCGAAATCGGCTACTACCTCAACTACCCGGAATGGGGACTGGAAGCGGACATCAAGGTGTTTCGGGACAACATGTGGGATCTCATAAGCGCCCCGTTACAATATTTCTCTTTTGAACCTGAGAACAACCTGAAGATCGAGCAAACTGGATTCGAGCTGGAAACCACCTATTCGCCGTCCTTGCGCGACACCCTCAGAGCGACCTACGCTTATTTAGATCAGGATGAGGAATACACTGGCTCCGTGACGGACTTTTATACTGCTTACACCAGCTTCGACGTCAGTCGCCTGTTCCAGATCGAGTCCCGTATGTCCGCCCGCCACAGCGGCAGTTTCGCCTGGCTGCGACGGATCAACGACAGGTTCGATGTGGCGACCGCCTATTATCTGGCTGACGCTATTGGCGACTTTGTCTATGAACGCGCCGACCTCATTGTCAGCTACCGCCGCCCCGCAGGACGCGGTCAAGTGGAGCTATCTGCAAAACTGGAGCACTATCTGAGCGATGACCCGATTATGTACCGCGACAACGTCCTGGACGACCGCACCCACCTGTTTCTTTCCGCGAACCTGAAGTTTTGAAGCGGAGACCAGGGATGGCCGGTATTCTCTCAGCGTTAACTCTCACTCTCCCCAGAGTCCATCGCCATGTGTTACTCGCCCTCCTTCTGCTGACCCTGCCAGCCACCGCTACCGCGCAGGAAAGCAAGCTGACAGTCTACGTAGCGGGACCGGAGAGAACACCGATCGCAGCCAAATTCCTTGAAGAGTTCAAGGCGTTGTCTCCGACTTCCTGGCGCGCGGAGTTCATTAGCGACGCCAACATTCCCTTTTCTACGATGGAGCGCGATTCTGTGATCCTGGCCTTGGGGGAACGGGCCTTGCAGCAGAGTCTGGCTGGCGCAAAGAATCAGCTGGTAGTCAGCTTGTTCGTCAGCCGAAGCGAATATCAAAGAGTAACGCGGAAGCAACCGGACGCAACGCCTCACACTGCCGTATTTCTGGATGCGCCGCTGCAACGTCAGGCGCGCCTGGCGCGGTTGATACTGCCCAGTGTACAGACAGCGGGAGTGCTCAGCGCCCAACCACTGACGGAGATCCCCCTCTCGCCTGTAGCCGGGCAACGCCTCAGTAATTATCCGCTATCGCAGTATGAAAGCTCTCAGCGCATGCTCAGCGCCGCCCTGGACAATACCGACTATTTACTGGGCATTCTGGACACAGACGTATTCAACGGCTCGCAGATTAAACACATACTGCTCACCGCCTACCGTCACAACCGCTTTTTAATCGGCCCCTCGCTCGCCTTCGTCAAGGCGGGGGCGCTCGCCACCACCTACTCAACCAGCGCCGATTTCGCCCGTCAGACAACGGAAATAGTGCAGCGCTATCTTGCTGACAAGCAACCTGCTCCGGCGGCTTATCCTCGCTACTTCTCCGTCGCCGTCAATGTACAGGTGGCGCGCTCGCTGAATTTAATCATTCCCGATGCCTACGAATTACAGCATCGTCTGGAAATGTCAGAGGCTGAACAATGAAACGCGGCTTTCAAGACTGGAGCGTTTACAAAAAATCCTTACTGCTCGGCTTGTTGCCCAGCGGCTTGATGTTTGCGTGTCTGGTTTTCTTCTTCACCACGGTGCGACTTAGCGAAGCCCGCACCGACCTGATCGCCCGGGGTCAACTGATCGCAGACCAACTGGCCCCTGCGGTGGAGTACGACGTGATATCCGGCAACACCGGCGCACTGGAAAAATTGCTCGGAAAGGTCGCCCAGTCGCCGCTGGTGCATCACATCGCCATCCATGACTCCTTCGGCAATTTGATGGCGGAAATCGATGGCGCCGGCCGCAAGCTGGTCGACGCGGACGAAACCCCGATTGTGCTGTCCGCAGATATTCTGCAATCGCAGATCGAACTGGAGAATGACGCGTTCGCCAGCTTCGCCAGTGAATTCCAGTTCACCACTGGTCCTTCGCGTATCGGCAAAGTGGAAGTGGCCATTACCGAAAGCGTCATTATTGAGGGCCAACATCGGATCATTTACAGCTCCTTTACTGTCGCCGCGCTGCTCATGTTCCTGAGCTACCTGCTCATTCGCAATATGGCGCGCTCCATCGCCAATCCCATTGAGCAGCTCACCGCCGGCGTGGAGCTGATCAAGAACGGCGACTACCGCACCCGCGCGCCGGATATACGGGGGCTGGAATTGAGCCGCCTGCGGGACAGCATCAACCAGCTCGCCGTCGAGCTGGAAAAGGCCAGTCTGGAACAAACCGAACACCTGGGTATGATTGAAACCGCCCGCAACGAAGCCGAAAGCGCCAGCAAAGCCAAGAGCGAGTTTCTGGCTATCATGAGCCACGAACTGCGCACCCCCATGAACGGCGTGCTGGGCATGTTGCAGTTGCTGCAGGAAACCCAACAGGATAGCGAACAGAAGGAGTACACCCATGTCGCTATGCGCTCCACAGAGCACCTGATCGCCATCATCGACGATATTCTGGACTTTTCCAAAATAGAACGAGGGCGCCTCTCCATCGACCCCATTGAGTTCAACTTACGCTCTCTGGTGGAGGAAACCCTTAACGCCTTCCGGCCTCAGGTGGAAGAAAAAGGTCTGTTGTTGCATCAGGAGTATCAAGGAGAACTGCAGGACGCGCTGGTCACCGCAGACCCCGCCCGCATCCGGCAGGTTCTGGCCAATCTGATTAATAACGCCATTAAGTTCACGGCGGAAGGTTACATCCGCATCCACGCCAACTGGGAGGAAATCGGCGCTGATAAAGTCTGTTTTACCTGCGAGGTGGAAGACAGCGGTATCGGCATTGCTCCCGAGCAACAGCGGCGTATGTTCAGCTCCTTCCAACAGGCGGATCAGTCAAGTTCAAGACGCTATGGGGGCACTGGTCTGGGTCTGGCTATCGCCAAGCGTCTGCTGGAGTTGATGGAAGGGGAAATCTTCGTGGAAAGCGAATCAGGCAAAGGTAGTTGCTTCAAATTCGCACTGACGCTGCATTATCGCCGCTCACCAGATGGTTCCGGCTGGGGTGCGTCAACAGCAGACCCTATTCCGCAATTCCATGGCGACGTTCTGGTGGTGGAGGATAATCAGGTCAACCAGAAAGTCACCTGCGGCATTCTCAATAAACTGGGAATACAAACAGAAAAAGCCGACAACGGAGAAGAGGCTTTGCAAAAAGTACGCGGAACCAGATACGACTTGATATTTATGGACTGCCAGATGCCAATCATGGACGGGTATCAGGCTACCGCCAAGATTCGCCAGATGGAGTCCCGCGCAGGACTCAAGCCGACGCCGATCATCGCATTGACGGCCAACGCCCTCGAAGGCGCCGCAGACACCTGCCGCAAAGCAGGTATGGATGGTTACCTGAGCAAACCTATCAAAAAACAGCAAATTGTAGAGTGTTTACAGACTTGGCTGGGCGATTCCGACCCTGAAAGCGCCAAGCCGGAAAACGCCGCCGCGCAAGGACATGAAGAGAGCTAACTATTATTAACATGGCGAAGTTATTGGCGTGTTAACAACCAGGCGCATGAATGCGCCTGTCCGGCGGCAAGCCGCGGAAGACAGGGCCTGACATGCGAGGCCCTGTCGTCGCAGACAAATAGAAGGAAGCTATTTTCCGCCTGATTAATGACACGCCCGCGCGAATTCCATTAGACCGGCTGCCGCATGGTGACGAACTCTTCCGCACTGGAAGGATGAATGCCGATGGTGGTGTCTAATATCGCCTTGGTGGCGCCCGCCCTAATAGCCACCGCCAATCCCTGGATAATCTCCGCCGCTTCCGGGCCCACCATGTGCGCGCCTAGGACCACATCAGTATCCCCGTCCACAATCAGCTTCATCATGGTCCGCTCCTGATTGCCGCTAAGCGTGTTTTTCAAGGCGCGGAAACTGGAGCGGAAAATTTTGATGTTAGTGTGGCTCGCCCTCGCCTCTTCCTCGGCCGGACCAATCGTGGCGACGCTGGGCTGAGAAAACACCGCCGTGGGGATACGCTCATAGTCCACCGCCACCGGGTTCTCGCCGAACAGATGGTTGGCGACATACATGCCTTCAGACAGCGCTACAGGCGTGAGCTGGTAACGGTCGATCACATCGCCAACGGCGAATATGCCGGGTACATTGGTCTGATAGTCGTCATCCACCAATACCTCGCCCCTAGAACCCAACTTGACGCCGCTCTCCTCCAGCCCTAATCCAGCTGTATTTGGCGTTCTGCCTGTCGCATGAAGCGTTAATCCAACCCGCAAGGTCGCGCCGGATTTGAGCGTCGCCAGATAAGGGGCGTCGACGTCATCCGTCTTGGCGAGAGAGACAACATCATCCTCCAAATGGAGCTGAATGCCTTTCTTGACGATCTCGTCATGTAGAAAGTCACGAATATCGCCGTCAAACTTCTTCAACAGCCGCGGACCGCGATAAACCAAATGAGTCTCTACACCAAGGCCCGCGAGTATCCCCGCGAACTCCACAGCAATATAGCCGCCACCCACCACTATCGCCTTGCTGGGTAATTGCTCCAGGTAGAACATGGCGTCGGAGTCCAGGCTATGTTCACAGCCAGGAAACTCCGGCGTAAACGACTTGCTGCCTGTGGCCACCAGAATATGCCTGGTTTGCAACACCTCGCCGTTAACTTCTACTTGTCCGGGCGCCTTAATGATTCCGCGTCCGTCAATAATTTTCACGCCGGCATTTTTGAGAAGATTCTCATAAATACCATTCAGGCGCTTGATTTCATTATCTTTATTTTCAACCAACCGTCGCCAGTTGAAAGACGGCGATCCCGCTTCCCAGCCGAACCCTTGGGCGTCATGGAAGTCTTCTCTATAGTGAGAAGCATAGACAAACAGCTTTTTCGGTACGCAACCCACGTTAACGCAGGTGCCGCCGTAGAAACGCTCTTCGATAATGGCGACTTTCGCCCCTAACTGAGCCGCGACGCGAGCCGCCCTCACGCCTCCTGAGCCGGCCCCAATAACAACTAAATCATACATTTAAAGCGCCTTATTAAGATCTTACATTAGGTGTATCAATAAACCAGCGGACAGCGCTTCAGTGGCAGGGTTTGAACAAGACCGTTTCGGTGACGTTGCCCAAACGCACTTCGCCCACTTTTTCATAGCCCAGCCCAAGATAAAAACGCAGGTAGCGCGCATTACCGGTATCCAACCCTATGCCTGAGGATAACGGACTTTCCCGGCAGATGCCTTCTATCACCTGCATCAGCATACGGCCATAACCCTTACTTTGGTATTTGGGGTGCACGCCGATAAAAGGCAAGTGGTGATGGGTGTCTTTCGGCAGACAGGCATGCACCTGTTCGTGATAATCAATAAAACGCTTGGTGGAGGACAAGCCTGCGGTGAGCATCATTCTGATGCGCCAGTTCAGTTGATCGGCGAGACTGAACCGGGCTTCCGGACTGCCAATAAACGCCACCGCCACCAGGGTATCTTCATCCACTAACCCTAAAGCATCCTGATTGTGCGCAAAATGCAGCTCCAACCCTTCACGGATAGTGGCGCGAACTCTTTGATCATAACCGGGGCGGGAGGAATCAAATAAATACTGAAAGGTAGGTTCATGGCGGTATGCGTGAAACAAAATGGACTTTGCTTCAGACAGCGCGCTTCTGTCCAAGCGCACTAAAGCAGTGTCAGCGACGAGGTCCCCAGTCATTTTTTGGTCTCCTGAGAGCTAGAAAGTATCATTATTTTTATATTTGTACTTCCAAGCGCGCTGAACAGGCGTTCTACAGGCCCAAGCCGGTTAATACCGGCCAGACGCACCGTTACCCGTGGGGGGTCTCTTCAGGCGCTTGCCGACTGTATTACTACTGTCGTTCCTTTTACTGCTCTTGCATTAAAACCACATCCCTAGTCGTTTAAATGCAGCCCAAGAGGAATGTCCCACCCCTGGGTTCGGGTTATGCAACCCGCTGACGCGTCCTTGCGTCAGTCGTTATAAATGGTCCGTTATAAAAAATCTGGCGAATTATCCGGATAGAGTTCGCAGCTTAATAAAACAGCTGCATCCCCTGATAATAAAGAGATTAAATGCTTAAAGAAAGCCTGGAAGTGACAACCCCAGGCGCATCGGCTTTGTCCACAGAGATCTGCTCAACCGCAACGCCATAGTTCTTCTCGAGCTCGCCCAGCCACAACATCAGCTGGTTGAAAGAGACCTTATCCAGCCATACATTGACCTTATCCTCTCCCCTGGGCTCAAAACGCTGCAACTCCAACCCGAACTTACGCGCGCTGCTGCCGACAGTGGACAAAAGGGACTGACCGCCGGAAATAGAACCCCGTCCAGAACCGCTTTGCCGTGAAGATGCGCGCGCGCGGGCTTCATTCTCCTTCATCCAGGTCAAAGACTCGTGAGAAGCTTCCACACTGTTCTTGGAGCTCTCAACAAAATCCTGCACCGGGGCCCATACAAACATATAAACACTGAATACCGCTACGACCAGCACCATCCACTTAAGCGCGGTCTGGTCACGCTGTGACAGGCTATAAAACCAGCTCATGCCCTTACCCACGGCGGGGATTTTTTTAAGTTGGTGCATGCTTCCCATTGCTTAGCTCCCCTTGATCGTAATTTTGCCGCGAACGCCGCTAGGCTCTTTGATTGCAGAACCAATGTCCACTTGGTAGCCGGACTGCACCAATGCCTGTTTATAGCGATCCAGTTGATCCAGAGAAGGCGCTTTCACTTCCACTGCAAGCTCTCCGCGTTGGTTGCTGAACTGGAAGTTGTTAAAGCCCATATTCTGCTTTCCGGGTTGCACGGATAGCTGATATCCGGCTTCACCCAACAATTGTAAAAAGCCTCCACCACCGGTGTTACTGGCGTTACGCAGCTTGCCTTCCATCTGCCGCTTCGGACTACTGACATTTTTTTCGTTGGGATACAGGGAACGGTACAGCTTGACCATCTGCTGGTCGTACTCTTCCGCCTGCTTCTGATACATGAATCCCTGAGTCAGATCCAGACCCACCTGTATGGCGAACCATCCCGCCGCCACTGCGGCGACCGGCCACCATTTACCAATGCCGGAGGAGCCGCCGCTTTCTTTCAGCGCATAAGGGCCCTGACACAAGTTGGCGGCATGGGGGCTATTGAAAAAAGACTCACAGAGTAAATCGAAGGAGGGGACGGAAAATGACTCTATCTGCACGATAGCGCCGTCAACATGTTCAATTTGCGCCAATAACACGCCAAGACTGTCTTTTTGGTCTTCCGGCGCCAGCACGCGAATATTCCATGTCGGCGCGTCGCCCTCAAGCTCAGATGAACCACGGCTACGCCCGCAAATCTCAAGATATGGCAGCAAGTTCTCATGATGAGTGCGCATGCACACCGAACCAGGCTGGAACAGCAAAACCTCATCGCCGTCGAACAGCACCGTTAACACGCCCTCTTCGCCGGGACACATCTGCGCATCCACATACATGCCATGTAACGGAAACTCCAAGGCGTTGGCGGCGTCAAACCAACGGTCCATCAATTCCCGACGAATCACCAGCACCGGGTACTCTTCTTTGCCGATACGCTCGCCTGTCACCAAATGCATGGATTCGACGTCTTCTGCGATGGCTTCTTCAATGGCGAAGGGCAACGCCTGCTGTACATAGCGCGCCTGCTTGGCGGCTACGTGAGCGACCGTGAAGGTGAAATGGGAGGCTGGCGCCACATACTGAACCCAGACATCCTGTAAGTCATGCTGGGCCACCAACTGCATCAGCTCTTCTGCGTCGTCAGCCCTTCCGGAACCGATCCGCTCGCCCGTGTAGCTGTACAACGCCCATTCCAGCGCTGTGGCGGCGGCCTGCGTGACCGGAATCGGTCTAACAAATAACTTGATGGTCATAATTCACACATTTAATTATTTTCTTCCGAACAGTCCCGCGACGGAAAGCCAGAAACTGATACTGTCCTTATTTGGGAACATACACTTCCTTGGTAATGTCTTCTTTTTTACCAAAATCCCGTCGCAAAACGCTGGTATTACCTTCTTCAGCGTCACGATGAATTATAGATATTAACCGCGTTGTGCGTTCATTAAAAATCGCGCGCAACGTCGCCTGAAAATACTCACTGTTCACTCTGAACAACTTCTTGGGAATATCCTTCTTACCCGCCAGCTCCGCCAGAGAAAGAAACTGATTCACATCAGCGAAGTGCCCTTCCTCTTTGCGAATTTCGACAATCTTGTCCGCCGTCTGCTTATCCACCCCTGGGATATAGGCCATCAACACTTCCGCCGGCGCGGTATTCACATTCAGCATGCCAGAGCTGTTGGGCAGGATGGCCACAAACTTTTTAAGCTCTTTATAAGTCGCCGCGTCCATGCCGTCGATCAGCCAAAATTCCGATATATCATTGAAATACGAGTTCGCAGCGCGATATGGCGGTTTTTTCAGCAGATAGGTCTCTTCTTCCGCGCCTTTGAGCTGATAGATCTGATCATCCGCGTCAATCCAGTCGACAAACTTTTCCGCCGTGACATCCGGATTGATATTTGTCAGAGAACTCAACAAACGTTCAAACTGCTGCACCGCTTCTTTGTTGACGGCGCTGACGCCATTTTTGTTGGTCACCAGACTATTGATATTGAAGCGCCCCATCAGGTCATCGACTTGCCCCTGTATCCCGACATTAGTGTCAATAGGAATCTGAATGGCGTATTGTCCCCAGGGCTCGTCGGTGTTGTCGACCTCATGGTCCACCATTTTGTTGGCCTTCTTATCCTGTGCGAAATCCTCGCGCAGAATGGTCCTGGCGTACGTTTCCGCCGCCATGGCGTACATTTTCGCCTGTTCCTGCTCCAGTATGTTTGAAGTACGCCGGATATCCAGGTAATGGATGTTAAACAATCCCGCCACCAGCACCATCACTAACGCGACAATGAAGATCACGATCAACGCCGCCATTCCAGACTGCCTGCGCAGCCCTCTACGCCCATTCCTAACCACGTGAGCTACCTGAACCGCCGTTGCTGTTAGGATCGGGCTTATCGCCGCCGGAATTATTGCTTCCGCTTCCGCCTCCAGAAGCGCCGCCTCCGCCATTAGTGGGATCTTTTAACTCAGCCCAACCCGCCACTTGGTACAGACGACGAATGCTTCCGAACTTTTCGTGATCCAGAGTAATTTCCAAGGCTTTTGGGACTTTCAAATAGGCTGGCTCATTCTGGTTGGTCAACATATCCTCAGTAGGCCATTCGTTATGCCACTGATTATCCTTATCCAGGAACCTGAATTTGACGGATTTGACATGGGTCAGCAGGCGCTGTTTCAGAGGTTGAGAGTCTTGCGCCCGGTCCATGACCTCCCAGTACTCTCGATAAAGCGTATTCTCTTCCAGCTCATAGGAGACGCGCTGCAGATTACTGCGTCGACTGATTTCCTCTTCGTCTTCCGTGATCAGCTCCAATAAGTCGTTGGCGTCGCGCCAGCCAGTTCTGGAAAACTCGATCAGTTTCAATGCGTTCAGGTTGGTGACGGAATAAAACTCATCGCCATACTCCCCACGCACGCTGCGGGCTACGATTTGACCGAGATCCGCCTCCAAGACCCGCTGGGCTTTTTGAATTTCTTCCAGCGACTCGCTCTTGGCTTCTAAATTCTCTTTGTTACGAATGCCCTGCCCCAGAAATTGAAACGCCGCTGTACCAATAATCGCCGTAATGGTGACGGCGATCAGCACTTCCAACAGGGTAAACCCCTGCTCCCGTAGACGAACTCCCCCAGAGACGCATTGTGATGACGTAACAGCAGCGGACATCAGGAGTTATTCCCTATAAAAGAGGTGACCGAAATAATCTGTCTTTCCGAAAGATTTGCGGTATCAGCGAGCAACACCTGAATTTCCACTTTTCTCATTTGCGGATTCGGCGTCGCAATCACCTTCTCCACCACTCGCCATGTACGGCTGGCGTACTCCACTGTTTTCTTTTTCTCGCCAACGGCTGGAAAGGATTCCGCGATGGCTAGCTCCGTGTATTCATTGTCGGCGATCCAGGCGGCGAAGGTCTTCAGCTCCAACTGTTCCGTCTGCCTTACAATTTGCGTCATCCCACGCACCAAAGCGGCGACGCTAATTGAGAATATAAGCAGCGCCACCAACACTTCCAGTAACGTAAAACCTTTGGCTCGGCCTCGCGAAGATCGCCCCATAGAGTTATGCCTCTTCATCATCCGCCGGCCCTTTCATTTCAAATCCGTTCAAGCCATCGGATTTGATAATGAACTTAACTTCTTCGTTACTTTTCAATTTAAGCTCGATGTTGACGGGGGTGTTTTCTCCGCTGGATAAAAACAGAATTTGCGGGAGAAACTTCTTGTCTTTGTCTTCTTTTTTATCCTTTTTGCCTTCGTCTTTGTTTTTCAGCTCAATTTCTTTGTTCTTTTTGTCAAAGTCCAGGACTACCCATTCAGGCAGCTCCCTTTCCTTCAGAAAATCTTGCGGCAACTCAATCCAGGCCAGCGCCGTATCGTCAAACCCCATGAACGCATAGCCATGGTCGTCGAGGCGCAATCCGATGTCTACGTTCTGAAATATGGCTTCATCGGAGGTCATCTGCATAATGGCCAGAAGTTTTCTGGCCTCATTTTCCAACTCTCTGCGATCACGGTTACCGCTGACCACTAACGTGACCATGCCGACCATTACCGAAATAATGACCAGCACAACCAGTATCTCGATTAGCGTAAAACCTTTAACCGCACGCTTCATAAATTATCCGCCCGACAGCCGCCCCAGGATTCCGAAACGGCCAGCCAGTTAATTAATTATCCCAGCTGGTGATGTCTGCGTCGTAGCCTTCGCCGCCTTCTTTACCGTCAGCGCCCAGTGAATACAGGTCGAAAGCGCCGTGCGTGCCAGGAGAGATGTAGACAAACTCTCTCTGCCAGCCGTCCAATGGCAGCTTGTCGATATAGCCATCCTGGTTCCAGTTTTTCGCTTCTGGGAAACCGGAAGGTTTGCTCACCAACGCTTCGATGCCCTGCTCACTGCTGGGGAAGTTGTAGTTGTCCAGCTTGTACATATTAAGAGCGTTGCTGATGGTCTTGATGTTGGTCTGCGTGGTCGTCACTTTCGCTTGGTCGGCGCGCCCCAATATCTTGGGCGCCACAGCCGCCACCAGCAATCCAAGGATAACCAATACAACCATGATTTCGATCAGAGTAAAGCCCTGTACGGATTTCCTGGTTTTGAATGACGCTTTAGGTTTCATTTTTTCCCTCTGTAACATTACTTCTTTTATTGATGTGTATTTTAACCAACCAGATCGCTCATGCTCAAAATCGGCAACATGATCGCCATGACGATAACCAGTACGACGCCACCCATGACAAGAAGCATCAAGGGCTCGAATAGCCCGACCATTGTTGCGATGCGGCTTTGCAAATCATTTTCCTGACTGCTGGCGGTCCTTTCCAGCATTTCACCGAGCTCTCCGCTGGCTTCGCCACTGGCGATCATATGGATCATCATCGGTGGAAAATAGCCGGTTTGCTCCAGGCACTTGTAGAGACTGCCGCCTTCCCGTACTTTCTGCGCCGCTTCGGCGACCCGCAGTTTCAACCATTGATTACTCAACACCTCGCCAGCGATGCGCATAGCGTCCACCAAAGGAACCCCGCTGCTGTTGAGAATGCTGAGAGTGCTCGCGAAACGGGCGGTATTAACTCCCCGCGACATTTTCGCGGTGAAGGGAAGGTGCAGCAATTGCCGATGCACCTGAAGTCGGAAGCTTTCTTTTTTCATCGCATAGGTGAAGGAAAAGAAGGCGATGACCAGCACGGCCACAATTATCAGCGCGTAGTTGGCGACGAAGTCGCTCAACGCCAGAATCACCTGAGTCAGCGCAGGCAACGCCTGCCCTTTACTGACAAACACCTTGATGATGTCAGGCACGACATAACCCAGCAAAAAGCCAACGATGCCGAACGCAACAAACGTAAGAATCAAAGGATAAATAGCGGCAAGCTGAATCTTCTGCCGACTCATCTGCCGTTGTTCTGTGTAGTCCGCCAGACGATTTAGCACTAAATCCAAGTGACCCGCGTGCTCGCCCGCCGCAACCGTGGAGCGATAAAGCTCAGGAAATGCGCTGGGGAACTCGCCAAGACTGTCCGCCAGCGAATATCCTTCCAGGACCTTCGCCCGCACCGCCAGCATCATACTTCTGACTTTAGCCTTCTCACTCTGCGAGGCCACCGCGCTCAGCGTCTCCTCGACAGGAATGCCGGATTGAATCAAGGTGGCGATCTGGCGGGTCAACAAGGCCAGATCTGCAGCGCCAAGCCGACTGCCGCCGGGACGAAAACCACCCCCGCTGTTTTTATTACTCTGCTTTTCAGACGCCTGGGTGACTTCCAGCGGCGTCCATCCTTTATCACGAATCTGCTGCCTGACCTGACGGGCGCTATCCGCTTCAAAAACGCCTTTCTGCGGACGCCCCTTTTGGTCCAGGGCTTTAAAATCAAATGCTGCCATATGCGGTAATACTGTGAAATTTAGACTGCCGTTCTGAAGTAAGCGCCCGCCGTCGAACCTTCTTCACTCTTCGCCTTTTGCGCTTTTACTCCCGGTGAGTTACCCGCACCACCTCCTCCACGGAGGTAAGGCCCTTCAATACTTTTGCTATGCCATCCGCATGAATGCTGGGGCCTTTCTTACGCGCAGACGCCTCCAACTCCATCTCGCCCGCCTGCTTGTGCACCAGGTGACGCAACTCCTCATCGACCTCTATGACTTCGTATATCCCCAAACGTCCGCGATAGCCAAGGTGGTTACATTCCGCACACCCTTTCGCATGGTAGATATGCTGCGGGTTTTGCGGGTCAATGCCGAGGAACTCGCATACTTCTTCGTCCGGTGTATAGGCTTCTTTACACTGATCGCACAGTACACGCACCAGACGCTGGGCTATCACCCCGATCAAACTTGAAGATATCAAAAACGGCTCCACGCCCATATCCATCAAACGGGTTACGGCCCCTACCGCACTATTGGTGTGAAGGGTGGATAACACCAAGTGCCCCGTCAAACTCGCCTGCACCGCAATTTCAGCCGTTTCCAGGTCTCGGATCTCACCAATCATCACCACATCGGGGTCTTGACGCAGAATGGCGCGCAGGCCGCGGGCGAAAGTCATGTCGACCTTCGTGTTGACCTGAGTCTGACCAATACCGGGCAAGTTGTATTCGATAGGGTCTTCGACCGTCAGAATATTACGGCTACGATCATTAATTTCGGAAAGGCCGGCGTACAAGCTGGTGGTCTTACCAGACCCCGTGGGGCCCGTCACCAAAATAATGCCGTGGGGACGATGAATCAGTTTCTTGATCAGCTTGAAATCGCGATCGGCCATGCCGAGCTTTTCAAGCTTCAACCTGCCCGCCTGTTTGTCCAACAGACGCAATACTATACGTTCGCCGTTGGCGGAGGGCATGGTGGACACCCGGATATCGACTTCTTTGCCTGCTACCCGCAGTGAAATCCGACCGTCCTGGGGAACTCTTTTCTCCGCGATGTCCAATCTGGACATAACCTTGATACGCGACACCAACAGCGGCGCCAGCGCTCGCTTGGGCTTGACCATCTCTCGCAACACGCCGTCCACGCGGAAGCGCACGACAAGATCTTTTTCAAAGGTTTCTATATGAATATCCGAAGCATTGGTTTTCACTGCTTCAGTCAGAATAGCGTTGATCAAACGAATGATGGGAGCGTCGTCTTCCTGCTCCAGCAAATCCTCCGTTTCCGGAACGGAATCCGCAAGACTGGCCAGGTCCATGTCGTCACCCAACCCTTCAACCATTTGCATGGCTTCAGTGGAGTCATTCTGATACGCCTTCGCCAGCCCATCTTCAAAGACGCCGTCTTCAATAACTTCAAAGCGGCACTTGCCTTCCACATATCGATTTACTTCCGCAAATATATGCGGCTTCAGCGATTCTTTGAAATAAACAACCTGACCATGTTCCTGATCCGGCTGTCCGACGAACACGCCATGACGCTTGGCGAATGAAAACGGCAGGCGGTAATAGGACCGCGGCTGATCCTCCTGATCTTCGGAATCGTCCGTCAATACTGGAATCGCGTCTTCAGTTGCTTCGAGTTGGCGCTCGTCCATATCTAACCTTTAGTCTATTGTAAACATTGTCATTCCGGCTTACGCTCAGGCCATACATGGAAGCCGGGAAGGTTTGAGAATCTACTTTATCTTTTCAAGAGATTCCAGACTACCTGGTCTCATTTCATTTATAGTTAATTATATGTAATAAAGGCCATTAAATACCCGTTTTTAGTATATTTTTGAGAATTCCGGACTTTTCTTTTAATGCCGCTGCAGCAAGAATACCGGGCACAGAATTACTTAACCGGGACAATGGTCGCACATAATAAAAAGCGAGCCATTAGAACACCGAGACAGATTCATCGTGAACAAAGACAAACTACTCAATTCCGCCCCCTCCATAACGGCGTCGCTACTGCTGATCGCCGCTACTGCGACAATTGGTTGGCGCGGCTATCAGTTCTGGCTCGACTACAACACCAAGAAAGAAATTGTAGTCAAAGCAGCGCCAGCAACACAGGTAAAGCAGGAGCGCACTGTACAGCAGCTGGCTCCTCTCAACCTGTTCGGTAAAAACGAGCCCGTCGCCCAGAAAAAAGAGACTGAAGACCTGCCATCCACCAACCTGCGCCTGACCCTGCGGGGGGTAGCCGCCACCAATCTTGAAAAAGGCGAATCTGGCGGAGCGTTAATAGAAGGACCGGATCGCAATACCGATTTCTTCCGCGTGGGCGAAAACATGCCCGGCAACGCAACCCTACATTCCGTCTACGCCAACCGTGTGGTTATTGACCGCCGCGGCAGTCTGGAGAACCTGTTTTTCCCCGAAGACTCCAGTTCCGGGGCCAGCATAGAAACCTACGCCAGCGTCTCTCGCGACGACGCCTCCGACTATTCCGAGCCTGCTTACGAAGAACCCGTGTATGAAGAGCCGCAGTATCAAGAGCCTGAGTACCCGGAGCCTCAGTATGAAGAACCCAAATACGAGCAACCTGACAGTGGCGGCGAGCCAGTGCCTGTCGTAGATGCGCCGCATGACGACGGCTCTCAGCAGGCAATTTCAGAACCGGCTTACCAGGAAGAACCAACTTACGCTATCGATCAGCCGCCGGAAGAGTTTTCCGAACCCTCCAACGACAACAGTTCGGAACTGAGCGAAATGGACGAACAGCGTCGCCAGGAAATTCGTGATCGACTGCAAAAATTGCGCGAACAAATCCGCCAGAAGAACAACGGCTAAACGCGCCCGATTTTATGCGCCGAAACGTCAAAATCGTTCCGGCGCCCCTTCTCCAACCGCTTCAATCAATCACCTTTTTAAATCTCGCCCTTTCCGGCAAATTTAAACTTCACCTCCGTCATCGGCATTCCCCTTGTATTTAAACAACTTAGGACTAATCCAAGGATTCACCTTTCCTTACACAGTTTTACAAAACTCATCCAGTCATGCTTCGGAATAATTCCTATACTTAATCTCATAAACATAACTATAGCTCCGGTCCATCAACCGGCATCAGCCACACCAACGACATTGACGACGGGACGCCCCACCTATGCAGTGGACAAGAAAATTGCGTGTCAAAACAGTTGTCACCCTGTTTTCATGCTGGGCTCTTGTTGCGTCCGCCGCCTTCGAAATCAGCCAGCAAATACTGACCCATGTAGAGCGTGAATACGGCGGTTCCGCCCGTGAGCGCCTGGAACGCTGGCAAAAACTGCTAAACACTCCGAAAGACATCCCCGACGAACGCAAGTTAATGATGGTCAACGCGTTTTTTAATGAAACGCAATTCATTCCAGATATCAAACACTGGGGCCAGGAAGACTACTGGGCGACACCTGTCGAGCTACTGGTTACTAATGGCGGCGACTGTGAAGATTACTCCATCGCCAAATATTTCGCCCTGCGTGAAATGGGCGTGCCAGATGACAAATTACGCATTACCTACGTTAAAGCCCTGAAGCTCAATCAGGCGCATATGGTGCTCGCCTATTATCCAGACCAGGATAAAGAGCCTTTGATACTGGATAACCTGATTCAGGAGATCCGCTCAGGCTCAGAACGCGATGACCTCTACCCCATTTACAGTTTCAACGGCGACGGGTTGTGGCTGTCCAAACAACGCGGGCTAGGTAAACGCGTTGGTCAGGCCAACCGTCTGGATCAATGGAATGACTTGAATACCCGTATGCTGCAACAGCTACAGACTCGACTTTAACCCCAGCCTTGCACCAGCCCATAGCTGAGCCCTGACTTCTTCCCTGCTTGACCCTTGCCGTCAAATGTTTGACCTGGACGAGCTCCCCACACTTCGGCTTGCATATCCACTGTTGGAGCCCATGCATTATAACGTTGACGTAAACGTAAACTTGCTGCAATAATTTTGCTCAATTCAGACAGAGAACGCCCATGACAAAAAACTACAGCATCAGTGACCTGGCGAAGGAGTTCGACGTTACCACAAGGACAATCCGATTTTATGAAGCGGAAGGGCTGCTCAGCCCGGAGCGCCAGGGACAAACCCGCATTTACACCGAAAAAGACCGTGTCTACCTCAAACTGATTTTGCGAGGCAAGCGACTTGGTTTTTCCCTGGCGGAGTCCAAACAGATTATCTGCATGTACGACCCGGACAGCGGCAACCGGGTGCAGTTACAACTGATGCTGAACAAGATTGCGGAAAAGAGAGACATCCTGAAGCAGCAGCTTTCCGACATCCGTCTCATGCAGGAGGAACTGGATGAAGCGGAAGAACGCTGCCAACAGGCGCTGGCGGACTTCGAGAAAGGCTGACGGCGGACCTGCGCGGCAACCGTGCATGACAACCCCACCGTCGGCCTTTTTCTGAAAAGATTGATTCAACGTTAAAAATAACAAAGGACCCATTATGGCCAACCACTACCACTCCCTGAACTTCGGACTGGGCGAAACCCTGGATATGCTGCGTGAGCAGGTCGCGGGCTTCGCCCAGAAGGAGATCGCCTCTATCGCCGCCCAAGTGGACAAGGACAACGCGTTTCCTAACCAGTTATGGCCGCGCCTGGGCGAGATGGGCCTGCTGGGCGTCACAGTCAGCGAGGAGTTCGGCGGCGCTGAACTGGGATACTTGGCTCATGTACTCGTCATGGAAGAAATCAGCCGCGCGTCCGCGTCCATCGCACTCAGCTACGGCGCCCATTCCAATCTATGTGTTAACCAGATCTACCGTAACGGCACGCCGCAACAGAGACAGAAGTACCTGCCTAAATTGATCTCCGGCGAGCATATCGGCGCCCTCGCCATGAGCGAACCCAACGCCGGCAGCGATGTGGTCAGCATGAAATTGCAGGCGGTAAAAAAAGGCGACAAATATGTGCTTAACGGCGCCAAAATGTGGATCACCAACGGCCCTGACGCGCACACTTATGTCATCTACGCCAAGACTGACGTTCAGGCAGGCCCCAAAGGCATCACCGCATTCATCGTGGAGCGCGATTATCCCGGCTTCTCCCGCTCACCCAAACTCGACAAACTCGGCATGCGCGGCTCCAACACCTGCGAGCTGGTGTTCGATAACTGCGAAGTGCCGGAAGAAAATATTCTCGGCGGCCTCAACCAGGGCGTGAAAGTTTTGATGAGCGGCCTGGACTACGAGCGCGTCGTACTTGCCGCTGGCCCTATCGGCATCATGCAGGCCTGTATGGATGTCGTCGTTCCCTATATCCATGAGCGCGAGCAGTTCGGCCAACCTATTGGGCATTTCCAATTAATCCAGGGCAAAGTAGCGGACATGTACACCACCCTGAACGCCTGCCGCGCCTACCTTTACGCCGTCGCTTCCGCCTGCGACCGAGGCGAGACCACTCGCAAAGACGCCGCTGGCGTGATTCTGTACTGCGCAGAAAAAGCCACCCAGATGGCCCTCGACGCTATTCAGATTCTGGGAGGCAACGGCTACATCAACGAATTCTCCACCGGCAGACTGCTGCGGGACGCTAAGCTGTATGAAATCGGCGCCGGCACCTCTGAGATCCGTAGAATGCTGATCGGCCGCGAACTGTTCGAGGAGTCCCGGTAGCCTTCTCGGCCGCCGTTCTCCACAAGGAATCCAAACAACCACCCAGCAAGACAGGACGAAGCTATGGCTGTTCTGAAATCCCAAACATCCACCGACAGCGAAAGCTATCAAAGCCAATATGCGGCGATGAGCAAACTGGTGGATGATCTCAAGACTGAAATCAGTTTTATCGAACAAGGCGGCGGTCACGCCGCTCAGGAAAAGCAGCGCGCAAAAGGAAAGTTGCTGCCCCGTGAGCGCGTCGCCAAGTTGCTCGACCCCGGTTCGCCGTTTCTCGAAATCGGCCAGTTCGCCGCCTACAACGTCTACGCAGACACCGTGCCCGCCGCCGGCGTCATCGCCGGTATCGGACGCGTCGAGGGCATTGAGTGTATGATCGTCGCCAACGATTCAACGGTTAAAGGCGGCACCTACTACCCCCTGACAGTGAAAAAACATATCCGCGCCCAGACCATTGCGGAAGAGAACAACCTGCCCTGCATCTATCTGGTGGATTCCGGCGGCGCCAACCTGCCGCAACAGGATGAAGTCTTCCCCGACAAGGAAGACTTCGGGCACATTTTTTATCGTCAGGCGCGTATGTCCGCCCAGGGCATTCCTCAGATCGCAGTGGTAATGGGCCTTTGCACCGCTGGCGGAGCCTATGTGCCCGCCATGGCGGACGAAGCCATCATGGTGAAAGGACAAAGCTCCATTTTCCTGGCGGGACCGCCTTTGGTGAAAGCCGCTACCGGCGAAGAAGTCAGCGCTGAGGACCTGGGCGGCGCAGACGTCCATTGCCGCATATCCGGAGTGGCGGACCATTACGCACAAGACGAATTTCACGCCCTCTTGCTGGCCAGACAGGCGGTTAAACGCCTCAACCGCAAGAAAACCGTCACCATGGACATTCAGCCGCCGGTAGAGCCGCTCTACCCCGCTCAACAGCTACGTGGCGTCGTCCCTACCGACCTGCGCACGCCTTATGACGTGCACGAGGTGATCGCCAGACTGGTGGACGGCTCCGAATTCGACGAGTTCAAGGCGCTCTATGGCGCAACGCTGGTGTGCGGTTTCGCCCGCATCAACGGCTACCCCGTAGGCATCATCGCCAATAATGGCATTCTGTTCAGCGAGTCCGCCGTCAAAGGCGCGCACTTTATCGAGCTGTGCTGCCAGCGCAAAATTCCTCTGGTATTCCTGCAGAACATCACCGGCTTCATGGTCGGCAAGCAGTATGAAGAAGGCGGCATCGCCAAAAACGGCGCCAAGCTGGTCACCGCTGTCGCCTGCGCGGAAGTGCCCAAGTTCACTATAATCATTGGCGGCAGCTTTGGCGCTGGCAACTACGGCATGTGCGGCCGCGGCTACAACCCCCGCTTTCTGTGGATGTGGCCGAATGCGCGCATCGCCGTCATGGGCGGCGAGCAGGCGGCGGGCGTGCTGGCGCAGGTGCGTGAGGATAATTTACGCCGCAAAGGCGCGCTGTGGAGCGAAGAAGAGAAACAGGCGTTCAAGGCCCCCACTATTCAGCAGTTCAACGAGCAGTCACATCCCTATTACGCCTCCGCGCGCTTATGGGACGACGGCATCATCGACCCGGCGGACACCCGTACGGTATTGAGCCTGGCGCTTTCCGCCGCGTTGAACGCCCCGATTAAAGACAGCAAATTCGGCGTGTTCCGCATGTAGGCGCGACAAGGACTTCACATGACGCCAACTCAGCCGACCACCAGACCAACAAGAGAGGTTACGCCGTGTCAGAACCCGTTTTATATCGTGTAAATCAGGGCGTTGCGGAGATAGTTTTAAACCGGCCCGAAAAGCATAACGCCTTTAACGTCGATGTTATTCAGTCCCTGAATGAAATGATTGACGAAACCGCCAACGACAGCGCCGTACGCATCGTCGTCCTACGCAGCGAAGGCAAGCATTTCTCCGCCGGCGCCGACCTGGAGTGGATGCGCGCCAACGCCAATGCGGACCATCAAGCCAATCTAGATGACGCCGCCGAACTGGCGAAACTCATGCGCGGCCTCTTTGAGCTCCCCAAACCAACCATCGCCCGGGTTCAAGGCAGCGCTTTCGGCGGAGCCCTGGGCCTGATCAGTTGTTGCGACATCGCCATCGCCAGCGCGCGCAGCAAATTCTGTCTCAGCGAAGTGAAACTGGGCATCCTGCCCGCGGTGATCAGCCCTTACGTACTCCGCGCCATTGGACCTCGCGCCATGCAGCGCTACACCCTGACCGCCGAGCTGTTCGACGCCAAGGAGGCGCTACGCTTTGGCCTGATCCACGAGATCGTCGAAGAGACCGGCCTGGATGCGGAGGTGGAGCTTTTCACCCGTCTGTTCAAGCAAAACGGCCCGCATGCCCTGTCCCGCGCTAAAGCGTTGTTGCGCCAGATCGAAGCCAGCCCCATTGACGACGCGCTGGTCGACTACACCACTCGCGCCATCGCCGACGTCCGCGTCTCCCCAGAGGGGCAGGAAGGCCTCAGCGCCTTTCTGGAGAAACGCCCCGCCGCCTGGACCCTTGCTGATGGAGCCGCCGAGCATGATTGAGACGCTACTGATCGCCAACCGCGGCGAGATCGCCAGCCGTATTATCCGCACCGCCAGTCGCATGGGCGTGCGCACAATCGCCGTATATGCGGATGTGGATCGTAACATGCCGTTCGTGCAGGAAGCTGACGAGGCTTATCCCCTGCATGGGGTAACCGCGACGGAAACCTATCTGAATCAGGATAAAATCATCGCCGTCGCGAAAAAATGCCACGCCGACGCTATCCATCCCGGCTATGGCTTCCTGTCGGAAAACGCCACCTTCGCCGCGCTTTGCGCGAAGGAGTCTCTGATCTTCATTGGCCCACCCGCCAAAGCCATCGACGCCATGGGCGATAAAGCCCGCGCCAAGCATCTGATGGAACAGGCCAATGTTCCCCTGATACCCGGCTATCACGGCGAAGATCAAAACGTAGAATTCTTACGAGCACAGGCTGAGGTAGTCGGCTACCCAGTCTTGCTTAAAGCCAGCGCGGGCGGCGGCGGCAAAGGCATGCGCGCCGTGCGCAGCCCTTCTGAGTTCGATGAACAGCTGGCGTCCGCGCAGCGTGAGGCGAAAAACGCCTTCGGCGATCAAACCATGCTGATCGAAAAGCTGATCGAACAGCCTCGTCACGTAGAAGTGCAAATTTTCTTCGACGCTCACGGCGAAGGCGTCTATCTGTTCGACCGCGACTGCTCTATTCAGCGTCGCCACCAGAAAATTATTGAAGAGGCCCCCGCTCCCAATCTAGAGAACGATACCCGCCGCAAGATGGGAGAGACGGCAGTGGCCTGCGGAAAAGCAATCGGTTATGTCGGAGCCGGCACCGTAGAGTTTCTGGTAGATAAAAACGAAAACTTCTATTTCATGGAAATGAACACCCGCCTGCAGGTGGAGCATCCGGTGACGGAAATGATCACGGGCCTCGACCTGGTGGAATGGCAGATCAAAGTCGCCGGCGGCGAACCTTTACCGGCGACCCAGGACCGCATTCGCAGCAATGGCTGCGCGATTGAAGCGCGCATCTATGCGGAAGACCCGGAGAATGGGTTTCTGCCCAGCGCCGGGGCCTTGAATTTCCTTTCCGCTCCGGCGAGCAACGAGCATACCCGCATTGACTGTGGCGTCGCGACAGGCTGCGAAATATCCCCCTTCTATGACCCGATGATCTCCAAAGTCATCGGCTGGGGCCCCACCCGCGAGATGGCGCGGCGACGCCTGAAAGATGCGCTGGCGGATTTCCTGGTGACTGGCGTCACCACCAACACAGGCTATCTGTGCCGCATCATCAACAGCGATGACTTCATCCAGGCGCGCTTGACGACTGGCTTCCTTGAAGCCAATCCAGGACTTGAAAAAGCGGAGCGTGAAGTTCCTTTCAACGCCAAGTGCGCGCTGGCGGCGCTGTATTGGTCAAACCTCAAAGGCGCGCCCAATGTCGCCGACCAGGACCCCTTTTCACCCTGGGCGCAGATCAACAACTGGCGCTTGAATCTGGTGGAAGCGTCAGAGTTTGAGTTCTGGCTCAAAGGCGATTCGTTCACCCTGTTGCTGGAGCATCACAACGACAAACTGAAAATCGGCGACGGCCAGCACTGGGCAGATGTCAGCTTCAACCGCAATCACTCTCATGTCGACCTGTGGGTGGACGGGGTGAAGAGCTGCTTCCGTTTCGCTATTTCAGAGAGCTGCATTGATCTGTTCAAAGACGGCGCGCACTGGCGCTTCGAAACCCCGGACGATAACACTCTGACGGAACACCATGTGCAGGACGGCGGCTCCCTCAACGCTCCCATGGGCGGCACCATCGTCAAAACAGCCGTACAAGCGGGTCAAGAGGTGGCCAAAGGCGATATTCTGGTGGTGATGGAAGCCATGAAGATGGAGCACAGTATCCGCGCTCCCGACGCCGGAACCGTCACGGAAGTGCTTTGCAAAGAAGGCGAAGTGGTTACGGCCAGCCAGATTCTGGTGGCGTTTGAAGCCAGCGGCGAAGGAGCCTGATATGTCCTCTGAAGTGAACGCCACGCATATCACCGGCGACCCGGATTTTGTTCGCATCGTAGAGGTAGGCCCTCGCGATGGCTTGCAGAACGAAAGCAAGCTGCTGAGCGTTGAAGAGAAAGTCCACCTTATCATGGGGCTGATCGACGCAGGCGTCAGTTATATCGAAGCAGGCAGCTTCGTTTCCCCGAAATGGGCGCCGCAAATGGGCAGCTCCGCCGAAGTGATCCAGCAGTTGCCGGAGCGCAAAGATGTGGTCTACGCCGCCCTGACGCCAAACCTGAAAGGCATGGAAGCGGCGCTACAGACTCAGGTCAACGAAGTGGCGGTGTTCACCGCCGCTTCCGAGGCGTTCAACCAGCGCAACATCAACTGTTCCATCCAAGAGAGCATTGAGCGCTTTCAACCGGTATTCGCATTGGCGCAGGAGCGCAACATCCCCGTTCGCGGCTATGTCAGCTGCGTGCTGGGCTGTCCTTATGAGGGGCGTATCGAGATATCCCAGGTTCTTAAAACCACTCGACTGCTGCTGGACGCAGGCTGTTACGAAGTGTCTCTGGGAGACACTATCGGCGTCGGCTCTACCCATCAGGTGGCCAACCTGCTGAAAGCCCTGCTATCCGAAATTCAGAGCGACCGGCTGGCGGTGCATTTCCACGACACCTACGGGCAGGCTCTGGCCAACATCGACACAGCCCTTAACCTCGGTATTCGCACTGTCGACGCCTCCGTGGCCGGATTGGGCGGCTGCCCCTATGCGAAAGGCGCGTCAGGCAATGTGGCGACGGAAGACGTGGTGTACATGCTGCACGGCAACGGCTTGAAAACAAACATTGATTTGAATCGCCTCGCCATGGTAGGTAATGAAATCTCCACCCTGCTGGCGCGCAATAACGGCTCTAAAGCCGGACTGGCGTTATCGCAGGCGCAATCTTCACAATAAGGATAATATCGGAGTCTATATGACCGCGCTTCCTTTATGGCGCCCCGAACACGAGCGAGTACAACAAGCAAGACTCACTGATTTCATTACATTTTTAAAGACCAAGAAACTGTCTCCGCCTTCTCACTACGACGCGCTGCATACCTGGTCCGTCGAAAATAAAGAAGCGTTCTGGCTGGGAATATGGGAATACTTTCAAGTCAAGGGCGATCTGGGCGGCGCGCCGTTTTTGCGCAATGCAGATAAAATGCCCGGCGCGCAGTGGTTCCCCGAAACCAAGATCAATTTCGCGGAAAACCTGCTTAAGCATCGCGGCGGCCAACCCGCCATTATCGTTAGAGGCGAAGACGGCAGACGCGAAGAGTTGAGCTTTGACGAGCTATCTCGACAAGTCGCCAAATTAGCGCAGTTTCTGAAAGCGAATGGCGTTGGCCCCGGCGATCGCGTCGCCGCGTTCATCCCAAACTGCGCCGAAGCGGTTATCGGCATGCTGGCCACCGCAAGTCTGGGTGGCGTCTGGTCTTCCTGCTCCCCCGACTTCGGGCTTAACGGCGTGATTGACCGCTTTGGCCAGATCGCCCCCAAACTGCTGATCGCCTGTCGCGGTTACAACTACAACGGCAAAGTGATCGACACCACGGATAGAGTACAGGACATCGTCGGCAAGCTTCCCGCTTTGCAAGGCGTGGTCTGGGTTAATTATCTGAAGAATCCGCGGGCGGCTCCGGCTGAACTGTCAGGCGTAACCGCCACAGCCTGGGAGGACATCGTCAATACGCCCGGAGAAACCGCCATCGAGTTCGTCCGGCGCGGGTTTGCCGAACCGCTCTACATCATGTACTCCTCAGGCACCACTGGCCAGCCCAAGTGCATCGTGCATGGCCAGGGCGGCACGCTGTTGCAGCACCTGAAAGAACTGGGATTGCATACCGACCTCAAACCCGGCGACCGCATATTTTATTACACCACCTGCGGCTGGATGATGTGGAACTGGCTGGTAAGCAGTCTGGCTATCGGCGCGACGCTGGTGCTGTATGACGGCTCCCCTTTTCATCCGTCGCCCTCTCATCTGTTCGACATCGCCCAGGAAGAGAAGATCAACGTATTCGGCTCCAGCGCCAAGTTCTACGCCGCCTGTGAGAAGAATCATCTCAAACCGGCGCAGACCCATCGTCTGGACAGTCTCAGAGCCATGCTTTCAACCGGTTCTCCGCTGGCTCATGAGAGCTTCGATTATATCTATCGGGACGTGAAGGCGGACGTCTGCCTGAGCAGCATATCCGGCGGCACTGACATTGTGTCCTGCTTCGCCCTGGGATGCCCCACACTGCCCGTTTACCGAGGCGAACTACAGTGCATCGGCCTGGGCATGGATGTCGAGTTTGTCGACGACTCAGGCCGCTCTCTGGCGCAAGGCAAAGGCGAGCTGGTCTGCAAGTCGCCCTTCCCTTCCATGCCGGTCGGATTTTGGAATGACGAGGATGGCGCGCGCTTCCACAGCGCTTATTTTTCCTCGATCGACAACATCTGGGCCCATGGAGACTACGGCGAATTCATCAGCCATGCGGAAAACGGCGAAGTGGTGCAAAAAGGCGTCATCATTCACGGCCGCTCTGACGCCGTACTTAATCCTGGCGGCGTGCGCATCGGCACCGCCGAAATCTATCGTCAGGTGGAGAAAATTGAGGAAGTGCTGGAAAGTATCGCGGTTGGACAGGCCTGGGGAGACGACGAGAGAGTCATTCTATTCGTCAAGACCCGCCCCGGCGTCGATCTGAACGACGAGCTATGCAGCCGCATCACCCAGACGATTCGCAAGAACACCACGCCCCGACATGTGCCGGCGAAGATCATTCAGATCGCCGACATTCCCCGCACCATCAGCGGCAAAATTGTTGAGCTGGCGGTGAAGAACGTCATTCACGGCAAGGAAGTTAAAAACAAGGACGCGCTAGCCAATCCGGAAGCGTTGCAGTTGTTTGAAGATCTTGAAGAATTGCGCGGCTAGAACAGCCTGAAGAAGAGATCCCTCCCCGGATTGGGGAGGGAGTATTCGTAAACTGGCTTAGAGAACTTTATCCAGCTCAGCTTCCAGTTGCGGAACCGCTTCGAACAAGTCCGCCACCAGACCGTAATCGGCTACCTGGAAGATCGGAGCTTCTTCGTCTTTGTTGATCGCAACGATCACTTTACTGTCGGACATACCCGCCAAGTGCTGAATCGCGCCGGAAATACCCACGGCGATATACAGCTGCGGAGCCACGATTTTACCAGTTTGACCGACCTGCATATCGTTGGGAACGAAGCCTGCGTCAACCGCCGCGCGAGATGCGCCAACCGCTGCGCCCAGCTTGTCAGCCACTTTGTACAGCATTTCGAAGTTGTCGCCGTTCTGCATGCCGCGACCACCGGAAACAACGATGTTCGCACTGGTCAGTTCAGGACGGTCGGACTTGGCCAGCTCTTCTTTCACGAAAGAAGAAATGCCTGCGTCGTGAGCCGCGCCAACGGATTCCACTGCAGCAGAGCCGCCTTCGGCCGCAACTGGGTCGAAACCGGTAGGACGCACGGTAATGACTTTGATCGCATCAGAGGATTGCACTGTGGCGATCGCGTTGCCCGCGTAGATAGGACGCACGAAGGTGTCAGCGGAATCAACACGGATGATGTCGGAAATCTGAGCCACGTCCAGCAGCGCTGCAACGCGGGGCATGAAGTCCTTACCAGTGGTGCCGGCGGAAGTCAGCACATGGCTGTAGCCTTTGCCCATTTCAGCGACCAGCAACCCCAGGTTTTCAGCCAGGAAGTGGCCGTAAGCGGCGTTGTCGGCGTGCAGTACTTTCGCAACGCCAGCTACTTTGGAAGCCGCTTCAGCGACAGCGCCGCAATCAGCGCCGGCAACCAAAACGTGAACGTCTCCGCCGATTTTTTGAGCGGCTGCGACAACGTTCAACGTAGCGGGTTTCAGAACCTTGTTATCGTGATCTGCAATTACCAGAATGCTCATCTTAAATCACCCTCGCTTCGTTCTTCAGCTTGTCCACCAGCTCAGCTACGCTGCCCACTTTAATGCCCGCCTGACGTTGCGCAGGGGCTTCCACTTTCAAGGTGGTCAGTCTGGGAGCGATTTCCGCGCCAAGATCCGCTGGGCTAACAGTGTCCAACGGCTTCTTCTTGGCCTTCATGATGTTGGGAAGAGAAGCGTAACGGGGTTCGTTCAGACGCAGGTCGGTGGTCACGATAGCAGGCAGGTTCAACGCCACGGTCAGCAGACCGCCGTCGATTTCGCGAGTAACGTTGACTTTATCGCCCTCAACAACCACTTCGGATGCAAAGGTGCCCTGCGCGTAACCGCACAACGCCGCCAGCATCTGACCAGTCTGATTGTTGTCGGTGTCGATGGACTGTTTGCCCAGAATCACCAGCTTGGGTTGCTCTTTTTCTACAACCGCTTTCAGCAGCTTGGCGGCCGCCAGAGATTGAATCTCCTCGTCGGTCTCCACGTGGATGCCGCGGTCAGCGCCCAGCGCCAATGCGGTGCGGATTTGTTCCTGAGCGGCTTTGGGGCCGATGGAAACTACAACGACTTCTGTAGCGACGCCTTTCTCTTTCAGGCGTACGGCTTCTTCCACTGCGATTTCGCAGAATGGATTCATCGCCATTTTTACGTTTGTCAGGTCTACACCGGTATTATCCGGCTTTACTCGTACTTTAACGTTGTAATCAATTACTCGTTTTACAGCGACCAGAACCTTCATAGATTCCTCGTTTGTGTTGTGATGTGTAATTAACGAAGCATATCCTCGCGGCTCTGGATTTTTATCCCGATAACCACCCTGTCGAAAACCGGGTTCTCGGCCAAAAACTTCAGCCGAAACGCCAGGATATGGTCCAAACAAAGCAGGCTAATACTGAACGCTTATCCCACTCAGGTCAATATTCAGAGCCGCGCCTGACGCGTCCGAAAAGGACCTGCGATCAAAGGACGATCGATTTATTGTTAACGCCGAAAAATATTCGGGTTCACTCCGTCCCGGAATTCAGGAAGCGGCCTCGCAGGCGTCGCCTGAGGCCCCGACGCTCAACGCCGGAAACGCTCTTCTTAACTGCGTGCCGCTTATTAAAGGCGATTTTCCGCAAAAATTCAAACAAACGTTTGTTTGAGTGGGCGAATGATATATGCTACCTGGACTTAATCCATTATACTTCTGACGATTTTTAATAACTGCAGCACAGCGTAGTCGGAAAAATAAGACAGGATAAAATCAGTCAGGGACGCAGCTCGACCGCTTCTGCGGGACAGCATCGTCGCAGCTTTTCGCGACCCCCAAAAGCCGTGTTGCCTATAAACTTTTTAGACTGAGAGTTGTGAAGCTAAAAGGAGATCAATGGTGGAACGCGAATCGATGGAGTTTGACGTACTAATCGTGGGCGCAGGACCGGCGGGCTTATCAGCCGCCTGCAAAATTCTCCAGTTGGCCAAGGATAAAGGGCAGGAACTGACCGTATGCGTCGTGGAGAAAGGATCGGAAGTCGGCGCGCATATTCTGGCCGGCACCGTCTTCGAACCCACCGCTCTGAACGAGCTCTTCCCTAATTGGAAGGAAGAAGGCGCTCCCCTCAATACCCCCGTCACCCGAGACGACATTTTCGTATTACGCAGCCAGGAAAACGCCATCAAGGTCCCCAATGCGTTTGTGCCCCGCAATATGCACAACGAAGGCAACTACATCATCAGCCTGGGCAACCTGTGCCGCTGGCTGGCGGAGCAGGCGGAAGGCCTTGGCGCGGAAATCTACCCCGGCTTCCCCGCCGCCGAGATTCTGTACCACGAAGACGGCGGCGTAAAAGGCATCATCACCGGCGACATGGGTGTGGGCCACAACGGCGAGCATAAAGACTCCTACACGCCCGGCATGGAATTGCACGCCAAATACACCCTGTTCTGCGAAGGCTGCCGCGGCCATTTGGGCAAAGAACTGATCGCCAAATTTAAATTGGACGAAGGCAAAGACCCGCAGCACTACGGCATCGGCATCAAAGAACTGTGGGACATCGATCCCGCCAAGCATGAGCCCGGCCTGGTCGTCCACACGACGGGTTGGCCATTGGCTGAAAGCAGTTCTACCGGCGGCTCTTTCCTTTACCACCTGGAGAACAATCAGGTCTATGTCGGTCTGATTACCGACCTGGGTTACAGCAACCCGCATGTTTCTCCATTCGAAGAGTTTCAACGTCTGAAGCTGCATCCGGAAATCAGCAAATATCTGGAAGGCGGCAAGCGTGTGTCCTACGGCGCCCGCGCCATCACCAAAGGTGGTTTTAACGCTCTGCCGAAGCAGACTTTCCCTGGCGGTTTATTGCTAGGCTGCGACGCCGGCACCTTGAACTTCTCCAAGATCAAAGGCTCTCACACCGCCATGAAGTCCGGCATGCTCGGCGCAGAAGCAGTGTTTGAAGCACTCCAGAAAGGCTCTGAAGGCAAAGAAGACCTCACCGCTTTCACCGATAAGTACAAAGCGTCCTGGCTCTACAAAGAGCTGTACGAAGAAAGAAACTTCGGACCGGGCATGCACAAGTTCGGCAACATCCTGGGCGGCGCTCTGGCGTTCTTCGAGCAGAATATTCTGCGCAGGAGCCTGCCCATTACACTGCGTGATCTGAAGAAAGATCACGAGACACTGAAGCCCGCCAGCGAGTGTCCGAAAATCAGCTATCCGAAGCCGGATAACAAGCTGACGTTCGACCGTCTGACCTCAGTGTTCCTGTCGAACACCAACCATGAAGAAGACCAGCCCTGTCATTTGACCCTCAAGGACAAAGACGTGCCAATCAACTACAACCTGCCCAAGTACGACGAACCGGCGCAACGCTACTGTCCTGCCGGCGTTTACGAAGTGGTTGAGAATGACGACGGCGGCAAGCGCTTCCAGATCAACGCGCAAAACTGCGTACACTGCAAAACCTGCGATATCAAAGATCCCACCCAGAACATCATCTGGGTCACCCCGGAAGGCGGCGGCGGCCCCAACTATCCGAACATGTAGTGAAAACTATCCAAACATGCAGTGCAAAAAAGCCGGTTCACGCCGGCTTTTTATTTAGGCTGTAACCCTGCTCCGACAGCCTGAAGCGTCAGCAATCAGTCCACCTGCAATCGCACTTTAACCATCATGGTGTTTTTCTTATCGGGTTTGGCGGCCAGGGTTTCCAGGCTGGGCCAGTATGGCATTTGTTTGTCGCCGTCGTATTCGTAAGTCAGGGTCAGGCTGTCTTTGCTTTGCCCGGTAATGAGACCGGTGCGCCCTTCGCCCAGTATCGGAGTGTCGCTCAGTTGCTGTAGCGACTGCCAGATTTCCTGTTCGAATTTCTTCATTCCCGCTTTGACGTCCGCCGGATCATCGCTTGCCGCCAAGGGGTAGTCATTGATCCCATCCGGGTTAAGCGGTGGATATAGACGTAACTTTATAGGCTCATTAAAGGCGCCGCTTTCATCCAAGACCTGATTAGCGCCATTACGGTCTGTCAGCGTAGTGACGTCTTTAACATTCAAGGAAGGCTCCCATTCCGCAGAAAACTCGTAGCCCTGTCCATACAACGAAGGTTGCAGAGTTTTGATGGTCAAACCAGTGACTTTCCCCGAAGCCGACACTTCCCGCTTGGTGCGTACATAGTCGGACGCATCCGGCGTATCCGACTCAAGATACAGATTGACTTTCACCTCCCCCTGCACCACCAGCTCACTATCATCACCCAGTGGCATATAGGGCTCCGATTCCCAACTTCCGCGCCCGTATTCAGGGTCCATATCCGGGATCAGCGTATCCAGGTCGGGTCGAATCCAGACCGCCTGATCGGCGTTAGCGACCAGGCTATATGACCAGTCAATCTGGGTGGTTTCCGGTCCGCTCAACCCCTGATGAACCTTGTGCTCCACTTTGGAGCCCTCCTGTTCGATTTTCAGTTCCACAAACAGCCGGCCTTTGCGCCAGCCATCATCGGCGGGATTCCAGTCGAGGGCGTCGTCCTCAATATCCATATCGCCATCAATACTGTAATCCGGCGGCGCTTCCACCTCGTCATCGCCACCCGGTCCGGCGTCAGGCGATGAGTCTGAACAGGCGCTTAGAGCAGCAATGCCGGCCAGCGCCCAGCAGCGAAACAGCAAAGGAAAGGCTAGGATTATTTTCTTATTTTTCATAAAAGTGGAGGGCTTCCTGAAAATGAGGGATACACGTCACCGCATGCTATCAGGGAGCGATAAGATTAGAAATGTGGAAAGAGCACATCTTAAAGTGATGGTCGACGCCGAAGCGTCATGCACGCAGCGCTTCCGCCAAGGCAGCCCGGGCCAGCAGACGAGTGGAGTCTAATGTTGGCAGCGGGCAATCATCGGGATTGATCAACAGTGGAATTTCAGTGCAACCCAGCACCACCGCATCGCAACCGCGGTCTCTTAATCGCCGGATTGCTTCATTGAAACGCAATCTGGACCCTTCTTTGAACTCCCCGTTCACCAGTTCGTTGAAAATCACTTGATCAATGAGTTCTCGATCCGCCTCATTCGGAATCAGGCTGCCGATATCGAACTTGCTCAAGGCTTGAGGATAGACAGGCCCAGTCATCAGAAAGCGCGTACCGGTGATTCCCAGCTTGCGATAGCCTCGCATCTGCGCCGCCTGCGCCACGGTTTCCGCGATATGCAGCCAGGGAATGGGCGATTCGGCCTGCACCATCTGAAACGCCTGGTGAATAGTGTTATCCGGACAGATGGCGAAGTCCGCGCCCATCATCGCCAGCTTGCGGACGGACGACAGCATCAAATCCGCCACTCCGCGCCAATCGCCCTCATTCAGATAAGGCATGTAATCCGCCACTGGGTGCGTATGCAGCGATACTTCCGGATGCCGATGCTCTCCCATCAACACAGGGGCTTCCGCACAGATAGTGCGATAACAAAGGGCGGCGCCCTCGGCGCTACATGCCACGATGCCGATATGTCTGGACACCTTTCTCTTCCTCGTCGTCCCGTCCATATTTAGGGCCATTTTTACGCAACCCGAAGCCTCTGCGATCTAGCCCAGCATCTTCATCGCAAGATAAATGAGTATACCGATGGCCAACATGATCCATCCTGTTTTAGCGTGGGACTCACCTTCAGGCGCTGGAGCGGATGGTTGGGCCTGCTGTTGTGACTGCACTGGAGAGGAAGTTCGCACTGGCGCGGCATCCGCAGAAGACGTAGCCGGAACCGCTTGCGCCTGCTGTTCCGCTTTCTCCGCCTTGCGCTCTTCCTTCACCTGCTCCGCCGTCTTCTCCAGTTCCGGCGCAGCCGTCGCTTGCGCCTGCCACCAATCGTCGCGAGGCGCTTCGCCTTTCGCCGCCTTCATGCGCATGCGTTTTTTATTCAACGCCAGTACGCGGGAAGGTTTCACTTTCACGCCATATTTCAGCTTCAACTGGGCCACTTTCTGTTGCAGCGGCACGCCTTTTTCCGGGTTCACCATCGCCACATAATTAGCGAAGCCGTCGATGGCGGCGAACAACTCACCCCGTCCCCAGGATTTTCCTGCGGGACCGTCTCTGTCGATTTGAAATAAGAGCGCGCGAAACCGCTTCAGTTGTTTTCTCTCCACCGACGCCTTGTCATTCACGACGACGCCGGTGACTTCCTGTCTGCGATGTTTGCGCATAATCCGGGTTTTGTCCGGATGCACCACAAAACCTTCATCCTTGATGATGCTACGGCAGCGCCACAACAGACGCTTGACGTCATCGTCCGACTTGCCGTCGGCGGAGAAGGTCACGTCGTCCGCGTAACGGGTATAAGTGAAGCCGAGTTTGGCGGCCATGCTTTGCAAACGACGATCAAGCTTCCGACAAATCACATTGCTGATCGCCGGGCTGGTCGGAGCGCCCTGAGGCAAGAAACGTTCGCCTTCGCTGACAAACCATTTCTGGCCATCCATTTCCACTTCCTGCATTTTTGGCTGTGAACACAGTAACCCGAGAATAGTGGCGATCTGTTCACTGTAACCAAGATGTCGAAACGCGCCTTTGATGCGCGCATAGGAAACGGTTGGGAAAAAGTCCTTCAAATCCAGGTTGATGACCACGCCTTTGCCGACGTGGGGCTGCGCATTAGACACAATGGAGCGCTCGACGACAAAGCCATGCGCGGCCTCATGCAGAGACAGCGGCGCCAAGATGTTGTCCAGAATCCAATACTGCGCTCTCTTCATACGCGGCATGGGAGCGGAAATCTCGCGCACGCCGCCGGTCTTTTTGGCGATAGCGAACTGTTGATAGTGGCTGAGCTTGGACACCTCTTTGCTGTAGGCGAGGAAACGCAATTCGTTCAACGTCACGCCCATCGCCGACGCCAACTCCTCGGCGGCGTTTATGACCGGCAGATTCTGACTGCGCAGACGTGCGTCATCTGAGGCTGCATCGCCCAATCCCCCTGACACGTTTTCGCCAAGGTAGGTGATCTGTTGCGCCTGCACCTCGCGCCAATGTTGCGCCCGCTGGAATCGCTCTTCGTTGCGCTTGCGACGCGTCTCTTCCCGCTTGGCCAGCGCCGCCTGCTTGCGCTGTTTGTGCATTTCCTTCAATGCTTTTTCTGGATCGGAGTACAGCATCTGCTGTTGCCCCAGCTCCCGCAACGCCGCCTGCAGTTCAGCGCGCTTTTTGATAAACGCTTCCGACAAAGAAGGCTTCTCGGAATTATCCGGCCAAAATCCCAGACGCACCATCTCGGAGAGAATGTACTCGTCCTTGCTGGTTTCGCGGATACGTTGATAGATTTCCTGACGGGTCAGTTTTTTCTCTTCGCTCATCTCAACGCCCTCCTCTCAATGCTGGCGACAACGGCGCGCTGCGACGACCGACACGCACGGAAACAGACTGACCGCTGACAGGAGCGGATAACGAGTTGTATGTGTGGTTTGAAGATGAGGACGCCAGGGAGCGCGCCGGAGAGGCGCAAAAAGAAGGCGGTAGCGCGACATGGTTTCCCTTCGTAGAATTCTCAGAACTGGACTGATCAACTCGACGCCGTACGCACCACCTATCGCTCATTGGTTTCGTAGAAACCAAACCGCAATAGCGATAGGTGGTGCAGTACGGCCCAGTAAAGATCTGGCCAGTGAAGCGTGATAAGTCTAAAAGCAAGAACGGCGATCCACCGCTCGGATTGCAAGGTAGTTTTGTCGCGCTACCGCCGTCGGGCAGTATAACAACCTGCGTTAAACAAGCAAACCCTGCCGTTGATTTAACAGGAAAAAATGCGTTCATCGCCCTGCCTCCTCTGCCCCAGCGAAGACATAGGGGTGCTGAATCTGATGTTGCTTGCGCAGCGCCAGCATGTGCTCACAGGGTCCTTTGCGCAAACGGTTATGCACGTAAAAGTGACACTGACATTCACCCTGACGCAGTCTCTGATCGGCGTCGATCGCCACTTTGGGATGGTATGCGACGGCGTTGTCGGTTACTTCCCCCTGCAATGACAGCACGCCATTATTGACGTCCACCGCGCTCAGTTTCACCAAATTGGCTTTGTTAAAGTTATCCGCTTTTTCTTCACGCTCATTGGCGAAGCGCAACTGGGTTATGGGCAGAGGCTCCCGGCTTAATTCACGAACGCGATAAACGCCCTCCGCCAGATCGAACAGAACCTGCCCCTGCTGGCTGTATATGGACAACGCGGATTGCACCACGGTCTCGTCCAGCCCCAAACGCGCAGCCAGACTACCGGCGCTCTCCAGCCAGTTTTCCTGTAGTCCGTGATAGACGCGACGCAGCGTGATTTCATCCACTTCCGCTCGCGGCGCCATCAAATCAAAGTTACCCATACGCGACCAGTCATTGGCGCTCCAGCCGGACAGCCCCAAGGTAAAGGTCAGATCACCCATTTCCGCCACATAGAAACTGGGCAGGCCATCGCCCATGAGATGCACGACGAATTTGTCCGCCACCGGAATCAAGCGCTCCAGAATATGCAGGCGACGACGCCCCCACACGCGGATGCTGCGCGCTTCATGACCCTGATAGATAGAACGGCTGCACACCACTTCTTCACCCCAGGGCTCGAATATCACCCGCACCGGCTTGCCGGGCTCCAGTTCGTAACGCATCGCCCTTGGACCAACCCGCTCTTTCTTGCGGCGCAGCACATAACACAGGTTATGCACGTCCATAGGTTGCAATTCGATCTTCACCATCGGCAACGTCATCGCCGAACTGACCTGCAGAAAACCGCGCACCCAGCTTTCCGGCAGATCGATTTTCTTCTCATCGAACTGATCGTCATCGCCGGTCTGCACGCTGAAACCGCCAGGGTCCACCTGCAGCAAGGTTTCACGGTAATCGCGAATTTTCTGAAACTCGTTATACAACCCTTGAGAGTAATCAATGTTCGTGGTGCCGCAGGCGGTGTCGCTGATCGTCTCAAACACCTCGTAGCCACAGCTCAACTTGCCATAGCTGGATTCATCTTCAGAAAAACATTCGAAGAACACCTGGTCTGGATGCACGGTGATCACCGGGTCCAGCACATACCAGGCGTCCAGATCATGTTTGTACAGATAGTTGAAATACTGACGCTGAGCGTCGTAGTAAGGCTTGAGTACTTTGTCGCTCTGCTTGTTCAGATCGTCCAGCTCGCTGCGCAGAGAGCGAATCTCCGTCTGCAGCGATTCTTTGCGGGACATGAATTCCGCAAGCATGTTCTGCTCTTCCTGAGCCAGCCAGCGCTTGTATTCTTCTTTGTCTTTGGGCTGAAAACGCATGTCGGAAATGACCACGTTATGCAGCGCGGAAATCGCTTCGCGAAAGGCGATATGTTTTCTCAGTTTGCCGACGAAGTGGGTCGGCGGCCGCAGGCTGTCCGGGGCGAAGGACAGGTCCGTCTTGCCCGCATTGCTGTCCACGCGGCTGTGTCCGTGATAACGGTAGCGAAACTCCATCAACGGCTCCTTAATATTCTCTTACTTCGGCGGGCTTGACGCTGAGCGGCGTTCCCAGTTGCGGATAGTGCCGACGCAGATCCAGCAAAGCCTTGATCAACGCAGCTTTGTCTTTGTGCACGACGGTCAGGGAAATGCGGGTGAACAAATCCGCCGCCATATTGGCCACCTGTTCATCGAGCAGCGACTGCTCGGATAAAAACGCCAGAATACGATCCTTACAGACGCGACTGCGATTCACCTGCGACAGCACCGTGGTGAAGTAGCCTTGCAGGCTGAAAATGCGCTCAGGGTGACCGGCGGCGTATTCATTGAGAAAGTTGCTCACGAAAAACTGCACATTGGCCGAAGGGTGCTGACTGAGCTTCAACAGATACTCGACGCCGTTTTGCTCCTGGAAGAAACGCTGCAATAGTTCCATGCCATAGCGTTGCACGTCCGGCCGCACGCTGTCGCACAGGTACACCACCAGCTCAGGCGTCCACAGAGTTTCGCCGGCGTCCTCATAATGGCTGCGGAAGAAAGCGAAACCGAACTCGCGGCAGTCATCCCAGTCAGAATCGAGAATGCGCAATGCGTCGCGAATCTCCGCCAGAATACGATCCGGGTTAGCTTCATAGGCGTTATAGGCGTATTGACGCACCGCCACATCGGGATGCTTCGCCAACTGCGCCCATTGACGGACGCTAAACTGCAGCGGACTGCGTTGCTGCAACAGCAGCGCGCCAATCTGCTGGGCGCCGGTGGATTGCGCCTGCAACAGACGCCAGCAGGTATTATCGTCCACGGCGTCGAACGCAGCGGTGAGTGCGTCCTTGAAGAAAGCCAGCCACTCTTCACGCTGGCCGTCCTGTTTCTCGCTACGGAATGTATACGGCAATAAGTGATGCAGAATCGCCTGCGCCCATTCCCGCTGCGCCAGCGCCAAACGTTTAAGAATAGCGGCGGCGGCGTTGCGGTCATCCGCCTCGCCCTCGAAGAACTGCAAGGTGAGCAAACCCGCCTGTTTAATCAGTTCTGCGTCCGGCTGCTTGCCTAACAGCAAGGTCTGGCAAGCGCGCACCGCCGACGAGTCTGACTGCATGATATGTTGCAGCAAGCGCTCGGGAATATCGCCAAAGCCGACGCCATGAGCCACCAGCAAACGCGCGCCGAACAGTTGCAACGCCGTACTGCGCTCCGCCAGCAGACGGTCGATCAAGTGCAGAGACAGCTCCCGGCAGGCGTCTGCGAAGCGGGCGATACAGAAGTCCGCCAGCCACACGGCGTGAGATTCCTGCGCCAGGGCCGGCGGCAGTTCAGGCGTCGTTTGCAACGCCTGTTCGATCAGAGCATGCAGACACTGGGCCTGATCGGAAGCAGACCATAAATGCTGTGCGGTCTTATCCGCCGCAAAGCGGCGTACTTCGTCATACTGCGCCAATAATAACGCCGTCAGCAGTGACGCTTCGGCCAGGGACGCCTGCGGCAGTCGCGCCAGAATTTCCATTCCCAGCGCCCGCGCTTCATCCAGGCCGCTGTTCAGCAACGCCAGCAGCAGTCCCTGTTCGATATTGCCGTCCAGGCGGGTCCGCGCGAGCTGCAATGCGAATCGCTGAGTCGCCTCATAACGGCTGCGCAACAGACGCCCAATATCAGAGACAGCAATTTCCGCACAAAAAGTCCTACTCGCCGCCAATACTTTGCAAGCGAACGCGTGTACTGGCTCGCACTGGCTCTCCAGCAACAAACGCAACGCGCAATCGGGGCGCTGATCCCAGAGATGCGCGAAGGCCTCCTCACGAGCCCCCTCTGCAGGCTCATCAGAGACTTTTATCCAGGCGCGCCCGCTGGGCGCTAATTTATATTGCGAGCTGGAGCCGCGCAGAATATGGTTGAACGCGAGCAAACCCGCATAGTGGCCGTAGAAGTTGCTTGATACCAGCTTGTGCTCGTAACGGCGGCCATTGCGCTCCCAGCGATAGAAGTCTGACTTGCGGGATTGTCCCGCGTCCGCATCCGACACCGTCAGCAGGATTTCCGTCGCCATGTCGACATAACGCAGATCGTCCACCTGCCCGATGCGCTTGATGCTGCGCCAGCTACGACGGCGCAGGTAGTTGCGGGTCTTGTTGGAGTAGGCGACTTTGGGATCGGGCTTTTTCAGCTCGCTTTTCGGTTTGAAGCTGCCCACGCCCGGCAACCAGGCCCAGTCCCATTGGTATTGGAAGAACTCACGACTGGTCTCAAAACGCCGCGTCAGCAGGGCGAACATACGAGCGTCCAGACGGAATTCAGCGGCTTTGTAGATATAACGCACGCCACTGAATACGCCTGGCGCCAGCTTGCACTGACTGAGCCAGCCGTATAGCGCCTGATAGAGCGCAGGATAATGCAGCGCCAGCAGATAAGCGTTTTTTAATAGATCATTGGCGCCGGCGGGTGCGGCGTTCAGACCGTTTTCCAGTTGCAGACGCACGCCCACGTCGTCGCCGGAGGTCAGCGCCTGTTGTAATGGCGAGGGCATCTGATTCCATTGCGTTTGCAACAGCGTCATTCTTTGCGAGGGTTCCGTCAGGGCCAGTATCGACTCAAACGCCATGGCGCTGACGGTGCTGTTTTTCGAATTCTGCAAGCGATGCAGATCTTCCATGTAATCTGTCGCGCGGGTGCGTCCCAACGCCCAGGCGACCGCAAAATCCTGCAGCCAGTCCCCTTTGCCGACGCACCCCGCCAACTCCTGCCCGGCTTCTGGGCGGCCTAACTCGCCCAGCCGCCAGATCAGGCGGGCCCGCTTGCCGTTATCCCATTCCTGACGCAGCTTTTCCAGCAGCCTCACCAACAGGTCCGTGGGGCCATCCTGAACAGCCGCCCTGGGGCCAGAGTCCCCCGCAGGCGTTGAAGGCGCGCCACGACTGGCGTCGTAATAACCTTTGTTCGTCTTTGAAACGACAACGCTGTCGAACAGCTTTTCCGCTTCCTCCAAGGTCACCGGCGCGGGCGTTTTTGTGCCTTCGCGTAACGCTCCACCCTGACGGCCGTAGCGAAAATTGACCAGAAAACGGTCGTCCTTACGGCTGGCCGCTTCGCATAAATCAACTTCGTAAACCTTGTTGGAGTTTCCTTCCTGAAAATGCAGGCTGGCCTTTTTTATCAGCTTCATATCGGCTTTATCCTTACGGGATAACAGGATGCGTCGCTCCAAATTAAAATTGCGGCCCTCACTGGCGAAGCCTTGCGCTGATCAAAACGAGCGTCCCATCTCGTTTTCGTGAGTCATGCGGACATCGCCACAGTCAGAGTGCGATGAACGGAAATTTCAGCCGCAGGCGCTTAGGAGCGGAGAATGAAAGTGAGTAAGAATAACATAGCGAAACGAAAAGTTTAGACGTTTTTTATCCTTTGGCGACAGAGGGTTGCGCCCTGTTGTTAACAGGGCTGCTGAAGGCCCGGAGCAAGCGCCGAGGACGACGTCACCCCCTGTCCTGCTCACACTCCTGTGAACTCACGCCGCCGCCGACAATGGCCGCGCCAGCGGCGCCCGCCATGCCTTTGACGATACTCCATTCCGCTTTGATAAGGTTGAGCACGCGCTCCCATTGCTCTTCCGTTTCCGGTTCGGAGATATGGGCCAATCGCTGCAGGCTTTCATAATGCCGTAACGCCGCCTCTGCAGTGGCGCTCAGAGAGAAACTCTCCGCCGTCAGTCGCGCGCATTCCTGCATACGCCTGCGCTCTACCCGGCTTTGCGCGCCGAAGTGTTGCAACGCGCCAATAAATTCAACAATGGACGACTCCTTCATCAGATAGCCATTTTCGTGACTTATCACTACTTCCCGTACGCCAGCGCCGTCCAGCGCGGCCACCGGCGCTCCCGCCGCCATCGCTTCCGTGAGCACCATGCCCTGGGTTTCACTTTGCGAACTGAATGCAAACAGGTCCATGGCGTGGTAGGCGTCGGCCAAATGAGGCAGTTGCAGTTGGCCCGCCATGTGCAATCGGTCTGCAAGTCCGTAGCGTTTGAAAACTTCCCGAATTTCCGCCTCTGAGGGTCCTTCCCCGACTACCAGAAAGTGGGCGTAGCGGTTCAGCAACATAAAAGCCGCCACCGCCTCCGCCAGGAACTTCAAGTTTTTCTCCGGGGCCAGCCGCCCCACATGGCCGATGACGTACGCCTCCTGTGAAATGCCCACGGAATGACGAAACAGTCCGCCCTCGCCTCGTTGAAAGTCCTGCAGTTTCACACCGGTGGGAACAACGCTGATGGGCATGCGCACGCCACGCTCCCGAATCAGCCCGGCCACACTGTCGCTGGGAGCGAATATGCGATCGGCCATGTTGGCGTAGATCGTAGCCAGCTCAATCACGAAGCGTTTGAACAGCGGCCGGTCCGCAGGCACATAATGAGTGTATTCCTCATACAGGGTGTGATGCGTGAACACCAAAGGCGTCTCTCGATACCGGGCGACTCGTAGCGCCGTCATTCCCAACAGATAAGGGTGATGAGAGTGCACGATATCCGGTTGAAAGGCGTCCAGCGTCTCCCCAAGGAGACCGGGAACAGGCAACACCATGGAAAAGTCGCTGCCATTGAAATTCTGAATGGCGGGCACTCTTACGACGTCCTCTTCCTCTTGCGGCTGACCGGGAAATTCCGGAGCGATCACCAACACCTTATGACCGCGCCTCCGATATTCCCGCGTAAAGCTTTCCACCGACCGGGCCACGCCGCCTACATGAGGCAGGTACGTGTTGGTGACCATGACGATATTCATTGAGAATCCTCCAGATTGATATCAACGAAATTACGTTCCTGTGGCGCTTTCACTGCCGTCGCCCCAGCCAGCTTCACCTCTATCGGCGGCGCTGCGTCGAACCATTCCGCCTCCCAACTGACCCGCACCATGCCGGCGGCTCCGACGCCCTCGCCGATCAGTTTGACGCTAATCGGGCCAAAACGGGTCGGCGTCGGGCCAAAGGTGACGGGCTGACCATCCTCCAGCCAGCGCAACGGCACGCCTGACGCCAGCACCAATGTATCTTCCTCTTCCCTCACGAAGCAGCTGCGCAGCAGCAGAATCCACTCCACCGCCGCCCAGGCGTGCTGGCCGTCTCCCATACAGCCGCCGCCAGTGCCCGGGTGCACCGCTTCCGGCCATTGTCCGGTGGGCGAAGCCAAGTCCGCCGCCGCCTGCATCAGAGCCTCGTAACGACCGTCTCCGGCGCGCAGCAACACCTGCGCCACGTGCAGGGTCAGGTAGATATTCACGCCGGAGTGAATCACATCCTGAAAGAACCCGCCTTTGTAAAAACAGTTGGCGAGCAGGAACTCCACCGTATCCAATAAGCGAGGGTCGTCCGCCGCACAGAGTTGCAGCGGATACCCCGCCGCCACCGAGCCAATGGCGCCGGCGTCCAGGCGCCGGTATGGAGAAGCCGGCATGCCTGGTCGACCCAATCGTTCAGAAGCCCTATGCAGGCTGACGTCAATAGCCTGCTGAAATACTGCCGCCTCACGCTCGAATTCTCCTGCGGACAATTTGTCATAGCCGTCCATCATGCGCGCAGCGGCGCGTAATCCGGCGACGCCCCAAAAGTCATCCCAGTAATAATAGTCATTGGGTCCCAGATGTTCCGCACTGAATCCGGCTGGCAATAGTCCAGCGTGAGGCGCGCCGTCATTGGGCTCGCGTTTGCGAAGAATCCAGCGCGCGCCGGCGCGGGCGGCGTCGCGCCAGGCGTTTTTCGGCTTGGTTCCGGTAAGCTCGCAGAAGCGTTGCATGATCCAAATCGCCTCGCCGTTGGAGTCCCACTCTCCCGCCTGGGAGTGAAAATAGCCGTTGAGGTCCTGCAATTTGGGGAAGCGATCCAGCGCCCGCTCCGCCCGCCGGGTCAGTCCCAGACACAACAGCCCGTGAATTATGAAGGCCGCATCCCGAAACCAGAAACGCTTGTAGGTGTAGGGACCAGCGTACACTTCCCCAGGCGATAGCAACGTCAGAGTGCGTACGGCCGCGTCATACAGAAACTGAATACGTTCATCCGAAATCTGCAGGCGACAGCTTTCATTCAGGCTCTCCCCCCAGTCCCTTGGTTTCTCCTCGCCCGCCAGCGGTAACGCAATCTGCGCCTGCACATTACGGGATGCCCCCTTCGGAATAGCGAACATCGCTGCGGCGGTGACCATGCCGATATCGCACTCGCCGGCCTCCTGGTCTTTAGCGTCGCGCAGGTGAATATAGACATCGCCCTGACGATAGCCGGACACATGATGGCGATCGACGGGGTCGCTGAATGCTACCTGACGTTCATTTTCAATCGTCCAGCCATCGCGACCTGGATTCAGCGTCACTTCGTGAATAAAGCGCACCCCTTCCGGGTTGTATGGACGCAACGCCAGCACCAGCCAGGCGTCGCGGCTCGCCGTCCCATTCATGTCCAGCAGACAGGTCGGCTCGCCATCATCCATGATCACTTTCGCTTCGACCCGCAGGCGCATATCCCGCTCTTCAGTCTCGGTGACCACGCTCACATTTTCCAGATTCAGCGTCTGGGTGGCGTTAACGGAACGGGAGGGCGTCAGTACCTCGCCATCGGCGGTGACAATCCAGGCGTCCAGAGACCAGCCGTCCCACAACGGCGTGAGCAGACCGCGGGGATCAACCAGGGGCATTTCCTGAATATCCGGCAGCCCTACGGCGGTCCAGTTACGATGAGTCAGATTAACGTGAGTGAGACTGAAAGCGCGGGGTACGAATGACGGATCAGCCGGGTCGAACTGACGAGTGATCCAGTAAGGCCAGATCCAGTCCAGATTATGCTGAATCACTCGACTGTTAATGAACCCGCGAGCGTGAAATACCGCGCCCGCCCGTAATAACTCAATGGGCTCCGTCACTTCCGAAGGCTGGGAAAACCGGTGTAAGTGCGACAGCACCGCCACCGGGTCCAGAAACCCGTGCGCACGGGCGAAGCGACTGATGATGTAGCGCCAGGGTAACCATTTCATCCAAGGCATAGCTATTCTCCTTCATTCACAGGCGATCCCAGCGGCGCACGAGAAGCCTGCGGCGCATCCCGTTGCTCCAGCTCATAGGTCGCCAGAATCCGTTTAGCCATACGATTCAGATAAACGAGGAACACCGCCAGGGCCGCGAAACCGCCTAAATACATCGCCCATTGCCAGGGACTCCGTTGCGCGGCGCCGACAGAGACGCTGAGCGCATCCGCCGCCAGTGAGCCGACATACACGTTATGCACGGAGTACGGAATGATTCCGAGAGTGTTGCCGATAGCGAAATCCTTGAGGGAAAACCGGCTGAGGCCGAACAGATAGTTAGAAACTTTAAAAGGAAAAAGAGGAACGAGTCGGGTCAACATCACCAGCTTCCAGCCCTGGTGGCTGACTTCTGCGTCGATCAGTCTGATTTTGGCGTGAGAACGCACATAGGCCGACGCTTTTTCACCGAAGCCGCGCCGGGCGATGACAAAGGCGGCGATAGAGCCCAGCGCCGTGCCGACAATCACGTAAATGGAGCCGATGACAACGCCAAATACGAATCCGGCGCCAGTGGTGAAAAAAACGCCAGGCGCCAGCAGTACGACTGCGGCGGCCATCAGCGCGACAAACATGGCGCCCGCCGCCGCGCCTTGCTGGTCGATCCATTCCAGCAAATGCACGATATCGCGGTGTACGTCGAAGGCGTACAGCAATGCGACAATCAGCGTCACCCCGACAATTCCCAGAATCATCGAGAATCTTAAAGACAATCCGCGCACCATCGCAGCCCCAGCCCTTTCAGACTGTGGGTTGCGCGCTGATCCACAGCGGGCGTCCACACGCCCGACATCCTGCAGTTTGGTTGCGTTGCACGGTGATCCTTCGATACCGCTCCATTGCAATCCTCCCTTTTCCGTGAGGCGTCACGACCGTTCTCTTCGCCTGCGAGCCGCATTGACGAAAGAGTTAAGGAGATAAATCCTCTCCTCTTGAACACGCGACAGCCTTTGCATGTTGAACCGGCGACCAGCGCCGGTTACTTATTGACCATACTTATTTTATACCGCCGTCACAAGGGCGGAAGTCCTCGTCGCCCGCTGTATTAACCTTTGGTCATGTCGTCGTAAGTTTCATCAGAGAGCCTGTCGACGCGAGCTCCGTCATCGCCGTCGCCATATATCAACGCCTCCCACTGGTCAGGATGTTCATTCATGATCAAGGTTCGCAAACGTCCAACAGAGAAACGCTCAATAGGCTTGCCGTCGGTGCTGCTGCGCCCCCTCACTCGCAAATCCTGCACAGGATAGACGGATAGCTCCACAGGAAACTCCATATGCAGATAGACATGCGTAAACTCCATAAAGCGTCCTTCTTTGCGTATGCAGACGCTTTTTGTTTCATACGGCCACGCCAACTCATCCAGACGCCTGAATAGAGTTTCAGGCATATCCACGAAGACATGAAGATCGATATCGCTGCTGGCGCGAATGCGACCGGTGCTCACGGAGCCGATCAGTCGCGGGTTGAACGGCGTCAGCCGCTCCATCACATCCATCGCCAAAACCCGCATACTGAATAGCCGTTGCGTCACCGCATCCGGCTCCTCAAAACGCGCCATGCGATATATTTCCTCGGATATTTCTCCATTGGAGGGCAGGTGCATCGTATAGCCGCCCACCAGCCGCTTCGCCGCCTTACGCTTGGCGTCCAGGTATTGATCTACGCCTTCTTCATACATCAGGCGCGCCGCCTCAATCACCAACAGGCGGCGAATGCGGTTATTACGCTTACTTTTCATAAATGGACCGACGCGGATCTGCGCCGTGAAAGTCAGATTGATATCTAAATAAATCGGCGCATCAAAGCGCCTGTGCAGCGATACGCCACAGGATCAGGGTTGCTGCGCGCCAGCGGCGATTAATGCATCCAGCGTCAATTGCAGCGCCTGCTCAGGGTTGCGTACTTTTGCGGTGCGCGAGCGTCCGCCCAAGTCCCAGCGCCGCAGGCGGATTAAGTCCTGCAGACGCGCAGAGTCGCCCAAGCGTCGGCGCGTGCGTTGCGGCGCCAGCAGCAGGTCCAGGTGATGGGCGATCAACCACTCCACCCGACTGGACAGCACGCCCCGCACCATGGCGGCGCCGACTGCGCAGTGATCTTTCTGGTCCACGCTTTTGCCCAGGTCGTGAAAAAGCGCGGCGGCCCAGAGTTCCGGGTCACGGGTTTCGGCGCAGGCCAGTTCGAACACTTGCAGTGAGTGATAGAGCGCATCTTCTTCAGGGTGATAACGCAATGGTTGACGCACGCCGTCCAGGTCCCATAACAGACCTGACAGGTACTCCTGAGTTGCTGGATTCGCCGCGATGTTTGCAGCTTGTTTCAGAGTGACTTCGGGTGAAGTCGTTGAGAAGGTGGAAGAAATAAAAGAGGTAGAAAACTCGAAATCGTCTTTGCTGTTTCCCAATATTTTTCCGGTTGAACCGGCTGTCCGATACTTGATTTTTAGCGGAGCGAACCGCACTGAGTTCTTATCCGCCATAGGTCGGCGCTACGCGTCGACGCGGCATTATAGCGGAATATTGCGTCAATAGAAGCCGGTACGCCGTACTGAATGACGCCGCGCCAAGCGAACCTGCAAAGTTTGCATTACACTCAAGCAGTGTGTGGAGTTAACTGCGGCGGAAAACTGCACCAGCGAGCGCTTACAACAACCGTTAACCAGAGGAGTTTTTATGACTACATGGGTACTAGCGGCGGACACCACCCACGCCAGACTGTTTTCCTGCGATACCCCCAAAGGCGCACTACAGGAACTGGAAACCCTCACCCACCCGATCAACCGACTGATGGAACAGGAAATTGTCTCAGACCGCAACGGCGGGATGATGAACGGTTCAGGCAATCACTCCTACGGCGAAGCGGACCGTAAAAAGCATGAAGAAGTGGAGAGATTCGCCAAGCGCGTCAGTGAACGGCTGAATGACGGGCTCAACAAAAAGCAGTACGACAAGTTGTACATTCTCTCCGAACCCACCTTTCTGGGCGTGTTAAGACGTCAGATGAACGCCAATGTGCGTCATTGCGTGGCGGCGGAGGTCGACAAAAATCTTACGGTGCACCCGGTCAAAGACATCCGAGGACATCTGCCGGACTACTTGTAGTATGACAAACTCTTGTAGCGTTAAAGCGTCTTAAACGTTACTCGTCAACACGCCCTGAACGAGCGCCAGGCGACTAATGGGTCGCCTGGGAGCTGCTGCGGCGCGCCAGCGGCATATTCAGATGATGCGCCACGAACATGTCATGAGCGCGGGTGTCAGAGAGACAGCTCATGCACTGCATCACGCTGGAGTTGGTGGCGGGCTCGCTGAAACGCGCCAGATACTCACAGGCGATGTTCAGCACTTTGTTGGACTCCACTTCATCGCCCATATGATGAAATACATTGGACAGATAAATACCGGATAAGGTCAGCAAGGTAATCGCCGTTTTGCGTTCTTCGCCTTGTCGCGACAGCAGCATTCTGGCCAGATCGAAAGAGCTTCCGATATAGGGCAACGCCCGATTCCATTGTGAGTTTTGATAATAGCAGCCGGACAAATGCATCCAGTGCATCCAGTTATTCACCAGTTCCTCTTCAGGTTGTAGCGAATACCATTCTTCGTGTGTGGGACATAGAAAACGCATGGGTGTGAAAGCCTCCGTCTTTTTACAAAATCCTAAATGATAATTATTATCATTTGCAACAATAATTGACGCAGTTCTGATTCCTGTCAAATCGTCCATTTACAGGAGCCGCCAGACCGACCATTTGGCTGAAGCGCAGACTATCCCGCCGGACTAGAATAATGAACTCGCATTGATATCCCCGCCCAAGGCGCAGGCTTTGCGGTAAATGGAACTCACAATCGAATTGATAGAAACACGGCTACCACTATGACCCAGACCAAAGCGCTTCTGCTAAGCCTCACCCTGGCCTTTTCCGCACTCCAGGCGCAGGCTCATCCCAACCACGACAGGCTGCAGACCATACCGGAGGAAACCGCACAGGATCGCGGCGATTTTGTCATGAAGAAAATGGTCGGAGCCAAGCGACTGGACGCCAGTTGGACTCATGCGGAAAGAGTTGAGACCCTGTTCATGGACAAGGGCGAAGACCATTTCTGGCGAGTCAGTTACAAGAACGCCAGCGCCGCCGATGCAGTAAAGCAGACGTTTTATATTTTCCTCGACGAAAACGGCAACTACGTCACCTCCAATTATACCGGCCAGCCTTAAGCTCCAGACTGCCGATAGGCCCACGCGCGCGCCCTCCCCGGGTCAACTCTATTCAGGACGGGTCACACACAAAAAAGCCCCGACGCAGAATGCGACCGGGGCTTGAAGTCAGGAATCGGAATTTCCTTTTCGGCTTATTTCACCAGATCCCAGGCGTCGCTCCAGTAGGCGCCTACGCCAGGCTCATAGTGATTTGAGTTTTCACTGTATACCGTACACCAGCCGCTGTAAGGGAACGGCTTACAACGATAGATTTTGCCGTCTTTGGCCAGAACGGTGGTTCCCGCTTTGTAGGCGCTCAGGCTTTCCGGGAATACGTAATCGTAGTCACCGCCAGGAGGCGTATCGCCGCCGTCTTCCTTCAACAGGAAGCCCTGGGTTTTCTGCACCACTTTGCCGTCTTCGCCCTCCCCTTTAACCACCAGGGAATAAGCGCCGGCCTCGGCTTTTTCGATATCGATACGGAAGTTATGAGACGAGCTATCCACCTTGGCTTCACCGAAACCGGCGGCGGAGCCGTCTGGGGCGTACACATAGCTGCTCACATTCATCGCTGCGTTGGTGGACACAGTGAAGTCAATGGTCGCCATGCCATTCTCGATCATGTACTCGCCTTGTAATCCGCTCAGGTCAACGGAGGGATCGACAGGGCCATCGTCGCCTTTGACGATTTCAATCTCTACGCGATCAATGTCGCTGTCCGCTTTACCGAACACGTCATTGCGCCCATAAGCGGGGGCGATGTCGCCTTTGGCGTTCATCTTACCGGCGCGCAGCGCATCTGACTCTTTGTTGATGGCGGTGGCCAACAGGAACGGCCATTTGTCCTTCTTGCCCTCATCCGCTGAGTTGATATTCAGGACGGTTTGCAGCCCCGGATTCTCGCCATTGCGATCAAAGACGCGGGTTTTCACCTGGTCGCCAGCCTGCAGATCGATAGACGGGTTAATATCGCCAATGTCGCGCCACTCTTGCGGCTCGGACGGATCACCGCCGCCACCGCCGAAATCTACATCAACGACCTGATAGAAGCTGTTGACGGTATCTCCCACATCCCAGACTCCCAGGATCACCTGATAGCCGCTGCGGCTGGGCAGGTTACATTCATGGGACAGTTCCGTGGGGGGACGCTGGTTATTGCCGTCATAGCTACAGAACGGCTGCGCCTCAAAAGAGCTGCGGGTCAGCGGCGCATTAGGGTTCCAGCCTTCCTTGGTGATGTAGTAGCGCCAGTCGCGTGTGGCGTGGTTGGCGGTAAAACGCCACATGAAGGTATTGGAGCCGGCCTGGATCGGCGTTTTTTTCCAGCGGTTGACAGACTGCTCGTCCAGCTCGGAAAAGTGCGAAACCCCGGCGCTGGCGATCTTGCCGTCCGCTGGTCCGCCTTCTGGGTAACGGTCGGGTCCTTCTACGCTTTGCGGCTCCCACTGAATAGCGCCGCAGTTAAGGTTTTCCCCCAGTTTGCATTGGTAGGAACGGGACGCAGGCTTGGAGATATAGCCGTGCGCGAGAACGTTTTGGGCGATGAAAGGCAAAGTTACCAGACACCCGAGGACGAGTTTCTTAGTATGTGCTCGGTTCATGTTAGAGCTCCCCTTATTATCAATTGGTATAGTCCTTTCTTCAAGGAAGAGCGGGGATTTTATTACGCGTATATTTTGCGCAATATCGGCTATTTACCTCATATTTGTAAGCCTCTAAAACCAAAGGACTAATAAAATCGCATTATGCTATTGGCATGCTTTTGGTATGCACTCACATCGTAAAACGACCGTTACTGGTATTTAATTTTATCGTTACCCGGCGCCGAGCCTGAACGTTATCGCCCCTCAAGGACCCCAAATTTGTTTGCGCGATTCTGTTTCCCATATACGGGACAATAAACCCCTGTTTTCACGTTGCTTTCGACATATCGAGCCGGTAATTTTTTATACCAATCTGACGTCAAACAGAATGTTGAGCCACTTCCGGAAAGGACGCTTTCGTCTCCCGGATAGGGACGGCATAAACACCCGGTTAACCAGTGTTTCCTTAACCTGAAATTAAAATACGAGGAGTATTTATGTTCGATAAAGTGAAACGCCAGGCAGGCATGAGCGTCATGCTGTTGGCCGGGTTGAGCGCGAGCGCGGCTAATGTTTACGCAGATTTTAACGGAGAGCGCCATCGCCCTCCTCGCTACCTTGAAGCGGAGTTTGGATTCACCACCGACCAGACCTGCGTGCGCAGCCTGCCACAGGCGCCGGGAACCGTTTCCATTGATCCGGATACCCGTCAACTACTGGTGGATGCGCAGATCGTCGATATGAGCGGCCACGGGGTCATGACCTTCAGCCGGGACGGCACTATGACGCTGGAGCAAGCAGCGGCGGGCGAACTGAACAAGGCCAGCCTCGCCAGCGGCGACTTTCCGATTCAAACCGGATTCAGCCCCTACTGTGAAGGCACGTATGAGCTGAAAAGAGATAACCAGATCTCCGTCGCCTTCAACTGCGTTATCGACGTACCCGCGCAAAGCGCCACCATTCACGCTGGTCCCGTTTATGCCGACGGTTACCTGACCAGGGGGGGGCGCGGCATGACGCTGAACCTGCAACAAAACATCCAGACGCTGACTGTTGAACTGCCGGGAACTTCCATTGAGTTCCAGCGCATGTGTCTGCAGCGCTTCGCTCTGGAAAAAATTAAATAACCGTGGATTAACGAATAGAAATGAGCCGGTAATTCATTTTCTGCTCAAAAAACGACATAGTCCAAGTCCCGACAGAGGCGTATGATCGAACTGTAGTTCGGGAAATGAGCGGTCAGGACAACAACGCGGCCCCGCCGGATAGCCATTCGTCTCGAAAAGAACAGACGGGCGGAGGTTCGGCGGGGCGTCATGTAAACAAGGAGACTGTCATGGACACAGGACCAAAAACGCGGGTGCTGGTCACCGGCGCCACTGGCTTTTTGGGAAGCAACGTCATCAAGGCGCTGATGAAGCGCTCGGATGTTGAGCTCATCGCCGCTTGTCGCACTCCCTCAAAACTGCCCTCTCAATTCAAAGGTGAAATACGCAGCGGCGACCTGATGGACGCGGCCTACCGTAAATCTGTAGTACAGGATGTGGATGTGGTCTGCCATACCGGCACCTGGGGCGCATTCTGGGGTCATGCCGCCCTGGAGCGCACCCATTTCTTCGAGCCTGCGGTGGACTTAGTCGACCAGTGCATCGCCGCTGGCGTAAAGCGGTTCATCCTCGCCAGTACGGTCGCCATCGCCGCCATCCGCAAAGACGGCAAACCCCAGGACGATTTTTCCGATCCTCGTTACACCGGCTACTGGCCCCATGTCGACAAGCTGATCGACGCGGATAACTACATGCGCGAAAACAGCCAGCGCGGCACGCAGATGATCAATATGCGTCTGGGGCACTTCGTCGGCAAAGGCAACCACCTCGGCATGGTGCCGGCGCTGGTGCCGCGACTGCGCACCTACATGGTGCCCTGGTTATCCGGCGGGCGCAGTCGTATGGCGCTGGTGGCGGATACGGATCTCGGCGAATCCTTCGCCCTGGCTTCCGTGGCGCAGGGGCTGGACGACTATGAGTCTTTTAATATCTGCGGCAAGGACTTTCCCACCACAAGGGAAGTATTTGAATTCATCTGCAAGGAAACCAACTCACCCAAGCCGATTTACAGCGTGCCTTATTTTGCGGGCTACGCCTTTGGCTGGTTGATGGAAACATTGCTGCCCATTTTGCCGGGCTCATCCCCCTTCCTCACCCGCTCCCTGGTGCACGTCGCCGAAGACTGGCTGTGCCCCTCCGATTACGCCCACAAGAAGATCGGCTATACGCCACAGAAAGACTGGCGCATCGCAGTGAGCGAAGCCCTCGCGGAACTCAAGGAACAAGGCTACCCCTGGCCGCATCTGTCCCAGGCCGCCTGATTCCAAAGCATGTCGGACAATAAGGAACACACCGCCGTGAAACCCGGATTAGTAAACAAAATCCAAGCAGGCGACCTCGTCGCCCCCAAAACCCTGACCACTATCAAAGGCCAGCCCACGCAGTGGCCTGACCCGGAGCGGCTGGTGCATTTGCAGTTCCGCCGGTTCGCCGGCTGCCCCTTTTGCAACATGCACATGCGCGCCATGACGTTAAGGCATGCGGAGCTGGTTTCTGCGGGAATACGGGAAGTCGTCATATTTCATTCCAGCGAAGCATCCATGCAGCCGTTCCAGGGAGACGCGCCTTTCGATGTCATCTCCGATCCAGAGAAAAAGCTGTATCAGGAGTTTGGCGTGGAGAAATCCTTGCGCGCTCTGATGGACCCGCGAGCCATCGCCGCAGCGATTAAAGGCGGCGCGCGCAAGATGAAAACCGCCAATCCGGATAAAGGCGAAAGCCCGCTGGGGTTGCCCGCGGACTTCCTGATCGGGCCTGATGGCGTCGTGATCGCCTGCAAATACGGCGTCCATGCGTATGATCAGTGGCCTGTAGACGAAGTATTAGAGATGGCGCGCCGCTTCTACGCTGACGCATCAACGCAATCAGGGCCAGCAACGTCGCCCGCGCCCAAAAGCGCCGCCGCCCATTAATACGGTGACTGAATTAACGTCGCTGCAGGCAAACAGAAGACTTTTATTGTCTGCAGGATAAATAAGGAGAGACAAACCATGCGCGTACCCACATGGAAGCATACCAAACACTGGACGCAGCTCGTCGCAGCGGGATGCCTGACAGCGCTCTGCAACGCTACAGTCCTGGCGGCGGATGCGCCTACAGGCTCGATCGAAGTGGAGCTTCAGCAACTGCAGAACAACGATGGCGGCTTGATGGTGCATTTGTACAGCAACGCCGAAGGCTTTCCCGACACCCCGGCCAAGGCGTCCATCAAGCTATATGTGAAGCCCACGGACGCCAGCGCTCACGCCACGTTCGCCAATGTGCCTTACGGCGTATACGCGGTGGCGGTGTGTCACGACGCCAACAGCAATGACGACTGCGACGCCAACTTTCTGGGCATACCCAAGGAAGGCGTCGGTGTCTCCAACAACGCAAAAGGCTTTATGGGACCGCCCAGTTTCGACAAGAGCAAGTTCACCCTGCAGGAGCCCTCCAAGTTAGTGTCCATTGATTTGGACTATTAACGCGAGACGTTTTGCGCTCTTTCCTGTTCCGTTCGTCAACGCCCGGCCGTTCTTCGCCGGGCTGATTCCCGGCTACTCTCCCTCAAGCTCAAATTCAGCGTCCCGCAAAGCATTAAACTTTCCTAATAATTCGCTTATTCCACCGTCTTTCTCTGGTTCTACATCGGGCCTAGTCTCATTGGCGCCTGGCGAAATTACGTTAACGGGCCAAACTATAAGTATCGCAGAGGCTTTTATCGCGACGCCCGGCGACCTCCAGCGTTGTCTAGTCGCAAAGAAGACCCAGGCGATTAACGCCGTTGGCGCTTATGCCCCTGTATTTAAAATGAATTATTGATGAATACCCTAATATTAATTCGCGAGAAAATGTTGCAGGCTGTTAGTTTTCACCCAGATCAACATCAGCGTTAAAACAGAGAGGATAAAGAGCCGCAAAATGCTGGAAAGTTTCAAAAGTCTGATCGATATTGCGTCCACACGAGGAGTGCCCGCCACGATAACGCTGCTGATTGCGTTAGCGTTGTTACGATGGGTGGTTCACCGTCAGATCAAACGCAATAGTTCGCTGTCGGAAGACTTCAAGCTGCGCTGGTCGAATATCCTTAAAAACTCCACCTATCTGATTCTCATCATCGGCCTGATCTTGATCTGGGCGCCGCAGATTCAGACCTTCGCATTGTCTCTGACCGCGTTCGCCGTGGCCATTGTGATCGCCACCAAGGAGTTGATTCTGTGTGTGAGCGGCACGCTGTTGCGGGCGGGGAACCGTCAGTTCGCCGTGGGGGATATTATCGAAGCCGGAGACTATCTGGGCTATGTCGTGGACCAGAACCTGATCACCACCACGCTGAAAGAGCTGAACCGGGACTTCTACTCCAGTACGGGCAAAACAGTGGTCATCCCGAACAGCCTTTATCTGAGTTCGGCCATTAAAAACCATTCGGTGCTGCGTCCGTATGCAATCCACAGCTTTTGCATCACCACAGAACCGGACTTCCAGCGCGCCTACGAGTTCTCTCTGAGATTGAAGGATGCACTGGACAAATACTGGAGCGAGTTCCAGAAAGAGAACAAGGACTTCATTCCTTTGATCCGCAGCAGGCGGTTGATATTGCAGGACGTGATCCCGAAATTCCGCTTCACCACCACAGATGTGGCCAAGCATAAATTCGTAGTGACTCTTCCCTGCCGCGCCGACGCCCGACTGCAGCAGGAGCAGATGATCAATATGCTGTTGTTCGCGCCGCCAGTAGAGACTAATAATGAAGAAGCGAGCACAGAAACGTCGCAGACGGAAGCCCTGCCCGCTCCAGATCAGCAAGCGCCGGACAAACTCCCTGACGCAGCGCTGGTGCGCACCACCATTTAATTAGCGCTTCTTTATCTAAACCTCCAAAGCCGCTCCCAGACTTCTGTCTCGGGGCGGCGCCCCGAACATCCGTTTAAACTCCCTGCTGAACTGCGACGGACTCACATAACCCACCTTCATCGCCGCCGTACTGGCGTTAATGCCGCCCCGCGCCAGCAAGTTGCGGGCCTGATGCAGGCGAATGCTTTTCAAGTATTGCAGCGGCGAACAGTCCGTCACCGCCTTGAAGTTATGATGCAAGGTAGAAGCGCTCATGTTAGCCGCCCGCGCCATCGTCTCAACGTCCAAAGGCTGGTCGTATTGCTGATGAATCATGTTCAGCACTTTGGCGATCTGGGCCACACGACTGTTATGGTTGGCCGCCGCACGCAGGGTCTCGCCACGGTCCCCGCACAGCACCCGGTAGTAGATTTCGCGCAGAATCTGCGGCCCCAGAATCTTGGCCTCCGCAGGGTTGGATAAAACCTTCACCAGGCGAATACAGGCCTCGATCAAGGTATCGTTAAGAGGCGTGGAATAAATGCTTTTGGGAATATCGCCGGAAGTTCGGGAAGGTGGGTCGCCCATATCGATCAACAGATCATTCAACGCAAGGGTATCCACCAATATGCGCAAACCGAGCAAAGGCGATTCAGGGGAAGCGTCGTAGATTTCGCACTCAAACGGCAGCGGCACGGACAGCACCAGATAATTATAAGCGTCGTAAGTGTAGGTCTGCTCACCGACGTATCCGCGCTTGCCGCCCTGCCCCACAATCACGATCGCCGGTTCGTACACCACGGGTTGCCGTGGCGAGGGTTTGACGACTCTGAATGTCGTGACTTCCGGCAGCGGCGTGTGATTCACGCCTACCTGATTCGCGTGCTGATCCAGAAGGTCAACGAACAGGCTTTTATTGTGGGCGTCCAGACACGCTTCGATGCTGGGTTTCGATTCACGGTTGTAAATGATCTTATCGCTCATCGTCATTTCTCCCATGTCATCCTCCGGGATGCGCCATCGTTGAATTCAGTATGAAAATTCTATCAGGCCCAAAGGGCCTGCGCTCCTATTGATCACAGCATAGGACAGAATCAGGCAAGAACGCCGTAGAATCGTGCATTCAGTTTGCCCTTCCCATCTCCTAGCATGAATATACGCCGTCCTCTAAACGGGCCCTTTAGCGACGACGATCCACTCATAAGTGAAATACCGCACAGGGAGACAGATATGAACGACTCATCACGATTAGGCAAGGTTCAGTTAGGCTCCAGCAACCTGTTTGTTTCCCGCCTGGGATTAGATCGCGCTGGCCTGGCTGTTGCTCCAGGGCGAAGACATCATCCCCATCCCCGGTAGCAGCCGCCTGAGCCGCTTACAGGAAAATCTCGCCGCCGCATCCCTGCAACTGGATGCGGAAGACGTGGACCTGATCAACGCAAAACTGCCAATGGGCTCGACTGCAGGGTCCAGGTACTAGTCTTAGCTTTTGCGCTCGGCGGCATATCGGAAAAGCCAATGCCGCCGAGCGTATTACCATCCTTTCTCTACTCCGATTTAGTTTGCGCCGATACACTTCATTTTTTTAACAGGTTTTCCCACTCTTGGGTCATAAGTATACTTTGATCTATTCCACACAGAGTGCGCCCTCAGGATGACCCTATCCGTATTGACCTACAAACGTAACCCGAACACCGACGAAGTCATATTCGATCCATATCCAAACCCAGGAAAGGACTTGGCTGGCCCAGAGTCATGGAGGCGAACGGTCTGGTCCAGTGAGACAGTTAGAGCGCTTGGAGCGACATTTCTACCGCAGCTGGCAACGCACGATGTCTATATTGAGTTTCATGAGCTGGACTTATTTCTCTCCGAGATAGAGATGCTTATCTCACATTACGAAAAGTCGAGCGAAAATGAAGATGGCATTCTGTATCGACTAAACAACTTTAGAAAAGCGATCGCCTTCGCTCGCAGCAATCAGGGAGGCGTGCACATTGGATAAACTGCTAAGCCTGGCTGCAAACTTTGTTAACTCTCCAGCCCTGTGACACTTCCCGGACGCCACTGACTACTGATACATTTCACTGGCCCATTTTTAACGATCAACGTCAGTCAAAACACCGCTCAAGGAGCGCACATGCAGGGCTACAGAATCAGTACGAATTTGGATGAGATGGATTTGGATGTCATCCACAGCTTTATCTCCACCAGTTATTGGGCCAGCGGCATTCCCAAAGAGCTATTGGGAAAAGCCATCGCCAATTCACTCTGCTTCGGCGTATTTGATCAGCAAAACAAACAAGTTGGCTTCGCCCGTCTGGTCACCGACAAGGCCACCTTCGCTTATCTGGCGGACGTTTTCATACTCGACGCTCACCGCGGCAAGGGCTTGAGCAAAAGCCTGATGACCCAGGTTATGGAGTACCCTGACCTGCAAGGATTGAGACGCATGATGCTGGCGACACGGGACGCCCACGGCCTCTACTCCCAGTTTGGCTTCACCCAGGTGCAGAACCCGGACATTCTGATGCAGGTCTGGAAGCCCGAAATTTATCAGGAGTTGACGCCCTAGCCGCCCTCACTGAGACTTTGAACGCTTGCAGTTTTATGTGGGCGAACAGCATGCGAATAGAACGTAGAAGGTAATAGCCATGAACCTGGAATACATCGATGCCCCTAGCGAAGACTTCCTTTGCGACCGCTACCGCGTCACGGAAATCAACAGTTTCGAAGAATTGCTCGCTGCTTATCGCGAGCTGGCGGCCAGCCATCCCGATTACCGCTTTCTGCTGACGCTGGATGACCTCGGACAAGCCTGCTACACATCCATGCACTCGACACTGTCTCATAATCTGGACAATACGGATGACTTCGATTTGTCCAAGCTGCCGCCGGAATGCTTCGAAGACGATGAGCACAATGGCTACCTGAGCCACAGAGACGAGCTTCCGATTCGCCGACGCAACATGGAAGCCAAACTCAAAGAACACACCCTTGCCGACGTCATCGCCAGAGGCGTCAGCCTGAATGACGACGCACCAGAAGACATTGAAGACGCCAATGCAGACCCGCTCATCCTCGTTGACGCCGAAGCCTACTTGCTGAAAGTCCCGGTCACCGCCAGCCACGAAACGATCTACGCCTTCCCCAACGGCTACTTTACCTGCGACCTGAATCCATTTGAAAACGTGGCGCTCGCCAAACACCTGGACGACCATTTCGGATACCAACTAATGGGTCTCGGCGCCTCCTATCTCGCATTCCTGAAGACCCAACCACTCGACGACAACGCTATACAAAAACTGATCGACACACTGGATCAAATCTATCGCGATGAGTTTGATGAAGACATGAGGGATATGCTTCGTGGTTTTATTGTTGATAATCCGGTTTTGGTTTTGAAATATACGGAGTAGGTATTTTTTTTAATCTCGCCGTCTATGCTCTCCATGAACATAGGCGGCCTGAGTTCAGTCATGCGAAAACTTAAGGAAACACAAAAGCCTCCACCTATACGCTAGCATTGCCGAGGTTTTCGAAAGCTTAGAGTGTCAAATCCGTCATAATGATTCAAAGCGTTCATAAGCGGGAGGAACACCAAAACCGAACTGGGCTCCCTGGTTTATCTCGTGACGTGTGAACGTCGGACATTGAGTAAAGATCATCACGCTCAAAACCAGCATTCCAATCAAATTGGAAGCCCCCCTGAGAGAAATGCGAATTTCCTAAAAGCCTCATACATATCTGACCAAACTCCCTAGATAGAGATATATTACGATAACCAGGATTATTCATGGTTTCTTTAGGCTGCGCGGAGCACTAGACGGAATAGGCATCTCAACGTCTGACCACGCGCCCATGGAGCGAGCAACCAAATTCATAAAACTCGCCCCCCATAAGGATTATCAAAAAAAGACAATATCATTTCTTACTGCAATCTGTTTTTCTAGGAGCTTACTAGCTGCCAATAAGTCAATAGAGAGCAGGCAATAATTCCGCCACAAGACTCCTCCAAATAGTTCATGGCAGCTTTCTTACATTCTTGCAGCAGTTATCCATAACTTGTCGCTCGTAGCATAATGGAATATCAAATAAATGAAAAAAACGATCAAAAAAGCTTCATGGGATGCTGTAATAGATACAGATGTCTGTGATGCCTACAATAATGCCAATCTCACAATTCAACTCCGTTTAGGCTTTAAACAAATCAACCCATCCGGCGGTGCAGCAACAGGCACATACAATGACTACGGCGACAAAAGCGCTACCGCTCGTAAGATTGTAAAATGGTCAAGCTCGGAGTGGCTCTCGTGGAAAGCCAACTTTGTAAGCTCAGCTAAGAATTTCTGGCATGGGAAGTTTTGGCTAGTTAATAATTTTTCTGAGTTTGAGTACGTGGACGCAGGAACAAAATATATACCTAACATTTGGTGTCGCTTTGAACTATATGGCGAAGACTACTCTCCCGCAAAAAAATTTCACCATGTAATTGAAGTTGTTAGACTGGATAAATCTGAAACGTGGTTCGGATCTCACTCCAAACTGTATGATAGCCTCGACACAAACTCTGTTCAAAAAGGCACTGACAGCAAAGGCAATCCTATTATGCAACGAGCTCACGTCCATGAAATTGGCCACCTACTTGGCTTAGGACATGTCGACATAGGGAAAAAACACTGCCCTCCTTCAGGTAATACAAACCTCGGGCCTTGTTACGGTGTTGCTGACAAGGATAAGTACTCCGTCATGGGCCAAGGTATGGAACTTCGAGATCGACATGCTAACCCATGGAGGCGGGCAATGATTGATTTTACCAAAAAGGGTAGTATGACGAATGCGGCTGATTGGGCTCCGAAAAGAAAAAGACACTACCCAAGAACGCTTCCAGAAGCTGCCTCAAACGTTCATATCACTGTAAAGCCAAAGCGCAAGTAACCTCACAACACTAAAAAGTAATCCAATGAAACTAACATTCCAAAGGAAGTCGATGAAGACTGCATACCTAATGCTATCATTATCAACATTATTTGGCTGCGCACATGCAGTCGCTGGAGGACAAAATACAATGGAAAATACAAAGCTTTGTGCTAATACACCCACTAAAAAGTCACAAGAAGTTTTGCAAGTGATACTAAAAGACATCGGTGAGAACTACCCTCATGCGGGAGGCGGAGGCATAACCAAAATAAAGCTAACCACATCAAATACTTACACAGTATCAATTGCCCAGGAAGAGCGAATTGATAAAATAAGTTATGAATTTAGCGTCAACGACAAGTGTGATGTAAAAATACTAAAACGAGAGCTATCTGCTGAAAGTCCCTGGGAAAAGAAGTAGATTTGCACATGCTACGACTGACCGCCAGCGAGAAAAACTAGCGGTATATTGTTACACACTCATCCTGAATGAAAAGTTGCTTTCATGCACAAATCTATCTCCGCCCTCACCCACCCAACATAGCCAGATGAGACATCGCCCCAGTAAAGCCTTCATGCAGAGAGTGGCCCGGCAGTTTGCCTTCTACCGCGCGGCGAATGGCGGCGACGGCTCCTACTACATCGCCGTTGCGGAGGTGATCGCGGAGGTTGACGCCGGCTTCCGCGAACAGGCAGAGGTGGAGTTTGCCTTGAGAGGAGACGCGCAGCCGATTGCAGGTGGCGCAGAAATCTTTACTGTAGGGCATGATCAGGCCGATGCGGCCGCGATAATCGGGGTGCTGATATTCCTGAGCGGGGCCGGCGTCAATGTCTTTGGGGACCAATGACCAGCCCTGTTGCTCCAGTTGTTCGGCGATTTCCGCGCCCGATATATGGTTAGCGCGAAAGAATACAGCGTTGTCGCCTGTTTGCATAAGCTCAATGAAACGCACCGCCACAGGCTTGTCCTTCACCCACTGCAGAAACGGCGTCAATTGGTCGCCATTGTAGTCCCGCAGCAGAACAGAGTTGAGTTTGACCTGCATTGTCCCAATTTCCAGCGCACGATCCAGGCCGTTGAGCACCGCATGCAAACGGTCATGGCCGGTGATGGCGTGAAACCGTTGCGGGTCAAGACTGTCCACGCTGACGTTCAATGCGCTCAATCCGGCGTCCGCCCATGCATCAATCTGTTTGCGCAGGTTATAGCCATTGGTCGTCAGGGCGACTTTGCGAATCCCCTCCGTCTGCGCGCAGGCGTGGATGATCTGCGGCAAGTCGCGGCGAATGGCCGGCTCGCCGCCCGTGATGCGCACCTTGCGTGTTCCCAAAGCGGCGAAGGCGGTAGTGAGAGTCTGAATCTCGCCAAGAGATAATGGCAACGTTTCCGTCTTACATTGGTATCCATCCGGCAAACAGTAATTACAGCGGAAGTTACAGATATCGGTGATGGACAGACGCAAATAGCGCAATCGCCGCCCATACCTGTCCTGCAATACAGAGTCGTCCTGCTTGGAGACTTGCAACGGGTCCTTCACAGGCGTGACGTGAAGACGGTCTCTGAAGGAGGCGGAGGCGTTCATTGTGCGTCCAGCCCGGCTTGCGCGATGGCGACCAGAATCTGTTCGACGACGACCTCCAAATCACCCTCAGAGCAATCCTCGCCGTAGCGTTTCCGATAACCCTGCTCATCCAGGCGCACATAGACCTTTGGCGTCACATTCACGTTGTTCAGGCATTGCTTAACGCAGCCGAGCAGACAGCCGTCTACAGCGATGATCGGACGTTCGCTGCAGGCGACTTTGACCAGAGATTTCACGCCGCCGCCAACGCCGGAGATACAGGACATTTCCGCTAAGCCCCGACGGTCCATCGCCACAGCGGCATTGTTGGCCAACTGCGCAACGTTAGAGCAGCCGGAGCAGGCGTAAATCAGTGGGAGATCGGTGCGGCGGTTCAAAACGGCTTACCTCAGTCAGTGATCAGACAGCCTCATTGTAGGGGGCTTGTCTCCAGTAATCCCTTGACCCTCGTCAAATGCCCTCGCCACACCGCAAGGGCATTGGTGGTACCTATTTATTGGTAGAGCTCCAGTTATTGGCAGAGCTCTAGCAGCCCTCACTGCGACAACATCGACTATAACGGCGTCGCCAACAAACTGGCGCCGCGATACCCGGTGGCGTCAGCGATTTTTTCTTTGATATGTCGCGCCACAGCGTCTGTCGCCGGGTTGAATAAACCGCATTTCTGCAAGGCCTCCCGTTTGCCAATGGAGCGTCCCAGGTATTCCAACACGACCTTCACGCACACCGGCTCGCGCCTGTCGCTGGCGGAGACTCCCAGCTTCAGGCCAGACAAGTAACTCACCCTGCTTTTATAGGTTGGGTAAAGAATCGTCTGCGCAATCTCGTTGTGGGTCAGGGTCTCGTATCCCACCAGGAAGATGCGCTCGGAGAGAAACATGGCCGTCCCTTCATAGCGGGACTTGTATTTCTCCTCCTTGTTGGGCGGACGCATACGCTCCAGGCGACGGAAGTAATAATCGCTCCCGCTCATATCAATCTGCAGCAGGCTGCGAATAATCTGATCCGGAAAGGTCATGGAAAAGTGGTATTCGTAGTAGTAGCCCAGATACTTATCCAGCCGCCCTTCCGACTGCTTCTGTAAACGCTCCAGTTTCTCCGCATAAGGCTTTTCCGACGGACTCACGCGCCTTTCATTGGGAACGCGGGGTTGAGCCAATTGCATGAAGCGATCATGCGGCAGAGCCAACTCATGGGGCTCCACGCCAAAGAAGTCGCAGATTTTACGTAAAACGAAGCGCGAGGGCTGGCTGGTTCCGTTCAGATATTTATTGAATTGGGCGCGGTGGATTTCCATGCGCCGACAGACTTCGGCGGTGGATTTATAGTGGCTGCACAGCAACTTCAGATTACTGCAGAAGTCCTCGGTCATGTTATTCCTAGCGGTTCCCGTTCGCCGCCCACCCGCGTCATGAATATCAGGATGACGCGGGCGAAACGATCAAAACGGTTCTTAATATATTGATATAACCGCTAATTTTAGCTGGGAATAACCGGTGCGCCTACTCTTGGCGACACAGAAAGCTCTTCATTCTGCTCTTCGCTCTCGTCTCGCGCGGAGTGCGTCCAGGCGGAATGATCAATATCCAGGTCAGCGAACTTGTCTGGATCGAATACCGGACTCTTCACCCCGGATTGAATCTGCTCGTCATAGTCACGCAACAGGCGCAATCCGACTTTCAGCAGCATAAACACCGCCACCAGATTCACCAGCGCCAGCAGGCCCATAGTGATGTCGGCGAACGCAAACACCGCAGCCAGATTCTGCAAGGCGCCCCACATCACCAGTCCAAGCGTGAACATACGGTATATGGCGACGACTTTTTCATTAGAGGAGTTCAGATACCTGAGGCTGTTCTCCCCCAGATAGTAGTTGTAAATGATGGAGGTGAAAGCGAACAACATCAGCGCCAGACTGATCAGTCCACGTCCCAGCTCTCCCATCTGCTTGGCCAGCGCCAACTGGGTCAACTCAACGCCGTTCAAAACGCCGCCCAGATCCAGAGAGTTGGACATCAGAATGATCATCGCGGTGCAGGTGCACAACACCATGGTATCCATGAACACGCTGAACGCCTGCACAATACCCTGGTCCGCCGGGTGCCCTACTTTGGCCGCCGCGGATACGTTAGGCGCGCTGCCCAAACCTGCCTCATTAGAGAACATACCCTGCTTCACGCCCATCATGATGGCGGTGCCGATCAATCCGGAAAAAGCAGGCTCCAGCGCAAACGCGCTCTTGAAGATCAAGAGGAAGGTCGCCGGCGCTGCATGATAATTCATGCCGATGACATACAGTCCAATGCCAAAGTACGCCAGCACCATAATAGGCACGATAACTTCCGCCACCTCAGCGATGCGACGCACGCCGCCGAAAATAATCAGCCCAATAAACACCACCAGCACAGAACCAGTAATCGGCGTGGCGATGCCAAAGGTATGTTTAAGCGTGGACGCGACGGTATGCGCCTGCAAAGCATTAAAGGCAAAGCCGAAAGTCACGAGCAGCAATACGGAAAACAGAACGGCGAGCCATTTGAGGCCCAGGCCACGATGAATGTAATAGGCGGGACCGCCGCGAAAGCTGCCATCAGAGTCTTTGCGCTTGAACAGCTGCGCCAGTGAACACTCAAAAAAGCTGAGTCCCATACCGATCAAGCCGATCAGCCACATCCAGAACACCGCGCCAGGGCCACCCAAGGCGATAGCAATGGCGACGCCAGCGATGTTGCCCGCCCCCACTCGACCGGCGAGCGTCAGGGATAACGCCTGAAATGAGTTGATCTGATCCTGAGATTCTTTCATCGAACGACGGACGAGACGAAACATCCGACCGAAATAGCGGAACTGTACGAAGCGCGAGGTAATGGTGAGCAATAATCCCAGCGCGATGAGGACAGCGACAAGCACCTTGCCCCATATCAATTGAGTCAGGAAATCCAACATCTCAACCCTCTTTTATTTTTATATTGGAGTCTCGAAAGATTGAATGAATAGTCCAGTTAAACACCTGAGTTTTATAATTTCAGCAATAGATTTATACACAGAGCCAACCTGCGCGCCGAGTCCGGGTTCCCCATGAAAATGACACCGAATTCAAGTCGCTGATCGAAGGACGAAAACAGGCTTTAGGCAGGTCGTGAATTTTGCTGTATATACGTGTTTATTGCAATTTCGCTGACAGGAGCAAAGTGAAGCTAATTGATGCTACCCGGACGCCAACTCGATAAAATTCCCCATTTTTTGGCGAAGACTACGACTAATGTCGCCGGTTAATCGCTAAAAAACCCGGAAAACACCCTGTTTGTCGGGCTTCGAAGGACTGAGATGGAAGTGTAAAACTTTGCAAAATGGCGTTTGTGAGTGGTTGTGGCGCAGAGTTGGCGCACTGCAGAAGGCCAATCGCTTGCCAGATGATTTACGCGACACTGTCTCGCTCCTTGCAGGTAACCAAGCGGCCCATATTGCCAATTAACTTTTCTTTGATTTCTTCGGATGATGACTGCTTAACAGCCTGCAGTTCTGACGGAGTGATACCGACAACCTGTATCAAATCGACACTACCCGATTTTATGGAAAAGCGGCTGGGAAAGTGCACAGGTTGGATAAACATCATCGTTTTAACTGATTCAGACAAGACTAAGGGCACTCGGTCTCCGTAGTACAGCGGTGGAAAGTCCCCCATCAGACCAGCTGCAAGCAGTAGGTTATAGCCCAACAGTGTCTGGAGGGCTTCAACCGCCCACAGCTCTTCATTTTCCGTTTCCATTAGAAACTCTACGCCGAGCCCAGAGTATTCTTCTCGTTTATCTGTTTCCCAAGGGTTGGACATTCCCGAGGTAACATAAGCCCACGTATCTCTATCTCGTGCTGGCGGACACTTAAAAACTCCATGAGAGAGCCATCGCGGGTCAACACTATTAGCGTTCAATCGATAAAATATCTCTACAGATAACGGGTATATCCCTGGCCCAATATTCCCAAATATCTCCTTATACAAAATCTCTTCCCTTTCTTCCCATGACTCCTCAAGGAAACTCATACGCGCCCCACTCTATATCCCTCACCTACTTGCACAGAAAACTATGGTTAATTATTCACCGCATAGTGCGATTTGCCTAGGGCCTGTTGACGTTTCACATCGGCAGCCATAAATACCCACAAGCCATGGCTACCATACTTTCATAGTTTCTCTTCAACTTGTCATATCTCGTCGCGATGGCCCGGTACTGTTTGAGTCGGGCGAAGGCATTTTCCACCAAATGGCGATACTTGTATAAACCCCAATCCATATCGTCATTACCTTTGACAGAGTTTCGCTTTCTCGGTATCACGGCCCTGGCCCCCTTCCTTTCGATCTGTGCCCGCACTCGTTCACTGTCGTAGCCTTTGTCTCCGACAATCGCCTCTGACGAGGGAAGCTTTTCAATCAACTCCGCCGCTGCTGTGCAGTCATTGACCTCGCCTCCAGTGATCTCAAATTCCACTGGAAGACCATAGGCATCCACGGCCAGATGCACTTTCGTGGTATTGCCCGCCCGACTCTTCCCAATCGCCTGAGGCTCTTCCGTACAGGCTCCTGCGCTGTGCTGATGGGCCTTCACATAGCTGCCATCAATGAACCCCCATTCCAAATCCGGCTCGCGGACCAAGCTCCGGAAGATCCTCAACCACTTGCCTTGGGTAGACCAGGAATTGAATTTTTTGAACACCGAATTCCAGTCTCCAAACTGCCCTGGCAAGTCTCGCCAGGGACACCCCGTCCGCATTCGGTACAACATGCCTTCCACCATCATTCGTAGTGTGGGCTTGTTATAGATTCGCTCTTGCAGCATGATCTCTTTCAGCTTCGACCAAAGCTCGTCACTGAGCATCAATCGGGGCATCGCAAACTCGTTTTGTTGTTGGTGTGGGAACCGCAATATGACGAGTTTGCGCCTATCTATCACCTATGACGAAACGTCAACACGCCCTAGGGGTGCGCGCCTATAATGTAGCACTGCAAATCACTTCGTACATTGCGCAATTTCGTACATTTGCTTATTAATAGATAGCGATACACTTTGCAACATACATCCAACCAAACTTCCTCTTTTCATATATTCATTCATATTCGATACCAAAGGGCTTTTCTCCAACTTAATCCTACACGATGTCTCTGCTTCTGAAAATTCAGCATCACACCTGGCAATGTCAACCCCCAAGCAACTTGTAAAACCAGGATCATTACACTGTTCATACTCTGAAGTAAAACTCGCCGCATCTGAAGTACAGCCAACAATGGCTATACAAATTAACACAAGAATACGTTTTTTCATTTACACCTTATTATTCAAAAATATTATATTTCAATATATCATGGGAGCCGAAGAGAAAGCGCCATGCCTTACCTTAAACCATCAGCCTAAAGAGCAACTCACAAAATTAAGCGAATAGCTCGCCTCAGCCGGATTTTCTCCTACTGCTTTGAGTATATACATCCCTTGAAGCCAATCACATTGCGCATATTTTTGGGAAGTGATTTATAAAGGCTCATTCACAAAATGCTTAAAGTCTTCATTGTTGTCTACCCAGAAAAAATATTTAGCGTATCGCTTGACAACAGATTCAATTATTGGCGACAGATACTCATATACTTCCGGACTGATCTCCCGACTCATATTCCCTGGTTCCAACCAGCCATATGTAGACTGCCCTTGCTCAAACTCTTCAGGTAAGTTTCGAATATCCATACCCCACCGTCCTGGGGAAAGGCGATATATAGCCCCACAAATAATCACTTCCGAAGTTAGAGTTTTTACCCGCATAAACCAATCAGGAACTAATGGAAAAGGCTGCCTGTCAACGACAATGCCTCCGCTCCATATAATTTCCTTGGCTATTTCTTCAAACAGCTCGTTCATTAATCTGTCGGTATCATCTACCTTTTCATCGATACCAAATAAATATACTTTACGAATACTCATGATTAGATAAAAATAAATCTTTTTGAATACCTCAACACCTAAGAGGCGACAACGTGATTTAGAAGAGGCCCGCATATTCCAATAGAAAAGGCACTCCTAACTTCTCCTCTGTTGGCAGCCACTATTCCTCTCTTGTACTTAGCCTTTTAATACATTGTTCGTAAAAGGCATATATTATATCCCCATCTCATTTACGCCATTATAAGTTATCGAGAGGGATGATCGTGAAGTCTTTTAAGCGCCTTTTCTTCTATTTTCTTAATTCTTTTCCTGGTAACTTCAAACTGAAAGTCAACACTATTAGCATGATAACTACCAAGTAGATTATTTATGAATTTTTCATGAAGAATCTTAAGCTCCCTTAATGACATGCTTTCAAGCATATCCTCAGTTACTCCTTCAAGCCCAGCATCTATTAACTGCTTAGCCAGCTCTTTTCCTTTACCATTTTCATCGCTCATGAAAGACCTTTAGCAAAAAACTCGGGACAACCACTGCGAAAGTTGACCACGCAACCATCGAGAGTGCTGCCTCCGCTAACACAAACGCCATAATCTAATAGATGCCCATTACCATCTATTGGCGCATAATACTTACACTCCGAACAAGACCCGCCACGCGGTTGCCTCTCTGGAACGCCCCATCTTACGGCCGCAGCCTCTGCAATTAAAAAAATCTCTTTTTCTTCTTCTGTTAGATATGGTATTGCATTTTCATCACTTAGCTTGCCGTCGACAGACGAAATCCACTCTCCAGTTAGAAGCCTGATTGACCATCTAGGATCACCGGTAACCGTTATCATGGACCTTAGACAGCTTTTATCAGAGAAAACCACTTCCAGCTCAGGTACATTACCACTGATTTCTATGCTCTCTATACGGCAATGCATTAAAGATTGAATACCGCAAGCCACTTCAACATTTGAGTTAGAGCTCCCGAACAACACTTCACCCTCTCGCTCAACCCGCCAGTCCCATTCAATCGCAATACAAGCCTCGCCTTTTTCCTTTAGTCCCCGTTTTGTTTTAACTGAAGACAACGTCCCAAGCTCAAGAAAAATTACCGAGCCATACCCTTTCCGAGGCCAGGAAACTTCCAGTCCCATTAATTTCTGTATTTCCGCCTTAAAGTCCATAATGCCCTGTGATTACTGGCGCGCCTAAAGTTTCGCTCATCAAGCTAATTTTTGATCGCGCCTTTTATGATTTTCTACAAAAGAAATGACGTCGAAAAGTTGTCCGCTCTTGCCGTTTCGCGTGTGTGAATGTCAAAGAAACCTATGTCCTGTGCATTCTCTGGAGCATAATCAGTATATTCCATATAGAAAATGCAGGACCGTAGGGTTCTGGAGATACAAATATTTCATTGCCGCTGGATAGTTTAATGACTAGCCGAGAAAGGTCGGCCTTGTCTTCATCCTCAGTGATTGGCGCATCGCGAGCCTCTTCGATGCTTTCGTAACTAAATGTGGCCTCTTGCCCATTGCTCTTCACCGCCGCGCCTCGGGTGCATAAAACAATCAAGTCAGCTTCGCTACTGGAAGATATCAGGACCGGCTTACCAAGCTCTTTGGGTAAATTAATCTGTGGCGCATTCTTGACGTCATTCCAAAAATTAGTGCGCGGCTTTGGTATTCCATGCTCTCGAGCTCTCCACCTTATTCTACCCTCAATAAATTCATCCGTTTTCATATAAAGAGAATATCCGTCACTGGTACGCTGCTGATAGCGATCTCTTGTCAAAAAGGCTCATGCTTTGACTCGTCAGGCAAGAGCCATTTCGTATTCGCTTTCAGCTAGCTCTATGAGTTTCCAGTCAAACTTTGTCGTAACTATTGTGAGCGACATACCGCCATACAGATGCACTTCCCACACTGGGTCTTCATCTTGTAAATTGTGCATTCTATGCTGAACCGAAGGCGTTACTTTACTTTTGGTTGTTTCTTTCACACGGGTTTCCAAGACGACAAATAAATCATTGCTCAATGAGTCATCGTCAAGCTCCGCATCCATGTAGACGACCTGGTCACATACAAAAACAGCCTTCCAATACTTATCGTCCATGGTTCCATAAACCAGTATATCCAGAGTAACTTTTGGGAAGGCGCTCAAGTCAATACGCATATCAGCGTTGTCTAAGAGTGTTTCACATACCTGCTTTAGATTCATACACAGCGCGCCCAACATCGAATTGCAGCGCAGTTTCTCCCTGTGGGCGCCTTGTTAAATCTTAACTTGCTGAATAATTTTGCGGATTTCATTAAATTTCGTATCTTTCTTTGATTCAAGTAATTCAAGAAACTGTAGCACATCAAGCCCATCGTATTTTCTTCCGGGGCGCTCAATCTTTATATCAAGGCTCGCGCCGGCGTCCAGTAATACTTTTAAATACTTTGCATTACGAAAGAGAATTGCCTCATGCACCGGAGCCATACCATCGGTTAGCTTATTAACGTCTTCACCACGCGAGATAAAATAGCTCAACAGGCGATAACCACGCTCTGTTTGCACAGGTCCATGCATATCCAGTGCACGACCAACCCAGGTAATTAGAGAGGTATTACAAATTTCTATTATTTCAGAAATGCTCGAGCACCTTCTGTAGGGATACTCGAATTGTTCCAGTAAGAGCAAGGCGATTTCTGAATTAATAAACAGTCCGTCTTTGCTATACGGATTAAATGTCATTTCATTCGGGTTGAGAGTGGCAAGTATAACCAGACCATGTGCGTCCGACGCCAGCTTCCAGGTTCGGCTGATACATGGAAGCAAGCTTAAAACAAATATAAGTATAATTGTAATTGAGACTTTTTTCTTCATCTCGACTGTCTACAAAAGGCTATTCAAACTCGCCTGGGTTTGGCGCCCCAAATTCTATTCAGCCCAGTTCCGACCTCCCTGAAACCAGACATCCCGAGCAGGGCTAGCGACCCACGCATCCACTCAACCCTCCAAGAATACCGCAAATTTGCAGTTCAATTCCCTCCAATCTCAATCATCCAACAAAAAGTTATGCTCCCTCGCTTCCCGTACCCGACGTCGGCTGCGTTCATTGCGGATGGCTGCGTACATGGCCACCATACAGGCGGCCAGTACGCCATATAGGACCATGAAGCTGGCGGAGTGGACTCCCAGCGCTTCCACCGCCAGGGCGAAGGCGATGGGCAGGGTAAAGCCGCCAGCGGCGCCGAGTGTGGCCACGGTTCCACCGACGCTGCCCATATGGTCTGGGAAGTAGTCGTGGATGATTTTGTAGACGGAAGCACGGCCGAAGCCCTGCGCCACGCCGATAACCAGCATCAGCAGAGTAAACACCCACACGTTGACGCGAATTTCCAGTTGCACATCCCTATCAACGCCATGAATGGTCATGCTCGTAGGTGGATAGCTCAAAAAAAACAGACACACCAGGCAAATCCAGAAGACGCTCCAGTTCACCGCCCTGCCCCCATACCGGTCCGCAAACCAGCCGCCTAACGCCCGCACCATGCTGGAAGTGGTGACGAATAGCAACGTCAGCAACATGGCGTTCTGTAACGACAGACCATATTCATTGACGTAGTAGTGCGGCAACCACATCAACAACGCCAGGAAGCTGCCGAATACGAAGTAGTAATACAAGCTGAAGCGCCACACCTGGGGATCTTTCAGCGGCTGTAGATGATATGCCAGATCCGCGCGCCGACGGGTTTGCATGTAGCGGGTGTCCTCCGGCGCCAACACCCAGAACAGCACCAGGATGACCAGCATGCCTACGCCATAGACAGGCCCGATAAACTCAGCGCTCCATACCCTCTCTATGACCGGGGCCAGCGCCAGAGTCACTGCCGCGCCGGCGTTGCCTGCGCCGAACACACCCATGGCGAAGCCCTGGCTGCGGCTTTCAAACCAGGCAGTGACATAACGAATGCCGATCGTAAAAGATACGCCGGAGACTCCTAACCACAATCCCGCCAACAGATATCCTCGATAGCTGCTGACCCATGGCAATAAGAACAGCGCTGGCGGCAGCAACGCCATCTGCCAGATAAACAACTTGCGACAGGACACTACCTCGCTCAGCACGCCTGCAGGAAAGCGCAGCAGCGCGCCGCTGAACATCGGCGCCGCCAGCAACAATCCGAACTGGATGATGCTGAGATCCAGCTGCTCTCGAATACGCAGCCCCAGCACCGCATACAGCGTCCATACCGAAAAGTTGGCGGCGAACGCCAGCGTCGCCGCGACGAGCGCGCGTTGTCCCAGTTTTTCGGTATAGAGCATTGGTGCTTTTCCCCATGCAGCAGTTTGCGCCGAGTTGTATCGGCCTTTAGTTGCAAGAATACGGGTTAAAAACGCCAAGAAGACCCATCTTACCCAAATAAACCACGTTTCTCTGCACATTGGCGTTTACCTACCTACTTGTAGGTAAGACTTCTCTGAACCCGCCATATACGCCGCAATTAAAGAACCCTCAGTCGCTATCTCTTTGGAGGTAGAGCCCCCGGTCACGAGCGAATCGGCCGCTGAAGCAATTTGATACTGATCAATTCGATTAGACCGCGCAGGTGAAATATTGCAGTCATCCATGGTCCCTAACGAAAGCCAATGCTTTCCCATGTCTTTTCCAACCCTATGCGAAGGGGAGATGTATGAGTACCGACAGCAAACTCAATTTATTCAACTTCAGCGACGGCAAGATAAAGACGCTCCATATCACTTGGTTTGCGTTCTTTCTGACCTTTGTGGTGTGGTTCAGCCATGCGCCGTTGATGGTGTTCATTAAGGAGGCGCTGGACCTGAGCAGCCAACAGGTAAAAGCCCTGCTGATTCTCAATGTCGCGCTTACGATTCCGGCGCGGATACTGATCGGCATTCTGGTCGACAAATACGGCCCACGCCTGGTGTATAGCGGCTTGCTGATCTCCTCTTCATTTATCTGCGCCGGCTTCGCCATGGCGGACACCTACGAATCTCTGGCCTTGTTTCGCTTCCTGCTCGGCTTCGTCGGCGCAGGCTTCGTGATCGGCATTCGTATGGTGGGAGAATGGTTTCCGGCCAAGCAAGTCGGCATTGCTGAAGGCATTTACGGCGGCTGGGGCAACTTCGGTTCCGCCGCCGGCGCCATGACGCTGCCCACCCTCGCCCTGTTGTTCGGCGGCGATGACGGCTGGCGCTATGCGCTGGGCCTGACTGGCGTACTCACTTTTCTCTACGGCATCATTTACTACAAAGTGGCCCGCAACACCCCCAAAGGCTCTACTTACTTTAAACCGAAAAAATCAGGCGGTCTGGAGGTCACCAGCAAAGGCGACTTTATCTTCTATCTGGTGATGAACGTACCGATGTATCTGGCCCTTGCTGTACTGGCCTGGAAACTGTCTCCTGCTGGCGTCGCCCTGCTCACCGACAACACCATGTACATTCTGTGGATAGCCCTGGTGATACTGTTCCTGTTCCAGACCAGCCAGATCTGGAAGGTCAACAAAGAAAACCTGACGCAAGGCGCGCCAGAGTATGAGCACTACAAGTTCAAACAAGTGGCGCTGCTGGATCTGGCTTACTTCGTCACCTTCGGCTCAGAACTGGCGGTGGTGTCCATGTTGCCGCTGTTCTTCCTGGAAACCTTTGACGGTCTGGACCCGGTCAAAGCCGGTCTGCTGGCCTCCGGTTTCGCATTCATGAATCTGGTGGCCCGTCCCACCGGAGGACATTTCAGCGATAAGATCGGTCGTCGCAAAAGCCTGATGTTGCTGATCGGCGGACTGGCCGGCGGGTACTTCGTGCTCAGCATGATCGACGGCGGCTGGTGGTTGCCTCTCGCAGTGGCCGCCACCATGTGCTGCTCGTTTTTCGTGCAAGCGGGCGAAGGCGCAGTGTTCGCCATCGTCCCCCTAGTGAAACGTCGCATGACCGGACAGATTGCAGGCATGGCTGGCGCTTACGGCAACGTAGGCGGCGTCGCCTACCTCACCGTACTCTCATTCGTCGACTACAGCACCTTCTTCCAGGTGATCGCCGCCTCTGCGGCGGTAGTGTTCGTCGCCTGCTGGTTCCTGGATGAGCCCAGCGGTCAGATTGCAGAAGTCATGCCTGACGGCAGCGTGCATATGATTGATGTAAGCTAAACCGACATGAGTCAGACATGCCTCTGAGCGTCCACCACGGCTCTATCACCACCGCCGGCGTCAAAACCCTCAATGAAGACGCGGTGGCGGTGTGCGCCCCCTCACAGGAGCGACGCCTGCACAGTAAAGGCGTCGTCGCCGCGCTGGCGGACGGCGTCAGCTCCGCGGAAGCCGGCAAGGAAGCCAGCGCTACGGCGGTGGAGCTGTTCATCGCTGACTATCTGAAGACGCCAGACACCTGGGCTGTCAGTCACGCAGGCCAGAAGATACTCTCCTCCCTCAATCTCAGGCTGTATCGTAAAAGCCAGGAATTCGTGCATGAGGCCAAGGGCTATCTCTGCACTTTTTCCGCATTGATTCTCAAATCCCGCACCGCGCATATTTTCCACGTCGGCGACAGCCGTATCTACCTGTTGCGTCACGGCGCACTGACCCGACTGACCCGGGATCATATCGTCAGCCTGGGCGGCGGTAGAAAAATGCTCGCCCGAGCGGTAGGCATGGATAACAACCTGCCCATTGATTACAGCAAAACGCCGCTGGAGATAGGCGACATTCTGATTCTCACTTCCGACGGCGTGCATGACTTTCTCGACGACGAAACGATCAAAAACATCGTGGACCATGCGCCTACTGCGCAGGAAGCGGTGGATGAGCTGCTGCAACAGTCGCTACAAGCCGGGAGCAATGACAACCTCAGCGCTATCGTGCTGGCGGTGGATGATTTGCCGGACACCACGCTGGAAGATTACAGCAACCAGTTAACCCGTCTGCCCTTTCCTCCCGAATTGGAACCCGGCATGAACCTGGACGGACTTGTCGTCGAAAAAGAGATTTTCGCTTCCTCACGCAGTCAGCTCTACTTGGTGAGAGATCAGGACAGCGGCGAACGCTGGGTGATGAAAACGCCATCACGAAATTATCTGGGAGACGTCAGCTATATCGACCGTTTCATACAGGAGGAATGGATCGGCAAACGCATCGATAATCCGCATGTGGTGCGCATTATCGAGCAGCCGCAGGCGCGCACCTGCCTTTATTATTTGATGGAGCACGTGGAAGGCGTCACCCTCCAGCAGTGGATCAAAGACCACCCATTTCCCAAGCCCAAAACCGCCTTTGCGCTGATCGCACAGGTCGCTGACGGATTGAGCGCACTGCATAGCCAGGACACCATTCATCAAGACTTAAAACCGGCCAATATCATCGTCAGCCCAGATAATCGGGCGACCATCATCGACTTCGGCTCCGTCTACGTAGCCGGCGTCGCCGAAGTCTTCCGCCCCCTAGAGCATGTGGCCGCTCTGGGCACCGCCTCTTACTCCGATCCGCTGTATCTGCTGGGGCAAAACACCGGCGCACGAGGCGATCTCTACGCCCTGGCGACCATCGCCTACGAAATGTTCACGGGCGAACTGCCCTACGGCGACCACATCAACGAGTGCCGCTCCCGCTTTGATTACGACCGCTTGCGTTACCGCTCCGCCATGCAGTTCAACCCGGTGATTCCACTCTGGTTCGACCGGGCGCTGCAGAAAGGGGTAGTGTTCGACCTGGATCAGCGTTATCAGACCATGAATGCGTTGCTGCAGGACCTGAAAAATCCTAACCCTGCGTTTTTGCAGGACAATCCTCTGGAAATGGAAGACCGCAGCCCAGTCATGTTCTGGCAGATGCTGTCGGGATTCTGGGCGCTGATACTCCTGCTGGTGCTGGTCCTGTTCTCCTGTCAGGGACCAACCTGAACACGCGCGCCATCCACCAGACCGTTTTCCTTCAAAATGCGGTCAAATTCCCCATTTGCCTTGATAATAGCCAGCCCCCTGTTAAATGCGCTGATGTATTGCCGGTGACGGGGGTTTTCCACGCCGCTGATAACGTACAACTTATTAGCGCTCAGGGGCGGCTCCACGAACTCCAGCATCGGCAATAGCGTGGGCTCTTCCCGCTGGATGCGATAACGAGCCACCAGTTCGTCCTCCAAAGTCAGATTGATGCGTCGTTGCGACAGCATCAAAACGCTTTGCATGAATTGCGTGACTTCCAGGCGGGTAAAATAGTCCGCCTCCATGAAGGCGTCGTTGTAAGCATACCCTCGCACCACGCCAACCACTCTGCCGCGCAGGCTTTCAAGTCCCTTGAACTCAAACAGATCGCCCTTGAGCTTGATGAACTTAACCTCATTGGTCAGATAGGGATCGCTGTATGCGAACAGATCGATGCGCTCCTGACTCCACCAGGCGTCGAGAATCAGGTCGAAAGTACCTCGCCTGGTTCCTTCCACCGCCCGCGCCCAGGGAACGATAAGCTGTTTTACCTTATATCCCTGGGTGGCGAACGCCGCGTTGGCGATCTCGACAGAGACGCCGCCCTGTGGGTGTTCGGGGTCAATAAATGGAGGCCAGGGATCGGCGGCGGCCTTCAGTTCAATCAGGTCCGCGGCGGCCGCCACTTTACCGCCCAGTAGAGCGGCGAGAGCGATTAACAGCATCAACGCCTTCGGCATTTTCGTTTGCTCCGCCAATGAGAAAACATTGCATGAGAATGAATTAAGTATGCATCAAAAACGAAAAAGCGCATCCAGATCAAGTTTCCGTTAAAAAACGCTAACTAGAGGATTTATATAGCGGTTTGTCCTAAGTCATTTTACCTACTCTTTTGTTTTTTAAACCAGTATATTTACGCCCGCGTGGTTAAAGGGGTATCTAACCGCGCCAACATCAAAACTAAGGAAGGAATGACATGAATAACAAATTAGCGAAAAGCTACTCCCGGCTAACCTCTTCACTCACCCTCGGCGCGCTCATCGTCGCCGCCCCAGCAGGCGCAACCAACTTTCAAGTCACCAAATTCACCGACGGCTACGACGGCGTATGCGATAGCGACTGTTCTTTGCGCGAAGCCATCCAGCTGGCTAACGAAAATGCAGGCCCGGATAAAATTATCCTGGATGCAGGCGTCTACAAGTTATCCATCCCAGCCGACAACCCTTTGGATGAAGAAGACGAAAACCTGAACGGCGATCTGGACATCCTGGACGACCTGGTTATCGAAGGTCAGGGTATCGACATCAGCATTCTGGACGCGGACGGCCTGGACCGCGCTATCGAAGTACTGAAAGAAGTTAAAGTGGAGTTGCGCGGCTTCACCATCCGTAACGGCAACGTACGCGACTACGGCGGCGGCATCGAAAACTACGGTGAGCTGATGCTGCGTCAGATGCGCATCACCGGCAACGTCACCAAAGGCGAGTTGAACCCCGGCAATGGCGGCGGCATCTCCAACGAAGGCATGCTCGATATCTATCAGTCCATCCTTGACGACAACCGCGCGCAAGGCGATGAAGCGCACGGCGGCGCTATCTACAACACCGGCTCCCTGTTCGTGCGTGAGACCACTTTCGAAAACAACTCTTCCGAGAACGAAAGCCTGACTGGCGCCGGCGGCGCTGTCTATAACCGCGGCGTGGCGGACATTTCCCGCACCACGTTCGCCAATAACGTCGCTGACGCCACCGGTTCCGCGTTCCTGAACGATGACGCAGCCGATCTGTGGCTGAGCAACAGCACATTGAGCGGCAACATCGCTCTGGGCGAGAATGGCGCAGCCCTGGTGAACGGCGTCACCAATCCGACTCTGCAGGGTGTGGCCACCATGAAAATCGTTCACGTCACTTTGGCGGACAACACCGGTCATGGCTTCTACAACTACGGCGACGTCAACGTGCGCAACAGCCTGATGGTCGGCAACCATCTGCTCGACAACAGCGGTTTCGCCGACTGTGCTGACTACGGCGTATCCTATCGCAACAAAGGCCTGATGACCGGCATCGGCGCAGGCAACTGTAAGGCGGATATGGAAGTGGCCAGCGAAGACGTGTTCACCCAAGTGCTCTACCCCTTGATGGACAATACCGGCCTGACCAAAACCCACCGTCTGCGTGAAACCAGCCCGGCGATCGACGCAGGCATGGGTCTCTGCGCCAGAACCGATCAGCGCCGTGTAGTACGCCCTAAAGACGGCAATGGCGACGGTGTTGAGAACTGCGATCTGGGCTCTTTCGAATTCGTCATGCCCTGATACACCCTGTTCCTATGAACAGTCAAGGAGGGAGCGCTTCATGCCGCTCCCTTTTTCATTTTCTCCCGCTCCTCCGTCCCCATGCGCTCTTCCCCCTTCCGCAATCTTCCCTCTTGACGCTCCCGTCCAATTAAAAATACGCTTTCAGGGTGCCGTGAATAACCACTAACTTAATGAAATTACGAAAATTTACTGCATAAAAGCCCATTTAGGGTTTATGATCCGGGTCCCACATTTTTATTTATTGCGGAAAAACTGGAGCGCCGTTCAGAGCGGCAAAATCCGCAGTCGGTTACAACACCAGGACAGTAGTTGTGAACAAATTATCCCCAAATCACCTCTTAGGCGCGCGGCCTGGCCGCAAGCTGATTTCTCTGACGTGGCTCGCCCGTCTCGTTCCGTCCGCCTTCGTTATCGCCGGCGCAGCGTCTTCGGCGTTGGCGGCTGAAAGTAAGTATTACGGGGCCATCGATCAGTACCCGATCACCATGACGCTGTCGATAGAAGAAAACGGTTCCATAAAAGGCGACTACTTTTACGACCGCTACCAAACCGCCATCGAACTGCATGGGGGCATACAAGGCTCAAATATTCATCTCGAAACCAGCGCTCCCAAGGGCAAAGTCGAGGAGAACTTTGACGGTAGCTTCACCACTACGACCATCGCTGGCCATAGTTACAACGCAGGCGCAGTGATCCCCAGCGAAATTAAGGGATACTGGACTCACTCGGGTAAGAAACTGCCTTTTACTCTTACCCTGGGGCCTTACGGTGATGGCAAGCTGACCTGCGAGGAAATGAGTTCACAGCCAGCGCGCATATTTTCGGAAGCCCCTGATCTTGGTTCAGGCAGAGGCAGTCCGCTGGAAGTGGACTATCAGTGCCCCGAGAGTTTGGCTGAACTGCCGTTTCTGCAGAACCTGAAGGCGCTGAGCGACACGTTCCGCAGCGAACAAGGCTCACATTTATGCACCGGCACGATTATTTACGTCCAATCGCGTTATTACCACTTTCAGCTGCTTGAGGCAGGCTTCGCGCCGGAACGGAACCTGGCCCGTATCGATGCAAAAGACAGAGCGCGCTATCGCGCAGCGACACTGGACTACCTGCGCTACTGGTCTCTGGAGAGCATTTACAACCTGCCCTACTACCACGAATACCTGCAAGTCATGCAGCAGGCGGAAAACGACCTGGCCGCCCATTACGCCAGCCGGTTCAACCTGGACGCAGAAAAAGCGGAGGCCGCCGCTCAAGCTGGCGTCGACCTGTTCCTGCAGCGGGCGGCGGGAGCTTACCCCAGCTCAGAAGACCATTCTGTGGCGCCAATGGCAGTATTAATGTTCAACGACGAACCGCCCACTCTGGAGCAAGTAAACGCATTGTTGCCGGACGCCGATCAACGCGCCCGTCTACAGGCGCTGAACGCCGCATTGGGGTTAGGTTTGCAGGAGGAGCTCGTCAAAGCCCTGTTAGAGTCAGTGGAGGATGTCAATCAAGGCGACGAACCGCCCTTGTTCTTCGCTGTGCGGAACCCGGACTATATCCGTTTATTGCTTAACAAAGGGGCGGATGTGAACTATCAGAACGGTTTCGGTAAAACCGCCCTGTACTACGCGATTCAATTCAATCTGCCAAAGTCCGCACAGAGCTTGCTCGACGCGGGTGCGGAAGTTAATCATCGATACAAGTCAGGGCCGGAAATACAATACGACTGCCGCTACAACATCGCCCGCACGCTGCGCAGCCCATTAATGCACGCGGCTCAACACGCTGATACGGCTATGCTGGAGCTGCTAGTCAAAGCCGGCGCGGACCCTGCGCTGGCGGATGGCCTCGGCGACACCGCGCTGACCTATGCGGAAGAAAACGACAAGCCGGAGAATGCAGCATATCTGAAAAGCCTCGCCGCACAATCCCAGGCAAGCGTGAGTCAATAGCGACTCATTACATGACAGCCTATGCCGTACGACCCTGGGCGGCTTTTTCATACCTGAAATACGCCCATTAAAAAGGGCCGCCACAGCGACCCTCTTCATCTTTACACTCTTCCAGCGGCGCTTTTGCTTACCGCGCAACAGCCATTACATACGCTTTTTGTCCAGTCCCAGCACAGACAGCGTTCTGGAACGCACACTGTGTAGCAACTCGGCGTTATCCACCAGGGACTCGCCGTAAGAAGGAATCATTTCCTTCAACTTGGACGTCCAGTCTGCGCTGCTTAAACGATCCTTGAAGCAACGTTCGATTACGTCCACCATCGCCTTCACCGCCACGGATGCGCCGGGAGAAGCGCCCAGCAGCGCCGCCAGAGTACCGTCTTTAGAAGCCACAAGTTCCGTGCCGAATTCCAGCTTGCCGCGGCCTTGCGCGTCCCGCTTGATGATCTGTACGCGTTGACCGGCTTCCGCCAGCGTCCAGTCGTCTTCTTTCGCTTCCGGGAAGTAGTTCAGCAACGACTTCACGCGATCTGAATGCGACTGCATCGCTTCCTTAATCAGGTAACGAGTCAGATCCATGTTATTGAGGCCCACAGACATAATCGGGCCAAAGTTATTCGCGCGGATGGAGCCGAACAGATCTAATGAAGACCCTGTCTTCAGGAACTTGGTGGTGAAGCCTGCATAGGGTCCAAACAACAGCGCGGGTTCGCCGTTGATGATGCGGGTGTCCAGGTGAGGCACTGACATAGGCGGCGCGCCGATGGCCGCTTTACCATACACCTTGGCGTAATGGCGCTTGACGATATCCGGCTTTTTGCACACCAGCCACTGACCGCTGACCGGGAAGCCGCCGTAGCCGTCCCCTTCAGGAATATCTGACTTCTGCAGTAACGGCAGCGCGCCGCCGCCTGCGCCCAGAAACACAAATCCAGCGTCAATGGTTTTGCTTCCGCCATTGCGGCTGTCGGACAGCTGCACCGCCCAACGGCCGTCCGATTTCTGTTTCAGGCTCTTGACCGGGTGGCTCAGCAATAACTCAAAGTTGGCGTTCTTTTGCAGATGCTCGACCATATTGCGGGTCAGCGAGCCGAAGTCCACATCGGAACCATAGCGAACGCGAGTCGCCGCCACTTTCTGCATCGGATCACGGTGTTCCATCACCAGCGGCATCCAGTCCTGCAGCGTGCGTGGATCGTCACTGAACTCCATGTCCTTGAACAGGTGATGAGCGCTCAATAATTGATGACGCTTGCGCAGAAATGCGATGTCAGGCTCACCCCATACGAAACTTTCGTGGGGGCAGGTATTAATGAATTCATTGGGGCTGGGCAATCCGCCGCGCTCCACCAGATAGCTCCAGAACTGCAGCGAGACTTCGAAAGAGGCGTTAATAGCAAGCGCCCGGCTGATCTCGATATTGCCATCGCCGGTTTCTGGAGTGTAGTTCAGCTCACAATATCCAGCGTGGCCTGTGCCTGCATTATTCCAGCCGTATGTGCTTTCGTGGGCGACATGATCGAGTCTTTCCACCATGACGATATTTAAGGATGGGTCCATTTGCATGAGCATCGTCCCAAGGGTCGTGCTCATAACACCGCCGCCGACTAGCAGCACATCCGCCTTTTTTACAGTCATTACAATCGCGCCTTTGCAAGAAAATCAAAATCTGGTGACAAGCATTAAAACCGCCGCCGATTATGGAGGATTTGGGCGAAAGGTCAAAGATAAGTGAGACCGCCCCTGGCGAGAAGCGTTTGCTTTTCTGCTCTGTCGGAGGCTATGTTCCTGTCGCCTCGATATTGGAAGAGAACCCGAAAAGCCAAACGTACCTGGCCACGGGGTCGCAATTATACCTTAATTTAATCGCTAAACGAGCGTTTAATTGCTTACGGATAATTTATTGTGACGAGTCCCGCTTCATCAGGGCCGACCCCACCTACGAGATGGAAACATAACCCATTGTATTGAATAGGAAATATTACTGCAAAAGCGGAGATCCGTCCTGCGCAAAGCGGTAGCCGTGAATTTCCGCCGCCTCTACCAGCCTGTGCAAATAATCCACGATCGCCCGGCGCTCCGCCAGCTCCTTCAAATAACTGCGCAGTTTTTCCTCAACGTAAGAGTACGGCAACAGATCACCGGGAATATTGTGCTCCACCCACACTACATGAACACCGTAACGACTCTCCACGGGACTTGTTATCAAGCCATGCTCATGACGAAACACCGCCGCTTCGAACTCGGCGACGGTTTGCCCCCGGGACAACTGACCCAGCGAGCCGCCCTGCTCTTTAGAGGGACAGGCGGAAAACTTCTGCGCCAGCGCGGCGAACTGTTCCGGGCTTGATTGCAGTCGCTCAATCAGCGCCTTGGCCTGCTCCAGTTTTAATGAGCGCTCCTTGACGTCGTCAGGGGCCGCCGCCAGCAGGATATGCCTGGCCTCCACCAAAGGAGACGAAGAGAACTGTTCTGGATGGCCGCGATAGAATCGCTCACATTCCTCCGCCGTCGGCTCGCGCACTGGGGCTTCTCGTTGCAACAGCTGATCAATGACTTCATCCTGTGACAGTCCGTCTGTATCCATCTCCAGCGCCCGGGCGCGTTGGCGCAACAATTCGCTGACAATCAAGGCGCGAACCGCCTGGTTCAAAGCGTCCTCCTGGCTTTCCGAAGGGAAATACTGCATTTCCTGAAACATCGCCGCCTCAGAGATTGCCACACCGTTTACGCTAATATCTGTGCTCATGATTATCCTCACTGACCGCTTTCGTTCCGCCCCAAGTCATTCTCTCTTTATTGAAGAAAGGCTCGGGGCGGACCTGGCTTAAAAGGGGTTATCGCGCCCGAACGACTTGGTAGTTGCGGGTGAAGTAGCGCACCGGAACGCTCCATACATGCACCAACCGGCTGAATGGAAACAGCAGGAACAGAGTCATTCCCAGGAAGATGTGCAGTTTATAGATCATATGCACGCCGCTAACCGCCGCTGCCGCCTCCGCCGCATTGAAGGTCGCCAGAGACTGCGCCCAGTTCATCAGCTTGAGCATCTCGGCGCCGTCCATATGACCAGCGGAGACGAAGATGCTAAGCAGTCCGAGAATCAGTTGTGCGTAGAGCAGCAGCAGAATAGCGATGTCCATTTTGCTGGAGTTGGCGCGCACCCGCGGATTGGTCAGGCGACGCTTGATCAACATGGTCAGTCCGGCGAAGCAGATAATGCCGAACAACCCGCCAATTCCCATCGCCATGGCTTGTTTAAAGCTGGTTGAAATGCCCAGGACATGCCAAACCGCTTTGGGGGTGAGCAAGCCGACAAAATGACCTGCCAGAATAGCGATGACGCCAATATGAAACAGAATGCTGCCGATACGCAGTTGACGACTTTCGAAAATCTGGCTGGAGCTGGTCTTCCAGGTGTACTGATCTCTGTCGTAGCGAATCAGACTGCCGAGGAAAAAGACCGCCAGCGCGATATAAGGGTAAACGGAAAACAGAAGTGTATTGATATAGCTCATGGTATTTCTCCTCAACCCAGATTGGACTGGCGCCCGGCTATCGCCGCAGGGTCCAGTAACTGCACCGGCATGACGTCGTCTTTACGCTGGCTCGCCGCCGGACGATAACGCGCGTCGCCGCAACTGTTCATAGCGCTGTCCTGCGTGAAGGACACCGCTTCTTCCTCCCAGATTTTGTCCAAGGCTTCCGGCGTGTCGTCTCGCTCTTCGCCCTTGATCTGTTCACGCAGAGACGCCAAGTTCACGTCCACCTCAGAAAGCTCAATCAACGCATGGACCAACAGAGCGTAGGGACTGTCGCGCTCTTCCAGACGCGCCGCCAGCAGAGCGAGAATATGCGCCACGTCCTGCAGCCAGCCTCGCGCCTGTTCGCCCTGCGTCGCGGCGAATTCAAGGTAGACCGGCAGATAATCCGGCAATTCGCGCACGCTGATTTCCAGGCCCGCCTCACGATATTGTTGCAGCAGGTTGACCATGGCCTGTCCGCGATCCCGGGATTCGCCATGCACATGCTCAAACAGGTGCAGGGATACCGCCCGACCGCGTTCGAACAGGCCGTCGTATTCACTTTGCAAATCCAATACATCGCGACTGAAAAAATCGTCGATAAAATTTTCCAGACGTCGCCGGGTTAAGGTTGTCAGAAGCTGGTCATCCTTAACCAAGCCTCTGACAAGCGCCGAACTTGCATACAGTTCCTCGGTGGGGTAATCCAACAACCGGGATATCAACTTCAAAATGACCATGATTAATCCTCCTGCCGCACCGGTATGACCTGACGCACCGTCGCCTGTTTACCGCCAAACAGGTTCACCGGGTTGTCGCCGTCGGAGCAGCCATTGCCGAAGCTGAAGCCGCAACTGCTCTTGAGATCGTAAGCGTTCTCCGCGTATTCCCGGTGGGTGGTGGGAATCACAAAGCGGTCTTCGTAATTGGCCAGGGCCATGATGCGATACATGTCTTCCACCAGAGACCTGGTCAGCCCCACCTGCTCAAGCACTTTCAGGTCCTCGACCTTATCCACATGCTTGGCCCGCATGTAGGCGCGCATGGCGATCATGCGCTCCAGCGCCCGCACTACCGGCGCCTCATCTCCCGCCGTCAGCATGTTGGCAAGATAACGCAGGGGAATACGCAGGCTTTTCAGGTCCGGAATCTCGCCGTTCATGCCCACATGTCCCTGCTCCACCGCATTCTGGATCGGGCTGAGCGGCGGCACGTACCAAACCATGGGTAAGGTGCGGTATTCCGGGTGCAGCGGCAGCGCCACTTTCCAGTCAATCGCCATCTTGTAGACTGGCGACTGCATGGCCGCCTCCAGCCAGGCCTGGGGAATGCCTTCCGCCCGCGCCGCTTCCTGCACTTTGGGATCATGCGGGTCCAGGAAGATGTCGCACTGCGCCTGATACAGGTCCTGATCCGAAGCGGCGGAGGCCGCGTCTTTGATGCGATCCGCGTCGTACAGCAACACGCCCAGATAGCGGATGCGGCCGACGCAGGTTTCCGAACAGACAGTCGGCTGCCCGCTTTCTATGCGCGGATAGCAGAAGATGCATTTCTCGGACTTACCGCTCTTCCAGTTGTAATAGATCTTTTTGTAGGGACAGGCGGAGACGCACATTCTCCAGCCCCGGCATTTGTCCTGATCGATCAATACAATACCGTCCTCTTCCCGCTTATAGATGGCGCCACTGGGACAGGAAGCCACACAGGCGGGATTCAAACAGTGCTCGCACAAGCGCGGCAGATACATCAGGAAGGTTTTTTCAAACTCGCCGTACATGTCCGCCTGCACCTGATCAAAGTTTTTGTCTTTGCGGCGCTTGGCGAATTCCGTGCCCAGGATTTCCTCCCAGTTAGGGCCCCATTCGATTTTCTCCATGCGGCGGCCGTCAATCAGCGAGCGCGGACGCGCGGTGGGCTGATGCTTGCGATCCGGCGCGGTGTGCAGATATTGATAGTCGTAATCGAAGGGTTCGTAATACTCATCGATTGTCGGCAGGTCTGGATTGCCGAAAATATTCGCCAACACCCGATGACGGCCGCCGATGCGCGGCTTCAACGTTCCGTCGGCGCCGCGTTTCCAGCCGCCTTTCCATTTCTCCTGATTCTCCCACTCTTTGGGATAGCCGACGCCGGGCTTACTTTCCACGTTGTTGAACCAGGCGTACTCCACCCCTTCCCGCGACGTCCATACATTCTTGCAGGTGATGGAGCAGGTGTGACAGCCGATACACTTGTCGAGATTCAGGACCATTCCGATTTGAGCGCGTACTTTCATAATCTGTCTCCAATCACTCTGTATCTAGCCAGTCAACATTGTTCATTTTGCGCACGATGACGAACTCATCGCGGTTGCAGCCGACGGTGCCGTAGTAGTTAAAGCCGTATGACTGCTGTGCGTAGCCGCCGATCATATGAGTCGGCTTCATGACCGCGCGGGTCACGGAGTTGTGAATGCCACCCCGGGTCTGGGTCATTTCCGCTCCGGGAGTGTTGATGATCCGCTCCTGCGCGTGATACATCATCGCCATGCCTTCCGGCACTCGCTGCGAGACCACCGCCCTCGCAGCGATGGAGCCGTTGACGTTGAACACTTCTATCCAGTCGTTATCCTCCAGGCCAGCCTTCTTGGCGTCGGTTTCGCTCATCCACACGATGGGGCCGCCCCGGGACAAAGTCAGCATCAGCAGGTTGTCCGAGTAGGTGCTGTGAATGCCCCATTTCTGGTGCGGCGTAATCCAGTTGAGCAGAATCTCCTTGTTGCCGTTGGGTTTGCTGTTCATCACCGGCGAGGTGGTTTTCAGGTTGATCGGCGGCTTGTAGACGCACATGGTTTCGCCGAAGTCGCGCATCCATTCATGGTCCTGATAGAACTGCTGACGACCGGTGATGGTGCGCCAGGGAATCAGCTCATGGACGTTGGTGTAGCCTGCGTTATAGCTCACATGTTCATCCTCCAGCCCAGACCAGGTAGGAGAGGAAATAATCTTGCGGGGCTGCGCTACGATGTCGCGGAAGCGGATTTTTTCTTCCTCTTTCGGCCGCGCCAAGTGGGTGTGATCGAGACCCGTGGCGCGCCCCAATGCTTCCCAGGCTTTCACCGCCACATGGCCGTTGGTCTCCGGCGCCAGGGACAGAATCACTTCCGCCGCATCGATGGCGCTTTCAATTCTGGGACGTCCGCCGCGGGCGCTGTCTTCGTCATGAGTCAGGTTCAGTTTGGCGAGGAACGCCACTTCCTCTTTAGTATCCCAGTTGATGCCTTTGCCGCCGTTGCCCAGTTTGTCCAGCAGGGGGCCGATAGAAGTGAAGCGGTTGTAGGTGTTGGGATAGTCCCGCTCCACCACGACCATGTTAGGCGCCGTCTTGCCGGGAATCAGGTCGCACTCGCCTTTCCACCAATGTTGTACACCAAATGGCTGGGCGATTTCCGCCGGGGTGTCATGCAGAATCGGCACGGTCACCAAGTCTTTTTCCACGCCCAGATGGCCTTGCGCCGCAACTGAAAATTGCTTGGCGATGCCTTTGAAAATGTCCCAGTCGCTGCGCGCCTCCCACACTGGGTCCACCGCTTTGGACAGGGGATGAATGAAAGGATGCATATCTGACGTATTCAGATCGTCCTTTTCGTACCAGGTCGCTGTGGGTAACACAATGTCGGAATACAGACAGGTGGTGGACATACGGAAGTCCAGCGTCACCAGCAGGTCCACCTTGCCTTCCGGCGCTTCGTCGCGCCAGGTCACGTCGTCTGGCTTGGTTTCCCCCATTTCACCCAGGTCTTTGCCAAGCAGGCCGTGCTTGGTTCCCAACAGGTGCCGCAGCATGTATTCATGGCCTTTGCCGGAGGAACCCAGCAAATTACTGCGCCAGATAAACATATTGCGGGGATAGTTCTGCGGGTTATCCGGGTCCTCACAAGCGAATTTCAGTTGTCCTTCTTTCAACAGTTTGACGGCGTAGTCTTTCGGGTCCATCCCCTCCATCGCCGCTTCCTTGGTCAGCATCAGCGGGTTCATGCCCAGTTGCGGCGCAGACGGCAGCCAACCCATACGCTCGGCGCGGGTGTTGTAATCAATGATGGAGGCGCTCCATTTGCCTTTGTCCGCGAGGGGCGACACCACCTCCGTCATCTGCAGTTTTTCATAGCGCCATTGGTCGGCATGGTTATAAAAGAAGGAGGTGCCGTTCATCTGCCGGGGCGGACGTTGCCAGTCCAACCCAAACGCCAGAGGCAGCCAGCCGCACTGAGGACGCAGCTTCTCCTGCCCCACATAATGCGCCCAGCCGCCGCCGCTTTGGCCGACGCAACCGCACAGCATCAACATGTTGATCAGCCCGCGGTAGTTCATGTCCATGTGATACCAGTGGTTCAGCGCAGCCCCGACAATGACCATAGAGCGGCCATGGGTTTTATCCGCATTGCGTGCGAACTCGCGCGCCACGCGAATAACATCCGCCTGAGGAACGCCGGTGATTTTTTCCTGCCAGGCCGGCGTGTAGGGAATATCGTCGGAGTAATCCTTGGCGCAGGCTGGGTCGTCATAGCCATTGTCGACGCCATAGTTGGCTACGGTCAGATCGAATACGCAGGCCACTTTAACCATGGAGCCGTCCGCCAGTTGCACGTGCTTCACCGGCACTTTACGAATCAGCAGTTCATCGTGATCGGTGTGCTGGAAGTAGTCATATTCGTGCTCCTGCCCGCCAAAATAGGGAAACGCCACTGGCGCGATTTCATCGCTGATATTCTTCAGACTGAGCGCCAGTTTCACTTCCGCGCCGGACTTCCCGTCCAGTTGCTGGATATTCCATTTGCCCTGCTCGCCCCAGCGATACCCCACAGAGCCGGTGGGGGAGACCAGCTCGCCGGTAGCTTCGTTAACCGCGATGGTTTTCCATTCCGGATTGTTGTCCTGCCCCAGATTGCCGGACAGGTCCGAAGCGCGCAGGAAACGGCCTTGAATGTAACGGCCTTCGTGCTCTTCCAGCATGACCAGCATGGGCATGTCGGTGTAGCGGCGCACGTAGTCAGTGAAATATTCACTGGGATTATCCACGTGAAAGTCTTTCAGAATCACATGGCCAAACGCCATGGCCAGCGCGGAGTCGGTTCCCTGTTTGGGCGCCAGCCAGGTATCGCCGAATTTGGAGCACTCCGAATAGTCCGAGGTGATGACGCAGGTCTTGGTTCCTTTGTAACGCACTTCTGTCAGGAAGTGCGCGTCAGGCGTACGGGTCTGCGGCACATTGGAGCCCCAGGCGATGATGTAGTTGGAGTTGTACCAGTCCGCCGCCTCCGGTACGTCGGTCTGCTCGCCCCAGATTTGCGGAGACGCTGGCGGCAAGTCGCAATACCAGTCATAGAAGCTCAGGCAATTGCCGCCGATCAGTGACAAATAGCGGGAGCCGGCGGCGTAGGACACCATGGACATGGCGGGAATCGGCGAAAATCCGGAGATACGGTCTGGCCCATAACGCTTCGCGGTATAGACGTTGGCGGCGGCGATAATCTCGTTAACCTCATTCCATGAACTGCGCACGAATCCGCCCAGGCCACGGCGCTGCTTGTAGGACTTGGCTTTCTCTGGATCTTCGACAATGCTCTCCCAGGCGTCGACGGGGTCATCGTGCCTTTGCTTCGCTTCGCGCCACAGCTTGATCAGGCTTTGTCTGACTTTGGGATACTTGAGCCGGTTAGCGCTGTAGATGTACCAGGAATAACTGGCGCCTCGCGGGCACCCTCTGGGTTCATGATTGGGGAGGTCCGGGCGCGTGCGAGGATAGTCGGTCTGCTGGGTTTCCCAGGTCACCAGACCGTCTTTGACGTAGATCTTCCAGCTACAGGAGCCAGTGCAATTCACCCCGTGCGTGGAGCGAACGATTTTGTCATGCTGCCAACGACGGCGATAACCGTCCTCCCAACTACGATCGTCTTTGGTGGTGGCGCCGTGTCCATCCGCGAAAGTCTCTCCTTTGCGTTTGAAAAACTGCAGTCTATCCAGAAAATGGCTCATGTCGGACTCCTCATCAGAACCTGCTTCGAAGCATGGAGCACAGCGTTAGAGACAGGTCGTTTTTTAATTTCAAATTCATTCTAGGAGAGCCCGGGGGACTATAATTGATGCAAATCAAAGCGGTTTTTTGAGGACGCGTCAGTATCCTCTGGCGCATACCTCTTAGGGGGTAGAGGCGAAAAAAGCGTTGTTCATATTTTTCAATAAGTTATACATTGGAAGCATAGATTGATTGAGCTAACGACAGGTCTCGGTTCTTTGGTAGTACTCCCCCCTGGAAGGAGTTCGAAACGATGATTGCGCGGTTCCAGAAATCACTGATCTTCCGAATGGGCGCCCTGATGATCGCCATGGTGTCGCTGGCGATGATCACCATGCTGGCGTCATTCTTTATCTCCGAGTCGGCGGAAAAAGATGCAGAGGCGGTGAATATCGCCGGCTCGCTGCGCATGCAAAGCTACCGCATGCAGGCGCGGCTGCTGACCCTGGATGCGCCTTCCTCAGATTTCGTAGCGGCGCTGACCCGCCAGTTTGCAGAACGCATAGAAAGCCCCGTGCTGGTGGCGGAAGCCATGAAAGACGATTCCTCGGAGCTCCACCGACAATTCCTGCAGGTCCGTGAGAGCTGGGAGAAAGATGTCAGCGGTTTTATCGCCACCTACGCCCGCAATCCAGACCGTCGTGTTGCGGACCAATTGGGCGAAAAAATCGACAAGTTTGTCGATGAAATAGACAACTTGGTGCAGCTCTATCAGATCCGCGCGGAAAATCGCATCGAGAACCTGCGCCTGATACAGATTAGCGCCCTCTTCTTCACCTTCGCCCTGGTCAGCTTTTCCCTACTCATTCTCCATCATCATGTCGAGCTGCCTTTACGCAGCCTGACGCAAAACGCCCGCAAGATCGCCCGCGGTGATTTCAGTGATCGTCTGGAGGTGAAAAACGACGACGAACTGGGCCTGCTGGCGGAGACCTTCAATCAAATGAGCGCTGCGCTGTCGGAGATGTACGAGTCGCTGGAGACGCGAGTCAAAAACAAAACCCAGGCGCTGAAGCGCAGCAATGATTCCTTGAACTTTCTCTACCATCTGGCCCGGGAGGTCAGCGAGAAAACTCATGAGAATATTGATTTTCAGGCCTGGCTGGAGGAACTCACCAGCATCACCGCCGTCGGCAGCGTCGAACTTTGCCTGAAAACCCCCGAAGCAGTGATTCCCTATGAACACATTCGCAACGATTATATGACGGAGCTGCCTTCAACCTGTCAGCGCCAGGAATGCGAAAAGTGCATGGTGGAGAAAGCCCAGGTGTGCCGGGACAATGACGAGGTGCAGGTGCGTTACCCACTGATCAAGGAAGGCGTGCAATATGGCGTCATCGTTTGTTCTCTGCACAACAGCCAGTTTTTGGAAGGCTGGCAGCATCAGTTGTTGCAGTCTTTCGCCGATCAGGTGGCGATCGCTCTGAGTTTAAAAAATCAGGGCGACCAGGAGCGACGGGTATCTCTGATGAACGAGCGTAACGTTATCGCCCGGGAGCTGCACGATTCCTTAGCGCAAAGCCTTTCCTACCTGAAGATACAGGTGGCGCGCCTGACCCGCGCCTTGCAATCCAAACAGGTGGAAGACGAACAAATCGACGGTATTACCGCAGAACTGAAGGAGGGCATCACCTCCGCTTATCGGCAATTGCGCGAGCTGCTCACTACATTCCGCCTGAGCATTTCCGAGAAAGGCCTGCATGCGGCGATTTTGCATACCGTTGAGCAACTTACTGAGCAAAGCACAAACGTTAAAATCGTGCTGGATTACCGGGTGGAGGACATTCCCTTCTCCCCCAACGAGGAAATTCACTTGCTGCAGATCACACGGGAGGCGCTGCAGAACGCTGTCCGTCATTCTCAAGGCAATCTGGTCATGGTGTCGTTGCATTCGGACCCGATGAAAAAAGTCACTTTAGCCATCACTGACAATGGCGTCGGCATTCCCGAGGACCCGGAGAAGCTCAACCACTACGGTCTCGCTATCATGCGCGAGCGCACCCGCAACCTGCACGGCGAACTGGCTATTCAGCGCATGCCGGAAGGCGGCACCGGCGTGCTGTTCAGCTTCACTCCCAGCTACGTACAGGAGCGCAGAATCTCATACGCCGAATAATGTAGGAAATATCTCACACGCAATGCAGACATCGCGTCTATTTTCCTACCCTTCCCCACCCTAATATAGGCACCAAGAGGATGCGCTGACACATAAGGACATGAAGCAAGGAAGCAACAAGGACGACCAACGCCGACGGAAATAGGCAACAAGGGAAGCATCTGACACGGAAGACGCAGCATGGAACGTTGCGTCTTTTTCTTTGTGGAGCACGAACGCTCGGACGCGTCGACTGAATGGAGTCAGACACAGCAGGTACGGACACCGAGGCTGGATGGGATGAAGGATTGAGGGATGAACAGGCGGGACGCCAGGGTGTGCGAAATATCCTACAGATAATGCAGATATGTCGTCTATCCTCCCTACCAAGCCATGGCTAATATAGCCACAACGGATGCGAAAACGCGGCATGGAAAGCCCGCAAAGGACTGCAGCAAGGATAGCAAAAGAGCCGCTGGAACCGGCAAAAGGAAGCATCAAATGGAAAAGGCGCAATATGGATATTGCGCTTTTTGTTTTTCTGGCCTTCGCATTTTAAAATCCCCCATTCTTATCTCTTCGCTGATCAGCCCACGCTCCGATATCTTTTCACAACTCTATGACAGGCTTGCGAAATTTTATTTTGATAACGCTATCGTTTATCCTCGCCGGCTACCTTTAAGAAACCCATCAGCTACAGAAAGCCCGCCATTATGGATATGACATTCGTGGAGTTCGCCAATATTCTGGCGCAGAATCTTTTCCCAATTACCTTTAACAGCCTCGCCGCCATCATTCTACTGCGCTACTTCCGCAGCAGCGCGCTAGTCGTCGCCTTGGCGTTATGTTTGATTGCAAGCGCACTTTATTACTTGCTATTTCCCTTCACTTTTTATTTGGATACGAGCGGCGACAGGTTCATTTTCGGCCTGTATTCAGCGATTGGTGGGGGTCTTCAACAAGGAATGATCATCACTCTCATCGGCTTTCTGCTTTTCAAAAAGGAAAGAGTGGACAGACTTAGAGACTCCACCAAGGCATTGGGTGGATTTACTCTTACCCTGCTCGCCGCAGCCAGCGTCATGAGCGTATACACCAGCATTCTGGTATTCTCGAAAAAGTCCTCATTCATGTATGGCGCAAGTGACGAGCTGATCTACGTCCTGATCACTTACCTGTTCGCCACCACTTATTCACTTGTTTCACTGATGTTGATGACATACGTCCAGTGGCGGGTGATTCCTGAATCCAAACGCCCTCATTCGCCAAAATACATGGCCTGGTTGATGGCGATTCCGGTATTCAATATTTTCTGGCTGTGCAGCAGCCTCAGCCGCTGGGCGCTAACTGTCAAAGGCGCTTTGGGGGACGTCAATGCTCGCGAGGCGCAGCTGGCGGACCGGGTACGCTATATCTTCATTAGCCTGTTATGCGGCTGGCTTTTCATCACCCTGATATCGGTAACCGTCAGATACCCGGACAAAGCGACCGTCATCTTCATGGGGCTGCTGTCACTAATCTTGCTGGGGCTAAGCATCGCCTACCTCGTTTACGTGATAAAACTCATCTGCAGCCTTCACACGCTGGAGCAAAAGATTCAGCAGACCAATACGGTTGAATCATCCATCGAAAGCTAAGTCATGAGCCGCCTCCGGGCGGCTTTTTTGATATAACCATACACAATGACTAATCGAACCCTCTATGTGCGATAAGGGCGAACCTCTCAGCGCTAATCCATACTAAAGCCAAGTCAGAGAAGCTATCATCACGCTCAAAAACATTGCTGTGCTCGATGTTCTCATTAACGAATCTCGCATTAGAGAGATAGCAACCACCGTCGACAAGTGAAAGAAAGTCTTCAATAAAGCAATTTATAGTTTCTTCACTAGACCTGAAAAAAGGTGGGCACTCCCCTACCAATGAGACGGTCAACATATGCCTAAGCTGCCGATACATTTCTTTATAAGAAATGACTTTCCAATTAACTTCTACGCACCCTACTTCATGAAGCTTACCATTAACATAAACACGCAAGCCGTCTTCATCCCAACTCTCTGGAAATTCATTAATCGGCTCTATCAGTATGTATGGCTTGCAGTGCGTTCCACATGCAGCGACAAACCTGTCTATCAAGCTATCTGCAACACTCATTTATAGCACTCTTTTGGAAGGCGCTAAGCTATTCTCAACTCGTCCAGTCAACGAATTAGACAAGCTGATTTAACCTTAGACTAATCAAGTTATATCTACGCAAAGATAGCGCATGTTCGCAGACCACTTCGCCACCAAAATTAACAAAAACGCATAACAATAGAATTTTTTATTACTTTAAATTTTATGTTCGTTCCGTATCATGAATCCCGTGACTTGATGACCCGTAGTCTGGAGATGACCGATTCATGAACAGCGCGCAACTGATAACACGCATAGGCGACAACAGCGCAGGGCTTTCTTACGAAGCCATCGCCGATTTGAACGCCTCCTATGCTCCGCTTGATTTTGAAGCGCGTATCCGTCGCCTGTATCAGGATTTCGCACCCGAGAAAGTGTTGGTGACGTCATCGTTCGCCGCCACCTCCGCTTACTTCTTGCACATTATTTCACGCATCCGACCCTCGCAGAGAATTCACTTCATTGATACTCAATTCCACTTCAATGAAACCCTGGAGTACAGGGATTACCTCACCCGTTTGTATGGGTTGAATGTGGAGGACGTGAAGCCGGACAGGCATCATCATGCTTATTCTGTAAGCGAGCGCCTGTGGGAAACTGACCCAGACCTGTGCTGCACCGTGAACAAGGTTCAGCCGCTGGAAGAAGTGAAAGAGAACTACGACATCTGGGTATCCAGCCTGATGAGTTGGCAGACCGAGCACCGCGCCGGCCTGCAGATTTTTGAAGAGCGTCGCGGCATCATCAAATTCAATCCGATGATTGACGTCACCAAAGAAGAGCGTGACGCTTATATTCGCGATCACAACCTGCCCTTCCACCCTCTCGTGAGCGAAGGCTACTCCTCAATCGGCTGCGAGCACTGCACCCGTAAAGGGGAAGAACGCGCAGGACGCTGGCAGGGTAAAGAAAAGACGGAGTGCGGTCTGCACCTGTAAGCTTGATGCAAATGCGGCGGCCATACCGCCGCCCTTATCACTCGATCCCTCTCCCCTTTACTTCTCCCCGTCCAATACACACTTTTGCAGAGCCACAAGTTCTTCGATTTCGCTTTCTGAAGCACGCAATATAAAAGACTCAAATGCGTTTTTATCCGTAAAGCCATGGCGGATCTGCTGCATCAACGCCCCCAGTTCGGTTCCGGTCAAACCAGACAGGCCGCTGACTAACTCGCCATTGAATTTACGCTTGATCTCACGCTGTCGGACCAGATCCGCCTCAGCGCCCCGCCATTCGGCTTCCGCTTCTGGAAACGCGGCGAAGATCTGCGGCAACCAAGCGGTTTTGCATTCTGGCCAGTCCCTAAAATCCTCGCCCTCATAAACTTCACGCAACCAATTCAGGAAGCCCGTATAAGTGGGACGCTTGGCGTCGCGGACGCGGGCGTTGTGACTGCGATTCTCCAGTAAATAGATGTTCTTATCGAAGTATTTGGAAGTTGAAATAAATTGATACAACTGGATCAGGTCATCAAAGCCCTGCTTCCAGCGAGTTATGTCAAATCCTAAAAAGCTGACGGCTTTGTCGAAATTCCGCGTCACCAGCACTTCGGTAAACAAATAATCCCCTTCCCGAAACGGCAGCCACAGGCCGTTGTGACCAAATTTCATTCCCATTTTATGGGCGACGCGCCCAATCAGGTTGCCGGCGTCGTTCCAGGAAAAGTAACTTAATGCGAAATCGAACTGAGACGCAGGCGTGTACAGCAGATCTACCTGAAAGACCCCATTCTGCTCCAAGGGGGCGCCAAAACTGGCCACACCACCGTTAGCGATATACGGCAGCGGTTTTCCGTCTCCCAATACGTTACCCAGTAACTCAGCGACGAAAGCATTGCCAAGTTCACGTTTGACGCAATCGCTGACCACAATATCAATGTCGCCGAAGGTTTCTTTCTTCCGATACGCGGTAACTATCTCCGCGCGTACCGGCACTCCGTCATGACACTGCAATGCCAGTATTGCAAGACGAGCCTTTTCGCCAATGCGCAAAGCGTCCGCAGTCGGCAAGCGCTGCGCGCCGTAATCTTTCAATGCGTTACCGCCCAAAACTCACTCCTGTCATATAGATCGTTATTTCGCCGGCGCGTACCGTATTTTTCACCGCGCCGGGGTTATTGTCATTTCCTGTGCCGACTGGTAAAACAAGGACTCTGCCGAACAGAATTGAATAACAATAACTTAAAATCACCTCCGCCCTCTTTTGGACGCGGCGGTATAACGGAAAGGTTGCTCATGCCCGAAAGTGCTCCGACATGGATTACCGTTCTCGCGCCTTGGGAATTTTACCCTTCGGTCGTTTTAGTTTCTCTGGTCACAGTCACGCTGTACATACGCGGCTTGCGCAGATTGCGCGCAACGGGTCATCCTGTCGGCTTCGCCCGCTCCTTATCTTTCTTCATCGGCGTGGCGATCACTTACGCTGTCCTACACACCCGTTTCGACTATTACGCCCAGTTCCTGTTTTTCGCCCATCGTTTCCAGCACTTGGTGTTGCACCATCTCGGCCCCTTTTTTATCGCACTCGCCGCCCCTTGGACAGTACTCGCAGCAGGCCTGCCTCAGCGCTTGCGTAATATCAACTACCGCGCGACTCCTGGAGCGGGCTTGGTAGTGTGGTGCTACCGGGTTTTACAGTTCCCCCCTCTGGCCGCCTTTTTGTTCGTCGGCATCATCTTTTTCTGGTTGACGCCATCCATACATTTTTACGCCATGCTGGACCTGAAACTGTACCACCTGATGAACTGGAGCATGTTTCTGGATGGTCTGCTGTTTTGGTGGCTGATCCTGAATCCTTCGCCTCAGCAAGGTCCTTCTTTCGGCTGGCGCATCATCATTTTATTAGCCATTATGGTGCCCCAGATTCTGCTGGGCGCATACATTACGCTGTCGGAGTCCACCCTTTACGACATCTACGCCATCTGCGGACGGGCGTTTCCCATTGCACCGGAAGCGGACCAGATGGTGGGCGGCGTGATCACCTGGATTCCGCCCGCGATGATGAGCGCTATCGCCATTTTGGTGATGTTATCCTATATCCGACGCCAGGATATGGCGAGCGCCCGCAGCACTGGCGCTCTCACCGGCGCTGCTTGAGTTTTCAGAGACTATTAAGGAGATCCCTTCGTGACGGCGATACGCCTCGTATTTATCGCAATCGTAATGGCGCTGACCGGCGCTTGTAGTCAGGAGCCGCTGGAATGGTCAGGGACCGATATCAGCGGCATGTTGCCGGAGCTGAAGTTTTCCCTGCAAAGCGAAAACGCAGCCCCCGTGTCGGAGAAAGACTTCGAAGGCAAGTACAATATTCTGTTTTTCGGCTACACCTATTGTCCGGATATCTGCCCCACTACCCTCGCCCGGCTGAAATCCGCGCTGAGTAAACTGGAGGCTTCCGAACAGCAGCGCATCAATATTCTGTTCGTCAGCGTCGATCCCAAAAGAGATGCGCCAAAACAACTCAAAGCTTATACCGACGCCTTTGGGCCGGAGTTTGTCGGCCTTACTGGAGATATGGACGCTCTACAGTCAGTCACCAAGCGTTACCGGGTGGCGTTCGGTTATGGTAACCCCGATGATTCCGGCAATTATGACGTCTCGCACAGCTCCGCCGCCTTCGTGTTCGACGCGAACGGCAAAGCCCGCCTGTTGCTGCGGGATGACCTGAGCGCCGACATGATCGCCAAGGATCTGGTCCAGCTTCTTAAAAGCTAATGTTTAGTTATTGCGACTCTCCATTCACTAAAAAAGCGCGCCCAAAGGCGCGCCAAGGTCAAGGTTCCGTCCCAGCTGCGTGAACGTCGGGACGGAACTCCACTCCGCAGGAGTGACTCGGGAATCAAGGGTTATAAAACTCGGCCCCTTTGCGCAGATAGAAGAACCAGTTCACCAGGACGCATACCGCATAGAACACGGCGAAACCTATCAAAGCGTATTCTGGTGTGGCGGCTTTGATCTGTTCGCCGAACACCTGAGGAATATAGAAAGCGCCGTAGGCCGCCACCGCAGATGTCCAACCCAGTACAGGGCCCGCCTGCTCTTTCGGAAACACCATGGCGATGGTGCGGAAAGTAGAGCCGTTGCCAATGCCTGACGCCGCGAACAAAGCCAGGAACAATATAAAGAAAGGCGCAAAGAACTCTTCCGGGGTCGCTGAGTTGTAGGCTGCGCTCATGTAATAAGCTACCGCCAGGGCGCATACCACCATCACCAGGGAGCAGATCTGCGTAACCAGCGCGCCCCCGAATTTATCGGAGATCCAGCCGCCCACCGGACGAATCAACGCGCCGATAAAGGGCCCCATCCAGGCGTACATCAGAGCGCTGGGACCGTTGGGATTAACAGTATTGTGCGTCATCACCCCATCCACCATCACATGGCTATAACCAAAGATGACTTTGATCGCCAAGGGGAACGCCGCCGCGTAGCCGATAAAGCTGCCGAAGGTCATGGTGTATATGACGCTCATCACCCAAGTGTGCCGATTGCCGAAAATGCGATACTGACGACTCAGACTGTTGCGGATCTGGCCCGGCAACAACTTGAGCAGGAACACCGTGGCGGCGATAACGCCTACCAGCACCAGTTCTTTAGGAACGCCCCACCCGGCGCCGTTCGCAGATTCGGGCAGCATCAGCCAGAGCCCGACCACAGAAGTCAGGAAGCCGATGAGCAGCATGAAGGTGATCTTGGAGAAAGCGCCCACTGGTCCGCCAATATCTGGCGACACCTCGTCGGTGCGAATGTTGTTCATGCCGAACCAGCCAGCAAACGCCAGTGGAACCAGGAACAGCAACCAGACGAAGCCGGAGTTTTGAATCCAGGTTTCAGAACCCGCCGGAACCTTGCCGATCAGGGTGCCTGACGGATTCACAAGGGTCATAGGATCGCCGCCCGCTACACCGAATGCGCCGAAGGTCATGAACAGCGGCACCAGAATCTGCATGGTGGTGACGCCAAAATTGCCAAGCCCGGCGTTTAACCCCAGCGCCAGTCCCTGCTGTTTCTTGGGAAAGAAAAAGCTGATATTGGACATGGATGAGGCAAAGTTGCCGCCGCCCAGACCAGACAACAACGCCAGCACCTGGAACACCCAGAGAGGCGTCTCTTTGCTCTGTAACGCGATGCCGGCGCCGATTGCGGGAATCATCAGCAAAGCCGTTGTGAAAAAGATCGTATTGCGCCCGCCGCACAGCCGGATGAAAAAGCTGCTGGGAATACGCAATGTCGCGCCGGTCAGACCGGAGATCGCCATCAGCGTAAATAACTCCGACGCCTGAAACGGGAAACCCAGATTCAACATCTGTACTGTGATAACGCCCCAGTACAACCATACGGCGAAGCCGCACAGCAAACTCGGAATGGAAATCCACAAATTCCGGTTCGCCACTTTCTTACCTGTCTTTTGCCAGAACCCACTGTCCTCCGGATTCCAGCCAGCAGTGATGTCCGCCATATGCCTTACCTCTGCGTTGGGCCTGAAAAATAATCTTCGGCTCAACTATCTTTATAAACAGAGGGGGCGACAATGCTCCGGAGGGGGTAGCGTTTAAGATCGGGGCCGTGTGGGTGATCTGCTAACAAGCGACTTTAAATCGCGCTACCATTTGCTGTATTTTCATAGAGTTAGGGCGATTTCCGAGAATCTGTGCAAGACTTTCGATACCCCCAATGAGGTAGGCGTATCCGGCGCCAAAGCGGTACGTCTTCGGTATGCGCAGCTCAGGGTCATCGTTGGTAAACCTGATATGGATCAAGTCCCTATCGCGCCGTCGCAGGGGCGGCTCTGAGTTCGTGTTATGCTGAAAAACGTCAGATAACGCTGGGCGTGAATGAAAAGAATGACAAGGTGAAGCTGAGATGAGCGATAAAGCAACGATCATGATGGTGGACGATCACCCCCTGTTTCGCAAAGGCATCCGCCAGTTGATTGAAATGGAGGATGAGCTGGATATCGTCGCCGAAGCCAAGAACGGCGAGGAAGGCCTGACCAAGGCGAAAGAACTGGAGCCTGACCTGATTCTACTGGATCTCAATATGCAGGGTATGGACGGCCTGGATACGTTACGCGCCATTCGCGCCGCTGGCGTGGACTCTCGCGTCATCATGCTGACAGTCTCCGATAACGAAGCCGATGTGGTGAACTGTTTCCGCGCCGGCGCAGACGGTTATCTCTTAAAAGATATGGAGCCGGAAGACATTCTGGAGAAAATCAAGCAAGTTACGCTTGGTAAAATGGCGATCAGCGAGCGTCTGACTGAAATTCTCGCTTCCGCCCTGCGCAAACCCGTTGAAGCCGTTGATCCCACCGCATCATTAACCAGTCGCGAATATGAGATCCTCACCCGCATCGCCCAAGGGCACAGCAACAAAGTCATCGCCCGGGATCTGAATATTTCCGATGGCACTGTAAAGGTCCACGTTAAACATATTCTCAAAAAGATGGGGATGCGTTCACGGGTCGAAGCGGCAGTGTGGCTGGTGAATCGCAAGGCGTAAGCGCGCAGGCGATTCCAGCGCGTTGCGAAAACAGCGGAGCCATCCGGGTCCGCTGTCAGAGTCAGATGGAGCTACACGTCCACAGCGGGAGCCGCCACGACCTTTTTGCGACGGCTTTCCGCTTCCACGAAAACACGCTTGCATTCGGGGAAAGTCATCTTGATCTGCTCGTCGAGGGCGGCGATGCAGGTTTCAATTTCACCCGCGGAAACACTGTCCTTGAAGTCCACCGAGATGTTCACCAACACAAAGTCCGGCCCCATATGCATGGTGAGTACTTCGTTGACATGCTCCACGCCTGGAGCCGCATGGGTCATTTCACGAATGGACTTCACTACTTTCTTGTTGGCGCTCTCACCAATCAGCAGGCTTTTGGTTTCCACCGCCAGCCACAAGGCCGTCAGGCCGAGGATACAACCGATGGTGACTGAGGCCACGCCGTCGTATACCGGATTGCCGGTAACCTGTCCCATAACGATGCCGCCCAGCGCCACCAGAAGGCCCAGCATGGCGGCGGCGTCTTCAAACAGCACGACAAACAGAGAGGGGTCTTTGCCTCGTTGCACAGCCTCCACATAACCCATCCGCCCTTTGGCGATGCGGAATTCCTTGACCGCCATTCCAAAGGCGAATCCTTCAAATATGATCGCCAGAGTCAGAACGACATAGTTGACCATCGGATTCTCCACCGCTTGCGGGTGTAGAATATGCTCAACGCCTTCGTAAATGGAGATGCCTGCGCCCAGGGCGAAAATCAGTATCGCCACAACAAAGGACCAGAAATAAATCTCCTTGCCATGGCCAAATGGGAAGTCTTCCGAAGCTGGCCGTTGTGAGCGCTTCATGCCGTGCAGCAGCAACACCTGGTTGCCGGTGTCCACCACAGAGTGAACCCCTTCGGAGAACATGGCCGAGCTGCCGGTAAAGGCCGCCGCCGCAAACTTGGTGAGTGCGACCAGGGCGTTGCCGACCAGGGCCGCATATATCACTTTTTTAGAACCTGACGCCATGCGTACGGGTCTCCTTTTCTAAATCTGTCAGTGTTTTGTTGTCTATCGACGATTGCTTGTCAATCAACGCACGTATTTCAAGTTTTCATGCGTCGCACGCAGTGTAAGTGGATCAATGTTGGGCGATCCGCCTGATTGATAGTTCTTTTTATGAATAGGGAAAGCGACATAACGAGTGAGATTCCCGCCTTCTCATGAAGCATGGGATTCTAAGGAAATTTAGCGCCTGACAATAGGCTTAATTTTCCCTCAAAGAAAATCCGCCTCAGGCGGCTGAAGAAGGCCGCTCAGGCTGCGCTTTGCGTTGGGCGACCGGAAGTTTGATGATGAAAGTGGAGCCCACGCCTGGCCGGCTCTCCACATTGATATCGCCGCGATGCTTGTTAACGATGATGTCGTAGGAAATATTCAATCCCAACCCGGTGCCCTTGCCAACCGGCTTGGTAGTAAAAAATGGATCGAAGATCTTGCAGACGATCTCCTGAGGTATGCCGCAGCCGGTATCGGAGACTTCCGCATACACCCACTCTGAGTCACTGTGGGTGCGAATGCGCACCTTGCCATGGCGCTGGGTTTCTTTGATGGCGTGGCTGGCGTTGACCAGGATATTGGAAACCACCTGATTGATCTGTCCCTGATTGCCGCAGGTCAGCTCCGTGTTTTGTAGGTCGGTCTCCACATCGCAATCATATTTCAGCTCGTTCCACACCAGTTTGAGCGTGCTGGTGATAACATCATTGATATTAAAATCCAGGTGTACGTCGCCCTGGTCCACCCGGGAGTAGTTCTTCAGGTTTTCGACAATTTCCTGCACCCGGCGACTGCCCTCAAGACAATCCTGCAACAGCTCCGGCAGATCATCTTTCAGGAACTCGTAGTCGATCTCATCTTTCACCCGGTCCAATTCCGTCGCTACCTCTATAGACATTCGGTCATGATGCGCTTCGACCACTTGGAACAGCTTTTCAAAATCAGAGTAATACTCCTTCAGTCGATTGATATTACTGGCGACATAGCCAATGGGGTTGTTGATTTCATGGGCGACGCCCGCCGCCAATTGTCCCAGGGACGCCAGCTTTTCCTGCTGCACCATCTGCGATTGGGTGACTTGCAACGATTCCAGAGACTCCTGCAGGCTGGCGTTGGCGCGTTTCAGCTCCCAGGTTCGCTCCTGAATGCGGTTTTCCAGCTCTTCGTTCAGTTTGCCCACATGCTGGGAGCGCTGCGACAGTTCCGAAGCCACCACTGTGAACGCTTGCATCACCTGGGCGAATGCGCGGATAAAGTCCCCCATCTCATCTTCCCGATGCGTATCGATGTCATTCTGCTGCAACAGCTTTCCCAGATCAGGCAGGGCCTTTTCGTCTTGGTCGCCCTGCTCCATGTCGCGGCGATACTTATCCAGACTGCCCCCCAGACTGACAGCCAACTGGTGCATCCGCAAAAACGGCCGGCTGAACCAGTGACTGAAGATATAAAAAAGCGCCAGCAGATACAGGAGCAAGAAGCCCAGCAAAGCCAGGATAAAGCTGGCGGTCTGTTCCTCCAGTTTGGCTTGTACGGGGTGGTCGCTGAAATACAGGTATGCCCGGCCAATCACCGAGTTTTCCCAGACTACTTCGCGTTCTTCACGGAACACATAGCGGCCGGGCTCCGGCTCCAGTACATCCAGGCTGGGAGAGCGCTGTCGCACTTCCTCAATGCCGCCGACATTCCCGGTAAAGAAGCTGCCGCCATTTTGCACGGCGTCGTACACCTCGAAAATGACCGCGCTGACGATGGGATCTTTGGACAGGGACTTGGCGAACTGATTGCTTTTACTCAGATCGAAGTCCCACATGTTCTGGGCGTTCGCCTGAACGGCGATTTCCATGAGATAGTCGGCGCGAGCGTAAAAGTCTTCGTACACCTGTTTTTTCAGGCTGGACAATGTGTAGACAGCGAAGCCTCCGTAAAACAGCAACAGCGCCCCGGCGATAGCGACCATTAAGCGCCGGGTCAGTCTGAGTCTGCGAAAATAGCCCGCGTTCAACACTATATCCATGCCCTACTATTTCCATGCCCTACTATATCCATGCCCAGATTTCCCATACGACTCTTACATCCCCCCTCATCTGAGGACGTCGCACGGCCGGGAGATGCTTGACCCACCCAGATTCAATCTCTTCCCTATAACCGTAACGTTCACCGCTCAGGAGTCTTCGTCATCCCCCCTTATCCCGCGCTCAGAGTTCGTCAAAGTCCTCGTCCAGCAGGTCAATACTGCCGTCTTCATTCCAGCTTACTTGAGTAATGCCCGGAGTGGCCGCCTCCAGCCGCTGCAGTTCCTCCAACTGTTTTTTCAGCGCGCCCTCCTGTTTGCGCACCAAATCCAGCAGACGACGGTTTTCACGCACCAGAGCGTTATGCTCCAACGCATTCTCAAGCGTCATCAGCAGGTCCTCGTCTGACCAGGGCTTAGAGATAAAGCGATAAATTTCCGCGTCGTTGATGGCCGAGGTGACGCCGTCAATATCCGCCTGGCCGCTCAACAGAATACGCAACGCTTCCGGACGTATTTCCTTGAGGGAGTTAAGCAATTCCACACCATTGATTTCCGGCATTCGGTAATCGGAAATCACCAGATCCACAGGTTCTTTCTTCAGGGCGTCGATGGCCTCATAGGGGTCACTGAAAGCCAGCACTTTCCAGGGCTTCTTGCGTAATATGCGCTGCAAGGCGCGCAGCACATTTTCTTCGTCGTCAATAATCGCCAATGTAGCCATATAGACACCCGCCTATCTTTTCATTACAAACACGCTGAGTTTGCGGTTTTCCAGCTTCTCCAACGACAGCATTTTTTCGATGATTTTTTCCGTCAGCACATGGCCTTTGGCGATGAGCAGAATGCCATTGGTGTTTTTTAAGTCCCTGGACAACCGCATGCCGGGAACCAGAGCGCCAACCCCCAATTTGTCCTCATGGGGCAACACGTCGTCGCCGGTATAGCTGTCCACCAGCGGCGCCAGCAGTTTCACCACCAGTGGATCGTAGCGTTTGCCAGAGTTGTCCTGTATCAGTTTGAAGGCGTCGTCCTTGGTCATGGCGTCGGTACGCATCAATCCGCTTTGCAGCCCCACAAAGTCGCGCACCGCACGGATAATGCGCGACCCCATGGGAATGGCGTCGCCTTTCAATTTGTCGGGAAAGCCGCTGCCGTCCATGTATTCCGTATGGTTTCGGATAAATCGGGAGGTCGGCTCCAGCTCCGCAATGGCCGTCAGCGCCATTTCCCCCAATAGCGGATAACGTTGATACTCCACTGAATCCTGCCGGGTCAGTTTGGCTTCCGCGCGGCTCAACACGTCATCGGACAGGCTGAGCTTGCCCACTTCGTGCAACAGGCCGGCATAATAAATATGTTTGACGTCCGCTTCCGGCAGCTCCATGGCTTCCGCAATAGTTTTAGACAAGTCCGCCACGCTCTGCGAATGCCCCTTGATCAGAAAGCCGCGGCTGGTAATAAACGTGGAGAACACTCTGACGAAATCGTCATAGCTGTCTTTCAGTTGCTGGTATGCCAGCTCCAGCATATCCGCAGTCTGGCGCACTTCCTCAGTGCGCGCGGCGACCATTTTTTCCAGATCTTTATTGAACTTCTGCAGTTCGCGATTCTGCTGCTGGGTGACATTGAGCAGGCGCTTCTTCTCGCGCTCCAGACGTCGAATGCGCAGCCCTTCATGGATCACTTCGATCAGGTTTTCGTCGTCCCAGGGCTTACTGATGTACCGGTAGATCCCCCCCTCGTTGAGGGCGGTCACTGTCGCGGAGATGTCCGAGTGGCCAGTCAGTAACATGCGTACTGTCAGCGGCCAGCGTGATTTCACTTGAGACAGGAACTGCGCGCCGTCCATGTTCGGCATGCGCATGTCGGAGATCACCAGATCGATCCGCTGCGACTCCAGAATTTTAAGCCCATCCGCTCCGCTCTCCGCAAACAGACATTTAAAATCCTGTTTACGCAGTAAACGCTGAATGGAGGAGAGGATCGGCTTCTCGTCGTCGACAAACAACACATAATCAACGTCCGCGTCAGACGCCGCAGGCGAGGCGGAATCCGGCGAAGCCAGGTCTTGAGTCATTGCTCCTCTCCCTGTTTTGGTTGCTTAACGGGCAGATAGACGTAAAACGTCGTGCCTTTTCCCAATTCGCTCTCCACTTCCAGACGTCCATGGTGCTTGTTGACGATGCCGTAGGACAACGCCAGACCGAGGCCGGTGCCCTGTCCCACCGGTTTGGTGGTGAAGAAGGGGTCGTAGAGTTTGGACAGGTTTTCCTTGGCGATGCCGCTGCCGTTATCCGCTACGGAGACGCAGATGAATCCATCCTCCACAACTTTGGTGGACACCCTGATAACGCCATTATGTTCAATTGCATGACCGGCGTTGACGACCAGGTTCAATATCACCTGGCCAATCTGCGACTCCACCATCTCGATTCTGGGCAGATTGCCGAAATCCTTGATGACTTCCGCTTTGTATTTGATTTCATTGTGGACAATGTTGAGGGTCTTATTGATGTACTGATTCAGGTCGCCCAGCTCGAACTGCCCGGTATCCGGTCGTGAGAAGTCTTTCAACGACTGGATGATCTGCTTGACCCGATAAATGCCTTCGTTGGACTCCTTCATCAAATCTGTGACGTCGCCCCGAATGTATTCGGTTTCGTATTTCTCCTCCAGCTCCTTGAAGATCGCCTTCACCTCCGCCTTATCGCCGCCGAGACGCTCTTCGATTTCATCCAGCAGCTCAAACAACGTGCTGATGTATTCATTCAGAGTGGTCAGATTAGAACTGACGTAGCCGATGGGATTGTTGATTTCATGCGCCACCCCAGCCGCCAGCTGGCCAATCGAGGCGAGCTTCTCCGATTGCAGCAACTGCGCGCGGGTGTCCTGCAACTGGCTGATCAGTTTCTCCTGCTGTTGCCGCTCCAGCACCAGTTGCTGATTGCTTTTTTCCAGTTCCGCCAACAGCGCATTTTTCTCAAAGCCGCTGTAGGCCTGGCTGACCATTTGTGAGATATACATCTCGTCCGCCAGAGAAAACACAGGTTTCCCCTTGCTCTTGGCGAGATACAGCGTGCCTTTACAAACGCCGTCGCCAGTCTGGATAGGAAAAATATTCAACTGATCAATGTCATGGCAATTGCCAGCCGGCCTGCATTTTTCGCTAAGATCGGCCAGACAGAGCGACTTCTCGGACTCCAGAATCGATTCATCGCCGAGGGCGGCGGCGATATCCTTCAGCTTCGCCAGGGTCAGGCCCTTCTCCAGCCACTGTGACGGCTCCCCCCTCTGCCCTCGTAATTCCAGAGCGGAACCACTGGCGCCCGTGACAATTTCCAATCGCACCAGCAATTCACGGAAGAACTCATCGTCTTCGTTCTCCACCCCTTTGATCCATTCCAGGGTTTCCGCCCACACAACCTGGAACAGCATCAACTTCTGCAGGTCGGTCAGCTGGTACTGCAGAACTTCGTTGCGTCGGGTCAGGCCAAGAGTGGTCATCGCCCAGCTCAGTTTGCTGTCCAGCCTCTCGGATAGTTTGAACGGTTCATCCGCACACACTGCAATGGCGCTGGAAGCGCTCTCGCTCAGCTTGATCTTGATATGCCAGCCGTGCAGAACTCTCCCGTTGGGCAATGGCAGCTCAAAGTCGATCCAGGCGTTAGGCTCCGACGCTTCAACCCGATCGCGCACGCAGCCTATCGCTTCCTCACCCCATTTGAAGCGAAACGAAATAACTGAGCTTTGCAGGTGTTGCGCAATATACTGACTCTGCGGGTCCAGCCACATCCAGCTGACCGATACGCCTTCGTCCTCAGCGAACAACGCCTCCAGCAGCTCACTGATATTGCCTTGATTACCGCCAGCGTCATGAACAACCTTATAAAGCAACATTCCTTATTTCCTATCTAACAGGGCTCAGGAGCCGTTTTTCTTGCCTTTGGGAATAAACTCCGACGCTAACTCCTTGAACAGCTTCAGACCGTTGAGGGCCATTGCGGGCATCTCCGCGATATCCACGCCGGTCTCTTCCACTTTGCACGGCGCAATGCAGTGTAACTGCACCCCGGCGATACAATTGCCGACAATACTGGTGGCGAGAACATCGCCTAAACTAATCGCCAGCGCCATGGGAGTATTGATTTCACTGCCGGCGTTTAATACCTGAACAATTTCCTGGGGGAACGACCAGCACTCCAATACAATCGCAGACAGCGTGCGATGGTCCTTACCGAGGATACCGCGCTCGGAAGACACCAGATGCTTCTTCTCCTGACGGGCGACTTTCACACATTCCGTAATTTCGTCGCCGTAAAAATAGTCCATCAACACCACCCCCAGATTGTTGAACAGGCCAGCGGTGAAAGCGGTCAGAAAGTCAATGCCCTGACGCCGCGACAACTCCTGGGCGATGCAGGCGGTCATCAGGCTGTGTCGCCAGATTTGCGTGTAGTCAAGTTGCGAGTCCTGCCGGGGCCCGTTGAAGCGGGAAAGCACCACCAGCGTGTAAATCAGGTTGCGAATGGTGTTGGCGCCGAGAATGACGCAGGCCATGTCCACGTCCTTCACTTCCTTGGTGAAGCCGTAGAACGAACTGTTGGCGAGTTGCAGAATGCGCGCGGCCAGCACAGGGTCAGCCAATACTTTCTTACCGATAATGCCCAGGTCGCTAATGCCGTCATCCATCATTTTGATGATGGCTTCGATTTCCGGGTTGGGTGATGAAAGCTCGGAAAGTTTGGTTTTGATCTCCTCCACATTCCAGGTCATATCCTTCTCTCCTGATTAAATCCGCATGACGCCAATTATCCTTCTGCGGACAGCATCGCCATGACGGTGCCTGAAACGTTGAAATTTCCGCTGAAACGTTTAATCAGCAGATGCGTGGACTGGCCGCCGATCGCCGCCGCCACTTGCACCACCTCCCCGACAGAGGATTTCACCGCCTCCATGTAACTGAGAAAGACATCTTCCGGAAACACCTGCATCACGAACATGCCGACCTGTAACCCTTCGCCCAACAGGCCGCGAGCGGCGGCGTTCACCTCCACGATCATACCGTCGTCAGACACGCCGACGATGGCGACAGGCAAGTGTTCGAGAATTTCCTGAGAGGCGCGCAGCGAGCGCACGTTCAGTATTAGCTCCAGATTCTGTTCTTCCACCTTCTGCTCCAGCTGACGGTTCAGTTCCTTGAGCTGCTCGTTCAGGCGGGCGTTCTTGCTTTTCAGCTCGTGAATGGAAAACGCCTCGCGGATGTGCTGCAACAGCTTATCGTCTTCCCAGGGCTTGAGCAGAAACTTGTAGACGGCGCCGTCGTTGATGGCGGAGGTGATGCTCTCCAGTTCGGTATAACCGCTCATGATCAAGCGAATAGTGTCTGGATAGCGGGACTTCACTTCCTTGAACATTTCCGACCCAGTCATGCCCGGCATACGCTGATCCGACAGAATCACCGCCACCGGTTCCTGCGCCAGTATGTCGAGGCCTTCCTGAGCGGAGTTGGCGGTTAAGATCCGGTATCCTTCGCGACGGAACAGCCGCGTCAGGGACCTGAGAATATTAACTTCATCGTCCACCAGTAAAAGGGCGTCGGGGGGCTGATCTGTATCCACTAACAGTCTCTTTGATTCCTTCCAAACTCTCTCCCCATAGTGTAGTAGCGATATGCTGTTGCGCAAACGTCGCCCCACGGGTTTCGCGAGGACAGCGGCGGGATGACAACGCATCGTCGTCGGGAATGGTCAGGGGGGGCTGTAGCAGGTTGCGATCAAATCTTAGGCGGGCGAATTTTCTCCAGGACATGGCTGCGCATGCCCCGCGCGACCTTCAATAGCTCAGTTCGCGCCAGCTCCCGGTCAATTCCCTGAGCCACCAGAAACTCCAGGAAATCACCAAAGCGTTTGCGACGCCGAAGGCCTGCTTCAGAGAGATCGCGACGATTGTTGAACACGTCCATCAATGTGGAGCCGCAAGCGCAGTTACGAAACACTTCGACAATCAGGGAACCGTCGTCATCCTCGGATTCTTTCATGCCGCTGCGGGTGTGTCGGATGCTTTCCGTTTCAGATAGAAACTGCTCCGCCGTCTCGTAGACGCGGCCGCAGGTATTGCAGCGCTTTGGAAAGGCGGACTCCGCCACGGCGCGAAGCCCTCTGAACAGTTCCCTATAAAATTCTTTCTCTTCCATTTCGGCCCCAGGCGAACAGAGACCGAACAATCTATGGTTGTCCGGCGCGTTTGCTCTACACTGCCCCTCGCTGCCACTGGCAGACTTTCGGCGTACTTTCCTTACCCACGCACAGACGTCTTATCCGCTGGAAGGCGCGTCTGAAAATCAGGCGGCAGCCGTTTACAGTGTAGTTTTTATTCCACGCCGGGGCCATAAATCACTTACCGAAAATCTCCTCCTTCGGCCGTGGCGCACCACTGAGACCTCGCACGGAAGGCGGTTCCAGCTCCGCTTCCGCCTGTTCGCGACGGCGCCCGAAATTACGTCGCCACAACGTGCGCAGCTTGGCTCCGGTTTTCTCGCCGATCACCAGCAGACAAGGCGTAATCAGCAACGTCAGGAAGGTGGCGAACGTCAGGCCCCCGGCGATGGCGCTGGACAGTTCCGTCCACCATTGCGTAGACGGCCCGCCAACGCCCAGCGTGGGCGTCATCAAGTCCACATTCACGCCCAACACCATGGGCATCAGTCCCAGCACAGTAGTGACCGCCGTCAGCAACACCGGCCGCAGACGCACCTTTCCGGTTTCCAGCGCCGCCTCGTAGGGGGAGGCGCCTGAGGCCCGCATCTGATTGTAGGTGTCGATCAGAATGATGTTGTTGTTCACCACGATGCCCGCCAGGGCGATCAGCCCCAACCCCACCATCACGATGCCGAACGGTCGTCCGGTAATCATCAGTCCCAGCAGGACGCCTGCGGTGGAAAACACGATGGCGGACAATACCAACGCCGCCTGATACACACTGTTGAACTGCACCACCAGAATCAGCGCCATCAGCATGATGGCGATCAGGAAGGCCTGCGCCAGGAAGATCATGGTCTCGCGCTGGTCTTCGTCTTCGCCGGCGAATTTCACCATGACGTCCTCCAGCGGCCGCTTCGCCAGGGATTCTTTCAATGCCGTGATGCGCTCATCCGCCTGTACGCCTTCCGCGACGTCCGCCTCCACCGTCAGAGAGCGCTCTCCATCCACTCTGTGCAATGTACCGGTTTTCGGCGCAGGGATCAGGCGTGTGAAATTGGATACTGGCACCGGGCCCATGGCGGTGCTCACCATCTGCCCGCCCAAAGCGTCCAGTGTGCGTCGCTCCAGGGGCGCACGCAGACGGATATCCACTTCTTCCTCGGCGTCATCAGGACGATAGTCCGCCAGTTTCAGGCCCGTGGTCACCAACTGCACCACGTTGCCGACAGTGGCCACGTCGACGCCATAACGCGCCGCTTTATCACGATCCACTTCAATACGCCATTCAATGCCCGGCAGAGGTCGGTTGTCGGAGATATCGATAAAACCGCCCAACTCCTGCAAACGCTCATGCAGCCGCCCCACCGCTTCCTCCACCTCTTCGGTGGAGCCGGAAAGGCGCACTTTGACGGGTTTCCCCTGAGCGGGACCATCTTCCTGTTTGCGGAATTCGAGTTTCAAAGGCAAGTCGTTGGCGCGGGCGCGCATGTCTTCCAATATGCGGTTGGCGGGACGGCGCTCATACCAGTCGATCAGCTGAAAACGGATGACGCCGATGACATCTTCCGCCATATCCCCGTCCGCCATGGCGAAGGAGCGCGCATACAAGGCCCGTACCTCCGGCATGCCGGACAGCCGCTGCTCCACGCTCTGCAACATAGCGTCCTTTTCGTATACCGACAGGTCCCCTCGGGCGTGCACCAATACCTGGGCGGAGTCGGGCTCCACTTCTGGAAAGAACTCAACGCCATGGTTGTAGCGCCCATAAGCGACATAGGTCAGGATCAGCAAGGCTAGGAACATCAGCAACGTTTTCCCCGGCGCCGCCAGCAAACGCGCCAACGCGACTGCATACCAGTGAGTGAAGCGGCTGGGACCACTGGCGGCGCTGGCCGGGGCCTTGGAACGTCCGATGATTCCGCCCAGCACCGGCATGAATATCAGCGCCATCAACAATGACGAGATGAGGCAGACAATCACCGTCGCCGGCAGGTATTTCATGAACTCGCCCACCATGCCCGGCCAGAACAACAGGGGCATAAACACCGCCAACGTAGTGGCGGTGGAGGCGATGACCGGCCAGGCCATTCGGTATGCGGCCTGCGCATAGGCTTCCTTGCGCGTCATGCCGCTTTCCAGATTACGGTCTGACAGCTCCGCCACCACGATGGCGCCGTCCACCAGCATTCCCGCAACCAGAATAAGGCTGAACAGCACCACGATATTAAGCGTAAAGCCCAATGCCTGAATCACCAGCAAACTGGCCAAAAACGCGCCGGGGATAGTCAATCCCACTAACAACGCCGGACGCATGCCCATGGCGGCGATCATCACGATCAACACCAGCACCACGGCAAACAGCACGTTATTCAGCAGATCGCGCAGCATCTCGCGAATCTGCTTTGACTCATCGGTGATGTAGGTCACCTTCAAACTGGTAGGCCAGCGTTTCTCGGCAATTTTGACTACCGCCTTCACCGTCTCGATAGTTTCGATGATGTTAGCGCCGGCGCGCTTGGATACTTCCAGCACCACCGCAGGTTTGCCGTCCACCCTAGCGAAGCCGCCTGGATCTTTGAATGTACGCTGCACCGTGGCGACATCCCCAAATGTGATGACGCGGCCTTCGTGGATCTTGATCGGCATGCCCAGCAAGTCAGGCAGGTTCTCAATCACCCCCGGCACCTTGATCACCATACGTCCGGCGCCGGTATCGATGTTCCCGGCGGCCACCAGACGATTGTTATTGGAGATCAGGGAAAACAGCTGCGCATAATCAATGCCGTATCGCTCCAGCACCTGCATATCCGCCACCAGTTCCAGCAAGTCCTCGCGGTCGCCGCCGATCTCTACTTTCAATACTTCCGGAATGCCTTCAATGTGACGTTTCAGTTCACGGGCGATGCGCACCAGCTGATCTTCTGCGAAGGGACCGGACAGGCTCAGGTTCAAAACCGGAAATTGCGATACGTTGATTTCCACAACGCGGGGCTCGTCGCTGTCCACCGGCAGCTTGGCCTTGGCGGTGTCGACTTTCTCACGCACGTCCGTCAAAGCCTGGTCAGGGTCGAAACCAGCCAGGAATTCCAAGGTCACCGAGGCGTAGCCTTCCGCCGCCACCGAGCGCATCTCTTTCAGACCTTCCAGTGAACGCAGCTCCTGCTCCAGAGGACGGGCCAGCAGTCGCTCCGCGTCTTCCGGAGCAATGCCTTCATGGGACACAGATACGTAAATTATGGGAATAGTGATATCCGGGTTGGACTCTTTGGGCATGGTCATAAACGCCCAATAGCCGCCAATCCACAACATCAGCAGTACAATCACGCTCGCTCGCGAGCGATCCATGGTCGCACGTATGAGCTTATCCATCAGTTCACCGCTTGTTTCATCGCCAGGCCGGCGCTGTCCGCATCCGGCTCGTCGTCTTTATCTTCATCGTGTTTGAGCAGTTCTTCTTCCGGCGTCGCCTCAACTTTCTCGCCCAGCTTGGCGTAGCCTCGCCCCATGGTGATAAGCTTAATGGTTTCCGGCAGTCCGCTAACCCAAAGCTCTGTATTACTGGCGCGAATACGTTCAACCGGCGCGCGGGCGACGCGTTGCTCAGCATCCAGATATTCCACGCTGAGTCGACCTTTTTCATCCAGGCTCAACAATGCAGCGGAAATACGGTGCGCCATGACATCGCCAACATCAATGTTCAAGGTGGCCGTAGAGCCGGCTACGCGCAAACGCTGAGGATTATCCAGCTCCGCTTCCACAGTGAAGGAACGGGTGTTGGCGTCCGCCTGGGCGGAGATAAAAGAGACGCTGCCGGTCAGGGTTTCGCCGTTCAGCAAATGCGCTGTCACGGGCTGCCCCAGGGTGAGTAGCCCGACCTGCTGCTGAGGCGCCTGCCCTATCAGTTTCAACTTATGGTCATCAATGAGCCGCACCAGGGTAACGCCCTCTTGCACAGTCTGCCCCAACTCCACCATGCGTTCTTCGATTACCCCGGCGAACGGCGCGCGAATACGAGTGTGCTTCAGGTCCTGCTCCAGTCTGGCGACGGCGGCTTCCGCGCTGGCCAGAGCGGCCTGCTTCGCCTTCAGTTCGGTTTCCGCCTGCAGACCTCTCTGCATCAGGGACTTCGCCGCTTTCAGCTCGCTGCGCGCCACGTCCACCTGCGCTTTGGCCTGGATCATTTGCGCCGGCAAGTCTTCCTCGCTCAAGGTCAACAGGAGGTCGCCCTGATTGACGCGACGACCTCGCTCCGCCTCAACTTTGTCAACGGTGGAGCCCAAACGGGACTGCAGGTTCACCTCACGCCAGACGCCAATCTGGCCTTGTATCTCCAGGGCCTTCTTGATCGTTTCAGCCTGTGTGACTCTATATGCCACTTTGTTCAGTGCGGCCTGATCTTGATTCGTCGCCTCGGGAGCGTCGGTCTGAGCGGTCTGCACAGGCCCCGCCATCAACCAGACGGCCAGTGCAACGATAATTCCGAATGAAATCCAATAGGTGGGTATGCGCGTACGCATCAGTGTCTTCTCCATTTCTTGACTCGTGCGGCGCAGATATACGGCGGACAGGCGCGCCGCGGGGAGACTGCCGGAGGGGCGGCTCTGCGCTTAATATTTTGTAAATGCAAAACAAGGGCTTAACCTTTGCACTGCAACGTACTACAGTTTCAGTTTTACTGCGGTCGCCGCAAATCTGAATACGACGTTTTAATAAACTGCCCGACTCGCGAACGGGTTTTCGGGAGCAACGCCCGCGCCGGTGAGGCTTACAGTCCTGGACTGACAGCGCGCCGCCGGGACTAGTCGTTTGCGCCGACTCACACTTTAAATCGATAAAGGATAATTTGGAAGTTAACGATGATAACTTATATATATTGGATCTTCGTCCTGGCGCTCGCCGGGGGAACGCTTTACTTGTTGGGAATGAAACTTAAGCAGTGGATTCCTGCTGCGGTGGTCAGCGGCGTTATTCTGGTGGTCTGCGCTTCCTTCTATTATTTCTATCTACAGCAAATGTTCGTGAAACGCTGGGGCGGCACTATGAGCCTGACGGTCCCGGAGGGCATGCAACATGTTGCAGCGACCTGGAAGGACGACAATATGTGGATAGAAAACTACGACCCCAAGACCAACACCTGTTATTTTCAGGAGTACTCCCGCGGAGCCATGCTGGAAGGCAAAGTGGTTATCAAGAACTGCAATCCGGTTGCACGTTAAACCAAAGCAGTTTACCTGCACAGACAAGAAAAGCCCGACTTCGTGTCGGGCTTTTCTTGTGAAATTTCTCTAGTTGACGGAAAAAGCCGCTTCAGCCAGTACATCACCCTCCGATCCAGTGACTTTCACCGTCCATTGTCCAAGCATATGGCGATCGATAAATTTACTGGACGACGCACGCATAGGTGAACGGTGAGGACGAATTCTGATCCGCGCCACCCGTTTATCGTCGCGATACCATTCGTGATAAAGCGTCTGCCCTGTCATCTCCGTCATTTCCGTGAACAGATAGATACGCAGCAGGCCTTCATCGTTCATAACGATGTTGTCGCGCAGCGCATTGATCGGCTCGCTGTCGTCCAGTTCCTGGGTCAGCTGCGCGCGGCTGATCGCGTCCGAGAAGATTTTTACCGGCTCGCCGCCGCTGGAGACCGTTTCCAAGCGCCGGCGTTTGGTGGGATCTACAGATTCTTCTTCTGAGTCTTGCACTGCTTCGACCTCCGCCGCCGCCACTTCAGACTGGGCATCCTGGGCAAGCGTGGCGACGGAAGAGTTGGCCTCTTCTTGTACTTGCAGCGGCGCGTCCGTCTCTGGCGTCGCCGGCAAGGCGCTGGCGACGGCTGGCTCGGCAATGACGGCGCGCTCTTCGGGCTTGCTTTCCGGTGCGACAGGGTCAGGCGCTATAACCGCTTCCATGGGCGTCTCTGACGCGACATCTGCGATGACGGGATCAGCTATCGATGAATCTACACGGCTATCGCCGCTATCTTCACGTCCATCTTCTACGGCCAACGCGGCCGATGGCGACTCAGCCCCTTGCTCAGGCTGTTCCTCCACCATAATTGCAGACTCGCTCTGTGCGACGAAATCTGTCTGCGGCGCGTCCGCCGGTGTAGTGAACGCCCAGCGGTACACGCCCCAAAACGCCCCGACAAACAGTGCAAACGCCACACAGCCGGCGGCGATGATGCGATTCCAATGGTAAACCGTAACGGTTTGCGGCGGCTTGGCGGACGCATCCGCCAGCGACTCCGCATTTTTCACTCGGATAACTAATTTTTGCGACATGTAAGGGTCCGACCTAAGGTTGTGTTCTTTTTTAATATAGCCACAGGCGGTTGATTATTTTGCGCTCGGATTCTACTCCCCGGCCATCGAATTTGACACCACTGTCATCTACGATTGGCGAGCTTTCGATCTATCCTATCCCTTTTTTAATGATTAGCGCTTTTCACTCTCCCGTTAGCCACTAAACGCCCATGCATCCGGCCTAGCCTGGCCATATCAATGCAGGGAAATTGCCATACGCACATGCAAGTCCGCCGGCATAGGCTTTGTAAAAATTATTTAACAGTTTACAACCCGTAATCAGAACCGGATGCTTTTTTTGAGGGGCGTCACACTTCAGCCGCGTCGCTTTACATATGGTTACGATGGTTACAAAATCTGACTGTAGCAACCTGAGGGCAGCTTTTACACTGGGAATCTTAAGAAGAAGCCCGCAGTAGGTTACCGGATGGAACCTGGACATAGAGAAGCAGATACATGCGAAAACATGGTGAGTTTTGGAGCGTACTACCTATCTCGTTGCTTATGCTGGGAAGCGTCGCAACCATCCACTTGGCTTCACTGTATTACTTTGAAGGCGAGAGCCTGTCCTGGCCGATCCTGACCACGCTCAGCATTGCCGTTATCTTCGCGTTTTTATCCTTAATTCAAATTCGTCTCAACCGCCAGCTCGCCGCCAAGGTCAGGGCGTTGCATGAGCGCGATTTCAAGCTGAAAAAGCTAAGCAGCGCAGTCACCAACAGCGGTTGCTCCATCATCATTACCGATCGCCTGGGCCGCATTGAGTTCGTCAACAACAAATTCATCAATGTCACCGGCTACGGTCTGGAAGACGCTCGCGGCCGCTTCCTCGACATTCTCAACCCCAAAGACATCGACGAGGAAAAACCTCAGGAGCAGATCTGGGAAAGCGACATTCTTTACGACGGCTGGGAAGGCGAAGTATTAAGCCGTCGCCGGGATGGGGATGATTTCTGGTGGGCGGTGACCGTCTCGACGGTTTGCGACAGCGACAACCAGGTCACTAATTACGTGATCTCAGGAGTGGATGTCAGTGAACTGAAGAAAGCCAACCGTAAAATGCAGCAAATGGCGCTGTATGACTCCCTCACCGGACTCGCCAACCGTCGCCTGTTCGTCGACCGCCTGGAGCAGGCGGTGAACGCAGCGCGGCGCGACCGTAAACAAATCGCTCTGTTGTTTCTGGATCTGGATCAGTTCAAACGCATCAATGACACATTAGGGCACGACGCCGGCGACAGCCTGCTGCAGACTGTGGCGCAGCGTCTGAAAAACTGCGTGCGCGCCAAGGACACCGTCGCCCGTCTCGGCGGCGACGAGTTCACGGTGCTGTTGACGGACATTGTCGACACTTTTTCCGTCACCCCGGTGGCGACGCAAATCCTGAAGGCGCTCAAAGAACCCATCAAACTGAAGAAACATGAGGTGATCGTCTCCACCAGCATTGGCGTCACCCTGGCCCCGACCGACGGGGCCAACGCGGACGTGCTGATGAAGAATGCAGACCTGGCGCTGTACCGGGCCAAAGAGCACGGTCGCGATCGTTACCACTTTTATACGGAAGAGCTGAATGCGCACGCCCTCAAACAATTGTTGATGGAGCAGGAGTTACGCCATGCGCTGCAGTTCGAGGAGTTTACGCTTGGCTTTCAGCCGCAGGTCAATCTGACCACGGGCAAAATCGTCAGTGTAGAGGCGCTTATCCGCTGGCATCATCCCACCAAAGGCCTGGTGATGCCGGACAACTTCATCAGCGTGGCGGAGGAAACCGGCCTCATCAATCCAATCGGCCGCTGGGTGCTGAAAAACGCCTGTCTGCAGATGAAGATGCTACAGGACCTGACCGGCTCCGCCATCAAGATCGCCGTCAACCTGTCCGCGCGTCAGTTCGACGACCCCAAACTGGAGCAAAGCATTGAAGAGGTGCTGAACGAAACCGGTCTGGAGCCGCAATGGCTGGAGCTGGAAGTGACAGAGAGCATGCTGATGGGGGACATAGAAGCCGTCACCGACAAATTAAAGCGCCTCAGGCAAACCGGCGTCAGTCTGGCCATCGACGATTTCGGCTCCGGCTACTCCTCACTCAGTTATCTGAAAAAGCTGCCGGTAAACGCTCTGAAGGTAGACCGGGAATTCGTGCGCGATATTCCTGACGATAGCAACGACATGGAAATCACCTCGGCGATTATCGCCGTCGCCCACAAACTGCAATTGAAAGTCGTGGCGGAGGGCGTGGAAACCGCCGACCAAAAAGAGTACCTGCTCGCCAATCAGTGCGACTTCGCCCAAGGCTACTTTTTCAGCAAACCGCTGTCCTTCGAAGACCTCTATATCTATCTGAACGAACACAAGTTCAAGCAGACCGCCTGAGGCGCCGCATCTTCCACACAAGAAACGCATGTAAGCCGCCTCCCTCTGCAATAAGTCGTCCTGGTTAACGCATCGCGCATGCGGTTCTTCACAGTTTCAGCCTAATCCTTTCGGCGTAAAACAAAATGTCACCTGGATCACAGGCGGTTCTGCACAATTCGTATAACTTGATTGCCAGCAGTTATAAGCAGGCGTTGCTGAAGTCAGGCGAAAAACGGACGCCACACAGTCAGGGACAAAACGCCGACAAGTCAAAGCAGTAAAAGAGCCGGAAACTAAGAAATTACCCTGCGCGCTTAGCCGCCAGTGAGTCTTTTAATAGGGATACTTCAATTTATGCAATGGCTGATCCACGGGATGGAGGCAATACTGTTCGGTCTTATTGTCTGCCTGATATACAGTCTAACTGAAGCCATGAAAAAGGACGCGGATGAACACGTCGTCCTCGGCAACCTCAGCGTCAACTCCGTGCGCAAAGATCCACGCTGCTCCTGTGCGCCGTCGGAGTCCATCAAACAGTTACAGATGTTCTGGTCCACCCAGGTGCTGGAAATGCGCTTGAACGGGTTTGCGCCGGAAATCCTGCTACACCCTTCTTTGTTCGAACATACGCTGGATTACCTGCAGGGCGCCGCAGACGCGACCTCGGAGTTTTTTCAGTGCAGCGACCGCCAGCGCCTGCAAATGCAGTGCTATCTCATCGCTAAAGGTCTGGGGACGACGACGGGCGACGACAAAGGGCTGGAACTGATTGAACGGGCGCAGTCACACCAGCAGACTGACATGTACGTCGCTGGCCATTGCGCGGCAGAGCAATGGTTGCACAGCCAGGAGTTCCCCAAAGAGTGCAGCCTGTTCAACAGCATCAACGCCTGGGGAATCGTCGCCTGAGTCAGCACAGCTCCCATTGCGGGGGAATCCGCACCAGGGACGCTTTATCTTCGCTCTCCCCACCATCCAGCCTGATCGCCGAGACGCAGGGACGCCCCCATTCGCCATTATCCAGACGCTGCATGGAGTCAAGATCCACTGATTGCACCAGGTAAACGCCACCTTCGAATTTGACTTTAGTGCGATGGGAAATGCCATAGATGAACCGACAGTAGTCCATCTTCAGCTGTTGCAGTTCTCTTTCAGCTTTAACAATCTTACGAACCAGAAACTCTCTCAGACTATCCGCGTACTGCGTTGTGCTCATCCCCTTGAACTCCCCAAAACGCCGGACTCCCTGGCGCCGGCGAAAACCTGTATACACACGACCGGACGCGCGCATCTAATGAAGATTACAGACAAAGCGGCCATTCCGCTACTGCGCCGCGGCCTTCGCCACGATCTGCCTGACCGGCGACGACAATCCGCAACATTTGGCTTGGCGCGGGCCCGAAAACGCCACTAGAATCGAAACTGCCGGAACTCGCCAGGAGCCTCATCCGACCTGACGCCGACGACACCGGAAAGCAGACGTCCAAATAAGAGGAAACCACAGAGTCTATGCCGTCGAATCAAATGGGAGAGTCGTACCTCCAAACCCTGAAATCACTCTCTGATCGTATTGTCGAGGCGCAAAAGCCTATCCGTATTCTGGACGCCATCAAATGGTCGCCTTCGATTCGCCAGCAATTTTTTGAGTCCGGTTTTAAAAAGGCGCCTCAGGTGGATATTGAGTATTACCAGAAAAACTGTCCGCTGGGTTTCGACCCCGCCGCCAAAAAAGCCGAGTTTTACGAGATAGAGCGGGAGATCAGTAAAAAGCTGGGACAAATGAACCCGGTCACCCAGATCATGCGCCGCGTATGTCGGGAATATCAGATGGTAGTGCGCATGCTGGAGGCGCGCGGAACGCCGGAATTCAGCTATATCTCCCAGGAGCTTTACGGCTCCCCCAGCGATGCGTTCCATGCCGGTGACCCCACTCTGGCGGAACTCGGCGAAATGATGGAGATGACTCTGTCCAACCTGCTAAAAGACAACTCCATGCAGGAGTCGGAGAAGAATTTACCCGCGCAATATGTGGTGGACGAACTGAACGCCCGCCTTTCCAACTTTTTCGTCGGCGCCGGTATTCGCGTCATGATTTCCGACGGCATCGCCGCCGATGCGGCGGCGGGCACGGACTACATCAAGATTCGCAACGACGCGCTGTTCAATCAACAGGACGTGGATGTGCTGGAAGTTCACGAAGGCTGGGTGCATCTTGGCACCACCCTCAACGGCGGCAGCCAGCCCTACTGCACTTTTCTGAGCAAAGGGCCGCCCTCGGCCACCATCACTCAGGAAGGCCTGGCGGTCTTAAGCGAGATACTCACTTTACGTTCAGGCCCCACACGCCTGTTCAAGCTCATCAACCGGGTGCGCGCAGTGACTCTCGCCGAGGACGGCGCCACCTTCAATGATGTGTTTCATTATCTGTGCGAGAAAGGCATCAGCGAAGATGAAAGCTTCACCCTGGCCGCCAGGGTGTTTCGCGGCAGCACCCCCAATCTGGGGCCCTTCGCCAAGGACATCACCTATATCAAGGGCTTTGTGCTGACCTACAACTTCCTGCGCCTGGCCTTCGCCAGGGGCAAGATTGATCGCTTACCTATGCTGTTCTGCGGCAAGATCGTACTGGATGATCTGGCCAGCCTGCATGACCTGGAAGAGCAAGGCGTCATTACGGCGCCGCGTTATGTGCCGCCGTTCTTTCAGGACTTGAAAGGGCTGGCGGCCTGGATGAGTTTCTCCCGCTTTATCGGACAGCTTAACTTCAATCAACTGGAAGCCGACTACAAACACCTGCTGTAGCCGGCCCCATTTGCGCCTTTCGGCCTATCGATTAAAACGGAGTAGCCCGACGGCTACTCCTGTTCACCCTGCCATTCGATACGATATAAATCACGGCGACGGTCCAAATAGTTACGCACGGAGCCTTCGTTCTGTAGTTCCTGCAGTTTATTCAGGTCCAGGTCCACGATCAGCGTCATCTCTGTATTCGGCGTAGTTTCCGCCATGATGGCGTCATGGGGGAATGCGAAATCGGAGGGTGAGAACACCGCCGACTGCGCGTACTGAATATCCACGCTGTCCACCTGCGGCAAGTTGCCCACCGATCCGGCGATGGCCACATAACACTCATTCTCAATCGCCCGCGCCTGAGCGCAGCGGCGTACTCGCAGATAGCCGTTTTTAGTGTCGGTCCAGAACGGCACCAGCAGAATCTCCACCTCCTGATCGGACAGCAACCGCGCCAGCTCAGGGAATTCCACGTCGTAGCAGATCAGAATGCCTACCTTGCCGAAATCCGTGTCGAACACCGTCAGCTCATCGCCGCCCTGCATCGTCCACTCTTTCTTCTCATGAGGGGTGGGATGCAGTTTGTATTGGGATTCGATAGCCCCGTCGCGACGACACATGTAGGCGACATTGTAGAGTTCGCCATCTTCGATCACCGGCATGCTGCCGGCCACTACGTTGATGTTGTAACTCACCGCCAAACGGGAAATCTCTTCCACCATCTTATCCGTGAAACTGGCCAGATATTTGATGGCGTCGATAGAATTGGCGTGACGCTCCAGCCCCATTAACGGCGCATTGAAGAACTCTGGGAACAAGGCCACATCGCACTTGTAGTCCGACAACGCGTCAATGAAGTACTCCACCTGTTGCAACACTTCCTCCGCACTGCGCATCGGTCGCATCTGCCATTGCACGCAACCAACCCGGGCGGTGGTCTTGGCCGCGCCAATCAGTTTTTTAGCGCCTGGCTCATAGTTCAGGTTATCCCACTGCAACAGGGTGGCGTAGCCTTTCGACTCTTTATCCTCCGGCAAGTAACCGGAAATAATTTTTTTCACCATGAAGTCATTGGAGAGCTGAAAGGTCAGGATCGGGTCATACACCTCTTTACGACTCACCGCTTCGAGGTACTCCTCCGGCGTCATGCTTTTCGCGTAGGACTGGTAGTTGGGGATGCGCCCGCCGGCCACAATGGCGCGCAGATTCAGGTTGCGGCACAACTCTTTGCGTCCCTCATACAGACGGCGCCCCAGGCGCATGTCGCGGTAATCCGGATCGACGAACACGTCAACGCCGTACAACACATCGCCATTAGGGTCATGGGTGGTCAGATAAGCGTCGCCGGTAACCTCGTCATAGGTGTGCTGATCACCGAACTTGTGATAATCGATAATCACCGAGAAGGCGGCGGCGACCACCTTGCCATTATCTTCAATACAGATCTGGCCTTCCGGGAAGGTCTTCAGCTGCGCCCGAAACTTGCGTTTGGTCCAGGCTCCTCCGAGATTGTGATATACCTTGTCCATCACCGCTTTGATGTCATTGTAGTCCGCCAACAACAAGTGGCGCAGCTTCAAGTGATGATCAAGACTTTCTTCTTTAGCTTTGTCGTCTTTCATATCCATTCCCAACTGTTAGTTATCTCGACTTCCCTGCTTCCGTACAACGGCGCACGAATAAATTCAAGGGAAGCGCGTTGAATGAAATTTAGCTTTATTTAAACAAGCACTTATAAAGTTGTCCAAATTTGCGGATTAATATACGTTAAGCTCCCGTCGTTCGTCAGCGTTTTTCGTCGGCGACGTTGCAAACCTATACTTATACGTAAATACGCTGTGTTTTTGATCAAGTTTTGCAGCCGATAGTGACGCCAATTGTTTATCCGCAAGACCGGGATATACCGCCACTCAAGTCATCGGGGACGCCAGAGAAATAGCGGATGCAAATTTAATCCGACAGCGATTTCATATCGTGATAATGTCTAAAGGTAGCCGACTTTTTCGTCTATCGTTTTAGTTACACGTTTTTTATAATGAGCGCCTTAGCTCTGTTGAGATTTGCGAGTGTTTTGGGAATTTACGCCCGGTCGGCTCGAACAAGGATCAACAAGGAAGACTGCGAGGTGATACTTTGATCAGGGTGTTAATTGTTGATGATCACGAGCTGGTGCGCGCCGGCTTGTCCAGAATGTTAAAAGATGAAGACGGTATCGAAGTAGTCGCAGAAGCCCGTTCGGGCGAAGAAGCGGTCAGTATTGTCCGCCAGCATCCTATCGATATTATTCTCATGGATATCCGTATGCCCGGCATCGGCGGGCTGGAAGCCATGCGCCGCATTCATCGTATCGATGAAAGCGTCAAGGTGGTGGCGGTCACCGCTTGTGAGGACGACCCATTTCCCTCACGGGTCATGAAGGCCGGCGCCTCCGCTTACATTACCAAAGGCGCGGATATTACCGAGATGGTCAAAGCCATCCGCGTGGTGCACGCGGGACAGCGTTACATCAGCCCGGACATCGCGCAAAAAATGGCGCTGCGGCCGTTTGACGCGGAGGAAGGCGATGTATTCGAAAGTCTGTCCGAGCGTGAAATGCAAATCGCCATGATGATCGTAAATTGCCACAAGGTGCAGGAGATTTCCGACAAACTCTGCCTGAGCCCGAAAACAGTCAACAGCTACCGCTATCGAATTTTCGAGAAACTGAATATCAACAGCGATGTTGAGCTCACCCTTCTCGCCATCCGGCATGGTATGCTCGACGCCAATCAGGTCGGCAGCCTGAAAACCTGAACCCAGGGGCCGCGGCGACACTGAAATGTCGCCCTCCCCAGCGCCGATTCAGTCATGACGGAACCGGCGCGTTTAACAATAACCCGACAAAAAATCCTGATCGGTGGAATCTCAGTCCATTTTCGACGCCAAATCATTTCTTAAGCAACTTACCACGCACCCCGGCGTCTATCGCATGATGGACGGCAAAGGCGAGGTATTGTACGTCGGCAAGGCGCGCAATCTGAAAAATCGCGTCAGCAGCTATTTCCGCAATACCGGCGTCAGCATCAAGACCCGCGCGCTGGTGGAAAAAATCGCCGACGTCGAAATCACCATCACCCACAGCGAAACCGAAGCGCTGCTGCTTGAACAGAACCTGATCAAGACACTGAAGCCGCCCTACAACATTTTGCTGCGGGATGATAAATCCTACCCCTATATCTATCTGTCGTCCCATGACGAATATCCCTCGCTGACGTTTCGACGGGTGCGGCAGAAAAAGACTGGCAAGGGGCGCTTCTTCGGGCCTTACACCAGCGCCGCCGCCGTGCGTGAGAGCCTGGCGCTGCTGCAGAAGATTTTCCGCATCCGCCAGTGTGAAGACAGCTTTTTCAGTAACCGCTCCCGCCCCTGTCTGCAGCATCAGATCGGGCGTTGCAGCGCGCCTTGCGTTGGGTTGATTGAAGCGCAGAGCTACGCGGAGGATATGTCTCACGCCACTATGTTTCTGGAAGGGCGTAACCCGGAAATCATCAACGAGACCATCCAACAGATGGAAGCCGCGTCGGCGCAGTTGGACTTCGAACGGGCGGCGGTGCTGCGCGATCAGGTGGACTATCTGCGTCGGGTGCAGGAGCAGCAGGCGATTGAAGGCGTGGTTCGCGACATCGACGCCTTTGCACTCTCTTCATCACTGGAATTGGTGGTGGTGCATGGCCTGTTTATCCGAGCCGGTCGCGTGGTTGGCAGCAAATCGTTCTATCTGTCGGAAAGACTGGAAAGCGATGACGGCGACCTATTGTCCTCCTTCCTCAATCAATACTACTTCGGCGAGCACGCCATTTACGGTTTGCCGCAGGAAATCACTACTTCCGTCGAGCTATCGGACCGGGATGCGCTCAAAGCCGCCTTTAAAGAAGTTTTCAATCGCAACGTGCGGATCGAGCACAATGTGCGCAGTAGCCGGGCGGAATGGCTGCATCTGGCGCAGACCAACGCCAATCAGGCTCTGAGCACGCGCATGCAGTCGCAGGACGCGCAGCTGCAACGCTGGCAGTCATTCTGCGACGCACTGAGCCTGGAAGCCTCCGTGAGGCGAGTGGAATGCTTTGACGTCAGCCATACCTTCGGCGAGGCCACCGTCGCCTCCTGCGTGGTGTTCGGACCGGAAGGCGCGATCAAGGACCTGTACCGCCGTTACAATATCAAGGATGTGCCCGCCGGCGACGATTATCACGCCATGGAGCAGGCGCTGACGCGGCGCTACAGTAAGCTGAAAGACAGCGACGTCGGTCTCCCCGACATTATCCTGATCGACGGCGGCAAGGGACAGCTTGGCATTGCGCACCAGGTCTTCGACGAGCTGCAGATCAGCGGCGTGACGCTGATTGGCGTCGCCAAAGGGGTAACGCGGAAACCCGGCATGGAAACCTTGTTCATTTCCGCGGATAATTCGATCCTGAATCTGCCGGGCGACTCCACCGCCCTGCATTTGATTCAGCAGATCAGGGATGAGGCTCACCGGTTTGCGATCACTGGACACCGGAACCAGCGCAATAAAAAGCGAACGCAATCGGTTTTGGACGCCGTGCCCGGTATTGGTCCCAAACGCAGACGGGACCTGCTCAATTATTTCGGCAGCGTGCGCAATATAGAACGAGCCAGCCTCGAGGAAATCAAGCGCGTGCCTGGCATTAGTGAAGTGATAGCTCAAACAATTTATGCAGCCTTCCATGAATAAACGCTCAAGAAAGTCGGTTTTTCTCAATTTCCCCAACATCCTGACCTTGGGCAGACTCGTCCTGATTCCGGTCATTGTCGTTATTTATTACCTTCCCTTTCAGGGCAATTATGTGGTGGCGGCGGCGATTTTCGCCCTGGCGGCGGCGACAGACTGGCTGGACGGCTATCTGGCCCGGCGCTGGAACCAGATGACGCCTTTTGGCGCGTTTCTCGACCCGGTAGCGGATAAAGTAATTGTCGCGGTGGCTCTGGCCATGCTGGTGGAAGCTCATCACAACCTGGCCCTTACGGCGCCCGCCATAGTCATCATTGGACGGGAAATCGTCATTTCCGCCTTGCGGGAATGGATGGCGGAAATGGGTAAACGCGCCAGTATCGCCGTGAACTTTATCGGCAAAGTCAAAACCAGCTGTCAGATGCTCGCGATCACCGCCCTGCTCGCATTTCCACCGGGTATGAAAGAAGCCTGGGCCGGTCTGGCGCTGCTTTATATCGCAGCGATACTCACTCTCTGGTCAATGTTCGTCTACTTGCGAGCGGCATGGCCTGAGTTGACGCGAGACTCCTGATCACGCCCTCTCAGCGACGACCTTTTCATTACCCCTTCAGTTTCTCGGGTCGTCGCTTCCGCCTCCCACAAAAACAACCCGCCCTGAAATAGCGGCAGGCTCACGCTTATGCGCCTGATCGCCAGTCTCACGTAACAAAAATCTCTCAGGGAAAACTGGCGAAACCTCACTATTTGGCCAAGACTAGAGGTAAGGGTGTAGAGGTGCGCTAAATATGAAGGACGCAATAAGCAAACTAAAACCCGCCAAAGCCAAGGCGGTAATCGACAGTTTCGAAAATTCATGGATGATCTGGGAGATGGTCAGGGAGGCCAAAGCTCACGGTAGATGCGAACGCAAAATAGTCGTCGACCGCGATTTTTCCCCTCTTGAACTTGAGCAGGCGTTTCGTTGCCTGGGTCTGAGTTTCGGCTCTTTCGTGGACAAAAAGAGGGATATGGCCGAATGGTTTTTATGGCTGGTCTGCCCTGAAACCATTGTTTCCTATGCGGAGCCGGACCCGCCTTATTGATATTCTCGTCAGCGCCTTAAGGCTACCTGGATTTGACGCCACTGACGGCGAAAAGCCGCAGCGACCGCTCAATATCCTGATACAGCCCTGGCAGCCAGGCTGGCGCGTTCTGTGGCGTCGCAGGGGCTCGCAACCGAAAGTCGTATGGGGCGATGACGACCTCAATATTGGCCGCCCCTACTCGATTGCCCAAGATAAACAAATCCTCTATTGCGGGGTCCCCCATCGCCAGACATCCTACGGATGAGGCTTTGCCATGAATGAAGATATCGCCGCCCGGGGACGTGCGTCCTTCCGCATTGGCGTGTTTGAGGTCAAAGGCGTTGGGGTAGTTCAGTTTCATGGATAGGTGGAAACTGCTGTTGGGGTTGAAGCCTTCAATCCGATAAAAACCTTCGGGCGCCTGCCGATCGCCTTCGCGCAACTTGGGTCCGGCGCCGCCACTGGCGGCTTTAATGGGATAAGCGCTGACCAGGACCTGTACGCCATCCTGCTCCGTCCATAACTCCAGGCGCTTCTCCTCCTTGAACGCCAGCAGGGTAATACGCTGCGGCGGATAGGTTACGCCCACCCTGGCGAAAGCGGCCTGCAGGCCAGGCTCTACTACCGGTCCGATATTGCGCATCACATCATCGACTGTCCGCCGTCCTTTCAAATCCAGGTACAGAGAAACCCAGACCGAGCGCCCGAACTTATAAAAACACCCCACAGCTACTGTCGCAACCAGTGATACGCCCACCATTACAAATTTGAACCGCCTCGACATACCACCCACTACTGCTTGACTCCTCATTCGACGACACCATGACCTTCAAAGTCGCCAGATCATAATGACTCGCAACTTTCCCTTCAATACACTCCTTTGGCGCGCTCGATTCTACCCGCCCCCTCAATACATATCCCTCAACTTTATGCGCGTCGTAAACTCCGAAAATTCTTCGGCGCTGCTATATTCAAAGTGAGGGGCAGTCATGTTTTATACACATACGATCAAACAGCGGCTGTCGCGCGCTCCCTGAGTGGCGACAAAATGTCGCTGCGTCAAAGCGACATGAACGCCTACCGGCAATGATGAGCAACTGAGTTAGTGAGTTAACGAACAGCGCATGAGCAATACTGATCCTCAACCGCCACAGAAGCTGCCTTTGAACTGGGTTGTCTGGACTCTGGCGGTCGCCTTGATGCTGTATTACCTGCCCGCCATGCGCGACCGCCCAGAGCCCGCCATTAAGCTGCCCTACAGCGAATTCCGAATGCTGTTGCGGGAGGGGCAAATCAGCAGCGTCATCCTGCGCGGCAGTGAGCTTGACGGCAAATTCATCACTCCCCGCATGTTTCCTGAACAGCGTCGACAATACTCCCGCTTTCTGACCCAACTGCCGGATTTCGGCAATGAAGCCATTCTGGCGGAACTGGAAGAGCAGAATATTCCTCTGGAAGTCAAAGAAGGTCATGACGCCAACAGTTCCAAAGTCATACTGCTGTCCTACCTGCCCTGGATCATGTTTATGATCATTCTGTTCTGGCTGTCCCGGCGCACCCTCCGCAACTTTTCCGGCCGGGGCGGCGCTTTTGATTTCGACAAGCGGCTGGACACCCAGTTCGAATGCCAGAAGCCGAGCACCACATTCGATGAGGTCGCCGGACAAACAAACGCCAAACGGGAAGTCCAGGAACTGGTGGAGTATCTGCGCGACCCGGACCGATTCCATCGCGTCGGCGCTCTCGCGCCCCGGGGCGTATTACTGATGGGACCGCCTGGAACGGGAAAAACCCTGCTGGCCAGAGCGCTGGCTGGAGAGGCCGGCGTTAACTTTTATCCGATGTCCGCTTCCGAGTTCATTGAAGTCTTCGTAGGCGTCGGCGCATCGCGCGTGCGCCAACTGTTTAAAACCGCCAAAGAGAGCGCCCCCAGCATCATTTTCATCGATGAGCTCGACAGCGTCGGCCGCACGCGCGGCGCCGGATACGGCGGCGGCCATGACGAAAGAGAGCAAACCCTGAACCAGATTCTCGCCGAGATGGACGGCTTCGCTGGCCATGATGCAGTCATTGTCCTGGCCGCCACCAATCGTCCGGACGTACTGGACCCGGCGCTCATGCGCCCCGGTCGATTTGACCGTCACGTCACGCTGGATCTGCCGGACCAGGAAGGCCGCGTCGCCATTCTCAAGGTGCACGCCAAACGCATCCCGCTGGCGAACAACGTCAATCTCACCCAAGTAGCGGCGGGTACGCCAGGATTCTCCGGCGCGGACCTGAAAAACCTGATCAACGAAGCAGCCATTCAGGCTGCGCGGGAAAACCGGGACCACGTACACAGCCTGGATTTCGATATCGCCCGGGATAAGATCATCATGGGCGCAGAGCGCACCCTGATCATTCCGCCGGATGAAAAACATCGTCTCGCCGTGCATGAGTCCGGACACACACTGGTCGCTTATTACCTGCCCAATACTGATCCACTGTACAAGGTCTCCATTGTTCCCCACGGCCGAAGTTTAGGCGGCACCCACCAAATGCCGTTACAGGAGCGTCACACCTATCCGGAAGAGTATCTGCGCGACAAACTGGCGGTGATGCTGGCGGGGCGTATCGCCGAGCGCGAGCTGCTGGGCAGCGTCAGCACCGGGGCGGACGACGACATCCATCAGGCGACGGGGCTCGCCCGCGCGATGGTCAGTCGTTGGGGCATGTCGAAAGAGGTGGGTCCGGTAGATCTGCGCGACAGCGAGGAGCACCCTTTCCTTGGTCGGGAAATAGCCCAGCCGCACCATCACAGCGAGTTCTCAGCGGAAATCATCGACAAGGCCGTACGCGAACTGCTGGTGTCCGCGGAAACCACCGCCGCCGAGCTGATTCGCACGCACCGGGAAAGGCTGGACAAACTGGTGTCATTGCTGGAGCGCTCGGAAACCCTGCACAAGGCGCAGATAGACGAATGCCTGCAAACCGGGGCGCCGTAACGCCCCGAAACCGCCCACTGACGCAGTGCGCCAGCCGCCGTTGATTCCAACTTCCCTGCCCTTCACCGCCACATCGCCGGATTTAGATACTTTCAACATCAATACGCCATTCTTGAAGTTCGCGAGCAAACGTTCGCCGTCGGCGTTTATACGAAGGTGTCCGCCACCAACGTCGGCTTGGCGGGATCAAAACGCACAACGCCAGTATGGGCGTCCATGGCGGTGGCGTGGCTGACGACCACCCAACCACTGTTGCGGTAGTACAGAAAGTTAAACGCCACAGGAAGATTAAGGCCAGGCAGATTGTCATTGCCATACTGACTGAAATCGAAGACCGAAATGACGTTGGGCGTCACGGCGCTGATCAGGTTATTGACTCCGACATTGCCGGGATGCTGGTGGTGATAGACGCGAAAGTAAGCGCCGCCAAGAGGCGATTCGGTAATGAAGAAGGCGCAACCGTTCATCGCTGCGGTAAACACGAATCGATGCTGGGGATTATGCCTTGGCACATCGACAAATCCCGGCAGTCCCGCGCCGTTGACATAGGGACACCAGTAGCCGGTCAACGCGCTGTCATTCGCAGGGTGGTCGTGGATCACCGCAAACCTCGACTGACGTCGACCTCCCACTGGCGTTGCGGCGGGCTGCAAATCGAAACTTCCCATTTTCGTGTAAGGCAACAGGTCCACTGCGGCCCTTTCAGCCATGGATACGCTCTGCGGGTTGTTATTGCGTCTCTGGATATGCTCATCGAACCAGCGATGATTGATTGTATTGTTGTTCAGAAACGCGATGGGATCGCTTATGAACTGGGTATTGCGGTTATCCAAGTTACAACTCCTTGATATGGCTGAATATAAGCTCACTGCACAATACAAGTCCAAGCGCTTGGACGCCATCAAACCCGCTATTACAAATTCATCATGTTTCCGTCATTTTCAGAGCGTCCAATGAAACGTCTACTCCAACAGCGCCATGTGGTCTTTCACCGCTGTCGCAAGCCCTCCCTGAGTTTCATAGCGCTCCTTTATGCATACATCGTAGGCTCTGCGCATTTGCGCCGCGCAGCGATGGGCCGGCATACGCCCTTCGCCTGTTCCCAGTCCGGGACATAAGAGCGACCGAATCGGACGACCGCCATGTTCATTCTTTTCATTGTGTCGGATCACCGCCTGCAGCACCGCCTTAAAAGCCAAGTCAGAATATCGCCATCGATGACCTCCACATCCGCCAGGTCATCAAACTTGCGTTTCCAGGCGTAAAACAGATCCAGACTGTACGCCGCTAATCGAATGCTAAAAATGTTACCTCCTTTATGCGACCGCATATGAGCCGCAAGGGGGGAAATGTAGTCGATCAGCCTGACCAAGTCACCACAGATTGCCACTCGGCATATTTTCCAGATCCTTGGCGCGCTTCAGGTGCTCCAATAAGGCGACCAGCTTTTTGTTGACGGCTTTCTCCAACACCCAGCGCTGTCCGCCATATAAGATCACAGGACAGCTGTCCGACCAGTCATATACATAACCGCAATGGGAGCAGGCATGTGGCCAGCGCACATGATAAATGGACTCCGGCATCTGGGTCAGATAATCCCGGAGTTCCGGGTGGTCGTCCGTCGCCCGCAATACGCCTTGCCAGCATTTCTTACAACGCCATTCTTCCAGTTCAGCTTTGATTAGTTTGCTCTTTTTCATACAATATACTGTATATAGATACAGCGAAAAAGAGAAGTACTTTTTACTTGTATAACGCCCCTTCTATTGCAGGATCGCGATCGTATCCCGGCAACGGCGAATAATATCGAGCTGAATCAGTCGGGCCAGATGCCCTTCACTGTCCCGTATCTGCTTACGGAGAAAGATCGGCGCCACCAGGGAAACAAGCACGCCGACAGAGGAAACCGCCGGAAAGATCAGCGCAATTTTATAGGCGGCGGTGTCGCCGGAAAAATGCTGTACGGATTCCGCCAGGGCCCACGCCACCAGAAAGAAAACAAAGAAGCACAGAGGCAGCGCCCAACGGGCGGTTTTGTCCCGTTTAATGTCTTCCTGAATGCTCTGGGTGCGCTGATCAAACAGTTTGAGCAGGCTCTGCCAGATATCTCTGGCGATGGCTTCCGTATTGACCCGGTTTTGCTGGATGGAGCCGATACGAAATAACAGCGGACGTTCAGGTCTGACCTTTTCCAGCGCATAGACGTCCAGATATTCCAACCTGCCGCTTTCTGGACTCACCAGATCAATCTCGCCTCCCGCCAGGTTCAACCTGCAGATCACTTGCCCTTTCTGCACCGACTGCCCTATCGCGGCGATAGGGTAAATCGAGCGTACGCGTAATATATCAAGCAGCGTTACATCCGGCAGATGAACGGCTATCTCCATGAATTGGCCTCATTTATCAACAGCGCTGCGGCAGCATTTTTTTGATCAACGATTCTAATATAGCCCTATTCCCGGGTTCGGGCGAAAAGGTGGTAATATGGCCTCGCCGGGCGTCCCGCCTCATTGCTCAGAGACACTGTTAATCAGACAGACAAATCTCTTTCTTCTATTTGTCTGCAACGACAGCTATTCGTCTGCAATGACAGGGCCTGTCTCCTGGGGCCAGTCCCCGCGCAGGCGCATCCATGCGCCTGATTATTATCGGGCCAATATCATTATTGTTAATACTATTATGCGCCTTAGAGACCTTAAGGGGCTTGGACCCAAGTCAGAAAAAGACCTCATCGCTATCGGCGTCGATACGCCGGAAAAGCTCCGGGAAATCGGTCCGGTCAGGACGTTTCTGAAGTTGAAGCAAGCCAGCGCCGCCAAGCCCAGCCTGAACTTTTTATACGCCATGGTCGGCGCTGTGGAGGACCGCCACTGGATGGAAATCGCCAAGTCGGAAAAGACGCGTTTGTTAATGGAGCTTGAGGGCTATCGGGAGTTAGAAGAAATATTGCGCGCGGAAGGATTGAATCTGGAGCTGGACTGATCGGCAGCGTCTTGGCGCCTGCAAAAATAAGGAGCCCCGGACGAGCCAGGGCGAAGAAAAGCGCCTTTCTATCTTCATGCGTAACCGGCAAGCTTGGAAATATCCGACGCATTGAGGCTGAATATTCGCCAGTTATCCTCACACTCCGCCCCTTGGGAGCGATAGAACATCGCCGCCGGCTCGTTTGTGGCCAGGACATCCCAGCGAATTTTACGGCCCCCTTCACGCAGACACTCCCGCGCCAACGCCGCCATTAACTTTCCACCCAGACCCAGGTAGCGATATGGCTGCTCGATATACAGCTCCTTGACATAAATCCAAGGCGTCAGGTCATAGGTGAACGGCAGGTAGTAGTACACCAGCATGCCCACCGCCTGGGCGTCCGATTCCGCTACATAAACGCCGAAATCGCGCTTGACGAACAAGCGTCGCTCCAGTTCCTCCAAGGTGACGGCGAAATCCCCGGCGTAGCCTTCAAACTCAGCCAACTGGCGCATCATGCTTAACAGGCGCGGCCCGTCCTCCAGGCGCGCCGGCCGGATGACGCAGGGATTGTCGCTAGGCATCCGCATCCGCCTCCAATGTGAAGCCCTCATCAATCCACCCCGTTACGCCACCGATCATTTTTTTGACCGGACGCTGCAGGCTCGCCAGCTTGATCGCCGCTTTTTCCGTCGCATTACAGTGAGGACCGGCGCAGTAAACAACAAATAGAGTGTCGGAGGGATATTCAGCCAGGTTCTGCTCGTTCAGGCGCGTGTACGGCAGACTGATGGAGCCGGCAATGTGGCCTTTGCGATAGGCTTCATCGCCTCTCACATCCAACAGAATAAAATCCTGGCGCTTGTTGCTGATGGCGTGGTGAACGTCCCAGCAATCGGTTTCAAACTGTAATAGCGCCTGAAAATGCGCCAATGCGGCTTGGCTGTCAGCAGCGGGAATTCTGGATACAACAGATGACATAGCGTTCTCCTTTGGGTTAATGCGTGATCATTATTTGTCTTTCAAGATCAATCCGCCATTGGCTTGAAAGACATTGTTCGTTAATATCAAGCCAGCAGCTCTATTGAAGAAATGAACAGGAGATAGCGGATGCATAACGTGGCCATTCTGGCGTTCGAAGACGTGGCGTTTTTTGAGCTGGGTTGTGCTGTAGAGCTGTTCGCCCTGCCCCGTCCGGGCATCGAAGACTGGTACCAATGCGACCTGGTCGCGTTCACTCCCGGACCGCTGACCACCACTTCGGGATTTCAGATCTGCGCCCGTCAGGTAGATAATCTCGATGCATTCAGCACCCTGGTCATCCCCAGTTGGCCCACCCAGCTCACCGATATACCTGCGCCCATCGCCATCGCCGTCAAGCGCTTTTACGAACAGGGCAAACGGGTGCTGTCTCTGTGCTCCGGGGCCTTTCTGCTGGCGGAACTCGGATTGCTCGAAGAACGTCAGGCGACCACCCACTGGCGCTACGGCGACAAATTCAAAAGCCGCTATCCCGGCGTCGATTACGTGGATGATGTGCTGTATGTGTACGACGGCCAGATAGGTTGCTCTGCGGGCAGTTCCGCCGCCATTGATCTCTGTCTGGAGGTGATCCGGGACGATTACGGCTACAAGGTCGCCAACCGTATGGCGCGGGGCATGGTGCTGTCCGCCCACCGCAAAGGCGGTCAGGCCCAGTTCGCGGAGACGCCTGTGCCGGAAAACAGCAGTCAGTTCCACAACGCCATTGATTGGGCGCTGCAAAACCTGGACAAGTCTATCGATATCAACCTGTTCGCTCAAAAAGCCAGCATGTCCCGGCGCACTTTCGACCGTAAATTCCGGGCGGACTTTAATATCACGCCGAAGGAGTGGCTGACGCACCAGCGCCTGAATCTGGCCAAAGAAATTCTGGAAAATCAGAACTGCAGCATTGAAAAAGTCGCCGCCCTCTCCGGCTTTGACAACGCCACCACCATGCGCCACCACTTCCGCAAAGAGTTCGGCATCACGCCCACGTTGCACAGGAAAAACTTTAATCCCTTGATCAATGCAAGCCGGATCGATGAGCGCTTTCCGTAATATTACCTAGACCTGACAAACTTTTTCGGTACCCCTACGAATACGTTCAAGCCGTTATTCGCCTTATTCTATTTGGATGCCCCGTTCCTGTTCGCACGCGGATCAACATAGAAATTTTGACGTTCTCAATGGGGAACCTTCGCTTTGATAAAAAACTTCATCAACAAAGTCACGGTCGCCAACACGGAGAAGTTCACCGCATTTAACCTTTCTGAAGAGCGCTCCCGGCTTAGCGCTTCTCTTTACATTACATCAGGAAAAATTATTGAAACCGCCGGGCGGCATAATCAGATGTCCATCGCCAAGAAAGCCGTGGAGCTGCATCGCTGGTATCGTATTGCCTTGAACAATGCCGACATCTCCGCGATGCAGCAATTTATCGAACAACAGATGGTTTCAAATGACTACCCTGAAGACAGCTTGTTTAGAAGGTGGGCCACTTATTACTACAAACACTTCAATATCAGTGAGCCTAACGACGACGGCGCTGAAGGCTAAGCTGCGCCCGCGTCGACGTCACTCCAGAGGAAACTGTCCAAGAAAACGCTTGAAGATCTCCGCCACAAAGCCTGTTTCCTCCAGTTTCTTGAGCGACTGATCATAACCGGCCTGCAGTTTCGCCATATCCGGATGCACGGAGGCCTTCACGAATACGTTGTAGTAAGGCCGGCTGACGAGGGGTTTGGGCAGGTAGGTAATGTGTTTATCCAGGCCTCTCTGGCGCAAATCGTAAAGCGCCTCCTGAGTGTTCATCGGCGCGGCTTCTATGCGTCGGTTCAGCAGCATCTCCACCAGCAGCGTATGCCGACTCACCTTGACGATGTTCAAGTCGGAACTCCAGAACTCTGGCGTATAAGCCCACTCGTTCACGGCGCCGATACGCAGGTTTTTAAGGTCCTCCAGCGTATCGAAAGTAATATAGGGCTGGTTGTCCTTGAGGACAAAGAAATGCCAGCTCAGGTCTTTGTAGGCCACCTGAGGGTAGTTCAAATACTCGGCGCGCTCTTCTTTGAAAGAAAAGCTCATCACCAGATCAACCCGGCCCTGGTAGGCCTCACGAATAATGCGGGCGCCGGACTCTATCAGTTGGAATTCATGCTCAATCGACAGGTCATTGAGAATGGCTCTGACGATTTCAATATCGATGCCCGTGTATACGCCATTTAGCTCCATTCGATAACGCAGTTCAGGCGTCCCTACCACGATAAGCGGTTTCGCCACCGCTCCCATTGCGAACGACAGCAGGGCTATAACCGCCAATCCCCTGAACCACCTTAGGAATACCGCCATAAGACTCCTTCACGCAGAGAAGCATTGGTCTGTAAGTTAAGCTTAGACGGTCGGTGAAGAGGCGGCAATGAACATAAGGACAAGGCTGCCGCTTAACCGAAAAAATAGTCAACCAGACCTAGGATCGACGGGCGGCCAGTTGTTAGGTGGACGCTAGAAATCGTCCGGCATGGCGTTTTCCATCCAGTCTCGATCAATGTCGGAACCGTCCCACTTCGCGGCCACCTGGTCGATCAACTCCTGAACCGTACCACTTTGAATATCAACATCTGCTCCCATACCGAAAAAAGAGTACAACACGTCTTCATAAAAGTTTTCCGGGTCCACTTCATACTCATTCGGGTCAAAAGCCAGAATCTCCTCGTCAGACTTGTCGTCATCATAGTTATCGCGATAGATCTCCAGGATATGCTGGGTCGCTTTTTCTTTCAGCGTCATTTCTCTTTCTCCTCTGTGGAAACGTATTTCAAAGTCATGAAGGCAAGGTTCTGATACATGGGCAAATAGGTTGCTGGCGACGCGATAAGGGGGTTTGTCTCGTCCCGCTAACGTTCCTCCAAAACATCGTCAAGGCTGACGACTCTCATGCGTCGTCCCACTCGCGCATATGATATCAGCCATAGCCCGGCAAAGAACGAGGTCGCGTCCATATGCGCAAAAGGCGCCTGAAACGGCTCTATAAACTCACTCACAAAATATATCGCTACGCCAACGGCTCCCAGCAGATTATAAAATAGCGACAACCGACGCGAGACCAATGGCGCAGGCTCTTTATATTTCGCCAAAGAAGCGGGAGTCACCAGCAGCACAATAAGTAACGGCAGTGCGGTTAAAAACTCAGGGTTATACAAATCGAGCATGCTTTCTCCCCTTTAAAGCACCATTGAAGGCCAAAAATGATCGTCTGACACAAATACGGTTGTGTCTTTAGCAATTCCTTCCCAACAACCCAATAACAAGCGTCAGACGTGGCGAGCCTGTATAAAAATAACACTGATCATAAATTGTAAAAATTCCCGGAAGCCCTACGGAATAAAGGGAGGCCAGCGTTTTCCAAAGAGATATCCACAGGTTGTGTGGATATCCCACGCCCCAAAACAGATCAAATAAAAGGCAATATCGAAAAAATTAACCGCCCCAGCACAGAATTTAAACCGTCATTGGATAATCCCGTCGCCTTGAGCTATCTATTTCTATACTTACAGCAAAGAGATCAACTCGCTACTTTTCAAGATGGACCGGCTATGAAAATACTTTATACGGCGTTAATCGGCCTTGTCATGATGTCAGGCTTAGCTAAAGCAGAGACGGTAGAACTCGTCACCCTGCAATACCCTCCTTACCAGTATCAGGAAGAAGATGAGGTTCAAGGTCTGGTTGTGGATATTGTGAATGAAGCCTTTCGCCGTGTGGGCATGGACACCAACATCCGCCTGAACGCCTGGCCCCGCTCATTGGAGATGGTGAGAAGCGGACAGGCCGACGCCATTTTCACCGCGTATAAAACTCCCGAACGCGAAGAGTTTCTGTATTACTCCAACGTCATATTAATGCCCCAGGAAATCGTCCTGTTCGCCAAAAAAGACAGCAACGTCAACTTCAATGGCGACCTGACCGCCCTCGCCAACGTAAAAATCGGCGTGGTGCGCGACATCAGCTACGGCAGCACCTTCGATGAAGCCCGTAAAAATGGCATGTTCAAACAAATCTCCGAAACCACCAACCTGGAGCAAAGCGTTAAAAAACTCGAATCCGGACGCATCGACCTACTCATCAGCAACAAATACACCGCCCTGGCGATGTTCAAAAACCTCGGCTTCGCCGGTCAGTTCAAAGAACTCACCCCCTCCATCCAAAGCGTCCCCAGCTACATCGCCTTCTCAAAAAAGAAAGACCTCGCCGGCTTACGGGACAAATTCGACGCTGCGTTGAAAGAGATGATGTCTGACGGGAGCTATGACAAGTATTTGAGTGCTTATTCTGATTAGGTGGAGACATGATCAAAGCCTAAGCCCCCCATTACAGATTCAAGTGAAGCTGATTTTCCATCACAAGGTCAGCCATACTTAGTCACAATGTCAGGTCAAATTATTTTTTAGCGCCAGCAAACTCAGCTTCTAAACTATTACTCCTAAGGTCTCCATAAAAGCCGTTTAAAGATACTTTTACTCCTCCGACAGTAACCTCTTCTGCATACAGAATTTCATTTCCAACATCATTAAAAGCTAATCGAGGAATAAGCTTCCTACTATATGGCTGGACATCTTTTCCAGATGAAAAAAGCCTCAAAAAATCAATAAATGTCGCATCTGTTAGCAAATATCCAGAAGTACCACAGAAAATTTCAAACATTTTAAAAAAAAACATAACATAAGACTCTCCTTTCTCCTCCAAACACCAACCAAGGCTCGAAAAGTATCTATCTGAAATAAGAAAGATAAAATATAGCTCGTCACCATACTCTACACTTCCAAGTTCAAATTCATACTCATCTTTTTGCCACGCGGATATAAGCTGCCTATTGCCACTGGAAAAAAAATCAACCAGTTCTGGAAAGTCAAAATCGTCTTCCATAAACGCTCCTTCAGGTTCTCCAGCCAAAATCCCTCCACCTTTGATATACTCAGTGCAGCTTCCAGCATATTCTATGCCTAATTTATCCATATAATCTTTAAACAAAAAATAACCATTTCTGTTTCTTTCCGAAACTTTAAAGGAAAAATTCACATTTGATCCCATTAGTCTAACAGTCTCCGCATAAAGTCCTCGATATTTTTTGGCAAGTGATCTAAGACACGTATTTCATAGTCAGGCAACTTAACTCCTGTATTCCTCTCAAACATAGACTTCACCCTATCGAGATTTTTTTCATCTGGTATAAATCTTTATGCGTATTACCATTAACTGCAAACACAGGAAGTTTATTGTCTAGTCTCGCCTTTTCCAATATAGCAGCAATCTGTCTTTCCCCTGATCCGTTCCCACCCGCTTTCATCTCTATAAGCTCCGTAAGCGTCTCAATATCAATATCAGTTGACAAAGATCGTCTCGGATCCTTTGGATTAGAGAGATGAACGCCTTCTCCCGCCTTGACAACTAAGTAGAAAAATATAAATTTTCTACTTAATAACTATCCTTGTAACTATCACTGCACCCTCACTGTTATATGCGCAACATTTTTACTTTCCAGCATTGCTCATAAAACCATATAATATCTTATATAAATAAGCATATCTCCTTTCATACCCTCCACCGTAGAAAATTACAACTTTGCCACAATCTCGGAAAGATGAAAGCATTCCCCCACAATGGAGTGTTTATCTATGTAAAATTTGAGGATGGCCCCACACAATGCAAAATACACTCTCAAAATTTATCGTACATCGCCCCATTTGAATCCAATATTTCTCCACTTTTTCCCGGAAATTATTGCCTTAAGCTCAGGGTCATCAACTAATTCCTTAAAAAAGCAGAAGAAATCCTCAACCGATTTTTCAAAATCTAAAGAATAGTAACTAAGCTTAAATTCATGCCCCAGACCTTCCTTTTTATGACCCATAATCCAATGTTGAAGAAAAAAAGATTGGTTATGTTAGGGCCTGTTGACGTTTCACATCGGCAGCCATAAATACCCACAAGCCATGGCTACCATACTTTCATAGTTTCTCTTCAACTTGTCATATCTCGTCGCGATGGCCCGGTACTGTTTGAGTCGGGCGAAGGCATTTTCCACCAAATGGCGATACTTGTATAAACCCCAATCCATATCGTCATTACCTTTGACAGAGTTTCGCTTTCTCGGTATCACGGCCCTGGCCCCCTTCCTTTCGATCTGTGCCCGCACTCGTTCACTGTCGTAGCCTTTGTCTCCGACAATCGCCTCTGACGAGTTTGCGCCTATCTATCACCTATGACGAAACGTCAACACGCCCTAGGGTATTCCACCTCAACAGTCATGACGCCCGAGCAGCTCTTGTCCGGAATCAAAACAAATCTAAGGGATCTATCTAATTCTTTCGAAGATGCGACAAGCAACACTGCATTTGAGCATGATGCTCTCGAAATTACTTTTTCGCACTTTTCGACAACATAACCCAACTCGGAAAAATAAGGCAGTGCAGTAAAGTTCTTAATAAGCAGCTCTTTTACAAGCTTTATATCACCTGTCATGTTGATACTCATTTCCAAAAAAAGCTATCAGCGGCATGGGGCCTAAGGTATAACTGAAATTTTATGGAAGCGGCCGGACTCTCTCACAATTTCGACTAATTTTGAGGAATGGTCAGATGCCCACATCGAAAGCCCAAGAATACAATTAGGAGGCTCAAGCATAGCCTTATTCATCCACCTCGAACGTCACATGATCAGATGGGAACTCATAAGGGAAATCATAACAATCAATATCTCCCTTTAAAGCGCCGACTAGAAAGTCTAGGAATGTAAGCTCTATAGAAAAGTAATCCCATCCTCTAGGTCCGTAGACAACAACCTCTGTTATTTTTCTATTATTAAAATTCCAATAAAACACTCCACCTAGCGTAGTTATCGCCCAGGGAAAAATTCCATCTATACCGTCATATTCTTCATTCTTAAAGTGCTTAGTTTAGCCATTTTATAGCTATGCAAAAGCATTCCTCCACCTGTAATCAAATTATAATCTTCCTTCGGAGAGCAAGGCGTTAAAATCAGAAAGAAATCATCGATCCACCCGGGTCCGTACTCAGTTACAAACTGCTTGTACTCATCAGGCAAAGTCATATTCAGTTTACTTTCCACCTCATCCCAGAAAACATCATGTCTACTAGCAGGCGAAGGTAATATGTCTGTCAATTCAGAATATTTCACTGGGCACTACTTCCTAGCCACACAGAGGAAGTTCAATCTCTTTATTTATTTATGAGCTTGCTCTATTGCATAGAGAATTAAAACAACGCCATACATTTATAAATAACAACACATTTATCTGTTAATTACTTTCGATTCACGCAAAGTATTTATAGCTTCCTGAGGTATCAACTGATAGTAGTTAGCCATAACATAAATTGAATTAGCTCCCCATTCTGACCTTAGCTTCTTCACAAAAGTTATCTCCCCTTTAGCGACCACATCAGGAAATAAAATCCTATCAGACAAATTATATGCGCCCACAACCGCATCCAATGGAACTTTTCCTTTTGTTTCCAGCTCATTCTTCATTGCATTGACTACTTCATTGCCACTGAACACCAAGTTCATTTTCTCTATGACGGGGCATAGCACACCTGAATGGTAGTTAAGGGACTTTCTGACATTGTCAATAGTTGTATAAAGAGTCAGACCATCTTTTCTAATAATCGTTATCTCTCCACGGCTAGCATCTAAAAAACCGAGCATTCTGCTTTCAACTGACTCAAAGAGGTCTCCCTACAGGAGTAATGTTCAATGAGTCTTTCGGCCCAGAACCGCCCCCATTTTGAATGAGTCAAGCATAAATTGTGGCACCATCCAAATGCCTTACTCTCACTAGCTTCATCGTCTCCCTGCTTTAGGTATAAGCTATCAAATTTACGAAACTCACCTTGTAACTCAAGTACTGGAGAGCCACAAATAAAGCACTTCATCAATCTCATTCTGCATCCTGTTTTCATAATACACGTCTCCCCCCTGAACCAGGGGAATCGCACTTCGTTTCTTGCTTGAAGTTTTATTAAAGTGGCAGGAAAATGCTAATAGTACGATTTTAAGGAAATACTCTGCAGCAGAGAATCCCCGGAAACCATGGCATAGCGAGTAAAGTAGCGAATTTGAGATATTGAGCGCCACTTTCACCTCTCACGGAAAAATGGTTAATTATTCACCCCGCAGTGCGCTTTGCCTGGGGCTATCTTCTTTAGCACCTTATCGAACCAAAACCATTATTTTATTCTTCCAATCTGAGAAAATCCTGCTGACATAAACCAAGGCTTCAGAACCTTCGCTATATTATTCTTGAATTTAGCCTCCACTATTGAGACGCCAATAGTGGAGGCTTTCCAGTAACCCAATTTACGTCAACAAAATTAATCCCCTGATTCCACTCAACTGCTTCACTCTCCACAAACCAAGTATTGTGAGGATCAACGTAAAACTTACGGCCATCTTCAAGCAGTACTTGCTCACTAATTCTTTTTAAGTCACGTTGTAACAATAGCTCATTGTTAACTTTAGTCGTAAAGCAGTAACCATCCGTTTTAGTTAGCTCCCTCTCTGCATACAAGACAAGATTGAAGTAGCGGAGCCCTTCTGGGGACTGGCAAAGCTCCAACTTATATTCATTAGCTTCGTCAATATCGTCAATTTTCCAAATCATTTTAAAGCCCCTATACATTATATACATCGGATCTAACCAGTCGTCGACACTTTCTCTTGATTCTAGAGGAAAAAAATGATGCATCATGCTATAGCGTCATTTTACTTAGGGTCTATCATTTAGTACTCGCCCAGCTATAATAGGCGATTAGAAACAATGTCCAACAGGCTGTTTTCAGTATTGATCTGAGGTTTTCATTTGTGCAATCAGCTCATCAAAAGGGCTCGATATGCCGTCAATGGTCTGCCATGGCTTAGTTTTTTACAGGAATTCATATCAAGAGACAATGCAACAGATGCTGCCCTCCGACCACAAAATTAGAATACGTAACGCTTATCGGTCTCTAGAAGGGCTATCTGTAGGTGATGCGCTTGGCCAATGCTTTTTTGTTGACGATGATACTGCACTAGCAGAAATAGCTGCACGCAAACCCCCTCCTCCTGTCTGGTACTTTACAGATGATACAATCATGGCGATCAGCGTAGTTGAGACCCTCTGTAAGTTTGGATACATAAACCAGGATTTTTTAGCGGAGCGATTCGTATATAGATATAAAGAGCAACCCGACCGAGGCTATGGCGGAACCGCTCATAAAATACTCAGGGATATCGATAATGGCCTTCACTGGTCAGTTTCTGCAGCAAATGCATTTAGTGGAATGGGCTCGAAGGGGAATGGCGCGGCAATGCGCGCGGGCCCAATTGGCGCTTACTTTTACGATGATTTTGATCGAGCGGCAAGAGAAGCCAAGGCATCGGCCGAGGTTACACATTCTCACGATGACGCCCAAGCGGGAGCAATTGCCGTCGCCATAGCAGCCGCATATTGCACTAGGCATTCATCGCCAGAAGCACTTAATTCTACTGACTTCTTGAAAACTATAATCAGCCACACCCCAGATGGCGAAACAAAGTCAAGAATTTGCAGAGGATTACAGCTATCACCAAACACTAGGCTTAGTTCTGTGGTTAAACAGTTAGGTAATGGTATCGAGCTATGCTCCTTTGATACGGTTCCCATTTCTCTTTGGTTTAGCGCGCACCATCTTAACTCCTACAGTGATGCAATCTGGGAAACTTTATCGGCTTTAGGAGACAGAGATACGACTTGCGCTATAACAGGCAGCATTGTTTCACTAAACCACTTAAATGAAATTCCTCATCAGTGGATCGAGAAGCGGGAGTCTCTATTACCGTTTATTAACATAGACCAATAGTTAAAGGCAGGTCTTTCCCCGAAGTAAAAAAATAGAAAATAGAATTATTTTTTCACATCAATTCTATTTATATATTCACGAACTCGAATAGACACCAAACCCAACACATTCTATCATGTATTAAATATCTATGGAGCGCTCTTAGCAATTATAAAACTAGCTCATAGCGCCAGCAAACTCAGCTTCTAAACTATTACTCCTAAGGTCTCCATAAAAGCCGTTTAAAGATACCTTTACTCCTCCGACGGCAACCTCTTCTCTATACAAAATCTCATTTCCAAAATCATTAAATGCTAACCTAGGAGTATGCTTACTACTGTATGGTTGGACATTTTTTCCAGATGAAATAAGCAGCAAATGGTCAACAAACAAACCATCCGTAATAAAATATCCAGAAACACCATGAAATATCTCAAACACTCTAAAAAGAAAAAGGACGCCAGACTCACCTCTTTCCTCCAGATAAAAACTTAGACTAGAAAAAAATCTATCTGACATTAGGAAAATAAAATATAGCTCACCACCGTACTCTACACTTCCTAGTTCAAACTCAAAGTTACTTGCTTGCCATGCAGATATCAATTGCCTTTCACCACTGATAAAAAAATCAACCATCTCTTCAAAGTCAAAATCGTCTTCCGTGATTGTTTCATCCGGCTCTCCAGCTAGAATATCACCACCTTTAACATATTCAGAGCAACTTCCACCGTATTCTATACCCAAATCATCCATATAACTTTTAAACAAAAAATAACTACTCTCGCGTCTCTCTGAAACTTTAAAAACAAACGTCATATTTGCACTCATTAATCAAATGCCTCAGGATAAAGCCATCAATTTCTTTGCAAGCAATCTAGAGTACTCCTTTAATAATTCAGTATCTGTGTCCAATATAGACTTAAATTTATTGTTTTTCCGCATATTAAACAATCAAATTTCTAGATTCAAAACCATCAATAGATATTCGCAGATTATTACTTACCAACACCCATCAAGAAAGTTAATATACACTATTATTTGGCACAGCTTGTGCCTGAGCGGTAAACCTTGGATCACTCTCAGTAGTGGAAATCTCTACACCACAGGCGCCACTAAAATCCATATAGAGCGAGCTTACACTCCCAACATTTAGACCAAGTATCTGATTGCCCGGTGACACTCTCCGCTCTGACAGACGCCATAAAATTAGAGTTTCCACCCCCTAATATAAAAAATATTTATTATAATTAAAAACAGAATTGACAAACATCGTTCTAAAGCATGTAAAACGCTTTCCAGTTTATAAATCGTACTCTTCAAAATTATTAGCGTAAGGAATAGTTATTCTAATATTTCTAGCATCACTAATTATCCATGGCTCCCCTTTATTCTTTATTCCTTCAAAAAGCGCCAAAAGGATTCGGTTCGTGCCAGGATGGTAACGGGTATACCTAACCTCATACACAGTGTGATGTAAAAAACGATCCGTTTCAAAGAGAGCTTTGTAGCTTGAGTAGCTGGTCTCCCATTCCTCGATAGCCTCATCCTCAGTAAAAACTTCTATTTCGAAGTAGTCAGTCACTGACCCACTATCATTTTTAATATTCGCACAAAAAATATTATCATTGACATACACCTCACTACCAGGGTATACAAAATACTTCTCAAACTCACCATAAGACAATGGTCTATCACATATAACAAACACACTTCTCATATCAGCCTCATTCTAGTCGCAATTTGACTTCACATCATTCATTTATAAAACCACCATATACTATAAATACCCATTAAATATAGAGAGCGCATTACAATAACACCAAAGGGAAAGGTTTAACGAAAAACACATCAATACATTTGATAATGAGATTTGTATTCATATCTAAACCATGCCAACAGCAGGCTAACCACTAATAAATCCAGATTAATTTCACCTTCACAGATGCCATTAACCTCTATTGGAGAAAACAGTTTCCATTTCTTACACTCAGCAACTATTGAAAACTGTCCATTTAACACGTCTATTTTTAGATGATTATTTAAAAAAGAAAAATTTCAGTTCTATAGTCTCGCTCAATTTTTTGCAACTCAGCGCCAGGAATTTAGTTATCAAACTATTAGCGTCGCTTTTATGTCTCTCTTTAAACCCCTCTTACTGTCATAGAAAAACCACAGCCATCACATGTAATTTGATACGAATTACCTTTTATGTAAAAAATATAATTTCCACCACATGTCAGGCATTTCTTTCCAGTCTTACCTTTTTCTCTATATTCTTCAAAGGCCGCATCTGCTTCATCGCACTCTTCGGTTGTGACTTTAGGAATATATCTCTTTGTCATAGAATTACATTTCCACTCCCATCGTTTCAGTCCCGCCATATTTATTGATAATAATCCGGCGCTGTTAATTATGTATCAATTTTTCCATTTCATAGACTTTTTTGTAAGTAAAGCCGGCTCCTCTTAAGCCTAACGCTGGATCGCTTGGATTGCGTAGTTTGCAGCTCTGGCTATATTCCCTTCATCCCATGAGACAGGTTCACGCTTAAAGCGTTCCAGGACCTCCAGAGCTCGGGCGCCCCTGATCACGCCTAATATGCAGAAAGAAAACTCACCCTCTGCAATAACACTGAATAAATCATCATCATTCAAGTCAAAGCAATAGTTAAGAAAGCTGATCAAGGGCTCGACGTAATTGGAGGAAGGCTTGGCATACATCGCCCGCAACAACACGCTAAGTCTGACAGGATCTAAGTTATTGGCTTGTTTGGCTAAGTAGCAAAATAAAAATTTTCTAATAAAATAGGCTACTTACGACCACCCGAACTGATCATATTTTGCACCGTGAAGTACGTCAATCATCTTAAGCCTGCCGAAATCAAAACACTAACTGATGGATTCCGTTACAGCCCGAATTCCCGCTTCCGTATTCGCTGTCACGCCATATTGCTCAGCAATAAGGGGTATAAAATCGATAAAATTGCCGACATTATCGACTTCCACCGCAACACCATTTCGATCTGGATTGAGCAGTGGGAAAGCATGGGAATATGTGGCCTCATTAGCGACGCCTCCCCGGGAAGGCCGCCCATTTACACGGAGCAGGAACAAGAAAGGGTTTGTAAGTGGATTGACGAGCAGCCCCAACAACTACGAGACGTCCAGATACGTCTGGAGAAAGAAACTGGAAAAAGCGCTAGTCTGGAGACCGTTAAACGGAACTTAAAAAAAATCAAAGTATAGCTTCAAGCGATTCCGCTTTTCGCTGCGCGCGCTTCGGGATGAAGACGCCTTCCGACAATTTCAGGGCTTTGTGAAAGATCTTCAATCCTGGGAGGATGCGGGCGAAATCGAGCTTTACTACTTTGATGAATCAGGCTTCAGTCAGCGTTCCAACTTACCTTATGGCTGGAGCCCTGTGGGGAAGCCGACGCAAATGAAATCCTATCCTCACAGTAAGAGACTGAACGTTCTGGGGTTTATGAGTCGCCGCCAGAAGCTGATATTCCATGCCATAGAGGAGCGGGTGGATTCCGCCAAAGTCGTAGCGCTTTTTAATAAGCTGGCGGAGAGTAAAGATCCGCTTAAGCCTGCCGTGGTGCTTCTGGACAACGCCTCCATGCATCGCTCTGCGGAGTTTCGCCGACATAGGTTGGATTGGGCGGATAAAGGCATCTGGCCGATCTATTTGCCGAAATATTCACCGGAGCTAAACCTGATAGAGATCTTGTGGCGAAAGGTGAAGTACAACTGGCTGCCGCTAGGTTCGCATGAGACGTTCGAGAGACTGAAGGAGTCAGTCACCGAGGTCCTGTCAAAGTTTGGGCAGGAGTATAAGATTAATTTTATTTAGATACTTAACTCCGCATTTATAAATGCATAGATCTTATCGCCAAAGCCAACGCACTTGAACTGCTCCACCAGCCCGGCGTTGTAGGGGTAGTCAGATATGGCTTCTTCGAATAGCAATAAAAACTGTGAGTAAGACATTTGCTCTGACAGTCCTCAAACACCACCAGAGCCACCAACAGGCCGGTCGGATAACAACTCCTGCATTAGTTTGATAGCCAGGTCCAGATTGGATTCCATCTCGGCGCCGTCCAAAGCATTTTCTTTCCATGATTCGGGGGCTTCCGGGTGCGGGCCGGATACCGCTACTTTGCCTTTCCCGTAGGAGCTTATGAGTGCGGCGATTTGTTGGTTTTCAAAGTAGGCGATGTTGCGAACTTGCTCCTTGCTTTGCGTCAGTTTGAATGCAGGGCCAGCCTGATAATACATCTGACGCTCTTCCCCAGACCAAGTAACAGGGTAGATTTTCGGAGCGAAGTCACTGTCGTAATTATCGGATTCCGCCGGAGCGATGCCTAACGCATCCACAAACCGATTTTCTTCAGCCCACCCCACTGACGCGACGTAGGCGCCGCCACAAATACCCAGGTAACGCCCGCCATTGTTCAGGTAAGCCTTTAATGAAGCGGAGAGATCCGGCGTAAAGGCGTCAACCAAGGGCTCAACGTCGTCTTCCGTACCGCCGATGATGAAAACTTTCGCCCCACTCAGCATGTCCGGCAGCGCTTTCAGGTCGGCGATATATCTCACTGTCAGGCCCGCCTGGACGGCGACGTCCGCGATGGCCTCAGAGCTTTCAGCATCTGATACAGGTCCGTTATATATCAACGCATATTCCGCTTCCCTGACGGGACTCGTCTGCATATCAGAGACCGACTCCACAGCCGACACATACGGCGTCGCGCCAACGATCAGAATGACGCCGCTTAGCGCCGTTAAGCTAAATTTATTCATACAAAAAGAAGCGCCAAAATAGCCGGAATCATCCGGCCGCTGATTTAAACATCTTGCTCGCCGCGTCTTAACAACCGGCGAGCTTCCCGTTCAGCATAATACTCACTGACAATGGTATGAGCTCTTTGATACAGGCTTGAATCCCCTTCGCCAAGCACTTCCAACAGGAGTTTTTTCTCCTGCATATAGACCTTGGCGAACCAGCGGTCATGCTGAATGATATTGGTTGAGTTGCTGATCAAGTCCGCCAGTTTGATGGTTTTCGCTCGTGGGGAGGCATTGGCTAGGTGTTGTCGGTCTATTTCCTTGCGCGCCTGACGATTGCCGTCTTGCGGCTGACTGACGTCAGTCAGCTCCTCCACCAGTTTCGCAACGGAGGGGCCAAAGAGTTCCAGAATCAGTGCTTGAGTGACCTGGGTGTCTTCAACGACATCATGCAGATAGGCCGCGGCGATCATTTCTTCGTCGTCGGTTACCGACGCAACCATTCCTGCCACTTCAGTAGGATGCACGATATAGGGTTCATCGGTGTAACGTCTCCGTTGGCCGATAGCGGCATGAGCGGCGCTGGCGAATAGTTTCGCCCTTTCGACAAGCATGGATAAAACCTCATTTCACAGGTGTACAGCCGAGTTATGATGCGACATCCACCGCCTTCCGCTCAATACCTGAACAAACTCAGCTTACCTGCCTATCTCTCTTTCTATTCCGGCGAGGGCCATATTGAGTTTACAACTCTTCAGCAAATCGCTCATCCAAGGGCATATCCTCGTTAATTTCTTCCAGCGCAGCCAAGGCTTCTTCAGGGTAGTCGATAACAATTTCTTCCATTTCCACTCCCCCTAAATAGAGAGCCGCGCTAAGCAAAAAGTTATCAGAGTTGTCCGAGTAGCCAACGGCCGACTTTATAACATTTATTAGCTTGGACAAATTTTCGGGTGAGAGCTTCTTAACATCCGCCTTTTTCCTTACTACCGTTTCAATTAAGTGGCAAAGAATGACAGAGTTGGCGTCGAAGTATGAAATGCCTGTGTAATCTTTAAAGCGCTCGCTTCGTACGTCTTCACGATGAAAGTAGCGCGACAACACATCAAGCGCCTGAGGTAATTGCGCCTCGCTCCAAGTATGCCAGGGCGTCAGCTTTACCTTGGGACCCTGTCGAATGAGACATAAAGCGACAGGAAGAGACTGGTGAATATCTCGCACAGTACACTGGAAGTCATAATAAAAATACGCCAGCCGCCGCTGCGGCTCACTTAATTTGTCCTGGGCCAAGTTAAAAGTCTTGTAGATCTCAGGATCATTGAGTATCTGTGGGTTATCGTCGAAGGCAGGGTCATACTTCATAGCCCCCTTAATCTGGCGATCAGACAAACAGAAAGACGCACTATTGCCGCTCCAGCGAATCTCTCCATAGCCTTGAAGCTTTCCTTGTACGTCCGCCATGGCTTTCTCATCCGGTCGTTCCGCAAAAAGAATATGTGCGTCAAAGTCACTGGATAAGTTACCAACGCCATGACCAAAAAATAAGAACGGATAGCTATCCATTGTGATTCCCTAATGAGGTATTTATGGACGGTCGATAAGTCTGAGGACTGTTTTTGGGCGCCAACTGAAACGCCTCGCTAACGCCAGAGTTTACGGCCAACTCTGTTAGACCGAGCAACTCATGGATAGTTCAATGTAAATATTGGTGACGGATTTCTTCGATGGCCCCTGCTTGCAAAAGATCCACCAGAGCCTGAGAAAATACATCTCTTTTATCGCGAAAGGGGGATTTTTTTGATATGGCGAAATACAAGTCAACGCTATTGCCAGGACGATACTCCGCTTTCTCGAATTGCCCTTTATAGGGTGACTGAGCGATCTCATAATCCGCCTGACAGTCAGTCCCGATAATTGCGGTTAAACGTAAACGCCCGAGCATTTCCACCAACTGCTTTTCTGTGCTGACACCGACTTTATTGATACCCGCATCATCATCGAAGGCATTAAAGTAAGCTGAGCCAGTGACCATTCCAACATCAGTCTGATAGAGGTCCTCATAGTTCCGAATACTCCCTCCCCGTCCCTTTCGGACGTAGAACACCGTTGAGCAGCTATAATAGGGCGGCTGCAAATAGTCCATATACAGAGCTCTCTCCGGCCTTAACGCCAATCCGCTCATTGCGTCAACGCTCCCATCCTCCATCATTTTCAAACAGCGCACCCACGGGCAGCGCACATAATCGATAGCAAGCTTCAACCTGTCAGCCAGACGGGCCCACAGATCAAAGTCGATCCCCCTGTAGCCTTCTTCGTCGTCTAGAATACGAAACGGCGGCCAGGCGTCAATGGCGACCCGAATCTCGATCCTGTCTTGTCCGGTTACCTCAGTTCCAACTGGGTTCGCAGCGAAAGCCGCGGAAATCAAAGCATTCCAAACAAGTAGCAATAATGCGCCATTACAACGCAATGAAGCGGACGTCATTCGACAACCTCCAGGCGTATATGACGAATGGAGACGACCATGCAGCAATCACAGCGTCAACGATCAGTTTTTTATGAACGCCTTAAGTATAGTTCAGCTGGCGTGCAGACCGGATCTTCTTGCCCGGTGATCAGAGGAAGCTCAAAGAAGAGCGTTGCATATCCTGACGTTATAAGTAGGATCAGGGCCTGAATGATCGCCGGAAATCACACTCTGGCCGATCTGCAGATAAAACATGGTGCACAACGACATGAAATATATATTATTTATACTTTTGCTAGCGCTGACAGGTTGCGAGATAGAAGCCGTAACAGAGCCCGAGCCGCTTACAGAAGGCCCCAACGGCAGCGTATGGGTAGGAGGAGCGGATGGCGGCGTTTTCGTTACCGTTAAAGAGGACAGCAATTCCAACGACCGCGTTTACACGGGAACAATTTACTACGAGCATGATTATTCTATCTGGTACTCAGGTCGTATGGAGCTAGTTGGGGAAATGGCCTTCGATCCCGCTGATAAAACGCAGTACAGCGTTTGGGACGGCGATATTCTTTACCTCAAAAATAACGCATACCTGAAGGCATTAGATGATATCCCCCAGGGCTGACGCAATTCGCCTGTCGTAGTTTAAACCTCTACAGAATGGAAGCGCCCCAGCAGTCTGACGACATTTACCGTCGTTCTTGCCACCCGAGTTAAGTTAGACAAGTTTTCTAATGCTTTGAGTAAATTGGGAGGTGTGAGGGAAGTTTTTTTCTCTTTCTAACACCCTAAGACCTCTCAATAAAGAAGGGACATATGTATGCCCACAGGCATACATAACTTTCAGCTCTCCCGCCTGCTGGCCCGGCGCCAGACTGCAAGCGGACAACGGCGGCAGCAAAGCAGGTATAATGTATCGTTTGAATTGAAGTACTACGGACAATTTCGTCGACCCCGATATGATTGATACGACAATGGCGACATCCTATCGGGAAACGGGTTAACGGCCGGTTAACAGCAGCGTGAATACCGCAGAAATGGCGGATGCGCCGCCAAAGCCGATCGGATTCATCGTTACAGCGACCGGTCAGGTTTTTTGTATACGCAGAAGGATTCAACATGTTATTAGAACTCGCTATCGGCGACGCTTACGGCGCTGGTTTCGAATACGCTTCCAACAAGATTGTGCGCGAGAACAACTTCGGCGAGCAGTACATCCAACACCAGCGACACACCACTATTCTGCCGGGCCAGTACACCGACGACGCTCAAATGGCGATCGCCGTGGCGGAGGCCCTGATCGCCGAACAGCACTGGAACGAGACTATTCTCGCCGGCTACTTTCTTAACGCTTTCAAGCGTGACCAGAGAGAGGGTTACGCCAAAGGCTTCTATGATTTTCTTTGTAGCGTAGAGACGGCGGAGGAGTTCCTGGAGCGCATCAAACCCGACAGCGAGAAAAGTGGAGCCGCTATGCGCGCCAGTCCCATCGGCGTCCTGGCGGATGAGAAGCAAGTCATCGAATACTGCGCACTACAGGCGAAGGTCACCCATAACACCCCGCTCGGCGTAAACGCCGCCCTCGCCGCCGCTTTGATGACGCACTATTTCATTTACGACCTCGGCCCGAAACAGGACCTTGGCGAATACATCGCCTCCAAAGTCCCCGGCGACTGGAATGTCCCCTGGAAAGGTAAAGTCGGCGCCTTGGGCGTGGATTCCACTCGCGCCGCCATCACGGCGGTCATAGCGGAAAACGACCTCAAGTCCATTCTACTTAAATGCATCGCTTACACCGGAGATACGGATACCGTCGCCACTATCGCCCTGGCTGCAGCCGTATGCTCGAAAGAAGTAGACAAAAACCTTGCACAATCGCTTTACGACAATTTGGAAAAAAGCGCATACGGCTATGATTACATCACAACGCTGGATAAAAAGCTCATGGCGCTAGTGAAGTAAAAGTTGTTTACGCCTGAGCAGCTCTTCACGCGCATGCCTGACGAGTAATTATGTGGCCTTCGCACAAGTTCATCGCCCCCTTTGGCTCTCTCAATTCCCATAGCTTGCAGATAAAGGGCCAAGCCAACGGCCCCTTACTCAGCTTCCGCCTTCAATTCTAAACTCCCTTCGCTCCTATTTACCCAATAGAGGCTAGTCTCTACGCCCTATTCTTCCTATTTGTTAAGTTTTGTAACATGAATTTTTTGTTAGTGTGCAATCAAGGTTTGGAAGAAGATGAGCAGAATGGATTTTGATGTTGAGGTAAAACTACTCAAAACATCTCCCGATACCATATTAACCCCTCTATGCATCCCTGATTTCCAGGAACTCAAGTCAAATACCACAAAAAACAAAGACTTTATTACCTTTGAAATACGAGTAAAGAATCAGTCTGTTGACAAGCTTTTTATTAATATCTCTGATGGTGATTTTCCAGTATTTCAAAGTGAACTCCTGCCGAACATGCGCCAGGTAGGCACTCACACTTGGGACTGGGATGGATATAACCAAGCAGGCATTCTTGATACAAAGACTCTCAAGAGCAGTCATCTACGCGTTACAGTCACGGCAAAAAAAGATTCAGCAACTAAACTCAGCACTATCCTCCTAAAAGGAGAGCCAGCTCAGGAAGACTGGGTAGACGTGAAAATTGACAGAAATATTAGACGGGCATATGTTGAGCTTCGGTTAAATTTAAAGGATGGTGGTGCAAGGGGGGTAGGTAAACCTCCGCCAGAAGAGATATTTCAGACTCAAAAGTATCGCAATCATCATATGCCTGATTATATGACCGCCAGACACATTAGACATATAGGGTTTAATGATTTAAAGCAGATGGTGTTTAACGCTGTAAAAAAGAGCTGGTCACGAGGAATTAACCTAACCACAAAAAACCAATGCAGCTACTTTGAAATACTGACAAAACCAATACAAAGTGAAAAAAGTGCAATGGATGACATTTATTTAGAGTACAATGCAAATGGTCCATTTATCAGATCACGCAACCCAGGAAAAGTAAGGAGTGTAATATCTTTTTTTGGGAACGCGCTTTCTGAAAAGATAGTTTACAACACAGGTTGGGTGCGTGTAAGTGGAATATGGCATTTTGCAGACAAAGATCTATCAGATAGTAAGTTCATGTATTCCGCCGCTCATGAAATCGGGCATGAAATATTAAGTTCCTATGGAACATCAATGTATTCATACAGCCATAAAGGTAGCTCAACCCTGCTTACTCAGAGCCCCAAACCTATTGACAAAGGCGGGCTTTTATACCCTGAAAATGCCGAAGTCGATTTAATGAAATACTACAATGAAGGCAATGCTGGTGATTTCACCCCCCAAACACGTGCAGGAGAAGCTGATGTGAAGTCATTACTATGGATATCAAGGGTGTCTTTTAAATGAAAAAGTTTATTATAACTGCTCCACTCATAGTTCTCAGCGGATGCTGTTTTGATGGCCAATTTCAGCACGACAGCTTTGTTCCCGCAGACTTAGTCGTAAAAAATAAGACTGATCACAAAGTTAACATAAGACTTCTATATAACTTCGACACCGAAGTAGCAGGCTTTTCCATACCTGGGCAATCCTTACGTCCAGATGAAGAAATGGATACCATCAATATCACCAGGCGAGGTTATGAGGCTATTTCGGATCAGTACTTTTTCATTAGCGGGTCTTGTGGCGAGTTCGACAATGATGAGGCGCCAGGGGATCGCTTTAGAGTCGAAGCATCGTCTAAGAAAGCGCATGTATTGATAACAATAGATAATTGCGAGTCATTCAAGTAGATATGAGCATAAAAAGAATAGCCCTACCGATAATATTCATTACACTTCTTTCAGGATGCTGCAATTACCAACGGCCAAATATTGATATTCCGCTTTCTGAAACGATTGAAATAAGCAACCCATCAGCCATGCCGCTGACCATTCTGGAAATTCGAAGTACGCCGGATAGCCCTTACAGATTCAAGTTCCCTCGGGTATCAGTGGAGGCTGGCGGTCGCATTAGTTACCAGATTACAGAAGCGTCCTACTTAGGATTTAGTCAGGGGGAGTTTACTGTAAGGGCTCAATGTGGCGAGTCTGAAACGGTGTTCGGAAAAGAGCGGTTTAAAACAGACGCCAAGGCGTTGAATGAGCGCCAGCCCATCTCGGTTACGCTGCTAAACTGCCCAAACGGCTAATTGCAGTTCGAAAAATCACAACGACAGCGCCTTCCGCACCGCCGCCAATAATGTCTCCGGCAGTTCTTTATTTTTGGAGAGGATGGCGTCGAATTGGGTTTCTTCCGCTTTGAGGCCCTGGCGACTGGTGATGAGTATAGCGGGGATATTGTGGTTGCGGGTTTGCGATGCGCGTAGAGCGGCGACGACGGCAAGGCTGTTAAGTTCTTTGAGTTCGCCGCCGGCGATAATGAAATCGAAATGTTCCCGCAGCAGACGGCCCAGTGCGCTTAAGCCGTTCTGCTCCCACACCAGACGCACCGGAAGCGGCTCCAACGCCTGCTGGTAGTAACTGGCCAGCGTTTGCGAAGACTCCGCCAGCAAGCCGGACTTGCGTTTTTCCAGCACCCGGTGATTCAACCGCTCCAGCTCAGTTTCTATGTCCGACTGCTGCATCAGCTCGCTGCGGTGAACGACGCTGACCCGTCGCAGAAGATCAAGATAAGACAGTGCATTGTTGGCGGAGCTGGCGTCCAGGGCGGCGTTGGCGCCCAGCTCGGCAAGAAAGCTCTCCAATTGGTGACAAATAGTGGTCACCACATTGAGGCCATGCGTCCCCCCTGCCCCTTTGACATTATGGATGCCGCGATACAATTCATTGAATACTTCCTTGTTCGCGCCATCTCTTTCAAGAGTCAGAATCAACTCTTCAAGCTTGTTGCAACGCTCATCCAGCTCTTGCAGGAAACGTTCCCGCATATTCGCCAGAATAGCTGCGAAGGTTTCGGTATCCATTGCCATCCAAACCGTTGCTTTAAATAGCGTTCGCCAGCGCTAATTTTAACTTAATGCTATTAATCCTAGCACTTTCAGCGCAGGGCAATTGTAAAGTTTGCGATATCAGAATAGAGCGCCGAACAATGTCTTTATGTTCGCTCAGGAGGAACGCTGCACATCAGCGTTTGCAACGCCCCTCTCCAACTACTGGCGATACCTGAAGCCCCCGACCGATCAAACCGTTCCAAGCCTTCTTTTAGCGCGATAAGACCCGCATGATTCAGTACATCCATTTGAGGGGCGGCTTCTTCCAGTAGCCCCCAAAGCGCCAGGAAACTCTTTGGCGAGCTGATTGAACCCATCAACTCGTGTTGTTCAGTTGCAACTTCCAAGTCCGCGTTGGCCAATCCGGCACGCAATATCCGTTCGGCGTTGATTCGAGCCACTACCGACTCACGTCCCCTGGTCTCATGCTTGATAAAAAAGATCGTCCGGCACAGTTTTTCATCTTCAGGGTGCATAAGAACCTGCTTCATCTTTCAGGGCGTCTATACAAAAGTGGAAACCGGAAATTTTAATAGCGCCTGACGGGGATTACATCTATTCTTAATAAGTTCATTCCCGGACGGATAGGACGCCGCCATGTCGACAGAGGATTTGCAGAGAGCGTTTCAGCTTTCTGCTGAGTTGTTGCAAAACCAGTCTTATCATGATTTAACGCAGAACCTGATCAGTCTCATACGCAGCATAGAAGGCGTTGACGAAGTGTCCGCTTACGAAGTATTCAGCGCTGCGCCCATCGCCGCTACAGACCAGACAAATCAAAGAGACACTCTGGTTCGACGTTTTCCCCTTGTCACCAACGACGACTTTGATAATCAAAACGCTGACGTATTGAAGAAACTGATCGCCGAGTGTCAGGGCGGCGTGGGGTATTGGATTAGTAGCGCCGCGCCGATTATTTACTACGACGTCGCCAGCGCTTTGGAACCCAGACGAATAATCCTGATTAAAGGCGCAGTCAGCACCTACGATTTTGAGGTGATCAGAGGCTTGTTCGGCATCTACAGCAATCAGGTTGCGTTGCTCGACGCGAGGGAAAGAGATCCTCTCACTCGTTTGTTAAATCGGAATACGATGGATAGAGCGCTGGAGCAGGTTGTCGACTTTTACCATTTGAAACAACCGGAGGAGGAAGCCCAGTCGTCCTGGCTCGCCTTACTGGATATCGATCACATAGCCCCTTCCAATGGCGCCGATGGTGATGAAACGCTGTTGCATGTGTCCGCCCTGTTGAAAAGAGGCTTCCGCTCGTCCGACTTGTTATTCCGCTTTGATGGGGAGGAGTTTGTCGTCATCGTGAATCAGACTGACAAAGAGGGCGTAGAGACTTCCCTGGAGCGTTTCCGTAAAAACGTCGCCTTGCACCCCTTCCCCGCCGGCAAAATCAACGTCAGCATCGGCTTTACCCGGGTGAACCCGGAATATTCGGCGCCGCGGCTGATTGAGAGAGCGGACCAAGCGCTATACTTGGCGAAGTCTGACGCAAACAGCGCCATCGTATATGACGACGCGCTACGCCATAAACAAAGTCCGATGGACGATGTGGAGTGTTATTGAGAAGCGCTTTCTGCGGCTTTCGATTTTTCCTCTTGTGAGCCAGTAACCCCACCAAAGACATTAGCGATAGAACAGGAAAGGCGTACTCGCCCAGTAAATAAAAAAACCACACCAATGCGGATATCAGGATACAGAGCATCAGGAACAACATATTTTTTAACATGATTTAATAAGTTCACTCATCTTCGCCCGTTAAATCATCAATCCTGATTTCAATGTGTCCGTCCGGCATTTCCGTCGTAAAGTTCTCCAGAAACTCTGTGTATTCCTCTGAGTTCCGCAGCAATGAGCGCCCAGCCTGAACCAATGTATCTATCTCACGGTTACTGAGTTCCAGGGAGGTCGGCAGGCTATTGAAGAATTCTTTCAGCGACGGCGATGAGAAAGACTGGAAATTCACTTCTATAAAGTAATAGGGAATCCGTCCGAAACGTTGAAAGCCTCTGACAATACGGTCGTCCTGGTCCTGCAGAATCGCCCGTGACTCCACATTGTATCGCTGAATTTGCGCATTGGTGACAGCGTCGATGGTATCTGTGATGGAAGGTTTGTTAGGACTTTCGTCAATGCCTCGTTTCGGCCGGACCTCGGCGTTCACCAGAATCACCGCCACTCGCTTTACTTTCTTGGTTTGATCCTGCGCGGCGTTTTCCAGCTCAGCCAATTGCAAGCCGTCTATCACCCCTCGCAAACCCAGGTTATCCGAGATGCCGCCATCCACCAGATGAATATAAGGGTGCTGCTTGCTGTCGTTATAGGACAACAAGCCACTGACCAGTTCACGTTGGCGAATATCCAGAGGCTTGGATTCATTCAACATGCGGAACATGGCGGATTCACTCAGGTCGCAGTCGCCGCCGTGGTTTTTTAACACGATAGAGGGAAACGCCACCGGCACCGCTGAAGAAGCGGTTACCGCCCGCGCGATATTGAACTTATCCAGGTCCGAGCACAGCAGATCAAAGGTGTCCTGATCAAAAGAGAAACGGTGCCCCTGACTCAAATCCGTGGCGTTGATATTGATAAAAGGGCGACGACTCAGGGGAATATCGCCAAAAGTCTTGCCCTTGAAAATGTAGTTGTCATAGTACTCCACCGCCATTTCCGTACGGTCGAATCGCGTGAACAGCGAACGCCACCAGTAGCCTGGGCTAAGCAACTGCCACAGCAATGCGCCCTGAACGCTCTGACGCAGAAACACTTTTTCATAGTCTGTAAATAATTTGTCGCCAAACAGGCCGTAATAAGCCGCAGTGAAACTGCCTCCGGATACAGCGGAGATGTAGTCTACCTCATCCAGCAACCGGGTTTTGACGCCCTCGATTTCAATGCGGGTATCCTTCAGCTCCTCCATGACGCCATAAGACAGAGCGGAAGCCCGCGTGCCGCCGCCGGAAAACGCCAGAATCAACAGGGTTTCCCCCAGGTCGTTGTCGCGCTGGTAAGTGCGGAAGCGGTAAGCGTGGTCGCTGCTGTAGGATTTAATCGGTTCGTTTTGCGGTTTGAACTGGCTCGCACACCCGCTGCACAAGGCTGCGAGGAGAATCAACACACTGCTGGATCTGACTAACGAATACATGTCTCTGATTTAAACGTGTTTAATACCAGGGAGCCGCCGTATAACGACCGTTTTTCGCCACGCCTCGGACTACCTCAGCGCGTAGGTTTCAATGAGAAAAGCCTTAACCGTCTCTTTACCCAACGCGCACTATAACCTATTCCACATGGAAATCAGATGAATGAGGCAATCGCATGGGCGGCCATGTCCACATACAGTTCCTTTTGTCCCACCGGCGCCGCATAGGCGATGACGTCTCTAGCCGCCTCTTCGCCCATACTGCGCCAGATCACCCACATGGCCAGATAAGTGGCGGACAGGCAGCCTCCCGCGGTGGCGACATTACCCTTGGCGTGAAACGGGCCCTCCACCACTTGCGCACCCAGACTTTGCAAAACCGGGCCCGTGGTCGCGTCCGTGCATACCGGCGTGTTGTTCAACAATCCCAGACTATGTAAAAACAACGCGCCGGAACATTGTGAGCCGATCAGCTGATATTCCGGGTCAAGATGAAACGCCGACATAATGCTGTCATTTTTCACATGCTCGCGGGTTTGTACGCCGCTGCCGAATAACACCGCATCCGCTTCGCTGGCGAACATCAGCGGTCGTTGCGCAGTGATCTTGACGCCATTCATCGACAAGGCGTGCATGGAGGGACAGGCCAGCTCCGCCCGCCAGCCCGGTTGTTTCACCCGATTGAGCAGGGTAAGCGCCATAAAGGAATCCATTTCATTGAATCCGTCGCATGTGACTATGGCTATCTTCATATCGTCCCGCTATTCATACTCTGTTCGTCGATGATTGCATTCGCACGACAACAGGCGCGCCCTCAGCTCGACGACAACGGACGCGCCAGCACCAATGTCCAATAATTGCTTGCAGGCGCTTTATCGCTGTAATCGCACGCCATTCCCATATCAGTATATTCCAGCGCCATGATATTGCCGCAATGACCCGGACTGCCCAACCAACCAACAATGACCTCTTCCACCAGATAGGGGCCAAAGGAAATATTCTCCGCCACCCGCGACCACACATAGCCGTTGCGCGTCGCCCGCTCTCCCGCTGGCCAGCCGTCGCCGCCAATGTGGTCGAAGAAGTGGTTCTCCGCCATATCCCGACAATGCTCCTGAGCCGCCCGCGCCAGACTTTCGCTCCAGCACAGCGGCGGCGCAGTCGGACAAAACGCCTCGCCGCAATAACGGCTTTGCGCTCTGGCGTCGTTGATCAATTGCAGCCAGCGCTGCGCAAGTTGGCTCATACCCGGCCTTTGACGAACCCTTCTCTTGGGGGGCGTAGAACACGCGTGTCGCCGGCTGATGCCAAGCGCGCATTGCGTCACTAGCATACCCAGAACGACTTCACAAAGCCCGACTAATTTTTAACGCCGGAGAACGCCACGATGCAGACCGATTTCATCGCCCATCACCATCCTCTCACCGATGTCGAGCGGCTGAATGACAGCAAAATTCGCCTCCGCGTAAAAACTGCGTCCGATGTCGACATCAATGGCGCCTGGATTCGCTACGAACTGGACAATGAAGAGTATTTAACCGCCCTGGAGCCAACAGAGAGCTCTCCGGGCGCGCAATACTGGCAGGTCGAAATTCCCACTAACCCTGGCGCTGCAACCACCTATTATCTGTTCAAATTTATCTGCGCAGAGCGGCAGTTTTGTCTTGACGCTGGCGGCCTGCATCCTCGTATTCGTTCGCGCTCCTTTCACTTCAAACATGTACAGGCTCTACAGACGCCACAATGGGTATGGGATCAGGTGTTCTACCAGATCTTTCCAGACCGGTTTCGCATCGGCGACGATGTTTCCGCACCGATTAACCAAGAACTTAATGAACATAAAGAGCAGACGCCCCTCAGCGACTGGAACGCCACCCCAGATCCGTCCAAGGGATCGTCAGAGTTCTTCGGCGGCGATTTGAACGGCGTAGTTGACGCCTTACCGTATTTGCATGATGAGCTGGGCGTCAGCGCGATTTATCTCAACCCGATTTTCGCCTCTCACAGCAACCATCGCTATGACACGGATGATTACAGCCAAGTGGAGCCGCGCCTTGGCGGAGAGTCCGCGCTGCTGCGGCTGCGTAAAGAAACCCAGGCGCGGGGTGTGCGGCTGATACTGGACGCCGTCGTCAACCACACGTCCGTCCATCATCCCTGGTTTCAACAGGCGCAGGCGGGCGATGAGCATTACCGCGCGTTCTATAACTTTGACTCCGAAGGTCGCTACGCCGCCTGGAAAGGCTTCGAAAGCCTGCCCAAGCTGAATTACGCCAATCCCGAAGTGGCGGCCAGCATGTACTCGGGCGACAACGCCATTCTTCGCCATTGGCTGCGTCCTCCCTACGCCATCGACGGCTGGCGTCTGGACGCCGTGCATATGCTGGGCGACGGTCCCAGCGCCCACAATAACGCAACGCATATGCGCGCCATGCGCGAGTGCGTCAAACAGGAAGCGCCGCAGGCTTATCTGCTGGGCGAGCATTTCTTTGAAGCGACAGAGTGGTTGCAAGGCGATCAGGAAGACGGCGCGATGAACTACTACGGTTTCGCCCACCCTCTGCGCGCCTGGCTGGCCGGCCTGGATATCTCTGGACAACCGGGGGACATTGACGGACACGAGTTCGCCGCCTGGCTGGCGGAGGCGCGCGCGGCGGTTCCCTGCTCCATCCAATTGAGCCAGCTTAACTTGCTGGACACCCATGACACGCCCCGCTTCCTCACCCTGCTGCAAGGGGATCGCGACCTGTACAAGTTGGCGTTGGGCCTGCTGTTCACATACAGCGGCGCGCCTTGTCTGTATTACGGCGATGAAATCGGCCTGCCCGGCGGCGGCGACCCAGACTGTCGTCGCCCCTTCCCCTGGGATCGGGAGCGTTGGGATATGGACATTCTGAACTGGTGTAAAACCCTGATCGCCCTGCGTAAAAGCACGCCGGCTCTGTGTCGGGGAGGACACATTGATCTATGGGCGGATACGGCCAGCTATTGCTTCGCCAGAACCGCTCAGGAAGGCGCAGTCATCATCGCCGCCAATCGGGGCGACGCCTCTACAGCGCTTCTGGATACGCGGTTGCTGGGCGCGCCTGGAAGCCGTTGGCGGGAGTTGTTCAGCGGGGATATTTTCATCACGGAGGAACGTACGCTGACGCTTCCTCTGCCTTCTAAATCCGTGCGCATCCTGCTGCCGGAGTAAACACAATTGTTTGGGCCTGTTGTCCAGGCCCGACGAGATGATCAAGGCAGGCTATCAGCCGCGATCAGGCCATCCCAGCAGTCGTACAGATACAAAGCCAGATAAATCGGCGATAACGCCCAGATCAATGGATCGTCCCAGAACGGATAAGTGGTTCCCACTGCGGCGATCGCGATGGCCATCAATTCGGTCACGCCAAGATACAGCAACGCCTTGGTCAAGTGCGCCAACCAGCGTTGTAGCGGTTTCTCCAACACGGACTTCTGATAGGTAGTCTCGAATATCCCCACAATCGCCGACGCCATCAATAACCCGATGACCGCCAGAATGGCGGACTGATTGCCCGCCTCCATATGCTGCATGCTATCCAGGGTAAACAGAATCATCGCCGGCGCAAAGACCAGTAATAACGCCGCATTTTTCAACGCCAACTCAGTAAGGAATTTTTTCTTGTTCAGCATGACTCATCGCGCATTTGGGGGACGGGTATCCAGAGAAATTAACGGAAAAGTATAGAGCAGCTTTCTTTTTGAAACTCAGGAGAAATGCGCGAAGCTACAATCGGATACTCAGAATCGCACCTAAACAAGACCCGGCGAAGCCGGATCTTGTCTTTTCAGTGGCTCACTTTCAGTCATGAGCTTTCAATCGGATTTTTTAATTACCAGCCGCCGCGGGTGGCGTTGACCAAGTCAGAGTTGAATACCGTATTGCTTCCGGACTGCCACTCAATTCCCGCACCAGCGTTGTTTTCGTCCCGTTTCAGGCATTTCCACTCGACCTGCGTTCCTGCGGGGACGGAAATGACGCCGCTCCATACCGGATAGGCGGATGGGTCGAGCTTGACTGCGCCTGCGGGGCTCCAGCCGCCCAGTTCAGGGAGACTGCCTATGGCGTAAACGCTTTGTCCCCATTGGGTTTGGCCGTTATCGCAGGTAAAAGAGACATCCACCCTTTGTGACTGACACTGCGGACAATCCGCCACTCTGGCCTCCACATGAATCGCCATAGCCTCGCGGCCAGCGAGATTGACGGCAACATAGCCCGCGCTGTCCACGAAAACCGTGGGTCCAGTGCAGACGCCTGTGACGTAATCGCCATGCAGAATGTCGCAGTATTCTCCCGCCGGCAAACCTGTATTCAGCGAGGCGCTCCACGCCCCTGTGTCATTGTTCAGCGCCACAAAGCCGAGTCCGCCGCGTCCAAAGGCCAGCCGATTGTCCCCGTCGCGGGACACATTGGAAATATAAGCCTTGGCGGCGGTGGCCTGACGGAATTTCGCCATATTGCCAATCCCGCCCCAGCGATGTTCACACACCCAGTCCACGCCGCAGGCGCCGCGGGTATGCGGACCGGAATTAGGCGGCCCCTGATCGTGATCATTGAAGTAATAACTGGACATCACTCTGGGATAGCCGTAGGGATAAGCGAGCATAAAAATATGGGCGAGATAGTACATGCCCTGAGGATCATTCCAGTTCAGCGCCCATTCCGGGTGCTGGCGCTGATCGTCATGATTAGCGACGAACACCATGGCGTCGTTGCTGGCCACGCGGCCGCCCCATTGAGAGAAATCAACCAGAGTCGCCATGCGGCCATTACGAAAATGCCAGGCCAGATCACGCTCCATTTGAAATTCGGTGACATCGGCGATATGGGTGTACATCTCTGGTTGCACCGCTTCTCCTGACGCCCTGATCACTTCCTGAAAGATATAGGGTGAGTCCTGAACGCGACTGACGATATTTTCTAGGTCCGCAGGCGGCATATGCTTGGCGGCGTCGATACGAAAGCCTTTCACCCCCAGGCTGATCAGGTCGTTCATATAATCCGCAATTTTGCCGCGCACGTAATCGCTCTCGGTCTTTAAGTCTTTCAAACCCACCAGATCGCAATTCCAGACCTGATTGGCGTCGCCGTAGTTAATGCCGCCGCAGTTCCAGTTATGGAAGTCATTGACGCCATAGGGAACCTCAGGAAAGTCGAACCCGGTGGACGCCATATGATTGATCACCAGGTCCGCATACACATCCACGCCCGCCGCGGCGCACCGTTGCGTCATATTCCGAAATCGCTCCCGGTCGCCGCTACGACTGTTCAGCGCATAGCTGACGGGCTGATAGCGGGTCCACCATTGCGCTCCCTCAATATGAGCCTGCGGCGGCGACACCTGCACCGCCGTAAATCCTTTCGGCCCCAGATACTGTTCACACTCCTGCGCCACGTCCTCCCAGCTCCACTCGAACAAATGCACCATCACCGAGGCGTGACGATTCACCTCGCCATAGCTGTTTCCGGCGGCGCACAGCGCTCCCGCACAGACTGAAGCAAAAATAAGTCGCTTCACGCCCTCGCCCAGCCTGTTATCGCCATTCTTGTTATTCACGTTATCCATGACCATGTCAGCTCTCCCGCAAGCTTATTATTGTTAACTCCTTTCGTGGATGGCCCGTCAAGGTTAAGCACCCGCGCACATCCACGGAGTAACATTAGTCGCGACGACGTGAACGGACATCCATCCAAGTGGAGTTTAGAGGGGGAATTTGAGGGGGAGATTGGGGAGTCACGAACCATGGCTCCCGGGGAGATGTGCGGAATTATCAGTCCAGAATGGTGGTGTATTGCACTAGCACGCTTAACACAACTACGCCCCAAATAGCGATACCAATAAGGATGAACAGAATATTCCAGGGACTAAAACGGCTGTTGCTTTTCCCTTCGGAATCTTGATTCGCACGGTTTGCATGTGTTTGCGCCTCATACAGCGTGTAAAGAGAGATGGTAGAGGTGGCAAGCAGCACAATATCCCAAACACCAAAAACATCGCTCGTCAGTTTACGGCTGATGATTGTCCCCCCGATCGTCATCAACACATATAAGGTCGCCACAATTTCGTGTGAGCCCCAACTTCCCAGACCCTGCTCCTGATGGCTATTGGCAATGCGTTTAAAAAGAGAGTGCGTGAACCAGATACTGAATATAGAGCGCCATACCGGCGCGACTTTAAGACCTTCATGAACCTGCAGCGCTTTCCAGTGTTTGTAAAACCAGTAGAGGTGATAAAAACCCAGCGTAGCGATATATAAAACAATCAGCTTGGTAATTGAGGTGGTGAAGAAGGGAGTTGAAGATTCGCTGTGCGTATCCAGCTCGGCCTGCGGCGTTTGATACGGGTTTTCCATGGGACTGCCTCTGAATATCTGAGAATAAAAATTGCGCGGGCTAAGCACGACGGATCAGATTCCGCGCAATTCTATTCATCTATTCCAGCTTGTCCAGCTTTACTCGGGACGCCAGCCTTTTAGCTCTTCCAGGCGTTTAGCTGGACACAGGGACCTTCAAAGGTAACTGAGGCGACATCCAGCGTGGTGGGGTTGTCATTGATCAACAGACGGCTGCTGTTGGCGATGACTTTCCATTCCGCGGAGGTCAGCGTCCAGTTCTCTTTACCTGAGTCAATCTGCCCCAGATACACCAAGCTATGGTCATCCATCTTCTCCGCCCACAAATGCAGCGGGCCTGAAGGTTTGTCCTGGAAGCGTTTGGACCACTGGGTCACCAACTGAGAGGTTCCCGGCTCCTCGCCTTTATAGGCGGAGATCACCAACGCCACCTGACCGTTGCGACTCATTGGAGCCATGTAATCAGCCCCTCGCCCCGGCGCGCCGCCCATGACGTTCCAAAGCAACGCCACAGCGAACACCACTGACGCCGCCGTTCCCGCCATCGCGGAGAAACGCCACATGGCGAGATTTTCCCAGAAACTGGCTAACCAACTGGTTTTGGCGACCTGCGCCTGCGCCCTGGCCGTTTGTGGTTTCGCGGCTGGCGCTGTCGCGGCGTCTATCTTCGCCCACAGATCCGCAGGCGGTTGTTGCGCCGGCAGACTCTCCTGCATTGGCGTCATCAAGTCTGACCAGTAGGCCACCGCCGTATCCATTTCACGATAGTCGCGCATCAGGGTTTCCATGCGTCGACGAACTCGGGCGCTCATCGCCCCCGCCACATATTGACTCGCCAGATGGTCGCAAACTGTGGCGTTTTTATATCTCATGCTTCGAGACATTGTTTTAACTCCTGCAGTCCGCGTCTGATCCAGGCTTTGATCGTCCCTAACGGGCGCTCTAGCCGAGTTTCCAGTTCGCCGTGGCTGTATCCGTGGATATAAGACAATAAAATCGCTTTACGAGGCTCTTCATTCAGTTTTTCAAGGCATTGTCGCATGCCTTCCTGGTCCGCCAGTCCGCATCCGTCGCCCGCCAGATCCGCCATCAACGGCTCCACATCATCCATGAGATCTTCACGTTTGCGCTGTCGGCTCTTCAGTTTGTCCAGCGCGGCGTTACGGGTCAGCACGCAGAGCCAGCCCCAGGCGGACCCTGCTCCTGAATACTGGGACGCTTGCCGCCAAAGCTTCATATACACTTCCTGCAACAGGTCAGCGGCCTCGCCTTCATCCTGCAGGATACGCATGGCGACGCCCATCAGCCTAGCGCCGGTTAAATCATACAGACGCTTCAGCGCGGCTCGGTCCTGGTCTACGATGCGGCGCAACAGCGGCGCCAGCTCCACAGACCATTCTGTGTCGGTTGCGGTCTTCAAAGACGGCTCCTGAATTGAATTCACCTGATCGATTCCCCCGAAGGTTCCCAGGCATTATATCCAGGTAGCCGCCGCATACCAGTCGGACTTGGCGTTTGCAGCGGTTTTTCGTTTTCGCGTTGCCGCAACAAGACGCGCGCTTGCGCTCGATCAGGCCAGACTATCAGTAGTAGCTGCTGCTGTAATTGCTTTGCTTGTGGCTTTTCGCCGAGTCCATTTTCACTGTGAACCATACGTCTTTGATGCCGTGGCCATTAACATCTCCAGGCGCACGGTCGCCAACCCAGAAGTACAGAGGCTTGTTCTCATACGCCCACTGCTTGGAGCCGTCAGCGCGGGTAATGATAGTGAACTTGCCGGCATCATGAGCAGATGGACCGGCCATGAATGGAGGCCAGTTTTCCGCGCAACCGCCATTGCAGTTGGAAACGCCGGCTGCATCTTTGGTAAACGTGTACAGCGTCATGCCCTGCTTGTTGGTCATCACGGAACCAAGAGAGGTGTCTCTGCTGGAAACTGGTTCGCCGCCATGATTTTGAGAGTTAGCGGCGCAAGCAGTCAGCATCATCGCAGCGGCTAGAACGGTAAAGCTTTTGAGTTTCATAATCAGCGTCTCCTAATGAATGATTTTTTTGGGTTTAGAATGTCTTCACTTAGTAAGACGACGCCAGTTATCAATTTGGATGCATAAAAAGAAAAAATTTTATTAAACCCCGATTAGGGGACTATATTTGTAAATGAGAAGATCTCTCACTATTGGATATTCAAATAAGAAAAAGGAGACTGATCATGACACCCAAGGCCTATTTCGGCATTGCCCTCATAACAGCCACACTGGGTCTCTCCACCTGGCTGCTGGGAGGCTCCTCCTCCCCGTCTCCCTCCGCACCTGACACAACTACATCCGCCAATGTCGCCGCCGCCGTCAGCGACGCCAACGCTTTTCTCCCCATCGGCATGCAGAATTTTTCCGCTCAGGCGCGCCCTTCCACCCTGACCCAAAACCAGGACTCTTTGCTGGAGGATCAGGCGCTGGAGCGTTATGCGGAATATCAATCCTACTTTGATTATGGGCGCGATTATCGCGAGCTGCTGCAACATGCGGAGCAAATGGACAGCGCCACCCTCCGGGAAAAATTCTCCCGGGCGGAGCAGAATATCGAGCGTCTGGAAAAAGAGCACAAACTCTCAGCGGCGGAAGCATTAATTATGAAACTGGCGTTGCTGAAAATTACTCCCAATGACCCGGAGGCCAAAGCCAAGGGCATAGAACTGATCCAGCAATACAAAAAGGCCGGCGAAGCGCGCATGCAGGAGTTCAAGGATAATCCAGACCCACGTTTCGCCGAATACAAAAAACGCGAAGCGGAAATAGTGAAGGAAGTGCTGGCGATGACCCATTATCCCAATGGCCTTAGTCGCGACGATTATCTCGCCCAGCGCCTGAACGAAGAACTCAAGCAGGCCTACGCGCTGGACGGCAGTGGAGCGACGAATTAATCCTGACCGCAGGAAAGCTCCCGCGCCCACCCCGTTTCGATCCCATCTCTTCAAACAAAGGAAAGCCCCCATCCGGGGGCTTTATCGCAACGTACCAGTTCACCGGCAAGATCGGTTTACAGCAACTGATCCAGCAACCAGTACAACAGGTTGAAGCCTTTCTGATAATCGCTGACAGAGTCTTCTTCCGACGCTGACATGACCGGGCCGGAGCCTTCCATCACATTATTGACGAAGTCGTCCAGCTCCAGTCCGTCTTCCTGAATGTCCGCGTTGTTGAACTCGATAATGCTGGTGCAGTGGCTTTCATTCACGTCGCGGAAGCGCGGAATGTAATAGCCCCAGTTATCATAGCCGTCCAACGACGTCATCAGGTGGCTGGTGTCCTTGTACCAGCGCTGATGAATTCTCTGCTTGCGCTTCTCTTCATCCGGCTCGTTCTGGATATCGTCGTAGAAACGTTCATACGAGTATGACGAGTAATTGAGGTCATCCCAGAAATGCGTATGGCCCAGACGGTCGTTTGGATAGTGCTCGCCCAGTGCGGTGTAAAGCGTGCCCAGGTCGTTCAGGTTCAGAGACGACAGTTCGTTTTGCAGGTAATACAAAGGTCCGTCGCCATCGCCGTCCAGCCCCCACACATTACGAATGGTGTTTTGCAGTTTGAGAGAGGGATATTCTTCTTCAGAACCGGTCACCGGCGCAGGGAAAATAGGGCCGGAATCGTTGATCAGATAGGCCCTGCCGGGGTCCATGTCGCGACGAACCGGGTGATAGTTGGCGAAAGATCCCGCGCCGCCGGCGCTGCAGCCGGTCATCAGCATTTGTCCCGGTTGCTCCAGGTTATTCTTCAGCCAGGCCACCACAGCGCGCATATTGCGCACGCCGTTATGGCGCCATACCAGCGGGTCATTTTCTCCGGTGGGGTCGTCGTAGATCGCAACCTTGTCCCCGGTATAAATATCCCCCGTGCAATACGGTACATATACCATGTTCCAGTTCTGGGTTTTGGTGCGGGTCCAGGGATGCAAACGGAACACGAATGGACTCACCAGGCTGGCGGACGGGTTCTGCAAGCTCATGTAATCATCGGGAATACCGTTGGGATTGCGAGCGCCGCGAATGCCGGTCTGGCCGGTGCAGCTTTCATAATCCCAGCAGGCGCCGCCGCCTTCCATGTAAATCACCGTGTTGCTGGAATGCGCCACGCGATTGACGAAGAATTTGTAGGGCGAGCCATTGCCGCAGATAGCGCCGGTGTCTGGGTGCAGTTGAATGGTCTGCCATTGCAGATAGCCGCCAGGACTGAAGCCATCGGCGACTTCGGAGGGGTTGGGCGTTAAAGGGTACTGCGCTGCGTTTTGCTGCTCCTGCGTGACCGGGTTATTCGCGCCCCGGGGCCAGATCAGATTGCCCAGGGTATCCCAGAATGAGTAGTCGCCCATTTCTGCGGATACGCCAACTGAACTGCCAAGAAGACCTAGAAATACCGCTGTTTTTATTTTTGTTCTGGATTGCATTGTCTTTTCCTCCATTAATTGGAAACGCAATTCAATCCAGTCTCTCCTACCGGCTTCGCTCCTGTTTTTTAAGAAAAAAGTATTGTCGCCGACCTTGGCTCGCCGGTAATGCAGGGACCGCTAACTGGATAGCTGAAAGGCTAGTCGGGGATCAAGGGTTACGCAAATTTAATTTAACGACGTTTACCCACTTTGGGCGTTGGGAAGCCCTACCTGACGGGGCGGGGGCCGCCTACAGCAAGGGCGCAGGCCAGCGTTATCGCCTGCCAAACGGGGAAAATCGCCACACTCTCCCAAAAGCCGCGCCAGGCGGCGTCCTTGGCGGTGTCTGGCAAGCTGTTAATCAGCACAAAATCGACGACGCCCCCCGCCGCGCCGGCCAAAGTGCATGAGGCTAAAAAGATCATCCAGGCGCGTATGCGCCAGGCGAGGATGACGCCGACGGCGGTGACGCAGGCGCCCACCGCGCCCATCAGCGCCAGTGACACCACCTCCCAGGAAGCGATAAAAAACAGTAAGCATAAACGCCACCCTAGAATCGTGGCGGCGATAACGATCAACAGCGTCAGCCCCTTGCGCCCGGCGTTCCAGCCCCGACGCCAGGCGCCCAGACAAATGGCGGCGCCGAACACGCCGCCAGGCATCCAGTAGTTCACCCACAGCGCGTCGCTCAAATCCGCCAGATCGAGCACTACGCCGATGCCGGCGATAATCAAGCCTGAAGCGAGGCCGAACAGGGCGCCGAGACGGAGATCTTTGTTCATGCCAGGAGGTCCGTTCCTATTTGATGTATTGGTCAATGATGTTCTGGTAGACGGACTGGCCGTTATCTTCCATTTCCGTCTTTAACTCATCCAACGCATTCTGAAAGCGTTCGATAACCCAGTCCGGCGTATCGATATTGAAGGCGTAGTAGTTGTCGCCAGCGGAGCCAAAGTCATACACCGGAGCGTACTCGGAGGGATTGAAGCCATTCTGTTTGATGATCCAGTAGGCGGCGATGTCGCCGTAGGCCCACATGTCCACCCGGTCCGCCTCCAGCATTTTCGCCGCCAGTTCCGGGTAAGGCACCGGCTCGCGCTTTTCGGGAGGCACGCCGTATTCATCCAGTACGATTTCCGCGATGTCCTCACGTACGGAGGCGATGTGGAATTGCTTCACTTCTTCCGACGAGCGCACCCTCAGGTTACGCTCTTTCTTGGCCATCAACACAATCGGCGACGCCGCCACCGGGCCAACCCATTTAAAAAGATCTTCCCGCGGACCCCGCCGGGTCATAACAAACAAAACCGTATTGGGCGTTTTCAAGGTCAGTCTGTAACTGCGCGCCCAGGGATGCACCTGAATATCCTTACGCGTCTTCTTCGAACCCAGTTTTTTCAGGATGAGTTCCAGCAGGTCAACGGAAAAGCCTTTGAGCTGGTTGTCCTGCACATAATTAAAAGGAGGATAGTCCTCCGTCATAAACGTCAATTTTTCTATCGCGTCGTCAGCCCGACTCATGGATGCGGTCAGCAACCCAACCAGCACCACCATGGCAGGAGAGAAATACCATCGCATGCTTTTAAGCCTCCACACCAAATCGGTTTCCCCATCCTGCTGAAACCAGACATAGACGTTATACCTTCAATTCTTTACGCGAAGTCCATAACCGTCAAACTTTCGCCGAATTCATATATGATTCTGGTTACTTTTATCGACAATCATTATTTACGACGACAACAGTTTCTTATGTCCCAGGCCCTGGCTTTATTTCATCCAATTATCGCGGAATGGTTCGCCGCCAATTTAGGCGCGCCTACGGATATTCAAACCAAAGCCTGGCCGCGCATTGCTTCTGGCGAGCACTGCCTGATCACGGCTCCCACCGGCAGCGGCAAAACCCTCACCGCCTTTCTCTGGGCCCTCAACCGCTTCGCCACCGGTGAGTTGCAACCGGGGCGTACGCGAATCCTCTATATTTCGCCACTGAAAGCGCTGAATAACGATATCCGCAATAACCTCAGCCGCCCGCTGGCGGAGCTGACAGCCTGCTTTGAACACAAAGGCGAGCCCTTCCCGGCTATCCGCGCACAGACCCGCAGCGGCGACACCCCCTCAGGCGAGCGCCGCCAGATGCTGCGCCAACCGCCAGAGATACTCATCACTACACCGGAAAGCCTCAACCTGCTGCTGAGTTCGCAAAGCGGCCTCAGCCTGCTGCAGGACCTGGATACGGTCATCATTGATGAAGCGCACTCCCTGCTTGGCGTCAAACGGGGCGCTTACCTGATCTCCGCCGTGGAGCGTCTGGTAGACCTTTCCGGTGAGTTCCAGCGCATCGCCCTGTCCGCCACTATCAACCCCATCTCCGTCGCCGCGGACTTTATCGCCGGCTACGAACTGGATGTCGCCCAGCCGGACTACGCACGCCACCCGCAATACCGCAAGCGTCCGATCACGCTGGTGGAGTCCAACGCCGCCAAGCATTACCGGCTCAGCGTCAATTACCCGGCCGCCATCGCCCATCGCGGAGCGGATAAACACCTCTGGGACGCCCTGGCGGAAACCCTGCTGACGCGAATTCAGGCTAACCGCGCCACGCTGATCTTCACCAATAATCGCGCCCTGTGTGAAAAGCTCACTTACAAAATCAATCAGGCGGCGCACGCTATGGTGGCCTACGCGCACCACGGCTCGCTGTCGCGGGAGATTCGCACCGAGGTGGAGCAACGCCTCAAGGGAGGCGAACTGGCCGCTATCGTCGCCACCAGCTCTCTGGAGATGGGCATTGATATCGGCGCGCTGGACGAAGTCGTACTGGTGCAGACCGCCGGTTCGGTGGCGGCGGCGATCCAGCGCGTGGGTCGGGCCGGACATAATGTGGGCGACGTCAGCGTCGGCTCGCTGTTTCCCACACACCCGCAGGACTTTCTGGAGTCCGCCGTCCTGGCCAAAGCCATTATGGAAAAAGATCTGGAGCCGGTGCGCCCATTGCAATGCCCCCTTGATGTGCTGGCGCAGATAATTATCTCTATGACCGGCGTCGCCACCTGGGACCTGGATGAGCTGTACGCCCATTTGCGCATGTCCAGCGTTTACCACCATTTGCCCTGTCGCCAATTTGATCTGCTGATTGACATGCTGGCAGGGCGTTATGCGGAGAGTCGCATCCGCGAACTGCAGGCGCGGGTCTCCGTGGATCGCCTGGACAACACGGTCACTGCGCGACCGGGCGCGTTGCTCTCTCTGTATCAGTCCGGGGGCGTGATACCGGATCGCGGTTATTTTCATCTGCGTCATCAGGACAGCAGCGCCCGTATCGGCGAGCTGGACGAAGAGTTTGTCTGGGAGGCGAAAATCGGACAAAGCTTCACTCTCGGCGCACAATTCTGGCAAATCCAGAAAATCACCCACAACGACGTATTCGTGCTTCCCGCCAAAGCGGGCGCCACTACGCCGCCGTTTTGGAAAGCCGAGTCCATCAGCCGTAATTTCCACTTCTCCGAACAAATTGGCCTGTTCCTGGAGCATCTCGATGCCAATCTGGACGCCGCTGATCTGGTCGCCACCTTGCAGTCGCAATACTGCATGACTGCGGAAGCGGCGGACTCCCTGCTGGATTTCCTGCGTCGCCAACGGGCCCACACGGGACGCCCCCTGCCGCATCGTCACCACCTATTGGTGGAGATCGTCGACTCAATACTGGGACACAGCCACGGCCGTCAGATGGTGCTGCATACCGGCTGGGGCGCGGAAGTGAACCGCCCCTGGGGCATGGCTTTGGAAGCCGCCTGGCTGGAATCCTTCGGCGAGCAGCCGGTGGTATACGTCAGTAACGAGTGCATCGTCCTGCAAATGCCAGAGGAGATTCCCGTCGAAACCATTCTCTCTCTGGTCTCCCCGGAGCGGATAGAGACGCTGTTACGCGCCCGTCTGGAGGGTTCCGGCTTTTTCGGCGCACGTTTCCGGGAATGCGCAGGCCGGGCGTTGCTGCTCAACAGAGGCAAGTTCAATGAGCGCCGGCCTTTGTGGATGAGTCGCTTACAGTCACAGAAACTGCTGAACTCCGTGCTCAAGTACGAGGACTTTCCCATTCTGCTGGAAACCTGGCGCACCTGTCTGCAGGACGAGTTCGATCTTCTCGCGTTAAAGCAACTGCTGGAGGAGCTGCAAACCGGACAGATTCAGTGGTCTGTCGCCAACACCCGAACGCCCAGCCCCATGGCGCAGAATATCGCCTGGGAACAGGTCAACCTGTACATGTACAAGGACGACACGCCCACCTCGGACAAGACCTCCAATCTCAGTGAGGAGCTGCTGCGAGAGCTGTTGTACAACGATGAGCTGCGTCCCACCGTAAACGCTGAACTGTGTCAGCGCTTCGTGCAGAAGCGCCAGCGCCTGGCGCCGGGTTATGCGCCGGACAGCGCGCGAGACCTGTTGGACTGGATCAAGGAACGCGGCGCTATTGCGGACTCTGAATGGCGCGAATTACTCGCCCGTATTGAGTCGGAATCCGGCAAGGAGACACTGCAAGACATGTTGACGGCGACGGAGGCCAAACTCATTCGCCTGACGTATCGCGACGTCCAGATTATGGTGGCGCGGGAAAACCAGGACTCCTTCGCACAGGCGTTCTATCCGGAAACCGACGCGGGTGCGGAATCCGATGCGCTCTTCGATACGTTGTTGGGCGATTGGCTGCGCTTTTACGGCCCGGTATCCTCCTCGGAGATAAGCCACTGGCTTGGCGTCGATCCACAACGTTTGCAGCGGGCTCTCGACGATCTGGTGGAAGCGCGCGCAATCGTGGCCGGCCCGTTGATCGAGGGGGACTCCGAGCTGCGTTATTGCGATAGGGAGAACTTCGAAATCCTCCTGCATATGGCGCGCAAAGAGGCCGCACCGGAATTCGCCCCCCTCCCCCTGGAGCAGCTTCCCCTGTTCTTACATTGCTGGCAGACCCAGGCGTGCGAGCGTGATGACGATCCCCATGAGCGACTCTTCGATATTTTGCAACGCCTGCAGGGAGCGCCCGCCCCCGCCGCGCTGTGGGAGAATGAAATACTCCCTGCGCGCTTGCCGGACTACAACCCGGCCTTGCTGGACCATCTGTTTCAGGAATCCGACCTGGAGTGGCTTGGCGTGGAGGAAGGCAAAACCCTATTCTGCTTCAATGCGGACCTGGATCTGCTTGACGCCCCCGCCTCTCTGAACGAAGCAAACGCCAGCGAACTGCAGACCCTGTTTCCAGACGCCGACAGTCGTTACGACTTCCAAGCCCTCTCCGTGAAAAGTGGGCTGGACAACACTACGCTGACGGAACGTTTATGGGACTGGGTATGGAAGCAACGCGTCAACAATGACACCTTCGCCGCGTTGCGCAGGGGGGTGGAAAACAAGTTCACTATTCCCGAGCTGCCCGCTCAGAGCTCCGGCAGGCCTCCTTCGCGCCGACGCGCCATGCGCCATTCCTTCGCCCAGTCAAAACAGGCGGCGAACAGTCCCGGAACCTGGCGGCAAGTGCGCTGGCCCCTGCGGCAGGAAGACCCGATAACGGAACAGGAGCGCGGCAAAGACCGCGCACGTCTGCTGTTAAGCCGCTACGGCGTAGTGTTTCGCGAACTGCTACAAAGAGAGCTGCCGGAAATGCGTTGGAGCGCAGTGTTTCGCTCCCTGCGCCTGATGGAGCTTTCCAGAGAGATTATTGGCGGCTACTTTTTCAAAGATATTCCCGGCCCACAGTTCATCACGCCAGCGGCGTTGCAGAAACTACAGAGCGGCCTACCGCAGGCGCGCATATACTGGCTCAACGCCACTGATCCTGCGTCCCTTTGCGGACTGGGTCTGGCGGGCTTGAAACAACGGCTGCCGAAACGGTTGGACTCCATACACATGAGTTTCATGGGGCCTGAGTTGGTCATGATCTCCCGCCGTAACGGCAAACAACTGGAGATCTTGATTGCGCCCGACCATCCAGACATAGAGGCCTGTCTGGCGCCTTTGCGCAACCTGCTGTATCGGCTCCATCAGCCGCTCAAAAGCATCAACCTGGAAACCATTAACGGTGAAAAAGCCACAGACAGTCCCTACCTCGTTTCTCTAAGCCGCATGTTCGACGTGCAGAAGGGATACAAGGACGTCGCGCTCAACCGCAAACTGCTATGACGCCCGCCACCCAGCGGGCGTAAGAAACGTCAACCCAGTGCGATACCGCTCACCGCGAACAGAATCGCTACCACATAAAACAGAAATACTTTCAGATTTGCTGGAACAACCGGATAGGAATGCGTCGGGGCAGGTTTGATCATCATTGCTTCGCTCCTCGTTGTTGTCGGCGTTCTAGCCACGCCTGCAGGGGAACGGATGAAGCAACTCGCAAAAGCCGGCCGCGGTATCCTGCAGGGACTCCTCTGGCTGATCAGAGTTCCCTCTGGCGAGCACAACACAGGCACTACGATGAATACAGCGGACACAGACGGCGTCTGGCTGGAGGCAACCACTCTATCCAACGCCCGGCTCAGATATAAAGGGTAGACTGTGATCAATAAATGGTCCAATTGGGCGCTATTTCAACCCTCTTTCCTGCAAGATATCCAGAAGCGCACGAGTGAAGGATTCTTTATCCTTCACATCCAAATGGGAGCCATCTGGAAGAGAAAAACCGCTTAGTGTAGGAAAATCCGCAAAGTGAACCGCATTAAATCGCTTGCTGATGAATCTGTCCCAATACTCGTTCTTTGGCCATACATGTTCGTCGTAGGCCCAAATTAGTTTATCTGTAGGAAAACGCACAAGGTAAACTTTACCTCCACGTTTCTCTATTTTTTTTACATACGCACTAATTTTATCAACATTTTTTCTAAATATGGTTATGTCTCCGGCTTCTATACCTGCAAGCTGATCCACAATATATTTATTAAAATAAGGCAAGTCATGAGCTTCAGAAGGAGGCTCCAAGCCATAATACCTATACACTCTTACCATATAAGTTTCACTCATATCTTGAAGATGATAATAGGCGTCACGACTTCGGTCTGGATTTGTAATGATGTCTAACTTTTTCTCACTCTTTAATGAAGGTTCCCATTTATCAATCAAATCCATGGGCTTGGCCCCCATAAACCTACTTGCAAGCCTTGACCTCAACTCTCGATCTATAGCGTTATCTACCTGCCTAAATGGCTCCACCGGCTCTTTCTTTTGCTTATGGTATGCGCTAATCCAATCTTCAGAGCGCTGCATTAAGGATGTTGAAAGCAAGAATTTTTCGTGCACTGATACGATTAAATCGCCAGTAAAGCTGGAGTTTTCACTGATATCTCTGAGGACAGGGATAAAAGAGGACGCGTCAATGGCTAACTGAAAAACCGGGCGCTTTACCCTCTCACGCATCCTGTCTGTATCTATTCCTAATTGAATACGCGACGCTCCAATCAGAGCTACAGGACGCTCGGAGCCGCCTCCAATTTTATCTCGCTGATCTATCCAATACTCTACGGCGTCAACCTGTGTTGGCGTATATCCAGAAAACCTCAACCCTACTTCGAATACCAATATTGTAACTCCAGTTAACAATATGGCGGCCAACCAAGTCGTCCTCCATTTCCCTTTGGGAATGCGATCATTAGAACTGGAAGTAGATAAACGCACGGGAGTCACCACTCGATAACAAAAACAGGCAAATCAGACAACCACTTAAAAAAAGCGATCGCAAAAGCGGTCCCATATTAGAGAATAGATACTCAATACTTCTCTCACGCAAATTAAAATGTATAACGAAGAGCCCAATGCTTCCAACGCATGCATAAAACAGGCTATTCTGAATCGCCCCGGTTTTATCAGAGGCAATTTTATCGGATGCATTAGCGCCGCCAACTAAATTCAGCAGTATCTGAGCGCACTCTTCTACGCTTTGACTTCTAAAAAATACCCATGTCAAAGAAACCAATACGAATGTTAGAAAGGCCAATATAAAACTTTTGAACGCTCCGACTGGTTTGTTGAAAGAAACCGAGACTCTACGAAAGCGGCGCTCCATTATAAGATAAACCCCATGCAAACTCCCCCAGATAACAAACATCCATGAGGCGCCGTGCCATAATCCACCGACAAGCATTGTAAAAAAAAGATTAAAGTATGTCCTGCCGCTACCTAAACGGTTTCCGCCCATAGATATATATACATAGTCCCTGAGCCAGGTAGACAGACTAATATGCCAGCGTCGCCAAAAGTCCTGTATCCCTATTGCTCCATAGGGAGAGTTAAAATTGTCGGGCAATACAAATCCAAAACATAGCGCAACACCTATGGCGCTAGTCGAATAGCCGGAAAAGTCACAGAATATTTGCCCCGAAAAAGCAAATACCGCAATCCAGGTCTCAAGTTGCCCATATGTATCAGGACTTTGGTATACCGCATCAACGATTGGAGCAAAAAGATTATCCGCTAACGCAACTTTCTGGAACACGCCAAATACGAGCAAGCACAACCCCCATCCCAGCTGATCAGCAGAAGCCTTCTTTGGCTTCTCGCACTGTGGTAAAAAATCATTGGCTCTAACAATTGGACCAGCTACCAGCTGTGGAAAAAACGAGACATACAGCGCATAGTCGCTGAACGAGGTAGCGGGCTTAATCTTTCCTCGGTAAACATCAATTGAGTATGAGATTGTTTGGAATGTATAAAATGATATGCCCATCGGCAGTAATATATCGAATGATGACGCCTGGATAAGCCCACCACTGATAAAGGAAAGGTTCTCCGAGAGAAAGCTCCAGTACTTGAAAAAGCCCAGTAAGCCTAAATTAATAAAGAGCGTCCCCCAAACGTATGCTTTCTTCTTCTTTTTCGATTCTGCGCGAAAGATACCTTTCGCTATATACCAGTCACAAACTGTTGAAAATAGCAACAGGAAGACAAAACCTGGATTCCAGGCAGAGTAAAATATATAGCTAGAGATAAGTAGTATTAGTTTTTGAAGCCGCCAGTTATTGCACGTACTAAAGGCTATCCATACGGTAGCGAAGAAGATGAAAAACAAATAGGTATTAAATGGCATACGCGTCTGCGCCAGCTAAGGAGCGCCCCATTATACATACCTCCTTTCAAGACACATATTTAAAGCCCTAAGGCCCCCATTGAACGATGCCACACAAATGAAGCCCCCTGCGAGTCATGATTTCAATATCCGTAACAACTGAGTAACAGTTAATTCTCTCATCATTATGCCGAAAGCCTTCCTGGAAGCCTTTGTGGGGGTTCAAGCGCTATTTTCTACCTCATCCATTACAACCTCCTGATTCGCCGCTAAAATGCCTATACAATATGCGCCCGAATCATTGACGGCTTTCGTCAGGTAATCGCAAGGACAAATTATTCGTGTCATCCAAACCCCGGTTTCAGCAAGTTAAGGACTTTATCGTCAGCGGCATCGAAAGCCAGCGCTATGTGGTCGGAGGACGCATTCCCACGGAAATGCAGTTGGCGCAGCAGTTTCAGGTGAGCCGCATGACGGTGCACAAAGCGATACGGGATCTGGTGAATGAAGGGCGTCTGGTGAGATATCAGGGGCAAGGCACTTTCGTCAACGACGCCAAGCCCACCTCTTCTTTTCAGGATATCCGCAACATCGCGGAAGAAATCAAAGCCCGGGGGCATGAATACAGCGCCCGCATCGTCAAGCAGGAGCAATTGCGCGCCTCTTCCAATGTGGCGGTGCAGCTGGGCGTCAAAACCGGCGTAGCGGTGTTTCACACCTTAATCGTCCACCAGGAAGACGGCGTGCCGGTGCAACTGGAAGATCGCTACATCAACCCTTTGCTGGCGCCGGAATATCTGGACCAGGATTTTTCCGTCGTCACTCCCAATCAATACCTCACTTCCGTTTATCCGGTTTCCGATGTGGAGCATATTATCGAAGCGGTGCTGGCGGACCCGGACCAGTGCAAGCTGCTGGAAATCAATACCAATGAGCCCTGCCTGCGCATCTACCGTCGCACCTGGAGCCGTCAGCAATTAGTCAGCAGCGCCCACCTGACTTATCCTGGCAGCCGCTATCGCCTGCAATCCGACAGCCACTTTTCATAGGCATCGCTTCCCTCTTCTCATAGCGACGATCAAATCAGTTTATCTTGTAGCGACTGACAGCCTCAGGCTCGCCTTACGCGCGGGCTGACGCGTGTGGTTTCCTTATCTTTTCCTCTGTTTCCAGCCATCTTGACTATAGATCAAGCAGTTAACGAACCATAAATTTGTATATACATTTAAAATTCCTAGCCTCTAAAAACCTCGCTACATGCGGGTGGTGCAGACGCAGAGTCCGCTACATTCGCATCAGCCAGCCAAATTCAAAAAATGTCTTAAACCCTCTATTTTTATAGCCATCACGGCATGACAGCACAGTCTTCAGGCTACCCCACACCAGTTTCTGTGTTCGTTATGAAAAGAAGTTTTTCTCGTCCCCCCTCTTGCGCAAACCGCCGTTTTCGTCTTTAAATGTATATACATTTATAAAAACACTGCGGAGAGCGAGATTTTATGGATTGGTGGATCAACGCCAGGATCGCCACCCTCGATCCTGACGCCCAACACGCTTACGGACTGCTGGAAAACCATGCACTCGGCGTGGCGCACGGCAATATCGAAGCCATCGTCCCCATGTCTGAATGGGATGGCGGCGCGTCCGATCACATCACTGACGCCAATGGTCGCCTGATCACCCCCGGCCTGGTGGATTGTCACACCCATCTTGTTTACGGCGGCGACCGCGCCGCTGAGTTCGAAATGCGCTTGCAAGGCGTTTCCTACGCTGACATCGCCAAACAGGGCGGCGGCATTATTTCCACCGTGCGCGCCACCCGCGCCGCCACTGAAAAAGAGCTGTTGCAGCAATCTGAGAAACGCTTGCTGGCCCTGCTGCGGGAAGGCGTGACCACAGTAGAGATCAAATCCGGCTACGGCCTGGATCTGGAGTCAGAGCTGAAGATGCTGCACGTAGCGCGACGTCTGGGGCAACGCTATCCGGTCAACGTCCGCACCACCCTGCTGGCGGCTCACGCCTTGCCTCCCGAGTACGCCGGTCGCTCCGACGACTATATATCCTGGATCTGCGAAGAAGCCCTGCCCTTGGCCCATGAGCAAAAGCTCGCTGACGCCGTGGACGTGTTCTGCGAATCCATCGCATTCACCCCAGAGCAATGCCGCCGGGTATTCGAAGCCGCGCAGAAACTGGGCCTGCCGGTGAAAGGCCACATGGAGCAACTGACGTTGAGCGGCGGCAGCCAGCTCGCCGCGGAATTCAACGCGCTGTCCGTCGATCATGTGGAATATCTGGACGAGGCTGGCGTGCAGGCTATCGCGGCCTCCGGCACGGTGGCGACGCTGCTGCCCGGCGCCTTCTATTTCCTGAGGGAAACCCAGCGTCCCCCCATGGATCTGTTGCGCAAGCACAAAGTCGCCATGGCTCTGGCCACAGACCTTAATCCCGGTTCCTGCCCTCTGGCGTCAATGCGTCTGATGATGAACATGGGTTGCACCTTCTTTGGCATGACCCCGGAAGAAACCCTCGCCGGCGTCACCCGCCACGGCGCTAAGGCGCTTGGCATGCAGGACCGCATCGGCCATCTGGCGCCGGGCATGGCTGCGGACTTTATTGTCTGGGATTGTCAGCACCCGGCTCAGTTGAGCTACGAATTCGGCGTCACCGGTCCGCATCAACGGGTTTTTCATGGAGAAATTCACAATGTCTGAGGCAAAAGTCTGGTCAGGTCGCATCGACAGCGCCGACGGCCCCACCGCCGTACGCTGGCACCAGCAAGTTCGCGCGCCGCAGGAAGACAGTCCGGCGGGCGTGTCGTTGATCGGCTACCCCTGCGATCTCGGCGTCTATATCAACAAAGGCCGCGTGGGCGCGGCGAACGGCCCTGACGAAATCATCAAGGCTCTGGCGAACCTGCCCTGGCGCCTTTCCCGCCCGGTTTATGACTGCGGCAATATTAAGTGGGAGGGCGAGCTGGAAGACGCCCAGGCGGCGCTGGCCAACAAGGTATTCAAGCAGCTGCAGGCGGGACACAACCCTATTGTATTGGGCGGCGGCCATGACGTCGCCTGGGGCAGCTTTCAGGGCCTGCGCCGACATATGGATCAGGCGGCGCCGGACAAAGTGCTCGGCATCCTTAACCTGGATGCTCACTTTGATCTGCGCAGCGACAGCGAAGGGGCCAGCTCCGGTACGCCTTTCCAGCAGATCGCCAAATACTGTAAAAACACCGGCAAGCCCTTTCACTATGCGGTGTTCGGCATCAGTGAATACGCCAATACCCAGGCCTTATTCGACCGCGCCGACAAACTGGGCGTCACTTATCTGAAAGACACCCATTGCGGCTTTACCCAATTGGGCCCCATGTTGCGCGCGCTGGACGCCTTCATGAGCAAAATTGATTGTCTCTATCTCACTATCGACCTGGATGTACTGCCGGCGGCCACCGCTCCCGGCGTCAGCGCCCCGGCGGCCTGCGGCGTTCCATTGGAAATCGTCGAAGCCATGCTGGACGCAATTCAGCGTAAAGGCCTGCCAGTGCTGATGGCGGACATCGCCGAGTACAACCCCACTTACGATATCGACAGCAGAACCGCCCGCGTCGCCGCACGACTCGCCGCGCGCCTGGCCGGGCTGCTGGGAAAACCAACAACAAAAGCGTAGAAGTAACTCACAGGAGAAACCGATGAAAGATCCTCGCCATGACGACCAGAGAGAGATCCGCGCCCCACGCGGCTCTGAGCTGAACGCCAAGTCCTGGTTGACCGAAGCGCCGCTGCGCATGCTGATGAACAATCTGGACCCGGAAGTCGCCGAGCACCCTAAATCCCTGGTAGTGTATGGCGGCATCGGTCGCGCCGCCCGCGATTGGGAATGCTTCGACAAAATCGTGGAAGTGCTGAAGCGCCTGGAAGATGACGAGACGCTGTTGGTGCAATCCGGCAAACCGGTAGGCGTATTCAAGACTCACGCCGACGCGCCCCGCGTTCTGATCGCCAACTCCAACTTGGTGCCCCACTGGGCCAACTGGGAACACTTCAACGAGCTGGATAAGAAAGGCCTGATGATGTACGGCCAGATGACCGCCGGCTCCTGGATCTACATCGGTTCTCAGGGCATTGTGCAAGGCACTTACGAGACTTTCGTTTCCGTGGCCAAGCAACACTTCAACGGTGAGGCCCACGGCAGATGGATTCTGACCGGCGGTCTGGGCGGCATGGGCGGCGCGCAGCCTCTGGCGGCGACCATGGCCGGCTTCTGCATGCTGGCGGTGGATTGCGATCTCAGCCGCATCGAGTTCCGTCTGCGCACGCGCTACCTGGATAAGCAGGCGAAAAATCTGGACGACGCTCTGGCGATGATCGAAGACGCCAAGAAGACCGGCGAAGCCATCTCTATCGGTCTATTGGGCAACGCAGCGGACGTATACGCGGAGCTGGTCAAGCGCGGCGTTACTCCTGACGTGGTCACCGACCAGACTTCCGCTCACGACCCGCTGAACGGCTACCTCCCGCAAGGCTGGAGCATGGAGCACGCAGCGGAAATGCGTCTGAAAGACCCCGCTGCCGTGGTCAAAGCGGCCAAGCAATCGATGGCGGTGCAGGTGCAAGCCATGCTGGCGTTACAGGAAGCTGGCGCAGCGACCCTGGACTACGGCAACAACATCCGTCAGATGGCGCTGGAAGAAGGCGTGAAGAATGCATTTGATTTCCCCGGTTTCGTGCCCGCCTACATTCGTCCCCTGTTCTGCGAAGGCGTAGGCCCCTTCCGCTGGGCGGCGTTGTCCGGCGACCCGGAGGACATTTACAAAACGGACGCCAAGGTCAAAGAACTGATTCCCGACAACCCGCACCTGCACAACTGGCTGGATATGGCGCGCGAACGCATCAGCTTCCAGGGTTTGCCGGCGCGTATCTGCTGGGTGGGACTGAAAGACCGCGCCCGTCTGGGTCTGGCCTTCAATGAAATGGTGCGTAACGGCGAACTGAAAGCCCCTGTGGTTATCGGCCGCGACCACCTGGATTCCGGCTCCGTCGCCAGTCCCAACCGGGAAACCGAGAGTATGATGGATGGTTCCGACGCAGTTTCCGACTGGCCGTTGCTGAACGCCATGCTGAATGTCGCCGGCGGCGCCACCTGGGTGTCTCTGCACCACGGCGGCGGCGTAGGAATGGGCTTCAGCCAGCATTCCGGCGTGGTGATTGTCTGTGACGGCACCGAAGCGGCGGATCAGCGTATCGCCCGCGTGCTGCGCAACGATCCCGGCACTGGCGTAATGCGCCATGCCGACGCAGGTTACGACATCGCTCGTAATTGCGCCAAAGAGAACGGCCTCGACTTGCCGATGTTGAAAGACTAATGCGTAGCGGAGTACATAACGTGAACGAGCTGTTAATTAATCCCGGTCAACTTACCCTGGCGGATCTGCGCAAAGTCAGCCGCGGCCCGGTGAAACTGTCACTGAGCGAAGACGCCTACCGCGTCATGGATAAATCCCACGAAGCCGTCGCCCGCGTCATGCGCGAAGGTCGCGTGGTCTATGGCGTCAACACCGGGTTTGGCCTGCTGGCCAACACCCGTATCGCCGAAGACCAACTGGAAGTGCTGCAGCGCTCCATCGTGCTGTCTCACGCAGCAGGCACCGGCGACTTCATGGACGACGCCACCGTGCGTCTGATGATGACGCTGAAAATCAATGCGCTGGCGCGGGGCTACTCCGGTATTCGCAGCCTGGTAGTGGACGCGCTGATCAAACTGGTTAACGCTGAAGTTTACCCGATCGTGCCCAAGAAAGGCTCCGTAGGCGCTTCCGGTGACCTGGCCCCTCTGGCGCATATGAGCTGCGTCCTGCTGGGCGAAGGTCAGGCCAGACACGATGGCAAAATCGTCGACGCTATGACCGCTCTCGACATCGCTGGCCTGCAACCTGTCACTCTGGCGCCGAAAGAAGGCTTGGCGCTGCTAAACGGCACACAGGCCTCCACGGCGTTCACCCTGGAAGGCTTGTTCTTCGCTGAAGATCTGTTCGCGGCGGCCACTGTGACCGGCGCCATGAGCGTAGAGGCCGCCCTGGGCAGCCGCACGCCTTTCGACCCTCGTATTCATGACGCACGCGGCCAGAAAGGCCAGATCGACGCGGCGGTCATGTATCGCCACCTGCTGGCTGACACCAGTGAGATCGCGCAGAGCCACAGCAACTGCGGCAAGGTGCAGGACCCCTACTCTCTGCGCTGCCAGCCTCAGGTCATGGGCGCCTGTTTGACCCAGATCCGCAACGCGGCGGAAGTGTTGCAGGCGGAAGCCAATGCGGTATCCGATAACCCGCTGGTGTTCGCCGACGAAGACGATATTCTGTCCGGCGGCAACTTCCACGCGGAGCCGGTCGCCATGGCGGCGGACAATCTGGCGCTGGCGCTGGCGGAAATCGGCTCTCTGTCCGAACGTCGTATGGCGCTGTTGATCGATCCGAACATGTCCAAGCTGCCTCCTTTCCTGGTGGACAATGGCGGCGTGAACTCCGGTTTCATGATCGCCCAGGTGACCAGCGCCGCGCTGGCCAGCGAGAACAAGTGTCTGTCTCACCCTTCCAGCGTGGACAGCCTGCCGACATCCGCCAACCAGGAAGATCACGTGTCCATGGCGACTTACGCCGGCCGTCGTCTGACCGACATGGCGGACAACACCCGCGGCATTCTCGCCATCGAAATTCTGGCCGCCACTCAGGGCATGGATTTCCGCAGCCCGCTGAAGTCCTCCGCATTGGTGGAGAAAGCGCGCAAGTCAGTGCGTCAGGTGGTGCCGTTCTACGATCACGACCGCTATTTCGGCCCGGACATCGAGCAAGCCAAGCAACTGCTGGCCTCCGCTGTCTTCAACGAGTGGCTGCCGCAAGGCATGATGGTCAGTTTCTAACCTGCCGTTAGAACGACTCCAAGAAAAAGCCGGACGCTGTTAAACGTCCGGCTTTTTACTTTAGGGCGCCCCGTCCTGAAATAGGTTGGCGCCTGTTTCAGGACTAGACAGGGTCCGCGAGCGCTACTTCATGCCATATTTCTTCAAAATCTGATCAAAAGTTCCATCCGCTTTCATCGCCGCCATGCCCTTATTCAATGCGTTAATGATTTCTTCATGCTTGGCGTTGGCGAGGCCGCAGGTGACGTGCAAGGCATTGGCGCTCAGCGCGTTCTGGGTGAAGTCGATTTGATCAAGCAGCCCTGGCTCTTCTTTGGCGATATGCGAGCGCGCCACCAGTTCATCTTCCAAGGTAAGATCCACCCTGCCGGACACCACCTTCTTCACGTTCGGTAAAAAGTCCGCGGTTTCCGGGCGCTTAAAGTTAGTGGCGTTGAGGAACTCATCTCCGTATCCGTAGCCTCTGACGATTCCCACGGACTTGCCGGTCAGGCTGTCCATTCCGTTGTATTCGAATGGATCGCCTTTGCGTTTGATGAATTTAATCTCATTGGTCAGATAGGGCTCGCTGTAGTGGAGGAACTCCGTTCGCTCTTTCGTCCACCAGGTGCCGATCAGCACGTCGTATTTGGCGTTTTTGACGCCGTCAATGGCGCGAGCCCAGGGCATGATATTCATTTCCAGAGTGAACCCGGAACGGGAAAAAGCCTCTCGAGCCAGAGACACGGCGACGCCGCCATCCGGGTCGTTAGGATCAATAAAAGGAGGCCAGGGGTCGCCGGCGGCGGTGACGGTTTCCGCTCGGACGGAAACCGCAAGGAATAACGCAAGGAAGGTCAAAATGGCGGATTTAAACTTCATCGAAGAAACCCTCAATTGATTAACGGAAAATCTATGCGTCCGTTCAATCAAATTATGGTTGAAGGCGCCGGATTTGCCAGACAATCGGGGGGCTTCAGGTCTCTACGTCAGTAAAATTTTGTCATTCCTCAATAAATTCCCATGTATCCGCGCCGTCAAACTTTTTGATTGGCGTGTTCGCAATCCATTTCGGCTCCAACATACGACAATTTATCGTTATCCGCTTTTCCTCACTGTTATCCGTGGAAGAAGGCCCGATATATCTAAATTTTCTGAGCTAAGTACAGGGATTGATAAAAGTGATTCGTCACTCGCAGCGCTTCGCCACAGTGAACAGGCGCCTACAAACACAGTAGAGCTTGCGATCAAGATAGCAGCTATTCGTAATGCAAAACTGTACCGCGCTCTATGCTCCTTTCGATTTCTCAAGTGAATAGCGGAGGTTAATTTAGGCGCGCTCCGAAATCTAACGCCTATACTTAATACAGCTACTTGCGGCGTCTATTCAACCCACACAAGCGTACACATCGGGAGGTCCGTTTCCATGAAATGGTTTCTGGTCGCTTTTTGCTGCTGGCTTGCGCCATGGTGTCAGGCCAGGACGTTGTTGGTGGGCATGGAGGAAGCCAATAATTCGCCCTTTGAGTATATCGACGAAACGGCGCATCTCACCGGTTTTCACATTGAGATTATGCGTGCGGTGGCGGGGCGGCTTAGTTGGGATATCGAGTTCCGTCGACATCCCTGGAAAAGGGCCATGAAAGAACTGGAGGAAGGCGGCGTGCATGCGGTGACCTTCGTCGCCATTTCTCCTGAAAGACAAAAGTTCGCCGCCTTTTTGCCGGACAACCTGCTCCATGTCTCGCGCACCACCCTCTATATCCGCCGCGACCGGAAAGACGAAATTCGTTATGAGCCGCCATTGGAGCAGTTTATCTGGCGCTGGCGCACAGCGGCGGCCAGCGGCTATTACATGAGCGACCAAGTTATTGATCTGATCCGCAGAGAGGCCCCCATAGAGCAGCCTACCGTTAACCAGTCGCAGCTTTTCATCATGCTGATCAGCAGTCGCTTCGACGCCATCTTCGGCTCCACCAGCGCCATAGAAAGAGCCCGTGCGGAGATATCCGGTCTGGACGAACAAGTACAACGCCTGGATGGCGCGCTGTTTCCCGGTAAACGCATGTATGCCGCGTTTTCCCGCAAAGCGCCGGACGGCATGGCGGAAGAGTTCGCCGAAGCCTATCGCTTATATCGCATGGACAATGCTTACGAGGAGCTGAAAAAACGCTTCGGCATGGAAGAACTCGCTCCCGGCCCCACTGAATTTCAATAATCCAGGATCTGCCAGACATGGACGTCGCCATGAATACACAACGCCTCGCCAAATCCCAACTCCTTCAGTTTTACAGTTGCAAAACAACGTCAAATCCATGCGCGCGCAACCCAAGACACCGCTCCACGCGACCTATAATGGCGCATGCAATGGCGCATGCCGATACTCATCCCCCTATAAGGTGATCCATGTCCTATATCCGAGTCTCCGCCACGACTTTCTGCTTGCTTGCAGCCAGCTTCATCACATCGACGCTGCTCACCGCCTGCTCGAATGACAACGCGCCGGCGCCATCCCAGAAAGGGACGCACATCGCCATCGTAGAGCAGAAAGACCAAGTCGGCCGGAACGTCGACACACGCATCATCCGCACTATTCAGGAAGCCCGGGAAGCCGCCGTCTCCATCAGCGTGGGCGCCAGCGTAGGTTCCGGTTTCTTCATCAACAAAGACTGCCTGATCGTCACCAACAAACATGTGGTGGAATTTGATAGCCCCGCACTGCTCAATGTTTCCGCCGCGATGGATAAAGCGGACAGAGAAACGCAGGTGATGCGTGAACGCATCGCTGCTTGGGAGAAGCGCTATCCCAAATATAAAGGCTCGGATCAGCATAGTGTGGATCAGGATAAACTGCGCAGAATGGAACAATACCGTCAGGAACTGCAGCAAGCTTACGATAAAATGTCTTCCGAACAGAGAAACGCCAGCGTCCAGGTTAAGACCCTGGATGGACGCACTTTCTCCGCGCATACCATAGTTAAAAGCGAAAACACCGACCTGGCCTTTCTGGTCGGAGCAGTCAGCGATTGCCGTTACTTTGACTCTGCGGTGAAAGCCGATCCAGCCGTCGGACAACCTACTTACACCGTCGGCTCTCCCGCCGGACTCGAATTCACCGTCACCTCCGGCATTCTCTCCGGGATCAGAGACTTTGAAGGCGTGGCTCTGTTGCAAACAGACGCCGCCATCAACCCAGGCAACAGCGGCGGCCCTCTACTGGACGCCAACGCCAAGGTCATCGGCGTGAATACCTTGCGTCTGAACGGTATGGAGGGTATCGGCATGGCGATTCCCATCGCCACCGTCAAAGAGCAGATTAATCACCATCTGCTGCTGACGGGCAATGCTTCATCACAACCTGCCGCTACTCAATCCAGCGCTGCTTTTGATTATGACAGCTATCGCGAAACGGCATTACGTAATGCGCAACCGGTCGCCGTGGATGTCGACAAGTTAAGCAAAACCTGTGAACAGGACTTCACCACCGCAAAGTACGCAGAGGCCATGAGCTCCTGCAAGACCTCCTCTTCCCATGGACACCCAAAAGGCCACTTTTACATGGGCAAGATGCTGCTGGAAGGAATGGCCGGACAGCAGGACTATTACTTGTCGGCGGATTACATGAAGAAAGCAGCGGCAGCCGGCATTGCGGAAGCGCAAATGCTGCTGGGCCAAATGTATCAGTATGGCGTGGGAATCAGCCCCAATAGCGCGTCGGCGTTAAAATGGCTGACGGAAGCCGGCGACCAGAACAGCAAAGAAGCATTGAACTCTCTAGGGCTGATCTATAAAGAAGGACAAATTGTCTATCGCTCCTATGACAAAGCCGCCGACTATTTTGAGAAAGCCATCGCCGCCGGTAGCACCAATGCTTTGCACAATCTGGGCATTATGTATCTCAATGGACAAGGCCTCTCTAAAAATGAAAGCAAAGGCTTTGAACACTTCCTCAAAGCCGCTCAAAACGGGAATCCGGTTTCACAATTGAGCGTCGCTTACTGCTATTACAAAAAGCTGGGAGTCAACAAGGATTATGTAGAAGCCTATGCATGGTTGACCGCCGCAGAGCTGAATAAAAAAGGAAAAGAAGTTACCGATTGGGACCCTAAGCGCGCCTCTGAAATGAAGCAGTTTCTCAAAGGCATTATGAACAACCAACAAATCGCCAAGGCGACCGCCATATCCAATGATTACGTCAAACGGTACAGCAATGTCGCCACGGAAATCTCACTGGCCGCCAAGGCGACCAGATAATATTAATATGGCAATGATACTGGCATGTTAATAGTCAGGGGCATGAATGCGCCTGCGCAGCGGCCAGCCGCGGGAGACAGGACCTGACCTGCGCAGGCTCAGTCGTTGCAGACAATTATAAGGAAGCGATTTGTCTGCCCGATTAATAGGGACGATTGAGATCTTACTCGATCTGATTCAAGGGAACCTTTATGTAGCGGACGCCATTGTCCGCCGCTTCCGGCAGGCGACCGCCGCGAATGTTAACCTGCAGGGAAGGCAGCATGAGAGCGGGGTGCCCCAGCTTGGCGTCCCGGGCTCTGCGTTCCTGCACGAACCCCTGCTCGGTGACGCCCTCATGGCACAACACATTCTCTTTACGTTGCTCCGCAACCGTGCTCTCAAAGCGTAACTCGCGACCGTTGGGAAGATAGTCGTGACAGACAAACAAACGGGTTTGCGGCGGCAACGCCAGAATACGGTGAATAGAACGATATAGCTCCGCTGCGTCGCCGCCCGGAAAATCCGCCCGCGCGGCGCCATAATCGGGCATGAACAGGGTGTCTCCAATAAACACCGCATCCGCGACCACATAACTAATGCAAGCCGGGGTATGGCCTGGCGTGTACATCACCCTGGCGGGCGTCGCGCCAATATGAAAGACCTCTCCGTCGTGAAACAAGTGATCAAACTGGGAGCCGTCCGCCAGAAAGTCCCGCCCCAGATCGAAAACGCGGCCGAAAGCGCTCTGCACCTCGCGAATGTGCTCGCCAATAGCGACTTTGCCCCCGACTTCACGCTTCAGCCATTGCGCCGCGGATAAGTGGTCCGCATGGGCATGGGTTTCAAGAATCCACTCAACCTGTAGCTCATTATCGCGAACATATTCAACGATTTTCTGCGCAGACTCTGTACTAACGCGCCCCGCCGCAGCGTCGTAATCCAGCACCGGATCGATGATGGCGCAAGCAGCCTCGCCTTCTCCATGCGTGACATAGCTGAGGGTGTACGTCGCCCGATCAAAAAAGGGCCGCACGATCAAATTCATTTCCATCCCCTTGGATTTATAACCTTAAGTTCGCCGACAGCGACAGCATAGAATGGATCGCGTACGAGCATTGCGCTACCAGCGTATATTAAATATATTAGCTGAGACTGTTTTAGGAAACACTTATTTAGATTTACCTAAATGAAAAGCAAAGTCGCCACGCCACATTCAGCAAACGCCTCTCCCCCAGAATTACTGGGAACGGCCTTGAATGCGGAAGCCGCGGCGGCGCTGATGCAGGCTCTCTCCAATCCGCACCGCTTGATGATCCTGTGTGCGCTATCGGAAGGCGAGCGCCGGGTCAGCGAGCTGAATCAATTTGTGGATCTATCGCAATCAGCGCTGTCTCAACATTTGGCGGTGTTGCGCCATCAACATCTGGTGCATACGCGCAAACAGGCGCAAACCGTTTACTACTCAGTGGCGGAAGGGCCGGCCATGGCGATCGTCAAACTCCTGCACCGCCACTATTGCAGCCAGGCTGCAACAAATCCAACCACTCAAGGAGAACCCAATGACAGATGACGTCTCTCTGCTGCTGCCCAACTTGCGCCGGCCGCAACCCGAACTAATAACTTGCGGCCTGCCTGCGCCGGACGACTTTCCGCGTATCCGGGCGGCCGGAGTCAAAACTGTCGTCAGCTTGTGTCAGCCCCACGAAACCCCATTGCTGAGCGCGTTCCCGGTGGACGACGAGGGGTTGCGGCTGGTCAGCATTCCAGTCGCAGGCCCCCAGGACCTGACCGAAGCAAACGCCAGAGCGCTGGCCGACATATTGAATGCGCCGGAAAACTGTCCCGTGTTGGTCCATTGTATGAGCAGCAACCGCGTTGGCGCGCTGCTGGCGCTGAAGGCCTTCTTCGTGGACGGCGCATCCGTGGAAGAAGCTTTGGACATCGGCTGGGCGGGAGGCCTGGCTGGCCTGGAACCGGAGGTACGCCGTCTGCTGACCGCCGCCGCGCCGCATACATGCTGATAGCTGCGCTCCTGGGAATCGCCGTAGGAGTGCTGCTTGGGCTGACTGGCGCCGGCGGCTCCATTATCGCCGTTCCGTTGTTGATGTGGAGTCTCGGCTGGACACTGCCGCAAGCCGCGCCGGTGGCTTTGCTGGCGGTCAGCGCCGCCGCCGCATTGGGCGTAGTTAACGCGTGGCCGCAGGGCTCCGTACGTTATCGCGCCGCAACGGTGATGGCCCTGGCCGGTATGCTGATGGCTCCCATCGGACTTTGGGCCGCCCACCGGGCGCCGGTGCACCTTCTGGCGACGATTTTCGCAGTCGTATTGCTGGCGGTGGCGCTGCGTATGTGGCGACAGGCGAAACGCGCCCCAGATGAAGCCAAAATGGGCTGGGCGACCGTGCAAAGTGACGGCTCTGAACTCAAAGGGCCCATCTGCCAGCTCAACCCTGACACCGGGCGTCTGCGCTGGACCCGCCCTTGCTCCATGGCGATCGTCAGCAGCGGCGCGCTCACCGGTTTCCTGTCTGGCCTGTTAGGCGTGGGCGGCGGATTCGTTATCGTCCCCGCTTTACGCATGGTGTCGCCGCTACCCTTCCATTCTGCAGTGGCGACGTCGCTGATGGCGGTCGCCCTCACCAGTGCAGGCACTGTCAGTTTATTCATGCTCAGCGGCAAAACACTTCCCTGGATGATCGCCCTGCCCTTCGTCGCCGGAGCCATGGCGGGCATGCTGGGAGGACGCCGTCTAGCGCCGCGCTTTGCAGGGCCGCACCTGCAACAGGGCTTCGCCGTCATCATGGCGGGAGTCGGCGTGATGATGGTCCTGAAGTCTCTGCTGTAGACCAGTACATCCCTGATCATGCAGACATTAAAAAGCCCGCGGCGATCATTGTCACTGCGGGCTTGTTTATCCCTGCGTCAGAGCGCGATCTGAAATTACAGCGCGATGCGAATATCCACGCCCGAGCCTTTTTTCAAATTGCAGGGAGAGTGGATGGCGTAATCCCCAGCGATGCGCATATACAGCGGCCCACCGCTTAACCCGTCCGGCAACTGAATCGTGGTCGTCAGCTCATAAGCATCCGCCTCAGATTGCGTCACCTCGCGCAGCATCTCATTCGCACTCTCTTCAAAGCGTCCATCGTTATCCGCATCCAGCCAGATCTTCCAGGTGTTGGAGGGCGACGCGGCTAACTTATCGCCTTTAACTGTTATGGCCACAGCGTTCGCGTCAGTGATGACGATGGCGTTCTCGGTGTAGTCCGTACGCAAAAGGTCCGGCGTGTCGATGACTGTCCCGGCGACAGTCACTTGATCAATACGGCGAGACGCGTTCTCGGCCTGAAAAAAAGCGCAGTATTCATCCGTGACCGTAACGGCTTTAGTGAAGCGGTCCGTACGCCCTTCGACATCCGTCACCTGCAGAGCAACCTCATAGGTCCCTTTATCGTCATACAGATGCTGCGGCGACGCCTCTGTCGACATCAGGCCGTCGCCAAATTCCCAACGCCAGGAGGCGATGGCGCTATCGCTGCGACTGTCATCTGTGAAGTCGACCCGCAACTTATAGGACTCCTCCTTGAAGTGAGCCAGCGTATCCTGCTCCAGCAACTGTATCTTGACCGCCCTGAACGCCGTCACCACGTCCTGCTCAGACTCACCCATGGCGTTCGCCGTTGTACGCAGACACTGCGCTGCGCCGCGCAAGTTCATCTGCGGGTCCCAGCAATCCCTGGCGGCCTTGATATAAAGCCGGTACGCCCGCTCTGGACTCCACTTATTCGCCAGTTGATAGAAGGGGTAAGTCATCATGCCAATACGCAGGTAAACATTATTGCCTGCGTCGTCATAATCCAGGTAACTGGTGATCGCCCCGGACTCGGTCACAATGCGATCAAGCTGACGCATCCGATAATTCGACTCTTTAGCGTGCACCCAGTCCAGTTCGCCAGTGTGCTCGTATTTCGCCATCGCACCGGATATATCTCCAAAAGCTTCATGCACGGTTCTGGCGTCACTACTCATCTCTGCGCCAAACACCTTGAGGCGGCTGATGCGCGACAAGACGCCATGGCCAATTTCATGAGCGACGATGTCCAGGGTCGCCAGTCCATAGGCCACTCCCACGGCGTCGCTGAAATTGGCGTAAGCGCCATCCCAGTAGGCATTGGCTTGCCACCAGTCGCCATAATGAACACGCAGGCGTAATTTGCCTTCCAAAGGCGGCTCGCCCAGATATTTGGCGAACATGTCATGGGTCAGCGTCCCGTAGAACAGGGCGTCATTCAGAGAGGAATAGGTCCAGACCTCAGTTTCTGCGTCGTCCGCCCATGTCGTGCGGAAGTTGTTTTCCATTAAGCCGCTGCAATCGAAGTCATAGGGAGGGAAGTTTCGCTCATCGACGGTATTCGGTTGATCGCCGGAGCCGCCTTCGTATACCGCGTCTACTTCATTCGCCATATCTATCACTTGCACCAGCCCATTATCGAAAGTACAGCGGCCGTCCTCTGACTTAGCGACTTTCAGCGCAGGTCGATCAACGCCATAACGCCAACTCGCCAAGGCTGAACCGCCAGGTCCCTGGACTTCGGCGCTGCTTTGATAATCCAAAAATTTGACTGGCGCGCCGTCTTTAGATACTCCCGCCGCCGTGGCGGTATAAGCGAAGAGCTGGGCGCCTTCCTGAGGCGTCGCGCTCCCACCGGGCACGGTGACATGAGTCGGAGCGCCTGCAGCGGACTCCGCTACGATGCCGCCCAATCGAGTCCCATGGGCGGGGTCCAGCCAATAAAGACGTACGCTTTCCCCTTCCGCAGCCGCCCGCAACAACCTGATATCAACGGCGCCTGCAATGACGCCGGCAGCGCCATCCTGATCACGAAAATGGACTGAGGCGATATTACTGACTGGCGGATCAGCTTTAACGGGCTCCGAGCCACCCGATCCTCCCCCTCCTGAACACCCAATCATCCCTAGAGAAACGCTTCCTACCAACAGAGTTCCAACAACTGGTTTCAAACCAACATCCTTCTGTGTGTAATGTATCGGACGGCGCTTGACCATCTCACTTCGATGCGACGGGCAAGCGACCTGCGGACCTTGAGAGTCCCACGGCGTCAATCACTTAGCTGACGGAACGCTGGATCATAGCAACAAACATTACAATTTATCATTAAACTAATCCGAAGCGGCTTGCGAATGGGTCGTGGGAAGGGTCCCGAGTCCATTCATACTCCGCTTCAGCCGCCACCCGCTCCGCAGTGTCAGCGTCAATCAGCACCTCAATCAATCGCAGCGCCATATCCATCCCCGCTGATATCCCTGCGGAAGTGAACCGGTTCCGGTCTTCCACCCAGCGCGCCTGTTTCACCCACTCCGTTTCAGGCCCTTGCGACATCGGCCATGCGAAAGACAGTTTATTAGTGGTGGCGCGGTAGCCATCCAGCAGTCCCGCCGCCGCCAGCACTCCAGCCCCGGTGCACACCGAAGCAAGTATTCTGGCGCTGTGCGCCTGTCGCCGCAGCCACTCAAGCAATACCGGATTGGCCGCCTGCTGGCGCGTCCCCGACCCACCGGGAACAAGAATCAAGTCATAGCCTCGTTCATCCGTCAAATCATATTCCGCATAGCCGCACAGGCCTGCAGAGCTACGCACAGGCCCGACTTTCTCAGCCACCTGATAAACAACGAAAAATTCATCAGCCAGACCAAACATTTCCAGTGGCCCGTAAAAATCAAGAAGCTCAAAACCTTCGAATAGAACTGCTGCGACGTTGATTTTTTCTTTCATATTCCGCCTCTCTCCGTTAGTACGCATTGCTTATTAATATTCACAATCCATGTCGTTAAGACTAAGATATCGCAATACGATAAGACATCGCCGACAGGGACAACATTGGTAACTTTTCGGCCATCTTACAGAAAGCTGTTGCAACAGGCGGTGACGCCAAGTCCAGAAGTATTCATCGCCACCTCCGTTGACTGCGAGTAATCACCGCTATGCCGCCGCTGAAAATAGGTTTTTTACTCTTCCCCGACACTCACCTACTCGACTTATCCGGCCCGGCGCAGGCGCTGCGCGCGCTTAGCGACCACCGACCAGGGCAGGTGGAGTTGTCATTCTTCTCTCCCGCGCCATCTATCTCCAGTTACCAGGGCGTCACGCTGAGCGGACTGGCCTCACTGCCTTCAGACGCCACCGTCTTCGACTTGCTCATCGTTAACGGCAGCAAGTACAAAGATGACATGGTCAGCGATAAGGAGAGTCAGCGAGGCCTGATCTGGCTACAAAACTACGGACAGCGCCACCCCCAAGGGACGATTGCGTCCGTATGCACCGGCGCATTCTACTTGGCCGGCGCCGGACTGTTGCGCAACCGCCACTGCACCACCCACTACGGCCATGTGGACAGTTTGAAGCTTGCCGAGCCCAGCGCGACGGTGTTGGAGAATCGCCTGTATGTGCGCGACGGGCCCATCATTACGTCCGCAGGCGTGACTACGGGCGCAGACATGATTCTTTCCTGGATTGCAGAAAACTTTGACGACGATCTGGCGCAGCAGATTGCCCGAGAACTGGTGATTTACGCGCGCAGAGACGGCGAGCAGGCGCAAATCTCCGAGCGCCGCCGCTATCGCAATCATCTGGATCATAAAGTTCATCGCTTACAGGATCGTATTTCCGCAGCGCCAGAGCAACCGTGGACCGCCGCACAGTTGGAGCGGGAAATCAACCTTGGCTACCGGCAGCTGACGCGCCGTTTCCGTCTCGCCACCGGCGTCAGTATCAAACAGTACCAACTCATTCTGAGACTTGAAGCCGCCCAAAAATTATTGAGAGATGGCCAGCATATGAACATCGAACGCCTGGCTGAAACAGTGGGGTTTCAGTCCGCGCACGCTTTTCGCAAAGCCTGGAAAAACCGCTTTGGCGCGCCTCCCTCCGCCTACGACAAAAAAGAATAAACCAGCCAGGCTCAATAAGGCGGCGCCAGACGCCTGAAACCATGCCACAAAACGATGACCAGAAACGCCAGATTGCGCCCCAACAGCAGGGGCCCAGGCAACAGTGGCGTCCGCGCCGGCTCCCCTCTGTTTACAGCCTGGTCCACACGTTCCGCCAGCGCGCGGAAGTACTTGGGGTTGAAAGGCCAATCCCTTATCCCCTGCAGCCAGGATGCGGGTATTCCTTTTTCGCCAACGCCCGCGCCTATAATCCCGCCCAGAATTGCAGCAGTCGTGTCGGTATCGCCCCCCAGTGCAACCATGCTCTGTATTGCTGCGGCGAAGTCTCTGGGGTGGACGAACCAGACGTACAACACGACTGGTATCGTGTGATACATATATCCCGTCACTCCCCGCTCCAATCCAAGTTCCCGGGCAAACTGCGCAGGCGTCAGGCGTTCCCCTAACGCCAAACTCAGTTTATCCAGCAGATTGTTGAATTCGTCGATCGCTTCCCGAGCCGCCTCTGACGACTCTATCTGTTCGAAAAAACGCGGTAAATCTGATCTGTATGCGGTTATATCGACCCGCCCCTGCGACGCCATGTACGCAGCACAAGCCGCAGCTATAGCGCCCACAAGCGCCTTCGGGTCACGGTGGGTCAGCTGAGTGGAGGCGCGCAGAAAGGCAAGCAGAGTTTCCGGTTCAGCGCCCAGAGCCACGCCGAGGACCGGCGCGCGCATGGCGGGTCCGTTTCCCGCCGACCAGACGCCGCTGCGTCCTGGTGGAAATCCCATCCATAACTTAATCAGAGCGCGTCCGGTAGCCAGCCCGACGCCAGCGGGCAAACGCGCCAACCACCAGCGCAGACGCCATGCCAGATCGGCAGCGAACTCATCCGCATGGTTACCCCATCGCGCCAGCGCAGCAGCGGTCATGGCCGCATGCTCGCTATCATCTGACACCATCCCTCCTCCAAACACCAAGCGCTGCCGTAAAGGTCCCGGAAACAGGCGCGCCAATCGCGCCGGGCCAATGCCCTCACAAGGCAGGCCTATTGAGTCGCCTACCATCAGTCCCAGCAAGGTCCCTTTTAGAGCCTCTATCTGATGTGTATTGTCCTGACCCATAAAATTTTGGCTCCCTCATTCTCATCTCGATAGGCGGCCGCCCGTGACAACTCCATAACCTATTGTTTAGCAGAGTCCTCACATTTATGCTCAGGCGCGCGATCAGGTTACACTATGACGTAGGTCTTATAACGCAAGGCAGTGATTGTATGAGTTTCAAAGAGTTGGCGCCTTTTATCGTGTTTTTTATCCTCGCAGCCAGCGCCTTCGTGATGGTGATGTGGTACCCCAGCCAGCGTCTCAGAAAAATTCGCTCCGCTCCATTTCCCGAAACATGGGAGGTGATACTGGAAGCCAATCTGCCGGTGTATAAACGTCTGCCTGATAACCTCAAGCGCCAGTTACAAGGACGCATCAACGTTTTCCTTCACCAGAAAACTTTCTACGGCTGCGCGGGCCTGGAGATCACTGACGAAATGCGGGTTACTATCGCTGGCGAGGCGTGCCTGCTGCTGTTGAACAGGGCCACCAGCGAATATAACGATCTGCGCTTCATTTTGGTGTACCCGGAAGCCTTCAGGGCGGAACGGGAAGAACCCAGTGACGATGGCGCCGTCTCCGTCGCCTCTCACGGACTGTTAGGCGAATCCTGGAGCAACGGCAAAGTGATCTTATCCTGGGACGACGTTATCGCCGGCGCCCGTGACTTTACCGATGGCCAAAACGTCGTGTTACATGAGTTTGCGCATCAGCTGGACAGCGAGTCAGGCTCCACCAACGGCGCACCTCTGCTACGGACACCCACCAGTTACCGTAGTTGGGCCCGGGTGTTGTCAGATGAGTTCAATATTCTGCGTGACAGCGCCTTCAAAGGTGAAAAGTCGGTCATGGATCACTACGGCGCCACCAATCCCGCCGAGTTTTTCGCCGTCGCGACAGAAACCTTTTACGAAAAGCCGAAGGAGATGGCGGAAAAACATCCTGAGCTGTTTCGCGAGCTGCGTAACTACTATTGTGTGGACCCCAGGGATTGGGTATAACTCGGCCTTTTCCTCTCACACTCAACCATGATCCCGCGTTATGTCCAGACACTTCCGTTCCTCGTCATTTATCCTTGGTTCACTGCTAAGCGCTGCGCTATCCACAGTCAGCCACACTATTCAGGCGGAGGAGTCCTCGTCTGCAGCCAAGTCAGCATTCACGGGACATATCTACGCGATCAAAGAAGATAATTTCCTGAAGTACGTTACCAGGGATGATATCGTCTACACCGTCGATCACGACGCCATTCAAAGAGTGGTGGCTCATTCCAAAAACGACTACTCCGGCGTCACTATCTATCCTTTGGAAGATGCCGTACTGATGTTTCGTCGCAATGGTTCGGAGAAATACTACACTCAGGTCACCATCAAGGAATATCTGAAGTACATGGAAAACCAGGGGCTCTGGAGCATCATGGATTATGATCGCTTCGGGTTCGGAACCTACTTCAATCGCATGCAAAAAAACAAAAACACCCTCGTCGTCGCCCAACCTGAACCGGCGACTTATGACGAACATACATGCCAACAGCTGGATATCACGCAACCGAACTCCATCTCACCTGAACTGTACACGACGATACACTGTGATCACCTGGGCATTCCCAGAGACTGGCTGCGTTATACGGAGTTAAGGATACCTGATGAAGTCACAGGATTCCCTTTCAAAGTGACGTTGCAAATGCAGGAGAAAGTCCCTGAACACGCCGACCAGTCCAAAAAGGAAAATGAAAAAGACGAGGAAAGCAGGCTTGACCCCAGACTGGAAAAAGCCCTGAAGCTCACTGGCCAAGCCCTGGCCAAAACGGCGCAGGTGGTCAGTAAAATCAATGAATTCACGTATCGGGTCGTCAAAGTCGTGAACGAACCGGTGACCAAAACATCGTTCTTTCAGGAAGAGGATTTTATCCGGGTGGATTCCATCACCACTCTACGCAGCTCTTTCTCAGACTTCCCGAAATACCATAATTCCGGCGGCGGCTCTCATAACTGGTTCGACTAACCTGATAACAGCCTGCACAGGGGAGATATAGATAGTCCCCCATATAGACATCCTCGCCAAAAAGGCTAGAATTCCCGCCTTTTGTAAGCTTGAGTCTATGCCTAATGACTCATTCACACACCTTCACATAAGTAATTCGATATGAAAAAAATATGGTTAGCGGCGCCCATCGCCGTTGCAGTGGCCGCGGCTCCCTTTGTCATAGCACATAAAGCCGAACAGAATTTCGACGCTGGCGTACAGGACGTTTCTTCATATCTGGCTTTCAACGGCCTGCCTGTTGAACTAACCGTTCAAAAATACGAAAAAGGTTTCCTCAGCTCCCAGGCGATCAATCGTCTGCAGCTCTCCCCCGAGTTTCAAGCCATGATGGGCTCCGCCAGCGATCAGCCGCTGTGCCTGGACCTGGTGACAGACATCAAACACGACTACATGACCCTGCTGAAAGGCGGCCTGTTGACTGCAACCACCAAAGTCATGCCGCTTCAAAACCAAGCGGATTGTGGTCTGGCGGAAGTCTTCGCCTCTGAAAAAGAGTTAGCTGACTTCTATATCCAGCAGTTTGGCGAAGAAGGCCCATTTACCCTTGAATCCGCCTTCAAAGTCGATGGATCAAACACCATCACTTTCTCTTCCAAGCCTATCAATCTGGACAAAGAAGAAGCGGGAAAGTCGCTGAAGATTAACGTCTCTCCCATGCAAGGCGTTATCGGCCTCAGCGCTGCGCGCGACCATATTGTGGCTGACATCAATTGGCAAGGCCTCAGTTTGACAGCCCACAAAGGCGAAGAAGTCGGCGACGTCAAGGTCGGCTCCTACACTTTGAAAATGGAGTTGAATCAAGTCCTGGAGCACCTCTGGGCTGGCGTCTCAGAGCAAGTTATCAGCGACATTAAAGTCGGCGGAGAAGAAGGCCAAAACTTCAGCATCAGCGCCATCACGGTGACAGGCAAAGATACAATCGCAGAAAATATGCTGAGCAGCGTCGCATCCGTCAATGTGAGCAACATGCTGTATAACGGGATGGATGCAGGCTCCATGACGCTGGACATGTCCTTCAATAACTTTGAGACAGAAGCCAGCAACCGTTTAGTCGGCGTCATCAAGCAGATTAACGCCCAAGCTACCGCCTCTACGGATCCTGATCAGTTTCTCTCCGAACTGGAAAACCAGAAAGACGCTATCGTGGGCGACTTGATCACCTTGGCGAAAAAGGCGGATATCAAAATTGATAAATGGGAACTTAAGCTGGGCGAAAACAGCTTTAACGCCAACGCAGACCTGCGTATGGATGGCGTTGACCAGCTATCCGCAGATATCCTGAAGGAGCAACCACAAGCTTTGATGGCCAACGTTCTGTTAAACGCAGAAGGGAAACTGGATGAAGCGTTAATCAGCAACTACGCGGACATCATGGTTGCTGCGCAAAGCAGCAAAATGGAATTAACCGACGAAGACAAAGCGCAAATGAAAGAGATGCTGCTTATGCAGTTTTCCAACATGGCGCAAATGTATGTGCAAATGGGGTTCCTGAACTACGACGAAGCGTCTGCTCAGTACAACGCCAAAGTAGGCTTCGCCAAAGGGGCGTTGATCGTAAATGGCCAGCCGTTCAACCCGAATGGCGGTTAAACCATCAGCTCATTGAGGAATAGCGTCTCAGGGCGCTATTCCTCCCCTAAACGCGCGAAGTGTAATATAGCGCGCTCGAAATCCCCATCCGTCACCGTTCGTCCCGTCAAGTTCTTGTTTCTGAAAGTCAGACATAGATTCGCCGCATAGACCGGCGCAGCAAACTCCTGACGATACAAGTCCAGATATCGCCCCTCTCCCCGACTCAGATCCTGCAACACCCATGGGCTTAACAGCGCCACATGGTTCATCAAGGGAAAACGCACTCGCTCATGCAGATGAGTCAACCAGGACGTGCCGATAGTCACATGACGCAACGCTTCGCTGTGGCGCACCATCTGCTTGCAGGAGTACCGATAGAAGTCCAGAAAGGGATTGCCGCGACAAAAGACGGCGATGGCGTTATTAACGCGATGGTATCGATGTATCGCGCCATCACTCTCGCTGATCCACACCTCCCGACAAAATGCGAAGCTATCCGACTCCGCAACTTGCAATCGCTCAGGTGAGCCAATGTAGACGTCGATGTCCACCCAGATCACACGTTCGTACTCAGCCGCCAGCAACTCCGCTGCGCGCTCAAGGCGCGCCAGGTCCGCCATCAAGTGAATCTGCCCGCCCGTGCGCGCCCGATACCAATCAGGCAGACAGTCAAAGAAACGATCATCGTAGAAAAGATATTCATAACCCTGAAGCTGCGCCCACTGGATTACACTGCGCTGGCACTTTTCCACCCAGGGCGGAACGTCATGGGTGCGGAATGACTGAATAACGACGGTTTTCAAGACTTTCGCCCCCTGGCTGACAGTATCGAGTCCACCTGTTGGCGGACCGCTTCGGCGCCCCGCGGCAGTCCAGTATATTTATCCGCGCATTCGCGAACTCTGGCCTGTATCGCATCCGATGCCAGAAGATCCCGCAACCCGCCGAGAAAAGCCGCCACGTCCCCTGCGTCGAGAATCTGACCCAGACCGCTTACGCAGGCGCTCCGGCTATTGAGAAACTGCTCTTGCTGGGTAGGAAGACAGGCTACAGGAACGCCCGCTTTTACACTTTTCGCCAGCATGCCCATGCCGCCATGGCATATTGATAAGTCAGCGCCTTGTATAACCTGGTCCAGCGCGACAGGATAAGGGTAAATTTTCAGCGCCTCACTTTGATATCGCGCCATGATATCTGTGGAGATACCTGGACAGACAATCAAGGCCGTTTCATCCAGGCGCGCAATTCCTTCCAATACTTTCTCCAAATGCTCGTAGAAGGGTTTTAGATAGGCGACCACTTTTTTCCCCTTCTCTTGCGGCCACACCGCGACCTCTCCAGGAAAATCGCCAGCGACCGGGCCGCAATACAACGAGTGCTGCCGATGCGCGGCCTGAAAATCAAGCTCTGGGTAACTGACTATAAAAGCGGCGTCAACCTGAAACAAATCCGATAAAAAAGACAACGGCGCCAGTCCCATCGCTTGCACCAGTGGATTCATGTTGGCCACTACCTTTGTTTCAGCCTCATACACCTGACTGTAGTCTGCTGACTCAGCCCGGATGTTAGGGTTGGGCTGGCCGGGAGAAAGTTCACTGAATCCTGCGCCGATGGCGAACTTGGGCGCGGGCATGGAGTGCGCCGCCAGCATGGCGGTAGGCGCGAAATCAAAAAATAACGCATCCGGTTGTATTAACCGGAACAACGTCTGCCAGGCGCTGACCAAAGTGGCTAGCCCCTCCACAGACCCATACCCCTTCTTCAGCAGAATATCAGCGAGGCAGCTACTTGACCGCGCGCTTTTTCCCTTTGCCGACCAGACGGGAGCTTGTAATATTGTCACCGGAATATCGGCAAAAAAGTGCGGGACTCTGGAGAGGTCTTTCAGTATCAGCGTCACCTCATGGCCATGCTTAACAAACTCCCGCGCCAATCCGGAAAGTGTCGCCAAATGACCTAGTTCGCCCCCTAATTCCCAACAAAACACCAACTTGCTCATGCTTTATAGTAGTTCCCCCAGTTTTAATTTGCCGCCCATTTTACGTACAATGTGCGGCCCAAAATTCTAACTACATTATTCAGCTAAGGTTAAACATGCAACGGAACAAACTGCCACTGTATTTTCTCGCAGGCGCTGCGATGGCGCCCGTAGCTAACGCTACGCCTGTAGCGAACAACGATTTTGAAACCACGCCAATGAATCAGGCGCTAGTGATAAATCCACTAGGGAACGACACTGATACAGAAGGGCACGTAATCTATGTATCCGACTTTGAGCAGCCAGCAAACGGCACGGTTACACGTTACGAAGGGCTATTTATGTACACCCCGGATCCTGATTTCGTCGGCCAGGATACTTTTCGCTACACAATAAAAGATGAGGTCGATGATTGCACCGACTACGGTGGAGATTACGGTGGAGAGCATCGTCCAGACCCATGTTTCCCCCCTGGAGATGGTGAGGATCCGTCCGGTGAAAGCAGCGCTATTTTCACTATTAATGTAACCGGGCCTAGTGAAGTGGACCTCTTATCACTGACGAAAGGCGAGAATGACCGCCGCGTCTCAAGCGTACTTGATGCAATCTGTAGCAGCGCTTCTGTTGAAGCGGAAGGTGAGGAAGGCAAGCTCGCACAGCGCTGCTCCGCGCTATACACGCTTGCTGAAGAAGACTCCAGCAAGGTAGACGCCATCATTAACCAACTGGCGCCGGAAGAAACCCTTTCCCTGTTGCGCGTCGCGTCCGAAACCTCGCAAGCGCACACTAACCGTATATTCAAGCGCATGACTTCTGTGCGCCAGGATAACGAAAACATTCAAGTTTCCGTTAACGGCCGCACCTGGGGTGAGCAGATCATGACCGGCGGCGCCGCTGGCGACGTACAGACCTCTCCTTTCGGCGTGTTCCTGAGCCTGCATCGCGAATCCGTAGAGCACGACAGGACCGACCGTGAATCTGCATACGAATATGATAACGACGGCTTTACTCTGGGTTCCGATTACCGCGTCAGCCAGAACCTGTTGGTCGGCGCTGCGCTGGGATGGGGACAGAACGACCTGTCGTTCTCTGAAAGCGGCGGCGGTGTGGATGCGGACGCTTACAACCTGACTGGTTATGGCTCTTACTACATCGGCAATTTCGGCCTGGATATGCAGGTGGGCTACGGCGCTGGCGACTACAACACCAAGCGTCGCATTAACTATACCGAATCCGGTACTGAATTCTCCGCCACGGCAAAAGGCGAGACTGACAGCAAACAATTGAACGTCGCATTGCAAGCAAGCATGTTGTTCAACAGCGGCGCTCTGTCCGTACAGCCTTTCCTGCGCTTGAACTACTCCAACACAGAAATCGACAGCTTTGATGAAACTGGCGGTGAAGGCTGGTCTGTACACGTCGGCGAGCAAAACCTCGACCAGATAACCACCAGCGCCGGCTTTGAAGCCACCTATCCCGTCAGCTATAACTGGGGTGTGTTGCAGCCTAGCTTCCAGGCATCCGCGGTGAGTGAATCCAGCACTAACTTCGGGCCTGTCAAGTTCCACTTTATCGGTGATTCCGACGCAACCAAGTTTGAGTTGAGCCCGGATGGCGAAGACAGCCTGTACTACATCTTCAATCTGGGCGCAGTCGCCGTCATGAAGAATGGCGTTTCCGCATTTATCGATTATCAGCAGAACGTCAGTTACGACAACAGCAGCGCTTATCAGATCAACACAGGTCTGCGTTACGAGCTGTAAGTCTTATCGTCCTGAATGCAAAAGGCGGCCTGTACAGGCCGCCTTTTTAGTATGCAAGACTCTGCAAAAAGGAGTGTGTAGAAAGTCGGCTATTTGAATTCGAAAGCTTTCTGTTCGCCTTGCTTACGAATGGCGGAGATCAGCGCTTCATCCACTGTATTGGCGTCCGACTTGGCCGCTTTAAGACTTTCCTCTGCAATGTAGACGTCTCTCTCGTCGCTCAAAGCTTTAATTTTGTCCTGCAACGCCTTGCGCTCTGTTTTCTTGGTTTCTATATACTCTACTTTTTCCTTTTTGCTCATCCCAACCATCGGCTCAGGCAATGCTTCCGCCTCTACTTCCTCCAACGCCACGTCCCCGGCTTCGTAGGCGTCCACTAAATCCCAGCTTGAGTTATCGTAAGCAACGGAAGCTTTGGACTTGGCTCTTTGCGCCAGCAAACCAAGTGAGACATTCTGACTGTTCACATCCTGCTCGTATTGACGCTTGGACGCCGCCGCGCCTCCCGCGCCATAGGGCACATAGGTCTCGTTGAGTCGGGCGTTCAAGGCGGCGATTTCTTTATCTTGAGGCGCTGCAATTTGCGCTACCTGCTGGTCCTGATCGATGCTCATGTAATTGCCGCCCGCCAGCTGTGCGCCCTGCCGCCAACCGCTCTCTCCACCTTCGTTGTAGGCGCCGGCGAAGATAGTGTTGACGGTTATGTCTTTCTGTTTGGCCAGTGCAATCGCTTCCCGGAAGGAAACCGGGCCTTGCGTGAAAGGTTCGTTTCCGGCGATAAAGATGGCGCGGATATCATTGGAGGATTGGCTCCATTGCAGATCTTTGACGGCGGAGTTGATGGCATACCCACAGAACTCATCGCCACCGTTGGTAGTGAGAGAGAACAGCGCCTCCGACACCCGATCCAGTTCTCTGGTTAGCCCAGTCACTTGGCGAATGTAGCCGTTTTGCGAAGAAAGCCCATCATTACCGTATTCATACACCGCGACTTCCAGTATTGGCGTGACGCCGTTTTTCTTGGCTTTAGAAAATTCGTCCACCATTTTCCACAACTGATTACGCGTCTGATTGATCAAACCATCCATGCTGCTGCTGGTGTCCAATAAAATAGCCACTTGAATGCGCGGGGCAATGGCCGGCTGGGTTACCGCTTGCGTCACGAGTTGGACAGATTCGGCACGCGCCTCCGCGCTCCATACCAGTCCAGGTAGCCCGCAACAGGCTAACATCGCCGTCGCCAGTAGCGCTTTACGAAACGGGGTATGGCCAGGGGCGCCAACGGAAATTGTCGATAAGGTCTGAGTAGGACGTGATGCGGTGTTCATATTCCGGCTCCTTCAATGCAGTGTTTTTGCGTTGGAGTCAGAATACGGTTGCAGACTCAAAGACATCAGACATGAGTTTGTAAAAAAAGCGCGGAAAGTGTTTACATAAAATTTACATCTCTCCGCAGCGCCGCATTCTCTGCGGCCGCACACGGAGAGACATGGAGAGATATAACGACAAGAGTAGCGATTACAGGCGCACTAACAGCTTGCCTTCATTGGCCCCGGTAAACAGCAGATTGATCCCTTTTATCGCGCTTTCCAGACCATTCAATTCGTGAGTGCGGTACTTGATTTTCCCCGCCAGGAGATAAGCGCCGACTTTTTGCGACAACTCGCCAAAGCGATGCATATGATCCGGCATAGTGAAACCTTGAATGCTCAGACGCTTCTTCACAATTTGCGTCCAGCTTGGTCCCGGCGCCGGGGTCGCAGCGTTGTAATCGGCGATGACGCCACACACCACGATACGTCCAAATGCGTTCATATTGGCCATAGCGACATGTTGAATAGGGCCGCCGGTATTTTCAAAATAAATGTCGATCCCATTCGGCGCGGCGGCTTTCACCGCCTGAGCCAAGTCCTCCGACTTATAATTGATGGCGGCGTCAAAGCCCAGTTCCTCCACCAGCCAGCGACATTTTTCCTCCGAGCCAGCAACCCCAATGACACGTAGCCCCTCCGCCTTGGCGATTTGTCCAACCAGCGAGCCGACAGAGCCCGCCGCGCCCGAAACCAGCAAGGTTTCACCAGCCTTGGGCTTCGCCACTTCCATCAACCCGTGATAGGCGGTCACGCCAGGCAACGCCAGCACGGACAGTATCGCTTCCGCAGGCAGTTCTTGCGGCATGATGGAGACGCCTTCGCCGCCGCTGACCAAATACTCTCGCCATCCGAACATACCCGCCACTTTAGCGCCCACAGGAAACTTATCATTCCTGGACTCCAAGACTTCCCCCACGCCACTGGAGCGCATGACTTCGCCCAAACCCACTGGCGGAATATAACTGTCAGTCGCCGCGCTCATCCATCCACGCATCGCCGGGTCCAGCGACATATGCGTCTGTTTGATCAGGATTTGCCCTGGCTCCAGCGCAGGCGTGTCGAACTCCACCAGCTCGAAGCTATCCGGTGTAATGTCTGTTTCGGGTCTTTTCACTAATTTAACAGCTTTGTAGTTCATGCCACGCTCCTTAAGTCTGGCTATTCATAAATCACGAAATTCTGAAGCCAGTTTATTTTTGCCGCCCAAATAGATAAATATGCTATTTTTCAAATGACTTTTGTCATTTCAGCAAAAATATAGGTTATATGGATAAACTCAGAGCGCTACGTTTTTTCGATAACGTAGGAAAAACCGGCAGCTTCAGTGAAACCGCTCGACACTTCGATATTCCCGTGTCCAGCGTCACCCGTCAGATTCAGGCTCTGGAAGAAGAACTGGGCGCACGCCTGCTGCATCGCACCACCCGGGTCGTGAGGCTGACGGAAATAGGCGAGATCTATCTCCAGCATTGCAGCCAGATATTGCGCAGCCTCGATAATGCGGATGAACTCATCGTCAATTACCGCAGCAAGCCCTCAGGCGTATTGCGCATCAGCTGCAGCCCCTCGTATGGTGAGAACCGGATTGTGCCGATCCTGCCTGAGTTTGAGGCGCTTTATCCCGAGATCATCATTGATATCGACCTGACGGATAAGGTCGTCGATATCATGCGGGATACGGTGGATATCGCCGTTCGCGCCGGCCAGATCCCGGATGAGCGGGTGGTGGCTAAATACATTGACGACAATAACTTCTCACTGGCCGCCTCCGACGCCTACCTGAGACGTTACGGAACGCCGCTCCGGGTAGAAGACTTAAGTCAGCATCGGGCGCTCTTTTTCCGTACTTCCGATCAAGTGCTTTACTGGCAGGCCAACATCAACGGTCGCTGGAGGCAGGTCGACATACGTCCTGCACTGATCACCAGCGCCCCTCGTCTCCTACGACAGTGGGCCAGTGACGGCAAGGGACTGGCGATGATGCCAAACTGGGCGTTGCGCTCAGGCGCTCTTCCAGCAGGGTTTCACATACTGGAGCTGGATTATCCTTTGCACGTCAGCCGCGCCACGCAGCTTGGCATCTACCTGCTCTATCAACGTCCCAAATATGCGGTCCCCAAAGTCAAGGCAGCAGTGGACTTTCTGGTTTCAAGACTGGCGCGGGACTAACGGAATTCGCGAAATCCGTCCCCGCCTGCAATACTGGATAATGAGATGTCCGCCGTCGTTGTCTTTCTAACCGGAGGAGACCGGTTTTCATGCAGCTCAGAGACAATAACCTCAGCAAGCTCCGGCGCCTCAGCTTCGACGCTCTGGTTATCGGCGGCGGCATAAATGGCGCAGTTTCCGCAGCCGCCATGTCCGCGCGAGGATTAAAGGTGGCGTTGATCGACCGGGGCGACTTCGCCGGCTTCACCAGCCAGGAGTCATCCAACCTGGCCTGGGGCGGCATCAAGTACATGGAGACTTACGAATTCGGTCTGGTGCGCAAATTATGCATGTCGCGCAACAAGTTGATGCGCAGCTATCCCTCCACTGTGCAGGAAATCCGCTTTTTCACCACGATTAAAAAAGGGTTTCGTTATCCGCCCTGGTTTCTTTATCTGGGTGGGGTGCTGTATTGGTTGATGGGGAACGGCTTCACGCGCTTCCCCCACTACCTGACGCCAAAGCGGATCGACCGTGAAGAACCTATCGTCAATACTGACGGCAGCACAGGAGGGTTCGAATACTCTGACGCCTTTCTGCATGACAATGACGCCCGCTTCGCCTTCAACTTCATTCGTCGGGCGATGGATTACGGCTGCATCGCCACTAACTATGTGGAGTCCGTCAGCGCTCATCAGGCGGACCGTATCTGGACCGTCAACGCGCGGGATAACATTTCCGGAGAGGAGTTTCAGATTCGCGCAGGATTGCTGGTCAACGCCTGCGGCCCTTTTGTCGATGAACATAACCATCTCACCGGACAGACCACCAAATGTCGGCACGCCTTCTCCAAAGGCATACATCTGATAGTTGATCGCATCACGGAGAACAAACGGGTGCTGACTTTTTTCGCCGATGACGGCCGCCTGTTTTTTGTGATTCCCATGGGGCCGAAAACCTGCATCGGCACCACGGACACGCGTATGGAGTCCCCTTATGCGACGGTGACGCCGGAAGATCGCAAGTTCGTACTAGACAATATCAATGCGCGTCTGCGCCTGCCGCAGCCGTTGACCGAAAGCGATGTGGTGGCGGAGCGGTGCGGCGTCCGCCCATTGGCGGTGCAAGGCGACAATGGGGACAAGACGGACTGGCTACAGTTGTCTCGTAAGCACGTGATCGAAGTCAACGCCCAGGAGCGACATATCAGCATCTTCGGCGGCAAGCTCACCGATTGTTTGAACGTGGGCGACGAAATATGTCAGGCTGCGGCGGCGCTGGGGCTGTATCCTCCCTACCCTGATAAAATCTGGTACGGAGAGCCTCCCAGCCGCGTTAAAGAGGAGTTCATGCATCAGGCTCGACTCATGGATCTCGACAGCCTGACGCCGCCCTCCTCCTCTGAAAAACTGTCGACCCGGCTTTGGCGACGTTACGCCGGGCATGCCTTTGACTTGCTGGAGACCATTCGCGCCGATCCCAGGCAGGCGGAGTTGTTGATCGAGAATGCGGAATATCTGCGTTGCGAGATCGAACAGGCGGCCCGACGGGAAATGGTGACCAAGTTGGATGACTTTCTACGCCGAAGATCGAAAATATCTTTGGTGGTGCGGCGTGATAAAATCAAAAACGCCCAGGGCCTGAAAACAGCCTGCCGGATTCTGTTTGCAGACGAAGCGGATGAAAAGTGGGCGGAATATTTCAAAGAAACAAGCGCTTAGGGCCCCATTATCACCGCGTTCCACATACATTTTGTAATGGACCGGCTGTGACAATAATGAGACACTTGCGCGTCCAATAAGCATGAGCATAAATATAATTCATGAGTACATTTGATGATATTCGTCCTTATCGGGATGATGAAGTTCCTCAGGTGATCTCGCGGCTGCGCCAGGACGAGCAACTCGTCCGGGCCATAGAACATTATAAGTTTCCCAGGTTATCCAAATACTGCCGCAGTCTCACCTCGTTCCTGGTAAGACGCAATCTGCAGCAAAATCTGCGCAGAATCAACACGATACACGACGTTCAGACTATGGTGGCGGGCTTCATGGTCAACACCGTGAGAAAAACCACGTCCGGCTTCACTTATGAAGGGCTGGACAAGCTTCCCAAGGACCGATCCTGTCTGTTCATCAGCAATCATCGCGACATCGCCATGGACCCGGCGCTGGTCAACTTCGCGCTGTATCAATCCGGTCGCGAACTCGTGGAAATCGCCATCGGCGACAACCTGCTGTCGAACCCGCTGGTCTCCGACATCATGCGCCTGAACCGAAGCTTTATCGTCAAGCGTTCGGTGGAAGGGCACAAAGCCAAGTTGCAGGCGCTGACTCAACTGTCCGCCTACATCGACCACACGCTATCCCAGAACCGCGCTATCTGGATCGCCCAGCGCGAAGGGCGGGCGAAAAACGGTCTGGATAAAACCGATCCGGCCATTATCAAAATGCTCAATATTTATGGGCGCAAGCAAGGCATGGCGTTCGCAGACACTATCAAACGCATGAATATTGTGCCGGTGTCCATATCTTATGAATACGATCCCTGCGATCTGCTCAAAGCGAAGGAGCTGCAGGCGCGTGAGCAATCAGAATACGTGAAGGGCGAAGGCGAGGATATCGCCAGCATCATTCGCGGCATCTCCTGTCCCAAAGGTCGTGTGCACATCGCTTTCGGCGAGCCGCTGCAACAGGATTTCGAGGATGCGGAAGAAGTGGCCGCCGCAATCGACCGACAGATCACCCGTAACTACAAGCTCTTCCCCTCCAACATTCTGGCGTTTGAGCAGTTGAAGACACTGAGCGAGTCTTTCGCTCATTTGCAGGAAGAGTCGCTGCATCGCCTGCAGGAGCTGGCGGGGCAAGCCAGACAGGCCTGGGATAACCTGGACCGGGATGAGATGGGGCAGAAAGCCTCGGAGTTCTCAGACCGGGTCGGTGGCTACCCTAACCTGCTGCAGCGCTACATTCTGGAAATGTACGCCAATCCTTTGATCAATAAGTTCGCCGGCGCCCCGGGAGACTCCGCGCCGCAAGCCTGATCTCTCACCCACGGCGGCTTTGCGCCGCCGTTTGGTATCTTTTTAAAATTCAATAGATTAACTTAAAACGCCTGATCCACTCTGCAACGTAACGGGAGTTGCCCCGGCGCCTTTGTATTTGGTTACAATGGGCGGCCGCATCGGCGACGCCTGAGACTATCGACGCCGTCATCGCGGTCGTTGGAGTGAATGGAATACAAGCTATTTCATCCAGGCCCCAGGATTTATGAGGAAAGCTATGCACATTGAAGTGTTGGGGAGCGGCGAAGCCTACGACCGCACCCGGGTAAACTCATCCCTGCTCGTCACGGAAGAGGGTTTTCAAATGTTGATAGGCTGTGGACCCAGCGTGCCTCAGGCCTTGTGGCGAAGAGAGACAGCCATTGAGGATATCGACGCTATTCTGCTGAGCCACTGCGGCCCGGATCATGCAGCCGGGCTTATTACCCTGGTAAATTGGATGCACGCCAAGGGGCGCACTAAACCCTTGCTGCTGATTACGCCCCACGGTTATCGCCCCCTGCTGCAAAACCTGCTGAATTACGCCATCTGGCCTGAGCAACGGCTCTGTTTCCTGCTGCGCTGGAAACAGTCAGATAAGGGGCTCGCCGTTGGTCCGTGGAGCTTATCCACCGCCATGACGCAACATGCCTCGCCCAACCGCGCATTACTGCTGTCCGGACCTAACGGCGCTCTGTTCTTCAACGGAGAAGGCGTGTTGCTGGAAGCGCCCTTACGTCTGGCTGGAGAAGCGGATTTAGTATTTCTCGAATGCCGCTCGATTAAAAAAGACCGGCATGATTTTCACGGCAGTTGGGAGGCCTGTCATGGGCTCAACTTCAAACCCGGTAGTCTGATATGCCTGTATCAGGTTCTGGAACAGGAAAAAGCCCGCCTGGGCGATCTGATATACCAGCGTGAGGATGTCTATCTACCGGAGCAGGGACAGTGTTTCCGTCTGGTGCGTGGGGACTGGGAGCTTCTGTAAAAAACAACGCCGGGAAACAGATGCTCCCTGTTCCCCGGCGCGGTCATATGCGGGACGCTGACGTCAGCGCCCACTAAGACATCATTTATCCTTAATAGATAAAAATTGTCTCTGCGTTGAAGCAACCATCCGCTATATCTTCTTCTCCGAAGATATCCAGCGTATCCCCCGCCGCCAGATCGCTGAACGCCGCAGACCTATTAGTGGTCTCATCGCCTGAAGTTACCACCAGATAGATGTTAGCGCCGACGGCGTCAACACACTGGTCGCCCGCATCGCCGCTTACCGTCAGGCGGAGGTTATCGCCGTCCACAGACAACAGTTCGCCACTGACGCCCTCTTCTTCATCATTCTCGCTCAACACCAGGAAAGGCGAACGCAGATAATTATCCTCCCCGCTCGGCAACGCCAATACCGCATCAATCAGAGCGTTCAGACCTACTTGGATATCCGCCTGCGTCAATTCAGTTCCCGCATCGTTGAATACACGGGTTTTCGGGAACAATTGCACGGCGATGGGGCTATCTGTGGCGATGCCCTGCCCTTCATCCAGAGCGACGTCAAAGCGACTCGTGTCTACATCCACAGCAGAGTTCGCTGCACCGGAGTAACGTCTGAACGCCGTCAACGGACCTTCTTCGATGGTCAGCGCATTGATGGCGAAGATATGAGCGTCCACGACGCCTTGACTGTTAACCAGAACCGCTCCCTCAGGCGCGTCGAAAACTGTTGAGCACAACTGCGCGGCTGGCTGTTCTTCTACGCTGCGATCCAGATACCAGACAATGCAGTAGCCTTCTTCCGGCAAGTTCGCATCGTCAATATCTGGGGACGTGGCGACAGTGCGAACCAAGCGTCCAATGACCGTCACTTCATCGCCTTCAAGCAGTGACGACGCCTCAGCGGGAAGTCCGTTGCTGGCGAAGATGCCGGTACCCTCATCCATCCGCACGCGCATGCAGTCCTCGGAACTGGCGGCTGGGGTGGAGTCTGTATCGGTAACGAACTGAGTGCGGCACAGACTGAAGGCGCCGTCGCCCACGCTTTCAATGTCGCCGTGAACCCGTACGAACTTGTTATTGGGGATCTCGGAACGAATGTTGGCGAACACGACTGGGCGAATGATAACTTTGCCCTGCCCCGTGGTCGTAAACTTGAGGGCTTTGTTCATATCAAAATCGATTTCAATGAACAGTACGGAGCCTGGCGTGACAGTGAAGCCACCCTGATTCACCACTTTAATGACTTTGGAAGGCAACTTGGAAGGCACTTCGGTTTCACCGCCCGCCCCGTCGTCTTCATACAAATTCACGTCTGACGTGGTGATGCGCAAAGAGCTGTATTTGCCGGCGGGCACGTCGGTGGTGTCCAGAAATTCGTAAAAGTCGGGAAGACTCAATAAGTCGAAAGTCTCCTCGCCGCTGAACAGGGTTACCTTGCCCTGATCGCCCACCAGCTCGACTTTCGTGAAAGTAATCATGGCTCTTGTATAATCGCCGCTGGGCGCGTCCGTGAGAATCAAGCCCACTTTGGCGTCCGCAGCGGAAGTGTCATCACTGCCGGAGCCGCCGCCTCCGCCGCCGCATGAGGCGATTAGCAACGTGAACGCTATGGCAATCCAACGATTCATGACATCTACTCCTATGGGTTGGTTGTGTTATTTTGGGATAATAAGCCCAAACATTGGAGTCATTTTGCGATCCAGTTCACATTTTTACCAACAGTTTGGCGATAATATCCCAAATCATGGACCAAGCATTAAGTCAGGCGCTGTACGCCGCCATTTACAAATTATTGCGACCCTTGGCTGCGCTGCTGTTGCGGCGCGGCATGTCGTACAACGAGTTCGCAGAGATCGCGAAGCGCGCCTATATAGACGCCGCTACCGAGGAGTTTCCTCTCCCTAACCGTAAGCAGAGCCTCTCCAGAGTGTCCGTATTGACTGGCATTAACCGCAAAGAAATCGCCAGACTGGAGAAGCTGCCCAACCCCATTGAGACTGGCGAGGCGCAAAGCGCCAACAGAAGCTCCAGGGTCGTCAACGGATGGATCAGAGACATTCGTTTTCAGGACGAGCATGGCGCGCCGCTCTCCCTTCCTATGGATGAGGGAGACAACAGCTTCAGCGAGCTGGTGCGTCTCTATGGCGGCGACGTGCCGGTGCGCGCAGTCCTGGATGAGCTGATCAGGCTGGACTCCGTGGAGGTCAGCGATCAGGGAGAGGCGGCGGGCAAACGGGTTGCTCTGAAAGTGGACGGCTACGTGCCGCAAACCGACCTAAAAGAGAAGCTAAGGATTATGAGTACTGCGGTTGCGGATCTGCTTCGCACCATAGACCACAATCTGGAGGCGGATCGCACTGAAGCGCGCGTGCAACGCACCGTGGCGTACAACGATATCCCCATGGAGTGTCTGGAAGCGATACGCGGACGCAGTAAAGAAGAGGTGGAAGAAATTTTGCAACGTATAAACCGGTGGTTATCCGGGTACGACAGAGGCGTCAATGCCAAACTCCAGGGCAGCGGGAAGTTTCGCGCAGGAATAGGCGTATACTATTTCGAGCAGTCCTTAACCCGCGAGGAGCAGCCATGAGCAGATTCATATACGCCCTGACGGCGCTGGTATTGACGACCAGCCTGCTATCAGCCTGCTCCGGCGGCGCATCTTCTGACGGAGGTATTGAAGGCACTGGCGCGCCAGTGGCCGCTCGCGGCGAAATCAGCGGCTTCGGCAGCGTATTCGTCAATGGCGTGGAATACGAGACGGATTCAGCAGACATCGTTATCGACAGCGTTAGCGGCTATTCCGAAAGCGCACTAAAAGTGGGCATGGTGGTGCTTATCGAGGGCGCTTTGGACGCAGGTGAAACAACCGGCGACGCTCGTCGCATCAGTTTTGAACAAACCTTGTTTGGCCCTGTATCCGAGGTGAACTTCGTCGATGACTATAACGCAGAAATCACAGTGCTGGGACAAACTGCGCTGATTCCTGATAGCGCTGTATTTGAAAACCTCAATTTCAGCGACCTCGCTATCGGACAGGTGGTGGCGATCAGCGGGTTAACCGACGCAACAGGCGTTGTGGCCACTCGCATCGAGAAAGTTGCGGACGCCTACAGCGATGGCGAACAGGTGGCTGTGAACGCCGTTATCCAAAGCGTGGACACGCCTAATCGCACTTTTGTCATCGGCGATCTGAGCGTGGATTACAGCATGGCGGATCTGCAGGGCTTCTCCAGCGGACAACCTGAGGTTGGCCAATACGTGAGAGTCAACGGGCGCTTCTTTGAAGATACCGGCGTCATCGCCGCGAAAGTCAAACTGAAAACCCGCGGCGATGTATCCGCCAGCGGCGTCAGACTGGAGTATGAAGGCATCATCACTGACTTTGCGTCGCAACAAAGCTTCTATTTGAGCGGCCAGCCTGTTAACGCCGCCGGCGCCAAATTCAGAAGGGGCCAGAAGCAGGATTTAGCGGATGGCGTCCGTATCGAAGCGGAAGGCCCAATTGACGCGGAGGGCGTATTGCAGGCGCAAACGATTACCTTCAAGAAAACCAATGACATTCATATCGAAGCAACAGTGGATTCAGTCAGCGAAACCGGCAAGCAGGTCGTCGTCCTTGGCGTCGCGTTCAGCGTCAATGAACTGACCTCCTTCGATGACCGCAGCGAAGCGCACCAGCCCTATTTCGGTCTGGATGACATTCGCAGCGGCGACAGACTGTCCATCAGGGCGGCGAGCGGCCTCACACCTTTGACCGCTTCTCGCATTGAACGTCTGCGCGCGGATGATGCGGTAACAGTGGAAGGCCCGGTAACGGCCATCTCCGGCGAAGTGCTGAGCATTCTTGGGATCGCCGTGGACATCAGCGACGCCTCCGGTTCGCAAAACGGACTCAAGGTGGGCGCGTTTGTGGAAATTGTAGGCGACTTGACCGGCATGCAGTCCGTCAAGGCGCAGAGAATTAAGGTGAAGAACAACAACTAAGGGGCCCGCGAAAGCGCTGGCTAAAACCAGCTGCTTTGCGCGGGGCTTCACAAAGAGTCCTACATCAGGGATTGGCGTCTATTACGATTAGAAGGCGGTAAACAGTGTCGATTACCAGATTAGCAATTGATTTTTACGTCACCTCCAGCCTGTCAAGCGACGAGCTGGAGGCCGCCGCCCAACTGGGCGTGCGCTCAATCGTCAATAACGAACCCGACCAGGAGGCGGAGTCCGAATCTCTACGCCGCGGGGCTGACGCCCTCGGACTGTCTTACCACAGCGTTCCTTCACATAAAAATGCGGACGAACAAACTCAAATCAGTTCTTTTATCGATATCATGGAGCATTGCGAAAAGCCGGTGCTGGCTTTCTGCAGAAGCGTCAGCAATGGCATTTCCTTATGGGTAATGTCGGAGACCCGGCACAAATATTAATCAGGCCAATATCATCGCCATGTTAATGGCGCGAACCATGCGCTTTGGAAGGTTAATCGACCGGGACATTATGATCTTTTAAGTAACGTCGCAAAGTATCGATATTGGCGAGCAGCTTGGGCAGCACCTCGCTTTTCATCCGCTCTGTACGCTTTTTTATTTCCTCTGCGCCGTAATGAGGCGCATAGGCGCTGCTCTCAATCTTTCCGCGAATGTCTTCTATTTCCCGGTAATAGCGTTGAATTTCGAGAATGAACTGACTAGGCGTCTCCAGCGCCGAGGGAGAGTAACGCATGCTTTCCCACACGAATAAATCGAGCTGAAGCGGAAACATCTTGATCGCGCTGCGGCTGGGAGGGGATTTCACAAACTCCGCATACTTCTCCGCTTGCATGAGGTTGCTCTGCAGCTCGCTGGCCAGCGAGTTGCGCAAGTAATAATTGTTTTGCCGGGAAGTCAGGTCATCAAAAATAATCGCCTGATTCAGTCCTTCCTGCGCCGCCAGATAGACGCCGAGCACTGTCGCCAGAATCATGAAAATCTGGCTGATCCAGAAACTGGACTCCTTGATGCCGCTGCCCTCTTTCTTGGCGTGTGTTTCATGTGTGCGACGGCCGTCGTTGCTCGCGGAGGACGAGGACTGCTGCTGCATAGCCTTAGACCTTTGGTAAGTATATTCAGGGGAAGAGAATTCTAGCTGCGTAAAGAGCAATGCTTCAAGAAGAGAGCCGCTCCAAGTGAGAACACATGCCTGGATTTTTTGCATTCTCATGGCAAATCCTGAATGCTGCGACGTATCAGTCATTTCGCCACTCAAGAAGTCAGACAAAATGCTTACGTACGCCGACTGCCCCGCCTGCTCAGAAAACAGTCTGGAAATATGGGACAAACATTCCGGCGTGATCGGCGCGCCACTATACTGCAACCACTGCCATAAGGGCTTCGCCAGATATCGCTTTTTCCACTCCGCCGGACTCATGCTGTTCGAAGCCTGCATCACCACTGCGGTCATTGTCAGCCTGTTTCAGCAATGGCTATCGGTATCGATACTGGCCGCCATCTCCATCCTGAGCTTATACGCTGTCTTCAACCTGGATAAGAGCGTGTTTCCTCTGCGCGAGGAAAGCCTGATGCGAAATGCCCCTCTGACACAAAAGCTGCTGAACCTCGCCGCGTTTATTACAGCGCTCTCGATCTATGCCTTACTGTTGCTGACGCTGCCTTTGGGGCCGGTTTTAAGCGCCTTCTTTCCATTTTGAATAGTCTCCAACCTGAAGGCTCTCAATGCCACGCCTTTAACGCCTCTTCATAACTCAAGGTTTTACCCGGCGGGCGTTCGTTGAGCTCGGGTTTTGGCGAGCCGGGTTGGTTGAGCCAGTATTCTCTGGAGGATTGGGGGTTAAGGCGGGGCGCGCAGGGGCCGGGTTCTTCCCGGCCGATCGCCGCCAGTTCTTCATCCATGGCCTGCGCCAGATCATGCATGACCTTCTCTACCGGCTGGGTTCCTTTGAACGCCTGAGTCATATACTTCCACCACAGGGGAGATAGTTTGGGATAACTGGGCACGTTGGCGCCCGTCGGGGTCCAATAGTAACGGGCGTTGGAGCGATAGAACTCCACCAATCCACCCAGATAAGGCGCACGGTCCGTCATCGCCTGGGAGTTGATATCGGATAATCGGATTGGCGTGAGCCCCACCATTGTCTTTTTCAGGGACACTGTCTTGGATACGGTGAACTGCGCATATAACCAGGCCGCTTTGCGGCGCTTCTCCGGCGTATTTTTCAGAAAGGTCCAGGAACCGGCGTCCTGATAGCCGGACTTCATCCCCTCCCGCCAATACGCTCCCAGCGGTGACGGCGCAATCCGCCATTTTGGCGTGCCGTCGGCGTTGACGACGGGCAGTCCCGGTTGGGTGATTTGCGCCAGATAAGCCGTATACCAAAACGCTTGCTGCGCGATCAGTCCGGAGCCGACCCATTCACCCATCACTTTATCCGTTACATTAAGGGCCTCTGGCGGCGCCAGCCGGAACCAGTCGAGAAATTTGCGGATGCCGTAAATAGCCGCCGGACTATCTAGAGCGCCGCCGCGCTGAACACTGGCGCCAACCGGCCGGCAGTCCTCCACTCGAATACCCCAATCGTCCACCGGCAGTCCATTGGGTAATCCTTTATCGCCCATCCCCGCCATCGCCAGCCAGGCGTCGGAGATACGCCACCCCAGGGAGGGATCGGTTTTGCCGTAATCCATGTGTCCCCATACCCGATGGCCGTCCAGCTCCCGCACATGCACGGTGAAAAATTCCGCAATATCCTCGTAGGCGGACCAGTTCATCGGCACGCCCAGCTCATAACCATAGAGTTTGCGGAAACGGTCCTTCAAGTCCTTCCGGCTGAACCAGTCATGGCGATACCAGTACACGCTGGGAAATTGCTGATCAGGCAATTGATAGACTTTTCCATCAGGCCCGGTCGTGAAAGACAGGCCAAAGAAGTCCTCTATATCCAAGGTCGGTAAGGTGACGTCTTTGCCTTCCCCCTGCATATAATCCGATAACGCCACCACCGCGCCGCTGCGGAAGTGCCCGCCAATCAGGTCTGAATCACTGATAAATCCATCGTAAATGTTGTGTTGCGTCTCAATCTGAGCCAGCAGCTTACGCACCACATCATCTTCGCCCGTGATTTCATGCACGACGCGGATGCCGGTAATGTCTTCGAAGGCTTTGGCGAGCGTATCGGCTTCATACCAATGGGTATCGATAGGCTCCGACACCACATAAATCGTCATGCCCCGAAACGGCTCAGAGGCTTTATGAAACCACTGCATTTCCTGCAGTTGCCGCCCACGGCTGAGGGTTGAGGGGGTGAACTCCGTTTCCACCCACTCCTGCGCTGTTTTGGCCTGAACGCTTTTGGACGCAAACATCATGCACCCCAGCGCAAAGAGAGATAACAGCGCTTTAAACGGAGTCGATAAGCTTTGTCCTTGGCGTCGTTTGGATAACATCGCAGAAGCGCTCGTTTCGTCCACTATCACTGGCACTACCACTGGCGGCGGCGTTGGTCAGTCTACTGACTTAGTGTAGTCAGAAAAGGCAGTTTCGGTGATATTCCCTAACGCAGTAAATCCCAAAATCCGCCGATTTAATACCTATATCCGCTCTACCTCGCCCTACTCCCGCTCTCTAGGATAGATATCTACCTGAATCGCCCATTAAGGCCAGCCCAGAGAGCGCTAAACCGCTATGTACCGATGTGGATTCAAAACACAAAGACTTTATGTGTACAACCTTCGCTGCGTGACCTCCACCGGCGAGGGCGATGACCTTTATCACGACATAGAAAGGATTCTCACACCGAACGCAACCCGCTTTGCTCCTGACGACTGGCGCCCCATCGTCAATCGGCAGGACGCCATAGCATGGCTGGACGACCGGTTAGCGGAGTCGCCGGTGTTTGTCGTGAAGGAAATCATGTCTACCGACGTCGTCGGGTTCGTATTTCTCTTTCCGATCTCTCTCCCTTCGGGGCTCACCGAATTGCGCCTGGGCTACATTTTAGGGGAGGCATATTGGTCGCAAGGGCTTGGTACGGAGCTCATGGAAGGAATTATTGGTTGGGCGAGGCAGAACAAAGGCGTCGCAAAATTAAGCTGCGGCGTCGCCAGGGATAACGCCGCCTCGCACAAAATGCTGGTGAGAAATAACTTCCATCTCGCCGCCAGCCATTCCGACACTCGTTTCTATGAGTATCTGATAGCGCAGCCGGAATTGCATGCAGAGTGAAACAGACGAGACATCGATAATTGCTTAGCCCAGAATCAAAAAGCGCTCACACCACACTCGCCCGATGGCGATCGCTCACCTGCCCCACGCCGGCTTTCATCAATCTTTGTAGCAACGCTGGCCGACCATGCTCCATGGACCAGCGCATCTCCTCGTCGGTGATGACAGTGGCGATCAGGATCTCCATATTGCCATTGGAGAGCGTTCCTGATGACGGCAGCGGGGGCTGGGCTTTTGCAATCAGGACGTTGATGAACTCGGATTCGCCGGCCTGAATCTCCTCTACTGTCAGGCCGTCATGTTTGCTGACCCGCTCCAGTATGCCCGCGTCGTTGAGAATCTCCGCGTTGGCGGTCCACTGTAAAAACCAAAGCGGCCATTCCGCTTTTTCCTTGGCGATGACAAGCATTTCGTACCCGTATCCGGGCACGCTGTCGTCATGTGGCGCGACGTCTTTAGGGGTCAGCGTGGCCGCACTGCTGAGGACGCGGCCTTGGTCGTCTTTTTCCACTTCCACATTATTCGCCGCCACGCCCGTAGGCATATCTGGATTGGTGAAACCAAAGGTGGTGTATACCCACATTCCTTCGCCCAGTTTGTGGGCGGGAATCATATACAAACCGCCGCCGGGCCATACGCCAAACATGTGGCCAATCTTCAAAATTTCTGACGGCAACGCGCCAAAGTGCGCTTCATAGTAGGCCGATCGCTCATCGTAGACTTTTTGCCAGAACTGCTCTTGGGGACTTTCATTCTGCGTGAGCGGCGCGGCGGCCTGATTACTCGCATGCGGCCTGTTGGAAAACAATCCGGCCAGTTTGTTAAATAAGCTCTTCACGCTCACTCCTTTTGACGACTTCCTGTGAGTTGAGGCTCTCAACGCTCCACTGTCGCGAGCTTGACGCCTAGCGCAACGAAAGCGCCGGCGAATGTTTTCTGTATCCACTGCATCAGTTTTGGGGAGCCCGCTATGTAATCGCGCACCGCGTTGGCGAACAGCCCGTAAAGCGTGAAGACCACCAGCGTCATCCCCATGAATATTGTGCTTAACAGCAACATATGCGAGACCGGCGAAGCCGCATCAGGGGGAACGAATTGGGGCAGGAACGCCAGAAAGAAGATGGAAAGCTTGGGATTCAAAATATTGATCAGGCAGGCTTTGACCGCAAAGCGGGACGCTTTTTTCTCTTGAGGCGCCTCATCAAAAGCCATAGCGCCAGACTCCTTCCACATCACCCAGGCGAGATACATGAGGTAGGTTACGCCAGCATACTTGACCGCCTGGAAAGCCAGGCTGCTGGCGTGCAGAATCGCAGCCAGACCCAAAGCGCACGCCAACAGATGGGGAATGATGCCCAAAGTGCTTCCTAACGCAGCGAACATGGCCGCGCGCCGTCCGCTCATTAATCCGGCGGAAACGGTGTACAACACGCCAGTTCCCGGCAGCAAGACGACAATCAGGGAGGTAATCAGATATTCAATGCTAACCATATTTGTCCCTTGCTTATGGCGTGGCGATAAGGCTTTCCGTTAGTGGGGAAAGCCAAGTTCTAACATTCGCCCAGTCCGCAATCAACCCCATGGAGCCCGAATGCAAGCAATTCTGTGGCGAAGTCTCGCCTTCTGCGCCGAAAACACCGCCTGAGAGGTTCGGGCCCTGTCGTGGCCGGCGAATAGATAGAAGGAAGCTATTTGTCTGCCGGATTAATAGCCGACCAACCTCTCCACCAGCCAGTAGCCTCCCATCGACGCCACAAACAGGGACCCGAACCGCGCCATACGCAGCAGATTCCACTCTTTCATGGCGTAATAGATCAGGGCGTAAGCCGCCGTTACGATAGCAATCTGCCCGGCCTCCACACCTAAATTGAACGACATCAACGCCCCCGCCAGCTGATCGCCAAGTCCAATTTCCCGCAGGATGAATGAAAATCCAAAGCCATGGATCAAGCCGAATGCAAAAGTCACCAGCAAGCGGCGTTTCCAGCGTGCGGATATGTTTTTCGGCGAGAGTTCTCCGCGCAGCTCCCACAAATTCTCCAGCGCCACGTAGACAATGCTTAACGCAATGCCCGCCTCCACCCACATCATCGGCGGACTGACCCAGTTCAATACGGAGGCCGCCAGCGTGATCGAATGCGCAACCGTAAAGGAGGTGATCAACGCAGCCAGTTGTTTCCATCCCAAAGGCAGTAACAGCAGGCCCAGCAAAAACAACAGATGATCAAAGCCGAAGACGATGTGCTCCAGCCCCAGCATAAAATAGTCGGAATACTGGCTCATGCCGCTGGAGCCGCCCAAGTCCCCCATAAAGTCGTCCGTCAGCGCTTTGCGCCATGCCCGCAATGACTGCGCGACGGGAATCTCCTGGGTTCTGCGCGCGCTGTCAAACACCACCGTGGCGGTACGGTCCGCCAGGACTATGCGCACGAAATTCTTGTGCTCGGCATTGTTTTGCAACAGAAGATAACCAACCGTTAAGACGCCGATATCGCTACCGCAGTCGTAAAGCATGGCGAACTGACGCGAGGCGATTTGCTCCAGGGTCTGTGAGCGGGCGTCGATGAGAGCGCAGGCGCGATTGTCGTTACGCAACTGAAAGCCGGCGCCAACCAAGGCCGTCATCGCTTCGCTCCTGGAAGCGATGACGGAGTCGGCGGCGAGCTCCGCCTCTGGCGCGGTATACACAACTTTCACTTTGCTGGCGCCGATCTGCACGGCGGTATCGGTGACGCCAGCCTGGTGCGCCCACGCCGGGGCGGTCAGAAGAGCAAACAACACTGCGAATGCGAATCTGAAAGCGCTCATCGCCAACCTCCTTTTATTTGTAGAACGAGCTGTCAGGCGCGCCTCGGAAACAATTCAGCACCCAGGGATAGGCATCCGTCACGTAGTAGCCGTAATGACCGTCAACCGTCATGCCGTTACAGGCGTCAAGGTCGCCAGCGTTGGTGAACGCCCAATCGTCAATATAGGTTCCATCGTAGGAGCCGCCCGGGTTAGTCGTGCTCTTGGTCCCCCGGGAACCGGTCTTTAGCGTGTAGCCGGATACGGCCTTGCGCACCGTTCCTGTGTCAGGGTCCAGAAAATAGCTGCCATAGATCGGAAAGCCATCAGCCGCGAAGCCAATCACCGGCGATCCATTTGGTCCGGGGTTGCTGTCGAACATGGCGTTGGGGTTGCCATGATAATGGTACAGGCCGCCCGGCTGGGTGTGGGCGTTATGGGCGTCCGCGCCGAATTTGCTATCTGCGCCCAGAGGGTCCAACAGCCAATCGGACGTGTCCGGACACCCAATGGCGATGTTGCCGTCCGCATCCGCCATGGGGCTGGAGGGGTTATAGCAACCTGCGGACAACAGATCCAATATCACTCCGTTCAACATCACGCCATTGACCAGACGCTGACTGAGCGAGGTGGTGGAGGACGCAAAGGAAGGGTTTCTGGGAATATTGAAGCTCTGACTGACTTCCGCCACATTGTTGGCGAAATGCGCGGTGGCGTCGTTAAAGTCGTGGTTGGGAATCGAGTTGGAAATTAGTGTGCAACTGTCCGAGTCGCTGCTGATAGTCACCGCCGCATCAAAACCAAACCCGCGCTGGATATCTGTGACGGAGGCTTCAAGCGTGTTGTCATAATCGGCGCAGTCGCCGCTGGTTTCGGTGAATATTGCATTGGTGATATCAACGCTGAAGGCGTCTCCAGCATCGCCCGACGCACCGCTTGAGGAGCCCTCGTCCACCACCGTTCCCGAGTCATCGCTGGCCTCCCCATCGGACACCGCCGCAGAGCCTCCGCAACCGGCCAGAATCAGTCCTGTACTCAAACACAGCGCCGCCAAACCACTTCCACCCAGCCTGATCGCATCATAATACTCATCACCGCTTTTTGTTTTTAAAGAGCTTTTCATACAGCCACCTACATCTGTTATTCACGTTGTTCTTCCTGATCCGTGAAAAACATACTAAAAGGCGAATCCGCAGGAACTACGGAAGAAGTGTGTAAGAAATGAGGAAATGCTTAATACAGAGACTAAATTGTCAGTGATCCTGACTGTTTCAAATACCGCCCCGGCGTCTCCCCAAAATAACGCCGAAACAGCGTAATAAAAGCGCTGACGCTGTCGTATCCCAGGTCCAGGGCGGTTTGGGTGACGGGGACGCCCTGGGCCAGTAGTTCGAGGGCGCGGGCCAGTCTGGCCAGCTGTCGCCATTGTCCCAGGGACAGACCAGTTTCTTCGCGAAATTTGCGGGTCAGCGTGCGTTCGCTCATGCCGATGTCACTGGCCAGCGCCAGCAAGGAATCGTTGTTTTCCGGGTCCGCGAGCAGTTTATGACTCAGACGCAGGAGGCGTTTGTCTCTTGGCATGGGCAGGTGCAGCGCGGCTCTCCGCGCGGCCTGAATTTCATCCAGCAGGACATGCAACAAACGGCGTCGGGAAGCGTCTAGAGACTCGCCAGGGGGCCATTCAGCAATTCGCGCGATGATAGGCGTCATCAAAGCGTTCGCTTCATAGACGCATGGCTCGTCAGGCAAGGGTTCGCAAATATCGGGATGCAGGTAAAGGCTCCAGCCGGCTATGGCGCCGAAATACTGCGCGCCGTGCCGTACGCCTGGAGGTATCCAGCCCAGACGATTGCACGGCATTAACCAGCGCCCGGCATCTGTATCCGCCACCGTCAGCCCCTGCAATACGCAGAACAATTGCCCCTGTTCATGACAATGCCCTTCCCTTTCTTCCATCCCCTCCGATCTCAGTCGGCGCACTAGAATTTCCTGGGATAAAGCCGGCGAATCAGTGGTTGTGATGGAAGAGGACATAGTGTTGGCTGAATTGAGCAATTTATTTTCTGATTGGCGTTAGCCGGTCAATCTAGGAGGAAATAACATGGAAATCAATCCGGCGCTCACACCTCAGCGCCGTTAACCCCCCCAAAGGAAATTGCTGATATGAAACCAGAACAAGTGCTTGCCGAAAACGAAAACATGTTCGCCTATCAAGGCGTCACCCTGCGCAAGGGCTCTATCGCCGCGTTTATGTTGAGCGTTCGGGATATGAAGGACGAACGTCTTTCCGATGCGGAGCGGACCTCGGCGAAAAACGATTTGCTGGAATTGATTCCAGGCCTGCGTCAGTTAGGGGTGTTCGACACCTTTGAAGTCAGAGATCCGGAGATTCGCGCGCTGGTGGCGCAAACTGGAGGCTAGCCGCTAACAGTCGGATCGAAGCTCTACCACGACGCCAAGACATAGAACGGACTGGAACGCCCAACAGCGCTCCAGTCATCTCAGCAGGTATCGCCTCATAACGTTTTCAGATATTCCACCAACTGCAAACGTTCAGACTCCTTCAAGTCTTTAGCGCCATACTCATGCCCGCTGTTGGAATTGCCTTTCAGAGTCGTATCGTATTCAAACGTCTTGATCAGCGTGCCGTCCGACAGCGTCATATGGGGAATGGAGACATACCCGACTTTGCCCACATCCAGCTCCCGCGAACCCAGATAAAACTTCTTGGAGCGCTGCGACGCCGGCAGCAACAGCTCGTACAGATTCGGCACGGAACCGTTATGCAGATAGGGGGCCGTGGCCCAAATGCCATTCAATGGCCGCGCCTTGTAAGTCCCCTCACTGATAGGAAGGTTGTCTCCACAGGCGACGGATGGCGACTGCTTGATTTTGAACTGCTCCATAATATCCTTGAGTTTCTCCTGGCGCGCCTTCTCGGAATGCAGCTCGGTCGCATAGTCCACGGAGGCTGCGTCAATAGAGTCCGCCGTGTGCTCCAACAAGCCGCCCACCGCAGCATTCACCAGAGGCTCAAGCCCAGAGGTCTTGGCGGGAATAGGCTCGCCTGCGATGCCCATGCTCTTGCGGCCTTCATACTTACCGGCTTCATAGCACTTCATCATATTGGTCCACTCAAGCGGATCGGTGCCAACCTCATTGATCGGAGTCAGCACTGCGCTGTAGATCGCCGCCTCACGGCTACGAGGTATCACTTGGTGGCAGCTCAAACAGTACTTGTCATAGTGCATCTTGCCTTGAGCGGCGACTTCCGGGTTAACGGCGGGAAGATACTCCGTCGGCCACGCCGGCGAACGCAGATCCGCCACCCAGGCTTCCAGATCGCCCAGCCCCTTGATATCAAACGAGGACTTGTAACGATACACCGATTTATCGTCAGGAATATCAATTTGCCCGTAAACGCCCAGCACTTCGCCCGCATTGCGAATCAGCGCGCCGAAATCAAACGGACCATTAGGCGCGAAGCCCGTCCATTGCACCACATCCGACTGCTGGGTTCCCCACAGAAACGGATAGCTCACCGGCGCATTGGCGGGATGCCCATTGTTGGGCATATCGTTGAAGTAAACCATGATCTGGTTGAAGATCTGCCCGATGGCGTCCACCCGTCCATAGCCATAATCCGGCTGGTGGGGGGCGGAATGGTTGATCAGATTGCGGGTGGCCAGCTCTTCCGTTTGCGCCAACAGCGCCTGACGCAACTTGAATTTCGCCTCCATATCCGGCTCGCCCAGTACATTGTTGGCGAAACGGTCGAACTTGGCGTTGTCCTGATAGGTGCGGCTTAACGCATCCACCAGTGCGGCGTTGAAAGTCTGCACGTCGCCCAGGGTTGGACCGCCGTCAATACGAATCTCCTGCCCCCGATAACTGACCTGGCCGGTATGACAGGCGGCGCAACTAAACCCCATCCATTGCTCGCCGTTTTCTCCAATATCCTTGACGAAACCCACCGGGAGTCCGTCCGGGTTCCAGGAGCCTACCTGAGTAGACGGCAGATAGCGCATGCGCTCCATATGGTCATCCGCACGGAACAGCGCCTGACTGTCCTTGCGCTCCAGCACCAGAAACCATTTGTAAGGAATAATCCGCGAACCTTGAGAGGAAAAGTAAAACGCCGCCTGGGTGTCATCGGTCCACCCCTGATCCAGGTCCACCACATCGCCCTTGGCGCCGGGTACTTTCTCTCCTTCCTGAATCCATTCGCCTTGTTGCTTTAAGGCGCAAGATCCCATCAGTCCTGACGTCAACGCCAGCGCAAGCATCCCTATGAGACGCGATCTATTTCCTCGCCGCCATTTATCCTTCTCCGACTTTGCCTGTCTTGTAGCCATAGCCTTGATCCTTTCCCTTTGGGGTATTCCCTATGAGAATCTCCATTCGTTTATCATTCACAGCCACTTTTACTATAGACAGGGATCGCCGACGGCGCTCAGTCCGTCGGCCTGGGCGAGAGGCTTAATCGAGGTTGACGCTGACTTTCAGCTGTTTGGGTCCGTTAGCGGAGAGAGACACGAAATACACCGTGCCGTCATCCAGGAAAACGCCATCGGTTCCAATGTAGGACCAGCGATAGTCCACCGGTATCCGCTTCTCAAGCGAGATTGACGTCTTGGTGAGAGACAACACCATCAACCTGTCCGGCGCTGCGGGATAGACCGCCAGCAACTTGCCGTTCACGGTTCGAATGGCCGGTTGCGCTTCCCTCACCAGAGGCGGCAGGCTGGTGTTTCTGGCGGTGATGGAGCCGTCAGAGGCGATCAAATAGGCGAATCCGCCGCCGTTGCTGTAAGCGCCTGTCACCAGAAAGCGGTCAATGGCGCCGATGTATTGCACATCGTAGGTATAGTATTCCTGGGTTTTGACCAGCTCGGTCTCCCCTTTCACCCATTTGTCGCCCACTGGGTCATACATGCGATACATCAGGCGGGCGTAGGGCTTATCATCAACAAAGCGCTGCCACACCAGCAACGCCCTGCGATCAGAGCCCGCCGCCAGCGGCCACCAGTCCCGGGTGCGATCGCCGACAGCGACATGTCGTTCATGCAGTAGTTCGCCATGGGTGTCGTAAACCGCCATCATCACATCGTCGCCGGAGCCAAGGTCGTCGACGCCGCCGCCATCCACCCACTCATCTGAATAAAACACCACAAAGCGTTTACCGGACGCCGCCACATGACCGGAATGACCGCCGTCGTATATGACTTGTTGATAAGCTTTGACCGGGCTCATGTTGCTGTCGTACAGCCCGAAGGTCTGCGCCAGCACATTCTGCGCATTCCAGGCGTCTTCCATGGTGACCATAATGTGGCCGTCACTATTGATCGCGGAGCTGGCGGGCTCCTGAGCCCAGGGAGCTGAGATCAGGGTGACCGGGTCAAGTTGCGGGTTTTCCGGATCGATGAGGGAATAATAAACATCGTGTATCCATTCATCTCCGTCCGCCTCCTTCGGGTCCAGAGGCGATCCGGAACTGGACCAGATCAGCACATACTTGCCGTCAGCCCGACGCACGAAGTCCACGCCATGTTGAAACTCCCGCATGTCCCGCCTGCGGTCAGAACCCGCTTCGGTGGTGAGACTGATATATACAATGTAAGAGGTCGCGATTAACCAGATAACGGCCACGGTCGCGATGACTCCGGTTCTTTTTGAGGTAATTGCCATTTTTTGCTCTCTGTCGCCAGTCAGTTAGTGACCGCAACAAGATCAGTCTCTGGCGGAAAATAGCAGAACAGCGCCGATCTCTTGCGTTTGCACCCGCCTGAACCTAGCTTCCAACTGCTCAATCCAGGCGTCGGCGGTATCCTTCAAGTTGCTGAATATCCCTTTGCGGTTGTAGATCATCTTCAACAGTCCGCCCAACCGGGATTCACCGCCGTTATTAACGATCGCCGAACCGAAGCAGACGCCTACCTCCGCCAATACAGCTTTCACATGGTCGAACACAACGCCTTTCTGCTCCGGCGAACCGGGCAAACAGTGCAGGAGATAGTTCAATCCCACAGAGCCGAACTGTTGTGAGCCCAAAGGGAAGGGTTCCAACGCATTGTGCCTCAGCAACCGCGGCTGGTAGCGCTTCAAGCGTCTGGCGGTATAGCGCAGGCAGGTTGGATTCAAATCCAATAACGTCAGCTTTTCGAGCTGAACGACAGGAGAACTATGATCGAGAAAATAGCCGGTGCCCACGCCTATCTCCAAGTGTGAAGCAGACAGGTTCCGGTTATACATTTCGAGCAGATTCGCCGATGGACAACGCCAAGCAAAGTAATTGGAGAAGCCAAGCACCATTGAGTCATACAACGGCAAGGTGAGGCGGTTATAAACCGCTTGGCCCGGCTCAGCGTCCAACAAGACTTTTTCTTGTCCGTTCATCCCTTTGTCCTCAACGCAGATTGCAAAAGTTCGCAAACTTAGTTTCAGTTCTGAGCCAAGTATAGAACGCAGTCCTGAAATTGCTGTCGCCAACCCGCATCAGCAAAGGATAAACGCCACTCCATCGACGGAGACGCCATCATATAGGAAAGTCATTGCAAGAAGGATGAAAGAGTATTAACGTTAGCGGTTTTTTTTGCCAGGGAAAACAAGAAGATATGTAACTTATGGAAGGTATGTAAGCGCCATTATACGGCTCATTGACCATCTGTCAACAGCGGGTATTTGATATGCATGCAATAAAAGATTTAGCGCCGGAATTACGGGCCCTGATAATCGAAGGATTGAATTATCCAAACGAAACAGGCGCTGTCAGCGTTCATTCGCCGCTAATGCGCCAGGGACATGTGGGGCTGCCCCTGTCTGTCGCTGTCAAAGTATTCGCGCCGCTTCTGACGCCCCGCCTTGCACAGGGCGATATCCGCGCCCTCTCCTTATCAGTCCTGCCTGAGACCCTAACGACGCTCATGTCGCAGAATCGGGTAGCGATACATTTTCCGGGTTCGCCTTGGCGAAGCTTGAGCCTTATCCCCTGTCTCACCGGTGATCCGACCATCCAGTTATCGGCGCAGGACTACCCCGACAACTATGTGGAATACGGAGCCAGAGCCAGGGTCTATCTGCAAACTGAAGCCCAGACAGTCAGTGCAGTTCAACAGTTTGAATGTGATCCTGACAAGGAATTCAAGTTCCCTGGACACAACAGGCTGAACAATGCGGATATCATCACCTTATACGAGCTGACCTGCAGGGATGACGCCAAACCAACCCTGGACCTGTTACACCCTGACGAAGCGGTGCATCGATATGATCGAGGTCTGGCGTCACTACAGCAACAAGTGAGAGTCGGTCGCAACCGCACGCTCTCAACGGTGGGTCGTATCTTGGCGAGCCGGAGTCTCTCACGCTGGTTCTCATTAGAGGAACTGAACCGCTGTTTCAACAAACTGTTTCTCGACACACTGTTCGCCCGTGTGGCCCTGGAGTCGAGCTTTGACCTTCCCATGCTTGCGGAGATATTGACCACGTTGGCGCATACATACCGCCCCCATCTCACAATCTCTCCATCATTCAAAGAACTGGAGACACTGCCGGATCTACCGCGACTTCGGAAGGAGAGTGAGTCTGAGTTGCTGGAGTTTTACGAACAGTATGAAGCAGGACTTTTCACCCAAGGTGAGCGCTATAACAAGCATGGCGCTATACTTTTCACGACTCACAACAGTGCAATCCAACAAATAGATACGCTTCTCTCAGAACGATTTGGTCTTACCTCTCCAACATTGTGGCACAACGAGGTAAACGCACTTGGGAAAGATTCTGTCTCAGGTTGTTGCTCAATTGTCGCCATCCATATGTTGAGAAAAAATTTCATGTACGCCACCACAGCCCTTCCTAGCAACAAAGCTGGCGGCGTCAGGCCTCTTGAGCACTTCATTGAAGCGGAAATATACCGCTCCGAGTTAAAAGCCAATGTTAAAAGGAGGCAAAGCGCCGCAACACTTTTCCAACAGCTTAATCGCATAAATAAGCAGCTAATTACGCTTGTCGAAGACTGCAACGCCGAAGCAGGTTTCCCCATTCCTCTCTCTCATTCAGAGATTGCCAATAATGCAGCGTTGATAGGGCGAGTCACGGCTCAACCGGTCCAATCGCCAGCAACCGGACAAGTTATTCTTGAAGCCAATAAAGTCATCAGGCCACGTCATCTTGGTCAGATGCAGAACCATCAGGTGCTCGGCGTTGTTGTAAGGTCCCCGCTAACTTGCCAAGCTGAAGCAGGCGTTTGCCAAGTATGTTGTGGACAGTCTCCAACGCTTCAATACTGGTCGCCGCTCAACACAAATATCGCCGCACTGACGAACATTACATTCGCACATTTATCTAAAACTATAGAGCCCATTGTTGTGAGTTTTGGCGCTGCAACTTTTCGCACGACTCCCAAAGACAACATCACACGTGCAAACAAGTCTGGATGGGTCCAATTTGCAGGGTTAAGTACTCTTATCCATAAGGAAGAACAAAAGTTTGTAGCCTGCTCCTTCAATGGCAGAATAAATATTCTAGATGACGCAGGAAACCTGTGGTCCAGCGTTCTGGTTGGATATGGGGATACATTGTTAGTGCAAGATGGGATTCAAATCAAAGCAGGAGACGCTCTTTTTCAAACCCACCCCTACCATCAGCCTATTATCGCTCTCGAAGATGGCGTTGCTGTCTTTCACCAGCTTATTAAGGACGAGACATTCGAAGAAGTCCATGACGAGCTTACCGAACTGAAATCTTTCATTATTTTAAATAAGCGTCAAAAAGATAATCGCACCCAGTCTCCCACAATACTTATTTACTCTGAGTCCGGTGCACAACTCTCCAAGATTCCACTCTTGCCTAACGACTCCATATTCATTACTGACAAAGCGACCGTACACAAAGGCGAAAAAATAGGAGCAAGGAATAAGCAGAGCCCAAGCAAAGATCTCTATCACTGCCCTGACAAACTGGAATACTTTCTGACTGGACGCGCCTCCAAATACGCTTATGTACAAAAACAAATAATATCACCTGTTAACGGGCGCCTTTCTTTCGAAAAGGTCCCCCCTGCCTCTCGCTACGGTGGGAGTCTATTGCACCCCACCATTACGGAAACGAATGGAAAGCGTCACACACTCGAGCCGAGCTATTTCTATTCTCCAGCTCTCGAGGGAGCACAGATCTCTCGCGGCGACATCCTCGCAGACGGAATCCCTTGCATACACGACATATTAAAGTATCAAGGACTGCGTGCAGCGCAGCGATATCTGCTGGAAGCAATCATGGAGGTTTTCATCCACGATGAAATTCCCATACGCAGCCTATATATAGAGGTATTGATCAAGGCGCTGCTGAGCCATGGCAAAGTGACTGACTCTAACAACCCCCGCTATCGGAAAGGCAAGAAATACCCGTTGGCGGAATTGTCGCAGGCGGAGGCGGTGTCCTACCGCCCCGTATTCACTGGCATTGCGCCCTATTTAGCGGCCAATGATTAAGTCTTTCGACACATTTCTTACTTAATTAGCACAGGTGACTCATGGCGAAACCAGAAATTTATGTCAGTACCGATGTGGAAGCGGACGGACCGATTCCCGGACCGCATTCCATGCTGAGCTTCGCGTCAGCGGCTTATACGGCGGAAAAGGAATTGGTCGGGACCTTCTCCGCCAACCTGGAAACACTCCCTGAAGCCTCCGCTCACCCGGATACACAAGCCTGGTGGGAACAGAATCAGGCCGCCTGGGAAGCCTGTCGCCAGGACCTGCAGCCGCCGCAACAAGCAATGCAGCAGTATCTGCAGTGGCTCAAGCAATTGCCCGGCAAGCCGGTTTTCGTCGGTTATCCCGCTTCCTACGACTTTATGTTCGTCTACTGGTATCTGATGAAATTCACCGGAGAGAGTCCGTTTTCTCACTCTGCGCTGGACATCAAAAGCTACGCGATGGCGGTGCTGAAAACGCCCTTCAGGGAAACCGCCAAACGTAAGATGCCCCAACATTGGTTTGATCCCCTGCCCCATACTCATGTGGCGCTGGACGACGCCATCGAACAGGGGGCGCTGTTCTGTAATATTCTGCAGGAGAACCTGAAATAAAAAAGACCGCAATTGCGGTCTTTTTCATGTTTGGATATTTAGTGATGACTAATAACTGGCGAGCGCTTTTTTTATGGCCTTGATATCGTCTCCCACCACCCGACGGTATCCCACATAAGTCACGGGGTAACCGCTAATGCCAAGGGTACGGATAAGCTGCTCTTTATTGCGCGCCTTCTCCACATCAATTTCCTTGAACGCCATGCCGTCATCCCTAAAGGCGCCACGCAGTTTTTTGCAATAAGGACACCAGTCGGCGCTATACATCACGACCCTCGGGGAGCCATCTGAGTTGAAGTGGGAAGACGTCAATCCACGCTCTTCTGAAGTGAGCAAGCCATCGCCATAGTTCAACGCCAACGTCGTCGCCACCTCAATGCTCATATCGCCATACGCCCGCTCTTTGCCGACAATCAACAATGGGAATGAGTTATAGGGAGAGAAGCTGTCCCACAACAGGCGGTTTTCCGCGTTGGCGTCCACCACCACTTCTTCGAAAGCCGCGCCTCTGCGTTCTAATTCGTCTTTGACTTTAGCGCAGGGCTTCTTGCAATCGCTAAAGGTAAACAGCAGCGTTCTGGGAGAGCCATCGGCGTGATAAGCGCCTTCGGGCTGGGTAAACGGAATCCACTCCGGCTTGAACTGATAAATGAGACCCGCGATCACCGCCAGGACGAACAACTTTTTCATGAAAAACACCACGACAACAAAAAGGCGCGCAATGAGACCATTTTTTGCCCGTGTGTGCAAACATTACTCAAACATCAAGGCCGCCTGCTTTTTCCGCCGGGCTCGGTTAGCGTGAGACGCGGGTTCGCTTTTCCCGCTTTGCGCCATGTCAGCATTCAATTCACCGAGCAGACGAGATGCGAGTTCGGCGCAATCCGGGGCGGCCTCCAAACCATTTCCGAACTTGCTGCGCTGGAAAATCGGCATTTGCGGCGGCGCGTCGTCGTTATACACCAGAAACACCCGCTCCTGACGCAAACGATCCAGCAAGTCCTTGAACCATCTGGCGTAATATCTTGATTGCGAGGACGGAATATCCCGCAATGAATAGCTTTTTCCAATCCAGCAGGCCGCGCCGATACGGTCAGGCATTAACATAGTGCGCCCCGCCTCCCGCAGTAATACGCTGGCGTAAAATGGGCTTTCCGTCTTGAGCAGATCCGCTTCAGTAAGGGCGTCTTTCGATTTCAGTAAAAATGATCTATCGTGCAACATAAAATCAATTTTTATTGTGTTTCAGGGTAAGTTCAATCTAACTGCAATTCCAAACTAATGAAATCAGCCGAAGGGAATATGCGGAATGGCGGTGAGCAGATCCGTTAATTTTTCAATTCGAATTAATTACATAAGGAATTCGAAATTTACCACTTGTCCGGGCGGTCAGGATTAGGCATCCTAGCCTGCTTTCTTCGTTATAACCAAGCTTTGTTGTTTTTTCGTACAAAGCTCCAGCGCAGCCGACTCATGACATCTTCTACAAGCCACTCACGTCTAGCCTTTATTCTAGCGATGGCGGTCGCTCTCGGCCCTTTCGCCATCGACACGTACCTACCCGCCTTTCCCGATATCGCCAAAGCAATTGCCGCGGATATTCACGACGTCTCTCTCAGCATCAGCGTGTATATTCTCGGGCTTGCTATTGGCCAGTTAATCGGCGGGCCATTATCAGACCGTCTTGGCCGCAGTCGCATCATGCTCATTGGCCTGGGCGTATTCCTGGTTTCCTGTCTCATGCTGTCGCAGAGTGAAAGTCTGGCGTCCCTGCTGATCTGGCGCTTTACACAGGCCTTCGGTGGCGGATGGTGCGCCGTAAGCGTGCCCGCCATTATTCGCGACCGCACGGAAGGACAGGAAACCGCCAAACTGTTTTCTCTGATCGGACTGATCATGATTGCAGCGCCAGCGATCGCCCCGACGTTGGGCAGCACCATTCTCGCTTTTGCTGACTGGCGCTGGATATTCCTGTTTCTGGCGCTGTACACCGGGGTGGTAATCGTCACGCTCTGGTTTTCCTTGTTCGCCGATGCGCCGCCTCATTCTCCGCCCCCTAAGCGCAATGTGCTGACAGACTACATGGAGATTCTGAAAAACACCGCCGCCCTGCGCTTCATCTTTATTCAGTCACTGGGCTTCAGCGTCATGCTGACATTTTTGACCCACGCCTCTTTCATTTATCAGGAATGGTTCGGCTTGTCCGACTTTGCCTTCTCCATGCTCTTTGCTGGCAACATTGTCGTCATGGCCTTAATGAGTATGGCCAACCGTACATTGCTGACCTGGGTGGAGTCCGCCCAATTATTGCGGCTGGCGGTATGGCTGCAGACCTGTGGGGTGGTCGCCCTGGTGTCGATTGCGGTCTTCCACCCGTCACTGTATCTGTTCGCGCCGGCGCTGATGCTTTCCGTAGGCTCTCTGGGAGCCGCCATGCCCAACGGCTCCGCCTGTTTCATTCAGTTTTTCAAGAGCAACAGCGGCACAGCCTCTGCGTTGATGGGCGCATTGCAATTCACTATTTCCGGCGCTATCAGCGCCTTGTCATCCGCCTTGTCCGACGGCACACTGATTCCCATTGTCGCCATCATGCTGCTATGCGCCCTGTTGAACGCCGCTTTCGCCTGGGGCGCTCCCAGTGCAGCGCGAAAAGCCTTTGCTGGCGCATAACCAAGACATAATAAAGGGGAAAGTCTTGTGACTACGCAGCCTGTGCAGGACATCGCCAGCATCGACGATATTCAAGATATCGTCGAGCGCTTCTATGGCCTGCTTTTAAACGATGAGCAGGTTGGCTTTTTCTTTACGGACATAGCGGCCATTGACTTACCCGCCCATCTGCCGCGCATCATCGCCTTCTGGAACTCTCTATTGTTCGGGGTGCGCGCAGGCTTTCAAGGCAGAGTCTACGAAGCCCATGCGGCGCTGGACGCCAAATCCCCTTTGCGCCCAGAACACTTCGAACGCTGGCTTACTCTGTGGCGGCAGGAAATAGACCGTTATCACGCAGGGCCGAAAGCGGAATTGATGAAGACCCGCGCAACCGCCATCGCCGACTCCATGTCCAAAGCATTTGAGACCGCCCGCAACGCCACTCCCGGCGATGACGCCAACTTTTACTCCGCACTATAAGCTTGATTTCTCGTCTAAACTGGTAGTCAAACAACACACTGACTCCAGCAACACTAAGGGCTGGCCTTTCCTCAGCTTCAACCCGCCCGAACCTGCTCTTCCGCATTGACGGCGATGGATGGAAAACCGGAAAGTCCAGCCACAAGCACAACGCATAATGAAGAAACTTAAAGAGCTGCATGTTGGTTTACTCGACAGGCTTATTCCCGGCGGCGCGTCCTTGTCCGAAGCGCAACTGAGCCGCCGGAGAGTCCTCGTCGGTCTGCTGTTGTATGGCTTTGTCAGCGCTGCAATGATGGCGACGGTGCGCTACGCCACTGACGGCTGGAGCAGCTCGACCGTCGTCGTCGCCTTCGCCACGCCATCCCTGTTATCCGGCCTGCTCGCTCTCTGGTTGACTGGACGACCCGGCCTGGCTGCGGACTTGCTATTGCTATCCACGCTCTTCATCATTCTCGCCACCGCCTGGAGCGACGGCGGCCTCACTTCTCGCGTGCTGACCTGGCTGCCAGCGTTGCCGCTCATTGCTGGCTTCGTCGGCGATAAATATCGGGCGCCGGGAATTGTCCTGTTGGCGGCAATCGGCCTGTTCGCCATTCTAAAGGCCCACGACATGGCGCTGATACAAGGCAAAGGCTGGGATGACTCTTTAATTGGACGAATGTCCGCCAGCATCGCTTCCATGATCTTTGTCGCCATCATCGCCCATATCTACGAGGAAGCAAGACGTCGCGCCGAAGCGGAGAAAGACAGGCTCGACCACATCCGTCGGGAATGGGTCGCCGTCGTCAGTCACGAGTTACGCACGCCTTTAACCGCTATCCAAGGCTCATTAGGACTGTTGCAAAGCGGCCGTTTCGACCATAACCCGGAACAGAAAGCCCACATGCTGCAAATGGCCTGCAACAACACCGTGCGCCTGGTAAAACTGGTGAATGAGGTGCTCGACATAGAGCGCATCGAGTCAGGCCGGTTAACCTTGGACCTGGCGCCATTAGACCCCGGGGAGCTGATTCAGGAAGCCGTGGACACTATCACTCCGGCCGCCTCTCTGCAGAGTGTAACACTGCGCTACCAACCTCAGGCCGCACCTCCTGTCAAAGCGGACCACGACCGTTTGCTGCAAGTGCTGCAAAACTTACTGTCAAACGCCCTGAAATTTTCCCCCCACGGCGGCGTGATCGAGGTAAAGCTTCAGGATAAATCGGAGAGGCTGAATATTGACGTCATCGATCAGGGTCCCGGCATTCCCCAGGAACTGGCCAAACGCCTTTTCACTCGCTTCGCACAAGCCGATACTGCGGCCAACCGCAGCACCGGAGGCTCTGGTCTCGGTCTCTACATCAGCAAAGCTATTATTGAGCAGCACCAAGGACACATCGGCTTCCAAAACCTGCCTGAAGGAGGCTGTCGCTTCTTTCTGGAACTGCCCCGCGTCTGAGCGGCCAAGCCTGCAATGAAGAGCAGCTAGTCCGCCTTTTCTTCGTCCACATCATGCTCTTTGCGATAACGCTCCCAGTCCTCCCAGTCGAAGGGCGTTCCGGCGTTGGGTCGATGCAAATGCCTGGCCCGCTCTTTAGCGTTCTCCTGCAGACTGTGCTCTTTCTCGTCTTCTTCATCGAAGCCGTATTTCTTCATGAATTCATCGGGTTTCATTGACAACTCCTTGCCTGACGACATTGTCTATTTCAGCGTAATTCCAACGGCTGTTACATTCTTACATGCGATCGCATCAAGACTTTTCAAGGGAATAGTAGATAACGCCACCGTCACTAAGTGCGCGCAGACCAATAGCCCTCTGCCGCACTCATCCCTCCAGCGCCCGCTGCACACAACCCTGAGAACATCCCTCCGCCTCTCCCGCCAACCACCAGCGCATCACACCTTGCAGGCAAATATCATTGCCATGTTAATCATCAGCTAGATGAGCATTTATATGGAGGAAAGTAATAAATGGGTCAAAAATGACCCGGTTAGGCGGGTAAAATCAGATTCGCTAACCCCTTCTATAATGAAACATAGCGGTTTCCTGAAATGTTCAGAATCAGCCTCACGGAAAGGCCGTGAATCTTTGGGCTTGGCATTATGACTAAACATCTCACATTCGCCCTTGCGCTTCTCCTGATCGCTGTCGATAGCACTGCGGAGGCTATCCGGATCGCTGTGATCGGAAAAACAAAGAACGACAGCTTTTACATCTCGTCCTATAACGGGTGCCAGCGCTTTGCTGAGACACACTCTGAGGTTGTCTGCATCTATGATGGTCCAGCTGATTTTCAGGACCCCAGATCCCAGGCAATGGTTGTGCAAAGAATTCTAAACCAGGGCGTCGATGGATTGCTGATATCAACAACGGATTCAGAGCACTTGGTGCAAAGAGCGCTTGTTATCGCCAAGTCGAAGTCTATCCCGACAATTATGTTTGACTCTGATTTACTTCCGGCGCACAGAAGTTACAGGATGGCTTATGTCGGGACTGATAATGTTGACTTTGGCAAAGCGCTCGGCAACTACGCAAAGCACTACAAGCGTTCTGCAAGCATTACAGAGTTCTGTATTCAAAGCGGTCATCCCACCACTCCAAACCTGAATGAACGTATTGACGGCGTTCGTCTGGCGCTGCGAGAGGGCTGGAGAGAAAACAGTCGCTGTCCGCTCTATTCAGAGGGTAAAAGAGATACTGCAATCTTCCAGTTGGAACAAATGATTACGGCCTACAAACCTCCTCCCATAATTATCGCCGTTGCGGGTTTTGCTCAGTTTTCGCCGGACTACATCCCCCAATTCAAGAAGTTTGCGCCTAGAATTGCTGACAATGAAATTGTCATCGTTTCCGCCGACACAGAACCTTTACAGTTAGAGGCGCTGTCAGAAGGGCTGTCTACCGCGAATATTGGGCAAAGACCATTTGAAATGGGCAGATTGGGCGCGGAATTACTGTACCAATATATTAAATATGGCGAAGAGCCCGATAAGGAGTTTTATCATCTGGATTATCATTACTGCACACCGGAAAATATTGAGTCTTGCAATGCAGAATAGAGTCTGAGAAGCACCCGGATATTTTCCCAGTTATCGATAACTTTGAGAGACGGCTAAACCTCATACCATCTGTGACTTGGTTAACACAGAGTTTTAAAGACCCTCAGCGCGGCTGAGGCAAAGCATAAGCCATTGCAGCTACACGCCTATTTGTGCAACAAGCCTACAACGGCTTGCTAATTTCACTGACATACTCACGACCTGCATCCAGGTAATGAATCCGCAATGCAGCCGCCATATGGAACTCAGCGCCCATACCTGACCCTCCCATACATTTTCTTGCCGCAATCTCTTCCTCTATATATCTAGTCCTTAAAGCATCTAAAGCCTGTAAAATATCTTTCAGGCTATGCTCAAGAATAATCTTATCAAGCTCCGTTTTCATTTCTTCCGGTAGTCCGCCAGTCGTTACGATTCTTATCGAAAAGATCTGGTTCAACTGCTCTTCTATTATGCTCACAGCACTTAGCCTCCCCTGAGTGTTATCGTCACCAATACTGGCCCAGCGAAACGAGGTTCTGCGCATGTAATGCACAATGGCGCCTGGCCTTGTTAAGAGTTTGATTCATGGTGCTCCTTAATACCTTTGTAACACTCTTCGCAATCGACCGAAAAGCCGCTGATTTACGAATATAACCCCAAGCCCCTACAGCGGTTTTTATCGGTTAGGTGGAAAGTTGCGCGCCCCTGGACAGCCAACAACAACAGGTATTCTACCGGGAACATGACCGCCATGTGACCTTGAATGCCCCCCTGACGGCGATCAGCCAGATCAGCGGGCTGACATTCGTGACGCCGCCAGAGCCCTACGCCACCACCTAAGCGCCGGCGTTTTACTCCTGGGGCGGCGGTTATCACTCCATGGACGCCTTGGGGAAGTGTACGCCATCCCGCAACTGACCTGGCAACAGCAAGACGACGGCGCGGTCTACGTGGGCGGGTGGGCGCATAGCTACTGAGCGACCCGACCCGTGGAGATCCCGACGAATTTATTAAACGGCTTCGGCGTGGCTCACCGCGCCCGCCTGCCAGCAACGCCAAAACTCCGCCCAGGCGTCTGGCTGAACCAAACCCATTACGTCACCCAGGTGTCTCTGGCCGACAATCATATGAACCTGACCTGGAGCGCTGCGCCGTGGACGAAGAGATTAAAAAGATAGTATTGCGAATGTTTCCAGAACTGAGCGGGAATCACCACTTGCCGCGCCTGGCCAAGGTGGTGGCGATCAGCGCCCCCCTGCAAAAGCCGGAACTCTGCGACCGCTTCCGTCCCCGCTACGCCGTAGACGTCCGCGTCCTGACGCCCCAGGGCGAAGACGACCCGGAGTTACCGCTTTATCGTTGCGTCCCGTTGCCGGTGTCTTATGGCGGCATTGAGCGCGGGCAATTTGGTTTCCCGGAACCCGGAACCATCGTGGAGGTGGCGTTCGCCTACGGCCTGCCGGATCAGCCCTTTATCCGCACGGTATTGGGACAGGGGCTAGGAGCGTCCAGCCCGGTGACCTGGTGTGGCAGCACTCCGAAGCGGTGCGCCAACGTGTTAGCGCCAAAGGCGACTGGCTGCGGGAAACGCATGGAGACATAACCGACAAAAGCGCCCGCCGGCGAGTGGAGGCCCTGGACAACCAGGAGCGTTACCAGGACAGCCGAACCGAGGTCAGCGAACATAGCGCGGAGCATATCGGCGGCGGATAACCTGAACCTGACCACCGCCGCCGATCTTAACCAAGCCGTCGCGCGAAACCGCCAAGCGTCGGTCCAAGGCGACGACACGCAGACCAGCGCCAACCATCGCCATAGGCGGTGGGGGTGTGGATGTGTTACAGGTGATTGCTGATCTGATCGGGGTGGTTCAGGAGTTGGCGGCTACGACTGCGAGCCACACCCACGGAGGCGGAGGAAGCGGGACGCCATCAAGCAGTGGGAGCCATAGCAGCCAGGCGAGCCGCGCAGGCGCTTTGAAAGGTCAGATTAGCGGGCTTATGCCTTAGTTTGAATCTTGAGAGGCATTCGCCCCTATTGGTTGGCTTTTAGAAGTATTCGGGCGGCTATAGCCGCCCGTGGTGTGATTAGTCTTTGCAGGAAGGAGAAGTGAGCGCAGCGACTAGGCGAGTGCCTAGTTTGGAACCTGGGCTTTCAAGCTTTTTCAGTGCATTCAAAGTGGAAGCCAATTGCTAACCTTTTCACAAGGAGTCCTCTCTTGTAGAGTCCCAGTATGGGACTTCCATCTTCTCTAATATTTCCCAGAGGGCGCCTTCACCATTCATTTTTTTATATTGCAATTCGTTATCAAATAGAGGAACCAATTGAATAAAGCTAATATCTTTACCAAGCTCATTTTTTACTGAAGGAATTAATTCATCTCCATCAGTAAACATAAATGTACGCGCAGATGTACCCCCCCATAGGTTATAGGCTAAGGTTGTGGTATCTCCGCTATTAGGGATACCTTTTGCGCCATTACCATGAAGAGCAATCTCTGCTAATGCATCCGCGATACTATCTACTTCTGGAGTGAGCCCTATAAAAAACTCACAACTTTCATTTGAGTCGCCAAGTAAGTTACTGGCTCCAAGCGTCACATACATTGTAACGCCTTCGTTTGTTTTCGATTCGTCCCACTTTAACACATAAACTTCCTGCCCATCTGGCGAGACAAATTTTGCAGTTCTAGATGCTTCACCGTATTTGGATTGGTAATAGTCTAAGATTGCCGTCATATATTATCTATCCTTTGGCGGGGTCCATTGGCCTTCGCCTTTATCTAGTGGTTTGCTACCTTTTGAAGCGTTACATGATTTACAGGCGCCAACAAGGTTGGGGGGGCTCTCACTCTATCACTTCTAACATCCCTTGAGTCGTTATATCCACCTTCTATCCAATCCTGTTTTTGAGACCGGATATGGTCAACCTCGGTCGAGTCATTCGTTTTACAATAGACGCACGTTTTGTCTTCTTTAAGAACACGTGAAGAAAAACAAAACGGCTTGAGCGATGGTTTTATAAAACCGGCCCAAACTCAAACTACGGTCATCCATAAGTGCATCCTTGTGCAGTTCGGTTCTATTGATGGGATCTTTGAGGAAGGGGGTAGTATAAACCTTGAGTTACAAACTGTTGCAATACTTTTAGCTAGCGCCTTGCCGGAAACTCAGCCCTCCGATCCCTGCAATAATTGCAGATGAAGCGACACCAAAAGCTTAATGAAGCGTATTTTGCTGACCAGCAAGGGTTAGACGCCGCCTTGAGTGTTCCACCTTCATAGAAAAATTCACTCCTCCCCACGCCTGCGCGATTTGAGTAAATGTCGAGTTTATGAAATTGGGGTTAGGCCCTAAGCCCCCAGGGGGACAGACTTTGGAAAGATCAGGATTTCAATTACTGAATAATTTGTAACCAAGTTGTAACAGTTAATCTGGTGTAAGACGATGTGATGGGGTCGGGTAATTTTTTATGTTTACCTGTATATAAATACAGTTTATTTCTCACGTGACTGGAAAGTCGCACGCTTTTTCGTAGCGAATGACTCGGTTTTCTGATGAAGTTTCCATGAAAAGTGATTTGATTCAATAACTTGCGAGCTAGCCTGTTGTGATAACGAGACACCCAAGAAAGTGTATATGCGCACGCACGGTCTCTTGTAAATGAGGTAGCTTGACTTTCTGGGGTTTTACACTGGAATCAGTGGGCTGGAGGAACTATCTTCAAAATATTGGAATGGAAAAACGCGCATGCGCGATATACAAATGTTATGTGCTGGAAATTAACAACTACTGGAGGTTTGGTCTTGAAAATAAATGCACTATTAATTTTATCTCTACATTTTCTTCTTTTTGGCTGCTCAGCTGCGTTAGTGCCTTATACAAGTGATCCAAGAACAAAAATTGAATATGCATATCAATTGATCGGACAGGAGCGCGCAATACCTGCCGAAAGATTGGCGAAAGAAGCGGTAGAAGAATTTGAGATGAAAGGAGACTTTCAGGGCGCTGGGCACGCATACACAGCATTAGGAGTTTTATATAGTAGCCAAGCATATCGCTCCGCTGAACATTTTTTCCGTGAAAGGGGTGATTATGATCCGACGCACCAAACTTCAATTAGCTATCATTTTAAGGCTATGGAGTCATTGCGAAAGGCTGGCGATCTCTGGGGCGTGGCGAACTCTTGGGTTGGAGTTGGTGATGGTTATACGAACCAAGGAGATAACGAGCAGGCATGTAATGCATACTCACAAGGTCTAGCGGCATTTACCGATCCGGAGGCAAAAGTAACCGAATACATTTATAGTTGGAACCCAAAATATCCATTTTATAAAGATATGCTGGAAGCGCTTGTTGAGAAATCCTGTGCAGAAAGCACATAACAAAGCCATCCAGCTAACCCGCTACCTTCCACGGCTTATGTGCCATTACGCTGCTCTCCATTTTAGCACAACGCCGCTCCAGGTAGCGGTCAGCTGATAGCGGCGTTATGTGCTTCGACATTATGAATAGCAATCAAGATTTAACAAAGGGCTGCGCAGACAAATACCCATTGCATGGCTTGTATATTTTTCGTAATGAGGACACTTTTGAGTCCATTGCCATTTGTGATCACGACTTTGAACCTATTCTTGAAGCATTATCTCCAGGGCTGGATGGTTGGGAAGGGTTGGCCTACGAATACCATTGCAATGAGACATGGAAAGAAGCACCTTGGCACGTATGTAACGTGGATTTAGCTTATAACCAAGTAGTCTCTGGTGCTAAGGTATGTGTCGAATATTTCAATAAAGATAATATATCAGAACTATTACAATTCCTTAACAAAGCCAAGAGTCTTGATTGTCGGGTTAATATTAAATATGAATGGGGTGGCACCTAGATCGCACATAACCAAGCTATCTACCGGACTCCATTTCCGTCGCTTGGTTTTTGTGCTGAGTAGCACAAAAACCCAATTAACTACAATTCACCGGTAATAGTGGCGTTAGCATTCGGGAATAATATGGAAAACGATTCAATTAAAGTAATAAAACAATCAAAGTCAGAGATTGAGTTTTCATTTGTATTAGGAAAAGAGAAAGATGCAGCCGAATATTTGGTAAAATACATCAGTAGTGGTGACGAGATCTCATTGGCAAATAACGAAGACGAAGGAGGCGAAGGAATAACGTCAATTATGTATAAAGATGGTGTGTTTCTATTCAAGAACGCTGGGCATGGCTGGACCGGTGATTGGAATGTAATATCTCAGGAGGATTTGAAGGCAATGATTGTTAAGTTGGCGCCTCATAATGATGGTAGTCATTGGAGTCTAGTTGGAAGGTTGCGAAAATGCTAACAAGTAAAGCCAGCATCGCCCCTGCGGGGCTGGACCTCCGTTTCGGCGCTTCGCGCATACACAACGGCCGCTGCTTTAGGCGTTATGTGTAAGTAGAAGATATGAATAAGAAGAATAGATGGGGTATTCCCAAAATCACTAATATGGCTCATGAAAAATTCTACGGGCTTGTTGGCGAGCATCTCTCGGAAAGTGATATTGAAACATGGAATAATGAGTCAGGTGCAAGGGGGTTCGTTGCTCACAATGCCCCAGATAATTCATGGGAGTCTGTCGTCGGGTTTGTTCCTGACGCTGTTTTTTATTCCCAAGTTACTATTGGCTTAGCAGTTGATCCTGGTGAGCAACCCGAAATTTTTGCAAAAGTGTTAATTTGTCGTGAAAAAAGTCATGAATTTACATATTTTGTGTGGCGGCCAAACACATAACAAGGCCATGAACGATCGGCCCGTTATAGCGCGTTATATAGAAATAGGTCGTATATATGTCAATGCCTAAAGAAGGTAGTCGACAGATTGTCGTAAAAAATTCACAGTTTATGTGGAGAGTTAGAGATAACGGGGATCATAAGTCAGTTACTATTCAAATGCAGGACCAAGGGCCGCTTTTATATGCAAGTATAAATTCATGGGATTACGCCGAATATATGGATCATCCAATTACACCGGGGTTGGTATCCCTAATTATAGAAGGAGCTTTAGCAGATGGTTGGCCGTCAGGGCAATCAAATACTAAGCCCCACACTATTACGGTGACTACTGAAATGTTTGAAAATTCGTTAAAAAAACGAGAGCCATCTGGTGAAGGGAACTAAATAACAAGTACGTGAACCGGCCCCCACCTACGCTTTAATTTTATGCGTGTCGCTACGCTCCATTTTCGCATAAAATCAAAGCTCCAGCGCAGTCCGGTTACATGGGCGTTATGAGTAGAGAGAGGTCATGACTCAAGAAGAAATATCTATCTATGTAGCATGGTTTGCTCACGAGTTTGGAGCAATTTCGAGGCAAGAGTTTCTTGAAGAGGTCTATAGTGTAGTTAGAAATTGGCAAGCGCCTAGTTCATGGGTATTAGAGCATCTGTCCAGTGGTGAGTGGGCGCATTTATATGAAAAAGATGAGTTGGAATCTAACCACCAACTAATACTAGAAATATTGAAGCTTGCGTTTTTGAGGTTCTCGCTACAGCCTGTTCAGTTGAAAAATGCTCTAGAAAGGTTCTTTCTTTGTGAAGAGTATGGTGGTTTTGAATGCCCTGATGAGAAGCTTAATCAAATATATGAGTCTTATCAGGCACCCAAATTAGAGCTTGAAGAAAGTAAGTTGCTACAAAAGCTTTCCCGATACTTTGAAAGCGCATAACAAGTGCAGGCAACATCGGGCACTGCGTGCCCTGGACAGCCTTTCCGTGGCTTCGCCACTATCGCACCAATCGTTCCACTCCAAGCCTGCCGTTGCTGCAGGCGTTATATCTAATGAATAATGGTTTCAATCCAGACGGTTTTCTTGTTGTAGGACAGTTTCAATCCACGCCCTCACACGGAGGGCGACTCCTACTATAGCCCGCTGTTTTCAATAATCTTAATCCCGCCCGTTACGACCTTTGACAATTCTACCAGTCCACACATCCTTTAAAAAGGCACCCGCCCATAACTGATCTACAATCAATCCAAAGCAACCACCCAAAGCAACCACCCAAAGCATCAGATTATGTGTGGAAGATTCAACGTAACCGACGCCCCCATGGTTATCGCCCTAATGGATTCGCTTGGCTTTGATACGTCAGGACTTAAACCGCATTTCTATCAAGATGACTTATTCAATATTGCCCCGACTGATCACGCGATGGCTGCCGTTCAGGAGGAGCTAAGAAAGTTCTTCAGAGAGATGAGGGGGTGGCTAACCCCAAGCTGGACGCCAGAGGTAACCAGCAAATACAACATGTTTAACGCTAAGGCCGAAACTATAGAAGCAAGCCGCGCCTTCAAAGGTCCCTTTCAACATAGACGAGCAATCATACCTGCCAGCGGCTTCATTGAGTGGAAGACAGAGAACGGAGTCAAACAGCCCTACTACATCAAACCTGAAAGCGGCCTCTGCTTTTTCGGTGGAGTGTGGGACGTATGGGAGAAGGATGGCAATCATCTTGAGTCATTTGCCATTATCACAACTGAAGCATCTCCAAGCTTCCAGCACTTACATAGCAGAATGCCAGTACTCCTTAACCCCGAACAGTTTGACCAGTGGCTAAACTCTAACACCCCTTTGACTGACATTAGGCCCATGCTCACACCTCGCGAACTATCCAACTGGGAATATCAGCCTCTAAACATCGCGGTCAACAATTCGAGAAATAAGAGTAATCAAGCGGCAGAACCAATTGGCAAATCAAGAAAATTTGATACGTCTTTCGGATAACTAGTTGCTGTATAGTCTTTCGAACAAGTGCTTGAGAATTATTCTCATTATAAATTTCTCTATCGATGATCAAACCGCTTAAACAAATTTAATACAGAAAAAATATGCCTTACAAATATGAGTGGAACAGATAATGGAATATATTAATTTATTAATCATTCCAATTTTATTAACTTTTGTTCTTCAGTACTTGTTAGGACCAGCATTTGCTTACTTTAGCCAGAAAATACCGACAAAATTCAAGTTCAAATTACTAGACAGTGAAGCTTTTCTAGTAGAACGAGGAGAGGTCTTTAAAAAATTACACAACCAAATATTAGGTTCCGACTTCCGATACATTGGCTCATCAGAGTTAAACATGAGCAATAGCAATATTTACTTCTCCATTTATTATAGTGAAACCAAGAAACTAACCTGCACTTTAATGACAGCTCACAGCCCCCACATCTCGCCAACAACCCAAATTGAGTTTACTCAGATTTATACGGATGGAACCTTTTTAAACGTCAACAACAACAGCATTATAGGCGCATATCCAAAGTGGTCAATCAAAGAAACCCACAGATTTCAAAACACAAATAGCTTTGATGAACTACTTATCATTACAAACAAGCTTATAGAAAAGTATAAAATCCACCATTTACCTAGGGATTTAGCTCGAGGAGAAGAGCTTAAAACTATTGAAAGTCATCTAGATGATGAAACACAACATCTTATAGAAGTTGGCTGGGTCTCGCCTAAGGAGCATAACAATTTTTATCACCTAACATTAAAGGGTGCTGTCATGATGACGTGGAAGTTTTGCTGGCCAATTAAGTCGCTTATCAATCAGGCCGACGCAAGAAAGTCCGAAGCCGCACTGAGAGGCACATAACAACGAGCCATACCAAACCGTACATTTGTTAGACCAGGCATTAAGCTGCGAGATAATAGAGTAATGGAAAGGGCAATAATATTAGAGGGTATATTTCCTGAGTGGAACACTGGTGCATCATGCTCAAAATTATAGCAAATGAGCACATCCTGAATTTAGCCTGGCGCTAAACTCTGGTACACATAAATTCCTGGCAGGTTAGCGCGGCTGTAGCTTACTGAAAATTCAATGATTTTTCTTCCCCCTTCAAAATAGAAACGGCTCAGAAGCCCAGATGTGTTAGGTTAGCGAAAAAGAGTAATTAACATTATTGAAAACAACGAGCTATAGTTTGGGAGTCGCCCTCCGTGTGAGGGCGTGGATTGAAACACCACAGTGAAAGCGGAGTCCACATTTCGGGAAAGTCGCCCTCCCATGCGGGGGCGTGCTTTGACTTGTTATACGATTACTCATCGTCAAAGCTAATAATGGCATTACTTTTCTGGCCTTCGACTACACACAATATGCTATCTCTACTGAATTTTGTAACTGGGTTCCACGAGCTACCGGAGAAATTTGTGTAATATTTCGGGCTCTCGAATCCTTGTTTCAATAGCGAACTTATAGCACCGCACTCCTCTTTATTGATAGACACCCCTCCATACCTTGATGCTTCTAATAGCATTTGGTTAAGGTTCTGCTCGAATGTGTCCGAGTCTATCTCGATTAGCTTATCTAAGATGATTTCAATTCCTCCAATTGGGTAGAACTCCAACGAAGTATCAATACCATTCGTAAGCTCAGTGCCTTCATCAGAAAAAACACCAACCAAGCATTCATTCAGAAATGATTCGAATTTTTCTAACTTTTCTCTCTCGATCATATTTTCGTATAACGCCTAAAGCTCAGGCAGAAAAACCAGAACGAAGCGGCGGTTTTGATGTCGGGTGCCTTTACTTGTTATGTGATTTGCACAATGACTCATAGCACTCGCATGCCTCCGGACTGACTAGGTGAGAGTAACGCTCGTAGTATGAGCGAAACTCTTCATTTTCTTTAACCTTGAAATTAACCCATGAGATGAACTGTGCTTCAAAACTTTTTAGAAGGTTAACGCGCGCAAACACCAACTCTGCTGTTTCTGGTGATTTTTTCAAGATTTCGTTAAAAAAAGAGAATGCTTCTAGCCATGCCTCGCTCTTTGAATAGACCAGTAATTCTTCTATAACTCGCTGGTGATATGTTTCCGGGATTAAAGGCATTATTTCAACAACACCCAAGTAGACGCCTTCGTTTAAACCACCAAGTGCGTCAATAAACCTTAGCCAATCTTCATCACCATATGACTGGGTAATGCTTTCACTCATTTCATAGCCTATATCACACCACCCTTGGTCATCGGTGGTATCGAACATTTTAAGAAAATTTTCTAGGCTATCTTGTTTCTTGCTCATAGCTTCCTTTCACATAACGCCTTGCTAGACCGTGACAAGCACGGAGTACCTTTTGTGTGATACTGAGCAAAGCGAAACACAAAAGGTGCGGAGTGTTTGGTATCGGTTTAAGCACCTTGTTAGGCATTTTTCTCGACCCATATTTTGTATGCAAGGTTTACACGAACCTTATGCCTTTCGTAAGCTACAGGTGCATTAACCTTAATTTTAGCTAGAAGCCGTTGAAACTGAACTGCCACACTTTGTAAGCGTATATATAGTAACGAACGCATTAGATAAGTGATAAATTGTTCTCCAGCGTAGGTGACTTTCTCAGCGTTCTCGATCTCCAAAGACGTAACAAAATAGCTTGTTACCTTCTCAATATCTGGTTCAACAGCTTTCCTCAAAATCAGCTCATTTAAGATGATAAGCCCATTTACAAGATGATTATCTGAAATTCTTTTATCCATAATTTCGATAATTTTGACATAGCCTAAATCTGGTTTTTCCAGTAAATAATCCATGACACCTTTTGGAACGCCAGACCTACAAAGCTCTTTCTCGAGTTTCTCAGTATTCCATGCCATAGTGTTTCGTATTTCCTAACGCCTCAAACACGGGCCGGAGCACGTAGTGCGGAGGTCCAGCCAGCTGTGCTGGCGAGCGTGCTTTGACTTGTTACGTGTTTTACCACCCGCGAACCTGCTTTGCCATATAGTCAAAAAAGCTTCCAGACAAATCGCTTTCCTCCGGTGGTACGTCATAAGCCCAATAAGTGATTAGATATTCCCCTGTAGCCTCATCGAATGTTTCCATATCAATACAATCAAGATCTTCATCATAGCCGACATTTATTATCAAAAGATTTGGTGGAATACGCTCATTTTCTTCGACTTCTTCACGCCATAGCCGATTTATATTGATTATATGATTCGGAGACTCAAAATCTGGGCCGATACTAGCTAGCCAATCACCATAGTGCGCAGATTTCTCACAAAATCGAATATGACTCTTAGGCAATGCACACCCAAAGTGCTCTTCAATTTTTGCCACAGACTCTGGTGTTGGTGGCGGAGCACTATTCAAATGTACATGGCGCTGAGCATCGTATTGTTGCGCCAGACGGTCGATTTTTTCCATTACACGTAACGCCTAGCTAAGCTGGCAGTTGCAGCGTAGCGTAAATTGCCACTGCAACTGCAACTGATTATTATGTGCTGCAACATATCTCCGATGCTGTGTTTATCCTTGTTTTCGCGCATATTCTTGGAGCAGATCCGGAAACTTTTCCTGCGGTGGAAACTTGCAGAAACTATGCTCTGCACCAGTAATAGCCCACTCCAGCTTTTCATCTGTGTAAGTTTCTATGAATGGCTTGTAGGTTCGAGAGTCCTCTAGCATCGTTGAGCGAACATTGACAAAGTCATCCATGCCTTCGGGTCGAGTGAACAGCCAGCTCATACAATGCCCACAGAAAAAGTGGCGCGTGCTCCCATGCAGTCCACCGATTACAGGCTCCCCAGATGTGATCGAAAAGGCAGCGCTCGGAACTAGCGAACTCAGGCTGAACGCGCTTGATGTCATTTGCTGACACCCTGTGCAATGGCAGGCCATAGTAATCAGTGGCTTTGCGCTGACCTCGAATTCTACCTGTCCGCAACGGCACTGACCTTTAATCTTATGAAATGTGCTGTTCACTATCATCTATCTCCAAGTTCATTATCGCTAGAGTTTATACGCATTCCGAGCCTAGGTATTGGCGGCGAGCCACTGTAGGGCACATAACGCCCCAATCACCAGGTCAGCGGAGTGGAGCAATTTTTGTGGTATAAAGAAGCGTAGCGACACCACAAACAATTGTGCAACGTAGCTGGCTCCGGGTGCATTGGATTGTTATGTGACATCACCAATCGCCATTTACAGGTGGCTTAAGAACCGTCTTTAGATAATCGAAATACTTTGGATCATCATTTTTAAAGATGTCTTTACCTGCCCCCATATATGCTCTGGCCAGTTCGTCGGATGCCCTATCCATATTACCCAACTCAAATTGAGCTTGGCCAAGCCGCATATGTATAAATGGATTCCCAATCGCGCCCGGACAGTGCATTGCATCCGAAAGAGCATCCTTAGCCTGTTGGTATGCACCTGCAAGAAAATTTACGTCACCTATAGCAGTTAATAGCCAAGTGCTTTCATGCCACTGTTCGATCGGGACTGGGAGAAGATTGAGAGCTTCAATAAATTTCTCAACAGCCTGCCTATATTCACCATCATCAGCAAGAGCATTGCCTTTCTCTGACAAATCGCCAATTTTTTCCTGTATCTCGTCTTGAAGATCCACGGCAAACCCAATATTTGTATACAATATTAACGAAACAATAAGTGTGACCCGAAGCAAATTCACTACGACCTCACACAACGCCCGCCTCAACGGCAGACAAAAATGGCTCTTAAATTGCGCAAGCAATTTGAGTGACAGTTTGGCTGTCCGATTGCAGGCGCTTGTTCAATGCTGTGCAAACCATAATGTCTGGCGCCTATTTAACTTACCACCACAAATTTTACAACTCATGACGGGCAGTTGCGACATTGCCTGCTTTGCGTCATCCGCTCTCTTTGCCCCTGCATAAGAAACAAAATCTGGTGTTGCAGACATGCCAGATCTATTATTGCAGTGCTCACATATAACATTTTCAAAGTGTACTCTGTAGAGAGTACCATCAATATTGAGTAAGCGAAGGTAAAAGTACCTTCCAGGATGATCGATAAGCGCGAGCACAACCTCAGGGTTTTCAGAAAACTCTTTAAGATCTCTTTCTGCGAATTCGCAGGTTACTCTGCTAAGCTCATACCCGTTATATTTTTTCTCACTCAACAGCACTTCCCACTCTTCTTTAGTGGGTATAAGGATATTTTGTCCCCAATCATCAATCTTGCGCATAGTTATTTAGGCATTGAACGCCAAGTGTTGGGGCTGCGCGCTTTTTGCGCCGTCCCAGCCGAAGGCGACAACCACGCCTAGTTATGAATTTTTGCTTTCATACACGTTACTACCAAAATGAGCAACAAATCGATTTCGAATTTCTCGGAACCATTTTTTCTCATACTCTGGATTAAGCCCTTCACTAGAAATAACATCCTTCGCAAATTCGTCCGCCCTCCAAACTCCAAGAGATGCGATACGATCTTGCTCTATAGGCGGTAAACAGAACCCCAAGTCTACGCACAGTTTTCCTAATAAATTTTTGATTTCTTTATCCAATTCGATTACTCATAACGTTTTGCTAAGAGCTAGCCGAAACGCAGTGTAGGCTGTCCCATGGAGGCCACGTTTTTTGTGGCCGGAATGTATTTGAGCAACTTGTTAGGTGTTTGCATTATCACGTAACCACCTTTTAGCTAGTGCAAAGGCTCGATGACGATTCTTTTGCGAATTACATTTATTAGAGCTAAATAATTCTAATGCCTGCACTATCTCTGAATCTAGTTGCACTCCCTTTTCTATCCAGTCAAAAGCTTGCGGTGCCCAGCCGTCAGTAGGCCAAGTAAGAGCTGCAAGTATTACTTCTTTATAGGAGTAACTAGATAAATCCATATCTTCCATTGGATTAATTAGCTGTGAAACAAATATACTCGGGTTCATTTGTACGCCTAACGCCTGCATTTGGGACCGGAGCACACAGTGCGGAGGTCCCAGCCCGCGCAACGGGCGAACAACATGCACTTGTTATGTGTTGGGCTACAATGCGGCTTCATATTCTTTTATATAATGTTCAACTTCATGAGCCGTACCTGTATGGGCAAGCTCACCTGCATTGCGATTAACTATTATTGGAGCATTACCACCGAGCATTTCACGAAAGTCACCAGTTTCAACGTAAGCTTTGCTTTGGTAGAAAAACACCCAACCCCATGGCTTTTCGATCGTTTCCTCTTCGAGGACAACGCATTCAATAGGATTGTACTTATCTTTGGTTCTTTCTAGCTCAGACTCAACCAAGCTTTGTGCTTCATGCTTATTCATACTTGTGGCACATAACATTTGTATATCGCGCATGCGCGTTTTTCAATTTCAAGACTTCGAAGATACCCCCTCCAGCTCACTGATTCCAGTGTAAAAACCCCGAAAAGTAAAACCATCTCATTTTCTAAAAACCGTGCGTGCGCATATACACTTTCTTGGGGGTCTCGTTATCACAACAAGCCAGATCCCAACTTATTGAATCAAAGCACTTTTCAGAACAGCATCATCGGAAAACCGAGCCATTCGGTACGGCAAAGCGTGCTACTTTCCAGTCACGTGAGAAATCAGCTGTATTTATATACAGACAAACATAAAAAATTACCTGTCCCCTTGGAGCGTAAGGCCTAACTCCAATTTCACAAACTCAGCATTTACTCAAACTGCGCAGGCGTGAGGAGGAGCGCCCTCCTCATCCACAAAGATACTTACACGAGATCAATCTCTCGTCGCTCCCCTCCTCTTTCCAGTTAACCGCCTCGCGGGCCTCCGCGATGGTGTAGCTACGCAGCACGTCATCCTCTTGGCGCATGCCAACGCCGGGTCGGCTTGAGGTGACAATATAGTCGCCTATCTCGATGTTGCCGCTTTCGCCACAAACCAGGATCTGACCTTCCCCCAAGGCGTTCATAATGCCGGCGGTATACGTGTCCTCCAGCTCCGCAAACTCGTCGTCCGTCATGTCAAAGTGTTCCGGGTTAATGACGGTGGCGGAAACATACACGCCCGCTTTGCCACGCTGCCGCGGCTTCGATGACAGGCTCACTTCATGCAGTACGTTGGATAAGTCCCGCCGGTTGATAACCTCGCCATAGACCAGGATTTGTCCCGGCTTAGGCTCGCTGTCGGAGCGCAAAAGGGAGTAGCCTTTCATGTCCGGATCACAATCGGAGCTGAGCCTCAGGGAAATCGCAGCAGTTCTCTATACCGAAAATCAGATCACTGAATACGCCTACGAATGGCTTATGGAGCATTGCGATAAGCAGTTTATTAAACGCTAACTTAAAAATGTGAAGCCACTGATATATCCCTTTGACCAATCCATTTTTATTCAGACCCAGCTTTGGTTTGCCACAATGTGTGAAAGGCCTCTATATATTTTGCTGAGTTAACTCGTTTATTTTATTGAACTCAGCATCAAAAGCTGTAACGGATTCATCTTCTGCAAAAGAAGAGCAACAAAATAAAGTCAGTGATAGAAGTAGTATATTCTTCATTGAATCACCCATAACGCTTTGCACTGGAGCCCTTGCTGCAACTTGTTATACCGCTGACTACATGTGAAAAATCAATTTACAGCCACTGAACACACCCTCAGATTCCAAACTTGAAATCAGTGATAAAATTCTATTTTCATTCATTGGGTTAAAATCAAAACGGATATAATTACCAGCTTGACAAACCTCAATAATCGCAGAAAGTTCTCTCACAAATATCAACTGACATTCTTTGTATGCACGATGCAATACACTACCGCTTTCTTCAAACGTCGCTTTGATTGAAGATACAACTTTTTGAGAAGCAAAGTGGTTATCTGGAAATATGACTTCTATACAAGAGCGATCCACCAAGGATTCGAAATACTTGAAAGGCTCTTTCTCGCGAACCACCCCAACATCTGAATACCAGATAGTGGGGTCACTAAAGCATTTATCTATCCAGTAGATGGTATCATCGTGTCGAGGTAAAACATATATATCTCGCTCGCTATCCGGACAATATATAATCGAATCAGCATCGATTGTTGATGCAATCTCGAAAGACGCAATTATTTCGGCTTCATCCAGAATATTTCGCCCTCTGGCCCAGCGACAATTCAGCGAAACCTGAATAATTTTATCAGGAGAGGGTATGTCAATAAGTCCACACAGCGTCCCTTTTCCAAATTGAAGCAGGAAATTCCTATATCCCTGAGGAAGATTTATTCCAAGCCGATCCTCCGCAGCATCTATTTCATCCTCTGTAACCAAATTTAGGCGATCATCAACTAGATAGATATCTTCTCTCACACTTCTCGCCACTCATATATTATACCTTTACCTTCCATTTGTTCTTCAATATCCATTGCTTCGTACCCAGCACCAACCATAAAAGGTGCTTGATCGATGATTTTTTTTGCCTCCAATGAAGTAACGGATTTAAAATTGCGTACGATCTTAATTAACTCCAACTTATTGCTTCCCGCATCAAGAATCCATAATTCACGTTTTTTGAGATCTGGTGTGATTTCGAAGCAATCTGATAGTGAAGGTAGCGCGTCCAAATCATTACTATATTCACCCGACTCAAAATAATCTTTAAAATTACAAATAGGAGATTCATTGCTGGAAAAAAACCACTCTATTAGTTCCTTCGCGTGCTTTAACGATTGCACCCAAAATATACAATCTCCTGGATGGTGTACTAAATTAAAACCTCCAACATAAACAGGAAAACCTTGAACTTCTGCATATACCCTTTTTCCCTCGCTATAAAAGTACAACTGAAGACTATCCACTTCACAATCCAAACAGCAGGAATCAAAGCCTTGAACTGAAAGCCCTCTACACCCCGCAGGTTTAAAGGCGAGGCAGGACTCTTCACCACTTTTACTAAAAAGGAAAAGTGATTCCAAGTCACCATCAAATTGAATTCCGTACTCTTCAATCGTCATTATTTTCTCATTTGAGTTTTACACCCCGGCGTATAACGCTTGCAACAGCGGCGAGCGTAGCGAGGTCCAGCCCCGCAGGGGCGATGCTGCTTGCACTTGTTATAAGCTTACCGCTGTAGGCTGACCGCATACTCATTGCCTTTATTAAAAATAAAACCGCCCGCTAAAAAGAATGGCCAAACTAACCATAAAGCAATGACGATTGCTAAACCAGCTTCTTTATATTCGTAGGTTGCAACTACTGCACCTGCGAAAATAGCACCCGAAACAACACGATATAGGCACGCTAAGGCAGTTCCAATATTGTTTGCTACAGCATAATATGTCTGAAAGCGAGGATTAACTCCTGGCAAATACCCTGGCTTGAACCAACCGAGAATTGAAACTACAAATTGAATTGCCAGCAATGCAAAAAAATACAACACTGTTGGATCAGAGGCATCAATTGCTTTAAGGAAACTACCTAGCCCTGAATTTCCTTGTCCAATCACAGATAAAAAACACGGAACACTGCCAAGAAAAAACGCTGATAAAAATTCTATTTTAGTTTTTTGTATAATACTCATATCTTCCCTGCTTATAACACTTGGATAACCTGCGCCGCCAGGCGCCAGTTTGATACTTTTATTATGCATGCCAGCCCAACACTCTATTTCGGTATTCACGCCATTTCTCTATGCCATATTCTGGATTCTCGGACTTTTCAAGGAACTCACCAGACGCGCAATCGAGAGCTTGCCAATCATTGTTTTTACAAAGCTCAATGATCGGAAATACAATTTCATTGCCAGCTCGAACATGAAGCATCATTCCAGTACAAGGGTCTTCATTGCCAACATTAAACTCTATGGAGCCAATATCACAGTCAAAAGTTCCCCAACAAGGATCATTCCAGTTAGTTCGGGGAAATATATCCGATATGGCTTTGCGCACATCACCAGCCTTACCCAGAACCTGTACGACTGCGTCATCAGGTATTTTTTCAATAGAATGATAGATTTCTTTAAATCTAGTTATCGAAATATCCCAACTCATAAAAGCATCCTTACCGTTGCATAACGCTTTGCACAGCCGCGGCGCGGCTGGCGAAAATTTTGGAACAAAATTTATGACAGCTAGCGACATCTGCTGCTGCAACTGGTTATGTGGAATTCAAACGGATTGAATTTCACATATTTCTTCAAAACAAGAAGAACAGACTACCTTAAAGTGAGAATCGTTTTCATCATTCCAACCATTATCTGCTTCATAAATTTTATCACACTCATCACACCAAGCCATCAAGTCTCCAGGCTCTCTAGAGTTAATATCGTACTCTGCTTGAATCCAACCTACTTGCTTGGTGCGGCCTTCTTGCGCGAAATGAGAACACAAAATTGCAGGCTGCGTTTTGCCATGAAGATTACAATTGATAATGAACTCCTTAGCTTAAACTCGCTATTCCACATAACGCCGCCAGCACAGGCCGGAGCACGCAGTGCGGAGGTCCAGCCCCGAAGGGGCGATTGTGCCTGGCCTTGTTATGTGTGTGCTAATTATTGCCACTCGATAACCCAATTAGATTCCTTAAAATATTCTTCTACATCATCGAGTGACTCGACCCAGCTATCGAATTTATCTGTTTTGGGGTCGCTGAAATCATCACTCATTAATATGTAATATGCCCCGGTGCCGTCAGTTGCCTGCGTGACCTGAATTTCCGTACCGACATCATCGCCTTCGATAACTTTGCCAATTCGGTTGATATAAATCACCGGACTCTCCTTACACATATCGCCAAGATAAGCGGCAAATTTGGAGTGGAAGTTTTTGTGCTAGCGTAGCGTTAAAGCAAAAAAATCGGCCACGGAAAATTTGTCCTTGCTTGAGCGCCTTGTTATGTTTTTAATTGTACCCCGATACTTTGGAAGTACTCTGATATTAACCCCCACCGTTGCTCACTAAGGCTGCTAAATTCATCTCGCCAATCTGGGCAAGAAGAATAATATTGGTCTGGGGCATTGGTAAGGAATGAATCTATCGCTTTTGCTTCAAAAGCCACACCCAATGACTGGAAGTGACCTTTATAATTCTCGATTACTTTGAATGAAGAAAAATCGCCTGCTAGTTTAAGCAATTTGCACAGAGAAGAATATAAAGTCATTGAATAGATAAAGAAATGATCCCAGCCTTCCATATCAGCGACGGACTCTAAGTAAGCGATGGAATATACAAGCAGCTCATTTTCTTTGAGTGTGCTATGGTCTTCTAGTCCTCTGTCTAGGACTTCATCTACATTTATGGTCTGCATAATCCGAAAACATAACATTTGTATATTGCGCATGCGCGTTTTTCAATTTCAAGACTTCGAAGATACCCCCTCCAGCTCACTGATTCCAGTGTAAAAACCCCGAAAAGTAAAACCATCTCATTTTCTAAAAACCGTGCGTACGCATATACACTTTCTTGGGGGCTCGTTATCACAACAAGCCATATCCCAACTTATTGAATCAAGGCACTTTCCAGAACCAGTTTCCATTGAAGCTGAGAGCCTAACCCCAATTTCACAAACTCGGCATTTACTCAAACTGCGCAGAGGTGGGGAGGAGCGCCCTCCTCAACCACAAAGATACTTACACGAGATCAACCTCTCGTCGCTTCCCTCCTCCGTCCAGTTAACCGCTTCGCGGGCCTCCGCGATGGTGTAGCTGCGCAGCACGTCATCCTCCTGGCGCATGCCAATGCCGGGACGGCTTGAGGTGACAATGTAGTCGCCTATCTGGATGTCGCCCCCTTCAGCACAAACCAGCATCTGACCTTCGCCCAGGGCGTTCATACAGCCCAGGTTGTAGACTTCCGACAGCGTGTAAATCTGGGCGACCGTGAAGTCCTCCAGGTCAAACGCCGCCGGAAACTCCGATTCGTCAAAAGACTTCGCCCACAGAAAGACGCCGGCTTTGCCTCGTTGCCTTGGCTGACTGGAAACCGTCACCGAGTGGATCACGTTCGACAGGTTCTTGCGGTGGACCAGCTGGTCATAAACAAGAATCTGTCCAGGCCTGACGTGTTCCTGTTTTCGGATCAGGCAATCATGCCCGGCGGTGAAAGGTCCATAGTTCGCCCCTCGACCATTGGCGTAAAAGTCATAGGTCGCGCCCGCGCCATAGACACCGATCCCGCCGGCGCTGGTTCCCTGCGCGCCCTTCCCCGTCCCTGTCGCGTTGCCGCCTATGCCGTAGTACGGATTGGGTCCGAAGGTGGTCCCGGCGATGCTGGTGCGGTTTGAAACGCCCTGCATCGCCAAGCCTGTGTTGGACGTGGCGCGCAGTGCGATCCGGCTGTTGCCTTCCGAGGCGTTGCCGAAGCTGCCAATATAATAGTCGCCGCCGGACTGGGTGATCCCGATAGTCGCCAGCTTGTCGATCTGACCGTTGCCGCGATCTCCATAGAACTCCATTTCGTTGGTGGCGGAATTCATCACCATCCGTTTGCCGCTCACGCCCGTCTGGAAGGTCGCCGCGTTGATGGTTCCGCCAGTGATCACCGGCGAGCTGATCGTCAGACTCGCCGCCACGCTGTTGGCGTGAATGTTTCCCTTGATCGTCAGCACGGAGCCATTCCAGGTCAGAGAGTGGTCGCCGCCGGCATTGAGATAGAAGCGCCCGGCGCTGTCCAGGTAGGGCGTGAATTGGCTGCCGTTGTAATAGCCCAGGTAGTCCGCCGTCAGGTTCAGCCCTTTGGTCGCCCTATCCGTAAAGCGCTGCGGCACGCCGGTTACCTGCGACCAGTCCGCGCCCTTGGTGGCGCCGTCCTGTATGCCTTTCAGCTTGTTGGCTTCGGTTGCGCTGATCGCGGACAACGAGCTGGGGCGGTCCTGCAGCGCGGAATAGCCTTTACAGGGCAAGGCGGCCATCAATCAAGCCGCCCCTGACGCCGACTTAATGGCGTTGGCGCAGCCCTTTATCGAGCAGCTGGCTGCGCTGCCGGCCTTTGAGGAGCTGGCGGGATCATGAGTTGGCGACTGACCGCGTTCAGCGCTTCAAACACCGAGGCGCAAGCCGTCGCCCTGGCGGCGCCGATCCTTGCCGGCGCGGACGCGTCCCTGGCCGATGCCAGCGCGCGGATGAATGGTGTATCGCTCGCGTACTTTCCAAATCCCCTGGCGACGCAGGCCAGCGAAGCCGCAGCAGCGCGAGACGCTTATCAGACGTTAATGCAATACGAGGGGCGTGTGTTGTGCGTGCATCCGTTTCAGGAAGGCGTGGGCGATGGGAGCGGGCTTTATCGCTATTTGTCCGCGCCCAATGCGACGGCGCGCCTGGCGGCGAAACTGACTGACGCCCAGGACGCAGGCCGGCCCCGTGGCCAGCTGGACGCGCTCGCCCTGTTGATCGTGGCGCGGGATCTGGCGGGCTTCGCCGAACGCCTAGCGGCCTTCAACGCCATATTCCCCACGCCGGAACTGCAACTGACGCAGCGACGCGCCGCGCAGCTGGCCACCCTGGAGCAGGAAAAATTCATCCTGCCGGATGCGCCCCTGACGCCGCCCTGGATAGCGCGCGATGGCGTGCAGATCCCACGCCTGGCGAAGCATGGGCGCGCGGTCGGGGCGCAGCTGGCGATGGCGCAGAGTTACGCGGCGGAAACGCCAAGCCCGATAGCGGAGTTACAGGCGGTCATTGAGCGTAAACGGCGGCAGCTGAAAAAGTTAACCAACGACTACAACCAATTAAAAAGCCAGCTGACCGGACAGGCGGGTTTTGCGCTTTACGCCCAGGGCGATGCGCCAACCGTAGCGGCGCAACTAGAAGCGCCGGGCGCCCCTGGGCATGAATACGTGCTGACGGCGGGGGCGTTGTTTGTGGCCGACGCGGGCCGGCTGACCTTTTTAAAAGAGATGTTTGGATTATGAGACTCAACGATTTTACCGTCCCCGGAACCGAGTTAACGGTGACGGGCAATCTGCGCATCGAGACCGAGGATCTGGGCGGCCAGACCAGCGGCACGGACCGCGCTAACAAGGGCATTAAACCGAAAACGCTGACCGTGTCCCTGCTGATCCTGAAGAAGCACGCCAGCGATTTAACCGACCTGGTGAAAGTGGCGGAAGCGGAGGACGACGCCGGCAAGCTACGCGTTTATGACATCGTGGAGGATACGGCCCGCGCCATGAACGTGCGCCAGGTGCAATTCACCGGGGCGTTTGTGTGCAAGGATCTATCCCCCAGCCAAGCCTGGCGCGTCAGTTTCACCCTGGCGGAATACCTGAGTGTGGCCGAGAAAACCGAACAGCGCCGCGACCTGAGCCAGGCGGAGGCGCAACAGGCAACCGGGGAAACCATCGCCGCCCAGGAGGAGACGCCCGCCGAAGGGGAAACCCTGACCGGCTTTGAAACCTTTCTGAGTAAGGTGGACAAAGCGCTGGCATGAAGTTGCATAAATCCCTGAGCGTGGGCGGAACGCCGCTTAAGCTGGTATCTGAAGACGTGCGCCTAGCGTTGTTCAGTCCTGGACGGGCGGTGTTTACCGTGCAGGCGGACGCGCCCTTGTCGGGCGTGGTCCAGTTCGCCCTGGGCTATGATCCCAACGCCTTACAACGGTTTTTTATCGGTTACGTGGAAAGCTGTACGCCCCTGGATAACCAACAAAAGCGGGTATTTTGCAGAGAGTTGACCGCCACGTTAAATCGGCGCTTAGCGCTCAATCTGCGCCACGTGACATTGAATGACACCCTGGCGGCGATCAGTCAGGACACCGGGCTAATTTTCGTGACGCCGCCGGAGTCTTACGCGACCACCAAAGCGCCGGCGTTTTATTCCTGGAGCGGTGGTTATCACTGCATGGACGCCTTGGCGGAGGTGTACGCCATCCCGCACATGATCTGGCAACAGCAAGGCGACGGCGCGGTCTATGTGGGCAGCTGGACGCATAGCTACTGGGCGGCCCGGCCCGTGGAGATCCCGACGAACTTATTAAACGGCTTCGGCGTGGCTAACCGCGCCCGCCTGCCGGCGACGCCAAAGCTGCGCCCGGGCGTCTGGCTGAACCAAACCCATTACATCACTCAGGTATGCCTGGCTGACAATCATATGAACCTGACCTGGAGCGCTGCGCCGTGGACGAAGAGATTAAAAAGATAGTGTTACGGATGTTTCCAGAACTAAGCGGGAATTTGCATTTGCCGCGCCTGGCCAAGGTGGTGGCGATTAGCGACCCATTGCAAAAGCCGGAACTCTGCGACCGCTTCCGCCCCCGCTACGCGGTAGACGTGCGCGTACTGACGCCGCAGGGCGAGGAAGACCCGGAGTTACCGCTTTATCGCTGTGTGCCGTTGCCGGCGTCTTATGGCGGCATCGAGCGCGGCCAGTATGGTTTCCCGGAACCGGGGACCATCGTAGAGGTGGCGTTCGCCTACGGCTTACCGGATCAGCCCTTTATCCGCACGGTATTGGGACAGGGGTTAGGCGCGCCAGGCGTCCAGCCCGGTGACCTGGTGTGGCAGCAATCCGAAGCGGTGCGCCAGCGTGTCAGCGCCAAAGGCGACTGGCTTCGCGAGACGCACGGAGCCATAACCGACAACAGCGCCCGCCGGCGCGTGGACGCCCTGGCCAACCAGGAGCGCTACAAGGACAGCCGGACCGAAGTCAGCGAGCATAGCGCGGAGCATATCGGCGGCGTGAAAACGGTAGAAGCCCTAGGCGCGTTAAAACTGCTGAGCGGTGGGCACGCCAACCTATCGGCGGCGGATAACCTGAACCTGACCACCGCCGCCGATCTTAACCAGGCGGTCGCGCGAGATCGGAAGGCGTCGATCCAAGGCGACGACAGCGCCACCGTGGGCGGCTCGCGCTCTGTGACGATCAGCGGCAGCGACACACAAACCAGCGCAAACAAAACCATTAACGTTCAGGGAAGCCATACCGACATCGCCAGCGCGGCCAGGCAAATTCAAGCGCAAGTTATTCAGCTAAAGGCCAGCGCCGCCGTGACCATCCAGGCGCCGGCCATCGCCATGGGCGGCGGAGGCGTGGATGTGTTGCAGGTGATTGCGGATCTGATTGGGGTGGTGCAGGAGTTGGCGGCTACCACGGCGAGCCACACACACGGGGGCGGAGGAAGCGGGACGCCATCAAGCAGTGGGAGCCATAGCAGCCAGGCGAGCCGCGCAGGTGGTTTAAAAGGCCAGATTAGCGGGCTTACTTTGTAAACTTTGGGTATACATTTCAGGTTGGTAGTACGATTAAGAAAATTAATTTATCACTCGGACCCGTAAAAAGCCCTCTGAGAATTGCCTACATAATACTGAGGCTGCTTTAAGCAAAGGGTGATCTATGGTAGACGTAATCTTCATGCGACACCTGTATAACGCCGCGCTCTGCGGCAAATTTGGAGCGCAGCGAAAAATTTGTCCGACAGCAGCGCCTTGTTATAACTTTTTCAGTTTCTGTATTTGACCTAACATAGATTGCATTGTGTCTTGAAGTTCTTGCAATGCTTCACTTGTTGGTTGCTCTTTATTTTCTATAGCTTCGATAAAGCCCCTAAATGCGTCAATTCTGTTAAATACTTTTATGTGATTGCTTAACTGCTCCTCTAGAGCGCTCAAAAAATCACCATCACTATCGTATTGAACTTTCTGTGGAATGTGCATTTCAGGCTTGCGTTTTTTAAGATAACTCGTGACCTCATTATACTCTCGCCAAGAACGAACAAATTCTACCTGATTGGAATTTTCTCCTAACGCATCACGTATTTCCCCTTCTTCACTTTCAGGGCAACAAACGACTCGAATCGAAGAGTACGGAAATACTAAGCCGCCGCTGGCTTCATTTTCATACCTCCATTCACGCTCCCACATAAAACCTTGGGATCGAGTTTCTTCTAGCAACGGCATTAAAAGCGGATAAGCACCATTTATCAAAGAAGGCAATCTATCTTTCAAAACTGGATCATCTAGAACTATCTCGGCCAATCTATTTTTAATAACGATAATATCGTTTTTAAGTTGCTCATCAGCATATATACAAGGCCTTGCGCCAATTCTAGATAGAGAGCTTTTGTCAAATCCTATGCCATATAATTGGTTATTTCGCCATCTTCTAAAACTGCGATATCTGAAAAAATCCAATGCAAAAGAAGGAGATTCCGTTAGACATACGACTTTAGCTTGGTAGTTTTGATCAGCCCCTTGAGCCTCAGGAACTCTGGCTTGCAAGTACCCACTAAATTCAGGAATTTCATCAGCTTCTTCTGGTTTAAGAATTGAAATAATTTCTTGCTTTCCTGTCATGTGAAACAAGAAAGGAGACATGTCGGGCTTTTCAATGGGTGTCAGCTCGAATGTTGGCGTATCTATTTTATAGTCAGTCCATGTTACATCTGTGGAATACGGTGGCAAAGGCATGACATTTCTCTTTAGTTATAACGCCAGCAGCACGCGCGGCTTTGTAGTGGAGGCGAAGCCGCAACGAAAAAGCCGTCGCTGTGCCTGCGATTGTTATGTCTCGGCTGCCTCATGCTCCACTCTTTAGATATCCATAAACATACGAGCCGATGACAGAGCCAGTAATCCCAAGCATTAATGCAAAGATACTAGATATAGCCAGTGCTGCAATTGGATGCTTTTTTACATGACCTATTATTATGAAATATAAATCTTTTTTGATGCGCTGAATGTCACTTTGAGTGTTTTCAATATCGGACTTAGATACTCTTTCATGCTTCAATCTCTCTTGGCACTCATCACATATTTTGGGGTTATGGCAAGAAGCGACTAAATCGGTTTTTATGCCATTCATGTCAAAGAGGCATCCACGCGTCTCATCGTGGGTATAATCTGAAGCCTCACCCAAATCGGGGATTTTGTTTCCCGCGCGCCTATACAAAAGTGTGTACGCATATAGTAAACGGTAAACAATATTTTCTAGTGGAATATTGTAATGCTCAAGGATGTCTTTGATTTGATAGAATGTGAATACAACCTGATTATTTCCGAGCCTTCTCGAATACCAGTTGTCTTCAATAGGAACGTTTACAATAGCGATCATAAAATCAGCATTAAACTGATTAGGAAGTTGTCCTTTTACTGCACTATCTGAGAACTCCCAATCAATACCATCAGAATTACAACGAAGCGAATAGTTGTCGATCTCCTCGACAACCTCGAAAGTCTTAGATGACCAATTTTTAATTTTTTTAGGTTGGAACTCTAATGGTAAGTGCCCTATCGATACCAGCTTTATCCTGACTTTACTCATAAACTTCCTTTAGAGACATAACGCCGCGCCCTGCGGCAATTTGGAGCGCAGCGGAAAAAATTGTCCGACAGTAGCCCATTGTTAGCTGTATTGCTCTTCACAGTTGCCCAAAAACAAAAGATTAGTAGCAGTTAGATGCAGTGTGTAACTAGCCAGATGTTCTGGAACAGATGTTATCTCAGTACCCTGTCCGTGACCTCCTTCCTTGTTTCGTACTGTTGGGATTCCGCTCTCAAGGAGAATGCGAACAGAGGAGAACTGGTTTTGCAGGTATTCTGGTACAAGGCCATTGGTAAGGCAGCTATTGATCAATTTCTTTGCTGTGTCGTTCTGGTTGTAAGGCCACGAATGCTTTTCATGTATTGCCTTCATTAAACTCTCAAAGGATTTCAGGCAATCGTTAAGGCATTCTTTATATCGCTTATGGCGATAGTGTTCATGGGCAGATAAGAATTCATCGTTTGCACCGGCATACTTCTTGTTTTTTCCAAGCAGTTGAAGAACAGGCTTTACAACTTCAGAATGGACATATTGGGAGTCAACTCGGATCAGCTCACCCGACTCGAATTGGTAACCTATCCCTGTTTCTTTAAATCTATAATTTAACTCACCAATAGCGTCATCTGGTTTTTGCGAGACACCAGCTGCATTGCGAAAATCCCATTCTCGCTCTCTAACATGGGTATCAATTATTCTGAATGTAAGCTCTATGATATCTAGGCATTTTTCGTAATTTTTTTCATTTACGAAGTATTCATATACTGCAGAGAAATTGGAATTGGCATGTTCTTTTAGTGTAAATACGCCGTATTCTTTACAGAGAGCCTTATGAATCTCTTTGTATACTTCATTAGTAGTATCATTGTATGGCTGCTCGATACCAATGGTATCCGTTATTATATGGACAACCTGAATGCGGAAGCTTTGGTCAATATTTTCATATTGATATACGTCAGGAATTTCTCCTCTTAGCTTCTTCTGTCTTTTAGAAAACAATTCAAATATTACCATATCTACCTCATACTCCCTGACAGCTAACATTTGTATAGTTCGCATGCGCGTTTTTCTAATTTTAGTTTCTGAAGATACATCCTCCAGCTCCCTGATTCCATTTGGAAATCCCTGCAATCGGCTCTTGTAGCTCGCAGAAAAAGCGAGCATGCACATATATCTTGCTCACTTGGTCCCGTTATTTAAATGGATCGGTATACAGCTTATTGAGTTCCTTAACTTGTCTTATAGAACAAGATGACAAACCGTGCCAGTGGTATTGGCAAAACGAGCACGATTCTTGATGATTCGTCAATATACTGTAAGTACAACCAGTATTTTACCTCACGTTGAAAGTGATGAAAGGAAAGCCTAATCAGGGAGTCGGTAAGCAGGAATATCCTGGGTCAGAGTAAAAACTCTTAATGTCTGCTTCTGGCCGAAAGTGGTCTATTGCCATTTGATATTGACTAAAAAGGTAGCACTTCTTCCTGGTGCCTGCTTTCGAGCAAGCACTGTACAGACCTCAAAACCATGCTGTCGTCTGACTTCAGCCCGAAAGCTGTTGTGGAATGAAAGTTCACTCCTCCCCACGCCTGCGCGGTTTGAGAAAAGGCTATATTTTTGAAACTAGGGAAAGGCTCTAAGTCCCAAGAGGCTATGGTTTTAGAAGAGTCGAAAGTTCATTTATTGAATATTTTGGAACGATGTTGTAACAACCCGCTTGGCTCCAGAGCTTGAGATAGATGCGAAGCTACTGTTTACTCAGTCTGCCTACGCCCATTTTTCTGTATATAAATACAGTTCCACGCCTGGAGCGCCAATAAGCTCACATTCCTTATGGAGTCAAATAGCCCGGTTTTACACCCCCCAAAAAGCTCCATGAATCAATAACCTGGTGACTAAACTATAGTGATAACGCGACGACCACGAATGCTCACATGTAAATATGCAGCTATTCGTCAATGAGGTAGTTAGAACTTCCATGATTTTTACACTAGAATCAATGTACTGAAGGAAGCAGTTTCGAAGCCTTGAGATAGAAAAGCACGCATGCGGGATGAACAACCTTTAGCATTCATTAGGGATAGTCGTGGAAAAACTTCTTGAACTTATAGAAAAGGAATGGTCTGTAGTCTCTCAAGCTCCATTCACATTTATTATTATTTTTGGCATTTCCTTTAGCCTCGCATACTTGGCTGCAAAATGGAGATTTACAGCAGTTATAGATCAAACGAAAGCTTCAAATGAAGCTCTTAAAGAGCGCCTACTTTTGAAGTCTGAACAAGCAGAATCCTATAAAGACAGAGCTCGTAAATATGATGATAAAGTTAAACAGGTAGTAGATTCCGATGCTGCCACCTTAAAAGAAAGAACGCTAGACCTTGTTAATAATCTACGAGAGTTTATTGATCGGTACAGGAAGGAAGATAATCGCTTGAATGCTATTGAGCGCTCTGCTATGCACTCCGCGAAAACCAACGAGGAACGAGATGCCGCCTGGGAAAGAAGTAGAAGCGAATCGATGCGATTGTCAACTGAGCGAAATGCAGAATATGAGCGTAGGTTTCGCGTAGACGCAACAATGCTTAGAGATGAATTAAGGTCGCGAATACATAATTACCAACCAGTGAAAAACCACTCAGATCTTATTAACCTGGCATCGATATAGATATGATACAATGCCCATATGATTATAGAAGACGCTCGCTCATTACCTGCCGCAGCGCAGGAAGAAAAAAGAAAACAGGCCGTGCGACTGCGCAAGCAGGGGTATAGCTATCAGGAAATAGCCGATAAGGTCGGTGTCCATAACCTGACGGTGGGAAAGTGGATCAGAGCTTATGAAGCGCAAGGGGTTAGCGGGATTAAATCCAAGCCCCGGGGACGAGAGCCCGGTTCGGGACAGCGATTAACGCCAGGGCAGGAGAACCGAATCAGATGTTTGATTGTCGATAAAAGCCCGGACCAGCTCAAGCTGGAGTATGCGCTCTGGACCCGTAAGGCGGTGCAACAGCTTATTGCGCAGGAGACGGGAGAGCACTTGGCGATCCGAACGGTTGGCGGTTATCTGGCCGCCTGGGGTTTCACGCCGCAGAAGCCGGTGAAGAAAGCGTATGAGCAAAACCCGTCTCAAGTCGAGAAGTGGCTGAAGGAGGAATACCCGGTCATCAGCGGACGAGCGAAGGCGGAAGGGGCGGAGATCTATTGGGGGGATGAGACAGGGCTTCGAAGCGACGCTCAACATGGGCGGGGCTATGCGCCGAAAGGGAAAACGCCGGTGATTCGCCTGAACGCCAAGCGTGAGTCGGTCAATATGATCTCAGCGATCAGCAACCAGGGCAAAGTGCGGTTTCAAATCTATGACGGCTCAATGGACGCAGACCGGTTGATAGGGTTCATGAAGCGGCTGATCCAAGACGCCCAACGGAAGGTCTTCCTGATACTGGACAATTTGAGAGTCCATCACGCCAAGGTTGTGAAGGCCTGGCTTGAGGAGAATGAGGATCGTATAGAAGTGTTCTATTTACCCGCCTATTCCCCGGAATTGAACCCGGACGAATACTTGAATTGTGACTTAAAAGCGGGAGTTCACAGTGGTAAGCCGGCGCGAAAGAAAGGGGATCTCAAAAAGAAAGTTCGATCACATATGTGTATGTTGCAAAAGAAGCCTTCGAGGGTGAAAAAATACTTTAACCACCCAAGCATCAAATATGCGGCATAGAATGCCTATATCGATGCCGGATTAATATGTATGAGCATCCAACAAATTACTTCGGTTTAAATGACGTTGCGTGTGACTTAGAGCGCATGGCAAAAATGCTAACAAATGCTTCAGGTTAGTGTGTTTATGTGGCGCTCCAACGTTAAGATAAAAAGGATACCATATGAAAATTTTACTCAATCCTTATGAAGACCCCGCGATGGGAGTAGATTGGACAGAACAGACTCCCATCGTAATGAATAGAATTAATGGCATTCTCAGAGAATTTGATGAGCATATTAAATATGATTTATCGGAGGAGAATTTTGGCAGCGGTGCTGACTGGCCGACTATATCTGTTAATATTTTAAGTATTGCAGGAACAGTTTTTTTTGTTATACCTGAAGCACATAAACGGATTAGGGAGGCTCTAGAGGAATGGAAGCGTATTATTGATTCAGTAAATAAGCTTATAAAATTTTTATCAAAGCGTGAGGCATTAGTTTCCAAGCCAATTGAGGTTCTATTTTTCGATGCAGGCACGGCGTTACTCGAGTTTACTAAAGCGGAGGATGCAATTTTTGAAAGTTACGCTGAGATAAATTCGATAGGGAGTAATGATAGCATTAATGGCATCTTTGAATTCCAGTTTTTCGTTGATAGAGAACGATTTGTGGTGAGAATTAACGGTCTTGGGGAAGTCATCAAGATATATAAAGTATAGCAATCCAAAAAAGCTGGCGCGTATCGTGCAGACATAAAAACAAATAGATAAACAACTCTATTGCAGATACAGCGAAGCATTTCAGCGAACAGTCGGGACACATGCTTAGCCAGCCTACGCAGGGCAGCTTCGTGGACAACCTACGGCAATGCGATTATTTATGCCGCTGGATCGCATTTAACAGCGAGCCAAAAGGCAAAGCCTCCCCCTAGCGACATAGTCACGTTCATTTTCGCTAACCTCTCTTATTTTGGACATTAGAAAGCCCCCTATTTGATAGGACAAAAAGAAAATATCGTAATTTCAGCATGCTATGACAGCGCTAACCTGTCAGGGATTTTATGAAAACCAGAGGTTAGCGCTTGGGTATGAGATGAATAATAAACGCCAGCGACCGAGATAAGATTTCAGGCTTTGGAATGAGAAATGGATTTTGTAGAGACAAGCTGGTGTCGACACCCTGCCAACGTTTTGAGAGGCTGAAAAAATTGCGTTGACACTTTGTTGACACTTAGCCGATTTTTGGCAAAGCTTGGTCAACCGAATTGAACATCGACAATCTGTAAGTTACTGATTTATAAGGGGAAATTTGGTGCCTGGGGCCGGCAACGATCCCCTTCATAAATCAATAACTTATACGCGTTTGGCGTAATTTTGGCGTAACCAAAAAATTTATTCCCCACGCCCAGACCAGCCAAGGATTAATGTTAATCCCGCCCGTTACGACCTTTGACAATTCTACCAGTCCACACATCCTTTAAAAAAGCACCCGTCCATAACTGATCTACAATCAATCCAAAGTAACCACCCGAAGCATCAGATTATGTGTGGAAGATTCAACGTAACCGACGCCCCCATGGTTATCGCCCTAATGGATTCGCTTGGCTTTGATACGTCAGGACTTAAACCGCATTTCTATCAAGATGACTTATTCAATATTGCCCCGACTGATCATGCAATGGTTGCCGTTCAGGAGGAGCTAACCAAGTTCTTCAGAGAAATGAGGTGGTGACTAACCCCAAGCTGGGCGCCAGAGGTAACCAGCAAATACAGCATGTTTAACGCTAAGGCCGAAACTATAGAAACAAGCCGCGCATTCAAAGGTCCCTTTCAACATAGACGAGCAATCATACCTGCCAGCGGCTTCATTGAGTGGAAGACAGAGAACGGAGTTAAACAGCCCTACTACATCAAACCTGAAAGCGGCCTCTGCTTTTTCGGGGGAGTGTGGGACGTATGGGAGAAGGACGGCAATCATCTTGAGTCATTTGCCATTATCACAACTGAAGCATCTCCAAGCTTCCAGCACTTACATAGCAGAATGCCAGTACTCCTTAACCCCGAACAGTTTGATCAGTGGCTAAGTTCTAGCACCCCTTTGACAGATATCAGGCCGATGCTCACACCTCGCGAACTATCCAACTGGGAATATCTGCCTCTAAACACGGCGGTCAACAATTCAAGAAATAAGAGTAAGCAAGCGGCAGAACCAATTGGCAAAGCCAATAAATTTGATCCCCCCTCCGAATAATCTGTATTTGTGCGAAATTTCGCACAAGCGATTAAGATTTGTTCTATCCCCCCGATATTCCATGACGGCCAAACTGCCCGGCCAAATTTTCATAAAGGTAGCAGCCTTTCATGTCCGGATCACAATCGGAGCTAAGCCTCAGGGAAATCGCAGCAGTTCTCTATACCGAAAATCAGATCACTGAATACGTCTACGAATGGCTTATGGAGCATTGCGATAAGCAGTTTATTAAGCGCGAACTTAAAAATGTGAAGCCACTGATATATCCCTTTGACCAATCCATTCTTATCTTAATTCAGACCCAGCTTTGGTTTTCCACAATGTGTGAAAGGCCTCTATATCTTTTTACTGAGTTAACTCGTCTATTTTATTGAACTCAGCATCAAAAACTGTAACGGACTCAACTTCTGCAAAAGAAGAGCAGCAAAATAAAGTCAGCGATAGAAGTAGTATATTCTTAATTGACTTGTTAAACCTACTCGACAGCATAAGGAAACGTGGCGCCTTCATTAAACTTCCTATGGATCTCATACAATCTTCGATTTCGCTCACTATAGGAAATCTCACCGTCCTCTTTATGCAACCCCTGGCTAATAACAGCCGCGCCAAATTCAAGCATTGTAGTAAGATTAATATAACTATACCACGCCCCTGATTCTGTGAAATAGAACACTATCGGGCTTGCAAGCTTAGGTGTATCTGTGCATTCAAAAAAATACCACTCATCCTGAAACTCGAATATTGGAAACCAATCTGAATTCCAATCAGGCATATCGTAATTTCGCAGCTCTTTATTCTTTGATATTGAGTCTTCGGCCGACATCAATTTATGATACCAAATAAAACTGTCATCACTACCGGCCATCGAAGTACCATTGATAATCGACCATATCCGGTATATCTCTTCTGGAGGCTCACACGAAAATTCAGAAAATAACTTCCTTACCTCTTCTTTGGCGATAGGCGGATTGAGAGTTCTTGATACTAGAGTATTCTGAGATTTATGGTAATTCAGAATTTGAATCGTCAACTCCTCAACCCTTGATAGATCCGAGGCGGTTAAGGCTATTTTCCTATGGTCATCTGTTAGTTCTACAATTTGCGGTTGGTACACCTCCTCGGATAACTCATCCTTCTTGGAACACCCAAAAACAACTAAAAGAACGAAAAATACAGAGAGCTTCCGCATTAGAACCCCTATTGGTTTAACGCCCCGCTCACATTACGGAGTCCGGTGGAGCTGCTGGTTTGGTTAATTTATTTTGTGTATGCCTTAAGCAATTTAGAGACTTCTTCGTTTTTAAATCTTATTGCTTGCTCTAAAGCCGTCCGACCTGTTAGGTCTTTGTAATTAACATCAGCGCCATTGCGTATAAGGCTTTCTATAATTGCGGGACTTTTATTTATTTCTGCCGCTATTATCAACGGCGTTTTATCATTACTACCAACCACTTTATTTATATCTGCACCTAAACCTACAAGCGCATCTATTATTGCTGGGTTAGTAGCATAGCCAGCTGCTGCACTCAATGGTGTTCCTGAGAATACACCAGAGTCCGCTTCATTTACATTAGCACCACGCTCAACCAGCGCAGTAATTACTTTTGGGTTGTTTGAGCTAGTTGCTGCCCACATTAGTACTGGCCCATTTTTATTACCTGGGAGCAAGGCCTCATCAGGTATTGAATACACATCTTCAACTGTAGCCGTTTCCCAATATGCTTGGCGGCTATATTTTTTATATGGATTACTTAGTTGTAAATAGGCAATAAATGCGATTACAACTAATAAAACTATTATCAATTTAGGGTTGACAGCTTGCACTTTTTTTTCCTTATCATGGACCTAACGCCGTGGTCAGCCGCCGGAGGTCGGTTGCAGTGTCTCTTGTTATACGCCTTTTTGATACTTTTCATTTTCCAATCTGTAGCGTTCACGATGTTTAACGCAAACTGCCTCTAGCCAATCAAATTGATCTTGAATGTTATCAAATGAATCATCACGAATAAATTTTACAAAGTTAAATCTTGACTTCCCTTCTAATTCACTTACTGGTGTTTCTAAAACTTGATTTAGCAAAATATCATATTGGTTTTGGTTTATCGTAAAAGGATTCCAAGATGCCCCCGGACTCATTCCTCCATCACCTCCACCGCTAGAAAATTTTTGATTAGCAATATGTAAAGGTGGAAATACGCCACAGGCCCCAAAATAAGGAATGTCATAGACTAAGGTCAGAAGATCTCCATTCACATCTTCAGGTGGATGATGGAATTCATGCCTAGTGTAATTGATAGACGTCGTATCTTTGAGTACTGGTGCATCCATTCTAGAATCACTACATCCTGCGATGATCATTAATAGTACGATGGTGAATTTTTTCATAGCGTATAACGTCAAGTGGGGGGCTGCGCGTTTTTTGCACCGTCCCAGCCGAAGGCGACAACCACGCCTGGTTATGAATTTTTGCTTTCATACACGTTACTACCAAAATGAGCAACAAATCGATTTCGAATCTCTCGGAACCGTTTTTTCTCATACTCTGGATTAAGCCCTTCGCTAGAAATAACATCCTTCGCAAATTCGTCCGCCCTCCAAACTGCAAGAGATGCGATACGATCTTGCTCTATAGGCGGTAAACAGAACCCCAAGTCTACGCACAGTTTTCCTAATAAATTTTTGATTTCTTTATCCAATTCGATTACTCATAATCGCCGCCAGCAGGGGCTTTACTGCCTGGCTTTGTGAACTTTGACCCCGGTTAACCCTTTGGAATTGGTTCGTAACCGCCCTCTCCTGCGTGCCATATTTCTATATCTTTATGAAAGAGTTCATTTTTTACAAAGCAAATTAGCTCATGCGTATCTGGCGAACTAAATTTAACCACCCATGGATCGGAGATTATGACCCGATCTTCATCTTCATATTTTCTCAATGAAAACTTTGTACCCCCGGAGAGGATGCAATAGTCATCTCCAATATAGGAATAGCCAAGCTCTTCATCTACATCTTCAAAGTGCCTTTTTTCGAGGATTTTTGGCATAGCTCTAAAAGTTAACGCCTTGCTAAACCGTGACAAGCACGGAGCACCTTTTGTGTGATACTGAGCAAAGCGAAACACAAAAGGTGCGGAGTGTTTGGTATCGGTTTAAGCACCTTGTTAGGCATTTTTCTCGACCCATATTTTGTATGCAAGGTTTACACGAAGCTTATTCCTTTCGTAAGCTACAGGTGCATTAACCTTAATTTTAGCTAGAAGCTGTTGAAACTGAACTGCCACACTTTGTAAACGTATATATAGTAACGAACGCATTAGATAAGTGATAAATTGTTCTCCAGCGTAGGTGACTTTCTCAGCGTTCTCGATCTCCAAAGATATAACAAAATAGCTTGTTACTTTCTCAATATCTGGTTCAACAGCTTTCCTCAAAATCAGCTCATTTAAGATGGCAAGCCCATTTACAAGATGACTATCTGAAATTCTTTTATCCATAATTTCGATAATTGTGATATAGCCTAAATCTGGTTTTTCCAGTAAATAATCCATGACACCTTTTGGAACGCCAGACCTACAAAGCTCTTTCTCGAGTTTCTCAGTATTCCATGCCATTGTGTTTCGTATTTCCTAACGCAAAACTAAACGGCAGCACGCAACCAGTCTGGTGGAGGCCGTGCTTTTTGCGGCCGGAACGAATTTTAGCGCTTTGTTAGGCATGCTAGTTACTGCGGTGAAAATCATACCATTTACCTGTGTTTTACCCTTTTTAAACGATACATCCATATCATGAGGCACGTCTGCTAGCTCTCCGATTTCTGGAAATAACCGACATGCTTCTTCCAACGTTTTTTGAACCATATCAGATCGTTCATGCTCTTTCGCACACATGAAGTTCCATACACACTGTTCTTCTGGTAGATGATGTACCCAATGTAATTCAGCATCATCCATCAAATGGCAACAAATTAATACTCGTTCATCGACATTTTCTTATATTGGGTAGTCATTCATATTGTTGCCTAGCGTATCGCTCTGAGGTTGGTTATTCATTGAAAAACACTTCCAATTCAGATTTATTTTTTACCATAGATTTAATAGTTTTTATGGCTTTATTCTCATGTTCAGTCCAAATAATTTCTGAACCATGCTCTAGCTCCTCGTAAATAGGCAGCAACGACGTTAAGCCCTCAAAAACAAACTGGACCATTTCACCATCTGTGTTTTCATATGGATCGTTGCCTATTTTTGCTTCTTCGATTGCTTTCTCATACGCCTCATCAGGATTCGATGCTTTAATAAGAATTGTGTTTTCCCATGCAACACAACGCTTTTTGTCATTGGTATCATCTTCACCAACAACCTTAAATCTCTCAATGTAAGAGGCAACATACCAACCAACCGAGCTTACATCTTTGTTTCTATATTTCTTTGGCATGTCATCCTCATTTAAATATAAAATTTGTATATCGCGCATGCGCGTTTTTCCATTCTAATATTTTGAAGATAGTTCCTCCAGCCCACTGATTCCAGTGTAAAGCCCCAGAAAGTCAAACTACCTCACTTACAAGAAACCGTGCGTGCGCATATACACTTTTTTGGGGGTCTCGTTATCACAACAAGCCAGATCCCAACTTATTGAATCAAAGCACTTTTCAGAACCAGTTTCCATTGAAGCTGGGGGCCTAACCCCAATTTCACAAACTCGGCATTTACTCAAATCGCGCAGCCGTGAGGAGGAGCGCCCTCCTCAACCACAAAGATACTTACACGAGATCAACCTCTCGCCGCTTCCCTCCTCTGACCAGTTAACCGCCTCGCGGGCCTCCGCGATGGTGTAGCTACGCAGCACATCATCATCCTGGCGCATGCCAATTCCGGGACGGCTTGAGGTGACGATGTAGTCGCCTATCTCGATATTTCCACCTTCCCCACAAACCAGGATCTGACCTTCCCCCAAGGCGTTCATAATGCCAGCGGTATATGTGTCCTCCAGCTCCGCAAACTCGTCGTCCGTCATGTCAAAGTGTTCCGGGTTAATGGCGGTGGCGGAAACGTAAACGCCCGCCTTGCCACGCTGCCGCGGCTTCGATGACAGGCGCACTTCGTGCAGCACGTTGGATAAATCCCGGCGGTTGATAATCCCGCCATAGACCAGGATTTGTCCCGGCTTGGGATTGCTGCCGGTACGCAATAAGCAGTCGTGCGCGCCAGTGAAAGGCCCATAGCCGCCAAAGTTGGCGTAAACCGCGTACTTGCTCCCCTGCGCATTCACCCCTACCCCGCCGGCGCTGCTCGCCTTCACGCCAACGGATATCGGATCGTGCGACATGTTGAGCGCGTATATCGCCGGACTGGTCCGTGCGGTCTGGGACTCATGCACCGCAAACAGCGGCATGCCCGTATTCGATTGCGCCATGATCGCGACCGTATCATTGGAGTGCGCCAATATCCCCGCCCGACGGTTGCCCGGATTCAGGTTCCCCACTTGCATCACATACTTGTCGCCTCCGACCGGTCGTATGCCGATACTCGCCAGTTCCTGAATCGATCCGTCTCCCTGATCGCCGTAGAAGTGGGCTTCATTGGTGGCCGAGGACAAAACTATCCGCTTGCCGCTGCTGGCGGTCTGCATGGTGGACCCCGTTACCGTGGCGCCGGTGATGCTGGTTCCATTGATCGCGCCGCCATTAATGGTGGTTCCCGTGATGTTCGTCCCTTGGATCGTGCCGCCGCTAATCGTGGGCGCGCTCAGGCTGACGCTGGCCGCCACGCTGGTGGCCAATACATCCCCGCGCACGGACAGCACGGAGCCGTTCCAGCTTAGGCAGTGATTCGCCGCGCCGGCGTTCAGGGCGAAGTGGCCGTTTCGGTCCATGTAGGTGGTGAAGCGGCTGCCGTTATGAAAGCCAAGGTAGTCCGCCGTCAGGTTCAGGCCCGGCGTAGCGTTATCGGAAAACCGTTGCGGAATGCCCGACACTTGTCCCCAGTCCGCGCCTTTGGTAGCGCCGTCCTGAATGCCTTGCAGCTTGCCGGCTTCCGCTGCGTTGATGGACGACAACGAGTTGGGACGATCCTGCAGGGCGGAATAGCCTTTGCTCCCCGCCGCGATGTTGATCTGACCGAACACTTTGAACGCTTTTTCGGACTGATCCCAGATCGCATAAGAGCCGCTTTGTTCGCTGCCAAGCAGAAGGTCGCCGTTTTCCCTGACCTCGAATATGGGCGCATTGGCGGCGCTAGCCTCCAGCACGTTGTAATAGCCGTCGCGTTTGAGCGGACCCAGGATCACTTGGGAGCCGCCGTATTCGCTGACGACATTGCCGCGCACGATCAGGTTGTCGCCGTCGCTCAGTTCACCCGCCGGGTTAAAGGCCTCCGTCTTGAAACTGAACTCCGGGGTCAACTCGCCGTCGCCGAACTCATCCGCGCCCAGTAACCGGAAATAATAGGTGGTGTCCGGCTGGAGCCCTTCATGGATAACCGGGTTGGTGTAGCCGTCATACACCAGGTTATCCGGACTGGGCGTAAAGCCTTTCACCGTTGATCGGTAGACTTTGATGGATTTGAAATCCGGGTCAGTGATCTCCGTCAGATAGGTGCGCGCCGTGCTGATCCCGGCGACCGTATTGTTGACGGTTACCTTGGGCGCCGGGTTGGACACGCTGATAACAGCCGTTTGCCCGGTCTGGTTCTGTTTCCCCCAGGGGCGCACGCTCAGGCCAATATCTCGGCTATTGCCGTCCTCCAGGTTCATATTGCCGGTGTAGGTGTAGCTTCTACCGGGTATGTACTCCCGGCGCACCTGCAGGCCTTTGTGGTAGACGGTTATCTCGTAGAAGGCGAAGTGCGGCGGCTCTTGGTAGCCAGAGCCATAGTAAATATAGAAGTGCGCATCCCTGCCCATAAAGTGATTGGCCTCTTGTCCTCGATCCACCAACATCACTTTGGGCGTCACCAGAGGCAAGGCTTCATGCACATCAGGCGAACCTGTTTCAATGCGCGAAACCGTGGCTGACGTAGCGGCGTAGTTGGCGGAGCGTTTGCCCGACTTGCTCACGCCGAAGGCGCGGAAGTAATACGTCTTACCATCGCTCACCAGTTGCAGCGTCAGCTCCGGCGACGCCGCCCCCAGGTCCGTCCAGCCTGCGCCGTCCGCCCGTCGATACTGGAAGAAAGCATGGCTATAGCTGGGATCGTCGGGCGGAACGGCGCTTAATTCCAGGGTGGAGATATTGCCGTCCGGCGTACGCGGCGTATTCGCCGACTCCGTGACAGTGATACGCAGCGGCTTTTTCGGAATCTCTTCCATAACGACAGGCGGCTGATAGCCGGACAGGATCTGCACGCGATGCCAGGACTCCGCCATATTGGGCGCTTGCCCGGTCGCCTTGGTCAGAAAACCGCGCACGGCGTTCTCACGTTCTGGCCCTAAGTAATTCCCCACGTAGACGGAGGCGACCGCCTTGTCGATCCCCTCGAAAGACGGGTCCCAGCTTGCGCCGACGGTATCATTCTGATGCTTACGACCCTGGATAAGGTAAACGCCGTCTTGCACCGGGCTCAGGCCGTAGCGCGCCGCACTGTTGCCCAGGGTGACGTTGGGCGGGTTGTACTTGCCGTCAACGAGGTAATACACCGCGCCGGGCGCACCGCCGGCGCCGCTGCCGGATTTGAGGTAGGCTTGCGGGTCCATATCCCCGCCGATCTGGCGCGGGCTGCCCAGTTCTCCGTCCTCGCCGCTGGTGTCCACCCGTCCATTGGCGCCCAGGTCAATCCCGCGCGCCACCACCAGCAATCCGGCGCCGCCTGCGCCCCCACGTCCGCCGGGCGTTTCTCCCTTATTGCCGCCGTAGCGGTTGACGGCCGCGCCGCCGCCATGGCCGCCGTTGCCGCGAATATCCGCCGGCAAGCCCTGCAGCTGACCTTGCGCATTCACGGTCAGGTTAAGGTAAGCGACGTTATCCTGTGCGGCGCGGGCGTTGATCCCGCCGCGGTTGTTGGCGGACTCAAAGCGGCGGCGGTCTCCCGTCCCAAGGCCGAAGACAATCCCGTCCCCCGCCACCGTGGAGCCGATACCGGTTAGCGCCACAGACTGTCCGCCAGCGACTCCCGCGATGCCTCGGCCTTTACCGTCCACCGTTCCGTTGATCTGTAGAAAGCCTTTGACCCTCAGTTGCACGTTGCCGGACAACATCACCGTCACGCCCGCGTCCACGGTTAAATCCCGGTCGCAGAAGTAAACGGACTGAGTCAGGTCCGCCCCGCCAGTCAGGTGAATGTCGCCCACGATGCGCACCTGCGTATCGGTAACCAGCACTTTGCCAGGATAATTAGTCGCGTTGATCGCCACGCCGGCGGCGCTGTACCACGCATCCGGCAGCGCCGCGCCATTCTGATCCGGCGGCAAGGCGCCCGCCGGTTGCGAGGAGCCCAGCAAGGCCAGCTTCACCCGCCCCGTGACCCAGTCCGTGGTGATCTGCTGGATCTCAAAGTTACGGTCCAGGCGTCCGTCCGCCATGAAGCCGGTGAAGTCCTGCACATGCTCCAGATTAACGCGAACGATGTCCCCCACTTCCAGATCGTGATTGTCCATGTCGGCCACGACATCGAGGAGCAAAGGCGGCCCGGCGTATGCGTCGCGCAAGGCGTCGAACTGATGCTTGATGGCGGAATAGGCGTGGCGGGAGCTATGCAGGGTTTTAAACTTCAGCTCTTTCAGGTCTGACGCGCCATGGGTGGCGATGGAATCCGGGTCCACCAGGACATTGGCGCGGCGGTACTCTTTTTTGTCCGGGTCATAATGCCAGTGGATGGCGATCTGATTGATGATCGCGCCCATGTCGTGGCGTAGCGCGTTCACCTTCAGCAGGTTGCTGGCGTTCAGCTCACGCACGTAAGCGCCGCTGGACATGATCGCCGTGCGACGACGCAGCCCCATTTCGCCGTTGGCGTAGATCGGCGAGAACGCGCCCATCATCAACAGCAGTTGCTCCTCAATGTATTTCTTGCCGTCGATCTTGGTTTGACCGCGCACCACCGCCGGCAAGCCTTTGTCTGCGTCCGTAGTGTCCCAGAGGTCTGCGCCGATATTGATAAAGTCGGACGTGCGCACATACTGCGGATCAACGCCCAGGTGCCAATGCTCCGGGTAGCGCTTACCGGGATAGCCATAGATATAACCGGTCAGCAATCCATACAGCAGCATGGGCGCCGGCTGCTCGATGTAGACGTATTCCTCCACCTGCGGCGCGTTGTCGGCGTTGGTGTCCTCGGACTTTTTCACCGTCGCGACCAGATGTTTGGTTCCCAGTGCGCCCCACTCGCAGCCCCAAAAGGCGGTGGGGGTTGTGTATTTGTAACGCACGATGCAACCGTTGGGCATCTTGAGATAACCGACAGTTCGGTTCGGCGCATCGGTAATGCCGCTGCCTCGCGGTTGATACACCGGCGCAAACCCTTCCGTGGAATACACTTGAATCACATCGTTATTCCCCACGGCGGACGCCGCCAAGCCGACTTTTTTAACGTCGAAGATATCCTTACGCAGCGTGCGTTGCACATCGGCGCAGCGAAAAGAATACACGCCGTTCAGGATCTCGGCGTCCTCGATGATCTGCGTGGCCACCAGCACAAAGTCCGACCACGCCAAACCACGCTCGCCGACCCAGACGCGCACGCGTTTGCCGCGCAGGCCCTTGCCATCCTCCAGCTTGGCTTTTTGCAGCGCGCTCAGGTTGTGGTCCAGCGCTTCAAACTCCAGGCTACCGATGGACGCCAAGCCTTTGTCGGGTTGGATTTTTTGCGATGTGCCGGACAAAGTGCGGGCGTTCAGCACGCCGTCATACACTACGCCGGATAAACCCGTTACCGGGCCGCTGGTCAGATACACCACGTCCTCGTTGGCGCGGTCGAACGACAGCTCAACGACATAGACGGGCGACACGCTCTCGCCGCTCCAGGCGGAGACGAATTCGCTATTAGTGACTCTCATGAAGAGCAATACCTAATTTAATATTTCAATAACGGGGCACTAACACTGCCGCCGAGTTATAGATGTGATGAATATAGATGTGGGGATATTTGAAGCTGAAAGCCACCAAACTATTGGCAGCCTTAAGAACATTTAGAGAAAGAGGCCAGCTAACATAACCGGCCATTAAATTTCAAAATATTAGAAAGTAAATAAACAACATGAAGCACTTAGCGCAAGGCGATTTAAAGGTCAAACAACATCCTCTAACAATTGAGAAGATGCGACAACATAAATATGTATATTAAAAAATTTACCATTTCCACCTACAGACGCATAAAGCTTACCTACAACTAAGTAGGCTCTTCCGACAGAAATCAAATTTGCAATACTTTCGTTATTAGTTTTAATGCGCGGAATCACTTTTGGAGCTCCACCTTTCCCCCCTATACATTGAATATCAAAATATCCATTTTTCCCTTTAGTCGCCTCCCTCTTAGGGTGTACTTTGATGGCTATAGGATACGCAATTTTAGACTCTTTATTCAGCCTTTTTGCAAGCACATCATACCGTTCCTCGTCATAATAGAAGTCTTTCCAATCGATAAATCCCTTATTGTACTGAATCTTCACAAGGTCCTTAAACTCAGATAAATTTCCATTTTCCAGGTTAGCTCTAATTTTAGCCACGCCAGCAGCAGAACGAAAGTAATTGGCAAGTGTTTTTCCGTTATTCACATACCTTGTACGTTCAGTTATATTCTCACATGATGAAGCCTTTTCTCTTTCATCCTCATAATTATTACTATGCTCATATAGCTCATTAACAAGCATATTCATCCTGAATATAAAGCTGCCATCAGGTTGACATTCGAGCAAAAGAGGGCCGTTTTCTACAGCCTTGGAACTAGCGACCAATTGTTCAAGCGCACCTCGTGGAGTGTTTAAGCAACTATTTGCATGATGCTGACTCTCATTTTTAAGTCTAAGATATGCGGAAACATAGTAGTCTGAATTCCTCCTTGTGTGCTCATCTACATATGTTACTAATGCTTCACAGTAGCTGCATTTTAAATTTCCTCGGTCGTCCTTACTTAGCTTTTCAATAGGATATACTTTGTCACCAGTTGTCAACTTCCTGGCAGATACCATTTTTAATCCCTGACCCAAAATCATACTCCTATCTCTTGATATATATAGGAGTATTAACACACAAAGACAAAACACCCAATCAGCCATTTGGACCATTTCATCTTATTGGATTTATCTTACCCTTATGTGAGTTTCAGTTTGAACATATATTTAAAGTAAGTGGTCGTGCCATAGCGTTCCTCTTTCCAGGTGATCGGGTCCAGCATAGCGGGCTGCAGAGGGCTCACCCGGTCGCCATGCAGGCTGACCATAAAACTCTCCCCGCCACTGACAGACCCTAAAAACTCCCGCATTTCCGCTATTTGCTCCGGTTGGTTCATGTACACGGTGGCGATGTCATAGGTCTGATCGATACGGTGAAGCAGCGTTTTCGATTTGCCGCTGAGCGCCGTGGTCGTCTGCGCCTCAATCTGCGCATCAAAATCACAGCGCGTCAGTTTCACGTCGATCCAGTAATTGCCGCCGGCGACATGGCCGGGCGCGATAAAGCGCCTTGCGATATATTCAACGTACATTAGAGCCCTCTTAGTTGTTGGCCGTTGCGGCTGTTCGCTTCCACGATGACGATGTCTTTCTTGCTGACAATATCCCGCAGGTGCGGCGCGATGGCGTCGGCGATCAAATAGGGGTCACCATTCACGGCGCCGTTAAACTGAAAAATGATCTGCGCGCCCTCGCCTTTGCCGCCGGCGGGTCCGCTGGGGATCGTGGGTTGCGGCGGCTGGTAGGTGTTGGGCGGCGCTCCGCCTCCGCCGGCGCTGACGGTTCCGCCTCCGCCAAACTTCTGCGATTTCAGTTTTTGAATTTGCACAGCGGTGGCGATCACAGACGTGGCCGCGAACGCGGCGCCCACAATAGGACCGCCGATCTGCGCGCCTTTGTTGTAGGAATGCACCGCCGCTTCATAACCCGCCACCAGAGCGTTGGCGATGGCCGCCTTTTTGCCGATCTCAAACAGCTTCTTGCTTTTCGTGTCCATCAAGGTGGAGAGGTTGCCCAGCATGCCGGTCATGACAGACACCCGCTCCTGATGCTCCGCCTCCGCCAGGGCTTTACGTTTGCCTTTCTCCCGTTCCTCGATCTCCGTCAGCGTGGCTTGATGCTGCGCGGACAGCTCGCCCAACAACTCCATATGCTGGGTTTGGGTTAACAGTTTTTCGTCCAACGCCTCCTGCAGCATGTCCCGCCGACGTTCGTAGGATTCCCGTTCCGCCTCTTCCTCGGTCAGCAGGGATTCACGGATGCTTTCGACGTTGCCGCGTATTTCGTTCTGACGCTGCAGCGCTGCGTTGGCTTCCTCCTGGGCCGCCTTCACCCGTTGTAGGTTGTCCGCCACGGTGGCGGTAACGCCTTGGTAGTCCTGAAGGGTGACGACGCTCTCGCCCAGCGTCACCTTGAACTTTTCCGTCTCCTGATCCGCCGCCGCCATCTCCGCGAAAATGTCGCCCGTGGCGCCGCGCAGGTTCTCCTGCATGTTGTAGAGCTCGGCGTCGACTTGCGCCACATCATCGGAAAGCTTGCCCAGGTAGTAGGTCGCCACTCGGATAAACTCAATCACGCTAGCGCTGACCTCCAAGGCGCCAGCGGCGAGCAACCGCACCGCCTGCCCGCCCAGCTTGGCGGCATCCGGCAATACGTCACCCAAAAAGTGGGCGACTTGCTCGATGGTCGGCCCCAGCGCTACGGCCATATTGTTGGTCATGCCCGTCAGCGCCGCGTTCATCTTGATGATGGCGGCATTGGCGGCGGTGGCCTGGGTCGCAAAGCGGGTGCTGATGGTATTGCCGGTGCGGTCGGACTCCTCGCCCATGGCTCGTATGGCGGCGCTGCCGCCCTCCATTGTTTGCAGTAGGGCGACGCCTTCGGAGTCCAACAGTTTCATGGCGAGGCGGACCCGGTCCGACTTCGCCGGCACTTCCGCCAGCGCGTCCGCCAGCACTTCAAATTGCTGCTCGGGTCGCAGTTGCTGAAGGTTCTGCGCGGATAACCCCAGGGCTTTGATTGCGCCAATGGCTTCGCCGCTGCCTGCGGCCGCCTCGGCGATGCGTCGGGTCATGCGCTGCAGGCCGGTTTCCAATGTGCCGACGGATACGCCCGACAACTGGGCCGCGTAAGCGAGACGGCTCAGTCCTTCCACGCTCACGCCCAGGCGCACGCTTAAGTCGCCCAGATGGTTGGCCGCATCCAGACTGCCTTTGATAACGCCGCCAAACACGCCCGCCGTAGCGATGGTGGCCAGCGTCGTGAACATCTTGCCGGCATTGTTGGCCGCTGACGCGGTGCGCTCCAGATGCTTGTTGACGCTGCGCAAGCCGTCTTCGACCTTGGCCGTCGCAAGGCGTAGATCAATAGATAGCGCGCCAATCATTTCTTGGCTCATAAGCGACCTGTAGGGATTACGAAATAGAAGGGTTAGGCGTCGCGCCAGGCGTCGCCGAATAGGAGGTGTTTCAGTGCGTCCGACCGCTCAGCGCTGCTCTGGCGCTCACGTTCGAATTGCTCGGCGTAGGCGTCCAGGGATTCGTAAGCCATCCACTCGGCCAACTCGGCGGAGTCGATCTCTTGCAGGAGGGCCTTAACCGTCTTGCCCAACTTGGCGGCGAGGTAGAAGTAAAACCGGCGCTCGGGCCGGCTCAGGAGTTTTTTGCGGCGTCCTCCACTTCGCCCTGAGTCAGGCGATTGAGACGGGCGGCGACATGGTAGACGCGATCCAGGGCGGCGCAGGATTTCGCGCCCAGGGCTTTAACGTCGCTCTCGCTGAATAAGCGCTCGCCTTTGTCATCCACCAGACAGACCGCCACCAGCTTGGCGCGGATATTGGTCAGGTCGCGTTGCGCCGTTCCATCCGGGGCCAAGCGAATCAGCGAGCCTTCGTAATCGTCGCGGGCAGCGCCGCTCATCAGCGCAACCCGCACGGTCCCGCCCCACTCCGGCACGTCCACATCGACAGACTCGATATCCTGCGCCGCCAGAATCTGGGCTTTGTTTAAATAACTCATTTAGGTTCCTCGTTTATGGCTTCGCGAAAGTGGGTTTACCGGTGATGCGCAGCGCGGCGGAGCCTTCCACCATGCCGCTGATGCCTCCACTCAAACTGGTGGCGTTCTTCACATAGGCTTTGAATGTAGCGGTGGTCAGGTCGGGAAACGTGATCTTGACGGTCTTTAAAGCTCCAGACAGCTCGGCGGCGCGGACTTCGTTTTGGCCGGGATCGCTATAGTTAATAAACCAGTCCAGAGAGAAAGAGCCCCAATCGCGCTTGCCTAAAAAGAACTCGGACGCCTCGCTGGATAAGTCCGTGTTGTCGATTTCGGGGCGCTCCCCATCAAAACCAGAGAAAGATTTAACTCCGGTCACCTCAATGTCAGGCGCGCCGGCGGTCGTACCGTCGATTTCAATTTTGGTTCCGTCGGCGGGCATTTTCGCCATGGTCAGTCCTCGTAAAAGGTAAATGAATAATCCAGCCTCAGCCGGTGGAGCTGGGCCGCGTCGTCGTACTCGTAGGTTTTGCCGTTGCGTACAGCGGTGAAATCCTGGCCGCGTGGAGCCAATGCAGCCGTCGCAGCCTTTGCTAACTGCTCCGCCTGCTTGAGCGTCGGCGCCCAGGCGTCGATCTGCGCCCGTTCGCGGCGGCTGCTATCCTCTCCGCCCAGGTCGTTGACGGGATCGTCGCCGACATACAGCAGAGATAGCGCCGGCGTTGCTGCGTGGGGCGGTAGAAAATGTCCATGAATCGCGGACGGCGGAATCAGCGCTCGCACCTCTTCCGCCTTACGCAGCCGCTTCAGCAATCGGGGAATGATCATTCCCGCGTACTCCTTCAGGGTTGATTAATTGCGCTTCGCACGCGCTTGAATAATGGAACGCCACATGCGTTTGCCGGCGGCTTTGACCGCTGCATCCTTGGCGCGCAGAAACGCCGGACGCAGGAAAGGACGCGGGGCAATGCCGGGATGGTTAACGCCGGACACCACCTGCGAACCGATGCGCAGGCGCTTTTTGTTCTTGCGCTTGTTTCTCCCTCGTCCGGTGGTCGGGTTGGGAATGGCGTGCGGCGCGGCGCCGAACTCGATAAAACGGGCGTAGTAGGCTTTGGGATGCACGCCCACGCGACCGGTGTAGCCGCGACCGCTGCGATCCCTACGAAGCTTGTAGCGGATGTGTTTACGCAGGTGGCCGCTTTTTACGGGCGCGCCTTGGCGGATCTCTTTCCTGAACGTTTTGGCCGCTTCGGTCAGCCCGTCCCGCGCCGCCTTGTTGGCCGCCTGCTTGCCGAGTTGTTGTAAGGCTTGGTGCAGCTCGCGCAGGCCGCTGATCTTGACGCCGCTACTCATGATGCCCCCCTGCATCCGCGCACATCAGCACCCATTCTTTATTCGCCTCGTTGGCATTGATGGCGGAATGAATGTCATAGACGCGCCCTTGATAGATCACCCGGTGATCCTGGGACGTGAGCCCAGCCAGCCCCAGCTCCCAGCGCAGCACCATGCGGGTGGTCAGCTCAGCGCGGGGACCGCTGGCGGCCAGGAACTCCCGACCGGACAGCGGCTCCACGCCCGCCCAGCGCGTGGCGACTTCTCGCCAGCCCTGCACGGTTTCGCCGTACTCATCCTGAGTCGTGTCATTAACCTGTATGGTCACCCGTCGCCGTAGTCGTCCCGCTCTCATAGCCTGCGAATCCGTAGCAAATCCAGCAGCGCTTTGGAGCACAGCGGTACTTGCGAGACCGTCGCCGCCGTCTGGTCCTCCCGTTGCTCGTACAGGGTGGCGATGATCATTTTTATGGCGTGCTTGGCCAGCTCGGGAATGCTCTCGCCTTCCGCCAGGGAAAGGCCTGAATATTCCTCCGCCAGATTGCGCGCCACGGCGATCAACGCTGTGATGTAGGCGTCTTCTTCCTCGTGCTCAACCCGTAGATGCTGCTTGGCTTCCTCTAAGGTGATGGGGGCCATTACGCCCCCTTACTCAAGGTCAGCACCTTGATGGCGTTGGAGTCGACCAACATGCCGCCCACCCGCTTCGTGGTGTAGAAGTGAACGAAGGGTTTATGGGTGTAGGGATCGCGCAGCATGCGCGCGCCAATACGGTCCACAATCGAATAGCCGCGCATGAAGTCGCCAAACAAGATAGCGTTAGCATCCGCCGCCACTTCCGGCATGTCCTCGTTCTCTTCAATGCCGTAACCCAACAGCAAGGAGGGTTGTCCCGCCTCGATGCCGGGGCGCCACATGTAGTTGCCCTCCGCGTCCTTGAACTTGCGCACCTTCTCCACCGTGGTTCCGGTCATCATCCAGCTGGCGTTGCGGCGAAACGCTTTCTTGAGACGGTAGATCACGCTTAGCAGGTTATCCGCGTTGAAGTCACCCGCCTTGCCGCTGATCACTCGTTGCAGCTTGCCGAACTCGCGGGAGGCGTCCGGGGCGGTGTCCATGGAGTAAGCCAGGATGCCTTTCGGTTTGCCCACGCCATCGCCATTCAGAAAGGCGTCGGCTTCACGGTCGACGAACTCTTGCGCCACCTCGTCGGCGATCCACTGCTCAACGTTGAAATACACATCGTCCAGCGCCTTTTGGGTCGTAGCGGGATTCGCGTAAATCTCACCCATGAAGGCTTCAATCTGCGCCAGTTTGGGCGTGTTGGTTTCCGGGCGGGCGTCGGTCTCGCCCACCCAGCCGGAACCAGCGCCGCCCAGGTTAACCAAACGTTTGTAGCCGTCCGTGGACACTTGGATATTTCGGCACAGCGCCCGCATCGGCGACAGCTCGCGCTCCAGCTCCAGGATCTGGCGATCCAGCTCCTCCGGTACGCCAAAGCCGCCGTCCTGATTCGCCCCCAGGTTGACGGCCTTGGCCTCGATGCCAGCGGCGTTGTTCTTGCGCATCCACTGGTCGATAAAGTGTTTGCGGTATTCCGCATCGCCCTCCACGGTCCCGGGGCGGTTCTGCTTTTTATAAAGGCCGTCCAGCTCCTTTTTCAGGGCCTCCAGCTCGCTAAGCTGGGCGTTGAGTTTGTCGGTTTTCTCGGTGAGTTTGATTACCTCCGCCTTGGTGGCTTCCAGGCTGGAGTCATTCGCCGCCTTGAACTCAGTGAAGCGGCTAGACAGTTCTTCCGCTACGTCTTGGATGTCTTGTAATGCAACTGGCATAAATAGAAAGTTCCTTAGTTAAACAGGGTTTGCAGGGATTTGATTGTGGCCAAGGCTTGTGCGTGCTCGGCGTCTCGTTGGCGGTGTTTGACTTGCGCAATGCGCGCCTCGTCATTGGCGGGGAAAGTCACCAGGGACACTTCCCACAAGTCGATTTCTTTAATTAAAAACGCATCTTTGGCGCTGTCGTATTCCACGCCATGACTGGGGACGGAGTAACCGATAGAGAGACCGGAAATAGAGCCGGCTTTAAGGTGCCCGTAGGCGCGTTTGGCTAACGGGTCATCGTCAATCAGCAAACGCCCGGACAGCTTCAGGCCGTGCTCGTCTTCCTCCATGGCGGTATAGACGCCGATAGGTTCATCCATGCGGTGCTGCCATAACAGCGCAGGCAGGCGGCCTCGTTGTTTCCAGCGCGCCAGGGATGCGTCAAACGCGCCCTTGACCACAATGTCGCTGTAGGAGTCTTTTACTCCGAACACGGAGCCATACCCTTCAAACTCGCCAGAGTCGGACAGGGATTTAATCTTTAATGGAAAATCTAACTTCTGCTTATTCAGCACTCTCAGCCTCTCCCGTGGGTTGTCCGTTAACGGCCATGTTCAATGGCGTCAGGTAGGTGTCGCCGCCCTCCCTGGGGTTCATGTCCTCCAGGATGCGGACTTCGTTCGGACTCATGACGCCGTTTTGAATCATGGCTGTGTAGTATTCGCTACGGGTCTTCATGTCGCCGCGCATCAGGGCGTTGATGTTGAACTTGGCGAAGTGGGCGACGTGTTCTTTGTCTGAGAGCAGCGCCTTGTTAATGCGCTTCTCGATGCGGGTGCAGTACGGGATTAATGAATGCCGCGCAAAGGCGAGGTCTTGGTGTTCAATGTTGCTGAAGGTCGCCCGCTCCAGGTCGCCGATCATGTGCGGCGGCACCCGGAAAAAGCCGGCGATCTCGGAGCGCTGAAACTTGCGGGTTTCCAAGAATTGCGAATCTTCCGCCGTCATCGACACCTGCAGCCACTTCAAGCCGCCGTCGAGGATCATCTCGCGGTTCTGGTTGGCGACGCCGCGGTGCAGCTCCATCTCCTGTTTCAGGCGCTCGTATTGTTTATCTGTCAGCGCGTGATCGGTGGAGAGCACGCCGGAGGGTTTCGCGCCATGGGCGAACAGTGTGGAGCCGTGTTTTTCGGTCGCCTTGGCCAGCCCCAGGCAGTGGCGGTTGTATTGAATTGGGTTCAATCCTGTTAAGCCGTCCAGGCTCCATAAGCGGATATGCAGCACCTCCTCCGCCGGCAGCGTGCGCACAGGGCCGCTTTTAAACTGCACGTCATAGGTCAGTTCATATTCGTTGGACAATTTCGGCGTCACTGCATCCGGGGCCATGGGCAGCAGCTCCAACACCCTGCCCGACGCCGTGCGGTTGATGTAGCTGTAATGGTTACCGCGCAAACACAGGTGCGCGACGATCAGTTCTTTATATTCCTGGTCCGTCAGGTAGTCGTTCGGCCCATGCTTTAACAGCGCCTGCAGGGGATGGCCGCTGGCCTTTTCCGAACCGCCGCCGGGCAGTTCCTTAAACAGGTTTAAGGGCAGCATGCCGATTGATTCCGTTAGGACTTTGATGCACGAAAACACGGCGCTGATCTCCGGCGCGTTGCCGGGGGTGATCTGCACACCGGCGTCGGCGTCGTACCATGCGCCCAGCAACTCCGCGAGCTTGGCCGAGCTGTCGATGACGGCGGCGTTCTTACGTTTGAAAATGGAGAACATCAGGCAAACCTTATGCTGGGGCCAGTGGTTTCCGCCGCCAACATAGCGCGGCCCACGGCCATGATGAGCGCGACCGCGCCGTCGATTTTTTTGTCTTTGTGTTCCTTGGTCGGGCGAACGATGTCGTCATCGGCGCCGCCCATATAGCGTCCGACGACGTTGCCCATACACCAGGTTAAAATGGGGTGGCCGTCATGATGAAAACGCCCCGCCGCGATGGCCGCTTCCAGCTCTTTCATGCCGGCGGACATGCCGGAATAGTTCTGCGTGATCTGCACCGGGTTCAGGTTCTCATCGTCCAGGCGGTGCGACAGGTTCAGCGCGCCGTGTGGATCGATGCCGATCTCCGCGATGGGGTGGCGTTGGTTGGTGTCGGTGACCTCCGCCAGCACTTCCAGATAGTCCACTTCCGCGCCATCGGTGGCGGTGAGCGCCCCCAGGTTGACCCACTTCTGATAACGACTGGATAGCTTGCGGTTGTCCGGGTTGTTGACCGTATCCTCGGGCGCCCAGAACACCGGCGAGAGGCAGTAGTAATGCCGACGGGTTCTGCCGTCCTCGTCCATCAGGTCGCGGTAAAACAGTTTGATGAAAGCGTTAAGGTCGAGTTTGCCGGCCAAGTCCAGACCGCCGATACACTCCTGACCTTCGAAGTCTTCCACGCTCAGGCTGGGGTCGTAGCAGCGTTGCCACTGCTCCATGTTGAAGAACGCCGAGCGCGCCGTAACCCAGATATTTAAATGCTTGATCTTGAATATGTTCTGAAAGCGGGCGGAGCGAATCGCTTTTTGCTGCTGACTTTCCAAATACTTTTTATAAACGCTAACGCCCAGATTCGGATTAGCCATGGCCAATACGTCCGGGTCCGCCCAGCGTTCGGGATCATCCACGCCATACATCAGCGCGAACAGCTCGTCATTGGGCGCGACGCCGTCCAGCATCTCTTGCGCTTCGGTCTGCTTGTCGTAGCAAGGGCCTTCGATGTTGTTGCCGGCGGTGGTGATGATAAACGTCAGCGGCTGCCGGCGTGCGCCCTGCCCCGTCACCATGGTCTCGTATAAGTCGGGGGCGTCGTGTTCGTGGTATTCATCGATGAGCGCACAGGACGGACTCGCGCCATCGCCGGGCTTGCCAATGACCGGTTCAAAGCGCGCTTCATCCGCCGGGCGGTTCAGGTTCTTGGCGTTAACGGCAATGCCCTTGGCCTTTTGCAATAACGGCGTGCGCGAGACCATCAGCTTGGCCGGCCTGAACACCTCCCAGGCTTGGCGCTCGTTGGTCGCTCCGCTGTAGACCTCTGCGCCGAACTCGTTATCGCAGGCGAACATATACAGCCCCACGCCGGCGGCGATAATGCTTTTACCGTTCTTCCTTGGCACGCACCAATAGACTTCGCGGAAGCGGCGCAAGTCGTCGGCCTTGCTCTTCCATCCGAAGATGTTGACGAAGCCGAACACCTGCCAGGGCTCCAGCTTGATAAGCTGACGTTTGAACGCCCACTCGCCCTTGGTATGCGGCAGCAGTTCGACGAACTCGCACACCCGCTCGGCCTCTGCCCGGTCGAAGTAATACGGATAGTCCGGATCGCTCTCCTGGGCGAGGTCATCCAGGTAACGCTGGCACGCGAGGCGCGTGTACCGGTACGCAGGGATAGACCCGTCCAGCACGGCGCGGGCGTACCGCGTCGCCGCCTCGACGTGAGGATATTTAGCCGCCATGGATTAACCGAAAATCAGAATTTATCGAAGGGGTTTGATGCGTCTTGATTGCCGCCGCCGGTCAGACGTTGACGGCTGGATGGGTCCAGGCCCAGGAGCGCCCCGAAGGTCGCCAGTTGTTTTAAGGATTCGTTGGCGATAGTGGCCGCCGGGTTTTTCTTCAGGCCGCCGTTTGCGTCAGTGATCGTAATGCCGTATTGCGCCAATTCGCGCTCCGCCTGACGCCAGCGCCCATAGGCGGCGCAGAAGGCTTCCAGGTTATGCACGTCGGTAATGGCGATGATCTTTTGCGCGCACAGCTCCGGGGCGATCAGCTCCCACATGCGGCGCGCGTCGTCGCCCAGCCAGTCCGGGCAGTCGATGTTAGTGATCTGGGAAAACTGGGGTTCGTGGGTGTTGAGTTGACGCTTTCCGGGGTTGCCGGCCAGGAGCTTTTGCGCAACGGGCTTGGGCTTCCGCCCCCGTCCAGCTCTGGTTGCGGTTCCACTCATTGCGTTTATCTGAGTTTAGTATTCGTGAGTATAAAAATGATTCGGGACGCCCGCATATCACGGGTTTGACCCGCCCCTTTACATTTGTTTATAAGCATATTGAGGCCCGGAGTTCTTGGGCATCCAACTAACGGCAAAGTGCAACACTACATTTCTCAGCCTCGATTAAGGAATATTATGAGACTCTCAATCCCTCCTCTTATTGTCCTCTGCCTCTTCATGGGTTTTACCCTTTGGGTCATGGCTGGCGCAGAACAGTCTCTGGTGGCGTTTGGTCTTCAACTCATGTCTAAACCAGATACCGCACAGGTTGTTATCGACCTCTATATACTCGCTTCATTAGCTTGCCTATGGATGTACCAAGATGCGAAAAGTCGTGGGAAAGGTTTCGCTTACGTTCTTCCCTTTTTCATTTTGACTGCCATATTTGTATCTGCTGGACCATTGCTTTATTTGGTGCTGCGTGGCAAGCGAGTGGCGGCCCCACCCACAGCGTGAATCTGAAATTTTTAATTTCGCGGGTATAAAAAAAGACTTAGGGGTGCGGTGTTGGTCGCTCAGGTATCAGAGATTTGACCCGCCCCACCCCTTCCTATTCTCGCTATTTGATCATTTTTTGACCGCAACAACCCATGCTAATCATCTCCCTGATACCACAGCTCTCTACGCTCTAACGGCGTGGCCTCAGGTAATATTGGGTTATCGATAGTGAAAACTTGCCGCTTGGATATCCCTGTCTTTTTTAACAGCTCGGAATGGTAGCGATAAAACAGCGCATCAAATGTTCCATCATATAAGGCTTGATTTAAACCTGCTTCGATAGCATTAGCTAAGGAATGATTTGTTGGTGAAACAAAGTAATAAAGCGCTGTGGGATATCTCAGTAACTTAGTGCCTTCAACTGCTAAACCTTTATCACTATTCGCTTCAGCTTCGCTCCACACCTCAACGACTGAACGCGGGAAGAGGTCTGCCCTCTTTCTAGCCAGCATATCAAAAATTGATTCATAGCTTGGTGACTCTAAAACATTAAACCCATTTAGCTTGAGTATCTCAGTGTCAGGCCAATCATGTCCCTGCACCATCAGAAAACGCTTCAGCTCTTGCAGGGATAAGTCATGGTGGAATCTATCTGCATCCTCTTTATTTATCAGGAATACACGCCAGCCAATCAGTCCCTTGAAAATGGGGATTCGCACAGGTAACAACTCTTTCTCCCGCTGATCTGAGGTCATGCTCCAAACCACATCCACAGCATCTCCCGCACGCAAAAATTGAAGCGCACGGCCCTGTGGCATACGCTGCTTCGTAGCTAATAACCTATAATCAGCACCGGCTGTACTTAAGGCTAAATCAAGGAGTTTCAAGGGATAATCCTGACGCGCATCATTAACTGCTTCAGAGTTTGGGTAACGAACAATTACCAGCTCCGCAAGGGCCTTTGGCGCCGCAGCAAGACACCCAAGGATACAGAGACATAACAGAGCACGCACTTTACTGCTCCTTATCGAAAACTCAGATCTCATCTGCTTTATTCTTTTCCTGTCAATTAGAGCCTACCCACTTTCTTAAAAATATAGAATAGGCTAATAACCTCTACTCTTTAAGTGTCTTTGCCCTATGACGCCACCAACAAATTCCTTGTATATTCCCTTCCCTATCATCGCTACCTTTGGCCTTGGGATAGATGTGATCCACTTCAGTGGCCGCACTGCTTCGCCCAGCCTTAAAGCAAACCTGATACAAGTAACTATCCCGTCTCAGTATTCGCGCCCTATGCTCAAACCGTAACTGCGCTAGGCGTTAGGACCGCCCTTCTGGGAAGCTTGTAGAATAGCGCTCGATCAGATGGCCTAACTTCTCGTTGTACGCCCCCACATAAGCCAATTTTTTTATGATCGTAGACACAGAGTGATCCTTTACCGCAACCATACAAGCTCATCAGTGCACGGCTATCTATGGCATTACTCCAAGTAGCAATCACACGCGCGCGAATCAAAGTATGCAGTATCAAAATCCTTGGCTACTCTGTATGTAGAGAGAGGTGTTCATTCATATTTGGTGAGGTTACTCCATGCTTTCGCTACCAATAAAACGTTATGCAATATGGGGCCTATGCTTTTTTTGGGTGAGCATAGCATCAGCAGCCGAACTAAATGTTGATGTCCGAAGCCGCCCCCCTGAAATGGTTATCAGTGATGGGGCAATGAGTGGCCCATTGCTTGATATTATCAGCGAGGCAGCCATGAAGGCAGGTCATACAGTCCGCTTCTCAGAAAGGCAGTTCAAAGCCAGTTACGAAGAGTTAAAAAAAGGAAGTGTAGATATTCTCCCTAGAACTTTGTGTACTGATGAGAGGGTGCGTGAAATTGACTATATTGGCCCTATTGGATACCAGGAGAAGGTTATAGAGTTCCTGGTTAAACCAGGCATGGAAGAATCAGTCAAAACCTTTGATGACCTTAAGCGTCTAAAGATCGGAGTGAAAAGAGGTACTTTTTATTTCAAAGAGTTCAATACCGCCCCTGATATTAAAAAAGTGGAGTCTGGCGATGACGAAAATATGGTAAAAATGTTCAATGGTTCGCGATTTGACGCGATGGCCGTACTTGATCGCAGTTCTGCGCTGGACGCGCTAAAGGCAGCAGGAGTTACAGAGTATGCATTTGCCGTTTATAAGAAGAAAATCAATATAGGTAATTACTACGGTATTAGCCCTGGTAACCGTCACAAAGCCGCACTTCAAGCAGCGTTGGAAGACTTGGTTGGAACAGGGCGAGTGGCTGCTTTATATGAAAAATATGGGGTTACTCCCCCTTGGTTTCCAGAGCAACAAATCTTTGAGCCTTGTACTGGTGATTCTTAGGCGTCTGGCAAACCCCGCCTAGACTGACGCCTCTCTTTTGATGTTTTACGCTTGTGGCAAATCTCACATATTCCTTGCAGATTATCTTCGTGATCACCTCCCCCCTTCGCTTTGGGTTGGATGTGATCCACCTCAGTCGCCGCACTCGTTCGCCCCTGCTTTAAGCACACCTGACACAGGTAGTTATCTCGTCTCAGTATCCGCGCTCTCAGCTTCCGCCATTGCCAACCGTAACCGCGTTGGGTATCGCTGCCCTTCTGTTGTTGCCAGACTCCCCAGCGCGTTGCCTCTCGCTTGTCTGCGTGACTCTCGCAGTATCGCGACTTATGCCGGGTCGTATTGGGACAGCCTTTATCTTTACAGGGCCTTAGCGATGCCTTGGGCATTAGCGTTCACTCTGCCGCTCGATCAGGCGGTCTAACTTGTCGTTGATGGCTCGCAAGTCGGTTTTAATCTCATTACGGACGGCGTCGATACGTTGCCGCTGCTGCACCTGCTCTTCATTCAGGTACTTAACCGCCAGCGCGTTTTGCTCCACACGGCGATCTATGGAGCCCGCCCAGGTGATCACAGATATGGCGATTACCAGCGTGCTGATCAGGTGGCCCACACTGATGGTCTTGTCCAAGTGCCAGTGCCTCCGGGTGGTTTGGTTCTCTTCCATTATTTCTTACTCATCACGTCGGTTACCTTGGGGGCGATCTTCTCCAGCGATCTGCCGGCGACGTATCCGCCCAGCCCTATTTGCAGCAGGTCCCAGGCTTCCACACTTAGCCTGAACGTCAGCAGGCCGAAGGAATCACACACAACCAAAGCCAGGAAACACAGCATGGTTAACGGGCGCCAGTTGCGCTGCAGTATGCTTTGGCCTTGCGCCTCCGCTTGGATCGTTCTGGCCTTCGCCTCCAGCAGCTTGGTTTCGTATTCCATCACCCGTTGGGTTAGCTCGGCCTGAATCTGGAATAGCTGCGCTTGTATCTGCAGACGCTCTTCGTCGCTGGTGTGGACGTTGTCGATCAGGTCGGCGACCGGTTTAAACAGGTTCAGAATTGAGGCCCAGGCGCTCATGGGTATTCTTTCCAAGGCAGTTGGTAATGAGGTCCGTCGAAAAAGCCATTCCAGTCACCGCCCCACTCTATGGGAATGCCCAGCCCGTCGGCGGCTTGCTTCACGGTGTCGGCGAGTATCTGATAATAGCGAGTCTCCCAGGTGATCGAGCCGTTAATCAACACACCCAGGTCCACCGCATGACCGGTTAAGTGGCGGCTGCGCATCGTCTTTGATTTGCCGGCCTTGTACAGTTCCGTTTGGCGCTCGATGGTTCGCAGGCCCTCCAGCACGGTGAAGTCTATGGGGGTGATCTGAATAGCTCCCTCGATCACTTTCACAATGTCGGGATGTAGGCCAACCAGGCGCGACTTGGAGCGCTTGCCTAAGTAGAAGCTCATGTTTGCATAACCCAGAAATGAAGAAGCCCCGCATAAGCGAGGCTCTAGAAAGCAAAAAACCCGGCCCCTTTCGGATACCGAGTCTTTATATGAAAACGCCCTGAGAGTTGTCAGGGCGCAGTAGTGCAGAATATAGGAAATAGCCTACATAATTATTTCAAAATTTGCAATAGTAAATAATCTTTTCAATTAATTATTTCACTAAAGGTCATAATAAATCTTAGCCGCCTTGTTCTTCAGCCCCTCAAAGAACCCAGTTTTATCGTTAAAGAAGGTTTCAGGCTCAATAAAGACGCTTAATAGATGAGCAAATATATAGCTCACACTATGACCAATCGCACCCTGAAAAATCCAGGATAAACTCGTCTCTCATAGGACAGAAGGAACTAACTATGTCCACGAATAAAGAACTATGGGGTGGATAATGACTACTTTCCCTTCCGTTGAAGGCTCTGCGCCTTACTTTCAAATAAGGGACCCTCAGTAGAGTAAATCTTCCCACTCGCGAAGCCTTAAGATTGCTAGCAAGGGCTAGACCACTCTCTGGCCCTTGCGTCAATTTCTTCTAGAGTTACGTTGCATATGCCCCCTTTAACGCATTTCCAAACAGGCTGAGCCCAATCTAGAACATAGCTGCTTTGTAGTCGTCAGCCACTCCCGAGCAGATTTACCGCCAAAGTACAGGCAGCATTTTGGTCATATTCTATACTGACAATGGAGAGTGTTCTGGAGGCGAGCTTTAACACCCTCATGTAGGCCGCTAGCCATGTTGCCTCAGAGAAGTCAAACCGTAACACCAACAAAGGATATTGGAGGTCGGGTTATGTCAGGTTATCCTCCGGGAAAAAGAATCCCCAATGAGTTACTACCTTCAAATAATTTTAATAGCATTGATGAAACTCAATTCGACGCCATACTTAACAACCCCAGCCTAACATACTTTATACAACAAATTTTTGACTTTCTAACAGTAGCCGAATCCTTAAAAATTTGTCGTGTAAACAGAAGACTTAAACAAATCGCATACAACCAACTTAACTATGAACCATTTCGCCCTCCCGAACACTTTAATACACTATTAGGGGGGGAGTTTGAGTATTCAGAACCTGATGCGCAACAAGTAGTTGAATTAGCCAGAGTCGCAGCTTCAAAACTTATAGACAACATATGCAGTGTAGTAGAAAGAACAACTCTTGACGTAAAATTTCAAGTTCAACATAGTAGTGTAAGCAGAAGTCATATTAGGAGTTTAAACGATGGAGGGGTATTCATACGCTGCAATTGTCTTGCAAGAATAAAACTAGATGACAATACTTGGATATGGGCAATAAACTCAGAAAATATAGACGAGAATGGATTCAAATGGATTCCTTATTTTAAAAATAAGTATAGAACTGATCCTTCATCAAACTATACAAATGTCGATTTCAGGCATGCAGAAATGAGACTAACGGAAGTTAATGCAGCCAATCGTAAACGTCCAGATATTATTGACATTGATAAGCTCCTTTGTCTATTTTGCGCAGCTCAACATACGGCTCTTGGGTATAATGTACCATTTGAATGCTGGACCGTTGGACCATTAAGCAGATATAGCTTCTCGCCAATTGTTATGTTTTTTATTAATACCAGAAAGAAGATGTGGGGCAGTGAAGTTGAGCATATCTTCTCCGGCTTCAGTCACTCAAAAAAAATGTACTTTTTATATCGATTATCTCAAACAGTAGGGCGCCACAACACTTCCAACATGATAGAAGATCTAAGAAGATTGAGAAATAAAAGAGCCCCAAATCCAGCAAGTGAAAACAATTCAACCAATTTTCAAGAAAGCTACACTGAGAATATAATAAACTACCATCCGAGAAAGTGTGAAACTCATAAACAAATAAACAAGACACTTATTCATGTAGATGGCAGTGATTTTATTTGGTTCTGTCCTCTTTGCTTCCACTCAGATTTACCAGATGACTTGGCTTAAGCGATTTATAATAAAATCAAAAACGCAATAAGGTGTGTTAATATAACTTATAATTTGACAAGATAGCCATTGACCATTGAATAAGAGACGACCTAAAAATATACTAATATTATCTAGGGATGCTTTATCGTGATGGCTACCGCTATTTGAAGGCCGGAGTAATGCTTTGTGACTTATCCCCTCCTGGGGTTTGTCAGCGTCATCTATTTGAAGAAGACGAAGGGAGGCGCGGCAGTGTGGAGCTTATGGAGACATTGGATAAGCTTAATAGGGGAACAGGTGGCGTTGTTTGGTTTGCAGGACAGGGTATACAGCAGCCCTGGGGAATGAAGAGGGGGAGGCTTTCTCCTGCTTATACTACTAGGTGGGAAGATATACTTAAAGTTATATAATGCTCAATACAAAATAAATTCTATATGGAGAAAATATAATGTCAGAAGAAACTTTTAGTGCTAGCGCTCAATATGATGACTTTAGTGGAACAGCCGCAGCCGACAATCACGACGACTACAACTTAAGCGACTACCTTCGAGACCAAGGACTAATAGAAGAAAGTGATTTCGTTGTAGGAGTTAGATTCTGGTCAAGCGAGATAAATGGCGTCGATAGACAAGGTATAATAGACATTACGATTTTCTTATCTGATGAAAATCAATCCGATGACGCAATACCCGTTCAGAAAATTCACCATGAGATGAATATAGAAGATTTTTTCAATCTATTTAAGCGATTTTCGATATGTATTTCTAGATGGGGAAATTTAACAGAAAAACAGATTTCATACGAAGACTAAACAGCAAAAAATTCGCCATTTATTCACCTTTATCGACCTCTTAAATGGAAAAAGGCAAAATGTAATGCAAAACGTAATATAATTTATCGCTGTAAACTAGCCATCGCATCGACAAATAGTGACGGTATAAGTTTCCCATCCGTCAAATTTATCATTATTCTTTCTACTACAGCCCTTTTAAGATTACCCTTATCTCTACCCATAATTTTATTTGTCATTGGATATTTTTCTACAATCTTACTCTCTAATTCATGAGATTTAAACATCAAATACCTTCTATCAGTTTTCAACCTAATTCCACACTTATATTCTATCACAGCATCCTCCTTATTCTTATCGTCCAGAATATTCCCAATAAAAAAATCTACTGAAGCCTGCATTGCTTCTATATCACCAATCCATTTCGTCCATCCAATATCTTTACCGCAATGAGCGCTAATGGGGTATTCTTGAGGGCGCTCATGATTCAGTAACAATAAAAAACAAATTGGATCAAACACAACATTTTCTATTGCCCTTGCAACCTCACTCCCTAATACTACTATACAGTCCGATCCATGGTTCCCTTCATCATAATCAATTAAACCGCGAACAGAATTATTACCCTTACTATACAAGTCATTCACAGTTGCTTTAACCATACTGCAACTTCCGACACCATTCACCTTCTCTACAAACTCGTTAATTTTTTTATCATCATCAAAACCAAAAACTGACAACAGACATTTTTTATTTGATCCTCAGGAATCTTCCCACCTGCAGGAACAAATAGCAAGCTAACATAAGGGTTCACTTTTTCTGAATTGTTACGCAAAAAATTAAAAATAGCCTGATATATATTGGCATCATAATGACTTTCAACGTAGACTTGCCTTCGATTATTAACATCAATAGATATTTGAGAAACTCCATCAAGAAGTGTAGCCACAGCAATATCTTTATCCACCTTATTAACAAAACCATTAGTGACAATGTATATACTAGATTCACGCGCCATAGCTATCGTTGTAGGCGAATGAGTTGTAATTATAATCGGACAATTAAAAACACTTACCATTATTTCAAAAACTTTTACCATTTTCCCTACAGTCAATGGGTGAAGGTATGCATCAGGCTCATCAATCATAAATAATTTGCTACGCTTTATAGCTCCACTTATTTCATATCGACTATTGAACAATGCAGCCGCCATCCACAGAATTGTACGCTCGCCAGAAGATAGATCTGCAACAGAAATATTCGAACCACTAGATTTATCCCGCAAGATAACTTTGTAGGTATAGTTTTCCGCCCCTTCCGTAGGGAATTCAATATTTATTTTTCCATCAAAAACATCCATCAGAATTTCGTTAAATATTTCCCAAGGCTTGGGACCGAACACAGTCAAGAAGTCATCCTCATCATAAAAATCGACTTCTTTTCTTTTGTAAACTCTAAGAAACTCATTATACTGATTATCAGAAACTCTCTTAATATACCTATTGCAGAAATACTCTATATCTGCAAACCCCAAAGCATCTGAAGCAATTTCCTCATAATGCATACGAATATCAGATGAATTAAGATCATCAATATTCTTGCCAAGCTTATCTGATATATCTACTAAGTAGCAAAATAAAAATTTTCTAATAAAATAGGCTACTTACGACCACCCGAACTGATCATATTTTGCACCGTGAAGTACGTCAATCATCTTAAGCCCGCTGAAATAAAGACTCTTACCGATGGATTTCGCTACAGCCCGAGCTCCCGTTTCCGTATTCGCTGTCACGCCATATTGCTCAGCAATAAGGGGTATAAAATCGATAAAATTGCCGACATTATCGACTTCCACCGCAACACCATTTCGATCTGGATTGAGCAGTGGGAAAGCATGGGAATATGTGGCCTCATTAGCGACGCCTCCCCGGGAAGGCCGCCCATTTACACGGAGCAGGAACAAGAAAGGGTTTGTAAGTGGATTGACGAGCAGCCCCAACAACTACGAGACGTCCAGATACGTCTGGAGAAAGAAACTGGAAAAAGCGCTAGTCTGGAGACCGTTAAACGGAACTTAAAAAAAATCAAAGTATAGCTTCAAGCGATTCCGCTTTTCGCTGCGCGCGCTTCGGGATGAAGACGCCTTCCGACAATTTCTGGGCTTTGTGAAAGATCTTCAATCCTGGGAGGATGCGGGCGAAATCGAGCTTTACTACTTTGATGAATCAGGCTTCAGTCAGCGTTCCAACTTACCTTATGGCTGGAGCCCTGTGGGGAAGCCGACGCAAATGAAATCCTATCCACACAATAAGAGACTGAACGTTCTGGGGTTTATGAGTCGCCGCCAGAAGCTGATATTCCATGCCACAGAGGAGCGGGTGGATTCCGCCAAAGTCGTAGCGCTTTTTAATAAGCTGGCGGGGAGTAAAGATCCGCTTAAGCCTGCCGTGGTGCTTCTGGACAACGCCTCCATGCATCGCTCTGCGGAGTTTCGCCGACATAGGTTGGATTGGGCGGATAAAGGCATCTGGCCGATCTATTTGCCGAAATATTCACCAGAGCTAAACCTGATAGAGATCTTGTGGCGAAAGGTGAAGTACAACTGGCTGCCGCTAGGTTCGCATGAGACGTTCGAGAGACTGAAAGAGTCAGTCACCGATGTCCTGTCAAAGTTTGGGCAGGAGTATAAGATTAATTTTATTTAGATACTTAATATTTTTACCTGATCAACTCCACCATGAGGAGGGCGCACCGGAGCCTGCATATTCTCTCTTCTTTTTAAAACCTCTGTAAGACCCCCTTTCTGGATGCTATAAAAAGCTACCAGAGAATTTATGTTTTGGTCGTAAACGCGATCTTGATAGTTCCCACTTATCTTAGGATCAACACTTCTATAGTCACAGTACAATATATCACTTGGGTTTATCTCACTTCCGTCAATAACAACTTTTAGAACTCCAAGGTTAACACCTTCAAGAAACCTGGTCTTTCCAACACCATTAATTCCTGTCAAAATATTAAGCCCGCAATTCAAGCTCACATTTTTCTTTAGATCAAACTTTTTATAAGAACCATTAATAACAGTAATATCCACCATACATTCCTCATTATCTAAATCACTTCATAACCCACATACTGCTGCAAGAAAAATCTCCAAATTAAAGCCAAAAAATTTGCATCTATTCACAAGGAAATGAATCAATCAAAGCGATAAAGACTATATTTGCCTCATGAAAACCCATACTTTCCGGATTTTTATCCATAAAATTAACAACAGCCCTAACAAGTTGATCATTATCTACTTCATCTGGAATACAAAAGTCACTGTTTTTCAACCCATTAAGCCCAGCGCTAAGCTTGTCAAAATCTCTCATCCCGCCAATATAACCAACACAAAATCCTGCCTTCATAAAGTTAACTTTTTTATCTTCTTTATCAATCAGATAAATATAGTTAGAGCACAGGTCTGACAGAAGGCTTCCATCTGACAAAGTGTCACCTGAAAAACAAACGAGAAAAAAAATCAACAATATTTTCACAACTCCTCCATTGATTAACTCAACCGCGGGGACAAGATAGTTAAATTGTAAATAGTTAAGAGAACCATCTGATCCCCCTAGGAGTTCACTCTATTTTTAAGCCAGTAATTCATGACAGCCCTTGAATCACTGAAGCACAGCATCTATCCATGCAATTCCAGACTTTACGAGGAGGTCCGCCTTACGCCGATCAAGTTTTGGCATCTTACGAACTACATATGAGAGGTTTTCTCCCGCCATGTAGTAAAGCAGCACAACTTCTCCCATCTCCTCATCCCTCGCCCGCAGCTTGGACACAGCTAAATCAACCTTGGCCGCCTCCTGATCCGTAATCACTGGCGACCGCACCGAGCTTCCAGCCATTCGCGCAAAAGGCGTGGCTGATGGGAAACTAATATTATCTCTATTCAATTTAGACCACCTCGCCCACTGTTCCAGCAACCACGCGGTTTCATCTACTGCTCGTCTCATCGCTTCACCTCTATCAGTTCATTTTCAATCAGTTGTATGTGCGTCCAGGCAAGCCAATCCATGGTCAGTTGTTCTCGCTCTGCCTTGGTTAGCGCCTTACCCTGGTCAAACTCCATGTGACAAGGCAGGCACAATGGGAACGTGGCGGCGTCTGACGCCTTCAGCCCCCTGCCCTTGCCGTGCCTCAGCAGGTTGGAATGGGCAGCCTGAGAGCCACCCTCTAAGCCACAGGAGGCGCACGGTAGCTGCCTAATGGCCGCCAGTAGTTTCTGGTTTCTATAGATCACGCCCCGTACCTCATCCGCTCTGCCCGCTTGTTGGCTGACTTTGTCCGCCATATCTCCACCGCCCATTCCGCTGTCCGTAACTCCCAATGCAGCCGGGCTTCTTCCTCCGTCGCTTGCATCAGGCCTTTCAAAAGTTCCAGGTATTCCGGGTGCCGCCTTGCCCATGCCTCCTGACGGTTCGCCGCCGTCAGGTCCGGGTCCGCGCTCTCGGCCTCTCTCATCAGAATGGCGATCTTTGATTTACGGAACTCCTCCAGGTAGACCCGATTCGCCTTAGCTTTCGCAAACTCCGCCGCCTTGTTGCGGATGTTCTGCAGCTTCTGCTCTAAGGTTTCGTCGCTCATGCCGCCCGCCTCCGAATCAAAGCCCTGGCCATCTCTGGCGTGATCACAGACGGCGCCGCTTTGGGTTTCGTCTTCAACGCGAAGTGGGTCCGCACATGCGCTTCGACCATGGCGCGGAAATTCGCGGGAACGGCGGCCAGCGCTTTGGCTCGCTCCTCCCTGCCCTGCATTTGTAGAATCTCGGCGGCGTATTCTCTTGGGCGCTTAGTCATGCTTAACCGCCCTCCAGGCCACCGCCTTACGTCCTGAAATCGAGCATTCCATGATTCCGACGCGCTCCACCAAGCCCGCTTTCTCAGCGTCAGGTAGACGGCGTGCGACCATGTAGCGGTCTAGCTTGGCCGTCCTCGCCAGTTCTGAACTGGTCCAGCCTATGACCCAATCCGGCACAGGGCGCTTGGCTAACTCCAGCGCGACAAGCTGCGTCTGCGTCCAGCGGTTCGACTCATTGGCTGCCGCCGCCAGATGGCTGGTTATTGGGTCGGTTCTTCTTGCATGTGTTTGTGTCATTACTGCTTTTCCTTGGCCTAACTGCTGGCCGAAACTGATTTCAACAAGTCCGCCATGCGTCGGCGGGCTTCCTCGCGTGGTACAGGCTTAGACGCCTTCGCTGGTTGCTCTGGTAGCGCCTTTGGGATGTCCGCTTGGATGTCTTCCCCGCTCATAACGCGGCGACAGACGATGTCGTAATTGCGTGTGAACAGCGGCAGCATTTCACTTTCAGGGCGTGTTCTAAGCTCAAAGCTGCCCGTTTCCCTTGCTGCGATACGCGCCGCCAGATAGGCAAGGCTTTCCCCCCGCTCAAGCTGCTGAAGTCCACCGCAGGCCATCCGATAGGCCGCTTGTACTGGCATCAGGCCAAGGTCTTCCGCTGTAGGTCTACACCACGCGATGAACTGGCCCACGCTGGGAATGTGCGGGGAGTTCAGTCTGCGCGCTCTGGTTAGGCCGACCTGAACCTGTTGCATGCTCAGAATCCCGTTTTCGATAAATCCCTTGGTCCAAGCTTTCTTGGCCTGCTGGATGACTTCATGGTCTGGGAAGGCGTACTTCCAGGCGGGGAATACTCCGCTAAGCTCCGTGAACAAGGCGTTGACGATCTCCGCCGCCTGCTCGGAAATAGCGGCCTGTGATTGTCCGTAAGCCCTGCTCTGCGCTGTGTGCTTTAGCGTGTCGCCCTGGCGTAGCGTTCGGCTGATTGCGCCGCGTATTTGCTGTGATCCGATGTGCTTTGCTTCCATGGTTAAATCCCTAAATCCTGCGCCCAGCTTGTGTCGTGAAACCCGTAAACATCCCCAGGCACCGTGCTGTTGCCTGCGGCTCCGTATTCGTTGAGCTGCGATTGACGGGTTGGCTTCGGCGCAAACTTCATGCTGTTGCGCATCCAGTTACGCCACGCCGACTTCCAGCACTTGAACGTCGAACCCTTGGCCCGGTGGTAATCGAGAAACTTGTCGGTTTCGGTGACAAGGTCCGTGGTGATCCGGTTGTCACATGCCCAGCCGAACAGCTCGTCGGTGATTTCAAAATCGGTCGGCGCTTGGGTGGCGCGTTTCACACGCGCTTTCTTAACAATGTCTTTTGTAAGATTGTCTTTATTGTCTTTTGTGTAGGCCGTTTTCGGCTCGTTTTTCGGGCCGGTTTCGGCCTGCTGACGAGCCGGTTTCGGCCTGTTTTGTTCTAAATCCGTAGTGTAAGAACAGGCCGTTTTCGGCTCATTAACAGGCTGGTTTCGGCTCATTTTCGGGCCGGTTTCGGCTCGTTTTTGGGCCGTTTTCGGCCTGCTTGGCTTCGTCATTTCCCAGTCGGAGATAACCGGGTTAGGCCCCATTTGCCGACCATCGACAACGATCATGCGGCGGGCTTTAAGCTCGCGGATGTCGGCGCGGATATGCGACGGGCATCCCTCATAACTCATAAGCTGGCAAAGCTGCTCAGCCACAATCCAGTCAAACTTTTTCCCGTATCCGTAGGTCTTCCTGATAAGGGCCATGAAGACGCGATACTGACGGCCTGACAGCTCTACTTTGCAAAGGCTGTCCGCCAGCTCATTGGCTAAGCGAAAGTAACCGTTATCAATATCTGCTTTGACCACTTCCATTTTGGGCGCGGAAGGAAACGCCAAGACGTTGGCTTGCGCCGTCATACATCAACCTCCTAGTTGATAACTGCGTGAGAGCGGGCGGCCATTGCAGCGCCCTTATAGTTCAGCTCGGGATAGGTTCTTTCCAGCTCGCCCAGAACAGCCGCCCCAGTGGCGACCGCTTCGGACACTTCCTGATAGGCGCGACGGGCGGATTCGAGGTCCGGGTGTATGCCCAACTCAATGACGGACACCTGGGCTTCCATCTGCTCTTTGGTTAGGCATGCCGCCATACGGTTGGCGTCGATGTGCTCGCAACTCACCTGCCGGCTGCACACCACGACACCCGCAACGCTGAACACGTCATTCAAATAAGACAGGCGCAAAGCTTCAGGCATGGCCGCAACGATGGCGGGCTCCAGACACCACAACCGATCAAGGAAGGCGTGTATCCCGTCGTACTGACCCAGCCAGCGGAAAATCTTTTGGGCGTTGACGCGCATGTCGTTATAAAGATCGTCCGACCGGTTGAACGTAATCCCTTCGTTTTTAAGGATTTCAGACAACCCGCAGTCGTTAGCGGCTTGAACGATTTCTCCGCAGATAATCGCCCGGCTCGCTTTGGGTTGTTCCAACCAGCGATTAACGGCGGACATAAGTAGTTTTAGGCGTGATTGCTGTTTCATGAATTAAAAGCCTCCCTGCTCTTAAACTGACCGTGTCGTTTCGGCGGCTACATTCGGGTCATGCTTTAACTTGCCGTTTGTCAGCCTCTCTAACTGAAAGGCGCGTAGCTCCGGGATCGTGTCGCCCCATTGTGAAATGGCGGACTTATGAAGCTTCAAAACGTTTGCTAATGCCTGCTGGCTTCCAAAGTACTGGACTACCTCAGCTTTTTTCATAGTTGACTTCCTAAAGATCATAGTTTAGAACTAATCTAGAGTGCTGAACTTTAGAAGTCAAGACTATGAACTCTATATTGTTTAGCATACTAAACCTATGGATACTTCAAACCGCATCAAACAGCGCATGCAGACCCTAGGTCTGAAAGCTGTACAAATTTCTAAACTAATGGGCGTCTCAAAAGGGACTGTCAGCCAATGGGTTAATGCTGTTAGCAAGCCAAGCGGCGGGAATCTAGTGGCCTTGAGCCAAGTGCTTAAATGTGATCCTGATTGGCTTCTTTCTGGGAAAGAAAGAGACAAGCCTGAATTAAATTCTGGCTGGAGCGGCAGTGTCGAGGTGTGGAATGAAGGAGACCCACTAAAGGAGGATGAGGTAGAGTTGCCTTTTTATACCGAAGTTAAGTTGTCTAACGGTAACGGCAGCGTTGTCAATTTGGATAACCATGGAGCCAAGTTTCGTTTTTCGGCGCCCTTGCTTGAGATGCAAGGTGTTGAGCCAGAAAACGCAGCTTGTATTGTGGTAAATGGTTCCAGCATGGACCCAGTATTACCAGATGGAAGCACTACAGTCGCCGACCGAGGCGATACGTCAATAAAAGACGGAAAACTGTATGGCATTGATCACAGCGGCATGATAATCGTGCGGCAAGTATTTCGTGTCCCCGGCGGGGGGCTGAGGCTCAAGTGCTATAACGGCGCTGATTACCCGGATGAAATAGTTGTCGGCGAAAGCCTGAAGAATGTGCGCATTCTTGGACGAATAATTTGGTATTCAGTAGTACTGTAATCCAGATTTAGTCTATGTGGGAACAATGGATTTGTTGAAAAAATAATCATCCCCTTACATCTCCAAACCAACAAACAAAACCCAGAAGGCATTCGTTTTGTACATAAAACCTGCAAAAGCAGGTTTTTTTTCGCCTCGACGAATTGAGTACTTAATATTGAACTTTCTGGTTGACCTCAAAAGTTCATAGCTCTAAACTCTATCCCAAGTTATCGCCAACAAGGATAGAGAAATGTTTAGCCCCCTAGAGTCAAACAATAGAAAACCTAAACCAACTATTCATCTGTCAGTGTCTCCACACACAAGCCCAATCAGCAACCTATCCAGACTGGCCCAATACAAGAGCAAACGAGCCATCAAGGCTGTTAACCCTAACGCCAAGTTTCCAGTCGCTATCTACCAATAAGGACCACACATGAACGGAACTCTACTCACCCACATGACAGACAGAGAGCTTCTAAACGCCCTCATGATCAAGTGCGCGGTCGAGGCTGAAGCCATCCTCTACAGACTGGACGACCTACGAGATAAGAACAGCGACTTGGTATTTGATCTGGAATGCAGCCATGACGATCTGGTCGACGCCAACTCAGCCATTCAGGAACGTGACCGCAAGATCGCCGAACTACAAAACATCATTACCCAACTTCAGAAGGACTTAGAGCAATGAAATACATGGACTACATGGAAAGACAAGAGATCAAAGAGCGCATTCTGGAGAGCACGGCTAAGTCCATCGCGGAGGATTTATTGGAAGGTCGCCGCGTCCATGTGAACGGCCAGAAGTGGGGCTTTCAGGATGTATTGGACGAGGTCAAACAAGGCGACGACATCGACTCTGTTTTATCCCTGCTTTACCAGAGCAGGGACGACAAGAAAGGCCGTCAAACCGCGGTTACCTCCTGCAAGCAGATGATCGATAACGCCGCTTATAGCATCGGGAAATACCTCGCGGACGCGGCATACAAACAAGAGCAGGAAGACATAGCGATAGACCGCTACGAGGAACACCAAGCGTATGCCCACCACTAACTTACAACTATGGGAGGCGGTCGAAAAGACCGCTCCCGAATACACCGAAGCTTACACCCTACCCTCGGGTTTTGTTGGAACCAGCGTAAACGCCTCTTACCTGATCAAGCGAGCCACTGAACAGTTCGGCCCGCTTGGGACTGGCTGGGGTTATGAGATTTTAGAGGAGCGCATCGACGAAGGCGCGCCGCTTAACCTGGACGCAGAAGGCCAGCAGATGATTATGGGGAAGGCGCACACTATCAAGCTCCGCTTCTGGTATGCCTACGAAAACGAGATCGCCGAGTTTATCCACTACGGACACACACCCTACGTCTATAAGGACGCCTTTGGCATTCAGTACGACGCGGACGCGCCCAAAAAGACGCTGACGGACGCCATCAAGAAGTGCTTATACATGCTGGGCTTTGCCGGAGACGTTACGACCGGGATGCACAAGCGCCTATCACCTGAACCCAGCGCCGACCACAGCGCAGAACGGAAACGCCAAGAGGCCGTCGATAAAGCATGGCTGGACGATCAAGCGAGACTGATAGACGAAGCGGACACACTCAGCGACCTGGAAGCGCTTTTTAAAGGCGCCGCCATTCGCCTGAAATCAAGATGGGACGACGCCGGATTACGCCGCCTGACCATCCTGTACGCCGCCAAGAAAAACACCCTGGAGCACGCGGAGCCAGCATAAGTGCCGAAGCTATACGAGATCACCGGCAAGCTTGCCGAACTACACAACATTGACGCCGACAACGACGAAACCCTACAGCAAGCCATTGCTGACACATTGGAAGCCGTAGAGGGAGAGTTTAAGGACAAGGCCGCGCAGATCGCTCGGCTACTTCAAAACCTTGAGGCCGATCGCTCCGCCATCAAGTCCGAAGTGGACCGACTAAACAAGCGCGAGAAAAGCATAGAGCGCAAAGAAGAATCCATCAGCGAATACCTGCGGAACCATATGGAGCTGACACACATTAAAACCGTCAGCACCCCGCTACACACAATCTCATGCGTAGCAGGTCGAGAGGTGGCTCATATCGAAGACGAAGCCGCCCTTCCCCAAGATTACGTCGCCGTAGACGTGACGATAAAACCCAACAAGCAGGCCATCACCCAGGACCTGAAAGCCGGTAAAGACATCCCCGGCGCCCGCCTGGAGCTTGGCAAGAGTTACATCCGAATCAAGTAGCTCAAACAACGAAACCGAATATTGAACAGCGGCTATTACTGGCCGCAATGCCCTCCCTTTGCCTGAAGCAAGACGAAAGGGACAGCCAGAAAGGAAAACAGATGTTACTACCAGGAGAAATAGTCGTTGATAACTTCGCCGGCGGCGGCGGAGCTTCAACAGGAATGGAGCTGGGCCTTGGCCGTTGCGTAGACATTGCCATCAATCATGACCCAGACGCTATCGCCATGCACAAGGTCAACCACCCCAAGGCGAAACACTACTGTGAATCCGTATGGGATGTGAACCCCGTGGAAGCCTGCGCCGGTCGCCCCGTCGGCCTGGCGTGGTTCAGCCCGGATTGCAAACACTTCTCGAAAGCGAAAGGCGGAACGCCAGTGAACAAGAATATACGCGGTCTCGCCTGGGTGGTGTTGCGCTGGGCATCTATGGTTCCAGTGCGGGTCATCATGCTGGAAAACGTAGAGGAGTTCGTAACCTGGGGACCTCTGGACGACAACGGGAAGCCCTGCGCAGAACGCAAAGGGGAAACCTTCCGGGCTTTTATCCGCGCCCTTACCACGGGACTACCGGCAAACCATCCAGCAATGGAAGAAATTAAAGAAGCGCTGGGCGACGGCTTCAACACAAGCCGCATCACCAAAGGGTTAGGTTATACCGTTGATTGGCGCGAGCTTTCCGCCTGTGACTATGGCGCGCCCACAATCAGAAAGCGCTTGTTTCTGGTTGCGCGAAAAGACAATCAGCCTATCGAATGGCCAGCACCTACACACGGACCGGGACGCCAACCCTACCGTACTGCAGCGGATATCATCGACTGGTCAATCCCCTGCAAATCGATTTTTGGCCGCAAGAAACCGTTGGCCGAAAACACCATGAAACGCATTGCGCGGGGAATTGAACGCTTCGTGGTAAATAACGCCGCCCCGTTCGTCGCTCAAACAGAGGCGGAGAGCCAGAAAATCGAAGGCGGAGGCAAGCCTGAATTGGTAGCGGCATTTCTTGCCAAGCATTTTGGCGGGGTTACCGGGGTGAAGATCGACAAGCCATTCCCGACCATCACCACCAAGGGATGCCAGAACCAGCTTGTCACCAGTCACTTGGTAAAACTGCGCGGAACCAATGTCGGAAGTAAAACGGACGAGCCTGTCCACACCATATCCGCTGGCGGCAACCATATCGGCGAGGTTCGTGCGTTTCTTCTGAAGTACTACGGGACAGGCATCGGCCACGACTGTCGCGAACCACTCCAGACCGTAACGACGAAACACCGGTTTGGACTCGTCACCATCAAGGGGGAGCATTTTGAAATCATAGATATAGGAATGCGCATGCTGGAACCGCACGAGCTATTCGCCGCTCAGGGATTTCCAGCGGATTACGTATTTGACCGAACCGAAACAGGGGACTCAATAACCAAATCCAACCAGGTCGCCAGATGCGGAAACGCGGTCTGCCCGCCCGTCGCCCAGGCACTGGTCAGCGCAAACATGGGCGAAGTATTAACTTCGCAAGCAGCATAAGAGAAGGAGAATTCATGTTTATTAAATTGTGCGCCCTCGGGCGTGACGCCGAATTGAGATACACCCCAAGCGGACAGGCAGTGGCTACGCTCGCCCTCGCCTACAGCATTGGACACGGCGACAACAGGCGGACCCAGTGGATCGACGGCGCGCTATGGGGCGACCGTGCGATCTCGCTGGAGCCGCACCTGACCAAAGGCACAAAGCTGGTCGTGACAGCTGATGATTTGGAGCTGGAGCAGTTCACCAAGTCAGACAGAACAGCCGGAGCCAAGATCAAATGTAGGGTGATAAAGATCGATTTCGCGAGCCCGAAACAGACGCCACAAGAGCCCAACCGATACAAGCCCGCGACAATGGCAGCTCCACAACAGAACCAAATGCAGACGCCAAACAACGGCCAAACACATAACGACTTTGACGACGACATCCCCTGGTGAGAACTATGCAGGAACAAGCAAACGAATTACGCGCAATCAACAAACTGGCAGAGGCCATCATCGAAAAGCTTCAGCCTAGAATCTCCACAGAGATCGCCCTTTGGGATGTTTCCACGATTGCCGAATATCTGAAGTGCTCAGAAAGCCACACCATGCAGCGGGTCATATGCCAGCCGACCTTCCCTAAATCCATACGGATTCCAACAGCAAATGGGAAGTCAGCACAAAGCCGCAGCCAGCCACGTTGGCGAGCCAAAGAGGTAATAGAGTGGACACTCAGCCACCAAGATGGCCAAGCCAAGACAGGTCGGCCACGAAAGCATTAAAACAAGAAAGCCCTCTTTGCCAGAGGGCTTAATATTAGCCAGCCTTAGCTTTGCTGGAGTTTGAATAGAAATAGCTGATTACCGTTCCAATCAAAGTGCCAGATAAAGCTAATATTTCTGAAAAATGCTGGTTATTAGTGAAGGCAGCCAATGACACAATGATCAACAAACCAAAAACAACCATAATGGCCATTAAGGAAGGAACGCGCTTAATGAGACGGTCAGTAAAAGGCTCAGCTAAACCTAAGCCACCACAAATACCACACGCCAGTCCAAAGTGCTCCTTTCCTCTCAGTTCATTCCTTTTGACACACACATTACAACTAGCCCCATCTTTTCCTTGAGCACAGGTTCCGGACTCTTTGCAATGAGCACACGGAAACATACTTAACTTCTTCTCGTCCATAATCCCTGCCTATAACTCCTATGAATAGCACTACCCCAGTTTTGCCGCCAACGCCTGAGGGGTCTCGTTATAATAAACAAGAAGCTGTTTTAAATCCTTATGCCCCACCATGCGCGCAAGCTCTAATACATCAAGCTTTTTAGCGAGGCGAGTAATTGCCTCGTGGCGGGTATCATGGAAAGTCAGATTCTCTACGCCCGCCCTATCCCTTCCCTTTCTGAAGATTGCATCCAACTGAACAGTCGTTATGTTGAACACAGATTCTCCGTCAACAGGGAGAAAAGAAAGCAACTCACAGGCACGCGATGAAAGAGGAACATTTCTAGACGTGCCATTTTTGGTTTTAGGCAGATAAGCAACGTTGCCATTTACGGCATCCCAGGTTAAACCACAGATCTCACCTGCACGCATTCCCGACTCGATAGCAAATAAAAAGGCGATCGCCACCCGCTGGCTTTTAGTTTCAGGCGTAACGCCATCGACAAAGCCCAGCGCCAGACAAACGCGCTCGATTTCATCATCTGAAATTTTCCGGTCTCGCGGTGGAGGATTTTTAGGACGGGTGACATCTCGTGTCGGTGACTCAGTGAGCCAGCGCCATTCTCTCCGCGCAATTTCAAACGCGTGAGACATCAGGTTAAGCTCCCTATTAACTGAGCTGGATGATACTTGCTTAAGTCTACGGTTTCGCCAGTCTGCGATATGGGATGCGTTAAGATCCGCCAGTTTTATATCCGCTATTTGATCGCGGCAGAAACTGGCAAGCCGCAACAACTCCTTGTCCTGACCTCGTTTTGACGGGCTGACTTCTTGCCCGTATCTCTCAAAAACATCCCTGACAATATGAGTCAGACTCCTGCCATCGAACTGAGACCGCAGTTCAATTTCTCGTCTGGCGGCCCATTCCTGAGCCTCAGCTTTTGTATCTTTAGTTGCAGAATCACGTTGACCTTTTACATTGACCTCAACGCGCCAAGCGCTCCCGCGCTTTCGAAAAGTTGCCATTAAACTTCCTCGTACTCCCTTGGCGTAAATCTGGCGTAATTTTGGCGTAGTGCTACGACAAAAAGTGGTTGTAAGGGGGGTATTTAGTAAATCTCCGAAAACACCAAAAACCGCCGCAAAGCCTCGAATTTAAAGGGCTTGGGATGATTTAGTATTATGTGTAAAAATAGGGATTGGTGCCTGGGGCCGGAATCGAACCGGCACGGTATCAAATACCGAGGGATTTTAAGTCCCTTGCGTCTACCAATTTCGCCACCCAGGCGAGGGAGGCATTTGCCGGAGAAAACATGGAGGCGCGGGTCGGAATCGAACCGGCGTACACGGAGTTGCAGTCCGCTGCATGACCACTCTGCCACCGCGCCTATAATCAAGACTTCTAGAGCTAAAAACCCCGAGCTTGTCGGGGTTTCTGAAATCTTGGAGCGGGAAACGAGACTCGAACTCGCGACCCCAACCTTGGCAAGGTTGTGCTCTACCAACTGAGCTATTCCCGCATATTACTCTTGAGCAGGAGCTTTTTGCGTCTCTCTGCTGGAGTGGCGCTTAGTTTACGTTTTTAGCCGAACCTGTCAAGCCGAACCTGCAATGTATTTAAAGAAAAATAAGAAAAAGTGAATTTATGGATATTTCCTGTCCAGATAGTCCATTTTTTGCGCCAGTTCGCAGTATCTACGGGTAATTCATCGCTTCTTGTTAATCTAAAAACCAACCTGCGCCTCTCCATCACTCAGACCGAAAAGTCATTCTATTTTCTCTTCCACGTCGCAACGCCTACGGCGAAAGCAACAATCGTCCGATAGGACTAGTCCATAAATTTCTTGTTTTTCAATGCTTTACATTTAGACCCTATCTTTTCCGGCCATCTTACCCAAGAATTCGCGCTCAAAATTTATACATGTCCGAAAAGGTATCAAAGCATGATCGAGAATGGTGATTTGATACTCCACTATCTGGAACGATTGGGAGTGAAGTACGTATTCGGTGTGCCAGGAGGCAGTATTGAACCACTTTATAACGCCCTCGCCCGTAGCGAGCGCCGGGGCGGACCAAAGGCGGTGTTGGCGAGGCACGAATCCGGAGCGGCCTTCATGGCGGACGGATATGCGAGAGCGACAGGCAAACTGGGGGTGTGCATTTCCACATCAGGTCCTGGCGCCACCAACCTGCTGACTGGCGTGGCCAACGCTTACGCCGACGGCATCCCCATGCTGGTGATAACCGCGCAGCCTTCTATTGAGCGCTTCGGCTTGGGCGCGTTTCAGGAGGGTTCCTGTACGGGCATCAACACCGTCAGCATCTTCGACAGTTGCACCCGCTTCAACACACTGGTGTCGCACTCCGCCCAGCTGGAGCACAAACTGCTGATGGCGATCGGCTATGCGCTAAGCAATCAGCCAGGCCCAGTGCATTTGAGCGTTCCCCTGGACATCATGCGCGCCAAATCTCCCGATCCGGCGGGCACTTTCAATATGCGCGCCTTTATCAATCATGAAGTCGTGCCCAGCGCCGAGTCAGTGCATCGATTGCTGAAAGAACTCGCCTATGTGCAGAAAGCCACATTGGTGATTGGAGAAGGTTGCGCTGGGGCCATGGGGCCGCTGCTCGCTCTGGCGGAGTCACGCAACTGGTTGATCGTCACCACGCCTATGGGCAAGGGTTTAGTTTCGGAGTATCACCCTTTATATAGAGGCGTATTCGGCCTCGGGGGACATGAAAGCGCCCGCGACGCCTTACATCCCGACAATGCAGAGCGCGTCATCGTCATTGGCTCCGCGCTGGATGAAGTCACGACCGGCGGCTGGGACCCCAACGCGATTTTCTCCAACCGCCTGATACATCTGTCCGGCAACCCGGATCATCTGAGCCGGTCGGTGATGTCGAGACTGTCGATACTGGGTTCGCCGCGCTTGCTGTTGGAGCCCTTCGCCAAATACCTGAAATATGCGGCGCCCCGTAAACAGAAGTATTCTCCGGGAGCTGACGGATTTCCTCAACACGTCATCTATGCAGACAAGGAAGCCTGCCTCGACGTGGAAGCGCCGGTCAAACCGCAGGCGCTGTACTGGGCGTTGAGTCAGGCCTGCCCCCGCAACACGCCCGTGTTGATGGACACCGGCAATAGTTTCCTTTGGGGCGTGCACTATTGGCGCACCAATCCGCCCTTGTCAGATTCAACTAAACTGTTCCACATAGGCATGGGATTCGCGACCATGGGCTGGGCTATCGGAGCCGCAGTCGGCATGGCGCTCGCCAAACCGGATACGCCTGTCATTTGTTTCACCGGCGACGGCAGCATGCTGATGAGCGGTCAGGAGATCACCGTCGCGCGGGAGCTGGATTTGAACATTCTGTTCATCGTTCTGAACGACAGTCACCTGGGTATGATTAAACACGGCCAACGCCTGGGCCGCGCGGAGGACATCGCCAATCGTCTGCCGCAAGTGGATTTCGCCGCCATGGCCAAAGCAGCCGGCTTACCCTCACAACGCATTACCCGGCTTAAAGAGCTGGATGACATCGGCGTCGACAGCCTTTTCTCCAAACCCGGCCCATTCGTTCTGGATGTAGTCGTCGACAGCGAACAAGTTCCCCCTATGCGCCAACGCACCAAAGTTCTGACAGGAGGCAATCATGAGCAGCAAGTACGGATACCGGACGAAAGTCTGGTCTGAAGAACCTGAAGCCGACAACCCTTTCGCCGCGCACTCCGCCCTTTGCTACGGCTACGATGTCTACGGCGACATCCTAACCAAGGCGAGCTGGTTCGAGTACCTGTATCTGTTGTTCAGGGGCGAAAAACCCAACGCGGACCAGTCGCAGCTGTTGGAAAAACTGGCTATCGCCCTGGCCAACCCAGGTCCCCGCGAGGCCAGCGTGCGCGCGGCGATGAACGGCGGCGTTGGCGGCTGCCCGCACGCCGCTTCGCTGATGGCGTCCCTGGCCGTCGGCGCAGGCCAGTATGGCGGCGGACATGAAGTCTACATTTTGATGCAGCTTTGGCGGGAATGCGGAACCGATATGGAGCAATGGCGGGCCCGCCTCCCCTCCCCGGTCAGCGATACGCGGGAGGATATCTGGCGGCCCATGGAGCACGCCCCCGGCTTCGACCCCAACGGCGAGAGCTGTCCCAAGCCGGTGCGTCAGGTGCTGGAAGCGCTGGCGGAAATTCCTTGCGCTATTACCGTGCGCTGGCTGGCGCAACATCGCCAGGAACTGGAAGCCGTCGCAGACGCGCCGCTGTCACTGTCCGGCGTGGCCGCCGCAGCGCTGCATGATCTGGCGATGAACGAGCACGCCGCAGTCATGTTGTACCTGATGCTGCGTTTACCCGGAGCCGCCGCACACGCCATTGAACAGAGAGATCTGGGCTGGAAAATGTTTCCGTTCTACGGAGAGCACATAAAGCTGACAGATGACCCCGGCCCCTTCGAATTACCCAATGCAGAGGAGCTTGGGCTATGAGCAACAAACATCTGCGCCAACAGGAAACCGCCCACGAAACCGCGATGGGCAAAGCGTTTTTGTGCGAACGCGTGGTGTTTCGCGGTAAAGATCTGCATCAGGAGTTAAGTGAGCGCGACTGGTTTTCACTTTATCTCTACTCCATCACCGGCAAATTCTACACCCCGGAACAGATGCGCATGCTGAATTACATCTGGGTATGCACCAGCTACCCGGACCCGAGCATCTGGCCAAACCATGTCGCGGAACTGGCTGGCAACGTACGCAGTACGCCGTCGCTATCTTTGATGAGCGGACTGTCCATTTCCGAGGCCTCTATTTACGGCAGAAGACCGGACCGCCGCGCCATCGACTTTCTGCAGCGCACTCGCAAAGCATTGGACGCCGGGGAGGAACTATCGGATCTGATCAACGCGGCGTTGAAAAAATACCGTGTCATCTACGGCTACGGCCGCCCCTTGGCGCGCCTGGATGAGCGCGTGTTGCATCTGGTCAAAAAGGCCCGCGACCTGGGCTTCGCTGATGGCGCTCACTTCACTCTGGCGTTGGAAATCTATCACTATCTCAAAAAGAACAAACGCCTGACGATCAACGTCGCCGCCCTGGCTGCCGCCATCGGCGCGGATTTCGGCATGTCGCCGGAAGAATATCAGCTTTATCTGACGCCCTGCTTTATCGCCGGCATGGTCCCCTGCTATCTCGATGGCGCGGCCAAACCCGAGGGCAGCGTTTTCCCCATGCGCTGCGAATCGATTCAGTACTCAGGGCCGGAGAGGCGTAGTTGGTGAGGCCAATCACCATTGGACGCACACAGACTCATTTATACATTTAAGAGGTTTACCCCATGAAGCTGGATGGAAAAGTGGTGATGGTCACGGGCGCTAGTTCCGGCATTGGTAGAAGCACAGCGATCAAGCTGGCGGAATACGGCGCCAAAGTAGCGGTTATCGCACGCAGGTCAAAAGAGTCCGAAGACACGGTGCAAAACATCACTGAAGCCGGTGGGCAGGCCATCAGCATCCCCGCGGACGTTTCTTCGGAAAGCGATATCAAAAACGCCCTTGCTCAAATTATTGAGACGTTCGGAAAGCTGGACGGCGCGTTTAACAATGCAGGAGCGGCGGAACCGGTCGGACCGTTGACGGAGTTATCCGAACAGGAATGGGACAGAGTCTTCAACATCAATACCAAAGGCGCCTGGTTGTGCATGAAACACCAGATCCCGGCCCTGTTAAGCAATCAGTCCGGGGCGATTGTAAATATGTCGTCCATTTATGGCCTGGTGGGCACGGGCATGGGATTGGCGGCGTATGTCGCTTCCAAGCACGCCATTATTGGCCTCACCAAAGCGGCGTCCCTGGAATACGCCGCGCGCAATATTCGCATCAATGCGATATGTCCCGGCTGGATTCCCACCCCCGGCAACGAGCAGGCTTTGAGCAATCCCGAAGTCATGGCTTTCGCTCAATCTCTGCACCCGCAGGGACGCCTGGGTACGCAACAGGAAGTCGCGGAAGCGGTATGTTGGATGCTGTCGGATTCCGCGTCTTATTTAAACGGACAGACAATTTCTATTGATGGCGGCTATACCGCCCAATAAGCCCTTCGTTCCTAAAACCGATAGGAGACCTCGCCGTACAGGCTGCGCCCCGCCAGGGGCAGGTCTCCTGGGATCGCCACCATTGGCCGGGATGTGCTGGGTGCGAATGCTTCCCGATCAAACACATTGCGGACAGAAAGCGCAATCTCCAGCCGGTCCTCCAGACTCTTACGCCTTACCGTGAAGTCCACTATGGCGTAATCGGAAACAGGCTCTCTATCGTCGCCCTCCGCCCGTTTTTGCTCACCTATCCAGTTGATCTGAGTAGAAACGCTCGTGTTAGGAGTCGCTTTGTAATCAATGCGCCCATAGGTCTGATGGTTAGGCGCATCGCCGACATCTTTACCTGTTTCTTCGTCCGTGGCGCGCTGATAGGCGTAATTCGCCGTCATTTTCAGGTTATCGGAAACGGCGTAACTCACCTCAAACTCCCAACCTCGTCCCTTGCGGTTACCTGCGTTAGCGGCCTTGCTGTCTTCAAAAACGATGAAGTCGTCGATCTTGTAGTAAAACAAGTTTCCGCTGTATTGCAGATTAGCGGTGGGTTGGTAACTGACGGCGAACTCATAGCTGTCGATGGTTTCCGGGTCCAGATCAGGATTGCCGAGTGAGACGGGATTGGAGGTGGCGTAAAGCTCTACAAAGGATGGCGCGCGAAAAGCGCGACCATAAAGCAGTTTTGTGGTCAGCGTATCCGTGGTCGCCCAGACCAGAGCTATTCTGGGGTTGATAGTTTCGCCAAAGTCGGAGTAGTGGTCGTATCTCACGCCAGACGTCAGCTGCCAGTTCTGGGTGAACTGCCACTCATCCTGCAAGAATACGAAGTAACTCGTTCTATCTCTCTCAGGAAGCCAGACTTCATCGCTGTCTGAAAAGTCTTCGAACCCTCCCGGGTTGGGAACCAGTCCGCTGAGGAAATTTTTCTTCTCCGTCGTTTCGTAGAGGTCTCCCCAAAAGTAGCCTGCCCCTGACCGGATACGATGGTTTTTCCAGCCTTTGAATATAGAGGACAGCTGAATCCTCGCATGCTCTTCTTTATAGCCAGGTTCCGCGAGCACCCTGTCTGGAAAAGCCCCGCCCAAAGTAGACGGGAAAATAACGGATGTTTCCGTCGGTTTCTGCCTGCCGAAGAAGTATGTCAGTTGTGTGGAGATCTCCCAGTCTTCAAACCAGTCCTGGTTGGTATGCAGAAATTCCAACGTCAGGCGATCACTGGCGTACTCGCCTTCCGGGTCCAGAGCCTGGGCGACGCCAGCGCCTGTTTCAACGCCGTATCGTCCCTGATAACCCACCCTGACTGTCACGTCCTGATACGCCACATCAACGTGTACTTCCGCTTGGCGGCGTCCGAGGTTCACCTCCCCTGGCGCCAGGGAATCGTCAGGCGCCAGCAGCGCCATAAAATCCTCTTTGATTTCTTCTTTCTGGCCCCTTGTATCCATGTACTCCAGGGTAACTCCAAGCTCAAGTTCGCCGATGCGCTCGCCATGCAGCAGCCATGCGGAATACGTATCGAAGCTGCCTGCGCGCGCGCCCGCCAACGTCCCGTCCATTTCACTGGCGGTTTTTGTAATGACATTAATGACTCCCGCAAAAGCGTCCGCGCCATACAAGGCGGAGCCTGGGCCTCTGATCACCTCGATGCGACTGATGGACTTAACCGGCATTCCGCCCCATATGGTGTAACGATTGCCAAAAGCCAGCGTGGTGAGCGGAGAGCCGTTGATCAGTAATAACGCCTGCGGGTTGTAATCCGACCCGGATATTCCTCGAAATGTATAAAGCGGAAAATAAGCCTGAAAAGACCTACCGACATGCAAACCCGGCACGGTCTCCAACACTTCGTCAATATCGGTCGCCCCCATGGCCGCGATGTCTTCCGCGGTGATGACCGTAGTGACGGCGGCGGCTTTGTCCAAAGGCGTGACGGTGCCCGAGGCGATGCTGGTGACGCGGATTTGTCCCAATTCTTCGGGGGATAGCGCCCAAAGGCTGTCTTCAAAGAGATTATCGTCAGCGGCGTACCCTGCCGAGGCGGCAAGAGCCAGACTTAACGCGCAAACCTTTCTAGTTGTAATCATATGAGTCGTATCGCGTTTGATTGCTGCGGACAGGATGACGCGTCGAACATAAGATACAGCCAGCCGCGCACGTCTTAGCTAAGCATAGCATCAGGATTTGATCTGTGCGAAAAGATGGCGGAAGAAATTTTATTAATTACAACGGCTTGGGCTTACTGATAGCAAAGCCTTGCGCATAATCCACGCCTATTTCGATCAGTTTTTCCTTGATCTGCTCGTTTTCCACAAACTCGGCGATGGTCGTTAGTCCCGCCGCATGTCCAATACGGTTGCAGGCTTCGACGATCCCCACGTCAATCGGATCGGACAGCATGTTGCGCACAAAGCTGCCATCAATTTTCAGATAATCCACCGGAATAGTTTTTAAGTAGGAAAAGGAACTCATGCCGCAACCGAAGTCGTCCAGCGCGAACTTGAAGCCCTCTTCCCTGATCTCACGAATAAACTCCACGGTTTCCGCCAAATGGGCGATGGCGGCGGTTTCCGTTATCTCAAAGCAGATGCGCTCCGGACGGATTTTGTATTTCCTGAGATTCTTGCGAATGTCCTCGAACACCTTGTCGTCGCTTAACGAAGTGCCTGACAGGTTGATGAAATAGGCGCCGTCGTCCGCCATCCCTTTGCCGCTTTCGGCGAGATACTGGAAAACCAGTTCAATAACTCTGCGATCGATCAGGGGCATCAGGCTGTAGCGCTCAGCGGCGGGGATAAAAGCGCCTGGAGGTATCACTTCACCGCCCTCCTGCAGACGCAGCAAAAATTCCGTGTGCAAGCCCGCTCCACGGTCCGGGCCCAGTCGTTCCATGGGCTGCCGGTGAAGGAAAAACCGGTTTTCCTCCAAGGCGATACGAATGCGGCTGATCCACTGCATTTCAGTTCGACGACGCTTCATTTCCACATCGTCGCTCTGATAAACCTGAATTGTATTGCGACCTTTATCCTTGGCGGCGTAACAGGCGATATCCGCGTGACTGAGAATCTCCGCGCCGGAGCCATACTCACTGGTGACGGCGACGACGCCGATACTCAAACTGATGGTGAAGGGCTTCTGTTGCCAGACGAAGCGGAAGTTTCTCACTTCGCTATTCAGTTCTTGCGCCAGTTGAATGGCGCGGCGCTCCGCACAGCTCTCCAAAAGTATTCCGAACTCATCGCCGCCCAGCCGAGCCAGCGTATCGCTTTCACGAATATGTTTGGACAACAATATGGCCAGCTGCTTGAGCAACTCGTCGCCAGCGACATGTCCGCAGGTGTCGTTGATGATCTTGAACTGGTCCAGATCCAGATACAGCAGCATGTGGGTCAGACCACGCTCCTTGCTGCTGTTGAGGGCGCTTTTCAGACGACGTTCGAATTCTCGACGGTTCACCAGATCGGTCAGGCTGTCGTGGTACGCCATATGGTGCAACGTGCGTTCGGCGCGCTTGCGGGCGTCGCGAACCGAAGCTTCTTTCAGCTCTCGCTGAATAGCCGGCAACAGCCGCGCCAGATTGTCCTTCATGATGTAGTCATGGGCGCCGGCTTTCATCGCCCGTACCGCAACGTCTTCACCGATGGTGCCGGATACAATGATGACAGGGATGTCCAGCTCCGCCTCACGCACCACCGCCAACGCTTCCTCGGAGGAAAATCCTGGCATATTGTGGTCTGTGATGATGATGTCCCACTGTTGCGAGCCGAGCATTTTGCGCATCTCCTGCTCGTTGTCCACGCGGGTATAGTTGGGCAGCATGCCGCCTTTGCGCAATTCCCTGATCAACAGGATGGCGTCGTCTTCCGAGTCGTCCACCACCAGAAGGCGCAAACCCTGTCGCATAGTCGCTCCGGTCACTGAAGCTTGCATAACGGAGGCCGATTGATGTCCAACCAGTACTCTCCCATCAGGTTCATCTGACGGGAAAACTCAGTAAAGTTAACGGGCTTGTTGATATAACTGTTCGCGCCCAGACGGTAGGCTTCCTTGATGTCGCTGGACTCGTCCGACGAGGTCAGAATCACAACCGGCAACAAGCAGGTCCTTTGGTCGTTCCGAATATTTCTCAGCACATCCAATCCATTCAGCTTGGGTAACTTCATGTCGAGAAAAATCACTACAGGCTGCTCAGCGACGTTGCGTCCCTGGTAGTCTCCTTCACCAAACACAAAATCCAGGGCCTGCTGGCCATCCCGCGCCACCACCACCTGTGTTTTCGGGTTAGCTTTCTTTAATGCTCTTAACGCCAACGCCTCATCATCAGGGTTGTCCTCAACCAGTAATATCATGCACTGTTGCATCAGCGATTCTCTCAATCCACTAACCAAGTCTAGGCCTATTATTTTACTTTATACAAATTTACGCGCCGACTATTCAGCGCGCCCCAGTCCCGTTTGCGTCAAACCGCCTCATCGTTATTCAAAGTGAAGTAGAAAGCGCTGCCCTCTCCAGGCTGAGACTCCGCCCAGATCCGCCCGCGATGGCGGCTGATTACACGGGATACCGTCGCCAGTCCGATGCCGCTGCCTTCGAATTCCGCAGGAGAATGCAACCGGTTGAAAGCGACGAACAACTTGTCCACATACTTCATGTCAAATCCTGCGCCGTTGTCTCTAACATAAAATATCCGCTCGCCATCTTTGTCAATGGCCCCGAATTCAATTCTCGCGAGAGAGAGTTTCGAGGAATATTTCCAGGCATTGCCAATCAGATTGGATAACGCGATCCCAAGTAGATTTTCATCGCCCGAAGCCATCAAATCCGGCTGGATCACCACTTGCACCTGGCGCTCGGGTTGATCCGCCTGCAGGGCTTCGACAACGCTCGCCGCCAGATTGCTGAGATTCACTTCTTTGCTCTCCACCTTATAACGGGTCACCCGGGACAAGGTAAGCATGCTGTCGATCAGACGCCCCATACGCTGACTGGCGGCGCGCACACGGGAGAGGTAGTCCATAGCGACTTCGTCAAGCTGATCTGAACAATCCTCAAGTAAGGCGTCGCTGAAGCCATCAATAGCCCGCAAGGGTTGACGCAGATCGTGGGAAACGGAGTAGCTGAACGCCTCCAGTTCTTTATTAGCTGAACGCAGCTCCGCCGTTCTTTGCGCCACAATTTTTTCCAGGTTCTCGTAGTTATGCAGAATCTGCGCGTTCTGCTCTTCAATGGTGTCCAGCATGGAATTAAACGCCACCACCAGTTGCCCGATTTCGTCCTCGCTTTCCTGCTCCGCTCTGAGACCGTAATCCTTCACTCGGGCGATGCGGGTCGCGGTTTCCGTCAGATGCACCAGCGGTGTGGAGATGATTCGCTGCAACATACTGGACACCAGCAGCAGCGCCATCACCACCAGGGCGGATACAATAGCCGTGGTGGCGATATAGTTCTGCAAATGTCCCACCAATTCCTGCAATGAAGAGCGGATATACAATTTACCAATGCTCTCGCCATCCAGCTCAATGGACTGGGTCAGATGAAAATAGCTATTGGTGAACTCCCCCTCATTGACCGCCGGGGCAAGCGGACAGCGCAGCCCTTCCCGCCGGGAAAAACTGCTCAGCGGTTGCCCCATGACATCATAAATACAAGACAGTTCGATGGACTGACGCAGCTGCAGGCTGTTGACGTTATCCTGCAACTGCGCGGTGTCGCCGAATACCAGAGCGGCGTTGCTGCGGTCCGCCAGGATTTTTCCAATGACGTTAATTTCCTGTTTCAGCTGGTCTTTGTAGGTAATGTTTTCATACCAGATGAAACTCAGGCTGACCACCACAATGCCGACCACGCTGGTGAACAACGTCATCATGATCAGCTTGTGCTTTATCGGCATCTGAGACCATTTCATGTTCTGCTGCACCTACCTACTTCTTGATCACGTCCAGGGCCAGTTCGAGCAGCTTGGAGCTGATGTCGAGACCGGCCTCGCGGGCGCTGGATAAATTTATTTCGAACCGGATCACATTGCCGACAGTCACAAACCCGATCATGCCGCCGGAGTTGGAGAAATCTTTCATATCGCTCACGGTCAAAACATTCCGTCCCACCTGAGGAAGAATCGATGACAACTGACGCTTCTCTTCCCGACTGATGAACAACACTTCGCAGACAGCGGCGTCCGCGGGTTTGGCGGGATACAACAGATTGATGGGTTTACCCTGAGCGGTAAGAGATTTGAGCGGGTGGAGGATTTCTTTAAAGGGGTCCTCCCCATATACGCAGATATCAATGCCGGAAGCCGTGGCCTCAGCGTCTGTCCAAGTGACGAACTTGATGAAGTTGTAAAGGTATGCGGCTTTGATCTCGTATTCCGAACGGGCGAACGCCTGCTCCCACGTCCCAAGGACAGCGGCCAGGATCAGAAACAGCCTGCCAAAATGTTTCCCTAAACCCGAAAGCATAAAGCGATTGATAGATTTGTTCTTTGTTATGCGCTGACTGTGCGGTGAATCTATTCCAGCGGCCCTTCCCTCTTGCTTGGTTTCAGGCGCCGCCGCAGCATTTCGAAAATACGCAGTAAAACTCAACCTTTGTCGCTGAGTTTAGCTCAAATTATTGAAATAAAAATAAAATCCGCAAAAAGAATGCGGAACCGCCCGGTGTCGATAACGATTCCGCATGAACTCTGCAGGGAGGGAGCGCGCTACATTTTATCCAGCACGAATGTCTGGATGCAGGCGCGTTGATTCTGTAGCTCCGGATACCCGGGAATACTGATATCGTAGGTTTGAACGCCGCCATCCACCATGGCCAGTTTGATCCAACGGCGATCCCGTGCGATCAATCCTTCAAACCGCAACGGACCGCCACTAGCGCTGAAGCCCGGGACGCTCTCCTGGCAGCTGGAAAACTCCAATGCCAGCCGATGATTTTCCAACACCTGATACTGGCCTCCGGGACAACTCCCTGCGATGCGGGCTGTGACAGGAGCATCGCCGACAGCGGTTTTATCCAGGCCGATCAGGGAGCCGGTGACACTCAGGTCCACGGTCCCCGCCGGAGAAAACGTCATCACGCCATAACCCGCTACAGAAACCGCTTCCCCTTCCACCAGCAGACTGTGAGGAGGCTCAGGATCAAACCCCGCCGCAGGCGGCGGTTGCAAAGGGGTCTGTACGCAGGAAAACTGGCCGACAAAGCCGTATTCTCCTCGTAAGGCCTTGCCGACATGCGGCATCGCATTGTTGTCCTGTTCGCCCATTCCTTCCTGCGCAATCGCACTCGATGACAGACTCAGCATCACAGCGCCAAGTATGCGCAGGCCTGATTTTCGATGACTCTTCTTCATAGATATAAACTCCCTCTTGTTTCCTTGTCGCCCCATTGTCCGCCTGTTCTGGTCAAATCCTAGCGCCAACTTCCGGAGGATTTTTTCGCCTGAAATACGTCACCGATTATTTAATGCTCGCATGACAATTACCATCACAGGCCTGCCTTTATAGGCCCTAACCGGCTTTTTTTTACGGAATTTTTACGGTCTGGCAATCCGCGCCTTGATAAACTTTAATACTGGGTTCCCAAGCTATTTCAGACAGTTTTCGCCGCAGCGTGATCAACAGACGAGCCACCCTCTACCTACTAACCTTCCCGGTCGCATTGATGGGAGGCGTGCAATTGATATTCGGCGCGCTGTCCGTGGCGTTGTTTCGCGACAACGTACAGCAGACCTTTATGGCCCCAGCGGTGGCGATGCTGGCGGTTTCCTGTTTATGCTGGTCCCGCTACCGCAAATCCGATCTCACCAAAATCGGCTATCGCGACTCCTTGCTTTTCGCCAGTCTGACCTGGATCTGCAGCGGCGTATTGGGGGCGATCCCCATCATTCTGATCACAGGCGTCAGCTTCACCGACGGCGTTTTTGAGTCCATCAGCGCCCTTACCACCACCGGCGCCACTGTATTAAGCGGACTGGACAGCCTTCCCAAAACTTTCCTGTTATATCGACAGTTCCTGCAATGGCTGGGCGGCCTGGGAGTCGTCATATTCGTGGTCGCGGTGTTGCCCATGTTGAACGTGGGCGGCATGAAATTGCTGAAAGCGGAGACGCCTGGTCCGATCAAGGACGACAAGCTGTCGCCCAGAGTGGCGAATACCGCCCACTATCTGTGGATCGTTTACATCGCTATCACCGTGCTTTGCGCCCTGTCCTACTTCCTGGCTGGAATGAGCTTCTATGACGCTATCGCCCATAGCTTCACTACCGTGTCCACCGGCGGCTTTTCTACTCATGACGCCAGCATGGGCCACTTCCAAAGCCACCTGATTCTGGCGGTTTCCGATGTGTTCATGTTGCTTGGCGCCATCAGCTTCGCCTTGCATTTTAAAGTGTTTCGGGCCCGCAACCCCTTTGCGTACCTCAAAGACGAGGAAACCCGCGCCTTCCTGCTGATTGTGGCGGGCTTGTCATTGCTCTTGTGCATCTTGCTGTTACAAGCGGAAAACTATCAGGACCCGCTCATCGCCTTGAGTGACTCCGTCTTTCACCTGGTTTCTTTCATCACTAGTACGGGTTTCGGCGCCGCCGGCTTCACGGACTGGCCGGAAGCCGCCGCCATGCTGCTCGTGTTTGCGGGATACTTAGGGGGCTGTGCAGGCTCCACGGCGGGCGGCAATAAAATTATCCGCAATATTATCTCGATCAAGTCCATTGGGCTTGAACTGAAACGTATCGTGCACCCTCACGGCGTATTCGTGATGAAGTATCAGGGGCGCTCCGTCGGCGCGGACGTCACCAGCGCAACCGCCGCCTTTATGAGCTTTGCAGCAGGAAGTACGCTGATTCTGACGCTGGCGCTAATGGCGACGGGCTTGGAATTCTGGTCCTCTTTCACCGCTGTGGCGGCCTGCCTTAATGTGCTAGGTCCGGCGTTTGCGGAACTGGGCGGCAACTTCGCCCCGGTCAGCGACACAGGCACCTGGGTGCTGTCCTTCGGCATGATCCTGGGGCGTTTGGAGTACTTCACGCTTCTCGCCATCTTCCTGCCCCATTTTTGGCGCAGATAGCCCTAAGCGGATAGCGGATAGCGGATAGCGGATAGCGGATAGCGGATAAAAAAACCTTACTCCGCTTCACTCCCCGCCGGATCGCCATCAAGGTCGGAGTCCGGCAGTGGGTCTACCGGCAAGACAATGCGAATATCCGCGCCACGACCGTCCTTGCCATCCAGCGCCTCCACCGAGCCGCCATGGGCGCCGATCATGCCGTGACAAATAGCGAGCCCTAACCCCGTGCTGGGCTTACGGTCGCCCTTGGTGACGGAATAGAACATATTGAACACCTGTTCCCGCTCTTCCGGCGGAATCCCCGGTCCCTGATCGAGCACATCAATGATCAGGCTGGTATTTTCCACTCTGGCCAGAATGTCGATGCGACCGCCTTCCGGCGAGAATTTGGCGGCGTTCTCAAGAATATTGATCAGCGCCTGCTCCAGCAGAGCCGCATGCACATACAGCAAAGGAATATCTGAGGCTAAATCGACGTTGACCTGTAGCGGCTTGAGTTCATTCACCAGGCGCTTCACCGCCGCGCCGACAATGTCATGCAGAGAGGTCCAGTCCCGATGCAGCTTCAAAGCGCCGTATCCCAGTCGGGTCATATCCAGCAGATTTTGAATGTAACGGTCCAGACGCTCCGCCTCCTGCAGGGTCGTCTCCATGAGTTCCTTGCGGTCCTCATCGGACAAGCGATCATGATATTGCAGCAGACTACCGGCGGAGCCAATCATGGCCGCCAAAGGCGTTTTCAGGTCATGGGAGACAGACGAAAGCAGCGCCGCCCGCAAGCGTTCGGTTTCCGCCTGAAAGCGCGCTTCCTCAAGCTCCTCGTTCAGCTGGGTCCTGAGCAGGGACAGTTTTAGCTGCTGCGTCAGGTTACTGATGCGACTGTGACTCTCCCAGTCCAAGGCTTTGTACGCCGCGTCCGGAACGCCCAGCAGACACAGTACCCCTGTTTCCGAGCGCACCGGTAACCACTTGTATTGAGAAGCCGGTTCAGGGGAAATGCGCGCGCCTGCGGCGCCCGCTCCTGACCGCTCCCATATGCGTCCGGCCAGCTCCAGCTCAGACGCGGGTAAAGAAAAAGGGTCTCCCTGCGCATCCAGAGCCCCGCCCTGCTCTCCTTGCGCTTTCTCAAACGCCAAGACAGGGGCTCCGACAAGCTTCGCCATCTCCTTGAGCGCCACCTGCATGATGGATCTGCGATCCGGCGCCAGACTCAATTTGCTGCTCAGAGACAACAGCTCCTCCACTTCCCGCTTGCTCTCTCGGATCGCCAAGACCTGCTCTTTCAGACGAACAGCGAGATTGCCGCTAATGGTGGACACCAACAGAAAGAATATGATCGTTAACAGATCTTCAGAGTGAGTCACCTTCAACGTGTAATGGGGATGAGTAAAGAAGTAGTTGTAGGCGAAAAAACCCAACAATGCGCTCCAAAGCGCTGGCCAGACGCTGGTTTTGACGCCTGCTGCGAGTACGCCCAGAAACAACACCAGCAATACATTGGGATGCGCCAGCACCTGAGTGATCACCAATGACGCCAGCATGGCGCCCAGCATGATCAGGGTCGCCAGCCAAAAGTCCTTCGGTTTGAAATGAGCGTTAATATCCTTCAGCACGCAATAATTCCTTAGCATTCATATAACCAACAACTCCAGACCTGCCACAATGCTCTCACAAAGCATCTAAGTTGTTGAAAATAGACTTTTTATCACTCCAGCCGCCATTAATCCAGCCATCACAGAAAGCCGAATACGCCTGACCGGTAACAGGATATGCATTGCAGGAAGTTTAGTTGCTGGCGTCTATTGACGCCCGGAAACGAAAGGATAGCTAACGCCCAAACGAGCCAGGATGGCGTCCATCAGGGTTTGAGTTGCGAGAGTGTCGCGCCAGGGAATCACATCGCTTTGCAAGGCTCCCGCACGAATACGCTCCATCGCATGTATTACCTGGTACTCAAACCCGTTCGCTGACAGCGGCCCCTCAAACGTTTCACAAACGCCATCATTCGTGGTCAGCGTCACTGTCGACGCTTCCCAGAAGTCAGCGGGAACCTCGATCCGACCTTGGGTCCCATAAATCAGAAATCGATTGTCAGTGTCAGCCAGCAGGTTGCAAGTGAACTGACTGGCCGGGCCGCCATAATTAAGAATAGCGGAAACCCGCTCGTCCACGCCAGTCTCGCCCACCACGCCGTCGCACACAAAGGACACCGGGTCGCGCCCCATGACAAACTGGGACATAGACAGGTTATAAATACCGATATCGAGCAATGAGCCGCCGGCAAGGTTCAATTCGAACAGCCGATCCCCCTCCACCCTTTCCGCTTTGAAGCCGAAACGGGAATCCAGCAACGTCACTTCGCCTATCACGCCGGCATCGAGCCATTGTCTGACCTGACGCCAAACGGGAATGAAGCGCGTCCACAAGGCTTCCATCAGAAATACATGACGTCTGGAAGCGGCGTCCATCAATACACGCGCTTGCTCCGCGGTGACTGTCAGCGGCTTTTCACACAGAACAGGTTTACCAGCTTCGATGCACAGCAGCGCGGTTTCTAAATGATAGCGATGAGGGTTGGCGATATAGATGGCGTCGATATCCGGGTCTTGGGCGAGTTCACGGTAGTCCCCGTAAACCCGCCCGCAGCCATAGCGCTGGGCGAAAGCTTCGCCGCGTTCGCGATTGGAGCTGGCGACCGCCAGCACTCTGGCGCCGTCAACGCTCTCGAAGCAGGCGGCGAAGCGCTGTGCGATGCGTCCCGGCGCAATGACGCCCCAATTGAATGTGCGCATGACTGTCTCCATCCGCCTGTCGAGCAGCCGATTATCGAATCGGCCCGATGCCCACCGCCTGCTTGGCTTTGGCCAGCAGCACCGCCGCCTTTTCTCTGGCTTTTTCCGCGCCTTGCTGCAGCGTGGCTTCGATATAGGCAGGATCTTGCATCAACTCGTTGTAGCGTTCGCGCTTATCGGCCAGGATGTCGTTCAGGTATTCGAACAACTGCTTCTTGGTTTCGCCCCAACCGACGCCTTCCGCGTATTGCTTGCGCATATTCGCCACTTCTTCTGGTTTGGCGAACGCAGAGTAGATGGCGAACAGACTGCAGCCGTCCGTCTCTTTAGGCTCGCCAGGCTCCAGGGAGTTAGTGACGATTTTGTTGATCAGCTTTCTGAATTTCTTTTCCGGCTCGAACAAAGGAATGGTGTTGTTGTAGCTCTTGCTCATCTTGCGCCCGTCCAGGCCGGGCAACACCATGGACTCCTCACTGACCACCACTTCCGGCAACACGAAGGTTTCGCCGAAGATATGGTTGAAGCGCGCCGCGATGTCACGACACATTTCCAAATGTTGCACCTGATCCTTACCGACAGGCACCTTGTGGGCATTAAACATCAGTATGTCCGCCGACATCAGCACCGGATAGCTGAACAGACCCATGGTCACGCCCTTGTCAGGATCGGCGTCGCCTTTTTCGATGTTTTCCTGCACTGCGGCTTTATAGGCGTGAGCGCGATTCATCAGGCCTTTCGCCGTCACGCTGGTCAATAGCCAGTTCAGTTCAAGAATTTCCGGAATATCAGACTGACGGTAGAAGGTCACTTTTTCCGGGTCCAGACCGCAAGCAAGCCACGTCGCCGCGATAGCTTTGGTGGATTCCCTGACGCGCTCCGGCTCGTGGCACTTGATCAAGGCGTGATAATCCGCCAGGAAGAAATAAGACTGCACCCCTTCCTGCTTACTGGCTTCAATCGCAGGACGAATCGCGCCCGCATAGTTACCCAGGTGAGGAATGCCGGTAGTGGTGATACCCGTTAATACAATCTGCTTGCTCATGGACTCTGTACTTTCGCGGAATAAAACAAGGGCTGGAAAGATAGCAGATTACAGACTTGAAGACAGTATGCGGGGGCGCAATAACGCAAAAAAGGCAGGAGACCAAGGCGACCGCCAGGGTCGCCCCTATGCCAGGCTAGTGTGTGGACGCCTGATACCATAAGCTCTGATAGTACTGAAGCAGCCGGCCCCCTTGAATAATCGCTTTCGACGTCTTCCTGCTGTCGATATTGCTCAACCACGCTAAGGACGTCTTCATATCCACAATAGCCGCTTCTATATTACGTCGACGGGACAGGTCACGCGTCAACGCGCTCTGAGCGCCGACAACCGCCATGTGCATATGCCAGTACTCAAATAGGCTGAACCGGATTTTATCCAGTGCGTCCATATAATTAACCTCCAGATTCTGCCTGCTTTCCTGGAGGTATACGTTAACTTCCGCCAGCCCCAACTGAGTGCCTCCGCCTGCGACGGAGTCGAATAATTCAAAGTTAACTTTATAGACGCCTGTTGCGCCCACCAATTGCACTTGTGACGTAAATACCGCACTGCGCTCATCCACCCGACGCGACCATTCAACCGTCTGTTCATTCACCACCTCACCGTCCATCGCCTGGGTCGCCACAAGCTCCCTGGGAGTACGTTGCAGTGCGGCTAGATTCATAGAGCGCTCAATATTACTCACGAACCAGCTGATATCCGCTGTTGAGTTCTGGTACGCGCCCGAGTTCGCAGGGGTTGCAAATTGAGTAGTTCGGCGAATAAGACTTCTCGCTTTCGCCTTTTCGACAAGGTCATCAGGATTAAATGTAAACATAGCCACACCGCCTGCACCGTACCTATTGATGACCAAGGCGGGATTTCTGTCCTCTTCTTCCCCTCTCCACCAGCCAGGGCCGCACCTGTGGTAATGCCAGTAGTGCCAATGGGGCCGACAATCCACTTCCAACTGCCCTACGCCAACACCGCCAGTCATCACAACTCTGACAGCATGTCGACCTTCAAACTCAATATTATTCGCCTCTGTCGCCGGGCTGTCGTCCGTATGCACCATGGTGACATGAGGCAGCATGCTCACAGACCTTGCGCCGATCACATCATGCCATAGTTCAAACAGGTTCGGATGATTGTTGATCCATACCAGACCGGAGCCTGCGCCGACAACGCCCCTGATTTCGAGTTCTGTCGAATAGGACATCAATAAAGGGCGCCCCAGCGCCGGATTCAGACTGCCAATCAGCAGCATGTTAAATCGCTGCGAACGCAAAGCCCGAATAAAGTCAGCTTCACTTCGAACAAAGGCGTAATCGATATCGCCTTCCTCATAGGCGGCGCCGATCAGGCTGACAAGTCGCTCAAGCTCCCAGACGTGAGGCCCCCGCCCTCTACTGTCAGGTATCCAAACCAACACATGCGATTTAACGCTGACTTCTCCCCTTACCTCCAGAACAGGCGATTTTCTCACGGTTACTGTCAGCGTGGTTTCCGAACTTTGGTTGCCCGCTCTGTCTTTGACGATAAGGCGCAGTGTATGGGCGCCATTGTCCACTGCGATATCTCGTAAGGCATAGTAGCCTTCATCATCCGCGATAGTAGACTCAGTGATCTCTCCCATTGAGAGCTCAACAATTCCGCCAGGCTCAGCTTTGCCTTCCACAGCCAGCATCTCTATCTTGATCACATCGCCATCGCGCAAATTAGTCACAGATGGCGCTTCAGGCGACGTACGGTCAATTTCGAACTTAATGGACGCCTGCGCCAGATTGCCTGCGCGGTCTCTGGCGGATACTTTCAACTCATATTCACCGTCGCCTTGCACAGACCGCCCACTACTGAATTCTTCATCGTTCAGAGTTATCGTCATGGCGTCGATATTAGCTTCCTGCACATCAACAACCGGAGTCACTTCTGTATTAACGATAGCCCCCTCTTGCACGCCCTCAATTGATATCAGTGGATTAGTAAAGTCCAAAGTGAAGCCAACACTAACTTGCGCTTTGTTGCCCGCCGAATCTTCAGCAAATGCTTCCAGTCGATGAACGCCTTCCGCGTTAACCGGACTTCCGGTCGTGTACGCAGCGCCGTCTAACGTCGCCCGGGTAATCGTCGCATTTGTGTAGACTATCTGAGGCGTCACACCACTACTGTAATAAGCACCGTTGGTGACGCCGGCGATTACAATTTCAGGGCCAGAGTTATCGATGGAGAAGTTAACCATCGCCGGATTAGATACATTGCCCGCTTTATCCGCAGCGCGCGCAAACAGAGTGTGCTGACCGTCGCCCAACCATGACAGATCATAGGCAAAGTTGACGCCTCCCAACGTCAATGGCGACCATGTCCCATCATCTATTTTCACCTCCACTGAGGCGACGCCGGACAAAGTATCCTCAGCAAAAATCAAAGCCCTGGCTGTTTTGATACTCAAAGCGGCGCCAGAAGCAGGATTAAGGATAGATACCCTGGGCGCTTCGCCATCAAGCAGTTGTACGAATTGAGTCGTCAAAATATCGGTATAACTGACACCATCGTACATGTAAGTCACGGCCAGCTGCACTTTGTAAGAACCGATTGGCGCGCCTTCCGTCAGGAACTGCGAGTTCCCAGTATAATCGCCGCCCACGGCAAACCCGGCGACTACGCTATCCACACTTAAAACAGAGCCGCCTTGAGCAGGTGAAAGACTTAAGGTCGTTTGGATATCCTGCAATTCGCTGTTCGTTAAATTCGACAGTTTGTATGAAGCCGAGACTGCCGAGCCAGCTACGACCGCGCCATCCGCTAGCGTTAGCGAGGCTTTAAACGTCGGCTTGCCTGCTTTAATTACAAACTGGTTCTGGGAGAGGGCTAATTCCTGACCTTGGGAATCATTGAACGTTGCAATAATAGTGTAAGCTCCCGGCGGGCTGATTCCTGTATTCCAGCTCGCTCTCACTACCTGTTTATCCCCTGGGTTCAGCTCAACCACTTGCTCTGTGCTTTCAAGCAGCGCCTCGCCATCCGCATTCAGCGTCCGTATCGTAACAGTGGCGTCTCGTATAGCGTTGTTGGCGTTTTTATTGGTCAAGGTCGCCGCAATATTGACTGTAGCATTCGCCCCATAACTGTATCGATCAGGTATGACGGCAACGACCGGGTCAATAATATCGTTAATGGCGAAAGGAACCGTCACTTTGGATATCACAGCGCCGCCAGCGCTAAGCAACTCAAAAACAACCGCGTAATCGCCGCCAAAAACCACGCCGGTATTCCATCGACCAACAATGACCAGCGTGTCGCCGGTCCCCACTGAAACAGGCGTACGCTGATTCAGCCGGTCTACCACATACCCTGATTTGTCCTCAACTTGAACATTCAAATAACCGGTAAAGGCGGCGGACGGATTCAATATCGTTGCGGTGGCGACCAGCTCCGTATTCTCCTCATAACGTGTACGATCCAGACGTCCCAGAACTCTCGGCGCACTGTCGCCAAGCACCGTTACCGAACGAATAATCGTATTGTTGCTTTCGCTCTTCTCAATTACTGAATTCGTCTCGTCAACAGAAACAATTAATGAGTATTCCCCCGCCTGATTCGGCACACTCCACGGGAACTCCACCACTTGTCTTGATTCACTCAATAATGGCGTTGTCGTCAATTGCCCGCCGATAGAAAGCAACTCGCCGTCGGGAGTAATCACTGATATCGCCAGGTCAGTCGCAGGCGCGTCCAATTCACCATCATTGCGAATTTCCAGCCGCAGGTTCGCAATGGCGTTCACAGTTGGGTATGCGGGAAGCACACTTAACGATAGGCTCAAATCCGCACGGTCAGCCGCCGTGTATATGAGCGTCGCAGGTGCGGAAGGTTCGCTTTCATTACCCGCGTCATCTCTGGAGAAAACCGTAATCTGATTTTCGCCTTCGGCCAGCTTGGTATTGGGGAGGGCGTAATAGCCGGGAGGAAAAACATGATACCACTCATTATACCTCCCCATGAATGTGACAGTACCACCGCTGGCGACATTTATATCTCGATATATTGAATAGGATTCATTATTACCTTGGTCAAAGATGACTTTCTCGCCAGTGGATACGTTTAAGCCAACAAGCTGAACCTGGCGCGCAGACTTATTTATTCTGACATAAAGGACATGCCCATCCCATAATGACTGTACATCAGTATATTCAACATTACTCTCCTCTAAGAAAGGCAGCGCCGACTTACTCTTAAATTCATATTTCGCCAAGTACGAGTAATATCTCTTATTCGTGTGATATAAAAAGTAGTCACTACTAGCGCCCCAGGACACTGGATAGCTGTATATACCTGAGTCATTTACAACATCTTCAAGGGTATCCGCCTCGATACTCCATACTGTTATTCTTGACGAATACCCCCATGCCAAATACTTTCCGTCTGGAGAGAATGATAGTGTCTCTGGGTAAATATCATTTATTTCTTTTTTATTTATAATCGATCCGCTATTGATATCTAAGACTGAGATACCAGACACATCAGCGCCATCTCTCACAGAGATAGCCAGCGCCATCCTTTCTCCTTTTCTATCAAGCGCGATAGATTCCACATAGTAATATTGAGAGTTCGATACCTGAATCTCTCTCATAGATTGACTATTAATATCAGCATAATAGAGGCGTGAACCACCTTCATCTTCATAAGCGATTATATAAGCTCCTTCTCCATTTGGAGCCCAAACCACTCTACTATTCGTCCTTTTTCCTATACTCCATAACTCTCTTTCGTTATCCACATCGATTAATGACAAATACTCATCACGCACTTTAACAATTGCTTTAGTATGCTCGGGAGAAATAGTCCCACCATAAACATTAAAGACGGGTTTACTAATTTTTTCATTAAAGGCTTGTCTCTCTGACGACAGTACGCCATTCACCATAGGAGCGACATAAGCTCCAGGTTCCGCCCATCCAGAGAGAGTCACAATCTCCTTCATCGTCGACGTTAGTCGTCCCGAAGTAACTGGGGATATCAAATCAGGTTTCCCCGGAGGAACCGTGTCGGATGAAACGCCTTTGGCGATATTGGAAGGCTCACTCAGATTGCCATAAGAATCTATTGCTTTTACAAAGTAATAATATTCATTACCGTTGATCACACTTTCATCATCGTGCGTTAAACCTGAAAGCGCTCCGGTGAGAGAAGTGTACGCAGCCGAAGACTCTACAGTGCGGAATACTACAAACTTCGCTTCGCTCACCTCCGGGCTGTACGCCCATGACAGTGTCAGCATTCCTCCTTCGGGATGGTTGACTACCGTCAAATCAGTAGGAGCAGGCAGCAACGGCGCGGCAATTTCCAATGCGACAGTATTGGAGTAGGCGGACAGGTTGCTGGAAGTATCAATGACTCTCACTGAATATCGATAAACACCGTTCTTCAGATTAGCATCTGTAAATTGGTTAACCTCGCTAGTTACCGACTTTATCAATGCATCGTTTCTATAAATGCGATATCCAAGCAAGTCACTCTCTGTGGCGGAACTCCAAGTCAGGCGAGCGCCGGTGCTCTCAGATATCTCTCCGCTAAGCGTCACCGGCTGGGGAGGGGCTATATCGCCCACTAATAGAGAAGCAGCATCCGAAGCTGGGCTTTCAAGGCCAGCTTTGTTAATCGCAGTGACATGATAGGCTTTCTGGCCGCTTTGAGGTTCACTCAAGCTTAAAGTTGTTTCGGTTAACAACGGCCTCACCATTATTTCTACCTCGTTGAGGTAAATACCATCTTGATACGCGGTGAAAACAATTCTCAAACGATTAGTAAAATAGGGCTGTTCCAGCCGAATTAGCCTCTTTTCTTCTTCCACCACGGAGGCAACCGTCAACCAGTCCGCTCCGCTCCATACTTCAATGTCAAAGTTCCTTGGCGTTCCAGCAGAGCTTTGCGGATTAATATTTACGCCGCTGACCAGTTGTCTGTCATGCAAACTGAAAGAGAGCGTTTCGTTCTCAGCGCCGTCCGCTTTGGGCCGAAAGCCTGAGTCTACATCTCCGTCAAGGGTAAATTGGGGATGGTACCAGTCATATAGGCCACCAAACGGAGCCCCTTCCACAAATGAAATCGATGCTTTTTCATCTGCTCTTATTGGCGCCCCGTCATGAAACGTCCGGTATCCTGCAATATCCAGTTCTGTATTCGCATCCCAGGTCAACTTAACCTGATTCTGAACCACCTCAACGGCCCGTAGATTCTGAGGCGCTGCTGGCGCAGAGGTGCGAACAATAGAGACGCTTTTTTCAATACTTGAATTACCCTGTGCATCAACCAGCGCCATCGATATCGTATTCTCACCCGGAGTCAGCGCAATATCGCCAACGTTAAACCGACCTGCAGAGTCGGTTGCGACGCTAAATATCTGCTTTGTCCCCAGAATGTTCGTCATTACGCCAGTTACTAAACCAGAGACCTGGCTTTTTCCCGCCAGCGATAGCGAGCTTTGGACAGTTGGTGTAAACACAGGTTCGAGTGAAATATCAAATGCAGACACTCGCACCAGTTCTGAGGGCTGACTCTCATTACCCGCCAAATCTACAGCTATAACATAAAAAGGAAGAGAGTTAAGCGTCCCGATTTCCGTCACGTATTGAGGATCTGAAAGCACTGTGTTTGTCCTTCTGCCGGGTCCTTCATACTTATCTATCGCCATCACGTGATAGCCGGCAAGATCAGATTCCTGATTTACGTCCCATGTGAGGTCGAGCCTATGTCCAGTCACTTTGGCGGCTAATCCTGTTGGGGGTTTAGGGGGCGTTAAATCCGTCTTTTGTATGCGCCTCACGTCAGGGGATGGATCTACTTTGCCATTGGAGTCCGTTGCAATCGCTCTGATCTCGTAATCGTCATAGTTAAACTCGGACGTGTCGACAGTCAGCAATAACGGAGAATATTCCGTAGTACTTCCCATCTCGGACCAGCTATCAGCGCCCACTTTTCGATAGTCCACCCTGACCCCGATAATGTCAGAGTCTTCCGACGCCATCTCCACAAACAAACTATTTTCAATCTGCTGGCTTATCTGCGGGCGAACAAAAGCGACATGAGGCGCACGCCTCTCAATTTGTACTGACGCCTCTTCCGAGGATTCGCTGACATTGCCTGCCTGGTCCGCCGCATAGGCGGCAAAGACATATTTTCCGTCAGCCGCCACGGGCGTCGTATAAGTAACGCCTGGAAGCAAATACGACGTTGTTTCACCAATGACAGGTCCCTCCGCATTCACCAGTCTGCCGTTCAGGTATAAGTAGTAGCCGGCAAGATCCGTTTCATTATTCTCCGACCAACTTATGGCGATCGTATCGCCAGTGACATTGGCGACTAAGCCTGTGGGAGCTGCGGGTGGATCATTATCCACCGTAACGACAACGGTCGATTCTGCGATATTTCCATTTAAATCCTCCGCCTCCAGCTTGATTGAGTATTGGGCGCTCACGCCAATATCCAAAGTGCTCCATTGAGATAACTCCGCGCCGTTTTGACTTAATGTCGACTGAGTAATGAGATTCCAACCACTTGGATTGGCGCCTCTCCCAATGCTGACGCGGTATTCCTTAAAGTCGTCATGGCTGTATGCGACGCCATTAATGTTGACCAACCCACTGACGACACTGCCTTTTGGCGGCTGAGTCAGAGACGCCAACGGCGGCGTCCAATCAACTCTGATCAGCTTTTCTGGAGAGTACTCACTGATATTGCCTGCCTTATCTGTCGAAGCGACTCTATACGCAAACAGTCCTTCGGCAATTGATTCATTGAAATGAGTGTCATTTAACGCCTCAGTATTCAGCGGCGTCCCACTTCGCGCCACGATGTAACCAAGCAAATCCGGAGCCGACACTGCATCCCAGGCAAGCGCCACTCCCGACTCCCGACTTGCATTCAGCTGGGTAATACTGGGAACTGGAGGGGGGACTGTATCCAATACAATACGGCTGGATACGGATGATTTATTACCGGCCTTATCTTCTGCGCTTATTCTTAAAATATAGGCTCCATCTTTCGGCAAGTTGCTCCAATATCCAAGCACTCCGGAAGACACCGCTTTGGAGCCCGAAACGATAAGGCTCATGTCCGCATCGTTTTGAGCGCCTGCGCCATACTCTACCTTATACTCTTTCAGGTTTTCGTCATTCGCCGCGCCAATTATCTCCCCCGCTTTGATGACAAACTGTCCTTCTCCGGGCTTGGTTAGCGCTACCACAGGCGCAGTTTTGTCTATTACAACGGGAATGGTGCGGCGAGTTGCGCGCCTGGCCTTGTCAGTCGCCTCAACAATAAGAGTCAAAGGTCCTTCAGGGAGAGCCGCCACATCAATAGATGCAATTTCATTAGGCGCTGATGAGGCATTCCTGGCGAGTAAAACCGTTTCTGTAGAATTCCCAGAAACCACATAAAGCACCCGATAGGCTTCCAAGTTCAAATCAAAGATATTGCCTTTGACCAACAAATTCCCATCAGACAAGCCTTTCACTACCCCTTGCGTCGGCGCAGATATATCCACCTTGGGAGGAGTGAGATCTATGCGGTAAGATTGCACCAGCTCGGACCTGTTCCCCGCTTTATCCGACGCAGTGATTTTAAGTCCGTATTCGCCTTCCTGAGTGCTATCCGCAGAGACGGAAAAAAGTGCAACAGAAGGAGGCGCACCGTCCCCTTCCATTTCAAGTCTCCATAAATAAGGACTTATAGTGTCTGAGTGCGAATACTGGTATATGTCAGCATTAGAGTCGGTAATGGATGCCGAGATAGTAGAGCCATTCTCCGCAAAGCCATTGTTAATGCCAGAAACCTTGATAAGCGGCGGCGCTGTATCGACGGTTACGGTAAAGGTCTCTGTCTGTTTGAAGTTCTGATTGTCCTGAGCTCGCGCCTCAACGCTTAGTACGTAACGTCCATCAGTGACGACTCCTCCATTGAGCATTCCATTCCAGCGATAGGTATAGGTCCCCGCTTTCGCACTCAAATCTCTGTCAGGTTGTCCCAAAAGAACGCCGGAAGCATCATAGACAGACACATTGAGATAGGCGTCCTTAACCAACCCGACGCTGGCGACAGCGTAGTCGAGAACACCATTTCCATCAGGTGAAATAAAGGGCGTTTCGGATTCAAGATAAGTAACAAGATCTGCACGATCAGCCAGGACAATACTCTCATTTACAACCGTCTTGTTACCGGCTTTGTCTGTCACGGTCAGACGTAGCTGGGCCTCTCCCTTCAGTCCATAGGTGTTCCAGACGCCCAACAGGCTCTCCTTTACAACGCTGGAGTCGTTACGGATCGGCGCCTCAACTTCCGTGTCGCCCACCAAATAGCTGAGACTATAGGATTGCAGATTTTCGTCATAGGCAGAGCCGGTCACCTCAACTCTAACGCCAGTCTGATCATTGCTCTTTGGATAGGAGAAAAAGGCTAGCGGCAAATTATTATCGATAAAAATCTGTTTCAAGTATGCCTTGCTATTGCCACATGCATCCTTGGCGACCAGTTTGGCGAAATACCGACCATCAGGCAGTGATTGAGGATCTGCTCCTAAATCCCAGACTAACGACGTACCCCCGCTATTCACGACGATGTCTGTCTTCGCCCAATATCTGGCGTTGGCGCTTGGTTGATAAACCTTGTCAAATAACACTGCATCAAAAACGCCAATATCAACGGTTACATCCTCTTCAACGTTGATGTTAAAAGTAACGCTGTCGCCGACTCCATCTCCATTTGGCGACAAGTATTCTTCAGGACTGAAGGCGCTAAACCCCTCTACCTCGCCATCAAGCTTAAACGAGGTCGTGGCGCACTGCATATGAGCGCCAAAATCTCGGGCGGTAAGCCTGACGTACACATCGCTACTGCGGTTAAGACCCGCCAACCCCAGTGTCCCCAAAACGCTGACATTACCTGAAATAGTTTTCCTTGCTGAGGACCTAAATAAAGAAAGCCCTGAGCCCTCGTACTTAATCTCTGAAGCAGGATTATATTCTTCGTCCTCTTGCTGTTTATCCAATGTGGTCTGGTTAGTTATCTCAAGCAAATTCACTTGTTCTTCGTACGGTTTCTGCAGATCAACATCTATAATATTTCCGTAGGAGTTCTCCGATGCCCCAAACTCAATACTGTATTCAATATTTGAGCCTTTCTCATCTAGGATACTGCCAGACACTTCTGCAGCATTAAAAACCTTTTCATCTTTAACAAAATGGGATGCGCAGACCACTCCTCCCATTTCCGGGTATTTTATTTCAAGTTCAGGAGGTGTGTGGTCTATCGGCGCCTGTACTGATTGACGAATGGATTCTCCATCTTCAGAAATAGCAACAATATTTATACTGAGAAAACCTTCCTCATAGTCGGAAGTATCGAGCTCAAAGCTATACCGATTATCTTTTACTGGATTATTTACGGAATATAACACTTTTCCATTTTCATTCTGGTCGCCAGGAGCTTCTTCGACCACTAAAGCCTGGTATGTCTTTCCATGACCAATCCTACTCTGCTTCAATTCAGACAAAACAATATCAAAATTCAAAGTATGAGTTGACTCATCTCCGCACTGATCTGGAAATTTTGGTTTTATAGCATAATTAATTTCACTACATGAAACCTTTACTTCTATTGGATCATTGGAGCGAACACTGCCGTCATAAGACACCAGGTTCACTGACATATAATATGCTCCGCATGGAACAAGATCCGCCAGATAAAAGCTAGCACTGGGAGAAAATATTTGAGAAGGAAGATCTACTTTATTTATGTATCTTTCATCATCACGACTTTGCACACTTAAGTATATACTTTTTATTAAACTACCACCTGATGCTGGTGGTAGTGGTGCAGGAGACCCTTCTCCCTCATCAGAACCTTTGACTACAAAATTCCCTTCCGCTTCAGTATTTATTCTGTACACTTTATCGCCCATGTATTCCAGGGACCTATCTCTTTTAGCCTTACTATCTAACAAATAAATACTACTTATTCTAAAGCTAATTATCTGGGACAAGTATATCTCATTAGAATAAAACACTTTTTGCTCGTCATCGATAGCCTTAAGTCTTAAATCCAGTTGCCCTTGACTGGCTAGAGGCTCAAGATCAATCAGGGCAAAAAAGCGATCATCAAGTCGAGATGAAGGGTTATAAATGGCGTCATAACAACCCGTTGTAAATATACTTGTCTTACACGACATCGACACATATTCGTCAAGCACCATCTCTTTCCATGAATCTTTCTCTCCATGTTTACGGTACTGCAAAGAGACTGTATTTATATTTCTTTGTATACTCTCCATGACCTCTATTCGCGTAATGCGATAGTTAATACGCGCCAACTCAGAAGGGGATCTACCATATGGCGAGTACGGCAGAGAGTACAAAGACTTCTCTTGCTCTTTCACGCCTATGTTTATATTTGTTTTAGCGTCCTTAACATAATGGTCTCCAGCTCTAAGAAGCACTATCTCATCTAATCTTGAAGAAAGATCAAGCGTGAAGATACTTTTATTACCCGCCAAGTCTTCAACTATTATTCGATGGGCCTTACCTAAACCGGAGATAGTTATCGGTATCGGATGGTACTGGCCTTCGCCACTGAGAGAAGACTCCTGCAACACGGTCCAATTCCCAGTACTTTCTTCTCTCTCGACTCGCTCGCGATAGTAGTTTTGATCCCGGTATAAATATTGTGCATCAAGGTCAACTACCACAGTCTTTCTGCAAGGGGGACCAAGGTCCTGCTCGTCACACTGGGTTGCCCCCAACAAATCATTTGAAGCCCCTTCTACATGAATCTCAGGCAATGTGGAATCAACAGTGACAGAGTACTCAAACTTACCCAACGCCATTCGATAAACGCCATCACGCACTTTGGCGCCAGTTTGGTCACGACCATCCCATTGAATCGCCTCATTCCGGCCAATTTGGTCATAGCTTCGATATATTGTACGAACAATCCGGTTTTCTTCATCAGATACCTGGAGGGCCAGGTTTACCGGCTCCAGCACACGAAAGTTGACCGAAACATTATCTTGTACGCCATCACCATTAGGAGAAATATATCCCGGCTCACGATAGATGTCCGTAATAGCGGAGCGCTCTCCCCAGCTCACTCGTTTAATATTACTTCGCCTATTACCTGCTTTATCTTCACCCGTGAGCCTTAAGTAATATGAACCAGGGGAAGGCGGAGCCCATACTGTCATTTTTTCGTCAATGATTGGCGTTAAACTGAGGGGAGCAACGGGCGCCCACTCGTCTGGCGAAGAAGAAGCTGCATATTCCAGACGGTAGGCTTCAAAATTAGTGTCCGTGGCGGTTCCAGAAATACTTATCCCACCTGATGATTTAGAATGTATCGGCCTTTGGTCCAAGGTAAGATTTAGTAATGATTCAAAATTTATAAGATCATTATTTTGGGAAAGCCAAACACTTTTGCCAGTCTTCGATATCTTCTGAAGACTGGGGCGCTCTTCCCAATCAGAAAAGAGCTCTGTATAATCAGCAGGCTCATCAATATTTATACTAAAAGGAACATAGTTATAACTAGAGTTGGCCCTCACATTAACAACTAAGCGCCTTTCTCCTGGAGCCCAAAACCAATTCGTTGGATAATAGCCTAACCAGAATACGCCTTTATCATCCACCATATTTGAAATATCCCTACCGAAATACCCGGCATTAGGTGAAGGATATTTTGTTAGATCAAAGTTTATATCCGCAAAGAGCCCTTTTCCTGAGGAGTAATCGACGTCTGCCTGGCTACTCCAACACCGCCCGACCTCATCTACCGCCACTACTCGCACAATATCACCCGTAGCGGCATTAAAAACATAAATACCACTTATTGGATAAATAAGCTTATCACAGTCACGGTAAGCATCAACACTGATTTCAAATGCAACTTCGCTATCATTCCAATTCCACTTTACGCCACTAATATAAATATTTTCATATAATGAGCGATGCGGGCTCTTCGGCGCATTCCATTCATTCACCTTTCCACCAACTGCGCTATACAAATAATATCTCATTGAATATGAATCAAAAACTATAAATTTGTCTCCGGAAGGAGATACCGAAATATCTGACACACCAGTCTTACCCTCGTATTTCCCTATGACAGATAAAGTTTTAGAAGATGAATTAATTCGGTATATTATCGACTCCCCTTCAAGCTGGTATGTTCTCGTATGAAGGTACAAGGCATTTTGATCATTTGTAACAAAAATGTCTTCTAAATTATGCCCATCGCCAAAATTGACAAAAAGAAGATCTTCGACCTCCCCTGAGTCAACTCCGACACGTATAACCTTACTTAAATAACTATTCAAATATATAACAGCATATATATACTCATCACCATAAGAAAAAGCGTACTTCGCCCAATTCCCAGAATAATCGTTATTCTCGTGCCTTACTTTTAAATGATCACCCGAAACAAGCTTACGGACCGTTCCACCGTCAGAAGAAATAGTCCAAATGGAGTTATCACTTCCACCACTAAACGCTATCCATTTACCTGAGCTAGAAAATAATATATCCCCGGATCTGGATCTATTCTCAAACTCCGGATAAGAGGAATAGTTAAAGATCATCTTTATATCTGAGCCATATGGGGAAACACGATATATCCCACTTTCACGAGGATAGGAGTCATCATTAACAGAACTTCCCTCATACAAGACATAATCATCACTGGGAGGTAGATAAAGTCCGGAGCTGGACCTCACTCCAGTTCTTTCCGAGAAATTGGTAATCAACGCAAATTTTGTCCCATCCGCCTTTAGAGTCGGAGCGCGATTGTTATCCACTTCTATTTTTGCGTTACCAATTTCCACACTCCCATTGTTTAATATTCGGAATGTGTACGCGCCATCTATAACTATGACCCCATTCCCATCCCGACCATCCCACTCCACTTCCCCCTGGGTAACGCCATTGAACTCTTCACCACCGAACTCACGCACAACCTGGCCACTGCTATCCTCCACCCGCACAACCACATCAGAGGCTTGCGTCAGTCGGAAACTAAAAACACTGGCGTCTTTCACCCCGTCGCCATTCGGAGAAATATACTTCTCGCTGACGACGAAGTTTCTGTTCTGTACTGTGATCGCGCGGGTGGCGAGGTTGTTATCCAGCCTCTTCTCCAGCGTGGAGCCGTCTTTGTTTATCCACGCGTAAAGTTTCGCCGCACTCTCGGTAGAGCTGAAGGTATGAGTAAAGCTGGCGGTTCCGTTTTTGCCGCCTTGAATGGAAGAAAGAATGGTGGAGCCAATAATTTGTCCGCCTTGTTCTGGCGCGCCAAAATAGAGAGCTACGGATATATTCTCAGCGGCCTGAGCGCCCAGGTTTGCAACGACAACATCAATCTTCGTCTCTTCTCCCTGCTTGGGAAACGCCGGCGTCAAGGCAATGCTGCCGTTCCCTACGGACAAGTCTGGAAGTTTCGTGACCTTAAAGCTTTCAAAAGCGATATTGTCTGTTTCATCGAATTCGGAAAATGTATTGTCTGGATCGACAATTACATAAATCACTTTTACGGCATCATCCGCCACTTTGTCCCAGACCACAGACACAGGCGTCCTCTCTCCAGGGATTAGCTCCCCAATTGAGCTGGTTCCGATCAGCGCCCCGCCGCCCTCAGGAGAACCGTTATAAAATCTCGCAATGGCTCCGTTAACTACCTTCGTACCATTATTCCTGACTTCAGCAGAGAGAGTGGCGCCATAACCCTCTAACAAAGGCGTCGGGTTAACTTTCATAGACTGATGATTGACCGCGAGATTCACACCATCCCGCACTTCAGCGGCAAACTTGAACTCATAGCGGTTGTTGTCTTCACTGATTTCAGACACGTCGCCATTGGGATCAATGTCAACAATCAAACGCTTTTCGCCCATCGTATCCACGCGCCATGGCAAGGTATGCGTCAGCATTTCTCCTGCGCCCATGACAATATTATTTACACGCAACTCCTGCTCGCCGCTCTCACTGATAAGGCTGTACTTGACCTGACTGGGCGGCGCAGGCAATGAGCCCTGATTCTTGAGAACAATGGTGAAGTTCACGTCGTCGCCGACATAAGCCGCCAGAGGGCTCATGGAGACGCTGGTTTCATCCGCCACAAAATCGATAGTGTCGAGAGGCGTTACCGCCAGTTCACCAATATTGTTTGACTCGTTTGCTTCCGATATGGCTTTGTCTGGATCAGCGCTTGCGCGAAAGAGGGTTTCTCCCGGCTGCTCAACCTCAGAGATGAAGTTAACGACGCCAGTGCTTCTCCCCGGCAGGTTCAGGCTTTGCGTCTCAATTTCCTCCCAGTCCGACGCGCCGGGTGTTTTACGCGACAGTCGGACAACGGCGCCATCCGCCGCCGTTTTTCCTGCATTGCGCAAATTGACGCTAATGCTGAGTTGGGTAGGCAATACGTTGGGATAGGCGGGAGAAATAGCGAGCGAACCGTTGTTCACCTCCAGGTCGACGCCATCCACCGCCTGGCCCACGGACAACGTCAATCGTCCGATATTGTCCGTCTCGCTCCGCTCATCGACCAGATTGTCTGGATCAACTGCGAAGACAAAAGCGTTGTCTCCCGCCTTATTGAGGGAGTCCCAATAGTATTCCGCCACAACGCTACTTTTGGGGGGGATTTCAGGCACATGGATATCCCCCGACAATAGCTCCCCAGAGTCCACGGAAGCTCCTGCGGAAATTCGCAAGATCGTGGTTGGCGTTCTTTCCAATCCATCATTCGTAATCGTTGCGAATAGCCTGACTCTTTCGCCATCTTTGACGCTTGAGGGCGTCGCCTGCATAGCGCTGATAGACCAGTTGCCAAAGTTGGAGGACTGGATAGCGGAGATGGCCAGCGCCGTGGTGTAGACGCTTCCGTCCCAACCGCCGACGACAGACTGCTTCCCTGAGATGTAGCGAATGGCGGCCTGGGAATTAATAGCGTCCAGCGCATTGAGTTTGAATAATGCGATGACGACCTGTGCGGTGTCATGCACATTACTGACCTCGGGGCCGAATCCGCCATCGGTATTTTGCCGCGCCTTTAAATAGTCCTTCGCTTTACTGACGGAATCCTCTGCGCCGCCAGCAGCATGTAAGGCTCCAAGGACGGTGGCGGTCACCCCCACCTGACTGACGCCGGCGCTGACAGTTGGCCAACCTCCATCTGAGTTTTGCTTGCTGCTCAGAAAGTTTATCGCCGCGGTGCGAACAGAGGCTTCAACACCCACCTTTATCAAGGCTTGCAGCGCCAGCGCCGTATCCATGGCGTCACTATTGAATCCGGCTTTCACTCCCCAACCGCCATCTGGATTTCTGGCGGATAGCAGCAAGTCCGCATCCTTATTCAGGGTTGTTCCACCAGTAGCGTTCAGCCGGCGAGCAATCGAATCGTTATCCTCCGCCACCTGACTTGCAAGCCAGTTTGCCGCGTCTGCGCCGCGCAGGAATCCAGGTTGATATTGCTGCATAACATCCAGGGCCAGCGCAGTATCTCTTAAACTTGTACCGGCTCTATCCGACCAGTATCCAGCGCCAGTCTGCTGGTTTTGCAGCCATACAAGCGCCTCAGGAATACTGGAGGCGCTCTCGCGCACAATGTCAGACTCAATAACCTCGGATTCGCCAACCACACCTTCCGGTTTAACTTCGGGATAGATTTGCGCAATCGCTCTGCCGCCAGTCAGGATGCTAAAGCGGGTTGCGAAGGCTTCTCTAAATTGTTTTAAGGCCAGTAAATCTTCGTCAGTAACGTCTGTAGAGGGGCTTTTTAGATATATAAATCCAAATCGAAAGACTTTTTGAGAGTCCGCAGAGCTGGGAATTCTCGGCCCTTCCGCCGCGATGATGTCGTCAATAGTAACGTCTTTCCTTATCCCTTTAATGGTAATTCCCGGTTGAGGCAGTTCAGACTTTTCTCTTTCGTCTGACTCAATGTAATAGAAAGGCGGCACTTCTTGAGGAGAGTAGAAGCCCATAAAATAAAGATCGGCGGGATTGTAAAAACGTCTGGCGGCGATCGCCGTGAAGGAACCATCCCCATTGTCTCGCCACTTATGCCCATACTCTACCGAAGCCTCTGTATTTACAAAAAAACTCCAGTGCGAGCCGCCTCTCCCTATGAGGGCGTCATTTTTTTGTCCATTTTCATCCAAAAAGCTTGCTCTCATTGCCCATCGATGTAGCGTTTCGTGAGCCAGCACACCTAAAGGCCAGTCATATTTTGGGCTCAAAGGGCTAAGTTCGTAACGACTCATAGCCGCCATATCGATGTATCCTTGAAGTCGACCAGAACTACCATAAGTACTGGTCAAATCGAAGATACGCGCGCCAATCCCTTGGACGTTATTCTGCACTGGATTATAAAAAGCAACGGCATCGCCCGTTTCAAATTCAAAGTTGGTAAAGATAACCAGAAAATCGAAGTTATCAGGGTGCGTCTTATAAAACTCTCTGGATACAACGGCTCTTGCAGCGGCGTTATGAGTCCCGTCCGCCAAATCCCTATTGTAGTTACCCGTAAACTCAATAATGGAAATGTCATCAGTATCCCTGATAAACGTCGCTTGATAAGCGCCCTGAGGGATCTCAAAAGGATCGAATACAGTGGAGCTATCCGCACCCGCTTTTCCTGTCAGCATTAATATAAGAATGGCGAATGAAAATAGCTGAAACGCGCTGTCCTTGGCGGACCAGCGGTTACTCTTCCGGCGGATACGGCGCATAAAGGTTACCTCAATGCGAAGTATGGTGAGAGTCAGAGCGCTCTCACGGTGTAACGGCAAAATCGAATTATTTACGGGTTTACTGCTGAATAACCGGCGCTTGGATTAAAAGTCGCTCCGGCTCTGTCTCCTCCAGCCTCTGAACGCGGGACTTCGCCCCGCCTTTGGCCTTGTACACCCAAATGAAATTCTTGTAGCCCTTGGCGTTCTTATCTTTCACCATCAGCTTATCGGGGAGAATCTGGCTGATAACGTAGTCGGAGCCAGGAATGTTGTCGCCCACGCCAACCACGGTCAGAGAGCGAGAACCATACGCCCGGATCACCGCCTTCCCATCAGCGGGAGACAATGTCATCACACTGAGTTCATCAAGGGCGTCGGCCATGGAGAACGTCGGCAGTCCGAGGCAAAGAAGCAGCACGAGTGGGCAAAGTCGCATAGATTAATCCCTAAGCTTCAGCGTTGAACTGAATTAAGTATTGGTCATAAATACCCATAGCGCGAAAAATGCAGGTGAATTTCTGACCAAAACTCTGTAATTGATTGATAAATAAGAGGGTGTCTATCAGACTCCGCCCCTTGTATAGGGCAGGAATGTCTGTGTTTGCGCAAGAAGAGACGCAAACTTCGTAACCGGTGAAACCAACCAACTTTAAGAAGCATCGGATCGGCAAGCTATTTCCCTATATACCAGATACTATCCTGACCGAGCCTCATCGAGCACACAGGCGAAGAAATGGTTAATGGCGAAGCCGCACCCAAGCGCCAGTGATTAGCAGGGTCCAGAATTCTTTGCGCGTATTTAATTTCAGCTCCCAGATAATGGCTGGGATATTTTTCTTGTAATTGCATCAAGCAATAGTTTAATTTTTCTGATCGTAGATTTTCCGCCACCTCATCAAACACATCGGACAAAGACCTAATTTGCTCCAGGGAGCAGGCATTTAGTATTTCAACCGTCATGTCGACATTCTCCACCAAGATATTAGTCAGATCATTCCAGCACCTACTAATTGAAGGATCATTTGGATGAAGAGAGTCTTTTTTCCTGTAACAGTTTCTCAATCTTACTAAAATTTCCCGCACCTGCTTTGTCCATAATACTTCCCCAATAACCTATTCATTAAGATTATATTTCAGCCCCCGTATAATCCATGTTGCTTATTTATTATGTAAGTAGAAAAATATAAATTTCCTAACATAGCCAATGATGTCCATCGCGGACATGGTTCATAAGATCAAAAAAACAACCCTGTTCGGGATTATCCTGAAAGATGTTCTCGCGGACATTGCCCCAGGACGAAATATAGTAAAGCGCTAAGCTATGATCCTGCCCACAAAGATTAGACTCATCCTAAACCAGACTGGGTTGAGTGTAAAATGTATATCCGCCCCCTTTTTATCATCAATCACTCCTCATTATACTTATTTAATAAAGCTTCCAACTCATCCAGAGCCATAACTGCGGCCGAAGCCACAATACCATCATCGGAACTTGTCTGAAACTTCAAGAAATCAATATACTTAGGATTATGACTAAAGCCTAATATATCAATCACATCAAGCTTCATTCGACGGTCCAAAGAAGAGCAAATAGCTATCAAGTCACTAAAGTTTACGCTTGAAACACCCCTATTTCCTGCTGCCGACTGAATTGTATTAATGTACTCCTACTTTAGATGGCGGTCGATTTCATTTACAGGAAAATCAACTAGCATCTGTACTATTTCTCTTGAATCCCCATATGCTCCAGAATACGAATCAAACACATCAAAAAGGTGGCTTAACACATTCATCTTATCCGATGACTTTCCAAAACAAAGCACATTTATAATTTCAGTCAGTTCCACTTCCCCTCCTGTATGCAGAGGTATATGTGTATCGTTTGCTATCAGGGAAGTCGCGCTGGGCGGTGAGTAACTAACCATATACCATATGGTGCAATTTGTCTGCCTACCTCCTAGCTCTCAACAAACTCCAAATAATACATTATCATTTAGGTTTTTTAACTAATTCCATACGCTCTAAAATTTCATAATTCCCCAGAGGGTTCCAATCATCCAAATAGTCCGTCCCTTTAACAACATGGGAAATACTCCATACTAAATTTTCACCACTTGCAGCTCCACTGACACCCAAATCAGGACGGTGCTCCAAGCATAAATATAAAACCGCCACCAAGTAGCGCCAATCATAAAGCACTCAACATCTCTTCTTTTACATTCATATACCTCACCTATATTTCTGAAGATACACAAACTAAATTACAGTCTCAATCTTGGGCAAGATCAATCAAAAATAACTGCCCGGAGCAAGTCATCTTTTGTAAGATATGGTAAAGCGCACCGCTAAATTCAGTGCACAGGTGGCTGCGCCATCATTCCACTCCTTTGGAATGATGGGGTAGACCTTAACCTAAACGGGGTTCGGCTGGATGTAAAAGTAAGGCCTATCCCTGTTATCCATGCGATCAGCTTTCTTTTTAGCCATCGAACCCATTAAACGATTCAGTTAAACTACCAGCACCATTTAAGCAATCACATAAAACTGAAATGAGATTTTTTTGATTTTCAATCGATGATTCATTATAAGGCGTTCCATCTAACTCGAACTTATAGTATTGCCACCCATCCTTTTGATTCACTCTACCCCTATCATAATCGTAGTTTTTTTCAAACTTCAGAATGTTATTCATAATTTTAATATAGCCTCCATTTCTTTCCGCCCCGACACACTTAGAGCAAATCAACTCGATAAGTTCCTCTTCACTTTTATCTGAATTAACAGATATTGTAAACCCTAAATCCATATATCACTTTCCCTTACCAATTAAATTAATAAATGGCCCCTGATTAAACTCGGAGCCCTCTGTCACGATTGAAAATTGAATCCTTGTCAAATAGATAAGGAGTTTCCCCGACATATTGATACTCAGACTCGGCCGACGAAGTACTGAGGACTCTTGCGTGATATGTTGATCAGAGCTGCCTGTGAGTTGATCAAAAGCTATCGCCGCACCTGTAACACCTCCTTTTACAAAATTAATCGCCCGGTTGATCAGCTTGGCACGGTTGCCTGAATAATCAACGCCTGTCACATGAGTCGCTACCGTTTCTGCGGTTCCTTCAGCACTGGAGTAGATAGTCGTAGCGCCATAAAAAACTGCGCTTGCAGGATTAGTGGGGACGACAGCAGTCTGATTCCCATCTGGGTCCGCATAAACCATCGGATTCGCATACGCATACGCATACAAATACTTATGCAATGACGGGGCGATGGAGATGTCGCCTTCCCAGGCGTCCTGGCTCAGGAAACTGCCGGTGTCTGGGTCGTAGTATCTGGCTTTGGCGTAGATCAGGCCGGTTTCACGGTCTTCTTCGTGGCCGGTGAAGCCGAAGCGGTTCCAGCTTTCTCCGCTCTGGTAGCGTCTGTGGCCCCAGGCGTCGTAGCTGTAGCGGACCTGGATTGAGCCGTCCGGTTTGGTCAGGGTCACCGGGCTGCCCAAGGCGTCGAAGTGGTAGAACTGCACGCCTTCGCGGAATTGATTCAAACTGATCAGGCGGCGGCCGCCGTATTCATATTTGGCCAGCGTGGCGCCGCTTTCATCGAACTGGGTGAGTATGGAATTGTCGTCGTAGCTGTAGCGCTCCACCCCGCGCTCGCCCTGCTTCTCTATGCGCATACCGCGGTAGTCGTACAGGAACTGCCCCACCGTGGAACCGCCCACGGTGACCTGTCTCAGGTGGTCGCGGACATCGAAGACGAAGTCGCTGACCTCGCCCGCTTTACTTTTCTGCACCTGATTGCCGTTGGGGTCAAACCTGTAGGCCACGTTCTGCGCCGGATCGAGATTATCCTGCACCTGATATAACTGGTTACGGCTGTTGTAGCGATAGGTCAGGTCTTTCACCGTCGCGGCGGCGGCGTCCACCACCGTCTCGCCGACCCGGTTATACACCGCATCGTAGCTGTAGATCACCGTGGTGGCGCTGCCGGCGGGGACGTCCGGATACCCCACCTGAGTCAAACGGTCCAGATTGTCATAATCGTAGCGAGTGAGTTCCAGTCCACGGCCATTCTCTTCTTCCTGACTGACGCGATTGCCGTGGCGATCGTAGACATAAGCGTATTTCGACACCTGCGCCCCGTTCTGCGTATGCGTCAGGGTGCGAGTGCGACCGGCTTTGTCGTATTGATACTTCATCTGCGCGTTATTGGGATAACGCACTTCCAGCAACCGGCTGCTGTGATCGTAGCGGTAAGCCGTCACCCCTTGCAGACTGGTGACCGTGCTGACGCGATTAAGCTTATCGAAGGTATAACGGGTGACCGTATTGTCAGGATCGGTCAACGCCGTGCGGTTGCCGTTATTATCGTATTGGTACTGGGTAGCCTTGCCGTATGCGTCCACCTGCTTCAGCAAACGGTCGAAGGCGTCATAGCTGAAAGAGGTTAAACGGGTGTCGCCGGCGACGTAGGACTCGGTATTGTAAGGAGATATCTACTATTAACCAGGCAGATATACAGAATTATTTACAGGGTCCTTACCACCCTTCGGGAAACATAGTTGCGACTGGCACCAGTAGTTTACTTTGCTGATCCAATTCACGACAAACCATTTCTACCTCTTCACAGTAATTCTTCTTTAAAAACTCAAAAGTATAAACTTGGTCTTCAGCCTCTAGCTTCCATTTTATGCTGTCTAGCTCATGCTCTACTTCAACGCCAGTCCAACCAGCCTCATCTGCATAACCAGAGACAGCAGTAAATATCAAATACTTACCGCTTTTGTAGCACGATTTCTTCAACTCCGGAAAATAAACCAGTGAATCAGAAAAAACAGGGTGATCTCTAAAGTATATATTATCTACATACACACTTACGGTCACACCGTCCCTAAAAAGTATTCCTTCTATTGTTTCATTCTCTAATTTTATGACAGATAGCCTTATATTATTCATCCCTCCTCCTAATGACAGGCAAATCGCACTGCATGGTGAATAATTGACCACATTCTCCCGCCATGAGAGGTGAAAATGGCACTCAATATCTCAAATTCGCTACTTTACTCACTATGCCATGATTTCCGGGAATTCTCTGCTACAGAATATTTCCCTAAAGTCGCATTTTTAGCAATTTCCTACTGCTTTAATAAAATTTCAAGCAATAAACGAAGCGCGATTCCCCTAGTAAGGTCCTGGACATAATTCCCCCTTTTTATCATCAATTATTCTTATTTAAGAAAGCTTCCAACTCATCCAGAGCCATAACTGCGGCCGAAGCCACAACACCATCATCGGAACTTGTCTGAAACTTCAAGAAGTCAACATACTTAGGATTATGACTAAAACCTAAGATATCAATCACATCAAGCTTCATTCGACGGTCCAATGAAGAGTAAAAGCTATCAAGCCACTAAAGTTTACGCTTGAAACATCCCTATTTCCTGCTGCCGACTGAATTGTATTAATGTACTCCTCCTTTAGGTGGTGGTCGATTTCATTTACAGAAAAATCAACTAGCATCTGTATTAATTCTCTTGAATCCCCATATGCTCCAGAATACGAATCAAACACATCACAAAGGTGGCTTAACAAATTCTGATCCTACCCACCAATGATAGACACCCTGTTAAGCGAGTACACTACGCTACAGAGGTAAACTATGACCAAACAGAAAACATCAAACTCCAAATCTCGCCAACGTTATTCCGACGAGTACAAGGCGGAAGCCCTGGCGTTAGCTCAACGCATCGGTGTGAGCGCCGCCGCAAAGCAATTGGGTCTGCACGAGTCACAACTTTACAACTGGCGCAGTAAAGCGCGGCTAGCGCAGGATCGTGGCGAAACAGAACAGCAACTGGCCCAGGAAAACGCCCGCCTGAAGCGTCAGTTGGCTGAACAGGCGGAAGAGCATGCCGTGTTAAAAAAAGCGGCGGCGTGCTTCGCCAAAAGCGTGAAGTGAGGTACGCCTTTATGCACTCTCACACAGGCCTTTTCCGCATCACTTGCATGGCGAGAACGCTTCAGGTCTCAAGAAGCGGCTACTACGTTTGGCTCCATCGGCAGAAAGCCCCTTCTCTGCGACGACAGCGTCAGCAATCCCTGGACATCCAGGTTGGAGCCGCTTTTGATAAAGCTAAAAGGAATAAGTTTTGTTTGGAACAACAAATTAGGACTTTACTAGCCCTAATCTGAAAACATCATCACTCGATGTTCACTTCAAATCGTTCATCCAGTCCCCATTCAATATCTTGAGCCGCGACTCTGTTTAAAAGATCATTGACTCTAGTAAATTCTTCACCCATAGCCTCTTTAGACAAAGCGGAATTTTTCCAAACAAACAAAACAGGCCGCTCTATATCCGTACTCAATACATCCCATAGAGCATCTAAATTCTTCCCATAGTAAGATGGAAAGTTTAGTGCTAGTGCAATATGTTTGTGGAAATCAGCTTCCGATTTAATATCATTACCATCAATAATAACCTTCATATTTGATAATTTCCTTAATCTTTCCAACGACCAATCATATGCACCGTTTCATAGTGATCTTGTGTTACATACAACAGCCCATCATTTGAATAAAGGAGTCGCGTTCCTGGTTGTTTTGCCCTGCTCATCGTACTGTTAAGTCCAATGTCTGCCTCATGCCAAACTCTCCCCTGCGCTGCGGGTAGACTTATAAAACAAACGTTCACCCCTTTCACTGCCCCGGTCTTTGCCAATACCCCGGACCACCCACACCGCACATCAGTATCGCAGGTCGATGGTTGGAGATAGGCGGTTTTACTGTAGGGCGGCCACTGATAATCGCCATGCATCCGGGCTTGCTTCTCATTGGTCCTGATTATGATAAGGCTCTTGAGTAATAGATTACTGAGTAGATAGAAATAAGCCCGGCGAACCGGGCTATTTATTTATAAAAAACCTTTATTTTGTTGGCTATGAACACTTTCAGTTATGGTTTTAATGTCTTCAGAATTAACTCCATCAACAACTATCCACACTAACGAAGAATCAGATATTCCAAACTGAATATTGTTATTTTTTACTACCTTTGTAGCCTGCAAAGGAGAAAGAGCAATCATCACATCACTTTTGCCAATGATAAGCTCAAACCCTTCTTTAGTATCAGCCAAATCTGAGTTACTGAAACCTTCCAAATCAAAGACAAGTAAACCATTAGCAATATTGTCTGGTATTAGCGGAAGATTATCACTTTGCTCTTTAAAGTTTTTAACCTGAACTACTTTTAAAGAAACTAGAGCACCACTACTTTTATCAATTCCTATTTCAAGCAAAGAGTCTTGCGTTACAAAACGCCAATACTTTCTATTAAAATTCCCTGCTCCAAAGTTAATCTCTAGCGGTACGTAATAGTCAAAATTGCTATTTACACTTAATGTTTCATGTATTAAATCTAAAACTTTCATTTTAATACCTATCATTGCTCTAATTTTCTAGCATGTTTTATCGCAGGTAGTTCTCCAGCATTTCTGGGAGGAGAAAAAATAATTTCCCAACCATTATCACTCACATACATTTTATTAAACTGTACATTATTATTTTTAATAATATTTCCAATACCTGAGTGCATGCTTGAAAGAGCTTCTTGAGTTCGAACAGGATCTGGCAAGAACTTAAAGTTTTCACCTTTAATTTGATTTTGCCAAACAGGAACATCACCACCAACATCAACATCAACATCAACATCAACATATCTTGAAGGGAGCTTGCCGAATAGTTCTTCTCGAATATGCTTTGTTGCATTAGCAGTAATGAACAGATCTTTTCCTTCGAAATTAGTTATATAAGCTCTAGGCAAAATAGTTCCGGGGTAGTCTCCGTAAGCATCTAAACGTTTTATATCATCCCAAACAGTATTTGTTTTGTTCGGAACATTTGATGAACTAGCACTTGGGCACGGCACACACTCCACTTTTTTCTGATTATGCACCCATGCACCAAGTTCTCCAACAAAATACGTATGGTAATCCGCCACCTCAAAGTTATAGGTTACCGGAGATTCATTCCGATTGACCAAACTGACTACTTCAAGTTTGCCTCCGCGATAGCTTGGGATAAGCATTCCCTGTTTCAGGTCTATCGAGTCTAGCCATCCAGTTCCATCAACCCAGAAGGGGTGATTGTCTGTGACTATGTATGACTCTTGGACGCCCTGTTCATCCAGTAGCGTTAACAGATAAGTTGTTCGATCATCGTCATACCTGAACAGTTCGGTCACTGGTTTCCAGGTGATGTCTCCTGTTGCTTCATCGCGAGCGGCTACCAGCTCGCCTTTTCCAATTTCCTCAATTGGCTTCAAGCCATCTTTCGTTACAACCAGAGTTCCTGCGGCAAAGCAAGATCCAACGCAACAGCCGCTATGAGAAGTTTTATGATTCCGACCTCGTCTAGTCTTCTTATTAATATATGCTGTGCCAGCTACGGTACCAAAAGCTGCTATAATCGCAGTCGCTTTTTCTTTATCTGATAGATCGCTATTCCAAATATTCTCTGCTTTAGTAAATGCCTCTTGGCTCAGCCCTAATAGTTCTTTACCAGTATCTAATGCCTCTCCGGGAGTTGGAGGAAGGATGGCTCCCGCCACCACGGCTCCGCCAGCCATGGCGGTATTCGCAATGCTGTGGGCATTCTCAACTCTTGAACTGAAGTCTCGTTCATAATCCTTATATATGTCATATATGTCGCTCGTAGCATTACTACTTTCATCTTCTTGTGTGAGCCCCTCTCCCAGTAAGCCTTCTTTCGATTTCTGAGTAGCGATTTTTGCTGCGCAGTTTTGCCCACCTGCCAGCACACAGTTAGCAATATCTCGTTGCCACTTAAATTTATGTTGCTGCCCCCCCCTAAATAATATTCTTGTTTTTCCTTAAGTATCTAAATAAAATTAATCTTATACTCCTGCCCAAACTTTGACAGGACATCGGTGACTGACTCTTTCAGTCTCTCGAACGTCTCATGCGAACCTAGCGGCAGCCAGTTGTACTTCACCTTTCGCCACAAGATCTCTATCAGGTTTAGCTCTGGTGAATATTTCGGCAAATAGATCGGCCAGATGCCTTTATCCGCCCAATCCAACCTATGTCGGCGAAACTCCGCAGAGCGATGCATGGAGGCGTTGTCCAGAAGCACCACGGCAGGCTTAAGCGGATCTTTACTCCCCGCCAGCTTATTAAAAAGCGCTACGACTTTGGCGGAATCCACCCGCTCCTCTGTGGCATGGAATATCAGCTTCTGGCGGCGACTCATAAACCCCAGAACGTTCAGTCTCTTATTGTGTGGATAGGATTTCATTTGCGTCGGCTTCCCCACAGGGCTCCAGCCATAAGGTAAGTTGGAACGCTGACTGAAGCCTGATTCATCAAAGTAGTAAAGCTCGATTTCGCCCGCATCCTCCCAGGATTGAAGATCTTTCACAAAGCCCAGAAATTGTCGGAAGGCGTCTTCATCCCGAAGCGCGCGCAGCGAAAAGCGGAATCGCTTGAAGCTATACTTTGATTTTTTTTAAGTTCCGTTTAACGGTCTCCAGACTAGCGCTTTTTCCAGTTTCTTTCTCCAGACGTATCTGGACGTCTCGTAGTTGTTGGGGCTGCTCGTCAATCCACTTACAAACCCTTTCTTGTTCCTGCTCCGTGTAAATGGGCGGCCTTCCCGGGGAGGCGTCGCTAATGAGGCCACATATTCCCATGCTTTCCCACTGCTCAATCCAGATCGAAATGGTGTTGCGGTGGAAGTCGATAATGTCGGCAATTTTATCGATTTTATACCCCTTATTGCTGAGCAATATGGCGTGACAGCGAATACGGAAACGGGAGCTCGGGCTGTAGCGAAATCCATCGGTAAGAGTCTTTATTTCAGCGGGCTTAAGATGATTGACGTACTTCACGGTGCAAAATATGATCAGTTCGGGTGGTCGTAAGTAGCCTATTTTATTAGAAAATTTTTATTTTGCTACTTACCATTCCCTCCACTAACACCTGCCGAAGTCATCGCTGCACTATCGCCAAAATGGACAACTCCTTGGTCATCTGTCCATGAGTGTATTTTGGTCTTATACCCATCGGGGTCCCAATAAAAAGTAGGATTCGCATACGCATACAAATACTTATGCAATGACGGGGCGATGGAGATGTCGCCTTCCCAGGCGTCCTGGCTCAGGAAACGGCCGGTGTCTGGGTCGTAGTATCTGGCTTTGGCGTAGATCAGGCCGGTTTCACGGTCTTCTTCGTGGCCGGTGAAGCCGAAGCGGTTCCAGCTTTCTCCGCTCTGGTAGCGTCTGTGGCCCCAGGCGTCGTAGCTGTAGCGGACCTGGACTGAGCCGTCCGGTTTGGTCAGGGTCACCGGACTGCCTAAGGCGTCGAAGTGGTAGAACTGCACGCCTTCGCGGAATTGATTCAAACTGATCAGACGGCTGCCGCCGTATTCATATTTGGCCAGCGTGGCGCCGCTTTCATCGAACTGGGTGAGTATGGAATTGTCGTCGTAGCTGTAGCGCTCCACCCCGCGCTCGCCCTGCTTCTCTATGCGCATGCCGCGGTAGTCGTACAGGAACTGCCCTACTGTGGAGCCGCCCACGGTGACCTGTCTCAGGTGATCGCGGACATCGAAGACGAAGTCGCTGACCTCGCCCGCTTTACTCTTCTGCACCTGATTGCCGTTGGGGTCAAACCTGTAGGCCACGTTCTGCGCCGGATCGAGATTATCCTGCACCTGATATAACTGGTTACGGCTGTTGTAGCGATAGGTCAGATCTTTCACCGTCGCGGCGGCGGCGTCCACCACCGTCTCGCCGACCCGGTTATACACCGCATCGTAGCTGTAGATCACCGTGGTGGCGCTGCCGGCGGGGACGTCCGGATACCCCACCTGAGTCAAACGGTCCAGATTGTCATAATCGTAGCGTGTGAGTTCCAGTCCACGGCCATTCTCTTCTTCCTGACTGACGCGATTGCCGTGGCGATCGTAGACATAGGCGTATTCGACACCTGCGCCCCGTTCTGCGTATGCGTCAGGGTGCGAGTGCGGCCGGCTTTGTCGTATTGATACTTCATCTGCGCGTTATTGGGATAACGCACTTCCTGCAACCGGCTGCTGTGATCGTAACGGTATGCCGTCACCCCCCTGCAGACTGGTGACGGTGCTGACGCGATTCAACTTATCGAAGGTGTAACGGGTGACCGTATTGTCAGGATCGGTCAACGCCGTGCGGTTGCCGTTATTATCGTATTGGTACTGGGTAGCCTTGCCGTATGCATCCACCTGCTTCAGCAAACGATCGAAAGCGTCATAGCTGAACAAGAGGAATTAAAGCACTCTCCAACTAAATAATAGAGCGCATGGATAAAAAATCCTCTTTTTTTTACACTTTAAATCATTTGCGAGCTCATACATTAAGCGATCATTATCACAACCAACCACATAATAATCCCAGTCACTAGCAGGCCATTTTTCATCTGAATAATTTACCCACTCCATCACATCTTAATTATCTGGATTATATATATCTTTCATCGACTACCACCAAAAAAGTGAGTTGAATATTGAGGGTGAGCACTATCTATATGGAATAGATTAAAACCATCTTCTTTTGGAATAATTATAGCTCTATCGGCTGAATTTTTGACTGGTTCAATAGATATTTCAAGTCCATCTATTTTAGTGTTTTTTCCCCATTTATCAGCAGGGAAGCGCCCCCCCGGATTATGAAATACAGTGCCATCGCCAGCTCTTATTTCAACAACCTGAACACCACCTCTTGAAATGTCATATGTTAGATACAGCATTATAAATCGCATTTTCAGATTCCCGGCGCCCTTGTGGATTACCTGATCTCGCCGCTCTTGAATTTAAAACATTATCTGCCGTTCCTGGTGCATGCGGACCACCAGACAAATCTGTTTTCCTTATTTTTGGAAGACTTATACTGTTTGGAACTAATAGGGCGACCTCAACCCAAACCGGATTGGACCGAATGCAATAATATTTAAGGCCCACCCTATTATCCTAATGCAGATTAATTACTTGGAGGGATTTCTTGGGTGTTTTTTTCAATAACAGTACAAAATATAACCTTGTCCTTAGATGCCCATCCAGATAGCATATCTCCACTTTTTATGCATGACCAGCAAAATAAGTCTGCATCATAAGGTAATGCTTCTAGCTCTTTAATAAATTCTCCTACCTTAATTTTACATTGTGCATCAAGCTTGGGATTCGAATAACGCCTCTTAAAGATAAAAAGCAAGCGATCCCTCGGGCTTAGATTATTTTTACCATTACCTTTATCATACCAGCCGTCCTTTTCGAACGTCAAATTCTCAACATCTCCCCCCAATTTACTTTTAATAAGACTTAAAAAAAAACTTTCTTTCATCTAGCTCTCTCCTATTATTCCTATTCTATGGCTGATAGTTGGGGTTTTTAATAATATCGTCAATAGGAAAACCGTGTCCGCCGTGGCGTTGCGCACACACAATCTCACTGCAATCAATATCTCTCGTCACTGACCATTCATTTTCGTAGTAATACGGGTTTTCTGGATAAGCTTTGTTCATATCGATACCTTCCTCAGGTTTACGAATTTTGTAGACCCAAATTTCACCCATTTCGTCTTTTCTAATAAACTCCTCTACTGATAGCGGGTCCATCAATGTACTAACTAATTGGCTTGACTTACCGGTTTCAGCATATTTTTTTATCACCACTTTTCCATTAGGGTCCTTTCTCTTAAAGCCTTCCTTATATATTTTCTCTGGAGATCGATAATCGGCCCTCCAAACATATTCTACTGGCTTTTTGACAGGATGATCGTATGGCATCCCTGCTTCTGCATCAGCCATAGCCTGCATAGAAGGCTGATTGGAAGGGGCTCTCGGACTTTTTACCTTCTGAGATGTACGAAGACTTACTTTCGGTACAGACTTTAATGCCCTAACCAAGCCCTGATAGGTCAGGACTCCTTTATTTACAGTACCAGCCTTGCTCGCTGCTTCTTCGACAATTCTAGCCGACTTAAGCCTCATTGCTGGGATAGCTTCAGCGGCGAGGAATAGAGTATCAACAGCTTCCTTACCTATGTCTCGATCATTTCCAACTTCTATAGCACCAAAAAGTCTACCTAGGCTCCCCAAAGAATCGACAATGGAGTTCACCGTACTCATCGCTATTTGCTGGGATTTGTATTGATCCTCCAACATTTTAGGAGTTGGCTCACGGATTGCCAGTGTTGAAGGGGTCTGGAAATTTCTGGTCTGATGAGCAACATACTCTTTCATTAGCGGCTCAATACCATTCACAGTATCCCGAGCTATATTTACTAGCCTTTCAGCCGCGCCCGATACAATATTCATGGTTCGCTCAGGGTTTTCAATAACCGCATCCGCCGCTTTTTCCGCCATTAGACTCATAAGCAGCGATGGCGCATTACCATCGGGGTCCCAATAAAAGGTCGGATTCGCATACGCATACAAATACTTATGCAATGGAGATGTCGCCTTCCCAGGCGTCCTGGCTCAGGAAGCGGCCGGTGTCTGGGTCGTAGTATCTGGCTTTGGCGTAGATCAGGCCGGTTTCACGGTCTTCTTCGTGGCCGGTGAAGCCGAAGCGGTTCCAGCTTTCTCCGCTCTGGTAGCGTCGGTGGCCCCAGGCGTCGTAGCTGTAGCGGACCTGGACTGAGCCGTCCGGTTTGGTCAGGGTCACCGGACTGCCTAAGGCGTCGAAGTGGTAGAACTGCACGCCTTCGCGGAATTGATTCAAACTGATCAGACGGCTGCCGCCGTATTCATATTTGGCCAGCGTGGCGCCGCTTTCATCGAACTGGGTGAGTAAGGCAGCTTCGCCAATGAGAACAGTTTGCTGAGGCTGTTGTGTGCGGGTATGTTGAACGCCATAGAACGGTGGACGCATCCAGTGCAGAGTTGGAACCTACAGGGTCGTCCAAGCGCTCTCGCAGTTGTTGACTCTCTTTGAGGCGCGCCTAGCCGCTCACACCGATCTGTGACTTGGTTGACAAGCGCTTTTACCCCCCTATTGATGCAGAGTCTTAAACTTCCAGGCTAATTTTCAGTCTACCCAAAATATCAATCTTGAGGATCCATTACCAAATCTACTTTCTATATTCCTCATAAAATCTATCATAAGCGAATATGTTAAACCACATTCTTCCGCTAAGGCTTCCTCAACCTCTTGCAGCTCCTCCAATGTACACCAGCTAGGAAAAAAGTTAGGGTTAGTAATAACCAAAGGATTACCGTTATCATCGCGCAATACTACATTCGACGCACCTGTATTCACCAATATATCCGTTTCGTCAGGATAGGCCGATTCGAAGCCTTCATCCTCCAAATAGTCTGCATAGTCACTAACAATACAGTTCATTTTTTTCCTCACAGGATCACTTACATTTTTCGGAAGCCCTCTATTCAATGTTTTCTCTGGAAATATATTTCTTATCCCCGAATCTTGATATGGAAAAACTTCAGCAAAAAGGTCGAATTCCCCATATATATTTAGAATCTCTATATATGAAAAAAAAGTTGGCATCATGCTAATATCCACCCAGGTTTTTATCAAAATCATTAAGCCATTATAGCAGGGGAATCGCACTTCGTTTCTTGCTTGAAGTTTTATTAAAGTGGCAGGAAATGCTCTGCAGAAGAGAATCCCCGAAAACCATGGCATAACGAGCAAAGTAGCGAATTTGAGATAGGGCCATTGTTACAGCAGGCCGGGTTTGAAATTGAGACGCCGGTGACGGTGAGAGTCATGGAGGGTTGCTTGGTACTGACCATCGAGTAAACACCATGCATAAAAGTCCCAGCCATTTAGCTGGGCTTTTCACATCTCTTCGGCTAATTTAATCAAAGATTACTAGCCGACTAACAAGCAATTAAATCTTTGAACGCATCCTTTTCAGTTACATGAGAAGATAACGCATTTAGTATATCCACCACATCAGGCTTGCTAATTACAGTACTATTTAATTTATACCAAGCGCATTCATATTGGCCTACAGATATCAACCCTTTAATTTCATCTTCTCCTGAAGTCTTCATTAGCCATTCTGGGTCACCGAACCTTTTCCCTTTATCGATAACAGGAGGTAAGTTATTTTTAAAAACACTTAGTTTTGCTAAATCTGATACATCTTCACAGTCAGCAAAAATATTTTCCACTTCATCACTAGCGCAAAAACCAGTTGACTCAGCAAAACGACCAACTTCATCAGGGGCAGGGACATTACATAAAAAGTCAAAAACCATCCAAGTTTTTAACTGCACCAAATTCCGCGCTATTTCAACAAAAGAAAATTCGTCTGCATAAAATTGGACAAAGGTATCTTGCCGACTGCCAAACCAATGTTTAGCGATACCAATATAACCAGGCCAGCTCGCATTACTCCATAGCGGTATCAATACCGGAGGAAATCCAAAGCTTTGGTCTGATGGTGCCTGAACAGTATAGTCCGGCACCTCAACCAACCCCTTAGCAATATTCACCAATCCTTGTGAATAACCATATTTAGATAAAAACTCTATATAACCCATGTGCACTCCTGATTAATCGCAGAAGCCAGGCTCAATGGGTATAAGCTAGAATCAAACTTCAGTTCACTTGTAGGAATAATTGGCCCATTGTAGTCAATTCCATTACCAGGCCCTAAATTCAAGTGCATACTGTTGTGCTGAATTTTGCTATTAGTGGGGAACAAATTTCGAGGATCAAAGACTTGATCCGAGAACGCCAACTTATTGAAATTCCAATGATGGATGTCACCCGCAGGAATCTCAATGCCGACTTTGTCTGCCGCCCCATGAAGATGCATTTTGCAAAGATTCAGTCCATAAGGAATGGAGTTTTGGATCACTAGCTATGGAGCTAACGCCGAAGTCTTCGGGAATAAACCGCCCTTTCAGACATCCGAGCAATTGCAGCTGCTTCACTGTTTGGAACAACAAGTGACCCCGACACGACCATCGTACCCGATGAACGCTACCCCTGATGCCGCCTCGCTTTTAAAGAACTTTCCGCTTAAGAACTACGATTCTACTGATTTTTACCCCAGATGCACTAGCGTTAAAGGCGCTGACCTGATGGGCGGCAACCCAACAGGCCAGCTAATCACAACAACCTGTAGACGAGGTTATTATGACTAAAGGCAATCATAAGCCAGCTTCACGCCCGGCTAATGCAACCCGGCAAATTAAAGTCACCAAGACGTACTATGACTATCGGCTCAAAGAGCAGTCGCCCTACTCAGGCGCTCGGCCCATCCCCTGGCTGCAACTCAAGGGCCATTGGTTACAGCAGGCCGGGTTTGAAATTGAGACGCCGGTGACGGTGAGAGTCATGGAGGGTTGCTTGGTACTGACCACCGAGTAAACACCATGCATAAAAAGCCCAGCCATTTAGCTGGGCTTTTTACATCTCTTCGGCTAATTTAATCAAAGATTACTAGCCGACCAACAAGCAATTAAATCTTTGAACGCATCCTTTTGAGTTACATGGGAAGATAACGCATTTAGTATATCCACCACATCAGGCTTGCTAATTACAGTACTATTTAATTTATACCAAGCGCATTCATATTGGCCTATAGATATCAACCCTTTAATTTCATCTTCTCCTGAAGTCTTCATTAATCGAAGAAGTCAGGTGGCAATGGGTAAAAGCTAGAATCAAACTTCAGTTCACTTGTGGGAATAATTGGCCCATTGTAGTCAATTCCATTACCAGGCCCTAAATTCAAGTGCATACTGTTGTGCTGGGTTTTGCTATTAGTGGAGAACAAATTTCGAGGATCAAAGACTTGATCCGAGAACGCCGACTTATTGAAATTCCAATGATGGATATCACCCGCAGGAATCTCAATGGGTTATTCAGAGGTTCCTTAGAGTTATCCACCTCGCATTTCCCCTCTTATTAAAAACTCTCTTTCTTTATCAAACTCCCACTTCACATACCAGTAACACACTTCCTTGACCATTGAATTTTGAGGACCCAGAAGAGATTCTATTACCCTGTAATAGTCATCTGGTATATCAAGCTTAACTTTAGCCACTTGTGTCATATTAAATATCAGATTTTGAGATACCAATTTGTGCTTTCGTCTAAAAGAAGCAGCATTGGCAAGATAGTTACTAAACTTTTCAATATCAGATTCGACAAATCCGTTAGCCCAATTGAAATTCTTAACTCTCTTTAATACATCAGCAGCCAACATATTAAAGACCAAATTTCTTTTTCGCAAAATCTCATGGCCCTTTATAAACTTACATCAATCAAAGGAATCCGGCGTAACTAATGATACCCCATTTCCCCGTAGCTCTTCTCCCCACTTCTCATATACAGTGCGATATGCTTCAAGAAAAAACAATCTAAGATTTTTAATTTTCCAATTACTAGGCAAATAAAATCCGTCTTCCGAATTATGAGCTTCTGCCAAAATATTATCGAAATTAAAATCTACATTATTCAGTATCTCTAACAGCGATTTCGCAACTTCAGCTTTATGTTCAGTTTCATAACGCTCCACAATTTTCCCGCCAAAAAGATATTTTCGAAACAATTTTCGTAAATCATCTCGCTCATTTGGATTATATTTATTGAGCTCTTCACCCAAATCCTCTTCACGATCATAAACATCAAATTCAGCTAAGAAATATTGAGGAGTCACATAGAAGTCGTTGTTTGTACCGGGAATTTTTAAGCTCATCCAATCTCTCCTATCTACCTGTTAGGACACGCTGCATAAGGTAGCAACGTATTATCACCCAAAGGAACTATTCAATTATACATTTCCGAATTAAAATGTGGATTAGACAAATCCGAATTATTCCTTGTAAACCCCCAACCAACAATTGAATCTGAAGAACCAATAACAGCAGATTTATTTGGATTATTGTTTATAAAGTAATTGTATTCTGACAACCCTCTAGAAGATCTAGTAACGGCCTCATTCAATACATGCATCTGAGTATTCCAGTCTTTGAACTGAGAGCTCGGTTGAGGATAATTTCCAGGTGTAGATGGATTCCTCGGATGCGCCCCGTCTATTGAACGTTGTTTTAGATTTGGATCAATAGGAATGTCCGGGGCATGCTTGTCAACAAAGTGAGGATTCAATCCTGGATTGTCGACAGCTAAGGTAGTCTCGTATTCTCTAACCCACCTTTCAGCATTAGCTTCTGATTTCTGACTAATTAGAGCCCTTCTTTCTTCAACTGATAAATGCCCATATTTTTGTCGAAGTATTTCTGCTCGACTCAATTGAGCGCTGTCTGGAACACTTGAACCACCACTATCCGAAGGGCACGGCACACACCCCACTTTTTTCTGATTATGTACCCATGCGCCAAGCTCTCCTACAAAATACGTATGGTAATCCACCCTCAGGTTGTTTTGGAGTAAAGTTATTAACAAAGCCTTGAAACTGACACAAAGTAGCTTTTGACTCTGATCTCTGCCTGGGTACTCAACTGCTTGTCGTGATTTGGATCCAGAGCAATTCTGCACTTCTCAGAAATGGTGCGTGGATCGCCTGTTATTTTTCCGGGTTTAATGTTTAAAATAACTGACTAGGAGACCAAACTCCAATCATGTACCGAAATACCAGTAATCACTTGTTCTGGGTCGTCTTCAATTGGTTCCTCTGCACCATAAAACGCTACCCCACTCACCGAAGCTCCTTTTTCATCGGCAGGATAATGCATCTCATCATGCTCGTCATAATAAATAGGAAACAATTTCGTCACATCAATCAATTTCGACCCAATCCCTATACTATTCTCAATTTTCCCGTTATAACCATCAAATAAATATATGCAGTACAATTTCCCTTCGGCATTAAACTTCAACCGAACAACATCGTCACCGAAGTAAACGATTTTTTCTCCTGAACTTTCATCACTCACAACCAAAACACCATTCGACTCAGTTAGCAGCTGACGTAAATTTTTGACTTCCGAACTATCCAACTGCATTGAATTTTCGAAAAAATCACGACAATCAGTAAAAGAAGTTCCAATGGCAAAACCAGCTCCAGACTCCCCAGGAGTAATATCCGCCGAAAAATCTATCTCTCGCATTGTCATTCTCCTAATTCAGTCATCCAAGACCCTGTTTGCTATATCACTTCCTCATTACATTGAAAGGGTCAACACTTTCCCTTTCCAAGTAACTCTCAAACTCTTTTGCTCCTTTATCACAAAAATACTGGTACTCTTCTTGAGATATAAACAGCATCAAGTAAACCCTAGGAGGAGACTCTACAATCCCATACTCTTTCTGTAAAACAGAAAACCCCTCTGGGAATGGTAGAGGATCGGTGATATAAACACAGTTTTTAGACGTAGCATTAACAAATCGCGCAGAAACCTTGTCATTCCCCGCTATACCAATCCCCCACCCAAGCTCCATTTTGTTCAAAACAATAGTTTTAATCGTGTTAAAGATAATTTTCGGAACTTCTTCCTCGACACTATCTACAACGCAAACAAGTTCGCCGCATTCTTTTAATTCCTTGGAAAAGTGACTTAACCCTACGGTCGCGAACGTAACACAGCCCTCAAAAACATTTGAATAAACCAAGACTTGAATCTTCCAACCTAAACTCGGGTCTTCAAACACTAAATTATCAACCGGCTTACCGAGATATTTCTCGTAGTGGTCGTAGTATGCCTCGCCTAAATTCATAACATTGTAGTTTTTCAAATTATTCTCCCTGCTCGTCAGGAGGGAATATCGGGAATATTAACGGGGAACTAGGCTCTGCATTCCGGTACGCACCTTCAATATTTTCAAATAGGTGCCCCTGATTACACTCTGGACACAGCCCTCGCAATAAGCTTGTGTCATTGTACAGGAATTGGAAGTCAGCGCTGAACCGATTTATGATCGAGTTCGAAGATCGCTTGACTGGGTATCTCTAACAACCAGGCAGATACACAGAATTACTTACAGGGTCGCAATGAACCTTATAGCGCGATTTACCTGGATGTTGCGTTATCTACTGAAGCCTTTCTTATAGTTTCCTTTTCCATGCGCAGCTCTTTGTTTTCTTAGCGAAGCCGTTTTAACTCTGCGCGATCGTCTTCAGCCAGAACCTGATTTTCAAGCTGAGCTTCAAACTTTGTAGAGCATATTGGCGTTAATGCCGAGGGGTTTAGCCGCTTCTGGGACGGAATAACCTTGGTCGCGCACCAAGAAAACGGCCTCTTCTTTAAACTCTTTTGTACATTTTTGTACTATTTTTTCTGACTCATGCTGGCACTTTAATCGTTGACGAGCATTGTCTCTTATTAATGTGTCCGAGACTAAGTAGAAAAATATAAATTTCCTAATAAAATAGGCTCCTTACGACCACCCGAACTGATCATATTTTGCACCGTGAAGTACGTCAATCATCTTAAGCCTGCCGAAATCAAAACACTAACTGATGGATTCCGTTACAGCCCGAATTCCCGCTTCCGTATTCGCTGTCACGCCATATTGCTCAGTAATAAAGGGTATAAAATCGATAACATTGCCGAGATTATCGACTTCCACCGCAACACTATTTCGATTTGGATTGAGCAGTGGGAAAGCATGGGAATATGCGGCCTCATTAGCGACGCCTCCCCGGGAAGGCCGCCCATTTACACAGAGCAGGAACAGCAGCGGCTTTGTGACTGGATTGATAAGCAGCCCCATCAGCTACGAGACGTCCATGCGCGTCTGGAGAAAGAAACTGGAAAAAGCGCCTGTCTGGAGACCGTTAAACGGAACTTAAAAAAAATCAGGATATAGCTTCAAGCGATTTCGCTTTTCGCTGCACGCTCTTCGGGATGAAGAGGCCTTCCGCCAATTTCAGGGTTTTGTGAAAGAGCTTCAATCCAGGGAGGATGCGGGCGAAATCGAACTTTACTACTTTGATGAATCAGGCTTCAGTCAGCGCTCCAACTTGCCTTATGGCTGGAGCCGAGTGGGGCAGTCAACGCGGCTGAAATCTTACCCGCACAGCAAGAGGCTGAACGTTCTGGGGTTTATGAGCCGCCGCCAAAAGCTGATATTCCATACAACCGAGGAGCGGGTGGATTCCGCACAAGTGGTGGCGCTTTTTAATAAACTGGCGGAGAGTAAAGATCCACTAAAGAATGCTGTGGTGCTCCTGGACAACGCCTCCGTGCACCGATCTGCAGAGTTTCGTCGGCACAGGTGGGACTGGATGGACAAAGGCATATGGCCAATCTATTTGCCGAAATATTCACCGGAGCTAAACCTGATAGAGATCTTGTGGCGAAAGGTGAAGTACAACTGGCTGCCGCTAGGTTCGCATGAGACGTTCGAGAGACTGAAGGAATCGGTCACCGATGTCCTGTCAAAATTTGGACAGGAGTATAAGATTAATTTTATTTAGATACTTATTATACCACTACAAGATTAGACTCAGCTTAAACTGGAATGAGTATAAAATGTAAGACCTTCCCCCATTATCCCTGCAAGGGTTTCAACTACCTCAATAGTATCGTTCTATTCCAAGAACCTCCTCAATGGAGCCATGTATAAAGTTATCATGATAAATAGAAAATCCATTATCCAGGTGGTTAAATTGGACCCCCCCCCCCACACCTTTTACTTTCTTAATTATCTCTCCACCATCCAGCTCTGAACCACCAACAGAAAATCTAACCGAATTCTTTATGTATAGATAAACCATCTGACCACAAGCACCTCGCCCTACGATTGCATCACTTATAGATGCCAAACAATCAACTTCATCTTGAACAATCAAAACATTAAGATCATTACTTAATTCACAATTAGATACTGGCCAGTAACTCAAGCTATAGGAAGTACTCAAACCATTTATATAATATGATTCACAGGCCCTCATCATGTGAAGCTTAACGTCACCATCACACAAACAATCAACACCATCAATGGACACATATCTTTCACCTATCAGATTACACCTAATCACCAAGTCATCTCTATATTTTTGTATCTTCTTAATCCTCCAGTTGTTTCCAGCCTCACTCATATCCTTTTCAACAAACTCTCTTACCCCTCCAACAGAAACAACCTTTCCTTTCAAGAATTCATATCTTGACACCCTATCGTCTTTTCTAGGTCTGGCACTAATTTCACTCCATCCTTTAATAGTACTTATATTAGTTAGCGCACAGTCAATTTCATACAAACCATCCAAGTTGGGAGAAAAGTCTTTATCGCTTAAAAAAATATCAAAAAAAGGTAAATCCATAAAAACCCTTGTATAAATTACTCAGGAGGGAGACGTGATATAACAGGAAGAGGACGAAATAGAACAGAAATACGCCGACCTTGGATAGTTTGAATATTCCCGCCCAGAGTCAAGTAGCCTTGACTATTAACCCCATACCCACCTTCAAAAACAGTAAGAGGGGTTTTCTCTCCATTAGAGACGACCAACACTATTCTGTCTACAGAATTTCCATTTTTGGAGTTAAAGACCGAATGGAACTTGCCTTCAAAATCCTCCTCAAAAATACGCTCATTAAAAACATTCCTATTCTTAACTTCAACAGCTGTATACTTTCCATCTGTTCTTGGCAATAGAGCTTCAGGGGATTGTGGCAAATTAGTTTTATTACTAACATTCATAAAGCCACTACGAATATCTGCCTCATTCAAAAACCCCCCCTCTAGCCCCGCATAATCTTTTCTACCAGCCAACTCCGCAACGGCATCTATTTCATCATTTCCCAGGGAGTTTTGTGGAACTGCTGTTCGTTTTGCATTTTTTGCGTTTATTTTCTTAAGATCATCCTTTATTCTTTTATTAATTCTCGTGTCGACTAAAGATGGCAATGAGTCATTAACATTAGCTTCTATGCCATACTTATTTCCTGCCCCAGCCTTTTCATAACTTTCTGCTACTATCGCGCTTTCTTTGCTAGCTTTACTCTCTAGTAATGCATACTCTTCAGGCGTCAATAAATCGTCAATGCTACCATAACGATTCCCTGTCCTTTGTAGCTCAGCGGCCTCCTCTACAACCTTTGTTGCTCTAAACAATCTGTTTAAAGTCATCGGAGCTCGAAATGGGGTATAGCCTGTTAAAAGTAAAGGAGCCATTGCCCCAGTCGATGAAATATTTGCTGTAATTTCAGAATCGGCATCTGATAGCGTTAACCCTCTGGCTGCGGCATAACTTTGTAATGGCAAACTGGACCCATTAGATATGGCATTGACAAGCATGTAACCTGCATTGGGTACAGAGGCCAAGAAAGCGAGGCTATAGTCAGCAACTACATTACCTGTATCAATACTTCTAATCGGCTCAACTAGATCCGTTTCCGAGTTAACTGAGAAATTAAATAACGGCCAAGCTTCATTCCCATTCGGATCCAAATAAACCAAAGGATTCGCATACGCATACAAATACTTATGCAATGACGGGGCGATGGAGATGTCGCCTTCCCAGGCGTCCTGGCTCAGGAAGCGGCCGGTGTCTGGGTCGTAGTATCTGGCTTTGGCGTAGATCAGGCCGGTTTCGCGGTCTTCTTCGTGGCCGGTGAAGCCGAAGCGGTTCCAGCTTTCTCCACTCTGGTAGCGTCTGTGGCCCCAGGCGTCGTAGCTGTAGCGGACCTGGACTGAGCCGTCCGGTTTGGTCAGGGTCACCGGACTGCCCAAGGCGTCGAAGTGGTAGAACTGCACGCCTTCGCGGAATTGATTCAAACTGATCAGGCGGCGGCCGCCGTATTCATATTTTGCCAGCGTGGCGCCGCTTTCATCGAACTGGGTGAGTATGGAATTGTCGTCGTAGCTGTAGCGCTCCACCCCGCGCTCGCCCTGCTTCTCTATGCGCATGCCGCGGTAGTCGTACAGGAACTGCCCCACCGTGGAGCCGCCCACGGTGACCTGTCTCAGGTGGTCGCGGACATCGAAGACGAAGTCGCTGACCTCGCCCGCTTTACTCTTCTGCACCTGATTGCCGTTGGGGTCAAACCTGTAGGCCACGTTCTGCGCCGGATCGAGATTATCCTGCACCTGATATAACTGGTTACGGCTGTTGTAGCGATAGGTCAGATCTTTCACCGTCGCGGCGGCGGCGTCCACCACCGTCTCGCCGACCCGGTTATACACCGCATCGTAGCTGTAGATCACCGTGGTGGCGCTGCCGGCGGGGACGTCCGGATACCCCACCTGAGTCAAACGGTCCAGATTGTCATAATCGTAGCGAGTGAGTTCCAGTCCACGGCCATTCTCTTCTTCCTGACTGACGCGATTGCCGTGGCGATCGTAGACATAAGCGTATTTCGACACCTGCGCCCCATTCTGCGTATGCGTCAGGGTGCGAGTGCGGCCGGCTTTGTCGTATTGATACTTCATCTGCGCGTTATTGGGATAACGCACTTCCAACAACCGACTGCTGTGATCGTAGCGGTATGCCGTCACCCCCTGCAGACTGGTGACGGTGCTGACGCGATTCAACTTATCGAAGGTGTATCGGGTGACCGTATTATCGGGATCGGTCAACGCCGTGCGGTTGCCGTTATTATCGTATTGGTACTGGGTAGCCTTGCCGTATGCGTCCACCTGCTTCAGCAAACGATCGAAAGCGTCATAGCTGAAAGTGGTTAAACGGGTGTCGCCGGCGACGTAGGACTCGGTGACGCGCGTGACATTATTGTGAGCGTCGTATGCCGTTTCAACGGACTTCACCTCCCCCGGCAACGCCGCAACGGAAGTGAAAGTCCTGCGTATTTCCCGGTTCAGGGGATCGTAGGCGTAGTCGACCTGATGGCCATTGGGGTCCGTCAGTCGTTGCAGATTGCCGTTAGGATCGTACTGGTTATAGGTTAATTGCGCCGAATCCGGGTAAATGACCGCAGTGGGTCGGTTCAGCGCGTCATACTCCATACGCGTGACCTGCTCCAGCGCATTGCTCTGGCTGACCCGAACGCCCAGATGATTGTATGCATAGCGGGTCGTCTGCTTATCCCCGTCAATGACCGTCACCAGGCGGTCCAGTCCATCATATTGAAAATGCGTGGTATAGAGATCAGAGTCGCCGGGATAGGCCAAAGGCGTGGACGCATTGAATGTACAGCTAACCGCCTGCACCTCATTGCCCTTGGCCCGGGTGACGGCGATCCGGTTGCCTTTGCCGTCATAGTTGGTGGTGACCGCTTCACCCAGCGCATTGATCTGCATGGTCTGCCGCCCGCGCAAATCATAACGCCAGTTGGTAGGACGACTTTCTGGATCACATTCCGCCGTACGCTGCCCCATCAAATCATAGGCGTAACGGGTCAATGAAGATTCCTCGCGACTGAGCGTCACCACCCTGTTGGCGTCGTCATAGACATACACCACACTGTTATTGAGGGCGTCTTTTTCCGTCAGCACGTTGCTTTCGCCGTCATAGGTCTTGGACAGAATACGGATCAGCGCGCCGGCGGGTCCTCGGCGGGTGTAGAGCAATCGATTCAAGCCGTCATAGTCGTTCTCCGTCACCGTATTCAGCGGCGACGTCTGGCGCAGCAGATTGCCGAGCTTGTCGTATTCGAAGGTCGTAATCTGATCTAAAGCATCGGTCGTACTGGTGCGTTGATTCAGATCGTTATAAATATGGCGCGTGACTTGATCGCGCTTATCCGTTTCCGCTTTGAGATTCCCCACAGGATCGTACTCAAAGCTGCGCGAATGCCCCAACTGATCCGTCTCGCTTTCCACTCGATTCAATACATCGTAGGCGTAGGTGGTTTTATTGCTCAGGCCCGAGCCATCCTGAGAGCGGACTTCTTCTGACAGACGGTTGCCGACCAAATCATAGGTAAATTCAAGCTGGCGATTTTCCGGTTCATACTGTCGAATCAGCTGGTTCAAACCGTCGTATTCGTAGGTTCTCACCTGGCCATTGGCGTCGGTTTCGTACACCACATTGCCGTTATGGTCATACTCTTTGCTACCCAGCGCGCCGATCAGGTCAGACTTGGACTTGATCCGGTTGAGGTCGTCATACACCGAGGTCAGGATATTGCCGTTTGGCAAAGTTTCCCTGGTACGATTACCTACTTTGTCATACTGATACAGGTATTTCTGGCCGCTGCCTTTCGGGAACTCCATTTCTATCAGACGATTCAACTTGTCATAGACATTGAGCGTCACCACATTGCGGGAATTGATCATGGACGTCAGATTGCTCGCGTTGTCGTAAGCGTAATTTTTCTCGGTGAGCTTGGTGACGTCTTTGTTCAGATACAGGCCATACGCCTGCTCTTTGACTTTGCGATTCAAGCCGTCGTAATCAGCAACGACTTTGGTTCCCAGAGGGTTGGTGGACTCAATCAGGTTGCCATTGCCGTCATAGCGATTCGTCATAACGGCGTCCATGGGCGCTTTGACCTGACTGACGCGCCCTAGAGCGTCAAAGCGGGTCACCGTCACCCGGCGCAGCTTGTCGTATTCCGTCTGGGTTTTGCCCGCATCGTCATACACCACTTCTCGCGCCAGCTCGTTCAGCGCGTCGTAGACTTTCGTGACCCGGTTGGCGTCATCGTATTCAAAACGCTGAAAACGCCCTAAATCCCTTTCTTCCCGCAGGACATTGCCAACGCCGTCATATTCTTTATGGACATGGCGCTCCTGGCCCATGCCATCGGGAGAGTAGATATCCACCACGCGATCCGACGCATCATATTCGTAGCGGGTACGGTGCTTTTGTCCATCCGGCAGCCAGTCAGACTCTTCAATCAGGTTCCCCCAGACGTCGTATTTCATCTCTTTGGTAATAATCCCGCCGCCCAGGCGTTTCTCGATCAACGTCGGCTGATTGCGTTCGTTATAGCTCCATTGGGTTTTCCTGCCCTCTTCATCGGTTTCAGAGAGTTTGTTGCCGTTATTGTCATAGGTCATCGTGCGCTTATCGGTCAGCGCATTCTGCACCTCAATCAAGCGTCCAAAGCCATCGTAAGAGAACCGTGTTTCCGCGCCGACGCCATTTACTGTTTGGGTTTTCGCGCCCAACTGGTTCCATTTGAAGCTATCGCAGCAATACTCTGGCGTTTGCACCTGCCCCACGTACCCATAGACATCGTAGTTTTTATAAAGCGTGGTCTCGCCATTTCTATCCGTGGAAGACAAACGGTCGCCATTCTCGGCGTAGGTGAAAGACTCCGTGAACGACACCCCGTCCACGGGTGGATAAATAACCTTGGTGAGGTTTCCTTTATCGTCATACTCATAGCGAGTAGTCTCGCCATTGCGCCCGGTCAGGGTCTCAACCCGGTTTTTGATCAGGCCATCCGGAAACGTCTTATAGGTCGTAATGGTGGGCGGCAGAGATCCGACGGTCTCCTTGGTGACATTACCGTGTTCATCATGCTCGTATCTGGTGACCACGCCACGCTCGTCGGTTCTGGACGTCATCAGCACGTCATCGGGAGTCCATTCCATAATGACGGTCCCAGCGGGACTTTTAGTTTGAACTGGCGAGCCGTATTGGTTGAGGGTGTATTCGGTGACGCGGCCGTCGCCTTTGTCGACCTTGGTGACCAAAGACTTGGAGCGGTCAGTCCTCGCGCTGTAGGTAATAGTGGTGGTTTGAGTCCCGGCTTCTTGAGGACGGGTTATGTTGGTGACGAAAAGACCATTTACAGTCGCCTGTCCCAATGCTGTATCAATTAATATCGACTTGGACTCGAAGCCATAATTCACCTCATTGCCATTCGGATCAATTACCTTATTCAGGTTGCTGAAACGATTATAACCATCTCCAAACCCCAGAGTTTTCTGGTTATAGACGTATGTCTCAGCTATTTTCTCGTCATCAGAATTAGTTTGCGTAACTGAAGCCAAACGCCCCAGCTCATCGTAAGCAAAGTCGACTGTAATTTCATACGGCGCCTTCACTTGCATTAGCCTTTCAGTATCCAGACCAACATAAAACGGCGACGCTATCTTTCCATATGAAAGCTCCAGCTTCCGGCCACCATCATCCTGAACCAATATCACTTTGGCTTCACTTGCCGCAGGGTCGTATCCATAGGACAGAATATTGCCGTTGTTATCCAATATATAAGCCAGATGCCAAGTAGTGGCTTTATCGAATGTATGCTTTTGATAGTGATAAGATGTGCCGTCTTTGGCGGTAAACGTCCATTCCGAAGTGCTTGCGTGATATTTGAGATCGCCATGCAGTCCTTTTTGCGGACGATAGCTTCCATCCGCGTTAACAAAGTACCGGCCACCACCCTGGCCGCCAGAAATAGCGACAGAACCACACCCAGCTTCTCTCACAAACGACTCTAATCCATGGCTCCAACCCGTACCGAGAACCCCTTCCTGCATGTTATTACTGGAATAGAATCGCTGCAGTTGCAAAGCAGGGCCACGGCCCTGAACTGAGAAGTCAGTCCGACTAAGCGTCAAGTGTCCGTCAAATAAATCCACATCACTGTCGATAGCGTGACCAACGGGCAAGTTAGACTCATATTTATAAACTATGGTCAGCTGCCCTTCTCTCAGCGCTTCGGCTCCGCTAGCAACTGACTCAGTTTCAATATGATAAACAAAAATGCCTTCGCCTAACTCAACCAAAGGAATATGGATACTATGCTCACCTTTGGGATACAGAGCGTTATCCGTTAGTTTAGTCTCCCCACCTGTAGAGGGATCGGTCACTCTAACAGTGACCCTGGCCTCTTCGCTCAAGGCAAAAGAAATCGTGCTGTTACTATCGCAAGCCCATTGATTCATTAGATCAATTTCCCGACTTGCATTTATCGGCTTGCCCTCTGTTACATCAACGCCCACCAGATTAGGAACAGGGTCTCCGATAGGCTCGGGGTAGATCAAAGTGTTCTGAAAATATAGCGACAGAGGGTATGGGTCGGACTTTACTTGAACGTTACCACCTGCATTAACCACCATCTGGAGATGGTGAGACTTAGTTATATCAAACGTCAAACTATCTGCAAAAATACTCGTATATAGACTTCTCTCAATACCATAATATAGCGGCTTACCATCTTCATAGGCTAATACGTATCTGTCAGGATTCTGATAATAGTCAGGAAACGCCTGATGATTAACCAATATTTGTTTTTTTGCCCCCCCTTTATAATCCAACAAAAGTACAGGACCGTCTTTATTTTTATATCCTGTATCAACAGATGAAATTGTTGGATCAATAGCATATATATTACCTACAGAGACAAATACTTTCTGTTTCTTGTCCTGTGCAGTCTCATCATACACCGCCCCATCAAGCATAACCGTATATAGAGCAGGTTTGATTCCTGGCTTGACCAGATAGCTATATAAACCTTCACCTTCTCTTTTAAAGTCAAGAACATTCCCAGAAGCCCCCGCCGCCACATCATGTCTCACTATAAATCCTGGGTCGCCAATAAAATCAAGGGGTAAAACCTTATACTGTCGGTATTCCACATCATCGACAACTTTCTCAGATGTAACAAAGAATCTCGCTACGGAAAAGTTAATCCTTTTTGGGTATACCTCGCCAATTTTACCGGCTCTACCAGACTTACCACTTGCATCTAAATAATTACCACTGGATATAGCGAGTTGGCTATCATCCATATTGTATGATGTCAAATAGAAGGGTATTGAAATCGCTCCAGAAGAGATACGCCACGAATAGGTAATATTTGATTCAGAGCCAGTAAAAAATGCTGCACTTGCGCCATATAACGCACTGGTGGTATCCACATGACTGCCGCCGCCACAGTTCCAGACAGTGCTCAGAGGTGGACAGACGCTGGAAAAATCAGATTGCACAACGGTTGCATTCACAGAACCAGGCTGCAAAGCCGGAGATGGCAACGTCGCCTCAAATGTCACTGGAACATTAGCGATTGGGTTATCGTATTCATCTAAAGCTTCCACCAGTAAAGTGTCCGCCCAGTAAACTGGTGGGGGCGTATACTCCGCAGGTGGAGGGTTTTTTATCCGCAGCTTCGCCAGCTCACCCGGTTGCGTCAATACAGTGAAGGAAATATCTAAACCAACTGTTCCACTATCAGTCGCTACCGAGGCTTCAATCAGACTCAACGACATCTGCTGCGCATATTTTTCCTTAGGGTCTACCCTATAAAAAATCTTGTCTATGTTTGTGCTCACTCCGTGCGAATACTCCGCATGAGCGATGCCCTGAGCGTTCGTGAGAACGGTAACGCTGGATTTTCCGGCAAAGCTCATTCCACCCGAGCTGCGAGTGAAAGTGACCGGAGCCCCCACAATAGGCGTCCCTTTCGCAGTCGTAGCCCTGACCGCCAGCGCTTTCTCACTTTTAGAGCCTGCAACCCCCACTTGATTGTCCGTGCTGGATATCTTGGTTAATCGACGGATAAGATTGGGGTTGAACAACGGCGACCCGGAGTACTCATTCTCAAGCGCCCCCTTTATACTCGACGGCATATCCGGCGAGGCTGTGGACCCTCCCGCCAGACCACCGGAGATGAAGTAGCCTTGCGCGCCGCTTGCGGGGTCAGAGACTACCCAGGCTGACCCTGTCCAGTCGCGATATGAAACCGGCTCCGCCGGTATCCGAACATTGAATCCTTTCAACAGCCATTGCCTCACATCGTCAAGCACATTGCCGGGATGCGGCAAACTATTGAGAACCGCTGTATCCGCCGGGGTCAAGTTATGCACCGTGACGCCCTGAGCAGCCGCTATCGCCAGCCCTTTATCCGCGGAAATACTGTCTACAAAAAAGTCCTTCTCAAAGGTTTGATGCTCCAGAAAAGAGCCTTGTAACGCACTCAAAGAATAAAAAGTCGAAACAGGAAGACTACCCGAATGTTGCGGAATAACCTCAACCGCCTTCAGCGCCGCGTCCAGACTGACGCCTTTCCAGGTGATCATCTGAGGCTGATTCAGAACCCTGTCCACGCTGATCAGGTTGCCGACGAATGCGACTGAAGGTAACGGCTTAATCAGCGTCAGCCCTCCCAATCTGGCTAATTCATTCTCAGAATCATCCCAGGCCTTCAAATAGCGCTTCGCAGCTTGACTGAGTATTTTCGCCGCAAGCTGCTCGGTGTCTCCCAAGCCCACTGAGTCAGCAGTCTTCATTATTCTCTGCGCCCCGACGGCAATCGCTTCATAGCCGCCGGAAATCAGGTTTTTGTATAGTATTTCCGAGTGATTGGGCGATTCGACAATGACTTCGATACGATGATTGCGCGCCGTTTCCATTGCGGAGGTCGCGACTGCGACAGGCAAACCCTGCACCTTCAATTGAGGCCTGAGCTTAATGAGATAAGGCGGAACGGAATCCAGGCCGCCAAAGCTGTTAACCATATTCTGATCGTCAATGGAAGCCGGTATGTAAGACAGCGTCACTCGCTTTCCCGCCAGCGCGGCGACAGACATGGTCTTCGTCAGAATGACAGTAGAAGCGCTTTCCGTGCTGTCATATATTCGGAATGTGATCCGCTGCAGGCGGGAGGCGCTCAATGATGACTCTTCTCCCGTTACCGACGCTACATTAAACGGTAGGCTGTTAGGCAGATAACGCAACGCTTCGCTGACGACTTGCGACCGCCCCAGTTGCGCGGCGTAGTTCTGCCCTTTAGCGACCGCGAGCTGTTCAACCTCTCCTTTGATCCGCTCCAGGGGCGACTGTTCTGTCAACGTGGTGTAATAACTCTCAATCCATCCTGAAATCTGATCCTGAAACTCGTTCAGCGCCGCGGGAGATGGCGTGTTCTCATAGGACTTGTAAAACGGAGCCAAAGGTAGCCATACCTTACCGGTGCGGTCCACCGTAGTTCCCCGATAATTAGTATAAGGCGCAAAAGCCGAAACCCAGGTCGCCTGGAGCTGAACAGCGTCAATCCTACCTCCCCTGACTACGGACTTCACAGGCACGCCGGCGCTTCTGATAGCGCGAACGATTTCGGTCGGCTGCTGCACATTCAGCGTTTTTTGTAGATAACTGATCGGCAGTTCAATAACGCCATGAACATAGCGTGACGGTATGCTGCTGGCTCGCAGCAAAGCCACCAGCAGGCTGGCTTGATCCACGTCATTGCCGCTCTTCTGCCGGAGGGTTTCCGCCGCCCCTTTCATCGCGCCGGCGTACCATTCCACCTGTATTTCATCACGTACGAAGTTGAAAATCCGAACCGGGTCATAAGCAAGTTGTTCCGCCTGCTTAAGAATATCGTCAGATAAAGGCGTTTGCTCACCTCCCGCCAAATCCGCCGGGGTCGTTCCTAACACCTCCGAGTTCGCATAACTGGGAACGACCACTGGCTCCATCACCGGGTTCACCGCCGCCATTTCAAGACCACCATAGGGCAGTCCCATTGCTCTCAGGATGGGATGGCTTTGGGCGGCGCTTTGACTCTCTATATTTTCCAGCGCGACGCCGATATTCCTGACGGCCCAGAGATTGTCAGCAATAAGCGTTAGCTGTCTGAAGGTGGACGTTTCCGGGTCTTGCACTTCGGTGTAGTTGGAATAAAACCCGTCCATCGCCAATATCAATGCGCTAGTCGCGGCATCGAAATTCAACCGCGTTTGCCTGAGTTGCGTTCTGGCGTCCCCACTTCCAGCGGAATCAAGTCGCTGCTCAACGCCATCCAGATATGCGCTGAACAGTAAAACCTCTGCTTTCAGTTGCAGATATTCGCTTTCAAGCAACTGAATGGCGCCTTGCTCCTGATCCAGCGCATTTCTTAATTTGGGAATAAAAGCCGTGAGGCTATCTTCAAGGGCGGCTGGCGCGGAGGATCTTTGTAGGCGGGGAAATCGGCTTTGTTGCAGAATTGGCTCTTTGAAACTAGAAACATCTTCACCGGAAATATACGCATCCAGATACTTTCTACTTATCTCATCCCTGTCAGGCGGAACCTCCTCCTCCGGCCATACCTGGGCGGAGATAAGAAGCGACAAAGAAAAACTGATGGCCATGCCAAGCCGGAAAGTAAAATTGCGCATGCTTCAGACCCTGTCATCAATCCCAGGGAGGGGCGAATTGGGTACCACAGTTATGTCACGCATTTCTCGGCAAGCCATGCGGCATAACCTCCTGTGGGCGCACCGGCCTATGGCGTAGTACGCAGATCTTACACAACGAAATATGACTGTCGCTTTCCAATCCAACCCGAGGCTTGCTTAGCCCAAACATCAGAGCGAGCCAACTGATTCCGCACCAGCGTCATGCATGGCGGGAGCGGCGGATGCCCATAGAGCTTATTTCGCCGGCCTCAGAGTCTCTGCAAACTTCACAACCCATATCCATTTACGCCGATTATTGTCCTGTTTTCTTCTCCTGCGACGGATCAAATACAAAAGTCCACTGGTTGTACGCGTCCGCTTGTTCAAAGTGCCGCAGTCGTTCAGGAAATCCCTTCTCTTTGATTGGCTTTTTCTCACTCTTGCTGACCACGCCGGTCAAAGCGCCGGAGCCGTCCACAATCACATTCCAATCGGAGCCGGTAAGCGGGTCTTTCCATAACTTTCGGATGTGATGAATCTCCAAAAAGCGCGGGTCATTCACCAACTCCTCAAGGCTCCTCGGCAATCTTCGCGGCAATCCTGTTTCGTAAAACGACTGAATTGCTTTTCTGTATTGCTCTCCCCGGAACATCAGTTCCAGCTCCAAGTCCCTCTGCATCAACTGCGAAGTGACTCTCGCAGCAACCGCGGCGGAAGTCATTATCAGCGCGACGGACACTAACAAAACAGTGTATGTGTATCCCGAAGCTCTGCGCATTCGCTTCCTGATTCCCCGCCGCCAAAGCTGCAATGTTATTTGGCGCTCTTCCAGCTGGTGACGTCCGCTGAGTCATCAGCCCCTCCAGGAGCGCCATCGCCACCCAGAGACAAGATCTCATAGCCCCCATTGCGTCCTGGCGACTTATAGACATAGGGATTCCCCCAAGGATCATTGGGGATTTCTTTTTTCAGATAAGGCCCATTCCAATTGTTGACGCTGGAAGGTTTCACCCGGAGCGCCTCCAACCCCTCTTGATTAGAGGGAAATTTCCCGGTGTCGATAAAGTAGGCGTCCAGGGCGTTCATAAAATTCTCAATTTGTGCGCTGGCCACAGAGGATTTTGCGGGGCTGATTTGTTTGTAAAGGGTTGGACCGACAAGCGCCGCAAGGAGACCGATTATGACCAGCACAATCAGAAGCTCCATCATCGTAAAGCCCCACTGACGTTTCATCATTGTCACGTCCATTCACCACCCGCTGTAATCAGAGCCATCCAATGCGGTTTCGGCAGCGCTGCTGTGAACATCCAGGATGCCGCCGTCATCGGCCATTTGCGTTTCCCATCCCGCTGCGCCGCCAGCGACTGGGTCCACTGGCAAAGAACGGAGGTAACGTTCTTCAACCAGCTCTTCCAGGCTATCTGGATAGCGTTGCTTGTCAGCGTAAAAGTCATCGATCGCTCTTCTGGTGACCTGCAGAGTCTCTTTTAACGCTGCTTCATTCGCCCTGCGTATTGAAGTATAGACAACAGGAGCGGCAAGGCTGGCTATTAAGGCGACAATTACCAATACAACCAGCAACTCCAGCATGGTGAAACCACGTCCGATACGCCTCGGCTTCTCATTCATCGAGGGTTTCACCAGTCACGATAATATTCGCCGTTAAGCGCCTGCAGATCATGCGCAACCCGCACGTCATACACGTCCTCCCCTCCCCAGATACTTGAGTCCACATCATCCTGATATGAGCGCAAACGCCAGGACTTGGCGGAATCGCTCTCCCTGTCGAAAGGGTCTGCAGGAATACGCCGTAAATAGCGCTTTACGCCATCGCCATTCGCCGCAGGCGCGCCATCCACCAATACTTCCAGGCTGACGGGATACCCGTAACGGCTGGAAGAGCCGTCAGTTCTCTGGATTTGTTCGTTCTTCCAGTCTTCATGAAACAGATCAATCGCCTGCCGGATTTCTCGTAAGTGCGCCCTCAACTCAACCTCTTTCGCTCGCTGACTGGCCACTTGGGCATAAGGGATGGTTATAGAAGCCAATATCCCTAATATGGCGAGGGAGACCAGCATTTCGATAAGAGAGAAACCCCGCATCAATTCACCGTTACGCGGGCATTGCGGGACACCGCGCCTTTCTTGACCCCAGATTTATCGATAAGCAGGGGTGTTTTTATCACCATAAAGCTGGTTCCTTTACGCAACGCCTTAAAGCGAAGCTCCACCACATCCACATTCGCAACCGCTTGCAGCTCGGGGTTGACGTCAATTCCAAACTGAATGGTATTGCCCCCATTGGTCACCTCATAATCCGCCTTCAACGAATAAGGAGCAATTGAGGTCACCGCTTCCAGAACCAGCAAGTTAGGATTGAACAACAAGCCGCCTTCCACACGTGAGAGATCACGCAGCTGATCAAGCTGTAACTTAATAATCACAGCTTCATCAACAACGACGCTTTGGCTTTCTGGAGTCACAGAAAATGTCGGCGTTTCCTCTGTTATATCGATGACAGGCTCAACTCCAGGCGCAGTCATGGATGGAGCGAGATCGTCGGTCAGCGATTTCTCCGTAGTAGCAGGGGAAACGTTTGAGGATGAGTTTTGTATATCTAACGCAGGCTCGCTGTTATTGGGGGGAGTGGAGGTCGTCGGAGTCACGCCGGATTCCTGCACTGACAGTTGGGACTCCGATTTATAACGTTCCAGGGAAGTAAAGCTGGGCGATCCGACTTTCAAGCGATATATCTGATCGTTGATAGGGGAGCTCAGTCGTTCCCGCGTTCCTGTTTCGAGCTCAAGATCTCGCATCACCTCGTTAAGGCGATTCCCCCTCGCCACTCGTGGGGTAATCGTAAGCAATACGTCAGTCCGGCTGTCGGACTGATCATCCAAACCGAATAACTTGCTCAGTAAAGACGACCGGTTCACTCCTGGAAGCGAAGAAAAAGAACGCCTTTCCTCTTCACGTATAAGACCACCCAGCAAAATACTTTCACCGTCTTTAAGCAGCATGACGGTTTCCGCATTACGCGCGCCTATACGGTATGCAGGCTCTTCCGCCGTCCCAAGATTCTCGCCTAAAGCGCTGACCTCCAGCGAGAGCGTGAGTGTAGTGTCGTTATTGGGGTGTATCTTCGGCTTAACGGACAACTTGATGCCGATTTCCTGATATTCAAATGTCGTTCTCGTCTGACCGGTGGCATCCAGGATAGACGCGGAACGTAACGGCACCCGGTCGCCAATATGGATTTTCGCATCTTGATTGTTGAGAACTCTGATCTTTGGATTGGCGAGAATTTTTGCGTCCACATTCTGCTTAAACGCCTTCAATGCCACGGAAGGAATAGCCAGTTTCGAGGTTTCCGCCAACCCGCCCAATATGGAGCCGCTGACAGGCACAGGTTGATTTTGAAGCTCTATGCGGTAATTGCCATAATCCATTCCCAACTGCTCTGATTTGGATTTATTAATCTCAAGGATTTCAACATCAAGCAGAACTTGCGGCGCAGGAACATCATTCACCAGGATCAACTGCTCCGCCAGCCCCATCAACTGCGGCGTTTCCCGAATCATCAGCAGATTATTATTTTCGTTAACCGTTACATCCTTGATGTCTAGAACTGTCTTTAGGATCGCCGCCATATCCTTGGCCTGGATATATTCCAGGGGAGCCGCCTTCAAAATCAGATTCTCATATTGCGCCCTTTTGTCTTTACTGTCGGGGTAGATGAGGATGGTATGAGCATCAATAACCTTAAAGTGACACTTAGATAATTGCAGCAATACTTGCATGGCGTCATAAAAATCAAGACTGTCTATCGCCATAGTGACGGGAACATCTTTCACTCCGTCGTCAAAAATCACGTTAACGCCATATGAGTTGGCGACAAAACCAATCGCTGAACGCAGATCCAGCTTCTCGAACTGCAACTGGATGGGGTCTGACTTTCTTTCCGGTATGACTCTCTTTGATACTTTTTTAAGCAGCTCCGCTGCATCTTTATTGGCGGAGTCATGCATCAACGCTTCCTTCAATAACTGAATCGCTTTGCTGATGCGCTTTTTCTCCAGCAGCTCAATTGCCTCGTTATACTTTTTCTGCGATGTCTGCAGTCTAACGACGTTGTCCCGCATGTCTCTAAGTCGAACGCTTGTGGGCTGCTTCTGCAGCCCCTGGTTGATGACCTGAGTGGCGTTGTCATAGAGTTTCAGGCTGGCCAGCTCTTCCGCCTTGCTGATAACCGCCTGCTCTCGAAGGTACTCTCCATGTCGCTGTTCAACTTGATAGGTGGACCTTGCCAACTGCTCGCCATCGCCCTGCCTGCCGTCTACATCCGCGTCGGAGTCGGCGGAAGGAAGCGCGCCGCAAGCTTGCAACACTGCCAGCAGAGCCATAACGCACACCTGTTTCTTGCGCAAGGCGGACCAAAAGCGAACTAATGCATCCATCGCCAAACTCAATAGCATTGGCTGTATTCGTAACAGCAGTTCATTGATATCGAGAGACAAAGACTCGAGAGTCTTTAATACTCTCAATGCGAAACGTCTCGTTGACGACATCCCCCTCAGATACGACATAGACTTTTCCGGCTACTTCAATCATCGCCGAAGGTTTGCCTCCTCTGCGCTGACTAACGCCCTTCACAACAATTCCTACATCCGCTCTCGCTTCAAACATCGGGTCCGGGGGCGCAACAGGAGCTACTGTCGGCTCATTGACAGGGGGCGGCGGCTCTGGTGTAGCGATAGCAATCTCAACCGGCGCGAAAATATCACGTTGAAAAGTATAGTCGCCTTCACGGGATAGGACGGCGGGCAAGGAAAGCGGTTCTACATTGCGGACTCTGGGCTCTGTAACAGCCGTTGAGTCCGAATCAGCGAGATAGCGGAAAGCGTTCAATACCAAAAGCAGAACAATAACGGCGAATAACGCGCCGTGTTTTACATTAAGCGCCTTTTTCATTCGCCACACTGGTCAGGTATCTGATTTCAAACTCAAGACTGGCTAAAACCTCTCCTCCATCTTTTTCAATTTCAGCCTTGGTCAGAACAGTATAAAAGTCCCCGGATTCCATTAGACGTAGAAACCCCCGCATAGTCTTGTAGGAGGAGCGTATCCGCAGTTTAACTTCGACGATGCTGTATTCCTTTTTACTTTTAACTGCTCCATATGACTCAGAGAGTATGTATATCCCTGACCGTTTGACGATTTCATCAAGCTTGCGAGCGAAGGCGACACTGTTAAATTGGGTGTTGGTTTTCTGTATTAGCTCACTAAGGCGGTCCGCATACTTGTCCGCCAGTGCATATTGCTCCTCCACTGACTTTTGATAAGTGTAGTCTGATTCCGCCTGCCGCAAGCGAACGTCAACAGACTGCTCATCCGTCAACGCTGCGCTATATACGAATAAGTGAAACAGCGCCAACGCCAGCGCCGCGGATACGCAGCCCAGCGCGCACAACTGCAGCAAAGGGTCATTCCTCTGCAGCTGAAACGCACTCTCTGCTGTCAAATGGAGAACCTCAGCTCATATATCACCGCCAACTCCCCTCCCTTCAGGGACTGCTTGGAAAGAATATCCACTCCAGAGCTGGCGCTTTGCGCTTTCTGCTCGTTTAGCCTTTTTTCAAGGATTAATGGCGTGGTTGAGCGCACGTACACCAATGCCTGTTTTTTACTTTGCTCATATACCACTCGCTGAACAAAACTCGATTCGTCCAGTGTCTTCTCTAAAAAGTCGAAGACCGGCGCAACGGATCTGTCCTGCTCGGTGATCGAGTCCAAAGCCGCCAGGTTGTTTTTGAATTGGATATAGTCCGACTCTCTTTGCCCTGAGTTGGAAAGCGCTTGATTTAGTTCGCGATATCGATCCAGTTTCGCTTGTTTACTGACCTGAGCTGTGGTCACCGCAAAATAGGCGTACAACTCATAGAGAAGTATTCCCGTACATATGACGCACAGGACGCCCAAGACCAAAGACATGGCTTTGGAAACGCCTCGCGCGTCAGAAAAAAAAGTCGGGTATTCGTTTTTCACTGTTCAGTCAGAATATCCAGCAGTCGCCTGTAAAGTTCTGAGCCAGAAAGAGAGTCTAAAGAGGAGACTCGATGCAGCGCCAGTTGCGGGTCCAAGCTTTCACAAATATTGATAAACTTTGATACCGACACGCTATCCCCTAAAACAAAGACATCCTCCACCAATATATCTTTAGTATAGGAGCGTTTTATCCGCAAACAGTCGGCATAAAGGTCGCCTAGCTCATTGTCCTCAAACTCGGACTCATTCCACATCGCAGAACGCAATTGCCTCAGCACTCCATTAGGGTGCGTCAGAAATAGGCTCCAATTTCCAGGCAAAAGGCATAGTGCAAGACAGGATCGGTTTTCATTGATGATTTGGCGGCGGACAAAGTGTCGATGAAGATAAAAAGATAATGGCATCAGTTTGGAAGGGATAATGCCCAGGCGATCGATAAGCGCCCTGACCTGCTCCAAATAGACTTTTTTAACCGCCAGGACACTGCAGGAACCCTGTTTTCTATTTATCGGACCAAAAGAATATTCGTATTCGCCTGACGTAGCGAACAACTCTTTATCCAATCGCCATTCAAAATATTTCTTAGCTTTTTCAGCATTGCCTGGTAAGTCTTCGTAGGTAAGCAATCGGTAATAACAGGCATAGTCAGGAATACAAATATGACCAAGCGTTCCATTAGCAAGCGTAACTTCCTCTTCGAGAGGAGTCGCCGTCCGATCAAAGTCCAGCATACACGTATCCCCGCCTTTGACGACCTTGACGGCGCATTTGTCAGCCCCCAGCAGAAGAGCGGTCTCGCCGTTTCGCCTGGCGAACGCGCGATCCGACAGCTCACTCAATAAATGTAACACGATTGACTTCCTCTAATGAGGTGACGCCCGCCGCTGCTTTCTCCACTGCTGACAAACGCAGGCTGATTCCTCCACATAAATCTGCATGCTTCATGGCTTCAAATACGGACCCTTTACCAATAATCATGTGCCTTACTTCGTCATTCATCACCAGCACTTCGCAAATGCTGGTTCTACCCCGATATCCTGTTCCATCACAGCGCTCGCACCCTTTCGCCCGATACAAGGTGGATGTTTCCTCTGTGAGGAACGCAACGCCCATTTCTTTCAAATATTCCTCGGTGTATACCGCCCGCTCTTTGCAGGAAGCGCACAATACTCTGACTAACCTCTGCGCCATGACACAATTGAGAGAGGAGACAAAGTTATAGATATCAACCCCCATATTCTGGAATCTGGAGATAACATCAATTGCGTTATTGGCGTGAACCGTGGAAAACACAAGATGGCCGGTTAACGCTGATTGCACGGCGATTCCCGCCGTCTCTACATCACGAATTTCCCCAACCAGGATTTTGTCCGGGTCATGCCTGAGGATAGAGCGCAACCCTGAAGAAAAGGACAACCCTTTCTTCTCATTCACCGCGATTTGCATAACCCCATCCAGCTGATATTCAACGGGGTCTTCAATGGTAATTATCTTTTCATGACCGTTATTCAACTCGGTCAGTGCGGCATAAATTGTCGTGGTCTTACCACTTCCTGTCGGCCCTGCAATCAACACCATTCCATAGGGCTCATGAATCGCGCGCCTGAAACTCTTAAGCTGAGCCTCGTTAATACCTAAGCCTTCAAGCTTAAGTTCTTCACTCGATTTCGGCGTGGCGACGCTGTCCAAAATGCGAATCACTGCGTTCTCGCCAAAGGCGGAGGGAATAATCGAGAGTCTGAAGTCGATATTGCGACCTTTGACCCTTAATTTGAAACGACCATCCTGAGGTATCTTTTTTTCGGCGATATCCAGTTCAGCCATAACCTTGAGCCTCGATACTAGCGAGGCATGGTAGGAACGATCGAGAATCTCCGTAGCGGGATATAACACACCGTCAATTCGATACTTGACCTCAATGCCGTATTCGTAAACCTCAATATGAACGTCTGAGGAACGTTTTTTTAATGCGGATAGAATCAGCGTGTTTATCAGACGAACGATAGGACTACTGGAAAGTTCACCAAAACTATCCAACGACAGCGTTTTATTTTCATCCCCCTGATCAAGAATTATCTCAAGCTTCATACCATCCGCCAGATCTTTCAGGGCGTCATGCCTCTCATGGCATTTGGCCAAAGCGAAACGAATAGCATCAGGCTCTGCGATACATAATGCGACGCGCATACTGGTCAGATACTCGACTCTGTGCTGAAGATCGATATTGGAAGGGTCCTCCATCACCAAAAAGAGCGTCCGCCTATTTGCTTTGAACGGTAGAATATTCAGCTGGTCGCAATACTCCAGCGATAGATGCTTAAATAGCTCCTGGTCGACCTCGACCTCCCTCAAGTCTATGTACTCAATGCCTAACTGAACCGCCAGCGCCTTGGCAAGCTGATGGTGTGTAATGTAGCCCTTTTCCACCAAATGCTCCCCGAGCCTGTGACTAATTGATTCGCCCTCCACTGACGCCAACGTTTGCGCCTCAAGATAGCCCAGCTCCACAAGCACCCTGCCAATCAACTCAGCGGAGGGCAGTTTCATCACTGAACTACCTCCGCCAGATAGAAAATAGGCAAGTACATTGAAACGATGATTCCACCTACAAGGAAACCGATAATCAGCATGAGTACTGGCTCGAAAAGGTTGGTCAGCAGAGTCATTCGCTCATCCAATTCACTTTCATAAAACTCTGAAACTTCCACCAACATACGCCCCAACTCGCCAGAGCTTTCCCCCACCTCAATCAACTTAATAGCCTGTTCATCAAACAGGCTTTCATTAGATAGCGCCTGATGCAGGGAAACGCCATTCATGACCGAGCTCTTGACGGATTCGAGCTGCAGGCCAATGGAAGTGGTTCTATAGGATGATTGAAGGTTATCTATCGCCGTCACCAAGGGCATGCCGGATGTGATCATTGTCGCCAAGTTTCGAGAAAGCTGAATAAATCTGGAATAACGTATTATTTTCCCGACTATTGGCGCTTTGGTTTTATAACGGTCGAGTTGTCGTTGGACATTCAACTTATCCCGGGTTAGCTTTGAAAATAAGCCCATTCCCAGAGACATAACAACTATGGCCGCCGCAATGAATGGAAAAATTTCAGCGCCGGTCATCACGATGCGAGTAGCCAGAGGAAGCTCCGCATTAAACCCTGCAAACAGCTCAGCAAAACTGGGAATGATAAAAACGAAGAGGAAGGTCAAAACAATAACAAGCGTGAACAGTAAAAATACAGGGTACGCAACAGCACGCTTGAGCTTTGAGCGAAACGCTATCCTTTGGATCAGATATTTCTGATACTCGCTCAACGCCCGGTGCAGATTCCCGCTTTTTTCACTTGTCTTCAGATTACTGATATAGATGTCATCAAAAACATCCTTATACTTGCCGCATGCATCGGCGAACGAGCTTCCTTCCTTGATAGCGCTAACAATCTGTCCGATGACCGCTCCAAAGTTTCTGTCGTCCGCCCTTTTTGACACCAGAGCCAATGACTCAACCAAAGGCAACCCTGCCTTCAGAAGCGATCCCAATTCCTTATTAAAGTGTAGAAACACTTTAGGGCGGACACTACGCCCTTGCCCGACGGAGAGGACAGGCGACGACAGATCTTCAACAAAGATGTCCTGCTTGGCGAGTAAGGAATGGGCGTCCTTTCTCGACTGAGCCGTAACAACACCCTTCACTCTCTTTCCGGTCGCGTTGTATGCTGAATATTGAAACTCGGGCATAAACAGTCATCTAACTGGTTATCTATGACCAGAGTCTAGACGCTGATGGTGTTTCTTTCCTGGAATTGCAGTTGATTCGGGCTGCGCCGTTTCGCCAGCTGGTTAAGCATCATCCTGTAATTATGCCAAATTGGCTGAGAATGACCCAAAGAGCAACGGTTTACACACCAACCGCTTCAAACCTGTTGACACCCCAAAATTTTTGAGTATTATGCACGACTCGTGTCACACAGGCACTCTTAACGGTGAGCTGGCTGAGTGGTTGAAAGCAGCGGTCTTGAAAACCGCCGTAGGTTAATAGCCTACCCGGGGTTCGAATCCCTGGCTCACCGCCACTTCTTTTTCCGCTGTCGCGGACATAATAAGCGCCTCTTTTATAGTTTTTAGCAAATTCTTGTCATCGAATCTCAAGCAGTTTGAGCGCCTCAGCTTAGCGTTAAACCGACCGACATATTCTTACGTATCAATCTATAAGCTGCGTGTTTAGCTGAAGACCCCGGCGCACAAGGTTTTCTGTAACGAATATTTTATCTTTTTTAATCTCAGCAGAGATTGAAATTTCCCTTCCCATCACTAATATAGAAACCAAATAGCTTTTATTAACTGGAGACGTTCATGGACAACAGAAACTATAACAATCAATCAGCCGTCGCCGACTTCAGGCAAGGCTATGGCGCAGCAGTGGACTCCTCCACCGCCGCCAGCGTATTGAAGAACACTTATTGGCTACTGGGCATGACCCTGGCCTTTTCCGCTTTCACTGCATTCCTTTCCTCCGGCATGCAGTTCAACCCTATCATGCATTACGGCGCCTTCTTCGGCGCACTGGCGATCAGCTTCTTTATTCATAAAGTAGCCAACAGTGTTTGGGGCCTGGTGCTGGCGTTTGCTTTCACCGGACTACTGGGTTTAACGATCGGCCCTGTTGTCGGCCACCTTGTCGCCGCAGGCGCCGCACAAGCGGTCACTAGCGCACTGGGCCTGACTGCTTTCGTATTCTTCGGCCTGTCCGCTTACGCCCTGATCAGCAAGAAAGACTTCAGTTTCCTGGCAGGCTTCCTGGTTGCAGGCTTCTGGGTCATCGTCGGCTGCATCATCATGAGCTTCTTCATCCAAAGCAGCGCGTTCTCTCTGGCGATCTCAGGCGCTATCGTCCTGTTCGCATCCGCAGGGATTCTATATCAGACAAGCGCGATTGTTCATGGCGGTGAAACCAACTACATCCTGGCGGCGGTATCTCTGTACGCGTCCATCTACAACCTGTTTATCAGCCTGCTGAACCTGATCCTGGCGTTCGGCGGTGACGATTGATCCTAAATAGGTTTAACATAAGCCCGGTCTAACCGGGCTTTTTTATTTGTCATGAAATATACCATCGTCGTTTACGGCGCCCCTTTTTCTTCTCAGGCGCCCTACTCCGCCTGCCAGTTCGCCAAAGCCGTTCTGGCGCGGGGCCATAGCATATATCGCATCTTTTTTTATCATGACGGCGTTCTGAACGCGTCTTCACTCAGCATTGCGCCACAAGACGACGCTTACCTTCCTAAGGAATGGGCGACGCTAAAGCGTGAACATAACCTTGATCTGGTCGCCTGCATCGGCGCCAGCGTTAAACGCGGCGTAATTACCCCATCGGAGGCTGCGCGCTATCAGCGTAGCGGCGACTCTCTGCAGAGCGAGTTTGAGCTATCCGGACTTGGCCAACTCGTGGACGCCGCCCTGCATTCCGACCGCGTCATCACATTTGGAGCAGGCTAACGTGAGCGAAACAGGAAAAAAGCGACTGCTATATCTAATTACCCGCCCCCCATTCGGGGACGCTTACGGCGCAGAAGGCCTCGATGCAGTACTGGCGGCGGCGGTTTTCGATCAGGATGTGGAAGTTATCTTTTTGGATGAAGGCGTTTTCCAACTTTCGAAAAACATCGATCCGGCGTCCATCGCCATGAAAAATCATGCAAAAGGATTCAAAGCTTTGCCTATTTACGGCGTAGACAAGATCTTTGTCTCCACAGAAGCCTTAGACAGGTTCGCCCTCAGCGTGGATGAACTATGCATGCCCGTTGAAGTATTGGAGGCCAGCGCCATAAAAGAAAAAATGGCGACAGCGGATCACATTTTCAGCTTTTAAACCGTCTTCTTTAACCAATAATGACATCAATACTTACACGCCATGGTGCTACACATATTCAATAAAGGTCTTCGCAATCGCGAACTGCTCAAAACTTGCGCCAGTCTGGCAACCACCAATGACAGTCTGATTCTAATTGAAGACGGCGTATTATGGGCCAGGAAACACAAAGAGAACGGACTCTTGCAAGAACTGCTTGATGCAGGCGTCAAGGTGTATGCTCTACAGGAAGACCTGACTGCACGGGGCGTTACGCCTATCCCCGCCATTGCAAAGGCGGACTACGCGCAATTCGTCGAACTAACCGAGCGCCACCCGCGCAGCGTTACCTGGTTCTAAGCCATTTCGCAAACAGGAAAAGCGGAAGTTATCCCATGAAGTTACAGGACCTCCCCCTGGATAAAGACGGCTTTCTGGTCAACTTGAGTGACTGGAGCCCCACTATCGCGGAAGAAATCGCCGCGTACGAGAATATCTCTCTGACTCCCGAACATTGGGAAATCATAGAGCTGGTGCGGGCGTTTTATGATGAGTTCGGCCTGTCGCCAGTCAATCGCGTGCTGGTGAAAACCACAGGGGCAAAATTGGGCCAGGATAAAGGCGACAGCATCTATCTGATGAAGCTGTTTCCCGGCGGCCCCGCTAAAATTGCGTGCAAGATCGCAGGCCTTCCTAAGCCGAATAACTGCCTGTAAACAAGGAACTCCCATGACAAATGAAAAGTTTCCCAAGGAAAGCAATGAGCACGCTTTCGCGCCTTTTATCAGAGCGCTAGGCAAAGGCAAGAAGGGCTCTCGCTCATTAACCCGCGAGGAAGCCCAGGCCGCGATGGGAATGATCCTGGACGGAGAAGCGCTGGACCTGCAGCTAGGCGCTTTTCTCATGCTGCTGCGAGTGAAAGAAGAAACGCCGGAGGAGTTAGCGGGATTTGTAGAAGCTGCGCAAGCCAGATTCAACGCCCCCAAATTCAAAGTGGACATTGACTGGAGCTCCTACGCTGGCAAAAAACGCCATCAGCCCTGGTTCCTGTTCTCGGCCTTACTGCTGAGTCAGAACGGCTATCGTATTTTCATGCATGGCTCTGAAGGACACACGCAAGGGCGTCTTTACACACGCTCAGTAGTTGAAACTTTGGGACTCCCCGTCGCCGGCGACTGGAGCGAAGCCGAAAAAGCCATAGAAGACAGCCACTTCGTGTATATGCCGCTACAAAGCTTTTCGCCACGTTTGCACGACATCATTCAGATGCGCTCGATTCTAGGCTTGCGCTCCCCTGTGCATTCCATGGCGCGCCTTCTCAACCCCCTTCACGCACCGCTGGTTATGCAAGGCATCTTTCACCCACCGTACAACCCCATCCACCAGCTCAGCGCCAACCTCCTGCAATACCCCACCGCTGTCGTCATCAAAGGCGAAGGAGGAGAGGTTGAGCGCAATCCTGACGCCCAGTGCATCGCGCATATCAGTCGTCAGGGCGAAACCTTTGAGGAAGTCTGGCCGCCCTTGTTTGCGCAACGTCACCTTAAAGCAGAGGAGTTATCCATTGAACACATGCTCAATGTGTGGCGCGGCGTTGACGAAGATGAGTATGCGGAAGCCGCGGTGATAAGCACCCTCGCTTTGGCGCTGAAATATACGGGTAAAAACTGGTCACAGCAGGACGCGCTGGAGACAGCCGCCGAATGGTGGCGCAAGCGGGATACTCACAGATTCTAACAATGCCGAAATAGAAAGGGCGAACTAAGTTCGCCCTTTCGCCACCGATCAACTATGTGTCAAGCCCCCATAATGGCTATCAGGAGTAATACGCGTTGTCAGTAACGCTATGATCAGTGGCGTCGCGGACACCCTTAAGTTCAGGGATTTTTGAAAGCAGCGTTTTTTCCACGCCTTGCTTTAGAGTGAGATCCACCGCTGAACACCCCTGACATCCACCGCCGAACTTCAGCACTGCAACATCGTCAGCCACTTCAACCAACGACACTTCACCGCCATGAGAAGCCAGTCCCGGGTTAATCTCGGTGTACAAAATGTAGTTGATGCGATCAGGCAACGGGGAACTCTCATCCACCTTGGGCATTTTGGCGTTGGGGGCTTTGATGGTTAGCTGTCCGCCCATGCGCTCAGTATTAAAGTCAACCAGGGCTTCTTCCAGATAGGGTAAACTGTTTTGATCCAGGTATAGCGTAAAAGCGTCAAACTCGATCTTTTTATCATCCTTTATGATTTCTTCTGGCTTACAGTACGCCAGACAGGTTTCCGCGTACTTGGTGCCCGGCTGCGTCACGAACATGCGCACGCCCATGCCCTCGGTTTTTTGCTTTTCCAGTAATTGCGCGAGGTAGTCGCGAGCCGAATCGGTGACTGTTACCATTCCTAATAATCCCAAAGGTGATTGATGCTGTGAATTGTAGAGCAAAAGCCCTGTTGGTTAAAGCCTTAGCAAATTAGTAGGATTTAGACAGAACAGGCTGCTTCCCTACTCCCACATCGACTCCGACGTCACTGTAAAAGGCTTCTTGACAGCAAGCAACCTAGGGCATCTTAGGGCTTAATCTGCTAATATTCTCTCCCCTTTAGAATCATAATGACTACAGCCAGGTTTTTCACATGCTGACGCGGACCCAACGAGTAGAAGCCCTTAATGACTCCCTGAAAAAACGGATACTGATATTGGACGGCGCCATGGGAACCATGATTCAGCGCTACAAACTGGAGGAAGCCGATTACCGCGGCGAGCGCTTCAAAGACTTCCACCGCGATATCAAAGGCAATAACGACCTGCTGTGCCTGACCCAGCCGCACATTATCCAGGCGATCCATAAAGCGTATTTAGACGCGGGCGCTGACATCATTGAAACCAACAGCTTCAACGCCACCTGGGTATCTCAGGCTGAGTACGGTCTGGAAGACATCGTTTACGAGCTGAATGTCGCCAGTGCAAAAGTGGCCCGCGCGGCGGCGGATGAAAAAACAGCGGAAACGCCCGATATACCGCGTTTTGTCGCCGGTGTATTAGGGCCCACATCCCGCACCGCCTCCATTTCGCCCGACGTCAACAATCCGGGTTACCGCAATGTCGATTTCCAAACTTTGGTGGACAACTATTATGAGGCCACCAAGGGACTTGTGGACGGCGGCAGCGACATCATCCTGATCGAAACCATTTTTGACACGCTCAACGCCAAAGCCTGTATATACGCCGTACAACAGTACTTTATCGACCACAGCGTCGAGCTGCCGATCATGATTTCCGGCACGATCACCGACGCATCAGGGCGGACGCTGTCCGGACAGACTGCTGAAGCGTTCTGGAATTCCGTAGCGCACTCCAGCCCCATCAGCATTGGCCTAAACTGCGCACTGGGGGCGGACGCCCTGCGCCCTTACGTGGAAGAGCTGTCGAATCGCGCCACCACCTATATCAGCGCCCACCCCAACGCAGGCCTACCCAATGAATTTGGGGAATACGATCAAACTCCAGAAGAGATGGCGGAGATTGTAGAAGGCTTCGCCCAGGATGGTTTCGTGAACATCATCGGCGGCTGCTGCGGCACCACGCCGGATCATATCGCCGCGATCAAGAAAGCCGTAGACAAACACGCCCCACGGACCATGCCCAACATCACGCCACGTTTGCGCCTTTCGGGACTGGAGCCTTTTACGCTCAACGATGAAATTCGTTTCGTCAACGTCGGCGAACGCACCAACGTCACCGGCTCCCGCCGCTTTCTGCGCCTTATAAAGGAAGAAAGCTACGAAGAAGCGCTTGATGTAGCGCGCGACCAAGTGGAAAACGGCGCCCAGGTCATCGACATCAACATGGACGAAGGCATGCTGGAATCTGCGGATGCGATGAAAGTGTTCCTTAACCTGATCGCCTCCGAGCCGGATATTTCCAAAGTCCCCATCATGGTGGACTCGTCAAAATGGGAAGTGATCGAAGCGGGCCTGCGCTGCATTCAAGGCAAAGCCGTCGTCAACTCTATCAGCTTAAAGGAAGGCGAAGCGGACTTTATCGCCAAGGCGAAATCCTGTATGCGCTACGGCGCAGCAGTCGTGGTCATGGCGTTTGACGAAGCAGGCCAGGCTGATACCTACGAACGCAAAACGGAAATCTGCAAGCGCAGTTACGATGTTCTGGTTGGCTTGGGCTTCCCACCGCAGGATATCATTTTCGACCCCAATATTTTCGCCATCGCCACCGGGATAGAAGAGCACAACAACTACGCCGTGGATTTCATCCAGGCCACACGCTGGATTCGTGAAAACCTGCCCTACGCCAACATTTCCGGCGGCGTCAGTAACGTCTCCTTCTCCTTCCGCGGTAATGACACCGTGCGCGAGGCGATACACTCGGTCTTCCTGTTTCACGCCATCAACGCCGGCATGAACATGGGCATCGTCAACCCGGCGCAATTGGTTATTTATGATAAGATCCCCGCCGAACTCAAGAATTTGGTGGAAGATGTCGTACTCAACAAGCACTCCGACGCCACCGAACGCCTGCTGGAAGCCGCTGAGCGCTACCGCAGCACCGGCGAGAAGAAGCAGGAAGAGAATCAGGAATGGCGCTCATGGCCAGTCACCAAACGCTTGGAACATGCTCTGGTGAAAGGCATTAACGCCCACATCACCGAAGATACGGAAGAAGCCCGCCTGGCGGCGGCCCGCCCCATCGAAGTGATCGAGGGCCCGCTGATGGACGGTATGAACGTCGTCGGCGACCTGTTCGGCTCCGGCAAAATGTTCCTGCCGCAAGTGGTGAAAAGCGCTCGCGTCATGAAGCAGGCGGTCGCGCATTTGATTCCCTACATTGAGCAGGAAAAGGACGCCAAAGAAAAAGCCAAAGGCCGCATTTTGATGGCCACGGTCAAAGGCGACGTGCATGACATCGGCAAGAATATCGTCGGCGTCGTACTGCAGTGCAACAACTATGAGGTTATCGACCTGGGTGTAATGGTTCCCTGCGAAAAAATATTACAGGTCGCCAAAGAGGAAAATGTCGATATCATCGGTCTCAGCGGCCTGATCACGCCATCGCTGGACGAAATGGTGCATGTCGCCCGCGAAATGCAACGCCTCAATTTCCAGATCCCTCTACTGATCGGCGGCGCCACAACCTCCAAAGCGCACACCGCCGTCAAGATTGAGCCTGAATACAAGAACGACGTGACCGTTTACGTCACTGACGCGTCTCGCAGCGTCAGCGTCGCTACACGCCTGATGAGCGACACGCAAAAAGCGGATTACGTGCGTGATATCCGCAAGGAGTATGAAGACGTCAGGGAAAGAAGGAAAAACCGCGAGCCTTCCGCCAAGCCGATTCCGCTGGTTGCAGCGCGAGATAACCGCTTCCAGGGCGACTGGAGTGATTACACGCCGCCTGCTCCCACGTTCACCGGCGTAAAAGTATTTGACGACTATCCGCTGCAGGAGCTGGTCGAATACATCGACTGGACCCCCTTCTTTATATCCTGGGATCTGGCGGGCAAATACCCACGCATTCTGGAAGACGAAAAAGTAGGCGAAGCCGCCCGACAGCTATTCCAGGACGCCCAAAAAATGCTGTCCCACATTATCGACAACAACCTGTTGAAGGCGCGGGCGGTAATAGGCATTTGGCCATCCAATCGCGTCAGCGACGAAGACACTGTCCTGTATACCGACGAGAGCAAGTCAGCGCCTCTGGCGACGCTTAGCCACTTAAGACAGCAAACCCAGAGAGAGCAAAACCGCCCTAACTACTCACTGGCTGATTTCGTGGCCCCCGTCGAATCAGGTAAAGACGACTACGTCGGGGCCTTTGTGGTGACCGCAGGCATCGGCGCGGAAGAACTGGCGAAACAATACGAAAGCCAACACGACGACTACTCCAGCATCATGGTCAAAGCCCTCGCGGACCGTCTGGCCGAAGCCTTCGCTGAGCGCATGCATGAACGCGTGCGCAAAGAGTTCTGGGGATACGCCTCAGGCGAACAGCTGGATAACGACGCGCTCATCAAAGAGAAGTACGCCGGCATTCGCCCCGCCCCAGGCTACCCTGCCTGCCCGGATCATACAGAAAAGGCCAAGCTGTTCAGCGTGCTTGAGGCGGAGCTGCATACTGGCGTCAAACTCACAGAGCACTATGCCATGTATCCCGCAGCGTCTGTCAGCGGCTGGTACTTCTCTCATCCGGAAGCCCGTTATTTCGCCGTAGGCAAAATTCAACGGGATCAGGTGGAGAATTACGCCGCCAGAAAAGGCATGACCTTACAGGAGGCGGAGCGCTGGTTGTCGCCCAACCTGGGCTACGATCCCTCTAGCGCAGCCTGATCACGACATGTATTAAGACGCCCCTTCCATGAGGCGTCAGTGCATATAAAGTCCAGCTTTTCGTGCTCTGGGTTTTGTTATTAATATGCTAAGGACTAAATACATGGACGCGCCTGTATGGCGACAAGCCACGGGGAAACAAATAGAAGGATTCTATCTGTCTGCCTGATTAATAATACGAGCGAGTATGGAGAGCATTATGAACAACGTATCCGAGCATAAGGAAAAGGAGCAAAAACCCTCCCTTTGGCAGCTAGTCGTCAGCGTGTTGGGAGCGGCCTTCGGCGTTCAGAGCAGCAAAACCAGGGAAAGAGACTTTAAACAGGCGAATCCCAAGGCCTACATCATAGGCGGGATTATTTTTGGAGTTTTGTTCGTGTTGACGCTGGCGCTTATCGTTAAGCTCGTGCTGAGCAATGTCACATAAGCCCATCAATCTTGCAGGGCAAGACTGTCTGCGCTTTGAGTTAAAGCATTAACAGGCCCGCCAGACAAAGTGAGGATAAGAACAAATGTCCCCACTTTGATTCATTAATTCATCACACATCAGGGAAACAGGAAAAACGGCTCGATAATCCACCTGGGATGAAGTTCCGCAGCAGTCAGTGCCCCGCCACCCAGATCACCATCATGGAAGCGATGCTGAGTATCAGCACCACCGCAGCGATGGCGTCCACTTTGCTGTCGGGGTTTGAAGTCACGTTATGATTATTGTTTTCTGACACAGTCCAGCTCCTTTTTTGATGTCCGGATTGCACATAGAGTATGTACTGGTTTGTTTTAAACCACATTTTTATTAAGTGCAAGCGCTTATCCAGAGCAACGCTCATAATCCTGACGCCCATGTCGGCAGGCGGGTCGCGCCGCTTATATAATAGCGTCTGGCAGTTAAAAGCGCCCTGTCACATTCATATAATGAAAACGAATTACCATATAGATAATCAATCATTTTAATTATAAGTATATCCTGCTAAATTGGCGCCCATTCAATGGGTAATTGAAACTGTCAGGTAGTGTCAATGTATAGATACGACGATTACGATCGCCAGATCATCAAGGAACGAGTCAAGCAGTTCCAAGGGCAAACGGACCGTTTTTTCGCCGGCGAGCTCAGCAACGAAGAGTTCCTGCCCTTGCGCCTGCAAAACGGGTTATATGTACAGCGGCTGGCGCCAATGCTGCGCATTTGTATTCCATATGGCATGTTGTCTTCCACTCAGCTACGCAAGCTGAGCGAAGTCACGCGCAAATACGATAAAGGCTACGCCCACTTCACTACCCGGCAAAACCTGCAGCTGAACTGGCCGTCTATTGAAGACTCTCCAAAGATTCTCGCCGAGCTGGCGGACGTGGAGATGCACGCAGTGCAAACCAGCGGCAACTGTATTCGCAACACTACCACCGACCAATTCGCAGGCGTAACGCCGGAAGAAATCGTGGACCCTCGCCCCTATTGCGAGATCATTCGTCAATGGTCCACCTTCCACCCTGAATTCGCCTTCCTGCCGCGTAAATTTAAAATCGCCGTCAACTCCTGCCCGGATAGCGATCGCGCAGCCATTCAGGTTCACGACATCGGTATTCAGATCATCAAAAACGCCGCTGGCGAGATTGGCTACAAAGTGTTGGCGGGCGGCGGGCTTGGCCGAACTCCAATGATCGGCTCCGTTATCCGTGAGTACCTGCCCGAGCTGGATTTGCTGACATACCTGGAAGCTATCCTGCGGGTATATAACCGTTACGGCCGCCGTGACAACAAGTACAAAGCGCGCATCAAGATTCTGGTCAAAGCTATGTCTCCAGAAGCTTTCGCTGAAAAAGTCGAAGCGGAGTGGGAGCGCATAAAAGACAGCCCTTCCAAGCTGACTCTGGCGGAGATCGAGCGCATTAAATCATTCTTTACAGAGCCGGCTTATATGGCGCTGGAAGATCAACCCGTTGCGTTGACTGATCGCCTGGCGGAGAACAAGTTTTTCAACAACTGGCATCACCGCAATGTCGCCCAGCATAAAAAACCTGGATACGCCATTGTCACGCTGACGCTGAAAAAGCTGGGCGTTCCTCCCGGCAACATTACAGACAAACAGATGGACCGTCTGGCAGAGCTGGCGGACCAATACAGCTTCGGCGAAATGCGCATCACCCATGAGCAAAACGTGGTGCTGGCCGATGTAGAACAAGGCAAACTGTTCGAGCTGTGGGAAGCCATCAAATCACTTGGCTTCGCCACCCCTAACCTGGGCACGCTGACCGATATCATCTGCTGTCCTGGCGGCGATTACTGCTCGCTCGCAAACGCCAAGTCCATCCCAGTGGCGGAGGCGATTCAGGAGCGTTTCGACAACCTGGATTACCTGTACGACCTCGGCAACATCGACCTGAATATCTCCGGCTGCATGAACGCCTGTGGACATCACCACGTCGGCGCCATCGGCGTACTGGGCGTGGATAAGAAAGGCGAGGAATGGTATCAAGTGTCACTGGGCGGAGCCTCTGGGCAGGATGCGTCTTTAGGACAAATCCTCGGGCCGTCGTTTGCTCGCGAGCAGATGGCGGACGTCATTGAAAAGATTCTCGACGTGTACGTCTCCAGCCGCAGTGACGACGAACTGTTTATAGACACATTCCGCCGCATTGGCATCACCCCGTTCAAGGAGCGCGTTTATGCCAAACCTAATTAAGAACGCGGCAGTTGTCGCTGACGAATGGACCATTCTGGACAAAGCTGAAGCCCCTGCGGAGCAGGTTGTGCCGACAGGCAAAGTAATCATTCCTCTGAGCACCTGGTTGGCGCAGACAGAGCAGCTGCAGGCGAGAGCCCCGGAACAAACTGGCGTTTGGCTGGATAGCGATGAAGAGCCTGACTCCATAGGCGCAGACTTAAGCCGCTTCAGCGTTATAGCCGTAAACTTTCCCAAGTTCGCTGACGGTCGCGGCTACTCCATCGCACGCATCCTGCGCGAGCAGCTTCACTACACAGGCGAACTGCGCGCCATCGGCGATGTACTCATGGACCAGCTTTTCTTCATGAAACGTTGCGGCTTTGACGCCTTCGCAGTAAGAGCCGACCGCGATGCAGAGAAAGCGTTGGCGGGGCTGGCGGACTTCTCCGTGACCTATCAGGCCTCAGTGGATCAACCGGAACCGCTGTTTCGTCGTAGAATACACTAACATCAGTGCAGGCATTTCTTAAGGGTGGCGTCGTCCACCCTTTTTTGTTTCTGTATGGATGGCCTTTTCCCACTTAGAACAACGGGTTGTACTTTGACAGAGGCGGAGACTGCCGATACTCTTTGGTAGAAGCCGATAGCGGAGCATCCATGGAAATTAATATCGTCTACTCATTCTTTCTGATCTTTTCCGGCGCTGCAGTTTTGGCTTCCGTCGCCTTGTTTACACGACAACCTCTCATCCTCGCTTATATCGTTCTTGGCGCCCTGGTGGGACCTTACGGACTAAGCCTGATCAACAACTCTGGGCTGCTCGCGGACATTTCCGAGATCGGGATTATATTCCTGCTGTTCCTGCTCGGTCTGGATATGCAACCGAAAGCGCTGCTGCATGTGTTACGCAAAGCGACTCTGGTCGCCCTGCTCAGCTCTCTGGTGTTCGCCGCTATCGGTTATGTAATAGCCATCGCGTTTGGGTTTACCGCTTCAGAGGCGATGATTGTCGCCATTGCAGCCACCTTCTCCAGCACTATTATTGGCATCAAACTATTGCCTACCACCGTTCTACACCATCGTCATGTCGGCGAGATGGTGGTCGGTCTGTTGCTGGTTCAGGATTTGATCGCCATTGTAGCGCTACTTATTCTGGCTGCGGGGGACGATGGCATTTCCATCATGAATCTGGGCAAGACCTTCCTGGCTCTGCCGATCCTGATTGGCGTTACGTTTCTTGCGGTCAAGTACGTATTATTGAAGCTGTTTTCCAAGTTCGACCGCTTTCACGAGTATGTATTCCTGCTGGCCATCGGCTGGTGTCTGGGCATTGCGGAGCTGGCGAAAGCCATGGGTCTGTCGCTGGAAATCGGCGCTTTTATCGCTGGCGTCACTATCGCCACCAGCCCCATCGCCCAGTACATTGCTGAAAGCCTCAAACCCCTGCGGGACTTCTTTCTGGTGCTGTTTTTCTTCACTCTCGGCGCCAGTCTCAACCTCGGACTGCTGCCGGATATCGCCATTCCCGCGATACTATTGTCGTTAATCCTGCTGGCGGCGAAGCCAGCTACGTTCTACGGTTTGTTGCGCACGATGAAGGAAGACAAAAAAACTTCCTGGGAGATTGGCTTCAGGTTGGGGCAAATCAGTGAATTTTCATTGTTGGTCGCCTTTCTGGCGACCAGCAAATCCTTGATTGGCGAGTCTGCATCGGTATTGATTCAGGCGACGGCGATTATCATGTTTATGCTGTCTTCTTACATTGTCGTGCTGAATTTCCCCAGCCCGATCGCTATTTCCGACAAGTTGCGGCGGGATTGACCCCGCCGCAGGCAATGACTATTGGCTGACTACTCCTGGTCGATGTGTCGGAGCACTGCGCGCCCCAGCATTTTGCCGCAGTAGATCTTTTCGATGACGCCAGGCAGCTCTTCCAGCACCACGTCCTGCGCCAGAAAGTTCAAGTCCGGCAACGCCCAATCACTATCCAGCTTTTCCCAGATATGACGCTTCTTCTCTCTGGCGATTTCGACAGAGTCGATGCCATACAGCGTCACGCCACGCAAAATAAAAGGAAAAATAGAGGTGGTGAGCTCAGTCCCGGCCACCATGCCACAGGTGGTCGCAGCGCCGCTGTGTTTCACCGTTTTAAGAATTTTGGAAAACAATGCGCCGCCGACAGTATCCACGACTCCCGCCCAGGTTTCTTTCATCAACGCCTTTTCCGGCATTTCCTCAAGATGGGAGCGATCCAGCACTCTGCGAGCGCCGAGCCTGGCCAGCAAATCACTGTGATCAACTTTGCTGGTCAACGCCACCGTGTCATACCCCAGTCTGGCCAACAGGGCCACCGCCAAACAACCGACGCCGCCAGTGGAGCCAGTCACTAATACCTCACCATCCCCCGCCGCCACAGTCTGGCTCAGGCGGTCGACGGAAAGGCCAGCGGTCAGCCCTGCGGTTCCCAACATCATGAAATAATGGAGATCATGATTGGGAGGCTTAACCACGCACCACTCCACAGGGACTCGAATGTATTCACCAAAGCCCCCCGGGGTGTTCATACCCAGATCATAGCCGGTCACAATGACTTCCTGCCCCGGCTTCAACTCAGGCGAACGGCTTTCCACCACGACACCCGCAGCGTCGATACCCGGTGTATGCGGAAACTGACGGGTCACGCCTTTGTGGCCGTGAGCGGAGAGCGCGTCCTTGAAGTTCAAGGACGAGTACTTCACCTTCACCAATACATCGTTATCGGGCAAATCATCCAGAGATTGCTCTTGAATCTCAGTGTGAAAATATCCCCCTTTTTCCAGCACGCGCAGCGCCCGAAATTTACTATCGCTCATAGAGCAGACTCCGTCACTCTGTTAACTCTTTCCATTGCCGAGTGAGCCCAACAGGCGACGCCCGCTACAACCCGGTTCTCACCCTGGCATTCCCGCCCAACTCGCGTCCTTAGCTTTTAAAGTTAAGTGACTTGGCGAGCCTGAGGCCAAGGCTTTCCAGTGACGCCGCCATCGATAACCCCACCTTTTCGGCGAAGGATTTTTTCTCGATATATCGCACTTGGTAAACCTCGCATTCGTTACAACGCTCAGCCAGATAATCGTCACTGGTCTGAATAGCGTCCACCAGATTGATATCCTTGGCGCGAGCGCCGTACCATACTTCGCCTTTCGCCACCTCGTCGATATCTACTTGCGGCCGATGCGTGGCGACGAATTCTTTGAACAGGACATGCGTTTCCTCAAGGTCCTGCATGAACTTTTCCCGTCCTTTTTCAGTGTTTTCACCAAATACGGTCAGCGTACGCTTATACTCCCCAGCTGTCAGCACTTCGTAATCGATATCATGCTTTTTCAACAGCCGGTTAAAATTAGGAAGTTGCGCCACCACACCGATTGAGCCAATGATGGAAAATGGAGCCGCAATGATCTTATTGGCCAGGCAGGCCATCAGATATCCGCCGCTGGCGGCGACTTTATCCACGCAGACCGTTAGATTGACGCCGCGCTGACGAATACGCTCCAACTGGGACGCCGCCAGACCATAGCCGTGCACCATCCCGCCTGGGCTCTCCAGACGCACCACCACCTCATCTTCCGGCTTGGCAAGACTCAGCACAGCGGTAATCGCTTCACGCAGCGTGGAGACTTCAGACGCTTTGATGTCGCCATCAAAGTCCAGCACATAAACTCTTTTCTTATCCGGCTCTTGAAGCATCTCTTTATGTGCTTCTTTCTTATTCTTTTTATCGCTCTTTTTCTTTTCTTTGGCGGCGTTTTTCATCCACTCTTTGCTGAAAACAGCGTGCTCAAGCGCCTCGCGCATCTTCTTCAAGCGCTCATTGAGATGTACGACCTCGATCTCCCCGTCCGCATGTTTCTTGCCCCGCTGGCTTAATGCGATGAGAGTCCCCACGACAAACAGTATCGCCGCCGCGAGGGTCACAGTTTTGGCCAGAAAAGCGCCGTAATCGGTTAGAAAGTCCAAAGTCGTACTCCTAATATGGGTATTTATTCAAAGCGTAATAATGGCTATCAATCTCAGCTGATAGATACAACTCGGTTAAATTAAGGGCGTCTATGTAAATTGCAACCCACAGTGAAAAATGAATTGCGCCGCCAATTCAAACAAGCGTTCGATTTCTTATTGACAGACAACTGCAAAGCCCCTACATTCAGGCATTAGCGGTGTATATCTGCTGTTTACGAATGACTTTACGTTTTGCCTTCAGAGAGTTGCTACTCTTTGAATTCTAAGCTAAAACATATGCGCCAAAGTCTCCACAATATAATTGTGTATTACTCTTATAAAGGAAAGCACCATGCCTGTAGCACAAATTTTTCAACAACTGAAAGACAACTTTAACGCCGACGCCGCTTCCGACCTTGATCTTGTTTTTCAGTTTTCCATTGAAGACGCCGACAACTATCATCTGGTAGTTAAAAACGGCGGCTGCGAGCTGATTCAAGGCGACCACGACGATCCTTCCGTTACCCTGATCATGAACTCCGACACACTGAAAGGCATCGTCAGTGGTGAAACTGACGGTATGCAGGCATTCATGGCGGGCGATCTTCGCGCTGAAGGCGACATGATGCTGGCGATGAAGCTGGGCCAACTGTTCAATATCGGCTAAGCATCGAGATTTTTTAAGGGCGCCTTGATGGCGCCTTTTTTATATCTGGGATTTTCTTCTCCAGCCTGACTAGCCGCCGTCACTGCCACATTTCCACTGCTTCCACAGCTGGCGTATTAACCGGCCGGGCAATCAGCCCGTCATTCCCTATCGACACAGTAAATATCGCGCCGTCTCGCATGGGCAGATAAGTAGCGCTGCCATACTTGGCGTCCACCCACGGCACCCCTTCATGACTGTTCAGCCAGGCCCAGAAATCAAACCCAATGTCTGACGGCGCAATGGCGAACACCGTGCGCGCTCCGTCGTTTTCCTGCTCCAGCGAGTAGTAACGCCCACTGATACGCTCCAGACGATATCCAGGCTGCATGCCAAGCGCGCTGAAAGGGCCCGACCAGGACACCAGTCTGGCGTCCAATTGCCAGAGGTCTCCTGACACGTCAAAGCTGTACTCATCATCCTGAGGGGCTACGACTTTCACTCTGAATAATTGCTCTCCGAGTTTTTGCATGCTAAGCGTAGCGATGGTGGTTTCCTGCTGATAGGCCTTATAACGATACATATCCAAAGCAAGAAAACAGAGGAACACTGCAAACAACAATGCGACAAAAGTCGTCGTGCCTTTCAGCCAGACCAAGAACCAAGACTTTCTGAACAGAAGCCGCAAGCAAATAAAAACGGTCAGTATCGCAATCGCAACCAACGCAATACTAATGCCGGGATACAACATACCCCTCCCCTGTCCGCACTCGGCGGTAGCCGTGAAACCGCTTTTCTTCACCTGACACTGTTAAATCACTCGCTCCTGTCGATCAAAAATAAGGAAAGCATCCTGCGTTATTCGCCCTTTGAATTCTAGGACAGTCCCCGCAGGTTTTCATATTTTCTCAAGAATAACAGTGATAAAGGAGGCCGAAAGGGAGCCGGACGCGCCAACTAACATGCCTGACCCGACAAAGCGGCGAGAGCTGTTAACCAGTTGACAATATTCACATAGCAATGAAATTCGCATGTTAATAACCAGACGCATGGATGCGCCTGGGCGGCGAAGAGCCAAGGGAGACAGAGCCTGACTCAAAGTCAGGCTCCAACAACAAGAGACGGCTAGTAGCCCAGGGAGTGGACGCTATCTTCAGCGAGCTTGAGCAGCTCGGGGTTGCCGGCGCCGGACCGGCCGACGCTATCCACGTAATATTCAAGAGAGGTCAAGGCGTCGGCGAGCGTTTCCAGAACATGGTCGCCGGGTTTGTTTTCATTCTTGATAAGCTTTTCCTCAATGCAACGCGCCGTAGCGTGTAACGCTTTCGCTGCACGGGACTGCTCGATCATCACCAGCGCCCCCAGCACGCCATCCAGCGTAGGCAACACATTAGCAAGATGCAATTTGTCGCCACCCGATTCGAGGTACGCCGTAATCGCCCGCTTGGCGAGCGAGAGTCCCGCCTGGGACTCACCGATAACTACGATATGCGCTTCCATCAGATAAGGGCTGCTCATTTCTTCGGTATCAGCGCCGACAACCTTATCGGTCTCAATTGTCAGGCCGTCTTCCTCCAATTGCAGTATGGCCTGCTCTATGCTCAGCACAGAGTCCGCCACTTGCATCAGGTCGGTGTTACTGGGGTGTTTCTTATCCATCGCCCAGGAAGCGATGGTCTGGTGCACGCCTCTGGCCACTGCGCTGAGATTGATCAGATCCAGCATGGTGAGCGTGTCCGCCAGCTTATTCAGGCCCTCGGCGATCTGCGCCAAGCCGTCTTCCTGGCCATCAATCCCACGTTCAATGATATCCAGCTTGTCTTTTATCTGACTAATCTCTTCATGCAACGCCTTGGACAAGGACGCCAGCACATCGCTGCCCGGCCCCATTAGCAGGCTGCGGTGCGCAATGATTTTGGCTTGGTCAAAATCCGCAGGCGACAAGCTGTAACCAGCCAACAGCTCTCGCGTCTTCTCACCCTTGTCGCCGCTGATGGCGACCAGATACAGCAGGTCTTTCGCCACCGTCTCAGAAATGGCTTTCGCTGTGGCCACCTTGCCAAGCTTAACGATTTCCTTGGCGTACTTTTCAATCTTCATCAACAAGCGCTGCCGGGTTGGCGTCAATTCCATGCTTTGAGAGTGCATCAGCTCCACCGTATACGCGGTCAGCGACCACAGCTCGGCGATAGAGGAACCGGCGCAAATTTTACTCATGCCATCGGCGGCCCGACTCATCAGACGATAGCCGATGTCGGTTTCCTTACTGCGCAGCAGATTGACCAGGCCCACTTGATACATATGCCGAAGCCGACGACTGCGATGTTCAAATACCTCAGTGGTGACGCTGGCGTCGCGCACAGGCTTGGGTGGGGAGCGTTGAAACTCTACATCAAAAAAGTAGCTGTCAGGCAAAGGTTTGGCGCGACGCGACAACCGCAGGAGATTGATAATCTCCAGCAGCAACTCAGGATGATCTTCGCGACGACGCTGATAGTATTCGGTATAACGGCGCAGTACAAAAAGCGCCTGACTTAATGAAGACAACAAACCGTTCTTGTCTTCCGCAGCCCCCACTGGAACTTCATTGGCGATCGCCACGGACTCCTGGCACAGGACGGTTCCGCCCTGTAATTCGATCAGAACAAAAATACCGCGCAGCTGATTCAGGTAATCAATGCAATTCTGTAAATCCTCGCCGCTCTCGCGGTTTTCCTGAAAACGCTCAAGACTAAGCTCCGCTTGCTCAATCGTATTATTGATTTCCCTTTCGACCAGATCGAAGGAACTAGACTTTTTCGCGGCTAGCGTCGCGTCAACCATATACGATGTCCTTAATCCTCAGTTTGTAAGCAACTGGGGAGTTTATTGCCAAAAAGTGGAAAATCGCCGAGTTATTACTAACTTATAACACAAAATTCAAGTTAAACAAGAAACTAACTGTTTCATTTGTTATCTGTCTGCGGAATCACAAAGACTCGCCATGTATTAGTCCCAATGAGAGAGCCCGACAAAAACAAACTCAAGAATAGTTGGCTACTATTTGGAGTCATAACTGAATGCTCTCGCTGAAGCGGCCGCACAAACTCAATTACATGGATTTATTGCCGTTTTTCATTAGAATGGTCGACCCTTACAATTTTTTAACTGGTCGTTTCAGCGACCACATTCGTTAACAGGAGCCGTGTATGGTGACCACTTTGCCGCAGGCGTTTTACAGTAACTTTCTGGGAAACGCCCCGAGCTGGTACAAGAAGGCCATTTGCCTCTTTCTGCTTATTAACCCCGTTATCTTTTTAATCAGCCCTTACATCGCGGGATGGGTGCTGATTCTGGAGTTCATCTTTACCCTCGCCATGGCGCTGAAGTGTTATCCGCTCCAGCCCGGCGGTCTGCTCGCCATTGAGGCCGTGCTGATCGGCATGGTTTCCCCGCATACTGTGTATGAGGAAGTCTCCGGCAACCTGGAGGTAATCCTGTTGCTGGTATTCATGGTGGCCGGCATTTATTTCATGAAAGAGCTGCTGCTCTACGTATTCACCAAAATTCTGCTCAGCATCCGCTCCAAAGCCATGCTGTCGCTGCTGTTCAGCCTGGTGGCGGCGGTGCTGTCCGCATTCCTCGACGCCTTGACCGTTACAGCCGTTATCATCAGCGTCGCCGTCGGTTTCTACTCGGTTTACCACAAGGTCGCTTCAGGCAAGCACTTCCATCATGACCACGATCATGGCGATGACGACGCTGTGCATCACGACCATCGCGCCGACCTTGAGCAATTTCGCAGTTTCCTTCGCAGCCTGTTAATGCATGCCGCAGTGGGTACAGCGCTGGGCGGCGTCTGCACCCAGGTTGGCGAACCTCAGAACCTGTTGATCGCTCAACGTTTGGGCTGGGACTTTATTGAATTCTTCATGCAGATGGCGCCGATTTCCATCCCCGTTCTGTTCGCCGGATTGGCCACCTGTGTCGTTCTGGAGAAGACCCGCTGGTTCGGCTACGGCGACGATATTCCTGCTTCCGTCCGGAAAATTCTGGAAGACTTCAACGAAGCGGAAAAGAAAAAGATGACCTTGCAACATGAGTCCAAACTGATTGCGCAGGCTATAGTCGCACTCATCCTGGTAGTGGCGCTGGCGCTTCATTTGGCGGAAGTGGGCTTGATCGGTCTAACAGTTATCATTCTGGCGACGGCGTTCTGCGGCGTTATTGAAGAGCACCAGATCGGCAAGGCCTTCGAAGAAGCCCTGCCCTTCACCTCTCTGCTGGTGGTGTTTTTCGCCATCGTTGGCGTGATTCACGAACAACATCTGTTCACTGGCATCATTAACTATGTACTGGGACTGGAGAAGAGCGCCCAACCTGGCATGTTCTTTATCGCTAACGGCGTGCTTTCAATGATCAGCGACAATGTCTTCGTTGCGACTGTTTATATTGACGAGGTGCGCAACGCTTTTAATGACGGCCTGATTGACAGAGCCCATTACGAAGCGCTGGCGGTAGCGATCAACACCGGCACCAACCTGCCCAGCGTCGCTACGCCGAATGGTCAGGCCGCCTTCCTGTTCCTGCTGACGTCAGCCATCGCACCCTTAATCAGATTGTCCTACGGCAAAATGGTATGGATGGCGCTGCCCTACACTATCGTCATGGGCGGAATCGGTTACGTGATGATCGTCATCACTATTTAATAACGAAATCGGTCGCTTCTAGGAAGCCTGATACAAAAAAGCCGCTCTGCAGAGCGGCTTTTTGCTTTTACGGCGCCAATCAGGTACTTGGCAATAGTCGCACTCAGTTCAGCCCATCTTCCTGTTTTTTACGCCAAAGACTAAAGCCTGCGGCTTTCTCTACGGCGTCCAGCTGACGAGCGTGTTCGGCCAATTCGGCGTCGGAAGCGCGAATCACCCTCAATGCCGGCCTCTGCGCGTTGATTCGACGCACCTCGGAGGCCTCTGCTTCCGCCCCGCCGTCTTCTGAGTGCAAGGAAAGGCTGGTCTGTCCGCCGGTCATGGCGAGATAGACATCCGCCAGAATTTCCGAGTCGAGCAACGCTCCGTGGAGATCCCGGTGGCTGTTATCAATTCCGTAGCGTTTACAGAGCGCGTCCAGGTTGTTCTTCTGACCCGGATGCTTCTTCCGCGCCATCATCAATGTATCGACCACGGAGCAGTAGTCGCTGACTTTGCCGAAAGGAGCGCCCAGCATAGAAAATTCGTAGTCGATAAAGCCCACGTCAAAGGCCGCGTTATGGATCACCAGCTCAGCGCCGTTAATAAAGTCCAGGAATTCTTGGGCGACCTGTCTGAACTTGGGCTTATCCGCAAGAAACTCGTTGGAAATGCCGTGAACTTCAAACGCCCCGGCGTCCACTTCCCGCTCAGGATTAATATAGACGTGATAGTGGTTACCAGTGAGTGAACGATCAATCACCTCGACGCAACCGATCTCAATAATCCGATGGCCTTGTGACGTTTCAAGACCGGTGGTTTCTGTATCCAGTACTATTTGACGCATATGAAGATTCTCAACCTGCCTCGCCCAAGACTTCTTTAACGCCGAGGTTCGCCAGTTCGTCTGCGCGCTCGTTTAATGGATGGCCGCTGTGGCCTTTTACCCAACGCCAACTGATGTCATGCTTGTTGCGCTCTTTGTCCAGCTCCTGCCACAAGTCAACGTTCTTGACAGGGTCGCCGCCGCTGGTGCGCCAACCCTTTTTGATCCAGTTTTTCATCCATTCAGTGATGCCTTTACGCACATACTGAGAGTCTGTATAGAGTTCGACTTTGCAGCCCTGCTTGAGCGCACGCAGCGCTTTGATCGCAGCCATCAGCTCCATGCGATTATTAGTGGTGTCGAGCTCCCCCCCGTATATCTCCTTTGTCGTCTTTCCGTATATCAGGATCGCTCCCCAACCGCCGGGCCCAGGATTCTTCTTGCAGGCGCCGTCGGTGTAAATTTCAACTGTCTTCATTCTTTTTGTACGGCCTGTAGGGCGTAAATTGGTGGACCACCGCCGCCCCCGCCACTCGCGAGCTACGCCATTGAGGTCGGAGCGGGATCACGCACCCCACTCGTTTTTGAGCAACGATGGTGTAGTAAGCTCCCAGGGGCAGCCGGAAACGTGCGCCGAACTTATCAAGAAACGCAAGGCGACTCAACCATTGCAGGTTAGAGATAGGTGGAGCATAAAAGCGATAGCGCACATCCTTGAGGCGAAAATCCAGCAGGCTCAGCCAATCTTCCAAACGAGAGGAAGTGAGAAACCGTCCGGACCAGGGGGCTTTCGGACTCCGGAAGATCGCTTTGCGCAGCCCCCAGGCACTGAGCGGGTTGAACCCGATTATCACCATGTGGCCGCCCGAACGCAGCGCCCGAGCCGCCTCGCGCAGCGACTGGTGCGGTCGCGCCGCCACATCCAGGGTGTGATGCAGAATCACCAGATCGATACTGTCGCTTTCCAGCGGCAATTCATGGGAATGGCAAACCAGTGAGCCTTCGGGAAGCCCTTTTTCCCAGCGGGGAACGGAAATAATGCGGTGACCGAGCAGACTGGATTGCCCAACCGGCAGTTCATGGCTGACCAGCAACTCCAGCTGGTGATATCCGAAAAAGCGCCCAATGCTTTGCTCTACTGTCTGACGCTGATTAGCGAGCATGGTTTGCCCCAAAGGCGACTGAAACCAGCTTTCAAGCTCCTTCTGCAGACGCTCCGCTTCCATATCGCTTTTAACTTTCAGTCCTCGCACGCTTCCCCCTTGGTCAGTTCTCTGAGAAAACTTACTTTCGTTTGAAAACCACTTAACAACAGACAGCGAGCAGCTATGCTATTAACATGGTCACAAGCCATCGGGTTAATGATAAGGGCAGTTCGAAGTATGATAAGCGCCCGACGACAAGTTTTCTAATATTTCATCAATACGCAGCAGTCAGTGATTCAGAATGATCAGGATATTTCCCATACCCGCCTTCAACGACAACTACATCTGGTCGATCCAGAACGATCAGGGCGACGCCTGGGTGGTGGACCCCGGCGACGCGCGTCCGGTGCTGCGGCACTTGGCGGAGAACCATCTCACGCTGAAAGGCATTCTGATCACACACCACCATCACGATCATATCGGCGGCGTGAGTGAATTACTCGCGAATCACCCTGTTCCGGTTTATGGTTTCATGCGCGCCTCTATCAAGGCGATTACCGTTCCGTTGCAAGAAGGCGACCATGTAGAGCTGGGCGACTTCTCCCTGGAAGTACTTGAAACGCCCGGACATACCCTGGACCACATCGCCTACTTCGGCGAAATCGCCGGCGCTCCGCGCCTGTTTTGTGGCGACACGTTATTTTCCGCCGGTTGCGGACGCCTGTTTGAAGGCGATCCGGCGATGATGCGCCAGTCCCTGGACAAGCTCAAACGCCTGCCAGCGAATACCTATATATATTGCGCGCATGAATATACGTTATCGAACCTCCGTTTCGCCCAGGCCGTAATGCCAGACTCGGACGAGGTAAACAAAAGAATACTGCAATGTGAGTCTCTGCGGGCCCAAGGCGCTCCGACTCTGCCGGCTGTGCTTGGCGAAGAGGTCGCCTATAACCCATTTCTAATGGCTGAGCACCCTGCAGTACGGCGGATGGCGCAGGAAGTATCCGGTTCTCCCTGCGCCTCTGCGACCGACACTTTTGCGGCGATTCGCGCCTGGAAAGATCGGTTCTAAAATTTTTTAACTTGCTGTCTATAAAATGAGTACCTAAAATCCGACCCTGGCATTTTTCAGGCTCAAAAGAAAAGTTGTGAAGTTATGGTTTGGATCTCGCGCCTCGCGATCACGTTGTCATTACTAGTCTGCGCCTCCTGTGCGCAATTAAAAGGACTATCAAAGGAAGGCGGAGAGCCCCTGGCTGACGAAAGCGCCGCTAAACAAGCGAACGCCTCGACCCGCAAGAACGGAGAAGGCCCGGCAGGGGGCAAACAGGACCCGTGGAATCCGTCTCTGCAATCCGATTACGAATACCTTGATTTGAATGACCTCTCTCCAGAGGAACAGTTAACCTGGGCCGCACAAGGCGCCAGCGGCGAAGACGGGGACATGGAGGTCGGCGTGGATGAAACGCCCGTCAACCTTTGGAACCGGATACGAGCTGGTTTCGCAATGGACCTGGTCAATCAAACCAACCCCCGTATCGACTCTGAACAGAAATGGTACGCCAGTCATCAGTCCTATCTTGACCGCACTTTCGGTCGCAGTTCCCTGTATTTACACCACATTGTGGAAGAAGCGGAAAAACGCAATATGCCCCTCGAACTGGCGTTATTGCCTGTAGTGGAAAGCGCTTTCGACCCCTTCGCCTATTCCCATGGCCGCGCCTCCGGCATCTGGCAGTTCATTCCCAGCACCGGCAAGCATTTCGGCCTGCAACAAAACTGGTGGTACGACGGTCGTCGCGATATTGTCGCCTCAACAGACGCCGCGCTGACCTACCTGCAGAAGCTCTCTGATATGTTTGATGGCGACTGGCTGTTGGCGCTGGCGGCCTATAACTCAGGGGCCGGCACCGTCATGCGTGCGATCAAGAAGAACAAAGCGAAAGGCCTGCCGACGGATTACTGGTCGTTAAGCCTGCCCCGTGAGACCAGCATGTACGTACCCCGTCTGCTGGCCATCGCCAAAGTGGTGGCGGACCCTGACTCTAACGGAGTCACTCTCATAGATATTGCTGACGAGCCCTACTTCGGCGTTGTGGAGTTAGAGTCACAAATCGACCTCGCTCAAGCCGCCAAACTGGCGCAGATCGACGTGGACGACCTTTACGTCCTCAACCCCGGATACAATCAGTGGGCGACGGCGCCGCTGGGCCCGCATCGTATAGTTCTGCCCCTGCCTCAATTGAAAGTCTTCGAGGATGCTTACGCTAACACGCCCAAAAAGCAGTTGGTGAACTGGACTCGCTACAAAGTCAGACAAGGCGATACGTTGATCACCATCGCCAAACACCATAAAACCACCCCCGAAGTAGTGCAGGAAGTCAACCGACTGAAAGGCGCACTGATCAGGGTCGGCCAACAGCTCTTGATTCCCAGCTCTTATGAAGGCGAAGACTTCTATAGTCTGAGCGCAGACAACCGTCTGGAAGCGAAACAAGCGAAGCAGGTTGGCGGCAGTGGCACAGCGAAGGTGGAGCATGTGGTGAAGGCCGGCGACACACTGTGGGATATCGCGCAGGACTACAAAGTCAACGTGCGCAAGCTGGCTCGCTGGAACGGCATGGCGCCTGGCGATGTGCTTTCCCCTGGCAAGACGCTGGTCATCTGGACCAAGTCCGGCGTACAGCAAACCGCCAAAGCCTCATCCCCGTCCATTAAAAACCGTCAGGTCATTCGCAAGATCGGCTACAAAATCCGTAGCGGCGACTCTTTGTACCGCATCGCCAGTCGCTTTAACGTAAGCGTCAATGATCTGTTGCGCTGGAACTCTATCAACAAAGGAAGCGTTCTACGCCCAGGCCAGCGTCTAAGCATCTACGTGGACGTCACGCAAATCAACTGACGCCCGCCGCAAGCAAACGACCGAAAAGCCAGCGACAACGCTGGCTTTTTTTATGAGAGACACAAGAGAAGTTTTCGAATCAATATCGTCCGCTAAAAACTTATTTCTTCGCCAGCAGAGACAGACACAGACAGGTTTGCTGCACAAAATGCTTGAAGCCAGTGTAATAAGTTTCGCTCATTGGCCGCCCGCTGACCCTCAGATCCGCATAAAGAAAGCCCACTTCTCTACCGTTTGCGATAATCGGCCCAATGAAAAAATCCCCCAAACCAACAATCTCAATGAAATTACGGGTACGCAGTTTACTCAGCGAAGCGTAACTGCCGCTGCCTATCCAGGCGGACTGATGCGAGCTCATCACGGCATGAAAAAAGTTATCTGGCGACTTATCGTAAGCAAACCGGAAGCGCTCACGCCAGTTAATCATCTTTTTCCCCAACAGAAATTTGGCGCCGATCTGTGTGCGGGGCTGATTGAAAATCGCCAACACCACCCTCTCCAGACCAACCCCTCGATGCAGCCCTTCGAGCACGGTCTGAAATAAAACGCCAGTATCGATTTTGCCCACCATCATCTGCATGATGCGCTGCAACGTCTCCAGTTGAAACTGCGGGTCCGGCTGTAACACGGGCTCGTCCCCTACCAGTTCAGCCGACTTCGCTTCCCGACTGGTTTGCTCCAGAATTCTGGAGATCTGCGGGTCAGAGTATTCTCTGGATAACTCAGCCGCTTCCTCCATACTGGCTTGCAGCCTTGCCTTGATTGCACCGACTGGCGTGTTGCTGAACACAGACACACGCTTTAATACCGCCTGCATCTCCGGAGAGTCCCAGCCCTTCTCAACGGCAATGGAAATGTCCTCTCCCAGACGCACCGCCTGCGCCTTTTTACTGGGTTCGTCCGAGGGCGACAAGGCTTCGCTGAGCGTGTCGCCCAACCCCCATTCATCGGCCATTTCCCGGGTCAGCCGGTCGAAGGTTACCCCCAGCAGCGCTTCCAGCTCCGAGGTGGAAACGCCCTGCTGGTACATGCGATAGGCCTTGTCCACGGCGGGATGGGGATACCCCCAGATCAGCATTTCTCCCAAGTGCAGCAACAGGGTCGCCACGAATACTTCCTCTTTCACATCCGCCCGCGCTTTATCACACAGATTGCGAGCCTGTACGGCGGCGTGACAGGAACGCGCCATCTGCATCACCAGGCTGTCGCGAGGATGCTGCTTCAACAACGCCTCCATCAAAATAGAGGACACGCAGATGGCCCTTACCGCATTGAAGCCGATATGCATGATCGCCCGGCTGACCGTGGGAATGGCCGCCCTGCCGGGGTTATACACGGCACTGTTCGCCAGTTTGATGATTTTTGAAGTCAGCGCAGGGGTCTTCAGCACCACATCCGAAAGTTGCGCCACGGAGGACTCCTCCGAGGCCGTCAACTGGTTCAGTTGCCTGATGATCGCCCCCATCACCACAGCGTCCATGTGCGCCAACTCTTCAAGCCATTCGTCCAGGCCAAAAGGCGCCTTTGTCTTTGCCAAAACCATGATCGCTCTATTGGGTTCTCTTAATTAAATAGTAGAAGTCGCCGCAGGACGCGTAAAAGTCATGTGTTGAATAAGTGTAGTCGCTTTACGGAAAGTCAGCCGTTCATGCGGCCTTACACCACGTTCAACATGCTGTGCGACAGTGATAAGAGAGCGGCTCAGCCTAAACGGATCGTAATATAAAGCGCTTGAAGCCTTGCGCCGGACAAAGCAACATGCAAACAGGATCGCCCTCCCACCGGGCGCAGGGATTTTGCCGGCAAGGACGCGTGGATCACAGTTTACGGCGGCGGTCCGTCAATCGTCTTGTACGCCCGCATTAAACTGCTAATATCAATAACTGCTTGTTTTCAATAAATTAACCTTTAACAAGGCTATGAAATGATTCGACCCTTCGTTCTGCTGCTCTTATGCGCCGTTAGCTTGGTATGTTATGGAGAGCCGGAGGTCATCACAGCAAAAGGCATCGCGCTCAGAGGCGAACCCAAGTACCCGGACGATTTTACTCACTTCGATTACGTTAACCCCGACGCGCCCAAGGGCGGCATCCTCAGACGATATGCTGTTGGGACGTTTGACAATTTCAACCGCTACGCTCTAAGAGGCAACCCTGCCCGTGGCACTGACGAAATCTACGATCCGCTGCTTGCAACACCTTCTGATGAGGTTGAAGTTTATTATCCACTAATAGCCGAAAAGCTAGAGTACGCGTCAGATTACTCTTGGATTATTTTTCATATACATCCCAAAGCGACATTCCAAGACCACCACCCTATAACGGCAAATGATGTAAAGTTTACCTTTGACAAATTCTTTGCTGAAGGCGTACCTCAATTTAAAAAATTCTATTCGTTTATAGAAAGTATTGAAGTGCTTGATTCACAGCGCGTGAAAATCCGAATGACCAATGCGAACAGAGAGCAAATGTTTGCATTGTTTGGCATACCAATCCTGCCAGAACACTATTGGAGTTCAAGGAATTTTTCTGAGCCATCCAAAGAGGTTCCTCTTGGAAGTAGCGGGGTTACCGTTAGTGAATATAAGTTTGGACAGTATATTGTCCTAAAGTCATTAGATGATTATTGGGCAAAAGATCTGCCCGTAAACAAAGGACTCAACAATTTTGACTATGTTAGGTACGATTACTATCGAGATTCCGTCGTTGCTTTCGAGGCATTTAAGTCGGGTGAGTTCGACTTTTGGCAAGAAGGTGACGCTAAAAACTGGGCTACCGCGTATAAATTTCCAGCCTTAGAAAAGCATCAAGTCATCAAGGAAGAACTAAGCCATAGTGAGCCCCAAGGCACGGCTGGATATATATTCAATACTCAAAGGCCTCAGTTTAAGGATAGAAAAGTAAGGGAAGCATTAGCCTACCTCCTTGATTTTGAGTGGATGAACAAAGCGCTTTTTTATAACCAATATAAGCGCACAACCAGTTATTTCACTAATACAGAATATGCAGCGTCAGGTTTGCCCAGCGAGCAGGAGCTGGAACTGCTTGAGCCTTTAAGGGAGCACCTTCCAGAACGGCTATTTACAACTCCTTTCAAGCTCCCTGTTACCGATGGCAACGGGCAAATTCGCGACAACATTAGAGTCGCGCTCAGGTTATTGAAAGAAGCAGGCTGGGAGCCACGAAACGGAAAGATGATACACATCTCAACTGGAAAACAGTTTGAATTTGAGATGCTAAGCTACAGCCCTACTACTGAGCGCATAGTAGCGCCTCTAAAAAGGAATTTAGAAAAGATTGGCATTCTCATGAACATTAGGCAGATCGACGCCAGCCAATTTCTGGCCCGTCTCAGAAAGTTAGACTTCGATATGCTAGTCCATTCATACAGCGCTCACCACTACCCTTCTACCAGTATGAAAATTGCGTGGCACTCCAAATATGTCGACTCCACATACAATACCGCTAACGTCAGAGACCCGGCAGTCGATGCACTTATAGAAGGAATTGAAGCCAATCAGGAAAACCCAGAAAAGTTGTTAGCCTATGGCAGAGCTCTGGACAGAGTTTTGCTTTGGAACTTTTTCATCATTCCTCAGTGGCATTTAAGCGCATATAGAGTTTCCTACTGGGACAAATTTAGCAGGCCCGCAGTCAGACCCAAATATGATCTAGGCTTAAACACTTGGTGGTTTGACAAAGCTAAAGCCGCAAAAATAGAGCAATAAAATATGGCAGCTTACATTTTAAAAAGACTACTGCTCATGATCCCGACCCTCTGGATCATCATCACTATCAACTTTTTTATCATACAAACAGCTCCTGGTGGTCCTGTCGAACAATTGATGGCCAAGATGCAGGGCATGGAGAGCCAATCTCTTGACCGCATAACCAATGCAAATCAGGGTGACGTAGAAAGTGCGTCCAGAAAAGTTAATGACTCTACCTATCGAGGAGCAAGGGGACTTGATCCTGAAGTAGTTGCGGAGTTAGAGAAACGGTTTGGCTTTGATAAACCTATATATGAGCGCTACTGGGATATGTTGCTCAACTACGTCACTTTTAACTTCGGAGACAGCATATTCAAGAGTGGAAGCGTGACAGATCTGATTTGGGAACGAATGCCAGTTTCCATCTCACTAGGTTTATGGACGACTCTCTTGGTTTACCTTATATCTATTCCTCTTGGGATATCCAAGGCACTCAGAAATGGCACACCATATGATCGGTGGACCAGCTCCATAATTTCGTTGGCTTACGCAATTCCTGGTTTTTTATTCGCGATATTACTAGTAATTTTGTTTGCTGGTGGAACTTACTTTAGCTGGTTCCCTCTAAGGGGAATTATTTCAGACAACTGGGAAACTCTTCCTTGGTATAAGATAGTGCTCGATTATATCTGGCACATGGCCCTACCCGTAACAGCGAGTGTTATTGGCGGATTCGCCACATTGACGCTTTTGACTAAGAACTCATTCCTTGACGAGATCAATAAGCAGTATGTCATGACCGCTAAAGCTAAAGGTCTGACCAACAACGAAGTACTTTATAAGCATGTATTCAGAAATGCCATGCTCATTATTATCTCAGGATTTCCATCAGCTTTTATCTCCATTTTTTTTACCAGCTCTCTTCTTATAGAAATCATTTTCTCTCTTGAAGGAATTGGCTTATTGGGCTTTGAGTCCATTACCCAAAGAGACTATCCGGTGGTATTCAGTACGCTATACATTTTCACACTAATAGGTCTAATTATGTCACTAATCACTGACCTAACCTATACATGGGTAGATCCACGAATAGATTTCGAGAAACGCGGATAGACAACGACAGATTAACCTTTTTGGATAATTACAATATGGCTCTCATAAAGTTAAGCCAAAAAAACTCTCAGCGCTGGATGAAGTTCAAATCTCATCGATCTGGTTATATTTCTCTATTTATATTTAGCTTTTTGTTTATCATTTGCCTATTTGCAGACTTTATTGCAAATGAGAAACCCCTTCTGATTAAGTACAATGATGAGTACTATCTCCCTATTTTTAATGCTTATCCAGAAACGCAATTTGGAGGGGAGTTCGAAATATCCGCCGACTATAAAGACCCTTACATAAAGAACTTGATAAACAATAACGGATGGATGCTTTGGCCTCCAATTCCATATAGTTACCAGACAATCGTATACGATCTACCCATACCAGCACCCAGTCCGCCAAGCACAGATCATCTACTGGGTACTGACGATCAAAGCCGAGATGTCCTAGCCAGAGTAATATATGGCTTCAGAATTTCAGTTTTATTTGGATTCAGCCTGACCATCATATCCGCCTTAATCGGAGTCACAGCCGGCGCAGTACAAGGCTACTATGGGGGAGCTACAGACCTTATATTTCAGCGTTTTATCGAAATATGGTCGAGCATGCCGATACTATTTATGCTCATTATCCTAGCAAGCATTGTCCAACCCACTTTCTGGATTTTATTGGGTTTCACATTACTTTTTTCTTGGATGGGCTATGTTGGGGCGGTTCGCGCCGAATTTCTTAGAGGCCGTAATTTTGAGTATGTAATGGCTGCAAGAGCCATGGGTATGAGTGACGGCAGACTAATGCTCAAACACATCCTGCCAAACGCCATGGTCGCCACCATGACCTTCATGCCTTTTACGCTTTCAGGGTCCGTCGTTACCCTGACTTCTCTTGACTTTTTGGGTTTCGGGCTTCCTCCAGGCTCCCCCTCCCTAGGTGAATTGCTAGCCCAAGGAAAAGCGAATTTACAAGCACCATGGCTCGGTATAACCGCATTTGTCATTTTAGCATTACTCATGGGATTGCTTGTTTTCATCGGAGAGGCAGTCAGAGACGCCTTCGACCCACGCACCAGCTACTAACTGAGAGAGTCTCATGGATACAATTTTAAGCATGCAAGGCCTGACTCTTAGCTTTGCCCAGGGAGGCAAAGAAAATCAGGTGGTCCATGGCGTCAGCTTTGATATCAAAGCGGGACAGACTGTGGCGCTAGTGGGCGAAAGCGGTTCCGGCAAGTCCGTTAGCTCATTGTCGATACTCAAGCTCCTGAACTCCCCTCCTCTCAAATTCAAAAGCGGCAAGATTCTCTGGCAAGGAGAAGACCTGATCAGTGCGCCGGAGTCCCGGATGCGACAAGTGCGCGGCCATGAGATAAGCGTGATCTTTCAAGAGCCGCTGACCTCTCTCAACCCACTGCATAAGATTCATCGGCAGATTTCGGAAACCATTGAAAGACACCAGGGATTGACCAAAAAGCAGTGCATGGAGCTGGCGCTGGATTGGCTCAATAAAGTCGGCATCCGCAATCCGGAACAAAAACTCAATGCGTATCCGCATCAGCTTTCTGGCGGGGAAAGACAGCGCGTAATGATCGCCATGGCGCTGGTCAACAAGCCCAAATTATTGATCGCCGATGAACCAACTACGGCGCTGGACGTTACCATACAGGCGCAAATTCTGGATTTGATCCGTGAGCTGCAGACAGAGATGAATATGTCTGTCCTGTTTATTACTCACGACCTGCACATTGTGAGGAAGCTTTCTGACTATGTTGTTGTCATGGAAAAAGGCAATGTTGTCGAACAGGGAGAAACTCAGGCGCTATTCTCCAATCCTTCTCACCCCTATACGAAGAAGCTGATTGAGGCGGAGCCTCACGGGACGCCGCCACAAATAGCAACAGATAAGACGCCGATCTTGGAAGTAAAAGAACTGAAATGCTGGTTCCCGATAAAGAAAGGCGTTTTCCAGCGTACAGTGGACCACATCAAAGCCGTGAACAATATCAGCCTCAATATACTACCCGGCGAGTCCGTCGGACTAGTAGGCGAAAGCGGCTCGGGTAAGTCCACACTGGGACGCAGTATATTGCGTCTGGAAAACAGCGAAGGCGTCATCAATTACAACGGCCAGCGCATAGACCTGCTGGACAGCAAGTCCCTGAAACCGCTTCGCCGGGAGATTCAGGTTATTTTCCAGGACCCTTTCGGTTCGCTCAGCCCACGGTTGACTATCGAAGAAATCATCAGCGAGGGACTGGAGATTCATAATATCGGCGACGCCGCCAGCCGCGAGCAAAGCGTAATAGAGGCGATGCGTGAAGTGGAGCTTGATCCAGAATGGCGCTATCGCTATCCCAACGAGTTTTCCGGCGGACAGCGGCAACGCATCGCCATCGCCCGTGCGCTGGTGCTGAAACCCAAACTGCTGATTCTCGACGAACCCACCTCTTCTCTGGATCGCACCATCCAGCAGCAGGTCATCGAGCTGTTGCAGCGACTGCAGAAAGAGCATCATCTCAGTTACTTATTCATCAGCCATGACTTGCGTGTGGTGAAAGCGCTGTGCCACCGCATTGTGGTCATGCAGGGCGGAGAACTGGTTGAGGCCGGCGACTGCGACGCCATTTACGCCAATCCTACGCAACCGTATACACGCAAATTGCTGGAAACTGCTTTTTATTAATACAAAGCGGTCACATCTCATACCAGTCCGCTTTCAAGCCTCCCGTTAAACCCTCGTGGAGCGTTGCGGGACGGGCCACGGCGCGCTCTTTTCTGTCATACTAAAGACTCATAGAAGCGTCGCCGTGATTAGTAAGAAAATATTTATAGTTTCAGCCGACAATAAGTTTTGGATGTTAGCTTAAGTAAATACAATCATCGGCCGTTTATTCATAAACAGCTTGAAGGTCTCTCTGAAGATAACTACAGGATAGAAAAATGGGATTACTAAGCGGAAAAAAAGCACTGATCGTCGGTGTTGCAAGTAAATTATCCATCGCCAAAGGTATCGCTGACGCATTCCATCGGGAAGGCGCGGAAATCGCCCTGACCTACCAGAACGAAAAGCTCAAGGGCCGGGTGGAAGGTTTCGCCGCGGAATATGACTCCAAGCTGACATTTCCCTGCGACGTAAGCAGCGACGCGGAAATCGAGCAGCTGTTCAAAGACCTGGGCCAACACTGGGACGGCGTCGATATTCTGGTGCACTCAGTAGGATACGCGCCAGGCCACGAGCTTGAAGGCAACTACGTGGACGCCACCACTCGCGAAGGCTTCCGCATTGCTCATGACATCAGCTCCTACAGCTTCGTCGCGCTGGCGAAAGGCGCCCGCGAAATGATGAAAGGCCGCAACGGCAGCCTGCTGACTCTGACCTATCTGGGCGCAGAGCGCGTCATCCCTAACTACAATGTGATGGGGCTGGCCAAAGCCAGCCTGGAAGCCAACACCCGCTACATGGCGTGCAGCCTGGGGCCGGAAGGCACCCGCGTCAACGCGATTTCCGCAGGCCCGATCCGCACCCTGGCGGCGTCCGGCATCAAGGATTTCCGTAAGATGCTGCAGGAAAATGAAAAGCAGACGCCAATGCGTCGTAACGTCACCATTGAAGAAGTCGGCAACGCCGCGCTGTTCCTGTGCTCCGATCTCGCCAGCGGCGTGACTGGTGAAATTATGTACGTGGACGGCGGCTTCAATATTACCGCCAGAGGCGGCGAATAAGTTATCGCTGCTGACTGCAGCACAATGGGGCCGGATCATGCCGGCTCCTTATCTTATCTCTCCCTTCCCCTTCCTTGCTCCTAACCTCCTCTCCTTTTGTCCGTCTACTTTGCTTTTCTCCCCCATTTCGCTTAGCGATTTCCCAGCATTTCATCCGGTAGGCGCATATTGGTTTTCAGCACCACGTCACTGTATGAGTCCTCCTTTAGGGTTAATGTAACCTTTTGTTATCTCGGGGTATGACGCCCCCTCGCGCAATCCATATAAAAATAAAATCCACACCAGGAGTATTTCAGCCGCATATGAACAGGAAGCTCTTACTGTCGTTCTGCCTTCTATTCGTCGTCGGGCTCAGTGGCTGCGCTGGCTTCAAGCCATCTCTCAAGGCCAGCCCCACACTCGCCAACGCCATGGGCGTCGCCGACATCCCCCTGAAAGAGTTAAAAAAACAATATGCGGATAGAGATTCCCGCTTCATGGAAGTGGACGACTTGCAGATTCACTATCGCGACGTCGGCGAAGGGCCGACCATTGTGTTGCTGCACGGCATCATGTCGTCTTTACATACTTGGGAAGGATGGATCGAGGAATTACGCAAGAACTACCGCGTCATTGCTTTAGACCTTCCCGGGTATGGCCTGACCGGAGGTCCTGACGACGCAGACGACTTCGATGAAGACTACGTTTACGCCCACTTCAGCAAATTCATCAGGCAACTGGAATTAACCCGCTTCAGCCTGGCTGGAAACTCCTTCGGCGGATATCTTTCCGCCCGTTATGCGGCGGAGCATCCCGAACAGGTGGAAAAACTTATTCTGATTGACCCGGTGGGCTACCCGCAGGACCACACCCCGGGCGTATTCGATCTCGCCACCATGCCGGTGGTGGGGACACTGGCCAACTACGTGCAACCGCCAGTGTTGGTGACGCGCAATGTCGAGCAGGTTTATGGCGACCCCAAACGCATCAGCCAGGGCAATTTATATCGCTATGTGCATATGTCGCAACGCCCCGGAGCCAGGAAAATTTATGTACGCACCATGCGCATTATGAAAGAGGCCGCGGCGGAGCAACGCAATCTTCCTTTTGCGGACATACGCTCGCCCACGTTACTGATGTGGGGAGAAGCAGATCGTTGGGTTCCGATTAAACTGGCGGAACGTTGGCGGGGGGACATCCGAAACATCACTTTTATCAGCTACCCCGGCGTGGGTCATGTGCCTATGGAGGAAGTCGCCTACCAGACGGTACAGGACGCCATCGTGTTCCTCTCCGACCTGCAGCAGGCGCCCACCCGCACCACCCCCTCAATCAAAGAGCTGGAGTCGATTCTGCAGGGCGACGGCGGCTTCGAGCCTATGGAGGGTATTTAGCCCGCCGAATCACACCCACCTTCACTGAGAATTCGCGCACTGCGACGTCTCAGTGAGTGACGTGGTCCGCGTGATCTGCGTCCTCATCAGAAAACATGGCGGAAACCGCCATTTTCCATTCAGCGATGGACGTTTCTTCCGACTCGAACAGCGCCAGCCCCGTCATATACCCATAGGCGCCAGGCAGTCGTTTTCGCCACTTCACTTCGGCGGTAAGATGAAACTTGTCGCCGGTTTTCTCACGCAGGATGCAAATCTGCAAAATGGCGCCGACTCGTAGCGCCTCCGGAATCCGCACTTGCAAACCATTGGCGGAAATATCCACGGTCTCGGTCGCCCGCACCGCCGGATTTAGATTATCGCTTTCCACCGCGCCAGGCGTCATGATCTCCACATAAATCACCTCATTGTGCGGCAGACGCGGCTCCGTGCGCTGGTTATCGTCCAGGGGGGTTTCTTTCACCGACATACGTCACCTCTTCGCAATGCCTATTCTGCCCAAGGCGCGGGACAACCTTTCTTCCATTTCAACGCCAGCTCCCAACACCTCAAAAAGGCCGTCGAGAATCTGGTCAACCACCTCGTCACGTTTCATCTCTGTTATTTTCATCCCGAAATCATCTACAAATATCAGCTTGTCCGTGGCGTTCAATCGTACGCCCAGCTTACAGCGCACCGGCTCTCCCGCCTTCTGCAGCTGCACCCAGCCGCCCACTTTGAGGCCATCAATCGCGTTACGCGCTTGTTGCCGCCTCTCCAGGGCTTGTCTTTCCTGTTCTTCCAGCTCCCGTCGGAGCAACTCCTGCTCCGCCTCCAGGCGTTCCTGCTCCAGCTTTCTGGCGGCTTCTTCCCGCGCAGCGATGATCGCCTTGGCTTCGGCTTCCGCTTTTTCCTGCGCGGCCTTGCGCAGCGCCTTTTCTTTCGCCAGCAAACCTTGCCGCCGCAGTCGTTGCGCACGGTCCCAGACAATATACTCCCTGGCCAGCTCGTAGAACACTTGCTGAATGCGTGTCGAGCCGTCAAACACCTGCAAGCGACCTTCATTCTTGTCTTTGATCAATGCTTCTATGGGCTCCATTGAGGTCTTTCTACCATTGTAGTCGCCCCAAACCGCCACTTTCTGCCCAGGCAGATAGACCAGAAACTTGCATACCTTCTCGAATCGGTTGAACCAGCCGCCGCGCATCTCGGTCAACGCCAACTCGTCTATTTGTAATTGATCTCTCGCCTCATCCAGTTCTGTCAGAGCCGGGGTGAACATTACCCGCTCCACATCCTGACCTTTGACGATGCTCATCAGGATATCCTCCAGCCAGGCCAGGGTCTGCTCCGCATCGCTGGGATTGTGGCTCAGGCTCACCAGATGCTTTTCCAACTCCTCGACAATCAATCCTGCGAAGGTGTAAAGCTTCTGTTTGCTGGCGGGAGTATGATCGCCGCGAAACGTGAACACGATGCGATCGCATAACTTGCGCATGATCGAGTAATGCTTGCTGCTTTCACCTTCCTGCAACAGAACTAACCGCAAGGAATCGAGCCAAGGCCCTTTCATGAACTGAATCACCACCTCAGGCAACTCCACCTCCATCGCTGACTGATTTATCGCCATAGCGGCCTTTTGATGGATATACCAGGCGTTATCGAGCCCCAACTCAGTTTCAATCAGGCGCTTTTCCAATTGATGACGGCGCTGACTTTCCCGGCGCCACTCTGTCATCAACGCTTCGTATGCCTGTCTTTGCTCATCTGCGCTGAGGCAATTGTCGTCATCCAGCAGATGTGTGAGAGCGGACAGCGATTTCATCACGAAAGGCGGCGGCTGCCCCGCGCCTTCCTCCCATCCCATAAACAGTTTCTCCACCAGCGCCAGCAGACGGGCTACCGGATGCTCTTCATTGATCACGAACTCCGGCTGGTCCAGCAGCAAGGCGGCGAATATGTACTTGCGTCGCAGCAGCGACTTTTTTACGAACGGGTCCAGAGGACTGGCGTTTTCCCAGCGTTCCGCCGCGCGGTCGATGAAAGTAAGGCAGTTGACCAGCGTTTTGTCCAACCCGCCAAGTTCTTTGTTGAGCGCCAGCACCACATCTTTCAGGTTTTCCTGCTTTTCCCGGCTGACACTGGCCAACTTCGCAGCCACTTCATGACGCTCTCTGTCTATCTGAACCGAGCCAGGGGCGTCACCGCCAAGATAGGAAAATATCTCTTTTGTCTCTGGAAGCTCCAGCCTGACCAGAGCCGCGGAAAGGGCTTCTACCGTAACGTCAGCTTGCTCCATTATGTACCTTTAGCGCGCAACCCATCTTCTCAAGACAGCCGCATCGGCGAGATCCGGCCCGCGACGGTCCGGTATTTGAAAGGAATGTAAAGTGTGAGGTTAAAAATGTCCGGACGACTTTGAAAGTATAGTCGGATTTACCGCGGACGAGTCGCGTCTGACAGATATTTCATGCGCATCGGCTATAACCGCCAATTCTGTAAAGACGACTCTTATGACCAATCAATATGACCCCATAAACGTAATACTGGTATGCTTTAAACCAGAGTCCCACAAGACCAAACAGTAGTGAATAACAAGGAGGACTCGATGTATAACCTTTGCGAAGATCGCCGCCGCCGAGAGCGCCGTAACCATACTGGATCAAACGCGCCCAGGATCAAGAACCTTGAGCGTCGCAGCACTGACCGGCGCAGGGACAGGCGTCCATTGGACGAATTTCCCTATCTGCCCCAGTGTTGCCTATAGTCGGCTAACGCCGACCCTACCGGAGACGGAAATTTCCGTCTCCGGGTTCCCGTTCTGCGGTTAAACCACCCGCAAACTCCCACTGTGCGCTGAATTTCCTCTATTCATCTATAGGCTAACGCGGGCAAGCTTGCTATCCTTCTTGTCCTGCCCGGACCCGGCCGCGCCGCGGGGTTCGCAGGCGGAATCAAATCAAACCAGCGCCATCGGGGACCTGACGAACTCTTCTCCCATAAGCGACGTTCGCCTGACGCCTGGAGTGCTGACACGGGAAATCAAGTAGGGATCAAGCATGTCCTTAAATCAGATTGAAAACGTAAATGTAAACAGTCAGGAGATTCTTATTACTCCTGACCAGCTTAAGAGCGACATCCCTCTGTCCGAACAAGCGGGACAAACCGTTATCGAGGGTCGCGAAACCATTCGCAATATTCTTGATCGCAAGGATCACCGTCTGTTCGTAGTGGTTGGGCCCTGCTCAATTCACGACGTCGCCGCCGCAAAAGAATATGCGCAGAAACTAAAAACGTTATCGGACGAATTAAAGGACACACTGTATTTGGTCATGCGCGTGTATTTCGAAAAGCCGCGCACCACTATCGGCTGGAAAGGACTGATCAACGACCCCAATATTGATGATTCCTTTGAAATTGAGAAAGGCCTGCATCTGGGCCGGCAATTGCTGGTGGAGCTGGCGGAAATGGGTCTGCCCACCGCAACGGAAGCATTGGACCCGATTTCCCCACAATATCTGCAGGACACCATCTCCTGGTCCGCCATCGGCGCCAGAACCACGGAATCCCAGACTCACCGGGAAATGAGCAGCGGCCTGTCCATGCCCATCGGCTTCAAGAACGGCACCGACGGCAGCCTGACAGTGGCGGTTAACGCCATGAGTTCCGTATCGCATCCGCATTCCTTTCTGGGCATTAACCGGGAAGGTCAGGTCGCCATCATCCGCACCAAAGGCAACGCCTACGGTCACGTGGTGCTGCGCGGCGGCGGCGGTAAGCCGAACTACGACTCCGTCAGCGTCGCACTGTGCGAAAAGGAACTGCAGAAGGCCAAACTGCGCGAAGCCATCATGGTGGATTGCAGTCACGCCAACTCCAACAAGGACGCCTCGCTGCAGCCGTTGGTCATGCAGGACATCACCCATCAGATCATGGAAGGCAACAAGTCCATCGTGGGCGTGATGGTGGAGAGCAATATCCATTTCGGCAATCAGCCAATCCCCGCCAACCTGGCGGATCTGCAATATGGCGTCTCCATCACCGACGCCTGTATCGACTGGGCTACCACAGAAAAGGCTCTGCGCGACATGCACGACAAGCTGAAAGACGTTTTACCAAAGCGTATCTAGACGGCGGGTCAGAAAGTAAACGTCCGCCGTACAGGCGGACGCTTTCTCTCTTTTTCAGAATATTCCTGCTTTTTTCGAGATATCCCTAACGCAGCAATAACAATGGCTTTTGCGTCATTGTCAGCATCTTGGCGGTGAAACTGCCGAGCAGCAGTTCACGCAGACGGGTGTGGCTGTAGGCGCCCATAACCGTCAAATCAATATCATGCTCGCGCTGGTAATCGCATAATTCCTGCTCCACCGCGCCGGTCAACTTGGCCGCGATGACCTCCACGCCGGCATTCTGCAAACGCCGCACCGCCTGATCGAGCACCTGATCATTTGCATTTCCGTCACGACTGACGTGAACGACATGACAACACAACCCCCGATACAAGGTGCTTTCCGCGACCATGTTCAACGCTTTGCCAGCAGCTTCGCTGCCGTCATAGGCCAGCATGATGCGCTGGGGGGCGCTGAATTCGCCATTCACCACCAGCACCGGACGGTGCAAAGAGCGGATGATGGTTTCCAGGTGCGCGCCAACTCGGCCCGCCTGATTCTCATGTTCTTCGCCGCGAATGCCCATCACCAGCACTCCGATATCGTCCTCCAGCTCGATCAGCGCCTCAGTGAGCCCGCCATGACGCTGGTTGACGATGGGGTCGCTGACGCCGGCGGCGATCACTCTTTCTCTCGCCGCCTCCAGCATCAGCTTGCCTTCCTGCAGCAAGATCTTGCTGCGACGCTGCTCCAGGTCGGTCAGCTCCGCCAATAGTTTCTCTCTGCTGCCCAGGCCAATGCTGCCGGTCAAGTCCGACACTGCGGGCGCTTCGCGATGCTCAATGTTGTGCAACAGCTTCAGAGGAGCGCTGACACGCTGCGCAATCCAGGCGGCGTAGTCACACACCGCACGACTGAAGTTCGAGCCGTCGATGCAGGCCAGCACCGTCTTGTTATTGTTTTCCATCAATGACCTCCCATGATTTTTTCGATCTCTTCGGGCTTATCGTGCACGCCGAAGCGGTCAACAATTGTCTCGCTGGCTTCGTTCAGGCCAATCAACTCGATATCCGCCCCTTCCCGGCGAAACTTTATCACCACTTTATCCAGCGCAGAAACCGCAGAAATGTCCCAGAAATGCGCGCGATGCAGGTCGATGACGACTTTGTCCACAGCCTCCTTGAAATCAAAGTTGGCGACGAACTTGTCGGAAGAGTTAAAAAACACTTGGCCCACCACCCGATAGGTGCGCTGCGCGCCGTCTTCACTCAGGGCGGATTCTACATACATGAAGTGGCTGACTTTATTGGCGAAAAACAACGCCGCCAGCAACACACCGAGAAAAACGCCGTAGGCGAGGTTATGAGTCACGATGACCATGGCAACGGTAGAAATCATCACGATATTGGTGGAGAGCGGATGCTTCTTCAGATTAATGATGGAATCCCAGCTAAAAGTACCGATAGACACCATAATCATCACCGCCACCAACGCCGCCATGGGAATACGCGACAACCAAGGCCCCAGGAAAGCGATCATCGCCAGCAAAAAGAATCCCGCCGCGAAGGTGGACAGCCTGCCGCGACCGCCGGATTTAACATTGATCACCGACTGCCCGATCATGGCGCATCCAGCCATACCGCCAAACAGGCCTGCGCCGATATTGGCGATGCCCTGCCCCTTACATTCACGGTTCCTGTCGCTCTTTGTGTCGGTCAGGTCGTCAACGATGGTCGCCGTCATCAAAGATTCCAATAACCCCACCACCGCCATGGGAGCGGCATAGGGGAAAATGATCGCCAGCGTTTCAAAGTTCAAGGGAACGTCCGGGAGCAGGAAAATCGGCAGCGTATCCGGCAGTTTGCCCATATCGCCTACGGTACGGATATCCAGATCAAATAGCACCGCCACCGCGGTCATGGACAGAATGCAGACCAGTGGCGACGGCAGGACTTTACCAATCACCGGCACATGCGGGAACAGATAGATGATGGCCAGTCCCGCCCCGGTCATGGCGTATACGTGCCAGGTGACGTTAGTCAGCTCCGGCAATTGCGTTACAAAAATAAGAATCGCCAGCGCATTAACGAAGCCCGTCACTACTGATCGGGAAACAAAGCTCATCAACTGGCCTAACTTCAGATAGCCGGCCAATATTTGCAGCACGCCCGTCAGCAAAGTAGCCGCGAGCAGGTACTGCAAGCCATGAATTCTCACCAGATCCACCATCAGCAGCGCCATGGCGCCGGTGGCGGCGGAGATCATACCGGGTCTGCCGCCGACGATCGCGATAATCATGGCGATGCAGAAGGAAGCGTACAGCCCTACTTTGGGGTCAACGCCAGCGATAATGGAGAACGCTATCGCTTCGGGAATCAGCGCCAGCGCAACCACCAGTCCGGCCAGCAGGTCGGCGCGCACATTTCCCAGCCAGTCATGTTTTTTTGAAAGTAACAGCATATTTGTTCCAAGAACGATCAAAAGCGGAGCGGTCGTCACCCGTCGGCGAGACCGATAAAAAAAGGGCGTTGGATTATACACGCTGTGCACAAAAACGCCATTTTTCTAAATTTTTCGTTTTGGAAAATCCAATTTTCACGCCTACTTAGGCTATATCAATACGAATAATTACAAATAATTCCGTACCAGCCATTTAAATCCGAGCATTTTGTGTTTAAATTTTATCCACCGCGATTCGTTTCGTATTTCGAAGACAGTCGCCAATCTTTCCTTTCTCAAATAAAAACGAACAAATACGAAGACAGGTTGAGTAGTTATGATCACAATAAAAAACACTTTCAGCGTCTCTATCCTTTCCCTCACTCTCACCGCGGGACTCTATGCCGCGGACGCCGCCGCCGGGCCTTACGCCGACAGGCTCCCCCCGCAAAAACGCGCGCAAGTGGAAAAATGGGTGGACAGCGAGTTCAAGGACTCCTCCATCAGCCGCGAACAACAAATAGAAGAACTGGCCTGGTTTATCCACGCCGCCAAGCCGTTTAAAGGACTCGAACTGAACGTGCTGTCGGAGACCATTAAAACCCATGAATATGAATCCCAGGTGTTGGCCAAAGCGTTCGCGGAGCTAACGGAAGTTAAAATCCACCACGAGCTGCAGCCGGAAGGCACGGTCATTGATCGCCTATGGGTGCAGTTTATTGGCGACCAGCACCGGTATGACGCCTTCATCAGCGACTCTGACTTGATCGGCAATCATTCCCGCTCCGGGCGCATTCTTGCGCTGAGCGACTTTATGCAAGGGGAAGGCAAAGACGTCACCCTGCCGACCCTGGATATCAACGACTTTATCGGCATCAGTTTCGTCACCGGGCTGGACGGCAAGATCTATCAGCTTCCCGATCAGCAGTTCGCTAACCTGTACTGGTTTCGCTATGACTGGTTCCAGCGCCCGGATCTGAAGAAGAAGTTCAAAGAGATCTATGGCTACGAACTCGGCGTGCCGATCAACTGGTCCGCCTACGAGGACATCGCCGATTTCTTCACCAACAAGGTCAAGAATCTCGACGGTAAACGGGTATACGGCCACATGGACTACGGCAAACGCGATCCGTCCCTGGGCTGGCGCTTTACCGACGCCTGGTTTTCCATGGCGGGCGCGGGAGACCCCGGCCTGCCCAATGGCAAGCCCGTGGACGAGTGGGGAATCCGTATTGAAGGCTGCCATCCTGTCGGCTCCAGCATGGATCGCGGCGGCGCCACCAACAGTCCTGCGGCGGTGTACTCGCTGGAAAAATATATCGACTGGTTAAAGAAATACGCACCGCCGGAAGCCATCAAAATGGACTTCACCGAAGCGGGCTCCGTACCTGCGCAAGGCCACATCGCCCAGCAGATATTCTGGTACACCGCCTTCACCTCGGACATGACCAAACCTGGTCTGCCAGTGGTGAACAGCGACGGCACGCCGAAATGGCGGATGGCGCCCTCGCCTCGCGGCGCTTATTGGCAGGAAGGCATGAAACTGGGCTATCAGGACGCCGGTTCCTGGACCATTCCTAAAAACATGAGTCCAACCCGGCAAAAGGCAGTCTGGCTCTATGCGCAGTTCACGGTCGCCAAGACCGTTTCACTGAAGAAAACCCTGGTGGGGCTGACGCCGATTCGCGAGTCCGACCTGAAATCCGCCGCCATGCAAAAAGCCGCGCCCAAACTTGGCGGACTGGTGGAGTTCTACTTGAGCCCCGCCCGCAAAGCCTGGACGCCCACGGGCGTCAACGTCCCGGATTACCCGAAGCTGTCGCGCTACTGGTGGCCGACGCTGGCGGACGCCATCACCGGTAAGAAAACGCCACAGCAGGCGCTGGACACCTTGGCGGAAAGACAAGATCGGGCGATGGCGGTCATTCAAAGAAACATGGAGCTACAGTCCTGCGCGCCCAAAATTGCAGACGCCAGCGAAGTCAAAGGCGCGGAGTACTGGCTAGGTCAACCTGGCGCGCCTAAACCCAAACTGTCCAATGAGAAACCCAAAGGCGTCACCGCGTCCTACGATGAGCTATTGAAAGCCTGGAAGAGCGGTCGCGTCCGCTAAAACTTCGCGACAATTCCCTGCCAGTTTGAGGGTTATTCGCTGAAAGTCTTAGAAGGGCGAGACATTTCGCCTTTTTGTAACAAAGTGTAATTGTGTATAATTTTTCGCCTTTCTGGTTCTAACAGCAGTTTCTTATGGAGTAGACATGAACCAAATGACACGCACCGACGACGCGCTTCAGCGTCCCAGCTACGATCGCTCAGATCGTTTTTATATCGAAAACGGCGAGTGGTTTTACCTGACCCGCGAACAAATTCCCATCGGTCCCTACGCTTCGCAGCAAGAAGCGGAGGATGGACTCAACGCTTATATCGACTACATGCAGGTAGAAGCGGAATAGAATAAAGATAGTACTAAAAGGGAATGCAAGGATGACGAACTATCACGGGAAGATAGCCCATTATGACCCAAGCGCCCGCCAATCTTAGCAGCGCGACTCTAGGTATAAAGCGGGTGTTTGGAAATTTCTCTCCCGTAAATTGAACATTGTTGAAATAACCTCCTCCCCAGCCATCAAGAGCTTCTCCATTTAACTCCAGCCCCTCTACTCTCTCTCAACCCCTCTTGCCTGACGCCTGCGTCGTATAAAGATCGCCAACCACGCCAATCCAGACAGACAGGTAATAGGAAGCAAGATCATACCGGCATATATCGCTGCATTCTGGGTGTGTTCACAGAAGGTAGGACAAGGATCGAAGACGCTGCAGGGATAGACTTTTTCCCAATTCACAATATCGTCGCCCTCACCTTTTTCATCGACACCATTTGGACCGATGGAATACAGCGTCATTTCCGCCCCATGCCAGGGTTCGGGAGAGTATCGGAACTCTTGCCCATAAGCGTCTTTGGGGACTGTGGCGAGGTAACCGTTGTTCAACGCCTGTAATCCTTGCCCAATCGTAGGCAGTGCGTTGTGGTAGAGCTGATACAAGCGCAACGCGTTTTGCAAAGACCTTAAGAGGATGCGATCGTCATGCTGACTGCACTCAATCGCGCCTGGGCAGGTACCCAATGTAATCAGAGCGACCATCAAAACGAGCAACCAAAACCCAAACAATCCTAACGTTAGTTTCTTGATCACTCGCTCTATTTTATTTCCTTACTTTTCGGCCTTTATCCGTAACTTCATCCGTACCTTTATCTGCAGCCTGTTATCGGTAGATTTTGGCGGCCCATTGGGTCAGGCCCGCCGCGACGCTACCGAAGAAGTCGCCGTCTACGACGGGAATCTCGCCCAGTTCCTGCTCAAGCGCCGCGCGGATAACCGGGGATTTACCGCTGCCGCCAGTGAGGTACACCAGGTCCGGGCGACACTGCGCCAGTTTTAGGGCCTCGCGCACGATGTCGATAATCCGGTTGAGGGGATTTTGAATCGCTTCCCCCAGCATCGCGCGGTCCAAAGGCTGGCTGAGGCCTTTTTCGATGTAGTCGAGATTCACCTCATGGGCGTCGGCGTCTGACAGCTCGATCTTGGCCTGCTCTCCGCTGCGCACCAACTGATAGCTCTTGCGGCCTTCCTGCAGCAGCAACAGACGGTTCAATAGCTCGGGGCGCTTGGCGTCGCGGCATAGCTGCGCAATGTCATCGCGGGTTTGCCAGGCGCTGAATTCCGCTTGGGTGCGCACATTGTTGATTTCGATGGCGCTCCAGAACGGCTGCGTGGGCATGGTGAGACCGGATTTTTTATCGGTTCCCAGACCAAACAACGGCATCAGGCCTTTGTATGTCAGGTAGATATCCAGATCATTACCGCCGGTGCGCTGGCCGCAGTGCGCCAGGAAATCATCGCTGCGATTGTCGTTATTGCGATGCGACGGCCCCATTCTCACCATGGAGCAGTCGGTGGTGCCGCCGCCGATATCAACAACCAGCAGCACTTGATCCTGCTGCATGCGGCTCTCAAAGTTAACGCCCGCAGCAAGAGGCTCATACATGAATTCAAAGTCTTTGAATCCCGCCCGCTGCGCCGCGGAAGTCATGATTTCCATGGCCTGCCTGTTCGCTGCATCGCTATCGGCGCCCTGATAATTCACCGGACGACCGATCACTGCGTGCGACAATTCCGCCCCAGCGCTCTCCTCCGCCTGGGACTTCGCCCATATCATCATGGCGGTGACCACGTCTTCAATGAAATCGAGTTGCGGCCGGCTCAGACCGCCAGAGCCCAGGAAAGATTTGGGAGACTTGATATAAAAGCCTTCATCCGGCGCTTCGATATGCAGATCCACCGCTTGCCGACCGACGCACAGCACTTGCTCATCAGAGCCGATGCTCAGCTCGCGGCGGGCGCGTTGCGCCTGTCCGGCGGCATTGGGCCGGGAGGCGAGATAGGATTCGCGAGCGTCCGGATCGGCGATGCGCCCGGCCACATACTCACATACCAGACTGCGATCCAGAGCATAAAGATTGGAAGGCAGCAACACTGAGTCCCGATCCAGGCCCAGTAACTTCACCTCCGGTGACGCCTCTTCTCCGCGACGAATCACGCCCAGCGCGCAATTGGAGGTCCCATAATCAAAACCGGCGAACATAACTGGCCCCTTTTTGGAAAAAAGCCGGCGATTATAACGATGAGGATCGGGGTGTTCTAGTTTAAATAGAGACAGATTCAGGCAACGAGACCACGTCGCCTGACGGATTGATGAGTAGACACGCACAACAAAACGCGCGCACTGGAATAAATGCGCGCGTTTCGTCGCCCTTTACATTTGCGTTACTCAGTAAGGGCTTGCGCGTCTTGCCGTCTTACTTTTGCGTCACTCAGACTTCACCGCAACGAGCTCTTCTTCAATATCAGCCAGAAATTCGGAGGAAATACCGGTGGTGATAGTGGTGTTGCTGGCCTGGGCAAGGGTGACGGATTCTTCAATATCCGCGCCGATTTCACTTTCCAGGCCATAATCGCCGGAGCCCCATTTCACGCATTTCCACAGTTCCATGGGCGCCATGTAGTCTTCCCGCAGATGTTCTTTGAACAGCTCAATGGCTTCCATCATCTCTCTGGCGGGCACAGCGCTGACGCCGACCATGTAATCGGAGCCGTCCATATTGATGGACGAACGGGGGCTGAGTGAGGATTTGTGATAAATCAACCAGATGTCTTTATTCATAATGAATCCTTTCCGTCTTTTTTATTTTAAGCATGGTGTTACGCAATAAAGTCACGCGCCCTGAAAGGCGTTGAGTTTGTTAAGTATTCATCCAGCGCGTCGGTGGCGCTTCGCAATGTTCGAGCGTTAATTTCGCCAGACAAGCCCAGACCACTATAGACCAGCCATAAGACAGAATTGTTGATGAAGGACAAAAGAGATTCCATTATGCGATCCACTTCCCAAAACACTCATATCGCGCCAGTGTAAGCAAACACTCAGGTCTCCAGCAAATTATGCATGGGCGCCAGGGTTTTCTGGCGGCATATTTCTTCAATTTGTTCGTCAATGGAGCGGCGCCAGTCGATCTGCGGCTGATAACCCAACACAGCCGTGGCGCGGCTGTTGTCAGCCCCGGTTTCCTCCAGCAAGTGAATCAGGCTGCGGGTAACCAATGGGTCAAAGGGCATTAACGGATCAATCAGCTCCATCAGTTCGCCCACCCCATAAGCAACCGGGAACGGCACGCTGTAGCAGGGCTTGGGGATATGGTGACGATCGGCGATGTATTCGATCACCTCGCGCACGCTGGGCGGGCCGGAGCCCAGAATATTGAAGGCGGCGTAGTCTTCGCCCGGCGTCCATTGCGCAGCCAGGGAAAACGCCTGTCCGATATCGCGACCATCGATCAGAGGCAAGCTGGTTTTGCCGCCGCGAATCCAGGGAATCAGCCGGGTTTTCAGCCGCGGCAGCAGGATTGGCAAAAAGCCCACGCGGTAACGCCGCCCCACATAGATGCCCATGCGCAGATTAATCACCTTGAACCAACTGCAGGCGTAGCCGCGCAGGATATTTTCGATGCGCACCAGATTACACAGATGCGGCCAATAAGGAGGTTCAACGCCTGGACTATAGGGGTCGGAGGAACGCTCCGGCGCGGCGGCGGAAGCGGTGCTGGTGTTGATGAAGACTTTCACACCCGCCTGCCGCGCCGCTTCGATCAACCCCAGAGTTGGTTGAAAATATAGACGTTGCGAGCTTTCGCAGTGTCCGTACAGTGACGTCCAGGCGGCGGCGTGGATCACTACGTCCACGCCTCGGCACACATCTTTGATGTAATTGGCGTCGCGCAGATCGCCTTCCCGCACTTCACAATAAACATCCGCGGGCAATGCGCTCGGGTGACGGCAGGCGGCGATGGGCCGGATTCCCACCACTTTGCTCAGCGCCTCCAGAATATGGCTGCCGGCGAATCCTGTGGCGCCCGTCACCAGAACATTTCTGACGTTAATCACCTCGCCGCTCCTCTCCGTCATGATCTTACACCGACGACGCGCAGGCGGTTTCCTCCCTCTGCTCGTCCGCTTGGGAGACGGATTTAAAAAGCCAGGTTTTCTCGCCTTCGCGATGCATCAGTCCGATGCTTTCAAGGTAACGCAAATGCGCGGCGGTTTCCCCCAGCGCGAACATATATTGGTGTGGCGGCAGTTCTGTGTTGAACAGCATTCCCACTGCGTCATAAACGGTGGTCGGTTCGCCGCAACCGCTCAACAGTTTCTGCAACTGCCGATGATGATGCATTTTGATCTCGGCGATGCGCTCATGGTAGTTCTCGGAAGGCAGTCCATGGGCAGGAAAGTATCTAGCGCAATCAATCGCCAGAAAATCCTCCAGGGACAACAGGTAGTTTTCAAGTGGGTTAGACAGACCACCCACGATAATGCCGATATTCGGAGTGATTTTCGGCAACACATGGTCGCCGGTGATCATCTCACGGCTGGCCTCATTCCACAGACACAGATGCTCTGGAGAATGACCGCTGCCGCTGACCACGCGCCAGTCGCCGCTGGCGGCGCTGACGATATCGCCAGTGCGCAGGAACTTGACCTGTAAAGGCAGTTCCTTCACCAGGCGCTGATAGTTGCCGCGGTTTTCGATCAGTTGTTCGAAGCGTTCCCCATCCACGCCAAACGCCCGGTAGTGCGCGGCGTAGCGGGGAATCGCGCTTTCCGCAGGGGAAAACCACAGCCGCTGCGCCATCAGCCAGTCCCCTTCGGAAATATAGGCGTCCGCCTTGAAACGCCGCTGCAGCCAGGCCGCCTGACCAATATGATCCGGATGCAGATGGGTGATCAGGATCTTCTTGATCGGCTTCTGCTGGAAGACCGTATCCGCCAGCGCTTCCCATGTCTCACGCACAGCGCGATGATTCAGGCCGGTGTCGACCAGAATCCACCCGTCCTGATCATCGATCAGATACAGGTTGATATGATCCAGGCGAAACGGCAGCGGCATTTTCAGCAGGAATACGCTCTGCCCCACCTGAACCGGACTTCCGAAAGGAATGTCCTTGTGTATGTTGTCCATATCTTATTCCTCGTGCGTTAACCGCGATCCATGGGAAGAGCGGGCGAACCTCTCGGCATGGCTGGCGCCGCTCACTCTTTACGCAGTTCAATTCCGTAGATATCGAAGCCAATGCCCGCCGTCATTTTGGAAGGCGGCCAGTTCACCCACTCCCACAACGGCATGGGGCGACGGGTGACTTTCCACGGCGCCAGCAGTTCGCAGAACTTGTCAACGTTGCGGATGTGCATGGGCGCATTGACCTTCTTGAAGAAAGTGCGAATGAACTTGGCCCGCAGGTCGCTTTCCGAACCCGTGATGCCGGTGGTGCTGATTTTCAGCACGGAGCCCGGCGCGCACCAGTCGTACAGGTATTGGAAGGTGCTCTTGATTTCCGCGTCGTCCACGAACATCAAGACCGCGTTGGAGCCGAAAGCCACTTTTCGGGATTCGTCGAAGAAGCCATCCACCAGGCCTTTCTCCAACAGACCCGGCAACGCGCCGACGCTGGACGTTTCATATCTGGCGCTGGCCCCGACAGGCAGTTTTCTGCGCGCGTGCTCCACGATGTCCGGGTTGTGATCGACATACATGATATTGGCTTCAGTCGCCCACTCATGCCCCCTGGGAATAGGACCCGCGCCAATATCCAGAATGTTGTTGAAGCCTTCCTGCTGGTAGCCCTCGTACATCTGCCGGACGAAGGCGCGGTTGATGCGCATCTTCTCCGGGAACGGGGTGATGAATCCCATCAGGCCTGTAATGATGGAGTCTTTCCAATCGTGGTAGTCACCCTCATCCAAAGCCGCGCTGTACAGTGTGGCTGTGTTCGAATAGTACTTTGGGTTACTGAAGCTCATTCTACTTCTCTCCGTAAGAGTATGGTTTAGAGCCCCCACCTCCTCCGCCCGGAGGCGGAATCAGTTTCTTGGGGGAAGTTTTTTTATTTTTCGCCGCGCCGAGACCCTCCCTGCGCAGACGTTTAGAGTGCGGCGCTACTGCGCCATGTTCAGCTCCCGTTCTGGAGCGCTTTCTCTCACCGGTCTGGCCCAGATGACTTCCTGAGCCATATCCCGCAGGATCGCCTTGGCGATTTTGCCGGTGGCGGTGCGTGGCAGTTCGTCCAGCGCCTCCACGCAATGAGGGGTTTTGTACTTGGGCAGACGCTCGCGCAGGAAGCGGTGCGTGTCCGTCTCCACCCGCTGTTTGTCCTCGAAGCTTTCCGCCTCCCGGGCCACCACATAGGCTTTGGATTTCAACAGCCCGTCGTTGCCCTGGAACACCACTACGGAGGACTCCGCCACCGCCGCCAGCTCGCCCAGCACTGCTTCGATCTCCAGAGTGGAGACCCACAGGCCGGAGGATTTGTAGGTGTCGCCATGTCTGCCGACAAAAACATACTCGCCTTTGTCGTTGGCGAAATAGCGATCGCCAGTTAACAGCGAGCCGTCGAAAAAGGTTTCCGCGGTCTTGGCCGGATTATTCCAATAACCCTGCGCCAGAGTGGGGCCTTTAACCCGCAATTCGCCGATGGCGTTCTCCATCAGGGCCTTACCGTTCTCATCGCACACACTGAGTTCATAGCCAGACACGGCGCGGCCGTAGTAGCTCTCCCTGGCGGAGGAATGGTTGGAGACGCAGAAAATATGCAGAGCTTCCGTGCTGCCGATGCCATCCAGCACTTCCACAGTGGTGGCGGCGCACCACTGCTGCGCCAGCTTGATCGGCAGCGCTTCGCCGGCGCTGACGCATAAGCGTACGGAGCGGAAGTTGTCTTCCGTTGCGCCGCCGCCCTCCAGGATGCCCCGATACACCGCTGGCACCGCGAAGAAGACTGTCGGCTTGAGTTGTCCTAAAATATCGCGAATCACTTCCGGGGCCGCCTTGGTGCTGCACAGCAGCGCGGTCGCGCCGAAGTACAATGGGAAGTACAGCGAATTGCCCAATCCATAGGCGAAGAACAACTTGGAGGAAGAGAAAATACGGTCGCGGTCGTTGATCTTCAGGGTTTTGCGCGCAAAATTCTCCGCGCTGAAGCCCATGCTCACCTGGCGATGAATCGCGCCTTTGGGTTTGCCAGTGCTGCCGGAGGTGTAGAGAATGAAGCCGATGGTTTCATCGCTGACCGGAAGAATATCCTCCACCGGCTCCATGCGCTCGGTGGGAATATCTTCATAGCTGACCACTTCCACATGGGTCTGTTCGTTGATCTGCTCTACGGAGTAACGAGCCACCAGTTCCGCTTCGGTAATCAGCAGCTTGGCCCCGGAATCCTCCAGATAATGAGTCAGCTCCTGCTCTTTCGAGAAAGTATTGAGCGGTATCGCGATGGCGCCGATTTGCTGCGTCGCCAGGAACATCGCCAGATATTCGGGACGGTCGTTCAGCAGCAGCGCCACGCGATCGCCCTCGTCGATGCGGCTGGCTCTCAGGAAACCGGCGTATCGACTGGTCAGGCTCCACAGTTCGTCGTAGGTGTATGAAACATCCAGCGTCTCCACCGCCGCTTTGCCGCCAAGTCCGGTTTCAACATGCTTTTTCAACAGAAAGTAAGCCGCGTTTTTTGTGGCCGCGCTGCTTATCAAAGATTTGTCGTCCATCGCTAATCGCCCTCTGTCTATCATTGCGGAGAGTTGTTCGGCGCTGATCAGCTCCGCGTGTACTTCATCGGATTCTGAGTCATAGCGGGTCAGCGTCCGTTGTGAGCTCAGGGCGGGATTTTCATCCCCGAAATCGTCCCGGAAGAAACAGCCGCGACTTTCCTGCCGGGCCAGGGAGGAGCGCATAATGGCCTCGCCCACCAGCAGATAGGCCACCACGTCATCCAGTTCCCGGTGTTGCGCCGTCAGCGTGCGTCGTTGATCCCGAATCCAGTCGGCGAAGGCTTCTGCGCCTTCCACATCCACGCCGCTTTCCTGATAGCGCTGCAATCCCTGCTGCAACTCCGCCACCAGCTTCTTGTCATAGGCGGACGCTTTGTCTTCCAGCTCGAACGGCGTGGACAGCAAATGTCCCTGCCGCTTGAGCAAATCAATCTTTTCTGAAATCACTTTGGCGGCGCACAGATACAACGCCCACGGCAACCCGCCCACCCGATGGGCGCCGTAGTCGTGCATGGCTTCACCGCACACAAACACGTTCTTCAGATTGGTTTTGAATTTGTGGTGGGCCACGCCGCCCATGGAGAAATAGGAGATCTGACGGATACGGCTGCGATCCACCGGATAGGCGTCCGCGACCAGCGCCTTGATCTCGCTGAACGTCTCAAAGTTGTACTCCCGTTCATGCCGGTTCACCGCTTCCAGAATCTCCCGCAAAGCGTCTTGACTGGCTTCCGGGCAACGCTCCACCAGACCGGCGATCAAGGCTTCTTTGTCCGCGCAGATATCTTCGATATCGTCGGAGCCGACGACGGCGATGCGTTTGACGCAGCGGTGCAGTTCGCGATAGCGGAAGTCCACGTAGTATTTAAGATCGCCGCCCTTACGCCAGGTCATAAACGCCTGGAAGTGGTTGCTGGTGCCGCGTCCGTAGAACAGTTCCTGCTCCAGCCAGTCCACGTGTTCGCCGTTTTCGTCATAGATTTCCGCGCCAGGCAGTTCTTCCGTCGGCGTGAGGGTGCCCAGGTCCGGTTGTCCGTAGCCGTGTTTGAACACGAACTCCAGATTGCTCAACCAGCCGCCGGCGGCGAGGTGACGACCATGCGCGGAACCGTAGGTGCCGGTTTTCACCGAACCATGGAACAGACCGGAATAGCCGCCGGAAGCCAACACCACCGCGCCGGCGTACACCGCTCCGATTTGATCGCCGCTTTGATACTGTACGCCATGGCAACGCTTGGCGTCGGCGACGATGCGGGTCACCCAGGCGTTGTCCAACACAACGCCTCCCAGATAACGGATCTCCTGCAGCAGCCGCGTCAACAGATGACGACCGGAACCGGATTTCAGCGCCACACCCAATTGGATGTTCTTGAGCGCGTCGAACTCCAGCAGCGCATCCAGTTCCGACGCCAGGTGATTTCTGGTGATGGCGCCGACGTCGGAGTGCTCTTGTCCGCGCCCCAGGTCGGTCAACCATTCCAGATAATCCCCGCGCGTCAACGGAGAGGTGTTGATGGCGCCCACCGACAAAGCGGAAGCGCCCAGCTTGCCGCCCCGATCGCTATCGCTGTAGAAGGCGATGGCGGTGGGGATGCCCTTGCGCAACAGCTTCAGCGCCGTCCAGCACCCCGCGATGCCTCCGCCCACTACGACGACATCAACGCTTATAGGATCAAGATTACTCGCAACCATGTTGTCCTCTCCGTGGTCATTTCTCAGTTGATCAGGCCAGTTCCGCGAAGTATCGGGATGACTTGTCCAACCGACGGTGCACGCCGCCGTAAATAGGGTTGCCGTAATCCCGGTAGTTGTAGTCTTTCATTTCGTAGCGCACGAAATCGCGCAGGTAATCGAGCTGCTCCTGGGTCACTTCATCGCGTTCGTGCAGGTCTTTCACCATGGTGTAGAACTCTTCGAACTTGGCGACGAAGTTGTCGTCGCCGACGTTGAGCAGCAGGAACTTGAGATCATGCGGACGTTTGATGCCGCCGCGGTGCACGAAGCTCTCTGCGCCCATGAAGCAGAAGAAGCAGTAGTACTTGAATACTTCGAAGTGGCGCATGCTCTTGTAGATGCCGTCCACCATGCGGCAGACGTACTTCCACTCCTTGAACAGCGCGGTTTCGTAGTTCTCCAGATATTGACGGGAAAAGTCGTCGTCCTTGAGCATCTTGGTATGCAGCATGTCTACGATGCGATGCGCGCAAAGTAAGGTAAAGCCGAGTCCGGTGCTAAACCAACCATCACCTCCTACCGCCGAACCCGGCAACATGGCCCAACGATCGCCGACCGCTTGTTTTGTGCGAAACTGAATGCGTTTGGTCTTGATAAACGGCATCAAGGTTTCGCGTCCCTTCAACATCTTTTCGACAATCGGATAACGTCCGATGATCTCCCAGAATTCTTCTTCCCCGGTTTTGTCATTGATTGGATAGGTGTCGATATCCAGGTTCAGCCCCACGCTGGTGACGCCGTTATCGAACGGGATGAACCAGATCCAGCCGCCGTCGAAGCAGTGGTGCTGGGTGCCGCGAATACGCGGAACCGGGGTGCGTCCGATAAAGGCGTCATCGCATTCCAGACTGCTTTCGAAGTCGCCAATGTCCTTGAAGTGGGTGAAAATACTGCGGCTGTTCAGCGGCGTATCCAGCTCTTCCTGCGGCACAATCAGGTCGTAACGCTGGGAAATCAGCGAACGATGGCCGGTGCCGTCGATAATGAACCTGGTTTTGATTTCGCTGGCGCTTCCGTCTGGACGGGAGCACTTGATCACCGCGCCGTCGTCATTGAATTCAATGTCTTCAACGGTGGTTTCCTCGAAATAATCCGCGCCGTAGCTGATCGCCACGTCCACCAGATATTTGTCGCTCTCCGCACGGTACAACTGCGTGTCGACTTCCGGGGTCTGCACAATGATTTCCGGCACAATCCCATTGCTCAGCTTGGCGGAGGACAATCCCGGTTCATGCCAGAAATAATGGAACAACTCCTTGGGTCCGCAGGTGATCGGCATGTGCGCGTTCATGATGGTGTCGTAACTGGCCAGATTAACGAACTCGGGAATGTCGTATTTCTGCCCCAGATGACGAATGGTCTTACTCATGATGGGCGTGGTCGATTCGCCCAGCGCGAAGCGGGGGTGCTTGCCCTTTTCTATCAGCGCCACAGTGTGGCCCAGTTTCGCCAGCATGATGGCGCTGGCGGCGCCTCCAAATCCTGATCCGATGATTGCAACGTCGTACATAACTTTATCCATCCGTATTAATGTGCCCGTTTCTGTCCAAGGTCCCCGTCTAGGCCGCCGTCATGGACGGCAAGGCCTGACGAATCCTGTCCGTGTAGCTTTTGAAGTACTCCGTGCTACACAGTTTCTCCGGCAGCACACGGGTCAGGTAATTGATGTATTCAAAGGGGCTGATGCGATTGCCATCCACGTCGAAAGTGGACTCATGTATCCCCTCGCCGCTGCGGAAGCGCAGGAAGCGAGTGGACGGCAGCCGCAGAATGGCGGTTTCTTTCGCCATCAGTCGCACCTGCTCCTTGCTCAGTTCAGGATGCCGACGCTGCAGGATGGCCGCGTTGAGAGAATTGAGCAGCCACTCGATTTCTTTGATATAGCCGCCGATCGCCTCTTTGTTGGACATGGTTTTGAAGCTGAATTCGAGGTTGGACTCGCCGCCCTCCTCACTGCCGAACATCTCCAAAGCGCGGGGATACCAGAGGTTGATCTTTTTCTGGATGTCCGCCAGGGTCCATGGGCCTTCGCCCACCGCCGCCATTTCGCAGATTTCCTTCAGCACTTCCCAGCCGGTCTTCAGGTGGAAAGCCTCTTCTTTCAGCATGGGACGCATGCTGGCGGCCATGGGCGCGTAGGCGAACTCTTCCTGCATGGTAAGCTGGAAGCGCCCTACCCGGTCGATGAAGCAGGCGAAAGTGACGTTATCCAGTGAATCCGTAAACGGAATGTTGAAGGCGTCCAGCACATGGGAGCCGGTGTTCATGGACAACAACTCGTCCAGCGTATTCTCCGCGATGCGGCTGGACCCGGTGGCGGACCAACTGGGGTCGTGTGACAGCACCCAGAACATCTGGTAGGCGTGACGAAACTCTTCCGCCATGATGCGCAGTACGCTGAACTTCGCCTTATCCGTGTAGCAGGTGTTCACCGTGTCCATATGCTGCTGGATAGAGCCCAGCTCAGTACTGCACTGGGCCTTGATGATGCGCAGCGCCTGATACAGCATGGAGCCTTTCATTTCGCGGGCGGTGGCGTACTTCTTCACGCCCTGGTACTTGCCCTGATTGATGAGATCCGCTTTCACTTCGGAGAGTTTGGCGGTCAAACGCCAGGCCGGATCATTGGGGAAGTAGACATCCCAGTACTTCTCCAGCAGACCGATGTCCGGGAAGTTCTTGCGCTGCCATTCGATCAACGCGTCGTGATACTTCTTATCAATGGTGTATTCGTTAATGGCGGCCATTTTCCTATGCCCCTTTAAAGTTGGGTGTGCGTTTTTCGATGTACGCGCTCATGCCTTCCTGACTGTCCGCGCCGATGAATAGTTGTTCCTGCAGGTGGCGCTCCAGCAGCAGCGCTGAGGGAATGCTCTCCGCATAACCTTTACTGATGGCCAGCTTGGCGTAGCCGATGGCGGCGCTGGCGCCGTTGGGCGGCAGAAACCGGGTCATGTAACGCGCCACCCAGGCCAGGGGATTTTCCTCCTCGATGCAACGGAACAGACCTGTTTCCACCAGTCGCGCCAACGTCACTTGTTTGCGGGCGAGCGCTGCGGGAAGCTGGCTGGGATAGCGTTGCAGAATCGCCAGCTCACCGGTGGGCAGCGCCACCTCCGCGTTCAGACCGGACTGGTCGCAGAAGCGGAAATCGCAGGCCAGCGCCAGTTCCATTTCCAGCTCCGACATGGCGCGGTCGCAGTAGAGCACGCACAGGCGGGCGAAGCCGTCGATGCGGGAGAACACCCTGCGTCCGTACTCAACCACGAAGTCATCGTTATCAATCAGTTCGTCGGCTCGCAGGAGACCCGCAGACAGATCGATCGCCAAGGCGTATACGTCTTCGTCGATGCGGGCCTCCAGCAGCCGTTCGTTGAGCGCGCGCAAGGTGGAGAACGCATCCGCCGAGGCGCTGGCTTCGGTCAGAGTAATCACCGCCAGCCCGTTCTCTTTACGCAGGGTCGCCAATCCTTCAGGGAACGGCGTACTCAGGCTCTGCGCGAGCGCCGCGCCGGTTTCACTGGAGAGCGTCGGCGCCGGTTTCAGCGCGTTCAGTTGCTCGCGGGTGAAAGCGATGGCGCGATTGAGGAAACCTTCCTGGGGATATATTTCGTCCACCAGACCGATTTCTTTCGCCCGCTCCGCACTGATGAACTGCCCCTGGGTGATCATTTCCAGCGCGGTCTGCGGTCCCACCAGACGCGTCAGCCGCTGCGTGCCGCCCATGCCCGGAATAACGCCGAGGCGCACTTCAGGGAAACCGATGTTGTACTCGCCTTCCACCGCCACTCGCTTGTGCGCCACCAGCGCCAACTCCAGTCCGCCGCCAGTGATGTTGCCGTTGATGGCGGCGACGATCAGCTTCTTGGAATGCGTGATCGCTTCCAGCACTTCCGCCGCGTACAGAATGAAGTTGGAGTTGAACTTCTTGCCTGCGGTCAGCAGCATGCCGATGTTCACTCCGCCGGAGAAAAAGCGCGCGCCCTTGCCAGTGATGATGATCGCCTGCACCTGCGGGTCCGCCTCCAGCGCCAGGAACTTGTATTCCAGTTCATGCAGCAGGTCGTAAGTCAGTGTGTTGGCGGACGGATCGTCCAGTTCCAGAATGGCGATGGACTCATCCAGGCGATTGTTGATAAAGCGAAAATCCATGTTTGTCTCCTTGCTGGCGTTGCGGAATCAGGCGGGCGACGCCTGCAGTTTCTGACCTGCGCGGGCGCGTCTCATACTGCGCACCACATCGCCGACTTCATCGAGAAAACGCGGGTGTTTCAGGGTGAAGCCGGTGCTCTTCAATTTGGCGTTGCTGATGCGCTGGGACAGAGTCATGAATTCCACCGCGCACTTGCCGCCCAGGATCGCCACCAGCCATCTCGGCATGGTCATCACCCGCGTTTTGCCCAGCGCTCTGGCGATGGAGGTGACGAATTCGCGCTGAGTGACCGGCTGGTCGTCGGCGATGTGAAAGAATTCACCGGCGTATTTGACGTCAGTGATATGCGCGATGGCGCGACCGACGTCCTCCACGTGTCCAGTGGTGATGTAGTTCTTGCCGTCGCCAACCACGCCCATCTGCCCTTTTTCCAGCGGCTTGACGAAGACCTCGTCAAAGGAAGAAGTGGGCTTGTCGCCGTACACTACGCTGGGCGCTACGGCGATGATCAACGGCAGTCCTTCGGCAATCGCCTGCTGGCACAGCTTGGTGGCGGGCGTCGCGACCCGGTTGAAACCGGAGGGGGTGTAGCGAATGGGGGTTTCTTCCGTCACCCAGTCCACGCCCATGTCTTCGAAGATGGTGGTGCCGGTGACGTTGACCACCGCTTTTATGCCTTTTCGGCGCGCCAGATCGATAGTGACCTTGATCCAGCGGGTGTATTTCTCGCAGCACTTTTCCGCGTGGCTGACGCTGAAGCGCGCCGGCATGCCGTCGGTGAAAAAGCCCAGCACATTGATGGCGTAATCGATCCTGGGCAGCTTTGAAAGCCACTCTTCGGGGCGGTAGACATCGCCCATGACGGGGGTGACGCCGATGGATCTCAATTTGGCGGCGCTGGCTTCACTGCGCGCCAGCCCCAGTACTTTATTGCCTTTGGCGATATGGCTTCTGGCGGTTTCCTCGCCGATGAATCCGGTTGCGCCCATAATGAATATGGTGTCCACAGTGCCTCCTTCTAAAGACAGTCTTTGTTTCGCGTGCTTTTAATTGTTGTCGCAGTGGAATCCGCCGAAGCGTCGCTCTATCCCTGCGCCCGTCGTTCAATCCCGGTACTTGTCCTCGTGGGTGAAACGGGCCGCCGGAATACGCCTTTTGCCTGTCCCCGGCTGGCTGACGCCTTTGCCGATGGTCAGAATCATGGCGATCTCCACTCTGTCTTCATCCAGTTGCAGAAGCTCGGAAACCCGTTTGTAGTTGAACCCGGACATGGGACAGCTCTGATAGTCCAGCGACTCCGCAATCAACATCACCGACATGGCGAACAGATTCGCGGAACGCATGGCCTCATCTCTTTCCAGCGCAGGATTGTTGGCGTAAATGGAACGCAGCATGTTGGCGAACGCTGCACGGTCCTGGGGATTGCGGCTGTGACAGAACGGCATGCCGGGGGCGGCCCAAGCTTTCTTGTCGGCGCACACCACCATAATCTCCGCCGCTTCGCTGATCTGCTTTTGATTCCAGGCCGCTTTCAGAATCTCGTTTCTGAGCGCCTGGCGCCGCACCCGGATCACGCGCCAATGCTGTATGTTGAAGGCCGAAGGCGACAGGCTGGCCTGCTGCAGGATGTACTCCACGTCCGTTTCCGGAATGACGCATTCAGGATGGAAGCGTTTATACGCCTTGCGCTTGCGCAGCAGTTTGGAAAGCACCGCGGCGTCCTGACGTTGCGAGCCCGGCTTGGTGCGCTTGAAGTATCCGGTGTCCGCATCGGCCACCCAGTCTTCTATGGTTTCGTATTCGCCTTCGATGAATAACATGAGCCTGCAATCCGTGATTTCGCTGTTTAAAAAACCTTAATTGACTCCCCTTCTCGTTGGCTACAACCAAAATCGGGACACAATGTCTCACCATTAACGGTTGCTCACAGGCGCCCCGCTCATTAAGAATTTGGCCCATAGCAAAGTTAGAACGCTTTATTTAAGTGTTTGAATTAACGAGAGATAGGGAATGCAGAAGGCGCATTTCGGAAGTGGAGCCCAGTATGAGATTCAAACCAGAAACGGGTAAGTTCAGAACGGAGACGGGATTGTCCCGGTTATTTACCCACGGCGCGGCGACCTGGAATGAAAACGATAGTTTTCTCTGGCGATTCGTACGCCAGACGGCGGAGGAATTCGCCGAAGCCGCCGAGCGGTTTCTCATTCAGGCGACGGAAAACGCCGCCATTCCTTCCGAAAAAGAGCGCAAGTTCGCTCCCGCCGCCGCATTGCGCTCGTTGCGCAGCCGGCTGTTCCGGTCTCACCGGGAAACCGGCGCCTTCAAGCGCATTGTCATGGTGAAGTTCAAGGACGACGCCTCCGCTGCGGATATCGACTGTTTTCAGCAGGCGCTCAATCGCCTCGCCGCCCTGTCCGAAGGTCTGTTGAGCATGGATTGCGGCCCCATTCACCGACTGCAGGGAGAGGAATCCTTATCGGCGGTGTCGCCCGATGTCAGTTATGGAGACTTCATCTCCATCTGGACCTTCAAGTCGGAGCACTACCTGCAACGCTTCATCGACAATCCCGAGCACAAAAAGATCGCGGCGCGTTATTTCAAGCCCGTAGTGTCCAACCGATATGTCATCAATCACCTGTCCCGGCCCCACGACGCTTGAGTCGCGGAGCGTCCGGCGGCGATCACACAGGAAATCAGCGGAGATTCATCATGCACAGAGGAACACTTTCCATCGCATTTCTGACGGCGGCGCTGACGGCCAGCGCGGTTCAGGCGGGCAATTACGACGAGAAGAACATCAATGGATATCTGGACCCTATTGCGGCGCTCCATCAGTCGCCATCCCAAAAAAAGGGCTTAGAGATTTACACCCATCAGTACCTGATCGATGAGGGCTGGACTTCCACAGAAGCGCGTATGGAAATGACCCTGGTGGACGCCCAGGGACGCACCAGTAGACGCCTGGTGATCAAAAAAATGATGGAGGAAGCCGGCGTGCCCGATAAGACCATCGGCATCTTCGTCGAGCCCAACGACATCAAAGGCACTGTGATGCTTACCTTTGAGCAGTCTGAGGGCGCGGACAATCAGTGGCTGTTCATGCCCACCATCAAGCGCACCAAGAAAATCAACGCGCAGAACAAGTCGGGCTCCTTCGTGGGTTCGGAGTTCAGTTGGGAAGATATCTCTACGACAGAACTGTCCAAGTACACCTACAACCTGCTAAGCGAAACCCCGGATTACTGGGTGGTGGAGCGCACGCCGGTGTACGGCTATTCCGGTTACAGCAAGCAAGTCACCCATGTGGACAAGAGTAACTACCAGACCAGCTATATCGAGTTTTACGACGCCAAGGGCGACTTGCTGAAAACCTTGAAAATGACGGACTGGAATAAATATGAAGGCCGCTTCTGGCGCCCCAAACACTTTGAGATGGTGAACCTGCAAAACAAGAAACAAACCATTCTACAGCTCAGCGACTACGTGTTTGGCGAGGCGGACAGCGGTGAGTTCAACAGCTTCAACTTGAGCCGGGTGAGCAACGACACCCTGCGCCGCTTTTAACTCCGGCGCCAAAAGGGATGGTCATGCCCAAGGATACACGCTTGCGGTTTCATACTCGCAAATTGGGCGCGGCGCGACTGATTCTCGCCGCCGCCCTGCCCTGTTACGCCTGGGGAGCGGATATTTCCGTCACCAGCGCATACCTGAGCCCCGAAGTTTACTGGTATCCGCAGAACGGAGCGTCGATTCAGGACCACGGCAATGCGGCGCTGGCCGGCTCGGCGGAACTATTCACCTATCTGCCGCGCAACTGGAGTCTGAAAGCGACGCCCTACGGCCGTGTGGACTTTGTCGACGATAATCGCCACCGCGTCGACTTCAAAGAACTGGATTTCGAGTATTTCCACAACAGCCATATCGTCAATATAGGGTTACGTCATGTCTCATGGAGCACCGTGGAAGCGGTGAACGTACTGCCATTACAGGTGGCGGATATGATCAACCAGCGGGACATCGCCGGCGATCCCGCCGGCCAGGACAAGCTAGGCGCTCCCAGTATTCGCTACGCCTATCAGGCGGAATCCATGCAGTATGAAGTGTATGCGCTGCCCTGGTTTCGCGAGCGCACCCTGCCCAGTCGCGAGGCCCGTGAGAATCCCACCCGCGGACAACTGGAGTTCGACGAAGGCGACGCCCTGTTCACCGATGATCGGGACAATCACCGCCTGAGTTATGCGCTGCGGGTGGAGAAAGTAACCGGAGAGGTCAATCTGGCCGCCTTTCATTACGATGGTTATCGGCAGGACCCGCTATTTGTTCCCGGCGCCGAACCCGGACATTTGCGCCCGCTGTATTACAAAGTGAGGACGACGGGTTTTACGGTGCAGGGCACAGCAGGAAGCTGGCTGTATAAAGGCGAGTTCGCTTACAACAACACAGAAGAATCCAGCTCGCGCTATGCGTTGCCGACGGACTTTTTCGCCGCCGTAGCGGGGGCGGAATACACCTTTATCCGCCCCGAAGAACAAGCGGACCTCAGCGTTTTCGCCGAGTATATCTACGACTCCCGCGGCGATGGCGCATTGGGAACGCCCTTCGATCAGGACCTCTTCGTCGGCGTGCGCTGGGCCTCCAACGACTACAACGACAGCACGCTGATCGTCGGCGCCATTGCAGATCTCAATCACAGCGCCGCGGTCTATCACCTCAACTTCAAACGGCGTCTGACCCCCAATATCGCCATGGAGCTGACTTTGCGCGGTTACGACCCTGACGACAGCGATCCCTTGTATACCCTGCGCGACGACCCATTGATCAACGCTTCATTCACTTACTATTTCGACTGATCCGGTGATTCATTATGAACAGGCTAGCCCTCTTTCTCGCCCATCTGATCATCGCCGCCCCGAAACGGGTGATTGCGTGTCTGCTGTTACTGCCCTTGCTTCTGTCGCCGGGGTTGCAGCACATCAAATTCAACGACGATTATCGAGTGTATTTTTCCAAGGACAATGTGGACCTGGTGGCCTGGGAAAATCTGTTGGACACCTATTCCCGCACCGATCCGCTGATCGTGACGGTGGAGGCGACCCAGGGCGCGGACCTGTTCTCCCCGGAAGTGATGGAAGCAGTGCAGCGGCTGACGGAGGACTTATGGCAAGTGGATTTCGTCACCCGTGTGGATTCAATCACCAACTTTCAGCACATCGAGGCGGACGCAGAGGAAATCCTGGTGGAGGACTTGGTTCTGCCGGAGAAACTGCGGAATCCTGGCTATCTCAGCTCCCGCCGCGCCATCGCCGAGAGTGAACCGCGCATCAAGGACAGAATGCTGTCTCCCGATGGCAAAGTCACCGCTATTTATCTGCAGTTGATGATTCCCGACAAGGAAAACGCCATCGCCGAAGCCGCCGCCAAAGTGCGCTCTATTCGCGATGACTATGAGCTGCGTTACGCCAACATCGATATTCGTCTGGGCGGCATCGTTATGCTCAACGCCGCTTTCGACGAGTACGCCCGCGCCGATATGGCGACCTTGTTTCCGCTGATGTTCCTGATTTTTATGGTCATCATGGCGCTATTGTTCCGTTCCTGGAAAGTAACTCTGTGCATTGTGTTCTCGACCATGCTCACGGTTTTCTCCGCCTTCGGCGTCACCGGTTTTCTGGGTATCGAGTTCAGTCCCCACAGCTCCATTGCGCCTCACGTCATTCTCACCATCAGTGTGGCGGTAGGCATTCATGTGGCGCTCAGTTTCCTGTTCGGCCGCAGCCGCTATCCCAACCGGGATGAAGCGGTGAAGCACACGCTGCAGCAGAATATTTACCCTGTGACCCTGACCAGCCTCACCACCAGCATTGGCTTCTTGTCTATGCTGTACAGCGATGTGCCGCCGTTTCAACATCTCGGCGTGATGTGCGCGCTGGGCGTATTGTTCGCCTACATCAACGCTATGGTTTTGATACCCGCGTCCATGATGTTGATCAACATCCAGCGCGACCAGTCCGCCACTTCCGCCCTCAGTCACTTCTGCAAGGCGCTGGGGGAATTTCTGGTGCGCAGAAAAGCGCTGGCGGCAGTCGTGTTTCTGGGGCTAATAACGGCGCCGCTGTACGGGTTGCGCTATTTCACGATCGACGATCATCCGGTGAAAATGTTCGAAAAAGGCACTGAATTCCGTGACGATGCGGACTTTATCGACCAGCGGCTGGCCGGCACCACGACCATCCATTTCAGCCTCGATACCGGCGCTGAGCAGGGCATTTCCGACCCGGTCTTTCTGCAAGAAGCGGAAGCCTTCAAACAACACCTGCTCGACGATCCCATGATCAATCATGTGACGTCTTTGACTGACACGCTGAAACGGGTCAACAAGTCTCTGCATAACGGCGAACCTGCGTTCTACAAAACGGCGGACTCACAGGACGCCAACGCTCAGGCGCTGCTGTTCTACGAAGCCAACCTGCCTTTCGGCCAGGAGATCAACAATGAGATCAATATCGCCAAGTCCTCCACTCGCATGATCGCCACTATTGCTTCCTCCAGCTCCAGTGAAATCATTCATCTGGTGGACCGCACCCATCAATGGCTGCAGGATAATACCCAGAGTTTCCAAAGCCGCGGCGTGTCGGTGCTGGTGATGTTTTCTTACATGATTGAACGGCTGGCGGACAATATGATCATCAACGCCGCCCTGGCCACAGTACTGATCGGCCTGGTGTTAACGCTGACGCTGGGCAGTGTGCGTCTGGGGCTGATCTCCATGGCCCCCAATCTTGCCCCCATCCTGGTGGCGTTCGGGTTCTGGTCCCTGTTCGGTGGTTCACTGGACTTCGCCGCCGTGCTGATCTTCGCCATGACCCTGGGCGTAGTGGTGGACGACACCGTGCATTTCATCAGTAAATATCTGCGCCTGACCCGCGATCAGGGCAAGACTCCCAACGAAGCTGTAGTGGAAACCTTCCGCAGCATCGGCCCCGCCCTGCTGATATCCACCGTCGTCCTATCAGTCGGCTTCCTCGCCTTCTCCCTCAGCCACTTCCACATGAACGTGACCCTGGGCATCATGTCCTCCCTCACCTTCCTCACCGCCCTCATCTTCGACTTCATCATGCTCCCACTCCTCCTCCTGGCCTTCGGCCCCAAACCAAAACCCGTCGCTGAAACGCTGAAGAATACAGTGACGGCTTGAAGAATTTGGGAGTGGTTGGCGCCCACCGCCTAGTGCGGTGGGTTGAGAGGGGGACGCGACAGAGAGAGTTCTTCCACCTCTGAAAAACTACCTGCGTTGCCGCCAACGTTTTTTAGAGATTCCCTATCCCTGATCTACACACCCCGTTCGCCCTGAGCCTGTCGAAGGGCCTCCCAGAGCGCTAATCTAAAATGACCAGCCTGGGCAGAAAAAAAGCCAGATTTCACATTAGTAATCCACTAGTTCCTGATTTCGCCTGTCAAATAAGGGGCGAGTCATTAAGAGCCCTTCGACAAGCTCAGGGCGAACGGAGGGAGGCGCGGGGAAATCGCCCAGCATGTTCAATATTTGCCAAGTTGGCCGCCGAAAAAGAGGATGAGACTTAGGGAACCTCAGTCTCAGTAGAGTTGTACGCTCCCTGAGCTGGTTCGGGTTATTTTCCGAACTCTTTTGTCCACAATCATAACCGCGGACTGATGAGTAGTTTGACGCCCACGCCCCACCCTGTTCTACACGCCCCGTTCGCCCTGAGCCTGTCGAAGGGCCTCCCAGAGCGCTAATCTAAAATGACCAGCCTGAGTAGAAAAAACGGCTAGATTTCACATTAGTGATCTACTAGTTCCGGTGTTCGACTGTCGAATAAGGGGCGAGTCACTAAGAGCCCTTCATTTCGAATTACTGACATCCGGTGAGCCACAAGCCTCTTGTATTCTACTTGCTACTTTCCGCAACTAAAGTTGAATTTTTCCGTGGTCAAGGGATTGTTCTCAAGATTGATCCAGCCCACCCGGCAAAAGGCCGAGTCCAGGCTTGTGAATTTGTTGTTGGAAATGTCGATGCCAAAGGACACTTCGACATCCCCCCATTTCTCATAGCTTGTGTCCGTGATCTCAGCATTGCTCACATCATAAGGCAACCGCCCTATATGGCCTTCGGTGGGCTGACTCAATTGGGAAAGGCGAGCCAGGGAGACCGGCAACGAGGACAGGGAATTGCGGGCGAGGTGGAGAACCGCCAGCCGGTCCATGCCGTCCCATTGTTCCGGCAGAATATGAATATGGTTATCCTTTAAAAACACCCCTTTAAGCGAAGGCATCTGCGTAATCGCGTCCGGCACGGCCTCTAGTCGATTCTCAGAGAAAGACAGGTACTCGACATTGGGCAAAGTGGCGATGGAGGCGGGGATGGTAGCGAAACGGTTGGCAGCCAGATTCAGGTATTTCAGCCGGGTCAGGCCCGCCAGGGACTTCGGCAGCGCGGCCAGCTCGTTAGCCCCTAGGTCCAGGGATTTGAGGTTGCTCAAGTTGTTTATCTTATCGCTGATATGGGATATCCGGTTCATGGTGATGGATATTTTCTCCAGCCAAGGCATCTCAAACACTACCTCGGGAAACTCGGTGAATTCATTGGACTCAAGGCGGAGTTCTTTTAGATTTGTTAGGTTTTTCAAAGACGACGGCAAAACGGACAGCTTGTTATCGCCTAAGCCCAGGATAGTGACATGTTCCAATCCCTGGCCGGAAAAGAGGTCATCTGGAAGTTCTTCCCCCCCCTCCGCCGAGCCCTAGTTCAGGAGTTTTGCTCTCACGGGAGTATTGAACGCATGCCCGGTATTCCTCCAGAGCAGTCGGGGACTCAAGGCAAGCCGCATGCAAAGCTTCAAGCCGTTCCTGCCGGGCTATTTCCGCCTGGAACCTCGCTTCCTCTTCAGCGGAGTCGCCGCAGCCGGAAAGTAGTCCGCCGAGGATGGCGGTCAAAAGTAAAAGGTGAGATTTCCGAAGCTTGCTGGTCATATGACATTCCTGTACAGCACTATCCCAGAGCGATGGTAGTAGCAGTGAATTATATGAATTCGTCGCCCGCCAGGTTGGACGTTTGACAACGGTGGCGATGGGAGCACGTTTCCTACACCCGCCTGCTAAAGCGACGTAGACGGGACATTCCAAAAGGCTTGCTATCCCTGCTTCAGGAAATTTTCTGAACTCTCTTATCTACGATCAACGGGGCATACTTCTGCCGATAGATATCACTTCGGCCGCCAATTTTAGCCAGCAAAGACTCGGCGCGCAGAATAATTTCCTTGTTCATGGTTTCGCCTAGATATCCAGAATCGATAAATTTGCTTTCCGCTTTGTACAGGCTTTTATGCAGTACATTTATCCGGTCGATAATGGTCTGGCCGATACGGTTATACCCGATTTTTTGATGGTAGCCCCTGCCGAAGCCAATATTTTTCGGATAATCCGCCGCAGAGGGGCTGACGCCGATAGAGGTTCTCCCTCCTTTGCGCTTTTGTATAAAGTCGCTGTCGATAATCAGGTTCAGATACATGGTGAACTCGATTTCCTTGGCGAGCTTGTCTTCATCGGTGTAAGGAGTTTTGTCGGGCGGAGCAAAAAACGGGCCGTTGATTAAGCCTTTGTAAATCCGGCCCCGATCCTCGATAGAGAGTTTGCTATTGGAGGCGACGTGGCCGACCATGGCTTTGACCGAGTTCTTCGCCTGTTCGGTAAACTCCTTGAGAGCGCTATCCACCCGCCAGGGCTCATCCGACAGAAGCTTCGCCGGGCTGTTGAACTTGGTTTCAATATCACGCTTGGCCGAGGCCATGCCCTTGGTTTTCACAATGTTCCATACTTCTCCGAACACGAATTGCGTCGCCGCGCTGTTCTCGATAAAGGCGACGGTCTTGAAGACGCGCGTCAGGTTTCTTTTACAGATATAGTTCAACATGGCGTCCGCCAGCGCCACCCGGGCGGTGGCGGCGAAGGCGGAGGTCAGCAGGGCGCCGCCGCACAGGGACAGCGCCAGGAAAGCCAGGTCGAGCGCCTGCTGTTTTGATTTCTTGTCTTCATTTAACACGCTCTGAAACTTCTTATGGGCCGCCTCATACGCGCTGGAATACGGGGCGCTGACATACTCATCCCAACGGGATTTCGCATCGCTGGCTTTATCGGAGAGAATCTCTAATTTCCGGTGAATATTAAGGTGATCACTCATTCTACTTGCTCCTTTCCTGTCTACTTTCCGCAACTAAAGTTGAATTTTTCCGTGGTCAAGGGATTGTTCTCAAGATTGATCCAGCCAACCAGGCAAAAGGCCGGGTCCAGGCGGGTGAATTTGTTGTTGGAAATGTCGATGCCGTGAGCGACTTCACGAATCCCTCTTTCTTCGAACTTTTCGTCCATGCCTTCCGCGTTATCCACATCGAAAGGCAGCCGCCCTATATGGCCTTCGATGGACTGGCCCAACTGGGGAAGACGGGCCAAGGATGCCGGCAACGAGGACAGGGAATTGCGGGCGAGGTGGAGAACCGCAAGCCGATCCATGCCGTCCCATTGCTCCGGCAGAATATGAATATGGTTGTCGGTTAAAAACAGGCCCTTCAGCGAGTGCATTTGCGTAACCGCGTCCGGGACGGCCTCCAGTCGGTTGCGGGCAAAGGACAGGTACTCGACATTGGGCAGGGTGGTGATGGAAGCGGGGATGGTGGCGAAGCGGTTGGCCGCCAGATTCAGATATTTCAGCCGGGTCAGGCCCGTCAGGGACTTTGGCAGCGTGGCCAGCTCGTTGACCGCCAAGTCCAGGGATTTGAGGTTGCTCAGGTTGTTGATCTTGTCGCTGATATGGGAGATTCGGTTAAAGGTGATGGACATTTTCTCCAACCTGGGCAACTCGAACACCACCTCGGGAATCTCTGTGAATTCATTCTCGAACAGATACAACTTTGTCAGATTTGTCAGGTTTGTCAGGGAAGATGGCAAGGTGGTCAGCTTATTGTTGTTTAAGAAAAGGACAGTGACATGTTCCAATCCCGCGCCGGCGAAGATGTCATCTGGAAGTTTTTCTCCGCCACTACTGAGGCTTAATACAGGATTCCTGGTTTCGCGGGAGTGCTGAACGCATGCCCGGTATTCCTCCAGAGCAGTCGGGGACTCAAGGCAAGCCGCATGCAGGGCGCTGATGCGGTCATCCCTGGCTATTTCCGCCTGGAACCTCGCTTCCTCCTCAGCGGAGTCGCCACAGCCGGAAAGTAGTCCACCGAGGACGGCGGTCAAAAGTAAAAGGGGAAATTTCCGAAGCTTGCTGGTCATATAACATTCCTGTACAGCACCTTGGTGGGGCTTGAAATCTATTTTTAACAAGTAAGTTGAGCCGCCTTACTAAGCGATTTTTCAAGTAAATATCAAGAACTCATGATTAATCCCTAAAATCCTCTGGCTGCGCTGAAAGGTAGCTTTCAGCCCATTTTTCCCACGTATCAGCAAACCCGGAGTCCCCCAAATGGTATTACCCAAGGTGATATCAAAGTGGCGATGGCTTGTATTGAATTGATTGCAATAAATATTGCTTTTATAACCGAAACAAACCGTAACAAAACTACCACTCAATACACAAGCCGTCAGAAGGGCTATGCCATAAGGTTCGAAGGCAGTCCATTATTGTATTCTGACTGGCGAAATGCACAGGAATTGAGTTTTGTGATAACCCTCTGCGCCAAATCCGGCAAAAACTCACAACGGTAAACTCAAGTCGGCTTTTACCGCTTCGATGGCGATGATGGTGTAGAACTTACTGATCTTCATGTCGTCCGGAAACAGTTTGCGGGTGAGTAGGTCGTATTCGGCGATGTTGGCCACGTTGACGATTAATACGAAATCGAACTCCCCTGCTACGTAGTAGCATTGCTGCACCTCTGGGAATTTGATGATCCTGCGTTTGAAGGCGTCGACGATTCGTGGTCCGCCTTTTTCCAGAATTACCTGAATGATCACGGTCATTCTGTTACCCAGCAGTTGCGAGTTCAGGATCGCCACTTCCTTGTGAATAATCCCCTGCTCTCTCAATCTTTTAATGCGACGTTGGATCGCCGTGGGCGATAGACCGATTTTCTCCGCCAGTTGTTGGGAGGTTTGCTGGCAGTCTTCCTGCAATGCTTTTAGCAATGCGACGTCAAACGAGTCCAGTGCGTTCATTTTCGCCTCTTTTATGCGTTTATTATGAAAATAAGCGTGTTTTCGACATTCTAAATCATAAATACGCATAAATTATTCAACCCTATCCTCCTAAAATGTCGCTCTGGTATTCAGTAATTCAAAGTTTCAGATAGCAGTAGGTGAATCGTGACAGTTGAGCGGGCTCGTATTGGACAAGGCATCACCATGGGCGTCTTGGCGGCATTGATTTGGGGTATCTGGCCGGTTATTTCCCGCCTGGGCGTACAGCAGACTTTAACCGCCTACGATGTGGCCGCCATTCGCTTTATCGTGGCTGGCGTGATTTTTCTGCCTTGGGTCATCAAGTCGGGTCTGGGAGGTCTGACCTGGAGACAGGCGCTGATTCTCACTACCGGCGCCGGGGCTCCCTATGTACTGATCAGCGTTGGTGGCCTCACTTTAGCGCCCGCAAGTCATGGCGGGGTTATTATTTCCGGTTGCGCCTTTTTGTTCGCCACACTGGGCAGCGTCCTGTTATTGGGCGACCGACCCTCTTCTCCGCGCTGGATCGGTTTCTTGCTGATCGCCTTGGGCATCATGAGTATTGGTTACCGGAGCGTCACCACTTCGTCGGACGCACTCGCCGACGCCTGGATTGGCGATCTGGTATTCGTCCTGTCCGGTTTCCTGTGGGCGTCCTACACGCTCAACAGCAAACGCTACAATGTTTCGCCGGTAACCGGAGCGGCCATCGTCTCCGTTCTGTCTATGTTGATATATGTCCCCGCCTATCTGGCGTTCGGCGACCCCCACCTTCTTCAGGCAAGCGGACAGGAATTACAGGTTCAAGGCGTATTCCAGGGCGTCCTCGCCGCCGCCATCGCCCTGGTGTGTTATACAAAATCCATCTCCATTTTGGGCGCAGCCCAAGCCGCCGTCTTCACCTCCCTGGCGCCGGGTCTGGCGGTGCTGTTCGGCGACGTAATACTCGGCGAAACGCCAAGCTCCGCCGAATATATCGGCGTCTCTCTGGTCATATTGGGATTGTTGACGTCGCTGGGACTGTTTCACTGGCGAAGAACATCCCCAGCCACAGCGGCTGATGCTTAGCCGCCGTCTCTTATTCAGATAAGACGCTGGGATACGCCCTAAACCGAAGTAAGTACGGTTATATATTCATCACTCCATCAAATAATTAACATGGCAATCATATTGGCATGTTATTAATCCGGCATCGATATAGGCATTCTATGCCGCATATTTGATGCTTGGGTGGTTAAAGTATTTTTTCACCCTCGAAGGCTTCTTTTGCAACATACACATATGTGATCGAACTTTCTTTTTGAGATCCCCTTTCTTTCGCGCCGGCTTACCACTGTGAACTCCCGCTTTTAAGTCACAATTCAAGTATTCGTCCGGGTTCAATTCCGGGGAATAGGCGGGTAAATAGAACACTTCTATACGATCCTCATTCTCCTCAAGCCAGGCCTTCACAACCTTGGCGTGATGGACTCTCAAATTGTCCAGTATCAGGAAGACCTTCCGTTGGGCGTCTTGGATCAGCCGCTTCATGAACCCTATCAACCGGTCTGCGTCCATTGAGCCGTCATAGATTTGAAACCGCACTTTGCCCTGGTTGCTGATCGCTGAGATCATATTGACCGACTCACGCTTGGCGTTCAGGCGAATCACCGGCGTTTTCCCTTTCGGCGCATAGCCCCGCCCATGTTGAGCGTCGCTTCGAAGCCCTGTCTCATCCCCCCAATAGATCTCCGCCCCTTCCGCCTTCGCTCGTCCGCTGATGACCGGGTATTCCTCCTTCAGCCACTTCTCGACTTGAGACGGGTTTTGCTCATACGCTTTCTTCACCGGCTTCTGCGGCGTGAAACCCCAGGCGGCCAGATAACCGCCAACCGTTCGGATCGCCAAGTGCTCTCCCGTCTCCTGCGCAATAAGCTGTTGCACCGCCTTACGGGTCCAGAGCGCATACTCCAGCTTGAGCTGGTCCGGGCTTTTATCGACAATCAAACATCTGATTCGGTTCTCCTGCCCTGGCGTTAATCGCTGTCCCGAACCGGGCTCTCGTCCCCGGGGCTTGGATTTAATCCCGCTAACCCCTTGCGCTTCATAAGCTCTGATCCACTTTCCCACCGTCAGGTTATGGACACCGACCTTATCGGCTATTTCCTGATAGCTATACCCCTGCTTGCGCAGTCGCACGGCCTGTTTTCTTTTTTCTTCCTGCGCTGCGGCAGGTAATGAGCGAGCGTCTTCTATAATCATATGGGCATTGTATCATATCTATATCGATGCCAGGTTAATAATAACCCAATACAGATAGTCCACAACAACCCATATCACAAGAATCCTTCCATCTTAATATATAGATAGGCGCAGAAATAATAGTTATTATTCAGTCCCTTGCATGAGCGAGCCCGGCTTTTTTAAGTATACAGAGAGCTGGCGACGCCTAGTCTCAAAAGGAAGCGTCCGACATTATGGATAATGAGAAAACAAAGCGCCTTTTTGATAGAGCATTTCCCCTCCGAGACACGGACCCCGCGCTCGTTTCAATACCCCCTTTCAGCCAAAGTTAATATGAAAACCTGATTAAGGATAACGATGAAAATAGTCAAAATTCTGATAGCAACGTTGATGGCGCTCTCCTTTACCGGATGCGCGTCGAATGGACGCCATATGTATGTGGACGGCAAATGCATCTCGTGCTGGAACAACCCTGTTACAAAGGAACCAATAAACTATGAGGCTTCTGAGGCCAATCGCCGCAATATAGAAACCAGGCAGGAAGTGCTCGCCTGGCATGAAATGATGCTGGAAGGCTTGACACAGTCAGGCGTTAAAGACCTGGCGCCATATGGAGAGGACTACTTAAAACACAACATTGGGAATAAGTTCGTTTCGCTACGGAACAATGAAATTTCATACCGCAAAGAAATTCATCGAGCCACTCTGGAGCTGGAAAATGCACTGACTCAACACTCCTTGCAAAACGCGTATCAAATTACGGTTCCTGTTGAGTTAGGGAAGTACGACTTTGACAAAAAAGCGTTTCCATTCAGGCCTGCGAAAGACTTCGCCCTTAGTGGGGGCAGCAATATCGAGGTATTGCCTCGCGAGATCACGGTTACAGTTGAGAATTCTTCAGCGACACCCAGCCTGAAAATGAGCGCGGAGGACGCTGAATCTTTCCTTAATCACAGAAACAATGGCCGCTGGATATACGTTCGCTATATTATCGAGATAACGGGAATGAGCACACCCTCTGCATTTCAGGCTCAAATAAAAGAAGTGCAATTTATCGACATAAAGCCAAGCATCGTGACACGGGATAATAAAGAAAAGTATCCACCGTTTCGTTCCGTTGCCATTTAATAACGTGAGACTTCACTACTTTTTCTCTTATATTCAGACATTCGAAAAAGTTGATGAGAGCCGTATTCTCTGAATCAAGTCAAGTACTCACCAGCGCAAAGTCAATACAAGCATATATAAAGTAGAAAGAGCGAGCTTTCCGATATTTCCGTAATGGGACAATATCGGAAAGCTCCGGGCGCGCTGCTTACTACCGACTATTTCTGCATCAGCAACGGTTCTCTGTCGACACTCTTATGCGGGGGAATCATGGTATGGGATGGGAAAACATCGTCGACATATATTTCCCAGGGAGGGATTGGGCGGGTTTCCTCTACAACGTGGTTTATGAACTTCCTGACGTGGGCGGGTTGGTGACGGGATTGGGTGTACACCAGATTAAGTTGCCGCGTGGGCTGGAAGCATTCTTTCTGAATAGGAATCAGAATGCCTTCTCTTATTTCATCCACACACATAAATACCGGTAACACCGCAATGCCAAAACCGTCCATCGCCATTTGCTTCGCCAACGAAAAATCATTTATCTGCACGCGATCGCCTATCTTCTCGTTGATCCGAAAATCGTCCAGAAGTTTGCAGTCATGCATAGCGATGATGGTGTGATTGATAACGTCATTGGGATTGTCAGGCAGTCCGTTCATTTCCACATATTCCGGGCTCGCCACATATGCAAAGGTCAATACGCCAAGACCGCGGGCGATCATAGTCGAATCCACCAGGGGTCCCAGCCGAAACGCCATGTCTATTCCTTCACTGATAAGACAGGTGCGGCGGTTGCTCAGATGAATATCGATTTTTACCTGCGGCGTTTTCTTGAGGAAATTGGTGAACAATTTCGACATGGCGTTATTGTTATTAAACGCCAGGGGCATACTGACTTTTATTTCACCTACGGGAGTGCTTTGCAGAGATTTGACCATCGCATTGGCCTCCTCCGCCTGCTGCACTATACAAGTGCAGTATTGGAAATACGCTTGACCGGCGGTGGTCAATTCGAAGTTACGAGTGGTTCGCCTGATCAGGCAAACGCCTAAAGATTCCTCCAATTGAATAATTTTACGACTGATGGTTTGTTTACTTATACCAAGCATTTGACTTGCGGAGGTAATGCTCTTGGTTTCCGCAACCTTGGTAAAAATACACATACTGTTAAGATCCATAGTGCATTCATCCCTAACTATAATGAAAAGCTTATTTTCTTAGTTTTATTAACGCCCGGCGTCTGGCCTCCAGCTACCGGTCAGTTGGTCCTGCAACCAACGTCTTTTCAACTAAACTGCAACCTATTCCAACAGCTGGTGATCCATCGTTGTAGTTATAAGCAAGTTCATCCGTCCGTGCTGTTAAATATTCACATTCGGTGAACCATTTCAGTCGCAACGCCTTACCGCTGAACCGCAAAGAGCGCCGCCTCCGGTGAGAAACGCGTAACGTTCTCACGCAGAAATTCAGGGTGTTGTGAACCGGCAAACCCGGTCCTTATTAGTTCCAGGGGTAGTAATAGTTATTCAGTATTTTTTGATGTTTTATGGAGTGAGCATTCATCCCGAGAACAGAATGTAAACTGATTCGGTGAAGCTTTAAATAAACCTTTAGCCTAAACCGGGATATTTTTTTAAAAAGTGCTTCCGTCACCATAACTTAACCCTATTGTCCTACAAGTTTTCGACCTGGATGAAATACCCTATCCGGTTTGCCCGGCATCGAGATATTTATGCGTGAAGAGATGTGAGAATTGGATGCGTGGCGGCGAGTTTAGTTCCGCAGACACGGCAATGCGGACTATAAAACGATTAAGTCGCCACCCCAGAACAACAGACCTTAACCGTTTGCGTGCGTCCCGCCCTCTGGCGTCCTGGCGGGACAACTTATGCGTCAATCAGTTATCTTCAGTCAACTCCAACATCAGTCCGTCCAACTCTTCCGCATAATTTATCTGGCACGCCAGCCGCGATACTCCCTGAATGTAATCAGACTTGGTTTCCAATAATTCGGCTTCATCATATGCAGGTTCGGGTAAGTGGCGCGCGTTCTCCCCGCGCACATAAACATGACAGGTGCCGCAGATGCAGGCGCCTCCGCAGATCGCCGCCATCTCAAAGCCATTGTCCCGCAACAGCTCCATCAGAGAGAGCCCGTCGACCGCCTGGATTTTTACTTCCGCGCCTTGCAGATCCTTCACGTTTATCGTTCCCATGCTCCACTATCACCCTGTCTTGTCTTTACTTCCCGCTGCGCGGGGACATCCACCGCACAACCGACCCTGTTACGCACTGACTCGCATCGTCATTTTAAAGGCAGGTATTTTTCCTGCGTTTTTTGGGATTTTAACAACTTCTCCTTACCCGGATAGCGCCATAAGAGGGAAACATTGTCCCAATTTTGAAACCGCCATTGTCCCATCCGCGCTTAACGCCAAAATCTAATACACAATTAGGTTGCATATATAAAAAGCAAGTAAAGCGCGCTTTTTCCAAATTCTCACTATACGTTTCTTCTATTGAAACCAAAGGGAGAAATCAATTTTTAAACAGAACCTTTATTTCATCTCCGTAATATTTACCGAGCCCTTTAAAATATTTATGTCAAAGTCAGCGACGTTCGAGTTGAGCGGCAGCTCTCTAAACTTAATGCCGTTTATTAAATACCATCAGTAAAAACCGAAAGAATCAACCACTTAACCTGTGTTTTAAGGCTAGGTATAGGCTTTTGCCACTACGGAAAATACCTATAGATAATCGATTATCCTAGTCCTTATTAACGTTGACAGATTGTAATTTTTTAACCTACTATTTTTTCCACTTGCTTGCCGCGGCGTCAGCAAACGATGCGAATGGAAATACCAACTCATACAAAAATCGCATCAAGGAACGACTCCGGCATTCAAGTTGGCGGATTGTCGCCAAGCCCAGGAATTCAGAGGGTTAGCCCTCTCATCAAACAGATGCTTGAATGACCCGGGTGGCGCGTCGCCATAACAAGGATGGGAAAGAACTGTACTTGGATGTTTGGCGATTCGGATAATAAAGGGCTACCAAGTGCAGTGTATGGATAGCCTTAACGCGACAGGGTTAACGCGTAAAAAAGATAACAAACGGGTTTGCTAAAAGCCTTATATGACTTTTACATGGAATGTGAAGTTTATTTGCCGTCACTTCACTGCATTTCATACTTTTACCAAAGCATGAAATGATCCTATTGGATCAGGTGTATCTATATCCAAAGCCTGTTCTATTTTCGTTTGCCTATCTTTTTATATATCGTTCTCTTGCGTATATATCTTCCAATTCGTTAAGCGCCAGTATGCTTCGACCCGGTTAAATAATTAAAACTGGAGTTTTAGCATGTCTGATCGACACTTTAAGCTTAATGCCTTGATAGTCGGCCTTACGCTCGCTTCCGCTCATACAATGGCGGCGGAGCGCGTAGATCTCCGCACTTACCAAAGCGCGGGATTCGCAGCGTCTGGCTCATCTATGGCTTCCCTCAGCAACGATGCTGCTTTGGGACTGTTAGGGGAGAATGGCCTAGTCAAGCTTTCGAGCCGAACCGAAGCAAATGGCCGCACCTATGAAAGACTGCAGCAAACCTATCAGGGATTGAAGGTTTTCGGCGAGCACATCATCATGGTGCGCGATGCGAACGACGAAGTGGTCCATATGAATGGCGGCCTTATTCAAGGCATCCAGGCGGATCTGGACAATGGTTTCGTACCCGGAGCCAACCCCACCATTTCCGACAAAGAAGCCCTGAGCATTGCGAAAAACAACAGCGGCTTCACCTTTGTAAATGCGCCGCAGTATCGTAATAAGTCCACCGAACTGATGATCTACTTCGACCAGGAATCCGAGCAGGCGAAGCTGGTCTATGTGGTCAACTACTTCTCCGAAGCCACCAAAGGCGCGCCTGATCCCAAGCGTCCATTCTTTATCATCGACGCTCATAGCGGCGACGTGATCAAGACCTGGAACGGCCTGGCGCACCAGGAGGCCACGGGCCCCGGGGGCAACCAGAAAACAGGAAAATACGAATACGGCACCGACTACCCCACTTTTGAAGTGGACTCCCAGTGTCGTATGAGCACCGCCGATGTTGAAACGATCAACCTGAATCACCGCACTTCCGGCGGCAGCATTCACCAGTTCACTTGCCCGAGAAACACCGTCAAGGAAATCAACGGCGCATACTCTCCGCTGAACGACGCGCACTTTTTCGGCATCGAAGTGTTCAAAATGTACAGCGAGTGGTTCGACACCTCCCCGCTCAACACCAAGCTGAAACTGCGCGTGCACTACAGCAATGGCTATGAGAACGCATTCTGGGACGGCAGCCAAATGACCTTCGGCGACGGCGCCAGCTACTTCTACCCGTTGGTGGACATCAACGTAGTCGCGCACGAAGTCTCGCACGGCTTCACCGAGTTCAACTCCGGCCTGGTATATGAAAGACAGCCCGGCGGTATGAACGAAGCGTTCTCCGACATGGCGGGCGAAGCGGCTGAGTTCTTCATGCACGGCGAAAACGACTTCTATGTCGGCGCCGCCATCATGAAAAACGGCGACGGTTTGCGCTTCATGGACAACCCTCCCCGTGACGGCAGATCTATCGGCCACGCCAGCGACTACTATGACGGCCTAGACGTGCACTATAGCAGCGGCGTTTACAACAAGGCTTTCTACCTGCTGGCCACCACCAGCGGCTGGGACACTAAAAAAGCTTTTGAAGTATTCGTACGCGCCAACCAGACCTACTGGACGCCAAACTCCAACTTTGACGATGGAGCCTGCGGCGTTGAGTCCGCTGCGGAAGACAAAGGCTACAGCAAAGCCGACGTTACTGCTGCGTTTGAACAAGTCGGCGTAAGCTGTGATGGCGTTCCTCCGGACGATACAGTTATTGTCATGACCAAAGGCGATCCGATCACTGGCATCTCCGGCAACCAAGGCACCGAGAAGTTCTACAAACTGAGCGTGCCCGCCAACGCTACCGACCTGGTCTTCACCATGAGCGGCGGCAGCGGCGACGCGGACATGTACGTCAAGTTCGGCTCCAAGCCAACCACCTCCAGCTACGATTGCCGCCCATACAAAAACGGCAACGATGAAGTGTGCACCTTCGAGAATCCAAGCGAAGGCGAATACTTCGTCATGCTGCGCGGCTACTCCAGCTACTCCGGCGTCAACCTGGTCGGCGACTTTAACGGCGACACTGATCCTGGCGGCGGCGAGTTCGAAAACACGGATGACTATGAGATTCCCGATAACGACGCCAATGGCGTTTCCAGCCCGATCGAAGTGAAAGAAATCGGCACAGCCGACTCCGTTGAAGTATCTGTGAACATCGTTCACACCTATATCGGCGACTTGGTTGTTCAGCTGGTCGGTCCGGATGGCAGCGTTCAGACGCTGCATAACCGGTCCGGCGGCAGCGCAGACGACCTGAATGAAACCTACACCGTAAACGTAGGCGGCAAAAACGTTGACGGAACCTGGGAGTTGAAAGTCACTGACCGCGCAAGACGCGACGTTGGCTACATCGACAGCTGGAAAATGGTGTTCTAAGACAAGACCCTTAAGGTCTGATCTAAACCATTAAATGTGACCGCAGTCTCGGACTGCGTAAATATCCGGCGACGTAAGTCGTCGGATATTTTCGATTTTATTTAACACTGGTAAATTCTAGTTACCTATTGTGACATCAATGTGTTACGAAAAGGTGCAATAACGCACCATTTTAGCGCCGCCACGGTCCGAATACTGACCGCAAGGCCAGATTTCAGGGAAGCGGCGTCGTGGTGCGATTATTGCTGTACAGCCGGTTCGCCACGGCTATAACGAACGCCCGAGATGAATTAGGACGAACGACATATAGGCCAAAAGCCAATGATCGTATTCAATAACAGGGCGTTTCCGTAGTGGCGAAGATTGCGTGATTTCACGCGAGTGACGTGGAAAACCGAGGGTAGAACTCGGCTCTTGCGTCGCAGTACTCAGCTGACAAGGACAATGTCATGTTCTCCCCGATGACCGTTTCTTCGTCGGTAGTGGAATTCAGCGGAACTAATAAAACTCAAACCGCAGAGTTATAAGGAAATATAACGATGAAAAATCTTCCTTTAAAAGCTGTAGCGGCGACTAGCGCTCTCTTGCTCTCCTCTCATTCCTGGGGGCACAGCGCAATGTTTCCTGACGGCTTTAAGTACGACAACTCTAACGAAGGCGCGCCGAGCCCGATGATGAGTGCGATGATGGCCGATGAGGGGTCGGCGGGCGTCGCAAGCTTCACCGCAAGCACACAATGCCAGAATGGCAGCGCCGCAGGCTACCCCTGCAAAAACGTCGATCTGATGTCATTTTTGCCGAAAGGCGATATGGGCGGCGGCTCCGCCAACCTGAACGATATCTGGGGTTACACCGATCCGCAGACCGGCAAGGAAATCGCCATCGTCGGTCGTGAGAACGGTACTTCCTTCGTTGACGTGACGGATGCGGAAAACCCGGTTTATCTGGGCTTCCTGCCTTCACACAACAACGGTTCCGACTCCTGGCGGGATATCAAGACCTACAATGACCATGCGTTCATCGTCGCTGACGGCAGCGGCAACCGCACCCATGGCCTGCAGGTTTTCGACCTGACCACCCTGCGCAACGTGACGCCAGGCTCCACCCTGACGGAAACAACCCACCTGGGCGGTTTCGGCAACGCGCACAACATCGCCATTAACGAAGAAACCGGTTACGCCTACATCGTGGGCAGCAACCAGTGTAGCGGCGGCTTGTACATGGTGGATGTTTCTAATCCAAGCGCGCCTTCCTACGCCGGCTGCTTCTCCGCCGACGGTTATACCCACGACACTCAGTGCGTGGTGTACAACGGTCCGGATTCGCGCTACTTCGGCAAGGAAATCTGCGTTGGCTACAACGAAGACACCATCACCATCATCGATGTGTCCAACAAGAGCAACCCTCAGCAAATCTCGCGTACGCCTTATCAAGGCTCGCAGTATACGCACCAGGGCTGGTTCATTGACGACAACCACTCCGTTCTGATCATGAACGACGAGTTGGATGAGCAGAACTCCGGCATCAACACCACTTCCTATATCTGGGACGTGAGCGATCTGGAGAACCCTGTTGAACTGGGACGCTACGTTGGCCCAACCGAAGCGATCGACCACAACCTCTACACCAAAGACGGTTATGTGTTCGAAACTAACTATCGCGCAGGTCTGCGGATCCTTAACTCAGACGATATTACCAACGGCAACCTGGAGGAAGTGGCGTACTTCGACACTATCCCAGGCTCCAACGCAGCGCAGTTCTCCGGCACCTGGAGTAACTACGCCTACTTCGCCAGCGGCAATATCATCCTGAGCGATATCGGTAACGGCCTGTTCACGGTGAAACCGGATTGGGACGCCATCGAAAACCCGGACCCGGATCCCGATCCAGATCCCAGCGACTACTGTGAAGCCTCTGGTAACAACGCCAGCGAAGAGTGGATCGGTAAAGTGGAAATCGGTGATTTCGCCAATGCTTCCGGTTCGTCCAAGTACAGCGATTTCACTGACATGACCATTGCGCTGGCTTCCGGCGACACCGACCTCACGTTGACGCCTTCTTTCAGCGGCAGTTCTTATAAAGAGTACTGGAAGATCTGGGTTGACCTGAACGGCGACGGCGACTTCGAAGACAGCGGCGAAGAAGTGTTCAGCTCCGGCAGCGCCACCTCGTCCGTGGTGACCGGCTCCCTGAGTATTCCTGCAGCAGCGGCTGAAGGCAAAACCCGTATGCGCGTAGCCATGCGTTACAACGCAGCGCCCAGCCCTTGCGGAACCTTCAACTATGGCGAAGTGGAAGACTACACCGTAGAGATCGGCGGTGGCGGCGAGCCGCCTACTGAGCCGGACAGCTACGAGAACACTACTCCGTTCGACATTCCGGATAACAACGGAACCGGCGTCAGCAGCCCGATTGACGTGACCCGCACTGGCGCTTCCGGCACAGTCAGCGTCACCGTGGACATCACCCACACCTATAAAGGCGACCTGGTGGTGGACCTGCTGCATCCAGACGGAACCGTGTTCAACCTGCATAACCGCACTGGCGGCTCCGCTGACAATATCAAGCAGACCTTTAGCGTCGACATCGGCGCCAAAGATTCCGCGGGACAGTGGAAGCTTCGAGTCAAAGACCAGGCCAGACGCGACACCGGTACGCTGAATAGTTGGGGCGTCAAGTTCTAACTGGTCCGCTAATCGGATAAAGGGGCAAGTTGGGGAGACTTGCCCCTGTTTTCGTTTATATCAGGGTCCGCCGGCGGGCTGACGTCGCCAGACCCGAACCCTAAATAAAATAAAAAGCTCTTCAGAGACGTTTCCCCAAGGCGACGCAGAGCGCCCCGCAGAGACAGAAAGGGGAACTGAAGGGAATACATAAAGATGGACTGTTCATGAAACACATTGCCAAAGTTTTTTTGTTGCTCACTCTGATTCCGGGAGTCACCGTCGCTGACGACAAAACACAGCCTCCCGCGCCAGAAACTGAAACGCCCAATCTTTCCATGCAGGTCGCCAGCCGCCTGCTCACAGAAGCAAAAGAGCTGGAGTTAAGCTCCGTCAACGTCCTTCGCAACGCCAGCCATATCCGTAAACAGGTCAGTGAAATGCGGGTGGTGGAACGCTCCCTCAAGGACAAAAAACAGAAAGAATCCTACGGCCAGTCTATCGATACGCTTAACAGCCAGCTTGAACTCTGGCAAAAACAGGGCGCCGACCTGCGCGCAAGCAGCGCCAACCTGAAAAATTACGCCCTGGCGCTTATCGAAGAAGGCTTCATCCTCCAATGGAGCGACTGGGTGAAATTAACCGGCCCAATGCGGCTGGAATCGTCACAAAATCAAATGCTAGCCCACAACACCCAGATCCGCAGCGTACACCCGTCCATGCTGAACCGCATGACCTCGACGCCAGAAACCGTGCAACCTGACTCCATGAGCCTGGAAGTGCCGGCGATGACGGGGCAACAAGCGCCAGCGGACCTGGATATTCGTACGTTTCAGGCGTCCCGGGACCTGAATTTTTTCGCCCATATCGAACCGCTGACGGAAGGCGCGCCGGAACCGCTGACGCCTTTGAACGAGATCCATAAGTGGAACTTTCTGCTGTCGGACATGAACGGAGACCCCATCACCGACGCCAAGGTTGAATTTTCCGGCCATATGCCCGGCCACGTTCACGGTCTGCCGACGCAGCCCCGCATTACGGCGGAGTCCGCTCCCGGCGTGTATAAAGTGGACGGCGTCAAGTTCCAGATGGCGGGCTGGTGGGTCATCCAGTTTGACGTGACCGCCAACGGCAAGTCCGACACTATCGTATTCAATCTCGTTCTGTAGAGGGTTGTATGTTGAGGATCAAACATATCGCAGCAGGCGTACTGGCGGCGGTATCCAGCGTCGCGCTGGCCGCCTCGGACGTCTACCAGTTTACCAATGCGGACCGGGATTTTATCGCCAAGTTCTCCCTGTCCGCCCTCCCCGAGTTACCCGCTGCGCCCAGTAACAAATACGCGGACAATGAAGACGCCGCAGAGCTGGGCCACAAGCTTTTCTTTGATCGCAGCCTGAGCGGCAATGGTCAGGTATCCTGCGCGCAATGCCACAACCCGCAGCTTTATTTTACCGATGGCTTACCACAGTCTCAGGCGATTGGAACGACACGCCGCAGCGCGCCCTCCATCCCGGGCGCCATCTACGGCCCCTGGCAATTCTGGGACGGTCGCTCCGATAGCCTGTGGGCGCAAGCGCTGTCGCCAATGGAGGACCAGAACGAACACGGTCTTGACCGCACCAGCGCCGCCAAGATCATGGCGACGGACTATCGCGAGGAATACGTCAAACTGTTTGGCGACGCCAACGATCTGGATGCGGTTTCCGGACTCACGCTTCCCGCCAGCCCGAAGGTCGCCGGCGCGGCGGAGAAGAACTGGTCGCAACTCAGCGCCGCCCAGCAGGAAGCCGTCAATCGCGTGTTCGCCAACATGGGCAAAGCCATCATGGCTTATGAACGCAGGCTTGAACTGCCTCCCGCCCGCTTCGACCAGTTCATAGCGCTACTGGACGAAAAAGCTGGCGAAGAGAAGCTGAAGTCCGTTATGAACGAGGAAGAGATCAAAGGGATGCGCCTGTTTATGGGCAAGGCCAACTGCGCCAGCTGCCATAACGGCCCTTTATTCACCAACTTCGAATTTCACAATGTCGGCGCCCCTGAACCCGACGTGAAGATGGTCGACATGGGCCGCTATCAAGGCGTAACCGAACTCACCCAGAACGAGTTCACCTGCCTGTCTTCCTGGAGCGACGCGGAAGTGGAACAGTGTGAGGAAATGGCGTTTCTGAAGAAACAAGGACCAGAGCTGGTGGGCGCGTTCAAAACCCCCAGCCTGCGCAATATCGCCGCCACCGCGCCCTATATGCAGGCGGGACAACTCGCAACCTTGATGGACGTGGTGCAGCACTACAACAAGCCCAAACCGCCTTTCTACGACCGCGAACAACATCCCAGCCGTCCGCACTTCGACATCATTCCACTGGGGTTGACGGAAGACGAGTTGGCGCAACTGGTGGCGTTTCTGAACTCACTGACCTCCCCTGTTCCCCGAGACGACAAGTGGTGGCGGGACCCGCATATGGAAGCCAGTGAAGAGTCCGGCGAACTGGCTTCTACAAGCAAATAGCCTGACTTGAGTCAGGCGATAACGACTCAGGCCTAAGCCGGATTTACCGAACGCGCCATACGGTAATCCGGCTTTTTTAAGCGCTCCTTTTCCCGTTATAACGACGCCAGGCCCAGGCTGAGCGTTTTTTACAATACGGCGCCATCAGGCTTCGGCGCGCAAGTGTTCACGAATCATCGCTTCCAGCTTTAACTGGTCCTCATAAAACCCACGAATGCCTTCCGCGAGTTTTTCCGTGGCCATGGCGTCTTCATTCATCAGCCAGCGAAACTCTTTCTCCGTTAAGGGCTCAGGCGGCGCAGCGCGGACGCCTTCGTCACACAAGGACGGCAGCAGAGTCCCCTGGGTTTCAGCCAACTCCTCCAGCAACGCGGGGCTGATAGTAAGGCGGTCGCATCCCGCCAGCGCCGTGATTTCTCCGACGTTACGGAAACTGGCTCCCATCACAACAGTGGTATATCCATAACGCCGGTAGTAGTGATAGATGTCCTTCACCGACAGCACCCCAGGCTCTTGCTCCGGCGCATAATTCCTGTGGGGATTCGCCTGCTTATACCAGTCCAGAATGCGGCCGACGAAAGGAGACACCAGATACGCGCCCGCCTCCGCGCAGGCGCGCGCCTGCGCCAGATTGAAGATCAACGTCAGATTGCAATTGACGCCTTCCCTTTCCAGCATGCGCGCCGCCTGAGCGCCTTCCCAGGTAGCGGCGATTTTGATCAACACCCGCTCCACCGGCGCGCCGGCCTGACTCAATAAACGCCGCAGTTCCCGCGCCTTAGCGACAGTAGCGTCGATGTCGTAGGAGTAGCGGGCGCTGACCTCAATGGAAACCTTACCCGGCGTCGCGTCTAATATGCGCTGCGCCATAGCTACGACCAGATTGTCCTGAGCGGTTTCAATGGCTCTTTCCTCATCATGAGGATTCAGTCGACGCGCCAGCGCCACGCTTTGCCGCAATAAGGCGTCATAGTCTCCGGACTGTGCGGCTTTCAACACCAGCGAAGGATTAGTCGTAGCGTCTTCCGGCGCAAAACGGCGAATCGCCTCCAGATCGCCAGTGTCGGCGACGACCTTGGTGTAATCGCGTAATTGATTTAATAAACTTTTCATCGTTCTACTCTTTCTCCTGCGCCACGGCTCTCAGTTCGTGCATGGCGTCGCGCAGCTTTGGATACAGCGCGCAATATTGTTTAAACATACGCTCGTAGACCTCAGTGTTCGCGGCAATGGGCCTGGCTCTGGGCGTGAGGCTGATCCAGTCGCGAATGGCCGCGGCGTTTTCCACCATGCCCCCCGCCTGCGCCGCCAGAAGCGCAGCCCCTATGGGCGCTTCCACATCCTGCTCAATGGTTAAAACCGGATAACCAGTGACGTCCGCGATGATCTGCATCCACAGATCCGAGCGCGCTGCGCCGCCTACCACAATCAGCTCAGGATCAAGGCGCGCCGCTCCTTGCCTGCCGCATTCGATGTTATGCCGTAACGCAAACGCCAGCCCTTCCAGAATGGAGCGATATAAATGCGCGCGGGTGTGATACAAGGTCAGCCCGACGAAGGAGCCGGAAGCGTTGGGGTCCCAGATCGGACTGCGCTCTCCCATGAGATACGGCAGAAATACCAGTCCATTGGCGCCAGCCGGCGTTTTCGCCGCTTCTCTTTCCATAAGTTGATGGACATCCGCTTCGCCCTGCGCTTGCGCCGCCTGCCGATCCTGCTCGCAGAACTGCTCCCGAAACCAACTGATGGAAGCGCCCGCGGTGATGGCGCCGCCGAAGATGTATATCTCTTCTTCGCCATTGGCCACATAAGGCATGCTGATCAAGCCGTTGCGCGCATCCGTCTCCCGATTCACAAAGCCCCAGCACATGCTGGTGCCGATCATGGCGACATGGTTGCCCGGTTCCACGACGCCCGCAGCCAGGGTCGCCATGGCCGCATCAACGCCGCCCGCCACCACGGGAACCCCGGCGGGCAGCCCAAGATGCGCTCCCGCCTCCGCCGTGAGGCGCCCGACAATGTCGCCTGAGGCCACCAGCCGTTTGGGCATTTTGTCCACATCGATACCCAGCATCTCTAACGCTTCCTGCGACCAGTTCCGCCGCCGCAGATCGTATACGCCGCCGATATTGCCGGCGGAGCTGTGATCCACCGCCAACTCGCCAGTCAGGTGATAGTTGACGTAACTGTTGGGGGGCAGCAGGTAGCGGGTTTGACGCCAGACATCCTGCTTGTGGTTCTTCAGCCACAGCATCTTGGTGTAGCCGTAATAGCTGTCCACGCCGTTGCCGGTAATTTCCTGCAAGCGCGCCACATCCAGCTGCTCCCGCACCCATTCCGTCTCGGCGGTGGCCCGGCGGTCCATCCAGATCAGACAGGGATGCAACGGTTTGATATCCGCATCCACAGGAATGCCGGAGCCGCCATAAAGACTGCTGACGCAAATACCGCGAACGCTGGCAGGGTCGACTCCAGAGGCCGCCACGCATTCGGCCACGGTTTTATACACCGCCTGTAGCCAGACATCCGGCCACTGCTCCGCCCACAGCGGACGCGGCGTGTCCACCTGGTAACTTTGCGACGCTTTCGCGATGATGGCCCCGTCCGCCGCCACCAACAGGGCCTTCGCGCTTTGGGTGCCGATATCGACGCCAATGACGTAGTTCATGACGCCCCTCCTCAGGGTACCAGCAGTACTTTGATGGAATCTGCGGTGGACGCCAGTTTGAAGGCGTTCTCCCAGTCATCCAGTTTACGCTGATGAGTGACGATGCCTCGGGATGTCACCAGGCCGCGCTCAAACAGATCAATGGCCACGGGATAGGTGTACGGCCCCAGATGCGCGCCGCGAATGTCCAGTTCCTTACGATCGCCGATGACGGACCAGTCGGTGGTGGTTTCCGCGCCAAATACGCTGAATTCGACGAAACGCCCCAGTTTGCGAATGATGCGCAAGCCCTGAGTGACCGCCGCCGGCGCGCCGGTAGCTTCGATATAGACATCGCAGCCATAGCCGTCGGTCATGCCTTTGATAGCCGCGTCGATATCGTCGCGGGCGGGATTCAACACCACGTCCGCGCCGAAGTCCTTGGCCAGTTCCAGGCGCTCATCCACCATGTCGATCACCACCAGTTTTTTCGGCGTTTTCAATCGCGCGACCTGTATCATGCACAGCCCCAACGGGCCCGCGCCCGCCAGCACCACTACATCATCCAATTGAATGTCCGCCCGATTGACGGTGTGGATGGCGCAGGCCATCGGCTCGATCAACGCGGCGTCCTCCAGAGACACCGACTCGGGAATGCGATGCACGACGGCGTTGGCGGGCACGCGCATGTACTGAGCCATACCGCCCTCGGCGACGTCTTTCTGGAATCCAAAGATATTGTGTACTTCGCACATCCAGTATTTGCCGGAACGACAGAAGCGACAGCGTTCGCAGGGAACAATCTGCTCGGCGATCACTTTCTCTCCCAGCTTGACGTTGAAGCGCTCCGCCGCGCCCGGTCCCATTTCCGCCACGCGACCATAGAATTCATGGCCGGGAATCACCGGCGCTTTCAACCAGGGATTATCGCCGCACCAGAACATATCCGCGCCGGAGCTGGCTTTGCAGTCGCTGCCGCAAATGCCGCAGGCCTCGATTTTTATCACCAGCTCGCCGGGCCCCGCCACCGGTCGGGGGCGCTGTTCCAGGCGGTAATCGTTGGGAGCGTGACAGACCACCGCGGTCATCATTTCAGGTAAAGCAGACATGCGGAATTCTCCATATTATTAATCTGGCAGACAAATGGCTTCCTTCCATTTGTCTGAAACGACAGGACCTGCACGTGTCAGGTCCTGTCTCCCGCGGCTTGCCGCCGCGCAGGCGCATCCATGCGCCTGATTATCAGCATGCCTCTATCATCGCCATGCTGATAATGGCTGTTGTTCGTGTTATATGATTTCGAGTTTTGAGAACGGACCGGGATTATTTATCCCGGCTTCTGCTGATAAATATGGCGAGCAGAATGATGCCGCCCTTGATGATGTTCTGAATGTAGGGCGAAACGCCCATCAGGTTGAGGCCGTTGTTGAGCACGCCCAGCATCATCGCGCCAATCAGGGTGCCCATGATGGCTCCGCGTCCGCCGGCGATGGCCGCGCCGCCAAGCACCACCGCGGCGATGGCGTCCAGCTCGAAGCCTATGCCCGCGTTGGGCTGGCCGCTCATGAGACGGGAAGTAAGTACGATGCCCGCCAGCGCGGCGGTGAATCCGCTGATGGTGTAGACCGCCAGCTTATAGCGGCGCACCCTCACCCCGCTCAGACGTGCGGCTTCTTCGTTGCCTCCTATCGCGTATACATAGCGGCCAAAAGGCATATGATTAAGCAGAACATAGGCGATCAGATACACCGCCGCCATCACCAGAATCGGCGCCTGAATGCCGAAGAATTCGCCGCGTCCCAGTACAGCAAAGGAGTCAGGCAGGCCGGAGATGGGGTATCCGCCGGTGTAGATCAACGCCAACCCGCGAGCGATGCCCATGGTGGCCAGCGTCACAATAATCGGCGGCATTTTGGCGTAAGCGACAAAAGCGCCATTGCCTGCGCCGAACAGCGCGCCCACCAGCAAGCCGCCCATAATGGCGATTTCAGGTGGAAATCCCGCCAGGATCAAACCGGCGGTAATGGTGCCGGACAACGCCATCACCGGTCCCACCGACAAGTCGATGCCGCCAGTCAGAATCGCGCAGGTCATGCCTACGGCGATAATCGCATTGATGGACACCTGTCGCGCCACGTTGCTCAGATTAGCGGCGGTCAAAAAGTTCTCGTTCGCCAGCGCCATCGCGACGAAAATCACGATAAAGCCGAGCAGTGGATAAAACGCGGGGGATTTCCGCCACTTTTTCAGCCAGCCTTGCATCAGGTTCACCTCTACATTCGCCGTGGCGCCGCCAGTCATTTTATTCATCTTTTACGCCTCCGGTTGCATAGCGCATAATTTCATTGGAATTCACCGCATCCCCTTCCAGTATCTTGACGATGCTTCCCTGCCGAAAAACCGCGACGCGATCGCTCACGCCCACCACTTCCGGCAATTCGGAAGAAATCATGATGATCGACACCCCCTGGGCGGTCAGTTGCTTCATCAGGCGATAGATTTCCGCCTTCGCGCCAACATCAATGCCTCGGGTCGGTTCGTCGAAAATAAGCACCTTGCAGTCGTTGTTCAGCCAGCGGGCGATCACCACTTTCTGCTGGTTGCCGCCGCTCAGATTGCCCACCGGCGTTTCGCAGTCCGGCGCTTTCACCCGTACTTTCGCCGACAGGGTTTCCGCAACCTCGCTCTCCCTCTTACGATCAATAACGGAGGCCATGCCGGAGACTTTGGCGAGGTTGTTCAATGTGATGTTTTCGCGAATTGAGAACGGCAGTATCAGCCCCTCTTTCTTACGACTCTCCGGCAACAGACCAATACCGCGACGCAGCGCCTCCGCCGGCGTTTTCATCGCTGCGGGCTCGCCATCCACGGTCACGTCTTTGCGACAGGCGGGCAATGCGCCGATCATGGCCAGCGCCGTCTCCGTGCGGCCGGAGCCCACCAGCCCGGCGAATCCCAGAATTTCCCCTTTACGCACTTGAAAGCAGTTCACTGGACCGTTTTTGTGCAGTTGAATAGCGCGGGCGTCTATGACGATATCGCCGTCAACCTGCTGCGGCGTTTTATCTGGAAAGCTATTGCTGATCTTACGGCCCACCATCATTTCCAGCAGATCGTCCACCGCCACTTCGCTGACATCGCGATCACCAACCTTTTCGCCATCGCGCAATACGGTAATGCGGTCGCAAATCTCGTAGATCTCTTCCATGTGATGGGAAATAAACACCATGCCCACGCCCTGCGCCTTGAGCTCCCGCATCACTCGAAACAGATGTTCCGCCTCGTTGGGCGTCAGGGTGGCGGTAGGCTCGTCCAGCACCAGGATGCGCGCATCCAGCGACAGCGCCTTGGCGATTTCCACAAATTGTTGCTCCGCCACGCTCAGATGATCCACTGGCGCGTCCAGATCAATGTTCACATCCAGACGCTGACAGATTTTTTCCGCCTGAGCGCGCATATCCTTTTTGCGCAGCATGCCCAAGGCATTGCGCAACTCGCGGCCAAGAAAAATGTTCTCCACTGCGTTGAGGTAAGGTATCAGGCTGAATTCCTGAAAAATGACGCCTACGCCAGCGTCAGTGGCGTCGTGATAGTGCCGAAAGTCCACCGGTTCGCCTTCGATCAGAATGCGCCCGGCGTCCTGCTTATAGACGCCGCACAAAATTTTCATCAGGGTGGATTTACCCGCCCCGTTTTCGCCCAGCAGAGCGTGAATCTCCCCGGATTGCAGCTCGAAGCTGATATCGTTGAGCGCACGCACGCCGGGAAAACCTTTGCTGATATGTTCAAGGGAAAGAAGACTGTTCATGACTCTTACACCCGGTAATACGACCTAACTTCCACCTGCACCGCCCAAAACACCGCCGCACTGCGCTCACGCGCATGGCGAAACCGTCTCCGGGCTTGCTTGTTCCTGAGAACGCCGTGGCGATAGAAAGCTCGCCGCCCAGCGTTTATGCGAAGAAGAGCACGCGCTCTGTTCACCCTGAGCCTGTCGAAGGGCCTTACCCTTGGGGGGAGAAAGGCCCGCATCTACAGAGACTCATTCCAGTAAAACGCGGCTTAACCTCTACCAGCTAAAGTCAGCGGCTCCGGCTTTGTCGATCAACTTCACGTCCACCGGCATGGAGGTGGGGATTTCAGAGCCCCAGTGCTTGACCAATGCGATGGCCAACCCCAGACGGACCTGATCACGGGGGAACTGCGCCGAGGTGGCGATGAATTTGGAGTCAGGTTTCAACATGGCCTTGATCGCTTCCGGGTGACCGTCCACGCTGACCAGTTTGACGTCCATGCCGCTGGCTTCGATGGCGGTCAGCGCGCCCAGAGCGCCAGTGTCGTTAACGCTGAATACGCCATCCAGGCCGGGGTTGGCCTGCAGCATGTTTTCCGTCACGTTCATGGCGACGTCGCGCTCCTGCTTGCCGTTCTGTTTGCCGACCACTTTGATGTCGGGGAATTCCAGCATAGCGTCGCTGAATCCGCGCACGCGTTCGAGAATGGGTACGACGGGAATGCCGTCAAGGATGGCGACTTCGCCCTTGCCCCCCAAATGTTCGCCAAGATATCTACCGGCCAGGTAACCGGCGGTGTAGTTCTTGGAGCCGACGAAGGAATCGATGGGGCCTTCCGCCTCCGCGTCGATGGCGACAGTAATGACGCCCGCTTTTTTGGCGGAGACGACGGCGGATTGCACGCCGACGGAGTCAGTGGGGTTCAACAGCAGAATATCCACGCCTTTCTGCAGCATGTCTTCTACATCGTTGATCTGTTTGGAAACGTCGTGATGGGCGTCCGTGATATAGAGTTCCGCGCCGATGTCCTTGGCGGCGTCTTCCAACGCATTTTTCATGGTGACGAAATAAGCGTTGTTCAGCTCCTGAAAGGACATGCCGATTTTCAGTTGTTCAGCTCCGGCTGGCGAAGCCAAGCCCAAACTGCAAGCGATACCGGCGACAAGGGTCTTAAGGGTTTTACTTATTTTCAACATGACTCAACCTTTATTTATTTTTAGTGGTTCAAAGCGGCTTCTACGCCAGATGTTAACGTTAACATTTCCACGTTGAACAAACCCGTAGAAGGGAGCCGGAGCTGGCCTCCATCTACGGGAACGCTAACGTTGACATCTATATAGAATAAATATCAACTTTTGCAACAATCCCTCGCATTGAGAGAATGTTAACGTTAACATTAAGCTATCATAGCGAATTTTCCAATGCAACAAGCAAGTCGCGACATACATTCCGGGGTCTCCGCCCCCCCTTACCGACAACGCGTTTGAGAGGCATCATGCCCAGAAAGAGCAAAGTAACGATTACCGATATCGCCCGCCGGGTGAATATGACCACCATCACCGTATCCAGAGCATTGACCAAGCCGGAGCTGGTGAAAAAAGAAACCCTGGACCGGATTCTGGAAGTGGCGCGAGAGCTGAATTACGTCCCCAACGCTTTCGCCCGCAACCTTAAAGGCAGCAAAAGCCGATTAATTGGCATTATCACCGCCAGCCTGGACAACCCTTTCTACAGTGAAATGATCAAGGCGATCTCCCGCGCGGCCAAAAAGCGCAATTATTCCATCATGCTGTTCGATACTGACGGTTCTCCCGAGCTGGAAAACAAAGCCATGGAAACCATGCTCAGTTATCAGGTGGACGGCATCATTCTGTCCGTGGTGTCCGACTATGACGAATACCGCCCGCTATATCTGGAGCAGCTGATTCACGCCAATATCCCGGTGGTGCAAGTGGACCGTCGTCTGCCGGCGGCGCCCTTCCCCGGCGTGTATCTGGACAATCTCGCAAGCGGTTACAAAGGCGGCCGTTATGTACTGGAACAGGGTCATCGCCATATCCTGGCGCTGGCGGGTCCGGAGCAGTCCAACATTTCCAAACTGCGACTTGAAGGCCTGAAAAAAGCGCTTGCCGAATGCGAAGAACCCACCCGGTTGGAAGTGCTTTATGGCGACTACACCATGGAACCGGCGTTTGAAAACGCCACCGCCTACTTCAAACAGCACAAACAATCACCGGACGCAGTGTTCGGCCTCAACATTCTGATCACCCTGGGCGCGCTTAAAGCGCTGCGTAGATTGGGCGCCAAAAATCACCATCCTGCGGTGTTCAGCATCGATGAAGCGCCCTACGCGGATATCTTCGACTTCAATATCCCTTGCGTACACCACGACACTTATCAGATGGGCCACTCCGCCATCAACATGTTGCTGGACCGTATTGAAAACCCCGGTTTCGAGGGCGGCGATATTATTATCGAGGGTGATTTGCGGGCAGCGGTCTAAGGAAAGAATCGTTCTCTACGGCAAAGCGTAAAACCTATGAGCAAAGCAAAAAAAGGGGACGTAATCGTCCCCAAAAGGGCTATCAACACCTAATGGTCAGTGACGCGATAGGCGTAATAGGTCGCTCTAATATTCCCTGTTTATTCTGCGCACTTAATCGGCGCATGCGTTCCTCCATGGGTCCCCTGGAAGCCGATGCTGGTGGAGGCGCCAGGCTGCAATGTCCCGTTCCAGCTCATGTTGGTCGCCTTTAACACAGAGCCGTTGACGCTATACTGCGCGCTCCAGCCGTTGGTGTATTGATCCGTCGCGCCCAGCGGGATGTTCACTGTCCAGCCATTGATTACTTCACTGGTGTTATTGGTCAGTGTGACATGCGCGACAAACCCGCTGTTCCAAACATCTTCGCGTACAGTACAGGTCAGGCCATCGCCGGAAGGCGCTTTTTTGGTCTTCACGGAGACACTGTTGGAGGTAGCGATGACGGAACCGTCTTCATCCAGCAACTTCGCCGCCAGACTGTGCGTTCCTTCGCTGGTCGGCAAAGTCACTTGCGCGGCGTCGCTATCGCCGGCGATAGTCGCTGCTACGGCTCCGTTCAATACCACCTGCGCTTGCAAACCAGCCTCTTTGTTCACTTTGACCGTGACGGACGCGCCAGTCTCGAATTCAGCGCCATCTGCGGGAGACGTCAGACTGATTGACGCTTCCGCCACATCAATGCTGACTTTGGCTGGCGCGGACACTTCGCCGCTGTTGTCGGTCACGGTGTATTCGAACGCATCGCTGCCGCTGAAACCCGCTTCAGGCTGATAGGTCACATTGGAGCCAGAACCGGACAGGGTTCCATGCTGGGGTTGCTTGCTGACGGTATAACCGACGACGGTTCCGTCGCTATCCGTTCCTTTCAGGGTGATGGAAACCGCCTTGTTGACGCGGGTGGAGACGGACAGCGGTTGCGCTGTCGGCGCGCAGCCTTCGTCGCAAGGGTTGTCCGCTTCAAACAATGACGCGTAGTTGGCGTATGCGGTCGCCGCTTCCGCCTGCGCCCAGAAGCGGTGGTAGGTGAACACAGGGTCTTCACCAGAATTCAACGCGTCTTCCACCTGCTTGAACATAGGGTCGTCCAAATAGAACGAGCGCATGCTCAAGAACGTGGATTCGCTGTTGATCGCGTCCCCATTAGCCATGGAGCCGTTGAACTCGCCGGGTACGTATACCTTGTCGAAAAAGCGCGCATAGTCGCCGCGTTTTTCCGGCGCCGCTAATCCTTTCGGAGTCTGGAAGTGGGTCCACATGGCGTCGAGTAATTTTTTGGACGCCTCTTTGGCCTCGTTCTGAGGCGTATCGTATTTCTCCGCCGCCGCCGCATAGAACATTAACGCCTTGGCCACACCCGCCGCGATACCTAGATCCTGACCATGATCCACCACACTCACGTGCAGATTGGCGTTGGCTTTCGGGTTGGCCGGGTCCCATTTCTCCGGTTTACCAGTCCATTCAAGAGTGGCGGGAATTTCAAAGGAGCCGTCTTCCAGCCAGTTGATATTGTTCATCACCCAGGGAGCCCACTTATCCATCAACTGCTTGGCCTGGGCGTCCCCTTTCAGGTAGTAGTATTCCGCCACCCGCTGCATGGACCAGGCCTGCCAGCCAAACCAGGTACCGCTGCCTGGATCGTGATACACCGGGTTTTCGTCGTACACCATTCCGTAGAACGTGGCGTCGGCGCGATCCTGGGGATGGGGATTGTAGGAGCCGTCCCAGCTGTTGGTGGCGCCGCCGGCGATACCGCCTTCCGCCGATTGCAGCCAAGTGTAGAACTCCATGGAGCGCTTCAGACCGGTGGCCCAGTCCTCCGTGGCGCCCGGGGTTTTCGGCTTAAGCGGGTCGAACTCCGACAACGCCATGGCGGCGATGGGGTTCTGATAACCGAAGTGCACATGGCTGCTGCCGATGCGGAACGCCCAACCGGCGCTGGGGTCCGCCGCTCCGCCCCAAGCGTAATACCAGGACATCAGGTAATGGGCGCTCTCGTAACCACGGCCACCCTGGGCGTTTTTGTCCTGGGTTCCCATTTTCTTGAAGTATTTATCGAACATGGCCAGACGCAGGTAGTCCCCCATCTTGGCCGCCTTGGCCATCAAACCAGGCACTTCCTGTTCCGAGTCTTTACCCTGCTCCTTGATCCACTGATACGCCCAGTACATCACCTGCACCGCGCGGGCGTCGGCGTCCGGGGCGTTGGTGTAGCGCCATTGTCTGGAGTAGTTGTTGTCCTTGGTGAACAACGGCAGGAACCCATTGGGGCCGCCCCATTTGAAGCTCTCCCAGGAAGGGTGCGTGACGGTTTCCCACACGGACTCCTGCTCGCCGCGCTGGAAGGTGTTGATGTAGGAAGGCGTGCTGACGCCATCGCCCAGGTTGCCGTAACCGTAGATGTTGTCCATATCCAGCAGCCAGTGCATGCCGTAAACATCCCAGGTGCCGTAGGTCTGCGCCAGTTTGGCGGAGATCGGGTCTTCGCCGACGGGAACGCCGAACTCCAACTGGCTCGGATAACCGGACGGCTGCGAATGTTCCGCCGCATAGGACGCAGGCTTGGAGGGGTTGTAGAAATTGTTGGTCGGCTGCATCTCATGGGTGGGAATGATGTGTTCTTCCATCTTCGCCCAGGCGTTGCGCAGCTTGCTCCAGTCGCCGGTCACTTTACCGTAGTAGGCTTCCAGCAGCAGAAAGTAGGAGTAAGCTTCACTGGTGGATTCATGGCCATGGTCCGGCGCCTCGACAATCAGCGTCTCCACAGAGTGATAAGGACCGCCGTCAGCGCTGAAGTATCCGTTATCGGGATCGTGAATCTTGTTCCACATCTCCATAAAGCGCTCATTGTATTCCTCTGCGCTGGCTTGCGCGTGGGAGCAGAAAGTAGCGAAGCTAACCGCTGCGGCGATAGGCAGCAGCATCCCCTTCAATGGTCTTTTCTTGAACGTTAGGTCCATGTTTTGACTCCGTATATATTATTAATTCACACTCGCTCAGATAACGCCGTCCTGACCGGAATCCAGCGCGCTGGAACCGCTTCCGGTCAGAGATTGGCGGTATTGCGGGGTTATCTGGCGGTGCAGGTTGGCGGTGTGAAACTTCCATCGTGAATGCCCTGCAGACCAAAGCTGGTCGCTGCGTCTGGCCCTAGTGAGCCGTTGTAAGGCATGTTTTTCACGGTGAGGGTTTTACCGTCCGCGGACAGCGTGTACGCCCCGTTCCACAGGTTCACGATGGAAGTGGGTTCATCAAAGGTGAGAACGACTTCCCACCCGTTGATAGAAGACGATCCGTTATTGACGACTTTGACGTCGCCCAGCACATAACCGGTATTCCAGACATTCAGCCCGCCGACGCTGCATGAGATATCCCCGCCTGCGTCCGGTTCGGCGACGTTGATGACAATAGTGTCGGCGGCGTCCCCGATTTCCTGACCTTCGGCGGATACCGCAATGAGTTTCAGGGTGTAGCTTCCCTCTACAGAAGGAGCCGTCACATCCATCATGCCGGCGGCGTCCCCTTCCCCAACAAGTTCAGCATTCAAATACAGACGCACGCTGGGCGCGTTCTCCAGGCGATAACGCACAGTAAAGGACAGCCCCGGCGCCACTTCGAATCCGTCCGTAGGCGCGGTGATCTCAAGGGACGGCAGATCCGGCGCGTCGACGTCGACGACGACCTGCGCCTGTTGCGAGCGCCCACCGTCGTTGTCCAGCACGGTGTAGGTGAATGAATCCAACCCATGGTATCCGGCATGAGGCATATAGGTGACCGCTGGACCTGTTCCCGTCAGGGCGCCATGGGCGGGTTGCGTGTATTCATAGGCGACGATGGAGCCGTCGCTGTCTTCGCCCTGCAGGGTGATTTCGACAGGCTCGTCCATGCGCGCCGTGACAGTCAGAGACTGGGCCTGCGGCAGGCAGTTGACGCCGGAGTCGCCGCCGCAACCTGCGCCGGGTTCTTCACCCCAGACCAGTTCGGCGCCGTCATACAGCGCGATTTTGCTCGCTTTTTTGTAGACGCCGTCATAGCTGTCCCAGGATGGATCGCCTTCGTTGCCCCATTCGCTGGCGTTGGTATTGGTCGGCAATGAGAGTCTGAGTTGCACTTCCCTGCGGGATTCCGACTGTCCGCCTGGATAGATATTCACTCCCTGAAAAGACGCGTCGACGTAGTAGATATGATCGTCTGGATCGCCCCAGGACTGCAGGCCGCTCACTTCCGTCGCCTGGCTGTAGGCGGTGGTGACTTTGATGTCCTGCAGGCCATAACCGGCGGCGAACTCGTTGGAAAGGTCGACCCAGTAGCGGAAGCGCAGCTGCTCGCTGCCCCGCGCCGGCCAGGCGCTGTGGTTATGCACTTGCGCGGCGATTTCCACATAACGGGGACCGCTGGAGTTCAGTTTCGCTTCGGCATAAAACTCTTCGTCTTTTGCTTCCGCCTGGGGAAAAGCGTTATCAGGAATCGCATCGCCGCCAAAATCCAAGTAAAGGCGCGCCAAGGCGGAAGTAAAGCCAGCGTTATAATCCGTGGCCACTTCGTTTTTCACATAGTCGCCGCGATCATCCGCATAGTTGTCATTGCTATCAGGACCGCCTACCAGCGCCCCAATCAGCAAATGGCGGGACTGCTCCGGCGTACGCAGGTTGTTGGTCCAGGTTCCATGGGCCGTACGATGATGGGGATTGGTGGGATAGTTAGCGCCATAACCGATCTGATAGCTGACGCCCGCCGGATTGTTTCCGAGCAGATATTCAATCTGGCTGCGGCCGAAATCGTAATAGGCTTGCGCTTTCTCCGCCTTGACGCCGGCGTTGTTCAAAAAGTCCGCGTAGACCAGCGCAATGAAAGCGGTATTAGCGGCGTAGCGGTTAGCGCCCCACACATCCAGATAAGCCAGTCCGCCTGGGGTATAGTTCACCCGCTCGCCGTTGTAGCCGGTCGTCCAATAATCCAGCCAACGCTCCGCATCCGCCTGATAGCTGGCCTCCCCGGTGATCTGCGCCATCAGGACATAGGAGCCGTAGGCTTTGTTGTCCCAGGCGTGTCCCCACTTGTAGGCTTTAACGTCTTGCTGCCCTTCCCCGCCCAGCTTTTGATATTCCTGTTTCGCCTGCTGCAGGTAGCTGGCTTCGCCGGTGGCGCGATATAACCAGAGCGCGGACCAGACCAGTTCATCCTGATAACCGCTCCAGGATTTGTAGTAACTGCCGGCGTCAGTGATGCAATCGGAATATTTGCCGCGATAGGTATTGGCGAACTCATACAACTGGCTGGCGTGGGTCAGCAGTGTATTGGCGTATGCGCTGTCCACCGGTTTGAAAACCATGGCGATCGCCGCCAGCGCCGCGGCGGTTTCGCCCGCCAGATCCGAGCCCGGACAACTGGCGTCTATTTTATAAGACGGGCGCGCCATCGGCATGACTTCGGCGGAGCCCCACCATGCGTGGTCCGCGCCGCCGTTGCCAACCTGACCCCACAACTCATTGGGCGCGGTATGGGCTTTTACGAAATAATCGGCGACAAAACGCAGGTTATTAAGGATATGCTGCAACTGCCCTGATTGCTCGTATGCATCCCGGTACTCCACCGCGCCCCAGGCCAGCAGTGTCGCCGACGCCGCCATGGGGAAACCAAATTTGACATGATCGCCAGCGTCATACCAACCGCCGCTAAGGTCTTTGCCGACATCGGCGCCATCCTGAACAGCGGAGTCATCCCGCCATTCGACGCGATTCCATTCCGGCAGAACGCCAGACTGTTGGGCTTCATAGAAGTAAATGGATTTTTGCAGGGCTTCCCCATAATTCTCCTGCGCCATTCCCTGAGCGGAGATAAGTGAGCATCCGCCTAACAGAGCCCATACTGGTAGTTTTTTCATATTCCTTCTCCTTACTTCGCCATTCCGATTCACGTCAGCCGCATCACTCGCCGCAGGCAGGACGTTGGTCGCGTTTAATCTTCATGATCGACCCCAACAGGGTCAGGGTTGATTTTTGATCACTTCTGAAAACGTTTTCAACTATACGTAAAAATTTTTTACGCGTTAGTTCGACTATTTCACCTGCGTCGGCAAGGCTGCTCGCTTGCGTGGGCTTATATGATAAAAGCAGTCTAGTTTGCGAATGCCGGTTTGTAAAAAATGAACTGAAAAACGCCCTTTTTAACTAGATCAAAGCCGGATTCACAACGCAAAATAGCGCTATAAGCCTCTATTTCCGGCAATAATGATATGAAATCACGTAAAAAAGTATCGGGTTTTGGGTCTAGACCTGAATCGCCACTTTTTCTATACAAACGTCCCTTTCTCATCTGTTGCGCTGAATCATTAAGCGACCGCCCTGCAATGTTTTTCGTCATGTTTTTAACATTGCTTACATCCGTCTCCATGACTGCAAATTTATGAAATCGTTTTCTACAAACAGCATTATGCAAAGCTACGTCGGAAAAAACATAGGCAAGTCAGACTATGCCCTTTGAGTGAAAGAGCCCCACCACACTGACGCTTATTGAGCTTTTGTATTTGGAGCTATATCCTCGTGCGGATTTTCGCCTGCTTACCAAACGACGAGACCCGTATTGACCGCCGCCAAACCACGTATTCTTGTTATCGACGATGAACCGCAGATTCTACGCTTTCTGCGCATCAGCCTGCGTTCGGAAGGCTATGAGGTATTGCAGGCGGGTTCAGCCACTGAAGGATTGATGCTGGCGACCACAGAAACGCCGGATGTGATTGTGCTTGATCTGGGACTGCCGGACATGGACGGTCAGGAGGCGCTGAAGCAACTTCGGCGCACCAGCCGGACGCCGGTGTTAGTACTGTCCGTGCGCTCCTCGGAGGCGGAAAAAGTGGAGGCGCTGGATAATGGCGCCAACGACTACGTCACCAAGCCTTTCGGCATACGCGAGTTTGTCGCCCGTATCAGAGTACTGCTGCGGGATCGCGAACCAACAACGTTGCGACCTTCGGCAGAGAACTATCATTCCGCCGGCTTGCTGATCAACTTCGTAAAGCGCTCGGTCAGTCTGGATGGCGAGGACATCCATCTGTCCAAAAAGGAATATGCCCTGCTGGCGCGGCTGGCGGCCACGCCCGACCATGTGGTGACGCAACAGCAACTGCTGGCGGAAATCTGGGGGCCGACGCACAAAGAAGACACGCATTACCTGCGCATTGTGGTGGCCAAACTGAGAAATAAGCTCGGCGACGCCCCTTCCTCTCCCCGCTTTCTGGTGACGGAACAGGGCGTCGGCTATCGGCTGATCACCTACGAGGCGGAATAAGCCGCTGACAAAACCTCAGCGGATGAAGACTGAAAGCTGAGGATTACAGCGTGGTCCTCGCCCAACCGCCTGTTTCACCTGCGCGGCGTCCAGCGATCTGGCGCCGGTCCGGATTCCCCGGCTCAAAACGGACGCTGTTGCGTCGATCAGCATTAGTGCGGCGAGGTCCCGACCGGCGATCTATGCCGTTATAGTGTAAATCTCTTGAGGTAAAGTTAGCTGGCATGAGCAGTCCTGTATTTTCTAATTTGTATTAGTAGCTTGTTTCATCGGCAATATCCTGATTATGCCTCAACCCCGCTTCCCAGCAATAAACCCACGATATTACTATTTATTAATAAGTTAAACCTTATCAATAAAACAATATTTTATAAAATCCATATTTTTCATTCAGTTAAATATATGTAAAGCGAAATAATCAACAGAATTTTTATGAATTTGTTCCGGTAATTACCTAATTATTGAGAGGATTAATCCTCACTCATATATTTCAAGTAAACTGCCATTTACATATTACAAATTGAATCTGATATAAATGAGAATTCATCGCAAAAAAGACCAAAATACAATCATATAAACGGATATCGGCATCAGTCTTTCACCTCCCCCATCTAAAAATAAGCCGATTTTCCCCCAAGCCACGCTCTACCCGATCCTATACCGCCTCCCGCATCATAAGTCCTGTTTTTGTTGATTCATCTTTTAGAGAAGTATCGGGAGTCGCGAAGTCATGGATTATTCAGCCGCATTAGTGGGATTAGGTATTTATTTGCTGATATGGGAAAAGCTGCCGGAATGGGGAACCTGGTTTAGTCGCATGATTGCAAGCCTGCCCCGCCCTCTGGCGAAACTATACGAGGATTGGCGTTGCCCCTACTGTTCAGGGTTCTGGATCGCCTTGGCGCTGCATGGTTTGGTGGGGATGACGACGTTGGGCGGGACATTCAAGCCAGCATTTGACGCAGCATGGCTGACAACGCCAATGATATGGTTTCTCGACGCCCTGGCCACGGCGACGCTTATTCTCATTGGTAAATTGGCCCTAAGCGCCCTGTCGGGGCCAGCGCTTAAAGGACATCAGATGACCATGGAGTTCAAACGGACGCTGGCGGCGAAGACAGAAAGCGCCTGAAACCAATGCGGCTCAGTCGTCGAACTCGGCGAGCCGCAGCCCCTTCTTCACGTAGTTTTCCAGCCGCACGCCAAATGCTCCGTTAGGGTGAATCTCCTTGATGCGCAGCGGTTTGCCTGCATCGGTCAGGCAATTGATGGAAAGGTCGAGAATGCTTTCTTTACGCAGTTGTTTTTTCTCATCCAGCACCAGCAAAACCTTGGGCTTAAGACGATATTCATTGTTGGAGCGCACAATGATGCCGACTTCGCCGCTGCTGAGTTCCGCAATATGGCCCGCCGGATACACGCCCATCGTCTTGATGAAGAATTCCGCCACCTCCAGGTCAAAGTGCTTGCCTCTAACATCATAGATGATGCGCAGAGACTCCAGCGCAGACATGGGATCTTTATAGACCCGGGCGGATGTCATGGCGTCATAGGCGTCCACGACGCCGACTATTTTCGCCTTGAGAGGGATCTGGTGCGCAGCCAGTCCTCGCGGATACCCGGTTCCATCCACCTTTTCATGATGGCTGTATGCGACGTCCACCGCGCTCTTGGGAGCAGAAGACAGCGAAATAAGAATATCCCTGCCGTACTGGGAATGCTGCTTCATGATCTCAAATTCATCCTTGTCCAGACTGCCTGGCTTATTGAGAATTTCATCCGGCACCTTGACCTTGCCTACGTCATGCAACATTCCGCAAACGCCGATATCCACCATTTCAGACTCGTTGAACCCCATCTCCCGCCCAATAATGATGGACAAAATGCAAACACGCAGGCAATGTTCAGCGGTGTAGTCATCTTTATCTTTAATCAGGGACAGCCATTGCAGCGCGTTCGGGTTACGCATGATGCTGTCGACGATATCCGTTACGGCGACGGTCACCGCCTCCATATCTATATCACGGCCCAGCTTCACGGCGCGAAACACATCATGAATCGTCTGTCTGGCCTGTCCCAATGAGGTGGACGCTTTGCTCAGCTCCCGATAAGCGGGCACTTTGTGAACCAGACGCGTCTTCTCTTTCTTGACCCTGGTACGGACCTTTTTGCCACTGGGCGCCGTGACGACTTTCTCTTCCTCAACCACTTCCGTTTCCGACTGCACATAGACGAACTCACACTGCGTCTGCAGCTCCTGAATGTCGCGCCAGTCATAAATGAAGAACCCCTGATAAAGAAACGAGGTTTCTTCCCATGGACGGTCCAAACGGGCCACGTACATGCCCACCTGAAGTTCAGACACAGGAATTTTGACAAGGGATCGGCTACTTTGCGGCATCAGTGACACTGGGTTCTCATCGGCGTTATTGCTGGTTGTCTCGCAGCGCTGTCGTCATTTTCAGTCTAGCAAAGGTTAGTCGTAATCTATCAGTGGCCAGAGCGTGAAAAGCCAGCCATTTTAACGGAGTCGCCGTCCATGTGAATAAGAAAATGCCGCCTTGACGGAGCAGCGCGCATAAGCGGAATACTTGACTAATATGGTTGTATTTAGCCCACATAAGGCTAGGCTTTTACATAGACGCCCATGAGCGCCAGCCGCTACGCCTTCTGAGCCTCTCATTTAACGTCCTTCAGTAGGGCCGAGAATGACTGATTCAGAAAGTTCGCTTCACCAACGTACTGTCGAAATATTCACATGCCTATCTATGGCCGCTCCAAATTCAAAGCGCTACCGCTGAAGGCAAGCTTAACGCTGGTTTTTGGCTTTATGATGTGCGCGCTGGCCGCTTTGCTCACCTTCGTTATTGGCAGTCTGGCGCGAGAGCCGCTTGTGCGAGAACAATCAGCGGCGATTGAAGCCGTCGCTTATCAAGTAGCGGACAAGCTTGACCGCAGTCTCTACGAGCGCTACCGCGACCTGTCCCTCGCCGCCTCCATCACCACGCCCGCTGGTCCCTTGCTGCAAAACAAGAAGCTGGCTCGGGCATGGCTCAACGAGTTAAAGCAAAAATTTCCTCTCTACGCCTGGATCGGCTACGCCGACTCGGACGGCAAAGTTCAGGTGAGCACAGGCGGCATGCTGGAAGGGGCGGATGTCTCTGCGCGCCCCTGGTTTCAGCATGGTCTGGTCGCCCCCTTCTTCGGCGATGTGCACAAGGCGTTGTTACTCGCCAATCTGATGCCGTCCCGCGAGGAACCATGGCGGTTTGTGGACGCATCCATTCCAATCAAGTCTGCTGACGGACAGGTGCTGGGAGTGTTAGGCGCGCATTTGAGTTGGGACTGGGCGGAGCAACTCAGTCTGGAAGTGTTGCGGCCTTTATTAAAACGACACGCCGTAGAAGCCTTGATTGTTGACGACGACGGGGTCGTACTAATGGGTCCAGAGCACCTGGCGAACGCCCCTCTCCCCATCAGTCCGCCCCTCCTTCCCGGCGCGGAATCAGTAACATTTGTAAGCGCATGGCCCGAGGAAGGCGAGTTTCTTTGCGCCCTGATCGTCAGCGATGGATATGAGCGTTTAAAAGACTTTCACTGGCGCATACTGATTCGCCAGAACGTAGACGCCGCGTTCGGCGAAATTCAACGCCTGCAGGGCGAAATACTGCTATGGGGACTCCTTTTCGGCGTCCTGTTTATCGCTCTCGTCTGGCCCGCGTCGATATGGATCACTAAACCACTGTCCCTGCTCTCTCAGTCCGCCGCCCTCTTCGCCAGGGAGCGCGTGGTATCGTCGCCGCCTCAGGCGCTGTATAAGGAAGGGGTCGAGCTGGCGAAGTCATTAAGCAGTATGATGAACGACCTCGCCGCTCAGGAACAGGAGTTAACCCGGTTGAATCAAACACTGGAGCTTCGGGTTAATAAGCGCACGGAAGAACTGAGCAACGCATTGAAAGTTCTGGGGGCCAGCGAACGCAAGCTGAAAACCATCACCGACAGTCTGCCAGTGCTGGTGGCCTATGCGGACAGGCAGGAGCGCTACCAGTTTAATAACGCTGTATATAAAAAATGGTTCAGCCTGGACCCTCAGGAACTACATGGGCGCACTATCGCCGAGGTCCTGGGAGACGCGAAGTACTCAGAGGCCTCTCCCTATATTCAAAAAGCCCTGGCTGGCCAGCGCGCATGTTTCGAAAGCCAACAGCCAGTAAACGGTCGTCAGCACTACTACGAAATCAACTACATCCCCGACATCAACAGTCATGGCGACACCTGCGGCTTTTTCATCATGATCTCCGATATCACTGAACGAAAAAAGCACGAGTCAGGATTGCGCTGGCAACTGCAACATGACCCGTTGACCGGAGTCCTCAACCGTCAAGGACTAAAAATACTGTTGGAGCTGGCGGTGGAACGCGCTGGTCGCAGTCTCTCCGGCATAGCAGTGATGTTTTTGGATCTGGATCATTTCAAGTCCATCAACGACACCTATGGCCATGACGCGGGAGATATATTGCTTCGCGCGACCGCGGATCGACTCATGATGGCTGTGCGTAAAACCGACAGTATCGCGCGCATCGCCGGCGATGAGTTTGTGGTGGTGCTGGAGGCGCTCGCCCAGCCGACACAGGACGCCTCCTTCGTCGCAGGTAAAATCCACAAAGCTCTGCAAGAGCTCTTAGCGCTGGTGAGAAATCAACAGATTAAGGTAACCGCCAGCATCGGCGTGGCGGTAGCAATAGGCGATCGCAGCCTGACGCCGGAGATGCTGGTGGCGCGGGCGGATGAAGCTATGTATGAAGCCAAACGCCAGGGTCGCAACGCTTTTGTGGTGTGGGAGTTAAACCCGCTTAAGGCAACTTGAAGACCTGAATCTTGTCCTGAAGTCCGCGGGTCAACTGGCTTAAGGATTTCGCCTTTTCTTCCAGCGCGCGCAAGTCCTGGGAGGTTTCTTCAGCCAGATCTCTGACCGCCCCAACACTTTGATCAATAGAGCCAATGGTCGCCGACTGCTCTTCTGTCGCGGAAGCGATTTGCAGACTCAGGTTGTTGAGGGCGTCGATGCTGGAGGCGATCTGTTCAAGGGATGTCATGGTTTTCGCCACCGACTCACTGCTGCGGGATACCTCTCCAATCCCGTTACTCATTGAGGTGACGGTACTGTCCATGCCTTCTCTCAGTTTAGCGATGTTGGATTCGATTTCGCCTGTCGACTCCTGCGTCCGCTTCGCCAGCGTTCTCACTTCGTCCGCCACCACGGCGAAGCCGCGTCCCTGTTCACCGGCTCGGGCCGCCTCAATCGCTGCGTTAAGCGCAAGGAGATTGGTCTGCTCGGCGATGCTTTTGATGACCTGAAGGACATTCTCAATCTGGGAGAACTCCTGCGACAAGGCGTTGACCTGCCCAGACGCGTCATCAAAGCAGGTTTTTAAGCGTTTCATGTTGTTGATGGACTGACGCCCTACTCCATTTGCGGTGGAAGCGTATTCAGTTGCTTCCGCAACGGAGGTCTTGGCCTGATTGGTGGATGCGGCGATCTCCTCCATGGCGGCGGTCATTTCGGTAATCGCCGTAGCCACCATGTCCGTCTCGTTCGCCTGCCTCTCGATTCTGCCGTTGGAGTCAGCGGTCAAGCGGGCGACCGTTGAAGAATCGTCCGCCACATGGCTGATCAACGATCGGGCGTCGCCGAGAATATCTCTGAAGCGACCAACAAGACTGTTAAAGCCCTTCGCCATCATGCCGATTTCGTCTTGACTGCTATGGTCGGAACGAAGGGTTAAATCCGCATTTTTTTCCACATCGCCAATTAACCGATATAGATTCAACACCGGCCTTTCGATCTTCTTGAGCACAACCAGATATCCCGCCGCCGCCGCGAGCGCCAGCAGTATCAGGAAACAGATCAACGCCAGAATTATATTCGACACCGTATTCTGAATGCCGGAAAGCTGTTGGCTGGTGCGCGCCTCCAGCGCTTTGAAGAACTCATCAATTGGGCGCATGATCTTGGCTTTCTCACGATGGTAGTCCTGACCGTGCATCAATTCTCTGGCCCGCTCCAGACTGCCGCCCTCCACCGCTTTCATCGCCTCAACTTCCAGATTCACCAGGCCATCCGAGTTCTGCTGCGCCTCTTTGAGCAAATCAAACTCTTTTTGCGAGAAGCCGAGATTCTCCATCATCTTCTGCAGAGATATCACATCGCCGTCCGGCTTGGGTTTGTCCCCCGCATTCAGCACCAAATCCCAATAGATACGATGATATTCTTGCGGACGCGCTTTAACGCCATTGCGGATATCCAGGACGGTCAGATACATCTCTTTGTACTTGGGGTCGCCCGTCACCACATAAGTGCGCGCCAGCCGGGTCAAGTCATCCGAACTCTGCCGCAACTCATCCGCCCGCTGGTAGGAAGCGTAACGGGTTTCCGTCGTTTGCTTCAGCGCCGTCACTTCCGAACGCAAATAGAACGCCAGTAAGAAGTTGGCCAGGGTGCTGACGATGATCACGCCAAAGATAGTCATGAATAGCGGACGAATCTTCACAATGTGTTTTCCCCTCTCTGAAATAGGACTCGCCCCGAGGAACACATACATTCGCATGACCAATGCACTGCGATACCGCGCACACCGCAGGAGAGAGTGATTACGTCCCTTGGGGCTGATTCATGTAGAAGAAGTATAGAACAGATAAGTCAGGCGCGATGGCGGATGCCAAACGCCGCCTGGTCAGAACGGCGGCGCCCGTCCAGCGAGCGCCTTAAGAGCGGTGCGGGATGACGCCTTACAGGTCGTCTTCATCCGCTTTATTGTTTTTACGCTGGGCCTTGAGTTGATTGAAGTAGAACTCATAGCTGTTAGCGAAATCTTCGGAGAATTTCCCTTGAAACGCCTGCTCTTCATCTTTGCGCAGCTTGTTATAGGCTTTCAGGTATTCGTCCCAGTATTTACGGTGATTGCCGCCAAACCAGGGCTGTCCGTGCTTGTTGTCGATGTGTTTGGCGATCTGCTCCGGATCGAGCGACTTGATAATCCGGGTGTATAACCCCCTTACGGATTTATACAGCGCGCGCTGGTGATCACGTATATCGGCGAACGCTTCTTTCATCGCTTCATCGGCGGACAAGTATGTCGTCCCCTGCTTCAGGAGCAGATTCTCCAACGCCACTTCAGGAGTGGGCGAGAATTTAAGGGGGTTGTTTTCCGCCACACGAATCTGAGTCTGATTGATGCGCAGCTCATTCTTGAGCGACTGTTTTTCACGCAACGTCGTGAGAACGCCCTCCACCGCCTCCCGCAGCAAATCCATGGATTTATCAACGACCTGCTTATGCGCTTCTTCCGACAGCGTCATCATACCCAGGGCCTGAGTCAGCCAGTCCGGGGTCATGTCCTTCTTGCTGAACTGCGAGGTTTGCTCATCCTGATCAGGCTCGGCAGTCGCCGCCTCTTCCGCCGTCGGTTCCGCGTCAACGGACGCGTCTTCATCAACACGGGGGGAGGTCTGGTTCACCAATGTCGGCGCTTCCACATCTTCGATAATTTCCGCATCCAGGATGCCGTCGTCCAAGTCCGCATCGCTCTGCGGGTCCAGGTCATCCGGCCTCTCCGCCGCTACCTGCTCTGGCGGCACGGCGGTGGTATTCGCCGCATGCTGGTAGACCGGCCAGGGTTCCTCGCCGGAACCAATCCAGTCATCCAAATCTGACATAGCGGTTTGAGAAGCAATATCGGATGAAATTCGGGTCGCCTCGATATCCGAGTCAGGCGCAAACATCTGCGTACGATCGTCGCTGGGCTCCGCCAGCTCCACTTGCAGCTCATACTGCCCAAGCATCAGGCGGTCGCCGTTCTTGAGCGGCTCTGGGTGGCCTTTGATAAGGGGGTGTCCCAGATGATTCAGGTAGCTGCCGTTAGTGCTGATATCAATAAAGCTGTATCGACTTCCGTCGAACTCGATCCGTCCGTGGTCCGAGGATACATACCGATTGGCGTCCGGCAGCACCAGGGAGTTCGTGGTCGCTCTCCCTATGGTCGCGCCGTCTTTGCCGACGGTAACAGTCACCCCAGACATGTCGCTTCCGGGGGGACATTTAGTCACTTTGAGGATGAGTTCCATTTACTTATTCACTGTTCTTAAATTTTAGACAAAACATCAGGCGTATAAGCGCCAAATGAAGGTGAAAACAGTCATTCTTTTTTCACAAAGTTTACGGCGACGCCAAAGGGTCATGCAATGCTTATCCACCCGTAAACCCGCGTGGCCGCTTACATGACAGTTGATAGCATCATCGTTATATAGAATACTATATAGCGCTTAGGGAAGGATTCGACGTCCATTCCCGTCACCACCAACACTTACAGTTATGAGCATAGCGCCGATCAGGGGCCCGTTGATAATCGGTCCCAAGATGAATGCGCCAGCACGGAGATAAACCGATGGAGACGGATAGGCGTTGCTCCAGCCTCCCGGATGAACAACGATGAGTGAAAATAACGATAGCGCCGGGGTGTTGAAGTTGGCGGGAGAATTCTGGCTGAACCAGAACCTGCGCGGTATGCAGGGAGGGTCCCGCATCACTCTCCTGGAGCATATCGACGGCGCCGGCTCCATCACCAGGGCGGCCAAGCTCACCGGCGTCAGTTACAAAACCGCCTGGGACGCCGTGGACGCGATGAATAATTTATCACCGCGCCCGCTGGTGGAGCGGATCACCGGTGGCAAACAAGGCGGCGGGGCCCGACTGACTACGCAAGGGCGCAAGCTGGTGTCCGCCTATCGGGCGATGGAAACGCACTACTCTGCGCTATTAAGCCGCCTACAGCGGGATATTGACGATTTTGACGATATACATGGAGTCCTGCAGGCCATGACGATGAAAACCAGCGCACGCAATCAGTTTCGGGGGACCGTCAGCCGCGTTCAGGCGGGCGCAGTGAACGCAGAAGTCGCCCTGAGCCTGGGAGACGATCTGGAACTGGTGGCGGTAGTGACGCAGGAGTCAGTTCAGGATCTTGGACTCATGCCGGGGCGCGAAGCCTGCGCCATTATAAAGTCCAGTTTCGTCATTCTGGCGAAAGACGAGAGTTTACGACTTAGCGCTCGCAACCGCCTGTGCGGCGTCGTCTCCGATATTCGTCACGGCCAGGTGAATGCAGAGGTGCGCGTGCGCCTGAACGGGGACCGCACATTGACCGCCATCATCACGGAACAAAGTCTGGAGGACCTGGGTCTGACGCAGGGCGCTCCCTGTCAGGCTTACGTCAAAGCGTCCCATATCATTCTGGCGGTCAATCAATAACGCACTCCGTCGTAGAGCGCGACCAGGGTTCTGCGACGCATCAGCGACGACGCCAAAAACGCCGCCCTGAGAAGCAGGGCTTATCAACACGAAAAGGAACTGTACATGTTGAAACGCTATACTGTCGTTCACGCGCTCGCGACGACTATTCTTACCTTCTCTCTGACGGCGCAGGCCAAAGCAGATGAGGTGTTGGCGGCGGTGTCCGCCAATTTCACTTCCGCCATTCAGGCGCTGGCTCCCGACTTTGAGGCTCAGACCGGCCATCATCTCAAACCCAGCTTCGGCTCTACTGGCAAGCTTTACGCGCAAATCACCAACGGAGCGCCTTTTGAAATATTTCTCGCGGCGGACGACGTGCGCAGTAAAAAAGCCATCGAGGCTGGAGTTGGCGTAGCAGGCGCCAACTTTGTCTACGCCAGCGGGCGTCTGGCGTTATGGAGCAAAGATCCAATCCATGGCGAGGACGGCCGCCAGTGGCTGGAACTCAACAAAGGCAAACTGGCCATCGCCAATCCCAAAACCGCGCCTTACGGCGCCGCAGCGATCCAAGCCATGCAATCACTCAAACTTTACGAGCATCTGCAACCACAGCTGGTGTTTGGCGAGAACATTTCGCAAACCTATCAGTTCGTTTACAGCGGCGCAGCGACACTGGGCTTTGTCGCCCTATCGCAAGTGATCGCCATGGATGAAGCCGAGCGCGGCGCTTATTGGCTGGTCCCTCAATCTCTGTATACGCCAATCCGGCAGGAAGGCGTCCTGTTGACCAAAGGTCAGGATAACCCGGCGGCGGTGGCGTTTATCGACTACCTGAAATCCCCCCGCGCCCGCTCGATCATCGAATCCTTTGGTTACAATGTTGAAGAATAAGGAGAAATGCCGATAATGACGCCCTATTTCATCCCGATATCCGGCATAAGGAACTTGATTAGATGAATGCTTTGGGCGTTCAGGGGCTGGTCGACTGGCAGGCGGTGTGGATCACGCTGAAACTGGCGGGGCTGACCACCCTGATTCTGATGGCGCTGGGCACGGCGATCGCCTGGGGACTGGCGCAGAGTCGACACTGGAGCAAACGTCCGCTGGAGGCGATCATCTCTCTGCCTTTGGTGCTGCCGCCCACGGTACTGGGCTTCTATCTGTTGCTGCTGTTAGGCCCCAAAGGCCCGATTGGCGAGATCACTCAAGCCCTGGGATTGGGCGTGCTGCCCTTTACTTTTCCCGGCCTGGTTGTCGCTTCCGTCATTTATTCGCTGCCCTTCGCGGTGCAGCCTATTCAGAACGCTTTCGAGACCTTGGGCGATCGTCCCCTGGAAGTCGCCGCCACCTTGCGCGCCTCCCCCTGGGATAGATTCATGACCGTCGCGCTGCCGCTGTCCCGTTCCGGGCTTATCACCGCCGCTGTACTGGTGTTCGCCCATACGATTGGCGAATTCGGCATCGTGCTCATGATCGGCGGCGCCATCGCTGGCGAAACCAAAGTCCTGTCGGTGGCCATTTATGACCATGTGGAAGCCATCGAATACACGCAGGCTAATATTCTCTCCGCTGGCATGCTGATCTTTTCCTTCACAGTGCTGTTGGCGTTGCAGGTTATCCGCAAGCCAGCGAAGGTGATCGCATGAACGACGATATCTCCGCGTCTTTCTTCTCTCACAAAGGCGACTTCACCCTGGATGTGGCGTTCACCACGCCAGGCCAGGGAGTCACCGCTCTGTTTGGCCGCTCCGGCTCCGGCAAGACCACGCTGCTGCGTTTTATCGCCGGTCTGGAGCGAGCGGAAAAAGGAGCCTTGCAAATCAAGGACGAAGTCTGGCAGAGCACAGATCTTTTCGTTCCACCGCATCGTCGCGCCCTTGGCTACGTGTTCCAGGAACCAAGCCTGTTCGCCCACTTATCAGTCATGGACAACCTGCTCTACGGCTACCAGCGCATTCCGCAATGGGAACGCAGGGTAGCGCCGGAAGAGGTCATTCGCTGGCTTGAACTGGAGCCGCTGATTGGACGCAATACACCTTCACTGTCAGGCGGACAACGGCAACGGGTCGCGATTGGTCGCGCCCTGCTCACCAGCCCGAAGCTACTGTTGATGGATGAGCCTTTGGCCAGCCTGGATTTACAGAGCAAGGAAGAGATCCTTCCCTATCTGGATGAACTGTTTCAGCAATTGGACATTCCTGTTTTCTACGTGAGCCACTCGCCCGATGAGGTCATGCGCCTGGCTTCGCATCTGGTGCTGCTGGACCATGGCTGCGTTCGCGCCGGCGGTCCCATCAACGAGTTGCTCACCCGCCCCGATCTGCCTCTGGCGCACTTGGAAGAAGCCAGCGCCGTCGTGCACGCCACCATCCAGGCTCATGACCTGGAATATCACCAGACCCTGCTGAACGTCCCTGGCGGCGTGCTGGCGGTGCACCATAAACAGGGCCCCATTGGCCAACAGGTCAGGCTTCGCATTCACGCCAAGGACGTCAGCCTGGCGCTGAAGCCGCCCGAGTTGAGCAGTATCTCCAACTGCATTCCCGTCAAGGTTATCGATATCAACGCGGACAGAGAGGCATCGCAGGTGGTGGTGCGCCTGGCTCTGGGTGAAGAAACGATCCTCGCCCGCATCACCCGTCGCTCTATTGATCAATTAAGTATTGAGAGAGGCATGCAGGTGTTCGCCCAGGTGAAAAGCGTGGCCTTGATCGACTAACCGCCTGAAAAAGAGAAAGTCCAATGGAAACCGGTGAACTAGAACGTTTCATGCGACTGGCCATCATCGAAGGCCGTAAAGCTATAGCGCATTGCCGCCCCAATCCGCCTGTGGGCTGCGTGCTGGTGCGCAACGGTCAGGTTGTCGCATCGGGCCACACCGGCGAGCCAGGACAGCCGCACGCCGAGGCGATGGCGCTACAAAATTTGCCTGGTTCGACCGACGACGTCATCGCGTTCGTCACCCTGGAGCCCTGCTCTTTCCACGGCCGCACGCCGTCCTGCGCTCAGGCGCTGGTCAAGCAAGGCATACGCACTCTGTATGTTGGTATGATCGATCCCCACCCGAAAAATCGCGGGGCCGGCATTGATGCTCTCAAACAAGCGGGGGCTTATGTGATGACAGGGTTACTGGAAAACGAGGTGCAAAAGGAGCTTGAGGCGTATTTGTGGCGCCCGGAAAGCCGTTGAGAGCTTAACAAGAGTTGTATTGGCTCCGCACCTGTAGACAGAGCCAAGATCGACGATCTTTAATCCATCCAGCGCAGACGATCACGCAGGGTCACAACATCGCCAATGATAATAATGGTTGGGCCTGGAATCTGTCGCTCTTCCACCTTCTTGGCGATATTGCCCAGCTCTCCCACTAAAACCTGTTGATCCGGCAGCGTGCCTCTGGATACCAGAGCGATTGGCGTCGACGTTTTCATGCCATGCGCTATCAGCTCGCGACTGATAATGGGCAAGCCTACCAGCCCCATATAAAACACCAGGGTCTGGTTATCCTGAACGAACTCACGCCACGGCAGGTCGCAGGTATCGGACTTCAGGTGGCCGGTCACAAAACGCACCGACTGCGAGTGATCTCTGTGGGTCAATGGAATGCCGGAATAAGCCGCGCATCCTGAAGCGGCGGTAATCCCGGGCACGACCTGAAACGGAATGCCCGCGTCCGCCAATTGATCGATTTCCTCTCCGCCGCGGCCAAAGATAAAGGGGTCGCCGCCTTTCAGACGCAACACCCGTTTTCCTTCCCTGGCCAGCTCCACCAACATGGCGTTGATTTCCTGCTGCGGCAAAGTATGGTTGGAACGGGCTTTGCCCACATTGATGCGCTTGGCGTCGCGACGCACCAGATCCAGAATCTGTGGCGACACCAAACGGTCGTACAACACCACATCGGCCTGACGCATCAAACGTAGCGCGCGAAACGTCAGCAAGTCAGGATCGCCGGGGCCGGCGCCGACCAGATACACTTCGCCCGTATCTTTGATCGCATCCGCCTGTTCACCACTTAGCATGTCATCCAGCATCGCCCTGGCTTTGTCCGTGCGTCCGCAAAACACCAGGTCGGAAACGACGCCTTCCAGTACGGATTCCCAAAAGCGACGCCGCTGATTGATATGGCCAAAACGGGCCCGGACCTTATCCCGGAACTCCATCGCCAAGTCCGCCAGCCTGCCGAAACCATGGGGGATCAGCGACTCCAGACGGTTGCGCAGCAAACGGGTCAATACAGGCGCGCCGCCGGAACTGGTGACGGACACCAACACCGGGTGACGGTCGATAATAGAAGGAAAGATAAAACTGCTTAGCTCCGGCTGCTCCACAACATTGACAGGAACGCCGCGCGCTTGAGCGGCTTGCGCCACGTGTTGGTTCAGTTCTGTGGAGTCGGATGCCGCGACAACCATCGCGCACGACTTTAGCAGCTCGGGATGAAAAGACTCAGAAGTAAGGGTAATGGCGTTGAGTACGTCAGCGCTCTCAATGAGCGCCTTCGCATCCGGATCGCCCAGGAGCCGCACTTTGGCCCCTGCGCGCAATAGCAGGTCGGTTTTTCGCACCGCCTGCTCGGTGTCACCAACTACAAGACATTCCCTGCCCTGTAGATTCATGGAAATGGGCAGGAAGTCCCAGGTCTGTAGTTGTGTGGACATCAATGGCCTCAGTTAGCTGGTTTGATCACCTTCACGCCGCCCATGTATGGCTCCAGCACATCCGGCACCAAAATGGAGCCGTCCGCCTGCTGGTAGTTCTCCAGCACAGCGATCAGGGTGCGCCCAATCGCCAGTCCAGAGCCGTTCAACGTATGCACCAGCTCCGGCTTGCCAGTCTCAGGGTTACGCCAGCGCGCCTGCATGCGACGCGCCTGGAAGTCACGACAGTTGCTGCAGGAAGAAATCTCGCGATATTTCTTCTGCGCTGGCAACCAGACTTCGATGTCGTAGGTTTTCGCCGCGGAAAAGCCCAGATCGCCCCCGCACAACGCCACTACACGATACGGCAGGTTTAACAACTGCAGGATTCGTTCCGCATTGCCGGTGAGTTCCTCCAACGCCGCATCAGATTGCTCCGGCGCGACCACATGAATCAGCTCTACCTTCTCAAACTGGTGCTGGCGGATCATTCCGCGCACGTCACGGCCGTAGCTGCCCGCTTCGCTACGGAAACAGGGAGTATGGCTGGTCATTTTAAGAGGCAGTTCTTTGGCGTCCAGAATTTCTTCACGCACCAAATTGGTGACAGGCACTTCCGCCGTTGGGATCAGATAAAAGTCATGCTCGCCCGGCACTTTAAACAGGTCCGCCTCAAATTTGGGCAACTGTCCCGTGCCCTGCAAGGCATGCGCGTGCACCAAAAACGGCGTCATGGTTTCCTGATAGCCGTGTTCAGTGGTGTGAATATCCAACATGAACTGCGCCAGCGCGCGATGCAGTCTGGCCAGTTCGCGGCGCATCACCACAAAACGGGAGCCGGCCAGCTTGGCGCCGCTGTTGAAGTCCAACAGGCCCAGGCTCTCACCCAGATCAACATGATCTTTGGGTTCGAAATCAAATTCGCGAATGTTTCCCCATTTGCGCACTTCCACGTTGTCGTCTTCACTTGCTCCTTCAGGAACAGCAGCGTCAGGAAGGTTGGGAATGCCTTGCAGCAGGTCGTCCAGTTTGTCCTGGATGTCCTGCAGCTCCGCCTTGGCGGACTCCAGTTCTTCGCCGATTTTAGCCACTTCGTCTTTCAGAGGCTGCGGGTCCTGACCCTGCTTGATCATCATGCCGATATTCTTCGACTTACTGTTGCGCTCGCTCTGCAGTTCCTCAGTACGGACCTGAACGGACTTGCGCCGCTCTTCTAATTGACTGAACGCGTCTACGTCCAGGTCATAGCGTTTGGTCTTTAGTCTGGCAGCCACTTCATCCAGGCTGTTGCGAAGCAATTTTGGATCTAACATGAATTCGTCCAGTAATTTTTTAAATCAAAGAATAAGCCGAGTCAGAGCGATACCTGCGCCCACGGCGAAGAGACATAGTATAACGCTCATTAAAATATAGGCGAGGCCTTGCAACAGCTGATCGCTTTGCATGAGGCTCCAGGCTTCCAGCGAAAAGGTGGAAAACGTGGTCAATGCGCCTAAAAAGCCCACCATTATCAAAGATCGCAGCTCGGGTTGTCCATGCAGTTTCTCCACCACATACACAAAAGCCGTCCCAAGAAGAAAAGAGCCAAGCAGATTGACCGCCAAGGTTCCCCAGGGAAACTTGGCGCCAGCGATATTACTGACCCAGGCTACGATTAAATACCGGCTGACGGCGCCGAGCGCGCCGCCAAGAGCGACATAGACAAGATGAGGAATGCTCATAATGATCACGGACAGATTTCAGGTGGTTCAGGAGCGGCTCTGATACTCCTCGTCCAGACTCCGCAGGTATTCCAGCTTTTCCTTAACTTTGCTTTCCAGGCCTCGCTCAACTGGGTGATAAAGACGCAGGCCATCCAGCTCTTCAGGCAAATATGTCTCGCCGGCGGCATAGGCCCCAGGCTCGTCATGAGCATAACGGTATTCTTTGCCGTAGCCCATTTCTTTCATCAACTTGGTCGGCGCATTACGTAAATGCACGGGAACGGGATAATCCGGCGACTCCGCCGCCAGCTTCATCGCAGCGTTAAAAGCTGTGTAAACCGCATTGCTCTTCGGTGCGCAGGCTAGATAGACAATCGCCTGAGCAACCGCCAGCTCCCCTTCCGGAGAGCCCAGCCGCTCCTGCACATCCCAGGCCGAGAGTGCGAGATCCAGGCCTCGCGGATCGGCATTGCCGATGTCTTCACTGGCCATACGCACGACGCGGCGGGCCACATACAAAGGATCGCAGCCCCCGTTCAGCATGCGGGCGAACCAATATAAAGCGCCGTCAGGGTTGGAGCCGCGTACGGATTTGTGCAAGGCGGAAATCTGGTCGTAAAACGCGTCGCCACCTTTATCAAAGCGCTTTAAAGAGACCTGCATCACCGACGCTAAAAGCTCACGGGAAAGCGCCCCGCCCTGTTCGCCCGGGTCCGCCAGATCGGACATGGTTTCAAGGATATTCAGCGCTTGTCTCGCATCGCCATTGGCGGCCTCAGCGATCATTCGCAACAAATCGTCGTCGTAACTCCAGGAAGTTTGCCCCAGGCCGTTTTCAGCGTCTGTCAGCGCCCGTTGCAATAGCGCCGTCAGGTCATCATTGGTGAGCGGTTTTAGTGGATACACCCGCGCCCGTGATAACAGTGCGTTATTCAGCTCAAAAGAAGGGTTTTCCGTGGTAGCGCCAATAAAAACAAAGGCGCCCTCTTCTACGTAGGGGAGAAAGGCGTCCTGCTGGGACTTATTGAAACGGTGGACTTCGTCCACGAACACGATGGTCTTGCGTCCACTTTGAGAATTCGCTCGGGCGCGCTGACTGACTTCGCGGATCTCCTTGACTCCGCTCTGCACGGCGGACAAGGTAATAAACTCCGCGCCCGTGTATCCCGCCACCAATCGAGCGAGAGAGGTTTTACCTACTCCAGGCGGCCCCCAGAAAATAACCGAGTGCAGCTGATCACGTTCCAGCGCTTTGCGTAGCGGTTTATCTGCATCCAGCAGATGCGTCTGTCCAACGTATTCATCAATGGCGCGGGGACGCATTCGCGCCGCCAGAGGCGCGTACTGCGCGCTCCGGCTGCGTTCTTCCGACTCAAACAGGTTCAGCGTCAAGGCGCCTCCCGGATAACGTCGACGCCATCGGGAATTTCAAAATGAAACGCCTTATCGCTAACGCCCTGATTGATCGATACAGCCGTAAAAAACAAACTGGTTTGCTGACCAAGAGAGTCTTTCAGCTTCATGCTCACTAGTTGATCGTTGACGAAGCTCAGTTGCAGCGTATCAAAAAGGGAATCCACGCCTTTTGGACGCAGCAGGAAGTCCACCTGTCCTGGCTGTGATTCCGGTTGTTGCTCTACCTGATACTGCTCATCAATCTTTCCTACTTCTCCGCTCAGCAGCAGCGCCGGGGTGTTGGAAAGTTGCTGCGACAGATGCTGAATGGTTACCTGCTCCAAATCCGGATCATAAATCCACACCTGTTGGCCGTCCGTCACAATAGTCTGCTCCAACGGAGCCTTGGTTTTCCAATAGAACAAACCTGGACGTTTGGCCTTCAAAACGCCAGCCACTTCCTGCATCACCTGTCCGTTTTGAGAACGCATCGTCTGGGTGAAGTTGGCAGTGAATGTTTCTACGTTTTTCAAAAGGCCGGAGAGCGTATCCACGCCCGCCGCATTCGCCATCATACTGGCGGCGCTCAACGCCGCCACAGAGAGTAGTTTCAATAATTTCATGGATATCAGTCTCTAGGAGGAGGTGGCGCCAAAACTTCCCGGGAACCGTTATGGCCGGCTGACGAGATTACGCCCGCCGACTCCATCGCGTCCACCAGGTTGGCCGCCCTGTTGTAGCCTATTTTCAGACGACGCTGCACGGCGGATATGGACGCCTTGCGACTTTCCGTCACAAAGGCCACAGCCTGATCGAACAGATCGTCCTTCTCAGTGCCATTATTATTGTCGCCGCCGCCGTCGAAACTAGCGACAAACTCGCTGTCGGTGGCGCCGTCAAGAATTTCATCAAGGTAATCGGGCTCGCCCCGCTGCTTCCAATCATCCACTACGCGATGCACTTCATCGTCATCGACAAAAGCGCCATGCACGCGAATAGGCAAGCCTGTGCCGGGAGGCAGATACAGCATGTCGCCGTGTCCAAGCAACTGCTCCGCGCCGCCCTGATCCAGAATAGTGCGGGAATCAATCTTAGAGGACACCTGGAACGCCATACGGGTAGGCACGTTGGCTTTGATCAAGCCGGTAATGACGTCTACCGACGGCCGCTGGGTCGCCAGGATCAAGTGAATTCCCGCCGCCCGCGCCTTTTGGGCGATACGGGCGATCAATTCTTCCACTTTTTTACCGACAATCATCATCATATCGGCGAATTCGTCAACAACCACCACAACAAATGGCAGTGGAGTCAACATCGGCGGCTCTTCTTCAAGCGCATTATCGCCCGGCTTCCACAGCGGGTCGCGAATCGGCTCGCCAGCGGTGATGGCGTCCTTCACGACTTTATTAAAGCCTGCGATGTTTCTGACGCCCATGGCGGCCATCAAACGATAACGGCGCTCCATTTCCCCAACGCACCAGCGCAACGCATTGGCGGCTTCCTTCATGTCCGTCACAACAGGAGTGAGCAGATGGGGAATACCATCGTAAATGGACAGTTCCAACATTTTCGGGTCGATCATGATGAGGCGCAGCTCTTCCGGAGTCGCCTTGTAAAGCATACTGATCAACATGGCGTTTACGCCCACGGACTTACCTGAGCCCGTGGTGCCCGCCACCAGCAAGTGGGGCATTTTCGCCAGATTGGCGACGACTGGATTACCCGCGATATCGTTCCCCAGTCCCAGGGATAATGGCGAACTGGAGTCGTCATAAGCTTTAGAGGACAGCACCTCACGCAAACGCACGATATCCCGGTTTTCATTAGGAATTTCAATACCCACCACAGATTTGCCGGGAATGACCTCCACCACACGTACGCTGATTACCGCCAGCGAACGCGCAAGGTCCTTGGCCAGATTGCTGATGCGGCTGACTTTGACGCCGGGCGCAGGCTGGATTTCAAAACGGGTGATCACCGGACCGGGGTTCACCTCCACCACTTCGGCGACGACGCCAAAGTCGTTCAATTTCACCTCCAGGAGGCGCGACAGGTTTTCCAGCACCTCGGGGGAGTAACCGCCTTTTTTCGAAGCTTCAGGCGGATCCAGCAGATTCAAAGAAGGCAACGGACCTTCTGCAAAGTTAAACAGGGATGGTTGCGACGCGCGCTTGGCTCGTTTGCTCTCCCCTCCCGCTTCTTTCTGGAACGGCAGAATCTTGATCTTTTTGTCCGCAGGCGTATCGCTATCCACGTCCATGGTATCGCCCAAGCTGGGTTCAACTTTGGCCTCGGTTTTCTTCTTACCGAAGCTCAATAGAGAGCGTTTTTTGGCCTCTTGTTCTTCAGGGACGTTTACCCGAGAGTCCAGCAACGGAATACGTTCGTCTTCATCATCGAAGTCTTTCACTTCCCGTTTCGCTTTTTTAGGCTTGGGAGGCGGCGCTTCGGCCTCTATTCTGGCTTTCTCTTCACGGCGGGCTTCCGCTCGCTCTCCCATCTTCACTTTCGCAGACGAAAACTCTTCGTTGATGCGACGGAGCAACGCCAGTGTCTTGGCGCCAACCCAGTCCATGATCTTCAGCCAGGACAAACCGGTGGCGATGCTGAAACCAAACAGAGAAAGCGCCACCCATACCAGCGTGCTGCCGATAATGTTAAAAGTGTTGACGGCCATCCCTGCGACTTCCGCGCCGACAATACCACCGGAGCTGGAGTTCAGACCGCTGACAGAGTACATGGTCAGCAACGAGCAGGTGGACAGCACCAGCACGATCAGACCGACTACACGGATAACCACCATCCACCAGTTGATGGGATGACGCATGTGGCGCTGACGGAACAGTTGCACTGAACGCAAGACAAACAAAAAGGGAAATAAGTAGGCGACGTAACCGAAGAAATACAGCAGTACGTCGGAAATCCAGGCGCCGACGCGTCCAGCGTAATTAACGACCTGGGAATGCTGCCCTGTGCTGGTCCAGCCAGGGTCTGATGGGTTGTATGAGACCAGGGCCAACACCAGATAAACGGCGATGGTAACACAAGCGATCAACACCCCCTCACGGAGCCCCTGCTCCAGGTAGCGCTTCGCTCTGTTGTCTTCTATATCTGCTGGCATAAAGATTTTAGCTGGCTAAATATTCAGTAGTGTACACAAGCCGGGAGTCTAGGTGAACCCAGCTTAACCGCGCATTAATAGAATTTAACGCCAAAAATTAAAATTGCGCTCTATCTATTTGTTTATATTGATTTTATTCTAGCTCAAGTTGGCGGGAGATGCATTTTTCGACGGCTTGGCTGTCATATCAGGCGGGGTCAGACGAAAAACGCCGGGGCTTTCAGCCGCCCCGGCGCCTAAAATCAAGCGCCCAGCGCCGCTGCGCCAGCCAACAGGTCATCGCGAATATCTTCGAAATCCTCCAGTCCCACACAGAGACGAATCAGATTTTCGGAAATACCCGCCAGAACCTTATCGTCATCGGAAAGGCGACCATGAGTGGTAGTCGCCGGATGCGTCATCGTGGACTTCACATCCCCCAAATTGGCGGTAATGGAGATCCACTTGGTATTGTCGATAAATGACCAGGCCTCTTCTCTGTCGCCTTTCACCTTGAATGACAACACTCCGCCATAGCCTTTCTGCTGACGCGTGGCCAGTTCATGGCCTGGATGGTCAGGCAATCCGCAATAGTGGACTTTCTCCACCCAGCTTTGCTCATTCAGCCATTGGGCGACCTTCATGCCGTTCTCACAATGCGCTTTCATGCGAATAGGCAGCGTCTCCAGACCCTTCAGGAACACCCAGGCGTTAAAGGGGCTCATGGTGAAGCCGCCGGAGCGCAGGAACGCCAACACTTCCAACGTTAACGCAGTGTTTCCCACTACCGCACCGCCCAGGCAACGCCCCTGGCCGTCCAGATACTTGGTCGCCGAGTGAATCACTAAATCTGCTCCCAGACTCAGCGGCTTTTGTAAAACCGGCGTACAAAAACAATTATCCACCGCCAGCAAAGCGCCATTGGCGTGCGCTAACTGCGCCAGAGTCGCAATGTCGGCCACTTCGTTCAAAGGATTGGATGGCGTTTCGATAAACAATAACCGCGTATTGGATTTGATCGCCGCACGCCAGCCATCCATGTCCGTCAGCGGCACAAAAGTCGTTTCTACGCCAAACTTCTTCATGTACTTATCAAATACGGCGTGAGTGGTGCCAAATACGTTGCGGGAACAAACCACATGATCGCCACTTTTCAGCAAAGCCATACAGGCGGAAACAATCGCCGCCATGCCGGAGGCGGTCGCCACACAGTTTTCCGCCCCCTCCAACGCCGCCAGACGCTCTTCAAACATGCGCACGGTGGGGTTGGTGTAGCGCGAATAGACATTGCCGGGATTATCGCCTGCGAATGTCGCAGCAGCTTCCGCCGCCGACTTGAAAACGTAGCTGGAAGTGGGGTAAATCACTTCCGCATGCTCTTGCTCCTGAGTGCGGATCTGACCCGCGCGAATCGCCTGCGTGGCGTCACGCCAGTCAATTTCCGGAGGCAGCAGAAGTTCACGGGTTTCAGTTTTTCTACCTGACATCGCCTGTTCCTGGATATGAAGTGGGTCCGCCTGGGGAGAGCGAATTCCGCGCGCTCCCACATCCGGTGATATAGCGTTGTTTCGTGCGGCCTATTGAACCGACCGCAGCATGGATAATACCGCGACTGACGCTGGTATAGCGACCAGCGTCATGCGATTAAATCTGTCGCAGGCGATCAGTCATCGTTATGCAGGTCCAGCGGCGCTTGCGCCAACATTAACTCCTGTTCGCGCTTGGACTTACTGTTATCATTGCGAATGGCCTCCAGTCTCTGAAGGTACTCCTCATTCACATCGCCAGTCACATAATCGCCGTTGAACACGGAACAGTCGAACTTCTCAATGTTGGGATTGCCTTCCAAAGCGCAAGACACCAAGTCTTCCAGGTCCTGATACACCAGCCAGTCGGCGCCGATTAACTCTTGCACTTCTTCCGGCGTGCGGCCGTGGGCGATCAGTTCGTTGGCGGAAGGCATGTCGATGCCGTATACGTTGGGATAGCGCACCGCCGGCGCCGCTGAAGCGAAGTAGACTTTCTTGGCGCCGGCGTCCCGCGCCATCTGTACAATTTCGCGACAGGTGGTGCCGCGTACGATGGAATCATCCACCAGCAGCACGTTTTTGCCGCGGAATTCCAGCGCGATCGGATTCAGCTTCTGACGCACGGATTTCTTGCGCTGGTTTTGGCCCGGCATGATAAAGGTACGGCCGATGTAGCGGTTCTTGATAAAGCCTTCCCGGTATTTCACTCCCAGGCTCAACGCCATTTGCATGGCGGAGGTGCGACTGGTGTCGGGAATCGGCATCACCACATCGATGTCATGATCTGGTCGCAAACGATGAATCTTCTCCGCCAGATGATCTCCCATGCGCAAACGCGCCTTATAGACGGAAATGCCGTCCATGATGGAGTCGGGTCTCGCGAAGTACACGTATTCGAAAATACAGGGATTCAGCTTTGGATTCTCCGCGCATTGCTGCGTGTGCAGACTGCCGTCGGTTTCGATATAAACCGCTTCACCTGGGGCGATGTCGCGCTGCAACTCGAAGCCCAGCGCGCTGAGCGCCACGCTTTCGGACGCGATCATGTATTCAGGACCTTTAGCGGTCTCACGTTTACCAAAGCAAGCGGGTCGAATGCCATTGGGATCACGGAACGCGACAATACCGTAACCTGTAATCATGGCGATAACGGCGTAGGCGCCCTTCACGCGCTTGTGAACGGCTTTGACCGCCGCAAAGACGTCGTCTTTTTCCGGCACCAGTTTGCCCAGCTTCTGCAGCTCATGAGCGAAGATATTCAGAAGCACTTCAGAGTCGGAACTGGTGTTAACGTGACGCAGGTCGGTGCGAAAGATATCGCGAGCCAACTCTTCCGCATTGGTGAGGTTGCCGTTGTGGGCCAGCGTGATGCCGTAAGGCGAGTTCACATAGAAAGGCTGGGCTTCCGCAGAACTGGAGGAGCCCGCCGTGGGATAGCGAACATGGCCAATGCCCACGCTGCCGACCAGACGCATCATATGACGGGTGCGGAACACGTCGCGCACAAGACCGTTGTCCTTTCTCAGGAAAAAGCGGTCATCCTGGAAGGTAACGATTCCCGCGGCGTCCTGGCCCCGGTGTTGTAACACGGTGAGTGCGTCGTAAAGGTCCTGATTAACATTCGCTTTACCCACAATACCAACAATACCGCACATGTATGGTTACCTCGTCTTTGAATCTCGCGCAAAAATTAAGCGGTTTATGTAAGCATAGACGCTATGGGATCGCCGAAAACCGACCGCGACCAAGCTTCCAGCTTTTCAAAATGGGGAATTAACGTCGATTCCGACCACCAGGGGTCCTGTACGACGGGAGTCAGTCGCAACAGCGCCACGACAACGACAACCAACACCACGCCCCGGATCATTCCAAACGCCATGCCCAGGGTACGATCGGTACCGGACAGGCCTGTGGACTTCACCAATGCGGAAATCAAATGGTTCAGCAACGCACCGATAATGAGCGTTACGATGAAAAGTATGACAAAGGCTGCGATCAGCCTGACGGAAGGAACGGAGATGAGCCCTTCCAGCAGCGTGGCCAAATGCACATAAAACATGCGCGCCACAATAAATGCGAGAACCCAGGTAACCAGAGAAAGCGCTTCTTTGACGAAGCCTCTGACCAGGCTGACTACCGTGGATAAACCAATAATTCCAATAATGACCCAATCGGCCCAAATCATCATAGCATCCTGGAAATAGCGTAATTGGCCCCCGTACTTCGGGGGCGCATCATTCTAGCAAAAAGGCGGGGGCAGAAAAACTAATGCTTTGTCGCGGCGGACTATTGTCCGGGGCGATATTGCACGACGAGAGAATTGACCTTGTAGCGCTTATCCACCTGGCCCTTGAGCTTATCCGCCTGAGTGCGCTCCATAACCGGCCCGGCGAAGACTCTGACCAGATTCTCGCCCTCTGAACTGCGGTATTCCTGAGTAAATGCAGGGTGGCCGTCGTCATGTAATTCATTGCGGATTTTCAGGGCGCTGTCGCGATTCTTGAATGTGCCAATCTGGATCGACCAGGCGGCGGGAGATTTGTCTTTATCCAGACTGTAATCTTTAGGCGCTTCCTTGGTCTCGCTCTTGACGCTGGGTGTGGCCGCAGCGACGGTCGCCGGCTTTTCTTCCACTTTCACCGCAGGTTTAGGTTCAGACTGAGGTTTAGATTCAGGCTGGGGTTTAGATTCAGGTTTCGCCTCCACGACTTTTTCTGGAGCTGGCTCCGGCTCAGAAGTCGCAGGCTTGGATTCACTCATTTGATGCATCTCCGCTGTAGCCGCTTCCTGAGCGATCTCTTCTGCGGAGCCGGAAATGCGAGAGGTTTCATTCGCCACTGCGTCGCTTGTCTGTGTTGTAGCCGGCTGTGTTGGCGTAGCGGCGCCAGCCTCGCCTGAACTCAACTGCGGCGCTTGCGCTTCCTCAATAGTAAAGTTGGGCGTTTCCGGTTTATCGGGGATAATAATGATCTGGGACGTCTTTTCCTGTTGAGCGTTATCGAACAACATCGGCAGAAATATGACCGCCAGAGACACCAGCACAATAGCGCCGACAATACGCTGCTTTAATCCATCCATAGAGAAACCCTGAGACTGTAAATAAAAATCATGATGGAAAAACCAAATGGATTAAAAGACTATGGAGACGATCCGTTTAGCGGCCGTCTCCCTCATCGGCTCCCATCATACCGTTTTGAAAAATTTCCGCCACGGTGAAAAAAGAACCAAAGGCGACAATGCGCCCATCCGCACCCGCTTCGGATGTCGCCCTGGCCAGACACTCCTGCAGGGAGTCACAAGTTTGCAGCGGCGCGGACTGGTTCTGCTCGACCAGTTCCGCCAGCTGCGCCAGCGGCATGGCCCGGTCCACATTGAGAGGAAAAACAATCCAGCGATCGAATACGCCGGCGAGCTCTTTTACGATGCCCGCCACGTCTTTATCTTTCAGCGCTGAAAATACCGCTACCTGCGGCTTTTTAATCGGCAATCCGCCCAGCCATTGCTTGAGGTAGCGGGCGGCGTGGGGGTTATGCCCTACATCCGCGTATATCTCCGGCTCACGGCTCAACCGTTGAAAGCGCCCCGGGACTTTGACTCCGGCAATCGCCGCCGCGACTTGCGACTCTGACAGCGAAAAATCCAATAGCATCGCCGCCTGCATCGCCGCCGCCATATTGGCCATAGGCAGGCCGTTATCGATCAGCCCGCCAATAGCGACGTCCGCATGTTTGCGACGACCACGCCATTGCAGGGTTTGCGACGCTTCGCCAGCGCGTTCGAGCGTATAATCCTGACGCCAGATGAAGGTTGCGCACCCCAGTTTTCCAGCCACATCCACCACACTGGTCGGCGGAGCTTCTTCCGCAATGACAAGTGGAATGCCCGGCCTCAGAATACCCGCCTTCTCACGACCGATATCTTCACGGGAGTCGCCCAGCCATTCCTGATGATCCAGATCCACGCTGGTGATCACCGCAAGGTCTGGATCAACAATGTTCACCGCGTCCAGACGTCCGCCCAGACCGACCTCCAAAAGAACCACATCCAGTTTGGACTGCAGAAACAGATAAAAGCCCACTAATGTGGTGAACTCGAAATAGGTCAACGCCGTTTGACCGCGTGCCGTTTCCACGGCGGCGAACGCCCCTTCAAGCGCCTCATCGCTGACATCAACGCCATTGATGCGCACGCGCTCGTTAAAATGCAAAATATGCGGCGACGTATAGGCGCCGACAGTTTTACCCGCAGCAAGAGCAAGCGCTTCCACTGCAGCCAGCGTAGAGCCTTTGCCATTAGTTCCGGCAATAGTGACTACGGTCTTCGCCAGTCTGGCGTTGCGACACAATCGACGAAACACGTCATTGACGCGATCCAGGCCCATTTCAATGACTTGACTATGCAGTTGCGACACATAGTCAAGCCAGTCAGACAGTCTTCGAGGTTCCATATTCTTATCTACGCTTTGAGATCCGATATCAGGCTAAGACCGGCTTATTCCAGGTTTTCTGGCGGTTCCGGTATTTCCATTTCCTCTTCTTCAAGATCTTCTTCGTTTTCAAACTCAGGCTCTGGCAACTTCATCATCTTGGAGATGAGCATGGACAGCCTGCGACGCAATTGATTACGGGAAAGAATCATATCCAGTGCCCCGTGCTCCAGCAGGAACTCACTGCGCTGGAAGCCTTCGGGCAACTTTTCACGCACAGTCTGCTCAATAACGCGAGGACCGGCGAAGCCAATCAACGCATTGGGCTCCGCCACATTCAGGTCGCCCAGCATGGCGAGACTGGCGGATACGCCGCCGAACACGGGGTCGGTCATCACCGAGATATAAGGCAGGCCACGCTGTTTCATCACTTCCAGCGCCGCTGCGGTTTTCGCCATCTGCATCAGAGAAATCAGCGCTTCTTGCATACGCGCGCCGCCACTGGCGGAGAAGCAGATCAGAGCTCGGTTCTCTTCCAGACAGACGTTCACGGCGCGAACAAATTTCTCGCCTACGACAGCGCCCATGGAGCCGCCCAGGAAGTTGAACTCAAACGCCACCGCCGCAACCGGCACCCCAGCGACAGTTCCCTTGAAGGCCACCAGTGCGTCTTTCTCACCCGTCGCCTTCTGATTGCTGACCAAGCGGTCTTTGTAACGCTTGGTGTCTTTGAACTTCAGACGATCCGCCGGTTCCAGTTCAGGAGCAATCTCCACTCTGTCCGCGCCGTCCAGGAAGATGTCGATACGTCTGCGTGCGGATATGCGCATGTGGTGCTGACATTTGGGGCACACATCCAGGTTTTTTTCCAGTTCAGGGCGATAGAGTACGGCGCTGCACTTAGGGCACTTTTTCCACAAGCCTTCGGGAACGTTACTCTTGTGCTTGGACTGAGCTCCCCCCATTCCCGGAATAATTTTTTCTAACCAGTTACTCATATTAAACCCTACTCACTTGTTTATTCGTCCATCGCGGCGCGCATGGAGCTAAGCAGCTCTTTTACCTTGGCGCGCATCTGCTCCGGATTTTCAGCATTAGTCGCTATTGTATTCACAAGTGCGCTACCGACAATTACACCATCGGATACTGCCGACACTGCTTTCGCCGTGGCCGCGTCTTTGATGCCAAAGCCCACGCCGACAGGCATTTCGGTCAGAGCCTTGATAGCGCTGACATGCCTCTCTACATCGTCGACGTCCAGAGCGTTGGAGCCTGTCACCCCTTTCAGCGACACATAGTATAGATAACCGCTGCCGAACTTCGCTGCGGCGGCGATACGGTCCTCGGTAGTGGTTGGCGCAATCAGAAAGATCACATCCAATCCCGCCCTTTTCAGGTGCGGCGCCGCCAAGTCCGCTTCTTCCGGCGGCAAGTCCACGATCAATACGCCATCCACTCCCGCCGCTTTGGCGGCGTCGGTGAATGGATGTACACCCATGGCTTCCACCGGATTCAAATATCCCATCAATACGACAGGCGTCTCAGTGTTGGTCTTGCGGAACTCCTCCACCATGCCCAACACCATTCTCAGGGAAGTCCCATGCTCCAGCGCGCGTTCACAGGCCAGCTGAATCACGGGGCCGTCCGCCATGGGATCGGAAAATGGCACGCCCAACTCAATAATGTCAGCGCCCGATTCAACCAAGGCGTGCATGATGTCCACCGTGTGCTGCGGCGCGGGATCGCCCGCGGTCACATAGGGAATCAACGCGGTTTTGTTGTTCGCCTTCAACGTCTCCAGGCATTGCTTAATTCGACTCATGTCACACCCTTTTTAAAATTCAATTCCGTCAAGCTTGGCCACAGTATGGATGTCTTTATCGCCGCGCCCGGACAGGTTGACGATGATGATCTGGTCTTTTTCCATGGTCTTGGCCAGCTTCATGGCGTACGCCACCGCATGGCTGGACTCCAGCGCCGGCATGATGCCTTCCACCCGAGTCAGAGTATGGAAGGCGCGCAGCGCTTCTTCATCTGTCGCAGAAACATAATCCGCGCGTTTGATGTCTTTGAGCCAGGCATGCTCAGGACCAACACCCGGATAATCGAGACCTGCGGATATAGAATGCGTTGCGGAAATCTGGCCATTTTCATCTTCCATCAAATAGGTGCGGTTGCCATGCAATACGCCGGGACGACCCGCGCAAAGCGGCGCCGCGTGCCGCCCGGTCTCCAAACCAAGCCCGCCGGCTTCCACGCCGTACATTTTGATCTGCTCGTCCGCGATAAAGGGGTAAAACAAGCCAATGGCGTTGGAGCCGCCGCCCACGCAGGCTACTAATGCATCCGGGAGACGCCCTTCTTTTTCCATGCATTGCAGGCGCGCTTCACGACCAATAATGGACTGGAATTCCCGCACCAGCTTGGGATATGGGTGCGGGCCCGCCACCGTACCGATGATGTAGAAAGTGTCGTCGACGTAGGTCACCCAATCCCGCAAGGCTTCGTTCATCGCATCCTTGAGGGTCTTAGTGCCGCTGGTGACCGGGCGCACTTCAGCGCCCAATAGTTTCATGCGGTAGACATTCAAAGACTGTCTATGCACATCCTCTTCACCCATATAGACCACGCATTTCAGCCCCAGACGGGCGGCGACGGTGGCCGTGGCGACGCCGTGCTGGCCTGCGCCGGTTTCGGCGATGATGCGCGGCTTACCGAGGTATTTCGCCAGCAACGCCTGACCGATGGTGTTGTTTACCTTGTGGGCGCCGGTGTGATTGAGATCTTCCCGCTTCAGATAAATCTTGGCGCCGCCAACCTGCCTGGTTAGACGCTCAGCAAAATACAACGGAGAAGGACGACCTACGTAGTCGGCCAGATCCGCGTCGAACTCTTCTTGAAATTTGGGGTCGATACGCAGTTTTTCGTAATGCTGCTCCAGCTCCAACAGCGAAGACATGAGCGTCTCGGATACGAATCGGCCGCCGTAATGACCGAAGTGGCCGCGATGGTCCGGAATATTGGCCAGCGTTTCAGCGTCAAACCTCGTACTCACGATATACCTCACCTATAAATTCCTGGATTAATTCAATGCTCTTCACGCCCTTGCTCGCTTCGACGCCACCGCTGACATCAACGGCGTAGGGCCTGACAGTGCGAATAGCTTCCGCTACATTGGACGGATTCAGGCCACCGGCGAGAATCACCGGTTTGCCCAGCTCATGACAAATGCGGGACCAGTCGAACACTCTTCCGGTGCCGCCGCGTAATTGCGGGTCATGGGTGTCAAATAGTAAGGCCGCCGCATCTGGATACTTAGCGGATTCCGCAACGACGTCCGTGTTCTCCCCCACGCCAATCGCCTTGTAGAAAGGACGGGAGAAGCTGCGGCAAAAGTCGTTATCTTCATCGCCGTGAAACTGCAGCACATTGAGAGGGACGACACTCAAAATCTCCCTCACCTGCTCCGCGCTATGATTGACGAAGAGACCAACAGTAGAAATAAAGGGAGGCAGCTGGGCGATAATGCGACTGGCGGCAGCGGGGTCAATGTATCGGGGGCTGGGCGGATAAAAAACAAATCCAATTGCGTCGCCGCCGGCGTCGGAGACCGCCAGCGCATGCTCCAGCTCGAGGATGCCGCAGATTTTGCAGCGAACGCGCTTGTTGCGGGCATTCATTTTATCTCTTCCTTTTTTATGCTGTTCTTCGTTTTTCCGGAAAAGTTCAAGTCAGCGATTCGGCGGCGCATAACAGGCTTGGGATTATAGCGAGTTAAAGCGGCTTCGGGAAATCGAGGAAATCAGGCGCCGAGAAAAAACGGCCCTTTCCGCAATGAGGGAATCGCAAACTCCTCCGGATAGGTGACAGAGGTCAGGTATAACCCAAAAGGCGGCGCGGTCACCCCGGCTTTTGAGCGCTCTCTGGAAGCCAGCACGTCCGCGACCCAGTCCGACGGCTTCTTGCCTGCCCCCACCGCCATTAAGGTGCCTGAAATGTTGCGCACCATGTGGTGTAAAAACGCGTTCGCCTCCACTTCTATCACAACCATGTCGCCGACCCTGCTCACTTCAAGACGGGTCAGATTGCGAAAAGGCGTCTTGGATTGACAGTCGGAACCGCGGAATGCGCTGAAGTCATTCTCGCCGGTCAGATGCGCGCCGGCGGCGGCCATACTTTCCACATCCAGAGGACGGTAGTTCCAGGTAACGTTGCTATTAAGCCACGCGGGGCGGATCGGATGGTTGTAGATAATGTAGCGATAGCTGCGTGAGGTCGCGGTGTAACGGGCATGAAAGTCCTCTGACACCGCGCCCGCCCAGCTCACGGATACATCCGCCGGCAAAAAGTGATTGACGCCCATCGCCCAGGAATACGGGCTGCGCAACGCCTTCGTCTCGAAATGGACCACCTGGTTCACCGCATGAACGCCGGCGTCGGTGCGTCCCGCGCACACGACACTAACGGGATGATCTGCGACTTTTGATAAAGCGGCCTCTACTTCCGCCTGCACGGAGGGTACGCCGGAGTTCTGCGCCTGCCAGCCGTGATAACGGGAGCCGTCATAGCCCAACACCAGCGCAACGCGCCCGGTATCCGGCAAGAGGTCGTTGGAAAGTGGGTACAATGACTGGTTCGAACTGGTTGGATTCATAAGCCGCCCTCAATACTAGAGGGCAGCATTATTTAAAAGTAGCGGAATTATGCAAGTCTCTTCAGCAAGGAAGCGGCTTCCTGCTTCTGATCGTTGTTGCCTTCTTCGACAACCTCTTCCAGGATGTCACGGGCCCCTTCACGGTCGCCCATGTCGATGTAGGCTCTGGCCAGATCCAGTTTAGTGGCGGCTTCGTCAGTGTCGGAGAGGAAGTTGAAGTCTTCTTCCAGCTCTTCCACGAACTCGTCCTGCATGCCTTCTTTGGCTGCGGGTTTCGATTCCGCCGCTACACTTGGCGCGGGCTCTTGCGGCTGCACGATGGTTTTGTCGCCAAAGTCATCATCCAGATTAAAGTCAAGGTCAGTATCCAGCTCGGCGGCGACATCCTCTTTGGGCTCATCTTCCAAAGAAGCCAGATCTGGCAGCTCATCCTCCAGATCATCAACCTGTTGCACGAACTCCTCCGCCACATCGCTGGACAGCTCAGCACCGGTGAAGTCTTTGTTTTCTTCAGCCTGCTCGTCGAGTGACAAGTCCAGATCGCTATCATCCAGATCCAGAGAAGGCTCTTCCTCTTCCAGATTCATATCCAGATCAAGGGTTTCGTCCAGCTCATCGCTTTCAGCGGGCGCATCCATATCCAGCAGCTCGTCACTGAGGTCACTCTCCAGATCCAGCGTTTCCAGATCATCGTCCAGCCCGACGGTATCCAATTCGAACTCAGACTCCAGCTCTTCCGCATCCGCCAAGTCAAAGCCTTCATTCTCCAATGACTCGAGAGTGTCATCCGCTGTCTCGAAAGCGTCCTCCAGGGATTCTTCCTCAGCAGGGGCTTTGCTGGAAACGTAATCAATGCCTTTGTCATAACCGGAGGAAGATTTCGATTCTTCAACCTCTTCCTTGTCAGTTTCACCCAGATCGATTTCGCTCAGGTCAAAGTCGATATCCAGGTTATCTTCGGCTTCTTCGACGGACTCCAGCTCTTCCGGTTCGCTCAGTGCGGCAGGCTGACTGGGAATCGTCGCATCCAGATTAGCGTCCAGATCCAAATCCAGTTCGTCTTCTTCCGCAGTTGAAGAGGCGAAATCATCACCGCCCAGCAACTGGCTTTCCAGATCGTCCAAGGACAAACCTGGCTCGTCATCAAGGTCGGAGAAACGGGATTTGATTTCATCCGCGCGGTTCACAATAGCTGTATTGCCGGCCTCGCGCAGGTGGTTATAAGTTTCATTAAAGCGGGCGCCTTCTTTGGCTTCGCCAAGCACTTCCAACAACTTCAGGCGATATTCCTGATTGTTGGGATTCTCTTCCAGAGCGGAGTCAAGCACCTGCACCGCCTGATCGAAACGCTGATACGCGATATACACGTCCGCTTCCGCAATAGGATCATCGCCGCCAACTTTGGTTTCGCCCTCGCCTTCTTCCGCGTCGATGTCCAAGTCCAGCGCCAGATTGTCGTGATCTGCGATATCCAGAGCGCCATCATCCGCTTCCGCTTCCTTTTTACCACCACGACGGGCCAGCAACCAAAGGATCAGCAGCAACAGAACTGCGCCGCCTCCAATAGCCGCCTGGTAAATAACGTTGTTCTTGATGAGGTCGATCCAGCTTTCTGGTTCAGGCTGTGGAGTCGGCTCAGTGACCGCTGGCGTTACAGGAGGCTTCTTATCCACGACTACCGGAGGTTGTTCAGGCTCGGTCGGAGTGACTGGCGCAACAGGCTCTGGCGTCTCTGGCGAACTCATGCCTGTCTGATCTTCCGGCGAGTCCATTCCAGGGGACATTGGCGTTTCTTCGCCGATTGTGGATGGCTCTTCGCCAAGCCCCATGGACGGATCGCTTGGCGTCACAGGCTCTTCCCCTGGCGTCATGCCTTCGTCGCCGGGCATAACAGGCTCTTCAGGAAGTGTCGGCGCAGTGGTATCGCCGCCGGTTTCGCCCGCTTTAGACTGTAGCGCCGCCAATTGATCATCTTTCAGCGACACCAGACGCTGCATCGTCTCCAACTGACTTTGCAGATCTTCCATTCGACTCTTCAGGTCTTCATTTTCACGGGAAACCTGATCCAGCTTCTCTTGAGCCAGGCTCAACTCTTCCGCGGTTTTCGAAGTGCCGCCGCGCGAACCAGTGGATTCGCCCGCTTTCTCAGGAGTCGTGGAAGCATTCTCGCCCGTTTTGGCGACAATAATTCTCAACTTGTCTTCATCGGTTTGTGACGCCGCAGAGCCGGTTTGAGAGCGACCTGTTCCCGACGCATCAACCTGACGGGTGGAAGGCGCGCGCCCTTCCGCAAACTCACGGTTTTGCAGACTGACTTCACGCACCGCATCGCGATTACTGCGCTGCTGAATCTGCTCCTTGTCGGGAATACGCAATACCTGACCAGATTTCAGCTTGTTGATATTGCCGTCGAAGAAAGCCTCAGGATTCAAGTCTTGAATCGCCAGCATCATCTGCTGTGGAGACACGCTGCTGTCCGGACGGGTTTTCAGCGCAATCTCCCATAGCGTGTCATCGCCGCCTGTCGGTCCATATGAGCCTGAAGTAGAAGGCGCATCATAAGTGGACGAGGAGGAAGGAGCGGTGGATCTGGTAGTGGTGGTCGATGTGGAGGGGCGCGTTGTGGCGGCAGGCGTGCTGGCGGTGGTGGTTCTGGCTGGCGCAACCTGCGCAGGCTTAGAGCTTTCACTGCCAAACGTAGGCGGATCGATTAGAAGCGCATACTCTCGCAACAGCCTTCCACTGGGCCAGGTCACTTCCATCAGGAAATTCAGGTAAGGCTCGCGCACCGGTTTGGAGCTGGTCACCCGGACAAAGGCCTTTCCGTCTTTGAATAACACTTTGAAGCGCAAATCCGAAAGGAAATACACCCGGTCCAGGTTGGCGCGCTGGAATGCTTCCCGGGTAGCCAGATTCGTCAAAATTTCGCTCTCAGTAAGATCGCGAACGCTGATCAGCTCGATTTCCGCATTCAGCGGCTGATTGAGCGATGAATAAACTTTTGCTTCGCCTAACCCTAGCGCCTTAGCCACCCCCGATGAAAGCGCGGACATTGTTAATACTGCAATCGCGAGTTTGCGAACCATAGCGTCTTTCCTTTCTATTAATTCTTCACCTCATCAGGTGGCGCGCCGATGCTTCCGGCGCCGCCCGAGGTTATCTGACGGCGTCAAATGTCGTTAAAAATCTCAGTTGATTGAGAATGTTTAGAATAAACTTTCAATATTGCTACTAAGTATTAATTAGGTCCTGCATTTTTACAAGAAATTAGGCCTATTCAAAACGGCCAAACGGATGATTTTTAATACAAGGCCGCCTGGTTGATCAATTTGCATGCAGATCAACCACTTCCCCAGATCCGGAAACGGATAATGCATCATAAGCGCTTGCGCCCAAAAGCCATATCGGCCATCACACAGTTAAATTTAGACCAGAGATGGAAATGAGCAACAAAGGCGGAGGTAGTTATTCGGAAACTGATAACTCCGTCCGAGTCAGGCGGGAATACCGCGCAAGCGAATCGGAGTAAGCCTTTTCACTTGACGGTATTGTAACGACGAATGCAGATTTTTCCAGTTCTAACGGCGCCGATTGCGTCAAAAAACCGGCGCCGTCGCAAACTCCTGAGATCAGATATTACCCAGCAAAATCGCCAGCGTGCGACGTAACGGCTCGGCTGCGCCCCACAATAACTGATCGCCGACAGTGAATGCGCCCAGATACTCTGGCCCCATGCTCAGCTTGCGCAAACGGCCGACTGGAATATCCAGGCCGCCATTTACCCGCGCTGGCGTCAACTCACGCATTGAGATATCGCGATCGTTGGGAATCACCTTCGCCCAATCGTTGGACGTCGCCAGCATCTGCTCGATTTCCGGCAGAGGAACATCCTTGCGCAGCTTGATCGTCATCGCCTGGCTGTGGCAACGCATGGCGCCGATACGTACGCAGAGGCCATCGATAGGAATCGGGGCCCCTTCTCTGCCCAGAATTTTGTTGGCTTCCGCCTGCGCTTTCCATTCTTCCTTGCTCTGACCGGACGGCATAGGCTTGTCGATCCAGGGAATCAGGCTGCCGGCCAACGGCACGCCAAACTGATCCACAGGGAATTCGCCGCCGCGCATTCTTTCCGCCACCAGACGATCGATTTCCAGAATGGAGCTGGCGGGGTCGGCCAGTTCAGCAGAAACGCTGTCGTAAACGGAGCCCATTTGTCTGATCAGTTCGCGCATGTTCTGCGCGCCGGCGCCAGAAGCCGCCTGATAGGTCATCGGGCTGACCCACTCAACCAGATCTTGCTCAAACAGGCCGCCCAGAGCCAGCAACATCAAGCTGACGGTACAGTTACCGCCTATGAAGTCCTTACGTCCCTGGTCAATCGCGCGATCGATAACTTTACGGTTAACCGGATCCAGCACGATGACCGCATCGTCTTTCATACGCAATGCGGAAGCGGCGTCGATCCAGTAGCCATTCCAGCCAGCGGCGCGCAATTGCGGATACACGTCATTGGTGTAATCCCCGCCCTGGCAGGAAATAATAATGTCCATTTCACTCAGGTCTTGAATGGAGGTGGCGTCTTTCAACGCTGGGGCTGGTTTGCCAAAGTCAGGCGCCGCCTGACCAACCTGGGATGTGGTGAAGAATATCGGATCGATGTGCGCGAAATCATTCTCTTCTTGCATGCGCTGCATCAAAACGGAGCCTACCATGCCCCGCCATCCTACCAGACCCACTTTCTTCATTTGCTTCAAGACCTCTATGCGTTCGATGAATGATGCTGACGGACCGGGAAAGCCCCGAGAATTGGCGGCTCCCCTGATTCAGATGTATGCGTACAGCCTGGCAGGTCAGCGATCCGCCAGGACCCTCGCCACGGCTTCGCCCATTGCCTGAGTTGAAACGGACTCCCCGCTGGAGCCGGCGATGTCGCGGGTTCTTAAACCCTGGTCCAGCACGTCGCTGACTGCTTGCTCAATCGCCGCCGCCGCGTCTTCCGCAGCGAGAGAATAGCGTAGCATCATAGCTGCTGAAAGAATAGTCGCCAGGGGGTTGGCCATGTTCTGTCCCGCGATATCTGGAGCCGAGCCGTGACAAGGCTCGTACATGCCTTTACCCGCCGCATTGAGCGACGCGGATGGCAGCATGCCGATGGAGCCGGTCAGCATGGCGGCTTCGTCAGACAGGATGTCTCCGAACATGTTGCCGGTGACGATCACGTCAAACTGCTTCGGCGCGCGCACCAGTTGCATAGCCGCGTTGTCCACGTACATATGGCTCAATTCCACATCCGGATATTCCTTCGCCAGCTCGTCCATCACTTCGCGCCATAGCACAGTGACTTCCAGTACGTTGGCCTTGTCCACGGAACACAGACGCTTATTGCGCTTCTGCGCCGCTTCAAAGGCCACGCGACCGATGCGGCGAATCTCGCTCTCTCTATAAACATAAGTGTTGTAACCCTCGCGTTCGCCGTTTTCCAGCGTGCGAACGCCACGGGGCTTACCGAAATAGATGCCGCCGGTCAGCTCGCGCACGATAAGAATATCCAGGCCGGCGACCACTTCCGGACGCAGCGAGGATGCTTCCGCCAACTGCGGATACAGAATGGCGGGGCGCAGGTTGGCGAACAGCTCCAGTCCGCTACGCAGACCCAGCAATCCTTTCTCAGGGCGAATCGCCATGTCCAGTTTATCCCATTTGGGTCCACCCACTGCGCCCAGCAGAATTGCATCCGCCGCCTTCGCAGCGGCCAGCGTCTCTTCCGGCAAAGGAACGCCGGTGGCGTCAATGGCCGCGCCGCCCACCAGACCTTCAGTGAAAGTCAGGCCCAGGGAAAACTTGTTGTTCACCACATCCAATACATTGCGCGCCTGCGCCACAATCTCTGGCCCAATACCATCGCCAGGTAAAATCAGTACTTGTTTCGCCATGTTCAATCTCTGGAGTTTGTTTTAATGTCTTTCCGTAAATATGGAGCGGTCGTCGACTAGGACTGCACGCCTAAAAACATCCAAGGCGCCTCGGCCTTACGGCGCGCTTCATAAGCAGCAATCGCCTCTCTGTCTTCCAATGTGACGCCAATTTCGTCCAGTCCTTTCAATAAGCAATGCTGTCTGAATTCATCCACGTCGAATGACAATTCAGTTCCGTCTGGCTTAATGACTTTCTTACGCTCCAAATCCACGGTCAGCTGATAACCTTCCTGAGCGAAAGTTTCTTCAAACAGCTTATCAACTTCTTTTTCTTCCAAAACAATAGGCAACAACCCGTTTTTGAAACAGTTATTGAAGAAAATATCTGCAAAGCTGGGCGCAATCACGGCGCGAAATCCGTAGTCGTCCAGCGCCCAAGGGGCATGTTCGCGACTGGACCCGCAGCCGAAGTTACGTCGGGCCAGCATGATGCTCGCGCCCTGATAACGGGGTTGATTCAACACGAAATCCGGGTTGATCGGACGCTTGCTGCAATCCGCATCGGGCTGCCCCTCATCCAGATAACGCAATTCGTCAAACAGATTCGGACCGAAGCCGGAACGTTTAATGGATTTCAAAAACTGCTTCGGAATGATCATATCGGTGTCGACATTGGCGCGATCAATGGGCGCCGCCACACCTGTGACCTGAGTAAATTTCTTCATGGGGCGCTCCTTAAATCAGCTCTCTGACATCAACAAAATGACCGAACACCGCCGCAGCGGCGGCCATAGCGGGACTGACCAAGTGGGTGCGACCGCCAAAGCCCTGACGGCCTTCGAAATTACGGTTGGAGGTGGACGCGCAGTGCTCGCCCTGCCCCAACTTATCCGCATTCATGGCCAGACACATGGAGCATCCAGGTTCGCGCCATTCGAGACCCGCTTCGATAAAGATTTTATCCAGGCCTTCCTGCTCCGCCTGCTCTTTCACCAGTCCAGAGCCTGGCACCACTAACGCCTGTTTGACATTGGCGGCGACCTTGCGGCCTTTGACGACCGCTGCAGCTTCGCGCAGGTCTTCAATTCGCGAGTTAGTGCAGGAGCCGATAAAGACGCGATCCAGTTTGATGTCAGTAATCGCAGCGCCAGCTTGCAAGCCCATATATTTTAATGCGCGGCTGATGCCTTCTTTGGCGGTGGCGTCTTCCGCCTTTTCCGGATCGGGAACGCTGCTGTTGACGCCAGCGACCATTTCCGGGGAAGTGCCCCAAGTTACTTGCGGCTCAATGTCAGCGCCGTTCAATTCAACGACTTTATCGAATACGGCGTCGGAGTCGCTTTTCAAGTCGCACCATGCTGCGACGGCTTTGTCCCACAAATCCCCCTTGGGGCTGTAGGGACGGCCCTTCACATATTCGATGGTCTTGTCGTCCACCGCCACCAGTCCGGCGCGCGCGCCCGCTTCAATGGCCATGTTGCAGATAGTCATACGTCCTTCCATCGACAGGCTTTCTATCGCCTCGCCTGCAAACTCCATCGCGTAGCCGGTGCCGCCGGCCGTGCCGATTACACCGATAATCGCCAAAATCACGTCTTTTGCGGTGACGCCGCGAGACAACTGACCATTCACTTTGATCAGCAGGTTTTTCATTTTCTTTTGCACCAGACACTGGGTGGCCAGCACATGCTCCACTTCCGAGGTGCCGATGCCATGGGCCAATGCAGCGAAAGCGCCGTGGGTCGAGGTGTGAGAATCGCCGCAGACGATAGTCATGCCTGGCAGGGTCGCGCCCTGCTCCGGCCCAATGACGTGCACGATGCCCTGACGCTTATCCAGCATCTTGAACTCAACGATGCCGAACTCTTCGCAGTTCTCGTCCAGCGTCTGCACCTGGATACGAGAGATGGGGTCTTCGATGCCCTGTACGCCAGCGCTGCGTTCCGTAGTGGGAACATTGTGATCCGGCGTCGCCAGGTTGGCGTCCACACGCCAGGGCTTTCTGCCCGCCAGACGCAATCCTTCAAACGCCTGGGGCGAGGTAACTTCGTGCAGTAATTGACGATCGATATAGATAAGCGCGCTGCCGTCGTCGCGCTGTTTCACTACATGGGAATCCCATAATTTGTCGTAGAGGGTTTTGCCCGCCATGATAGTTACCTCAGAGTATTCATCGCTTTTTGAATTTGTTATCCGGACTTTGTTGCGTCTTGATCCGCGTCCGGGTCGCCTCTTCCACGCTCATCCGTTGATAACGACGTCATGGGGCGACATGTATCGGCAATGCTAGTATTCAGGTTAGAATAAATCCAATTCATATTTTTCATATTTTCCATAACCAAACGGAATAGCATGGATTTACTCGATCTGAAGACCTTCATGGCTATCGCAGATACGGGCTCATTCTCGCAGGCAGCGGAACTACTGCATGTCACCCAGCCTGCGGTATCAAAGCGTCTGGCCAATCTGGAGCAGCATTTCGCCACGCCATTGATCGAACGTCTGCCGCGCAAGGCGGTATTGACCGACGCCGGCAAACTGCTACGCCAGCGCGCCGCAACGATACTGCGCGAGGTCGACAACACCCAGGCGGAAATCCTCAATCTGCACAGCAGCGTCGCCGGGGTAGTGCACCTCGCCACCAGCCATCATATCGGCCTGCACAGGTTGCCAAAGGAAATCAGACGCTTTTCCCGTGCGCATCCGGAAGCGGAATTCGATCTACAGTTTTTAGCCTCAGAAGACGCCGAACATGCGCTGCTGGCTGGATCAGTGCAATTAGCCCTGGTCACGCTTCCAGAGCAGGTAAAAGCGCCCTTCACCGCCCATGAGCTTTGGCTGGATCGCCTGGTTTTCGTGGCGGAGCCGGATCACCCTCTCACTCACCACACTGACTTACAACTGTCCGATCTGGCGGAGTATCGCGCGCTGCTGCCAGCGCCGCATACCGTGACGTTTCAGTTGATTTCGTCGCTGTTCGCCGGACAGTCTTTGCCGCTGGCGACGTCCATGCCTACTAACTACTTAGAGACGATCAAGATGATGGTGTCAGTGGGACTGGGCTGGGGCGTACTGCCGGACTCCATGCTCGACGACAGCGTCGCCGAGCTGGCGCTGGAGACGAATCTCAATCGCAAGCTCGGCGTCATTTATGACTCCCGACGCACCCTGAGCAAGGTCGCGGAAGCCTTTCTTCGACAACTCCAGGGAGAAAAGCTGGAAGCCGCCTCTTAATGTCCGATGACATCGGCAATGCGCTGCTTCACGTATGTCCCAGGAGCGTCTTCAATCACAGCCAGTTCCCGGTCTCCCGGAACCCGAGGGGCTACTTTTTCTCCAGTAAAGGGTTGTATCCATTCGCTCCAATGGGGCCACCAGGAGCCTTTGTGTTTTTCCGCCATGGCGAACCAGTCATCCGGGTCGTCGGGTAGCTGGTCTCCAGTCCAAAAACCGTACTTCTCCGCACTCGGGGGATTCACCACGCCGGCGATATGCCCGGAGCCGGATAATACAAACTGCGTGGGACCGGAGTGAACGCGGGCGCCGCCGTAGGTGGTCTTCCACTTGGCGATATGGTCCTGAATGGTGGAGAGGAAAAAGGCAGGCGTTTTGATCTTGCGCAGGTCAATGGGAGTATTCATCAGAGAAATCCCCCCCGGCTCCATCAACTTGTTCTCCAGGTACATATTGCGCAGATAGTAGCTGTGCATGGCCGCCGGCAAGTTAGTGCTGTCGGAGTTCCAATAGAGCAAATCAAAAGCCGCCGGTTTTTCCCCCTTCAGATAGTTATTGACGAAGAAAGACCAGAACAGATCGTTCTCCCGCAGCATGTTGAAGCTGAAGGCCATGGCGCGACCGTCATAATAGCCGGCTTTATCCAGTTGCTTTTCTATGCCGCTGATCGCGTGCTTATTGATGAACACGCCAATGCCACCAGGGTCAGTGAAGTCCAGCAGCGTCGTCAGATAAGTCGCCGACTTGATGCGCTTGGTCTGCTTCTTCGCCGCCAGATACGCCAGGGTACAGCCGAGCAATGTACCGCCGACGCAATAACCAATGGCGTTCATCTCCTTCTCGCCTGTGGCTTTCTCCACCGCATCCATGGCGGCCAGCGCGCCTTCCACCATATAGCTCTCAAACGTTTTGTCCCGCAGAGCCGGCCCCGGGTTAACCCAGGACACCACAAACACAGTGTGCCCCTGATCCACAATCCACTTGATCAACGAGTTTTTCTCTTTCAGATCCAGAATGTAGTACTTGTTGATCCAGGGCGGAATAATCAGCAGCGGCGTCTTATAAACCTGCTCTGTGGTAGGCGTGTACTGTATCAGCTGCATCAAGTCATTCTGATACACCACCTTGCCCGGCGTGGTGGCGACGTTACGCCCCACTTCGAAGGCGGAAAAGTCCGTCATGGAGATATTGAGCAGATTGGGATTCTTCTTGTAGTCCTCCCAAAAGTTCTTCATGCCCTCCAGTAAATTTCCGCCGCCGCTGGACAGCGTTTTCCGCAGCACTTCGGGATTGGTGAGAAAGAAGTTGGTCGGCGCCAGCGCATTGACCAGCTGACGGGTGTAGAACATAAACTGATCGTGGGTGTGATTGCCGGAATCTTCCAGCGTATCCACCAGATCCAGCACCGCCTTGGAGTTCAACAGATAGGCTTGTTTGAGGTAATCGAAGAGAACGTTGTCATTCCATTCCGGGTCAGTAAAGCGGCGATCGCCGTCTTCCGGAATGGCCACTGGATCTGACTTTTTGCCAATAAGGCGTTTCAGGCTGCCGCCCAACAGGGATACATGCCCTTTCGCCAGCTCAAATTCTTTGCCGGCGAGACGCGCCGGATGCAACGCCAATTGCTCGGCGATATCCCTGTATGAGCCGAGCATGTCCATCAGAGCCGACACTTGAGCGTCGTTGACGTCCCAGTTCTTATTTAAGAAATCCTGCAGAGAGTTTCTGTAATTTTCCGAGGAGGTATTAACCGCGTGAAAAACCCTGCGTAGCGCTCTACCGGCCACGCTTCCCTTATCGTCGCTCATTATTCCCATTTCCCCCTGGTCGAAATGACTTAAGGAGTCGGCCGGAACCTGACAACTCCGGGCGCGAACCGGCCAGACTCATGAAAAAACGCCTGCAGGACAGGCGTTTATCGTGGAAAGTCTATGAACGCTACTAAACGCCAGCTTTACCGGTCGGTTTATCAGCGCCGTTGCGTGAGGTGGCGAGAATTTTTTCAACTTCGTCTTTGAACTCAATGCCCATGTCGCCCAGCACTTTCATATCTTCAACCCACTTCTTGCTGATTTCACTGGCGAGTTCCGCCTGCCCGGCGGCGAAGTTTTTCAGAGTCTCCACATCCTTGATGTCTGCGATATCCTTCCACTGTTTCATGGTCAAGTCTGCGTAGGACTTGGCGGCATCCATCTGAAACTCAGCTACTTTTTCCAGGTTGGACACAACTAAGGAACCGATTTTCCCAACTGGTTCATACATGTGTTTTGCTTGGTCAGCAAAGTTCCCGAAGTATGATTGCATAGTAATCACCCAAATATTCCTGATTGGTTTGAACGTAACTACCCTGTCCCGGCGACAACAAACTCCCTGCGGGGAAGAAGTATTTTATTGCCATATCTGAAACTTCACAGCAAAAAATTGCGCTCTATTCCAGGGCGACTGCTTACAGCCGTTAGCCCAGTGTAGAGCGGCGACCTGTCAGCGCCGTTGATGCAAGTCAAGGCTCACGGCTAATCGCGAGCCCGTCTCAACGCCATTCCGTCAGGCTGATAAAAATAGTAGAAACATCCTCCCGCCCCCTGCAATACGACTATCCGCCAGCCAACAGCGCATCGGAGATAATTGGCGGCGGCCTTGGCGTCACTTCAGAGGAAGGCCAGCCCAGACTGCGCAACGCAGCAGCAGGTCAGTCCCATAACGAACCAAGATTACGGCGTTTAAGTATCAAAATGATTGCAGAAAGAAGACAAACGCCCGCAGCGGCGAGAAAGGTAAAGGGGGCGCCCTGAGTGTCGTAGATTGCCCCGCTGACATTGGCGCCAATCGCCCCGCCAACGCCAAAGCTGACCGCGCTGTACATCGCCTGCCCCTGCCCTGCGTACTCTTTGGGAAAGGCGCGATGGACAAACTCAATCGCAGCAGCGTGCAGTCCACCAAAACTGGCTGCATGCAACGCTTGAGTCAACACCAGCACCCACCAATAATCCGCCAGTAACGCCACCCCGGACCAGCGTAGCGCCGTCAGTAACAGACAACTGACCACGATAACATACAGCGAATAGCGACCCAGCAGTCGATGCATCGCGGAGAACAAAAGAATCTCCGCCACCACGCCAACGCTCCAGAGCAGGCCAATCATGGTCATGTCGTAACCCAGCGACTTCAGATAAATGCTGAAGAAGGTATAAAACGGCCCGAAAGAAATCTGCCCAAGACAGGCGATAAAGAAAAACAAAAGAATCGAGCGGTTCCGCAACAGTCCCAAAAAGCCAGCAAAACCCGCCGACTCCACCTTGCCGGTATCGCCGCGAATAATACAGGCGCTGAGGAAAATACCCACCAATAGCGCCAATAACAACCAGGGCAACAATGCCACGGAGTACAGATTGAACAGAGCGCCGAAGCTGGTGACGGAGACGACAAAACCAATGGAGCCCCAGAGACGCACAGAGCTGTAACGCGCCCTTTCGTCGCCCAGGTTATGCAGCGTAACCACCTCAAATTGAGGCAGTACTGCGTTCCAGAAACAACTGAACAGCGTCATCAGCGCCGCATGCCACCAGAAGCCCTGAATCATCAACAGCCCAGCGAAAAAGAGGGTGGCGCAGGCGCTGCCCATACGGATCATCAAAAGCCGTTTGCCGGTGGCGTCTGCAATCCATCCCCACAGGTTGGGAGCCAGAATCCGGGTCAGCATAAGGATGGACATGAGCTGCCCGACCTCCAGCGCATCGAAGCCAACATGCTCTAGATAAACCGGGAAGTAAGGCGAGATGCCGCCCACCAGGGCGAAGTAGAAAAAGTAGAAGCCCGCGAGCTTCCATATGGGCTCTCTGGTCACGAGATATCCGTTTGTCAGGTTACAACTGATGACAAGACGCAGCCTCTGCAATGAGAAGCCGCGTCAATACTTTCAACCTAAGGCGTCACCCTTTCATCAAGGCTGACCGGGGCGCACAGGCCCCGACATTCCGGGAGCAATTAGGCGCTGAGGCGTTAGCGGCTCCTGACTTCCCTGCAGGAACTACCGCCTCATGCGCCTTGCCTGTATCTGGATATCGACGACAGCGCGTCGCTTAGTCTTGCGCCTTCGTCCGCGCAATGGCGGCGATATCAGGCGTGCCCACTTTAACGTCCGCGTTCTGGCCGCGATGACGCAGCAAGTGATCCATCAGCACCATAGCCATCATGGCTTCCGCAATCGGCGTGGCGCGAATACCCACACAGGGATCGTGACGCCCAGTGGTGATCACCTCTACAGGATCGCCATTCACATCAATGGACTGGCCCGGCAGACGCAGACTGGAGGTCGGCTTGAGCGCCATGTGAGCGATTACGTCCTGGCCGCTGGAGATGCCGCCTAACACGCCGCCTGCGTTGTTGCTCAGAAAGCCTTCCGGCGTCATCTCATCGCGATGCTCCGTGCCTTTCTGCTCGACCACGTCAAACCCGGCCCCTATCTCTACGCCCTTAACCGCATTGATGCTCATCAGAGCATGCGCCAGATCCGCATCCAGACGATCAAAAATCGGCTCTCCCAAACCGGGAGGAACGCCTTCGGCGACCACGGTGATTTTAGCGCCGATGGAATCGCCCTCTTTGCGCAAGGCGTCCATGTACTTTTCCATTTCCGGAATCTTATCCGCATCCGGACAAAAGAAAGGGTTGTCGTTGACGATAGACCAGTCCACTTTCTCGACTTTGATCGGTCCCAGTTGAGACAAATATCCGCGAATGCGGACGCCATAGACAGTCTGCAAGAACTTCTTGGCGATGGCCCCGGCGGCCACCCGCATGGCGGTCTCGCGAGCGGAGCTGCGACCGCCGCCGCGATAGTCGCGCACGCCATACTTGTGCCAGTAGGCGTAATCCGCATGCGCCGGACGGAACTGGTCTTTGATGTTGGAATAGTCTTTGGATTTCTGGTCAGTATTTTCGATTAACAGACCAATCGGCGTACCGGTGGTTTTTCCCTCAAATACGCCCGACAGAATCCTCACCTGATCCGGCTCTCTGCGCTGCGTCGTATGACGGGAGGTTCCCGGCTTACGGCGGTCCAGATCCACCTGCAGGTCTTCTTCGGTCAACGGCAATCCTGGGGGGCAGCCGTCAACGATACAGCCCAGCGCCGGGCCGTGGCTTTCACCAAAGGTCGTGACCGTGAACAACTTTCCAAATGTATTTCCAGACATAGGGGTATATCACTTTTTGCAATTTAAAACTTAATCGACGACTATCGCCTATAACAGTTCGCGACAGCCGAGCAAATCATCTTTAGTCATAACGAAGACACCATCTCCGCCTTTCTCAAATTCAGGGAAGATGAACATGATCTCCGGATAGGAATTTTGCAGCGCTTCCATACTATTGCCAACCTCACACACCATGAACCCGCCATCGCTCAAGAAGTCCGCCGCGCGGGCAAGAATAATACGCGCAGCGTCCAGACCGTCTGCTCCAGAAGCCAGCCCCAACTCAGGCTCATGCAGATATTCCGGCGGCAGGCTGTCCATATCCGGCTTGTCGACGTATGGGGGGTTAGTGAGGATCACATCGAATTCGCCATGCAGCGCGTCGAACATGTCCGTCTCCACTACCCTGCAGCGATCCCCCAAGTGATGCCGGGCCACATTTCTGCGCACCACTTCCAGCGCCAGCGGAGAGATATCCGCCAATACGACTTCTGCATCCGGGAAGACATGCGCCGCAGCAATGCCAATGCAGCCGCTGCCGCAGCATAAATCCAGAATACGTAATGGAGGTTGCTCAAGCCAGGGTTGCAACTCGTTCTCCAGCAGCTCCGCGATGGGAGAGCGAGGAATCAGAACGTCCTGAGTGATATGAAATGGCAGCCCCATAAACCAGGCTTCACCCAGAATATATGGCGTAGGAATGCGCTGCAGCACGCGCTTGCCGATGGCCTCGGCCAAAACCAGCTTCTCGTGATCGACAAGACGCGCATCAAGCATATTGGCGTCTAGGTCCCAAGGCAGATGCAAAGAGCCCAACACCAGATGCACCGCCTCGTCCCAGGCGTTGTCCGTACCGTGCCCAAAGAAAAGCTCTTCCTGATTAAAACGAGACCAGGCATAACGAATGAAATCACGAATTGTCTGCAATTGCAGAAAAGACTCTGGTTCGAACACAGCACACCTCAGAAAAAATGGAGCCCTATTATAGCCACGCTTGGCGGCCGCGACTAACCGGATTCAACGCCATTCCCTTCTAATTTGCCCTCTTTGGCGAGTTTATCCAGAGTGCGTTGGGCGATATCCCGACCCAGTTGAATCAATTCCGGGGCTTTATGGTATTCAAATGTGCGGCATACGCCCTTTGGAATGTTGATCAGAATGTCCGGCGGATACCCCGCCAGTTTGTACTGCGTCAACGAGCTCTGCATCGCCTCGAAAGACAGGTTCATAATGTCGAACTTACCCAGGCTGAGGCGGGTTTGCATGGTTTGGCGGGTTTGTTCCGCCTCGTCAGCGCTTACCACTTCCGCACCGCCAGCGCTTTCCGGAGTCGGCTCACCTATGGTTGGCGCCTTGGGAGGCGACGCCTCGACGCCATCCAGCTCCTCCTCATCGCGGTCAAAGAATTGAGAAGCCTTTTCCCATACGCCAGCTACCCACTCCTCAAAACGGCGATCCTGTTTGATCTCGGTTTTCTCATATAACTTTTTCTCAACCTGATAATCGTAATAGCTGAGATTGACCGCAATAATATAGTCAGCGTGAGCGGAAATGGTGGGGATAATCGGCAAGGGATTCAACAGACCGCCATCCACCAACACGCGATCTTTAATGATTTCCGGCGTCAGCAGACTGGGAATGGCGACGGACGCCCTGATCGCCTGATGCAGCGGCCCTTCCTGAAACCACACTTCTTTTTGGTGCAGTAGATCTGTGGCCACGGCCGTGTAGGCGATAGGCAGGTCCTCTATACGAATATCACCTATCAATTCCCGCACGACGGAAAAAACTTTTTCTCCACGGATTGCGCCGGGCGAGGATAGTGAAATATCCAGTAAACGCAGCACATCAAACTGGTCAAGCCCGGTAGCCCAGTCCTTGAATTCTCTCAATTTGCCCGCGGCGTATATCCCACCAACCAGCGCGCCCATTGAGCACCCTGACAGAGCGATAATGTCATAACCTCGCTCCAGCAATACCTCGATGACGCCAACATGCGCATAGCCTCGGGCGCCGCCGCTTCCTAACACCAACGCTACCGTTTTGTTCTCCGCCATAGCCAGTCATTCACTCCCAATCATAAAAAGGCGCTTAGTCGCCAGTTTCAACCGTATGTATCTCGATATAGCTTGCGCTCTCCGTGAAATCCTCCTCATCCGCAAATGGACCGATCACTATCAAACGAATTGCGCCGGAAGGTATCGCTTGTTGCGTTAGATAGACCCTAAACCTGCGGGCAAGATCGGCGGCATGTTCGTAATTTTCAATATCCGTACGTTTTGATGAATGACTGTAGGAAGCAATAAAGACCTGGAAACCCGAAGGCTTCGCTCTGATCTTGTTCAGCCAGGAGCCTAGTTTATCGTTGAGCGAACTGAATCCTCCCAACTCAGATTCATCAATGGCGATCAGGCCCCGCTTTCGCGCCTGCGGAGCAAGTTTGGCGTCGTTTAATTCGATCAACTCAACATGCGCAAACACGCGCTGATTAGCGCGGCGCACCGTGTAAACCGCCACGGCATAAGCCGCGTCCTGAGACTGAAACGTTGCTGCGAGATATTGCTGATAGTCATCCAGTCCGTACAGAAAAGAGCGTTTGAATATCACATTCGCCCAATCGTTGCTGCGCCCACAATCACGGCCTTCACAGCGATACAGGATATTCGCGCCCAGACGCTGCATTTCTTTGAGGTAGTGCTGCATGACTTCACGGGGTTCATGCACTTGGGGAATCTCGTATGACCTCCGCATTAGCTGACCGCTGACACGTTCTTCCCTTTCCGGTCTCGCCAAGCTACCGAGGGAAGCGAGCGGGCCTGTCGCCAAACGATATTCCGGCGCATTCCCATCCTGATCGCCAACCACTTGCGCCAAAGGAAACCGAGGCAGCAGATCATCCAATTGAATTCCACTAGCCCCCATCGCTATTTGGCTGTAGGCCGCCAACAATACAATCCATACACGCAATACACGCAAACTAACTTTTTTCTTCATTACTTATCCGTATTCTGTGTGCCGTGGATCAACGCAAAAACTCATCGATAATTTTTGCGAGACCGTCGACATCTCCATCCATATGCAGGTGGTGACCGCCACGAAGAGTTTCTTTTCTCGCCGCCGCCAGCGCCTCAACCCGAGAGTTTTTGTCAGGATCAAGTGAAACGAAACCGCTCTCTCCCGCTACCAACAAGGTCGGCGTTGAGATTGAGCGAATATAGGCTTTCACCTGCTCTTCACTGAAACGCAAATAGGAAGGCCAGCGCAAGCGCGCATCCGTACGCCATACCCAGCCGTCTTTCACCGGCTGAATATTACGCTCCACCAATATGCGAGAAGCCTCCGCAGACAGCCCGCCGAAGCCGCGCCGCCGATCCTCCACCAACTTCTCAATGGTATAATAGACCTTTTTCTGACCTGATTTGGTGCGGGTTTTAGCCAAGGCTTTACTTAGGTTGACGGGAACCTCGTCTGGGGTTGCGGCGACAGGCCCCAGCGCTTCGATCAGGATCAGTCTGGCGATACGATCCTGGGCCGCCGCCGCGTACAACGAACTGATCACAGCACCCAACGAATGCCCCAACAGAATCGGTCGATTCCACCCTAGAGCAAGCAGAGCCTGATCAACGTCATGGAGGTAATCCAATAGATGGTAACTCACCCCGAAGGGGCGGTGCTGACTGTAGCCGTGACCAGGTAAGTCCACAGCGATGACCTCATATCCGGCGGCCGCCAGACGAGGCCCAAGAAAAGAAAATGACGCAGCGTTATCCAACCATCCATGCAGCGCCAGAATTTTATTCGGCCGCCCTTCCCCCCAGCGTAACGCCGCCAACTTAAGGTGAGGAAGCTGCAGGGTAAGTTCATCCATAATCTGGTTCAGCTACTCTCCAGACTCGGTTGCGTTTTGAACAGACGATGAAAATTAGCGGTAGTGGCCTGCGCCGTTTTGTCCAAAGACAACCCCTTCAAATCCGCCACACATTGAGCGACTTCTACCACCCACTGCGGTTGATTGCTTTTGCCTCGATAAGGAACAGGCGCCAGATAAGGGGAGTCAGTCTCCACCAGCAAGCGCTCTATCGGCGTCTGCTTAACTACAGCGCGCAGCTCTTCCGCATTGCGAAAAGTGATAATGCCGGAGAAGGAAATATAAAAGTCCAGGTCCAACGCCGCTTTCGCCATATCCCAGCTTTCCGTGAAGCAGTGCAATACGCCCTGTAGTCCCTTCGTCGAGTACTTTCTCAATAGGTTAAGCGTATCTTCCCGCGCCTCGCGGGTGTGCACGATGACTGGTTTGCCGACGTCGCACGCTACACTCAATTGCTTTTCAAACATTTCCTGCTGGTTGGCTTTGCTGTCCTGATCATAGTAGTAATCCAATCCACACTCGCCCACAGCGACCACCTTGTCTCCAGACATCACCAACTGCGTAAGGTGATCAGGACTCAAATCCGCCGCGTCCATTTTTGCTAATGGATGCACGCCCGCGGAGCACCAAACGTCATCGTAGGTTTGTGCGATACGGTAGACATCATCGAAGTTATCCAGGTCGATATCGACGCAGAGGAAACCGGATACGCCACGCGCTCGCGCCTGGTTCAAAGCGACGGTTAAATCGCCGTCGGCCTGGGACAGATCAATACGATCCAAATGACAATGGGAATCTATCAACATCTTTAAGTGTGGTCTGTAGAAAAAAGAATGGACTCAGGGCATGAGGCCGAATCAGCCGACCTCCTGCATGACCTGAACGGCGCGCAATCACATAGTATGCGTAGGACGATCGGAGTTCAACGCTCCGGCCAGATAGGTCTCGATCTTGTTCTTAGCCGTCTCGTCATCGCTGTTAAACTGTACGCCGATGCCGGCTGCGCGGTTACCTTGAGCGCCTTTTGGCGTCACCCAAACCACTTTACCCGCCACCGGAATCTTTTCCGGCTCATCCATCAAGTTCAACAACAGAAAGACCTCATCGCCCAATTGGTAGTTCTTGGAGGTAGGAATAAACAGTCCGCCATTACGAACAAAAGGCATGTAAGCAGCATATAGCACTGCTTTGTCTTTTATGGTTAACGTCAATATGCCACTGCGAGCACCAAATTTTGGAGGCATAGTATTCTATTCCCTTGATTTTCGTTCTAAGACAAGCATATACCAATTTAATCAAACTCGCGCAGAGTTTAGCGCAATAGCTATCAAATGCCCCGGGTTATTTGTATAATGTTATGTTATAACCTTTCCGAAAACCCTCAAGGCGAAACGCCGCATTACCCAGAAAACCATGCAGTCAATCATTCGCACGCTGTCACAATTATCCAAAGTCTTGCTTGTACTTTGCCTGTCCTCAATGCCCGCCCAGGCCGGGGATAAAATCAAAGTGCTTACATCTATTAAACCTTTAAGTCTCATCGTCAACGAAGCATTTGGCGACGCGGTGCATGTGGACTATTTACTTCCACCCATGGCCAGCCCTCACATGTATCAACTTAAGCCCAGCGACGCACGCCGCTTGCATGCCGCAGACGTGTTTCTATGGGTAGGCCCGGAACTGGAGCGCTTCCTACCAAAGATACTGGAGAAATATACAAGCCTGGAGAAAGTGAGCGCTCTCAATTATCTGGAAAACAATCAGGACGCTTTACTATTGGCGTTCAATCCGTCAACCGAACACAGTGGCTCTCATCACCACCATCACGACGAGGCGCATGACCCACATATCTGGTTAAGCGCGGAAGTGTCCGGCGCTATCGCTATCAGCATGGCGGAAACGCTTTCCCGAATAGATCCCATTAGCGCCGATTACCGGGCAATGGCAAGAAAATATCAAACGCAAATGCGGCAATTAACAGAAGAGTCGCAATTGTCTGCGCAACAGCTGAACAACAAAAACCTGCTCACTTATCACAGCGGATTCAGCTACTTTGCTAATGAGCTAAATTTGCATATTGTGGACGTCGTCGCACTACAACCGGAAGCATCTCCGGGCGCTCGCCATCTTTCAGACATCAAGTCCAAAGCGATCTCTTTGCAGGCCTGCATCGTAGTTGAGCCACAGTATCGCGCAGCCGCAATTGACCGCTTTTTCACAATCCCCAATCTGGCGATTACCGAAGTTGACCCCATGGGAAGCGAATACGTTACCTATTCAGACTATTATCGGGGAATGGTGAAAAGAGTTCTGGAGTGTCTAAGCAGCCGATAACGCGCAGCGGCTATCGGAATTGGAAAAGCGCACCCTCCCCGGGTGCGCTTCAGCGCCAATTTAAGAGCGCCCGTAAGTATCCTCAAAGCGCACGATGTCGTCTTCACCAAGATAACTACCCGTCTGCACTTCGATCAATTCAAGCGGTATCACGCCTGGGTTTTCCAAACGATGCACCACGCCCAGCGGAATGTACGTGGACTGGTCTTCGCTCAGCAGCATCACTTCCTCTCCACGGGTAACGCTTGCCGTTCCTTTCACCACAACCCAATGCTCCGCGCGATGATGGTGCTTTTGCAGGGAAAGCCTGCCCCCTGGGTTCACAACAATACGTTTCACCTGAAAGCGGTCGGAGATCGCGATGCCTTCATAAGTCCCCCATGGACGGTGCACTTTCTTATGAAAGCGATGCTCCGCACGGTTCTGCCGCCTGACTTGCGCCACCAGCTTTTTAACATCCTGGACACGCTCCTTGTCCGCCACCAATACAACATCATCCGTCTCGACAATCACATGATTTTTCAAACCGATGGCGGCGATCAAACGCCCCTCGGAATGAATATAAGAGCCTTCGACATCTTCGGTGATCACATCACCGCGACAAACATTGCCAGCTTCATCTTTTTCCTGAATTTCCCACAAAGTAGACCAGGAACCCACATCACTCCACCCTGCATCAAGAGGAATGACCACCGCATCAGAAGTCTTTTCCATCACCGCATAATCAATGGAATCATCTGGGCAGTCGGAGAACGCCTGCTTATCCACGCGCACAAAGTCCAGGTCAGAAGCCTTGCCGGCATAAGCACTTACACAAGCCTCATAGATATCTGCGCGGAACTGCTTCAGCTCTTCCAGGTAACGATCGGCGCGAAACATGAACATGCCGCTGTTCCAGAAATAGCTTCCAGAGTCCACATAGCTCTTAGCTGTATCAAGATCCGGCTTTTCAACAAACTGCTCTACTGGCGCCCACTCTTTATCGCCAACATTCGCCTTGATGTATCCGTAGCCCGTATGAGGAGCGTCCGGCACAATGCCAAAAGTCACCAACTTCCCTTGCGCCGCCGCCTGTTCACCAGTCCTCACAGCTTCAGCGAATGCCTGTACATTGCGAATGACATGATCCGCCGGCAACACCAATAAAACCGCCTCAGCGTCTGACGCTACCGCATCCAGCGCGGCCAGAGCAATCGCTGGAGCGGTATTGCGAGCACAAGGCTCAAGAATAATATTTTTCTTTGAAGACGGGCACTGCATCTGCAATGTAGCCGCCACCAGGAAACGGTGATCTTCGTTGGAGACCACGCTTAAATGAGCGCCACTATCAACCGCCGCCACTCTAGCGATTGTCTCAGCAAGCAGACTGCCATCAGCCGCCAAACTTAAAAACTGCTTAGGATAGGTTTCTCTGGATAATGGCCAAAGGCGCGTGCCGGAGCCGCCGCAGAGAATGATTGAGAACAACAATGCATTGCTCCTTGAGTTAAATTTGCGTCAGTTAAATCACGTCCTTCCTGTAGGACGCGATACTTTTTACATTAGCTGTCTGCCCCTTACTCAGCATTAGCTGATGAGCACACCAAACAAGATCCTCATTTACGCCATTGGGCGCATAAGATAGCGACGATTTTTCCAGAATGCCTCTAACCGCATCACTATCAAAAGCATGGCACGCTTTATCCAGTTCAGACAGCAAGGTTGAAACTACCTCCCACTCCAGGGAAATTTCTCTTGCCTTCATTATCCGAGGGTGCTCCGTACCTTGCGGATCGTTGCCAATCAATAGTTCCTCAAATAGCTTCTCTCCAGGACGCAAGCCGGTATAAATTATTTCAATATCACCGTCGCGGTTTCGTTCATCTTTAATGCTGAAGCCCATCAGGTGTATCAGCTTTCTGGCGAGATGATCAATTTTAACCGGCTCTCCCATGTCCAAAACGAACACCTCTCCCCCTTCTCCCATAGACCCAGCCTGAATCACAAGCTGCGTAGCTTCCGCAATGGTCATGAAGTAACGGATAATGTCTGGATGAGTGACGGTTACTGGCCCCCCTTGCTGGATCTGCTCCCGAAACAGCGGCACTACCGACCCAGAAGAGCCCAGCACATTGCCAAACCTGACCATACAAAACCGCGTTTTGTTTTGCCGCTTCGCCAAACCCTGCAAAACTATTTCAGCAAAACGCTTACTTGCCCCCATTACATTCGTTGGGCGAACAGCCTTATCTGTAGAGATTAGAACAAAGGCCTCCACCCCCGCTCTAATTGAGGCTTCAGCAGCATACCAAGTCCCAAAAACATTGTTTCGCACACCTTCCACAACATTTCTCTCGACCATCGGCACATGCTTGTAGGCGGCAGCATGGTATACAGTATTAACGCCAAAGCTCCTGAGCACCACCTCCATGCGATGCTCCTTCTGCACCGACCCCACCACAGACTTAATCTCAACGCCCAGATTTCTGCGCTGGTTGATCGTAGTGAGCTCTTGTTCAATGGAATATAGTCCGTATTCGGACAACTCGAATAGAACAAGAGCTTTAGGAGAATGCTCTAATATTTGCCGACATAACTCAGAGCCGATTGATCCTCCTGCGCCAGTGACCATGACCACTTTGCCCGCAATACATTTCCCCAGAAGCGTATTGTTACACGGCACTTCATCACGCCCTAATAAGTCCTCAAGCTCAACGTCCCTGATCTCAGCAATATTCGCACGCCCTTTTACCAGATCTCCGATAGAGGGTATGGTTTGCACCTTGACGGGCAAATCCTCAAGATACCGCAGGATCAAACTCCGCTTCGAGCGCGGCGTGCCACCCAGCGCCAACAGCACGCGACTGGCGCCATAACGATCGATTAAATTACTGAGATGGGACGGCGAATAAACTTTCAGGCCATTTAAAATCATGCCCTGACGAAGAGGGTTGTCATCAACAAATGCAACAGGAAGGTAGTCCTGCCCCTGATAAAGCATGGAACTTAGTTGCAATCCAGACTGCCCCGCGCCATAAACAACCACTCGATCTTTCGCCCGAAAAAACTGATGCTGGACAATAGAGCGTATCAACATGCGGGAGCCACCGACAAAAACCAACGCTACACACCAGTAGATCAGCGGCACGGAACGTGGGATTGGAGCCTTCAGGACAAACCCGCAGGCGCCCAAAACCAGGCTGGAAATAGTCACGCCAGCAAGCACCGCCACCAGAGCGTGATTGCTCATAAACCGGATAACCGCGCGATACAAGCCCAACCGAACAAAAATAGTTATGCTGATGAAAGTAGTAATAATGGCGGAAATCCAGACTGAATGCTCTTCTGGACTATAAAGGCGATCCCAACGCAGGCTTAACGCAAGCCACAATGCAAAGGGAAGAAAAATACTGTCCGCAAGCATTGCAACCGCCTGCTTAGCGTGTCTATTTGAGTTAAGCAATTGGTCTATCATTTATTTCCCTTAATCTCCACGAGACTCCTTCCCGCCCCATTACACAACACAAACACTATGACAGGAACTAAAGCGATGAAAGCGACAGCCCCTGATACCTTAGGATAAACCACCGTCAGAGCGGCACAAGGCAACAACCAGGCAACATTAATCGCCAACAATACGGCATTTACTTTCGTATGCGACCCCCATTTACGGGCCAAATGCTGATAACAGTGACTGTTATGCGACCTCAATACATTTTCTCCAGCCGCCAGTCGACGCAATAATGTTATTGTTGCATCAACGACAAAAAAGCCTGAAAGAACTATCCAGCTAAATAGGTTAAGGTTCGTCTCAGATGTCGTCATTATCGCCAGCCACGCCACAAAAAAACCTAAAAAGCCGCTCCCGACGTCCCCCATGAACATGTGGGCTTTTGGCCAATTCCACACTAAAAAACCCGCCACTGACGCGGCCATAATGCAAATTGGAAACAACCAGCCTCCAGTATCGCTCTCCGCGCCCAGGGTCATTAATCCTGCAGCGCTTACCAATACGAAGATCGCCTGTATGCTGGCGATACCATTAATTCCATCCATGAAGTTATACAAATTTGTAAACCACACCATTCCGAATAAATATAAAACAAATAGCAATACGGGACTATGCAGGTCGAACCATATAAAGCTTATCGAAGGAAGCACAGACGCCTGCGACAGTGACAAGGACACTATTAAAAATTGCCCAAACAACCTCCCCCAGGCGGAAAGAGTCATCGTGTCGTCAAGCAACCCAAGCCCCGCAACAGCGGCGCCGCCAATAACAAACGGCGTCAGCGCAGAATTCTGGCCGTAAATACCCTGCAGAATCGCCATAGCGGCCAGCCCGACCACTACGAACGCCACCCCGCCCCCGCGCGGAACGGCGGCGACATGGGAACTTCTATGACATGGAATGTCCAAAACGCCAAAACGCAAAGCTATGCGTCGATAAAAGCCTGCGACAACAGACGTTATCACAAATACTGCGCAGAGAACTGCTGACGTATTTATCAATATCGACAATGCAATATCACTCCACCAAGTCCTCGGCTACCATGACGCCCTGGTGATCTTCAGTGTAATTATCTTCCTGCTTCATATAGCCCGTGGCGCCCAGAAGCTCCCTATAAAGATCAACATACGCATTCGCCATTCTTGCGCCAGTAAACAGCTCTTCATATCGGCGCAGGGCATTCTCTCCCATTTCAAGAGTAATCGCCTCGTTCTGCTCCAGACTCAGCATTGCTTGGCGCAGAGATGCGGCGTCTTCAGGTTTCACATACAAACCCGTATGCCCATTCAGATTTACATAACTTGTACCGGAATTAATTTCAGCAGTAATTAGCGCCTTGCCAAAGTACATACCTTCCAGCAAAGTAATACCGAATGCTTCCGACCTTAAATAAGAAGGAAAGACGATTGCCTTACATAGCTGGAACAGTGCGCTCTTCGCCTCATCATTCACCCTTCCCAGCAGCGTGACATTATCCAGCTCCAGCTCTTTGCAACGCTTTTCCAACTCTTCACGATAAGGCCCGTCTCCAGCAATCACGACCTTGAAGGACTGCCCTTTCGCCGCCTCCAGCAAAACATCCAATCCCTTGTAATAGCGCAGCACTCCAACAAAGAAAAAGAAGCCTTGCCCTACTCGCTCTCGCCAATGTTCAAAAGAAGCTTTCGAAACCAGGGGTAAGCCTGAAGCGTCAATTCCCAGAGGTATCACTCTTAACTTATCTCTGACTTGCCTTAATATCGGGCTAGAGTCTGCATAATTAGGAGAGGTCGCCACAATACAATCAGCATGAGCCAAAAATTTCCTCATAACAGGGGCATATATTTTCATTAACCCTTTTTGACGAATAATATCGGAGTGATATGTAACTACTGACACCTTATTATGTTGTCGCGCAATCAATGTATGCAGAATATCCTGAAAAGGCCACGGAAAGTGATAATGAATTACATCAGCCCACTTAACCTGCTTGGAGAACTCTTTTAATCCACGGATGAAAAAATTACAGGAAGCAACTTCGAATAACTCAGGAACACGAATAAGGGTAAACCCGTCGTAATTCATAATCTCCACTGAGCGTGTGTTCTTAGACGGATAGAAGACTCTTACCCGCCCCCCTTTTGCACTAGCCCCTTTGGCCAACTGGCGAATCACTTCTTCCAAGCCGCCTTGGGTATCGGGAAAAAAAGTGCGATATACATGCAGTACATTCAAAATGAAGACCCCTTAGCGCTCAGCCATATACAACAGAGACGAATAGGTTTCTTCTGCTGCCGTATCCCATGAAAATCGCTTAAAGTGGTCATATGTCGCCTTTCTCAGCTCCCCATACAGTTGGGCGTCTATTATCAACTTTTTGATACCCTCTGCAATCGATGAGACTTCATATGGGTCAATCAATACCGCACAAGAGCCGGCGATTTCAGGCATAGCGGATATATTAGACGTAAGAACTGGCGTCCCCCTACCAATTGCCTCAAGTAAAGGCAACCCAAAACCTTCATATAATGAGGGCATAAGTAAAGCTGTCGCGCCACGGTACAGACTCAATAACTCCTCATCATCCACATATCCTTTTATAAGGATATAATCCAAAACATTATACCGTCTCGCCAGCCCCTCAACCGAAAGCCCCCCCCACCCCTTACCGCCAACAATCACTAGCTTATGGGCTCTCAAGCCAGAGTGAACCACCTTTGAGAACGCCTCTATTAATCGAGCCAAGTTTTTCCTTGGTTCCAGAGTTCCAACAAAAAGAAAGTATGACTCAACGGCATATATTGGGCTTCCGGGGGATTCGTCCCGACCAATCGTCGCTGCTTCATAAATTACTTTTACTCTATTACTTAAGCTGGGTTTGTACTCTTCTATATCTTTAGCTGTTGCGTGCGACACAGCAATGACCAGATTCGCCATAGCAAGGGAGGGAGGCATCAGCACACGCTCTAACAGTAGCCCCGCCCCTTTCATAGAGGCCGGACATTTCCGCCACACCATGTCATGTATAGTCACGGCTTTTTTAATGCCTGTAACCATACTTAACGCCAGCGGCAAATGGTGCCGTGGAGACCAAAAGATATCTACTTTGTCTTGAACCGCCCACTTTGTAAAAAAGGACTGCGCAACAAACGTACTAACAAGTCCTGCCCGCCAATTACCACAACGAATCTGTACATTACCTGCCCCGCCGTAACTTTTAAGCAAAGGCTTATGAGAGTACAAAAACCATTGCCCCCCCAAAGCTGGGAGCCTTATCATCAGTTCGTCCAGATAACGACCAATCCCTGTTAAAGGATCAGAGAGGCAGCGCGCATCGATAGCAATTCTCATGAAATTTCCAAACCTTTCCGACTCGGACGGCACCTTACCCTGTTTCTTAAGCATTTCAAATTAAAGGTGCCATTTCGCCCTGTCTATGGCTAAAATTCGCGAATTTCCCTACATAGCGAGCATGCATTGAAAGTTCTCTACGCCACCATGCAACTAGGCGACCATTACTACCAGGGTACGGAAAAGTATGTCAGAAACCTATCTCGCGCCTTGATCGAAATGGGTCATGAAGCAATATCCCTGGCCGGCGACCCGGAGAGAACAAGGCCTCGCAATATACCGCTAGGAGCGCTTGCCTCTGAAGAGTTCCCACCAGTTCTGCACTTACCCAGCTTTGGTTGGACAACTGTTAACGGAGTAAGCGTTAGCAGTCTTGAGTCTTTGTTGAAAGAGCTTTCTCCAGACATCGTACATTTAGCCAACCCAGGGCACATAGGTTTAAATCTTCTCACTGCGGCCAAAAGACTCGGCATAAAAACTGTTGTTACTGTCACGGATTATTGGTGGCTTTGCCCAAAGCACACTTTGATCCTAAATACCTCAGAATTATGCTCTGGTTATAAAGAGGAAAGTGAATGCTCCGCCTGTATAGTGTGTGAAAGGATAGGTCTAAATTTTTCACCTGATAAACTTTCCAAAACAGCAAAGCTAGCCTGTACCACATTACTCCGCGCAAAAACCACATTCACTCGCACAAGAGAGCCCTTCAATACTTGGCTTAACAGAAACAAAATCATAAGAGATGTATTGGAAAACGTGGATTACGTAATAACGTTATCAGAAACCGGCCACAAGTTAATGAGAAAGCATTTCATCATAGCTCATGGAGACACCATACCTGCCGGAATAAACTCCAAATGGTTTAGAAAGAAAAGAAGTAATTCATACGCTCTGGAAATAGTAGACAGGAAAAAGTTAACCATAGGGTTTGCCGGCTCTATTGCCCCACATAAAGGTCTGGATATACTCATTAAAGCCATACACTCTCTAAATTACTCCAAGGTATCTCTAAAAGTGGCGGGAACCGCTAGCGACTCTGACTACTTCAACGAAATAGAGTCATTAGCAAAAGGCGTTAGGATAGAGTTTTTAGGGAGGCTGGACGAAACTGATATGGAGAAATTCTACGAGTCTGTTGACTTAATGGTCGTTCCTAGCCGTTCTCCTGAAAACCAACCCCAAGTAGTGCTTGAATGCTTGGCTCAGAATATTCCAGTCATAACATCAGATGTTCCAGGTGCTGCCGAGCTCATATCTAACCCAAAAATGATTTTTAAGAATGGAGATCCTGAAGATTTACGTCAGAAGTTACACATCTCCCTGACTATGCCAAGCGCGCCCTCGGAAAGAGATAGTGTAATAAAAATCGAAACCATGGCCCAAAGGACGCTACTTGTATACAAAGCATTACTACAACCTTGAACTCCTCTATCACTAATTAAGCCTCAACACCTCAATAAACCAAAACTTTAACCTATAATAAGCTCTAGCCATTCTCGGAGTACGATTCAGCTTTATGCTAGAAGGCTCGTTTTTACCTATTCGAGACACTCTTGGAAAAAATCGTTCAAGCCTTTCTTTCATTGCCTCATCACTATGAACTGGAATCTGCCTTCTAAAAATCAACTCATATAGCAAGGCGTCAACCCTGCCACACAGTTTCGACTCCGCCCAAAGTGCCAAGTGTTCTTCAAAAGTTCTACTTTCATCAAAATGAACCCCGACACTATTAAGTATTCCACTTCCACATGCCACCACTGGCTTCTCCATAGCAGCAGCCTCGAGCAATACTGTGCTATTAATACCCACCACACAACTCGCCGCATCCAGGAGCTCACTTAAAGAAGTCGTGTTATCAATCAAAAAATCATCGCGAGTTAGTACTATCGAGCTATTCTCAACTGCTCTAGGGTGCTCTCTAATTACAACATTAAACTGAGAAGCAGGTAACCAAGTCTCTAAAAAAGAGACAAACTCCTGCATATTGTTGAAAGGGCTAAATCGGGTGATATTTGTATCCGTGTCAACTTGCAGCGGCACAAAAATTATCGGGTTTATTCTTTCTTTTCTTTTCCTCTCCACATAACGCTTTCTCCATCCTGAAAGCGACTTCTCCTCACTTGCTCCGAGAGACTTAAAAGCTGTTTTTGCCAATAAACTTCCTCCATTTACGCCTTCCGGATCACAATAAATGAAGTCACCCTGTGGAAACCATCCCAATTCAAAACGCCAAGTCGTAATGTTAAATTTCAGCTGCTGCAGTGCATGCCAGTACACATTCTGGTAGTCAGCCTCACCATTCCACAGTAACGCTATATCAGGCTTATACTCGAGTATGACCTCCTTGATTTCAGCCAACCTCTCAACTTCCCTTTCACGCCATGCGCCCGGGCTCAACCTTGAAGAGCAACGCTTTAATTTTAAAAAATGATGAGAGTCTGGAAAGAGTGAAGCGATAAAAGCGTTAGATGTACCTTTGCAATTAATATATTTTTGAGTGTATAGACACCCTTTTACAGTATGTAGTTGCTCTGCCTCCAGAACAAATAAGACCTCATACCCGAGCTGAGTGAGCGCCACGCCAATGCTAGCCATAACTTTCGATCTGTTAATATCAGGCAGCGCTTCATATAAAAGTACTCTCAAACTTCCTTTCTGCTCACGAAAAAGCAGCCTCCCATCATTCAAGCCGCAAAAAGGAAAGCATGCAAAGGATCAAGAATTGAACACACCTCCTCTTTCAGCTAAATTCTAGTGCACCTCGTTAGCCACCTTCTGAGCTGCGGCGATAATATCCATCACCCAGTTGTCGGTTGTAAATTCCCGAATAGAGGTTCTAATTCTTCGCCTATAGTCAATATCTACTTTAATTTCGTACAAGTCGGAAAAGTACGCCAAAGCTCGTTCGTAATCCACTGTATGCCACTTCCTATCAAAGTTAAAGCAGTGACAGAATTCATTACCCTTAACTTCAGACAAATACTTTATCACCCCAACGTTGGTCCCTATGACAGGCACACCAAGAGATAAGGCCTCCAAAGTACTGACTGGGCCACCCTCACACCTTGCGGATACGCACAATACATCCAAATTCTTATATATATCAGGGAATTCTTGATAAGTTATGTTCTTATCTCGAGTATGGTAGTCGTATCGAATTCCATATTTATCAAAGAGCAAAACCAAGTCGTCCCAATTTTGCCCAATTATAGTAAATTTAAATTTAACACCCTGAGCCTTGAGTCTTAGGCCAATATTAAGGAGTATATCCCCCCCCTTTCTATAACCTTTAGGGTGCGCAAGCTTACTATTTCTCAACAAGTTGGGATCATCAGTACCATATGCCCTGCCTACAAAGCCAATATTCAGTTCTTCACCAGGCATTTTAACTCTGTCAGATAGCTTATCCTCAGAAAATAAGGCCGAATCATACCCAATGGGCGTCACTTGAAAGTTGTCAACATTCGCTTCGATGTATGATGGGCCATAACACTCTTCAAACCCGCAAACCCCTACAACTTTAGCTACATTATAAAGACTGGACGCCAAACGACTATAGTCGAACTGATACAATGGAGGGTGACATGTTCCGTGATGTATCGCCACTGACCGATTGATGTAACTTAAGTTTTTAATATCGCTTGGAATATGAGTATAGCTTTTAGGGGCTTCACTAGGCGTCTTACCTTTCTGCAGGTCTGACAAATGCCAAATTTCTTGTGGCCTCATCCATATATATGCGTCCGCATCTGGCAATGGGTAATCTGAGTGCTCGCACCCCTGATTAATAAATCTCTCAGTTAAATCTTTGAACAGATAGCTTGGCTTATAACAGACAACATTAATCTTCGGCTTTTCATTCCTTCCAGTTATAACAGAGGAGTCTATAAATTTTGACAAAAATCTGTCTATGATTACAGAAGAAGTTGCCTCCTCCGCCCTTCGAAGCACTCTTCTATCAATAGTTTTTATATTTCGAAAGAGACAGTCTGAGTAAACCTGCCGAGACGAGTTATCGTCAATAAAAACTTCCCTGGCCTGTGCAAGTGAAGAAATATACTCCTGGTAATTAATATATCTAAGCGTAACCCTTCTACCTGACGCCTCTATATCCTGTAGAATCGAGTAGTTAACCCTATGAGACTTATTTACCAGAATTCGAACTTCCATAGATGATGCTAGTCCAAAAACATGATCTCTTAGGGCGCAATAGTCGCTCGGATTAACAGCTAAAATACCTCTTTTTTCAACATCAAAATCCCCTTTTTCGACAGTGAAGCAAGGATAAAACTCAACCCCAAAAAATCTTGCCTCTTCCCTTCCTTGACCTCCTAGCACCATCACTTCAGATGAGCTCTTAGTCATAGCCTCCACCATCTCAAGGCTTTTCTTACGAAATAAATCATGCCCGAGAAGAAAGTAAACTTTTTTATTCTTGGTAACCGGAAGCACTTTCTCTACAATATAAGGGTTAATATCTGTTAGCACTATCGTCTTATAATTACCAATAGCCGAAAAGCTGCACTCAATAGAAACTCCACTCTCTTTCAAGCTCACCACATGATAGAGTTCACTATTAGGCTCATCGAGCCACTCTTCACTTATAAATATTGCTGCACTATTTTTCATGACACCATCAACGATACAAATGAATAAACATCATGCGACCAACAGACTTAATCCATCTCAACACTTCTTTAAAGCTCTTACCCAACCCAGGATCGTCTAACATTTTATCGATCTTTGAGTCGACTTTTGTAATTACTTTCTTAGCCCACTCTTTAATACGAAAAGTAGAGCTGCGACTGCAGACCTTCGCTGCAGCATGATGTTTAGCCACATCGGAATAACCAATCCCCAACTTATCTATTACCTTTGTATATTCGTTTAAATTGTTATTAATAAGAAAATAGAAAGAGAAATTTAAAAACTTATAGAAATTATCAACCATGTCAGGTGTAAGAGAAAAGTCTTTCCCTGCCTTTATGTCTGATAAAAACAAATCTATAGATGAGTAAGGGTATGTAAAGCCCGCCTCCTCATAAAATGGAGAGCCAAAAGTTACAACGGGCTTACCGTGCAACAAACACTCAATTCCAGACTGGGAGTTAAGCAGGACACAAAGGTCAGCATCGTCCACAAGTGACCTTAGATTATACTCTTCTACAATAAGCAGCCTATTGCTGGATATGTGAGAGTATGAGAAAGCCTTTCTCAGAGACTTTAACGTTACAGCCTCTTTCTTTGAGTTTTTTTGCCGCTCATAAGGATGTAATTTTATAACAACATTATAATCCGTCTTATCAAGAACCGAAGATATCAGCTCGTTATAAAACGAGATGGAATTTTTAAACTTATTTCTTTCTGAAAATATAGCCAAGTCATTATATACTTGCCCAATTATCAAAACCGTTTTCTTTCCGTTCTCAAAAAGTCTTGACCTACTGTAAGAAGGTTGGCTTACATTCTTATTCCTTGCTATACGAAGCTTTTCATTGTAACGACTAAGAACCACGCTAACAGCTTGCGACGACTGCGACACTCTCCCTATTACTGATGCATTAGGCAATGGAGTGTGCCTTGACTCCATATAGAAGTCTTCGCCAGTAAAAAAGTGCTCAAACTGAAATACAGATATACCATGACGCTTAGCTAAAAGTGAGAGGGTATACTGATAAGTAAGCCCTCCCGAGAATATAAAAATGTAGTCATAACTTGACTTAAGTTTATTCTGCCAATATGAAACCCAGAACCATGCTGCCGCCATATTCAACAGTATTTCGTCATAATAAATATCAGCAAGCTTTGTTATGAAGTAATCATCATCAAAAACAGGCGAATGCTCGACATGCTCCAACCTATCAAATACACCTGTATATATCTCCCTTTTACAAACCTCAAATAAATTAATACCTAAATACTCAACCTTCACAAGCGCATCAATACTTTCATTCTTCCTAAGCTCTAAAATATAGGCGTCCAAGAAACCTCTGTAACCAGAATAGTCTCCAAATGCCTTTTTCAAATTTTCATGCCCCTTATCATGATCCGTTTTAACTTTTACTAAGTTAAGCGCCTCATGAAGTGCTTTAAAATTTCTGTAACTAAAATTAAATTGATCCGCAAACAGAATGCTAACCATATATCGTTTGCCACACCTTATTTCTGAACTTAGGAATCATTTTTTATAAAATATACGAATGAGAGGCTAGCCCTCCCCTCGCGTCACTGCATAGTGTATTTATCTATGGCGCTAGTAGATATCTAGAAAAACCCGTTGCAACATAACTCTTCACACCTTACGAGCCTGAGGGATCTACAGCCTATAATTCGCCGCTTCCTGCAGCTCTATGCCGAACATATTACAGATGCAATGCGCTCACAAGATACGCCATCGCCGTAGGGATTATGCGCCACGCTCATTTGCTGGTATGACTTCTCATCCACCAGCAGATCAACCACTTCTCGTACAATCCTGTCACTATCAGTGCCAACAAGCTTGACAGTGCCTGCTTTGATCGCCTCAGGGCGCTCTGTCGTATCACGCATAACCAGAACAGGTTTCCCTAAGGATGGCGCCTCTTCCTGAACGCCGCCCGAATCAGTCAGGATAAGATATGCACGAGACATTAAATATACGAATGGGAGGTATTCCTGCGGCGAGATCAGAAATATGTTGGGAGCTTCTCCCAGCATTCCAGATACTATCCCTTTTACATTAGGGTTCAGATGCACAGGATAGCATATCTGTATATCCTCTCGCGTCGCCAAACTTTTTAGCGCGTTACATATACGCTCAAATCCTCCACCAAAACTCTCTCTACGGTGCCCTGTAACAAGAATCAGTTTTTTACTTGAATCCAGGTATCTAAAACAGTCCTCAAGCTTCGTCTTTAACTCCAAGTCGGAACCTATTTTTGAGACAGTTTGTAGCAAAGCGTCGATTACCGTGTTCCCTGTAACGTATATGCTTGCTGGATCAACCCCTTCACGAAGCAAATTATCACGCGCATGTGGAGTTGGAGCAAAGTGTAACTTTGATAGTGGAGCTGCCAGCCTCCGGTTCACTTCTTCAGGCCACGGACTATATATATCCCCTGTACGCAAACCCGCCTCAACGTGACCTACCGGCACCCGATGATAGAACGCAGCAAGAGACGCAGCAAAAGTGGTTGTGGTATCACCATGTACAAGAACTAAATCAGGATTTGAATCTATTAACACTCGCCTCATACCAACGAGCACACCGGACGTAATATCATATAAGTCTTGGTTCGGACGCATAATGTCTAAATCATAATCAGGCTCGACCCCAAACAAATTCAAAACCTGGTCCAACATTTGTCGGTGCTGCGCCGTAACACACACTTTAACTGATATTCCGTCATACTTCTTAAGTTCAAGCACCAAAGGCGCTAGCTTAATCGCCTCTGGTCGGGTGCCAAATACTAATAATATTCTTTTATACTTCACGCTTTTCCTTCTGATCAAAATAAGGGCAGGCGTTCCAAAGGGCAGGAGGTATACTTTAAAAGCCTGAATGAAAGCCTTTGTTTCAATAACGCCTCACGGCGCTTCAACTATCTAGATTTATAGCCTAACAACTTTTGTAGCTATTAATGACTATTTCTGGAGGCCCGACCTGTTGGACCCGTCCATTCTCAATCCACACTACCTTATCGCAAAGTTCCTTGACAGTGCTTACCTGATGAGAGACTAACACGACTGTGTCTCCAGATCTAATTCGCTCTCGCATTACAGCCTCAGATTTCTTTTTGAAGCGAGCATCCCCTACAGCAAGAATCTCGTCTATAAGCAGCACATCCGTTTTTACATTCATCACGACGGCAAACCCCAAACGCTGCTTCATACCGGTTGAGTAGTTCTTAATCGGCTGATCAATAAAGCTTCCAAGCTCAGAAAACTCTATAATGCTTTCCATTTTTGAAAGCATCTCTTTGCGGGGGAGCCCGAGCAACATCCCCTGAAGAATTGCATTATTTCTACCGCTAACATTCTCATCATAACCTACAGTTAAGCTAAGTAAGGTTGTATTAACCTTGTGATTAATTAGCTTTCCTGTATCAGGCTGAATAATACCGTTCAGCAGCCTTAAAAGCGTACTTTTACCTGCGCCATTCCGGCCAATAACACCAACAGACTCGCCATGATTAATTTCAAACGACACATCAGAAAGTGCTTCATGCACCACTCTTTGCTTAAATATTGGCAAGCCGCTACGGTATGTAACACCTACATTTCTTAGCGTGATGGCTGGGTTGTGAGCACTCATTTTTGTAGTAATAGTCTAGGTAGAACTGGGTCCAGTCGACGCAATACATATGTACTACAAGCCAAACCAAAAAAACCCGCGACAATAAATATAGAGATGACATTAAAGTTAGGCCAAACTTGATACATCAACACATCTCGGTAAGCATTAATAAGAACAGCAAATGGGTTAAATTCAAAATACATATGATACTGCTCAGGGAATGCCTTATAGTCATACATTATACCCGACAGATACATACCCACTCGAAGAATATTACCTATTATGGTCTTAAAATCAGGCAGGACAGGAACAACTATAGCGACTACGTTAGCTACTATGCAGTTCAACAAGTGTTGCGAAAGCAAAATAAGGGGAAGCGCCAAATACTGGATAGAAGGCTTCATTCCGTAGCCCCACAAAAATACCAGGAGGAGCAGAAAGACTATTGAAAACTTAAAAGCATCAATAACAACATTCACTCCAGGTAAGATAATTTTGGGGAAGTTTATCTGAGAGATTAGTGCAATATTACCATTAATAGAGTTCAATGCATGAGAGGTCGTATTAGAAAACCACTGCCATGTTACAAGACCTATAAGTAGAAAGGGGATAAAGTCTTCCGTTCCTCTCTGAAAAAGAATTCCAAATATCAAGTAATAAATGGACATTGATATAAGTGGATCAAGCACCCACCATAAAAAACTTAAATACGTATGCGACGCCTCTGATTTAAGGTGTACAAACGCTTTAAAATATATTATATCTCGATATCGTTTTTCTACGAGAAACACTTTTAGATCCCTGCTAAACACAGCGAAATTAGGCTGCGGACTCACAAAGCGGGGTAGTGTTACAAAAACCCAAGCGTAGTGCAATTAACAATTTTTATATCACTACGCCTGCGCCTTTGGCTGGTTCACAGCATAAAAAGAGGCGTCTTCAGTGACCTGCAGTCAACACACAACTCCCCCAAGACAATCCAACGCCAAACCCAGAAATGACCACTTTCTTAGCCATTTTCTCATTGGCGAGAATCATTGGGATAGATGAGGAGACTGTGTTGCCGTAATCAGCGGCTTCGAAGGGGACTTTGGCAGGGTCAAGTTTCATACGCTTGATAACCATATCTACGATGAACTTGCTTCCTTGATGGAGAATAAATTTGTCGATATCGCCCAAAACACAGTCGTTTTGAGCCAGGGTGGCGTGAATATTTTCAGGAACGACGTTGGCGCAAAAATCGAGTACCGCTCTGCCCGCCATTTCAAATTTACGGTCTTCCGCACGGACGCGAATAGCTGCGTTACGAGTACCGTCAGTGCCAAAAACACATTTACCAATCAGCCATTTAGGCTTGTCGCTGAACAACGTGGCGGTGGCGGCGTCGCCAAACAGAAGAGAGGTATTTTTGTCGGACATATCGATTATTTTCGAATAGGGGTCCGCCGTGATGAGAACGCCTTTTTTGTAGCCGTTGGCTTCCATAAAGGCTTTCATGATGGAAACGCTGTAGACATACCCCGAACAGGCGAGAGAAATGTCAAAACAGGCGCAATGAACTGGCAATCCAAGCTTGCCATGAACTATAGCGGAAGCATGGGGAACGCCATAGGCGTCTGGGTTTTGCGTACAGACAACGAGGCACTCGATATCGCTCACAAGCGGACCAAGCTCACCTTCCAACCGTCGAAACGCCTTTACACATAAATCAGAGGTTTCTTCCCCTTCCTCTTTTACCGCTAAATACCGCATCCCGGTCTTCTCGGTCAAAAAGGTCTCACTAACGTTGAACTGCTCCTGACGCTCCAGATTGTTAACTCGTCCCTCTGGCAAATACGTACTGATGTGCTCGATGCCGATCATAAATAAACCGTTATATAGCAAAACCGCAATTTCGGAGGCCCTTCACCCGAAACACGGCTTTTTGTAATTCTTTGATGGGACCGGCAACCCACTGAGAGACGCCAGCGCCTTTACCTCAAAAGGTAAGTGCTTAGCGAGGAAAGATAAATTCGACCTTTTTCTATAAGAGGCAACCGCAGTCCGTGCGCCGATAGCGCCAAGTCGCGGCGATTCATGCTGATGTCACCGAATACCCGGTGCAGGACGCCAATCTAATCCCGACATTGTCGCCGAGCAATCTACTTCCAAGTTTCCGAAGAGTTTTTCCTGTATGCCAATGCGTTCCAGCACGTGAAACATAAGCGACTTAAGTGGGCCGGGAAGACTGAAAACTCGCCCTTTAATATTCATGGAGCGACATAAAGAAAGGTAAATCTGGCTGGTGGTTACGGAGTAGCCATCGGAAACCAGCCAAACATTTCCCGCACCCGGCTCAACATTCATGGTCTCCGCACAGCGGAGAATAACATCCACCAGATTTTCCCGACTGATCAAGCTGCGACGGTTATCCACGCCAGCCAATGGCAGAGGCGCACGCAGCTTCGCCAGCTTTTCCAATATAGCCAGATTCCCCTTGGCGCCATCACCATATACCAAGGGTGGACGAATTATCTCGTAGGACATCGCCGTTTCTGCAGCAACCTCGCGTAAAACGCACTCCCCTTCCCATTTGGATATTGCGTAAGGTGTAAGTGGATTTGGAAGATCCGATGAAGTAAATGGCTGTGCAGGGGAGCTACCCTCTCCATTGACTTTGATAGTGCTGAGGTATACAAATTTTTTAACGCCAGCTTTAACAGCCCAAGACGCCAACAGCCTAGTTGCCTCTGCATTCGCTGCGCGAAACTCCGTCAAGGGGTCAACTGCGTCATCTTTGACCTGATGAACTCGCGCGGCGCAATGAATAAGTACGTTTACTCCGCGCAGTAAACCAATCCAACCATCGCTTTCGTAGGCTGGAGCTAACTCTATCTTTCCCGGAAACTGCGGACGCAGATCAGCGCTGCGGGAAGTACCGACAACCACATAGCCTCGTGAAGCGGCTTCAACCGCCAACGCGGAACCGACAAAGCCTGTACAACCGGTAATCAGAATATTCATTAGTAATACTATTTCTCTATTTCAATTCCTCCAGCATTATAACTTGCGCCGCCCAGCAATATTAGTAGACGAGCTGAGCTGATTTAAAGCAGTTCTGGTTATTTACGACGCAAAGCTACGGCTACGTATTTTGAGTAGCGCGCTTACTATCAAGCAAGTTCACCACCAAGCTGTAAACAATGAATGTGAAGATAAATAAGGGGAACATCAGATACTCTGGAATATCCGCCACCTCCCCTAGCACCCCGCATGCAACCAAGGTGAAATGTCCGCCGACGATTATGAATACGGCTCGGCTAATAGAGACGCCATGATCCAGAAGGATGTGATGAATATGGTCTCGGCCTGCCGTAAAAGGAGAGCGTCTAAACTTAACTCTTCTCGCCATGACCCTACAGGTGTCAAACAATGGAACAGCGAAAACCCACAAAGCTGTCACGGGTTTCATGACTTGATGGTCGCCTTGTGACAGGTCTATGGAAAACCAGGCGATTGAAAACCCGAGAAACATGCTGCCGGCGTCCCCCATAAACACCCGAGCTCTAGGCTGACCAGGGCCCCGCATATTAAAGTAGAGGAACGCCGCTATAACACTTATATACAATAAGAGAATGCTGGGCTTAAACAGTCCGTCACCGCCAAATAGACTCAATACATAAAAACCCATAAATGTGACAAGACTAACCCCCCCTGCCAAGCCATCTACTCCATCCGCCATGTTAAGGGCGTTGATCACCCCGACTACACAGAACACAGTAACTGGCAATGCCAACACCCCAAGCGTCACTTCTCCTGTTCCGACGAGGTCTCCCATACTTTGCAGGGTTACGCCGCCAAAAATCATCATGACCAAGGTTGCCGCAGTTTGAGCTGCAAAGCGGGTTTTCACCCCTAGCTCATTTAAGTCGTCCAGAACGCCAGTCGTTAAGATAATTACCAAAGCGACCATTAAAAGAAGAAAATATTCATTCCCATGAGTGAGAATGACGCCGCTAACGCAGAGTCCGAAGAACATTGCGACACCACCAACCAGGGGAACTTTGCCATCGTGAGCTTTACGCCCTCCCGGCACATCGACCAACTCCAGCTTTTGCGACATCGGAATCAAAATTTTATGCAGAACTATTGTTCCTACCAACACCAAACTGTAGAAAGCCAACTGAAATAACGCGTCCATACACCCTTCTTATTCTTCGAATAAAACCAGTTAATGGTGCTCTGGCTTAGCCAGAGGTGAGTAAAACAGCTAATAGATCGCCACCACGCATTAAGCGCGAGTGTCAAAGAGCTGGTACTACTTAACATCTTGGCTTTTCCGGTAACTTAACCCGCATTGCGCAGGCCGATACTCCAATCCGGATCTCGTCCTTCCATTCCCCACGCTATAAGACGCTCAAGGGCGTCACTTTCTGTTCCTCCTGATCTAAGTCCGACCCTGTGGGATTCGTATTATTCAGCTTAGACGCATTCTATTTTTTTGCTTAAGTTTTCCTGGCTGGAAAAAGAATTAAATTCGTCACCTTCCCCCCACTCTCCTGATTAAAATAGACCGATACGCCTGATCAGCATGTGGATTCAACACACTCCAACGCCCGGTTAATAACGTGAACTTCCGAGAAAGCCTCTTCCACCCTGCTGCGGGCGGCCGCCCCCATCAGGGAGAGCTGTTTACGATCAAGTTCAATGACTTCAAGCATCACTCGCGCTAGATCTTCCGAGCTCCGCCGCTGACAATGAAACCCCGTTCTCCCAGCCTCTACAGACTGTCGACACCCCGGAGCATCCGTCACAATAGCAGGCCTTCCCATGCTCGCCGCCTCTAGTATCACTCTGGGCATCCCCTCTCGATAGGAAGGCAACACTACCACGTGGGATTGTCCTATCAGGGGCCTGACATCCTCCTGATAACCCAAATACTCGACCCATCCTTCACGCTCCCACTCAATGATTTCCTCTTCACCGATGGCAGTTTTATTGCTTACTCCCATCGGCCCCACCAGCATGCACTTAACATCAGAATGTAGAGCCCTGACAGCCTTAGAGGCCATAGCGAATTCCCGGACGCCTTTATCCGCAATCAACCTCGCTATCATCAGGAATACTATTGGGCCATCCGGCAATGGGGAGAAACGGAACTCTTCAGTATTTACGCCAGACCCAGGCAGAATATCGACACCTTGTCGTCTTATGAGATTTAACCGCTCGAATAGGCACTTATCGTCTTCATTTTGGAAAAAGACTCTATGCGCCCCCTTGTTGGAGAAACCGAGCAGCTTTCTAGCAATTCGATATATAAATGCATCGTGAATAAACGCTGTACCCAGACCAGATATATTGTTTGAGTAGAGAACCCCCATGCACCTACAGGCAAGTCCACTATACAAGTTCATTTTAGGTGTAAAATTAAAAACATAGCCCGGTTTTATACGTTTAATGGCTCCAAATATTTCACAAAAAACACCAAGCTCCTTAAACGGATTGATACTTTTCCCATCCATTTTTATTTCGACGAACTCAGCGCCTAGCTCTAATAGCTTATGCGAGTAGTCATCGCGAGGAGCCAAACAGTACACGTCGCAGTCTTCATTAAGCAGTCTGGCTATTGTAGAACGCCTGAATTTGAACAAATACCAGGACGTATTAGAGCAAAAGATTACTTTTCTATTCATGTCTGCACTCCTTTACATATTCGCTTCCACCTCTTTCTTAAAGCTCTTCGCTCCAGCGGAGAACTGATCATCTATAGAAAAGCGCCACGCCTGGAACATTAGCACCCCCCATATTTCATACCACCAGTTTCTCTTTCCTGTTGCATGCTCTATCCACTTTTTCCTGACCAAATCAATATTCCAACACCCTGGAACTGACAGTGCTTCAGGAGACAGAAGTGATTCCGCCCACTCCCTCAAATCTCTCCTAAGCCAATCAGCAATTGGCACACCAAACCCTGTTTTAGGGCGCTCAATAAGTTTTTCAGGCACATGCTTGTATAGAACCTGTCGCAAAATCCATTTACCTTTTCCGTTTCGGATTTTTAGGGATAAAGGCAGGCGCCAAGCAAACTGGGTGACGCGATGATCCAGAAAGGGCACCCTGGTTTCCAAGCTAACAGCCATCGCCGCCCGGTCAACTTTAGTTAGGATGTCATCACGCAAATAGCTAAGCTGATCCATCAACATCATCTGTTCGCTAAAATTCAAAGATGATTCCCAAACAGCTGGGTCGCTTAGCACAGAGGCCAACTCTCGACCTCCGTGCACTAAAGAGTCGGGGTCCTTTGACTGGGAAACCAAATAGCGATAAACGTCACTTCCGCTCTCGGCGCTGAGAACACCGGCTAGTTTATGAAGCTTATCTCCTGGGTGTGAATGCTTGAGCTTGGACGGAGTCAACGGACTCATTAGGCTTGCAAGGTCATTCCAGCGTTCAACTGACACCCCGCTAATTAAGGCTTGGGCAGCTCGCCTGATCGGCAATGGAACATTCCGCACCGCCCCCCAGATACCCGTCGCCCATGAGTATCTGGTATACCCTCCAAAAAGTTCGTCCCCCCCATCGCCAGACAGCGCAACGGTCACACGCTTCCGCGCAAGCTGAGAGACCAGATACGTCGGTATCTGGGAGACATCAGCGAAAGGTTCGTCATATATTAATGGTAAATCTGGAATAACTGACTGCGCCATTTCAGGCGTAACATATAGCTCCGTATGGTCAGTGTTCAGGTAAGTGGCAACCTCTTTCGCAAAGTGCGCTTCATTAAATTCGTCCTCGTTAAAGCCAATAGAAAATGTTCTGACCTTCCTTGAACTCTGCTTTTGCATCAGCGCAACAATAGTTGAGGAGTCGACTCCACCAGATAGAAACGCTCCCAGAGGCACATCCGCAACCATCTTTTCGCTGATGGTGTCCAGCAACACTTGCTCCAATTCTTCGACAGCGCCACGATCATCGCCAGAAAATGAATCTCGGGGAGAATTTGCGTGATCAGTCACCGACCAATAATTGACGCACTCTGGTTCAGAAATGTTCTCCGGCTTAAATACTATGTATGTGCCTGGAACGGCTTTTCTAAAGCCCTGATAAATACAGTAAGGTGTCGGTATGTAGTTAAATCTTAAATATGTTGCAAGAGCATCCCTGTCAATATCACTGTTAAAGCACGGATGAGCCCTTACGGCCTTCAATTCAGAGGAGAATAGTAAGACGCCTTGACATACGCCATAGTACAAAGGCTTTTCGCCAAAGCGGTCGCGAATCAGATACAGCTTTCTCGCCAAGTTATCCCATAAGGCGATAGCAAACATGCCTACCATTGCCCTTAATGAGCCCTCTATTCCCCGTTCTTCAAATAAGGCAAGTATGACCTCCGTGTCTGAATGGCCATGAAACTTATATCCAGCTTTCTCCAATTCCGCACGCAATGAATTGAAGTTATAAACTTCGCCATTAAAAATGATGATGTAGCGCCCACTCGGCGACTTCATGGGCTGACGACCCAGTTCAGACAGATCTTGTATAGAGAGTCGCCGGTGGGCCAAACCAATCCCTGTGACGGGGTCATGCCACAGGCCAAAATCATCAGGCCCCCGATAACGAATAGAATTCGCCATATTACGCAATACGCTTTCTGGATTTTTAGTTATCGCCGCCGCATCCCAAAAGCCCGCTATGCCACACACCAGACGCCCCCTTAATAGTTTTAGTCTTATAATTAACTACGGGAATTCCGGATCGCTTGATCAAGCAAGCGCTACCGGTGGAACAACTACTTCTTTTCTACAACTCAGCAAAACCTTCTCCTCCCAACTTCTGAACACCAGTATTGTCCACAGTTGTGAAGAGAAGTTTTCCCCACCCAGATGGCGCTTCCACATACTCGCCACAAACTCGAAATTCACCAAGCATGAGCGCTCCATCGCCCTCTTCTCCAAAAGAGACTCAGCCCAATCACGGAGGGAGCCTCTGAGCCAACGATCCATCGGAAGCCCAAATCCTTTTTTTGGCCGCTCTATTAAGTGAGACGGCACATAGCGGTATAGGAGCTCCCTCATCACTCGCTTACCCTGATCGACGCCGCCAGATTTTTTAAAACTAAAAGGCAGAGTCCAAGACCACTCAACCAGACGATGGTCAAGCAACGGTTCTCTCGCCTCCAAAGAACATCGCATAGACGCCCAATCAACTTTCGTCAAGATATCGTTGGGCAAGTAATGTTCCTGGTCACACGCCATCATCTGCTCAGACCAAGGGACTTCAGGGTATCGATCAATACTAGGACCCACATCCTGCAACTCTCTTACGCCAACCAGTGTTTCAGGATCATCCCATACCGATATTATCCTTCTGTAAGCCTCACTCTCTGGAACAGAGAGGTAGTCGGCAAATCGCCGGACCCTATAGGCCAAGCCTTCGCTACTGGTATAGCGTCCTCGCGTCAAGCGATGAACAAAGTCATCCCAAAAGGAAACAGGCGCCGACTTCAATAGCCTACTTACCGCCCTAGCCCCCAGTGGCGTCAATGCCTTTCTTAATGAGCTAATTCGATCCCCCCAAAAATAGCGCGGATACCCGGCGAACAGCTCATCTCCTCCATCACCAGAAAGCGCAACCGTGACTTTCTCACGCGTGAATTTACTCAACAAATAGGTAGGAATAATGCTGTTATCAGCAAAAGGCTCATCCTGCGCGCCAGCGATTTCAGGAACCCAATCAATCGCATCCCGCTCCGTCAGAATAGCCTCATGATGCTCAAGCCCCAGACTTTGCGCCACATCCCGAGCGTAACCCGACTCATCGTGTGACGCTTCTTCGAAGCCAATAGAAAAAGAAGAGATATTGCTATTTGAAAGCCTGCGCATCATCGCAGCAACCAGAGAGGAATCCACGCCGCCAGATAAAAAAACCCCAAGCGGCACATCGGAAATCATTCTAAGAGAGACTGACTCCCTGAGGATGGATTCCATCTCGTCAGCGGCGGCCCTGATATCAAGATTCCGCTTTTCCTTTCGGGCCAGCATTCCATTTTGAACAGAATCCTTGACTGACCAATAAACACTCTCTTTCACGCCGGAGGCTGGAGACCACACAACCAAAACACCTGGCTTTACCTTATGTATCTGCTTAAAAATAGAGATTGGAGCGGGGACCGTTAGATACCGAAAATAGGCATGCATCGCATCACTACTCAGCCCTGCGTCAAACCAAGGCAAACTCCTTAAGGGCCCAAGTTCCGAGGAGAAAGCGATTTCGGCGCCATCAACAGAATAGTACAGAGGCTTCACCCCCATCCGATCTCGCGCTAAATAGAGCTTTCTGCCGTGAACATCGTAAGCAGCAAAAGCAAACATTCCGACCAGCCGCTTCAACGTCTCAACAACGCCGCGCTGCTCTATGCTTCTTAATAAAACTTCCGTATCCGAACTTCCTTTAAATTGACAACCTTCGTCTAAAAGCTGCTTTCTGAGCTGTTGGAAGTTATATATTTCCCCATTGAATGTCAGCGTCCAGCGCCCGTTTTCACTGCGCATAGGCTGCCTTCCCGCACTACTCAAGTCCAAAATAGAGAGGCGCCGATGCCCAAACCAAACGTGATGATCAGGATGAAACCAATCCCCACGATCATCCGGCCCTCGATGCGTCAACTGATCCAGCATTTGGTTTGCGTGCTGTACGTTCAATCGAGCGCCAATCCACCCCAAGATTCCACACATAAGTAGAAGCCTTCCACGTAATCGCCGCGCTACCTTCTAACGCCGCATAAGCTTTTAATCCTTTAACCTCTAGCCTTACCTACTTTCCGTCATAAGCGGCCAGGGGTTCAGCCCGATAGATTAGTTTGTTCCAACATCGTTCGTGGGACTTACAGCAGTTAATGATAGAGAAACTGGCTTCCGCCTTGGATTTGGCCGCCATAGATAGCTCGCCCCTCAACTCCGGGTTTTCCAAAATGTTGACAATAGCATCCGCCAACGCATCAATATCGCCAGCTTGATCAATTAAAAAACCCTCTTTTCCAGACTCAACCAGCTCTGGAATACCGTCTATCGCATAAGCTACCACCGGCACACCATAGCTCATCGCTTCCATAACGGATGTAGGGCACCCTTCACAATATAGTGATGGAAGAACCATCAAAGCAGATGACCGTAGATAAGGGCTTATATCCTGTTGAAACCCTAAGTATGTGACCCACTTAACCAAGTTCATCGAGTCAATCTTGCCTTGTATGACTCCATTCATGTCGTCCCTGCCTAAAAACACAAACTGAGCCGAAGGAACAGACATAACAACTTTCGAGATCGCATGTAGATAGGGTTCATATCCTTTTCGATAATTTAAGTTTGCGATGGTAATAACGACTGGAGAAGCAGGCATGGTCGTATCTACAGCCGAAGGCATAGCATCCAGACCATTATAGGCCGTCGTAAGTTTATCCCTAGGGACGCCAAGTCGATGCAAAGTGTTAAAAGCCGCAGCAGAGTTGGTGATGTAAGCGTCGGTTATTCTGTGCGCATACTTCTCAACACGCCGGAACCAAATATCCAACTTACTTGTTGAGCTTGGATTCCATCTAACGCCCTGAACCACTTTCACACCAGGCATACACATTCTAAAGAGGCGAAAGAGGACCGAGGAACGAAAGCCCACAGTGTAAATAATATTTATATTTCTTTCTCGAACAAACCTGATAGCACTAATTATCGCAGATAGTCCAATGCAACCATGTTTGCCTTCGCGCCGTCCAAACACATACGGTGGCACGCCAATACTACGAGACCATCCGCACCATGGCCCCTCCCCATCCAATGTACCCAAGAAATACTCAACTTCTGGCGTTGCCTGAAGAGCCGCCTTAGCCATTTTAGTAAGACTGCGCTCCGCCCCACCCAACTCACTACTGGTAAGTAAAATTAGAACTTTCACAGAAAGGCTTCTCTCGTTTCATACTTATTATCTATGTGCAATCAGTCGATATGCTTTCTCGCTATTAGACTTCCCGCTCCAATAAAAAGGCAAACGACCCCTTGTGTCACAGTAGGGAAACAACTATCAGCCAGCTCTATAATAGAAGCACTTCTTATTAAGCCTATTGGTTCGAGTTTCTATAATGAAGTCTGCCTTTCGAACGAAAAGGCCATTATCATTTCCATGGATTCTCACACGCCAGCACCGCGTAATGAGTTGCCATTATTTTTGAATATAGGTTTAGTCCTGCCGTCCTCAGAAGCAGCTTTTCCATCACTCGGATCCAGCCGGGGTTGTAGGGCGAAAACGGCGCCGATGCATAATTATAATCACGCACAACCACATACCCATGTCTAGACAGCAAATCTCGGAAGCTTTTCCTCGTCCAAAACTGTACATGGCCTAGTGCATTCTCATGTCTTGGCTTTTTAGAAGCAGCCCATTTCAAGGTCTGAAAAAAACAATCCTCCAGCGGCACCTCAAAGACATACCACTTAGCGACTCCTTTCAATGACGCCAGCGCCTCATCTACATCTGGAATGTGCTCAAGCACATGGGAGGAAACAACAGCATCAAATGCGCCTAGCTGCCTGACATTCATTGGCGAAGTAATTACCCGGTAGTCCAGTCCTGGTTGGGCGAATTCTCGGTGGGCGTTACGAACCCCTGTTTTACTGACATCAACACCAAGCACCTTGTACGCAAAGCTATTCTGATACATCCAGTAAGACAAAACGCCATTGCCACAACCGAAATCAAGTACTCTATGCGGCCGCCTTAACCCCCCCCAGACTTTCTCGATCGCAGGAAAGCGGTCCCTGACTGCAGAGTCCATCGCATAGGCATATTGGTAGCCAGCGTCCCGCCAAAAGTCTTCATAAAATTCAGAGTCATCCAGTGTGTTATCCATATTTCCTCAGTACTCCGATTCTACGTGCAAACATTATAAGAGGGCGCATTACCCCCTCTCCCATGACAAGAATAAAAGCCGTAACTAGAAATTCGGGTATTGCGCGTATGGAAAAGCCCCGCAGCCAAGGGCGCCATATCCCTGATAAATTGCCGACCTTTCGATAAACAGCGTAACGCAACATCTTGGTGTGATAGACTCTGGGAGCATACCGCCGATATTCAGCACTGAATTCTTGAAAGAGCCTTTCATAACACAAGGCTGTTTCTCTGGCTTTTTTCTCCGTTAACCAGCCGCTGGAAACAGAGCCTTGCCTTTGGTCGTGGTATATCCTCAATACGATAGGGGTAACCCAAAAGTCGCTTTCTTTTGCGAAGTAGAGGTAGCTAACTATCCCACAGGACTTCCGCAACCCTAAGTCATGATATAGTTGACTTCTTACAAAATTTCCACGAAAAACAGGCAAATATTCTCCAGAATGCCTTTCGTTCAGAAGGTCTTTATAGGTCAATCTGCCACGATAAGCAGGCTCCGAGACAGTAGGAGCGCCGTTAGAATTAACACATGCGCTATAGCACACTTGGCAGTCGTCCGGCCATTCAGAAATAATATATAGCAAGCGTTCCGGCCAGCCTTCGACAAACTCATCGTCCGCGTCCAAGATTGTGACAAAGTCGCCACCACTGGCTTTTATTCCAGTATTCCGCGCAGCACACATCCCCTTATTTACTTCATGCTTGAGCAAACGAACAAATGGATACTCCACCAATGTATCTGCAAGCAAATCACTGTCATCGCTACCGTCGTCAATTATCAGTACTTCTACCTTGAAGTCAGCATTACAAAGGGCGGTGCTTATGCTTTTCAAAGTCGCCCGGACAGTCTCGCTGGCATTAAATGCTGGAACAATGACGCTAAGCAGCATGACGTCCAAACTCCCTTAAAAAAATCTCCAGGCTATTCTTCCGGTACCGCCTTAATCGCTCTTCGTCCTCAGCCAGATGGACAATCGCATTCTCCAGCTTTTGAGAAAAAGCTGTATCATCCACCTTTTCTATCAATGATTTTATATTCCCAAGCTGATAGTAGTATTCAGATGGGAGATATTTATCCCAAATAGAAACTGGCGGTTGCAATAAAACGCCATTTTCTTCATTTCTGACCATTTCTGATATTGCGTATACATCAGTTGCAATTAGAGCCATTCCATAAGACATTGCTTCTAACACCACCATGCCAAATGAGTCTACATAGGTTGGATGGATCAGCACATCGCAACGTTTCATGAACTTATCGGCAATTTCCTGCCGACTAAACTCTGCTGGATGAAAGTTTATAGCCGGACAGCTTGCAACTAAATCTCTATACTTTTCCGGTAGATGAGTTATCATTTCCAGAGAAATATTCGGGCATCGTTTATAGGCGTTTAAAAACGAATTTATAAGCGCCCGCCCACCCTTTATATCAAACTGCGTTGATATATAAAGAAACTTTTTAATTCCGCCCACCCCGACCAAAACACTCTCACCAGGGTCTCTAACTTTTGGCATATAAGGGTAAGACACGACAGCTTTATCAGCCACATCATCACCTAAAGTAAGCCGTAGGTTCTCCAGGCAAGCACGGCTCATACATCTTATCTGAACACATCTCTCAGAAAGCAGTGCCCTTTTCAATATATATCTATATATTCTGAATGCCCTAATATTATAGCCAGTGAGACTATATGGATTATCCAAATCCACGATAAATTTTCCAGGTAGAACCAAGGCGCCCCATACATATACAATAGTATGACTATCAAGCCCCTTGGGCCTGACTTTGACATTAATCAATGGGGCCCTGTTTACCCAGGACCTTATCCCAACACTTGAAATAGATTTTTTAGAAGCGACCTGCTTACCTGATTGTTTGCCAACATCAGGATTAGCTACCTCTCCCGGCCAATTTCTTACCGTATCGAGTTGACGATCTCTAAAATAGCCGTGTGGGTAAAAATAAATTGCATCCATAATTTCAGCCTGATCTCAAAGTCAAACCAATATCTGTATTACTCTTTCGCCCATAACCACCGACTCCAAACACCGCCCAGGCTATAGACTTAAGCTCCCTATGCATTCGCCCAACACCTAAAACTATTGTCGTAGCAATTAAAAATATTATCAGTGGCTGCGCAAACCCTGTTCCGCTTCTGACTATATTAAATAGATTTGCCAATACAAATATAGATATTGCCTTTCCGGCATAATTTTCTTCCTGCACCCACAATCTACAGTAAAGAGTTTTTAGCAGCCGCCCCATAAAAAATGAAATAATAAGCCCCACGAATATCCCCATACCAAACATAAAATCAACAACAAAGCTAGATGGTAGAGTGGTTGTCGCAGAACCATTCTCATACATCCATGGGTAAAGAAATTTCTGCTCAGATATACTACCATATATCTCCGGCTTGCCAGACCAAATCGCCCTAGGAAATGCTCCCAAAAACAGGTTAAACAACCAAGCCAAACCGCCATCAACTCCAAATATAATCTGACTACAATTTGCCTTATCCAAAAATGCAGCCAAATGATCAATACCTTCAAACGAAGAAGATAAGGAAGTAAGAAAGTTCCTCATTACAAATGTACTAATGATGATTTTGCTGATTGAGACATCATCAGATAATAGTAAATACGGATCGGTATACCTTAAAGTTTGAAGGAGCGGAGCCATAAAAATTGAAGAAAGTATTAGCGCGGGAGCCAACGCCACACTCCTCCCTCGTCTAACAATGTAACACACCGCCAGAACAAAAATTGTCATAGATATGATCCGCCTGGAAGCCAGTGCAACGGTCATTGCGAGAGAGGTTACCAAAACAGCCAAAACAATCACCAAGAAAACACTGTCTCTTGCAGGCTTCTTCTTGTATATCAGAACCACACACACATATGAGAAGAAGGCATTCAGATACAGCTCTGAAAATAAAAATATATGCCCTCCGCCAGTCCTCATCTCATTTTGATCATTACCTTGAAAAGGAACAAAAACGCCTTCATGAATTACCCGATTAAACAAGAACATCCATGCAAACCCGACTAACATAGATATTTTTGCGGCTGGATACTTAACTGGCCTCTCAATATTTATCGAAAGACACTGACTGGCTCCATTCAGCGAAAGATATCCAACATATGCGAACACCCAGAACAAAAACGCAACAAAAATGGAGACAATGAGTTCCGATTCCAGCCAATCTCTACTGACCTGCAGAGATATAATTCCTTGATCTATCAACACCCCCCTAAATGGAAAGTAGATGATCCATAGCAAAGAAAAGAACCAAAAATGGTTCAAGCAGGATTTAGAAACACCTACACGCTGGGAATCATATATCCAAAGCCCTATAATTAGAGCTGTAGAAGCAAGCAAAAAAGCTAAAAGCATTTTTACTCACTACCAACAAAGCAAATCTTATAGTTCATGCTTTTAATATTAAGAAGTAATTTATGCAGTTTAGGCATTAAACCGTCAAACACACCTTCCATGATTAAGTGTTCCTTTCTACATACTAACCCCTGCTTAAAAAAGAGCTCTTTCCAAAAGGATTCTGAATGGAAGCAAACGCCAAACCCCGCGGTATTGGCCCCCATTAGTTTCGCGAATGGCGCTAACACTTTACTGGAAGATACCATATATATTATTTTGCTTGTTATTTCATTATAAACTCCTCCGTTGTAATGGATTTCATAAACTACAATCACCCCATTCCTTGCAAGTAGCTTCCTAGATACTTCCAGTGCTTTGCTTTGAAGCGCTACCGAGGATGTCCAGCTCTCGCTGACAAAGTGATGAAGCACAAAGTTGAAGAATATGACGTCAAACTTCTCATCGCTATCTAGCTTTCTATTTGCCCAATCCAAATAGTTATCACACACAACTACTTTGTTATGGCGAGACGTATTTTTGCCAGCCATTGCCGGGCTCATTTCGACAATTGTCCCCCTTGATTCGGGCATTGAGTTCAGCATGGTATCCAAGAAAGTCCCATTTCCTCCTCCGACATCCAGTAAATTTATTGAAGTCGGGTTTTCCAAAAGGGAGCGAACTATGTTTACAACCGGTGAAACAGCATGTACAGCAGTAGAATCATGATCAAAATAAGCCACTCTATCTTCAGAGAGCCGTACAATGTCGTTCATAATGGCATACCTTTATTTCAGGACATTAAGCAGAATTAACCTTTAGATATTAAGAAGTCGCCAAGCGCCAAGTTTCGTAAACCCGAGTTCTCAAACGTCATAATTGCCTGTTCCGGCGTAGCCACCAACGGATATCCGTGAAGATTAAAACTAGTGTTCAACACAGCACCTACGCCAGAGATATTCTTAAACTCACTAATCAGTCTGTAATAGTCAGGGTTTACCAGCTTCTTAACTACCTGGGGCCTCAAAGTGTGGTCGCCTTGGTGAATTGCTGCTCGTAACTGCGCAACCCCTTCTTCCGTCGCTTGATAAGTACAAATCATATAGGGCGCTTCTGATTTATCAGGATTATAGTTTTGCAAATATAGAGCTGCGCTATCCTCCAGAATACTCGGCGCGAAAGGCATCCAGAAGTCCCTTGACTTAATCAAATCATTAACAGTGTAAAAACTTTCCATATAACTTGGGTGCGCCAATATCGCCCTGTTACCCAAAGAGCGCGCCCCCCACTCACAACGACCATGGAACCTGGCGACCACGTTTTTGTTGGCAAGCAGTTGCGCTATCTTTAGCTCAATATCATCGAACTCCTGAATTTGATACTTTTCACTCAGTCTGGTGCTTTCTATGTAATCAACTAAGTCTGCTCGTGAGTATCCAATACCCAAAAATAGATCCTTTAATGGCTTTGTAGCTTGATGACTTCTCGCCGCATAGTCATAACATGCTCCAATGGGGTTTGACTCGTCGCCACATGAAGGCATAAAACATACTGTATCAACGTCAGCCAAGTCCTTGATTCTCTGGTTTAGCTTGACATTCATAAAGACGCCACCACCCACGTATATATCCCGTAGTCCAGTTTTCTGGATACCATATTGAATCCACCGAACACATAAATCCTCCGTCAGATGCTGTAATGCAGCTGCAATATTATCGAAGCGCTCTCCAACTGCGTTTTCAACAAGATAGTCATAGAACTTTGTAGTATCTACGGTAGAGGAAAAGCTAAGCGGGTTCAGTGGGTCCAGGTCTATTACCGATTTAAAGACTCTTTCATAAGTTTTCAGATAGTAGCTCTTAGCATATGGCGCTAACCCCATAACCTTATATTCATGCTCCAAAATCTTCATACCTAGAAAGCGAGTGGTATTGCTGTATATCCCTCCCAGGGAAGACCGCATTGGCGTTTCGGCAATTCGCTCCCACCCTCCATCGGCGCGAGCTATGCTGACGGTCGCGCACAGGCCGTCGCCACTGCCGTCTAAAGTAAAAATAAGCGCGTCTTTTAATAAAGGGGTAGGGGAAAATGAATGGAGCGCCGCACGAGCATGGCAGGTATGATGTTCAATATGCTCCACTGCTTTACGATCAAGCCCCAGTTTTCCTAAATTGGCTTGAAGCTCCTCTACCCCCATTTCTTTCAACTGGTTTGCTCGGATTGTTCTTAGCCGGTCAAATGCTTTGGGAGCTAGGCGCCCCGCAATTCCCTTTTCTGCTTTCTTTATTAGTTCCGCAATACTTAAAGATGTCTGGGTCTCTGGAGTGGAGCCAAATAAATAGTCGTAGCAAATTTCAGGAAACACTTCCAAGCTCGCGATTAATACCTTATCAATCTCATCCGTACTCCACCCCAGCTCATTACATAGCGCATAAATTGCATCAACAGGAAAGTCCGCCGAATTCTTCTTATTATCCAGTTTCTCCTGGCTTAAGGCGCCTTTAATCTCACCATCCTCCATAGCTGCGACAGTGGAATTATGGCCAACATGAATTGCAAGTATTTTCATTAGATCAACCTCTCTCTTTTTATTATAAAATAATAAGCCAGAGCCAAACCTAAAATGTATTCGACATTGACCGCTACGACAGGGGAAATAAAATCATAATGCCCATACAAGATAAGTATTAAGAAAACTTTAAAAAAAAGCTCTATCGCCATAACTTTTACTAGCATACGCAGTTTAACCATTGCATAAAGGAAGCTAATCGGCCACCGCGCCAGACTTAAGAAAAATATCGCTCCGGCACACATGAAATAGTTAAAGTCATCTTCCAGCTCCGAAATACTACCCACCCATAAATCTAAAATACGCTCCCCTAAAAAGTAGAAGCTCAATGCAGCTATGAAGCACATTATCGCATAGACAAAAAACCCTTTCTTAAACAGTACTGACAGCTTTTCCTTTTCCCCTTTGGCGTCCATATGAATAACATAGGGCTCAGCATAGCCAGGTATTCTCCACAAGGTCTGTATAAGAAGGCTGGGAATCTTCCAGATAAGAGTAAGAGTAGCAGCAGCTTCCGCCCCCATTAGATACCCTACAATTATTACATCCGAGAACAGAAATAGAAGAAGAACACCGTATATGGAGTAACCTGCAGCAAAGCTTCTAAGCATATTAGAGGCCATCTTCATCTGCATTTTGTCAGGACTCAATAGAACCACATAACACCCATATGTCGAAACTCTTCTCCAATAATAATGCGTACATATACGCATCATTATATAACCAAGCGACATAGCGACAAATACCGCTTGCATGCCAAAACCAGACAGAATCATTAGATATACGGCGACAACCATAACCAAGGGATTAATAATTTGCAGCACATTTCCCTCATGCTGTTTCTTTGTTGCAGCAAACGCCGCCAGTTCAGAAGAGAATTCATATTGAATAACAACATAAACACAGAAGCTTAATATTAAATTATATAAGTCAACCTTGGTGTATATGTCAGGCGCACCGCTAAGCCAATCTTCCTGAAATAACACTCCTATAACCGCGAGAAGTACAGCGACGATAACTCCATACCCTGTAAACAGGTACTTGGACGCAGAATATACCCGACGGGCGCCTGCAATATCGTTATTGGCTACCGCCTCCCCCATTAACCTTGCGCCTCCTCCGCTCACCCAGGTTATTCCTAATGCAAGCAAAGGAACTGCCGCCAGCATCATAGATATAACGCCAAAGCCCCATTTACTATAACTCTCCAGGTATAAGGGTATTGTCACAAGCTGAACAAGCATTGTAACGAACATGAGAATATAACCACTTGATAGTGTGCTTAGATAAGGCTTTATTATTTTTATTGATGCTAAAGCAATCAATGCATTACCCCTTTTTGGCGACATACATAAGACTGGGATACAAGCCTATAAAGAGGATAATATGAATGGCAGCCTTGGCGACCCCCAGCTTATTCAGGAAGCGCAGCGCCTTCGCAATGCCAGGATAGGCCTTTATTTCAATGGAGTCCCCCAACAATGAGTTCTCCACTTTTTCTGCAAACGCATTTCTAACTGAGAGTCCATTCTTTTTTAATAACCTCCTAATCTGGTAAGGCGTTACTAACTGCAAGTGCTCCAAAAAGTGGACATGCCTGCTTTTTCTCTGCGCAAGTGCACTCAAGGCCATCCACTTTTTGCCCAGCTTAGGTATCGTCCATATTTGCAAATGTGGCTCATATGGCCATATATAGTTTGGCGCTTCAATATATATAACGCCATTCTTCGATAGCACCCGGGACATTTCGCTTATGACTCGATCGACGTTTGTGACGTGCTCAATAACCGTGCTGCATAAAATCAGATCAAACTCGCCATCCTCAAAAGGCATACTTTCGCCAAAGCCTTGAATGAAACGACAGGAAGCTAGGTCTCTGGATAAGGCTTGCGCGACTTTGATCGCTTCACCTTCAGGCTCAATGCCCGTTACTTGAGCCCCGGGGTATTCTTCGGCAAGCGCAACGCAGTTCATGCCGATAGACGAACCAACTTCTAGGATATTTCTTATCTGATTTTTTTCAGCAAACCGAGAGACCCATTTAACGACACCTTGAGACGACTGGGAACAGGCTTCATAATGGCTCTGAAGACTCCCTCCTTGTAATTTTCGCTCCGCGTGACCTCTATTATCATCGTTGCTCAAAAAATCCAGCCAAAGGGCTTCCGCCTCAGAGGTTAGCGCTCTCATGATTCCTCCATAGTTGAATGGCGAAGAGTCTCGCTACGGTACTGGTGTCTACGCGGCAGTCTCCCCCTAGATATCGATTCCAGACACTATTCAAGCTTCTTGCATCAAACATTCCTTCGCAGTCGTCCGCTTCTGCGAAGATACGCTCTCCCATCTGACGCCAGGGACCTTTTAGAACGTCTTCTTCTTGAATACCCATTCCAAAACCGCGTTTTGGGGCAAAGAGTATTTCTGCTGGTATTAAGTCTTTAACGGCTTCTCTGAGGATATACTTCAAACCTTCGCCGCTTCCTCCTTTTCGCACCTTATCTCTGTAGTTTATTCCCATGGCGGCTGCGATAACTTCTTTATCAAGAAAAGGCGCACGAAACTCCACGGAGGCCATCATGGCAGGCAAATCTGATGAAATGGTTATCGAGTGAGCATTCTCTATTAACAACGCCAAGTAATTAGACTCGTCTATAAAGTCTTTATTTGGCAGTAGCGGCCCCCAGTAACTCATTTCCTCAGACACATAGTTCAGCATAGTCCGAGCTATATCCGGCGGAATGATCAAGGGCCATTGTTCTGCAGCCTTATATCTATAATATGCAGCCTTTCTGAGACCAGGTCTTTCCAAGAGGAACTTTAATGGCCCTTTTCTCCACTTATCAGGGGCGACTCTTGCGCAAGCCAGAAATAAAGCTATGCCACTCAACAATCTTGATACTTTCGCGGTATGAAAATGTCCTGTGTAACCAAAAAACAATTCATCAGCCCCATTACCGCTCATCACAACCTTTACCCCATCCTCGTGAATCGCTTCAGACATTTCGTAGGTATGAATTAATGGCAGCAACATTATCGGCTCGCCCCAGGTCGCCAATAGATCTCTAAAAACCTGAAATTGTCTATTGGCGTCGAAATAAAATTCTTTATGATGCACGCCGAAGTGTTCCGCCATCTTTCTCGCTCGACGCAAATCCTCATCATCTGGCCCGGAGCCAAATGCATAGGTCCGAATAGTCTGATCAGTGTGCTTCTTCATCATCGCGACAATGGCGGAGCTATCAACGCCTCCCGACAGTAGAGCGCCAACAGGCACATCGGCCTGGGACCTGATTGCAACCGCACTTTCGATAACTTCCCGCAGTTCGCCAGCATCTTTCACCATACTTGGCGCCGGACTCCAATGACGCCACATCGTTTCCACACGTCCTTCACAAACCACCATAGCATGTCCCGGGCGCAGCCTTTTGACGCCTCGATATACAGTATGAGGTTCTGGGATATGGCGCAGATTGTGTAAAAGCATCGCCGCCAACGCAGAGTGATCAATATGTCTATCAACATCAGTGATCATTCCTAACGCAGGAATCTCTGAAGAGAAATAGAAGCCGCTTTCAGTTTCAGTGTATATAAAAGGTTTTTTACCAATAGGGTCCCGTGCGCAAACAAGAATGCTTCTCTGATGATCAAATAAAGCAAGAGAGAACATTCCTCTCAGCTCTTCAAGAAATGACTTCCCTCGCGCTTTGTAAGCGACCAGCAAAACTTCTGTGTCAGAACCTGTCTTAAATGTATACCCTTGCGCTTCATATTTAGCTCTTAACTCTTTGTAGTTATATATTTCCCCATTAAAAACCACACTTAGATTTCCGCAAACACTGTGCATAGGTTGATCTCCTTGCGGAGATAAGTCGACTATAGCTAACCTGGAATGACAGAGACCTACTGTTTTAGAGTCGTTGAGCCAATAAGAGGATGCATCTGGGCCACGATGCCGCTGCTTCGCCAACATTCCCTGCAATAAGGCAGCGCCATCCAGCCGAACACTCTGCGAAGATCTATAATAAAAGCCGCCTATTCCACACATTGGCTTGAGAAGCCCTCATATTATTTATGTGAAAAGTGATAGCTCAAGGACAGCAAACTCAGGCTCATTCACTTCGTTTGTTTTCAGTAACAACTTGAATAAGTAGAACCAATAAAATACCAAATACACACCCAGCGATACCGCCGACTATAACCATTTGAAACCTGTTCGGCTTATACTTCTGTTCAGGAACAAAGGCCGGATCAATCACTCTAAAAACATAATCCTCTCTGACGCTAGCCAGCATAGCCACTTTAGCCTGCGCCTCGACCAGCTGATACAAAACCCTTTGCATTTCCGCATTAACAGTCAGTCTTATTTGCTCGTTTAGATATTCTATGCTTCTTTGAGCCTCAGATTTCTTCTGCAACCTGACATGACTATTAAGCTTATCAACCAACAGAGTCGCCCAATGCGCCGCCTCTTCCGGTTCGTAGGCCATAACAGAAATGGTCACCAAACCGGACTTAGGATCTTCGGATACACTTAAATGTTTACTTATAAACTGCTGATATGTTCTTTGCCACGAAGGCTCAAGCGCAGAAGCGTCTTCAGTATCCGACTCACCTTTAACCCAGCCTACCACCTCCCCCAGCAAAGAACCTTGTTTCTCCCACTTACCACTTTCTTTATTCCAATTCTTAATAAACAAAGAGGATTTAATGCTCTCCTCTTTTAAAAAATGGGTAAGAAAGTCCTGTGACTTTAAGATGGCCAATGCCTCAGTCACATCCGACTTCCCTCCGCCAATATTTATTCCCGCTATTCCAGCCAGTCCCCCAAACTGACCAGCAAGTCCCGCAAGCCCTCCTTTTTGTTCCTCCTGAGCGGGGACCAGCAATGTGGATGACTTATAAATATCAGGCTGATTTTTGGCCATAACAAAAGTAATAATCAAAGACACAAAGGCTATCGATATAATTAGCCACTTCCCTTTCCAAAGAGTGTGGAGCATATCTCTGAGACTGACTTCATTATCCTGATATGTCTCAATTACAGGAAAAGTCTTTCTTTCCATATCTTAACAGTCCATTGAGAAGTATATTTCTCGTACAAACCGGATAAATAATCTTCTCATATTTCCTCCTAACCAAAATAACAATAACTATATTAATATAGTTATTTCAGAGATTATTTCCTTTATAAGCTTGCAACCGCAGCCACGCCTAAAGCCATCTGATAGAAGATCTGACTGACATTGGTCCATAGCTGCAATTTACTTAGCCTGTCTGTCTCCAAAGGCACAACAATAGTATCTCCCGGGCCAACTTTCTCAGCATCACGGCTAAACCAAGGGGAACCGCTAGGCAGCCAAACCGAACCATTTGCTCTTACAACATAAGTACGATTAGCGTCCGCCTGCGCTGTTTCTCCTCCACTTCTCTTAACATAGTCTTCAACAGAAAGGTTCTGATAAAAAATATGACTGGTGGAAAACTGAACCTCACCAATGACCGTCACAGACTGCGTAATCGGCGGAACAGTTAGTTTGTCGCCCTCCTGCAAAATAACATCCTGTTTTTGATCCCCTTTCATTAACGCATTTAAATCAATAACCAAGCGACCCAATGGCTTACTTTCCTTAACCTGAGAAAGTAAGTTTTCTAACGTACTTATGTCTGTCGGGGAAACATCCTGTCCTGAGCTGCTCTCTCTAGCCAGTTGTAGCTGCAATGAAGCTAGATCCCTCTTCAGCCGGGCTTCCGCCTCCTTCAATCTTTCAGCTTCCAATTCCGCTAGACGCTCTCTTGTATAGACCGCCCCTTTTATAAAAGCATTCGAACTAAAGCCTCCCGCCCGTTGAATAACCTGAGACAGCGTCTCCCCCTTTCTAACAACATACTCACCCGGGAACTGGACCTCACCTTCCAAGGTTACGGTATATCGTTCCGCATACTCAGGTATAGTTTTTATGTATACCCTATCCATCGCCTTCAATTGACTGGAACGCCCTTCACTCAATGCGCTAACCGGTGTATTGAATACTTGCAGGTCACTTTTTGTAGAAGATACGTTTATCCGTGATATTTCGGCCTGCAGTGTATACGAAGAGTCAAGAAGGCCTCCTGCCGCTCGAATTAATCGATCAGTTGAAAAGTTTTTCGTGACTGGATAAGTTCCGGGGAATTTCACAGCGCCATTAATGGTTACGTACTGAGGGGGAAGACCTGGACGCGCCTGCTCTCTCAATCTGTCAATAACGTCACTCAATAGCGGCTCTCTGCTGGCGTCTTTGTTAAACAAGATAAGCTTATCCCGAGGGTTGATAACGTAAGCCCGCTCGTCCTTTCCGGAAAAAATACCCACTAAGTCCAAATCTTGGACAGCAATATCCCCACGGAGATTAACCTCCCTTACTAATAGAGCATAATTAAGGTCCGTAACCGCCGGATCGATACCACCAGCCGCCAATATCGCGTCTTTGACGGAGTAGTTTTCAGGTAATGGGAAGCTTCCTTGCAGGCGCGCCGTTCCAAGTACAGAGAAGGTCTTTTCTTTCTCCGCTGGGCTGGACTGTGCTTTCATTTTTCTCAATAGCCCTGCCAACATTTTGCTTCTAGTGCGATATTTATCGAAAACCAGTAATCGATCTTTGTCCTTCATCACTACGTTTGCGGCGCTTTCCGGCTTGGACAGCGCTTCTCCCAGTTTTATATGGAGCACTTCAATGTCTTTATAGGCGTTTTTCTCTCTGATGATTAACGCATACTCCAAGTCTGACTGGGGCTTGAGCCCGGAATTTATCGAGTGCACAACATCACTGACCCTCATACCCTGGCTCCAGTCATAGACGCCTGGGCGACTGACCTCGCCCAAAATTTTAACGTAGCCTTCGACAAGGTCATCTACAGCCCCGACGGTTATTAGGTCACCATTCTTTACACCAAACCTCTCCCCTTGTTTGGTAAGTAGATTCACGTCCTGCACCGTCTTCTTGAAACCGTCCGCCACTCTCTCTACTTTGGTGAATTTCGGATATGCTTCTGCTCGCAACCCCCCTGCAAGTTCTACAACCTCAGATATGCTCTTTTCATTCTTCAACTCATAAATGGCTGGGCGTTGAACATAGCCAGCGACGCCCACAGCTTTGCCTTTAGGTGGAATAAAAATAACGTCCCCAGGTTGCAACCGACGATCAGAGCCCGTGTCTCCATGCAATAGCAAATCATATAAGTCCAATGTAGATATCAGCCGCCCTTGACGCTTCAACTGTATGTTACGCAATGAGCCTGTTCGTCTGACGCCGCCGCTGACGAACAGCGCATTGGTCATGGTGGAAAGCGAACTGACTGTATAAGCGCCCGGAGTTCTGGCTTCTCCCAGGATGAAAACCCTGATGCTTCTTAGCTCTCCAAGAGATATCGCACTCTCAACACCAATATATTTTTGTTGAATCAGGCGCGTTAATTGATCTTTCAGCTCATTAAAAGATAAGCCTGCTACGGAAATAGGGCCTATTTGAGGGATTTGGATCTGACCATCTCTAGTCACTATAAGTTCGTGTAATTGGTTTTCCTTACCAAACATCTGAACCCGAATTGTGTCACCGGGTCCGACGATATACTCGGTAGGTATTGGTATTTCAGTAACTGGCGCAAAGGTAGTGGGCGCGCCGGCGAACAAGTCATAGCCAAATGTATTTAACACCTCTGCAGTAGCAGACTCATCACGTCGTTCTCGCCGCTCTCTTCGCTCTTGCCGTTCGTCTTTTTCCTTCTGCTCGCGCCCATACTGCTTATTGAGTCGGTTCTTATAAGATTCCCGCCCTTCCTCTTTGCCCTCCCTTGAATACCAGCTACGCTCCTTCTCATATTCAAGCCGCTGGCGTTCATCTTCAGCTCCATCATCGCGTAGCAGCCAATCTTGCTCGTAGGAATAATCGCCCTCATCCGAAGTCCAGTCATACTCCAGCCCCTTCATGCGATTATTAGGGGCTTCGTCTACTAGGTAGTCTGTCTTTTCATCCTCAGACAAGGGCCTAACGGGAGATTCAGGCGCAGACTCAAGCTTTTTATCATTCGCAGATTTTTGCGATTTTTTCAGAGCGTCTATATCCAAGCCATACTGTTGGGCTAATGCCTTTTGCTGCGCCTCCGGAAGCGAAAGAAACTGCTGCACTTGCTCTTGCGTTAGCGTCTGCGCGCTAGAGAGCATACTCCAGCCCCAGAGAAACAAAATCGCTATTGCTTTATACATATTGTGCATAGATAAGTTCTTCATTATTAAAATCTATATGCCCCTTGAAGCCAGAACTGAAATTCACCGCTGGAAGCATAATCGTTGACCAGCTCATCAGAATAATAATCTCCTCCAAATTCATAGCGTAAGGCTCCCCACTCCCCTTGATAAGTCAGCTTCGCTTCCCAAAGCGACTCTTTATAAAACTCGCCGCTGGGAGAATAGGCTGTGCGTGCGCCATCAATGTTAGCCCGCACTTTAGAAATGGAGCCGGTTATGACTTTAGAGTCAGGTGAAATTACCCGCATTCCAATAGAATAGATTTCCGCATCATTATCTATGGAGGCGCCAATGGAGCGTCCGTGGTATCTATATCCTGTCCGGTAAGTCTGATGGTTGTATGCAACATTGGAAGAAAGGGAGCCAAAAACTCCACCAGTAGAAGTCGCTGTCGCCTCTATAAAAAAGCCACAGTCCCATTCATTCATATTAAATGAACTTTCAAATCCGCCGAGCCATAATCGTTTGGACGGCAGTCCCCCAGCTTCATCCTCCCCCACCATTTGCAAATACAAAGCGGAAGGCAGTGAAAAGAAATTAAGCGAGAAACGTAGATCGACGCCCCCCAACTGATTACCTGGCTCATTTTCTGCCGTGACGCCACCGTCGCCCACATTGTCTTTTCCCAGCAGTAAGTCCACCAGACTTGAAATTGACTGAGGCCGCCCTTCTCCTCCCCACTGAGCAACTCGATACAAGCCAAGCTCTAAGTTTTGCAATGGCCTGAACGAAAACCGGGCCCCTAACAGCTTGGCGTCGGGAACAGCACGGTCGTTCTCCAGCTGCCCACCAAACATTTCGATGCTCCACGGCCCCAGCCAAGAAAGCCAACGTGTTTCAAATTCGGCATCAGAATTCCGTCGAATGAAAACACCAGGAACAGGCCTTGCGTTATCAGAAAGGATAAGACTGGATTGCCACCCAGGCCCCCACCAGCGGTCTATGGCGCCTACCCCCAATACCCAATTACCGAATATGCCAGCAAAATAGGAACCGTCCATTCTGACAGCAGGGGAGTCATCATAATCTCCACTCACTCCGCCCACGCGAAGACCACCAGCCAGAAAACTTCCCAGAAATTCCGCCTGCAGCCAAATCTCATTCTTTTCAGTAAAACTGTCGCCAAACCCTTTCAGGAAAGGGGAGCTACTGGCGGTATAAAACCCCGCCTCAAAATGAACGCTCTGAGTTTTATAACGGCGCAATTCAAACTGAAGATAGTCAAAGGCCGTACGTATACGATCGGAAGGAAGGCTAGCGCGATCAATCAGCATCAACTCTCTATCGATGCTGGACCAGGAGACAGGCCACGCCATTATATTCAGGTTCGCATACCCTGAATCGACTAAGAGCTGCAAGCTATGGCGCAGACGGATATCGTCAGTATCCGCCCATGGCGAAGCATGCGCATTAAGTGACCAGACCAGGAGTAAGGCAAGTACAGACCTCCTCCCCGGAATTAGTGATTCCTTCACCCTTATTACCGATTTTTGTAGTTGTCTGATACCACTCTGATTAGGAGAGCTGGCGTTATTATAATTAGATACAGCTATTTAAAAGGATTATAGGAGAGATGTTTTAGAATGTGTAGGAAGCGCGGAAAATTAATTTTTGAGCATTATTTAGCCAAATCAATGCATTAGGCCACCGATCAAAGTTTGCGCTACCCGCTAAAGCACCTATTACCGGATAGCGCCAAAAAACCTAGCCAACCCAGCTGTCGACGGTTTCCTTACCGTATTTGCCGCGCCACTCGTTCAGCACTTTATGATTGCCGCCGCGTGTTTTAACAACTTCGCCAGTATGGGGATTTTTGTATACTTTCAGAGGACGAACGCCACGACGTTTGTCCGTCGCACTGGGCTTTTCATCTTTATTCCACATACGAACGACATCTTCTTTGGATACCCCGTACTTATCCATTAAGTCTTGCAGTTTCTTTCGAAATTCCAGCGTTTTCTTAACGCTCTCATCACTCTCAAGCGCTTCGATTTTCTTCTTCAGATTTTCATAAGCAGTCTTTGCTTCAATATAAGCAGATAGTTTATTCATTTATAGCTCCGGGGTTGTTCGCTCAGGTTTACATTCATCACATAACAATGTAATTAAAATTAAATAAATATCAAGAGGCATATGGAGCATTTCTTACAGTTGTGCGTTATTTCTTACGAAAAGTTCAGAATAAAGCGTACAGCTTTTTTATGCGCTTTGAGCATAATAGCGCCTCCACCGGGATCGGTGGGTATTAAATCAAATATTTCAATGGAGTGATTTCACATGCAAAAACTGCTTTCAGTTATTTTCTTCGCTTTTACTCTCGCCTTCGCTAATGTTTCATTCGCTGCCGATACGGCGTCCCTAAAGACACAGCCAGCCGTACAACAGGACGTAGTGAATATTAATACGGCTGACGCCGCAGCATTAGCAAAAACCCTAAATGGCGTCGGCCTTAAAAAGGCGGAAGCTATTATTGAGTTTCGCACTACAAACGGCCCCTTCAAAGATATTTCCGAGTTGGCGCTGGTTAAAGGTATAGGCGAAAAAACAGTGGAGAAGAATCGCAGCTTGATCGTGCTGGAATAATATTGAGGCATAAAAGAAGGCCCCTCCGAGGCAACTTCTCGGAGCGGGCCTTACTTTTACTTAATATAGGCGTGTTTATCACGCCTTATTTTTTACTGTTATTTAATCCCGTTCAGCGTATAGGGCCTCATGGTTGTCATCGCATTACCCGATACACCCATATGATTTCCGTAATGCATGCTTTTTTCCAATGTGTAAAACGAGTCCAAGTAATCGTCGTCGTTGCTGAACCAGTGTTCTGGCATTAGCTCCACAATCCCGCTACCTAACGCCACCAAAGCGCCTATTTCAGGCTGCCCCAGAGCGGACAGCACCTCTGCCGCAGTGGTCAGAAGTTTTTGCGCCAACGTCTGATAGTTAGTGTTATCGTCATGTTCCATCAGAATGATGTTCGCCGCTCCCCAACGGTAACGCTCCCAATAAACAACAACCTGGTTGGGGTAATAGGTTTTGCCATCTTCATCAAGATAGGGCATGTCCACAATATCCAACGCCGGCTCATCTCTGCTGGGGTCAACGCCTGTCACAATCGCATATACTTCCGCATTGCCGGATATCCATGGCTCTTCATCATCTTCCAAGCGAATACTGTCCAAAATAGTCACGTCTGTCGTATCCGACTGGACTTTGTTCATCTGAATGGATTTAGATTTGGAGCGTAAAAAGACCTCACGCATTTGCGCCAGACCAAGCTGCATATCTTTTTTTGCATTGATGTCAACCACCACCACTGGCTGCTGCGGCATACTCCAGACATCCAGCAAGTGTAAACCGCCATTGCTGTCATAAGCTTCTATATATTGCCAGGAAGATTCATCTCCATCCGGCTCGTATGCATAAAGAGGCTCCATACCTTCTTGCAGCTGGGACATCATCTGTGGAGCGGCGATACGTAGCTCAAGCAATGTTTCCCCCCTTGTACGTACGCCTTTCTTGTTCAGGATACTTCTTTCTGCGCTTTGCGCTTGATTAATGAAGGAACTGGATAAGCCTTTTACATCTTTCAATACACTGGAGACCGAAACGCTGCCGTTATTTTCCTTTAATTGCCGCACAAGGTCCGCTGAATTAATTTCCCGGGCGGCGGCGCTGGCCATCATCCGTTTTTCATTAGCGAGTTTGATAAAGCCAGGCGGGGCGAACTTAGAATGAATGTCAGGAGAGTATGCTGGCGAGTGATTAACAGTGGCCGTTTCGGCCGCCGTTATATTGGAAATGAAACTACAAGCCAACAAAGTTACGAATCCTAAAGCAGTACTTTTCCTCATACTGAATTCCTTATTATTTCCTTATTGATAGAACCCTGATACAGGCCTATTCCCTCTACTGCGAGCGCTGGGTAATTGGAAAAGAGCGAATAGCCCCTTGGCAGGGGTTACTGCCGGAGAACGCACTGTATTGTGATAACGTCTTTATATGCATGAGAGGTCCGCCGGTCACTTGAGAATACAACATGTTTTCCAAAAAGTTTCTCAGTGATTTATTTTTTTAATATTTTTGAGAAGAATGTTGCAAGTTTCAGTTTTATCGGCTGAATAGGATAGTGACGGGGCAAGCATTTTTTTCTATGCTCCAGAGCCAAATGACCCTAAAAACCTCTTTAGCATCAGCAGGTTGGGAAGAAAGTCGAGACAGGTTGTTATCTATCTATGACAGCATGAAGAATATATATGACGATATCGGTTATATACATCGTTATGAATAAATCATGAGCGCTTCCAAGCAGCGCCCATGAGGGTTGGCTGAATATTAAATTTAAAGAAGATCTTTATAGGACTCCACGACCCGGGAGACGATCCCGTAATCCATCGCTTCTTCCGGGCTCATCCAAAAATCTCGCTCTATATCCACCAAGACTTTATCAAATGGCTTGCCTGTCTGTCTGGCGACCACATGGGCGATACGCTCCCTCGCTCTCAAAATCTCTTTGGCCTGAATCGCAATATCCGACGCAGGGCCGCCAGCGCCGCCACCGGGCTGGTGAATCATAAAACGTGTGTTCGGCAAACAAACACGACGCTCTTTTTCGGCCGCCAGATAGATATGGGTTCCTGCGCTGGCGACCCACCCGGCGCCCACAGTCACTACCGGCGCCCGGATAAAGCGAATAATGTCGTGAATAGCGTCTCCAGACTCCACGTGTCCGCCGGGAGAAGATATCAGCACCCTGATAGGGTCCTCAGAATCTTCAGCCAACGCTATGAGGCGCTGACACGTGGCTTGCGCCATTTCATGATTGATCTCTCCGAAAATAAACACAAAGCGTGATTTGAACGAATACTGCTCTTCAATACGATCAGTCTTACTCCCCTTTTCAGGTTCGCCGGACAACTTTTCCATGGATTACACTCCTCATACTGATTTCAGCTTTCTCATTTTACCCAATAGCGGGTTAGGCCAACTCAGTATAGATCAGCTCTTTCCGCCCGAAAGTCATCGAAGCGCGCAGGCGCAGTGAAGCTCAAAATACAAAACCAGCGGGATACTCATGAAAGCCATCAAAGTCTCCCTTCCCGACTGGCGCTCCGCAGTGACGTAAAATCGCGTAGACCATGCCGAGATGGAAGAAAAAATTCGGCAATGCATATTGGGCGAGAAACGTTTCGCCATCCAATCGCAGCTCTTTGAACCCTGCTTTCGTCACAATTTCCCGTGAGCCAGCCTCTTTAAAATTTTGCGCCGACAGTACCTCCAAATAGCGCTCCGCCTCCTTAATCTGTCGACGCAAATCTGCAATTGTGTCCTCATGAGACTCCAATTCGGGTATCTCCAGCCCCGCCAATGGATAGCAGGTCCGCAGAGAGAAACTGATTGCCGTACGCACCTGCTGCACAAGAGGGAACATGCCCGGCGCGAGACTCGTTTTAAGTATCGACTCCTGTGTAGACGACATATCGGAGAACGCCTCCAGTCGCTCCATCAATACAGACAGACGCTTCAAATAGCGCGTAAAGACGGTGACGGATAGATCGTACATGCTGTTCCTTAATAGATAGTTATATGAAGTTTTTACTTTAAGCGCGTTTAAATACCGGACATAAGGCGGTGAGTAAACGTCTAAATGAGAAACGACTGCGACTGCGCGGCGGCTAGCCGCGGAAGACAGGGCCCGACACGTGCAGACCCTGTTGTTGCAGACAAACCGAAGGAAGCTATTCATTTGCCTATTTAATAGCGCTGAAGTCTGAAGCTACTCCTCTTTGCTATGCAGGTCGGCGTAATACCGATACTGCCCTGCCCCGCTTTTTTTAGCTTCATACATGGCTTCATCAGCGCAGGAGAGCAGTTGGGATTCGCCGGCTACATCATCCGGATAAACCGCGATGCCAATGCTGGGAGATGTACGCACCTCAGCACCGCCAAGCAGATAAGAAGCGGACAGCGTCTTAATGATACTTTCGGCCAGCCGCGTCACGTCGGAAACGCCTTTGATATCCAGCAGCACAACAACAAACTCATCACCGCCCAGTCTAACGATCAGATCTGATTCACGGACCACTTGACGCAGTCTCCGGGTAACTTCTTGCAGCAATGCGTCGCCTACGTCGTGCCCATGGTTATCATTGACGGCTTTGAAGCGATCGAGGTCAAGGTATAGTGCGGCGACTTTTTTGTGCTGCCGCCGGGCGACAGCCAGCTCCTGTGTAATGAATGTAGAGAGAAATCGGCGATTGGGGAGTCCGGTCAACGTATCATGGGTTGCGAAATATTCCGCTTGCCGCTGCGCCGTCATCTCATTGATCAGTAACGCCACACCCACTGCAGAGGCCTGCCGCTCTTCAAACAGTGGCAAACATGAGGCCAGAAAGTGGCGGGTCTTCCCCGCACCGGACTCCTTCATCGCCACTTCAATGCCAAACTCCGCCGCCCCGGAAGCCAGCACTTTCAGTAAGATGGGTTTTACCCCCTCCATCAGTTCACAGGGAAACTCATTGATATTGCGCCCCACCATCTGGACGCCATCCAGTTCAAACCAGTCAGCCAGACGGCTGTTAATGCGAAGACAATTCAGGTCCTGCCCAATCATGGCGATACCCACTGGAGAGCCTTCATATAGCATCTGCAACTCGGAATACTGACGCCGCAGCGTTTCCTCCCTGTTACGCAATTTTTCCAGCATGTCTCGCAACGCCGCCGCCAATCCGCGTATTTCTCTTGGCGCAAATGTCTCCGTATACGCCAACCGACCGTCAGTGCGCTCAACCGCTTCGGCGGACGCCGCCAGCTCTCGCAGAGGGCGAGATATACGCGCAGCGATCATCCAACCAATCATAGCGAACACAATCGTGATTGAGCCCCCCCACATCCATATGGCTACGCTAAGTTGACGCATGGGCCCGAGGGCCTGTGAAACTTCACGCCGCGCAATTACGGTCCATCCAAGTCCAGAGTATTCCAAAAAACCTTTGGTGCCGGAAAAGCCGGTCAGATACTTTTTTCCATCTGGCCAAGTCATGATGTGAGTTTCATTGCCTTTGAGTGAATCAGGAAGCGACACTTTCTTAAAAGGGGTATTTTCCGGCGCCAGCAGGACCTCTCCATCCTTCGAAAGGACCAGCAGCTCAATATCGCGATTGCGTTGTTGCAGCAGACTGGAAGCGGCTTCTTTTACCCAGTCCCAATTCAGGTGGGCGCCCATCACGCCGATAGGAGCGCCATCCGCTCCCAAAATCGGCGCAGCGAAATCCACTATACGCAAAGGCTGTGTCGGGTCTCCTTGTCGCGGATAGCGATCAAGCAGCTCGCTATCTCGTACATCGCCGACATAAGGGGCGAGATGCCCCTCTCGCCACCAGGGTAAACCAGACATATCAGCTCCCTCCATCAAGCCGCCAGTAGCCCTGAGCACAACCCCATTGGCGTCAGTAAGACCGATCCAGGCGTAATAGCCATAGGTGCGCTTGAGCGTTTCCAGGATGTTGCGCTGTAACTCGGCCTGCGAGCCATTGAGATTGCGTATGGTGGGAAGGCTGGACACATTGATCATATCGCTGAGTCGCTCAAACATTCCTCTATCCAGTCGGTCCGCCATTTGATAGGCAAGCTCCGAGTACTGCTCTCCCAGCTCATTGCGCAGCCGATGAGAAGCTTCATAGTCGACAATCCCGTTCACGAGGCTAGTGGTGATAAAGACTATTCCGGCGAGAGAAAGAGATAACAGGGTTCGAATACCCAGATTCATGGCGGCCGATTCCGATCGCGATATGAATCCTAAGAGATAGATGATTTAGAGGGGGGTTGCAAGCGCTCAGAAGGACTATGCGCCGTGAACAGGCGCATAAAATCGCAAGAAAGACAGTCTGGGCTAGCGATGTCTATCTTTCATGAAAACCAGAATAATCAAGCCTATCACGCTGAATAGGCCGAGGAATCCCCACATACCTGAATAGCCTTTACTTTTCGCGTATTGTCCGCAACCCCAGACAAACAGAACCACGCCTAACAAGACGACTATAAGCCCCATTGTAGGACTGGTGTGGCTCATGGACTTTCCCGCCAACTGCATTATGACGCCCAAAGCGACGCCAATATTGGTATTTCGTTTATGCTCGTAAATCATTTAATCATCTCAATTAATACTTCCATGGCGAACGCCGCCTAACGCAGCCCTTTACGCGCCACCACTTTACTGGCTGCGTATCTTATACTCATAAGTCAAAAGATGACGAATGACCATCTTTATAAAGTGTAAAATCTGACATTCCTACAGAGGTATCTTCCTTGGTTATCCTTCTCGTCATGCTGCTGTTTCTGGGTTTCTTCCTGGCGGCGCCTTTCTGGATCCCGTTCCTGACCAGAAACGAGACTAAGTATCTAAATAAAATTAATCTTATACTCCTGCCCAAACTTTGACAGGACATCGGTGACTGACTCCTTCAGTCTCTCGAACGTCTCATGCGAACCTAGCGGCAGCCAGCTGTACTTCACCTTTCGCCACAAGATCTCTATCAGGTTTAGCTCCGGTGAATATTTCGGCAAATAGATCGGCCAGATGCCTTTATCCGCCCAATCCAACCTATGTCGGCGAAACTCCGCAGAGCGATGCATGGAGGCGTTGTCCAGAAACACCACGGCAGGCTTAAGCGGATCTTTACTCCCCGCCAGCTTATTAAAAAGCGCTACGACTTTGGCGGAATCCACCCGCTCCTCTGTGGCATGGAATATCAGCTTCTGGCGGCGACTCATAAACCCCAGAACGTTCAGTCTCTTATTGTGTGGATAGGATTTCATTTGCGTCGGCTTCCCCACAGGGCTCCAGCCATAAGGTAAGTTGGAACGCTGACTGAAGCCTGATTCATCAAAGTAGTAAAGCTCGATTTCGCCCGCATCCTCCCAGGATTGAAGATCTTTCACAAAGCCCTGAAACTGGCGGAAGGCGTCTTCATCCCGAAGCGCGCGCAGCGAAAAGCGGAATCGCTTGAAGCTATACTTTGATTTTTTTTAAGTTCCGTTTAACGGTCTCCAGACTAGCGCTTTTTCCAGTTTCTTTCTCCAGACGTATCTGGACGTCTCGTAGTTGTTGGGGCTGCTCGTCAATCCACTTACAAACCCTTTCTTGTTCCTGCTCCGTGTAAATGGGCAGCCTTCCCGGGGAGGCGTCGCTAATGAGGCCACATATTCCCATGCTTTCCCACTGCTCAATCCAGATCGAAATGGTGTTGCGGTGGAAGTCGATAATGTCGGCAACTTTATCGATTTTATACCCCTTATTGCTGAGCAATATGGCGTGACAGCGAATACGAAAGCGGGAGCTCGGGCTGTAGCGAAATCCATCGGTAAGAGTCTTTATTTCAGCGGGCTTAAGATGATTGACGTACTTCACGGTGCAAAATATGATCAGCTCGGGTGGTCGTAAGTAGCCTATTTTATTAGAAAATTTATATTTTTCTACTTAAAGAGGGCCATTGGCTTTCAATTACATGCAATTACATTAAGAGCGACTCACTTCATCATATATATTTGGTATTCTCTCCCATCAACTTTTCCCTCGGCGCAAACCTGCTTTGCAGCCAGGATCCAGGGGATTCACAGATAGAGTCAGGGCTCCTACTTATCGGGCTCGCGTTTTTTTTCATCCTGGCCAGAAAGCATTTGTTTCGCGCCCTTCTTGAACGCAAGAGGTTTGGGCTGGCGTCCATCGCCGCTTTTTTCACTCTGCTAGCACTGGCGTACTCAACAGGCGTTGGCTGGATACATATCGGTTCGAGCGTTTTCTTCAGCGCCTTGATCATATTAACTTGGACACCATACGCCCTTGTGATGGAGGCGACCTACGCACATAACCTGAATAAAGACAATAAAGGCTGAAGTACGTCAGCTATACCTCTTCCTGCGAGGGAACAATATCCGCCTTGATCGCCAAATAAAGTAACTTAATAAGCCCTCCCGTAAATATCAGCGCCAGTGTTGCAGTGATGAGCATAGGTCCCAGCATTCCCAAAGCCCCGTAATCCTTTACTTCTGTATCCAAATATTCTCGATACATGTATTCAACGCCAATCATCAGAAGCAAGCCTCCAACGATTAAAACCAAAGCGCTCAGCCACTTCCAAGAAGATATAAAGAACGGAGCAATAAAAACAAACGTAATAAATAGACCTACGCATACCAGTAGCAATGTAATCCTCCAATAGCACCCCCTCTAGGGTTACAGGCCCAAATCGTGACACAAGCCGTCACAATGCTCACTGCCTTACAGCGGCGGCCACGATATACCGCCCGCCAATTGACCAAACCCAGTCACCTAAAAACTAAGGGCGCAACAACAACTTCAGTGCGCTGCACGCCTCCCCGTTTTTAAAGATGTAATAATGCCTGCAACTTCAGCAAACAACGCAGACATGACGAGCAATGATGGATTGGATGGCATATAAAATATATCCTTTTGTTTCAAAAGCTTAGGAAACCCTCAAATCTCATGGTGCAAAAATGGTGCACCAATAAACCTTTCGCCCAGCTCAAAAAACACCCTGTTCAATTAGCCACCAAGTAGTTTGTAAGAAAACTCTCGCAACGAGTTACGAATAATCGCTTAGAAATTAATCCCCACCATTTACAGCAAGCGACCTTGTTGTCTCGAGAACTATCTCCGCCGAGAGCTTTAGCTAACCAAAAACACGAATAAAATCAATAGATTAATTAATCTACCCCCTAGTTGTTTTCGCAAATGGGTGCACTTATACTCCCTGCCTACAAATGGCATGATTTTTATAACAATTAATTCTGTGCAATTTTCCAACAAAGGCAGTGTTCGTGAAAAAGTTAATAAATTCATTAGGGCCTGTTGACGTTTCACATCGGCAGCCATAAATACCCACAAGCCATGGCTACCATACTTTCATAGTTTCTCTTCAACTTGTCATATCTCGTCGCGATGGCCCGGTACTGTTTGAGTCGGGCGAAGGCATTTTCCACCAAATGGCGATACTTGTATAAACCCCAATCCATATCGTCATTACCTTTGACAGAGTTTCGCTTTCTCGGTATCACGGCCCTGGCCCCCTTCCTTTCGATCTGTGCCCGCACTCGTTCACTGTCGTAGCCTTTGTCTCCGACAATCGCCTCTGACGAGGGAAGCTTTTCAATCAACTCCGCCGCTGCTGTGCAGTCATTGACCTCGCCTCCAGTGATCTCAAATTCCACTGGAAGACCATAGGCATCCACGGCCAGATGCACTTTCGTGGTATTGCCCGCCCGACTCTTTCCAATCGCCTGAGGCTCTTCCGTACAGGCTCCTGCGCTGTGCTGATGGGCCTTCACATAGCTGCCATCAATGAACCCCCATTCCAAATCCGGCTCGCGGACCAAGCTCCGGAAGATCCTCAACCACTTGCCTTGGGTAGACCAGGAATTGAATTTTTTGAACACCGAATTCCAGTCTCCAAACTGCCCTGGCAAGTCTCGCCAGGGACACCCCGTCCGCATTCGGTACAACATGCCTTCCACCATCATTCGTAGTGTGGGCTTGTTATAGATTCGCTCTTGCAGCATGATCTCTTTCAGCTTCGACCAAAGCTCGTCACTGAGCATCAATCGGGGCATCGCAAACTCGTTTTGTTGTTGGTGTGGGAACCGCAATATGACGAGTTTGCGCCTATCTATCACCTATGACGAAACGTCAACACGCCCTAGGTATTGGTCTCTTATGCTCACTTTCTATGCCAGTCATGGCAGGCGAAGGTCACGGCAAGACATATATTGGTTTTACAAATGACACCTCTGAAACATTACATTTTGAGCTAAGTAGCTCAGGCGAGGTTGTTGATGAAGTGACGTTGTTGCCTAGGACTGGGTATAAAAGCAAGGAAGCAGATAGCTTTTTATCGTATCCCAAACAATCTAGTGACTCAAAAAGGGTGGAATTTGCCAGCTTTGTCAAAAAAGGGAAAAAGGAAAACCATCACGTTGATCTAATAGTTAGAAATGATGAAGGTAAGATAATTGGAATTTACCAGCAGGATTTGCAATTCACCCGGGATAAAGATAGTGCTTTTGAAGCAACAAATAGTTCCACTGAATGCCATTTAAAAAACGACACTTTGGAATTTTTCAAAGACCATTTCGAAGGCTGGAATGTGTTTTCTGACTACCGTCAATCTACTCCTTGCGTACTCTACTTGAAATTTTATTAATACCTATAGCGCTATTCAATAATCAAAAAGCATACACTCAGAGGGTCTGCCTAACAGGACAGACGCTAAGTAGTAGTTTTTAGAATGACTGTATATCTCTACGTTGTCATACTGGAACTTTCTTATAGTTAAATAACCTCCGGCTTAGCCGGAGGTTATCAATCTTTGCCCTTGTAAAATTAAGAGCCCATATCCACCCGATAAATCAGCGGGTAATTATTTCCATTACCAGAGCGGCAACCACTAACAGCGAATCCAACTTTATCATTCTTGCTTGCATAAGCAGAAAGTAGAGCTGCGTAGATTTCTTTTGTGCCTTCCTTAAACTCAAGCACAGCATTCTCTTCGCCAGACGAAGAGCATGTTTCCAACTCCGCGCCAGTGGCAGCTGGTGAAAATTTTACGACTGCATATCCCTCATATACAACCAGCTTATCAATGCTACGAGTATTAGTAATCGTAGCAGCATTAGCGCTTACAGTGCAAAAAGCAATAATTCCTAGAATAATTTTCTTCATAGTTATAACTTATCTCTTTTCCAAAAAATCAGTTCAAAATAAAATCAACAATTGGAATCATGAATACAAAGCTTCGTCTTGCATATTCTTCTTTTGGAATGAAGTCAGCATATCCATCTGCATCGCCATCAAAAACCACTTCTGACGACCAGCTTGATGACCCATCGCAAAATGTTTTAGAGCCCCACTTTGTATTCCAAAATCGGCTTGAATCTGCTTTCACTCTATAACTTAGTGTAGTTCCACTTGGCCTAATATCGCTATCAAAATCAAAGAAGACTCCTCGTCCCGGATCAACAATACCTTCGTCTTCCCCGCCAATTTTTGCCCACGCCATCTTTGCCCAATCATTTGGAGTGGTGCTAAATGTTATATTCTTCCAAAACTTACCTCCTTTAATACTAGTTATATACTGTTCAACCCCGTCCACAACTCTATATAGCTTATAGTCAGGCTCAATAGCATAATCAACATGCTTGTAATATCCGCCGTATGAGCACTGCTCAATTCCGTAGCTGTCTATCTTACAAGTTTGAGTAATCTTCCACTCTTTACAGGTTAGCGTTTCCAGCTTCCGTTGCCATTCCAACCTAGCAGTCAATGCATCAATTGAATACTTAGCACTAAGCTGCAAGCTACCTTGCGGCGAAGCCTCATATTCAAGAACAGACTCATTTATCGCCTTAGTAATATCTAGCGCGACTTCTTCATCATACTCATTTCCAGACACATCATCGAGCGTATCTTGTAGCTTTTTAGCTCCTTTTGCCACGAGCCGAGCAATGATTTCTTTCTGCTTGACTGGATCGTTAATCTGATTTACAACTGCATGCCTAGTATCTTCATAGATCATTTCTAAAGCTCGCTCAAACGAGCCTTTTGTAATAGCATCAAAGTATTCACCAGAGTCGTATGATGAGTAATACTTTTCATCTATTTCATATAAGGCATTTGCTGAGCCAGATGCAGCAGAAAATAGTGCAGCCCCCAGGGTTACTATTCCTTTATTAAAGCTCATCGCTTACTCCTACCTTAGTCAGATACTTTAAGCTCTACTATTTTACATTGACGCCCTGCAGTCGTATCCAACCCCTCTGTCACAACTGTTACAGTTTTATTCGCCATATAAGCTGAAAGCAATGTTGAAATCATTGTTTTGCTACCTGCATCTGATTCATTAATATAAGACCAAGCCGGGTTGCTTGGCCCATTATTGCAATGCCAGTAGCCAGGATCTGTAGAGTCTGCTATAACCCGAAAGTGAAAATTATCAGGTGCAGAGACCATTATTTCTTTTATTTTAAATGAACCTGGGTACTCAACAGCATTTGCAAACTGACATGAAGCTATGGTAGCCAGAACAAACAAGGCCTTCTTAATCATCACTAAACTTCCTTTTTACAACGTACATTTTTAAAAATATAAACATGACAATAATCAATCAAAATCCATCTCCATAGATCCATCAAGTGGTATCGGTAAGCTGAAGACTTATTAGATAATTGTCAGCTCTCATTCTAGGAATCAAAACGACACTTTTTAACCATGTTTGAATAGCTTTTGCCTGGAGCTATAAGGCCGGCCAGTCAGACTAGCCACACAGATACTTACACGAGATCAACCTCTCGCCGCTTCCCTCCTCTGACCAGTTAACCGCCTCGCGGGCCTCCGCGATGGTGTAGCTACGCAGCACATCATCATCCTGGCGCATGCCAATTCCGGGACGGCTTGAGGTGACGATGTAGTCGCCTATCTCGATATTTCCACCTTCCCCACAAACCAGGATCTGACCTTCCCCCAAGGCGTTCATAATGCCAGCGGTATATGTGTCCTCCAGCTCCGCAAACTCGTCGTCCGTCATGTCAAAGTGTTCCGGGTTAATGACCGTGGCGGAAACATACACGCCCGCTTTGCCACGCTGCCGCGGCTTCGATGACAGGCGCACTTCGTGCAGCACGTTGGATAAATCCCGGCGGTTGATAATCCCGCCATAGACTAGGATTTGTCCCGGCTTGGGATTGCTGCCGGTACGCAATAAGCAGTCGTGCGCGCCAGTGAAAGGCCCATAGCCGCCAAAGTTGGCGTAAACCGCGTACTTGCTCCCCTGCGCATTCACCCCTACCCCGCCTGCGCTGCTCGCCTTCACGCCAACGGATATCGGATCGTGCGACATGTTGAGCGCGTATATCGCCGGACTGGTCCGTGCGGTCTGGGACTCATGCACCGCAAACAGCGGCATGCCCGTATTCGATTGCGCCATGATCGCGACCGTATCGTTCGAGTGAGCCAGTATGCCGGCCCGATGGTTGCCCGGGTTCAGGTTCCCCACCTGCATCACATACTTGTCGCCTCCGACCGGTCGTATGCCGATACTCGCCAGCTCCTGAATCGATCCGTCTCCCTGATCCCCGTAGAAGTGGGCTTCGTTGGTGGCCGAGGACAAAACTATCCGCTTGCCGTTGGCGGCGGTCTGCATCGTGGAGCCCGTCACCGTGGCGCCGGTGATACTGGTTCCGTTGATCGCGCCGCCGTTAATGGTGGTCCCGGTGATGTTCGTCCCTTGGATTGATCCACCAGTGATAGTGGGCGCGCTTAGGCTGATGCTCGCCGCCACGCTGGTGGCCAACACATCCCCACGCACGGACAGCACCGAGCCGTTCCAGCTCAGGCAGTTATTCGCCGCGCCGGCGTTCAAAGCGAAATGGCCGTTTCGGTCCATGTAGGTGGTGAATCGGCTGCCGTTATGAAATCCAAGGTAGTCCGCCGTCAGGTTGAGACCGGGCGTTGCGCTATCGGAAAACCGTTGCGGAATGCCCGACACTTGCCCCCAATCTGCGCCTTTGGTGGCGCCGTCCTGAATGCCTTGCAGCTTGCCGGCTTCCGCTGCGTTGATGGACGACAACGAGTTGGGACGATCCTGCAGGGCGGAATAGCCTTTGCTCCCCGCCGCGATGTTGATCTGACCGAACACTTTGAACGCTTTTTCGGACTGATCCCAGATCGCATAAGAGCCGCTTTGCTCGCTGCCCAGCAAAAGGTCGCCGTTTTCCCTAACCTCGAATATAGGCGCGTTCGCTGCGCTGGCTTCCAGCACGTTGAAATAGCCGTCGCGCTTGAGCGGACCCAGGATCACTTGGGAGCCGCCGTATTCGCTGACGACATTGCCGCGCACGATCAGGTTGTCGCCGTCGCTCAGTTCACCCGCCGGGTTAAAGGCCTCCGTCTTAAAGTTAAACTCCGGCGTCAGTTCACCGTCGCCGAACTCATCCGCGCCCAGCAACCGGAAATAATAGGTGGTGTCCGGCTGGAGCCCTTCATGGATGACCGGGTTGGTGTAGCCGTCATACACCAGGTTATCCGAACTGGGCGTAAAGCCTTTCACCGTTGACCGGTAGACTTTGATGGATTTGAAATCCGGGTCGGTGATCTCCGTCAGATAGGTGCGCGCCGTCCCGATCCCGGCGACCGTATTGTTGACCGTCACCTTGGGGGCTGGGTTGGACACGCTGATAAACACCGTTTTCCCGGTCTGGTTCTGTTTTCCCCAGGGGCGCACGCTTAGGCCAATCTCTCGACTGTTGCCGTCCTCCAGGTTCATCTCGCTGGTGTAGGTGTAGCTTCTGCCGGGTATGTACTCCCGTCGCACCTGCAGGCCTTTGTGGTACACCGTCACCTCGTAGAAGGCGAAGTGCGGCGGCTCCTGATAGTTGGAGCCATAGTAAATATAGAAGTGCGCATCCCTGCCCATAAAGTGATTGGCCTCTTGCCCTCGGTCTACCAGCATCACTTTGGGCGTCACCAGAGGCAACGCCTCGCGTATGTCAGGCGAGCCGATCTCAATGCGCGACACTGCGGCTGACGTGGCGGCGTAGTTAGCGGAGCGTTTGCCCGACTTGCTCACGCCAAAGGCGCGGAAGTAGTACTTCTTGCCATCGCTCACCAGTTGCAAGGTCAGCTCCGGCGCCGCCGATCCCAGGTCCGTCCAACCTGCGCCTTCCGCCGGTCGGTATTGAAAGAAGGCATGGCTATAGTTGGGATCGTCCGGCGGGACCGCGCTCAACTCCAGGGTGGAGATATTGCCGTCCGGCGTGCGCGGCGTGTTCACCGACTCCGTGACGGAGATACGCAGCGGCTTTTTCGCAACCTCCTCCATGACGACAGGCGGCTGATAGCCGGACAGGATCTGCACGCGATGCCAGGACTCCGCCATATTGGGCGCCTGCCCGGTCGCCTTGGTCAGAAAGCCGCGTACGGCGTTCTCACGTTCAGGACCAAGATAGTTTCCCACGTAGGCGGAGGCGACCGCCTTATCGATCCCCTCGAAAGACGGGTCCCAACTCGCGCCCACAGTGTCATTTTGATGCTTACGGCCTTGGATGAAATAGACGCCGTCCTGCACCGGGCTCAGGCCATAGCGCGCCGCGCTGTTGCCCACGGTGACGTTGGGCGGGTTGTACTTGCCATCCACGAGGTAATACACCGCGCCGGGCGCGCCACCAGCGCCGCTGCCGGATTTGAGATAGGCCTGCGGGTCCATGTTCCCGCCGATCTGTCGTGGGCTGCCCAGCCCCCCGTCCACGCCGCTGGTATCGACACGACCATTGGCGCCCAGGTCGATCCCCCGCGCCACCACCAGCAATCCGGCACCGCCGTTTCCGCCGCGACCGCCTGGGGTCTCTCCCGTATTGCCGCCGTAGCTGTTGATGGCTGCGCCGCCGCCATGGCCGCCGTTGCCGCGAATATCAGACGGCAAGCCCTGCAGTTGGCCTTGCGCATTCACGTTTAAATTGAGGTAGGCGACGTTATCCCGTGCGGCGCGGGCGTTGATCCCGCCTCGGTTGTTGGCCGACTCAAAGCGGCGACGGTCTCCCGTCCCCAGGCCGAAGACAATCCCGTCTCCCGCTACGGTGGAGCCGATACCGGTTAGCGCAACAGATTGTCCGCCAGCGGCTCCTGCAATTCCGCGCCCTTTACCGTCCACCGTTCCGTTGATCTGCAGAAAGCCTTTGACACGTAGTTGTACGTTGCCGGACAGAATGACCATCACGCCGGCGTCCACGGTTAAATCCCGGTCGCAGTAGTAAACGGACTGATTCAGATCGGCCCCGCCAGTCAGGTGAATATCGCCGACGATGCGCACCTGTGTATCAGTGACCAGAACTTTGCCCGGGAAGCTGGCGGCGTTGATCGCCACGCCGGCGGAGCTGTACCACGCATCGGGCAGCGCCGCGCCATTCTGATCCGGCGGCAAGGCGCCCGCCGGTTGCGAGGAGCCCAGCAAGGCCAGCTTCACCCGCCCCGTCACCCAGTCCGTGGCGATCTGTTGAATCTCAAAGTTACGGTCCAGGCGACCGTCCGCCATCGATCCGGTGAAGTCCTGCACATGCTCCAGATTAACCCGGACAATGTCGCCCACTTCCAGATCGTGGTTGTCCATATCGGCCACGACATCAAGGAGCAAAGGCGGCCCGGCGTAGGCGTCGCGGAGTGCATCAAACTGATGCTTGATGGCGGAATAGGCGTGGCGGGAACTGTGCAGGGTTTTAAACTTCAATTCCTTCAAATCCGACGCGCCATGGGTGCCGATGGAGTCCGGGTCCACCAGCACGTTGGCGCGGCGATACTCTTTTTTGTCCGGGTCATAATGCCAGTGGATGGCGATCTGATTGATGATCGCGCCCATGTCGTGGCGTAGCGCGTTCACCTTCAGCAGGTTGCTGGCGTTCAGCTCGCGCACGTAAGCGCCGCTGGACATGATCGCCGTGCGGCGACGCAGCCCCATTTCGCCATTGGCGTAAATGGGCGAAAAGGCGCCCATCATCAACAGCAGCTGCTCCTCGATGAACTTCTTGCCGTCAATCTTGGTTTGTCCGCGCACCACCGCCGGCAAGCCCTTATCCGCGTCGGTCACATCCCAGAGGTCTGCACCAATATTGATAAAGTCGGACGTGCGCACATATTGCGGATCAACGCCCAGGTGCCAGTGGTCCGGGTAACGCTTGCCGGGATAGCCGTAGACATAGCCGGTCAACAAACCATACAGCAGCATGGGCGCCGGCTGCTCGATGTAGACGTACTCCTCCACCTGGGGGGCGTTATCGGCGTTGGTGTCCTCGGACTTTTTCACCGTCGCGACCAGATGTTTGGTGCCCAGCGCGCCCCACTCACAGCCCCAAAAGGCGGTAGCGGTAGTATATTTGTAACGCACGATGCAGCCGTTGGGCATTTTGAGATAACCAACGGTTCGGTTGGGTGCGTCAGTAATACCGCTCCCTCGCGGCTGGTAAACAGGCTCGAATCCTTCCGTGGAATACACTTGAATCACATCGTTATTGCCCACGGCGGACGCCGCCAAGCCGACTTTTTTAACGTCGAAAATATCCTTGCGCAGCGTGCGTTGCACATCAGCGCAGCTAAACGAATAAACGCCGTCCAGGAACTCGGCGTCCTCGATAATCTGCGTGGCCACCAGAACAAAGTCCTGCCACTGCAAACCACGCTCGCCGACCCAGACGCGCACGCGTTTGCCGCGCAGGCCCTTGCGATCATCCAGCTTGGCTTTTTGCAGCGCGCTCAGGTTGTGGTCCAGCGCCTCAAATTCCAGGCTGCCGATGGACGCCAAGCCTTTGTCAGGTTGGATTTTTTGCGATGTGCCAGACAAGGTGCGGGCGTTCAACACGCCGTCATACACTACGCCGGACAAACCAGAGACGAGACCACTGGTCAGATACACCACGTCCTCGTTGGTGCGGTCGAACGACAGCTCAACGACATAGACGGGCGACACACTCTCGCCGCTCCAGGCGGAGACGAATTCGCTATTACTTTTTCTCATTTGGAATTACATCAAGTTGGTAGGATGCTGCGCTTGTGTACTAACGCTTGATAATGCAATAACATGCCGCGCTTATTTATTTAGCTAGGGTATTAATGATGCAGAAAGTACATAAGGAAATGATTTTTTCCGCTATTCAACGCTTTTTCATAGGCATGACCGTTATTTTCACCCTGTTGCTCATTTCAACAATCTATAATCTTGACCTATCTTCTGCCGACTCTGAGAAGCAAAGCTTTAGACTGCTTGTTCTCGCCGGTCTTTTCCTGCTCAGCGCTGGCTTCGGAGTCGCCGCCTGGGTAATGCATAAGAAAAGAAAACACGGCTTTAATGTTAATGATGTTTCTTGGCACCATATAAACGGAGACTGACTCCATAAAGGTCAGCCTTAAACTATCCTCAGCTTCAAGGTATACCTGAAATAGTCCGTCGTGCCGTAGCGCTCCTCTTTCCAGGTAATCGGGTCCAGCATAGCGGGCTGCAGAGGGCTCACCCGGTCGCCATGCAGGCTGACCATGAAGCTTTCCCCGCCACTGACGGACCCTAAGAACTCCCGCATCTCCGCCAGCTGTTCCGGCTGGTTCATGTATACGGTGGCGATGTCATAGGTCTGGTCGATGCGGTGGAGCAAGGTTTTCGATTTGCCACTAAGCGCCGTGGTCGTCTGCGCTTCAACCTGCGCATCAAAGTCACAGCGCGTCAGTTTCACGTCGATCCAGTAATTGCCGCCCGCAACATGGCTGGGCGCGATAAAACGTCTCGCGACATACTCGATATACATTTACAGACCTCTTAGTTGTTGGCCGTTGCGGCTGTTCGCTTCCACGAGGACGATGTCTTTCTTGCTGACAATGTCCCGCAGGTGCGGCGCGATGGCGTCGGCGATTAGGTAGGGGTCGCCGTTGACCGATCCGTTAAACTGAAAAATGATCTGCGCGCCCTCGCCTTTGCCACCGGCGGGTCCGCTGGGGATCGTGGGTTGCGGCGGCTGGTAGGTGTTCGGCGGCGCTCCACCTCCACCGGCGCTGACCGTTCCCCCGCCGCCAAACTTCTGCGACTTCAGTTTTTGAATTTGCACGGCGGTGGCGATCACGGACGTGGCCGCAAACGCCGCGCCCACAATAGGACCGCCGATTTGCGCGCCTTTGTTGTAGGAATGCACGGCGGCTTCATAACCCGCCACCAGAGCGTTGGCGATGGCGGCCTTTTTGCCGATCTCGAAGAGCTTCTTGGATTTGGTATCCATGAGCGTTGAGAGATTGCCTAACATGCCAGTCATGACCGACACCCGCTCTTGATGCTCCGCCTCCGCCAGGGCCTTGCGCTTGCCCTTCTCTCTTTCCTCTATGGCCGTGAGCGTGGCTTGATGCTGCGCGGACAGTTCGCCCAACAGCTCCATATGCTGCGTTTGGGTTAACAGGTTTTCGTCCAACGCCTCCTGCAGCATGTCCCGCCGGCGCTCGTAGGACTCCCGTTCCGCCTCTTCCTCGGTCAGCAGGGATTCACGGATGCTTTCGACATTGCCGCGGATTTCGTTCTGACGCTGCAGCGCGGCATTGGCTTCCTCCTGCGCGGCTTTTACGCGTTGCAGGTTGTCCGCTACGGTGGCGGTCACGCCTTGGTAGTCCTGCAAGGTGACGACGCTTTGACCCAGGGTGACGTTGAACTTTTCCGTCTCCTGATCCGCCGCCGCCATCTGAGCGAAGATGTCGCCCGTGGCGCCGCGCAGATTCTCCTGCATGCTGTACAGCTCGGCGTCGACCTCCGCCACATCGTCTGAGAGCTTGCCCAGGTAGTAAGTCGCCACCCGGATAAACTCGACCACGCTCGCGCTGACCTCCAGCGCGCCGGCGGCGAGCAATCGCACCGCCTGCCCGCCCAGCTTGGCCGCCTCAGGCAGCACATCCCCCAGGAAGTGCGCGACTTGCTCGATGGTCGGCCCCAACGCCACGGCCATGTTGTTGGTCATGCCCGTCAGCGCCGCGTTCATCTTGATGATGGCCGCATTGGCGGCGGTGGCCTGCGTCGCAAAGCTTGTGCTGATGGTATTGCCGGTGCGGTCGGACTCTTCACCCATGGCCCGAATGGCGGCGCTGCCGCCTTCCATGGTTTGCAGCAGGGCGACGCCTTCGGAGTCCAACAGCTTCATGGCGAGGCGCACCCGGTCCGACTTCGCAGGCACCTCCGCCAGTGCGTCCGCCAGCACTTCAAATTGCTGTTCGGGACGCAGTTGCTGGAGCTTCTGCGCGGACAGTCCCAGCGCTTTGATCGCGCCTATAGCTTCACCGCTGCCGGCGGCCGCCTCGGCGATGCGTCGGGTCATGCGCTGCAGGCCGGTTTCCAGGGTGCCGGCGGATACGCCCGACAATTCCGCCGCGTAGGCGAGACGACTCAACCCTTCCACACTCACGCCCAAGCGCACGCTCAGGTCGCCCAGGTGGTTGGCCGCGTCCAGACTGCCTTTGATGACCCCGCCAAACACGCCCGCCGTGGCAATGGTGGCCAGCGTCGTGAACATCTTGCCGGCATTGTTGGCCGCCGACGCGGTGCGCTCCAGATGCTTGTTGACGCTGCGCAATCCGTCCTCGACCTTGGCCGTCGCAAGGCGCAGATCGATAGACAACGCGCCAATCATTTCCTGACTCATAGAAGGCTTTAACCAGGTTAAAAGGGAGAGAGAAGAAAGGGGTTAGGCGTCGCGCCAGGCGTCGCCGAATAGGAGGTTCTTCAGTGCGTCCGACCGCTCAGCGCTGCTCTGGCGCTCACGTTCGAATTGCTCGGCGTAGGCGTCCAGGGATTCGTAAGCCATCCACTCGGCCAGTTCAGCCGAATCGATCTCTTGCAGGAGGGCCTTAACCGTCTTGCCCAGCTTGGCGGCGAGGTAGAAGTAAAACCGGCGCTCGGGCCGGCTTAGGAGTTTTTTGCGGCGCCCTCCACTTCGCCTTGGGTTAAGCGATTGAGTCGGGCGGCGACATGGTAGACGCGATCCAGGGCGGCGCAGGATTTCGCGCCCAGGGCTTTAACGTCGCTCTCGTTAAATAGGCGCTCGCCTTTGTCATCCACCAGACAGACCGCCACCAGCTTGGCGCGGATGTTGGACAGGTCCCGATGCGCGCTGCCATCGGGAGATAACTTCACCAGCGAGCCTTCGTAATCGTCACGGGCGGCGCCGCTCATCAGGGCGACCCGAACGGTTCCGCCCCACTCTGGCACGTCTACGTCTTCCGATGTGATATCTTGCGCCGCCAGGATCTGGGCTTTGTTCAAATAACTCATAAAGGTTCCTCGTTTAGGGTTTCGCGAAAGTGGGTTTACCGGTGATGCGTAGCGCGGCGGAGCCTTCCACCATGCCACTGATCCCGCCGGAAAGGCTGGTCGCGTTCTTCACGTAAGCCTTGAATGTGGCGGTAGTCAGGTCGGGAAACGTGATCTTGACGGTCTTCAGCGCTCCGGACAGTTCAGCGGCGCGGACTTCGTTCTGGCCGGGATCGCCATAGTTAATAAACCAGTCCAGAGAGAAAGAGCCCCAGTCGCGCTTGCCGAGAAAGAACTCGGACGCCTCGCTACTTAAGTCCGTGTTGTCAATTTCCGGGCGTTCGCCATCAAAACCGGAAAAAGATTTAACCCCGGTCACCTCAATGTCGGGCGTGCCGGCGGTCGTACCGTCGATTTCAATTTTGGTTCCGTCGGCGGGCATTTTCGCCATGCTTAGTCCTCGTAAAAGGTAAATGAATAATCCAGCATCAGCCGGTGGAGCTGGGCCGCGTCGTCGTACTCGTAGGTTTTGCCATTGCGCACGGCGGTGAAGTCTTGGCCGCGTGAAGCCAATGCAGCCGTCGCAGCCTTTGCTAACTGGTCCGCCTGCTTGAGCGTCGGCGCCCAGGCGTCTATCTGCGCCCGCTCGCGTCGGCTGTTGTCCTCTCCGCCCAGGTCGTTGACGGGATCGTCGCCGACATACAGCAGGGACAGCGCTGGCGTTGATGCGTGGGGCGGCAGAAAGCGTCCATGAATCGCGGACGGCGCAATCAGGTCTCGCACCTCTTCCGACTTGCGCAGCCGCTTCAGCAATCGCGGGATGATCATCGGCGCGCCCTCGCTTGAATGATGGAACGCCACATGCGTTTGCCGGCGGCTTTGACCGCCGCATCCTTGGCGCGTAGAAACGCCGGGCGCAGGAAAGGACGCGGGGCAATGCCGGGATGGTTAACGCCGGACACCACCTGCGAGCCGATGCGCAGACGCTTTTTGTTTTTGCGCTTGTTGCGACCGCGCCCGGTGGTCGGGTTAGGAATAGCGTGCGGCGCCGCGCCAAACTCGATAAAACGGGCGTAGTAAGCCTTGGGATGCACGCCCACGCGACCGGTGTAGCCGCGACCGCTGCGATCCCTGCGCAGCTTGTAGCGGATGTGTTTACGCAGATGGCCGCTTTTCACGGGCGCGCCTTGGCGGATCTCTTTTCTAAACGTTTTCGCCGCCTCGGTCAGCCCGTCCCGCGCCGCCTTGTTGGCCGCCTGCTTGCCGAGTTGCTGTAAGGCTTGGTGCAGCTCGCGCAAGCCGCTGATCTTGACGCCGCTGCTCATACCGCCGCCCCTGTGTCCGCGCACATCAGCACCCACTCTTTGTTTTCCTCGCGGGTGTTGATGGCGGAATGGATGTCATAGACGCGGCCTTGATAGACCACCCGGTGATCCTGGGACGTGAGCCCGGCCAGCGCCTGCTCCCAGCGCAACACAATGCGGGTGGTCAGCTCGGCGCGGGGGCCGCTGGCGGCCAGGAACTCCCGACCGGACAGCGGCTCCACGCCCGCCCAACGCGTAGCGACATCTCGCCAGCCTTGCACGGTTTCGCCGTACTCATCCTGGGTGGCGACGTTGGCTTGAATCGTCACCCGCCGCCGCAGTCGTCCCGCTCTCATAGCCGCCGAATCCGTAGCAGGTCCAACAGGGCCTTGGAACATAGCGGCACCTGTGAGACCGTCGCCGCCGTCTGGTCCTCCCGTTGCTCGTACAGGGTGGCGATGATCATTTTTATGGCGTGCTTGGCCAGCTCGGGAATGCTCTCGCCCTCCTCCAGGGACAGCCCGGAATATTCCTCCGCCAGATTGCGCGCCACGGCGATCAGGGTTTCGATATAGGCGTCTTCGTCGTCATGATCCACGCGTAGATGCTGCTTGGCTTCCTCTAAAGTGATGGGGGTCATTACGCCCCCTTACTCAATGTCAGCACCTTAATGGCGTTGGAATCCACCAACATGCCGCCCACCCGCTTGGTGGTGTAGAAGTGAACGAAGGGTTTATGCGTGTAGGGATCGCGCAGCATGCGCGCGCCAATACGGTCCACAATGCTGTAACCCCGCATGAAGTCGCCAAACAAGATGGCGTTAGCATCCGCCGCCACTTCCGGCATGTCTTCGTTTTCCTCGATGCCGTAGCCCAACAGCAAGGAGGGCTGGCCCGCCTCGATGCCCGGACGCCACATGTAGTTGCCGTCCGCGTCCTTGAACTTGCGCACCTTCTCCACCGTGGTTCCGGTCATCATCCAGCTGGCGTTACGGCGAAATGCTTTCTTCAGACGGTAGATCACGCTTAGCAGGTTATCCGCGGTGAAGTCGCCCGCCTTGCCGCTGATCACTCGTTGCAGCTTGCCGAACTCGCGGGAGGCATCCGGCGCGGCGTCCATGGCGTAAGACAGGATGCCTTTCGGTTTGCCCACGCCATCGCCATTTAGAAAGGCGTCGGCTTCGCGGTCGACGAACTCTTGCGCCACTTCGTCGGCGATCCACTGCTCAACGTTGAAATACACATCGTCCAGCGCCTTTTGGGTCGTGGCGGGATTCGCGTAGATTTCTCCCATGTACGCCTCAATCTGCGCCAGCTTGGGCGTGTTGGTTTCCGGGCGGGCGTCGGTCTCGCCCACCCAGCCGGAACCGGCGCCGCCCAGGTTAACCAAACGTTTGTAGCCGTCGGTGGACACCTGGATATTTCGGCACAGCGCCCGCATGGGAGACAGCTCGCGCTCCAATTCCAAAATCTGGCGGTCCAGTTCCTCCGGCACGCCAAAGCCGCCGTCCTGATTGGCACCCAGGTTGACGGCCTTGACCTCGATGCCGGCGGCGTTGTTTTTTCTCATCCACTGGTCAACAAAATGTTTGCGGTACTCCGCATCGCCCTCCACGGTCCCGGGGCGGTTCTGCTTTTTATAAAGGCCGTCCAACTCCTTTTTCAGGGCCTCCAGCTCGCTCAGCTGGGCGTTGAGCTTGTCGGTTTTCTCGGTGAGTTTGATTACCTCTGCGCGGGTGGCCTCCATAGAGGAGTCATTGGCTGATTTAAATTCCGTAAAGCGGCTAGTCAGTTCTTCCGCTACGTCTTGAATGTCTTTTAATTCGACTGGCATCAGGGTTAGTTCCTTGTGGTGAATATATGTTTTAGGGATGAAATAGCAGCCAGGGCCTGTGCGTGCTCGGCGTTTCGTTGGCGGTGTTTGACTTGCGCAATGCGCGCCTCATCGTTGGCGGGGAAGGTCACCAGAGACACTTCCCACAGGTCGATTTCTTTAATCAAAAACGCTTCTTTGGCGCTGTCGTATTCCATGCCGTTGGACGGGACGGAATAACCAATAGAGAGACCGGAAATAGAGCCTGCTTTTAAATGCCCGTATGCGCGCTTGGCCAGTGGGTCATCGTCGATCAGCAGACGCCCGGACAACTTCAGACCGTGCTCGTCTTCCTCCATCGCGGTGTAAACCCCTATAGGCTCGTCCATGCGGTGTTGCCATAACAGCGCCGGCAGGCGGCCTTGCTGTTTCCAGCGCGCCAGGGATGCGTCAAACGCGCCCTTGACGACAATGTCGCTGTAGGAGTCTTTAACCCCGAATACGGAGCCGTAACCCTCAAACTCGCCGGTGTCGGAGAGAGACTTAATCTTTAATGGAATATCCAGCTTTTGCTTGGTGTGCATGCGTGCCTCGTATGGCTGCTTAATTCGTTTCCGTCTCGTCGGCAGGCTTGCCGTTAACCGCCATATTGAGCGGCGTCAGGTAGGTGTCGCCGCCTTCCCTGGGGTTCATGTCCTCCAGGATGCGGACTTCGTTCGGACTCATGACGCCGTTTTGAATCATGGCCGTGTAGTATTCGCTGCGGGTCTTCATGTCCCCGCGCATCAGGGCGTTGATGTTGAACTTAACGAAATGGCTGGCCCGCTCTTTGTCTGAGAGCAGCGACTTGTTAATGCGCTTCTCAATACGCGTGCAGTATGGGATTAATGAATGTCGCGCAAAGGCGAGGTCTTGGTGTTCAATGTTGCTGAAGGTCGCCCGCTCCAGATCGCCGATCATGTGCGGCGGCACCCGGAAAAATCCGGCGATCTCCGAGCGCTGAAACTTGCGGGTTTCTAAAAACTGGCTGTCTTCCGCCGTCATGGAGACCTGCAGCCACTTAAGGCCGCCGTCGAGGATCATCTCGCGGTTCTGGTTAGCGACGCCGCGGTGCAGCTCCATTTCCTGTTTCAAGCGCTCGTATTGTTTATCTGTCAGCGCGTGATCGGTGGAGAGCACGCCAGAGGGTTTCGCGCCATGGGCGAACAAGGTTGATCCATGCTTTTCCGTCGCCTTGGCCAGCCCCAAACAGTGGCGGTTGTATTGAATCGGGTTCAATCCTGTTAAGCCGTCCTGGCTCCATAAGCGGATATGCAGCACCTCTTCCGCCGGCAGCGTCCGCACAGGGCCGCTTTTAAACTGCACGTCATAAGTCAGTTCGTAGTCGTTGGAGAGTTTCGGCGTCACCGCATCCGGCGCCATGGGCAGCAGCTCCAGCACCCGACCCGCCGCCGTGCGGTTGATGTAGCTGTAATGGTTACCCCGTAAGCACAGGTGCGCGACAATCAGTTCTTTATATTCTTGGTCCGTCAGGTAATCGTTCGGGCCGTGCTTTAACAGCGCCTGCAGCGGGTGGCCGCTGGCCTTTTCCGATCCGCCGCCGGGCAGCTCTTTAAACAGGTTTAAGGGCAGCATGCCGATAGATTCGGTTAGGACTTTGATGCACGAAAACACAGCGCTGATCTCCGGCGCGTTGCCGGGGGTGATCTGCACACCGGCGTCGGCGTCGTACCATGCGCCCAGCAACTCCGCGAGCTTGGCCGAGCTATCAATCACCGGCGTGCTTTTACGTCTGAATAAATTAAACATCAGGCAAACCTTATGCTGGGACCAGTGGTTTCCGCCGCCAGCATGGCGCGGCCCACGGCCATGATGAGCGCGACCGCGCCGTCGATTTTTTTGTCTTTGTGTTCCTTGGTCGGGCGGACGATATCGTCATCGGCGCCGCCCATATAGCGTCCGACCACGTTGCCCATACACCAGGTTAAAATGGGGTGGCCGTCGTGATGGAAACGTCCGGCCGCGATGGCCGCTTCAAGCTCCTTCATGCCGGCGGACATGCCGGAATAGTTCTGCGTGATCTGCACCGGGTTCAGGTTCTCGTCGTCGAGGCGGTGCGAGAGGTTCAGCGCGCCGTGCGGATCGATGCCGATCTCTGCAATGGGGTGGCGTTGGTTGGTGTCGGTGACTTCCGCCAGCACTTCCAGATAGTCCACTTCCGCGCCATCGGTGGCGGTGAGCGCACCCAGGTTGACCCACTTCTGATAGCGGCTGCTTAACTTTCGATTATCTGGATTGTTGACCGTATCCTCGGGCGCCCAGAACACCGGCGAGAGGCAGTAGTAATGCCGACGCACGCGGCGGTCGTCATCCTCCAGATCGCGATAGAACAGTTTGACGAAGGCGTTTAAATCCAGCTTGCCCGCCAAATCGAGGCCGCCGATACACTCTTGGCCTTCGAAGTCTTCCACGCTGAGGCTGGGGTCGTAGCAGCGTTGCCACTGCTCCATGTTGAAGAACGCCGAGCGCGCCGTAACCCAGATGTTTAAATGCTTGATCTTGAATATGTTCTGGAAGCGGGCGCTGCGAATCGCTTTCTGTTGCTGACTTTCCAAATACTTTTTATAAACGCTAACGCCCAGATTAGGGTTGGCCATGACCAATACGTCCGGGTCCGCCCAGCGTTCTGGATCATCCACGCCATACATCAACGTGAACAACTCGTCATTCGGCGCGACGCCGTCCAGCATCTCTTGCGCCTCGGTCTGCTTGTCGTAGCAAGGGCCTTCGATGTTGTTGCCGGCGGTGGTGATAATAAACGTCAGCGGCTGCCGGCGTGCGCCCTGCCCCGTCACCATGGTCTCGTATAAGTCGGGGGCGTCGTGTTCGTGGTATTCATCGATCAGCGCACAAGACGGACTCGCGCCATCGCCGGGCTTGCCGATAACCGGCTCGAAGCGCGCCTCATCCGCCGGGCGGTTTAAGTTCTTTGCATTGACCGCGATCCCTTTTGCTTTCTGAAGCAGGGGCGTTCTGGAGACCATCAGCTTTGCGGGGCGAAACACCTCCCAGGCTTGGCGCTCGTTGGTCGCTCCGCTATAGACCTCCGCGCCAAACTCGTTATCGCAGGCGAACATATACAGCCCCACGCCGGCGGCGATGATCGACTTGCCGTTCTTGCGCGGGACGCACCAATAGACTTCGCGAAAGCGGCGCAGGTCGTCGGCCTTGCTCTTCCATCCGAAGATGTTGACGAAGCCGAACACCTGCCAGGGCTCCAGCTTGATAAGCTGACGCTTGAACGCCCACTCGCCCTTGGTGTGCGGCAGCAGCTGGACGAACTCGCACACCCGCTCGGCCTCCGCCCGGTCGAAGTAATACGGATAGTCCGGGTCGCTCTCCTGGGCGAGGTCGTCCAGGTAACGTTGGCACGCCAAGCGCGTGTACCGGTACGCAGGGATAGACCCGTCCAGCACGGCGCGGGCGTACCGCGTCGCCGCCTCGACGTGAGGATATTTAGCCGCCATGGAGTAACCGAAAATCAGAATTTATCGAAAGGGTTTGATGTGTCGTGGTTGCCGCCGCCGGTCAGACGTTGGCGACTGGATGGGTCCAGGCCCAGGAGCGCCCCGAAGGTCGCCAGTTGTTTTAAGGATTCGTTGGCGACAGTGGCCGCCGGGTTTTTCTTCAGGCCGCCGTTTGCGTCCGTAATCGTAATGCCGTACTGCGCTATCTCGCGCTCCGCCTGACGCCAGCGACCATAGGCGGCGCAGAAGGCTTCCAGGTTATGCACGTCTGTAATGGCGATGATCTTTTGCGCGCACAGCTCCGGGGCGATCAGCTCCCACATGCGGCGTGCGTCGTCGCCCAGCCAGTCCGGGCAATCGATGTTAGTGATCTGTGAAAACTGGGGTTCGTGGGTGTTAAGTTGACGCTTTCCGGGGTTGCCGGCCAGGAGCTTTTGCGCGACGGGCTTGGGCTTCCGCCCCCGTCCAGCTCTGGTTGCGGTTCCACTCATTGCGTTAGCCTGAAATTTTTAATTTCGCGGGTATAAAAAAAGACTTAGGGGTGCGGTGTTGGTCGCTCAGGTGTCAGAGATTTGACCCGCCCCCCCCCTCTCTCAGGCGGCCCACGTCCATGGACTCCCACTCACGCACTACCCTAGGGACTACATGCTTGACGACCCAAGCACCCACCGGGTATAGCTCAGCTAGCTCATATTGGTAAACCCTGCGGCTTTCTCTAACGCACTTTTCGAATTGCTCTAATACTACCAACACTGAACCCTTTAGCTTAATGTCTAACTCATCCACTGGCTTGTAATAGCTGAGCCTTCTCATACATCTTTCTAGGGTATAAGAAGTGAATTCACCAGCCCCTTCTTGAAAAACAAACCAAGCAGAGTGAAGAATACAGACTAGTGTAGCGCGGGTAATCAATAATGCTTCTTTGCGATCATGAACAGTTAGGTCAATATAGTCATAATAGGGAAGAGTGAAATGAAAATCCCGCGGCCCTACTAAGCAGTCAATGCACTCAAAATCAGACAAATCACGCATCAGCTTCCCGAGATACGTTTTGGCGAGTAAAATCTCTCCCGCATCAACTACACGCAGAGTAGCTTTCCATTCTTTTAGTTCGTATGACACCTCTTTGCTTACCCTCAAATAATGATCAAAGTAGAGGCACATGATGACTTTTGAGCTGCTCTACCGCGTCTAGCACAGGCACTATCTCTCTTGGATGGGCCCAAAACTTCTTTTTCTTACTCCCTTTCATTTTACAGATAATGCTTGCGTTACCGAAGAATGGCTTTTTAAGCTTCATCATTTCCATCTCCGAATACACAAAAGATTCAACCTCATATTTTGAATTTAATATCTTGGGTAGAGGCATAGCCTTAAGTGCATCAGACTTCCCCATTGCGCTTACATTCGATATAAATGAGGTGAAGCCAGATAAAGCAAAGATGTCTGCTTTTCCCATTGTCTTGACCCATAGCAGCCTCTTATTCGTGAAGATCAGCTCACCTTTCGTGCGTGATAGCCCATCCAAATTGAAATGAGAACCTATTGCAATAATCTCTTCATCAGAGCTAGCCTCCGCAGCTTCGTCTATGCCCATAAATCCTCCTCATATTTTTATTTGGCCAAGTAAAAATATGATAGTTCAATAAATACATTGCCGAGTATTAGTTGTTTTGCACCGATGGCAGCCCTTACAAATTCCCTGCAGGTTCTTCTCCTTCTCGTCACCGCCACTCGCCTTGGGCACAATGTGATCCACCTCTGTCGCTGCACTGGTTCGGCCCTGCTTTAAGCACACCTGACACAAGTAGTTATCTCGTCTCAGTATCCGCGCTCTCAGCTTCCGCCATTGCCAACCATAGCCGCGTTGGGTGTCGCTGCCCTTCTGCTTTTGCCAGACTCCCCAGCGTGTCGCCTCTCGCTTGTCTGAGTGGCTCTCACAGTATCGCGATTTGTGCCGGGTCGTATTGGGACAGCCCTTATCTTTGCAGGGCCTTAGCGATGCCTTGGGCATTAGCGTTCACTCTGTCGCTCGATCAGGCGGTCTAACTTGTCGTTGATGGCCCGCAGGTCAGTCTTAATCTCATTACGGACGGCGTCGATACGCTGACGCTGTTGCACCTGCTCTTCATTCAGGTACTTAACCGCCAACGCGTTTTGCTCCACCCTTCGATCTATAGAGCCCGCCCAGGTGATCACAGATATGGCGATTACCAGCGTGCTGATCAGGTGGCCCACACTGATGGTTTTGTCCAAGTGCCAGTGCCTCCGGGTGGTTTGGTTCTCTTCCATTATTTCTTACTCATCACGTCGGTTACCTTGGGGGCGATCTTCTCCAGCGATCTGCCGGCGACGTATCCGCCCAGCCCTATTTGCAGCAGGTCCCAGGCTTCTACGCTTAGCCTGAACGTCAGCAGGCCGAACGAGTCGCAGATAACCAGCGCCAGAAAGCACAGCATGGTTAACGGGCGCCAGTTGCGCTGTAGGATGCTTTGGCCTTGCGCCTCTGCCTGGATCGTTCTGGCCTTTGCCTCCAGTAGTTTGGTTTCGTACTCCATCACCCGCTGGGTTAGCTCGGCCTGAATCTGGAATAGTTGCGCCTGTACCTGCAGGCGCTCCTCGTCGCTGGTGTGGACGTTGTCGATCAGGTCGGCGACGGGTTTAAACAGGTTCAGAATTGAAGCCCAGGCGCTCATGGGTATTCTTTCCACGGCAGTTGATAATGAGGTCCGTCGAAAAAGCCATTCCAGTCACCGCCCCACTCTACAGGGATGCCCAGCCCTTCGGCGGCTTGCTTCACAGCGTCGGCGAGTATCTGGTAATAACGAGCCTCCCAAGTGATCGAGCCGTTAATCAACACACCCAGGTCCACCGCATGACCAGTCAAGTGGCGGCTGCGCATCGTTTTCGATTTGCGGGCCTTATACAGTTCCGTTTGGCGCTCTATGGTTCGCAGGCCTTCCAGCACAGTGAAGTCTATCGGGGTGTTCTGAATCGCCCTTTCCACTACTTTCACAAGGTCAGGGTGCAGGCCAACCAAGCGTGACTTGGAGCGCTTACCTAAGCAGAAGCTCATATTTGCATAACCCATAAACGAAAAAGCCCCGCGTAAGCGAGGCTCTAGAAAGCAAAAAAACCCGGCTCCTTTTCGGATACCGGGTCTTTAAATGAAAACGCCCTGAGAGTTGTCAGGGCATAGTAGTGCAGAATATGGGAAATACACTAACAAATTGTTTCAAAAATAGCAACAATTAAATAAAAAAAACCCGATTATCCCAAATTATACAACAATCAGCATCAACCACTAGCCCGTAATTACTTGATCACTACGTTGCGCCTTTACTCGGAAACCTGAAAATTAACCTGCGTACCATCTGGTAGATCTTTTATTAGGAAGTTCATTTGACCTGACATAGCAAAATGAACCTCTATATCAGTGAGTTCGAAGTTTTCTGGCTCATATTTTCCACCCAAAACTGGCAGCCGCTTAAAGCCATACAGTTTACCCTGCTCAAGCACGGAGCCTTGCTCTTTGAGTTGAAGCACCAAAGGGACCAAAAACCACTCGTTGACAAGCTCATTATCTTGCAGCTTTATTTTGAACTCTTCGTAAGACTCCGCAACTTTCTCAAACTCGGCGCTACCTGTAATGAGCCAGTATATTTCCCCTGACTCATTCTGTAGGAAGGCATCTCCAATAGAGGTTACTAATATCGGCAGGGCTTGGCCTACGAGCCACTTCCAATCTTCGACTAGTTTACCTCGATCAATGTGTGCAAAGCTGACCGTAAGGTCATTCCACGTTAAAGGCATTTAGTTCTCCCTGAGGCATAGCATTCAGCTGATAAGTGTACTGTTTGCGAATTTTTCGGCTCATGGCTATGTGTTTTCAATGTCCTTGAATACATTTTTTTCAAACCAAGCCTCTGAATGAACTTCTTTATCCACAAGCTCCAGCGCTTCTCTCAATTTGGATACGGGAATTTGAACTAACTCTTTACCAGACCAAAACTCTACAAATTTCTCTTCGCTTTCTTCGTCAGCGAAAATTTCAGGAGAGGATAGTCTACACTTTCATCTATAGTCTCATTCCCGGTATCAATAAATAGCTCCAATGTCATTCCGAAGTCAGAAACAAATTGAGTAGCTATTTCGTCGCTTTTAAATCTCTTCATAGTCTCCATTCCATACATACGCCTTAAGAATTGACTTTACTAAATATTTTTTAACTTATGAAATCGGAGATATTATATATTATCGCTTCGACACCAAAACCATATGCAAGCTCAATATCCTTAAGCCTCCAATAGCCATCATTGTCGTCATCTAATACGCCATTCGACGCAGAAAATATCTCCATGACTTTTTGTAGGGCGAAGTGTCCAGAAGCGTAGCGGCATAATAGTTGAAAGCTACTGACGGGCTTACATCCAAGCATAGACTCAACGACTTCCTTTTCATCTTCTTCGTACTCACTTTCGTAATCTTTATAAATCCATAACAGAAACCTATCGCCATCCTTAGAGTTACATTCGCCATTGAGTATCCCCACTGATGACGCAATGTTAAGCACCTCTTCCTTTGAGATGTCAAAATGTAGAATTACGCTATTCATATGATTGTTACAAAAAATTATTCGCAAAAAAAGGGGGGTATACTCCCCCCTCCATCTTCTCCTCTTTCTTCAATACTACAGATTGTGACGCGTCACAAACCAATATAAATCAGTTAAATCTTTCCGCACATAAAAAAACCACTCTCAAATCCAATATATAGCCCCCCCAACATACAAATAAGGCTAAGCCCTCCAACTATAAGTCCCCATCTCAGGACCTGACCAAAGTAATCAAAGGCTTGAGGCTTGTGCAGCAAAAAAATAACTGGAAAAAACAAGTACTTTCTATACTCATCTTTCACGCATCCATGCATTAGAAAAAAAGAAATAAAAACCAATATAAAAGATGCTACAATTCCCCAAAAAAAATACTCTTCAGGAAAGCCACATCCTTTAAAGCTAGACCAAGAAAGCGATACCATAAGTACAGTCCTTTTAAAGGTTTACGTCATCACTAGCTGTATACCCCTTGTGCAAAAAACCCTTCAAAGGTCGAGTATACTTAAATTTTTCCATCCATTGTCCTCCAAATCCAGTTCCAACGGTAAACCCCTTAACCTTATTGTCTTCCGTAACCAGAAGACCACCGCCTGCCGACCAATATAAAGACGGGTTAAGGGATTTTTTATACTCTTGATATGTTCCACTAAACACTTCTAGCTGAGCTGTCCCAGCAATAAGCCCAAAGCTTCCACCTGCCGTAGGGGCTACGTTAAAGTGATAATCGTAAACTCCATCAAATACGCTCGCTGCCAGTGTGAAGTTCAAGCCTAGGTCAATCATTTCAGGTCCGCCAGAGGCAGTGATTAGCCCAGGAAACCCGAACTCTATACTCAATGCAGCAACACTATTATGAGAAGCTACAGGCGCGGTTACCCAACCGTCAAAATCATAGGCGTCAGCCTGTGTTCTCCCCCTCATTGAGTCTGGAACTCCATCACCGTCTTGATCACTAACAGTACATTGTCCTTCTAAGCCAGAAGGGTCTCTGTATCTATATGGATTGCTGTAAGCATAGGCATACCTATTAAAGTGTGCCGCTCCACCACTGGTAGCATCTATAGGATCAACGGCCATAAAACGGCCAACTTTGGGATCGTAGTACCGTGCGTTCATGTATACAAGCCCAGTGTCATTGCTATGCAGCTTCCCAGTGTAGCCAATCCGCTCATTTGAAGCACTTTCCGACTTAACGGACTTTTCACCAAATGGCGCGTAGACTTCCCGCCATAAAACAGCGCCGGTTTCATCCGTTGCGGCGACGGGTGAGCCCAAATTGTCGTGATGCAGGTAGGTGATTCGTGTGGCGGCTTGAGCCGTTATCCCCAGTGCGCTAATGAGCACTATCAGGAGGCTTAACCATATGTGTTTAATCATCTTGAAATACTCCATGTCTCCCCCCTAAAATCCTTCTTTAACCGCTGGCTGCGACTCATGTTTCAGGCACGTAGCGCCGGAAAGCGAGTAATCGCTGGGGCAGGAGTAGTTGATGGGGTTGGTGGTGGTTTTATAGCACTTGGAATCCTTTTCTGTGTAATCCGCTGGGCATACCGCTTCAAGCCGCGCCTGCAGCACTCGGAAGCAGGTTTTGGCGTTTTTATTGGTGTTCCATCCGCTTTCACAGATAGGAGTCGCTTCAGGATATTGACCGGGAAAGTTAATATGCCGACAGATATACCACCCATTATATTCGGTCATAGACCAGTTCTCGTCGGGGCATTGTGGCGTGGCCGGCTTGGATTCGTTCTTCCAACACCATTGCTGCCCGCCGTTATAAGCATACCCATCCGGACATTTGACTTTCAGGTTGGCCGACTCCGTTTTCGAGCATTCGCCAAACTTGATCTCGAAGCCATCCGGACAGCTTTGGCCAGGATCTTTCATCAGCGTGCGGGTACAAGTAACGCCATCCAGCGTCCAGCCTGGGGCGCAGTAGTAACCCGGCGTGATCGTTCTTTCGACTTCGGCAATCAACTTACCACTGAAGTAGACATAATTAGTGGCGATATCATTGATGAGGTCTTCTTCATACATGACGCTACCAGCCTGGGAGTGCATTTGATAAATGCCTTTATCGTCATGAATCTCCAGCACTCTTAAACCGTTGCCGTCATATTCGTAATCGATATCCAAATTGGAAACGCTGGCGACGGGGTTACTATTAGTAACGATGTTGGTTAAGTTGCCCGCGTGGTCGTAGGACATCGTGAACCGCCCATTATTGGTGACGTTACCATAACCATCGTATTGAAAGGCGTAGGGCGTTCCGGTAGTGCTATTGAGGAGGTTGGTGGAAGGATCGTAGTTGTAGGTTAATTCTCCTAACGCGCCAAGCTTCTTGGTTTGCAAATTCCCCTTAGAGTCGTACTTGAAGCTTCCGCTTCCCCATGGGCCATTGGCGGTGATCAAACGTCCAATGCCGTCATAAACCATGCCATAGACGGACTGAGCGTTGTCTACGTGATTCTGAATACCGGCGATATTGCCGTCATGGAAAAATGCGTAAGTCAGGTCAGAGGCGACAGTGGAGCCTTTCGCGCTAGTCGTCCGGTCTACAAAGCGTCGATTATTGAGCGACTGCTCAATGACTTGGCCATTTCCATACTCATATAGCTTGAGAACGCCATTGGGATAGTATTGAGCGCGGTCCAGCAATGTGCCATGGGGCGAATCAATACGGGTAACCTGCCCCAGATCATTCAAGCCATATTCGACATAGAAGCCATTTGGGTAGTCGAGGCGCTTAATCTGTCCCAGCTCGTTGTATACATAACCCAGTTCGAAGGTTTTGGGCGCGTTAACCGTAACCGTCAACGTCTCCTTATCCAGTTCGCCAAATGGCGTGTACTGATAGGTTCTTGCAGAAAGCCCCTTATTTAACGTTTTGACCTGTCCGTTTTTATTGTAGGTGAACGTAGTATCATGCCCGCTGGGGTAGTCCACACTGACAAGCCGGTTCATTTCGTCATAGCTGTAGGTGGTAACGCCTTCTCCAGCGACTGTTCTTGTCCGCAGATTCCCAGCGTCATCGTATTCCAACGTCACATTATTACGCTCGGGCTCTGTGACGCTACTCAGGCGCTGAGAGTCATAAGCATAGCTATAAGTACGAACCAGTCCGCCCTGTTCAATAGAAATAGGGCTTCCAACTTTATTGCGCTTAATCGTTGTGAGCTGTTTTTCCGTGCCCGATATATCTTGAATAATGAAGCTATCCCATGCCTGGTCTGGAGCGCCATATACTTGTTGCAGATAAGTGGTTTTAAATCCGCGCAGGTCCGCCACCGTATAGGCGTCATCAAAGTCATAACCCGCGACATTGCTGACGCAGCTAACGCCATGGCAATATTTCATGTAGCTATCATCAACGGTATTGATAATAGTCAGCGGGCGATTCAGGGCGTCATACGTTTTCTCTATGCCTTCCCTTTCGCGGTTGTTAAGGGATGGATAGGATACAAAGACTTCCCGCCCTGCGCTGTCGTACTCATGGCGGATGTAGACAGGATCAAGCCCACCCCCGCTTTCTTTAAAAAGATAGGGCCGCCCAAGGCCGTTAAGCGCAATAGCCTTTCGATATTCCGTACCCTCAATCGTTTCTATGAATTTGTTTGGTTCATAGGCGTAATGGGTGGCGGCGACTTCCGGGGGAGCCATTTTAGTCACTCGCCCCAGTGGATCGTAGCTGAAGTATGTGCGATTACCCTCGCCGTCCTCTTCCCATTCAACGGTCCCAGATGGGTTAACTGATCGGGTAACTGAGGAGCCGTCTGGATATGTCACCCTCTTTGCCACTCCGCGAAAATGATCACGGTGCGCAATCGTTTGTTTGCCTATGTGATTGATATATATCTCATCAGCCAAATCTCCTCTGGGGTGGTAGGTATACCATGCAAGAACACCGTCAACTTTGCTCCCTTTAAGTTTGCCAGTCTCATAATAGCTATAGTTTTTGCTCCAGAGATCTCCGTTTTCGCCTTCGACTTTAATTTGCGTGGGTAAGCCTATTAGCTGCGGCTTGGCAGGCGATGACCATTGCTGATTTAAATAGGCATAACGCGTCACCCGTTTATTAGACCCTGTGATTTCAGTCTTGGTCTGGGGCTGGTAGTAGTTAGTGAAATCGCTAAACTCGGTGACGAACTTGCCGTCCACAACCACTTTAGTCCGCATTAGAGGCGTCGTATTCTTGATGGCGTACAAATCTTTTATATTCAAGTTCTCGCCATAGAACCTTCCTACTTTCTTCCAGGTGTCATACGTGTATTCAATCGTACGCAGCGGATTTCCACCGGTGGGTTCGAATACCTTGACTGAATACAGCTGCCCCTCTCTGGCTTTACGTGAATCGCTATTGCTCTTGTTTGTATGCCAGTAAACTTTCTCAGTTTTGGCCGATGGCGAGACGCTAACAGTTTTCCAAAAGCGATCATTGTCCACAGTGACGTCGTCATAACTGTATTCCGTGACCGAGGTTGTAAGCTCTACGCCTTCCAAAGTTCTTTTAGAAAGGGAATATTGATCTTTCCCCCTGGGGTGATCATGCGAAGAAATTTTTTCATAATCATAGGTTACTGTGGCGCCGTTTGGTGTAGTGATGCGCTGCAACCTTCTGCCCATTTTATCCGTGTAGGCAAAGCTCCAGGTGGTGTTGTCGGGAAGCGTAACGGTTTTTAAACCGTCATGAGTTTGCTGGCCCATCTTTTCAGTAAAATAATGGTCATATTTCCAGACCCGATTCCCTGTGGATTCTGTAACGACAATTTCCGTTAAGTAAGGAATAAAACCAGCAGGTGAGGGTGAACCAAATCGCCAAACGGAAGTCACATTCTCCTGAGTCGCTTCTCCATAATTGAAGTCAATTCGCCGCCCATCGTTGGCCGTTATTTGCTTCGGAAATACGCTCTCTTTGACTGCTATCTTGTCGCCTTCGCATTTCTCTCTCTCACTCGTTGACAGTGGCGTCTGGGCGCATTGGCCATTCAACACGTAGTCATATGAAGCTTTTCTGTGGTACTTGTATTTAATCCAATTGCCGTAAGCGTCGGTGACGGAGGAAGCATAAACAAGTAGCGAGCCAGCACTACTAAACTTCATGTCTCCATCAGACTGCTGGTTCTGGTCAAAGACATAAGTCTTACCGTCCGGAGAGTAGGCGGTCACATTAAGCCCGTCTATTTTTCCTCTCCAGCCAACCACTCCACGAACGGATCGCAGCTCGCCGTCTTTGATGACTAACGGTACGGACTTACCGCCGGGAATTTCCAGAGTAATTCCGCTAACCTCATGCTCTCCCCAGCAATGCTGTCCTCTTTCTCCATGATCCCGACATTCGTTCCAAGCCTTAATCACATATGACAAACGCGGAACATCAATGGTCCAACGCCCTAGAATCTCTTTCCCATGCGCGGCCAGGTTATACGAGCGATAGATGTCTATGTCCATTCCGCCTTGTCCTGGCAAGGAGAACTCCTTAACGGACCATCTGACCTCCCCCGTAAACTCGTCTATTTGCTCGCCAGATATCACAGCGTTACCGGTGTCCGCCGCAGCGAGAAAAGTGCTTTCTATTTGATCGTTATCAGCCAAGGTCGTCCCCGCGCATAACGCCAACGGGACGAGCCAACTCCATTTATGCTTTTTGCTGAGCATAACTTCCTCTGTATTACTTGATTTTTTCAGTGATGTAAGGGTGCGGCGAGACGCCGCCATGACAAACCGAAAACGCAAACATCCGTTCGCGGAGCAACAGCTAAAAGTAAGAAGGGGTACAAGCTAGGGAGGATAAAACTACGGCGTCCCAACCGTCTTATTACTTCGATACCTCGCAAAAGACGAAAGGGCGCCACAAGCAACTCCTTTTGCCTTCAGGGATATTAGTTATGTTTCCGTACAGCGCCGCGCATATTAATTTATGTTTAGATTCATTAGAAGGCCTCTTAATCGATTTCGTTTGAAAAAAGTTCCATTTAAATCAGCGCGACCAGTAAGCGTGTCACTGCTCATTCAGCGCGAAATCGTGCGGCGTTAAGGGTAGTCTAATGAAGCGACATTCTTTGACGTGATGAGAGTATTTTTTATCTGTCAGGATATCGGGGCGCTAAGGGGCGGGAACTGTCAGAGAAACCGAACACACCTAACCGGCTGCGAAACCTCCCCTGACTCCCTGCAATGAAAGGCCCGCAAAGCGGTTTTACTGACCGGCGCATGTTGGGAGGCGTATGAATATCCAGACACTCCGTTAATGGGCGTGGAGCGCCGCATCGATCCAGGCGACGCCCGACTTAACCAACAGATCCGCCTTGCGTCGGTCCAGCTTCGGCATGCGTCGAACCACATAGGACAGGTTTTCACCCGCCATGTAATACAGCCGCACCACCTCCCCCATCTCCTCATCCCGCGCCCGCAGCTTGGAGACCGCCATATCCACCTTAGCAGCCTCCTGATCCGTAATCACCGGCGAGCGGACAGAGCTGCCGCCTAAACGGGAGAAAGGCGTCGATGTCGGATACCCCACGCCCGCGTCCATCTTTGACCAGCGCGCCCATTGCTCCAGCAGCCAGGGCGTTTCATTCATTGCTCTATTCATGCGACCTCTTTTAACTTCATCATTTGTGTAATCACTTCCACCGCTCGCCCGCTGTTAATGAGCTTGGCGTCACAGCGGAACACGCTCCAACCCAGCGCCATGGCTTCGGCGTATTTCTCCATGTCCGCGCTGATGCCTTTCGCCGTTTGGTGCCGGCCTAGTTTCAGAGTTCCGTTTTGGTTCCTGCCGTAGCAGGTGATCCCCTCCACCTCCGCCGCGATCCGGTACTCCGGCCACGCGAAGTCAAAGCGCCAGCGCCGCACCGGATGAAATCGGTATTCCCTGACGGGCTCCGGCAGTTTCAGCGCCCGAATATGTAGCGCCAGGGTTTCCTCCAACTTGCTCACCTCACCCCCAACAGTTCGTTTTCAATCAGTTGAATGTGCGTCCAGGCAAGCCAGTCCATGGTCAGTTGTTCCCGTTCCGTCTTGGTCAGCTCCTTCCCTTGGTCAAACCGCATGTGGCAAGGCGCGCACAAAGGGAACGTGGCGGCGTCTGACGCCTTCAATCCCCTGCCCTTGCCATGCCTCAGCAGGTTGGAGTGGGCCGCCTGAGAGCCGCCCTCAATACCGCAAGAGGCGCAAGGCAATTGCCGAATGGCAGCCAGTAGTTTGTTATTTCGATAAATCATGCGCCGTACCTCATCCTCTCCGCTCTCTTGTTGGCCGACTTGGTCCGCCAGATTTCAACCGCCCATTCCGCCGTCCGTAACTCCCAATGCAGCCGGGCCTCCTCTTCCGTCGCCTGCATCAGGCCTTTCAACAGCTCCAGATATTCCGGGTGACGCCTCGCCCACGCCTCCTGACGGTTCGCTGCCGTCAGGTCCGGGTCCGCGCTCTCGGCCTCTCTCATGAGAATGGCGATCTTGGATTTCCTGAACTCCTCCAGGTAAACCCGGTTCGCCTTAGCTCGGGCGAACTCGGCGGCCTTGTTGCGGATGTTCTGTAGTTTCTGCTCTAGGGTTTCGTCGCTCATGCCGCCCGCCTCCGTATCATCGCCCTGGCCATCTCTGGCGTGATCACCGTCGACGCCGGTTTCGGTTTGGCCTTCAGCGCGAAGTAGGTCCGCACATGCGCTTCAACCATCGCCCGGAACTGCGCAGGAACGGCGGCCAGCGCTCTGGCTCGCTTCTCCCTGCCCTGCATTTGCAGAATCTCGGCGGCGTATTCTCTCGGGCGCTTAGTCATGCTTAACCGCCCTCCAGGCCACCGCCTTGCGCCCTGAAATCGAGCATTCCATGATCCCGACGCGCTCCACCAAGCCCGCCTTCTCCGCGTCTGGAAGCCTTCTGGCTACCATGTAGCGATCCAGCTTGGCGGTCCTGGCCAGCTCTGAACTGGTCCACCCTATGACCCAATCAGGGACCGGGCGTTTGGCCAGCTCCAGCGCTACAAGCTGCGTCTGTGTCCAACGGTTTGACTCATTGGCTGCGGCCGCCAGATGGCTGGTTATAGGATCGGTTCTTCTTGCGTGTGTCATTACTGCTTTTCCTTGGCCTAACTGCTGGCCGAAACTGATTTCAATAGGTCCGCCATGCGTCGGCGGGCTTCCTCGCGGGAGACAGGCTTAGACGCCTTCGCTGGTTGCTCTGGTAGCGCTTTAGGGATGTCCGCCTGGATGTCTTCCCCGTTCATTACCCGGCGGCAAACGATGCTGTAATTGCGCTCAAACAGCGGAAGCATTTCTCTCTCTGGGCGTGTCCTAAGCTCGAAGCTACCGGTCGATCTCGCTGCGATGCGTACCGCCAGATAGGCGATGCTCTCCCCGCGCTCCAACTCTTGCAGGCCTCCGCAGGCCATCCGGTAAGCTGCTGGAGTGGGCAACAGCCCAAAGTCTTCCGGCTCCGGTTTGCACCATGAAACGAACTGACCGATCGACGGAAAGAACGGACAAGCCGTCGCCCTCGCCCGGCGTATCCCAACGCGGATTTGGTCGGCGCTGGTGATCCGGTTTTCCACCATGGCTTTGGTCCAGGCGCGCTTGGCTTCAAGCAAACTTTCCGTGTCAGGGAAAGCCTGTCTCCAGGCGGGAAACGAAGCCTGGAGCGCTTTGAAAATCGCGTTAACGTTCTCGCGGGCCTTGTCGTTGATCGAGGTATGGGCCGCCATGGCGACGGGCGCTTGCGGCTTGGCGATCTGCGCTTGAACGCTCAGGGATATTTCGTTGACTGATTTCATCACCACTCTCCCAAATCGTCGCCCCAGCTCGTATCGTTCCAGTCCACCACGTTGGCGGTTTGGCGCGGGGCTTTGGGTTCGAACACGCCTTGCCAGCCGTTGGCTATGGACTCGTCGAGGATGCTTTGAACGTCGTGGCCTTTGGCTCTGAACGCCTCCAGCTTGCCGACCAGCTTGGACAGCGCGAGAGGCGTTAAGGGCTTGCGGATTTCCCGGCGGTGGCGGATGAATTCCTCCATCGAGGCGACAGATAACCAAGCGGGCAAATTCGACAAATCCAGAGCGGCGGATTTCTTCTGCCGCGTGTTGTCTTTTGGGTTAGTGTTTTTTGAATTATTGTCTTTCTTGTCTTTTGTAGTGGTTGATTTCAAACACCTGTAGTGGTTGTTTTCTACTACCTGAGTGGTTGATTTCGAACACTTAGGTGGTTGATTTCTACCACTTGGCTGGTGGTTGTTTTCAACCACTTTGGTAGTTGATTTCGAACACCTTGGCTTAATCAAAACCCACTCAGAAACCACCGGGTTAGGACCTATTTTCCGCCCCTCCTGAAGGATTAACTTACGCGCTTTTAACTCGCGTAAATCTGCGCATACGTTTCTATAATCACTGTCATAACCAATCAGCTCGCATAGCTGCTCTACAGTCAGCCAGTCGTTCTTTTTATTGAAGCCATAGGTCTTGCGCACGACCGCCAGAAACACCCGATGCTGACGGCTTGAGAGATGGACAAGGCATAACGCCTCTAACAGTTCATTAGCAATCTTGGTGTACCCGTTTTCGATATCTGCTTTAACTGGTTGTTCCTGACGTGGGATGAACTCCACCACGTTGGAAGTTGAAATCGTCTGATAACTCATTTAAATTCGCGCCTACCTGCTTACTTCGTATTAGCCGGAATAGAGCCCGCAACCCTGTCGCCAAACACTGATGCGGATTTCTTCTTAGCCAATACGGGAAACTTCCTTTCGAGCCAGTCCAGCACAGCTAACTGCGTGCCTACGGACTCTCTCAGTTCTAAATGTGCGTCGCATACCTGCGCCGGTGTCGGGCTTACCCCTAACTTGAGCAATGCAATCTGCGCCTCCGAGTCTTCTTTAATCATTGACTCGACCACCCTGCTCACATCCAGGCGTGAACAGCTCCGATCCTGACCCAGGCTTGATATGCACACACCACAATCGCCAAACACTTCATTCAAATAAGCCACCCGGATATCCGCAGGCATCGCTGCAACTATCGCCTGCTCTACCAGCCACAACCGGCCCATAGATTTTTTGGTCCCGTTGTCCATGTAGCCAAGCCAGCGAAAGATCTTTTGGCGGTTCGTGTTGGCGTCGGTGAATACATCGCCGGTGTCCATGAAGAATATGTCCTCGGCCTGTAACTCTTTATCCAGCCCCAACGCCCGAAACTGCTCCACGATCTCCTGAGCGGCGGCGGTTTGGCTTACGTTCGCTTTCTCCAGCCATCGGTTGAGGTGTTTGGTCAGAATCACCAAGCGGTGTTTATTCGTACTCATTACATTAATCCTTGGCTTCGATAAGCTTTATTCGTTGCTGAAACAGGCGGGAGCTTCTCGGCTTTTTCGTGATCTCTGAGGAGTTCTTCTAAAGTAACCGCCCCTTTTGTAGCCTCAGATACAGCACGGATATATTTGGCGGGGGTCTGTTGCCGGCGTTTCGCCCAGTTCCATACATAGGCTTGCTTAACCCCTATAGAGCGAGCCAGAACGGCTTGGCCGCCGACAATGTCTATTGCCTTCAGTAATGCAGTCATTTCTCAATCTCCCTTTTTATAACTTTAGTAATATTCGAATTATAACCAAAGTTTTTTGCCAAAAACAACTAAAGTAATGAGAATAACCTTTCGCATATAACTACCAACCACATAGCACGCTGCCAGCTGCTCGGATTAAAAGAAGAGTTGAAAATGAGCATTGCAGACCGTATCAAGGAGCGCCGTAAGGCAATGGGCCTGACTCAGGAAGAGTTGGCTAAAGCCGTCGGAATTTCTCAGACAGCTATTCATAAACTGGAAGAAGGACGAACTAGAAAGCCAAGAAATATAATTGAATTGGCGCGCATACTGCGCTGCCAACCCGAATGGCTACTTGATGGGAAGGATGAACCCACTGAGTCGCCAGTAGTAGAAGGCATTACCCTTGGGCCGCCAATCCAAGGCTTTTATCCACTTATAAGCTGGGAGCAAGCGGCAACCTGGGTTGAAGAAAAAGAGCACGATATTCAGGACGCAATGCATTACCCCTGCCCGATCAAGTGTAGTGATCAAACCTTTGTTTTAATCGTTCCAGGCATCAGCATGAGCCCCGTGTTAAGCGAGGGCGAATATATTTTTATTGATCCGGACATCAAGCCCAAGCATGGCTCTAACGTGATCGTCCGGTTCAATGGCAGCAAACAAGCAACCATCAAGCAGGTTGTTGTTGAAGCCGGTCAAGAATATCTGAAGCCTGCCAATCCACAATGGCCGGAGCAGATTGTTCCGCTGGACGAGCGCTGCACAGTTATAGGCGTAGTGATTTTCGCAGGGAGACCTTTCGGATAGCGTAGAAGCTACCAACCAAACTACCGTACAACCCGCCCCGCTGGCGGGTTTTTTTATGCCTGCCCAAAAATATCACTTCTTAATAACAAAAATATTACTTTTGTTGTTGACCGAATTATTACTTTAGTTATATTCTGTTTTCACTCCAGCAGCATAGCGAATCAGTAGGACTGAAAATGAACAACATCCCTAAGCACACAGGCACATCAAGAGAAATAGCCCTCGCTGTTGCTCCACACAAAGGACCAATCAGCAACCTATCCAGACTGGCCCAATACAAGAGCAAACGAGCCATCAAGGCCGTTAACCCTAACGCCAAGTTTCCAGTCGCTATCTACCAATAAGGACCACACATGAACGGAACTCTACTCACCCACATGACAGACAGAGAGCTTCTAAACGCCCTCATGATCAAGTGCGCGGTCGAGGCTGAAGCCATCCTCTACAGACTGGACGACCTACGAGATAAGAACAGCGACTTGGTATTTGATCTGGAATGCAGCCATGACGATCTGGTCGACGCCAACTCTGCCATTCAAGAACGTGACCGCAAGATCGCCGAACTACAAAACATCATTACCCAACTTCAGAAGGACTTAGAGCAATGAAATACATGGACTACATGGAAAGACAAGAGATCAAAGAGCGCATTCTGGAGAGTACCGCTAAGTCTATTGCCGAGGATTTGCTAGAGGGGCGTCGCGTGCATGTGAACGGCCAGAAGTGGGGCTTTCAGGATGTGCTAGACGAAGTAAAGCAAGGCGACGACATCGACGCCGTGTTATCCCTTCTCTACCAATCAAGGGATGACAAGAAAGGCCGTCAAACCGCGGTTATATCCTGCAAGCAGATGATCGACAGTGCAGCCTACAGCATCGGGAAATATCTGGCTGACGCAGCATACAAACAAGAGCAGGAAGACATAGCGATTGATCGCTACGAAACCAACCAGCACTACCACAGCATTCAGTAACAGGGACCGGGCCTTGAAAGAACTAAACGTTGTTTCTGTATCGGGCGGTAAAGACAGCACCGCCCTGGCCCTTCTCGCCATTGAGGAGGGCGCTTCAAACCTAGAGTTTGTGTTTGCGGATACTGGTCACGAACATCAGACCACTTACGACTACGTGGACTATTTGGACAAAGAACTGAAGCGGTTATGCGGCAAGGGGATCACACGAGTTAAGGCGGACTTTACAGCGCAAATCGCGGGTAAACGCAGATACGTACAGAAGAAGTGGCTTAAGGAGTTCATGGGAGAGGATCGGTCCAACCGATCACGGCGCAAAGCTAAGCGCCGCATCTATCAGGCGCTAAAGGCGATCAAGCCAACAGGGAATCCGTTCTTGGACCTTTGCCTCTGGAAGGGACGCTTCCCCTCCACACGTGCGCGATTCTGCTCCCAAGAGCTTAAGCATGTTCCGGTAGACGAATACATCAACAAGCTGCGGAAAGAACATGGCTATCAACGTGTGGTTCATTGGCATGGCGTGCGCCGGGACGAGTCCCGGGCCCGGGCAAACCTGGATGAGTGGGAACTCAACTTTGGCGACATTGAGAGCGGCGCCGGCTTCTGGACCTACCGCCCCTTGTTGGACTGGAAAGCGGAGGACTGCTTCGCCATGCATGCAAAATACGGCATCAAATGGAATCCGCTCTATGAGCAAGGTATGGGGCGCGTGGGATGCATGCCATGCATTCATGCTGGCAAGCGCGAGTTATTCGAGATCAGCCGACGCTTTCCGCATGTTCCTCAGACTATCGATGCTTGGGAGAAGCGTGTCTCCAGCGCATCCAAGCGCGGAATGTCTACGTTCTTTGCCGCTGACAAAACGCCAGGAGCACACAAAAAAGACTCTCGAATCAAGATGCCAAACATTTACGACGTCATTGAGTGGAGCAAAACCGGACGCGGCGGCAATCAGTATGACCTGATATCCGCCATCAATTTGGACTCTACCCCAACCTGCTCAAGCATCTACGGGCTATGTGAGTAACAACAGGATCTAACATGAACAGCAACCTACACATCTGGGAGGCAGTCGATAAGACCGCTCCCGAATACACCGAAGCCTACACCCTGCCCTCGGGTTTTGTTGGGACCAGCGTGAATGCCTCCTACCTGATCAAGCGAGCCACTGAGCAATTCGGCCCGCTTGGGACTAGCTGGGGATATGAGATTTTAGAGGAGCGCATCGACGAAGGCGCGCCGCTTAACCTGGACGCAGAAGGCCAGCAGATGATTATGGGGAAGACACACACCATCAAGCTCCGCTTCTGGTATGCCTACGAAAACGAGATCGCCGAGTTTATCCACTACGGACACACACCCTACGTCTATCGGGACGCCTTCGGCATTCAGTACGACGCAGACGCACCCAAAAAGACGCTGACGGACGCCATCAAGAAGTGCCTGTACATGCTTGGCTTTGCCGGTGACGTTACAACAGGAATGCACAAGCGCCTGCCGCCTGACCCAGGCCCCAGCCACAGCGCAGAACGGAAACGCCAAGAAGCCGCCGACAAAGCATGGCTGGACGATCAAGCGAGACTGATAGAGGAAGCGGACACAATCAGCGACCTGGAAGCGCTTTATAAGGGCGCCGCTATTCGCCTGAAATCCAGATGGGACGTCGCCGGATTACGTCGCCTGACCATCCTGTACGCAGCCAAGAAAAACACCCTGGAGCACGCGGAGCCAGCATAAGTGCCGAAGCTATACGAGATCACCGGCAAGCTTGCCGAACTACACAACATTGACGCCGACAACGACGAAACCCTGCAGCAAGCCATCGCTGACACACTGGAAGCCGTAGAGGGAGAGTTTAAGGACAAGGCCGCGCAGATCGCCCGACTACTTCAAAACCTTGAGGCCGATCGCTCCGCCATCAAGTCCGAAGTGGACCGACTAAATAAGCGCGATAAAAGCATAGAGCGCAAAGAAGAATCCATAAGCGAATACCTGCGGAACCATATGGAGCTGACACGCATTAAAACCGTCAGCACCCCGCTACACACCATCTCATGCGTAGCGGGTCGGGAGGTGGCTCACATCGATAATGAAGCAGACCTCCCACAGGATTACGTCGCCGTCGACGTGACGATAAAACCCAACAAGCAGGCCATCACCCAGGACCTGAAAGCCGGTAAAGAAGTACCCGGCGCCCGCCTGGAGCTTGGCAAGAGTTACATCCGCATTAAGTAAGGAGACACATGTTTATCAAACTCTGCGCCCTCGGGCGTGACGCCGAACTGAGATACACCCCAAGCGGACAGGCAGTGGCTACGCTCGCCCTCGCCTACAGCATCGGCCACGGCGACAACAGGCGGACCCAGTGGATCGACGGCGCGCTATGGGGCGACCGTGCTATCTCGCTGGAGCCACACCTGACCAAAGGCACAAAGCTGGTCGTGACAGCTGACGATCTGGAGCTGGAGCAGTTCACCAAGGGCGACGGCACACCCAGCGCCAAGATTCGCTGCAGGATAGTAAAGGTCGACTTTGCGAGCCCGAAACAAACCCAGCCTGCGCCGCAACCATACAGGCCAGCAACGCCGCCACCAGTCCAGACGCCTACCACAGGTCAGGCATTTGACGACTTCGACGACATTCCTTTTTGAATGACACAAAGAAAGATAAGGAAATTATGAATACTGCATTCTTACTAATGGCCGAATACGAAACAAGCCAGATACCACTCACCGTAATTGCTGAAAAGTATCTGAACATTACCGTCCGCACGGAGATACAAAGAAAGGCTCGCGCACAGCAATTTCCCTTTGCTGTATACCGCGCAAAATCCAACGCTTCAGAGTGGATTGTTCACGTTCACGACTTGGCAAACTGGATTGATACGCAAAGAGAAGAGGCAGCCAAGAACTGGGCCGCCATTAATGGGTTTAACGTTAAGCCCTTAACTCCAGGTTCTCGGGCCTCAGGTTTGTGTACCTCTTCAAAACTCCCCAGCTCTCGTGCAACGTAAACTGTTGCACCTCTACTATGCTGTAGCCGGCCTCAAAGAGCCGGCTTGTCGCCTCATGCCTTAAATCATGAAATCTCAAGTCTTCAATACCATTGAGATGGCAGGCTCTAGTAAAAATCGCACTAATAGTGCCCTCGGAGTACGGGAAGATATATTCACTATTTCGAGGCTGACGCTGGATGATTTCCCACGCCTCATTGGTATATTTGAACTTTTTGTGATTGCCATCTTTCTTAGTCGGGTGTTTCGCATTCCTTACTAATCCGACCCGAACATCATCATGGTTATCAGACCACATTAGCTTAACAATCTCCCCCTGCCTTCTCGCTGAATAAATTGCAAACCACATAATGTCATGCATAGGAATTGAGGAGCCTTGATCGCGCTGCATGAAATAATCTGAGAGTAAAGCCAACTCTTCAGCGGTAGGCCTACGATCACGCTGAACAGACTTCGCCACAAGCTTGTGTTTGCGTGCGATCACCGCTGCGTCATCAATAGCCTGCAAATTAATTGGGTAGCCAGGAAAATGAGACTTAGCAGTTCGAAACGCCACCCGAAGCCAAACTAAATCATTGTTCGCCGTAGATGCACTTACAGTTTTGCGACGATCCTTTAGGTGGTCGACAAGGTGTGCTGTAGTTAGGGTAACAAGTTCTGTGCTTGCCAGAGGCTCCATATTCAGCATCATTTTTATATGATACGTCTTAGATTCACCAAACCCTGAAATCTCATGGTATTCGTCAAAGTACCACTGAAGCACGTCACGAACCGTCAGGCCGCTAAACTGTAATCTCTCTATCGCTCCGGGCTGATCTAATTCAGTCTCTCTGCGACGCTCATACTCCTTCGCGAGCTTTAAAGTCGGAAAAGTGGCGCTCTCGCTATGAACGACCTCCCCTCCTTTTTTTACTCTAATTTGCACTCTATAGCGGGTACTGCCGTCTTTGGCTTTACGCTTGATGATGGTTGCCATGTTATACTGCCTTCCGGACGAATTTTGCACCGCGATTGCTGGTGCACTTTCCTATAATTCCATGGTGCATTTTTAGTGGATCATGGTGCACGCGTGGTGCACCAATTGTATAAAACCGCCTAATTTTGCACAAGAAAGTACAGTTTTATACAACGCAGTATGTCAACAAAATCAAGCACTAAGCCAATAGATTCGGGTGTTTCAGGTCTTCGTCGGTTTTCCGTGGCCCCGATGATGGATTGGACGGATCGTCATTACCGTTATCTGGCCCGCCTTCTTTCCAAACATACCTATTTATATACCGAGATGGTGACCACCGGCGCCATCATACATGGCGACCGCAACCGTTTCCTGGACTTCAATGCGGAAGAGCACCCTATCGCCGTCCAGCTCGGAGGCAGCAATCCTGATGAATTAAAGGAGTGCGCCAAGATCTGCGAAGACTGGGGCTATGATGAGATCAACCTGAATGTAGGTTGCCCCAGCGACCGCGTACAAAACAACATGATAGGCGCCTGCCTGATGGGATATCCTGAACGGGTGGCGGAGTGCGTGGCCGCAATGCGCTCGGCCGTTTCCATCCCGGTGACGGTCAAGCACCGCATAGGCATTGATGACCTGGACTCTGAAGAGTTCTTGCTGAACTTTGTCCGCACCGTCAAAGCAGCAGGTTGCTCCACCTTTATCATTCATGCGCGCAAGGCGATCCTTAAAGGACTCAGCCCAAAGGAAAACCGGGAAATTCCGCCACTGATTTATCCGCGCGCCTATATGATCAAACAAACCTATCCGGAGCTTGAGGTCATTATTAATGGCGGCATAAAAACCATGGACGAGACTGAAAGCCAATTGCAGGAAGTCGATGGCGTCATGATCGGGCGCGAAGCCTATCAGCGCCCATGGATGCTGGCGGACGTGGACCACCGCCTGTTTCAGACTCCGCCGCCGAGTTTCAGCGCTACGGAAATCGGCTATCAGTTTTTAGAGTATATCGAACGTAATTACCAAAATGGCGTTGCGGTCTGGCATATGGCGCGTCACGCGCTGGGTTTGTTTCACGGCCAAAAAGGTGGGAAACAGTTTCGCAGATATTTAAGCGAAAACGCCATCAAACGCACCGCCTCACCGACTGTTTTTAGAGACGCTTTAGATATAGTATCTTCTTACAAACCGTCCAACTCTCTGAACGCCGCCTCCGAGGCGGTCTGAAAGAACCAACCCAGGGATAAAAATACAATGGCTTTAAGCAAGCTCGAGCAATTACGCCAAATGACTTCCGTTGTCGCTGACACGGGCGATATCGAAGCAATCAAAAAGCACAAACCCGACGACGCAACCACCAATCCTTCGCTATTGTTAAAGGCCGCGTCTCTTCCCGTCTACGAGAGCCTGATCAATGACGCGCTCAACTATGGCAAACAACAAGCCGCTGCGCCACAAGAAGCTGTAGCCCATGCCATCGACTATCTGTCAGTTTCCATCGGCAAAGAAATCTCTAAAGTCGTTTCGGGATATATTTCTACTGAAGTGGACGCTCGCTTATCTTTCGACACCAACTCCACCATCGACAAAGCCAAGCAACTGATCAAGCTATATAGTGACATGGGCGTTGGCAAAGACCGCATTCTGATCAAAATAGCTTCCACCTGGGAAGGTATCCGCGCCGCAGAAGTACTGGAAAATCAAGGCATTCGCTGCAACCTGACGTTGCTGTTCTCCTTCACGCAAGCCGTGGCTTGCGCCGAGGCGGGCGTCTTCCTGATTTCGCCTTTTGTTGGTCGCATCTATGACTGGTACAAAACCAAGTGGAACAAAGATGAAATTTCCGCCGACGAAGATCCTGGCGTGAAATCAGTCAAATCTATTTACGAGTTCTACAAGTCGCGCGGCTATAACACTATCGTAATGGGCGCCAGCTTCCGTCACGCCGGACAAATTGAAGCTTTGTCGGGCTGCGATAAACTGACCATCAGCCCCGAGCTATTGAATGACCTGGAAGCTGATTCCGGCGAATTAACCCGCGCCCTATCCTCTGAGCAACCTAGCGCAGAGCGCGATGCGCCAATTACCGAAGCTGCATTCCGCTGGGGCATGAACGAAGACGCTATGGCGACCGAAAAACTCGCCGAAGGCATTCGCAAGTTCGCTGAGGATCAAGTTAAGTTGGAGCAAATGCTGCTGCAAAAGATGGGCTGAACCCTATAGGCCCATTCTGGACGGGCCAGTCCTATAAAAAAGGCGGACTCCTATCAGAGCCCGCCTTTTTATTTTCATCTGAATTTTCCGCTACGATGTTCTATAAAGAGTCGCGACTGACTTTCGCCAATACGCCTTCTTTTAAAGAATATTGCTCATCCATGCGCGCCGCGAGCCCGTAATCATGGGTTACCAACACAAACGCAGTCTGATTCTGGCGCACCAAATCCCATAGCAGGGCCTGTACAGAGTCCGCTGTTTCCGGGTCCAGATTACCGGTAGGCTCATCCATCAGAACACAGGAAGGCCTGGGAGAAAGCGCTCGCGCTATCGCCACACGCTGACGCTCACCACCAGACAACTGCCCCGGGCGGTGCTTGAGGCGGTGCGACAAGCCCACTCGCTCCAGCCAATATTCCGCTTCTTTTTTAGCCTCTTTGACCGCAACGCCTCTCAATAACAAAGGCATGCTGACATTTTCCAGCGCGCTGAATTCGGGTAACAAGTGATGAAACTGATAGACAAAACCGACGTGAGCGTTACGTAGTCGAGCCTTCGCTTTCTCGTCCATGCTGTGCACTGCCTGCCCCGAGATGCTAATAGAGCCCGAACTTGGGTGATCCAGCGCGCCCATAATGTTCAGTAACGTGGACTTACCTGACCCAGAAGCGCCGACAATGGCGACGGTTTGTTCTGGATACAGAGCAATCTCAACGCCACGCAAAACTTCAATAGACTCTTTACCTTGCTTATATACTTTATGCACAGAACGGCATTCAAGCACCGGATTACTCATATCTTAGAGCCTCCGCTGGTTCAACTTTGGAAGCCCGCCAGGCAGGATAGATGGTGACAAGGAAACTGATTAGCAGAGTGGATGAACAAATCAGCGTAACGTCCCCCCACCTCAAATCAGATGGCAAATAGCTTATAAAATAGACCCCCGAATCCAAGAACTGCACTCCCGATACTTCTTCAAACCATTCAACCATGTCACTGATGTTAAGGGCCAACAGACACCCGAGCAAGCCGCCTAAAGCCGTGCCCACAATGCCGATAAACATACCCTGCACCATAAATATACGTAATATCTTTCCTGGTGTGGCGCCCATCGTCCGTAAAATGGCTATGTCAGCCTTCTTATCAGTAACGACCATAACCAAAGTGGAGACAATGTTGAACGCCGCTACTGCGACGATGAACATCAATAGCAATCCAACCAGTCTCTTTTCCATTTGAATAGCTTGAAACAGATTGCCATGGGTACGTGTCCAGTTGCTGGAGTAATATTCACTGCGCCCCAATTCTGAAACGATTGTCCGGGAGACTTTTTCAGAGCTGAACAGGTCCTTCATTCGCAGGCGCACGCCTTCAACTGCATCCCCCAGACGTTTAATCTTCGCGGCGTCTTCAATATTGACTAAAGCCAGAGTGCCGTCCACTTCCGCCCCAACACTAAATATTCCTTTAACTGTAAACCTCTTCATACGAGGAAATACGCCTGCGGGCGTCACCGAGGCCTCAGGAAGAATAATTGTGATCTTATCGCCAACCCTTGCTCGCATGTAGCTGGCCAGAATATCACCAAGGACAATACCAAACTCCCCTGGCTTCAAGTCATCCAAGGCGCCGGAAATAAGGTGATTCTGAACGATGGAGACCTGTTTCTCCGCCTCGGGATCAATGCCGTTGATCATGATGCCATGAACGTTACCGGCGGCTGTCGCCATACCTTGGGCATATATAAATGGAGCAGCCCCTTCCACTTCTGGATGCTGCATGGCGAAGTCTTTTACTTCTCGCCAATTACCCATAGGCGCATAGCTCTTAACCACAGCATGCGGCACCATGCCCAAAATTCGCTGCCTCATTTCCCGATCAAAACCATTCATTACCGAAAGAACGGTGATGAGCACCAACACTCCAAGAATCAACCCAATCATGGACGTCAAGGAGATAAAAGAAATAAAGTGGTTATCTCGCTTCGCCGAGGTATAGCGCAAGCCTATAAATAGAGATAAGGGTTTATACATCCACAGAGCACCTGGTATTAATGGTTGGCTTGTTGGCGGGCTTTATCGCCGCCTGAAAGTATGATCGGATGGGAGCGTCCGACTGGCCGCTTTAGCTGAATAAGTTAATTAGCCCAAATCAAGCGGCGTAAAACTATAATCTATTAATAAGTGTTTCACTACTACGGTTTATTAATATGTCCGACCCAGACGTCACGCCAGATAACCGGAGGGACTACTACCGCATTCATGATCAGGCTTCGGTAGAGTACAGGGAGCGTAATGCGAGCAATCACACCATGGCGGAGTTCTACCGGCATCCGGTCTATTTCGAGATGCTGAATGAATTACAAAGCCTGGACCTGGAAACCACCAAGCTGATGGGACAGGTCGCGGAAAAAGACCGCTCTCTGGCGGCGCTGTTAAAAGCTCTCAACAAAAAAGTCGACTTGATAGCCCGCACCGTCTCTCTGGTGGAGTCGGACATTAAAGAAGATAGACTGCAGTTCATTGATTTGAGCGAGGGCGGTATGGCTTTCGTCAGCCTTCATCAGGAACGTCCGGGACGCCAGTTGGTTCTGAAGGCGACACTCGTGCCGAGCTATATCTCCATTCTCACCGAAGCGGAAGTCGTCAGCTCCGAGTCCGTCAAGGAGCACCCTGAAAATGCGCTCAGTCAAGATCAGGAGAACGGGACTGGCTTCATTACACGTGTCAATTTCATCAATTTCAGCGAGTCTCAGCGCCAAATCATCGCAAGACATATTCTGAGAACCCAGCAACAGCAACGCAGACGTCAACTGGAATAAGATGGGGCCGTTACGCAACTCCAATTAGAGTTATTCAATTAATGACAAAGACTTGCGTATGAAATTTTAAGTGTCTAATCAGCTAAATACAGCTAGACTAGTATGTTAAAGAAAACGAATTTAGGAATAAGTCGATGCTAAATTCTTGGAATAAGTTATTCGCTATCGCTTTAATCAGTTTAGCGCCATTGGCCAACGCTGATGAACTAGTTACACCTGTCATGCAGCAAGGCTCATCGAGCGCTGGCATGGAAACGCCACGCACAGGCCTGACCATGAGCGCGGTGGAAAAGCGCTATGGCAGCCCCTCTCATGTAAAGGGCCCGGTCGGAGACCCGCCGATCACAGTATGGGAGTACGGAAGCTATTCCGTATATTTTGAGGGCGATCGCGTAATTCATACTGTACTTAAGCCTGTCAAACCGTAAACTACTCGCCCCTTAAACTGTTTACGATGGATTAACCAGTGAGCACTATTGTCCTGCCTCCTGAATGGGCGCCGCAGAGCGCCGTTCTGCTGACTTGGCCTCATGAGCAAACCGACTGGGCCGACCGCCTGGAAGAGGTTGACAGAACTTTTTTGGATATCGCCATAGCGGTATGCAAACACCAGAATCTGGTCATTAACTGTCAATCGTTTCCGCGGCTGGAGGCGATCGCCGACGCATTGCACGAAAACGGCGTGCCTCCTGAAAAAGTGGCGCTGTTTTGCGCCCCGTCGAACGACACCTGGAGTCGGGACCACGGACCCATCACCATTTATGACAATGACGAGCCGGTGCTGCTGGATTTTCACTTCAACGCCTGGGGCGGCAAGTTTGATTACGAAAAAGACGACCAGATAACCGCGACGCTTTATGAGCTGGGCGCGTTTGACGGCGCCGCCTTACGCCACATTCCTTATATTCTGGAAGGCGGCTCTATTGAGACGGACGGCCGCGGCACCTTGCTGACCACCTCCGCCTGCCTGTTAACGCCGACGCGCAACCCGGACGCCACGAAAGAGAAAGTGGAAGCTGTAATGGCGGAGCATCTGGGCATTCAGCGCACTTTGTGGCTGGATCACGGTTATTTGGCGGGTGACGACACCGACAGCCATATTGACACCCTCGCCCGCTTCTGCGACGAACGCACTATCTGTTACGTACAGTGCCAGGATTCAGAAGACGAACATTACGCAGAATTGTCCGCTATGGAACAGCAGCTGCAGTCTTTCGTCGATGCAGACGGCGCCCCTTACAGACTGGTTCCGCTGCCAATGGCGAGCGCAGCCTACGATGAAGACGGCCAACGCCTGCCAGCGACCTACGCCAACTTTCTGATCATCAACGATGCAGTGCTGGTTCCGGTGTATGGGGTTCCTGAAGATCAGGCGGCGCTGGAAGCCATACAGTCATGCTTCCCTGATCGTAATATTGAGGCCATTGACTGCCGCAGCCTGATTGAACAGCATGGAAGTCTTCACTGCGTCACCATGCAACTACCGGATGGAGTGATCTGATGAAAAAAACCACCTTGCAGGTGGCGGCCCTTCAACAGCAAAGCTTTCCTGAGAAAGAAAAAAGTCTGGCGTTGACGGCTGAGCTGATTGCTCAAGCAGCAGCGCAAGGCGCTGAATTGATCGTGTTGCAGGAACTGCACGCCACCCTGTACTTCTGTCAGACAGAAGACGTCGAAGTCTTTAATTTGGCGGAGCCGATTCCCGGCCCGACCACCGAGTTCCTGTCCGAGTGCGCGCGCAACCACAATGTGGTGATCGTTGGCTCTTTATTTGAGAAGCGCGCCCCAGGCCTCTACCACAATACGGCGGTCGTATTGGAGAAAGACGGATCATTGGTCGGCAAATACCGCAAGATGCATATTCCTGACGACCCCGGTTTTTATGAGAAGTTTTACTTCACTCCCGGCGACGCCGATGCGGACGCAGGCTTCAAGCCAATCCAGACTTCTGTCGGCAAACTGGGCGTACTGGTGTGCTGGGATCAATGGTATCCAGAGGCAGCAAGATTAATGGCGCTGGCCGGCGCAGACATGCTGATTTATCCCACCGCCATCGGCTGGGACGTACGCGATGATCAGGCTGAACACAAACGCCAACTGGAAGCCTGGATCACCATCCAGCGCGCTCACGCCGTCGCCAACGGATTGCCAGTCATTGTCGCCAACCGCGTCGGCCAAGAACCCGATCCCTCACAACAGTCTCCTGGCAGTCTGTTTTGGGGCAACAGCTTTATCGCCGGGCAGCAGGGTGAAATTCTGCGTCAGGCCGACGACTCCAGCGTGCAGATCATTTCCGCGGAAGTAGACCTGCAGAGAACCGACGATGTCCGCCGCATCTGGCCCTACCTGCGCGACCGCAGAGTAGACGCCTACCATAACCTGACCCGTCGGTATATCGACTAGCTGACGCCAGAAGCGGACTTTAACGTCCGCTTCTTTATTAAGCGCCCAAATTTTCTGGTGCGACTATAATTCTCAGACAGTCATGCGGCAGCAGCCAACTGATTTCCGTTTATCAATGATTGGACGAACCATGACAGAAATCGTCAGACAGGCCGTCGCACAAGTCGGCAAAGTGGTTTTGGGCAAAGAGCACCAGATCAAACTCGCACTTACCTCCCTCCTCTGCCAAGGTCACCTGCTGATAGAAGATTTGCCTGGAATGGGTAAAACCACATTATCCCACGCCATGGCGCAAACCTTGGGCCTGAGCTACAACCGCGTACAGTTCACCAGCGACCTGTTGCCTTCAGACCTCATCGGCATCAATCTATTCGACAGAAATAAAAGCGAGTTCACTTTTCACAAAGGCCCGCTGTTCGCGCAATTGGTGCTTGCCGACGAGATCAACCGCGCCACGCCAAAAGCTCAAAGCGCTCTGCTAGAGGCCATGGAAGAGCGCCAGATCAGTGTTGAAGGGACCACTTACGCACTACCAAAGCCCTTCTTTGTCATCGCAACCCAAAACCCATCCGATCAGTCAGGGACCTTTCTGCTGCCAGAATCACAAATGGATCGGTTCTTTATGCGCATTCATCTTGGCTATCCACCGCCGGAGGCTGAACGTGAACTTCTGAAAGGCAATGATCGCCGGGCTCTGCTAAGCAAGCTGCAGCCCGTTATGCCACCAGATGTGCTGGCGGAACTCCAGACACAGGTATTGGCAGTGCGAGCCACCGACCCGCTGATAGACTACATTCAGCGCATCATTGCCTACACCCGCAGCCACAGCGGCTTCAAAGACGGTATATCGCCTCGCGGGGCTATCGCGCTATTACGGGCCGCTAAGGGCTGGGCGCTGCTGGAAGGCCGCCAGCATGTATTGCCTGACGATGTGCAGACCGTGCTACCTGCGGTTGTGGAACATAGGCTCGGAGGCTCCAGCCGTGCGGAACATTATCCGCTGTCCACCCAAATCTTGAGAGAGGTGACCGTGGTCTGAAGTCCGCCTCACCTATAATTACGTAGCTCTATATGCTCCATAACCAAATATAATCAATCCGATTAAACAATTATGGTACTTTAAGCGCATTATTTTAATGCCTTCCAGCCACAGGGATCACCGGATGCAACGGCAAGGGGTCCGTACCAGGCATTGTTTTATTTCAGCATTAAGGAACGTCAATGAGTAAAGAAACCAGGCACATCAAACTGCTTATTCTCGGCTCCGGCCCCGCCGGCTACACCGCTGCAGTCTACGCAGCGCGCGCCAATCTGGACCCGGTTATGATCACCGGCATGCAGATGGGCGGACAATTGACCACCACTACCGACGTAGACAACTGGCCTGGCGACGACGCTGGCGTCCAAGGTCCTGAGCTGATGCAGCGCATGCAGAAGCACGCAGAGCGTTTTGACACTGAAATCATTTTCGACCACATCAATGAAACAGATCTGAGCCAGCGCCCTTTCCGCCTGAAAGGCGACAATGGCGAATACACCTGTGACGCCTTGATTATCGCTACTGGCGCTTCAGCGCAATATCTTGGCCTGGACTCTGAAGAGGCGTTTAAGGGCAAAGGCGTCAGCGCTTGCGCCACTTGTGACGGTTTCTTTTACCGCAAGCAGAAAGTCGCAGTTATCGGCGGCGGCAACACGGCTGTAGAAGAAGCGCTTTACTTGTCCAATATTGCAGCAGAAGTCACCCTGGTGCATCGCCGCGACAAGTTGCGCGCGGAAAAAATCCTGCAAGACAAACTGTTCGAAAAAGAGCAAAACGGCAACATCAAGATTATCTGGGATCACACACTGGATGAGGTCTTGGGCGACGACTCCGGCGTGACAGGACTGCGCCTGCGCAGCACAAAGGACGATAGCACTCAGGAATTGGAGCTGACTGGCGTGTTTATCGCTATCGGCCACAAACCCAACACCGACATTTTCGCTGGCCAACTGGATATGAAAGACGGCTACATCAAAATTCGCTCCGGCTCTGAAGGCAATGCAACCCAGACCAGCGTACCCGGCGTATTCGCCGCAGGCGACGTTGCCGACCATATCTACCGCCAGGCGGTAACTTCGGCGGGCTTTGGCTGCATGGCCGCTCTTGACGCCGAGAAGTTCCTGGACCAATAATCCCACCGGGAATGCGACTAAACGCCCATTAATCCTAATGGGCGTTTTTGTTTCCGTGTTCTTCGATATTGTATTTTAAAACAAGCCCAGCAAGATCCATTTCTATGCCCGCCCTACCCTGGTTAGACGAAAACCTATGGTTTCCTCATCCTGACAGCGCCTTGAAGGATCCAAACGGCCTGCTCTGTGTCGGTGGCGATCTCCATCCCGCCCGCTTACGTCTAGCGTATGAAAACGGCATTTTTCCCTGGTTCAGCGACGACCAGCCGATACTTTGGTGGTCTCCCGATCCACGCTGCGTCATTCGACACGAAGACTTGCATATATCCCGCAGCATGCGCCGCTTTTTGCGTAACAGCAGACTTACTTACAGCTTCGACCAGCAGTTCAGTCAGGTAGTGCAATCCTGCGCTGCGCCTCGGTCCTACTCAAACGAAACCTGGATTACTCCGGACATGCTTCAGGCGTATAGCTATCTCCATCAGATTGGCCTCGCTCACAGCATTGAAGTATGGCGGGAGTCCGAACTGGTTGGCGGATTGTATGGCCTCGCCATCGGGCGCTGCTTTTTTGGCGAGTCCATGTTTTCCAGAGAAACCAACGCCTCCAAAGCGGCATTCATCACTATGGTCCGGCAGTTACACGCCTGGGGCTATCGATTGATTGACTGCCAGGTGCCCAATCCGCACCTTCTCTCTTTGGGGGCTTGCCAGATTTCAAGAAAAGAGTTTTTATCTATACTAGAAATAGAGGTGCGAGCCGATTTCTCTCACCCCTGGAAGATGACGATAGACCCCACAGGCTGCTGACGATGTCGAATTTAAGGACTCTGGTTTTTTACGCCACGCCGGAACACCCGTGCAGTTACCTTGACGATCGCCTGGCCACCACCATGTTCGTGGACCCTAAAGCGGACATCAACCTGGACCTGTACAGTCGCCTGTCGCAATTGGGGTTCCGTCGCAGCGGTAACCATTACTACAAACCTCGCTGCAATGGATGCAACGCGTGCATCGCCGTGCGCATCCCAACCGAGGAGTTCAGCCGTACGCGCAGCCAGGAACGCACCTGGAAGCGCAACTCAGACCTGGAAGTCCATCTTCGCACCGCACAGTTTGACCAAGAGCACTTCGCTCTTTATCAACGCTACATCAGCGCCCGCCATCAAGATGGGGATATGTATCCGCCTACGCTGGATCAGTATGAGTCCTTTCTGCTGGAAGCCCGACCAGAAACCTTGTTTGTAGAGTTTCGCCTAGGCGCTAAATTACTCGCCATCGCGGTGACGGACAGAACCTCTGATGGCCTCTCGGCAATCTATACCTTTTTCGACCCCAATGAAGATAAACGCGCCCTGGGCGTCTACGCCATTCTGTGGCAGCTTCAATTCGCTCGTGAGCAACGCCTCCCGTTTTTGTACCTGGGATACTGGATAAGGGGCTGCCGGAAAATGTCTTATAAAACCAATTACCGGCCCATTCAAGTGTTAGTCAGAGACTCTTGGATCACCATTTAAAGGCTAACATTCATACACCTCTCGACGACAATGCATCCTTATTTCTACGTCAACTCGAAAAAATTGCGAAATAGAGGCCGATTATCCAGATAATAAAGAATTGGCTTTTGCACTTTGATTATAATTAAGGCAAAATTCGCTCTCTTAAAAAAGCGCTTACTATTTTTTAACTTTTTGCGCTTAACACGAATTTCATGAGGACAAAGCTGAATGGCGAAAGAAGGTAATATTGAAATGGAAGGGACCATCATTGACACCCTTCCCAATACAATGTTCAGGGTTCAACTCGAAAATGGTCATGTCGTTACCGCCCATATCTCTGGAAAAATGCGCAAGAACTACATCCGCATTCTGACCGGAGACAAAGTCAAAGTAGAAATGACCCCCTACGACCTTAGCAAAGGTCGCATCGTATACCGCGCCCGCTAATACCTCACACAGCCTCCCATAACGCCGCCAGAGCTATTTTAGTATGTTCTGTAATTGGAGAGACTTGTAAATCACCAGTGACATCCTGGTGGTTTAATCCGGCGAAATAAAAAAGGGGCTACCGCCCCTTTTTTAGCTTTCAACACCTTTTCAGTTAGGGCGTAGACTCATCTAGAAGCTCGCGCTCCGGCACATATTTGAAGTGCAGCTTATCGTCTTTCACACTGACAAATACCGTGCCGCCACACTCCGCCAAATCCCCGAACAGAATCTGCTCTGCAAGCGGCTTTTTGATACTCTCCTGAATAAGGCGCGCCATCGGCCTCGCCCCCATCTTTTCGTCGTATCCGTGCACCGCAAGCCACGCTTTTGCTTCAGTGTCGAACTCCAACAGGATGCGCTTATCGTCCAGCTGCGCCTGCATTTCGGTCAGGAACTTGTCAACCACATGGGTGATTGTTGTAGCGTCCAATGGACCGAACTGAATAATGCCGTCAAGACGGTTTCTAAACTCAGGCGTGAAGGTTTTGGTAATGATCTCCATGCCATCAGTGCTGTGGTCCTGAGAGCGGAAACCAATGGAGCGACGACTCATTTCTTCAGCGCCTGCATTGGTTGTCATCACCAGAATCACATGACGGAAGTCCGCTTTGCGGCCATTGTTGTCAGTCAGAGTGCCATGGTCCATCACCTGCAGAAGCAGGTTAAAGACTTCCGGGTGCGCCTTCTCAATCTCATCCAGCAACAACACGCAGTGGGGATTTTTGTTCACTGCTTCGGTCAATAAACCACCCTGATCAAACCCGACATAGCCGGGAGGCGCACCAATCAAGCGGGAAACAGTATGTCTTTCCATGTACTCGGACATGTCAAAACGCACAAGCTCCACACCTAGAATTTTGGCTAATTGACGAGTCACCTCAGTCTTACCAACCCCGGTGGGGCCAGCAAACAGGAATGAACCTTCAGGCTTACCATCTGACTTAAGGCCAGCTCTGGAGAGCTTGATGGCGGTCACCAAGGCTTCAATCGCAGGATCTTGACCAAACACCACCATCTTCAGGTTACGCTGCAAGTTACGCAGCTTGTCTTTATCTGAAGAGGAGACGGTTTTCGGCGGAATCCTCGCGATAGACGCGACGACACTCTCAACAATATGAATATCGATAATCTTGGCGCGCTCGGCCTCAGGCTTCAGCCTCTGACTGGCGCCCGCCTCATCAATAACATCAATCGCCTTATCCGGCATATGGCGATCGTTGATATAACGATCCGCCAGGTCCGCAGCTGAACGCAACGCCGCATCCGTGTACTCAACTTCATGATGCTTCTCGAACTGCCGCTTTAGGCCTTTCAGAATCAGATATGTGTCATTTACGGAAGGCTCGACTACGTCAATCTTCTGGAAACGACGCGCCAAAGCGCTGTCTTTCTCAAATATGCCGCGGAACTCAGTAAAGGTGGTAGAGCCAATACAACGGATTTCACCTGAACTCAGCAACGGCTTCAGCAGGTTAGACGCATCCATAACACCGCCGGAGGCAGAACCCGCGCCAATGATGGTATGAATCTCGTCAATAAACAAAATGGACTTGGTTTGACGCTTCAGCTCTTTCAAAAGCGCCTTGAAACGCTTCTCGAAGTCACCGCGGTATTTGGTGCCCGCCAGCAGTGCGCCAAGGTCCAGGGAATAGACCACCGCATCTTTGATAATATCCGGCACATTGCCTTCGACAATTTGTTTGGCCAGACCTTCCGCAATGGCTGTTTTACCAACGCCAGCCTCACCCACCAAAAGCGGGTTGTTTTTACGCCGACGAGAAAGAATCTGCATGACCCTTTCCAATTCTTTGTCACGCCCGATCAATGGATCAATTCGACCCAGTCTGGCCTGCTCATTCAGATTGGTTGCGTACGATTCCAAAGGTTTCGAACCGCCGCCTTCCTCCAAGCCTTCCTCTTGATGTTCGTGCTCCTCGTCCTGTTCACGATCGCCGGAAACTTTGGAAATGCCGTGACTGATATAGTTAACCACATCAATACGAGCGACGTTCTGTTTCTTCAGAACATATACCGCCTGACTTTCCTGTTCGCTAAAAATGGCGACCAGAACATTAGCGCCAGTCACTTCTTTCTTGCCTGAGGACTGGACATGAAATACGGCTCTTTGAAGCACCCGTTGAAAACCAAGAGTCGGCTGAGTTTCCCGCTCTGGATCGTTGTTCGGAATCAACGGCGTAGTCGAATCAACAAACTCCGAAAGCTCGTTACGCAGCTGGCTCAAGTCCGCACCGCAAGCGGTTAGCACTTTTAGTGCGGAATCATTGTCGAGCAGGGCAAGCAAAAGGTGCTCGACCGTCATGAATTCATGACGTTTTTCGCGCGCGCTTTTGAAAGCTGCATTAAGAGTTAATTCGAGGTCTTTACTTAGCATTTGGCACCTCAGGAATGACTAATCCGCTCTTTCTATCTCACATAGCAGGGGGTGTTCACACTCGGACGAGTACTGGTTTACCTGAGCCGCCTTCGACTCAGCGATGTCCCTGGTGAACACTCCACATACTGCACGCCCTTGGGTATGCACCGCCAGCATAACTTGCGTAGCCTTAGGTTCCGACATGTTGAAAAACCTTATCAACACCTCAACAACGAAGTCCATCGGTGTATAGTCGTCATTCAACATAACAACCTGATACATCGAGGGCCGCTTCAGCGCCGGTTTCTCAGGCGCTAGCGCTAGACTCCCGGGGTGGTCCCCATCTTGGTTCCCTTCATCCTCCAGGCCATCGTTGTCCTGATTTAATATTAGTAGACTATTTTCAACTTTACCCATAGCCGGATTGAATAATTTAGTTAAATTTTTACAGTAGTTCGTAACTTTCCGGCAACCAGCTCTGAGCTCTTTTTTGCAACACAATAACTGCCCGCCAACTACACTATACGCCAAATATAAAAGTGGAGTCGCCCCATCCAAACTTCAATGGGCCCAGCCTTTTGGCCGGTTACTTTCAATATGCGCTGCTTTATAATACTATCTGCTTTGGTAGCAAACTAGGCCGAGATACTCGAATTGCTGTACTGCTGCTACCGGTGCTTTAGTTGTAAAGCGAAAGTAGTAAAATTAGAGTGGACTGGCCAATAGACAAAAATAACTAGGGTAAAAGCCCATCTCTATGGAGACAAGGGAGTCGATCATGCCTCAAGGTAAAGTAAAATGGTTCAATAATGCCAAGGGCTACGGCTTTATCATCGCTGATGAAGGAAACGGCGATCTCTGCAAAGAAGATCTGTTCGTCCACTTCTCGTCAATCCAAATGGAAGGATACAAGACGCTGAAAGCGGGACAAGCTGTTAATTTTGACGCACAGCCCAGCGGCAAAGGATTTCATGCGGTCAATATTGTTCCGCTAGAATCCGAACCAGAAAAATCCTCGAAAGAACCTGAAACGGAGTCTGCGGAAGGCCAACAAAGCACCGCAAACACCGAGACAGTCGAGAATAAATCAAAAGAGAATTCAAGGACGCCAATGGCTGCAAGCGCCTAGCTTCGCCATACGGATACTTGAAATTCCAAACATGCTCCGGCTTGCACGGGGCGTGTTTTGCCCTGTCTGCGACATCAATCGGCCAAATCACCGCCTTTGCGCCACTCTCTTTTAAAACACGCCTGAATTTATGGCGACAAATAAAACGAGATGGCGAAAAAAAGCCCCGCAACTTGCAGGGCTTTTAGTTTCCAGCCTATGCCGAACTTTACTTCATATGCCTGATGACCGCGTCGCCAAACTCGGAAGTTTTCAGCAGGGTCGCATCCGGCATCAAGCGCTCAAAGTCATATGTCACCGTTTTTGCTTCAATCGCGCCCGCCATGCCATTTAAGATCAGGTCCGCCGCATCTTCCCATCCCATATGGCGCAACATCATCTCCGCCGAAAGAATCAGCGACCCGGGATTCACTTTATCCTGCCCGGCATACTTGGGGGCCGTGCCATGCGTGGCTTCAAACAACGCCACGCTGCCGCCGATGTTTGCGCCTGGCGCAATACCGATCCCGCCAACTTCCGCGGCCAAGGCGTCGGAAATATAGTCGCCATTTAAATTCAGCGTCGCGATGACGCTGTAATCTTCAGGACGCATCAAAATCTGTTGCAGGAAAGCGTCGGCGATAACATCTTTTACAACAACCTGACGCCCAGTTTTCGGGTTTTTAAATGAGTGCCATGGGCCTCCATCCAGAGGCTCTGCGCCAAAACGCTCCGCCGCCAGTTCATACCCCCAATCCTTAAACGCGCCTTCTGTAAATTTCATGATATTGCCCTTGTGAACCAGCGTCACAGAGGACTTATCATTGTCTATCGCATACTGAATCGCCTTTCTCACCAATCGCTTAGTCCCTTCTTCGGATACAGGTTTGACGCCGATTCCACAGTTATCGGGAAAGCGTATTTTGGTGACGCCCATCTCCTCGCGCAGAAAGCGAATGATTTTTTGCGCCTCCGGGCTGTTCGCCTTCCACTCAATGCCAGCGTAAATATCTTCCGAATTTTCTCGAAAGATCACCATGTCGGTTTTCTGCGGCGCCACCACGGGGCTCGGCACCCCCTTGAACCAGCGCACCGGACGCATACAGACATACAGATCAAGTTCCTGCCGCAGCGCAACGTTCAGAGAGCGAATGCCACCGCCTACGGGAGTGGTGAGAGGGCCTTTGATACCAATAGAAAACTCCCGCAGCGCCTCCAAAGTCTCCTCAGGCAGCCAGTCATTGGGTCCATACACCTTGGTCGCTTTCTCACCCGAATAAATTTCCATCCAGGCGATGGCGCGCTTGGAGCCATAGGCTTTTTCAACGGCCGCGTTGACAACTTTGATCATTGGGGGGGTAATGTCGACGCCAATCCCATCGCCTTCGATGAAAGGTATAATTGGATGATTGGGGACATTCAGGGACAGATCCGCATTTACCGTGATTTTGTCACCGTCAGCGGGAACTCTGATCTTTTGGTATCCCATTCTCTACTCCGTAGGTTTTAGGTTTGTGTTATTCCATAATATCGAACAGTAAGAAGCTTCCGCCGAACGGCGAGAAGCGTGCGCGTTTTGTAGTTTTATTACCGCGCCCATAGTATAGCACTGCAAAAACCGTAATTTTATTACAGAAGTTGGTGACCCCAAGCAATGGCTACTTTAGTCGTATTCAACAAGCCCATGAATGTTCTGACTCAGTTTAACGACTCTCAGGGACGCGACACCCTGTCCAACTATATCGACAAACCCGGCGTATACGCCGCCGGTAGACTGGATTACGACTCTGAAGGGCTGTTGTTGTTGACCGATGACGGAGCCATTCAGGCTCGCATCAGTCAACCGAAGTTTAAACTCCCGAAAACTTACTGGGTGCAAGTTGAAGGCGTTATTGGCGAAGCCGCATTACGCAGACTGGAAAAAGGGGTAATGCTTAATGACGGCCCCACCCGCCCCGCACACGCCAGCCTCATCAGTCCGCCCGAGGTCTGGGAGCGCAACCCGCCGATCCGGCAGCGTAAGAATACGCCAACCAGTTGGATCGCCCTGACTCTGTTTGAAGGCAGAAACAGACAAGTACGGCGCATGACCGCCGCCGTGGGCTTTCCAACTCTGCGCCTGATTCGATACAGTATCGGCCCTTGGAGCATTAACGGTTTACAGCCCGGAGAGTGGCGGGAAGAGCAAGTCCATGCTCCCCAGAAACCGTCTCCCTCCAACCGCAGAAGCCCGCAGAAAGTCGTTCGTTTCAAAAAACGCTAACTCAAATATTCGGAGCATTTTTATGGTGTGGAGCCCCAGAGCCGTCGTGGCTGCGATCATTCCCCAAGACGATAAGTTCCTGTTCGTGGAGGAGGAGATTGATGGGCGCGCCGTATTGAATCAGCCTGCGGGACATATCGAAAAAGGCGAAAGCATATTTGATGCGGCGCTACGGGAAATCCTGGAGGAAACAGGATGGGAAACAGAGCTGGAGAACTTCATTGGGGTCTATGTTCTGAACACGTCCGACCCGGAAACAGTTTTCCATCGTTATTGCTTCAGCGCACGCCCCTTACGTCAAACCGGACGCGCGTTGGACTCGGACATAACCGCCACCCACTGGCTGTCTCACACGCAGCTGATTAACAATGATCTCCCTTTACGCAGCGGTCTGGTCAGGCTCTGTCTGGAAGATTATCTCAAGGGCCGCCGTCTTCCCCTGGAAACGATACGTCACTACAAAATCCAGGGGTAGAGGCCAAATACCCAGCGCCAGCTAATGAAACTTTAGAAATATTGCTGACGGACGCCTATAATAGGGCGTTTTTTCACGCTGAAGCCTTGGCGCCTCTTAAGTAAATCCAAGCTCTGAAAGTTTAAGCCATGTCCACATATCGTAAACAACGCGTCATCGTCGGCATTTCCGGAGGAGTCGATTCCTCCGTATCCGCCTACCTCCTGAAAGCGCTCGGCTATGAAGTCGAAGGCTTGTTCATGAAAAACTGGGATGAGGACGACGGTACGGATTACTGCACTGCTCTCTCTGATCTTGAGGACGCACAAAAAGTCTGCGATAAGTTAGACATCAAACTGCATACTGCTAGCTTCTCCGCAGAATACTGGGACCGCGTTTTTGAGCATTTCCTTGACGAATACCGCGCCGGAAGAACGCCAAACCCGGACATCCTGTGCAACAAAGAAATCAAGTTCAAAGCCTTTCTGGATTACGCCCAGGCGCTAGGCGGCGACCTGATCGCTACAGGACATTACGCCCAGTTCTCTCGTTTTGGCGAACACACGTACCTGATGAAAGGCGCAGATCCCAGCAAAGAACAGAGCTATTTCCTGCACGCCGTCCCTGGTCAGGCGTTAGCGAGAACGCTATTCCCCGTCGGCGGCCTTCTGAAGAAAGAAGTCCGTCGCATTGCCCGGGAGCAGGATCTGGTCACCCATGATAAAAAAGACAGTACAGGCATCTGCTTTATTGGCGAGCGCAAGTTTTCCGACTTCCTGAAGACCTACCTGCCTGCTCAACCCGGTAAAATTGTGACGGATAAAGGCGAAGAGATCGGCCGTCACCAGGGATTGATGTACCACACTATCGGCCAGCGCCAGGGACTCGGCATTGGCGGCCTGAAGGGCTATGACGACGCGCCCTGGTATGTGGTGGAGAAAGATCTCGATAACAACGAGCTGATCGTAGCCCAAGGCGGAGATCACCCTCAGTTGTTCAGCGCAGGCCTGACCGCCAGCAAACTGGACTGGATTAACGGCGCTCCCGCGACATCGTCCTTCTCCTGCTACGCCAAAACCCGTTACCGGCAACCCGACCAGCTATGTCGCGTGGATGTGGGTGACGACGGAATAAGGGTCACATTCGACAAGCCCCAGCGGGCGGTCACCCCCGGCCAGTCGGTCGTATTTTATGATGGCGCGCGCTGCCTGGGCGGCGGCGTTATCGAATCTGTATTCAAATAGGAGTCAGTCGACTTTGTCCTATAACCTTGAGAATCAAGTGATAGCGTTGGCGGGAGTTTTCCAGTCCGCCGCGCTGGTGGATCAGTTGGCCAAGCAAGGTACCATCGCACCAACCAGCTATGAATGCAGCCTGAAAAGCCTGCTCAAAGTCGACGCAACGACGACTCTCGATGTGTATGGCGATGTTTATGGCGTGCAACTGGGCTTGAAAGAGCTGATCGCCGTACTGGAAAGAAAGCAGGACCGCAAAAAAGTGGATGTCGTGCGTTACGCCCTGACCCTCCTGTATCTGGAAGGCAAGGTCAACAAGCGCGGCGACATGCTGGACGTAATGAGCCAGCGCATCGCACAAATCAAAACCCAGACTTTGCATTTCGACCCCACACACACCAACATCATCAGCGCTTTCGCCTCGCTTTACAGCGACACCATCAGCACCTTCCCTCAGCGTATACAGGTGACTGGCGACCCCAGATTCCTGCGAGTGGATGAAAACGCGGATAAAATCCGCGCCCTGCTGCTGGCTGGCATTCGCGCCGCTGTGTTATGGAGACAGGTTGGCGGACGCCGCTGGAAACTGTTCTTCATGCGCAAAAAGATTCTGCAGATCGCCAATGGTATGTTGCGCTGATCGCATGCCCCTTTAATGTTAGAATTCAACGTTTGTTCAACCGCTGCAAGAGATAGAAACATGATACTTAACGAGCTGACAGCACTCTCCCCCGTCGACGGCCGTTACGCCGGTAGGGTCGCCGATTTGCGGCCGATCTTCAGTGAGTTTGGTCTGATCAAAGCGCGGATTGAAGTGGAAATCAAATGGCTGCTGCAATTGGCCGCCAATCCCGGTATCCCAGAGGTTCCCGCTTTTGACGACGCAACGACAGCCTTTTTGACCGCCATCTATGAGAACCTGTCGCTGGAAGACGCCTCCCGGGTCAAGGAAATCGAACGCACCACCAATCACGATGTGAAAGCGGTGGAGTACTTCATCAAAGAACAGTTCAAACGTGACGGCGCTCCCAAAATTCTTACGGATATTAACGAATTCGTACACTTCGCCTGCACCTCGGAAGACATCAACAACCTGTCTTACTCCCTGATGCTGAAGCGCGGCGTACAAGACGTGGCGCTGCCTGTGATGCAGCAAGTCGTCGCCAGACTGGAAGAACTGGCCTTGAACTTCGCCGCACAGCCCATGCTGTCCCGTACTCACGGACAAACCGCTTCGCCCACGACCGTCGGCAAAGAGCTCGCCAATGTGGTCGCTCGCCTGAAAAGACAAATGGCGCAGATTCGCCAGGTCAAAATGCTGGGCAAGATCAACGGCGCCGTCGGCAACTACAACGCGCACTTGAGCGCCTATCCCGATGTCGACTGGGAAGCCCACGCACAGAGTCTGATCAAAGAGCTGGGACTGGAATGGAACCCATACACCACTCAGATCGAACCCCACGATTTCATCGCCGAAGCCTTCGACGCCGTGTGCCGTTTCAACACGGTCCTGATTGATCTGAACCGCGACGTCTGGGGCTACATTTCCCTGGGTTACTTCAAGCAAAAAGCGGTGGCTGGCGAAGTCGGCTCTTCCACCATGCCTCACAAGGTCAACCCGATTGATTTCGAAAACTCCGAAGGCAACCTGGGCATCGCCAATGCGGTAATGGAGCACTTGAGCCGTAAGTTGCCGGTCTCCCGCTGGCAGCGCGATCTGACCGACTCTACCGTATTGCGTAATCTGGGCGTTGGTTTGGCGCAGTCCTTGATCGCTTATCACTCTACTCTGAAAGGCCTGGGCAAGCTGGAGCTGAACCCCATGCGTCTGGACGAAGACCTGAACCAAAGCTGGGAAGTGCTGGCGGAGCCTATCCAGACTGTCATGCGTCGCTACCGCATCGAAGGCGCTTACGAGAAGCTGAAAGAACTGACTCGCGGCAAAGCGATTACTCAGGAAGCCATGAAGCCGTTCATTGAGTCGCTGGAAATTCCTGAAGAAGCCAAGCAGCGTCTGCTTGAAATGACGCCGGCGACATACATCGGCAACGCCGCAGAGCAAGCTGCGCGCATCAAAGACTATAGCGGCGAGTAACAGCGATATGTTGACTCACCTGGGCGACATCAGCGTCGCCGACTTCCTGGCGCATTACTGGCAAAAAAAGCCGCTGATTATTCGCGGCTTACTGCCTGATTATGAATGCCCGCTGGACGAGAATGATCTGGCGGGGCTCGCCACGGAAGAAGAAGTCGAATCCCGTTTGGTCTACGAAGAGCTTAACGGCCTTCCCTGGCAGTTGGAGCACGGCCCATTTTCCATAGAAAAGCTGGAAAATATGCCTCTTCAAGGCTGGACTCTGTTAGTGCAGGGACTAGACACCTGGGCTCCGGAAATCGCTGACCTGCTCGATCGCTTCCGTTTCCTGCCCAACTGGCGCGTGGACGATGTGATGGCCAGCTTTGCGCCGCCGGGAGGCAGCGTAGGGCCGCATTTTGATCATTACGACGTATTTCTGATCCAGGCGACGGGCGCTCGCCGCTGGCGCATCGGCCCGCCCTGCGATCACCAATCGCCACGTGTGGACGGCACGCCGTTGCGCATCCTGCAGAATTTCGAGCAGACGGATGAATGGGTGCTGGAGCCTGGCGATGCGCTGTATTTGCCGCCACGCTACGCCCACTACGGCATCGCGGAAACATCCTGCATCACCCTTTCGGTAGGCTTTCGCTCCCCGACTTATGCGGAGCTGATGTCCGCGCTGGCGGACGATTGGTTTGAGAACCCAGCGTTATCCACTCATTTGCACGACGCCACCGAAGCGCCATTGAGCAACCCCGGTTTGATCAGCGATGATGTGTTTGCGGACATTAAATCCCGTTTACAAGCCCTGCTTGATGACGAAGCGGGTTTACGCCGCAGTTTCGGACGCTTCATCAGCGCGCCGAAGTTCGACGCCGCCGTACCGCCGCTGGACGCCGATATGCGCCTTTCGCCGGAAGACGTGGGCGAATCACTGCAGGATCAGGAAATCCAGTGGCGCTGGAATGAGGGCTCTCGCTACACCTACAGCCTGTACGAAGAAGCCGGCGCGCGCCGCATCATGTTTTCTGTGGACGGCGAAGCTTATGACGCCGATGAACGCTTTGCGCCCCTGGTGGAAACCTTGTGCCGCAGCAATGATGTAGACCGTGAGCAGTTGTTGCCGTGGAGCGCGGATAAGGACGCATTGAAGTTGTTGAGTTCCTTGTTGAATAGAGGCAGTCTGGTGCTGGAAGGCTTCGATGACGATGAGGAAGACTGGGACGATGACGACGCTTAAGTACACCCGCATCACCACTTGGTTGGAAAACGAAAGCGAACTGCGCGCGATTCGCCAACAGGCTTTTGTGGAAGAGCAAGGCGTCCCCCCGGAATTGGAGTGGGACGACAAAGACGAAAACGCCGTACATTTCCTGGTAAAGGATATGGAAGACCGTAATCTGGCGGTCGCCCGTCTGGTGCGATTGTCGCCGGAGAAAGCGAAGCTCGGCCGCCTTGCCGTAACGCCAGCGTATCGCCGTCAGGGAATCGCCAGAAGTCTCCTTAAATTCGTTATCGGCTACGCCCGTTCGGAAGGGCTTACTCACTTGCAGCTCAGCGCCAATATCGAAGCCACCTCCCTGTACGCCAGCGAAGGCTTTCAGGCCATCAGCGAGCCTCATACAGAAGCAGGTTCGCTCCACCAGCACATGGAGTTGACACTGGGGTCTGCGAAGGTCGAAGCGAAAAACGCGCTGGGACAAGATGACCGGGTTTATCGCTTTCACTCTGAGCCGGACTACCTTGAGCACCTGAAATCCCTCACTTCGCAAGCCAGACAAAGCGCCTATATTCTGACTTGGGACCTGGAAAAAAACGTACTGGACAACCCCGATGTGCTGGACGCCTTAAGCAGCCTCGCCCGGGGCGGCCGCGCCACGCAGATTAAAATCCTGCTGGGGGCCCCGAAAACGCCTGTAGCGCAGAGCAACCAACTGCTCGCCCTCGCCCGTCGGCTCACCTCCAATATTGAAATCAAGATGCTCAATCCTGAGTTGAGTTTTCCCGAGCAGGTTTATGTGCTGATTGACGATGACGGCATCTTGCTACGCCACCATTACGAAAAATGGGAGGGCTTCTGCTGCTACCAGGACCCCGGCACGGTGAAACGCCTGAAAGACGAGTTCATGCGTTTGTTGCAACACAGTCAGGTGTCACAGGAGCTGCGTCAGTTCTCTTTGTAGGCCCTGTCGTTGCAGACAAACAGAATCCGCCTGATTATTAAATCACTTGGACGTGTGACGATAGACGCCATCCCAATCATCTGGCAGCGTCTGCCGCCTTAGACCGATAATCCGCTCCCTGTACAGGTTATACAAACGGCGGCCCGGCTCTTCCAATTGCAGTTGCTGGAATATAGCGTCCGCCTGCTCCCATTGCCGCGCCCGGTAACATTCGATCGCCCGCTGATAACGGGTCAGACGATTCACAGTTACCGCGTCAAGCCGTCCTTTTTCTCCCAGCGGCTCATAGGCGTCCACCGGAATATCCTTGCCTTTCACCTGAATGCGATCACAGAAGCGAAAGGCGTAGCCATCGGCCGCCTTTACCGTCATTTCTCCCACCAGGACATCCACACCATAGAATTTGGTCAGCCCCTCCAGCCGAGAACCCAGGTTCACCGCATCCCCCAGCACCGTATAGGCCTTGCGATATTGCGACCCCATGTCGCCGACATTCATCAGCCCAGTATTGACGCCAACGCCAATCCGAATGGGAGGAAAGCCTTTTTGGGAAAGCTCTACTGACAAACGCCGGGTGATCGCCTGCATCTCCATGGCGGTCTTAACCGCTTTTTCCGCATGTTCCAGATCGTCCACTGGCGCTCCCCAAAACGCCATCACCATATCGCCAACATACTTATCGATGGTGCCGTCATTGCGAAAAATAGACTCAGTAATCGGTGTGAAGTAGAGATTCAGTAGTTCTTTCAGTTGCGCCGCGGATAACTGCTCGGAAATAGTGGTGAAGCTGCGAATATCAGAGAACAGCACCGTCAATTCCTTGCTTTCCCCCGCCATGGAATATTGCTCAGGGTTATCCAGCATGCGGTCGATATGGGCTGGCGGCACATATTGCGCAAACATGCCGCGTACGCGACGCTCAATGGCGTACTCGTGAATAAATTCCGTCACCAGATACCAGCCAAAGACGCTCTGGGCCAGCAACAGTGTACTGATCATGGGAAAATCCATACGCCAGCGCGTCCATATCAAGGTGTTCAGCGCCACCAATAAAAGATTGATCATAATCGCCGCCAGCACCATTGTCAGGGGACGTCGCCCCGGCAGCACCCATACCAGCAGCAACAGCAAAATCAGCTGAAACACCAACACCGCCCCTGGCTCCCATACTGGACGGTAGGGAAATTCGCCTCGCAGCAGCCCTTGCGCCACCAGCGCCTGCACCTCCACACCAGGGAAGACGGTAGCGAAAGGCGTACTCACAAGATCGGCGAGACCGATAGCGGAAGTCCCCACAAATACCAGTTTGCCTTCCAGCTCCTGGGGCGCAAGCCCTCCCGCCAGCGCCAACCAGGCGGGCATATAGCGAAACTGTCCTCGCCCCTGCCGATAAGGAATTAGCACTCGGCCGACCGCATCAGTCTGTACGAGAACGTCAGTCAGGCGCATTCCGCTCGCGGCTTGCACCGCGCCAAGGGGCGTGAACTCAAGCGCCGCCTCATCCGCCAGTAGATACGTCATCGCCGCGGACAGCGCCAAAGAAGGATAGATAGCGCCATCAAAGGACATGAATACCGGCGTGCGTCGGATCACACCATCCGCATCTGGAAAGGTCGTGACAAAACCGCTCCCCGCCGCGGCGTCTTGCAACTCAAGCAGGGGCGCCGCGTATCCGGAAGCGTTGATCAGAACATGGCCGGTCGGCGCCGACGCAAGAGGATCGGGCAATCTGCCGATTTGCATCGAGGTGTCCAGGTGCATGAAAAAACCCAGCACCGTATCAATCTCCGACAAACGTTCCGCCAGCTGCTCATCCGGCCGCCAGGACATAGCAATGCGATTGAGCGCCGCCCGATCCTCTTCACTGAGCTCCGGCCCGGCGGACGCGGCCACGGATTCGATAAAGTTATTGCTTTCAGACTCAGAGAACACCACATCAAACGCCACCACCGCCGCGCCGGACTTTTGCAGCGCCTCCACCAGAGCCGCCACACGGGCGCGACTCCAGGGCCAACGACCTTCACGCTGTATAGAAGCTTCGTCAATATCCACAATCACAATGTCAGAATATGGCTCCACCCGGGTGAAAAACGCCGCCGTCTGCGCCCGCCAGTCATAGAACACATAGTCAAGGCGATTTAATAAAGAACGGTCGCCAGCCTGAGTGGTCAACTGCCAGCCAATAAAGACCGCAGCGATCAGCAAGGCGGGGATATGTTTGAGCAACCCTGAATACGTTCGCATGTGAAACTGTTGCAATTCATAAATTTATTGCCGACTCCGAAAAAACTGCGGCTGGCAAAATCACCCTCTCTCTCTAGACTTAAAGCACTGGATGTTTCCGTCACCATCGGCAAAAGGAATTATCGCTTTGTTGATAACGAAAAAAGTCCGCCGCCTGCTACTGATTTTGCTGATGATCTGGGGCCTGCCCGCCTACGCCCAGGATTCTGTTAAGAGTAGCTCAATCGCAGCGACCTTAAAGTCGCTAAACGCCGCCGGAGACTACGAGCAAGCTTATCGACTTGGAGTCGAGCGCATGGAAAGCATGGAAGGCGACCCGGAGTTCGATTTCTATTTCGGCCTGTCCGCCTTAGAAAGCGGCCGCTACCCAGAAGCCCAGTTCGTATTCGAAAGACTTACGGCGCTGTATCCAGACAATGACCGCTTTCGCCTGGAATACGCAAGAACGCTTTTTAACCTGCAGCAGTACAACGCCGCCCGCGAGCAGTTTCTTATTGTCCTGGCCAGAGACCCCCCACAGGCGGTAAAAGACAATATCGCCCGCTTTCTGGCGGCGCTGGATGAACGCGAGTACGAGTTACAACGTCGCTGGCGGGGCCACATTGGCCTGGGGGGCGGTTATGACAGCAATATCAACAACGCCACCGACGAACGCTTCGTTGGCCTGTTTGAACTCCCCGACTCAGCTCAGGAAACCGAAAGCGCTTACGCCGCACTGCGCACCAGCTTCGCCTATGCTTACCCGGTTTCTCAGCTGAATTCCGCCAGACTGGAGTTCGACAGCCAGCATAAACATAATTTTGAAAACAGCGATTTCGACTTAGACTCCGCCCGCCTCAGCGCCTCATGGAAGAACAGTCGCGCTTATCGGGAGTTGGAAGCCGGCGCGTCCTATCAACATGTGCTGCTGGATTCGGAAGATTATCAGCGTAACAGCGGCGTTTTCATGCAATGGCGGGAACAGTGGAATACTCACTTATTGACGTTTTTTTATGCTGGCGTTTTTGTCAAAGATTCCTTCGCCAATCCGCTCCTGAACAACTACCAGCCTCTCACGGGTCTGTCTTTTCTGGTTCCTCGCGCGCGACTATTGCACACCCTCAGCCTGTTTGCAGGAACAGAAAACCCAAGACAACAGGACGCGTCTTCTCTCGCCAAAGACTTCTATAGTCTTGGCTATCGGCTCGCTTACAAGCTCTCCCCCACCCTGACGCCTTATGTGGGGTACTCCGGCTTTTTCGCTGACTATAAGGCGGAAAACCCGGTATTCGGGGAAGTCCGCGATGATACATCCACTCAGCTCAGCGCTGGCGGAGAATGGAAGCTCAACCACGAGCTAAGCGCGCTCGCCGAACTTTCTTACACAGACAACGAAAGCAACCTGGACTTGTATGACTACACCCGATGGCGCGGAGAATTCCGCATCCGTTGGCGGTTTTAAGGAGGTCCCCCTTATGCGAGAACACATATTCAGTACGATAGCGGCAATATTGACGACTTACGGCTTGCTCGCGCCGATGGCCTCCGCCGCGCCACTGGAAGCCGGAAAAGTAATTATGTCCCGCGGCGTCGCCACCGCCTTGGGAGAAAACGGCGAGGAACGCCCCTTGAATCGACGCGCTGCTATTTATGTGGGGGATACGCTCACTACCGGGGCAGACTCCATACTGCAACTACGATTCACCGATAAAGCGCTGATGACGCTGCGAGAAAACACCCGCTTCACCATTGCCGAATATTCACCGGGGGACGAAAACAAAGGCGGAGCCGCTATCATGCAGCTGCTGGAAGGCGGCTTCCGTACTATTACCGGCTCTATTGGCAAAGGCGACAGCGACGCCTACAAAGTCTCCACTCACGCCGCCAGCATTGGTATCCGCGGCACTCACTACGAAGCCCTGGAAAGCCGCGGACAAAGGCTGCTGCTGGCGGTCTGGCAAGGCGGCTTGAGAGTGGAGAATACCGCCGGCGCCTTGAATCTGGGGGAAGATGTCGCCTTCCGCTTCTCCGCCATAACCCCCGGCCAAGCCCCAGAGGGGCTACTGCAGGCGCCGCCGGAAATGCAGCAAGGCCTGCCCGTACCAAAAGCAGAGGCCCGACGCTCCCGCTCACCAGCCACTGCAAATGAGTCCAGCGAAGACGACGAGAGCGCATCGACGTCCACAACACAAACCGCACAAACCGACGCTGTCAAAGCCTCTCCTGATGAGTTCGCCAACCACGACGCTGGTTCAAGCACTGGCGGCGGAGATTTGATTAACGCAACCGCGCTTGGCGCGTCCAGCCCGGCCGATGTTATCAATGATGTGGAGTCGACCCACTTCACCGACACCAATCCGGATCTAGCCGGAGGACTGACGCCGGGGTCATCCGGGGACAGCTCTGGACCATCTGTTCAGGACCCGCGCCTGACCGTCGCCGAGTATGAGCAGTTCATGAACGACCGCATATTCGGCGCAGCCGTGGTGGCTGGGGCCGGAGAAGAAGTGCTCGCCACCATCATCGCACCCCAGACAATAACGCCTTTCGATTACACCAGTGCCGGCCCGGTGACGTTTAATATCGAATATTCCTTCAGCAGCTCCGGCGGCACGCCGCCTATTAATACCGTCACCATCATGCTGCAGGACAATATTACCGATCTGGTCGGCCTCATTGCTGATATTGACGACGACCTGTCCCTCTCCGGCGCGCCTATCGGCGTACGCGAGTCCATGCAAAACCCCGGCAAACTGGAGTTTTACACTACCACTGGAGACGTCAGCTTACTGTTTGGTCTGGTGGCCTATGACCCCATCTCCTCCTCCGCATCCAGCACGGATATCGCCGGCACCCTGGGCGGCATCATGGAAGGCTCGTATGGCTACGGCAGTATCGACGGCTCCCAGTCCGCTAATCTAAAAATGGTGTTCGATACTAACGGCGAACCGGTTTTCATCCTGCCGGATGTGGACGATCCCGGCTCCGGCAGCCCGTCTTCCACAGACATGTTTTTTGACCCGGACAATTTCCCCGAGCCTTACACAGTGGTGCGACGGGGCGACGCCATCCTGGAAAAGTTTGACCCAAGCGTGGGCGGCCGCGGCAATATCAGTTGGGGGCTTTGGAAATCATCCGCCAGCGCTGGCGTGGAAATTTACGATGACGTGTCCAACCCCGGCATCTTCAGGTCTGAGGAGCGCTCCATCTACTGGCTGTCAGCAGAAGCCGCCAACACTTCCGACCTGACGGGAACCGCAAATTTCGCTACAACCGGGGACTTTATCGGCAGCGGTTCAGACGGCGTCGTCACTGCTGTTAATGGCTCTTTCCAAGTGGATTTCGACAATGGCGTCATCAGCAACGGCCTGCTGGACGTCAGCACAGCCAGCCAGAACTGGAGCACACAACTCTCAGGTTCTTACCAGGATGCGCAGGCATACCTTAACGTGCTGGACGGAAACATCAGCGGATCAGTCAACTGCAGCAGTTGTGTCAGCGGCAATCTCAACGGCATTTTCGCGGCGCCGGGAGACGCTTTCGCCGGCGCCTTCGATTTGCAGCAAATAGACGACCCTGACGTCCATGTGGAAGGCCTTTTGCTTATGGAACAACAATAAGTCCGTCTCTGCGGGGGAACTAACAGCATGCGTTTCATCAATGGCACAACGGACAGACTGACAGCTCTGGGCGCTAATGTAGCCCAGAGCAGCGCCAAACTATACGACAATATCAAAATGCTGTGCGACAGCGTCAAATTCGACTACATCGACGACCTGTACCGGGAATTCGACGGCGACTACTTATATTTTGTTGAAGCCGGCGAGCTGGAAGCCGTCACGGATGACCGTCCCATCTATCATTTCGAGCCGGGAGATTTAATTGGCATTCAGGTGTTATCAGGCTTTCCGGAGCCGGTCATTCGCTCAGACGGTCCCGCCACACTGGCGCAAATCAGCAAAAAACGATTTCGCGACGCCGCGACAGGCTCCGTTCATTTCAAAGAATATCTCATGCAGATCTCGGCCTTCTTCGCCGAGGCCTGCTGCCAAGGAATCGACACCCAGAATGAGACTCACACGTCCTTCAAGTCCTTCAAACAAGGCGAGGTCATCATCCGCGAAGGCGATCCTGCTGACGAAGTGTTTGACCTTATCAGCGGGGAAGCCTCGGTTTACGTGAAGGATCAACTGGTGGGCAAAGTCGGCCCCAATGAAATTTTCGGAGCTATGGCGGCGCTGACCAAAACGCCGCGTACGGCCACGGTCATCGCCGATCGACCCTGCACCGTCATGTCCGCGCCGATGGACGAATTTATCTTTCTGATTCGCAACCAGCCGCGCACTTGTCTGGCGTTAATGGAAAATATGGCCAAGCAGATATTGGAGCTGAACAAAAAGCTGGTGGATGTGATGCAAAAATCCTGATTCTCCAGTCGAAAGACCTGACGGTTCTGTCAGTCCTTCGCCCGGGTTTCATTTTCTTCTGGTTCGTTAGCGACTTCGGTAATCAACTGACGCAGCCATCGGTGATCTGAGTTGTTCTGCAGCAGGGGGCTCCAGGCCATCTTCAGCTCGATAGGCGGAATCGGAAACGGCGGCTCCTTGACCACCACACCGGGGTGATCCAGCGTCAGCAGCGCGGCTCGGCTCGGCAGGGTCGCGATCAAGTCATGCTGCTGCGCCAACAGCATCGCCACCTGATAGTGCCGTGTGAATACGCTGATTTTCCGCTTACTCCCCAAACGCGTCAGCGCCTCGTCCACCCACCCCAGACGCTGCACATCCTTGGGATTAACCCCGACGCCAACGCCAAAGCCGGTTTTGCTGACCCATATGTGATTGGCGTTAAGGTAGTTTTCCAGGGTGAAATCAAATACCAGCGGATTATGAACGCTCAATAAGCAGGAAAAGCCATCCTCCCAGATGGTTTTCTGATGAAAGGACAGCGGCATTTTGTCAAAGCGGTTAATCGCCATATCCACCCGACCCTGCTCCACATCAAGAAACGTAACGTCGCTGGGGGTCAATACATCCAGGATGATATTGGGCGCTACTCTACGCAGGCGCCGCAACAGGGCGGGAATCAGAGTGCTTTCCGCATAGTCGCTGGCCATAATGCGAAAGACGCGACGGCTGGTGGCTGGCGAAAACACTTCTTTCGGCTGCACCACCATATCAATGTCAGACAAGATCGAGCGCACCATCGGCTGCAACTCCAACGCCCGCGCCGTCGCCGTCATACCCTCGCTGGTGCGCACCAGCAAGGGATCGCCAAACATATCCCGCAGACGACGCAGGCCATTACTCATCGCAGGCTGAGTGATTCCCAAGTGATTCGCCGCCTTGGTGACGCTTTTTTCGCGCAATAAAACATCTAAAAAAACCAGTAAATTCAAATCGATGCGACTTACATTCATTTCACGAATACCGAGAATAAAAACTATAAATTTAAGAAATTATGACTAAAGTCGTACACTTTGTCTCGTACAAAAATTCAACTAAACCAAAAGAGGGTCGTTGAGCGATGACAACTGGAAATTACAATCGCGCTGAAGAAATTGCAGCCATCGAGAAGGACTGGGCGGAGAACCCACGTTGGAAAGGCGTAAGACGCACCTACTCTGCTGAAGACGTAGTGCGCCTGCGTGGTTCCCTGAAAATCGAAAACACTATCGCCAAGCGCGGCGCTGAGAAGCTGTGGAAGCTGATCAATGAAGGCGCCAAACCCACTTTTCGTCCTGAGAAGGACTTCGTAAACGCCATGGGCGCTCTGACTGGCGGTCAGGCCGTACAACAGGTTAAAGCAGGCATCCAGGCTATCTACCTGTCAGGCTGGCAGGTTGCTGCGGACAACAACTCTTACATGTCCATGTTCCCGGATCAGTCTCTGTACCCAGTGGACTCTGTCCCAGCAGTCGTTAAGCGCATCAACAACTCTTTCCGTCGCGCTGACCAGATTCAGTGGAAAAAAGGCCTGAACCCTGGCGACGAAGGCTACATTGATTACTTCGCTCCAATCGTCGCTGACGCGGAAGCCGGTTTCGGCGGCGTATTGAACGCTTACGAACTGATGCGCGCCATGATCGAAGCAGGCGCTTCCGGCGTTCACTTCGAAGACCAGTTGGCTTCCGTCAAGAAGTGCGGCCACATGGGCGGAAAAGTACTGGTTCCTACTCAGGAAGCCGTACAAAAGCTGATCGCTGCGCGTCTGGCTGCTGACGTTTCCGGCGCCTCCACCATCGTTCTGGCGCGTACTGACGCCAACGCGGCGGACCTGCTGACTTCCGACTGCGACGACTACGACAAGCCGTTCGTCACTGGCGACCGTACTTCCGAAGGTTTCTACCGCGTTAAAGCCGGTATCGACCAAGCCATCGCCCGCGGTCTGGCTTACGCGCCTTACGCTGACCTGCTGTGGTGTGAAACTGCGACGCCGGATCTGGCTGAAGCCAAGAAATTCGCGGAAGCGATCAAGAAGGAATACCCAGACCAACTGTTGTCCTACAACTGCTCTCCTTCCTTCAACTGGAAGAAGAACCTGGACGACGCCACTATCGCCAAATTCCAGCGCGAACTGTCAGCCATGGGCTACAAGTTCCAGTTCATCACTTTGGCGGGCATCCACAACATGTGGTACAACATGTTCGACTTGGCGTACAAGTACGCTCGCAACGACATGTCCGCATACGTGGAACTGCAGGAAACCGAATTTGCTGCTGCGGAACGGGGTTACACCTTCGTTGCTCACCAGCAAGAAGTCGGCACCGGCTACTTCGACGACATGACCACCGTTATTCAAGGCGGCCAGTCTTCAGTAACCGCACTGACCGGCTCAACTGAAGAAGATCAGTTCCACTAAGAACCGATTTTCACGCTAAGTCCCCGAAAAAAGGCGGCCGCAAGGTCGCCTTTTTTTGTTAGGCTGACACGTCTCCGAATCTCATCGAATAACAGGTCGAACGCCGAACTCGCCAACCTTTAAAAGGAAGGCTTTAAGAGTTCAGCAAAGTCACGCATATCAAGCGACACCTTTCCTGGAGACCAGCGCTTAGGGTTCTCGTACTCAAATCGAATTATTATTTGAAGGTCTGGCCTGACAATATGAATTAAACACTGGCTCCACCCCTTGTCGCCACACTTGATCATTTCCTCACGCAATTCCTGAATTTTATCCAGACAGTCAAAGCCTGCTATTCGTGACGCAAACTCACCGTCTTCAAAGTACGCATAGCCATGCATCGCCTCCATTCCATCGGAAAAGTCGCCGACCAAAGCGATAGCGCGCCATTGATCCTTGGCGTAATTTTTATGGTTTATGATCAATGAGCCTATTTCCTGGATCAATTCATCCTGTATTCCTTTGTCCAAATTTCGTCACCTTGTTCAAGTCACACTATTAATCAGGCGGACAAATAACTTCCTTCCATTTGTCTGCGACGACGGGGCCTGCCTATGTCAGGCCCCGTTAATAATCTCAACGTTACATCCTTCCCCCTGTCAAGCTTTCCTTTTTCATTCATTTCCACACCATAGGCGACTATACACTGCATTTCACACACAAGCTCAAGCAGGCTGGCGCGCATAGCTTACTGGCCTGACAACCAAACCCAGTCATCTGAGTGATCAAAAAAACGTCTATACTGACCATCAGTAGACTGTAAAAAACGGCTATCAGTCAGCGCCCATGAAGAAGCGGTCAGCGAAGCCAGGGAGGTTTTATGGAAGAGCGCGTCTTTGATCATGTCCTGATCATCATGTTTGAGAACGAGTACCGGGGTTACGTACAGGAAAACGAATACATGCGTAATCTGGCCGCTCAGGGAATTGAGCTGACCAACAGCTTCGGCGTCATGCATCCCTCTCAGACCAACTACATTACCTCCATTGCGGGAGAACTCTGCAATGTCAGCGATGACGACCAGCCTCAACCGCTCCCACAAAAGACGATTGTGGATCTTATCGAGGCCTCTCCGCTGAATTTGCGCTGGAAGGCCTATATGGACAGCTATGTCCCTGACGATACGCCCTGGGTTCCTGAAAACTTCAAGCCTCGCGACCACTATCCCTACGTGATCAAGCACAACCCGTTTTCGTCCTTCCAGAACATCCTGGACAATCAGGAGCGCTGGAAAAAAATAGACAACGAAGCCGGATTCTGGCGCGACCTGCTCAATAACGACTTTCCTGAGTATGCGTGGTTCACGCCCAATATGTGGAACGACGGCCACTACCTGGTGGGCACCCTCAATGACAGCTTAAATGGCGAGCGCGCACCGGTATTGGTCGACCAGCAGGCGAGATGGTTGCAATCCTTCTTCGCCGGTCTGAACTTTCCCGGTCCCAACAGTAAACTGCCGCCGAAAACCCTGGTGGTGGTCACCTACGACGAAGCCGACTTCGAAGCCTTTTACGACAAAGGCAAAAAGTACACCTACGATGGACCCAATCAAATCTATACCGTTCTTCTCGGGGACATGATCAAGCCCGGCAAACAGGCGGAGGGTTATAACCATTACAGCCTGCTTAAAACCATCGAAAAGAACTTCAATCTGGGCGACCTGCAGAAAAACGACAGGGACGCTAATTGGTTTCAGTTCCTGTGGGGCAAATCCTTCCAATGGCTGCCTCCACGGGAAACGCCCCTTGGCGGCAAGCAGAACCTGAGCGCCGCCGCCTACCAGGATGAGCTCTATGTCGTCAGCGCGGACCTGGATGGAACGCTGAAGTACTCTGTGTTTGACGGCCATAGATGGTCGCCGGAAGTCACTGTCGCCGAGGATGGCGACGGCTATCTGCATTTGGCCTCCAATGCGGACGGGCTCGCCCTGGCCTATCGGGATTCAAATAAGCGATTGATCATTAAGCACTATGATCTTGAAACCGGCTGGCGGCTGGCGGAAGCGCCCGATACCGGAGAAGTCGAAGAAATTGCTCTGACCAGCATCCCGCACCAGTCAGGATTTATGCTGGTCTACCGCGATAATGCGACCCAGCAATTGCACAGCCTGACCTTCAACAATGGAGCCTGCCAGAGTCCTTCCCCCGCGATTTGCACCCACAGCGAAGGCCCTTTCACACTCACAGCCCTCGGGCCCACCATTTTGTTGATCTATAAAATTGTGAAAACCGGACAGTTAGCCTGCATGAGCTACAACACCGGAGAATTCAATAAAGTGACAGTGGAGAACAGCAAATACGCCGGCCCCTATGACGACACCACCGTGAATCAGTGGTCCGCCAGCGCCTTCCCCCTGAGCCGCTTCAGCGAAGCGCCCAATCCGGTGACGCCGAATGAAGATGAGCCGGTGGCGGAAGGCGTCGGCGCCTCAGGAGAGTTGGCCGCCGCAACCCTGAATGGCGTCGTTTATCTAACGCACAATCGATGCTCCGATGGACCGGCTAACGGTCAACTGCTATTCGAAACGTTCTCCATCAGCGGTACGCTGACGCCCGCCAATCCGGTTTCCTATAACCCGGCGGAAAACGACACCACCAGCAATGGATACGGAACCCTGGCTGAGGCGGGCTGGAGCGGCTCCAGCGCGGTCTCCGGCGTATTCCGCAACTCTGACACGCCTCTCGCCATCGCGACGCTTAAAGACACTCTCTGGGTCTTCTATCAACCACTGTCCGATGCGCATATCTGGGCATGTCCGGGCGCTTATTTGAAGAAGAAGGAATAGTTACAGCGCGTATTGGACGAACCCTAGGCGACATAGACGGGACCCGCCATGTGCAGGTCCCGTCATTTTCAGGATTAACAAATGGATTTAGGCCGTCAAAATGTCCAACGGACACTTCAATGACGCCTTCTGACGAATCCCCCAAAAAACCAGACAAACCCTCACATAAAGTCAAATTAAATACTTTATTTTTATATAGTTAACAAAGAAAAAGAACTAACGAAAAAGCCTGAAAACAGGCTAAAAATGGTATAATAACCGCCATTATAAAACGTACACATCCCCTAATAATTCCCGTCCGCAAAATCCATATGAACATCGATCATAGCGCCCCATATATTTCCACAGTGGAAGAGATTATTACGATGCAGGAATGCCATGAGTGGATTCAGTTCATTGATAATCAGAATCCTCAGATCGCTCCTCTTCATACGCATAAAGGCGAAATTTATAAGCCAGACTATCGAAATAATGAAAGGGTTATGAAAAACGATCCTGATTATGCCGACTATCTGTACCAGAAAATAAAGAACGGCCTGCCTCAGACGGTATTTGGCTGGTCGCTAACCGGACTGAACGAACTGTTCCGGTGCTACCGTTACAAGCCAGGAATGAAATTCGCCCCTCACTCTGACAGCTTTTACGGGCGCACGAAAAGCGAGCGTAGCTTCTACACCTTTCTGTTATACCTGAATGAAGTTGAAGCTGGCGGAGACACCGCTTTTTTCGTAGAACCGGAAATCAATATTACACCCAGGGCGGGATTAGGATTGGCGTTCCAGCACGACATCGTCCATGAAGGCTGTGAAGTCAAAGCTGGAATCAAATATGTGCTTCGAACCGATGTAATGTATCGTCGTGTGGATTAAATATTTCTAAGTGAGGAATATAAAAGAAGGGAGACGAAGCCTCCCCTTCTTCCTTTTGAGCTTTATGCCGGGAGAAAGAGGAGGCTGAGGCGCTTTCAGTTCAGAGAAGCTTATTTACGAATAACTTCCGCTTTCTCGTGATCAGCCGCCTTAACAGGAGAGTGTTTCTTCAGGTAGGTCATCAACACCTCCGCATCGACAAATCCACTGTTTACGTAACCAGGATGGGCGTCAATCTTCGGATAGCCGTCACCGCCGGAGGCGATGTAGCTGTTGATAGCCATACGATAGGTTTGCTTTGGATTGATAGGCTTGCCGTTGACCTTGGCGGATTTCAGTTTGCCGCCAACCACTTCCAGTTGTACGCCGGCGAACTGGGCGAAAGCGCCGCTATCCACCGGCTTTTCCGCTACGATGCGCAGGTAGTCCAACAGCTCTTTACCGCTCAGGTCCACCGAACTGACCATGTTAGCGAAAGGCTGCACCATCAGCACTTCTTTGTAAGTGATAGGCCCCGCATCAATGCTGTCGCGAACGCCGCCGGAGTTCATCACCGCCAGATCCGCTTTAACCTTTTCCATTTGCGCCGCTGCGATCAAATGGCCCAGGTTAGTCGGCTTGAAACGCACCACATTGCGGTCGCCTTCCAAACGCTTGTCTACATCACCCACTACCTGGTTCAGTTGCTCCTGGCCTTTATCCTGATAAGGCTGCAGGAAAGCCAGTACTTTCTGGTCCGGCTTGATTTCTTTCGAGACGAACACGCGTTCATCTTCGCCTTGCGCGTTCTTCACTTTCTTCTTCAGGTTAACCGGAATCAACTGATATTTAACCAGCGTCAACTCACCATTACGGAACTCCAGATCCGCACGGCCAACATATTTGCCCCACTCATGCGCCTGCATGATCAAGGTTCCGTTCTGAACATCCGGCATACAGGCGTCGCCTGGCTGGTATGACTCATTGGCCTGGTTTTCGCCAGTCATGCACACAGGGTCCTGAGAGTGGCCGCCGACAATCACGTCAATGCCTGGGACCGTGCGCGCCAAGGTCACGTCGCCCGGCGCGTTAATGCCATAATCGGCGTCAGCATAGTGCCCCATGTGAGTAGCGGCGATAACGATGTCCGCTTTTTTCTTCAGCTCCGGCAGTACGCGCGCGGCTTCATCCGTCGGCTTGGTGAACTGCACTGCGTCAATAAACTCAGGGTTGCCCAGTTTTTTGGTGTCTTCGGTCGTCAGCCCCATTACGCCGATACGCAGGCCGTCAACGTTGAAGATCTTGTATGGCTCAAACAGACGCTTGCCATTGGAGTCGTATATGTTCGCCGCCAGGAACGGGAAATTCGCCCACTGTTCCTGCATGCGTAAAATATCGAGGGGATTATCAAACTCATGATTGCCGATCGCCATGGCGTCGTAACCAACCATGTTCATCCCTTTGAAATCCGGCTCAGCGTCCTGCAGATCAGATTCGGGAACGCCAGTATTAATATCGCCGCCAGACAGCAGCAGCACATGACCGCCTTCCGCCTTCACCTCCTGACGGATTTCATCCACCAGGGATTTACGCGCCGCCAAACCGTATTCGCCGTATTTATTCGCCCAGAAGCGGCCATGATGGTCATTGGTGTGCAAGAGGGTGATATGGTACGTCTTGTCTTTCTGCGGACCCGTTTGCATTGGGGCGCAGGCGACGATCGTCAATGAACAGGCCGCCAGAATGGCCAAGCCCAGTTTGCGTTGCTTTGCTACCATGTGTTTTTCCTTTCTGTTTTTATATCCGGGCCCGTTGTCCTCTGGGAACAGCGCCGATTTTGAAACATTTTTTCATTACTCATAGTGGAAACCCAGGCGGACTGGCTACGCCGCCAAATTGCGTCTCCGGCAATGAGAAAGGGAAAATAGCCAAAAAGGGGTGGCGAAAGCAATCGCCAACAGACCCGGGCCCTAAGCTGAGTTATTTTTAAACGCCCGTGGCCGCTCAGTAACGTTCACTTCGCAAAAGGCCCTTGGTGTACAAGGGCCTTTTATCATGAGAAATGCGTTACCGTCATTATTCTATTTATCAGTTCAGCGCACTTTGTGCTGGATGATCGTATCCAGGAACAAAGCACGTACTTTCTCCACCTCCAGGTCCATACAGACTTTGGCGGCGGGACGGCCTTCCCAATGCTTGAGCAGATATGTGTAGCCCTTGCGATTAATGGTTAGCTGCCCTGCGCCAACGCCTTCGCTGATGACGCGCACTGGGCCGCTGATGCAAGTGAACAACTCCGGGGCCACCACATAGGCCACCGCCGCCGCGTCATGCATACAGCAACCCGGCTCTTGATGACCGGACGCAGCGCCGGTATTGGAGTAATAGTTGACGTAGAAACGGCTGGTTTCCCATAAGCGCTTACCGGTTTCGCCTGCATTATCGCGCAGTTGCGCCAGGTTGCTGTCCGTCAGAATGATCTTGTGCGTCACATCCAAGCCAACAATAACCGCCGGCCAGTCTGCTCCCAGCACCACATCCGCAGCGTGAGGGTCAGATAGGAAATTCGCCTCGGCGATAGGAGAAACATTGCCCGGTTCATCGACGGCGCCGCCCATGATCACCAGAGACCGCAGCTTGCTGGGCAGATCCGGGTCCAGCTGGAGCGCCAATGCCAGATTAGTCAGCGGACCAATCGCCACCACAGTCAATTCGCCATTCAAACGATTGGCCTGCTCGACAATAAACTGCGCCGCGCTTTGCGCCACAGCCTGTCCTTTGGGAGCCTCGTAATCCATGTTGCCCAGACCGTCCGATCCGTGCACAAAATCCGGATGCGGTAAAGGAGTTTGCACCAGCGGATATTTGGCGCCTTGCGCCACCGGCAGGTTGGGAGCGCCAAAGTGTTCCGCCAACGCCAACGCATTGCGAGTGGCGCGGGCGACGGGCACATTGCCGAAAACAGTGGTCAAGCCCACCAGCTCAATCTCAGGATGCGCCAGGGCGAAAGCGATCGCCATCGCATCATCTACACCGGGGTCCGTATCGATAATAATCGGGTACATAACTCAATCCACCTCCTGGGCGGTTGGAATACTGGGAGAAGCGCCAGGGCGGGTGACCGCAATGCCAGCCGCCTTGACTGCTCTGGCCAGAGCAGCGGAATGTTCATAACCGGAAATAAGTGAAGCCAGGAAGTAGCCGACAAAGGTGTCGCCGGCGCCGGTCGTGTCGACAGGCGTCACTTTGTCCGCCGGCCGCGTGACCGTCTCGCCGTCACTCATCACCAAGGCGCCTTCGCTACCCAGCGTCACCACCACCGTGGCGTCAGGGTATTTACTCGCCAGCGTTTGCAATGCGGCGTCCGCATCGTCGGTCGACGCCAGATCGCAGGCTTCCATGGCGTTAAGAATCAATAGGTCAACGTGATGTAAAGGAAGCTTTTTGACGTCTTCCGTCATTGGCGCAGGATTAAACGCGACCTTCACCTTACGCTCAGCGGCGGCGGCAATCGCCCAGTCCACGCCATTACATTCGTTTTGCATCAGCAGCCAGTCGCCTTCATCCAGAGCGGACACAGCGGAGACCACCTCTTCCTGAGTAAAACTGCGGTTAGCGCCTCCAAACAGCACAATTGCGTTCTCACCGGCGTCATCCACCTGAATGATCGCGTGACCGCTGGGTTCAGTGATTTGCGAGACCGCCGCGACGCTAACGCCGCTGTCCCGCATTAGATCCACCGCCCAGGCATCCCCCGAGGAAACCCTTCCTAAGTGGATGGTATCCACGCCAGCCCGGGCCAGCGCGATTGACTGGTTTGCGCCTTTGCCGCCTAAAACTGTCGTCAGGGAATCACTGGCCAGCGTTTCACCGGGACGCACGAAATGGGGCACCCGATAGACGTAATCAATATTAATCGATCCGAAGTTCAGAACTTTCATAGTTTTCCTTACTCCGTCGCCACGACCCAACCATAAGAAGGTCGTAACGACGGATGTATGCTGTTATCAGTTTTTACGTCTTAGCGTTCTTTCACATAGGGCAAGCCGATCGCCTTAGGGGCAACCGCTTTGCCAAAGAAGCCAGCCAGCAAAACAACAGTAAGAATATAGGGCAACGCCTCAATCAGCTGTATTGGCGCTTTGCCCAGTCCTGGGATTTCCACACCTTGCAGCCGCACGGCTACTGCATCAAGGAATCCAAACAACAGGCAGGCGCCCAATACGGGAAGCGGACGCCATTTACCAAAAATCAACGCCGCCAATGCGATAAAGCCCTGACCTGCAGTCATGTCACGCACGAACTGCGCATTCTGGGCGGAAGAGATATAAGCGCCTGCGAATCCACATAGGATGCCCGCGCACAACAGCGCTGCATAACGCATGCGATGTACGGAAATCCCTGCAGTGTCCACCGCCTTGGGGTTTTCGCCTACCGCTCTCAAACGCAGCCCGAAGCGGGTGCGGAACAGCAGCCACCATGTAAACGGCACAGCCAGGAAGGCCAGATAGACAAAGATATTGTGGCCGCTAAGCATTTCCGAGTAGATCCCGCCGATCACTGGCGCTTCGCGCATCATTTCAGCGCCGGGAAAGTCGATGGTGGAGAAACGCGCAGCGTCTGTCAGCTGCGGCGTCTGTCCGCCTTGCTTAAACCAGCTCAACCCCAAAGTCATGGTCAAGCCGGCCGCCAGAATATTGATCGCCACGCCGCTCACGACCTGATTGCCGCGGAAAGTAACGCAAGCAATGCCGTGCAGCATCGCCAGACTCACTGACACCATGATGGCCGCGCCCAGGCCAAGCCAGGCGGAGTTGGTCAGAAAAGCTACTGCCGCCGCGCTAAAGGCCGCCGCCAGCATTTTCCCTTCCAGGCTGATGTCGACAACGCCAGAGCGCTCCGAAAACATCCCGGCAAGAGCGGCGAAAATCAATGGCGTGGACACTCGCATGGTGGCGTCCAGAGTCAGTATCAAGGTATCGATCATGCTGTTTTCTCCTTGAACATATTGGCGATCAAGGGCTTATACAAAAACTCCAATGCGCCACAGAACAAAATAACCAGACCCTGCATCACCACGACAATGTCCCGGTTCACGTTCGACATCTCGAAAGCCAGCTCAGCGCCCCCCTGATACAGCGCGCCAAACAGCAACGCCGCCAGTACGATGCCGATGGGGTGGTTACGCCCCATCAACGCCACTGCAATCCCGGCAAAGCCGTATCCATAGTGGAAATCCAGCAATAGGCGATGCTGTACGCCATTGATTTCGTTCACGCCTACGAACCCCGCCAGAGCGCCTGAGATGGCCATGGCCAACAACATGACGCGGGCGGGTTTGATGCCTGCATACACCGCTGCCTGCTGGTTGCTGCCCACAGTCCGGATTTCATAGCCCCACTTGGTTTTCCAAACGAACACCCAGGCTCCAAGCGCGCATAACAGCGCCAGGAAGAGAGAAATGTTCAGCGGTGAACGCTCAAAATCAACGCCAATCGCCGCGAATAAGTCGTGCATATAAGGCAGCCAGGCTGTTTCCGCCAGGGCGCGGCTTTGCGGCGCCATCTGCCCGGGTTCGCGCAGTATGTTCACCATCAGGTACACCATTAACGATGACGCCAGGAAGTTGAACATGATCGTGGTGATAACAATATGACTGCCGCGGTAGGCCTGCAGCCAGCCTGGAATAAACGCCCAGGCTGCGCCGAACAGAGCGGCGGACATTGCACTCAGCAACAGCAACACTGGCCCAGGCACGGAGGCGTCTAACGCCAGACACAGCAGACCGACGCCAAGGCCGCCTATATAGGCTTGCCCTTCGCCGCCGATATTGAACAGCCCTACGTGGAACGCAATCGCCACGGCCAGTCCAGTGAAGATGAAGTTAGTGGTGTAGTACAGCGTAAAGCCAATGCCTTCCTGATAGCCAAAGGCGCCGTACAACAGGATTTCAGCCGCTTCCAGCGGGTTAACGTCAATCAGCCAGAACACCACGGCGGATACCAACAGAGCGGTAACGACGTTCAATAGCGGCAATAAGCCGACATTGACCCAAGTGGGCAAATTACGATCCAGACCTTTCATTATTCTTTCTCTTCGCTGGCGTTGATATCCCGGGACGACGACATCATCAGCCCCAGCGTACATTCATCCGCTTCTGAAGCGGCTAACTCTCCAGTGACGCGGCCATCGCACATGACGATAATGCGGTCGCTCAGAGAGAGAATCTCATCCAGCTCCACGGAAACCAATAGAATGGCGCCGCCGCGGTTACGCATATCCAGCAGACGCTGATGAATAAACTCAATAGCGCCAATGTCCACGCCGCGAGTTGGCTGGCCAACCAACAGCACCTTCGGCGTCTGATCAAGTTCGCGGGCGAGTATGAGTTTTTGCTGGTTGCCGCCAGAGAAATTGGCGCATTTGAGAGTGGGGTCCTGGGGGCGTACATCGAAGTCGGACATCAGTTCTGCGCAATGTTTACCGACGGTTGCGCCGCTTAATATGCCCTTACTATTCCAGGCGGCGCTGCGATGATAGCCCAGAATGGCGTTTTCACTGGCGCTGAAGGAAGTCACCAAACCAACCCGATGGCGATCTTCGGGAACGTGGGCCACACCGGTTTTACGCATGTCCGATGGACAGACTTTATGGTCAGCGGAAATCAACAGGTCGCCGTAACGAATTTCCCCGGATTCCGGCGAGACCATACCCGCCAGCGCTTCCATCAACTCCGTCTGCCCGTTGCCGGATACCCCTGCGATACCGACAATTTCACCGGCGGCGACTTCAAAGGAAACCCCTTTAACTCGCTCAATGCCTTGCGCATCGCGCACGGTCAGGTTGGATACGGAAAGGGCCCTGGAGCCAGCTTCGGTGGCGGGCTTTTCCAGCTGCAGAACGACCTTGCGTCCGACCATCAGCTCCGCAAGTTCTTCAGGGTTGGTGTCCGCAGTACGACGATGGGCCACCATTTTACCTTGGCGCATAACGGACACATTATCCGTCACGTGCATGATTTCTTTCAGCTTGTGTGTGATCAGAAGGACAGTAACGCCCTGCTCTTTCAGCGACAGTAGAATCTTGAACAGGTCATCGGTTTCCTGCGGCGTGAGAACGCCAGTAGGTTCGTCCAGAATCAGAATTCTTGCGCCTTTGTACAGCGCCTTCAGGATTTCCACCCGTTGCTGTACGCCGACCGGTAACTCGCCAACCAAAGCGTCAGGGTCAACTTTAAGATTGTATTCCCGGGACAGTTTACTCAACGCCTCGCGCGCCTGCGCCTGGCCCTTGCTCAGCAGCATACTGCCTTCGCAACCCAGAGTAATGTTCTCCAGTACAGTGAAGGTATCCACCAGCATGAAGTGCTGATGCACCATACCGATGCCGACGTCGATGGCGTCCTGGGAATCGTGGATTTTTGCTTCCTTGCCGAAAACTTTGATGGAACCGCTGTCCGCCTGGTAAAAGCCGTAGAGTATGCTCATCAGGGTCGACTTACCGGCGCCGTTTTCACCAATGACGCCGTGTATAGTTCCCTGTTCGACAGCAAGGCTAACGTCTGAATTAGCCAATACAGCGCCGAACCGCTTGCTGATACTCTCAAGCTGCAATGCGTTACTAGTCATGGAAATGGGAAATCCCGAATTGGTTTATCGGTTGTTAGTTTACTCGGAAATCCGCCGGGCTTAAGCACCCGCGCAGGGTTTTTTCTCATTTTTCTGACCAAGTAGTCAAGATAAATGACAGACCCGGGCAAGAAAAAACTTGTCCCGGGGTGTCTAAAAACCCGGCTTCGGGCCCTTCAAGCCCGGCGATATTCTTACGTGGCGGCGCTTATAAGGCCGTCGTTAAATTCACAACCCGCTAATTAGTATTTGCAGCTGTTGTCAGACATGTAGTCGTGCACTTTGATCTTGCCGGAAATGATATCCGCCTTGATCTGATTGACCTTCTCTTCCATTTCCTTGGTCACCAGCGCGCGGTTGTGCTCGTCCAGCGCCCAATCAACGCCGTTTTCCGCCAATCCCAATGCCTGAACGCCCGGTTCCCACTTGCCGTCTTTGGCCGCCATCCAGTTGCTGTACGCCGCAACGTCAACGCGCTTGACCATGGAGGTCAGCATGGTGCCTGGATGCAGATGGTTCTGGTTGCTGTCTACGCCAATAGCGTATTTGCCCATGTCTTTGGCTGCCTGATATACGCCGCTGCCGCTGCTGCCAGCCGCTGCGAAGATAACGTCCGCGCCGCTGTCAAACTGGCTCTTGGCGAGTTCCGCCGCTTTGCCCGGGTTATTGAACGCCGCGCCGGTGGAGCCGATCATGTTGGTGAAAACTTCCGCTTTCGGATTTTGGTACTTGGCGCCCTGCTCAAAACCGCAGCCAAACTTACGAATCAAAGGAATGTCCATGCCGCCGATAAAACCGACTTGACCGGTTGCGGACTTCATCGCCGCCAATGCGCCGACCAGAAATGAGCCTTCATGCTCTTTGAACACGATGGAGTGAACGTTAGGATTCTCCACCACCATGTCGATCAATGTGAACTGAACGTCCGGATATTTAGCGGATACTGCAGACACCGCATTCGCCTGACTGAAGCCAACCGCTACAATCGGGCTGGAGCCGCGACGGGCCAGCTTCTCAAGACCCTGTTCAACCTGAGCCTCGTTAGTAGGCTCCACCTCTTTCACTTCAACGCCGGTGTCCTTTTTAAACTTTTCCGCTCCTCGAAAAACCGCTTCATTGAATGATTTGTCGAACTTGCCGGCTTTATCGTAAACAACGGCCGGTTTGAAGTCCGCGGCGATCGCCGGCTGAACCAAAGTTAACCCCATACAAGCAGCAATTATAGTTTTTTTCATATAATTATCCTTGGTAGATCTAGGACTGAACGATCTTTTTATCATTACAGTGCGGATGCTATTACAATTCTCCATCGACGCACAATGTTGACGCACGTCAGAATTAATTGATGGCAGAATAATTTTCACGTTATAAATACGAGTTCGCGCAAATTCCGGCAGCCCCTCATGCATACCCTGACCTTGATCCGTCACGCAAAATCCTCTTGGGAAAATCCGCAACTGCCTGATGTGGAAAGGCCGCTGGGAAAGCGAGGATTGCGGGACGCGCCCAGAGTCGGCGGCTTTTTGAAGAAAATGAATTTCTCCACCGATATATGCCTGCTGAGTCCTTCACGCAGAACCCGGCAAACTCTGCAATTACTGAGCCAAGACAACCCGGTACTACTAAATGTAGTGCTGGAGAACGCCAAAATTTACGAGGCGGATTACACCACACTCCTGGCTCTGATCAAACAGCAAACGCAAGTCAATCTCACAATTATTGGACACAATCCCGGTTTTACAGATCTGCTGAACGCTATTTCCGACTGTCGAATCGCTAACTTGCCCACCTGTGGCGTCGCTCAAGTGCGCTTCGACATAGAACGCTGGTCCGACCTTCCTCAAACCCAGGGAGTTTTACAGCTTTTTGTAACCCCCAAGTCCTTACCGGCATAAAGCCACTCCCGCACACCTCACTTACAGACATTTTTTTGCAGAAACCCGTAGACTTTCCCAGTTTCATCTATACTTTCCGTAAGTTCTAAATTTATATAGAAAATATACGACCAAGATGTCCGCAACGAATATTACCGCCATAATAGGCGGCGTCATTATTTTGGTGTTGCTTCTGATTTACTTGGGACAGTGGCGCGAAAAGGCGAAGGACGCCCGGCAACGTCAGCTCAATGCTTTGCTCGATCGTTTACGCCTGCTCAAAGCGTTAGCCACAGGGTTGCCGCCGCAATACGCTCCCAAGGACATCCGTCTGCTGGTAGTCGCGCGCGCCCAGGCGACCATCAAAGAGCTCGCCAATATGGGTCATCGGGGCGACTTTGAAAGTCAGGCCGAAGAGTGGGAGGAAATAAAGGAGAACATAGTAAGTCAGGCCGACTTCCCCCAACTCGACCTGCAGAACCAAGCCGTAATGCAAGAAGTCCGCAAACTGCTCAAAGGACTTTATAAGTTTATTGAGACACAGATTAAAAAAGGACGCATAGAAAAGAAAACCGGCGTAAAACACCTCCTCAACACACAATTCCTGATAGTTCGTTCCCTGGCGGATTCCCACGTCAATAAAGCAAAACACGCTCAAGCCACTAACCGTGTTCGCGTCGCCATCCACCATTACCATGACGCCATCGAGGCTTTGGGCAAAATAGAGAAGAATCCCCTTGCGCAAAAAAGCATGCTTATTTATCGTCAACGCATCAAAGAACTGGAAAAACTTGCCACTGAAGCGGCGCAGACTAAATCTGAGGCGGTTGCAGAAGGGAGCGACAGGCTGAGCGCGCAATTGGACCAGATGATGACAGAAGAAGAAAAGTGGAAGAAAAAGCAGTCTTATGATTAGAGCGGACGGCCTGGACAGCGCTTATGCTTTCCTGACCGGCGGAGAGCCGGACAGTTTCGCCTGTCTCCGTCGCTCGCATGATGTTCATGGGAATAACCCTTGAAAATTAGCATCAACAACCGACTTTCTTTTCGGCTGGCGCGCAATACCGTCGCCGTCGCCTTACTGCTGGGCATGGTGTTAAGCCTTATCCAGGTCATCATCGACTTCCTCAATGAAAAGAACTCCCTGGACGCGGAGATTCGCGCCGTCGTCGCCATCAGCCATGCGCCAGCCTCACAAATCGCCTACAACATAGACGCCAGACTCGCCGCGGAACTGCTGGACGGGCTGCTTGAGCATCCGTCGATTATTCATGCTGAAATTATCGATACGGACAACCGGTTGCTGGCCAGTAAGGAGCGCGAACCACAGACATCCGCTTACCGCTGGCTCAGCGACCTGCTGTTCCAGCCCAGCCGCACCTATACTGAGACACTATTCGTACCACAGCTGAACGATTTTGTCCTGGGCGACCTGAATGTGGTCGTGGACACCTATCCCAGCGGCGCAGAATTTCTTAAACGAGCCGCATTCACCCTGGTGTCAGGCTTTCTACGCAGTCTGATTCTCTCCGCCGTGCTGCTGATTCTGTTCTATATCATGCTGACTCAGCCATTGGTGAAAGTGATTTCCGCAGTCAGTGAAGTCGATCCGGAAACACCCGAGAAGATCCGCCTACCGGTGCCCAAAGGACATGAGATGGATGAAATCGGCGTGCTGGTCAACTCCACCAACAACCAACTGCAGGCCATCGACGAAAACCTCAACAAGCTGAAGAAAGCGGAGTCGCGCCTGAAGACCTATTCGGAGCAGTTGGAACAGATTGTAGACAGCCGCACCAAGGAACTATCCGAGAAGAACAAGCAGCTCATCAAGAGTAACCACGACCTCCGCGTCGCCAAGGAAGAGGCGGTCAGCCGCGCTAAAGCCCGGGCGGACTTCCTCGCCAATATGAGCCATGAAATCCGCACTCCTTTCAACGGCGTGCTCGGCATGATCAGCCTGACGCTGGAGGAGCCGTTGTCCGAAAAGCAGAAGGAACAGCTTAATGTCGCCTATAGCTCCGGCGTCGCCTTGCTGGAGTTGCTCAATGACATCCTGGATATATCCAAGGTAGAAGCTGGCAAGCTCACTCTGGAAAACATCGCCTTTGATCTTCGTAAAACAGTCGAAGACGTGTCCCGCCTGTTAGCGCAGAACGCACACGCCAAGAACGTGGCGTTGTACACCAATATCGATCCCACCTTCCCAGAGCGGGTTTATGGCGATCCTACGCGCATTCGACAGATCGTCAGCAACCTGACCGGCAACGCCATCAAATTCACGGAAACAGGCAGCGTGACCGTCAGCCTGAGCATTCTGAAAAATCAGAGTGTGGAAATCCGGGTATCCGACACTGGCATCGGCATAGAAGCCGACCGGCTTGAATCTATTTTTTCCCCATTTTCCCAGGGAGACGCCGATATTACCCGCAAATACGGGGGCACCGGCCTTGGTCTGACGCTATGCCGGCAACTGGTGACTCATATGGGCGGCAAGATCGAGGTGATTTCGGAGAGGAGTCACGGCAGCACGTTCATGGTCACCCTTCCCCTCTTGGCGGACCACAACACGCCCAGCCCAAAAGTGGACGAAAGCCTGTTTAAACATCGCTTTGCGCTTCTGCATCAGACTGAGAACCGTACCTTTGAGTGCATCAGCGCCGAACTGCAAAACTGGAAACTGCCCTGCGAAGCCTATCCCTATGAACACCCTCAGGATATCAACCTGAAAGAGCAGCGCTTCGAGCCCAACACCATTATATTATTTGACTCTCGCTCCCTGTCTCCACTGCTGGTGGAGCACCAGGACATTGAAAATGTGCACATGATTCTGGTCGCGCGTCAGAATATCCCTTCAGACAACAACGCTTTCAAAATCATGCGCATTGAGCAGATGATCAGCGCGCCAGTCAGTCGCGACAGACTCTACGACACCTTATACAAAGCCGCCAACCCGGGCGGAACTTCTGTGATTACAGAAGGGACGGATTTACCTGAGGCGCCGGTCGGCAAGAAACATGTGTTACTGGTGGAAGACAATCAGGTTAATCAATTGGTGGCGAAAACCATATTGCGCAAACTGGGTTACGAGGTCAGCATCGCCAACAACGGACAAGATGCTTTGGATCTGGTAGGCAACGACCATTACGACATCATATTGATGGACTGCCACATGCCGGTCATGGATGGCTACGAGGCCACGCGACTGATTCGTCAGAATTCCAAATATGATGCGCTGCCCATCATCGCCGTCACCGCCAACGTCATGCAGGGCGACAAAGAACGCTGTCTCAGCTGTGGTATGAATGACTACCTCACCAAGCCCTACGAGAAAAAAGCGCTCACTCAAATGCTGGCGAAGTGGCTGGAAGACCCTGTCGCAGCGGCCGCCAGCAGCAAATTCGCTTGAGCGCGCTTCAACTCAATTGTTGAATGCGGTCCAGAAAACCGCGTAAATCGCCTTTCAAGCGTTCAAGCTCCTCAATCGCCACATTCGCCTTGCACAGCAGTTGCATCGGCACCTTCGCCGCTCGCCCCTTAAGCTCCCTTCCCGCGTCAGTCAACCCCAGCATAACGCTGCGCTCATCTTTCGCTGAGCGCTGGCGGGTAATCAACCCCTGCTGCTGCAACCGCTTCAGTAGGGGCGTCACCGTACCGGTATCCAGCAGCAGGCGTTCGCAAATATGCTTGATGCTCATCGCCTCGCCGGACTTGTCCGCTTCCCATAGCACAAGCATGGCCAGATACTGGGGGTAAGTCAGCCCCAGCTCATTGAGCAAAGGACGGTAGAGAGACGTCATGCTGCGAGAGCAGGAGTACAGCAGAAAACAAATCTGGTTATCCAGCGCCAATAACTGGTCTTCCCTCTCCTCCTGACAAGCAGGGAGGGTCACGTCAGCAGTTCCTTGATCGGCTTTTCCAGCTTCTCTGGGGTAGCGGTGGGCGGAAAGCGCTCAAGGACTTTACCATTCTTGTCCACCAGGAATTTGGTAAAGTTCCATTTAATCGCCTCCGTTCCCAGAAGCCCCTTGGATTGGCTTTTCAGAAACTTGTAAAGCGGGTGCGCGCTATCGCCGTTGACGTCGACCTTGGCGAACATGGGGAAGCTGACGCCGTAATTAAGCTGACAGAATTCCGCAATCTCAGCATTCTCGCCTGGGTCCTGTTGCATGAACTGGTTACAGGGGAAGCCCAACACTTCCAGGCCCTGATCTTTGTATTTCTCATACAAAGACTCCAGCCCGGAAAACTGAGGCGTAAAGCCGCATTTGCTGGCTGTATTAACAATCAGCAGAACCTTGCCCTTGAACTCGGACATGTCCCGCTTGGCGCCCTTGATGTCTTCTACCTGATAGTCGTAAACGCTCATATGCTCCTCCTTTATATTTCAAAAAATAATATTGTGCACAATATATATTTTCAATCTCTCCTGAAATCTTTTGCGTCCAGGGTCACAAAACATCGCCGCCGGACAACCTCCAGGCGGCTATCGCTGCGCACCCTGCTCCTTTTTCTGACGCCTAGCCAACACTGTAGGCCAGGATCTGACTCAGCTGGCAGAGCTGCAATGAGTAGGTATGCGCCATCTCATTGAAAAACGTCTGAGTGTGCTGTAATTGCTTCTGCGAAGTCGGAATTTTCTCCACTACGCCCATCGCTTTCAGGGCGGCGACCACATCATCCGTCAGCAAAAAGGTGTCTTTGCCAACCATGCGCAAGAAGCGGGCTCCCGATTGCCCGCCCATTTGCTTGCCCTGCTTGGCGAGATAACGCCACAATCCCACAATATCCGTTTCCGGCCACTGCGCCAGAAAACGCCCAAAGCCGTCATGGGCGAGGGAAACTTCCCTCACCATTGCGGCGTTATATGGAATCGAACACATCTTGCCCCAATGCCGAATGAGGCGCGCATCTTTCATACGCTCATCAAGATCCGACTCCGACAATAATTCCGCCTTTTCCGGCTCAAAGCTGAAAAACGCTTCTTCAAAGGCTGGCCAGCGGGAATCGACAAAGCTGTGTTTCAGTCCCGCGCGAAATATCCGCCGACTGATGTTGGAAAGATAATAAGCGTCGGACTGTTGCGCCAGCTCTTCCGCGCTCGCCGCCACAGACAACGCGGCGCGCATGGCGTCGTCGGAGCCGAAACGATCCCGCACCGCCGCCAGCCGATCTGCAAATTTCACGATAATTCTCCTGAGACGCGGAGCGCCGGTTATTCGTCTTCTTGTTTGGCGTCGCCGTCAGCGGAATGAAAGCGCAGCGAGGCGGAGTTCACACAGTAGCGCTGCCCGGTAGGTTGCGGGCCATCCTCAAAGACATGTCCCAGGTGCGCATCGCATTTGCTGCACAGGATTTCCGTGCGCACCATCATATGACTCAAATCCTTTTCTTCCGTGATTTTTTCTTTATCCATCGGGGCCCAGAAGCTCGGCCAGCCACAGCCGGAATCGTATTTATTATCCGATGCAAACAGTGGCTCGCCACAGCAGACACACACATACACCCCTTCATCTTTAGTGTCATAGTACTCGCCCGTGAAAGGACGCTCAGTCCCCTTCCCTCTGGTCACCCGATACTGCTCATCCGTTAATTGCTGACGCCACTCCTGGTCGCTTTTCTTTACTTTATCCATAAGACCTCCGACTCAAATACTCTCTGCTCGCTTGAACGATGTTGCAACTGTTTGACGCAGGCGTTGACGAATGGTTCCGCCGCTCTGCGTCGACCCAGGCGGGAAACATGCGACTTTCCGCATCCCGCTTGTAATTATGGGGACATCAATTGAATAATACGCAGCCCCCTTTTATGTTCTATATATGTTTCTTATAGGCCAGTTCCCGGCAGCGGTTTAAGTATGCATGAAATAAAGAAATCAAATAAGTTGCTCCACGTCTGTTATGAAATTCGCGGACAGGTGCTCCAGGAAGCAAAACACCTGGAAGAAGAAGGCCACCGAATCCTGAAACTCAACATCGGCAACCCCGCCCCATTCGGGTTTGATGTTCCTGAAGAGATCCAGCAAGACGTTATTTATAATCTCAGTCACGCGCAGGGCTATGCGGATTCTAAAGGCCTGTTCGCCGCGCGCAAGGCGGTGCAGCATTACACCCAACAGTGCGGCATCGCCAACGTGGACATTGAGGACATTTATCTTGGCAACGGCGTCAGCGAACTGATCGTCATGGCGATGCAGGCGTTGCTGAACACCAATGACGAAGTATTGATCCCAGCGCCGGATTACCCCCTGTGGACCGCCGCCGTCACTTTGTCCAGTGGCCGCGCCGTGCATTACCGCTGCGATGAGCAATCGGACTGGTTCCCGGATATTGCGGATATCGAGAGCAAGATTACCGAGCGCACCAAGGCGATCGTCATTATTAACCCCAACAACCCCACCGGCGCCGTCTATTCACGGGAGTTGCTACAGCAAATCGTGGAGCTGGCGCGCCGCCATCGCCTGATCGTTCTGGCGGACGAGATTTACGACAAGATTCTTTATGACGAAGCGGAGCACACCTGCATCGCTTCCCTGGCGGATGATCTGTTGTTCCTGACCTTCAACGGCCTGTCCAAGAACTATCGGGCGGCGGGATATCGCGCCGGCTGGCTGATCGTCAGCGGCGCCAAATTACGCGCTCATGACTACATTGAAGGCCTGACCATGCTCAGCTCCATGCGTCTATGCTCTAATGTGCCGGCGCAACTTGGCATTCAAACCGCTCTGGGCGGCTACCAGAGCATTAATGACCTGGTGGCGCCGGGTGGACGCCTACGGGAACAGCGCGACATCGCCTACAATCTGATCTCTCAGATTCCCGGCGTCAGTTGCGTCAAGCCTCGTGGGGCGATGTATCTTTTCCCCAAAATTGATCCCAAGGTTTTGACCATCCACAATGATGAGAAGATGGTGCTGGATCTGCTGCGCCAGGAACGCATCCTGATCGTTCAAGGGTCCGCCTTCAATCAACCGGACACTCAGCATTTCCGTCTGGTGTTCCTGCCAAGGGTGGATGAACTGGAGGGCGCAGTCGGCCGTATCAGTCACTTCCTGCAGGGCTACGAGCAGTAATTCGTCGTCCTTGAGGCGGACGCACTCGGTATGCGTCCGCCTTAGCAGAGAAACAGCGAACCAACCGAGAATTGAATCGTGCCAGAAATACACATAGAAGAGTTCTACAAGGACGCAGCCAAAGTCCTGATTCAGCTCTACAACTCCTTCCCCCGCAAAAACGCTGTCTTTGTGGAGGATATATCCGGGGCGGACACGCCGGATGAGTTCGGGCTGCACAGCGTGCGACACCAGGCCTGTTTCGCGGCCATGATCTGGTTGTCGGAAGAGGGGCTGATTCGCTTTGTGGACACGATCCGACAGGAAGCGATTGATCAGGCGGTGCTGACCCAGCCGGCATTTTTGAAGCTCAACAGCCTGGCCGTCAATCAGGCAGTCTCACCAACCCTGCAGCGCTTCATCAGCGCCCTGGAGGAAAGCGGCGACGCCACGCCCAATACCGCCATGAGCAATATCCAGCTCATCAAGAAGGCGCTGCATAAAGCCACCTCCACACAATTGGCGGAACTCATGCAGTGCGTCCTGTTTACGCCAGCGCAGCATTGATAGAGCTTACGCTCTGTCTCCGCTGAGCCCGCCAAACATACTCAAGCACACCAAGGGTAAACCAGGTTTACCCTTGTTTTTAGGTGCTCGTCTTAACGATTCAGGCCTCAGGGCTGAAACGCCGCCCCTACCGCGCGACCAACATCGGCAATCGCTTTGTTGCGATCTTCGAAAGCCGCTTCTGTCTCCGTGATATACACGGTCACGATCAAAGGTTCGCGCCCTTGAGGCCATATCACCGCCACATCATTGGTGGAACCATAGGCGCCGCCGCCAGTACGATCGCCGATGCGCCAGCCTTGCGGCAGACCTGCGCGCAACTTGGCGTCGCCAGTTTCGTTCGCGAGAAACCAGGCCGTCAGTTGCTGACGGGACGCCGACGATAGCGGCGAGTTCAAAAAAAGCTTTTGCAACGTGGACGCCATCGCCGCTGGCGAGGTCGTATCGCGCAGATCGCCCGGCGTCGCCTCGTTCAATTCAGTTTCCCAGCGATCCAGACGGGTGGTTTCATCTCCCAGCCCACGTAAATATTCCGTCAACCTGGAAGGGCCGCCAACAGCCTCCAGAACCAGATTGGCCGCCGTATTATCGCTTTTGGTCATCGCCGCCTGACACAGCTCTCCCAGCGTCATCCCTTCTTCGCCGATACGGTCTTTGGTGACGGGAGAGTAGGTGACAATATCCCGTGCTTCAATCTGCACGCGCCGCGCCAGATTTTCCTCGCCGGCGTCCACTTTCGCCAATAGGGCTGCACAGGCCAACACCTTAAAAGTACTACACAGTGGAAAACGCTCCTGTGCGCGCTGCTCCCAGGTCCGGCCAGTCTGTGTATCCAGCACCATTACCCCCATACGGGCGTCCAGTCGATCTTCCAGCTTAGCGAAGACCTTCTCCAACTGAACGGACCTATCCGCCGCTGCGCTGAGGCCAGAAAAGAACAATAAACCGCCTACGCACGCTGATCCCAGTAACGCCGTCAAACGACGACGCGTCACCCTAAAACTCATAAGTATCTCCAAGATAACTCGTCATATTGAATGAAGTGACTAAGCGTTGGCCCAATAACCGCCAGCTAAGGGTTTGGCTTATAGAGCACAAATTATATTTATACCAAACCAGCGACGAAGCCCTTAACGCTTAGGGTTGGATAGCTTATGATTCAAAAGATGCGATAACAAACGACCAATTTTTGCATTAGACATAAATTAAATTTGGGCATCCATGGCCAGACCTCACCTTCCTCTTAACGCCATCAGAGCTTTCGAAGCAGCGGCGCGGCATCTGAGCTTTACTCAGGCCGCCATCGAACTCTGCGTTACTCAGGCCGCAGTCAGCCATCAGGTCAAGGTGCTGGAAGAACGACTTAATGTGAAGTTGTTCAGGCGGCTGCCCCGTGGACTGATGATCACGCCGGAAGGCGAAGCCCTGCTGCCTACCGTTAACCAGGCGTTCGACCGCATGTCCGAAGCGCTGTCCCGACTGGAAGGCGGGCAAGTTCGCGAGGTGCTGTCACTGGGAGTGGTGGGGACATTTGCACTGGGATGGTTACTGCCGCGCCTAGCGGACTTTCAGCAAAAGCACCCCTTTGTCGAGATACGCCTGTCGACCAATAACAATCGCGTGGATATTGCTGCAGAAGGCCTGGATTACGCCATCCGATTTGGAGATGGCGCCTGGCATGGCGTCGACGCCGCACCGCTTTTCGAAGCGCCGTTAACGCCTCTGTGCATCCCCGCCCTGGCGGAAACGTTGCGCACGCCGGAAGATTTGAGCGGGCACACGCTGTTGCGATCCTATCGCGCCAACGAATGGAGCAACTGGTTCGCCGCCGCCGGCATGGCGCAACCGGCCAACCTGATAAAGGGCATTGTTTTCGACTCGTCCATCGCCATGATGGAAGCGGCATTGCAAGGTGTGGGCGTGGCTTTGGCGCCACCACTGATGTTCGCCCGCCATCTCGCCTCCGGGACCATTCAACAGCCGTTTTCCTGCTTCATTTCCGAAGGCGGATACTGGTTGACGCGACTGAAGTCCCGGTCGCCCACCCCAGCGATGGAGGCGTTTCAAGCCTGGTTGGCGCAACGGGTGGAGTCCGAGAATCCGTCCGCCATGAAATAGAATCAGCCAGAGCCAACCGAACTGGCCATAAATATCGCCACTCGCGCCAGCCCTGCATTGCGATACTTCTGGCTCTCACCGAAGGCATCGCCTTCTATCGTAGCCAGTAGATTCCTTCTCTGGGGATAACGCACAAAAATAAATTTATCCCAGTTATCCTGCAGCATGCAGTCCGGTTCTCCCGCCAGCAAACAAACCGGCGTTCCGCCATATACGGGAAACGCGCCTCGTCGCATCAGTTCAAATCCGGCCAATTTAGCGTAGCGATCATAGGCTTCCTTACCGCTAACGGAAGGCTCGGACTCCGCTTCTCCCTGATACTCCGCTACCGCTTTGTATTTATTCAGATTGTAGACGAACAAAGGATCATCCAGGCTTTGACTTCGAGCGACAGCCATTTGAGCTTGGTCAGGCCAAATCGCCGTATTTTCAGCCGCCCACCCGGCAGCAGGCGTCCCCGTATCACGAACGCCTTTAAACACCTGAATCAGCCTAGACATCCATCTCACCATCCGAAACAGCCAAGGCGATTCAGGAACCACCGCCAGCACGGCCCACGACTCACAATGCCTTCGCAAAGCTTCGCCATGAGTCGCCATAAAGCTCAAAGCAGCCTTGGGCGAGGGAAACTCATCAATCAGAATTTCATCCAGCCACATCCCTTCCCTGGCGACCGGGTCCGCCTGCACGCGAAACAACAGCTCACCACCACACTGACTCACACTCTCTCGCAGCCAACTCAGATAATCCTCGCTGCGCTTTATTTTCAAATGAAACACCAAAGCGACCCTTTTCCCCGCGGCCCGCTTCTCCAACTCCTTGCCTGCATCATCCAGAAAAATCGAAACCGTCACGCTCCTTCCACTCCCTATTCAAACCCCAATCCACTTATTAGCGCCACGAACAAGGGCTGAGGTCATTGAAAGCAAACACCTCAATGCAGTCACTCATCCCAACCCGAAATACTCAGTGATACGACATAATGCTTTAAACAAACAATGAGAATACCTGATTCACTAAAGTGAAATATGATGAAATAACGACTAAAAACAAAGAGAAAAACTTGTTTTCAAATAAAGACAAACACTCCGAGTGTCCGAAGCGGCTTTATACGAGAATATCCGAAAAACAACCACCTCTAACATAACTCTACGAACCAAACTAACACACACAAACGATTTCTGAAAAACATGTCGTTTCAAGCTTTATAATTCAAATAAATAGCTGGCAAAAAATCGAGTGACAGGATAGACCCCCAACAATAAACTGCACACTTAGCTTACACATTGGAGACATCAAATGAATACTGAAGATATCTGGCTTATTCATCACAAGGCGTCATTAAGCCCTAACACCCCCATGAACATGGATGGTTCAAACTATGCAGTAGGTATCGCAGTCGCCCCTGGGAAAGACCTGCAAGAGGCCTTGGCGAGGCTTCACGAATATCTGAGAGACAATCATATGCAACTATTGGATATTTGGAAGTGTATTAAGCACAACGCAAATGACTATGGCCTAGATAGCGAAGACCCCAATGGAGTAGAGCGCTCTATTAAGAAAGCGCAAGAACAAAGCAAAGTATTTTACGCATGCGGGTTATCTTCAGAAGTTTTAATAGCACTAGGGAGCGAATAAGATGCTTAGTCGCAAGGGAGCGATGACTATAGCCGAAGGAAACACCGATTAAAAAGTTAATGCATCCGTTGTGCTTGGTGTTAATAAAGTATCACGTGAATACGTATTAAGAACCACATTAGATCACTTCGACGTTTGGAGAGCTAAACACTCCGTCAACCCAATGTTGGTAATTTACCTCTATGACAACCCTTTCCCATCAAAGCAAGCATTCGAAATAGATGACGAAATATGGGTATTTGAAGTTGACGCGACAAAGCCTCAGGACTTAAGCATAGCAGTCAGGATCGGCATGCACTATTACAACGCCCAAGCAAGTGACCTGTTTGGCGATATATACGTAAAAAACCTCAATGCTGAGGGTGAAAACAAAATGGAAATGCAAGCTCTGGTTAGAGCTAACAAGCACCTTTATAAAGGCGTATCACAGGCGATCCAACAAGCTGCGACCTTGTTAGGTATTCATGGAGCAATAAATCTATGGATATTCAGCAATAAGGTTAATGAGAAAATTCCTCACGAGGAATTAGTAAAGTCTTTAAAATCAGCCAACGCAGAAACCGTCACTTCGGACTTCGAAACCAAGCGAATATACCATGTAGGTAGCAATGACGGCGATGGCCAAATGAGAAACATCACCCACTTACACTTGGCTACGTTTAGAGTTTAACCTCAAAATAGGGCGCATCCTCCTGCGCCCTGATCGGTTAATAATCTTTAATCCCTGATTTATTGATTTTCCCCCACCTGAAACATATTTTTCCATTAGGTTTATCCCTTTAGTTTGAGGCGACTATGTTCAGGATTCTACTGTTTCTGGCAACCAACATTGCTGTAGTGCTTGTAGCGAGCGTGACGTTGCGGCTTTTGGGGGTTGAACCCTATCTGCAGGGCAGCGGACTGAATCTCACCTCGCTTTTGATTTTCTGCGCTGTATTTGGCATGAGCGGCGCCATGATCTCTCTCTTCCTGTCCAAATGGATAGCGAAGATGTCCACCCGCACGCAAGTGATCGAGCAACCTCGGGACGCGGTGGAGCGCTGGCTACTGGATACGGTAAGAGAGCTTTCCAGCGAAGCCGGCATCAAGATGCCGGAAGTGGGCATTTTCCCCGCCCAGCAATCCAACGCCTTCGCCACAGGCTGGAATAAAAACGATGCGCTGGTGGCGGTAAGCGAAGGGCTGCTGCGTCGCTTCAGTAAAGATGAAATACGGGCCGTGCTGGCTCACGAAATCGGTCACGTTGCGAATGGAGACATGGTCACCCTGGCGCTGATACAAGGCGTCATCAACACCTTCGTCATGTTCTTTGCACGCATCATCGGCAATGTCGTGGACAAGGCTGTTTTCAAAAATGAAAACGGTCATGGCATCGGCTTTTTCATCACCACTATTTTCGCCGAAATCGTGCTGGGCATCCTCGCCTCCATTATTGTCATGTGGTTCTCCCGCAAACGCGAGTTCCGCGCCGACGCAATGGGCGCCAAACTGGCGGGTTCTGGAGCCATGATCGCCGCGCTACAACGTCTGAAGGCAGAAACTCAGATGCCGAACGAAATGCCGGACACGCTGACCGCTTTCGGCATTACAGAGGGAGTCAAACAGGGCTTTAAAGCGCTGTTTTCGAGCCATCCTCCCCTGGATGAGCGTATCGCCGCTCTTGTCGCTAACCGCTGAGAGCCCAGGAAAGTCCCAGCCCCATCAAAAAAGCCCGGCGTCTGAGCCGGGCTTTCTCGTTTCAATATTATTGCCGTTGATTACTTGGACAGCTGCAGTTCATGCACAAAACCGCTGATCACGATCTTCGCCGCATCAGACAACCCAGTAAACTGCACCCCGTAGAGATATCTGAAAGGCGCATCATCCTGATCCATAATCGTGCGATTGCGAATGATGCCGTTGACGTTGAATGTCTTGGTAATATCCGCCACCGTAAGCGCGAAGCGCAGAATCACCTCTTCTCCGGCGTCGCCCAGCTTGGCGACGGACTTCATCCCTGCTCCTGTTTTGCTGATGTCGGTAATCACCGCCTCTTTAGGCCAGTCCCCCAGGCCACTGTCGAAATCGCTGTTGACCTGAGTGGGAATCTCGACCTTCAGGCGCTCCGCATTGCGCACTTGCAGCGCCAGAAGCTCCTTGGGATATTCCAAGTGGACGTGTGCGAAGGGCTGTAGCGCCATGTGTTTAACCTGACTGGTGAAGGCGCACACCTTGTTTTTCGCCACAGAACGCACAGTGAACGGCCGGTCCTTTTTCAAAATCAACTGTTTGCCGTCCACAACAGGCGCGGTGACCATCACACTCTGCCCTGGCGCAAAACCAATCAAGCGCACATGATAGCGCGCACTCTGATCCATGCTCTCCAGATGCAATGGATCGCCAATTTGCAGTCCCAGCTTTTCGAATGGTATTTCCACATCCTTGGGAGAATACACCGCTGCTTTATCACCCACTCAGCCATTTCTCCATGACTAGTATCCGACGACGTCTATATTGTAACGCCATTGCTCAAGCCGGATGGATTGATCGCCTCATTATTCTGTGACGATATTTTCGACAGTTTAGTATCGACCGCCTGACGCTGCTTGTGAGCCCAAATGCGTATTTTTTTGCAATGATTCACAAATAATCGCCTATCCAGGTTGATCGGCCTTTCAATATATTATCGTCCACTTTTCGAGCTTTTTCGCATTTTCGACACATAATGCCTTGGGAACGCCTTTCGAAGGATGATGGCTCCACCCGACACCATGGGCTAGCTTTAGAGATGAAGGCGTCTGCAATGGACGGAGCAGACCTAAAAACAGACGTCTATCTCGTGTCACAGGATCGTCATGAGACAAGTTTAGGCTGATGCAAACTCTGGAGGTCCGGGCAAATGCAAGCGAACAATTGGCGGAAATCGGCAAGCGAAACCGGCGACGACGAGCGTATGAACGGCGCCGCCATCATTTTGGAGAGCGGTGAGGAAATCCCTATTACTGAAGCGATGATTCAGCAGGCGTTGAAAGCCATGGAAGATGATTGGAATCCGTGGAGCCGCCAGCACATGAGCATGGGCCAGCGGCAAAAGGGCTGAGCTATTTCGAGCTAAGATTAAACCCAACCGCGCTCAGGGTGGCCAGGAGATCCGCTTTGCCGCCCTTGAGTTCAATCTTGATCCGATCAAACCCTCTGCGCACGCGATACTCTCTGCGCAAACGATCAAACTCCTGAGCCCGCAATGGCGCGTCCAAACGCAATGTACGCTTTAGCTGGCTGTCATCATGACGCACGTCATAACTTGCCCTAATGGCCGTATGCAGCGCCCAATCCGGATCAACTCCAGAAGAGAAAGCCATTCTACGCAAAGGCGGCTCAGGCAAGAACTGTCCCAGTTTATGCCGCACTGGCAAGCCGAGATAGCGGCTCAGGTGTTGATAGATAATCTCTGTTCCCGCCGTGCGGCCATCCAGCGTGTAGCCCGCAATATGCGGCGTAGCGAAGTGGCACAGCATCGCCAGCTCCACGTCAATGGCGGGCTCGTTGTTCCAGACGTCAAGCACGACGGTCAGGCCGTCCCCTCTCTGCAGCCGGCCCTTGAGTGCGACTTCGTCAATCACTTCGCCGCGACAGGTGTTGATCAGAATCTGGTCCGAACGCAAATTCTCGATCATCGCCGAGTTCAACAAGCCCCGCGTCGGACAGGGACCGGAATCCGTCAATGGGGTGTGCAAGGTAATGATGTCGCACTGCAACACCTCTTCCAGAGAAAACAGATTCTGCTCTCCTGCGGCCTCTCTGGGGGGATCATTGGATTTCACCTCAAGCCCCAGCAAGGTCAGCGCGCGCTCAAGTCGCCCGCCAATTTCACCGCGCCCGATAATGCCCACGGTCTTGTCTTCCAGATCGAAGCCCAACTGTTCGCTCAGTACGGACAGACAGCTCACCACATACTCAACCACAGCGCTGGCGTTACAGCCCGGCGCATTACTGAACCCCACTCCCCGTGAAGTGAGGTAGTCCATGTCGACATGATTACAGCCAATAGTGGCGGAGCCGACAAACTTCACACTGGTGTTTTCCAGCAGACGTTCGTCCACCCTGGTCACTGAACGCACCAGCAGCACATCCGCATCACGCAGGTGCTCATTGCTGATTTCACGCCCCGGAAGCGTATGAATTTCTCCCATTGATCCGAAAAACGGCTGCAGTAGGGGAATATTCTCATCTGCAACTATTTTCATCTTCCCTTTCCTCTTGGTCGGTATGCTCGGCTACTGCAGTAAATCATCATCCGGGTGAATCAGAGCCAGCTCATGACCCAGATATTTCTCCAGTTCCGGAATCAGGAAGGAATCATCCTCACAGGCGAAGCTGATGGAAACGCCCGTCGCGCCCGCGCGCCCGGTGCGCCCGATACGGTGAACGTAATCTTCCGGGTCGTCGGGGAGATTGTAATTGACCACGTGAGTCACTCCATCAATATGCAGACCACGGCCCGCGACATCGGTGGCGACCAGCACGCGGAAGTCGCCTTTACGGAAGCGCTCCAGCGTCTTTAAGCGTTTTTGCTGGGGTAATTCACCAGAGATAAGCTCATTTTTGATGGAGTGGCGATTCAAGGCCTCCGACAGGCTTCTGGTTTCGTCACGACGGTTACAAAAAACAATCACGCGACGAGTTTCACTGTCCTTCAACAGATTCACCAGCAGCTTGCGCTTGGCGCTGCTTTCCACCATATAGATGCGCTGGTCCACCGTTTTGGCGGGAAGATGATCCACCGCCAGCATGACTTCCACCGGTTCTTCAGTCCAACGCCGCGCCAGATTCTTGATGTCTTCACTGAAGGTCGCGCTGAACAGCAGAGTCTGCCTCTCTCTCGGCGTAGCCCGGACAATGCGTTTAACGTCGGGAATAAAACCCATGTCCAGCATGCGATCCGCCTCGTCCAGCACCAGCACTTCCACCTGATCCAGATAAATGTCGGCGCTGGTGAGATGATCGAGCAAACGGCCTGGTGTTGCGATCAACAGATCCACGGCTTCGTCGCGCAGCTTTCTGCGCTGACGATCCAGCTGGGTGCCGCCAATGACGGAAATAATATTCAGTTTCAAATGTTTGGCGAGGGCGCTGGCGTCTTTCTCAATCTGCAACGCCAACTCACGGGTCGGCGCCACCACCAGGGCTCTCGGTTCGCTGGAGAAGCGCTCTTCAGTCGGAATGGGATTGGAGACCAGACGCTGCAGGATAGTGATCAGGAACGCGGCGGTCTTACCGGTGCCAGTCTGCGCCTGACCGATCAGGTCTACGCCCTGCAGCGTGTGCGGCAGCGTCTGGCCCTGAATGGGGGTGCAGCGCTCAAATGTCAGATCGCTAATAGCCTGCTCAAGTTTTGGGTGTAGATTCAGAGAAGAAAAGAGGACGGCGTTATCCGTCGTTTGATCACTAACTGTCATGATTTTTGAAGATATTCCCGGCAAACCGACGTAGTCCAAACCCCATACTTTATGCGATGGGCGACAGGACCTGCAATGTTTGCAATTAATTGTTTAAAACAAGCCCGCCAACGCCTCATTCGCCAACCGCCCGCTCTTTGCGACAGGCCCAGTGAATGGGATATTGAGAAGCTTATCCGCAGACGCTCCATCGCGCACCGCTTATTCGGGTTATTCCGGGATCTCCGCAAACATTCATAGTTTATCCAGTGCAAACAGAGACAGTCCGAAATTTTCCCGCCCTATGTATGTGTCCAAAAAACAGTCCAGAAGTTGCTGGGCGCGCGGCGGCAACCCTTCTTGCAGATAGCGTCGCGCCTGTTCATGAACGGCGGCCTTGAAGGCCTCTTCCCCGGCGGCGCCTTGACCGTCGAGATTGTCGAAACTGATAAAAAACTTTACGCCACAGGCTTCCGCCAGAATCCACTCCAACGCCTGCGGCTTGACTTCAACCCGCTCAAACTCCGCCTGACGTTGAGCGCTGCGGCCATCAGGCTCGTACCAATACCCGTAGTCGGCCTGTTGGCGACGCGTTTCGCCTGCGATACACCAGTGGGAAATCTCATGCAATGCGCTATTCACAAAGCCATGAGCAAAATGAATTTCATTACATCCACCTGTCGCGGAAGCGGGCAAGTAAACAGGTTCGCCTTGTCCGCGCACCAGCACTGTATTCAGTGTTTCACGGAACAAACCGTCGAACAAAAGCTGCAAGTCATGCGCCGTAGCGGCCGGCATGGAGAAGTCTAATCTGGAATAACTCGACAACGCGTAAAAAACCCCGATGCGTGACAGCTCCATGTCGCTACAATCAAGCCGGACGGCATGCCCGTCTTATGGAAGCCCCATCGCCTGTGCGAAGCACTTAGAGTATAGGCGCTGCGACTTATTCAGGCGGTTCTTAAAAATAGTTTAACTTAACCGCAGAAAGTCGCGCAGACAGGGGCCTTGGATTATGATGGCCGATTATCGATTTTATGGATAAGGTAATCAATTGTAATTTCAACGAGAAGTTCAAGTTTTTTGAACCTCCGGCCCGGTAAATTGTCATATTGAACCAGTCCATGCCCGCGCAACCAAAGGGACGCCCGGGTAACAGGAGCGCTGGATAGCGCCACTTTTAATTTTAAGCACCTGTAGCGAGAAACATGCCCCTAATACTCAGAGCCCTATTCATACTGACGCTGCTTTGCTGCGCAGCAGTCAGAGCGGAAAGCAACCTGTTCGGCGACAATAGCGGCTTTCTGGCCGAGCCGGAATTCCTGCCTGTGGAAGAGGCCTACCGGTTCTCGTCATCGGTGGAAGGCGATGAGTTGATTCTCCATTGGAAAATTGAAGAAGGCTACTACCTCTACAAAGACCGCACGTCGGTGACGACAGACGCGGAAGGCGTGGCGCAAGGCCGCTGGGCTTACTCTTCCCCCGGCGAAGAGAAAGAAGACCCCTATTTCGGCAAAGTCTTCGTATATCATGACGACCTCACCATTCGCGTGCCGGTGGCCGCGCCGGATGGGACGGAGGTTGAGTTTAAAGTCCGTTACCAAGGCTGCGCAGAAGCCGGCCTGTGTTACCCGCCGCAAACAGTATCCGCACTATTTATTGGCGACGACTCAGGAAGCCCCCCCTCCCCTACTTCTGCTGAAGCGCCTGCCGACCCCAACGCCGTTACGAGCGCGCAATCTGTCTCATCGAGCGCAATCGCACCCGCTGCGCAACCCAGTTCAGAGAGTGTTGATTTCACGTCCTCCACATCAATTACAGACTATCTGATTTCTCAAGGCCTGCTCTTCAGCTTTTTCATTCTGATGGCGGTGGGCATAGGTCTGGCGTTCACACCCTGCGTGTTCCCCATGGTGCCTATCCTGTCGAGCATTATCGTCGGACAGAAAGAAGTCACTATGCTGCGCTCGTTTATCTTGTCCTTTAGTTACATCATGGGCATGGCCGCCGTATATACCGCGCTGGGCGCCGCCGCAGGCCACTTCGGCGAACTGGGTCAGGACGCCAACATTCAGGCGCAAGTACAGAAGCCCTGGATATTGATCACGTTCAGCGGCTTGTTCGTGTTGCTCTCCCTGTCCATGTTCGGTTTCTATGAGCTGCAGATGCCTTCGTTTTTACGTGACAAGCTCAGCGGTATGAACAGCAAGCAACAGGGCGGCGAAGTCATTAGCGTATTCATTATGGGGTTGCTGTCCGCACTGGTGGTGTCGCCTTGCGTATCAGCCCCCTTGATCGCAGCGTTGGGTTACGCCGCCTACCTGGGCTCGGCTTTCGAAGGCGGCGTCGCATTGTTCGGACTCAGCCTGGGCATCGGTTTGCCGCTACTCATTCTTGGCACTGGCGGCACCAAACTATTGCCTCGCGCCGGCGCCTGGATGGAGCATGTGAAACATGTCTTCGGCGTCGCCCTGCTGGGCGTGGCTATCTGGATGCTGGAGCGTATTCTGCCGCCGGAAGCCACCCTGACTCTGTGGGCGGTATTGATCGGCGTCTCAGCGGTTTATATGGGCGCCTTCACCAATGTCGAGTCCGGTTGGAGCGGCTGGCAAAAACTCAGCAAAGGATTGGGGCTGGTGTTTTTCGTATACGCCGTCACTCTGATGCTGGGCGCAGCGGCGGGCGCTAACGACCCACTCCGCCCACTTGCGCCTTACGCCATCAAGTCCGCCGTGGCCGCAACCGGCGGCCCGGCGGCGCAGGCGTTGACGTTCGTAAAAGTCACTTCGCCGGAGCAGCTCGACCGGGAGGTCGCCCAAGCCTCCGCGAATGGCAAGCCGGTCATGGTGGACTTTTATGCAGACTGGTGCATCAGCTGCAAAATCATGGAGCGGGAAACCTTTGTTTTACCGGAGGTGCAAGCAGGTCTTAGCCGCTTCCACCTTATCAAAGCGGACGTCACTGACAATGATCAGGGCAACCAAGCGCTACTCAAACGCTACGGCATATTCGGTCCTCCCGCGTTTGTGTTTTTCGACGCAAATGGAACGGAACTGGCGTCCAAACGTTTCCTAGGCGAAATCTCCAAGAACGCGCTTCTTAATCACGTTAAAGACATATAAACTTCGCGGCGTCGCAATCATCCATCATCAGGGGTTGTCAGCGCATGCCGCAAGATCGTTTTCTGCGGGGAGTGGCGTTCATCATTCTCGGCGAATGCTTTTTCGTGCTTACCGGCATGGTAGTGAAGCATATCAGCCTGGACGCTCATGTCTGGCAGATGGTATTTTTCCGCAACCTCTTCGGTCTGGCGCTTCTTACACCTCTTCTGCTCCGCTCAGGGCGTAGCGCTTTCAAGACCCAGCGATTACCGCTACATTTTCTCCGCGCCGCCCTTGGCGTCGCCGCTTTTTCCTGTTTGATCTACACTTTCGCGTCCATTCGCCTAGCGGAAGCCACCATGCTGAAACTGATGCTGCCGCTATTTATTCCAGTCATCGCCTGGGCCTGGCTACGAGAGCGCCCGACGCCGATTTTGGCGCTTTCTCTGGGTTTAGGATTCCTCGGCGTTATCATTATTCTGCAACCAGACAGCCTTGCCGCCGCAGCGCGCCTCGCCATCCTCGCGGGATTAAGCGGAGCTTTATTCGCCGCTGGCGCCAAAGTGGTTATCGGTCGCTTAGGCGCCACCGAGCCCAGCGTCCGCATCGTTTTCTACTTCAACCTGTTCAGCAGCATACTGTCCTGCATTCCCATGCTCTGGTATTGGCGTGCTCTGGAGCCGATCATCCTGGTTTGGCTGTTTCTATTCGCCATATTGGCGACAGTCGGCCAACTATCAACCACCCACGCCTATACACTGGCGTCGCCGGGCAAAATAGGCCTGTACAGCTATGCATCGCTACCAATTGCGGGCCTGCTGGGATGGTTGATCTGGAGCGAAGAGCTGTACTTGGAGCTCTGGATCGGAAGCGGCCTGATTGTCCTGGCTGGCGCACTGACCTTCTTCTATAGTCGGTCCAGAAAGTCGGAGATTGCGACCGCCAAAAACTGACGCTTCAGCCGCCAGCTTTACGGATATGATAAAAAAACTGCTTGTCCCGCTCGCCTGCAGCCAGTAATTCATGACCCAGAAACTGACAGAACTTGGGGATATCTCTCTGAGTGGAGGGATCTGTCGCTAATACTTCGATAACGCATCCCACTTCCACATCATTGATACGGTTATGCAACATCATGACCGGCTCCGGGCAAAACAAGCCGCACACATCCATAACACTGTCGATTGAGTATTCTGCGCTTTCGTTCTTGCTATCGTTCATTGCAACCTCTCCATTTCGTGGCGGCGATTATACACCCTCAACGCAGCACGGGCCTCAATTGCTTGGCATTGCTTGTTATACTCATACCAATAAATACTACAAAACCGGAGGGGAGCCTCATGATCCGCGTGTTGATCGAACGCCACATCGCCAAAACCCTGGAAACCAACTACGAATACACGGCGAAAAAAATCCTGCAGGCGGCCGTGCAGGCGCCCGGGTTTCTCTCCGGCGAATCGCTGCGCAACGCAAACGAACCCAATTACCGAGTGATCTGGTCAACCTGGCGTTCTGTGCAGGACTGGCAGTCCTGGCAGTCTTCGGAAAAACGCAAGGCATTAATGGCGGAGCTGATCCCAATGATGGATAGAGAGGAGAAAGTCACCATTCTGGAGCACGCCTGAAACGGCCGCTCAGTTAAGCACAAACAAACGAGCTCAGAGGGCGACGCCATAAGCTCGACTACCAGCTGTCCGACCGGAAAAAGATCAGTGCTTCTGGAAAGCGGTCAAAAAGTGCCCTGTGAGCGCCAGCACGGTGACTTCTTCGCGATCATGATATAACTGCTTCACGCGGACTTCCGATTCTATGTCAGCGCCGAGAAGGCGCTCCTGCAGCCGTTGCAGACAGGCTTCCACCTCATCCATCCGCGTCTTCATGGGCAACTTCAGATTGAACAGCGCGTATGTGGTCCAGTCGTAACACAACCAGTCAGCCATTCGCTCCAGGGTGCGTTTTGGTTTGTCCACGATGTCGCATACAACCCATTCGACTTTTCGCTGCGGCTTATAAACGTATCCGTCGTCACTGACATAGGTCACCGCCGGGTCCTCCAAAAGCTCCTGCTGCAGCGCGCCATGATCAACCGCCGTCATCTTCACGCCCTGGGTCACCATATACCAGGTCCAACCGCCCGGCGCCGCGCCCAGATCCACGCCCCGCTGACCGCGTTTCAATACAAACTCACGCTCCGCCGGCGTCAACATGGTCAGAAACGCCTCCTCTATTTTCAATGCGGAACGGCTCGGGGCTTCATCCCGAAATCGTAAACGAGGTATGCCTAAAGGCAGAGGACTGCTGTTGGGATAGGTCGCCAGAGCGGCGATGATGTGTTGGCCGGATAGACAAACCAGATGTAGCTGAGGCAGCTCTTCAGATTTGGCTTTACTCAGCACCCCTGCATTACGCAAGGCGGCGCTCATCGGCGCCGTCAGTTTTCTGGCCAGCTTCTGCAGAGAGCCCGCGTCGTCCTCCAGCGGCGTTTCGATATGCAGGAACCCGAACACGCCACCGCCACGCAGCGCCTCGACAACCGGCGACACCCGATCAGTGGCGTCTTCGATTTCGAGGTCATGCAACGCGCAAAATACCTGCCGCGCAAAAATGCAGCGGCTCACATTTATCTCTTTATATACATCCACCGCATTACCCTGGGAGCAACGCCAAAATACGACGCCTGATCCCTTGTCTATTTTTGAGTAGCCATAAACAAACTGCAGTGAAGCAATATTCTGCAGCTCTTGTGCGCATTCCGCTTCAAATCCGGGCCTGCAATAGGCGAGAAGTCCGATGGCGGAATATTTACCGGAGCTTAAAGAAGTACGTTTTCGGGAGGAACTAGAAGGGTGCTTTTGCGACATCCGGGCATTTCCAATCATCAATTCATCGACACGCCAAGGCGCGACCGGGTAAAGGCCGCTATTGTCGTTGATCCTGTCGCCCTGGGCAAATCAGCGAAGCATAAAGGTCAGCGCGGCCTGCGCCGCCGTACGCCAGTTTTGCTCCTTGCTCAAACCGGAGGCCTTGCGCGGGGCCAGATCATGATTGCCATCAGGAAGCCATTCGATGGCGCCCTGCTCCCCCAAGTATTGCTCCATACTTTCCGCACTTCCGCCAAATGGGTCGCGCTCACCTTGCAGTATCAATCCCGGAAGCTGAATACTCGCCAAGTGCTCCGTCCTGAGCTTTTCCGGTTTGCCTGGGGGGTGAAAGGGATAACCAAACGCCAGCCATCCTTTCACACGTTCGCCGCCTTTCGGCAGGTCCGCCGCCAGCATACTGGCCATGCGTCCACCCATGGATTTGCCCGCCAGAAAAACCTCCGCATCAGGAGAACAGTTTCCCAGCGCCTCTGCAAAGCAACTCAGCAACTTCTCCTGACGGTCTGGCGGACGCTTCTTTCCAGTGTCGCGACGCTCTTGCATATAAGGAAACTCAAAGCGCACAACTTTAACGCCGCCTTCGCCAATCTCCTGTGCGATAAAGGACATGAAATCGGAGTCCATCGGCGCGCCAGCGCCATGGGCGAATAAAAGAACCTTCCGGGCCTGTTCCGGGCCGTCAACCATAAAGCGCATGCGCCCTCCACCAGCTAAAAATCAATATAAAAACTGCGATCTGACAAAATATTCATCTTTGCGCGAAGGCCGTCATTATCACGATCTTGCCTTCTTTATTAAAGGAAGGAGCCGCCCCACATGAAATTGACCAGAAATCAGCCAGAAATCATCTATTATTTCTAGTAGTTATTTAGGCATTGGGTGAGAGGGATTTCCTGTCCTTTGGTCATTGCTTCACATGCCCTGAGACTTCCCTTGCAGTAAAGTCGAAGACAGACGCTCCCCCTTCTGAACTAACGCATCCGCCCTCCGGTTTATAACGCGTTTGATGCATATCAAGCAGGGGAAAAAATATGTGGAGATAATGACTTGGCCAAGCATATTAAGTTGACAGCCCTATTGCGCAACTCTTATGCTTCGGCCCGCTGTCGAGGGGGGAGGAAAAAGAGGCCCCTGGTTTCTGGATCCTGAAAGCCTGACATTCGAACTGGGCGACAACTCAAAATTGCAAAAGCATAAAGAACTCGCCAGCAGGTTTGCGCCGTATTAATCAACTCAGGGTAGGAATAGTCACTAATGAATACAGTAAGTGCTAACGAAACCTACAACTACAAGGTGGTGCGTCAGTTCGCCATCATGACGGTTGTTTGGGGTATAGTGGGCATGGCTGTCGGCGTGCTTATCGCAGCACAGCTGGTCTGGCCGGAGCTAAACACTCACTATCCATGGTTCCACTTTGGTCGTCTGAGACCTCTGCATACTAACGCCGTTATCTTCGCATTCGGCGGCTGTGCTCTTTTCGCCACTTCCTACTATGTAGTCCAACGCACCAGTCAGGCTTCTCTGTTTTCCAATGGTCTGGCCAGCTTCACCTTCTGGGGCTGGCAGGCGATTATCGTACTGGCCGCTATCACGCTGCCTCTGGGTTACACCACGTCCAAAGAATACGCTGAGCTGGAATGGCCGATCGATATTCTGATCGCGGTTGTCTGGGTGGCTTACGCTATTGTTTTCTTTGGCACGGTCGCCAAGCGTAAAAGCAAGCATATATACGTCGCCAACTGGTTCTTCGGCGCTTTTATTATTACTGTCGCCATTCTGCACATCGGCAACAGCATGGCGATCCCTGTTTCAGCCATGAAGTCTTATTCTGTATACGCTGGCGCCATCGACGCAATGGTGCAATGGTGGTGGGGCCATAACGCAGTAGGATTCTTCCTGACCGCCGGCTTCCTGGGCATTATGTACTACTTCGTTCCCAAACAAGCGGAGCGTCCTGTTTACTCTTACCGCCTGTCCATCGTTCACTTCTGGGCGTTGATCAGCATCTATGTCTGGGCCGGCGCGCACCACTTGCACTACAGCGCACTGCCTGACTGGGCGCAAAGCGCAGGTATGGTTATGTCACTGATCCTGCTGGCGCCCTCCTGGGGCGGCATGATTAACGGCATGATGACCCTGTCCGGCGCATGGCATAAGCTGCGCACTGATCCGGTGCTGCGCTTCCTGGTCGTCTCTCTGTCTTTCTACGGTATGTCCACGTTCGAAGGCCCGATGATGTCCATCAAGACCGTCAACGCGCTTTCCCACAACACTGACTGGACTATCGGCCACGTTCACTCAGGCGCTTTGGGCTGGGTGGCGATGATCTCCATTGGCGCGCTTTATCATCTGATCCCCCGTCTGTATGGCCTGAAACAAATGTACAGCGTGCAACTGGTCAACGTTCACTTCTGGCTGGCGACCATCGGCACCGTACTGTACATCGCGGCGATGTGGGTCAACGGTATTATGCAAGGCCTGATGTGGCGCGCAGTTAACGAAGACGGCACCCTGACCTACAGCTTCGTACAGGCGCTGAACGCCAGCTACCCTGGCTACAAAGTGCGCGTCCTGGGCGGCGCCATATTCCTGACCGGTATGCTGGTCATGGCGTACAACACCTGGAAAACCGTCAGACAACGCGACGCCAAAGCGATAGATGCGCTGCCGCAAGCTGACTCTGTTCCACAAGCTGTTTAACTGAGAGGGAGAGAATTCGATGAATCATGAAGTCGTCGAGAAAAACCTTGGCTTGATGATCCCTCTGATTGTGGTTGCAATCAGCTTCGGTGTACTCGTAGAAGTCGTACCATTGTTCTTCACCAAAGAAGTGACGACACCGGTTAAAGGCCTCAAGCCGCTGAACGCATTACAGTTGGAAGGACGCGATATTTATATCCGTGAAGGCTGCACCGTATGCCATACACAGATGATTCGTCCGTTCCGTGCGGAAACCGAGCGCTATGGCCACTACTCTGTCGCCGGTGAATCCGTTTATGAGCACCCATTCCTGTGGGGCTCCAAGCGTACTGGTCCAGACCTGGCCCGCGTGGGAGAAAAATACAGCGACGCCTGGCATCGGGCTCACTTGTATGATCCCCGCGACGTGGTTCCAGAATCCAACATGCCCGCCTTCCCATGGCTGTTCACCAACAAGGTGGACCCGTCAAAAACTGCAGCCAAACTGAACGCTCTCAGCAAAGTCGGCGTACCTTATACCCAAGAGGACATTGACGGCGCAGCGGAAATGGTTGAAGGCAAGTATGAGATTGAAGCCCTGGTTGCTTACCTGCAGCAACTGGGCACAGCAATCAAACGGTAAGTTCAATGGATATTAATACTGTCCGCGGGTTAGCCACCCTGTTCATCATGGCGGCGTTCATCGGTCTAGTGGTATGGGCTTACAGCTCCAAACGGAAGAAGACGTTTGACGAAGCTGCAAACCTGCCCTTTGAAGATGACGAAGCGGACGCTAAGTCAGTACGCGAAGCGGAGACTAAAAAACATGACTAGTTTCTGGACCGGATGGATATCTTTTATCGTCCTGGGATCAATATTTGGATGCGCCTGGTTGTTGTGGGTGACCCGCAAAAGCCAGAAGTTCGATACCGAGACCGAGCAGACCATGGGTCACTCGTTCGATGGCATCGAAGAGTATGACAATCCCCTGCCCCGCTGGTGGCTGGTTCTGTTTATGGGAACCATTTTCTTCGGGCTGGCTTATCTGGTTGTTTATCCTGGTCTGGGCAGCTACAAGGGCCTTTTTGGCTGGACATCCGTAAACCAGTGGGAAGAGGAAGTGAAAAAGGCGGAAGAAACTTACGCCCCTATTTTCGCCAAGCTGGCGGCCACGCCTATCGAAGAGCTGGCTAAGGATGAAAACGCCATGAAAATCGGCCAGCGTCTGTTCGCCAACAATTGCGCTGTTTGCCATGGCAGCACCGCACATGGCGCTACCGGCTTCCCCAACCTGACCGATAATGACTGGCTGTACGGCGGCTCGCCAGAGAAGATCAAAGAGACCATCACTGGCGGTCGCAACGGTTCAGCCATGCGCGCATGGAAAGACGAGATTGGCGACGAAGGCGTTAAACAAGTCGCCCACTATGTTCGCTCCCTGAGCGGTCAAGAAGATGTGGATACGGCAATGGCGACTAAAGGCGCTGAAGTCTTTGCTGCGAACTGCGTCATTTGCCATGGCGAAGGTGGTGAAGGGAGCCATGACATGGGCGCGCCCAACCTGACTGACGGCATCTGGTTATATGGCGGCACTCAGGCAATCGTAGAAGCCACCGTGCGCAACGGCCGGGGCGGCGTCATGCCGGCTTTCGAAAACCAATTGAGCAAAGAGCGCATTCACCTCTTGGCCGCATACATCTACTCCTTATCTCATCGCTAGACGCTTCGATGCCGGGGCCCGCATTGCGGGGCTCCGGCGGTTTTAGTCTCCTTAGCTTTGCTCAATTGTCGTTTGAACAAAGCTAAAGTGATTAAACCTTGGACAGCATCATGAGCACTAAGATCCCAGTCCAAAATATCGATCCGCAAGACGCTTCCACCGCAAAGGTCAAAACGGTCGAACTTTATGAAGCCCGCAAGAAGATTTACGTCAAGGAAATAAGCGGCGTCTTCCAAAAAGTCCGCTCCTTCTCTCTCTGGTTCCTGATGGGAATGTACTTCCTGTTCTGCTGGATCAGCGTAGACGGGCAGCAACTGGTGCTGTTCGATTTGCCAAACCGCAAGTTCCATATCTTTGGCGCTATTTTCTGGCCGCAGGACTTTGTGCTCCTGTCCTGGCTACTGATCATTTGCGCCTTTGGGCTCTTCTTCATCACCACCCTGTTCGGGCGGGTCTGGTGCGGCTATACCTGTCCGCAAACTGTCTGGACGTTCATATTCATGTGGCTGGAAGAGCGTATTGAAGGCAGCAGGAATCAGCGCATGAAGCTGGATCAGGCTGCCATGAACAAACAAAAGGCGCTGAAGAAGACGGCTAAACACGTTTCCTGGTTGTTGGTAGCCTTCGCCACCGGTCTGACTTTCGTGGGGTACTTCTATCCTATCCGCGAGCTGGTCCCTGATTTCTTCACCTTTGATATCAGCTCCGGCTGGGCGTATTTCTGGATTGCCTTCTTCACCCTCGCTACCTATATCAATGCGGGCTGGATGCGCGAACAGGTCTGTCTGTACATGTGTCCGTACGCACGTTTTCAATCGGTCATGTTCGACCGGGATACCTTGGTTGTATCCTATGACCCCAACCGCGGCGAGCCTCGCGGAAGCCGCAAGCGCTCTGCGGACCCGAAGGAAGTCGGCCTCGGCGATTGCGTGGACTGCGGCATGTGCGTGCAGGTATGCCCAACCGGCATCGATATCCGGGACGGCCTCCAGTATGAGTGCATCGGTTGCGCTCTATGTATTGACGCCTGTGATTCCGTAATGGAAAAAATGGAGTACCCAAAAGGGCTGATCAGCTACACCACAGAACAGAAGCTGGAGGGCAAAGACTCCAAACTGTTGCGACCACGCACCCTTGGTTATGGTCTGGCGCTGCTTATCATGATGTCAGCTTTCGCCGTCAAACTGGGGACGCGCCTTCCTGTTGAGCTGGATGTCATTCGTGACCGAGGCGCGTTGTTCCAGACCAACGCTAAAGGTTACATTGAAAACGCCTATACCCTGCAGTTGATGAACATGTCCGACCAGGAGCGCACCTTTGTGATTACCGTAGAAGGCATAGACACGATCAGCATCTCCGGTAAAAGCGAATTCACGTTAGAGCCTTCAGAAGTACGTTCAATCCCTATGGCGGTTGAGGTCAAACCCAACGCGATGACTGAACGTAATCATGATATCGTGTTTAAAGCGCAGGCTGTCGACGACGCCTCCGTAAAAATTGATTCCGAAAGTCGTTTTCTAGGTCCTGCGCCGGTTAAATTTTAATGAGTGATTCTGCTATGTCGGCTGGTATTAGTCTGCCTTGGTATAAAGAAAAGTGGGTATGGTTGTTAATCGGCTTGCCCGCCTCTTCTGTTTTGTTCAGTATTTTGATGGTCACCCTCGCTGTGCAGGGCAAAGACACGCTGGTCAAAGACGACTATTACAAGGACGGTCTGGCGATCAACCAGGAGTTGGCCAAGGACCGCATCGCGCAAAACTATGGGCTATCCGCACAGGCCCGCGTTGATGAAGAGGGTCGCATAAAGCTGGAGTTGACGTCCGGGATTCCCATCAAGAAAGCGGAGCGTCTGAACATTCAGTTCATTCACCCCACGTTGGCGGAGCATGACTACAAAGTCGCCCTCCTTGCGCAGGAAGACGGCTATTACGGCATTATGCCCAGCCCAATCGAAGGCCGACGGTACATTCAAGTGTCCGACGCAGACGGAACCTGGCGCCTGAAAGGCGAGAGCTGGTTTCCCACTGACGCCAAAATCACGCTGAGCCCGGCTGTGCCGACTGAGAATGAGTGAAGCCGAAAAGTGCTATCACTGCAGTAACCCGGTTCCCGCCTCCCTCAACCTGAATGTCACCGTGGGTGGTGAGGAACATGCAGTGTGTTGCCGCGGCTGCCAGGCAGTCGCCAATCTCATTCACAACGACGGGCTGCAACAGTTTTATCGCTTCCGGGACCAGCGCCTGGAAGCGCCGGAACCGATATCCTCTCTGGACCGCTCCAAGTATGCGCTGTATGACAGAGACGACGTGCTGTCTTCCATCGCTACTCAGCCCACCGCTGAAGGCAAACGCAGCCTGTCCTTGTCGCTTGAAGGTATTACCTGCGCCGCTTGCGTCTGGCTGATTGAGCAGTTTGTACGTAAGTTGCCCGGGGTTGACGAGTTCTGGGTGAATCTGAGCAATCACCGCGCCGCTCTGACCTGGAAACAAGAAGCCACGCCGCTCAGCGAAGTGCTATTGCAACTGCAGTCCATTGGCTTTCGCGGCTATCCTTTTTCCGCCACGGAAGAAGAGAAGCGACTTGCGGATGAACAAAAGACCATGCTGGTGCGCCTGGGCATCGCCGGCATCGGCATGATGCAGAACATGATGCTGGCGGTGCCGATGTACTTCGGCCTGCTGCAGGATACGCAGGAATACATTGACCTATTTCGCTTCATCAGCCTGATTGTGGCGATGCCAGTGATTCTGTACTCCGCGCGCCCATTCTTCAGCGCAGCATTACGGGACCTCAAGCTCCGACATCTGACCATGGACGTTCCTGTTTCGCTGGCGATCGGGGGCGCCTTCGCCGCCAGTGTCTGGATCACTTTCCGTGGCGGACCGGAGGTGTACTTCGATTCCGTCTGCATGTTCACCTTCTTTTTGCTGCTGGGCCGCTACCTGGAAAGTCGCGCGCGCATGTCCGCCGTTCAGTCCAACGCCCGCCTGAAGCAAAAGGCGCCGCAATTCGTCGACCTTCTGCCAGGCCAGACCAAGACACGTCCATTCGACTTGACGACAGCGCAATTGACTCCCTTACGGGATGTTCGCGTCGGCGACCACATTTTGTTTAAAGCGGGCGATCTGATCCCCGTCGATGGAAAAATCGTGCAAGGCGAGTCCTCCGTCAATGAGGCGGCGCTAACCGGCGAGTTCATGCCCCAATCCCGGTGCGCCGGGGACACGGTATTAAGCGGCAGCGTCAATATTGACAATTCTCTGGTGGTGCGCGTCACGGCCCTCGATCAGGATTCCCACCTTTCCACCATCAACAGGCTGGTGGAGAGAGCCTTACAAGAGCGGCCGCAGCTCAGCGCGGTGGCGGATCGAGTCGCCAGCTATTTCGTCGCTGGCGTATTACTGACCGCCGCCATCGTAGGTTTTATCTGGTGGGACATAGACCCGGATCACGCTTTCGCCATTACGCTCTCCGTACTGGTCGTCACCTGTCCCTGCGCACTGTCGCTGGCCACCCCCACCGCGCTTACCACCGCCACCACCGCATTACGGCAATCAGGACTGGTCATCACCCGCGGCCATGTTCTGGAAACGCTGGCCCGCGCTTCACGCGTCGTGTTCGATAAAACCGGCACACTGACACAGGGTGAGTTGAGTCTGGTGAAAATTGACAATCGCTCAGACTATTCAGACACCGAACTACTCGCCATCGCCGGGTCGCTGGAATGGGATAATCCACACCCTATCGCAAAAGCCTTCCATGATTATTCCCCCAAGCCGGCGGAGCAGATTCGCAACTATACCGGACAAGGCGTCGAAGGAATGCGCAACGGGCTCAGCTACCGTCTTGGCAGCCTGAAATTCGCAACCGAGAAGTTGCCGCACCCCCATGGCGTCACACCGGAGAACTATCAAACCGTGGCGCTGGCGGACGCAACACACCTCCTCGCGCTGTTTTACCTTACCGACAGCCTGCGCCCTTCTGCTAAAGAAGCCTTGCGCCAGTTACAACAGGAGCAAAATCTGCGTACGGCCATTTTATCCGGCGACAGCTCAGCCGCCGTCGAGACTGTCGCCACTGAACTGGCCGTGAGCGATATGGAAAAGTCCTGTTCGCCAGAAGGCAAACTGGAACGGGTCAAGCAATGGCAACGCGCAGGCGAGACTGTCGTCATGGTTGGCGATGGAGTCAATGACGTGCCAGTGATGGCTGGCGCGCACCTGGCAGTGGCGATGAATAATGCGACAGACCTGACCCAGGTCCGCGCAGACGCAGTTATCCTGAACGGAGATTTGCGCACATTCGCATTCGCTGTCAAAAAAGCGCGGCGCACGTACCGCATTATCCGCCAAAACCTGTCCTGGGCGCTCTGCTACAATCTACTCGCCCTGCCCCTGGCCGCCGCTGGCTATGTGCCGCCTTACGCCGCCGCAATCGGCATGTCCGTCAGCTCGTTGATTGTTGTCCTCAACGCTCTTAGACTGTCCGGCGTTCAAAAGCCATAAGGCCTCGCTATGCAGATACTGTTCGTCCTGATCCCTCTCTCCATCGCGCTCATTACCGTCGCCGTCATTATATTTCGCTGGGCGGTTCGCTCCGGTCAGTACGACGACCTGGAAGGTCCTGCGCACAGCATCTTGTTCGATGACGATGAAAAGATGATTCCCGGTAACGAAGCAGACAAGAAAGACAAACAGGAATCCTCCACTCAGTCCTCCGAGGACGCTTCACACAAGCACGATGCATGAGCTGTTACTGATCGTTAACGCCTTCCTGGTCGGCCTGTTCGGCAGCGGCCACTGCATCGCCATGTGTGGAGGCATCGCGGGCGCGCAATCCTTCGCCAACGGCGGCGAGGGCTCGCCCAAAACCTCCTGGCTGTTTCTATTCAACTTCGGGCGCTTATGCAGTTATGCGCTGATTGGCTTACTGGCGGGGTTTCTGGGGGAAGCGCTGGCGTTGAACGAGACGCTACTGATCATTCTGCGCACGATAGCAGCCATTATGATCATTCTGATGGGGCTTTACGTCGGTCAGTGGTGGATGGGCCTAACCCATATCGAACGCCTTGGAGGGAGGCTATGGAGCCGAATTTCGCCTCTTAGCAAATCGCTTGGCGAGCGCCAGGGGCCACATATCAGCTTTGCTTTAGGGTTGCTCTGGGGGTGGCTGCCCTGCGGTCTGGTCTACAGCGCCCTCGCCTGGTCAATGTCAAACGCGGACGCTTCGCTATCGGCGCTGCTTATGTTCTGCTTCGGCCTGGGCACCCTGCCCAGCATGCTGGCGGCGGGATTGTTCACTTATCACTTGCGACGCTGGCTGAGCAACCTGTCTGTGCGTCGCGTGTTTGGCGGGCTGCTCATCCTGTTCGGCCTGTGGACATTGCCCGTGCATTTTGCTGGCCTTTTCGCCGGACAAGGGGGAAATCACCAGCACGGCTCTCCCGCTCCGCCCTCTCCCGCTGAACACTCTGGGCATTGATGCATATCAAACCCGACTGACCATCTCGGATATACAATGACGCTTCCAATCTGTTGCTAGAAGTGCGAGCGCCGTTGTGAAAAATATTTACTGGAATGAGAGCCTGATCCGCAAATACGATCTGCAGGGCCCCCGATACACCTCCTACCCCACCGCCGTCGAATTCCAGAACGATTTCCCCATTACCGCCGTTGATGAAGCGGCCGCCGCCAGCCGGGCGGCAAACCGCTCGTTATCGCTGTATCTGCATATCCCGTTCTGCGCGCGCCTTTGTTATTACTGCGCCTGCAACAAAATCATCACCAAACGTCGAGAAAAAGCGATTCCCTACCTTGAGGCGCTGTATCGCGAAGTCGCCCTGCAAAGCAAGCTTTTCGGCGCGGACCGTCTGGTGGAGCAACTGCATTGGGGCGGCGGCACGCCCACTTTTCTGGCGCCGCAGCAGATGCGGGACCTGATGAATGAACTGCGCACGCACTTTCGCTTTATGGACAATGATCAGGGCGACTATTCTATTGAAATCGATCCCCGGGAAGCCGACGACGAAACGCTGACCACATTGCGTGAAATTGGCTTTAATCGCATCAGCTTGGGCGTGCAGGATTTCAATCCCGCCGTCCAGAAAGCAGTGAACCGGATTCAAAGCGAAGAACTGACTTTGAATGTGCTGCGTAAGGCGCGAGAGCTGGGCTTTCGTTCTATTAACATCGACCTGATCTACGGACTCCCTTTGCAAACGCCAGACTCATTCCGCAAGACCGTAGACACCATCATCGATTTCGCCCCAGACCGACTTTCGGTGTTCAATTACGCGCATATGCCGCAGCGCTTTATGCCCCAACGTCGCATTCGCGATGAAGATCTGCCACGCCCGGAGGATAAACTGACCATCCTGCAGCAATCCGTCGACCAACTGATCGCAGCGGACTATCGTTTTATCGGCATGGACCACTTCGCCAAGCCCGGCGATGAGCTATCCATCGCTCAGGAGAAGGGGGAGCTACATCGCAACTTCCAGGGCTACACCACTCATGGCGACTGCGACCTCATCGCCATGGGCGCCTCCAGCATCAGCATGCTGGATCGTTGCTACTACCAGAACTGCTACGACCAGGAAAGCTACGAAACGGCCATGACCGAGAACCGGCTTCCGATTATCAAAGGCGTGCAGTTGAATGATGACGACGTCGTCCGCCGCAAAGTCATCGTCGAACTGATCTGTAACTTCAAAATTGAATACCGCCGCATCGAAGCCCTGTTCAATATCGACTTCGCCCACTATTTCCAGGGAGAACTAAGTATTTTGCAGGATATGGCGGAAGACGGGCTGGTCACCTTCACCCGCGACGGACTACATGTGAATCCAACAGGAAGACTGCTGATCCGAGGCGTCTGCAAAGTGTTTGACCGCTACCGGACACAGACGCAACAGGGGTTTTCCAGGATTATCTAATTTCCCATGGCATAAGCGCGGCTTTCTCAGCCGCGCTCTCTCTGGTTATCCATGGCGATCGAGCCTGAGCGATCAAACTTATATCTGAAGAAGTCCCCCAAATCGACCATTGATGTCGACTTGTTGAGATAAACAGAAGCGGACATCTCTTTCAGTTTGACCTGCAGAAGCGTCATCTCAGCGATGAAGCGGTCCGTCAGTGATTCCGCGCCGCCCTCTTTTTCAAGCAGTTTGTCTGTCGGCATGCTCAAGAAATAATTGATGTATTCCGGCAACCAGGAAAACACCAGTTTCTGGAAGTCGTGTTTGTCATCCTGAAAGACAGACTGGCGGCTAATGTAGGGCAGCAGATAATCGATAAGGTGGTCAATCTCCCCGACTAACGCTCTGGTCTCGTTGAGTCCCATGTCGCTCAAGCGCGTCATCAAACGCTGCCTGGAGGCTTTCCAGTCAAGCATTCCCTTTGACTTGATCAGGGACCGATAGTGGTCCGCCTCCAGACCCAATTGATTGATCCATTGAATGTCTTCAGCACCGAGCCCGGCGTCGCGCCATTTGCGCCTGGTCTTGAGCAGGTCTGCGTAAACGTCGTAAATACATGCGCATGTCAAATGAATAAGCCTGGCGTTGTCGCGGTTGTTGAAGTGGTGTTGCTGAAGATCAAAGGTCGCCGGATCATGCTCTTCCGCCGAGGTCGATAACGCCAGGACAAGCTCCGTCAGTATTGGGTTCTCCACATACTCCACCCCACTTTCACTGAATTCCTTTAATAATTTCTCCCGCGCCAGCTCAACCTCTTTCTCGGCGTTCAATGCATTGAGTTTCTTGCCTGCGCTGTTCAGCCCGTATTTAGCCAAAGTGGGCAACAAGGCGTGTCCGGCAATGGCGACCGCCGTTACTGGATTGATCATCGCAACCAATCCCCCCACCAGCAGCAGGCCGCCGGTCACTTTGTTTTCTACCCGGTCGATATTGTTCGCCACTTCTTTCAGGTATTGGCCAAACGCGCTGCCGTCATCTGGTGGAGGCGCTTCCGCGAGCATTGGCTCTACGATCAACTGCTGAATCATTTCTCTGGAGCAGTTCGACGGCGCGTGGAAAATGCGCTTTTTGGGAAGGCTGTTAAGCGGCTGAACGCCCGGCGGCAGCACCCGCATGGTATGCAGTACATAGCCCTGCTCAGCAAGACGAAAAGGAACTATAAAGTAGTGTTTCTCATCCATGTCCTCGTACAAGGACGGCGCAGTCTGGTTTGAGGAAAACAACTGCAGTTTACCGACGCTTTCCTTCACACGCTGGTATTGCTCATCCACTGATGACATCAGGTTGGACAGCGTTTCCCTGGACGATTGCACGGCGCCTTTCACGCCGCTGGTGATTGTTGAAGTTTTAAATTTGATAGCCATAACGCCCGTATCTTCCTCTGAATCAGGACGCGCCGCATTAACTTGGGTTATGACGCGTTCAACGAAGTCATAGCATGGTATCGATTATCAGCAGTGAATTCAGCAGTCTTAGTCGTCTATGGCCGCCAAATACCATAAGCGCGTGGTTCTGCTGTATCTGGGCAATGTCTTGCATAATTCAGGAAAGCACCGGCAATTCAAAATAAAACGTACAGCCCCCGCCCGGATTGTTGTGGAAGCCAATTTTGCCGCCATGTCTTTCGATGATGGCCTTGGAGATGTTGAGGCCGAGGCCGGTTCCGCTTTTGTTGCGGGTGTTGGAGGAGTCGGCCTGCGCGAAGCGGCCGAATATGCGGTTCTGGAACTCCGGCGGCACGCCAGGCCCTTTGTCGGTGACGGAAACCCGCGCGAAGCCGTTTTCCAGGATAACTGAAACCAAAATGTCCGTATGCGGAGGCGAAAACTTGGCGGCGTTGGAAATCAGGTTGGTCAACGCCTGAGTAAGACGTTCCTCGTCCGCTTCCACTATTATTACGCAGTCGGTCGGAAGCTTGAGAATGAAGCTGACGTTAGCGCTATGAGTCAGCCCTTGGTTGAGCGCCAGCACATCGCTGACATGTTGCGCCAGATTGATGCGGCTGAGCTGCAACGTCATTTCTCCTGACGCCATTTTTTTCAGATCCAATATAGCGTTCACCAAGTTGATCAGGCGATCCGTATTGCGTCTTGCAATATCAATCATATGCTCGTATCTCTCCGGCGCCGCCAGGGCGATCTTGGCGTCCAGCAATGTTAGTGAACCGTTGATGGCGGTCAATGGCGTCCGCAACTCATGACTGATGGTGGAAATGAATTCATCCTTGATTCGCTCCGCTTCCGCTCTTTCCGTCACATCCCGCACGATACAGAGATAAGACGCTGGCGGGGTTTGGGACAATCGCACAGTCTGCAGTTCCAAAGGGAAGTCCTGTCCATTACGACGTATCCCCTGCAAATAGCCCGGACCCGCTTCCATCACAGCGACGTCATGACTCGCGCCAGCGCCTGGCGTCTGAAAATCCGGCACCAGCACTCGGATATTCAGGCCCGCAAAGTCGGAGCAAGCGTATCCAAACAGGCTTTCCACCGCCGGGTTTACCGCGGTAATCGCTCCATCCTCCGTCACCGTCAGCAGACCATCCGGCGTGTGTTCGTAGATGGCTCGCAGGCGCTGCTCGCTGTGCCTTAGCTCCGCCGTGCGCTCATCGACCAGTATTTCCAGAGCCAGCGTGCGGCCGCTGAAGAACAGTGACACCATACCGCTGACGCCAGTAAAGAGCAGTCCCAACACATATACGATCCAGGCGTTGATAGATGTGTTTGCTGCGATATTGCTTTTGGTTGGGGCGATATCCAGATCCCACACCCTGTTCAGGACATTGAATTGGTGCTCCCATCGATACTGGCGGGCATGAATGACGTCTTCCTCTGTGGTCGACTGGGATACCCTCAGCTTTCCTTTATTGATTTCCATTTCCTGCATCACCTGGCGCTGTTCCGTAATGTCGCTGAGGGTAATGTGGTAGCCGTCCATACCCAGCAGGTTAACGAAATGTTTCAGCAATGAATGGATACGAAACACCGCCACCATGAAACCGTCCGGATAGTCTTCATCACTGGCTTCATCATCCTGATCTGACGCAGACGCAGGAGATGCCGCCCCATCCGGGCTCCCGTCGTTGAGAAAGTGCGGATAAAACACCAGAGTTCCTACATTATCTAAAGGGTGCTGCACTAAATTGATCGGGCCGGTCATGATCGGCTTTCTTGAGACTCTTGCGTCGGCGATGGCGGTCAAACGGGACGGATTGGAGGATACGTCAAACCCAAGCGCGCCCCGATTGCTTTCTAAAGGAAAGATGTAGCGTACGGGCAGATAAATCGGCTTTTCCGGCGAGCGGAGCAACTCGCCATCCCGCCGATGAACAATTCCCATGTCGGCGCCATAGTCTTCTTGCAGCCCGGCTTCAAACATCTCTCGTTCATAACTGCGCAGGTATGGATTCCAAGACATCGCCTGAAATCCCGGATACCGCGTCATCGCCCAGGATACCGCCTTTTCAAATCCGCTACGGTCAATGAGCGCCGTACGCGGAAGATTTTTCTCAATAGCCCTGGCCACATCCAAATGGGCCTCCAGACTTTGATTCAGGGCTGCTGAGAAGCCCTGAGCTTCGCTGAAGAAGCGTAACCTCAGGCTGCTCTCCTCCCAGGATTTAGCGTACAGAAAAGCGACCGTGGCCAAAAAGAAAGTGCCAAGCAGTGAAAATGTCACCGGCCAGCGACGCTTCTTCCAGGATTCACGTGGCTGCAGGCCCCACACCAATAAAAGCGGGGTAAAAACCACAACACCAATGGTATCGCCGATCCACCAGACGCCTAGGGAGCGCGCATAACTCTCTATGGGTATAAAGCCGGCCAAGAGTAAACTGCTGCTGCCGATAAAAGCATTAGACAGGCAGCTTGCAGGCCCGGCGAAAAACAAGAAACGAATAATCTCCGGAAGCTCAGCCAAGCGACCAGGATAATTGGCGAAACGTATGACCAGATAGCGACCCAGACAGGCCTGCAGGGCCGCACCCGCGCCAATCGAGATAAATGTAAACAACTGCCAAGGCCATATCTCGTCATCGGGAAAGCCTTGGGTAACGCTTAAGTTGTTAATCAGAGAGCCAAGAAAAACACCTGCGCTTAAGCGATAGCCGCCCAACAATACTGCAGCGAGTGCGATGCCGGAAGGAATCCAGATTGCCGTGACATAGGTGCTGTCAGTGGTCAGCCATAAACCAATTCTACCCGTGGCGAAATACGCCAGCGCAGTAAGCAGGTTACAGAGCAAGGTCCCGACGGCATGGGATTTGGCCATAATGTTGGAGAGGGTCCTTCCACAAAAGATATCGCCTGACTAGTTTATAGGTCATAGATGGCGAGGCTTCAAACTTGAGGAAGCAGGCCCCGGCCGTGGCGGCTCGGGACCTGGATAGGGACAGACTACTTAGAGGTCAGACCAGACAAACTCTGCGCGCCAGTTCATCGGTTAGTACGCGACGGTTCTCCGAATAATCCACTGGCGCGTCAATCAAGTGCACGCCCCCAGCGGCAAAAGCCTGCCTGATAGTTGGAGACAGGTCTTCGGCGCGTTGCACGCGATGACCGGTAGCGCCATAGGCTTGAGCGTATTTAACGAAGTCAGGGTTGCCGTAACTCAGCCCCCAATCATGAAAGCCGCCCTGCTCCTGTTTCCAGCGGATCATTCCGTAAGCGTTGTCGTTCACGATCAACACCACCAGATTCAATCCCAGACGCACCGCCGTTTCCATTTCCTGGCTGTTCATCATGAACCCGCCATCGCCGCAGATCGCCATCACCTGCAATTCAGGATGCAGCATCGCCGCCGCGATAGCGCTGGGCAATCCCGCTCCCATGGTAGCGAGCGCGTTGTCCAGCAACACCGTATTATTCATGTGCGCCTTGTAGTTACGGGCGAACCAAATCTTGTACATGCCGTTATCCAAAGCGATAACGCCATCGTCTGGCATGACCTTGCGGACATCCGCCACCAGCCGCTGCGGGATGATTGGAAAGCGGTTGTCTTCGGACCCTTCGCACAGTTGTTTCTCAACTTCTTCCTTGACTCGCTTGAAGTATTCGAAGTCGTGGGTATTTACCGGCTCCAGCAACTGCGTCAGCCTCACCACCGAATTGGCGATATCTCCCACCACTTCCAACTGCGGGAAATATACCCGATCCACATTGGCGGAATTGAAGTTGATGTGAATGACTTTCTTACCACCGGGCTCCATAAAAAAAGGCGGCTTTTCAATAACGTCATGGCCGACATTAATGATCAAATCAGCAAAATCGATGGCGCAGTGTAGATAGTCGCCGTCAGACAAGGCCGCGGTGCCCATAAACAGGGGATGGCGTTCATCCACCACGCCTTTGCCCATCTGGGTGTTGAAGAACGGAATGCCGGTTTTCTCAATAAACCCTAACAATGCCTCGGACACCCGCTTACGATTCGCCCCCGCGCCAATCAGCACCAGCGGATGCCTGGCGTTCTGGATCATTTCCAGCGCCTGCTGAATGCTCAGATCATTGGCGTCCGGACGACGGCTATGGCTGGATTCGAACAACATGACGTCTGAGTCGGAGATTTCTTCAGCAATGTCTTCCGGCAGCTCCAGATGCGCAGGGCCCGGCCTCTCTTCCTCCGCCAGGCGAAACGCCTCGCGGATCTTCGAAGGAATAGTGTTTACGTTGATGATCTGGTGCGTAAACTTGGTCAACGGGCGCATCATGTCCACAACATCGACAATCTGAAACAAGCCCTGCTTGGACTTCTTCACCGGCTTCTGCCCCGTCACCATCAGCAACGGCATGGCGCCCAGTTTTGCGTAGGCGGCGCCAGTCACCAAGTTGGTGGCGCCAGGCCCCAATGTAGATAGACACACGCCGGTTTTCCCGGTCAAGCGACCATAGGTGGCCGCCATAAAGGCCGCCGCCTGTTCATGCCTGGTCAGCACCAGTTTGATGGATGAACCCCGTAGCGACTCGAGTAAGTCCAGGTTTTCTTCTCCGGGCACGCCGAAGATATATTTGACGCCTTCATTTTCCAGCGCTTTGACAAATAGGTCTGAGGCTTTCTCGCCCCCGTGCTCTGTTTTCATTCAGTTCTCCACAGGGTTTGCACACGTACTCCGTATCCAGGCGCAATAGCAGCGCCTGAATCCCTCGCAACACAATCAACTTTGGCGCTTGATCGCCAGCAAGCGTGGTTCACTCATGTCCTGCATGGCGTAACGCACCCCTTCCCGACCGATGCCGCTGTCTTTCACGCCGCCATAGGGCATGTGATCCACACGCCAGGACGGCACGTCACCGATGATAACGCCGCCGACTTCCAGTTCTTCCCAGGCTTTCTGCATGTTTTCCACATCTCGGGTAAATACGCCGGTTTGCAGGCCGAATTTGCTGTTGTTGACGGCTTGCAGCGCGTCGTCAAAAGTCTTGTAGGATTCCAGAACGGTCACCGGCCCGAAGATTTCCTCGTTGTAAGCGCTGCAATGGCGCGGAGTATTAGCCAGCACCGTAGGCGTAATGACATTGCCGCTGCGCTCGCCGCCGATCAGCAGTTCGGCGCCCGCCTCCACCGCTTCATTAATCCAGGATGCCACACGATCCGCTTCTTTGCGGCTGATCAGCGGCCCCACAAAAGTATCCTCATCTTTAGGATCGCCAGTCTTCAGCGTTTCCACCTCCGCCACCAGGCGACGTTTGAAGTCTTCATACAGAGACTCCTGCACCAGCACGCGTTGAACGCTCACGCAACTTTGTCCAGACTGGTAATAGCCGCCGAAAAGGACGCGTGGAATAGCCTTATCCAGGTCTGTTTCCGGCTCCACGATACAGGCCGCGTTGCCGCCCAGCTCCAGCACAACCTTTTTCTTGCCAGCCTTCGCTTTCATGGGCCACCCCGCCGCTGGCGAGCCAGTGAAGCTCAGCAGCTTGATGCGCTCATCAGAAATCAGCGCCATGGCGTCGTCCTTTTTACAGGGCACGACGGAGAAAGCGCCTTTGGGTAAATCTGTTTCTGCCAGAATTTCCGCCAAGATCAGCGCGCCGATGGGCGTGAGGCTGGCGGGCTTGAGTACAAACGGACAACCCGCGGCGATAGCCGGCGCCACCTTGTGCGCCACCAGATTCAAAGGAAAGTTAAAGGGGGTGATAAACGAACAGACGCCAATCGGGAACTGCCGCACCATGCCCTGATAGCCCTCGCTGCGAGCGGAATAAGCTAGATCCAGCCACTCTCCGTTATTGCGCACGGCTTCTTCCGCTGCAATCTGAAAGGTTTCGATCAGACGCGCCACTTCGCCACGACTGTCCTTAAGCGGCTTGCCCGCTTCCCGCACCAGCGCCTGCGCCAGCTCTTCCGAGCGCTCTTTCAGACGCGCAACGGTGTGCAGCAGCACATCGCGACGTTTGTATCCCGGCATTCTGCGCATGGGAGCAACAGCTTTTTCCGCAGCGGCGATAGCCTTCTCAATATCATCGTGATCGGCCAGACCGACTTTGGTGAATTCTTCTCCAGTATATTTGTCTTCGACCGGCAACCAGCCGCGAGGATCTGCGACAGGCTCGTTGGCGAGATAGAAGGGATAGGATTTGGCTAACATAAGCAGGTCCTTTTTCTGTCAGGCAGTTGGCGTGTAAGCGAAAGGCGGGGCCTGGTACTGCTCGCTTATTTCGAGCGCACGAGTATGACACATTCGCAAAACGATTTGCCTAAAGGAAAAGACTATGAGCCTGATAAGTCGAAGAAATAAAAGAGGCGACAAAAAAAGCCGACTCGCAAAATGCGGTCGGCGCAGGAGCGTATGTCGAGATACGCCTATAGGATAAGAAAACTAACCGATTGGGCTGCTTCTCAGCGGGGAAAAACATATCAGCGCACGCGCCGAATAAAAGCTGTTCTTCATGCCAACCTAAGCGCCGGATAGACATAAAAGCCGTCAATTAAATCAGAGAATTACGATATGTTAATTTCGTTCGGCGCGAGTATTGGAAGCAGATCGTGACGACCATGGCCCAGATAGGAATGGACAGCCCGAGAAAAACGGATAAGTGAAATTGTTGGCGGAGGGGTTAACTCAACAAAGCCCAGGCAATGGCGCCCATGACGCCGAGCATGCCCAAGCCCAGCGTAAACATACTCAACCAGGCGAAGACGAACATCCTGTATAGAATCGGGCTGATGTCTCGCCCAAACAGCATGCAGCCTTCGCAATCCGCCTCGCTTAGAGAACCGCCCAGCAAGTTTGCAATCGTCTTCGCCATACTGGCGACCAATAACGGAAAAACACCAACTACAATGCTGAGAATGGCTAGCAATAGAGGCGTCATGGCGCTTGATTCTCCGTCGGATTGACCTGCGCTGGCGATAAGGGCCGACAGTTTCGACCCGACTGCGTCATGCCTAGAGGTTAAGCACGCTGATCTGGTTGAACTCTTCCGGCTCCATGCTGTATCGCTCCAACTTGTCGAAGTCATACAGCCTGGTGTCGCAAAGGTGTGAGGGCAATACGTTTTGCACAGCGCGGAACATGTTTTCCAAGCGACCAGGGAAACGCTTATCCCAGTCCTGAAGCATCATTTTGATGTTCTGTCTCTGCAGGTTTTCCTGAGAGCCGCACAGGTTGCAGGGAATAATTGGAAACTCACGCAGGCCAGCGTAACGCTCAATGTCTTTTTCACGGCAATAAGCCAGAGGACGAATAACGATATTGCGGCCGTCATCGCTTTTCAGTTTGGGGGGCATTGCGCGCATTTTGCCGCCGTAGAACATATTCAGGAACAGCGTTTCCATGATGTCGTCGCGGTGGTGTCCCAACGCAATCTTGGTGCACTTATGTTCGACGGCGAAATCGTACAAAATCCCGCGGCGCAGGCGTGAACACAGACCACAAGTAGTTTTACCCTCAGGGATCTTGTCTTTCACGATACTGTATGTATCGCGCTCAATAACGTGATATTCAACGCCCAGGGAGCTTAGATACTCAGGCAGGACATGCTCAGGAAAACCGGGCTGTTTCTGGTCCAGGTTAACCGCGATAACCTCAAAGCTGATCGGCGCGTGCTTTTTCAGATTCAACAGGATGTCCAGCATGGCGTATGAATCTTTACCGCCACTGAGGCAGCACATCACTTTATCGCCATCCTCAATCATATTGAAATCAGCAATCGCCCTGCCGACTTCACGCCGCAGCAGTTTTCTCAGTTTGTTCAACTCCAAGCGATCGCGCTGCGCCATCTCTGACTTAAAAGCCGCCGTCATATCTCACTACCTCCGGTTAACGGGTGCGCATTATAGCCTAAATCCCCCCGTCTAACGCCAGTGCAGTTTTTGTTCAGTCTGTAAACAGTAAATACTTTTTTTACTAAGGGTAGAATACTCTCGCAACCTATTCAGATTGGCCGATTGCTAGCGCCTCTTCACGAACACTACCATGCCCAGTATTAAACGATCCAGCCAATATCCTTTTGAACCATAGGGAAATAAAACAGGATACACATGATTAGAGCAGCCTTATTTAAAGCATTAGCGGCCCTTTGCTTACTTACTTCAGGATGTGCTTCCAACGAAGTGACAATCTCCTCTCCTCACGTGGGGCTCGTACAAATAGTAAAACCTATAAATGAGAAATTGCCCTCTCCTGGAACGTACCTGTTTTTTAGCTTTCAGTCCGAAAGCCCTCAAATCGATACACAGGAAAATTTGCTCCAGTTAAGAGTAAATTTAGTAAAGGGAGATAAGATTACTGCCTACTCAATAGGAAGAGGGCCATATGTTACTGATGGAACAAAGCTTGAGCTACATAAGAATAATGGATCAAGCTACGCCGCTTTCGATTTTAAAGAACTAAAACTATATCTGGACGACGGCGGCAAAGTACCTTTATCCAATGTGGATTTTGATTACATCGAAATACAGCTCACCCAGCCGCTGATGGGGCTCGGGTCTGAGTTCACCAGCAACAAACTCAGGTTTCAACGCAAAGACATTCTGGAAGCGCTTGACTCAAGTCCTCAAACCTTTGAGTAACTACTGCGCATCATTCAACTTCCAGTCATAGGCGTATTCAATGCCGCCCTTATAGTTTTCCAGGCGGCTTTTCTCTGGCTCCGCGGAGTACTTGGCGAGATGGTCAAGGAGTTCTTGCCGGGAGCCGAAGTCGCTTTGATACCAGTCGTAGATGGAGGACAGTCGCAGGCTGTCTTTGACGAAGGCCACGGCTTTGGAGTGTCGGATGAAGTTTTGCGCAGCGTTATTTAACTGTTCTTCCAGACGATTGGGCTCAAAGGCTTCCAGATAGAGATTCGGGCAACCGAGGCTGGCGCAGTTGACCGCATAGTGAATGCGTTTGTCTCTCCAGATGGGACGCAGGATTCGGTGCTCGATATCGTTCAATGTCAGCGCCTGCCCCTGCACATGGGTGATGACATCGTCCCAGGGACCAAAACGAAACCAGCCGCCGCCAATCTTCTTAATACTGTCTACCGGATAATGTTGCAGCACCAACTGCACGGTCAGGGCGTTGTATAAGTTGATCCAGTAAGCCATTTGCGTATTTTTGGAATACTCCCGGGGATCAACGGACGTCAGTGAGGCGATGTAGCTGTCCAACTGACGCTTCTCTTCCGTCGTGAAGCTGCCGTACGACAATCTGGCGAAGCCGTCCCCATCCTCACTAAGGTAGGTCTGCAGAAGACGGGTCCAAGTGCTATGATCTAGCAAAGCAGGGTTTCGCTCATTGGCCTTATCCCACAGGCCCCAATACTCGGCCTTCGGCGCCGCAATGGCTTCGCCCGACAACCAGCCCATAAAAATCAGGATTAAAAATAGTCTTACGCTCATGAGTTTTGATCATCCAGAGATACCAGAGGATTTGACCCTTGCAGGTACGGAAGGTTCCCGCGAACCGACCAGTTGGCGCTATCTCACGCAAAAACTGGAACAGGCCGTCGCAGAGATTCTACTCCCCGGCCCGGCAATGATTTCCGAACACGACCTAATCAAACAATTGACCCTGCCGCCACATAGCCTTTTTTCTGAGAACTGCCTGCAATCTCCACTGGACCTTTTTCAGACCCATTTCTTGACGTTTCATACGCTCTATCGCTTGAAAAAAAAATGGTTACAAGAACATAATCTTGTCCTCGCCATGACCTCCGTACGCATCACCCTTTATCACTATGATGCGGAGGCTCACAGCAACCACAATGCGCCGGTGGCGGCGGACCCTTTGGCGGAATACTACCTCAACCCGAAAAACTTATTCGACACCAGCGCCGCAGACGTGGAGAAGCTGATCAGGGATTTTTGGCTGATGTACGTACACCCTCATCAGAAGCAATCCGCGTTGGACACTCTGGGGTGCTCTCCAGATAGCGACGCAGGACAGATTAAGGCTCGCTACCGCCGCCTCGCCATGGAACATCACCCGGACCGGGGCGGAGACACCGCGTTGTTTCAAGCCATCACGGAAGCATATGAAGTATTGAAGGTTTATTACTCACTATGAATAACGGACGCTATTCTCTCAACGCAACATCAATCACTCGTCGGATTCAGGCGCTTGGAATCGCCGCCGGCGTCTTGCTTTGCGCATCAGCTCAGGCTCAAGAAAGCCCCGCCCGCGCATACGTACTGCAATATCATCACATTAGCGACGATACCCCGCGCAGCACCTCCACCACACCGGAGCTCTTTCAGCAGCACATGCAGTTTATCGCCGATAATGGCTACCAAGTGCTGCCATTGGCGGAGATCATTCGCACACTTCAGGAAGGCAGCAACCTTCCCGAGAAAACGGTCGCGCTGACTTTTGATGATGGCTACAAAAGCATCTACGAAACCGCATACCCGCTATTGAAGGAACGCGGTTATCCATTCACGATTTTCCTGAATCCAGACGCGCTGGATAATCGCCGCAGCACTCACATTACCTGGGAGCAGGCCAGAGAAATGGGTAAACACGGCGGCGTGGTGGCGAACCATGGCGTGGGCCACATCCATATGGTGGAAGTCAAAACCGATGAGGACGCCAGCGCCTGGCGGGCGCGCATTACTCAAAATATCGAACAAGCGGAAAAAAGAATCGAGGAAGAGACCGGCGCCTCGCTCAAACTACTCGCCTACCCTTACGGCGAATACGATGCGTCACTACAAAAATTGGTGAGTTCAATGGGTTACGTCGGATTAGGTCAGCACTCCGGACCTATCGGGCCTGATAGCGATTGGACCTCTCTGCCCCGTTTTCCCGCCTCCAACGCTTTCAGCTCCGTTCCGCAGTTAAAAGAAAAGCTGAGCACATTGCCGCTGCCTGCACAGATGCTATCGCCGCAGAACATCCTGATTGCGGACAACAATCCGCCACAGCTGCGTTTCAGCACCGATCTGAACACCAAAATAACCTGTTATGGCAGCGGGCAGGGAATGCTGGAAAGCGAAGCTGTCGATAATGAAGTCACCGTGAATGGACGGGCTCCATTCAACGGACGCCGCTTTCGCTACAACTGCACTGCGCCAGCTGGCGGCGGACTATTCTATTGGCGCTCTTTCCCATGGATCAACCCCGCCGTGCCGGAAAGTTAACCCCCGATCGCCCTCACTGGGGCGGTAGTATCGCCAAGTGCAAGATTCCACTGGATGCGTGGCTGATAACAATTGGTTTGTCAGCCACGCCTTCCGCCACAGTGCGTTTTTTCATATCCGCCCCAGTCGTCAGCAATACCAGATATTTCTCTTCCTTAGACTTAATTCTGAAAAAACCCTCCAAGTAACCATAGCGAAACCAGTTTTCAGGCTCATAGATATAAAGCAGATCCTGTAAAAAGCGCACCGGCTTCCAATCGCGATCCAATACCAGGATAGAGGGATAAAATGCGTCCGGCTGGGCGTAAGCGCGCAACTGGAACAGGTGATCAACGCCACCTTCTGGTACTTCCACGATCCGATAAAGACTGTAACCTACGCCGAAGTTGTAGCCCTGCTCGTCCTTGCGAATTTCCAGTAACTCTCCATCATCAAACTCGAGCTCAACCCGCTCGTCATTCAGCAGGCTTTCACAGCAGCGACCATAGATCAGATCTATTTCCCGCCGCCCATCCTGCGAGTCCAGCCCAAGCAAACCGATCGCATAGGGATCGGCGCTTTCAGAGGGCCTGCTTTTCTCAATCCGTTGCTCATTCGCCACAACCTGTGCGGGCTGCAATGGTTGGGCATTAGGCGGGACTTTACCCTCAGCCGGGTTATATTCTTCCGTGCGCATCACCCCGTCAGCATCAACCCAGGTGTAAAAGCGACTATCTCCATCTCGCACAAATCCGCGTTTCTCCAGTTCCGCCGCATCCATATATGTGGACTCATCGATGATTTCGCGTTGAGCTGATTTTTGGGGGCCCGTTAACGGCGCAGGCTGGGGCGAGCCCCCCTTGGATACCTCCTGGCTTTCATTCGCAACAGAGACTTCCGGCGCCTGACTGGATGCCGCTGCGCCCGCGTCACTTTGCTGCTCAACAGGGGGTACTGCCAGCTCAGCGGAAGTCGGGCTTTGTTCAGACATCGATTGAACTGCCGCGGGCGGTGTTTCTTGCGGAGTCTGTGACGCAGGTTCTGGTTTCGGCTGCGCCTCGCGAATCAGCGTATGGCGCACCTGGCCGTTTTCATCCACCCAGGTGTAATACCTGTCCGCCAGCGCAGAACCGCTACTGAATAGCGCCAGCGAGAGAAGTAATGCCATCTTCTTCATGTTCAAAACGCCGTCCGGAAGGTTAGGCCCGCCATGATCAGTTTCAGGTTGGTCTCCACATTCACACCTGCATAGGGGTTGTAGACAATATTCTGGATACCGTCATCGTTCAGATTCAAACTGGAGCCGGCGGGAATATATTGCCAGCTGCGCATATAACTAAGGTTGAAGTCCACCGTCGTGTCTCTATCCCACTTGTACCCCATGCCTACGCTATACAGCACTGTGTCGTTTAAAGGCGCCAGAATATCTCGGCGGTTATGCGGAATCGGAGAGTTACGCATCTCTACTCCGAAGCGCAGATCAAGACGGCTGGACAGATGCTGCTCGACGCCGATACCCACATTCCAGACATCTCGATACTCCAATGGCAAGCGCATAGTGTTGGCCGTCGCGTTCGGCGACAACAGACGCGCCGCCCCCAGAAATTCCAGATTGCGGTCAAACTTGAGCAGGAAAGCGTCCCAGGAACTGTAATCCGTCCATCCCACATCCACATTCACGGTAAACTGATGATTCAACTTCACGCTGACGCCGGTTTGAAAGTGCTGGGGATGAGTAAGGTCAATGGAGAGTTGCCCAGCCTCTCTGGGCGTCCCGGAAGGCAGTGAGAATATCCCGGCGGTGATCGCGCCAACAATCGAGCCGTTGAATGAGCGCCAGAAACCGGACCAATCGTCGGTGTACGCCAGTTCGTATGTCCCCTTCAACTTCATGTCGGATTCACTTTGATAACTGGCGCCCCAGGCGAACCAATCCGTCGGTTCCCATAACACACCCATGTGATACTTCGGAGAGAGCGTTTCCTGCACCTGAATACTCATGCCTCCAATATCATCCCATGGACCCACATTGCCGCCACACAAGCCAAGGAAAGGCGCCAGAGGCTCTTCTCCAGTTTCACAATTGAAGGCGTCCTGCAGGACCTCCAATACGCCTATCATCAGGTTGGGCGCACGGGTGTATGTATCTAAAGCCAATGACTGGGAGGACATGCTGACGCCAAACCCCACCGACCACTCATCGTTTATCTCATAACCAAAGGATGGCGATAAATAAGTAAAACGCTGCAGCGACAACGACTTGCCCAAGTATCTGGCGGGATCGTCCTTCTTCCGGTAATAGCCCAGAATTTCAGGGCCGTAGGTCAGGTTCGCAAAAGTGAACTTGGAGCCTGGCGGATTAAGACTGAACCCCACAGAAGGCGCTAACGCCGGGGGGCCTTTCGGCAGGCGCTGCAAGCCAAACCCTGGTATGTACAGGGCTATGGTGTTAGTGCGGCTTCTAGCAACCGTATCGCCATCGAAGATAGGGTCATTTTCCACCCCATCAATGCCGAATACGTTATAACCTTCGGGTGCATAGAAGTCCGCCTGCACATTAGCGTGTACCCCCATCAACGTCACCGCTAACTGGCGGCCTTTCAGTTTGGTCAGACCAGCTGGATTATAGTGAATGGAAGCCACTCCCGGAGGCGCAGCCGTCACAGCGTTGCCCAATGATAGAGCATAGGGGTCCACCATCAGATTCGTCGCCAACTGGGCGGACGCCATTCCGCTCCAGCAGGCTGCGCATAGTCCCGCCGTAGCCAGGAGCTTTGTATTCTTATTAATATTTAAGCCCATCTTACAACTCTGCCTGATTGTTGTTTCCGCTTATTGCTCTTTAAGTCCCGCGATATTGATGGGGATCGACACCCCGATAGTTACATCAGGCGAATCCTCCGTGAGACCAAACCCCACAGAGGTGTTGATGATTTTGGTTTCACTGACGCGAATGCCCATCGCAAAACTCATCAAGCTGCTTACCTGATCCTGAGCAACGGCTTTATTGCCAGTGTTGAAAGTGAGTACGGTTTCATCTGAGTAACTCAACTGCGAGGACACGCTGAGCGACACATCGTAAGACAGAGCGTAAGAAAAGCCCGCCGACAATGACAGGGAGTTTGCGGGCTCTACGGAGACCAGTCTCTGCCCTCCCCGCACTTGGTTCAAATCCGTCTCTTTCAGAGGAAAGGTGTAACTGACTGAGCTGAATATGACGACAGGGTCAAGCACCTTTGAAAAACTGCCCCCGACGGAAAAAGAGTAGTAGCCACTCCCGGAGGACAGTTGCCGCCTGACGTCTATTTCATAAGGGCTGACCCCGGTTTTAGACTTGAAGGTGCTGAACAGGGTATAGGAAGGCTTCCCCGGGACATAGGCGAAAGGCTGCCATCGGGCGGTGAGTGAAATATCTCCTACATCAGAGTTATTTAACTCAGTCTCGGTATCATATTTGGTGGACAACGGCACCCGCGTGGACAGAGTCAGGTTATCCAATACGCCGTAGTCAAAAGTAAAAGTGTTCGTGAAAGTATGTTGCGCCGCAGGTGTGACGTCAAAATTTCGGAATGAGCCGTTAACAATGTCGATATCCAGACGCTGGTCGCCGAAATAGCTGTAGTCAAAGGCATAGGTCAAAGACATCTTGCCCTTCTTCAGCAAGGAGTAGTTCTTCTCCGCCGCCTGGAATACTTCCTCCAGTTGTTTAGCGGAATCGGCATCGTCCTCCTGCTTGGTCAACGCCTCTCTCGCCTTATCCACACTACTTTGCTCATCATCGGCTAAGACAGACGAAGCAGCAGTAAAAGTAAGCGCACAGTAAACACAGGATACTACCCAATGCTTCATTAGCTTTCCCTTAATGTTATTGTATTTATTAGCTTTCCAGACGGTTACGTTTTCAGGGCTTTTTAATTGCGTTTGTAATGCAAATACTTATTGGTATTGTTAACTGAACCGTCTTCGTTGTTTTTCAGCCTTTCCAGTTCGTTACGTATGCGAAACTCCGTTGCTTCATGAAACTGGGGGAACTCCCGGTACGCATTCAAAGTGAAGGTTTGCTCGTCAACAAAGCGCATGTCCTCCTCTCTTAATTCCAGTCCGTCCACGGGCTTGGTATTACCAGGAAAAACAATAAAGAGAACATTCTGGTCCCAATGCTCTTTGAATAACTCCACTGTAAAAGTGATGTTGCCCAACGAGGGATCAGACACGAAAACACGATTATCACGTACTGCGCGAACGACAATGAAATGCTTAAAGCCGCCGTAGCGGATGGGGACAATAGCAGGATGATCAAGTTCAGCTAAATCTTCTATCTCCGCCCGAAAGCCGCCGGAAGGATATCCTAGGGCCGTCACCAGTCGTTTGAAGTCAAGCATGGAGAAACCACGCCGCTCCACAATACGAGCGGCGTCACCATAGTGCAGGAGCCCTTCCATAATCTGGCGCTCCTCGAAAGTGCGCCCCAGATAGTGCTCCAACACCGTAGTCAGTGCCGCAGACCCGCAACTGTAGTCATAGGCCTGCTTGGTGATGTTGCGAAACTTTTGCTCCTTCGCTGGCTCCACCATGGTGTCGTACCGTAAAAACGCGACATCATTACCCGCGGTGCTGATCGCTTGCTGGTAAACCACAACCCCTTTAGGCTGAGGCTCAACAATAGCCGCCTCATTGGCGATGTTGAAAGCGAGCACCGAACCGGCGAGCACTAGAAGCATTCATTTCCACTCATTTTTATTGTGTGTAATTACGGAATTGCAACGTAACTGTTTGTAAAGTAAAGATACCGTAATTGCCTGTTTGGGAAAGATAACCAGTACACAATTCTCAGTTAGACGGGGACGCAAGATCGGTAATATCCCTTATAGGGCAAGCGAGACAAGAGGGGAATTGACACAGAGAAGCGGTTACACAGTTTAATTTACACCCTCTGGAGAAGCTTTTATCAGGCAACAAAAAAAGACGGCCTTGGCCGTCTTTTTAGCTAACTTAAAATCAAGAAATTACAAACGCTCTATCTCAGCTGAGTCTTGCACTTTCTCGTTGTAATCGTTGTACTCACGCTGACCGTTTCGGCTTGCCATGAAGGTTCTGTAAGTCTTTTGCTCAGCTTCACTCAGGTCGTCGGTGTTGTCCTTTACTTCATTCAGAACGATAACCGCATAACCAAAGTTTGTCTCAAACTTTTCTATAACGGGACTTCCTTCAGCTGGTTTAGGCAGCTTAAAGGCCAGACGAGCGATATCAGCAGCGCCAGCCTGAGAACGACGAGCGTCGTTCAGTTCCACCCAACCGGTTTGTTCGCCATCTTCTCCCTTGGACACAGGAGTCAGATCGCCACTCTTCAGCTGAGCCACCATTTCTTCGGACTTAGCGGCCAAGGAGTCTTTTGCTTTCTGCAAAGCCAGCTTCTGCTTAATTGCGTCTTTAACCTCCGCAAACTCTTGCGGCTCGCTTGGCAGCAGCTCTTTCTTTCTCAAGACCAGACTTCTTTCTTTGCCCAGATCAATAACCTGACTGTTGTGGCCATCTTCAAGTACATCCGCAGAAAACGCCTCTTGGATCACCTGTGGACCGCTGAAAATACCCTGGCCGCCTTCTCTGGAGAAAGGCTCAGAGGTTTGTACTGTCAGACCCAGTTCCTCAGCCGGTCCCGCCAAATCGTCTGCGGTATAAGTGATATCCTTCAATTTAGAGTTAATTTCAACGAACAGGCTATCCGCCTTCTGCTCCTGCAACTCTTTGACTATGCGGTCCTTGGATTCATCCAGACTTGGCATTTCAACGGCTTTAACATCATTCAACTTGATGATGTGGTAGCCATATTCAGTCTTAACTGGCTCAGAAATATCGCCCACGTTCATAGAGAACAGTTTTTCTTCGAAAGGTTCAACAAATGCGCCTTCCTGAGCGTAGCCTAAATCACCGCCGTCATTAGCCGAGCCAAAATCGTTAGAGTATTCTTTCGCGAGCGCGGCAAAGTCTCCGCCTTCTTTCAACTTCTGCTCAACTTCTTTGGCTTTCGCCAGTGCCTGCTCATCAGACACATCATCTGAAGTTTCAATCAGGATATGGGACGCGCGGCGTTGCTCAGAAGGTTGAAACTCTTTCTTTTCATCCTCATATCGCTTAGCGACTTCTTCATCGCTAACCTCTGCACGCGCCACCAATACATCTCGAGTTAACTCAATGTAGTTGACGACAATGCGCTCAGGCAAAATAAATTCGTCTTTATTCGAGTTATAGTACTCTTCCACCTCTGAGTCACTGATTTCAATGTCTTTCGCCACATCTACAGCGTTAAGGCGATAGTAGCTAAAGCTGCGAGTCTGGCGCTCCATTCTCAGAAGCTCATTCAGCTCTTCACCAATGACAAAAGAGGTCTGGGCGATACCGGATTGCAACTGCCCAACCAATAGCTCATCCGATAACTCCTCACGGAACTCCATAGGACGCATGCCAATTCTACGTAAAGCTTCCATGAACTGGTTGTTATCGTATTTACCATCTTTCTGAGCCATCGGCCACTGAGTAATAAAGTTGTTGATGGTTGCGTCAGAAACAGCGAAACCAGCCTCCCGAGCAGCCTGAAGCTGAACCTCACGGGCAATAGTTTCATCTAAAGTGGTTTTACGTAACTTGTTCTCGTCGATCTTGCTGGGGTCATAGTTCTCCCCCATGCTGGCGATAGCTTGAAGACGACTTCTCTCGAACTTGCGCTCGAATTGAGACTTAGTGATTGGTTCGCCATTGACTGATGCAACTTCGGGCTCGCCGCTGAGCCCTCCAACGATAGACTCAACGCCAAAGAGGGCAAATGTCAGTACGATTAAGCCGACAATTACCTTGGCGATCACGCCCTGGGCGTTATCCCGAATATTTTGAAGCATGCGCCCCTCTTAGAATTCTAACTTCCAAATCTGGTTGTAATGTTCTAAAGAAAAAAGGCGCTCGTGGGCGCCTTGGATCTTGGCGGAGCGGACGGGACTCGAACCCGCGACCCCCGGCGTGACAGGCCGGTATTCTAACCGACTGAACTACCGCTCCTTCGATTGCATTGCGTCCCTATGTTACTAGGGACGCGAGATGCTAGTTGACTGCGTCTTTCAGAGCTTTACCGGCTTTAAAGCTGGGAACTTTAGCGGCGTCGATTTTAATCGTTTCGCCAGTTTGCGGGTTGCGACCAGTGCGTGCAGCGCGCTCTTTAACAGAGAACGTACCAAAACCGATCAAAGTAACCTGCTCACCCTTTTTTAATGCTTCAGTAACTGACTCAACGACAGCATCAAGAGCACGACCAGCAGCCGCTTTTGAGATGTCTGCAGATGCAGCAACAGCATCAATCAATTCTGACTTATTCACACTAAACCCCTTAGATCTTTTTGAATTGATTAATTGACTGGTGATGAAGGAATTCAGGTATACAACACACTTAAATCTTTAGAGCGTGAGTACATCCTTTTTCTTCTTTTAATTGGCCGGCAGCCCTTGTGGGACGCTGCCTGACAACGCGATCATTTATACCAACACGGATAAAAGCGTGTCAAGCAGCTTCTTCCACTAGTGCGTATTTATACGGTCCGCCCCATCAGAAGTTTCATCACCTTTATTAATGGAGCTTTTATCTTTTTCCGATACGCCCCCTTCAGCACTAGATAACCTACTTGCAAAGTCATCCCCCAGTGCAATATTCCAAACTTCATCTATCCATGTAACTGGAATGATCTCCAGTTCATTTTTGATGTTATCTGGAATCTCCTTTAAGTCACGAACATTTTCCTGCGGTATCACCACCGTCTTAATACCGCCACGGTGCGCGGCCAGCAATTTCTCTTTGAGTCCGCCAATAGCCAGGACCTCACCTCGCAAGGTAATCTCGCCCGTCATCGCAACGTTAGCCTTAACTGGCGCATTGGTCAAACTCGATACCAGCGCAGTACACATGCCAATACCTGCGCTAGGCCCGTCCTTCGGCGTCGCGCCTTCGGGAACGTGCACGTGAATATCGTTCTTTTCATGGAAGTCAGACGCTATACCCAACACATGAGAGCGCCCTCTCACCACAGTCAGAGCAGCTTGAATAGATTCTTGCATAACGTCGCCAAGAGAACCTGTTTTCACCACCTTGCCCTTACCTGGCACAGAGGTGCATTCAATTGTCAACAGTTCACCGCCGACCTGGGTCCAGGCCAAACCAGTAACTTGCCCCACCCGATCCTGAGACGAGGCTTTACCATAGTTGAACTTGCGAACGCCAAGATAGTCTTCAAGATTTTCTTCAGTAATGGGGCGAGCCTCGCCCTTTTTACCTTTTAGCAATACATTTTCTTTAACTACTTTACGACAGATTTTCGCAATCTCCCGCTCCAATCCTCGCACGCCCGCTTCTTTGGTGTAGTAACGTATGACGGTTCGAATGGCCAGCTCATCCATTTCCATCTCGCCCTCCTGCAAACCATTATTCACCATTTGCTTGGGCAGCAGATACTTCTGAGCAATATTGACCTTCTCGTCTTCCGTATAGCCAGGAATACGTATGATCTCCATACGATCCAGCAAAGCGGGTGGAATATTCATTGTGTTCGAAGTACAGACAAACATGACCTCAGACAAGTCGTAGTCCACTTCCAGATAATGATCGTTAAAGGTGTGATTTTGCTCTGGATCCAACACCTCCAACAAAGCCGACGCAGGATCTCCGCGATGATCCATTCCCATCTTATCGATCTCATCGAACAGGAATAATGGATTCTTCACGCTGACTTTCGCCAATTTCTGCAGCAACTTACCCGGCAACGAGCCAATATAAGTACGACGGTGGCCGCGAATTTCGGCTTCATCGCGCACACCGCCAAGCGCCATACGAACATACTTACGGTTAGTCGCCTTGGCGACAGACTGCCCCAGTGAAGTCTTACCAACCCCAGGAGGCCCAACCAGACAAAGCACAGGGCCTTTCATCTTTTTGACCCGGCTCTGCACCGCCAAATACTCAAGTATTCGCTCTTTGACCTCATCCAAACCGTAATGGTCTTCGTTCAAAATCTTACGCGCCGCATCCAAGTCGTGCTTAACCCGACTGCGCTTTTTCCAGGGAATATTCACCATCCAGTCGATGTAGCTACGCACAACCGTCGCTTCAGCGGACATCGGCGACATCATCTTCAACTTGCTTAGCTCAGACTCCGCTTTCTTGCGAGCCTCTTCAGGCATACCTGCTGACAGGATACGCTTCTCAAGCTGTTCCAACTCATTACCGCCATCTCCCAGATCACCCATTTCCTTCTGAATGGCCTTCATCTGCTCATTAAGGTAATACTCGCGCTGACTTTTCTCCATCTGCTTTTTAACGCGACCGCGAATGCGCTGCTCCACCTGAAGAATATCAATTTCATTCTCCAGACGCTGCATCAACGCTTCAACCCGCGCCTTAACATCCACAACTTCCAGCAGCTCCTGCTTGGACTCAAGCTTAAGCTCCAAGTGTGCAGCAATGGTATCGGCCAAACGACCGGGCTCGGCGATATTACTTAATGAGTCAGATAACTCATTGGGTATTTTCTTACTCAGCTTTACATATTGCTCAAATTGAGAAAGCAAAGAACGAGTCAATACATCCGCAGAGCGCTCAGACAGAATCGGCTCCGGCAGCTCACTGACTTTCGCGCTGAGGTATTCATCATTCTCAACTCTGTCAATGTGAGCGCGGTAATTGCCTTCGACCAGCACTTTCACAGTGCCGTCAGGAAGTTTGAGCATCTGCAGAATGGTTGATACTGTGCCGATGCCATAAATTTCAGATTGCCCAGGATCTTCGTCAGCAGGGTCACGCTGCGCTACCAGCAGGATTTCCTTATTGCCTTCCGTTGCTTCCTCGAGAGCTTTAATAGACTTAGCTCTACCGACAAACAAAGGGATCACCATATGCGGGAAAACAACTACATCACGCAATGGCAGTAAAGGGATTACGATAGGTGATGAACCCTCAACCATATAACACCTCAGAACTTAGTGGCGCTTCGAACATGCGCCGTATGCTGGTCACTATATCTTTCACTTGATATAGATGATGGGGACAATGACTGCAAAATACAAACGCAGGATGATTACAAGATAGGAATATTTTAGAAAAAAGGGGCTTAACGCCCCTTTTTTTACAAAAACCTTCAAAAACAGGCGGTAATTTAACCATTACCGCGATAGAAGCTACTCGTCAGCAGCCAGCTTGGCCTGTTCGCTGTTTTTGTAGATTTTGATTGGCTCTGACTCGCCAGCGATGACACCTTCGTCAATCACGACCTTACAAACATCCTGTTCTGAAGGAATATCGTACATGGTCTTCAGCAGTACTTGTTCCAGGATAGAGCGCAGGCCTCTCGCACCGGTCTTACGCTCCATTGCCTTTTTAGCAATAGAACGCAAAGCGTCTTCCCGGAAGTCAACTTCGACGCTCTCCATTTCAAACAGTTTGGAGTATTGCTTAGTCAGCGCGTTACGAGGTTGAGTTAGAATCTGAATCAGAGCAGCTTCATCCAACTCATCCAAGGTCGCAATAACGGGCAAGCGACCGACAAATTCTGGAATTAGGCCAAATTTGATCAAGTCTTCGGTCTCTACATCTTTTAATGTTTCGCCAACCGACTTGGAGCTCATCTGGCTTTTAACTACTGCTGAGAACCCAATGCTGCCCTTCTCTGCGCGATCCCGGATAATCTTTTCCAGGCCAGCGAACGCCCCACCGCAAATGAAAAGGATATTCGACGTATCCACTTGCAGAAACTCCTGCTGCGGATGCTTGCGACCACCTTGTGGCGGCACCGACGCCACGGTCCCCTCTATCAGCTTCAACAGAGCTTGCTGAACACCTTCGCCCGACACATCGCGCGTGATGGAAGGATTGTCGGATTTGCGCGAAATCTTGTCGATTTCATCAATATAAACGATACCCTTCTGCGCTTTTTCTACGTCGTAGTCGCACTTTTGCAGCAGTTTCTGAATGATATTTTCAACGTCTTCACCGACATAACCAGCTTCAGTCAAAGTTGTGGCGTCAGCGATGGTAAACGGCACATTCAGCAATCTCGCCAGCGTTTCAGCCAGCAGCGTCTTACCGCTTCCGGTGGGGCCAATCAGCAATATATTACTCTTGCCTAATTCGACTTCACCTTTTTTATCTTCGTAACGCAGTCGTTTGTAATGGTTGTAAACCGCAACAGCCAACGCAAGCTTGGCTCGGGTCTGACCGATTACATAGTCATCCAACGTTTCCTTGATTTCGTGAGGTGTGGGCAACCTGTCGCTGCTGTCACTGGTGGTCGCTTCTTGAATCTCTTCGCGGATAATGTCGTTGCACAGATCAACGCACTCATCGCAAATAAATACAGACGGCCCGGCGATCAGCTTGCGAACCTCATGTTGGCTTTTCCCGCAAAAGGAGCAGTACAGCAACTTTCCGCTGTCTTCGCCCTTTCCGCTTCTTTCATCAGCCATCAAACTACCCCTAAATTAATTCAATATATGCAAGACGGGTTTAGTTAGTCTTACGTATTTACCATACACCAAGTATGCTAACCAACCACCCGTTTATCAAGCACGGAGTCTATCAGACCATAATTTTTGGCCATCTCCGCATCCATGAACTTATCCCGATCAGTGTCACGAGCAATCGTTTCAATATCTTGCCCTGTATGCTTGGACAGGATGTTGTTCAGCTTCTCGCGCAGCAACAGAATTTCTTTTGCATGTATCTCAATATCAGAAGCCTGCCCTTGAAGACCACCCAGCAACGGCTGGTGAATCATGACGCGTGAGTGCGGCAAGCAGTAGCGCTTTTCAGCGGCGCCGCCACTTAGTAGCAAGGCCCCCATACTAGCCGCCTGTCCAATACACATCGTAGAAACGTCCGGCTTAATAAATTGCATAGTGTCGTATATTGACAGCCCGGCAGTCACAGAGCCGCCGGGCGAATTGATGTAGAGATGAATGTCTTTGTCCGGGTTCTCCGACTCCAGGAACAACAACTGCGCCACAACCAGGTTAGCCATATGATCTTCAACCTGGCCGACCAGGAAAATGATCCGCTCCTTCAACAGCCTTGAGTATATATCGTAGGATCTTTCGCCCCGCGCCGTTTGCTCAACCACCATAGGCACCAGAGCATTGGCGATCTCTAATTTATTCATCATTGTTGCGTTGTCGTCGCGAGCCATTTTTATCAGAACTCCATTGCTTTCTATAAAAGACAAACAGCCGGGCATTACCGGCTGTTTGTCATTCTAGCTTAATTTGCTGGCTTTTTTAGCGCAAGACCGCGTTTTTTATTCCGCGCTTTGCTCAGCATCATCCGCTTCTGCAGCAGGAGCCACTCTGGGCTTAACTGCGTCTTCGTATGATACGGTTTTGGTTTCGATCTTCGCTTTGCTTTCCACGAAGTCCACTACCACATCCTCCAGCACAACTGACTGCATCTGAGCCTTCTGCTCTGGATTGCTCATATACCAGCTAACAACTTGCTCCGGCTCTTGATAGCTAGACGCCAATTCGCGAATCTTCGCTTCAATCTGCTCTTCGGTTGCTTCAAGTGCGTTATCTTTTACCACTTGGGCAAATAGCAAACCAGTCTTAACACGTTTGACAGCTTGATCTTTGAACAGTTCCGCAGGAAGCTGCGAAGCCTTCATTTGACCGCCACCAAAACGCTGGGCGGCATCTTCGCGCATTCTGTTAATCTCGGAATCAACGAGAGCTGAAGGCACTTCAAATTCGCTCAAGCCCAGCAACTGATCAACCACCTGCTGTTTAACTTTGTTTGCGATTGCAAATTTTGCTTCACGCTCCATGTTCTTACGAATTTCTACTTTGAAGGCCTCTTCTCCGCCTTCCTGCACACCATACTGTGCGAAAAATTCATCATTGACTTCAGGCAACTCAGAACGCTCAACCTTGCTCACTTTCACTTCAAACTGAGCCGGTTTACCTTTCAGGTTTTCTGCGTGGTAGTCTTCAGGAAAAGTCAGATCCAGCGTTTTTTCATCGCCAGCTTTCAAACCCACCAAGCCGTCTTCAAAGCCAGGAATCATGCGCTTGGAGCCAATAACGATCTGTGCGCTCTCCGCAGAACCGCCTTCGAACACCTCACCATCAACCATACCCTTGAAGTCGATAGTCAAACGGTCGCCTTCAGCAGCTGCGTCTTCGCTGTCTTTCCATACAGAAGACTGCTCACGCAGCTTTTTGATCATGCCATCAACATCTGCATCGACAATTTCAAACTCTTCCTTCTCTACGCTGATAGAGGAAAGGTCGCCAATAGCTACTTCAGGGTAAATTTCGAAAGTGGCGATAAATTCCAAGTCTTCGCCGTCTTCGATTTTCTTAGGTTCAAACTTGGGATAGCCAGCGGGGTTCAGGTCTTCTTTCTGGAGGGCTTCAACATAAGCGTCGCGCATCATTTCGCCAATAACTTCCTGGCGAACGCCCTCTCCGTAGCGCTTCTTGACCACGCTCATCGGTACTTTGCCGGGACGGAAACCATTCATGCGGACAGTACGAGCAGTTTTCTGCAAACGCTTCTCTACTTCCGAGTTAACTTGAGTTGCCGGCACACCAATTGTCATTCGACGCTCGATAGAAGAGGTCGACTCTAGCGAAACTTGCATGATAATCCTCGATTCTGATACGCAACTTAAAAAAGTGGAGGCAAATATTACGGAGCCCCGACTGCTTTAGCAAGTAGAGAATACAAACAAGGAGCTTCGCAATTATTAAAAATTAACATGGTGCGAAAGGAGAGACTCGAACTCTCACATCTTTCGATACTGGAACCTAAATCCAGCGCGTCTACCAGTTCCGCCACTTTCGCACTATAAGAGGTAGTTTTGCTGCAAAACACATCAAAACTTTTTAACAAGCCCTAAAGCTTGAGAGGAATGGGGTGGACGAAGGGGATCGAACCCTCGACCGCAGGAATCACAATCCTGAGCTCTACCGACTGAGCTACGTCCACCACAAATGCTTCGCTACCTAAGGCCACCAATTTAAAGCATGGCGCGCCCGGCAGGACTCGAACCTGCAACCCTCGGCTTAGAAGGCCGATGCTCTATCCGGTTGAGCTACGGGCGCTCTATATTCGCGAATCCTTGCGAACTACCACCTTAGGCCGTGATTACTCACCAAGTAAAGTGGTCGGGGTAGAGAGATTCGAACTCCCGACATCCTGCTCCCAAAGCAGGCGCGCTACCAGACTGCGCTATACCCCGCTCTTAGTGAGACCAGGCGTCTCAGCGAAAGCTGGCGCGAATAATACTCGCGGCGCCCACCATCGTCAACCATCAATTTGAAAATACTTAAAATATTTTCCCAACACGGGTATTTTAAGCAGGGGCGCCCATAAATGCATATAAATAAAAGAAGCATCCATGGAGACACCCCTAGCCAGCAGACTGAAACAAATCAACCAAGACCACCACGATCAGCCCTGACACATTACATTAAACAATTGAGCTATAGCGCCATTTCAGTAAAATGTGGGCCCCTATTCCCATCAGTTGGCCATGACTATGACTCACGCCCAGAACAACCATCACGCTAGGCTGATCGACGGCAAGCAGGTCGCCGCGGACGTTCGTAAAAATGTTGCTGAAGGCGTAAAAGCCCGTACCGACAGCGGCTTGCGCGCCCCCGGTCTCGCCGTTGTATTGGTGGGAGAGGATCCCGCCTCCCAAGTTTATGTGAAGAACAAAACCAAGGCTTGTGAGGAAGTCGGCTTTCTCTCCCAAAAATACGCCCTGGAAGAGAACACGACGGAGCAGGAGCTACTCCAGCTGATCGACACTCTTAACGAGGACAACGCCATAGATGGCATACTTGTCCAACTACCCCTCCCCGCGCACATGGATGCTGACAATATATTGGAGCGCATCAAGCCAGACAAAGACGTCGATGGCTTCCATCCCTACAACCTTGGCCGACTGGCGCAGCGCATGCCCGTACTGCGCCCCTGCACCCCGAAAGGCATCATGACGTTACTGGCCCGTACCGGCGTTGAACTACGAGGCAAAGATGCTTTAGTGGTCGGCGCCTCCAATATTGTCGGACGCCCCATGGGATTGGAGTTATTACTGGCGGGCTGCACAGTCACCATTACTCACCGCTTTACGGTCAATCTTCCAGCTAAAGTGAGCCAGTCTGATATTGTTGTCGTCGCAGTAGGACGCCCTGGTATTGTAAAAGGCGAATGGATAAAGCCCGGCGCCATCGTGATCGATGTAGGCATCAACCGCAAGGATGACGGCGCGCTAGTTGGAGACGTCGAGTTTGATGAAGCTGCGGAGCGCGCCAGCTGGATCACACCAGTACCTGGAGGCGTTGGCCCCATGACAGTCGCCACGCTCATGGAGAACACGCTTTACGCCGCCAACCACCTGCACAAAGATTAACTCCTACCTCACAGCAGCCAATCACTTAGCAGACTCCATATAGAGAAAAGCCCCGGTTACTCACATAAATAACCGGGGCTTTTTACATTTAAACGGCCGAGCTAAGCTCTCTGCCAGGTCGTACCCTCACGCGAGTCGTTAAGCAGTACGCCTTTATCCTTAAGCAAATCTCTAATACGGTCAGATTCAGCAAAGTCCTTATTGGCGCGAGCTGCATTGCGCCGAGCAATATAGTCTTCGATTTCGGCCACACTCAAACCACCAAACTCTTCATTCTCTCCCTGCATCAGGGATTCAGGGTTAGCTTGAAGCAGACCAAGCACCTCAGCCAGATCAATCATGCCTTTCGCCAACGATAACGCCTTGGCGCGATCTTCCTTTTTCGCTACGTTTACTGCTTTCGCCAAATCAAACAGCACGGCCACGGCTGAAGAAGTATTAAAGTCATCATCCATCGCTTGATTGAAGCGCTCTCGATACTCTCCAATCAGGGACTCATCCACTGAAACAGCACCCAACTCCCCATAGAGTTCACGAATGGTATTGTACAATCGCTCCAGCCCACTCCGCGCCTCATTCAAAGCGAGATCAGAATAATCAATCGCACTCCGATAATGACTGGAGACAATGAAGTACCGTACAACTTCCGCCGGATACCTATCCAGGATCTCTCGAATTGTGAAGAAGTTACCCAAGGACTTGGACATCTTCCGCTTATCCACTCTTACGGGACCAGCATGCATCCAATAATTAACATACTTACATCCTGTAGCGGCTTCCGACTGTGCTATTTCGTTTTCATGGTGCGGAAACTTAAGGTCTGGCCCCCCGCCATGGATATCAAAGGTATCGCCCAAGCATTGCGTAGACATCGCAGAGCACTCAATATGCCAGCCAGGACGCCCCTCACCCCATGGCGAACTCCATGACAGCTCACCCGGCTTCGCCGCCTTCCACAGCACAAAATCCGCAGGGCTGCGCTTCTCCGCATCCACTTCAACTCTGGCTCCAGCGCGAATTTCATCCAGCTTCTGCTTACTGAGTTTACCGTAATCCGCAAACTGCTCTACGGCGTAGTAAACATCGCCATTGGACGCATGGTAGGCATACCCTTTATCCATGAGCCGCTGAATCATGGCGATAATTTCACCAATGTGCCCCGTCGCACGAGGCTCCGCAGAAGGAGACAGCACGCCTAACGCGCGCTCATCTTCATGCATGGCGTCGATAAAACGAGCCGTCAGCGCATCAACAGACTCCCCGTTATCACGCGCCCGATTCAGAATCTTGTCATCGACGTCGGTAATGTTGCGCACATAATTAACGTCATAGCCTTTGGCGCGCAGGTAACGGGTAATAATGTCAAAACACACCAGGACCCGGGCATGCCCAAGGTGACAGTAGTCATATACAGTCATTCCGCAAACATAAATACCGACCTTACCGGCCTGAATGGGTTTAAACTCTTCTTTTTGCTGAGAAAGGCTACTGTATATCTTCAACACGACCTATTAGTCCTAATGTTACCGTTAACGTTGCTTCCGGCGGAAAGGCGAAGTTATTCGCCCTTCGCCTCAATTTTCGCCCAGGTGTCACGAAGTGTGACTGTGCGATTAAACACCAGGTCACCCTGAGCCGCCTTGATTGGGTCAAGGTAGAAATACCCCTCCCTCTCAAACTGATATGGAATTTCAGAACCCGCCTGACGCAGACTCGCCTCCGCCTTGGCTCCGCTCAAGACAACCAAGGACTCTGGATTCAGGAATTCAGTAAACTCCACCTCTTTTTGGGCGTCTGGGCTTTCATGATTGAAAAGGCGGTCATAAAGCCGCACTTCCACATCTACTGACCGCTCTGCAGCGACCCAGTGAATAACGCCCTTAACTTTGCGTCCTTCCGGGTCTTTACCCAGCGTGTCGGGATCATAGACACAGCGCAACTCAATAGGTTCACCCGCCTCGTTCTTGATTACTTCGTCGCAACGAATCACGTAGGCGTTACGCAAGCGCACTTCTTTCCCTAACACTAAACGCTTGAAGTGCTTATTGGCGGATTCCCGAAAATCCTCCTGATCAATATAAAGTTCTTTCGCAAATGGCACTGTGCGAGTACCCATGGATTCATTTTGAGGGTGCGCCGGCGCAACCAACTCCTCAACTTGCCCTTCGGGATAGTTGGTAATCACCACTTTCAATGGGTGCAACACGCACATTGCTCTTGGCGCACGCTCATTCAGATCTTCACGGATCGCGAACTCCAACATGGCCACATCGACCACGCCTTCACTACGCGTCACACCGATTGCATTACAAAAGCTACGAATTGAGCGTGGCGTATAGCCGCGACGACGCAGACCTGCAAGGGTTGGCATGCGCGGGTCATCCCAGCCTTCAACAAACTTTTCATCCACCAGTTTTTTCAGCTTACGCTTACTAGTGACGGTATAGTTCAGATTTAAGCGTGCGAATTCAATTTGCTGAGGATGACAATCAATGCTGATGTTATCCAACACCCAGTCATACAGGGGGCGATGGTCTTCAAACTCCAGTGTGCATAGAGAATGTGTTATCCCTTCCAGGGCGTCTGAGATCGGGTGAGTGTAGTCGTACATCGGGTATACGCACCACTTGTCACCAGTCTGATGATGATGAGCGCGACGAATTCGATACAAAATCGGATCGCGCATATTGATATTGGGCGACGCCATATCGATCTTCGCGCGCAACACGTGCGCCCCATCCGCGAACTCGCCTTTCGCCATACGATGAAACAGGTTCAGATTTTCCTCAACACTTCGGTCGCGGTATGGGCTCGGCTTACCCGGCTCTTTCAAAGAGCCGCGATAAGCCGTCATTTCTTCTGGAGTCAGACTGCACACATAGGCTTTGCCTTTGCTGATCAGTTCAATCGCATACTCAAACAATTGATCAAAGTATGAAGACGCATGTCTAATCGGCTCTTCCCACTCACACCCCAACCATTTAACGTCAGCAGTAATTGAGTCAATGTATTCCTGACTCTCTTTTTCAGGGTTCGTGTCATCAAAGCGCAAATTGCAACGACCATTGGCGAAAGTTTCAGCAACGCCAAAATTTAGGCATATGGACTTTGCATGACCGATATGGAGATATCCATTCGGCTCCGGTGGAAAACGGGTATGCACTTTGCCGCCATGCTTGTTCGCAGCCAGATCCTTATCAATGATCTGGGTAATAAAGTTGGGCTTTATGGCCTCGCCTTCACTCATAAAAATGCTTTCTCTACCATCAATGTTTATTGCGCTTAAGGCTGATTCTCAGCCCTGCAAAAAGAATTCGCTTTCGGTGTTCCCTGATTATACGCACAGGGGATAAACCGGTAATTATAGGGAAACTTTACTTTTGTCGCAGCGCAAATTACTGAAATGGTCACTGCTTTTTGGCTAAAATGACGTTTTAACCGTTCAAAAGCCTTAAAAGGTAACTACATGATTCTTTTGCAGACAAACTTCGGTGACATCAAAATCGAGCTCGACTACGAAAATGCGCCGGTTACAGCAAAAAACTTCGAGCAATATGTCCGCGACGGCTTTTACGACGGCACTATATTTCACCGCGTCATCTCCAATTTCATGATTCAGGGCGGCGGCTTTGAGCCGGGACTTACCCCCAAGCAAGCCCGCGCACCGATCAAAAATGAGGCCAACAATGGGCTCAGCAACATGACAGGCGCCGTCGCCATGGCCCGCACCATGGACCCTCATTCCGCCAGCGCTCAGTTTTTTATTAACGTAGCGGATAATGGGTTCCTGGACTTCACATCAGAAACCACTGAAGGCTGGGGTTACGCAGTATTTGGCAAAGTCGTCGAAGGCATGGACGTCGTCAATCAAATCAAATCCGTCGCCACCACTTATAAAGGCGCGCACCAAGACGTTCCAGCCGAAGATGTGATTATCACTTCCGCCACCATCGTCGAATAAATCATGCCAACGCTGTTTATTTCCGATCTACATCTGGAAGTGGAAAAACCGGAACTCACCCGGTTTTTCTTTAATTTTCTGGACAAAATAGCTCCGAATGCAGACGCTCTGTATATACTCGGAGACTTCTTCGAGGTCTGGGTAGGTGATGACGAGCAGTCCCCTCTGCAAGTAGAGGTGGCGCAACGGCTTCACAGACTGGCGGAAGCCGGAACTTGCATCTATCTCATGCATGGCAATCGCGACTTCCTCATTGGCGACACCTATGCCAAGCAATGTGGCGCCACCCTGCTGGAAGAGCCTCATTCCCTTGATCTGTATGGAGTCCCGTCATTACTTATGCATGGCGACTCGCTTTGCACTTTGGACGCCGCCTACCAGAAGGCTCGCGCCACATTTCGCAACCCAGCCTTTCAGTCGCAGTTTCTTTCACGCCCCCTGGATCAACGCCAATTAACGGCTCGCCAAATGCGGCAGATCAGCATGGCGAAGAACCAAGGAAAAGCGGAAGAAATTATGGATGTCGCGCCGGACGAGGTAATAAGCGCCTTCAACACTTATAAAATTGAGCTGTTGATTCACGGCCACACACATCGTCCCGACACACATCGTTATAACCTACCCCAAGGGGAAGTAAAGCGCATTGTTCTGGGCGACTGGGGAGACGAAACTTGGTATGGCAGAGCGGACGCAGATGGCTTCCAATTGCTGAACCTAAAAGCCGAGGATATAGCCTGACGCAAGCAGCGTCAGGCTCTCAACACTTTAAGAGGGAACGCCGCTATGGAAGCGAAACTCCGAATCAGGCGAACGAATCAGATCCGCCTCCACCTCACGAACATAAGCAACCCTGTCCGTTATATCGACAGGTGAACGCTCTTTAGCCAATTTTAGATAGTTTCTGTAATGACGTCCTTCCGACTCAAGCAAGCCTCGATAAAAAGCGGCCAACTCTTCATCCAAATATGGAATTAATTGAGCGAATCGCTCACAGGAACGCGCTTCTATAAACGCCCCAATGATCAGCATATCCACCAGTCTGTGCGGCTCGCCTTTACGAACGCAATCACGCAACGCAGAAGCATAACGAGACGCCGTCTGCTTACGGTCAGACACTTTTCGGCCCTGCATGATTTTCACTACCTGCTCATAGTGGCGCAGCTCTTCACGCGCAAGCTTCGACATCCGCGTCGACAACTCAATATCCTCGGGGTATCTGAACATCAATTGCAATGCTGAAGAGGCCGCCTTCTTCTCACACTGCGCATGATCCACCAGCAATAACGGTAGTTCCGCTGCAGCTTTACGCAACCATGCCTCGGGCGTTTCACAGCCTAAAAAGCTAACGATATCTTCAGGAGCCGATACAGACATATCCACTAGAGTTTCCGCACTAAAAGTCAAAATTGATCATCAAAATGTGAGCCGGGCAGTATACCAGAAATTCTCATATCCCCGCCCACCCGGCTCACCAACAACACCATTTTCTATAAGCCGCTCCCCCTCCTACATTCACGAAAGTTTATTACGACCAATGGCTACATTTTTCAAATTTATATCGACTATCAACCGGGCTGATAGGGCGTTTGCTTAACTTTGCACTATCATTGGCATAGAATATTGCGTCTCTATATATGGAGCGAAGTAACCTCTCGCCCAATCAAAAACACCGCCCCATAAGGGCGGATACAGGAAATGATGAGGGTTCTACCGTGCTAGAAGCATATCGTAAACACGTTGAAGAACGAGCCGAACTAGGCGTCCCACCCAAGCCGCTTAACGCAGAGCAAATGGCAGGGTTGGTGGAGCTACTGAAAGCCCCCCCAGCCGGTGAGGAAGAAACGCTAGTAGACTTGTTGGAAAATCGCGTGCCCCCCGGCGTAGATGAAGCGGCATACGTTAAAGCCGGCTTCCTCACCGCCATCGTTAAAGGCGAAGCCCAATCCCCCCTGATCTCCAAGGAAAAAGCCGTTCAGTTATTAGGCATGATGCAGGGTGGCTATAACATCTCCACACTGGTTGAACTGCTGGATGACGCCTCTCTTGGACAACTTGTCGCAGAACAACTGAAATCTACGCTCCTGGTTTTCGATACTTTCCACGACATCAAAGAAAAAGCGGACGCAGGCAACGCCAACGCAAAAGCAGTCATGGACTCCTGGGCCAACGCAGAATGGTTCCTGCAAAAGCCTGAAGTGCCCAAGAGCATTGTCGCCACTGTTTTCAAAGTAACAGGCGAAACCAACACCGACGACCTTTCTCCTGCGCCTGACGCATGGTCGCGCCCGGACATCCCCCTGCATGCTAAAGCGATGTACAAAATGCCTCGCGAAGGCATTACCAATGCCGAGCAGCAGATTGAAGAACTGAAGAAGAAAGGCCACGAAGTCGCTTTTGTCGGCGACGTAGTGGGCACAGGCTCCTCCAGAAAGTCCGCCACCAACTCCGTACTTTGGTACATTGGCCGCGACATGCCGGGCGTACCCAACAAGCGCACTGGCGGTATTTGTATTGGCGGAAAAATCGCTCCTATCTTCTTCAACACCATGGAAGATGCCGGCGCTCTGCCTTTTGAATGCGACGTATCCCAAATGAACATGGGCGACGTCATCGAAATCCTGCCCTTCGAAGGCAAGGTCAAGAATCACGAAACCGGCGAAGTCATCGGCGAATTCGAACTGAAATCAGACGTATTGCTGGACGAAGTTCGCGCAGGCGGACGCATCCCTCTGATTATCGGCCGCGGCTTGACCGACAAAGCTCGCGAAGCGATGGGCCTGGAGCCATCCAACGTATTCCGCCGCCCGCAAGCCGCCAACGATTCCGGCAAAGGCTTCACTCTGGCCCAGAAAATGGTCGGAAAAGCATGCGGCGTCGAAGGCGTACGCCCTGGCCAATACTGCGAACCTCGCATGACCACTGTCGGCTCCCAGGACACCACCGGCCCGATGACTCGCGACGAACTGAAAGACTTGGCGTGCCTAGGCTTCTCCGCTGACCTGGTTATGCAGTCATTCTGTCACACCGCCGCTTATCCCAAGCCGGTTGACGTAGAAATGCAACACTCTCTGCCAGACTTCATCATGAACCGCGGCGGCGTGGCGTTGCGTCCTGGCGACGGCATCATTCACAGCTGGCTGAACCGCATGCTGCTGCCAGACACTGTCGGTACCGGCGGCGACTCTCACACCCGCTTCCCCATGGGCATCTCTTTCCCTGCAGGTTCAGGTCTGGTCGCTTTCGCCGCAGCCACTGGCGTCATGCCTTTGGATATGCCTGAATCAGTACTGGTTCGCTTCAAGGGGAAAATGCAGTCCGGCATTACTCTGCGCGATCTGGTTCACGCCATCCCCTATTACGCGATTCAGCAAGGCCTGCTGACCGTTGAAAAGAAAGGGAAGAAAAACATCTTCTCTGGTCGTGTACTGGAAATCGAAGGCCTGGAAACCCTGACTGTCGAGCAAGCGTTCGAGCTTTCCGACGCATCGGCGGAGCGCTCCGCTGCGGGCTGCACCATCACCCTGTCTGAAGATTCTGTCGCCGAATACCTGCGCTCCAACATTGTTATGTTGCGCTGGATGATCGCTGAAGGCTACGGAGACGTCCGCACCATCGAGCGCCGGGCCAAAGCCATGGAAGAATGGCTGGCCAACCCAAGCCTGATGCGCGCTGACTCCGACGCCGAATACGCAGCGGTTATCGAAATCGATATGGACGAAATCAAAGAGCCTATCGTTTGCTGTCCGAACGATCCAGACGACGCCAAGAAGCTGTCTGACGTAGCAGGCGATAAAGTTGATGAAGTCTTCATCGGCTCTTGCATGACAAACATTGGCCACTTCCGCGCTGCTGGCAAACTGCTGGAGCAAAACAAAGACGCGCTGAAAACCCGATTCTGGATGTCTCCGCCCACCAAAATGGATCAGGCGCAGCTGATGGAAGAAGGTTACTACAACATTTACGGACGCAATGGCGTTCGCACAGAAATGCCAGGCTGCTCACTCTGCATGGGCAACCAGGCTCGCGTAGCTCCTGGCGTAACCGTACTGTCTACATCCACTCGTAACTTCCCCAACCGTTTGGGCGACGGCGCCAATGTCTACCTAACTTCCGCAGAACTGGCGGCGGTCGGGGCAGTATTGGGCCGCCTCCCTTCCGTTGAAGAGTACATGGACTATGCGAAAAATATCGACAGCATGGCTGGCGACATTTACCGCTACCTGAACTTCGACAAGATGGATGCATATACCGAAAAAGCAGCCAACGCGAAAGCCGAAGCATAAAATAAAACGCCCCGCAGATGCGGGGCGTTTCTTTATCTCTTACCACTTAAGGTTTAAGCACGCAGCTTTACCATCAAACCCTTAGCAATCGCCGCCTGCACTTCCTCTAAAGGCTGTTGCGCGTCCACAACCAAAAAGCGCTCTGGATCTTCAGCCACTCTCTTCATATAACCATCCTGAACCCGAGAATAGAATCCCAGCTTCTCTTGCTCAAAACGATCCAAAGCACCACGCTTTCTCGCCCTCGCAATACCCGCCTCAGGATCAATGCGCAACAGCAAAGTAAGATCCGGTTTGAAACCCGCCTGCACTATTTGTTCAAGGTCTTGAATCATTTTCCAAGACAAACCCCGCCCCCCACCTTGATATGCATAGGTCGCATCGGTAAACCGGTCGCTGAGCACATGAACACCCCGCTCAATCGCAGGGCGAATCTTTTGTTCCAAGTGCTGAGCCCGTGCGGAAAACATAAGCAGCAGCTCAGCTGCAGGCGATACGACCTCTTCACGAGGTCGCAACAATAACTCCCTGACCTCTTCCGCCATCGGCGTACCGCCCGGCTCGCGAGTCATTACCACCTCGTCTCCACCCTCCTCTAAAATAGAGCGAATGAAGTTGAGATTCGTAGTTTTACCCGCCCCTTCGATACCCTCAACAGTTATAAACAAGCCTTTTTTCAACTTTTTCCCATCCAAATTTATCCGCACCTAAGCCCAATGTAGCACGCCCCTCTTAATCACTGCGTTGAGCGATAATCTTCTCTCCGGCGTAACTGGTACTTCCTAACTGCCCGCACATGCGCTTCATGAGTCTTGGAAAACTCATGCGTACCATCTCCACGAGCGACAAAGTACAGGTCCCCCGTTTTTTCTGGATGCAACGCGGCATGGATGGAGGCGCGCCCCGGCATAGCGATTGGCGTCGGAGGCAGCCCTTTAATCACATAGGTGTTATACGCTGTCGCTTCACGCAAATCTTTCCGACGCAGATTTCCTTCATAACTTTCTCCCATACCATATATCACTGTCGGGTCCGTCTGCAGACGCATCCCCTTTTCCAACCTCAAAGTGAATACGCCAGAAATTCTACCTCGTTCAGAATCAACACTGGTTTCTTTCTCCACAATTGACGCTAAAGTCAGCGCTTCATAAGGAGTTGCAGCAACACTCCAAGCACTCTTACGAGACCATTCATCCTCTAGAATGCGGACCATTCGGCGATGCGCCGTCGTTAGCAAGTCGATATCTCGAGTTCCTTTCTTATAAAAGTACGTATCTGGAAACAGGAGACCTTCCGCATGCGGATAACTCATGCCGAGCAGCTTGGCGAGCTGCGTCGGGTCCCGGGTATCAATCGTATTCTCCAGCTTCGGATGATTGTTCAGCTCTCGCAGGACATCCCGCAAATTCCAGCCTTCAATAATCGTAAGCGCATAACTCAAAGTGTCGCCTGAGGTCAGCAAAACAAGCAGCTCGATTGTGCTTTTACCTGGCTCAAACAGATATTCCCCGGCCACCAACTGCTTGTCTTTTCCACTAAGTCGGCCATACCAATAAAACCATTCAGCGCTATCGAGCACCCCTTCCTCGACTAGTCTATCAGCGACTTTACGCAAAGAGTCGCCTCGCCGAACCTCTATAGTGGAAACAGCCCCCACAGATAAAGGCTGCGACAATAAATAACGCCCATAATAGTACACGCCAGCGACAGACGCCGATGCAAGAAGGAATACGACCAGAAAGGACTTGAGAACGAGTTTTCTCAAACTAAAACGGGGCTTTTTTGTGGACTTTTTCTTGGAGTTCTTTGATGACACAGTCAAACTTCAGTAATTTACCATCTAATTGATTAACCGGAATAACTCCCATCACGCTATTGACCAAAGCCATCCCCTTGATTTTTTTTAATTCCGCCCGAGTAATGTCAGCAGTATCAATACACAGCCCCAACTCAGAAGCGCTGCTAAGGATATACTGTCTCAGCACTCCCTTCACCCCTGCATGCTCCAAACCAGGGGTAAATATACGCTCTCCATCCCAGAGAAAAACATTCGTCCGAGTCCCTTCAATCAAACGCCCAACGCTGTCAAACATAAGCCCCTCAAAGGCTCTACCGTCAAGCTCAACCGACGCCACCACCTGCTCAAGGCGATTGAGATGCTTAAGACCCGCATAAACCCCATACTCTATGGCTCGCGCATTTAATGTCAATACACCAACTCCACAAGCCTGAAACGTAGCGACTTCTGGTGCAGCGAACACACCAAGTATCTCAGTGGGCTCCTGTTTTAGTGGCGGCGCATACCCTCTTCCACCACACCCACGAGTAACGACGATCTTTAACACGCATCTTGAGCCAACCTCTTCGGCCGTCAAGAGTTCATTCAAACGCGTCAACAAAGAAGCGCCATCCACCTCATAAGGTATTCGCAGTTGTTCACATCCCATCCGCAAACGGGCCAGATGCTCATCCCAAAGTAACGGGCGATGGTCTACAACCAAGACGGTCTCAAAAAGCCCATCTCCATATGCCAGCCCTCGATCAGCGATCGATATATGATCCGCCTTTTCGCCATTTACCAGATACAAGCATCAACCCCAAAAAACACAAACCCTGAAAGCAAAAAACCGCCCGCAAGGTCTACCTGCGAGCGGTTCTTTGGCTTGGTCTGAGAAGGTTACTTCTTATTGATTAGCCAAGATGTAGTCGATAGCGTCTTGAACAGTTGTGATCTTCTCTGCTTCTTCGTCTGGGATTTCGGTCTCGAATTCTTCTTCAAGCGCCATTACCAGCTCTACAGTATCCAGAGAGTCAGCACCGAGATCTTCAACGAACTTGGAAGTCAGTTGAACGTCGCCTTCTTTAACTCCCAACTGCTCACAAACAATCTTCTTAACGCGCTCTTCGACAGTACTCATAATTTCCTCACTCTTATTTCATAACCAAGCACTTAATCGCGTGCTAGTCTAGTTGAACCCTATTTAATTAATCAAGCTAAAGTTCACCCACCGCATAGCGCGGCAGCGCAAACTTAACCCATATACATGCCGCCGTTTACGTGGATGGTCTCACCGGTAATATAGCCAGCGGCGTCAGAAACTAAAAATGAAGCCACTTCAGCAATTTCAGATGGCTTGCCAAGACGCTGTAAAGGAATAGCGCCCAGCAAGGCCTCTTTCTGGGCCTCAGGCAATTCGCTGGTCATATCCGTCTCGATAAAACCAGGCGCAATCGCATTAACCGTAATCCCCCTAGCGCCGATTTCTTTTGCCAGTGAGCGTGTAAACCCTTCAATCCCTGCTTTGGCGGCGGCATAGTTAACCTGCCCACCATTCCCCATTGAGGCAACCACGGAGCTGATGTTAATAATTCTACCCCAACGCGCCTTCATCATGCTTTTAACTACCAGCTTGCTCATGCGAAAAACCGAACTCAAGTTAGTCTGCACCACTTGATCCCAGTCCTCATCTTTCATGCGCATGATCAGGGTATCCCGGGTAATGCCTGCATTATTAATCAACACAGCCGGAGCGCCAAATTCTTCTTCAATTGACCTGAGGCACCGGGCAATGGATTCATCTGAAGCCACGTCCAGCACTTTGCCCACCCCCTTACCGATAGCGCTCAGGCGCTCAGTAATCGCCGCCGCGCCCGATTCAGAGGTGGCCGTACCAATTGTGATATAACCCGCTTTCGCCAACGAGTCCGCGATGGCGCTGCCGATACCTCTGGAAGCACCAGTCACCAAGGCTACTTTATCCATTATGGGAGTCCTTCTATAACGCGTTCCAGACTTCTGCGTCTGATAGCGATTGAATGGAAGCGGCGCGATCAATCTTCTTAACCAGACCCGCCAAGACCTTGCCTGGACCGCACTCTATATAGCTGTCCACGCCCTTCTCGCTTATATGTTGAACGCTCTGCGTCCACAACACAGGAGAAAATAATTGTTTGATCAGATTGTCCTTGAGCTCAGCAAGATCATCAACAGACCTCGCCCCCACGTTCTGGACAACAGGTATAGACGGCTTGTTAAACGCCATAGAGCCGATATGCTCCGCCAATTGCTCCGCGGCCGGCCTCATCAGCGCACAATGGGACGGCACGCTTACAGCCAACTTCAATGCACGCTTCGCACCCTTCTCCTTAAGCGCCACAATAGCCCTTTCTACAGCAGACTCCGTTCCAGCTATAACCACTTGTCCTGGGCAGTTGAAATTCACAGCTTCAACGCACTCTCCGGCAGCCGCTTCGCGACAACCATCAATCACGGCTTGGTCATCCAACCCCAAAATCGCCGCCATCGCCGTGGCCTGCCCTTCAACAGACTTCTGCATAAGCTGGCCACGCAATTGAACCAGCTTCACGCCCTCTTGCAGCCCAATGACGCCAGCGGCGACCAAGGCGCTATATTCACCAAGACTGTGACCAGCCATAAAAGCAACGGAAGGATTCACTTTCTGCTGATATAGTCGCCATAAGGCGACACTAGCAGTCAGAATAGCGGGTTGCGTAATTTCGGTTTTATTGAGTTGATCTTCGGGTCCGTTTTGAGTCAAAGACCAGAGGTCATAACCCAAAGCGTCGGACGCCTCCTGAAATGTTTCGGCAATTGATGGAAACGCCTGATTGAGATCAGATAACATCCCAATACTTTGCGACCCTTGCCCCGGAAATAAGATAGCAATGTTCATCGGCTTAGAATACTCAAATACAGTTAAACGGAGTAATTAGATCAAAGTTGTATTACAACTTGCATCAGAGCGTCATATAAGCTCATCAAGACGGGCGTTTATCATTTCCGGAACACCCTTCTGAGCCTCAAAAATAGCCTGCTCCAAGGCACTCAGAAAACCAATTTCCCGAGCATTACCATGACTCTTAATCACTGTCGCCTGAAGCCCAATTAGACTTGCACCATTATGACGAGAAGGATCCACCAGGTCGCGCAGCTTACGCAGCATAGGTAAAGCCAGATACCCAACCAGGCGACTATACCAATTCCGGTCAAATACCCCTTTGACCATACCAATCACCAACTCCACCACGCCTTCGCCAGCTTTCAAAGCGACATTACCGACAAAACCGTCACACACCACCACATCAGCAATGGTTTTAAATATATCCCCACCTTCCACATAGCCAATGTAGTTAACCGATTCACACTCCGCCAGCATACGCGAAGCCAGCCGCACCTGCTCATTCCCCTTGATTTCCTCTTCTCCCACATTCAGAAGCGCCACCCTCGGCTCAGGCCTGCCTTCCAGCGCCTCAACCAAAGCAGACCCCATAAGGGCGAACTGGTACAAATGCTCAGCTGTACAATCAACATTAGCGCCCAAATCCAATACGTAGCAGCGATTTTTAGGCGACGGGATGCGCTTCACAATGGCGGGACGATCCACCCCAGGATGCGTTTTCAGAATGGATCTGGCCAACAACATCAAGGCCCCCGTATTACCCGCACTCACACAGGCATGAGCAGCCTTTTGCCGTACCAATGATAGCGCCACAGCCATAGAAGACTGTTGCTTTTTCCTAAGCGCATGACTGGGGCGATCATCCATCCGGACAACATCGGGAGCATGAACAATTGAGATACGGGGAGAGGTAGGCTGATTGCGAAGCAAGCTTCTTAGCTCTGCTTCATCGCCAACCAAAATCAAACTTACGAAGGGATTTTTTTTGATACATTTTAATGCAGCAGGAATCACGATGGAGGGACCGAAGTCCCCACTCATCGTATCGACCGCAACTGTTATATTGCGTTCCAAGACAGGGCTTCTTAGTCCTGAGAAACCTCAACTACTTTCTTACCACGATAGAATCCATCTGGAGTAACGTGATGACGACGATGCTTTTCGCCAGTAGTCGGATCGATGGACAACGCCGCTGAAGACAATGCATCATGCGAACGACGCATGCCGCGACGTGAACGGGATTTACGATTCTGTTGAACAGCCATTGCAATTCTCCTGAGCTAGCTCTTTCGCTAAAACTAATAAAACAGGTCTACTTTTTTAACAGGTCGCCCAGCACCGAGAAAGGATTATCAACCTTTGTCTCGGACGCCTGCCCCTTAATTTCGTTTAACTCACCGCTACAGTGCTCATCTTCATGATAGGCGAACATGGGCAAACTCAGCAGCAGTTCATCTTCAATTGCCTGGAGCAGGTTAACCTCGCTCCCTTCCATAAGGACTGGCTCATAGGAACGCGGTAACTGATCTAACTCAGATTCGGAACCTAAAAAGACGAAGGTAGTTTCGCCATTAATTTTCAGCCCAACCTCACCCAAACAGCGCTGGCAGATTAATCTCGCCAAAGTGGAATATGCGATATACGCCACTCTAGAGCCCTGCTCATCACGCTTAAAACGAGCCGACGCTTCAACCTGATCACACTCAGTTGCGCCACCCGCTAGCTGATCTGCGTACCTGGGGAGTTCTTTAGCCAAAATAATCCCTTCAAGTGTGAGTTCTTTCTCACACATTTTGTAGGGATCTACCAATTCCGGAATACCAGGCTTTTTCATAAGCGCGCAATTCTAGTGATGCGCCCAAACAAAGTCAAAGAGATGATTGCAAAATCACGGAATTAAAGCGATAAAAGAGCCACAAAACGACTATTCGCCCTGAGCCACAAAGCTTAAACTCTAAAAATGACGAACAAAAACACACCTCCTTCTATTATATTAGGCTCAACCTCTCCTTATCGGGCCGCACTACTACAAAAACTAAACCTAAGCTTCCAACAAGCCGCCCCATGCTTTGACGAAAGCTTGGCGCCAGACAGCCACCCCAAAGATATAGCCATCAACTTCGCGAAAGAAAAAGCAGAGAGTCTCCGCAAACAGTTTCCAGGCCACTTAATAATTGGTTCCGATCAAACAGCCGCACTTGACGGACAGTTACTCAGGAAGCCAGGCGACAAAGCCAACGCCATCAAACAATTGACCGCCTGCTCCGGCAAGTCAGTGACCTTTTATAGTGGGATAGCGCTGATAAACACCAAACTCAACACCATAAGAACATGTGTTGACTGGCAAACCGTTTATTTCAGAGAGTTATCCAAAGAGGAAATCGAGCGCTACCTTGAACTCGAAAAACCTTACGACTGCGTCGGCAGCTTCAAAGTCGAAGGCTTGGGGATTAGCTTATTTGAAAAAATAGAAGGAAAAGACCCCAACACACTCATTGGCCTCCCCCTAATCGACCTGATCACCCTACTCAAAAAAGAAGGGTTACGCATACCGTAACCCTTCTTTACATTGCAGCACTTACTTAAATTCAGGCAAAGCGCCCGACCAAAACGTTAATGAAGCTGAGGCCCTGAGCCCAACACCGCTTGAGCCACACCTTTACCAACACTTACACCCAGCTTCCCAAGCAATTCATCAAATGGGTTGCGCTTCGGTGTATAGTTAATAAGCTTCTCCGCTTTCACAACCTCTCTGGCAACATAACCAGAGCTACCTAAACCATCGATCAATCCTAGCCCCAGAGCCTGCTCGCCACTCCAAATCATTCCGGAATATAGCAACGGATTATCTTTATGAATGCGATCGCCCCGACCTTTCTCAACCTGATCAATAAACTGCTTATGAGTAGTATTCAACACACCCTGCCACAGTTCGCGCTCTTCCTCTTTTACTGGCACAAAGGGGTCCAAAAAGGACTTGTGCTCACCTGCAGTAAAGATTCGCCGCTCGACACCCAACTTATCCATCGCATCAACAAACCCAAAGCCGGATGCGGTCACACCAATAGACCCCACAAGACTCGCTTTATCAGCATAAATTTCATCCGCTGCAGCGGCGATGTAATAAGCTCCGCTGGCGCCAATATCCATAATCACCGCGTACACTTTCTTATTTGGATGCTCGCCTTTTAGACGCCCAATCTCATCATAAACATAGCCTGCCTGTACCGGGCTTCCACCAGGGCTATTGATCCGCAAGATAACAGCCTTAGCAGTTTCCTCTTTAAAAGCCTCCCGCAATGCAGAAACTATAGCATCAGCATTAGCCTCCTCCGAAGCCGCAATCACCCCATTAACCTCAATAACCGCCGTATGAGGCTCCGTGCGCGCAGCAACATTTTTACTTATGCCAGGACTGAGGGCGATCACAATAAAAAACAGGTACAAAAAGGTCAGCGACTTAAAAAAGATCCCCCAACGACGGGCCTTGCGCTGCTCGTTGAGAGAGCTCATCACCATTTTTTCAATTAGACGCCATTCTTTCTGACTTCCTGGCTGCCCAGAGGACTCCCGCACCGCTTTATCTTCAGAATTTTCAAACATATTCGTTTTTACACACCTGCTAGCTTGGTCTTAACATCCATACTCACAACTACAAGGCCATTACAGGAACAACTCCTGCAATTCAGCCATATTATTCACGACCGCTACCGGCTGATATTTTTGCAACCGGGAAACTTGGTGAGCGCCATGAGATATCGCTATACGATCCATCCCCAATCGCATAGCCATCTCCATGTCGTACTCTGTATCTCCAACCATCACCGCTTCATGTGGCGGCAGCGAAAACTCTTCCAACAATTCCTGCAACATGAGCGGGTCCGGCTTGGAACGAGTTTCGTCTGCACACCTGACAGCATCGAAATACGAACACATCTCCATTGCTTTGAGCGCCCTATCCATACCACGCCGACTCTTACCTGTCGCAATCGCAGTCAGATATTTGACCTTACGTAAGTCACCCAGCATATCGACAACCCCCGGATACAGGTCGCTCCGAGTTATTTCAGCCAATAGAAATTGCGTTGAGTACGCATCTTTAAAGCCATCAACAAACACCTTATCTTCAATGCCAAACAACTCAACAATCGCCTCAGACAAGCCAAGCCCAATTATATTTCTGGCCGCCTCTCTTCCCGGGAAAGGCGTCTGCATTTTTTTGCTGGCAGCCTCCAGGCAGTCCACAATGTGCGAAGTGGAGTCAGCCAACGTTCCATCCCAGTCAAAAATCAACAACTTATACATATGAATTCGACGCTAGCCCCTCAACACAGAAGAATGATCCTCATCCCACTCACATACGATCTTTTGCTCTGGCCGATCAGGCCAACTCAAGCGCAATGAATAGGCATGCAGGCACAACCTTTTAACTCCCATGTCTCGGTAGATCCTATTCGTCTCCGAGTCGCAGTATTTGTCATCACCAATAATGGGATGCCCGGCAAATTTCGCATGCACCCGAATCTGGTGCGTTCTGCCTGTAATTGGCTGCGCCTCAACCAAAGAGCGCCCTGTTCCGGAATATAACACTCTGAAGCGAGTCTCACTGGGCTTGCCATCCTCACTAACATTGACCATGCGCTCTCCAGAACGCAGGACGTTCTTTTTCAGAGGAGCAGTAATCACCGACTTATGCTTAGGCCACTTACCACACACCCAAGCATGATAAATCTTTTCCACCCTGCCAGTTTTCAACATGTCATGAAACTGCACCAGGGCTCTGCGCTTCTTCGCCAACACTAAAACGCCGGATGTATCACGATCAAGCCGATGAGCAAGCTCAAGGAAGCGCAGATCCTGTCGCGCAGCGCGAAGTATTTCAATAACGCCAAAACTAACACCGCTCCCGCCATGAACAGCCACTCCGCACGGCTTATTTATAATAAGCAGCTCGTCATTTTCAAACAGGGTTGATTGCGACACCAACTCTATAAGCCCTGCGGGGATTGAAGGCTCTGAGTTGTCGCTTTCTGACACGCGAATAGGGGGAATTCTGACTTGATCCCCATCCTTCAACTTTGTCTCGGGCTTGCAGCGCCCTTTGTTTATCCGCACCTCTCCCTTGCGGATAATCTTATATATCTTACCTTTCGGCACGCCTTTCAGCTCTCGCACCAGGAAATTATCCAGACGCTGCCCATCAGATCCACTATCGATAGTAACAACTCGGGCGCCGACGCCGGCCCCGCCATCTAACTTAGTCACAAATATTTAACTCTGGCGTAAAACCGCAAATATTCTTGAATAAAAACCGGACAAAACAAACGTGATTGAATGCCAGGGGTTTAACTGCTATATTTTCAAGGCGCTAACTCGGCGGAGAAAAGGTAGGCCTTTTAGCATCCGAATAGCTGAGCGATGACATAACATCAGGCGCGAAGAGATTATACAGAGTTGAACACGGGTTATAAACCGAGCTTTGACTCCAAGCCTATATGCTGTAATCAGACTGGCAACCGATAAAACGGCGCCGAGAGACGCATATCCAGGCGGAACGAATTCCCGCGGTAGGGATAACCTCCTTCCCGCCCACCCTCTGACTAAAAAGGAGGGTGGAAAACAAGTGACGACACGGCGCACGCATAGATAATGTACGGCTCGCATAATAGAGGCACAATCTGTAACTCTATGGTTGACCCGGATGATCCCATCCCATGGTCCGCCAGCACACCTCCGCTGTGGCCTCACGCATCACCGTTCCGACTTGCTTAAGCGGTTTTTGGCGCCCACAGAACACTGAGTGGGACAAAAACATAAATGAAGCGAATGTTGATCAACGCAACTCAACCAGAGGAGTTGCGTGTAGCCCTCGTTGACGGACAAAAACTGTACGATCTGGACATTGAGTCCGGCACCCGCGAGCAAAAAAAATCCAATATCTATAAAGGCAAAATTACCCGTATCGAGCCCAGTCTTGAGGCCGCCTTTGTAGACTTCGGCGCAGAGCGCCACGGCTTCCTGCCCCTTAAAGAAATCTCCCGCGAATACTTCAAGAGCCAGCCGCAAAAAGGCGGCAAGATGAATATCAAGGACTTGTTGCAGGAAGGTCAGGAAATCATCATCCAGGTAGATAAAGAAGAGCGCGGCAATAAAGGCGCAGCGCTCACGACGTTTATCAGCCTGGCGGGCCGCTACTTGGTGTTAATGCCAAACAACCCTCGCGCCGGCGGCATTTCTCGCCGCATTGAAGGAGATGATCGCGATCAACTGAAAGACGCTATGTCTGGTCTGACAGTCCCCAAAGATATGGGACTGATTATCCGCACAGCAGGCGTTGGCCGCTCCTCGAAAGAGCTGCAAAGAGACCTGGACTATCTGTTGCAATTTTGGGACTCCATCCGACACGCGTCAGATAGCAAGCCCGCCCCCTTCCTGATTTACCAGGAGAGCAATGTTGTTATCCGCGCTACGCGAGACTACTTGCGCCAGGATATAGGCGAAGTCCTGATCGATCACCCTCAGGTGCATCAGGACGCCCTGAACTTTGTCAAAGCGGTGATGCCGAATTTTGAAAACCGCATCAAGCTGTATCAGGATGACATCCCCCTGTTCAATCGCTACCAGATTGAAAGCCAGATCGAGACAGCATTCCAAAGAGAAGTAAAACTACCTTCCGGCGGCTCTATCGTCATAGATCCTACCGAAGCGCTGGTTTCCATCGACATCAACTCTGCTCGCGCCACCAAAGGCGGCGACATTGAAGAGACCGCCCTGCAAACCAACCTGGAGGCAGCGGACGAAATTGCACGCCAGTTGCGTTTGCGCGATATCGGCGGTCTGATCGTTATCGACTTTATCGATATGACGCCCAACAAGAATCAGCGTGAGGTGGAAAACCGCCTGAAAGAAGCGCTGGAATTGGACCGTGCCCGCGTACAAATCGGCAAGATTTCCCGCTTCGGCTTACTGGAAATGTCACGCCAGCGCCTGCGCCCGTCACTGGGTGAAACCCGTAATGAGATGTGCCCTCGCTGTAAAGGTCAGGGCTCTATCCGCGGCGTGGAATCTCTCGCCCTCTCCGTCATGCGCCTGATTGAAGAGGAAGCCTTTAAAGAGCGCACCGCTGAAGTCCGCGCCATCTGCCCGATCAGCGTCGCCACATATCTGCTGAATGAAAAGCGTGAGAACCTGGCGAAAACGCAAAAGCGCCATGGAGTGAAAGTGATTGTGGTTCCAAACTCACACATGGACACCCCTCACTTCGAAGTTCAACGCATCCGGGACGATAACGCAAACATTAGCGAAACCAGCTACAACGTTAAGCCCGAGATGGAGGAAAAGAACCCGGTTGAAAGCCTGTTGCACAAAGAAATCGTAAGACAGGAAGCCGCGGTTAAAACTATTGTGCCAAGCTCCACACCCGCCGCTCCTAGCGAAGAAGTCGGACTGTTGAAGCGCTTGCGCCAAAAAGTATCAAAAATGTTCTCCGGCGAGAAAAAAGACGGCGATCTCAAGATCTCAGTCACAGAGTCACCCCAAACCTCCCAGGACAAAGACGCAGGCCGTAGAAAAGTCAAAGTCCGCGACCGTCAGGATGGACAGCGCGACAATCAGCGCCAAAGCGACTCTCGTCAGGCTGAATCCAGAGATGGCGGCCAGGATAATCGTCGCGGCAACCGTGGACGCAATGATGACCGCAACCAGCGCCGCGGTGAACGCAATGACCGTAACGAAGCTCAAAAAGATAGGCGTCAACGTGATCGCGACACAAACAAAGGCGAACCTCAGCGCGAGCAAAGAGGCCGCAATGAGTCGCAGAAAACGGAATCCGGCAGCCAGGAAAAATCTGAGTTCAGCCGCCCTAGACGCGACCGCTCTTCTGGCAAGTCGGTCCCTCGCCCGCAGCGACAGGACAGACCAGCACGTCAAGAGCCCCCTGAGAGCCAGGAGAAAGCGCCCGAAGACGCAGTAGCCGAACTCCGCACTCCAGCGACAACGACAACGACAACGACTAACGTCACAGAAGAGCCCGCGAAGTCAGAAATCGCAAAAGAGGTTTGGAACAAGTCTGTAGAAGCTATCACAGAAGCGGAAAGCAACGACAGCACCCGCCAGCCACAACCCAAAGCAGAGGGTAAAGACGAAACGCCCGCTCAGCAGCCGGCGAAACAGTCGAATGAAGCCACCGAGCGAAACAAAGTTGCGGCGCAAGAACGCCCTGTGTCTGAGCAGCAAGCAAAGCCGTCAGAGACGGATAGTCGACAGCGTAAAAGCACTGAAGGCGAGGCCAGGCAACAGGAAACCAGCGAGGGAGAGCAAGAGAAGCCTGCACGTAAAACCCGGGCTGATAACGACCCCCGTAACAAAACACGACGCCCTAAGCGAGAGCCTTCAGATACAAAGCCCGAAGGCGCCCCAAAAGACGCTCAGGTAGAAAGAGCGGCCGGTCAGGCCAAAGCAAGCTTGCAAGAAGCCAATAAGCCAACCACAGAAGGTAAGGCTAAAGACGCGAAGAAGGAAGAGTTGCAGGCCACCAAAGAGCCAATCACTGAGCACAAAAAAGAAGTGATAGTCGAAGCTAAAGCCAAGGCTGAGGTTGCGCCAGCGGTAGGCAAAGAGGCGGCAAAGCCCACTTCCGAGCCAGCCGCTGGGAAAAAAGCCGCAGAGACGCCAGCTACTGAGCCAGAGCAAGCGGAAGGCGAGCCCAAACGGGCCTTCAACGATCCGCGAGAAGTGCGCAAACGCATCCAGGCTCAGAAAACTGAAAACAGTAAGGCTCCTGCTACGCCCGCGACTCCACAAATGGCGGCGCCTAAGCCTCCTGAGGCAGCCACTATAGAGCCAAGGGCGGAAGTAAAAGAGCCTGAGTCAAAAGTGGCGCAAGCCCCACTAGCGGAGAATTCCAACGAAAAGGCTGAGCCTCAAAAGAGCGCCCCCAGCGCTCCTGAAGCCACTGTTTCTGATGCAAAAGCAGAAGAAAAGCCTTCTTCTCAGGACAACAAGGCCTCACAAGCCTAAGCCGGTCACAACCGGCTAAATGAGATGCCGACGACTCGTTTTACACCAGTCGTCGGCATCTCGCTTTATGCCACAAGCCCCGCTCATGCTCTCCGTAAACCGCCATAAAAAGGAGATTCATGTCGGTGCAATATGCGGATATTAATACTTCACATTTTTGCTGTAGCATCCGCTATCGGCATAAATTAGACTGATTCAAAGCGTCCTCTAAGGAACCCGTCATGCAATCCGAAGCTTTTCCCTTTAACTCCCAGGAAATCGACCACCTTGAGTCTCTGCTATTCGACAACGACCAAGAAGAAGAAAACCTGGACCTGTTTGGGATTCATGGACTCTTGAGCGCATTTGCCGTCGGCCCTGCAGACGCAGACGTCAATGAATGGCTACGCCTCATTCTAGATGGAACCTGTCAACTGGAGAGCCGGGAGCTTGAAGAAATTAAGGCGGCCATTCTGAAATTATTCAAACACATTGAACAGCAACTACACAGCGAAGAAAATGTCTCTGTACCGGAAGAAATTTTTGATGACGAAGACGCGTTGGCCAACTGGTCCGCGGGTTTTATTGAAGGCTTTTTGAGCAACGAAAAGCAGTGGTTTGAAGAGTACGACGAAGCCGCCGTCGCATCATTATTACTACCCATGATGGCGCACTCGGAGCTGTTCGACGACGAGGACTTCGAGGACATTAAACACAACGACAAGCTTATGGCGGAGATGGCGGACCAGATCCCAGAAAATCTGACCGATTTGTATCTACTCTATCACGCCAAACAGTAAACCAGACTTCTTACGCAGCCCACTCCAACAAGGGCTGCGTTACCTTAGAAACCGAATCAATAACTCATCAAGTTTCCCCATTAAATAGACCATTAGTCGGCTGTACCAGCCCATTCTATTCAAAGATTCCAACGTTACCGCTTTGCTGTCGCCGCGACACATTTCAAAAAAGCCGGCTACTTGCGCGGTGAAGCTCGCCTCCCAAACTTCCTGGTTCGCCTCCAGATTCCAGCGATATGTCCAGTGATCGAGATTGAACGAACCTACTGAGCACCAGTCATCACATATATACACTTTGGCGTGAATAAAAGACGGTCGATATTCATACAACTCAACACCTGCACGCAATAGCGAACGATAGTGCCGCCGGGCTGCATAGGTAACTCCCGGATGGTCGCTGGCCAGCCCTGGAACAATGATCTGAACTCTAACCCCTTGCCGAGCAGCCCAGCGCAGCGCTCGGCGAACCCGCCAAGACGTCACGAAATAAGGCGTGATCACCAGCAAGCGCTCGCGCGAGCGTTTAATTCGGCGTAGCAGCTCACGAACAATATCCTGCTTGCGCCACCCCCATCCAAGCGCAACACGCCCTGCCATTTCGCCTTTCTTCGGGGCGGGACGGCCAATTGGCAGCGCCACGTCACTGCTTTCGCGCCAGATTTCACGAAAACTATTATCCCAATCTGACAGCACCGCCCCTGACATAGTCACTGCCACGTCCAGCCATGCGACGCGCGCCTCATCACTAATAGTGCAATGATCAGCGGATACAGGCACACCAGGGTCAGGAACACAGGGGAAGAAGTCGTCGGTAATTCCAAACCCACCCACCAGCGCAATCTCGCCATCCACCAACACGAGCTTGCGGTGATCTCTATGAAAGTTCCGAGTCCAACGTCGATAATTGATGGGATTATAGGCGGCGACATGAATATTCGGTGGTAGAGCGCGGGATAAAAAAAGGTCCCTCAATACTAGCCGGGAACCAAAGTCATCCAGAAGCAAAAATACTTGCACACCTCGCTTCGACGCATCCTCCAGCAACGAATACAGCCACTGAAAGGCTCGCCCCCTCTCCACGAGATACATTTCAATAAAGATATAATGACGGGCCGAAGATAACGCTTTATCCAGCGCTTTCAATATTTCGATGTGACCGGCGCTGAAGCTAAATGCGTTGCCTCCAACAACCTTGCATCTATCCATAGGCGTTCATTTACTGCTGAGCAAGCAAGACATCAATAAGACAAGGTAAGGACGGCGCCAGCTTTGGAAATCTACCCAGTTGTCGCCATGGCATCATCGAGCCGTGAAAATCGCTCCCCGCCGATTGAGCCAGCCCAAGCTTGCCAGCCTCCTGCTGAATCCAGCCAAACTCACCTGAATTGATATCAGGGACGGACACCTCCACCGCATCTCCGCCACAAGCCTTAATTTCGCCCATCAGTCGCCGCAGCTTGGAAGCAGTCATTTTGTACTTGAATGGGTGCGCCAGCGAGCTCAAGCCATTACTTTGCTTCACGGCCGAAAGCACCTCATCCAGAGTAGGCCAATACAGCTTTACGTCACCAATTTTTCCCGCACCAAGATACTTCTTGAAAGCAACATCAATTGACTCAACCGCTTCCATTTCCACCAGCGCATGAGCGAAGTGTGGGCGAGCCGGTACGCCACTCTCAGCGAAGGATTCCGCTCTAACGTACAAATTGGCGATTTTCAGCTTTTTCTCCAATTTATCAGCGATTACTCTGGCGCGGTCCAAACGTCGTGTTTTCTGCTTTTCCAACAAGGCTGCAACTTCGCTTCCCTCCAAGTCAAAACCAAACGCCAGCATATGTAGCGTCATTCCTTGCCACAGGCACGAGAACTCCGTACCGGCAATCAATCTAATCCCTAGCCCCTGGTCCAGTGAGGCATCCATCAAAGAACGCATGCCTTCAACCGTATCGTGATCAGTAATCGCCAAAGTTGTCAGCCCCCGGCTTGCGGCCAGCTCCAACAATTCCGCAGGACTTCGGGAGCCATCCGAAGCAGTGGTGTGACAGTGAAGGTCGAAGTCGTGATTGACAATCTGCATAAATGGTTACAAAACCCTAAAGTACAACGCTAGTAGAAAATACAGTATCATCTCGTCTAATTTAAGTTCTAATTAAAAAAGTTCTTCGCGCACCAGAATTTGCATCATTGCGAAGAGCAAAAACGCCGACGGGCAGACCGTCGCCAAACGACACGGCTATCTATGAAACTGTTATTTGATTTTTTTCCGATCATTCTTTTTTTTGTAGTTTATAAAACGACTAACGATATCGTCACCGCCACTGCCGCGCTCATTCCCGCCACCATTGCGCAAGTCGCTTACTCCTGGTTCAAGCACCGGAAAGTGGAGAAAATGCATTTATTCGCCTTGGTCATCGTTGTGATACTGGGCGGAGCCACAATTCTATTTAAAGACGACACATTCATTAAGTGGAAACCCAGTGTGGTTTGCTGGCTACTGGCTGCAGTATTTCTTATTGGCGGCTGGGTTAGCAAAAAGAACCTGTATCAGCGCATGATGGAAGCCAACATCAGTCTTCCCCAACATGCCTGGTCCAAGCTGAATTATTCCTGGGTTATATTTAATACTCTGCTGGGCGGCCTCAACCTGTATGTCGCCTACCACTACACTCAGGACCAGTGGGTTAATTTCAAATTATTCGGCATGCTTGGGTTATCCCTGGTGTTCGCCTTGATGCAGGGCATCTACATCAGCCGTCATATGGAAGAGGATGAGCCGACGGCAAGCGAAAGCGCAACGGGAAATGGCGACAATAAGTCCTTTTAGCAAACAGATACATTTCCAACATACCTTAAAGAATTAAGAGTCGCACTATGCTCTACGTCATTTACGCAGAAGACAAAGCCAACAGCCTGGAAAACAGAATGCAGGCAAGACCCGACCACCTGCAACGGTTGGAAGCACTGAAGCAGCAAGGCCGCCTGATCCTCGCCGGCCCCACCCCTCATGTCGACGCCATGGACCCGGGACCAGCAGGTTTCAGCGGCAGTGTAGTGATAGCGGAATTCCCATCACTGGACGACGCCAAGGCCTGGGCGGACGCAGACCCGTATATTAAGGCGGGCGTGTACGAAAAGGTCACCGTCAAGCCATTCAAAAAAGTTCTGCCCTGAGAATAACCAAACGCTCTGGGCGCTTGCACTACCCTATCGATATAGTTTAAAAACGTTCGACTATGCGCCCGCTACTCTATGCGGGAAGCGGGGTTAGCTCAAACTGAAACAATGACGCGCGCGCCCTGGCTTTCCAACCATGTCACCGCATACTGATTAGGAACTACAACGTGGGAAAAAAAGCGCTTTTAATAGCCGGTTTGCTAATTTCCTCATTTGCATTTGCAGATACGAAATATATTGACGACACCATGTACGCTCCGCTGAGAAGCGGCCAGGGGCTGGAGTTTCGTATTGTTCACAAAGGCATAAAAAGCGGCACGCCGGTTGAACACATACAAACCAACTCAGAATCCGGCTACAGTTTGATCCGCACCCCAGAGGGCATCGAAGGCTGGTTGCCTACTCGATTTTTGGTGAACGAACCCGTTGCCAGAGACAAACTCAATAGACTGAATCAACAATACACAGCATTACAGCAGAAATTTACCGATCTGCAGAATGAATACAGTCAGGTTAAGGGCGAAAACTCCAATCTGGGAGGAGCCCGGGAGCAACTGGAAAAGTCCAACAAAGAACTTCAGTTGGAACTCAGCAATATCAAACGCATTTCTGAAAACGCCATTGCCCTGGATACCCGTAACCGCGAACTCAGGGAAAGCAATGAGAAGCTGAAAAACGAGGTGGAATTACTCTCTGCGGAAAACCTGCGTTTGAAAGACAGCGATGAGCGCGACAAGATGCTACTGGGCGGCGGATTGGTTTTGCTTGGCGTCATCATCGCTCTGATCGTTCCCATGTTTAAGAGAGAAAAGAAAGCTGGCTGGTAACCTCTCTAGATTTCCCCTCAGAGCTTGCCTGCAATAACATCCGGTATGTTTGCGGACGAGTGCTACACTGTTCATATATAAAGAAACAAACGTCCGTTTGTTTCTTTAAAGCCTTTTATAACCGGATACTTTCATCACTGTAATTTTTATAACGCAGTGAGCTGAAAAAGCGTCCGAAATCATGTAAGCGGATGTGCTTGGAAGGGGGGGAAAGGTTTTCATGCTATCAATATATAGTGCCTTCACTCAATAGCACATACCAAATGTTCTACCAATAGGCCAACTTATAACAAATCCAGCTTTGACAGGTTCTTTTTAGCAGCGTATAAAACTAAGGACCCAATAACAATAAGTGAGGCCGCGATGAGACTGACAACTATGCGCGATTATAGCGAGAAACGTGATTTCATCCGTATGAAAGTCGACTCAGAAATTGTGTTGACTATCGCCGACACTGGCAGAAGCTTAACAGGGGTTTGCAAAGACCTGAGTGGAGCGGGAATGTCCATCGAAATCGGAGAGCCGTTCCCCGAGGGCGCCGAATTTCAGACCTCCCTACCCTCGTCAAACGAAGCCTTCCCTTCTTTTGAGACCGTCGTCCGAGTAATCCGGTGCACGCCCGTATCTGAAGACAGATACATCATCGGCGTAGAAATCACCAAAGTCGTCAATTGATATCCATGAAAGGCGTCACCCGACGCCTTTTTGCTATGCTGACTCTGTTATGCCTGAGGCATACTCAGCGGCTCAGGCGACACGATCACGCCGTTGTTGTCAGCATAGATATAATGACCAGGCTTAAACGTGACGCCGCCAAACGTAATGTCTACATTCAGATCCCCGATTCCCCTCTTATCCGTTTTCATGGGATGGGCGCCTAATGCCTGAACGCCGAGATCAGTTTGGCGAATCACATCAACGTCCCGAATGCAGCCGTAGATAATAATGCCTTCCCAGCCATTGGCGGCCGCTTTCTCCGCCAACATATCGCCCAACAACGCCGCCCTCTTCGAACCGCCCCCATCAACCACCATGACCTTGCCATGCCCCGGCTGTTCCACCTGCTGTTTTACGACGGAGTTATCTTCGAAACATTTAACAGTCACCATTTCTCCGCCAAATGAACTTTTAGCGCCGAAGTTTTGAAACATCGGCTCAACGACTTTGACTAGTTGTGGATATGCATCGCATAAATCCGGAGTCACATATGTCACTTACTGGTTCTCCCTGTTTTTATGAAAGTGCTGAGAGCATTATTAAAAGACTTTTATCAAAAAACTTAAACGCCCAAGGCCGTCTTTTATATAGGTCTCTGTAAACTATCGGACTCAAGCGTCAGAACGGACGGCCTGTTCCGTGTTAAAGCTTCTTCGGCTTCCCAGACCATACGATGCGCCAGCTTTTTTGCATCAACTCCGGCATATTTTCTGAGCGGCCCCCGCATTAGGGGGTTCAGCCATGCCGCCGCTTTAACGCCAGCCCCTTCCAAAAGTCGAGACTCTTGACGCTCACCGAGTAGTAAAGAAGGCCTAAAGATCGTCACAAAAGGAAAGCCTTCCTCCAGTATTGCACGCTCTGTTTTTCCTTTAACACGATTGTAGAAAAACAATGACTTTTCTGAGGCACCTAGAGCCGAGACCAGCAAAAAATGAGCTGCGCCATTACGCCTCATAACACGAGCCGCAGCAACAGGATATCCATAGTCGACGAGCTTAAACGCCGCCTGACCACCCGCCTTTTTCATAGTTGAGCCCAGGCAACAATACACATCGTCCGCACGTATACCCGCCAACGCCTGTTCCAATTGATCAAAATTAACCACTTTCTGCGTCAGCTTCGAGTCATCCATTTCCATAAGGCGACGCCCAACCGCAGTCACTTGCGCGTAGTGCGCCGATGCAAGCAAATGACGAAGACATAGCCCACCGACAAGACCACTCGCCCCCAATATCAAAGCACTACGTTCTCCACCCACCATATCGTCTCCTTCGCCTCTTTTCTTGCGTCGCGTTTGTCGAGAAAACAAACTTCTTCCTAAACGCAAAAAGCCGGCTTATAGCCGGCTTTGCAAACATCTCCAACGCTGTCGTTACGCGTGTTTTTCCGCCAGGAAGAACCAGGTATCCAAGACGGAGTCAGGGTTCAAGGAGACGCTATCGATGCCCTGATCCATCAGCCACTTGGCGAAGTCTGGGTGGTCAGACGGGCCTTGTCCGCAGATACCAATGTATTTATCGGCGTTCTTACAGGCCTGAATAGCCATAGACAACAGGCGCAATACCGCATCGTTACGCTCATCGAACAGATGCGCCACAATACCGGAATCGCGGTCCAAACCAAGCGTCAGCTGAGTCAAGTCATTGGAACCGATGGAGAAGCCATCGAAGTATTCCAGAAACTGCTCCGCCAACAACGCATTGGCTGGCAGCTCGCACATCATGACCAGACGCAGACCATTGTCGCCGCGACGCAGTTCATTCTGTTCAAGCAGCTCTACAACTTGCTTGGCCTCTCCCACAGTCCGCACAAACGGAACCATGATCTCCACATTGGTGAAGCCCATTTCATTACGGACTTTCTTCAGCGCGCGACACTCCAATTCAAAGCAGTCGCGGAAAGAGTCCGAAATATAACGGGAGGCGCCACGGAAGCCCAGCATGGGATTCTCTTCTTCCGGTTCATAGATGGTGCCGCCAATCAGGTTGGCGTACTCATTGGATTTGAAATCAGACAAGCGCACGATGACGCGTTGCGGATAAAACGCCGCCGCCAACGTGGAAATGCCTTCAACAAGCTTCTCAATGTAAAAATCAACGGGAGACGAGTAACCGGAAATACGCTTCTCCACCACCTGCTTAACATCGCGCGGAAGAGTATCAAAGTTCAACAGCGCCTTGGGATGCACGCCAATCATACGGTTGATGATGAACTCCAGGCGGGCCAGGCCCACACCTTCATTGGGCAGCGCCTGGAAGTCAAAGGCGCGGTCAGGATTACCGACATTCATCATGATTTTGAAGGGCAGCTTGGGCATGGACTCCACGCTGTTTTTCTGCAGCTCAAAGTCCAGCAGGCCTTCATAGATCATACCGGTATCGCCTTCAGCGCAGGACACTGTCACATTGACGCCGTCATGTAACAAATCTGTCGCGTCACCACAACCGACCACCGCAGGAATACCCAGCTCACGCGCAATAATCGCCGCATGGCACGTACGACCGCCGCGATCCGTCACAATAGCGGAAGCACGCTTCATTACCGGCTCCCAATCTGGATCTGTCATATCAGTGACTAGCACATCACCATCTTTAACCTTGTCCATTTCGGAAATATTGGTGATGACCCGAACAGGACCGCTGCCGATTTTCTGGCCGATACTACGGCCTTCACACAGCACTTTTCCCTTCTCTTTCAACAGATAACGCTCCATAACGGCGGAAGCGCGACTCTTAACCGTTTCCGGACGCGCCTGCACAATGTACAGCTTGCCATCGTCGCCGTCTTTCGCCCACTCGATATCCATTGGGCGCTCATAATGCTTTTCAATTACCAGCGCCTGACGGGTGAGTTCATATATTTCCTCATCAGTCAGAGAAAACCTGCCACGATCTTCCTGATCGACATTCACTGTCTGCACGGACTTGCCGGCAGAGCCGTGATCGCCATAAACCATCTTGATAGCCTTGCTGCCCAGGTTGCGACGCAATACAGCAGGGCGACCGGCTTCAAATGTTGGCTTATGGACGTAAAACTCATCCGGATTTACAGCGCCCTGCACAACGGTTTCACCCAGGCCATATGAGGCAGTGATGAACACAACGTCTTTAAAACCTGATTCAGTATCCAGGGTAAACATGACCCCGCTGGAGGCGGACTCACTGCGCACCATACGTTGAATGCCTGCGGACAACGCTACATGACTGTGTTCAAAACCATGGTGAGCGCGATAGGAAATAGCGCGATCATTAAACAGGGACGCAAAAACTTCTTTCACTGCGTGCCTGATATTATCAACGCCGACAATATTCAGGAATGTTTCCTGCTGACCTGCGAAAGAGGCGTCCGGCAGGTCTTCTGCAGTAGCGGAGGAACGAACCGCCACCGCCATATTCTGGTTGCCTTCTTGCAATTTGGCGACGCCAGAGGCGATCGCCTCATCCAAGGGCTTGGGGAAAGGAGTCTCTGTGATCCACTGGCGAATACGGGAACCGGTTTCCGCTAACGCTACCACATCGTTCACATCCAACTTGGCCAGCTCATCATGAATACGCTTGTCCAATCCCTCTGTTTGGAGGAACTCACGATAAGCGTGAGCGGTAGTGGCGAACCCCAACGGAACGGTAACCCCGGCATGAGCCAGGTTACTGATCATCTCGCCAAGTGAGGCATTCTTCCCCCCCACTTTGTCGATATCGCCCATACCAAGGCTTTCAAACCAAATGATGTAATCTTCCAAGGTGCTTCTCCCTAGTCAAATCATAGCGTTTGGCGTCAAACTACGAAGCATGTCGCAAATCATAGCTCAGCGGCGCCACACAGTTGTAACCGTTTACCGAGATAACTACAAGTAGCAGCCATCCCTATGATGTTTATGCCTAATCTTATTTGTGATTCACTTTATAAGCGACTTATCCGGCGTAGTCTAGCATCTGTATACTGGGCTCTGCATCCGACAATACAGGAAGACAATTAGCAATTAGGCGATTACGATCAAGTCTTTCAAATACCGCATTCCAAACCAGTCTTGTTGGCGGCGGGACTCGCAACAAAGGAAGCGCACAGATACATTTAAATCATAACTAACTATTACTTCCGCCATTTATATGCTTTGAGCAGGTTAAACTTCATGAAAAGAACCGCATTTTTTATATCAGACGGCACAGGCATTACCGCTGAAGCCCTGGGACAGAGTCTGCTGGCGCAGTTTGAATTCATAGAATTTGAAAAGATCACCCTGCCTTATATCGACTCATTGGAAAAAGCCCGTAAAGCTGTCGCGCGCATAGATAAAGCCTCTGAAGTAGACGGCAATAAACCTGTCATATTCGACACTATCGTTAATAGCGAAATCCGTGCGGAGATACGTAAAAGCCAAGGATATATGATTGATATCTTTGGCACTTTTCTGGAGCCTCTGGAGCAGGAGCTGGGCTCCAAATCCACTTATACTGTCGGCAAGTCCCACTCCATTGTCAGCAACTCCTCCTACAACCGTCGTATCGATGCTATGAACTACGCCTTGGAAAATGACGATGGAGCGCGAGTTCGCTACTACAACGAAGCGGATATTATTTTGGTCGGCGTCTCCCGTAGCGGCAAAACCCCAACCTGCATTTACCTGGCGCTGCAATACGGCATCAAGGCCGCCAACTTCCCCCTGACTGAAGACGACATCCTGGATCAACGCCTGCCAGAATCACTGCGCAGTTATCGTGAAAAAATCTTTGGCTTGACTATAGATCCCGAGCGCCTTGCAGTCATTCGTAACGAACGCAAACCCAATTCTAAATACGCCTCTATCAAGCAATGTAATTATGAAGTGGAGGAAGTAGAGCTGATGTACCGTCGAGAGCGCATCCCTTATTTGAATTCGACGGACTATTCTGTAGAAGAAATATCCACCCGCATCATGATGATGACCGGTATCGAACGCCGCATTCGCTGATAAAAAAGCCCCGGCGGTCTGCACCGCCAGGGCTTCTTGCTTTATATCAGGCGCGCATATCAGATACGCCGCCCAAAGGCTTATATCTTGTGTACGGTCAGGTTCAACTTATTGAACGTGTCTTTAGCGCCCTCTCCACTGACAACCGCAACACTGGCTTCCTGGTTCAACAGATAGGTTTTGGCCACCCTTTCCAAGTCCTCCATCGTCACTCCAAGCACTCGACGACGGAATTGCTTCCGCTGTTCTGCGGTGCGGCCGAAAAGTTCGCTATGGAAAGCAGACTTCGCTTCCCCCGCCGGGGAGCGCGGTTTATCAATATTACTGACTACGCCCAATACTGCCTGCTCCAGTTCCGCGGGATCATGCTCGCGATTCAACAGCCAGGCAATGGATTCGTCAAAGTCGCTTAATGTTCCTTCTATCCGTGGATCACGGTAGGAATAGAAGCGGAATACGGAGTTGGCGTTATCCTGCCCGGCGCCTGCGCCATACGCACCGCCCTGCTCACGAATCGCCCGATGCAGGAAGCCGTTGCGCAGGTAATGCCCTAATACGGTCAACGCGGCGGCGTCAGCATGATCACTGGGAACCGTGGCGTAAACTTTAGCGCAGAAGCTGACTTGACTGTTGGTGATCCAGCCCACCTGACAATGCTCTCGCGTGGAAGGCAAGTTAAGCAGACTTACTCCAGAATCAGGGGATGCATTACCCCACCCCTCTGAAGCCGCCTGGTTGAACGCATCCAGATTAGCAGGTTCAGCGACGCTCAAGAACTGCGCTGGATTAGCGATAAGTTTCTGATGTAATTGCTTCAGACTATCTGCAAACGCCTGCAGTTTCGCTTTATCCGCGAACGACTTATCCAACGCCTTGATCCACTGAATGCCCGCCAGACCACCGGTGCGATGGCCAATCGCCCCCGCGGGACTCAAGCGGCTGGCCGCCGCCATCATCGCCATGCCATGACCATTGCTGGTCACGCCCTGCTCCCGCCTGGAGGCCAACAAGGCGACCAGCTCCTTGATACGATCAAGTTCGTCGAAACGTGGCTGGTATAAGAATTCCTTCATCAAGCCAATCAGCTCAGCTTGATTGCGCTGTAACGCCTTACCGGAAACAACTAAAAAGCCTTTACACTTCTGCTCATCGGCAACTTCGCCACGAATTTCCCAATAGCAGGAAACACCACCAGTGTATGCAGATTGACGCTCCTGCATTTCCAGGTAGGAATGCCCGCCTGCTCCCACTTCAGCCAGACAGAAGGTCAGCAAGGGTAGCAGCGACATCTCATCGTCGCTTAACTCAGGCAGCGGCAGAATAGCCTGATGATAAATCAAACCATTCGTCCCTTGAGCGTACGCCGTCAACGGCAGAGCGCCCTTGGCCTTGATCGGTTCAGGAATCGCAATATCCAGAGGCACATCGTCCAGCCCTACTTTAGGAAGAATATCTTCCGGGTCTTTCTGGTTCTGACGTTCATTCAGCGCTAGCGCTTGCGCGACAATTTTTTGCTTCTCGTCATCAGAAAGGCGGGACTTGACCGCCTGCAACTTGGCGTGAATATACTTCTCGCGCTGGGCTTCCAATTGCGCATCTGGAGCCAGAGTCAATGTGATGCGGTGTGGGTTATCCAGCAAAAGCTCTTTCACCAGAGTTTTGATGTATTCCGGGTCCTTGATGCGCTCCCGCAATTTCACCAGCACCGGGTCGATATCCAACAGCTCCGCAGGATCTACGCCCTGCAACGCAGGTGACATAGCCGCCAGAATCAACTGAAGACCGTAAGGATACGAATCCCCAGAAATTTCACGCTGACTCAGTTCCAACTGGTGCAGCACAGCTTCCAGTTTCTCCAGAGGTACGCCTTCCGTCGCCACTTTTTCCAGCACGCCCAGCACCAAAGACTCAAACGCCGCAGCGCGACCAGGCTCCGAGCCCTCTATTCCGCACACAAACGCCATTTCTTTATAAGAGTCCTCCAAACCACACAGACCGGACGGCGAGTGGCCTAAGTCAGTGGTCTCTAGAGCATGCATCAAAGGTGAGGCGCTGTTTTCCAGTAGAACATTGGACAGCAGGTGAGCTTCCAGGTTGCGTTCGAGATCGCCACTTGGCGTCAACAACCAGCCCATTACGATATGAGACTTTGATGCGGCCTCTTCTTCCGCCGCCAGCGGATAGGCTTCCTGGACGCGAACAGGTGAAAAATAGCGTTTCTCATCACTGATGACAGGAAGATCGTCAGAGCGTTCAAACTGTTTAAGCGCCTTATCTTCAAATACTTTTTGCAGCTCATTCGCCGGCAAATCGCCAAAGGTCATGAACACAGCATTACTGGGATGATAATGCTTGCGGTAGAACTGCAGCAGCTGTTCATGGGTCAGATCAGGGATATGTTCGGGCTCGCCGCCACTGTTGTAATGATAAGTGGATGTCGGATACAGATATCGGGTGACCGCTCCCCATAATTGCGACATGGGCGAACTCATAGCGCCTTTCATCTCATTGTAGACGACGCCTTTATAGACCAAATCTGACTCAGGGTTTTCCGCTTCCTCGAATTCAAACCGGTGCCCTTCTTGCGCAAAGTCCAGCTCATTCAGATTCGCAAAAAACACGGAATCCAAATAAACATCAAGCAGATTAAAATAATCTTTACGGTTCTGACTAGCGAAAGGGTATGCCGTCCAGTCGCTACTGGTGAAAGCGTTCATAAAGGTATTTAGCGAACGCCGCGTCATCATGAAAAACGGATCGCGAACGGGGAAATTTTTGCTGCCGCACAGCGTCGTATGCTCCAGAATGTGGGCCACGCCAGTGGAGTCAGTGGGCACCGTACGCAACGCAACCAAAAACACGTTTTCTTTTTGCTCAGAGCTCAGGTGAAAGTGTCTGGCTCCGGTTTTCAAATGCCGAAATTCCTGAAGTTCGACTTTCAACGCATCTATTTTGCGTCGGCTAATGCATTCAAATGTGGGATGGGCGATATCCAAAGACAACGAGTCAGACATTTATTTCCAGCCAACCTTTCGGGTGTCGAATGAGTTTTAGTTCCTTGCGCTGCTCAGTTAGCGACCATTATAAACGACTTAAAATAGCGCCTCCGCGGAGCAGCAATTTAAACAAGTGTAACAGAGAGAACTGATATTTACCGAATGCCACGCTCGACATATCTTTCTATCTCTTCGATTGCGCATGACTATTGAATACGGTCAGCTACCGGGAACATCGCGATTGAGATAAGAGTCGAAATCCGGGCGCTGCGGTAGAAACTCTTCAAACAAATTGGAGTTCATCAGAAAGTCGGCTGTCGCAGAATTGCAGGCGCTGGGGACATTCCATAATGTCGCCAGACGCAACAGCGCTTTGATGTCAGGATCGTGCGGCATCGGCTCCAGCGGATCCCAGAAAAATATCAGCAAATCCACTTTCCCCTCAGAGATCAAAGCGCCTATCTGCTGATCTCCACCCAGCGGTCCACTGTGGCAGCGCTGGACTTCCACTCCCGTTTTTTCAGCAATCAATTTTCCCGTTGTGCCCGTCGCGTAGACTGTACATTTGTTCAGTTTAACGCTATTTTTTTCCACCCAGGCGATCAGGTTGGCCTTTTTGTTATCGTGAGCGATAAGAGCGACACTGGTGACGCCCTTGGGGCGATTTACTTGATCTGTCATGTAGTTACATCCACTATTTCAGACTTTAATCTTTACATGCTAAAACGCTGACATCGGCAGATCGGATGTAGCTTTTGATACGAATATGTCAGAACCCAAAGGCAAAGACCAGACTCTATGACAAGCGAAAACAACAACGAAACGCCACCGGGCGAGTCTCCAGCTCCAGCTCCAGCTCCAGCTCCAGCTCCAGCTCCAGCTCCAGCTCCAGTAGAGATTGAAGCCTATTGGGTGGAACGCAAGCGCTATCTGAATGAAATCAAGAAGATTCCTGAGCTACGCACCCGGTATGTGAAAGCCACTCTGATCTACTTGCTGCGACGCTTTTTATGGTCCTTTACCTTCTTCCCGATATTTATCGCCTTCTGGGTTCCTCTGGTGCTGTCGAGATTCAATCCAGTGGCGATGGTGCAGGATATTCTGCCCAGTTTGCAGTCCTTCGTGGAAGCCAACCCACAAAGCCAGGCGGCGACCATTGAAACTTTATTTATCGCGTGGTTTTCAATCGGCTTCACCTTCGCGGTTTTTGACTTCATACTTACGCCCTTCAAGAGCCCCTATGAGTATGAAGCGGATGTCCACATGCGCGCCTGGGAGGAGTTGCAAACTCGCAACAAAACATAATCAGGACAGATATTTAGCGTGAGCCAATACCAACAGCAATGTGACACTATATGCATTTAATAGAAGCCGTGACCTATTTGGTTACAATCAGCCGGATTAAGGGCTAAGATGACTTACAAATTACACATGGGTTGATGGCAAGGTAGTAATAATGGTCGATCTGAGACCACTTTTATTTATCAATGCGCTTGTCCTGATGTTGCTGGTGACCGCCGGCTTCGCCCATAGGCAAGATATCAACATACCGGCGCTGGCGGATAGTTTATCCCCCGCGGCGGAGCGCAGGGCAGGCGATATTAAAACTACCGATTATGGCACGCCGATCGGCAGTGCGGATCTCAGCGCCCAGCTGGAAAGCTTCCGTTCTTCCGAAAACGCGCCTGGGGAGTCGCTGGAAGAAGCCATCCTGTTCGTCGACCAATTGTCGCCCGAGCAACAACAAGCGCTGGAAGAATCAAACGCCACACAAGATGCAGAAGGTGAAGAACTACTGGCTTCAGCAGACGCAAACCAGGTGCTCTCTCTACCTCAGCAGGTCGTTGCGAAAGAGACCAAGGAGACGCCCTCCCCCACTATGCCTGATACTGGCAAGCTTTTTATCCGCTCGAACGTCGCCAACGACAAAGTTCTTATTAACGGCGACCCCTACGGCTCCAGCGCAGTTGAAGTGGAACTGCCTGCTGGCGAATACGACATTGAAGTCAGCAAAGAAGGCTACAAAACCTTTCGCAGTAAAATCGATCTTACCCGCGGTGATTCTCGCACTATCAGTGTGACTCTGGATCGCATAACGATTGTGGATTATAGAGATGGCGTATGGAAACACGGCGTTGTAACGGGCGAAGGCACTTATGCCGGCAAAGATGGCTCTCGCTACCAGGGGGAGTTCGTCAACAAACTCTTCCACGGCAAAGGATTGCTGAAAATGTCCAACGGCGCAGAATACAACGGTGAATGGTATGAAGGACGCAAACATGGACGCGGCTCTTTCAAGCAACCCAACGGCGACTTGTATGTCGGCGACTTCAGAGACGATCAGTTCAACGGCGAGGGCGCACTCACACTGAAGAGCGGCGATATCTACACAGGCTACTGGGTTGATGGAAAGCTGAATGGCGAAGGCACACTGACCGGGAAAAACGGCATGCTTTACGTCGGCGGTTTTTCCGAAAGCAAATATCATGGTTCCGGCTCGTTAACCTACCCGGACGGAACACATTACGAAGGAGGCTTCGCCAACGGACAGTTCCAGGGCAAAGGGGAGCTCATTTACGCGGACGGCAAAAAGTACACCGGACAGTTCTTTGAAGGGAAGTTTCATGGACAGGGGGAATTATTGAACCCCAATGGCAGTAAAATCAGCGGTACATTTAAATTCGGCAAACCATACGGACTGGCGACACTGACCACGCCGGAGGGCGAGATATTCACCGCCCGCAGCAGTAACCCCGGCGTTTGCTATCGCCTGAAAAGTTATAGAGCAACTCAATGCCCGCCTCTTGAAGGCTGGTAACAAACACCCAAAGTCAGCTATGTTAGCGCGCTGCGACGGTGACATTGGTATTTGAGGTACACCATGACAATTAAAACTGCGTTACTCGTTGACGACTCAAAAGTAGCAAGGTTTGCACTTAGCAAGCTGCTTGAGAACGTCAGCATGAACGTAAATCTGGCCGGCTCTGCGGAGGAAGCGCTCGATTATTTGAGCAAGAATTCTCCACCCGACGTGATATTTATGGATCACCTGATGCCGGGTATGAACGGAGTGGAAGCCTCCAAGGCGATCAAGTCCAATCCGGACACCGCCGCCATACCGATCATTATGTGCACATCGAAAAAGTCCAAGGAGTTTGAGGACGCCGCCAAGCGATTCGGTATTTACAACATTCTCACCAAGCCACCGCAAACAGATGGCCTTCACAGTATTCTGGAGCAACTCAATCGGGACATTGAAGCAGGCAACCTGACTTCAGCGCCCATTGATCTGACCGCCATGGATTTCGCCTTCAGCGACCATGACGTGGATGATGCGGAAGAAGCAACCGTCGCCAAAGTTAAAGCTAAAGAAGAGCAGCCGCCTTCACCTCATGACGCCTTACCCGTAAACGGAAAAGCGTTCAGTCTGCCCATAGAAATGATTGAACAGGTCGCCCGTTCTACGGTGAAAACCAGCCTGAATACGCGCGTTCACGAGTTATTGAGCGATCTGTTTGACGAGCAGTACGCTCACCTCAAGCGCTTGTCGGAAGAACTACAAAACAGACATGATGAGCGTATAGAAACTTTTTATAGCCGCATTGAAAATCAAATCACCACCAGCTTCGCAGCGCTCAAAGAAGAAGTGTCTGCGGAACTGGCCAGAGAAATCAGCCAAGAGCTGAATGAAATCAAGGAAGAGCTCAAGAATGCAGCGCCGACGGCGCCCGCCACAGGCGCTTCACCTGCGATCACTCAGAAGCAACTGGACGAACTGAAAGACCACATGACAACAGTGCAGTCCATTGACACCGAGTTTTGGCAAACCCTGCAGGCGGAGGCCATTCAACAGGCCCATGATATTTCCAGAGAAACAGCGGAAGACATTGCTCAACGCACTATTGAGCTATACGCAGAGTCGCAACGCAGCACCAGCAATAAAGCTTATATGATCGCATTGTCGATCAGCATCGGCGTATTCGCCGCTGGCGTCGCATTCATCTCCGGCATCTTTGGCTGACATTCTCCTGTCGTCTCCCGCCCTTTTCATTGAGGGAAGCGGCGGGAGAAGCCCCAGGAAAATACTCAGCAATACTGGACTTACACGTCTTTAAGCGATATAACGCAGCATTAATTTCGCACACATAGCTCACTTTATAGCCAGTCCTTATGAATCGTCTGTTTGTTGATCACCTTACCGTCCTTGATTTTTCTTACCTTCACCCTCTCCGCGGCATCGTTGGAGAAAGCTGGATCATGGACATCGAACTTTCCGGCGACCTTGACGAACAAGGCATGGTGTTCGATTTCGGTGACGTCAAAAAAATCCTTCGCCAGGCTGCGGAGGATATGATTGACCACAAACTGGTAGTACCCCAGGACTTGCTTGATATGAACGTTAAGCAAAAGGGAGAACGCATTGAAGTCAGTTGCAGCTTCCCCGGCGAGGCTCAGTTCTATATCTCCGGCCCTACTGACGCTATTGCAGCGCTCCCCCTGACAGAGATCGATATCGAATCAGTAGAACCTTTGTTGACCAAGCACCTGCAAAGCGTGGTGCCGGACAACGTCAAAAAGGTAAAAATCAGACTGCGAGAAGAGAATATTCAAGGCGCTTACTACCACTACACTCACGGCCTGAAAAAGCACGCAGGCAACTGTCAGCGCATCGCCCACGGTCATCGCTCCAAGCTGGAAATATTCGCGGACGGACAGCGCAGCCAATTGACGGAGTATCAATGGGCGAAAAAGTGGAAAGATATTTATATCGGTAGCCAGGAAGATGTCGATAAAGAAGAAACCATTAATGGCGTTGAGCACATACGGTTCAAATATACCGCCTCGCAAGGAGACTTCGAGCTATTAATGCCGAAGAAGCGCGTTTATATGATTGAGACAGATTCCACTGTTGAGTGGATTGCCGAACACATTGCGCAAACACTTAAAAAGCAACGCCCGCAAAACTGGTTTACCGTACGGGCGTATGAAGGCGTCAAGAAAGGCGCTATCGCTGAGCGTTAGACTCCCACGCCACCGGGGGAAGGGCTAGGCCCACTCCCCTCTTAAAACTTTTACCTTATCCTCCAGCGCATCAGCGCTGACCTTATCAGGCTCCCAGCTTGCATCCGCCACGAGCTCGACTTTAGACCAGAAACGTCGAGGCAGCTTAGCCAAGGCCACACCGCCTTTATGACTAAAGAAAGAGCCCCATAACCCTCGTAGCGCCATTGGCGTCACCGGTACAGGGTTACGCTGGATAATCAGCTCAATGCCTTTTCTAAACGCATCAATTTCGCCAGTTTTCGTCAGACGGCCCTCCGGGAAGATACAAATCACCTCTCCATTTTCCAAAGCCTCGCTGATCGCTTCGAAAGCGCGACGATAGGTTTCCGGGTCTCTCTTCTCGGAAGTAATGGGGATAGTGCGCGCCAGTTTGAAAAACCAGTGCATACCAGCCATTTCATATATTCCTTTATCCATAACAAAGCGTACAGGCCTGCGGACAGCGCCGCCAATCAGCATTGCATCAACATAGCTGACATGATTGCACACCAGCACGACCGCCCCTTCTTCAGGTATATTATCCAAGCCTCGGTGCTTCACCCGATACATTGTATGCCCCAGCAGCCAGATGCAAAAACGCAGCGCAAATTCTGGCACCTGTTTGAAAATGTATGCGGCGACTACGGCGTTCATGACCGCCAGCACCAGAAAGTACTCGGGGATGCTAAGCCCAATCAGAGACAGAAAAACGATGGCGAAGGCAGCGCTGAACACCATGAAGATAGCATTCATAACATTATTCAGCGCAATAACTTGCGCTCGCTTCTTTTCATCTGAGCGCTCTTGAATCAGCGCATATAAAGGTACGATGTAGAAACCACCAAACAAACCGATGAATAACAGATCCACCAGCACGCCATAACCGGATGGGTCAGAGAGGAACTCCCCAAATGTCCGCAATTCCATGCCATTGACCGAGGGCGTCGAGAAGTACAAGTGTGCGCCGAAAAGAGTGAGCCCCAGCGAGCCTATGGGAACAAGTCCAAGTTCTACCTTACCCTCCGATAGCTTGCTGCATAACAATGACCCTGTAGCGACGCCAATAGAGAATAATGTCAGTAGCCCGGTCGCTACGGCAGGATTCCCCAGTAAATATTCCTTGGTGAAGATATTGAACTGCGTTAGATAGCTCGCACCCAAAAACCAAAACCAACTGATCGCCATCACCGAAAGAAAAACAGCGCGGTTATCTTTCACCTCACGCACCGTCCCCAGGGTTTCCGTGATTGGATTCCAGTTTAAACGTAACCGCGGGTTTGCCGGGTCCGCTTGAGGAATAGAGCGACTGGCGACGTAACCCACAATCGCACAAGCAATAATGCCACCCGCAATCAGGTTCACTCCGCCTGGATGACTGAATAAAATGCCCGCGAGAATAGTGCCGAATAAGATAGCCAGGAAAGTGCCCATTTCCACCAAGGCATTACCCGCCAAGAGCTCTTCATGCTTCAGGTGCTGGGGCAAGATGGAGTACTTGACAGGACCAAATGCTGCAGACTGCACTCCCATCATAAATAGTAAAAACAGCAGCATCACTTTGGACTCAGAGACAAAAGCAAACGCGGCCAGCGACATGAGCGCAATTTCCACTAGTTTGATGATTCGAATCAATTTTCCTTTCTCATATTTGTCAGCGAGCTGTCCCGCTAACGGAGAAAAAAGAAAAAAGGGAAGGATAAATAAACCGGCCGCTACGTTCACCAGCGTTGCGCTTTCTTCTTCGCTCAACTTATAAGCGAACAGTAGCAAAATACCCTGTTTGAAAAGATTATCGTTGAACGCCCCAAACGCCTGCGTCAAAAAATACGGCAGAAATCGAATGGAGCCGAGCAAATTAAACACGCCTTTATTAGCCATGAAGGAACTCCGCAAGGGCTAAATGCGATCGGATAGCTGATCGCTATCCGGCGATTTTTTATAACACTTTGTTTTAGCGAAGATTAGCAGCAGCACTTCCTGGGCGCCATGCAACATTAGGCAGGTTGCGGATAATTACCCATCAAGTATCGATATTCGCATCATTTTATTAATACTTTGGCTTGTTACAGCTTTAGAAGTTGAGCCCCGCCTACGCCCGCTATTTCCACACGAGCGACAGCGACTCTTGAGGCCTTACCAGCCTTCTTAGCATGTAATTTTTTGTTAAGAAACAATTCGTTACCGAAATAAACAGAATCCCGTCACAGGCTTGGTTTAAACTCCATCGCAAAATCAGGAGCTGGTATAAGGCGGTACCTACAGTGAAGTCCATGTCATTTGCAGGATTTGCATCAATTTTATCTGCTTGCGTACGCAATAAATCCTTACCCATATTTACAGGCATTATCATTCTTACAACCATAGTTACCGGTTGTGGCGGCAGTGAAGAAGCCCCTAAATCAACTTCTGGAGCCAATGGGGTATATGTTTTTTGGGACGCGCCCGCCACGCGAGAGGACGGCTCGCCACTAAAAGCATCGGAGATAGCGGGCTACCGGGTCTATCACAGCTTCGCTCCACTGAAAGCATCTGACAGCAACAAAGCAGCAAACGACGACTGGAAATCAGTAAAAGTAGCAGCCGACGCCGACTCCTATTACTTCGACAATCTTGAAGCGGGCGAACACTATTTCGCAGTTACAGCAGTAGATACCTATGGCGTTGAAAGCGATCCTTCGAAAGTGCTCCCCAAGACCATTCACTAACCAGTTTTACACACCTTCCCCTTAGTCCTTGTGTAAGCGCCGCTGCAGTTTTCGGCGCTCTTCTTCCATTTGCGCCAATAGCTGCTCAAGCGGTGATTTAAATTTCACTTTCGCCGGGGCCATCGCTTCCAAATATTGTTTCTGCCGCTCTCTAAGCTCATTAAGTTTCGCGAGCACATCCTGCATTCCGAGCATAAAGCTTGAACCTTGTACGCCTTCTGAGGACGTCTGAGCGCCACCTAAATTAAGTTCAGCACGAGCATCCTCAATTACTTCAGCAGAAAAGGGTCTCATACTGGCTGGAGCGGAGTGCGCAAGATCAATTTCCTGCAAAGTACGCACCTCGCCATTTTCCATCAGCATAATTCCTGTGGTTTTAGTACGACCAAGCACCCGCCCATAATCTCCCACCAATTCAAAAGAGTCTGGCGTTGAGCCTAAATAGATCGCGCCAACACCCACTTCCCTCAAAGACAATAGCTTTTTATCACCATTTTCCGAAGCCGTCCAAACACGCAAGCTGGAGAAAACGGGGTCGGATTCGTCAATCCAACGATTGCCGTCCGCATCATAACGAGAGAGGTCTCCCAGGCCATCACCGCTATACGCCCCGAACATCTCACCGCCATTGTTGATTTCCCCGTCGCCATTCACATCCAGCGCCAGATAACCGCTACCAAAGCCTAACTCTGCAATATCCTCCCCCCGCCCATCTCCATTCAGGTCAAAACTGAAGGATGTATTACGCAGTGTCGCGGACTCCGCACCAAAGTTCAGCACCAGCGGATCGGTCATCACTCTAGCGCTGACCAGAAGGTTAGATTGACTTTCAACAACACTCGCACGCTCACGATTGAGATATAAAGTGAAGGCAATCTCTCTACCATCTTCCAAATTGATCACACCGGAAGAGACGGTTGTGGAGCTTTGTGATTCAGATACAAAGGAATAGCGACTAAACGCCACAACCGCCTCACCTGCGACGGATACACCGCCTGTCGCCCCGCCAGCAATCACTTGCACCGCCTCTTCCCCCTGCAGCCCAACCTGGACGATCTGCGATAAGACAGAGTTTCTATCCAGCACCTCTGTCTGACCATCGCCAGAGAGCACCTTGGAGTACACCTGGGCGCTTTCAGATTGATTGGCGTCATAATTGAAATAAGATTGTCGCTGGCCAAGCAAATAAGAACCGGAAGCATCTGCCAGCGAAGACTGTGAAGAGACAAACAAAAGACGTTCGCGCTCCAGCGTTTTTTCTTGCGAAACACCCTGGTTGGAAAACTGAATAGAAGAGGATTGGATCTGCATGAAGCCTCCGCCCAACAAACTGCAGTCGCTAACAGGTTATCGGCGGCGCTGAGAAAAACTTCAGCCTCGAAAGCATAAAAAAAGCCCTCATATCTTTCGATATGAGGGCTTTCAATTTGGCGTCCCCTAGGGGATTCGAACCCCTGTTACCGCCGTGAAAGGGCGGTGTCCTAGGCCTCTAGACGAAGGGGACTAGAAACTTGGTGGAGCCAGACGGGATCGAACCGTCGACCTCAACGCTGCCAGCGTTGCGCTCTCCCAGCTGAGCTATGGCCCCGTGTCACAACGGAGGCGTATGTTAGAGAGATCCCCCCATTGAGTCAAGCGTTACCTTTGAAAAAATTCTAATTTTTTTCAGTAGCGTCGATAGCGGCTGAAATTTGAGCGAACTCTTTCTCTGCAGCCTTCAACCCTTTCTTGGACAGCCCGCCCAATACTTCCAGCGCAAAACGCAGCCTAGCTCGAGTCATATCGGGGCCCAGAGTTTCCATGGAGTCCACGACTGACCAAGAATTTGGCGTGCCCGCGATAGATACGAAAATCGGCATCATAAAGTCGCCCATTTTCACACTCATCGCTTTGCTGAGCGCTTTCAAGTCAGCGAATATATTCTCTTTGGTCCAGTGACGCTGGGCTTCCAGTCGCCACAGCGAATATTGCAGCACCTTCTTGAGCTGCTCCGCCTCCAGCTTGGAGGCGGCGAAATCTTCCTCTTTAATCGGCAAATAACCGCTAAACATGAAGGCCGCCAACGGAGCCACATCAGAAAATGTTTCTGCTCTGCTTTGCACATGAGGAATCATCTTGGCGGCGTAGTCATTATTGTATGACCAGTGCACCAGACGCTCCAGGAACTGAGTTTCGCTCAGGTTTTCTCTCATCCAGAGCCCATTCAGCCAACGCAGTTTCACTATGTCAAAAACCGGTCCGCCAAGCGAAACGCGCTTAATGTCGAAATTCTCGATCATTTGGTTCAGCGTGAACTTTTCGCTCTCGTCAGGCATGGACCAACCCATCCGGCCCAGATAATTCAGCAACGCTTCCGGCATCACGCCCAAACGCTCATAGAAATTAATGCTGGTTGGGTTCTTGCGTTTGCTCAGCTTGGTTTTATCCGGGTTGCGCAGTAACGGCATATGACACAGCGTCGGCATTTCCCAGCCAAAATATTGATACAGCAGCATGTGCTTAGGCGCCGAGTTGATCCACTCTTCACCGCGAATAACGTGGGTGATTTCCATCAGATGGTCATCCACCACGTTGGCCAGGTGATAAGTCGGCATGCCATCGGATTTCAATAGGATCTGGCAGTCGACCTGCCCCCAATCGATTTCAATATCGCCACGCAACATGTCTTTCACAACGCACACGCCTTCATCCGGCACTTTCATGCGGATAACGTGAGGTTCACCAGCAGCCAGACGACGCTTCACTTCATCTTCAGGCAACTCAAGATCTCCTTTTATGCCCGGCGGCAAACCTTGCGCTTTACGCTCTTCACGAATGACATCCAACTCTTCCGGCGTGCGGAAGCAGTAGTATGCGCGCCCCTTAGCGACTAATTCTTCAGCATAAGCGCGATAACTGTCTTTTCTTTCGCTTTGACGATAAGGGGCATGAGGACCGCCGACATCCGGCCCCTCATCCCATTCCAGCCCCAACCATCTCAAAGCGCTCAGAATGTCTTGTTCCGATTCCATCGTGCTACGGGCCTGATCAGTATCTTCAATACGTAGAATGAATTTACCGCCGTGCTGACGAGCGAAGCACAGATTGAAAAGCGCAATATAAGCGGTTCCTACATGAGGATCGCCGGTGGGAGATGGTGCAATACGGGTTCTTACCGTCATGGTAGCAGTTACCTGTTTTATATCTCAGTGAATCGGGCCCGGTATCAGGCCATAGCATAGTGAGCAGGCATTATAAACATGACGGCGGCGGCTGCACACACCCCACAGGCGGTCAGTCTTTGCAAGAGCTAAACTCTTACGCCGCCACGCTCACCGGTGGGTAAATCAAATATTTTGATGCGATAGTCCACTCTCACATCTTCGACCGGGACAGCCTCAGAAAGATAGTGGCCTTGCGCCTGATCAGCGCCGACTGTAAGCGCCTGCTCCACTTGTGTTCGACTCTCTACTCCCTGCACCACCACCTTCAGCTTAAGGCTGCGCGCCAAGTCACAAATCGCCTGTAGGACCACGGGGCTTTCTTTGTCCACATACAGCTCCTGCATAAAGTTTGGCGAAACCTTCAGAGTATCGATCGGCGCCCGCCGCAGGGCGGACAATGAGGAATCTCCTGACCCAAAGTCATCCAAAGCCACTGAGACGCCGCGCTCACGTAACTGATTAAGTAGAATCAATGCGTCTTTATTCTCTGCTTTCAACAAGTCCTCCGTGATCTCTAATTCCAGCGTATCCCCAGGTAAGCCGTATCGCTCCAGGCAATTGCTGATCTCACTGAGCACCTCGTTCATCCTTAAATGATGGGGAGCCAAATTAAATGATACTTTGACATCATTGCCGACGCTCTGCTGCAAAGTCTTGATGGCGCTGCATACCGCCTCTAACAACTGCTTGCCCAACTCGATAAGATGTCCAGACTCTTCCGCAACAGAAATAAACTGCTCGGGCAACAATATACCCAGGCGAGGATGGTTCCAGCGCGCCACCGCCTCAAATTCCGTAGCGACGCCAGTTCTCAGATTAACGCGAGGCTGCAGATATACAGTAAATTCCTTAACCACCAACCCATCCTGAATGTCCCTCTCCAGCTGCAGCCGCTTCTCTGCGGAAGTATTGAGCGCATGAGTAAAGAACCGGAAACAAGCCCCACCCGCCTGCTTAGCCTCATACATAGCCAAGTCCGCGCTTTTCAATAACAACTCTGGAGTCTGCCCATCCACTGGATACAAGGCGATGCCGATACTGACCGACATGGCGACACTGTGCTCTTCCCAAGTAAAAGGGTGATCAAACGAAGACAGAATGCGGGACGCCACCAGTGAAACCTGATGAGCCTTGCGAATGTCCCGCAGCAACACAGTGAACTCATCACCGCCGGTACGCACCAGCACTCTGTCCATATCGCCAAACTCAGTCATCACCTGACGCGCCACCTCATCGGAAAGGCGCAGACTGGCGCTGAGTCTATCAGCCACTTGGCGAAACAACTCATCCCCTACCTTAGAGCCGTAGGTTTCATTTATACGCTTGAAATGATCAATATCAATAAACAAAACCGCCAGAGCCTGATCCTGTCTACGGGTATAACTCACCGCTTTTTCAAGAATGCCGGAGAATGCGGTGCGGTTAGGCAGCCCTGTCAGCGGGTCCAAGTTCGACAACCCTTTCACCCGCTCAATTTGTCCACGCTGGGTAGAAGCCATTTCTTCAAACTCTGCGCTGAGACGGCTAAGCTCATCATCGCCATCAAACACCCAGGCGATCTCCGCTCCGCTGCGAAATGCAGCAATTTGACGTTGTAGTCGGTTAATAGGCTCCAAGAGCAACTTATTTAACTTTGAGTAAATCAGTAAAAACGCCACAATCGCCACAATCACTAGAAACCAGATCAGGGCGATCAGTATCGGCGTCACCATTCGGTCCACGACCTCCTCCGTGACAATGCCAGTAATAAAAAGCTGCTCATTAACACGGTAAAATCCTCCCAGGTAGTCCTGCTCTCCCTGCGTAAAACCTCTCAAACGCCCAATACCCGACGTAATGATCTGCTTCACCAAAGGACCCCAGAGTTTCAATTCCTTGTCATTCAAAAAGTAGGACTCTCCCTGAGGGTCGCTGATTACGACATACCCTTCCGGGTTATTCAGTTTTTTGCGCAGCATCTGAATAACGTCTTCAATACGCATCACCACCAGCAGGTAGCCTTTGGTCAGATCCGTCGTCCCCAGGTATTCCACGGCCTCATTACGATGGTCTATTCGTTGCGCCTGTACATACTCGATGTAGCCCCCCTCCTCCACAAAAAAAAGCTGCTCCGCATAGCTAGGGCGCTGAGCGGCCACTCGCTCAATAAAGTCTTTGTATTTAGACGGAGCTTTCGGATCTTCCGCATCTCTTGAATCGATACTTCCGTCCGGCAATAGCAAGGCGATGTCTACATAGGAAGGAAAGGCCTTACGATAATCGGCGAATAATCCCAATAAAGCCGGTTGCATGACTTTGTATCGCACAGTGTCAGGAAGGTTCAGGTAACGGCGGATAATGTCGTTGGAGACAAACAGCTCCAGATTCGCCCGTGCGGAACTGAAATCCTTATTCAGCTCATCTCGTCCACTACGCAGGGACAAATCAAGCTGATGCTCCAGTATGCGCATGGTGTTTTCGCGGATATAAAGGTAGGAAAGACTGCCGAACATGAGCAACGGCAATACGATAAAAGGCAAAACGAACAGGAAAATGCGCGCTCTTAACTGAATTTTCAGCATGGCGGCGTATCCATTCTAGCGCTTGATCGAACGAAACATCTGATTGCGCATCTTTAACACCTCTGGAGAAGTGACTCTGTATATATCCGCCTTCTCCATCACTTCTTTCGGGGGATATATATCGGGATTATCCATATGCTCTTTTGAGAGCATTGGGGTCGCCGCCTTGTTAGCAGACGCGTAGTGCAAAAATTCAGACAACTTGGCGGCGTTCTCCGGGCGCAGTAAAAAGTCGATAAAACGATGCGCTTCCTCCTTATGCTGGCTTTTCTTGACTACGCCGATGTAATCCACCCACAGATTGGTGCCCTCCGCCGGCGCTACAAACTCCACCCTTGGGTCGAGTTCATGCAACCCTACTGCATCCCCGTTATACATCATGGCCATGACAATATGACCTTTGATCAGTTCCGAATTTTCATCAATAAGCGGATAAGCGTAGCCCGCCACATATGGCTTTTGCTGCTCCAGCAGTGCCCCTGCCGCCTCAACCTGAGTCAAGTCCGTCGCATTCATTGAATACCCCAACGCCACCAGCGCCATACCAAACGCATCGGCAGAGTCGTCTATCACCATGATTTTTTGTCGCAGGGAGTGATGGGGTTTAAAGAAATCCTGCCAACTGGAAGGAGGATAAGGAAGTTTGTCGCCTCGATATGCGATACCGATAGTTCCCCACAACAAGGGTACGCCGTAACCTTCGACCTCACCGAACATCTTCATCCAGTGCTCATCAGCATTGGATAAATGTGGCAATAATTCCGGTTGCAATGCGTCAACCCATTCGGGAATCACATACTCCCGCATGGATGCGCCTGCGCTGACGATCAGATCCAGTCCAACTCCCTGAGTTTCCGCCAACAAGGCCTGCTTGCTTTCATCTGAAGAGTAATAAAGTTCCCGCACCTGAACCCCCGTTTCCTTTTGAAAGGCGTCCAGTAAATCGGGGGGCATGTAGTTCGCCCAGTTATACAGAACCAGTTCGACACCATCCGCCCCCCTCGCCGCATAGGGATACAGGAGGCTAGCCCCCCATATGGTCAACCATAGAATCAGTCGATGCTCCATGTCGGCGGTGTCTATCAGTTGTCCGAAATCAGTGTTATCTCACTACGCCGAGGGAATGACGATATTTTGCCGGAAGCCCTGGCCTCTCTCTTTGAGATTAGCAGAAGCCTCGGATATAGAAAGAAAAAAGCCGGGAGACTCTCATCACCCGGCTTCTTTAAAGGATTCTTCCATTAGGCCTTGAATTCAGCGACCCATTCGCCGTTAACGTCAGGCCAGCATTGAACCAGCAGCACTGTGTTGGCTGCTATGAACGCGTCCAGTGCGCCATAAGATGCAAAACGTTTAATCACAGCTGGTACCTACTCTCTAATGCAATTTTACTTCTTTAGCCGCCTGGAGAAAAAACCCAGAGCGGCGAAACATCCTTGCGATGGTCAGCCAACCACCGACAAGTAAAGATGAATTTTAGTCATCTCTAGATGAATAAAAATCCGAGAATCTCCCTATCCTATAGGGCATACAGGGATTTCCGAACGTTTGAGATAAGAAGACAGGCGTTATTCCTACTCATAAAGCGGAATCTCACCAGATCATCTACTACGGCGACATCTCTATTAATCAGACCTAGAAGCTCAGATAGGCAACCAGTTTAAGGGTTGACCGAATTGAAGGAGCTGCTTCGTTTCATATTACGCAAGTCAGCAGGGTTGATCGCCGCAAACCGGTTCCTTCCCGATTCTTTGGCTTTGTATAAGGCCTCGTCCGCCAATCGAATCCACTCTTCTTTCGACTCGTCCTCCCCTGGAGCACCGGCGGCTACGCCACAGCTGACGGACACATACTGCGCTACCTGTGAAAAATGATGAGGAAGCTTCATTTCATAAACGCGCTTGACCAGCCTCTCCGCTACTTGCTCACCAATCTGCAAGTCAGCGCCTGGCAATACGACCAGAAACTCCTCACCGCCATATCGAGCGACAAGATCAAGGCGCTTGTTTGCGCCCCGGCGCAATGCCGAAGCAACCTCCTTGAGCACCTCATCTCCCATGTCGTGACCATAATGATCATTGAAGTCTTTAAAATAATCGACATCACAAATAATGATGGCGATATCCGACTTCTGCTCCAAAGCCAAATTCCAGCGCTCATCCAGATAACTGATTACCGCTCGACGGTTCGCCAAGCCAGTTAATTCATCCCGAAAGGACATTTCGCGCAATTTTTCGCTTTGCTCCTGCAATTGACATAACAACTGATAGAACGCGCGACCCAGCTTACCAATTTCGTCTCTAGGCAGTTTGGGCAGCTCCAACTTTTCTAACTGCGGCTGACTTTGCACTCGTCTGACATACGCCTCCAGGCGCGCCAGCGGGCGTAGCACCAGCATCAAAACAAGGAAAGCGAAAATACCCAGCACCGCCGTCAGTAAATAGGAGGCGTAGCTCATCGCTCGATCGAATGTCGCCGCCGTCAGATTGAAGAAATCGCGGTCAGCATTGATTCGCACAAGAATACTAAGATCACTCTCAATATCGGGGATCAGCGTGTAGCCTTCTAGCTTTGAGTTGCTGACTTCACGGGTATATATGGGGTCATCCACCGTCAATCTGTCGGCAATATCACGCAGGTTATCGCCCAGCTTTGGGTCATGCATCCAAAAGACAGCGAACGGAACCCCGACCAGCTGCTGCAGGTTCTGTAACAACCGCCCGCGCACCAAACGACCAAATAACAATACGCCATTCGCCGGACCAGTCAGGTTAGAGCGAAACACCGGCCGTACACTGACAAACATTAGTCCGGATTCAGTTCCCATGATCCCGGAGTATCCTGAATACGGGTCCTTAAAGTCTCCAAGCGCCACCCCCAGAATAAATCCCGGATCAGGCGGGCCATCCAGAGGTAGCTCTTTCACATTCAGCGACTCCCCCGTCTCCTGATCCCAGGTCTTTCCCCAGATCACCTCACCGTTGGGTTTGTAGAACATCATCGCGTCTATCTTGAGATTAACGAAAGTGGCGTCGCCAAGATTGGACTCTATATATTCAGGATAAGGAGCTTCGACAAAACGGTAGGTATCATCCCAGGCCGCCCAGTCCAAGGTATATTGATGCAGATTGGTAAGCTCATGGAATAAAGCGCCTGTCACCCTGTCAATATCGAGACGGGCGCGTTGAGATTCCAAGTCCCTGGCCATTGGAGCAAAAAACACCTGCAAGCCCGCCATAAAGATCAAGATCAAAATCACGGCGAAGCAGACACAAATTGCTCCGAATTTGAACCAAAGCGATCTCAAATTCATGGCGGATTGTTCTGGTGAGTCTAAATTCACCATAGCATAGAAAATGCAAACCCGCCGGGCTAAAGTATGTCGGCGTAAAATGTTGAGACTGATTAAAGCTGAGCTGAGAAAAAGGGAGGAGTTACAATGGCTAATATTGCTGTGGTTTTGTCAGGCTGTGGGTATCTCGATGGAGCGGAGATCTATGAATCCGTCATCACTCTTTTAGCCCTGGACAGCAACGACGCGAAGTATCAATGCTTCGCACCGGACATCAATTTAGTACAGGTTGTGAATCATATAAGCGGGGAGCCTGTGCCGGGAGCGTCCCGTAACGTCCTGTTGGAATCAGCGCGTTTGGCGCGCGGCGAAATTAAAGAGCTTTCTGAGCTTAACCCAGATGAGTTTGACGCATTAATCTTCCCTGGCGGGTTCGGCGCTGCGAAAAACCTGTCCACCTTTGCTGTCGATGGCGTCGATATGAAAGTTCTTCCCCAAGTGGAGCGTGTCGCCAAAGCATTCGCAGATGCGGGCAAACCAGCTGGATACGTTTGTATTGCCCCAACCATGATTCCCCACATCTATGGCGCAGGCGCCAAATGTACTATTGGCGACAATAGTGAGGTCGCGAGAGCCATTGAAAGCATGGGCGGACACCATGTGAACTGCGCCGTAGATGATGTGGTAGTGGATGAGGAACGCAAAGTCGTCTCCACTCCCGCCTATATGCTGGCAGGCCGTATTTCGGAAGCCGCTACAGGTATAGAAAAGCTGGTCCGCCAAATTCTGGCTTGGATCCACTGATCGCTCACACCACACTTCCGCCGGCTGAAAACCGGCGGCAGCACCCGCCCCATAGCCGCCTTTATCAGGTCCCACAAATTAGGATGATTATTCTAATTTTTGCTTCTAGTATTTGATTCAAGTTTAGTCATACCACCTGATTTCAAGGCGCGAAGATGTCGGTAAAAAACTCAAAAAGCCAAATGGACCGGCTAACCACATTAAAGAAACAACTACAACGCCAACTACAATCTGGGCTGACTACAGTTGAGCAAGAAGGAAAGAAAGTACTGAATCAATTAGGCGCAGACTTGGACAACGAAGATAAGAGCCTGAAAGCCGTTGTCGCCCGAATCCGGTCAAAAAACAATAGCATCAAAGATTTCGCCCGAAACATCGACGCAGCCACTTATGAAGTGCGCGGAAGAATACGCTGGAATGCCAATATGATGTCCGCCTACGCCAGGATGCAAGCCGAAAAAGCGGTAGACAAAGAAGTCAAACCCAGACTCGAAAACTACAAACAGAACCTTGAAACCAGAGTCAAACACCTCCTAGAAAAGGTCAATTTGTTAAAAGAAAAGATTTCACACTGAGTAAACCTCACTAGTTTAGAGCTAGAGTAGACTCAGCCCCTTCCCCAGGGGCTTTTTTTCAAAAACTCAAAATATAAATAATAAAAAATTCAATAACTTACACACAAGAAACCAGCGCACACCATAAAACTAAGGCGCCACGGTACACACCTGGGACACTTTTAAGAACGGTACAACGTAGACGACCCATTCCCCCCTCCGCCCCATCCTCACAGAGTAATTAATCGCCGAAAGGTTGGCTGTCCGCTTTGAGCTTAGGGAACAATCCTGCTTCTGTTGTGAGGGTTGAGACTCGATGACAGAGCACCCAAACAATAAAAACCCAGAGCATGGCCTGAGATTTGATTTAAGCAGAGGTTTTAATATGCGCCACCCAAGGAGAGAAATGGACTACACAAGCTCACAGGCGTATATCCGAGACTTGGCGACAGTATGGCAGAGAGCTTCCTCCAGAATGTCCGCCACAGACATCCCCGCCATCAGCAACAGCAACCTTTGAGCCCGTAAATAAGGCTTACCCAATCTAATCGGAGCGTCAACACAAACGCCCGTCAGCGAAGCAACGAATAAAAATTCTCTATTCCGCCACATGGATTAACTTATTCCGTCATACGGTCCAACGGGGCCCTGTTATCCACAACCTCTAATCCGCCATACGGAGCTATAAACCCTTGCTTTTTGACTTCGCCTACTCCGCCATACGGAAACCTTCTTAGAATCTACCATAGCCCTATGTATTTTTAGTCATAGGGCCACTCCAAGCAGTCGGAAAATCGATTGGGACGATGCACGTCACTGCCAAGATTAATCGCGTAGGTCAATGCAAATTGCCATCAGTCAATCTAGCTCACCCCAACAGGCCGTTTCCGGCTCATTTGCGGGCCGATTTCGGCTTGCTGCGAATGAAAGCGAAGACGTCACCAGAATTGAGTAACACGCATAACTTGCGCCCCTTCTCGGTGCTTTGCCCTCATATACTGGATTTAGCGAGGATCGCTCTTCAAACCGTCCGAGATAATGCTCTCAGGATAGAGAGATTGGCGATCACACATCGCCAATTCTGCATTTACATGAATTGCCCAGGGTTCTACTATTCGCATGCCTATATTCAAGAGCCCGCCGCTGACGGTGGGTCAATCAAAGAGCCCGCCTCGGTGGGTCAACAACCGGAGAAATACGATGAAAGGCGATCAAATTATCAAGCAGGCATTAACCATCTTAGCCAACCGACTACGCCAGCCCGGCGCTGTCGTCACCAGCCCCCAGCTTGCTTACAACTTCCTCAAATTGAAATTGGCCGAGCTGCATCATGAAGTGTTCTGCGTCCTGTTCCTGGACAACAAACACCGGCTGATAGAATTTGACGCCATGTTCCGAGGAACATTTAACGAGTCCACCGTCCATACTCGGGAAATCGCAAAAAAAGCGCTGGCCCTGAATGCGGCGGCCGTGATTCTCGCTCATAACCATCCCTCGATGATGACAAGCCCTTCCCAAAGAGACATCCGGCTGACCCAAGATATCAAGAAATCTCTCAGTCTTTTTGATGTGCGGGTTTTGGATCACGTCATCATCGGTGGAACGGATAAATACAGTTTCGTTGATAACGGGCTTCTATAGGTCCGTTACGCCCCACAGAGGTTAACGGTATGTCAGAAGAAAATGGGATTTATGGAGATTCGGAGCATGCGGAAAGGATAACCCCTCAATCGCTGGAGCCCTATTCCAGCGCGGACTATCAGCCGCCTACGGCTCAGGACATCCGGGAGGCGTTACGGATTGCAGGACTAAGCGGAGCCGCCGCTGCAAAGTTAATGGGCGTCGATTCCCGCAGCATACGGCGTTGGTGCTCCGCTGAGGATAACGCGAATTATCGTCCCATTCCCTATGCGGCATGGCGCCTGCTGTTAATCGAAACGGGCTTAGCTCCAGCTAGACAAGGTATCAAGGAGCTTTGATCACCAATCCGCAAATATGCTGACCATTGATATTCAGACCATCCGTTAGGCTCTCTCGCTTTACCAGGCGTAGAGAGCGTTCACGCATTCCCGATCCGACTTACAAACACCCTCAATCCTTATGTATGGACTTCCATACACCGACTAACTCGCTCATGAGAACTTGTTAGTTTTATCGCCCCCTAAAGACAGGGCGAACAGAGAAGGTTGATCGCAATTTGGGACCGTTTAACTTTCCAGACACCTACCGCCACTCAGCGTCCCGATATCCTGACAGATAAAAAAACGCCCTCATCACGTCAAAGAATGTCGCTACATTTGGCTACCCTTAACGCCGCACGATTTCGCGCTGAATGAGCAGTGACGCGCTTACTGGTCGCGCTGATTTAAATGGAAGTTTTTTCAAACGAAATCGATTAAGAGGCCTTCTAATGAATCTAAACATAAATTAATATGCGCCGCGTTGTACGGAAACTGAACTCATATCCCGAAGAAAAAAGGAGTTGCTTGTAGCGCCCTTTCGTCTTTTGCGAGGTATCGAAGTATTAAGACGGTTGGGACGCCGTAGTTTTATTCTCCCTGGCTTGTACCTCTTCATGCTTTTAGCTGTTCTCCGCATACGTATGTAGCCGTTTTCCGGTTGTCTCCTTAACGGCTAGCGTTATCGCGCTCTAGTCACCTTACGTTATTACGCAATATTGAGGACTTTATGCTTATAGGAAAGCACCTAGGGAGCAATCTATGCTTGTTGAGCAAACTACCTCTCCCTCTCTTTACTCATATTAGATATTCAGTTGCAGCCTTGGCGATCCAATGTATTCGGATTTTGTTGGCGGTCGCTTTGGCTGGAGCAGGTCTGGCTTCCGCCTCAACTGCAACGATTCCCGGCTCTTTCGAAGTGACGAATTCAGGCGCCGCGACTTATACCATCCCTATCCAGGTTCCTCCCGGTATAAGCGGTTTAACTCCAAGCTTGGCTCTTGCCTACAGCAGCCGAGAAAACACAGGTTACTTAGGGCAAGGCTGGACGCTGAGCGGCCTATCGGTCATTTACCGGTGCGGGACAACGCTGGAGCGTGATAGCTATATTGACCCCATAGACTTTGATAGTAATGATCAATTCTGTATGGATGGCAACCGTCTTATTTTGGTATCAGGGAGTCACGGGGCTAACGGCTCGGAATACCGTACGGAAATTGAGTCAGGAAAACGCGTTGTCGCCCACAATGATGGCTCCGCTGGCAATGGCCCCTCTGGATTTAAAGTCTGGCTGAAAAACGGACTCATTGCCGAGTACGGACTTAGCGCCGACTCCAGGTTGAAAGCCTATCCCAGAACGGACGTTATCAATTGGCGCATTAATAAGATTTCCAATAGGGCTGGCGCATACATTGAATATGATTACCAGTTGGATGAGAATAAGAACGAGCAAAAAATTTCCAGAATCAGTTATTCAGGTAATTCGTTTACCGCTTCGCAAAATACAATCACTTTTGATTACGAGTCCAGAGAGTACGAAGAATATAGCTACCAATCTGGCTCTCGATTTACACTCTCCGCCCTACTAAAGAAAATCAACATCAATGCAAATTCCAAATGGGTCAATAGTTATTCATTAGATTATACATTCAGCTCTATACTTGAAAAGGCCTACATTTCCGAAGTTAGCTTCTGTGGCTTTGATGGAGCCTGTCTTCTACCAAGCACATTTAAATATACTTCATCCCAAGAAGAAAGAATTGGGGATTTTAATGTATCGCGAGAGTTTACAGGCGATGGGAATAATTCTGAATCAGCTGTCAACAAATTCATTCAAGGGGACTTTAACGGTGATGGACGAACTGACTTATTCAAGATAAAGAGCAACAGATATGGACAACTATGGCTGGCTGGCAATAAGAGGCTTGGATGGTACGACATAAAAGAAAAATTCCCGAATTCTACATATGACTTGAGCGCAAACAACTACAGCTATATTGCAGGCGACTTTAATGGAGATAGAAAAACCGATCTCATTCATTTTGTTAACAATGACTATATTCATGTTTGGATTTCCAATGGAGACGGCACTTTTAATATAAGGCCCAAGTTCAGTCCGTGGGCAGGTTACGGCGTATCCGCCAATGCGTATAATTTTAAGGTTGGGGACTTTGATGGTGACGGGCGAACAGATCTGATTCATTTCGTTAATAACGCTTATGTCCACGTTTGGATATCCAATGGAGATGGAACCTTCAGCATAAGAAATTCATTTCCAAACAATGAATATGGCGTCGGCACCAACAATTACAACTTTAAAGTCGGCGACTTCAACGGGGATGGCAGAACCGACTTAATTCACTTCATAAATAAAGATTACACACATACTTGGATTTCAAACGGAGATGGAAACTTCACTATTCAAAGCAAATTCATTCCGTCCCCAGGCTATAGAGTGGATAGCAATAATTACAATTATGTTGTAGCTAACTTCAATGGTGACGGCAACTCCGATCTTATTCACTTTGTCAACAAAGACTATGTCCGAGTCTGGACATCATCGGGCGACGGTAGCTTTATTATAGAAGACGCGTTCGATCCAGGAAATTACAACATATCAAACAATGACTATAAGTTTTTATCTGGCGACTTTAATGGCGACGGAAGCACCGACTTAGCTCATATTGTCAAGGATGGGTATATTCATATATGGGCTTCTCTCGGAGATGGTAAATTTCACATTACCGACAAGCACTACCCTGACTACGGTCACGATTTAAGCCAGAACGGATATAATTTATTTGTTGGCGATTTTTGGGGAGATGGAAACACCGACATTTTCCATCTTGCTGGAGAAAACTCTCTTTTTGTTTTAAATAGCTCCGCATACGACTCCACTCATCTTTATTTAATTAATACCGGATTTGGCAATCAATACGTAATAAATTATAGCTCACTATCCTTTGGTAAGAACTATTCTAAAAGCTCCAATAAATCCTATCCTGTTACTGAGGAGCAGTCTTCACTCGATGTTGTTCTTAACGTAAGCATCGTCACGGGACAAGGTACTTTAAACTTCTATCAATACTTCTATGAGGGGCTTAGCAGCCACCTGCGAGCCCGCGCTAGTTTGGGCTTCCAGAAAGTCATAAAAGAAGATTTCCGAACGGGGTTGAAAGAAGAACGAACATACAGCCAGAACTATGCGAATCACACACAAGGGATGTTGCTAAACTCTATCATCAGCTTTAATGGTGAGAAAGTTATTGAAGAGACGACGAATACTCTCGAGGTCAAGGTATGCGGCAGTGGGACAAATAAAAGATATTTCCCTTATATCTCTTCAACACAGACCAAAAAATTTGACCCCGATGGCTATTCACTGGGAGAGCAGTTAGTCGAGTCTGATTTCTCGGATGATTGCTATGGAAACCTGCTCTCACAAACTACTACTTCCACCCTTAACGGCGAGCGCAGCAAGCAAACAGTTGAGTATGATTATCATCCCGCCGACATTAGCAACTGGTTCATAGGGCTAGTTGAATATCAGTCAGTATGGGGAGAATCGTCTGATTATCCCAGCGAAGGTAAGCGTATTACCCATTACCCCGTGTACCACCCTGTTTTTGGCTCAGTCGAGAAAGAAATTATACAACCCGGTAGCAATCAACAAGCCACTGAGTATAACTACAACGATCAAACCGGCGTATTGGAGTCTCAAACCGTTATAGGGAAGAGCATGGCTCCACGTACGACAAATTTTGTTTACGACACATCAGGAAGGTACTTGTTGCGTGTGCGTAATGCGGAAGGTCACGAGGACGCAAGCGACAGACAGTACCATGAACGTTTAGGACTACCCACACGGCAAACCGACCCCAACGGCCAAGTAACGGAATGGAGTTATAACGGCATAGGCCAACTCATTAAACAAATACACCCCGACCGGACTCAAACTACCTTTGAACGAAAGCTATGTAGTGAGACGGGCGCGGATTGCTTGGCGAACTCCTGGGAAGAATATGTCGTCATTACCCAATCCACCAGCGAAGCCCCAGTAGCTCAATACTATGACCGCCTGGATCGACCAGTCCGATCAAAGACGCTTGGAATTGACGGAAGGGAAATTCATCAAGTTACTGAGTATAACGAGCAAGGCCAAGTCTCTCGCGCCTCTGAGCCTTACTACGCGAATGATAGCGTGTCCTGGAATGAAACTAAGTATGACGACTATCTGAGGGCTTATAAGTTCATCAATCCAGATGGAAGCTACCGTCAAATTGTCACTTTTCAAGGTCCGACACGCATAACAAGGGATGAGCGGTTTAACGACAAAACCATCACCGAAAATGTTTTAGGTGAGCCGGATCAGATAACGGAAGCCAATGGCTCTTCAGTAGAGTATTTCTACGATGGCTTTGGAAACCTGAGAAAAACCATTGCTGATGGCGTAGTGACGCTTATCGAATACGATATTCTTGGCCGCAAGATTTCACAGCGCGCCGAGTCCATCAACGAGTCGGATACTAGCGCCCCGGTAGAACGCTACACATACAACTCATTAGGGGAAATGATTACCGCCCAAACGGGAAACGGCTCAGTTATCTGTATGTCTTACGACAAGATAGGCCGCCTTACCAAGCAAGTCGCCAATTACAAAGGAAGTATAGCCACACAAGCCCTGAATGATTGTGCAGGCGACGCCGGTAATCCCGAAACATCACTGTGGGAGTATGACTCCGCAACAAAAGGTATAGGGTATGTCTCAAAAGTTCTGGGAGCGCACGGCTTTCAGAAAACATTTACCTATGACGCCAGATCTCGATTGGAACAGGCTTCCACAACCATTAGCGGCGAAACCTTCAGCGTAGGCTATGGCTACGATAGTAGAACTGGCAAGCCTGATCTTCAGGTTTATCCCACAGGCGACGGCATACTCAGGCGCTACAATGAGCATGGCTACCTGACCTCTGTCGTTAACGCCGACAACCCGCAAGAAGTTTATTGGCATGCCGAATCCATTACCGCTCGTGGCGCTGTAAATCAATTTCGCTACGGCAACGGCGTTACAACCCAGCGTGAGTATGATCCTCAGACGGGAAGGCTTAGCAGGGTTAAAAGCTACGTCCTCGCCTCCATGGGCAACTTATATGACTTGGAGTTTGGTTACGATGAATCTGGGAATCTTGAAACGCGCGAGGATCATTACCGGTCGCTCAGCGAGAGTTTTACCTACGATGCGCTTAATCGCCTGGACAATACATCCTTCACTCGGAGTGTTGGAGGACAGTTACTAACGTCAACTAATGGCGTAGACATCGCCGCCAATGGAAACATCACCTCAAAAACCGGCGTCGGCGCTTATACGTACGGAGTAGTTGGGGCTCAGTGCCAGCAGTCCAGCGCTTCCGCATCCTCATACGTTAACCCCTACGCCGTCAGCTCTATCAGCGGGGATAAAGCCACCCAATACTGCTACGACCTAAACGGCAACCAAGTCAGTGGCGATGGTCGCACGATCAAGTACACCGCCTTCAACATGCCATACGAAATGACGCGAGGTGGAGTAAAAATTGCCTTTACCTATGGACCAGATCAATCACGCATTCAACGCATTGATAGCGCCCCAGGAGAGGAATCGATAACAACAACCTATGTGGACAGCGTGTATGAAAAGGTCGTAGAGGGCGGCGTCACTAAGCACAGGCTATACATTGATGACTTCGCGGTGTTCACTCGCGAAGGCAACTCGATCACAAAAGAATATCTGCATCATGACCACCAAGGCGGTGTGGCCTTTGTCACGGACTTTAAAGGACGAGAGGTGGAGCGATTGAGCTACGACCCGTGGGGTCTGCGTAGAAACGCTCTTACCTGGGACGACATCAATATATACGCCTACAAAGCGAAAACGACGAATCAGGGCTACACCGGTCATGAGCACATTGACGCCATGGGGCTCATTCATATGAATGGCCGCGTCTATGACCCCGTTATAGGCCGTTTCTTATCCGCTGATCCGGTAGTTCAAGCTCCTTCCTTATCCCAAAGCTTTAACCGCTACAGCTATGTCATGAACAACCCGTTAACGATGACGGACCCAACCGGTTATGAGTGGACGGGAGACCCTGGCGAGCCTTTAGGCGATTGGAGTGACTCGGAGGCTAACGCCATTGAAACCGGCGAAGCCCAAGGGGCTGGTTATGCAGACTTTTCTCGCTCACAAGGGATATACAACGAAGTAACGCAGTGGAACCATACTCCAGAGAACAGCATTAAAACAGACGCCTATCTATCGACTATCCACCCACCCGATACTGTATTTGCGAACAATATTGCCGTTCGTCTAAGTGGTTTTGGATATTGGCCGAAAGTGGAGGCTTTTCGTCAAGTTCTGCATCACGCAGGCATAGACTACGGTCTAACAACAGGCGCGAGGATAATGGCCTCTCATACGTCCAGAGCAGGCTATATGGAGGGACTAAGCGCCTACTCGTTAATGGGTGTGGCGTTGCAGGAAACCGCACTAGGTTACAAAATCGAACTCGGGTTGAGTTTATTCCAGTTAGGGCGCACCCTCGCTGTTGGAGTCAAACGTTTAGTCAGCGCGTCAAGCTCTGCATTGGCTCGATCTCGAATGCGCATGATGAACTTCATGGGCGGCTCGGGTCTCACATCCAAGCAATTAGTGGAGAAATACGCGGCGCAGGCACGTAATATGAGGCGAGGACAGTTAATCAATATGCTCTCACGAGAACAGGCGAATGTGTTAGCAACAAAGCCATACCTAGAGAAAATGCTTTTAGGAACAGCGATCCATCAAAAGACTTTTGATCTACTGAGAGCCAAATTTCCAGGTCGCTTCACTTATAACCCTTCAAGGGGGCCTGATTTTACTGACACTCAGACGGGAAGAATTGTTGAGCTGACAACGGACCATCCAACCACCTTGCAGCAGCATATGAATAAATATGGACCCGGCATTGATTACGCCACCTACCCTAGATACTGAGTCGCTAAGGTGAATCTTATGTTCTGGAAAAGAGAAATAAAGAATACAGAAATCAAAAATCAAGTATACGTAAAGGAAACCTTTAACAAGGAGTTCTTTGGAAACGACTATATTAACTGTCGATTTGAACAATGCAGGTTTAGCAACTACTTTTGTTTTGGCTCAGGGAAAATTCAGAGCGCGTATCGGGACTGCGTTTTTGACAAATGCAAATTTAAAGATGTCTTCACTGGGACTTCTCTATTTGAACGCTGCAACTTTAGGGAAGTTACAGTCAATGGTTTATTCTCTACAAGTGGAGGTGAGTTCTTAGACTGCCACTTCTCCGGCACATTCAAAAAGTGCATATTTACTGCAACTGTACCTGAAGAACTCCAGAATGATTTCAATAGAAAGTATAATCGATTTACTGGAAATAACTTTTCGGAAGCAGATCTTTTGGATGTTGCATTCCGAGGAGGGATCGATCTAAGCAACCAAGTATTGCCATTGGATGAAAATTACCTTTATGTGAAAGATGCACATACTGCCATTGCTAAACTAGAGGAGCTTGGGCTAGATAGGATGCCAAGTACTAGCCTTTTTCATAGGATATTGGATGTACTGAAAAGTGATCTTGAGCAAGGGCAAAAATCACTTCATGTTTACAAGGGGATTTATATCGATGATAAAGAGTCCTCCGAGGCTATGGATGATTTAGATAAGCTGATAGGGCTTATGTCTGAGAATTAGCTGCTTCATTATTTGACTAAAAAGGCGCTCTGTGAATAACAGGCGCCTTATTTACTGTTGAGGTCAAATTTTTCACTGAAATCTAAAGCTTATAGTAATCATACTTAGTATCTTGCTTGAAATTTTAATAAAGTGGCAGGATCACCTTAAAGGGGGCCTGATTTTACAGACACTCAAACGGGAAGAATTGTTGAGCTGACAACGGATCATCCAACCACCTTGCAGCATATATGTAAATATGGACCCGGCAGGGATTACGCCACCTATCCAAGATATTAAGGTGAACATTATGTTTTGGAAAAGAAAGCAAGAGCAAATTTCAGAAATCCAAGGTCAAACATTTACAAAAGCTAGCTTTGACAAGGACGTAATAGCAAAAAACTATACTAATTGTAAGTTTGATAGCTGTAAGTTTAGCTATATAAGCCTTGGCGCAGGCTTGGTTCAGTCTAGGTTCGCTAACTGTGTTTTTAGCCGTTGCTCTTTAAAAGAAGTTAGTACGGGAACATCTTTGTTTGAGAACTGCAAATTCGAAGAGGTTAATGTTAACGGCCTGTACTCAAGCGGCGGCGAATTTATTAATTGTCACTTCTCCGGCACGTTTAAAAATTGCATATTTACTGGTAGTGTACCAGAAGAACTCCAGGAATACTTTAGTAGAAAGGGAAATCGATTTTCGGGAAACGACTTCTCCAATGCTAACTTGCTAGATGTCGCATTCCGAGGAGGAATCAAACTTAACGAGCAAGCTTTACCTTCAAGTGATGAATATATACATGTAAACAATATAGAGTCTGCTTTAGGATCAGTTGAAAAGCTGAAGAATGGCGACTATCCAGATACATGGAAAGAAACATTTAAAGATGTAGAATTTATATTTTCGAATGATTTTGGAACTGGACAGACTGAGGCCATCTTATATAAAGGGATATTTATAGATGACAAGGATTCTGCTGAAGCAATTGATTATCTTGGAAGAACAATAGGATGCGTTTCCAATAAATGATTTTTATGGCGCTACTTCAAGCAGTAGAGCGCCTACTTACTAGCCAGAGTGTAATGGGCAGAAAACCCTGAATTTGAGACTTTTAATCTCGTGGGTCTAAGCACCAGACAAATAAGAGGGTACGGATTGCTGGACATTCGACAAGGCAAATTAACAAGCCAACACTCCCCGTGGCGTTACAGTTATTGAGGTGAACCCTTGAAGACACTAGGTGCATGGAAAAAAAAACTTACCCCCGCAACAAAGAAAAAAATTACCCAGGATTGGAGTACAGAGTTATCTAGCCTAGGTATATATGAGCCACTTTGGCTATTGCGTGTAGTTGAACCGTTGCTTGTTGGAATCGCACTAGAAAGAGATAGTTCAAACGATTCATACCAGCCGACTTTTCACGTGCATAATCTTTGCTCTGACTTTTCATTTATTACTTTAACTTTGGAAACACCTTTGGAGACAGTTCGCACTCAAGCGCCAGAGTCAATCAGTGTGAACTCGCATGAAAAGAAATATTTTGATGCGCTAGCACGCATGGCGAAGCAGTCCCTTTTACCTTTACAAGGCGATATCAGGCTTAGCGAAGTGCTTGCTAGATACAGAGAGCGAATAAATAAATACCCCAAAATGTGTCCAGAGCTACTCTATCAGGATATGGCGCTTATATGTGGTTGGCTATCAAAGAGCAAAATGAGAGATGCAATCATTGATGAAGCATACAAATCGCTAAAAAGGTGGCCAAAGGATACCTTCGACGATGTAGGTGGGCTGGATAAGTGGATTTTTGAGCTAAAGCAAAAAGCCAATAATACCGAGGCGCTAAGAGAGTTGTCGAAAGCCAATATTGAGGCTTTCAAGGTTGGAAAATTACCTAGGTCAGCTCTGATAGACGACATGTCTTAGCTCACATGAAGTCATGACTCCAAGCTGGTGGCAACTCAGCCATCAGCTTGGAAGCTCTAATGTCTTAGTATCCAAAATTTTTAATTTCGCGGGTATAAAAAAAGACTTAGGGGTGCGGTGTTGGTCGCTCAGGTATCAGAGATTTGACCCGCCCCCCCCGGTAGAAATCAGGGTTGTAAGCAAGTGGTTTAGGAAGTCCAAAGTCCCTCTCCGTCAGTATCACAACGAGCGGCCTATATGGTAAACCTTCAACACGAAATCGCACACCTGCATGCACCCTAAACAATAGTAGCTCGTTAATGTTTTTGTTAAGGCTTTGCAGTATAGGCGGCAACTCACATAACCTTAAACCTCCACCCACCACAGTCTTGTCCACCCAAAACAGAAAGTCCTCTTCTCCCTCGGGGGTAATGGCTCTCAATACATAACCTTTGATGCAATCAATCACAGCAATGAGTTTAATTACTCGCGTGGGAGGACAGTAACGTTCAAACTCAAAAACAGGCGACACTCCCAAGGCATGTTGAATAATGGACATCGCCAAGCTCTTTTGTCCTTTGTCAAAGGGATCTAATCTAACAGCGTTGCACATCTCAAAAGCCTTGAGGATTTCCTGCTGACTGAGCCCCTCACCTCTAAGAAACCGTATCCAGCCGTACAGGTGAGTATATGGGGAATGACGAACATAGCGCCCCATATTCAGTAAGGCCGCATCCAGGCATTACCACCAATTACTACCATCTGCACATCTCCTTAGCGGGAATGTTGTAAGTCAGTCAAAACAGTATAAGGCTCGCCATCCAGCTCTATCGATATAATGGAAATTCCGTAACGCTCCATTAACCTCTGAGTATTGGCGTCGCTCACAGCGGAGTCTCTTTCTGCCGTATCGGACAACCCACAGGCATTATAAGAGTCGATTAGCTTAGCCCTAATGATAGTCTCTTTTATCGCCCTCAGTTTCACATCAAGAGAGGAACTCCTTTTAAAATAATCAACCACAAATGAAATCGGCTCGGAACCTTGTAGTTGATAAGTGACTTTCATTTTCTGCATTACGGACTCCTGCTGAAACAAGCTTGGTCCACCCTAATCATCTCAAGTTACCGGATAACAACAGCCACGCGCAAATTGGCCCACAATTGAAATCAGCGCACCATCTCTAGCTGCCTTTCAATTTCCGTTAGCTTGCTATTTGCGTGATAGTACTCACACACAGCGCCTCTACCACCAAGAGCCGCCCTTAACTTTCCAAGCTGCTCAAGACATTCTTGAACGTTGCCTACTACATACGGGGAGTACTTGTTTCGGCTGATCATACTGCTTAGCTCAGACTCGATGTTACAAACTATCTCGACAGCCTGATCATGATCTACCCTTGAAATGCGAATAAGGCGTTGCCAGTCATCGCTTCTAAACTTGGTTTCCATCTTTGCCTCCCTTGGAGCGCGTCAATTTCTCGTTTTGGAGCGATGGCAGGGACTACAAATTACCATCCTGATCGCTCCCGCCACGGGCTATGTGGCTTGATATGATCGACTAAAATCACCGCGCTTGCTCTTCCCTTCTTTCTACCCTTCAACAGCTCCCGTATCCTTAATTATAGGCACTCAGCATGTTGGACGCTCTGGTGACAGAGATTTAATCCGTTCCCCCTTTTTGCTTTCGTTATTTAGCCTGATTCAACTGGGTCGCTTTCCTCCACTTCTACTCGAATCCTTCCAATTCCAGCATCTGGGCAAGTTCATGTACGCCTTGCCGACTTCAAGCTGATGATTGAAAGTGGTTAGCTAATCTTCAGACTCTTGATACTCGCCATCACCTTCAAGCAACTGGTTTGGACAGCTCTTTTTATACGAGTTTCGTATAACCTTAAACTGCCACGTAGAGCCATGAGGTTCTAATTATTTCCTTCTTTCCTGTTGCGCCATAGCATAACAACATATAAAGCCGACACAACGACTGTCATTGCCATCAATTCCCAGATCATTATCCGATACTCTCCTGTACAGAGCCCCACACTGGGACTATTAATCCACTTGGAAATACTTCCACTAAACCAATTACAAGAGCGTTCGAGAGCCCCCCAACCACCGTATAGCTTCATTCAGTACGTATCTTTACTTGGCGCTCCCTTTGACACTGTCTCGTTTTCGCAAGTCTCATCTTCGCATCAGCTAACTTTGAGGTGATATCATGGCTTTCCTGGCTTATTAGACAAGAACGCTCCCCGTGACGCATCGACATTGATCTCTAAATACACTTTAAGGATGGGTATATCCATTTCGCCCTCTCTCACATCCTAATGAAAGTTATAAGTCCAAATGCCCAAGTTCAGAGTCAATCCGCTGTTGGACTTCCAATAGTTCACTGGCGGCATGAGCATGTAAGCACAGGAGTCGCTCTTCACAGATAGGAACTTCTGCATCTTCTAAAGCGTCTTTATATTTCGACAAAGCATGCATTAAACACGTATAACGAAGGACGCTTTCTAATTTTTTTGGATTCCTTCATTTTGTTGGATGACTGATGCCGCCGTCTTTATTTGCTCCATCTTTGCAACCACCTCTTTCAGCGTCTGGTGAGGTTTAAATTGTTCCTTTCTGATGGTTTGCCATGCGTTATCAACGAGGGGCTCTTTCACTCTATACCTTCTATCAGCAGCATCCTGTCCAATTTGGTTAATTCAACATCCGCATGATGAAAAAAATATAAAGTGGGCTCGCCAACATGCAGCTTGAGATTATTTAAAGCCCCCCTGACAAGACCTGATTTTGGGAAGCATCTCTGGCATATTTTCCGCCGCCACTTCCAGCACTAGCGCATCATCGCCAAGTATGTCTCTTCTGACGCCGTACAGCGCCCACTCCTTGTCAACAAAGCGTATTTCGCACCTCCGCCCATCAAGCAATTTGAAAAAACGTGTTTAGGATCTCCTCATGGTGTTATTTTTTATGCTGACGCGCCAGTATCCTGACATTTTCCATGGTAAAGCTAATCAGTTCCCCAATCTGGCATTCAGCAATCTCTGCCTCTGAAACGTCGCCAACAATCCCTTTCATCCTATTTCCATCTATGGATAAAACACTTGCCGTCACCCACACAGTTCCATTACACGCAGAAAGCGTGACATGGTCTCCAACCTTCGGCGGGCTCTTAGAGTCCAGCGGGGACTCCCCGTATACGCTAATCAAGCCATCGCTTGAGTCCCAAGACATTACATCTCTCCGCACTTCTACCCCTATAATAGAGTTATATCATTGCTGACTATTATTTCTTTAAGCTCCTCAACAACGTTTTATCATGATGACTCTCCTGACATAGCCTGCGCAAGTTTGACTCGCTTCCTTTCGTCTTGGGATTGATGTGGTCCATACAGTGCTATTCTTGCAAGTCTGTCCTAATATACAGATCACAAATAGCTTGATATCGACCGCTATCCTTCATTTCCCGTAGCTGAACGTTAAAATCGTCTCGCAATTTCTTAGAGCGAAAAACAGCATATCTGGGCGCACTATCGAATAACTCTGTCAATTGAAACGGTTCCTTGATTAAAACGCCTTCATGCTCAAGCTGGTTCAGATAGTAATAAAAAATGCGCTTATCCAAAATAATCGCATCCACACGCTTCATGAACAGCATATAAACCTGTGAGCGTTGATCGATGACCTCTTCTATTCGTGGATTACCTTTCGCCATAACACTGTAAGCAGGCGGCAAGTAATAATGCGCATTCTGAAAAACAGCAAGGCGTTTGTCCTTCAGGTCGTCAATATTATGGATATGGGTATTATTGCTCTTGAGCGTTACTACAATATTTTTATAGTTAACAATGGGGTCGGATATAAAGTAGCCATAGTTGCTATAATCTCCATAGGGGAGATTGAATGCGCCATCCACAGACATTCCACGTAGCACTGCATACAGGCGCCGATTCGTAACGTAGGTGAAACTTACAGAGTAGCCTTGGCTTTTGAGCGCCTCGCGAATAACATCAAGCACCATTCCTCTGTTTTGTTCTTCGATAATATACGGCGCTATCGAAGTTGAAGTGACCATGTGCAACGATGGCGGTTCAATTGCGTAGCCATTGCGGGAAAACAGTAGTAGCCCACATACCACAGCAAGAAATGCTATAGCTCGCTTCATGTACTTACCGCACCCAGTCATCTGGGTTCGACTTGTATACATCGCTCGTATGCACTCCTTGGACTGCCCCTATTATTGCTTTGGCTCTAGTGATACGCAGCCATTAAATATTGACAGTCCTCTCAAAAAGTAACCACTTCGACGCCACATCACTCATGCCTGAACTATCTCATTATAGAAGAAGGACATCTGTAAGAGCTTTTGCCATAAACCCTCACCTATACACCAAATCGGGCAGTAAGAGCGCTAAGTTCGCTGGCTAATGCTGCAAGGTTTTCCGCTCGTTGAGCGGCTTGAAGCGCCCTGTCTGAAGACTGGCTTGTCACCTCATTGATTGACACGATATTTTTATTAATTTCTTCCGAAACTGAGCGCTGCTCTCTGGCTGCGGCAGCGATTTGAGCGCTCATTTCACTGGCGACCTTGATCGCTTCGGAGACCGCATTAATAGTCTCAGATGTCTGCTGAGCGTACTCCACAGATTGAACAGTCTTTCCAGAGGCCTGCTCAATAACCGCCACCATGGCTTGAGAGCCGCTATGTAGCTTTTCAATCATCTGATGAATCTCTTCGGTCGACGTCTGGGTTTTCTGGGCAAGACTGCGCACTTCATCAGCGACGACGGCGAATCCTCGCCCTTGATCGCCAGCCCTTGCGGCTTCTATCGCGGCATTTAAAGCCAGCAGATTGGTCTGTTCCGCAATCCCCCGTATAACGTCAATAACCGCGCCAATGCTTTTACTGTCTTCATTCAATCTGACTACAACGTCTTTGGCGTCCTGCATACTTTCTGATACCTGTGCAATCGCCTCTGCTGCGGCCTGGGTTACTTGCAGGCCTTGTTTAGCGGCGGCATCCGCTTTAGTGGACGCCTCTGACGATTGGGAAGCATTGTCTGCAACATGATTGACCGTACTGGTCATTTGATTAATCGCCGCAGCAGCAGTCTCGGTCTGACGTTGCTGTTGGTGTATGTCATCGTTACTACGTTCGGTAATTTCCGACAATTCTTTTGCTGCGGAGGCAACCTCTCGCGTTAAGCTAACAATCTTATTGAAGGTTTGAGCCAGCTCATTAACAAAGTTATTAAACGCTACTGCTATACGACTAATTTCATCCCCCCCTTCAGCATCCAGTCTGCGAGAGAGGTCACTACCCCCGCTGGATATGTCTTCCATAGCCATGGCGATATGATTGATTCGTCGGTGCGCCAATATCCGATATAAAAATGCGGTGAGACACAATACAGCGAATAACGAGACAGCCAATATAGCAGCTATTTTGGCGCCTAGGACTTGGCCGTTAGCGAGCGAAGCGTCAATATTAACATCCACTTCCAAGACGCCTCTTACATCACCCAATTTCCAATCGTTTTTAGGTGTGTCTGCTCTCGTGTTATGACAGGAGACACAGGCTTGCGCCACCATTTTATCCGCCACTGCGACACGCACCACGGAGCCCTGCTTCGTATCTTTATCTACTTGGGAAAAGGTAGTGTCAGGATTCTTAGTCAGGTTGGCCCAAGCAGCTTGACCAAAACTATCCAACTGGCGCTCTGATCGGTTGGGGAATGGAAAGGCGCTATACAGCTTCAAAGTCATGCCTTGCTGCGAAAACTCATGACTTAGGTCGTGAATCATCGTCGCTGGCAATGGGATGGCGTCTTTCTCCTGGCTGTGATTAAACGAGGCTTTCATGCTCGAATTTCCCAGCACTTTCTGAACCACATTCTTGGTGTAGTAGCCGCGCAATGTCTTAAATTGCTGCACCACCTGCTCCGCCGAAGTAGTTGCTTCACTAATGGCATTGGCTTCCACCGCCTTGGGTATGTATAGGTAAATAGCGAAAACACACAGTGTGAAAACAACAATGACGGGGAGCGAGATTTTCCAGATAAGAGAGAGTCTATTCATATTACTACTCACCCTATACTAGGTATTTAAAGTTAAGCGTTATTTACAAAGTGTAGCTCATGGCCTGCCATGGCCACCGTTTGGAAAATAAAAAATCAGTGTTGAGTTGAAGGGGCCTTCCGAAACAGCGCACCTGACACAGGTCCTCCTTGGCTATGTGGGTGTCGCTGCCTTTTTGTTATTACCGCCCTCCGCAATGCACGCCTTTCGCTTGCTTGCGTGGTTCTAACAGTATTGAGATTGATTCTGAGTAGGATTAGTGCAGCTATTCTCTTCGTAGGGCCTTAAGCAGACTATCGGTATTGCCGCCACGCGCCCTCTATCAAGCAGTTGCCTGTGTGTCAGTATATTTGCCTGCGAATCGTCTTCGCTATCTCGGACGGCATATCCAGCCACTGGACTGGCGTTCCTTCCCAATGAAACGCGGATTCCGCCATTTCTCGTATAAGGGAAATGTTTATCAGCGGTTTGCCGGAGGCGATACTGGCGGCGGCCTGTCTCAGCAGTTCAATCTCCTTGCGGCTTCCTTTTCGCTCGTGAATGAAGCAGGCCAAAAGGGCGCAGCGCTCCAGCCAGCTTTCTCGTTGCGGCTCCAGGCATTCAAGGATTAGCGCCTCACTTGTTGTGTGCTGGCCTGTCCATTCCGACCTTAACCAAGGTTGCGTCAGGCTACGCATGTCTTGCGCAAAGTCCCATTGATCCGCAGGCAGTTCTCCCGCATCGGTCAGCGTTTCAATGAGGTCGTCCATATTCATGGCGCCCGGCAGCGCCCAGTCCCCTTCAACATGGCTGATCAGCCATAGCAGCTCCGGCGCAGGTAGCGTTCCCGAATCGCGGTTTTTCAGCAGGAAGTGGCGAATGATTTTTTGCAGGGTAACAAGGGAGAGTTCGCCAAGGTGAAAGTGATGTTTGCCGCCCTCAATGTGATGTTCAAGCGATTCGAATTCAGGAAATACCAGCACGCCGCCTTTAGTGATGCCGACGCCCTGCTGCAGACGAGCGCTCCAGATCTTCCAGGCGTCTTCATGACGCAGCGCCAGGACGGCATAAAACGCCCCCTGAGAATCAAATGGGGAGACATAGCTCCCTAGTATCTCCGCCTTGCTGGAAGGCCCCACAACGCCGCCCACACGAAGGCGCTGCAACCCCTTCACTACCACGTCGATAAGCTCTCTATCCTCCTCAGGCAGCCATTTACGGGCAGCCACTAACCGGGTCAGGTCCGTTTCATTGGCGAGCGCCTGACACTCCGGCGATAACCAAGCTTCAATGGCCCCCTGTCGGTTTTTCCTGATCGGGTCCATGGTCAGCAACGCCGCGCAGTCGCGCCAAGGCGTTTCGAGGCTTAACAACGCAGGCACATAGAATGCTGTCGCACCCTCGGGCATTTGCGCCCCCAGATGGCTCAACACCTGCTGCAAATCCCACTCAGTTTTGCAGCCGTTTAGTGTGACCAGTTCCAGGATGGCTCTCGCCATCGACTCAACCGTGGGAACGCCAATGAACGGCGGGCTGTCTTCAATTTCTTTCTCGTTGATTCGAAATATCACGTCTTCGCTGATTGCGAGTCTGGCGTAGGTGGCGCATTGAATGATTCTTCGCAGTCGCATCGTGTCAACGTCGGCTTCCAGCGCAAGCCATAGCTGCTCATCAATCCAGGCGCTAATTTCCGCCAGCCGGTCAGGGCCTGGGCAACAGTCTGCAATCGCACTCATCACCGCCATAAGCGAAGCAAACGCCAAGTCGGCGATAGCCTCGCTCTCATCCAGGCAATCCGTGGCGCAGATGACCGCCATCAGCGCTCGCAGCATGTCTTCTTCGTTGTCCGTCACCTGCTCCAGCGCATGCATGGCGCTCATCAACTGTTTCCGTATCCCGTCTTCCTTGTATTCGGTAGAGAAAATTCTGAATATGTCGCAAATGATATCCTGTCTGGAGTCTGTCACGGTGGCGGTCCAAAAGTGTGGGAGTGAAGGCGGAACCTTAATTAAGTCGGAGGAACCGTACAATACGGGGCCCAAAAAGTTTATTCGCGTCGCCAGCATATATGGAGATAGTTAACCATCTTTCCACCTTTTCATCTCTGTTAGGCAAGACCAACGCATTTCTTATAATATGCCCGCCCGGCGGAAAGTTGTTTCGCCATCTATCGTCATGCACCACAAGGAGAAAGTAAGTGGCTTCCTACGTTAATAATAATCTTATCAATGGCGAGTATGTGATCTATGAGGGCAAGGTCAGCCTTTGGTCGCTATGGCCTCGAATAGTAATCGGTTTAATTTTGCTTGGCGTCTTTGGATTAGGCTTGTTGTTCTGGCTTTCCGCCGCCATTAGCTATCTAACGACAGAGTTGGTAATCACCAACAAGAGAATTATCGCCAAGTTTGGCTTCATCAGACGCAATACGATTGAGATGGCGGTGATTAAGGTCGAGAGCATTCAGGTCCATCAAAGCATACTGGGCCGATTGCTAAATTACGGCAGCATTATTGTTTCCGGCGCTGGCAATCCCAAAGCCCCAATTCCAGGCGTTTCCAAGCCGCTGCTGTTCAGAAAGGCGTTTTTTGAAATGCAGGAAACAAAGCAAGGCGAGCCATTAGAATCTCCTAGGCTTATTGCTTCCTAAAATCATAATTCTTGTTGGCGAGCCCGCACCTTGGCGCGAGTGTCATAGGCCTTTTGCAAAACATAACCTAGTTGCATTTGTAACTGTGGGTCGCTCGTTAGGTAGCGAATAACAAGATTGGCGGTTTCCGGCTTTTCCGCCAGAGCCTCAAGGCGGGACAACTGAAACTTAAGGTCTTCGATATTCAAGAATTTATTGAGTAAAGACGGTGACATGAACGGTCCTTTGTTGCGCAACATCAGCAAGCGGACACGGGGCGAGCGTAACCCTTCACCTGAAACAGGTAAGTCAGGCTTACAACGAAATCAGTGGACGACGAGGAACGAAAAGACGAGGTAAAGATCGATATCATTGCGATGGTCTATCCGGGACGCTGGGAACATTTTCCTTTTGCGCGAGAATATACTCCCGAATATTGGGAATCAATACCCATATTCTCTAATTCCCTGTTACGACAGGAGAAAAGCAACACGTAAACGTCATCACCCAGTTACGAACAAGAGCAACGAATTACCGATTCAGGAAGACAGTTTAAGGACACATATGGATTTCTTTCATATTACGGATCAGCAGCTATACCAATCTCATTCAAGCGATTTCACTGATGACCTGGATTTCTATCTGGAGTTTTGCCAAGGGCATTCAACCCTGGAGTTATTCGCAGGATACGGGCGAGTCAGCAATCATTTAGCCAACCATGGCGTGGAGCTTGAGACGGTAGAGATCAGCCCCTTCTTCTCGGATCAAATACAACTGCCGTCATCGAGGAAGCATGTCTGCGACGTCAGGACTTTCAGCAGTCCCAAGCGATTCAGTCGGCTGTTTGCCGCCTACAATTCATTTTGTCTATTCACCAATGACGTTGATTTGCGGGGATTATTTCGGCTGATCGATCAACACCTGGAGCCGGGAGGGCGAGCATCCCTAAACTACTATCACCCAGATTATTGGAGAGAGGCCGTGGAAGGCGACTTTGAACTAAATGGTCAGCGGGTGAATTATATTCCTGCGTTTGACTTGTCCCGACGTAATGAAAAGCAAGGCATTTGGACGGACATTTATTCCGTTGACGAGGGCGCACGTGAATGCTCGCTCTCCGTCAGAATCGTTGAGGACGAGCGAGACCTGCTCCCCTTTCTGGAAGGGCTTAATCTCACCCTAATACAACGTGTTGAGAATTTTAATAGAGACAACGTAGTTGAACCGGGATGGATAGATTTCATATTCGAAAAGTACTGACCTCCACGCTGCTGTTCGGCGTACTGATAGGTCATGCTAACGCCCGCCCCGTGAATATTCTCACGTGGTGGGGATATCTCAATGCGCCAGGTTTGATGGATGAAATTGGACGCGCCTGCGGCGCAGAGATTTCCTATGATGATTACTACACCAACCAAGAGTTTCTATCACGCCTGGACGGTGATCGCTATGACATCATTATTCACTCGGATGTGGTTTACGACTTCACCAAAGATATCGTCGCCCAAGCGCCACGGGTTAACCTGAGCCAAATCAGCGATCGCTATCACCCAGCTGTCAAGCAGCGCTTCATCGGAGATGGATATACCGAAAATACTGCTCTGTTCCAATTGTCCTTAACTGGCTTTTTGTGGAACCGGAACACTTTCAGTGTTGATGAATCGCAACAGATTGAAGATATATTTCAAGCCGCCAAAGGGAAACGCATCGTGGTGATTGACGATGCGATTGAAGTGGCGAATCTCGTCGCCAAGGCTCACAGTCCCAATGGCTTACGGAGAATAGAAACGCTGGTGGGCGACTCACAGTTCGTTATTACCAACAGCCTTGGAAAAATCTTTTCCGATGCGAGTTTCTCTTTCGCTTACACATGGAGCGGCGCGGCGCTGAGCAAGCTGCGCAACAACCCTCATTTGCGCTTCACGATACATCCCTCGTTATCGCACATCTCCCGCGATTTGATTACCGCACTTAGCGCTGACAAGGCGGCTGTGTGCGTGGCGAAAGCGCTCTCCAGCGAGTCTTTTCTCAATGGGTTGATGTTAACCACCAAATACTACTCGCCCTTTCTGAGCGTTGGGCCAGACGATATTGAGGACAAACTCTTTGCGCACGACTACACGCAGTTCTTACAGCACATTGATGCACTGCCCTGGCTCCAGCGTTATCCCACAGAGCAATATAACCAACTAGAGGAAGAATGGTTGATGATAAAACTGCAGTTGGGGCATACGCTTTGAAAAGAGAGAGGACGCTCAGCTCGGTTGAAAATGAATTATCGCTTTCCGTGTTGTTGTTTGGCGCGTCGATTTCGGTTATCTCCATCGTCATCTATGCCTTTTTGTATTTCGAATACCGCGCCTCGGCGATAGATGACGCCCAAGAGGATTTGACCTCTTCCGTTCAGATCTATACCAACAACCTGCTTAACCGCATGGCCATCATCGCCAGCTCTTCAGAGTTTATTGAATTTGTACGCTCTGGACCGATCACCCGCAGTCAACGTAACAAGCGTTTTATCGAATTGATGACGCGTATCCCCAGAGACGATATCAGTGGTTTTCTGATCAAGAACCAGGGCGATGAAAAAATCTTTTCATTCGGGACCGCGACCAGCGATTACCTCTCAACGGAAATTTGTTATTTAGGCTATGTATTGAGTCCTGCCTTTGGGCAATGTGAAGCAACCGTCACCCTGTATTTAGACCGCAATAATGTCATTGATAAGATTAAGAGCATTAACTCAAACATCGCCCTGTGCGACCACTGTGATGGCATTGAGACGCTAAGCTATGACAGCGAATTCGGATTGATTGTCGAGTCCGCCGTAAATCTTCCCATAGAAATAAAACCCGATTTCGATTGGCGCTTCTATCTGTTCGTCGTTATCACTTTCATTGCGCTCCTGATATTCGCCATCTGCTCCCGCGCGATGATCGCCAGTGTATTTCGCAGAGAAATCATCGCGCCCCTCACGTACCCCTTTAACCTCAGCAACGATCCGCGCAAGTTGCCGGTGAAGGAGATCCTGGATATCCGGGATGCGCGTAACCTGCTGCATCTGCAGAAACATATTGAAGACACTGAAAAGCGCAAAATTGCTAATGAAATTCATGATCTGCTTGGCGCTACGTTAATGCGCTTACGTTGGGACGTAGAGATCGCCGCCGACGGCGCCGACACACAATCCGACGCTAACAGGCTTGCCGCCATCCTGGAGCGAGTGGACGGGTTAATCTCCACCACGACCCATATCATCGAACGGCTCAGACCTGAAATTCTCGATACGCTTGGCTTACAGGAAGCTATAAGGCGCACCATTGAAGAATGGCGAGAAAAGCTACCGACACGCCGCTATGACGCGTATATCGACATTCCCGAAAATTTGCCTGACGCCGTCAGTCATGCTCTATTTTGCATCGTTGAAGAAGCCTTGGTGAACGTCGCCAAGCACTCCCAAGCGACGGAAGTTAGCGTTAGCCTGGGCGTGGACAAAACTGCTTCTCCACATTGCCTTCGCCTATGCATCAGGGATAATGGCGTTGGCGTACCTCCCGCAGGCGGTAGCGGCGGGCACGGTTTAACCTCCATGAAGGAGCGAGCGATAGCGCTAAGAGGCCAGTTCTGGATTGAGCAACAACCTGAAACAGGCGCCGCCATCCATGTACGCCTCCCCATACAATTACCTGAAATGATGGACCCTCAGACGATATTAACGCCATGACTAAGATAAACGTCTTTCTTGCTGACGATCATGACATCGTCATCAGCGGATTAAGGGATATGCTTTGCCAATATCCTCACATTGACGTCGTTGGGCACGCCTCAACTGAGGCGGATCTAATGGAGAACGCCAGCCGAGAGGATGTAAACGTGTTTGTTGTCGATCTTGGCTTCAAAGGGACCAAAGGGGATATCTCTCTTATCAGACGGTTGAAGGAGCGGAATGAGCACATTCGGGTTGTCATTTTTTCCATGCGAGAGAATATTCATACCATCTCCGGGTGCTACACCATGGGCGCGCAAGGCTATGTAAAAAAGAGCGCCAGCCTGAAACTGGTAGTAGAGGCGATAGAAACCGTTGCGCAAGGCGACGATTACTTCGCACCCGGCGTCTTGGAAAGCATCGGTATGAAAGCCGTGCGCGACCCATTGCGTAAACTGGATGACAGGGAAAAGCAGATTTTCCTAATGTTCGCTCAAGGCAGCGATATGACTGAAGTCGCCAGCGAGTTGAACTTGAGCGAAAAGCGGATCAACAATCTTATCACTGAGAAAATAAAGCCCGTGCTTGGCGTCAGTCGAACAGGTTTCAGGGAATGCGCCATCAGGTTAGGGGTGATTGATGATATTGATGACTAGCGGAAGCCCTCTTTAGGAAGCTACGTCGTCCGACAACACACCATGAAACTCTTTCAGATTTGCCAATTGAATGTTTTTCAGTCGCACATTACTAGATTGTAATGAATTTTTTTTGGTATGTGACATTTCAGGACATTGCGGGAAATTGAGTACTTTTTAGTTTCCTATATTTTCCATTTGTACGAAAAACAATCAAGAAATAGATCAAAAATCACTCTTTTTAGCCCTTCCTAGTACCTATAACCTTTTGTTTATATTGGTTTTTACTGAATTTGACTGATAGTATTCCAAGGCGTGACGAGTGGTCACGATTAATACTGTAGGAGTCCAGTGGAGTATGGCGGAAATGATTTTCCGAATTAAAGAAACCACCAAGCTAACAGGCTTGTCTAGATCAACTATTTATGAACGCGTTGCCAACGGCAGCTTCCCGCCTCCGGTGCATTTAGGAGAAAGAGCAGTAGGTTGGTTTGAGTCATCCCTTGATGATTGGCAAGCCTCCCTAAAGGCTGGAGTACCTTACCAGCAATGGGTCAATCGCAAAGAAACACATCATTAAGGTTTGAGGGAAAGAAAGAGCATCACCCGTTACTGGCGCCAGAGAGGAGAGCTAATCGCTCTCTTCAATAGAACAGTCCAACTCGTGATCAGTCGAGGAATATGAGATGTCAAACAAATTGAAGCGAGCTAAAAATCGCCGCGATTCAGCGCCGTTTCTTAAGCTCCCCCTTCATATGATGGCGCATGAAAATTTTCGGTCATTATCATACCGGGCGAAGAGTTTACTTCTGGATGTAGCCAGCCAATTCAGAGGCCACAATAACGGCGACCTATGCGCCAGTTTAACCATAATGAAATCCTATGGATGGACCAGCAGTGACCAGCTTCATAAAGCCCGCAAAGAGTTGGAAGAACGAGGTTGGCTGATTGAAACCCGCAAGGGAGCCAGACCCAACATTCCAACTCTCTATGCATTAGCTTGGCTCCCAATTAATGACTGTGGCGGCAAACTATTAAAGAAAGCAACGGATACAGCGCCAAACACTTGGAAACAAGCGCCTCCGCCCAAAGTGCCCCGTAAGGCGCCATGCTCAACGGTGAAAAGATCAAAGTATGAGCCAGTTAATGCCATGTTGCTTGATGAAGATTAATCCTTCTATTACATAGCAATGATCTTAAGAGACCGCTGCTGGCGGTCGTTCTTTGTTGTATGCGTGCAACCTGATCTGACAGAACGTTCCCTCATACAACCACAATCCTCAGTAGCGCCGGCAAGCTATAAACTCACTCCTCCCCACGCCTACGTGATTTGAGTAAATGCCAAGTTTATGAAATTGGGGTTAGGTCCTACGCCCCAAGGGGACAGGCTTTTGGAAAGATCAGGATTTCAATTATTGAATTATTTGGAACTAAGTTGTAACAGTTAATCTGGTGTAAGACGTTGTGATGGGGACAGGTAATTTTTTTATGTTTACCTGTATACAAATACAGTTTATTTATCACGTGACTGGAAAGTCGCACGCTTTTTCGTAGCGAATGGCTCCCTTTTCTGATGAAGTTGTCCTGAAAAGTGTTTTGATTCAATAACTTGCGAGCTAGCCTGTTGTGATAACGAGACACCCAAGAAAGTGTATATGCGCACGCACGGTTTCTTGTAAGTGAGGTAGTTTGACTTTCTGGGGTTTTACACTGGAATCAGTGGGCAGGAGGAACTATCTTCAAAAGATTGGAATGGAAAAACGCGCATGCGCGATATACAAATGTTATGCGTAAAGGAAGTGCGATGAGTCAAATTGATGAAAGTCTCTTAGAATTCAATGATGACGATCTTCTTGTGTTTGAAGGTAAACCATATACTGGTGAGACTTTTTTAAACTATGCTGGCGGCAATATAAAAAGGGCAATGTCATACGACAACGGATTGCCTTCAGGTTGTTGCAAAGAATGGTATGAGTCAGGTCAACTCAAGAGAGAGTGGCTAGCCGTCCGCAGCCAAGGTGTATCAGAAGAAAAACAGTATTATGAAAATGGAGTCACGTTATCAATTAGGCTGACTGAGCATGATATAGAAACTTCGTACGAGAAATATAACGAGTCTGGCGAGCTTGTTGAGCAGCGAAAATTAGAAGCTAATTCGCCTATGGCAAAGGTATTGGAACGTATGCGCAATGTTCACGCATAACAAGGCAAGCCAAAATCGCCCTGCGGGCTGGACGCGCTAACACGCGCCTTTGCTTGCGGCGTTATGCGGTCGCAGGAATCCAGCACAAGGTAAGCTTATGGGAACGTATGTACATTATTCTCTAGGTAAAAAAGATGGTGTAGAGAGTATTGTCTTTGAAAATCTACATAACTTAATCAAGTGCATGGAGAATTGCCGAGTTAAATATCCAGAGGACCATAACGAGTCTGTCTATAGAATGGCTTGCCATATGAGTAAGATTGGGCCTTCATCGCTCAACGTTGATTCGGCAGAGGATGCGGCACTTATCGACAGGGTTGTAGACGAATTAACTATGTATGAGGAGCTTAGTTCAATCACAGGCATTGAATTTTCATTGTTTGAAAATATTAATACTTCAATGATGAAACTATCCAGATATTCCGATAGTTTAAAGGCTGTGCTACCAGACAGTTCTAATTATGCTCAAAGTATCTACAATACGCTGTTGTTTGAAGGTATGTCGATCGCAAAGTGCAATAGTCACAAATATGAGTCAGATGATGGAGTATATAAGATTTCTTGGGTTCTACCGCATGAAATTGATGACCTTAAAAATGAGTTAGAACCTATTACTAAAATTAAAGACTTGAAGAAAGATGAAGAGAACGGAATCTATATTCTCTATGATGCGTTGTGTAAAGCTGGGAAAGAAGGCAAGGCATTGGTCGTTGAAATCGCATAACAAGTTGCTCAATTTGACGCCTGGCGGCGCAAATTAGCAAAGCTTTAATCTCTCAAGGGCAGATTCAGCAATTATCCCTATCCAGCCATATCGACTTCAGTTCCGAAATCTGACTAGATGACCACTTTGGTAACCTGCGTGGACGCTTTGTGGACACATTTACATTTTTTGAACAGCCAGAGCACCATCTACAAAATCTAACGTGAGCGTCTGGCAAACCCCGCCTAGATTTTCTGCTTTAATTCCAGATTCCACGGCATCAGCCAGTCGTCACTGAGTTGCCTGGCCTGCTCGGTCAATAGATGCAATAGATAATCGAAAGGTATGAGCCCATTAGCCTTGGCTGTTTCAATAAGGCTGTAGAGGACCGCGCTGGCTTCGGCTCCCCGCGCCGTGTTAGCGAATAACCAGTTCTTCCGTCCGATAACGAAGGGCTTTATTGCCCTTTCCGCGCGGTTGTTGTCGATAGCTATATCTCCATCTTCAACATAGCGGATGAGCTTGCTCCACTGATTCAGGCTGTAGTTCATGGCCTTGCCTATGGCGGATTTGGGTGGAGCCAGGATGACCGACTGGTCCAGCCATTCTTTATACTCCCATAGCAGGGGCGACGCCTGCCTCTGACGAAGGGTGCGTTTTTCCTCGGCGCTTTTGTCTTTGATGGCGCTTTCAATCCGGTACAGTTTCTGGATATGGCTAAGCGCCCATTGGGCCAGCCCTGCCTTATGCTTACCCTGCGCCTGTTGCGCCTCAATGAACTTGCGCCGGGCGTGCGCCCAGCAACCGGCGAGTGTGGCGTCGGTTTGTTCGTAACCCGCATAGCCGTCAACCTGCAGGTAACCATTGAAGCCTCGCAGGAAGTCCGCTGCACACTGACCGCTGCGACTGCGACTGCGCCGGTAGTCGTAAAGGACAATGTTCGGGATGGCGTGCTTTCCTGGCGAGTCGGCTCCGCTGCAGTAGAGCCACATATAACAGGTCGCTTTATCTTCTCCCGACACATTCACCGTCGTTTCGTCCGCCTGAATCACGGGCTGACGCAACAGAACCTCTCGCCAGCTATCAGTTATCGGTTTAAGCCGTTCCGCGCATTTAAGCATCCAATGCGCCATGCTCTTGCGATTCAGCTCAATGCCGTGTTGGGCGAACAGCCGTTCCTGACGATACAGGGGCAAACCGTATTGGTATTTGTTGGTGATGACTTGCGCCAGCAGCGATGGCGTGGCGAAGCTCTTTGGGATGGGACTCGCCGGCGCCGGCGCGATCTTTATGGCGATCTGAGCCCCCGCCTTATCACAGCTCCGGCAGCTGTATTTCAGTCGCACATGCTCAATGACCTTGATGCGCGCGGGGATGAACTCAAGCTGCTCGCTTTTGTCCTCGCCCATCTTGTGCAGCGCGCCGCCGCAACCGCCGCAGACTTTATCCGCTTCAGCGATATCATGAACAATGACTTCCCGGGGTAGGTCTTTCGACAGCCGCTGGCGTTTCGGCTTATTGCGGGAGAAGCAGATGACTTCCTGTTCCGGCTCAACAACCTCCTCAATCAGCTGCTCCGCTTCATTAAATAATTCACCCTGACCGGCGTGGGCCTCGGCGCTTTTGCCAAACCGCCGTTGCTGGGCGAGACGGAACTGTTCAAGCAGGCGGTGATTTTCCGCCTGCAGTTCCAACACCATTTTTTGTAGGGTTGCGACGTCGTCAGGCAGTGGAGGCGGCTGAAGTTTCATGCCGGACATTCTAATTGTCGTCGAACGAGCTTGAAAGGTAAGTTTTGATCCGGCCGATCAGCAGGCGGTTGTGAACACAAGCGGTCGATGTCCCTGCATCCGGCTGATGTCATAGCCATCCAACAACCAGCGCCACTGCTGCGCGGTAACCGTCAATCGCGCCGTCTGGCGTTTCCCTGGCCACTTGAACTTATCCTGCTCCAATCGTTTGTACCAGAGGCAGAAGCCCGTCTGATCCCAATACAGAGCCTTGAGTTTATCGCGGGTTTTGTTGCAAAACACGAACAGAGCGGTATCGAATGGCGACAGCGCCATTTCCTGCTCGACGATCAGCATCAACCCGTTAATCGACTTGCGAAAGTCGATCGGATCGCGATGCAGGTAAATAGTATCGAAGTCAGCGGCCGATCTCATGACAAAGCCTGAATCAGCTCGGCCAGCCATGCGGGAGATGTCGAGGCGGGTATCTCAAGCATGACCGCGCCAGCGCGCAATTGAATGGTCTCAGTGGAAGACATAGTAGCCGGGCGCTGTAAAGAAACAAAAGGAGAGGAAAGGCGATCCTGGGAAGTAGGCTTTAATAACCGCTTGCGCTTGGAAAAGTAGTGCGCGGACAAATGATGCTTCTGGCAAAACGCGGATACACTCAGGCCGCTTTGCTCCTGCTGGACAAAGAGCGCCAGCCATTGCCGTCTTGTTCTTCGCTTCATGAACTGTCTCCCGAATGTGGTTCGGAAGACAGTTTAGGAGCTCTCAGACAAATTCAAAGGTGTGATTCGGCGGACGCTCACAATTTAACCAATTGTTTTTAAAAGAAAATAAATTTATAAAATTCACAAAAAACTAATGAGTAACCGGACTTTGACTCCAGAGACTCTGGTTCGAATCTTCGAGTAATGTCTTTGCTTCAATCCACGCTCCGCATTGAGGGCGACCTTAAAACGCCCAATCATCACATCACTCCTTCATCATTGAGCGTAAGCGCAATTGTTCGACTCCCCTCAGAGTTTCGGCTTTGGGTGAATATTCGCTACACCCTGGCTCGTAGCTGCAGATGTTCAGCATTGATACGACCATGACGTTGAAACTGGAACGACTGACACCAAACCCTTTACAGGCCATCTCCTCTGACCTTTACCCACTCAAACGGTCCATTAACGCGTGCGATTGATTTCCTCCGACGACAAGAGAGCGGTAGTTTTTTTAATAATGTCCGTTTTCTCCTCCAAGCGCTTGTAACCGGATTCCAACTCCTGAATCCACCGTTGCTCAAGAGTGAGGGCCTTGCCCTTGGGAGTGACGCCATCAGTTTCATCTTACAGTTGTATCACCTAGGGCCGACGGGTGTTCTCTCACGTCTAGGAAGTACTTGCTTGAGAAATGGTATACACTTGATCAAGTGCAAGACTGATGGCTTCTTGTTTGAACTCTGGCGAAAAGAAACGTCACTTTCTGATCATTGAACACCTCTCTATGTGGTAGCGATCCTACCACCTAAAGGTGTCCGGGGTTATTAGGCCACTACACTACAAGTGGAAGGAAAAGATTGAAGCTCAGCTTGAAAATCAGGTTCTGGCTGAAGACGAGCGCGCCGAGTTAAAACGGCTTCGCAAAGAAAACAAAGAGCTGCGCATGGAAAAGGAAATTCTAAAAAAGGCTTCGGCCTTCTTCGCGAAAGAAATGAAATAAAGTTCGCCTTCATTCAAGCAGAGTCGAATCGCTTCCCAGTGAAAGTGCTTTGCCGGGCTCTGCGTGCAAGTCGATCAGCATTCTATGCCTGGCGTCGGCGCCCTGCGCCGGTGATCCGGTTTGATGAGCTTCATCTGCATCGGCGAATGAAGCGACTGTTTAAAGCTTCTCGAAGCAGTCTGGGCAGTCGAGAGATGATGAAGAAGCTACGCGAAGAAGGCTTTCAGGTGGGACGCTACCGGGTTCGCAAGCTCATGAGGCGGCTTGGTCTTCAGGTCACGCAACGCGTTGCCTACAAACCCACTACAAGGCGCAAACACCATCATGCGGTGGCGGATAACTTGTTGAATCAGAATTTTAATCCTACAGCGCCCAATCAGGTTTGGGCTGGCGACGTGACCTATCTGAAAACAGGAGAAGGCTGGATGTATCTGGCCATTGTCATGGATTTATATTCCCGAAGGATCGTCGGGTGGCGCATCGACAAGCGCATGACAACGAGCCTGGTCAGCCAGGCGCTGATCAAGGCTTACAATTTGCGGAAGCCGCCCAAGGGCTTGGTATTCCATAGTGACCGGGGCTCTCAGTACACCAGCGGACATTATCGAAAACTGCTGGAAAAGTATGAAATCAGGGCAAGTATGGGCGATGTGGGAGCCTGTTGGGACAATGCGGTGGTTGAACGCTTTTTTGGGAGTCTTAAGCATGACTGGATATTCAAAATCCCCCAGCCCACCCGGGAACACATGAAGCAGGATGTCGCAGCCTACATGAGATATTACAACCTCGAAAGACTGCATACGGCGAACAATGATATGTCGCCGGTTAATTATGAAAACTCTCTAAAGAAAGTGTCCGGTGGGATTTGACCAGAACAACCATTAATTAAAAGACTTATAGGATTACCAGGGGATCATATCGAAATAAGAGAAGATATTATTTATATAAATGGAAACTCTTTATCATCAGAGTTTTTATTTGAATCAAATGAAGTCAAGGTATACCGAGAAAAACTCGGAAACGACAGTTATTTAATTCAAAGGTTCCCCGCAAGACCCTTTACTGTTACCAGCTCTATCACAGTTCCAGATAATCATTATTTTTTTCTTGGTGACAACAGGGATAATTCTTCCGATAGTCGTATATGGGGACCGGTTTCAGGTGCTAACTTTATAGGTGAATTAATTTATGTATTTTGAATTTGAAACTCTTAACAAAGCAAAGTAGCGAATTCCCGGAAACCATGGCATAGTGAGTAAAGCAGCACATTTGAGACATTGTGTGCTATTTTCATCTCTTATGGCGGAAAAACATGGTCAATTATTCACCATGCAGTACGATTTGCCTGCTAGAGGAACGATGTGAACTCTTTAAGCAACAAATACAAAACAATTATCAAGGCCAAGCAGCATCGCGCACTACCTGCGCTGGACCTCGCAGCTGGCGGCGTTATGAGTGGCGGAGAACATGAGCATATATAAAATATCAGTAGACAGAGAGTCTCTCATTTCCGCCATTAAAAATGTTAATCAAGGCGATGAAGGGAAATTGCTGGATTTGGAGTGGTTATTGGCGAGATTTGATGACACTGTAAAGTATAAGGAGCCACAGTTGAAGAGACAATCTATAACAGAGTTGGAGAAATCTTTGGCTGAATTTCGGAGTAAAAACCCTGGTGTATTGCCGGTTGTTGAAGATACTCTTATGGATGAGCCTTGTAGGTTTGAGTAACACCCAAAACAAACGCATGCACAGCGACGGCTTTTACGTTGCGGCTTCGCCTTCACTATAAAGCCCCGTGAGTTGCGGGCGTAAAGAGGCATTATGGAAAAGTTCATGAATAAACTTACGGATATGGATTCTGGCTGGTATCCATTTTTGTTTCTAAAACCTAAGCAAGACCAGCTAATGGATACAAAATATGTGCTCAAGATGTCGTTATATTTCGGGCCGTTATTTGGCCTGCTCACGTACATCGGCATTCTCTTTATAGATAAGGAATTTATTATTACGCAATTGCTGCTAACAGTTGCCTATATAACAATTACATTCTTTATATTGTATCGAATTACATTCGCTTATTTCTGGAATAAACGTGCAAAAAGGTTGCAAAAAAACGCATCTTAACCAGCATGGACATGTCCATGCCAATGGTGTTAAGTGCACACTGGTAGATTTAAAAATAGTAGCAACACTGACCCTTTCCAGCCATATCGATTTTTTGTTACACAGCCTGATTAGATCTGCGTAGACGCTTTGTAGACACATTTACATTTTTAAACAGCTTTGAGGTTCGAACCTCAGAATAACGTCCTTGCTTCAATCCACGCCCCCGAATGGAAATATCCATGCGTTCTCAATAATGATAATTGCGCCAACTGTCCGTTTAATCTTCGAAGGCAGGATCGCACTACACCTTAGCCACGAGAGGTTTTAAAAGCCACTACGTTTTCAGAGCATCCAACAATGTAGGCTTCAACTGCTTCCCCCCATGCCTGCCATGCAGCTTTCTGTTCATCCAAGTAGAGCGCTCTTTGATAGGTCGCAATTAACTTATCTTTCGGCTGATGATTAAGCATTTTTTCAATAACATGTGGCTGAACCTTTAACACTTCACCCCATGCTGTAGCAGCGGTTCGACGGAGGTCATGAGCGGTAAAGTGCTGAAGGCTTCCTACATTCTCAACAATGCGCCAGAGCGAACCAGAGAGACTATCGGGTCGAATGGATCTTTCCCCTCCATTTAAGCTTAGAACGTACTGGCCACTTCCTGTTAATGGCCTCATGCTTAAGATCAGTCTCATGGCCAAGTCAGACAAAAATATAACGTGCCCTTTTCTATTTTTGGTGCGATCATGACCTAGAGTCCATACCCCCTTATCCAAATCAAGCTCCGTCCATTTCATACCTGTGACTTCAGCACGCCTCGCGCCTGTGACTATCAATAATTTAAATGCTGTCGTCATGGATTGAGAGAGCCTTTCTTCATCAAGGAGACTCCAGAAGACTTTTAACTCATTTATCGATAATACCCTTTCTCGTGGATTGCCTGCCGCCACCTTAAAAGTTCTTGCGTTTAGACTCTCTATCGGGCTCTCACTAATAATGTGACGCTCTTCTGCAAAGCGAAAAATCATCTTTAGCAAGGACAAGCACTTTCTAGTTTCTTCCTTGATCCCCTTGGTCACCATAGAATCCAACACTGCGGCCACCTGACTACGAGTAACATGCATCGCCAGAGTTAGCCCCAACGGTCTATTCAGATGAACTCTCCATCGACGCTCCTGCTGGTCTAGAGTTCTTTCAGTAACGTCACCTGCCGCCTTCTGAAACGCCAGCCAAGACTCAAATAATTTCCTCATTGGAACCGCTTGAGCATTAAGTGTTCGCCGGCTTTCTTTCAGGTACTGAGGGTCTAATCCCTCAAATAGTTGCTGCCTCATTTCTTCTACGCGCTTGCGAGCATCACGCAGAGAAACCGCCGGATACGTCCCTAAAGATACTTTAGCCGGCTGCTTTGACGAAGGTCGTCTATATCGAAAAACCCAAGTCTTAGTGATCGTTCCTTTTGATGGGGATAAACGTAAAGAAAGGCCATTACCATCAGATAAACAAGTATCTTTCTCTGTCTTTGCGCTTCGAATCCTGGCATCACTTAGTTTTCCCACTCCTACCGTCCTTTATCCTTACTAAAACAAGTTAAAAAAAACCAATTTTGGTACACATCATGGTACACATTCGAACTGGATGCAATTAGTTAATATCGGACAATAATGAGCATTAAAATCTTATTTTTCAACATATTACTGAAGTAAAAAGACAATCTCAGATTACATTAGATACAATACCACCCCCTTCCCCAGGGGCTTTTTCAAAAAAATCATAAATATCAACAACTTAACAGAAAATCCACCTGTAATTTAACAACCCCTGCAGGTACAACTTGAAACACTTTCAGTGTCGGCATGCATTTAATGCATGGAATCGCGCCAGTTGTAGCTAAAAAAACTTAAAGCAATGTCGGGGATTTTTTGACCGCTACAATCCAAGCGCCAGATGAAAAAACATACAGAAATAAGGAAAAAGATCCCAAGCAACTGGGCGGATGGGCTTCAGAAAAAATGGTGAAGAACTACGATTCTGGACACAGCGAAATTAGGTGGGTAAATGCCGTCGCGGACCTAAAAATAGCTGAAATTTAACGGGAGGTTTTGCAAATCTTTTGCAAGACTAAAATTTAACCACAATAAAATAGCGGTGTAACTTATTGATACTAGAAAGGAAAATTGGTCGGGACGGAGTGATTTGAACACTCGACCCCTTGCACCCCATGCAAGTGCGCTACCAGGCTGCGCTACGCCCCGACTCGAAGAGGGCGTATGATAGATAAAAACACCCCGCCCTTCAACCCCTAAAAAACCAAATAATTCAGTTTTTTACTTTGTGGTGGCGGTCCTCAAAACCTGTCAGGCTTCAAGAACCAACAACACCTCTTCCAACTCAATAATCATTTGACGAATGAGTTGCTTAGCCTGTGTCGCATCTTCCTTGGTTTCGGAGCCTGCCAGCTTCTGTTTGGCGCCGCCGATGGTATAACCCTGATTGTATAGCAGATCTCGAATCTGGCGAATCATCAACACATCCTGGCGTTGATAATAACGGCGATTTCCGCGCCGCTTTACAGGAGCGAGTTGAGGAAACTCTTGCTCCCAATATCGCAGCACGTGAGCCTTTACACTACATAAATCGCTAACTTCACCAATGGTGAAGTAGCGTTTTCCTGGAATGGGTGGGAGCTCGTCGTTATGACTGGGTTCCAGCATAAGCTTCTACTTTAGCCTTTAATTTTTGACCTGGTCTGAAAGTAACAACCCGTCTGGCGGTGATAGGAATCTCCTCCCCCGTCTTTGGGTTACGGCCAGGACGTTGCTTTTTGTCCCTCAGGTCAAAATTGCCGAATCCTGACAGCTTTACTTGCTCGTTGTGGCTTAATGCATCCCTGACCTCGTCAAAGAAGGCCTCGACCATCTCCTTAGCTTCACGCTTATTGAGACCCACTTCCTGATAAAGCCGCTCAGCCATATCTGCTTTCGTTAAAGCTCCCATGACTAACTCCTCAAAGACGCACCGAAACGATTACCAAGTTCTTTCACCACGTTGTCAAATGCCTCCGTGATTTCTTCGTCGCGTAATGTTCTCTCAGGATGGCGCCACACGATACTGACGGCCAGGCTCTTCTTGTCAGCACCGACCGATTCCCCATGATATACATCGAACAGCTCGTGGTGAACACGCCACTCCCCTGCGCTCTGAGCAATCGCCAGGGCGACATCCGCGTAAGGTGTTTGTTCATCTATTACAATAGCAAGGTCTCTTCGGATCTCCGGGAAGCGGGAAACTCCTTTAAAAGAAGGCACTTGCCCGTCTGCTATTGAATTTAAGCATAGCTCAAATAAATAAAGTGGGCCATTTAAATTCAAAGTTTTAGCAATTCTGGGATGCAGTGCGCCTAACACACCAATAGGTTGCCCGTCTTTCAGCACTTCAGCCGTCTGCCCTGGGTGCAACGCCGGATGTTGAGCACTCCGGAAACCCAAGTTACAACCAGGAATTTCCAAAAGCGACTCCAGATCTCCCTTCACATCATAGAAGTCTACGGTACGCTTTTTGCTCTCCCAGCCTTCCGGCATACTGGAGCCCATAATTAACCCTGCCAACATCGGGTCCTGTTGAATTTGGTCGTCCCTCTTAAGGAAGCGTAGACCAGATTCAAAAAGGCGAATGCGATTTTGTTGACGATTTTGGTTATATAGAGCGGTTTGCAATAGGCCTGCCCAGAGGGTCGTACGCATCGCAGCCATATCGCTGGCGATAGGATTCGCCAAATTAATAGTATCTTCCTCGGGAGTCAGCAGGCTCAACACTTTCTGATCTACGAAAGAGTAAGTAATCGCTTCCTGATAGCCTCTCGACACCAAGTGCAATTTCAAGCGACGCAGCGATACCTTGCTCTCCGGCAACGGCTTGATTCCCAACGGAGCCATAGGCTCGGTAACGGGAAGCTTGTTATAGCCATACAATCTTGCCACTTCTTCGATCAGATCCACCTCAATACTAATATCGAAGCGATGGGTCGGTGCACTGAAAGTCCAGCCATCTTTCGCCACCTTGTGCACGCTAAGCCCCAACCTGGCCAGCATTTCCTCTACCCTGGTGCGATCAAGATGAACGCCCAACAACTCATCAACACGGGCATGACGCAGGTTTACTAATGCTTTGGCAGGCAAGTGCTCTTTGCTACAGACTTCAGTAACCGGACCAGGTTGACCGCCCACGATCTCAAGCAACAACTCGGTGGCCCGCTCTATGGCGCGCGCCTGATGAGCGTAGTCGACACCACGCTCAAAGCGATGAGATGAGTCCGTATGCAAACCATATGAACGCGCTTTCCCAGCCAGATGCAAAGGAGCGAAGAATGCGCTTTCCAGGAATATGTCCTGGGTTTTTTCAGAAACGCCGCTATGCTCGCCCCCCATAATGCCAGCCAGGGCTAGAGGCTTTTCTTTGTCAGCAATGACTAACGTATCTGGATTAATAGTTATTTCCTGACCGTCCAGCAGAACTAACTTTTCACCCGGGGCAGGCATACGAACAACGATACCATCCGCAAGCTCGTTGAGGTCAAACGCGTGCATGGGCTGACCTAACTCGATCATGACGAAGTTAGTGACGTCCACCACTGCGTCAATACTGCGAATTCCACTACGGCGCAGTTTTTCAACCATCCACTGAGGCGTAGGCGCAGACAAATCCACCCCTTTGATAACGCGCCCAACATATCGCGGACAGGCCTCTGGAGCGTCTATACGAACAGGGAATACGTCTTCAGTAACCGCCGCCGTCTTCCTCACTTCAGGCGCCTCAAAAGGAATCTTATTGAGAGCGGCCACTTCCCGCGCCATGCCCAGAATACTGAGGCAATCGCTACGGTTGGGAGTCAGATCAACATCAATAATATTGTCATCCAGCTTCAAATAGCTGCGAACGTCAGCGCCAACAGGCGCATCCGCGGCCAACGGCATTAAGCCATCGGACTTCTCCGCTAGCGTCAGCTCCTCTTCTGAGCACAACATGCCCTGAGACTCTACGCCTCGCAGCTTGGCTTTTTTAATTTTGAAGTCGCCGGACAACACAGCGCCAATTTTAGCGAACGGAACTTTCATTCCCGCTAGGACATTCGGAGCGCCACATACAACCTGGAACTGTTCCTGACCATCCGAAACCTTACAAACGCGAAGCTTATCTGCATCGGGGTGGGGCTCGACTGACAGCACCTCACCCACCACGATTCCACTAAAAGGCTTGGCTACGCGCTCAGCAGCGTCCACTTCCAGGCCCGCCATAGTGATTTGCTGAACCAACGCTTCAGAGCTCAGCTGCGGATCGACCCACTCTCGTAACCAATATTCACTGAATTTCATATCACAAAGCCTATTATTAATCCTTACCGTGTTTTAAGGGGTATTCACGTCTGAGGTTAGAACTGGTCAAGAAAACGCATGTCGTTTTCGAAAAACATCCGCAGATCGTTCACGCCGTACCGGAGCATCGCCAATCGCTCAACGCCCATACCAAAGGCAAACCCTGAATAGGTTTCAGAGTCGACGCCCGCTGCTTCAAACACTTTAGGATGAACCATGCCGCAGCCCATCACTTCCAACCACTTGATTGAACCGTCTTCGTTTCTTCCCCACTCAATGTCCACTTCAGCGGAAGGCTCTGTGAACGGGAAGTAAGACGGACGGAAACGTACTTCAAGGTCTTTCTCAAAGAACTCGCGCAGAAACTCTACGATGGTGCTTTTCAAGTCAGCAAAGCTGACATGCTTATCCACCATCAAACCTTCTACCTGGTGGAACATGGGCGTATGAGTCATATCCGAGTCACAACGATAAACTCTTCCGGGGCAAATCATGCGGAATGGAGGCTTGCTTGATTCCATTACCCGAATCTGCACCGGGGACGTATGCGTGCGCAGTAATGTCGTCGGGTCAAAGTAAAAGGTGTCATGCATGGCGCGCGCAGGATGATGAGACGGGATATTAAGGGCCTCGAAGTTATGATAGTCATCTTCGATTTCAGGCCCCTCTTCCACTGTGTATCCAGATCGCGCGAAGAAATCTTCAATACGCAACATCGTCCGGGTGACAGGATGAAGAGTTCCCAATGACTCTTTACGCCCGGGCAAGGTTACGTCGATTGATTCCGCAGCCAGTTTGACTGCTTCGTTTTTGCTGGAGAGCTCGCTTTTGGCTTCGTTGATAAGGTCTTGCACCAACAGCTTGGCTTCATTGATCTTTGCTCCCGCCGCAGGTCTCTCCGCAGCGTCAAGACGCCCCAGTTCTTTCAGAAGTTGGGTGATTTGCCCTTTCTTGCCAAGGTAGTCAACTCTTAGTTGTTCAAGGCTCTGTTCGCTCTCCGCCTTGGCGACGGCGTCTTTGGCGCGATCAACAATGCCTTCAAGATTCTCCATTTTTCCGCTCCGAGAAACAAAAATAGGGGAAGAGCAGCCCCTTCCCCTATCAAATATTAATCAACAAAATCAACGATTTGCTGAAAAGTTAGATTACGCCAGGGCCTCTTTAGCTTTCTGAACGACAGCAGCAAAAGCCGCTTTTTCGTTCATAGCCAGATCCGCCAGGACCTTGCGATCGATCTCGACGTTGGCGCGCTTCAGACCAGCGATCAAACGGCTATAAGACAGACCGTTGTCACGCGCTCCGGCGTTAATACGGGCAATCCACAGCGCGCGGAATTGACGCTTACGCTGACGACGGTCACGGTAAGCATATTGTCCGGCTTTGATAACCGCTTGTTTGGCTACACGGAATACACGACTACGCGCTCCGTAGTAACCCTTGGCTTGATTCAGAACTTTCTTATGGCGACGGCGAGCCGTTACACCACGTTTAACTCGAGGCATATTTCAATCCTTCCGTATTAATTACTGGCAGAGCATACGCTTGATCAATGGAACATCCGAAGGGTTCACTTGCTTCTTAGGACGCAGGTGACGCTTACGCTTGGTGCTCTTCTTGGTCAAAATATGACTGGTGAAGGATTGGCGGTGTTTAAAGCCGTTAGCGGTCTTTTTGAACCGCTTCGCCGCCGAGCTTTTGCTTTTCATCTTAGGCATATGAATACTCCGCATTCATTTAGATATAAATGAGCAGCCTCTATTGCTGAGAAGGCTACTTTTTCTTTTTCGGGGCTACCACCATCATAGCCTGACGCCCTTCCATCTTGGGCCTTTGCTCCACGACGCCGAACTCCTCCAGGTCTTTCTCGACCCTTTGCAGTAACTGCAGTCCGAGCTCTTGGTGAGCCATTTCCCGTCCGCGGAAGCGAATGGATACTTTGGCCTTGTCCCCGTGCTCTAGGAAACGTATCAGGTTGCGCAGCTTTACCTGATAATCCCCTTCTTCCGTCCCTGGTCGAAATTTCATTTCTTTTACTTGCGTCTGCTTCTGCTTCTTCTTAGCAGCAGCTTTCTGCTTCTTCTCTTCAAAAATCTTTTTCCCGTAGTCCATTATGCGGCAGACTACCGGGTCAGAATCCGCGATCTGCACTAAATCCAAGCCTTCCTGCTCTGCTTTTTCCAAGGCTTCTTTTATAGGAACTATACCGACCTGCTTCCCGTCGGAGGCTATCAGCCGAACTTCTGGAGCAGTTATGTTCTCATTTATTTTTGGACGATCGGATTTGCCTTGTGGCGTATTGCGCTTAATCGTGTTTTCTCCGTGTTAATTAATCATTTCTAGCTACGGCTGCGTTTGGCTTCTTCACTTTGAAGCAATTCTTCAAACGCAGAAATGGACATCACACCAAGGTCTTCGCCTTGACGAGTCCGGATAGCTAAACATTGAGTTTCGACTTCTTTGTCCCCGACCACTGCCAAAAAGGGGACTCTGTTCAAAGTATGCTCGCGAATTTTATAGTTGATTTTTTCGTTTCTCAAGTCCAGACGCACCCTAAACCCTTTATCATTCAGGATTTCGCCTATTTTTTTACAATAATCCGCTTGTTTGTCGGTAATATTGAGAATCGCAACCTGAGTCGGCGCCAGCCAGGAAGGGAATGCGCCTTCGTAATGTTCAATGAGAATTCCAATAAATCTCTCAAAGGAACCCAAAATCGCCCGGTGCAACATAACTGGCGTTTTTCTGACCTGCTCATCGGATACGTATTGCGCACCTAAACGGCCTGGCATGGAAAAATCCACCTGCACGGTGCCGCATTGCCACAAGCGCCCCAGACAATCTTTCAGGGAGAATTCCACTTTAGGGCCGTAAAATGCGCCTTCGCCAGGCAATTCTTCCCAAGGCAAGCCTTTGGCGTCCAACGCATCCGCCAAAGCTTTTTCCGACTTATCCCAGATTTCGTCTGAACCTACGCGCTTCTCTGGACGAGTGGACAGCTTGTATATGATCTCGGAGAAACCGAAGTCCGCATAAACTTCATGCAGGAAGTCAATAAACTTGCCGACTTCTTCCTGGATCTGCTCTTCAGTACAGAAAATATGCGCGTCATCCTGCGTGAAACCACGCACCCGCATCAGACCGTGGAGCGCGCCAGAAGCTTCATTACGGTGACAGGAGCCGAACTCAGCCAGCCGCAGCGGTAGATCACGGTAACTGCGAAGCCCCTGGTTGAACACCTGAACATGACAGGGACAGTTCATCGGCTTGATAGCGAAGTCGCGATCTTCAGACTGAGTGGTGAACATATCGTCGCGGAACTTTTCCCAGTGCCCGGACTTCTCCCACAAAGTACGCTCAACCACCTGAGGCGTTTTGATTTCTTTGTAGTCATGCTTACGCAATTGCTTGCGCATGTATTGCTCAATTACTTGATATAAGGTCCAGCCGTCAGAGTGCCAGAATACCATGCCTGGCGCCTCTTCCTGCATGTGGAACAGGCCCAGCTTTTTGCCTATTTTACGGTGATCGCGCTTTTCCGCTTCTTCGATTCTGTGTAAATACGCCTTGAGGTCCTTTTTATTACCCCAGGCAGTGCCATAAATTCGCTGCAGCATGGCGTTGTTGGAATCGCCACGCCAGTATGCGCCCGCCACTTTGGTCAGCTTGAAAGCTTTGATTTTGCCTGTGCTGGGAACGTGCGGGCCGCGACATAAATCAATGAAGTCGCCCTGAGAGTAGAAAGACAGATTTTCTTCGGTGGGAATACTGGCGATGATTTCGACTTTGTATTCTTCACCCATTTTCTTGAACAGTTCTATCGCCTCAGAACGAGACATCAATGAGCGAGTGACCGGCAAGTCGGCGCTGGACAGCTCCTGCATCTTCTCTTCGATCTTAACCAGATCGTCTGGAGTGAAAGGACGCTCAAACGCAAAGTCGTAGTAAAAACCATCTTCGATAACAGGACCGATAGTTACCTGCGCGCTAGGGAAAATACTTTGCACCGCCATCGCCAGCAAGTGGGCGCTGGAGTGTCTGATCACCTCAACGCCTTCAGGGTCGCGCTCCGTTACAATCGCCAGTTCAGTGTCTTTATCGATAACATGAGAGCAGTCGACCAGTGTTCCATCCACTTTGCCCGCCACAGCGGCTTTGGCCAGTCCGGGACCGATGTCAGCGGCGACATCCAGCACAGTTACAGGGTTGGAAAATTCTCTCTTACTGCCGTCTGGCAATGTAATTACGGGCATAAAAAACTATCCTTCACCAGTGGTGGTCCATACCAAAGACCACTTGCACACAAATTTCAGGGGCAGAGATTCTAGCAACTATGCGGCTGCGTTGCCACGCTAAAAGCGCCCCGGCATGCGATTGTTTCTTGATTTTACAGTTAAAGCCTATATAACTCTGACAGAGCAACCCAATAATAAAACCCTGTCGGCAAAGCCTGACTGCTCGCACTCACCGGCGCTCCATGGAAGTATTACACCAACGCCGGTCAACCAGGGCTCCAGCCGACCATAACAACAAGGCGCCATCAGACTCCATGAAAACCATAGCGGTATACAACCTAAAAGGCGGGGTGGGAAAAACCGCCACTGCCGTCAATATTGCTTATCTCAGCGCTTGTAGCGGACAACCCACTCTACTGTGGGACTTTGACGCCCAGGCGGCGGCGAGTTGGTATTTTCAGGTTGAGAACAGCAAGCGCAAGAAAGCAAGCAAGCTGATCAAGGACAAGCTTGCGCTGGGGGAGTTGATTCAAGGAACAGGTTATGACCGACTGGATATCATCCCCTCCGATATGAGCAACCGTAATATCGACGTCAATCTCACCGGCGTCAGCGGAGGCAAGCTCGACTCCTGGTTATCCATGCTGAGCGAAACTTATGGCGTATTGGTGTTGGACTGTCCCCCCACCTTATCGGAGCTGGCGCTGCGCATACTCAAAGCCGCCGACGCCGTGCTGGTCACAATGATACCGACTCATCTGTCTTTTGAAACTTATCGTCATGTGACGGAGATGATGGAGCAGAAGAAAATCGATGTGACCAAGCTGTATCCCGTGTTGACCATGATTGATCGCCGCAAGAGCATTCACCAGGATTTCACCGCCAGCTGCAAAAAAACGCTCGGCAAAACGCCAATCGGCTACATCCCTTACTGTAGCGATGTGGAAAAGATGGGGGAGTTTCGCGAGCCCTTGCCGGTATTCGCGCCAAGATCGCCAGCCACCCTCGCCTATCAGCTGCTCTGGGACAACATACGCAAAAAAGCGCTACGCCGACGTTAAGGTCGGCCTTACAAAGAGCAAATTTGGCGATCAGTTACCAATCATGCCCATTTCCCGGTAGTACTTCTCAGCACCGGCATGCAACGGCGCCGTCAGGCTATCGAAAATCATCTGCTCTTTCTTCAGGTTGGCCAGTGCGGGATGCAGACGTCGAAACAGGTCGAAATTCTCAAAAACCGCTTTGACCACACTGTAGACCACTTCGTCCGACACGGCTGTGGTAGTTACAAAGGTGGCGCCGACGCCGAAGGTGTTCACGTCCCGCTCATTGCCCCGGTACATTCCACCAGGCACCACTGCGCGGCGATAGTAAGTATTGGCGCGGATGAGTTTATCAATTTCCTCCCCTTCCACCGACACTAGCACGCTGTCGCACAGAGTGGTCGCCTCTTTCACCGCGCCGCTTGGATGGCCCACGATATATAGCATGACGTCAATCTGAGCAGAGCATAGCGCCCGTGGCTGCTCGATAGCCTTGATTTCCGAGGCGGATTTAAAGTCATTCAGAGACCAGCCGTACGCATTCATGAGCACTTCCATAGTGCCGCGCTGGCCGGAACCTTCATTACCCACATTAACCCGCTTGCCCTTTAAGTCTTTAAAACTTTTCACATTGGCGTCTTTACGCGCCACGATGGTAAAGGCCTCCGGGTGGATAGCGAATACAGAGCGCAGCTCTTTATGAGGCCCCGCTTCTTTGAAAATACTGCTGCCATGATAAGCATGAAACTGCCAATCAGACTGCACAACAGCGAAGTCCACTTCTCCAAAGCGTAATGCGCGCAGGTTGTAGGGCGATCCGTCGGTGCTTTCAACGAAGCAGCGAAACCCGTATTCCTTGCTGGACTTATTCACTAACCGGCAAATGGCGCCGCCTGTCGGAAAATACACGCCAGTCTCATTGCCGGTAGCGATACTGATATGAGAAGGCGTGTCTGCGGAATACGTCAATGTGGCGCATAGAGCTGCAATGCTCAAAACCAAGAAGCGCAGCATAGCGTTAATCAATGGCATTGGGAGATGAGTACCTGCTTTCAAGACTGCTTTACGTAAACCGGATTATGTATAGGCCTGCAGGCCGCTTTACAACCCAATTTACTATTCAATTCCAGACGCTTACCAATTAATTATAGTCAAAGAAGGGCCCTTTACAGGCTCCTTCTCATCAGCAAGATAAACGGCGAATACGCCGCTTGGAGTATTAGGCTCCTCCTTCTGCGGCTTTCGCCTTCGCAACCATCTTCTCTGGGTTAAGCAGGAAGCGGGCCAAAGCAGGCAGCAACCACAACGCGCCGACCATATTCCAAAGGAACATAAAGAACAGCAGCAGCCCCATGTTCGCCTGCAGTTTGATGGGGGAGAATATCCAGGTGCATACGCCGATCGCCAGCGTAATGCCGGTAAACATTACCGCCTTGCCGGTTGAGCGCAATGTTTCGAAATACGCATCCTGCAAGCTTTTACCTTCAAGGATATAGTGCTCAAACTTGGTGTAGATATAGATGCCATAATCCACGCCGATGCCCACTCCCAGGGCGATAACGGGCAAGGTTTCGACTTTGATGCCAATGCCCATCTGCGTCATCAACGCTTCGCACAGGATCGAAGTCAAGCCCAGAGGCACCACAATGCACAACACCGCCCGGATAGAGCGGAACGTAACAAAACACAATACGCTGACCACTGAGTATACGAAGATCAGCATCAGATCTTTGGCTTTGGAAATAACTTGATTCGTAGCCGCATCCACACCGGCGTTCCCCGCCGCCAGCAGCAACTGATAGTCTTCACTGACGTTATCGCGAGAGAAGGCTTCTATGGTGTCCACCACCCGCTGTAAGGTTTCCGCTTTATGATCCTCCAGGAAGGCCAGTAGCGGCGTCATGCTACAGTCGGAGTTCACTAACCCAGACGGCGCCCGCTGAATGGACGAGTTGATAATCTGTTGATTGCGGGACAGTTCGTACCACTTAAAGTTACCTTCATTCAGCGCTTTGGTGACAATTTTGGATACTGTCGCTAACGACGCTGTCGACTCAACGCCCGGCGTGTTTTCCAACACCCACTGCAGCTCATCCATTGCTTTCATGACGGGATAACTGGAACATTTCTCCTTGCCCGTCTTCACCATCACCACCATTACGTCCGAGCTGGTGCTGTAGTTGTTGATAATGAAATCATTGTCCCGGTTATATCTGCTGTCAGGACGCAGCTCGGGAGCGCCTTTATCCAGATCGCCGATCTTCAGCCCCTGTTTGTAGTAAATTCCCAAGCCAGCGCCGACCAGCGCAATCAATAGTGATACTCGCGCTACTGAAGGGTGAGCGAAATAGGACATGCGAAGCCATTTGCGGTCACGCTCTTCGCCGCGGTTTTTCTGGTGTTTGACGCCAGACTTAGTGATGCCTACATACGACAGAATGATGGGATGCAGCACCAGATTGGTGACAATGATCACCGCTACGCCAATACTGGCGGTGACGGCGAGATCCTTGATGACGTCGATCTTGATAAACAGGAGAGTCAGGAATCCCATCGCGTCGCTCACCAGCGCCAGCATGCCGGGAATATACAGCGCCCTGAACGCCAAGCGCGCGGAAGTGGTGGCGTCGAAGCCGCGGGCCGACTCAATCGTCATTGCATTGACAATCTGTACGCCATGACTGATGCCAATGGCGAACACCAGAAACGGCACCAGGATGGAGTATGGATCAATCCCATACCCCAGCAACCGCAAGAGACCTACCTGCCAGATTACCGCCACGACGGAGGCCAGAACCGGCGTCAATGTGCCAGCCCAACAACGCGAGTACCAATACAGCAGCACAATAGTGAGAACAATGGCGACCAGGAAGAATAGCACCACTGAGCGCATACCTTCGATCAGGTCCCCTAGCTTTTTAGCGAAACCAATTGCGTAGATTCGAACATTGGGATTCTGTGCTTGAAATTTTTCCCTGATATTGGTTTCCAGATCCCGGGAGAACTGCTCGTAATTCAATGATTGCCCAGTATCCGGGTCGATCTCCAATAGAGGCGCATAGATAATAGCGGAGCGGAAGTTGTCCGCCACCAGTCGGCCTACCTCACCGGAGCGAAGAATATTCTGGCGCAGCTTGTCCAGGCTTTCCTGGCCGCCGTTGTAACCATCAGGAATGACTGTGCCGCCTTGAAACCCTTCCTCAGTGACCTCCACCCAACGCACATTGGGAGTCCACACGGAACGCACGCCGGAGCGGTCTACGCCGCGCAGATAAAACACCTCGTCCGTGATTTGCTTCAGGGTCTCCATGTAGGAGTCAGTGAAAATGTCCCCCTCCTCGACCGCTACAGCAATGCGGATGGAGTTACCCAGGTTCTCCAGATCATCCCGGTTCTCCAGCATGTTCTGGATATAGGGGTGCTCCAGAGGAATCAGTCGCTCAAAGCTGGAATCCGGCTTTATTTTCGCAGCGTTGAAGGCCATGAATACGGTAATTGCCAGAAAGACGATAAGAATGATCAGGCGATTGTTAAACACCAGCCGTTCCAGCCACGGCTCCGCTTTCGGCGTTAAAATGAAGTGATCGCCTTGATCGTGCAACTTGTTCGACATTCAAGTTTCCCCTGTCTGATTGTTCTAATGTGGGTTGCTATCGAACTATGGCTAGTTCAGCTTGCTTATGCTTTTGAGGACGTTCACGCCGCCCTCGCCGACTAGCATCAATTGGTCGGGAGACAGAAATGTCGCCGCCAGCAATCCCTGACGGTCCGCCTGCGGATGAACCTTGAAGTCTTCACCGAAGTTCTGACTCAGCAACATAACCCCGGAATTCCCTACCACCGCCATGCGCCCGCCCTCACCTATGGCTGCGCCCATCAGCGATTCTTCCACATCAACGCCCACACGCTCCCAAGTAGAACCAGAGTCCTGGGAATGGAACAAATGTCCGCGCAGACCGAACACAAACACTTCATTGACATTGCCGTTGCCGCTTACTCCGAACAGTGAGCCGTCATAGGGCGACTCAAGCGTTTCCCAGGTCGCGCCAAAATCCGTCGAACGGAAAACATATCCCGCCTCGCCGACAATAAACATCGCGCCGCCAGTGATCTGCGCAATCGCGTTCAAGTGAAAGCGCTCGGTGTTTTCCAGCCTGGGCGCCCAGTTAGTCCAACTGGCGCCGCCATCTTCCGTGCGAAAGAAAAAGCCATAGGCGCCGACGACGAAGCCTTCTTGCGCATTTTTAAACCAAACGTCAAGCAGGGGCTTTCCCGGGCCAACTTCTGCATCCGCCATGGCGTCCTCAAGGGCGAAGCTGGCGTCCTCCAGTTGATACTCCAGATCCGACGCCTCTTCTTCCGGCGCCGCGTCCAGCTGCTCCTTTAAGTTCGCCACCCGTTTCTGCGCCTGGGCGATAACCATCTCATTTGCAGCGAGGCCGTCAAATTGTTTGCTCCAGTTGACGCCACCATCCTCAGTATGCAGCACTACCGCGCCGTGGCCGACCGCCCAGCCTTGCTTGGCGTCCACAAAAAACAGGGAGGTCAGCAATGTCGATACAGGCGAGTTAGCCTGCGTCCAGCTTCCGCCCTGATCATCGGAATAAATGATATGCCCCCGCTGCCCAACCGCCACCAGACGATCGCCGGCTTTCACCACATCCACCAGCAACGTAGCGGGAGCCAATTCAGTTTTCATTGCCGGAGTGCTGAGCACATCGCCCGCCAGAGACCAAGGAGAGTTCAACGATACACACAGCGCGCACGCGAACGTCATTTTCCGCAGAACCGTCGTTAACTTCATTTATTCCCGCCTTTTTCTGAGCCCATCACTGTCTATGCCCACATCTTCCTTTTGCACATCGCGCCTCACGGCGCCCCTTAAAAAATTAGCCGCTGTCGCACCAACTGCAAGCGCTCTAGCGTATCCCGCGCCGCCGCAGCGATTGCGGACTGAAGTAACGGCGGTCTGGAACCTCGTTGGTGAACACCCGCGTGGAGCGCTCTTCGCTATCCAGGCCCTGCACGTGATATCTGCGCGCCTGCAAATCGTAAAACACGTCCAATGCCGTCCATGTGGAAGGCAATTCATAAAAATTCTTCAGGAACGCCATACTGACTCGCCACAGCTCACCGCGGCCGTCATATTGGTCCACTAAGGCGATATTCCAGCTGTCCTCATCGATATAAAACACACGCCGGGAATAGATATGCCTCTCCCCTGACTTGAGTTTGGCCTCAACCACATGCACCCGGTGCTTCTCAAAACGGGTGTAGTCAGGATTGATATGGGAGACGCCCAGTACATCCGCATACTTCAACCCCGCCTGAGATATTTGGTAGCTGTTGTAGGGAATATACATTTCCTTCAGCCCCAGATAATTCCAGTCGTATCTATCCGGAGCGCCGTTGTACATATCCGTGTCATCCGCCGTACGCAAGTTATCCGAGGCGGCGATCGGCGAGTCATAGGCCAGATTAGGCGCCCTTCTGACCCGTCTTTGTCCGGCGTTGTAGCCCCACGCCTGTCGAGGCTCTTTTACCTGATCCAGTGTTTCATGCACTAACACTGCGCCGCCAGCAAGGCGCGCAGGAGAAATCGTAAAGGAGAGGTAATAGAACAGGATATTCTTCAGATCTTTTTCGCTGCCTTCTGGATTATAGAAATTCCAGAAGACTTCCTGCTGAGAATTGACCAGGGTGAACTCGCCGTTACGCTGCACCGCCGTTTCCGACGCGCGCCGGGTGACAAAAACGCCGCGCCAGCGAGTAAGGTGATTCCAGACAGTCTGTAGCGCCTTGCGTTCATTCGAACCATGCAACACCGGGAAGGGGATGCCCCCGTATGCGCCAGTAACGCCATTTCCATCTTTAGTCAGGTCGGCTTTGACTGCGTTTTCATAGGTGTTCTGGTTCACCCAGTCCGGCGCGGAATGAGAGCGGCGGGTGGCGTACACGGGAATCTTGAATGTAGTGGGATAAGTCTTAAATAGCGCCTGCAACCCTTCACTCAGGTACTTTTCATACTTAGTGAAGTTCTGAGCAGTAATCGTTTCTTTAGGCTTGTCTTCCTTAAAAGGGTCTGGGTGGTGCTGCCCCGCACGCTGATATTCTTTTGGCGGCTGGGCTATCCCCCCTTCCCAGCGAGGAATATCCTCACCATTGCCTTCTCGTATTGCGCCAAAAGGAGTGAGTTCTCCCGTTAGTTTTTTCGCCTCAGTGGGGCTCACCGCCGCCCCTGCGCAGGCGGCATAGAAGGAAAACAGCAACAAGCTTCCAAGCAGTATTTTTTTATTCTGCATCATAGATACTCTTATTCCTAATCGAAGACAGCTGGATTATTGAACGACTCTTTCGGCTGACGCGGCGCTCAGCTGAGTGATTGAGCGCCGGACTGAGAGGTCCCCTCCTGCTTTATTCTTATTTTGCTCTGCTTCAACAGGGCTTTATTGTATGTAAAAGCTTAGTTCAGCAAGTAATTTTGTCTATTCCTCCGATATTTAACGGACATTTATCGACATTTTCTCTACAAATTACGCCTATTTCAGACTTTTTGACACCACTTCGTAGGCATCTCTTGATAAGCCCGGATGCGCCATAATCTCCTGCAACTCTTTCTGCATGAGCGCAGAGCGCTGCGGCTCCAATTTACGCCAGCGAGTCAGTGGCGTCAGCAGACGGGAAGCAATTTGCGGGTTCAAGCCATCCATCTTTATGATCCACTCGCGCAGGAAGCGATAGCCAGAGCCGTCCGCTGCATGAAAGTGACGCCAGTTCTGGCCGCCAAAGGTTCCAATCACGGAACGAACCTTGTTTGGATTGCGCTCAGAGAACAATTCATGCGCCGTCAACGCCTGGACACTATCCAGTGCGCCATGATGCTCGCTGGCCGCCTGCACGCTGAACCATTGCTCCATGACCAGCTGGTCTTTCTTCCACTTACACAGGAAGTCGGCCAAAGCGGATTGCGCCGCTTCAGTATCCGGACCGTTCACCAGCGCGGCCAAGGCGCCGAATTCATCCGTCATGGTCTGAGCCTGCTGCATCTGCAGCTTCGCCAATGATACGGACTCTTGCGCATTCCCCTGCGCAAGCAGCATCAAACAAGCGTTTTTATAGGCGCGCAAGCCCATGGAAACGCTATCCAGTGCATTGCCTGACTGGGCGTGCAGTTGACGGTATTTACTCAACAACAGCTCCGACAAAGAGGCGCCGATTCTCTCATGTACCCGCCGCCGGGCGTTGAGGATGGCGTCGACATGAACCACCTCGGCCTGCTCCGCCAGCAACGACACGCCAGGAACCTGAACCATTTTCGCCAGCATAGCGTGGTCGCCTTCGTCATCCAGCAACACCTGACGCATCGCCTCAATGTAGCGCTCGTCAATGTCCGCCTGCTCTCCTTTCAGTTCCGCGTCAATCAGCTCGTTGAAGACGGAAAGGGCTAACTTTTGCCCTGCATCCCAGCGGTTGAAACCGTCGCTGTCGAATGACATGAGGAAAGTGAGTTGATTCCTGTCGTAGGGGTAATTCAATCGTACTGGCGCAGAGAAACTGCGCAACAGCGAAGGCGTCGGTTTTTCCGTTACGCCGGTGAAAACAAAGCTTTGCTCGGACTCTCGAACCTGCAGGACCCGGGTAAAGTCGCCATCGACGCCAGAGGCTTCGCCCTCACCTGATTTCAGCGTCAAGGACATGTCTTTGCCCGAACGGTCCAGCAGACCAACCGCCAACGGAATCTGGAACGGCTGCTTTTCCTGTTGCCCCGGAGTGGGTGGGCAGCTTTGTTTGACATCAAGACGGTACTCTTCCGTCTCCGCGTCATACTGGTCCGTCACTGACACGACAGGCGTTCCGGACTGGCTGTACCAACGCTTGAACTGGGAAAAATCCTGACCGCTGACTTCTTCCATACAGGCGACAAAGTCATCGGTAGTCACCGCCTGACCATCAAAGCGGGAGAAATAAAGGTCAGATCCCTCGCGAAACTTCTCCGCCCCCAGCAAGGTGTGCAGCATGCGCACCACTTCACTACCCTTCTCATATACGGTCAGCGTGTAGAAGTTAGAGATTTCCATATAGGAATCCGGTCGCACCGGATGCGACATAGGACCTGCATCCTCGGCGAACTGCATGGTGCGCAACAAGGCGACGTCTTCAATGCGCTTAACGGCGCGCGAATGCATGTCCGCAGAAAATTCCGCGTCGCGGAAAACAGTAAAGCCTTCCTTCAGGCTCAACTGAAACCAGTCACGACAAGTCACCCGATTGCCAGACCAGTTATGGAAGTATTCGTGCGCAACGATAGCCTCAATACGCTGAAACGCCCCATCCGTGGAAGTCTCCGGGTTCGCCAGCACGCAAGACGAGTTGAATATGTTCAACCCTTTGTTTTCCATCGCGCCCATATTGAAGTCGCTGACGGCGACTATGTTGAAGATATCCAGGTCGTACTCACGGCCGTACACCTCTTCATCCCAAGTCATGGAGCGCTTGAGAGAATCCATGGCGTGGCTGCACTTATTCAGGTCCTGCGGCTCAACATAGATCCGCAGCTGCACTTCGCGACCGCTGATGGTTGTGAAGCTGTCTTCCACCCATTCCAAGTCGCCAGCCACCAACGCGAACAGATAGCAGGGTTTCTTGAAAGGGTCTTCCCATTTCACCCAATGGCGATCTCCGCTCTCACCTGAGGCGACAGGGTTGCCATTGGACAGCAGCACAGGATAACGACTCTTCTCCGCCTCAATAGTGGTGGTGAAAGAAGACATCACATCCGGGCGATCCAGATAATAAGTAATACGACGAAAGCCTTCCGCCTCGCACTGAGTGCAGAACATGGAACTGGAGCGATACAGCCCCTCCAGGCAAGTGTTCTCCTGCGGCTTGATCCAAGTGACGACCGTCAGCACGAACTGCTTGGGCAGGCGCTCCAGTCTTAGCGACTCCTCGTCAAGCTGGTACTCATTCGGGTTCAGTGTGCGGCCGTCCAGCAGCAGGCGCTCCAACTGCAATTCAACGCCATCCAGCTCCAGAACATCACGGAACGCATCGGCGTCAGGATTACGCCTGATATGCAGCTGGGAAGTGACTCGGGCCCCATCTTCGAACAGTTGGAAGTTCAGGTCCGTGGCGTCGATCAAAAAGTCCGGTTTGCGATAATCTTTCAGGTATATAGTGCGAGGTTGACTTTCTTTCATAGTAATTATGCTCAAGTGTTCCGTGGGCGAGCTTCCATATAGGCTCAGACGGCGACTGAAACTTCGTATGACGTAAATTTGCGAATATTAATGCAGCCAGTATCCAAAATCAGATACTGCCCTTTGATACCCAGTAATGTACCACTAACTTCCGGCTCTTTTTCCGGGTTTAGACTAACCACCTTCTGCGGATACTGCATCACTGGAAAAGCAATGTCGACCACATCCGCAGACGTCAAAATTTCCATGTTATCCGCCCCTTCAGCGCAGCGTAAGCCTTCCAGCGCACCTTCCAGCTCGGCGAGCAAACGGTCTCTTTCCGCAATCAAATCCAATGGTTCCGGATCGCCTTTAAGCATCGCGCGCCAATTAGTTCTATCCGTCACCGATTGCCGGAATACCGCCTCCACCAGACCGGACATCCGACGCGTGGTGACTTCCATGATCGGCAAGGCCTGTGTCGCGCCCTGGTCAATCCAGCGGGTGGGTATCTGAGTTTTCCGGGTGATGCCGACTTTCACTCCCGACGAGTTGGCGAGATACACCACATGAGGAACCATGCAGTAGGTTTCCCCCCACTCAGGCTCCCGACAAGTCCCGGCGAAGAAATGGCATTTTTCCGGGCTCATAATGCAGCTGTCGCAACGCGCCAGTTTTTTGAAGCAAGGAAAACAGAAGCCTTGACTAAAGCTCTTTTTGGTGGAGCGGCCGCAGTGATTACAGACAATCTTGCCGCTAAATTTAATCTGAAGTGATTTGCCGAGCAGAGAGTTCAACTCCACTCGTTCATCGCCAACCACCAGGCTGTAGTTGACGGGGTTGTCGAGCTGGCTGAACATTTTCTCCAGACAGCCTTGAGCTACTTCCCTCAAGTGAGTCCCCTTGGTTTTTTATTCATCTCTCAATTATTGTTATTGTCGAAACGCGCGCTCCCGTCGCGACGGAGGCGAAACTTCGATCAATGCTTGGAAACGCCGCTTTCAGGCGTCCATACGCCAGAGGAAGATTCCGCCGCGGCCGCCTTCAAGGCGCATGGCGTCGGCCGGTCTCTTTCTATATATCCCACCCGTTGATCTTCAGGCACATCGTGGGAAATTTCGTAGGTAATGAGCGCCTCCATGCAGAGTTCTTTCTGTTCCATTGATAACTTCTTACCGTCCGGCCATTTACCCAACTCCAAGGCTGTTTTCATAGCCTCATAAATCTCTGGAGTCAGGTTTTTTACTGCATTTTCAAAGGACATAAGGGGTCTCCAGCACAATGTTGCGGACTATAACATAAGGGCGATCCGACATTTCAATAAAATTCTGGTGAAAAAGTGTTGACTTACAAATGATAATCATTATCATTTGCATTGTGTGTTTGATCCCACACAGCTCTCATCAGAGTATTCACAGCTACTTGGGGGATGCGCATCAACGGACGCTGGAAAAATCAGCTCTGCAATTTGGTTTATCCGTTATGCTCCGTTGGTGCCTTCCCCATCTTTTTTCCTCTTGTTTTCAGCCATAGCGCCATCGTAGCGAAGCCAAACCAAAAACCAAAAACGTGCGCCGTATTGGCGAAGATGTAGCCTAATTTCTCAGGCAGCCCTACCATTCCCGCCAACATTGAAAGAATACATGCGACGATAAAAAAGAAAGGGGCCCAGATTTTTCTAGCTGGAGCAAATGCAAGGCCGGCGGCATGAGCCCCAATAAATGCATACCCCACCCCCGAGGCTCCACCAAAATAGGGGCCCGCCACCAAATATTGCGCCAAATTGCTTAAAAGCGCCCCGCCCAACACGAAAGCAAAGTAACCCCGCTTGCTGAAAAGCGCTTCCAAGCTTCGGCTTAACATCCAGATCGCCAAGATATTTCCCAGCCAGTGCAGTACGCCAAAGTGCACCCAGAAAGGCGTCACCATGCGCCAAAACGCCCCGCCCTGCAGAGTGACGATAAGAGATCTAACCCTGTCCAATATGTCGTCATAAGGCAGAAGAGATCGATCAATAATAAGGAGCTTACTAACAACTTGCTGGTTATCGCCAAAGTTAGTAATGCAGGCGGCAATAACAAGCGATATGACCAAAATGACGCTGCACGGATAATCGTAAGCCTGAGCAAGCAGCGTCCTCTTCTTCAAAGAGGTATTATTTTCTGCGGCGGCGCCCTTGCGAAAACTGTGGTATGACTCCAGCGCTAGAGACTTAACAGCCGGATCATCCACCCACATCTCCTGGCGCGCCCCATTTTGCTTGAAGGTTACGGGGACGCCATTGCTATGCAGATAACACCGAAGAGACTCTATGTCTTCATCAGCAAGAATGTCGCAGACTTTCTCCATGCACTCAGCGCCCGGCGGCGGCCCCCGCGTCACGCATCACATCCACCCAGACGAAGTTATCCGCAGCCAGCTGACGGTCCCCGGCTTCCAACCGATAAGCCACCAGCTTGCCGTATTTCACTGCGCTGTAGTCCAGACAAGCGAGATTGGGCCGAATAGGTCGTGGAGCCCCCTGTAGCCAATAGTGCCCCACAAACAGCGGCGGTTCTTCCAGGCCGTAAAACAGCAGCATGCGCCGCTCTCGCTCCGTCAAACGCCGCTCCGCGACCTCATCGGGCAGCGCATCCGGCTGAAATACCACATCACCGTATGTCTCAGGCTCCGCTTTCCAGAACTTGGTGCGGAAAGCGGTGCGAACGAAACCATCGCTGCTGCGAATGGACATGCCATCAGGGAGCTTCATATCCGTGCCGCGCAGCAAGCGATCCATCACATGGCCGGCAAAGCTGTCGCGAACGGTGGAAGCATGCAGAAAGTCCTCCGTAATAAGGCCGTCGGGGTGGAGCCCTAAAAACTGGGATATCAAGCCGTGATCCCAGCAAGCATGCACGACTCGGAAGCTCTGGTCGTCTATCACCAGCGGCAGTGTCATGAACCACTCAAGAAACTCATTCCACTCATGGCCATAGTTAGCGAACTGGTCCAGCGTTTCCCGAATCAAACGCTCATGACGGGGCGTATGCTCACGCAGATAGGTGTGTGTACTGCCCGGTCGCGCCCTGGTGCAATACCCCAGCGCATTGTACTCATGGTTGCCCATAACGATACGAGCGCTACCATGCTCCACCATATCCCGCACAATATGCAGCGCCTCGCGGATGCGAGGGCCGCGGTCGACGATATCGCCGACGTAAACCGCCTGACGATGCTTGTGACTGTATACGCCGTTGATTTTCCGGTAATCGAGCTTCTCCAGCAAAGCCTCCAGCGTTTTAGCGCATCCATGGACGTCGCCGATGAAGTCAAAGCCTCGGTACTTCTGGCTCTCGGACATTAGACTACTGCCCTCCCTGATCTCTACTGCTTGACCAGCCCAGCTTATCCCGACAGATCTGATAGAAATTATGGCTCATGGGATGAATCAGACGCAGCTTCTGCGGCTTCTTACAGATGGTGACCGTATCGCCCGGCGCGCAGGTGACGTGCGTCTGCCCATCGCAACTGACGTGAGGATAGGTTTCGTTGTAATCGCCGATAATGATCTTAATTTCGCTGTTGCCGTCCACCACAATTGGACGACTGCTCAGAGTATGGGGGAACATGGGCACCAGCACGATGGCGTCGAGACGGGGGTGCATGATCGGCCCGCCTGCAGACAACGCATACGCTGTAGACCCGGTGGGTGTGGAAACAATCAGTCCATCGGAACGCTGGCTGTTGACGAACTGCCCTTCGATATAGAGATCAAAGCCGATCATACGTGTGGATTTACCGGGATGCAGAACAATGTCATTCAGTCCGCATCCATAACCTACGGGCTCGCCATTGCGTTTGACGTATGCGTCCAGCAAGAAGCGGGATTCTTCGACATACTTGCCAGACAACACTTCCGCCAGTTGGGGCTCCATTTCCGTTGGGGTAATATCGGTAAGAAAACCCAGCCTGCCGCGATTGACGCCGAGCACCGGCACATTGCATCCCGCCAGCGCCCGCGCTGCGCCCAGTAAACTGCCATCGCCGCCTACTACGATCACCAGGTCGCAGATTTCTCCCAGCATTTTCTTACTGGATACCTGTACGTTATGACCCGGCAGCACCGCTGCGGTGGCTTCTTCCAGGATCACCGCGTAGCCTTCGCCGACCAGATAGTTTTTAAGTCGCTTTAGCGTTTCCACCACCTGAACGCTGCCCATCCGGCCCAGCAAACCGATATTACGAAACTGTTCCATACATGCCCTTAATCAAGCGTTTTTGTTATGTTACCCAAACTGCCCCGGCTTGTATGCGCCTTAAGGGCGGTTTTTGTCTACATCCACACCCTCGCAGCTCCGCTGCAGACCAGTCCGCTACGGTGCTCAGCGAGCATAGAGCCGGCAAGGGTACTAACGGAAGTTTAATTTGTGAAGCGAACGCCTCTGCAACTACTTCGAGATTTACAGTGGACCTGTGATAGCCCGGAGCTGGCTGTCATTCCAGGTATGGAGCCAGTTCAGTTTGATCATCGCGCGCCAACCGCCCTGAACGACAAAGATTCATCCCTGACCAAAGACCTGATAAACATGGAAGGAAACATAAAAAGCCATTTTCTGGGCCCTTACTTTGAAACACTTTGGCGTTTCGCCGTTGATCGAGTCAGCCCCTGGCGAGTAATTGCCCATGGCTTGCAAGTAAAGGACAGGAAAAAGACTTACGGCGAATTTGATTTCATCCTGCAGGCGCCCGATGGACACTACGCACATCAGGAAGTCGCGATCAAATTTTACCTCGGCTTATCGACGCCATCTGCGAAAGGCGGAGACGCTCACTGGTTCGGCCCCAACTATCTGGATCGACTGGATCTTAAACTGAATAAACTGCTCAGCAGCCAGATTCTGCTTTCGGAAATACCCGAGGCCAGACAGGCGCTGGCGCAACTGGGCGTCAATGAAGTCCGTCGCCAAATCGTTATGAAAGGATATCTGTTTTATCCATTGATTGAGCCCGGCAGCGTCGCCGCCCCTTCGCTTGCCTCCCCTGATCACTTATGCGGCGGCTGGCTGCCTGTCAGCGCACTGTCTCAATTGGAGGAAACAGCCTCAAGCTGGATACTCCTCCCTAAGTCACACTGGCTATCTTCACTTTCAATACATCCCGACGATCAGGCTCCAGTCATGAGCTGGCAAAAGTTATACAGGGAATTGAACTCTACTGAAGGGAGCAGTCGTCCACGGATGTTGATCGCACTGGCGGAATCGCCGGAGGGTGGATGGCTGGAAACAGCCCGATATTTTGTCGTTAGCGACGACTGGGCGGAATCAGCCAGGGCGACATTGAGCTATTAGTGGGAAGAATCAACGTTGATCAAGAAAACCCCGCACTCCCTGCATACCGCCAGTGTGCACCAGTACGACATCCGAGCCCTTAGGAGCCTCGCCGCGACGCAACCAGTCCAGCGCCGCATACGCCATCTTCCCTGTGTAGACAGGCTCCAATTCAACGCCAGTATGGCTGGAGAAATCCTGAATAAAATTCAGCAGCTCCGCATTTGTCCTGGCGTAGCCGCCAAACTCATAGCCGTGCAGGAAACGAAAGCGAGTTCCTGACCGTTGCTTATTCAGAGTCAGCAACTCCTCGACCTTATCTGCAATAGAGTCGCCGGCGCGCAACACGGGCACGCCGACCACCTCATGGGGTGAGCCAGCGGCGATGAATCCCGCCATCGTACCGCCTGTGCCGCATGGCAAGAATATAGACGCAGGCGTCAAGGCAAAATGGGAGTAGATCCGCCGCCCCCACTCAGACACCCCTTTCAACGCTAGCGCACTGCTGCCGCCTTCAGGGATAACCATTAACTTGTGCGTATCGATAAATTCTGACAAGCCCCAGTTCGCGATGCTTTCCTCCAGCCAAACCGGGTCATCCTTGTGGCGATACGCCTCATTGCTGACAAACAACAAGCGCATCCCCCAGTTCTGAGCTTCTTGCAAGGTTGGCGTCAGCTCACGCCGCCAGGCGCCGCGCACAACGCCGAAAGTGGGAATATTCAGCATACGCCCCGCCGCAGCGAGCGCGTGCAAGTGGTTGGAGTAGGCGCCGCCGAAGCTTAACACCCCCGATGCTTGGTTTCGCACGGCTTCCAGCAGGTTGTATTTGAGCTTGAACCACTTGTTGCCAGACACGAACTCATGAACCAAGTCGCCCCGCACTATCCATAGACGAATGTCAGCGCGCTCAGCCAGCGGATGGCTGAGCGATTGAATCACGCAATCTGGTTGATAAAAAAGAGAGGACACGAACTATTCTTGATGCTTCTCGCAGCGGTTGCTTTCACCAGCAACAAACTCCGCCGGCACAGTCACACGAGAAACACTCTCGCCACACAGGCCCTTACCGGGAACTTCATGTTCGCAAACGGCGTTCTCGTAATGGTCCAGCCACTCCTTGTAATGCCGCTCCGTCACAAAACAACGCTCCGCCGCATAGGCGATAGGGTTCTGCACATAACGCAAGACATCTTTTGCCGGAATGGTGATATGTCCTGCGCCGGGGTGATAGACAACAAAAACAACATCCAGTTCAGCAAGCTTATTGAGGATGTCACCGCCACCTTCATCCGATTCATCCTTCAGGGTTTGAATCTCTTGACGCAGCTGCTCCTCACGCTCATCCCGGTAGACCAGTTCCGCCTCACGACGCTGCAACTGTTCTTTCACAATCGTCAGCTCACTTTCCAAGCGTTGCTTCAGACGCTCAGCTTCCTCGCCGCCGTCGCTCTTGCTAAGTTCCTTCTCCAGCATCGATTGACGTTTCTTGAATTGCACCATCTCCTCTTGTAGAGACAGATATTGGTCGCTGCGTTTCTGCAACTTAATCTTGGTCTGGTCATAAAGCACTTTGGTGTGCTGGACGCTTTGCTCCATATCCTGCACTTTGGTCTTCAGCGCTTGCATTTCCAGCCGATGCTGCCGGTTAAGCTCTTCAATTTCCGCTTCGTGCTGACTGTTCAACGTCTTGATGCGCAAGCGCTGCGCTTTCAGCAGGCGCGCCAGTTTCGTGCGATGAACCCGCTCCTGCTCCTCCAACGCGGAAGTCGAAGCCGCCGTTTGTGGAGCAGCCTGTGTGGGAGTCAGAACAGGAATATCCTCCTCTTCTTCCAATACTTCGCCAACCACCTCGAAACCCAGGCGATTTTCCTGCAACGACTTTTTGATTACCTGAAAGTCGTTCCCCCCCGGCTTCATATCCGGGTCCCACAAATCCCGCTGATGCCAGGAGATAGCGCATTGACTGCGACAGGCAAGTCGAACCGGGCCTGCGCCGAGGTCCGGACCGGAGCCAGAAATTTTCGCCAAGCGCTTCAGAGGGACGTTCCACTCCGAATCCGCGATGCCTTCTTCATCGAAGTAGACGTTGAAAAATACCAGCGCTCGAGGTATCAACTGTTTGTTAAGCTCTGCATAAACCGCTGTTATTTCCGTATCAGCCAGATCATTCAGAGCCACCACGCCGTCCAATATGGCCTCAAATTCCGAATAGCGCATTTGCCGCGCTACATACTGATCCTCCAAGAAGAGAACCGCTTCGTAAATATCATCTTTTTGAGGTTTGGGCATGCCGATGTCCTAGATAATAAGCCCTTCTTTCTTTGCTTGTTTTTTTAAGCTGCGTTGTCCAGTAGCCCATAGCCGATGTTGTTATTTTTTGTAAGCGGAACAACATAACAGAAAATTGTTTCGTTAGCGCTTACCAAGCGTTTAAACACCAATATTTTTTTGCTCCTGGGCCACTTAAAACCACTCCGGCGCATTGATTGATTAATAATGAAGCTGATGAAAACTTAGCACGCAACCTTGGAAATGTCAGTCAGACAGGTCGCGGCCAGTTGGGGAAAGAGCGCACAAACTAAGCCGAATGGCTTGGTTTGTGCGAAATGAAAGGCTTAAGAGGGCTCAGCTCAGCGCCAGCCCCTGAAAGGTCGAATCAGATTTCCGCCGCCAGTCGGCTGCCCTGATTAATTGCACGCTTGGCGTCCAGCTCCGCAGCGACATCCGCGCCGCCAATCAGATGCACGGACACGCCCGCCGCCTCAAGCGGCTGCTGCAGCTCACGCAAAGGATCTTGTCCTGCGCAAATAATCACGTTATCCACGGGCAACAGCTTGGCCTCGCCATTAATGTTTACATGGAAACCGTCATCATCGATTTTGACGTATTCGCAGCCAGCGACCATCCGCACTTGCTTATTCTTTAGTGAAGCGCGATGAATCCACCCCGTCGTCTTACCTAAATTCTTGCCAGGCTTGGAGGTTTTCCGTTGCAACAGATAAACCTCTCTGGGCGACGGCTCAATATGCGCGTCAACACCTTGCACGCCGCCACGATGCTCCACCCCAAGATCCACGCCCCACTCTTTCATGAACGCAGAAACGTCCAGGCTGGGAGACCTCCCTTCGTGAGTAATAAATTCACTGACATCAAACCCAATGCCGCCAGCGCCAACAACAGCAACCTTCTTCCCTATCGACTTACGCCCCAGTAACGCATCCAGGTACCCCATCACTTTTGGATGTTCGATCCCTTCTATTTCGGGTATACGGGGAGAAACACCGGTCGCTAGAATCACCTCGTCGTAACCGCCAGCCTTCAAGTCTTCCACATTCACACGAGTATTCAGGCGCACATCGACATTATGTTTCTTCAGCATACGGTCAAAGTAACGCAAGGTTTCATAAAACTCTTCTTTACCCGGAATCAGCTTAGCGACATTGAACTGGCCACCGATCTTATCCCCACCATCAAACAGAGTTACATCATGCCCTCTCTCAGCGGCTACCGTAGCGAAAGCCAGACCAGCAGGTCCTGCGCCGACAACCGCCAGTTTTTTCTTCGCATTGGTTTTCACATAGACCAGCTCGGTCTCATGACAGGCGCGAGGATTCACTAGGCAGGAAGTCAGCTTCATCTGAAACGTGTGATCAAGACAGGCCTGATTACAAGCGATACAGGTATTGATTTCATCCGCTCTGTCTTCCGCCGCCTTTACGACAAAATCCGCATCCGCCAGGAAAGGGCGAGCCATAGAAATCATGTCCGCATCGCCATCCGCCAGCACTTTTTCCGCAACATCCGGCATATTGATACGGTTAGTGGTCACCAACGGAATGTTGACATCTTTCTTCAGTTTCGCCGTTACCTTGGTGAACGCCGCTCGCGGCACCATAGTCGCGATGGTGGGGACGCGCGCTTCATGCCAGCCGATACCCGTATTGATAATGGTGGCGCCCGCCTCTTCGATCTTCCTGGCCAGTAGCACCACCTCTTCCCAGTTACTGCCGTCGTCAATCAGGTCAAGCATAGAAAGGCGGTAAATGATGATAAAGTTCGGACCGACTCGCTCACGAACGCGGCGCACCACCTCTATCGGCATGCGAATGCGGCTCTCGTAGTCGCCGCCCCACTTGTCAGTCCGCTTGTTGGTGTGACTTACGATGAATTGGTTGATGAAATAGCCTTCCGAGCCCATGATTTCAACGCCATCGTAGCCCGCCTGTTGCGCCAGAGCAGCACAATCAGCATACGCGTCTATCTGCTCATCCACTTCTTCAGTGGTCAGCTCGCGAGGCTTAAACATATTGATCGGAGCCTGAATAGGCGATGGAGCCACCAGTTTGGGATGATAGGCGTAGCGCCCCGCATGCAGAATCTGCATACAGATCTTGCCGCCAGCTTCATGCACGGCTTGAGTGATAATCTTGTGTTTTTCCGCATCCGCGTCGGAGTCCATTTTGGAAGCGCCCTGAGCAACTGCGCCTTCCGGATTCGGAGCGATACCACCGGTTACAATCAGACCAACGCCGCCTCTCGCACGCTCAGCATAAAACGCCGCCATGCGCTGAAAGCCGTTCGGAGACTCCTCCAAACCCGTGTGCATGGACCCCATGAGGGTGCGGTTGGCGAGGGTGGTGAAGCCCAGATCCAAAGGGGCCAACAGATGCGGATACTTACTCGCGCCAGATGAATTCTGTTGCATGAAACACTCCTGAATATTCACTTTAATGAGCGGAATACCGATTAGGACGCGGCTTCCGCCTCGAGTTATACGCAGCGACCAAGTCTGCGGGAATTGCCATATAAGTTAGCCTTGCCTTGAGGAACAGCCAATATCTTTAGATAACATTTTTTTATCTATAAAATACACAGGACACTCTATTTAAACCCCACTCACAGGAGATCCGCATGCAGCTCGGCGACATATCCGTCAATTTCGTTGATCTAATGCGCGAAGCCTGCCTCCGACTAAATGTCGACCCAACGCCAACCCTTAATGAATATAGCGTCACCCCTGAGATACTGGCCTCCCCCAAGGCGCGCGTCAGCATTTCCCGCTTCATGCGCATCGGGCAGGCTCTAATCGGCGCAGCTAACCAACCGGCGCTAGGGCTTTTTATGGGACAGGCGCTACGCATCTCTCACATGGGACTATCCGGCTATGCAGCGATGACCAGCCCCAATCTGGAGCGAGCCATTCGGCTATGGATTCATTATGAAAGTCTGAGCAGCGTCAACAAACGAGGCAGTAGCCGGTTTTATCTGACGGAAGAAGGCGGCGTCGCCCAGTTTTACTCCATCAGCCCTTATAACGAGTTCAATTATTTCGTGGTGGACTGTCTGCTTAGTGGTTGGAGCGCTTTGGCGCATTGGATTACAGGACAAGAGCGATTACTTAAGGAGGTGGAAATCGAATTTGAAGCGCCGCCTTACGCCCATCATTATCAGCAAGCTTTTAATTGCCCCGTTAGGTTCGCACGCACCCGTAACGCACTGATTTTCCGTAAAGAAGCACTCTCTCTTCCTTCTATTTACGCAAATCCAGCCACACACAGCGAAATTGTGAGCATCTGCAATCGGGAACTCACCACCCTGGTGGGTGCAACCAGCCTGACTGAACGGGTCAAACAAATAATCACGCCCATGCTGCAGGGACGCGAAGTGGGTCTAGCTGAAACCGCAAAGCAGTTAGGCCTATCGGAATGGACACTACAAAGACGATTAAGAAAGGAAGGCGTTCAGTTTCAACAAGTCCTGGATGAGACTCGCAAACAAGTAGCTGAAACTTACCTCAAAGCCACAGACCTAACGATTGGCGAAGTCGCCTATCTTTTGGGCTTTTCTTCGCCCGCAGCATTTCATCGGGCATTTAAGAGGTGGTTTGGCGTCAATCCAAAACCTTTCAAGAACCAACAAATTTCTGGCAGCAAGGACGGAGACACAGCAACAGGCGAAAATACCTGAGAGACAAGAATAGACTAAATTAAAGCTCTACAGCGTCGTCAACGAACTCATCATCGTCAAACTCTTCATAATCAATATCAATGAGATCATCAATATACTCTTGCATGGTTACCACTCCTTGTTAATGGTTATAGTCCAGACTACAAAACCGCCATGTCAAAAAGATGACAAAGAAGAGAGATAGAGTAATTTAGAAGGGGCGCTAAATTAGTGATTTAAATCAGAAAATTAGGAAACGAAGTGAAATCAGGAAAAAACAAGGGAAGAGAGTTGGCGGAGCGGACGGGACTCGAACCCGCGACCCCCGGCGTGACAGGCCGGTATTCTAACCAACTGAACTACCGCTCCGCGAAAATCCATCTTTGGGTGAGATGGTGGGTGGTGCAGGGATCGAACCTGCGACCCTCGCCTTGTAAGGGCGATGCTCTCCCAGCTGAGCTAACCACCCAGTTCCAGATGAACTGGCTCTTGATTTTAGAGAAATTGGCGGAGCGGACGGGACTCGAACCCGCGACCCCCGGCGTGACAGGCCGGTATTCTAACCAACTGAACTACCGCTCCGCGATCTCTACTTCAGAATTTGGTGGGTGGTGCAGGGATCGAACCTGCGACCCTCGCCTTGTAAGGGCGATGCTCTCCCAGCTGAGCTAACCACCCCCGCTTCACTCTGAATCAAGAGGCGCTTCCGAATCAACCCTGCGAACCGCTTGGCTGCCCCGTGAAGACGATGCGCATAGTACTGATCGCCCCATGGTGTGTCAAGCGCATTATTTAAAAAAGTTTTTACAATGAGTATTTCGCTGAAAAGTCGATCAAAAGCGCCACATTACAGCGCTTATTCGATAGAAAAATAAAAGCCTAAGTAGCCAGAAGAAAAGTTAGCGCTGGATCAGCTCGATCATATAGCCATCAGGATCTTTGACAAACGCAATAACTGTAGTTCCGTGCTTCATCGGACCCGCTTCCCGAACTACCTGCCCGCCTTTTTCACGAATAGCGTCACAAGCCTGGTATGCGTCTTCTACTTCTATCGCGAGATGGCCAAAGCCGTCACCCAGTTCATAGGAGTCGGTATCCCAGTTATGAGTCAGCTCAATGGCAGAGTTCTCCGATTCCTCGCCGTAACCGACAAAAGCCAGCGTGAAGCGGCCATCTGGGTAATCTTTGCGCCGCAACAGACGCATCCCCAATACTTCAGTATAAAACCCGATGGAACGACCAAGGTCGCCTACCCGGATCATCGTGTGCAATAGCCTCATGATTTTTTCCTAATCACTATGAAAAACGCGGGCGCCTTAACATATCCGCAAGCACTAATAATCAGGCGGACTAATAGCTTCCTTCTATTTGTCCGCCTCCCGCGGCTGGCCGCCGCGCAGGCGCATTCATGCGCCTAGTTATTGACAAGCCAATTTCATTGCCATGTTAATAACGCCCCATAGACTCAGCCTTGGATATCCTGGCGCACAATGCCGGAGTCACTCAGGTGTCGCGCAGCACACGACTTCTCCTCCAGTCGAGCCGACTCCACATTGGAGCGACGGCAATCCGGGATTGCCTTATCCGCTAGCGATTGGTTTATGGAATCAAAGAAGTGATGGGCTGAATCGATGCTTTGCCGCACCTTCGGCTCCAGCGCAGCACTGATGCGCGTCGCACCAGCCAGCCCTCCTTTCCCGGTTTGCAGCGCCTTATCATAGGCCCTGGTGTATACATCCTTCACACGGTCAACAAAGCTTCTGGTCTTTTGCACTTGGTCTTGAAACATGGTCGTCACGCTCATAGTTCAGTAAGTCCTTTTTCTGTTTCCTGTCCGCTGTTGATTCATCGCCGCTTATATTAAAAATTAAGCGACTGAAATCCTTACCCATATTTCAGAAGCGCAGCGTAGCCGCCGCTTCTGCTTCAATCGAAGCCCTTACAGTAAATGATAGATGTTAAACCCAGATGTCACCCTATGAAACTGGATGACGGCGTGGAATTGAAAATTTAATGTGGCGAGCGCCTCTCCATCCTCAAAACGGCCACCACCAGGAAGAACTCTCCCCTTCCGCCAGCTCCGCCTTATAGGCTTCCTTACGTTTATCCAATTCGCGCTGCATAGCATCCGTCTTCAGCCGCTTGGTCGGTCCGCCGCCGCACATATAGATACACCACCACTTGTCCGGACGATAATGCCCCTGCTCTTTCAGCCTTTCAATTTCCTCCGCGCGGGCGACTTCAATCTCTTCCTGCTCCTGCTCGAATGCATACTCTATGTTTTCTTTTACTATAGAGACGGCGGCGTGATTAGGCGCCAGCAGATCGCTGTTCAGAAAACGAGTCTCCACAATTTCGTTGTAGGCGAACTGCGCAGCCACTAACTGCAGATCGCCTTCCGCCCAGGGGGAATCTGTTTCGATTTCCGGGTTTGGATCTGGCTTGCTGATTTCAGAGTAACGCAGGTAATACACTTTACCCGCATCAACACTGAGAGTTTGATCTGTCATATTGCTAAGAGTAAACCCACCGATCCCCTCAAAGCCTAACAAGGGTCTGCGCATGGTGATGCGCCTTTCGCCCGGCGCCACCTGCAGCCAAGTGTAACTGTTGTCGCGAAAGTTAAAGTACTGGCTATCGTCGACATACACACTGGGCGACTCAATTTCTTCAGACGCCCAATCACTGTGAGGCCTGTAAAAATAGATTAGCGCAGATGTCTCGCTATCCCACTTAGAATCAGGAATATGCACAAATTTGGGGCCGCTGACCGGATGCACAAAGGCTCCTACGCTCTTCCCTACCGATTGATAGATCTTACAACCGCTTACGCCAGCCGCTGCTATAAGCAGAAGGACAAACGTTTTAACGCTCAGGTTTCGCTGCATACCCGCTCCCCCATGAATAAGGGCGTCGTTTTCATGACCATTTCGCAAATCATGGCTCTTGTTAATAGAGACGAAAGTCTGCGCAGGAGCGCGCCGCCCTGCGCCACGGACTCTCGAAGATGGAAAGGATTCTAGCAACCGAATTCGTCGCCGGCTGAGAAATGGAGCAAGTATTCGCTACAACGAGTTACTTTGTACTACATTTCTTTACAGTCAGCAGTTCGCCAATAGACAGCCCGGACTGCAATGACATATCTCTATGTGGTCAGGGAATGAAAGATTTAAGCCGTATTTTGAAGCGGCTCCACATTCCCACACTGTTGAGTTGCTACAATCCATCCAAAACCAATTATAAAAACGCGCAATGGTCACTACTCATGAACGACTCGGATGTCCTTTCCACAGCGCCTGATATACACGTCAAACGCTCTCTCAAAGCTGTTCTGTCAGCGCTACTGCTTGGCGCTTCCTTGAGCGTTTATGCGGAAGAGCTTCCCTACGAAATGGAATGGAAGCCCCTGGATGAGCCCTCTACAGAAGCCAGCGTTCACATTGAACTTGAAGACGGCCGGGCTCTCGACATCACCTTTTCCGAAGCGCAAATTAACTATATCCCGATTGCCGATACGGTGGAGCGCTCCACTCTGGATTCAATCTCTCTCGCCCTGCTTCAGAACCCACAATTATCAGACATTTTCGTTCCTGGACTATTCGCCCCTCCCGCCGCGGGAGGCCCGGTTTATGAAGAAGCTCAGAGAGCGCGAAATGAGGAAAGAGAGGCGGCTCTGTACGACCCAAACAGGCTGGCGACGCTGGAAACATCCGTGGCGGCGGCGCTACTGTTTCGTCAATATGTCGAGGTGAGAATCGAGCCGCAGTTTCAAGCAGTGGACTTTGATGCGACCACGATCGTCAACACGCCGCGGCCGTAAGAGTAAGAGTAAGAGTAAGAGAAGACTAAAGCATTGATTCATGCGCTGCGGGAGCGCGCCTAAGGCTCGCTCAGGCGCAATAGCGCAGGCTTATTTCTGCATGGATTTCAGTTGCAGTCCAATTTCGTTCATACGGCGATCCAACTCAACAAAACGCTGCACCAATTGGTTACGCGTAGCGTCTATGGCGCTGACTTTCTTCTCAAGCTCCTTGAGATTACCGTCCAGGTTCTGCTCATTCATTTTGCCGATCATGCGCTCAAGCTTGGCGAGTACCACTGTTTGCTCCGACAAAGATTTCTCCAGCTTGTCGGAACTTTGCTTCAGAAGCTGCCCCAACTCGCCCTGCTTCTTCTCCAACGCCTCATCGGTGCGCCCCATATCATCCGCCAGCGCGGAAATCTGCAACGCCTGCGCTTCCTGTGACTTACCAAGGTTCTCGCCAATAACTGTCAGGCCGCTTAACTCTCCGCTTAATGCTTTGATTCGCTCCTGCGATTGCTTTAAATCACCCTGCAGGGCCGCTAGCGCTTTCTGATTATCTTCAATCAACTGCTTATTGCGCTTATTGGACACATCCCACAGCTTGCGGATTTCAGAGTCCAGCGTCTTCAGTTCCCTGGCCATTTCATTACCGCTCTGGGCCATAGTGGCGTCGGTCTGATTGATCTGCCCTTCCAGCCGCGCAGTCACCAGTTTGCTTTGGGAAATGTACTGTGTCGCCTGTTCCAGTTGGCTCTGCAGCGACTGAATGGTTTGCTGCTGGTTTTTGACTTGCCAATAACCAATAAGCGCAAACGTCAGCACTAGAATAAACACAAAGACAATCGCCCACTGGGCGGGGCGGGATAGCCTGACATAAGCCTCCACCTGAGTTTCCTCGGCCGGCGGAGCCTTTTTTGGCTCAGCAGGTTTCGCCGCAGGCGCTTTATGGCGCTGTGATTGAAACCGGTCAACCTCGTCTTTTTCGGGCTTAATTGTCTCCATGTATCCTCGCTAATGGGCTGTATTTATATAGTGTATCGGCAAACGCCCGGTTCTGCGCGGTTGCGCCATGGCATTTTAAACAATGCCGAAGTTTCCGTACACGCGCCCTTAATCCAGATTTACCTTAATTTGCGCCAGAACAGGCATGAAGCAACCCGTTATTATTCCGTTTTTCCCGGGCCAGATAAAGACGCCGCCCGCACAGAACAACTTGGCTTGTGGCGAGGGCCAACAAGGGGCCGCTTTCGTTTGCATCCCATGTACCGACTCACTAAACTATGCGCCTCTTTTTTAAACAGTATGCCTCTACCACCCGCAAATTCGCGCCCCATAGGCGAATTTAACCAATAATGACAGGGTTACTAAGGAGAAATCATGCAGCCTTTAGTTGGCATTATTATGGGCTCCAAATCCGACTGGCCTACCATGGAGCACGCCGCCGAGATGCTCGACAAGCTGGGCGTTCCCTATGAAGTGCAAGTTGTTTCCGCTCACCGCACGCCGGACCTGCTGTTTGACTACGCCAAGTCCGCCGAAGGCAGAGGCATCAAGATAATTATCGCCGGAGCGGGCGGCGCCGCCCACCTGCCCGGTATGACTGCGTCACAAACCTCGCTACCGGTACTTGGCGTCCCTGTGCAGTCCAAGACGCTGAATGGCCTGGACTCATTATTGTCCATCGTACAAATGCCCGGAGGCGTCCCCGTGGGCACGCTGGCGATCGGTAAAGCCGGCGCCACTAACGCAGGACTGATGGCGGCTCAGATTGTGGGCTTGCAGGACAGCAAAATCATGGACGCCGTCAAAGCATTCCGTAAGCAGCAGACAGACACTGTTCTTAACAACGCTGATCCAAGGCAATCATGAAAAGAATCGGCATTCTTGGAGCCGGCCAACTTGGCCGCATGATGGCGCTGGCGGGTATGCCGCTGGGCTTTGAATTTGCGCTTTACGACACATCCGGGGCCCCTTCTGCGGGCCTTGGAGCGATTTTCAGCGACCCCGACAACACTCAGTCGGAGCTGAATCGCTTCCTTGATTTCGTCGATGTAGTGACTTATGAGTTTGAACATTTGCCTTTGGATCTGGCGCAAAACATCGCTGCTCGCAAGCCGCTCTACCCAGGAGTGGAAGCGCTGCGCGTGTGTCAGAACAGAGAGCACGAAAAGGCGCTGTTTACTCAATTAGGCATCCCTACTCCCAAATATCGTCTGGCCAACAGCCCAGAAGAATTGGCGGAAGCCGCTCGCGAGCTGGGAACTCCAGTCGTGGCGAAATCCATCACGGAAGGTTACGACGGCAAAGGCCAGGCAGTATTGAAGTCCGTCGATGAAGCGGAAGAAGCCTGGAACAGCATTGGGCACCCCCAACTGATTGTCGAGTCCTTCGTCCATTTCTCCCGGGAGATATCCATCATCGCCGCTCGCAGCAGTACAGGCGAAACCGTCACTTACCCTCTGGCGGAAAATATTCATCATGGCGGCATTCTGCGTTACACCATCGCCCCGGCGCCGCGCATTAGCGCCGATCTGGCGCAGAAAGCGGCTGAGTATATTGAGACGCTGATGGCGCATCTGTCCTATGTGGGCGTCCTGGCTCTGGAGCTGTTTGAAACGCCTGACGGCCTCCTGGCCAATGAGATGGCCCCGCGCGTACACAACTCCGGTCACTGGTCCATGAATGGAGCGCACACAGGGCAGTTTGAGAACCATTTGCGCGCCGTCGCTGGTTTACCTTTGGGCGACACCCAGCCTGTCGGCGTCAGTTGCATGATCAACCTGATTGGTCGTCATGCTGACCGCAAAAGCGTATTGACGCTCAGCGACACGCACCTGCACCTATATGGAAAAGAAGAGCGCGCCGGCCGCAAACTCGGGCATATCAACATTGTCGCGGAAGACTACAAAGCGTTGATAGCCAAAGTAGAAAAGTGTCTCCCGTTCGTGCCGGAGCATACGCCTTTCACTTCCTCGCTGGCTCACTTTGACTAGTGTTTTTCCGGCCCATCTTTATGGGCCGGCGTCTCCAATAAAGCACCTGTATTTCTTATAACCACCTGACCCCATCGCTCACCTGCTTTATTAATTTTATTAATAAGCCTGATAAATAATCTTGAAAAACCCTTGATAGCACTCCATATATGCCGGTGATATCATTCTGCGCGATCAAACAAAAGAATTCAGTCGGTCGCTATCTGGCCGGCGTCAATATCCAGGGTGATACTGTGATGACCCTGAGCCTGCAGGCTGATTTTCCGGAGATTCGGAGCTATCTCTTCTTACTCAGTCTGTATACTCTAGAATCAGAGACTTACACGGGATTACACACTTAAAAAGACGGAGAAAATCTCATGGCATTTGAACTTCCTGCCCTCCCTTACGAGAAAAATGCGCTGGCGCCGCACATTTCCGAAGAAACCATCGAATACCACTACGGTAAACACCACAAAACTTACGTCGATAAGTTGAATGGTCTGGTTCCCGGATCTGAATACGAAGGAAAGTCTCTGGAAGAGATTATCATGGCTTCCAAGAGCGGCCCCGTTTTCAATAACGCCGCACAAATCTGGAACCACACTTTCTACTGGCACTGTCTGAGCCCGAATGGCGGCGGCGAACCTACTGGCGAGCTGGCTGACGCCATCAACAAAACTTTCGGCTCCTTCGAAAGCTTCAAAACCCAATTCACTGACAAAGCCGTTAACAACTTCGGTTCAGCTTGGACCTGGTTGGTCAAAAACACTGACGGCTCACTGGAAATCTTCAACACCAGCAATGCGGGCACGCCCATGACTGACGGCAAAACTGCGCTGCTGACCGTTGATGTTTGGGAACACGCTTACTACATCGACTACAGAAACGTTCGTCCTAACTACATGAACGCATTCTGGAATCTGGTGAACTGGGATTTCGTCGCCAAAAACCTGGCCGCTTAATCCGCTCCAGCGCCGGGGCTCTCCGCCCCGGCGTAACGCCCTTATTTCTACCTCCTCCCGCCTGCGAACGTTTTTCCCTCATTAATTACTCCAATTCGCTCTTTTATAAAGCCTTCCTGGCGCACGCAAGCTGTTACTTTGTCCCGTATATAACTACACTTTCTGTAGCAAGGGATAATAAGATTGACCCAATCACCACCGTCGGCGTCAAAGCAATCAATCAGCATGGTTCAAGATAAGCAAAACGCTCCAGTAAAATGGCGACATAGCCTGTCCGCCAAATTAATGAACTGGGTGCTGTTTACCGCTTTAGTGGTAGGCGTTTTACTCAGCCTCGGACAGATCATTTTCGAATCCATGCGCGCCGTGGAAGAAATGGACAACGAAGCCAGACAAACTCTGGCGATTGTTCGCGACCCCGCCACACAGGCGGTTTACAGCATCGATCCTGATCTGGCGCACCAAGTTCTTGAAGGGTTGTTCGAAAAACCCTCCATTCGCTACGCCGCCATTTCCCATCCCAACCAAACTGTGCTGGCCGAACTCTCCAAACCCCTGCAGGAAACTCAGAGCCGCTGGATGACCGACGCTATTTTCGGCAAGGAGCGTGAGTACGCCATTTCTCTGTTTCGCCCCACTCCACAGCCAACTTACTACGGCGAGCTGAAAATCATTGTCGATACGGCGCCCAAGTCCGCGTTGTTCTTCGAGCGCTCAATACTGATTTTCCTGACCGGCCTTCTACGCGCCCTGCTCCTGGCTTTTGTCCTGCATCTGGTTTATCACTTCCTGCTGACTGCGCCCCTCAAAGCAATCATCAATTCCTTGCTGCGCATCAATCCTGCAGAGCCTGGCCTCCAGTCTCTGCCCGTTCCCCATCAACATGAAAAAGATGAGTTGGGCAGCTGGGTGCGCGCCGCCAATAGTCTTTTGCAATCTATCGAGGAACACCAACAGAAGCGTCAGGCGGCGGAAGCCCGAATCATTAAGCTATCCCAATACGACTCACTTACCGGGCTGCCAACTCGCTCCCTGTTCAGCAACTATATCGCAGCCGCCGTGGACGACTCCGAAGCGCTTAACCAGAAGTTCGCTGTTTTTTGCGTAGGCATCGACGATTTCAAATCAATAAATGAGCAACTGGGCTACAGCCAGGGAGACAAGCTGTTACAGGCATTCGCCGAGAGACTGCTGTCACAGAGAGACGGCGTGCACACCGTCTGCCGGCTCGGAGGCGACCAGTTCGCCCTGATTCTGTTCAATGTCAGCAGCAGTTACCGGGTAGCGGCCTTTGCTGAGTCGTTATTACGGGAAATCAGTCGCCCGTTTGAGATCGAAGATCAACTGACCCCCGTATCCTGCACCATCGGCATCGCCATTTATCCGGACGACGCTCGCGATGCGGAGAAGATTCTGCAGAAAGCCGAACAAACCATGATGCTGGCCAAGTCCGTCGCCAATAATCATTTCCAGTTCTATGTCGCCAGTCTCGACAGTGAAATTCGCGAACGCAAAAAGCTGGAGAAAGATCTCTCCAAGGCCATACACAACAACGAGCTGTTTTTGGTGTACCAGCCACAAATGGACCTGAATTCGAAGCAAGTCGTGGGCTGCGAGGCGCTGCTACGCTGGCGCCACCCTGAACGCGGACTAGTGCCTCCCGATGTATTCATTCCCATTGCAGAAGCCAATGAAACCATCCTTGAGATCGGTGACTGGGTGCTGCACGAGGCCTGCGCTCAAGTTAATCAGTGGCGTAGCCAGGGGTTCAATATCAAAGTGGCGATAAACCTTTCCGCTAACCAGTTAAGGCAGAAAGAGTTTGCTCCTCATGTCCTGAAAATCATTGAAAGCCGCCAAATCCCTACCTCGCTGATTGAGCTGGAGGTTACAGAAACCAGCTTCATGGAGAACCTGAATCAGGCGATCACGTCCCTGCGCCACCTGAGTGAATTCGGCATTCAGTGCGCCGTGGATGACTTCGGCACCGGCTATTCATCGCTCAGCTACCTCAAGCAACTGCCTATCCGCAAGATCAAAATCGACAAACAGTTTGTCCGTGACCTGATGAAAGACGAGGACGACACCCAAATCGTGCACGCTATCATCCAGCTGGGTAAAAGTCTGCGCCTGGATGTTATCGCCGAAGGTGTGGAGACGCCCCGGCAAGAACGCTTCCTAAAGCATGACGGGTGTACGCTGGCGCAGGGCTACTTTTACAGCAAACCCGTGCCGCCGGACGAGTTCATCGAATTCATGAAAGTCAGTCACGCAACGCCAACCTGATCACCAACGTCGCGCGCCATGGTGGAACTTGTGTAACGTCCTCATTTAACATGCGGACAAACAATTTCTATGGGAGTCTATCAATGAGCATTTCCACGATTATCGGCATAGCCGTCATCATCGCCGTCGCCTTCTATCTGATATCTATCTACAACAAACTCGTGTCTCTGAAGAATCGCTTCAAGAACGCTTTCGCTCAAATAGACGTACAATTACAGCGCCGCCATGACCTGATTCCCAATCTGGTGGAAACCGCCAAGGCGTTCATGAAGCATGAACAGGACACGCTGGAGAAAGTCATGCAGGCGCGCAGTCAGGCGGTTAACGCTCAGCAGACAGCCGCTCAACGACCAGAGGAAGGCGACCGTATCAAGCAACTGTCTCAAGCTGAAGGCTTGCTGAGCCGCGCACTCGCGAATTTTTACGCTGTATCCGAGAACTACCCTGACATCAAGGCGAACCAGACCATGCAACAACTAATGGAAGAACTCACCAGCACGGAAAACAAAGTAGGCTTCGCCCGTCAGGCCTTCAACGACGCCGTCATGACTTACCACACCTACCGCGAACAGTTCCCCAGCAACCTCATCGCCGGCCTCTTTGGCTTCAAAGAAACCGAGTTGTTTGAAGTTGAATCCGCCGAGGCGCGCCAGGCTGTGAAAGTCAGCTTCAACTGACTCCTCTTAAGTCATGGATTTTTTCGCTAAACAAGAGCGCGCGCGCAAGCTTTCAGGCCTGCTTCTGTTCCATTTCGCCGCCGCCCTGACCGGCATCGCACTCGCCATTAATATCGTCGGGTTCATTGCGTATCACTATTTCGTGGACGCCCGCATGACGCCGGGCGTCTGGCTGTCCGGCCCAGCCTGGTGGGTCGCCCTGGCGATTGTCGCTATCGTCGCGATGGGCGCAGGCAAGCGTTTTTTACAGTTAAGGCGCGGCGGGCGTTCCGTTGCGCAAATGGTTGGCGCGCGCCAGATCAACACAGCGACCAAGAACCCAGATGAACGCCGCCTCGTCAATGTGGTGGAGGAAATGAGCATTGCTTCCGGCGTCCCCATTCCCAGCATTTACATCATGGACAAGGAAGGGGCCATCAACGCCTTTGTCGCCGGTTACACCCTGGAGGATATGTCTCTGGTCGTAACCGCCGGCGCAGTCAGTAAGCTGGACAGGGATGAGCTACAAGGTGTGATTGGCCACGAATTCAGCCACATTCTCAACGCCGACACCCGCTTGAACGTGCAGATCATCGCCGTTCTCGCAGGCATTCTGTTAATTGGCTCCACCGGCGCATTCCTGTTACGCGCGTCAAGCAGAAGCGGCGGCGGACGCTCTCGCGACGCCAGAGGCGTAATAGTCGTGCTGGCGGCGGGAGTGACGTTGTTTGTACTAGGTTACATCGGCCTGTTCTTCGGACGTCTGATCCAGGCCGCGCTATCCCGCCAGCGTGAATATCTGGCCGACGCCTCCTCAGTGCAATTCACTCGCAACCCAGAGGGCATCGCCGGCGCGCTCTTTAAAATCCAGGAAAGTCAGGACCATTCGTATCTCGGCCACACGTCCAGCGCGCAAGAGGTAAACCATATGTGCTTCGGAGAAACCCTGAAACTCAACGCCTGGTTCGCCTCCCATCCGCCGCTGGATGAGCGTATTCGCGCCATAGACCCTCTTTTTCTCACCAAACAAAGAGCGCGCCGCAATCAAGATCAGATACAGGAGAGGCCGCCAGCGAGAGAACGCGAAGGCGCCAGCGCCAACCTCGCAGTCACTGCATCCGGCTTCGCTTCAGTCGCCGCCAATGAGAAAATCCGGAGCGCGGGGATCGCCAAACAGGTCGGACGTCACACACAGACCACGCAAAACTGGAGCCAGCGAACACTGCAGTCGCTTCAAATGACTTTTGGAGACAGCCTGCATACCCTGGCCCATACGGAAAGCATCATTTACGCGTTATTACTGCTGGAATCTCCCGTTCGATTGGCGGTTGGGAGCAACATCCGGAATTCGTCAGGGACACCAGTTAAAAGCGCACTGGAGTTTGAAAGTCTGGAGCGGAAAGTGGCGGCTATACCAGGTAATTACCGATTACCGTTATTGGAAGTCTGTCTGGGCGCGCTCAAGGGAGGCGACACAGCCACGCGCTCCCAGGTCGTCGCCACCGCACAACAAATCGTAGCGCTGGATGAACGCACCACACTCTCCGAGTTCGCTATCCTCGCCTTGCTGCGCACTCAACTGGACGAGGACTTCGCTCCCCAGCGGGAGACACTGACCCGCTACGAACAGGCTAAGGATGAAATTACATTGATGCTTTCAGCCTTCGCGCGCCTTGGCGTCGCAGCGACCAGCGCCAAGCCGGAGGTCAGCCCCAGTCAGTTCTTCAAACAGGTGATGCAGCAAAACTTCCCTCACCTGCAAACGACCTTCCAACCCAGACTCGTCTCCGATCAGCTTGCAGACGCTCTCAACACCCTTTCGCAATTGTCCGCCCTACTAAAACCCGCCGTCGTCGAGGCTTTTGCGCAATGCGTCAGTTACGACGGCTACGTCAGCTTGAAAGAGTATGAACTACTACGCGCCGCCACAGCGGTAATGGGATGCCCAATGCCGCCCCTGGAGCCCAACGGCGAGAAATATTAACCAGGCAGACAACTAGCTCCCTCCTATTTGTCTGCAACGATAAGGCCTGCACATGTCAGACCTTGTCTCCCGCGGCTCGCCGCCGCACCCATGCACCTGATTATTAACACGCCAATACATTGCCATGTTAAGAGGGATTGGAACTGAGGAAGTCTGGGGCATGACGGCGGAGCAAATCCGCCGTCATGATTTGGTGAGGCTACTGCTCGAATGCGTTTTCTTTATAAACGCTGTCTATTGAAGGCTTGATCATGTTATCCGCATGCTTATCGCCTTTGTGGTTACGCTTGATGTTGAGGTTAAGCTCCCACAGTTGATCGTATTTGTCCTGACTCGCCTTCTTGGCCTCTTCCTTGTTGCGCAGGATAGTCGGGCGCAGGAACACGAGAAGGTTTTGTTTGTCTTTTTCGCGCTTGGTGCTGCGGAACAGCGCTCCCAGCAAAGGGATGTCGCCTAACAGCGGAACCTTGGCCTCCGATAGCTTGTAGTTTTCGCTCATCAGACCACCCAGTACGATGGTTTCAGCGTTGTCCGCCAAAACGGAAGTTTTGATCTGACGCTTATTGGTAATGATGTCAGAGGCGCTTTCGTTGGAAGGCGCAATAGAGGATGACTCCTGCTCAATCTCCAGCCTGACCAAATCGCCATCACTGATGCTCGGCGTAACACGCAGCGTCAAACCGACGTCCTGACGTTCAATAGTGGTGAACGGATTGCTGGTGCCATCTGTGCCGGTGCCAGTCTGCCCTGTACGGAACGGCACATTCTGGCCGACGATAATTTCGGACTGCAGATTGTCCATAGTGATAATGCTGGGGGTAGACAGCAGGTTCGCCTGTCCACTGGTGCCCAACGCTTGAATTAATGCGCCCCAACCTTTTCGACCTTCAGCATCGCCAATCGCTACTGCTGCGATGTCGCCGCCAATTGAGGGAGTTGAATTATTGGCGATCGCCGCCAATATGGCAGAGGCGGAAATACCTACGTTAGTGAAGTTAGTAACGGTCGCAGGACCAGACTTGCCTGTCAGATCTCCCGCCGCCATCTGCACACCCAGCTGACGACTCAAACCATCGCTGATCTCGACGATCGCCGCTTCAATTAATACTTGCGCACGGCGCACGTCCAGCTGCTGAACGATAACCTCTATTTCTTTCATCATGGAAGGTTCTGCGCGCACGACCAACGCATTCAAACCCTCATCGGGATAGATGCTGACTTTGCCGCCGCCAGGAGCCGCTGCAGCCCCTTCGCCTTTCGCAGGAGCAATCTCGCCCATCAGCCCTTTCAACAGCTCAGCCAGCGCCTCTGCGTCAGCGTGACGCAAATTGATAACTTTGGTAGTGCCGCTCACTGCCGCTGGCTGGTCCAGCTTGGCGATAAGAAGGCGCATTTTGTCGCGAAAGTTCTCGTCACCTTTCAGGATAAGACGATTGCTACGCTCGTCCGCAACAACGCTGAACTTGTTGGCGGGCCCTTTTGGCGCCCCCTTGCCCAGCTCGGAAGGAGCAAGCTCTTCCAACAGCTTCACCATGTCGCCAACCCAGGCGTCTTTCAGCTGAATAACTTCAAGTTGGTAATTGGAAGGACTGTCAAGCTCGCTGACAATACGTTCGATACGGGCAATATTATTGACGTGGTCACTGATAATCAGAGCGTTGGCGGCGGCGACGCCAGCGAGGTGTCCATACTTGGCCACCATCGGGCGCAGAATTGGCACCAGCTCAAGGGCGTTGGCGTTTTTGACCTGTATGACCCGGGTCACCAATTGCTCTTTCGGCACCGTCTTAAAAATCGAGGTGTTCTCCGCGGTCTGCTTGGCTTCATTCTGCTGCACAATTTTAATGATTCCCTCCGAGGGAATGGCCGCAAACCCATGAACATTCAACACGGAAAGAAACATTTCGTAGACTTCGTCGCGCCCCATGGCGGCGTTCGACACCACAGTGACTTTACCTTTCACCCTGGGGTCGACTACAAAGCTGTAACCAGTGATATCGGCGATTTGGGTAATGAAGGCGCGGATGTCAGCGTCTTTAAGGTTAACCTTCCATGTCTGATCTTCGGCCCCCGCCACGCCGGAGAAAAAACCCGCAATCAACAACCAGGCAAATGTAAAGGCTCTAAAATGTTTCATGTCCATTCAACAATCTTTTTTTGATTTTCATTACTTTGAGGAAGTCGCTTAGCGCAGCGGGTAACTGGCTCAGCGTAATGGGTAACTGATAGTGAAAGTCGCCCCATCCCGTTCTATTTCCACCTCCAGCATGCCGCTTTCATACAGCTGCTGAATCATCTGTCTATCCTGCTCGATGTTTCCAAGAACATGACCATTCACCGAACGGATCACATCCCCTTTCTGCAGGTTCATGGCGCCCAACATGGGGTTGGCGCCATCGTACTGGTAGCCGGACGCTCCGTCGCCGCCACTCACCGGAGCCAGACCCACCGAAGCCAGGGCTCCTCGCGGATCTTCCTCCAGTCTCTTCTGAGCGACGCTGACGAACTCTTCGGGAGAGTCTATCCCGCCGCTGTCTTTCGGTCGCGCCACCTGCTCGATTGCGCTGCCGGTGACAGAGACGGACTCGTCAAACGCCAACTTTTCCAAGGCGCCATTACGACTGATCAAGACATGATCAGGAAACACTGTGGCCAACTTGGCGCCGCCTGGCAGCATTTCATTAATACGATAATATTCGGCCGATTTTCCTTTTTCCGCAATGATAGCCCCGGAGCCGCCATCTTCACCGCCCACGACCACTCCATATAGATCCAGCCGTAATGCAGTGATAGGCGCGTCCACTTGGCTCAACGCCTTCTTGGCGGACGCTTCTTCCACCTTGCCGAATAAGTTCCACGCAGGGTAATTGGTCTGCGTCGCCTGATTCTTGTTTGCACTCGCCACGCCGCCCACCGGCATAACGATAATATCCGGGGTTCCCCCCCATATGCTCCAGGTCACTCTTGCGGCCTGCCACGCCAGCATTACGACTATAGCAAACAAGAGCACCCAGGTTATCTTAGTAATATGGCCTGTCAACATGGGTCGTTAAAGTATCCGTTGCTGCACCCGAAAAACAATATCGTCAGGATTCGCCTGTTTACTCCAGGGCGCTCCCGCCAAGTCCAGCAGGCGCTTGCGAATCTGTATCTTCGCCGTGCCGTCCCGCGTAACCTGGGCGCTCATAACGGGTTTGTTTTCCGTGCTATCCAGTACTTCCAGGTGAATTTCCTCACCCTCCTGTTTGATCAGCCCCTGCAACGGAGGCATCGTGGCGGTCTTGTTCTCCCGCCCCATCGGATATGTGACCGGGCCGCCCACCCATTGCGCACGACCAGAGGCGCGCAATGGCAGACCAGTATTTGCATCAAGCGTCACATCCAGACCACTGATCTTCAGCTCTCCTGACAAGTTCAGGCGGTGGCGGCGCAACGCCGGCGCCAGCGCAGCCAGATCCAGAGAGCCGTCAGCAAGCACGCGAACCTGGTCTAAACCGTCCAGCGCGGCTTTAGCGTCAATATCGATTTTATTGGCGCGAAAGTTCAGCGCCAGAGCGTCGCCCATCATCAGCAGACCGGATGGATAAATATCCCAATCCAGTACGCCTGTGGCCCAGGAATGAGAAATCAGCGCCTTGCCTTCCCAAAGCGTTCCTTGCAGCTTTTGCACCCGCACGGGAAGTTGGTTGGCGGGAACGCCGGCCTGACGCCATACAAACTCTACAGGCACGAGCAATGCCAGCCCCGCCAGATAGGTCAGGCCGCCAATAATAACCAATCCCATAATTTTTTTTATCACTTCTTTGGCCTACAACCTTCCCAATCAACCACTGAACATAAGGTTACGCGCAATGGACTACATTCTAGTTATTGAACCGACAAACCCTACTACGCCAAGCCTCGACGGCCATCATCACTGGCCGGGCTCCGCCTCCGGGAGGTTTAAGACGACCGTCGCGAACAGCAGAATTCTTTTATCTTCGCCTATCAATACAGGCTATTAAATTTTTTCATGGTAACAAAAGCATAGCAGTGTTTTCTAAAGAATATTTGCAACATTGGCAACGAGTTTGAGGTTAAACATTCTTAATAGACCCCTCCAGCCGCTTCAGGCTCTTCACGCCATAAAAAAACCCGGCCGAAGCCGGGTTCTTTCCACGAGAAAGCGTGACAGAGGGGATGATTACATCATGCCGCCCATGCCGCCCATTCCTCCCATGCCGCCCATGTCTGGCATGCCGCCTTTCTTGTCGTCTTCCGGCAGGTCGGAAACCATACACTCGGTAGTGATCATCAGACCAGCGATGGACGCAGCGGACTGCAGTGCGGTACGGGTAACTTTCGCAGGATCCAGAATACCCATTTCCAGCATGTCGCCGTAAACTTCAGTGCCGGCATTGTAGCCGAATGCGCCTTCGCCCTGACGGACTTTGTCCACAACTACGGAAGGCTCGCCACCAGCGTTAGCGACGATCTGACGCAGAGGCGCTTCCATCGCACGACGCAGCAGATTGATGCCTACGTTCTGATCAGCGTTGTCGCCAGTCAAATCAGAAACAGCCTGCAGTGCGCGCACCAGCGCTACGCCGCCGCCAGGCACCACGCCCTCTTCAACCGCAGCGCGGGTGGAGTGCAGCGCGTCTTCAACGCGGGCTTTCTTCTCTTTCATTTCCACTTCAGTCGCTGCGCCAACTTTGATAACGGCTACGCCGCCAGCCAGTTTGGCAACACGCTCTTGCAGCTTCTCACGGTCGTAATCGGAAGAAGTTTCTTCGATTTGACGACGAATTTGCGCAACGCGCGCTTCGATGTCGCTCTTGGCGCCAGCGCCGTCGATGACAGTAGTGTTCTCTTTGGTGACGACAACGCGCTTCGCTGTCCCCAAATCATCCAAAGTAGCGCCTTCCAGGTTCAGGCCAACTTCTTCGGAGATTACTGTGCCGCCAGTCAGGATAGCGATATCCTGCAGCATTTCTTTACGACGGTCGCCGAAGCCAGGCGCTTTAACCGCTGCAACTTTAACGATGCCGCGCATGTTGTTGACAACCAGAGTCGCCAGCGCTTCGCCTTCCAGATCTTCAGAGATCACCAGCAGAGGCTTGGAGGACTTGGCTACTGCTTCCAGTACAGGCAGCATTTCGCGGATGTTGGAGATCTTCTTGTCAACCAGCAGGATGAAAGGATCTTCCAGTTCAGCGCTCATGCTGTCCTGATTGTTTACGAAGTAGGCGGACAGGTAGCCACGGTCGAATTGCATACCTTCAACCACGTCCAGCTCGTCTTCCAGACCACTGCCTTCTTCAACAGTGATAACGCCTTCCTTACCGACTTTTTCCATAGCTTCAGCAATGATGTTGCCGATGCGCTCGTCGCTGTTGGCGGAGATGGTGCCAACCTGGGCGATGGACTTGGAGTCTTCGCAAGGACGGGAGATGTTCTTGATTTCTTTGACCGCAGCGATAACGGCTTTGTCGATGCCGCGCTTCAGGTCCATTGGGTTCATGCCCGCTGCAACAGACTTCAGGCCTTCGTTCAGGATCGCCTGAGCCAGTACAGTTGCAGTGGTGGTGCCGTCGCCCGCTTCATCGTTGGTTTTGGAAGCAACTTCCTTAACCATTTGCGCGCCCATGTTTTCGAACTTGTCTTTCAGTTCGATTTCTTTAGCTACGGATACGCCGTCTTTAGTAACGGTAGGCGCGCCGAAGGACTTGTCCAGAACTACGTTGCGACCTTTAGGGCCCAGAGTTACTTTAACTGCGTCGGCCAGGGTGTTAACGCCCGCCACCATGCGCTTACGCGCGGAATCGCCAAATTTAACGTCTTTAGCTGCCATAACAAAATCCCATTACTTGTTAGTTGATGACAAAAGTCTTTAGTTTCGGAGTGTTAGCCTTCGACTACGCCGAAGATGTCGCTTTCGCTCATGATCAACAGCTCTTCGCCGTCAATCTTAACGGTGCTGCCGGCATACTGGCCGAAAACCACTTTGTCACCGACTTTGACCGCCAACGGACGGACATCGCCATTATCCAAAATACGGCCTTCGCCCACAGCCAGTACTTCACCCTGTGAAGGCTTTTCTGCCGCATTGCCGGGCAACACGATGCCACCGGCAGTTTTGGTTTCTTCTTCCTTACGGCGCACGACAACACGTTCGTGTAACGGACGAATTTTCATTTCGTTTTTTCTCCCAGTTAGAACATTTAACTAGCTGACTTTTTGGTTTTAAACAGCAGCCGGACATCCGGGTTGGACCAGGAACGCCGAGTGCTTAAATTGTGGAGATTTAAATGGGGCCCGGGGCGGGGATTTCAACACCCCGGCTATAATTTTTTTAAATTTTTTTCCTAGTCCTCTCGGGTGTACTCACCTTCAATCACTTTATCTCCGCCAGCGCCTTGCCGTGGGCCGCCAGAGGGATCTCCGCGGGAAGCGCCATCCCGTTCAGAGGTCGAAGAATAGGTCGTTTGACTATAACTGCGGCTTACTACTCGCCCGCTACGCAACAACGCGCCGCCAATACGGCCGATGAGCAACTTGCGCGTCAACGGGGTTAACAGAAGAAATCCCATAAAGTCGGTCAAAAACCCGGGCGTCACCAACATAGCGCCGCCGATCAACAACGCAACGCCTTCCAGCATTTCTCCCGCAGGAACCTCGCCCGCCTGCATTTTCGCCTGCAGACTGCTCAGCAGAGAAAATCCCTGCCGTCGCAGCATGGTCACGCCGACAAATCCGGTGACGATAAAAATCGATACTGTCGGCCAGAAACCAATGGCGCCGCCGACTTCAATGATCAGATAAATCTCAATGAGCGCAATGATGGGGATAAGAAAAGGTATTCTGCTTAGCATGATTCCGTCGTTACATCAGCCAGTGTTATGCAGGTGGAAATCGGTTCCTGGACCGTTTGGTGGTCGGCGAAATTACTGCCATAATACTGGCTTTACGAGCGCCTCCCGGCGCAGCCGCAAACCCTAGAACACCATATAATTCAATATAGTAAGCGGTAATTCAGCGTGGAGGAGTCCCGCCCCTGGCGGTCCGCTCCCCTCTATGAAGCGTATGTATCTTCACCTGTCGTTACTATAGATGGAGTTGTTTATTTCTATTTCAACGCGACGGACAAAGATTATTGTTTTTTCACTATCGAGAGAGTGGGACAAGTTATGCAATTGAAAGATTCTGTGGTTGTGATTACCGGTGGCGGCCAGGGCCTGGGCCGCGCCATGGCGCTGTATCTCGCTGAGAAAGGCGCCCGTCTGGCGCTGATCGACCTGTCAGAAGAGAAACTGCAGGAAAGCGTCGCCAAATGCGAGGAACTGGGCGCTGAAGCCAAGTACTATCTATGCAACGTCGCCAAAGAGGCTGACGTTGAAAGCGTGTTCGCCAAAATTGCCGAGGACTTCGGCGGCGTCGATGCATTGATCAACAACGCAGGCATCCTGCGGGACGGTATGCTGATCAAGTATAAAGACGGTCAGATCACTCACCGCATGAGCCTTGAGCAATGGCAGTCCGTCATCGACGTGAACCTGACCGGCGTGTTTTTGTGCGGCCGCGAAGCCGCCGCCAAAATGCTGGAAAGCGGCCGCAAGGGCTGCATCATCAACATTTCCAGTATTTCCCGCGCCGGCAACATCGGCCAGACCAACTATTCCGCCGCCAAAGCCGGCGTCGTGGGCATGAGCGTGAGCTGGGCGAAGGAATTGGCGCGCTTCGGCATTCGTTGTATGGCGATCGCGCCCGGCTTTATCGAAACGGAAATGACCGGCTCGATGAAACCCGAAGCGCTGGAGATGATGACCAAGCAGATTCCTTTGCGTCGCATGGGTCAGCCGAACGAAATTGCGCAAACGGTGAGCTTCATTCTGGAAAACGATTACCTTTCCGGCCGCGTCATCGAAGTAGACGGGGCGCTGCGCATCTAGCAAAAAGGGGCTTCGGCCCCTTGCTTTTTATCTCGCTGTAAAGCGAACCCTGTCTTCTTTTCTCTTGTAGATTCACTTACCCAACCAGCGTCGCCAATATGTCTGAACTTAGCCAACAGGAAAAACTGCAAGCTATCTGGTTCGTTGTCAGCCAGATTCCTCCAGGAAAAGTGGCGACCTATGGGCAAGTCGCCAGTCTGGCGGGGTTACCAGGGTTGTCCCGGTATGTGGGATACGCTATGAAACAACTTCCGGACGGCTCCAGCATTCCCTGGTACAGGGTCATCAACAGCCAGGGGAGAATCTCTTTCCCGCCAACAACCAAGGCGTTTTTCCGTCAGCAAAGCGCATTAACGCAGGAGGGCGTCGAAGTTCACAACGGACGCATCCCCCTGAAACGCTTTCAATGGGCGCCCTGACCTGAGCCAGCCGCCCTCCCATTCATTTCAAAACAGCTTCCAAACGCACCCGCAGGAAAGTTAAAAAGATCAGGCTTGGCGTAATCATCAGCGTGGTGATGATAAAGAACATCACCCAATCGCCGTCGAGGCTATCCACCAATGCGCCACTGTATGAGGCAAGCAAGGTTCGCCCCAAAGTTCCAAGAGACGCCATCAGCGCGTACTGCGCCGCCGTGAAGGCGCGGTTGCACATGACGGACAGAAACGCCACAAAGGCGACGGTGGACCAGGCGGAGGTAAAGCCGTCCACCACCACCGCCGACACCAGCATGGGCACACTCGGCCCCACCATCGCCAGCGCTGCGAACATCAGGTTAGAGGCCGCCATGGCGAGGCCTCCAATCATTAGGCCTCGGTACAGTCCATAGCGAATATTGACCAGACTGCCCAATATTGAGAACACGATAGTCACCCACCAGGTAACCGCCTTGGAATAGATGCCAATGTCCTCATCCGTGAAGCCCACTTCTTTATAAAAGACCACCGACATCTTGCCGAGAAAGGCTTCCCCGATTTTGAACAGAAAGATAAATAACAGGATCGACGCCGCCAACTGCACGCCATTGCGGCGGAAAAACTCCGCCAAAGGTTCGATAAAGGTAGTGAGCAGCCAAATCAGCGCGCGCTGGTCCCAGCGATTTGCTGATCTCCCGGACCCATCCTCCACCGCTTGCGACTCCCAGCGCCACAAAGTGCGGATCATCCAGGCCAACGCCGCCAGATCCGCCATGGCGATAAACAGGGTCAAGGGCGTGGACGCGCGCCACTCTTCCGCCAGTCCCGGCTTGCCGATAATGGACCACACCGCCAGCGCGATCATCACCATCAGGGCGACAAACATGGCGAGCGGCTTCGCCTCGCCTTTTGAGCCCAGCACCCGCGCATACCGGGATTCCGCCGCCTGCTGGCCGCCCTCGCGATTGTTGGTTGGTTCGCTGGCCGCCAGCCAGGTAAACGCCATCAGCAGAACCACTACGGCCGCCATCAGCACATACATGTCGGCCCACCCCCAGTCCCAGCGCCCCACCAGAATAAAAGGCGCAGCCCCCAGGCCGGCGTAGCCTGTCCACCAACCAGCAGTGGCCATGGCGGACGCCGCCGACATCATCTTGCCGTCGCCTTCTGGGACCACATCGATGCGATAGGCGTCAATAGCGATATCCTGGGTCGCCGCGAAAAACGCCAGCGCCAAGGCAATGGACTTGGCGAGCAGCAAATCGTCCGCCAGATCCACTCCCGACATCGCCCAGCAACATACCGCCACTAAAGCCTGCATCATCAGCACCCAACTGCGACGTTGTCCCAGCGCGTGGGTCAGCCAGGGCAGGCGCACACGGTCCGCCACGGGCGACCACAAAAAGTTGGTTGAGTAGGCCAGAAACACCAGACCAAAAAAACCGATATCCGTGCGCGAGTAGCCCACGTCTTTTAACCAGGCTGTGACCGCCGAGCCGATCATGACAGCAGGAAACCCGCTGGAGATGCCAAACACAAAAATGGTCAACAGGCGTTTGTCGAGGTAATAGCGCACCCCATCGCGCCAGGAGGTCGGCGTTTCCAAGTTTCACAACCTTTTGTTTGCGGAAGAAATTCTGGCTCAGGATATAGTCAGGCGAGGCAAAGCTCCAGCATCACGGAGCTTAATATGTAGTAAGAATGTGCGGTAAGAAAAGGCCAGCGAGAAACCGGCCTGAAATAATCAGTCGCGGAAATTGTTGAACTGCAGAGGTACGTCCAGAGACTCGTCGCCGCGCAGCAACTGGATGGCTTCTTGCAAATCATCTCTTTTCTTGCCGGTAATGCGCACTTGATCGCCCTGAATAGAAGCCTGCACTTTCATTTTGCTTTCTTTGATCTTCTTGACGATATCTTTCGCCACTTTCTGCTCCAGACCTTCTTTCAACGCGTAGGAGCGCTTCACTTGCTTGCCGGACTTTTGATCTGTTGAATCGCCCAATACACGCAGGTCGACTTTGCGCTTGGACAATGTGGTATTGAGGATAAGCAGCATCTGCTCCAGTTGGAACTCCTGTTCCGCCGCCATTTCCACCGCTTTTTCAGCCAGAGTGAATGAAGCCTCGACGCCCCGGAAGTCATACCGCATTTCCAGCTCCCGATTGGCCTGGTCCACCGCGTTGGTGAGTTCGTGACGGTCTATTTCTGAAACAATATCAAACGAAGGCATTCAATTCTCCAAATAGTCATTAACGTTTGCGCCCATCATACCCGCCCGTGCGTTAAAGGTCCCGTCTGGCGGGCGTCTTTCGCCGGCTCCTTGACGAATACGGACTCTCATCAACAATCCTGGCCGGAATACTAACAAACACAATTCACGGCACGACCCGCCAACGCGGCCCTGGCGCGGCTGCCTGCAAAACTGTAAACACAACCTTACACTTGCCGCAATCGTCAAGATCCGCCATGTGTCCGATAGCAATAAACTACAAGCCGTTTATTATAACTCGCACGAAAAATGCAGCTATACTTCTGACAACTAAGTTATTTCAAATAAAGTCTTGCAAGAACGCACGTCCGGACCAGCCGCCCAGGCCTGACGGCGGGGCAAGCCCGAGCCGATTATCGCGGCCGGTTACGAAAATTCTCACTTCATACAACCCATCCCGGCGATCCCATCCGTCGGTGCGTTTATTGAACTATCGAGAATTTTTAAATGTATAACCAAAAAGGTTGAACTGGACTTATTCCATGCCGAATCTAGATTTATCCATCCTTGTGGTCGACGACGCCAAATTCAGCAGCGCCATGATCGCCAAGACATTGAGAAACTCCGGTTATCATGATGTGCGTATCGCCCACAACGCCCCCTCCGCTCTGCAAATGCTTGAAGAACGCGCCGTCAGCGTATTAATCGCCGACTGGCTGATGCCCGAAATGGATGGGTTGGAATTGACGGCCAAGGTTCGGCAACTTGACGAAGCCAGTAATCACTTTACCTACATCATTCTGCTGACCGCCAAAGAAGGCGTGGAAGCACTGGCTGAAGCCTTTGATCGCGGCGTTGACGACTTCGTTTATAAATCTGAGATGAACAAACAATTGCTGCCCCGCGTGTTCGCCGCAGACCGGATTTCCGATATGCAAAACACCCTGCTGGTGGCTAATCAGTTGTTGATGGATAACATCAAAGAACTGCAGGAACGCAATGTGCTGGATCTGGCGACCGGCCTGGGCAATCAGGTGCTGGCCCGCGAACGCCTCACCGATACGCTGCGCCAAATGGAATCCCGCGGCGGCGCTGCAAGCTATCTGTTGCTGGGCATCAAGAACTGGCAGACCATCAAGAAACACTTCAACCCGGCCATTCTCGAAGAAATCGCCAACGGCGTGTCTCGCCGCCTGCGCCACCTGACCCGGCCTCTGGATACAGTCTGCCGCATCTCCGAGAATCAGTTCGCGGTCATTGGCCAGTTTTCCAGCCTGGAGCAATGCACAACCAGTTGCTATCGCCGTATTCACGACGGCATAAACCTGAAGGCGTTCAAAACCACCGCCGGCTTCGTTTCCGTTCAGGCGGGCACCAGCGTGTGCGCCATCGACGGCAGCACTACGACGCCCAAGGCCCAGCAAGTGGAAAAAGTCGCCTTACGCCGCCTGCAATACGCCTACGAAACCGCCACTATCGCCCTGGCCCTGTGGCCGGAAGTCAGCGACGAAATCAAAAACGCGGAATAAACTCCTCCTCGCTGTCAATCCTCGAATGACCCAAGACCTCTCAATTAAAAGCCGGGAAATTGTCCCGGCTTTTAATGTCTGCTCGACAGCTTCTATCAAGTTGCCTCGAAACTGCCAGAAGACCACTCTTTACGTAACCCCCTTATTCCAATCGGATTATAAACTAAAAGCCATTTCTGGCCGGGCATAACAAATACTTACGTCAATAACAGAAATGTTTCAGCAGCCGCTCCGTTATATTCTTTTGTTACAAAAGCAAAACAACCCATTACTCAAACACAACTGAGATTCGGGCCGGCGGACACTAAGATTAAATCGTGGATTTGAGTAGTATCCCCCACTTAGAGCAGGGGGGTTAAGTAGTACCCCCTGCTTCTTTTGGGATTCAGATCTCCAGGTTTCCTTGCCTTTTTGTTTCATTTTTATCCTTAGCAGGTTTCTTTGGGGTGACGCAGTTTGTCGCCCCTCTTTGTTTATGCCCCCCCGCTAACTCCATACTCCCATCACACACTATCCCGGATAGCCCGTAATCTCCCTGATGGATTGATAGAGAGGCTGCAACTGTCTGTACATTTTCAAGTACACCTCGGAATATAGTCGCTCGTATACGCTTACCACCTCAGGTCGCGGTTGAAAGGTTTTCCCCACCCGGGTCATGGCGGCAATGGCGGCGTCAAAATCCCGATATACGCCCAGTCCCACCATCGCGTCAATGGCGGCGCCCAGCGCTGATGTCTCATAGGTATGAGGGCGCTCCACCGGAAGGTTGAAGATATCCGACGTCAACTGCAAAGCGGCGTCGCTCTGCGAACCACCGCCGGATACGCGCAACACGCGCATTTTGACGCCGGACTTTTTCTCGATTTTTTCCCGCCCTTCCCTCAGCGCATACGCCAGTCCTTCCAAGATCGCACGATACATATGAGCGCGGGTGTGCACGTCGCCAAAACCAATAATCGCGCCTTTCGCTTCCGGACCCGGGCTGCGCACGCCAGGCGACCAATAGGGCTGCAAAGTCAGCCCCATAGATCCTGGCGGCACAGCGTCGACCAGCTCGTCGAACAATTGCTCCGGCTCAATGCCCCGTTCTTTCGCTACGCCCTCCTCGCGCAGGCCAAACTCTTTCTTGAACCAGCTCACCATCCAAAAACCACGATAAATCATGACCTCCGTACAGTAGCGTCCGGGAATGGCGGAAGGATAGGGCGGCATATAAGGAATGGCTTCTACATACTTGGCGGTAGTGGCGTTGATGGTGGCGGTGGTGCCGTAACTCATGCAGCCGATGTGAGGGGCGGAGCCGCCCGAGCCAATAATCTCGCAGGCTTTGTCGGACGCTGCGGCGATAACCGGCAGACCAGCGGGTAATCCAAGCCAGGCCGCGGCGTCAGCAGTCAAGGTTCCTGCCGATTGCCCCGGCTCCACCAATTCAGGCAATTGCTCCGGGCATACTGGCATCGCGCGCCACTTCCAGTCTCGCGCCGGCGCCCAGCGTAGCTTTTTATAGTCAAAGGGGATGTATCCGACCTGACTGCCGATGGAGTCCACATAATTTCCGGTCAGACGAAAATTCAGGTAACCCGAAAGCAACAGAAACTTGTGCGTGCGCCGCCAGAGATCCGGTTGCTGCTGCGCCAGCCAGTTGGCCTGGGTCTTTTCCCGAAAGCGCTTGACGGTTTCCTCCACCCTGGCGACTTTGAACAATACATCCCAGACGCCGCCCAATTTATCCTCCGCCTGCGCATGGCGCTGATCCAGCCAGATGATGGCGGGGCGTAACGGCGTCCCATCCCGATCAACGCAAATGACCGTGCCGCGCTGCGTCGTCACCGTGACCGCCGCTACCGTTTCAGGCGACACCGGACTGTCGCGCCACATCAGACGACAAGCCTCTCCCAACGCTTCCCAATAGTACTCCGGACGCTGTTCCGCCCAACCTGGCTGCTCTGAGAAATAAGGCTCTATAGGCTGCTTGCCTTTAGCAACTACATTGCCAAGGTCGTCGATCAACAGGGCGCGCACACTCTGAGTGCCGTTATCGATGGCCATTACGTAGGTGCGGGCGGATGCGGCCGTGGTCATGCCCCGCTCTCCTCAGTCTTGCGTTGTGCCCGCGCCACCTCATTGTTCGTCGTCATTCCAGGTACGCCAAAGTGGCGCTGAAACAGATTCCGGTACCGATTCGCCTCGTCACGCCAAACCGCCTCCGACCAGCCGAGATAACGCTGACAACGCCGGCCGATTTCCTCCAGCATGGCCTCTGCGCCGTTCGGCGCCAGCAGACCCAGACGGGTGCGTCGCAACATCAGGTCATCCAGATGAACCACGGATTCGTTTTGCAACGCATGATCAATCTCCCCCCAGAGCAGATTGGTTCCGGCGATGGGTCGCAGGCGCTCTTTGTCCTTCTCCAACATTGCGGCCCCCGCAGAGCCGTAGCGTCCGCATAACCGCCGATACACCGACGCCGAGACGCCGCAATCCGGGCTGTATGGCGGCGCGCCATTGGCGAATACCCGGGCGTCCGAAGCATTGAAGGCCACACCGTCGAGATAGCGGGCCGCTTCCTGCAACACATCCAAAGCAATCAATCTGAATGTGGTCAGCTTGCCCCCGGCGACGGAAATCAGTCCATTATCATTCCAGATCGAATGTTCGCGCTTTTCCTTGGAAGGGTCCGCCGCGCCGCTGGATACGACAGGGCGAATACCAGAGTAAGTACACATGACCTCCTCCGGCTGCAATCCTAAGGACGGAAACATGTGATTCACGCCGCGCATCAAGTACCCCATTTCGGCGGCGCTGATGCTGACATCCTGCTCCATATCCTGTGTGTGATCGAGGTCCGTGGTGCCCACCACGGTGACGCCTTCCCAGGGAAACGCAAAAACGGGACGCTTATCATCCGGGTGAAATCCACTCACCGCATAGGCGACCGGCAGTCGCCAGTGAGGCAGAACCAGATGACTGCCGCGCAGAGGCCGTATTTGCGCGTCGCAGCCTTCCTGCATACGTAATTGATCGGACCAGGCGCCGGTGGCGTTCACCACGACCCGCGCCCGTACTTCGCAATTACGGTCGGCGGTGGCGTCATGCAACACCACGCCATGCATACGCCCATTGACGCGTACAATTTCTCTGGCGCCGCAGTAATTCGCCGCCACGCCCCCTTCCGCCACGCCCTGGCGCAGAACTTTCAGCACCAGCCGGGCGTCGTCCGTCACTGCATCGCCAAAGCGACTAAGACTCCGCAGCCCCTCGGCGTTTATACCTGGGGCCAGATAAGCAGCCTGTTCCGGCGCAAAAGCTTCGTGATTCCGTGCGCCCGCCATGCGGTCGTATACGTCCAGCACCCGCTGAAAAATAAAACCCGGGGGGAATTCGCCCCGATAATGCCCCATCAAAAAGTTCAGCGGCTCCACCAGCCCGGGCGCTTCTTCCAACAGACGCTGCCGCTCGCGCACGGAGTGACGGGTCAGCGAAAGCTGCCCCGAGGCGAGATAGCGTAGCCCGCCATGCACCATTTTCGATGACTTGCTGGAAGCGCCCCAGGCGAAGTCGCGCTTTTCCACCAGCAGCGCCTTCAGGCCGTATCTCACGGCTTCCCTCAAAATACCCGCGCCGGTGACGCCGCCGCCGACAATCACCAGGTCCCAGACATGCTTGCCAGACTCCAGCATCTCCCAGAGTTTTTCTCGTTGCTGTGGCCGCCAGTAGCTCAGGTTGTCCATACATCACCCCGTTTGGCGGCTTTTTTAGCGGCGGTTTGCGGCTCCTCCACGCTGGCGATCAAGGTTCCCGGGTTCATCAGTTGTTGCGGGTCGAACTCGCGACATAAGGCCGCGATCGCGCACATGCCCAGCTCCCCTTTCTCCACCGGCAGGTAAGGCGCATGATCTTTACCCACGCCGTGCTGGTGACTGATGGTGCCGCGATTGTTGACAATCATGTCGGAAGTGGAGGTTTTCATGCGCTCCCAACGCGCCAATGTTTCCTCATAGCTGGAGCCGGATTTGAAAACATAGGTGGTGTATATGGAGCAGCCCTGTCCGTAGAAATGCGACAAGTGAGTGAACACATGCACCCGCTCTCCTTCCCCCTCCAGACCTGCCCGTAGATTGGCTTCGATTTTGTTGAGCAGGTGATCGACATTATCCCAGTCGGTGGCGGTTTCCAGGGTGTCCACCACATAGCCGTCACGCCATAGCGCTTCGCGCAGGTATGGCATCAGGAAGCGTTTTTGCGCCCATTTACGTCCCAGCAACGTACCCGTGTTGACGCCCTGCCGACGCTTGATCAGCGCATTGAGCTGGCTCCTGGCGGCGCGACACTGTTCGGTGGTCCCGGTCACGCCGACGGTCATCATGCACTTACCTGCGCCAGCTCCACGCCACTTCAGATAGCGCTCCAGCCATTCGATCTGTTTGGGATGCCCCGCCAGCGCCAATTGGGTTTCCGTCTCCACCGCGTTGCTGACGCGCAGCATGGACAACTGCACTTTGCCCTGAACCAGCTCGCGGGCGGCGGTTTTGGCCTGAGTCCAGGAAGGGAACACGATGACATAGAAATCTTCTTTTTCCGCCAGGGGCGTCACCCGCACTTTCACTTCCGTGAGCACTCCCATGCGCCCTTCCGACCCCAGAATGATTTCGCGAATATCCGGTCCCGCCGACGAGGCGGGAAAGGTGGGGATATACATCGTCCCCCGAGGCGTCTCGACGCGGCCGCCGGCAAACAGTTGCTCGATACGACCATAGCGCAGGGACTGCTGCCCGCTGGAGCGGCTGGCGACCCAACCGCCCACCGTGGACAGTTCAAAGGATTGCGGAAAGTGTCCAAGGGTGTAACCCCGCGCCCGCAATTGCGCTTCCAGATGCGGACCAGGCGTCCCAGCCCCGAAAGTGGCGAGCTGACTCTCTTCATCCAGCTCCAACAGACTGTTCATACGCCCCATATCCATCGTCAGGATGGGCTTGTCCGAGTCAAACGGGTTGATGTGTCCCGCCACGCTGGTGCCGCCGCCATAGGGAATCACTACGATGTCTCGCGCCAGACAGAAGTCCAGCAATTCGCGCACGTCTTCTGAGCTTTCGGGAAAGGCCACGCCATCAGGGAAAAACTCGAAATCGCCGCTGCGCATGGCCAGCCAGTCTGGCAGACTTTGACCCCGCGCATGCCTGACGCGAGTCTCGGCGTCAGTGGTAATCAGAGGATGCGCAGGCAGACGCGACGGCGGCGTTCGCGCCAGCACGCTCTCCAGCGACGCGTCAGCGAGCGGCGTCGCCTTGCCAACGCGCTCATGTAGAAACCCAACGCCGCCCGGCGGCAGCTCCATCCCATTATTTTCGTCGCCCCAGCCATTCCAACGCCGCATACTTGTCTCCCGGTGTGAACCTGTTTCTTACGCTGTCTGCGTCCGTCGATAGCGGCGTCGCTAATTCGACGGACCCCGGCCCTATGATCTGTCGCCATTTCGGGCCTGTTCTCTGCGGCATATACTAATTAAAATCCGTCGTCAGTCACTGTCGGATTAAGACAGCCCCGGTATCATTTGGCGACATGCGTCAATAAACGATGTAATAGACTAAGAAATGAACGCCAACCAGCACTTGGGATTCGCCTCCGTTCCCGCCGTTAATCAATATTTGCGCTTCGCCGCCGACTCCGGCCTGGACTGCGGGCGCGCCCTCGTCGCCGCCGGCGTGGACCCGGAGATCCTGCAAGGCGGACAGAATCAACGCATCAATGGCGATCAATTTCAGTCTTTGTTGCGCGATCTGGCGCAGCAGGCTCAGGACCCATTATTGGGACTGAAGAGTGGCGGCTATGTGCAACCTGGCTCCTATAGTGTGCTGGGCTATATCGTCATGAGTTGCAGCACCTTGCGGGAGGCGGTGGAGCGTATCATTCCCTTTGAAAAACTGGTTGGCGACATGGGCGTCACCAGTCTGACGCAAGAAGGCGCACAGACGCTGATTCGCTGGGACTGCGCCTATCCTGATCCGGACGTGCGCCCGCATATGATCGCCAATGTACTGGCGTCCTGGGTCAACTTCGCCCGCTGGCTCGCGAACGCGGACAACGCCGCGCCCTTACAGGTTCTATTTGAACACCCGTCTCCCGGACCTGAATTCGAACCCGCCTACCAGCGCGCTTTCCAATGTGAGGTCATCTTCGACAGCCCAGTTAGCGGGCTTGTGGTGAACGACAGGCTGCTTGACACGCCTTTACGGCAGCCGGATCTACTGCTGCGGCAAACATTGGAAAACCACGCCAGCGCTCAAATCAAAACGCTGGATGAAGAAGATCTAAGCTTATTGACCCGTGTGAAGAACGCCATTCGCCACCAATTACGCCATGGCGTCAGCCGTCAGGATATGGTGGCGGAACGGCTTGGCGTCACCGCCCGCACGCTACAGAGACGGTTGAGCGAATCCCATAGCAGCTACCAGCAGTTACTCGACGAGGTGCGCCTGGAGATGGCGCAGGATATGCTGGCTCACTCCGACATCCCCATTCCGGATATCGCCCGCCAGCTTGGATTCGCGGAAGTGCGTTCCTTTCACCGCAGCTTCAAGAGTCATACGGGAGTGACGCCCGGCGAATTCCGCGACAACGCCAGCGCGCCATCTTGATTGCCTCACACCCAGGCGCTAACTGAATCCGCTTAAATTTCCTGCTTCGGTATAGCGGCCAGAGCATCCTCGGGATTCACCTCTAACTGCGCAAACCAGTCAAAGGGGCTCAAACACAGCGTCCACTTTACCGGAACCAGCTGATCCACCGGCAGCAGCCGTTCGTCCTGATACGCGCTGCGCCGCACCTGGCGGATCAGCTCTTCCATATCCCGTCGCCAGCGCTGCAGGGTGCTTTGCGAGACGCGTCGAAAACCACTGTCAAACAGCCGGTCTTCCTGCTCATATTCGTCCAGAACCTGGGACAGAAAGCGGCTGTTCATGCCTTTAATGTGTTCATGCAACGCGCCTCCCAGAGGAAAACTCAAATGCCCCTCCACTCGCAGCCGAATCTCCAGCCCCTGCTTGATATCCAGAAAGCGCCAGACTTCCAGCGCGCGTAGGAAAGCGTACATCTGCGCCTGCGATAGACCATGACGCGCCTGAATATCGGTGACGCTGTACCCCTGCGTGAGCAGAAACAAAATATTGAAATGACTGATATGGGACGCTAGAAAACGCTCCTGCTCCGGGGTGATCTGGGTAAGCGGTTCCTGACGATTGCGCGCCACCAGCATCAGATCAAGGAGAGAGACGCCTATCGCCTCGCAAATTTTCTCCAACCTGCTCAAGGAGCAATCCTGATCACGAAAAAGCCGCTTAACGCTCTGCTCCGAAACACCTAATGTTTCCGCCAGGTCGCGGTATATGAACCCTTTGGCCTTCAATGCAGTTTTAAGTACAGCGATCAGCTCTGATCGATCGCTACTCTGATTAACGGCCTGCTCTTGCTTCATACGACGCCATCCTTCATATGTCGCTTCAAGCAACAAAAAGATACATATATTGTCACTTCATTATCCTGAAATTTTAAAAAGTCACACAAAAACATAACCTGAGCGCATTCAAACGACAACCTAATTGTTCCGTCTCAGGAGATAACATGCATTCTCGACTTCTCAGCCTGCTCGCCCTCGCCACCCTGCCTTTCGCCGCATCGGCGGAGACTGCTGCGCCTTCGCAACCCTCTCTCCAGAATGTCTGGACCGCTTCCGGCTTCGACCAGCCGGAATCCGCGATTTACGACCGTAAACGTCATCAGATTCTGTTATCCAGCATGAATGGAAGCGCTGACGCCGCCAATGGACTGGGTTACATCTCCGTACTGACGGAGAACGGAGACATTGTGAAAAAGCACTGGGTGCAAGGCCTGAATGCGCCCAAGGGCCTGGGCGTCTATGGCGACCACCTTTATGTGGCGGACCTGACCCGGGTCTTGGATATCGATATCACTACCGGAAAAATCGCTCATACCTATGAAGCGCCGGAGGCCAAGTTTCTCAACGATGTGACGGTCACCGACCACGGCGACGTCTATATTTCCGACCTGTTGGCGCAGCGTATTTACCGCCTGCATCAGGGCTCCCTGGAAATCTGGCTAAGCTCTGCGGAACTGAATTTCCCCAATGGTCTGTGGGCGCAGCACGATCGCCTGCTGGTAGCCGCCTGGGGCCAGGATCTGCAGGCGGACTTCAGCACACGCATCCCCGGCCGCCTAAAACAGGTTCAGCTGTCCAACAAACGCATCAGCGATTTGATTGACGACCAGCCGCTTGGCAACCTGGACGGCCTCACCGACGATGGCGCAAACGGCCTGCTGGCCACAGATTTCATGCGCGGCCGTCTGTTCTATTTCAGCTCCCTGGACAGGGCGCCGGCGGAATTCGAACTTACTCCCGGCAGCGCCGACCTGGACTATATTCCGGAACAAAAACTGGTGCTGATGCCGCTCATGTGGAAAGGCGAACTGGCGGCCTATCGACTGCCTTAGGCCTCAATTCCCTACTATCTGGTTGCGCCAGGGCTAAAACCCGGCGCAACTTTGCTTCAGAAAGCGTTACCCAGTGCAGACAAATAGTCAGTATGAGGGAACGTTCAAGATGGTTGACCAAACCGGCCAAACTAAAATCAACTCTTTCCTGCGCCAATTAGGCCAGGATTACAATCTGCCGTTTATGAAGCTCGACGATAACGGCGTCTGCTCTCTCTCTGTAGATGGCCATCTCTATTCCATTGTACAAACCAATGACAGCCCCTGGTTATTGCTGCATGCGGATTTCGGCCATGCGCCCAGCGCGGAAGCAAGCAAAGCCGCCCTGCTGGAGCAACTGCTCGAGTGGAATTTTCTGGGCAAAAGCACTCGCGGCGCCACCCTGTCCCTCAACCCGGAAAGCCATCGCCTGACGTTCCATATGCAATATCTGACAGAGCACGTTAACGAGGCGGTTCAATTAAACAACTTACTGGATTTCTTTATTGAAAGCGCCACCCAAATCCGCGAGCAGCTGGTAGACGCTATCGGCACTGGTCAAAAAGCGCCGACTGCGTCTAATTCCGCTCAGCCGGTACACCCAAGTAGCTTCATGCGAGTATAGGAGTCGTCAGATGACAAATATCCATGGCGTATCATCCGCCAATCAAGTGCAATCAACCCAGCAATCCAATCCGACCAATCCCTCGTCGAGCCTGAACCATGCCTCGCCGTCTAACGACAGTGCACGACTTGGCTGCTCTGATCTGGGAGGAGGCTCTTCCTCTCACCCAACGGGTTCGTCAAGCGGCCGGGCTTATCTCGCGGCCAGCACCGAAGGCGCTCAAACCTACTACGGCCAGGCGGTCAACGGGGTAAACAGTTTCCTGCAGCAAAACGGCGTGCCATTGCCTAACGACCAGGCGCATAGCATCGCCAATAACGTGTCTGAGCATGAGAGAGGCACGTTGTCCCAGGGCGAAGCCCATATGCGGGAGGCCAGAATGTTCGCTGGCAGCGCCGTACATTACGCAGCCCAGGGCGATTTCGGAAACGCCGCAATCAATGCCGCTGGCGCAGTAGCCAACACTGTGGGCGCTGGCATCGTGGCGCCGGTGACGGACAACTCTGAGGCAGGCAGAGAGTTGGAGCGCATCAACAACGCCGTCAGCGGCACATTCTAACTTTTGTCGAACCGCTTTTTCGGCGATGAGGCAACTCCTTGTTCCATCAGGGCGTCTATCTCATCGTCGCTAAAGCCCAACTCCGTCAATACTTCCCGGCTGTGTTGGCCCAATGCGGAGCCGGCGCGACCAGGAACGAAAGCGTCTCCCTCAAATTTGATGGGGGACGCCAACTGTTTTCGACTCACGCCCTCAGCGTCACTCACTTGGCAAAACATTTCCCTGCCGTTGAAGTGTGGATGTTTTTCCGCTTCAGACAAGGTTAAAACCGGCTCTACGCAGGCGTCGATCGATGCGAATATCCGCTCCCATTCCGCCAGAGTTTTACCCAGGAAGATTTCCACCAGCTTTTGCTTACTGGCCTGCCGGTCCTGCTCCCGAGGGCTCAACATCAACGCCAGCATATGAGGAATCTCCAAAGCACGGCAAAGCGCTTCGGCGAATTGCGGCTCCAAGGCCCCAACGGAAAGATAGCGCCCGTCCTGAGTGCGGTAATAATCGTAGCACCCCCCTCCATTGAGGATTTCCGCCTCCAGTTGCGGATCTTCTCCGGTCGCCAGATAACCCGCCATCGCCATGTGATTCATCGACAGCGCCGCATCGCTCATGGAAATATCAATGCGCCGCCCTTCGTCATTTAGCTGGCGCTGCACGACCGCCGCCAGAATGCCCATCACCGCGTGATGCGAGCCTCCCGCCACATCCGCCGCCTGCACGCCAAACGGCGCCGGACCGCTTTCCGCTCGACCACTGTAGGAACTGACGCCCGCCAACGCCAGATAGTTAATGTCGTGGCCTGGTCTGTCCCGGTAGGGGCCGCTTTGCCCATATCCGGTGATGGAGCAATAAATCAATCGGGGATTTATCGCCATCAGGGCTTCATAGTCCAACCCCAGACGCTGCATCACTCCCGGTCGAAACTGCTCCACCAGTATGTCGTACTCAAGAATCAGCTTTCTGACGATATCGATAGCCTGCGGCTGCTTCAGGTCCAGTGTCAGAGAGCGCTTTCCCCTGTTCAGATAAGCGTGACTGGCGGAGACCTCACCCACCATCGGCGGAACAACTCTCAGTAGATCGGTGCGCGTGGGCGATTCAATTCGCAAAACTTGCGCCCCCATATCCGCCAGCATCATGGTGGCGCAGGGACCGGGCAACAGCGTGGAGAAGTCGAGTATTTTCAGGGAGGATAAAGGCGCAGCCATATAAAGAAACCATCGTTTTATTGTATTTATCAACGCGATGACTACCGGATAGCCGGACGCGCCGCTTCAGCAATCTCCATTATCATGCCCCTTGATCAGGCGCCAATGGGATTCCCCGCCAAATCCATTGGCGAAATCATCCTTGATCGTGACAGGCAATTAGTTAAGACTGAGCGAATCAGAGTTTCTATAGATTCCAATAGGTTAGGGCCCCACAAGGGCACGACGAACAGTATTCTCCGCCGGTATACCCAAAAACATGGCAAAACTTACGGTTTCCAGTCATTTTGTTCGCGCTGCGCTCAGCGGCGCGGAAAGACAAGGCAAGGACGTTGCCGAACTATTGCGCTGCGCAGGCATCCCCCTGCAGGCGTACCAAAATCCGCGCAGTCGTGTGGGCGGTCCGCAGTACACTAAATTAATGCAATGCATCTGGAAGGTTCTGCAGGACGAGTTTATGGGCTTGACGGACACCGTCTGCAAAACCGGAACCTTCGCCACCATGTGTTATCTGGTGGTGCACTGCAATAACCTGGAAAGCGTGCTGCGTCGCGGCCGTATCTTTTATTCTCTGTTCGAAAAGCCGGTGACCTTGAAGCTGGAAGTGCATGGAGATCAGGCCGTGCTCATCGTCGACGCCGAGGCGACTTTTCACGACCCTTACCACTTCTTTCAGGAAAGTCTTTTGGTGATCTGGCACCGACTCGCCTGCTGGTTGACCGGACAGCGAGTGGCTTTGGACGAAGCCCGCTTCAATTATCCCGAGCCGGAGCATTCCAGTGAATACCGCCACTTGTTCTACTGCCCGCTGCAATTTAACCAGCCGGATACACGCATTTACTTCCATAAACGCTATCTGCAGTTACCGGTGATTCAGGATGAGCCATCACTCAAGGAGTTTCTGAAAACCTCCCCCGCCGACCTGCTTGCGAGACCGGACGACAGCAATACTTATACATCCAAAATCCGCGCGCTGGTGGGACGCGACCTTAGCCAGCAAATGCCGGATTTTGAGTTCATCGCGTCCCAGATCAATGTCAGCCCGCAGACTCTGCGGCGGCGTCTGAAAGAGGAAAACACGTCGTTTCAGGAGATTAAGGACAACATGCGGCGAGACGCAGCGATTTACTATCTTTCGCGCCGGGAAATGTCCATCAACGAGATCGCCTTCAAAGTGGGATTCACCGAACCCAGCACCTTTCACCGGGCCTTCAAGAAATGGACAGGGGTAACGCCAGGGGATTATCGGGAAAGCGTGCTGCGAGAGCGTCAGCACTGATCCTGGGGCGACAGGCGCGTCGCGGCGTTGGGCTTACGCTTTTTCTTTTCATACAAGCGCTTATCCGCCAGCTTCAATAGCGACCGCGCGCTTCCCGTCCCGATTTGACTGGTGGACGCCACACCAATGCTTACTTTGACGGGAATGCGCATGTCGTCAATAACCAAAGGGGTGGCGTAGAGGTAGTCGCATAACCGCTCAGCAATTTGTTCTGCGCCCTCCTGGTCCTGATCGGGCAACAGCACCACAAACTCATCGCCAGCGAAGCGAAACGCCTGATCGGACTTGCGCAGCATCGCACATAAGCCATCGGCGACATGCTTCAAATACTCGTCACCCACATCATGGCCGTATGCGTCGTTGACTAACTTAAAGTCATCGCAATCAATAAACGCCAGCGCCAATGACCGATCATTACGCCCCGCCCGGCTTATCTCGACCTCCAACGCGTCCTCCATTTCTCGACGGTTGCGTAATTGCGTCAGCGGATCGCGGGTGGCGAGATCGGCGATTTTCTCCCGCGCCACCACAGAACTCAGACATAGCGACGCCTTGACGCTCAGCTGCCGCAAAAAAAAGCATTCTTTATCGGCTCGATAACGCTCCTGGTCGTCGGCCGCCAGATTCAGGCTTCCCGCCAAACGTCCTTCAAGAATCAACGGCAGTATCGCGATGGAGCGGATCTGAGTGCGAATCTCTGGCGGCGTCATGAAGAAAAAGCGATACAGGTTAGCGTGATCCATTAATGGCTCGCGGACGCCTTTAGTCGCCGCCAGATATTCAATAGAGGGTGCGCTTACCCACTTCCCCGCCAACTCCGGCGAGGCTTTTAGCGTTTTTATCAAAGATTCTGTGTGCGCGCTTTCGACCATGGCGTACCAGACATGCTCAACACCGAATTTGTCTTGCACGGTTTGCAGCAGGTGCTCAAGAAACGGCTGCACCTTGGCGACATTGAGGATCGCAACCTCAATATCGAACAGGTTACGCGCAATTTCTTCATTTTTACGCGCTCGGGCGAACAGCTCTTCCAGAGAATCCATCGAAGTTCTGACTCACTCTCTCAAATGCCCGATCGGGCTGTTTCTTGATATCGCTGTTTTATTATTCGCACTCGCCCCTTCTCTAAGCGCCAAAGAGAAACGCTGGAGCAGCCGCCATTGATGCGGACGGACAGTTCAACTTACAAATACAGGCGCTTGAGCTAAATGATAGTCAAACATCCAGATTTTGTTCATACAGACACGCAGAGAAGAGCAACATTTGACCACCTCGTTAACTTTTCTCTACAAGGGGTTGACGGATGCAAACAAGGTCTTTAGTATACGCACCTCGTTGTCGCGGGGTGGAGCAGTCTGGTAGCTCGTCGGGCTCATAACCCGAAGGTCGTAGGTTCAAATCCTGCCCCCGCAACCAGCATTCCTAAAAGCTCGATTTTATATCGGGCTTTTTTATTGCCTGAAAATCGCCCCTTACACCCCTCTCCAGCTAGCTGAGCTTTCTATATTTTCCTTAAGTTAATTTAAAGTACAGCCCAGAATTTCTGCCTTAATAGCAAGCCTGCGAAGGTCACGGATAATCCGCGCTAATTTACGCACGCTATTCATAGCGAATTCGGTATACCTTTCTCTGTTAAACACGGATCATTCAGATTTTAAAGAATAATTAAAGCCCGCTGTTTGGTTGATGATCGCCAGCCGATCACAATGTGACGATAAATAACGAAATGACATCACCTGTAAGCTTCAATCAATCCGGCTTTATACCCGGCCATTAAGAGGGATTTATGGATAAAAAATGCGTTTGGATTATCTTCACGAGAAACTTAGTCCTAAGCAACAGGTGCAGCATAGCCTTTGATGGTTGCGACTATTACCGTACAGAAGCCTACGTCCCTATGGACGATGAGGACATTCCGCCTCTAGAGGAAATAATAAATCAGGTAAAACAGATCCTTTCAAAAGACTATTTAGAGCTAAAAGAAGTTACAAAGTGCATTAAATTCATATCTGAAGAGTGGAACGCAAATACAGAGCCGAATGAAGGCGTTTTAAAGTTCGCTCAGACAGCCCTCTCTAAAAATAAAATAACATTTGGCGGTTTCAGGCCAGAGGAAATAGAGCAGATGACCCAATACCAGCACATTATCAGCGAGACGGAATATTAGATAGAAATAGTCGTTGTATAGGAGCAGCCTCTAGCCCTGTATATTTCAAACTGTAGCAGACGGTTAGCCGAGAAGTGGAAGGCGCCGAATCCCCCTGCCCTCCCCCTAAAGCGTACTGCTAATAGAAGGATGCCCTTCTGCTATTTGCGTCGGAAAAGCCTTGTCCACTGGGGCTTCACGGATAAATATAGATTTTTTCAAAAGTTTTTAGCAATTGCCATTGACGTACGCCACTCGGATCTTTAGTATACGCCCTCGTTGTCGCGGGGTGGAGCAGTCTGGTAGCTCGTCGGGCTCATAACCCGAAGGTCGTAGGTTCAAATCCTGCCCCCGCAACCAGCATTCCTAAAAGCTCGATTTTATATCGGGCTTTTTTATTGCCTGAAAGACGACCTTGGCGGTCGTATGCGGAGGCCCGCCGCGATCAAATCCTGCCCCCGCAACCAGTATTTCTAAAAGCTCGAGTTTATATCGGGCTTTTTTTATTGCCTGAAAGACGACCTTAGCGGTCGTATGCGGATGGCTGGGCCGTTCAAGTAACCAGTATTCCTAGTTGTCTGACTTAATCAGTCACAGCTCACACTCCACCACAAACAGTCCGCCTTGTTTCAGCCATGTCTTTCTCTCTTCAGACCGGTAGAAGGCGTCGGCCACTATTTCCAGTACCTGTTTCGGGGCGATTTTGTGGGAGCAGAATTCCAGTTGTTCCGGACCATTCGCATAATCTTCAAGAATGGTAGGGGTGAGTTCATCATGACGGTACACACCGACCACAGCGTCAGCAGCGAACTTTACGCCGCCCTGCTCCAGTTGACGCTTGACGTCGCATAGGGAATGCAGCATTTCGTATTCAATCGCGGTTTTCAGCATCGAGATCAGGTCGCCGGTGATCCGAGAATCCTGTAGCGCAGTGAAGTCCTCGGAAGCGCCTATTTTTTTGGTGATTAACGCCGCCAGATTGAGAATAAAAAGGCAGTGATGACCGTCGTCAACGGTCTCCGGCAAGGCTATCGCCGCGCCATCAGGATCTTTATCAGGCAGACCGATAAGGGCGGCCCTCTCTTCGCCATCACAAATCCACTCAAACCCTCCCAGACACATCTCCACATCGTCGCCAGTGGCTAGCAAGCGAGATACCTGTTGTCCCGGACTGATTTCTATTGCAAGGGCGCTATACCAATACGCCGCCAAAGCGGCCCCGATTTGCTCGACGCAGTCAAATTGCGGTTCGTTCAACATATCTGCACATCTCAAAGCAGCTATCCGAGGCAAACTGAAGCTCACGCATCGTCGCTGATGCATTGAAACCTTCACTTTGCTTCGGCTCACGCCTGATTGAACAGGCCCAATTCAACTTGTCATCCTTTTGCAAGTAACATACTCCCTTTAATCCCAGCGCACCGGCAAGCAGATCACAAATTTTGCGCCTTGTTCCAGTTGAAATAGATGCTTGCTTCATTGACAAAGCGAACCATGCCACCTCCCTAACGCGCTTTATCATAAGCAGAGCCACCCAATGCAGGACGGCCGCAGGTAGCTCAAATCGCCCAGTAGCACCAAATTGATGGCTCTGGTGCGCCCCCCCCCCTTTCAATGTAATTTAAAGCAATCAGTTAGGCAGGCAGCCTTCTATTACCTGGCGCCCAAGCGAATAGTGTTAGTTACTTTTTAAATGCCAAACATACCCAGTAAGGCATATTGGGAGAAAACCTAATATTGCTGAAGCCATTCCTCTCCAACATCTTTGTAATTTCCTCCCGGCTGAACCTCTTTTCAAGCCGGGTCCCAAACCTATCCAAAGCATCTGTCTTCATATAGTAAAACTCTTTACCGCGGTAATCGGACAAGGGAATTCCATCAACCTCAAAACCCAGCTTTTCAAGACACAGAGCAGCTCTAGCGAGGGGAAAATAAACGAGCGCCGCGATACAGGTAGAAAGCGGTTTTTTTGCCGCGAACGGGAGACTGGACACAAACCTTCTGATCATATCGGAGATACGCCATAACGACTTAAACGCCATCCCTCTGTTTTCAAAGTCGTAATAAAGATACAGCAAAAACGGAGCTCCGCTTTTAAGCAGCTCAGAGCAGGACTTTATTCCACCTTCCGTATCAGGAATGTGATGTAACACCCCCAGACAATACCCGAAGTCCTGGCTCCCATGTTCAACAGAAACACCATCCACAGGCGCACACTCATAGTTGATATTGTTACATCCAGATAGTTTTTTCCTGGCGACTTCCAACGCCTTCTCACTAGGATCAATACAAGTCAGCCTACCCACGCGCGGAGCGACAAAGCTGGCCCACCTGCCACTTCCGCATCCCATATCAAAACCGGCAGCATTACCATCCAGCAAGTCAAAGGGAAATATATCGAAGTACTGATTAAAAGCTTTTTCCAGAGAGCATTGAGCTACCTCATCCTGAGGGTATGCGTCCCACTCATTTCCGAAATCCTCTACTACTTTGGCATCAACATTCTTCATAGCGTCTCCTATGGATTCTAGCGATGTTGTTCGCTCAATGCTCGTAGCGCGACAACCTGGATTTTAGCAGCCCCGCGATTCAACTCCAGTCCATTCCTATTTCTCTCTTCCATCAATGTCCCTTTGAGTTTTAGTCGATGACTACGCCTTCCGCCAAAGGTTACTCCAAATTTCAGATAGTCATCACAATGAAAACCACCGGATATTTTGTAACGACAGCCTCATCCGCTCAAATTTGGACTATATTTAATACAGAGGGCCAACCGCCGCGTTCGCGGCTCTTGGAAAGGCCCCTTGCGACTAGCCGGCATTTTCCGGAACGCAGGTGAGTTCAGTCAGAGCGCCTGCGCCGGGATTACGGTGGAGATGCTTCGCAAGGACGGTCGGTTAGTGAATTTTCCACAAATTGAAAGCGCATTGCGTTACAGAGGACTATTCAATTCTCTGCTGTAATCGCTATTGCATTTTCAACACGATCAGGATTTTCAACTTCCGAGAGTAGTAGCAACTACAAAAAGAGCCGTCCTATGAAAGTCTATATTGATGCGCCACTGGTCGCCGTCGCCCTCTTTTGCGCCGTCGCAGCCAGCATCGCCTTTGAAAGGATGTCCGCCAATGATAACAAGCATCCTGCAACAGCTCAGAACAGAAGCCCCACATTGGAGCACGTCATCGCACTGGATAATGTTCCTGGAACAACTCCCGACGCTCAGCCCGAGCTGCGCCCAGTCGCCTTGTCCACCGATTATCTACGCTATCCGCCGCTGATCAGCGACGAGGGCATTCTGGAATTATGGGCGCAGAACAAAAGGGCAACCACGCCTTAAAGGACAAGGAGCTTCGCGCACCGGCTCAATAGTGGGCCGGCAGCGCGTCATTAATAACAATTTTCTTTTTTTCCACCTTGATGTATCCGCCTATTTCCAAGTCTTTCATTATGCGTGAGACCATTTCCCGGCTGGCGCCGACCCGGTTGGCGATCTCCTGTTGCGTCAGGGGTATCTCCGTAATCAGGCGATCGCCTTTGCGCTCCGACAACTGCAATAAGGTGCTGGCCACTCTGCCGTAGACATCCATTAAAGCCAGGTTTTTCACATTGTTGGTCAAGGCGCGCACGCGCTGGGTAAGGTGGATAATCAGGTTGTAAGCAAGATCGGGCGTCTGCCTGAACGCTTCCAGCAGGCTGGACTTGTTGAGCATCAAAAAGCGGCATGGCTCGGTGGCCATCACCGACGCCGAGCGCTCCTTGTCATCGAATAAGGCAAGTTCTCCAAAGTACTCGCCAGCTTTAAGGTCATTCAAAATGACCTCCTTGCCATTCTCATCACTGCAGAACACTCTAACGCGTCCCGAGACGATGATATAAAGGGAGTCGCTGTGGTCGCCTTCCGTGATGACAATGCTGTTTTTCTGGAAACATCGAAAAACAGCATGCTTTTCCAATTGCTGGAGTTGCTCAGCGTCGAACCCGGAGAAAAGTGGAATCTGCGATAAAAGACTCATACTGTATTAGCTCCGACATCATTTTTTCTTATTACGCCGTCCCCGGCTATGTTTTATATGTTACGCGCTAGTGAGTGATTTTTCCGTAAAAATTAATCAGATGTCCGAACAACGACTGCACCGCGCCCACCGCCAACAGGGCTTAAAACTGTGGCTGCCGCCCATGCTGCTGAGCCTGTTTATGGCCCTGTGGCTGATGACGCCAACCGGCCAGAGCGTCGAGGAAGGCTTTGGACTGGACACGTTGTTTCACCTGCGCGGCGAGCGTTCGCCCCCGCCCAACGTAGCAGTGATCGCCATTACGGAAAATACGGCGACGTATTTGCAGGCGCCGGCGCGTCTTACGGAGTGGCCGCGTTCGGTATATGCCGAACTGATAGATAAACTGGAGACGCAACACGCCGACCTGATCGTCTTTGATATCTATTTCAGAGAAGCCAGAGACTCCACCGCGGACGCGCGCTTCGCCGACGCCATAGCGCGCAGCGGAAAAGTAATGCTGTTCGCCCTCAGCATGCGCCGCATCACCAGCCTGGATGGCCATCGTATTGTGGCGGATAGCATCAGCGAACCATTACCTTCATTCGCGCACGCCGCCCTGACAACTGCGCCCTTTGCACTGCCCAAGGTTTCCTCCAAAATCAGCCGTTTTTGGCTGCAGCTGCAGGCCAATCCACCGCGCTGGGCGATGCCTGTTGCGGCGCTGTTGCAGCGCGCTCCCGACCGTGACAACGCCATCGCCCGTTTACAAGGACTGCGCCCGACGCAACTGTATAATTTTTACGGCCCGGCCCGCTCCATACCCACTGTTTTTATGGAGGACTTCCTCACTCGCCCCAACGAATACGCCGACTTATTACGCGACGCTACCGTCTTCGTCGGCTATGCAGCGGAATATCAGCCCGACCAGCGCGATGGCTTTTATACCCCCTTCACCCCGGAAACTGGCCTGGACATCAGTGGCGTAGAACTGGCGGCCACGGCTTACGCCAATCTCCTTGAGGACAGCTCCATCCGTTACCATCTCGGGGCATGGTTCGTCATCACATTGTTATACGCGGCGCTGGCGTTCATCCTGAGCAACGTCGCCTCGCCCGGACGCGGACTATTGCTGCTGGGACTGCTCGCGGCAGGCTATATGGCGATGACGCTCGCCCTGTTCGTTTACAGCTATTACTGGCTTCCCTGGATGACGCCGATTCTGGGGCTCACCCCTGCTGCGGCCTTACATGGGGTGTGGCGGCGCGTACAGACCATCGACTTGCAGAAGCGTCGCCTGGAGCTTGCTTTCGGTCGTTATATTCCTGCAAATGAGATCAAGCGTCTGGCCAGCCAGCCGGGACTGCCGCAACAGCAAAAATTATTCGGCGTGTGTCTCGCTACTGACGCAGCGGGATATACAGCGCTTTCCGAAAGCGTATCGCCGGAACGGCTAAGCCAGATTATGGACAGTTACTATCAGGCGGTGCTCACGCCGATTCGCCAGCATGGCGGCATCATCTCTGACGTAGCAGGAGATGGCGTGATCGCGCTTTGGCCGCATATCCCCACCGATAAGACCTGGACGATGATCGAGCCCGCACTTAAAGCTCTGCGCGCATCCATAGATCTGTTTAATCAACAGTATCCGGATACGCCGCTCCCCACCCGCATTGGTCTGCACGCCGGCGAGGTGGTGCTGGGCCATTTCGGCGCTTCCGATCACTTTGAATACCGGGCGATGGGCGATATCGTCAACACGACGTCGCGCATCGAAAACGCCAATAAATTATTGGGAACAGACACATTGATCAGCGAAGCCTGCGCTGACGTCCAATCCAGTTCACTGCGCACCCTGGGACGATTTCTACTGCAGGGCAAACAACAGCCAATCGCCCTGTTCAGCCTGATACAGGACAGTTGGAGCCATGAAAATGAAGTCGCGTTTCGACAAGCGCTGCGCTGCCTGGACCAGGGGGACATAACGCAGGCCCGGACCATTTTCTCGCGCTTGCACGAAAATAGCGCTGACTCCGTATGCAAATTTTATCTGCGCCAATGTGACGCAATATCTTCACAGTCAACATATAAAGGCCTGCCGGAGTTTGTTTGCCAACTCAGCAAGGCCTAGTCCATTTATATGAGTTTGTTGGAATTTTTCCACTGAATTACCGGCACTAATGCCTGGATTTATTGCTACAATCCTCTCAATATATCTACATGACTATGCAACACTTTCCGAAGTGTTGAATAAGCCATAAGACAGATAGACTCCTCGGAATCCGGATTTAATCCTTAGGGATAACTTCCAAACGATGGAGCCATATCGACGTATAAAACATAGTCATATATCTGGGCGGATATGAGCTAGCCGAAAGCTGTTTATTAAATCCGGCGCGTTGTCCTCACGTAGTTGTCAGCCTGAACATCAATAATAAATGCGGAACCCGTTAAGGAGTTCGCCGTGGGCTTATTACTGCGTGGCCAACTGCTGCGTCGCGCTTCAAGCGGAGCACTGCTGTCTCTCAGCCTGACTCTGTCCAGCGCAATCGCCGCCGCCCCTCCCTGTGCGGACTGGATGGGCAAAGTCATCGCCGTACAGGGGACATTGGAAAAATCACTTCCCCAACAATCCTGGGCGCCATTAGCGCCGGAACAATACCTCTGCCCCGGCGACTCGTTACGCACCGGCCAAGACAGCCGCGCCTCCATTTATCTGCGCAACCACACGTATATGCGCCTGAGCCAGAACGCCGTGATGCGCTTTCCCAAAAGCGACGCAAAAGAAAGCTTCTGGGTGCAGCTCAAGCAAGGCGTCGCCCACTTTCTCAGTCGTATCGTCAACCGTTTTGAAGTCGACACTCCCTACGTTAACGCCATGGTTGAAGGCACCGAGTTCGTAGTAGAAGCCATGGAAAACGGCTCCGTCACAGTTATCGAAGGCAAAGTGCTCGCCTTCACAGACACGGAGCGCTTAAGGCTGGTCCAGGGCGAACAGGCGCGTCACGACGCTGGAGCGGGGTTGCGCAGCCTGAAGGTCAATACGCAAGACACAGTGGCCTGGGCGATTTATTATCCTCCCGCAGCAATACTCACAGAACTCAGCGCCCTTGGCGACGCAACAGCAGCTTCTGCATTGACCGACGCCCAGGCGTTGACGGATCGCAACCGACTGGATGCGGCGCTACAAAGGCTACGCAAATTTCCCGGCGACGACCCGTCCGTCAAACTTGGACGCGCTGCTTTGCTATTGACTTCCGGTCAGCAGCCTGAAGCTGAAGTTATATTAGAATCCATGGGTGACGACAGCCCTGTCGGACACATCGCCCTCGCCATGCAGGCCTTACTCGCAGTAGTCAACAGCCATCCTCAGCAGGCGCTGCAACGGGCGCAGGAGGCCGTGACCCAGCGTGCCGACAGCCTGTCCGCTCAGCTTGCCCTTTCATACGCCTGGCAAGCCAACTTAAATCTGCCGGAAGCCATTGCCGCCGCTGAAAGGGCGACAGTGACGGCGCCGCACAGCGTTATCGCATGGACCCGCCTGGCTGAACTGCAACTCACCTCCGGCGCGTACCGCGAAGCCATTTATGCAGCCGATCGCGCCACGGAAATAGCGCCCACTCATCCTCAGGCGCAGATCGCCGCCGGGTTTATCGCCTTGTTCGAGCATAAACTGGCGGCCGCAGACACTCACTTCCAAATCGCGATCAAAAGTGACCCGAACATCCCTGATGCGTGGTTGGGCCTGGGCCTCGCCAAACTGCGACGCGGCGACCTGGAAGCTGGACGCAACGACCTTGAAGTCGCCATTAGCCTGTCTCCCAACAACGCCGTGTTGCGCAGCTATCTGGGTCGCGCCTATTTCGAGGAAAAGCGCAGCGATGACGCCAGTGAGCAGTGGTTGCTGGCGAAAGAGCGCGACCCGAATGACCCAACGCCGTACTTTTACGATGGCGTCAACAAGCTCTTCAGCAACGATCCTGTGGGGGCGATTGAACAGCTGGAACGCTCCAAACAATTGAACCGCAATCGCGCCGTCTACCGTTCAGACGGGCTTCTACAGAGCGACTCCGCCACCCGTAGCGCAGCGCTTGCTCGCGCATATGGACAGGCGGGCTTCGACCAAGCCGTATTACTGGAAGGCTGGGAAGCGCTCAAGCAAGACCCGACCAGCGCCGACGGCCACCGTTTGCTGGCGGACCGCTACCTGACGCAGCCGAATCATCAGGCCGCCCGCGTTTCCGAGTTGATGCAGGCGCAACTCTGGCAACCCATCACCGCTTATCCTTTGCAACCCCAGCTGTATGAGACGGGTCTGCCTGTCGTGGAAGGCCTTGGCCCCTCACGCAGCGGCGTCAATGAATATCACCCCTTGTTTCTACGAGATGGCGTTTACGCCCTGACCAACGGCTTTATCGGCAGTGACGACACCTGGGGAGAAGACATAGTCATCTCCGGTTTACACGGCCCATTGAGCGCCAGCTTCGGCCAATATCACTACGAAAGCGATGGTTTCCGCAACGGGCTGGATCAGGAACAGAATATCTACAACGGGCTTTTACAATGGCAGATTCACCCTTCCATCAGCATTCAGCTGGAAGCGCGGAAGGCTGAGAAGGAAGACCATCTATTTAAGCTGAAATCCATTGAGGCAGACGCAGAGCCCGAGGACCGGAGCGTCGACACGAAAACCTACCGAGTTGGCTTAGCCAGTCGCCTGGACAGTCGCAACAGCTTACTGTTTTCCGCAATTCGCCAGAAGTTTGAGGAAGAGCAGACGCTGACTGCCGCAGATACCCTTTCAGACCGTAAGCCGCGCACTTACGAAGTCCAGTATATCCATACCGCATCAGCCTTCTATGCTCAAATAGGCGCCGGCAAGGCTTCGATTGAAACGAAAACAAACATCCAGAGTTCTGATGGATATATCAATAACGACGACGACATAACCCACCGGAATATATATACCTACTTTGGAATCCAGCCAACAGAGTCGGTATTTCTATTGGTCGGCGCAGCCTACGATAACTTGCAGCTTGAACTAACACGCAACTCTTTCTTTGATCTTCCGTTTCCGTTACCAGATATCGATGTTAGCGATAGCGCCACCGACGAGATTAAACAATGGTCTCCCAAATTCGGCGTTGAATTCACACCAACGGAACAGCTTACTTTCCGGCTGGCGACATTTAGGTCCCTCAAGCGTGATATTGCCGCAGACCGCACCATCGAACCGGCGCAGATCTTAGGCTTCAACCAACTGTATGACGATCCAAACGGCTCAGACGTTAAGAGTTACGCCGCAGCGCTGGATTACAAACTTGATAACAAGTTTGGAGCGGGATTGGAGGCTATGCGGCGAACCGTGGATCTTCGCCCCAAACTACTTCAGAAAGAGCCTGAAAGGCCCCATCATGAATTTGAAACCTACAAGCTTTATTCCTTTGGCGCCCTTTCCGCTTCCGCCACCCTGGATATCGCCTATGAATATGAAGATCAGGACTTGGAAGACAGTCAGTTTGGCTCAGGGTCCATTTATCGGGTGCAGACCCATAGCCTTCCAATAGGCGTAACCCTTTACCCTTCCAAACGCCTTTCCACGAGAATAGAGAGCGTTTACACGGATCAAAAAGTAAAGGCCTCTTTCTCATCCTCTGACCAAAGAGATTTCGACGTCAATTTTTGGACCTTTAATGTCCGCCTGGATTACAAAATACCGAGACGACTCGGCGAGCTGCAATTTGGCGTTGATAATCTCTTCGATAAAAACAAAGAAGCTCTGAACAGTGAGTTGGACTATCCGAGATATTACCCGAAGAGATTTCTATACAGCCGCATACAGCTGTCTTTTTAAATAAAAAATGCAAAAAACCAAGGAGACGATAATGAGATTAATGAAGCTGCTGTCCACCATCGCTTTGGGGTCATCCCTTTCCCTTAGCGCCTGCGCCCATACTCCCGGAACGAAACCCAGCGAGGGTGATCCGAACTTTCCCAACCACCCGGATACCGGAGAAAGGCATGACCGTAAAAAAGTGGACAAGTACGCGTCATTCAGAATTACCATGACCAATGACGGCAGAATGGTCGTACTGAACGAAAACGGCGATGAAATGCGCCCTAACGCAAAGCTGCCTCTTAAAGTGAAGGCTCACTATATTGAGTCAGCTGAGTCCATGATGATTATGCGATATAGAGGCTCTCCAGAATATTATGTGCTGGAAGTGGGAGGCGATATCTATCATGTTCCCATTTCTCACAGCCACTGACAGTCTATTGATGAGGAGAGAGGGCGGCCAATGCCGCCATCTCTCTGTTTCAGATCATATCCTCAACCCGCTCAATATGTTCTTTGCGCCCAGCAGGCATGGGTAGAAGCACATTCAAGAGAATGGCGACAAAAGCGCAAAGTGAAATGCCTTTCAGGCCCAGCTCTCCATCGCCGATCACCATGCCGCCAATCCCAAACACCAGTGTGACGCCCACTATCACTAGATTTCGCGCCTCACTTAGATCCACCTGATGGCGAATCAGTGAATTCATTCCCACCGCAGCGATTGAGCCGAACAGCAAACAGAGTATGCCGCCCATCACAGGGACGGGGATCGTCTGCAGCGCCGCGCCGAATTTACCGATAAACGCCAGCGCAACAGCAATAAACGCCGCCCAGATCATGATTTTGGGGTTATAGTTTTTGGTCAGCATGACAGCGCCCGTCACCTCAGAGTAGGTCGTGTTGGGCGGCCCACCAAACGCCGCCGCGACCGAGGTGGCCACGCCATCGCCGAGTAACGTGCGATGCAACCCCGGCTTTTTCAGATAGTTTTTACCAGTGACAGAGCTGATCGCCAGAATGTCGCCGATATGCTCCACTGCCGGCGCCAATGCTACGGGGATCATGAACAGGATCGCCCCCCAACTGAACTCCGGCGCCACAAAAGCGGGCAATCCGAACCAGTCGGCATTGACCACTGGCGTCATATCCACCACGCCAAAAATCAACGACAGCGCGTACCCAAACGCCACGCCGCATAAAATCGGCAGCAGGCGCAGCAGCCCCTTGCCCATGACCGCCACAACCAACGTCAACGCCAGCGCGGGCAGAGAAATCATCAACGCCGTTTCATAGGGAACCAGTTGTAGATCGCCATTGCCGCTTTTACCCATCGCCATGTTCGCAGCCACCGGCGCCAGCCCTAAACCGATGGACATGATCACCGGTCCCACCACTACTGGCGGCAGCAAGCGGTCAAGAAACCCCGTTCCTCTGAATTTCACCACGGTGCTCAGCACCATGTATGTCAGACCCGCTGCAATCAGCCCTCCCATGGTGGCGGGCAAACCGAAAGTAGATTTCGCCGCCATGATCGGAGCGATAAATGCAAAGGAAGACGCCAAAAAAATGGGGACTTGGCCGCCGGTGATCAGGTGGAACAACAAAGTGCCCACGCCGGCGGTGAATAAGGCGACATTGGGATCGAGACCGGTAATGAGGGGCATCAACACCAGGGCGCCGAATGCGACAAACAGCATCTGCGCGCCAGCCAGTGTTTGTTTCCATAGCGGATCGGTCGTACTCATCATGGATATTTTCCTACCTGAAAAAGCGAGTGTGATTTTGGGCTCAAGCAAAACCCGTGCAATATAACGAAAGGCGTACGCAAGGTCACGACGAACCGCCCTTCCAACAAGGACTTTGCCGTTATCAGACATTCACATTTCACTTGCCAAAAACCGAATTCAATATAAAATCGGCGCACCTTTCAACTGGTCATTTATCATCCAACATGTCAGCTGTTGTTCCGCTGCATCCTGACGCCGTTTCTGAGCGGGGCGATCTGGATCTACTTCAACGCTTCCAGTCCCTCGACGCCCTGCTCGCCGAGCATGACTATTTCTGGAAGCCGCGCCCCTTTGAAGCCCTCCTTCCGGTTTGGCGTCATAGGCATCCAGAACTCTATGGCACTGTCAGCGCCCTGCCCGATACAGTCGTCGAATCCTGCTCCACCGAGCCTGACCAGTTTCTCGCCATCGCCCAACCTTTTCTGCCCTGGCTGCAAGCGGTAGCGCGGGCCTGTGAGTTAGTCGCAGCGCCAAACCGACCTCTGACGTTTTCACCTTTTGACGCCTTGCATGCGCCCGGACGCAAATGGCGTCAGGTCACAGCCTTCGCCGCCGCCCTTCCCCCACTGAGCGGGCGCGTCCACGACTGGTGTTCAGGCAAAGGCCACCTCGCACGAGCCGTCGCAGGCGCCAATGAGGCCGAACTTCTTTGCTTTGAACTGGACGCACAACTATGTGAAAGCGGACAGGCATTGGCGGACAAACAACAATTGCCGATCTGTTATATTCGACGGGATTTGCTACAGCCATTCGATTCCCGCAAGGAAGAGTATCGCGGCGGATGGCGTCTAGGACTGCACGCCTGTGGGCAGTTGCACGTCAACCTGTTACGCGCCGCTGCGGACAGTGCGGCGGACGGCGTCGCCATCGCGCCGTGCTGCTATCACAAACTCTGTCTCGGCGAGCAGTATCAGCCGCTCTCCGCAGCCGCCTGTCAGGCCAGACTATCCTTGTCCTTGAAAGACGTATCCCTTGCGGTGCAGGAAACGGTGACCGCTTCAGCGAAAGAGCGCGCGCAGCGAGAGAAAGAAAGCCAATGGCGTTTGGGATTCGACGCATTACAACGTCAGTTACGCAATAAAGACGAATACCTGCCCACGCCGTCGCTTCCCAAAACAATGCTGAATGGCGACTTTACCGCCTTCTGCGCATGGGCCGCGCGGGAAAAACAACTCACTCTGCCCAAAGATATCGACTACGCCCAGTTCGCAGCAGCCGGCCGCTCCCGTTATCGCGAAGTGCGCAGAGTTGAACTAGTGAGACATCTGTTTCGCCGCCCCCTGGAAATCTGGCTGGCGCTGGATCGCGCCCTGTTTCTACAAGAGCGGGGCTATGAAGTGACAATGCGGGAATTTTGTAGTCGCGAGATAACGCCGAGGAATATATTGCTTATGGGGCGCCTGCAGAAGGACTCCCCTAATGAAGCGGGACTCAGCATCTGCTGAGCCCCTCAATAGGCTCAAACCGGCTTTAATATCGTCAGCAAGGCCTGGGCGTGTTCCGCCGCGTCGTGGCCGAGGCTGGTAAGGTAGCCGCCGTCCGCCTGGGTAATCAGCCCTTTCGCATGCAGCCTTTTCGCCGCCGTCACCATTTTCTGCCCTGCAGTCTGGTGCACTTTCAACCCTTCCTGGGTCGTGGTGAGATTGTATTTAGCGAGGATCTCGATTTCATCAATCAGCTCGGGCGTGTAGGCCATATAAGCTCCTGGTTATTATTCAGCGCAATTGCAGGGACCGGCTTTCCGGATAATACAACGAACTGCCTGGAGTGAAAAACGGTCTGTCGGGAATGAAAAAACAACAGTTCCGAAAATGGCGAGACAGGCTTCGTATTGAGGACTAGCATAGCCTCTATGATGACAAACGCCAACCTCGACCACGACACCTGTTACAACGCTCTGATCAGCAGAGACCACCGCTTTGACGGCTGCTTTTTCGTCGGCGTCACCAGCACTGGCGTATACTGTCGCCCAGTATGCGCGGTACGCAAACCGAAAAAGGAAAATACGCTGTTTTTTCGTAGTGCAGCGGCGGCGGAAAACGGCGGCTTTCGCCCCTGCCTGAAATGCCGGCCGGAACTGGCCCCCGGACTGGCGGCAGTGGACAGCAAACGCCAACTCGCCCGCGCCGCCGCCAACCTGATTGAACAAGGTTTTCTGCGCGGCCGCTCTTTAGCCCAGTTGGCTGCACGGATCGGCGTCAGCGACCGCTACTTGCGCGACCTGTTTCAGGGCGAATTCGGCGTATCGCCCATTCAGTACTCGCAAACACACCGCCTGTTACTGGCCAAGCAGTTATTGACGGAAAGCGACCTGTCGATGACTGAAGTGGCGATGGCGGCGGGATTCAACAGCACGCGCCGCTTTAATGCCCTGTTTCAAAAGCACTACAGCCTTATTCCATCCAAGGTACGGCGACGTTCTCCCCAATCGCAACCAGATATGATCAGCTTTGAGATGCCCTATCGTCCGCCATATGCCTGGGACGCCCTGCTCCGCTTTCTTAGCGCCAGAACCATCGCTGGCGTGGACGCAGTCATCAATGACCGCTATCGGCGGATTATCAGGGTAGAAGCGGGAGAAGAGTCCGCCGCGGGCTGGTTTGAAGCCAGCCATGAAGCAGACGCCGCTCGCATCAGGATTCGCCTGGATAGCGCACTGAGTCGCCACATCGGCTATCTCATCAATCGTTTGCGCGCCTTCTTTGATGTCTCCTGCGTCCCTCAGGAGATCAATAAAGTTCTGGGACCGCTGGCGCAGAGTGAGCCCGGCCTAAGGCTCCCTGGCGGCATGGACGGATTTGAAATCGCTGTACGCGCCATTCTCGGACAGCAGATCACTGTCGCAGCAGCGCGAACGTTACTGGCCAGATTGGTGGAGAAGTTCGGCGTCCCCACAGACGCCCCATTCCCCGAGATCCACCGCGCCTTTCCCAGCGCCGCGACACTGGTTGACCTGCCCGTAGAGGAACTGGCCTCTCTCGGCATTATCCGAACGCGGGTGCGCGCCATTCAGGAAATCGCCGCGGCGATGCTGCGGGGCGAATTGACATTGAGCCCCGCTGCGAATGTGGAGCAGGAAATTCAGCGCCTGCACGCCATTCCGGGTATTGGCGACTGGACAGCCCAGTACATCGCCATGCGCGCCATGTCCTGGCCTGACGCCTTCCCCGCGTCGGATGTCGGCGTACGCAAAGCCCTTGACGGCGTAGACGCCAAGCAGGCCGTACAAAGGGCGGAAGAGTGGCGGCCCTGGCGAGGCTACGCCGTCATGCATTTATGGAGAAGTTTGGAGACACCCCATGATTGACTATATCGATATCGATTCGCCGTTAGGCCACATTCGTCTGGCGGCCCAGAATGAGGCGCTCACTGGCTGCTATTTCGATGGCCAAAAGTATTACCCTGAGCTAACGCCGGAGTGGCGACGCACCCCCGACAGCCCAGTGCTAAAAGAAACCGCACGGCAGCTTACCCTCTATTTCGCAGGTCAACTACAGTGTTTCGACTTACCGCTTGCGCCGCAAGGCACTGCATTTCAACAGGAGGTATGGAGTGCGCTGTCCGATATCGAGTCGGGGCGCCTATCCACCTATCAACAGGTCGCCAACTTTCTCGGTCGCCCTCGCGCCACGCGCGCGGTCGGGGCTGCGGTAGGACGTAATCCCATCTCCGTCATCATTCCCTGCCACCGGGTCGTTGGGGTCAATGGCTCTCTGACCGGTTATGCTGGCGGTCTGAACAGAAAACAAGCACTTTTGGAGCTGGAAAAAGCGCCACTCTAAAGCGCTCCAATAAGCAGATATTTCCACCTATATCATTGGCTTACAAAAGAAGGCATGTTGTCAGCTTTAGCCGTAGTTGCATGAGTGTCGTCAATGGAAAAGAAAGACTTGATCAACCTGCTCGCCCTTGCAGGATTATGGGGCGCCTCCTTCCTGTTCATGCGCATCGCGGCGCCGGAATTCGGTCCGGTAGCGATGGTGCAGTTGCGCATCAGCATCGCCGCGCTCTGCCTGACGCCCATTATGCTGATCAAATACCGTCATCAGGTGCGCTGGGCTCATGTCCCCCACTATATTTTTCTCGGCGTGAGTAATTCCGCCCTCCCCTTCGTTCTCCTGGGCTTCGCCACCTTGCACGTCAGCGCCGGGTTCACCTCTATTCTGAACGCCGCCGTGCCATTATGGAGCGCCATCATCGCCGCACTCTGGCTGGGGGACTGGCTTAACCGCTGGCAAACAGTCGGGCTGTTGATCGGCTTTCTTGGCGTATCCATCCTGATCGTCAGCAAAGGCGAGTTCTCGCTGACCGGCCCGACCCTGGCGATTATGGCCGCCTTGACCGCTACCCTCAGTTACGGCTTCTCGGCCAATTACACCAAGCGTTTCATGACCGGCGTACAGCCCATGGTGCTGGCCGCCGCCAGCCAGATCGCCGCCGCTCTGGCGCTGGCGCCGTTCACCTGGAGTTATATGCCGCAAGGGGATATATCTGCGGCCGCCTGGACTTCAGTGATCGTTATGGGCGTTTTCTCCACCGCTCTGGCGTATATTATTTTTTATGGTTTGCTATCCCGCATCGGCCCCACCAAGACGGTCACCGTGACCTATCTGATACCAGTATTCGCCATGTTCTGGGGTTATGTCGTCCTTGACGAGCCGGTCACTATTTACATGTTGAGCGGCTGCCTTGTGGTGTTCGCTGGCACGGCGCTGACCAACAGTTTGATCAAGCCGAAACTGGCGGCTGCGCAGTAAGGATTGAACTTGCCTCCGGGCGCTCGTTAGCAGCGCCCTGTGGCTTTATTTTTCTCTCGCTTTCTCACACCTTCCCCTCCTTTTGCGACTTTCCATACTTATCTTTCTCGTTCTTTAGCATTGACACATATGAAATTTCATATATATGATATTTCGCATATACGATACAGGAAATAATCATGTCTCCCGTCTCATTCTTTAAGTGCCTGGCGGATGAAACCCGTCTACGTCTAATGCTTCTTATACAGAGCGAAGGTGAGTTATGCGTATGTGAACTGACCCATGCCCTGCAGGAAATTCAGCCGAAGATTTCTCGACACCTGGCGCAACTGCGAAAATCCGGACTGCTCCTGGACAGTAAACGCGGCCAATGGGTTTACTATCGCCTGAATCCGACGCTCCCCTACTGGATAAAAGCCACACTCGAACATTCCGCCTCAGGCAATGAGGCGTTGATGCAGGAGGTCAAAAGCAGACTCGCCGATATGTGCGCAAGACCCGGCGCCAACTCCGCCTGCTGCGACTAACGTCAACAGGCGACCAATAACCAGACATACCCTTTACCATATATAAGGAGAGCGATATGAAACGACTGCATGTACACCTAAGCGTCAAAGACCTGCAAGCCAGCGTCCGCTTTTATTCGCGTCTGTTCGCCGTTGAGCCGACTATCCTTAAAGACGACTACGCAAAATGGAAACTGGATGATCCCCGGGTCAACTTCGCCATCTCAGATCACTCCGCCAAACAGGGATTGGACCATCTGGGCATTCAAGTAGAGAGCGCAGATGAGCTTGATCTGGTGCGACACTTAATGGAGGACGCCGGCCGCCCCATGACGGAAGAAGAAGGCGCGGCCTGCTGTTACGCCCGTTCCAACAAGCATTGGACCATTGATCCAGATGGCGTCGCCTGGGAGGCTTTTCACAGTCTGGAAGCCATTCCCACCTATGGCGAAAAGAGCGCCGCCAAGCAGGAGGCGATAGCCTCACCGGTTGAACAAAGCTGCTGCGCCAGTACGATTAAACCCGACAGCGCCCGTTCCTGCTGCTAAAGTCTGCAGGCATCGCCCACCGCTGGATAAACGACACACACAGGAGTTGGCTATGACAATAAAAATCGGCATCAACGGTTTTGGCCGCATCGGTCGCCTGGCTCTCAGAGCCGCCTGGGACTGGCCGGAGGTAGAGTTTGTTCGCATCAACGACCCGGCCGGCAATGCGGAAACCCACGCTCACCTACTGAATTTTGACTCTGTCCACGGCCGCTGGAGGCATGATGCCGTGGCGGCCAACGACGGTCTCGATATCAACGGCAAGCACATTGCTCTCAGTGCGGAGAAATCCATCCCCGGCGCAGACTGGTCCGAGTGCGACGTCGTGATTGAGGCCTCCGGCAAGATGCGCAAGAAAGAGTTATTACAGGCTTACTTCGCTCAGGGCGTCAAACGCGTCGTGGTTACCGCGCCGGTAAAAGAAGAAGGCGTCTTGAACGTGGTAATGGGCGTCAATGATCACTGTTTTATTCCGCAGGCGCATCGTATCGTCACCGCCGCGTCCTGCACCACCAATTGTCTGGCCCCCGTGGTGAAAGTCATTCATGAAAACCTGCATTTGCGCCACGGCTCCATCACCACCATTCACGATCTCACCAACACCCAGACCATTCTCGACGCCGCACACAAGGATCTGCGACGCGCGAGGGCGTGCGGTATGAGCCTGATTCCCACCACCACGGGTTCCGCCACCGCCATTACAGAGATTTTTCCTGAGCTGTCGGGTCGCCTCAATGGGCACGCCATTCGCGTTCCCCTGGCTAACGCGTCCCTCACCGATTGTGTTTTCGAAGTAGAGAAGCCCACCACAGTAGAGGAAGTGAATGCGCTGTTTAAGACGGCGGCGGAAGGAGAGTTGAAAGGCATCCTCGGGTACGAAGAACGCCCGCTGGTATCCATCGATTACCGTACCGATCCCCGCTCCAGCATTATCGACGCTCTGTCCACCATGGTAGTAAACGAAACGCAGGTCAAAGTCTACGCCTGGTACGACAATGAGTGGGCTTACGCCAATCGCACCGTGGAATTGGCGCGCATGGTCGGCGCTGTATAACAAGGCGCAGAGAGCAGGAGTCGTTATGTCTATCGTCGCCAGCCTGTCGCCACAGGTGCGTCAGTATCTGTTGATCACCGGCAATTACTGGGCGTTCACTCTGACTGACGGCGCGTTGCGGATGCTGGTGGTGCTGCACTTTCATCAGCTCGGTTATTCGCCGCTGGAGATCGCGCTGCTGTTTCTCTTTTATGAGTTCTTCGGCGTCGTCACCAACCTTTTCGGAGGCTGGCTCGGCGCCCGTATCGGTCTCAACCGCACCATGAATCTGGGGCTGGCGCTACAGATCATAGCGCTGGCCATGCTGACGGTTCCTTCTTCCTGGCTAAGCATTCCCTGGGTAATGAGCGCTCAGGCGCTGTCCGGCGTCGCCAAAGACCTCAACAAGATGAGCGCGAAGAGCGCGATCAAACTGCTGGTCCCCGCTGGCGCCGAGGGTAAACTCTATAAATGGGTGGCGCTGCTGACCGGGTCCAAAAATGCGCTGAAAGGCGTTGGCTTTTTCCTCGGTGGGGCCCTGCTGGCCTTGTTTGGGTTTCAAGGCTCCGTCGCCGGTATGGCGCTGGCCATCCTGTTAATCTGGATCGCCAGTCTGTATTGCCTGAAGCAGGACATGGGCAAAGCGAAAAACAAACCCAAATTCCGGGATATTTTTTCTAAAAGCCGAGCCGTGAATATTCTGTCCGCTGCGCGCTTGTTTCTGTTCGCTTCTCGGGACGTCTGGTTTGTAGTCGCCCTGCCTGTTTTCCTCAGCGAGCAACTGGGGTGGGATTTTTGGGGAGTCGGCGGCTTCCTCGCCGCCTGGATTATCGGCTATGGCGTCATTCAATCCATCGCCCCCAGGCTGACCGCAAGCAAAACGCCAGACGGCGTCAGCGCAGTCGTCTGGGCTGCTGCGCTGGCGGTAACGCCTGCAGTGATCGCTGCGGGCCTGTATTTTCAGCTTCCGCCCGGCCCGACTGTCGTCACCGGCCTGCTGGCGTTCGGCGCCGCCTTCGCCGTCAACTCCTCCCTGCACAGCTACTTGATCGTCAGCTACGCCAAAGAAGACGGCGTCTCCCTCGACGTCGGCTTTTACTACATGGCCAACGCTCTGGGACGGCTGTGCGGAACCCTCCTGTCAGGCTGGCTGTTCCAGACCGCCGGACTGGCCGCCTGCCTATGGACCTCCGCCGGGTTTATCGCGGCGACAGTGGCTATATCATTGTGGTTGCCAAGGCATGCCGACGAAAGCCGTATGAAGCAAACGACTTAGGTTCAGGCGTATCGGAGTGATCAGTCCATACCCAGCCAGAATCTGAAAACATCCAGGCTGATTCTTTCTCTTTCTGTCAGTTCAGTCGCCGCCAATTCGTTCACGACCATCACAACGCGTTCTATGCCGCAGAGCAAGACCAGGTATAGCGGTAGCTCTTGCACACAGATGTAGTAGGTCGCCAAGCAGTCTTTTATCACCCGTCGCAGATCTAAATGCAACCGGGGGTATAGCTTATACAGCAGCCTGCCAGCCAGTTCTTGCCGATTTTTGTAATTGCTGTCGTCGGATAGAAACAGGCTGTACAAACCATTAAAATAACTCGGAAGGATCGCATGGCGTCAGCTGCGACCGCAGTTCTTTTATTAGTAGGCGATTGGTGTAGCCTCTGGCGTCGGCGGATTGAATAATCAGCTGGCGGATTTCGTCTTGATTCATTGCCTGTCGCGTTCAGTTGAGTGCTTATGACGCTGACGTCTTAAAGAGTCGGGTCTGGAAAAACTGCCACATGCCGCTGACCAGACAGGCGCAGATAAGAGCGATCGAGAGCGGCAGTTTAAACTGTGCATACTCCGCCAGGAAAAAACCGGCGTGAATCAGAAAAGTCAGCACCCCCAAACCTGCACAGATATAGGAAAACACCGCCGCATTACGTTTCTTCAATACTGTCTGCCGATACCCATACAGCAAGACCGGCAAAGCCAGCATATTAAAGATAAGATACCCTTGGACCCCTCCGGGAAGTTGAAACATCTCCCACTCTTTCCAGTAAGCGGCGTCAATCTGGTGAAATATCAGCAAACTTAAGGTCGATAGATAGCTACGCTCCACTTTGCATCTCCTCGCGAGGATGGCGGCCCCGGTTTTATTCTTTTATCGGAACGTGACTTATACCACACGCCAGCTTGCCAGTGACCAGCGACGGAACAGTGTATGGCCGCCGCTTCGCCGATAACAATACTTGATTGATTTATCCCGTCAATCGCCTTATAAAGGCCGGACTCCCATCCTTGGGATGAATTGTTTCACCTTTCCGACCATTCCGCCCATGCAAGAAGATTTCGTTTACGCTCCCCCAACCGACCCCTGGTTGGAGACGCTGTATGAAGACAAGGACATTATCGTCGTCAACAAACCCAGCGGTATTCTCACCAGTCCGGGACGCGGCGCGCATCTGTACGACAGCATCTGGAGCCGGGTAAAAGAGAAACATCCCCTGTCCCATGTCGTACACCGGCTGGACCTGTCAACGTCAGGAGTATTGGTGCTGGCTTTAAGGCGCAAAGCGGAAAAAGAGCTTAAACGGCAATTCATGGCCCGCGAAGTGAGTAAAACCTACGTCGCCAAAGTGTGGGGAGTCATCAAGGAAGACCAGGGAGAAGTGGATCTGCCTTTGACTTGCGACTTGCCCAACCGTCCCAAGCAGAAGGTTTGTTTCGAGCAAGGCAAGCCGGCGGTAACCGGCTACCGCGTGCTGGCCCGGGAAGAAAACGCCACCCTGGTGGAGCTGTACCCCGTTACCGGCCGCTCGCACCAACTGCGCGTACATATGCTGTCGCTGGGGCATCCTATTCTGGGCGATCGCTTTTACGCTCATTCTGAGGCGCTGGCCGCCAGCGAGCGTCTGCTGTTGCATGCGCAGTCCCTGAGCTTTAAGCACCCCTATTCCAGTGAAAACATGACATTCGACGCTCCCGCTGACTTCATCTGACCAGCATCAAGGGTCAGCACTGGCCTCTTAAAGCTTTGCACGCACAAAATAAACCTTTAAAAACAATCACATAATAGAAACACCCTTACGCCATGCTACACTAAGGGCGCACCTGTCAGCGTCTTTCTGCAAAGTGAGGCCTGAACAGCGCTGCGATCCTTAACCTCACATCTTCGGAGTCCATATGCCACATCGCGCGCACTTGCGTTCGGTACGTCTGGCCAGCGCCTTTGTCGATAGCTGCATAAAAGAGCCCTACAACCTTCACCGCTTTCGTAAGGACCTTATCGCTGGCCTAACCGTGGGCATTATCGCCATCCCGCTGGCCATGGCCTTGGCGATCGCAAGCGGCGTACCGCCGCAACATGGACTTTATACCGCCATGATCGCCGGGTTTCTGATTGCGCTGACAGGAGGCTCCCGACTCAGTATTTCCGGTCCAACCGCCGCCTTTGTGGTGATCCTGTTCCCTGTCGCCTCTGAGTTCGGGCTGGCAGGCTTATTAATGGCGACATTGATGTCCGGATTTATCCTGATCGGGCTCGCTCTTGCGCGTCTGGGGCGTCTCATTGAATACATTCCCGAGCCCGTCACTCTGGGTTTCACCTCCGGCATCGCCATCGTCATCGCCACATTACAAATCGAGGATTTTTTCGGCCTTACTCTGACGGATATGCCAGAGACTTACATCGGCAAAGTACAGGCCCTGGCGCTCGCGTTTCCGACACTGGATTGGGGCAATGTCCTGGTGGCCGCACTGACTCTGGCGTTACTGATCCTGTGGCCGCGCCTAAAAATGCCGGTTCCCGGGCACCTGCCCGCAATTCTGCTCGGCGTCGCCGTTGCTCTGGCGTTGGCGTCGGCGGGTCACCCCGTAGACACCATTGGCTCGCGTTTTACCTACCCCTTAGCGGACGGCGGCGTAGGCCATGGCATTCCCAGCCTGTTTCCTGATTTTACCTGGCCCTGGCTGCAGCCTGGGCCTGACGGACAGCCGCTGGCATGGACATGGAGCACCTTTGAACGCCTGCTTCCTGCAGCGTTTTCCATCGCCATGCTGGGAGCGATAGAGTCCCTGCTCTGCGCTGTAGTGCTGGACGGCATGACAGGACGCCGGCATCAGGCCAACGGCGAGCTGCTCGGCCAAGGCATCGGCAATCTGGTGGTTCCTTTCTTTGGCGGCATTACCGCCACCGCCGCCATCGCACGCTCCACCGCCAATTATCGCTCCGGCGCGGAATCCCCTGTATCCGGCATGATTCACGCCGCCGTCGTGCTCGCCGGCCTGATCGCGCTGGGACCGCTGCTCGCCTACCTGCCGATGGCGTCCATGGCGGCGCTGTTATTAATGGTGGCGTGGAATATGAGCGAGGCGCATAAGGTGGTCGCCCTGATCAAGAAAGCGCCTACTGGAGATATTCTGGTATTAATGACCTGCCTCACGCTGACCGTGCTGTTCGATATGGTGTTAGCGATCTCCGCCGGTATCGTCCTGGCCGCGTTGCTGTTTATGCGCGATATATCGATGATGACCAAGGTCTCCGATATCTCCACTCATCCCAAATTGATCTCCACGCCGCTGCCGGACAATTGGGCGGTGTATAAGATTAACGGTCCCCTGTTCTTCGCCGCCGCCGACCGGGTGTTCTCCGAGCTGGACATGCTGACGGCGACAAAACAGGGTCTGATTCTATATATGGACGCCGTTTCCCTGCTGGACGCCGGCGGTCTTTCTGCATTCAACAAGTTTTCCCGGCTTTGCCAGCAACGGGGACAAACATTGATTCTGGCGGACCTGCAGTTTCAACCTTTGCGCACCCTGGCCAAAGCCAACGTGAAACCCGTCGAGGGCAGTCTGGGCTTCGCCCCTACTCTCGGTGACGCCTTGCAGTTAGTGATTAATACCCCCTCCACCTGACTCTTATCTCATACGCGCCGGCACTTACCAGCGCTCGCCCTATATGCGACAAGTGGTTAAATTTCATTAATTTTTCTCGATGGGACCATTTTTTTCTTATATTAAAGCCCCAAATTTTAGCGCCCGGGTGTCGGCTCTAGTGGCGTTTCACGTCGAGCCCCCCGGAACCATCTCGGCGCAACGCCGAGCATAATCTATAAGCATTATTCGTTGTAAATGTCAGAAGGGAGACATGATTCCATGATCAATGTCCAGAACCTCAGTCGTCATTACGGCGATTTCACCGCCGTCAATAACGTGAGTTTCAATATCGAAAGCGGCCGTATCGTTGGTCTTCTTGGCCATAACGGCGCCGGTAAAACCACTATCATGAAAATGCTGATGGGCTATCTTGAGCCTTCCTCAGGCGATATCCGCATCGACGGCAAGGACATGCGCGAGCACTCACTCGCCCTGCGCGCCGACATGGGTTATCTGCCGGAGAACCCGCCCACTTACCCGGAAATGACTGTGGTGGATTACCTGGACTACGCCGCTCAGCTAAGAGGAACGCCCGCGGACAAGCGTCGTCAGGCGGTGATCGAGGCCGTCGCTCGCACCGATTTGCGGGATAAGGCGCTCAACCCCATCAGCACCTTATCCAGAGGATATCGGCAACGAGTGGGCGTCGCTCAAGCCATTATCAACCGCCCCAAAATCCTGATTCTCGATGAACCCACCAACGGCCTTGACCCTTCCCAGATACAACACATGCGCGACCTCATCACGTCCTTGCGCAGCCACTCCACGGTGATCCTGTCCACTCACATCATGCAGGAGGTGAGCGCCATGTGTGATCGCGTGCTGATGATCCGTCATGGTGAGCTGGCGCTGGATTCCTCACTGGCGGACCTGCAGAAATCACAACGACTTCTGTTGCGCAGCAGTTCCGGACAGGCGCAAATAAAAAGCGCGCTGGCGGATCTGGGCGCGGTGCAGGACATTCAACCGATCGCCACTGACGGCGACACGTCCACTTACGCCCTGAACACGTCGCTGCCGCATGTGGACGAAAGCTTCGTGTCCGACGTCGCACGCAAACTCATCAAAGCCAATGTGCCCATCCTGGCGCTGCACCCGGAAGTGCGCGACCTGGAGACGGTCTTCAAAGAAGTGAATCAGGTTGCGGAGGTTCCCTATGCTGCCTGATAAAAACGTACTGCGAATGGCCGGCAAAGAAGTCTCTCAGTTCTTCTCTTCGCCAGTGGCGTTTGTATTCCTGGCCGCATTCCTGGCGGTTAATCTGTTTATTTTCTTCTGGGTGGAAGCCTTCTTCGCCCGCAACATCGCCGACGTGCGTCCCCTGTTTGAGTGGATGCCCCTGCTGCTGATCTTCTTGGTGGCGGCGCTGACCATGCGCATGTGGAGTGATGAAAAACGCATGGGCACTATTGAGTTTTTGATGACGCTGCCGGTGACGCCATTGCAATTGGTGCTGGGCAAGTTCATCGCCTGTTTCATCCTATTGCTCATCGCCATGGCGCTAACCTTGCCGATTCCGTTGACCGTGTCTTATCTCGGACACTTGGACTGGGGGCCGGTTATCGGCGCCTATGTGGCCACGCTTTGTCTCGGCGCGGCCTACCTCGCTATTGGCCTGTATGTCAGCGCCAAAAATGAGTCTCAGATCGTCAGTCTGATCGTCACCGTGCTGGTTTGCTCACTGCTATATCTGCTGGGCTCAGACACCCTCGTGGATCTGTTCGGCTACACCACAGGGGAAGTCCTCAAACAACTGGGTACCGGCTCCCGTTTTGAATCCATCACCCGCGGCGTCATCGATATTCGCGATCTGTATTACTACCTCAGCCTGGTCGGCGTGTTCCTGGCGCTGAACGTGCTGGCGCTGGAGAAGCAACGCTGGTCCAGCAGCCATGGCGCGCGTTCCAACCATCGCGCCTGGTACGCCGTCTCCGGCCTGTTGATCGCCAACCTGTTCGCCGCCAATCTGTGGCTGAGCGAAGTCAAAACACTGCGCGCGGATCTCACCGACGGCAGTTTGTACTCCATTAACGACGCCACCCGGGACTACCTGAATCAATTACAGGAACCGTTGTTGATTCGCGGCTACTTCTCCGCCAAAACCCATCCTCTGCTGGCGCCTCTGGTTCCCCAGCTAAGGGACCTGATCAAAGAATATGAAGTGGCCGGCGGCGCCAAAGTCCGAGTGGAATTCGTCGATCCGCAAAGCAACCCCGAACTGGAGGACGAAGCCAACAACAAATACAGTATCCGCCCGACGCCTTTCCAGGTGTCGGATAAGTATCAGGCGTCACTGGTGAATTCCTACTTCAATGTCCTGGTCAGCTACGGCGACCAGTTCGAAGTACTGGGCTTCCGCGATCTGATCGAAGTGAAGGATCGCAATGAGTCGGATCTGGACGTACGTCTGCGTAATCCTGAATACGATATCACCAAAGCCATTAAAAAAGTGCTGTACGCCTACCAGAGCCAGGGTGACCTTTTCGCCACCATTAACACCCCGGTAAAACTAAATGCTTACGTCTCCTCCGCGCAGCAGTTGCCGCAAGAACTGCAATCCTTGGCGCAGGACCTGAATGACGTACTGGCGGAAGTCAAACAGGAGTCCAACGGCAAATTCAGCTATGAAATGCAGGACCCGAACGCGGGCGACGGCTCCCTGGCGCAGCAGATTCAGCAGGATTTCGGCATGCAACCCATGGCCACAAGCCTGTTGTCCGATGAACGTTTCTACTTCTACCTGCTGATGAACGACAGCAAACAATATGTGCAAGTCGCCCTCCCCGACTCCCTCGACAAGGAAGGGCTCAAGCGCAATATCGAAAGCGGGCTGAAACGCTTCTCTTCCGGCTTCACCAAAACCCTCGCGTTAGTGGTTCCAGAAGACGACGCCAACCCCTACATGCAACAGTTCGGTCAACAAAGTTCTCCCAGCTTCAAAACGCTGCGCGACAAGCTGATGGAAACGATGACGGTTAAAACTGTCGACCTGAAAGACGGTCTGGTCCCGGAAGACGCCGATATTCTTATGCTGGCGGCGCCGGAGTCTCTGTCCGACAAACAACTGTTCGCCGTTGACCAGTTCCTGATGAAAGGCGGCACAGTCCTGTTGTCCACCTCACCTTATCAAACCCGCATGACCTCCAGCTCCCTCACGGCGGGCAAACATACCTCCGGGCTGGAGACATGGCTGCAGAATTACGGGATCAACCTCGCTCAGTCCATGGTGCTGGACCCGCAGAACGCCAGCTTCCCCATTCCGGTCACACGTAATGTGGGCGGCATGTCTTTCCGGGAAGTCCGACTGCTGGATTACCCCTATTTCGCCGACATTCGCGACACCGGCATGAACCAGGATTCCGCAATCACCGCCGGGTTGCCTAACGTCACCATGAGCTGGGCTTCTCCCATAGAGCTGGACAAGGAAAAAACCCAGGCGCTACAGGTCACCGAGCTGCTGCACTCTTCACCGCAATCCTGGGTCTCCGACAAGCTGGACGTCACGCCTCGCGTTTCCGCCGACGGCGGCATCAGCCCCTGGACCAGCGAAGGAGAACCGGAGCCCTATCTGGTGGGCGTCGCTTTGGAAGGGCGTTTCGAGTCCTCGTTCAAAGACAAGGAGTCCCCTCTGTTGAGCAAAGCCAAGGACGTCAATGAAACGGACCAGGCATCCACTGAAAGCGATCAGACGGGACAGCAAGATGACAAAACAGAGAAAACCCATTTCGGCGGCGTGATTGATAAATCGCCGGAATCCGCGCGCATCATTCTGTTCTCCTCCAACGAGTTCCTGAATGATCAGACCATCAGCCTGATCAGCTCCACCGAACGGGCGCCTTATCTCAACTCCATACAAATGGTGCAAAACGCCGTGGACTGGTCACTGGAGGATCGCAGCCTGCTGCAAATCCGCTCACGCAGCCATTTCGCCAACACGCTCTATCCCATGAGCGCAGAGCGTCAGCAGTTCTGGGAGTATCTGAACTATGGACTGGCGATCGCCGGGCTGGCGCTGTTGTATGTATTGTTCCGCTTATGGTTCAACCGTCGGCAAAGTTACTACGCCGATATGCTGGAATTAGGGAGGGCTTGATCAATGAACGCCAAGTGGACCCAATTACTCTCCGTCGCGCTGGTAGCGCAGGCGGCGCTGATCGTCGCCCTGCATTGGCCTGGCTCGCAGCCGGCGTACACCCACACCGATCAGGCGCTGCTCGACCTGGAGTCCAGGCAGCCTGACGCCATTCGTATCTACGGCGAAGAAACGGCGAAAGTCGACCTGAAGAAACAACAGGACGGCTGGGTAGTGGCCAGCTACTACAACCTGCCCGTCATTGACGGCAAAGTGGACGCCATGCTGACCAAGCTGAAAGAGCTTAAGGCTGGCTGGCCGGTGGCCACCTCTACCTCCGGAGCCAAGCGCTTTGAAGTCGCCGCGGATACGTTTCAGCGCAAACTGGAGCTGATCCAGGGCGACGACACGCTGGCCACGCTTTATCTCGGAACATCCCCCGGGTATCGCAAAGTACACGCGCGCCTGAATGAACAGGACGCCGTGTTCGCGGTCAATTACGCCACCCATGAGCTTCCGATGACAGGTAAAGACTGGGTGGACAATAAGTTGACCGCCGTTCCTGAGGAAAGCATCAGCCAGGTCAAAATCAAAGATATCGTTCTGAATAAGAACGGCGATAAATGGGACCTGGAAGGCTTGCAAGAAGGCGAAATCACAAATGAAGAAGCCGCCCATAATATACTGGCGTCCCTGGCGGACATGCGCTTCGAAGACGTATTGGGCGCGGAAGTGAAGCCGGAATATAACCTGAGCGAACCCAAGCTGCGCTTTACCTTACAGCTAAAAGAGAAAAACGCCCAAGGCGAACAATCTCTTGAGCTGACCTTCAGCAAACCCGAAGAAGGAGACTATTACATTCTCACCCGCTCTGACCGTCCTCAGGTGTTCAAGATCAACGCAAACCATGTCGACTCCCTTCTGGACCTGGAGCGCGCCCGCTTCGTTAGCGCCGCGCCTGTGACTGAGCCAGAACAAAGCGAAGTCAACCTGGGGCGAAAAGGCGACGACGCCGAGGCGGAGGAAGCGCCCGTCTCTTCCTGATCAGCCAAGGCCACCCACAAAAAAGGCCCCGGATTCGGGGCCTTCTCTCATCGTTTTGTATTCACAGCCACTGACTGTTTTCGATCGTTACGCCTGCTGCTTACGACGCAATGCGCCCGCCCCTACTATCGCCAGCGCGGACAGCATCATGCCAAACGCAGCCGGTTCCGGCAGCTCCACATTATGTTCGTAAGGACGCCAGTTCAGCTGGTTGGCGCCTTGCCAGGAATGAGCGATGACCTGACCATTAACATGGCCGCCGTCGGCGAAAATGTCCGCGCCCGGCGCCAGAATAGTACCGTAGAAGCCAGCGGACAGATTGATCTGCGTCGCTTCATAGAAATTGAAGATCACGCTGGTCTCATTGCCCGCCCAGGCCCAATCGCTGGCTTTGATCTTGTAGTCGGCGGGATCGATGTCGATCACGTCGCCCGCCACGTTGATGATCAACTCCTGATGCTGGCCGATGTCTTTGGCGAAGAAGCCCCAGACCGATTCGAAATCCTTCTCGCTGATATTGAAGATCTGCTGACCGCCGGTGTTGTCGCCATGGAACGTCAACGCGCCCCACTGTTCGGTGACGCCCAGGGAGTCCGCCAGAGACAATTCTTTCGAAAGCTGCGTCAGCTTGGCGAATTCCGCATCGAAATTGATGGGCAACACTGCATGGTCCTTCACAGTTCCAAAAATGCCTGCGCTGGCGGTGGTGAACTGGCCGCCAACCAGCGCGTCGCCGTGGATATCGCCGCCGACATGGCTATAGTCGCCGCCGACTACAATCGCCAGACCATCATTCTCGCGGAACGCGTTCAGCGTATAACCGGTCAAATTGGCGTCGCCGCCTACCGCCAGCGCGCCTTCGCTGTCATTGGGAGAAGAAGTGAAGTCGCCGTGAAAGAAACCGTTGTAGTTCGCCGCCGCGCCAAGGCTCACCGGCGTAGCGTAAGTGTTAGCGGAGATAGCCGCACTGAAACCGACAAGTGTGATTGCGTAAAACTGTTTTACTGAGATCATTGACCACCCTGACACGTCAAAAAGAAATCCATATGAAAAAAGAGGGGAAAGCGCCTGCGGCTAAATGTTTGACACTTCTAAAAGAAACTACCTGTCACCCTTTGCTAAGGCATGCGCATCATACAGAAGTCAACCTCTCAAACCCACGACATAGCGGTTCCCAAGGGTAAACAAATGTAAAAAACTGTAAGTGATTTCAAGGCATTATTAGCATGCCAATATCATTGCCATGCGAATAATCAGACGCAGGGAAGCGCCTGATTAATAAATCCCCAAGGTTATATCCAGCCGCTATCTCACATACTTGTGTCTATAATCAAAATGGCGCTGATCATTTTTTAGCCCAACAGGAGGTTGCCCGCGTTCATGGCGAATCATCAGTGGCCAACGAAACTCAGTGCTCTGGCTCCGGCATGCGTCCTGGCCATTGCCTACTTCCTGACCGCCCGCGCAGGTCTGCTATTGTCTTTGCCCGGCAGCAACGCCAGCCCGGTATGGATTCCCGCCGGCATCGCACTGGCGGGAATGATTCATTATGGCCGCGGCGTCTGGCCCGCCATCTGGTTCGCAAGTTTCGCAGTGCAGTTGTTCTCCCAGCAGGCCGATTCTTTCAGCAAAGCAATGCTGGCGCTCGCCATTTCAATTGGCGCTCCCCTGGAGGCGCTTGCCGGCGCCACCCTGATTCGCGCACGCAAGGACTTCAGTCCCTATCTGGAAAAAAAAGGGGATGTTGCGCGCTTACTGATACTCGGCGGACCAGTCGCCTGCGTCATCAGCGCCACCATCAGTATTGGCCTGATGACCAGCCTGGGCGTCATCCATGTTCAAGACGCTGGCGCTCACTGGCTGGCGTGGTGGTTCGGCGACACCTTCGGCGTGCTGATTTTCGCCCCGATTCTGTTGCTATGGCTGCTAAAAGAAAACAGCCCGCTCAAACGGCGGCTGCTGGTGACATTGCCAGGGCTGACGGCTTTCATGCTTGCCGTCATCACCCACTACTATCTGGTGCAGGCCGATCAGAAACAGGTTAAAGAGGATGTGCGCCAGCAGGGCGTACAGCTTCGCTGGTCCATATTCAATCAAGTGCAGGGCGTCAACAATGCCGTCAGCGCTCTCGCCCTGCTGTTTGAAGGCCCAAAAGTCGTTGCGCCACAGGACTTCGAGCGCTATGCGTCACAGTTTCGCAACTTTCATCGCGATATCAGCGGACTCGGCTGGGCGCCCTACATCGACAACGCCAGCCGTTCCAACTTCGAACACTGGGCGTCACTGCTTTTGGAAAAGGATTTTCAAATACTCGAAACTCTGGGACAGCAGCAGATTCCCGCCGCGGAGCGGAGTTATTACGCGCCCGTACTCTATGTTACGCCCAATAATGAAATCACCCGCGCCGCACAAGGGTTCGACTTGCATTCCAACGCAATACGCCGCAGCGCCATTTTGAGCTCCATGCGCAGTGGCGAACTCACACTGACAGCGCCTATCACCCTGGTAGGAAATTATGGCAAGGGCGCGATCTGTATCGCGCCGGTATATTCCGGCCCTCCGCAAACCCCCAAGTCGGACGAAGCGCGACGAATAATGGGATTCGTAGTCGGTTCAGTGCAAGTCGGCAACCTCATTGACCGCTTGTCCCAGGACATCAATCTTGAGCTGTTTCATATCGAAATTTTCGATGTGACTGAGCCAGAGCAACCGGAGGCGCTGTTCATCTCCCGGCAAACCGAAGCGGACAACCCTCTTGAAGACACATTCACCCAAACCATGCAGATGGAGATCGCAGGACGCATCTGGCGAGTATCCATCACGCCCACACGGTTGTTCGTGAAACAGGATTCTTCCATCACGCCCTGGATAGCGCTCATTCTCGCTGTCCTGTTCGGCAGCCTGCTTACCGCCGTCCTGCTGTTGGAGACAGCGCATACCGTCAAAATCGAAAAGGCGGTCATTGATCAATCAGAGCGACTGGAAAAAGCGGAGACTCGTTACCAGGAATTATTCACCGGCCTGAAGCAGGTCATTTTTCAAACGGACAAAGCCTATCAGTGGCGAGTACTGAATCCCGCCTGGAGCGGGCTAACCGGAGAAAGCCCTGAGGACGCCATTGGTCGCGAAATATTTCACTACTTCCATCCGGACGACTGTGAGAAGTTAAAGGAGGCGCTACAGAAAATCGCCCGGCTGGAAGAGTCCAGCCTGTTTTTGGAGCTACGCCTGAACGCGTTGCAACTGGAGCGGGCCCCCTGGGTGGAAATCCACCTGCAACGGAGCAAGGACGGGGCGGGCAAAATGGACGGATACAGCGGCTTCATCGCCGACATCAGTGAGCGCAAGCGTCTGGACATTCTGAAAAACGAGTTTATTTCCACCGTCTCCCATGAATTGCGCACCCCCTTGACCGCCATCAACGGCTCCCTGGCGCTGCTGGATTCCGGCCGTCTCGGCCTGCTGCCCGATCAGGCCAAACAGATGTTGCATATCGCCTACAGAAACTGCGGACGCTTGCTGCGACTGATTAACGACTTGCTGGACATCCAGAAAATAGAGTCCGGCGGTCTGGAGTTCAGCTTCGAACGACTCGACTTGCGAGAGCTCATTTCAGAAGCCCTAAGCGCAAATCAACAGCTCGCGGAAAAAGCGACTATCTCCCTCGCTTTCAACGCCCCGGCGCAGCCAGCGTTTGTAAAAGCGGACCGGGACCGGTTAAGGCAAGTGCTGGACAACCTGATCTCCAACGCCATCAAGTTCTCTCCTTCGGACGAGGCGGTAAAACTGGAGTTAAACGCTCACGCCCACTACTGGGAGGTCTCTGTGCAGGACCAGGGGCCAGGCGTTCCCCCAGAGTTCCGCAATAAAATCTTCCAAAAATTCGCTCAGGCGGATAGCTCCGACACCCGCCTGAAAGGCGGCACTGGCCTGGGGCTGAGTATTTCAAGAGAGATCGTGCAACGCCACCATGGTCAAATCGGTTACCACTCCGAACCGAACTGCGGCGCTACCTTCTACTTTCGCCTGCACGCCTTGACCAACGGAGCGGCATGGGAGGCGCAAGCGTCATCACATAGTTGAAGTTATCGCAGCATCGCTAACGAAACGACCTTTCTTTGACTTTCAAGTGCTTTAATTTTCTAATATTTCCCTTTCATCAGCCCAATATTCGAAGGACAGGCCGCATGCCGTGGACGTGGGGATTTCTGCGCGTTTCTTTTTTCGTCTGGATTGCGCTCAGCGCTGTGCTCATCGCAATGATTCTCAGCATTTTCAGCTCGCCGCTACAGGAGCTTCTGCATCCAGAGGCGGGCAAAAGCTGGATCGCCGCCATTGACCCCCGCATCGTCGCAGTGGTGCTGGGCGCCATACTGATCCAGATTCTGATTCCCGCCGCCCGCTACTACCTCACCCTGATCAATGCGCAGCAACAGGCCTTGGCGCAAATGGACGCCTTGGTGGAAATGCTGTTCGAGGACTTTGGCTTGATGCTGTCCACCCGCAGGGAAATCGACGAGGCGGTAAAAGCCATCGCCCATAAACTACAGGTCAGTCGCTGGCGACGCTGGCTTCCTCTGGGTTTGACGCGACCATCGGAAGATCTCAATCTCGACAGCAAGCGCGCGCTAATGAATGGCTATCTGCAAACGCCTTTTGACAATTATGTGCGCCACATTCGCTCGCAGTTCGAGGCCTTTCGCAATGAGTTGCCGCAGTATCAGAGCGACACAAGCAAGAAACATAAAGGACTCCCCTATCAGTTCTACCTGTCCACGTCAGAAGGGCTTATGGACTCCTGCAATCTGGAGAGCCTGCCCAAGCACCTGAAACCGGCGGCCATGCAGTTCATCGCTCATGACAAGTATTGCATCAAGTCCTGCAATGACCTGTACAGCGACCGCTACATGAAAATCTCCATAGAAACCGGCGACTACGACAGGTTTGAAAAGGCTCAGGTCGGCTTTATCGAAATGGAGTGCCGCAAGGTGCTGGAAACGGCGGTTTATCTGAAGGCGTTGATTAAACTGGCAAGGAAAAGATGGACGCTGTTTCTCGACTGAAACGCGAAATACTGAAAAGAATGGATTAAAACAGCCCTGAAATCAGGGAAAGAAGAATAACTCGGCTGGCGGAAGCAGGATGCTTCAGATTATCTTTCACGGGGCATACGCATAAATCAGCTCCAGAAAACGTCAAAACCTAAGTTCTAAGACGGAGTATATAAGCATGCCATGCCATCTTCAATGGCGCGGACTTAGAGTTATAAACTCTGTCAATTCACAGGAGACCTCGGAGCCCCATGAGCGAATTACTTCCTGAAAGCTCCTCAAAACTACTTTGGGTCGTGCAAAGCAACCTTGGCGACAGCACCGACGCAGCGACGATAGAATCCTCTTGCCGTGAGCTGGGCTACGACTGCGCCATGATCAAAGTCATCCCGTTTGCGACCGACCTTCCCGATATCCCCAGCGACAGAACGGCCATTTTCTACGGCTCCTCCAACTTCATCACTAACGCGCATCGCTCCGGCAAATGGCGTCCCTGCGCTTATTTCGATGAAAGCCTGTTTTTGTTCTCAGAGGCGCTTCAGCATTATGGCGCTCATTTGCTAAACGCAGACGCACGGATTCTGTCCATGGAGCAATTTGCACAAAGTGGTGCAGGCGACGAGGAAATATTCTTCATTCGACCAGATGGAGATCTGAAAGAGTTTGCAGGGGCTATTACAACCTTCAAAGCGTTCAGGGACTGGGCGGATAAGCTCAGGCCCGGCGGCTTCACGGTGGATTTATCGCTGACCATGGTAGCGGCGCAACCGAAAGACATTGAGCATGAGTGGCGCTTGTTCATCGTTGCCGGGAAAGTCGTCACGGCCAGCCATTATCGCGCAAACGGCAGAATGCAGGTTTCCTGCGGCGCCCCTGAGACCGTGGTTAAGTTTACGGAAAAGATGGCGGCTATATGGAGCCCTGCTCCGGTGTTCGTTATGGATGTCGCAGCCAGCGCCGGGGAACTTTTCGTACTGGAGATCAATGGCTTTAACAGTTCTGGGTTCTACGCCTGCGATATCAAAGCCATCGTGCGGGAAGTTTCCGCCTACGCGCTATCCCAGCACTATTAACATGGCATTGATATTGGCATGTTAATAAAGTGGCCCATGAATACGCCTCCGCGACGGTCAGCCGCGAGAGACAGGGGCGGACTCCCACAGCTTTTCGTCGCGCGGCCCCGCATCGTCTCCCCCTACTGAGCGGCGGAACCTGCGGCGGGCGCCTGGATGGGCGTCTCCACCAAGCGGAATCCGTTCACCTGGTAGCGGACATCAACGCCATTGGCGTCGCGACTGACCAGCTGCATTGACTTAGGCGGACTATACCAGGAGCCGCCGCGCAAGACGCGGCGCCGACAGTCTCCCGCCGTCCGCGCGGAGCCGTCCGCAGGAACGCCTTTTATTGATTCGCTCCAGCAATCCTGCACCCACTCCCACACATTGCCATGCATGTCATACACGCCCCATTGATTCGCGGGGAACGAGCCGACAGGGGAGGTGAATTGCCATTTATCGGCGCCGTTCACCAATCCGCCACAGCAGTCATCCTTGCCGTAATTAGCGAACTTATGGCTAATCTGATCTCCCCAGGAGAAACGCTTGCGACTGCCTGCGCGAGCGGCGTACTCCCATTGCGCTTCCGTGGGTAGCTGAAAGCTTCTGCCGGTTTTGACGGACAGCCAGGCGGCGAATTCTTCGGCGTCATTCCAGCTCACGCTGATAACCGGATTACGCCCTCGTCCCCATCCCCGGTCATCCGCTTTATTGGAGCAGCCGCCATCGGCGACACAGGCGTCCCACTGCTCAAAGGTCACCTCATACGCCATAATCTTGAAAGGCGCCAAGGTCACTTCCTGTCCCGGATCGCCTCCCCATAATACGCCGCCATCCTCAAACCCTATGCGGTATTTACCGCCGGGAATATCGACAAAGGCTATGCTCAGAGATTCCAACGCGTCCTTTTCAACCAGAAACACCTGTTCGGTAAACTGCTCTCCGCTGACTTCCGTCCACCGGGTCAGCTTTTCATAGCCAGGCGCACTCACCTCCAGCAAATAGCGGCCAGGGTCCAACGGAATGCCCTCTTCATACTTGGGTTGAATATTGAGTATGCGAATTTTCGCATCCGCTGGGGTCACGTCCACCGTAAAAGCAGTCTTGGCGGGCTTCAGCGAAACATAATGCGAATGGCGCCCGGCGCTATGGCTCAACGTGAAGGATTTCGGCCAGAAGCCCTTGGCGGTCACCTCAACTTCGTAGTCGCCTTCCGGCAATGGCGTTCCCGGCGCATAGGCGCCCTCTTCTCCGGCAAAGGCCACCGTCGCCCCCACGGGTTCCGTCACCACCACAAAAGGATAAGTCGGCGCAGGACGGGTCATATGCTTATACGCCCCGTAGCCCACAACCGCTGCGATCATCATCGCTACGCCCAATGCGCGCCATACGCCGGAGGACACAGATCCGCCCCGCTCGGTTCGACGGGTTGTGGTGGGGCTTTCCTGCGCCGCCGTTTCTCCATGCGCCGTCTTCAAAGACTCCACTGTGAACAGACAGGTCGCATCTGTATCCACAGGGACATTTTTAATCGCCTCCAGATGAGCGCGAAACTCATCCAAAGAAGACAAGCGCCGCTCTGGCTCTTTGGCCAGCAGCAAATCCATGAGCTGCTGATACATACGTAGATGGGACGGCAGCGGCGGCGGCGGTTCCTGCTTATGCTTGATGCCCAGACTGATCGGGTCGGTGGCCTCAAACGGCACGGAACCCGTCAGCATCTGGTAAAACACTATCCCCAGGCTGTACCAGTCAGCGCGATGATCCAGCTGTCGCCCCATCGCCTGTTCAGGGCTCATATAGGGAGGCGAGCCCAGAATCGAGCCTGTCGTGGTGAGGTCGCCCCGGTGGTAAAGCGACTTGGCGATGCCGTAATCCGACAGCACCGGCGTTCCGTTCGCACGAAACAAAATATTGCCTGGCTTGATGTCGCGATGAATATAACCCAGCTTGTGGGCGTAATTCATGGCCTCCGCCAGTTGCAGAATGATGTGTGTGGACTCGTCTCTGGTCAGACGACCGGAGCGAATGCGTTCCGTCAGTGAACCGCCTTCCATGAACTCCATGGAAATAAAGAAGGTGTCTTCAAAAGGCGCAATGTCATATATCTGAATTATGTTCGGATGATTCAGCTTGGCGGTGATTTGCGCTTCCTGAATAAACCGCTGACGGAATTCTTTATTGAGGCAAATAGCCGGAGAAATAATCTTGATGGCGACGATGCGATCCGCAAGAAGCTGTCTGGCCTTAAAAACCTTGGCCATCCCGCCTTCAGCGATTTCATCAAGCATTTCATAATTGGGAATTTGAGGAGACACGGTGATCACGCTGCAGCTCCAGTCCATTAGTCACATATCGGTCATTCGATGTTCAAGCTCGCCAATGTTGGCGTAACTCGATTCCTTTCCTTCAGAAAGCGCGTCTGCACGCATTTCCAGGGCATGTTGGGCGTGGCGCGCGCCGCTAATGATCCGCGCCCTGGCCAAGGGCCGCATTTCCGCATTATGACAAACAGAATTTAGAACGTGAAGCATTGCGCCAGAAAGCCCTCCCATAATTAATGCGGCGATAAGCATAGCGATGGAATTTGACTGGACAGTTAGAATCCGCATCCATAAGCGATAAGTTATCACCTTCACTTTCAACAACTTGGACAACGCGCTGCAGGACGTTCCTCCGCACGCCATTTCAAGGGCGACACATTAATCAGTTTCGGCGCAGAGCTCGATTGGCCGTTTACCCTAGGGACTGTGGACAATCGTTAATTTTGCGGCCATTTCCAACAATAACGCACTTATTGCTTTCGTTAATTGGACATTTAATAGCCATATGCTATCCCTTATATTTGTGATGCGACTATTAGTCATGTTTCTTTCGCACAGAGAAACATGAGTCAGATGTAATCCAATACCACCGGATCGAACGACCGGCCGGCCAGGAACCAGCGTCCTGCCGAGCCAAAGGATATGCGCACGGACAAGTAGGAGCGTCTAACCGTAATAACTGCCTCATGTCGCCTCGCCCGGAACCATTAACCACGCCATTTATGGACCTCGGAGAACACTAGGCCTTGTTCGTAAGTGACCCGGCCAATTTTTTTAACGAAGTTCATATTTTGCATTTCTACTCATAACGCACAGGGAAAGAGCATGAATCGGAGAGATTTCATCAAGACAGCCGGAGCCGTCTCACTATTGCCAAATGCGGCGCTGGCGTACTATCCCTCTTTGCCGGAGTCTTCTTTTCCGACTTCCATTATGCAAGGGGACCTAACCTCATCAGAGGGCTTTCTGGATATCATCGCCGGCGCCCTGCCGGGCGACATACATGGCCACGTATTTATGGCCGAAGGGATTCCGCTGGAGCGCAACCAATTGACGCCCACAGGCAAAGGCGCCCTCACCCGTCTCGACTTCGGCCCCAATCAGGCAGCCTACAAACGCAAAATGATCGAAACTCACTCGTCCATCATGCAGGAGCATGTCAGCGGTTTGTTCGATAAGTTTTATTTGCTGGGAGGCACGGTCTATTACAGCCCTAACCTGGGCTTCATGAACTATTGCAACACGGCGCCGAACTATATGGGCGACAACCGCTTCGCGCTGAGTTACGAAGGCGGTCCTCCCTACGAGTTCGACGCCATTAGCCTGGACCTGATGACGCCAGTCGGCAACCCGGGCGAATGGCGCACCAGCCTTCCACCCATCGCCGACGCTCTCACTCCAGACAAGTGGCTGTTCCCTCAGGTTCGCACCACCGGGCACCCTTTCTTTGACCTGGAGCGCGGCGAGTGCTTCACCATCAATTACGGCGGAGTCATCGGCGAGCTAGGCGCCTCCGATGGGTATCTGCGCCTGATCAGGTGGAACTTGCAGGGGGCGCTGGAAGCCTGGAACGTGGTCAGTCGCCAGGGCGCCAACGCTTATCTTACCGCCACCGCCCACTCTCTCGGCGTCACTCGCAACCATATTCTCATCTTCGAAACAGCGGCCAGAGTGGAAGCCACCCGCATCATGGGGACCCGCATCGTCATTCCGCAGAAACACCGCACCCCGGTATGGATCATCCGCAAATCGGACCTGAACAGCGGCGCAGGCCAAGTGGTGGCGGATTACATCGAACTGGATTTCGATACCTCGGACATCATGTGCAACTACGACGATTATGACGGCGAAATCACGCTTTACGGGCAATATCTGGGAGCAATGGATAAATCCGAACAGCAGTTTTATCTTGAGTTGTTACATTTCGGCGGCTGGGTCCCCTCTGACGTAGCCGGATATCCCGCAGCGCCAGTGGATGTGGGCGGACTGGTGCAGGCGCGCATCAAAGTCAGCGCTGACGCCGCCTGGGAAATCAAAGAGGATTTCCGCCTGATCCGTGACGAGCACTTGCTCTGGGACATGAACGACCCGGCCTACCGCGGCCATTTCCAGTTTCCAGAAACTTTCGACCATATCTATTGGGCCGCCATCGGCTATCGACCCGAACACTTAGTCAAACGGGTGGCGGATGCGTATCGCAAATACCCCAACCGTCTATTCAGTAACGACAGCCTGCCGCAAACGGCCATACCTTCAGCGCTGATCCATATGGATTGCCGCAACATGCTTATTGCGGACGCCTATCAGTTTCCCGAAGACTGCGTGATGCGCACCCCTCAGTTTATGTCGCGGCCAGGCTCTCTGGCCCAGGACGACGGCTATATCTTTACCGCAGTCGTACGCAAACATCCCAGTGGCCCCCAGTCCAACGGCAAAGAGTTCTGGCTGTTCGACGCCCGCAATCTGGCGCAGGGACCGGTTTGCATACTCGGACATCAAGATCTGAGTTTCGCCACGACCAATCACGCCCTATGGCGGCCGGAAATCGGACCACGCCCAGCGGACGCCTATAAAGCGAACTACGCCGATTTTTTCCGGGAAAAAATGCCATGCCATTCACAACGAGTCAGGGAGGTTCTTGAAACCTACATTCTTCCGAGATTCAGCTAGACGCATATCAGGCAGTTCATGAATGCGCTGGTTCGGCCCACAAAAAATAAGCATAACTTTTTGGAGAACGAACATGACGCGTATAAAAACCAGTCTTTTATTGCTGATCCTAATTCTTGTTTCCGGCTTTTCCGTAACTTTATACTCTCGCAACCAGGAGCCCGAAAAACTACAGAACTATCAAGGCACCTACGAGTGCTCGCCTGGCGCCATTTATGACCCCGCCTCCATAGAAGAAGTCCAGGACATCGTCCGCACTGCGCTGGCCGAAGGTCGCACCATCATGACCGGCAACCGCAAATTCGCCAGTCAGATCGACGCCGCCTGCACCCAGGATGGGGAGGTTCAGATCACCTTGAAAAACATGGACAAGGTCGTGTCCTTCGACGCGGCCTCAAAAACCGTCACTGTGCAGGCGGGAATGCGTTTTACCGATTTGAACGAATTTCTGCGCAGTCAGGAGCTGGCGGTGAATATGGTGACGGAACTCGGCACGTTCACCATCGGCGGCATGCTCGGCAGCGGTACGCATGGGTCCACGCTGGCCAAGCCCAGCAATATGATCGCCGATTATGTAACGGAGCTGAAAATCGTCGATGGCCTCGGTGACGTACGCACACTTACCGGCGAGCAACTCAACGCCGCCCGGGTGAATCTTGGCGTCCTTGGCGTAGTAGTGGAAGTGACCATCCAGCTGGAAGAGGCCTTTAAAGTCGCCGCCAGCGTGCAAGGTTTCCGCTTTGACGACAAGCTGGAAGACGTCATTCTCAACATCGCCCGCAGCAACTATTCCGCCAATGTCGCCTGGTTTCCCGGTCTCGGCAGATATACCGTCACGACCTACAATCCCGTTCCTTTAGATACTCCCGGAAACGCTTATAACGCCCAGGCTGACGTTTCCGATATACAGGAGTTCTTTTTCGGTTTGTTATTCGACGCACTGCACGAAGTGCCTGGGTCCGGCTTGCAATGCCTGGCGGCGGCGGTGAGATTCAGCAGTCGCTCTACCTCTTACTATCGTGATGTCGACACCGGAAAAGTGTTGGAGTCTCCTATTGGTTACTCTGATCGCATGCAGTATTTCAAATGCAAAGACCCCAATAAATGCATCTGGGATCGTCTTCCCATCGCATTGCAGGAGGTCGCCATCCCCATTGACGATTTACCTTCCTGGATCGCAGACGTTAGAAAAGTTCTCGCCGCCCACCCGCGCACCTGCTTTCCTTTAAACGGCATTTACTTTCGTTTCGGAAAAGCGTCTCCAAGCTACCTGGGTATGAATGCAGGACGTGATTCAGCTTATTTGGGCATCGAATACACACTGAGGAAGGAAGGCGCGGCGGTTCCCAAAAACTACTTCGTTAACCTTGAAATAGAACAGATGTCCTTACGCAAATACCACGCGCGTCCGCACTGGGGGAAAAACTCCGTCACCATATTTGAAGACATGCCAACACGTTATCCCAAGTGGAATGACTTTCTCGCCTTTAAAGCGGAGGTGGACCCTTACAATATTTTCACAAATCCTTTCTGGCGCCGCATCAGCGGTGAAGATCCGCTCGATAATTATTTAACTCCAGGCTGCAATGCAAGAGGCGAATGTTATTGCCAATCGGATGAACATTGCGCAACGGGAACTTCATGCACCGCCGGCGCCTATTACGGCGACGCCAATATATGTCGATAAAGAAACATATATAACGATGTATTAATTCGGCAAACAAACCGCTGGCCAACTTCGATCATTATATGTCCACCAGCGGTTTTCAACCTCGCCTGAACTAGACCAAAAGATATAAATCTTTTTATGGATAGCAATTTATCCGGAGATTGAAAATGATATTACGCGCTCTGTCCGTGTTAGTTATTTTGTTCATTAATTGCGCTAACGCCACCACTTTGGACGATATAAAGCCTCATACGCCAACACAAAGTCCCTGGAATGAACAGTGGTTTTATTACATAAACGACCCTGAAGTGGGCTATATAAAGGTGAGCCTGCAGACTTACATTATGGGCGACGCCCCCAGCCTGCAGGAAAAAGGCTACATTCACGTGGTGTTTACGCCGCGGACAGGCGCCACCAGGGTGTATGACTATTTTTTTGACGATGTACAGCTATCCGACGGCGACCCAGAGGAACCCTACGCATTCAGCTATAGCATCCCAGGCGTAGTGGAAGCGAATCAGAACCGTATTGAGCTGACTCTTCCGGATCTCTATTTCTCGTCTGAGAAGCTAGGCTCCGACAAGCATTATTGGGGTTGGCCAAACCCAGGAGCGAGCCCCTTTGGATTATTGACGGAGCTACCTTTTATTGAAAATCAATGGTTCGTTTTCAGCCTGAGAACGCCTACCCGTTATGTTTACAGCGACTCTAACAGTAGTTTTTCTGGTTCAGGCACAGCATACATTGATCGGCAGTGGAGCGTTAATCAAGCTAGTAGCTTTGCTTTTATTATGGCGACAGATAAAGACATAAGCCTTTTGGTTTCAGGCGGGCGCGATGGAGCGCTGCCGCTTGAGTTATGGGCTGGCAGATACCTATCAGACACCCAAAACGTGACACTTCATCCATCTTTACAAGGTTTAAGCGTACATAGAACAATTAATGCGTGTGAAGGTAAAATAACAGTTGAATTTAGTAAACTTACGCATAAACTTGTGGTCCAGGCCAAGGCCGACCCGGCAGACTTTTACGTTTCAGATATGCCGTCCACAATCGTTTTTAATTCAGCCCAACCTGCTATGAAAACGATGAATGCAGAAATATCCGTTGACTTATACCGCTTTAATAAACTGGTGGAGCAAACGTATTTGCCACAGGGGATTTTAGAGTTTGGCGGAGATTGGTATTGCCGTCGCAAATAAACAATCCAATTGAAAATATGGCTAAATGTCCGATTTACGGAATACAAAATAATCGCTAATTTAGTCGCCGATCCTCGTTCTGAGTTTTATTTAATAAAAAATATGTAATCTGATCACTGTATAGTTAGCCGAACATGTACGGAGTTGGGTCACAACGTAATAAGCAATCACCAAATCGGTGCATTTATAGCACTGTGGAATATACGCATATATATAAGTAAGCGCAGTTTATGTTGTGGCCCAAAAAATGCCTTTATTAAAAGAGAGTCTAGCAGGCCGGAATCCTGTTTCACCGGCGTCCAGGAGGAGTTACTGATCATGGGAATCTTTCAATTTAGCGGTTCGAAGACAGAACCGGAGCTAAGCTCTGGCATGTCGCCACTCATTCGACCGCAATATTCAAAAATTCTCGCTCTATTTCGCGCAATAGATAGCATCGCTATCCACTTTTGCTTGCTGGGAACGTTAGCGCTTTTTGACGTGACCTGGAATGAATCTTATTCCTGGTTAAGCATCATGTTCGTTATTACGTTCGGCTTCTGTGCGGAAATTAGCCAGATTTACTATCTTATGCGCGGGCTCACCACCGGTAAGCTTGCGTGGTATATCGTTAGATCCTGGATGTTCGCGTTAGTGCTGATATCGCCTTTCGCTATCCTGGGCCTGTTGCCGAACATCGATCTGGAAGCGCTTGCGTATTGGGCGATCGCCGTACCAACCACCTTGGTCAGCCTTCATCTATTACGACGTATCGCACTATTCAGCATCCGCAGACGCAATGTCAGCTCCAAAAGGGTAGGCATTGTCGGCGCAACCACACTGGGCGTCAGACTCTACGATTCTTTAAGCAATATGCCTTGGCTCGGCTATAAGATCGCCGGCTTTTACGACGACCGCATAGATATGACGGATTTGACGCGCCGCGTCACCATCGAGGAAAAGGCGCTTTGCGGCGGGTTTGACAAGCTTTATGAAGATGTCCACAGCGGCAAGGTGGACACCATCTACATCACTCTGCCCATGTGCGCGGAGCGTCGCATCAAAGACATGATGGACAGACTTGCGGACACCACTGTCACCGCCTACGTCATCCCTGACTTCTTCAGCTTCAACCTGCTGTATTCACGCCTGACCACTATCCGCGGCATCCCCGCCATCAGCGTCTATGATTCGCCGCTGGTGGACCATGGGTTCGCCAAGCGCATGACGGATATCGCATTGGGCCTGTTCTTTATTCTGGTGACGGCCATTCCCATGCTGGCTATCGCTGCGGCGGTAAAGCTTACTTCTCCAGGCCCGGTGCTATTCAAGCAAACGCGTTACGGGATCGGCGGCGGCCCTATCAAAGTCTGGAAATTCCGCTCCATGACAGTCTGTCAGGACGGCGACAACATTCAGCAAGCCACCAAAAATGACTCCAGATTGACCAAGATAGGCGGCTTCCTGCGCCGCACCTCTCTAGACGAGTTACCCCAATTCTTTAACGTCTTGGGCGGCAGCATGTCTATTGTCGGCCCACGCCCTCACGCCGTAGCTCACAACGAATATTATCGCCAACATATCAAAGGCTACATGCTGCGTCACAAAGTCAAACCGGGCATTACCGGCTTGGCGCAGGTCAACGGTTTCCGCGGCGAAACAGCGGAAATGAAAGACATGTCCGGCCGCATCTGGTATGACTTGGAGTACATTCGCCACTGGTCTCTGGGCATGGACTTTAAGATTATCTTCATGACCGTCTTCAAAGGTTTCGTGGGCAAGAAAGCCTACTGAGAGCCCGCACCGAATCCAGGCCTTTCCCATCACAAGGGAAAGGCCGCCCTCCCCTTCCCATTTCTACCAAAAACCTTGTAGTTTCAACAAAATAAGCATGCCACTATTATTAACATGGCAATGACATAGGCATGTTAATAGGATGCGCCTGTGCGGCGATAAGACATAAAGAAACAAGCACTGTCATTTTATACAAAATAAAGGGACGCCATTTTCAGCCGCTTCGATTAGAAGAATCATCTAACAGTGAACGATGAAGGGCGGCTGTCGCCACAAGAAATATCACAGGTAGATAAGGGATTTATTAATCAGGCGGACAAATAGTTTCTTTCTATTTGTTTGCGGCGACAGAGTCTGAACATGTCAGGCCCTGCCTCCCGCGGCCAGTCGCCGCGCAGGCGCATCCATGCGCCTGATTATTATCACGCCGATATCATTACCCTGTTAATAACATTCGTTGGCGCACAAAAAAGCCCGCAAAACTGCGGGCTTCGTGATTAGGCTGCAACAATATGCAAAGTCACACTCCAGTAGGCTCTACCCGGCGCTTGGTTTTCGCTGCGGTTACGCTGGTTTCTTTGAGTGGATATGTGTTGTAGGAAGAGTAATGAATGTATTCATGCTGATTCTTACGCTTCGCCACATCAATCTGATTCAATACCGCCCCGACCAGGTTGGCGTTAACTTCGCGAAGACGCTTGATGCCTTTCTGCACCAACGGCGCTGGCGTATCTTCAGATTTGATGATGTAAACCACCGCATCTGAATAGGAAGACAATACCAAGGAATCGCTCACTGCCTGCGTGGGCCCCGAGTCAATGATGATACGGTCATAACGCTTCTTCAGCACCGCCAACACCAAGTGAAAACGATTACTGGAAATCATCTCCAGCGGATTGCTGGGCTGCGTTCCCGCCGTCAACACACTGGCTTTGGTGCCATTCAGACGGTGCAGGCAGTGCTCCACTTCCGCCGTACCGGCAACCAGGTCAGACAATCCAGGCATGTCCGGCGACAACCCAATGGACTTGGCTAACATAGAGCGGCGCATATCGCCGTCGATAAGCAGCACTTTTTCAGTCTGTCCCAGAGCTTCCGCCAGATTCAAGGCCACCGTGGTCTTACCTTCTCCTGGAACTGTGGAAGTCACCAAGATCACCTTATAAGGCTGATCCACACGCGACAGAATCAAACTGGTGCGCAAGCTACGAATAGACTCCGCAAAGTGGCTGTGCATCGAGGACAGGAAGCCCTCAAAAGCCGCCTTAGATTTTTTACTCTTCACCAGAGGCAGCAGACCAAGTACGGGCAACCGGAATTTTTCCTCGATATCAGCAGTGCTGCGAATGGTGTTGTCCATTGCGTCACGAATAAATGCGCGAACAACTCCCAGCCCAAAACCAGCCATGATCAGCATCAGGAAAATCGTTTTCTTGTTGGGCTTATAAGGTGAGCCTGGAGGAATCGCCGAGTCGATGACTCGCGCGTGAGCCGCTTGCAAACCGGTCGCTTCATGCGTCTCCTTCGCACGGGACATAAACAAATCGTAAAGCTTGCGGTTGGTTTCGACCTCTCTTTCCAGTTCGCGCAACTGGAACTCTTTCCGGTTTACGCCTTGCAAACTGTTCTTCGCCTGGTCAAGCTGCCTGGCGATAGAGCGCTCATTCTCCACCGAAATCTTATAGGCGGACTCAATGCCTCGCGCAGCGCGCTGCAATTGAGTTTCCAATTCTGATTTAATTGACTTCAGCTCCGCCATCGCGGAGATCATTTTCGGATGCTTCTCACCGTAACGCTTGCTCAGCTCGTCTACTTTGCGTTGCGCATCATCCTGCCTTTCCTTCAAGGAGCGCACCAAAGGGTTCTCCAGAATCGCCGGCAGCTCCAGCAGGTATTCCGGTGGCGGAGTTTCGCCAAAGATAGTCATCTGCTGATAAACGTTGGCGGTCTCCATACGTACGCGGCGCGCCTCAACATTACGCTCAGTCAGCTTAGACAACTCTTCCGCGTTCAGGGTTTTAACCCCTCTTACATCTACCAGTTTTTCCGCTTCGCGGAACTCCTGCAGACGCTGCTCCGATTCACGCAGCTTTTCACGCAGCCCTTCCAGGCTCTCCCCCAGCCACATGGTCGCTTTCTCTGTCAGCGCCATTTTCGCCGCCATGTGGCTTTCAATAAACTGGGTCGCTGTCGCATTGGAGATCAACGCCGCCAATTTCGGGTCTCTGGCGTCGAAGCGCACTTTGACCAACTGAGTGTTGCGCACCGGATCAATCGTCAAGCGCGACATAAAAATGCCGACAACCGCCTCATACTTAGCCTTTTCCGACAGGGGCTTTTTATTGATACGCAGAAAGTCGAGCATCTCCGGCTCAAATGGCCACACAGATTCAATCTGCTCCAGCGGCACCCATTCCTTCCAGTTGAAAGCCTTTTGCCGAAATGGATCAAACTCCGGCATGTTGACCAACTCCAGCCGCGTCACCACTTCTTCAGCCAGACTGCGGGAACGCAGAATCTCGTATTGGGTTTGCAGATATTCCTGATTGTTGCTATTCAGGCCATAGACATCCTGAATATTAATAACTTTGGGTTGGTTGTTTTCAATCAGCACAGTCGTGGTCGCCTGATACATCGGCTTGATGTACTTGAGCGCCACATAGCCGACGCTTCCCGCCAGCAAGACCAAAAACACGATACCCCATTTGTATTCAAGAATAGCGTTCCAATAACGTCGAAGATCGATGATCTCTTTGTCGCCGGGCGTGTCCGCCAGATGTCGCGGCGGCGTTGATCTTAAGTTATCCATTTAAAAGAAACTCTCTTCCACAATAATAATGTCCCCTGGATGTACGCGAGTGCTCTGATCCGCGGGACGCTGGGTTTGATTCGGATCGTTTTCAGTGATGATAAATATCTTGTTCTTGTTCGCACGGTTGGTGAAACCGCCAGCCAATGACGCCGCCTTACGCACGGTCAATCCAGGCTGGTAGGAAAAGCCGCCCGGATTTTTTACTTCGCCATTAATAAAAAACTTCCTGTACTCCAATATGGTGACGCTGACTTTGGGATCGATCAAATACCCATCCCTCAAACCACTCGCGATAAGCTCCTGCAGCTGACTTACCGTCAAGCCAAGCAACTTGATCTCGCCCAAAAAAGGATAAGAGACCGTACCTGCATCGCTGAGCCGCGCTTCCAGCGTCAAATCGCTTTCGCCATACACCTGAACACGCACGTAGTCTCCAGAGCCAAGCGTATACTCAGACAACCCCTCTTGCGCAAAACTCCGTTGCGCCGGAATCAATATTGAAGCCAGCAGCATCAAAGCGGATAGAAACACACCGCTGACCATGGCTACCCAATGCTTCCTGTAATGATTCATCCAAACACCACACCTGTATAAATTTCGACACGAACAAGATACTTTATCCGCATTTAACTTTAAAACCCTGCATTAACGTATATGGTCGCCAAGTTACGTGTGTGCGAATAGCTGTCCAATGTTGAATCACGGTCTTTAAAGTTCCATGACGCGCCGACGTTCAACCACTCCCTGAACGCATAGTCCAACGCCAGCGTCGCGTCGGAAGTATCATCCTTACGAGACTCTGGGTCATTTTCGTACACATCGCGGGTCCAGTTGTATGCGACCTTGCTCGTAACCCGATCGTTCCAGTTGTGTGTCCAGGATGCGCCGATTTGCTTCGCATCAATGAAGTCGCCTCTTCCATAGGATTCTTCAGCGCTGCGCTCTACAGTGAAACGCAGTTTTGAGTAGGGTTTCAGCGCCCAGTCGACAATAGCCTCCCAGCTGGCGCCGGAGAAGTCTTCGCGGCTTTCGTCTTCAAAGCGTTTTTCCGCGCGGCCGACCTTAAACGTGGCTTTGGTGATATCTGTCGCCGCCCATGAAACCCCGGCCAGGAATTTATAATAATCACTGTCTTTGCTGCCGCCAGCGCCGTCCGAGGGAGACGGGTCATTCATGTAGTCCGTATGCGTTCGCGACAAATCCAACACCAGACCTGTCTTGTTCGCTACACGCCAATAAAAACCCGCGCCCGTTTCAAGAGTGCGGCGGTCCCGTAAACGGGTTTCGTCACGCTGGTTGGTATACTCAGTTTGAGCGCCAGCGAGCTTTAATGTCAGGCGTCCGTCAGAAGTCTTTGAGCCGAAGGTGTACGTCAGCGCAGCGGCGGAACGGTCATACTCGATCAAATCTTCCAGTGGAGCGACGTCCGGCCCCTGCTTGATGCCGGTGCCCCGGTCCTCGTGTCCCGCCTCAAAACGCCCCAACAGCTCCAGCGTATTGCGGTGGTTCAGCGTCCAGAACGCCTTACCGTTAACGAAGTGATCGATATAATCGTCAGTATGAGCGCTGGCGTAGCTGCCCGAGCTCATCTTGTATCCCAGATAATAACTGTCATCGCCCTTCAGCGCTTCCAACGTCACGCCGGTGGAAACGATAGTGACGAAGGACTCCTTCTTGTCGTCCTTCTGTAAGTAAATATTATCGTTATACTTTTCTTCCACTTTCACCTGAGGGTAAATATTGACCGGCCCTGCCGAGAAAGAAAAAGGCTCCGCGGCGGCCCACGCCGAAGAGCCGCTCAAAGCGGCGATGCAGGCAGCCAAAACACGAAGCTCGCCGCGCCGATCGCGAACGGTTTTTTTTATATGCTTGTTAAAGTTAAAAAGAAGTTTAGATTTGGTACTACCGCCAACTGTCATTCTTCATAGTCCTTTAGCATTACTTGAGATTGTTAGCACTTAAGACAAACATGATAGTTCATTTCATTCGACCGTCAGATGACTAAGCAGGAAGCATGCCTGCGACGAAAAAGCGCAGCGCGCATTAAAACATGTCCATTCTTAAGTTCATTATGAAAAATTTTATAAGGTTCCACTTCTGCGAGTGGGTCGCATTATATCGTTTAATACGGATGAAACCTTATAAAATTCAGCAAGAATGTACTCCTATACGTATAAAAATACCGAAACCCCGCACAAGTACTTCCTTTGTACTAGCCAAAAAGTTCTATAAATAACATGGCATTACTTCTGGTATTGTAATAGGGATCTGTATTCGTCCGTGAAGGCAGCTTTTAACACAATAATGTTTCGGAAAGACAATTTCATTTCATGAAAGGAATTTAATGTACCTTCGCGCGCAACAGCTTGGTTACGGCGGCTACGGGCCCCGCGCCGCCCCAAAGAGGAGCGGTCGCGACAGAATGTATTCTCCTGGGCTCCATTTTGATGCAAAAAGAGTTTACATCTCAAATTCTTTAAGCAATTTTATGGCGGCCTCAACCTTATACAACCCCGTCTCCACTATTCCGGGGTGCGATTAATGAACAATTTCATGCTGTAAGTAAAACCTGTAATAAATCTGGCGTATTTTTTGTAAGTCTTCATTTAAGCGGAATGTCGAATATTATTTGCGCGCCGCCGAATACAAAAAACAGCCAATTGCTGAATTAATCTTCAAGGAGATGAGAATTGAAAGTAACAGTATTTGGAATCGGTTATGTAGGCCTTGTTCAGGCGGCCGTGCTTGCCGATGTCGGACACGATGTAATGTGCGTCGATGTCGATGAGGCGAAAGTCGAAAACCTGAAAAAGGGGATCATTCCAATTTACGAACCCGGCCTGACGCCTATTGTAGAAGCTAACTTTGAAGCGGGCCGGCTAAAATTTACGACTGACGCCAAGCTGGGCGTCGAGCATGCTGAAATTCAGTTCATCGCCGTGGGCACGCCCCCGGATGAAGACGGCTCCGCAGATCTTAAGTACGTCCTAGGCGTGGCCGCCACTGTCGCCAGTTATATGACGGAGCCAAAGCTGGTCATTAACAAAAGCACCGTTCCCGTCGGCACAGCGGACAAAGTTCGCGCAGCCATCGCCGCAAAATTGAGCGAGCGCGGCGAAAGCATCGATTTTGACGTCGCCTCCAACCCAGAGTTCCTGAAGGAAGGCGCAGCGGTCACTGACTGCATGAAACCTGACCGCATCGTTGTCGGCTCCGAAAATCCGGGTTCCGTAGAAAAGCTGCGTGAACTCTACGCGCCGTTCAATCGCAATCATGATCGTATGATTGTTATGGACGTGCGCTCGGCGGAACTGACAAAATACGCCGCCAACTGCATGCTGGCGACGAAAATCAGCTTTATGAATGAAATCGCCAATCTGGCGGAGAAGCTTGGTGCGGACATAGAGAACGTACGCAAGGGCATCGGTTCCGACCCACGTATCGGTTATCACTTTATTTACCCCGGCTGCGGCTACGGCGGCTCCTGCTTCCCAAAAGACGTGCAAGCGATGGTTCGCGCTGCAGACAGCATTGATTTCGATGCGCAATTACTGAAAGCAGTGGAGTCGGTCAACTACCGCCAGAAAGAAACGTTGTTCAAGAAAGTCAGCGCCTATTTTGATCACAAACTGGAAGGTAAAACCGTCGCGCTGTGGGGACTGTCCTTCAAGCCTAACACCGATGATATGCGTGAAGCCTCCAGCCGCGTGCTAATGGAAGCCCTTTGGCGCGCTGGCGCGAAAGTCCGTGCTTATGACCCTGAAGCCATGGAAGAGACCCAGCGTATTTACGGCGCCCGCGACGACCTGTCGCTGGTGGGCACCAAAGAGTCCGCACTGCAAGACGCTGACGCGCTGGTTATCTGCACGGAATGGAAATCTTTCCGCGCGGCGGACTTTGCAATGATCAAGCAGACATTGCGAAGCCCGGTGATTTTCGACGGTAGAAATTTATACGATCCTGACACTGTGAAAAAACACGGCCTGGATTACTACGGCATCGGTCGCGGCCTCAGCATCGCCCGCTAACCGTATTCGCCGACGGAGCCCTGTATAAAGGGCCCGTCGGCGCGACTCGTCTCGCACTTGACGAAGTCGACTGTTTATTAACTCAAACACCAGATATTGATTTCAATAGTTTAAGGGACTGTCAGAATGCTTAACGAAGCCACAACCACCAACGTCGGCGGAATCAGGACCAGCTGTCTCGACCGCAAACAGCTCGCGTTGCTGGTGGGGGAAATCTGCCAAAACTATACTCCGGACCAGTCGGCGTTTTTGATTTTCTCTTCTAATGGGCAGGCGATTTCACTGGCGGGCTCAGACCCCGACTACCTTGAGCTAATGAACAATGTCGATCTGGTGCATGCGGACGGACAAAGTGTGGTGACTTTGTCGCGCTGGTTTTCCGAACGTCCCATCGCAGAACGCTCGGCTACCACTGACATGATTCACGACATCCCCGTTCACTACGCTCCTACTCTGAAACATTTCTTTTTGGGCGGCCTGAAGGACGTTGTGGAGCAAGCGGCGAAAATCTACAGCGATACATACGCCAATGCGGAGATCGTGGGCGTACGCGACGGTTATTTTTCGGCGGCGGACGAACTAAACATTGTTGAGGAAATCAATCAGTCAGGCGCAGATGTACTTTGGGTTGGTCTAGGCAAGCCCAAAGAGCAGGAATTCTGCATTCGCCACAAAGACAGATTGAAAGTTCCGGTAGTGATCAGCTGCGGCGGTTGCTACAACTTTTTGACCGGACACTATAAAAGAGCGCCGGAATGGGTGCAGAACAACGGTCTGGAGTGGGTGCACCGTATGGTCCTCAATCCACGCAAACTGTTCTGGCGTTACTTGATCACTAACCCTCATACGATTTATCTGGCCTATAAAAACCGCTACCGCGGCGACAGAGATACGGAAAGCAAGAAAGTACTGTTTCTGCTGAAGACGTTCTCCAAAGGCGGCGGCGTGGAGCGTGTATCCGCGAATCTGGCCACCAGTTTGAAAGCACAGGGATACGATCCCGAGTTTTATGTATTCTTTTCCAAAGAGGAAGACATCAGTCAATTGCGCCAGGAATGGCCCGTCACCCTGGTGGAGCCAAGCCGTAAGAGCCCACTTAAACTTATCGGCGAATTCTTGAGGTTTCGCCGTCATGTGAAGAGTAATCGCATTGGCGTCGTTATCTCATCAAAAGAGACCGCCAACCTGATCAGCTTGATCGCGCTCATGTTTTTGCCACGGGTCATGAAACTATTCACCCGTCACTGCGCCTTTGACGTCTCGGACCAGAAACTGGCGCCGCGCAGCATCAAAGCGCTGTATTGCATGTACGCTCTGACTCGCAGTCGCATCGTGACGGTTTCCGAAGATCTCGCGCACCAAATCAAGGCGTTCCTGCCTTATAACCGTAACAAAGTCGTAGCGCGGGCCAATCCGATTATTGATGAACGCATCTTCACCCTGGCGGAAGAGTCCGCGCCGGTCGAAGGCGATTACCTCTGTGCTGTCGGCAGACTATGCGAACAAAAAGGCTTTGATTTGCTTCTGGATGCCTACAAACAAGCACTGACGCTACAGCCAGCGTTACCTAAACTGGTTATTGTAGGAGACGGCGATGATCGCGCCGCGCTGGAAAAACAAGCCGCTGATCTCGATCTGACCGACAAAGTAATTTTCTATGGCTTCACCCCCAACCCCTACGCGATCATCAAGCACGCCAAACTCTTTGTCATGTCTTCTCGCCATGAAGGCCTGCCGACTGCGTTGGTGGAAGCCATCGCCCTTGGCGTGCCAGTGGTTTCCAGCGACTGCGAAACGGGGCCTCGGGAATTACTGGACAACGGTCGTTACGGCGGCTTAGCGCCTAACCAGAACCCGGCCGCATTGGCGCAGGCGATTGTCGACAACCTGACAACCCCCATCGCGCCAGAGGCGGAAGCGGTGAGTAAATACCGTTACGCCGACGCCGCCGACGCTTACATCAAGCTGTTCGGAGAGCGGATGGCATGAAACCCCAAAACGTAGCCATCGTCCTGCATGATCTACGGGGCGGCGGCGCTGAAAAAATGATGGTGCGGCTCGCCAACGCACTGGCGGAGCAGAACACCTCTGTGACCATGGTGCTTCTGACCGCAGGGGGCGTCAACAAGGCGGAGCTGTCTTCAGCTGTGAAGCTGGTGGAGCTGAACTCTCCACGCACATTGAGTTCCGTGCCAAGGTTAGCCGCTTATTTTCGGGAAGCGCGTCCTGACCGGATTTTATCCGCACTGACCCATGTTAATGTAGCTGCCGCCCTCGCCTGCGCCATGACCGGCATGTTGCGCCGCTTGGTCGTTAGCGAACGCAACACCTACTCATTGGATAAAAAGGTGAACACCGGCGCTGTGATGCGCCTCACCTACTGGCTGGCCCCGAAAATATATCGACGCCTGCCAAATCCGATCATCGCGGTATCCGGCGGCGTCGCCCGCGACCTGATAGAAACTGAATCACTGCGCCCCAAGGACATCGTCGTCGCGCCCAACCCTGTATTGACGGCCAAGGTTCTTACAATGATGGATGAGCCCGCCAGCCACCCATGGATACAGGACTCCGCTTCGCGTGTTGTGGTCGCAGTCGGACGGCTCAGTCACCAGAAAGGATTCGACACGCTTATCCGCGCATTTGCGCAAGTCTCAGATATCGCCAGCCTGAAACTGGTCATTTTTGGCGAAGGGGAGTTACGTGAGGAGTTGAGCGCACTAGTCAGCCAACTGCAGTTGACGGAAAAAGTCGATCTGCCAGGGTACGCCGCCAATCCCCTGGCGGAAATGAAGGCCGCAGACCTGTTCGTGCTGTCCTCGCGGTTTGAAGGAAGCCCCAACGTGCTTGTAGAAGCCATGGCCACAGGCGTTCCTGTACTGGCGACCAATTGCCCTTCCGGGCCGGATGAGATTCTGGACCAAGGGCGGCTGGCTCCGCTGGTGCCCGTTGACGACGTCAACGCGATGGCGCAGGCGTTGCGCAAGTGTATGGAGCACCCCAGCGACAATGCTGAATTGAAAGACCGGGCCGACCGTTATCGCGACGCCCTGTCCGCCCAAGCCTACAGTGCGATATTAAACGGTTCAGTCACTGTTTGGGGGCATTGAGTACGGATGACATCGGTTAACTGCGAAAACGGGCGTATCCTGTGACGATTACGCGCAATCAGTTAAGAGATTTTTTTCTCGGCCTGGTTATGTTTTATTACTCAGGCTTTATGTCGTTTCTGACCGGTTTGGTGTCTGGAGGCGGCAGGAGCGGCCACGGCGGCGCGGAAATGATCGCGGAATCCGCCAGCGGCAACATGGTGCGCCAGCTGGTGGGACTATGCATCCTGGGAATAGGCGGCTATTTTGTGCTGCACTTACGCGACCGCTCCCTGAGCACTTTTGTATCCCGCCATATTTACTGGTTGATACTGCTTGGTTATATCGGGCTTTCCATCCTTTGGTCGGTCGAACCCAGCGTGTCTGTGCGGCGAATCATCAGCCTGATGATCGTCTTTGTGGCGGCGCTCGCGCTGCTACAGGAGTACACGCCGGAATACCTGCTTAGCCTTATCGCGAGGATTCTGGGGTGCGCCGCCATCGCAGGGTTAATATACGCGGTGATTTCCCCCCAGAACGGCTTCATTCAGGGCGGCTTGAGAGAAGGCGCGCTGCTGGGAATTTTCAGTGATAAAAACGCAGGAGCGCGCTGCTACGTTTACGCGCTCATGACCTTTTACGGCTTGCGTATGCATGAAAGCAGGCAGGATCGTATCTTGATCGGCGGCCTGGTGGTAGCGATCATCCTCAGTAATTCCGCCACCGCGCTGGCCATGGTTTTCGGCGGCATGGGCCTGACCACGATCTTCAACGGCAGCCGGGTAATAGGCAATTCACAGAAGACTTTCAACCGACTGATAGTGGTGACGGTGGGTCTACTGATCGGGGCCGTATTGGCCAATTACTTTTATGAACTGATCCTGCTCTCCCTGGGGCGCGACCCTTCGCTGACCAACCGCACCATAATCTGGGAGCTACTGGGACCAAGTCTTGATGACCGCCCCACTTTGGGCTATGGATACGGCGCATTCTGGGCCAGCGTATATGTAGAGTCCTTCGTCAAAGTCTGGGGCTTTATCGGCAACGCGCACAGCGGCTATGTTGAGACTCGCCTCAACGGAGGCTACGTGGGACTGGGCATATTGATCGCCACCTTTGTGATGACTTTCTGGCGTATTGCGCGCGCCTTCACCTTTCATCCGGAATCATCCGTGTTCGCATTGATGGCGAGCATTCTGCTGATTCAGGCGGCGGTCAACTATATCGGTTTCATCATTCCCAACCACGTCAGCTTCGACATGTTCATGTTCTCGATCATCGTCATTGTGGCGGGCAAATACGGACTTTCGCGAGAACTCTCGCCCACTCCGCTGTACGAAGTGCAGCCGAACCCAGCGGAGGCGCGCGCATGAGTCGCGTCATCCACAGCTGCGCAGGCTTGCGCAGACGCGTTTTTGATTTGACGCCAGAATGGAGTTAGCCATGGTTTCACATGAATTCAAATGCATTTTTATCCATATCCCCAAGTGCGCCGGCACCAGCATTGAAAGCGCGCTGGGGCACCTTGACGGATACCAGGGACGCAATGGCCAGGACCACAGATCAATCAGGCTGATGGCGAAACCGCGACTCAGTCTGCGCGCGCTCACTTCCAAGTCGCGCCTGCTGGATATCGCACGCAGTGTAAGGCACCAGCGTCGCAGCGACATGAACCCGAGGAACAAAATTACGGTTTCAGACGAACAGTACGATAACTACTTCAAGTTTACTTTCGTCCGCAATCCCTGGGCGCGGGCTTACTCTATGTACAAGAACGTCATTCGCGACGACGCCCATAAACGCACATTCGGCATAGAAGGCGACATGTCGTTCAAGGACTTTATGCACGCCTTCGCCGGTAAAGGCATGTTGCGCCCGCAGACGTACTGGATCAAAGACGCCAACGGCGATATCACTCTCGATTATGTGGGCCGCTTTGAAAACCTGGAGGCGGACTTCAAGGAAGCCTGTCAGCGCATGGGTGTTGAACACATTGAGTTGCCGCACAAAATCAAAGGCGACGGAGAAGACTATCGACAGTATTACGACGACGCCACCAGGGAGCTGGTGAGTCAGGTATATAAAGACGAGATTGAGTACTTTGGTTACCAGTTTTAAGAGCCGACGGCGGCAATCAGGAATACTATCGTGACAACAGGAAACTCCGCCCCCATCGCAGAAGCGCCATTGGTCTCTGTCATTATGCCCGTCTATAACCGGGAAAAAACGGTTGCACAGGCGATTGAGAGCGTACTGGCGCAAACCTTCGCTGATTTTGAATTAATTGTGGTCGACGACGGCTCCACAGACCGTTCTGCAGAGGTCGTCAACGGTTTCGCCGGGGATTTGCGCATGCGCTATCACCTGCAGGAAAACTCCGGTCGCCCTTCCCTGGCCCGCAACAGCGGCTTAAAACTGGCGCGCGGACAGTGGGTGGCGTTTTTGGACTCCGACGACCGTTGGGCGCCGGCCAAGCTTGAGCGACAGATCGCGCTACTGGAGCAATGCGCCGCGCAGGGCGTCAGCCTTGATCTGGTGATCAGCGACTATGAAGTGATGGAGAATGGTGTGTTGAAGCACCCCTCCTTCTTCGAGGCTTATAACGTCAACCAACGACTCGCTAACGCCGTCGAACAGAAATTTCCAGACGGCTGGACCTATTGCCAGCGTCCTTTTCTGCAAGCCCTGTATGGTCTGGGCTTCGCCGCTACACAGGCGGTTCTGGTGCGCAGGTCCCTGCTGGAGCGCGTCGGCGGATTCGATAGTGAACTGGTGTTCGCCGAAGATAATGACCTTTGGATGACCATCTCTGAACAAGGTCGAGTCGGGTGCTCAAAAGGCATCGCCTACACCTACGTGCATCATGGCGACAATATCACCAGCGTGAAATCAGACCTGTTTTACACCGACACCATCAATGTGCTGTTCAAGCATTTGGCCACCGCCAGAAAGTTAGGAGTGCCGATGGAGCCTCTTAAAGAAAGGTACGCCAACTACTATCTGTCGCTATGTCGAAGTCGGTTGCGAGAGCAGCGCTGGAAGGAAGCCGCGTCCGCCTTTTACAGCGGCCTGCCTGGCCTGACCAGCAAACGTAACTGGAAAATGGCCGTACGAATTGGCGTCACGGCGTTGCAAAGCCTGACGGCGAAACGCACGAGGCGTTCGGCGCAGCCAGGTTGAAAGCGGGTATGACGCAACAATGCCAACAAAAGCAAAACAGCGTAGAGCGATTTGAGATCCGGAAGGCCTGCCAAAAGGCTGTTCCACTTAAACATTTTAGACAACCTCACACCATGGAGCTGGGCGACTTATGACGACAGTGGACATAACCATACTATCCTGGGATCGGCTGGAAGACACCAAAGCCGCGATCGCCAGCGCACTGACGCAAACCGGCGTGGAGCTGCGCGTAATCGTTGTGGATCAGGGTTCCAAACCAGAGAGCCTGAACCAGTTGCGCGCGTTCTGCCGCCAATATCCAAACGTAGACCTCGTTTGCAACGTTAACAACCTGGGGGTTCCAGGCGGGCGCAATCAGGCGGCGTTTCAAGGCAACGGCGACTATATCGTTGCGCTGGACAATGACGCAGAATTCAGCGACGAGCATCAAATCGCCCATGCAGTGGAAATAATGGAGCGACAAAAAGACCTCGCCGCCATCGGTTTCCGTATTTTGCGCTTCGGCACTCACTGCGAAGATCTGAGCAGTTGGAGCTATACCCAGAACGCGCATGAATGGGGCGACAAGCCTTTCTATACAACCCATTTCGTCGGCGCGGGCCATATGATTCGCCGTAGCGTGTTCGATCAGGTGAGCGGTTATGATGATTCACTGTTCTTCCTGCAGGAGGAAGCGGAGTTATCGCGCAAACTGATCAACTGCGGCTACAAAATACGCTATTCGCCTGAAGTCGTGATCGGCCATAAGGTCGCGGCGGAACGGCGGGTCAATTGGAACGGGCCGCGTTGGCGTTTTCATGTGCGCAACCGTTTCTATATGGATGTTAAGTTCAGAACTTCTTTCGCATCCTTGTGCCTAAGCACACTACTTACACTGTACAAAGGCTTCCGTGCGGGCCTGGTGCTCGACTCCACTATCGGCTTCATGCAGGGCCTGGGCATGGTTCCACGGGCCATCGCCGCCTGGAAGCTGCCCGGCGTCGCCTCTACGCCCGCTTCCAAAGCCTATATCGCCTCCTGTTCTCAGAATAAAGGCGTGTCCCGATGGGCCCGTATCAGACATCGATTCAAGAAAGCCGGCGTGGCGCCGGGTCAGCAAGCAGCGGAGAGCAAGTAATGGGGCAAATGATGGAGTCAACTGGAATCAACTCAATGCAACCTAACCGGGCGCGCTGGCGTGAACTGAAGGAGCAGTTACTGTTAACCTTCAGCCCTGAATTGCGAGGAAAAAAAGTCGTCTATCTGGATTACCCGCTGCACTTGAATCTGGGTGATTTGCTGATCTACAAAGGCACACTGACATTACTTGAAGAGTTGGGCGCCCAAGTGGAGATGAGCTTTTCCACCAGCAACGCAGATCGTTTTTTCCGTACGCGCATTCCCGAGGATTGGGTGCTGTTGCTCCATGGCGGCGGTAATTTCGGCGATATCTACAGCATTCATCAGGCGCTGCGGGAAAAAGTGATAAAGCACTTCCCCAACAACCCCATCCTGATCATGCCTCAATCGGTGCATTTCAATAAGCCGGAGCAGTTCCTGCAAAATTGCGCTCTATACCGGGAGCACAAGAATCTCAAGATGTATGTGCGCGACCAGGAGTCTTTCAGTTTCATGTCGCAGGCGCTGGCTCCAGAGCAACTGATTATGGCCCCAGACATGGCCACCATGCTGATTGATGAATGGACTTGGCCGCAGCAGATGCCTGAGCGCACCCTGTTGTTCCGTCGCAAAGACTGCGAGTCCGTATCCGGGGCCGACACAGCGGATGACGCTTTCGACTGGAACTCCCTGTACACGTCCATGGACATGAAGAAGTTCCGCCTCTTCAATCGCGTATCAGGATTGGAGCGCAAGCACGACCTTAATCTGTTCACATCGCCGCTATGGGTGCGCTTCAGCAATGCGTTGATCAATAAAGCCGTGAACTTTTATCAAAGTTACGGACAGGTCGATACAGACCGTCTGCACGGCGCGATACTGGCTCTGCTATTGGGCAGGCCCGTACTGTTATCGGATAACTGTTACAACAAAATCGACCGCTACGTGCGTTGTTGGCTGGTGTAATGGCGTTTTCGTCAGTGTGTAATACGGAGTCAATAGTGTGTTAAACCATCGGGCGTGGAAGTTGATGTGGGTTTTCGTTGAGAAATTCAGCATCGTACTCATTTCCGTTTTCACTTTCTTCATCTACGCCAAGCTGCTGGGTCCCGGAGAGCTAGGACTGGCGCTGTTCGCCCTTTCCATTGGGCAGGGCATCGGCGTTATTTACGTGGCTTTTCTGGAAGACCCATTGGTGCGTCAGAATGATGTTCAGGCCACCCACTTTGACTCCGCCTTCTGGGGCGGATTAGTGGTGAGTCTGATCACTGCCGCCGCCGTCATGACTGGAAGCCTGTTCGCCACCGACGACGTTCGCTTTCAATGGCTGATGTTAATTTCCGTGCTGCATATTCCCCTGCTGACTACCGGCCATATTTATGTCGCGGACCTACGCCGTAAAGGCAAATTCAAGTCGCTGGCGAAACGTACAATGGGCGGAAAGCTCATCGGCGCAGCTGTCGGCTTGACCCTCGCCTGGACCGGCTACGGCAGTTTCGCCATCATCGTCCAAAGCGTCATCATGGCGTTCGTAAGTCTGGTGATCATGGTGCGCTCCAGCGAGCTGCATATCGGCTCGCGATTTCGCATGTCCGTGTTCGGGGAGCTATTGTCCATAGGCTGGCCGCTGGCGCTACGCGGGGCCAGTTGGGATGCGATGAACCGCGGGATCGCCATCATTCTCGGCGTCACCGCCGGTCCAGCGGCGGTAGGCGTATATGGCCTCGCCCGCCGTATGATAGACATGCCCCGAAGCGCTATTTACGGCGGTTTGCTCAGTTACGCTCTACCAGCGTTTTCCAGAAATCAGCATGATATCCCCAACCTGCAGAAAATGTTCTGCTTCACCACCCTGACCACCTGCTTCATCGTATTACCGATGTTCGTGGGACTGGCCTTGGTGGCGCCGTATCTGATCCCCACATTGTTCGGTGAAGAATGGCGGCCAGCGGCGCCCTTGATTCAGATACTGGCGCTGGTGGCGGCGGTAGGCAACACCCTTATCTATGTACCCACTGCATTGACGGCGGTAGCCAAAAACAAACTGACGCTGCCTTCTGAACTGATCGCAGCAGGTTCGGCGCTGGTCTTTACCGCCGTGATGGGCGCTGAAATGGGGGCGCTAGCAGGCGCCTGCGCATTTATCGTGCATACGCTGATCGCCTCGCCAGCAAAAGTGTTTGGATTGAAGAAAGCGCTGCAAATAGAACCCAGCGACTGGTTGCGTACGGTATACAAGAGCATTGTCGCCGCCATCTGTATGGTTGGCGCGGTGTACGCTTTCGTCACCTATTACTCTTCGATGCACCCTGCATTGTTGTCCGCCAATATCATCGCCATTGGTATGGTGACTTATCTGGCGATGTACACCCTGTTGCACAAAACCTGGCTCGCAGACCTGAAAGCCTTCCTGATGAAGTCATAAGGGACGCGCTCAGCACACAAAAAAGCCGTTCCGGAGTTACCGGAACGGCTTTTTATTTGCTCGCGCTCTGCGAGCAGTATGCAAATTACCTCTTGCCGGTGATCGCCAGTAACTTCTGGCGCCCCATCACCAAGGCCATAGCCGCTAATGCTTTAGGATGGGAGGCCAACAGGTGCAGATCACCACAGGCCCACATCTTTCCGCCCATCTCCGCCGACTTTGCATAGTTACCACGGCGGCGATACGCCATGAGAAAGTCAGCAAACATCCATAGCTTCATTTTGGCGACTTCTTTCTTGGGCAGCTTGAACTCTCGCTCAACATGGCGAATGAATTCCAGCTTGTGCTGCAGGTTTTTCTCCATATCGTCAGTCAGGTTATCGCCTTCATGATTTTTGATAACCAGAATTTCAGGCACAGTGTAACAGCCCCCTGCGCGGGCCAGCGCCAACCACACGAAACGGTCCTCAGCGAAGCGATATGTCTCGGGGAATCCGCCTACCTGTAGTACGGGATCTTTCTCACAAATGACGCTGGAAGTGCCGTTGATGGTGTTCTCAAGAATCAGCCCCTCGAAGCTGGGGCCATTCTTAACCATCTTTCTGTGCCACTTCACAACCCCGTTACAGGAAGAGGACGTGAATGTATCCAACATAACGCAGTCATTGCCTTCCCGCACCAACTCGTTCCACTTCGCAATCTGCATTTCCAGCTTGGCGGGAAGCCAGTCATCATCCGAATCCAAAAAAGCCAGAATGCGACCGGTCGCCATCGCCATGGCGGTATTTCTTGCCGCGCCGGGACCGCCGTTCTCCTGGCGCTTAAACTTGATGCGCGGATCATTGAACTCTTTTACGACCGCTTCCGGATCGTCTTTCGAGCCGTCATCCACCACTACGATCTCTCCGGGCAGGACGGTTTGTCGATAAATGCAGTTAAGAGCTTCTCTCAGCTTATCGGCTCTGTTGTATATGGGAATAATAACGCTGATGTCAGCGGCGGATATTTCCTTACTCATGCAGCTCTCTCGTTTCCGTAATTCATGCTTTACCGGAATGCAGTTTTGTCGAATGGGGCACACTTTAAGTGCATTAACGATAATTTTCTAATGTTTCATTTCGCATAAAAAAGTGACCGGATGAAACCTATTAACGAATGAAACATTAGAAAATCCAGCGCTGACGCGGCGGGTTTGAGACTCTGAAGTAAAATGCGCATAGATTCTCTTACATAAATTTAAGTTTCAACAATCCTTATACCCTAGGCTTACTGGCCAGGACTATGCCAAGCGGGAAATTTAAGCCTTTGTATCAATGGCTTATAGTAATTACCGAAGCAATAAAAACGCCATACTTGAAACCGCGCCGGAGATTCATTCGTTGTAACTTCGCGCCTGCCTGTTCACGCCCTTCGCAAGGCGGGCGTGATGCAGCGCGCATTAAGCTCCTTGTTAATGTTGTCACGTGGAAAATCAGGTTTTGGCGTCCTATAGTGACTGAAGGTTCTGTTTTTGCAGATAAGTCAGGAGTCAGCGGATTCCTGTTTGATCGTTCCGCCAGTGAAAGCCGGGAATAAAAGCCCGGCTTTATACATTTACCAGGGAGTCTGCGAGCGACAACGTTCGCCGTCTTCGGCACAAAGGGATATTTGATCATGAGACATCGAGTAAACAGCCCCTTCCGTCAAACGATAAATTCACATCGTTTTCGCGGTATAAGTATGTTGTTGAAATTATTTTACATCGCAGCCATCTGCACCAGCTGCGCATCGCCACCACTCCAGGAAGAATCGACGGACAAGGAAACCGTCCCTCCTGTCGTCATCGACGACCTTGAACCACCCTCCGCGGGTCTGGACGCAACCATTACCGCCACGCCCTTGCTGGAATCCGTCAGCTTGGTTCTGGACGGCAGTACCGACCTGCAAAACATGAAAAACAAGGTTTATTACCGTAAGAAAGGAAACGGCAACTGGCATAACGCCTATTCTCTCGTGGCGGACTCCACTGATGACGCGTTGGCGGGTGGAATTATTGGCCTGGAGGAGAACACCGAATATGAAGTGAAGGTCTCCTTGCTGGAAAACGACGCCGTTATTCAGTCTTTTCAGGCGGAATTCAAGACCTGGCCCACCGATCCGCCGATTAACCCGGATAAAGTGTATTCCATCGCCGATATATACGAGGGCGGCATGCTCAATCTGGAAGAGCTGGGCATTTCCGGAGAGCCCGGAGGCTGGGCCAAGATTGTCGGCGACGGCCAAACCGTCATCGACGGCGGTTATGACAATTACACCGCCATCAAAATCGGCGACGCCAGCTATATCATGTTTGAAAACCTGAAAGTCAAAGGCGGCAGACTACACGCGATCCACAGTCTCAAGGCGCACCACCTGCGCTTTCGCAACCTGGACGTTTCAGGCTGGGGGCGCACTTCCGGCGCCGTCAACGACGGCATTTCCTATGAAAAGCCCAGCGATGAAGACCCAATCAACTATGACTCGGCATTCTGGCTGGAGTCCACCGGCGTTGTTGTTGTGGAGCGCAGCTACGTACATGACCCCAGAACCGGCGCCAACACCTGGGAGCACGGGCACCCCTCTGGCCCCAACGCTTATCTGGTCTCCACCAAGCATTCCGACCCCGCTTTTCGCGGCCAGGTCGTACTGCGCCATAACGATTTTGTCGGCGGCGACAAGCATCGCTTCAACGATGTCGTGGAAAGCCGCTCCAATGGCTCCCGCGAAGGCGGCTTCATCCGTGACAGCGACATTTACGGCAACTATTTCGCCTTCAGCAACGACGACCTGGTTGAGCTGGATGGCGGACAGCACAATGTGCGTTTCTACGGCAACCGCCTTGAGGCCGGTTATAACGGCGTCAGCATCGCCCCGAATATGCGCGGGCCCAGCTTTATCGCCGGCAACCTGATTCATGACCTCGGCGATGAGCGCGGCATGGCCTGGACCGCCTTCAAAGCGGGCGGATTAACGGTCAAACCAGAAGGCGCAACCTACCTGTTCCACAACACCGTCTACGCCAAAGCCAACAGCCTGCATGGCACAGGTTACTCCGGCGACCGCGCTTTCAACGCCGTCACCCGCAACAACCTGTTGGTCAGCAGCGCCGGATGGTCAGAGCGTCAGTACAGCATTCGCGACATTGCGCAGGAGCCTGGGTCCGATTTCGACTTTGACCTGCTCTACAGCACACAGGCTGCGACAGGCGTTGTTCAGGCTTACGGCGGCGCCGAGGCCAACGGTCTGATTAATGAAACGCCGCATTTCCGCGACGCCCCTGCAGGCAAGTTCAATTTACTGGAAGAAAGCGCCGCTATTGATAAAGGAACCTATATCGCCAACTATTCCAACGACTTCCAAGGGGCCGCTCCAGACATCGGCGCTTTCGAATATGGCGTGACGAAAATGATTCCCGTGCGTCCTATCAAGATTACGTCGGACGCTTACCGCGTGGAACTGGACGCCCAGTCTCCCGGCGCGAAGACTATCAAACTGAGCAACAACGGTTCGGATACGGACTTTAAGATTCTGATTAATCAACACGCGGACTGGATAAAAGTCTCGCCTTCCAACGGCATGATATCCGGGGATGGAACCAAGGAGTTAGAGATCAGCATCGATTCGCAGAAGTTTGGCGGTTCAGATTCCAGGGCTGGCGCTATCATCATAAAGTTCGATGATGGCTATTCAATTCCCGTTTCTGTATATGCGGATTAACATGACAAATTAACAACTTTTAATATATTACTTTTGCGAACCAAAACAGGGCGTTGAATATATAAAATGCGCCCTGATTGCACTGTTAATTATAAAAGTCTTCTCACTCTTAGATAAGTGAGAAGACTTTTATCTCTAATGGTCTTTTTATTGCAGCAATCTACTCGTAAACTAACGCCCGTGACGCTTTCCTCACGCCGCCGCACAAGAGGAAAAGCGGACACTTTGTTATTAATTTCATAAGGCGTGGAGCAACCGGCGGCGCTCTGCTCAATCAGAACAACACCCGGATTTAATCCAACTTTCGCAACCATCAAATCCCGATTTGACAGCGGCTGCGTATGGGTTGAATTTTCTATAGTTTCTGCCTGCGCCCAATTAAATAATGCAGGGACGTTATTTAAGTATGCTATTTAATTCAAACGAATTTTTATTTGTATTCCTGCCCCTGTCGTTGTTGCTGTTTTATCTGGCGCGCAGCGCGCTGGGGAAACGCCCGGCGTTTATTGTTCTATTTATTCTTTCCCTCGGCTTTTACGGCTGGTGGGAATGGCGCTACCTGCCTTTGCTGATTGGTTCACTGGCGGTCAACCTGTGGATCGCCGAACGCATCCGCACCCGCAAACAACGCAGCGACCTGATTGTCGGCCTGTGCTTCAACCTGGGGTTATTAGCCGTATTCAAATACCTCGGGTTTATTGAGGGCAATATCGAAAGTTTGCTCGGCATCGAACTGGACTGGCCCAAACTGGCCTTGCCTATCGGCATCTCTTTTTACACGTTCCAGCAAATTGCTTTTCTGGTGGATGTGGCCCGCAGCGACAGTGACGAAGCCACCGACCCTGCCCGCTACGGCCTGTTCGTGAGCTTCTTCCCCCAGTTGATCGCCGGCCCTATCGTTCATCACAAGGAAATGATGAACCAATTCGAGGCGCCGCCGTCGAGCGATAAGATGATGCGGCTCGCTGCAGTCGGCCTGGCGATTTTCGCCATCGGGCTGGCGAAGAAAACCATGATCGCCGACCCCCTTGGCGCATTCGCTACGCCATTCTTCGCCCGAGCGCACGAAGGCGGCGACATACATTTCTTTATTGCCTGGGCCGCCGCTCTCGCCTACACCTTCCAGATCTACTTCGATTTCTGCGGCTATTCGGAAATGGCGATCGGCCTGGCGATGCTATTCGGCGTAAAACTGCCCGCCAACTTCAATTCGCCTTACAAGTCGCGCTCCATCATCGATTTCTGGCGCCGCTGGCACATGACCTTATCGCGGTTTTTACGGGACTATCTCTACTTCCCGCTGGGCGGCGGACGCGTATCGCGCTGGCGTCGCTATATCAACCTGATGATCGTCATGCTGGTGGGCGGCCTGTGGCACGGCTCTTCCTGGACGTTCGTCATCTGGGGCGGCCTGCACGGCTCCTACTTGATGATTAACCATGGCTGGCGCGCTATAGCAGACAAACCGCTGCTGAAACCATTCAAAGGCCTGATTGGAAATCTGTCCCTGCCGATCACGTTCTTCTCCGTAGTTATCGCCTGGGTGGTGTTTCGCGCCGAGAGTTTCGACGCCGCTATGGCGTTCTATAACGCCATGTTCGGTTTCCACGGGCTTTCCGCGCCGGAGGAATTCCGTCCATTAGTTGAAGCACTGGGCCTGCAAAACTCAGTTGTACTTTTCGCCGAGAACTATCGCACTGACTTTTATATGGGACTGATCTGGACGCTGGCCGCCGCCGCCATTGCATTCTTCGCCCCCAGTACACTGGAGCTGCTGCGTTCAGAGCGCCCCACTGCGGACTTCGATGAGATTGAACCCTCTCTGCCTGCGCCACGCCGCTACCTGCCCTCACTGGTCAGCATGCGGGCCTGGAGTTCCGTCGCAGTGGGCGTGTTGCTCTATATCTCCCTGCGCGCCATCAACGCCGCGGCGGAAACCGAATTCCTGTATTTTCAGTTTTAAAGCTTCTGGACTCGTAACACGGAAACGACCTGAATCATGACCAAGAAGAGTAACGAGACGCCACGCTCACACGTTCAACCTGACTCGGTGCAAGAGCGCGGCAACCCGCTTAAATTTATCATCGGCGCGCTGGCTACCGCCGCCGCCCTCATGGCGGTTAACACCGCGATTACAGCCAGCACTATCGGGCGGCCAACAGCGTCGTCGCAGACGCTGTGCGATCAAGTGAACGCCAGGATAGAGCTGGCGGAGCGCATGCAGGGACCCAATTTATTGCTGATTGGCGGCTCTGGCGTACGCGCCGGCTTTTCCGCCCAGATGTTAAGCGATGAGCTGAACCTGAATGCCTTGAACTTCGGTCTGCAGGCATCCATGGGCCCCGACCTGACGCTGAGCGAGGCCAAACGCGCGCTGAAACCGGGAGACACCGCGTTGCTGGCGTTCGAGTATCCCCAATATACGCATGACAGTTGGAACCCCATTGAGCTTAACTACGGCCTGGGGTGCGCCGCATCCTGGTTTAAGGAAAAGCCGCTGCCGAATATCATCGAAGGACTGATGGCGACGGACCTCACCCGTATTCTTGAAGTCTGGCGCTACGCCGCTAACGAGAACAAACAGCTTAATACCTTCGACTCCAATGAGCATGGCGACAGACTTCCCGAAAGCTTTCCCGCCGTTTCTGATAAAGTGAAGCGGCGCCTGTCCCTCTATCAGCCGGTTCACATTGGCGTCGATACAGAATCACGGGGCGCGCAAGCCATCAAATCCTTCGTTGAGTACGCCAAATCCAATAACATCAAAGTGTACGCAACCTGGCCGAATACTATCGACTTTCCTGAGTACCGCAAAACGTCAGGTTTCCAGCAGATCAAGGCGTTCTACGCCAGTCTGGGCGTCCAGATGATCGGCGAGCCACAGTTGGGCCTGTATCCTACCACCGCCTTTTATGACACGCAGTACCACTTGGATTACGCCTCGATAAAAAAACGGACTCAGGATTTTATTACCGCGCTCAGACAGGAACACATCGACTTCAGCGCAGCCCAAGGTGGTTGAACACGGCATTGATTATCCACCCGGCTGCGTGAGGCGACTTATACAGCCGGGTAGAAAAGCCTGACTTCCCGAACCAGCCCACTTTCTTCACGCCACCATCCCATCCCCAAATTATTAACATGGTAATGATATTGGTATGTTAATAATGCGATGCGCCGAGGTTATCGGCAGTGCGCCCCTCTACTTGTAGTATTGGACAAACGCAAGTTAGTTCCATTTAAAAAACCTATTTTCAAGCTATGCGTAATCAATTGGAGCCTTTTGTTTAACAGCTTTAATCTTAAGCTTGATAAGCCGCCGTTTGTACTTATCCTCCCGCGGCGACTTCAGCGACGCGGATGTCGCCAAGTCTCATAACAAAAAAAGGAGCTCCTGATGACGCTGAAGGAACTGGCTTACATCGTGGCGGTCGCAGAGGAATTACACTTCCATCGCGCAGCCGAACGCTGCCACGTCACACAATCCACTCTCAGTATTCAATTGAAAAAGTGCGAAGACTACCTCGGCGTGCAGATATTCCGGCGTAACCGGCATCTGGTGGAAATTACGCCAGAAGGCGAGGAAATTATACGTTTGGCGCAAAAGGCGTTAGCGGCGGCGGAACAGATACGCAGCCTGTCTCGCGACTTGCGCGCAACGCGGTAATTTAGACAATCAATCACGCGCTACAAAGGCGGTGTGTAGACTGACTTTCACTGGTTTGGATAGGGGAAAAGTCATGAATAAACACAATGGATACGCCTTCACCGCAGGCATTTTGACCTTGGCGCTGGCCGTTCCGCTACAGGCGGCGGTTGGAAACTCGTATGCGCCGGTCGTGGATTCAGAGTCTTTCGATAGCGTCAAGCAGCGTATGGAAAACGCCAAGAAGGAAGTTCTCAGTCGTCACCAAACACTGCTGGAAGAACGTTACGACCTGACGGACAATCCCTCTTCAGAGGTCAAGATGTCCAGGGGCAAACCTGTGCAGACTGGCGTACGGGTGAAGCTGGCTGACGGCGTCACCTGGGAACAACTGACGACCATGACGCCAGACCAAATAAAACAGAAAAACGTATTTCCCAAGGGATTCCTACCTCTGCCCCACCCCAACCATAACGAGGGTGGCATGCTGTTCCCGCAGTTTCATATTGACGAGATCAAAAAGCAGGAAGGACGAGATCTGACTCGTTTTGATCTCGACTTCGTCATGCCAACCCATTTTCTGCCGGAGTTTCCTGCGCCGATTTATCTCACCACTCGACCGGATCTTGGCGATGTCTCCCAGGGTAAACAGGTGACGCTGCAGAACTATTACGAGCTGTTTTCCGGCGTCCTGAATCCCAAGCAACTAGAAGGACTGCGTCTTCTGGTAACGCCTTTTCCACAACAGCAGTTTAATGCGACATCTGACCGTCGATCCGCGCTTCCCAGCTTGGGTGTGACTTGTTTTGACTGTCACACCAACGGACACACCAACGACGCAACTCACTTGGTAGGCGACATACGCCCGCAGGAACGCCGTCACCGCATCAACACTCCCAGCCTGCGCGGCGTCAATGTGCAACGCCTGTTCGGATCACAGCGAGCGTTAAAGACGGTTGAAGACTTTACAGAATTCGAGCAACGCGCTGCATATTTTGATGGCGACCCCGTCATCGCTGCCAAGAAAGGGGTCAACATCCTTGAGCGAGGCAGCCAGGTTCACTTCATGGGCGAGTTTCAGGCGTTACTGGACTTTCCGCCAGCCCCCAAGCTGGACTTGTTCGGAAAACTTAACCCTGACAAGGCCACCGAGTCGGAGCTGCGCGGCCAAGAGATATTCTTCGGCAAAGGACAATGCGCAGCCTGCCATATACCGCCCTACTACACAGACAACTTAATGCATAACCTGAAAGTGGAGCGTTTTTACAATGAAGAATTGATCAACGGCATGATCGCCGGCGCCGACGGTCCCATTAAGACCTTCCCGCTACGGGGTATAAAAGATTCTCCGACGTATCTTCATGATGGTCGCCTGCTGACCTTGGAGGACACTGTGGAATTTTTCAATTTAGTGCTCGGCGTTAAATTGAACAAACAGGAAAAGCAGGATCTGACGGCATTTTTGTACACACTTTAACCCCCTAGGGGTTTTGTGACGCTGGTCAGTAGTTTAGGGGTAGAAAACCCAGGCCATGCAGGGCGTTCACGGTGGCTAATATCAGGGTGGGGGTGGTTATAACTGGACTCTTACGTGTCAGGAGGGGTACAGTACCCCCCTCCCTCCCATTAACCCACCGTGGACACCACACCTATATGGCAAGAGAATTCCAAGATAAACACTTCCGCGTAAAAAAACTGAATGGTTATAAGGTACGAGAATTTAAGGCCTTACTGGAGGTCGACAGCACCGACGATACGCCGGTTTTACTCAACCTGAAAACAGACCATAAGCTCTGGTTTCGTTTTTTCCTGGACGAAGGCAAAGGATTTTGGGAAGAGTGGGAAGACTTCGACGATAAGCCCGGAGCCGGCGAAAGAGAAGTGGACTATGCAGCCCTTTTCAATATCAAGTCCAAGACTATCAAAGATATCCGTTGTGAAAACGCCAGAATAAAAATCAGATTTGAAGGCGGCGGCGAGTTTTGTCTGAAATCAAAAGACGAGGCCAATCATAACGCAGAAAGCCAGGCGACTTTTCGTCGCTAAGCGATAATCAGCACTCCTGTTCGATCCCTTTCTTTTTAGCGCCTTTCGCCCATTATTGGGCCGCGCCCTACAAATTCCGGGATAAACCAGTCGCCCAGAGTCATACAATGCCGGCGAATATCCGGTAAGACTTTCATTAATAATTAAGCGCGGCCGTTAAAGGCATGAGCGTATTTGCACGCTCGATATACTGCTCAAAACGGCCGCCAGACTCTACCACTGACGCGGCGCAGCCAGCTCTCCACAGACTCAAAACGGCAACTAGCTCGCTGGGCCAAAAGTAAAGCGACTACGGAAAAGAAAAAGACTAGAAGGCGTAAGTGATGCCGGTAAGAAAGACGTTAGAGTGGGAGCCTTTAGGCAAACCAATATATTGGTATTCCAAAATCGTCACCCCGAAGCCGCCTTCCTTTCTCTTCCAATTAAAACCCAGGCCTCCATAGGGGCGCACGCCAGAGAACGACTTGTCCTCATCCTTCCTGTCACCATCCTTGTAATCAATACTCACACCATAGTCAGTATAAGCGCCGCCCACTTTCGCATAGGCGTTAAATCTCTCGGTGAGAGCGGTTTCGCCTTTAATGCTGAGAGCGAAGCCATCATATTCGGTAGACTCCGAGTACTCTCCAAGACTGCCAATATATGAAGTAAAACCAGAGGTAATATTTTGCTGAGCGAACCAGGTAGCTTCAATCGCCAGGGATGGATGAAAGTAATAGCTGTAATTCAACTGTACGTGAAAGCCAACATCAGAATTCTCGCCACGGGTATCGCCAAAGCCAAGAGAAGCGCCCAGTTGGTGCTCATAGGCGCTTGCACACGCAGAGCTTAATGACATAGCCATGGCAAAAGCCATGCTTGTGGATCTAGACATAAACATCCTCAACATAAAAACACAATAAAAACAAAGACCTGGCGGTCTAACGTCCATTAAGCGCAGCATTCTAACCTAACGCGAAGGATTCAGCCGTTACTGTATTTTACCTACGCTCCCCTGCGTGAATTACTTACGCCCAGAGCCAAAGCGTGGGAGGCTTTGCGGGTTCCCTTCTGGAAAGAAACCAGTCAGCCCTCTACTAATATTCCGCCAGACAAATAGCCTCTTTCTATTGGTCTGCAACGGCAGAGCCTGCACAAGTCAAGCCCTGTCTCCCGCGGCCGACCGCCGCGAAGACGTCTCCACGCGCCTGATTATTAACAGGCCGATATCATCGCCATGTTAATAACATTGGAAAAGTCTTATCCGCGCCGTTGTCAATCGGGGCATGTCCTCTGCTCAAATGATGGTCCTGGGCGGATGCTTACTGTAAGCTGCACATCCGCCAGCGAGGCTGGCCTCAATATCGAATCAGCAAGAAGAAGTTATCCTATATGAGCTTTGCCTCCCTCGGCTTGTCCGCCCCCATTCTCGACGCTATTTCTGAACAGGGTTACGCATCCCCTTCCCCCATTCAAATGAAGGCGATCCCTGTGGTCCTGGAAGGTAAGGACGTTATGGCGGCGGCGCAAACGGGAACCGGCAAAACCGCCGCCTTCACACTGCCCATCCTGGAACGTTTGTCGAAAGGCGAGCGGGCGCGTTCAAATCAGGCTCGCGCGTTGGTCCTGACGCCAACGCGAGAGCTCGCAGCTCAGGTCGGCGAATGCGTGTCCACCTACAGCAGTAAATTGCCGCTACGCTCCGCCGTTGTTTTTGGCGGGGTAAAAATAAACCCACAAATGATGCGACTGCGTCGCGGCGTAGACATTCTGGTGGCGACGCCAGGTCGCCTGCTTGATCTATACAATCAAAACGCCGTGCGTTTCCAGGACCTGGAAGTATTGGTGCTGGATGAAGCAGACCGCATGCTGGACATGGGCTTCATCCACGATATCCGTAAGATTCTGGATATATTGCCAAAGCGCCGACAAAACCTGATGTTCTCCGCCACCTTCTCCAACGATATTCGTAAATTAGCGAAAGATCTGGTGAACAATCCGGTGGAGGTCTCCGTTAGTCCGCCCAACACTACAGCCAAAACGGTTAAACAGTGGATTCACCCGGTCGACAAGAAGCAGAAGTCCGCCTTGTTGGCGCGCCTCATCCGCGAAAACAACTGGAATCAGGCCCTGGTGTTCAGCCGCACCAAACACGGCGCCAACCGCCTGACGCGACAACTCTGCGCTAAAGGCATTAATGCCGCCGCCATCCACGGAGACAAAAGCCAGAACGCCAGAACCAAAGCGCTGGCGGATTTCAAAGCCGGGAGCGTACAGATTTTGGTGGCGACGGACATCGCTGCGCGCGGTATCGACATCGACCAGTTGCCGCAGGTTGTCAACTTTGACCTGCCGCAAGTGGCGGAAGATTACGTACACCGTATCGGACGCACCGGCCGCGCTGGCGCGGAAGGACAGGCGGTATCTTTGGTCAGCGCGGACGAGTTCAAGCTGCTTACCGATATCGAAAGACTGATCCAAAAGCGCCTGCCCCGTGAAGAAATCGAAGGATTCGAACCAGAGCAACGTCTACCGGAGTCACGCACTCCTACTCAGCCAGTGCGTGCGCGCAAGCCTAAGAAGCCAAAAGCGGCCAAGAGTGGAGAGCAACGCGGACAGGACAGAAAGACGGAGAAAAAAGGCCCTCGACAGGATAGCGCGACGAGGAATAATGCAAACGCCCCCCGTAGACAACGCAGAAGAGGCTCAAGCAGTGGGCGCCCTGCGCCTCGCAAAGAGGGCAAGAGCAACTAACCGCCTTCTACACAGGATTTTTGGGGCAGGCTCACCAGAGTCAGCCCCGAGCCCTCAGCTCCTGATTCTTCTAACTCGAAACGAACGCCCTTTCATTTTCCCTTTGCCCAGCTTATCCATTGCGTGCTTGACGACGCTCTGCGCCACTGCGACGTATGCGCAGTTGTCGAAAATATGGATTTTACCCACCAGTTTGCCGTCCACGCCATTATCTCCAGTCAGCGCACCGAGAATATCTCCCGGACGTACTTTCTGCTTCTTACCGCCATCGATTTGCAGGGTCTCCATTGGCGGTTTGTAGGCGGCGTTTTTTAACAAACTGGTTGCGGGGGCAGGTTCCGCACTGACAATAATCTCTTGATATTCTTCCAAGCGAGCGATTTTGTACATCTCTGACTCACTGAAGAGCGTGCACGCAATCCCACTGGCGCCTGCGCGGCCAGTGCGCCCAATACGATGCACATGAACTTCCGGGTCACGAGCGATGTGGAAGTTAATCACCGCGTCCAGGGCGTCTATGTCAAGGCCTCGGGCGGCGACATCGGTGGCGACCAGAATAGACGCGCTTTTATTCGCGAAGCACACCAGAGTCTGATCGCGGTCTCTCTGTTCCAGATCGCCATGCAACGCCACCGCGCTAAAACCATGGCTCACCAGCATATCCGCCACCTCCTGAGTCTCGCGCTTGGTGTTGCAGAATACGACGGTGGATTCCGGTTTGTATTGCAACAGCAACAGTCGCAACACTTCCAAGCGGTGCGAGTCGCCTTCAACTTTATAGAAATACTGCTGAATACTGGCGTTATCATGAGCAGACTCCACCTTCACCATAACCGGATTGAGCATTACCCGTTCAGCGACAGACTGAATCTGCTTCGGATATGTGGCGCTGAACAGCAGCGTCTGCCGTTGTGTCGGCATCTTTTCAACAATGGCGTCTAGCGCTGCCTGAAACCCCATTTCCAGCATACGGTCTGCTTCATCCAATACCAGGGTATGCAGCTGGTCCAGCATCAGCGTTCCCTTGCGTAAGTGCTCCTCCACCCGCCCCGGCGTTCCCACCACGATGTGCGCGCCGTGCTCCAAAGAACCTATTTGCGGTCCAAAGGGCATTCCGCCACACAAAGTCAGTACTTTGATATTGTGAATCGCTCTGGCCAGGCGACGGATCTCCTTAGCAACCTGATCCGCCAATTCCCGGGTTGGACACAGAACCAGCGCTTGCACGCAAAACCGTTTTACATCCAGCTTATTCAGCAACCCCAGCCCAAAGGCCGCGGTTTTTCCTGACCCGGTTTTGCCTTGAGCGATAACATCCTTACCGGCCAGTATGGAAGGTAAGCTTTGCGCCTGAATAGGCGTCATCGCGTGAAACCCTAGCGTGGATAGATTCGTCAACAGCTCGGAATGCAATGCAAGAGAGGAAAAAGCGGTGGCGCTCAAGGTGAGTTTCCTATGGGTGATATCGAGGGATAGCATGTTGCCGTAAAGACTTTACAGGCAATATTTAAACAACAAAAAAGGGCAAGGCGACAAGCCCTGCCCTTTGTGTCTCATCTGTCGATCAGACGGCGACCCCTTTACAAAAATTGCTCAGGTTCGCCCAAAATGCGCCGCTTACAGCGGAACGATGTTCTCTGCCTGAGGTCCTTTCTGTCCCTGAGTAATTGTGAACTCGACTTTCTGGCCTTCGGTCAGAGTTTTGAAACCAGAACCAGTGATGGCGCTGAAGTGAGCAAAAACGTCAGGACCGGATTCTTGCTCGATAAAACCAAAACCTTTGGATTCATTGAACCACTTTACAGTGCCGGTAACAGTATTGGACATAGTCATATCCTAAAATAATCTTTGGTAAATCAATGCCTTGCATAAGGCCGCTTTGCTGGAAGTTTTTCTATTACTTATGAAAACAGGACGAGGACTATAGACAGGACTTCGAAATGGTATTGCATAAATATCAGATTTACTTACAGACTGCTCAAAGTATATGCAGGGCGATATTCCTGTCAAGATGGAACAGACATATCCTTTCGTCTTCGTGACGAAGTTTTCTTGTTTTTTGCCCTATTTACAAGAAGACTCCGATACTTATTGAACTCTTCTTGTACTACTCGTTCGCATATCAGGCGCCCATATAACGTCTTACTGCAATGTCACGCCCAATCAAACATTATTACGATTGTCCGACATTCAAGCACAGTGGACACAAGGATTGAGGCCACCATCAAGCAACCAGATAGACGGGCCATGATGAAATCATTAATCCAAGTCCAAACAATATGCATCTCTATTTCTGGCCGAGCGGTCAGATACAAATAGATATCACGCCCGCATACTTTCTGGAGTATATTTCGCCAAGAACGGTAATCGTTCCCGCGAACCAGATTGCGCCCGTCGGGATATTATTAACCAGGCAAACAAATAGCTTCCTTCTATTTGTCCGCAACGACAGGGCCCGCACAGGCCAGGCCCCGTCTCCCACGGCTAGCCGCCGCGCAGGCGCACGCCGAAAACACATGAAACAGTCCCGTCGTCCAGAGAAATGCCTGTTGAGACCGAACTATCCCCGACGGTCAACGTGTTTGAGCCACTGACTGCATTCTTCGTAATGGTGTTTTGTCTTGCGGTAATGCGCTTCGGCGGTCATTTTCCCAGCTTGGACGGGCTAGTCTGTGTTCTGCTGTTGGGTAACGTCATAGCAGTTCGGAGCGGAAGCGCCGATGTAATCGACGGAGATGGTGACTCCCTGCATGCAGAATGAATACTCAGCGGCTTCACCCGTAACATACACCTCATCTCCTGGGCTATATCCACCCAAATCGCCGCCCAGGGTATATAAACGCCCTTGCGCGTCCCGGAATGCCGGGCATTCAACGCCTTCCTCAGTAAGCCGCCCTTTCAAGCAAATCTTCTTTGATTGCGATACGTCTGCGTCACCTAACATGGCGGCTTTGGAATTGCTTTCAGCATGGACGCGAACGCCTTTCAGCCCATCTGGTATCACTGCCATGCGATAAGTCACCGTCATAGAGGAAATAACTTCCGCTGCCGGTTGATCGGGAGGCATGGCGACAAATCCGAAGTCATATATCCCATCAGGGGGCGCCTGAATATATTGAAAGGCCACCAGCTCCGCATGCTCCCAGCCTGCCGTAGGGATCATGCCTTCCGCCCGGATCTCCAGCATAGGCGGATAACTCTCCAGTATGTTCACCTGGACGTTATCAACCCGATAGACCATGGATTTCGCAGCGGATTGTCTTTGGTCCGCGGAATCCCCTTCCGCCAGGACCTCCGCCGGCGCCGCCAAAAGCAGCGGTAAGCAAGCGGCCAAATATCTCAGATTTACTCGCGCCCCAGTGAAAAGACTGACGCCATTATTTATTCCATTCATTTCTTCGTCCTTTTTGAGTCAGTATGAAAATACTCTTTCATTCCCGCCAGGTTCTCGTCAAATCTTCGGAGTAAAGAGCGATGGCTCTCCGGTATTCCTGCACAAAGGGGTCTTGTGATGTTGCGGCGATCACTTTCAACAGCGCTTCAACCGACTGCTGAGATTCTCCGACATTAAACAAAGCCATGGCTTTGAACACCTGCAGCTCACACGCATCAGGAAACTGCGCCAGTCCTTCATCAAACACGTTCAGCGCCAGCATATATTCTCCCAATGCGCGATAAGTGCTGCCCAACCCCAAGTATGCGCCTCGCAACAATTCATCCGGCAGATCCCCAGAGATTGCGTTGAGGTAATACGGAATAGCCTCCGCTTCCAAGCCCAGATAGTCGTGAACGCAGGCGGCCTCGTACTGTAGCTCAGCGTCGGTGGGAAAATCTTCCGTCAATTGCACGGCAAGGCTGCACGCATCTTCATGACGTCCCTGCTCCCGTAAATATCTAATGGATTCCGCGTTCATCATACTTTTTTACTATCGCTCCGTCTGAAAACGTCCCTTCAGCATCCTGTAAGGAGACAACTACCACCCGGCTTCACGCCGCATTCTGCTGTATTTCACCTATCCCGAACCTGATCGGGAACAATTCACGCTTAAGCATGAACAAAGTTTTCTTTCCGCAATACCGACTCGCCACTCCAGCGATACGCCACCAGCTTACCCTGCTTGGCGACAGAGTAATCAAGACAGGCCACATTGGGAGTCAACGGCGCCGGCTCGCCCGCCAGCCAGTAATGGCCAACGAAGCAAGGAGGCTGTTCTTCTCCGTACTTGGGCATCGTTTGCGGCGCTGGAAGTTGTGCGGCATCGCCAATATCCAAGCCTATAGGCAACGCCACGTCTCCTAAAGTTTTGGCGTCGCGTCGCCACCACTGCACACGAATCGCGTCTCTCTCGGTTCCATCTTTATCATGGAACACGATTCCTTCAGGAAGCCTTATCTCTACGCCTTTGATCAATGTCTCAACCGCGGCGAACATCAAATGTCCTTCCGTCGACGCGTCAACCAGCATGTCCAAATCCAGCAAACCACAGGGGGAGCGCGCACGGACAATATCGATATAGTCATCGCGCCAGCAGGCGTGAATCGCCCGTACGCCATCCAGCTCCAACCAGAGTGGCAAGCTATAGAAAAAGGCCAGTATGTCCTCCTTCAGATCAGGCTCAGATTCAAACTCGTTCAGAAAAGCCTGATGCTGACGAATATTTTTTTCCGTACGGCGGCGCAGATATTCGCCTTGATGCAGAGTGTGAAAGGCCAGCGCATTAAACTCATGATTTCCCATCACCGCCAACGCATGCCCATTACCCACCATCTTCATTACCAGCGCCAGTAGCTTACGGTGTTGCCGCAAATGCTCACCGCGGTCGATAAAGTCTCCCAAAAAGATAACTTTACGCTCAGGATGCGCATAACCATCGCCTGTGTCTGTATAGCCAAGAATCTGTAACAGCTTGATCAGCTCATCCGCATGGCCATGGATATCGCCAATAACATCGTAATACTGTCTCGTCATACTCATTCTCCATTTTCAGGGACTGAGTCAGTCGCTGTAAATTCTTTCTCTTGCAGCAGTTCAATAAACGCCCGGACCAGCACCGTCTCTTTATTATCAGGTGAGCAGACCCAGGAGAACCGCCGCCTCAGGTTAAGAGACGTGCTCAGCTCAACCAACAAACCTTCGCGCACCTCATCCACAATTGAAAGAACCGACAGGCAACCGACACCCAGTCCCGCCCGCACAGACTGCTTGATCGCTTCCTGTCGGGACAAAGCCAGAGCAACGCGCGGCCGGGCGCCCATTGCCTGCATGGCGCTGTCAAACACCGCGCGCGTGCCTGAGCCTGCTTCGCGCACAACCCACGGATACCGCTCCAACTCCTCTACCCCAATGCTTCCCGCCTTCGCTAACGGGTGCTCCCTCGCACAAAAGATCGCCAGCCGATCTGAACGCCAGGGCGTAATATGCAATGTTGGATGTAAGGCAGGCCCCTCAATCATACCTATATGTGCGCGCCCTTTTTCCAATAGGGCAAGCACCGCCTCCGTATTATGAATTTCCAGATCCGGCTCCGCTTCAGGATAGCGCTTCACGAACTGCGCCAACAGCGGAGGAAGCAGGTAAGAGGCAGTCGTGACGCTGGCCGCCACGCGTATGGGGCCAGCCACCCTTTCAGGATCAGGAAGCGTCAATCCATCCACCAAACTGATAATTTGTCGCACCCGCGGCAATATACGCCTGCCTGCATCACTCAGCTCCAGCTCGCGTCCAACCTTATTCAGTACAGCGTATCCCAGCGCCCGCTCCATTTCCCGTATGGACTGACTGGCCGCAGACTGGCTGAGACACTGCTCTTCAGCCGCCAGGGTTAACCGCTCCAACCTGGCGGTGGCTTCGAACACACGCAATTGCCGTAAACTTACATTCATCAGTTTTTCAAAACTTTTACTTTAAAAACTTCCAATATACTAATCACTTTCACGTTCTTAAAGTCTCTTAACGAATATTTAAAGGGGCTTAGAACATGCTAACTCGCTTGATCGCGCTTGCAGTGTGCGCAGTACTGCTTGCTCAACTCCCACTCATCTCCGCATTAGGACTCAGCGCCCTTCCTCTGGCCTCCCTCCTTGGCATGATTTACGGCGCAGTCACGATGGACACTCCCCAGTCCGCCGCCAAAACCCTTAATTTCTGCCAACAAAAGCTGTTGCGGCTGGGCATTATCCTGTTCGGCTTCAACCTTAGCTTTCAGCAAATTGCTGCTGTCGGCTGGCGCACAGTATTACTGGACGTCGTGATAATCATTATGGCGCTCTCCATGGGCATCTACCTGGGCGTCAAGCTGCTACGCCTGCCCAAGGAAGTAGCGACGCTTACCGCGATAGGCAGCGCAGTTTGCGGGGCCGCCGCCATCATGGCCGCAGAGCCCGTCGTTCGAGCAAAAGAGCAGGATGTTGCAGTCGCAGTAGGAACAGTGGTCGTTTTCGGTACACTGGCGATGTTTATCTATCCCATCATATACCGCATTACTCTGATGGAGCCGTCTGTATTTGGAATATACATCGGCAGCACCGTGCATGAAGTCGCCCAGGCTGTAGCGGCGGGACAATCGATCAGCGGAGACGCCATGCAATTCGCAGTCGTCGCCAAACTCATCAGAGTCATGCTGCTAGCCCCCGTCATCATCGCCCTCAGCGCATTGCTATTCCGCTCCCCGGCCGGCGCCAACGCTCAAACCAAAGTCGCCGTCCCCTGGTTTGTCTTCGGTTTTGTCGCCGCCGCCGCTATCAACAGCCTGATAACTCTGCCTGAGTTTGTATTGGAAACACTGCAATGGACCTCCCAGCTCGCCCTCACCCTGGCCATGACGGCTTTAGGCGTCAAAACCCGCTGGAGCGCCATACGCCAAGCCGGAGCACGGCCGATAGCACTGTCTTTTATTCTGTTTATGGTATTGATGCTCGGTGGGCTTGGATTGAATATGTGGATGCTTGAGGAAGCAATTTAGAGGTTTACTCCATCCCATCCTCATCAGTCATTACAAGTAATTATTTAAAGTCGATTTTTATGCTGGACGGAGTTAGTCCACAGTTATACTCCGAAACACGCCTCCCACCTGCACTATCTCACTGGAGATTCATAAGCAATGGAGCCCAGCCAATCTGACAAACTTGCAAAAGTTCATCAACCCAATAGCGACATGACTTATCTAGCCAGGATCACACAACAGGTTCACAAAATATTCCAAGGGATTAAAAGCGCGGAAGAGTGCGTTATGAGGAGTCCAAGCTTCTCACAGTGCATGCGAGGACTTAGTTATGGCGTTTTTCTTATTCCACTAACTGTATGGGCCACTTTTGATAACCTGAACACCAGCGAGCTCCCCAACGCCCCCTCCACTTCGTCAGATGACATGCTATTAATGGTTCTCCCCGTACACCTTCTCGCCATTCTTTTAGTTGCAATGGCGATAGAAATACTGATTTTTTCAATCTTAGAGAACATGACTTTCAGGAAAAACACAAAACGCCCACTTTGCGCACGCCTAGGTGTCGCATCTTATTCCATCATTGGTATTTCTTATACTTCTTTCACTTTGCTCTATTGCACCCAGGGCTTTTTTAGTCTGGCGATAGCAGTCAACCCGATTACCGCCAGGTTAGTCATCACACGGTGCATCAACATTAGACAAACGCTCAGGTCTTGTAAGACATAAGCACATAAGGCCGCCCATTGACTGCGATATGGATAAAGGTGATGCCGATCGACGCCATTAGTTCTATCGCAGACAGCATATTCTTACGCCACTTTCTGACGGACTTTGCCCTCCCTTCACCTTCCTGCAAGACATCTAAATCCTCTTTGGTAATAATGGCATTCAACGCCACCGACTTGGCGTTGCAGGGAGTGAGTTTGTCGTAATAGAAGCGTTCGACCCACCTCACTACAGCACCACCCTTCTCATAAACAATCGTTACCCTGTACATAGAAAGCACCCGTTACGAAGACCAATTCCGCCCCTTGCAATGACTCTAACGCCCTGGCGGAGGCAAAATGTAAACTGATTATTTCACTGTGAGATTTGGCGCAGCATAACGGGCGTCCTGGTATTCTATTGCCCGCGTGATTATTAGTAAGGCGTCAGGCTTCAATCAGTAACCTGGCGTGGTGACTCCCCTCAACCAGCAACCTCATTTACTTATTATTTAACAGGATACGGATAATCACTATCAGTGAGGTTACGGAAAGTCTGGAAAAATTCTCAGTAGCGCCACTGAGTGCTATCCCCCGCTTCTGTTTACGAATCTCAAATCCAGACTTATTTCATTTATCAACATGGCAATCATATTGGCGTATTAATAGCCAGACGCATGAATGCGCCTGCGCAGCGGCTGGCCGCGGGAGACAGGCCCTGTCGTTGCAGACAAATAGAAGGAAGCGACTTGTCTGCCCGATTAATAGTTAGAGCAACTCTCTGCTTCACACACTCCGGGATATAGAACACAGTCATCGAGCGCCATTTGTAACTGGTGCGCCAAATAAATCAAGGAGTACGCATCCAAATGCGTCTTCGTTGTCGTCTTTAAAAGTAACAAAGATTGACACACGAAAGCCCATATAGGAGACGATCATGATTTATGGTTTAAACAACTATCAAAGTAACGGCCACACAGCACAGTTTGGGTTCCGGAATTTCCAATGGGTTCTGCCTGGCGTTCTGGTGCGTTCATCTCAACCAAATTATGCAGGGCATGACCAACCCCATACGCTTAGCTTTGTTCAAGTCGACTTCTTAAAGAAAAAAGGGATTACTTGCATTATCAGCTCTAACGAATACGCATTAGAGGAGCACTCGAAGACGCTTTTGAAGACTTACGGAATCTCTTACTACCATTTCAAAATCGCAGACTTTAAAGCAGCCACTCCTGCGCAACTTCTAAACGCAGCAGAGATAATTGAAGCCAACAAGAAAAGAGGGGCCACTCTCGTGCATTGTGGTTACGGAGAGGGCCGGACAGGAACCATCGTTGCAGGCTGGGCGATGACTAAACACATGAAGACCCAGGCAGGCGCAGACATCAATGCAATGTGTAACTCGTTAGGCTTAAAAGCCAACTTTGGCGTCGAAACGGCAGACCAGGTTGAATCGATACGAGCGGCGGCCAAGCTACCGATTAATCCGGCGACAACGCCTCTTACTCTGGGGTTAAGTTCAGCCGCTGGCTTTGGCGGACCAATAGGCTCTGGCCCAAGCTTCACGGGCCCAAATCGATCAGGCGTTGGATTTTCCGGCCCCTCAGGATTAGGCATGCCAGACGACGCGAGCATGCCAGGGTTCTTTTTCGCCAACTTTAGTTCGGGCAATAGTGGTGGCTTTTAATTTTTCCTGACGCACTATTGGCTTGCCCCCCCTAATCTGGAAGTATGGCGGGGCTTACCGATTAATGACGTAAGTCCCTTCCTCTACGGATATCAACTTTCCACCATCTTTGGCGTCACGCCATTTTTCACGGTTCTTATAGCCGCACTCGCACATCAGGCGATAGTTAAGCTTGTCTCGTGAAGGCTGAATTCTTTGGATGGTCGCCCTTGCATTAAATATTTCTGTCTTGGACAGCAATTCTAATCTTAGCGTCGCCAGCTCAATTTCACTGATTAAGCCATGCGAAATAGCGTCTTTAGGATTAAGAGCAATATTTTTAGATAGTTCCTGCTTCCACCGATCAAGGTGGCTAATAACATTGAGGGTTTGACGATATGCGTCGAAGCTTTCGTGTACTTTCATTATTCCTTAAATCAGTCGACCAAGACCCACCCTGGCTGCAACTCGATAGCTGATAAGCAACAACAAAGGCTGAAAGTGATAAAACACCAAAGCAAGCGAAGTAAACAACTATAGTTATCGAGGAAGGGGATTTTATTCAAAAGAGAATTCAATGGCGGTGAGGGAGGGATTCGAACCCTCGATACGGGGTGACCGTATACACGCTTTCCAGGCGTGCTCCTTCAACCGCTCGGACACCTCACCAGAGAACCAAAACAGGATTATTGCAACCCGTGTTTTGAGGTGCGCTAATTTATACGAATGCCCTTCGAAAGGCAACCTCTAATCTTCTCGATTGCGCAAATATTTCATCGCAATTTGGATAAGCGCTATTTCGCCCTGTAGATGATGCCAGGACTGCAATGCACCATCTCAAACTTGTCCGGCAAATTCCCCAAAGACTCCGAGGCGCCGAGAATCAAGTAGCCGCCAGGCTTAAGCGCAGAGTGCATACGGGACAGGATGTCCTTCTTTAACTCAGCGGAAAAATATATGAGCACGTTGCGGCAGAAAATCACATCAAACTTTCCGAGCAACGAATATGAGTCGAGCAAGTTCAGAGCGCGAAACTCCACGCAACGGGCGACTTCAGGCTTGATTTTCCAAGAGCCGTTGGGGGTCTTGGTAAAGTAACTGGCCATACGTTCTTTGGACAGCCCGCGTCCAATAGCGAGCATTTCATACTCGCCCTTACGCGCTGCGCTGAGCACGCTGGCGGACAAATCCGTCGCCACAATACTGAGAGCGGTGCGCATACTGCCCAGGTTTTTGCGACGACATTCATCCGCCACCATGGAAATAGAATACGGTTCCTGCCCTGTTGAGCATGCCGCGGACCAAATGCGAATCTGGGTAACGCCTTTGTTGGCGTTTAGTTCGGGAAGTATTTTTTCCTCCAGAATCCGGAACGGATGAACATCCCGAAACCACAGCGTCTCATTGGTGGTCATGGCGTCGACCACCGCCTCCCGCAAGGGCGAACGCATGGATCGACTCATCTTGTCGACCAGCTCTCCCACGGTCTCAATCTTTTCATCCGCCATGATTCGCCGCAGGCGGCTTTGCACTAAGTATTGCTTATTATCACCCAGTACAATGCCGCATGCTTTTTGGAGGAAATCCCGAAACTTATCGTAGTCTGCGTTATTAACCAGAAAAAATCCTGCCCTGACCGGTTATGCGCCAAGCGCGTCGACAGCTGAAGGTAATTACGCCAGCCGGTGTTATTGTCTTCTTTCTTCTATTGTTTTCAGCACGGAGGTCACTCGCTGCGCCAGCTCATCGGGGTTGAACTTGGCCATGAAGTCGTCCGCGCCGACTTTCGCCACCATTGCTTTGTTAAAAACGCCGCTTAATGACGTATGCAACATAATGTACAAGTCCTTCAGGGAAGGGTCGTTCTTACAGTTAGTTGTCAATGTGTAGCCATCCATTTCCGGCATCTCCACATCTGAAATCATCAGGCTGAGATGGTCATCAATGTGGCTGCCGTCAGCAACCAGAGAGCGAAGATAATCCAAGGCCTGGCGACCGTCATTTTTAGTGACCACCTCGACGCCTACCGCATCCATACAATGCACAATCTGGCGACGCGCCACCGTGGAGTCGTCCACCACCAGCACTTTATGCTCAATCGCTTTGGCGGCCAGTTCCTTATCAATGAACTCATCTGCGACGGTATCCCGCGTCGGAGAAACCTCGGCGAGAATTTTCTCCACATCAATGACTTCAATCAGCTTGTTTTCCAAGCGGGTCACCGCCGTCAAATAATTGTCTTTGCCCGCCCCTTTTGGCGGTGGATGCATATCTTCCCAGTTCATATTGACGATACGCTCCACCCCGGACACCAGAAACCCCTGGGTTTTGCGGTTGTATTCCGTGATGATGACAAAGCAGTTATTAACGTCTTTTTCAGGAACAGGCATTTGCCCTGTAGCCATGCCCATGTCGAGTATGGGTATGGTTTCGCCGCGAATATGAGCCACCCCCCTGACCACAGGATGACGCTTAGGCATCATTGTCAGCTTCGGACATTGCAGAACTTCCTTCACCTTGAAGACGTTAATTCCGTATATCTGCTCACCCTGCAGCCGAAACAGGAGCAACTCCAGGCGGTTCTGTCCGACTAACTGAGTACGTTGGTTTACGCTGTCTAATACCCCGGCCATAAAGGGCGCTCCGCTATATGTTGTAGATTACCGAACTATCGGATCGGGGCGCTGACGGGATTGACGTCCCGCATGAGCCCGCCAGCCCGGCACAGACTTTGCGTGCCTTGTCGCACACCGTCATTTTATTGGCGACGCGCAAGCGGCTACCCGGTAGCTAAGTAAAGCATAGGACAAAAAATGAAAATACGCATAACCGGCTTGATGTATATCGGCATTCTCGTTTTTTCAGCCCCGGCCTTATGCAATTCCGTTCCGGTCTGGCGGCAACAAACTTCCGTTGCGGTGGAGGAGTTTATGATGCGATTTGCCGCCGCAGCGGCTGAGCAATTTCAGGAGCGGGTGATCTATGACGTTTCCGAGCCTGACCCCCGCCTTAACTTTTCCCCTTGCGAGCAGACACCCGCCGTTAAGGAAGCCAGCGCCAACGGCGGACGGCTGACGCTAAAAGTAAGCTGCGAATCCCCCAGTCCCTGGCAAATATACGTGCCTGTGCAAATGGAGCGATACCGGCAAATAGTGACAATAAAATCCGCTTTACCGCGGGGCTACGCTTTGGCCCCAGAGGATCTCGAAACTAAAGAGCTGAATATCAACGACTTACGCTACGGCTTTTATACGAAACCAGAAGAAGTGATCGGCATGATCACACGACGCCCAGTTGTCGCCGGGTCCGCCCCCTATCCAAATATGCTGGAAGCGCCTAAACTCATTAATAAGGGAGACATGGTGGTAATTGAAGCGGCCACGTCCTACTTCAGTGTGAAAATGCCGGGAATCGCCATGGCGGACGGCAGACGGGGCCAGCAAATCATGGTCAAGAACAGCTCCAGCGACCGCATGGTGCGCGCAGAAGTCATAGGATCAGGCCACGTAAGAACGCCCATGTAAACGCATAGACTGATCAATATTGGGCTGAAAGCGAAATTCACTAAATAATTCCAAAAATCTCGCTAAAGTTTCTCTCCGTTGAGCCGATATGATAAGTAATTAAAGTTTTTAAGAGAGTAAAGCCATGAATATCAAAGGTGTCGGTTCACCTCCAGTGAACGATATCAAAACCCGGGAAAACCTGCAGAAGACTGAGAAAGTCGATGTGGACGCCGGGAAAAATGCGGCGGCTCCCGAAAAAAGCGGAGATTCCGGGGACAAAGTCGTCCTCAGTTCGCAAGCTCAAAACATCAGAAAAGTCGAACAGCAACTGGCCAGACTGCCCGATGTCGATAACGAGCGGGTGGAGAAGATCAAAAAGGCGCTGGACGACGGGTCCTATCAGATCAATTCACGCAGTGTGGCAGAGAAATTGCTTAATTTTGAGCAAGACTTCTGATAACACTGTGAGGGCATCATGTCCGCCGATCTGAAAGTATTTATTGATCTGCTTAAACAGGATCTACAAACTCTCTCCCAACTTGAAGATGTGCTGCAGCAGGAACGCGACTCTCTGGAGCAAAGCGATATTGAGTCACTGCAGCGCATCAACGAATCCAAACTTCCCCTTCTGCAACAAATCGAAAGCCACGCACGAGATCGTACTCAGTGGGTCAGTCAGACTGGCTTGCCCGTAGATCGTTTTCTCTCACTGTTAAAGGAAAAAGCGCCGCCTGTCATGAAACTGTATCGACAGTGCGAAAGCAGCCTCGCTAACATACACAAGCTGAACGAGGTCAACGGACGTATTATCGCCCGTTCACAGCAACGCACGACCAAGCTGATGCAGATCATCCGCGGCCAATCCCAGCACATGCAGCTGTACGGTAAAAACGGCGCTGAGAAAAGTGTTGGCGACGCCCAGGCCATCGCGCAGGCTTAGAGCTTGTCGGCATAAAAAAGGCCGCAAACTGCGCGGCCCAAAACAACATCGTCTAAGGAAAAGTTCCGCAACGAACGGAGCGCTCTAACTACCTCGCCCGCCGTGCGGAGGAACCGTCAACTCAGTAGGGTTTCACCACGATATACGAGTTATCGCTGAACTTGATCCCTTCCAAATGAATACTGCCCATGGTGGGACCATCCGCCGATACCCCCATCGGCCGAATATTGTTGAAACTGACTCGCTCAATATGATTCGGGAGCGTCACGTTCATGCCGCCACCCTCATTAAACAGAGGCTTGATGCGGGAGGGATCTATTTGCACTCCAATCACTTCAACTTCGGCGTCCAGAACATTGGAGAGCGGAAATAGCAGTTTTCCGAGAGATCCCAACACCTGAACCCCATCAGGATTATCGGAGTTCCGGCCTTCCAGCTGAGCTTTCGCAGCCATGTTATACAATTGCTGAAACTCTTCGGTGAAGCCTTGAGCGCCGACATTGCTCAGCTCACTTTCGTCCAGCGCCTGCAGCCCCGATGCAGCCTGGCTTATCGTTTCGGCAGCGACAGGTTGAGATTCTTCTTGAGACTGGGAAGCGGCGAACGCCACCATGGGCTGGAAGGGAGTCACGGCCATAGCAACGAACGCCGCGGCGTAGCGATAACGGCTTTGATGCCGAAGTGTGCGCTGCAACTCCTTACTGGTTATCCAGCCGAACTCTACTAACAACTCACCAAGGCGTTGACCATTAACGGTCTGCGCGGTTAATGCTTCGTTAAGCTGACCTTCTGTAATGTATCCTCGGTTCACCAGGAGGCGACCTAGGCGGGATCTTTCTATAGCTTGCTGCTGAGTCGCCATGACCATAACTCCTTTTTTATTGAGTAGTAGCTCTTTAATAATGGAAAGATGTTTAAAAGTTGTACACCTGTGATAGGTTAATTTTTGTATGGGTTTTGCTATCACTTACAACCAAGTATTAATCGTTTACTAGCAAGTATTAGCGGCAAAAGCCGCAGCCTCTCTCCTATTACGCCTAGATGCCTGAAACTTTTAGGGAATTTCTAATAATTTGTCGCTTATAACGCTGGCGGTAAAAGCAGGGTTGGTTACACTTTTATAGAAGAGCCGGTTTTCAACACCTGAAAAGCTTGCAGCAAACACACCTCAGGGGGCGGATTTGTCATTACCGAACAGTCACCAGGATATGTCCGCAGACACCGCAACCTACGTTCGCAGGCTGCTGGACAACGGCATGCACGGACTGCAATTCGAGGGCGAACTGGAAAGCGAGTTTGAGCGTTATCACTTAAGCCGTTATCTGCACTTGAACCGGGTATACCCTCTATTAGGTGCGTTGGTGCTGGTCTTCTTCACATTCGCTGATCATCTGGTAATTCCCGAATTATTTGAGCAAACCCTGCAGATCCGGGTGGCGGATGCTCTTGGCATCATCTTGGTCACGATGGCCAGCCGTATTGCATGGGTGCGTCGACGTTATCAAATGACACTTTGCCTCGGGGCGCTATGCATTCACTTAAGCCTGATCGCCATTGCCGTAAAAGCCGCCGCCATTGACCAGTTCCATTACCAGACCGGGTCAATTATTTCCGTCATTTTCTTCTGTACGGTGCTGCGCCTGCAATTTCACTACATTTTCCCCTTCGCCTTATTGATGTGGCTGTCGCAAGTGCTTGCGATGCACTTTCTCATGCATCTGCACGCATCACAGTTCACTGAGCTGCTGTTTCTGCACACCTTTGTCACCTTGATTTCAGTATTGGTTTGCTATCGGGTGGAATACGAGACCCGAAAAAACTTCCTGCAACAGTTACTCCTGCTGTATGAGCAAGAAGAGTTGCGCGCCGCGCATGCAGAACTGGAGCGGCTCTCCCTGATGGACAGCCTCACCCAGGTCGCCAATCGCAGGCACTTCAACAAAAGTCTGGAGACGGAATGGAACCGATGCCTGCGCGACGACAAACCTCTCGCGCTATTGATGGTGGATGTGGACTTTTTCAAAGCCTATAACGACGCCTATGGACATCAGCGGGGCGACGATTGCCTGATCAATGTCGCCGATTGTCTGACACAAACGTCAAGGCGCGCCGCCGATCTGGTCGCCCGCTACGGCGGCGAGGAGTTCGCCGTCATTCTGCCTCACGCAGATCAGGCGGCGGCGCAACGCCTGGCGGAACATATTGTGCTCCAGATTTACGAGCTGAACATGGAAAACGAAGGCTCCCCAGAACTGAAACGTCTTACTGTCAGCGTAGGTTTCAGCGCTCTCGCCCCTTCCCAGGGTGACGCCCCCAACACATTGATTTCTCAAGCCGACAGCGCGCTTTACATGGCAAAACGAAAAGGTAAGAATCGTGCCCACGGTTTTCCCGTCAACGAGACCTCTGAGACAGCGGAACCCGCCAGCTCAGAGGACGAAGGCGAACCGAACATCCACGACGAATCCAAAAGCAATGGAGAAATCTAGTGACACACAGCGTAAATGCGGGCAAAAGAGGATTACTTGGCCTGGCTTTCTGGGCGATCAGCTTGACGGCGATGGCCGCCGACCTGCCGACAGCCACCATCAGCACTTCCGAGGGCGACATCAAAATCCAGCTATTCAACGATAAAGCTCCGGTTACTGTTGAAAACTTCATCAGCTATGTCAAAGACGGCTACTACAATGGCCTGATATTCCACCGCACTATCCCCAACTTCATGATTCAAGGCGGCGGTTTTACGCCCAATATGGAACAGAAGGCCACCAAAGCGCCTATCAAGAACGAATCCAGCAATGGGCTGGCGAATGATCGCGGAACGCTGGCCATGGCCAGAACCAACGACCCCAACTCCGCCACCTCCCAGTTTTTTATCAACGTCATTGATAATGCTTACCTGAACGGAACCCAAGGCAGACCGGGCTATGCGGTATTTGGCGAGGTAGTGTCCGGCATGGATGTGGTGGACAAAATCGCCAACGCGCCTACAAAGAATGCTGGCTACTACCAGAACGTGCCTGTTAAAACCGTCACTATCAACGCCATCAAACTGGATGAGGTTGCAAGCCAGCAGTGAAAGGTCCGCAACTTGATTACGCAGACCTGTCCTGGTCCGACAACGGCGCGCCGATCTCCAACGCTTACGGCGACATTTACTTCTCCAAGGAAAGCGGCCCGGAGGAGACGGATTATGTCTTCCTCACGGGCAATCGCCTGAGGGAACGCTTCAGCAAAGCGCAACCGGGCTCCCTGTTCACCATCGCCGAGACCGGCTTCGGCAGTGGACTCAACTTCCTCATGGCCTGGGCGCTCTGGCGTGAATGCGGCCCTGCGGACGGTCATCTGCATTTCACTTCCGTGGAGTTTTGTCCACTGGCGCTGGAAGATCTGGCTCGATGTCACCAGGCCTGGCCGCAACTGGCGGAGTTCGCCCGGCAGTTGCAGGCGCAATACCCTGCTCCCATACAGGGTGTGCACCGTTGTCGCTTCGTCGATCAGGGCGTCACATTGACCTTATACCTGGGAGATGTCGTTGACTGGCTGACCAACTGCAGCTTTAAAGCCGACGCCTGGTTTCTGGATGGCTTTTCGCCAAAGCAGAACCCAGAGATGTGGAGCGAGTCGTTGTTTCCACTGATCGCCAGCCACGCTGCGCAGGGTTGCACCGTCGCCACCTTCTCCGCCGCAGGGTTTATCCGCCGCGGCTTGAAAGAGCACGGGTTTAATGTCAGCAAGGCCCCTGGGTTCGGTTATAAAAGGGACATGACGGTAGGCGTATTCCAGGCCGATGAACCTGGACAACCTACCGTACGCGCCTGCAAAGAAGCTATCGTGGTCGGATCAGGCCTGTCCGGCGCCAGCGTCGCCTATGCCCTCGCCACTCGCGGCTGGAAAGTAACCGTACTGGAAGCGGCTGATCAAATCGCCCCGGACGCGTCAGGCAACCCGCAAGGCGCGCTGTACATAAAGCCCGGCGTGGAGTGGAGCATCAACACCCGTATCCACGCCAATGCATTTTTGTATGCCGAACGCTTTTACTCACAGATCGCAAACTTGCCTGCGCCAATCTGGAACCCCTGCGGCGTGCTGCAACTTGCGCATAATGACAAGGAAGCCGCCAGACAGGAGAAGTTTTTCCAACACAATCGTTATCCTGATGAGGTTATCCGCCCTCTGACCCAACAGGAAGCATCGGAACTCGCCGGCGTCAACCTGCCAGCCAGCGCCATGCATTTGCCCTGCGGCGGCTGGCTGATTCCACCGCTGCTATGCGCCCGCCTGTTGCAACACCCGAACATTGAGACGAGAGTGAATTCGCCGGTTAACGCACTGGAGCGCACCAGCGCAGGCGACTGGCGCATCCATATCGGTTCCGGTGAGTCCGCACAGGAACTGGAATGCGCTACCGTGATATTGGCTACCGCCAACAATCAGGCCATGCGGCCGACGACAGTGAGCGCCCTCCCCCTCAAGCCCATTCGCGGCCAAGTCACCGCGTTACAGGTAGAGCCTGCCGCTTTACCGCGGTTGAATACCGTCTTATGTGGCGAAGGCTATCTAATGCCGCCTATAGAAAACCGGCTGGTTACAGGCGCCACGTTTAAGCCCAACTGCGCTGACGCACAGGTGACTGAGGCGGATAACGACGCGAACCTGGAACAGTTATTTCAGCTCACTCCCGCTCTGCGCGATGAACTCTCCCAGAGTCCGCCAGCCCTGCAGGGGCGCGCATCAATCAGAAGCGCACTGCCGGATTACCTGCCCGCTATTGGCCCTCTCATACCAGAACAGGAGGGAGAAGGGTTGCTGGCAGTAACCGCGATGGGCTCCAAAGGGCTCGCGCTGGCGCCATTGGCAGGCGAATTAGTGGCGGATATGCTGGAGGGCGCGCCAGCGCCTATTGAAGACAGCCTGATCAAACGTGTTTTGCCAATCCGCTTCAGCAAGGAGTAGACTGACTGCAATGAGCCGCCATACACGGCGGCCTCGCCGCAAGGAGCTCCACCCATGCCAATCTACATGGTCGACGCCGGTCACCGCATCATCACACCTCTGAGCGTGGACCCTCGCATCAAGTCCGTGGAAGAACTTAAATCCATATCCGCCATTCACCCCATTGGACCGCAAGATCAGGGAATGCGAGAGAATTTTCCCTACTCTGGAAGCGAGCAGCAGAGCGCTGCTAAAGGCGACATCTCCCGCCTCAGCGCTCAGGACGTCATGTCATCTCCTGTCCTTTACGGCAAGCAGGACTGGAGCCTGGATGAAGGATTGAGCTTTCTTCGCGAGCACAAAGTAAGGCATCTACCGGTGCGGGATGACCAGGAAGTAGTGGGCTTTCTGGTTGAGCGCGAGCTGCTGCAAGCAAAGCTGGAACAACCCGAGGCGACGCTGGCCGCACTGTGCGCCCCCTACTTGATGGTGGGCGACGACGCCGATCTACGACGGATCTCACTGGTTCTGGTAGAGAGAGACTTGGACGGGGCCTTGGTGCGCAACGTCCAGGGCGAAGTAATCGGCGTACTGACAGCCACGGATATCCTGAAAGCCATCGCCCATTTCGAGGTAGAAGCCTGGGCTTAACCCAGGCCGGCCATCAGCAGTCTCCGTTAGGGTCCGCCCGGCAGGCGGCGTTCAAGTCCACGCCGTCAACGATGGAGAGAGGCTTCAGCGTTACTGTTACGCCACTATCGGTTTGCGCATCCTCCACCGAAATCAATTTAGCGCTGCCAAATGTCGCCAGATTGGAGAGTTTTTCGTTGGCCGCCGCGCCGAGCTGGAAACGCCAAATATTCTTTAGTTTGGTCACCTGCTCGCCTTCGCCCGGTTCTTCCCCTTCATCCAGCTCTTCTTCTTTTACAATGTCATAACGCGCCAGCCATCCATCGTCACCACCCTGAGCCGCGCCAGCATCAAAGATATCGCCAGCGGTCACGCCAGAGAGGTATACCTCATTGCCCAATGACTTGACGTCCAGCACAGAGTCCGCCGCAGCGCCGCCGATTTGAGCGTAGGCGGTGATTTCACTGGCGTTTTGATGATAGGCGAGATAGCCGTCCTGACCGCCGCGGTTTCGCTCTCCGCCGACCAGTACGCCATGTGTGTAACCGACGGAGACAAAGCCTTTACTGACGGTGCTGACATCAAGCGCCGCATCGTTATAGCTGGAGCCGATCTGAGCTACCCGGCGCGGGTCGCCGTCATCGTTGTAGGATACAACGACGGCGTCAAAGCCGCCGAGACTGGAGCCATTGTCCTCCACCGCTCCGTCGCTGAAACCAACGACATTATGATTGGAGGAGGACTCCGGCGACGCTCCCAGCAACACATCGTCGCCAGAGGAGCCGAAGGTCTTGGCGAACATAAGCGCGCCGTTTTTATCAAACTTGATCAGCATCGCGTCGCGACGCCCGGAGTTTTCCCCTTCACCGACCAGGCCTGACGTGGCGCCGACCACCAGCACTTCCTGACTAAGGTCGACAGACAGCGCGCCGGGTTCGTCATCCCAAACGCTGCCGATCTGCTTGGCCCACTGTAACTCGAAGGCGCCGACATTATTGATACGCTGATACTTATGCACCACCACATCCTTACCGCCCAGGTCGCTTTCTTGCAGCGGCTCCACTGGAGGCGCGAACAAACCGCCCACTTCCAGTAGCGCATATATATCCTGGGTGATCTCATCCTCGTTGGCCGGGTTGATCTTCTCATATAGCCAGATGTCTTTGATGCGTACTGCATAGGTCGCCGCTTCCAGCTTAATGCTCTGATGCAGTGCGCCAAAGCGGTCATAGATCATGATGTCGGAGTTAGCAGGTTTGCCGCCCTCTTCACCATTCACTCGTGCGAGAAACAGCTCCGACTGCGATCCCGAAATCGCCTCGGAGACGCTGGCGCCGGCGTTGAGGGGCAGCTCCACTGCGTTCAACCATTGGTTAATGTAGACGGCCAGGGGCTCTTCGTCGGGATTCACCGTACCGCTGCGTCGCCAATTGAAGGTCACTTTCTCATCCCGCAACGTAGCGTCGCCGTTCGCCATCGCTTGCAGTTTGACGATTTTACTGGTTTCGCCCGCTTCGAAAGGCACGCTGACGCCGTCCGTAATCAGGCTGCCCACCCCACCGTCTCCGGTGTAAAGACGTAAATCCGCATCTGCGCCCTCAAAATCGCCGTCACTATTGTCCGCGTCCACGACAAACTCTGCATAAACGGTCTGTTCCGGCTCCTTGTCCAGGGTCACTTCCACATTCAGGTAGTTACCTTCGGACACAGAGGCTTTGGCTACTTTAAAGTTGGCGACAGGTTCATTGTCAGTGATAGAGATAGTGGTGTTGACCGGGTCAGCGAATTCCAGCAGTCCACCCTCGTAGTGAGTTATCGACACCGCGATGTTCTCAGTCTTTTCCGCACCGCGATCGTCATTGATAAACACTGGAGCATGACAATAGCGCACACCCGGATCATAGGTCAGGAAGCCGTCCGCGACTGAGATGACCTGCCCGTCTTTCCTTGCGGTCTCAATGAGAAAGTCGCTTCCCGGTGTCGCGCCGTCGCCGGAGCCGCTGGTCAGAGAGTAGCGCAATATGACGCGCTGAACCGAAGGTTGCTCCAGAAATACCGGCAGGTAGTGAAGTTTGGGGCGCACCGCCAGCGAATCATCCTGCTGACGCTCTTCAAAGAAAGCGATATCTTCCTCAGAGAACAATGGCGTCCCTTCCGCATCGGTGAAGCACAGCGGAATGACTTCCTTTTCCTCGCCTTCGTCTTCCCGGCCGTTATTGTTGGCGTCGATCAACTTCGAGGGACGCTCGCCAACCTCGTTTTCCGCCACCGTCAGCGCTTCGGATTCGTAGGTATTCGTATCGACGAACAACGAAAAGCGGGTCTCCCCTACACTGGAGCCGTCGGACACCGTCAGCGAAACTTCCTGCGCCTCGCCGGGCGTCAACGCGTCTTCCGCCGTTCCGCCTCCGTTAACGCCGGGAATCCCGCGCATGATAACGCCTTTGCGGAAGCTGTTGTCGACGTACTCCAACGCCAGCCAGCGCGGCTGGTTAGTCATGGAAAAGTCCACCAGACCATCGCCGCCGTCCACACCAAACTCATAGGTGTATTCAACGCCCAGATAGGCGGTTCCCGGTGGTTTTCCCAAGATACGAATGGTTTCGGGCGGCGCTGTATCGCTGCCGCAGGAGGCGAGTAGTAGAGAAGTGATAACCAGCGCAGGCGTTTTCAGCGCCAACTTAACTCCGCTGCGCTGGGCCAGACCCAGGTGACCCATAGATGTGCATTCCACGCTTTATTATTCAAGTTTTACAAAATCTTATAAAACTTTGTTTTTTGTAACCACAGCAGGGGGCCAGAAACCCAACCGGGATCACACTGCCGCCTTTTTATTTGCATCCGATTTTTGTATCCGACAGATAATTCTATTACTTTGAAAGCAACTAGCACCGTGCTTATCAGCCCCTGCAATGCAAAACGGCCGCAGAAGCGGCCGTTGCAGGGAATCAGAGATCAATACAATCAGGCGTCGCCGCCCAAATGCGCTTGATGCTCTTCCAATAGCTGCTTGAATGCGTCTTCATCCAGCACCTTCACGTCAAGATCCTGCGCCTTGGTGAGTTTGGAGCCCGCCTTCTCTCCCGCCACCACAAAACTGGTTTTGGCGGACACGCTTCCGGACACCTTGACGCCAAGACGGGTCAGTAAATCCTTCGCCTCGTCGCGGCTGTAATCCGCAAGCGTGCCGGTAACCACGGCGGTTTGCCCGGATAACGGTAGCGTCTCGGTGCTGCGCACAACCACTTCAGGCCAGTTAACGCCCTCACGCAACAAGGCGTCAATAGTTTCCAGGTTGTGCTCCTGTTGAAAGAAAGAGCGAATATGACCTGCGCTGATGGGCCCGATATCCGGAACCGCCACCAGGTCCTCTTCCGAGGCCTGTTTCAGCAGATCCAAGGTTGGAAAGTGCTGCGCCAGCAACTTGGCCGTGGCTTCCCCTACTTCTCGAATGCCCAACGCGTAGATGAAACGGGCGAATGTGGTTTGTTTGGAAGCCTCTATTGCGCTAACCAGATTCTGCGCGGACTTTTCGCCCATACGCTCCAGTCCCGCCACATCCGGCGCTTTCAGTGAATACAGACTGGCGGGAGAGTCGATTAATTCTTTCTCCACCAGCAGCTCGACAAGGCGGTCGCCCAGGCCATCAATGTCCATGGCTTTACGAGAGGAAAAGTGCTTGATCGCTTCTTTCCGCTGCGCAGAGCAGTAGAGCCCGCCGGAGCAACGCGCCACCGCTTCTCCCTCCAGTTGCAACACATCGGAGCCGCAAACCGGACAATGCTCGGGACGGTCCACTGGCGCGGCGTTTTCCGGGCGACGATCCTGCACCACACTGACCACCTGTGGAATAACATCTCCCGCACGACGAATGATGACCGTATCGCCCACATGCACATCCAGGCGACGAATCTCATCCATATTGTGCAGCGTGGCGTTACTGACTGTGACGCCGCCGACGAATACCGGCTTCAAGCGCGCCACCGGCGTCACGGCGCCGGTTCTGCCAACCTGGAAGTCCACCGCCAGCAGCTCCGTCATTTCCTCATGGGCGGGAAATTTATGCGCAATAGCCCAGCGCGGCGCCCGCGATACGAACCCCAGCTCCTGCTGCAGATCAATGCGGTTAACCTTGAACACCACACCATCAATTTCGTATGGCAATTGGTTACGCACACCCATGATATGGCGGTAATAATCCAGACACTCCTGCGCGCCGGACGCCAATTTCATCTGGCTGTTGATCTTCAATCCCCACTGCTGCAGCTGAGTGAGAATATCGTGCTGCGTCCCCGGCAATTCCCCTTCGAAATAGCCTACGCTGTAACAACACATTTCCAACGCCCGCTTGGCGGTGATGCGCGGATCAAGCTGGCGTAGACTTCCCGCCGCCGCGTTGCGCGGGTTAACAAACGTTTTCTCGCCTTTCGCCGCTGCGTCTTTGTTGATAGCGTCGAAGGCGGCCTTGGGCAGATAAATTTCACCCCGCACTTCCAATTCTGCGGGATACCCTTCCCCACGCAATTTAAGCGGAATGTTTTTTACCGTTTTAACATTGGCGGTAATGTCTTCACCCGCAGAACCATCGCCGCGAGTCACGCCGCGCACCAGGTACCCATCACGATACAGCAGGCTGATGGCGATGCCGTCCAGTTTCGGTTCACAGCAGTAGTCAATGCGCGCATCTTCCGCTTCCTTGAGGCGCTCGCGCACGCGACGATCGAAGTCCAGCAAATCCTGCTCTTCAAACGCATTGTCCAGGGACAGCATGGGCAGGCGGTGAGATACAGTCTCGAAGCCTTCCGCAGGCGCTGCGCCCACGCGCTGAGTCGGCGAGTCGGGAGTAATGGTTTGAGGGTGCTCCGCCTCGATTTCACGCAGCCGACGCATCAAGCGGTCGTACTCGGCGTCGGGAACCGACGGATCATCCAAAGTGTAGTAACGGTAGTTATGATCGTTAATGGTTTCGCGAAGCGTATTCAGCTCTTGCTGAATGGCGACAGGGACTTCCGACATGAGTTCATTCTTCCGAGGCAGATTGTTGAATAATTATCAGACGAAACCGCTGTATGGAGGGCCCAGCGCAACGGTTTATCTAAGTCTTTGATTCGGATTAAAGTATAGCGAACGTAACGACAACATTGATCGTTACAAGCCAATACTCCGGGTATAATCCCGAAAGCGGCGCCCCGGGATTATACCCGGGACGACAACAAGCGACGCTCGAACTCCCTGACGCGTTGACGGCAATGCTCAATGGTCTGCGACGTCATCACACTACGATTCTCATCCTTAAGTTCGCCGCCCAGGTTACGCACCAGACACTGCGCGGTTTCCACCATGTAGTCGAAGGCGCGCATACTGTTATCCGGCCCAGGCAGGCGCACAAAAAAACAGACGCCGGGAAAGCGCTGCGACGCCATGTCCTGCCCAAAAACGCCCGGCTCTCTGGCGTTCGCCATGCTGAACTGGACAGGACCTTCATCAAAGTCATGCTCGTATCGATGAAAGATCGCCATGTCGCCCAATTGCATACCGCAAGCTTCGACCAGATTGCGCAACGCTGCGCCATCGAAACCTTCTTCGTCCTTGCTTAGCACATTGATAACCAGAATCTCTTGAAGCGTCTTCGGCTGCTTACCTGCCGGAGCGGTTCGACTCACCTTCTCTTCCCGGGTTTTCGGCGCATCTTCACTACGCTGGGAACTGGCGTTGAGTCCAGCTTGCTGCTGGATTGCGCTGATTTTTTTCAGAAACTTGTCTTTAAACGCAAGCATAGGTTCATGTTGGGAGTCCTCATGGGCGACCGGTCTGTCTATCGGCTCCGCATGCAGATCCTCTTCCTTTTCAACTTCATCCTGTGGCTCTTCCTGCTCGAACTCCACCTCAGGCTCGGGCTCATGTTCATGCAGACTGTCGTATCCGCCCTGATATCCCTGCGGCCGGAAATCATCCCGCTTCAGAAACTCTTTATAGGGGCTGTCTCTATAGGGGCCGTCGTCATCCGCCACTGCGTCTTCTTCGACGTACTCCTCCTCATATTGCTCATCCTTAACCGGCTCAAAGCGTTGATAAGGCGCAACGCTTTCCTGCTCTTGCGGCAGGCGCTCATCCCACTCGTCTTCTTCAACAAACTCCGGTTCTCTGCGGCCTCGACCCTGCCTGGACATCGACTCTTCCAGCTCTTCGTCCACTTCCAGGATTGGCGGCTCCGCCATGTCCTGGTCGTAAGATTCATCGTCCTGCAGACGCTCTCTTTCTTTGAGCTTCTCGTAAGGCTTGAAGGTAGGTTTGTATTTGGTTTCCTTGATCGGCCGGGTGTAGTTCTGCTCTGCAGCCGGCCGGCCGTCTTTGATCACTCTGAAGCCGCTGCCTGGCAGCTCTGGATTAAAGTCATCATCGATAGGCGTATTTTCGAAGTTGCCTCCCATACCCTGGGAGATTTCCAATGAATCCTTGCGCGCTCTTCTCACTCGGCGAAAACCATCTATAACCACGCCCAGGATTATGAGCAGGCCTATCATGATCAGCCATTCACGCAAACTGATATCCATTAATTTAATATCCCCAACTAAACATCATCATGGTATTCGCCAACCTGATCCCGCCTTTAATTTCTTATCGATTGGCGAGTTAATTTATTCAATTCGCCGCTGCTTTACAATGCAGCGCGCCCTTACATCGCGGCCATTGCGGCCGCTTCTTCAACATCCACGGAAACCAGTCTCGACACGCCAGGCTCATGCATGGTGACCCCCATCAAGTGATCCGCCATCTCCATGGCGATCTTGTTGTGGGTAATGTAGATAAACTGCACCTGATCCGACATTTCTTTCACCATTCGAGCATAGCGCCCCACGTTGGCGTCGTCCAATGGCGCATCCACTTCGTCCAACATACAGAACGGCGCGGGGTTAAGCTGGAAGATGGAGAAAATCAGCGCAATGGCGGTAAGCGCTTTTTCTCCTCCCGACAACAAGTGGATGGTGCTGTTCTTCTTGCCCGGAGGACGCGCCATGATGGCGACGCCGGTTTCCAGCAAGTCCTCGCCAGTCAGCTCAAGATAGGCGCTACCTCCGCCGAATACTCGGGGGAACAGGTTCTGCAAACCTTCATTGACCTGATCATAGGTCTCCTTGAACTTATTGCGGGTTTCACGATCAATCTTGCGAATCGCGTTTTCCAGCGTTTCCAGCGCTTCCTGCAGGTCTTCATTCTGGCCGTCGAGGTACACTTTGCGCTCGGACTGAGCCTCATATTCCTCAATCGCCGCCAGGTTGATGGCGCCGAGACGCTCCACTTTACCGACTATCTGCTCAATATCCCGCTGCAGCTGACCTTCGTCCGCATCCTCCGCCAGCAACCCAATGACATTATCCAAATCATACTGATCCTCTGTCATTTGGTCGCGCAAAGCGTTCTTGCGGATGTCCGTTTCCCGATGCCGCATGCGCAATGATTCGATCCGGCTCCGTAGGTTCTGAATCACCATTTCATTACGCTGCCGGGACGATTCATCACCCTGCATCAATTGCTCCAGGTCCGCGAGGCGGTTACGCTCGCGAGTCAGGATTTCCTCTTGCTGCAGGCGCAACTCCAGATAGCCTTCCAAACGCTCCTGTAACGCATCGTCCGGGTCCAGCAGAGATTGCAGACTTTCTTCAACCCATTGCATACGTTCACGGTTGCGACGCAAGTTGGCGTCGCTTTTCTCAAGCGCCTGTCGAATCGACTCCCTGCGTGTACTCAGCGCGCTAACGCGCAACTGCATTTGATGAACATGCTCCCGGTCCAGACGCGCCTGCGTACGCAGGGCATCCAGTTTCTGGCGCACGTCATCGCGACGGTTGAGCAACTGCTCTTTCTTTTCCACGCTGCCTTCCAAGTCCATCAAAGCGGCGTTCCACACGCCCTTGCTTTCCTGCAGCCCCATCTGTTCTTCGTCAATCTGGAACTGTATCTCCGCAATCTCTGCGGCGATGGACTCCACCCTGCGCTGAACCTGCTCGCGGCGGGCTTCTTTTGCGCTCAAATCGGATTTGGTCTGCAACAATTGCTTGTTGATCTCAACCGATTCCTTTTGCAGCGTTTCCCTTTCTTCATCAAAACGACTCAGGGCCGCGTCAATGGTTTCCTTATCCTGAGACAACGACGCCAACTGCGCCGCCACCTCTTCCATTTCCTGTTCAATTTCCGCCAACCGACGATTCCGCGCGAGCAGACCGTCGCCAGTCTGTTTCGCCGGCGGGGCCATGATCCAGTCCCGGCCGACCTGCATGCCGTCTGGCGTCAAAAAGAAAGCGCCGTCAGACAGCTCACCACGACGATCAATCGCCGCAGCAAAACTATCCGCAGAGCGAACGCCGTCCAGCCACGCCGCCACCGCACGGTTGACGGAGCTGACGCTGGCGAACCGCAATGCCTCGCTGGCGACCTCGTCCTCACACACCAGCGCCACGCCTTTAGGCGGGGCGTCCTGCAGGCGAGTCAGAAATTCACGGCTGACCACGCGCGCGGACAAGCGAGCGCCCAGCACCGCTTCAAGCGCCGGCTCCCACTGCACCGTAACGCTCAATCGCTCTCCCAGCGTCGGCGCGTTATCAATCTCATGCAGCGCCAGCCACTCCAGCGCCTCCTGTCGAGAAGCCTGACTATCATGCTTTTGCAGCGCCAGCAGCGACGCCTGTTCGCCCTTCAGAGTTTGTTCACGGGTACGGGCGTCATTGATTCTGGCGCTGAGCAACTCTTTACGCTCTTGCTCGCTCTGCTCACGCGCCCTCATCTCCTGATGATTCAGCGCTTGCTGATCCGCATGCATCTCCAGTTCCTGCATGCGCTCGCGCAGTATCTCCAGGTCTTCATCATCATGAGCGCCGCCGATGAGGCTTTGCTCATCCGCCAGTTTACGTTTGCGCTCCATCAACTGCTGAACCAGCTTCTCCGCTTGCTGAATGCGGGACTGCTCCACTTCCGCTGTTTTCTGCAAATGCGCAGAGTTACGGGAAAAGTCATCCCACTCCTGCTGCCACAGTTGCATGGCGTCTTCAGCCTGAGCCAGTAATTCCGTAGATTCTTCCGATTTGGCCAGATGCTCTTCCAGCTCCGGCTCAATCATCATCAACTCTTCTTCCAGTTCTTGCAGGTGTTGCTGCTCGCGCTCCAGCTCTTCACTAAGCTCGCGATTAGTGTCCTGCAATTGCTGCATTTCCGCCTGTAACTGTTGCTCGCGCTCTTTGGCGTTGCGGATCTGTTGCTCAAGCTTGGCGATTTCAGCGCCGCTGCCGTAGTAGTCCGCTTGCGCCCGATTGACTGCGTCATTAGCATCCGTACGCTTTTCGCGGAAGCCTTCCAGACGGCTATCCAAAGAGGTGCGCTCATACAGCAGGCGCTCCAGCTCGACTTCCTGTCCGCGCAGTTCGTCCTGCACGCCAGCGGCCTCTTTGTCCAGCGTTCGCCACTTCAACGCGTTCAATAAGGCGCGTTTATCGCGCTCTTCCGCTTTTAACTCTTTGTAGCGTTCCGCCGCCTTGGCCTGACGATGCAGATGCTGCAGCTGGCGCTCCAACTCTTCCCGAATATCGGTCAGTCGCTCCAGGTTTTCCCGCGTCCGCTTCATCCGGGACTCGGTTTCCTTGCGTCGCTCCTTATACTTGGAGATCCCCGCCGCCTCTTCTATAAAAACCCGCAACTCTTCCGGCTTGGATTCAATCAGGCGGGAAATCATTCCCTGCTCGATAATGGCGTAACTGCGCGGCCCCAAACCCGTGCCAAGAAACAGGTCGGTAATGTCTTTACGACGACATTTATTGCCATTGAGAAAGTAAAGGGACTGCGCGTCGCGAGTAACTTTGCGCTTGACGGAAATTTCGTTATAGCGGGAGAACTCCCCCTGCAACACGCCGCCGGAGTTATCGAAGATCAGCTCAATAGAGGCTTGTCCTACGGGCTTTCGGGTATTAGAGCCATTGAAGATGACATCCGTCATAGACTCTCCGCGCAGATGTTTAGCGGAGCTCTCTCCCATCACCCAACGCACGGCGTCAATAATGTTCGACTTGCCGCATCCATTCGGACCCACCACCGCAGCCATATTGCTGGGAAAATGCACGGTTGTCGGGTCTACAAACGACTTGAAACCGGCAAGCTTGATGGATTTTAGTCTCATGATGTAGAGGCTGAAGGAGCTGTCACAGGGTTTGTCCAGATATGGAGCGGGAGTTTAACGGATTAAACCCGGGCGGACCAGCGCGAAACGCAGCTCTCCCGCGGCTCTGGACTAAGCGCTTGTATCCGTTGAAGTTGCGATGTGACAAGGGCTCAGCAGCAATAGTGGGACACAGCGTCACAAAAATTATTGATTGAAAATCAGTCAACATGTCACTAAATTAATCTTTAGTCGAACAGGAGTTGTACGCAATGGAAATCAGCAAACGCAGTAACGACGAGCAATCAAACAAGCATCACCGCTCTGACCGCTTCTTCGCGGTGGAAGGCAAGTGGTATTACCGCACGCGGGAAAAAATCCACTTGGGGCCTTATGAGGCGCTGGAGGAAGCGGAAGACGGCCTGATCGCCTATCTTCGCTATCTTCATGTAGCGGAACGAAGGGAATAGTTCGCCCAAATATAGGGTCAGGAAGATTCCTGCAGAATACTGATCACCAGATTTTTTTGGTGATCCGCAAAACTCTCGATAACCAGCTTCACGCCAGCGAAGTCCCGCTGCTGCACTGCCTGCAACAGCCCGTTGTAGAAGTTCATCGACTGGTAAAGCTCCCCTTTCTTGCGTCTGATCGCCAAATGGTAAGTGCGACTGATCGCCGGACGCAGGTTTTCCAGAATTTCCTCCAGATAGGGATTACTCACCAGCGTCAGACAATAACTCATCACCGAAAAGCCACTGTCGATGACCGATTCGAAAGACGCCTCCTCATTCATTACTGCCCGGTTGATTTGCTGCACTTGATTCATAACCGGGGCCAGGTCGCTCTCCCGCCAGCTCTCCGCCACTTTACGGGCCAGCATCACCAGTAATGACGCGTAGACGTCATACAGGCTCTCTACTTGGTTGATGGTCAGGTCCGACACTACCGCGCCACGACGCGGATAAATTTCGATCAGGTGTCGGCGCTCCAGTATCAATAACGCTTCACGCACCGATCCACGGCTGACTTCCAGGTCTCCAGCCACCTTGAGTTCCTGAATACGCTCGTTGGCCCGCAACTCTCCGGTAATAATCAATCTTCCCAAGTGCTGCGCAATTTGTTCAGCCAAGCTTTCCGGCGCCTGAAACTTCATATCGGTGTATTCCTAAAAACTCAGTTTAAGCAAAGAGTTGCGGTAAGAGACACGATTCTAGCATACCCCCGCCCAATGAAAACGAAGGAGTAAAAGTAAAAATCGCTTGATCAAATTGTCTGATTGTCAAACAATAAAACAAAGTCACACCTCAAATAACAAGAAAAAGGAGCCTGCCATGCTTGGATCTATTCGCCCACAACTCATGCTGAAAATAAAAAAATGGGGGTATTTGATTTTTACGGTCCCTTTATGTCTCCCCTTCCTGAGCTGGATGCTGGCCACTCGATTTGAGCTTGGCGATGCAACCGCCTGGATGACCCTTCTGTTCGTATTCGGCGTCATTCCGATACTAGACGCCATCATTGGTAAAGACGCCAGCAACCCGGATGATCAGTTGCACACGTCTCGCTTGGAGAGGAGTCTGTACTACCCTCTCCTGACCTTGCTCTGCGCGCCCGCCTATCTAGCCCTCATTATCTGGGGCGCACAGGTGTTCAGCAGCGACCTGTACAGCTGGTTAGGTAAAGCCGGATGGTTGGTTTCCATCGGAGTCGGCGGCGGTCTGGCAATCACTGTCGCCCATGAACTGATCCACAAAAACTCTTTTCTGGAGCAAACAGCAGGGGGACTGCTGCTCGCCATGGTGGGCTATGGCGGATTCAAGGTAGAACACGTCCGCGGGCACCACGTCCATGTTTCTACTCCAGCGGATGCCTCGTCGTCCCGCTACGGTCAATCCCTCTATCAGTTCCTGCCTCACGCCATCGCCTGCAACGTCAAAAGCGCCTGGGCGCTGGAAAGGGGTCGTCTGGCAAGAAAAGGGCGGACGCTACTGTCCCCTTACAACGAACTATTATGGTGGTACAGCGTCAGCGTCGTGCTTTTGACAGGATTCTCGTTGGCCTGGGGGGCTATGGGGGCATTGTTTTTTATCGGCCAGGGGCTGATCGCCGTACTGCTGCTGGAGACCGTCAACTACCTGGAGCACTATGGCTTACACCGGCAGGCCAACGAGGACGGGAGCTATGAGCGCGTCTCACACCGTCACTCATGGAACTCCAATTACCTGTTAACCAATCTGCTGCTGTTTCAACTACAGCGGCATTCAGACCATCACGCCAACGCCAAGCGCCGCTATCAGGCGCTAAGGCATCACGAAAGCGCGCCGCAACTGCCCGCGGGCTACGCCACGATGGTGTTGTTGGCGCTGGTTCCGCCACTCTGGCGCAAGGTTATGGACCCCAGAGTGAACGATTACTATCAACACGATACAGAGATCGCCGCAAACCCCAAACAACCATAAGACCTTTTCCGCTCTGGCGGCCGACAACAATTTGACGCCTGTTGCCGGTCTCCCCTTCCTCAACGCCGAATCCTCGTCGCACCGGCAAGCTTCTGCCTATGTCCTAATCACCCCATATCGCTGTTTTTCAAAGAATTAAAATTCGCTGGCATTGAAATGGCAAAGTTAACCTTGAAGGCGCCGTTTTCGCCGCTGACGGCGGATAACTCAAGGCATACGCAACACGCATGTAGTATCTATCGACGGGAGCATTCCATGTCCAACCTGACCACAGAACGAATGAGCGCTGATAACAAGGTTGTTGCCCTCGCCACTTCCAATGACTCGCTGACCTTGCGGCTGGAACATGTCGCAGGGGTAATGCTGCGCAAGCTGCAAACGACGCTTGAAGTTGAAGAGTTACTGCAGATATTTCTGGGAGAAGCCCGAGCGCTGGTCGCCATAGACGGATATTCCCATATTTATAACAACCTCACTTGCGGAGCCCGCAAGCGGGGAACGCCGCACCAACTGAATTATCGACTGACGCTGGCGGAAGAAGCTCTGGGGGAAATCACTTTCTACCGTAGCGACCGCTTTTCTGAAAATGACACCTATATCGTCGAGACCCTGCTTGGCAGCCTGATATACCCCCTGCGCAACGCGCTGCGTTATCAGGAGGCGATGAATGCGGCGCTATCGGATTCACTGACCGGCGTCGCTAATAAACGGGCTTTCGATTATCAGCTGCATAGAGAAGTGTCGCTGGCCACCCGTTACAAGTACAAGCTTTCAATGCTGTTTTTTGACATTGACTACTTCAAGAAAGTAAACGATACCTACGGCCACGCCGCAGGTGACGCATTACTGCAGCAACTGGCGGAAGTTGTACAGGACAATAGTCGCGACTCCGATCTGTGCTTCCGTTTTGGCGGCGAAGAATTCGCGATGCTGCTGGCCAAAACTGAAACAGAAGGCGCTTACGCCATTGCTGAGCGTATTCGCGAGGCAGTAGCGAACACCTGTTTCCAGTATGATGGCAAGGATATCGCCGTCACAATCAGTATCGGCGTCGCCACCTATGACGGCCTGGAAAGCCGCAACGACTTTCTGGAGCGGGCTGACCAGGCCCTTTACAAGGCCAAACACACTGGCCGCAACAGAACAAAAGTGGCATCTCAGGATCAGGAAGAAACGCTAACCCAGGCGGCGAACTGAGTTCGCCGCGGTTTCCGCCTCAGCTAGGGTTTACGTCTGCCTGGGCTGGGCTTACGGTCAGAGGGATGACGCGCGGACTTGCTCCTGCGTTCGTCTGGAGCCTCGACGGGCTTGCGCGCCGGAGCGCGAGATCCCGGGCGACCTGTGGAGGGTTTAGGTTTGGATGCGCCGCTTTTGCCCTGTTGGCGCTGTAGCTTTTCCCGGGCCTGCGGCGTCAGGGAAGCAACAGTCTTGGGCGCCATTCCCGCCATTTCATAGAGCACATTGACGTCTTTCTGCCCCGCCATTTCCCAGTTGCCTAAACGAACACGGCTGGGCAGGAACATGTACCCGTAACGCACACGTTTCAATCGACTGACAGTAACGCCTTGAGACTCCCAAAGGCGACGCACTTCGCGGTTGCGGCCTTCCTGTAACACGACGTGAAACCAACGGTTGCTGCCGCTACCACCGGCTTCCTTGATATCCGAGAATTTGGCGAGGCCGTCTTCCAGCAGCACGCCGTCCTGCAGTCGGGTCACCATTTCTTCAGTCACTTCGCCATGCACACGCACCGCGTACTCACGGTCAATCTGTGAAGAAGGATGCATCAATCTGTTAGCGAGTTCGCCATCTGTCGTGAAAATCAGCAGTCCTGTGGTGTTGATATCCAGACGCCCAACCGCTACCCAGCGCCCGCTTTTCAGCTTAGGTAAGCGCGCAAATACAGTGGGACGACCTTCCGGGTCCTTGCGGCTGGTGACCTCGCCTTCCGGCTTGTTGTAAACCAACACCATGGTTTCCTCGGCGTCCACCATGGCGATCTTGTGGCCGTCGACCGAGATCTTGTCCTCAGCGGTGACGCGGTCGCCCAAATGCGCGACTTTGCCGTTGACGCGCACGCGACCACCGCTGATCCACTCTTCAGCCTCTCTACGGGAGGCAAGCCCTTGCCGGGCGATCACTTTCTGTAGTTTCTCGCCCTGCGCCTTTTCACCGGAAGGTTCTATCATCTATTTCGCCTTAACTGTAATCACCAACACCCTCATCAATGCAATGTGGCGTCGGAGGATGGCGGATCGGCTTCCATGGTTTCGGAAGCGTCCGCCGCATTTGCTTGCAGATCCAGTTCCAGAGCCCGGCCGATTTCTTCCAGGCTTCTGACTTCCGCCAACGGCGGCAACTGATCCAGTGTCTTTAAATTAAAGTAGTCGAGAAATTGGCGCGTGGTGGCGAAAAGCGCCGGTCTGCCCGGTACGTCTTTATGGCCAACGACGCGCACCCATTCTCTTTCCTGCAGCGTTTTCATGATCTGGCTGCTGACCGCAACGCCGCGAATGTCTTCAATGTCGCCGCGAGTAATGGGCTGCCGATAAGCGATGATCGCCAACGTTTCCAGCATCGCACGGGAATACCGTTGCGGACGCTCTTCCGTCAGACGCCCGACCCAGGGCGCAAACTCATCGCGCACCTGGAACCGATAACCGCTGGCCACTTCCACCAGGTTGACCGCACGATCCGCATAAGCCGCCGTCAATTCTCTAAGCGCGGCTTTAATCTCATCCCGTTGCGGCGGCGTAAAGTCCTCGACGAACATCGTCATCAACTGATCCACCGTCAGAGGTCTATCGCTCGCGAACAGCATCGCCTCGATCAACTGTGTCAGATTAACCGCCATCGTCACCTTCACTCGTTTCCGTCTCAGGCTCTTTCTCCACTTCTCCCCTGGCGCGGACGTGGATTTCGCCAAACATCTCGGTTTGAACCAGCTCCAACAAAGATTCTTTCACCAGTTCCAACACCGCTAAAAAGGTTACTACGACGCCCAGTTTGCCTTCATCAAAGGGAAACAAATCCGTAAACAGGGTGAAGTGGTCCGCCGATACTCTCTCCAGGATCTGGGTCATGCGCTCCCGAGTGGAGAGCTTTTCCTTTTCAATCTGGTGATGTTCAAACAACTCTGAACGTTTCAGCACTTCCTGCAGCGCCAGCAGCACCTCCGTCAACGTCACATCCGGGTGCTTCTTTTCACGCTGCAGCTTCGGTATTTCCGGATTCGCCGAATAGAAGTCCCGATCCATACGCGGTAATTCATCAATCCGCTCGGCTGCGGTTTTGAAGCGCTCATATTCCTGCAAGCGCCGAATCAACTCCGCACGGGGATCGTCTTCTTCCTCTTCGTCGTCCTTGCGTCGCGGCAACAGGAAGCGGGATTTTATTTCCGCCAGCATCGCCGCCATCACCAGATATTCCGCCGCCAACTCGAACCGCATATCCTCCATGACCCGGATGTAGTCCATATACTGGCGGGTGACTTCCGAAACGTTAATATCAAGGATATCCATGTTCTGCCGGCGGATAAGGTACAACAACAGATCCAGCGGGCCCTCAAACGACTCCAGGAACACTTCCAGTGCGTCCGGTGGAATATATAAATCCGTAGGCAGCTCGGTAAACGGACTGCCCCCCACCATCGCCAGTGGCAGTTCCTGCTGAACAGGAAGCTGCTCCGTCTGGCTATCCGGGGGGGCGTCAGCGTTTTGCATTGTCAGTCGTACGCCAGACCTATGGCGCTGCGGACTTCTTCCAAGGTCGCCTTAGCGGCGTCTCTGGCGTGATCGCAACCTTCTGCGATAATGCTGCGCACCAGCCCGGGATCTTCTTCGTAGCGCTTGGCGCGCTCGCGCATTGGGCGTTGTTCTTCAATGATGGCGTCCGCCACCGGCTTTTTACATTCGATACAACCAATGCCCGCAGAACGACAGCCTTGTTGCGCCCAGGACTTGGTCGCCTCGTCGGAGTACACCTGATGTAACTGCCACACGGGACATTTATCCGGGTCGCCCGGATCAGTGCGTCGCACCCGCTGCGGATCTGTCTGCATGGTGCGAACTTTTTCCGAAATGCTGTCTGCTTCTTCACGCAACCCAATTGTATTGCCGTAGGACTTAGACATTTTCTGTCCGTCCAGCCCCGGCATTTTTGCTTCGGGCGTCAGCAAGGGCTGAGGCTCGGGCAGAATAACTTTGCCCCCGCCTTCGAGAAATCCGTATAAGCGCTCTCTGTCGCCAAGTGAGATATTTTGCTGATCCCGCAACAGCGCCCGCGCTGTTTCCAACGCCTCCGCGTCCCCCTGCTCCAAATATCGCTTGCGCAGGTTTTCATACAGTTTGGCGGTCTTCTTGCCCATTCTCTTGATCGCCGCCTCCGCCTGCTCTTCAAAGCCCGGTTCACGGCCATAAAGATGGTTGAAACGACGCGCCACTTCGCGTGTCATTTCAATGTGCGAGACCTGATCCGCGCCTACCGGCGCCCAGCCGGCGCGGTACACCAGAATATCTGCGCTCTGCAGCAGCGGATAACCTAGAAAGCCATAGGTGGCCAGGTCCCTTTCTTTGAGTTTTTCCTGCTGATCTTTATAGGTCGGCACTCTCTCCAGCCAGCCTAAAGGCGTGATCATGGATAAGAGAAGGTGCAGCTCCGCGTGCTCCGGCACCCGAGACTGCACGAACATAGTGGCGGAGCCTGGATTGATGCCCGCGGCCAGCCAATCGGTCACCATTTCCCATACGGACTGTTCGATGTCGTAAGGGGTCTCATAATGGGTGGTCAGAGCATGCCAATCGGCGACGAAGAAGAAACATTCGTACTCATGCTGCAGCTGTACCCAGTTTTTCAGCACTCCATGGTAATGACCCAGATGAAGTTTTCCCGTCGGTCGCATTCCCGACAACACACGACGCTGCGAATCCACAGAGGCCAAGTTATTTCCCCAAGTTATTATTAAAGTACCAGTTATGACGGCGTCAGAAATTACGCCAAAAATGAGCCTAATTGCGTGGGATTATAGCGTTAAAAGGGCGGGAGTGAAATTTGGGAGTAGAATGCCGGCCGTGATAGCAACGGGGGCGAAGCCGATAGCCTTCGCCCCAAAATAGAAAAGCCGCCACACGGCGGCTTCTCAGACAGACGGAAAGCTTATTTCCAGCCAGTCACTTCAGCCAGCGCCTTGCCGATATCGGCCAGACTTCTCACTGTTTTAACGCCAGCTTGCTCCAGCGCTGCAAACTTTTCAGCCGCAGTGCCTTTACCGCCCGCGATGATCGCGCCAGCGTGGCCCATACGCTTACCAGCAGGCGCAGTGACGCCAGCGATGTAAGAAACAACAGGCTTGGTGACGTTATTCTTGATGAACTCCGCCGCTTCTTCTTCCGCAGTTCCGCCGATTTCACCGATCATGACGATTGCTTCAGTCTGAGCGTCTTTCTGGAACATTTCCAGAATATCGATGAAGTTGGAGCCAGGAATCGGGTCGCCGCCGATGCCCACGCAAGTGGACTGGCCGAAACCGAAGTCGGTGGTTTGCTTAACAGCTTCATAAGTCAGGGTGCCGGAACGGGAAACGATGCCGACTTTACCGGGCTTGTGAATGTGACCAGGCATGATGCCGATCTTGCATTCGCCAGGAGTGATAACGCCCGGGCAGTTAGGTCCGATCAGACGCACGCCCAGCTCGTCGCACTTCACTTTCGCTTCCAGCATGTCCAGAGTAGGAATGCCTTCAGTGATGCACACGATCAGTTTGATGCCTGCGTTAGCCGCTTCCAGGATGGAGTCTTTACAGAAAGGCGCAGGAACGTAGATAACAGACGCTTCCGCGCCAGTTTGCTCTACCGCTTCTTTAACTGTATTGAACACAGGCAAGCCCAGGTGAGTCTGACCGCCTTTGCCAGGAGTCACGCCGCCAACCATTTTGGTGCCGTACGCAATCGCCTGCTCTGAATGGAATGTGCCCTGGGAGCCAGTGAAACCCTGGCAGATGACCTTGGTATTTTTGTCGATCAAAATACTCATTATTTACCCTCCGCTGCTTTAACCACGGCTTCAGCAGCATGAGTCAGACTTTCCGCTGCGATAATGTTCAACCCGCTGTCGGCAAGTTTCTTAGCGCCCAGCTCGGCATTGTTGCCTTCCAGACGTACGACTACAGGAATCTTGACGCCAACTTCTTCCACAGCGCCGATGATGCCGTCAGCAATCAGGTCGCAACGAACGATGCCGCCGAAGATGTTAACCAGAACCGCTTTTACGTTGTCGTCGGAGAGAATGATTTTGAACGCTTCGGTAACGCGCTCTTTGGTCGCGCCGCCGCCTACGTCCAGGAAGTTAGCGGGCGCGCCGCCGTGCAGCTTAACGATGTCCATGGTGCCCATGGCCAAGCCTGCGCCGTTAACCATACAGCCGATGTTGCCTTCCAGCGCAACGTAGTTCAATTCCCACTTGGCTGCGTGAGCTTCGCGTGGGTCTTCCTGCGAAGGGTCATGCATGTCGCGGATGCGCGGCTGACGGTACAGTGCGTTGCCGTCGACAACCACTTTCGCGTCCAGACAGTGCAGGTTGCCGCCTTTGGTGATAACCAGCGGGTTCACTTCCAGCAACGCCAGATCCAGGTCTTGGAACAGTTTCGCCAAGCCCAGGAAAATTTTGGTGAACTGCTTGACCTGATCGCTGTTCAGACCCAGTGCGAACGCCAGTTCGCGCGCTTGGTAAGGCTGCGCGCCCACCAGCGGGTCGATAACGGCTTTCAGGATTTTTTCAGGGGTCTCTTCAGCGACTTTCTCGATTTCAACGCCGCCTTCGGTAGACGCCATGAATACGATGCGACGCGTACCGCGATCCATTACCGCGCCCAGATACAGCTCCTGATCGATGTCTGTGCAGGACTCAACCAGAATCTTGTTAACAGGCTGACCTTTCTCGTCGGTCTGATAGGTTACCAGGTTATGACCAAGCCACTTCTCAGCAAATGCCTTAATCTCTTCCTTGGAAGATACTAACTTAACGCCACCCGCTTTACCGCGGCCGCCTGCGTGAACCTGCGCTTTAACCACCCACTGGCTTCCGCCAATGGAGTCAGCTGCAGACATGGCCTCTTGTGCGGACTCACAGGCAAAGCCCTTGGAAACGGGCAGACCATAGTCCGCAAAGAGTTGCTTAGCTTGATACTCATGAAGATTCATAACGTTTTCCGCTTTTTAGTCAGCTTTCGACTTATTTACCACCGTGCAAACGAGCACAACGTTTCTCGTTCTCGCGAGCAGGCTTCTAGGGTGAGACTCATACTTCTCAGCCTGCGCGCAAAACTGCGCTATGTCCGCTTAGGTGACCTCTCTAACACACTCTTTTATACCGAGAGCCCAATCCGGCGCCCTGTCTCTTCAACGATAGCCAGTCAGACGCTTTGACGTCTTAACTACGCCGCATTCGCCGAAGGGGCGATCGCGTTCCTTCCCGACGCTCTCAAAACAAAAGGAGGGGCGCGCCCCTCCTTGTTCAGCCTTAGCGCTTCTTGCGCTGGGCAATGTGGATGGCTTTGCCTTCCACAGCCAAAGCCGCTTCGTGCACCGCTTCGGAAAGCGTGGGATGCGCGAATACAGTCATGGCCAAGTCTTCGGAGCTGGAGCCGAATTCCATCGCAATAACGCCCTGAGCGATCATTTCTGACGCCTGAGGGCCCACGATATGCATACCCAGAATACGGTCTGTGTCCTTATGAGCCAGAATCTTCACCATGCCCATTGTCGTATTGGCGGCCATAGCGCGACCGCTGGCGGCGAATGGGAATGTGCCGACTTTGTACTCTTCGCCTTCCGCCTTCAGCTGCTCTTCTGTCTTACCTACCCAGGCGATTTCTGGATGGGTGTAGATAACCCAGGGAATGCAGTCATAGTTGACGTGACCTTTGTGGCCCGCGATACGCTCCGCCACCACAATACCTTCTTCTGAAGCTTTGTGGGCAAGCATGGGACCGCGTACAACATCGCCGATAGCCCATACGCCCGGCATGTTGGTCTTGCACTGATCATCAACAAAGATGAAACCGCGCTCGTCCAGGTTTACGCCTGAGTCTGGAGCAAGCAGGTTATCGGTATTCGGCGCACGGCCGACTGCGACAATCAGCTTGTCCACTTTCAGTTCGTGGTCGCCTTTGGTGTCGCTATAAGACACTTTCACCACGCCACGCTTCACTTCAGAGCCTGTCACACGGGCGCGCAGACGAATATCCAACCCCTGCTTGGCGAACTGCTTGAGCGCGTCTTTAGCCAGTTGCTGATCTACTGCGCCCAGAAAAGTATCCTGCGCTTCCAGCACCACTACCTCTGAGCCAAGACGCGCCCAGACGCTGCCTAGCTCCAGACCGATAACGCCAGCGCCGATAACGCCAAGACGCTTGGGAACTTCGCTGAATTCCAGCGCGCCGGTAGAGTCGACAACATGCTCGTTAAGCGGAGTAGGAGGAATTTCGACTGGACGGGAGCCCGTTGCGATGATGACGTTTTCTGCATCATATACGGTAACATTGCCCGCGTTGTCAGTAACTTCCACTTGCTTGTTGGCCAGCACTTTGCCTGCGCCATGAATGGAAGTGACGGCATTCGCCTTGAACAGAGAAGCGATGCCCTGAGTCAGGTTCTTGACGATGTTGTTTTTTCGGTCCTGCATTTTGGCTACGTCGACAGAAACGTCTTTCGCCATGATGCCGTGGGTTTCAAAGTCGTGTTTGGCTTCTTCGAATTTGTGTGAAGACTCCAGCAGCGCCTTGGAAGGGATACATCCCACGTTCAGGCAGGTGCCGCCAAAAACTGGCTTACCTGCTTCGTTGCTCCATTTTTCCACGCACGCCGTTTTCAATCCGAGCTGCGCCGCGCGTATCGCAGCGACATATCCACCGGGACCCGCACCGATGACGATTACGTCGAATTTATCTGCCATATTACTTTCCAATTCTTAGTTATAGGTACATAAAAGGTTTTCCGACAATGCCCCTCCGCAACCTCGCGGAGGGAGCATGGCGCGCCGGAAAACTCGGCGGCGAAAACGCTGAATCAGATATCCAGCAGAATCCGCGCAGGATCTTCCAACAGATCCTTGATGGTCACCAAAAACTGTACCGCTTCCTTACCGTCGATCATGCGGTGGTCGTATGACAGCGCCAGGTACATCATCGGCAGAATAACCACTTGGCCGTTTACAGCCATCGGACGCTCCTGGATCTTGTGCATACCCATAATAGCGGTTTGCGGCGGGTTCAGAATTGGCGTAGACATCAATGAGCCGAAAACGCCGCCATTGGAAATGGTGAACGTTCCGCCAGTCATGTCATCAATAGACAGCTTGCCATCACGCGCTTTCTTACCGAAATCGCCAATCGTGGATTCAATTTCCGCCAGTCCCATTTGATCTGCATCACGCAGAATAGGCACGACCAGACCGCGCTCAGTGGAAACCGCCACGCCAACATCTTGATAACCGTGATAAACGATGTCGTTGCCGTCGATAGAGGCATTCACTGCGGGGAAACGCTTCAGCGCTTCACAGGCCGCCTTAACGAAGAAAGACATAAAGCCAAGCTTCACGCCATTATGACGCTTCTCGAACAGATCTTTGTATTGCTTGCGCAGATCCATGATCGGCTTCATGTTGACTTCGTTGAAGGTAGTCAGCATTGCGGAGTTGTGCTGAGCATCCAGCAGGCGGCGCGCGATGCTTGCGCGCAGACGGGTCATCGGCACGCGCTTCTCAGGACGCGCGCCCGCTGGAGATTCGACGGCAGGCATAGTTGGAGCCGCCGCAGGTTGAGCGGAAGATTTCACTTCCGCAGTAACACTGGTCGTATTGGAAGACAAGTGATTGATCACGTCTTCCTTGGTTACTCTACCGCCTTTGCCTGTGCCTTGAATGTCGGATGGATTCAGATTGTTCTCTTCCGCCATCTTGCGCGCGGAAGGGCTTAGAATCGCTTCCTGACCCGCCTTGGCTTCAGAGGCCGCAGGTGCCGCTTGAGGCTTTTCATCCGCTGCAGCAGGCGCCGCCGTTCCAGCCGCGCCTTCTTTGAATACAGCAATAACTTCTTCGCTAAGCACCGTCTCGCCTTCGCCTTTGAGAACTTTCTCAATGACGCCGGCTGCGGGCGCCACTACCTCGAGCACCACTTTATCCGTCTCGATATCGACCAGTAGCTCGTCCCTAGCCACGGATTCCCCAGGTTTTTTATGCCAAGTCGCCACTACGCCGTCCGCGACGGACTCTGGGAAAGTAGGAGCTTTAATTTCGATCGCCATCTTTTATCCTTTGTACTAACTAAGCGCCTGTTTAAATAGTAAAGGCATCGTTAACTAATTTAGCCTGCTCTTCCGCATGGACATGGCCATAGCCAGCAGCAGGAGCTGCAGAGCCCGGACGTCCAGCATACTCGAGGTAGAGTTTCGGGTGCGTCTTCGCGAGGACGTTACGCATATGGTGCTGACTGCAGTACCAAGCGCCCTGGTTCATTGGCTCTTCCTGACACCAGACGATATTGGTCAGCTTCTTGTACACAGACAGAACCTCTTCCAAATCATCTTCGGGGAACGGGTACAACTGCTCAATGCGGATAATCGCCACGTCCTGTATGTTTTCATTACGACGCTTGTCCAACAAGTCGTAATACACCTTACCACTGCACATAATGACCCGACGGACTTGCTTCGGATCGATATGATCGTCGATCTCGCCAAGCACAGTGTGGAAATGGCCTTCGGCTAGCTCCTCAACCGTGGACACCGCGTCTTTATGCCGCAACAGACTCTTCGGGCTCATCGCCACGAGAGGTTTACGCAATGGACGCTTAACCTGACGACGCAACATATGGAATACCTGCGCAGGCGTGGTCGGCACGCAGACCTGAATATTGTGCTCGGCGCACAATTGCAGGTAACGCTCCAGCCGCGCTGAAGAGTGCTCAGGCCCTTGCCCTTCATAGCCGTGCGGCAGCAACATGGTCAGACCACATAAACGGCCCCACTTGTGCTCACCGCTGGTGATGAATTGGTCGATCACCACCTGAGCGCCATTGGCGAAGTCGCCGAACTGCGCTTCCCAAATCACCAATGTCTTCGGGTTGGTGGTGGCGTAGCCATATTCAAACGCCAGAACCGCTTCTTCAGAAAGATAAGAGTCGTAAATATCGAATGTAGGCTGACCTTCCGCCAAGTGTTGAAGCGGAACGTGCAAACCGCCGTCTTTCTGGTTGTGAAGAACGGCGTGTCTGTGCGAGAAAGTGCCGCGACCGACATCCTGACCAGTAAGACGTACGCTATGGCCTTCATGCAACAAAGTCGCGTACGCCATAACTTCTGCATATCCCCAGTTCACCGGCATGGCGCTCTGAGTCATTTTCTTGCGGTCTTCCAAGATTTTGGAGACCTGACGTTGAGGCACAAATCCGTCAGGCAGCACATCCATTTTCCGGCCGAGCTTCTGCAACGCTTTAAGATTGATGCCAGTCTTGCACTTAGCTGTCCACTGGTGGCCCAGGTAGGGAGACCAGTCAACAAACAACTCTTTATTAGGCTCTTTCACCAAGCTTTTAACGACGTGACCGCCCTTATCCAGCAGATCGCGATATTCGTTTTCCAAGCGAGCGGATTCTTCCTCAGTGATGACGCCTTCGTTAATCAACCGCTGAGCGTATAACTGGCGGGTGGTTGGCAGGCTTTTGATGCATTGATACATCAACGGCTGAGTCGCAGAAGGCTCATCCGCTTCGTTGTGACCGCGACGACGATAGCACAACAAGTCGATAACCACGTCCTTCTTGAAGGTGTTGCGATAGTCCATCGCAACCTGAGTAACGAACAGAACCGCTTCTGGATCATCACCGTTAACATGGAAAATCGGCGCTTGCACCATTTTCGCGACGTCGGTGCAATATTCAGTGGAGCGCGCATCTTCGCGGCGGTGAGTAGTGAAGCCAACCTGATTGTTGATAATGATGTGGACGGTGCCGCCAACACCATAACCACGTGTCTGGCTCATCTGGAAAGTTTCCATCACGACGCCTTGGCCAGCGAAAGCCGCGTCACCGTGCATGATAATAGGCACAACCGCATCACCGGCAGTGTCGTCACGACGCTCTTGGCGCGCCCTTACAGACCCCTCAACTACAGGCGAAACAATTTCCAGATGCGAAGGGTTGAACGCCAACGCCAAGTGAACTTCGCCGCCCGGCGTGAGAACGTTGGAGGAGAAGCCCTGGTGGTACTTCACATCCCCAGAGCCTTCGTCCAGCAGGCGCTTGCCTTCGAATTCATCAAACAAGGCTTTGGGGTTTTTGCCCAATGTATTAACCAGGACGTTAAGACGACCACGGTGCGCCATACCAATAACAATTTCTTTCGCGCCGTAGCTTCCCGCGCGCTGAATTAATTCATCCAGCAAAGGAATCAAGCTTTCGCCACCTTCAAGACCGAAGCGTTTGGTGCCTGGGTAACGTGAGGACAAATACTTTTCAAGGCCTTCCGCCGCACTCAATCTTTCCAACAAGTGATAGCGACGGTCTTTCTCGTAGACAGGATGCGAGCGCACTGATTCAAGACGCTGCTGAACCCAGCGCTTTTCTTCAGTGTTGACGATATGCATGTATTCAGCGCCGACGGTATCGCAGTAGGTAAACTCCAAACCACGAATAATTTCGCCGAAAGTCATGGTTTCTACGCCGAAGCACAATGAGCCAGTCTGAAATACAGTATCCAGGTCTGCTTTGGTCAAACCATGGTATTCCAACTCCAGGTCCGCGACATGTTCGCGCATCATGAGGTTGAGCGGGTCCAGCTTGGCTTTTTGATGTCCGCGAAAACGGTAGGTGTTAATCAGCTGCAGCACCTTAACCTGTTTACGTTCGTGCTCAGTACTGACTAAAGATGAAGGGCTGGCTTCGACAGCCGTAGCACGCCTGCGGGACAGCTTCAGGAACTGCTCTTTAATGACGGAGTGAGGAATATCCTGACTGGGCAGCCCTTCCTCTTTTGGCAGTTTGTCGAAATACTCACGCCAGGCCTGGGGTATGCCGTTAGGATCGGTGAGATAGGTCTCATAGAGTTGCTCAACATAGGCAAAATTCCCACCTGCCAAATGGGAAGTCCGCCACAGCTGCTCCATCGTGCTTTCGTGCATATAGCTCGCCTTGGTTGCATCAGGGAACTATCTGCTTAAGGCCACTGATTACGGCTCGTTCCAGCGTCGCAAAGGCGTGCCAAACCACAGATAGCGCAGAGGACATCTGCATAACCCCGTAGGTTTACAACAGTAAACCACCCCGTCCAATCGATGAAGGGAGTGGATTTCCTACCAGTTCAGTTTGTTTATTTCGCGCGTGTTATGTGACACGCGCGGTATTAGCTTCATAGTATAGACAGCTAATTCAGCAACGACCGTAACAGTGTAATTTTTTAAATTATAATTTTAAGTTGCACGCTGTAAGAGCATATTGCGGATATGTCCGATAGCTCTGGTTGGATTCAGACCTTTTGGACATACGCTCACGCAATTCATGATTCCCCGGCAGCGGAATACGCTAAACGGGTCGTCGAGATTCGCCAATCTTTCATTTGTAGATGTATCGCGGCTGTCAACGAGGAATCTGTATGCCTGCAACAAGCCAGCGGGACCAACGAATTTATCTGGGTTCCACCAGAACGACGGACATGAAGTTGAACAACATGCGCACAAAATACATTCATACAGACCATCCAGCTTTTCACGCTCTTCTGGAGACTGCAGACGCTCTACCGCTGGAGGCGGATTGTCGTTCACCAGGAACGGCTTAATTTTTTCGTATTGCTTGTAGAAAATCGCCATATCTACAACCAAATCACGAATGACCGGCAAACCTGGTAGCGGACGCAATATCAGCTTGTTGTTCTTCACCACTTGAGAAAGTGAGGTGATGCACGCCAAGCCATTTTTTCCGTTCATGTTCATGCCGTCGGAACCGCAAACGCCTTCCCGGCACGAGCGACGGTACGCCAACGTCGGATCTTTTTCTTTCATAAGACCCAGCACATCCAGAACCATCAGGTCCTTGCCTTCAGGAACTTCCAGCTCCACATCCTGCATGTAGGGAGCTTCGTCCACTTCCGGATTATAACGATAGATGCTTACCAACATAACTCTGTCTCCCCAACGACACTAGTAACTACGAGCTTTCGGAGGAAATGGCTCCACGATTTTGGGTGCGAAGTTAACATCGCGCTTGCTGACCCGCTTTTCCGCAGGAAAGTATAGCGAATGCTTCAACCACTCAGTGTCGTCCCGTTCGGTATAATCGTTACGGGCGTGCGCGCCACGGCTTTCCTTTCTCACTTCCGCCGCTACCGCAGTCGCATAGGCGACTTCGTACAGGTTATCCAGCTCCAAAGCTTCAATGCGCGCTGTATTGAACGCCATGCTCTTGTCTTCAAGAACAGTATTCTTAATGCGGCCGCCAAGCTCTTCCAGCAGCTTCAAGCCTTTCTGCATGCTTTCGCCATCGCGGAATACGCCAAAATATAGCTGCATGGTGTTCTGCAGGTCTTTACGTACTTCCGCCACTTTTTCGGAACCGGAGCCGCTATTCAATCTGTCCAGACGCGCCATGGTTGCATCGATATCGGATTCCGAAGCCTCATCCACACCATAGCCGTCTTTCAACATTTTCTCGATGTGAAGACCCGCTGCACGACCAAATACAACCAAGTCCAGCAGCGAATTGCCGCCCAAACGGTTTGCGCCATGTACGGATACACAAGCGGCTTCGCCGCAGGCGAACAGGCCATCGATAACTTTGTCGTTGCCTTGCGCGTCTTGAGTCAACGCCTGACCGCCAATGTTGGTTGGAATGCCGCCCATCATATAGTGACAGGTCGGAACTACAGGAATAGGCTCTTTCGCTGGATCGACATGCGCAAAGGTTTTGGACAGCTCAACGATACCCGGTAAACGCAAATGCAGCGTCTCTTCACCCAAGTGATCCAGCTTCAGCAGTACGTGATCTTTGTTGGGCCCGCAGCCACGACCTTCGAGAATTTCCATGATCATGGAGCGCGCCACGACATCACGACCAGCCAGATCTTTCGCGTTGGGCGCATAGCGCTCCATAAAACGCTCACCTTCGCCATTGACCAAGTAACCGCCTTCGCCGCGACAGCCTTCCGTCACCAGCACTCCAGCGCCAGCGATGCCTGTCGGGTGGAATTGCCACATTTCCATATCTTGCGCAGGAAAACCTGCGCGCAGAGCCATACCAACGCCGTCGCCAGTGTTAATCAATGCGTTAGTGGTGGAGGCGTATATACGCCCCGCCCCACCGGTAGCCATAACTGTCGCCTTGGCTTTAACGTATACGGTTTCACCGGTCTCGATACAAATAGCCGTTACGCCGACCACTGCGCCCGCCTGGTTTTTCACCAGGTCCACCGCATACCATTCATTCAGAAAAGTTGTGCCGCCGCGCAGGTTACCCTGATACAAGGTGTGCAGGAGAGCATGGCCGGTACGGTCCGCCGCCGCGCAAGTGCGAGCCGCCTGACCGCCCTTACCGAAATCTTTGGACTGGCCGCCGAAAGGACGCTGATAGATACGCCCTGTCTCTGTACGGGAGAAAGGCAACCCCATGTGTTCAAGTTCAAATACCGCTTGCGGGCCTACCGAACACATATATTCAATTGCGTCCTGGTCGCCGATATAGTCAGACCCCTTGACGGTGTCGTACATATGCCAGCGCCAGTCATCGTTTGGATCTGCGCTGGCGATGGCGCAAGTGATCCCACCCTGAGCGGAAACAGTGTGGGAGCGCGTTGGGAATACTTTGGTGATACAAGCGGTTTTTACGCCGGACTGCGTCAATTGCAGCGCCGCACGCATACCGGCGCCGCCGCCGCCGATTACGATCGCATCGTAAGAGAGAGTTCTAAGCTTTGACATGGATTACAGCCCCCACAAAATTTGCACGCCCCAGATGAAGTAAACGAACATGATGGCCCCGCACGCCGCTTGAGCGACGAAACGGATCACGCCGTTTTTCATGTAGTCGGTGGTAATCGTCCACAAACCGATCCACGCGTGCGCGCCAAGCGCCACCAGCGCAGCCAGGGAAAAAATCCTCATCCAAGTCTTGGCGAACAATGCGCTCCATACTTCATAGGTCAGATCCGGCGTAAACACCAGGACGCCGACCATGAATGCAGTATAAAGAGCTAATACGACAGCGGAGACCCGCTGCACCATCCAATCATATGCGCCGCTACGGCCTAAATTGGTGACGCTGGTTACCATATCCAAACTCCCGCCAACAGAATGAGCACAACAGACACGACTATCACAACCTTCGCTGCGATCTGACCGCCCTTCAGGGTTTCACCGATTCCAGCATCCATGATGAGATGTTTGACGCCAGCGACGAAGTGATAAAACAGTGCGGCGAGAATGCCCCAGAGAATCAGTTTCGCAAGAAAACTGTCCATGACTGACTGAAGGGAAGCGAAACTTTCCTTACTCGCCAGAGATGCGTCGAGCCCCCACAACAGGAACGCCATTGCAATGAAGATAATTACACCCGATATCCGATGCAGAATAGATGTAATTGCGGGTAGAGGAAAATGGAATTTCGTCAGATCTAGATTAACAGGTCTTTTGCTATTCACAGCTTCACACTCGATTATAGCCATACAGGCGGATTATTTAAGAATGGACCTATTTGGCGGCGGGAATCCTTATGAGGCCTCCGCTTACGGGTTGCAGATTATAGTTTCCCACCTGGTAAATTACAAACGCAACAACCGCTTATAAGCCACTTAATTTAGCGCCGGACATGAGCTTTTCGAATTTCACCCAGCATTTCATTCTCTCATACGCAGCGCAAAGCCCCTCGGCTCAATACCCGGAGGTATTTTTTACGTATACGAAATCTGCTTTTTCTTTACCTATAGAGCAACCCAATTGCTCTTTATAAGCTATTTTAATTGGTGTTTTTTAAACACCATCGGCAGTATTTTCATTACAAGGGCTTAAAAAAAGTCAGTTAGACCATTATTATGACCTCGCTTTTTATTAAGCCGACCTTGTATAAAGCCAGAATAAAGGCTGAGAGGCCACTGACGAGCGTCAACCGCCGCCCGCCGGACCTAACCGGCGCAGGATGCGACCGACGCCATTGCGCAACAAACGTCAGACCTACTTAGAAGTCGGCCTGTAAACACGACCGGGGGCCTACAGGCGCGCCGCGCCCTTCCCGGTAAACACGTACGCATCACTTTAAGTCGATATAGGAGAGCACCATGACTGACAAGAAAGCGACGTTATCGGTCAATGGTAAAACAATCGAGCTTCCGGTTTATTCCGGCACCACCGGCCCAGACGTCATAGATGTCAGAGGATTGGTTGAGGAAGGTTTGTTTACCTACGATCCAGGCTTCGTATCAACCGCAGCCTGCGAATCGCAAATCACTTATATAGATGGCGCCAATGGCGTATTACTACACCGTGGGTATCCTATAGAACAGTTGGCCGAAAAGTCCGACTATCTTGAAGTCTGCTACTTACTGATACATGGGGAGCTGCCTACCGCGGAGCAGGCGGAGGAATTCCGTAGCACGGTAAAAAATCACACCATGATCCATGAGCAGCTGAGAAACTTCTTCAACGGTTTCCGCCGCGACGCTCACCCGATGGCGATCATGTGTGGCGTGGTCGGCGCCCTGTCCGCCTTCTATCACGACACCATGGACTTCTCTGACGAGCACCACCGCGAAATCGCGGCGTTCCGCCTGATGGCGAAAATGCCGACATTGGCGGCGATGTGCTACAAGTACTCCACCGGCCAGCCTTTCATGTACCCCAGAAATGATCTGGACTATGCCGGTAATTTTCTACACATGATGTTCGGCACCCCCTGCGAGCCCTATCAGGTTAACCCTGTAGTGGCCAAGGCCATGGACCGCATTTTTGTATTGCATGCGGACCATGAGCAAAACGCCTCCACCTCAACCGTTCGCCTGGCCGGCTCTTCCGGCGCCAACCCCTTCGCCTGCATTGCATCCGGCATCGCTGCGCTATGGGGACCTGCGCATGGCGGCGCCAATGAAGCTGTATTGAACATGCTTCTGGAAATCGGCGATGAGTCCCGCATTCCGGAATTCATCAAGCGCGCCAAAGACAAGAGCGACCCTTTCCGCCTGATGGGCTTTGGTCACCGGGTTTACAAAAACTTCGACCCGCGCGCAAAAGTCATGAAGCAGACCTGCGACGACGTGCTGAAAGAGCTGGGCTGTGAAAATGACCCACTGTTCCGCATCGCCCGCGAACTGGAGCGTATCGCCCTGGAAGACCCCTACTTCGTAGAGAAGAAGCTCTACCCCAACGTAGACTTTTACTCTGGCATCATCCTGCGCGCCGTAGGCATTCCAGTTTCCATGTTCACGGTCATCTTCGCCATGGCGAGAACGATCGGCTGGTTCTCTCACTGGCACGAAATGGTGAGCTCATCCTACCGGATCGGCCGCCCGCGCCAGTTGTACACTGGACACACCACCAGAGATTACCCAAGCAAATAATTAGTTTGCGGGTTTACTTGCAAAGGCCGCTCATGCGGCCTTTCTTTATTGAAGCGCCCCATGCACTATCAACCCATTGGATTTAACCACTCCAGGAATACAAACATGGAATCAACCGAAACCGCCGTATTAGGAAGAATTTGCTTCATCGGCCTCGGCGTCATGGGATTCCCGATGGCCGGCCACCTCGCCAACAATGGCCACCAGGTCACCGTTTACAACCGCAACGTCGAGAAGTCAGAACGCTGGCTGAAGACCCACACCGGCAAGTTCATTCGCAAGCTGCGGGACGCCGCCCAATGTGATGTGATTATCTCTTGCGTCGGCGACGACAACGACCTGCGCAGCATCTTTTTAGGCGAAGAAGGCCTAATCAATCAGTTACGCAAAGGCTCCCTGATTATCGATCACACCACCGCCTCAGCCAGCGTCGCCAAAGAACTGTTTGAAGCAGCCCAAGAACGCAATATCGGCTTTCTTGACGCCCCTGTATCCGGCGGACAACAAGGCGCAGAGAACGGCGCTTTAACCATTATGTGCGGCGGGGAAGCAAAAGACTTTGCAAAAGCCGAGACCCTATTCAAACATTACAGCCGAGCCGCAACCCACATGGGGCAAGCAGGCAGCGGACAGCTGACAAAGATGGCCAACCAGATCGCCATCGCCGGATTAGTCCAAGGTCTGGCGGAAGCGCTACACTTCGCCGAACAGGCCGATCTCGACCCACAACAAGTGGTGAATGTTCTCTCCAAAGGAGCAGCACAGTCCTGGCAAATGGACAATCGGCACAAAACCATGATCGCCGGAGAATACGAGCACGGATTCGCCGTAGACCTGATGCGCAAAGATCTATCCATTTGTTTGCGTGAAGCCGCAAACAACAGAGCACGCCTCCCTATCACCGCCCTGGTGGACCAACTTTACGCCGAAGTGCAATCCATGGGGGGCGGACGCTGGGACACATCCAGCCTGCTGGCGCGCCTGAAGCGATAAACTCCGCTTTAAGCCAAGCCTTGCAGGTGGATAAAACCAAAAAAGGGCGGTGATCAAACCGCCCTTTTTTCTTTTAGCGCCTACAGACTACTTGTCTTTAGCCGCCCACTTTCCATCTTTGTAGAAAGCCGACCAACCAGTGGGCTTACCCCCCTTCTCCGACATGACATACTGCTGCTTGGTCTTGCGACTGAAGCGAATAATCGCCGGATTTCCTTCCGGATCACGAGTAGGCGCATCCAGCAGGTAGTGATATTTAGGGTCAATTTCCTTCTTATGGGGAATTAACTCCTCCACCAGCGGGGCCCGCGTTTCCCGATTCTTGGGGAACTTACTCGCCGCCAGAAACAGACCAGAGGCGCCGTCACGCAGCACAAAGATATCGTCAACCTTGTCGCACGCCAGTTCCGGCATAACCACAGGCTCCATCTTTGGCGGCGCAGGCTCGCCATTTTTCAACAGCTTGCGGGTATTGCCGCAAGTCGAGCTGGTGCAGCCAAAGTACTTCCCAAAGCGACCGGTTTTGAGCTGCATCTCAGCGCCGCATTTATCGCACTCCAACACCGGACCATCATAGCCAGCCACCTTGAATTGACCACCTTCAATCTCGTAGCCATCACAATCCGGATTATTGCCACACACATGCAGCTTGCGGGTCTCGTCAATGACGTAACTATCCATAGCGGTATCGCAAATAGGGCAGCGTTTTTTCGCTCGCAGCGCATTTGCCTCGCCTTCTTCATCGTCCGCGCGAATCACTTCATCGCCAGGAATCAGATTGATAGTCGTCTTACAGCGCTCTTTCGGCGGCAGCGCATAACCGGAACAACCAAGGAACACGCCAGTAGAAGCAGTGCGTATCTGCATTGGACGCGAGCAGGTCGGACATGTAATTTCCGTCTGCACCGCCTGATTGGCGCGCATCCCCCCTTCCGTATCCGCCTTCTCCAGCTTCTTGGCGAAATCGGCGTAGAAAGCGTTAAGCACCTGCTTCCACCCCTCACTACCAGAGGCGATCTCATCCAGCTGACCTTCCATCTTCGCCGTAAAACCGTAATCCATCAGATCAGTAAACGCTTCCGTCAGGCGATCCGTTACGATATCCCCCATCTTTTCCGCATAGAAACGACGGTTGGCCAACTTCACATAGCCACGCTCCTGAATGGTGGAAATGATTGAGGCGTACGTGGAAGGGCGTCCAATGCTGCGCTTTTCCAGCTCCTTCACCAATGTCGCCTCAGTGTAACGAGGGGCAGGCTTGGTAAAGTGCTGAGTCGGCTCAAGTTTATCCAGATCCAACTGATCGTTAATTTCGAATGCAGGCAACTCCGCCTCATCATCCTTCTTCGCTTGCGCAGGCAGCACTTTAAGGAAACCGTCAAACTGCAAAAGCCTGCCGCGGGTCCTTAACTCAAAGTCCCCTGCCTGCACCTGAATGCTAGTGCTCAGAAAGCGCGCATTTTCCATCTGACAGGCCACGAATTGACGCCAAATGAGGTCATACAGCTTCTCAGCGTCTTTTTCGAGACCGGAGATTTGATTAGAGCCTACATTGATATCGGAAGGACGTATCGCCTCGTGCGCTTCCTGGGCCCGTTCTTTACTCACGTAGGTTTTCGGGTTTTCAGGCAGATATTTATCGCCAAACTTCTTGCCGATAAATTCACGACAGGCGCTCACCGCATCCGCAGACAAGTTGGTGGAGTCCGTTCTCATATAAGTGATGTAACCCGCCTCATAGAGACGCTGAGCCAACACCATGGTCTTCTTGACGCTAAACCCCAAACGGGTGCTCGCCGCCTGCTGCAAGGTAGAAGTGATAAATGGCGCCGGAGCCTTAGTGACCGACGGCTTATCCTCGCGATTGACAACCTTGAACGCCTGCGACTCCAGCAACGCAGTCAGCTTTTCAGACTGCTCTTTGTTAGTGGGCCGGTAGTTCTCACCCTTATATTTGGCGACCTGGAATTTAGCCTGCTGCTTACTCTTGGACAGCAGCGCATGCAATTCCCAGTATTCTTCCGGCGTAAAGGCGCGAATTTCACGCTCACGCTCAACAATCAGGCGCACCGCAACGGATTGCACCCGCCCTGCGGACAAACCACGCGCGATCTTGGACCACAGCAGCGGCGACACCATATAGCCGACCACGCGATCAAGGAAGCGGCGCGCCTGCTGGGCGTTTACTCGATTGTAATCAAGTTGACTGGGGCTTTTAAACGCCTCAGTAATAGCGGACTTAGTGATCTCATTAAAGACCACGCGGCGATAACGGGAGTCATCGCCGCCAATAGATTCTTTGAGATGCCAGGCGATAGCCTCTCCTTCGCGGTCCAAGTCCGTTGCGAGATAGATCTGGTCGGCGCTTTTCGCCAGACGCTTCAGCTCTTCGACAACCTTTTCTTTACCTGGAAGGATCTCGTAGCGGGCCGCCCAATCATTTTCAGGGTCGACGCCCATACGAGAGATCAATTGATCCCTGGCCTTGCGTTTCTTGATGCTTTCGCGCTCTTCAGCAGGCAGCTTGCGCATTTTCGCCGCTTCCGCCGCACGCTCTTTCGGAGATGATGTTTCCTTACCTCCACTGGTCGGCAAATCACGAATATGCCCCACACTGGATTTAACTACATATTCCGAACCAAGATATTTGTTTATGGTTTTTGCCTTTGCAGGGGACTCCACGATTACCAGCGATTTACCCATAGCGGATGGTTCTTTGCTCCTAGTTGAAATAGCCGTCATATATTAGAGGTTGTAGTCGACGGGTCAAGTGATTGCCAGAAAATCTGGTATTTAAAGTAAAAATAGCCGGTCAGGCCCGATTTGTCGGCGTCTATTTAACTCCGATAACTTGCCCTACCCCGCAATGTCGTTAACACTTAATAAGACCGACACATTAATTAATAAGCGTTTTCGCCGCCTTTTATATGACAACCTTAATCGTCCTGCTCGCAGTTTTCATAACCGTCTCTATTATCGTTAGCGGCGTTATGTACTCGCGACAGCAGGCGTTAGCTTATCGTCAAAGCCAACTTAAATCGTTAAAACAAAAATACGAAGAAATAAACTCGTTATTTCAAGTCATCATGCGAGTGGATGACTCCGCCAATATCGCCATCAGTCTCAATCACGCCATGGTTGAGATCGCCCAGTCCATGACAAAAATGGACCGAAAATCAGAAGAGCTGCGCGTCCTACTGGACAACCTGAAGCAAAGAGAGCGTGATTTAAAAACCGGCGTTCTACTCCCTCAGGCGCAAAAGACGGTGGCCAGCGATGCGGCGATCGCCGCCATTCAACGCTCGCTTTCCGAGTGCCTGCAAAAACTGCAACGCTTCAAGCTGCGCGGCTCGCTCCCCGTCCCTCTCTACGAGGAATACAGTCAACATCTACGAAAAATGGCGCTTGACGTGGAGGTTGGCAGCCAACTGCAGATGGCGGAAAGTCTGGCGGCCCAGAATGACAAGGCCGGCGCAGAAAAGCATTTCAAGCACGCCCGCGAGGCGCTCAAGCGCACACGCCAGGAAATCCCTAACAAGAACGAGCAGATCAAAGAGATATCCGACAAGATCAAAAATCTGATGCGTGACGGAGAAACCCAGAATCGCTCTCAGGAAACTCAGTAAAAAGCCTTCCCCAAACTCCACTTCATCCATAAAAAAATCCGGAGCCCCTTACGGGACGCCGGATTTCATTGCTTCCGATTCAGGTTTCCCCAAGCCGAAGCGTCAACGTATTAGATACGCTCCCAAACCGTCGCAATACCCTGCCCCAGACCGATACACATGGTGGATACGCCCAGCGTACCGCCTTTAGCGGCCATGACATTCAGCAAGGTAGTGGAGATACGCGCGCCAGAGCAACCCAGAGGGTGACCCAAGGCGATAGCGCCGCCGTTCAGGTTAACTTTCTGGTCGACCACGTCCATCAGTTTCAGATCTTTGATAACTGGCAGAGACTGCGCAGCAAAAGCTTCGTTCAGCTCCCAGAAATCAATATCTTCCACTTTCAGTCCTGCGCGCTTTAGCGCCTTCTTGGTCGCCGGCACCGGGCCGTAACCCATGATAGCGGGATCACATCCGGCTGTAGCCATGGAGCGGATTTTCGCCATTGGCGTCAGGCCTAACGCCTGAGCGCGCTCCGCGGACATCAGCAGCATGGCGGAAGCGCCATCCGTCAACTGAGAAGATTGACCCGCCGTAACTGTACCGCTCTTAGGATCAAAAGCGGGACGCAATTGCGACAGACTTTCAGCCGTAGTTTCAGGGCGAATCGTTTCATCGTTCTCGATCAACGCGGGGAAGCCGTCGTCGTCATGCCCCTGAATAGAGATGATTTCATTGCGAAAGCGTCCTTCCAGCGTGGCTTCGTGCGCCAAGCGGTGGGAGCGAGCGCCGAACTCATCCTGTTGCTGACGGCTGATGCCATGCATCTTGGCCAGCATTTCCGCCGTCAGGCCCATCATGTTGGACGCTTTAGCGGAATACTTGCTTGCAGCCGGATTATGATCGAAGCCTTGAGTCATGGGCACGTGCCCCATGTGCTCAACGCCACCCACCACAAACACATCGCCATTGCCCGTCATGATCGCCTGCGCCGCAGTATGAATCGCGGACATGGCGGAACCACACAAGCGGTTTACCGTTTGCGCTGACGAAGTGTGCGGAATGCGGGTCAGCAGAGAAATCTGCCGCGCCACGTTGAAGCCCTGCTCCAGGGTCTGGTTTACACAGCCCCAGATCAGATCTTCAACTTCCGCAGGGTCCACTTTGTCATTGCGGTCGAATAATGCGTCAATCAACGTCGCTGACAGCGTCTCCGCGCGCACATTGCGGAAACATCCCGCCTTGGCGCGCCCCATCGGGCTGCGAACACAGTCGATAACGACAACGTCTCTTGGATTCAGACTCATATCATTTTCTCCGTCGGGAATTCTCTATCAGCAATTAGCCAAAAAACTTCTTGCCGGACTTAGCCATGTCGCGCAGCCCTTGGGTCGGATGATACAGAGCGCCCAGATCCGCATATTTGTCAGCGATCTTGCAGAACTCTTCCACGCCCAGAGAGTCAATATAGCGCAACGCGCCCCCACGGAATGGAGGGAATCCGATGCCGAAAATCAAGCCCATATCCGCTTCCGCCGCAGTCTCGACGATACCGTCTTCCAGGCAGCGAACGGTCTCGATGCACAAAGGCACCATCATGCGCTCGATGATTTCCTCTTCAGAGAAGTCGCGCTGAGATTTCTGCACGGACTTAATCAGTGCGTCAACGCTGTCATCGACAATTTTCTTCTGCTTGCCTTTCTTATCCAGCTCGTATGCGTAGAAGCCTTTATCGCTCTTCTGACCGTAACGACCTTTATCGAACATGACGTCGATAATGGTTGTTTCGGAGTAGCTCATGCGATCAGGGAAACCTTCCGCCATCACGTCGCCAGCGTGCTTCGCCGTGTCCATACCCACTACATCAAGCAGGTAAGCCGGACCCATCGGCCAACCGAAACGCTCCATCACCTTGTCGACCTGCTGGAAATCAGCGCCGTCGCGCACCAAACCAATAAAGCCGCCGAAGTAAGGGAACAAAATACGGTTCACCAGGAATCCAGGGCAATCATTCACCACGATAGGCGTTTTACCCATCGCTTTGGCGTACGCGACAGTAGTGGCGATGGCTTTTTCACTGGTCTTCTCGCCGCGAATCACTTCTACCAGAGGCATCATGTGCACCGGGTTGAAGAAGTGCATGCCGCAGAAGTTTTCCGGACGCTTCAGGTTCTGCGCCAGACGATTGATGGAGATCGTGGAGGTGTTGGAGGTCAGGATAGTATCCTCACGCACCAAGTCTTCCACTTCACGCAACACGATGTCTTTGACCTTCGGGTTTTCAACAACTGCTTCAACCACCAGATCCACCGTTCCGAAATCGCCGTAGCTCAGCGCCGGAGTGATACGGTTCAGAACATCCGCCATTTCCCCTGCATTCATGCGCCCCTTGTCGACGCGCTTGGTCAGCAGTTTCTTGGCTTCTTTCAGACCCAGATCGATACCGGACTGATTGATGTCTTTCATCAGGATAGGCGTGCCTTTCAGCGCAGATTGATACGCCACGCCGCCGCCCATAATGCCCGCGCCCAATACCGCCGCTTGTTTGACTTCGCTGGCCTTAGGCTCCAGATCTTTCGCTTTTTTCTTCAGCTCCTGATCATTCAGGAACAAGCCGATCAAGCTGTGCGCCACGGAGGTTTTCGCCATTTTCGCGAAACCTTTGGCCTCTACTTCAATCGCCTTGTCACGGGTCATGCCCGCATGCTTTTGCATTACCTTGATGGCTTCAACAGGCGCCGGATAATTACGTCCGGCCTGACCCGCCACGTAGCCTTTGGCGGTTTCAAACGCCATCATACTTTCCATCGGATTCAACTTCAGCTTGCCGGTTTTCTCTTCCCGACGCGCTTTATAATCCAGCTTGCCTTCGATGGCCTGACGCAACACAGACAACGCCGCGTCCATCAGTTTTTCAGGCGCGACAGCCGCATCCACAGCGCCTTCTTTCAACGCCTGCTCAGCTCGCTTCTCACCGCCCGCGCAAATCCACTCGATCGCGTAGTCGGCGCCAACCAGGCGGGACAAACGTACTGTACCGCCGAACCCTGGGAAAATTCCCAGTTTCACTTCCGGCAGACCGACTTTCGCACCAGTGGACATGACGCGGAAGTCAGTGGACAAACACATCTCAAAGCCGCCGCCCAAAGCGATGCCATTAATGGCGGTCACCGTGGGAAACGGCAAATCTTCAACAGCGGAGAAAATCTTATTGGCTTCCAGATTGTTGGCGACCAACTCTTCTTCAGAGCCGGCGAACAGTTCCTGGAACTCAGTGATATCAGCGCCAACGATGAAACAATCTTTGTTGCTGGTAACGACAAGGCCAGTAACGCCTTGTTGACTTTGTAGTTTCTGGGTCGCTTCCGCCAACTCAGTCAGCGTCAAGCGGTTAAATTTATTTACAGACTCGCCTTGCAAATCGAAAGTTAGTACTGCGATACCATCCTCGATCTCTTTGACTGTGATGGCTTTACCTGCGTAAATCATCAACGGATCTCCAAGCATTGTTTAGCACTGGTTTATTGCCCTATTTACGGGTCCCAACGGACGCCTTGCCGGGCCGCCCTTCTCCGGAGCTTCGGAATCAAAGCCGATGCATCGAACAACAATTCATACGCTCGTTTGAATCAGGTCGCAACAACATGGATAATTTTGGCCCGTTTGTCAATCTCTTCCCCTAAAAATGGCGCCGATTTTTGTCAATAATTGCTTACACTTATGTCATTTTCAGCCGCTTTAAAAATTTTTAAGATTTATTTTTCATGAAATTATGCAGTATATTTCACCTCACTTTTTAAGTTAGACGTCCCTGAATACGCTTGAAGCGCACCCGTACAATAGGACGATAAGCTTATAACTTTTTGACTAGCGCAGGCATTTCCCCTATTTTTTCTATTTATAAACCGGCAGCTGGTAGCCAGGCCGGCCATTGAAGGCGTCGTTGGAAATAATTTTAAAAAAATAGTGGGAAGCCGCACCGACAAGTCGGAAACATAATTATAAAAATAGCAGGTGGCCTTCTGCGCCCAACTTTCCTGGAGAGCGTGTCTATGAGCCAATCGGGTATGCACCGGAATCCTCTCTGGTGTTGTTTTCTTGCACTTCTCGCCCTGTATTCGTCACATTCATTTGCGTTGAACAACACGCAGGCCGAAGCCATTCTCAAGCACTTGCACGATGTGCAAGCGCATTCGTATCAAACCATCAATGCGTATTACAACTTCACCCTGAATCCCGGCGACAAGGACATCCTGTCAGAAGTGAGCCAGGAAATCGACTTTATGAACGCCGCCTTCAAAGCACTGGAGTCTCAAGATGGCATTGTGGAAGTGCAGGGAGAATTGAGCGTTATGAGCGCCACGTGGCTCAAGTACAAAGAGCTACTGAACACCAACATGAACGACATCGTCAAGGTTGGCTATCCCGATCTCCGCCTGGTGGGAGATATGGCGCAGGTGAACATCGACCTTGTCGGCGCTACCGAGAGGACTTACGACAAAACCATGGAGATATCTGGATACCGCCCACAGGAAACAATCGAACTGGTGCGTAATTCCAAGATCATTCTGGAAAGCATGTTGACCAAATACTCCGCCCGCAGCGCATCCAACGTAACGCAAATCTTCCAGGGGGCCAAAAGTGAAGACCCCATGGACGTTCAAGCAATCAGCTTTGATAAAAATGTCGCCCGGCTCATGGCGTCACAACAAAACACTGAGGCCACGCGCAAGACTCTGGACGCTATTTCCACCAAATGGGAGTTCATTAAAAACTCCTATATCAACTACAACGAGAACAACGTTTCTTACGTAGTAAATCTGTATTCAAAAAGAATAATCAGCGACCTGGACAATCTCGCCAAAGCCTACAGCGGAACCTGAGCCGTTCCCAGACCTTGGCGCCAAATTCAAACGCAGGGCGCGCCTATCTATGCGCGCCTGCGACTTCCGCCAGCCGATTAAAACACTGCAGCACCCGTTCAAGATCCTCCGCAGTTCCGCGCTCCTCCCACAGAAAACCGATTTCATGCCCGGTTATCTCAATCGCCTTTACTTGAGAAGCCAACTCGCTCAAGTCATTATCCGAGAACAATTCATATGGAAAGTTTCCTGTCAGGGACAGCTGTTTCAACCTCTCCCCTTCATTAGCATATAACACTCTGCGAGGAGCCCTCGAAGGCGGCAGCGCCTTATAGTAAAAGTGGGTGCGCCACGGGTCCGCCTCCAGGCTTTCCAAGGATTCGTCCAGCTTTCCCGGGGCCGTTCGCCGCACGCGAAATCCCGCAGCGAGCGCTTGCTGCCGCAGGCGCATACGGCGCCGTTCCTCTGGACTTGGCAATACCCAGAAAATTGAGCCGCCGATAATTCCCACCACACAAAAAATAATTATCAAAGCTGTCGTCATTCGCCATTCATCCTGTCTGGAAGTCGTTCAAGGCGACGCAATAATTACGAGCCCGGAGCATTCTTTCTCACCTGATTTTGTCCGCTGTCATCTCAGTGCGGCTTTCATTAGCATTAAGCTGTTTTCAGTTTTGCGGACACTACCGAAAAGTTGGACACTTGGAAAACACTTTCGGAATACAGAAGCCAAAAGGAGCACAGTATGTACAAGAATATTCTAGTCGCCCTGGACCTTAGCGAAGAAGGCGAGCAGGTCATCGCCAAAGCCCTGCAAATGCAGCAGGCGACACAGGCCCGCCTGCACCTGACGCACGTTATCGAACCCATCAGTTACGCTTATGGCGGCGACATTCCTTTGGACTTAGGAGACATCCAACAGCAGCTGCAAAAGCACAGCGAAGAGAAATTGCAAAAACTGATAGAGAAACACACTCTGACCAATAGCGCCGCAGCAGTGCTGGTAGGACGTCCAGAAAGTGAAATTCATCGCTACGCAGAAGAAAATGCGATTGATCTGGTCATTGTCGGCAGCCATGGCCGCCACGGATTACAGTTATTACTGGGTTCAACGGCGAACGGCGTTTTACATGGAGCCAAGTGCGACGTCCTGGCGGTTCGCATCAGCGACTAGAAAATAAACGGGATCTGAATGACGCGCTCCGCTACAGCGGAGCCACCCATTCTCCGGATTCGAAGGATTTACGCAGCTTCTGAAGCTGCGTCTCCAAAGAAAAAGTGACGCTGGACGCCAGAGAAAAAAAACTCAACAGCGCTTTCAGGTTAGAGTCTCCGTCACAGGCGGAGTGAATGCGCTGCCACAACGCCTGATTCACCAGCTGCAATCGACGATTGCGCTCCACCAGCCCTTTCAGCTCCCAATCCGGCTTACCGCCATCACGAAACATGAAATATTGTTGCACCAGATAAATGGAAACCGAGCGGAGAATGAATTCTTCACCACTGGAAAAGGGCATGTGATGAATGGCCATTGGCCTTAACTCGCCGAGTATGGGGCAGTGGCTAGTCGCCATCACCAACCCCATCAATGAGCGCAACGCCTCTTCCAGACCAGTGCGCTTATGGTAGTTGCGCTCTTTGGTGAAGACCGTCACCTCCACCTTCTGGAAGGCGGGCTCAGAACGAAAATCCGCAACAATCTTCTGCATATCGAGAGCAGCGGGACAATAGCGTTCGGCGTCCTTCTTGAGAGGACAGTTCGAGCATTGACAGTTCTTCAGCTCAGTCCACTCTGCGGGCGGCTCTGAGTGCATGCTCTTGTCTTCTCTTTCCGTCTCAATGACATAATCCAGCACTCGATTGTCGTCGAAACGGAATTCATAACGCACCCGCATATTGCTGTTTTTCTCCGTAATCAATTGAGGCGACAGAAGTCTAAGCTTTCTCAACGGAGTCCGTCGGCTGCTGAAATTACTCCTTTATTCTCAAGTGTAGCGGATTTGCGGATATCGATATTTTTAAATTTGTAACCCTCAATCAGCCTCCGCCCGCCATTTCTTCAAGCTCCATCCACCTTTCCATTGTCTTCTCCAGCGCTTTCTCAAGTTCCGCCAGCGCTGTCAGCGCACGACTCACATCTTCGTGGGGACGACTATAAAAGTCAGCGGCGGACACCTCTTCCTGCATTGCGGACACCTCTGTTTCCAGGCGCTCGATTTCCTTGGGTAAAGCGTCCAGTTCGCGTTGCAGTTTGTAGCTTAGCTTGGCCGCTTTGCCGCCGTCCGACGCTGTTTTCGGCTTGGCAGCCTGAGCCTTGGGTTCAGTGGGCTTGGCTTCCGCTTTGACCACTGGACGTTGCGCCAACCAGTCGTTATAACCACCCGGATATTCGGAAATCTTGCCATCTCCCTCGAACACCAGCGTGCTGGTCACAACGTTGTCGATGAAGAAACGATCGTGGGACACCAGCAGAATGGTGCCGTCAAACTCCGCCAGCAGATTCTCCAGCAGGTCCAGCGTATCCATATCCAGGTCATTGGTAGGCTCATCCAGCACCAAAAAGTTCGCTGGCATGGTGAACAGTTTGGCCAACAACAGCCGGTTAATTTCACCGCCAGATAACGCCTTGGCCGGAGTACGCAATCTTTCCGGGGAAAACAGGAAATCTTTCAGGTAGCCGGTGACGTGAACGTTACGACCGCCAACCTCGATAAAGTCTTTTCCTTTGGCGACGTTATCCCAGACGCTCGCTTCTGGATCGATTTGCCCTCGCAACTGATCAAAATAAGCCACCTGCAGCCGGGAGCCCCGTTTAATGACGCCCTCCGTCGCCTCCAAGCCGCCCAGGATTAACTTTATAAATGTCGATTTGCCGCAACCGTTAGGACCCAATAGACCCACCCGATCTTTGCGCATCAACTGCCAGCTCAGATCCTTCACCAGATTGGGCTGATCTGCGTAGCCAAAACTGACATTTTTGAGCTCCGCCACCAGATTACCGGAGCGCTCCTCGGAATCCACTTTCAGGCTCACCTGTCCAACGCGGTCTCGTCGCTGCCTGCGTTCGTCTCGCAGCTTCTTCAGAGCCCTGACTCGCCCCTCATTACGAGTACGACGCGCCTTGATGCCCTGACGAATCCAAACCTCTTCATCCGCCAGTTTCTTGTCGAAGCGCTCCCACTCTTTTTCCTCCGCCGCCAGCTGCTCTTCTTTTTTTGCCAGGTAGGCTTCGTAGGGCGCAGGCCAACTCGACAACTTACCGCGATCCAGCTCAATGACACGCGTCGCCAAACGGTCAATAAAGGCGCGATCGTGAGAGATAAACAGTACGCTGCCGCCGAACTGCAGCAGCTCCTCCTCCAACCAGGTGATCATGTCGATGTCCAGATGGTTGGTGGGCTCATCCAGCATGAGCAGATTCGGCTCCTGCACCAGGGCGCGGGCCAGAAACACACGTCGACGCCATCCCCCAGAAAGTTCAGAGATGGACTTATCGCCCGGCAGCTCCAGGCGTTGCATGACCGCTTCCACTTTTTGACGCAAACGCCAGCCGTCATGAGTCTCGATCTTGTTATGCAGGCGCTCAAGCTCGGCCACATTACCTTCAGCGCCTTGCTGAGTCAGCGCGTCATAGGCCGCGAGCCACTCACCCACTTCCGCCAAGCCTTCCGCCACCACCGAGCGCACACTGGCGTCGCCCCGTTCTGGAAGCTCCTGCGGCAGGTAGGCCATTTTCAAATCCCTGCCTCTATTTATTTCTCCGCCGTCCGGCTTGATTTCACCGGCGCACACTTTCAAAAGTGTGGATTTACCTGCGCCGTTGCGGCCGACCAGACACAGCCGTTCTTGAGACTCAATCACCAAGTCCGCATGATCCAGCAACGGAGCCATTCCAAACGCCAGGGAAACATCTTTCAGCCGTAGCAACGCCATCGTAACCTTCTAAAATCTATTAATTTATGAATTCATTTATATAAGAGGAGAACTGCACGCCGAGCACTTAGTCGAGCAGCTCCACTTTATCGCCGACACAAATAGCCCCCTGGTTCAACTGCACCAGGTTCTGTCCGAATATCGCGCCCAGTTCGGTTATACGATAGGAGGCCAAAGTGCGCAGCGGCTCAGTATCAGGCGACTTATCGCCTGTAGCGGGATCAATCGTAGTAAACACGCATCTTGAACAAGGCTTCACTGCCGCGAACTCCACCTCGCCTATCCGTAACCGCCGCCAATGATCTTCCGCAAAACTTTCCGCGCCAGCCACAACAATGTTGGGTCGAAAATGCGTCATTTTAACCGGGCTGCGTAATCGGCCATTTAGATCTTCCAGCGAGGATTCAGAAGTCGCCAGGATAGGATAAGCGTCCGCAAAACTTACTTTGTGCGGCGCATCATAATAAGCGCGATCAACCTGCCGAAAACTGCGCTCGGGAATATACACAAGTCGCGCCTGCTCGCCCAGAAACTCACTGAACCAGGCATCTGCGCGCGCATCGACAAACAACGCGGACACCTCGTCTTTCCATACCTGCACAGACTCTAGGGCGACGCCCTCTTGATCCGGCGCTTCAATATACAAACCGCTCATTCCCGGGGCCGACAACATCAACCCCTTATCCGCAGTAACCGCCCTCACCAACACCAGTCGATGATGCTTTCTCGCCGTAATGAATTTGCCATTCACATCCACCAGCATAAAGCGGCGATCGCGATCCGCCCCCCAGTTCGTAATCGCCACTTTGCTGAGGCTAACGCCCGCACAGGATTTGATGGGGTAAATATTTAACTCAGTAACTCGGATATCCGTCATAACTCTCTCCTAAGCGCGCTCTCGGCTCAATGCAGGCGTAGCGCACTGGACATACAGGGAAGGGACAAAATGCGTGGGTCGTCGACGCGAAAAAACAGCCTATTCTATGCAGGCGGAAACAGGCAGTCTAATTAGGTCTAAGTCGGAGGACAAGGGCCGGGAGAAGCACTCTTTGCGACGCCCTAGCGAGCCGCCAGTGAATTAAGCCGCGATTGCACCAACGCCGCCAGTTCATCAGGCTGGAACTTGGACAAAAAGTTGTTACACCCTACCTTTTCCACCATCGCCTTGTTGAAGCTGCCACTTAAAGAGGTATGCAGCACCACATACAGGTCTTTCAGGCGAGGGTCATTACGAATTTCCGTGGTCAACCTGTAGCCATCCATCGCAGGCATTTCAGCGTCAGTCACCACCATTAAAAGCTTTTCAGGCACATTGACGCCTTCGTCGGCCCACTTTTTAAGGAGGTTATAGGCTTCCAGGCCATTCCTGGCGGTAATCACTTTCAACCCGACTTTCTGCAAGGTCCCAATCGCCTGACTGATCGCCACCGGCGAATCGTCCACCAACAACACCTCCTTCCCTTGAGCAACTTTTCGAATATTCTCCGTCAGCGCCGTGTCGGAAACGTCAGTGGAATACGGACGAATATCCGCCAACACCCGCTCTACGTCGATGATCTCAACAATCTGATCGTTGTAATGGGTTATCGCCGTAACGTAATGAGAGCCGCCCGCCCCTTTTGGCGGAGGCAGAATTTGCTCCCAGGTCATATTCACAATGCGGTCTACGCTAGACACCAAAAAAGCCTGAACCGTGCGGTTATACTCCGTCACAATAATAGTGGAATCCTTGTCCGGCTTTAACGGCCGAAAGCCTATCGCCTGCGACAGATTGATCACGGGAACAGTTGTGTCGCGAATATGACTAACGCCACATACAACAGGGTGGCGATGGGGCATTTGCGTCAAATTGGGCAGCTTGAGCACTTCTTGAATTTTGAACACGTTGATCGCGAAAATCTGCCTCATCCCCAGTTTGAACAAGAGAAGCTCCAAGCGATTCTCACCCACCAGTTTGGTGCGTTGATCAACAGAGTCCAAAACACTCGCCATAACCCAATACCCCGAGGTAGAAACCAACTGACAGACCACTCTGGCCGCTTGGCTTTAAGTTTAGACGATGGTTAAGGAAAACGCCGGAAATCCAGAAATTGCAACGCAATCAGGAAAATATAGATTAAGGGTGGTTTGATGAGCTTAAATTCGGAGAGAAAAATTGGAGCGGGAAACGAGACTCGAACTCGCGACCCCAACCTTGGCAAGGTTGTGCTCTACCAACTGAGCTATTCCCGCTTAAAAGAACAATCTAATCATGAACTTAGACTGCTTTTTTGACTTCTTTCGAGGTGCTCCTCAAAAGAAGTGGGCGCATTATAATTAGCACGCCCGTAGCACGCAACCCCTATTTTGATTTTTTTCATCATATAAAACAAAAGGAGAAATATTGGGGCTTAGCGTATATCCAACATCATATAAAGAAGCCGTCGCCATACCCTGCGCACCTTTTCTTCATCGATGCTCCCCCCCTGAAGCGCGCCTTCCTGCTCCAGGTTGCCCACCATTCCCATGATAATGGCCGCATCCTCTACATAGGTCTCGTACCCAAGCGACTGCATAAAGTCCACCAGTCCAGACAACCAGGCGTCTTTATAGCGTCTCGCCAGCGCGCTCAGACTCTCATCTCTTACGGACTCCATAAGAAACGCCTGCTCCGACATCAACTCAGATTTATGGTGCCGAACCTGCCCCAACACATAGTTAGTCCCCATCTCCACCAGCGCATTGGCGAACTCGCGCTTGCGCTTTTCGTCCTCCATGACAGAGACGGCGTCATATTCGTAGGCGAGACGACGCAATTCAGAATAAAAGAACTCCAGCTTCTCGCGGCTTTTTTCCGCAAACAGCATGAACGCGTCGGTTATTAACTCATTGATGTCTTTGAAGTAATAGGTAGTGGAGGCCAGTGGGACACCCGCCTCTTTCGCCACAGCGCGATGTTTGACGCCCTGCACGCCCTCTTTGGCTACGATACGTAGAGCGGCCTGTAGAATTTCACGGCGGCGCTGCTCGCTCTTGACCCTTGAGGCCTTTCTTCCCTGATATTGAATCGATTCACTTAGAGACTGATCTACAGCAGGAAAGTCCAATTCAAGGCTACTAGACATAACTAACTCTTATTTTACTTCCAGGCTCCTGACGTCACTCAAAAGCCGTTGGCGCAAGGTCCAGGAAACTGTGACGAACCCCGCATGTTAACAAAGGGGGATGCAGGGCTCAGCCAGCAAAGGTCAACATTGTGACCCAGGAGACAGAAAATCCTCACAGGCGAACAGCACTGGAATAAGAAATTAACCGTCGGGCGGGATTAATCGTAAACGGCCGGGTAAGAAAGCAGAAGCTTGACCTCCTCTGGTCGACTCGCACGCCTCAAAATTTTGTTTCTGTGCGGGAAACGCCCAAACTGGCGAATAACATCCCGGTTCGCTTCCGCCCTGCTTGCGAAGCCGCTGACGAAATCCTTTAACGGACCACCTTCACAGGTCGCAACCAGCTGCCGATAAAGCGCGACCGACTCCTCTTGATCGGACACTCGCTCCGAATGCAGAAGCGGCAGGTAGAAAAAGATCCTGTGAACCGGCTCCAGCTTGACGTCCAGCGCCTTATTAAGCCCTTCCCGCAACGTTTTTCTAGCCTCTTTGTCCTGATCAAACGCCATGGCGCCGCCACGAAAGATATAACGAGGAAAAACATCCTGAAGAAGGATCAAGGCCAGTACGCCATCAGAGCTGTCGCGCCAGTGTTCCAGACCTTGCTCGGAGGCAAGCACAACCGACGTTAAAAAACGCCGGCGAATCTCACGATCATAGCTCTTAGCCTCGGTAAACCAACGTCGGAGATTTTCCTGAGGCGGCAGCCCGCTCTCATCCTGCTCGCCAAACCAATAACGTATTATTTCGCTGCCCGACCACATTCATCCCCCCCCTTAATCGATCTTTAAATACATCACAACAAACTTTCGTTTCCGGCTTAAAACTAGGTAAGCTCTCAATTATATGCATCCACAGCAAGCAAATTGAAAACCAAACATTCCAGATCGGCGTAAAACTCATAAATTGGAGATTCGTCAATACGCTATGATTTTCGACCACACGATCCTTCTCGCTCACGGCAGCCGAGACAACAATTGGCTGCAGCCTTTTATTGAACTCACAGAGCGTCTATCTCAAAACGCTACACAGGTATCCCTGGCGTTTATGGAGCTCGCCGAGCCCACTCTGGAACAAGCCGTAAACAAAGCAAGCAGCCAAGGGGCGCGAACAATCGCCGTCCTGCCTCTATTTTTCGCCGCGGGCAAACATTTACGCGAAGACGTTCCCGCCATGATTCCCCCGCTAACGAAAAAATTCGGGATCGACATTACTCTACTCCCCCCACTTGGAGAGCACCCGCTATTTGTCGCCGCAGTCGAGAATGTGGTACGCGAATTACTTCAAACCAACACGCAGTAGCTACAGTCATTACGCGCCATGCTCAGCCTTAATTTTCTCAGCTACCGCTACACGACACAGATTAGATAAGCCTCTAATTCTAAAACTTATTAAAATGGCAATGATATTGGCATGTTAATAATCAGGAGCATGAATGCGTCTGCGCGGAGGCCAGCCGCGGGAGACAGGGCCTGACGTGTTCAGGCCCTGTCGTTGCAGACAAATAGAAGGAAGCTATTTGTCTGCCTGATTAATATTGTATAGCCCCCGGAATAGGCACAAGATGGCCAAATCGCCGCTGCGCGATATCCGCGCGAGGCCTACTCAAGCATGAAAGGAAGAAATTAAGGAGATCCGAATATGCATATCCTGGTGACCGGCGGCACAGGGTTTATCGGCAAACAGCTGTGTCGGGCGCTATGGGCCAGCGGACACGACACCACTGTATTCAGCAGGAGACCAGAGCAGGTTCCGCAACTAGTGGGAGAACGCTGCCGCAGCATAGGAGAGTTACGGGCGGACCTGATAGAAAAGCCTGTCGACGCCATTATCAACCTGGCGGGAGAACCTGTGGCGGACAGGCACTGGACGCAAGCGCGCAAACAGAAGCTAAAGCACAGCCGCATCGCATTGACGCACGACTTGATCGCCATGTGCAAACAGCTGGAAACGCCACCTAAGACTATGGTTTCCGCTTCTGCCGTGGGCTATTACGGCGACCAGCAAGACCTGCTGGTGACAGAACAAACGCCCCCGCATGACGAGTTTACTCATGAGCTATGCAGTGAGTGGGAAGCCGCCGCCCTTAGCGCTGAGAGTATCGGCATGCGCGTCGCCATCGCCCGCATTGGCCTGGTGGTGGGAAAAGAGGGCTTTCTACAAAAAATGTCGCCAGTCTTTAAACTCGGACTGGGGGGCAAATTTGGAGATGGTCGTCAGTGGATGCCCTGGATTCATATTCAAGACTTGCTGAGAGTCCTCCTCCACTTGCTTGAAACGCCAACGTGCAGAGGCCCATACAATGCAGTCAGTCCAACGCCCGTGACTAACGCCGAGTTCACGTCCACCCTGGCGCAGTTGCTTCACCGGCCCGCATTCTGCACTGTTCCCGCATTCGCTCTAAAGCTAGCAATGGGAGAACTGTCCAGGATGTTGCTGACAGGACAAAAGGCAAGTCCAGCCCGTTTACTGGAGGAAAACTTTGGCTTTCAGTTTGATACGCTAGAGGAGGCGCTGAAGGACGTTATAGACTGATATATGAACGATGGCGGGGATGCCTTTTCCACTTCCGCATCCCCTATACCCGGACTCCAGCTTAAAGCGGAACCCCGGTCACACGACGTTACGCTGCGGCGTCCAGCTCACCCAAACGTTGACGCAGATAAGACTTCACCATCAGCTTTAATTCCGTCAGCATGATCGACTCAGGCTTCTCTTCCATCGTCATAGCCAATCTCAATATGGCTCCGCATGCTCTGGGCAGCATCACGCAGATTAACCACAGACGCTCTTGTTCAACTTGAGGGTAAAGCAGCTTTGCGCGATTGGTGATAGCCTGCGCGTTGTCGAACAACTCGCCGAGATCCAATTGCTGAAGCTCCGGCATCGCCTCGACTCCCGACCAGATTTCCTTATATCCAGGTTCGGATCGATAGAAATGGGCGAAGGTGTCGATAAGCTTGTCAAACCCCTCCTCCAGATCAAACTCGTTTACAAATTCCTCCATGACTGTACTCAGCGTTTTGATATGACGCTCAGCCAAGGCCTTGACTATAGCGGCCTTGTTGGGGAAATAACGATACAAAGACGCTAGGGAAATACCCGCGCGACGGGCGATTTCCGAGGTTTTCGCTCCCTGCACGCCAACTTCACTGATTAAAATGGCAGCTTCGTTTAATATCAGCTCGACTCTTTCCCGGCTGCGTTCTTGCACGGGCTGCCTGCGCTGTTCGAGCTCCTGCAGCGCTTCTGAGTTTTTACTGGCGGTAATGTTCATAGTCATAACTTCCTGTAGTTATTCCACGAGGTTAGTACTGATCGTTCTTGAGTTAGTACTCTGATCAAAATCATTTCATTTGGTTTTTATTGTTGTGGGTACGGCTATTATTGCGGTACAGCAGTCTACTAGCTGCGACGCGCCTGGCGGGCTCCTCCCCCCTTACCGCGGCAACGCGTAACTTCCCGTTGCGTGTGCGACCAAACCATCGCTGTTCGGCGAGTACAGATTTACTTCACAAAATGCAATCCGGGAGCCCAGTTTCAGCAGAGTCGCCTCCGCCAACAGATCTTCCGGCTTGGGCCGTTGCAAAAAGTTGATGTTTAAATTGCTGGTGACAGCCATTTCCACGCGCCCTAAAGTCGCAAGGATGATTGCATACATAGATGCATCCGCCAGCGACATGATGATGGGTCCGGAAAGGGTTCCTCCGGGGCGCACAAAGGTTTCTGAAAACGGGATTCTGGCGATAGCGTTCTTGCCTGAGATCTCATCAACCCGGAAATCGATGGTCTCCGCCATCGGCACGCCGGTTCTGATGATGTTTTGAATTTCGTGCGCGGTCAGCATCATAGGCTCAACTGTATCATCGGACGCTGGTGAGTTTGCCTCATCGCCCCAGGGTTGCCAAGCAGGTATATGGCATAAACCATGAGGCCGGTTGCGTTCTCATGACAAACTGTTGTATAGCGCGAACGAAGGCCGCTGGGGCGCATCGTTTCGGGGAAATTTGCGATAAATTCGAACGCCAAGGCGGTCGTCGGGCCGCCCTCAGGCCAGTATTCGCATTTAATACAATCGCGCCTGTACGCAAGGAGTCATCGCTTCTACAATAGTCCGGCAGTAAAAATAAACCATTACCGGTAGTTAACCTTATTTATTTGTATTCCTGGGAAGATATATGCGCGCAAGTCGATACCTGATCGCCACCCTGAAAGAAACCCCTGCCGACGCCGAAGTCATCAGCCATCAGTTGATGTTGCGCGCAGGCATGATTCGCAAGCTGGCCGCAGGTCTCTATACCTGGCTCCCCCTTGGCTTGAGGGTCCTGAAAAAAGTTGAAAACATCGTCAGAGAGGAAATGGATCGTTCCGGCGCCCAGGAAGTGCTGATGCCGGCAGTACAGCCGGCGGAGCTGTGGATCGAATCAGGCCGTTGGGAGCAATATGGCGGCGAGCTTCTGCGCATCCAGGATCGTCACAATCGTGACTTCTGCGTCGGCCCGACTCACGAAGAAGTCATCACCGACCTGATACGTAACGAGCTGAAAAGCTACAAGCAACTACCCGCTAATTTTTACCAGATCCAAACCAAGTTTCGCGATGAGCGCCGCCCCCGTTTCGGCATCATGCGCTCGCGCGAGTTCCTGATGAAAGACGCTTACTCCTTCCATATAAATCAGGAGTCATTAGACGAAACTTACATGGTCATGTACGACGCTTACACCCGAATTTTCAGCCGTTTCGGGCTGGATTTCCGCCCCGTGCAGGCGGATAGCGGCAGCATTGGCGGCTCCTCCTCCCATGAGTTCCACGTACTGGCGAACTCAGGCGAGGATTTGATCGCTTTCAGCACCGAAAGCGACTACGCCGCAAACCTTGAAAAGGCGGAAGCCCTGTGCGCCATGAAACAGGCCCCTGCGCCTTCCAAAGACTTGACGAAAGTCGCCACGCCCAATCAACGCACCATTGAAAGCGTCTCTGAATTCTTGAATCTGCCCGCCGAGCAAACGGTAAAAACCCTGCTGGTGCTGGGAGAAGCGGAAGATGGCGCGTCTGCGCCAATAATCGCCCTGGTGCTGCGAGGCGACCATACTCTCAATGAAATCAAAGCGGAAAAATTGCCTGGCGTGGCTTCTCCGTTGACGCTCGCCAGCGACGAAGCCATCGAGGCGGCGGTGGGCTGCAAACCTGGCTCCATTGGCCCCGTGAATCTGCCCTTACGCACTATTGTTGACAATAGCGCAGCGGTGCTGGCGGACTTTGTTTGCGGCGCCAACGAAGAAGGGCATCACCTGACTGGCGCTAACTGGGGGCGCGATTGCGAAATCAAGGAAACTGCTGACCTGCGTAATGTGGTGGAAGGCGACCTCAGCCCTGACGGTAAGGGAACCCTGGTGCTCAAAAAAGGCATCGAAGTGGGCCACGTATTCAAGCTGGGCGACAAGTACAGCACGGCGATGAACGCTACCGTCCTGGACGAGAATGGCAAAGCCACCGTAATGCAAATGGGCTGTTACGGTATTGGCGTCTCTCGCGTGGTCGCCGCTGCGATTGAACAGGGCCACGACGACAAAGGCATCATCTGGCCAGACGCCCTGGCCCCTTTCCAGGTCGCCCTGGTTCCATTGAACATGCACAAATCCGATGTCGTGCGCGAGAAAGCAGAAAGCCTTTATGCAGAACTGCTGCAGGCGGGCGTGGACGTTCTGCTGGACGACCGCAATGAACGCCCCGGCGTGAAGTTTGCTGAAATGGAGCTGATTGGCATTCCGCACCGAGTGGTGATCAGCGACCGTGGTCTGGCGGAAGGCAAAGTCGAATACAAAGGCCGTCGTGATACCGACAGCACAGATATGACAGTCGATACTGTTGTAAACTTCATCAAAGAGAAGTTGAAAAAATAGTCAGTTGAATCATGCAGTACACTTATTCAATGCGCCCGGACACCGCTCCCGGCAAGGGCCTGTCTTTGCTATTGGGAATTTTCATGCTGCTGGCGCTTGCGCCGGTCGCAACTTTCGCAGCAGGCCCTCAGGAACCGGACCCGGAGTTACGGGCCGTATTGAAACGCACGGTCAATGAGTCCAAAAGTTTCATTGACCGTTTTGACGCCGAGGTTTGGCTGGTGGACATGTCCGCCCGCATGGAAAGGTACATCAAGGACTCCAATCAGCGCCTTGAACTACTGAAGCTTGCGCACTTGGAAGCTACCCGGGCAGGCCTCAATCCGGAAATTGTTTTAGCGGTCATGCATGTGGAAAGCCGCTTCGACCCTTACGCCGTCTCCAGCGCCGGCGCCCGTGGTCTGATGCAGGTGATGCCGTTCTGGATAAACGAAATCGGACGACCGGATGACAACCTCCACGATGTCGCCACTAATCTGCGCTACGGCTGCACCATCCTCAAGCATTATCTGGACAAGGAAAAAGGCAACCTGATTCGCGCTCTTGCCCGCTATAACGGCAGCCTGGGTAAAACCTGGTATCCAGAAAGAGTTCTGGTCGCCTGGGAGCGTTACTGGTTCGTCAAGCACTCCTGATTCCGGTTCGAGCAACCACTTATCCTTTAACGCCGGCGGAGCTTTTCTCCGCCGGCGTTTTTGTTATAAGTTTCCACTCACCCTTATCACCTCGTCCCATCAAGCTTTCAATCGCACAAGGAGTTCATTATGTCCGACTCTCCCGAAACCAATCCCTGGCGAACCCTTTCCAGCAATCAGGTTTACGTAAACCCCTGGATTCAGGTAGAGCACCGCGAGGTCATCGCTCCCACCGGCAAGCCTGGCATTTATGGCGTGGTGCACATGAAGAATAAAGCTGTCGGCATCGTTCCGGTGGATAACGAGGGGCACACCTGGGTGGTCGGACAGTATCGTTACGCCACTGAATGCTACTCCTGGGAAATTCCCATGGGAGGCGCGCCCCACGATGAGTGGACCGCCGATGCGGCGCGCAGAGAGCTCCAGGAAGAAACAGGCCTGGCCGCAGACGAGTTGTCAGAGTTGATGCGCCTGCATACGAGCAACTGCGTCACAGACGAACAAGGTGTGGTGTATATCGCGCGCAAGCTCACGCAAGTCGGCTGGAGCCCTGATGACACGGAAGAATTGAAGGTGCGTCGCCTGCCGCTGCGAGAAGCAGTGGATATGGCGCTCAGCGGGGCAATGACCGACGCTATCAGCGTCGCCGCTTTGCTGAAGATCGCGCTGCAACACCCGGACTGGTTAGCGCAAAACGATTAAAACCACGCTACGCCAGCCTCTCAATGGACTGGAATTTATTAGCGTCGTCAAAGGTGATAATAAACGAGCCCCGAATGCCGTCTCGGGTTACGAAGCGCTGCAGAATATTAGCGGGAAACTGGACCCTCAGCCCTTCCCGGCTCACGGCGCTGACGCTTTTCGCACTGCCGCGATAGACGCTTAGGTACTCATCTGCGGGTATGTGGATGTCGACGATGATTTGCCGCATCTCCAAAGCACTCTACTGTTAATCGTTAGTTCATTAAAAATAAACCGGCGCAGCCCTCCTGCTCAAGCAGAGAAGAGGGCTGCGCCGGCGCTGGTTTACATTATCAGATCTTGGTAGTCGAGTGCGACGTACTTTGGGCCAGGTCCAACAGCTCTCGCAGGGCTACGGAGTACATGGGGAACTCGGGATCTTTGGTCGCTTTCAGTTCAGTCAACATGCCGCGCCAGCGCTCGATCAGGTCAGTATTGCATGCTGACCAGGCGTCGATGCGCTGATCGATATCTTCCGGAGCATCCGTCATTCGCAGAATACCCACAGTCAGAGCACGCTGCTGCCAGTCGAGGTCTTCGCGGAAGCTTTCTCTCGCCAATGCCTGCCAGTGCGTCGCAGGCTGCGCAATGTTGAGCTGGTGCGCAAACCACTGCATGTCCAGCCTTTCCCCCATACGGAAGAACATACGCGCCACATAGCCCAGCTCGGCGCTGGTCTGCTCCTGCGCTTCGATGATGCCCAGAGCTGAGTACAAATATGGCGTTCCCGCCACTGTCGCAGCCAGTTCATCAGGCACGCCGGCTTGACGATAGCCATCATAACGCTCCTGCCACAGCTTGAGCTGATCGCCTGAGAGCAACTCCTTGAAGTGGTGCGCGATATAGTCGATACCGGTGGAGAATTTGTCCATGTTCTCCATGACATTCAGCTCGCTGCGACGATTTCTCAAGAACCAGCGAGTCGCTCTGCGCACCAGACGAATCAGTTCCGACATCATCGCGATCTGCATGCCGCTGCCGACTTTATAATCCAAGGCCTCTATCGCCGCCCACTGGTTCTGCACCTGGAATACATTCCTGGCGATAACGTAAGCCTGTGCGATCGCCGCCACCGGCGCGCCCGTGGACTGACGCAAGCGCTCCACAAAAGTGATTCCCATGTGGTTGACCATATCGTTGGCGACCTGAGTAGCGATAATCTCGCGACGCAGACGGTGATCGCGCATCTGACGCCCAAACTTTTCCACCAACACCTGAGGGAACTCAGTGTGCAGTTCATTGGCCAGATACTCGTGATCCACCAGATCGCTATCGATCAGCGTTTCTTTCAACCAGCCTTTTACGTAGGAAATCAGCGTACATAGCTCCGGTCTCACCAAGCCGCGCTTCATGGATTTACGCTCAGTGATGGTTTCATCATCCGGAATAAACTCCAGGCCGCGATTCAGCTTACCAATGGACTCCAGATGGTTGATCAACCGGCGATACTCTTCGATACGGGTCGATGCATCCGTTTCCGCAATACTCAGCGCCTGAGTCTGACGATAGTTGTTCATCAGCACCAGATCAGCGACGGATTCGGTCATGTCCGCCAGCAACTTATTGCGCTGCTTCATGGTCATGTCGCCGCCAGCGACAATCTCATTCAGCAGGATTTTGATGTTGACCTCGTGGTCTGAGCAATCGACGCCGCCAGCGTTATCAATGAAGTCTGTGTTCAAGCGACCGTAATTGAAGGCGTATTCAATACGGGCCAGCTGGGTCATACCCAGGTTACCGCCCTCACCGATGACCTTCACTTGCAGGTCGCTCGCGTCAACCCGCAGCGCGTCGTTGGCTTTATCGCCCACGTCGGCATGAGTTTCTTCCGAGGATTTCACGTAAGTGCCGATGCCGCCGAACCAAAGCAGATCAACCGGCGCCTTCAATAATTGCGAAATCAGCATATTGGGAGGCAGACGGTCCTGCTTGATGCCAAAGCGCGCCTTCATTTCAGGGCTGATCGGAATGGATTTGGCATTGCGAGAGAATACGCCTCCGCCCGCTGAAATCAGCTTGCTGTCGTAGTCCATCCACGTGGAGCGCGGCAGCTCGAACAAACGTTTACGCTCCACAAAGCTGGAGGCGGCGTCCGGGTTTGGATCGATAAAAATGTGCATATGGTTGAACGCAGCCACCATAAGAATGTGTTCGGAACGCAACATGCCGTTGCCGAACACGTCTCCGGACATGTCGCCCACGCCTACGACAGTAAAGTCATCCGTCGCAGTATTAACGCCCATTTCACGGAAGTGACGCTCAACAGAAACCCAGCCGCCGCGGGCGGTGATGCCCATTTTCTTGTGGTCGTAACCCTGACTGCCGCCGGACGCAAACGCATCGCCCAACCAGAAGCGGTATTCCTCCGAGAGCGAGTTGGCGATATCGCTGAAGGTCGCGGTGCCCTTGTCCGCCGCCACAACCAGGTAATAGTCGTCTTCGTCGTGACGCACCACATCCACAGGGGGCACAACCTCACCCGCCGCCATGTTATCGGTGACATCCAGCAGGCCACGAATGAACGTCTTGTAACAGGCGATGCCTTCGTTCAGCATCGCTTCACGGTCGTTCTCAGGCAATTGTTTGGCGACAAAACCGCCCTTCGCGCCCACCGGCACGATAACGGAGTTCTTTACCTGCTGCGCTTTCACCAGCCCCAATACTTCCGTCCGGTAGTCCTCAAAACGATCAGACCAGCGCAGACCGCCCCGAGCGACTTTGCCGCCCCGCAGGTGTACGCCTTCTACACGGGGCGAGTAAACGAAGATTTCAAACATCGGCAGCGGCAGCGGCATTTCCGGAATGTCGCGAGGGCTGAATTTAAAGGACATATAGCCCTTCACGCCTTTGTCTTCGCCGCGCTGGTAATAGTTGGTGCGCAACGTCGCCTTGATCAGTTCAACGAAGCGGCGCAACACCCGGTCTTCACTCAGGTGCTCGACATCATCCAATGCCTGGTTGATTTCAATTTCCAGTTTCTGCTGCGCAGCGCCGCATTGCGCTTCGCTCTGAATTTTCGCCGGATTGAAGCGAGCCTCAAACAACTCGTAAATAGACTTGGCGATATGTACGTGGTTGACCAGCGTATTGGCGATAAAGTCCTGGCTGTAGCTGAAGCGAATCTGACGCATGTAGCGCGCGTAGGCGCGGAACATGGCGATCTGACGCCAGTCCATCTGCGCCGCCAAAACCAGACGGTTGAAGATGTCGTTTTCAGCTTCGTTGGTCCAGACGCGCAGGAACAGTTCTTCAAACTTCTTACGGATTTTCTGAATATCAATGACTTCACCGCCACGGCTTTGCAACGAAAAGTCATGAATCCAGACTATCTTGCCATTGCGATCAACCGCTTCAAACGGGTGCTCGCCCAGCACTCTCAAACCGAGGTTTTCAAACAGCGGCAACACGTCGGACAAAGGCACTTGCACAACGCCATGGAAAAGTTTGAAGTGCAGAATGCTCTCGTCTTCTTCCAGGGCGCGATAGAAACTCATCGCCAACGGACGTTCTTCGCTCAATGAGGCGATATGCTCAATGTCGATGACCGCACGACGAGGCGAGAACTCTTCTCTATATGCGCCATTGAATGCGTTGGCGTACAGATGAATATAGGAGTTAGCCTGTTCTTCGCCATGGGCTTCGTACAAGCTCTCCATCAGACCATCCTGCCAGGACTGGGCGGCGGCGATGATGCGCTCCTCCAGCTCCGCAGGACGCAGATCACGACGCTCCGCTTGCGGCACGCGCAGGTTGAACTGCGTGCGCGCCAGCACGGACTCAGAGAAATAGGTGGTGAACTCTACGTCTTCGGCGCCAGTGGCCTTGACCAGAATATCGGAAATTCGCAGACGCAGATCGGTGCTGTACAGATCTCTCGGCACATATACGATGGCGCTGACAAACTGTCCGTACACGTCTTCACGAATGAACAGACGGATTTTGCGGCGCTCCTGGATATACAGAATACCCATCGCCACATCAAACAAATCATCCCGCCCCAACTGGAACAATTCATCTCTGGGATAAACCGCCAATATCTGATCCAGCTCTTTACCGGCATAGTCGCCCGGATTAAATCCAGAACGCTTCAGGACATGCTTAACTTTGCGTCTGACCAATGGAATATCGTCAGGGCGCTGGTGGTAAACCCGTGATGTATACAAACCAAGGAAACGACGCTCCCCGATAACTTCGCCCTGCTCGTTGAACTTCTTCACTGACACATAGTCAGGATAAGCCGGGCGATGCACCCGTGAGCGTTGCGAGGATTTGGCGAAGGTGAAAATTTCTGACTGTAGCAGTTGACGGCGGGCTTTCTGAGGCAGATCGCTCAGCTTCATCATCGCCGGACGTTCCGGATGGCTCTTCAATATCCCCAGCTCGGAACCTGCGACCTGCTGGATGACGGTGTCTTTGCCGGCCTTTTTAAACTGATACTCGTCATATCCCAGGAAAGTGAAATGATCCGCGGCCAGCCACTTCAGAAACTCGCTCGCTTCTTTCAAATCCGTTTTTTTGACGTTGGGAATGTCTTGCTCGAACTCGCTGATGAGTTCTTGCGCATGCGACTTCATTTTTTCATAGTCGCCCACCGCAGTGCGCACCTCACCCAGGACCGTCTCCAGTTCCTCTTTAATGCGCAGGTGATCTGCAGGATCGTTATGACGATCAATCTCCACGTACACCATGGATTCGCCCAGGTCCCGCGCCGGCTCTTCGTCACGACCGATAACGCGCTTGAGTTTGGCTGAGGCATCACGCTCGATATACAGCACCGCATGCTGAATGGAGTGCAGGGTCAACTCCATGCGGTTCAGCCCCATGCGTACTGAGTCGACGATAAAGGGGATGTTTTTGTGAAGAATGCCGATAACAGTATGGGTGGACTGCCAGCCGTGAGTTTCCAGGTCAGGGTTGAATACGGTGACCTTGGGCTGGTCTTGATGATGTTCTTGCAGGAAGTGCCAACAGGCGACGACAGCGCCGTAGATATCCGCCAGGCGGCGACTACGGATTTCGTCCAGAGGCGACATTTCGAGATAAAGCCGGGCGAACCGGTTCACATCCTCCGCTAAGCCAGGTTCCAGTTTCTTTTTGAACTCCTCCTCTAAAAGCTCAAAAAACTGCTCCCTGGTCTCTACGCTAATCTGCTTCATTATATTTGCACCTTTTTATTATTGGCTCAAAAAAGCAACGACCCCAAAACTTCTTTTACAACGAGGCAGTGAACTGAGTGAGATGACGCCTGCAGTTTTAAGAATAGTTCAGGTATTGAAATATGTTTATGATGTTTGGGAGCCAAGAGCCTAGCAGGGCGGATACGCGTTTTTAATACAGTTTAGTACCTACTACAAAAGATCAAAAATCGCCGCTAACGAAAATTTTTTCTTACTTTTATCATAGTGTTGCAGACCACACTCTGCAAAAATCCGATTCACTCAAGCCATCTCGATAAGGGGAAATACCTAGGCAGTAACACGCAGTCAAAAGTACGGATTTTAACCACCTTTATAAGCCGCCGTATTATCAGACCACTTCGACTTTAATATCTGGATATGCAGCCTGTATTTTGCTTATCAGCGCTTTGATATGAGGCAGAGATTTTTTGAGAAGGAAACTTCCTTCGCATAAGGGTACGCGCCTTCAAAATACACAAAGACGTCGCTGTAACGTATCAACTCGACTTTAGAGATTAAAACCTCAATGGGGCGTAGATCTTTACGCTCAGGGCGCAGATTAAACACCGCCTTATCCCCGTCATACGACAACAATACGTCCAGCACCCAATGGTTTTTCATAGCTCGTGAAATGCGCCAAAACACAACCAGCGTCAGAATCAGACCCAAGAGGCCCAACGCTGGGTAGGAAGCCCCCATAACGGGGCCTAGCGTTACGACCAACAACCACAACACGCCAACCACCAGTCTGTACGGCCACGAAAGAGTTCCACTGAAGCCGTCTTTTCTCCATGTTTGAATTTTCATACGTCAGCCGCTTACTACGCCTATCTAATGACTACTGCGATTCTATTTGAGTGCCGGACAGCTCGGCTCTTTCGCCAAGGTTAAAAAATTTTAACCGCCCTTGAATCGGTATTCTACAGCACTCACTTTGAAAACATGATGGTTAGGCGGCTTTGGTTTCTCGTTGCGCAACGCGCTTGTCGCTTGAGAACGACTGCTGGGGTCGCACCGATAGTTTAAGGTTATGACGAATAATTAATAACGAAACTAAGTTAATTATTGCAGAATGCTGTCACGTTGGCGCTGGACGCCTGCAGCTGAGTTTCCTAACATCTTAAGCCCTCTACAGGCCCGAAGCTTCCGGCGGATGCGTCGAGGGTTTGTTGACGTTTTTGGAAGAACAACGCAAACACTGGTATTAGGTTAAGCATGTCCTTACAGGCCACTCTTTTAGATCTAAAGAACCAACTCAGCGAATCTATTATCGGGCAGTCGCACCTGCTTGATAGATTGCTGATTTCCCTGCTTGCTGACGGTCACTTATTGGTCGAAGGGGCCCCTGGCCTCGCCAAGACCAAGGCCATCAAGGAACTGGCGTCGAATATCGAAGGCGATTTTCAGCGCATCCAGTTCACTCCCGACTTGCTGCCTGCCGATATTACCGGGTCTGATATTTATCGTCCGGAAACAGGAAACTTCGACTTCCGTAAAGGCCCCATTTTTCACAATCTGGTCCTCGCAGACGAGATTAACCGCGCCCCCGCAAAAGTGCAGAGCGCGTTGTTAGAAGCCATGGCCGAACGTCAGGTCACGGTAAGCGGTCGCAGCTATCCCTTGAATGGCCTGTTTATGGTTATGGCCACACAAAACCCTATCGAGCAGGAAGGCACCTATCCGTTGCCCGAAGCGCAGCTGGACCGCTTCCTGTTGCACGTCCGCATTGATTATCCTGACTCTGAGTCCGAGTTGAACATTCTTCGCCTCGCACGTCACGAGGCCGCAGGCCCTCAGACGAAGGAGTCGCAACCGCTGGAACAGGAAGCGATTTTCGAGGCCCGTAAAGAAGTGTTGAACGTGTATATGGCCGACTCAGTTGAGCAGTACATTGTTCAGATTATTATGGCGACGCGCTTCCCCGAAAAATACGACGCCAAACTGGCGGAATGGCTTGAATATGGCGGCAGTCCCCGCGCGACTATCGCTTTGGACCGTTGCGCCCGCGCCCACGCCTGGCTGAACGGCAAAGACTTTGTCGCCCCCGAGGACGTGCAGGCGATGGCGTTTGACGTCCTGCGCCACCGTCTGATCACCAGTTTCAAAGCGGAAGCGGAAGGGGTATCGACAGATAAGGTCATCGCCCGATTGCTGGAGCAGGTTCCCGTTCCCTGACATTAATCCTGAAGCGCCCACAGGACACAATGAATCAACATCGCGTTTACTGCCAATTGGATGAACTCATTCAACTGCGCATCGCCGCCGCCCGTCTCAGCTTGCGCTTCGATCCGCGCAAGCTGCAGCAACAGGCGGGGGCTCATTTGTCGCGCTTCCGCGGGCGCGGAATGGACTTCGCCGAATACCGTCCCTATCAGGAAGGCGATGACCCTCGCTCCATTGACTGGAAAGTCACCGCCCGACGCAGTCGCCCGTTCACTAAAGTTTTTCATGAGGAAGTTGAGCGTCCGATACTGATCTTGGTGGATCAGTCGATCAGCCTGTTTTTCGGCAGCCGCCGCGCTTTCAAATCCGTCCAAGCGGCGGAAATCGCATCACTGTTGGCCTGGGCCGGACTGGCGCAAGGCGATCGCATCGGCGGACTGGTATTCTCTCACCAGGGACATCAAGCGCTGAAGCCTTCCCGGCACCCCCGCCAGGCGCTGCGAATTCTGGAGTGCGTCAACGCCTTTAATCAAGCGCTAAACCTGCAACAGAGCGCCGCCAGATTCAGTTTTAACGATGCGCTGCTGGAGCTACGCCGTATCGCCCGCCCCGGCAGCCAGTGCTTTATTATTTCCGACTGGCGCCAGTTCGACGCCACCAGCAAAAACCTGTTATTTGACTTACGCAGGCACAGCCAGGTATTGCCATTTCAAGTGTTTGACCCACTGGAGCAGACCTTGCCGCCCGGCGACTTTCGCATTACCGACGGAAGTTCTCACTTGGACCTGGACACCCGCAACGAGCGCCTGTCACAACGTCTGAAAAATGAGTACGAGCAGTGGCAAAACCAGTTGCTGCAGGAGCTCGCTTCAATCGGTATGGCCTGCGCCCGCCTCTCTACCTGGGAAGACCCTGCGGAGAAACTGCACCAACTGCAATTCTCCAACGGCGCACGAGGAGCCGCCTGATGGACCCGACACAATCAGTGCAGTTACTGGACATCATGGACCCTTCCCCCGCTGGCTGGTGGCCGCTGCCTTGGGGATGGTGGCTGGTGATGCTGGAAAGCCTTGTCGCTTTGGCGGGACTCATTTGGATTGGCGTCTGGCTATATCGTCGCCACAAGCGAACGCAAGCGACACTCTCCTTACTTGAACAGCACTGGCGCGAGTTCAACAGTCACGGTCGTCCCGGGGACTTCCTGGCCAATATTAATCTGGTGCTGAAACGCCATTGCCGCACGCTGGGGCTGAAAAACGCATTGCCGTTATCCGGCGACGCCTGGGGCGTTTTCTTAAAAGACCGACTACCCGCAGGGCAGCATGGTGAAATCGACGCCTATCTGCAGAGCCTGTACAGCCCTCGCCCTGCTCTGGCCCCTGACGCCGCCTACAAAGCCGCTCAACGCTGGATAAGGAGGCTGCGGTGCTGACGCTCGCCTGGCCCTGGCTGTTGCTGGCGCTTCCGCTTCCCTGGCTGATCAGGAAGCGCAGGAATAAGAATGAAGAGGGGCGTAATATCGCATTGCGAGTCCCGTTCTATCAACAAGCCGCATTGGTGCTGGACGGCGCCGATGCGGGCTCCAACCCGGCCCCTCCCGGACGCTTGAGCGCCATTCTCCAGGCCCTGGCTTGGACGCTGCTGGTATTGGCGGTATGTCGCCCACAATGGCAAGGCGAGCCAATCCCCATGGACTACGAAGCCCGCGACCTCATGCTGGCGGTGGATATCTCTCCCAGCATGCAGGAAACCGATCTGCATTTGAAAGGCGGTCAGGCCACGCGTCTCGAAGTCGTGAAGTCCGTGGTCACAGACTTTGTGCAAGTGCGCCAGGGAGATCGACTAGGGCTGATTTTATTCGGCGCGCAACCCTACATTCAGGCGCCGCTGACCTATGATCTGGTTACTCTGGGCGAGCTACTGAACGAGGCCACCTTAGGCATCGCCGGCAACGCCACCGCCATCGGCGACGCGATAGGGCTGGCGATCAAGCGTCTGCGGGAGCGCCCTGCTGACTCCAGAGTGCTGGTGTTACTGACTGACGGCGCCAACACCGGCGGCGAAGTTCCTCCCGAGCAAGCCGCCAAACTGGCGGCCGAAGCCGGCATCAAGATCTATACGGTTGGCGTGGGCGCAGATGAAATTATCCGCCGCGGCATCTTCGGTTATCGCAAGGAAAACCCTTCCGCCGATCTGGACGAAACCCTGCTGCGAAATATCGCCGACCAGACTGGCGGGCAGTATTTTCGCGCTCGCAATACCGGCGAGCTGGAGTTGATCTATGAATCCATCAACCAGCTGGAACCGATCAAACAACAGCAGCGCTTCTTTCGCCCCAAAACAGAGTGGTATTGGCTCCCCCTGCTCGCTGCGCTCGCTTTACTGTCATTCTGCTGGCTGTCTCCCGCGCTTGCCGGAGTAACCCGTCGCAGAGCGGCGACGCGTCTGGAGGAAGCGCAATGACGGAATTCCTGAGCCAATTTCACTTCCTGCGCCCCACCCTGTTACTACTGGCTCCCGCGCTTGTCGCCCTGCTGTTTCTCATGCGTCATCGCAGGAACAGTCAAAACTCCTGGCAAACCCTGCTACCGCCAGAGTTCCTCGCCGCCTTGAGCGAGACGCCCCCGCAAACTGTAAAACGCACCAGCTTCTGGCTATGGCCGCTGATTCTGGTGTTAGCCGTCGCTGCGCTGGCGGGGCCCACCTGGTCGAAACAGGAAACGCCGGTGACGCTGAAACAGGAAGCGTTGGTGATCACGCTGGATTTATCACTCTCCATGCTGGCGACCGACCTGACGCCCAACCGCCTGACCCGCGCCAGACAAAAAGTGTATGACCTGCTGGACGCCCGCAAGGAAGGACAGACCGCACTGGTGGCCTTTTCTGGTAGCGGACACGTTGTCGCCCCTTTGACAGAGGATGGTAATACGCTGCGGGCCATGCTGCCGGCGCTGGACCCATTCATCATGCCGGAAATGGGCAGCAACGCCGCCGCTGGCATTGAATCAGCATTGAACGTCATCAAACAAGCCGGCGCCGCCAATGCCCGCATCCTGCTGATCACGGACGGCGTCGAGGAAGTAGATGTGCAGCCAATCAAGGACCTGATCAGCAAAACGGGCGTCTCCATTTCCGTGCTAGGCGTCGGCGCCGATGATGGCGGTCCGATTCCTATTCCCAACCGCGGCTTCATCAAACAGGGCGATCAAGTGGTCATCGCCAGGCCAAACTTCACGCTGATGCGCCAGATCGCGGATCGTCCCGGCGACCGCTTCAGCAAAATGACGCTGGATAACGCCGACCTGCGTCAGCTTATTCCCAGCGCCAGTACGACAAATTTCAAGGACGCCAGTGACGACAGTAAACTGCAGAGTGAGCAGTGGCATGACGCCGGCTACCTTCTGCTATTGATCGTTATCCCATTGCTGCTTTGGCAATATCGCCAGGCTGGGGTCGCGCTGTGTCTGCTGGTATTACTGGCCAAACCACAAACCTCCCATGCCTTTGAATGGGACGAGCTGTGGTCCACGCCAGACCAACGGGGCTGGGAGCTTTACCAGGATAAAAAATATGAGGACGCTGCGGACGCCTACGCCAGCGCAATGGGTAAAGGAGCCGCTTATTATCGCGCAGGCGATTACGCCAGGGCGGAAGCGGAGTTCGGCAAGCTGGATTCGGCGCAGGCTCACTACAACCGCGGCAACAGTCTGGCCTATCAGCAGCGTTATGAGGAGGCGATCAAGGCATACGATGAAGCCTTGAAACATAACCCAGACATGTCTGAAGCCGCAGAAAACAAACGCCGCCTGGAAGAGCAGCTGGAAAAGCAGAAACAGGACAGCAAAGATCCGCAAAAAGACCAGCAACAGCCGGATCAAAACAACGCTGATCAACAGCAAAATCAGCAGCAAAACTCGTCCGGCTCGCAACAGCAAAACAGCCAGCCCTCAGATCAGAACAGTCAAAGTCAGCCTGGCCAGCAGGGCGGAGATGCATCTCAACAGCCTCCTTCGCAATCGCAAGATCAAAATACGGACAAACAGAAAAACGCATCCTCCCAGGGTCCGGACGAGCAACAAAACGCAGAGCAGGCGCAAAACACGAACAATGAAGACAAGGCTGATCCCAAGGAAGCCCAATCCAAAGCCGCCGGCGCAGAGCAGCAGGAGGCGAAAGACGGCGACAAAGAGGCCCAGACAGCCGGACAGGCTATCAAACCTGAAGACGCCGCGGACAAAGAGCCGTCGGAAGATGCTTCCGCCGCGTATTCAGACAGCATTTCACTGAAGGACCAGCAAACCGAGCAATGGCTGCGCAGGATTCCTGACGACCCCGGCGGCCTGCTGCGTCGGAAGTTTTTGCAGCAATATCAACAAGGCTCGCGTCCTTCCTCGTCCAAACAAGACAGCGGTAGACCCCTATGGTAGCTCCTGTAAACCGGTTTTTGTGCCTGCTCATGCTATGCGTTTTCAGCCTGGGAGCCTGGGCTGAAGACACGCTTAACGTCAGTGTGGACCGCCAGGAAGTCAGACAGAATGAATCACTGCAACTGACTATCACCAGTAAGCTGGAGGTCGACTCCGCCCTGGACTTCTTTAACCTGAACACCCTGTCAGTACCGCAACCGGATGTCGGCGAACTGGATAAAGACTTTGAGGTCATGGATCGTCAGCAAAGCTACCGGGTGCAGATCGAAAACAACAAGAACAACTCCATCATCACCTGGATCTACACCCTGTTGCCCAAACGCAGCGGCGACCTGGAAATCCCTGCGGTGCAGTACAAAGACAACAGGTCTCAGCCAATCGCCATAAAAGTGATCGATACCAGCCAGCAGTCGGCGGCGAAGGAAGAAAAGTCGGTTTTCCTGGAAGCGGAAGTGGACAACAAGTCCGTTTACGTGCAACAGCAATTGATTTACACCATTCGACTGTTCTATGGCGATGAATTGCTGCGGGGCGAGCTGACGCACCCCGACCATACTGACGTTCTGGTCAAACAACTTGGCAAGCAAAAAGAATACACCCGTTACATCGGCTCCCGTCGTTTCAGCGTCGTGGAGCGTCAGTACGTCATATTCCCGCAAAAAGCAGGCAAGATTGTCATACCGGAGCAGATTTTTACCGGTACGCTGGCCCAGCGTCGCATTGGGCGCCGTTTCTACAGCGAGGAAAAATCCCCCGCGGTGGAAATTGATGTAAAAGCGCCGCCAGCCTCCTTCTCAGGCAAGCAGTGGGTGCCAGCGCAAAGCCTGAGCATTCGCGATGTGTGGAGCGATCCCGCACGGGAAATCAAAGTAGGCGACTCGCTGACCCGCACCATCAGCGTCCAGGCGCTGGGTATCGAGGGGGTACAGATTCCACCGCTGAACAGCGTTAGCGTAGAGGGAATCAAAGTCTACCCAGAGCCGGAAGGCATCGACACGGAAGAACATGCCGCTGGCGTCACGGGACAACGCAAGGAAACTCAGGCGCTGGTGGCGATTAAACCGGGAACCTATACCCTGCCCGCCGTCAGCATTCCCTGGTGGGACGTGACGAACGATGTCGAGCGCGTGGCGACCTTGCCTGAGCGCACCATCACCGTACTGCCCGGGGCGCAGTCCACCGTCGTCAATACTCCCACAGCGCCGTCGCAGACAACACTGGCGGACGACAAGGCCGACTTCACTCTGGACTCAACGCCGGAGCCACAGTCTACCCCCATTCCCGCGACCTCCAGCTCTGGAGTGTTCTGGCCCATCCTCTCCGGACTGTTGCTGATCGCCTGGCTGGGTACTTTGTACGCCTGGTGGAGAAAGCCCACGATCGTCAGGCCTGTCATGCGCGAGCACCCGCGCCAGGGCGCCCAACACATTGAACTGAGCCAATTGAAAAAGCTGGCGAAGAGCGATGTCGTCAAGTTTGTGGACCTGTATACGCGCTGGCTACAGCAATCCGCCCTGGAGCAGCGCTACGCTCACCATGTGCTCAGCCATCTGCGCAGCCTCAGCCGTGAGCCGCTCAATCAATTGCAGCGCGACCTGTACGGCCCGGCGGCAGACACCGCGAACGCAAGTTTGAATGAGCGGGCGGCAAAGCTGGTGGAAATGAGCGAGCAGGCGATCAAAGCGGAAACCAGCACTCAAGGCGAACCTGCGCCTTTATATCCGACCTGAGGTTGTCAATGGTTATGACGGAATTCAGCGTAGAGGAAACCCGGCTTTCACACTATGACGGCAACCATTACGCGTTGTTTCACCAGGGCGCGCCGCTTCCTTACCTGGAGGCGCTGCAGCGTCTGGAGGACAACGCCGAATTCAGGAGTTTCTTCAACGCCATATTTAATGGGGCCGCCAGCCAGGGCTATTTTTGGGAGTCGCCGCCATTATCCAGCTCCCAGGCGGATCAGCCTTGCGAGTTCGTACTCATCAACAGTGGACCGCTAACTCGTTTGCGACCGGACTGGCGCCCCTTCGCGAAACCATTTCGCTCTTCCCGCCAGTCCGAACTGGTCGCCGCGTTCGACAATCTGGGCGGCGACGCTCGCCTGGTCGCGCCGCGACCACAAACGAAAGACTGCGATTACGCTCATCTGGCCCGTTTTATCCGCAACGCGCCACCACAACAGGTCGACGCCTTCTGGACATTCCTGGCCCGGGAGGCGCTGACGCGCATCAGCGCCTCCCCTGTCTGGCTCAGCACCGCCGGTCTTGGGGTGTCCTGGTTGCATGCGCGCATCTGCGTAACTCCCAAGTACTACCGGTACGCGCCTTACACCGCACATACAGCTTGATCCGTCACGCCGGAAATATTCCCATCACCTGCTAAACTTAAGGGATGCGCAGTATTCTCTGTGTCTACCAGCGCCCGTCGCCCTTCAGTCGCAACAGTCTGGAGACGTCGTCGGCCGCCGGTCCGCGCCAGCAAGGGATGTTGTCAATGGAGGGTCCCGGTATTGACGCTTAGAGGCATATTGATTGACTCACTTACTTTTTCTAATTCAGCGCTCTCTGACCGGTTTCATATGCTGGCTGGTCATCATGTCAGCCCCGGCCTGGGCTCAAAGCGAGACCGTCAGGCTGAAAGTCGCGCACTTTGCGGAAGCCGGCAAAGACGGGGCCTATTACAGAGAGTTGATTGAGAGCGCCCTGTCGCAGGCAGGCTACGAATACGAAATTACCACCTCGCCGCCATTCCCGCAGAAACGGGTCATCCAGATGCTGGAGAAAGGCGACGTCACCATCGCCTGGATGCTCCCTACGGCGGAACGCGACGCCCATCACACGAGAGTGCCGGCGCCTATCACTAACGGCTTGATCAGTAAGCGCATACTTCTGATTCCCGAAGGCCGCCAGGCCATATACGACCAGGTCCGCGACCTGCCAAGCTTTCGCGCTCTGGGCAAAGTAGCGGCGATTGGAAAAACCTGGTACGACCGACAGGTCTGGGAACACAATGGCCTGGCAGTCATGGTTTTTGATGGCGACTGGACCGCCGCCTTCCGCCCACTGGCGCAAGGAAATCGAGGCATCGATTATTTTCCCCGGGGCGCTAACGAAATCATCCGTGAGTCACACAAATACCCTGGCCTGGACATCGAGAAAAATTTACTGCTGCAATACCAGAGCGACTTTTACTTTTATCTTTCCCACGATGCCGTAAACCATGTGGATGCGCTGACGATCAGCATGGAGCGCGCCCGCCGCAGCGGCTTGATAGACCATCTGGTTGAAAAGTACTGGGGGGAGGATCTGGCGGAACTGAATCTGCCTCAACGTACGGTGATTCACCTGGAGTCGCCCCCGGAGGAAGCCGCCTCTCCCTGAAAAGAGCCCCCTTTCTCTTCGACCTGATCGCGTCACACACCTTCAATCCGCCGCGCTTAGGGTTTATCCTTGCAGCCCTTAACATCACAGGGTTCAGATCTATGAGCAACATAAAATATAAAGTAGACGGCGCGGAAGTCAGCGTTGAGGAATTTCGTCAGGATGAAGACAGGAGCGCGGCGGAAGACTTCCTGGTCAACGCCTACCAGGAAACCCTGGGCGATATGGTCTGCTCCGAGCATGGCGAAAAGACCGGCTACGAACTTAATTACGAATCCGAGAGCGGCCAGTGCAAAATCCGCACGGAGGCCTGCTGCGAAAATTTCGACCGCGACCTTAACATGGCGCTGATGATGAAGATGTCTGAACAGGCGGAAGCAAACCGCTCCGACGACGACGTTTAAGCAGGGACATTTCTTGCTACACTGACGAGGGAGCGTCCGTCATAGAAACAAAGGAGAGTTCACATGTCAGATCATCATACCTACAAGAAAGTGGAAGTTGTCGGTTCATCCAAAAACAGCATTGATGAAGCCATTCAAAACGCCATACGAGAGTGCTCTCGCACCATTAATCATCTTGAATGGTTTGAAGTCACGGAAACCCGCGGCCATATCGTCAACGGCGAAGTAGGCCATTTTCAAGTCTGCCTGAAAGTCGGCTTCCGAGTCGAAAACAGCTAGAATTCAACCGCCAGCTTCGTCATTGTTACGGGCCCTCAGGGGCCCGTCAGCGCTTCCCCAATGATACGCCAAGAGTTCTGGCGGCCTGACAGATCAAGTCAGCTTTGGTCCTCCATAAACTTCTTCGCCCGCTCCATCAGCTCTTGTTCACTTAAGTCTTCTATATGCGTGGCGATATGCCAGACATGGCCAAAAGGGTCCTCCAGGCTGCCGCTGCGATCGCCGTAGAATTTATCTTCTATCTTTAACCGCTCTTTGGCGCCGGCGTCTATCGCCCTGGCGAAAGTGGCGTCCACATCTGGAACGTACAACATCAATGCGACGGGGCTTCCGCCCAGGGTTTGCGGGCCAACGAATTTCATTTCGGGGCACTCATCGGAAAGCATGACGCGGGAATCGCCAATCTTTATTTCCGCATGCCCAATGGAGCCATGTGGGCCATCCATACGCATGATTTCTTCAGCATCAAAAGCGCGTTTATAAAACGCCAGCGCGTCAGCGGCGCCTTTGACAATCAGGTAGGAAGTGACGGAATGATAGCCGTCCGGGATGGGTTTCACTTGCGTGCTCATAGGACCTCCGTGGCAGGGTTGCTTCTTATCCGAATACTACGCCCTATTCGTACGCCTACTGCAGCATGTTATTGATCCGGAACAGGCATTGTCCGCCTGAACAGAGAGTCATGCAAGTGAGAAAAAAACACCCCGGAGTTCCCAGCAAAAACTCCGGAGTGTAGGTCAAGGATTACCAATCCGCGGCTAGTTCAGCTCAACTGTGCGGCTGGCGCGACCCGAAGGGGTAAATGTTTTCAGTTTAACGCCGCCGCTGACGGCCACAGGCCCGTCATACAATGGCGACTCGTTAGTCGGCTCAGAGCCGTCCAAGGTGTAACGAATATCCAGACCGGGGAATGACAGGTTTGCTTCCAGCATGCCGTCAGTCACCTTTGCGCCAGGAGGCGGCACGCGGAAGTCATAACCGCCGTTCCAGCTGTCCAGACGCTTCAGATCATAGGCGCCCACTCGCGCGGCGAATCCACTCCAGGCCTGGTTAAGGCCACTCAGACGCTGCGCCTGATCCGCCTCGTTCGCCCAGTCCGGCTGCGGCGACCAGCCTCTCTCCGCCAATCCCAGCAACTTGGGCAGCGCCAGATAGAACAGGTCGGACTCCGTTTTCACGTTCTCGCTCCACAGTTCACCCTGCACACCGAGAATCATGTCCTGCTTGTCCGCCGCCAGACGGGTGCGGTCATTCCACATATCATCGGTCAATGGATTACCCATGCGATCCACCCACGCGGCTTTAAAGACGTCCATTGGCGTGAATTCATACACACGACGGGTGTCCACAAAACCCGCCCAGTAATAACCAGGTTCTTCCGGGTCTTTCTGATAGGCCAGGTCGAAGTAAAGGTTGGTGGCGTTGGCCAGCACAACGGGATAGCCCGCATTGGCCAACTTATAGGCGTTGTCTTCCGCGCCCCAGCCCCAGACATTGTTCCAGACATAAGGAATCATGATGCCGCCGACAAAGTGCGGATTAACCACCTTGCCGTCATCTTCGTGCATGAAGGCCAGCTCCTCCCACCCCGCAATCTTGGTTCCGTGAGCGGCGACAATGCCTGTCACGGTAGCGTTAAAGAAGCGGTTCAGGGTTTCCACTTCATCCGCATTCAGCTCCTCTGAGCCGAACATGCGGGTACAGGCGGGAGACTTCTTCCAGACTCCGGAGGGAACTTCATCCGCCCCCACATGAAAGGCGGGCATGCGTAACCCAGCCTGTCGGTACATGCGCGACACTTCGCCGACCACCTTGTCTATAAAAAAGTAAGTGGTTGGCATACAAGGGTTCACGACGTTGTCCTTCCAGCCCTGCACGGACTTGTATTCCGATTTGTCCTCCGGATCGCTCAACAGAAAATTTCTGCCCTGATAAGGCTTGCCCGCCTCAGCGAAGTGCTTGGCGCGGGCCTCCATGGACTTGATCGCCGCTCTGGCGTGGCCGGGCAGATCAAACTCCGGCACCACTTCGATATGGCGCTCGGCGGCGTAGCGCAGCAACTCGACATACTCTCTGCGCGAGAAGTAACCTGAACCATTATTGCTGTCCGTATAGGGGCCTGAGCCGAATGATGGAACCAGGTTATCCAGTTCATTCTCGGAATGCCCTCGCTTGCCGCCGACGGAGGTCAGTTCAGGCAAGCCGGGTATTTCCAGACGCCACCCTTCATCGTCGGAAAGGTGCAGGTGCAATTTGTTCAGCTTGTACAGCGCCATAACGTCGATGAGCTTCTTGACGCTGTCGGGCTGACTGAAATGTCGCGCCACGTCCAGATGCATTCCCCGGTAGGAAAAACGCGGCGCGTCAGAGATTTCCACCACCGGCAGGCGCACGGGCAGACCGCCGCCCTGATAGGTTTCCACAGGAATCAAACCAAGCAGGGATTGCACGCCATAGAACATGCCAGTGGGAGAGTCTGCGGCGATGCGAACGCCGGAAGCAGCGCTGGTGCTCAACTGATAGCTCTCATCGGAACCAGCGCGCCCGGGATTTTGCGCGCCTTGCAAACAAATAGCGTTAGCCGTGTCTGCGCAACGACGCACCACTTCCACTGGTATGCCCAGCGCCTGCAGTTGGCTTTGCAGATAGCGGCCTTCGCGCATGAAGCGACGATCGAAATATAGTTTGAACGGCTCCGCCACCGTCAGACTTTCCGCCTCACTCAGGGTCATGGAGGCCGGCGTAGGCAACAGAGTCGGGCCAGCCTGCGCCGCCGCCAGATATTGACGGTTGCGCTCAAAGCGCACTTCCGCAGTGTCCAGCGGCATGTTGTCGCCGTCAAAACGTTGCGTTTGCTCTGGCGTAGTCTGCGCGCCCAACGTCACATCAGTGATCGCCTCAACGCTCTGAGCTCCTGCGCCGTTGTTTTTTACGATATAGAAGCCAGCGGGGGCGTCGGATTTGCTGATCGCCCAGAAGCTGGCCTTAAGTTGAATCTTGAGAGACTCGCCCGCTTTCAGGCCAGTGAAGCCCGCCGCTGGAGTGAGTTTGAAGAAGTCGCCGTTAATATGCTCGACATTGAATTGATCCGATGGCGTCACCGCGAGCACATCGCGCACAAAGTTGAAATAGATGGTCCACCCGGACGCTTCCAGGTCCGTGGCGCCGCGATTATGAATGGTTAAATCCGCCAGGAAGCTGTTAAAGCTGTCCTGCAGATTGTCCGTCACTTGCCAGGTCACCCCCAATTCCGACACCGTCTGCGCCGACTGCTGCGCATCGTAACCTGTGGGCGCCGCAGCGGCATGCAAAGATTCCGCTATCGCGTTTTGCGCCTGCATCGCAGCCAGCATGGCCACGCACAGAGATAAACGCTTCAGGCGGGTTTGATTTCCTCGGTATGTCATAAGAACGTTCTCCTTTATATGCCCTGGGAGGCGTTGCGTTGTTACACATTGTTGTTATCTATTCAGTGCCGAACGCTGTGCCGACCAACCCTAACTGCTAGCAGGCGGGCCGCGGTTTTAGCCCCGCCGGCGACCGAAATCGCGGCGGGGGCTTTCTTGTTGTTAACGAGATACTGTCTTAATTGGTCCATACTGAGGAAGGTCGTTTTCCTCAGTTTTTGCGGTACACCCTCACGTAATCCACTTCCATCGACTGCGGGAACACGGTTGATCCATCCGGATTGCCCGGCCAGTTACCGCCCACGGCGAGGTTCAGAATCATATGGAAGCGTTGGTTATACGGCGCAGGATAAGGCGCAGCAGTGGAGTACCAGTCGGTTTGCGTCTGATAATGGACGCCGTCGATATACCAGCGAATTTCATTTTCTTCCCACTCCAACGCGTAGGTATGGAATTGATCCACCACGCTGGAGGAAGACGCCATGTGATCGCCGGTGTGCGTATTGTTGGGCCACTCGCCACCATAATGCAGCGTGCCGTAGATATTATTACCGCCGGCTCCTTTCAGGTTGACCGCCTCCATGATGTCGATCTCGCCGCTGGCCGCCCAACCGCCGTAAACCCAGTCCGTCGGCAACATCCAGATAGCCGGCCACATGCCCTGCCCCCATGGCAGCTTGGCGCGGATTTCAAAACGGCCGTATTTCCAGTCGCCTTTGTTGAGTGTGCGTAAACGGGCGGAGGTGTAGTCACGAGTTCCTTCAGGTCCGGTGTAGCGCTCTTTCAGCGCCTGAATATGCAGCTTACCGTCGGACACCCAGGAGTTTTGCGGACGCGCGGTGTAATACTGCAGCTCATTGTTGCCGCCGCCATTGCCGTTGACCTCATGCTCCCACTTGCCCAGGTCAATGCTGTCGCCGTTGAATTCATCCCGCCATACCATCGTCCATCCGGGCGGATCGGTGGGATCAGTAGGATCGCCGCCTTTGGCGAAATTGATGTAATTCAGGTTAATGCCGTCAGTCAGGAAAGCGACTTCCAGCTGATGCGCTCCAGATGACAGGTTCGCATTGAAGCTGATATCCGCCCAGTTCTGCCAACCGCCTGTGTTGGGGACCGCCAGCGCGCCGCTGACGTCCGCGCCGTCAAGCTTCACTACCACCTGTTTTCCGGCGTAAATGGAAGCGACTCGTAAGGTGACTTTATAGTCGCCGGATTGCGCGGCGTTCAGGTTATAACGCAGGTACTCGCCAGGCGCCGTCCAGCCGACATTGAAGCCGCCATCCTGATCCGCCGTCGCTTCGATATCCACATCATCCTGACGATAACCGCCGCCAGTATTGCCAGCCGTGGTGTCGGAGAATGAGCTGTAATCTTCGGCTTCAATCTTGCCCGGAATAGATGCGCCAGGAGGCGTGGGTCCGCCGTCCGTCATCAGATAAAAGCGTTGATGATCGCCGCTGTTCCAGTCCCATTGTTGCAATCTGGCGCCGGGCTCCACGCTCGCCTCCTGGATATCCAGTGATTTGCCGCTGCCAGCGTTGACGATGCGAAATTCGTTACCGCCCAGATCTTCAAATTTGAAGCGTTGCGCTCCCGAACCGTTGTCCGGCCATTGCTGTAGCCCGGCCCCGTTTGCGGTGGAGGCGGATTCCACATCCATCGCCAGGCCACTGTGCATGGCCAGCAAACGATAATTACCGCCGCCTGCAGGCGTAATTTTCCAGCGCTGATTATTGCCGTCGTGGCACTGCCATTGGACGATGCGCGCCGCCTGCTCGGCGGACCCGCTCCATACATCCAGGCACAAACCGCTTTTTTTGGATTTAATCTGATAGACCCCTTCCGGGACCTCCGCATTGGCGACAAAACTGCCGCAACCCGCGACGACGATAGACGCCGTCATTAGCGCGGAAACCGGCCAGTGTTTCTTGTTCATCGAGTTCTCCTTATTTATTGGTTTTTAGAATGGAGAAACCAGAGCACTTTTTCGGATAGACACTTCAGCTCTTCCAAAAGGAAAAATGCGCTGACTTACCACTCTTCTACATGAAAGCGTTTTCATTTTTCACTCGTTGGACAAAGGCAGTCAATGCCGGTTTAGTGTTTATCCGAAAAAATGTTGATTACCGCACGCGATCTCATCGCTGTGCTTTGGAAACCGGATGGGGCTTAGCCCATCCGGTTTAGCGTTACGGCTACTGCTTGATCTAAGTCAGTGATGATCTAGCTACAGCCTTCACTGCTTGTTATAACCATCACGGGTTATAACCATCACTAGTCAAAACCGTCTGTACTAAAAAAGGGGGTAGTGCCGATTCTACCCCCAACAAGGGCTACTGTTGCGGATGTCCCAAGCCTTCATGAACGGCGTTGAGGATATTTCCGTTATCCGCATCGACTTCCCAGGTGAATATGCCAGCGAGACCTTTGTCACGCGCATATTCGCCTTTGGCCTTGACCGAGCGGGCGTTATCGTAGGTGATCAACGAGCCGTTAGAGAAGTTCCACAAGAATGGCGCCTGCGCCTTTTCATCGTAGAAATACTTGTAGCCGTCGATGCCCTGACCGTTGGCGCCGCCCAGGAACTTCTGCTCAATGGCGCGGTAATCCAATACGCCGTCTTCCCAGGTGCCAGCATGCTTACCGCCGCCGGTTCCCGCGAAGGGATCGGTTTCCGTTCCGCCGGTCACGCCTTTCCAGGCGCGGCCGTACATGGCTGCGCCCAACACCAGTTTGTTGGCGGGCACGCCAGCGCTCATCAGATTATTGATAGTGGCGTCAGAGCTGAAGCCTTCGTGAATCTCATGATCGCCTGCATACAGACCGGTCTGATGACCCAGTTGGTCGTTCCAGCCGCCGTAGTAGTCATACGTCATAGCAAAGACGTAATCCATGTACTGCACCGCAGTGGAGTAGTTCACGGAGTCGATCTTGCTTGGCGCGGCGCCTACCGCCGAAGTTAACTGGTATTCTCTGCCGGTTTCCGCTTCCAGCGTATCCAGCGCTGCGCGCAGGTCACGCATCAACTCCGCGTAGCCATCGCGGTCCTGAGGCGATCCCAGACCGGTGTTAGCACCGCCGCCGCCAGGGTATTCCCAGTCGATATCAACGCCGTCAAAGAACTTGTAAGTCTTCAGGAAGTCGACCACTGAGTCGACGAACACAGCGCGCTTCTGCGCGTCGTTGGCGAAGTAGAAGAATGGATCAGACAGGGTCCAGCCGCCAATGGAGGGCAGGATGGTGATGTCAGGGTTGGTTTTCTTCAGACGTCTCAACTGACCAAAGTTACCACGCATGGGATCATCCCACTTGTCGCCGGGGTAGCTCTTCTCAAGCGCCGCGAAACGGTCGTGGATGGTTACGGTGTAATCAGCCTGATCGCTACATTCGTTCATCAGAACGGAGTGGCCTTGCGGGTTGGCCTGACGCAAAGATTCATTCGGTCCGCACACGGCGATAAACGCGTAAAGCAAATGAGTCAGGTTCTGCGCGGGTATTTTCTCTACCGGGAAGTTGCGGCCGTAGACGCCCCACTCTACAAAGTATGTGCCAACGACGCTGCCCGTGGTGTTTTGATAGGGCTTGTTGTTCTCCATCAACGGTTTCGGCCAGCCGGTGGTGTCGATTGGATCATCGGAGCCATTGTCGCCGCCGTCTCCGTTATCTCCGCCATCGCCATTGTCACCACCGTCGTCGCCTCCATCATCTCCCCCATCTCCAGGGCAGCCGGATGCATCTACCAATTCCCACGGACCCCATTCGCTGGCGCCGGGTTCATCGCCCTGCGTCCACCATTTAGCCTTGTAAACAGCGCCTTTATGGAAGACCTCCTTACCTTGGGTATAAACGGCGGCGGCGTTCCAGGCGGGCGCGTTGGCGTCGCAGTCGTCGCCGCCATTGTTGTTGCCGCCGCCGGTGTCATCGCCGCCAGTGTCGCCTCCGTTATCGCCACCGGTGTCGCCTCCGTTATCACCGCCAGTATCTCCGCCGTTATCACCACCGGTGTCGCCGCCATTATCCCCGCCAGAGTCGCCTCCGCCTGCGCAATGATCCGGCTCTTCATAACGCCATAACGATCCAACCGCCGGCGTCCAGCCCGCGCCCAGATGAGCGGTGTGGTTGGCCAGCGCAGAATAGATACCGGAGTTATAGGTGACATACTGTCCGGCGGAGTATGTTCCGCCATCTTGCCAGGCGCCTGACACCTGACTGCATTCAACGCCCCAGGAAACCTGGGATGCGGCGATGAGGCCCGCACAGAGCGCGGTCTTCATAAAGCCGGATTTGCTGTGTTTTTTGTCCATATACATAGGATCGTCCTAAGGTTATCGTTTCGTTATTAGAAGTAGGAAAAGTCCGTTCGCCATCTTAACGATCACAATCGGCGCAACTCCGGCGCACGCTCCATTTATGAAGCATCATCAACCAGAGCATTTCTCCCGTTCGCCCATCAGCCGACGCTACACAACCCATCACTGAACGAAAGCGCTTTCATAACGCAATCCAACCCGGACTTCACAGTCGCCCCTTTTTCGGAACCTCTTTTAGATTTTCCTTTTTCTCTCCGAAAATCAGGTCGCATTGCCCTATGTATTCCTCACAATATCCGTAAGCGGCAAATCACAAAAAAGCGCAAGGAAATGCTTTCATATACCAGATAATACCTATTTGAGACTTTCAGTCAATTTAAAAATACCATTTAGATACCATAAAAATGATAAACAGTTCCTATCTTTTAGTATGGTAGTTTTTTGGTATTTAATTTGCTTAACTGATATCTTCTGCTTTTTCTAACAGGTATGCATGCGACGTACCAAGGCGCATACCAGTGTAGGGATTCCCCTTGGCAAGACAATCCGCCCAAGAGCCTAGTCAATTTGTGTGAACGATTGCATACCGTGACAATACCTTATATTTCAATCACTCGGCGTTAGTGTCCATATCACGCCGAAAGTTGCAGGCTGAAGATCGCCCGGTCTATCTGGAAGAAAAAGTGGTCTTATTAGTCAACAAAAATGGTATTGAAGGATAAAGACCAGCCTTGAATTGGACTTATAGTCGAGTTGAGGCAGGAGAAGAGAAGAGAAGAGAAGAGAAGAGAAAAATATAAACGCTGGCGGCCAGTCCCTGTATAAAAGAAAAGCCTCCGGCCTTGCGGCGGGAGGCTTACTCACACGAGAACTGGCTTGCAGCTAATTAGAACAGTGCGACCAGGTTCACGCCGACATGGTTGCCGCTAACGTCTTCGCCTGAGTCAGCAGATAGCGTTCTGCCGCCGAAAGTTAATGTATCAGGCTCATACTTTTCAGAAACGCCACGTACGTTCAACCATAGGTTATTGGTCACTTGGTAGCCAGCCTCAACAACAAACCCAATGGTAGGCTCGAAATCAACTGTAACAGTATCACCGTCAAGCTCGACCTCCAATTCCGGGCTCGCTACATAGCGAACACCTGCGCCGAAACGCCAATCTTGAACACCGGTATAAAAAACCACTGCCTCAAGAGGAACACGATCAAATGTAGCATCGCCATTTTTTGCGCTGGCGTGATCAAATTGATAGTTCAGTGTCAACTGAGCGGCGATTGGCTGCTCTTGAGATTGCCACAACATGCCCACGCCAAGATTTACCAACCCACCGGCTTCCAACTTTGCAGTGTCGCCATCAGCGTATTTAAATTTCGCCAGCTCGTCTCCACCAAAAGTGAAGCCACCAGTAAGAGCAAAGTAAAGGCTACGAGAATCTTGAACTTCTTCCGCTTGAGCAGACATACAGGAAACGGACAGGGCTGCGACTGCCAGCGCATTAACAACAAAAGACTTCATGAAATTACCTTGATGGGATCGTCCCAAAACTACAACGGAACCTCCTCGAAAATGAGGAGAACAACAAAAGGGACGCGCATTATAGTCAGCCCCAAAAAAAAGTGAACACTCGTTAACAATTTTCCCACAATGCAAGTTTATCTGCACAAACTACGCTACACTTTCACTTTTTACGTAAAAATACCTAATTTTTACCGCAAAATGAGTGGACATAAATTTCCAGCCAATTAGACTCCCTATGCCGCCATGTTGCGCTGTACCCCTTGCGCGACAGGACCTTCTATTTATCCGTATGCCCTCACGAGGGGCCGAACCGGACTCATCAACATACAAGGAAGTGGAATGTTTATTAAAACCTGCCGAACGACGGCGACGAATAACAAGGAGCAACAGTGAAGAAATTGACCTTGAAAGATGTGGCGTCGGAGCTGGGTGTATCAACCGCGACCATTTCCAACGCTTATAACCGGCCGGACCAACTATCGGCCAAATTGAGGAGCCATATCCTCAAAGAATGTCTGCGACTGGGCTATAACGGCCCTAACGCCACTGCCGCCAGTCTGCGTCGCGGCACCAGCGGCATTATCGGCGTCATGGTGGCGGACCGTCTGCACTTCAACTTTACCGATCCGGTCGCCAGCCAGTTTCTGCAGGGCGTAGCCGAAGTGTTCGACAGCAATGGCGTCAACATGTTCCTGCTGCCTACCCGCGCGGATTATTACAAGCATCGCTCCATTGAATCGGTGCCCGACGCATTTATCATGTACGGCCGCCCCAATGATGAAAGCATCGTAGAGCGCATTCTCCAGCAACAGAAAACGCTGATCACCGTAGACTTCGATCTGGGCGAGAGCCATACCTCCATCAATGTGGATAATTTCAGCGGCGCTCGTGAAAGCGCGGAGCATGCCTTTAAGCGCTCAGATGGCGAAGCTGCCATTATTGGCCTGCGCCTGCTCAACATAAATGAAGTGCGGCGCATTAAAGACGCGGAGATGTTTGGGGATGAGATATCGATTTCAAGACGCCGCCTCAACGGTTATCTTGCCGCCGCAGAGGCCATGGACCGACACATTCGGCCTGATATGATCTGGCACACTCCCGACAGCAACTTCCAGAATGGCTATCAGGCGGCTCGCGAAGCCTTGTCCGCCAAACCGCGTCCACGCATTTTGCTTTGCATGAGCGACCGTCTGGCCCTGGCTGCGATTCAGGCCAGCCTGGACTTAGGCTTCAAGGTGCCAGAGGATGTCAAAATTGTCGGCTTTGACGACATTCCCGACGCCGCGCACTGGCGACCCAGCCTGACCACTGTACACCAGCCTAGTGTGGCCAAAGGGCGTCTGGCTGCGCAAGCGGTCCTGAAAGGCGACACCAATAACAACCGCCTGTTGACTGCACAGCTGGTGGTGCGGGAATCCTGCTAATACACGCACGTCCCAGCTCACTCATGCAATACCATTTTCTGCGCCTGGGACAGGCTATTCTACGCCACTAAAAAAGCCGCCGCGGATTGCTCCGGGGCGGCTTTTTTGAAAATCTAAGGCGGCTACACGTTCAATACTTCAACCAGAACGGTTTTGATCACAAAACCCAGTACACCCAGTCCCAAAGCAGTGAACAGGATAAATGTGCCGAATTTGCCTGCTTTGGAGCGCTTGGCCAAATCATAAACGATGAAGGCCATAAACCCGACCAACACCGAGATTAAAATCACCAGGCTCAAATTTTCAAACTGCTCAACGGACATAAATTTCTCCTCCCAAATTCGGGGCCCATTATACGCAGCAAGGTCAATAAGTAAACAGACAAAACCCGGCCGCCCAGAGCGACCGCCAGCAGGCCCTGCACTTGGCTGGTTATTCCAGTCGCCCTTGCAGTTTCTCCCACAGAATGTCCGCCACCACCTTGTGGCCGGCCGGCGTGAAGTGCCCTTCATTTGGGTGATACCAGTCCGTCCCGCCCTGCTGGGCTTGCGCGCTGAGCTCCGCAGCGACGTCAATAACAGGAACGCCCATGCTCCCAAACTGCTGTTTCAGAGCGTCGCGAACAAATTCCTGATAATAGGCGGGCAAAGAACGAGCCTGGGCGATATAGGAGCGCCCCGGCAGCAACGCCACCATGAATGCGTCTTCGCCTTCGCCAACGGCTTCCGCTTCTTTACGCATTTCATCCGCCAGCGCCTGCATGAGCTGCAAGTCCGGCTCGAACTTTTCCGCGAAATGGGAGTGGTATTGCTCAGGGTCATCAAGCAAAGCCAGTAAACGCTGGCCTATCTGCAACGAACGCAGACGGCTTTTCCAGCCCGATTCAGGCAAGCCGCGCATCATTTCACTGGTGAACGTATAAGGATATCCCGCTGGCTTAGGCGCTTGCGGCACCGGCGTATTGCGTAGCGCCAATTCTCCGTCGTTCAGGGTAAAGTAGGGTTTGCCATATACCGCCTGCAAGGGATATGGCAGCCGGTTGTCCAGCAGATCATTGCCCAGATAAACCACCAATAAGGTTTTCGTCGGCTTAAACTTGCTCACCATATCCCGATAGAGCAGTAGCTGCTGGTCAGTGCTGTAGCCGGGGGTTCCAAAGTTGGCGAAGCGCCAATCCGGGCTGCGGGCGTTCAAAAGGTCAGAAAAAGTTTCCCCCTCGTTCACTCCCAGCCCAAACGCGAAACTGTCTCCCACTATCGCCACTTTTTTATCAGCGGACAACGTGGAAACCGGCGTACGCAAGCCAAGCGGGTTGGTCTGGTAATGCACTTTGAAATCCTGGTGCTCATGCGTTCCACTCCAGCTCCGGGCCAATCGCCAGCCCAACTGGGCGTCGTACTCCAACAATCCCGGGTCCATGGTTTCACTCGCCGCCGCTTGCCGGGAAAGATAGCCCAAAGCGAATTCGACGGCTGTCAAAGCGACTGCGACGGCAATCAGAATTGAAATCAGCGTAAACAGCTTTTCCCGCGTCGGTTTAGGTGTCTGTGCGTTCACTTGTTCAGCTCTGCTAATAAAGGTTCATAAAGCGATTAATCAGGCCGACAAACAGATTCCTTCTATTTGTCGGCTACAACAGGGCCCGCACATGTCGGGTTCTGTCTTCCGCGGCTCGCCGCCGCGCAGGCGCATCCATACGCCTGGTTATTAACATGCCAATATCACTGCCAGCTTAATATCTGTGCGGATCAATGATGATCCCGGGTAAACGCCCACTGACCGCCCTCGGAAAGCGAGGGGTTGTAGCAGTAGCCGTCGACGTCAAAGTTCTTGATGTCTTCCGGACGCTCCAGTCTGTGTTGCAAAATATAGCGGGTCATCATGCCGCGCGCCTTTTTCGCCCAGAAACTGACGACTTTGTACTTGCCCCCTTTCATATCAAGAAATACAGGCGTAATCACAGGTATCGCCAGTTTCTTCTCGTTCACGGCTTTGTAATATTCATTGGAAGCCAGATTGATCAGCACATCAGCCCCCGTCTCCCGCGCCTCTTCGTTGAGCGACTGGGTCAAGGTATCGCCCCAGAAACGGTAAAGGTTCGCGCCTTTGGGGTTTTGCAGACGAGTGCCCATCTCTAACCGGTAAGGCTGCATCAAATCCAGCGGACGCAGCACGCCATAAAGACCAGACAGGATACGCAGCCGCTGCTGGGCGGTCTTGACCTCTTCATCTCTCAAACTATAGGCGTCGAGACCGGTATACACGTCGCCTTTAAAGGCGAACAGCGCCTGTCTGGCGTTGTCGCTGTCGAATGGCAATGACCAGGACTGGTAACGGTTGGCGTTCAGCGTCGCCAATTCATCGCTGATACTCATCAGCTCACTCAAGCGCCAGGGTTCCTGTTGCTTGAGGAGATCCACCAGCTCAGCGCTCTGGGGAAGAAATCGTGGCTGTGTATTCTCGGTAGTGGGTACGGGGGTTTCGTAATCCAGCGTTTTGGCTGGAGATACAACAATCAGCATCTTTACCTCAGGTTCTGATTCAGAAAATTCACAAACGCCTGATGATCAAAAGGCCAGGCCAGTTCCGCCGGTGTCTCCGCACAGGCGAGCACAGGAATGCGCTCGGCATACGCCGCCATTAACTCATCGCTATCACTGATATCGACCTTCACAACAGCAATAAAGTTCAATGCGTCAGGATTGGCTTCCAGCACATCGTTGATCACCTCTTCCGCCAGTTCGCATAAATGACAGCCCAGAGTTCCGTACAGCTTGAAAGTGCGCATAGGCGGTTGTTCCAGTGGACAGTTCGACAAAAACAGGCGGCTATTCTAGCCCGGATTCTCTTGCTGGAACAAAAAAAAGCCCCTCGCGCCTGACGGCGGAGGGGCTGTGTTGTCATATCAGACGTCAGGGTCAGGCTCTGACGCGATTACTGATCAGGTCATCCACAACAGAGGGATCCGCCAGCGTGGAAGTATCGCCCAGGGAGTCCGTCTCGTCCGCTGCAATCTTACGCAGGATACGGCGCATGATTTTGCCGGAACGAGTCTTCGGCAGGCCGGGAGAGAATTGAATCACATCCGGCGTTGCAATGGGGCCGATCTCCTTGCGCACCATCTGCTTCAGCTCATTCAGCAATGCGTCGGAAGGCTCGAAGCCCACTCCCAGGGTAACGTAAGCGTAGATGCCCTGCCCTTTGACGTCGTGGGGGAAGCCCACTACGGCGGCTTCCGCCACCGCGTCGTGCTCCACCAGCGCGCTTTCCACTTCGGCGGTGCCCAAACGGTGGCCGGAGACATTCAACACGTCATCCACGCGGCCGGTGATCCAGTAGTAGCCGTCTTCGTCGCGACGTGCGCCGTCGCCCGTGAAATACATGCCGGGGTAGCTGGAGAAATAGGTCTGCACAAAACGCTGATGATCCCCATAAACGGTTCTCATCTGGCCAGGCCAGCTGTCGAGCAGCACCAGGTTGCCTGATACGGCCCCATCCAGCAATGCGCCTTCGTTGTCCACCAGCGCAGGCTTGACGCCGAAGAACGGCAGCGTGGCGGAGCCTGGTTTCAACGCAGTAGCGCCCGGCAGCGGCGTAATTAGAATACCGCCGGTCTCGGTCTGCCACCAGGTATCCACGATGGGGCTGCGTTTTTCTCCAACCACTTCGTAATACCAGTCCCAGGCTTCCGGGTTGATCGGTTCGCCTACCGTACCGAGAAGTTTGAGCGTTTTACGAGAGCTTTTGACCACCGGTTCATCGCCCAGACGCATCAGCGCGCGGATGGCGGTAGGCGCGGTGTAGAAAATGTTGACGTTGTGCTTATCCACTACTTCCCAGCAGCGGGAAGCGTCAGGATAGTTCGGCACGCCTTCGAACATCAGCGTGACGGCGCCGTTCGCCAGCGGCCCGTATACGATGTAGCTGTGACCGGTGATCCAGCCCACGTCTGCGGTGCACCAATAGATATCGCCGTCTTTGTAGTCAAAGACGTACTGGTGAGTCATGGAGGCGTACACCATGTAGCCGCCGGTGGTGTGCAGCACGCCCTTGGGTTTGCCGGTGGAGCCGGAGGTGTAAAGGATGAACAGCGGATCTTCCGCCGACATTTCTTCCGGCGGGCAGTCCGTTGACGCATTGGCGACGGCGTCGTGATACCAGACGTCACGGCCTTCGCTCCAGTTCACTGCATTGCCAGTGCGCTTGACCACCAGCACTTTATCCACTTCCGCGTCTTTGCCGGCGGTAATCTCCGCGGCGGCGTCGACATTTTTCTTCAGAGGCACGATGCGTCCGCCGCGTACGCCCTCATCCGCCGTGATAACGAAGCGGGACTTACAGTCCTCGATGCGCCCGGCCAATGCTTCCGGCGAAAAGCCGCCGAACACCACTGAGTGCGGCGCGCCTATCCGCGCGCAGGCCAGCATCGCCATGGCGGCTTCTGGAATCATCGGCATGTAGATAGTGACTACGTCGCCTTTTTTGACTCCCATGTCCTTGAGTGCATTGGATAATTTGCAAACCTTGTCGTAGAGCTCTTGATACGTGATTTTGGCGTCATCGGCGGGGTCATCGCCTTCCCAGATGATGGCGGTCTGCTGCGCCCGTTGCGGCAGGTGGCGATCAAGGCAGTTGTAGCAGGCGTTCAACGTTCCATCGTGGAACCAGCGAATGTGCAGGTTCTGCTGTGAGTAGTCGACGTCTTTAACTTGGGTGTAAGGCTTGATCCAGTCGATTCGCGTTCCATGCTGCCTCCAGAAACCTTCCGGGTCCTCGACGGACTCTTGATACATGCGCATGTAGGTCTCTTTGTCGGCCCATGCGTTTTTTGCAATATCGGCCGGCGCAGGATGGGTTTCGTGTGTACTCATAAACTCCCTCTATCTTGGTTTGCGATCTTTGTTATCTAATTGTTTGATCCTGGTTAACAGTTATTTTTCGGCATTTTTTATTGAAGTCGTCACATAGATAAAACTACGTACGACCATTGTATAAGCAAAGTTCGCCCTTGAACGGGCATTCATACTAAGGGAGGAGTCGGCGGATTGGTACTGAAATAAACTTTCGCCTCCTCTACGAATAATCTCACCCGCGCGGACAAGTGTCTGCGGTGAGGATAAACCGCATAAACGGCGGAGGGTGCAGGCCAGTAATCCCGCAGAACCGGAACCAAGACGCCGGACGCCAACTCCTCCCCTATAACAAACGCTGGCAGACGCGCCAGCCCCATACCGGCAAGCGCGAGTTCTTTCGCCGCCCGCGCGCTGTTGACGCTGACGCGCTTGCGCATAGGCTGGCGGGTAACGCCGCCCTCCCGGGGAACAGGCCAATAGTCGCCGCCGCTGTAATTACTGTCGAATATCACACAGTGCTCCGCGAGATCGTCAGGAGACCGCGGCGCTTGCCGGCGCTCCAGATAGGCCGCGCCAGCGCACCAGACAATGGGGATATCGGCCAGCTTCTGCGCCACCAGACTGCTGTCTTGCAGATAGCCAATGCGCACAGCGAGATCCACCTGCTCCTCCAGTAAATCCACGTAGCGATCCGCCAGACGCACATCAAGAGTGAGGCCGGGATATTTTTCCAGCATGAGCGCCACCAGCGGCATGAGATGGATTTCCGCGAACGACGCCGGCGCGGCGATCCGCAGCAGTCCTTCCGGCTCGCCATGCTCATCCCGCACCCTCGCTTCGATATCGTCCAATTCACGCAACAAGGGCGAAACGCGCAAATAGTAGGCTTCTCCAGTGGGCGTCAGCCTGACTTTACGGGTAGTGCGATGAAACAGTCTCGCGCCAAGCCGGTCTTCCAGTTGCCCGACATATTTACTCACCAGCACCTTGGAAAGGTTTAGCTTTCTACCGGCGGCGGAAAATCCGCCTTCCTGCACCACCGCACAGAAAGATTTCATGGAGGTCACGGTATCCATATGAGAAACACACTATTGTTAATGTATCGTTAACAGTTTTACCACAATACGATCAATTGTTAACCATAAAAAGAAAAATCATACTGTTCACAACCTAACCCAATAAACACTTTCGGAGTCACAGTCATGATTAATACCTCTACCGCCCCCTACGCCGCTTTGTTGCTACGCCTGTCCCTGGGCGTCATGTTCCTCGCCCACGGTCTCCTGAAACTGTTGGTGTTTACCCCAGCCGGCACCGCCGGATTTTTCGGCTCACTGGGCCTTCCCGGCTGGTTCGCTTACCTCGCCATCATGGCTGAGCTGGGCGGCGGCGCATTATTGATAGCAGGCTACCGCACGCAATGGGTGGCGCTGGCGTTGACGCCGATTCTGCTGGGGTCCATCGTTCTCGTGCACGGAGCCAATGGCTGGGCCTTCAGCGCCGAGGGCGGCGGTTGGGAGTATCCTGCGTTCCTGCTGGCCGCCTCCCTGGTGCAAGCCTTACTGGGCGACGGCGCGTTCGCCATCCGTGATCTGGTTAAGGGCAAATCCGGGCCTCGCGCCGCGTTGAGCCAGTCTTGATCGCAAACAGGTCCATTCATAGGGTTTAATACAATTCACTCAGGAGATCACGATGCAAGCGCCATCCTGGTTTATTTCTCACGGTTCGCCGGACCTGGTCACTCACGCCGAAGCGCCCGCCCATCAGTTTCTGCGCGGGCTGAGTTCAAGCATGGCGGGACTGCGCGGCGTCGTGGCGATCTCGCCCCACTGGCGCACGGAAGCGCTGACGGTGAACGTCACTGCGCCGGCGCACATTCAATATGATTTTTATGGTTTTCCCGAGGCGCTTTACGCCTATCAGTGGACGCCTGCCAGCAGCGATAAACTGAACGATCAGGTTTTAGCGACATTGGCGCCGCTGTCGCCCAAGGTCACAGCAACACTACCGTTGGATCATGGCGTTTGGGCGCCACTGAGCCTGATGGACCCACAAGGGAACATTCCCGTCGTCGCCGTCAGCCTGCCGCGACGCTTCTCGCCGCGACAGCTGTTCGAACTCGGCGCCGCGCTGGCGCCCTTAAGGGAAAACGGAATCGCCGTAATGGGGTCCGGTTCCGTCACTCATAATCTGCGTGAAATCGGGCCCAACGAAGCGGAGGAACCCAGATGGGCGCGTGAATTTGTCGCTTGGATGGAGGAAAGGCTGGTGCAGAACGACTGGGAGGCATTATTCGAATACCGACGCTCTGCGCCACATGCGCTGCAAGCGCACCCCACCGATGAACACCTGGCGCCTTTGTTTATCGCGGCGGGGGCTGGTCAGGGCCGTTACTCACAAAGGCTGCATGCATCCTACACGTATCGGTCTCTGTATATGGGAAGCTATGAGTTCGATTAGGGTAATGAGACGTATCAGAAGCAAAAGAACGGCGCAGTGCGAACTGCGCCTTTCTTTACAGGACGCCGTTATAGACGGCAATGTAATGACAGGTGCTGCCGCCCAGAACAAATAAATGCCAGATGGAGTGAGCATAGGGAAAGCGGTCCCACACATAAAAGAAGACGCCAATGGTGTACGCCAATCCCCCAGCGATAATCATGGCGAATGCGTTACTGGACAGTTTGTCCATCAGCTCCGGCGTCGCCACAATGCCTACCCACCCCATGATCAAATAATTGAACAGGTGAATGGTTTTATAACGTCCGTGAAAGCAGAGCTTGCAGACAATGCCCACCAACGCCAGCCCCCATACCACGCCAAACATGCTCCACCCCAGCACGCCGCGCAGGTTCACCAGCAAAAACGGCGTATAGGTGCCGGCGATAAGCAAGTAAATAGCGCAATGATCGAACAGATTTAAAAAGAATTTGGCCCGTGGATGCTGGACTCCGTGGTACAGCGTGGACGCCAGCAACAGCAAAAACAGCGCGCCGCCGTATATGGACACGCCCACAATCTTCCAGGGATCTTCCTGCAGACTGGCGAAGACGATCAACAGCGTCACTGCTGACACGCTCACCACAGCGCCAATGCCATGGGTCAACGCATTCACGATCTCTTCGCCCAGGGTTTGCTGCCGCCTAATTTTCGTTGACATCTTTGTCTCCCCTAGTTGACGTCACATATTGGCATGGACCGGCGGGGAATAAAACTTAACTTTCGGATGACCGGCCTCGTGCGCGCTTACCTGCTCGTCTCGTAACTTCGTATCGCAGCGACAGCCTGCCATATTCATATGAATGGCGTTTGATGTTTTTATGACCGTTTATAGACGTTCCTCTTTTACAGCGTATCAGGCGACATTCTTATAAAACTCACAGCAATCTTTCACGTAGCGCGCGGAGGTCTGACTCAGGTCCACAAAGTGAACGCCGTAACGATAGCGCCCCTGACTTTCCGTTTTCCTCCATACGACTTTGGCGTTGACCGCCACTGGTTGCTGCTGGTCGTAGCGATTCTGATCCCGACTCGGCAGGCGAATCGACAACACTAATCTTTCACCCACATCATAGTACTCCTTCACCATCAGATTCATGCCGGTCTCGCTCACGTCCTGGCTCAGCCCTTCACTGCCGCCGCCATCTGACTCTATACGCACCAACAAAGTCCCTTCCACGCGCGGAGCCGCTCTTCTTTCCGCATCTTTGGATTGCGCCTCGGCCGCTTTGTGCCGCCGGAAATCCAGCCCGGACAGCTCATGATCCAGCCGTTGAGTCAAGCCGAACAACGAGTCGCTGATATTGGCGGTATTGCCGATCTTGGCGCTATTTTCCCGCAGGGTTTCAAACAGACAGGCCAATGTGGTCTCCAGCGCGGAAAACTGATTCAACTGGGTCTCCACATTGGTGAATATCTCTTCCGAGCTGCCGACAAACCCTTTCACATGGGACTCCAGATCGCTGATGATACCCCGGGTTCGCTCCGCCTTACCGCGGTTGGATTGCACCTCTTCCACCAGTCGCGACATGGTCTTGCAACTGGTCGTCACATTCTGATCCAGGTCATTAATAATACGTGAGACCTCCTCCGCTGACTCCGCCGTTCTGTGCGACAACGCCCGCACCTCATCCGCCACCACCGCAAAACCACGTCCCTGCTCTCCCGCCCGCGCCGCCTCAATCGCGGCATTGAGCGCCAGCAGGTTGGTCTGATCGGCGATTTCAAGAATATCTTTCAATGCAGTCACAATTGTGCCCACAGAAGACTGCAGGCTGGACACCTGACTGGCGGCGCTTCGAATTTCGCCCGCCAGCCGCACCAGCAGATCCAATACCTCCTGCACCAGGGCGATGCCTTCCGTGCTGCTTTGCTCGGATTTAATCGCCTCATCCCGATTGGTCTGGGCGATTTCCATCACCTTTTCGGATATCCGGTGCAGACTTTCCGTGGCGTCATTGACTTCTTCCGAGCGCGTCGCTTCGGCATGGCTGATGCGCTCGATCTCACGCGCGACGGCGGCAATCTGATAGGCGGATTGTCCCATATGGACAGAGCAGTCGTTCACGCTGGCGATGACCCGATTCAATGTCGCCAGCATCTGGTTGCATTGACGGCCTAACTGCCCGATTTCGTCTTCACTGGTAATTTCCACTTCGATAGTGAAGTCGCCTTTTTCCACGGACTGCAGCGACTTTGTCAGCGACAGGATCGGACGTACGAAATAATTACCCAGAACAAAAATGACGGCGAACTGAACCAAAAACTGCAGGCCGGACTCCCAGATCGCATTGACCATGAACGAGCGATACTCTTCCTGCATGGCGGCGATGGTTTCCGCCGCTACCTGGCGACTTTCCGCCAAATCTATCAACGCCTGCAACTCCACGGCGGCGAGAGTGCGGTTGTAGATAATGGTCACCACCGCCACCGCAAAAAAAGCAATTTGAATCTTCCAGCGAATACTCAGGTTTGACACCTTAGTCACCCTTTTCCCGTCTTCAATGAAGCAATAGTTCTATACAAGTGAAGACGAAAAACGCCCAACGGGCAAAAAAACACGCAGGTTAACTATCGTCTCGTCCGCTTATTCTCGGGCTTGTTCAATGGGAGCAATGATGGAAAAACCAGAGCGTTCAGGGCCTTCCTTCTGCGTCCGCGTGAGCCTCACCGAATTTTCGATGGCGAAATTCCACTCAAACCGTTGCATGTATACGCAGCGGCGCAACGGCACGATTGTTCCTTTAGGAAATATGATTCCTTCAGCACTGACAAAATTCGTCTCCAACAGATAGGGAACCGCCTCCATCGGGCACAGAATGTCGGTCAAATTGTAGCGGGAGCCAACCACCGCTCCCCCCAGAAACAGCCCCGCCATCCCGACAAGTATTGCCAGTCGTCGCATGAACGTCTTAACCATTACCTTCTATCCATCTTTACTATGCCTTGTTTGAAAAACACTCAACGCTGATCTATATCTTCTAATAAACCGCCTCCAGCATATGGGCAATATGAAAGCACTCAGCGTTATCGCCTTCCTTCTCCTGCTGGCCGGGTATACAAGGGCTGACGCGCAGAGCATAGTCCTGCTTATGGATGAGTCGTATCCGCCATACAGCTATGTCGAACGCAACGAAGCCAAAGGCATCTATGTCGACTTCATCAAAGAGGCGATGCAGACAATTCCTGACTACAAGGTCAAATTTAAGCCGCTTCCCTGGAAAAGGGCGCTTAACCTGGTTGAAACCGGGCGCGCGTTCGCCGTGTTCCCGCCCTATTACCGCCCGGTCACTCGCAGTTGGATGGATTACTCCGTTCCACTTTATAAGGAAACGGTCGTGCTTTTTACGCCCCCTGAGGTGCTGGAACGCCTCAAGCCCACTCGCTGGCCGGAAGACTATAAAGGCCTGCGCATCGGCCTGCAGCTGGGGTTCGCCACATTGTCGCCACAACAAAAAGAACTGTTCGTCATTTCCGAGTCGCCCAATATATTGACCAACCTGAAACAAATCGCGTTGAGCCGTATAGACGGTCACCCCAATGATTACCTGTCGGTAGTCTGGACGCTGGAACACAATCGCCAGGACCCGTCCCTGGCCAACCTGGAAATTACCCCCGCAGCGATCATCAACGAGGAGGTTGCCTATCTCGCTTTTTCCAATATTAATCCCGAGCAATGGCCGTATCGGGAAGACTTCATCGCAAAAATGAACCGATCCCTGGCGCGCATGAAGGATAAAAACCGGCTGCAGCAAATCGTCGACAAATGGACCCGAGACGTGAACGCTCCCACCGCCGGTTATTGATGTTCCCACATGCTCGCTTTTTCACTCATGACAACCACTGAAGAGGAGTCTGTATGAAAAGAATAATTCTATTCGCCGCCCTGATCCTGGGATTCGCGGGTTTCGCCGCCGCGCAGTCCGTCACCCTGCTGATGGACGAAGCCTATCCGCCTTATAGCTATGCGGAGAACGGCAAACCTAAAGGAATATATGTAGACATCATCATGGAGGCGGCCAAGCTGACGCCGGAATATACAATCACGCTCAAACCTCTCCCCTGGAAGCGCGCGCTGGCGCAAATGGAAAGCGGCGAGGAGTTCGCCTTATTCCCCCCCTATCACCGCCCAGAAGATCGCCCCTGGATGGATTACTCCATCGCCTTGCTGACGGAAACCGTCGCTATGTTCGTCACCCAGGACATGGCCAGTAAAAAGCAATTGAATAAATGGCCGGATGACTTCAAAGGCATGCGGGTTGGACTGCAAAGCGGCTACGCCACTTTGTCCGAGGAAGAGAAAGCAATGTTCACCATGAGTCAGGCTTCCGACATTATCGCGAACCTCAAAAAAATGGCCGCAGGCCGCATAGACGGCCACCCCAACGACAAGCTCTCCGTACTATGGACGCTGGAAAATAACCGCTCCGACCCTACCCTCAAGGATCTCAAGATTGAGCCCGCTGCGGTTATCAGTGAAGAAGTCGCCTACTTAGCTTTCTCCAACACCAAAAAGCAAAATTTTCCCTATCGTGATGACTTTATCGTCAAAATGAGCGCCGCTGTGGAACAGTTGAAACAAAGCGGTAAATTGCAGGAAATCGTCGATGGTTGGACTAAGTAGCATCCGGAGCCGCCGCTTGACGCTCTAGGCTTTCGATGATAATTGCGCCAACGCCAGACGGCGCTTTTTCGGCAGACTGGAGGCCGCTTTGTCATAGGACCAGTCGATCAGCTCACGCAGATAGTCCTCATTAAAAGCGGCGGCGTCAACGATGGACACCCAGTGAAACCGGTGCATATAGCGCGCCGGTTTCACGCCATCCTGGTCCGTCAATTCCAAAAACCGCTCAGGCGTGGTTCTCACACTGAAGCGCCAGCGTTCCGGCTCGCTGGTTTTGAAATAGGCGAACTTTCGTCCCAGCACGTAAAACACCAGCACATTGGAAGGCGCTCCATATTCGGTCCGCTCCACGCCGGGCAGTGCAAGGCAATAGTGTTGGATTTGTTCAATATTCATTGCAGTAAAACTCTGTGGCTGAAAGCATTGGCTGGCCAACCCTTATAACGGACAGCAGGCTGGATTTCTATTGAAAACTGTCTTCGCGACATCGGATACAAATACAAGCCTCAGAAAGACTCTACGCCATACTCCGCAACGGGATTTCTAACGCTCTGACTATAAAAGACTTTTAAATCTCACTCCCAAAATATAACTAATGGACTATAGCAAGCACGGCGCAAACCGCCCATAAATCAACGCCATGTTAATACGCAGGCGCATGGACGCGCCTGCGCGGCGTCCAGCCGCGGGAGACATGGCCTGCACAGGTCAGGCCCTGTCGTTGCAGACAATTAGAAGGACGCTATTTGTCTGCCTGGTCAATAGCTCAAGGGTTTTAGAATGCACTCAGGAAACACCGGATACAAAGTCTTAACAACATTGGCCAAAGCGATGCTGCTTTCCGGGTTATTACTGTCCGGCGCTCAAGCGGAAGACCTCAACGGCCCGCTGGTCCAGGTCAAATCGGGACTGATCAGAGGCGTCAGCGAGCTTGGGGTGCGCGCTTTCAAGGGCATTCCCTACGCCGCGCCGCCAATCAAGGAAAATCGCTGGCGCAGACCACAACCGGCGCAACCCTGGAGCGGCGTGCGCGTCACGTCCCAGTTCGGTCCGGCTTGCGCGCAGTCCGCCCAGGAGGACCCCAACACCAAGCTGCCCGCCCCGTCGATCAGTGAGGACTGCTTAACCCTTAATGTCTGGGCGCCGTCCTCTCCCGTGGGCGCTCCTGATGCGCCCAAGCCGGTCATGGTCTGGCTGCATGGCGGCGACTTCCGTAGCGGCGTGGTCAGTTACCCGTTGAGCAACGGCGCGCAACTGGCGAATCGGGGCGTCGTGGTGGTCACGATCAATTATCGCCTGGGGTATTTCGGTTTCTTTGACCATCCCGCCCTGGTCCGCGAAGACGTCACCACCCCCGCCAACTTCGGATTGCTGGACCAGATTGAAGCCCTGAAATGGGTGCAGGAAAACATCAGCGCCTTTGGCGGCGATCCCGGCAACGTCACCCTGGCGGGAGACAGAGCAGGCGCAGTCAGCGCTTACTATCTGATGGCTTCGCCCAAAGCGTTGGGGCTGTTTCATAAAGTCATCGCTCAAAGCGCATCCCCCTGGCTCAGACTGGAAGATCGCAATCAGGCTAAAAAGGCAGGGATAAAAGTCGCCACCCAGGCAGGCGTTGCAGCCGACGCGGACGCAGCGCAGCTGCGCGCCATTCCCGCAGGAACCTTGATAAAGCTGAATAGCGAGATGCCTGCGGAAGCAACGTTCGGCCCGATTATCGGCGATGAAGCGGCGCCTTACACTTTATTGGACGCCGTGGATCGCAAACTAATCGCTCCGGTTCCCTTACTTACCGGCGTCAACAGCTATGAAGTCAGCATTGCGCCGCAGCTAGGCATGACTCAGGAAACCATTCTGGCGCCGCTGGGCGAACAAAAGGACGCCGCCCGCGCCCTCTATCCCAAAGACTGGAGCGACACGCAGTTTGCGGAAAAGGTGTTTTCCGACATGCGTTACAACGCCCCCAACCGCTGGCTGGCGCTGGAGCAATCCAAACGCGCCAGCGCCTGGTTCTACTATTTCAACTACGCGCCGCAGTATCTGCGCGAGCAATTCGCTGGAACGCCCCACGGCTGGCACCTGCCATTCACTTTCGGAACCTACAGCCTGATCCCAGAGATGTACGCCAACTTCATGCCCCAGGACATTACGATGGCGAACCGCTTGCAACGTTATCTGGTCAACTTCATGCATAGCGGCGCTCCCAATGATCCCATGCTGCCTTCCTGGCCGTCCTACAACGATCAGAATCAGGTCATGATGGTGCTGGGCGACGCCGCCGAACCCATGGCCGGGCTGTTCCGCCAGCGCATTGAGTTCTTTACGACGTTTTATCGCAACAACAACAGGAAATACTGATGCAGGATCAAGGCGGTGGCGCGCGCCACCGCCCTTCCGCTTTCAACACCGGCTGGAATTACGAAACCTCAACTAGCCAAATTTCTCCTGGTCCACCATAATTCCCGACCCGATTTCCTTCTTCACTAAGATAATAGAGACCTATGCTTTTCAAAAACGCACTGATTTACCGTTTCACCAAACCCGTGCCCTGGCCTTTGGAAGACCTGGAAACCGGTTTGAGCGAACACGCTTTTACGCCTTGCCAGGCTAATGACACCTATCGCCTGGGCTGGGTTTCCGCCGCGCCCCTGGTCAGCGACGCGTTGGTCTATCAACAAGGCCGCTACCTGTTGCTGACCCTGAAACGGGAAGAAAAAATTCTGCCCGCCAGCGTCATTAAGGAAGAAGTAGAAGAGCGCGCTCAGGAAATCGAAGAGCGCGAGCAGCGCAAGCTGCGCAAGAAGGAAAAGAACGAACTAAAGGAACAGGTCATTACAGTGCTGCTGCCTCAGGCGTTCAAGCGTTCACGTCTGATGTCCGCCTACATTGACCTGGATAAAGGACTGCTGGTGGTGGATACGTCCTCTGGAACTCGTGCGGACGAGTTCACCTCCTTCCTGCGCCAGTCCATGGGCACGCTGCCGATTCGCTTTGTCGCGCTGAACGAAGCCCCTGCGGTGCATTTCTCCGACTGGGTGCAGAAAGACAACACGCCGACGCCTTTCGTTTCCGGCGACAATTGTGAACTGCGCTCCGGCGATGGCTCCGACACTGTTATTCGCTGCAAAGGCACTGAATCTTTGACGGACGCCATCTCCACGCATATTGAAAATGGCATGCAGGTGACGCAGCTTTCCCTTGAGTGGGACGAAAAGCTGAGCTTCGCAGTAGGCGATGATCTGAAGATCAAGCGCATCAAGTTTATGGACACACTGCAGGAACAGTTGAAGGACGGCGACACTGGCGAAGCCGCCGAGCGTTTCGCCGCCGACTTCAGTCTGATGACGCTGGAATTTTCTCGCATGACGGACGACCTTATCAAAGTCCTGGGCGGGGAAGACCTGTCTGCGGTGATTCAGGAGTAGACCAAGCTCCCAGCGCGGGCCGACTCCGAACAATGGAATAACGGCCCGCCCCGTTTACTTTGACTTCAACCGCTCCGCCTGCCACTCATCCGGAGCGTTTAGCGGCAACCGCAGCGCCATCACCCCTTCCTCATCGTCGTAGCGAATACTGAACCCCAGCTTCTCCGCCAGACGCAACATCGGCTTATTATCCGGCAGCACTGAACCCACCATTTCCACCGCGCCCTTTTCCCTGCAATACTCAATAATTTTACGCATCAGCACCCAGCCCAGGTTTTCCCCCCTCAGGTCATCGCGCACGATAATGGCGAACTCACACTGCAGGTTATCCGCATCCGTCCAGGCCCGCACCGTTCCCAGGGTGTCTTCGCCATACCCGTTTTCCTTTGGGGACATGGCGATAAAGGCCATTTCACGGTCATAGTCGATTTGCAGCATCTGCACCATTTCGTCGTGAGTGAAAGACTTTCGGTAGTGAAAAAAGCGATAGCGAATCGATTCCGGAGACAGGCCGGAATAAAACTCGATGTGACTGGGCTCATCCTCTCCACGCACTGGGCGAATTTCCGCCTTGCGCTTCGATTTGGGCAGCATGATCCACTCACGCAACTCCTGCGGATAAGGCTGGATCGCCAGCTTCGCCGGCTTGTCGAGATCAATCATGGCGTTGACCGCCACCGCCCCATGCTTGTCGAAGTACAGCGGCATGACCTCAAGGCCCTTGATCTCGGGGATATCAATGATGATCTGCGACAGAATCACCAGGGTTTCGCAGATTTTGGCGATATCCTGCTCCGTGTTGTAACTGTAGTCTTTCAACAGGCGAAACATATGGGTTTGTTGCAGCAGATCCCGGGCCAGCACCATATTCAGGGGCGGCAGCGCCAGTTTGCGATCCGCTGAGACATTCACCGCCGCGCCGCTGGCGCCGCATACCATTAAAGGTCCAAACACCGGATCACGGGTTACCCCCAGGCTGAACCCCACCCCACCGACGGTCTGAAAACTGGGTTGCACCGCAAACCCGAGAAAACCGCTGTCGGGATAATGTTCTCTGTAATGCGTCAACAGATAGCGGCAGGAATCGCGAATGGAAGCCTCCTCCACCAGCCCCTTCACCCTGCCCTTATAACGGCCGCGACCGGTTTTCTCGTCCTTGAAAGGAATGCAGCTGTGCTCGTGCAAAATGCGAATATCCACCGGCGAACCAAACTCCTGCGCGACTTCAACCGCCTGCTCTTCCGTTTCGCAATAGCGCGTATCCAGCATATTGATGCCGTAGTCGGTAAGAATCTGCCGCGACTCCGCGTTGGTCAGCACCCGTCGGCCGGAAGCGTAGATTTTCTGAATCGTTTTACGCGCCCGGGAGCGGTCCACCACCGGATCGGTGTAGGATTCCGGCGTTTCCCGCAACACCCGCTGGCTGCGCTGGTGATTGACCATGTGCATGAGGGCCTTCACCGCCTTGTCCGGCGTAGAGAACGTGGGGACGCCGCTATGGAAAAAAGCTTCTCTTGCGTCATATACCGTGCTGTGGCCCAGCCAGCAGGTGAAGATATTCAGATGAGAGCGTTTGCCGGCCTCGATCACTGCGTCTGCGACCTGCAGGCTGTCCTCCGTCAGGGATGGGGCGTACAGCACCAGTACATTGGACACATGCGGATCGCGTCCAAGAATTTCCAGCGTGCGTCGATACAGCTCCGGGTTGGCGTCGTAGTTGAGGTCAATGGGGTTACGCCGCGTCCAATACGGAGGCAGAAGCTTGCCCAGCTCACTCACCGTTTCCGGCGACAACGACCCCAGCTCGCCATTCAACGAGGCCAGACGATCCACCGCCAACACCCCTGGACCCAGACCGTTGCTGATAATGTGCAAAGGTTCCCCGCGCACGGGTTTCATCCGGGTCAAAGTCTCCAGCGCATCGAACATCTCATCGGCGCCGTTAACCCTCAGCACCCCGGCGCGCCGAAACACTGCATCGAAAATCTTGTCGCCATCCACCACGCCTAAAGGCAGTTCCGCAGGGCGCCACTGCGACGCCGGAGTGCGGCCGCTTTTTACGGCGATCACCAGCTTGCCTCGTGACACCGCACGCACGGCGGAGATAAAACGCCGTGGCGAATGAATGTTCTCCATATGCAGCAAAATAGCCTTGGTGCTGCGATCCTGGGCCAGGTAATCGATCAGATCATCGAGCCCGACGTCGATGCCGTCTCCCAATGTGGTGAGATGAGAAAAGCCGATTCCCCGAGTAAACGCCCAGTCAATGACCGCACTGGCCAGAGAGCCGGACTGACCGATGTAAGCGATCTTTCCCGGCAGTACGCCCATGTGCATATAGGTTGCGTTCAGATTACTGGCTGGCGACAACATGCCAATAGTTTCAGGCCCTAAAATACGGATGCCAAATTTAGACGCCACTTCCTGTACCGAATACATCAGCGGCCGACCGCTGCGACTATGAGTGCGCGACAGGCCGCCAGTGAGAATCATCGCAGTTTTTACTTTGACGGAACCCAATACCCGGACAATGCGCGGCACGCTCTCCGGTGGCGTACAGATAATGGCCAGATCTGGTCGAAACGGCATTTGCTGAGGCCGTTTCACACAGGGAACGCCATGTACGTCGTGGTAGCCCTTATCGTTGACCACCACCAAACGACCGGAATAGTCCGTGGACATCAGATTACGCAACACCATACCGCCCAGATTATTGGAGCGTTCTGAAGCGCCGATGACAGCGATGGATTTGGGGTTGAACAACGCTTCTAAATGTCGGGTTCCCAATCTGTTTTCTCCATTTGCGTTGACAGGCTCCGGACCCGGCGACTGCGGAAACGCCGCCGACATCTAAGATACATAGACCAATACCGGCCACTTTGACAGATATCAAGATCCCCCGCTTTGATAGATTTGGCGTTAATCAATAGCCCCAATCAAATTGCGGGCGCGGACTATAACATTCGCCCCATCTCCGGTTTCAAGCGGTTATGGCTTTGCAGTAGACTAAAAGCCTCTAAAAGGAAAACAAAGATGACAACCGCCCTTTTCTATCATAAAGACTGCACATTGCACGACATGGGCGAGGGGCATCCCGAAAGCCCCATGCGATTGCAGGCGATTATGGACCGGCTTGAGCACGCCGGCATATTGCAGGAAGTGGACTTGGTCGAACCGCAGGAAACCGACCGCGACAAGATTATACGGGTGCACCCCTCCCGCTACGTTGAGCAACTGGAAAATCTGAATCCGGACAAAGGCCGCATCATGGTCGACCCGGACACCGCTCTGATGCGTCACAGCATGCGCGCCGCCTATCTGGCGGCGGGCTCTGCAGTAGAGGCGGCGGATATGGTGCTCAGCGGTCAGGCGAACACCGCGTTTTGCGCCGTGCGACCGCCTGGACACCACGCGGAGCGCAGTAAGTCCATGGGCTTCTGCTTCTTCAACAATGTTGCTATCGCCGCCCGTCACGCCATGGACTTTCATGGCCTGGAGCGCATCGCCATCGTGGACTTCGACGTACATCAGGGCAACGGCACCGTCGACATCTTTCAGGACGACCCCCGGGTCCTGTTCTGCTCCAGCTTTGAATATCCCCTGTACCCCTTCAGTCACCATGCCGTGGACCGTCCCAATATCATCAACACGCCGCTGGACGCCCATACCCGTGGGTTACAGTTCCGCCGTAGCGTTGAAAGAGACTGGCTCGCCCGCCTGCAGGATCACCGTCCACAGTTGATACTGATCTCAGCGGGCTTCGACGCCCACAAACACGACCCTCTGGCGCATCTGGAACTTGAGGAAAGAGACTATCGCTGGATCACGCGTTTGCTGATGGATGTGGCTCGGGTTTACAGCAGCGGGCGCATCATATCCATTCTGGAAGGGGGGTATAACCTGAACGCCTTGTCCGCCAGCGTGGAGGCGCACATGGAAGGTTTGATGGGGAATTGAGCTCAATACGAGGGTCGATTCGGCGTTTGCCTGGATGCTCCGCCCGCGCTGAACGGACGGAGCATCTATTCGTATAACGCGTCCAGACGTTTATAAGGTTGCGAGAAAACGGCCTGTTCAGGCCAGATTAGACAAGACCTTTTTCCAGGGCTTCCTGACGAATACCGTCCCAGCCGTTTTTCACTTGCTTCAACAAGCCCGCCACTTCATCCAGAATGGTCGCGTCATTTTGCAAGTTGGCTTCGAACAGGCGACGCTCCATATATTCGTACAACGCGTCCAGACGTTCTGCGATGTCGCCGCCTTTTTCTTTATCCAAAAACTCGCGCAGTCCGCCGACAATTTCGACCGCTTTACCGATAAGCCGGTTTTTGCCTTCGAAGTTTTTGGCCAGGATCTGCCCTTTCGCCATGGAAATACGCTCCAGCGCACCATCGAACAGCAACTGGATCAACTTATGCCCATCCGCATCGACGATGCTGGTCTGACGATTCACGCTCTGATACTGATGTAACGCGTTCATTGTAATAGCAACCTCATAATTACTCGTCTGTGATCTTAAGCGCCTGGATCAGGCCCGCCGCTTAACCTTTGCTTCCAGTAGTGCTGGCCACCAGCGCTTCCAATTGCGTGGACAAAAAGTTTTCTGTGTTCTTGAGCTGGGAAATAATCAAATCCGCTGCGGTGAACTGGCGCGCCAGCCTGTCAGTCAACGCAGTGATTCTGTTATCCAGGTCCGTACGGTCCTCGGAAATTTTTTCCAGCTGTGAATTGAAACCATTGATAGCAACCGTAATCAAACCTTCGGCGGACAGATAACTGTTCACCAGGTCGACCATCTGGTCTCCCACCCCTTCTATATAAGTCGCTGTACCGCGCGCGCCAGTAGCGCCACCGGTAATTTGCAGCTTAAGCCCTTTGGAGTCTCCTTCTGAGGAGGTCAGATACTGGCCATTGCCGGTAGCGGCTTTGCCATTGATCGTGCCGGCGACGTCCAGACCATCAACGCCTGTGGCGACAGTCAAGCCCAGCTGAGCCGCGGTATTGGTGTCGATGGCGGTGATCTCAACCTTGGATAAACTGCCATATTTTCCAGAGGTAAACACCAGCTGGTTACTGCCGTCCAAGGACACTGTCACTCCAGAGCCGGCGATATTCGTATCCGCATCAAGTTGCGTCTGAATCTCCGCCAGTAGCTCACTGTCAGTATAAGTCCCTGCCGTCAGCGTAAGGGTATTGGACTCCACCCCGTTGACTTTGATCTTGAAAGTGTCGTTGTCCGCATCAATAACCGTGGAGCCGCCCAACGCCACATTGCCGGTAAAGGCGCCCTGAGTCGCCACCTGCGTGATATCTACAGCGTATGAGCCGATCTTTGTGTTTATCCCCGCGCTGACGTACTTAACTTGCGCGTCTGTCGTACGCCCCTGATCAGCGAATAAGGCCGCCACATCGTTAGGATAACTTTGCAGCTTGGTTTGGAATGTGGCGCTGTTGAACTCAAGCTGGCCTGACTCTGAGTTGGTCGTAATTCCCAGCTCAGATAAGCTACGGACGTTCGCGCTTTCCAGCCCTGGAACAATTGAACTCAGCGTCGAACGTAGCTGTGTGGAGATCGTGCGTACAGTGGAGCTGCCCAACAACGTGCCCTTTTCTCCAGTATCGCTGTCAAAGGCTGTGACCTCACTTATGATTTCCTGTAATGCATTATATTTATCCACCAAATCCTGGACCCTTTCGGTCACAGCATTCAGGTCTTTGCTTACGGTAACATTGACTGCGCTTGCGGTTTCTGCGTTTAAAGTCAGGGTCAGGCCGTCCACCACGTCATCAACGGTGTTTAATGACCGCGTGATTGAGACGCCATTCAAAGTAAAGGCGGCGTCTTCCGCAGCGACGTCCTGAGTTAAATTCTGGTTGGTGGCGTTATATATGAACTGGGAAATTCCAGAGGCATCCGTGCTATTGCCGTCGTTATCCGTCGCGGAAATGGAAATGGCGTTCGCCAGACCCGTTTTCGAAGCGGATAACACAAGCTGATAAGAGGAGCCGTTATAAATAACGGAGGAGTTAAGCTCCAACCCCATATCGTTAATGGCGTCGGACAGCCCCTGCAAGGTGTTGTTGCTGCTGTTTACAGTCAGGTTTTTAGTGACGCCGCCAACGGTGAACGCCAACGTGCCTGTCCCGACAGTCGTAGTATCCTTATCGGCGAAAGTACCGGAGCTCAGTGACTGCGCAACCGCCAGATTACTGACAGTAAGCGCATATGAACCCGTTTTCGCGGAGGTGTTGGCGGAAACGCCAATAGCGGAACCACTGGAGGTCGCTGAATTACTGGACATCGCCTCCGGCGTGCTCAAGGTGCGAGCGGATAAACGCAAGTCAGTGATTGCGCTTTTCAGACGGCTTAAGTCACTGAGTTTGGCCGTCACCTCATCTTCTTTGAGATCCAGCCTTTTTTCCGTCGGCTCACGCTCAGCACTGGCCAGCTGCTCGATCAGTTCGCTGGTCAATACTCCTGAGCCGATGCCTATTGAAGAAACGCTTGCCATGTGACGCCAACCTCGCGGCTTATGTGTACGATCATATCTCTATTTATCGGCAAAAAGGGGCAAAACTTTGCCCCTTTTTTTGTTACGGATCGTAAATCCCTGCCGAGCCCTATCTGTTTCCGCCAAGCCTCACGCCTTGGCGGAAAACAGATTTACTGGTTCATCCTGCTGCAAGTTGCGCGCCAGCTTAAGGGCCAAGTCATCGGGAATCTGTCTCACCACTTCTTTTGTGGTTCTGTCCAAAACAGTAATGACCGTTTTTCCCGAATCCTCATCCAGCTCGAACTGTAAGTCGCGCTGCACAGATTGAACATATTCATTCAACTTGGTCACCGCTTCCCTCAGCTCCTGGCTCTGCTCCCTTTCCGACTGCTGCTTTTGTTTGTCGGCAATGTCGTTAGTGGGCTGGGCTGCAGCGTTCCGCTTCGCAGCCTGCGTATCAGGCGTAGACGTGGCTACCCCGGACTTAACCTTAGGTTCAATCGGAGGTGACGACGTCGCAGACTGAGCAGACGGCAGGTTCACGGGTTTAGTGACTGCCGCCATACTCAGTTCAGTAGTCTTAACGTCATTCATATCTCACCTCTTAGCATGTCTTAACGCTTAAACCGGCCGGAAGAGATCATCCGGCCGGTAGGTCACGTTAGTTCACTCCGTTACTGCAGGAGCGACAAGACTTGCTGGGGTCTTGCATTAGCCTGCGCCAATATTGAGATACCGGCCTGTTGCAGTACCTGCGCCCTTGACAACGCTGCAGTCTCGGAGGCGAAGTCTGCGTCCCTGATCCGGCTGTTAGCGGAGTTCAGGTTCTCGTTATTCACTTCCAAGTTTGCAATCGTGTTCTGGAAGCGGTTCTGGATGGCGCCCAGTTCCGCCTGTTTGGACGTTACGGTCTGCAATGCGTTATCCACCGCTTTCAGGGCCGACTCAGCGCCAGATACCGTTGAGATATCCACATTCTGCAGCAGAGAGCCGCTCTCGGCGCCGCCGAATGTGCCGATCCTCAAACCAGTTTTCGCCAGGCCAGCAGAGTTGGTGTTAGATTCCACATCAATCTGACCGCCAGACAACAATGTTACAGAGCTGACAAAGGTCGTAGTGGTGATGCTCGCCATCGCCGTGGCGCCGCTGATGTCGATGTTACGACCATCCGCAGCCACCAGAGTGAAGGAGTCAGAGTCCAGTACTTCCGCAGTCACGCCTGTCTGACCGGACTTCTGGTTGATCGCGTCGATAATCGAAGCCTGTTTCACAGCAATGTCGTCAGTGGTGCTGAAACTCGCAGTGATGGAGACGCCGTTGACGGTAATCGTCGCAGAGGCTGTCGTGGTAGTCAGGTTGCCTGAGTTAACGCGGTTTTCATTGGCCAGTGCGGTGACGCCTGTCTGGTCAGAAGCGCGGTTGATCGCAGCCGCTTTCGCGATGGCGCTGCCATCCGCATTCGCCGTAGAGGCTGTATCGTCAGTGGTCAAGCTGGGGCCAATAGCCACGTTGTTGACGACGATATCACCAGTCACCAAAGCCGCAGTAGTACCGTTATCGCTCACAATCCCTGCGTTGTTTCCACTGAATGAGCCCACTTCAAAGCCGGCGTTATCGATATTTCCAGTTGTGGTGGTCAGTGCGATATCGCTGCCATCGTCGCTTGAAAGCGAGTAGGTGCCGACATAAGCGTTACCCAGTGATTGAGCGGCGGCCAGACCAAAGGTCGCCAAGTTGTTACTGGTGGTCTCAGTCAAAACGATGTTACGGCCATCGTCAGCCACCAGAGAAATCCCTTTCGCGGTATCGCCGTCAAAGACTGCGCGCACGCCAGTAGCGCCGGATTTTTCATTAATGGCGTCTGCTGTCGCTTGCAGGTTCTGCTCGACCGTCAGGGTGGTGCCTTTACTCAGGTTGATGTTGACCCCGTTCAGATTCAAGGTCACGTTCGCCGCTGTGGCGTCGGCGGTAGTGGTGCCTGCGACATAGTTCGCATCAACCGTTGCGGTGACGCCAGTCTGATCGGCTACTTTATTGATGGCCGCCGCCTTGGCGATCGCGCTTGAAGCCGCATGGCTGGTGGAAGCCGTGTCGTCGGTGCCAACGGATGCGCCGATGGAGACGCCGTTGACAACGATGTCGCCAGCAACCATTTCATTGCCGGTGCTGCCAACAACCAGCGCAGTCGTAGTCGTTCTGCTGGAAATACCGCTGGTGTCCGCCGTTCCCAATGTACTGGTGTCCAGCTTGGAGATGGACACATTAATGGTGTTCCCCAGGTTAGCGCCGGTTTGGAAAACAGAGTTCTGGAAAGAACCGTCCAGCAGCTTTTTGCCGTTGAAGTTAGTGGTGTCAGCGATGTTTTCGATCTCGCTGATCAGCTGGTCAACCTCTTCCTGCAATGCTTCACGGTCGATAGTTGAGTTAGTGTCGTTCGCAGATTGCAGCGCCAGCTCACGAATACGCTGTAAGCTGTCTTTCATTGAACTCAGAGCGCCCTCAGCAGTCTGCGCCAATGAGATCGCGTCTCCCGCGTTACGAACCGCAACGTTGGTGCCGCGAATCTGAGCGTCGAAACGTGTTGAAATAGCCAGACCTGCCGCGTCATCTTTTGCGCTGTTGATGCGGAGACCCGAGGAAAGCCGCTGCAGCGCCGTATCCCCTGACCGCTGTGAAGCGTTCAGGTTACGCTGCGCATTCAACGACGCAATGTTGGTATTAATTATTTGAGGCATATTTGCTTCTCCTGTAACCCTTCTCACTCGGTTAAGAGGTTCTCGCTTCTACACAGCTGGGCCGGTCGAACTGCGCTAACCCGTTGTCCTTAGTAACGGCTTCAGGAGAAGATTCTTTAGTTAATTTTTGCCTGCTCTTTGTAATGAAATGTAAGCCTCAACCCTATGACGCCACGCTCACTCAAAGTCATCTGGATCGTTGATGGAACGACGCACCCAGGGGTCGCTTGCAAGGTCGAATTTCTTATACATAACCTGAAGAAAATGTTTATGTACATCAAGGAGAAAGCGCAGCATAGTCTGCCTCCACTCCTCCATGAAGGTCAGCCGCTCCGCATCATTCTGAATCGCCAGCGCATGTGCGAAGCCGATATAAAGAAAGTGCCTGATAGCGCCTCGCAACAAAAAGTAGAATTCTTTCGCTTTCGTTTGCACCTGGTCTTCCATGTATGTGTTGATACGATTGCAGACTCTGTTCATTTCATCCTTGCTGGTAATGGGCGCCCGCAGAAATGTGGAAACATCATCACTGAACTGCCCGAATAAAACATTCAAGCGATCCCGTTTTTTCTCCAGCACCTCAACAGGTATCTTTTCATGTTGCGATGCGTAGAGATACTCCACTACCTTCCGTTTCTTGTCGTCATTTGCGCTAAGCGCCGTCAGGGAGACCGGCAGCGGCCCCGGAGCCGCCCACTCAGCGCCCTCAATCTTGGCGCCGTGGGAGAAGTTGTAGACCTTGCCGCGCTCCGGGTAATCACGCAGGCTGTTTTCCGCTTTACGCTTGGCGGCGAAGTACTGCGGCGACGTCAAAACGGAGCCGCCGTCAACGCTTTCCACTTGAAACACATGCTGACCGTCATAATCCACACTGCGCTTAAACGCTTCATGGGCGTCATCGTCATAATAAATAGAGCTTTGGGCATGGTGATGGCGTCTGTCTGTAAACCCAAAGTCCATCCCAAACAACAGGATATTCTTGAATCCGTAATGCAGCGCCCAAGCCAGTCCGAGGTTGGTGCAAGTGGGTGTCCCGCCGCGAATGATCTGTCCGTGTTCGGAGAACATAGTCGCCAGCCCACACTCCTCTTTGATGTAGGCGCGCCGCTCGCCAAACAACTGATAAACGACCGGGCTGATGTGAATAGGCGCAATGACCTTGATCGAGTTCAGGTACTCAGGATCTTTCAGGCGTTCCAACTGCCCCACTACGTACTGATAATCAGACTCCAGCTCAACATGAATATCCGGTCTGATTCCCATGGGATGCAACGCAGTGATGGAGGAGCCGCACGAAATGATCAACGCGCCGCGCTGTTGCATTTCCCGCAGCTGATCAACGCGAAGATCCAGAGAGGGCCCGGCGCCGACAATACACACAGGCACATCGGTGATATCGCTGACGGGCGGCGGCAATAGTTCAACGCCACTATATATATTATGCGCAGCCTGATTCAGCTGATTGACCTCGTCGTCGTAATTGCCCCAGGAAACCAGGAACACGTAGAGGTCATCACACACCTTCTCAGAGAGCCTGTCGTGAGCATTCAAGCCGCGATGGTTATAAAACAACGTTGCAAGAGGAAATGCCGGCGGGGTAGTAACCAGGTTATTCCAAAGCAGCGCCCACTGCGAGTACTCATCTTCCTGGCCGCCCAGCAAAAAGTGGATAGTGCGTCCCTCTTCGCCATTATACCTTTTACAGATTTCCGCCCAGTCTACGGCGTACAGGCTTGCAGCGAAGTGATCCAGGTTAGGCTCGAAAATCACCGCGTAATTCACTTTGTGCTGTTCCAGAAAGGCTTCGATATGATAGCCCACGCCGCACCCAAGGAAGACAATGCAAGGATAGGAGTCGCCAAGCCAGAAGTGATTGAAGTTCTTCTTATTAATCGGAGACTTACGAATAAGGGCGTCAGCGGTTTTAAAGAAAAATCTCGGAAAGCAATAATCGCCCGGAAATGGCGGATCAATAGACACTACCTTGCCGCCCTCACTATAGACTTTTGTGAACTCCTTGATTTCATTCAGCGCATAAGCCTTGGCCTTGCCGTCATAAACGGAACGGCCTTCATCATGGATATCCACTTCACCGATATCAGGGATAATATTAAGCTTGGCTTTTTTCATCTGATAGTTCAGGAAATGCTTGTAGATACCGGGAAAGTGGTCTTTAAAGTAGGCCAGATTCTTTTCTCTGCGTTCGATGAAAGGCTTGAGTATTTCCGCTTGCTCGGTCATTGCTTCTATCTCTTTTTTAGTTTTTTCCGAACGGGAAAATTGGTGCGGCAATTTTCCGTCACTCGAAAAAATTTTAGTGAACAGACTAAGTTAGCGTAGCAGTGATCCGCCCATTACTCCTGTTTTCGCTACTTTTAACTCCCCTGTCTTTCAGGCGCGGCAATTATCATGCCGCCATTTCTGTAGCCGCATCAAAAAGGGAGCCGTCGGGTTACGCGCCTTTCTTTGCCAGGCCACGCTATCTATATGAAGGAGCGTGCTATCGTCACCACTGCTTTCCTCTCAGCGGCAAGCGGCAACTTTTTGACCGCCCCTTGGCAAACTCCTGCCAAAATCCATGGGCCTCCCTTTCCGGCAAACCTATCTGTGTTTTTTTGTGATTAAAAATCAAACACATAAAATTTGGTAGAAGTTCTGGCAATGCTTTTGCATAGGCAGTGGAAAGGGTCCTGACTGCGCATTTTTTATTCGCACACAGGGCCAGGCAAAGTCAGGTAGCCGGTTGCTACGCATCCGAGCGGCTCTTACGAAGGAAACGGCCCGGCTGGTATAGACGCAATAGGGGGAAGTTATGCCTCAGATAATTAATACCAACATCGCCTCGATCAACGCGCAGCGAAATCTCAATAATTCGCAGTCAGCCAACCAGACCGCTCTGGCGCGCCTGTCATCAGGTCTTCGCATCAACAGCGCACGGGACGACGCCGCCGGCTTGGCGATCTCCACGCGCTTTACGTCACAAGTGCGAGGGTTGAGCGTCGCCATCCGTAACGCCGGCGACGCCGTGTCGCTGTCTCAGACGGCGGAAGGCGCGCTTGGGGCCATGAGCGAAAACCTGTTGCGTATTCGCGACCTGGCGCTGCAGTCCGCTAACGCCACCAACAGCGGCTTGGATCGCAAGGCGCTGAACGAAGAGGTCCGTCAGCTGCTGCAGGAAATCAAACGGGTTTCGGACCAGACCAACTTTAACGGCACCAAATTACTGGACGGCACCTTCACTGATGTGACCTTCCAAATCGGCGCCAACGAGGGAGAGTCGGTCACTTTCGGCATTGAAGGGGCGACCGTGGATAAACTGGGCGCCGCAGAAACCGACGGCATTTCCTCGGAACCGGAAGCCGCCGCACTCGCCGCTGGCGACTTGGTCATCAACGGCATCGCCATCGGAGCCTCCACCGGCGTCGACGACGCGTTCTCCAGCGCCAACCAGGATCAGAGCGCCATCGCCAAAGTGGCGGCTATCAATAAGCTGACGGAATCCACCGGGGTGGAAGCGGTGATAAACGGCACCTACGTCAGCGGCTCCACCACCTTCATCGCCACCACGCAATCGGCGTCCGTGACGATCAACGGCGTAGCCATCGCTGTAACTATTTCCTCCAACCTGTCCTCACAGGTCAACCTGGAAAATGTCGCTGCAGCGATCAATGAAAAATCCGGACAAACCGGCGTCACCGCCAACTTCGACGGCAACCCGACAGTCGGCATCAGGCTGACGGCGGACGATGGGCGAAACATAGTGATTCAGAGCACCGCCCTCAATTCCACCGCGTTCGGCTTACCGCCTTCCGATACCGCCGCTTCCGCCGCTGTCACCTATACGGGCACGTTTACGCTCATTTCACGTGACGGCAGCGCCATCGGACTCGATACCACGACCGGCAATATCGGCAACGCGGGCTTATCCGTAGGCTCTTTCAGCGGTAATAACAGCGGCGCGATCAGCGACCAGGTGGACGCTAACCCATTCGCCGCAGGCGATTTGGTTATCAATGGCGTTCCCATTGGTCCCACGCAAACCAACTTTGACACCTCTTCCAGCACGCAGACTGATTCCAGCGCCATCGCCAAAGCCGTGGCGATCAACAAGGTCAGCGATCAGACTGGCGTCGTCGCCGAGGTAAACGATACGATCCAAAACGCCACCGCATTGGTGACCGGCAGCGCGCAAAACTTCAACTTCCAGATCAATGGCGTGCAAATCAACATCTCCTACGGCTCTAACGACACCGTGGCGGATGTGCAGAGAACAGTCATCACTGCGATTAATAACAAGTCTGGACAGACCGGGGTGCAAGCGGAAGCCTTTGGCAGCAGCTATAGAATGATCGCCGACGACGGCAGGAATATTCAGATATCCAATGCGTCCACATCCACCTCTCTGATTGGATTGGGTACGGTTGACACAGTCACCGCCAGCACCATCACCCTGCTCTCGGCCGGAGCCATCGACTTGGATACGCTGACGGGCCAGATAGAAAAGAGCGGGTTCGAAGTTGGCACTTACGGCTCCAACTCCACAGGACAATTGGTGCAAAACATTGACGTTTCCACAGTGGATGGAGCCATCCTGGCGCTGAGCGCAGTGGACAACGCGTTGAACACTATCAACTTCCAGCGTGCGAATCTTGGCGCCATACAGAATCGCTTCGAGTCAACCATATCCAACCAGGCGATCGCGTCAGAAAACCTGACCGCCGCCAACTCGCGAATCCGCGATGCGGACTTCGCGGCGGAGACCGCCGAGCTGTCCCGAACCCAGGTATTGCAGTCAGCCGGATTGTCGATTCTGGCCCAGGCTAATGCACAGCCGCAGCAGGTGCTGCAGCTGCTGCAAGGCTAAACAGAGATTGAATTGAGCTAGCAGAGGTAAGCACCATGCAGGCAACAGCGCAAGCAAACGAAAAGCTTCAGTCCACCCGTGTTGAAGCCGCCCGTCTACTGATTGAAGCGAATGAGATATATCGCGCCTCCAACCGTCCGGGAGCGTCGCATCAACAACGCAGTGAAGACAGAGGCGTCGCCAGGGCGCTGATAGAGCAAGCGCTGGCGCTGGAGCCAGGGCAAGCGTCAGCGTTGGGTCTGCTGGGTCGGATTGAGCTGGACGAAGGCCGACTCAGCGAAGCGCGCCGGTTCTTCAATCAGGCGCTGGCCCAAGAACGCAACGCGCCGCAACTGATCGCCAACCTCGGCTATCTTAATCTGATGGAGAATCAGCCTGCTCAGGCGGAGCAATATTTCCAGCAAGCGCTGCAGCAGGACAAGAGCTATGCGGCCGCCTTTCTTGGAATCGCGCACTGTCAGGCGGCGATGGGCAATTACGACATCGCCTACATGCATTACCGGCGCTTACTGGAATACGGTCTGCAATGGCCTACGCTGTACGCAGGAATGATCAGATGTTGCACGCACCTGCAAGTGGATAGGCGATCAGAATCTATAGAGCGCGACCTGGTAGACTTGCTCAAGCAAGACGATCTGCCTCATCAAAATCTAGCCCGTCTGACCGCTCAGGCTTTGGCGTTAAAATATGACCTGCGCAATCCCGACGTGTGCATCGATATCAACGACGCCGCGCAGGACCCATTACTGCTATTAGCGCTGACCAGGACCGTCATGCCGAATGCAGATGTGGAGCAGTTCGTCACGTTGATGCGCAAAGCTATCCTTGACGAGACGACAGCCTCAGGCGAATTACGCGAAGGGCTGCAGGAACTGGCCATCGCCATTGGCGTCTATAACGTCGCTACCGGCGGAGCCCTTTATGCCGCCGAAGACGAAGCCGCTCAAATCAGCGCCCTGAACAGAAAGGTTCTGCTGTCCTGCACAACAGAAAACAGCGTAACCGACATCGCAGGCGCTCTTATCATCGCCGCCATGTACGTCACTCTCTTCCCTCAAGCCTACGCGCGCTACCTGTCGGCCTTTTCCCTGGACGACTGGCCGGACGCAATGCAAACGCTAATGGAGGCCAGCTTCTACCTGCCCATGGAGGATGAAAGCTATAAGCAAGGGTTTCAGGAGAAACAGCTTGAGTTGCTGGAGGACGCAGCGGAAGTCGCCATGGCCTGCCCGGTGTGGCGCAACATAGAGTTCTTCAGCGAGCAGTCGTTGCGCAAACAATTGGAAAGCGTACTGGGCGCGCGGGCGCAACAGTTGCCCGAACGCTTGTGCGCGATGATTTTCGGCGCCGAGTCGTCACAGAGAGCGGTGGAGTTCGCCCGCTACTTTGATGACGTGGATGTGATCGCCGTCGACGAGAATCTGGCGAACCTCGCTTTCGGCGCTCGTAAAGCGGAACAGTATGGTCTGGAAAATATCGTATTCTGGCCTTACTCCATCGCCCAGCGTTTTATCGAGGACGGAGCGACAATCCACTTCCTGAAGATTGAGAAGTTTCCTTCCCTCAGCGAGGCGGAGTTTAACTTGATCGAAGGCATCAGGAGGATGGTGTGTAAAGGCGGCGTCGTACAGGTTTCAACTGGCGACAGCGAACTCACCCAGGTGACGGATAAAGCTCAAAGCATTATCGAGCACTATCGACTGACCCGACGCTCCAATGATATCCGCCTGCTGCGCCGCGCCATTATCGAAAATGCGGACGACCCCGCCTGGGCGCCGTTGCTCAGCCACCCGCACTTTTACAACCTGACGGGGTGTCGCAGCACCTGGTTCGCTGGCGAAGACCGCGCGCAGATTCAGTCGGTGCTGACTTACCTTAGCAATGAGGTGGACTGGAAGCTGGCGCAGGTCAAAGATCGGGACGACAAGGTGCAACCCTCAGCTCCAATATTGAAACAACTGCAGACCGAAGTATTCGGGGCCGATATCGGCAAAGTGATCGGCCATGATCTCAAGCTGTATTTTGTGAAAAGGTAAAAGCCACTATCGGCGGGCTGCAAGGCCCGCCGTTTTTTCTTTCCTCTTTCCTCTTTCCTCTTTCCTCTTGAGACGCTAACCGCTCACTCCGTTATCAGCCAAACTTGACCCGTCGATTATCCAGTTTATTGGGCGACATCCGGCAGTCAGGAAATTTTCCCACGACCAGACTGTCATCCGGCGTATCAATACCTTGCACGAACGTATCGGCGGCAAAAGTGACGTTAGTTCCGACGCGACAGTTACCAATCAGCTTGGAGCCGGAGCAAAACACCGCGCCCTCGCCAATCGTTGGGTAGTCGCCGCGATAGGTGGAGCCAATGGTCACGCCCTGGTACACCGTCAGATAGTCGCTGTAAGAGGCTGAACCCAGCACTGTTCCAAGCGGGTGCACCAACAGGAAAATACGCGGCAGCTCCACGCCATAGAAGGCGTCTACACCGTGCAAGGCTTTATTAAGAAGAAACGCCTTTTCCGCCAGCGTCACCTGACTGTCGCGGTAGGCCTGGTTAGCGAGAAAATACAAAAAGGTAGCGTAATGATCGCCGTGAAGATGGTTAAACACAGCCTCATCGTTTTCGACATAGTATTTCAGGCGAATATGGGAGAAGCAGAACTCCAGCCGCTTTAGCGCTTCAGGCAGAGACTGAGACAACGCTGTCTCCACGCTGCGGCCGTCCGGGAAAAAATGATCAAGCTGCTTACTGACATAATGAGCCAGATGCTCAGGGGCTAAAGATAGCTGCATGGTTATTTGATGAGCTTCATGGGGACGCCAGCGTTCAATAAATGTGATCTGGCGCGAATGGGATTGTTGTCGCCAAAGTGGAAGATGCTCGCGCACACCACCGCATCCGCATTCGCTTCCTGAAAGGCCGCTGCCAGGTGCGCGAATGTGCCGGCGCCGCCGGCGGCAAGTACGGGCCGATCAGTAACCGCCTTGGCGCACTTGATCATCTCCAGGTCGTATCCCTGCATCATGCCGTCGCGGTCGATAGCGTTGACGATAAACTCGCCGGCGCCGCGCAGGGTCATGTCGCGAATAAACTCTTCCAGTTCCCGCTCTGTTTTGTGACGACCACAATGAGAGTACAAGCGGTATGCGCCATCTTCCCGTTTCACATCCAGACCGACGACAATGCATTGGCGGCCAAAGATAGCCGAAGCGTCGTTAATCAACCCCGGATTTTCTATAGCGGCAGTGGTGATAACGACTTTATCCGCGCCGGACTGCACCAGGCGACGCACTTGCTCCACCGAGTTCACTCCGCCGCCGACGCTCAGCGGCATAAAACACTCGGAGGACACCTTATCAATGAGATTCAACAATTGCTCAAAGTCGCTTCCCTGGCGATTGGCGTCCACATCCAGAAACACCAGTTCATCCGCAAACTGAGCGTTGTATATGCGAGCGGCGGAAACCGGATCGCCAGTGTCCCGAAAAGCGGAAAATTGTTTCCCCTTCACCATGCGCCCCTGACTCAACAGCAGCATGGGAATAATGCGCTTTTTCAGCATCGCCCGTCCCATTCACAAAAGTTTTCTAGAATTTTCAAGCCGTTATCCTGGCTTTTTTCAGGATGAAACTGCACCCCGACGATATTATCCCGGCCGACCACGACGGGGAACGAAGCGCCGTATTCCGTTTCCGCAATCACGTGGCGGCGATCTTGCGCAGCAAAGTAATAGGAATGCACAAAGTAAAAATCCACATGCTTTTTCACCCCCTGAAAAATCGGGTGTTCCTGATGATGAATCAGCGCATTCCATCCGACATGCGGAACCGGAGCATCGACCTCCAGATGACGCACCACACCAGGTATCAGATCAAGGCCGGCGTTCACGCCGCCCTCTTCGCCTTGCGTCGCCAACAATTGCATGCCAAGACAGACGCCCATCAACGGACGCCCCTGTTGAACGTGGTCATGGATCGCCTCCAGTAAGGCCGCCGACGCCAGATTGGCCATGGCGTTTCCGAAAGCGCCGACACCGGGAATGATCAGGTGCGTCAATTCGGCCAGCTGACCCGGCGCGGCGACGACATGGGCGTCGTACCCCACGGCGTCAATGGCGTTGAGCACCGACTTGATATTGCCCATACCGTAGTTCAATACGCCGATATTCATCCAGGCTCATCCTCGCGGTACCATTTAATGGCGTCCCAGAGCGGTTCGCCGCGGACAGGATGGTCAAAGTCAGGTTCGAAAGGCGGTATGACCATTCCAGACACGATTTCATTAAACTCCTGCTCGGTCAGCCCCACATATCCCAGGAAAATATCCAAAGACTCCGGTCGCCGCCCATCCAGTTCATTCAAGCGCTCCGCTTCTTCCAGAGAAATGCGGCCGCGACGCAGCTTCATGGCGTTTATTTGCGTGATACGACTGTAACCACGCTTTAAATACTTGATGTAGTCACGGGTTCCCTGCATAAAACATTCAATTTTCTCGCAGGTGGTGTTCACCGCTATCGGCGCGCTTTCCACCTCGTCTGTCCGCCAGCCCAGCTCTTCCTTGATCACTTTCACGTGCTTCTCATAATCCCAGGGGATAAAGCTTCCCAGGCAAACGGAGGCGTAGCCGATTCGCTTGAGGTCTTTCAGGCTGGGATAAGTGAACGGGGCCAGATCGCGGCGGTCGATAGGGTCTTCCGGCGAATTGATCATGCCGTACATGTCGTCCGCGGATATGCCAAGATTGCGGATCATGTTGAATTTCTTCTCATCCTCGTACTCGATCTCATCGTTCAGATAATCGTAATACGCGGTGATCTCCGCCTGTGGCTCGCCCCAGATGATCAAAGGCACATTGAACTTAACCGCAATCTGCATGGGGTATGAATAAATGCCTGTGTGACAATGCCAGCAAAAGTCGGTCTTGCGGCGAAAAGACTCCAGCATCAACCGTTTGACGATCTTCCAGTTGGGCGTAAATTCAATAACGTCCACCCCCAACTTTTTGAATGTGCGCGTACAGTTTTCTTCAATAGTCGGGCGCATAAAGCCATGATTGAAGCGTACGACCAGTGGTTTGACGCCATACTCCTTGACCAGATAGTAAAGTTGATAGGTGCTGTCCTTGCCTCCGCTGAACGGCACAATGCAGTCGTAATCGTATTTACCCCGGTATTTTGCAATCAGCTGATCCAGCAACGTCTTGCGCGCGCTCCAATCAATCTGATCCGCCTTGATCTCCCAGGACCGGCAGATATTGCACACGCCATTCGCATCAAATTCGATGGTTTCATATGTCTCGGGCAGCAGGCACCGAGTGCATCTCTTCAGCTTTTTCATAGCAGTATTCATAGCAATATTATTCAGTTTAATACTTTTAAGGAGTGACGGATCTAGAGGCAGAAGCCATCATCCACAATCAGGTTGCCGCCATTGATGTAACGTGAAGCGTCGGACAATAAAAACACCAGCGCGCCGCAGATATCGTCAGGGTCCAGCATGCCTTTTTCGCTGCAATATTCCGCATAGGCCTGCAAAAAAGCTTCCGGTTGGCCGTCTGCAATGCCGCCAGGACTGATGGCATTGACCTTTACGCCGGTGCCGCGCAAGTACTTCGCCATGTAACGTGTGAGGTGGATGAGCGCGGATTTAATCGCCGCATACTCCACCGGCATCGTCATCGTCGTCCCCTGATAAATATCGAAGCGGGGAGCCGTCACGCCATAAATGGAAGCGATATTCACAATGGCGCCGCCGCCCTGTGCGACAAAGTGCCTGGCGAACTGTTGTGACGCCAAAAAGTATCCCCCCAGATGCAATGACAGATTTCCGCAAAAATCTTCATATTCCACATCGAAAAAGTGGCGGCCGTATTGCTTATTGCGGGGATAGGCGCTGTTGACCAGGGCGTTGATCGCCCCCATTGCGCGTTCGGTTTCAGCGATGGCGTTCAGGATGCTTTCTTTATCAGTGATGTCGCATTTGACGGCGCACGCCGCCTCTCGGCCAAATTCGCTTTGCAGGCTCTCTGCAAAAGACTCAGCCTGGGATAAATCTATATCCGCCACCGCCACCCTGCCGCCAGCCTGCAGCACTGCGCGACAAAACTTCCCGCCAAGCAGACCGCATCCGCCAGTGATGAAGACGACTTTCCCTTCCAATTGCTTCATACATTCGTTCAACTTCTATAACGCCTTATCTATACGACTGACTCTGACTGACCTCAAGGCACCATCACCTTGGCCTGCCCTTTCAGGACTGGGCCATGCTGCATATCAATGGATTTTCCAGCGAAACGTTGTTGCGCATATAGCGGCCACAGCTCATGCGCCTGAGTCCAATGCACCGGACTGGGCAGCAACAGCATCGTCGCAACGTATCTGGGAGAGTGCGGGTCCCGTGAGAACACGCCGCGATGCAACACGTCCCGGGGTCTGAAGACCAGCGCTTCACCAGCTCCCGTGCAATGATCGTAAGGCTTGTAAACGATATTGGCGCGGTCGAAATACTCGCCCAGATCAGAGCGACGTTCGTTGAGCGGTGGAAATGAATACCCCTGCTCCGCCAGCTCATAGGTGACGTTGACGTCCAGCGCTTCTGTTCCAGCGCCGCTGATTTCTCCGCCAGTGAAATAAATAATGATTTTTATATGCCCGGTAGGCCCTGCGTCCCGATGCCAGCGGTAGGACACATCGTCCTCTACTTGCGTGGGGAAGGTGCGATGAAAACACAGAGAGTGAACCATGTACTCGGACTGGAAGAAGTTCACCAGGATGCGGTCCATTTCCACGTTCAGCACCGCCCCATACATTTCCCTTATCCAGTCCGCGTCATTCCGGTAGTCAAACCTGACTGTCTCCACATGAGGGTCCAACCAGGCGCTGCGATCATCATTCTGCAGGCGCTGCAACTGTTGCATGACACGCTCTACATGCGCCGTATCCAATACCTGCAGGCGATCAAAGCCGTTATTGTAGAAAGAGGAATAACCCGGCATGGTCAGATACCGGGTGAAAGCCTGCTGGCACTCCAGATGATACTGGCGACAACCGGTTCGCAGGTCATAGTGTTCCGACACTTGCCTCATGATTTCAGATGCGGACATAAAGCCTCCCCCTGATATGCGTCAGTCCCAGAATTCGCTCTACTTCAGCCTGAAAATCGTCATGATGTCGTAGGTTTTGCCCTCAAACTCTGGGTGGGCGTCCTCCTGAAAAATAACCCGGTCAATGGAGGTCCCGAACAACGCCAGCAACTCATTGGTATGTTTGAACTTGGTTCCCGCAGTGACATGAGGTTTGTTGTTGGCTTTCGACCATTGCTCCCAGTACGCCTCATCCACAATTTCCTGCACCTGACAGCCAATGGCGATGTGAGCGCCAGGCTTGGCCACCCGCAATACTTCCTGCGCCGCCTTCTTATTGTCTTTGCTGTACGCCAGCACCCAGCCAAGGATAATGATGTCGAAAGAGTGGTCCGGATAAGGCATGGCGTGCATATCGCCAGCATCGATGTAGGGTGAAAAGCTGAACAGGTCCAGGCCTCGTATATTCGCTTCGTTGAACCCCGAAGAAATCAGACACAACAATTCCGATTCTGAGCGCGGTCCCACCGTCAACACGCGAAGCTGAGGCAGGTTACGTGAAATGTAGCTGATCTGACACAGCGGTGCGATCAATCGCTCAGGTCGATTGTGGGATACGTCATCCACCAGACAGGACATGTTGTATTCAATACAGTTATCAATCACCGCCGGATCGACGTTGGCCGCCCGCTCAATCCCCTCCCGATTCACTTGCGACATACGGTTGCGGGTTAGAATCATCCTTACTGCGGGCACTTTCAGTAAATCAACCGGATTCTGGTTCAGATAGGCGTTAATGTCCGCCAGATCCTGTTGCGACAGCGTCACCGGGGGCAGCTTGGCGGGTTTGGGCGCAGATTGCGGGGTCTGCGTAATAGGTTGAATCTCTACAAAGTCATCGTGTGGATTGTGAGTCGTCATGGCTTCCTCTCTCGCACAGGCTGCGGTTCTTTGCCGGGGTGACGAAAATTTGTCTCGCCCGCCAGTTCTTTATAGTGACTGCAATTAGTACGCCATTGTATTTTCGAGCGCCAGCCGTCCGCCTGCGTCGAAAAACGCCGTATATACAATGTTATATAGCTGAGATCAGTTATATTTGCGAAAAACAGGTTTGATGACGGGCCCTTCCAGAAAGTCCTCCCATCCTGACTCCAACGCTTGCGCGTATACCCTCAAGGCGCTTTTAACTGCACGCAAGGTCTGCTCCAGTTCTTCTTCGCCATGCTCCCGACACAAGGCGATCCATGGCATCAGTACGCCCTGCCGGACCATTTCCTGGCTGAATAGCGTGCGCAGCGCCATCGAAGGATTTCCATCGCAATCCAACGTCAGATAACCCGGTGAACAGTCTATGCCTTCCACGCGAAAGTAATCCGCCACTCCCGCTTCCGCCGCCAGGGCGTTCATACCGGACTTCAGTCTGGCCCCGTATGACCAGATATGATTAACGACATCGCGCTCCCGCAACATCGCCGCCGTTTTCACAAAAGCCCCCAGCCCGCACATTTCCGCGCCATGGGTCGTGGACAACAGAAACAAGCGCTCCGCCCCGCTCTTTTCAATAGAGCCCAGTTCCATGATTTCTCTGCGCCCCGCCACCGCCGCCACCGAAAAGCCGTTGGCCATGGCTTTGCCGAATGTGCAAAGGTCCGGCTTGATGCGATATTTATGCTGCGCCCCACGCAGATCCCAACGAAACCCGGTAATCATTTCATCAAGGACAAAAACGACGCCATGACGCGCGCACAGGCGCTGCACATCATGCAGAAAGGTTTCGCCCTCGTGTGTAGCTGACGACGCAGGATGCTCCGAGGTTGCAGGCTCCATAACGACACAGGCGATTTGTTGCGGATAAGCGGCGAAGAGTTGCTCCAGTGACGCCAAATCGTTGTAGTTAAAGCACTTGGTCTGCTCCACTACATTCTGGGGAATCCCTCGCGTCAAAGGCGTTGAGCCGATAAACCAGTCATCATAGGAAAAAAATGGATGCTGCCCGCAGCGCGCAATCAGATCACGCCCGGTATAGGCGCGCGCCAATTTCACCGCCGCCGACACAGCGGTGGAGCCATTCTTGGTGAACTTGACCATATCTACGGAGTCGATCATGTCCACCAGCAGTTCGGCCGCCTCCAGCTCTATGGTCGACGCCCGTGTGAGATTGTTGCCCGCCCAGATCTGTTCAACGGCGGCCAGACTCACCGCTTCATCCGCATACCCAAGAATCACCGAGCGCAGCGCCATGCCGTAATCGAGATAACGCTTATTGTCCGGGTCAAATACATAGGCGCCTTTGCCGGAGGTCAGGATCTGCGGCGCATTGGCGGGAAATTGATCAAAACCTCGGGAGTAGGTATGCGCTCCACCAGGAATGACACTCAACAATCGGCTTTGATAATCAGACATAGGACCACGCTCAAAGAGTTCACATAGACTTCAATTCTTCTCTGCGTTGCATAACCGCTTCCACGCAGATGAAATCCGTTAAAGTGTCCACGTCCAGGGCTTTCCACTTAGGCACCACGTATGGCAGTGTTCGATCATGGTAGAAACCGCCTTTCTCACGTAAAGCTTCGACTGTGGAAATGTAGAGGGTTCCGTCAAAGTAATACACGTCGGGAATATCCTGCCGGCGCGGCATGGCGGCGAAGTCTCCGCCTTGGTAAGGCGCCAGCAAACCGCGTTCATTGATCACCGCACAGTACACTGGGTGATGAACATCGACATCCGCCACCCCGACAATTGCTTGCGCCTCGCGCGACCCGAATAGCATTTCCAACGCCTTATCCACGTCGGTAGCTTCAGTGAGCGGGGACGTCGGCTCAAGCAGCACTATATAGTCATAGGACTCGCCATGCTGTCGGCACCAATCCAGGGTATGCAGCAACACCGGCGCTGTCGGCGCGCAATCGCCCGCCAGCTCATCGGGTCGCAGGAAAGGAACCTCCGCGCCCTGACTCTTCGCCACCTCAGCAATATCCGGCGAGTCGGTAGACACCAGCACCCGGTCCACATAACGGGACTGAAGGGCCGCCCTGATTGGCCACCCCACCAAAGGAACGCCGCATAAGGGACGAATATTTTTACCGGGAAGGCCTTTGCTGCCGCCACGGGCGGGAATAATCGCCAGTACGCGTTTACCGTCAATCATGAAGACGCCTTTCTGCAAATGAAGGTGAAACGGCTCACGCGAAATCCTCCATGTAGTCTTTCTGCGCTTTTTCAAAGTCGTTCATGCGACCAATGTCCAGCCAGTATTCGTGAATGGGGAACATCGCCACATCCTTACGGCGCTCCATCAACTGCTGCAGTAAAGTCGGCATATCCAGATGCTGCTCAGGTTTGATATCCCGAATCACTTGCGGCTCTAGGACGTATATGCCGGCATTGACGAAATAGGAATGCGTGGGTTTTTCCACAATGCTGGTAATGCGTTGATCTTGCGCTTGTACGACGCCGTAAGGCACCTGAAATTCGTACTCACGCACGCATAATGTGGCGGCCCCTCGCTGCTGCTGGTGAAAGCGCAGCAAATGTTCGAAGTTCACACGGGTCAGTATGTCGCCATTCATCACCAATACCGGTAAATCAGGCATGTCGTTCGGCAGCAGCCCCAACGCGCCTCCAGTGCCCAAAGGCGTATTCTCACGCACATACTGAATATTCACCCCCCACTTGGAGCCGTCGCCAAAATACTCCATCACCATCTCCGGCTTGTAATACACCGAAATATAGAAGTTGGTGAATCCAGAGGCGGCGAAGCTCTCCAGAATATTTTCCAGAATTGGTTTATTGCCGACCTTCAAGAGGGGCTTAGGGCAATTATTGGTCAGCGGACGCAGTCGCGTACCCAGGCCGCCCGCCATCAGCATAACCGGATTATCATAACGGGGTTGTTGGGCGATATTCAGCAGCGTTTCCAGCCCCACGACGCGACGCTGACTATCAACAACGGGGATATGAAGCAGCTTGCGCCGTTCCATGATGGAGAGAATACGCGCCCGCGAATCATTGATTTCCGCGACTTTGGGCTCGCTTTCCATAATCCGCACAACTGAAGCGGATAAGGGGGTGTGATTGATCAGCGCCCGTCGCACGTCGCCGTCAGTCACCGTGCCAAGTAGACGCTGCTGCTCATCGACAACCAGCGCGATGCGCAAAGTGGCTTTTTCTATGACCTCTATCGCCTGCTCAATACTTGCTTGCGGCTGGATCAATACCTGACGCCAATCGGCACACATACTTCTACCCTCCAAACCAGCCGGATGAATCCCGCTGGACAGACCCGATTACATATATGGCAACACAGCAATCTTCGTTCCAGTCCTCCCGCCTTTGATATACGCCTCGTTCAACGCTTAACGCGTAGAGGCGAAGGAGAGTGGATTGGCGACGCGTTGCATAATTGTTAATCGGCTTTTCTCCTTGATTCTTTAGAGGCGGTTACGCTTTCGCCACAGTCCGTTACAAAGGCGACACAAGGCGGAAGCGCGGATTTGCCGCATCAGGAGAGCAAACTGCTTTTTGGCGGCGCCAGTTTGCCGTTTGAAGGTATGTCTTTTGCCGCTACGGCGCCGGCGCCGACCAGTGCATTAACGCCAATGCGAACCTGCGGCAGAACGGTCGCATGACTACCGATAAACACGCCGCTCTCTGTTTGCACGCCTCCGCATAAGACTGCGCCTGGCGCAATATGATTGTCCGAGCCTACAACGCAATCATGCTCTACGACCGCGCGGGTATTAACGATGGTGTTGGGGCCAATGGCGCAGCCCGGTTGCAGGATCGCTCCCGCCATGACCTGACACCCTTCTCCCAAATTAATATCGTCAGACAGAACGGCATGAGGATGAACCAGTGTGGGAAAGCAGTATCCCTGAGAGGATAATTTGGCGAAAAGCCGGTTACGCGCCGTCTTGCCCGGCAAGTATCCCAGCGCATTGACCAGATCCACCATTGAGGGGTCATAATCGCTCAAGCGTTCATCGCCCCCCAACACCTCTACTCCGCGCCACAATTGCGTTCCCAGTGCAATACCTGGGTCCAGTACGCCAATAACCTCAGCCCCACTCAAGATGAGGATGTCCATCAACACCCGAGCGTGCCCGCCTCCTCCGATCAGCAGCATCGGCTTATTCACAAATAAGCTCCCCTGCCTGATAGTCCCGGGTTGCTGAGCCGCCCAGCAGCCGCCAGTACAGGAAGGGAGACATGCCTCCGCCGGGCCGGCTGACGGCGACGTTCAACGCATCGAAAGACTCTCCTTTTTTAATAGCTCGCGCAGCGACCAGACTCTTTCTGGCGACTTTCCGGTTTGCCATTTCCGCTTTGCTGGGAACCTTGACAGACTCTTGCAGCGCCTGCTCAATCGCGCGGATGCCCGCCACCATTTGCCGCAGTTCGTCCGGCTCCAGTGACGCCATATGATCCGGTCCTGGCAGGTTACGATCCAGGGTGAAGTGCTTTTCCACAACGTCAGCGCCCAGAGCCGCCGCCGCCAATGCAATAGCGACGCCTTGCGTGTGATCCGAATACCCCGCCCGAACGCCAAACGCCTGCCGATAAGACTGCATGACCCGTAGCCGCACATCGTCAAACGGGGTCGGATAGTCCGTCGTACAGTGCAGCAAGGTCACTTTGGCGCGAACCGCCTCGCGCCCTTCACGACATCCCCAGGCGGCGTTGAAGGCTTCCGGGGATGGCGTCTCTCCACTTTCCGCCAATAGCCCAAAGGCCAGCGCGCTTAACGCAGACTCCACCTCTCCCAGCGTCGCCATGCCGGTAGACAGAATCAGACGCCCTTTCTCTGAATTTCGAACAGCCGCGGCGTGTTCAAGGAGAAAAGGCGCGTTGGTGATTTCACCAGAGGGAATCTTCAGTTGCTCCACGCCCAGCTCATCCACCAGAAACTTCAGACTGCGGCTCTCGAAAGCGGTAGACATAAATCCGATTCCACGCCGGTCGCACTCATCTCGCAAGCGCCTAAAAACCGCGTAGTCCAGCTCCAGCTGACGCAGCATTTGCAGTTGGGATTCCTCCGCCTGGGAACCTCTTTTCTGGTATGCGGCCTTGGGCGCCTCCGCGGTGGCCAAAAGGTCTGCTTTAAATGTTTGAAATTTCACGACATCAGCGCCGGCGACGCTCGCCACCTCAATCAGCTGATGCGCCATGGCCTCATCGCCGTTGTGGTTCACGCCGGCTTCCGCAATGATCAGCGTCTTCACTCCACATCTCCTTGCGGCAGGTCGTAAAATGGTTTGAGCAATAGCGACTTTAATGGAGCCTGTTTGAGAACCTCCACAATTTGTCGGGCGGTGTCGCCACCGCCATATGGCGGCGTCATCCCGTTCAGACTCGCCAAGAATTCAGGCTCCAGCGCACGAGCGATCCCTTGGACAATGCTGGCGCGTTCTTCTTCGCATTGGATGACGGAAGCCGCCTGCAATCGTCCCCCTTGCCTGCCGCCGATATTGACCGTCGGCCGCCCCAGCGCTGGCGCTTCAATCAAACCGCTGGATGAGTTGCCGACCACTGCGTCAGCGCAACGCATCACGCTCAGGTACAGCAACTGCCCAAGGGAAGAGGACACCAGCACGTTGTCTCCGTGGCGCTTCTGATAACGGAGCAGACAATCAATGAGTTCACGACCATAGGCGTCCGCATTGGGATAGGTAAAGATCTTGAGGGCGTTCGGGTACTCGTCCAGCGCCGACAGCAGCGTGCGCATTGATTCCACCGGAGCCGTCTCACTCAGCGTCTCAGGATGATAGGTAATCAGTAATACAGGACGCCCCATATCGACCTTTAGCCGAGTCGCCACCTCATCCTTGCTCAACAGGGGCAGGCGCCGGATGTTCTCTACCCCCGGCGCGCCCACGTTAAACACTCTTTGCGGATTTTCGCCGAGCTGAATGACTCTGCGGCGGTATGCTTCCGCTGCGACAAAGTGTAACTGCGACATCTTGGTGATAGCGTGGCGAATGGACTCATCCACCGCCCCTTCCGTCAGCTCTCCCCCATGCATATGCGCGATGGGAATACGGGCCAGCATAGCCGCCTGCGCCGCCGCCAAAGCCTCAAAGCGGTCGCCGAGCAATACCAGAAGATCCGGCTGCAGCCGTGCATAGGCGTCCGCCAACCCAATAACGCCCAGCCCAACGGATTTACTGATCGCCTGAGGCGAATCCCCGGACAACAGCATTTCCACTTTTTCGGATATATGGAACCCATCGGCTTCGATTTGCTTCCATGTGGAGCCGAACTCCGGCGAAAGATGCATGCCTGTCGCCACCAGTTGCAAGATGAGTGCGTTATCCGCCTCGATTTCCTTCAGCAACCAATACAGCAGACCAAAGTCGGCGCGCGCGCCGGTGACGACACAGATTTTTCTTCGGGATGTCGTCATGGCCTTTGGACCACGCTGCTGGGGAGGTTGACCAGCCTGTGCGAAAGCTCAATGGAAACCGTCAATCCATCATGGGCGCAGCCCTCAAACATTGGCAGCTCATGCAGCAAACGCCATACCGGGCGCATTTGAACGGACTCTTCCAGGGCCGCTTCAAGTAACGCAGTTTTCTCCTGCTCACTCGACACTAAAATAGCGTTCAGCCAGTAATTCGATCGACTTTCCAGCGGCTCTTCCACAAAGGTTACGGGCACTCCCGCCTGATTGAAGAAGTCACGGTAGGCGTGAGCCAACTCGCGCTTCGCCTCAATAAACCCTTCCAGTTGTTCGAGCTGGGCGCAACCCAAAGCCGCATTCAAGTTGGGAAGACGGTAGTTGTATCCCAGTTCAGGGTGAAAAAACTCATAGGGGTGCGGCTGTTTCGCGGTCGTGGATAGAAACTTGGCGCGTTTGGCGAGGCGTTCATTATTCGTCACAATAACGCCTCCGCCACCGGTAGTGACCACTTTATTGCCATTGAAGCTAAACACTCCCATATCGCCAAACGAACCCGTGTGACGCCCTTTATAGAAGCTGCCCAAAGATTCCGAGGCGTCCTCCACCAGCCTGATTCCCCATTCCTGGCAAATATCTCTAATCTGATCAATCCGGCAAGGATGACCAAACACATGTACAGGAACGCAGGCTTTAATCACCGCTCCCGTAGCCTGATTGACAGCCACCCCACCCTCCTTACGGGCGTTGTTCTCCAACCAGTTCCGTAACGCTTCCGCACTCATGCCTAACGAATCTTTGTCGACATCCACCATCACGGGGTTGGCGCGGCAATACAGAATCGCCGCCCCGGTAGCCACAAAGGTCAGCGCCTGGGTGATGACTTCATCTCCCGGCTGCACATCGCACAGAACCAACGACAAGTGCAATGCCGCCGTACCGTTCACCGCAGCGACGGCGTAGCCCGCGCCGGTGTATTCAGCAATTTGGCGCTCGAATCTATCAACGAAAGCTCCCACGCTGGAGACAAAGGTTGAATCAATTGCTTCATTCACATACTGCTTATCAAGCGCGCTAAACCTCGGCTCATGCAAAGGGATCACGCCCTGGTTGGGAAAAGCGTTGCGAATAAACTCAAACAGTGGCTTATATTCCTGGCGACGGTCAGAGGCGAAGGGATCAGACATTGTAGATATCCGCCTTGTACCGCCTCAGGTTCTCGGGGCGCGTAAACCAGTCGATTGTTTTGCGCAGTCCCAGCTCAAGGCTGTATTTCGGTTCATACCCGGTGAGACTTTTTATCAAAGCGTTATCACATTTAAGTCGAAACACTTCCGAGTTTGCGGGTCGCGCACGCTGTTGATCCGACTCCATCACCACTTCCGCCTGCATCAGCCGACAAATCAATTCGAAGGTATCGCCAATGGAAATTTCCGTATTGGAGCCGATGTTGACGACCTGACCAATCGCCTGCTCGCATTCCGCCAACTCAATAAAGCCCAGGCAAGTGTCTTCAACGAAATTGAAGTCCCGCGTAGGCGTTGGATCTCCTAACTTGATCGAGGACTTACCCGCGGCGATTTGAGAGATGATGGTGGGAATTACTGCTCTGGCGGACTGTCTGGGTCCGTATGTATTGAAAGGTCTCGCCACCGTCACCGGCAACTGAAACGCATTATGAAAACTCAGCGCCATGGATTCGGCGCCAATTTTGGAGGCGCTGTAGGGAGACTGCGGCTGCAAGGGATGCTTTTCATCGATCGGCGCATATTTGGCGGTGCCGTAGACTTCCGAGGTTGACGCGTGCACAAGCCGGCCAACGCCATTGAGTCGGGCGCCCTGGCAAATATTCACCGTCCCGCGGATATTGACGTCGACGTAGGTATCCGGCGCCGTATAGGAGTAGGGAATACCAATCAGGGCAGCAAGGTTAAAAACCACATCCACGCCCTTGGTGAGCTCGATGCAATAATGCGGATCACGGATATCGCCGTTCCAAACATCCAGATCCTTCAGGCAGGCGGACTGTTCCAGCCATCCCCAATCATTAAATGAGTTGTAATAGCTGAGCGCGCGAACCTGGTAACCTCGCGCATGCAGCATCTCCACTAGATGCGAACCGATAAATCCATCCGCCCCTGTCACTAACGCTGTTTTCATTTTGAATAATCTTCAGGCCTGTCGCCAAACACTTTGCGCATCTTGCGCTGATGCTTCGCGCCAACACGCATATATCTGCTACGTGAGCGCTTCCAGCTTCTCACTACCTATACGTTCTCAGTACTTATACATTCTCACTACTTATACATGAAATGTAGCTGTACGGGCCTTAAATTCAAGGAGGGATAGCAATTAGATTCTTTAATAATCAATCAAGTAGCAGAGTAAAAGCTATTCAGAACAGGTTAATCGACGCGGGAATGCGAGCGTTCCTCCTCTTGACGCCAGCGCAGGTAGTCAGAATAGTCATCAACATCCCAGGATACAGGTAAAAGCTGATGTCTCAGGCCAGCATCGCCTGCTCGCGCAATGGTCGCCTGCAGAACCGTCTCAACGCCCCAGGCCATATCACTGAGAGACAGCGAAGTAATATTACGCGCGCCAATCAACACATACCCACCATCTTCCGCCGGCCCGAGCACCACATCAGAATGATCCAGCGCCATCATCGCCTGGCGTAAATAGTCTGGCGTGATCACCGGGCAGTCGCTTCCCACCAATAACGTCTTTTGGGATTGCCTTAGTCCCTGCGCCAGGGCATGACTCATGCGCTCTCCCAGATCCGCGCCCTCTTGATAGCGGATCATCAGCTTCCTGGCCTGCGCCATGTGCGAGGGCTCCACCGTCGCGATCAGAAAGCGTTGCATGGCGTCGGCATCGTCCCAATGGGTGTCCCACCACAACTCTACCGGGCCAAGGTCGGATTCAAGCAAGACATTCAACGTTTTGCGCAAAAGGGCTTCATGCACATCCAGCGCCCGCGCGGCGCCCAATTCCGGAATCAAACGGGTCTTCACCAGTCCAGCGACAGGGCGCTTGGCGAACTGAATCAGGCAGCACTCAGACATTACCCAGCCTCCCATAGTAGCGACGAAACAGCTTGTCAGGGGCGACGCCAAGCCAATACTCGAAACGCAATCGCCACATTAGAAAGATAGTTTTCCACACACCACGGGTTTCCCAGCGCCGGCTGGAAGTAGTCACCCTCGCGCGAATGCAACAGGGCGGGCTCAGACGTCGCAGGCGTTTGCAGATTTCCACGTCTTCCATCAATGGAATGCGCGCATAACCGCCAAGCCGTCGAAAAACTGATCGGCGAATAAAAATCGCCTGGTCTCCCGTCGCAACCGAGGTGATGCGGGAACGCAGATTAATCAGGGTTTCCACCACGCGAAACATGAATCGCCCCCCAGACAACGTCACATCAAAGCGCCCCCAATCAGCATTGGACGCCACAAACGCAGTCAATTGTGCGATCGCGTCTTGAGGCAATTGTGTATCCGCATGCAGAAACAGCAGGACCTCTCCGCTGGCGCTCTCAGCGCCATTGTTCATCTGCGTCGCACGTCCTGGAGGACTGACAATAATCTTATCCACCCGCGGTTCAGCGAGAGACACCGTCTCGTCGCAACTGCCGCCATCAGAAAGAATAAGCTCCCACCCAGCTTCGCGCAGCGGTTGCAATACCCGCAAAAAAGCCGAAATAGATTCGGCTTCGTTCAAAGTAGGAATGATGACGCTAACGGGTATGCTCAATCCAGTGCGCCTCCGCAGCTGCTGCCCTGTCCGGCGGTGCATCCATAACAATGATCCGCTGTGGCGATACTGGAGCCTTCCAGGTTCTCGGTCATCAAGTCTCGCAGATGCACTTTGGGCCTGTCTGACGCAATCAAGGGAATATCCAGCATTTGGTTAAAGTCGCAATCGTACACATATCCCTGCCAATCCACGCTGATCAGCGTGCGGCACATCACCGAATGTAGATTATGCTCGGAATAAGATGCGTGCAGCAGTTGCATATAGTCATTGAACTGCCCCTTGGATAACAGAACACTGCCGAAGCGACTGATCGGCATGTTGGTCAGCACGAATAGCTGGTTGAATTCAATGCCATGATGCTCCAACAGTTCGCGCTTATAATCCGCCTCCAGTTTTTCCTGGGCCGGCGGCAAAAATGGACCGCCCGGGTTGTACACCAGGTTAAGCGTCAATCCGCTTCCTTCGCGCCCATAGCCTAAGGCGTTGAGTTTTTTCAACGCAGCGACACTTTCCTGATAAACCCCTTTGCCGCGCTGCTTATCCACATTCTGCTCCGCGTAACAGGGCAGCGACGCCACTATTTCAACGCCATGTTGCGCCAGAAAATCAGCCAGATCTTCCTGACCGCCTTCATGCAGAATAGTGAGATTACAGCGATCTATGACGTTCACGCCCAAAGCGCGGGCTTCCGCCACCAAAGAGCGAAAGTGAGGATTCATCTCCGGCGCCCCGCCAGTCAGATCCAGCACTTTTATATTCTTTACCTTGATGAACTCAAGCACCTCCGCAATCACCGCCTCCGTCATCATCTCCGTCCTGGTGGGTCCAGCGGCGACATGACAGTGCGTACAGCTAAGATTACATTTGTACCCCAAGTTGACCTGCAGGGTCTCCAGGGTTCCGCGAGTGACTGCGGGAAAGTTGGAAACCATCAACATCGGTCGTACATCTAACATCAGAGGCTCCTTACTACGGGGTCATTACTTATAAGAGTAATAGACAGCCGCCGCACTGGAAAGTTTCCCAACTGACGCAACGCGTTCAAGCGCCCTGCCCGCCCGGAAAATAGAGGGTTGAGAGAACGGCCCAATGCCGCTATTATTTAGCGCTCTTTACGCCCTGGTGGCACAGCTGGATAGCGCGTCCCCCTCCTAAGGGGAAGGTCGCAGGTTCGAATCCTGCCCAGGGCGCCACCCCGCCTGACTCGATACTACACCACCCCAAACCCTTTAATTCTGCGGCATTTCAGCGATTTTAACGTGTGGCTAATATTCACTCAAAAGCCCATTTTATACCGCTTTTCTACGCAGGTTTACGCCAAATTTACGCCGTAATTACGCCAAAAGTGGTGCTGGATTAGAGACCTCAGTGATCATTATCAGAGAGTGCAACGCACCAGCTATGTCGATAATATGTATAAACCGTCTATATGCACCCACAATAACTGTCAGAGATGCTCAAGAGTAGAAATAGGCAAACTACTCGCAGCCACAAATACGTAGTATTACTTAATAAAACGCCAAATTTTCCGTAACGATACGCAATTTAATCTCCGGTGAGATTATGTAATATATTTATGACTGTATCGGAGGCCGCAAAAATTGTGCGCGACAAAACCAACACTAATATCCCACATATGCCCCAAGTCCACTGAGAGCTGCGTATACAGGACACGAGCTTCCGGCTGCAACTTAATTGATAACAGCGGTCACTTCAAAAGAATCATTGACCTCTTAACCAACTATCTGTCGGCCAGGGACTCTTTCCAACTGGCGTTTTCCGTACAGCAGGCGCTTATCTTTTACGATATTCCCGCTTACATATTCAGACTGTCCATAAACAAAAAGACACGGATATTCTCTGATGGCGACTATCTTTTACTTTCCGATGTAGAAGGCATAACAGAGACGGCGTTAGAATCTCCCCATATCATTTTTCATAAGAACTACTGGATCAACGTCAACAAGCACTTCACGTTTAAGATGCTTGTGGATGCGCAAGAAAGAGAACGCTATATGGAGCCGCTTTTCCTACTGACAGAGACGATTAATTCAGTCGCCGCCTCCATACCCCGAAATGAAGCATAAAAAATCCAAAAGCAGCAGTTTTTCGTAAATAGCTTCGCCCCAGAACACTCTTAAAGTAAGGCTCAGGTTTATGCTTCACTTATTAATGCAGAGCAATAGTCCAACCTCCTTAGGCGCTTTCGCAAGATCCACCATCAATAATAAAAATCTGGCCTCTAACACCAGCAAAGTCCCAGAACTGGAGAAAAAGAACGCGGAGCTTGAGGAGTCAAACAGAGAACTATCTAATCTTTTGATGGATCAAATGCGGTCCAATAGCTCTCTGGGCAATATTATCGCTCTGTTTGAAAGGTGCAGTCATGAGAGCGCGCCATTAAACGTTGGCGCGCATATTCTAGAAGCGCTTGCTTACTATGACTTCGAATATTGCTTTCTGATCAACTGGCCAGAGCAATACTACCTTTTCTCACATGATGGTTTTATTACTGACCTGCAGGCGAAAATAATCACTCACTTGACGCTACAGAAAGACAGAATCATCCGATTTAATAATAAGACTCTCATCAACTATCCTTATTTCGCCATCTGCTTGACCTTGTTAGACGATAACAAGTTGGATGACCTGACTCGCCTGGCGCAGGTATGCGACTATATTATTGAAAATCTGGCGAAGAGTAGCCGCGAGAAAGTCGTCAAACGCCGTCTGAGTCAAAAAGCGTTGTCCGACACCATCACGCTTTTAGACAACATCATGGAGATAGAGAACACATGCAACACCTGCACAATGGACTGCTTTTCGGATTTCAGGTGGACCATTCAAAGCACGATTATAGGCATGGACCTAGCCCCTGAAGATGAAGAAAGAATTACCCATGTCCTGGAGCAACTCCTTGAGCAGTTTGAACAGAGACAGGTTTCAACCAGGACAATAGACAAATATCTTCGTCGAGCTAAATGCAACCTGCTACATCTCGACGCCGAAGACAAACTGGGAAAAGGCTAATTCCGACTTACTCTCTACGCTAAACATCAGAACCACTACCTGAGCCTATTGTTCGCCACTCAAGATAACCGATAGCGGCAGATACAAAGTAAAGCTACACAGAAGCACAGATCATATGCGCACTTAGTAGCGCGCCTTTCCTACAGATCTTTACCGTTTTATAAGCATTTGATAAATATAAATAAAGACAGTATCTTCCGTTCTCGTTAAATGGAGTTATGTCTATGTCAAAGTTATCCCGCCAATACAGTCCAACGCAACCACTCTGGCGTGTTGAAGCCGATGAATATCCAGAAATTGTCGAGGTCTGGGAATCCTCAGTGAGAGCCACCCATAACTTTTTATCCGAAGAAGATATTCAATTCTTCAAGCCGCTAATACTCAATGAATACCTGAAGGCGGTAAACCTGAGATGCGCCAAAAATGCGGATGGAAAAATACTAGGTTTTGTCGGTGTCGCGGATGAAAATATCGAGATGCTGTTCGTCGCTGCTGAAGCTCGCGGAACAGGCGTAGGAGGACGCTTATTACGACATGTGATTAACGAGCTGCAAGCCGTCAAGGTCGATGTAAATGAACAAAACCCACAGGCTGTGGGCTTTTATGAACGCTTCGGCTTTAGCATTGTCGGACGCTCGCCCATCGATGGAATGGGTAAGCCTTTTCCTTTGTTGCATATGGAGCTTTCGCCCTAAAACAAATCAGCCCAAACGCATATTACTTGATAAAGTAGAATAGCTCATTTTGCTCGTTATAAGAGACATATGACGCATAGGGCCATTTATCAAATTTAACCGTCGAGTATTGATAGAGAGCCGCGCCACCAGTGTTATTGCCTGAGTTCAACGGATTAATATTCACACAACAACGCGACAATCCGAATATTTAGGAGAATAATCTCAGACAGTTCGATTTCTCTTTTTAGTCGCTCCGGACGCAGGCGCAATGGCATATTTGACAGCCATTCGAGCAACATCCCATTTCTGCTCACATTGCGAGCACAAGTCAAAGCTTCCACATGGTTTTGTTAAAGACTCTTTTCCACACCCCTCGCATTTTTCCGGAGTTCTTCGGACTAATGCATAAACGCCTAAAAACAATATTAACAACAGAAACATAGCGATAGTGAGCATACTGTCTCCCGGATTACTGCCTGCGCTTTCGACAACTGAGCCATCCAATTACGCTTTACTCGGTTCCGGTCCCTTACTTCAAAGTGTAGGACAAAAAACAGCCAGCAAATACAATTTTTGTTAAAGGTGAGGGAAAACTCAGAGGGGGAGACTAGTTAAGGCGCCGCCACAGTAGTCAACTGTTAGAACTATCAAAAAAACGGGAAATCTTATAATGAAAAAAAGGGGCTTACAAAGTAGCCCCTTCTTCGAAAAACGTTTAGCTTTGTCTTTTCCTACGGCGTATCACCGCCATTGATACAAGGCCAAACCCTAACAAGCCTACCAAAGAAGGCTCATCAACGAATATGTAATAGCCTTTGTCTCTGTACAGCTTTGCTTCTTCATACTGGTCAGGTGTACATTCAGGTTTGTCGCTGCCCGGCTCGGGCATCGGCGCACAGCTATCATCATGAAACAACAGTTCAGAGAAGACAGATGTTACCCGGATCATCCCCAAGCCATCCGTGCTGTCTAAATAATCAGAAAGCAAGTCTCTGATTTCAAAGGAGTAATGATATATTCCATTCTCTTTCAGGCTATCCCAAGGACTGGGAAACTGTAGAGGAGACGGATCGTCCAGCAGGTTTTTCCACGTTCCATCCCGGGACAAATAATCAAAGCTGAAAGCTGTTTCATAAATAAAGGCGTCTTTGCCATCAGGTAAGTCGTCAATGACTATGTCGTAGTCCAAAGTAACGCTGGTCGATTCCGGCCAGGGCATACCCCATTGGTTCTTAATATCCACATACGACGCCGAGGCGTTCAACGATAGTACTGAGAGTAATGTCAAAAGAGCAGATTTCATAGTATCTGTCATCCGTGTTGTGTTTTTATAAAAAGCGCACTTGGCTAAAATAACGACAGCTTTAAGGCGTCCATTTCGAGCAACCGGATTCCCTATCAATCGGCTTTTTACCAACTAACTTCAAATCAAATTGGCAAAAATAGCGCCATTCTGTCCAATTTTCTTCAATACCCGCAAATTACAACTTTGCTGTCAGGGGTGCTATTTCAAACGAATACCTGTTTCCTGTCAACGAGTTAAATTGCATATAAAATACAATTAAAGCATGCATTTTCGGACTAGGAACTTCGGCATATCCAATGCTAAATAAAAGCTACAAAGAGTTATGTAGATATTTCCCGAAAGCATAAAGCCATCGCAGAGCCGGGTTGTCGTCGAGCCCTTTCAGGTCGCCCTTGGAGGCATAAAATATAAATATATTTAACAAAGCTCTGATCGGAAAATCTTTCTCTTCAGCTATAAAAATAAAGATGTAAACACATCTTTTTCCAAGTAAAGCGAGAATGAATTACCAAAAGCGTCATTCTTGATTTTTACGCTTCTAACTAGCCAAAGAATTGGGCCTGAGTAAACAGCTAAACTTGTTATAACCAACAACTATAAAAATAACGCAGGATATAACATCCCACAATAATCCCACTCCTCAATATCAGGAGGAGTCCACACCATCCTACTCCTAATCAGCGTCTCTGGTATGACGCATATCCAAGGCCAAGCCTCGACCCCGACTATATAGCCTCAAATCACCAGCACCGAATATCCACCAAAATCTATAAAAACGCCTTGATTTCATTCCATTTTTTCGCAAAATCGCCTTTAATAGCGCCCTTTTTCTAACGAGACGCCTGCTGCGACAATGATTGAAACTTCGAGATTGATTCTGCGCCCGATTGAACCCACGGACTTGCCGTTCTTTAAAAGCGTCCTTTCCTGCCCTGTTTCTACTCGTTTCCTGCCTAACGAGGGGCCTTACTCTCCAAAGCAGATTGCAAGCTATGTCCGCAACCGGGTGGCGCATTGGCAGCGCGGGTTCGGCTCTTTCCTGATCATCTGCAAAAGCAGTACGGAATACGTCGGCTATGTGGGTGTAGAGGAGAGCCCTGTTCCCGGCTTCTTCGACCTGCGTTACGGCGTCGCAACTGCCTATTCCGGAAATGGATTCGCCAAAGAAGCGGCTATTGCCTGTATTGAGTACGCACTGAGCCGGGAAGAATTTGATCAGGTATATGGCGTGTCGAAAGAAGATAATCTGGCTTCGGTGGCCATACTGCAAAAACTCGGTATGACGCCCGCCCCGCATGTCCGCCTTTACGATGCGGACGGCCTTTTGACCTTCGTCATCAGCGCCGCCCGCTTCTACGAACTGTACGACTGAAGGCGCTAATCCGACTGCGGCTTGTCGGGGTGGTTCAGCGCATAGCTGTAGCAGTCTGAGGCGCTGTGATTGCCCGCCAGCGAGCCGTATTGGGCCGTGAAATCCACAGGGATTCCGACATGCTCATAGAGATCGCGAACCAGCACGCCTGGAGGCACTTCGGGAACCAGATCCGTGGTATTAACGATACGATAAGTGGGCGCGCCGCACTGGTTGTAAGCATTCACAAACTCAGGGTCGCCCACACGAGGACTGGCCAGATTGTAATGCCGCACATTTAAGTCGCCAGGCTTATAGGCAGAGTGATTGATAATGTCAGGCGTCGCCAATGTTGAAAGAGAAGAGCCAAGGCTATGTCCGCCGATCAGCAGACTCTTGGGATTACTTACCTGCTGTAAGGCTTCCAAAATAGCCTGGTTCATCGTGCCGTAGAGCTTAAGAAAGCCGTCATGCGCCTTGCCGTAGCCAAATACTTGAGGATAGGGGCTCTGCCCGGCTTCGGCGTCGTCAATCCAATCGTCCAAAGACTCCGTGCCGCGAAACATCAGATAGACATCTCCCGCATCCGTCCAAGAGACAAAAGCGAAAGGCTCTGTGGTTTTGAATATCCACAACATGGTCTCCGCTCCCCAGATAGGCTGGCTGTAAAACATCGCCGGGCCTTTTGGGGTCCACTTGAAATGATCTTTGTGGGGCTTTTTCTGATCCACCCACTGGTCGTACATGTCGTAGGCGGTATTCACCAGAGTGGCGCAAAGGCGCGCGTCTTCCATATGGAAGGGCGCGGGAGGGAAATACATAGGGATCGCGCTCATTCGTATTCTCCTGTGCTCCTTGGAAACAAAAGCCGGCGTATGCTGACGCCGGCTATTGATTGAGCATAGACCAGAATACGACGAACGATATGCGGACAAGCTAAGCAGACGCTTCCTGCAAACGCCGGTTCAATGCCGGCAGCCGCGCCAGAACGCCGATCACAACCAATGCAAATAACAGTCGCCCCCATAATATTGCGGACATATCCGCACCAAGCAGCATAATTACCAGCGTGTCCTCAATCAGGCTGTGGCAGAGCCCCAGGAATCCAATGGTTAGAAAAACATCCCGACGTGTGAGACGCCCTGAGCGGGCTTCTTCTATCAATAGTCCTGCGCCAAAACTTAATCCCAGCGTAACGCCGATGACAGTCACATTCGCCGCTTCACGCCCTATCCCCAGCACGCGAAGCACAGGAAACAGCAATGCGTGCATCCACTTTTCCACGCCTAACCAGCGAAGTATGCGCAAAAAGGTAAGGAGTATGACAATGATGAAAAATATGCCCACCAGGGTTTTGACCTGCGCCACCCACCACATATCCCCCGGCCCTTCATCAGGCCGCCACAAAAGTTGTGCAGGTTGCTGCAATAGATCGGTCGTACTGTAGAAAAGGTGCAACAAGACTCCAAGCGCCAACCCTCCACCGACGCGAATCGCCAGCGTAGCGCGCCAACTGACGCCCGCGCTCTTCGCGACAGCGCCCTCCACGGGTAAAGCATGCCCTACCAACATCATGGCTCCCAGTACGGATACCTGAGCCACTGACAAAGGATCTTGCACTGTGATGTTCACCAGCAACGCCATCCCCGTATAAATATTGGTGAGCAGCACCGTAGACCAGACTACCCCCATCGATTCCGGCAACCCTACCAGACTCATGACGGGGGAAAGCACCCAGGCTAACAGTTGAGTTCCTCCGGCCATGTCCAGCAATTTCACCGCCACTAAGGCCGGAACCGTCACTTTGATCAGCGTCCAATAGACTTTGAATATACTTTTCGCCAGTTCGACAGATTCCTGCTTTAAACCCGTGAACCAGGGGCTGCCAGATTGTGAGGCGGACATGACATTTCCCTTGAAGTGCATTAAGGCCTGCTATTTTAAAAGTTAGGCGTTTAATTATTTCTTCTGTTTATCAATTTTCTTTTCATATAATTTGTTTGTTTTCCAATTTTCAAAATTTTATTAATCCATGACCCTAGACCGTATTGATAAAAAAATCCTCTCGCAGTTACAGAGCGACTGTAGTCTTACCAATCTCGATTTGGCGGAAAGCGTTGGACTTTCGCCACCCGCCTGTCTCAAGCGGGTAAAAAAACTAAAAGTGGAAGGCTATATTCAGAAACAGGTGGCGATTCTTGACCCGGATGCTTTCGGCGCTTGCCTGCATATGGTGGTTGAGGTAGTGATGGAGCGAGATCGTCTGGATTTGTACCAACAATTCCTCAAACGGGCGACCGCCGCCAGGGAGGTTAAGCAATGCTATCAGGTCACCGGGGAAGTAGATTTCGTACTGGTCGTGACGGTCCCCAATATGGCCGCCTACGATAAGTTCTGCAATGAAGTGCTGTATGCGGAGCCTAACATGCGCAAATTCCGCACGCTGATCTCCATGCAGCGGCATAAGTTCGATACTACGTTGAACCTGGACGCTATCTCCTCCTGAAGCATCGTAATTACCGATAAAGACCGCAGCGGCGGCTGCGGTCTGTTTAGTATGAGAACTAGACAGCGCTATTGCGCGCCAAACACGGAGGTCCAATAGTGCGGATAATCTGCAGTTGATGTGCTGATTTTTTCAGCCCCAAGCTCGGTATAGCTGCTCCTCATAATATTGGCGCAATGCCCTGGGCTTTTCAGCCATCCGTCCATGACCTGCTGGACAGAGGAGTATCCGGCAGCGATATTCTCGCCCACCGTGCGGTATTCGTAGCCTTGCGCTCTCACTCGGTCACCTACGCTGGAGCCGTCAGAACCCGTATGACTGAAGAAGTTATTGTCCACCATGTCTTTGGTGTGTTTGGTGGCGGCCTTGCCGAGTTTACAATTCCAGGCCAAAGCCGGCGCCGCGTCGTAATAGACTCCGCCGCAACTGCGCCCCTGACTACGGGCTTTATTGTGAGCGGTCAACAGCTCAAGTTGCACATCCGACGGCCCCTCGCCGCCGTCCGCACACTTCGGATCAGGGTCGGGGTCAGGATCGCCGCCGCTATCTGGCACATAGGTCGCTTTCAAAGAAAGGTCCGAGTAATTGTCATAGGCGTGCAGCATGATGTGGTAGGTTCCCTGCTCCGGCGGCTTGAATGTGCAGGTCTCTTTGTTGCCCCACTCATAAGGTCTGCAGTCGAAGTCCGATTTGCCGGGCTCGCGTTTGAAAGCCACATAGAGGTCGGCGTCGCCTTGTCCACCCCAGATCTCCACAACCAGACTGAGTGATTTTTCTGCGACATCAATGGTGTAGCTCGCTTCGCCGCCTCTATCGCCAGAGAGTTTGGCGAGGGTTTCGCCATTTTTAAGGACATCAGCAAGAACAACTGGCGGAGCGCCGAGTAGAAGAATCAGAATCGTAGCGGTGAATACTAAATACAGTCTGTTTTTCATATGCAAATTCCTTTTTTGCTTATTACGCTCATGCGAGCGGCTGCTATAGCCGCAAAAACAAGTTTAGCTCAAAAAACAAACAGATTTAATGAAGGGCCAATAGCGAAAGCTAGACGGGAACCTTACCACGCGCCGCAACCGCCAACACTTCCATTGCTGACAGCAGGGTTAACTGACCGCCTTTCCAGAGGGTGTCTATGTATAGTTGATTGCCAGCCAGCAACATACCGGTATGGGAGTTATGGCCTGACACCACCGCGTCGATATTTTTGATGGGCTCCGCCAGCGCAGGATTGGTCAGCGCTGACGCAAAACGCGTTCGGCTCCATACGCACTCGTCAATATCGCCGCGTTTCGCCGACGCCATGAGCGACCAATCGCCATTGATCACATCATTGTGAGTGACGCCGATCAGTCGGTCGCCTTTGCCGGGAATTTCTATCGCCAGCGGACAAGAGCGCTGCAGCAGATGCGCCCATTCCGTCAGTTGATCTGTATCGTGATTATCCAGCCATTCGCCGCCATTGCCCCGCTGCAGACTGAGATCATACCTATCGTCATACACAAAAGCGCCGATCATCATCCATTCATGATTACCCAGACAGGCGTGAAACCAGGGTTCATGCAGCAGCTCAATGCAGCGCTCGTTTTCTTCGCCGCGGTCGATCAAATCGCCAACGCTGATAAGACGATCTTTATCGAATTTGAAATCTATCGCCTCCAGGGCTTTCATCAGTTCACTGTAGTGACCGTGAATATCTCCCACAAAGAAATCTATACCAGCAGTATTTGGGGGAAGACGTTTAAAAAGTTCCATGCACATCCTTAAGCTGACAACCAGTCCTTATTTTAGGCTTCTGCAGTCAGGGTTTCTAACATTTATGCGAATTAAGGCGTTTTAGCGGTATATGACGGCGTTAACGCCGTCATACCTTGAAGCTGGCGATGGCGGTTTCCAACGTATCCGCCAAGGCTTTTAGTTCGCTCAGATTATCGGCGGTCTTCTCGACACTGCCGTGATTCTGTTCGGCCAGTTGCGCGATTTCATCCACATTTTCGCTGAGCAGTTCGTTGGCTTGAGCCTGTTGTTCGAGAGCCGTGGATATTTCCGTCACGGAGCGGTTGACGCTTTCCGACAGGTCGCTGATGGCGGCGATGGTGTCCACTGTCAGCGTCACCCGCTCCGCGCTGCGGGCGGCTTCTTCCACCCCGGAATCCATACGCTTGACGACCGCCAGAGTATCATCCTTGATACGTTGGATCATATCGGTAATCTCCACTGTCGAGGACGCAGTGCGCGCGGCGAGGTTGCGCACTTCATCAGCGACCACCGCGAAACCCCGTCCCTGCTCACCAGCCCGGGCGGCTTCAATAGCGGCGTTCAAAGCCAAGAGGTTAGTCTGCTCGGCAATGCCTTTGATGACATTAACGATGGAGTAAATCTGCTCTGACTGTTGACCAAGATCCTGTACTGACTTAGCGGAATCTCCTACGAAGTCGCAAAGCCTGCGGATATCATCGGACACCCGTTCCACAATGTCCTTACCTTCGCTGGAACGTTGGTTCGACTCCAGCGATAACGAACGGGCTTCACCGGCGCTGGCCACCATTTCGTGCAGGCTCGCAGCCACTTCCTGCACAGCCGAACTCATGGTGGCCGTGGCGTGGCTCTGCCTGCTGGAGCTAGTGACGATGGCTTCTGTGGTCTGGGTGATTTCCGCCGAGAAGGATAGAATCTTGCTCGCGCTGTCGCTGACTTTTCCGATCAGCTCGTGCAGCGCCTTCTGCATACTACGAATGCCGGCGAGCAAACTGGTCGAGTCGCCACTACTGACTTTTACCTCTCGGGTCAGATCACCTGCCGCAATAGCGCGCACGATATCCGCTGCGTATTCCGGTTCACCGCCCAATTGATTCAATATCCGACGCACCATCATAACGCTGAAAGCAATCGCCAGAAGCTCGAAGACAATGACTCCCGCCAACAGCCAGAATTTATTCGTTGAAAATCCGTCAATGCGGCGCTGCAACATGCTTTTCAGCGCAGGAGAGGCCTGCTGATAGAGCGCCATGTTGCCTTCCACCGCCCGTTGCGCTGCGGATTTAAACCCATTCAGATCCACATTGAGTCTTGCTCCAGTAATGTTTTTTTCCACAAAGCCAAGGAAGTTACTGATGGACTGGGTGTAAGCGTCCACCGCCTGCTTGACGGCTTTGGGCATGTCCCCCGCCGCGTTATTTTCATAAGCGACTTTGCTATCGTAATTCACACCGTCCAGATCGGATTGCAGTAGTCCAGACAAAACAACCATACGGGTTTTATCATCTGCGCTCATTGAGCCGTTATTCATCAACCCGGCCCCAAACTCTCGCATTTGCGCCAGCAAATCCAGGCTGTTCGGAAGTTTCAGCAGCAACGCATCCATCACGTAATAAGTATCCAGATCCGGATCGAGAATCAGGTTGGAAGTATCTCCCGCTTTGGCGATCAGCTCCCGCGTGGCGGCGATGAGTGCGTCCGCCTCCGTCAGGCTCTGAGTCGTCCGCGCCTGGGTCCAGGCTTTTTGCAGATTTGCGTACTGCTCCGCCGTTTTTAGGGCCGCGCCGGAGCGCTGTTGCTCTTTTTCCAGGGCGGACATGGCTTTCTCAATTCGCGAGACGATCTGCGTCACGCTACCCTTGGCGGCGACGGCGACTTTGTACTCTCCAGCCTGGTCCAATAATGTCTGTAGAGGGTTGAGGTATTCAACGCCAAGAATTTCCTGCGCGCCGAAATTGATGCGGATATCCATTTCGTCGGACAGCAGATAGGTCACCCAAATCAGGGGAAGCAGCAACGCAACGCCAGTTGCGGCCAGCTTCGAGCGGAGCTTCATGTTAGCGAACATAAACATCTCCCGACATAGAGGTCTGGCGTTATTAGGATTGGTTAAAGACCATTCATACCTCCATGGTTTGATAGTCACCCGTACCTACTAACATGGCAGTAATACTGGCATGTTAATCACCAGGCGTATGAATGCGCCTGCGCGGCGGCGAGCCGCGGAAGACAGAACCTGACATGTGCGGCCCTGTCGTAGCGGACCAATAGAAGGAATCTATTCGTCCGCCTTATTAGTAAATATTAGCAGTTAGAAGCAAAAAGCCCGTTTTCCACGAGGAAAACGGGCTAAAAATGTGCAAAAGAAAGTGAATTTTTCTGCGCCTAGTAGCCTTGCACGGACTTTTGCGTCAGCCAGGGCCAAGCTTCATATTTACGATAACGCGCCAAAGCCTTGCGTTCCTGCTCACCGCTATTGAGGTTTTTGTTGACTTTATAGGCCACCCACTCGCAATACCCGTCGGTATACTCAATTGTCGAATAACCGTGGTCTTTACTGTTAAACATGCGGATATGCGGATTGGTTATTCGTACAGCGCCCTCGCTGGTCGCATTCAGCAGAAAATCCCTGACCTCATCGTCCGGCGCCTGCGCCAACAGCACATCAAACAGACCTGCAGACGTCAGCGAGGGCGTCATAAATTCAACGCCGACCTGGTTAGAGAAGTTAAACGGGTTCAAATCCGCGTAGTTTTTCTTCACCTGGGAGGCCATATAGGTGTGTAGATCCCCAGTCACCACCACGAAGTTCTCAATTGAATTGGCTTGCACTTCATTCATCAGCCATATTCGTTCAGCGTCATATCCGTCCCAGGCGTCGACGTTGAAAGGCAACTTGGCCTTTTCTCCAAGATCAATGCCCAATCGTCCCATAAAGGTCTGGTTGCCCAACATATTCCAGCGCGCCGTCGACGCCGTCATGGTATTGATCAGCCATTCCCGCTGGGTCTGCCCCATCATGCTCTGGTCAGGGTTGTTCAGATTGCCGCACCCGAAAGGGACGTAACGGCCCAGAAACGCCTCTTCGCCGCATGGGTGCGAGGTTCGGTAGGTGCGTGTATCCAACATGTTCAAGCTCACCAGATCGCCAAACCGGAACTGACGATAGATGCGCGAATACAAATGAGGATGGGTGCGGTCTTCGTTCAGGTCGATGCGCGCGGGAATGTATTCCGCCCAGGCCCGCTGCGAATCGAGTTTGAGCTGACGCTTCAAGTCCGGATCATCGCCGAATTGCGGATCAGTGCTATAGGGGTGATCCGGGCATCCCAGCGTGTCCTGCTCATAATCCCAGTAACAATCGTTACAGGTTTCATGATCGTCAGTAGCAATAATCCAGGTGTGGTTTTCCATCGCCTTTTGCATAAAAGGGTCACTGCGATAAGTGCGATGCAGGAAACGATAATCCTCCAGGTTCATCGCCACAGGGAAACCGCTGGGCAGCTCTATTCTGCGGTCCTCGAAGGGCAGATCCTGGTAGCGGGGATCGCCAACGCTCTCATAAATGAAGTCGCCCAGGTGGACCACGTAATCGATACCGTTGTCGTCAGCGACGTAATTTAATGCGCCGTAATAGCCGTTGGTGTAGTCCTGGCAGGTCAGCAACGCCAGTTTGACGCTGTCCACGGACTGCCCCACTGCGGCGGCGGTGCGACAGCGTCCCGTTCGGCTGAATACGCCCCGGTACTGAAAGCGATAATAGTAGTAGCTGTCCGCATCCAACTGGCCATCCAGGTCAATCCTCACGGTATGATCCCGATCCGCGCCAAACTGCTCTCCTCGTACTTTGCCCTCCAGCGCCAGCAAAGTGAATCCAGGATCAACCGCTATCTGAAAAGTCAGGCTTTCGCTGGGGTCATATTGTTCGGAGCGGATGTGAGTCCACAGCATGACGCCGCTGGCGGTAGGATCACCAGAGGCGACCGACAGATCAAATACTGCGGAGGGGTCGGTTCGGTTGAGCGGTAATGGAGCTTTATCCGGATAAGCAGCCCGGCTTAGACCGGCCAGCGCTTTATCCGCACTGAAAGTAAGCAAGAACGGCGTGGCGGTCCCTGCCGCCATGAGTGACAGAAATTGTCGTCTGTTATAGTCAGGCACTCTGGGTTCCTCTTCTTCGGTTTTTGTTTAGTGGTGAAGCCGCCAAAGCGAAACAATGCTAATGAAACACTGTTAAAGCTTCGTGAAGACTTCATTACCCGAAGAAGAGGATAGTTGGCTCCTAACCGGCTGGCTGGAGCCTGATGATCAATGGCTGGGCGTAATCTGGCGCACGCCGCCCCGTTCGTCAAAGGTTAGCGTGAGCTCCCCGTCCGCCCTGGAGCCATAACAATAGGGTCCGTCTTCACGCAGCCTGAACCCTTCTTGACGCAAATATTCCAGCACAGGCGTTTTCTGGCGTACGGACAAACGTCGCAACGCCGTTTGCAGAACCCGACAGATTGCATGCAGCCCTAATTTCGGCAGATCGTCGGAGTGCTCCACCAGCACACAGCCATGCAACGTTTCCGTGAACTCCCATACGTCGAAGACATAATCATGATTCAACACGCCCGCCGCAATGGAGGACACCACCACCGGCTCCACAGGCTCACAGACGCCCTTGATCACACCCCAGCTTTCTATATTGGCGGCCTCCGCCCAGGCCACTAATTGCAGGCTGGCCTGTATCACCGTTTCCGGCAGCGGATTGGGGCTCGCCCAGGCCCAGCAAAACGAACGACTGCCTGTCGCGTAGGTGCCAATGAGCTGGATGCGACGGCGCGTGTCGCCATACCGAGCGACGCCTTCGTAGAGGTTGTACTCTACTGGCGACTCACAGGGATAAGCCGTTTGCAGCCGTTGATACCGGCTTATCTGAGGCAGCAGGTAAAGTTCTTTCAGCGAGTCCAAGGTGACCTTCGCTGTCGCGTCCATTCTGAAGTAGTCCATTTTTTCCATATTATTTATCCTGACTTTTATAACTCATACGCTATTCCCTGGCGTTGAGATCAAACGGTCCACATGCTCCAACCACTCTTCAATGTCATCGTCTTGCGCTGGTTCAGACGTGCTGGCCGACTTGAGGGAGGCGAGAATCATGGTTCTAAACAATCGACAGGGAAGATAATGCTCCTCTTGACGCACTTGCGTCTGAGCAGGCTCAAAAGCATCAGGGTCAGAGGACTTTTCCGTCACATCAGACGGAGAAATATCGCGTGAATCACACGAAGACAACGGATGAGATATATCGGACGCCATAACGCCCGGCGCGTATTCGCGTCGTTTACCATTCATTTTTAGCAACTTTCCTTGTAAAAATAATTCCAAAAAATGGAATTTAACCCCCTGCGCCGACGTTTGGCGCCAGTTTGCTAGGGTATGCCAAGTGAACGGATTTAGCCAGTCCCGACATCCTTACAAGCCTTTAACATAGCGTGAATCTGAATCCCGTTTTTTAAGGTTTCGCTTATCGCCAATACAGTGCCACGACAGAGCAGAAATATCCGCATGGTGGTCTGAACAGTGGCGCTGGGATCTGAATGGAAAGAACCTGACAGGCGCAGTGGAGGATATACGCACGACACAAGGCCTGCTTGAAGGCAAATACTTCGTGCTTTTCACTGATTAGCATAAAAAGCCCGGCCTCAGAGCCGGGCTGTATTCATCTATTACTGATTAAAGTTGAAGAAAACGCCTGTTTGCATGAAGTCGCTGCACTTATTGCTATTTCCAGGGCGAAGGATAATAACCCTCCCTCCTTCGCGTAAATCGGTAACAGCGTTGTATGCAACGTCGAACAAAGCTTCGCCCTTACTTACATAGCATGTGAAGCTCCTATCGCTCTTTGGGTCATGCCCGTAAAAGTGGATAGAAGGCCCCGAGCGTTGAGCGGAAATTTGCCCGCTGTTCTCACCAGCCTGCTCCCCGATTTGAGCGCTCAACATAACAGCACCATTGAACCAGTCACTGACCTGTACAGCTCCGTTAGTTTGGGCCATCGCCGTCGTTGCGACTGAGCATACCGCCGCCATCATTAGTGCTTTGCCTAGATTTTTCATACAGATATTCCTTTATGATTGCTTACAAGATTGGGGGCGCCTGCATCGTCAGCGCGCCCTGGTTGATCGCCGTGAATATTTCATCCACCAGCGCGCCGTACTGAGCCGGAGTCAAGGTCCGCTTCAGTTCGAGCATCCTGTGGTTGTCTTCCTGTAACCAGGCGCCGGCCGATACGGCGCCTTCCAGTACAGACAACCCTCGTTGAAAGTTTTCGTCATAAGTGAGCGCGGGACGCTCTTCCGCGACCGGGATATCGTCATCTGGCATGCTCCGCACAGATGCAGCAGAGGGAGCGCTGACCACCCTGGGCTGAGACAGTAACTGCTCCAGCCTGGCTATCTGCCGTTCCAGCTCTTGCACGTCACTGGTGAACTGCGGAGAGGGCTCAACCACCGTAGCCGACGGCGCTTCATAAGCCATAGCCGGCGCCGGTTGCGTCTTAACTTCCTGTGTCCGCGTCCAGAGCAACCCGGTTTGCAGACACTCCAAAACCAAAACGCCTCCAATCAATACCCACGTCCCTTTCATTGCCGCCCCCTTGCTCTGTTTTCTTCGCGTCATTCCTGGAGACCCTGCGTTGGGTCCCGCGTCTTCATGGGCTAAGAATATCCATAGGGGAGTAGCAGGCATTGTATAAATCCGGCGCCATTTGAGAGCGCCGCGGCAAGCTTTGACGCAACGGAAAACAGGCGCCAGAGAGGCGATATGCGGGATACTTTTACGCTAAGAACGAAGGGATAAAAGCAGTGAGAAGTACGTTTGAATATGCGAAATGTAAGGAGAAGCCGAAAAACGCCGACTTATGGAAACCTACTCAAGACGGCCGCATAAACATTGCGTCTATGCGGCGGACAGCTTAAATCAGAATGCCAATCCAGGTGAATAAAGCCAGGCTCAACGCCACCAGCACCGCTGCGGAGCCCATATCTTTGGCGCGCCCGCTTAACTCATGACGCTCAGCGCCGATGCGATCAACAACGGCTTCAATGGCGGAGTTGATCAGCTCGACAATCAACACCAGCAGGACGCTGCCGATCATCAGTATTTTCTCCACCATTGTGACGGACAAAAACAGCGCCAGAGGAACAAGAATCAAGGCGGCGACCATTTCCTGACGGATCGCGGATTCATTTCTCCAGGCTGCGCGCAGCCCACTTATCGAATAGCCCGTCGCCAGAATAATGCGTTTGACGCCAGTGGCGCCTTTAGGCTTGGCTGGAGAAACGGCAAGTTTTTCGGAAGAATCGGTCATGATATTGTCGGCTCCTGACTACTGGATACTCACAACGAGAGCGATGACAGTATAGTCACAAAGCCTTCCGCGGAGTAGCTCGGGCGTTACTTTGTCAGGGCCCGGCCGGCGACCGCATCCCGCAAAGTTAACAAACCTCCGCGCAAGGGAGTGTCCCGATAGCGAATCATCAAAGTGGGCGTGTGGGCGATATGTTCTGGTAATTCAGATATCGCCAACTCTCTCGCATAAAGCGATTGCTCCACCACCCGCCGCGGCACCAGCGTGCAGCCCAGCCCTACCGCCACGCAGCCCAGTATGCCCTCCAGCGTGCCCAATTCCATGACTGAGGCGATCTGATGGCCGCACTCTCGCTGCCAGGCCAGGGCGCGCGCACGATAAACGCAGCCTTCGCGAAACAAAATCAGTGGTTCCTGCAGGTCGCCCTCGCCTTTCGCCGTTACCAACACCAGTTCCTCCATCAACACAGGCTCCGCGGTCAGCATGGGATGATCCAACGGGCCGCCAATGAAGGCGCAGTCCAACTTATGGCTCAGTACGCGCTCAATGAGATCTGCGGAGGTCGCCGTCTGCACTTGCAGATCCAGCCCGGGATGCCGGGAGCGCACTTTTTTTAACGCGGCGGGCAGCCTGACCGCGGCGAAAGTCTCCATGGTCCCGATGCGCAGCTCGCCAGTGGCTTCGCCCGCAGAGCGCACCGCAGCGGCGGTCTGTTGCGCCATTTTCAGTATCTCTTGCGCGTGTTTTTGCAGCACCCGTCCTGCGGGCGCCAGCTCCAGTCCACGCCCTTTGCGAAAGAACAGCTGCACTTCCAGCTCCTGCTCCAAGCGTCGAATGCGCGTCGTGACATTGGATTGCACCGTATTGAGCCGACTCGCCGCAGCGAGGATTCCCCCCTCCTCCACTACCGCGAGAAAGGTGCGCAACGTGACTAGCTCCATAACCATTCTCCATTAGAGAACATTTTCTTCTCTATTATTCGATTGTATTGATAGGTTGTATTATTTATCTTCTCTCCCTGAGATACAACGGGAAGTGAACCATGAGCGCACAACTACAACGCTTGCAAGTGCTGACGGCAGGCATCCTCAGTCTGATGCTGATGTTGGGCGTGGCGCGCTTCGCCTACACGCCGTTATTGCCCATCATGCAGCAGCAGGCGGGACTGTCAGCTTTCGCAGGGGGCTGGCTGGCTAGCATGAACTATCTAGGGTATCTGTGCGGCGCCTTAATCGCCGCCTCTATCAGCAGCCTCACGCTCAAAGACAAACTATATCGCTCAGGCTTACTGATCGCCCTTATCAGCACCGCCGGCATGGCGCTGTGCGAAAACGTCTGGCTGTGGGCGTTCATGCGCTTCATCGCCGGCCTGAGCAGCGCCGCAGGTTTGCTGATCGGTTCTGGTCTGATCATGCATTGGCTAATACGCAATGGCCACCGCAGCGAATTGGGCATTCATTTCGGCGGCGTCGGACTGGGCATTCTGTGTTGCTCCCTTGCGGTGGATCTGATGACCCCTTACTTAGACTGGCGGGAACAGTGGGTGGCGCTGACGGTATGTGGATTGCTGTTTGCTATCCCCGCCTGGCGATGGTTGCCTTCTCCTGCCACAGGAGGACGCTCACAGCACGAGGTCGCGATGGACGACCGACCGCCCTCGCGTCTTTATATGGGTATTTTCATGGCCGCCTATTTCTGCGCAGGCGTGGGATATGTGGTCAGCGCCACCTTTTTAGTGGCCATTGTCGATCAGCAACCTACCTTACAGGGGCAAGGCGCTTTCGTTTTTCTTCTTGTGGGCGCCGCAGCGGCTCCTGCCTGTATTCTTTGGGATTTGCTGGCGCGACGCATCGGCGATATTAACGCTTTGATCATCGCCGCCGTCTTGCATGCTCTGAGCATACTGGCGCCGACGCAGGGCGGCCTCGCCATGGCGCTGGTTGGCGGCGCGCTTTTCGGGGCCACCTTTATGGGAATCGTCAGTTTGGTGCTGACAATGGCGGGACGCTTCTATCCTTCACGCCCCGCCAAAATGATGGGCAAAATGACCCTGACTTACGGCGTTGCGCAAATCCTTTCACCGGCCCTTACCGGAAAATTAGCGGCGGCTGGAGGCGGCTATATAGAGGGCCTTTATCTGGCTGCAGCCGTCATGGCGCTGGGCGTATTGCTGCTTATCGCACTGAAAAGCGTAGAGCAAAGCGAACGCCGCCAGGCCCTGTCATACACCTGACTAATTGTAGTCACAAATCAACCCGAACAAGAGAGCAGCCATGCCCTACGTTAATATCAAAATCACCCGCGAAGGCGCTACCGCCGAGCAAAAAGCGACGCTGATCGAAGGCGTAACCCGCCTCCTGCAGGAGACTTTGAACAAAAATCCGGCCACCACTTTCGTGGTTATTGATGAAGTGGAAACAGACAACTGGGGAATCGGCGGTGAATCCGTCACCCTGCGCCGCAAACGAGAGAATAGCTGACTCCAGTCAGATGCGCTCAAGCAGACCCACGCCTGCTTGAGCGCGATGGTCTAACCGTCGTTAGCCTGCGCTACTGCAACATCCACAATACTGGCGCCGCCAAGACAGCAAGAGTTAGCAGGACAGCGACGCCAACGCCGGCCGCCGCCCAATTGGACGCCAGTTCGCCACCGTTTTCACGATGCCCTCTGATTGCCTTACCCTGGAACAGATTCGCCAACTGCAGCATCACCATGATCTGTGGGGCGAAATACACAATCTTGGGCGCATGCCACTCCGCCGGAACCAGCAGAGCAGCGATAATAACGCCTATCGTCGCCGCCAACGAACCAATAATGGCCTTGCGGGCATGAGACTCCTTGCCCAGCTTGCGAAAGTTCTTCGCTAGCAATATGCCGCCAGCCAATGCAGACCCCAAAAAGGTCGCAATGCCAATGCCGGATACTTTATAAAGCTTGTGTTCAACGAAAGAAGAGACGGGTGTTTTTTGTGGGTTTTCCATTAAAAGATCTCCTTCACCGCCCGACTTAAACAGCCGACAAGAAGGACACCCAAACTTGTTAACCGCACGAGGGCGGGCTGTATCGATTGATAGCATACTCCGGACGCAACGCGCCCGAACACTTCACAACGATCGCCAGCGCTACTGTTAGCTCAAAGCGACAATCAAGCGAAGCCGGTGATGAAGAACAAGAACTCTCCCGTTCGCAGCGGACCTTCCCTGAATATCCCTTATCCTTAACGACTTCGACGCCGCAGGAAGCATTAAAATTCTAGCCCCATAAGCCCTATTGCGATACCCGCGGGGCATAAAAATTTTATAAAGAAATTAACCGTACAAAAAAGGCCGCCCCGAAGGACGGCCTTGATCTGGTTCAGCATGCCGATAGCGTAATCGCCATGGCGCACATCAGGCAGGCTTACTTGAAAGTGATTCCCCACTTGTCGATGTTACCGGTGTCACGGTTGGCTCTGTCGCGTACTTTCAGATTCCAGGTTCCTGCGGAATCCTTCGCGCCCACGTCAACAGTGTAGGTCTGGTCGATGTCGTCTGTAGAACCGCCAGTGCGGTTGTGCAGGTTAAAGACTGTTCCATCGGGATGCACCAGGTCCACAATCAAGTCTCCGATATAGGTATGCTTGATCTTCACCGCCACGCTCACTGAGCCGGAGGCGCCGCTGCGGGTGACCGCAATCGGACTGCTGACGCCAGTGGCGTTATTGTCCGGGATGCTGACGTCTGTGTCGTTCTCATAAGAATCTGGCTCTGTCGGCGGCTCGCCGCCATCGCCGAGAGACACGGTGTAGTCTTCCACTTCCCCGTAATTGAAGGTTCCGCATGCAGAGGGCGCCGCGTTATAACGCATGGCCACACGCATAGTGGTCTTCTCAAAGGACGCGCTCGCCGGAATAGTCAGCGTGCCGCTGGCGGGTGAAGAGGAGGCGGAGCCGGAATCGAAGACTTCCTCACCAGCGTCGTCAAAGTCGCCGTCGCCGTTCAGGTCGACCCAAGCCTTGAAGTACTCCTTGTATGACTGACCGGAGAATGCGGGCGTAAAGGTAACGCTGTTGCCGCCTTTCACCAGGGACACCACTTCGCCGCCCTGGGCTTCAGTGAAGTCACTGTATTTGGACGCGCCGGAAGACTTCAGGAAGCCACCGACCTGCACGCTGGAAATCCACTCGTCATTCGAGCTGTTGCTGGCGGCGTCGCAGTATTCCGCAGGCGGAATGGTCGGATCGCTGTCGATGATCAGAAACACGGCGCTGACCGCACCCCAGGCGCCGCTGGCGTCCTTACCACGCACATAGACGATGTGTTTGCCTTCACTCATGCCAGTGGTGTCGATCACACCGGTGACGCCTTCCGTCTTCGAATTGTAGGAGCCATCAGAGGCAGATAGCGCGATGGCTTGAGCGCCATTGGCCCAGGGCGGCGTATCAACGTAATACTCCGCCGCCGTCAGGTTCTGCGTGGTCTCAGTTCCGTTGCTGTTATTGAAACGCGTGTCAGTAACGGATGCCGTCAGGGTTACCTGCGTACCCGGCTCCACGCCACCGCTGGAAGCGCCGCCGCTCAATGACAGGCTGGCGACGTCTGGACCCGCTGGCGTGATGTAAGGCGTGCGCACGACTTTCGCCGCGTAGATCAGCGCATTCAGGTTGTCCGGTTTGATCTTGCTCTCATAGGTGCTGCAGCTCTGGAAGAAAGACGTACCCAGTTCGAATGTGAACGCCGCTACGCCCAGCTCGCCATAACTGATGCCGTCGCTGGTGCCGTCGGTGGGATAAAGACCGATTGACTGCTGCGGCGAATAGCCGTTGAAGAACGCGAATTTACGTCCCAGCGTCTGTAATGCGGTTCCATTAGGCGCCGCCTGACTGGTGTCGCCCCATGGCCACAACACCAGCTCGCTGTAGCTGTGAATATCCAAGTGAATACCGCTGGTGTCGCTGGGGGCCGGGTCGTTTTTACCAGGGCCGCGACGATCCGGCCACAGGCTGCGCACGTACCCTTCCAATGCCTGGATTTCCGGCTCTGAGCCCGCGCTGGGACCGCGATAGGTATCATTGCACTGACTGCCGCTGGAGCCTTCGCCGTTGGTGCTGTTCCAGCCGAAAGTAAAGTTGCGGTTCAAGTCCGCGCCACGGCTGTTACTGCTGGCGCCACAGTAATTACGGTTGGCGTTCTTCCTCCAGGATAATCCGGTTTCTGCTTTTTTACGGCCATCTGGATTGGTTTGCAGCATCAGATGCACTTCATGGTTGTCCATGATCCAGGTAGCGTCTGCGTTACTTCCATAGCCGTTCACTAACCAGCGCGCAAACTCCAGAGCCAGAGGCGCAGTGGTGTATTCACGGGCGTGAATGGCGCTGTTGATGAACAGCTTGGGTTTTTCTCCGCCGGTGTTTTTGTTGGTCAATTTCAGAACGCGCATATCGAAGCCGCCAAGACCCTGTTTCTTCTCCCAGGAATCGCCGACGTCAATCCACTCCGCCAGATCTGGATGGCTGCTGGCGAAACCTGCGGCCGCCGCGAAAGTTTCTTCTACGGTTTCATAACAGGGATACCCAGGAATACCCGCCAGCATCGCCTCCGAACTCGCTACCGAGCCGTTGATCGACTGTGCGGAAAAAACGCCAAGGCTGCTCAGGCCCTGCATCTGGGTAAGAATAGCGTTACGCTGCTCGATAAAGTCCGTCGCGGTTTCAAAGGTGAAGCCGAAATGCTCCAGCTTTTTGATATCCTCCGGCTGCAACTGCATGACCAGATAGCCATCCTCATAATGAGACTCCAGCATCTGGCCGTGAAAACTGATCGCCGCTTTACGGGCGATATCCTTGTTGGGGAAATAGGCTTTATAAATATTGTCCGACGCTTTTTCCTGCTCAAGCAATTGATAAGCGTCGTGGGCGTGTCCAGGGGCGGCCAGCGCGGAACAACTTACCAAAGCGCCCGCCATGAGAGTGGCCACAGATAAGCCGCTAGCTTTCTTTTTCATTGTTATTTCTCCTTGGAATCCAGGTTCCCGGTGATTTATTTTTCCCTTGAAGGGAGATCGATTTGATTATGATCAGCGCCCGGGTGCGGGCGGCGCGGTCCGTTACTGCAATCGACGTTCCACTGAGGCTGTTAAAACGCATAATGTGTCAAAATCCATACAAGCCGAAAGTGGCCGTAGAGATTATGCCTATTTCCCAATCATCTTATTTGAACGACGTTAAACAGCCTCGATTAACGTAGAAGCTAAGCTGTTTAGTGTCAATCCAGAAAGGTTGAGCTACTGCTTATTCCTGACAAATATAAGTACAATCCGCAATATCAAAGGAGCTATTGAGGCGAGAAAACTCTGATTCAAATCATCAAAAATATACAAGGGAAACTCGCCAAAAAGGGGCAATTTATGCGACACATAACACCATTTTGCCGCAAATTAGGGCATTTTTTAGCGCCATTCACTGCAACGGCCATTCTGTCAGGCTGCGTACAGGCCTCTCCCGCCAATACAGGTAAACCCCTACCCGGCCTTGAAACGCAGGCGCAAGGCGTTTACCAGGAACTGCGCGAAGTAAAAGGACACTTTAACGGCGGTCAATGGAACGAGGATGTGGATAAGTGGCAAGGCAAAAAGCATCAGGTTATGCAGGTGCTTGGCGCCAAAGTCGCCTCGGAGCGTCTTGACGCCAGCCGCACTCGCGAGCTAATGGGGGCGCCAGACCGCACCCTCAAACCGGGAGATGAGCATTTCGAGACAGTCGTTCGCATGACTGAATGGAAAGGCGAACCACAAGGTTCACTATGGGTCTATGACTGGCGCGGAGCCCATGACCAGCTGGTATTCGCCTTCGATGGGGAAAAGTTAACGGCCTCGGGCTGGCTATATAGTTGGGAGTAATTGATTGGCCCCATTTCCAAATGGCTTCCGCCAGCGAGGCCAAAAACGTACTGTCGCAAATTACTGACGCTTAAGTTTTTGATTTATAAGACATCTCATCTTCGCCTGCAATCAGGCGTCGCAAAACGGGGACGCTTTGGCGCCCCGCTCTCAGCCCCGCCTCTATCAGAACAACTCCAGTACTTTGATTTATAAAGTTTTTTGTATTCTGGCGCCGAAATTGACTTCTCTACAGTGAGCGCACAAAAGCGCATTTGGAACCGCATCGGCAGGGACTACTACAGGAGTACGAAGGCCAGCCTTGGATAGGGAAAAAGTTCATTGCGGACAATTACAGATTTCACAGAATCACAAAGAGGTGATCACCATGAACAAACTGAGCGCACTTGCACTGTCTTCATTTTTGGCCGTTTCCACCGCCTACGCAGAGGGCGATTTGGGAGCCTCCGAAAAAATGCCGTCCGAGCAACAATTCTCAGCTCTGGATGCTAACCAGGATGGCGTGCTTGATGAATCTGAAGCCAGCACCAGCGCTGAGCTGACTAACAACTGGGCGTCTGTCGACATCGACAAAGACGGCGTTATCAGCCCGCAGGAATATTCTATCTACACTGGTGAAGCCACCGCTTCAGGCTCTGCAAGCGAAGAGCAAATCCTGGAAGAGCCGGTAACTGAGTAAGTTACCTTAACCTTAGCTGAGAGATGGCTTTTATTACCCAGGTCTGCAGGCCTCGCCTGCAGACCTGGGCTTGGGTCCGGTCGCTGAGGCGGCGGACCATTTTAAACCTCGCCCCTGCACGACCAGTCTATTGGCAGTCGACCTCGACTTCCCCGTTTCTATGCAAGCGCCCAACCTTGTCCAATTGATAAACTTCAAAGTCCCGGGCCAGAAACAGGTTACCCGAATAGGCCGATCTGGCTTCCCGCTCAATATCGAGAATGGAGGCGCTTTTACTATTCTCCTTATCCAGATAGCGGGGACTGAAGTGCGTAAGAACCAGATTAGGCAACGCAACTGACTCAGCGAACTGCGCCACAGCAAACGCGCAACTGTGCTGAGGGCCGGAACCGACCTTTTCCGCCACATCACGGGTATAAGTAGCCTCATGCACTAACGCCTGGGCGCCGGCGCACGCCTCCTGCAACAGCTCCGGCTGATCGTTGTCGCCGCCGATAACGATACGTCTTGGCTCACGCGCGCTTAACAGATAATCCGCACTGTGAATCTCGACGCCACTATCCAGAGTCACACTCTCCCCTTTTTGCAGACGTCCCCAGGCAGGCCCGGGCGGTACGCCGTCCGCTTGCAGCTTCGCTACATCCAATTTCGCTTCCACGCGCCTTTCGGCAAACGAATAGGCATAGGAGGGAACCCGGTGAGAAAGTGGGTGAGCCCGCAGCAAGAAATCTGTGTCAAAGAAATCGCATTGCAGCAACGTGGCGACCTCTACAAAACGCAGCTCGTAAGTAAGGCGTAGTTGTGTGGTTTCGATAACCGCATTCAAAAACGCTTCCAGTGGTTGCGGACCAATCACCGTCAATGGTTCCGTGCGTCCGCTCATACTGGCGCTGGCCAGCAGGCCCGGCAGTCCATAACAATGATCGCCATGAACATGGGTAATGCATACGCCACGCAACTGCTTCAGGGTATGCTTGCAGTGCAGCAAACGGTGCTGCGTCCCCTCTCCGCAGTCCACCAGCCACCAGTCTTTGGTTTCAGCCATTTTGACGCAGACAGCGGACACATTGCGCGTTTTAGTAGGCACGCCGGAAGAGGTGCCAAGAAAGGTGAGTTCCATATAATCAGGCGCTTTTTAAAGTTACTATTTTCTGACAGTTACAAGAAAAGTATTCACTCATAAAATCAATAAACAACCTCACTTTTTGCGGCAGATACTCACGGCTTTGGTACACGCAATAAATATCCAGATTCGGCGGCTGGTAGTCCTTTAATACCGTGACCAGACGTTTCTCACGCAGGGCCTCATTTACGATAAAACAAGGCAGTTGCACGATCCCTTTGCCGCTCTCCGCCAGTTTGGCGAGAAAGATGCCGTTATTGGATTTGAACCGCCCACGCACATCCACATAGCGTAATTTGTCATTCTCCCAAAAACTCCAGGAGTTACGCCGCGCCAATGAAAACCCCATACACTCATGGGTTCTAAGGTCATCGAGACTCTCCGGCATTCCGTTGAGCTTAAGATATTCCGGAGAGGCGCAAGTGACCAGGGCCGTGCCGCCGATACGGCGGGCGATAAGACCAGGCTCAAGCTCGTGAGCGATGCGAATGGAAAGATCAAACGCCTCTTCCACCAAGTCCACGCGGCGATCCGCCAGCTCCATGTCCACTTCAATACTGGGGTAAGTGGACATGAACTCCGCAATCACCGGCTCCAGGTGCAATAAAGAAAACGCCATCGGCGCGCTCAGACGCAGCACGCCTTTGGGGCATTGGGTTTGTTGGGAAAGATCCGATTCCGCTTCATCCAGCAGAGAGAATACATTGCGGCAGGCTTCCAGAAAGCGCTCGCCAGATTCAGTAAGACTCAATCGGCGTGTCGTGCGGTGCAACAGTTTGGCGCCCAGACTATCTTCCAATCCTGACACCAGCCGCGTCAGCACCGGCCGGGACAAATCAAGAATGTCCGCCGCTTTCGCGAAACTGCCATGGTCGACGGTGGCGACAAACGCACGCATGGCTTGAATTCTATCCATCCGGATTTCCTCCTTAGTATTGTTTCGTTTTTAGAAACAATGAATTTCAGAAAGGCGTGTTTATTCCCAATCATGGTATCTATAAAGTAGCCACCACACAACGATTGAAATCAAAACCTAGAGGAGAATTTCAAATGAGAACTTCAAAACTTTTTTCAGTAGTAGCCGCTTTATCTCTTACCGCAATGACTGGCTTAGCAAGCGCTGAATCTTTGGCGGATCGCCGCGCAGAAAGCGTGCAGGACGTCCCTACTCCTAACGCCCACTACAGCGGGAACTACCGGTTCGAACAGGGAAAACGCATTCCGGTAGTCAAATCTGCAGAAGACAAAAAAGTGTTCGACGGTCAATACACCGGTACAGTGAAGTATATTCGCGGTGAAGTGGTCGAAGAGTCTTGAGTCGCGAAAGGATAAAGACCCCGGCGGATGACCGCTATCACGGATGACGCGTATGGCCGCCTCACAGCGGCAAGGCAAGGAGCGAAATTCAGGGCGAGGACCGACTCAAAAACGGGCTCCCGTCCCTGAACCGCTGGCAGCGATATTCCTTCTCTCCCAACAGGAATATCGCGTCCTTTCTTCTCTCGACGCTTTTAAGCGCTTGAAGTCCCGCCCCAATGCATCCACAAAACCAGTAAATTGAAGTTCAGGACGACTCGTCCGAGCCAACGATCTCCGCATACGCTTTTCGCGTCGCATCTTCTACCTGGCCGTCAAAACAAGCGAAAATCACCCGTTCAATCTGAGAGTTGTGCTGTAGCCCTGCTGCCGCCTCCCTCATTGCAATTTGGCAAGCCTTGGCGATGGGAAAACGATATACGCCGCAACTGATGGCGGGAAACGCCATAGAGGTGACGGCATATTGCTGCGCCAGACGGAAGCATTCCCGATAACAGGACGCCAGCAGCGCGTCTTCATTGGCGTCACCGCCGCGCCAGACTGGCCCAACAGCGTGAAACACCCATTGCGCTGACAGGTTATATCCTTTGGTGGCTTTGGCGCACCCAGTATCACAGCGCCCCAAGGTGCGACATTCCTGCAACAACTGCGGCCCCGCCGCGCGATGAATGGCGCCGTCCACGCCACCACCACCGCATAGAGCGCTATTCGCTGCATTGACAATAGCGTCCACCTGCAAACGGGTGATATCTCCACGAATAATGTCGATTCTGTCCTGCAACATAGTTTTCGTCTCTCTTTGCTGACAGCCTATTGGGCTCGATAGACGGGGTTAGACTGATCGATCCGCATCCTGCGGAAACTCATCGACAAAATTCAGCTCCACGCCCAAGCCGGAAGGGTCGCGCAGAAAAATCTGCGTTTGTCCCAATCCAGGAACAACCTCAACCGAGTGGCTCAAATCGTGTTCCGCGAGCCGCCGCAAGGTCTCCGGCAAACCGCGACAACGCAGCGCCACATGATCCAGATGGCCTGTCGCCACACTATCGCTGGCAGCCGTTTCCGAGACAGTCAGATGCAGAATCGGCGCTTCGCCCGCATACAACCAGAAACCTTGACGCCGAAACCCGGAGGGACGCGGGCCTTGTCGCAGCGCCAATACATGCAGATAAAAGTCGCGCACGTTTTCTAAAAGGGCCTGCGGCGCAGTGATGTTGATATGATCCAGTCCTGTTACTTCCATCAGATATCCTTAATTTTATTCAGTGAATGCAAGGCGTCTTCCTTCGTCGCTGCTTTGCTGCGCCAATTCGATGATACGGATAACCTGCATCGCCTGCTCTGGCGGTACGGGATTATCGGCTTCACCGCGAATCGCCATCGCCAGTTGCCGGTAGAAAAGCTTGTAGTCCCCGCCTTGAGTGGCGTGCGTCTGAGAATCTTCCGCGTCCGTCACCCAGCCATGACAGCGCTCCGGCTCCAGCCCCCAATTGGCGCTGTCTGGAGCCTGCCCATCACGCAGTGCGTCTTCCTGCGGGTCCAGCCCATGCTTGATATAGCTGGCGCGGTCGCCGTGCAGCTGAAAGCGAGGCCCAGGCTGCGCGGTCAAGGCGCTGCCGTGTAGAATCACCTGCAGCGGCGCGTAGTCCAGCACGACATGGAAATAGTCCACCGCTTCCGAGCCCGGGCGCTGTTTCAGCGCTTGCGCGGTGACCGCTTTAGGCGGCCCGAATAAACACAGCGCCTGATCGATCAAGTGGGAGCCCAGATCATACAGCGAGCCGCTGCCCGCTCCTGGTTTCTCGCGCCAGCGGTCGCGCACCTGGGGACGAAAACGGTCAAAATGGCTTTCAAAATGATAGAGGTCGCCCAGCCTGCCGCTCTCCAATAACGACTTGACCGTCAAAAAGTCTCCATCCCAGCGACGATTGTGATAAACGCTGAGCACAAGATTACGTTGCGCCGCCAGCTCACATAAAGTCTTGGCCTGCTCGGACTCGGGCGTAAACGGTTTCTCCACCAGCACATGCACGCCGGCCTCCAGCGCTTGTCGCGCCAGCGGATAATGCTCAACATTAGGAGCCGTGATGACAACCAACTCAATATCCTGTTGCAGCAGCTCCGTCATAGTGCGGCAATGCGCCGCTTCCGGCGCCAAGGATCGCGCCAGTTCTGCACGTTGGGTCAATACAGCGCTGACTTCAAATTCGGGGAGGGTTTTAAGAAACGGAAGGTGAAAGGTCTGGCCGGAAAATCCCAGGCCAATCAAGGCGGTTCGTACCGGACGCATTGTCCTCTCCATCTACATCGGCTAAAACCGCTTTATACTGCAGGCGACACTCCTTTGTCACCTTAACGCAGAGTAACGGGCCGCTCGCAGCGGCGCATCAAGTACGGAAACGTCCCACCAGCGTTTTCAAGCCCCCGGCCATATTTTCCAGCTCCCGCGCTGCGGTAGCCACATCCTGCACCGCGCGGTTGTTGGTTTCCGTCATGGTGGCGATCTGCTCCACATTGCGCGCAACATCAGTGCTGGCCTGAGCCTGTTCACGCAGCATGAGAGAGATATCGCTGAATACGTCCATGACCTGTTTGGCGCTGTTGCGAATGCCATGAATGGAGCTTCCGGCCTGTCCAGCCAGTGTGGCGCCCTGCTCCACTTGTTCTACGCCACGGCTCATGGTTTCCACCGCCTCCAGCGAGCCTTCCTGAATCTTGGCGATGGTTGAGGTGATTTCCCGCGCCGACTCGGTAGTGCGCGCCGCCAGACTGCGCACCTCATCCGCCACCACGGCGAAGCCGCGCCCTTGCTCTCCGGCCCGGGCCGCCTCAATAGCCGCATTCAATGCGAGAAGATTGGTCTGCCCGGCGATAGTCTCAATCACCATGATGATGGAAGAAATTTGTTCAGATAATTCTCCCAGAGCCCCGATGGTCTCAGACGACTCCTTCACCGTCGTTGAGATACGCTGCATTTCTTCTCCCGCCCGCTCAATCACCACCGCGCCGTCTTCCGCCGTATGGAATGACTCCGAGGAAAGTCGCTGCGCTTCGTCGGCGTTTTCAGACAACCTGTCGATGCTGACGGTCAACTCCTCGATCGTCGACGCCATAGACGAAGCCGCCTGACTTTGTTGCGTGGAGCCAGCCGCCACTTGTTTGCTGGCGTCGGACAATTGATACGAGGCCGAGGCCAGATCCGTTGCGGTAGTGGCGATATCCTTCACAATGTCGCGCATATGCCGGTGCATGATGTTAAGCGCTTCCTGCAGTCTGCCGGCCTCATCCTGACGATTGACTTCGATATCGCGGGAGTAGTCGCCCTGGGCCATTTCCTCCATCCAGAACACAGCCTCCTCAAGCGGCCTGCCGACCATGCGTTTGGTGGCGAACCAGATGACGACGGACAAAATCACCACAATCAATACCACCGTTGCGATCATGACATTCAAAAGCCAGTCGCTGATGGCGGAAATTTCGTCCATGGGCATTGCAGCGGCGACAACCCAACGCAGCTCAGGGGCTTCCTGGAAGAACGCCAGATAAGTTCGCTGTGCGCCACTGGCGTCTTGTGTGGTGTAAGTGACGTCTCCGTTATGCTGCTGCAGCATGGTCGCCACCGCTTGCCCAAGGCCTTCCTGCCCCACGATATTTTTCCCTTCCAGTGAGGGATGCAATAGAAAGGCCCCGCGAGAGTCGCCAGTATCCGCATTGATCACAAAGAGCAGCCCTTCCTCCCCGATTTTCTGGGCCCCTAGTTGCTGCTTCAGATTGGCCAGCGAGCTGGAGAATTCAATGCCGATGTATCGAATGCCGACCACCTCGCCGCGGCTGTTCTTGATCGGCGTGTAGTTAGTAATGAACTCTCGACCGAAGAGAGTCACTTTGCCCGTGTAGGCCTCACCGCGCAGGTTCTTTTCATAGGCTGGCGAAGAACGGCTCAGCAAGGTGCCGACAGCACGCGAGCCGTCCTCTTTTTTTACTGACGTCACCAAACGTACAAAATCATCGTCCCGACGCACAAAGATAGTCGCGTTGCCGCCGGTGGCTCGGGCGAAATTATCGACGGCCGAATAATTCCCCGCCAGAGGCGTGTCGCCGGAGTACATCTGAAACACACTTTGTCCCGCGACATCCACCCTCTCCCCAACGCTGGTGCTGAACTCGCCGGGGAATGTCAGACCAAACACTTCCGACAGGCGCACCGCCTCATTATCCAGTTCTTCGCTATATGCTTTGGCCGCCATGTGAGCGGAGCCGACCAAGTGCTGTAAGTCCGACCGGGTGAGTTGGGTGACGGATTTGTCAACCGAATGAATCAGGAAAAAAGAAGCCACACCTAGCACCACCGCAATGCACAATGCCACCACGCTGGAAAGGCGTACTGCTATAGACCGTCTGAACATGGCGTCCACCTCGACTTTTCTCAGGCGTATTCATCAGGCTGTCCGCAGGTCCTTCTGCTCAGGCAGATCAGAATCCAGCGGGACACGCTTGGGTTCGGAAGGGATACTATTTACTTACTACTATTTATTTACTTACTACTATCTATGTACGCGGTGTGAATTCCATTTTTGAGGGAATTGACCGTCTTGTCCTTATAACGTCATTCATTCTGCAGAAGCGCCTCATTTTGTGACGCCTATCACAATTTATAGAGGCAAAGCGGAAAATTTTCGAGTTATTTTCTGTTACCTAATACGCCGCTTAGGTTTCCTTTCTCAGGCATTTGGTAGCAGCAGCGACAATTCCTCCACCAATGTCGCCGCCATAGGATCTCGCGGCGAACAAAACCGAATTTCGTCAACAACAGCCATCAACGCTCCCTGATTTTCCCGATGACATAAAAAAACGAGCGTAGCACAGCTTCGTCCACGCTCGTTGTTCCCTTTGTTCCACTATGGCTAGTTATTCCTAAAGGTCAGGTTTTAGCAGGAAACGTTTTAACGCTGATAGGTCGCCTCAATCACCGCACTGTCCAGCATATTGGCGTGTAGATAGAAGCCCACCAATGCGCTGGAGCTATCAGAAGGCAAGTCAATCCTTTCCACGCCCAGCGCGTATACCTTGAACTGGTAGCGATGGGGTTTGTCGCCCGCAGGAGGGCAAGCGCCGCCGAATGCAGCCGCGCCATAGTCCGTCTCAATCTGCTGCGCCCCTTTGGGAAGTGCGCTTGAATTCTCCACGCCAGCATTGCGCTCCAGTTGATTGATGTCAGCGGGAATGTTGATCACTTGCCAATGCCACCAGCCGCTGCCGGTGGGCGCATCGGGGTCATAGGCGGTGATGGCGAAGCTTTTGGCGCCCTCTGGCGCTCCCCGCCACACCAGCGCCGGCGACTGATTTCCGCCGTCGCAACCAAACCCTTTATATTCCTGCTGCTTCGATAGTTTGCCGCCATCCGCCACATCCGGGCTGGTCAGGGTCATCTCCGCATGTGACATGCTGGCCGCCAAAAGCCCCAATAATGCCGCTGTCGTCGTTTTCATGGCCGTCTCCTGATAGTCAGACTGAGTTAAATAACAGGCTTTCAATCTACCCAAAAGAGCCCACTGGCGTTCGCCTGAAAACGTCAAAAGTTCGCCTGATGCGTTCAGTTTTCGTTTTTGCATGCTTCTGTGACCTCTGGTTACGTTTTATTGAAATTCGCCCACCAGTCGCTTCAAGTTAACAACCATTTATCGCACCAAATATGCGCCCATCGCCTTTAGCGTCAGGAGGTTTCTGTTCACCGCAGCAACGCAATCCCCTTTCGCCTCTTACACATTTCGTTTCAATTGACGCCGCAAGCGCATTGTTTTCTCACAGCAATAACGCACCTGTATAGTGGCTTCGCAATTCGTAACGGTTTTCAAATTGTCGGCGCGCCGGATATTACGGACAGTAGCCTTACCTCTGCGGAGGTTCTAACGCTTCAATGACGCGCCCGAGACCTCAGTTTCGGTGCGGAGCCATACTCTCAATACAGTCAAAAGGAGATGGATCATGACTGAACAGACCGTATATGAAGTGGTTGATCATGGAAAAATGGATGCGCTGAGAAAAAGGCATGCCTGGCTGGTGGAGCCCATCTACCGCGCCAGCGACCATATCACCCGGCTGCCTTTCTTTACCTGGGTGCGAAACCTCAATGACGCCAGACAGTTCAAGCCTGTGGCGGAGCAACTGTACTACCATTCCGCGACCTTTCCCAAAGTGCTCGGGCTGATGCTCGGTATGACGTCGCTACGCAATAATCCGATGATGCCGTTCTACGCCAAACATGCTTTCGGCGAAGCGGACCATCACATGCTGTTGCGCGACTGGATGTTGCAGCATGGGCTTATTCGCAATGCTTCCGAGCTGGATAACGTCATCACCAGCCTGTACACCAACGCCTGCGTCAATATGGCCTACCAGCTGGCGATTGAGCAGGATCAGGAGAAGTGGCTAGTCGCCATCAACAGCGGCATTGAGCGCTGCTCCAATGACTTTTTCAAGATCGTAGCGCCTAAAATGTACGAGCTGAACGCCGGCCATTGTTACTTCGATATCCATGTGGAAGCAGACGAACACCACTCCATCATGGGCCTGGAGTATCTAACGTCGTTTCCAGAAGACTGCGATCCCGCCGACTCTCATCGCGCGAAAGTGCTGTTGCGTAAAGCGCTGGAAGGCGTCTCACTGTGGGGAGCGATGCTGCATTCGTGGATAGGCGTGGATTACCTGCCCCGTTTCGATGACGAGGGAGAGCTGGTTAATCCGCCGGGATCGCAATTCAGACTGCAATAGCAGGCAGGATGCAGCTTCAATTTCTAATCGGAACAGACACATTCAGGTCAGGAGGAATAATCTGAACAGCCAGGAAGGCCGGGGGGCACAAGGAGCCGCCCCCAAAGTTCGCATGAACAGCTTGCGGCCATCTCCCTTTCACTCTTAATCAGCGCCCACCCCAAATCTCTTAGCCAGGGTAAGGATATTATCCACCCCCAACTCCATCTTCTTGCGGGCGGAAGAATTTGCGGAATGCACCCGAATCAACGGCGGATTGAAACCCCGCGTGGCCACCGCTTCCTCAATCCAGAGCACGACGTCATAACCGGTTCCCCGCTCATCGTCGCCAAGATCGTGATCCAGACTGATCTCCACCACCGCGCCTGTCTCCAGTAGCGCAATGGCTTCATCCGGCCAATAAACCCGGGTCCAGCCGGGCGGCGTTGGACGTTCATCATCCAGATAGACTTTATATACCTTTCTCACGTCAAAATACCCTCTCCTAATTCCTCCAGCCGGGTTTGCCTCAGCTCACTCGGCGTCATGCCAAATCGCTGCTTAAAACGCTCGGTAAAACGGGATTGCGACTGATACCCACATTGATCCGCAATATGGGCGATTGGCAGCAGCGTGGTTTGCGCCAGATGCAACCCCATTCCCAAACGTACGGATTCCAGCAAATCACGAAAACCGGCGTTCTCCGATTGCAGTCGACGGCGCAAAGTGGATTCGCTCACCGCCAGCGAGCGGCTGACTTCCAGTAGACTCCAGTCTTTCGCCGGTTCCCGCATCAGGATCTCACTCACCTTACGACGCCAGGACGCCCCGCTGCGACTTTTCAACAAAGACCCATATCCCCTGGCGTACAGCAAGTGCGCCAGCTCCTTGCGCCGCATCGCCCACAACTCTGGCGGGCTGACGTCTATCCAATTAATCCACTGGCTGAGAAATTCCGCCAGCGTGCGGTCTACTTTGGCGATGGCGGCGCCGTCTCTGTCTGGAGGCGCGGAAACAGGGATCGCCTCCAGATCGGATGCGCAGAAGCCAATCACTACGGCGATATACTCCCCTTCCGGCAGGTTCATGAATTGCAACTCAATTCCAGCTGGCGCCAGGATGAACTCTCCCGACCGACACGCCAACTCAGGTTGCAGACTCAGCACCTTGGCGCCACGAAGCACAATAATGAGGCAAGGGTCAATAAAAGGCACCCCATGCAGATTTTGAGGCTGCACGCATCGATACACGCTGAACGGCAGCATAACCGCTTCTTTTTCCTCACGCTGCATCAGGCGAATCAACTTTGGCCGCATGGTTTCCAGCAACACATTCATCTCCCGTTGTTGCTCCTGAATTAGAGGGGCGACGCCAACTTACCGGACAACACCCACTTACTCACTTCCATGATTGCACTAAACCCGCCGCCCGCCCACTCAAAAGGCGTCAATTCGTTGCGTATCCCTATCGACATAATTACATGGCGAAACTGTCAGACAGAATAACGTACAGGGGTTGCCTGACGGTTCACGCCATGCACGCCACGCACACCAACGCCCTGCGTCAGTTGGCGCGCAGCAGCCTGTCAGACAAGAAACCACGCAGGATGTAGCGTTTAACAAATCATGAACTATCATTACAATAAGCTCACAAACATAACATCAAAGTGTTATAAAATTGCGCCTTTCATATAACAAATCGGGCGCGCGGACCAAACAGGCAATCAGCCGTATGCCGACGCAGAGCCCAAAGACTTGCCACAGACAAGTCGTCCAAAAAAGTTGTAGTAATCCATCTGACAGAATCTTCCGTTTATAAAGGGTTTTTTACGGACGAATTCCCGGAATTGAATTCTGGAGTTTGCGTATGGGTTATTGTCGGTAGCAGCAGGCTTGGAGTCGCTCGCAGCCGGAACAATCACAAACCTGGTTAATAAGGCCGGCGCACGGGATGTTCCCAGGCGCCAACGAAGCGTTTTTAAGTAAATAGAGGTGATATTTGAATATGAGATCCAAACTTGCTTTTTGGACTTATATGCTACTGGCGGCCCTTGTCAGCGGTAAAAGCTTGGCTGCGGAAAAGCTGCATATTTTTACCGAGAACTACCCCCCTTATAACATGTCCCTGAGCGGACAGCCTTTCGCACATAAAGAGGAAGAAATCGCGGGGCTCTGTACCGAAATGGTCAAGGCGCTGCTGAAGCGTACTCCCCTGGAATATTCTCTAAAGCTGCGGGATCTGGCCACATCCATGAACCGCTCCAAGAACAAACCTAATCACGCGATTTATTGCGTCTCCAAGACCGATGACCGGGAGCCATATTTCGAGTGGATCGGCCCACTGGCTGAAATCCGCTGGACGCTGTTCGCCAAACCCGGCTCCAACCTGAAGCTGACCAGCCTTGATCAAGCCAAAAAATATCGTATCGGCGGCTATAAAGGCGACGTCATGAGCAACTACCTCATCGAACGCGGCTTTAACGTTTCCACTATCGCCAACGACAGCCTGAATCCACGCCGCCTGGCGCTGGACCAGATTGACCTGTGGGTAACCGATGGACTGTCCGGTCCATATGTGGCGTCGGAAGTGGAAGACATCACCAGCCTGGTTCCGGCCCTGGTGTTCAAAACCACCCCGATGTACATGGCGATCAACAAAGAGACCAGCCCGGACGTGCTGAAAGCGCTGCAGGCCGGCTTCAAGGCTATCACCGACTCCGGTGAAGCAAAGTCCATTACCGAAGTATACTTGCAGTAAACGATACGCCCGGAGCCCCAGTGGTCCCGGGCGCATCGCAGGAACTCGGACGAGCTTGGCGGCGGCCATACGGTAGGTACATTTCTTACCTCGATAATTAGGCGGCCCGCCGCTATGATTGCGCCGAACTTTTCCCCTCCCCAGACTTACGAGTAAAAGGCGCGCCGTCTATGCTTGAGTTCCACGAGTACACCAAAATTCTCATCGGCCTCATGGCCATTGTGAATCCAGTCAACGCGGTTCCCATATTCGTCGCTTTTACCTCTAACGTCAGTAGCGCGGAGCGTAAAAAAATCGGTAAGTCCGTGGTGATCGCCGTGGGCCTGATTCTGCTGATATCCATGCTGTTGGGTGAGTATCTGCTCAGCTTTTTCGGCATTACCATCAACTCTTTCCGGGTCGCCGGCGGCATACTGATTCTACTCATGGCGATATCCATGCTGCACGCCAAAGTCAGCGCTACCGTACACACGGAGGAGGAAACAGTGGAAGAGGAAGGCCATCACCACTCCGTCGCCATTGTACCGCTGGCTATGCCGCTGCTGGCGGGTCCGGGCGCTATCAGCACGGTAATTCTGTATGCTCACCGAGGCTCAGACGTGGCTCACTACGCCATGGTCGGTGTGGCGATACTGATACTCTGCCTGACTCTGTGGGCCGTGTTCTCGATGATTCCCTGGTTTTCCAGCCACCTGACCAAGACCCGCATCAATATCTTCACCCGCATTATGGGGCTGATCCTGGCGGCGATCGCCATTGAGTTTATCGCCAACGGTATGAAGGGGCTCTTCCCAGTTCTGGCATAGGATTCAGGGGAAGTTTTCCAGGGCGCGGGCATGCGCCCTTCCCCACTACTGCAATCGACTTATTATATGATGCCGGCGTCCAGCGACGCCGCCACATACATGCCAAACTCTTCGCACTGCTCTACGAACGATTCCTGAAACTCTCCCCGACAGATCAAAGGCTCTCTCACCGCTCGCCAACGCAGGCCAGTTACAATGCTCTCCACCGCCCGCCGGGTTCCCGTTCCATCATGGCCAGCGCGGATGTATAACGCATAAGGCAGCCCCTGGGTTTTCTCCAGACAGGGGTAATAGCAGCGATCAAAGAAGTCTTTCAGGGCTCCGCTCATATACCCCAGGTTTTCCGTGGTCCCGAGGATAATTGCGTCGCAGGCCAGCACATCCTCCGGCGTCGCCTGAAGCGGAGGAATCCACTTCGTTGTCACCGTTTCGATATCCTCATGCCCCGCGCCGCGCATCACCGCATCCACCAACCTTTGCGTATTGGGGGAAGGCGTATGTGCGACGATTAGCAGGTGTTTCTCAGCCATTTCCCATTCCTTGAACGTCTTCTGTCAGCTAACCATGATTGGCTTAATCGGCGACGCCTGCAACGTCAGCGACGGGCAATTGCGACATTTCAGCGCTTAGAGGTTAATATAACGGAGCCGAACCTCCCTCGGGTTAAACTTTGCGCAGATGGATTATTGCAATAATCAGAGGCTGGCCCGCACCTGAGGCTATAATTTCCACAGGACAAGAGGATGTCGATGCGCCGCGCCCCCGGAACATCCACGATCCCTAATAAACCGACCCCGCCGTCCAGGACATCCGGCGCCGGTCCGAACAGCAGCAACTAAGACAAAAAAGCTACTGCGCATTATGGATGTATCTCGCTGGAATCAAATACAAGAACTGTTCGAAGCAATTGCAGACCTGTCCACAAAAGAACAACGGTCTTATCTGGACAAACACTGCCAGGACGACGAGCTGAAGAAAGAGGTCCTGCAACTGGTGCAGGCTGACGAGCACGTCGACGACATTCTCCCCAAGCAATATGACATCGCTTCCGCCGACGCCACCCTGGTGTTGCCGAAGATGCACCCCGGCGTCATGGTCGGCCCCTACAAAATCATCCGCAAGATCGGTGAAGGCGGCATGGGCTGGGTGTATAAGGCGGAAGACACCCGACTGGAACGGTATGTGGCCCTGAAGTGTCTGGCGCCTGAAGTTGCGACCGACGAGCGCGTACGCTTTCGCCTGATGCAGGAGGCCAAAGCCATCTCCCGCCTGGACCATCCAAACGTGTGCGTCATCCATGATGTCGGCGCCATGAGCGACGGCGGTATGTACATCGCCATGCAATACTACAGCGGCGAAACACTGGAAAATGCACTCACCAAAGGCGCACTGGTGCCGGATCAGGTAGTGCGCATCGCCAAACAGATCGCTTACGGGTTGCAGGCGGCGCACCAGCGCGACATCATTCACCGGGACATCAAACCCGCCAACATCCTGCTTTCTGAAGACGGCATCGTCAAAATTCTGGATTTCGGCATCGCCAAGCTGTCCGGCGTTGATATAACCCTTGGCGGCGCCCGCATGGGCACCTTGCGCTACATGTCCCCGGAGCAACTGCAGGGCCGCGACATGGGACTGCAGACCGACGTCTGGTCTGTAGCCACATTGATTTACGAAATGCTGACTGGCAGGGAAATGTTTGACGGCGAAAAGTCCTCCACTGTATTACACGCTGTCATGCACGAGGAACCAGACTACAGTCTGGCGATTTTTCAGGAGTATCCGCTATTCAAGCGATTATTGACGGCGATGCTGCACAAAAAACCGGAAAAACGCCTCGACTCCATGGGCAAAGTATTGCAATGGCTCACCACTATTCAGCCTATCGCTCAGGCCGGGGCCAAAAACAGGGCCCGACAGGATCAGCGCATTGAGAATCAGGAAGCGGTAGTGAAGGAGGAATTGACAGATTTGTACCTGCTGCGTCTGGCTGCCGCTCTCACCGCACATGTAGGCCCGGCCGCTCCCAAACTGATACAGCGTTACGCATCCACGTCAGATAATCGTGAAGTTCTGATCAATTCACTAGTGGGGCATATCAAGCCCCAGTTCCGGCAAATCGTCAGTCAGCAATTGAAAGAGATAGCGCTCTGAACAGAGCGCCATGACTAGATTTTAAGCTCTTTCACCAGCCAGGCTTTGGCGAAACGCAAATCCCTTTCCACGGTGGAGAGGGATACCTGCAGGTATTCTGCGATTTCTTCCTGGGTCATTCCCCCAAAGAAGCTCATTTCCACAATACGCGCTTTACGTTCATCTACGTTGGACAGTTTTTGCAGGATATCTTCCAAGTCAAGCAAGTCAGGCTGACTGCCATCATCGCAAATCTGCGCTTCGTGCAGCGTCACCTGAATGTCATCGCCGCCGCGCTTCTTGCGTTTCTGCGCGCGGGCGTGATCGACCAGAATACGACGCATGGTTTGCGCCGCCACGGCGAGAAAGTGGATACGGTCGTTCCAGGCCACTTCCGCATCGACCAGATGCAAATACGCCTCGTTCACCAGCGCAGTAGCCTGCAACATGTGGCCCTGGCGCTCGCCGGCCATATAACGCCCCGCAATGGTGCGCAATTCACCGTGTAAAGATTCGATAATGTGATTAAGGGCCTGGGAGTCACCGGCCTGCCAGTCGGCCAGTAGCTGAGTTACGTTGCGAGAGCCAGCCATAGTCTTTAATCCTGCTGAATTCGGGGGAACATGCATTCCCTATGCTTAAGAATCTTGTGTATTCTTCGTATTTTAGGGAGCTAAGGGGCGGCTAGCAAACTGGATTTTCAGACAGCGCGATCCTTCGCGCTAGTTCCACTGCTCGTCAACGGCTTTCAGCAGTTGCGGCTCTTGCCAAGTGAAGTTGAATGCGACTTCTTGGATGGAGGCGTGTGTTTTTTCTTGCTCGCCATTTTTTTGAGTAACGGGCTTCTCACTGCCATTCTGCATCAGAAATACTTGGAACATCACCAGCATTAACGCAAGCAGTGCTGCAAAGATGTGAGCTTTCATTTTATTTCCCTTAGGCCGGGGAGGCCTCAGTCAAATATCAGGGTCGTTACTGCCTGTTTCCCCCTAATAAGCGCCCTGAAAGAGAAAAAGCCGTCATCTTTTCGTAATTTTTTATAACAAAACGCCTATGCCCTTCCCGATTTCAACTCAAGGACATTGGCGTTCGCCCCTCCTAATGTTCCTTAAGCTCGCGTTTCAGAATTTTTCCAGTGGCCGTCATCGGCAGGCTGTCGCAGACTTCAATCAGGCGCGGGTATTTGTACGCCGCCATTTTGCTTTTGCACCAATCTCTGATCTCCTCTGCGTCAGCCCTGTCGCCCTCTTTCAATATAACGAAGGCCTTGATCTCCTCTCCGTACTGCGAGTCAGGCACGCCTACCACCGCCGCCAGGGACACCGCCGGATGCGTCAACAGGGTTTCTTCCAGCTCACGAGGGTAAACGTTATAACCACCACGAATGATCATGTCCTTCAAGCGGTCAACGATGAATAGATAGCCATCGTCATCCATGTAACCGATATCGCCGGAATGGAACCAACCATCGCGAATTGCGTCTGCAGTCGCCTCAGGGCGATTCAAATACCCCTTCATTATGTTATGCCCGCGGATCACGATTTCTCCCCGATCTCCTCTGGCGACCTCAGCGCCTTTCTCATCAACAACCTTAATATCCACACCCCAGATAGGCACACCCACTGAGCCGGGTTTACGAGGTCGATCCAAGACATTAAAAGACGCGACCGGCGACGTTTCGGAGAGACCATAACCTTCCAGAATAGGCACCTGAAACTTGGCCTCAAAACCACGCAGAATCTCTATCGCCAAAGAAGAACCGCCCGCCCCGCATAAGCGCAGGCGATCACGGATCTGCGCAACGGTGGCTTCATCCAGTTCAATACCGTTCAGTAGCGCCCAATACATAGTGGGAACGCCGCAGAATACAGTAATGTCCTCTTCCACCATGGCGTCCACAACGGCTTTTGGGTCAAAGCGGGGAATCAACACCAGCTTGTTGCTATTGTAAAAACCGCCGCACATCTGCACGGTCTGGCCGAAGGTATGAAATAACGGCAGCGCCACCAGTTGATTATCTTCGAGGCGAGCCTCACTGAGGCGCGCAAATTGCGCCACATTGAGAAATATATTGGCGTGCGTCAGCTCGGCGCCTTTGGGTTTACCAGTAGTCCCGGAAGTGTATAGCACTACCACCGTGTCATCCGCCTGAGTGACGACATCCGGGGCTGGCGCCTCTCCAACTAAAAGTTCGTCAAAAAGTGAGGGCTTTTCGTCTTTCACCAAAGAGGCTCCACTGGGAATCAACCAGAAGCGCTCGCAGTGATCGACTAGATTAAAAGCCGCGACGCCTCTTGGCCCCAAGGGCATATCTGGAGTCCCCTCAAAACAGATATAAGCCTTGGCTTGCGAGTCACGCAAATGATAGGCGATTTCATCTTCACTAAGCAGAACGTTTAAAGGGACAACTACGGCGCCTGCCTTAACGACGCCAAAGTAGGCGACAGGAAAATAATGCAGGTTGGGGCAACTTAACGCCACTCGGTCGCCGGGTAGAATACCCGCCGCCAGCAAATTGTTAGCGACTTGGTTCGTTAGACGCTCAACCTGAGCGTAGGTCAGGCGAACAGCGCCACACACCAGCGCTTCCTTTTGAGGATAGCGTTTTGCGCTTTCAGTAAGAATAGTAGCCAAATTCAACATGGACTCCCTCCGCTAATATTATTCTTGTATGGGCAGATAATTATTCATCATAGTCTTGCCCGCCGCTTAGGGAAACAGCCAGTCAAGACAAAGGTTGGGACAATCCGCTACATCCATGGCGGGCAAGAAAAACGAGGAAGATAAGGTTACAGTCGGCGTCAGAACTACCCAGTGCACACGTTTAACCCGGATAAAAAGTATGCACGACCACCTCAGGAGGACAATTAAACCTCACCGGCGCTAAAGAACTGCCTGCGCCGGTGCTGGTGTAACCATCCATCTCGCGCCAGCGCCATACGCCTTTGCCGACGAAACGTGGGCAATCCGAATCAAGCGTAATAGCGCCCCCTCCCGGCAAACATACTTGGCCGCCATGAGTATGGCCGCACAACATAAGATCAATGCCGGCGTGCGCCGCCTGTTTGAAAATTTCCGGCGTATGCGACAACAGCACGGTATAACGGGACATATCCAGCCCCCGGACCGCCATCTGCAGGTTGTCTACCCGATAATAATGAGGATCATCCACGCCAACGACCTGAATTTTCTCCCCGTCTCTCTCGATCAGCACTGACTCGTTCATCAGCATGCGATAGCCCATGTCCTCCAGCGGCGGCAACATACGGATGCTGTCATGGTTGCCGAATATCGCATAGACCTCGCCGCGCAAGCTCTCGCGCAATCGCTGCATTCCTTCCAGAGCGGCGTCCTCCGGTCCATAGGTCTGCGCGCGATAATCGCCGGTTATCACGCATAAGTCGTACTCCAGGCTCCGCGTAATTTCCAGCAACCTGGCAGTGATCGCCTCATCCATATCGACGTGCAGGTCAGTCAGGTGCAGCAAGCGAAAACCTTCGAACGCCGCCGGTATTTTTTCGCGCCGCACCGGGTTGTGGGTCACCTGAATGTTTCTGGCGTTACGTCGCCCCCATTCATACACACCCGCGAGCTTGAAAGCCCAGCGCATCAGGGTTTGCATGGAATACCAGTTTTCCGGATGAAAAAAGTTAATGCCTCCGCCGCCAAACACGCGTTGCGCGTGATCCTGTTCAATCCCTAAACGTTGGCGGGCATGCACAAAACCCAGGCGCTGCTCCAACCTGGTCAGTAAGTCCGCGTCATCATGAATATCAGTTTCTGGAATGGAGCGGGCAAGCGTCCGGTTCATATCGCTCATGAGAAGTTGCGATCCCTTGGGTTGATCCGCCATCGGCCGAATAACTTATAACCAATGTGAACTAAGCATAGTCGAGAAAGGACAAAAAAATCGCCCCCAGGGGGCATTTCGTCTGGGCTAGCGTCTCTGATGAAGGTAAGCTACCCGCATTCCAATGCTAATAGTACTTATGACCGATTAGATTATTACAACTGACAAAGACAAGACCATCACGCTGGAGACATCATGAAAGTATTGGTAACCGGAGCAAACGGACATATCGGCTCCCACGTGGTAAGGCAACTGCTCGACCAGAACCATGAAGTGCGCGCATTTGTGCGCAAAAGCTCAGACTTGCGCGGGCTCAATGGCCTCAAGCCGGAATTCGCCTATGGCGACGTCAAAGATCCCACTGCAGTGGAAGCCGCCGCCGAAGGTTGCGACGCCATCATTCATATGGCGGCGGTATACAAAACTATCGCCAAGTCCGTAGAGGAAATCGTCGAACCCGCACTGCAAGGCGCGGAAAATGTATTCAAGGCCGCCCATAAACATGGCGTCAAGCGCGTGGTGTACACCAGCTCCGTGGCATCCATTGGCTTTTCATACGACCCTCATGCATTGCGCAGCGGCGACGATTGGAATGAAGATGCGCAAAACGCCTATTACGTGGCCAAAACCCGCAGCGAAAAGGCCGCGCAAAAGTTGGCCCGCGACTATGACATCCATCTGGTGGTCATTTGTCCCGCCATCGTGCTCGGCGCCAACGACTACCGCATAACCCCGTCCAATCAGTTGGTGATGGACTGGTTGAACGGCTTCGGGCAGACCTACCCAGGGGGCCTCAATCTGGTGGATGTGCGCGATGTCGCCGCGGCTCACGTCGCCGCCTTGACCCAAGGCGAAAACTGCAAGCGTTACGTAGTGGGCGGCGAAAATATCGAAGTAAAGGATATCGGAGTCGCACTGAAACGCCTGACCGGCGTCAAACCGATCCATCTCCCGACAGGCCGCGGCCTGACTCTGGCTTTTGCTCGTGTAGTAGAGACGCTATGCAAACTGCTGCATATAAAGCCGCCATTTACTTACGACCTCGTCTACGAGGTGGTGGGACGCTACGCTTATTATGATTGCAGCGACGCGACCAGAGATCTGGGCGTCAAGTCACGTGACGCGGAAGAGACACTGAAAGACTGCATCGCGTGGCTCTTGTCACAGAATAAGTTGAAACCCCGGGTAGCCGCCAAAGTGGCGCCCAAGATCCCCACCCATCCAGCTTCAGCCTGAGCCGACCTGCGATCCCCCTATATTAATCTGGCAATGATATTGGCATCTTTATAATCTGGCGCATGGATGCGCCTGCGCGGCGGCTGGCCGCGGGAGACAAAATCTGCCATGCGCAGACCCTGTCGTTGCAGATAAATAGAAGGAAGCTATTTGCTTGTCTGCCTGATTAATAGAAAGTAAGGCTGACACCGCCTTATTTCCTTCACTCGCAAACCTCTTTACCGCGTAACATTCCGGTTAAATTTTAGGCCTTATAGCAACACTATATATAGTGCCTGCCTGATAGACATATTTTTACTATGCAACCCTGCTGTCATATTCGCCGCCAGCCCATAAATGCGGCGGCCAAAGGTCTGAAAAAAGTCTTTTGAAGGCCTTCACCTACGCTAAAATGATTTTTTTCTCAAGCCTTCACATCACATTATATAGTGCTATACTTTGCGCAAATCGCCATATATAGGGTCAAAGTCACTAACAGCCCACACTATGACAGTCAAGTCTACGATGGGAGTCTTTACCCGTAAAATGGCGTGTTCTCTCCAGGGCCGCAAAGGCCCGGACATACACAGAACTTCATCGGACATCAGGTTTTTCACAGCCTGCCGCACAAGTAAGGTGCACAACATATTGTGGTCGCCAGTTTTGGTAACGCAACACAGGAAGTTTACCTTGCGAATCAGTCGTATCTCGCAGCGCTATCTGGAATTGGCGGTCTGACCAACAACACTGCAGTTTTAAAATAAACCTTGTTCGGGGTTAGAAGATTTGAGGGATATTATGAACGCCAAAGTCCAGCAGCTTATCGCTCCTATTGATATGCAGCCCGCTTCCGTCGATATCTGGGAAACCAAATACCAACTGAAAACCAAATCCGGAGGCCCAGTGGATAAAGACATCCTGGGCACCTACGAGCGCGTCGCCAAGGCGCTGTCCTCCGTGGAAGCCGACAGCATACGCGAGAAGGTGCTGGCGGACTTCGTATGGGCGCTGGAGAACGGAGCTATTCCAGCCGGTCGCATCATGTCCAACGCTGGCGCGGAAGAACATAAGCCCGCCACGTCCACGATCAACTGCACCGTCTCCGGCAGCATCATGGACTCCATGGACGATATCCTGCTGAAAAACCACGAAGCCGGCCTCACCCTCAAGGCTGGCTGCGGCATTGGTTATGAATTCTCTACACTGCGTCCAAAAGGCGCATACGTAGCTGGCGCTGGCGCCACCACCTCCGGTCCATTGTCGTTCATGGATATCTTCGACAAGATGTGTTTCACCGTCTCATCCGCCGGCGGACGCCGCGGCGCGCAGATGGCGACTTTCGACGTACACCACCCTGATGTCTTCGACTTCGTGCGCGCCAAACGTGAAGACGGCCGTCTGCGTCAATTCAACCTGTCTTTACTAATCACAGAAGACTTTATTAAAGCGGTTCAAAACGACGAAGATTGGCGTTTCTCTTTCCCTATCACACGCAAAGAAGCAGAAGAAGACAACATTGACGTCAACGATGAAACGCAATATCTGTATCGCGATTTCCCGGTAAAAGAAGGCTATATCACGGATGAAAGCGGCCGCGTCGCATGCCGCATTTATCGTTCAGTCAAAGCGCGCTCCATCTGGGACGCCATCATGACCTCCACTTACGACTTCGCCGAACCGGGATTCATCCTGATCGACAAAGTCAACGAAATGAACAACAACTGGTTCTGTGAAAACATTCGCGCCACCAACCCCTGCGGCGAACAGCCTCTGCCACCTTACGGCAGCTGCCTGCTGGGCTCAGTGAACCTGACCAAATTCGTGGAATACCCATTCACTGAAAACGCCAAATTCAACTTCGACAAGTATCGTAAAGTTGTGGCTATTTTCACCCGCATGCTGGACAACGTGGTGGAGATCAATGGCCTGCCGCTGGAAGGCCAGCGCCATGAAATTCAATACAAGCGCCGCCACGGCATGGGTATTCTGGGCCTGGGCTCCACGCTGGCTATGCTGCGTATGCCATACGGTTCAGACGAGTCCGTCAGCTTCACCGAAGAGGTCTGCCGTGAAATGGCGCTGGAAGGCTGGCGTCAGGGATTAGAGCTGGCGAAAGAAAAAGGACCAGCCCCTATCATGGAAGACACCTTTGTCGTCACCGAAGAAATGCTGCGTCTGCGCCCGGAAATGGCGAAAGACGGCGTTAAAGCCGGCGACAAACTGAAAGGCAAAGTACTACACGCCAAATACAGCCGCTACATGCAACGTGTGGCGGAAGCCGATCCCAAGCTGGTTGACGCGCTGGCCAAAAAAGGCGCGCGCTTCACGCACCATACGTCCATTGCACCGACAGGCACTATTTCCCTGTCTCTGGCCAACAACGCCAGCAACGGAATTGAGCCCAGCTTCGCCCATCACTATTCCCGCAACGTGATCCGTCAGGGCAAGAAAACCAAAGAGAAAATGGACGTCTTCTCCTTTGAGCTGCTGGCCTACCGCCACTTGGTGAATTCAAAAGCAATGCCGTTTTCCGAAGACCCCGAAGCGCAGCTGCCTGACTACTTCACCACCAGCGACGATGTGACGCCAATGCAGCACGTGGACATCCAAGCTGCAGCGCAACTGTGGGTTGACTCTTCTATCTCCAAAACGGCGAATGTCCCCACTGATTTCCCGTACGGAAATTTCAAGGACATCTATATGTACGCTTATGAAAAAGGCCTGAAAGGCTGCACCACCTTCCGCTTCAACCCGGAAGCCTTCCAAGGCGTACTGGTCAAAGAGAAAGACCTGGAGAACACCTTTTACGAGTTCACCACCGAAGATGGCCAAACCATTAAGCTGAAAGGCAACGAAGAAGTTGAGTACGACGGTGAAACCCACACTGCCGCCAACCTGTTCGACGCCTTAAAAGAAGGCACTTACGGAAAATACTGAGGCGAAGTCCTGGCGATTTCGTAAAATCGCCAGGTTTCTCCATAGAAAATGTGAAAAATGGGCGCATAATATGCGCCTGCAGCCAGGTTTTCCCGGAAAAACCTGAGCAAAGCCACCGTACACAAGGGTATACAGTCATGGCTGTTAAAATTGAAAAGAAAATTGTCGGCTACAAAGTTCACAAGCCCAGTGACGTTGCGCCGGCCAGCGAACCGGTTCAAGAGCAACCACAGCCGGTTGAAATGAATGAAAAAATCGAGCGCCCAGATTTCCTTCTCGGCACGACGTACAAGATCAAACCCCCGGTGTCGGAGCATGCGTTTTATATCACCATCAACGACATCCTGTTGAATGAAGGCACCGACCATGAAACTCGTCGTCCGTATGAAATCTTCATCAACTCCAAATCCATGGAACACTTCCAGTGGGTTATCGCACTGACGCGGGTTATCTCCGCCGTGTTCCGTAAAGGCGGCGACATCACCTTCCTGCTGGAGGAGCTGCTGTCAGTGCACGATCCCAGCGGCGGCTACTACAAGAAGGGTGGTATTTTCGTCCCCTCCCTGGTAGCCGAAATCGGCGCAGTCATCGAGAAACACATGAAGGCGCTGGGCATTATCGAGTCCGAGGAAATGAGCGACGCTCACAAGCGCATGATTGCGGAGAAACGCGCAGAGTACGAGGCGAGACAGAAAAATGAGGCGAATGCGGACGGCTCCGCCTTCCCCGCAAACGCGACAATGTGTAAGAAATGCAGCCAAAAATCCGTGATCTTGATGGATGGATGCCAAACATGTCTCAATTGTGGAGATAGCAAGTGCGGCTGAACAACTGTTAATAAAGTTGTTATGAAATCAATGTCAAAATAGGAGGGTAAGTCCCTCCTTTTTTCGTTTTGGGAAGTGATGGACCGACATTTGCAAGATAACTAAATCCAAGTAGACTAACGCCCTACACAACTTCAAGGAGAATATATGATTAAAAAGTGTCTGTTTCCGGTAGCAGGTTACGGAACTCGCTTCCTGCCCGCCACCAAAGCCATGCCTAAAGAAATGCTGCCTGTCGTAAGCAAACCACTGGTTCAATACGGCGTTGAAGAAGCAGTCGCCGCAGGCATGAACTCATTTGGTTTTGTTACCGGCCGGGGTAAGCGGGCCATCGCGGACCACTTTGATATTTCTTATGAGCTGGAACAACAGATCAAGGGAACCGGTAAAGAAGAGCTTCTTTCCAGCATTCGCAGCCTGATAAATAACAATAAATTCTCATTCACCCGCCAAAATGAAATGAAAGGTTTAGGACACGCTATTCTTTCTGGACAGACTCTGATCGGCGACGAGCCGTTCGCAGTCGTACTAGCAGACGACCTCTGCATGGTGGAAGAAGGCGAAGACAGCGTGCTGGCGCAGATGACCAAGCTGTACAATCAGTTCCGTTGCAGCATTGTGGCCATCCAGGAAGTTCCACACGATGAAGTGCACAAGTATGGCGTCATCGCTGGCGACCCAATGAAAGAAGGCCTGTTCCGCGTCACGGACATGGTTGAAAAGCCCCCCGCCGATCAGGCTCCATCCAACTACGCCATTATCGGCCGCTATATTCTGACGCCGGATATTTTCGACATCATCCGCGACACAGAGCCCGGTAAGAACGGCGAAGTTCAAGTGACCGACGCACTGCTGAAACAAGCCAAAGATGGCTGCGTGCTGGCGTATAAGTTCAAGGGACGTCGCTTTGACTGTGGCAGCATTGATGGCTTTGTTGAAGCCACCAACTATGTCTACGAAAACGTGTACAAAAAAGGCCTGATGTAAATCACCACCTTTTTCCGTGCACCAAAAAAGCGCCTAAACTGGCGCTTTTTTATTTGGAGCGCCCTGCCATCTGGAACAGAGCATACAGACAAAACAAAAGAAAGCAGACTCGGATAGAGGGAGGCATTATTCTCCGCTATTCATTAACTGCAGGATAAAACGCTTTTTATCCTCATCGCTGGCGCGAAAGCGTTTCAGCAACAGCCGCTCCGTCGTGTCGGGCAATGCCTCTTCCATCACTTTGGTCAGGCGCTCAATGACCGTATCCAAATCCCCATCCTCGCCCAACTCAAAACCGGGTAAGTCCAACTGAGAATTGGTTTTTTCGTTCTGATCAAAGTCCAGCAGCGCATCCAGGGAAACGCCCGTCTTTACGCAGAGATCAAACAGATTATCGATAGAAGGGTAACAACGCTGGGATTCAATGGGACTTTCCCAACCAGCCACAACCGTGACATCCACCTGACAAAAGGTAGCGATGTCCTCAAGGGTAAGCTTTTTCTTGTGTCGAAAATCCCGAAGGCGCTGATAGAAGGTTCGAAGATACTTCATGCCCCGCTCCGTGACTGGTTTTCAGCAATCGTATCACTAAAAAGTCAATACAAACCAGCCATTCGGACACCACGAGGGCCGAAGACAACAAACTATTTTTGAATAATTTTGGAAACCAAAAAAGATCACTGACAAAGAAAGGAATTGGTAGGACCGACCAGATTCGAACTGGTGACCTCCACGATGTCAACGTGGCGCTCTAACCAACTGAGCTACGGTCCTGCTGTCAGCGGGTGCGTAAGATAACAAAGAAGCCCGACCTGAGCAAGCACTTTTATTCATATTACGCACATCCGTTAAATGTTTGATTCCTTCAACGAAACGAGGACAAAAAACGTACTCACAAGCCCATGGAGATAAAGGAAATATACTCCACCAGATCCCCACGCTGAATCGTCGCATTTGCAGGCGCTACAGCAAAGCCATCCGCCCAGCTCGCTGAAGACAACACGCCTGAGCTTTGATTGGGGTGCATCTCCAGCCCCGCCCTTCCCTCATCGTCCACAGAGACTCTCACGCGTAGGTATTCCTCACGCCCGCCAGGCTTGGGAATATCAAACAACGCAGGCAGGCGCGCTAACGCAGACGCCTCACTCTCACCAGCGCCCTGCATCTTCAAAATATAGGGGCGCGCCAGTATGCAAAAAGTCACGAACACTGCGGCAGGGTTACCAGGAAGGCCGAGAAACGGGGTCGCGCCAACCTGACCAAACGCGAGGGGCTTACCAGGCTTTATAGCTAACCGCCACATATTCAGCTCCCCGTTCGCTTCCACCGCAGCCTTGACATGATCCTCTTCTCCCACCGAAACGCCGCCGCTGGAGATAATCAAATCCGCATCCTCGGCCGCCTGCAATAACGCCCGCTCCGTCGCCTCGTATGTGTCGGCTATCACGCCAAGATCGATAATCTCGCACTGAAAGCGAGATAACAGGCCACACAGCGTGTAGCGGTTCGAGTTATAGATCTTTCCCGCCGGTAAAGACGCGCCCGGTTCAACCAACTCATCCCCCGTGGACAACACCGCCACCCGAAGTTTGCGACGCACTTTAACCTGCGCCACGCCAACGGAGGCAATCAAACCCAGGTCCTGCGGAAGCAGCTTTTTGCCTGCCCTGACAACAATCTGGCCTACCTGTATATCCTGACCGGCCGGACGCAGATTATTGCCTTGCCGCACCCCAGCGGGAATAACCACTGTCTCGCCTTCCTGTCGACAATGCTCCTGCATGACGACAGCGGCGGCGTTCTCAGGGATGGCCGCCCCCGTAAAAATGCGCGCCGCAGAGCCCGCTTTTAAGGGCGCCGGACTTTCTCCCGCAGGAATACGCTGAGAAATTGGCAGCGCTATTTCCAACTCCGCCTCGCAGGCGTCTCTGGGAATAGCGTAACCATCTACAGCGCTGTTATCCGTCGGAGGGACCATAATGGTCGATACCACATCCTCCGCCAGCACTCTTCCAGCCGCTTCAAGCAGAGGGATAACCTCATCCCCTACGATAGGCTGCGCAGCCGCCTGCAGAATACGCTTGGCGTCCGCGACAGAACGCAGTCCAGAAAACGGCGCGTCACAACTGTGACGACTATGCGCCTGAAAGTTGGAAGTACTCATCCGCGAGGTCCACAGCCAGGCTTCTCAGAGTCCTCCACCGCCTTTCCCGGCTGCTTCAACAAGCCAACAAAGTTACAAGGCTTATGTCGCGCATCCAGTTGTTCGGCGATGATTTTATTCCAAGCGGTTTTACAGGCGTTGGTAGAGCCCGGCATGCAGAAGATCACCGTACCATTTGCCAGTCCTGCAATAGCCCTGGACTGCACCGTGGAGGTGCCAATCTCTTGATAGGAAATGGCGCGAAACAGCTCTCCAAACCCTTCCACTTCTTTATCGAACAGCGGCTTGATCGCCTCCGGCGTGCTGTCTCTGCCGGTAAAGCCCGTACCGCCAGTGATCAACACCACCTGCACCTGCGGGTCCGCAATCCAGGCGGAAACTACCGCCCTCATAAGATAGACGTCATCCGGAATCAACGTCCGATCGATAATCTCATGCCCCGCTCCCCGCGCGCCGTCCACAAGAGCCTGTCCGGAGGTATCCGTCTCCTGCGTGCGCGTATCGGAAACGGTCAGTACCGCCACATTGAGGGGCATGAACTCGGCTACGATATGCTGTCCCATGATTTTACACCTTGACCATTTGTGTCGGATTCTGCCGGGAGCAGACAGAAATTACTATTTCCCAATATAGGTATACACGGAACCCAGTTGCTCAGGCCCGGACTGAGTCACCTGCAGATCTTTAAGCAACCCGTCACTAAGCCCATAACACCATCCATGCACCGACAACGGCTGCCCTCTGCTCCAGGCGTTCTGAACGATGCCTGTGTGGCAAACGTGGCGCACCTGATGCATGACATTGAGCTCGCACATGCGATTGACGCGCTCGCCCATGTCGTCAATGGCGTCCACTTCATCCTGATGTTGGGCGTAGATATCCTTGATATGCCGCAGCCAGTTGTCGATCAAGCCGAACTGATCCGCGCCCAGCGCCGCACGCACGCCGCCACAACCGTAATGGCCTGTGACGATAATGTGCCGCACCTTCAGGACTTCCACCGCAAACTGAATGGAGGACAGGCAATTGAGATCAGAGTTCACCACCACGTTAGCGACGTTACGGTGCACAAAGACCTCTCCGGGCAGCATGCCGACGATTTCATTCGCCGGCACGCGACTGTCGGAGCAGCCAATCCACATGTAAGTGGGCGCCTGCTGACGCTCCAGTGTTGGGAAAAAGTCGGGATTGGCCTTACGGATTTTCTCCGACCACTTTTTGTTATTTATAAGAAGCTGATTAATTTCGTTCATCTATCACACACGATAATAGTCACGATACCATTCAACAAATTTCTTAACGCCCTCTTCCACAGTCGTGGAAGGGCGATAACCCACATCGTCGATCAGCGCCTGCACATCCGCATAGGTGGCGGGCACATCGCCTGGCTGCATGGGCAGCAGATTTCTTTCCGCTTTTTTGCCCAAACACTCTTCCAGAATTTCTATATAGCGGGACAGCTCCACCGGGTTGTTGCTGCCGATATTGTAAATGCGATACGGCGCTTTACTGGTGCCTGGATCAGGCTGCATGCCGTCCCATTCCAGGTTGCCGGGCGCCACATGATCCAGCGTGCGGATGATGCCTTCCACAATATCGTCGATATAAGTGAAGTCGCGCTTGTGCTTGCCATAATTGAATACGTCGATTGGCTCGCCAGCGATGATTTTGCGCGTAAAAATAAACAGCGCCATATCCGGACGTCCCCATGGACCATATACAGTGAAAAAGCGTAGGCCGGTCGTAGGAATGCCATACAGCGAGCTGTAAGTATGCGACATCAGTTCGTTGGACTTTTTAGTCGCAGCGTACAGGCTCAAAGGGTGGTCCACGTTATCATGCACGGAGAACGGCATGGACTCGTTGGCGCCGTATACAGAACTGCTGGAAGCGTACACCAGGTGATCGACCTTATTATGGCGACAGCCTTCCAGAATATTCATGTGCCCCACCAGGTTCGCTGACACATAGGCGTGCGGGTTTTCGATGGAGTAACGAACACCGGCCTGAGCGGCGAGGTGAACCACGCGATCAGGCTTGTGTTTGGCGAATAGCGCTTCAATGCCTTCGCGATCCGCGACATCCAGACGCACATCAGTAAAGCCTTTGTATGGCGTCAAGCGTGCGAGACGGGCTTCTTTCAGGGAAACTTCATAATAATCATTGAGGTTATCAACACCGATAACCTCATCCCCACGATCCAGCAGCCTCAATGCGACATGAGAGCCGATAAAGCCGGCCGTTCCTGTTACTAATACTTTCATTTTACATCCCCCTATACGAATTCAGTCTCGAAGCGCGCCTGGCGAAAAGCAGTGCGCCAGGCGCTCAAAAACAACTCAAACGCCCCACAAACAATCAGGGCGCAATCACATCAGAAATGAACGCTTACTCCGAGATATGGTCCGCCGATATCCACATCAGCGTCCACATCGCTGACATCGTCCAGCTCCAGTTGCATTTCACGCCAACCAAGCTCAACGCCCACCACCTCAATTTCATAGTTGATGCGGGCGGCGACGTCGAGCATACGGTTGTCGCTGTATTTCAGGCCTGCAAGAGAGGCGCCGACGCTTAAGCCGGTAAGAGGAAGGTCCACACCCACTGCGCCGTACAGCATCGGCACAACTTCATCGATAGCCGTGGTGCTTTCATTCGTGGATGCGCCTTTTTGCTTAACACTGATCTCACCGTCAAAAATACGGGCCTGCAGACCAAGGTCAAGTGATACGACATTATCTAAAAGACGCCAATAGGCTATAAGGTCGGTATGGGTCAGATCCACGTCGGTGTCGACATCGCCAGTAAAGGTCACGCCATCAAATGTTTTGGTTAGTGTGCCTTGGCCGTTCTGGCTCAGCTCGGTGTACTGCAGGCGAAAATTGGGCAGCCCGGGAACGAAGTGCTCAAACGCCACATAGCCTTGAATGAATGTGTCGTCACCCAGTCCCAGATCCTTTTCCAGATCCACGGATTCTGAACCCGACTGGACGTCGCCGGTAAAGTCCGCATTCCAACCACTCACGCCGGCGAACAGACCAATCGTATCAGCATAAGCGCCGTTACAGGCCATAACCGCCAATAACGTCATTGTTGCTCTTTTCATTAATCATTCCTCTATTTCATTGGCGAATAGCCCTCACCGCATTACCAGATGGGCTTAAAGTCATTAGAGGAGCCTGCGTCAGGCCGGGCGTCGTGCGAAGGCTCCCGGGCACAGCTTAATTATTGATTATGAACGCTTGCTGAACCAACTTTATTTACAAAAAGGGTCGGCGATGGCCGACCCGATTAGGAGAGTGATTAGAACTGGACGCCTAACCTGCGGCCGACTTCTTCGTAATATTCGATGACGTCGCCCAGATCCTGACGAAAACGGTCCTTGTCCATTTTTTCTCCGGTAGCCTTGTCCCAGATACGGCAGCCGTCGGGGCTGAATTCATCGCCCAGCGCGACCTTGCCGTCAACCAGACCAAACTCCAGCTTGTAATCCACCAGGGTCATGCCGGCGGCGTCAAACAAAGATTTCAGAATCTCGTTCACTTTGAATGTCAGCGCCTTCATTTCATCCAATTGCTCATCCGTCGCCCAACCGAACGCGCGCGCGTGGTGTTCGTTGATCATCGGATCATGCAGTTCGTCGTTCTTCAGGAACAGTTCGTAAGTAGGAGGGCTCAGCTCCATTCCTTCACGAATCCCCAAGCGACGACACAAGCTGCCAGCGGCCACATTACGCACAACACACTCTACCGGAATCATCTGCAGACGCTTGACCAGGGACTCACGCTCGGAAAGCAGACGAACAAAATGCACGGGCACGCCAGCTTCCGCCAGCTTGCTCATAATGAAAGCATTGAATTTATTGTTTACTTCACCCTTGCGGCTCAGCTTGGCTTTCTTTACACCGTCGAAAGCGGAAGTATCGTCACGGAACTCCATTACAAACAGGTCCGCGTCATCCGTTTTAAAGATCGACTTGGCTTTTCCAGAATACAGCTCTTCGAGCTTTTGCATTGAGGGCGTCTCCGCAGTTAGTTGAATTAGGACATGTTATCCAGAATCTTGTTAAGCAGAATCAACTGCTCTTGCCGACCCACGCCAGTCGACGTCGGCTCGGAGGAAATATGCACGCCGTCGTCTGCGGGAGACAGCAGAATGCGGAAATTGAATCTATCGGACAGCTTCTCTTCTTCGTCGCCGCCAAACCAGCCAGACCACCAGCTGGTGGTTTTTTCATGCTCCTTCTCGACGAAGCGCACGAAGTACACCCCCTCGCTACGGTTAATATCAATGACGGGAATGCGACTATCAGTCAGCGCTTGCCCTAACGCAAACCAAGCGCGATCATAATTGAGATCCACCCGGAGATAAGGCTGCTCAGCGCTCTCCACCAACGAGACGCGAGACTCACCGCCTATATTTTGCGCCACGAGCGAGTAGCTGCCCAGGTTCTCGCCCTGGTCGCTCATATACTGACGCATATCCGTCAACAGGTTTTCCTGCTGCTGCGTTGGACCAGCCAACGGCATGCCTTGAACCGTCACACGCACTTCAGAGCTGAGACGCTTCAGCCCCTGCTGCACTCTTACCTGTAGCAATAACCGCTCATTATTCACGTATGACTGGAGCTGCATTTTATTGACGAATTCAGACGCTTTCAGAGAGTTCATAGGCAGGCTCGCCTGCATACGTCCTTCCGCCGTATCCACTTCTGTCACGCCCCCGCCGAGGGACTCCCAGTAGCGCTTCAGCGCAGGCCAGACTTTCCCCGGCGGCTCGCTGGCCAGCAACCAGATATCGTCAGCCGTCTTTTTGATGGCGAAATGCTCCTGCAACAAATCGGAGCCGGGAGCTGGCGGAGGCGGAACCACGAAGTCTTCGCTGGCGACAAACGCCTTTTCCGCATGGGGCACAGGATAACGGTCCTGTAGACGTCGTGAGGAATACCACTCTGGAACCACCAGAGGGTCGCCGCGCTCCGCCTGCATATATTGATTGGAGCGGTCAGTCATGAGACTGCATCCCGACAACCCCGCCGCAATAACAACACTACTCAATAAACGTTTCATCAAAACAGAGGCCGTCCGTTATTCGCTAATCAGATCCAACGCCAGCAAAGCGTCGCGCACTTGGGGTCTGCGTTCAGGGCTCAACTCCGTCAATGGGAGGCGAATGCCGGAGCTGATCAGCCCCATTTCAGCCATCGCCCACTTCACTGGGATAGGGTTGGATTCAACAAACATCGCGCTGTGCAACGACTGTAGTTTTTCCTGCAAAGCGCGGGCTGCGTCCGCCTCGCCCTTCAAAGCAAACTCACACAGGCTGGACAACAATTTAGGCGCCACGTTGGCGGTAACGGAGATGTTACCTTTGCCGCCAGCCAACATTAGTTCAACCGCAGTGCCGTCATCGCCAGAGTATACCGCAAACCCCTCAGGCGAAGCGTTAATAAGCTGACGGCCGCGATCCAGATTTCCGGTAGCGTCCTTGATGCCTACGATATTGGGAATCTGCGCCAGACGCAGGGCAGTCTCATTGGACATATCACAAGCAGTGCGACCTGGAACATTGTAGAGAATCTGCGGGATATCCACGGTCTCCGCCAGCTTTTTAAAGTGCTGAAAAAGGCCTTCCTGAGTAGGCTTGTTGTAGTAGGGGGTCACCAAGAGACAGGCGTCGGCGCCGGCTTTTTTCGCCTGTGCGGTGAGGTGCAGAGCTTCTGTCGTGGAGTTTGCGCCAGTACCCGCAATGACAGGAATGCGTCCATTAACGTAATCCACCACTCGTTTGATAACAGCTTCATGCTCTTCAAAATCCAGGGTCGCGGACTCCCCAGTGGTGCCAACGGCAACGATGCCGTGAGAGCCGTTATCAATATGAAAATCGAGCAATCGGTCAAGGTTTGGCCAGTCAATGGCGCCATCCTCAAGCATGGGAGTCACCAATGCAACCAAGCTACCTTTAATCATTTTGTTCTCCACGTATTAACAACTAGTTCTTTACGCACTAAACCGGCGTCGCAGGGCGCATGTGGAATAAAACACGCCGCCTGTGGACAACGCTCGCCACCCATACGGAATTGGTATGTCATGAATAATCCCGGAATAGGCTGTAAAGCGATTTCACATCAGCGTTTGGACGGCGCCGAGAGCCCTTCCTCTATTAACCCGGGTATGGTACTTCCCACCCTTGATATTAACAAGACTGGCGCGGACAAAAGCGCCCCAGCGCCGCGCCCGGCGACACTTGACAGTGGCATGGGCCCGGAGGACTATGTGCGTTGCAATCCATCTACACATTTACATTAAGAATGGGAAATACATTGCCTAGAGAAAATTATCTGGTCATTTCCGCTATTGGCGAAGACCGCCCAGGGATCGTTAATGAATTGGCCAAGGCCTGCTCAGACTACCAGTGCAACATTGTCGACAGCCGCATGACAGTGCTGGGCGCCGAATTCGCCCTGGTCATGATGGTGTCCGGCAGCTGGGACGCCATCGCCAAGCTGGAAAACATGATTCCACCACTGGCCCGCAAGCTTGACCTGAACTTGATTATTAAACAGACCCAGGCCCGGCGCCCGGCGCGCGCCCTCACTTATAACGTCAATGTAGTGGCGCTGGACCACCCAGGCATCGTCTACCGGATTGCGCAGTTCTTTTATTCCCGCAAAATCAATATCGATGAGTTGCAGACAAACACCTACAGCGCCCCACACTCCGGCACGCAGATGTTCAACATCAACATGACCGTAAACATACCCGCGGACATGCATTTGGCGAGTTTACGCGAAGAGTTCATGCTGTTCTGCGATGACTTGAACCTGGATGCAGTACTGGAGCCAGTGCGCTCGATATAACGCCATGCGATACGCATCCATCGTGATGACGCCGCCGTAGAATAGACGTGCAACACACCCCACATAAACCACGAAACATAAAACTAACTTAGATAGAGTTAAGGAGCCGCCATGGCGCAGCCAGGACAAACCGTTACCGATTTTGAGGCTCAGGCCACCCCGGATCAAACCGTTCGACTGAGCGACCTGAAGGGCAAAAACGTCGTAATTTATTTCTACCCCAAAGACCATACTCCAGGATGTACGACTGAAGGCCAGGACTTTAGAGATAACTATGCCGAACTCGAAAAACTGAACACTGTGGTGTTTGGCGTCTCTAAAGACAGCCTGAAAACCCACCAGAACTTCAAAGCCAAACATAACTTTCCCTTCGAGCTCATCACAGATCCAGACGAGGTCGTATGCAAAGTTTTTGACGTCATCAAGCTAAAAAAACTTTATGGCAAGGAATACATGGGCATTGAGCGCTCCACTTTTCTCATTGACGCAGAGGGCGTACTGCGCAAAGAGTGGCGCAAAGTAAAGGTGAAAGGGCATGTAACAGAAGTGCTGGATGCAGTCAAAGCGCTTTAGCGCCAGACCGCGGGAGACAGGGCCCGCCATGTGCGGAGCCTGTTGTTGCAGACAAATAGAAGGAAGTTATTTGTCTGCCTGATGATAAAAGGCGAGCCCGCCTATCCGGGCCCGCCCTCGCTTCAGACCCCCGCCGCTTTGACGGTTGGCCAGGCGGAAAAGATCGCCTTCAATAGCGTCGCCAAAGGAATCGCAAAAAACACTCCCCAGATTCCCCATAGCCCCCCAAATACAAGAACACTGACAATAATTACCACCGGGTGCAGATTCACAACTTCAGAGAACAGCAACGGCACCAGCACATTGCCATCCAGCGCCTGAATCACGCCGTAGGCTACCATCAACCAAATGAAGTCCGGCCCCCATCCCCATTGAAACAATGCGATAAGCGCCACAGGAATAGTCACAATCGCAGCGCCGATATAGGGAACCACCACCGACAGCCCCACCAACACCGCCAGCAACAATGAATAGTTAAGTCCCATCAAAACAAACGCAACATAAGTCGCCACGCCAACAATCAGAATTTCCAGCACCTTGCCGCGGATATAGTTGGCGAACTGCATGTTGGCCTCCGCCCAGATATTGGTCATCAGTCGGCGTTCCGTCGGCAACAGGGTCGACAGAGAGTTCAGAATGACCGCCCGGTCCTTCAGGAAAAAGAACACCATAATCGGCACTAGCACCGCATAGATCATGATCGCCAACAAAGTGGGAATACTGGACAGCGAAAAGGAAAACACCAACTGCGTGATCTTACTCACCTCCGTCGTCAATTGACGATACAGCCCCACCACACTCTCTTCCGTGAAAAATTGGGGATACTGCTGAGGCAAAAGCTTAATCAGCGCCTGCAAGTTGGTCATCATAGTGGGCAACTCCTGAAACAAGGAGGTGACCTGACGCACCATGAGCGGAAGAATCAACAGAACTATCGCCAGAGTCACGCCCACAAACAGCATAAACACAGAAAGCACGGCGTAAATATGCCCCATACCCAAGCGTTGCAGCTTAATCACCAGCCCCTGCAGAATATAGGCGATAACAATACTGCCAATTACCGGCGCCAGCATGGCGCCAAAAAACGCCATGACCAGTACGCCCGCCACCAGCAGGAAAAACAGAATGACGGCCTCCTCGTCTGAGAAGTACTTGTCAAACCAACTCTTAAACACTTTTAACATCGAAATGCGCTCACACTTAATGTCATGAGAGAGAATCAGCCGCGCAAAATCAGAAAATGGAACTCGCCGCTCTCCACCCTGCTCTCCACCAGAGTGTGCGCACTGAGTTGCAGATAGGATGAAAAATCCCTTTGCGAGCCAGGGTCTGTCGTCACCACCAATAGTTGCTCACCCGCGGCCATCGCGTTCAGCTTCTGCTTAGTCTTCAACAACGGCATCGGGCATTTCAAGCCCCTTAAATCAAGCGTGCTGACCGCTGCATCCTGATTAGACATTGATCCTCCAACTACCGGTTGATTTGCTCCGCATGATAGGGATATCAACCACATATTGCTATATTGTAATTGATAAGACGTCACTTCTTTCTGCTGATTGACGTACAATCTCAGGCGTTAAAGTATTAGAAGATTTCTCTCAAACAGCTTAAAGTCGTGTAAATCCCGCATTCCGCCAAATAGCGGATTCTGCTGCCGATGCCTGATTCCATGCGCAAAAAATACCTTATTCCATTATTGTTCAGCCTGACCCTTTCTCCCGTCACTTACGCAGACGAGTCCGCACTACCTGAACTGGGGGACAGCAGCGGCGCTATTATTACGCCGGCTCAGGAGCAAGCACTGGGCCAAGCCTGGCTGCGCTCTCTGCGCTCGCAACTCCCTATGTACGCCGACCCCTTGCTGACGGTTTATGTGAGAGATCTGATCTTTAAGCTGGCGCCCAACAGCGAGCTGCAAGATCACAACCTGACCACCGTTGTGGTCGACTCCAACATATTGAACGCATTCGCCGTTCCTGGCGGCGTTATAGGCGTCAACGCCGGCCTGTTTCTTTATGCGCAAAGCGAGCAGGAAATGGCGGGAGTACTGGCCCACGAAATCGCCCATTTAAGCCAGCGCCATTTTGCTCGCCGCCTGGAAGAGAGCAAGATGCACACCGCTTTGAATATGGCGGGGATCCTGGCGAGCGTCATTATCGCAGCCACCGCCGGTTCTGACGCTGGCGTAGCGGCTTTGGCGTCAACTCAGGCTTACTCCATACAGGAACAATTGAGCTATAGCAGACAGAATGAGCAGGAAGCGGATCGGCTCGGTCTGGAGACTCTCGCTGCAAGCGGCATGGAGCCTCGCGCCATGTCCAGCATGTTTGAAAAAATGCTGCGCAACAGCCGTTATGCACAGCAATTTCCCGAATACCTGCGGACCCACCCTCTCACAGAGAGCCGAGTTTCCGACACCGCCGCCAGAGCCGCCAACTATCCCGCCGGCGCCTACAAGGAAGACCCGGACTACTACATTATGCAAAGTCGCGTACTACTGCATTACGCCAAGAATGCAGAGGACGCATTCAACCTATTCAAAGCGCAAGCCACAGGCGGCACGGAGAACTCTCGCCTGGCGGCGCTGTACGGACAAGTCATCAGCGCCAATAAAGTAGAGCGTCCGCAAGACGCCAAAGACGCCATGGAGCAGCTACTCAAAATTGACAGCAATCGAATATCGATAGTAGTCGCTTATGCAGACTGGCTGGCGGCAAGCAAAAGAAGCGAAGAAGCCATTCAGGTTCTCAGAAAACACCTTCAGCGCAGCCCTGGCAACTACCCATTAAGCATGGATCTGGCTCGCCTCCTGAACCAGCAGGGCGAACACAAAGAAGCAGAGCGCCTGCTGCGAGGGCTGACTGCAAGCTATAGCGCAGAACCCAGCCTTTGGTACGAACTGGCGGAGACCCACGGACTGGCGGGCTCAATCGCCGAGCTACACCTGGCACGGGCGGAATATTTCTACCTTACTGGAAATATAAGTAAAGCCACCCAACAGTTACGTCAGGCGCAAAGTAAAAGTGAAGGCAACTATCAGAGGATGGCGATTATCCAAAAGCGGATGAAAGATTTCAGCAACGCAGGCAAGGAGTTTAAGTTTTAAAACTCCAGGCGCACCACATGGGTACGCCTTGACGCATAAAGTTAGGCGTTACCTTTTATCGCCACCTGGCGTTCTTTGGAGAAGTTAAGCATTCGCTGCAGAGGGATCAGCGCCTTCTCTCGTAAATCCGCTTCTACAATAATCTCCTGACGCTTATTAATCAGGACATCACGCAGATTTTCCAAGCCATTCATCGCCATCCAGGGGCAGTGCGCACAACTTCTGCACGTCGCCCCATTCCCGGCAGTGGGCGCCTCAATGAGGGTTTTCTCTGGAGCCATCTGCTGCATTTTGTAAAAAATACCGGCGTCAGTGGCGACAATGAATTGCTCATTCGACATATTTTTGACCGCATTGATCAACTGCGATGTGGAACCTACGACATCCGCCATATCTACGACAGCTTCCGGCGATTCAGGATGCACCAACACCGCCGCGCCAGGATACAACTGCTTAAGATCGGACAAGCCTTTTGACTTGAACTCCTCATGCACGATACAGGAGCCGTCCCACAGCAAAATGTCCGCCCCTGTTTTATTCTTCACATAGCCGCCCAAGTGCTTGTCAGGAGCCCAAATGATCTTCTCGCCCTGCTCATGCAAATACTCGACGATATCCAAGGCGATACTGGATGTGACAACCCAGTCCGCCCGCGCTTTGACCGCAGCGGAAGTATTCGCATACACCACTACCGTACGATCCTTGTGCTCATCACAGAACGCAGAAAACTCTTCTATAGGACAACCGATATCCAGCGAACAGGTCGCCTCCAGAGTGGGCATGAGAACCGTTTTCTCAGGGTTAAGGATCTTCGCCGTTTCCCCCATAAAGCGGACACCACACACCATCAGAGTCGACGCTGGGTGCTGATTGCCAAAGCGAGCCATCTCCAGAGAGTCCGCTACGCAACCTCCCGTTTCCTCAGCCAGCGCCTGCAGCATGGGATCTGTGTAGTAGTGCGCCACCAGTACAGCGTCCTCCTGCACTAACAGCTCCTTTATCTCCGCCCTTAGACGCTCCGCCTCTTCTGGACTCAACTCACTGGCTTCGTGCTCTCGAGCGAGATGCTCCTGAACAAAAATTCGGTCGCTTATAGCACTCATCAATTTTGACCCGTGTTTAATAATATTTTGTATACACAGCAATTTGCCGTCACAGCGACATTATACGACATGATGCGCGCCGATTAAGCTTTTCATCAATCTGCAGGAAACAGGCCGATTAGTAGAGAAAGGAGCAGAAACAAAAACGGGACCTTGAAGGTCCCGTTTTGCATATCATGGTGGGTCGTGATGGATTCGAACCATCGACCAATTGGTTAAAAGCCAACTGCTCTACCGACTGAGCTAACGACCCAAGAAACTTTCTTGGATGGCTGCCGCCATAATGGCGACAATCCGGAATTTAATGGTGGGTCGTGATGGATTCGAACCATCGACCAATTGGTTAAAAGCCAACTGCTCTACCGACTGAGCTAACGACCCAAGCGAGGCGCATATACTACTGATTCTGAGGGAAATGACAAGAGGTTTTTTCAAATTTTTTTCAGAAAAAAACACATCTTTTTTCAGGCGCCCTCACTGCACCTGTCTTAAATAATCCTTCGCCAAATTTGCAGGGGAAGTCCCCGGAAAACGACTTACGGCTTGACTCAAATATTTCTTCGCCTCGGCGTTGTCGCCCAAGCGATGATAGGTAACGCCAAGCTTATACATGGCGTCAGGAGCCTTTCTATGCTCTGGATACTTTCCCACAACAACCACAAACGCCTGACGCGCCTGCTCCAGCTTGGGAATCACCAGATACACTTCTCCCAACCAATAGTACGCATTGGCGGACAGGTCCGATTCTGGATACTTCTTGATGAAAGCATGCAGAGCCTCTACCGCTTTGTCGTACTCACGACGCTTTATCAAATCAAACGCCTGATCGTATTCCTGCTGCTCCGCTACAGACGGAGGCGCTTTATTTGGAGTCAGCACAAGCGCCTCTTCATCAGAGCTGGCTGCAGGTTCAGGTGTTGGCCTCACTGACGCATCCACGCCAGGAGTCGCAGCAGGTCCGTCAACAGCGACAGGGGGACGGGTTTCCCGCGTCTGAGTCCCCTGGCGCTGCAGTTCTAAAATTCGCCGATCCAGATCAATATAGCGTTCACGTTCCTGCTTCTTCATCTGGTCAACCTGATGCCTGAGCTCTTCCACTTGTCCTCTGAGCTCCCTCACCTCCTGTTGCATTTGCTCAAACATGTAGAGCATTTCCGCCGCAGAGCCGCCCGCTGAAGGAGCTTGCTGTTGCGCCGGGCGCACCTGCAATACGGGCGTCGTCGTTGACGATGCCGCCAACGCCAGCGGAGACAACGCTCCATACGCCAATACGCCAAGGAGAGTTACATTCCGAATAGTTTTCTTAGACATCAGTTCGGCTATCCGTCCTTTATAGGTTCAAAAAATATTACTTGTACTCAACCACTACGCGACGATTTTTGTTCCAAGCCGCTTCATTGTGAGCCGTATCGACAGGGAACTCTTCGCCATAGCTGACGGTTTCGATCTGGCTGCCGCTGGCGCCATTCACTACCAAAAAGCGTTCAATCGCCTGCGCGCGACGCTCGCCCAATGCAAGGTTGTATTCTTTGGTGCCGCGCTCATCCGCATAACCGTTCAGAACAACCTTTACAGCAGGGTTGGCCGCCAGCAACGCCGCGTGAGCGCGCAGAGCCATGTGAGACTCTGGCTTCACGATAGTTTTGTCAAAATCGAAATAGAATACGCGAACTTCACGCAGTGCATCTTGCTCTGCGGTCATTGCGTTTTGCTCAGCCAGACGTCGCTGCTCAGCCAGCTCCTCTTCAGACAAACCTGACCCATCGCCCAAACCAACGCCGCCAGCATCAGCGCCGTCTTGATCAACTACACCAACAGTTTCGTCTGGTTTGGTATCGGTTGAAGTACAACCCGCAGCAATAAAAGAGACCAACACCAGCGCGAAAATATTACGAATACTCAGTACATTCATAGCTTTTCCTTACATACTTAGCTTGTTTTATCTTGAAATATACGGGGACCAGGCCGGTTCCCGCACGTCGCCAAACTGGGCCGGCAGGGTATACTTCGATCCGGAGTTGACTCCTACAACCGCCAATACGCCCTTACCGTTTTTCTGGGTTGCATAAATTATCATACTTCCATTGGGCGCGACACTTGGAGATTCATCCATTTCGGTTTGCGTCAAAATCTGATCCTGTCCAGACTCCAAATCCAGTGACGCCACATTGAATGAACCGTCACGTTGATGAACATAATAGACCTTCTTGCCGTCAACGCTAAAACGAGGACGTGAATTATAGCGCCCTTCGAAGGTCAATCTGCGGGGAGAGCCGCCCGAGGCATCCATCAAGTAGATCTGCGGGCCGCCGCCGCGATCTGAAGTGAACGCAATGGTTCTTCCGTCTGGCGACCAGGAAGCTTCTGTGTCAATCGCCCAGTGATTGGTCAACCGCTTCAGGGAGTTATTGCGCAAATCCAGAACATATATTTCAGCATTGCCATCTTTCGACAACGTCACCGCCAGCTTGCTGCCGTCTGGAGACCAGGTGGGCGCGCTGTTCAAACCTTTATAGGAGGTGACCTGCGTGCGCACTCCGCTGGCGACATCTTGCACGTATATAGCTGGGCGCTGGGACTCAAAGGAAACGTACGCCAGCTTTTTACCGTCAGGAGACCAAGCAGGAGAAATAATAGGCATTGGTGATTTGTAAACCAGTTTTGAACGACGCCCATCGGCGTCCGCCACTTCCAGCTTATAAAGGTTTTTGGATCCATTTTTCTCCAAAGTGACGTAAGCGATGCGCGTAGAGAATACACCACGAATTCCAGTAACCGCCTCATATACAGCATCCGCAATGGCATGCCCCAAATCTCTCAGCTGCTCACTCTTTCCACTGATGATTTTGCCGATCACTCTTTGTTGCGACTGAACGTTATAGAGCTCATAGCGCACCTTATATACTTGCGATGGCGCATCGTATTGCACTCCGCCAACCAACAGGTAGCGCTGCCCCAGCAGCCCCCAATCGCGAAAATAAATTTCCTCCGCCTTACTGGGGATGCTTAGCATTTTGGTGCGATCCAAAGGCTCTATATCTCCGGAACGCTTTAAGTCCTCAGTGACAATTTGCCCAATATCTTCCGCCAACGATTGCCCTGACTCATTGGCGAACGGAACCACCGCTACGGGTATAGCGGCCCGGCTTCCTTTATCAATTTCAATGACCAGGTCAGCTCGCGCCAACCCGCTTATCAATAAAACCAGTGTAAAAAAAATTCGTTTTTTCATTGGAACACTTACAAATAGGCAGTGATTTTTATTTGGGATTAAAAATAAAGGTTACGTTTCTAAATTCCCGATTAAATAAACCGGGATCAGAAGGCACGGAGTATTTTCTTACCGCATTGGCCGCACTAATCGCCGACTGATCAAAAGCGCTGTTACCGCTGGACTTAACAACCTTCACGGATAAAAGTTCACCTGTCGGCAACAACTGCAATTGTAGCTCCGCTTTTAAACCTTTGATTTCTCCTGGGGGCTGCAGCCAAGCCTGAGTCACGGCGGAGTAAATCAGCGCCCTGTACTTCTCAACTTCAGTTAATTCACGCTGTTGCCGCTGAGCGGCGCTCTCCGCTTCAAGCTGCTCTTGCAGTCGACGCTCATACTCAGCCGCCTCTTGAGCCATTTTCAGCTCTTCCGCTTTTTTCAGCTCTTCCTGGCGCTTTTTCTCGCGCGCCTCTTTCATCTGACGCTCAAGCTCTTTTTGCTTTTGCTCAGCCAGACGCTTCTCTTCCTCTTTTTTCTTGCGTTCAGCTTCTTTCTTTTTACGCTCTTCTTCCGCCTTGCGTTTCTCTTCAGCCTGCTTCTTCTCTTCGGCCTTACGCTTTTCCTCTTCCTGGCGTTTTTCTTCCTCTTTCTTCTTACGCTCTTCTTCCTGCTTTTTCTTCAGCGCAATCGCTTCTTGTTCACGCTTTTTTTCCGCCGCAGCCTTGCGCTCAGCTTCTTGCTTCGCCTGCTCCCGCCGCTTCAATTCTTCCTGGCGCTGCTTTTCCAGCTCTTGCTGTTTCTTTTGCTGTTCGTCTTCCCTTTTCGGCTCTTCTTTCTTGACGGCAGGTTTAGGCTCAGGCTTAGTCATTTGTTTCAGTGCGTCAGCGTCAATCACCATCGCCTGCATGTGCGGAATGACGGGAGTAGGCGGCGTATGGGCGGACCAGCCCAGAAACGCCAGACCTGCGATACCCAAATGCAATATGACGGAAAACAGCGCCGGACCGATGTATCCGCTTTTTGGTTGATTACCGGAGCTATCCTTCACAGCTTATCTTTCACCCATAACAGCTTAAGGCTTCTCTGTAATCAGCCCGACGTTCGCCACGCCGGCGTCCTTCAACGCCGCCATCAGCCCCACTATCGTTCCGTACGGAACGTTACGATCGCCTCGCACCAGGACCATTACCGCCTTGTTGGTCTCCCGCACCAAGCTTACCCGTTTCACCACATCATCCAGCGGCATGGGCTTGGAACGATCATCGCCGACTTCTACAAAATAAGCGCCAAATGCGTCCACCGACACCACTAGAGGCGGCGTCTCGGGTGAGATCTGCAACGCTTCCGACTCCGTTTGCGGCAAATCCACATTCACGCCCTGCATCAGCATCGGCGCGGTGATCATAAAAATGACCAGCAACACCAGCATGACGTCGATATAAGGCACGACGTTGATTTCCGCCATCTGCTTTTTCTTTACGCGGGTAAAATCCAAGGATTGGTTCTCCTTTTAAGAGGACTTTGCGTGAACTCTGCGATGCAGGATGCTGGAAAACTCTTCCGCAAAAGTCTGAAAGGAATTGGCGAGACTCTCACTTCTGGCCGAGTAACGGTTGTAAGCGATTACCGCAGGAATAGCGGCGAAAAGCCCCATAGCCGTCGCAATCAACGCCTCAGAAATACCCGGCGCCACCGTTGAAATAGTCGCTTGCTGAAGGTGAGCCAACCCACGAAAGGAGTTCATAATTCCCCAAACAGTGCCGAATAGTCCGATATAAGGAGTCGTTGAGCCGACTGTAGCTAAAAACGGCAAATGCGCCTCCAGCCTGTCCATTTCTCTGGACATCGCAACGCGCATAGAGCGCTGCGTACCTTCCATTACCGCATCAGGATCGACGCCTGCTTGCTGGCGCAAACGGGAGAATTCTTTGAAACCTGAACGGAAAATCTGTTCCATACCGCTGTTGGGATTTGGCGCAGCGCTGGATTCACGATAGAGCTGATTAAGGTCCATACCGGACCAGAAACGCTCCTCAAACTTGGTGGTCGCCCTGCGCGCCAAGCCGAAGATTCTGGCGCGCTGGAAGATAATCATCCAGGAGACAATCGAGGCTGCGAGCAGGATCAGCATGACAATCTGCACCAAAAAGCTGGCGTTGCTAATCAGCGCCCAAATTGAAAGTTTATCCTCCACTTATAGGACTCCTATTGCTGTTTTTATCGTGGGCGGACCGCCGCCTTTCATAGCGGGGAGCCGCAAAAACTAAACGTTTATACCTTTTTGCAGCGCCGAGGCCAAATCTCCTGGGATTGGCCTCGGCCTGAAGCTGACTTTGTCTATGCAAGCGACTTTGACTCTCCCGGAGACCAGCATTTCCACCTTCTCGCCCCGAGTGATGTTCTGCTCAAATTCCATGTAGGTACGCCCCAGTTTGACGATGTGGGCGCTTACAGCCACTTCATCATCAAGACGCGCCGGGCTGTGATATTGTAAAGCCAGACTATGCACGACGAACTGGGCGTCAAGGTCCACCGTTTCCAGTCTGGGAAACCCTAGAGACCGGATGAACTCGGTGCGAGCTCTTTCCATAAAACGCAGATAGTTGGCGTAAAAAACGATACCGCCAGCGTCAGTGTCTTCAATATATACTCGAACGGGCCACACAAACGAGCCGGAAGTCATTAAATTCCCTTAATAAAATCTCGCCAAAAGCCTTGTCATCTCTGCTCTGGCATAGCCAGACCAAAGTGGTCGTACGCCGCTTGAGTCGCCACCCTGCCGCGTGGCGTGCGCATTAGGAAACCCTGCTGAATCAGATATGGCTCCACCACATCCTCAATCGTGCCCTTTTCTTCGCCAATGGCCGCAGCCAGACTCTCCACTCCCACCGGGCCGCCGTCAAATTTTTCCATGACGGCCAACAACAGACGACGATCCATATGATCGAAGCCATGCAAATCCACATTCAGCATGTTGAGAGCCTTATCCGCCACATCATTGGTAATGGCTCCGTCCGCCTTCACTTCCGCATAATCGCGCACTCGTCGCAATAATCGGTTAGCGATACGGGGCGTTCCTCTTGAGCGTCTGGCGATTTCATGCGCGCCGCCGTCATCTATAGAAACCCCAAGCAAGCTGGCCGAGCGCGAAACGATATGGCGCAAGTCCTCAACCGAGTAAAACTCCAAGCGCTGCACGATTCCAAAACGGTCTCGCAGGGGCGACGTCAGCAGTCCCGCCCGGGTGGTGGCGCCCACCAAGGTAAACGGCGGCAGATCCAGTTTGATGGAACGCGCCGCCGGCCCTTCCCCGATCATGATGTCCAACTGATAGTCTTCCATCGCCGGATACAACACCTCTTCAACCGCCGCGCTGAGTCGATGAATTTCATCAATGAACAACACGTCCTTCGGCTCCAGATTCGTCAGTAACGCAGCAAGATCGCCGGCTTTCTCAAGAACGGGGCCAGAAGTGGTTTTGATGGAGACGTCCATCTCATTGGCGATGATATTCGCCAGCGTGGTTTTACCCAGCCCTGGCGGGCCGAATATCAAGGTATGGTCTAATGCTTCCTGACGTCCACGCGCAGCATTGATGAAGATTTCCATTTGCTCGCGCACCTGCGGCTGGCCGACATAGTCTTCCAGCTTCTTGGGGCGAATGGCTCGGTCTTGGGAATCTTCCTGCAGAGTGGCGTTTGGCGAGATTATGCGATCCGCTTCGATCATGGGGTGCTTTTGAAGTCTTTATTGGCGTCAAACGTTGGGGGCATCATAGCGTGGCTACTTGGTTTTTACCATCCCCTTCAGAGCCAGACGAATCAGCTCGTCCCGCCCCATCCCGTCCTTATAAACGGCGTTAATAGCGCGACTGGCTTCTTGCGGTTTGTAGCCCAGCGCCAGCAAAGCGGCTTCCGCCTCTTCCAGATGGGAATGGCCGCCAGCAGGCTGATCCAGCAGTTCCGGCGTCGCCGTTTCACGGCCTCCCACACCCCAGTCCTTGATCCGGTCGCGCATTTCTATCAGCAGCCTTTCAGCCGTCTTTTTTCCCACACCAGGCATCTTGGTAAGTCGGGTCAGATTATCGCCGCGAACGCATTCGACAAATTCATTCGGAGACATGTGAGACAGTATCGCCACAGCCATCTTTGGCCCCACACCGTTTACTTTCAACAGCAAACGAAATAATTCCCGGTCTTCGCGACGAATAAATCCGTATAGCAGCTGCGCATCTTCGCGCACGACAAAATGCGTAAATAGAGAGCAGGATTCGCCCAATTTAGGCAAGTAACCCAACGCAGACAAAGGCACCTCCACCTCGTAACCCACGCCATTTACATCCAGCAGCACAAAGGGCGGATGGTTTTCCGCCAACTTACCTACCAGTCTTCCGATCAAGGGAAACCTCTTCTATATATGAACCAATTATTTCGGGAACTTAGTCGCGCTGGACCTCTAACATGCAAATTTAAGCGGCCATGATGCAACCAACATATAAAAACGCTTATCGCATACGACCACGACGACTACCTGATACCGAGCCAATACGCATCAGACTTTGCTGGGTATGCAGATGACAGACAGCGATCGCCAGCGCATCCGCCGCATCCGCCTGTGGCTTAGCCTGCAAGTCCAACATAGCCTGCATCATATGCTGAACCTGCCACTTTTCCGCATTTCCTTTGCCTACAACAGACTGCTTTACCTTCTTGGCGGAATACTCCGCCACTTGCAACCCCTGCTCCGCCATAGCCAGAATCGCCACGCCTCGCGCTTGCCCCAGCTTCAGAGCAGAGTCCGCGTTACGCGCCATAAAAACCTGCTCAATCGCCGCCTCGTGGGGCGCATACATGCTGACGACCTGAGTGACCCCCAGATAAATACAACGCAAGCGTTCCGCCAATGTTTCTCCGGTGACGCGAATACAACCGCTGGCGACATAGCTCGGCTTACCTCCGCCCCACTCCACCACGCCATACCCCGTAAATCGCGAACCGGGATCTATACCTAACACTTTCAACATAAATTGGCCACTTAGCCCATCAAAGTCGTTTCATTTCTATATAAGCCACCCGAATAACGCAAGCCCACAATTACGTTGCAAGCGCCAACAAAAAAGGCGGCTAACGCCGCCTTGCAGGAAAAGCTGATATCAAGTCTGCGCAGATTAACCGCCAATGCTCTCCAGCACTTCATCAGGTATGTCCGCATTACTGTAGACATTCTGCACATCATCCAGGTCTTCCAGCATTTCGATCAGCTTCATGACCTTTTCGCCGTTTTCCACATCCAATGGCGCCATGGTCGCTGGCACCATCGAGACATCCGCCGACTCCGGCGTCAAGCCCGCCGCTATCAGCGCGTCTTTGACAGACATAAAATCTTCAGCGGCGGTTTGCACTTCCACAGAACCGTCATCATTGGCGATAACATCCTGAGCGCCTGCTTCCAGGGCCGCTTCCATTACCGCATCTTCATCGACGTCCGGCGCAAATAAAATCACACCGGTTTTGCTGAACAAGTATGCAACGGAGCCATCAGTACCCAGGTTGCCGCCATGCTTGCTGAATGCATGACGCACTTCCGCTACGGTGCGATTACGATTATCAGTCATGACCTCAACATACACGGCGACGCCGCCAGGACCGTAGCCCTCGTAGGTCAGCTCGTCAAAGTTGGAGTCATCGCCGCCGCCTGCGCCGCGCTGAATCGCTTTCTCAATGGTGTCTTTTTTCATATTCACGGTCAGGGCTTTATCAATGACCGCGCGCAACCTTGGGTTGTCTTCAGGCAATGCTCCATTTTTCGCCGCCACGGTAATTTCCCGGATCAGCTTGGTGAATATCTTTCCGCGCTTGGCGTCCTGGGACGCCTTACGGTGCTTGATATTGGCCCACTTACTGTGCCCCGCCATGTTACTCTCCGCTAAATACTTTTACTTTCAACAAATAGATTGGCCATGCCGACGCCAAAGACAAGGCATTGGCGTCACTCAAATTTATTCAGGCTGCTCGGTTTTACGCAGACGAATATTAAGCTCGCGCAGTTGTCTCGGGTCCACTTTGCCCGGCGCCTGCGTCATCATGCACATCGCGCTCTGGGTTTTCGGGAACGCAATCACTTCTCGAATAGACTGAGCGCCGGTCATCAACATAACCAGACGATCCAGACCGAACGCCAAACCACCATGGGGCGGGCAGCCGAACTTCAGCGCATCCAGCAGGAAGCCGAACTTCTCTTGCGCCTCATCCTGGCCAATGCCCAGAATACGCAGCACGGTCTCCTGCATGTCGGAATCATGTATACGAACGGAGCCGCCGCCCAATTCGGTGCCGTTCAACACCATGTCATAAGCGCGGGACAAGGCGTTTTCAGGATCGGATTCCAGCATTTCCACTGCGCAGGATGGCGCCGTGAACGGGTGGTGAATAGCGGTCCAGCCGCCTTCGCCGTCTTCTTCGAACATCGGGAAGTCCACTACCCACAGCGGCGCCCATGGTTTCTCAAGCAGGTTAAGGTCATGACCCAGCTTCACACGCAAAGCGCCCAACGCTTCGTTGACGACACGGGTCTTGTCGGTGCCGAAGAAGATAATGTCGCCATCTTCCGCCCCCACGCGCTCCAACAACTGATCAATAACGTCAGCAATGTGCTTAACGATCGGAGACTGCAGTCCCTCCAGACCTTTGGCTTTTTCGTTAACCTTAATATAAGGCAAGCCTTTGGCGCCGTAGATACCAACAAACTTGGTATAGTCGTCGATCTGTTTACGAGACAGCAGTTCGCCGCCCTTTGGAAGACGCAATGCCGCTACCCGGCTCTTCGGATCATTAGCCGGGCCGCTGAAGACATTGAAGCTCACGTTGGTCAACAGGTCGCCCACATCCACCAGCTCCAAAGGAATACGCAGATCAGGTTTGTCGCTACCGTAACGGTTCATCGCCTCGGCGAAGGGCATGCGCGGAAATTCTGGCAATTCCACTTCCAACAGATCACGGAACATATCCCGCACCAGACGTTCGGTGATGGACATAATCTCGTTTTCATTCAGGAAGGAGGTTTCGATATCCACCTGCGTGAATTCAGGCTGACGGTCTGCGCGCAAGTCTTCATCGCGGAAGCACTTGGCGATTTGATAGTAACGGTCTACGCCGGACATCATCAGCAACTGTTTGAACAACTGCGGAGACTGCGGCAGGGCGAAGAAGCTGCCTTCATGCGTACGGCTGGGAACCAGATAATCCCGTGCGCCTTCTGGCGTCGCCCGGGTCAGAATCGGCGTTTCCACATCCATGAAGCCATTGCCGTCAAGAAAGTTACGGATGTAGCTGGTGACCTTGGAGCGGAAGCGCAGCTTGTTGAGCATTTCCGGACGGCGCAGGTCCATGTAACGGTAACGCAGACGCACGTCCTCACCCACCTGAACGAATTCGTCCAACTGGAAGGGAGGCGTTTTCGCAGTACTTAGAATTTCCAGCTGCTTGCCCAGCACTTCCACCATACCGGTGGACATATCGGCGTTGGCTTTACCATCCGGCCTTAAGCGCACACGCCCCGTGACTTTCACCACGAATTCATCGCGAATCTGCTCGGCCAGCTGAAAAACTTCATTCGTATCAGGGTCATACACTACTTGCGCGACACCATCCCGATCTCGCAGATCCAAAAAGATAACGCCTCCGTGATCGCGACGGCGGTGAACCCAACCGCAAAGCGTGACTTCTTGATCTACAAGAGACTCGTTGACCTCACCGCAATAATGACTGCGCATAATCCTGATCCTGTCTTAAATTCTGATTACTGTCTGTTAAGTTTCAGCCGGAGACCGCGCTCCGACTGCATGATATGTATAAAAAAGGGCCGCGCCGATCAGTCCGCGGAGCCGCTGCTTTTAGAGCTTGAACCCGCGCTGGAGGACGAAGAGCCGCTATCGCCCGCCAAGTTTTTCTTCTTGCCGGTTTTGAAATCTGTCTCGTACCAGCCTCCGCCTTTCAGGCGAAAACCCGCTGCTGAAATCTTCTTCTTAAACTCGGGCTTTTCACAGCTTGGGCAGTCCGTTAATGGCGCTTCGCTCAAGCTTTGTAAAACGTCTTTACTAAACCCGCAGGATTTACAAACGTATTCGTAAATCGGCATTTTCCTCTGACCTCTTTCCAGAAAAAACCAAAAATCATATTAAGTTAGAAGGCTTCTAGACGCCTTTGGACTGGCCGCCCCGCAACGAGGACAAGCCACAGACGGACAAAAAAAGCGCTGTATTATAAACATTATTTTCAGCAAAATCAGTCCTAACCTGTAAAGCCTTGATACTAGCCACTTTCGCCCCAACTATCAGGTAGCGCCTGATACAGCCGGTTGGTATATTAACCGGCGGGAACTCAAAATCACACGAGGGAACACACCTTGGCAAGTATATTGCTCGTGGACGACGATGAAGGCTTCGTACAAGCCACGCGGACACTCTTGGAAATGCTGGGGCATGATGCACGCTCCGCCGCCAGCGTCGCGGAAGCAAACGCCGTTCTGCAGACCGACCAATTCGATATCGTCTTACTTGATTTAATGCTTCCAGACGGAAGCGGCCTTCATGTGCTGGAGGCCCTTAATGGCTCACGCAAGCAGCCTGGCCACATTGCTATCGTCACAGGCCACCCGACCGTAAAATCCCTGGTCAAGACAGTCTGCGGCCCCAACATTAGCTATCTGATCAAGCCCATTGATATCCAACAGATCAAGGCACTTATCGAAAAGACCAATCCGGAGTCATCGGAAGTCGACGCGCCCCGTCACTTCAATAGCCTGATCGGCGAATCGCCAGCCATGCGCGAGCTTTATCAGATGATTGAGCGCGTCGCCCAAACCAGAGCCAACGTGCTGCTGCAAGGGGAAAGCGGCGTCGGCAAAGAGCTTGTCGCCCGCGCCGTCCATGCCGCTGGCGGCGCTCAGGGTCCTTTCGTCGCAGCCAACTGCGGCGCCCTCTCCCGAGAGTTAATCGGCAGCGAACTGTTTGGCCATGAAAAAGGCGCTTTCACCGGCGCGGTCAGCAGGAAACCGGGCTTATTCGAGCAAGCCAAAGGCGGCGTGCTGTTTCTCGACGAAGTCACCGAGATGCCGATCGATATGCAACCGACCCTGCTACGGGTACTGGAAACCAACAAGGTCATCCGGGTCGGCGGTACAGAGGAGATCCCGGTGGATTGCCGGGTGATTTCAGCCACCAACCGCACTCAGCAACAGCTGGCGGAAGACGAGTGCCTGCGCGAAGACATATATTTTCGCCTGGCTGTGTTTCCCATCCAGATCCCGCCTTTGCGCCAGCGCAGGGAGGATATCCCTCTACTTGCGCGACGATTCCTTCAGGAGCTGAATGAAGAGAACGGTTGCGCCTTCGGTTTGGGAGAGACCAGCCTTAAACGTCTGCAGGAGTATGACTGGCCAGGCAATGTTCGCGAGCTGCGTCACGCCATTCACCGCGCCTTCATAATGACCGATCCGGCTAAATCCGAGCTGAGCCTGCCTGATAACCTGGCGTCGCCCTTCGCCCGCGAGCGTCAGGGGTCGCCGGGACTGCAGGTAGGCAAAACAATAGAAGAGATGGAGCGCGAACTGATCACCCTCACCCTCGCCCAACTGGACGGCGACAAGCGCAAGGCCGCTGACATGCTCGGGATTAGCTTAAAGACGCTCTACAACCGCCTGAACAGCTATGGGGAGAACGAAAATACGGAAACGCCCGTATAAACCATCGCCAGCGAATTCAAGACAGGACGCCTATATGACCCAGGACGCCAATGCCGCCAAACTGGCGCACGATCTTCGCAACCCGTTGAATACTATTTCAATGAATGCGGAGCTAGCCAAACTCCAACTTCAGACCAATCGCGACAAAGAAGAAATTCTGGTGTGCGTCGAGCGCATACTGGAAGAATGCAAACGGTGCAGCGCGCACATTAACGACTTCGTCAACGCCAGCGCGCCGGGTGCGGACAATGCCAAATAGAAGTCCGTTATTGCTGAGTCGGCGCTGGCGTTTCGCCTTCGCCACTATGGCAGTGTTATTGGTCGTTAACGGCTTTATTTCCTACCGCTCCATACGCGAACTAGTAAGAATAGAAAGCAGCGTTTCTCATACTCTGCAGGTAATTGGCATCATCAGGAACACGTTTTCGGCCATCCAGGGCGCAGAGACGGGCCAACGAGGCTACGTCATTACTGGCGACTTGAAATACCTGGAGCCCTTCCATGACGCCATGAACTCGCTGGAAGTCTATCTAAACCAATTGCAGTCAACCAACACGGAAATTCCAGGGCAGCAGGAACGCTTTCTGCGCCTGCGCAAGGTCACGGAAAGCAAAGTCGCTGAAATGCAAGAAGTTATCCAGCTTCGTCAAAACGGCGATTTGAGGTCCGCTACAAAAGTCGTGAATACGGACAAAGGCAAACGCTTCATGGACATCATCAGCAAGCTGGTGGAGGAGATGGAGGCGGAAGAGTACGCTTTGCTGGCGCAGAGGCGCCAGGAATCCTATAAGAATCAGCGGGAAACCATCTTCACACTGGTAGCCGCCACTCTGGCGAGCCTGGGGTTGATCGGCTTCGTTTATTACCTGCTGCAGAGAAACCTTCTACAGTATGTGCGCATCACAGAGATTCTGCGATCAGAGAATGACCGACTGGAGGAAAAAGTCTCAGAGCGAACTGCAGTGCTGACCCACTTCTCCAAAGAGCTGGAGCGCAGCAATCGGGAGCTACAGGACTTCGCCTTCGTCGCCTCCCATGACCTGCAAGAGCCGCTGAGGAAAATTCGCGCCTTTGGCGACCGCTTGCAGCAAAAGTATGCTGATAAACTCGAAGACAGCGGCGCCGACTATATTAGACGCATGCAATCCGCCGCCGAGCGCATGTCGCGACTGATCAATGATCTGCTCTCGTTTTCCCGGGTCTCCACCAAGGCGCAACCCTTTACGAAAGTGGATTTAAACGAGGTTCTAGCCGGAGTGCTGGAGGATCTGGAAATCCCTATCAGCGAAAGCGACGCGGTGATTGAGGCCTCTCCTCTGCCGTCGCTGGATGCCGACCCAACCCAAATGCGCCAGCTTATGCAGAACCTCATTGGCAACTCATTAAAGTTCATACCGCCGGAGCACCAGCCACTTATTACAATCAGCGTGCGCAGCTATCAAAAGCCACTACTCGAAGGAGGAGCTGAAACGGAGTGGTGCGAGCTTCGCTTCAGCGACAATGGAATCGGTTTTGACGAAAAATTCAAAGACCGGATTTTCACGCCATTCCAGCGCCTGCATCAGCGTGGAGAATACGAAGGGACCGGCATAGGACTGGCGGTATGCCGCCGCATTGTGGAACGCCACAGGGGCAATATCAACGCCGAAAGCATCCCCGGACAGGGAGCCACATTCATTGTAAACCTGCCGCTGCAACACACGCCGATATCTGAAATGGAGCCTGAATTATATGCCTGAAACCAAAAGACCCCTGGTCATCCTGATGGCCGACGATGACGAAGATGACCGCCAGCTCGCCCTAGAGGCCATGCGCGAAAGTCGCGTGCTGAACGAACTGCGATTCGTGAAGGACGGCTTCGAGCTGATGCAATATTTACGCAGAGAGGGTGAATTCGAGGACCCGGCCAACTCGCCAACGCCCGGCATCATTCTTCTGGACCTTAACATGCCCCGCAAAGACGGTCGCGAGGCCCTTGCGGAAATCAAGGCGGACCCGGCCCTGCGTCGCACTCCTGTCGTCATTCTCACCACCTCGAAAGCTGAGCAGGATATGCTGCGCGGCTATGACCTTGGCGCCGCCTCCTACATCACCAAACCGGTGACGTTTGAAGGTCTGGTTGCTCTCATGCGCGCACTGGGGCACTACTGGGTCGAGTTCGTGGAACTGCCAAATCACGGCCACTGATTAGCACGGAGGCGCTGATGACAGAGAACCAAACGAACTTCCCTAAGCCAATTAAATTGTTACTGGTGGAGGACGACGAAGACGACTACATCATCGCCAAAGACCTGCTGGAGCAAATAGCGCCTTCTCAGTTCGAGCTGGACTGGGCCAGCAACGCAGAAGTCGCTCGCTCCGCCCTGGCCAGAGACGAGCATCATGTCTGTCTCATGGACTATCGGCTGGGACCGGATGACGGCCTGAAGCTGTTGCGTGAAGCGCCAACACTAGGGTTTCACGGTCCGATCATCATGCTTACCGGCCAGGACGACAGTCGGCTCGACGCCGACGCCCTCCGTGGCGGCGCCGTAGATTATCTGGTGAAGTCCGACCTGAATTCCGCCCACCTGGCGAGATCCATTCGATACGCGTTGGCCCGACGCGAAATGGAAACCGAAAGACTGGAGAGGCTGAGAGCCGAGGCGGAAAACCGGTCCAAGAGCGAGTTCCTGGCGCACCTCAGTCATGAGTTACGCACGCCGCTCACTGCGATACTTGGTTATACAGAACTTCTCATTGCGCAGAACAGCATCCCGGACAGCCTGTCCTATCTACAGATCGTCCAGCGTAATGGGCAGCACTTATTAAGCCTGCTGAACGATATTCTGGATATTTCCAAGATTGAAGCAGGCAAGCTCGAAATGGAATTTGTTCGCGTCAATCTTCAAGCCTTTCTGGCTGATATCTATTCTCTCATGGCGGTATCCGCACAGGACAAAAACCTGCAACTGCGCTTTATCGCCGACACGCCTCTGCCTGAAAACATTGAAACCGATCCCATTCGCCTACGACAGATTTTATTGAACCTGATCGGCAACGCTATCAAGTTTACCGAACAAGGTGAAGTAACAGTTCGGGTACAGATGATCAAAGAAGAGGAACAGGAAAAAGTTCAGTTCAAGGTGCTCGATACTGGCCCAGGCATAAGCGCTACCGATCAAAAGCGACTTTTTCAGCCATTCACCCAAGTCTACGCCAACAGTATGCGTCGTGGCGAAGGCGCCGGGTTGGGACTGGCGATCAGCCGCCAGTTGGCGCACCGACTGGGCGGTGATATCCGCTTGAGCAGTCGCCCCGGAGAAGGCAGCGATTTCACCGCCATTGTTAAACCTGGCCCCCTGGAAGGCGTAAAACGCACTCAGCCTGACTTAGAAACTGGAGGCGCCGCGCAAGCGCACGCGACACACAAGCATCGGGTGCATGGCCACTTATTAGTCGCCGACGACCTGCCGGATATCCGCCGCTTAATCGGACATCTGGTGGAAAGCGCTGGCGCACAAGTCAGCTACGCAGAGAACGGCGCTGAGGCGGTCCGCATGGTAACCGACGCAGCGCAATCAGGCGCACCAATTGACTTAGTGATAATGGATATGCACATGCCGGTGCTGGATGGACATTCCGCCACCCGCGAGCTGCGCCGCCGGGGACATGAAACTCCTGTGCTGGCGCTGACCGCCGCCACCATGCGCGGCGAACGGGAGCGTTGCCTGGCCAGCGGCTGCACGGACCACCTAAGCAAGCCGGTCAACGTTAATCAGTTATTCACCCTGATCGAGCGCCATCTACCGCAAGCAGGGACCCAAGCGCCATCATTATTACTGGTGGAAGATAATGCTGACGCCAGCGCCGCCACTGCCGCCCTGCTGGAACACCTGGGCTGGCGCGTACACTGCGCAGGCAACGGCGCAGAGGCGCTGGAGCTGGCGGAGCGGATAAAGCCCGCTGCGGTAGTGCTGGACTTAAACCTTCCCGATACAGACGGCTACAGCCTGGCTCGAAAAATACGCGACCAGGGACTCTCTGACGCACGTCTGATCGCCCTGAGCGGTTATGCGGAAGACAAACGCCGCTCCGAAGAGGCCGGATTTCAGCACCACCTGATGAAACCTGTCTCCATGGGCGAACTTACAGCCGTCCTTCCCGCCAGAAACTCGGTTTAAGGCTATTAATCTGGCAGACAAATAGCTTCCTTCTAATTTGTCTGCGACGACAGAGCCTGCATATGTTAATAACGACTTTGCTACCTCTGCAGGCCGGCTTGTAAAAGCCACAACAAACCGGCCTTCCTTTTTTCTTATTTACACGACCGCTTCAACCCGAAACTTCAAAGCATTTTTCAAAAACAAAAAAATGCCCATTTTTCAATGCATTGCACACACATCCAAGTCTGGCATAGCTGTTGCTGTACTACTAACGAGATGCGGATAACCCGCAAAGAAGTAGATCAAAGGAATATTGAGGAGATCAATGATGACTAAATCAGAAACAGACAGCTTGAGAGACCTGGTAAAAGTGCTTAACGATGGTATCGACTTTTATACAGAAGCCAAAGACAAAGTGAGAAGCAATGCCGTGCGTCTGGTGTTCGAGCGCATGTCAGCCATTCGTGAAGGCGCGGTTGGTCGGCTGCAACCCTACATCGTCTTCGAGAAAGGCGAAAAAGAAACCGGGCACACCTTAGGCGGCGTTCTGAGGGAGCACTACGCAAAAATCCTGGCCGCTATCAAGGATAACTCAGAGCACGTTTATATTGAGCAGTTGGAAGAGGTGGAAGACAAAACCCTGGAAAAAATCCGCAACGCCATTGAAGAAGTGAAAGCCCCCGGCGTTCAGGCCACCTTGCAGGATATCTATCCAACCCTGAAGCGCTGCCACGACGAAATGAACCGCCTGCAGCGCGCTACTGCGTAATCGGTCGCCGTGTGTCCACACTCGCCGCCGGGAAGCCTATAGCGCCCGTGCGGCAGAGTCGGGCAATAACTATTTTTGTGGCTATACTTCAAAGTATGACTGTATCCATGCTGGTAATAAGATATGGCCCAACCATCCCCTCTCGCCTATTTCCAATCAACCACTCTCAGGCCAGACGTACTGTCGGACTTGCGTGAAAGTTTCGAAAAAAATCTGGTCGAGCTGGAAGCTACGCCTAATGACCCCCAACTAGTCGCCCGACTTTGCGCGAACTATGAAGCCATCGCGCAGGAAATAAAGTTCGCGGAAATCGAGCTGGGCTCATTGATGCAGGGCGTTTACACCATTATGGCCGGCATTGCTGACAAGCAACTGACCTTTCGGCCGGAAATCAGCGATTTGCTGCTGCTGGCGATGGAGCGCATACAAGCGTGCGCCGTCGCCATCGATAATGGCAGCTTCGAGAATATTCAAATGGTGGAAAACGCCAGGATCAGCGACCTGCTCTGTCAGCTTCCCAAAACCGTGGCGAACGGTCGCAACGAAGCCATGCAGGAGCTCCTGGCGCTGCTTGCCCCGGAAGTGAGCAAACAAGGCGCGGGTCGCCCCGCAAGCGACGTTTATTCCGAGCTGCTGGCGCTGTGGCGTAAGTATGACGTGCACGCCAACGCAGACCTGCTGTTCTTTCTCAGCCTTGCGACACCGGCGGAAGCGCGATCACGTTTTTGGCTGGGTAAAAATAGACGCGTCCTGCTGCTTGCTCTGGCGATGAACAGGCATGCCCGGGAACCCGTCGACCCGGCCCAACTCAGCGCCGCAGCATTGGTGCACGACATCGGCATGTCTTTTCTCCCCCTCGACATCCTGCACAAAAGCAGCAGTCTTTCCGAATCTGAGGACCACAGCATTCACAAACACACCAGCGTGGGTAGCGCCCTGCTGATCAACATGCCGGAGTGGCAGGAGTCGCGCCGGATTATTGACCAACACCATGAGCATGTCAGCGGCAAGGGTTACCCTATTGGACTGCGTGACCGCGAAATCTGCGACGGAGCCAAGATCGTCTCTATCGCCGACGCTTTCGAGGCCATTTCTCACCCTCGCATCTATTCCAGTCGCTATAAACGCCCATTTATCCGCGCAGTGCTGGAGATTAATAGTCGTTCCGGCAGTCAGTTTTCCCAGAAGTGGGTTGATGTTTTCAACGCCGTCATCCGGCCGCTCAAATACGAGTTATACTAGCCCGCCTATAATTTACCGCACCCGCTTCGTCGGGTGCGGTGCATGTCGACCGTCCAACCAGGATTCTTCCATTGACCACGAGAGCCCAACAGAAAGAGCGCACCCGTCAGGCGCTGATGAACGCCGCACTGCGGCAACTTGGTCCGGATCGCAACTTCGCCAGTCTCAGCCTTAGAGAAGTCGCTCGCGAAGCGGGAATCGCTCCCACCTCTTTTTATCGCCATTTCAACGATTTGGAGGAGCTTGGCCTGGCTCTGGTAGACGAAGCGGGAATCACGCTGCGTCGATTGATGCGGCAAGCGCGCAAAAGAGTCGCCAGAAAAGGGGGGCTGGTGGAAACCTCCATTGATACTTTTTTCGAGTATCTGAACTCCAACGCCAATCTGTTTCGCCTGCTGCTACGGGAAAAAAACGGCGTTTCGTTGCGCTTTCGCACCGCCATCAAAGCAGAGACTGACCACTTCATCACTGAACTGGCGGCGGATTTAGAAAGATTTGGAGAAAATGGCGGCGCGCCATTAAGGGACCCGAAAGCGGTCGCTGATGCGCTGGTGGTGCTGGTGTTCAATTGCGGCTCTGAAGGCCTGGACGCCGACGCCGCGGAAAGAGTTCAACTCAAATCGAAACTGGCCAGTCAGCTGCGTATGGTCTTGAGAGGAGGACTGATCCTGGATAAAAAGCCCGGCCCCGCCAAGACTGCGGGCCCGGGTGTTTGACCTGAGCGGTTCAGCCGGTAATCTCAATTTCCTGGCGGAGCGCGGCGCGAATTTTCTGTCTGCGCGCCTGTGCTTCCTGCTCTGAATAGGACTGAGCAGGGCTGACGCCCCAGACCGGCTTCGGCCAGGCGATATCTGTGGAGAAGCGGACAACATGATGAATGTGCAACTGCGGGACCATATTGCCCAAAGCCGCCACATTTAGCTTATGGCCGTCGAACAGCGCCATCAGCGTCTTACCGACCATCGCCGACTCACGCATCAACTGCTCCTGAGCCTCATGGCTTAACTCATAGGCTTCCCGAACGCCCTCCACTCTTGGAACCAGAATGCACCACGGGTACTGGGCGTCGTTCATCAGCAACAGACGACACAAAGGCAAATCGCCAACGACTATCGTGTCCTTCGCCAACTGCGCGTGCAGTTCGAAACTCACAGCGTTTCTCCTCTACCTGAAATCAAGCTTCCGCGCCCTTGCTAATGCTTAATCCACGGCCAATGCCGTAATAGTGCACGCCTTTACGCTGCATACGTTCCGGGTCATACAGATTGCGACCATCAAAAATCACGGGCTCTTTCAGCGCACTGACGATATAGCCGAAATCAGGGGAGCGAAACTCCTTCCATTCCGTGCAGATAATCAACGCATCAGCGCCTTTCAGGGCCTGCTCTTTGGTGCCGCACAACATCAGTTCGTCCTTCTCGGCGTAGATGCGCTGCGTCTCCTCCATCGCTTTCGGGTCAAACGCCTGAACCTTGGCGCCAGCCGCCCACAGCGACTCCATCAGAACGCGACTGGACGCTTCCCGCATATCATCCGTATTTGGCTTGAACGCCAATCCCCATAACGCAAAAGTACGCCCGGCCAGCTTGCCATTGAAGTGCTCGCTGAGTTTGCGGAACAGCACGTGCTTCTGGGAGTCATTCACGGACTCAACCGAAGACAGCAGTTTTGCATCATAAGCCACGTCTTTAGCCGTACGCACCAGCGCTTTCACGTCCTTCGGAAAACAGGAGCCTCCGTAGCCGCAACCTGGATAGATGAAGTGATACCCGATACGCGGATCAGAACCGATGCCTTTACGCACCTGCTCAATGTCCGCTCCAAGCAGCTCCGACAGGTTGGCGATTTCATTCATAAAGCTGATTTTGGTGGCTAACATGGCGTTGGCGGCGTACTTGGTCAGCTCCGCCGAGCGCACATCCATCACCACCATTCTGTCGTGATTGCGGTTAAATGGCTCGTAGGCTTCCCGCATCTGGCTAACGGCGCGTTCACTTTCCGCTCCAATCACTATGCGGTCCGGCTTCATAAAATCGCCCACCGCATCGCCTTCTTTCAAAAACTCAGGATTGGAGACGACATCAAATTCCAGAGAGACGCCGCGGCTGACCAATTCCTCGCTAATGGCGTCGCGAACCTTATCGCCAGTACCGACCGGCACCGTCGATTTATCTACGACCACTTTGTAATCTTGCATGTGACGCCCGATTGTTCGCGCCACTGTCAAAACATACTGCAGATCCGCAGACCCATCTTCGTCCGGCGGCGTACCGACAGCGATAAACTGCAAGTCGCCAAACGCCACAGCTTCCTCTGCGTTTGTGGTGAATGACAGGCGTCCCGCCTCTACATTCAGCTTCACGATGGGCTCAAGTCCTGGTTCATAGATGGGGATCAAACCGTTCTTCAGGTTTTGGATCTTCTTTTCGTCCACGTCGACGCAGAGCACTTGATGTCCAACGTCCGCCAGACAGGCGCCCGTCACCAAGCCTACGTATCCGGTGCCGAAGATGGCTATTTTCATGGATGCAAGTTCCTATTGCTTATTTTCAGTTTGCTTTCTGCTTCTTCTGCCAGACCGCTTCCCAGTTCAAGGCGGACTTAACAATGACATTGAGGTCATCATGATCGGGCTTCCAGCCCAGGACAGATTTGATCTTGTCGTTCATCGCCACCAGCGCGTCAGGATCGCCTGCGCGACGGTCAACTTCCTCAACAGGGAAGTCTTTACCGGACTCCGCTTTCACCACATCAATCACTTCTTTCACTGTGAAGCCGCGTCCATAGCCACAGTTGAATATATTGGAGCCGCCGCCGGCTTTCATATGATCCAGCGCCATGACATGCGCCTTGGCCAGGTCATCCACGTGAATGTAATCACGGATGCAGGTGCCATCGCGGGTATCGTAGTCAGTACCGAACACCTTCATGCCTGCGCGCGCGCCCTGTACGCACTCACAAGCCACTTTAATCAAGTGGGTCGCTTCCGGCGTCGCCTGGCCGATGCGGCTCTCCAGGTCAGCGCCCGCTACATTGAAGTAGCGCAGAATGGTGTAGTTGAGGTCCGTCGCGAACGCCAGATCCTGAATCATGCGCTCACTCATCATTTTGGAAGCGCCATATGGATTGATCGGCATTAATGGGGTTTCTTCAGTAATCATCGTGTTCTCCGGCATGCCATAGACCGCCGCCGTGGAAGAGAACACCAAGTAAGGAGCCTTGTGCTTCTGAATCGCGCCCAACAGATTGAGCGTATTACGGGTATTGTTGCTGTAGTACTTAAGCGGGTTTTCTACGGACTCGGGCACCACGATGTTGGCGGCGAAGTGCAGCACCGCCTCAAATTGCCCTTTCTCGAACACCGCATCCAGCGCTTCCGTGTCCGCCAGGTCAGCCTGCACCAGTTCACCGTATGTGACTGCCCAGGGGTGCCCAGTGGACAGATTGTCGTACACCACGATGTCATGCCCGGCTTCGCCCAATTGACGCACTACGTGACTGCCGATATAGCCGGCTCCGCCTGTAACTAATACTTTCATTAATCCGTATCCTTAAATATTTTCATTGAGGTTAGCTGAATTCTTAAGATGATGACTGCTGGTTCCGACGCTCGTCTTTGGCTTCGGAGCGGCGACGCTGAAAAAAGCCGCTGAGAAGTTGCGAACAGGGTTGTTCCAGCACGCCGCCGGTCCATTCCAGTTTCCAATTAAAGTTATGCTCATCCAGCAGGCGGCTGCTACTGCATACGGCGCCGGCTTTAGGTTCATAGGCGCCAAACACCAGTCTGGACACGCGCGCATGCACCAGCGCGCCGAGACACATGACGCAAGGCTCCAGCGTCACATACAACGTGGAGCCCGGCAAGCGGTAATTCCCCGCTACCGTGGAGGCTTTGCGAATCGCACTGATTTCCGCATGAGCGGTGGGATCATGGCTGCGAATGGGCTGATTCCACCCTTCCCCCAGCACCTGACCATCCCGCACCAGAATGGCGCCCACGGGCACCTCGTCATACGCCAGCGCCTGCGCCGCCAGGCCAAGCGCCCGCCGCATCCAGTATTCGTCCTCATCCGGCTGGCCGGGAAGCAAGTCAAAACCGTCCTGCATATTACTCTTTCAACTTTACAAAAATTCGCCAGGGACTTTCCGGCAAAAAGGAGCCCAGTGGCTCCTTTTATTTTGGGGATAGGTCCCTTAAGGCTATTCCGATTAACACATTACTATTGGCGCGGTTATTCCCACTCAATAGTAGCAGGCGGTTTGGACGAAACGTCATAAACCACCCGTGACACGCCGGAAATCTCATTAATAATACGATTGGAGATCTTTTCCAATAGTTCATAAGGCAGATGCGCCCAGCGAGCCGTCATAAAGTCGATGGTCTCCACCGCTCTCAGCGCGATGACGTATTCATAACGACGAGCGTCGCCGACCACGCCAACCGACTTAACAGGCAGAAACACTGCAAACGCCTGCGACACTTTGTGATACAGCTCCGCGTGATGCAGCTCTTCGATGAAGATCGCGTCCGCTTCGCGCAGAATATCCGCATATTCTTTCTTTACTTCGCCAAGGATACGCACGCCCAGACCCGGTCCCGGGAAGGGGTGGCGATATACCATATCGTAAGGGAGACCCAGCTCCAGACCGATCTTACGGACTTCGTCCTTGAACAGCTCACGCAGGGGCTCAACCAGCTGCATCTCCATGTCTTCCGGCAATCCGCCAACATTGTGGTGGGATTTTATGACATGGGCTTTACCGGTTTTCGCGGCGGCGGACTCAATGACGTCAGGATAAATAGTGCCCTGCGCCAGCCACTTCACGTCTTTGATCTTGGCGGCCTCTTCATCAAACACTTCAATGAAGGTATGGCCGATGATCTTGCGCTTGCGCTCTGGATCGTTTTCGCCCGCCAGCTTGCTCAGGAACTGTTCCTGCGCATTGGCGCGCACGACTTTGATGCCCATGTTCTTGGCGAACATGTCCATGACCTGATCGCCCTCATGCAGACGCAGCAGACCATTGTCCACGAACACGCAGGTCAGCTGATCGCCGATAGCGCGATGCAGCAGCGCCGCAACCACAGAGGAGTCTACACCGCCGGACAGACCCAGCAGCACCTTGTCCTGTCCCACTTGATTACGAACCTGCGTGATGGCGTCTTCAATAATGCGTCCAGGCGTCCACAGTTGCTTACATCCGCAGATATTCACCAGGAACCGCTCCAGCATGCGGCGCCCCTGTAGCGTATGGGTCACTTCCGGGTGGAACTGCACGCCAAACCAAGGCTTGTTCTCATGCTGCATCGCAGCGATAGGCGCGCTGGGCGTGGAGGCGCTAATCACAAAGCTTTCCGGCAATGTCACGACTTTATCGCCATGACTCATCCAGACATCCAGCAAAGGCTTGCCGTCGTCCGCCACGTGATCTTTGATATTTTCAAATAAACCGTCTTCGGAACGCTCGATTTTCACCTGCGCATAACCGAATTCCCGCACATGCGAGCCTGCAACTTTGCCTCCCATCTGCTCGGCCATGGTCTGCATGCCATAGCAAATCCCCAACAGAGGAAGATCCATTCCGAACAGGCACTCAGGCGCACGCGGCGAGCCCATTTCCGTCACAGACTCGGGGCCGCCAGCCAGAATCACGCCTTTAGGATTAAACTCGCGAATATCCGCTTCGCTCATATCGAAGGGGTAAATTTCGCAGTAAACGCCGATTTCGCGAACCCGGCGAGCAATCAACTGCGTGTATTGAGAACCGAAATCCAGGATCAAAATACGATGGGAATGAATATTTTCGGACATTCGAAGCCTTCCTCAGACAGAAACAAGGGCGGGGCCTTTCAGCCCCGCCATAGTTTAAAAAACATCTTTTCGGCGCCAGCCGCTCTCACTGGGCGCCGCAGCGCTCAATCTCGACGCGCGGCCCGGTTTAGGAGCCGCGCCTGACGAGAATTGCATAAGCGCCATCTTCAACCCCGAGCGTCCCTAGCCGCCAGAACGGTAGTTAGGCGCTTCCTTGGTGATCGTCACGTCATGCACGTGGCTTTCGTGGATGCCGGCGTTAGTGATGCGGGTGAACTGGGGCTTGGTGCGCATTTCTTCAATTGTCGCACAGCCAGTGTATCCCATGGAGGAACGCAGTCCGCCCATCAACTGATGCACGACATTGGTCAATGGTCCCTTGCTGGCGACGCGACCTTCAATGCCTTCCGGCACCAGTTTTTCAACGCCTGAACTGGCGTCCTGGAAGTAACGGTCGCTGGAGCCCTGGCTTTGCGCCATGGCGCCCAGAGAGCCCATGCCACGATAGGCTTTGTAGCTACGGCCCTGATACAGCTCCACCTCACCTGGAGACTCATCAGTTCCCGCCAACAGACCGCCAACCATGACGCTGGAGGCGCCAGCGGCGATCGCTTTGGCGATATCGCCAGAGAAGCGGATGCCGCCGTCTGCGATCAAGGGGACGCCGCTGTCTTTCAGGGCCGCCGCCACATTCGCAATGGCTGACATTTGCGGTACGCCGATGCCTGCGACTATACGGGTAGTACAGATGGAACCGGGACCGATACCCACTTTGACGCCGTCTGCGCCGGCTTCCACCAGCGCCAGAGCCGCTTCGCCCGTGGCGATGTTGCCGCCTATAACCTGTACTTCAGGGAAATGAGTCTTCACCCAACGCACGCGATTCAACACACCGCGGGAGTGACCATGCGCAGTGTCAACCACGATGACGTCTACGCCAGCGGCGGCCAATGCTGCGATACGCTCATCAGTGCCTTCGCCAGTGCCAACCGCAGCGCCGACGCGCAAACGCCCCTGCTCGTCCTTGGATGCGCGCGGGTAGTCCTGCGCCTTCTGGATATCTTTCAGCGTGATCAAGCCCTTAAGCTCGAACTCGTTGTTCACCACCAACACTTTTTCGATACGGTGGCGGTGCAGCAGGTTCTTCACCGTTTCCATGTCGTAACCTTCGGTGACGGTGACCAGCTTCTCTTTCGGCGTCATCAGTTCCTGAACTTTCTTGTTCAGGTTGTTTTCAAAACGGATGTCGCGACCGGTGATAATGCCCACCAGATCCTTACCGTCCACTACCGGCAGACCAGAGATATTGTTGGCCATGGTGATGGCGCGGACTTCACTGACCGTGTTGCTCGGTGAAACAGTGATGGGGTCTTTCACCACGCCACTTTCAAATTTCTTCACCGTGCGCACTTCCGCCGCTTGTTGTTCGGTCGTCATATTCTTATGAATAATGCCGATACCGCCTTCCTGCGCCAATGCGATAGCCAAACGGGCTTCCGTTACGGTATCCATGGCGGCGGAGACAAGGGGGAGGTTGATCGTGATGTCGCGGGTAAGTCGGGTGGTCAGGCTGACGTCTTTGGGCAGGACTTCAGAATAACCGGGAATGAGGAGAACGTCGTCGAAGGTTAGCGCTTCTTGAGCTATGCGCAGCATATGAATCGCCTTTTTGCTTGCAAATAAGTTAATCGGACTATTATAAATTTTAAGGCATAATCAGTAAACTTACGGACTTCCCTAATACCCGCTTTTCTCTAAGAAATTCCGTATTTCGCCTGCAAATGGGCAAAACAAGCCACAGAGTTGGATAAAAATACAGCGTAATGAGCGAACTCAGCCCCCATTCTCCCCTTTCCGTCAGCGAATTAAACCGTCAAGTGCGCCGACTTTTGGAAGTCAGCTTCATGCAGGTCTGGGTGACCGGTGAAATCTCCAACTTCAGTTGCCCCAGTTCGGGACATTGGTATTTCTCTCTAAAGGACGACAAAGCGCAGGTGCGCTGTGCAATGTTTCGCAATCGCAATATGTTTGTGAAACAGCGCCCCCGGGACGGAGAGGCGGTTACTTTGCGCGCCAAAGTCAGTCTTTATGAAGGGCGCGGCGAGTTTCAGTTGATTGCGGAAGGCATGGAGCTGGCGGGAGAAGGCGAACTGCGGCGCGCATTTGAGGAATTAAAGCTGAAGCTGTCCCGCGAGGGCCTGTTTGATGAAACTCGCAAACGCCCGTTACCGGCCATGCCCAAGCAGGTTGGCGTGATCACCTCGCCGACCGGCGCGGCAGTGCGCGATATCCTAACCGTACTGAAAAGACGCTTTCCCGCCATTCCCGTCTTGTTGTTCCCCGTTCCCGTTCAAGGCAAAGAGGCAGGGCCAGCCATCGTTGCAGCGATAGCGAGCGCCAACCGACTCAATGCCTGCGATGTGCTGATTGTCGGCCGCGGCGGCGGCTCGCTGGAAGATCTCTGGGCCTTTAATGAAGAACCCGTGGCCCGCGCTATCGCCGCAAGCGCTATTCCTATCGTCAACGCCGTCGGCCACGAGACCGACATCACCATCGCCGATCTGGTCGCCGATCTGCGCGCGCCCACGCCGTCCGCCGCCGCGGAAAAAGTCAGCCCGGATCAGGCCGAGTGGAAGCATCGCTTTCAGCTTTACGAACAAAGGCTCGGGACCGCCGCGCAGCGCCTGCTCCGCCAGGAAGGCATGCGTCTCAACCAGCTTCGGGAGCGCCTCAAACATCCCGGTCGCCGTCTGCAGGAGTCCGCGCAGCGTCTGGATGACCTGGAGATGCGTCTGCATCGGCAGGCGCAAAACCTGCTATCCGCCCGTCGTAATCAGTTGACGCATTTGCATGAGCGCCTGTTGGCGTCAAGCCCCAAGCAGTCCTTAAAAAACCGCTACGCCACGGTGGACGCCCTCGATCACCGTTTGCAAACCGCCGTTATGTCTGTGTTAAGGCATAAGTCTCAACACTTCGCCAAGTTGTGTGGTCACATGGAAGCAGTGAGTCCTATCGCCACCCTGGCGCGAGGATACGCCATCGTCTCTGACGAAAACGGCCAGATTATTCGCAGCGAGAAAGAGGTGCGCACGGGACAAAAAGTCAAAGCCCGTCTCAGCGACGGTGAAATTCATTGTGAAGTGATCGCGCCCGGCTAGCTATTAATCAGACAGACAAACAGCTTCGGATACCAAGAACAGATAAGAAGAGTTATATAAAGGAAAAGCCGCAGGGTACGCCACGCGGCTCGACAAAGCGGTTCAACCGAGCAAAAAATGCGCGCGCGCCAAAGCAATCGGGTCCTTTCGTTTCTTCTGCCAGGCGCTGACGCTGACATTGGCGACGCGGTTGCCGCGACGAGTCAGCTTACACTCCGCATAGGTCTCCTGATACAGACCCGCCCGCAGATAGTCCAAAGAAAAGTCGACGATCCGGGGAAAGGTGTCAATCTCCAGAAAAATCGCCAGATGGAAGGCGGCCGACAACTCCATGAACCCACCGATCACACCACCGTGAATTGCCGGCAAAATGGGATTGCCCAGATTCTGCTCACGCTTGGGCAGAATAAACACCACTTCATTGCCGAAACGCTCACAGCGCACGCCGAGGGTGCTGGCGTAAGGAATCAGTTCCAGAAGCTTGTTGTAGTCGCCGCTGCGGTGCGCCTGAGCGACGTGTTGCTGTAAAGACTCCATGATTACTTCCTGCCCTCGATCTTTTCCCAGAACCAGTCGGGGGACGCATCACGCCCAATCCGCATGAACGTGGCGACGCAGTTGGCCACTGTCGTGTCCGGACCGCGCTGGAAGGCTTCGCAGCGAGTAAAAACGATAGTGCCGGTTACCCGATAACAGCGAGCACGGGCGAAAACGGTTTTTCCAGGTTGCGCCGGGCGCATGTAGTCCACCCGCAGATCCAGAGTGGGGCACAACTCAAGCTCGGGCAGACAACACAAGACGCTGCCGCCGGAGGCGGTATCCATCAACGTAGTAATGGCCCCGCCATGAATGACGCCCGTATCCGTGTCGCCGACAATATGATCGCTATAGGGCAGCTCCAGCTCCAAGCCATCTGCATTGGCGCAGGTGACCTTGACGCCAAGCTCTCGGCATTGATTAAGGCTATCCAGAAACCTCGATACCCGGCCGAAACGAAGCTCATCGTTTTCCCAGGGTTCGTACTGCTGCATGTTTCAGTTATCCGTTTTACATAAATTACATAAACATCCGCCTTATCTGGCCAGGGTTTATCCCCCGAGCCGTCGAAGTGCGGAAGCGACTGACACGCAGACGCCTCCACATGCCATACGCAACAGACGCCAGCGATTACTCTTTACCCGCCGCAGGGTCCTCAAAGGCTTTACCGGCGCGTAGCGCCTTCAATGCCCGTGACCGGAACTCCCGTTGAAACAGGATAGCCACCACAGCGCTGGTTATCGCCATAAACAGTATCGGATGGATAAACCAAGTCAACACGGCGAGTCCATAATAGTATGAACGTAAACCCAGGTTAAAAGAATCCCCGGCCAGATTCGCCACCCGAGCCGCAGACTTAGCCAGCGCTTCGCGCGCGCCGGAGCTGACTTTGTCCTCGTAGGTCAATGGCGCGCTACTGATCAGCACCCCGCAGAAATTGTACTGCCGCATTGACCAGGTGAATTTGAAAAAGGAGTACACGAATACCGCACACAGCACCACCAGCTTGAGCTCCCACATAAACTTGCCGGTCTGTGCGATATAGGGTAGATCACTAAAGACGGACATAGCCTTGTCCGTATACCCTATAGCAGTGATCAAACCCGCAAGGATCAGTAAACTGCTGGACGCGAAGAAGGCGCCGTTGCGCTCCAGGCTGCCCACTACGGAAGCGTCGGCGATGCGAGCGTCGCGCATCAGGGTGCGGCGCATCCAGTCGGCGCGATATAAATCCAACGTGTTGGAAAGACAGGGACGGGTCTTGGCGCGGTGTTCCGAATAATAGGTGTAACCGACGCAATTCAGTAAGAACCAGACGAGAGCAATATAATCAAGTAGATTCATGACACCTTAATCGTTAGATATTTTGATACTATTTTTGACCATTTTTTGTAGAAATTCATTTAGACGCTTGGAGAAGAGAATGCTACGCCTCTTTACTTGTAGCCTGTGCTTTATCTTGATCCTGCTGCAAGGGTGCAGCGTTAACCCGGTCACCGGCAAACGCGAAATCATGATCATCAGCGAGCAGCAGGAAATGAGCCTGGGACACGAACAATATCGGCCCGCGCAACAATCCCAGGGCGGACTCTACTACCTTGACCCAGAGCTGACCTTCTATGTGCGCCAAGTGGGCGACAAACTCGCCAAAGTCAGCGATCGCCCCGACCTTCCCTACGAATTCGTCGTGCTGAACAACTCCGTCCCTAACGCCTGGGCGCTGCCCTCCGGCAAAATCGCCATTAACCGAGGGCTGCTGGCGAAGCTGGATGACGAAGCGCAATTGGCCGCAGTACTCGGCCACGAGATCGTCCACGCCGCCGCCCGCCACAGCGCCAAGCGCATGCAGTCGAATTTGCTCATATCAGCCGGCGTCGCTGGTCTGGGGCTGGCGCTGGACAACCAGGACTATCGGGACATTCTCGTCGGCGGAGCCGCCATGGGCGCCACCATGGCGGTGGCGAAATATGGGCGCGACCATGAATTGGAGTCCGACCACTACGGCATGCAGTACATGGCCGCCGCCGGTTATGACACCCAGGCGGCGGTAGAGCTGCAGCAACTATTCGTGCAACTTTCTGAAGGCCGCTCGCAGAACTGGCTGGAAGGTTTGTTCGCCTCACATCCGCCCTCCCCTGAACGCGTGGAGGAAAATCGACGCACTGCACTGACATTGCCCAAATCAAACTATCGCGGCAAAGACGCCTTCATGAGAGCGACTGCCCGCTTACGTAAAACCGTTCCCGCTTATGAGGCGTATGACAAAGGCGTTCAAGCGCTGAAAGCCGGCGACGCTGACAAAGCAATGCAGTTGGCCAATCAGGCCATCAGGCTGGAGTCGGAAGAAGCGATGTTTTATTCCCTGCGCGGCGACATCTACAAAAAACAGAACAAAGCGACAGCGGCCCTAAAAGAGTATGACAAGGCAGTATCGCTGAACCCGGAATACTTCGCCCACCCCCTCAAACGCGGCCTGGCCTATAAAGAGATGGGAGACAGCGCCAAAGCCGCACAGGATCTGCGCCGGGCCAACGATTTACTGCCGACTTCCGTAGCCAATCTGGCGCTAGGCGATATCGAAGCGCAAAGCAATAATTCCGCCGCCGCCATCAGCCACTACACCGCAGCGGCGGAGGCGTCTGGGGCTTACGGCCAGGAAGCGCGTCAGAAACTATCGCGCCTGGATCTGCCGAAAAATCCTGAGCGCTATCTACAACTGCAGACACTGAAAGACAAGCAAGGTCGCGCTTTCATTACCTATAGCAATCAAAGCGCCTTGGAAGTGAACAATATTGTAGTCGAAGTCACCCTGATGAACGCCAGCGGCTGGGTCATGAAGCAAGACACCATCGCCTTGGGCGCCACAGGTCCTGGCCAACAGGCCAAACCAGTGTTCAGCGCTATTGCTACGGAGGCGGCTCAGCGCAAAGATTTATCCCTGATGACACGTTTGCGCAGCTACCGTCTGCGCTAGCCAGCTACCGCCGCCGTCAATGCAAGGATATGCTTAACGGCGGCGTCCGGGTCTTCCTGCATGAAGCAATGTCCGCCGGGGAGCGTCCGCAATCGCACCCGGGGATTTATCGAAGCCGCTCGTTGCGCAGATTTCACCACAAAGGGATAGGTGCTCTCCCCGTAAATAATCGCCATGGGTCGTGGAACCTTTTCTATGGAGGCCCACAACTTCTCTGGAAAAGAAGCGAATACCGCCGCTTCCAGACGGGGCGGGCATTTCAAGGCCAACCCCTTATCAGTTTCCTGCAGCGCATGCTGAATATAAGCCTCTAACGCATCGTCGCGCCACCCTTTGAACATCCCGCGATCTTCAAAATAATGACGCGCAGCCTCCCGACAGCCCCAGCCATCGCGCCGGTTTTCCGCCCTCGCCGCCAACGGGTTAGGCGCGCGCAATCGTAGCCATCGGTATGCAGTCAGCGCTCGCAGCATGGTTGGAGTGAAATAAACCGGGTCCAGCGCCACCACCTGATCAAAGGCGTCGTGATGAACGGCGGCGATGAGCGTCGTCAACACGCCGCCAAAGCTATGTCCCACACCTAGCGCAGGTACTGAACCATAATCCGCCCGAAAATGCCGCCAGGCGGCGTAGGCGGTTTCCGCCGTTGCATTCCAGCCGCGAAATACGTCGCCAGCGTCGCTGTCGCCATGCCCCTGCGCATCACTAAGAAACAGGTCGTAATGCTCGGCGAGCAGGCGTAATAGCGGTTCGTAGGTCAACCCACAGAAACCGTTGCCGTGCATGAAATGTAAGACCGGTTTGCCCGAGGGGCGGCTGCGCCAGCCTCGAATCGTCATTCCCGGCTCTGCGGCGTACTCCCAGGGAATCAATATCATCAGTAGAGACTCCAGCGCCGCCTTTCGCTCATCGGACATACCAGAGAGTGAGGCCTGGCTCATACTTCGTCCTTATCCTCTATATCATTATCATTCATCAACGCGCGTACTTGCTCGTCGTGTTCACAGTAGATACTGGGGTACAGTTTATCCCGCCACCAGTGTATCCATTTAAGTGTCTGAAATCCGTCAAACCAGCAATGAAAGTGGCGACAAAAGGCTTGTTCAGTGGAGGATTGCTCAGCAAAACGGCGCACGGCTTTAGCGATGGCGAACGCTTCCAGGGCTTGACCGGCCAAGTCCTCGCGCCGGGTATAAACACCCAGCTTTGCGGCAAGTTCGGCCACCGCGGTTTCCGGTTGCCGACGCAAGCGCCATAACATCGCCACAGATTGCAGAAGCAGGCGCAAACACTGGTAGGTCGCCGGGTGATAAAAAGCCACCGCCCCATCGCCTTCCAGCGCCTTTTGCAAGGCGGGCCCGGTGCCAAAGGGAACCCGTCTGCTGAGCCTCCCGCTTAAAACGATCTCGCCGCCTTTTGACTGCATTATCGGGCCGAGTTTGGCGAGTTTGTTAAGCAGGTAGAAGTCTTCCGCCGCCGCTCGCAACGGCATGCCGCGCACCATGGCGTAGGCGTCGGCGCGACAGGCCAGCGTGCTACCGATGGTGTGAAACGCATAGGGAGACCCCGCTTCCTGCAAGCCCGTCACATAAGATCTCAACTTGCTGTCATACAATCGCATCAATCGCTGCTGCCTGGCGTCGCCTTCGCCGCGGTGATGAAAAGGGTGAACCAACGCCACGGCATCGCCAGCCTGCCGAATCGCTTGCTCGAAGTAGTCTGAAGGAAGCTCGGCGTCAGCGTCGGTGTAGTGAATCCAGGAAGTTTGCAGGCAGCCTCCTGCAATCAAAGCTAAAGCAATATCGCCGCCTATTTTGCGGGCCAACCCCACTCCCAGCTCTTTAGGAATCCGATTTTCTTCGGCGCACCGATCCACCAGCAGAATAGCCGCCCCATCCATCTCCAGCAGCGCCAGATTAGCCTGACGCCACACAGTGCGGCCTTCGCTTTGCGCTCGCTGCAAACACTCTCGGGTCGCCGCCAGCGCATTCGCTTCCGCCGTCACCGGTGCGTTAATAACCCAGATTTGCAAACAATCAGCATTGCTTAGGGCCGCAGTAACGCGCTTAAGCCCTTCAAAGTCCTCCGCGAACGCCGGAATGACTAAAGCGGCGCGCCACCGCCCCTTTATGCCCTCAAGTTCACGGCTTTCCGCTTCCGCATAATCGCGCAGATATTTGACCACCGCCTTGCCGGATTTGTACGCACCGACTACCGCCACGCTCATTCTCTCAGCCTTACTCCACAAAGCCGGATTGCAGAGTGGCGTGTGGCGGCGCCAGCAATGCGCCCCGCAATCGCCAATAGGCGTATGCCGCCGTCGCGCCAGCGCTGATTAACGGGGCCAGCAGCCATAATTCCCAGTGCAGGCTAAAGGGCAGCTCGAACAAGCGATATTGAAGAAAGCCAGCCACGCTTTCCGCCACGATGACGCCCATAACGCCAGCGAACGCGCCGATCAGGCTGAATTCCCCTACTGTCGCGCCGATCACAACGCGTCGGTGCGCGCCCAAAGCCCGAAACAACGCTGTCTCCGCTCGTCGCGAAGGGGCTTCGCGCGCCAGCAAAGACGCCACCACCAGCAGCGCCGCGGCGAAAATCAACGCCAACAAGGCTTCGATCGCCAGCGAAACCTGCGCGATCACTTCCCGCACTTTCACGACAAATTGATCCAGTTCCAGCACTGAGACGGTAGGGAACTGGCGATTAACCTGGTTCACCATGTCGGTTTTGTTATCGCCCAAATAAGCGCTGGTCAGATAAGTAGCGGCAAAGTTATCCAGCGCGCCGGGCGCAAAAGCCATGTAAAAGTTGGGTTTGAGACTATCCCATTGCACGCTGCGAATGCTCTGCACCCTGGACTCCAGCGTGGCGCCGCCAATCTGGAAAGTCAGAGAGTCTCCCAGCTTCACGTCGAGACGCTGCGCCAGCTGACTTTCGATGGAAACGCCAGGAACGCCGTCATTTACGCTAACGCTCGAGGACGCATCCCACCAGGAGCCACGCAGGATACGGTTATCTTTGGGCAGATCCGCCATCCAGGTAAGGTTAAGCTCCCGGTTCAGAGCGCCAACCTCCCTTTCTTTACTGACCACCGTGCGCACCAGCTCGCCATTGATGTGAGTCAGACGACCCCGCACCATAGGGTACAAAGGCGCAGCCGCAATCTGGTTCTGCTCGAACAACATCCTCATGGGCTCCACTTCATAGGGAGCAATGTTAATAAAAAAGTGATTCGGCGCATTCTCCGGAATTTGCGCCCGCCAGTTGTCCACTAACTCCGTTCGCACTAAAAACAGTGTCAGCAACAAGGCCCAGGCGCTGCCCAGCGCCAATACGTGAGGCACGGTAGACCAGGGTCGGCGCTTCAATTGATCCGCCCCCGCCCGCAAAGCGCCGGGGGTGACTGTACGGCGCGGCGGACGCAGCTTCACCCACATTTTCATCAACCAGGCCGCCACGGCTATCATTATCGCCAACCCCGCCAGCACTGCGGCGACAATGGTTAATTCCCCACTGTACACCATCAATAACGCAGCGAAGCCGACCAACGCCGACAACATACGCGATTTAGAGAACCCCAGCATACGCTGGAAATCCGCGTTGGCCGCAGCCTGCCGCAGAATAAACATGGGCGGCTGCTTGGCCAGCGCCCGAAATACCGGCCAAGCAAACGCCGCCAGCACAATCGCCAGCGTCAAAAGTGGCAGCCAAATCCAGTTTAGAGGCAACGGCTTATGCAAAGGAGGCAGCATGTCGCCCATCGCCCAGACCGCCCATTGTTCAAATAGCAACCCGCACGCCAAACCCAAAATCGACGCGGTGGCGGCGGAAAGCAACAGTAATGACGCAAAACGCAAGCGTAACTGACCGCTGCGGCAGCCCAGAGTTTTCAACAGGGCGACCGTATCCTTCTGTTGTTGCGCGTAGTACTGCGCCGTCACGGTGAGCGCCACCGCCGCCAGCAATACGCCCAACACGCCGCCTAGCAACAGATAACGCTCCGCCCGCTCAATCGCCCGCGACACCGCCGGGCGGCCATCCTTTGCGGAGACGATGCGCTCAGAGGCCGTCAACGATGAAGAGATGTCCGCGTTGAACTGATCCAACAGCCGCTCATCGCCCGCCAGCAGCAGGCGGTATTTCAAACGGCTCCCAGGCTGCGCCACCGCCGTAGCGGCGACATCTCCATAGTTCATCAGCACCCGCGGCGCCACATTCATAAAGGAAAACGAAGGGTCCGGCTCTTTCGCCAGCAATCCTGTCACGGTCAGTTGTTTACGACCGACGCCAACCTTGCCCCCCAACTTTACGCCCAGCAGTGCGAACAGCCTTGGCGCCAGCCAGACTTCACCTTGCGCCGGCCCATGCTGAACAGTCTGCGCCGAAGCGCCGGCCTGCGTGACCACACCGACCTCGCCTTTCAGCGGGTACCCCTCGTCCACCGCTTTGACCGCCACCAGCTGGAACTGGTCGCCGCTATTCAGCATCGTGGAAAACTCCAGCGTAAACGCCGTTTCCAGGCCCAGTTTTTGCGCGTCGCTCACCCAGGAGTCCGAGAGATTCCCTGAGCTTTCAATCACCTGATCTCCCCCCAAAAAACGGGAAGCGCCATCGTCGAATACAGCTTTCAAGCGACCGGTAAAGGCTGTGATCGACGCTACGGTCAGCACCGCAACAAACAGCGCCAGCCACAATAAACGGAAGGAAGGTTGCCGCCACTCTCTCAACCAGAGCTGCAGCGGTCGCGTAGAACTCATCATTACGCCGTCTCCAGAACGCCCTGATCCAAGGCCAGAGAGCGGCCGCAGCGGCCAGCCAGTTCGCGGTCATGAGTGACCAGGATCAATGTCGTTGAATGCTGCTTATTGAGGTCGAACAGTAAGTCCATGATGTGCTGCCCGGTTTCCAGATCCAGATTGCCAGTAGGCTCATCCGCAAACAGAATATCCGGCTCCGTGGCGAAAGCTCTGGCTACGGCAACCCGTTGTTGCTCGCCTCCAGACAATTGGCGTGGGTAGTGACCTTCCCGCTCAAGCAATCCCACCCGGTCCAGCCAGTTTCGCGCCCGCTCTCGACTGTCCGCGGCGCCGGCGAGATCCAGCGGCAGCATTACATTTTCCAGCGCAGTCATCGTCGGGATCAGCTGAAAGGATTGAAAAACGAAGCCGACATGCTGGGCGCGAATAGCGGCGCGGCCATCTTCATCCAACTGCGCAAGATCCTTACCCAACATAGAAACTCTCCCAGCGGAAGGCAGGTCCAGTCCCGCCATGATGCTCAACAAGGTAGTCTTGCCGGAACCTGAGCGGCCGACAATCGCCAACGACTCCCCGACTTTGATTTGCAGGTCGACGCCTTTCAATATATCCAAACGCCCGCTACCATTGGAGACACTTTTCGTCAGTGATTTAACCTCAAGCACATCTACCGAAGTCATGACAGCAACCTCATTCCTCAATCAGTTTCAACGTTATATCGTCAAGTCCGTCTGGACTCTGTTTACGCTCTGCTGCCTGATGGTAAGCCCTATCACCCAGGCTGTCACAGACAAATCGCAACCGGTGAAAATCGTCGTATTGGGAGACAGCCTTAGCGCCGCTTACGGCATCCCGCTGGAATCCGGCTGGATATCCTTGATGGAAAACGAACTTCGCACCACCTACCCCAACCTCACGCTGATAAACGCCAGTATTTCCGGCGAAACTACTGGCGGCGGCCGCGCCCGTCTGGCGGCGTTGCTGAAGGAGCACCAACCGGATATCGTCCTGCTGGAGCTGGGCGGTAACGACGGACTGCGCGGCTTCCCTCTCAACATCATCAAAAACAATCTGGCGGCCATGCTGGAAAGTATTGCTGAATCCGGCGCAAAGGCCATGCTGATCGGCATGCGAATTCCGCCCAACTATGGACCGGCCTATGCTGAGGGATTCCATCAGATCTACCAAGACCTGGCCAGTGAACAAAAAGTCACGTTAGTGCCCTTTCTCTTGGATAACGTCGCGCTTGATCCCAGTTTGATGCAGTCCGACGGCATTCACCCCAACGCCAAAGGCCAGCCGCAGTTGGTGGAAAATGTGTTGCCGCATTTAAATTCCTTGCTAAGTCATTGATCCAAGCGACGCTTATTTGCACTCTTTATAGCTATTGCTAGTCTTAAAGTAAGTCATACTATTGAGGCTGGCTATATGGTGGTCCCGCGAATCCGATCGGGATGGATGTTGTGTCTGCTGACCGCGTGGTCTCTGAGCGGCCCCGTTGGCGCGGCGATCATCAATAACAACAACGTCTTCCAGATCAGCGAACAGATGCAAATCAAGGCTGGGCGGCTGGTCGCCGCTCAAAGTAAATCCATTGATGAATCCGACGTCCCTGTCTTTCAGGATAAACTGCCCAATCAGGTCTACGCGAAAGCGCTGGACGCCTATGCGCAAATTCGTCAGTTGATGACGCTGAACAACCTTTCGCCTATTGAAGACAAACAACTCCCTTTTCAAATATTCCGGCCTAAAGACGTATACGAACTATTGGAGCAGGCGGATCAGGGACTTAACGCCATTCTGGAAGCCAAATCCATCTCTACGGAGGCGGAGTTCGAGCGGCCCCTCGGCAAGTCCGGCGCAGATGTTTACCAAAGCCTGTGGAAGCTCACTAATGTCCTGTCCGTGCTGGCCCCGCCCCCTGATATCGGCGATACGCAAAAACAGTTCAAACTGATCGAAGATGAGCTACGACTATTGGCGCGAGCGCAGAACCTTAAATTTACCGAGCCGCAACAAAAGCAATACAGCGACAAGAACATCCGCGACGTGATGCTGGCGCTGTATCAGGATTATCACCTGCTTGGCAGGCTGCAACGCAATCTGGAAGTGGAGCCGACCAGCCCGGAAGCGATACCCAGCGGCGCCTTGACTGTGCTGGACGCCTATGACGGCGCGCGCAGCGTGCTGGCGGAAATTCATCGTATGAAAGCCGGTCTCAATATCGAACAGCGCAGTCCAGCGCCCTCGGGTGAGGCCAACGCGTCTCTGAACAGCCTGTACGCGCAAGCGAAAAAAATTCATGACTTACTGATCAGCCTGCTGAGCGGAATGACCGCAGCGGGCTGACAGTGATGTAACAACTGAGGTGCGGAATGCGTCTGCAGAATCTTCCATTAATGCTGAAGTTAAGCCTGGTTCCGGCCCTCATATTGGTCTTGTTGCTGGCCTACGCGCTAATGGTCATCACATCGCTGCGGGAAATCACAACCCGAGCCAATCACTTCTCCACCGTCATTGAACCGACAGCCCGCCTGACCAGCGACCTCAGCGCCAACCTGTCCACACGCGCCAGCCTTCAGCAGCAGTATCTACGCACGCCTACCGATCAATTACTGGAGGAGTACAATCAGGCCAGCGCTCAGGCGCAGGCGTATTTTTCCGACTCCAACTTCACCAAACTGAAAAGCGCCGACGCCCTGCAAACCGCCAGCCTGCGAATCGACGACTTGTTTCGCAGTAGCCTGCTACCCAAGAACCGCGAATTACGCAGCAGCATCGCCACCGTGCAAGAAACCATCGTGCCGAAAACCCTTGAGTTGTCCAACAACATCAGGGTGACGCTGGACCCATCCAGCGCCCAGGTGCTGATCCAGTGGACCATACTGGTCAGCAATCACATACAGGCCGCGCTCATTAACCTGAACGCATTCATGCGCACTGGCTCCCCCACAGAAACCGACGCCTTTCTGATGGAAGTCTACGGGGCGCAAAACGCAGTGATCGACCTGAAAAAACACTTGCGCAAACCCGAGCATGAAAAGTGGATCGGTGAGATTGACGGGCTGGTGAAGCAATTTGAAAGCAAAGCCAAAATCATCTTTGACGTCGCCCGCAGTCAAAACAGCCTGCTGGACAGCGAGCTGCGCCCACTGGTCAATGACACGCTGAATATTGTGGCGGAGGAGCAAGCCAGCATCTGGAGCGACCTACGCAGCGTCAGCGGATACATTGCCGAATCCCTGGACTCCAATATTGTGAAGATGCTGTTGTTCCTGGTCGTTACGCTGGTCATTTCCAGTGTGTTGACCGCACTGGTGTCACGCCTGATCAGCAAACCGATAAAAGATGTTGTCGCCACTATGGAAGACATCGCCCAGGGCGGTGGCGACCTCACCCGGCGCCTGACTTATCTGGGGCAGGACGAACTCGGCCGGCTCGCGCGAGCCTTCAATCGTTTCATAGAGCTTATCCAACAGATATGCATCAGTATCAATGATAAGTCTCAGGAACTGGGACAATCGGCGGAGTCCTTACAGGATGTCGCCCACCAGGGGGAAAACTGCCTGGAGCAACAAAAAGCCGAATTCGTCACCGTGTCTGAATCCACCCAGCTTATCTCCCACAGTTTCCGGGACATCGCGCAGCAGGCGGGCAAATTACTGGAAATCGCCCAGTCAATCGCATCGCAGTCCGATAATGGCAAACGCTTGCTGCAGAACAACACAGACACCCTGTCCAGACTGGCTCAACAAATGGAAACCTCCTACGCCTCCATGCAGCGGTTGGCCAGCAGCAGTCAGAAAGTCTCAGAAGTGCTGCAAGTGATCAACAATATCGCCGAGCAAACCAACTTACTCGCGCTGAACGCGGCGATCGAAGCCGCTCGCGCCGGCGAGCATGGCCGCGGCTTCGCTGTGGTGGCGGATGAAGTAAGACAACTGGCGTTACGCACCCGGGATTCCACTGAAGAAATCCGCGAGATCATGGAGGGCTTGCAAAAGGACGCGGAGGAAACAGAAAAGATGATCAATCTGAGCAACAGCATGACGCAAAACAGCGTATCGCAGATGAGCACTCTGGCCACGACAGTGGATCAAACCAACAGCGGCATTGCGGAAGCCAGCGATCTTATCGACCAAGTCGCTCAAACCACAGAGGAGCAGGCCAAGCATGCGGAAGGCATCGCACAAAGCATGCAGACGCTGGAGGCCCTGCTGGACGAAAGCTGGCGGCAAGTGAACACCACCTCATCCAACAGCGAAAATATCAATCAACTGTCATCACAGTTGCAGGAGAACGTGGGCCGCTTCAAGACCTCTTAGCCCCGGGGCCGTTCCATAAGGCTACTTAATCACCAACACGTCGCATTCCAGGTGATCCAGCACGCGCTCCGCCGTGCTGCCAATAAAAATGCGATCCACGCCACCACGTGACACAGCTCCCATGACCACCAGATCATGCCCATGCTGATTGACGCAGGCGGGCAGCACTTTTTCTGGGGACCCCTCTTCGAAAAACACGTGCGTGCTGGATTCCACGTAGCTTTCCAATAGTCGGTCCAGCGCCTTTTGATGTTTGGACTTCACTTTCTCGCGGTATTCTTCGTAATCGGCGACGATGGCGTCAAATTCCACCAACATGCCCGTAGGTATCGGTTCGTAAGCATGTACGACGTTCAACTCCGCTGGCAGGCGACAGGATATTTCATGGGCGATATCCAGAATTCGTGAGTTCAATCCATTTACCGAGCCCTCGGTTTCCACCGGGTCCACGGCCGCCAACACTTGAATATGACCGTCCCAACGATGCTCCTCACGCACGAACCAGATTGGCGCATCCGCGTCCCGTATCAAATGCCAGTCCGTATTAGTGAACAGCGCTCGTTGCAAAATGGAGTGGTGATGGGTGGCTTTAACAATAAGCTGCGCCTTGGTCTCATGACAGCGCTCCACCACCGCTCTGTAGAGCGGCTTTTCCCAGCGCACATGCTGGGTCACAGCAATGCCGTGGGCGCGCATCTGCTCCGCAAAGGCTTCCAGCCACCGTTCACGACTGGCCAGACAACTGTCTCTCGCCGAACTCAGCGCCTTGGCGTCGAAAGGATAACTGGACTCCAGCGCGCGCTGGTATTCCGCCACCATCAACTCCACTTCCGCGCCCAGCGCCTTGGCGAGCCTTATCGTACGGGGGATGACTTCCTGCCTTTCCTTAGTTGGATCTACAACCAGCAATATCTTTTTTATCTCCGCCAGCTTCTTGATTTCCATAGCCTCTCCCCATCGATTGAAATTTTTTTCAACTTCCGTCGTTTTTTAATAATAGAAAAGGTTGACGAGATAGTCCCATGTCATTATTATTGCGGCCTCGAAAATGACGTTCCCCGATAGCTCAGTTGGTAGAGCAAATGACTGTTAATCATTGGGTCGCTGGTTCGAGTCCAGCTCGGGGAGCCAAATCTTTCGGATCTTCAAGATCAATCGGGGTATAGCGCAGTCTGGTAGCGCGCCTGCTTTGGGAGCAGGATGTCGGGAGTTCGAATCTCTCTACCCCGACCACTTTTTCACTTCCTCTTATTTCTCAAATTTTAAAGCCCGTACTTAAAACTCAGCCTTCAGTCATTTCCGTGCGCGTTCGCCACAGAGACTGCATTGCGTTCCCGCGCTATTACTTCCTGACAGAAACCGGTTAACACAAGAAAATCCAATCCCTGGATTATCTCGCCTACCCTGGCCCTGACTACATCATGCCTGCGGAAGCGTCGCCGTATTAAAAAACGACTTGCTCACTTCATATAGCGTCAATGGATCAGCGCTGCCGCAGGTTTCCCTGATGGAGTGCATCGCGAACTGGGGCACGCCGATATCCAAGGTTTTAACGCCCAGCTCCGCCGCCGTTAACGGGCCGATGGTGCTGCCGCAGGCCATATCCGTACGCACCACAAACACCTGATAAGGCAGCTTCAGCTCCTCGCTGAGGCGACGATAGAACGAGCTGGTAATGCTGTTGGTGGCGTAACGCTGATTGGAGTTAACCTTGATAACCGGCCCACTGTTCAGCAAAGGCCCATGATTCTCATCATGACGGTCCGCATAGTTGGGATGCACGCCATGGGCGTTATCCGCGGAAAACATCATTGAACGACTAATCATCTGGCTCAAACGGGTCTCATCCTCAGTAATACGCAGCAACACAGAACGCAAGAAAGGTCCTTGCGCCCCTTCCGCGGACACACTGCCAACCTCTTCATGATCATTGAACACCAGGAAACAGGGCTGACTGGAGCCCGCGTCCAACAAAGCCTGCAAGCCGATATAGCAGCTCAGCAAATTATCCAGACGGGCAGAACTCAGGAATTCGTTTTGCAGGCCGTGAATACTGGCGGTCTGGGTGTCGTATAGACACAACTCATAATCCAGCACTCGCTCCGCATCCAGCGACGAATGCTCCTGCTTGACTTGCTCCAGCAACAACCCTCGAAATTCCGGCGGACTGTCAGCATTGCATTGCATCAACACCACCGGCAGATCTTTCTGGGGATTGATGGAGCGGCTGTTGTTTACTTCCCGATCCAAGTGAATAGCCAGACTGGGAATCATCGCAATGGGGCGCTTCCAATTGATCAGCGTGCTTTTTACTTCCCCCGCACTGCTCAGATAGGTCACCCGACCAGCGAGAGACAACTCACGATCAAACCAGGGATTCAACAGCACGCCGCCGTACACTTCCACGCCCAGCTGATAATAGCCTTTGCGCATCTGTTCCGGGCTCGGTTTGATTTTCAGGCAAGGGCTATCGGTATGGGCGCCGAACATTCTGGCGCCGCTGACCTCCACCGGACCTTGCGCACCGCTGAATGCAATCAGCGATGACCCGTTACGCGTGATAAAGTAGCGGTCATCGGCCTGCAACGACCATTCATACTCTTCGTGCAAACGCTTGAATCCTGCTTTCTCAAGCATCTCCACCATATTGGCGACCGCATGAAAAGGGGTCGGCGAGGCGTCCAGAAACGCCAATAATCCTTCATTAAACTCTTCTTTATTCATACATCACTCAAGTAACCGCGTTATCCGATTCTATACGGCTGTCGACACAGGGCCGACAGCAACCGTAAGCACTGCACATAGCCTATACGGGAGATTCCGGCTTGGCCAGTTGGTTTTGCGAAGAATTCTCACCTGCTGTAGCCGCACTCGTCTTTTTATCCTTGCGACCCGGCTTGACGGGAATTTCAGGCAGGCGCTCGGAAAACTTTTCCCAGGCCCAGCGCAACCAGCTAATCATAGCGAAGGCAAGCCACAGCGACCAAACCAGCATCGCCACTCGATAAAACAATACGGAAACAGTCCAGACCGACGCCGTCGGCAGCTCCCCCGTCGCCGCGTCCTGATACCAGCGCAACTGCCCCGCATACGACCCGTTACCAGCGACATAATCCGCAGGCTGACCAATCAACCCTTTGGGAATACTGGCGATCACCCATCCCAGCACAACCAGAGTCAACGTCACTAAAAGCGCGCTGTACAGCCTACGCCCCCAGCGCGGCATCCCCTGGGCCAGCTCATAGCGGTAGTTAAAAGCATAAAACCAGACCGCCAGCACCAGCAGACCTTGCACCCACCCCAAAGCCGCGCCCGCCGCCAGCACCGCCCAATGCCCCACTCCCAGAGGATTACCGCCATGCCAGCCCAGTACGGAGGCCAACAGCAACATCACCGCCAACACACCCCAGAACAAAATAGCAGGCCCCATTTGCGGACCGTTCACCCATAATGGCCACAGGCGATCCGGCAGCTGAATCTGCAGCTGTATGTTGCTTACCGGGACTGGCGTCTGCAGCGCAGGCGTTTGATAGCGCCACTGCGCGCCCTGGGTTTCCTCATGCCAGCGAACGCTCAAATGCTGCTCGCCATACCCCAGCACCACATCCACCCGGCCGGTTTCTTCGCCGCGAGCGACATTTCGCCCATCCAGTTCGACCGCATCCAGGACCGCGCCTTCCGGCAAATCAAAGCTGTAGCGCTGTGTGCGAGAGGTTCGCAGACGTATATCCGCCGTGAATTGCAACTGCTTGCCGCCAACGGTCTCAGTCAGATTCAAGCTGTCCACTGTCAGCATGCGGCCTTCCACCGCTTTGTTGGGAGAGACAGACAAAAACAAAGAGTCCCCAGGCTGGGGCCGCCATTTGGGCCGCCAGTAGCCGGACTGAATAATCTCGTAGGGCGCGGGCCCAGTGTATTCCAGACTCCACTGCTGCCCCACCAGAATCGACCAATGTTCGCTCCAGGCGTTATTGGTTGGCGCCAATAGCTCGATACGTTGCCGGAAGCTCAGATTGGACACCCACTCCAGACTCCCCTGGCGATCATCCAAGGTCACCAGCGCCCGCTGATTGCTGACGTCAATGTCGCCCGAAGTCACCGACTCTCCCATCAATAAGGGAATGCTGACCGAGATAGCGCCGCGCAGCGGAGCCATACGCTCCACCCGTGTGCGCACCCGCCACTTCAAACCAAGATCCAGCTCCCGATACACTTTAACGAACGCGGGCGCGGGCTCTTGGAACAAAGACTGACGCGACTCCGAACTACGCTGACTGACGCTGGTGCGCTCAAACTTGATATTGGAGCTCAGCAGCTCGTTGCTGCCCGCGCCTGACATAGACCAATCCGCCACTTTCGCCGAAAAACGATGTGGACGCAGGGGAAACGCCAGCTGAAACTGATCCACTTCCCGCACGCTACCTTCCAACACTACTTCCTGCACGCCTGCTTCCAACGGAATGCGCCAAACGCCATCCTCACCGGCGCTCCAACGATCCCAGCGCTTACCGTTGACAAAAACACTCTCTGGCCGCCAGAAACCGGCGCGAGCCGGGACCGGCAAAGCAATCGGCTGCAGCGAACTGACTTCCAGCGACAATGTCAGACTGTAACCATCCAGAATCAGGTTGGCGGAATTAACATCCACACAACGGGGAGTACAGGCCGGCGGCGCAGTCAAACGCTGCTCCAGGGCCTGCAACATTTCCGGGCTGGGGTAATTAGTATCGGCATGCGCCCGCTCCACAGGGGCCATCAGCGCCAGGGGAGCCAGTAACGCCAGCCCCGCCAGCTTGGTGGTGACGCCAGGTTGCGGCGAATCATTCCCGCTCCTATCGCTGCGCCCGCTGCGACGCCCCACCAGGCACGCCAACAACATGACCAACAACGCAAAATGAACAACCCTCGCAAAACCAGTCTGCACGGGACTTAGCACATACAATTTAGCGCTTTCATCGCCACTGAGCGGCCCCTGCCAGGTCAGGCTAACCTGACGCCAGCTCCAGTCCGGCACTCCAGGACCAGTGGGCGCAGGCGCTTCCGGCGCTATATCTTCAGGTTGCCGCGATTTTAGAGACATCGGCGCGCTCACTGGAACTGGCGGCGCCGACGCCAACTGCTCCTCCGCCATATAACCGCTCTCCATATCCATTTCAGTATCCGCCATGGGCGCTATCGCTCCACGGTCTACAAAGTAAACCACGCCTGAGTCTCGCTCCAGCTGGGGATAGATAGCCATACGCACCTGCGCCACGCCGTAGTTCAGCAGCATTCCCGCCAATATGAGCAAAGCCCCCCAACGCCAGGCGGTCACCAGTGTCAACATCCAGCCGGGACGAACCACCCGCAATAACGCATTGGGGATGACCAATAGCAACCACACCGCCACTGGCGCATATACTTCGTGATAGGCGAAGCCCAACGCCACTACCGTCACCAGCCCCCACACAACGCCTTCCAAGCGCGCCACTGCGGCGGTAATTAGCAACAGCAGGAACAAGTCCCACAAGGACCATCGATCAAACCAGGTTCCCGCACTGCGATCCACCCCGGAGGCGGCGAGAGGCCACCATCCCGGCGGCAGATTGACGTCACTGGAAACGTGCTCAAGCTTGAGGCTGCCGCTATCGCCGCGCCAGCCGCTGGCGGGGATGACAAAGGCCGCGGTTTCGCGCTCCACCGGCGAACTGCTGACCGCCGTCATGTCCAAGTCGGCGCGCCGCACTTCCACACCCCTGCTGGAGTCCTGACGTGACTGCGTGACCAGCTGCGCCTGCCCTGAAAGGTCCACCTTCCCTAGTTCATAGGGCGCGCCTTGCTCCAGACGCCATCCCTGAGACATTTGACCTGTCAGACGATCTCGCCAGATCCAGCGACTTTGATCAAAGGCCAACCACCCCTGGGTATGCTGACGAATACGATTCCCTGACAAGGAAGTGAGCCCCCTCTCAATTTCTTTCAGATCCAGAGGCGAACCTTCCGCCACCCGAAATGCCGGCAGAGAGCGCCACTCCTGTGGCAACAAAGTCTGCTGCGGATCGACGGCGCGCCCTTCTATTTCCACCCGGCGCAACTGTGGCTGCGTCTCCACCACCCATAATTCCGATTCCGGCCACGCCCCTCCCGGCTCAGGCTCCATAGAGAATGCGTCAGTACGATTGGTTTGCCGAAAGCGCGCCACCAGCGTCCAGGAGCCCGGGCGCACCTGAATCCGCAAGCGGCCGTCCTTTTCAATTCTTGCTGGTAAATTGCTGGTCAGAGACAACTGATCCCAGCCGGACAAACGAAAGCCGCCCAATACCTCTTCACGCTCACCGCCGGAAACATCCAGCTGCAAACGCGTTTCCAACAGCTTCGGCTCATCGTCTATCAACTTGCGGAAAACATTGATCTTCAGAGAGTCCGGCTGCAGATTGGCCTGTAGCTGGTCACGCACCAGCCACAGCGCCGAACCGCTATCCACATAGGCGCGCCCCTCCAGCGCAGCCACCGAGTTCAAACGCGTCATGGCGAAAGCTTTGGGCAACGGAATGCTTTGCGGTAAATGTTCCCAGCTAATACGCCCTTGAACCCGATAACTTCCCGGCTGCAGCCAGATAGAAGGAACTCCGTCCACATTAATGACCGCCACCCGATTACCAGACAGCTTTACCTCATGAGGCCAGAACGCCACAGATCCGGGCAGCGATAGCCAGCCTTCGTACTGGCTGTCCGCCTGAAAACGAAAGTCCAGACGGGTCAACGCCAGATCCAGCTCCAGCGCACTGAGCCACAGACACACCTTCGCTCCCGTCCCGTCATGAGTGGAGGTGCAGTCTTTATCAGTATGGTCGTGCAGCACCCAGCCGGACCAATCGGCGAGTTGCTGCGGTATATCAGGGGAAACGGCCTGGGCCGGAGAAATACAAAACAGGAAAAAGAAGCATGCGACAAGACAGGATTTCATTAATATATCCATAGCTATCAAACGGACAAAATACGATTCAAGCCGTCAAAATCTCTCAACAACAGATTCCAACGCTGTTTTTCGTATTCAGACTCCCGGGCGCCTGCAAAGTCTGTTTGGTGAAATAAGGTTGAGCAAATATAATTGAATGTCAATAACTTGCCGAGCCCAAATAGTCTGATTATGAAAAGCAAACACTTGGAAGACGCACTATTCCTGGATATCGAAGCCAGCAGCCCGGACGATGACGCCTATCCTATCTGTATCGCCTGGACCACCCCGGATGGCGACATCCAAAAGGCGTTAATCATTCCAGAAGACGATTGGGAAGATTGGGATTTTGGCTATCAGCACAGCCACGGCCTGTCCCGGGAACATTTATTTGAACAGGGCGAAACTGGCAAAGACGTCATTCGCACCCTGTCCGGCGATTTGGCTGACGCCACCGTTTACGTCGACGGCCTCGACCCGGACGCTCAGTTATTGGAGCGCCTGTTCGAAGCCTTCGATGCCGACCTGCCTTTTGAACTGGCGCGAATCACAGACTTTCTGCCAGAACTTAGCTTCGAGACTTTTCTTGAGCGTCGCCAGGAAATTCTGCTGGAAAACGGTCTTTCAGGCTTCAATGCGGAGAACAATGTTTTCGTCATGGCCGAACTGACCCGCCGCCTGCGCTGACCTTTCGGGCGGCCCAGCCGCCCTAATCCGAGCCAATCCAATAAGACCTCGCCGCACGCTGCACTTGCTCCGACAAGGGTTCGTCGCAGTCCATTTCGCGCTGAAACACCAGCTCCTGCAAATCCACCACCGCTTTGGATATATCTTCAGAAGCGGCCCGCATACGCTCTACCAGCTTCTCGCCGACTTCAGCCTCCAACACCTGCAAACGGCTACCGAACTCACCAAAAAAACCACTGATCACCCATTCCCGCAGATAAAGCGCCTGCTGCAATTGCAGCCAACGATCCTGGGGCAGCTCCAAATCGAAGATCAGCTCTTCCACCGTTTTTTCAACGCCGCCGCTTTCTATCGAGTACAGCATCCTGCGCAATTCGCGACTCCATGAATCTCCCAGTCCATGGGGACTGGCGCCGTATAAACAGGCCAATACATGCTCCAGCGCCTGCACTTCAAAAAACGCCTGCCCCAGCGCCTGCATCAACGCCCCATCCTGGTGGATAAGCTCCGGTCCCTGCAATTTTGGGAGAGCGGAGAGACTGCCGGTTGTTCCCTGACTCATTTCTCTTGCACCTTTATTATTGAATTTATTGGCCCACTCTTCGGCAGCGAAAGCCTGCCGGAGGCTAAGTAACAACATGGCGCATTGATGCGCCTGATTAATAACAATATATTACCTTTCTGAAAACCTTTGTGGCTTGTTGCTTACTCACTTCACTGCTAAGTTTTTACTGGACTGCAGATAACTTCCAGTGTCTACACGCTTTAATCAGACGCACCAGCCAGTTAAACGCGCTCACATGGAAATATCGAACAACACGAACTCAGACCTGATCTGGGACCTGGACCTGCTCGCCGACCGCAGCAGGGCTCAGGACTTCGTCCTGAAATTTGAGAACAAACTTTGCGTTTTCTCTGGCTCCGTGCGGCAAATCTACACCAATTACAGCATGCACTTCCCTGAAGACTATAACCGTAATCTGGTGATATTGCCCGACCCTTACGCTTTCCACGACACCTTCAATCATATTGAGGAGGAGGCCGTCACCCGCACCGGGTTTCACATCATCCCAGGCGAACTGATCAAGCAGAAAGGGATGTTTATGCTGATACAACCCAAAGACCCGGAAGCGCCGGCAAAGCCGATCGCTATGCGCAAAGCGCTGGAAGTGCTTAATAAAATGCGAACCGACACCGATCCCTTCCTGCCCATCCTGGTCAAAGGGGACCTAAAGCCCTTTCAGGACCAAATCCCCTGCCTGCACCTGCACCGCTTGCGCCTGCCATTGATCCATCGCGCCAGCGATTACGAAAAAAGCGAGCTGCGCCGGGTCATTCAAACGAAAATGCAGGACATCGCCACCCTGTAACCCCTGCCCATGGGTCGCAAATTGATTTGTGACGCTTTTCCGTGACTGCGCTGACCGCTTCCGTCACAATTCCGAACTATTGCGCCCTCACCCTGGCCGCAAATCGCACCGATAATAACAACTCATGGAAAGCAGGAAATAATGAAGCGCCTCATCCGTCATCCGCGTTCGATCGCAACCGTTCTCATCGCATTGGCGGTATTGCTGGCCAGCCCCGGCAGCCGCGCGGAGGGAGCAAAAGAAGGCAAGTCTTATATAGGATTAAGCGCCACCCAGTTCGATTTCAAACGGGTCGCCGGCAGCAATAGCGCCAGCGCGACAGGCGTCACGCTAAGCTACGGGACCTACCTTACCGACTACGTCAAAACCGAGTTTCGCGCTGGAATGGGGCTGGATGAGACGGAAGCCAAACCGGGACTGGATATCGGCATGGACTATTTCGCCAGCTGGTATATGGGAGCGACCTATCCCGCCACTGACTACCTGTCCGTATACGCCCTGTTCGGCTTCTCCCATATGATCGGCAAGGTCTCTAAAGACGATCCAGACGCCCACCAAAGCGTCCCCGAAGATCTTACTGACAGCAGTTTCAGCGTTAGCTATGCGCTGGGGACTGAAATCAAAGTCACCGGCGATCTCTGGGGCGTACTGGAGTTCGGGCGCATTCACCGCGATACAGAGACAGCGATCCGCACCATGCAACTTAGCGCCGGCCTGAAATACGAGTTCTAGCCCCGGCGCTTCACTCACTCAAGCGTTATGGCGTATATGCCAACACTGGTGAATCCGTTCGTTGCGCTTGAAGTCTTCAGGAATACTGGCGGAGGTATGATTCTCCACCACAAAACGCTGCTCGATGCTTGAGTCCAGCTTGAAGCGTCGGTAGTTGCAGGAAAAGATCAATACGCCTCCCGGCGCCAGCAAACGCATACAGTCCTCAATCAACCCGGCGTGATCTCGCTGAATATCCAGCACATCCTCCATTTTTTTGGAGTTGGAGAATGTGGGCGGGTCGAGAAAAATCAAATCGTAAGTATTTTTCTCTGTTTTCAGCCATTCCAGAACGTTGGCGCGCACAAAGCGATGAGAGCCATTCAATTTATTGAGCTGAAAGTTGCGCTCTGCCCAGGCCAGGTAAGTTTGTGACATATCCACACTGGTCGTGGCTGCGGCTCCGCCCGCCGCCGCATGAACGGAAGCAGCCCCCGTATAACAGAACAGGTTCAGAAAACGCTTGCCTGAGCTATGTCGTTGAATCCAGTACCGAGTCGGACGGTGATCAAGGAATAGACCGGAGTCCAGGTAGTCAGATAAATTCACCCAAAAGCGGCAACCATGCTCTTCGACCGTACGCTCTTTGCGACTGGAGTCTGTTTTCTCATACTGAAGCATGCCTTTTTGCTTCTTGCGCTGCTTGAGAAACAACCCGGCGCCATCAATCCCCAGCACCGCCGGCGTTACTTCCAGAACATCCAGCAGACGCTGTCGCGCCTTTTCTTCATCCACCGACTTGGGCGGCGCATACTCCTGAACAATAATCCCGCTGTCATACCAGTCGATGGCGACAGCGTACTCCGGCATATCCGCATCATAGATACGGTACGCGCTAAGCTGCTGTTTCTTCGCCCACTTGCTCCACTTCGCAAAGTTCTTGGTCAGACGATTACGAAACATCTGCGCCTGCTCAGAAATGCCCTCCAGAGAGGCGTTCTGCGGCCTGCGCGGCGCTTCCGCCTCCGGTCTGTTACCGTACACGTCGAACAAATAGAGGGTCGTGGCCAAGGGGCCGTTATAGAGATGGTACTGCTTGTCCGCCCGCAACCCGATTTCTTTCGCCAGGTTGACGCTGGAAGTGAAGATTCCCGCCTTCCATTCGCCATAGGCGGTTTTCAGTCTGCGCCCCAACGCCCGGTACAGCGACCGCAGTTCCAGCTCCTGCCCCAAACGCTCGCCATAGGGAGGGTTACACACCAGCAGACGCTGACCGCACCCTTCTGTTTCCGGGGTAAACTCCATCGCGCTTGCGGTTTCCAGTTTCACCCAGCGATCAAGCCCGGCGCGAGACAAGTTACGCTTGGCGGTACGGATCGCGGTGGGATTCAGGTCACAGCCATATATGGCGCCGCGCCAGCGTCGCTTGCCAAGCACCGCTTTCTCCATCGCCTCTTCATAAACGCCACTCCAGACTACGGGATCATGCCAGGGCGCTTTTTCAAACAGGAAGTGCGGGTTCAGCAGCCCCGGCGCGATATTCATCGCAATCATCGCCGCCTCCACCACCAGAGTGCCGGAGCCGCACATGGGATCGACGAAACAGCCATCTTCTCCACATATCTCAGGCCAACCTGCGCGATAAAGTATCGCCGCCGCCAGGTTCTCCTTTAATGGGGCCGCCGCGCCCTCTTGCCGATATCCACGCTGGTGCAGACTTCTACCCGCCAAATCCAGGCCCAATGTAATGGTTTTCGCCAGATTCAACTGCACTGTCTGCACGCCGGAGCGCTTGTCGATAACCGGCAACGCCAGGTCACGGGCGCGGAAATGGTCGTTGATGGCGTCTTTGACCACTTGGGCGCCAAAACGCGAGTGCCGGATATCCCCGCTGGAGCCAAAGGCGGCAATCCAGTAGCTTTCCCCGGGACGCAGGTGCTCACTCCAGTTCACATCGGATGCAGCCTGATACAAACCGTCCCGGGTGGCGGTGCGGGTAGACTGCAATAGTCGCAATACCCGGTTAGCCAGTCTCGACCCCAGGCAAACCCGGTACACCCCTGCAAGATCCGCCTTCGCCTCAACCCCCGCGGGGTTGGTTTTGAGCACTTCCGCACCCAATGCCTTCAGTTCGTCAGCGAGCACATACTCCAGCCCTTTGGGACAGCTCGCAAACAGTGAAAATTCATTCATATTCCTACGCCGTTACAAATCGTTGCATATCAAGGATTAAAGACGGTCCTAGGGCGATCAAGCGCTTAACCGGATTTAATTCCACAAAACTATAAAAAAACCGTCACATAGATGAAATAATTTGTGTACATCGAAATTAAATTTGGCTTAACTTGAAAGTGTAGCGCTATTAATTTGATATATATCCTCTCGCACAAGATCAGACGATAAGGAGATGCTTTCTAGTCCAAATTCCGATTCAACTGTTAATCTGTTTGAATTCCTGTCTAACCCAGAAATTGGTGAGGTCATTAAAGAATGAGAAGACAGAAGCGCGATATGTTCGAAAGAGCGTACCTCAAGGGTTACCGTGCCGGCGTAAGCGGCCGGTCAAAAGATTTATGTCCCGCCGCCAATCCCCATATGCGTCAAGAGTGGATTAACGGCTGGCGCGACGGCCGAGCGGACCATTGGGATGGTTACACCGGCGTATCCGGGATACACAGAAGCCCTGGCGTAGCATCCTGATTCACCTAAACACTCATTCGTAAAGGAGGGGTTCACCCAACCCCATTTAGGCCCGCAACGCGGGCCTTTTCATTGGCGAATTCAACTATCCAGGCCGCCAATCGCCTCAGCCGCTTCCCGCACTAATACCGGCCCTCGATAAATCAGACCACTGTATACCTGCACCAGACTCGCGCCCGCCCGCACTTTATCCGCAGCATCCTGGCCGCTCATTACGCCGCCGGACGCAATGACAGGAATACGACCTTCCAGCGCCGCGCACAGTTCTTTCACCACATGGGTGGAGCGTTTGGTCAGCGGTGCGCCGCTTAAGCCGCCCTGTTCTTTTCCGTGAACCAGACTCTCGACACCCTCACGCGACAAGGTGGTATTCGTGGCGATAGCGCCATCCATGTTGTAGTCCAGCAGAGTGCGCGCGACCATATGCACCTCGTCGTCAGACATGTCTGGCGCGATTTTCACAACAAACGGCACATAGCGCCCGTGCTGTTGATTCAAACGCTCCTGACAGTCCTTGATTTCCTGCAGCATGCTGCGCAAGGAGTCGCCGAACTGGAGTGCGCGCAATCCAGGCGTATTGGGCGAAGAGATGTTGATCGTGATATAGGAAGCGTAGGGATACACCTTATTGATGCAGGTGATATAGTCCGAAGCGGCTTCCTCAGCGGGAGTGTCTTTGTTCTTTCCGACGTTGACGCCAATCACCCCATCATATTTCTTCTTGCGCAAACGCTCCGCCATGTAATCAACGCCGTAATTGTTGAATCCCATGCGGTTGATAATCGCGTTGCGTTCCTCCAGGCGAAAAAGGCGCGGCAGTGGGTTGCCGTCCTGAGGCTTCGGAGTCACTGTACCAACTTCGATAAAGCCGAAACCCAGTTTACTCAGGCCATCTATGTAATCGCCATTTTTATCCAGCCCCGCCGCCAGACCGACCGCATTAGGGAAGGTTATTCCCATCAACTCCACCGGACGTGAGAACATAGACGGCATAAACATTCCCAACACGCCGGCGTTATCGGCCATTTTAAGCATTTTCAGGGAAATGTTATGGGAGGCTTCCGCCGGAAGGCGAAACAGAAACTGTCGGGCTAACTTATATGACATAAGGCTATTCCACTGCTGTAGAACAGTTTAAAAGAGGGGTGAACTTCAGGCGCGGTATTATAACCAACCAGAATCGCATTAAAAGGTTTATTTCCCATTACCGGCGGCTCCCATATCCGCACCCACTCACTGCGAAATGCAACTTCACATTGCGTTTTGCACTAATTTTGACCACCTCTAACTACATGTTGGGGATATCTGTGACAGAACTGTAATTTATCCACTAAATCTGTGGATAACTTTGTTAATATCGGTAGGGAAAAATCTCAGACCCCACGAAAATACAGCCTCCCCAGCAAATTGATTAAATTTTAACCAGTTATTTTTTGCGCTTAAATTTCAACCACTTAATAACCCCGCCCTCGCAGATTCGAGAGTGGCGTCTCTTTTTCCACCGCGACAAAAAGTATAAATACCTCAAATTCGCCGCTTAGGATAAGCGCGACACGGGAACACCCCCGCCAACTTTTCAGCTGATTTGCAGGTAAGTTATTCATTTACAGCACAACTTGAGTTATCCACACCCTTGGCGACAAAAAGAAAGGGAGCTGTCGCTCCCTTTCTTTTCTCGGTCTGAATTTATTGAAATCTAGGTTTAATCGATAATCGCAATGGCGGATATCAGATAAAGTTCAGAGCCATTTCGTTTACGCCGCAACGTACTACTTTCAACGGCACTGTCGGACTGCGCTCCTGCAACAAGCCAACGACTTTCAGTGAAACCAAGTCTCCGACCCGGGCGTCGCCGACAAAATCGCCGGTCACCAACACGCCACCTTCGGAAAGATCGACTGTTTTCAACTCGTGGAGCCCTGTCACAGGGTGATCAAGCAGAACGCTCATCGACGCGGGTAGTCGTTCAAAACGACGCCTTTCTGTGGGGGAACTCATAATGTGCACCTTTTCCGCTATTTATTATGGTTATTTTTTGACCAGTATAAAAAATTTAAAGCCCCTGGTTCAACTATTATCCTTAGCCTGATCCCACGCAGCGTCCATCTCCTCCGCAGGATAGTCGGAACATGCTACAATTCTTCATCGCTCTCTCGATAAAGCTTTGTAAAACAGCAGCATGACATACTCCACTCCTGCCGAAAAGACCCGCGCAGCCCATCGCGTAACACTGATCGGGATGATTTTGGACATTACTCTTGGGCTGCTAAAGATTATTGTCGGCGTCCTTGCCCAATCTCACGCTTTAGTCGCTGACGGCATTCATTCGTTTACTGACGCCGGAACGGATATTCTGGTGATCATCATCACCCGCTATTCCCACCAGAAGCCAGATCAAGAGCACCCTTACGGCCACGGAAAATTCGAAACGCTGGGTACGGTCGTGCTGGGCTCCATGCTCATCGCCGTCGCCGGAGCCATGGCTTACGACAGTGTTCTGCGCCTCCTCGAGAAAGGCGATCACATTACACCAGGCTGGCCCGCGTTACTGGTGGCGGGTTTATCTATCGCCGGTAAAGAATGGATATATCGCTATACCCTGGACGTTGGCAAGAAGCTACGCTCAGACTTGATCATCGCCAATGCTTGGCACTCACGCAGCGATGCTCTTTCTTCTATTGTCGTCCTCATCGCTTTACTCGGCGTGATCGCTGGATTCCCATGGCTTGATGCTGTTGCGGCGATCATTGTGGCTATCCTAATTGGCAAAATCGGCATTGAGCTGGCGGGAAAAAGCGTCAAAGAACTGGTGGAAACGGCCCTACCGGAAGAGCAGGTCCGTTCATTGAAAGAGGTTGCATTGTCTGTAGAGGGCGTGCGTGGAGTTCATGACTTACGCGGTCGCTATGTTGGACCGGAAGTAGTCATTGACCTGCACTTACAGGTGGACGCAGCACTGAGCGTATCCGAAGGACATTATATTGGGGTACATGTCGCCAGGAAGATCAGAGAGCAATTCGAACATATCAGCGACATCACCTACCACATTGACACGGAGAACGATACGGATGGAAAAAAACGCGCAGGCTCTCCGCTCCTGCCATTACGTCATGACGTGACGGAAACTCTACTGCAGCGCTGGCGCGATCTGGCGCCGAAAGACACCATAAAAAGACTGATTCTGCACTACATCAACGGCAAAGTGCATGTAGAGGTAATGATCACTGGAACCAACGGCAGTCTTCCACCCGGAATAACAGAGAGCATGCGCCAGCGCACTGCAGACTTGCCCTGGCTCGGCGATATCAAAGTCTGGCGGGAAGAGCCCTAGGGCCAGCGGCAAGCAACAGGTCTCCCCCTTCCAGCCCCCCCTTGTTAAGGCCCCAGTATGCGCTTTTTCTCCGCCTCAAACTCTTCTTGCGTAAGAGCCCCAGCGTCCAACAACTCCTTCAGCTTTTTAATCCGACTGAGATTATCCTCAATCGCGGGGTTGGGCGCCGTAAAGTCAGCATCGCTGGCTGGAGAAGGACCGGAAGCAGCGGAAAAGGCGTTAAACTGAAAACTCCCTACAGAAGGAGAAGGCTCCTTCTCCTTATCCACCAGCCCCAGAAAACCGCCAATCTTGCGCAGCACCAGTTTCAGGAATCGCCATAATTTCGGCAGCAACCAGATCGCCAACACAATAAACAGCCCCAGTAGCACCAGGAAAATAAAGGGGTGATTCAGCGCCGCCCACAAACCAGCCAAAACCATGACGTCTTCGCCAATCGAGGCCGCCCAATTGGTGAACGGCTCAGGAGAAGTATTAATCGCCAGGCGCGTTCCGGCCTTCGTAGCGTGAGACGTCGCCGCCATTGAAGCGCCGACCAATCCAGCCGCGATCTGCAACGCCGGTGAAATTTCACCCACTGCGCCCGCCGCCAGCACAGCGCCGGCAGGAATACGAATAAAGGTATGCAGCGCGTCCCAACCACTGTCCACGCCAGGGGTTTTGTCCGCGAAGAACTCCACGCAGTACATGAATCCAGCCGCAGCGATCACCAACGGATCTTGCAGGGTCTGCAAGCCTGGCGGCAAATCAATATGTCCGGTAGCGCCACCAAGCCCCAGCATTAGCACCGCAGCGTACAGGTTCACGCCACTAGCCCAGGAAACGCCCATCATTAATGCAATTGTGGAGACCAAACTCTCATAGGTTTCCATTAAACCACCTCAACCACTATGGGTTTATTCACATCCCCCTGCCGCATGACTGCCAACAGGCGGAATTTTCATAACTAACGCCATTACATCCTTTCTTAACTGAACACTGGCTGAATTCGCCTTCAAGTTCCAGTCTGTCAGGCGGAGAATCCTTTCCACCATATCCACAGCAAACGCAGCGCCAACAAAGTCAGTACCCACTTAAACAACGACTTAAAACGCGCTTCTGGCAATTTACCAAGAATCTTCAGGCCAGCTTTCGTCCCCAGGAATCCCGCCAGCACCATTAATCCAAGCAATAGCGCCCAAGGAGTGAAAACGAAGCCCGCCAAGCCGAATACCAAAATTTTCAACAAGTGTTGCACCGTCATACAGCTTGAAAAGTTGGCAGTATAGGTCCACCGATCAACGCCGCTACGTCCAAGCCAGGCGGACACCAAAGGCCCGGTGGCCCCAACGATCATAGTAGCAAGCGTCGTCAACAGGCCTCCGCTAAATAAGCCTGCGCCAGTTTTACCCAGCCCCAGCTCAGGGATGGGGCCCCAACACAACCAGATAATGAATAGCGCCACCAGAGGGGGAATCCAGGCGGGGTCGACGCGCCCCAATAGCCAGACCGCAGCAAACGCAGCCACAAGCGCCCCGCTTAAAAAGAAGGCAACCGTACGCAGCTGAATATGCTTACGAGTGAGGGTCGCACGACTGGCGTTGGACCCCATTTGTACAATGCCATGCAAAGGAATCAATGCTAACGGCGGCACAATATCCGCCATCACTGCGATAAGAAAAGCGCCGCCGCCTACACCAAGCGCGGCGGTCAACATCGAGCCCAGAAAACTGCCCCCTAACAGCGTTGCGACTTCGAGCCAGGAAAGGCCCGCAAACCATTCCGTCATAAACCAGCGCTGTCGCCAATGGAGAGAGATGCTGTTCGCGAGTCGCCCTCCTCCGACATTTGCGCCCGTTGCAGCGTAGATTCACTCAACTGTTTACCAGCGCGAGCCCCCAGCTGCTTGAGCTTTTCCACCCGGGTAATCAAGTTGCCTCGCCCCGTGGCCAGGCGCCCCATAGCGGTATCATAGGCGCCTTGCGTCTGCTGCAGGCGCTGACCAATCTCTTCCAGATCCTGTACGAAGTTGACGAACTTGTCGTACAGAAAACCCGCCTGCCGCGCAATTTCCTGCGCATTTTGCGACTGATGCTCATAGCGCCAGATATTGTGAATGGTGCGCAAAGTAGCGAGAAGCGTCGAAGGAGAGACGATCACAACGTTCTGCTGAAAGGCTTCATTGAACAGGCTTTGATCCCCCTGGACCGCTGCCGCAAAGGCCCCTTCGATTGGGATAAACAACAGCACAAAATCCAATGAATTCAGACCTAACGCGTCTTGATAACGCTTACCGCTCAATCCTTTTATATGCTGTCGCACAGACAGCACGTGCTGTTTCAGATAGTCAATTCGGGCGCTGTCGTCCGCTGCGTTATGGTACTGCTCATAAGCCACCAGACTGACTTTTGAGTCGACGACGACATTTTTGTTTTCCGGAAGACGAATAATCACATCTGGTTGAATACGACGCCCGGCCTCGTTCCTTTGAGCGCTCTGCACCTCGTACTCCCTCCCTTTCACCAGCCCTGAACGCTCCAGGATTCGCTCCAGAATCACTTCCCCCCATGATCCTGCCGCTTTATTGTCACCTTTCAGCGCATTGGTCAACTTGATGGCGTCATCACTGATGCGCTCATTCAAAGTTTGCAGCTTCTTGATTTCCGCAGACAACGAGAAACGCTGCTGCGCCTCCTTGTCGTACACGTCTTCCACTTTCTTACGGAAGTCATTCAACTGTGTATTCAAGGGATCGAGAATGGTCTTCAGATTGTTCTGGCTGAACTCGGACAGTTTCTGTGTGCTACTTTCGAAGATGCGATTCGCCAAAAGCTGAAATTCCTGCGTCAGCGCCTCACGCGACGCTTCCAACAACTTCAGCTTCTCCTGATGATGCAACTGTTCCTTCGCTGCGGCGGTTTTCAAGGACGCCAGCTCACTCTGAGCGGCGCTAAGCGCCTGCGTTAACTCAGACAAATCAGCCTCTTTGTCTCTGGTCGCCGCCTCCGCGCTGACATAACGCTCATGGATAGACTCCATCCGCGCTTTCACCGCAGCGTTACTTTGTTGTAGCAAACCAACTTCCCGCTGCAGGGACTCACAGCGCTGCGTTTTTTCCGCACACGCATTCTGAAGACGCGCCACTTCGTCTTCACGAGCCAAAAGTTTTTCCATTATTTGAGCATTGCTCAGCTCAAGCTCTCTTCGCCGCCGGCGTTGCCTCACTAGCCCCAACAGAGCCAGAAGCGCGAGAGCAAGCCCTATCCCCCCCGCCATTAGGTAGGGCCAATATAATTGTAATAACGCCATTACTTCTTCTTTTATTGCAGGCCTTTTTCTTTCAGTTCTTTGAGTTGATCCCGCAACTGCGCGGCTTTCTCAAACTCCAGATTACGTGCTGCCTCGTACATGGCTGTTTCCAGCTTCTGCAGCATTTTCGCGTAATCTTGCGGCGTTCTTGCTTCTGTCTCTACATTATAGGAAGACGCAGTTTCCGCCACTCTGCGCTGCGAAGCGCCTTTTTTAGAGCCAGGAACCCGCGCTCCTTCCATGATATCCGCGACTTTTTTATCCAAGCCGCGGGGAACGACGCCATGCTCTTCGTTAAAACTGATCTGCTTGTTACGTCTACGCTCGGTTTCATCCATCGCTCTTTGCATGGAGCCAGTGATTTTATCCGCATATAAGATCGCTTTGCCGCGCACGTTCCGCGCCGCCCGGCCGATAGTCTGAATCAGCGAGCGATCTGAACGCAGGAAGCCTTCTTTATCCGCGTCCAAAATAGCGACCAGGGAAACCTCCGGCATGTCCAAACCTTCACGCAGCAAGTTGATGCCCACCAGCACATCAAACTCCCCAAGGCGCAAATCGCGAATAATCTCCACCCGCTCTACAGTTTCCACATCAGAGTGCAGGTAACGCACCCTGATGCCTTTGTCCAATAGGAAGTCCGTTAAATCTTCCGCCATTCTTTTCGTCAGTGTGGTCACCAGCACACGCTCGTCGCGGGACACGCGGTCGTGAATCTGCCCTAACAGATCATCAACCTGAGTGGATGCCGGCAATACTTCTATTTCCGGGTCAACCAAGCCGGTAGGACGCACCACCTGCTCCACCACTTGCCCTTGATGATCGGCTTCATAGTTACCGGGCGTCGCCGAGACAAAAACCATTTGCGGAGCCAGGCGCTCCCACTCGTCAAAGCGTAAAGGGCGATTATCCAACGCAGAGGGTAGCCGGAATCCATAGGACACCAACGTTTCCTTACGGGAACGGTCCCCCCGATACATGGCGCCGATCTGCGGAATGGTCACATGGGACTCATCTATGAACAGCAGAGCGTCGGAAGGCAGATAGTCAAACAAAGTTGGCGGCGGCTCTCCCGCCTGGCGACCGGACAAATACCGAGAATAGTTCTCAATGCCGTTACAGTATCCCAGCTCGAACATCATCTCCAGATCATATTTGGTGCGCTCTTCCAGCCGTTGCGCCTCCAACAGTTTGCTGGAGCCGCGAAACTGCTGCAGTCGCTCCTGCAGTTCCGTCTTTATTTGATCCGTCGCATCCAGTATGACCTGACGCGGCGTAGCATAGTGGGTTTTAGGGTAGATAGTCGCCCTCGGCACCCGCCGGTACACTTCCCCGGTTAAGGGGTCAAACCAGGACAGCGACTCGATTTCGTCGTCAAACAACTCAATCCGCAACGCATCCGCTTCTGATTCCGCAGGAAATACATCAATGACGTCACCTCTCACCCGGTAGTTAGCCCGGTGCAGTTCCAGGTCGTTGCGGGTGTACTGCAATTCCGCCAGCCGGCGCAACAAAGATCGTTGATCAACTTTATCGCCCCGGTCCAGGTGCATCATCATCTTTTTGTAGGACTGCGGATCACCCAAACCATAGATCGCAGAGACAGTGGCGACGATCACCACATCTTTACGCTCCATCAGCGCTTTAGTTGCTGACAAACGCATCTGCTCAATGTGATCGTTAATGGAAGAGTCTTTTTCGATATAGGTGTCGGAAGACGGCACGTAAGCTTCCGGCTGGTAATAATCATAATAGGAGACAAAGTATTCCACTGCGTTGTCGGGAAAAAACTCTTTGAACTCCCCATACAACTGCGCCGCCAGGGTTTTGTTGTGAGCCATCACCATAGCGGGTCGCTGCATTTCCGCAATGACATTGGCCATGGTGAACGTTTTCCCTGAGCCGGTAACCCCCAGCAATGTCTGGTGCAGCAGACCGTCGCGCAGTCCATCTACTAATCCGGCGATGGCGCCGGGCTGATCGCCCGCCGGCTGATAATTCGCTTTAAGCTGAAACTTTTGCATTACTCACTTACGTATGAATCGACGACATTGTAGAATTATACCGTTTGGCCGTTGATTGGGCGCGCCGTTCGCCTTTATTCAAGCCATTGGCCAACTTACCAAGCTTAACCACCAAAATCGAGGAATTACTCCGTTGGAAATCGATCTCTCACGCCGTGTTCAAGCAATCAAACCCTCTCCCACTCTGGCTGTCACCAACCGCGCGGCGGAACTCAAAGCCGCCGGGAAAGATATTATTGGTTTAGGCGCCGGAGAACCTGATTTTGACACCCCTCAGCACATCAAGGACGCAGCTATCGCCGCGATTAACGCGGGCCAAACCAAATATACCGCAGTCGACGGAACCCCTGCATTAAAGAACGCGATTATCAGCAAATTCCAACGCGATAATAATCTGAATTACGAAGCCAACCAGATACTGGTCTCCAGCGGGGGCAAGCAAAGCTTTTTTAATCTCGCTCTGGCGCTATTAGATGAAGGTGACGAAGTCATTATCCCCGCACCTTACTGGGTGTCTTACCCCGACATGGTTATTGTCGCGGACGGCAAACCGGTAATCATTGAGACCAGCGAAGCGACGCGGTTCAAAATCACCGCTGAGCAGTTGGACGCAACGATCACCAACAAAACCAGACTGGTTGTACTCAACAGCCCCTCCAACCCAACCGGCATGGCCTACAGCAAAGAAGAGCTGTCCGCTTTGGGCGAAGTGCTTCGTAAACATCCTTCCGTGATGGTCGCGACTGACGATATGTACGAGCATACGCTGTGGACTGGCGAGGACTTCGTCAATATTTTGAGTGTTTGCCCGGATCTGTATGATCGCACTTTTGTGCTGAATGGCGTTTCCAAGGCTTACTCCATGACAGGCTGGCGCATCGGTTACGCAGCGGGCCCCGCCAAGGCGATCGCCGCCATGAAAAAAATTCAGTCGCAGAGCACCTCCAACCCTTGCTCCATCTCCCAAGCCGCCGCCGCCGCCGCGTTGAACGGCCCGCAGGAATGCATTGGAGAAATGGTGAAAGAGTTCAAGAAGCGCCACGATTTTGTCGTCAAAGCTTTTAATGACATGCCCGGCGTAACCTGCCTGCCCGTAGACGGCACTTTCTACGCCTTCCCAGGCTTTCAGGGTGTCATTGAACGCATGAACAACATTTACAATGACGTGGACCTTGCAGAATATCTGCTGACAGAGGCTGGCGTAGCGTTAGTGCCGGGCTCCGCTTTCGGCGCCCCCGGTCATCTACGCATTTCTTTCGCAACCAGCATGCAAAATCTGGAACAAGCCATGGAGCGCATAGCCAAAGCCGTACAGTAAACATTTAAATGCAATCACTCAAAGCCCGCTCCGCGGGCTTTTTTATTTACTAAAAATACGCCTCAAAAAGCGATAAAAGAGATGTTGACCTTTAATTTAAAGGTCATTATTATACGCGCCTCTAACGATTTCATTCCCTGATAGCTCAGTTGGTAGAGCAAATGACTGTTAATCATTGGGTCGCTGGTTCGAGTCCAGCTCGGGGAGCCAAATTTAAAAAAGGCTGGTTTTACCAGCCTTTTTTATTGCCTGAATTTTCCAGCAACTTAACGCACTTCTTGCCCACCCTCGTACAAACCGCCATCGTCAGACCGACTCAATTTCCTTGACGATTTTTTGCAGAGCCTGCAAAGGATCTGGCGCTCGAGTGACAGGCCTTCCCACCACCAAGTAGGAACTACCACCCACTATTGCCTGAGATGGCGCGACAATACGCGTTTGATCGTCCGCAGCAGCCGACGCAGGCCTGATACCCGGCGTCACCAAGCAAAAGTTTTCGCCGTGCGCGCCACGAAGCAACGGCGCCTCCTGAGCAGAACAAACCACCCCATCCATACCACAATCTTGCGCCAAGGCCGCCAACCTACTCACCATATCAGGAGCAGAGCAAGGAAAACCAATCTCGGATATTTCCTCATTACTCAAGCTAGTGAGCATGGTGACCGCGATCAGCAAAGGAGCATCCGCCCTATTCTCCAACACATCACGGCAAGCCTCCATCATCTTCCTTCCACCGGAGGCGTGCACATTCACCATCCACACTCCCAGTCCCGCAGCCGCCTTCACCGCTTGCGCCGTCGTATTCGGAATATCATGAAACTTGAGATCCAGAAATACTTCAAAGCCGCGCGCCTGCAGCTGCTCAACGATTGCGGGACCAAATGTTGTAAATAACTCCTTCCCCACCTTTAGCCGGCACAAGCTCGGATCAAGCCTTGCAACAAACTCACTAAGCTGATTCTTATCAGAAAAGTCCAAAGCCACAACGACTCTCGGTCCGCTCACTATCATTTCACCTTTCACTCACACCACCTGTTATCATTACCACCTGACCGCCGCCCCTCTCCTAAACCCAGGGCAACGGCTTCACCACCCCCCATTTTTTGCAACTAGGGCACTGCCAATGCAGGCGTCGCCCAGAAAAGCCGCAGCTTTCACAAATATAGGAATGATTCTTCTCCAACAACGCCTCCAACACCCCTTTCACAATCATAATCCATCGTTTAGGCTCAGGGTCCGCATAAGGAGTCAGCAATACCAATAAAGCCTCCACCCCTCCTAGAGTAGGGTGAGCATCCAGCTGCCGCAAAAGAAACTCTATAGACTCCTGTGTATTCTCGTTTTCATTCAATGCAGCGGAAAGCGCAATCATGATCTTCGCGGACGGCTGAAGCTCCCACATACGTTGAAGTATCTTCAAGAGCCGCTCCCGCTCGTTGAGCTTTTCGCATATTTCCCTCACCAGCCCAACCACCTCCGAGAGAAACACCGGATTCTGCTGCTCTATGCGCTTCAGCTCCGCCAGGGCCTCTGAGTATTGCTCTGTAGCGACGCACACTTGAGCTATCTGAATACTCGCACGAGCGCAAAGCTTGTCGTACACCAGCGCCTCTCGAAGATGCCGCGTCGCCTCTGAATACTCTTTACGTCGCATACTGCGCTCAGCCATCTCACAACAGTACTGAGCAAGCCGCACCTGCACCTCACGATCTCGCTTAACGTCCAGCGTCAAAGCGCGCTCACGCGCAACCCCCCACTCCTTTTCATGCTCATAGATCTCGAGAAGGCACTCTGTGCTCTGTTTCCGCCACTGCCGGGACGCCGCCAACTCAATAAAAAGAGATTCCGCCCTGTCATACAAACCTACAAACATATAGTCCTGCGCCAGCTCATAGGTAAGCTGCTCTCCATGTTTGATTCTAGCGTCAGGGTGTGAAAGAAGGTTTTGATGTATCGCCGTCGCTTTTTCAATTTCGCCCTTGCGACGAAAGAAGTTGGCGATTGAGAGGTGAAGCTGAACCGTATGCTGATTTATCTCCAACTCCTGAACAAAGGAATCCAGAGTCGGCGCATCATAAGCTTCAAAAAGATATTGCAGGGACTTTGGATAGGCTCCGCCCCGCTTGATGGCCTTGGCAGTCTGACCAACTCGCCCCTGAATAAAACAGATCAGCCAACCGATGCCTATTGCGACGGCAATTAACAACAATTGGCCAAGGTATTCCATAAGCCCTTATGATTTGCTGGCGACAACCTGCGTAGGTGACTTTGTGGCGCTATCGCGCCCTCTTTTACCGAAAATCTTCAACTTAAGAACAGTCAAGCTAGTTACCGACATCCCCAATAGAAAACCTACAGCAAACGCCAAACCAATCAGAATGGAAACATTCACCGGCCCCGTATGGTAGAACAAGAGATCTAGCTCTAGCTTGGAATTGTTAAGCAATACAAACACTACACCAACAACCACCATCAGGAAGATAAGGCATAGCAAAAAGATCTTTTTTAGCTTGGACATTAGCGCACCCGAACCGGTCTAATTGGGTGCACTATCTTACCATACCTGGATTTGATGTCAGGCATAGAAAAACGTGCACTTACAATTAATTAGCGGTTTGACGCCGGCTATCAATATCCGGCTTTGAGACTTGCGTTAACCTCATCTCTCAATTCCTTACCAGGCTTGAAGTGCGGCACATACTTCGCAGGAAGATGGACAGTCTCACCTGTTTTGGGATTTCGCCCTACCCGTGGAGCGCGATAGTGGAGACTGAAACTGCCGAATCCCCGTATTTCTATACGCTGCCCCTGGGACAGAGATTGTGACATGTACTCTATGATCGTTTTAACCGCGAGCTCAACGTCTTTTATCGAAAGTTGTGGTTGTTTTTGCGCAATAATCTCGACTAACTCTGATTTGGTCATAGAAGCTTCCTTATCGTAGCCTTCGTCAGAAGTGTAGTTAAAGATTTAAAAAAACACAAAAAAAACGGGCATATAGCCCGTTTTTTTAGAGAATTTATCTAAGAGAAATTACTGCTGCTGTTGCAATTGCTCTTTGATCAGATCACCGATAGTGGTCGGACCTTGAGCTTCAGTTTGCTTCTCTTTAACATCACGAATCGCCTGCTTCTCTTCATCAATATCCTTGGACTTGATGGAAAGGTTGATTACGCGGTTTTTACGGTCAACGCTGATGATTTTCGCTTCAACTTCGTCGCCTTCTTTCAGCACGTTGCGAGCATCTTCAACTTTATCGCGACTGATTTCAGACGCCTTCAAAGTCGCCTCAACGTCATCATTCAGAGCAATGACAGCTGCCTTAGCATCAACAGACTTAACAGTACCGGTAACGATAGAGCCTTTTTCGTTCAACTGAGTGAATTCAGCAAACGGATCGCTTTCCAGTTGCTTGATACCCAGAGAGATACGCTCACGCTCAGGATCGATAGACAGGATCACGGTCTCCAAGTCGTCGCCTTTCTTGTATTTGCGAACAGCTTCTTCGCCTGGCTCGTTCCAGGAAATATCGGACAGGTGAACCAGACCATCAATGCCGCCTTCCAAACCAAGGAAGATACCAAAGTCGGTAATAGACTTGATCTTACCGGAGATGCGGTCGCCCTTGTTATAGTTGCCGGAGAACTCTTCCCATGGGTTAGCATGACACTGCTTGATACCCAGAGAGATACGACGACGCTCTTCGTCGATATCCAGAACCATCACTTCCAGCTCGTCGCCCAGTTGAACAACCTTGGATGGATGAATATTCTTGTTGGTCCAATCCATTTCTGAAACGTGAACCAGACCTTCAACGCCCTCTTCCAACTCAGCAAAGCAGCCGTAGTCAGTCAGATTAGTAACGCGCGCAGTAACGCGGGTGTTCTCTGGGTAACGCTCTTTGATAGCAACCCATGGATCTTCGCCCAGCTGCTTCAGACCCAGAGATACGCGGTTACGCTCACGATCGAACTTCAACACCTTAACGGTGATTTCGTCGCCAACGTTAACGATTTCGCTAGGATGCTTGATACGTTTCCAAGCCATGTCAGTGATGTGCAACAGGCCGTCAACACCACCCAGATCAACGAATGCGCCGTAGTCAGTCAGGTTCTTAACGATACCTTTGACTTCCATACCTTCCTGCAGAGTTTGCAGCAGAGCGTCACGCTCAGCGCTGTTTTCCGCTTCCAGAACCGCACGGCGTGAAACAACTACGTTGTTACGCTTTTGATCCAACTTGATAACTTTGAATTCGAGATCCTTTCCTTCCAGATGCGCAGTGTCACGAATAGGACGCACGTCTACTAAGGAACCAGGAAGGAATGCGCGGATGCCGCCCAGTTCAACAGTGAAACCACCTTTGACCTTGCCGTTGATAACGCCGTTAACAACTTCGTTTGCTTCGAAAGCTTTTTCAAGATCTTTCCAGGCTTCCGCACGCTTCGCTTTTTCGCGAGACAGGCGGGTTTCGCCAAAGCCGTCTTCAACTGCGTCGAGAGCAACCTCAACTTCGTCGCCGACTTGCAGATTCAGTTCCCCTTTCTCGTTCAGGAACTGTGCTACAGGGATTACACCCTCGGACTTAAGGCCTGCGTTTACAGTAACCCAGTCTTCATCGATATCAACCACTACGCCCTTAACGATAGAGCCGGGTTTCATATCAATTTGTTTTAAACTTTCTTCAAAAAGCTCAGCAAAGCTCTCGCTCATTGTGTTTCCTGTTGAACATTTTCATCCGCGCGGCCAGCAAGCACGGTCTGTTCGATTAAAATCTTAATCCGGGCATTACTGGCATACTCCCGAAAAAAGATCACCGGTTAATTAATTTACCGTAGTGATGGACACTCAGGATTGACGGGAAGACCAGATCTGGAGTACTTTCTCCAACACCTCATCCACCGAAAAGTCTGACGTATCAAGGACTACGGCGTCATCCGCAGGTCGCAGAGGAGCGTTTGACCGATTCATGTCACGCTCATCGCGTTCCTTTATCTCATTTAAAAGGTGCGAAATTTTAACACTCTCGCCTTGCTGCATCAACTGATCATATCTTCGCCGCGCCCTCACTTCGGCGCTTGCGGTCATAAATATCTTACATGGAGCGTCAGGAAACACGACCGTTCCCATGTCGCGCCCATCCGCCACCAACCCTGGAGCGGATTGAAAATCCCGCTGCCGCTGCAACAAAGCGGCGCGCACCAAAGGATAGGCAGCCACCCGAGAAGCCATGGCCCCACAGGTTTCCGTTCTAATTTCCTGAGTCACATCGTCGCCCATTAAAATAACAGACACCGGTTGGCCGGGAACTCCCGCCTCAAAACGCACATCCAAGGTTTCAGCAACTTTCGCTACAACGCTTTCATCGCCTAAATCAACGCCCTGGCGCTCAGCGCTCAAAGCAGAGAGGCGATACAATGCGCCGGAGTCCAAAATATTCCATCCCAACGCCCGTGCTGTAAGCTGCGCGATAGTTCCCTTGCCTGAACCGGAGGGACCATCAAGAGTGATAACAGGAATGCTGGGACTCACCTTCATGCCGTCTCCTCAGTCCGAAGATTAAAGCCAACCTCATTCGCCAAAGTAGTGAAGCCGGGGAATGACGTGGCGACGTTGGCGCAATCTTTAATGACGATTGCGCCGGTAGCCCTTAAAGACGCTACAGCAAAGGCCATGGCTATACGATGATCGCCATGGCTATTCACAGTGCCGCCGCCAATTTCAGAGCTGCGCAATACAATACCATCTTCCTTCACTTCACTACTGACGCCTAACGCAGCCAGACCATCCGCCATGGTTTGAATACGATCGCTTTCTTTGACCCGCAATTCTTCTGCGCCACTCAACACAGTTTCACCTTCAGCGCACACAGCAGCGATAAATAGAACAGGAAACTCATCAATCGCCAGAGGCACTTGATCCTCTGGAATACGGATCCCTTTCAAAGGAGCGTAGCGCACACGAATATCGGCCACCGGCTCACCGCCCACTTCTTTATGGTTGGACAACTCAATGTCGGCGCCCATCAACTTAAGAATACTAATAACGCCAACACGAGTCGGATTGACGCCGACATGGCGCAAGGTCAGATCCGAGCCGGGAGTAATGCTCGCTGCAACTAGGAAAAACGCAGCGGAAGAGATATCCGAAGGGACATCGATTTTGGTAGCGTTCAGTCTATGGCCGCCCTCAATCGTCACCTTGGAGTCATTCACATCCACAGGATAACCAAAACCACGCAGCATTCGCTCGCTGTGATCCCGGGTAGGCGCAGGCTCCGTCACAGAGGTTTCACCATCAGCATAAAGACCTGCGAGGACCAGACTGGACTTAACCTGGGCGCTGGCGACAGGCATGTCATAATGAATTCCATGAAGCTTGGAGCCGCCTTTAATTTTGACAGGGGGGCGCCCGCCCTCAGATGTGGAGATCTCCGCACCCATTTCCCGCAGCGGCTTTGCAACCCGTTCCATAGGCCGCTTGGACAAGGACTCATCGCCTGTCAGTTCAACATCGAACGACTGACCACTCAACAAACCAGCAAGCAAACGCATGGAAGTTCCGGAGTTACCCAAATACAGAGGCCCTGGCGGTTGTTTCAGGCCATGCATGCCCACGCCATTTATTCTTACTGAACCGCGATCCGGCCCCTCAATGACGACACCCATATCCCGGAATGCTTGCAGGGTGGCCAGAGCGTCCTCCCCCTCAAGAAAACCTTCAATTTCCGTAACGCCTTCCGCCAGCGAACCCAACATGATGGAGCGATGGGACATAGATTTATCCCCGGGCACGCGAATATCGCCGCACACCGGACCGCCTTTCCCGGCAACGTAGGTCACATTGTTAGCCATATCAGTCTTGTAAGCCTTTCCTTCAAGCATTTTTGTGAAATGTTCACGGGCCGCCCGGGCCCGGGTGAACACACCAAGTAACGTTTGTCCGTCCCCATCAGCAATAGCGCTACGCAGCTTTTTTAAATCCGCGTCAAACGCATCCAACACTTTCAGCACTGCATCCCGGTTAGTCAGGTAAACGTCCCGCCACATCACCGGATCGCTGGCGGCAATTCGGGTGAAATCCCTGAAGCCGCCCGCCGCATAGCGAAATATTTCTTTATTATCATCCGCCCCCGCCAGCGTATCGACCAGCGAAAAAGCGATCAAGTGAGGCAAGTGGCTGGTTGCAGCCAACACCTCATCATGGTGAGCCACCGACATGAAGAGTACTTCCGCCCCCATGCCGCGCCACAAAGCCGCCACCACTCCCAGCGCATGAGAGTCCGTCACCGGAACCGGCGTCAATATGGTTTTATGATTCTCAAACAAAGCACTGTTGGCAGCCTGAACGCCACTCTTTTCAGAGCCGGCGATAGGGTGCCCCAGCACAGCATTCACAGGCATTTCACCAAATACAGATACAAAGGCTTTTTCTATTTCGCCTTTAACACTCCCTACATCGGTAAGGACGTGATCACTCCGCAGAGCAGGCTTCATTTCCTCCAGCACTGGAGCAACCGCCCCCACCGGCACCGCCAAAACAATGACATCCGCCCGAGAAGCGAGTGTGACAAGGTCCGGAGCAGACTCATCAACCACGCCTAAACGTACAGCTAACGCCGCCTCAGCATCACGCCGATCATAACCAATTACTTTGTCCGCCAAACTGCGCTCTTTCACGGCTTTGGCGAACGAACCACCGATCAGACCCAGTCCGACAACAGCCAAACATTTAACTCGGGATTGCAACATTGTTAATCAGGCGCGCTTGGCAGCCATGTCCGTATAAAAAATAAATTGAAACACCCTTAAGGGCCAAGGTATCAAAAAAGCCAACCTACTGAGGCCAGCTGACGGCGCGCCTAAAGCACGCCTTTGGGATACGCCCCCAGACATCGCACGTCAAGAGCATCCCGGGATAACTCCTGAATCGCCGCACCAACCTCTGGCAGGTCTTTATGACCGATAAAGTCCACAAAGAAGTGATAGCGACGCGCGCCACTGAGGGCGGGACGCGAATCAATTCTTGTCAGGCTCAGATTTTGACGATGAAACACGCCCAGCATCTTGTACAGAGCGCCCGGCTCATCGCGAATGGTAACCATCAGAGATGTTTTGTCATCCCCACTTGGCGGAGCCGAATTTTTACCAATAATCAAATACCTGGCGATCTGATCAGGATGATCTTCGATATTTTTAGCCAGCACTTTCATACCATAGAGTCTGGCGCAGTGCTCACCAGCCACCGCCGCCGCATCCTGACGTTCAGACGCCCTTTTTACAGCGTCCGCGTGACTGGGAACCGCAATACGCTCCACTCCCGGCCATTTCTCGTCCAGCCATTGTCGACACAAAGAAAATGACTGCGCCAGAGAATAAACAACCTTGATATCAGCAGCATCCACTTGCTCTGGGGCGATCAAGAAGTGGTGAGTACGCACTTCCACTTCACCGCAGATTAGCAAAGGCGAATTAACAAACACATCCAGAGTGTGACTGATCACACCTTCATTTGAGGTTTCCACTGGGACCACACCGTAATGGGCAGACCCTGCCTCCACCTCACGAAAGACTTCATCAATAGCGTAATGAGGAAGACAAACGCCAGAGTGCCCAAAGTGTTTGAGCGCAGCCGCATGAGTGAAGGCGCCTTCCGGCCCCAAAAACGCGACATGCAACGGCGCTTCCAAGGCAAGACATGCAGACATAACCTCCCGAAACAGCCTGGCCACTTCCTCATCACTCAACGGCCCAGGGTTATCGTCCATGATTTTTCGCAAAACCTGAGCTTCCCGCTCTGGACGGTAAAATACGACATCTTGCCCTGTATTGCCGCGCATTTTCACTTCCGCGACACCTTGTGCGCACTTAGCCCTCTCACAGATCAACGCCAGCAATTGACGGTCAATCTGGTCTATGCGTTCGCGCAGCTTGGCGAGTTCAGTCTGCTCAGAGGTCATGAATCAGGTGTTCCTCCCGGCGAAATCTTGCATAAAACCAATCAGCGCTTCCACCGCCTCTTCCGGCAATGCGTTATATAAACTGGCGCGCATCCCTCCAACAGAACGATGCCCTTGCAAATTAAGCAGACCAGCCTCTTCCGCCTCTTGCAGAAACTTCTGATCCAGGCTGCAGTCTTTCAGCGTAAAAGGCACATTCATCCAGGAGCGACAAGACAGATCTATCGGGTTCGCGTAAAACTCGCTATCGTCTATGTATGAATAAAGCTTGTCAGCTTTGCGGCAGTTAATCGCTTCCATAGCCTGCACTCCGCCTTTTCCTTTTAGCCACTTGAATACCAAGCCAGCCAAGTACCAGGAAAAAGTAGGCGGTGTATTGACCATGGAGTCATTTTCACTAGCCACTTTATAGTTCAGCATAGTGGGCAGACTGTCGGAAGCATACCCCAGCAAGTCTTCCCGCACGATAACCAGCGTCAGGCCAGCAGGCCCAATATTCTTTTGCGCGCCGGCGTATATCACCCCGAAGCGACTGATATCTACAGGACGGGACAATATGGTGGAAGACATGTCCGCCACCAAAGGTTTATCACCCACATCAGGAATATCGAGAAACTCAACGCCGCCAATCGTTTCATTCGGCGTGTAGTGCACATAACCTGCACTTTCACTCAAACGCCACTCACTGCGAGCAGGAATGCCGGAATAGCCATTATCTTTAGCTGACGCAGCAACATTCACCTTAAGGTAACGCCCCGCTTCAGCAATCGCCTTCTTCGACCAAATACCTGTGTCGATATAATCCGCTTCAGCGCCAAGCTTCTGCAGATTAAGCGGCACTGACGCAAACTGGGTCGCAGCCCCACCCTGCACAAAGAGAACTTTGTAATTGTCTGGCACGGACATCAGTTCGCGAAAGTCACGTTCCGCCTCAGCCGCCACAGAGACAAAATCGTCACTGCGATGGCTCATCTCCATAATCGACAAGCCTTTGCCCCGCCAGTCCAGCAGTTCCGCCTGAGCCTGCAACAACACTTCCGTAGGCAGCGCGGAAGGACCCGCGCAAAAATTGAACTTTCTATCAGCCATACAGGCCGCTCTCCGGTATTTGGTCAAATAAACTTCTCAGACAAACCAACCGAAGCGAAAGTTATTCTTCCGCCTCGGAGCCTTCTTCACCCGCATCGCCGGAGACCAGACTATCTCCGTCAACTACTTCAGCGTCTTCACCCTCTTCGCCCTGGAAGTCAGTTTCGTCTTCCTCAGGCTCTGCAATCCGCTCTACGCCGACCAGATCCTCCGACTCAGACAGACGGATCAACCTTACGCCCTGGGTATTTCTTCCGACGATAGAAACTTCGTCCGAACGGGTCCGCACCAATGTTCCCTGGTTACTGATCAACATGAGCTGATCGCCGCTGATTACCTGCACCGCGCTTACCAAGTCGCCGTTTCGCTCGGAACACTGGATTGCAATAACGCCCTGCCCGCCACGTCCGTACACAGGAAATTCAGACACATCAGTCCGCTTACCGTAGCCTTTACGACTTGCAGTGAGGATGAATGCATCTTCTTGCGGAATGATAAGGGAAACGACCGTTTGACCTTCCGCCATACGAATACCTCTGACACCGCGAGCCGTACGCCCCATCGGCCGCACATCATCTTCATTGAAGCGAATGGCTTTACCGCTGCTGCTGAACAGCATGACGTCTTTCTTGCCATCGGTAATGGCGGCGCCGATCAGCATGTCGCCTTCATCCAGCCCTAAAGCGATCAAGCCGCTACTGCGAGGACGAGAGAAATTCTCCAGCGGCGTTTTCTTGACAGTACCCTGGCGCGTCGCCATGAAAACATAGTGATCCGCGGCGTACTCACGCACCGGCAACATTGTGGTGATGCGCTCATCCTCCGCCAACGGCAGAATATTTACGATCGGACGACCACGGGAAGTGCGACTGGCCTGGGGAATCTCATAGGTCTTAAGCCAATACAATTTACCGTGAGAGGTGAAACACAAAATTGTATCGTGGGAGTTGGCGATCAGAAGCTTCTCGACAAAGTCTTCGTCGCGAATCGCCGTCGCAGCCTTACCCTTACCGCCTCGTTTTTGCGCCTGATACGCTTCCAGCGGCTGGGTCTTGGCATAGCCTTTATGAGACAGCGTGACGACCATATCTTCTTCAGCGATCAAGTCCGCAATCGTGAGATCACGCTTGGAAGCGGTGATTTCAGTAACGCGCGCATCGCCAAACTCTTCGCGGACAGCTTCGAGCTCTTCACGGATGACAGCCATCAAACGCTCTGGGTTTTGCAAAATTTCCAGCAATTCAGAAATCTGCTCGATAATGCTGCGGTATTCTTCGTTGATCTTTTCGATTTCAAGCCCGGTCAGCTTCTGCAAACGCAAATCCAGAATGGACTGCGCCTGCACGTCAGACAGGTAATACATCCCATCACGCAGACCAAACTCAGGAGCCAGATCATCGGGGCGGCAGGCGTCTTCGCCGGCGCGCTCCAACATTCCAGTGACCGCGCCAGGAGACCACCCCTGAGCCATCAAGCGCTCTTTGGCCTCAGCGCCAGTGGAAGAGGCCTTGATAACGGCGATGACCGGATCGATATTCGCCAGCGCCACCGCCTGACCTTCCAGGATATGGCCGCGCTCACGCGCCTTGCGTAACTCGTATATAGTCCGGCGCGTCACCACTTCACGACGATGGCGCACAAAACACTCAATACAGTCTTTCAGGTTCAGCAGCTTGGGCTCGCCATTAATCAAGGCGACCATATTAATGCCGAATACAGTCTCCAGGGGCGTAAGGGCGAACAGGTTATTCATGAGCACTTCCGCGTTTTCTCCGCGACGCAACTCAATCACGACTCTCATGCCTTCCTTGCTGGATTCATCGCGCAGCTCGGTAATACCCTCAACCTTCTTCTCTTTAACCAGCTCGGCGATTTTTTCGACCAGCTTCGCCTTATTAACCTGATAAGGAATTTCAGTAATGACAATCGTTTCCTTACTGGTTTTCTTATCCTGCTCGATTTCATAGCGCGCACGAATATAAATACGGCCACGCCCAGTGCGGTATGCCTCCAAAATCCCTGCGCGTCCGTTGATGATGGCGGCAGTGGGGAAATCAGGCCCTGGAATAAACTCCATCAGCTCATCGATGGTTATGTCGCTGTTATCCAGGTAAGCAAGACATCCATTGACCACTTCGGTCAGGTTGTGGGGAGGAATGTTCGTCGCCATCCCTACCGCGATGCCTGAGGACCCATTGACAAGCAGGTTGGGAACTTTGGTTGGAAGTACGACGGGAATCTGTTCTGAGCCATCGTAGTTAGGGGCGAAGTCGACCGTTTCTTTATCGAGATCAGCCAGCATTTCGTGGGCGATCTTCTCCATGCGGATTTCCGTATAACGCATCGCTGCTGCGCTATCGCCGTCGATGGAGCCGAAGTTGCCCTGCCCGTCCACCAGGGTGTACCGCAGAGAGAAAGGCTGCGCCATACGCACGATGGTGTCGTATACAGCAGAGTCTCCGTGAGGGTGATATTTACCGATTACGTCACCGACCACACGGGCGGATTTTTTATACGGCTTGTTCCAATCATTACTCAACTCGTTCATCGCAAATAAAACGCGACGATGCACCGGCTTAAGACCATCTCGCGCATCCGGCAAGGCACGGCCGACAATAACGCTCATTGCGTAGTCGAGGTAGGATTGTTTCAGTTCATCTTCAATATTGACGGGAAGTATTTCTTTGGCGAGTTCAGCCATAATATAGCAATAACCTATTCTAGAAAGGATAGTTCGGTTCTTGTTCTACCCACAGTCTGTCCAAACCCTGGTTCGCTCGTCTTGCAGTCGTTGAACCCGGCGGGGAGTCAGTTAAAGCGGCATGTAATCGCACACTCTTTACTCGACCAAGGGCTGCGCCACAAGCGCTCAAGTCTAGCATAGAAGGCGACGGCAACGAAGTTAATTAGGGCGAGTATAAGATATTTTTTAGGCGCCCAAAACGCCATACCGACCAGGAGGGCGCAAGATCGTGGCGCTCGCCAGCTGGCCCGCGCCACGCACTTATGACGAGTCAGGCGGACTGGTGAAACTGCTGTGGCGCGACAAAGTCTGAAACAGCCCGCAGCACATCTTTACGACTGATCTGCCCCACCAGCTTCCCCTCTTCCACCACAGGAAAGCGGCGCCGGCGGTCATTAATGAAGCGCTGGCTAACCGCAAGGATATCCTCCTCAGGCCCAACGACATCCACCTCTACAGTCATATATTCAGCGACTGTGCCGCCCAGAGATTCATAATCATAATAGCTGCCGCTCAAGATACTTCTCAGGCAGTCCACTTCTGAAAGCATACCCACAAGATTGCCTCTTCCATCCACAACAGGGGCGCCGGAGATGCTGTTTTTAAGAAGTCTATGGATAGCTTCAAAAAGCTCTGTTTCAGGGGAAAACACAACCAGGTTGGTTGTCATATAATCGCGCACTTTCACGGATCGCAACATGGGACTCTCCTAAGGCAGGTATTTGCTGATGGTTATTGTTAACCGCCCCGTCAGCGTCTTCCTTTCATTACGCTGACACCTTAAAGATACGCCCATATCCCCGAAACGCCAACCAATGAACCCGGAGCGGGCGCCCCTGGCTTGACGTCAGTCAACAATGACCTTATTCAAACACAATAGTCTTGTTCTCATGAACAATCACCCGGTCTTCCAGGTGATAGCGCAAACCTCTCGCAAGCACTTGCTTCTCTACATCTTTCCCAAGTCGCACCATATCTTCGATGGTGTCACTGTGATTCACCCTGATCACATCCTGCTCAATAATTGGCCCCTCATCCAAATCCTGAGTCACGTAATGGCAGGTTGCGCCAATCAGCTTAACCCCGCGCTTATAGGCCTGATGATATGGACGAGCTCCCGCGAAAGACGGCAAGAAGCTGTGGTGGATATTAATGATGCGCCCCGAGTACCTGTCACAAAGTTCCGGCGGCAAAATCTGCATATAGCGCGCAAGCACAATCACCTCCGCATCTAACGCATCCACCAGCCTTTCCACCTCGTTGAATGCGACGGACTTGTCATCAGAATCCACCGGCACGTGGTAATAGGGAATGTCATGCCACTCCACCATGCGACGCAGGTCGTCATGATTGGAAATAACACCGACAATCTCCCCATCCATTTCTTTAGCATGCCAGCGGTGCAACAAGTCCGCCAAGCAATGAGACTCTTTGCTCGCCATCAGAACAATACGCTTAGGCTGTTGCGAATCCGCCACATGCCAGCACATCTGGAACTCTCGGGCGATTGGCTCAAACGCAATGCGAAACGAGTTCAAATCAAAAGGGAGTGAACTCGCTTTTATCTCATTGCGCATATAAAACCAACCATTGGTCGGGTCCGAATGGTGACTCGCCTCAGTCAGCCACCCATTATAGGTAGCCAGAAACGTGGTCACTTTCGCAACAATGCCCACCCGATCAGGACAGGCGATAACCAGTCGATATGTTCTTTCCATTATTTTCCTACCAGCTGTGAAGCGCCAGCGGAACGCGACAGACCTCTATGCGTTAAAGACTGCTTCGCACCGCTTAGCCATCGCAAAGTCCAACTCATGCAGACCTTTAATAGTATGACTCCACCAGGTAACCCTGACTTTACCCCACTCGGTCACAAGCTCAGGATGGTGGTTAATTTCTTCAGCGATAGCGCCAACCTTGTTGGTGAACTCTAACGCCAAAGCGAAGTTTTTGAATTTGTAGTCACGGCTGATCATTTGCACGCCGTTACGCTCTTCCAAACGCCACTCAGGCACCTGACTCAAGTACTTCTCAAGTTTCGCCGGATCCACTTTCTCAGCGTCAGGTCTACAGGCCTCGCAGCTTGGAATTGTATCGCTCATGCTTTTTCTCCTTGTTTTGAATTAAGCGTTTGCCGGGGCGCTCGCCCCAGCGTCGCTGTAGCCTAACTCTACAAGAAAAAGATCGCCAACATTTATCTTAGCCGACTATTTTCACAGCGCTTTCCGCAATGCGCTTACGCCATTCCGCTGGCCCCGTCTGATGCACAGACTCGCCGTTTGCATCCACCGCCACGGTAACCGGCATATCTTTCACTTCGAACTCATAAATTGCCTCCATCCCCAACTCAGGGAAAGCGACAACATTGGAGGAGCGAATCGCTTTAGAAACCAGATAGGCGGCGCCGCCCACAGCCATCAGATAAACCGCTTTGTTATCACGAATAGCCTCAATCGCCACTGGGCCGCGCTCGGCTTTGCCTATCATTCCCACGAGGCCGGTCTGCTCCAGCATAGTGCGGGTGAATTTATCCATCCGCGTAGAGGTCGTCGGCCCTGCAGGCCCGACCACTTCATCGCCCACTGGATCTACCGGGCCTACGTAATAAATGAAGCGATTATTCAAATCCACCGGCAGAGACTCACCACGAGCGAGCATATCCACCATCTTCTTGTGCGCAGCATCGCGCCCCGTCAGCATTTTCCCTGAAAGAAGCACGGTGTCGCCAGGACGCCAGGACGCAATTTCTTCCCGCGTGACAGAATCCATATTCACGCGCTTAACGTTGGCTCCCACCTCCCAGGTGATTTCCGGCCACTCATCAAGATCAGGCGGCGTTTGCAATGAAGGCCCGCTACCATCGAGCACGAAGTGAGCATGGCGAGTCGCAGCGCAGTTGGGAATAATAGCGACCGGCTTGTTGGCGGCATGGGTCGGATAGTCTTTTACCTTAACGTCCAACACTGTCGTCAAACCACCCAGGCCTTGCGCTCCGATACCCAGCGCATTTACTTTCTCGAACAGCTCCAAGCGCAACTCATCGCTGCGGTTAGCTGCGCCGCGCGCCTGCAAGTCCTGAATATCGATAGGGTCAAGCAGCGCCTCTTTGGCCAATTCCATTGCTTTCTCAGCGGTTCCACCGATGCCTATACCCAACATTCCAGGCGGACACCAGCCAGCGCCCATCTTCGGCACCTGCTCCAGCACCCACTCCGCAACAGAATCAGACGGGTTCAGCATGGCAAACTTGGATTTGGCCTCAGAGCCGCCGCCTTTCGCCGCGACGTGCACATCCACTTTGTCGCCAGGGACAACCTTCATGTGAATAATGGCGGGAGTATTGTCTTTCGTGTTTCTGCGCGCGCCATCGGGATCAGCCAAGACGGACGCCCGCAGAATATTGTCAGGGTGCAGGTAAGCGCGACGCACGCCTTCATTAACCATATCCTCGACGCTCATGTCCGCATCCCACTTCACATCCATTCCGATGTTCAGGAACACCGTCACGATGCCGGTATCCTGACAGATGGGGCGACGCCCCTCAGCGCACATGCGGGAGTTGATCAGAATTTGCGCCAGCGCGTCTTTAGCGGCAGTGGATTCTTCCCGCTCATAGGCCGCATGAACCGCTTTAATAAAGTCGACGGGGTGGTAATAGGAGATAAACTGCAGCGCGTCGAATACGCTGTCGATGAGATCGTCTTGACGGATCACGGTGGTCATGCACGCACTCTCTTGTTACATGGTTCTTGGAGTAGTCACAGCTTTGGCTGACAGCGACGCCTTCCAATGGACGCCAAGTGCCCGCCTTATTTGATTTAGGCGGAAATTGTACCTAATTCGCCCCCCAAGTTCAGCCTTAAACTGTTAACGAATACTGCGCCTTTGCAACCGTATCTCAGAGCGCCGGGTCTAATCTATTTTTCCCATTTGTGAATTAGAGAGTCCACTCATAAGAAAAATGAGCTAAACTCCTGACGATGCATGAGAAAATCACCAAACGCCAACGTCCTGATGACGCCAACACATCGGGCGAAAGGCTTATTTCATTGTGCGGCGTATGATTTCACGGCTTTCAGGCCGGGGAAATCTAACCTATGCTGATAAAACTTTTTTGGCGAAGAACTGGAGCGAATAATTCAGTCACGCCGGGAACATTCTGAAAGCAATAATAAAAGGAAGAAGGTCCTACCTATGTTCAAGAAAACCTTTCTCAGTCTGGCGGTAGCGTCGGCGGTCACTTTATCGGGGTGTGGAGGCGGAGGTGGCGGCAACGCCAATGCTGGGGCGCAAAATGAGTATGACGGGGATTTGCCCGATTCGCTAAATCAGTTTGAAGGAAAAATCTGGCCCGTTTTTAACCCAATAGCCAGCAAAGTTCCCATTCCGAACGATCTACTGCTGGATCAAACCGCGAGAGACGGCACTTTCTCGGATTCTTCCGCCAATCCTGTTCAAGCTGCACTAGGAAGTCTAAGTGGCGCGTCCATTATTGCGCCGATTGACATTACTTTTTCGGGCTATATAAATGGCGACAGCTTGAACAGCGCCCCATTTATTTCTTCTGGCGGCAGCCCAGTCCCCAACCCTAACCAGAATGTTTTTTTACTTGAGCTTGCTTACGCCAGTGGTGATCCAATTCAGGGCCTCTCCATTTCCGAGCCGCCCACTATACCTTTGGCGGCGGGCGTACTTTTGGCATCAGCTGAGAGCGACCCTGCAACGGCCGCAGCTATTCTTGGAGCCGCGATAGCAGATGCGCCTGCAATTAAAGCATCCGTCATTGAGTTGTCAGGTGCCAGTACCCTGAGAATCCAACCGACAAAACCTTTAAAACCCAAGACACGCTATCTGGTCATAGTCACCAATGAGGTTAAGGACTCCACAGGCCAGTTTATTTCAATGGACCCCAACTACTCACTTCTTTCTGGCGATATCGCCTTACCTTCCAGCCAACTGGAGCCCGTCCGAACCGCAATAAACAGTTTCTGGGAGCCGACTGCTGAGCGTTATTTCGCAATAAATAACGCCTCCCGAGAAGCACTGAGCATGAGCCCACTTTCCGCCAGCAATATTGCTTTGACTTATTCGTTTACCACGTCTGGCGACGAAAAGGTGATGGAGTATATTGCGAATCCAACAGAGTGGTTTAATGATCAAATAACCACATTTATTCGTCTCTCAGCCGCCGAAACGGTTCTCGAAACAAACCCGTCCGCCAGCTACTCCACTGTAAACGCCACTGCAGACGCAGCTGTAGCCGCATTCCCAAGTGCGGAGCAGATAACCGCCTTTTCACCAATATTTAATTCCGGCTCCCCATGCTTTGGAGCCACTGGCGTCACAGCAATTGGTTGCGCCTCCACAGTACTTACAACCAATTTCTCCTCACTACTCCCGACACCAAAAGCTCGGGAGCTTAGCCACACCAGCAGCAACACACCTGTAAATCTGGTTTCCGCTCTCACCAGCTCCTTACTGGACACAACCAACAGCATCAATCCTCTGGTGTCTCAGGGAACCATTTCTACTCCCTACTACTTGGGCATCCCAACCAGCTCTGACGGCTCCACAATACAGTCCAGCACCTGGACCGCCAATAAGCCGTTAGCAGACGCCCTCAACCTTGCATTCAGCAGCGCAGGACTAAAACTCCCTCAAGGAGACAGCAAGGATGACAACGGCAACCCGGTCGCCGCCAAGTCGACAGTTGTCAACTATGTTTTCCCATTCCCCACGCAAGCGGACGGCAACACCACAACGCCAGATACTGTTGACACACTCCCTATTCCATGGCTAGCGGTATATCCAGACAACACGTCGGCATGCCCTAAGCCGCTAAAAACCGTAATATTCCAACACGGTATTACCACAGATCGGAGCGCAGCATTGTCTGTGGGAACAGCCCTGGCTGAAAAGTGTTTCGCCACCATCGCGATTGATCAAGTCGTACACGGCGTAGCGCCGGCATCTACTGCGAAAAAGCTTGGCCTAGCGGCCTCTCTGCTGGCGGCGGGTCAAACTAGCGGCCTCCCGCCTTCCCTCGCCCCGAGCGATGAAAATAATCAGGCAGTTGTAGATGGCCAGCTTAATATCGGTTTCGTTATGGCGGCCGCCTCTGTTGACGCCGCTACCGCTCAAGGGCTCATTAGCAGTGTTTTAGCTGGCGGCACAAGCGGAGATGCGAGTTTGGACGCCGCCATCCTTGCGCTGGCGTCGTTTGAAAACACCGTCGCCAACGCTGGCAGCACCATCCCTGGCATCGCCCACACGGATAACGAGCGCCACTTTGACTACACCGCTAATGCAGCACAGCAAGCGGTGGCGATGAACTTTGATCCCGCCAGCGCCTCCGGCTCATCCGGCAGTCTGTTTATCAATTTGACTGGGTTTATCAATAGTCGCGACAAGAATCGCCAAGGCGTCATCGACCTGTTAAACCTGAGACAAACCATCAGCTCAATTGACTTGGATGGCCCTAGCGGCGGCCTATACGCCGCCGGAGACCTGGACAACGACAACGTGTTCTTCATGGGCCACTCGCTGGGCACGCTCATCGGCACTCCGTTTGTCAGCGTCGCCAACAGCACGCCTATGGCCAATATAAAAGCCGCCGTATTGCTAACTCCCTCCTCAGGCATTGTACGCATGCTGGAGAACTCGCCATCGTTCGCACCCACCATTATTGGCGGTTTGTCTGCAGCCGGAATCGCCCAGGGAACCACCAGCTATGAAACCTTCCTGGGAGTGTTTCAGGCCGCGCTGGACGCCGTGGACCCCATCAGCTTCGCTGACAACTTGAATACGTCGATCAACTATAGCGGCAATTATCAAACCTCCGCTGACGATACCGGCGTACTGATGATTGAACTGGCGGGACGCCCTGATGTGAACGGCAACGCGCAAATCGGCTATGTGAGCGATCAGACCAACGTCATTGAGACGGAAACCACACAGTTGACGACCAGTTTTGGGACCCCTTATCCAGACTTATTATCCGGTGTGGATAAGCTTGCCGAGCAAATGGGGGCGACCAATACACTTGACGCCGCTGCGCCGTCAGGCTCTCCCGACACACTAATCAGCCGTCTCAGCTATGGCTCTCACGCCATGTATGTACTGCCGATCGTCTCATCGTCAGAGTCCTCGTCTTACCCAGACGTAGCCGCAGAAACCGCGCGACGCCAAGCATCATTTGCCGAAGGCGTAACGGAATCCGTCGCATTCTTCACGCTGGGCGGTGAGATTTCATCCGCCGCCGTAGACACCACCGCAGCATTGGCGGGGGAGACTACCGGCCTGGAGACAGAAGCCGATTATCAAGCAAGGACCAACAAGCAGCTAAACCTTAGCAACTAAGGTCAGCGTCGAAGAAAAGCGCCCCTTGCAAGGGCGCTGGACTGACATAAAAAAACCGCCAATATGGCGGTTTTTTTATTTTGGGCCGAAGTCGGCATTATTTCATGCTACGGCCTTTATCCGCGGCAATACGCATACGCAGGGCGTTCAGCTTGATAAAGCCTTCCGCGTCACGCTGGTTATACACGCCGCCATCATCTTCAAAAGTAGCGATACGGTCGTCGAACAGACTGTCTTCGGACTTACGTCCCGCTACGATTACGTTGCCTTTGTACAGCTTGACCCGCACCACACCATTGACGTGTTGCTGCGATTCATCGATCAGCTTCTGCAGTGCAAGACGCTCCGGCGACCACCAATAGCCGTTATAAATCAGTTCCGCATACTTCGGCATCAGACTGTCTTTCAAATGGGCCAGCTCTTTATCCAGAGTGATGGATTCAATAGCGCGGTGTGCGCGCAGCATGATAGTTCCCCCTGGCGTTTCGTAACAGCCGCGGGACTTCATGCCTACATAGCGGTTCTCAACGATATCCAGACGCCCCACGCCATTCGCGCCGCCAATTTTATTGAGCTTTTCGATCACTTCATGCGGCGCCAGAGCTTCGCCATCAATAGCGACGATATCGCCATTTTTATAGGTCAACTCCAGATAAGTCGCCTGATCTGGAGCCGCTTCAGGAGACACGGACCAACGCCACATATCTTCTTCCGCTTCCGCCCACGGATCTTCCAAAATACCGCCTTCATAAGAGATATGCAGCAGGTTGGCGTCCATGGAGTAGGGAGACTTACCTTTCTTCTTTTCTACCGCGATGTCATGGGTGTCGCAGTAGGTCAGCAGCTTTTCTCTCGAAGTCAGGTCCCACTCGCGCCAGGGAGCAATTACTTTAATGCCAGGCTTCAACGCATAGGCGCCCAGCTCAAAGCGCACCTGGTCATTGCCTTTGCCAGTGGCGCCATGGGAAATAGCGTCAGCGCCCGTTTCGTTGGCAATCTCCACCAGTCGCTTGGCGATCAGCGGCCGTGCGATAGAAGTGCCCAACAGGTACTCGCCTTCATAAATGGTGTTGGCGCGAAACATAGGAAAAACAAAGTCGCGCGCAAACTCTTCACGCAGGTCTTCGATAAAAATCTGTTTAACGCCCAGCTTCTCCGCCTTGGCGCGCGCAGGCTCAACCTCTTCGCCTTGACCGATATCGGCAGTAAAGGTCACGACTTCACAGTCATAGTTTTCTTGTAGCCACTTAACGATTACCGAGGTGTCCAAGCCGCCAGAATAGGCGAGCACGACTTTATTGACCTTAGACATGAGGATGCTCCCAAGAGATTACGAAAGGCGGTTATTCTAGGCCCTTCGGGCAAAGTTTTCTATGGCTGGGCAAAGGCGTGTGCGCCTCACCGTCAAGGCATAGGCGCATATATGGAAAGACCTGCCCTGGCTTGATGGCTGGTCCACGAGAAACAGGCCTGATTACAATTCTTCCTCCATCGAAATATCCAACAGATCCTCTTTGACAGGCGGCTGAGTGCCTCTCTCCAGACGCACAGTAGCGCGACGGTTGCGGGCCAGATTCTTGGGACCGACGTTCTGAACCACAGGATAACGTTCGCCATGATAACGAGTGGTGATTTTCTCCGATGCGACGCCTTTATCCATCAGATAAGCTGTCACCGCCTCCGCTCGGTCTTTGGATAGTCGGCGGTTATAGATTCTGCGTCCCGTGGAATCAGTATGGCCGTCAACAAATATAGCCGTCACGGAAGGGTCCGCCTTCACGTACAGTATGACCTTGTCCAATTCGTTCTTATCCTGATCCGTCAGCACCGCCTCATCCAGCTTGAAGAATACCGCGGTACGCTCCACTTGTCGGAAATTCACCGGCAACAAACCAGATACACAGGAAAGATAATCCTCATAATAGCGCGCAAAATTGATGGAAGAGACCTCCACTCTGACCGTATCGTCATTGAAGCGCGCACGTCGCGTGAAGGTCGGCATCATTCCCTCCAGCAAACTATCCATCATTTGCGACGCCTTTGGATTGTCCACGCTAATCGGACGCGGCTTGTCCAGCACCGCCACATACCCCAAATCTCTGACGCCAATGCCGGGACGCCAGCGGGGCGCTTCAAGCACCAGTGCAGCCTCCCCTTCCCGCATGGGGTTACGGGCGGTATCAAGATAAAACCTCAAGGGTTCGCCAGCTTCATGATAAAACACCGCTCTGCCATACCGCGGAATGTTGTGCGTCAACGCACACTCAAATATGGAAGAGGATAAGTACCACTGACTTTTCTCAATGCCCGCAGAGAAAGTCGCGGCCTGGCTGGATGTCGCCCAGAAAAGGGCGATGACGGAGGCAATTGTTAGTTTGCGCACGATAATCTCACTAACACTGTGATCACAACATACATTAAAGCTAATATCGGCCTGGCGCGGGAATTCTTTACCCTGAATCCTGTTCCGTTCTGGTATACTTGCGTGCAGTTTTGTAACCCTGCTTTTCTGCATTGCCCTGGTGGTTGATACTCTATGTCCGACTTAGTCATTACCCGGCCCGACGATTGGCACCTTCACCTACGAGACGGCGACGCCCTTGCGACCACCGTACCCGCAACAGCGCGCCTGTTTTCCCGCGCTATCGTTATGCCCAACCTGGTTCCTCCGGTCACCCACACAGCGCAGGCGCAAGCCTATCGCAATCGCATTCTGAGCCACGTTCCAGAAGGCGCTGCATTTGATCCCCTGATGACGCTTTATTTGACCAACAATACTTCTCCCGAGGATATCATCGCCGCCAAACAAAGCGGCGTCATTTATGGCTGCAAGCTGTATCCCGCAGGCGCCACCACCAACTCGGACGCAGGCGTTACAGACGTCGCCAACGTCTTCTCCGCACTGGAGAAAATGAGCGAAGTCGGCCTGCCGCTGCTTGTACACGGAGAAGTTGTCCATGCAGAAGTAGATATTTTCGACCGTGAGAAACGTTTTCTCGACGAAACGCTAACGCCTTTGGCCAGACGCTTCCCGGATTTGAAAATTGTGCTGGAGCACATCACCACCCGGGACGCAGTTGATTTTGTCAATCAGGCTGGCGCCAACGTCGCCGCCACCATTACCGCGCACCACTTGCTCTATAATCGCAACCACATGCTGGTTGGCGGCATTCGTCCGCACTTTTACTGCCTGCCAATTTTAAAGCGCTCCGAGCATCAAGTGGCGTTGCGAGAGGCCGCGGCATCCGGCAATGAAAAGTTCTTTCTGGGCACAGACTCGGCGCCCCACCCCAAAGAAAAGAAAGAGGCCGCTTGCGGCTGCGCCGGCTGCTTCACTGCGCCTTCCGCGCTGGAGCTATACGCCGAAGCCTTTGATGAGCTGGACGCACTGGACAAGCTGGAAGGCTTCGCCAGCCTACATGGCCCGAGGTTTTACGGCTTGCCGGTCAACGGCGGCAAAGTACGCCTGAGTAAAGATGAATGGACGATGCCAATGGCTATGGAGCTGGGCGACTCGACGATAGTTCCTTTCCGCGCAGGAGAAACTATTCGCTGGAGAGCGGAGCTGCTCTAACGCAGTCACAGGCGCAAACCAGCCGCGCCTATAGAGACTTTGATACTCATAACAGTACAGCAGTGGCGGGAGTCGTTCGCCACCCCAACCAAAAGTAGATAACCAGTGTCTGAATCGCAAAACCGCCCCAAATCCCCTCTCGCCAGACGTTTTCGCGGCTTTCTGCCGGTAGTAGTGGATGTCGAGACCGCCGGCTTTAACTCCAAGACCGATGCGCTGCTGGAGGTCTCCGCCATCATTATCAGCATGGAGGATGACGGCATGCTCTACCCCGAGCCGCCAGTCAGCTTCAACGTCGAGCCTTTCGCTGGCGCAAATATTGAGCAGGCCGCCCTAGAGTTTACCGGGATAGACCCATTCAATCCTTTGCGCGACGCAAAACCTGAAGGGGATGCGTTGAACGAGTTGTTCCGTCCGATTCGCAAGTCCGTGAAATCCAATGGCTGCAACCGCGCCATCCTGGTCGGCCATAACGCCACCTTCGACCACTCCTTTCTATTCGCAGCCGCAGAGCGTGCGGATGTGAAGCGCAATCCATTTCACCCGTTTTCCACGTTCGATACTGCGACTTTGGCGGCGCTGGCTTATGGCCATACCGTGTTATCCAGGGCCTGTCAGTTGGCGGGCATACCTTTCGACAATAAAGAAGCGCACTCAGCGGAATATGACGCAATGAAAACGGCGGAGCTATTCTGCTCAATCGTGAATCGCTGGAAAGAGCTCGGCGGCTGGACCACCGATCAGCAGGACTACGCCGACTGACCTCCTGCTATCCCCACCCTGGACCGAGTCGATAAGCGCTGATTACAGCGCTTTTCTTTTGGGACTGTCTCTTGAAACGCAAAAAAGGCCGCAAATGCGGCCTTTTTCGTTAACTCGACAGCGATTACAGCTTGTCGGAGTTTTGAGACAGGTAGTTAGCCACGCCTTCTGGAGAAGCCTGCATACCTTTATCGCCTTTCTTCCAGCCAGCAGGACATACTTCGCCGTGCTCTTCATGGAATTGCAGCGCGTCAACCAGACGAATCAGCTCGTCTACGTTACGACCCAGCGGCAGGTCGTTAACGATCTGGGAACGCACAACGCCGTCTTTGTCGATCAGGAAAGCGCCACGGAACGCAACGCCGCCAGCGGATTCAACATCAAACGCTTTGCAGATTTCGTGGTTCAGGTCAGCCGCCAAAGTGTACTTGACGGGGCCGATGCCGCCTTTGTCCACTGGCGTGTTACGCCATGCGTTGTGAGTGAAGTGAGAGTCGATGGAAACGCCAATCACTTCTACGCCACGCTCTTTGAACTGCTCTACACGGTGATCCAGTGCGATCAGCTCAGAAGGACATACGAAGGTGAAGTCCAGAGGATAGAAGAAAATCAGAGCATATTTGCCTTTGATTGCTTCAGACAGTTTGTATTCGTCTACGATCTGGCCGTCAGCCAGAACTGCGGGAACGGTAAAGTCGGGAGCAGGTTTTCCTACTAGAACGCCCATCGTTGTTTCTCCTAAATTACATTTTCTGATTTGATGCAAGCATCAAAATACGTTTGTTATTTCAACAAATTATTGCAGCGATACGTTGCTGCGTTCAGAGGGTGAAAGACACCACACAAAAGTGGCGTCATCATACCTTTTCCACTGAACCAAGCCTATTGTCGCGCCATTTAATTTATTAATGGCGAGCATAGGTCCGCCCTATAAAATCACGGGGACCCTACAAACCGAAATAATGCTGAAAAACTTTCGGGTTACGCAGCCTGAGCCAGCAAGTGTAGGTGTTTTACCGCCAATTTTCTAATGCGCAACCACTTGACTCACGCAGACTAAGTAAGCGCCTCGTGAGAGAGAAACGGGCCCTGGAGCCAAGCTCAGGGCCCGTTTTCCGACAAGAGTGGAAGTTACCAGTGAATTCCCCGCATGATCGCCGCAAAAGCAACCTGCTCAGTGGAAACCTTGGGCTTTTCGCCATCTTTACCGCCAGTGGCGGCGCTGGAGTCCGGAAACATCTTGAAGCCGGTGTTCATGATGATTTCACTGAATTTCGGCGCCATAGAATGCAGCACCTGCGCAAACACGCCCAATCGCGTAGCAATGCGCTTGGGCCTATGAATGATCGCTTCCGCCACCAGGTCCGCCGCTTCCTCTGGAGTCAACGTCGGCACTGAATCATATATCTTGGTAGGACTGATCATCGGCGTCCGCACCAACGGCATATTAATAGTGGTGAAAGTGACGTTTTTATCGGAGAACTCCGCCGCCGCACAGCGAGAAAACGCGTCCAGCGCAGCCTTGGAAGCCACATACGCGGAAAAGCGAGGGGCGTTGGTCAATACGCCGATAGAGGAAATATTCACAATATGCCCTCGCCTGCGCTCAAGCATGCTCGGCGCAAATCCCATAATCAGCCGCAACGAGCCGAAATAGTTGAGCTGCATGGTGCGCTCAAAATCATGAAAACGATCAAACGCATGCTGAATAGAGCGTCGAATGGAGCGGCCAGCGTTATTCACCAACACGTCAACATGCCCCAAATCCTTGAGGACATCAGCGACAAAGCGGTCGCAATCCTCCAGGTCGGAGAGATCGACGGAGTACTCATAAACCTCACCGCCCAACGCCTCCAGTTCTTTTTTCACTTCCTGAAGCTTTTCCAAAGTGCGGGCGGCGATCACTACCTTGGCGCCCGCCTCCGCCAACTTGCGGGCGGCGCTCAAACCGATGCCGGACGTCGCGCCGGTGATGACGCAAACCCGTCCCTCTACGGCACCACGCAGTGTGCGATCCTTGTGTAAATCCGGGTCCAGGTGACGTTCCCAGTAATCCCAAATCGCTGGCGAATAATCCTGCAAACGAGGCACAGCGATAGCAGTCCCTTTGAGCAGGCGTTCAGTTTCACGATTATCGAAACGGGTCGGATAATTAATAAAGCTCATCACTTCATCCGGAATCCCAAGATCATTGAGCACGGCGTTCTTCATTCGTTGCACAGGGGGCAGGCGCGCAATCCCCTGACGAATCATGGGCGGGATAAAACCAAACATCCGCGCGTCAATACGCATGGCCATTTTAGGAGCATGCCCAGCTTCAGCGAAAATGTTCAGGATTTCTCCCACTTTGTAAGGGTCTGGATCAGTCAAATGAAAGCATTTGCCGTCTTCTCCCTCTGCATGCGCAATGTGATCCATTGCATCTACAACAAAATCCACTGGCACAATATTGATGCGTCCGCCTTCCAGGCCCACGGTGGGCATCCACTGCGGCAGTGCGCTACGCAGCTTCTGAATGAGCTTAAAGAAATAGTAGGGACCATCGATTTTATCGATTTCGCCAGTTTTAGAGTGGCCGACAACCATACCCGGGCGATAAACGCGCCAGGGAATCTGGCATTCTTCACGCACCACTTTTTCGGATTCATGCTTGGTGCGCAAATAAGGATTGTCCAGCTTTTCCGCCTCTTCGAACATATCTTCCCGGAAGATGCCGCGATATAGACCCGCCGCCGCAATGGAACTGACATGATGAAAGCAAGCCGCCTTGAGACTATCGGCGAGCTTAACCGCATTCCGCGTCCCTTCTATGTTCGCCTGCTCCTGGCTTTCAGCGGAAGCCTGCATGTCATAAATGGCCGCCAAATGGAAGAAATGATCCACCTTGCCCTGCAGCATGGCTGCGTCTTTCTCAGAGACTCCAAGCATCGGTTGCGCCAGGTCGCCGACCACGCCGATCACTTGCTTATCCGACGCGCTCCAGCGCTCACGCAATTCATCCAGCTTGGGAAGAGACGCCTCCCGCACCAGCAAGTAGACTGTTCCGCCGCGTTTCAATAAATTGGGAACCAGAAAGCGACCGATAAATCCGGTGCCTCCTGTCACGAAGTAGTTCATATCCACTCCATTCCGGTTGATGTTTTTTTAACTTTATTAGTGAACCCAGCTCCACCGATTCAGTGCAAAGCTTTCCTGTTTTCCAGTTGTATAGCCTCTTAGTATGGCAAAGGTTTTTGTTGTCGAAGGCCGAGACTATAAACCTTTACGAGTGTACTTATTTTTATTCTGCAACTCATTGTTTGTGTTAGAGCAATGGCTCGAAACATGGATTAGATCAAAATAACTACAAAATAATAAAGGCATAACTGACGAAGGACGCCCTGCCAGTGCGCCCTAACTCGCATTGTAAGCGGGATAATGGGGAGTTGCGGAGCGTAAAAACAACGGAGGCGAAATCAACGGATTTAGCGCAGAAGAAATCGGTGGGATTAGTGCAAACAACCTAAACAACGAAGCTCCGGCCGCCGCAGCGGCCGGTTTCATCGGAGCGTCAGTACATATGCTGACCGCCATTGATAGACAGGTTGGAGCCAGTAATGTATCCCGCCTCTTGCGCCGTCAAAAAGGATACCGCTCTGGCGATTTCTTCCGGCTCAGCGAAACGTCCTACCGGAATCTGCGCCTTTATTTTCTCCCTGACTTCTTCAGCCACCGCCATCACCATCGCAGTGGCCACGTAGCCGGGAGAAATGGTGTTCACAGTCACGCCCTTACGCGCCACTTCCTGCGCCAGCGCTTTGGTGAATCCGTGAATGCCGGCTTTGGCGGCGGAATAATTCACTTGGCCGAATTGCCCTTTCTGGCCATTGATGGAAGAAATGTTGACGATACGGCCGAACTGCCTTTCCAGCATATCGTCAAGAAACTGCTTGGTGACATTGAAGATGCTGCTGAGATTGGTGTCGATGACATCCTTCCACTGCTCCATCTGCATCTTTTTCATTACTGCATCGCGAGTGATGCCGGCGTTATTCACCAGCACATCAACCACCCCGTACTTTTCACGAATATCCGCGGCGGCGGCTGCGCAACTTTCAAAACTGGAGACATCCATGAGTTCGATGGCGATATCAAACCCACGCTCCCTCTGCTCAGCCCGCCAGGCCTCCGCCTGAGTGCGCTTGGCCGGCGAGCTGTAGGTGGCGATCACCCGAAAACCGTCTTCCGCCAAACGCTGAGAGATGGCGGTCCCGATACCCCCTGTGCCGCCAGTAACCAATGCAATATGCTGTTCCATGTCAATCTCCTTATTTCTGTCCACTGCGAGTTTCTGTCCAATGCGAGAGGTCGCATTTTGGATACTATTTATTCTACGTGACAGCTTAAATTAGACCTTCGCCGAGGCCCTTCGTCTTGACCAACGTCAAGAGTTGTCCTACTCCTCTTCTCCGCTTACGGATGAGGCTGCAATGGTCAATTTTTACGCGCCTTAGCGAGACCGCTAAACCGGGTAGTAACGCCGTACAAGAGAGACGCCCCAAGCAGACAAACCCTCACATTAAGAATCCTTAAGCAGGTCGGACTCAAAAGCCATTGTGATATACTCGGCCCATGATTAACCTGAAGTGGCCGCCATGACCAATAAAGACCAGAGATATATTCGCATCGCGCAAGCCTGTTTGCGCGCCATCAACGAAACATCCACCGACAAGGACGCTCTGCAGGAAAACATCCGCAAAGTTTATGAAGCCATCGATATCGCGTTTAAAAAAGAGTTTTTGATCATTGAACAAAACGCCGGCATCGCCGAGAACGCGTTGAAAAAAATCAGCGAACTCAGCGCCAGGGAATCCGTCAGCGAGGCTAAAGCCATCGCCTCATCAGCGCTGGACGCCTTGCAGCAAGCCAACCAACCCGCCAAGCATCATTGAACCAAGTCTTGACGGGCATGTCTCAGCTAACTGGAAATTGGCGTCGCCTGCAAAACAAAAGACGGCATCGGCCCGCCAATTTATCCCGCAAACACCTATACTCAGTAAATGGCCTTAATTTATGCGATCAAGAACCCTTAGCGTTGCAGCCGCCGGCACTTTGATCCTGGTTTTTAGTTTCGTTTCCGCCTGCAGCGTTCTCAATAAAAGTCCTAACACTATGCCCTCAGTGAACAGCACCATCGCCAAAAGCCCAAACGACAAGCGTCAATACCGGGCCGTCACGCTGGACAACGGCTTACAGGCGTTGTTGATATCCGACCCGGAAACCGATAAAGCCGCCGCCGCGATAGATGTGGACGTAGGCAGCGGCGCCGATCCAGTCGGCCGCGAGGGACTGGCCCATTTCCTGGAGCACATGCTGTTTCTGGGAACGGAAAAATATCCGCAGCCTGACGAATACCAGTCCTTTATCAATCAGCATGGCGGCTCTCACAACGCCTTTACCGCTTTCGACCACACAAACTACTTCTTCGATGTTGACGCCGATTCACTGGAGCCCGCCCTGGACCGCTTCAGCCAGCAATTCGTCGCCCCTCTGTTTTCCGAAGCCTATGTAGAGCGTGAAAAGAATGCGGTGCATTCGGAGTACACTTCGAAATTGCGAGAAGACAGCCGCCGCTTTTTCGCCGCGGTCAAACAAGCCATCAACCCGGCCCACCCCATGGCCAAGTTCGCCGTCGGCAACCTGGAAACCTTGGCGGACCGCCCTGGTGAGGATATCCGCGCCGCCCTGCTCAAATTTTATGAGCAACACTATTCCGCAGACATCATGAGGCTGACCGTCTATGGCAAAGAGCCGTTAGACACGATGGAAGCCTGGGTGAAGGAAAAGTTCAGCGGCGTGAAAAAGCGCGACATCGAACACAACCAGAAACGGCCTCCGCTGTTCAAACCCGGCGCAGCGCCAACGCTGTTGTCCGTCAAGCCGATTAAGGAAAAGCGTTCGTTACACCTGATGTTCGAAGCGCCGCCGATTGAGCCCTACTTTCACGCCAAACCGGTGTACTACCTGACCAACCTCATCGGTCACGAAGGCGAAGGCAGCCTGTTATCCTGGCTGAAGCGGCAGAATCTGGCGGAAGGCCTCTCTTCCGGCCTGTTCACTAGCGAGGAGGACAGCTCCGTGGTCAGCGTCTCCATCACGCTGACGGAGAAAGGCCAGAGAGAATACATTAAGGTAATTCGCGACGTATTCACCTACATCAACCTGATCAAGCAGCAAGGCATTGAAGAGTGGCGCTTTCAGGAGCAGGCGAAGATGCTGGACATCGCCTACCGTTTCCAGGACCACGCCGCCCCCATTCACTATGTCAGCAGCCTGGCGGGGCGTCTGCAGGATCACCCGCCAGAACAAGTGCTACGCGCGCCTTATGCTATGGACGACTATGACGGCAAAGTACTGAAAGAGTTTGCGGACAGACTGAGCCCGGAGAATATGCTGGCGGTGCTATCCGCTCCGGAAGCCATTACGGACAAAACTGAGCGCTGGTACGAAACGCCCTATGGTGTGCGCGCGTTCACCCCTGAGGAGGAAGCGCTAATTCGTACGCCGGATCAGCAGGCGGCTATTCATCTGCCAGGTCCCAACGAGTTCATCCCAGACGATCTAGACCTGCTGGCTGGCTCGGATATGACCGTCCCGGAAAAAATCTATGAACAGCCTGGGTATGACGTCTGGTTCGCGAAAGACTTATCCTTCGACTCCCCTAAATCCAGCTTTTACCTAAGCATTCGCTCGCCGCTGGCCAATAAGAGTCCGCGAGATCAAGCGCTGACCGAACTATTTATCTCTCTGGCCCGGGACGAGTTGAACGAGTACTCCTACCCCGCTTATCTGGCGGGATTGGACTTCAAGCTCTACAAACATTTGCGCGGCATAACGCTGCGTATCGACGGCTTCAGCGATAAGCAGCCCGTGCTGCTGGAGCGCATTCTAACCACGCTAAAACAACCCGAGCTGCGTAAAGACCGCTTCAACCAGTTCAAGAAAGACATGCTGCGCGACTTGAAAAATGCGACTCAGGACAAACCGTTCGAACGCCTTGCGTCAGAAGCGCGGACTTGGTTGCTGCAACCCTACTGGACTGAAGAACAACAGATTGAGGCGCTGAAGAAAATCACCCTGGATGATGTGCGCGCTTTCGCGCCTACTGCGCTCAAAGAGATCAATCTGGTCGCCCTCGCTCACGGCAATATTTCTCGCGAGCAAGCGCTGCAGGCCGCCAACGTAGTTGAAACGCAACTGATGAACGGCGCCAATATTGTCGAAGTGCAGAAAAGCGCCGTGGTGGATATTCAAGGCGGCGACTGGTTTAAGGAAATCAGCACGCCACATCAGGACTCCGCCTATCTCTATTACGTTCAAGGGCCAGGCAAAACCTATGCAGACCGCGCCGCGTTCGGCCTGATCGCCCAGATCATTTCACCGGAGTACTACAACGATATCCGTACTGAAGCGCAGATGGGTTATGTCGTATTCGCCACCCCCTATACGCTGCTGGACACGCCCGCCCTGGCTTTTATCGTGCAGTCTCCATCGCATACGCCACAGCAGATTCACACTGCGACAGAGAGCTTTATCGCCCGTTTCGCCAAAGAGCTGAGGTTAATGCCCGAAGCGGAGTTTGAAAAGCACAAAGCTGCTTTGAAGGCGCGACTGACGGAAAAGGATCAGACCCTGGAGCAACGCTCTGACCGCTTCTGGACGGAAATTGACGTCGGCAATGAAGAGTTCGACACCATGAATCAGATAGCCAGCGAAGTAGACAAACTCAGCCTTGAGCAACTGGCGAGTTATTTCGACAGACAGTTTGTGGCCGATAAGAGCGCTTTGCTGGTAGTCACTGATGGCGACAAAAGCGGCGCGCACTGGCGTCCCGGAAAAGCGGAGCCGTTGAAAGACAAGGAGAGCTGGCTCAACGCGAACAAGCTGTTTCCGCTGCGAGCCAAATACTGACGGGCGCGGTAGCCAACTCACTCCAATAAAAAAGACCCGCATCGCGCGGGTCTTTTTCGTTACGCTGTCCGCCAGCGAGCGTCAGCAGGCTATAGCGCCGTGGGGTTAGAAGTCCATAGGAATGATGGACTCTCCGTATAAATGCAGGTCTTGAAGAATGGATAGTTTTAGCGGCGTGATATCTGGATCGGCGGCAAGCTGCTCCAGTTTCTTGAAGTAAGCCTGAAAGCTGATCGAAGCGCCGCCAGACTCTCCCGCCAAACGGCGATAGCGATACCGCTCCCACTTCTCCATTTCCTCTTCGTTCAAGGTTCCGGGAAAGTTTCTGGCGCGATACCGAAATAGCATTTCCTGCAAGCGAGGGTCTTCGAAGGGTAACTCCAATTCCCCCAGAACTTCCGGCGACTGTTGCTGGATGAACGTCATCAGCTCCCGGTCGTTTTTGCTGAAAAAGCCGCCGCTGTACAACATCAAGTCCGGATCAGTTTCACTGTCGTCCATCGGTTCATTGAACACTTCCGCCACCAGCTCCTGAATATTCGCCACTTGACGCAACGCCTGCAGATGAACGCGCAGCTTATCCCCATCCAGCTGAAAACCGCGCAGCCTTTCCGGGTCCATGGTTTTGAGGATTTTACTCTCCACCAGAATCGGACACTTATTCAAGTGCACGACTTTCAACGGAATCCGCTCCGCGCCTTCAGGGAGGTCTTCATTTGAGGTGAAGATACGCTCTCGAATCTTCTCCACCGGCAAGTGCGTCCAGGTGGACGGGTCCGCGCGCAGATCATAGACGATCACACCGTTGGGATTGGTAGGATGACGCGCAATGGGCGCCACCATGGCGCAGCAGCCCATCGCCGCCGGAAACTTGGAGGACACATGAAACAGAGGTTTCATACGCTCGGTATCCACAAGCCCTTCCAGCACCTTTTTATTACGATGGCGAAGCACGTAATCATACAGCTTGGGTTGCGCCGTTTTGATCAGACGCGCCACGGCGATGGTGGCGTAGACGTCAGACATGGCGTCATGCGCCGCCTCATGCGACACGCCATTGGCTTTGGTTAACTCTTCCAGACGAAAACTGGGAACGCCGTCTTCGTTCATAGGCCAGTTAATGCCCTCTGGACGCATAGCATAAGTGAGCCGCACCATATCAATGACATCCCAGCGGGAATTGCCATTGCGCCACTCACGGCTGTATGGATCGTAGAAGTTACGGTACAACGTGTTGCGGGTGACTTCATCGTCAAAGCGGATGCTGTTGTAACCGACCACACAGGTTCCCGGCTGAGAAAACTGTTCGTGTATCAGGTGAATAAACTCCGCCTCGCTCACGCCTTCCGACAGCGCCTTCTGGGGCGTTATGCCGGTGATCAAACAAGCTTCCGGTTGCGGCAATACGTCTTCCGCCGGCTTGCAATACATCACCAGCGGCTCTTCGACAGGGTTGAGATCCAAGTCCGTGCGCACGCCCGCAAACTGAGAAGGCCTGTCTCTGCGGGGATCTGCGCCCCAGGTCTCGAAATCGTACCAATAAAAGGTGTCAGCCATTTAACTACTCTGAGTCGTCAATCAGGCGCCCATGTTAGCCAATAGCGCCCCGTTCGTCATGTTGGATTCCCTGTCGAGCGCTGGCACAGCATTTGAATGAAACACCAACAAGCGCTTTTCAATGCCGGAAAAACGTACTCAGAGATAACAAGGTAGCCGTCATGGGTTTAATTCGCACTTTATTTGAATATGGAAATCAGGCTTACGAAGGCCTGAAACAGCCCACCGCCGCCCAGCAGACAAGGGCCGACGCGGCCATGGACACGCTTCCTGAGCCAGGAACCGTAACCCTGTCAGGTCAACAGCAGGAACAAGCCTCCCGCCCTCGGGTTATGATCAAAGAGTTTCAACAAGGGGTCGGGCAAGATACTGCCTTTGTGCAGCAGACGCTCAGGCAAAAGCTTGCCGAGTATGGCGTCACCAGCGTGCGCGGACAGGTTCGCCTGGGTCGCAACGAGACCGGCGCGCTGGAAATTTCAGGAGCCATTCCAACGGAAGCCAAGCAAAAGATTGAAGCGGACATCAACCGCAACCCGGACATCAAGCAAACGTTCGTGCGGCTGAGTAACCAGAAGCCTGCACTGGATTACGTTCAGAATGTCATGCGCCTGCAGAATGCCTACGGAGGCGACAACTCGCTGTTCAGCTCGCTGCTCTCCTCCAATCCGCAGAACAACTCCCTGCAGGACATTGTGCAACGTTTTCACAAAATGGGCTCCGCGGCTGCGGAGATGACCGCAAATTCCGGCGCCGCCTTCTCCATCTCGATCAGTTGATGCATGGCGTCGCCGGGAACCACCGGCGGCGCAGTCATTCAGAAGCCGGAAATATCGCCCGCGCCTTCTCTCAGGATCACTGGCGTATCGTCGGTCAAATCCACGACTGAGGTGGGCTCCATGCCGCAGAAACCGCCATCAATGATTAAATCCACGGCATGCTCCAGCATTTGCCGAATCTCGTAGGGGTCAGTCATCGGCATTTCCTCGCCAGGCATAATCAGCGTGGAACTCATCAACGGCGCGCCCAGCTCTTCCAGCAATGCCTGCGCAATGCGATTATCCGGCACCCGAATACCAATCTGCCGCCGTTTCGGATGCAGCAACCTGCGCGGCACTTCCGAGGTCGCCGTCAGAATAAATGTGTAGGCGCCGGGAGTATGGTTTTTCAGCAGTCGATAGGTGCTGTTGTCCACCTTGGCGTAGGTGGAGATATCGCTCAAATCCCGACACACCAACGTAAAATTGTGCTTGTCGTCCAGCCGACGGATACTTTTGATGCGATCCGCGGCGCTCTTATCGCCGATGGCGCATCCCAGCGCATAGCCAGAATCCGTGGGGTAAACGATAACGCCGCCATTGTGAATAATTTCCACCGCCTGACGAACCAGACGGGACTGCGGGTTGTCCTGATGAATCTGGAAAAACTGGCTCATTGACCGCCCTGCTCCGTTTTGGCTTTTTTGCTGCCGCCCATGCAATTCGGCGAGTCCGGGGCCTGGCCTTTCTCCAGCCATTCCTGCGGGGTGAACGTGTGCAGCGCCAGGGCGTGAATACCCTGCTGCATCAACTCTCCCAACACCGCATACACCTTCTGATGCCGTTGCACGGAACGCATGTCCGTAAATTGCGGCGTCACCAGCACCACTTTGAAATGGGTTTCCGAGTTGGGAGGGACGCTATGCATATGGCTCTCATTGATCACCTCCAAGTGCGTCGGAGTAAAAGCCTCTTTTAACTTATTCTCAACAGAAATCTGGATTTTCATATTTCTTTCAGCAGATAGGATTAGACAGCAAGCCGCCGCGACGGGCCTCGTCGCGGCGTAGATAATGAATACACTATAAACCACTCCGCCGCGTTCGACGAGCGAAGAGAGCCCGCTTACCGCACTGTGACGCCCGCCGCCACCGGATAGGGTTCCGCGCGATTGGCCGCGTAATCCCGCATCCACACTTTAAAAATGTACTTTCCCGGCGCCACGATACTCCCTGTGCCGGAACGTCCATCCCAGTCTATGGCGACGTGATGCTCGCCAATCAACGGCTCCCGATACAGCTCCCGCACCAGAGAACCGCCCCGCGCTTCATAGACGTAAACCGTCGTCAATGCGCCTTCATTGAGGTCAAACTCCAGTCGCGCCTTGTCATTGGACTGATCGCCATTGGGGGTGATCACATCCGGCGTAACGCTGATATTGGCCCATTGCGGAGCTACCGTATCCACAATCACCCGCAACTCCCCGCTTATACTAAGTCCCTGCGTGTCCGTAGCCGACAGCGCAATCACATAACGATCATCCGTGACCGTGATCCCGCTGAAATCACGGCCATCCCACAGCTTATCCAAGGAAACGCCGCTGCCTTGCTGGCGAAACAGCTCCACTCCATCCCGAGACTGGTAGCTTAGCGTCCAGTCGAGTTTCTTATTGAAGGTCGCCTTGAGCGTGACGCTGTCACGCCGCCCATCGCCGTCAGGGCCAAACTCCGCATAGTTGGACTCATAACTCAACAGTTGCGGCGGCTCTGAGTCGGACACCGTGTTAACGCTGAAATACACTTCCGCAGGCGTCGCCGCCACGCCATCCACGTCCACGCCCGTGATCAGAAACCGATAGGAACCGTCGGGAGCCACCGCCCCATTATGATCGCGCCCGTCCCAGGTCAGATCGATGTGCTCCCCTTTACCGCGAAACACATTCAGCGGCTCATTATCCAGCGACAGGACAGACGCTTCCCATTGCAGAGGCGCGGTGAAGTCTGCGCTCACCCTCAAGGTATCGTTGGCCCCATCGCCATTTGGACTGAAAGGAGAAGGCTTGGCGGTGGCGTTCTTAATAGCGGCTAGCCCCTGCATGCCTCGCGCCACAATAATCTCAAAATTGCCACTGCGATTATCATCCCAGGCGACGAAGACGCCGCCACTCTCATCGACCGCCACTTTGGTCACCAAAGATCCCAGTTCACTGGGGGAAATGTTGGCGGCGGTCGAGAAAGTCAAAGCCCGGTCATCCGAATAGGCGAACATCGCCTCGTAATTGCCTGGGGTCGTATCTTGCCAGACAACGTATAGCACACCCTCAGCGTCCGTCGTCAGGTCTGGACCAATGGAAGCGCCCAGGTTGCCGCTGATATTGCCCGGCGGCGCAAAATGTTGACCGCCGTCCTCAGAGCGGGCGACAAAAATCTCCGCCTCGTCGCCAATCTGTTCACTCCAGCCAATATACACATTGCTGCCTGCATCCGCCGTCAGCGCTACGGAAGACGATACCGCACTGCTAGCGGAAATGCTTACCGGCTTAGAGAAACTGCGGCCGCCGTTTCTTGAGTACATATGATAGACATTCTGAGCATTGGTCCAAGCGACATGGATGCGCCGGTCCCCTCCCGCCGCCATACGCACGCTAGAGACAAAATTGGCTTTGATCTTGGCGATCTGCTGAAAGCTGCCGCCGCCATCCACACTCTGGGACACCATCACCTCTTCCGTCCCGGTGTCAGTCCAGGCGATGTATATTACATCCGCCGAGTCCACCAGAATATCTGCGCGCACAGAGGCGCTATCATCTCCCGACAGGCTGACGGCGGGCGTAAAGGTTTTGCCGCCGTCCTCCGAGCGCACGTAAAGAATAGATGAAACGCCGGACAACGTGTCCTGCCACACCGCATGCACCTTGCCGCGGGAATCCACGGCTACGTCCGGCGCGCTGGACTGCCCCGAGGGAGACGACAATTGTTTGGGCGGGGCGTAACTTTCGCCTTTATCGCGGGAGCGCGTGAACATGACTTCCTTCACGCCGGAGCTGTTGTCATCCCAGGCCACATAAAGGTTATCGCCTTTAATCGCCAGGCTGGGATTAAAGCTCAGCCCCTCGGAATAGGATAAATTTACAGGCGGGTAAAAATTAATCTCCGCTGAGATTGGAAGAGCAAAGGCCGTCAATAACGTCAAAAGGGCCACACATAAATGAAATCTACATCCTGTTTTTCGCTTAAAAGTCCTTATTACTCTCATTTTCCTTCTCCACAGCGATCATTGCGACCGCCGCTATTTCCTTATATTCGCCGCCCATCCCTTGTTCAGGGCGATGCGAAGGGCTAACTGCCGCTTCGCTTGTGTGCAGGAGACCCTGACCTCGGATCTCTGCGACCACTGCCCCTCGCCTTTGGACGGTTCCATTACCTGCTTGATCGCCTGCCACCGCTGCGAACGCTCCGGCGCGGAATGCTACGGCAGTCCCCCATGATTGGCCCACGCCATAGCAGGATTTTCGGGACAGCCGCCAGGCCAATGATATATCCAACTTACCCGCGAGGACCATGGGTACGGCCTGCGATGCAAAAAGTAGCTTGTTGTTACATTTTTAAATTGCTCACAAAATTCATTTAAGCTGAAGTAGACCTTGCCCTAGTCCGGCTTTTCGCAAGGTTTGCTGTCTGTCGACAAAGTCACTGAATCAGGTGCGGTTCAACCCGGTCCGCACATTTTTCGGCAAAAGTTAGCGAGATTGGTGGTTTACTGCCAAACTTAGATATACATCAAACAGTTAGACGAACGCAGACTATGAAAATCGGACTTCTAGAAGACGACCAGAATCTGGCGGACCAGCTATTGCTAAATCTGCGGAACTCAGATTTTCAATGCCGCCACTACAACACGGGGAAAGATTTTTTATTCGCCGTCACCCATGACAGCTTTGATTTGCTCATCATGGACTGGCAATTGCCGGATATGGACGGCATCGACATCCTTCGCAAGGTGCGACAGCAACAGGAATGGCCGATCCCGGTGTTGTTCCTGACCCAGCGCGAAGCGGAAGAGGATATTATTGAGGCGCTTGAGGCTGGCGCCGACGATTACATGGTGAAGCCGGCGCGCCCCGGCGAACTCATCGCCCGCCTCAAAGCGCTGAGCCGGAGAAACCGCACCGAGGAAAGCGATGCCGAAGAAGCCAGCTATGGCCCCTTCAGCATCAACCACAAGAAACGGACCATTCAACTGAACGGGGAAGCGCTGACGTTGACGGACAAGGACTTCGACCTGACGACGTTCCTGTTCGAAAACAAAGGCCGTCTGTTGTCGCGCAAGTACCTGCTGGAAAGGGTCTGGGGCGTCAGCAGCGATATTAATACCCGCACCGTGGACACGCATATGAGCCGTCTGCGGCGTAAACTGGGAATCAAACCGGAAAACGGATTTCGCATTAAGACCATTTACCAGCACGGTTATCGGCTGGAGGAAGTGGAATAGGCCGCCATTGTCCGGGTATCGCGGCGAACGATTGACGACACTGCGAATATTGGGAGTCTGATTGAAACAGAGCAAACGCCACTTGCTGTGGTTGTGGTTACTGTGTTGGTTCTCCTGCGCCGGGTTCGCCCAAGAGCCTGACAAGATGGAGTGGACTTACACCACCCGACCCAATGACAGCCTGCAAAGCATCGGGGAACGCTTTCTTGCGCCGAACCGCGGCTGGGACGCGCTTATGCGTCACAATAGTCTCAACGACGCCTGGTCGCTGCAGCCCGGCTCGCAACTGCGAATTCCTGTGGCCTGGCTGCGCCATTATCCGCAATCCGCTTCGTTGCTCAATTTGCGTGGCAAAGTCTGGTTACGCAAGGCGCACACCTCCCACTACGTCCTGGCGACACAAGAAGCCAAACTGGAAATCGGCGATGAGATCAAGACCGATGAAGGCTCAGCGCTGGTTGGGTTTGCGGATGGCAGCGAACTGACGGTCTCTCGCCAGTCCATCGTAATTTTCAACACGCTGACTCACTATGGCGATACCGGCATGGTGGATACCCGACTGCGCCTGCTGCGCGGAAAAATGCAGCAAAAAGTGACGCCACGCCGGGGCCCCGCCTCCCGCTATGAGGTCTCCACGCCCTCCGCAGTGGCGGCGGTGCGCGGCACCGCTTTCCGCCTGCGGGCGACCGCTGACGTCACAGTGGCGGAAGTGACAGAAGGCGTGGTGGAAGTCTCCAACGCTACTCTCTCCCGAACACTCTATAAAGGACAGGGCGCCACGCTCAGCTCCGGCTCCTCCTTCGCTGAAATTCAATTGCCGGAAGCGCCGGAAGTGTCAGCCTCGGCAGTGTACAACGCCCTCCCGATAACGCTGAGCTGGGCCCCAGTCACAAACGCCACGGATTACGTTATCGAAGTTTTTAAAGGCGACAGCAAGGAGCTACCTGTTTATTCCCAACAAGTTAACGCCCCTCTGGTTGAATTGCCGGACCTAGGCAATGGCGACTACCGCATATTGCTACGGGCAGTGGACCCGGGAGGCTTGGAGGGCGTAGACGCGGAAATTCGCTTCAAAGTAGAGCAAAAGGCGGAGCCAGCGCAGCTGATAACACCGCTGACGGGGGCGTTGCTGCGAGAGCCCCGCCCCGTTTTCCGCTGGCGACTGGACACGCCCACCCAGATGTCCAGCCTTGAAATCTCCGCCGATCCCCAGTTCGCCGCCCTCTACACCCGCACCCCCTTCTCCTCCGACTCCAGCGCCCAAGCCCAACGCGACCTGAACGCAGGTGAATATTTCTGGCGCATCGCCACCCTGGCGGGTGGTGAAGATTTTTCCTACAGCGAGCCGAGGAGGTTCACCATTCTGGGAAAGCTTAACGACACCCATGTCATTGCAGTGAACTATTTTGATGAGAAAGCGAAAGTGTTCTGGAAAAGCGTGCCCAACGCAGACCGGTATATACTTCAAGTGGCGGAAGACGAATTTTTCAGCCGGGTCATTGAGGAGCAACAAGTGGAGAAGACCTCCGCCAACCTCCGTCTGACGCCGGAAAAGACCTACTGGATTCGCATCAGGCCGGTGGCGGGACCGCTTTATTCGTCCAACTTCGGCTCGATCCAGGCGGTCAGGATAGACCCCTAGGCATTCGCCCTCCTTCGATCTGCATGAAGCATATCGGGCGCAAGTAACGTCAGAACCATTTCAACCACAACAGTAAAGGGCCTTTATGGGATGACCCCTGGCAAACCTGATGCGCAGCCCAACCCGCCCACTACGCGGGACAATACCTCCCAGGTTCGTCACAGTCGCGGGTTCCCCGTCACCGAACGTTATCTCTTCGCCGCCATTCTGGTGGGCTTGTGTTTCCTTCTAATATCCAGCGGCTGGACGCAACGACTGGACTATCTGTTTTACGACTTCTGCCTCAAAGTACGTCCCCTGAGCACCAGCACCAGCAGCGTCATCGTCGCGATTGATGAAAAAAGCCTGCTGGAATATGGTCGCTGGCCCTGGTCGCGGGACCGCCATGCAGCCTTGATCAAACGCCTGCGCAACTCAGGCGCTCGCGCCGTAGCCTTCGACCTTCTGTTGTCCGAACGCAGCTCCCCCGAAGCCGACCAGGCGTTCGCCCAGGCTATGGCGGAAGCCGGCAATGTGTTTCTCCCCCTGCACATTGATCACGTCGGCAATACCGGCCACCTCACCGAAATTCTGCCTATCGCTCACTTCATCGACACGGCGGAAGGTCTGGGACACGCACAAATGGAGCTGGACGCCGACGGTATCGCACGCGGTTTGTACCTGTATCAGGGCCTGGGCGACAGCCATTGGCCGAGTCTGGCGCTGTCTGTATATCAGAACCTGTATCCCGACGAACGCCAAAAGAAAGAAGAACCGGACCACGGCGGCGTCTTCAACGTCCGCGAGCAGTATCGCCTGATCCCCTTTATCGGACCGCCGGGCAGCTTTCCCACACTGTCCTACAGTGAAGTCATGCAAGGCGAGCTTCCACCTGACTATTTTCAGAATCGAGTTGTATTTGTAGGCGCCACCGCCGCCGGTCTCGGCGACTTCCTGCCAACGCCGGTCTCCGGCGCCTCCACCAGCATGGCCGGCGTTGAAGTGCACGCTAACGTTTTTGAAGGGCTGGTGCGCAAAAACATGCACCGCCTGATTTCTCCCACCTGGCAATACCTGCTGTCACTCAGTCTGGTGCTGATCGCAGCCCTGGTGTACCCACGAGTGTCGCCGGAGAAAAACCTGCCATTGACGCTCGCCCTGGCGTTGTCGGTGCTGGCGTTCAGCTACTTGCTGCTGATAATCGACCATCAATGGTATCCACCCGCCGCGGTCGTGCTCTCTCTGATATTCGCCTACCCCTTTTGGAGCTGGCGGCGCCTGAGCCGCCTCAATCAGTTTTTGAATCAGGAGTTAAAGCGACTGGAACAAGAGCCGCGCCTGCAACAGGGCGATATCTACGACTCGCCTCAGCAATGGGCGCAACAGGTCACGCGCCTGCTAAAGCCCGCCTTGTGGGAGTTTCGCGAAATCGCTCCCGGAGGGCAGCAGCGATTCGACCTGAACGCCAGCGTAGGCGTAATGGAGGTTCTACTGCCCGTCTCCGACGCCGTCGGCAAAATGGCGCTGTACATGCGCTTCGAGGAACATCCGGACCAACTCAAGCGGACCGCTGACTTTCTGCAACGCCTCTATCCGCAATTGATGCAGAAAACAACGCGCCGGCAACCTTCCAGCGAGCTGATCGATCGCCGTATCTCTCAGGTGCGCTTCGCCATCGCCGCCATTCGCGACATGCGCAAATTTGTCTCCGAAACCATCGCCAACATGCCTGACGGTGTGCTGGTAGGCGATGAAGTCGGCCGCATCTTATACCTGAATGAACACGCCAGCCGCTGGCTGAGCGCCAATGCAACCGCCAACGCCTATATCGCCGAGTGCATGCCTATCGCCAATAAGTTCACGCCAGCGCTATGGGACGCTGTGGTGCGTAAAGTACTGGTAGAGGGTGAAGCTCAATCTATGGAGTTGCACACCCGCAACACCGCCGTCATGATTTCCCTCGCGCCGATGCGCTTCACCCATTTGAACGCCAACGGCATTATCGTCAACTTCTCAGATATCACGCCGATACACGAGGCCCAGCAAAAACGCCTGGAAACCATTCACTTCATCTCTCACGACTTGCGCGCGCCCCTGGCGTCGCAACTGGCGTTGCTGGACACGCTGAGCGCGGCGTTACCAGACGCCAAACTGGCGGCCAAGATTGACGCCGCCCGCGAACTCACGCAGAAGAGCCTGGGTATGGCCGAAGCGTTCCTGCAATTGGCGCGAGTGGAAGCAGCGGACCACATTCACTTTTACGACTGTGAGTTGTTGGACATCGTGGACAACGCCGTGGACTCTATTTCCCCCAGCGCCCTCACCCGAGGTATTGCAGTGCAGGTTTACTGTGAAGAAGAGTCATTGCCGATCAAGGCCAATGCGGACCTGCTGGAGCGGGCTTTGGTGAACCTGCTGCACAACGCCGTCAAGTTCACTCCGCAAAATCACAGTATCGAACTGAAGCTGGAGAAAACTGACGCCGCCACCTCAATCCGCCTGCGCGATCAGGGACCCGGCATTGCTGAGTCGGAGATCCCTTACCTGTTCGAGCGCTTTCGACGCACCCACGCTTCGGAGCAGCAGGGCGTGCAAGGCAGCGGGCTGGGATTGCGATTCGTCAAATTGGTCATCGACCGCCACGGGGGCGTAATTCAAGTGAACAGCGCACTCGGCGAAGGAACGGAAATTGTGATTGAGTTGCCCGACGCTGGATGAAATCGGCGTGCATTTGACAGTGTTTCACAGAAGCCTGCTTCCACATTGGGCGTTTTCAGAGATACTTAAAGGGTGTCACCTTCAACCAGCGCTTAGATATACATATGTCAGCGCCCGATAGCCCTTTTATGATCCGATTTTCATTTTACAAAGCGGCCTTGGCAGGCCTGTGCGTCATACTGGCTAGCGCCATCGTGTCAAAACTGCAAGGATCGCCGCAAATCAAGGAAAAGAGATACGATTTCAGCCTGCCTCAGGTGAGTCTGGAAAAAGCAACGCCGGTCGCCTCTGTAACTTCAGTGTGCGCGTATTCGGAAACTTGCAGTGAAGAAGTGAAGTGGTCGCAAACGCCGACGATCGCCCACTCAACGTCAGCCCTTCCAGCTAAAGCCGACAACTCAAACCGTTAGAAGCGCAGCACGGAATCTGTGGACCCCGCGCCGCGCCAACATCAGCTTTGCAGCAGTTTTATCAGTTCCGTCATAGCGCGACTCAGTTCATCCACCGCCCTTTTGTTTTCTGTGATCATCAGCCATTTTTCATCCTGGTTTTCAGGATTCCACAGCCAGCATGCGCGCTGGTTCAAATCACAACCGGAACGGACATAAGGGTCGACGCCAAACACTTTGAAGCGGGAGATATTATGGCTGACATTTGCGCTCAGGTAGTTAGTTTCCTGCAGGACAATTTCATTCCGTGAATTAACGCTGACGCGATAGACAATGCCTTCCTCTTCATTCAGCTTGCGTATGCGGGAGGGCGTGTAAACATTGGCGGCCAACAGGCTGTTGATGTGTTGCACCAACGCGCTCTGATCAGTGCCCGCCAGATAGAGTCCGCGCAGCTTTTGCAGATACTCGCCGCTGCCGTTCTCCACGACTTTGCTCCAATCTATGGAAGTGGACTCCGCGGTCTGCTTGGGCGGCTTGAGCTGGTCGTCCAGGCGTGTGATGGAGCGCAGGCTCTCCTCGTAGTACTCGCCTTCACTGCCGGCGAGATTGACGTAACGAACAAAGGCTTCCCGCGCTTTCTCGTACTCGCCCGATTTCATCGCCACCCGTCCCCGGTAGAAATAGTATTGGACCGTTGGCGTAATATTCAATTCAGAAACCTTATCCAGCGCCTCCTGCGCCTGGGCGAACCTTTCCGCTTCGATGCTCTCTTCGGCGACAAATAACAATCTACGCATTTCATGCTCCGGCGCCAGGGAGTCCGCGTTAGCCTGACAGGCGAAGCTGAGCGCTAAAATCAATAACGTCCGACGAAACATTCTATACACCTCATACACACTTACTACCGAATTATAAGCATAGATACAGATCGGCGGCTAAGGTTTAACGCAATTTTCATCCTATCGGACGATTACGTCACAGTACTTTCATGTTGACGGCATAGGCTCTACCTTTTCTTTAAAGGGTGCGACGCCGTTTTCCCCCTGACAATTGCCTTGCAACGCTTGGCGGACGCCAGACTGAATGGGACCTCTCAGCTTTATGTATCCGAAAATTCATTTTCCGGTTAATGAACTGAATAAAATCCAGCAGTTAATCGAACTTGGCGGCGGCAACGTCCAGCACGAAATCCTGGATACCATTGAGTTCCGCGGCCACAGACTACCGCTCTATCTGATCAAAGTCGGCTCTGCAGGCCCCGATAAACCCGCGTTGGCTCTCACCGGCGGCGTGCATGGCCTGGAGAAAATCGGCACCCAGGTTATCCTGGCCTTCATGGAGTCCTTGCTGAAGCAGCTGATCTGGGATGAGGGTTTGAAAGAAGAGCTGAATCATCTACAGCTCTATTTCCTTCCCGCCCTCAACCCTGCCGGCATGATGCGCAAGACCCGCGCCAACGGCAATGGCGTCGACCTGATGCGCAACGCCCCAGTGGACGCAGAAGCCCGCGTCCCGCCTCTGCTGGGCGGCCACCGCTTGACCACACGCATCCCCTGGTATCGGGGGCCGCAGGATCACCCCATGGAAAAGGAAGCCATCGCCCTTTGCGATTTCGTACGCGAACGCCTTTTCCCCGCCCCGTTCAGTATGGCCCTGGACTGTCACTCCGGCTTCGGCTTCAACGACCAGATCTGGTTCCCTTACGCCTACAGCAAAGAGCCAATTTTTCATCTGCCGGAGATCTTCGCGCTGCGCAACCTGTTGTTCGAAACCTATCCCAACCATGTCTACACTTTCGAACCGCAGTCCCGTGTCTACACCTCTCATGGCGACTTATGGGATTACCTCTACATGGAGGCGAAAGCCGCCAACCGCCTGTTCTTGCCCATTACCATGGAGATGGGCTCCTGGCTTTGGATAAAAAAGAATCCGCGCCAGCTTATCCAGTTACTGGGCTTCTTCCATCCTGTGCTTCCCCACCGGTTGCGCCGCGTGCTGCGCCGCCATCTCATATTCATCGACTTTCTGAAAAACGCCGTGCGTTCTTACGGCAACTGGCTACCGGACAAACGCCAGCGCAAACACTATGAACTGGCGGCGTTATCTTTATGGTATGAGTCCTGATTATGAACCAGGCCCATGAGTTTCCAGCGCGGGATCAATATGACTTGATCCTGCTGCGAGGATGGATGCGCGACGGACGCCACTGGGAAGGCTTCGACGCCTTGCTGCAGGACGCCCTTAATGAAAACGGCCTGGACGTGCGCGTGCAAACCCTGGATATCCCCGGCAACGGCGCCCGCAACCAGGACACCACCCCGGCCACTATCGCCAGTATGATTTGCGGCCTGCGGGAGCGGAGGGAAACAGGCCGCCCTCTGGTGCTGGTGGGTCTATCCATGGGCGGCATGCTGGCGACGCAATGGACCTACGACCATCCAGAGGAAGTGGCGGGCCTGGCGTTGATCAACGCCAGCATGCGGCCTTATGGCGCGCCTTGGAATCGACTGCGGCTCAGGATATGGCCCAAGGTTTTGCAAGGGGTTGGCGTCACCGCCGCCCGTCGGGAAAAGCTGATCATGCAACTGACCCTCTCGCCGCTGTTACGCACTCGTGAGCGTCTCCGTCGCTGGGTTGGCTGGAGCAGAGAGCGTCCGGTGCGCACCTTCAATGCGTTACGGCAACTGGCGGCGGCGGCGCGCTTCAGCTGTCCGTTTGATTTTGCGCCACATCGACCCTGTCTGATTTTATGCAGTCTCGGCGACAAACTGGTGGACCCCAAGTGTTCCATCGCCATGGCGCAGGCCTGGCAAACCCGCTGCGTCACGCATCCCACCGCCGGGCATGATTTGCCAGTGGAAGACCCATGCTGGCTGCGACAACAGTTACTCAACTGGCTGATCCCATTATGCGCAACACTGGAATTCGCCACCCACTCGTCTTGAGCCTCCCCCGGGGTGATCAGCCAGCCCTCCCGCCACATTTGGCCATGATTCGTCAGCGTATTGCCCCTGAGGCCCCATCGCCACGCCTGATTTCGTTGTTGTAATGACAATCACAAAACAACAGCAGAACAGGACAGAGACATGAAACACCCCGTACTGAACCCCAACAAATTCACCCGCATCAGCGCCACTCTGTTTTCCGTGGCCATGATCACAGCTTGCAGCACGCAAAATCTAACGCCAGAGTCTTCACCTTCTGAAGACTTTGCTGTAAAGTCAGCGGCCCATAACGTGGAAGTCGCCGACAATAATAGGGATGTGTCAACTTCGGAAGCCGATGAGCTTTATAGCTACGGCGTATCCCAGGCCGATGACAGCCCAGAAATAACGACATCGAACGCCGCTGAAAAAATAAACGCTGCAGGAACAACCACCGACAGCACAACAACCGAAGTAACAAGCGCCTCGACCACGGAGGGAAATGATATGACTGTTCTAGTACTTGACGACGCAACAGCCGCAGCCCTGGAAAAAGAGTATGGCGGCGCAAAACAACTCGCAGGCGTCGAACCACCTCAGCCCCGCGTTATCTTTTATCCTCTGGAGAAGTCCAACCTCGACCAGGGAGACATGGCGGCTCTAAAGCAGCATGCGGATTTCCTTAGCGTGCATCCCAACTATCAGATTCAAATACATGGCCATACCGACACCTCAGGCCAGGCGACATACAACGAGCGTCTGTCCGAAGAGCGCGCGCAGCGAGTGGCGGATTATCTGTTGAACAACGGCGCTCGCCCTGAGCAGGTGGAAGTGTTCGGCTGGGGCAGCCGCGAGCCATTACTGACCTCTTCTCATCATGAGAAGAACCGCCGCGTCGAGTTGATTTACCTGAACGATCAGGTCGCCGTATACGGCGCGCCCCAGATCATGGAGCATAACGCCTCCGAAGTCAGCGAGACATTCTAAGCGCTGCTTAACCGAAACTGGCGGTCGCCACAGACCGCCAGCGGCTGTATTAAATCTCCTCGCCTTTTATGATCGGCCCCATGGGCTGGGGCCGATCATAAAAGAAGCCTTGCAATACCGGAATCCCCAGCTTCACCATCCGGCAGGCGATATCCCGACTTTCCACACACTCTGCAATACAATGCATGCTTCGCAAACGGGCGATTTTAACCAGTGACTCAATCACGATCTCTGCAGAGGGATCTTCCAATACCCGGCGCACGAAGCCGCCGTCCAACTTGACGTAATTCACCGGCAGCTCGCTCAGATAGCCATAGCTGGCGGAACCACTGCCGAAATCATCCAGCGCGAAACGATACCCCTTCTGCGCCATACTGCGGATAATCTCCCGGGTCTGGGCGATATCGGCCAGCGCTACGCTTTCAGTCACTTCAAAGCAGACTCGGGAGCGATCAATGCGGTATTTCTCCGCCCAGCTTTCCACCTCTTTGAAAAAGCCGTGGTCATTAAATGTAGCGCCACTTAAGTTGACGTTATAGATAAATTCCAGCCCCACGCTATTCGACATGCGCCGAAACAAGGTTTCCGTCACCCAACGATCGATGATTGGCATAAACCCAAAGCGCTCGGCCACCGGGATAAAGCTGCCAGGGCTGACCATTTCATCCTGTCGCCGCAGGCGAAGCAGCACCTCGCATCCCGGCATGTCCACTGCGTCGCCATTTTCATCGACACAGAAAATTCCTTGCTGGTACAGCTCAAAGTGCCCAAGCTGAATAGCGTTTTTCAACTGCGACAGCCATTCCAGCTCACCGTGATAACGCATCATCACCGTATCCCCGGCGTGATACACTCGCACTCTGTCACGCCCGCTTTCTTTGGCCTGATAACAAGCAATATCAGCGCGGGAGAGCACTGCCTGGCGGCTGTTGTCCTGGTCTGTGATAAAGGTGACGCCAATGCTGGCGCCGACGGAAAACACCAGATCCTCGTAGGCCAGCTGACAATGAGAAATAGTTTGCCGCACCTGCTCCGCCACCGTCAGGGTCTGCGCTTCCGTGACGCCTTCTATCACCAGTGCGAACTCATCGCCGCTGATGCGCGCCAGCATGCCGCGTTCGGGAGTGCTTTTACGCAGCAGGGAGGACAGTTTCTTCAACAGCAGATCGCCCACCTCATGGCCGCAGGTGTCGTTAATCAGTTTGAATTGGTCCAGGTCGATGTAAAGCAGGCCCGACACCAAGTGGTTGTCGTTTTCGCTCAGGAGTCGATGCAAATAGTTATCCAAGGCGCGCCTGTTCGGCAGATCCGTCAGCGGATCATGTAACGCCTGATGCTCCAACTGTCGGCGCAATCGTACTTCATCGCTGATATCCCGTAACACGATCACCGCGCCATTACTGAGGCGATCGCCCCGTCCGCCGCCGCCAACAACGCGGCGGATGCGTATTTCCAGTGTGCGGGCCCCATCGTCGGCGGACTCGAACAAGTAGCTCTCTATCTGGGAATCACGCTGGGACTGCGCCAGGAAAAACTCCACCGGATTGGCGGGATGCCTGGGGCCCTTCAATGTCTTGAGCGGACAGATCACCACAAAGGGTTTCTCCATGGCCGTGCGTTCGCTCCAACCCGTCAACTGCTCCGCCATGGGATTCATAAACACCACATGGGCGCGCTCATCGACTTTGATTACACCATCACTGATGGACATCAGCGTGGTGCGCAGACGATTACGCTCCGTGGCCAGCATGCTGCGAATGGTGCGATTGGTTTCAAAGTTGGCGGTCACCACATAAGCCAGCAAGGTGCAGGTTCCGACAAACGCCATTTTCACACTGATCATAAAGTCGCTGGAGACGCCTTGCGCGCCCTCGCCCAGCACCAGCGCCGCCAAAGCGACCAGACTCAGACTGGCGCCCTGCTTACCCAGGGTGATGGAGGTATAAACCACATAGGGCAGCAGCAGAAAAAACAAGGTCCAGGCCTTGTCGGGAATCACCACGAAAGCGGCCGTAAAAAACATAGCCACCCAGGAAGACTGGGTCAGCCAGCGCAACACCAGGCGGTAGCCGGACGGCGGCTCGATCCACCAGAAGCGGATCAGCGGCGTAATGATCATGATGCCAATGGAGTCTCCCAGCCACCATGTCATCCAGGTCGCTCCGGCCTGCCCGAGAGTAATTAACTCACTGGAAAGCAGTCCCGCCACGCCAAGCCCGGCGCCGAACAGCGGCGCCAGCAAGGCGGCGAGACCAATAAAACGCAGACTATCGCCGACGCTGCTGAGATAAGGCGTAATACCGAAGTAACGGATCATCAACATCGCGCAGGCCACTTCGCTGAGCTGGCCGATTCCGCCAATAACGCCGTTGAGCATCGACTGGTTCAAAGTCATCGCCGACAGCAATTCGCCAACAATAATGACCGGCGCCCAGCGCCAGCCGCTGAACCAGATCATCGCCAACGCCAACCCAGACGGCGGCCACAATGGCGTCACGCCGCCGTAGTAAACATCCAGCAATAACCCAAGTCGACCGCCCAGGTAGTACAGCGCAAGCAATAGGATGAAGTTGATGGAGTAGCGAATTAGCTGCATGAGCCGATGATATCTGTCCCCGGGAAAATCATGCGTTATAAAAACTATATGTCATACAGCCAACTTTTCTAACTTTACGCTCCCTGTTTCTGCAGTCTGCGAAAAATCATTGCAAGCTCAGCCGCAACAGGCCGTAGGTTTACATAGCCTCCCGCGCTGCTCAATAGGCCATTTTGTGGTGGCGGGAAGGATAATTTTCGTCTATCTGTTAAAGACGCGCCCTTTGCCAAACAACAAAAAGTCGACATTGCTCCAAATCCACCGGACACCACTTCGGGAGACTTCTGCATGGAATTCAACCAGTATCTGACCGTTCTGGCCAAGAATGACGGTTCCGACCTCTATCTGAGCACCGGCGCGCCGCCCTGCGCCAAGTTTCATGGCAAATTGAAGCCCATTGATAAAACCCCCATCCCTCCGGGCAGAATCATGGAAATCGCCAACGCCATCATGGATGAAGAACAGCGCGAGCAATTCGCTCATGATTTGGAAATGAATCTTGCGTACAGCATCCCCCAGGTTGGCCGTTTCCGGGTCAACATCTTTAAACAGCGCAATGAAGTCTCCATCGTCGCCCGTAATATCGTGACCGATATTCCCAACGCTGACAGCCTGGGGCTGCCCCCTATCCTGAAAGAAGTATTGATGTCGAAGCGGGGGCTGATTCTGTTCGTCGGCGCCACCGGCTCCGGTAAATCCACCTCCCTGGCGGCGTTGATCGATCATCGCAACAGCAATAGCGGCGGCCATATCATTACTATCGAAGACCCGGTGGAATTCATCCACAAACACAAGAAAAGCATCATCAATCAGCGGGAGGTCGGCGTCGATACGCGCAGTTACCATAACGCGCTGAAAAACACCCTGCGGCAGGCGCCGGACGTGATTCTAATCGGCGAGATTCGCGACCGGGAAACCATGGAGCACGCCCTCGCTTTCGCGGAAACCGGGCACCTGTGTATTTCCACTCTTCACGCCAACAACTCCAATCAGGCGCTGGACCGTATCATCAACTTCTTCCCGGAAGAACGACGCAATCAGTTATTGATGGATTTGTCGCTGAACCTGAGGGCTTTCGTTTCCCAGCGTCTGGTGCCTACAATTGACGGCAAACGCACCGCCGCCATTGAGATTCTGCTGGGCACGCCCACAGTCAGTGAGCTGATTCTGCGCGGCGATATCGACGGCATCAAAGAGATCATGCAGAAGTCGGAAAACATAGGCATGCAGACCTTTGACGCGGCGCTGTTCAAGCTGGTGCAGCAGGAAAAAATCAGCGTGGAGGAGGCCCTGAAGAACGCCGACTCCGCCAACAACCTGCGTCTGCGCATCAAACTGCACGCCGGCGTGGAAGTTCCCACCAGTTTGGGCGATGAAAAAGTCGATGACGCGGGCCCTGAAGAATTGGCCGCCAAAAAGCCCAGCGGGGGATTTTCGCTCAGCCTGCAGGAGATTGAAGAGGAGGACGAAGAAGACAACGCCCCCTTCAAACCCAAAAACTGACATTAAGCCACCTTCCTGTTTTCCCGCAAGCGAAGTCCAGCCGCTTGCGGGCTGCGATAGCAGTTGTCAGCCGTTCCGGCTTCCGCCAAACTGAAGCGCCTCAAAGACTTAGCTTCAGCTCCAGGGTTGGCTACAGACTTTGTGGCGGCAATTAGTTTGTAGGGACAATTAAACTCAATAACAACGAATTTGCATAACAACTAAAAAGCACATCACACCAGGAAGTAGACGTTATGACCCCACTCAGTCCAGTCGACCAGATATTCCTCTGGCTGGAAAAACGCCAACAGCCTATGCATGTCGGCGGCCTCCATATTTTCAGTTTCCCCGACGACGCCAACGCCAAATACATGACGGAACTGGCCCAGCAGCTACGCGCTTACGCCACGCCGCAGCCACCGTTCAACCGCCGCCTGCGGCAGCGTTGGGGACGTTACTATTGGGACACTGACGCCCAGTTTGATCTTGAGCACCACTTCCGCCATGAGGCGTTGCCCAAACCCGGCCGCATCCGGGAGCTGCTGGCGCACGTGTCCGCGGAGCACAGCAACCTGATGGACCGTGAACGTCCTATGTGGGAATGCCACCTGATTGAAGGCATTCGCGGACGCCGTTTCGCGGTGTACTACAAAGCGCATCATTGTATGCTGGACGGCGTCGCCGCCATGCGCATGTGCGTGAAATCGTATTCTTTCGATCCCTCCGCAACAGAGATGCCGCCGATCTGGGCGATCTCAAAAGACGCCAAGCCGACCCGCGAAGCGCACGCGCCCTCCGCTGGCGACCTGGTTCATAGCCTGTCGCAACTGGTGGAAGGCGCCGGCAAACAAATCGCCACAGTCCCCACACTGGTCAGGGAACTGGGCAAAAACCTGTTGAAAGCCCGCGATGACGGCGACGCCGGCCTGATCTTCCGCGCGCCGCAAAGCATTCTCAATCAACGCATTACCGGCTCACGCCGATTCGCCGCCCAGTCCTACGCACTGGAACGCTTTAAGGCGATCGGCAAGGCGTTCCAGGCCACGGTCAACGATGTGGTGCTGGCGGTGTGCGGCAGCGCCCTGCGTAATTATTTGCTCAGCCGTCAAGCATTGCCCGACCAGCCCTTGATCGCTATGGCGCCCATGTCCATCCGTCAGGATGACAGTGACAGCGGTAATCAAATCGCCATGATTCTGGCCAGTCTCGGCACCCACATCGCCGACCCGGTGCGCCGTCTGGCGGTGACCCAGGCGTCCGCAAAGGAGTCCAAAGAGCGTTTTCGCCAGATGACGCCGGAAGAAGCGGTCAACTATACAGCGCTGACTCTGGCGCCCTCCGGCTTAAACCTGTTGACCGGGTTGGCGCCCAAGTGGCAGGCGTTCAATGTGGTGATTTCCAACGTGCCCGGCCCGGACAAGCCACTGTACTGGAATGGCGCGCGCCTGGAAGGCATGTATCCGGTGTCGATCCCGGTGGATTACGCCGCGTTGAACATCACGCTGGTCAGCTACCGCAACCAGCTGGAGTTCGGCTTCACCGCCTGCCGCAGAACCCTGCCTTCCATGCAGCGGTTACTGGACTATATCGAGCAAGGCATCGCCGAGCTGGAGAAAGCAGCGGGAGTCTGAGCCGCGATCAAGCGAAGGCGCAGCAGTTGGCGCGCGCCTTCGCTTCGGTTAACCTATGCGCTCTCACCGCCAGTTAAATTCGGCAATAGGAGAAATCACTACATCACTAAGGAAGTGAATAATGAAAATCAAAGATATTAATACCACACCCTACCTCGAACAGACCTCTCTCTGGCCCGCCAGCGGCAGACATATTCTGGCGCATCAGGATCAGGACACGCTCATCGTTTATCAGGCTTATCGACCGGAAATCGGCGAGTACGCCATCAAACACGGTCGCTTCGGCGGCGCGTACAGCTACTCCCGCATGAGTTGGATTAAACCCAACTTTCTGTGGATGATGTATCGCTGCGGCTGGGGCATGAAGGAAGGCCAGGAGGTAGTGCTGGGCCTGAGAATACGCAGACAGTTCTTCGAAGACATCCTGAGCCAGGCGGTTCCCTCTTCCTACAATCCGGAAGATTTCCCAACTCAGGAAGCCTGGAAGGAAGCCGTGCAGAACTCCAACGTGCGCCTGCAATGGGACCCGGATCATACGCCAAACGGCGCCAAGTGCGAACGCCGCGCCATTCAGTTGGGACTCCGCGGAGACATGCTCGCCCGTTATGGCAAAGAGGAAATTCTGGAAGTAATCGACTTCAGAGAGTTCGTCGCGGAACAACGCGCTCACGCCATCCCGGAACGCTATGCGGAGCTGATGACGCCACAGGAGCAGGTGTTTATTTCCTCCGACAACGCTGTCAGCGCCCGTTTGCGTCTGGACTCGCAGGACTAACCAAACGCTTGCCGGCATTCCCGCCGCAAGCGCGCTCTCTTTCCGCCTTCAGCCTTCAAAGCAAAATACCAGCAACAGATTGTTCGCTGGCAACCGCTTGAGACTTTCCAACTTGAAACCATAACGTAGCGCCAGCGCCTCAATGTCCGCCAGATCTTTCAGTCCTGCCTCAGGATCGCGGGTTTTCACCCACTCATCCAAACCCTGGTTGCCTGGACTGGTGAACGCGCCATTTTCATTGAATGGACCATAGACGCAGAAAGGAGAACCTGAACGTAGACGCTTGGCGACACCGGCGAACAAAGCCTCAACAGGCGTCCATCCGATAAAATGCAGTGTGTTCGACGTATAAGCGGCGTCAAAGGTCTCAGTCAGCCCCCAATCCGCTGCATTCACATCCAGCGCTTTGGGCGGTAAAAGATTATCCAGTCCCGACTCTTCCACCCAGGCGCAAATCCCCGGCAAGGCTTCCGCCAGATCTGTCGGCAACCATTGCAGATGAGGCATGCGCCCAGCGATATACACCGCGTGCTGCCCGGTGCCAGCGCCGATTTCCAATACTGTTTTCACATTGGCGAACGGCTCTCGCACCGCCTCGGCGATCGGGGCCTGATTCCGCAAACAGGCTTCAGCGACAGGTTTCACAACGGGGTCTCCTTAATGTTTTATCCGGGTTGAATCATTTCCAAATCCTCCGGATATTGCAACCTGTGCCGTTGGATAGAAAAGCGACAGGTAGTCAGTCTAAAAAACACACTGATCATAAATTACCAAAATCTCCGCAATCCCTACGAAATAAAGGGCTCCCATCGTTTTCCAAAGAGATATCCACAGGATGTGTGGATATCTGAATCGCACTCTCAGATTACAAATCAATCAAATCTATCGTAATACGATCAGAATCACGGACGCCGGGCGGCGAAATTTAGAGGTGGAGCGAAGACGCAAGCGTCGGTATTCTTCGAGAAATCTACTCAACTAAGGAGGTCGATGTGAGTAAACCCAAAATTCTCGTCTTCGCCGGCAGTCTGCGTAAAGACTCTCTGAACAAGAAACTGGCGCGCGCAGCGGGTCGCTATGCGGAAGCCGCCGGCGCCGAGGTGACCTTTCTGGATCTGGCGGATTATCCCCTTCCCATTTACGACGGAGACATAGAAAGCGCATCCGGCCTGCCGGAGAACGCGCTCAAGCTTAAGCAGATTCTCGCAGCTCACGACGGATTCATTCTGTCTTCCCCCGAATACAACGGCGGCATCAGCGGCGTTCTAAAGAACATGATCGACTGGGTGTCGCGCCCACTGGAAGGCGAGCCCTCCATGGCGGCGTTTAAAGATAAGTGGGTGGCGTTACTGGCGGCGTCTCCCGGCGCCCTGGGCGGTATTCGCGCGCTACCGATGGTCAGAACCATCTTATCCGGTATCGGCTGCGTGATGATGCCGGAGCAAGTGGCGCTTGGACAGGCCAACAAAGTCATCGACGCGGAAGGCGCCATCACGGATGAAGCCGCCGCCTCACGGGTGCAGCGCCTCAGCGAACGACTGGTCCGCTTCGCCGCCAAATAACCGCATCGCGCCTTGTATCCTTTGCGGGCCGTCCCCATCTCCCTGGGGAACCCTTCATTTTTCAAGGATACAAGGAGCACAACATGGCTCACGTCGTCATCACCGGCGCCAATCGCGGCATCGGTCTGGAACTGGCGCGCCTTTTCAGCCAACGGGGCGATAAAGTCACCGCTATCTGCCGACGCGCTTCCGACGAGTTACAACAACTGAACGTGACCGTTTTGACCGATATCGACATCAGCCAGGACACATGCGTGGAACAGATTCGCCAGGCTCTGGCGGGACAAGCCGTCGATATTCTCATCAATAACGCCGGCCTGCTGCACCATGAAACACTGCCCAGCCCCAACTGGGACACCATGCGCGCGCAATTCGAAATCAATACCCTGGGCCCGCTGCGAGTGACCACTGCGTTACTGGAGAACCTGCATAAAGGCGCTAAGGTGGGACTGATCACCAGCCGTATGGGATCAGTGGAAGATAACAGTTCCGGCGCGTACTACGGCTATCGCATGTCCAAGGCGGGTCTCAACGCCATTGGCAAATCTCTGGCGCTGGACCTGAAAAGTCGTGGCGTCGCGGTGGCGTTGCTGCACCCAGGCTATGTTATTACGGACATGACCGGGCATTCCGGCGATATTACTCCCGATGTCTCGGCGAAGGGACTGGTCGCGCGTATCGACGACCTGACGCTGGAGAACTCAGGGAAATTCTGGCATGCCAACGGGGAATTGCTGCCCTGGTAAGCTGGACAAAAATGTAAGGCCGGGCCACTGTCGCCCAATGAACCAGCCCTGTCCCGCGGGATGCGCGAGACAGGGTTCAGACTGCGAAAACAGGATCAGGGCAAAGAGTAGGCTACCCCTTCCTGCCGCGCTTCATGGATATCATCCGGGGTATCCACATCACACAACACCCCGCGATCCTCCACGTCCAAACGTAATAACGCATCGCTGTATCGCTGCAACACCGACTTCGCCCCGGCGTCGCCGCCCAGAGCCATCAATTGCGGATAAAAACGACGCCCGAAAATCACCGGATGCCCTTGCCGCTCATGATAGAAAGGCGCGACGATGCGCTCCTCCTCTCCACGCTCATGCAGCGCAGTCAGCGTGCTTGCGCGGATGTAAGGCATATCCGCTAACGCCACGCCGCAAAACATCCAGTCCCGTACTTGCGACACCCCCCAGGCCAGCGAGGCGCCCATACCCGCCTCCGCGTGGGGACAAACCGTATAGGGGACGTTAAGGCGATCCAACAATGCAGTGACGGCGTTGTGTCCGGGTCTGACCACCGCCAGAACCGGTTGCTCCGTCGCCGTCAACACCGCCAGAGTGTGCTCCAGCAGGGCGCGTCCGTCTCTCATTTTAGCCGTCAGTTTGTCCGCGCCGAAGCGACGGCTCTGTCCTGCGGCCAGCACCAACCATCCCATAATTATTATAATCTCCCGGCTATATTTATGTTTTCAGCCGCAACGGCAGGTCGCGCAAGCGTCGTCCGGTCAGCCTGAATACGGCGTTGGCCACCGCCGGCGCTATGGGCGGCGTTCCCGGCTCTCCTACTCCGGTGGAAGCGGCCTCACCACCAACCAGCACCACATCGATTTCCGGGGTTTCATTCATGCGCAATACCGGATAATCATGAAAGTTTGATTGTCTCACCGCACCCTGAGTATGGGTTATCTCCCCATACAGAGCCGCTGTCAAGCCGAAAATGACGCCGCCTTGCATTTGTGCGATCACCGTATCAGGATTCACCGCCAATCCACAGTCGACGGCGCACACCACCCGATGCACCCGGATGGCCTCGTTCTCCACAGACACTTCCGCTATTTGCGCGACATAGGTTCCAAAGCTTTTATGGCAAGCCACGCCGCGCGCCCTGCCTGACGCTACCGAGCCATGCCAGTCCGCCTTCTGCGACGCCGCGCGCAACACTCGTAAATGACGTGGATGGTCACGCAGCAGTTGCTCCCGATAGGCCACTGGGTCCTGGCGGGCATGATGCGCCAGCTCATCGATAAAACTCTCCACCACAAAGGCGTTGAAGGAATGACCGACCGAGCGCCAGTAACTGATAGGGACGCCGGAGTCCGCCTTCATGTGGCGCACGCGGATGTGGGGAATCGCATAAGGGACATCCTCGGCCCCCTCATATGCGCTCTGATCCGGCGTAACCACCTTCGCCACGCCCGCGGCCATGCGCACCACGGCTTGCGGCGCCCAGGCTGGCGCCACCGCCCCTGCGGCCTCCCTGGCGTAATGATCAATCACCCGCGGCGCCGCAATATCGTGGGTCCAGGCGAGCGCGTCGCCATCGGGAGAAAACGCCGCCGTCAGGCGATGCAGGGACGCTGGCCGGAATAAGTCATGCTGAATGTCATCCTCTCGCGACCAGATCAATTTCACCGGGCGATCAAAGTGCTGCGCAATGGAAACCGCTTCGCCGACGAAATCCTGACTCAGGCGACGCCCGAATCCGCCGCCGATAAACGTGGTATGGATATGAATATCCGCAGCAGATAAGCCACATTCTCTTCTCGCCACCGCCCGCGCCACGTCAGGCCCCTGAGTGGGCGCCCAGACATCGCACTGTCCGTCTCGAAACCATACGGTGCAATTTTGCGGCTCCATAGTAGCGTGGGCCAGAAACGGAGCGCGGTACTCCGCCGTCATCCTCTCTGAAGTTGACGCCAATGCGCTCTCGACATCGCCTTCTCTGCGAACGGTATCTCCGCTTTCCGTGTCCAGCGCTTGTCGGTAGAGATCAAAGACCGACGCAGTATCCAGCCTTTCCAGTTCACCCGCATCCCATTCAATCTTCAGCTTGTCCCGAGCCTGACGGGCGCGCCAATATTTATCCGCCACAACAGCGACGCCACGGGGAACCTGTATGACCGCCGCCACGCCAGGCATATTCCGCGCCCCCTGGTCATCCAGCGCACGCACAGTTCCCCCAGCCACGGGTGGCCGCACCATCACTGCATACAGCATATCCGGCATTTGCACGTCGATGCCGAAGTCTGCACGGCCGAAGCTTTTCAAGGAGGCGTCCAGGCGTTGGTTGAACTTGCCGATGTAGCGGTAATCCGCCGGCGACTTCAAGGTGATGTCAGTCGGTGCGGACTGCCGCGCCGCCAGTTCCGCCAGCTCGCCATAACTCAGCGATGGACCGCCTTCGCGCAGTCGACAGACGCCATGCTCGGCAATGATGGATGACGCTGGCGCACTCCAGACCTGCGCCGCGGCGGCGACCAGCATGGCGCGCCCCATGGCCCCGGCTTCCCGCAATCGAAGCCAGTTGCTGCTCAAGCTGGTGCTGCCGCCAGTGATTTGCATACCAAAATCCGGTTGTTCATAGGCGGGGTCCACAGGGGCGAACACGACTTCGATGGCGGCAGGTTCGACATCCAGCTCTTCCGCCAGCAGCGTACACATGCCCGTGTAGGTTCCCTGTCCCATCTCCACTCTGTCCAACGTCAAAATAACGCGGTTATCCGGCGTAACCTCCAACCAGGCGTTAGGGCGCAGCGAATTCGCCTCTGTTCCCTGCGGCAGCGATGCGCATCCCGGCAACTGCAGCGCGACCAATAGTCCGCCGCCAGCGCTGACAGAAGCACGGAGCAAGTCTCTGCGGGATAATGCAATGGTCTCCATAACCCCCTCCCTTTCTATTTCTGGCTTTGGTTCTGACTGATTTGCGCCGCGGCTTTATGGATCGCAGCGCGAATGCGGGGATAGGTTCCACAACGGCAGATATTGCCGGACATAGCGTTGTCGATATCCTCGTCGGAAGGTTGGGGATTTTTCGCCAGCAGAGCGCAGGCTGACATGAGCTGTCCAGATTGGCAGTAACCACACTGGGGCGTATTCAATTCCACCCAGGCGTTTTGCAATGGGTGAGGCTGCTGGGGGTCGCCAATGCCTTCAATCGTAGTGATCTCGCGCTCCTGGGCGACCGCCGCCGGTGTGATGCAGGCGCGGATGGGCTCTCCGTCGAGGTGCACCGTGCAAGCGCCGCACAATCCCATACCGCAGCCAAATTTAGTTCCCGTCAGACCCAGTTCGTCGCGGATCACCCAAAGCAGTGGAGTGTCCGGCGTCGTATCCACCTCTCTATGTTCGCCATTCACGATCAATTTCATAAAGACGCCCTGTTCGTATTTTGTTGTTATGGTGTTCGAAAGACTAAATGACCGATGGTCACTTGTCTACGCAACAGCCAAAAGCGCTGGAGTTCACATGTAGGCGCTTACTTTCGCTCTGGGCGCTCATAACCGTGGCGTCACGCGTAACTTTTCCTTATAGTTCGCGTAGTTAAAACATAATGTTTTGTCAGGTAGACCTTTGCGCTAAGGGAGTTTGCTCAGCATGAAGCCGGCGTTGGCAATCAAGCGGTTTGTCTTTGTCTGTATCACATTTTCCCCCGGCCTCGCCCATGCCGAGCGCCTTTCCATGACCCCGGATTTTCTGGACTATTTTTCCGTCAACCCGCCGCGAACAACGCTTCCGTCCGCTTCAGAAAGAGAACTGCTGGAACGCTATAAGCCGCGTTTTTTCGCTGCGAAAGGGCAAACGCTGTTTATCGACTTCTATCGCGATTACATCGCCCACGGTCGCCTGTATGATAAGCACGGCGCGTTGATCAGCGATGAAGTCAGCCCGGAGACCCTCAATAAATACACCTACAATCCTGACGTCTGCTTTTTCTACGACGGTGATGGCGCAGCGAGCCGACAGGTCGCTTACGGCCGGGTCGACTACGACGACGTCGGGCTGGAGGACGCCAAAACCTGGACCTTTCTCACCTACAACCTGACTTTCGCGTATTCCGGACTGCCGGTCGGAATGCCTGGCTGGAAAGCCATTATGCTGAACATACTGGGCGACACCCGTCATTGGCGCAGCCCGGATCAGTATGTCTCCGCCACGATTGCGCTGAACGACCAGCAACACCCTGTGGCGATTACCCTGCAGCAGCATGATTATCTGACCACCTATATCCTGAACCGGGATCTCAGCCTGCCGGAGGATGGCCGCGTCATGCTGGACATCGCAAAATCATCCAACGAGCTGTATCCCCACTCGCCCTCCGAACAGAGACGACGCGCGGCCACAGCGATGACGCCTGACGACGCGGAATACCTGATCTATGGCGTTGACCGCCCCTTTCTTGGCGGCATGGATGTCACGCATGGACAGGTGGAAGTCGAATATACGCTCACCGCATTACCGCCGGACGACGCCTTCTATCAGTTCAAAGGCGAGCTGGGCGAATCCCATCTGTTGTGGAACCGTGACGCCCCATCCGGCGCCGATTACAGTACTGCGCCAGCGCTGAAACCCAAGTCCATCTCCATGGCCGCTGGCTATCGCCGTGAAGACGATCAGGATTATCTCCAGTTACTGCGAGACTGGCGGGACAGCGGCTACGGCCAACTGCCCGACCATGTCAAAGCCGCTTTCATGCGCCGCTTCATCGAAGATCTGCCGGCGCCATGACAAACGCGAAAACCTACTCCACGGGATAGGCTGGCAACGGAAATACAAACTCGCCTTCCACAGGAAAGTGGTCCGATAAATCCCAGGTCGTCCAATGTTCCCAATCGATAAACCTGGGAATGCGCACCTGATTATGGGAGTACACCGGCGCGACGTGGGCGTTGGAAGTCAGAACGTAGTCCAGGTACTCCCTGAGCTGGGCGTCCGCATACGTATTCACGCCGCCATCATAGGAGTACGGATACTGGCTCTGCGAAGGCGGCTCGGCGGCGTCCAGGATCGCCAGCATATCCTGATGCTCCGCCGGAAAGTTGGGCTTATCCACATTGAGATCGCCGGCAATGATGACCGGTTCATCCACGGCGGCGTCTTTACTGTCGACAAAAGCCTTGTACTGCTGCAGATGCCAGCGCCGCAGAGCGACATCCTCCTCCCCGGTGTAGGCATGTGTATGGGTATCGAACAGGTGGTATATTTGCCCGCCTTTATCGATTTTGGCGTAATTAGCGCCCTTGGAAGCGAAGCATCCGTCGTTGCGGCAGCCTTCGTAGACCATCGTGTCCTGCTCCAGGATCGGCCAACGGCTGGCGATAAAACTGCCTCCCGTCAGAATGCGCCCCAATTTGAAGGGAATCTCCGTCAGGTACGGATATTCCGCCTGCAGATCGCTGCGAAAACGCGCGGTAAGTATTGGGTCGAACACCTCCTGAAACACCACGGCGTCGTAGCCCTTCACAGCTTCCGCCATGGTGGCGAGCCGGTTGGAGGTATTCTTTGACATCAATCCCGGCAACAACGCCCAGGCATTGTAGGTAAGCACTTTAAGGTGATTGCTTTGCGGAACGCGTTCGCTGAGGGTCCAGTCATTGTTAATGACGTAGTAAACGTCGTCTCCGCCAGGTCTGGCGTATTGCGAGCGATACGCCAAGTGGCTGTCCACCCCGTCAAACTCTCTGGGGATGGCGTGAATGTCGCGGTCATAACGCCAGGGGTCGTCGTCCGCCGCAATCCACATTTTGCTGAAATTCCAGGTTCCTTCGAGTTTCTGCCGCAGCAGCGCCGTACTATTGCGCCCCATCACGGTGGTGTCGAAGAAGTAGGTTTTACCCCACTTGATGCCCTGGTCACGGTTGAAGCGCAGAATTTTTACCGTGGCCAGGGGCGGAATCTCCGTCTCCAGCCGGTCCCACTCCACACCTTCCCGGATGTTATCGTAACCGCTTTGCGCGGTGTTCAGAGTGACTGTCTCCATCGTGCTGTTGGTCAGGTAGATATAAGTCTCCGCCCAAGACCATCGCGTCAGCAGTAAAAACATCGCCGCTCCCGCCAGCCATTTATATAATCGCCGCATCTCCGTCCTCCCAAGATTGTTATTTTTATCGTCTCTAAGAAGTCAGTGAGCGGAATGTAACAGAACGTCATCAACATAATCGGACCTGAATCACAGATTTAACCCCGTTAAATTAACATTAAAATGAAAACGGAATAGCCTCTGTCATGGCGTACAACACCTGAAAACATAAAAAAAACCATGTGAGACACTATGACCAGCTTCCACACCCCCATTCTTATTGGCGAGGACGGCCAACCTGCATGGGGCCGCTTTTCCCAACCCGTCGGACAGATCAACTATTGGGATTATGATCTGCGCACCCCTATGGACCAAGCCGTCAGCCCCTTCTTTAAGGAAAAGAAGTTCAACCAGTTTCAGTTTTTCGGTCTGCTCAGTCAGGATTTGACCATCGGGGTCGCCATCGTCGACCTGAAATGGGTTTCCAACGCATTTCTCTACTGCTTCAATGCCGCTACCGGTGAATACGAAGAGTTCAGTTTCCTGCAACCCCTCTCCCGCAAAACTCACGTCAGCGTCACCCCGGATAACGGCGACGTGAATTTTCGCAACGGTAAAAGCGAGTTCCACTTCAATAACTTTCCCTCCGGCCACAAGCTGGACGTTGTTCTGCAGAGCGGTCTGCAGCTTTCCGCCTATCTGGATTTCGGCGTGCGCCAGGACCCGCTGCGCCTGTGCTGCCCAGCCGGATACAACGGCTGGGTCTACACCCAGAAAAGCGCCGGTCTGCCGGTCAGCGGCCACCTGATCTGGAAGGGCCACAAATTTCTGCTGGAGCATATGGGCATGATGGGCTCCTCCGACTGGTCCTGCGGCTTCATGCGCCGGGAAACCGTTTGGAAGTGGGCCTGCATCAGCGGCGTGGACGCCACCGGACGCCGTCTGGGGTTAAATCTGGCCAACGGCGTCAACGAAACCGGCATGACGGAAAACGCCATGTGGCTGAATGGCATGATGCACCCGCTGGAGCCTGTACGCTTCCGGTTTAACCGCAGCGAACCTTTTCACCCCTGGCGGGTCTATTCGGAAAATAAAAAGATCGACCTCGTCTTCACTCCGCGAGGACGTCGCCGTGAAAAAATCAATTTGTGGCTGCTGGCTTCCAACTTTCGGCAGATGTTCGGCAGCTACAACGGCCGCATCGTCACCGCCCAGGGAGAGGCCATTGATATTATCGACCAGCCCGGATTCGCTGAAGATCATTACGCGAAGTGGTGAAAGTCTGCGGGATGAATAAGAAATAGACTGAAAACACAACGCCGGCGCCTTGGCCGGCTGCATTTTTCAACGATTAGCGGGAGCCGAAACGTTCCCGGTTGTTCTGCTTTTCACGGTCGCTTTTGCGCAGCAAGACATACACTGCGCCGGAACCACCATGGTGCTTTTGCGCGCTGTGAAACGCCAGCACTTCATCGAACTCCCGCAGCCAACGGTTGACGTAACTTTTGATGATCGCTTCCTGATTCTGATTACGGTCGCCCTTGCCATGCAGGATGATCACCGTGCGCAAGTCATAACGCAGGCAGTCACGCACAAACTGAAACACCTCCACCCGGGCTTCCTCCACCGTCTTGCGATGCAGGTCCAGACGCGCTTCGATCTGGTACTGGCCAAGCCGGAGCTTTTTGTATACTCCATGCTGTACGCCATCTTTTTTAAACTCCAGCAGATCGTTGCTTTTCAGCATCTCGACATGGTCGTCGGAACTGAGAAAGTTCAAGTCCAGCAGCTTGTGCCTGACAGCGGCTTTGCGGCGGGCTTCCTGACCGGGCGTTTCTTCCTTGTTTTTTTTGACGTCCGCCTGATTATGGCGGGGCAACGGCTTGACCCCTGACATTTCTTCGGCAAAAAGATCATCTTTATCTTCTTGCATGGTACTACCCTCTTCTACTGTTAAGCCTGCGCCCGAATCCCTTCAGCGCCATGTCGTCTTGTTCTAACATCTTCGCCCGCGCCAGCGCAAGCCGTCCACAATGCGTAATCATCAGTGGGCGAACCCAAGCCGCCCACTGTTATAGAAACGTTTGTGCGTTAACGGTTCAGGAACCGTTGACTTCGGAAATCTGGTCATTCAGGGTCCAGAAATCATAGAGAATGCCCAAACCAAGCAAACCGCCGGTCAACAGGTACAGCAGACCGGTCAGCCATTTGCCCATGTAAAAACGGTGTACGCCGAAAAAGCCCAAAAAGGTCAAAAGAATCCAGCTCGCCGTATAGCTGATGGCGCCGTCTTTAAAGCGGCGATCCGCCTCGCGGTCCATAGAGGGGATCAGGAAAAGGTCGATAATCCAGCCAATGCCCAGCAGGCCAAGAGTAAAAAACCAGATAGTGCCAGTAATTGGTTTGCCGTAATAAAAGCGGTGGGAACCGGTAAACCCGAAAATCCACAGGATATATCCCATGGCTTTGGAATGCGTGTCATTTTGCATATGCGTCATATTTCCGCGGTAAAGTGGATTTCCATGTTAATAAGACTGGTTAATGGGGGGCGGAAGCCCATATATCAACCGGACCGCCGTATTTTTACATAACTGGCGGCAGGGCCGCCAAGCGCATTGTAATCCCGTCTCACAGCGTTAGCGGTTACAATGCCGGCAGCAGCTTTGAGAGACCCCATTCCCGATGACAGAAAACGCCTCCGCCACCAACCTGTGCATGCACCCGGCGCTGGACCTGCAGTATCAACTGCTGCGCTCCTCCCGCCGCAAATCCGTTGTGATTGAGGTGCACCGGGACCAGAGCGTCAAAGTCCGCGCGCCATTGCGCGTCAGCCAACGGGACATTCATCGTCTTCTGGGTGAGAAAATTCACTGGATTCGCATGCAGCAGCACAAACAGGCGCTGCTGCCGCAGCCTCAGCAGGCCCCGGGTTACGCCACGGACAGTCTCCATTATTTCATGGGCGCGGAATTCAGGCTGGCGTACCAGCCCAATTTACGCTCCCTGGCATTGACGGAGGACGGACGTATTTGTCTGCCGGGTCGCTATCAAGAGAATCCCGCCCAGGCGGAAAAGTATCTGAATACCTGGTATCGCAATCAGGCGCAGGCGTTGTTAGAAGAGCGCCTGGCTTTATGGAATGAGCGTATCGCCGCCTGGAATGTGGTTCAACCCATCCTGCGCCTGCGCTTCATGCGGCGTTACTGGGGCAGCTGCAATCGTAAAGGCATGATCACGCTGAATGTGAATCTGGTGAAAATTCCGCTGCCGCTGGTGGATTATGTGGTCACTCATGAGCTGTGTCACTTGCGGGAAATGAACCACAGCCCTCGTTTCTATGCGCTACAGGAGCAGTTATTGCCGGAGTGGCGCACCCTGCGCAAGGAAATCCGCCTTTGGGAGCAGCGGGTATTGCCCTGACGCGCTTGCTCTACGGCGGCGAATTACTACCTTGTCCCGCGCTCTATTTGACCTTCATCGCCTTCACCAGACGATCCAGCGTATTGGCCTGAGTGTGGATGGACTTACTGCTGGTCGCGACTTCTCCCGCTATCTGTGAGGTGTCCCGGGTGAGGTTGCGCATTTCCTGCAAGTTGTCATTCATCGCGCCGACCGTGGCGCCCTGCTGTTCGACCGCCGTGGCGATCAGGGTGTTCTTCTCCAGAATATCCCGCACCAGCTCTTTCACTCCTGTCAGTAATCCGACCGTATTTTGCGCGCCGGCGAGACACCTTTCCGCGTCTTCCCGTCCCTCCAGAATGCCTTTCTCCACTTTCTTCTCCAGATCCTGAATGGCGTTGACGATGGAGTCGATACCCTCGCTGGCGGTGTAGGCGCGGGTGGCCAGGGTTCTCACTTCGTCCGCCACCACGGCGAAGCCTCTTCCCTGTTCGCCCGCTCGGGCCGCTTCAATCGCCGCGTTTAGCGCCAGCAGGTTGGTTTGTTCGGAAATACTGGTTATCTCGCCGGTGGAGGACTGAATCTTCTGGGTGTCCTCATTAAGCTGGTTGGTGAGATTCACCAGAGAGTCCACCGACTTGGCCAACTTGGCGATGGCGACTTTCGAGTCCTGCGCCTCTTTCAGACCGGATTCCGTTTTTGCATCGGCGTCCCCCGACATCTCCCGCGTCTCATCCGCGTACTGCGCCACTTGTTGCGCAGCGTCCAGCATCTGCTGCATGGAATCCGCCACACTTTCGGTCTGGTTGGCCTGACGGGACATCTGATCACGGGTCTTTGTAGAATACTGCGCCAGCAATCCCACTTCCTGTTGCAGTGTAGAGACCGCGTTATGAATCTGCAGCACCGCTTCCTGATAGGTTTGCTGCATCTGATTGAAAGCCAGCGCCATCTGTCCCACCTCATCTTCGCTTTCGATGGGGGCCCGCAGCGTCAGGTCGCTCTGGCTCTGCGCCTGCAACATGATCGATTTGAGCCGGTTGACGTGACGCTCAACGAAAGCAATCAACAATTGCGACGCCACCAGCAGCAGACACATCAGAACAAAAACAATGCCGGCGAACGCCGGCGCCTGGTCCTTAAATACTTTCCATAAACTGGGGGCGGAGCCCAGCGCCACTTTTACCTTGCCGCCATCACGCAGATAGGCCACCACCTTATCTGGTTCGTCCGACATCAAACTCTCCGCAGACTGAACCAGCATTCGTGGTTGCGCCGCAGCGTCGCTGGAAATCGTGCGCAAAACGTCCCGCCGTAGCGTGTTTGGAGGCACTTTATCCAATTCATACACACGCAACGGGCCAGCCACCTGACCTGCCGGAGCGCGCACCGCCACCTTCAACTCTGACGCCAGCAGATCAATACCACCGTTATGAGACAAACGCATGGAAGCTAATACCAACGCCAGCATGATGCCAAACGAAACCGCATTGACCAGCCAGAATTTATATCTAAGACCAACATTTGTGAGCCAGGACATTCGCACCACACTTGATTATTAAGTTTGCAACCGGCCGCCCACGCCTCCGCCTGAGGCAAAAACAACGACCTCGTAGCAAGTGTAGTACAAAGGTAAAAAATTTTTTTGATTCAAGCCGTTAATCAGATTACTTAGAGCAACGCCATAGATAGAGCGTCCGTGAACACCGCTTCTTGCTAACGCCATTTCAACCCCAAACCAACCCCGCAGCCCCTACAAATAAGTTTTCTTGTATTTTTAAATCGATTTATCAGCCCTTGTATATAACCTTATTTAAAACTCATTTATTTATACTTCTTCATCAATAAATTCTGAACTTTTCCCAATAACAAAAGTCGTAACCAAAGTATTAATTCCCCATTTCGACGGGAACTAATCTCAAAGATAAAAGTTAAACAAAAAGTTAAACATATAAAGAAACGGAGAGTATTCGCCGCTTCACCTAATCCATTTGTTTTACAACGATCATAGTCCATTGGCATCAGGCGAACCGAGGCTTGAAGGGTTGCTTTCGCCTTGTCAAAAGATAAATAGAAGGAGAGACTTATGAACTTCACCGCTTCCGTCATTCAAAAATCAGAACTGTCCCAATCTATACAGAAGTTTCGTTTGGAACCTCTGCAAGGTTTATCTCCCAAAGATCAAATAAAATTTATCCAATATGGCCAGGGCAAATATAAGACGCCGCCCTTTAGCAATATATATTTAGCCATAGAACAAAGTATGAAGACCTTTGCAGATCAAACCGCTGTCGAGCATCTGGGCGAAAAGATCAGTTACGGCGAACTGCAAAAGCAAGTGGATTTTCTCGCAGGCGTTTTGATTTCGGCGGGCGTAAAAAGAGGAGACCATGTCGCTCTGTTTGTGCGTCGCTCCATCCCCATGGTGGTTGGCGTTCTGGCGACGCTCAAGGTCGGGGCCGCCTACGTGCCGCAGGACGTGAAGATCTGCCCGCAGGAACAGTTAAAGCTCGTCGCGCAATCCTCCGCCGCCAGGGTGATGCTTACCCTTTCTGAATACTATGATAGCGTGCCGGTTCCACCAGACTGTGAGCGCCTGTGTATCGATGAAATCCTGAATCGCCAAACATTCGCCGATAGCGCCCCAATTCCCCCTTCTTTTCCGACCGTAGAGGAAGATGACGCCTGCTTCGTACTGTTCACCTCCGGCACGACCGGGGCGCCCAACGGCGTCAAAGTCACGCATGGCAATGTCTGCAACCTGCTGCTGACCGCGCCGGGCGATCTGGGCATTCAACCCGGAGAAAAAGTCGCGCAGATCTTGAATATCGCCTTCGACATGGCCGCCTGGGAGATCCTGACCACCCTCGCCCACGGCGGAGAATTGATTATCCGCGGCTGCGACTTTCAGGAAACAGTCAGCCGCGCCAATGTGGTGATCGCCACCCCCAGTATTTTGAGCAAACTCGATCCCGCCGCCTGCCCCAACCTCCGGGCAGTCGCCGTCGCCGGGGAAGCCTGCCCCGAGCCGCTGGCGAGAAAATGGGCCGCCTATTGTGAGTTCTATAACTGCTGCGGCCCCACTGAAGTGACCATTGTGAACACCATGGGACGTTACCTGCCAGACCAGGGCCCACTAAGCATTGGAGCCCCCACGCCGAACAATACGGTCTACATCTTAAACGATTCACTAAAACCCTGCGCCATCGGCGAAGTGGGCGAAATGTGGGCTGGCGGCGCTTGCGTCACAGCGGGTTATATCAACAATGATGTGCTCAATGAAGACCGCTATCGCCACGACCCTTTTCTGGATAACGGCGGCAAAATGTTCCGCACCCGCGACCTGGGGCGCTGGCTGGAAAATGGCGAGTTGGAGCATTTGGGACGCACCGACGATCAGGTCAAGGTACGGGGCTTCCGAGTTGAGTTGAACTCCGTTTCCTGTGCCATAGAAGCTCTGCCGGGGTGCCAGCAGGCGGTGGTGATCAAGCACACCAGCCGCGACCTCGCCGCCTTCGTCAAACCCGCCAGCGTCAATCCGGCGCAGGTTAAAAAGGCCGTCGCGGCGAAGCTGCCTTATTACTGCATCCCCAATAAAGTCCTGGCTCTGGACGAGTTCCCCATGACCCACCGCGGCAAGGTCGATAAGAAGCGTCTGGAAGAGATGCTGGCGAATCATTCCGCCTCGCAGGAGGTCCCGGCATGACGGCATCTTTATCCAGAACCGCGCTGCAATATGCGCCCAAAGCGCCGCCGCAGAAAAAGCACATTGACCTGTCCCGCATCAAGATGCCGCAGCAACACCCTTGGCACAAGTGGGCTCGTCATCCGAAAGTGATGCCTTATAACCGTCTCGCCGTACTGATGACCGCCTTGAACATTGGCGCTCTGTATTGGCTGACAAATGGCGGCTGGCGCTTAGACCAACTGCCGATGGAAACCGTGCTGAACGGCGCCCTTGTCAATTTCACCATCGCCATTCTGATTCGACAGCAGTATGTCGTTAATGCACTGTTCGCCATCGCCACCAGCATGCCCAAGCACTGGCCGCTGAAATGGCGGTGGGCCATGGGCAAGGTGTACCACTTTGGCGGAATCCATGTCGGAGGGTTCTTTTGCGGTACGCTGTGGTACGCCGCATTCACGGTTTTCAGCCTGCTCGGGAGCTATGCCGCCCTGCCCTCGTCGATACCGATATTGGCGCCTGTTCATCTGAGCATACTGACCCTGATGATCATTCTCGCGCTGCCCGACCTGCGCGCCAAATATCACGATCAGTTCGAGTTCTCCGCACGCTTCGGCAGTTGGGCGTCCGTCCTCCTGTTTTGGGCGCAGACGCTTATTCTGAGCGCGGCGGCGCACCCGGTCAGTGAGCTGCCGTCAGCGCTGGCGACCTCGCCTCAGGTGTGGGCGCTGGCGGCGGTGACCCTCAGCATCCTGGCGCCCTGGCTGCGCCTGCGCAAAGTGGAGGTGACCATCCACAAGCCTTCGAACCACGCCGTCATCGCCGACTTTAATTATGGCGTAACGCCCTTCGCCGGCTCATCGACGGATCTCAGTTTGAACCCGCTGTTTGAGTGGCATGCGTTCGCCAATATTCCGTTGCCGGGTCGGGAAGGTTTTCAGTTGGCCATATCCCGGGCTGGCGACTGGACCGGGGCGTTCATCGATAACCAGCCCCGCAAAGTGTGGGTCAAGGGTATTCCCACCGCGGGGGTCGGCAATATCGAAACCCTGTTCAAAAAGGTGGTATGGATCGCCACAGGCAGCGGCATCGGTCCCTGCCTGCCGCATCTGGTTGCGCAAGGCGTGCCGGCGAAGCTGGTGTGGGCGACGCGCAATCCACGCAAAACTTACGGCGATGAGTTGGTTAACGACATCAAAGCGGCTCACCCAGACGCCTTGATCTGGGACACCGATACTCATGGCAAACCCGACCTCGCCAGACTGGCCTATCTGGCTTATCGCGATACCGGCGCTGAAGCGGTTATCTGCATCTCAAACAAAAAGGTCACCTGGAACGTTGTTTATGAACTGGAAAGCCGCGGCATTCCCGCCTTTGGCGCCATTTGGGATTCTTGAGGAGATTGATCATGACTGCACTGATACAACAAACCAGCGTCAACGGCGTCACGACCTTGACGATCAACCGCCCCGATAAACTGAACGCCTTATCGCCTGAGCTTTTTGTCGAGTTAAAAGCCATTCTGCTGCGCCTGCAGGAACCGGGCTTCCCGGTTCGCGGCGTGATTCTGACCGGAGCCGGCGAAAAAGCGTTCATCGCTGGCGCGGATATCGCCGCCATGCAGCAAATGTCTCCTGAAGAAGGCGAACAATTCGCCGCCCAGGGACAGGAGATCACCGCCTTACTGGAGGCGTTGCCCATTCCGGTCATCGCCTGCGTGAACGGCTACGCCCTTGGCGGCGGCTGTGAGCTGGCCATGGCCTGCGACTTCATCTATTGCACCGAGCGCGCGCAGTTTGGCCAGCCGGAAGTCTCACTGGGGCTGACGCCTTGCTTCGGCGGCTGCGTGCGCCTGAGCCGCTTCGTCGGCGCCGGACGCGCACGCGAACTGATCTACACCGGCCGTCGCATCGACGCGGGTGAAGCATTGCGAATCGGCCTGGTCAACCGCGTGTTCTCCGGCGCCGACGCCATGCTGGCCGCCGCCCGGGATATTCTCCTGCAATGTAAAAATCAGTCTCCTGTGGCTATTTCCCTGTGCAAACACACCATCAACGCCAGCTATGGGCGCACCACCGCAGAGGCCCTGGAAGTGGAGAAAAACGCCTTTCGGCGTACTTTCGAAAGCGCGGATAAGCAGGAAGGCGTGAAGGCGTTTGTTGAAAAGCGTCCTGCCGTTTTTCCCGCTTATTGACAGAGAAACGGACGACGGCCGTACGCCGTCGTCCTTAATACAACCTGCCGCCACCAATAGCCTAACCGGCATTCGAAATCGCTTGAATATGGCTACATCTCAGGCTTGAGAAAGTCTGCATATTCTCTCATATCGCGGGATATGTTCTTGAGCTTCCAGCGGTCTGGATCATCATATTCGAACTGGATATTAATCTTATAGTCAGGACGGGTAATATGTATCAGACATTGATGCCACTCTCTGCCTTCCGCTTTCGCCATTTCATCTCTCAATACCCTGATTTTTCTTAGTGCGTCAACGCTGGGAATAGCCGCCTGATAATCGCCGTCCACAAGGTACACATAGCCATTCATACGCTGTTGTCCGTGGGAGAAGTTTCCCACCAACGCGATACCTGCCCACTCATACTTTTCATACTCCTCACTTGCAAGCATGATTGAGCCAATTTCCATGACCAATTCGTTAGACAAACTGTTCCCCATCACTTCCCCCTGATCAAATTATTACCAACCCATACTGAGTTCTATTCTACTAACCCAAGCTGTATTTGCATGCCGCCCATAGAAAGTAAGACCACACTATAACTCACCAGATTACTGGCGTTAGCGAGGCCTAACAGGCAGCGCAGTATCAATCTCTTTTATGGTCTACACTGATAAGAAGCCCGCCCACGCCAGACATTAATCCGTAGTGAGCCCAAGTTGTTATGAGCAGAGAAAAGCGTTCCTCCCCCCGCGTCAAAGCTAACTTCCGGGTTGAGCTATCCAGCCCGCAATTGGGCATCATTGAAACCCGGACCCGAGATGTTTCCGATGGCGGCGCCTTTGTCATCATCGCCGAAGAAACAACGCCGGAGTTGCATATGAAGGTGCAGATTCGCGTACTGGGTCTGCCCGGCGAGCCTGGTCAGACAGTAGAAAGCGAAGTGGTGAGAATTGAAAACGAAGGGGTGGGGCTGCGTTTTATTCCGAAAGACTGACTTGGCGGTCGCCCGGTTACGAGACGGGGTCTTGCGGCGGTTCGTCCGGCTTGTTCTTTTTGCTTTTCTTGTCCTTATTTTTACTTGGCTTGTAATTCGTTTCCGGCCATGCGGACTTTATTTCCGCCGCTTGCTGCGAAGCGGAGAATTCTTCCCACAAAATGCCATTGCAGTCTTTATCACAGGTGAAAAATTTGGCTTCGGAGTCTTCCCAGCCCAGATGACGCAAACGTCCTCCTTCACCTGGGGCAGTCTTGCGAATAGAGAAGTTCAGTTCCTTGGTGCGCCATAACGCGTATTCACCTGGCGCCACAACATCAGCGGGTTGCCCCAGCCTTTCGTTGTACTCCTCCACCGATTGCTCGATATCGATGACGGAAATAGCCAGATGAAATTTTTTGCTCATACAATGAGGCTCCTTCACTTACAAAAATTCGGGACGTCGAGTGCGATAATACAACACATGGGCCTATCAGGGGTTGAACCCGTGCTGATTACAGAATGACAGGGGATGATAGAACAACGGAAGGCAAGCATACCGAAAAAAAATACCGGGCGGCCAGCGGAGATTCCGCCTGCCTATCCCGGTTTAATATGGACAATAACGTCCATCACTCAGCGTTCACACACCATTGAAGGTCGTTCCCGGTAGTGTCTATACGACCGGGGCACAAAAAGAACCTCCGATTACTCAGGGGTCCTCCCTATGCTCGCGGGAATAGCCCAGCTAGTCCCGTCGTTATAGTAGCAAAGGCCCTATACCGTAAAACCTCGACCTTAGTCTAAACCTTGTCTTGCCCTGTATTTCGATCCAACGACAGAACGCTGTCGCAGTTTTCCTCACATAAATTGATCTGGACCAGATCGCCCAGAGGGACTCAGTACAACTAAAGACGTATAGTTTAGAGACACGCGCCTATTTATAAATAAGTTTAAAAAAGGTCGCCCTATGTCCGATTCATCCCCTGACAACACGACAAACGGACTTTCCCGAACATCGTTGGCTGAAGTCTCCGGCGTGAACAACGGCATTCCCCAGAATGTCCGTTCTCTGATGAGCTTTCTACGCGGGTTCGCGCCTTTTAAGCAAATGGACGATGGGCCGCTGGCGACGTTGCTGGAGAAATCCAAAATTGAGTTCTTCCCGGCAGGCGCCCCTATCATCGGACCCGAGGACGGCGCACCGGATAAGTTCTATATCGTGAAACAAGGTTATGTCGTTGGAGAGCGCGACAGCTATCGTCACGCCAACGAACCCCCCACTTTCGACATCGGACCCGGCGCCTGTTTCCCGGTGGCGGCGCTGCTTGGCGAACGTCCCACTCGTACGCTGCACAAAGCCCAGGAAGATACTTTCTGCATTACCTGCAGCAAAGAGCATTTTTCCCGTATGTTGGCGGTCTGCCCTGCATTCCGGGATTTCTGCCTGCGTGGCGTCAGCAGCCTGCTGGACCAGGTGAGCCGGCAGATACAGGCGCAAGCGCAGTCGAACTTGGGCGAGGACTATTCCCTCAACACGCCGCTGGCCCAGTTTATTGGGCGTCAGGCCGTGCACTGCGAACCGACGCTGAGTATTCGCAAAGCGGTCAGAGTCATGGATGAAAGAGGCGTCGGCTCCATGGTGGTGACGGACGCCAACCGCAAACCCATCGGCATATTTACGTTAAGGGATTTACGTCGCTTCATCGCCGATCCAGACGCTGATCTGGAGGCGCCCATTTCCTCTCGCATGAACGCAGATCCGATTTTCCTGCCGCCGGACGCCACCGCCTTTGAAGCTGCGCTAATCATGGCGAAACATCATTTCGCCCATGTTCTGATAGCGGAGAATAACCAGCTACTGGGCGTTGTTTCCGAGCGCGACCTGTTTTCCCTGCAACGGGTCAATCTGGTGCATATCGCCCGCACGCTGGCCAACGCGCCCTCCATAGACGCAGTAGCGGCGTTGCAAAGCGATGTGGCCCGTCTGGCGGAGACCATGATCGCCCACGGCGCCAGCGCCGAGCAGCTCAACCATATCGTGACCCTGCTGAACGACTATAGCACCCGCCAGATCATCCGGCTGATCATCAAAGAACAGGGCGACCCAGGCGTAGCGTTTAGTTGGATCACCTTCGGCAGCGCTGGCAGACGCGAGCAAACGCTGCTTACGGATCAGGACAACGGCATCATTTTCGAACTGGAAGACCCTCGTTTGTGGGAGTCCGCGCGACAGCGACTGCTGCCGTTGGCGACCCGAATCAACAAAGCGCTGGACCAATGCGGCTTTACTCTCTGCAAGGGAAATATCATGGCCGGCAACCCTAAACTATGCCTAAGCGCAAAGGAATGGGAGCAACGTTTTAACAGCTTTATCGATTCCGCCACGCCGCAGAATGTACTGAACTCCTGCATATTCTTTGATTTACGCACGCAATGGGGCGATTCCACTTACGCCAACCAAATGTTCTCTCCCATTCGCCGCCGCATCCAACAACACACGCTGTTTCAGCGTATGCTGGCGACGGCGGCGCTGGAGCACCGGCCTCCTCTAGGATTATTTAAAGGTTTCGTCACCCGCAAGGAACAGGGTCTAGAAGGCGTGGATTTGAAGAAGCAGGGGCTAACGCCCTTTGTTGACGCCGCCCGAGTCCTGTCCCTCGCTCACGGAGTGGAAGCTTCCAACACCATTTTTCGATTGCGCCAGCTTAGCGAGGCCAATGTACTGGAAACCCGGGATGCGCGCGCCTGGGAGGAAGCGTTCGATTTCATTCAACTGTTGCGCCTCCGTCACCATTTACACTGCAAGCGGGAAGGCAAGGAACTGACCAACCTGGTGGACCCCGACGCGCTAAACGATCTCGACCAGCGCATCCTGAAAGAAGCCTGCCGCCAGGCTCAACGACTACAAAGGAAGCTCGCCTGGAGTTATCAATTATGACCTTGGATCAATTAACGGACTTATTTTCCATAGACGCTGAGGCCAAAGCTCTAGCGCATTGGATGCAGCCCGCCCCGGGACAAGCCTTGGAGGATATCCGCTGGGTAACGGCGGATGTGGAGACGACAGGCCTTAACATTAGAAAAGATGTAGTCATCGCTATCGGCGCTGTAAAGATCGAGGACCTGAGCATTTGTCTTGAGCAGACGTTCGAACTGGTCATAGACGCGGGGGTCCATCTGGACAGTGATAACATCCTGATTCACGGTCTGACCCAACAAAGGCTCAGTCTGGGAGCACAGCCCAAGGAAGCGATACGCTCCTTTTTGAGTTACGCCCAAGGCGCAGTCCTCCTGGCCTTTCACGCCCCGTTCGACAAAGCCATGCTGGAAAAAGAAGCGCGCACGCACCTGGGCGTGAAAGCCCGTCTCCCCTTTTACGACGTAGCGGACTGGCTGAAAGCGCTGTCTCCAGAAGCGCCCTCGCATCTGCGCAGCCTGGATGACTGGTCCCACTATTTCGGGCTTTATAACGATCAGCGCCATCACGCCGTCTGTGACGCCATGGTCGCCGCCGAATTAGCGTTAATCTGTCTGCAGAAAGCCCGCAGCCAGGGCGTGACGACCTGGAAAGAACTGCAGGATAAAGTCGCTACTCGAATCAGACTGGAAAAAATGCGCGCTCATTGACAAAAAGCGAACAGGAAACAGAGCCCCAGCAGTGATACCATAACGCCCTTGCGCCGGATTGCGCCTTTTTCGTCACTGCGCTCCGCCCGCAATCAGTGTCCGATGCGTCTTCGGAGAGCCTATGCGCACTCTCCGGATACACCGGAAGCACACCGTTAAATACAGCGAGAATGAGTAAATTGAGTACCCCGAATTTTGTGATCGGCCAACGCTGGATCAGTAACACTGAGCCTGAGCTGGGCCTCGGCATCATCACCGAAAACGACAATCGCAGAATCACCATCAGCTTTCCCGCCGCCACCGAGCAGCGCACCTATTCCGCCGCCAACGCGCCTTTGAGCCGCGTGCAGTATCAGGTAGGCGACAATGTCAGCGATAACGACGAGAGGAAATACACCGTAGCAGGGGTGATAGAGCAACAAGGCTATCTGGTATATGAGGCGCTTGACGACAAAGGCCGCAAGGTCGCGCTGCCAGAGCTGGAATTAAGTAGCTTCGTGCATTTCGTCAGTCCAAAAGACCGCCTGTTTTCCGGTCAGGTCGACAAACTCAGCAGCTATCTTCTGCGCCAGGAAACCCTTGGCTTTCAAACCCGCCAGCAGGCGACCCAGGGTTACGGCCTGATGGGCGCGCGAGTGCAGCTTCTGCCCCATCAGATGTACATCGCCAATGAAGTGGCGCATCGTCATGCTCCCAGAGTGTTGCTGGCGGATGAAGTCGGCCTGGGTAAAACCATCGAAGCGGGCCTGATCCTGCATCATCAGTTATTGAGTGGACGCGCTCAGCGCGTACTGATCGTTGTGCCGGAAAGTCTGCTGCATCAATGGCTCGTGGAGATGCTGCGCCGCTTCAATCTGCAGTTCAGCATCCTCGACAATGAGCGTTGCGAAGCGCTGACCGAGTCCGGCGAGGAAAATCCGTTTGAATGTTCTCAGCTAGTGCTCTGCAGCCTGAACTTCATCACTGACAATGATCAGTGGCGCGAACACGCCCTGAACGCCCAGTGGGACATGCTGGTTGTGGATGAAGCGCATCACCTGGAATGGTCCCCCGAGCAGCAAAGTCCCGCCTACAGTCACATAGAAGCGCTAGCCCAGAAAGCCCCCGGCTTGTTGCTGTTAACTGCAACGCCGGAGCAGTTGGGCCTGGAAAGTCATTTCGCGCGCCTGCGCCTGCTCGACCCCGCCCGCTACCATGATCTTGAGCGCTTCCGTGAAGAAGAAAGTCAGTATCAGCCAGTCAACGATCTAGTCAAAGAGTTGCTGGGAGAAACAGGCCCTTCGCGCCTGTTAGAGTCCAAGGACCTGCAGGCGAAACTGGCCGGCTATCTGGGACAGGAGGCGGTGGACGCGCTACTGAACGAACTAAAGCAGTTCGCAGTCGACGCCGATGAGGACAGCCTGGAAGAAGCCCTGCATCGAGTCGAACGCGCCATACGCAAGCTGTTGGATCAACACGGCGTAGGTCGGGTGCTTTTCCGCAATACCCGCTCCGCCATCAAAGGATTCCCTGAGCGCGTACTGCACTTACACGCTCTCCCTCAACCAGAAGAGCTGACCGCCCTGACAGGTTCCGCAAACCTGGAGCAACGTCTGCACCCCGAACGTTTGCTGGGCGCAGACTGGGTGAAAACCGACTCCCGCGTGGAGTGGCTGGCGCAATGGTTGAAGCAAAATCGCCTGGAGAAAGTGCTAGTGATCTGCGCTCACGCGGAAACCGCCCTGGATCTGGAAGATTTCCTGCGCTTGCGCGGCGGCTACCGTACTGCGGTATTCCACGAAGGCCTGTCTCTGCTGGAACGAGACCGCGCCGGCGCTTATTTCGCGGACGATGAATACGGCGCTCAGGCGCTTATCTGCTCAGAAATAGGCAGCGAAGGGCGCAACTTCCAGTTCGCCAGACATTTAGTATTATTCGACTTGCCGCAAAATCCAGATCTTCTGGAACAACGCATTGGTCGTCTGGACCGCATCGGACAGCGCTATGACGTGAACATCCATGTTCCGTTCTTCGAAAACTCAGCCCAAGAACGCCTGCTGCGCTGGCACAACGAAGGCATCAACGCTTTCAGCCGACCCTGCCCTGCAGGCGCGGCGATTTACCAGCGCTTTGCCGAGCGCCTGAAAAGTGAACTGGAGCAAACAGATGACCGGGACGAGTTCAATCAACTGATCGCCGATACACATCAATTCACGGAAGAAACGCTACAGGCGCTGCAACAGGGCCGCGATCCGCTGCTGGAGCTCAACTCCTGCGACCCGCTGAAAGCGAATGATTTGGTTGAGCAGATTGTAGATGACGAGCGACGCAAAGAGCTGGAAGACTACATTGAACGCATATTCAGCCAATATGGCGTGGACCAGGAGCAACACAGCGAACGCGCCTATATCTTCCGCCCCGGTGATCACATGCAGTGCACCCACTTCCCCGGGCTGCCTGAAGATGGAGTCACGGCCACATTCCATCGCGACTTGGCGTTAAGCCGCGACGACATGCAGTTTCTTACCTGGGAGCACCCCATTGTGACCGGCGCTATGGATATGATCCTGTGCGGCGAGTTCGGCAACACCGGGCTGTGCACCATCAAACTACCGCCGTTACAACCCGGCGCGCTGATGGTGGAAACCATCTTCCGCCTCAACTGTCCGGCTCCGAAGGCATTGCAGCTTTACCGCTTCCTGCCGAAAGAGCCGGTGCGCCTGCTGATCGACAGCAGCGGCAAAGAGCTGGGCAAAATCCTGACTGCCGCCCATTTGCAGCAGTTAGGGGAAAATGTGCCCAAGCGCACCGCTCAGGATCTGGTGCGTCATGCCCGTCCGCAAATAGAACCACTGATCGCCAAAGCGGAAAAAACCGCGGCGGCGCAGAAAAGCGAGCTGGTGGAGCGCTCTATCGCCATGATGCTGCAAACTCAACAAACGGAAATTGAGCGCTTGAAAGCGCTGGCGGAGGTGAATCCAAATATCCGTCAGGATGAGATTGATTTCCTCATCCAGCAAACGGAAACCCTGGAGAAATACCTGAAGGGGGCGCAACTGACATTGGACGCCGTACGTGTGGTGATCGCCACCTAAGGCGGCGACTTGCAGAGATGCACACCCGGCTGTTGGATCATTCCACAGCCGGGTTCTAACTGTTTACATATCGTCCCAAGCGCTTTTTAGCACTTCCAGCACTTCCTCAAAGTCCGCTTCCGCCGGATTGAAGATAATTGATCCATCATCCATCGCCACGTCTGCAATTTTTGGCAACAGATCCAGACTGACTTTGCCAGTTTCTTTCAGTGTTCGCGGTAGCTTACAACGCTCAAACAGCTCATCGCGCAGCTCCCTGATCGCCGCAACCGCCCGTCTCGCGCGTTGCTCCGGCGGCGTATTGGCGTATACTCGCGCCCCCGCCAACGGTAACAACAGTTCCGCCAGAGGCTCGCGAATTTTGCCTTTACGCAGGTTATATTCCAGCACATAAGGCAGGAACAAGCTCATGCACATTCCATGAGGCAGATGACAAATAACCCCCAACGCATGCCCCAATGCGTGCACCAAGCCGACCATTGAATTTGAGAAGGCAATGCCCGCCATAGTTGAAGCTTGCGCCAGTTCCAAACGACCCTGCGACGCCTTCGGGTTATCCATCACGTTCAGCAAATGCTCACTGATTTTCTTGACGGCGGAAAAAGCATAAGCGTCGCTAAGCGGATTTTTGGCCATGCAAGTGTAAGCTTCGACTGCATGGGTGAGAGCGTCCATGGCCGTGGCTGCGGTAATATGCGCCGGTAATGTCAGCGTCATGCGCGGATCAATAATCGCCGCATTGGGCAACAGGAAGGGAGATCCGAAAGGCAGCTTAACGCCTTTTTTCCGGTCGGCGATCACCGCTACCGAGGTGACTTCCGATCCTGTGCCAGCGGTCGTAGGAATCACAAAAAAGGGTTTGAGCGCACGTTTCAACACACCTGCGCCAGAGTACTTGGCCAGGTTGTCGCCTCCTTCAGAAACCAGGATGTTGACGGCTTTCGCGGTATCGATCACCGACCCGCCACCCACAGCGATAATAGAGTCCGCTCCCTGCTCGCGATACACGGCTGCGATATTGCGCACCACCTCCGTCGACGAGTCTGGCGGCACATCGTCAAAGATAGACGCCATCTCTACACCGCCCTCGCTGCAGGCAGTAATCACGTAATCCGACAACCCCACAGCGCGCACGCCTTTATCTGTAATCATCAACGGGTTTGATACACCCAGCGCGCTGAGTTCGAAAGGAATATGCTCCAGCGCAGCCTCGCCTGCGATCACTTTGACCGGGCAAAAAAACTCGTAATACCCTTTGCTCATACGGCTTTCCTCTGCTCAGACAAAAAATTGGTCGCTACGCGCAGATATATTCGCGCGCCCTGAATAAGTTTCTCCGGGAGTGTGATTGACGGATACTCCTTGATCGCCATCTCAGCCAGCAGTTTCGGCAATATAAAAGCTTCAAGACGGTTCAATGCGCGCACCATTCGCACTGCGCTGGAAATATCCCCATCCACGACCATACGATCATTGGCGAACGCAGTCGCTGTGCTTTCCTGAAATGAAAGCATGCGGAAGGCGTGTTCGATGTGTTTGATGTAGATGGTTAAGTCCGCTTCTCCATCAGAATCGGACAAAAATATAAACGAGCCATCCGCCGCTTTGCGCAACGCCAGCCCTGGACCGGAGGGCAGCACTTTCATGGCGAAAGTGAAGTTTTCCGGAAATGCCGACAACTCCCGCCGAATTTCATTATCTTCCTGGGAAATTGCCTGTAACGCGCGGCCAACCACCTGCATCATGGTCGCCACATACAGCCGTTTGGCGCGGCTGATCGTCTGACTCTTGAGTTGCTGAATTCTCACGCTCCACCCACCCTGAGTTGTTGTTATACCGCTGCTTGGCTATGCGTATTGCTACATCCGGACAAAACCGCATTTTCCGGGCAAGTCATAACGCAACAAGCGAGTTAGAGCTTTTACTCTAGACAGAAAGCCCGCTTCCGTCAATAGAAGGCCATGAAGCGCAGTGGAACTGACTTAAAGCCCTCCGCAATGAGTTCGCCAATAGGTTTCCGTAACCTCATCCAGTGGAAAGAAATGCTCAATGCGAATATCCCGAACAGTAATATCCAGTGGCGCGCCAAAGCTGGAAATCGTACTGAACATTCTTAACTTCACACCGTCCAGATTGATATTGAAGTTAATGACGGGACTATCCAGGCTCTCCAGATTGCGCTTTTTCCAGTCAGAAGGAATACCTTCGATACTCAGCAACGCCTCAATAAATGCGTCGTCTTCAGCAGACCCGGACTCCAGTATATGCTCCCTCCAAACTCGCTGTAACATGTGACAGGCCAGCACATCCCAATCATCGACAAAAGGCCGCAGCCCATCCTCCGCCAGGAAGACCTTCATGAAGTTAGGCGTTTCGCTGATGACCATACCCGCCGCGACAAGGCGCTGCATTAGAACCAACTGTGCGGCGTTCGCCTGAATCAGATTGTAATGTCGATCAAGCACAACGGCGGGATACGGCATATGGGACTTCATCAATTGCTCTAACGCCTTGCGCACTGGCGCCATGGAGGCAGCGTCCAAACGCCTTTCGCCAAATACCTGACTAAAACCCGCCAAAGTAAGAAGGCTATTGGTGGTCGACATATCCGCCCCCAATATCCGCGCCATATGCAACACCATCTCTCTACTGGGCTTAGATCTCCCCGTTTCCATAAAGCTGATATGTCGCGAAGACACTTCCGCCTCCAAAGAAAGCTCAAGCTGACTGAGCCGTCGCGCCTCTCTCAGCTCTCGTAACTTCACGCCAAATGCGCTCATAGATATCACTCCCAACGCTGATTTCAGAGAGCCTGCGCCCCCGCCCACCTCAATTTGGCCAATATGCCCGCCAGACGCAACTTTTCGCCATTACCTCAGAGGTAATTGTTTGGCTTTAGCTCCTGCTTCAAAAATAGACCCGCAGACACCTCAATCAGGAGAAAAATGTATGACTCAAGTAAGAAATCGCTCATTGCTGGCTAAAACCCTGTACGTGAATGCAGGCCTTTCATTGCTTCTGGCGGTTGATTTAATGCTGTTCCCAGACTGGTTCGCGGACAAGGTCGGAGGACTGGCGACGGAGATTTATGTTGGTTTAGGGGTGGGGCTGGCGATCTGGGCTGTAGATGTGTTTCTCGTAGCGCGCTCTCCCGCATGGCAGGATAAGTTCTCAAAGTGGATCGTTTATCTTGACTGGGCCTGGGTTTTGGCCAGCATACTGGTGGTTGCGTTATTCAGCAGCAATTTCTCAGGACTTGGACTCTTTCTGATCGTCGCCCTCGCACTGGCGGTAACCGTACTTGCGTTGCTGGAACAGTTCGCTATTGGCAGGAACGAGGCTTTAGGGACTGCCGGAGTCTGAAGCCGACCAAAAGTGAAAGACAGAAAGACAAAAGGCGCAGCCTCCCAGCCGCGCCTTTCGTATATCCCTATAATCCCTGACCGCTTCCTGCGGTTAAGACATCATCCTTGTTGCATCCTTGCTTCCCAATCCTTGGGAGTTCGCTTTCGTCTCCTTACGGTTCCCATATTACGGATTCATGGGACGCCACAAAATAAGCTTTCTCTGCTTGGTTTGTGAGACATTCGCCCAAGATCGAAGGAAGAATATCTCCACCCCAAAAAACAAAAGGCGCAGCCTCCCAGCCGCGCCTTTCGTATATCCCTATAATCCCTGACCGCTTCCTGCGGTGAAGACATCATCCTTGTTGCATCCTTGCTTCCCAATCCCTGGGTGTTCGCTTTCGTCTCCTTACAGTTCCCATATTACGGATTCATGGGACGCCACAAAATAAGCTTTCTCTGCCAGGTTCGTGAGACATTCGCCCGTGTGTCGTAAGACGATGCCGTTTTCCCTATATTACTCCCTTAAAACGCAAGAAGGCGCAGCATTCCTTGCTGCGCCTTGAGATTTGAACGCTTCCCTTGCCGATTCCTATGGCTATTCATCGTCCCTGTCGCTTCCTTTCCTCGCATCCTTACGTCCGTCTGTGCATCTTGCGTGTTAAATATTAGTAATCTTGAGAAGCGAAAAAAATACTATATGTCTGCTCTGTGTGTAGGAAATATCCTACATGGCAGAGAAAGCGTTTCAGCGGGTTTCAATCAACTGAGTGCAGGTGGACTCTGACTTGGGATTATTCAAATCCAGGCACAATCGCTTGCATCTGACGCTCGTCGCCACTGCTGGCTCGCTCTCGCAATCGAATGTCACCGCCACAGCTGCGCCGATCACGTCACCCACGCGATGCTGGTCGCCCTCAAAAAAGAGCGCCCCCGCGCCAGTTACATCAATTACCGCCCACTGCTGAGGCTTGTCTATCGCAAGAACAGTCGCATAGCCGGAGGAAAACTCCCCGGCGTTATAGAATTGCGGAGGTATGGCCCATTCGCCCTTGCTGTTAATGTATCCCCACAATTTATCTGAACGAGCAGGCGCCAGCCCATCAGAAAAGCGACCAGCGACATGAATCTTGCGCATCACTGAAGCAACCCGCAAACCTTGCTCATTAATAATCCAGCCGGGTTCCGTTATATCTTCACTCTCAGTCTCCACATAAGCCAGCCCTTCACTAAAGCTGGTGATGCGTGAAAACTGAGGGGCGAGAAGCAGACGGTCTTCATCCAAATTGAAGAACCCCCATTTACCGTTGTAATTGACAGCGACAATAGCGCTATAGGGCGTGATTTCTATACGGTCATAGACCAACGGAATTACAATTTCACCACTGTGATTAATCGCTCCGCATCCCAGGCGCCCCATCTGTCCAACAAGGCATACTTGCGCATAGGCGCCAATAAAACCCTCAACGCAATGGTCAAACCAGCGATCGCCAACCGGTAGCCCTTCCAGTGAGCGATAACGACAACGACCTTCTCGCAGCTCTTGCTCATACCCCATATCGAATTGGATTTTATCTTCGCAGCGAGACGCGCTGTCTTTGACTTCGCATTGCAGAGCGGAAACATCTACAACCGAAGGCGCCGCCCGTGCGACGCCTCCGAAGCAGACCACCAAGAACGCGCTCAATACAAGACAGAACAAAATCCTATTCAGCATGACTACACGCCCACCAGCGCAAGATTAATCCGACGATTGCCTTTGCCTTTATTTTCAATTTTTCCGATTAATACAGGACCAATTTCAGATGTATTCCTTACATGAGTTCCACCGCAGGGTTGTAAGTCGACGCCGTCCACACTCACCAACCTGACTTTTCCGGCCCCTCTTGGCGGCTGCACAGATAAGGTTCTGACCAATTCTGGCTGAGCGTCCAGCTCTTCATCTGTAATCCAACGAAAACTCACAGGATGATTCGCAGCGATTAATCCGTTAATTCTACTTTCCAGATCTACTTTGTCAGGAGAGTAATCCAGGTAGAAATCCAGGCGACCTTTGTCCGCGGATATATTGCCGCCAGTGACAGGCGCATCTATCAGAGAACACAGCAAGTGTAGACAGGTATGCATACGCATGTGGGCATAACGCCGCTCCCAGTCAATCCGAAGCGACACCTCCATTCCTTCCTTCAAGCCTTCCGAGCTATCCAGAATATGCAGGATACCCTCACCATCCGGGTCTTTTCGAACGTCTATCACTTTCCAGACGCGAGCACCCAGGCCTTCCAGTTCACCTGTATCGCCTGGCTGCCCACCACCTAGGGGATAAAATACCGTTCGGTCCAGTAATACCGCGCTTTCCTTGACCGCAACCACCCTGGCGACACACTCTGTGGCGTACGCGTCTTCTCTAAACAGCTCCTGCGTCATCATTATCACCCTGCGCTACTTATATACTTTTTGGTTTATTCCGTTCCCGAGCTTGCGCTTTAGCCCGAAAATCAGGGAGTTTTATCTTGAACCAACACCCAAGGCGCCACGACAACCGCCCAAAGCTCGTAGCTTTCATCATGCCAACGCTGTGCAGTCTCCGCCGATACACCGCCCAGCTCACCGGCTTTAATCCAAGCCTCCACTTTCTGCTTGTCATCTTGCGCTACCAACGACGCCGCCTCTATGAGGTCAAGCTGTGAAGACACCAGCACCACCTGACCTTTCGCATAGAAACGCTCCAGCTCCCGCCAGTTGATTCTCGCCGTATCAGACACCAGTTTCGCGCGCAACTCTTCCGCCGGAGACAAAGGCTCACCGGCTTTATTAATCTCAGTCATCAATCATTCTCTAATCAGTTAACTTTCAGAACGTCAGGCTCGCGGACATTATCAGAAATGCATGGAGCAATATCCACTTTCCCGGAAAGGTATGTTCCGGCCAAGTCTCAGCGCGGCGGCTGGCTACTCGGAATAATGAAATGAGCAATAAAGAAAAATCAAGAACTGCGAAATTGCGAAATATAGAAGGGAGTGAGAGGGAGTGAGCAGAATAGAAAGAAATGAACTAAAACAGCGTGGAAGAGAATTGAACCGATGAGTTAACGCCACTCCCCGGCAAGCTGCCGGGTGTGGCGTTTTTGTTGCGCGCGTTTGGCGCCAGCACTTTTTTCGTGAATCCCCCCTTTACGCATCAGAGGATTAATTGCGTGAGGATTTCTGGCTTTTACAATAGCCTTACGGCCAGCTTTTTTACTCATCTTTGCACTCTCCAAATAACCCAAGTTGGGCTTTACAGTTTTTGCTTATCCTTTGATACAGATAAGCTGCTTAAGTTCATGAACCACTTCAACCAAATCAGATTGATTCTTCATGACTTCGTCAATGTCTTTGTACGCTGAGGGTATCTCATCCAATACTCCTTTATCCTTTCTACACTCAACGCCCGCAGTCTGCCGTTCAAGGTCGTCGCGAGTAAAACGTTGACGCGCCTGCATACGACTCATCTTGCGGCCCGCGCCGTGGGAGCAGGAGCAGAAAGACTCCGGATTTCCCTTACCTTTCACGATGAAAGATCGGGCGCCCATACTTCCCGGTATAATGCCCAACTGCCCTTCCCTCGCACTGATCGCGCCCTTACGCGTAACGTATATGTCCGCGCCGAAGTGCCGCTCTTTTTGCACATAATTGTGATGGCAGTTGATCGCCTCACAAGTGGTCGTGAAAGTCGGCAGGAATGGCTGCATAGCCCTTAACGTCAGGCCAAGCATTTCCTGCCTGTTCACCCTTGCATATTCCTGGGCCCACTCTACAGCGTCCAGGTAGTCCGCAAAGTGAGGACTGCCTTCTTCAAAGTAGGCCAGATCCCTGTCCGGCAGGTTCGCGATATGCCGGGACATATCCTTACGTGCGCGCTCGATAAAATACCGCCCAATCACGTTGCCGATACCTCGGCTACCTGAATGCAGCATTACCCAGACATCCTGACTTTGATCGACACACACTTCTATGAAGTGGTTGCCACTCCCCAGTGTTCCAAGTTGTCGCACCCACGTTTGTTGCGCCCGCGGAAGCATTTTGCTTAGTTTCGGGTGCAGCTCAAGCAATCTATCCGCCCCTGACGCCAGCGTTTTGCAGGCCGCAAACCTGGACGAAACGGAAGAATGCGCACGCTGCCCGACAGGCACCGCTCGTTCGATAGCCGTCCGAATCCGGCTTAAATCGTCCGGCAATTGCGATGCTTTCAACGATAATCTGACGGCATTCATGCCACATCCTATGTCCACCCCTACAGCGGACGGAATAATAGCGCTACGCGTGGGGATAACAGATCCCACAGTAGCGCCAATCCCCACATGCACATCCGGCATAGCCGCAATGTGGGAATGAATGATTGGCAATCGCGCCAGGTTCTTCAGTTGGGACATGGCCTGATACTCTACTTCCGCAGTGAAAATCTTCACTGGTACTGAGCCAGTATCCCCAGATTTATTTAACTCAATAAAAACAGGCATAAAATTCCTGCGTCAACGCTAGTTATTAACATGGCAATGATATTGGCATGTTGATAATCAAGCGCAGGGATGCGCCTGCGCGGCGGCTAGCCGCGGGAGACAGACCCTGTCGAGACAAATAGAAAGAAGCTATTTGTCCGCCTGATTAATAACATGAGCGTTGACGTCCTTATAAAGTCTTACTTGTCTGCGCCTATAAGCGCCGATAATAAGACCTTCTACATGAAAATGAGCCTGAGCGAGGGTCTTAGAACGCAAAAACCCCGATCAACATCCGTCGACCGGGGTTTTCGTATGGAAGGGTCCCGGCTCGAAAGGCTCTATTTACTCGCCTTTCAAGCCAACGCACTTGAAAGGCTTCTAGTCTGATTTTTTGCTCTGACTTACCAACACTTTCAAATGCCTCCTTAAAATTAGATTTCTACGCGACTCTCTATCATTAAACAGCTTGTAGCTTTGGTTTTCAGCGAAAGCCGCTTAGCCGAAAACCGAGCGCGAGATGATACGACATGACTTCCCCCCGCGCAACCGCCGAGTTAGCCTGAATAGCTCGATGATGAATCCTTCGTTTATCTGTGCAAAACTCTGCTTTGGACGCCATGGAATCAGACTTAAGAAAGAAAAGGAGCCTCTAATGTTCGACTTATCTTCTGATGCCGCCCACTGGGCGCAATTGCTACTGCTGATGGGGGTCGCTTTCTTGGCTTATTACGTGCTGTTGTTTCTACTTGAGCAATGGACTATCCATCGAGGCAGGCTCAAACCCCTAAAAGATACCGGCTTGGACGACATTCGCCAACTGCGAGACCGCGGGCAGCTATACTGGGCTATCCGCCGCTTGCGCCAATTGAAACGAAAGACAGGCGTCCGGCTAACCTACGAGGATGCCTGGAAAGCCCTGAATGACCTGTAGTCAATTCATAGCTTTCTATTTCTTCCCAAATTCTCGTACTTCTGTCACAAACTGACGCTAAATGTCACTTTGGGTCAGACGCCCACAACAAAAAACACTCTAACCATTTGTTTTTATTGAATAAAAAATATTGGCACGCAAATAGCTTATTAGATGACAAGGATTTTTCTGGAGCGCGTAAGATGGCTAAATCGACAAAAGTTATCCACATCAGCAGTACCCGACCTTCGTCGGCGCTGAGTGCGCTCAACCGTATTACGGGGTTGGACTGGGGTAGAATGCCTAAATCACTGGTGAATGACATTGCTGACGCAACGGCTCAGCAAGAGTGTGAAGAGGACCCCCAACAGGCGCAACCCAGCCTCATGAATACCATGAAAGCCGGGTAACAAAAAGGGAATGTCTTAGGGAGATTCAGGCGGAGCGTTGGTTTGTCGCCGCCTGTTCGCTGGCATGGCGCTGTACGTAGAGCTCTTCAACCGCAAAAGTTTCACCATCCCGGGTTCCACCACAGCAGGCTTTCATATAACTAATCTCTCCTTGCACTTCCAGCGTTACACAGCCAGAAAGCATGGTTGAAGTGCTTGTGCTCAGTCTCGCCTCATCGACCATTACCGCAAACTCTCCACGATCATCGCGATACATGATCCACAAAGATACGGGCTGCTCTGGCGGCGTCAAAAAACGCAACCAAACAGCGGCATTGAATGTTTTCTTAACCTTGGGGGCCCGCTTTGGCGCAGGCGCTTCCGCTTTAGCGCTCTTACGCAGCATGCGTACAAAATCAAGCCGAGAGCCTTTGTCCAGCGATCTGCTTTGTTTCGACGGCTCCACGTATTCTGCACGCGGCACATCCGCCAAAACCTTCAACTTTAAAAATTTGCTTGGCATCGCCGAAGACATTCCCACCTCCTGTTCATCATTGCTCTACTTTAACCATTCAGCCATCGACAAAGAGTGAGCATTCTCCCCTGCAACCTGCCCATCAGCGCACACTTTTACCAAACAAAACATGTCGCAACAGAACGTTACAACCCTGTGTTATACTGCCTCCCCAATTATTGGAGAAATAACCATGTTGAAGGTAAATGAGTACTTTAACGGCAGAGTAAAATCCATCGCTTTCCAAACAGCGACTCTGCCGGCGACGGTCGGCGTCATGATTCCTGGAGACTATGAATTTTCCACCAGTCAGCATGAAACGATGACCGTTGTAAGCGGTGCCTTGAGCGCCAAGCTACCCGGGAGCGAAAGCTGGACGCGATTCAATGCGGGAGACCAGTTTGAGATACCGGCGAACGCCACATTTAATCTGAAGGTTGCAGTTGACACCGCTTATCTGTGCACTTACGGGTAAAAGCGTATTTACAGTAGCCGCCCAATACGCCCTAGGACACCCTTTTTTCATTTTGAAACAAGTCGTTAGCTAAGCCGGCAACATAGCAAAAATGAATTAGGGTTGAAATCGTCCATATGGCCGCCATCTAGTAAAGTTAATATTCAAACCAACTAATTCGGGACAAGACAAAATGAATGAATCTCAAATCCCCGAGATGACCATGGACGCCAATAACCTGTATCTGGAAGAAGTCATTACAGATCAGAAGATCGGCGCTATCAGACGCCTGACCCCAGTGGACGCCAATGGCGCACAAGACGAGTCGCGCAAAGTGCTGTACTACGGCCAAACTCAAATGATGACCCCAGCCGGCGCCCTGCCTCTGAACTTCGAGCTGGAAGCGGACTCTCTGGAACAAGCCGTAAAAATGTTCTCTGAAGCAGCTAACAAGGCTATGCACCAGACTATCGAGGAGCTTAAAGAGATGCGCAGACAAGCAGCCTCTTCCATCGTTGTTCCTGGCCAGGAAGGAATGGGCGGCGGAATGCCTGGTGGCGGAAAAATTCAGCTGCGCTGAGACAACAGACCTCGCCCCATAAAAAAAGCGCCCTCAGGCGCTTTTGTATCTACTTGCCAATCAATGGCCAGCCACTGGCGCAATAGCGCCTCTGGGAACACGAATATCCTCCACCAACTCCTGAATATGGGCGGGAGGCTCCGCAGTCATCTTCGCTACCACTGTAGAGACAACGAAGTTGAAAACCATACCCAGCGTACCGATGCCTTCCGGCGAAATGCCGAACCACCAGTGCTCCGGCGTATTCGCCGCAGGATTCACAAACTTGAAGTAGACGATGTAGCTGAAGGTGAATATAAGACCTGTCAGCATTCCTGCAATCGCACCTTCTTTGTTCATACGCTTGTAGAAGATTCCCATGATAATCGCAGGGAAGAAGGACGCCGCCGCCAACCCGAAGGCGAAGGCCACTACCTGAGCAACGAATCCCGGCGGATTGATACCGAAATAGCCCGCTACCGCAATGGCCGCCGCCGCAGCAATACGCGCCGCCAGCAATTCCTGCTTCTCCGAAATATTCGGCATCAGGTTACTCTTCAACAAGTCATGAGAAATGGAGGTAGAGATAACCAGCAGCAGCCCCGCAGCGGTAGACAGCGCCGCCGCCAGTCCGCCAGCGGCGATTAACGCCACCACCCAGCCAGGCAGTTGAGCAATTTCCGGGTTCGCCAGCACCATAATATCGCGGTCGACATATAGCTCATTAGCGCCTTCTGACGGAGCGTTAGTCAGCGCACGCTCACCACTGGCGCCGCGTTGATCAGCTGCGAAGTCCGGTTTACCCGCAAACGGCGCACCGGCGGAGTATTGAATTTTGCCGTCGCCGTTCTTGTCCTGCCATGCCAGCAAGCCAGCGTTCTCCCAATTTTGGAACCATCCTGGCAACTGCTGATATTCCGCATTATTGACAGTCTGCACCAGGTTCAATCGGGCGAAAGAAGCTACCGCTGGAGCCGTGGTGTATAGAATAGCGATGAACAGCAACGCCCACCCTGCAGACAAACGCGCATCGCTGACTTTAGGCACCGTGAAGAAGCGCACGATAACGTGCGGGAGTCCCGCTGTTCCCACCATCAAAGCCAAGGTGATTGCGAACGTGTCTATAGTAGACTTAGCCCCACTGGTATATTCCGCGAAACCGAGATCCAGCGAAATCTGGTTGAGTTTGTCCAGCAGATAGGTATCCGTTCCCTCCACCGTACCGCCAAATCCAAGCTGAGGAATGGGGTTGCCAGTCACGAGTATGGAAATGAAGATAGCCGGAATCATATACGCAAGAATCATGACGCAGTATTGCGCCACCTGGGTGTAGGTGATGCCTTTCATGCCGCCGAGCACTGCATAGATAAACACGATGCCCATGCCAATCATGACGCCAAGGTTGATGTCCACTTCGAGATAACGGGAGAACACAATACCTACGCCGCGCATCTGCCCTGCGACATAAGTAAAGGAGATAAAGATAACGCAGACGACCGCCACCATCCTCGCCGCCTGAGAGTAGTAACGCTCCCCCACGAACTCAGGCACGGTGAACTTGCCGAACTTGCGCAAATAGGGCGCGAGACACATCGCCAGCAGCACGTAACCGCCAGTCCATCCCATCAGATAGACCGAACCGTCGCGACCAACAAACGAAATAATGCCCGCCATAGAAATAAACGACGCCGCCGACATCCAGTCGGCGCCAGTGGCCATACCGTTCGCAATAGGGTGCACGCCTTTGCTTGCGACATAATACTCACTGGTAGAACCGGCTCTTGACCAGATTGCTATCCCGATATAGAGAGCAAAGGTCGCGCCGACAACAATATAAACTAAAACCTGGGTATCCATTTAGGCCTCCTACTACGTTTATTCTTCGTGTACGTCATGTTTGCGGTCAAGCTTGTTCATACGCCAGACATACACAAATATCAGTACAACAAAGGTGTAGATGGAGCCCTGCTGGGCGAACCAGAAACCTAAGGGGAAGCCACCTATTTTGATGGTGTCCAGGGCATCCACGAAGAGAATGCCGCAACCATAGGAAACGACGAACCAGATCGTCAAAAGTATAAACAGTAGTTTCAGGTTGGCGCGCCAATAAGCGGCCTTGGCCGAAGCTTTTTCACTCGACATACCGACTCCTCCGCGTTGTTATTTTTATCGGTGTAATCAAGATAACACCGCCGCCGCGAGAGAAAATCTAGACCTTGGTATAAGTATTTTTGCCTATAAATTTCAGGATGTTACGTATAAAGGTCAAAGTCATTTCCGACCAAAGTCTACACAATTAGACATAGGTATAAACCGAAACAAATACGCTTGCACATGATCAAAATAACTACACAAACAATGAAGCGGCGAAATATATTTCAATATGCATATAGAAGAACAAAGAAAAGGAAAACTTAGAAATATCCCCCTTGCCCGCTTATCATTGAAACTCGTGCTTTTAAATTCCCGCAACCAAGATAATTCCGCTGATGATTAACGGTTTTTTGCTTTTTACGGTTTCCATTGCTTATATCGGCTTGCTCTTCGCCATCGCCTATGTGGGAGATCAGAGCCCACGCATGTATGTGAACGAACGCACCCGGGTGGCGGTGTATAGCCTTTCATTGGCGGTTTATTGCACCTCATGGACGTTTTTTGGCGCGGTGGGGTCAGCAGCGGCGACGGGGCTTGGGTATCTTCCCATCTATATAGGCCCCATGCTGGTTTTCATTTTTGGGGCCCCGTTGTTATCGCGCATTATTCGAATCAGTAAACGGCACAACACCACCTCCATCGCCGATTTTATCGCCACACGTTACGGCAAGTCGCAGACTCTGGCCGTTATGGTCAGCATCATCGCCATCGTCGGTATTCTTCCCTACATCGCACTGCAACTTAAAGCAGTATCTACTGGATACAACGTGCTAACGGAAGGCGCGTTGCAGCCCAACCGGGAAGCGTTGCCGCTGTTTCAGGACACCGCTTTATATATTGCAGGGGTGATGGGCCTGTTCACGATCTTGTTCGGCACTCGTCATATCGATGCGACTGAACATCATAGAGGCATGATTCAGGCGATCGCCTTTGAATCCATCATCAAATTCATCGCTTTTATCGCCGTCGGTATTCTGGTGTGTTTTGTGATGTTCGATGGGCTGGGAGACCTGGTTCAACGGCTGCAGCAGTCAAAACAAGACGGCGCTTTCAGTTTCGGCGCCATTTCTCCGAGCAACTTCCTGGTGCAGACGTTACTGGCGGCGTTCGCGATTATCTGCCTGCCGCGCCAGTTCCACGTTACGGTGGTGGAAAACTACGAGCCTCGCGATATCTACACTGCACGCTGGGCGCTGCCTCTGTATTTGTTTTTCCTGATACTGTTTGTAATACCCATCGCTGCGGCGGGTATCCTGACCTACCCCAATGGCACCGTCGACCCGGACATATTCGTGCTCAGCTTGCCTGTGGTGGCGGGTCATGAATGGCTGGCTGTATTGTCCTTCATCGGCGGGGGCTCCGCCGCCACCAGTATGGTGATCGTATCCACCGTCACGCTCAGCACCATGTTCTGTAATGAAATCATTGTACCGCTACTGCTGCGAATACAGGCGCTGGATCTGTCTCGCAAAAAGAACGTGCATTTCTGGCTGTTAAACATTCGCCGCGCCACGATCCTGGTTACGTTGCTGGCGGCTTTTGGCTATTACCGCATGATGGGCAGCCACTTCTCTCTGGCGTCTATCGGACTGCTCTCTTTTGTCGCAGTAGCGCAATTCGCACCCGCATTGATCGGAGGAATCGTATGGCGGCACGGCAATCGTCAGGGCGCCATTGTCGGACTGATTTTCGGCTTCGCCACCTGGATCTACACTCTGCTGATCCCCTCGTTAATCAGCGTCAACCAAATCGATTCCGCCTTGATCAGCACCGGCTTGTTCAGCATGGAGTGGACCCGCCCTACTGCGCTGTTCGGACTGGAGGGCCTGGACACCATCACCCATGGAGCCCTTTGGAGCGTGGGTATAAACCTGTTCCTTTATATCACTGTCTCCCTGGCGACCACGCAACGGGTGATTGAGAAAATACAAGTGGCTTCGTTTTTCGACAGCGCGCAAGACGCCGGGGCCAGCCCCACCACTTGGTTAAGCGAGGCTACCATTGAAGATATCAGCGCCTTATCAGAGCGTTTTCTGGGCGAAGAACGCACTCGTGACGCATTCCGAGACTTTTCCCGTCGCAACCGGGTCAAGCTGCATCCTTCCAAGCCCGCCAGTGTGGAGCTGATCAAACACATCGAAAAACATCTGGCCAGCGTCATCGGCTCCTCCACCGCACGGGTAGTGCTGAACTCCGCCTTGAAGGGCCAGGAGATGCAGATCGAAGATGTCGTGAGCATCGTCGATGAAGCGTCCCAGGTCATCAAGTTCAACCGGGAGCTGTTACAAGCCGCCATCGAGAACATGAATCTGGGAGTATCGGTAGCGGACAAGTCGCTCAACTTGGTAGCCTGGAACAGCCGCTATGTGGAGATTTTTAATTACCCCAAAGGCTTTATGCGCGTCGGCCGTCCCGTTGCGGACCTGTTGCGTTACAACCTGCTGATGAACCATGTTCCCGCCCGTCGAGCGCAAAAGATTGTAGAGCGTCGCCTACAGATGATGGCGGAAGGCCGCCCTCATGAGTATGAACGCACGCGCCCTGACGGAACGGTAATACTGATCCAGGGCAGCCCCATGCCGGATGGGGGCTTCGTTACTACCTTCTCTGACATTACCGGCATGCGCCGGACAGAGTTGGCGTTAAAAGAAACCAATACCTATCTGGAGCAGCGGGTAAAAGAACGCACCGAAGAACTATCCAAACTGAACAAGCAGTTGGTGAAAGCAAAGTCCGCGGCGGAAAACGCCAATCTGAGTAAAACCCGCTTCCTCGCGTCGGCGAGTCACGATCTGCTGCAACCGCTCAACGCCGCGCGCCTGTTCTCCTCCGCGCTTTCCAACAAAGTGAAAAACAATGAGGAATACAGCGAGCTGGTGAGCCATATCGACAGCTCCCTCAATGCTGCGGAAGAGATTCTCAGCACTCTTCTCGATATCAGCAAACTGGACGCCGGCGCTCTGGAGCCGCACTTCACTACCTTTAATATCAACGAGTTATTGCGCCACCTGAACACCGAATTTACCGTCATTGCGGCGGAAAACGGCCTCACTATGCGCACGCTGCCCAGCAACTGTTACGTTTATTCCGACCACCAGTTGCTGCGCCGGGTGATTCAGAACTTCCTGACCAACGCGATTCGATATACCCGTCAGGGGCGCATTGTCCTCGGCTGTCGCCGCCTCAAGGATCATGTGCGGATTGAAGTCTGGGATACTGGCCCTGGCATTCCGAAAGACCAGCTGGAATCCATCTTCGAAGAGTTCAAACGTCTGAATCACGGGCAGACGGAAAAGAAAGGCCTTGGCCTGGGTCTGGCGATCGTCGATCGTATCTGCCGCATGCTGAACTATCCGGTGGAAGTTCAATCCTGGGTGGGACAGGGCAGCAAGTTCGCTGTCACCATTCCGCTCGGCGTCAAACCTGTCGACAAACCCGCCGACGCAGCCAAAACGCCCCGCGCGCTGGGAAGCCTGAAAGGCGTCAACATTCTCTGCATCGACAATGAACAAGTGATTCTGGACGGCATGCGCGCACTGCTGGAAGGCTGGGGATGCACGGTGCGCACCGCACGGGCTCCCGAAGCCGCCAAGACCCTATGCGCCGAACAAGCGCCGGACATCCTGTTGGCGGACTATCAGTTGGACGATGGCGAGAACGGGCTGGATACCATGGATATGCTGCAGGAGACCATGCCGACGCGGCGGCCGGGCGTGTTAATTACGGCGCTGAATACCGATGAAGTGAAGCAAGATGCAAAAGACAGGGGTTATCAGATTTTGCACAAGCCGGTGAAGCCGGCCGCGTTGAGAGCGATGATCAACAAGATGCTGGCGCGGGCCTGAGACTCGACTCAAGCCCGCACTGGCAATTGCATTAACCGGAGTGAGCGGCCTGTTGCTGCTGCTCCACTTCCATCTGCTGCACCGCGATGACCGCCTGAGTACGGTTACGCACGCCCAGTTTACGGAACAAAGCCGTGATATGCGCCTTGACGGTGGCTTCCGATACATCCAGATCGTAGGCGATCTGTTTGTTCAGCATGCCTTCCGTCAGCATTCCCAACACACGGAACTGCTGCGGCGTCAGCGTGGCCAGACGTTCGGAGAAGTCTGAGTGCTCCGCCTTGACGGAATCGATCTTGGCGGCGACATCCGCCGGCAACCAGACTTCGCCATTCAGCACCGCCTGGATCGCCTGAGAAATCTCGTCCAAGGGCGCCGACTTGGGAATAAAGCCGGAGGCGCCGTAATCGATAGCGCGGCGAATCACCTGCAACTCTTCGCTGCCGGAGACGATCACCACAGGCAGTCCCGGATATTGTCCACGCATGAACACCAACCCGGAAAATCCGTGAGCGCCCGGCATATTCAAATCAAGCAGAACCAGATCCGCATCCGGATTGGCCACCACCGCATCCTGCAGGGTTGCGATGGATTCCACCTCCACCACGTCCACAAACCGCACCGCCTGAGTGACCGCTTGCTTGAGCGCGGCGCGAAACAGCGGATGATCATCGGCGATGATTATCTGTTGCGACATTAACATGAGCCCCCTCTTTCATTGCTCAGTTAAGAATTTCTGATCTATGTGCTTTTCATAGTCCTGCAACAGGGATAACGTCAACGCCGATATCAGTTGGAAGAGTCGACGTTATGGCGCTCCAACCCGATTGGCGACCAACTCGTCAACCACGGACGGATCGGCCAGGGTCGATACGTCGCCCAGGTTGTCGTGCTCGTCGGCGGCGATCTTACGCAGAATGCGCCGCATTATCTTTCCAGATCGGGTTTTCGGTAATCCCGGCGCCCACTGTATAACGTCAGGCGACGCCACAGGACCGATTTCTTTTCTCACCCACTGTCGCAACTCTTCCTTCAGGGCGTCAGTCGGCGCTTCGCTTACATTAAGCGTTATGTATACATATATGCCCTGTCCCTTGATGGCGTGCGGATATCCGACCACGGCCGCCTCCGCCACTTTGGGGTGAGAAACCAGCGCACTCTCCACTTCCGCGGTTCCCATCCGGTGCCCGGACACGTTGATGACGTCATCCACTCTGCCGGTTATCCAATAGTACCCGTCTTCATCCCTGCGCGCACCATCTCCGGTGAAATAGGCGCCGTAAAAAGTAGAGAAATAGGTTTTCACAAATCGGTCGTGATCCCCATAGATGGTGCGCATTTGCGCTGGCCAGCCGTCTTTGATGATCAGGTTGCCCTCGCCGGCTCCGGAGATCTCATTGCCCACGTTATCCACCAGCGCCGGCTGTACGCCAAAAAAGGGTCGCGTCGCGGAGCCGGGTTTAAGATCATTCACCCCGGCGATGGGCGTGATCATGATGCCGCCGGTTTCGGTCTGCCACCAGGTATCCATGATCGGGCAACGGGAGTCCCCCACCACCCGATAGAACCACTCCCAGGCTTCTGGATTGATCGGCTCTCCGCAGCTTCCCATCACCCGCAATGAGCTGCGATCCGCCGTCTGGGCCAGTTCATCCCCCGCCGCCATGATGGCGCGTATCGCCGTCGGCGCGGTGTAGAACAGATTCACTTTATGTTGCTCGACAATCCGCCAGAAGCGGGACAGGTCCGGATAGTTCGGCACGCCCTCATAAACCAGAGTCGTAGCGCCGTTGCTCAACGGTCCGTACAACACGTAGCTGTGGCCGGTGATCCAGCCAAAGTCCGCGGTGCACCAGAACACATCGCCTTCCCGATAGTTGAAAACATATTGGTGAGACAGCGATACGTATGTCAGATAACCGCCCGTGGTGTGCAGCACGCCTTTAGGCGCGCCGGTGGAGCCGGACGTGTAGAGAATAAACAGAGGATCTTCCGCATTCATCACTTCCGCGGGGCAGTCGTCAGACGCTTGCGCCATGACCTCCTGATAACACAGGTCGCGACCTTCCCGCCACGCCACATCGGCGCCGGTGCGTTTGACCACAATGACCTTTTCCACCATATCCAGATCAGGACGCGCCAGCGCCGCGTCCACATTGGCCTTGAGCGGAATAGTTTTACCCCCGCGCAGCCCCTCGTCCGCCGTGATCACTAGTTTAGAGCGGCCATTCAATATACGACTCGCCAAGGCTTCTGGAGAAAAACCGCCGAACACCACGGAATGCACCGCGCCGATACGGGTGCAGGCCAACATGGCCACCGCGGTTTCCGGGATCATAGGCATGTATAAGGTCACCACGTCACCTTTAGCGACGCCCTGGGCTTTCAGTACATTAGCGAACCGGCACACCGCCGCATGCAATTCGCGATAGCTGATATGCTGGTGCTCGCTGGGATTATCCCCTTGCCAGATAATCGCCGTCTGGTCGCCGCGATGCTCAAGGTGACGATCAAGACAGTTATAGGAGACATTCAGATAGCCGTCTTCAAACCAGCGAATATGCACATCCGGCGCTTGAAAGGAAGTATCTTTGACCTTACTGAAGGGCTTGAACCAGTCCAGGCGTTGCGCATGCTCGGCCCAGAACTTTTCCGGCTCGGTGATCGACTGCCGATAAAGGTCCTGGTATTTCTGTTCGTCGAGAAAGGAATGTTGGATGATTTCCGCTTTGGACGGATAAACAGTAGACGCACTCATAGTCTTGCACTCTCTTCTTTTATTATTGTTGAAGCAGTATGTGTTAAGGCCTGAAGCCTTCTTTTTTCTACTCCCGCGAACCATCCCTCTGTATTAGACCTTGGTATATCGGCTTGCCATAAACAGCCAAAAGCAAAGGCGCTCAATAGATTGGCGCCGTTACGACCTAAGTATTAAGCAATGATTTAAGACAGCAGGCGGGAAAAGATCAGAAGATAGCCGGTCGGACTCAACGATATTTCAGCCATATCCCGGGGGAGTCGCCTCCCCCTTTTGATGACACTCTACGCATCGATTTCGATTTGCGCGCCGCCCGTCTTTATGCGGCGCGGCTGCGGGGTTTGGCGGCGGGTGGATTCATTTTCACCACTTTCGGCCGCAGCGCATACTTGTTCAGCCCCGCCACATGCACTTCCCGCAGGTAGTGCGACCAGTCGTACATCCCTGCGTTCACCGGGAATTCGGTTTGGTCGTATTCGTCGAGGCGAGTGGCCAGCTCCCGCAGTCGACGGTTGCTGAAGGTATAGTTGGGAGAGGTATAGAAAGAAAACACCTTGGACAGTTTCATTGTGGTTTCCATGTTGCTCAGCTTGCGTCCTGACGTTTTACGTCCGAACAAGCCTTGCAGGCGGGAGTACCATTTCAGCATGTGAAAACTAATCGCCATTAATGCGTGAAATACCACCCCTGGGATCATCACAAAGGGTTTCTTCGGTTTACGATAAAACAGCTTTTCATGGGCCTGATAGTTATGCTCCGCCTCTTGCTGCACATGACCGATCACTTCACGAATCCTGATCGGATTAGCCTCACTGCTGCAGCACTGGTAAATGCGGTGCGCGCCAGAATCCAACAACGCCTCCGTGGCGCAGAGTATGATGCTGTTGGCCACCAGATCCGCCGGAATGATGTCGATAACCGCATTCTTCTTACCGGGAAACAAAGACACCTTTTCTCTGGCGTAAGCAAGAATGATCGCATCCGCTACCTTCACGCCTTCAATCCAGCCCGGCACTGGCCCCTGCAGCGTACTTTCAACGATAGATGGACGCAGAATGGTGAGGGTTTTGCCATGCAGCTCCTTCATCAACAACTGCTCGCCCATCCATTTAGTGAAGGTGTAAGTGTCATTCCAACCGTATTTATTGGCTTCTTTAATGCCCAGGTCGATCAGGTCCTTTTCCCTGCTATGGTCATCCGCCGCCGCTGCAGACACTTGTTCTACATCCTGCTGCAAACGCGCGATCAGCGGCTCCACTTCATAATAGCCCCGCTCTGAACGCGCAATGCGCTCTCCCGCCGGACTGACAATATCTTCCTCCATCAACCCTTGGTTAAAGCCATTGACGTAACAGGTAGATACTTGCACCACAGGACAGTCCGCCGCCCGCCGCGACAGTTCGATGATATTTTTAAGGCACAGAGTGTTGATAGTCAGCGCCTGATCCAGCGCTTCACGAAAGTTAACGCTGGCGGCGGAGTTCATGATAACGTCGATGTCCGCAGCCAGGTCGGTAAAGTCCTTCTCCGACAGGCCAAACAGAGGCTCCGTCACTTCGCCCGTTATACATTGGATACGCGTTTCACACAGCTCGTCGAAACGACTCCCCAGTGACGCTTTAAGAGTATCGAAAATAGATGAGGTCGCGATCTCATTCTGGAACCGCTTTCGCGCTGTAGGGTTCTTTGAGTTCCCCCTTATCAGCAAATAAATCGTCCCAATTGTCGGCACGCTGCGCAGCAGCTTCTCCAAAACCACCTTACCGACAAATCCCGTTGTCCCCGTGATCAGTACATTCTTATTTGCAAAAGCAGTTAATGTAAGTGATTGCTTCATATTCGCTTAGACCTCTCTCTCCTTAAACACATTGCCGCTTGGCGTCCCAGCTTATGCGAGTCTTTTGATAATGATATTTACATTAGGTTACAACTGTAAGTGTGACTGTCTCCGCAATTTCCCTAACGAAGGAGCCCTGCAGCGTACCCCGTGATACATCTCACAGCAAAAATCTGACCACCTTTACATCGTGGCCACTGATTGTTTTACAATCGATCGACGAACCAATCACAAGCCAACCGGATAATTTCCGCCTTTTTCTTGTCCATATGTCCTACATGGCCGCTGTCAGCGATAATATGCAGCGCTTTACTTCCCCGCAGGCTGTCATATAAAAGTTTGGCGCTGGTGGGCGGATCAACACGATCTTCTGCGCCATGAATCACACAAACAGGGCACTGAACATTCTTTGTGCGCCGAAATGTGTCAACAATGAAGCAGTCAATCGCGCCAGGTACAGGTAAACCAGCGTACGCCTGCACCAAATAAGGGTCGCCGACGACAGCCGCATTGATGCGCGGGTCCACTGCTGCGGGAACTGATTTCAGCGCAAATGCAAGCGGAAGACGGAGATCGCCGAACCCCAGCCGACGCTTACACGAGCCGACCAGATTGGCGGTTTTAAGAAACGGCCATTGCCACCAATTCAACACGTTACGAACCGTGGCGCTAAGCGTCACCAGTGCGCGCAATGATGCGCCCTGCGCAGCGGCCTCAAGCACCGCTGTGCCGCCGGAGGAAAATCCCAAAGCGCCAATACGGTGAGACTCAATTTCTCGACGCGATTTGAGATACGCCAGCGCCGCCGCCACGTCATCCCGCCATGCCTGCATGCTCACATGAAAGCGGGGCCCTTCAGATTCGCCATGCCCGCGCATATCCAGCGCCAAGGCCGCCACTCCTCGATGCGCCAGCGCTTCCGTCAGTTCATAAAAATGCTCTTTATAGCCAAAGGCGCCATGGCAAATGATTACGGCGGGAAAGCGACCTTCCCTGGCGGGCAGGAATAACCGGCCGACCAGCTCATCGCCTCGGGACGAGAACTGCACCGGCTCCTGCTGCACAATGGGGAGAAGGTTCTGCATATCCATGCTTAAAACTTACCGTCTGGGCTGTTCGGTTGGCGGACATATGCGCAGAGACCGTCGTCAGTGAAAACCGCTTCCGCGAGTCGACGACATCGGAAACAAAAGACTGCATCATTCCCTGACTCAATCATCTGCAAATAGGATTGTTCGCACCGCCAGTTCGACTCCCAAGCCGCCGACTGTCATCGACAACTCCAAACCAATGCGGGCGTCGCTATGTTAAGCCCTCGCCGGCAATTATGAAACAAGTTAATTAGAGCACTTACTCTTAAATGCAATACGCCAAAAGTCTCATGCGGCGAGATGCATGTGAACTTGCGCACAACCCTCAAACACATTGTCTTACAATCTCATTCAACTATTTGAATTTTTGTGATTTTCACCTCCATTTCGTTAATTAAGGCAAGGTAGAAATGAGGCCTGACGCACAGTCTTGTTACGATAAGTTAATTTAGTATTCCCCCATAACAATAACTAACAAGGGCGAAACGCAACATGACCATCAACGCAGTAGGCGTAAAGAACGCCAGGGATAAATACCGTCTCATCGGTCCGGTTTACGACTTCCTCAGCGCGCTGTACAGCGGCAAATCCATTCATCAATGCAAGATCGGCATGATCACGCCGGATAATGTAAAACCCGGCGACAAAATTCTGTTCGCAGGCGTCGGACACGGCAAAGACGCCATCCATGCCGCCGAGTTAGGGGCGGAAGTCACCGTCGTCGATCTGTCCGCCACCATGCTAAGCAAGTTTCAGGATGCGCTAACCGCTTCCGGCAAGCAGCACTTGAATATCCGCCAAGTCCACAGCGACATATTCAAGTTCAGCGAACTTGAGCACTATGACATGGTGGTCGCCAACTTTTTCCTGAATGTATTCAGGGAAAGCATGATGGAGGAAGTGTTGCGGCATCTGATTGATTTAGCCAAGCCAGGAGGCGCAGTCGTGGTTGGAGATTTCGCCTACCCTACCGGGAATATCGTTGCGCGCGCATTCAAACAGGCCTACTGGTACGTCGCCGTTTCTCTGTTCTGGTTGATGGCGAACAACGCCATGCACAACATCTATAACTACCCCGAGTATATGGAAAGGCAGGGGCTGGACATTCGCAATAAAAAGTTCTTCAAACTCCTCAGTATGAACTGTTATTGGTCCGTACTCGGACGCAAACAAGCCTGACCCGATTGTAAGGGTTACAAACTCAGACGCCAAAAACATACACAATAACAACGAAGGAGTCAGGAAATGAGCAATCAGGCGATAGCGCTGGACTCGCTCGGCGAGTTAGAGGCAGGCAGTTTCACATTCTCAGAGCGAGTCAATTACCTCAAAGAATTCGGCTCCCATTCTCAGGCGTTCTCCACCCTGCAACCGGACATGCAGTATTTCGATATTCGCGGCGTGGGCTACATCGCCTATATGCGCAAATGGGGGCGAATATTCGTGTTGTCCGATCCGGTGTGCGCGTCGCAGAATTTCGAACTGATGCTAACCCGTTTCCATACCCGTTACCCCCAGGCCAATCATGTTCAGGTAACTAAGCCCGTGGTTGACATTCTGCACCGTCGTCTCGGTATGTACGGCACGCAATTCGGCTCCGAGTCGCGCATTGCGTTGAAGGACTGGAGCTTAAGCGGCAAGAAGAAACAGGTGCTGCGCACGGCGCTGAACCAGGCGAAAAAACAAGGCGTGACCGTGAAGGAACGTTTCAGCGACGACCATACCCGGGAGATTTCCGAAGCCTGGATCAAGACGCGCAAATGCAAGAGTAACGAGATCCGCTTCCTGATCCGTCCCATGGAGATGGGCTATAAAGAAAATGAACGCCACTTCTATGCCTATCAGGATGGCGAAGCGGTAGGTTTTATTTATTTCGATCCCATCTATTACAAGAACGAGATCATCAGCTACGTTCCCAATATTTCCCGCGCCAGCGCCAACTTCAAGCAAGGGCTTTTTTACACCATCATGGCCCACGCCATGGACGTGTTTAAACAGGAAGGCGTTCCCTATCTGGATCTGGGATTAATCCCGTTAATGCTCTCCGCGGAAGACGAAGCGCAAGAAGCAAAACTACTGAAGAAGATGATGCGACTGGTCTACGCCAAAGGCAATTTTCTTTACAACTTCAAAGGGCTGGAATTCACTAAAACCCGCTTTCGCGGCGAGGTGGAAAAAACTTACTGCTGTCACCACAAGGCGACGCCACTGTTGGAGTTTTTCTGTATGTTCAAATTGACCAGGCTGTTCTAAGACCGATCAATATCATTTCGTTGACGCATGGATCGCGTCGTCCTATTAGCGAATGCTATTAAAGCGCTATTTGCTCTGCAGACGAAAAGCCTAACGCCGCTGCGCCCCGCTCCCACTCGATGTCCTGCTTATCGCCGGAATAAAACGCCCGATGACTGGTTGACTCCTCACCGCCTTCGCCCTGTTGAGCCTGCAGAAGATAAGCCACCCGTCGGGCGATTGCTTCGCCGGAATCCACCCAGTTGATATCCGGCGCCAGCTGATAAAGAAAAGGTTTCAACAATGGAAAATGCGTACATCCAAGCACTACCTGATCCGCCTCCGCGTCCAGAAACGGCTGGATGACCGCCCGTAATCGCGCCATGTCAGGACTGCGCCCTCGCACCCAGTCCTCACCCCACTGCACCAGATCCGGCGCGCCGACTTTAATGACCTTGCAATGGCTGGCGAAGTCCCGAATCAGTTCGTCGGTATACGCCCGGCGCACGGTTCCCTGGGTCGCCAGCAGCCCAATCACCTGCTTTTTAGTCTGCGTCGCCGCCGTCTTAATGGCTGGCACCACGCCCACCACTGGCTGCTCAAAGCGAGCCCGCAAATGATCCAACACCACCGTGCTGGCGGTGTTGCAGGCGACGACAATCAATTGAGCGGGATAACGTTCGCTGATCTGCTCCACAATATGACGCACACGGGTTTCTATCTCCTGCTCACTCTTGTCGCCATAGGGATAGAAACCAAAGTCAGCGAGGTACAGCGTGGGCAGCCAAGGCGTATGGCGACGGATATGTCCCCAAATGGAGAGGCCGCCACTGCCGGAGTCGATGATCAACGTCGGGGCCATAGGCCCTGTCGTCTCTTGCGCGTTCGCCTTCATCTCAAGCAATCACCGGAACTTGGCCACATAGGCGTCAATCAATCTCCCCGCGATGGTTTTCATAGGCGATACCGCTGGCAGCTGATCGACTTTGAACCAAGCGGCTTCTTTCAGTTCCGTAGTGTCGATATTGAGGTCGCCGGACACATAGCGGGCGTGATAGCCCAACATCAGTTGATGAGGAAACGGCCAGGCCTGGGAGGTCACGTACTCGATATCGGACACCAATACACCCGACTCTTCCATCACCTCTCTGACCACAGCTTCTTCAGCGCTCTCTCCCGCCTCGATGAAACCGGCCAGACAACTGAACGTTGGCAGCTTACTGAATGAGCGGTGCGAGCGCGCCAGCAGGATCTCATCGCCACGATGCACGACCACGATGACGCAGGGAGACACCTTAGGATAGGAAATGTAACCGCAACCATGACAACGCAGGCCGCGATCTTTTTCGTTAAAACTCAGACGTTCTCCACAGCGACTGCAAAAGTTCTGCGTACGCAACCAATACAGTAGCTGGGAAGCGGCATTCACCACGCGGAAATCATCCACATCGTCGCAACCGAGCAGATAATCCCGCAGCCCGACTTCCGTCCATCCAGGCGGCGCCTGCTTCAAACTGCCTACGCTGCAGCTGGCGCCATCCACTTCACCCAGCAGGAATACCGGGCCTTCTGGATTATCGACTTCTTCCGCACCCCAGGGCTGGGCGCCCGCAGCGGGCAGCAATAGCTTGTCTTCGTGAAAATAAATATGGCGACGGGCGCCGCTTTCCAGACCGCTCACCAGCGCAGGATGATAATTAAACGAAACCGCCACCGCCTGTCTCCTTCGACTTCCGATACTTTATTAAACGCTTTTTCTAACTCCGCGTCTGCGCCACAGCATCACTATGAGAGCGATCACCGTCAACGCCAGCGGAGCCATGAGGATATTGACCAGCTTCAACTGTCGTCCGAGATCGTCGATATCTCGATCCAGATTATGTTGCACATCCCGCAGCGCCTTGCGAATACGCAATTTCTCCTCCTGGAAGTCCTCCAGCGCTTTTTCCTGCTCCGGCGTCAACAATACGCCGCCGCCAGCTTCATCACCGCCTTGTCGCGCCTGCTGCAATTCCGCCAGCTGCTGCTCCGTTTCTGAGAGTCGGTCCTGAAGTTCTCGCTGCTGATCCGCGAACTTCTCTTCCGCCGCACGACGCAACTCGTCAACCTTCTCGAATGGACGGGTAAAACGCCCCCGCGACCGGATATTGATCAGACTGGCGTTACCGGCAAGGTAATCCAGCGCGTTCACCACCAGGTCGCCGTTATTCGCCCAGGGGCTGGCGATGCGCTGGCCAAAAAACTCCTGCACCTGCACCCAGAGGCGGTCAGACAGAATGTCCGTGTCCGCGATGACGACAACGTTGATGTTGTCGCTCTGGGTAACGCCTGGGGCGACATGTCGGGTGACGGTCCTGGGCTCTGCAGAAGCGGCGTCTTCTTCAGTCGCATCTGCTGTTTCGTCATCCTGCGTAGTTTCGTCTTTTGCTTCTTCGGTGATCTCAATACCGTCAGGAAACGCGGTCTTGGCAGGCCCCTCTATGCGCGCAGCCATTGTGTATTGCTCACCAGTGGCTTTGAACTTATCGAACAGCGACTCCGGGTTCTGCATGTTCGCGAATGCGCCGGCTTCAATGGGAGCGGCTTCGTCGCTGGATGTCAGCAAAGACTTGACGGTGGTGGTGGAACCCTCGATTTTCTCCAGAATTCCGGGCGTGGAAACGTTGATGCTCTCCAGACCCGCCAGCATGATGTCGCTCTGCGTCATACTGTCTTCAGCCAGCCCCAACAACGCCAGATGACGCACCGGCGTACGCGCCTGACCTACGCCCACCACCATACTGTTTTTGAAGTCCGCCAGCACCGAGTCCTCTTTCAGACTGACGCCCCAGGCTTTCAGCAACGGGTCCAACTGACTGCGTCGGGACATGTTCGCGCCCATCATCGGCATACCGGGCTGGTCCTGCTCCGCATCGGGATCGACAAACACCAGAGCGCGACCGCCCTTCAGCACAAACTGATCAATCGCCAACTGCGCCTGCTGGGTCAGGTCTTTGGGGTGCACAACCATCAGCACGTCCACATCTTCATCAACAGCATCGAAATCTTCAGGCATCCAGCGCACGTCAAACAAGTCTTCAATCTGCTGCATGACAATCCAGGCCGGTTGCTGGGACTGCCGGTACATATCAAAGCCGCCGTTGATCTGCAGACCGGAAATGACGCCTACGATGGGTAGCTGCTCTCGATTCAGGTTGTAAATCAGCTTGCTCAATTCATACTCAAGGAACTGCTCTTTATTCGGCTGGAAGAAGGCGATGATTTCTTCTTTATCGCCCGCTTTGCCCACCAGTCCGAAAAAGACGTTGTCTCCCGCTACGCCAACAGGTATCGCCTGTAAACCTGCGGCAGTGGCTTCATCCTCCTCCTCAGAGAACGGAACCGGGTCGACTTTTTTGAGAGTGACTTTTCCATCGCTATGCTGCTCAAACTCTTCCAGCAGCTCCTGCACCCGGCGCGCATAAGCACGCAGAGCAGGCAAATCCTTCGACGCGCCTTCGGAATAATACACCGTCAACTCTATGTCTTTGGACAACCCGCCCAGGATGGAGCGCGCGCCGTCAGACAGCGTGTACAGACTGTTTTCAGTAAGGTCCCAGCGGAACCCGCTCATACCCCGCTGCACCGCCAGATTGAACAGCGCCAGGGCGGCGATCACAACGATTACGACAAAACCCGCTCGCTTCATGACGTCTCCTTAGTTTGATGCCGTACGCTTGACCAGATGCGCTGTCGCCCAGACGCCCAGGACAATAATGGAACCGAAATAGAGCACGTCGCGCAGATCAATGACGCCTCGGGAAATGGCTTCGAAGTGACGGAAGAAACTGAGGTCCGCCACTAAATCCAACACGCCATTCGGCGCCCAGGCGGAGAAAAAGTCCTGCACCATCGGGAAACCGGACGCCACCAGCAGAAAGCACACCACCAGGGTAAGGATAAAGGCGATCACCTGATTCTTGGTGGCGGCGGAAAACATGGAGCCCAGCGCCAGAAAGCCGCCCGCCATAAACCAGCTGCCGATATAGCCGGCCAGAATAGCGCCGTTATCCGGATCGCCGAGATAATTGACGGTAAACCAGAACGGCGAAGTCAGCGCCAGCGCGCCGGCCAGATACACCCAGGCCGCCAGGAATTTTCCCAGCACCCATACAAAAGGCTGGACAGGCAGGGTCAGCAGTAACTCTATCGTGCCCGTGCTGCGCTCCTCCGCCCACAACCGCATAGTCAAAGCCGGCACCAACACGACGAACAGCCAGGGGATATAGTTGAAGAATGCTTCCAGGTCCGCCTGTCCGCGCTCGAAAAAGTGCCCCAGATAAAACGTGAAGATACCACTGAGCACCAGGAAGATGACGGTAAACAGATACGCCAGCGAGGTAGAAACGTAACTCAGCAGTTCCCGCTTGAAAACAATGCCTACGCCGTTCATGCCGCCTCCATGGTCAAGCGACGGAATACATCATCCAGTCTGCCGCGTTCTACGTGAAGTTCCTCCACATCCCAGTTATGAGAATGGATCAGTTGATTGACAGCATGCAACGGCGCTGCGTCAGGACTCGCATACACCAGATAGGTCATCTCATCCACTTGCTCCACTTCCCCTACTTCCGGCAGCGCTTCCAGCGCAGCCAGGGCGGCGTATGGCTGGGAGAAACGCACGAATATCGCCTTATGAAAACGGGACTGCGCAGCCAGCTCCGCTGGTGTGCTGTTGGCGACGATACGCCCACTGGCGATGATCACCACCCGTGAACAGAGCGCGTCGACTTCTTCCAGAATGTGGGTGGAGATGACGACAATCTTGTCCTTGGACAGGTTTTGAATCAGTTTGCGCACTTCGTGCTTCTGGTTGGGGTCAAGTCCATCGGTAGGCTCATCCAGAATCAGCACCTGCGGATCATGGATCAACGCCTGCGCCAACCCGACGCGACGCTTGAAGCCCTTGGACAGCGTTTCAATCGGTTGTTGCAATACATGCTGAAGGGAAACCTGGGCGACCACCTGCTCTATGCGCTGCTTCAGTTGCGCCCCTCGTAAACCGCGCACTTTACCGATGAAGCCCAGAAAAGCCGCCACCGTCATCTCACCATACAAGGGCGCGCCTTCCGGCAGGTACCCCATGATCCGTTGCGCCTGCTGCGGCGCATGGGCCACGTCAACGCCCATGACGCTGACGGAACCGCCGCTGGGCTGCACATAGCCTGTAATCATCCGCATGGTCGTAGTTTTGCCGGCGCCGTTGGGACCTAAAAAGCCTAAAACTTCACCAGGAGCAATATCGAAAGAAATGCCGGATACGGCCTGAATATCGCCGTATTTCTTTTCCAGATTCTGAATTTTTATCATTGAAGGGTCTCGCGTTCGCTATATAAAGGAACGAGCGCCAAAGAGGCGGCGCATAAGTTGTTTAAAACACACCTTGCAACATTCCATTCGCCAATAATCCAGTCCTCACAACAGATTGAAGTTAAATGGAATGTTTGAAAGTTAAGCCGCAACAGGAGGACGCAAAGAAAAAGAAGAATAAGGAGTCGCATCCCGCTTTGCAAGATTCCCATTTCGCTTCTACATTACATTGCAGAAAGTTTGCGCAAACCCAATCCTCGCGGAATATAGCCGCTGAAAATCAAGCATTTCCGAGCTTTGCCAGTCTATGGCGGAGTCGTTAAACTAGCGGGCACTTCGCCAGGGCTAAACGGTATTTTACATGCTCGGAATCACTTCTTTTTTCTTTAACCTGCTCCGCAAAATTCTATTTTTATGGGTCAGGACAGACGTTATCGGCAACAACGCCAAGCAGTTGGGGCTGGACCCGGAAAAACCCGTCGTCTACGTACTGCAGCACAGCTCGCTCAGCAGCCGGCTGGTGCTGGAGCAGGAGTGCCGCCTCGCCGGTCTGCCTTCCTCCCAGGCGCCGCTGACATTGAGAGATGCGGTTTTATCACGCAGTCACTTCTTCCTATATGAGAAACGCGGCCAGATGTTTCGTCGCCGCCATACGCCGACCATCACCGAGCGTCTGAAACAGCTGGTCAGCGCCGCGCAGAAAGACCCTGGACTGGATGTGCAGATTGTCCCGGTCTCCCTGTTCTGGGGCCGGACGCCGGAAAAAGAACGCTCTCTGTTCAAGCTGATGCTGGCGGACACCTGGTCCATCGCCGGTCGCTTACGCCAGTTCCTGACCATCATGATCCACGGACGCAACACCTTTATTCAATTCAGCAAACCGATTTCCCTGCGCTATATCGTCGACGACACCCAGGACCCGCAACGCGCCAACCGCAAACTGGCGCGCCTGCTGCGCGTACATTTCCGTCGCATGCGCCAGGCGGTGGTCGGTCCCGACCTGTCTCACCGTCGCACCCTGGTGTCCACGCTGATTCGCAGCCCAGCCGTCAAAGACGCCATTCGGGAAACCGCCAAGAAAGAGAGCATCAGCCCTCAGAAAGCCAAAGAGCGGGCGCGCAAATATGCGGACGAAATCGCCTCCAACGTTTCCATCGCGGCTGTGCGCTTTCTCGACATCATTCTGACCTGGGTGTGGAACAAGATTTATAACGGCGTAAACATCAACAATATTGACGCGGTGAAAGAGGCCGCCAAGTCCAGCGCTGTGGTCTATGTGCCCTGCCACCGCAGCCACATCGACTACCTCTTGCTCTCCTATGTGCTGTATCGCAACGGTCTGATGGTGCCCCATATCGCCGCCGGCATTAACCTGAACATGCCTGTAGTGGGCCCGATTCTGCGTCGCGGAGGGGCCTTTTTCATGCGCCGCAGCTTCAAGAACAACAAGCTGTACACCGCCGTTTTCAACGAATACATGCACTCCATGTTCACTCGCGGGCATCCTGTGGAGTACTTTGTAGAAGGCGGCCGCAGCCGCACCGGGCGTACATTGCAGCCGAAAGCAGGCATGTTGATGATGACCGTACGCAGCTATCTGCGTAACTACAAAAAACCGATCACCTTTGTGCCGGTGTATATCGGCTACGAGAAAATCCTGGAAGCGCGCTCTTATCTCGGCGAGCTGCGCGGCAAGAAGAAGAAAGACGAAAACATATTCGGCCTGTTCAAGTCTCTGCGTAACCTGCGCAACTCCTTTGGGCGCGTCAGCGTCAACTTCGGCGAGCCTTTCGCGCTGTCCGACGTGCTTGATAAAGTACAGCCGCACTGGCGCGATCAAGCCTACGATCAGGAAGCGCGCCCCAAATGGATGCCGCATATGATCGACGAACTGGCGGAAATGGTCGCCACCCGCATCAATAACGCAGCGGCGCTCAACCCGATCAACATTGTCGCCACTCTGCTGCTGGCCACACCGAAGCAGGCGATGGATCAGAAAATGCTGGCGGACCATTGCGACGCGGTGGTTTCGCTGCTGCGCATGCATCCCTACAGTAATGAAATGAGCTTCCCGGAGGGCTGCGGCGCGGATTGGGTCAAATACACGGAGAGCATGGGGTTGGCCCTGCGCCAGCAACAGAAGCTGGGAGATATCATCAGCCTGGAAGGCTCCAGCGCTATTTTGCTCACCTATTACCGCAACAACATTCTGCACTTCCTGGCGCTGCCCGCGCTGGTCGCCAGTTTGTTCCAGAACAACAGCACTATGGACCGCACCAAACTGGTGTGGCTGGTGAGTTCGATTTATCCCTACATCAAGTCAGAGCTGTTCCTGCGCTGGCATAAAGACGATGTGGACCCGGAAATCGAGCGCTGGATCGAGACGTTGTGCGAAAGCAACCTGCTGCTGAAGGACAAGGACAACCTTTATCGCCCCATGGCGGGCTCCCGCGAGTTCGTCCTGCTCAACGCCCTGGCCAAGACCATTATCCCTACGCTGGAGCGTTACTACATCGCCATCGCTATTTTGCGCCGTCACGGCAAAGGCGCCATCACCGCCAACGCCCTGGAGGAGCAAAGCACGTCCATGGCGGAGCGCATGTCCATCCTATACGGACTTAATGCGCCGGAGTTCTTTGATAAGGCCTTGTTCCGCAACTTCATCAACAATCTGAAAAGTAACGAGATCATTCAGGTAGACGAGGAAGGCCACATCGTTTACGACGAAGACCTCGACAATATCGCGGAAGACGCGCGTTTGGTGTTGAATGCGGAGCTGCGTCAGAGCATCCTGCAAGTCGCTATCGAGACACAGCCGTCTCCTCCCGCCGCCTGACGCAAAACCTCAATGACAGGCTGCTCAGAGAAGCGGTCTGTCATGCTCTCCCCTTTGTCTCGCATGACTTTTCTGCGCAAATCAGGCTCGGGGGAGAAAGCAATGCTTCCGTATCCCATTCTGTTCCCAAAAACTAGCAATCGTTCACTGTTCAACGTTTCTATCGGCGTATAATTTTTAGCTCATAACAAAAAGAAAACAGCGCCGAGCGGCGCAGGGAGAGTCAACGTGAGCATAAGCGCCTCTTCAGCGGTATTTGTACCAAATCATCTACGGGTCCTGGTGATTGACGATCATCAACTTGTTATCGACGGCCTGCGCGTCGCCCTCACCGCCCAACAGGTTCCTATCGATCTGGTGAACGCCTTCAATTGTCAGGCGGCGCAGGCGTTATTGGATGCGGACCAAAGTTTCGACCTGATCCTGCTGGATCTTTCCTTGCCGGATGGGCGCGGCTTTAAATTTCTGCGCTACCTGACCTGTAAACGCATCTATATCCCCGTGGCGATTCTATCCGCCTCGGAAGACATAGAGGACGTGGAATTGTCGCTGCGCAGCGGCGCGATAGGCTTTATCAGCAAGTCATCCAGCGCGATGGAGATCAATCTGGCGATCCGGCAGATTCTCAACGGCAAGCAATACGTGCCGAACTTCTATACCCACCGCAGCCAGGCTCCGATTCAGGACAGCCAGTTGCGACTCGACTCCATCACTCCCCGGCAAATGGAAGTCCTGCAACTGCTGGCCAAAGGTTTGCCGAACAAAAAAATCTGCTCGGAGTTAAGACTGACGGAAGATACCGTGAAATCACATTTGAAAGCCTTGTTCATGCACTTGAATGTGCATAATCGAACGGAATGCGTCAGCGTGGCGACGCGGCTGCATCTGGTGGACGCCTGACCCGCCGTCATTCAGTCGCGCTTTCGGTTATCCGACGGCGTTTTCCACGACGGCGCGGGCGGACTCCCGGCTCAGGATCAGATATAGCCGCGCCGGGGTTACCGGTTTGGCGACGAATACGATGCTGGGATAGCTGCCGGCTTCCGCCTGCAGCATTTCCACATCAGCGGAGATGATCACCGCCGGAATATCCCGTCCGCTTTGCCGCCGCAACGACAGCACGACATCCAGCCCGGAGATGGCGCCGCCTAACCGATAATCTGACAGGATCATATCCGGCGTCTCATCATGCAACCTGCCCATCGCTGCTTTGGCGTCAGCGAAGGCTTCCACTTGCACGCCCCAGGCGTCCAGTAGTTGGCGCATCGCCTCCCTGCTTGGTTGATCGTCCTCCACCAGCCAGACTGACATGCCGCCAAGGGTCCGGGTTTCCGGATAGGCTTCCGGCTGTGGAGCCACCAGATTAGGCCGCCCGCAGGCGATAGTGAAACTAAAATCCGCTCCGACGCCCGGCGACGACTTTACCGTCAGAACACCGCCCAATAGCCCCGCCAGCTGTCGCACGATGGCCAGCCCGAGCCCAATGCCCGATCGCGGCTTCCCTTCATCATCGCCGCCTTGCTGGAACTCTTTGAATATGCGTTTGATATCCCGGGAGGGAATCCCGACGCCATCATCAATCACATGGATGTCGAGCACATTATTCAGCCTTCGGCAGCTCACCCGAATGGCGTCGGCGCTGGCGTGCTGAAGCGCGTTAATGATCAGGTTGCGCAGCATTCGCTCCAGTAAAATGGGATCGGAATACGCAACCAGCCCCTCATCGCACTCCGTGTCAATACGTTCTGGACGGGAGGTGACAATGTCCACAGCGTCAAACTCCATCGCCACCCGGCGCACCAGCTCGTGCAGATAAAAGTGGCGGGGGTTCGGCTTGACCACGCCCATGCTGAGCTGAGACATATCCAGCAGCGATTTGAACAGGTCGCTCAATTGACTGAGTGATCGACGCAGTTTACCGACGATGACGCCTTCCTCAGAGTTGCGATCCATCTTGGCGGAGAGACTCTCCGCGAGCATGCTCATGGCGTTCAAGGGCTGTCGCAAGTCATGACTGGCCGCCGCGAGAAAGCGTGTCTTGGAGCGGTTCGCGCGTTCAGCCTCACGCTGCGCAATTTGGACCAGTTGCAGGTTCAGAAAAAGCGTCCTCTGAGCATGTTCCTGAATATATGAGCCCACCGCGCCGATCAGGTTGGCCCCAAACAAAAAGAATGCGTTAAACCCAAGTGTCGCCGGCTCCATGCCAACATCCAGTTCAACGAGCAGATAGGCTGCATATATCAAGGTGGAAATCGCGGTGGCGACATAAAAGGGAATCGCCATCAGAAAGTAACCGTATATCAGCACCAGAAACAGGCCGTCATAGGGCACCATGACATTTTGCGAATGCGCGATCCAGATGATCGCCACCACGCTGAGTCCTCCCAACGCATAGGTGCCGTTATAGAGAGGCATGAACCATCGCCGGGGCCAGGAATGCATGCCCGCGTACAGCGCCAGGGCGATAATCGGACACACCAGAAACAGACGAATGGGAATGGTCCAGCTGGCGATCTGCCGAGGGAACAAATAGTAGTCGAGCAAGGAATAGATGATGATGAACGCCAGCGCCGTCGCATGCACGAGAGGCAGACGCGTTTGTACACGCTGATTGTGGAATGCGCGATACGTTTCCTCCAGGGAGGGAGAAAACCTGAGCCACTTAAAACCGCGTTGTAATTCTTGTTGTATCAGTTTTTCGTCCATGGGGTTTAGATATATACACCAGCCCCCTAACAAGCAAGCTTTGCTTTCACGCTATCTAATCCATGTCACGTATTTGTTTCAGGCCATGCATCGCCGCTCGATCACTGGAAGCTTGCGCGGGGTATTTCGTCGCCCCTCGTCCCGCCTGCGCATCATATAAAGCGGGCGGCGCTTCCCGCCCCAGGCCGGACAGCCACCCCGGCTGTTTAAACTCAAGATCCATGGAACGGTGCGCCCATAACCAGGCGGCCGTCGCCAGCAAAATAATACACAACGCCAAAGTGGCTCGATAAAGCGTCTTGCGTAACATGCTTTTTATAGGTCTTACATGAAAGAGGGGGTTGAAGTTATTAAGGCCGCCACAGCGGTTACGAGGGATTATGCAAGGAAGGGAGCGGCTTGAAATCACCTGTTTGGGTGAAAAACACCTGACGGAAAGCCCTCGCCACAAGGCTCTTCGCTGCGAGGCTCAGGCGCACTGACGCCTAGCGCCGGAATTGACCGGATTACTGTGCGCCAGCGCGAATCAGTCCACCCAGACCATGTTGGTCCAACACCTCGTGCAACATGGCGCGGATCTCTTTCTCATTGCGCATGCGTGAGGCTTTTTTCCAGAGTTTCTCCGCTGTCTGATGAGAGACGGAACGAATCACCCACTTGGTTTTCGGCAGGTTGTAGGCGGACAGGCTGAGCATCTCCACTCCCATGCCCAGCAGTAACAAGACCGCTGCCGGATCGGACGCCATTTCGCCGCACACGCTGACCGGTACGCCATGCTTCTTCGCCACCTTGACCACGCGACCAATGGAGCGCAGCACCGCCGGGTTCAACCAGTCGTAGAGGTCGGATACTTTGGCGTTGTTGCGGTCCACCGCCAGCATGTATTGGGTGAAGTCATTGCTGCCGATGGAGAAGAAATCCACCATTTGCGCCAGATCTTCCAACAGCACCATCGCCGACGGCACTTCAATCATGGCGCCGACTTGCGGTTCACTCACTTCGACGCCAGCTTCTTTCAACTGTCCGATGGCTTCCTGCAGCAGGCTTCTAAAGCTCTCGATTTCATCCAGACGGCTGACCATGGGCAGCAATATCTTGAGGTTGCCAAGGTAACGTCCGGCCTTCAGCATGGCGCGAATCTGGCTGATGAAGATACCGGTGTTATCCAGCGTAAAGCGTATCCCACGCCATCCCAGAAACGGGTTTTCTTCCGTAAAGCTGAAATAAGGCAGATTTTTATCGCCGCCGATATCCAGGGTGCGCATGTACACCGGCCTCGGCGCATAGGCTTCCAGCACTTTGCGATAAATCTGCACCTGCTCTTCTTCCGAGGGGAAGGACTCGTGCACCATGAATGGAATTTCTGAGCGATACAGCCCTACGCCTTCCGCGCCGCGTAAAAGTCCCGGCGAGATATCCGCCAGCAACCCCGTGTTGGCGAACAGTTTGACGCGGAAACCATCTGGAGTTTGCGCCGGCAGGTCGCGCAGCTCATCCAGCCCTTTGATCAGTTTCTTCTCTTGCTTGGCGAGACGTTTGAACTCTTTGCGCAGCGCGTCAACAGGGTTGAACACCACTACCGCCCGGTAGCCGTCCACCACCGCTTCCGCATTTTCGATCAGCGCAGGCTTGATGTCACCGATTCCCATGACAGCGGGAATACCCAGCGCATTCGCAAGAATCGCTATGTGCGACAATGAAGAGCCGCTGGTGCACACCAGCCCTACCAGATGCTCTGGCGGGAATTGGGCGACATCGGTAATGCTCAGATTCGTGCCCACAATGATCGTAGGCTCACTGACATTGATAACATCGGGACTGTCGACGCCGCGCAGGTTCGCGTAAATACGATTGCCGATGTGTCGGATATCATCCGCCTTGGCGCGCAGATAAGCGTCATCCATTTTCTCAAACACGCGGGCGTGCGCCTCAACGGTTTTGCGTAACGCGGAGGACGCACAAAGTCCTGAGTGGATGTGATTGACGGTTTCGGTGGTCAGTTCCTGATCTTCCAGGATCATGCGATATACGCCGAACAGCGCCAGCACATCTTTGGGTATGGAGCCCGCCATACGCTCGCCGCTGGCGTTCAGCTCCTCTTTCGCTAATTCCAAAGCCTTAGTGAAACGGGCGATTTCCAGATCAGCGTCTTTAGCTTCCCGATCCGGCGCTGACGCCAGATCGTGGCCTTTGCCAACCCAATGTACGCGACCAATCGCCATGCCTGCTGCGCCTTTGACGCCGCGGAATTTCAAGTTCGCCTTGAACTTATCCCGGCATACTTCGCGGTCAAACACGCCATCCTGCTGCACCCATTGGCTCAATGGACCGGCCAATTGGGCGGCGATGGTGACGACAAACGCTTCCTGCTCGTCACTGAAATACGCGGCTTCTTTCTTTTGCACCGCGATAACGCCGATATTCTTGCGGAAGTTGATAATCGGCGCGCCCAGAAAAGCCGAGAAGCGTTCTTCACGGGTTTCCGGGAAATATTTGAAGTTAGAGTGCTTTTCCGCGCTGTCCACGTTCATCAATGACTGATGCTGCGCAATATAACCAACCAGCCCCTGCCCGACGGGCAGACGCACCCGCCCCACCGATTCCGGGTCTAACCCCCGGGTCGCCATCAAAACCAATTCCTGGGAAGTTTCATCCAATAAATAAATACTGCATACATCCGCCCGCATTGCGGACTGTACACGATCGACGATCAGTTCAGACAGGTCTTTGGCGGCGTGCAAATCCGCCGCTTCTTGAAAGATTTCCCTAAGGATTTTTAATGGCTCAAGCATGGCGATACTCTGGAGAATCAAGCTACGGCAAACTTAACTAGCTCACCAGTGGTAAACAGGCAGGGATAACTATAAGCGCCAGCCCGTCATATTACCAAGAGGGAATTTCCACTGTTTTCGCATATTTGACATAAATCGGCTTGTATCCTGCATGTTTTTCTAAAATTACATCGTCGACGATATCCAAGTGTGACGAATATCTCTATTCCATCGCTCATCATCTCGTTATAGGCCGTGATGTGGCTTTATCTGGAACTGCCCAAACCTGCGCAATGGTCGCGCCAATCCAGTCTACACTTGCCAAAGGCAACGCCATTACGCCGAGGCTGCTATGTGTGGAAGATTCAACGTCACCGACTCCCCAGTCGTGATCGCCCTGATGGACTCACTCGGATTCGACACCAGCGGATTGAAGTCGCATTTTTACCAGGATGATTTGTTCAATATCGCCCCCACTGAAGAAGTGATGGTGGCGGTGCAGGAAGAGCTGACGAATTTTTTCAGGAGCATGCGCTGGTGGCTGACGCCAAGCTGGGCGCCAGAGCCAACCGCCAAGTACAACATGTTCAACGCCAAAGCGGAGACCATTGAAACCAGCAAGGCCTTCAAGGGTTCGTTTCAGCGCCGCCGCGCCATAATTCCCGCCAGCGGCTTTATCGAATGGAAGCTGGAAAACGGCGTCAAACAGCCTTATTACATCAAACCAGAATCCGGGCACTGCTTTTTCGGCGGCGTCTGGGATATCTGGAGCAAAGGCGACGCCTACCTCGAATCCTGCGCCATCATCACCACCGAAGCCTCGCCCTCTCTACAGGCACTACACCACCGCATGCCCGTGCTACTGACGCCAGACCAGTTTAACGCCTGGCTGAACGCCGACACGCCACTAGTCGATATCCGCCCGATGCTGGCGCCGCGAGAACTGACTAACTGGATGTATTATCCGTTGAGTACTGCGGTTAATAACGTTAGAAACAAGTCACGCCAAACGATGGAGCCCACTGATTCGCCCAGGCCGCTAGCGGATAAGTAATCAGACCTTTCCCTCTCTACTTCACGTCTGCTGATAGTTTGTCGCCGAGATACGGCAGCCTGGGCACAGAAAGGCGTAGTAGGTTCCCTCTCCAAACTCTGTCACCTCCGCCATGTTCAACTGTCCGATAAACGTCATGACTTCGTGACATTCAGGACAGTCAGGATACGCCGCGGGTTGTTCCCAGGTAGGCATACCGCCGATCTGCGAGAATGTTGTGGGAACGAAGGGAACGGCGGCGAAGCGGGCTTTCCTCGGCTGGGAGGACAGCTTCCAATTGAGCGTGACGAGCGGTTCCACTATCTCAGAGCAGTCAGGAGAATAGATTGACTTTTTGCTGTGCGACGACCATACAGGCGCCCCCTCCTGGTCATAATGCATATAGATCGCCTCAGCAAAACAGGCGCAAAGCAGGCAGGTCGACAGAATCAAACGGTTTCCCTGCCAGGGGAAAAGCGCCAACCTCGGGTCTTTAAGATTGAGATCAAATAAACGCGTAAGTTCGCCTTCGCACCAAGGGCAGATTGACGCATCAATACTGCCTACGCGAATGGCGTCGCTCGTTTCAGTATCCGTAGGCCCCAGCGCGTAGCAGGCATCCAAGTAGAGTTTTCGCGGCTGATTATGACTATCCAACGTCCAGCCGGCCTCAGCCATACAATTCATCACCGGTACATTCAGACGCGACGCCCAATCCGGCGGCTGCTGCGACCATTGCGCCAGATAGGCCACAACCCTTCTGTCCTCACTCCACGCCAAGGCTTCAAGAATACGGCCATCCAACTCAGGGTCTGCTCCCAAGCGCTCTATCAAGAGGTTGACCACCTCTTCGCTCGCCCCGCGAAATAATATGGCTGGCTCATAACACTCGCTAGACAGGAGGCGTTCCAGCACAGCCGCCAGGTCCGCATCCGTGAACGCCGCCAGCGTCATAGCAATTTCTATTGCACTATCGTCTTCATCGGTCTCAAGCTGTTCTGCGGCATATTCCGCCAAGCGTTGCGTTTCATTTCCCGTCAACGCCTGATAAACCTTCTCGATAGCCCCTGAAAATGGGGTGTAAGTTATTAAGGGGTCTCCAGGCGCAGGCAGGTGATACGCCTTTATGATATCGACCCTGTCAGTCAGTCCTGCGTAGGGGTCAATAACTATGCTGTGCTTACGTATGTACTCTCTCTTCGCTTCCCGCTCCTGCTCCAGGGCGCAGGGCATGCACAAGCCACCTGTGCACTCAGCGGTGCTGGGCAAGATCATATGGTTGCACGACAGGTTTTGGCATTTCATACGTTCAGTCATGGCTGGACTCTTGTTGCGGTTACTAGAGAAAAGAGGTTGTCGTTCGCTTTTGTTCTTCATGGCGGAAAATTGTAATCTGGCCGTCAGCTCCTGACACAATGCTGTCAGTAGCTGACAGGTAGTATTGTCGTGTCGAGACGATAGCTGTGACGAAATCAACGCCGTTACGAAACATACGATAAAACCAAGCAATAAGTCAGAGGGATACTACATGAGTGAAAGCAAAACTATCGCCGGACCATTGGCCGGCCAATGCCTGTGCGGCGCGGTAAAAGTGGCCGCGAAAAACGTCAATTCTGAATACCACGCCTGCCACTGCGGCATGTGCCGTCGCTGGAACGGCGGCCCTTCCATGGCGATTTCCGCGCAGGAAGCGGTCTTTGAAGGTGAGGACAACATTACGGCTTATGACTCTTCCGAGTGGGCGCAACGTGCGTTTTGTAAACACTGCGGGACCAACCTGTACTACCACCTGAAGCCTACAGGCGAGAAATATCTCTGGAGCGGCCTCTTCGACGACCAGTCCCAGTTCAAACTGGCGGGAGAAATCTATATTGACAGCAAACCCGCCGGCTATGCATTCGCTGGAGACCATCCAAGAATGACGGAAGACGAGTTTTTGAAGTCCATTGGCATGAAGTAACCGCTTCGCTGCGCACGGTGACGCTCCCCATCAGCGTGCGCGCCCACTTCTCCTCAACGCCGGACTCATGGGCTTCATCGTAAGCTTGCTTATCCCTTCCCCGCCACGCTATGGTAAAGCGGCTAACGCTTAGCAAAGAGCTAAAGGACTGAACTCAAACCACGAGCATAAAGCGTATGACCGCTCCCATCAGAGAAGAAACCAACGCCCTCGCCCTTGCAGACAAGGCGACTTTTCCCTTTCCGACGCCTGAAGGCCTCATCTACGAAGCGCATTTCAACCGCGATCAGGAATATCTGGCTTTCTTCAGCGAAGACTGCCCCTACGAAGAAACGCTGCATATACAACACCTCGACAGCAGCGGCCATGTAAAAGAAGAAGTCACACTCTCCGCCGAATACACAGGGGGCGTATTTCAATTCGTCGACGCACGCGTCAGTCACATCGATTTCCTCTTCTGGCCGGGCCTCAAGATCCGGGCGGAATGGTTGCAGGAGCCGCGCTTTATGTGGAAAGCCGAGGCGGTTCCAGGAGTTCAACGCTCCGATAAGTTTTTCCGACGCACGCAGATAATCATTACTCAAAGTGACTAAAGGGAACCTAGTATGCCGGACAATCAATCCAACAATAACAGCGCGCATGAAGCCATCAGGCAGTTTGAAATCCAGGCCGTCAATTTCGGGCAACGTTTTATTCAGGACAGTAATGTCCGCCAGATGTATATGGAGAAAACCAAGGCCTATGCGGAATCGCTGAAAGACCTGGTCAACAGCCGTCAGATGAGCCCCAGCGAAGCGGCGCAGGCCGCCAATCAGATGCGTAATGAAATCATGGAGTGGGCCAGAACCAAATCCAGCGACATCGGACGCGCCAAAGCCCGCGCCCTCAAAGCGAAAGGTCTGGATTTGGATGTGCTGTGCGACAAGTACGCCAAGCGCCTGTTCAGCAAGCCCTTCTCGCAACTGAGCAAAGCGGATCAGGATCACGTCTTTCTACAGATTGTGGAAAGCTCCGGCAGAGCGAACCCCAAAGTCTCCGCGAAAGCCATTCGCCTGGGTAAAGCCGGCCGCGCCCTCTGGTTATTAAGCGCCGGCATCGCCATCTACAACATCGCCTCCGCTGAAGATAAAACCCGGGCGACAGGCAGAGAAGCCGCGAATCTGGGTGGCGGTTTCGCCGGCGGCGCAGCGGGAGGCGCGGTGGCGGGATTATGGGCCGGCCCGGTGGGCGTCGCCATTGGCGCCGTGGTCGGCGGCGTTTTGGGCTCTATCATCGCCGACGAAGCCTACATTGAGGTCGCCGCCTCCAATGACCCTTTCGTGAAAACCTTTCTGGACAAACATACGCAAATGTTCAACACCGACGAAGAAGCCATCGCCCGCGACCTGGTGGAAAAGTGCAGCTACGAAATGGACAAGGTCTATAGCGTCTTCAAAGAGCTGGACTGGGCGTACAACTCGGATGCGGACGACGTCGCGCTGCTTTACGTCAACCGAGTGCGCCGGTCGACGCCTATCATCAAAAGCAGTCTGAAAGCGCATACGCCACTGCGCAACCTGCTAACAGCGATATTGGAAGACGGCTGGACCACCTCCAACGAACGTGACGCCATCCGCTACGTGCAGCAAATGTAGCCGCGTTACTTCCCTTGATTGTGGCCGACCGTCTCTTTGCGCTCGGCCACACAGCCACAGGATAAGCCCCTTCCTAAACTCTCAGCCTAAACCAAAGCTTAGTCGTCGCGCATACAAAACAGTCTCTCACTTCCTTTATAATCGAACTCTGATCTCATCGCTGTAATCACGTTTGCACACCCATCATTCAGGACTGGCGACTCGCCTATAACAGGAAGGAGTGATTATGTCGAAGCCTGCGCCTCATTCGTTTCTCTCTGGATCAAAAGCCCTCAAACTGTTCGCCACCGTGGTGTCCATCCTCGCCGGCGTCGTCACCATCATCTTCAGCATTAACCGCGACCCTACATCCAGTCAGCACAACAGCGGCGACAATAACGTCATGGTCGGCGGCAATGTAGGAGGAGATATCAGTATCCGCCAGGAAGACTCTCCTTCCTATCGCATCGACATCATCGGCGAAAAGATGATCAAGCCCGGTGAGAAAGTAGTGGTGAAGCTGGATGCGGAACGGAGACAGCACCTGAGCGGCATGACCTGTCATTGGCAGGTGCAAGGCAATGAAGGCGCGGTGTTGAAGCAAGCGCCGGATAATTGCCAGATGGAGCTGACGCTGGTGTCGATCAGGGATGCGACCGACTTCAGCCGGGTCAGTATTGTAGTGGAGGCGACCACTTCCGCCGGAAAACGCTACAGCGCCGTCAATGAACTCATGGTCAGGCCGGACCCGAATTCCAGCCAGTTCATCCAGCAACAGCAGGAGGCGCTGCGTGAAAATATGACCAAAATGTTCGACGCCGCTGGAGAAACCGTTAACAGCGCACAGACTGACGCAATGAAGTTAAGCGGCAGACTGCGACAGTTTCAGACAGATGTTCGTCGCAACGGACTTGCCGCCAAATTGGAACATAGACCAGACAGGGTATTCGAGTGTACTCCCAGCGGCTGCAAGGTAGATGCGCAAGAGCTCTGTGAAGCCCAGGCGACGGGGCTGGCCTTCGGACCCACCCATGGAAATCATGCTTTTCAAACCGCCATCGACTGCCGTGAGGTGGAGGCTGGCGGAATAAGCGAGCTTTGTCTCATCCCTCCTTTTGACATCATCGGGCTGAAGCCTGGCGCCGAACTTTACGGAGACATTCTCTTCGCTGACGCCGGGTCCATTCCGTTCAATATCAAAATCAGCTACAACGCAGACAGTTACGATCATCGGGACTCCAGTTGGACGCCGTTGCGCGCCAAGGGCGCTGACTACGCGGAAGCGCCGTTCGCCGCGCTTAAGTTTGAAGCGCATGGAAGATCATTTCAGTTATTCCTGGGAGCGTCCGGCGCCCAGTGTTATGTCTCCAGGCCCAGCCTGGAGATCGCCTACGACTCCGACGGCAAGGGGTTCATCAATACCTCCCAGGGAGGACAGGCGCAAAATGTCTTTCCCATCGTTCCGCCCCAAAGCGACGCGATTAAAGTGCGAGTCAGCCATGACGGTGAGTCCCGGGAGTTCAGCTACGCCTTCGACCTGGACCAGATCATACGCAAGACCGCCGCTAACCTGGGCCGTCCTCAATTGAACTGTCATCGCAACGCAGAGATCATTGGCTGCGCGCCGCCGGACCATGACCCATTGGTGATTTGGGCGAATGTACAGAGGATTCGCTATAGCGCCAGCAGCGACCAACTCGAAAACAGCTTACCCGTGAGTATTAAAGGAGAGCAGATTTTTGAGAAAAACCCGCGAACCATCCTCAGCGCATACCGGTTTACCGTACCAGGAGACTGGAACGATATTTTTTATCAGCTGGAGTTCAAAGACGGCCGTTTGGGTAATGTGGAGCGGATTCCGATGTAACTGTGCGTTTGTAATTAGGGAGTAAAGGTCGAAGTACGTCGGTAATTTTTACAAAAGCAAAACTTAAAGTAAAAAAGGCGGCGGCGAATCCATACATAATGCAACGTCTTTTATTTATAATTGACGTTCGCTTACTTGAGTGTCGGGACAATATGAACTACGCCAGTGTGTGCTCGAACAGCAAAGACAACCGCGAATGCCGTAGAACAGCTCCAAACGTCAGCAAAGTTTACAAAAGTGTAAGCTGCTGTAGATTGACCTCACAGATAAAGCCGACACCGACAGGGAATATGGAAGATGGCGCGCATTTTGCGTAAAACGTTGAATTAAAGGGTACTTTTAACAAGGAATTCTCATGAAGAAAGTTTTACTTTTCTTAACCGTCCTAACGCTTACCTCCACGGTTCGCGCTACTCCCATTACCTATCAGTTTTCAGGCAGTCTGGAAGACGTCAGTAATGTGTTTGACCCCTACTTTCCTGAAAGGGATTTTCCCAATATTGGAACCTCAATGTTTGGAAGCCTCACTTACGATATCGTAGGATCGCCGGATGATCGAAAAATTGTAATCAGCTCCTGGAGCGCCAGAGTCGGTGACTATGTTTTTGGCGACTCAGGCGAGAGCACGATGCCTCCCTTCGAAATGAAAGCGCGTATGAATGAAAACACCTTCAGTTTCACCGATGAAGTCCCCTCTGATAACATTCCTATTTTCTATTTTGACGTCGCTGAATTTGAACTCAACTTTAAAGAGCCTCTTTCACCCTCCTTGAATCACCTCCCTGTTGCTTTATTTGATTCAGGCAGTCTGACGCTTGACGTCAACGCTACAGTGAAGTTTGCTATCACCAGCATCAAGAAAGTCCCTGAGCCCGCCACACTGGCCTTATTCGGCGCAGCCCTTCTGGGACTCGCAGGAAGAGCGCGACGCAAATCTTAAACATTTAACCGGTTAGCGCTTTCTTCATCACACCCTGACAAAAACGGCTGATCTGGGGATCAGCCGTTTTTGTTACTGCAACACAATCAACTTCACGAGAATATCTTCTGCCGCGTTTCGTGCTTGGATTGCTCGATAGCGGACAGCTTGGATCTCACGTCGTCCATGATTTCTTTCATGGTCTGAATGAAATCCTTAGCTTCATCGATATTCGCCGAGTGCTTCTCGGACTCCGCTTCATACTGCTTTTGATGCTCCTGATCCAGCTTGGACTCATAGGTCAGGGGCGCCGCAACCACCGTACCGACGCCCCCCGCCATCTGGGTGAAGGTCTGTCCCAGGTTGGTCAGGTTCTGCGGCACCTGCAGCTTCAGCTGCAACTGCGCAGGATCAAGCTTGGTGTCTTTCATCAACGCATTCGTCTGCTGTGTCGACTTCACCGTCAGTTTGACGGAAGCGGCGCCGCCTGCGATCTGAAAAGCGCCCTGCACCAGGGACGCCGCCAGTTCTTTACCTGCGGAGTCACGCAGCTCCTTGCCGGCGTTTTCCAGCGACTGCCACTTCTGCTGGTACTCGCCATGACGAATGTCGCGGGCGCCTTTTTTCTGCGTCTGCGCCAGCTCATGGATCAAACTCATAATGGCGAAGATATCCACCTCCAGAGTGGCGCTGGCCTCCGACAGCTTGCCGTCAAGCTGCTTCCCTGGCGGGCCTGCCTTGCTATCAGGGCTCTCCAGTTGTGGTTGGTAGGTCTCACGACTGAAACGCATCAGCGGTATGTCCTGCTTACCGTCGCTGAGCACCAGCGAAGCCTCCTGTTTGGGACCTTTAACCGGAACAGGGCCTTCCGTATTAATAGAAAAAGCGAATGGGTTATTCGCTTCGTTTACCGGATTAACACTCATAAAAAGTCTCCTATACCATATTCCTGCTGATCTGCATGCGAGTGCTGTGGTCGTTCCCCATGATCTGCAGGATGCGACTGACGCCCTCGTTCAGTTTGGCGATGACTTCTTTCAAGCGATCCTGCTCCGCCTCCATGGCCGCTTGCAACTTCGCGAGTTCCTTCTTCATATCCATTTGGTTAGCGCGAGAATCAGTCGCCTGCTTCTTGTATACGCCAGTGGTTATCTGGGATGCGCCGCTGCCGACCTCCGAGACTCCGGCTGTCGCCGTGGAGATATTCTTCACCTGAGCGCCCGCAACCTGGATCTTCTGCATCTGCTCGGGCGAAGACGCCAGCCTGGTGATCAACCCCGAACCCGCTTTGGCGGCGGAGGCCATACTGGCGCCGACGCAGACAGCGATCGTTACGGCCGCGGTGACGACGCCAGCAACAATGTTGGCGACACTCTCGTCCATTCCCATGGCCTGTAACCCCTTGGCTATACCTTTGGTCATTTCGCCCATCAGGCTGTGACCGGTGGCCGCGCCCACCATTGAATCCACCGCCAACGCCAACATGGCTGCGCCCGCAATGGCTCCCACCCCGGTTGCGATCATGACTGCGCCGGCGATCGCCGTCGCAATGTTGGCTATCCATCCGAAAATTTTGCCGAACAGACCGCCTTTTTTGGCCTTGTCGCCGGCTTCGATGGACTTCTGTATTTGCTCCTGCATTTCCTCATGCTTTTGGTTTTGCTTGGTCCGGTTCAGCTGAATGTCCTGCTGGGAGGAAGCGATCTGCTCGTTGCTGGACTTGGACTTTATCGTTAACAACAGCGCCACTAATTCATCGGAGGAGCGGGGTTGCGGCTGCTCCAGGTCCGGAGCAAAGGACTTGCCCGACGCATTTGGCGCGGCGCCGGTCTGAGGTTCCTGAACATTCAGAGAAACCTGAAGCGGACCGACTTTTTTCTGACCCGGGAGTTGAACGTCCTGATTCTCCGGGTTTCCAATCGGATAATTGAACTGTTGATTGTCAACTACCGTTACCATTGGCCAGGCCCTCCCTTTTCTGTTGCAGTACTGAACGTAATAGCTCAGCTTTGGCGCGCACCTGGGAGTACTTTTCCTGATCGCCCGCCCAATGCAAGGCCGCTTCAATACCGCTTTCCGCCTTCTCCAGATCGTTCAAAGCCAGGTAGCAGAACGCCGCATGCATTGGGGGGTGTGGATTTTCCACATCCAGAACGGCCATGTAAGAATACGCCTGCACAGCTTCCTCATACTTCTGCTGCTGTTGCAGACAGGCGCCCAGCCCCATCCAGAACCGCTTATCCAAATGCCCGTACAGGCAAAGGAAACGGAACAGCTTTTCCGACTCCCCATTGCGATTCTGTCGATACAGGTTGTACGCCACCGTGTAGACCGCCTCCAATTCATTGTCGGTGATCCCCTTGATCTCGCCCAAGGTTGCGTGACCATGCACCACCGACTCCAGAAGCGCTTCAAAGCGGGCGTCTGCGTCTGGTTGTATTGCTTGTGCTGATTCAGCCACGGAATGTCTCCTTTACTGATTAAGTTCTGTGAGTTCAGAACACACGCAGGCCATCAGTTGATCTTGTTAATGGTCGCCATGATGGTGTCGTGTTCTTTCTTCTGAATGTTGGTCATCAACTGGTAGGCCTGCTGCTGCTTGTTAATCAGCCCCTGCAGGCGAATCATTTCCATCTGTGAGTCGTTGTTGAGGCCGTCCCGCTTTTGCTTCAGGGTTTCAGCATAGGAGTTGAGCTGGTCTTTGCTGACTTCGTTGCCTTTGACATCAACGCCTTTGGACTTCAGCTCAGTCACTTCCGCATCCGTCAGCGTGAGTTTGTCCTCCCCCTTTTTCAGCCCCGCGGCCTTGTCATTCACCATGGAAATGGTTTTGCCGTAATCCTTGATCTCCGTGTTGATGCTCTGCATCCGTTCGCTTTGGGATTTAACCTGACCATCCAGCAAACCAACGCGCTCTTCCTGCAGCAGCATGATTCGTGTAAACGGGTCCATATTGGCGTCGTCGAATTTGGACGCATTCTTAGGATCGCCAGTAGGCGTAGTAGTCTCGTATGGATTGACGGGTTGGTTGTTGGTTACAGGGACTGTACTCATCTCAATTTCCTCGTATTAAATAGGTAAGACCGAAAAAGCTGAGGGCTAAATCGCCAGATAATTACGGTTGGATTTTTTGCGTTTGATGGGAGTCGTGGTACGGCTACCGGTCTTCATGATCTCGGTAATTTCATCCCGCCATTCCTGCAGTTGCTCCATACCCTGCTGCTTGAACCCTTCGGAAGCCAATGGGTGATTCAATATCTTCTGAGCGCTGCCTCGGGGAATTCCCAGGGATTGAAACAACTTGTCTCCCTGCTCACGCATATTTTCCGCTTTACGGATCAACGCTTCGGACTCCGCCAGCGTTTTCTCCACCTCTACATCCGTAAATGTCTGGCTCATAGCTTTAACCTCACTTTGATTTAGTCATGAATAACCCTCTCGCCGCACCGCTTGGGGATCACCGTCGCGGTTTACGGAGAGGATCATTAGTTGAGTAACGGAAAGACGCAAAAAGTCGCTGTTTTTGGGAATATTTGCGTCTAAATTGGGAATTGCGGCGCTGTTTGGGCGAGTTGGGGGAGAGGATTTGGAGAGAGGGACAAAAGCGGAAAAAAGAGCGCTGGAGGAGTTCCACCGCTCTCGATATTTAGCTCGATGAGGATTACAGACAAATCCGGCTGATCGGCTGCACCGTGATGTCCTGAGTGAGTTCTTGATAGGACAGCACGCACAGTTCGAAGAAGTCGCGCTCGATCATCTTTCTGACATAACGGCGGATGTCCATGGACACCAGTAACACCGGTTTATGCTGCAAAGCGTCCAGATCCCCGACTTCCCGATGCAGTTCATTGATGAAATTCTGAGTGGTGTCCGGGTCAAGGGCCAGATAAGCCCCGGAAGACGTCTGTCGGATGCCGCCGCGAATGGACTCTTCCAGGTCCTGATCCAACATATAAGCGGGCAGCACATTCTGGCCATTACAGAACTTATAACTGATGTAGCGGCTCAGGCTCTTGCGAACGTACTCCGTCAGCAGCACCGTGTCTTTTTCCTTTTGGCCCCACTCCACCAGCGCCTCCATGATGGCGCGCAGATTACGGATGGAGATATCTTCTGACACCAGCCGCTGCAAAATCTCCGCAATACGCTGAATCGGCACGACGCGCTGCACCTCTTTCACTAAGTCGCCATATTGTCCTTCCATTTGGTCCAGCAGGTAGCGGCACTCCTGCAAGCCGATAAACTCGCTGGCGTAGCGTTTCAAAATAAAAGACAGGTGGTAAATCAACAGCCGCGGCGCATCCAGATATTCGATACCCGCGTCCTCCATGGCGGGCGCATGGGATGTCTCCACCCAGTATGGATTGGCTGACATCGCCAGCTCGCCCTGCTGATGGGGGATGCCAAGAATGTCCAGTTGCTCCTGATCCTGCAACACCACCACTTTATCCGCCGGCAAGCGCCCCTGCGCCACCGGCACCTCATGCATCAAAATGGTGTATTCGCCGTCCTTCATGCTCTCGTTGAAACGCAGGTGAATGCCCGGAAACGGAACGCCCAGGTCCAGATACAGTGCGCGCCTCACTCTGTATAACTCGGCGTTCAGTTCAGAGGGCTTCAGCATTTGCTGACAGGACGCCGCCACATCCAGCAACAAGGGCACTGTAGGCGAAAAGTCGTCTTTTTCCGGCGTTTTGCTGGGCGTTCGGGTTTGTCCCGCCGCCGCCATAGCGGGAATGTCGTCATCGTCCGCGTCGGCGTGTTTGGCTTTACGACTCATGATAAAACCCACCGAACTGATCAACCCGGCCAGCACCAGGAAAACAGCCGTTGGAAAGCCCGGAATCAAGGCGAAACCCAACAACAAGGCGCCGCCGATAAAGAGCGCTTTCGGCTGCGCGCCGATCTGTCCGCCGATATCGCGCCCCAGATTTTCCGACTCATCCGTGGACACGCGGGTGACGATGAAGCCGGCGGTGATAGAGATAAACAAAGCGGGAATCTGCGCCACCAGACCATCGCCGATGGTCAACACCGAATAGATGGCGGCGGCGTCGCCGGCGCTCAGGCCATTTTGCGTCACCCCAACCAGGATACCGCCGAGAATGTTAACCGCGGTGATGATCAAGCCGGCGATCGCGTCGCCTTTGACGAACTTCATAGCGCCGTCCATAGAGCCGTATAGCTGACTTTCCTTCTCCACTTTGGCGCGTCTGACGCGGGCTTCCTCCATATCGATAACTCCGGCGCGCATGTCGCCGTCGATACTCATTTGTTTGCCAGGCATGGAGTCCAGAGAGAAACGCGCACTGACTTCCGCCACCCGCTCCGAGCCCTTGGTGATAACCAGGAACTGCACAATGGTCAGAATCAGGAAGATAACGCCGCCCACCACCAGGTTGCCGCCGACGACAAAGTTACCAAAGGTGTAGACGATCTGCCCGGCGTCCGCCTGCAACAGAATCAGACGCGTAGTGGTGATCGATAACGCCAATCGAAACATAGTGGTGATCAGCAGCATGGACGGAAACACGGAGAAGTCCAGCGGCGATTTGATGTACAGCGCCAGCATCAGAAGTATCACCGACACCCCCATGTTGATGGCGATCATGACATCCACCAGCATGGTCGGCATAGGCAGTATCATCATAAAAATGATGCCCACCAGGAAGATCGCCAGCACCACGTCGTTGCGCTGGCTGAGCGCGCTCAGAACAGAAGCTCCTCTACTCATACGACAGAGTTCCTTGTTAGTTGATGATATTTCTTCAGGCTTTTACGCGCTTCCTCAGGACGCTCCAGCGCCCACAGCGCGTGACTGCGTATCAATAGAAATGGCGCGGTTTCCTGTTTCACGCCCAGTTCCCGGAGGCTGCGGTCGCTCAGGGTCAGCGCATCTTTGTAGCGCGTGGCCTTCAGACAGGCGAAGGCGAGCCCGCGGGTCACATAAGCATCGTCGGGACAGAGTTTGGCGGTGGCCTGCAACAGGGTCAGCGCCTTTTTATGATGGTTCTGCTGCAGGTATACAAACGCCAGCGCCAACAGCCATTCACGGTTGGCGGGACTGAGAGACAGTGACTCGCTCATCCGACTATGCCTCGATCAACGCATTGCGATACTGATTCAGGTAACGCATATCGTCCTGATTATCCCGCAAAATTTTCTCCGCCTTGCTGAACAGCTCACGGTCCTCTGGCGATTGCTGGGCCAGTTTTTGAAAGAGTCCGCGCACTTCCCCGTATTGCCGCTCGAAATCCACTGGCGACAGCAGGCTTTCAGAGCTGACCCGGGGTTTGATGAAGGAGTCGAGCAATGACGACTCTTCGCCTTTGCTGTAGAGCTGACGTAAATGTGACACCACCTGCCCGCCGGCGGGGGTGAATTTCTTACGTGACGGCAGCTGACGCTCGTCCGCCGCGTTATAAAGGGAAAGCCCTTCGATATTGGAGCGCAAAGAGATGTTGTTCATGCGACAGCCTCCTCGTCCGTCCCGTTTTTAAACCAATGATCGAGTCCGGTCAGTCTGAGCGCCTCCAGCAGATTCTCTTCCGCGTCGATCACTCGCCATTGCGTCGGCCCATAAGGCGCCAGGCGTGCGATACTCAACAGCAGAGTCAGCACCCTGGTAGACGGATGCGGAGGCTGGTCGCAGCGGATCAGCACCCGCTCCTCCCCCTGTTCCGCCAGTTCGCGACAGCGCATCAGAAACGACTTTTCCACTTCCGGCTGCAGCGGCCAGGGCATGCTCAGAATGACATCCATCAGAGATTACCCAGTTTGCCGGTCAGTTCCTGATAGCGATGCCGCAGGCGGCGGATAGCGCCGTCCAGGAAGTCAATGGACGCCTCGGAGGCGTTCATGCAGATGGTCATCACCAACCGCCTTTCCCCCATCAGGCCCGGCTGGATCTGATAATCCGTGGACGTTTGATAGTGGGTCAGTTGCAACAGTTTTTCGGCGACTTCGTCCACTTCAAACTCCGGTAATTCATAACTGAGGGACACCGCCAGGCAATCGTCGCGCTGGTCCAGGGTGATACGCTCGCCGGTTTCGTAACTCAGCGCGGTGACGCCTTCTCCCACGCCATTGACGCCCATGCTGCGGCCATAGGCGTTCAACATGTTGTGAATCGCATTCATTTTTTCGACTTACTCCTGTTCTGAATTGATCGTCGCCCCACTCTCATTCTTCCTGCTCCTTGATAAACAATTGCTCAAGGGCTTCCCTGGATACGCCCAGCAGGCGTTCCCGGTCGGCGGGGTCGTTGTAGGTTTTTTCGGGAATTTCGCGAAATACTGTGTCCACTTCCCGCAACAGGTAGATCTGGTTTTCAATGCCCTGCACATTCATTTCCATTGGGATAGAAGCAATCTGGGACGGTTGCACCCAATCCATTTCCTTGATGTCCAGCACTTTGCCCATCAGGTCCTGGCCGCTCTTACAGTCCTCCTGACCGTAGAGATCGCGCATCACGCCCATGATGTCGCAGCATTGTTCGTGCACGCCGCCCAGCAGCTTTAGGGCGTACATATCGTCCATGATCGCCTTAAGCCGGGTTGGCTCAATGGACGGCCCTTGCGCGTTGTAATCAGCGCCCAGGGCTTTCATCAAAAATTTGCGCACGGTTTCAAACGGACTGCCTTTATGGCGCTCAATGATGCTGCGATACGTCTGAGTAATGCCGCCGTAGTTCAGCACCGCATCGCGATAGGCGTCGCGCAGCAACTGAACGTCTGTTTTCAGACGGTCGGCGAATTCGGAGGCGGTAAGCGAGACATTCAACCCGGCTCGCACCGCCTCGCCTTTACTATTCATCAGCTCCGTGGCGGCGCTTTTGATCATCTTCAGCTGTTCAGCCTTATCGGCGCCGCCAGCTTTGGCTTCCTGCTCCAGCACCTGTAAGGCGACGAATTGCAGGGTCGGGTCTTTGGAGAACTCCTCCAGGCGGCGCATCAATTGCTGAGGCGTAGAGGGAAAGTTACTGGCCATACGCTCAATGAGCACTTTCATTTTGACGTTCTTCAGCAGATCAGGGACCTGATCCATCATTTCCCGGATTTTCTCAATCAGGATCTGCTGGTTGTTTTCTTTCTTGCCGGTGGACATCTCCCGCCGCGCCAACGTCTTTTCCGCTCGCTCCTTGAACAAAAGAGACACTTCCTCTTTGGCGTCTTCCAGTAAAGAGGACGCGCTCTGCTTCACCTGCACATTTTCCCCGTGCAGCTTGCCCTGCCGGGCAGCCGCTTCATTCGTGGATATCGACCCGCTCTGCAGGACAGGAGCGCTGGTCCGGTTGACGATTTGCTCACTCAAGTTTGCGATCTCCGGCAATTGAACATGCAACTTTCTCCCTGTTGGTAACACCCATAAGAAGAAAGTTTTTCTGCGAAAGTTAATTTCCGCTTTAAGGAGTCAAACGTGAGCCAGTTGAGCCATGTGTTATCAGACCTGCGCTCGGCCATCGCCGAGGTGCAGCCGGTCGGCCTTCGCGGCCGGGTGACCAACGTGGTCGGCACCATCATCCGGGCGATCGTTCCCGGCGCTCAAATCGGCGAACTTTGTTATCTGGAGTCCGCCGGCGCGCCCCGACTGCTCGCCGAAGTAGTGGGCTTTCAGGAGAAAGAAGCGCTGCTGACGCCGATGGGCGACATGCTGGGTATTTCGACCGCCACGGAAGTGATCACTACCGGGCAGTCCCACCACATTGCGGTCGGCCCTCATTTGCTGGGCCGCGTGTTGGACGGCATGGGCGCCCCGATGGACGGCAAAAACGCGGACTTTCCCTCCGACCTGCAGCACTACCCGGTCTACGCCGACGCTCCCTCCCCCATGATGCGCCGCATGATCAGCGAACCGCTCAGTCTCGGCGTGCGCGCTCTGGACGGTTTGCTCACCTGCGGCGAAGGCCAGCGGATGGGCGTATTCGCCGCCGCCGGCGGCGGTAAGAGTACGTTGCTGTCTATGTTGGTCATGGGCGCGGATGTGGATGTCATCGTTATCGCCCTGATCGGAGAACGGGGCCGCGAGGTGCGGGAGTTTATCGAACATAACCTGGGACCGGAGGGGCTGGCCCGTTCAGTGTTGGTGATCTCCACGTCGGACCGCCCGTCCATGGAGCGCGCCAAAGCCGCCTATGTGGCCACCACTATCGCTGAATATTTCCGCGACCAGGGTCAGAAAGTGTTGTTGCTCATGGATTCAGTAACACGTTTCGCCCGTGCGCAGCGGGAAATCGGTCTGGCGGCGGGAGAGCCGCCCACCCGGCGCGGCTTTCCGCCTTCCGTGTTCGCCACCCTGCCCAAGCTGCTGGAACGGGTGGGCTTCAACGACAAGGGCTCCATTACCGCGCTCTACACCGTGCTGGTGGAAGGGGATGATATGTCCGAACCCATCGCCGACGAGGTGCGCTCCATCCTCGACGGCCACATTGTGCTCTCGCGCAAACTGGCCGCCGCCAACCACTATCCCGCCATCGACGTGCTCGCCAGCACCAGCCGGGTAATGACCGCCATCACCAGCCCGGAGCATCGTCAGGCGGCGGGCAAGATGCGCGAGCTGATGGCCAAGTATGTGGATGTGGAGCTGCTGGTGAAAATCGGCGAATACCAGCGCGGCAGCGATCCGCTGGCGGACGAAGCCATCGCCAAGATCGACCGCATCCGCGGCTTTCTCAAGCAGGCGACCGACGAAAAGTGCGACTTCCCAGCCACGCTTAACGCCCTGGCGCAGTCGGTGTAGATCATGCTGTCCGCACTGGCCGACATCAAAAAGCTGCGCGAGCGCAACGCCCAGGCGGAGACTCTCAGGAAACGTCAGTTACTGACGCAGGCCCAGGCGAAACTCGAAGAGGCCCAGCGCGACCTGCAACAGTTCGAAATCTGGCGTGTGCAGGAAGAACATCGCCTGTATGACGGCATCATGGGATCAGAGGTCGGGCTTAAAGCCATCGACAAAGTCAAACACCAGATCGGCATGCTGCGCCTGAAGGAAATTTCGCTGACGGAGCAGGTTGAACAGGCCAGGGTTGAGCAGACTAAAGCCGAAGCCGATTTGAGACAGGCGGAGCTGGCTTTGGCGGAAGCCGGCAAAGCCGTCGAAAAGTGCCAGATGCTGATTGCGCAAATGACTGCCGAGGCTAATGCAGAGGCTCTGCGACTCGAAGATCTAGAGCTTGAGGAAGCCAGCGAAACCAGTTTTTCACGCCCCCAAAACTAAACACAGTACTCCAGAATCATTATGAAAATATCCAATCGCACACCAGGTTCCTCAGACAGGGAAAAAGAGTCGGAAGCAGTCTCTGAAACCTCTCTGCAGCAGTTCAGCAAGTTGATGGAGACCAAGTCCGTCAACCCGGATAAATTTCGTCAGGCGGAAGAGCAGTCGCAGGAGAAGCCGGTTCCGGACAAGGTCCGCAACGCCATGATTGAAATGGTGAAGAATGCATTCAAGACGGCGGAAAATCTATCCTCGCAAAACGCAGCAACGCCGCAATCCAAAGCAGGGCAAGCGGACGCAAAAGTCTCTATTCCGTCCCTGACCCAGACATTCGCGCAAAAATCCACAGCCAGCGAAAAAGGCGGGCTGTTGGGCAAACCTGAGTTAGCGCAACCTCTGCAAACGCTGTCTCAAGAGCAGGCGAAGAGTGAATCCCGTGTCTTCGCCAATCAGCTCACGAGCGACGCCGCTTTCAGCAATCTCAATCCGCTTAACAAACTGCCTTTGTCGGTGGAGAAGCCTGAATTGTCGCCTCCTAAAGCCAATGAAGACCTGGGCCAGATCAAGCCCGAGGCGCTTGATCGCAGCGCAATACAGCCAGACGACACGCCAACCCAGACCAAATCTGAAACGCTCATGGCGCAACGTGAGACGGAGTCCCTGGTCAATAAGCCGGGCGCCAATGGACAGACAAAACTTCCAGAGTCTACAAACACAGAACTCCCGTCAATTAAGCCCGGCGCTCACACGGACGCCCGCCAAAAGCCCGAAATTCAGACCAAAACCGAATCCGACCAGCGGAATAAATCGCCTTTACAGCCTACCCCCGAAAACAAAGCGGATATCCAAAACAAACCAGAAACAACTAACAAGTCAGAACCCACTCAGCCCCCCCCTGAAGTGAAGGCCGATACTCAACCTAAGCCGGAAACGACTGCGCAAGGCAAAACTGAAACGCCTGTCAAAGCCGAACCCGTTCAGACTAATCAAGACCCGGTGAAAACCAAACCGGAGAACAAGGCGGAGGTACAGGCTAAACCTGAGCCGACCAATAAGTCAGAACCCACTCAGGCCAACCCAGAGGTGAAGGCCGATACTCAACCTAAGCCAGAAACGTCCAACAAGTCAGAGCCAGCTCAGTCCAGCGCCGAGGTCAAAACCGATACCCAACCTAAGCCTGAAACGACTGCCCAGGGCAAAACCGACACACCCGCCAAAACGGAGCCTGTTCAGGCAAATCAAGATCCAGTAAAAACCAAACCTGAGAACAAGACGGAGGTACAGGCTAAACCCGAGCCTACCAATAAGTCAGAACCCACTCAGCCCAACCCTGATGTGAAGACCGATACTCATCCGAAGCCTGAAACGACTGCGCAAGGCAAAACTGAAACGCCTGTCAAAGCCGAACCCGTTCAGACTAATCAAGACCCGGTGAAAACCAAACCGGAGAACAAGGCGGAAGTCCAGGCTAAACCTGATCCGACCAATAAGTCAGAACCCACTCAGGCCATCCCAGAGGTGAAGGCCGATCCTCAACCTAAACCTGAAACGACTGCGCAAGGCAAAACCGACACACCCGCCAAAACCGAACCCGTTCAAACAAATCAAGATCCAGTAAAAACCAAACCAGAGAACAAGACGGAGGTACAGGCTAAACCCGAGCCGACCAATAAGTCAGAACCCACTCAGACCACCCCTGATGTGAAGACCGATACTCATCCGAAGCCTGAAACGACTGCACAAGGCAAAACCGACACACCCGCCAAAACCGAACCCGTTCAAACAAATCAAGATCCAGTAAAAACCAAACCAGAGAACAAGACGGAAGTCCAGACTAAACCTGAGCCGACCAATAAGTCAGAACCCACTCAGCCCAACCCTGATGTGAAGACCGAAACTCATCCGAAGCCTGAAACGACTGCGCAAGGCAAAACTGAAACGCCTGTCAAAGCCGAACCCGTTCAGACAAACCACGACCCGGTGAAAACCAAACCAGAGAACAAGGCGGATGTTCAAACGAAGCCAGAAACGTCCAACAAGTCAGAGCCAGCTCAGTCCAGCGCCGAGGTCAAAACCGATACCCAACCTAAGCCTGAAACGACTGCGCAGGGCAAAACCGACACACCCGCCAAAACCGAACCCGTTCAGACAAATCAAGATCCAGTAAAAACCAAACCGGAGAACAAGACGGAGGTACAGGCTAAACCCGAGCCGACCAATAAGTCAGAACCCACTCAGACCACCCCTGATGTGAAGACCGATACTCATCCGAAGCCTGAAACGACTGCACAAGGCAAAACCGACACGCTTGCCAAAACAGAGCCTGCTCAAATAAACCATGACCCTGTGAAATCCAAGCCGGAAAATAAGGGGAATATTCAGGCTAAGCCGGATACGGTCAACAAGACAGAACCCGCCCAGGCCAATCCTGGGGTAAAAACAGACGCTCAGCCCAAGTTTGAAACGCCACTCGACAGCGTTGACGCACCGCGTCCGGTAAACCGCACAACGGATCATCCCGAGCAATCCAGTAAGAAAACCGGGCACTCCAGTGTTGATGAGACCGTCATCCCCAAAAAACTCCCTGCTGACTCCCTTCACATCGGCCAGAACGCCAGCGTCACAGATCAACCTGGCCTTAACCAAAATCCCGAGCTAAGCGCCCAGGCAGTCTTAAAGTCTAAAGGGAGTCACAGTGACGCACACCTGAATCAGGCCGCCACCCAGGCGCCACTGAAAAAAACCGCCAGCGGCGCCCCCAATCCATTGGAGTCCCATAAAGGGGAGCCCGGCAGACCAGATGGATTGGCCGGCGATATCCTGCGTGGCGCTGACGTCGCCAGAACCCGAGCGACCGGCAAGGGCTCCGCTTCCTCCGAGCAACAGGAGCGTCGCGAAAAGTCGCCGCTGCAACAGAACAAAGACAAGACAGAGCAACCTCAAGAGCGCCGTGAAGGCCCCGTGGAGAGCTTTCAAATCCAGCCCACACAACAAAACCAGACGCGTGACGCCGTCGCCAACGCCGCAGGAGCAGAAACCAGCAAAGTTTCCACCCAGGAAAAAGTGGCGGAGATGCAGAAAATCGTCGATCAGATCGTCAGTCGCATCCTGGTAAGCAAACCAGGCTCCGGACAGCCTGAAGAACTGCGTCTGCTGCTGAGTTCCGGCCCGCTGAAAGGAACGGAAATCGCCATCATGCGAAAACATGGCGACATTCAGTTAAGTTTTAATACGCCCACACCTGAAACTCAGGCGCTGCTGGTGTCACTAAAGGGAGAGATGAGCACATCCCTGAGGAGCAAGCTGCCCAATGAACGTTTTGAAGTCAGGATTCAAGAAAGCAGAAAATCCAGCGTTTACGGAAAAGAGCCGGTACGCCGCGCCAAAGGCCAGCAGCAATGATTAAGCCGCTGACGATACCCCGCATGGGACGGATGCAGATGGAGCTGGATAACCTGATCTGCGCCCGTCGACGTCCTTTCCTGCTGTCGCTTCCTGAACATTCAGTTCAGTTCAGCCTGCATCGCCTGGAAATGCTGGAGACGTTCGTCAGCGTCGCCTTTTATGCGGAAGGCCGTCGCGGCCACCTGCACCTCGACCAGCGCGCCGCCAGCGCGCTGCTGGGAGAAGATCAGGATGCGTCCATTTATCCAGACGCACTGCTGTCAGCACTGCTAGCCGCCCAGTTGAATGGTCCGATACAGGCGCTTTCATCAGCACTGCAAACAGAGTTGGAGCTGGATGAGATCAGTCAGGACAGCACGATGCTCCTGTCCGGCGTCCGCATCGGCGCTCGCATCAGCGCCAACGGGTCCGCCGGTCTGGCCATGCTGGTCCCGCCCCCGCACATCGCCGGACGCGTCGCCGAGCTGCTCGCCTCTGTTCCCGCCGAGCCTGCGCCGACGCCCATTCAGCCAATGGCCTCCGCCCCCCTGTTATTGGCGGAGCGCCGGATATTTCTCAACGATTTCAAAGGCCTGGAGCCCGGTGACGTACTGATGCTGCCCCCTGGCGCGTCCGCGGATCTGGTGACTTTACGCCTGCCCGGTTACGGCGCCTGCCGCGCCCGACTCGATGATCACAAATTAGTACTGGTGACGCCCATGACTGCAGATATGCAAGACCTTTCCGAACCTCTCGACGCCCCATCCGACCTGGGCGCCCTGGAATTGAAGCTGGAGTTTTATCTCGGCTCTCTCAAACTGAGCCTGAATGAACTGTCGCAACTGACCGAAGGCGCGACTTTCGACCTGGGCCTGAGCCTGGATGCGCCGGTGGCCATGAAGATCAATGGACAGACCGTAGCCCGCTGCGAGCTGGTGGAAATCGATGGGCGTCTAGGAACGCGCGTAGTACGTTTGACCAGCGCCGACAGCGGGGTTACCGAGCATGGCTGACATACAGGCGATTCCCCTGATCGGGACCCTGGTCCTGCTGTCGCTGATTCCTTTCATCGCGATCATGACCACGTCTTTCATCAAGCTCGCCGTGGTGTTCAGTCTGCTGCGCAACGCCCTGGGCATTCAGCAGATCCCGCCGAACATGGCGCTGTATGGGCTGGCCATTGTGCTGTCCATATATATCATGGCGCCGGTGGGGTATCAGATTGCGGACACGGTGAAAGAGAAGGGGTTCGACCCCACTCAATCGGAGTCGCTCAAGGAGCTGGCCAACAGCGCTATTGATCCCATGTCTGATTTTCTGACCAAACACTCTTCGGAAAAGGAGCGCGGCTTCTTTCTGGAAAGTGCGGAAACCCTCTGGCCCAAAGAGTACGCGGCGCGTCTGGATACCGACAGCATGCTGGTGCTGGTGCCGTCGTTCACCATCAGCGAGCTGAAGTCCGCCTTTGAAATCGGCTTTCTGTTGTATCTGCCATTTATCGCCATCGATCTGATCGTCTCCAATATCCTGCTGGCCATGGGGATGATGATGGTCTCACCCATGACGATCTCCCTGCCCTTCAAGCTACTTCTGTTCGTGCTCCTGGACGGCTGGACCCGATTAACCCATGGCCTGGTGTTGAGTTACCAATGAGCGAAGCGGAAGTCATTCATTACGCCAGTCAGCTACTGATGCTGGTGTTGGTGCTGTCAATGCCGACGGTCATCGTGGCGGCGGTGGTGGGCACCCTGGTGAGTCTGGTGCAGTCGCTGACCCAGATTCAGGACCAGACCCTGTCCTTCGCCATCAAACTGATCGCGGTGTCCATCACTATCATGCTCACCGCACGCTGGCTGGGAATTGAGATCTATCACTTCTCCATGAATATCCTCGACCACATTGAGTTGATCGGCCCCTCATGATGACCCACTTGATGAGCGACACGCTGACGCTGTTCATGTTCACCGTGCCGCGTCTGCTGGCGGCCATGTCGGTCATGCCGTTCCTGAGCAAAAGCTTCTTCGGCGGCACATTGATCCGCAACGGCGTGGTGCTCAGCCTGTCGCTGTTTCTCTTTCCCATCGTGGACGAAGGCTACAAACCGGAAACCATGGCGCCGTTTATGTACGCCCTCATCATCCTCAAAGAAGTGATCATCGGTTTCTGTCTAGGCTGGCTGGCGGCGCTGCCGTTCTGGGCGCTGGAGGCGGTCGGGTTCTTTATCGACAACCAGCGCGGCTCCACCATGGCCAGCGCCATGAACCCGCTGACCGGCTCTCAGGCCTCGCCGGTTGGCATCCTGTTTGTGCAGACCTTCACCACGTTATTCTTTCTGGGGGGGAACTTTCTCACCCTGATGGGCGCTATCTACGCCAGTTATCACGCCTGGCCCATCTTCTCGTTCTTTCCAAGAATCGAGCTGTCCGCGGCGGGCTTCTTTTTTGCGCAACTGGATTACTTCATGGGCATTGTGGTGTTATTCGCCGCGCCACTGATCGCCTGTATGTTCCTGGCGGAGTTTGGCCTGGGCCTGGTCAGTCGATTCGCGCCTCAGTTGAACGTTTTCTTTTTGTCCATGCCGATAAAAAGCCTGGTGTGCATGGTGATGCTCACGTTCTATGTGGGCGTGTTGATGCGTATTTTCGACGAGCGTTATCTGCACACTTTTGATCTATTCAAACAGCTCAACGTGTTATGGGGGGCATGACGCATGAGCGATGAAAAGACCGAAAAGCCCACCCCCAAAAAGCTGCGCGACGCCCGTAAAAAAGGCCAGGTCGCCCACAGTAAAGACGTGGTGTCCACCGCGACTATCTGCGCCATGTTTCTATTGCTGCTGGCTACCTCTGACACCTATCTCTCACACTTGAGCATATTGATCGAACTGCCGGCGCAATATATGGACAAGCCTTTTCTGGAGGCGCTGCCGATGGTGGTCGATAACGTGATCTATGAGCTGATTTATCTCACGCTGATGCCCATTGGCGTGGTTATGGCGTCCGCTATTCTGTCCAACTTTCTGCAGGTAGGCGCGTTGTTCGCCGTAGAGTCAATCAAGCCTGATCTTAAAAAGCTCAATCCTGTTGAAGGCTTCAAAAAGATTTTCTCTGTAAAAAACCTGATCGAATTCATCAAATCTCTGATCAAAGTGGGTGTTCTGTCCTATCTGGTCTACATGCTGATTAAGAACAATCTCAATGATTCCGCCCGACTGCATTATTGTGAAGTGGAGTGCATCCCGGATTTTGTCGGGATGTTGCTGAAGCAGCTCATCCTGTATTCCGCCATTACCTTCATCGCTCTCGCTGCGGCGGATTTTTTCATCCAGAAACAGCAGTTTATAAAACAGCAAAAAATGAGTAAGGACGAGGTCAAGCGGGAATACAAACAGATGGAAGGCAGTCCGGAAATCAAGGGCAAGCGTAAGCAGATTCATCGGGAAATGATGAATACCTCCGTTCCGGCCCAGGTGAAGAAGTGCTCCGCCATCGTCACCAACCCCACCCATCTGGCGGTCGGCATCTACTATGAAAAAGGCGTGGAGGACGTGCCCAAGGTGATGGTGAAAGGCGCCGACCAAATGGCCAAAGTCATTCGCAAGATCGCCGAAGAAGAAGGCATCCCCATGATGGAGAACGTACCTCTCGCCCGTGGTTTATGGAAACGCGCCCAGGTCAACGACTACGTGCCCCCCGACCTGTTCGAAGCCGTCGCGGCGGTGCTGCAATGGGTGGACAGCCTGGATCAGCAAAAACAGCAACGCTGATATCTGAAATAGCTCAGGAACAACTGAATGTACATTTTCGCGCCCTATCTATTGGGCGCTTTTCAGGATTCCTTCTAAACTTAACTTACCAACCTCACTGATGTAGCTGCGTCATGCCCAAGTCCACCTTCCTGGCGATTGGTCTGCTGCTGTTACAGGGATTGTGGACGCCAACCGCACTTGCGGAGCCGCCGCCAATCCGGATCTGCTACGAATCAGATCCCATGCCCCCCTATTCTCTTTCCGACGCGGATGCGCTGCGTGATCGGGCTGGCGTGCTGCCGGAACTGATCCATGTCGCTGCGGACAGGGTCGGATTGCTGTTTAAATTCTATCGGCGTCCCTGGAAGCGTTGCATTCGCGACCTGGAAGAAAACCGCTTGGACGCACTCTTCGCCGCCATCTGGCTGAAAGAAAGGGAATCCTGGGGCGTTTACCCCAATATCAACGGCGAGCTGGACCCCAGCCGCCGGCTATGGAGCTCCACCTATCCCATCTTCGTCGCCAATGACAGTAAGCTCCAATACAGCAATGGAGCCTTTCAGGGCATTAAATTCGGCGTCGGTGCGCCCGTCGGCTACGTCGCCTATCAAAAACTGGAAAAAATGGGCGTGCTCGCACCCAGCAGCATGACGCCGGATATCGGCTTTGAACTACTTACCCGCAACCGACTCGACGGCTACGTCATCGACCAATCCATCGGCCGCACTCTGGCCAACAACATGGGGCTCAGCAACGCCATCACCACCCTCCCGGAACCCTTCCTCATCTCCGACTGGTATCTGGTCATCTCTCACAAATTCTACGAAGAACGCCCTCAGGACGCAGAAAGCCTATGGGCCGCCCTGGCGCAAACGCGAGAGGAAATAGGCGAATATTTGCTGGAGAAATATATGAGAGAGGAATGAGCGACGCTAAGCTGCCTGAGCGTTGATTATGAAGGAGTGAAAGCGCGGGACCATTTCGTTCTGGACATGCTGGCCACACACAAGATTCCAACGGTCATTATGACCAGCGGCGGCTATTCCAAGGATTCTTACCACCTGATCGCAGACTTGGCGCAACATCTGTTGGAAATGCCTGAATGACTCGCACGCAAAGCGATCGCCTCCCTCTCCAGCCCGGATTGAAAGCGAGCCGCTGACACAACGGCTCGATTAGCACTATCTACAACTCAATGGTCATAAACACACTATTCGGGTCTTCACTATAGTCCGCAAAAGGACCACACAGGGTGAAGCCATAGTTCGCGTAGAGCTGGTGGGCGGGTTGAAAGGCCGCCATGGAGCCGGTTTCCAGACTGATCCGGCGGTAATTCCGTTGACGCGCTTCGTCTAGAATATGACGTAATAAGTGGGAGGCGACGCCTTTACGAAGGTGCGAGGTCGCCGTGCGCATGGACTTTAACTCGGCGTGTCCAGCGTCCAGCTCTTTCAACGCGCCGCAGCCCATCAACTCAGCGTCGTCCCAGACAGTCCAGAAGGTGATCTCAGGCTTTTTGAGTCCCGTCAGATCCAACGCATGAATACTCTCCGGCGGCGAATTCTCCGCCATACCACGAAGGTGCTCCTGTAATAGCTCAGCCACTTCAGGGCCGCTTAAATCATCAATCCTGATTTCCATAACAAACCATTGCTTTGAGTGGAGTACAACGCAGGCGCAATCGCCGGCGGGTTATACAACCCTGTACGCTCGGAACATGTGCGGATATTTATGATTATTGCTGCGGGATTTTAATATAGCGCCGCGCATTTAGCGACGCCGCCGGCTTAGAGTACGTGAATTAGCGTCGAAGAGAGCTACAAGGTCTGGCTTTCCTGTATCCGACTGTTCATCGCCTGGGTCAGGGCTTCCATCTGGTCGTCCACATTGGCGCGAATGACGCCGAAGTTGCTTTCGATCTGGCAATCTCCGTCCCCCAGGTTGGGGTCGGCGATGACTTCGAACTTTTCCAGACCCGGGTAAAACTCCAGCGCTTCCTTGATCTTGGCGCGCACCGGCGCCGCCACGTCGGTGGCGATCTTGACCGTCACCTGGGCGCCTTCGCCAATGTGGTAAAGCGCTTTCCGCACGACTTGATAAGCAAGTTCTTCCTTGTCGAATTCATTCAGGATCTTGCGCACGGATTCAATCACCAGATTTGTCAGCGTCTGTTCAATTTCCTGATAGGAGTGAATGATTTGCGCAGCGTTGGCGAGCATCAGCTCGACTTGTTGATGACGCGCCTCGCGCAGGCCTTCCTCGAAGCCTCGCTTCTTCTCTTCCTCATAGGCTTCCCGCGCCTGCTGCATGATCATGTCAGCCGACTGTCGCGCCTCCCCCACGATCTGCTCGGCATCCTTTTTTACGCGGTAATCGTCCGCTTTAACAACGCCCTGCGGGCCAAAATCAGCCTGAGTATCGTTCAGTCGAATAACAGAGAGCATGATGGATCGATCTCCCGATAGAGTTTTAGCATGAGTCGCCGGGCTTCCTGTATTTGCTCCGGCGGCATCTGACGCGCGAATGCAGCGTCACATAATGGGCCCAAGGCAAACGGCAGTTTTAGCGCGAGTCGCCGGACAACGGATGGCGGCGCGCCTTCCAGCGCGCAGGCCAGCATATTCAAACCAGCCGAGCGCAGCCCCCGCGCAACCGCCTCCTGATCCATCCAGTCCGCAATCCCGAGATCAATACAAAAGGTCGGCGCATTTCTGGCCAGAAACGGCGCTTTCGCGACAGCGAAGCGGTGCAGTTCCGACGGCGCCGCCACCGCCTCCGCCCGTTTGGGAATACGCGCGGAATAGGCCAAGGCTCCTCCCAACAGAATCAAATGCTGAATCTGCTCTCCTGTCAAAAGCGGCAGGCGCTGATGCGCAGCGGCGAAGTCGCAGTCCATCGCCTTGGATAGACCGCAGCGCCGCAAGATGAAATCGGACATGGGCTTGCGGCTGTGCGGCCGTCGCCACAACCGCTCAATCGCCTCCCAGTGAGGGTCGTCCCGTAGCCAGCTGGCGTCCAGATAATCCGCCGGAAAGCGATAGAAATCATGGACCTGCCGCAACATCATGCTGCGGTAACGGGCCGAAGTGGGAGTAAATTCGCTCATGCCAGCTTCTGTATGGCCGGAGCCTGAATTTTACGTGGAATCCAACCCGCCCTGACGGCGTAATACAAGCCGGCGGCGATCATCAACACCAGCAGCGCGCCCACGCCTATCCATAGATAAATCAAAGCGCCGCTTGACGTCTCTTCGGGAGAGGTGACCCGCTTCAGGCTGGATGGAAACAAAGCGACGGAGACTTGGTCATATTCCAGGCCGAGAATACTGTTGGAGACCAGCGCTTTAATCTTCGGCGTCAGGGTTTCGATCGGCGCATCCTCGACGTATTTAATAAATACCGAGGCGGTGCTGGGCTTGGGATTCTTGTCGAATTTATCCCCTTCCTGCATCACCACATGCACCCTCGCCACCAACACGCCGTCGATATTCGACAATGTGTGCGACAACTCCTGGGAAATGGCGTAGATGAAGCGCGCTTTCTCTTCAGTGGGCGAAGAAATCAGACCATCTTTAGCAAAGATTTCCCCCATAGTGGCGAAATGCTGCTTGGGATAGCCTTGTCTCTGCAACACGCTGATGGCGCGAGCCACCTGCTGCTCAGGCAGCTTCAGACGCACGTTCTGGTCTTTGCCGGCGCCGAGCACTTCCATCTCCACATTAAATCCAGTGGAACGGAGAATCGCATACATCTCATTGCCTTCCTGCTGGCTCAAACCACTGTACAGCTCGGTCTTGCAACCGCCCAGCAGCAGTAACAGCAAACACAGTCCGGACCGCCAAATCTGTCGCTTTTTCATAGCTTACCCTTCAGTCTATTGCGCTCTTAACAGGCTTTCCGCATTTTTGTTGACCTTACTGGTCACCGCCAACGCCATCTGCTGCTGAATGGAAATCTGACTGACTTCAAAGAACAGCTTGTTGGCTTCCGCCGGCGAGCTGACAGGCTGATTCATACGTTGCTCCAACGCGTGAATGCGCTCCTGATAGCCTTTGCCCATGGCCTGCAACTTGTTCAGAATGGTGTCGCCTAAACTGATGAACGGTTTTTCCGCGTTCTGCGTCGCGTAGGTTTGATGCACCACCTGCACATTGCTGGCCGCTTGCGGGCGCCCCGCTTCCATCACCTCAGTAAAGCGGGCGATTTCATGAGCGTTAGCGCCGGAGCTGACCGGCTGCGCAAAGTCTTTCTGAAGCGCCTGATCCGGCGCGACGGCGGCGATTGCTGCATCCATCGCTCACCCCTCCGCCGCTTGCAGAATTTCTTCCGCCAGGGAGCCTTTGAAGTCAGGATTGGAGGTCAGACGAGGTATCAGCTCTTCCGCATCCCGGGTGCGTCCGGACCGTTTCATGGCGAACACCAGCAGCGCCAGCGCATCCATGTTTTCGTAGTCCAGCGCCGCCAGATTATCGGACAGCAGCTTGACGCCGCTTTCAAAGTCGCCGCCAGCGATCTTGGTCGCCGCCATACCCAGCCCTGCGGCAGTATGGCTGGTTACGTCGTCGGCGATCGCCGCCACGCCGCCAAAGATGACTTCAGCGTCCTGCAACCTGCCCTGCTCACAAGCCAGCACGCCGATTTCCGACACCCGCTTGATGAGACTTTCAGGATATAACATAAGCAAATCCTCTCAGTGTTCCTGATATTCTCGCCGCCGCTCTCACCAGAAAGCCTGCGGCGGGGATAACCGGGCCCAAAACAAAGCCGGGCCCGAGCAGTCGAGTGACCGTTAAGCCGCTTGACCGATTTTCTTGATAGAGTCCATGATCAGTTTGTGAATCATGGTCATGATCTCCCGCTCCAACGCCAGCTTTTGCGCTTCGGCGAAAGCGGCTTTCAGCATGTCGTTCATCGCAGAGGGAGAGTCCGGCACATTGATAGTGTCGTTGATGGACATATCGCTGATGTTTAACTCGTTCGCCATAGTGTTTTCCTCAATATTTCATTGGAATATAAGTTGGTTTGGTATAACCGCCCGCAGGGCGCTGACGGTCTTCAAGCCAGGGCCGCTCCGGCCGCTAACGTTGAAGTTTGGACCAGGTCTGCTCAAGTACGACGATCGCGCAGTCAATGCTTTCCTTGAATGCATTGTGACGTTTGAAGTCATCCTGATTCAGACCGGAGTTCAGTTTGCGCCGCACACTGGCGGACGCATTGGTTAACTCGTTAATCACGTTTCTCAGCATCACTCCGCCGGAGTCTTTACTGATATTTTCCGCATTGATTTCGGTGTCTACGGGTTCATTTCTTAACATTGGATTTAACATGCCTAGTCCACTCCTAATCGATATTGGATCAGTTTGTCTCCTCTGCGGAGCTGCAACATATGCGGGGTGATTTCCTCCACCCGATAGCCGTAATTGAGCTGGCTGCCGACGAAGTACTTTTCCCCGTTGCTGAGTACGAAGAACGGGGTTTTGCCCATGTAAATGCCTTTCACCACCAGATTGGGCAACGGCGCCAGCGCCATCTTGGTGTCAGCGGTCACCAGGTCTTCGAACCCGATAACGCCAGGCACGTCCACCTGCAGACGACCACGGTTCTTTTTCCAGGCCACGTCATCGTCCACATTGCCTTTCAACACCAGGAAGCCGGGGCGTTCGCCTTTAAACACGGAGACGTTGGAGTAGCCCAGGGCGGTCAGCGCAATTTCCGCGCCTTTAATCAGCTCATCGGTGACTTTCACCTTGAGCGTGGCCTGTAGCTTTTTCGTTTCCAGCCAACGCATGAGACGATTCAATTCACCGGCGTCATTCACATATCCCTCCACCAACCAGCTCACTCCATCCGCAAGCGCCAGCACTTTCACATTGGGTAACCCCAATGTTTGCGACAGTTCGCTTTGCAGATTGGCTCGGTCCGCGGCGACCACGCCTGCCTTGGATTTCTCCGCATTGGACATGGACCCCACCGCCAGCATCATCAGCAAGCCGGCGCAAGCGCCCATGACGCCCAGGCCGACTTTCATGCGATTAAAGGTTTCGGACCAGCTACGGCTGGGCAGAGGCGGCGTCGCGTCAGGGGTTTCCGTATCCCTCCCTGATGTCGGCGCGCCTGAATCCACATTTGTCTCCTCCTGTGCGGCGGACTCTGTGGAAACGATCGGCTGCGGCCATTCCGCCGGGCCGTTGGCGACGGCGAACTGAAAGTCGTCGACCGCTACGGGCGCCACCTCCTCCACCACCAAGTCCCGTTTCTCAGACACTTCGCCATTCAGTAACAAGCGGCTACCCTCCCTCAGCAGAGTCAGGCGTATTTGCTGTTCTTCAACTTGCAGTGAAAAGTGCGCCGCGAGCAGGTTGGGTTCCTGAAACACCAGATCGTCGTTATCGTCGCTGCCGCAGACGTATTTGCCGACGGCCAGATCCAGTTCGCTTCCTGCGTGAGCTCCGGAGAGAATTTTCAGCTTCCAGTCAGACATACGCGCTCTTACCAGTTATTTACCTGTTGCCGGTCAGTTCACTGTTTGCAGCGACTTGACCGTTGAATCGCCCATTCGTTTAGCCGCTCCGCCGCCCCTTTATTAATGGGTCAGCGGGTGGCAGCTGTTGATCATGCTGGCGTCGCCTTTCAGTGCGTCAGGGAACGCCTTTGCTACTCTTTGAGTGTCATCGCAGCGGGAATAGTTTCCGATAGCGACGGAATAAATTGGCTTCTCCCCGTTTTTCTCGACTTCCATCTGAGTGGGGAAGCCGCGCGAGTCAAAGTACTCACGGATCGCCACTGCGCCATCCTTGCTGGCGCTGCCGACCTGGAAGGCGTAGCCAGAGATTTTGCGGCCATTCGCAGCCAGACCGCCGGTGGGAACATCAATGATTTTGGGCGTCAGCAGGAATAACTTGACCATTTTCTTGCGGTTATGATTTGTCGTGCGGAACAGCACGCCCAGCAGCGGAATATCCTTGAGCAGAGGCACCCCGCCGACAGACTCGCTTTCGTAATCCTGGAAGAAGCCGCCAATCAGCAGGCTCTGCCCCAACCCCACCACGGTTTGCGTGTTGATGCTGCTGGTCTTGATAACGGGAATGCGATCCACTTCATCGCCAGTTTGCTGACCGTCTTCAATGGTGACCTCCAGATTGATTCCCTTTTGCTCCTCACCGCGCTGAATATGGGGCGTCACCCGCAACACAGAACCGACGGTGACTGGAAACAGGTCAACCTGTTCATTACCCTGCACCCGCACATGGAAAGTCGTGCTGTCATCCAGAACCGCTTCAAGGTGTTCACTGGTGACGACAGAAGGCCGCGACACCACCTGCGCATCGCCGTCCTCCACCAGCGCGTTCACTTTGGCGATGAAATAATCCAAGCCAGAGCCCAATACCGTTGAGAAAGAAGCGTCCGCTCCAGCCAGGATGGCCAGCTGGTTTTTGCTCGGGGCCGGAGTCTGCTTATCAATACCGCCGTATCCGAACTCGCCCAGCTTCTGATCACGGGCCTGCCAGCTCACGCCCAGCTCTTTCAGATTGGTGGCGCTGACACTGATGATGGAGACATTCACTTCCACCTGCTCAGACGGCTGATCAAGATTACGCACCAGGGCTTTGTACATCGACATGCGCTCCAGGCGGTCATACACGATAATGGAGTTGGTGCGGCTATCCGCCTCCACCCAGGCGCGCTCCCCGGTTCCCGGCATATCCGAGGTCACCGGACTGGACGTTCTCTTACCTTCCAGAACGCCAACGGGGCCGCCAATGCTGGTTTCTCCACTTTTACCCTGACCTGCGGCCAAAGCGCCACGCAACACGGAAGCCATACCCGGAACCACAACTTCTTTGCCGCGATAGCTTTGTATGCGATCCGCTGCGGTGGCGTAGCGCAGGCGGAACATCTGCATGGAGTACTGGTCGCGACGGGGCATGGTCACTACCTGGCTTTCCAGCACGGACGCGGTTTCCTGAATCAAATCCACCATAGAGGACGGACCGGAGATATAGACCATGCCTTTGTCGGGCATTTCCTTCCAACTGAAGCGCTCGTCCCAGATGCCGACTTTCTCCACCGCATTACGCAGTTGCGAGGTCTTGATATTGGTCAGCGTGATAATGCGGCTGACAATTTCATCACCGCGGAAAAAATGCAGCGTGGAGCCGTCGTAGTACCACTCGAACTCAAAGGATTTGCCCAGTATGTCGAGGAACTGGCGCGGCGACTCCCCTTTGAAACTGCCGTTGACCGTCCCTGCAATGCGAGGACTCACTGTCACCGGGATACCGTAGCTGGCGGCGAAGTTCTTCAATACGTCGGTCAGCGATTCGCCGTTGGCGTACAACTCATAAGGCGAGTTATTCCAGCGGGGTTCAGCGGCGAATGCGCAGGAGCAAGCCAATGTCAGCAACAGAACGATCAAGCCTTTAAATTTCATGCCTTACTTCCATCAATGTCTTTAGTTACTATTTATCAGGCAGGCAAATAGCGTCCTTCTATTTGTCCGCAACGACAGGCCCTGTCTCCCGCGGCTGGTCGCCGCGCAGGCGCATCCATGCGCCTGATTATTCTGAAGTCATGCCATTCAGAACCGGGTATGCGGGGCCAGCACGGGAATATCGCGGCGAGTGTAGCCGCCAATAGAGCCGGTGATCTCAGTCATGCAATCCAATGCGTGCATGAAGGACTCCAGCAGCTTTTCGAAATCAAACAGGGACAGTTCTTTCGAAGCCATACAGCGATACAGACACAACGCATCCTGATTGACGTCGATATAAAGGGATTCGCGATGGGAGTCGGCATTGGCCAGCGCCGCCTTCAATGCGGTTCTGACGCACTCGCCGCGCTCTCGCTTGTCTTCAGGTAGCTTGCGCACCTGGGCGGCGACGTAGATCTTGCCGGCGGACTCAAAAAACCGCACCGGATTGGCGTCTACATACCATTCAAAATGGCCTTCCGGAGTCTGCTCCAGATCCGGCATACCGTATTTCTTCGCAAACTCTGCAATCAGTTTGTTGAGTGTCGTGCTCATAGTTCTGTCCCGTTTCGCCTGATGCCTTAGGTCTATCGGATTGGTAACGGCGAATTGCGAACGGTTGCGAAAATTTTTACGCGGCCACATTTTCCCGCGCTCAGCGCAACTTCACTGAGGCTGCGGTTACTCACCTTGCGGAAGCAGTTGTAACTCCAAACGGAATATCTAACCCATGACAAGTCGGGTCCGCAGGTATTTGATGCAACAGCGGTCCGGCGTTACTTGCTAAAGGCCGCTTTTATGAACATCGACTCTCTGATCGCCGACCTGGCGAAGCAGCTGCAGTTAGAGGACTCACTGCAACTGGACGAACACGGCTACCTCTCCCTGGAAGTCAACGACACCCTGGTTGTAAATCTGCAGTGGCATGCAGCGGACGAGCATCTGATTATCTTCTCTCCCCTGTTCAAACTGCCTGACGACAGCGAAGAACCTGAGACGCTACGCAAGCAGAACGCCCTGTTAAAAATGTTGCTGGGCGCCAATTTGTTCTGGCAGGGGACGGAAGGGGGAACTCTTTCTCTGGATAACGACTCCGGCTGGCTCTGGCTGATGGACAAGTATCCGTTCAGCGTGATTGCGCCTGCCGGCGTGTTGAGCCAGCGCCTCCTCCAGCATATTGAAACGGTGAAAACCTACGCGGAAAAAGGTCCTGAACCTGCGCCCGCTCGCAAGCAGGTTGGCGACGATTCTCAGGTCAACAATCAGTGGATTCAGGGTTAAAGGAGTAGGAAATGGAAGTCAACCGCCCCCCCGTACCAGTCCCTCAGAATGTCGGTCCAGAACAGGTATCGCAGCAAAACACCAGATCCGTGCCCGTGCAGCTGGGGGTAAACAACGTTCGTCCCGCAACGCCGCCTCTCACTACCCCCGAGAAGTTCAAGGCCTGGGCGGAAAATCACGATCTAAACCTTACCGGTTACCCGCAGGCCAAAATAGAACGCTACAGCGAAATTATCATTCAGGATCTGGAGCGAAAAAGTCTCGCCAAGGTGCTGGACGAGACAAAGTCCTCCGCCGGCAATGAAGCCATTGTTAAGAACCTTTTCGAAAAACTTAATCTGCAAGAATTCATGGGCAAAACGCCAGACCCTGGCCTGGATCTCTCTACGCCCAAAGAAATCGGCAAACTCACGCAAGCGTTACAGGACATCTTGACCAGTAAACTTGATGAGTCGCAACTAAGGGTCTTTAACGAGAAGTTCAACCCTCCCCGGGAAATCCAAACCGCCACGGATCATCTGGAAGTGTTGAATCAGATGAACTTCGCTTTAAAGGAGGTCAACCAGCTCATACCATCCAAGTTCAGCGCGGAAACAGCTGAAGTGACCAAGCCTCTCGCCAAACACGTCGCCAACCGTATCGTCCAGCAAGAGCGGGAAAAAATAAAAGAAGAGGTGCTGGATAAACTGAAGTACCTCAACAATTCCGGAGCCAGCAACAATCTGGCGGTGGAAATGGACCTGGGCGTGAGTATTCTGCACACGCCGCTCAAAGCAACGGTCAACCTCAGTCACAAAGAGACAGCGCAAACCTCACAGGCGCTTGGCGTGCTGCGAGAAAGAACCGATGCAGGCAAGTTCGGATTTGAAATCAAGCTGCCAATCATTGAGGCGGGTCCATCCGTCGGGGCGACGGCCAACCTGTCCCGCACGTCAGGCAGGGGGTTTGATAACGTCAGCGATTTTGTCGATCACTTCACCAACAGCGTGCTGGATCTCACTTTAAGCTCACCTGGGGCCGCCAAATCGGCCAAAGCGCTCAAGAAAGCGGTGGCCAGCGATAGCGATATTCTCACTCAAAGCGATCAAATGAAGCTGAAACTGCAGGACTTCCTGAGAGCTCACGGCGAGGGCGCATCCAATTTAGACGAGTTGCGAGACTGGCGTAACGGATCAGTCGAACTCGCCCTGCCGGAACCGCGCAGCATACCTGCCTCTGCGAGTTATAAAGTCAATTCTCTTTCCTACGGCGGCTTCGGCAAGCTTGGATTCAAGGACTCCGATGTGAAAGTCAGTTACGAGCACAAACACACGCATCTTCACATCAAAGGAGAGGCCTCTCTAACCGAAAAAATGCTGGAGAACGAGGGCCTGCTCAAAGCCCGTACCGAAAAGTTTGAAAATCGCGCCCAAGACGACTTTTTTGAGCGACTCGGCGCGCTCAAGGAACACATTTCTCATATTGAAAGCGCTTCCATAACACCAGAAGAAACTCATTCTCAAAACCCGGTCAATTCCCTTCCACTGACAGCAGAAAATCTCGAACTACTCGGCAGGCCTCTGACTCGCAGCCATTCCGCCGCCTCCGAAGAAAGCTTTCACACCGCGTTGCAGGAGCCTCCCTCCCCCGACCGCCTTTCCGGCAGCGTCAGCTCGGAGTCGCTGAACTCGATGGATGCGTTGGCCGGTAACGAAGTAGTCGTCAACCGCAATCCAACCGTTGTGAGCGGGGAATCCTTTTACACCGCCAGCCAGGGCAGCCCCTCCGTCATCAGTGAAACCAGTTCCATTGCAAGCTCAGAGGAGCAGCCTGCGATTGATCTGGTTCGCGACCAGCTCAAAGACATGGCTTTGGAAAACTTTGACAAACTGCTGCAGTACGAAGGGAACACACGTTCGCATGATACGTTGACCAAGGGATTCGGGCGCGTAGAGCATAACCTGCGCAAAGTGGTTGGCATGGGGCCTAAGCATCTTGAGTCCGCCATGAAAAGAGAGATGGAGAAAGAGGTCGGCGTAAAAGGCAGAGCCTCCCTGGTGGAAGGCTTAACCGTCCGTCACGCCAATATTTTCAACGAATTCGTTAAAACCTATCAAGAAAAGCCGGGTGAAGCGCCGGAAACTATGCTGGAGAAAGCGCGTGAACAGGCGCCGGAAACCATCTTGGCGTTTGAGACCATCAGCAAACACCTTGAAACGCCGCAAATGAAGTTCAGTAAAAGCGACTTCACGCAAATTCGCGCTCTGGAATACAGCCAGCCGAAGGAGAGAAGCCACAAAACCACCCTCACCCTGGACATCGCCTCAACCGCGACAGCCACAATCGAGCATACCCGTCGTAAAATGCGCAATAACGCCAATATCAACTACAACGGCGCTTTTCACGACATAAAAATTACCATAAAGGGCGGCGTAAGCCTGGACACTATTGAGAAAATCAAAGAACTCGCCAGTAAAAAAGCGCCGGGATTAGAAGATGCGGAAGTCACTGAGATACTTTCCAGCGCTGCGGAATCAGCTTCAGGCGCAGCGACGGCATCTGCAGCCGCCACAGTTTCAGCCTACTTTGAACTGAAAGACGGGGGCATGAGTTTCGGGAGGGTACTGGTCGGCGGTGAATTGAAGGTCGGCGGAAAAGCAACGATTCCTACAGACACCGCAACAGTGGAGGTAGGCGGCAGCGTCGCCGCGACCCGCGAACGCCCCGTCAAAGAGTTCATTGGTAAAGACAACCTCAATTACTTCAAAACCCAGTTTGACGGCCTGGTAAGCCGTAAAACCATAGCGGAAACGCCCCGCAAAGGAGATGGCTGGGAAGAGCTCACGAAAAAGTTTGATGGGCACTTGGACGCCATGCTGACCAATATGGCGAATCCCTCCAGCAAGGTGCGAAAACAGGTGGATGAGCTATTCGCAACCTGTCAGCCTCACGCTCAAAAAGAACATATGGAAAAAGCCGAAAAGGCGCGGGATGAATTCTTTGTCGCATGCGAAAAAATGGCTCAGGGACCGCAGGAAGGCTCATCTGCGACAGCAGACGATTTGAAAAAAGAAGCCTTGAGCGCATTCCGCCTGTTCCTTTACGACTTCAAGGAGGGCATTCAGAAAGATTATGAAAAAGCAGTCAAGAAATTGAGTTAAGCCTTACAGAGTGATCCCACGCCCATGATCGCAGGATCACTCTGCGCCCTTGATAGAGAGCTTACATCAACGGCATGACTGATTCCTTCAGCGACGTCCGCGCCCGGAACAGACGGCTTTTCACACTGGGAACAGTAATGCCGAGTTCATCTGCGACGCGCTGATAGGGATAGTTTTCAATCGCCACCCATTCAACAATTTGCTGCACGTCTTTCGGCAGCATGCGGATACTGTACTCCAACTGCTTGATGCGATGCTCCTGCTGCAGGCTGGCTTCCGGCGTATCGGACTCGTTATGCGCCTGATCCAGCACATCGTCTGAAACAAAGTCATATTTGTACTCAGGGGAACGGTTGTAGTGGTTGCGGATCAGGTTATTGGCGATACCCAAAATCCAGGTGGAGAACCGGGATTTACCTTCAAAAGAGCTGAGTCCCTGCTGCGCCCAAAGGAACGTATCCTGCACTAAATCTTCGATATCCTCCTGACGCGACACCCGGTTGCGGATAAATCTGTGCAATTTGGGACGCTGTTCACGAAAAAGCATTTCCAATGAATTCGGGCAACCGCTTCTGGCCTGACTAACTAACTGATTGGTCTCATCGCATTTTATTTCCATCGTTCCCATTCCTTTTGTTGACGGGGGGTTGATGGAAACGATGGTCGGTCACACGGCCTTTTGAACCAGTTTCAGATAAGCGTCAGATTCGACGCAGATGCATCTGATCCCTTGAACTGAACCGATCTGACACTGACGGTTCACTTACCCGACGCAAAGTGAACCTGACATAATGAACTTAAACCGATATACGCGCGCACAGATATAGACAAGATATAAATGACTGCCGGTCAGAGTTAAAAAACATAACCGCTCTTCAAACTTCAAATAATACCGGCATGCATTTAACTTTTTGTAATTGAATAAGAAAAAACATTACCGCCATATTATTAATATATTTCTTAAGTAACGTGAAAACCCGCGAAGTTTCTGGGCCGTATAGATATGTGGTTAGTACTATAGACTTAGCAAGTCTAACCAGTGGTCTAAATGCATAGGCCAAATTAAGCATTTAAATAATCTCTCTGAGGGATAATTCTATGCCTTTGTAACGGAATGTAAGGTCGACTTCGTATAAAAACGTATTTTTCGCCTTTTGTATCCTAAGTAACTTGATGTACTGTTAGGTTTCGTTACACAAAGAAGGTCTGTTGTTTCGAACTATAACAGGGAGCGCATTCATACGATCTCTGTGCGACGTTGATGTCTGGAACTCTATTACTCGCGTCGCTTTACACTGGAACAGCCACATTCCGCCTTCTGCAAAACAGATAGAAAAAAATAGCGGAAAGCTAAGCGTTATCAGCGCCTCACACAGGCGCATTTCGAGGCGCAACTCTGAAGAAATATTGATAGTTTTTATTGAAAGGGAACATCGGAAAAGTCAATGACGTTTTTGTTGTTCTCGTGTCGCTTACCCTGATAACTTCGAATGAAAGCGTATTCATAAATCGTTCGAATAACAGGATAAAAGTCCCTATAAAACAATGATGTATGGGAATTTCAAGCTCACAAAAAACAGGAAGCGTTTGAGGTGAATCGGAGAAATACCGAACAGCAGTCGTCAGCGCTCAACGTAGTAAAGGATAACAATATGCGCCAGAGTTGCAGACCCGGCAGGGTCCGTTTGCATCGAAACCGCTTGTTGGAGCTTAGACAAGGCCTGGGACTAAGTCAGGAACAGGTCGCTGACGAATGCCAACAGCAGAGACTGTACGTGTCCGTTTCGTCTCTGAAACGGGCGGAATTACAACGTTTTGTATTGCTGCGTACAGCCCACAACTTGTCACGCTTCTACAATGTGTCAGTGGATGAGCTGATTATCGCGGAGGACGCCACAGAGCCGGAAGCGCCATCGACGGAAACCCCCATTCCGGCGCAGCCGGAAAACAGCGAGGCGACCACGCATTCGATTCAGAAAAAAGTGCTTGGCTTATGCCTGGTCGGCGAGCTGGACCTCAGAAGCCTGGCTCCCATGATGGACGAAATGGATGTCGCCGTGCACTACTCCTCCCCTTCATTCCATGTGCTATTGCTGGGCGCAGCAAACGCCCACCAAAAACCGACAGCTTATGCGATGAGAGTAATCCGCGCGATCGCCCGCCGCCATCCAGAGATGGTCGCGCTGGTCAAACCGATACAAGCTGAATTCAGCCAAAACGGCGCCTTGCGCTGTCAGGCTCGCCTGCCAATGAGCGAACGGCTCGGCATTGAGCGTTTCGCCAAGCAGCAACTGTCCGGCGTGGTGCTGGTGCACAGTGAGCTGTTTCATTGCAGTCGTCTCGAATACAGCTTTGTCTATAAATCCAATCCCGCCTACGCGCCTGGTCCTTGGTATGCGCTGACAGAATCGGCGCCACCGGTATTGCACACCATTGGCCGCGACCAGGAACTGGCTTATTTCCAGTCCCTTCTGTCTCAGCTAAAAACAGAAGGCGAAGGGGCCTGGTGCAATATCAGCGGCGTGGCGGGCATTGGTAAAACCCACTTGGCGCTGGCCTTTGTCGAGGAAGCCGCCAAACAGAGTCTCACTCGAGTCGTCCTGCGCAATACCTGCGACGACAACCCCAAACTGCATCCCGGCGCGGAGTTGATCCGCCGCCTGGCGAACATGCAGGAGGTAGACGACGACAGGCTACTTAACCTCTTGGTCAACTTCTGTATCGACAGTCACTGGTATCCATTTATCTACCACCTGTTCGGCGTCAAGCGCAGCAATCCCCATCCCAATGACTGGATGGTGGCGAGCATGTCACCCTATCTGTTCCAAAAGAGTTGTCAACAGGCGCTGGAGACCTTGCTCATTGCATTGCTGGGGCAGCGAGAGCTGATTGTGGTGATCGAAGAAATACACCAGCTCAACGAGGAGATGCGCCTCACTCTGGAGGCTTTGGCGAATCTGACGCCTTATTGTCCACTGCTGCTGATCACCAGCAGTTATACGGACTTTATCGCCGGGTTCGACCAACATGACGTCAAAACAATCCGTCTCTTCCCTCTCACTCAGCCCCAGGCGAGAGAGTTGGCGCACGGCCACGGCGCAGCCAGCGAGGAGTGGCGCGAGCACTGTGTTTTAAAGGCGCAGGGGCATCCGTCATTCTTAATCGATTTACTCAATCACGAGCATTTGGGCGACGAATTGCCCTTTAGCATCACCCATATCATCGCCGCCAAAACCGAGCGATTGCCTGCGCGCCTGAAGAGCGCTCTGGAGTTGATTTCCGTCAGCCAGGACGGTTTCACACAGCCGCAATTGGAAGAACTGATGAACGGCCCTCTGGAGCGCTTCGCCACCTTGCTCAGCCTGGGAGTCCTGCACCCGCATGGCGAACGCTGGTTCTTCACTCACAATCTGCTACGGGAAGCGGTCTACCAGTCCATGCCGGAACAGGTTCGCCGCGAACGTCACGCCATGGCGGCGGAGTGGTTGCGTAATCGCGATCCGGTACAACACGCCGTTCACCTCGCCAAGTCGGGAAGCGACCAAGCGTTACCGGAATTGCTCGCAGCAGCGGAGCGCCTGATTCAGGATCAGCACTTCAAACAGGCCAAACAGTTGCTATTGCTTGCAGAGCCCTTCCTGCAGGAAGGCAAGTGTAAATGCAAGACCTATCGTATGCTGGCGCTGACGCTGAAGTCACTGGGAGAAACCGACAAGGGCGTACAAGCCATTCTGTCAGCGATCGATCACTGCCCGGATGAGCGCGACGCCAGCTACGACTGGCGAATTCTGGCTGAGATGTATTATCAGCTCGGCCGCACGGAAGACGCCCTGCACGCCCTGAACTGCGCGGAAATCCTGACGGAGCGTTATCATCAGCATGAACTGGGCGCCAAGCTGTACGAACTACATAGTGAAATTCTGCTCAGTAAGGGGCATGTGGTAGCCAGTCAGGAGTACCGTAAGATCGCAATGAAAACCGCCATGAAAAGCGATCATTGCCCGCCGAAGTGCGATATCAGACAGGAGGGATTCAGTCCTTACAGCGGATTGGGGCCGAACATGCCCAACTTCGCTCCGCAAACATGCATGAATAAATAGAAAAATTAATAAATATAAAAATCGCCCCCCAACTGCGTCTCAGCATCATTTGTCGATGAGGCGTTGAATTAATCGCCGCAACCTTCGTAGCGCCACGGTTACCCAACAACAATAACAGGGTTAACCTGAACCTCCGAAGGTGACGATATGTATCCGCTCTCGAATTTACTAGCCCGCGAGGGCATCCCTACACGCCCCTATTCCCTCTTGCCCGGAACCCGCCCCATTGGCGAAACCGCTTGTTTTGAGAAAGCGGAAATCACCTACCGCCAAGAAGAAGGCGTGCTGACGATTATTCTGTATAAACGCCTGAATCGCCGCGGCGGCCTGGGAAACGCGTTCGCGGAAATGAAATGGCTACTGAACTTTATTCGCCGGCAGGCGCCTGACATCAGAAAGCTGGTGACCACCGCAATGCGCGTTGAGCACGAGGACGGCGGCCCGGTTCCCGCTCCAGACAAACTATCGATGTTTTACAAACGCCATTTCCACGCGGTCGACGGTGGACGCAGAGACGGCCAGGACTGGCTAAAGCTGGAGTTGAAGAGGGCGGAGGCGCGTTAAGCGCATCCGCTCAGAGTTCGGGCCGCTCCAGGGATGCTCTTACGCTCGCCATTTCTGTGGCGACGACCGCCGGGTTTGGCTCGATTTCCGCCAGGACCTGAGATCCGACAATGATCATGCGAATCATACGCTCCAGCTGGTCGCTGATCCCGGCATGCTTTTCATAGGGTAAATCCAAGGCTGTGGCGGCCACCGCAAACACCAGACGAGTGATCGCCTTGGACACCAGCTCCGGCTGCATGATGCCAGTGCCTTTGGATTTGGCGAGGCGCACCAGGTCTACGCAAAGCTCTTCTTCAAAGAAGCACAGTTGACGTTCTACCGCGTATTTAAAGGCGTCGGAGCCGACGTTGCCTTCTCGGAGCAGAATATGCAGAAACTTTTCATCAGCGCTCAACTGTTCGACAAAGGCCTCGACGGATGAACGCACCACACTGGTGTCCATGCTGGCGCGATTGCGGGCTTCACCAATGATTTTTCGGAGCGAGGCGCCGGCGCGCTCTATCAGCGTCACCGCCAATTCATCAATATCTCTGAAATGCCGGTAAAAGCTATTGGGCGCAATGCCCGCTTCACGCGCCACTTCTCGAAGGCTCAAGGTGGACACGCTGCGATGCGGCCCGGCCAGCTTCAATGCAGCTGAAATTACATCTTCCCGCGATATGACCGCCTTGCGTCCCTGTGGCGTCCTGGTCGCGACAGACTCAAGTTTCTGCTCCTGATTCAATGCACTGCCCTTACTGACATGAAAAGGAGTTATATCCTAGCCTTGTTGCGGCGAAGAATATAGGCTTTAGCCGCCGTACGCCGATTTTCTGTGAAGAAAAGAGCGTTTTCGCCGCCATTTTTAGATCTGCGCCGAATAAGGGCCGCTTACCTCGCCATTACGAAAAAGGAAATCGTCATGTCCGATCTATTGCTCACACTCGCCAATCATCCAGGCGCCTACAAACTGCTGAAGAAGCTGGGGCTTCCTGCCCCGGTTGCACTTCAGCGCTCAGCGCAGACGACCCCCAATAGTCCATTGCAGGGCGCCACCGCCGTGATCGGCGGCGTCGCAGGAAAAGGAACATTGAACATCGTGCGCGCCCGACTACAGGAACTTGGAGCGCGGGTATGCGAGGACATACAGACAAACCAGGCGGCGCCAGTCATCGCCCTCTTCGACGCCACCGGTTGTCGCAGTAGTGAGGACCTGGATGCGCTATACCGTTTTTTCCATCCCCTGATGGCGCAATTTCCCCGCCACGGACGCGCACTTTTGTTGGCGTCAACGCCTGAACACACTGACGACCCCATCATGGCGGCGTGCGCCAAGGCAGTAGAAGGCTTCACCCGCTCTCTGGGCAAAGAGTTAGGCAAACGCAGCGCCACCGCCAATTTGATTTATCTGGCGCCCGGCCAGGAAGATCGCCTGACAGGGCCGCTCGCGTTTTTCTGCTCCCCCGCCAGCGCCTATGTGGATGGCCAGGCGGTCAGGCTAAGCGCAGCGGTGGAAGCGCCGCCGTCTCAACCACAGCTAACGCCCTCCCGACCGCTGCAAAACAAAATCGCCCTGGTGACCGGCGCATCCCGCGGCATTGGCTTGGCGACAGCTCGCCGGTTCGCCGAGGGGGGCGCAAAGGTGATATGTCTGGACATCCCTTCCGCCAGCCGGGCCCTGACGCGCTTCGCCGCCGAGATTAACGGCATTCCAATGCCCATGGATATTACCGCGCCGGATGCACCGCAATCCTTGATGCAATACTTTCTGGAACAATATGGCGGTGTCGACATTCTCGTTCACAACGCCGGGATCACTCGCGACAAAACTCTGGCTAAGATGTCCGAAGAGACCTGGAGTAGCGTGTTGGATGTTAATTTCAGGGCTGTCATCGCCATCAACGAAGCGTTGCTGAACGCAGATGCATTGCGCGATAACGGTCGTATTATTTGTTTGTCATCCATCAGCGGCGTCGCAGGAAATGTTGGGCAGACCAACTATGCAGCCAGTAAAGCGGCGCTGATTGGCTACGTGGCGGCGCTGGCGCCCCAATTGGCGCCCACAGGGGTAACCGTAAACGCCGTCGCCCCCGCTTTTATTGAAACCGATATGACGGCGCAAATGCCTATATTGATGCGGGAGGCAGGTCGCCGCCTGAACTCATTGTCACAGGGCGGTCAGCCCGAAGACGTCGCGGCGTTGATCGCATTTCTCGCCACTCCCAGCGCCTATGGAGTCACTGGCGCAACCATAAGAGTGTGCGGGCAGGCCTTGATTGGCGCCTAGTTCTGCTCAGGCGCCTTCTGGCGCGGCCCGCACAGAGGCGTCGATTTTTCCGATGCGCGTTGCGGGCCACAATGCAGCGACAGCGATTACGCCAAGCAAAACAAAGGCTTCGGTGTAACTCAGCATGGATGCGACATGACGCCCATCGTCGGTCACTCTCCCCCACTCAAGCATGACCGCCAGGATATTAATACCCATGGCGCCGCCAAACTGTCGGGCGAAGTTGATCATTCCCGACGCCTGTCCCAACTGCGCGTCGTTGACTTCCACCAAACCGCCGGTGCTGAGCGCCGGCATCATCAGCGCCAGCCCTACGCGTCCCACCAACACCAGAGAAGCCAGATAGAAGAACGATGGCGCAAGCCCGATAAACACCCACAACAGACTCGCGCCGGCAAATAGAATCAGTCCCGCTAACACCAGGCGATGAGGCGCCCCTTTATCCGCCGCCCGTCCACTGAAGGGAAACAAGATGCCCAACGCAACGCCAGCCGGCGCCATCATCATGCCTGCCTCTGTCGCGCTATAGTCCAATGCAGTCTGGACAAAAAGGGGAATGATGTAGGTAGAACCAAACAAGGCCATGCCCAACCCCAACGACACCAGGAAGGCGCTGCGAAAGCTGGGAACCCGTAACAACGCAAGCTCCAGCAAAGGGCTTTTGCTATGTTGCTGTCTTCGCACGAACAATATCAGCGAGAACACGGCCAGCAGGGCTCCCATCGACTGCCAGAGCGGTTGCACCAGACCATGCTGCAACCGGGTCAAGCCATCCAGCGCACACCCGATAAACAGGCAGAGATAAAAGAAGCTGGTCCAATCAAAACCATGCTGGACGACTTCCGACTCCCTGTGAGGCATATAACGTAACGCCATCAGAAAACCAACCATCGTAATAGGCAGCGGCGCAAAGAAGATATAACGCCAGTCGAGCTGATCCACAATGACGCCGCCCAGCACCGGCCCCAGGGCTGGCGCCAGTATCACGCCCATCCCGTATATTCCGATAGCGCGCCCGCGCTCATTACGAGGAAAAACCCTGAACAACACATGCATCGCAATCGGCTGTAACATACCCGCGGCGCCGCCTTGCAGCACCCGCGCCAGGATCACAGACTCTGCGTTCGGCCCCAGACCGCCCAGCACAGAAGCGCTGGCGAACAGCAGCATGGCGAATCCCAGCGCGCGACGCAGACCAAAGCGCTGCGTCAACCAGGCGGTGGTCAGCATGGTCGTGGTCATAGCGGCGAGAAAGCCGGTGGGCGACGCCCTGACCGATGGAAAAGTGGTTCATGATGTCCGGCAAGGCCACATTGACGATAGTCGACGTCAATACGGCGGAGACCGTCCCCATCATGACAGTGAGCATGGCCAGCCAGCGATAGGCGGGTCCATGACGGTCAAAAAGAGCCTGCAGCAACGTATCAGACATGTAAATGCTCCGTAATCAGTCTTCGGAATCCCCTTGCAAACGTGAGTGATGCGTAATTCAATCGGCGAGGCGTCAGTCAGTTTATTTCCGATGCATTCTTTTCTATCCGCGCAAAAACCTGCAGGCACAGTTCAAGATCCTGCGGCGAAACGCCAGCAAGCATCTCGCTCCGCAATGCGGCGGCGCGTTCATTCACTGTTTCCAGGTAGCCTTCCGCCGCGGGAGTCAGGCGAATACGCTTGGCGCGTCCATCCTGCCCACACCCGATGCGGGTCACCAGCCCAGACTCTTCCAGGCCGTGCAACAGTCGCACCAGCGTCGGCGATTCAATGGACAGAGCGTTCGCCAACTCTTTCTGAGTCAGATCGCCGCCCAGCCTTTGCAGATAAAGCAGCGTCACCCAGCGGGATTGAGTCAGCCCCAAGTCACTGAGCCGATCATCCAGCAGTTTGCGCCAGCGTCGGTTCAGACGCGCTAATGTGAAGGAAAATAACTCGCTCATGCTATTCCGCTTGTTAGTGGATTCAAATTAATTAGCTAGCTAACTATTAGTGTAAAACAGAATGATTAATAAGCCATGCGTATTAGCCGAGAAACTTTTTCGTGAGCGAATCTTAAACGGAGGTTCTATAAATAGCCCAGCGGCAATTCCGTGTTGTCCACCACCCTGCGCAGCACAAAGCTGGAGTGCACTCCGCTTACCCCGGGAATACGGGTAATCTTGTTCAAAAGGAACACTTGATACGCATCCATGTCCGGCACCACTACCTTTAGCATGTAGTCCGCCTCTTGCCCGGTTATCAAATAGCATTCCTGCACTTCCGGGGACTCTTTAACCTGAGTTTCAAACTCTTCAAAGCGTTCTGGCGTATGGCGATCCATGCTGATCTGGATAATCACCGTCAAAGACAGTCCCAGCTTCTTGCGCTCCAACAAAGTCACCCGGCGCAGAATAATGCCCGCCTCTTCCAGCGCACGCACGCGACGCAGGCATGGAGATGGCGACAGTCCAACTTTTTCCGCCAACTCCTGATTGGATAGCCCGCCATCTTTTTGCAGACACTCTAATATTTTGCGATCAATGCGATCTATTTTGACAAGTTTTTCTTTCATCGGGACACTTAATTTCACTTATATATAAATTATTGGAATTATCTGCTATTTTTTCTAAAAATCAAATCAACAACGCAAACTCATTGCGCGCCATTCCCGGTATGATTGCTTCCCTGACTGCACGTTTCTTTATAGCGCACCCGCCTTAGTACGAAACGTCAGGCGGCCTGGCTCACAAGGCCTGGCGGCTTAACGGGCCACAAGCTCAAGCGAACCAGAGCCATCGCGCTCAAAACCTAAATGGATGCGGGAAACATTCACGCCCGCTCAATTCGAACAGGAAGATTTACGAGGCTGATTTCCATGGCTTTCGACCACCGCAAATATCGTCCATACACTCCTATCCGTAAAGCGGACCGCCGCTGGCCGGATCAGGTTATCGAACAAGCGCCCATCTGGTGCGCAGTTGACCTGCGTGACGGCAACCAGGCTTTGATCAAGCCAATGAACGTTAGCCAAAAGCAGCGACTGTTCGATCTACTGGTGAAGTGCGGGTTTAAGGAAATTGAAATCGGCTTCCCTGCGGCCAGTCAGCCGGACTTTGACTTCTGCCGCAAGCTGATCGAAGAAAACCGCATTCCGGACGACGTCACCATCCAGGTGTTGACCCAGGCGCGTCCCGAGCTGATCGCACGCACTTATGAAGCGCTGCAGGGCGCCAAGCAAGCGATCGTTCACGTTTATAACTCTACCTCCACCGTACAGCGCGAGCAGGTCTTCGGCCTGGATCGCGAAGGCATCAAAGCCATCGCCGTACGCGGGGCCCAGGAAGTCCTGGCGCACGCTGAAAAGCATCCTGAAACCAAGTGGAGTTTTGAATACTCTCCAGAGAGCTTCACTGGCACGGAGCTGGACTTCGCCATCGAAGTCATCAATGCCGTTAACGCCGTATGGCGTCCTGAAAATGGGCGCAAGGTCATCATTAACCTCCCGGCGACAGTGGAAATGGCGACCCCTAACGTTTTCGCCGACCAGATCGAATGGATGTGCGAGAACATCCATCAGCGCGAGCACGTTATTGTCAGCGTGCATACTCACAATGATCGCGGCTGTGGCGTAGCGGCTGCGGAGCTGGCTGTGATGGCGGGCGCCGACAGAGTCGAAGGCACGTTGCTGGGCAATGGCGAGCGCACCGGCAACATGGACTTGGTCACCATGGCCATGAACCTGTATTCCCAGGGCGTTGATCCCATGCTGGATCTGTCCGATATGTCAGAGATTACCGACACTGTCGAAGCTTGCACTGAAATCAGCACACACCCGCGTCATCCTTATGCTGGCGATTTGGTTTTCACTGCGTTCTCCGGCAGTCATCAAGACGCCATCCGTAAGTGCCTGCACAAACGTAAAGAGGACGACGTCTGGAATGTGGCGTATCTGCCTATCGATCCCTCGGACCTGGGCAGACGTTATGAAGAAGTCGTGCGCATCAATAGCCAGTCCGGCAAAGGCGGCGTCGCTCACGTACTGGAACGCGATTACAACATCAGCCTGCCGCGTTGGCTGCAAATCGAATTCGCCAAAGTCGTGCAGCATGAAGCGGAGTCCGAAGGCGGTGAAATTGATTCCCGCACTATTCATCGTTTGTTTGAACAACGATATCTGAACACACCCAAAGGATGGCGGTTGCGCACCTACGATATGCATAGAACTGACGAAGCCGTGCAGGTGCAAATTGAATTCGGCGACGACGCCATTATCTCCGGCATCCGCGGCCAAGGACACGGCGGCGTCGAGGCGGTGGCCGCCGCGCTGGAGAGTCGCTACCGCATCAGCATCGCAGTAGAGGCCTATGATGAATTCGCCCTTGGCGAAGGCACCGACGCCAACGCCCTCGCCTGCATCAAGGTAATGATCAACGGGGAGCCGTTCAGCGCCGCCGCGCTGGCGGAAGACACCACCACCGCCACGTTGCAGGCATTGTTGTCGGCCGTGGGCAGACGCGCCCAGGTCACCGCTGATAACGGCCAAAGGGAGGCCGTCTAACCCTATACCCCATTGGGCCCTGCTTCAGGGCCCTTTTTTATGGCCCCGGTTTTTTCCTCTTCAAACGCTCCGCTTTCGCCAAAACCTTTCATGACCATCACCTAATACTTCTGGCGTCTGACATTGCTAGAAGCGGTCGACAGTCGATGGTCATTGACGGAAAATGTCCGCTTCAGAATAAATAATCAGGTGAGTCCATCAATGAAATACGTCACCAACGTCCGTTTACGCGGCCAGGACGGTTTGTACGCCATTCAGATTAACCAAGGCGATATCAGCGCTATATTGCCCATGGCGGAGCTTCCGCAAACTGACGTGGAAATATTGTTGGACGCCGGCGAGCGTCTTGTCAGCGCACCCTTTGTCGAACCCCATATCCATCTGGACGCAACAGGCACTGCTGGCGAACCTCGCTGGAATATGAGCGGCACGCTGTTTGAAGGCATTGAGTGCTGGGCGGAACGCAAAGCCATGATCACCCATGAGGACGTTAAACAGCGCACGCGCCGCACCTTAAAAATGCTGACCCAATACGGCGTACAGGCGGTACGCTCTCATGTAGATGTCACCGATCCAACCCTGACGGCGCTGGAAGCTCTGCTTGATATTAAACAGGAAGTGGCGCCATGGATTGAACTGCAACTGGTGGCGTTTCCACAAGAAGGCATTCTCTCCTACCCCAATGGCGTCCAATTGATGGAAAAAGCCGTAGAAATGGGCGTCGATGTCGTCGGCGGCATCCCCCATTTCGAGTTTACCCGCGACTATGGCGTGGAGTCGGTCAAAATCCTTATGGATCTGGCGCAAAAATATGATCGCCTTGTCGATGTGCATTGCGATGAAATAGACGACCCCGGTTCAAGATTCCTGGAAGTACTGGCGGCGGAAGCATTGAAGCGCGATATGGGGCATCGGGTCACCGCCAGCCATACCACCGCAATGCACTCCTACGACAACGCTTACTGCAGCCGCCTGTTTCGTCTGCTGAAGATGTCACAGATAAACTTCGTATCTTGCCCAACAGAGAGCATTCATTTACAAGGCAGGTTCGACAACTTCCCCAAGCGTCGCGGCGTTACTCGGGTGAAGGAGCTGCTGGAAGCGGGCCTCAATGTCGGCCTCGGTCAAGACTCCATTCAGGACCCATGGTACTCCCTGGGCAATGGCAATCTGCTGCGCACTTTGGACTTCGCGCTGCACATATGCCATATGATGGGCTATGACGACTACCGCAATGCGCTGGACCTGATCAGTCATAACAGCGCCAAAGTGCTGAACATTCAAGACCGTTACGGGGTAGAAATCGGCAAACCCGCCAACTTCATCCTATTGGACGGACCTGATGACTACGAAGTCTTGCGCCGCCAAAGCGTGGTGACGGCCTCCATTCGCGCAGGCGACATCATCATGCAACAAACACCGGCTTTGGTAACGCAAAACATTCAGCTTTAGACGGTTACACCCATGGGATGCTGACAACATCCCTTGGGCATCAGCCCTTGCCTGCTATCGCCCGCACTTTGCCGCTGTCTTTGACCTTGGCGCTCTCTTTAGCTTCTTCTTCCACGCTGGGAGCAGATTCTGGCGACTCTTCAAACAAGACATCAACCTTGCCTTTGAACGCGGTTGCGAACGCTTCTTTGTGATTAGCGACCAGCATGCCGATTTCTTCCGCCAAACCTTCATTCAAAGAAGTCAGGCGTTGCGCCAGGAAATGAGACACGCCTTCGGCGAGCTCAAGCTTTTTGTCATGATCGTCAGCTTCTTTCTTGGATTTAAACATCTGTTGGGATGGGTCTCTGTCACTCATATACAGGGTCACTACGGCCATTTTGTCGCCTCCTAAAATTAGCCTCTGTATATTCATACAGTTTAAGAGTCAGGTCAAGAGCATCACACAAGATTCATCCGAACACAGTAACCATCTGAAAATAAAGGCGCTACAGAGCATTTTTTACCTCAAACACAAGAGATAACCAAATGGTAATAGTCCGAATATATGATTGCGCCCCCTCGCATAAGGCATTTAGGATATCCGCCAGTTTGACGTTCGGACTAAGCGGCGTTCCCGCTCATCAGCACAAGGGAATGTGAGGTTTAGTCCAGGTATCTGACAGTGCAGGGAGGACAGAAAGATGCTTATGTTAAAAAACAGGTTTGAAGCCAACGCCTATCAGCCTGATATTGTCGCCTACAAAAAATCCAGCGCCGCCAACGCCTCCCGTGGCGAAGACAAGCACCCTTTCCTTAACGCGCTCCCCTACCCCGCCGCCGTATATTCCCGTCAAGGCGAGTTCATCGCATGCAACACCTTGTTCTTACGTGAGTTTAGCAGCGATAGCAAGCCTCAAAACCGACCAGCTTCCCACCGCGACGCTTTCCTGCAGTTATTTCAACCAGTGGAATCCATAGAGGGTCATCTGAAAGGAGATGCATTCTCACTACAAGCCCACTTCCCGGACAACGGCGCTTTTTATGCGATACACAGCGCCCCGTTTCAGGATTCATCCAAAGGGGTGAGCGTTCTGCTCTCTCTGCAGAAAGTGGAAGAGCCGTCCTTGCTGTTGCTGCGGCCAGAGGCCATGCACGCCCAACTGCAACAAGCCTCTAAAAGTATGTCGATCGGCGAGATGGCGACGGCGCTGACTCATGAATTGAATCAGCCTATCGGGGCTATCCTCAATTATCTTAACGCCGCCAAATTACTACTTGAAAAGCATGCCGGCGTCGACAAGCCGGAAGAAGCCGTGCAACTGGCTATCCGCCAAGCCCATCAAGCCGCCGCTGTGGTTTCGCGCATACGCAAATTCGTAACTTCACGAGAGCCGCGCAAAGACGAGATTTCATTGCGCCAGCTGACCTGCGGCGTACTGGAGTTGCTCCAGCTGGAAACTCACAGACGCCAGGTTAAATCTCGTTTGTTGGTATCCGGGGATTTACCAAATGTCTGCGTAGACAAAATCATGATTGAGCAAACCCTCGCCAATCTGATTCGTAACGCCATTGACGCTATGCGCGACACCCCGGTGGGGGATCGGGAGCTTATTGTGGACGCCCAAATCATCTCTGAAGATTGGGTGGAGGTCAGCGTTACAGACAGAGGCTGCGGCATTCCGCAGCACTGTCGTAGCCGCCTGTTTACACCATTTTTCACTACCAAGTCGGATGGTATGGGCGCCGGTCTATCTATTAGCAAATCCTTTATAGAGCTTCACAACGGAGCCCTGCAATTCAAGGATAACCCTGCTGGCGGCGCCATTTTCACTTTTACTCTGCCATTAGCGTCAACAGCAAAAACCAGACACCCTCCTGATTAAGCGGCCCCGCGCCGGCATGGATGCGGCTCCCCAAGTCACTTTTGTGGATAAATCTTTTCGAAGAGACAAGCATGAACGCAGCACAAATATTATTAGTAGACGATAACGAAGAGTTTCGCCGCTCCACTGTCTGGATGCTGGAAGCGGCAGGATTACAAGTGGAAGACTTCAACCGGGGCGCGGGCCTGTTGACCAGACTTCAGCAATTGGAAAGCGCTGGAATCCCGCTAAGCGATAAATGCGTAGTGACCGATTTGCGCATGCCTGACATGAACGGGCTGGAGCTAATGGAGGAATTGCGCGCACGCCGCTTTTCCATTCCTGTCGTACTTATTACCGGACACGCCGACGTCACTTTAGCGGTCAGCGCCATGCGCATGGGCGCGGCCAACTTTCTGGAAAAACCCTTCGACAACTCCACGTTGGTTGAAACCGTAAAGAGCGCCATTTCAGAGCCCGGATCGGCGCTACGCAACCCACAGGCTGCAAAAGAAAAACTGGGACGCTTATCTCCCAGAGAACGCCAAGTGTTAACCCATGTCTGCGCCGGAAAACTAAATAAAACCATCGCAGATATCCTCGGCATCAGCGTGAAAACCGTCGAGTTACATCGCGCCAATATGGCGAGCAAATTAGGCGCTCGAAACGTACAGGACCTGGTGAGGCTGTCTCTGGGCTATGAATAAAAACGGTGCATCCATGCACAGCGAAACCTACTTGCGAGCGACCAGACCGCCCTCAGCAGAAACCGTCACCAGCTCCGGGTGAATTTTTCGCGCTTTGAGATTACGCTTTACGTAGTCTTTGACCTCGTCCAGCTTCCAGCCTGGAGTTCCTGCTTTGGCTTTCTGGTAATCACTGGCGGCGAATGCCGAATACCAATAGAGCGTTTCCGCAGTAACCTGTTTTTCCCGATCTGATAACTCTCCTAAAGAAGGGTTTGTCGCGATCACCTGGCGGAACTGTTTCCACACTGCACGGTCTTCAGCATCAGACGTTTCCTGGTCATTAAGGATGCTAAAGGAGGTGGTGACCCATGCGGCCATGGCCAAAGCCAGGTCATTGGCCTGATAACCGTCCTTCTTCACCGCATTGCCCATCAACTGCATGATGTCAATCTCAGCGAATGCCGCACGCAGCTCAGTTTCCTTGTCAGCGGGAACTTTTTTCAGCATTTCCGCGATCATTTTTTCTTTGACCTCTGCGCTGATTTCCTTTGACGTAGTAAAGATAGCGCCCTTGTCTGGCACAGACCCACTGTCAGAAGCCGGGGCTGTATCACTCGATTCGCTTAACGCCATTTCAAACGCAGAATTCATCGAACCAGCGATATCGTCCAATGCCTCACTGGACGCCTGGGCTGCCTGTCCCCAAAGGCACAACAGCGGTAAAACAACGGAATATAGAATTCCAGAAACTCTCATTTAAGGTCTCCTTAATCAGGCTGGCGCAAATCCGGCGATGATTCGCAAGAGAAACACAACAGCCACATAAAGTCACGCATCGCTATTAATCGCCCACACGCCAGAGTTTTGATGAAAACCGTTACGGTATCGATTTGAACAAAGGGAAAACACCTAGGAAATACCCTAGTTATCTATCGCTTCTCTATTGGTTAGCTTTGCAAAATCATCATTTGCCAGTGTTTTCTCCTAAACCAATGCTCCGACAAGAAATAAACATGCAGAACCACGCCAAGCCTACGCCTGTCGCAACGCTGCTCTGCGCGCTTCTATGCGTGATTTACATTACTCGCGCGGTCGCTTCAGAGTCAGAGAACAGAGAAATAAAAGCAGTAGTGACGCTCTACCCCCCTGTGTTGACGGTGGAGACTCTGCGCCGTCTGTGCAGCATTGACGCGAACTCACCTGATTACCAAGCCTGGCGAATGCGCAATCAGGTAGATTTGATTGAGGCGTCCGCAAACAGACTGAAGCAGCGCTCTCCAGCCGTGGTTGAAAGCCTGCGGGAGGTAGAGGATAAGCTACGGACCAAACTGAAGGAGCACAGTCACTCGCTCTGTGCGACGTATTCAGGCGTGCTTGAAGACGAGCGCTTCAATCCGATGGTGTCCCACCCAGAGATGTACGCAGTCATTGCAGGCGCGAAACATGCCAGACCGCAAGCAGATTCACCCGGGCGGAAATATAACCAGACAGCGACGTCAAAGCCAGCCTCCCCAATTCTGCTGTCCCAGAGCGCCCTATCCTGTATGAATAGTAACGCAGGACCAGACGACAGCGATATTGAGAGTATTTTCGCCGTCCGGGAGTACCGCTATAACGGCAGCATGATGCTGATTCATTTCCAGCCTTATACCCTGTTTAAAAATGGTGAGCTGTATCGAGACATGGACGCGGCGATCGTCGACCTCGACATTGCCGCCTGTAAACAGGCCCGAAAAAAAGATTGGGGCCAGTGGCGGGCTCAAGGGTCGGGATACCAGTTTCAGTTAGCGGACGGTAAGACCAAAGAAGTCAAGGCGGACGCCACCTATCCCGTCTTTCCCGCCGACGCCGACGAAAAGCTGGAGGGGACCTGGAAGATGCTGAGAACATTTGGCGCACAGAGTGTGAGCGGTTATAGCAGCCAAGTATTCGTCGCCAGGGACATCACTTTCTACCCTAATGGACGCTTCGAACTGAATAAGTCCGCAGGCGGCGTCAGCCAGACAACCGTCGCCAAAAGCGATTCAGAGCATTCAGGCGCATACCGTTTGGCCGGCTATCAGGCGGTATTCAGCTTCGATAATGGCCGCCAGGAACGAATGGGGTTCTTCTTTTTCCCGAACAATAACAAGAAGGACAGCGGCATGTTCAATCTAGGTGGAACTAATTACACGCAAAGAGATGAATGATGAATCAAAAGTGGAAGGTTTAAACCCTGAGTAACTCAAGTGCAACTGGGGATTTCCCTAGTTGGCTCACACCGGGTTTATGTGTGAAATACGCCGCAACGGGCGTCAAACGGACAAACTGTCCAGGCGATCCGCTGAAGCCACATTACGTTAAGAAATTATATCCTTAGCGTTTTGGGGCGGTCTCCACCGCCCTACTTTTCAATCTGAAACGACTTAAATTCAGCCGTCGTAAATCAGACGTGCTCGGCGCAAACCAACTCTGCAAGCTGCTCCCATAAAATCCGAACTTCTTCCTGCTTCAACTCCAGTTCGGCTTTATCTTTCTCCAGCTCGGGAGAATACTTACTCATATCCAAGGTCAATTGATATATCTCGTCGATCAGAGCGGACGTTTCCTGGCGCATGGTTTCCTCGCTGACGAAGTGATTTCGTCGCCAATTGTAGGGAAGGATGGCAAAGGTAACAATCCCATACTTATAGGAAAACTTGATCCCTGACAGATACTCGTCAGCACACCCTATGCATAGTATTAACATGGCAATGATATTGGCATGTTAATACACAGGCGCATGGATGCGCCTGCGCGGCGGCCAGCCGCGGGAGACAGGGCCAGACATATGCAGCCCCTGTCGTTGCAGACAAGTTGCAGACAAGTTGCAGACAAATAGAAGGAAGCTGTTTGTCCGCCGGATAAACAGAGACGCAGATCAGCGTGACCAAAAGATAAAGGCGATACAATGAACGGACTTCAGACTCCTCAATGCCCTGCCCCCACTCCTGAAGCCCTCTCTAGAGCACCCCAGAATACACCGCCGGATTGCTGGCATGCGCTGCCTGCAGACACCGCGCTCGCCGCCATGAAGACCAATGCGGACGGTCTAAGCGCCAGCGAAGCGGAGAGGCGTCTGCTGCGCCACGGTGAAAACATCATTGCGGCGCAGTCAGGAGAAAAGGCCTGGAAAAGACTTCTGCGCCAGTTCAACAACCCGCTTATTTATGTTCTGCTGCTCTCCGCCGCCATCACGCTGCTCATGCGACACTGGGTTGACGCCAGTGTGATATTAATGGTGGTGATTATTAACGGGCTGATCGGCTATTTACAGGAAGGTCGCGCCGAAAAAGCCCTCCAGGCTATCAGGCGTATGGTGACCTTCACTGTCAGCGTACGCAGAGACGGACGCTTGCAGTCGATACCCGCAAGCGCGCTGGTTCCTGGCGATATCGTGCTGCTGCAAGCAGGCGATCGCGCGCCCGCAGACTTGCGACTGACACAAACCAGCGACCTGCTCATCAGTGAAGCGGTGCTGACAGGCGAGTCAGAAGCGGTTCATAAACAAATCCACCCCACCGCACCCGACACTGAGCTGGCTGGCCGCACCTGCATGGCCTACGCGGGATCTCTGGTGACTCGCGGTCAGGGACATGGCGTCGTGGTGGCCACCGGAGAGAACACCGAATTCGGTAAAATCAGCGCGCTGCTGCGCGAGGTCAGCGCCATTGAGACGCCTTTGCTGAAACAAATGGCGGAGTTCAGCGCCAGCTTGTCCTGGTGGATACTCTTACTCTCAGTGATTTGCTTCATCACCGGCTATTGGCTGCGGGACTACAGCGCCGACGACATGTTCCTGGCGGCGGTGGGATTGGCCGTCGCCGCCATCCCGGAAGGACTGCCTGCGATACTCACCATCACATTGGCGCTGGGCGTTCAAATGATGGCGAAACGCAACGCGATCGTGCGCCGCATGCCTGCGGTGGAGACCCTGGGGGCCGTTACGGTCATCTGCACCGATAAGACAGGCACCCTGACCAAAAACGAGATGACCGTGGTCAGTCTCGATCTACACGAAAAAAGCATGAATGTTTCCGGGGCCGGTTACGATCCCCATGGAGAAATCATCCATCATGAGCTGGTCGTCTACGCACAAAGTGAACCGGATTTGGCGCGCCTCAGCCTGACAGCCCTGCTCTGTAATGACGCAGACATTCATAAACATGACGGCGTCTGGACGCCCCAGGGAGACCCGACAGAAGCCGCTCTCGTAACATTCGCGGCCAAAGCCGGCTGGGACAGCCAGCAAGCCCGCAAAGAACATCCCCGGCTGGATGTTCTTCCTTTCAGTGCAGAAAACCTCTACATGGCGACCCTGCATCACGATAGTCACGGCCAGCACTTTATCTGCATTAAAGGCGCGCCGGAAAAGGTATTGCAACTATGCTCCAAGACCTTATCCGCAGAAGACACTCAGCGTTGGAGCGAACGTTTCAATCAACGCGCGAGGCAGGGACAGCGTCTGCTGGCCTTTGCTTACATTGAGTTACCGGGAGCCTTGCCCGCCCTGCCGCCCCAGCTGCCGCCTGAGCGTATTCAGTTTATCGGGGCGGTCGCCATGATCGACCCACCCCGCGAGGAAACGGCTGCCGCGCTGGCGAAAACATTGCAGGCGGGCATCGTGGTCAAAATGATCACTGGAGACAACCCCAAAACGGCTCAAGCCATTGCGGAGTCTATTCAGCTTCCGATAGGCGACGGCGTAATCACTGGCGCTGAAATCGACAATCTGGACGATAATGCGCTTAGAGCCGTTGCCTTACGCTGCAATATATTCGCCCGCACGACGCCTTTGCATAAGTTGCGTTTGGTGGAGGCGCTGCAACAATCGGGAGAAATCGTCGCCATGACTGGCGACGGCGTCAACGACGCGCCTGCTCTGAAACGCGCGAGCATCGGCGTCGCTATGGGGCGGCAAGGAACCGAGGTCGCCAAGGAGGCCGCACAGATCATTCTGCTGGATGACAACTTCTCCACCATAACCGCCGCCGTAGAAGAAGGTCGCCGCATCTTTGACAACTTCAAGAAAGCGATCGTCTTTGTGCTGCCCACCAGTTGCGGCGAGGCGTTGATGATACTCGCCGCCGTCGTACTCGGCGTCGCCATGCCGATTACGCCAGTGCAAATCCTCTGGATCAATATGATCACTGCGGTAACGTTAGCGTTGGCGCTCTCTTTCGAGCCTGCGGAGCGCAATATCATGGCTCGCGCGCCACGACGACCGGGAGAGTCATTGCTGGACCCTCTGCTGCTGTGGCGGGTGCTCAGCGTTTCCCTGATCATGGTGCTCGGTTCTTTCGGGCTATTCGAGTGGACGCGATCCTCTGGAGCAACGTTGGACCACGCCCGAACCATGGCGGTCAATACGCTGGTAATGTTTGAGATTTTTTATCTCTTCAACACGCGCATGCTTATGGAAAACATCAAGTCCTGGCGCCAGCTCACCAGCAACCGGATGGCGCTCTATTCCGTCGCAGTTCTGATTATTTTCCAACTTTTTTTCACCTACGCGCCACCGATGCAGGGCCTATTCAATTCCACCGCATTATCGCTGTACGACTGGCTCGCTATCACCGTCGTAGGCTCCAGCGTCTTTGTCATCACCGAAATTGAGAAATGTGTTATGGGCGCCGTTAAAGGTCAAAAAAACAGCGATTAGCCCTGGAATTAGGTTGAATATTCAAATATTTCCCATAATAGTTGCAGGACATTATCAGGTTATTTCTTGTGCTGAACGATAGAGAAATAACCTGTCGCGAAAGGGATTCCGGATGCATCAACTGCCTGCCGGTTTCAACGATAAATAATATATAACGCTTGGCTTATCACACTGGAGTAACACAATGGCAAAAAAAGAGAAGGGCATCGTCAAAAAGAACATCGAGAAGTTGGGAGATGTAGTTTCCAAAGAACTGCATAAAGCCACCGAGCAGATACAGGCGATTCTTGCGGATTTCTATAAGCAAGCGGAAGAAATTCAAAAGCAGATTAAAGAGCCGGTGATGAAGCTGATCAAGGAGCTGGAAGAGCTGAGAGAAAAAGAGCTCAAGAAAATCCAGGCCGAATATCAGAAGGTGGTCAATGAAATCAACGCGCTGCAAGAACAGTTCATGGATCGTCTGGGTCTGGCCACATTGAAAAAACCAGCGCCTGTTGCAGCACTAACGGCAAAAGCGCCAGCGAAAACATCCACGGCCAAGAAGGCTTCTTCAGCTAAGACCACCACCAGAAAGCCTGCGGCGAAAAAAACAACCGCCAGCAAACCGGCGACACCCAAAACCGCCGCCAAAAAGACAGGCTCAACCACTACGGCGACCACAGCTAAAAAACCAGCTGCAAAGAAAACACCCGCCAAAAGCACTACCCGTAAGGCGCCAGCGTCAAAATCCAGCGCTGCAGGCGCAAGTAAACCAGCCAAAGCCGCTGCGCCCAAAAAACCAAGTAGCGCCAAAACGCCCCGCGCTCCTCGTGCGAAAAAAGCGGATACCGCCGCCACACCCAACACGGCGCCAGAAGAGACCAAATAACGTTCAGCTTTCATCAGTGACGGCGCACCCGCGCCGTCCTTTTCCATCACGTAACGCCTAATCGGCGAAACACCGCGCCAGGTCTGGCGTTTCAGCCTTCCCACCTCTTCCAGTATAAGCCAGACAAACGCCGCAACACCTTTGTCGGTTAGGTTTATGGTTATCTTTTCACGCCATCATCAGGGCTCAACATGACAACTTATCATGAGCCAATTGCAGGTCAAAAAACCTACTTATACGATACAGAAACCTGTTCTTTTTGAATTTTTCTTAATTCAATCTGCATAGGCCAACAACAAAAATAGTAAAAGCTGACGCGAGGTAAAATAAGTATGAGAACCGCAAAGCTGTATGCAAACGTGTTAACCGGGCTGTGTTTCACAGCCGGCCTCGCCCACGCGGGAGACACTATTCAATCTTACACCAGCACTTTGTACGAATTGGACGACAGCGACGCCAGGAGCAAACGCATCCGGCTCGTTTACACTGTACAAAACGCTTGGAACCAGTCGCACTATCCTGAAGGGATCAAGGAAGTGAAACTGGTGCTCAACGGAGGCTCGGGGTTCGACATGAGCAACGCGCCTTCCCGTCAGACTCTGTATGAGTCAGGAACCAGCGCGGACTACCGTTATACGGTGCCGACGGCGTTCCAGCTAAAAGTGGGATATCAGGACGGCTCCAGACTGCGCCACCTGAGTCACGCTCCCTCCAACACTATCTCCAGCGCTCAGGTGAGCGAATCAACGGACTTCAACCTGGGTTTTACGCTCAACGAGGAATCGCCAAGCATCAACGGCGGCGTCTCCTGGAGCACACGGATTACCTACAATCAGGAAGAGTTCAAGACGGTGACGGATTTTGACCAGGGCAACGAGGGCGTAACCTGGAATATCGTCAACCAGACCATCAAACACCGTACTCCGCCGAAAGATAACCTGCTTTACGCATGGACTTATCTGTTCTGGGGCTGTGGCATCAACAACCTCATCCCGACCAGCGAATTGCCGACAGTGATGACGTCAGACTTCAAACCGGAAGCGGTGGTGCTGTACCGCAAATACGATTTGAACGACGGCGTCGACTACACGCGCTTGAAGCTGGAAGCGAACTGGCAGAAGACTCATTACCACTTCGCTCGCGACTGGTGCTCTTTCCACTCCAATTTCAGCTGGAAGGGCTACCACGACTACAGCGAGTGGACCAAAGCCAATCGCGTCGTGTCTATCTCATGGAAGGACGGCCTGTACCACTAACGGACCCCATCAGGCTGACGGCTCCCCCAAGGGGAGCCACTTCCAGCGGACATGACAAGTAGAAGGTGATCATTATGTCAGTAAAAAAATTGGTTTTATGGGGCGCGCCTATATGCCTGGCTGTGGGCGTCTATTTATCCAGCGCAGGCGATAATAGCGCAGCCTCTGACGCCGCCCCGCAATCCACTGAGGCAGGAATACAGATCGAGAGTCACGATGGAATGCAAACGGGCGTATCTCCCGGTTTTTTGGAGGAGACCACCCAGCAGACGAGTGCGGCCCCCCCTCAAGATGCGGAAGAACCTGTTCAGGATAGCGGCCCCTGGGTCTCGCAGGCCTCCACATCACTCAGCGCCGAGTTGTATGACTTTATTGAGACGGAAGGAGTGCGCTACGTCGACACCAGCAATTTCCCTTTCGACCCACAGACGGAAAAGCTACTGCAGAAGCTCTCTCAATCCGGTGAGATACTCTTGTTCGACAACACCGAAGCGGAGCGGCTGGGCGGCCTGACGGAAAAACCGGCGGACATTATCGCCAACTACTACGGCGCCGCCACCGAGGGCGACGCAATCATCGCCACCAGCGTAATCACTGCGGATGGAGGCGTGCATTTTATGGTATTGCCGGTGATAAAAAAGGGCGAAGAGAGTTCTCTGTCAGAAGATGTGAAACTGGCGGTGGCCTTACTGAAACAGGAAAAGGAAAATAAAGAAACGCTATAACGACAAACCCGGCTGCGGCGACAGCGCCACAGCCGGGCCAAAAAAAATCGTACCCGTCCGTTCCAGACGGATGGACTCGTTCAGACAGAGTGAGTCGACGTCAATGTCGCGCTGGTTTCTGCGCCCCGCTCTGACTGGAGTGCAATGCCTTGATCAGATCCGCTTCGGCTTTGGTCAACCCACAGGCTTTCACCAAATCCTCCACTTCCGCGCCCAACGATAACAGCCTGGCCGCTTCGTTATAGGACACCTTTTGCACATCCATGGTTTGCAGTTCTTTCTGTTTGAGCTCTGCGACCTTCAGGCGCTGATCGATTGAGACCACCTTGCGGCCTACGCCTATGCCGCTGTCGGAGAGCATATTGAGCTTATCCCGCATCTGACCGACTTCAATTTCCAGACGCACAATGCGCTTGGCCTGCATCCGGCATATCGTGAAACAGGCGATGGCGACAAACAGCCCGAAACACAGGGATACAAGCAGCTCCCAATTCATGAATTGCGGATTCATAACCTACCCTCCCGCGCCAGCTATTGGACAAGACCGGTCACAAGGACGCCACCTCGGACCATTCTTCTTCCGACATCATTTTTTCGAATTCCACCAGAATTATCAGCTCTCCATTCTTGTTGCACACGCCTTGAATGAACTTGGCGCTTTCCTCGTTGCCGACATTCGGAGCCGTTTCCATTTCCGATTGCCGCAGATAAACCACTTCCGCCACGGAATCCACCAGAATACCCACGACTTGATTATCCACCTCAATCACCACAATCCGGGTGTGGTCGCTCACTTCCGCTTCCGACAAGCCAAACCGTTTGCGGGTGTCGATAACAGTGACGACATTGCCGCGCAGATTGATGATGCCGAGAACGTAGTCCGGCGCGCCAGGCACCGGGGCGATTTCCGTATAGCGCAACACCTCCTGGATCTGCATAACATTGATGCCATAAGTTTCATGATCCAACTTGAAGGTCACGTATTGCAGAATCGGATCTTCTGAACTTTGGCCCTGCCCTGAATAGGATGCCATAGCGATTAACCTCTTTATCCCGACGCCGAGCGTCAAATTTCTAGCATTTGTACTTAATTAATATAGAACAACGCAGGATCTATGCCAGCGGATTTTGGACTCCCTCGCTGTGGACAAAAACAGCGTCAGGCCTTTTTGCCTGCTTTAGCCGAGGATTGATTCAGCTGTTGCTCCAGCCCGTCCACATCCAGCAAGGCGCACATATGCGTCACAACCGTACCGGCCAGCCACGGCCGTTTGGAACCTTCGCTGCGCCAGCGTACCTGATCCGGGTCCAGCGTGAACGCCTCCGCAATGAAATCGCAGCCGAGGCCCCATTCGGAATCATGCAAGCGAATGATATAGCGTATATTTTCCCGATATTCCGCTTTATAGCGATCGGGCATGACCCATTGCGCCGTATCCACTATTCGCACATTCATTCCCGCCACGGGGATCAGCCCCACGAACCAGGAAGGCATGCCGAACAACGGCGTGGTTTCATGATTCATCGCATGCACGCCGCCAAGGGAAGTCAGCGGCACCGCCAGCTTCAGCCCCGCCACGTTGAACAGAAGGCACTCAAAACGCTCTTGCGCCCACGCCGGTCTGCCGTTGGCCGCCCTACCTTCCGAAGAGCCGCCAGAGCCTTCCGCGACAGCGGCGACCACCTGCTCCGTCACCTCCGGCGCCACCTCTTTCGGCGCGTCACGTTCTTGACGCCTCGCCTCAATTTTTTGACGCGCCAGCGACTGCGGCTCCTGCGCTTCTTCTTTCGGCTCCGGGCCACGCCATTGCTTTAGCTTTTCCCGCAACGCCGCGCTTCGTTCCGCCACAGACGGTTTTTTCTCCGTCTGCGCTGGCGGCGGAGGAGCCACTTTTGGCATCGGCATCACCAGCCTGGGCGGCTCCTGCAACGCCAATCGCGCCTGCTCCGCCTGCCGGGCGAGCATGCGCTGCCGCGCCAGAGTCATGCGCCCCTGCTCCAGTAGCGCCTCCGCCGCCGAGTGCGACGATGGGCTTTCTTTCTCCACCGTGTTCATGTTCACCTCCTTCCCTGGCGATACCGAATCGCGGGAGGGCGTCATCTCAGCACTTTGCTCCCGGGATTTCGCCGGTTGCGGCGTTGTCGGTTGAGGTTCAGTCTGCGTCGAAGGCGGCTTCACGCCTTCGCTGGCCCGTGCAGGCGGCGACGCCGCTTCGGAGTCGTCCGAAGAAGCAGTCGTTACGGCCTTTTCCGCTTGCGAGGGCGTCGCTGCGCTCAGGGCTTCATCCCCCTTACCCTTTTCCGGCTGCTCGGCCGGTTCCGGCGCAGGGGGACGCAGCAGGTCGTCAATGTAATCGAGGACTGCCTTATCGTAGTTATCAGGATCGGCGAACTGCTTATCTGCCATTACTCAACTAATATCCTTTAATGCCTGCGGCGACTATCGCCGCCCTTACGTTACGCCGCGCCGCCCGCCTGGGCCTGGGGCGGCGGGTTGAACCCTACGTTGGCTTCCAACAGGTCATGCAACAGCTTTTCATAGCCGCGCACGCCGTGAGTGGCGGCGTCGTACATGGAAGGAATCACACCCGCCCTGCTGGCGTCGCGGAATTTGGTGTCTACGGGAATCGCATAGCGCCAGACCACGTCGCCATACTGGTGTCGCAGTGTGCGAAAGGTCTGCACCGACGCCTGAGTGCGGCGGTCAAACATGGTGGGAATGACGGTATAGGAAAGTGGATTCTTCTGACTCTTCATCACCATGCCAAGGGTATGCAGCATACGCTCCAGTCCTTTCAGCGCCAGAAACTCCGTCTGCACCGGAATCAGAATATGCTGACAGGCCGCTAACGCATTGATAAGCAATACGCCAAGCACGGGCGTGTTATCCAGAAAAGCGTAATCGAAGTCATCCCACAAATGCGCCAGAGACTTGGAAATGATCAACCCCATGCCTTCCACGCCTACCATTTTGCGCTCCAGAGTGGCCTGCGCCGTCGACGCAGGCAACAGCTTGAGATTGGGGTGGCTGGTATCGCGGATCAGCGTGCGCGGCAAATCCGCCGGCACCTTGCCCTGATGCATGAATAAGTCGTATACGCTGCCGCGGATACTGTCCGGGTCATATTTGAAATAAGACGTCAGCGAGCCGTGCGGATCAAGGTCCAGCAACAGCACCCGTTTGCCTTGTTGCGCCAGAATCCCGCCGAGGGCGACGGCGGTGGTGGTTTTACCCACGCCTCCTTTTTGATTCGCGACGGTCCAGATTCGCACGGTCGATACTCCCCGCGTTGATAACCAGTTTGATGACGACTCGTCACAGAGTGACTGCTACGCTCATTTACCTGCGTTCAACAGAGCTGCTAATGACAGTATAGAAGCTCACAGTGACGGTCATTAATGACAATTCTTGTGCAGATTAACGGCAAGCCAGCGCCGCAATCCTGTTTCCTTTTTCGTCATGTTAAATTTGCACGATGTATGCCAACGCTGACATCCAACAGCCTATTTCAGCAGGATATGTCGTCAGCAGACGGGAAACGGCGCATTTAGCCAGATCAGTCAGCGCCTCATGGTCAGACGGACTTTGGCGTCTTTGGCCACCAGCAGGACAACCCGACGGTTTCTTTGCCGCCCCTCCGAAGTATCGTTACGGGCGACCGGCTGATATTCGCCGTACCCCACCGCCGCCAGACGCCTGGGGTCAACGCCGCCAATGATCAACAGGCGCGCCACCGCCGCCGAGCGCGCAGAGGATAGCTCCCAGTTGGAAGGATAAACTGAACTGCGAATAGGCACGTTATCGGTAAACCCCTCTACCAGAATAGCGTTGGGGTAATCTTTGAGAATACCGGCGATGCCGTCGATCAGGTTGAAGGCTGCGTCCACCGGTACGGCGTCGCCGCTGTTGAATAACAAGTTGTTGCGCAGGGACAGCTCGATCCAGTTATCGTTTTCGTTGATGGACACCATGCCCTGCCCAATCAACCCTTTCAGCCGATAATTAAAGCGATTGGAAATTTCCCGCAGCCGCTCGCCGGCTTGCTCTTCCGACGTTTCGCCAGCTGGGTCCTCCGGACTGTTAAAGGGCTGTATCGCTGGCGCATCGCTTTGCGGAGGGGCCGCTGTCTGCTGCCCTACTTGTATGGGGTTAATACTGCGTTGTGTGGCGTTGAACACCCCCTCCAGAGTTTCAGACAGTACTTTGTATTTGCCCTCGTTGACGGAAGACACGGAATACATCACCACGAAGAAGGCGAACAACAGAGTGATGAAGTCCGCATAGGACACCAGCCAACGCTCATGGTTATGGGACTCTTCTCGATTGCGGCGGCGCTTTCTCATAGATGGCGACTCCCGCTCAGCGAGATGGAGGGTTAACAACTGACGTCATCACAGAAAACCTTTCAGCTTCAGCTCTATCGCTTTGGGGTTCTCCCCTTCGGCGATGGCGACAATGCCTTCGATCATCATTTCCCTGAGCAGCGATTGCTCATGCACGATGCCTTTCAGTTTATTGGCGATGGGAAAGTAAAACAGGTTCGCCAGGGCTACTCCGTAAATGGTGGCGACGAAGGCGGTGGCGATGCCCGGACCCAGCATGGAAGGGTCTTCCAGATGGCTCATCACCTGGATCAATCCCAGCACTGCGCCCAGAATCCCCAGAGTCGGCGCGTAGCCGCCCATGGCTTCATAGACTTTACTCGCGTCCAGCTCACGTTGTTCACGGCTATTAAGCTCCAGTTCCATGACGCTGCGGATGGACTCCGGCTCCGCGCCGTCCACCAGCAGTTGCAGACCTTTGCGGGAAAATGGATCACGCTCTTTTTCCGCCACCGATTCCAGCCCCAGCAGCCCTTCTTTACGGGCCACCATGCTCCAGGAAATCACTTTCTGAATGCCGTCTTCAAAACTGATATAGGGAGGGAGAAACACCCAGAGGAATTGCTTGAACGAGCGCTTCAACACCTTGCCGGAGTGTTGCAGCACTATCGCGCCGAGGGTGCCGCCGATGACGATCAGAGCGGCCGGCAGGTTCATTAGGGAGGAAACATCGCCGCCTTCGATCAGGTTGCCGCCGATGATCGCCACCAGGGCGATCAGGACGCCCACGATGCTGAGTAGATCCATTAGCCGACACCGTCAATCAACCGCGGCGCAAATTCATCCAGAGCTAATACTTCATCCGACAGACCGGCGGTGGCCACCGCCATCGGCATACCGTAAATGACGCTGGTCGCTTCATCCTGAGACCAGACCACAGAACCGCTTTCCTTCAACATCCGGCACCCTTCGCGGCCGTCCGCGCCCATGCCGGTCAGGATGACGCCCAGTACTTTGCCGGGAAACATCTTGGCGCAGGAGCCGAATGTCACGTCCACACAGGGTTTATAGTGCAGCCGCTCATCACCGTCGAGGATCTTGACCCGCGCCTGGGCGCCGACGCGCTCAATCAGCGTCTGCTTGCCGCCGGGAGCGATGTAGGCCCATCCGGGCTTGAGGATTTCGCCGTTCTCCGCCTGTTTGACGGAAAGTTGCGACAAACGATTCAGACGTTCAGCAAACGCTGGCGTAAAAGAGGCCGGCATATGCTGCACCAATACCAGCGGCGCAGGGAAGGCGGCGGGCAAGCGGGTGAGAATTTTTTGCAGCGCCACCGGACCGCCGGTGGAGGTGCCGATGAGCACCACTTTATAATCCTGGCGCGGGGTCCGCCGCGACTTCGTCGCTTTCGCCTCCGGCTTTGGCTCCGCCCTTGCTTCAGGCTTGGCGGGAGGCGCTTTGGCGCGGGGTTCGGCGGGACGAGAGACCGGGGCGACAGGTTTGGGCGGCTCTCTTACCGGCGCCGGCGCAGCAGGCTTGGCGGGTTCAGGCGCGGCAGCGGGCGCGGACGCGCCGGACATGCGATATTTGGCCCGTGAGACCTCTTTAATACGATCATGCAGCAAGCGTTTGATTTTAGAGGCGTCGCCGGACATAGCCTCAAAGCTCTTGGGCAGAAAGTCCACCGCGCCGGCTTCCAGGGCGTCAAACGTCACCCGGGCGCCTTCATAAGTGAGAGAGGAAAACATCAATACCGGCGTGGGCTGAGACCGCATGATCTCCTTGACTGCGGTAATGCCGTCCATGACCGGCATTTCGTAGTCCATGGTGATGACGTCGGGTTTCAGCTTAAGCGCCATCTCCACGCCTTCGCGGCCGTTGCTGGCCGTGCCGACGACATTGACATCGCTTATGGAGTTCAGGATCTCGCAAAGGCGACGTCTGAAAAATCCCGAATCATCTACTACCAGGACCTTTAAGGCCATTCATCGGTCTCCCGTTTTTGGAAATCACTCCGCCGCTGCGCCTTGCGTCAGGCGCTCAGCCTGCGGAAGCCGCGGGCTCCGTTTCATCAGAGTCCGTCACCAACTGGCTCTTCCTGAACGTCGGCCGACCGTAAACTTTGCTGGACTTGGCGTAGCGTCCGAGCATGCTGGGAATGTCCAGTATCAGCGCAATGCGTCCATCTCCAGTGATGGTGGCCCCCGCCATACCCGGCGTACCGTGCAGCATCTTGCCCAAAGGCTTGATCACCACCTCTTCCTGACCAACCAGTTGATCGACCACAAAGCCCACCCGTTTGGTGCCCACGGAGACAATCACCACATGGCCGGTTTCATCAGTGGGCTCGAACTGCGCCCCTTTCACCAGCCAACGTTTGATGTGGAACAGCGGAAACACATTCTCGCGCACCACAATACATTCCTGACCGTCAACGATATTGGTCTGCGTCAGGTCAAGATGGAAAATCTCCACCACGCTCACCAATGGGAAAGCGAACGCCTGATCCCCCAGCATCACCATCAGTGTCGGCATGATAGCGAGCGTCAGCGGCACTTTAATCACAATGCGGGAGCCGCGTCCCAACTCCGATTCAATGTGAATGGTGCCGTTCAACTGGGTGATCTTGGTTTTCACCACGTCCATCCCGACGCCGCGCCCAGACACATCGGATATTTCCGTCTTGGTGGAGAATCCCGGCGCGAATATCAGGTTATAAGCTTCGTTGTCAGTGAGACGCTCGGCGGCGTCCACGTCATAAATACCTTTCTCCACCGCTTTCTGACGCAATACCACCGGGTCCATTCCGGCGCCGTCGTCTTCGATGGACAGTAGAATATGATCGCCTTCCTGCTCCGCCGCCAGCACCACGCGTCCGACTCTCGGCTTACCTTTTTGCTCGCGCGCCTCGGGGGATTCGATCCCGTGATCCACCGCGTTGCGCACCAAGTGAACCAGCGGATCTGACAGGGCTTCCACCAGGTTTTTGTCGAGGTCGGTATCTTCTCCGCGCAACACCAGGTTGACTTCTTTACGCAGGTTACGCGCCAAATCCCGCACCACACGAGGGAAGCGGCCAAAGACTTTCTTGATCGGCTGCATCCGCGTCTGCATGACGGCGGACTGTAAATCGCTGGTGACTACGTCCAGGTTAGACACGGCCTTGCTCATGCTCTCGTCGGCGAACTCTTCGCCCAAACGCTTAAGGCGGTTACGCACCAGTACCAGCTCGCCCACCATATTCATAATGTCGTCGAGACGCTTGGTGTCCACCCGCACCGTGGTTTCCGTCGCGATGCTGGCCTGTGCTTCTTTCGCAGCGCTGGCGGCGCTCGGGGCGGGCTGACGCCGCTCTTCGTCCGGCTCGGCGCGGGCTGGCGCGGGTTTGACGACTTTGGGCAGCTCTTTTTTTACTGGCTCCTTCTTGACAGGTTCCTTCTTGGCGGGCTCTTTTTTGGCGGCAGCCTTGTCCGCCGGTTTTACGGCGGCTGGCTTCGCTCCCGGAGTAGGACTTGGTCCCTTGCCTGAGCCGTGCAATTCGTCCAGTAGCTTTTCGAACTCGTCGTCGGTGATCAGCTCGGAGTCGCTGGCGGCGCCCTCTTTTTTCTCTACGTCCTTTTTCGGCTCGGCTTTCGCCGCAGGCTTTTCTTTCTTCTCTGCGGCAGGGGCTTTCTTCTGCTCAGCCCCATCGGTTACGGCGCCGTCAAATTTACCTTTGCCATGCAGTTCATCCAGCAAGGCTTCGAATTCATCGTCGGTAATTTCATCGCTGTCGCCGGCGGACACGGCTTCAGCAGAATCGTCCTGGGGAACCGGAGCCGGTTCAGGAGCGGCCTTGGCTGATTTACTTTCTTTGGCTTCGCCGAATTTACCGGGGCCGTGCAGCTGATCCAGCAATTTTTCGAACTCATCCTCGGTGATTTCATCACCTTCTTCTTTTGAACCCGATGCTTCGGCCTTGGCGCCGCCTTCTTCGTCATCCAGGGCGTTGAGCAGATTCTCGAATTCATCGTCAGTGATGTCGCCTTCCGCCGAAGCGACGGGCACCTCCACTTCATCTTCGGGCTCGTCTTCATGCTCTTCGACGGTTTCTTCGAGAGACTCTTCCTCGCCGCCGCCCGCCGAGGCGGATTCGCCGCTGGCCAATCGTTCAAGCGCCGCCATCAGTTCGGGAGCAGCCGGGGTAAGTTCCTCCCTCATTTTCACCTGGGAAAACATCTCGTTGACGGCGTCCAGCGCCTGCAGCACGACATCCATCAATTCGGAGTCGACGCTAAGCTGGCCGTTGCGCAACAGGTCGAAGACGTTTTCCGCCACGTGGCAGCATTCCACCAGAGCCTCCAACTGCAGGAAGCCGGCGCCGCCTTTGACGGTGTGAAACCCACGGAAAATGGCGTTCAGCAGATCGCGGTCGTCCGGGTTCTGCTCCAGTTCCACCAACTGCTCTGAGAGCTGTTCAAGAATTTCTCCCGCTTCGACTAGAAAGTCCTGCAGGATTTCTTCGTCCGCTTCAAACCCCATTCATGTGCTCCTCAGAAACCAAGGCTGGAAAGAAGGTCGTCCACGTCGTCCTGGCTGGCGACGACATCTGAGCGTCCTTCGGTCTGGATCTGCGGGCCGTGCCCTTTTGTAATAGACTCTTCTTCAGCTTTCAGCTCATGCTGAATGCCTGTTATGCGGTCAACCTTGCCCGCCATGGCGACCAGTTTGACCAGATTCACTTCTACTTCCCTGACCAGACCAGTGACCTTATTGATGACTTGTCCGGTAAGGTCCTGAAAGTCCTGGGCCAGCAAAATTTCCGACAGGTTGGTGTACACCTTGTCGCTGTTAGCAGCCAGATCCACCAGAAACTTATCGATGCGCTTGTATAGCTCGCGGAATTCCGAGGGGTCCATTTCCCGACGCCGCAACCGCGCCCAGGCTTCCTTGAGTTCGTGCGCCTCCTGCTTCATCTCCACCGCCACGGGCATGCTCGCCTCCACCATATCCATGGTTTTGTTGGCGGCTTTGTTAGTCATATCGACCACATAGGAAAGACGATCGGAGGCGTCGGCGATCTTCGACATTTCCTCCTCCTGATTCATCTTCACGTTGCCCATGTCGATATTGAAATTGCGAATGGCTTCGTGCAACGAACGGGTCAACTTGCCCACTTCGTGATACAGCGTGCGGTCCCGGGTGTCATTAAGATCGGAAATTACCCGCAACGCTTCGCCAAAGTCCCCCTTGCTGACGTGCTCCATCAAGCTCGCCGCCTGCTCGCTCAAGCGCGCCTCGATGTCCTCTTGGGAGGAGGATGGTGGCTGCTGTTCATTGGTCATAGTAATTCCTGCGGTTTTATTATGAGTCGATCCGCTCGAAGATCTTATCTATCTTTTCCTTCAACACGGCCGCAGTAAACGGCTTCACCACATACCCGTTAACCCCCGCTTGCGCCGCTGCGACAATCTGATCCCGTTTGGCTTCCGCCGTCACCATGAGCACCGGCAGGTTTTTCAGACTCTCATCAGCGCGAACAGCCTGGAGTAATTCGATTCCCGTCATACCAGGCATATTCCAGTCGGTGACCAGAAAATCAAACTTCCCGGTTTTTAACATCGGCAGCGCGGTGGACCCGTCATCCGCTTCATCGGTATTGGTGAAGCCCAAATCCCGAAGCAGGTTTTTAATAATCCGCCTCATTGTTGAAAAGTCGTCTACAACGAGGATTTTCATGTTTTTGTCCAATGTAACCTCCACAATGGCGACGCTGGAAACCCTTTGATTTCATTACTCTACTGAGTAAGTCTAGCTGGTCGCGCCGTACTATCCAGTTTTTTGATACAAGTTGTTTTAGAAAACATGACCGCAGGCTGCTGATTTCGAAAAAACATTAACCTACGCAGGCAATGGCTTGATTTAGCTGTTTTTCCAGTCTGAGAGACGGGATCGCAGCCGCAGTGTCGCCTGGGAATGAATCTGACTGACCCGGGACTCGCTGACTGAGAGCACCTGGCCGATTTCCTTGAGGTTGAGTTCTTCGTCATAGTAGAGAGACAGCACCAGCTTCTCCCGTTCCGGCAATCCGTCTATTGCGGCGCTCAATTTTTCCAGAAAGGCGTTTTGTTCGATGTCGCTGAGGGGGTTGTCCGCGGTCAATGTCTCGTCATCAGCACCGCCCTCCCCGTGAAAGCCCAGCTCTTCCAGGCTGAACAGCTTCCCCGAACTGGCGTCGCGCAGGCTGGCGTGGTATTGCTCCAGGGGTATACCCAGCTCTGCCGCCACTTCCGCATCCGACGCGTCTCTGCCGGTGCGGGCTTCTATACTGTGTATCGCTTCCGCGATGTTGCGGGCGTTACGGTGCACGGAGCGCGGCACCCAGTCGCCTTTGCGGATTTCATCCACCATGGCGCCGCGAATGCGGATGCCTGCGTAAGTTTCGAACTTGGCGCCTTTGCCCGCGTCATATTTCTGCGCAGCTTCCAGCAGGCCGATCATGCCCGCCTGGATTAAATCATCCACCTGCACGCTCGACGGCAGGCGGGCTATCAGGTGATGCGCGATGCGCTTGACCAGAGGCGCGTATTGCCTGACCAGAGTGTCGGCGCGCTCCGCCCGCGTCTCGCTGTACATCATATAAGTGTTCGCCAGTGACATGAATTTGCGCGCAAGGCCTGCAATGAACCGGATGATTTCAACAAAAACGTTCTCATGGGTGTTTGAGGATATGTCCAGCGCAGCCATCACGCCTTATCGCAAGCGCCCGGGATATAGCCGCCGGGCGGGCCCTCGCATTCCGTCCGGCGCATGTCTAACCGTGCACCAGACGCTCCACAAAGAATTCCAGATTGCCTCTCGGCGCCGTCGGCAACGGCCAGTTATCCACTTTCTGCGCCAGCTGGCGGTACGCCAGCGATGCTTTGGCGCGCGGATAGGCTTCGTACACAGGACGTTGCCGTTGCACCGATTTGCGTACGGCTTCGTCGAATGGAATGCTTCCTACATATTGTAGCGCAACTTCCAAAAAACGTTCGGTGACCTTGGATAATTTACCGAACAAGTGCCGCCCTTCCTGCTCGGAGCGAACCATGTTGGCGAGCACCCGGAACCGGTACATATCGTGGTTCTTGTTCAGCAGTTTGATGACCGCGTATGCATCGGTAATCGAAGTCGGTTCGTCGCACACCACCACCAGAGCTTCCTGCGCTGCGCGCACGAATGAGAGCACTTGTTCGGAGATACCCGCCGCCGTATCAATCACCAGCACATCCAGGTCGTCGCTGATGTCGCTGAAGGCGTTGATCAGGCCCGCATGTTCAAGAGGAGACAGATGAGTAAGATGCTGGGTGCCGGATGAAGCCGGAACGATCTTAATTCCGCCCGGCCCTTCGATCATCACTTCCCGCAGGGTGCAATCCCCCGCCAGCACGTCCCCGATATTGCGCGAGGCGGTGACGCCGAGCAGCACATCAATATTGGCCAGTCCGAGGTCCGCATCCAGCAGCACCACGCGACGTCCCAGGTCCGCTAACGCAAGGGACAGATTTATGGAAACATTGCTCTTGCCGACACCCCCCTTTCCTCCGGTGACTGCAATAACTTGAACCGGATGTACTTTACTCATACCGGTAGATATCTCCTGTTATTAGACGGCGCGGCGTTGATCCCGCACTCAATAGTTTAGACCACCAGTTCCGCAGCGAAGCGACTGGTGTTATTAGTTTGTCTGGTCTCCCGCCGGGTCCGCCGCCACAGTGCGTCCGCGCGCGCCACCAGCGCATGCGCTTTCGCCGGATGAATGTCATCGGGTATTTTCTGTCCGTCAGTGACATAAGCAACCGGAAGCCGATTCAGGATGGCCATGCTCAACACTTCCCCCAGACTGAACGCTTCATCCAGTTTGGTCATGATACAGCCGGAAAGCCCCAACATCTTATAGTAATGATAGGTGGATTTCATGACCTGCGGTTGGTTAACTGCCGACAATACAAGATAATTTCTGATGCGGTGACGGGTCACTTTCAAGTCTTTCTGCTGGCGTTCCCAGTTCGGGTCCTGCGGCGTCAATCCGGCGGTATCAATCAACACCAAACGCTTGTTGGCGAGACGGTCGAGCAAGTTGTCCAGACTGTTCTCTTCATCCACCACGTATACCGGCACATTCAGTAAGCGACCAAAGGACTGCAGTTGCTGCTGACTCGCCACCCGGAAACGGTCAGTGGTGATCAGCGCCAGTTTTTCGGCGCCATAATGAACGACAAAACGCGCCGCCAGCTTTGCGAGAGTGGTGGTCTTGCCGGAACCAGTCGGCCCCAGTAACGCACATACGCCGCGCTGGTGAATCAGTTCCTCATTCTCCGCCTTCAAGCCATGCGCCAGGCGCGCCATCAGATTACGCCACTGCTCCTGCACGCCTTTGCGAGGGTCCGCCTTGGCGGTGAGCGCAGTTTGCAGTTCCCGGAAAACGCCCATTTCCTGCATGCGCTCAGTCAACTCGCGGAGCCCTTCGTTCTCTTCCAGGCGAGCCGCGGCGGGTTGGCGCATGATGTTTTTGAGCTGCATGATCTCTTCCCGCATTTCCGCCAGCATACGCGAGGTTTCCGGTTCTTCGGCGCCGATTTGCCGGGACGGCGGCGTCGCCGGTTCCATTGCGGCAAATGCCGGCGCGGGCTCCGCCTTCGGTTTGGCGTTGCTTTTCAACGTCTCCAGACGTTCCCGCACCCGCGACATTTCGTCTTCCAAACGACGGTGACGGTCCGCGGTCTCCCTGGCCACCGCAGACGGCGTGGGACGAGGGCCCTGCTCCGGTTGCGGCATACTGGTGCGCTGGTCTTCCTCGTTATAATCCAGTGCACAGATCACCTCCACCCCATCGCCAGTTTTACTGGTGGACAGGATGACGGCGTCCGCGCCCAGGTCATCACGAATATCCTTTAAAGCCTGTTGCATTGATGCTGCAAAAAAACGTTTCACTTTCATAATGTTAGTCTCCCGGCTCCACGAGCCCGCACGGGATTACCCACTGATTGTCGCCACGATGGTGATTTGTTTGTTGTCCGGCACTTCCTGATAGGCCAGAACATGCATGCGCTCCACGCTGAGTCGAATAAACCTCGCCAACACCGGGCGCAGGCTGTTGGACACCAGCAGAACCGCCGCTTTACCAAGCATTTCCTGACGCTGCGCCGCTTCCGCCAGTGAGCGCTGCAGTTTCTCCATCATGCTCGGTTCCAGAATCAGGCCGATATCATCCATGCCGCCGGCCTGTTGCGCCTGTTGCATGGATTTAAGCAGTAATTGTTCCAACCCGGGGTCCAGCGTGATCACTGGCAGCTCAGGCTCCGCCCCCACTATGTTCTGGACGATCAGGCGACGCAGAGACGCCCTCACCGCCGCCGTCAAAATACCGGCGTCCTGGGTCTTCGGCGTAAAGTTGACGATGGCTTCCGCAATGCTGCGCATATCCCGCACCGGCACATCTTCCTGCAGCAGATTCTGCAGCACCTTCAACAGGGTGCTGAGAGAAACGGTATTGGGAACCAGTTCTTCCGCCAGTTTCGCCGCCTTCTTGCCCAGTTGCTCCAGCCACTGCTGTACTTCTTCATGGCCGATCAATTCATAGGCGTGACGGCTGAGCACCTGATTCAGGTGCGTCGCCACCACCGTGCTGGAGTCCACCACGGTATAGCCCAGCGTCTGCGCCTGCTCTTTCTGGGACGGATCAATCCACACCGCCTCCAGCCCGAAGGCGGGGTCCTTGGTCTGAATGCCGTCCAGCTTGCCGAAAACCTGACCGGGGTTGATGGCCATTTCCCGGTCCGGATGAATTTCCGCTTCAGCAATGGTGACGCCCATCAGGGTGATGCGGTAAAAATTCGGCATTAAATCCAGATTGTCACGGATATGAACGGAAGGCATGAGAAAGCCTAATTCCTGGGACAGCTTCTTACGTACGCCCTTGATACGAGCCAGCAACTGCCCGCCCTGCGATTTATCCACCAACGGAATCAGGCGATACCCCACTTCCAACCCGACGATATCCACGCTGGCCACATCGTCCCAGCCCAGTTCCTTGGTCTCGGGTCCACGCACCGCCGGCGCGCTTTCTCCCGGCGCCAGCGCGGGACCGCCGCCGGGCTGAGAGGGCGCGCCAGGACGTCTGGGCCCAGGCGTCACGCCTTCATCCACGACTTCAGACTGTTGCTGGCGCTTCCACATGAAGTACGCCGCTGCGCCAAACACCGTCGCCAGCCCCAGAAACGCCATGTGCGGCATCCCCGGAATCACTCCCATGATGAACAGGACAACGGCGACAATGGCGAGCGCCCGAGGAGACCCAAACATCTGGTTGATCACCTGGCTGGACATATCCTGCTGGGTGCTGACGCGTGTCACCATGATGGCCGCCGCGGTGCTGAGCAATAAGGAGGGGATCTGCGCCACCAGACCGTCACCGATCGTCAGCAGCGCATATTTCTGCACAGCGTCATTGAATTCCAGATCGTGCTGTATGATGCCAATGGAGAGACCGCCAATCAGGTTGATAGCCAGGATCAGCAGCCCTGCAATCGCATCGCCCCGTACGAATTTGCTGGCGCCGTCCATGGACCCGTAGAAGTCAGCCTCTTGCGATACTTCCGCCCGACGCGCCTTGGCTTCTTCCTGATTGATAATGCCCGCGTTCAAGTCCGCATCAATGGCCATTTGCTTACCGGGCATAGCGTCCAGAGTGAAGCGTGCGCTCACTTCGGATACCCGCCCTGCGCCTTTGGTGACCACCACGAAGTTGATAATCATGAGAATGGCGAACACCACCAGACCGACCGCGTAGTTGCCTCCGATCAGTACTTCACCGAACGATTGAATAACCTTCCCCGCCGCATCGCCGCCCTCATGGCCCTCCAGCAACACCACCCGGGTGGAGGCGACGTTCAGAGCCAGCCGCAGCAACGTGGCCACCAGCAGCACAGTCGGGAAAATGGCGAACTCCATGGGGCGCATGGCGTACACGCACACCAACAGGATCACCAGGGACAATGCAATATTGAAGGTAAAGAAGACGTCGAGCAGGAACGGCGGCACCGGCAACGTCATCATGCCCAACAACACCATCAGAAGCACCGGAATGCCCAGGTTGCCTTGGGCCAGGTTCTTCAGGTTGTTGATCGCGGCAGCTCGTTCCATAACACTCCAAACGACAAAAGGTTGACGGAAAAAACCGTTTCCCTGGAGTGTCTGCAGGAACTGTGCCGCTACGGGGAAAAGTAAGCCTGGGCGGAGCCCAGCTTAACTTACTGGTCCCTGCGCAGATGAGAAGGAATCTTGAAGTCAGGCATCCCCTGGGGTTTCTTGCCGTAGCCGCCGCGATAACGACGCAACTGGAAGACATACGCCAGCACCTGCGCCACCGCCAGATACAGGCCAGAGGGAATTTCCTCGCCCACTTCCGTGTGATGATAGATGGAGCGGGTCAAGGGCGGCGCTGACACCAGCTCTATCTTGTGGGCGTTAGCGATCTCCCGGATTTTCATCGCCATGTGATCCGCGCCTTTGGCCAGCACAATTGGCGCCGCCATTTTCTTGGCGTCATATTTCAAAGCAACGGAGAAATGCGTCGGGTTAGTGATGACCACATCGGCCTTGGGCACGTCCTGCAGCATACGTCGCCGGCTCATCTCGTACTGCACTTCCCGCACCCGTCGCTTCACTTCCGGCTTGCCTTCCGTGTCCTTGTACTCGTCCTTGATCTCCTGCATTGTCATGCGCAGGTTCTTCTGGTGGTCATACATTTGGAAAGGCACGTCCACCATCGCTATCAGGATCATTGAGCTGGCCAGAAACAGGAAACTCCAGGCCAACAGCGTACAGGCGTGCGCCATGCTCACTGCCGTATCTTCCGCTCCCATCGCCAGCAGATCAGGAATAGAGTGATTCAGAATAACCAAGGCGACGCCGCCCACCACCAGCGTCTTGGCGATCCCCTTGAACAGCTCCATCAATGATTTCAGGGAGAACATCCGCTTGAGTCCCGCCAGCGGGTTGATGCGGCTGAACTTCGGCGCCGCCGCTTTGGCGCTCATCATCCAGCCGCCCAGCGCAATGGGTCCCAGCACCGACGCCACCAACAGCACCGCCATGAAAGGAACCAGGACGATCGCCATTTCCAGCGCCGCCATCCCCAGATGAATCATCGGTTGGTGCGCATCGAATATTTCTTCCCGGGTCAGGGTAAAGCCCGCGCGGAAAACGTCTTCCAGCGCCTTGCCAATGGAAGTTCCAAATACCAACAAACCTACTGCGCCCGCCAGCAATACCGCCGTCGTGTTCAGTTCGCGGGATCGGGGAATCTGCCCTTCCTCCCGCGCCTTCTCAATTTTTCGGGGGGTAGGTTCCTCGGTCTTTTCCTGGCTGGTGTCGTTTTCGGCCATCGCCTGTTACGCTCGTCTTAACTTCGGTTTACGCATCCAACACACATGTCTGACGCCGCGTCCGTGGCGTAGGTTCTCCCCTCCGGATTATGGCGGAGGGGGTTGCAGCATGACCTGCATGAAATCAAAGGTGCTCTCGCTCAGTACGGTGAATTGCGGCAATATGCCGCCAATGCTGATCCAGAACACGATCAGTCCGAACAGCACCGTCATCGGAAAGCCGATGGAGAAAATATTCATCTGCGGCGCGGCGCGGGTCATCACGCCAAAAGAAATATTCACAATCAGCAGCGCCGTCACCGCCGGCAGGGCGATCATTAATGCGCTGGCGAACATCCAGCTGATGCGCGAGGCCAGATACCACCAGGACCATACATCGACCTCCTGTGCTGAAATCGGCAGAAAGCGGAAGCTTTCCACTACCGCTTCGAACATCACCAGATGACCGCCCATAGCCAGAAACAACAAGGTCACCAACATCAGATAGAACTGGCTCAACGCTGTAACCGTGATGCCATTGGTCGGGTCCACCATGGATGCGAAGCCCAGCCCCATATTCATCGCTACAATCTGCCCGGTCACCACGAATAACTGAAACAAAAGCAGTACGGCGAACCCCATGGCCAAACCGATCAGCACTTGCTGAATAATGATCGCCACTGAGTTGACGGATAGCGGGTCCACTTCCGGCACTGGCGGCAACGAGGGAACAATCAGTATCGTCATCAACAACGCCAACGTCAGGCGCACGCGTGCGGGCACAATCTGGGTTCCGAGAATCGGCGTGGTCATCATAAAACTGGAGATACGGAACAAAGGCCACAGGTGCATGCCCACCCAGGCGCCGATCTGTTCGTCCGTCCACTCGAACACCCTGCGACTCCCCTAGCCGATGACGTCAGGAATGCTGGTGATGAGCATATCGGTGTACTCCATCAACTGCGTCAGCATCCAGGGACCGGCGATGATAATCACGATCAGCGTCACCAACAGACGGGGTAGAAAGCTCAAGGTCTGCTCGTTGATCTGGGTGGCGGCCTGAAAAATACTGACGATCAACCCGACCACCAGACTCGGCGCCACAATCAACGTCACCAGGGTGACGATCAGCCATAGGGCTTCGCGAAAAATATCCAGCACCACTTCCGGCGTCATAATCGTTCTCCTCGGTTATCCGGGTTACACCCCGAAACTGGCGGCCAGCGTTCCCATAATCAGGGCCCAGCCGTCCACCAGCACGAACAGCATGATCTTGAACGGTAGTGAAATAATGATCGGCGACAGCATCATCATCCCCATGGCCATCAGTACGCTGGCCACTACCATGTCGATAATCAGAAAGGGAATAAAAATCAGGAAGCCGATCTGAAAAGCGGTCTTCAGCTCGCTGGTGACGAACGCCGGCATCAGAATCGTGAACGGAACTTCCTCCGGGTTGGCGTATTTATTTTCATCTCCCGCCAGGCGAATGAATAACCCCAGATCGCTTTCGCGGGTCTGAAGCAGCATAAACTCACGAAAGGGTTCGCTGGCTTTGGCCACCGCTTCCTGCGCTGTCAGTTGCTCAGCAAGATAAGGCTGCAGCGCGATTTCGTTGGCTTGCTTGAACGTCGGCCCCATGATGAAAAATGTCAGAAACAGAGCGATGCCCACCAGAATCTGGTTAGACGGCGCCTGCTGTAAACCCAGGGCCTGACGCAGGATGGAAAACACGATGATGATGCGGGTGAAGGACGTCATCATCATCAAGAAAGCGGGAATGAAAGTCAGCGCCGTCATCAGCGCCAGAATTTGCAGAGTAACGGAGTATTCCTGCGTGCCGTCCGGGTTGGTCACCAGCTTGACCGCCGGCAGGATAGCGTCCGGAGCCGACCAGGCGACTCCGGGAAGCATCAAAAACAAGATCAGGTAAGTTAATCGCAGGACCCTATTGCGCGCCATTCGCTTCGCCTTTTGCTTCGTTTTCAGTACGACGCATAAGGCTCTGCAACTTCCGTGCAAACTCGCCGCTATGTGGCGACAGTTCTAGCGGCTCGTCCAGTGTGAGCAGGTTGGTGATTTGATGTTGAGTGATACCGACGATTATTTGACGATCGCCGACCTGCAATAATGCGATGCGCTCCCGGGTTCCTACGGGCAGCACCGCCAGCATTTTCAAATGCTGATGTTGCTGGGGAGCGAGACCGGTAAACCGGCGCATCACCCAGGCGGCTCCGCCGATCAGCGCCAGCACCAGCACCAGGGCCCCGCCGACCTGCAGCAGTTGTCCGGTCTCCACGCCGGCCACCGGCTTCTTGGCGGCGGCTTCCTCCGCCGCTCGCGCCAGGGCCGGGGCCCAAAGCCACAAGCCTGTCGCCAGGGCGACATAAATGCGAGTCAGGTTAAGTCCGTTACGTTTCAACCCTACCCCCGCAGTTTCTTGATGCGCTCGGAGGGACTGATGACGTCCGTCAGACGAATGCCGAATTTTTCGTTAACCATCACCACCTCGCCATGAGCGATCAGGGTGCCGTTGACCAGCACGTCCAAGGGCTCCCCGGCGAGCCGGTCAAGCTCGATGACCGACCCCTGGTTAAGCTGCAGCAGGTTGCGAATGGCGATCTGGGTATTGCCTACCTCCATGGAAATGGTGACAGGAATATCCAGAATCACGTCCAGATCAGGCGCACCCGGCGCGCTGGTCGGCATGGTTTCGTCGAAAGTTTCAAAAGAAGCGGCGCGGATGTCGTCATCAGCAGCCTTGCCTTTGACTTCCGCCGTTTCAGCTTCCGCCATCGCAGCCGCCCACTCGTCCTCCCTGTCGCCGTCTTCAGTCGTTTCCTGCTCACCCAGCGCAGCGGCCCATTCGTCCGCCAGCGCCTCTTCTTCCGACTTCGTATCGTCTAAATCGTTTTCTTTATTGTCGTCGTCTTCAGCCATTGCGCCTCCTTAGTCGGCGTCGCCGCCGACCGCTTGATCTTGTCTACAATCTTGAGCGCCAGATTGCCGTTACACTGCCCTACCTTGGCGATGAATATCGGCACGCCGTTCGCGGTCACCGTAATGGTTTCCGGCAGCTCAACCGGAATCACATCACCCGGCTTCAACCGCGACAGGGAGCGCAGGGAAATCTTTTGTCTGACCACGGCGGCGTTGAGCGGCACCCTGGCTTCCAGAATGTCTTGCTGCAGAGCGCTGATCCAGCGTTCGTCGACATCGTCGACATCGCTCTGTACGCCAGCGTCGAGCACCTCGCGGATGGGCTCTATCATGGAATACGGCATGGCCACGTGCATATCGCCACCGCCACCGTCCAGCTCGATGTGGAAGGTGCTCACCACCACCACTTCGCTGGGGCTGACGATGTTCGCCATGGCCGGGTTAACCTCTGAGTTGACGTATTCGAAATCCACCTTCATTACCGCATTCCAGGCTTCTTTCATATCATGGAAGACCTGCTCCAGCACCATCTGCACGATGCGGATTTCCGTCGGCGTGAACTCGCGCCCTTCGATCTTGGCGTGACGGCCGTCGCCGCCGAAAAAGTTATCCACCAGCTTGAACACCAGCTTGGCGTCCAGAATAAACAGCCCGGTCCCCCGCAACGGCCGGATCTTCACCAGATTAAGACTGGTCGGCACGTAAAGGGTGTGAATATATTCACCAAACTTCAGAATCTGCACGCCGCCGGAAGCGACATCGGCGTTGCGGCGCAAAAGGTTGAAAAGGCTGATGCGAGTGTAACGGGCGAAACGTTCGTTGATCATCTCCAGTGTGGGCATGCGACCGCGTACGATACGGTCCTGACTGGTCAGATCGTAACTGCGCACCCCCGCCGCATCGACATCCTCCTCGGTGTCGACGTCGCCATCGTCCACGCCATGTAAGAGCGCATCAATTTCGTCTTGGGATAATAAATCTTGCACAGCCCTACACCTTGACCCAGGGTCCAACAGGAAATGTTATGCGTCTAGTTCTATCACCTGAAGCAGGAACATAACAAGTCCCGCCACAGGTCCGTCAGCGTTTTGGCGCGGCGGCTCCGCGCCCAAAGGTCACTGCAACACGAAATTGGTGAACAGCACCTGCTCAATTTCTCCGTTCACGCTCTGCTCCTTCAGAGCAGTGTTGATGGCTTCCAGCGACTCAGACAGCAGCGCCAGCCGACCTTCATCCGTCTGCACGTTTTCAAAATCTTTGCCGCTATACAAATTTATCAAGCGGTTACGGATGACGGGCATATGCAGCTCCACCCCGTCCAGCACGCCCTGATTCCGAGTCAGCAAACTGATGCTCGCCTGCAGAAATCGTTGTTTGCCTTTGTAATCGAAAGTGACCACCAGAGGCGGACGCATATCGTAATATATAGCTTCCGCTTTCACCGGCGCAGCCTGCTCGCCGCCTTCCGCCGACGTATCCGAGCCGTCATCCGGAGAAGACTTGAGCAACATCATGGTCACTCCTACACTGGCTCCCACAGCAATCAGCAAAACCAGCGAGACAATAATAATCAGCTTTTTGCTTAAGCCGCCTGACTTACCAGATTCTTCTCCGCCTTCTTCACTGTTATCTTTCGCCATATCTCTGCTTCCACTATCGACAGATAATCCGATTACTGTGGAGGTCACCGCCTCCTTGTCGATAAGTGTAGTTCATTCCTTTGATTTTTCAGTAAAAAACCATCAGACGTAATAATCCACCATGCGCTCAGTGGCCAACGCTTGCTCAACGCCCATCGTCGCTGCGCCCTCTTCGTCACTCTCTCCGAGCACACCGCCATCAGCGCCACCGGACTCCTGGCCATTTCCGGTTCCCGCCTGTTGCTGCTGACTGGATACGTCAAACTGGGATAACTGCAGCCCCTGCTCCGCCAGCAATTCCCGCAGTCGCTGCACGGTACCTTCCGCCATATCCCGAACAATGGCGTGTGGGCTCTGGATCTGCACATGAGCCTGATCTTTCTGCACATGGATCTTCATTTCAATCGGCCCCAGCTCCGGCGGATTCAGATGCACGCTGGCGGATTGAATCTTCTGTCCCACGAACCAGACTACTTTCTGCGCCATCCCCTCACTCCAGTCATCGCCCTGTACTGATTGTTGCAAGGTCGTGACATAGGGCGGCGCGGCCGCATCAACTTTGAACTCCGCACGCAGGTTGGCGGCGACTCCGTGCAAAGCGTTGGGCTTAGCCGAGTTCTGGCTTTCCGCCAGTTTCACCAGCGCTGCGTCCAGAGTTTCACCCTCTGCGCCAGCCTCCTGCTCCCCGCCCTTAGCTTGAGCGGCAAGCGCCTGAGTCAGCTTGACCAGCTCTCCGCTCTTTTTCTCACCCACTGCCTCCTCATCGCCCTCAACAGCGTCATGCACCGCCCGCGCCAGAGGCGTCAGAGCGTTTTGTCCGGTAGGGTCCGCTTCCCCTTCCTTTTCCATTGGCGCATCTGCTGACAACTCGGCCAGGACCATTGCCTTGATAGATTCTTCATTGTCTTCCGCCGAGGATTGCTCCCCTGACGGCAATTTCACTCCGCCCTGTGTCGCATTCGGCTCTATGTCCGCCAGCGCGACTTGCGCAACCGTCTCCGCATCCTTTGTTGATTTATCGTCGTCAGGCGTTTTTTTCTCATCGCTTTTTTCCGCTTTAGCGTCTTTCTTGTCCACTTTATCCGTCTTGTCCGCGACTTCCCTATCCAACACCTCTGAGAATCGATCTTCCTTATCATTCATAGCGTTAGCCTCACCCCTCTGATTGCCTGAAGGCTTGGGAGATGGTTTCGGCGCGACTTTGGGTACATCAATAAATGCCACTGAGCTGTCCATTTACTGTCCTCAAATCCAAGTTACAACTTACCTGCGGATGCAATAGGTCTCACCGTCACCAGCGCGGCAAACGCCATCGCAGAAGCGGCAAAACCTGGGTTTTAAAGGATGAATGCACAGATCAGGCCAAGTGGCGCCTGGAAGGAAGGGAAACTTGAAAGGTCAGTGACAACGAAGGGGGACGGTCCAGTAGGGACGCCCCACTGTTTGAGCGGCCCCGGCTATACCTGCTCCCGCAGCAAGGACTGGACAGTCTCGAACTCCTGCTCAATGGAGGCGAACACTTCCCGCGCTTTGTCCATTTGCTTGAACTTGCCGATCAACTCCCCTTGCCGACACAGCTCGGAAAGCGCGGGCAAGCCCAGGTTGGTGGCGCTGCCTTTCACGCTATGACAACCTCGACTGAAAGCGTCGGCGTCATTAGAATCGAGGGTGGCGCGAATGGCGCGCATGCGTTCGATGGTATCTCCGATAAAGGTCTCCACCAATATCTGAAAATCGTCTTCCATTACTTCCCGCAATTCCGCCAGGGCGCCCATATCAAGGTGAGACAGATCGTTCGAACTCATATTCAAGCTTGCCACTCATAATCCACTTCAACGATATTGCCCTGGCCAAAGTACTCCACGCGGCTGCACATGGAGAGCAACAGGGCTGTGCCACGACCACTATAACAGGTCGGACCCGGTAATTTACCGTCGAGCTTCTGATAATCAAAGCCTTTTCCGCTGTCTTCCACGCGTATCGTCAACACGCCGCCGGCGCCGGCGCCTTTATGGCCCACGTCCACTTTAACGAAATGGCCGTCCAGCTGACGGATGCGTTCCTCGCGCAGGCGATAGTATTCCGCGAATCCGTCCGGGCTGGCTTTGAGCTTTGAATGCAGGCCCAACACGCCATGCTCCAGCGCATTGGTGTACAGTTCGCTCAGAATGGTGAACATTTCGCCGTTGCGCGTGCGCAGGCCGGGCACCTCCATAGCGATCTGCAGCAACAAGGGCACTGGATCAAAGATCGCTAAAGAGTCATTGCGCAGTTCATAAGCCATTCGCCAGTGCTGAGGCCCTTTGAGGCCGGTGTTGGTGAGATAGTTGTTCTCTATCCCCAGTTCCTTCTCCGGCATCATGGTCAATTCCACCAGCGTCAGATCGTCGCTGGGACCGCCTTCCCCCATAAAGTCGACTACGGAGCGGCGGATTTTTTCAAACAGGTTAGGCTCATGCAGGTTGTCCTGGAAGACCTGTTGCAATCGCTGCTCACCGAACATCTCGCTTTTGGCGTTGGTCGCCTCGACAATGCCGTCCGACCATAGATACACCCGGTCGCCGTGCTTCATTTCAAAACGATAGGTGCGCGCATCGAAAGCTTCGCCTTTCAGGATGCCCAGAGGCAACCGGTTGGAAGCGACCTTGACCAACTGGTCGCCCTGCACCAGATAACAGTCCGGCAAGCCGCCAATCCAGATCTCGATTTCTTCCTGCTCAAAATTCAGTTCCGCCATACAGGCGCAGCAGAAAAAACCCACCGGCAGAATTTTACGCAGCTTCTGGTTTAACTCGCGGAGGATATCTCCCAGCGCGTAACCTTTACTGGTCATGCCATAGAAGATTTCCGCCAACGGCATGGCCCCTATCGCAGCAGGCAAACCATGGCCGGTGAAATCGCCCAGCAACACATGCATGCCCCCGGATGGTTTCTGGCAGGCCAACAGCACGTCACCGTTAAAAACCGCCAGAGGCGAAAGCAAATGTTTGATGTTGTTGGCGCCGAGGCAGCCCACATGGGCAACGTTGTCGAACACGGTTTTGGCGACCTGCTGTTCGCGCACCATATGGTCGTTGTGTTCAGCGATCTGATCCCGCTGCCGCAACAGGGTTTTATGCATGATCCGCATGCGATTGAAGGCGTTGATCTTGGCTTGCAGGATAATGCGGTTGTAGGGTTTCGACAGAAAATCGTCACCGCCGGCTTCAAGGCACTTGGCGAGAGATTCAGCGTCGCTCAGAGACGTGAGGAAGATAATGGGAATCAAGTCTTCGCCCGCCAGCAACTTGATTTTCCGCGCCGCCTCAAAGCCGTCCATGCGAGGCATCAATGCGTCCAGAAGCACAATATCCGGACGAAATTCTGAGAATTTTTCGATGGCGTCCACGCCATCCACCGCCGTCACCGTGTCATGCCCCTGCTTTTTGACGATGTTCTGCAGGATCATGCGGTCGGACTGGTTGTCGTCGGCGATGAGAATTTTAAGCGTTTTCTGGGACCCGAGAACGGACGAGGCCATTTCTGAGTCCAGGGATTGTTTCATAGCAATACCCGATAGGCGCATAAATGGCGGAAAGTCCGTTTCAGGCGCCCGACGACAATGGGCGCTTTATTGAATAACAAACAATTGTTCAAAGTTGGAAATCGTCAATATCTTCCTGACGTCATTGTTGCAGTTAGTAATGCAGATCTTGGCGTTGTCGCCGCCCGCATAATCCCGCAATAACAGGAGCATCCCCAAAGCGGAGCTGTCCAGATACGTCGTCTCCGTCATGTCGATCTTGTACTGCTCGAACGGTCCCTCAGGGTTTTCATACGCATCCCTGAATTCCTGGTGGGAACTGAAATCAAATCGCCCTTTAATGCGAATGGTCAGTTCGGCATTATCGTCAGAGCGGCTTGTCGTTATAGACATATTGCCTCCTTCTGTTGGCGCTCCCCTAATCAAACCATCTGGATCGTTTAAATCCAATCAGTGTTCTTTTTATATGAAATTCAGGATATTACGAATAGTACGCTATGAATTTCAATACTCATATTCTTACTAATTCATCAATAGCTGATTTTTACTAAATTTCCAGTTTTCATTTATTTGACGACTGTTTGGCCGTGGACAAAAACTGACTTTCAGACGCATTTTCCGCCTGTTCCAGCTAACTCGCTAAAACCAAAAAACTTTTTTAACAATGTATTAATGTCTGTTGTGATAGGCGCGGCGACCGACAGCGTCGTCCAGATTGCGCTGTTGTTTCTTGTCCTCGTAATAGGCTTCCTCTTTCTTGCAACGATCAATGTAGTCCTGCATGTTATTTTTTTTCTGATACGCCGCCCGCCACACTTCCGTTTGTTGCGACAACTGCTGTTTCAGCAACAGTAACTGCTGTTGCTGCTGCTCGATGGCCGAGCCCAGCCTGCTGATGAAGACATGATAGGTTTGGATATGACGCACTGAGCGTACGCCGTTCTGAGTACCCCTTAATTCATCCTGATAATCCCGCTGGTAGGCGACCAGTTGCTCCAGCTTACCTTCCGCCTGTTCCACTCTGCGTCGGATATCGCCCATTTTCTTGCGCTCGCTCTCCTCGTCCCGCTCCGCCAGATCAAGCACCAGCGACAACCTTTGCGACTTCTTTTTCTCCGCCACGTTAAAGCACCTGAACTAAAGTGGAGTAAACCCTATGGTTTCGCCGGGGCTCTGGGCGCGGCGCCTTGCGCCGGAGCCGGGGTGAACAATTGGTTCAACCCTTGTGCGCTATCATTCAGCGTAGCGCGTTCCCGCAGACTTTGCTGTAAAAATTTACGCATGTGGGGAAATCTTTCAATCGCGTAATCGGTTTCCTTGTCCGAGCCGGGCACATAGGCGCCGACACTGATCAGGTCGCGCGTCTGCTGGTAGCGAGCGTACAACTGCTTGAAACGCTGCGCCCTTTGCAAGTAGTCCGGCGTCGTCACCTGAGGCATGACCCGGCTGATGGAAGCTTCGACATCTATGGCGGGATAATGCCCTTCCTCCGCCAGTCGCCGATTCAGCACGATATGCCCGTCCAGAATCGCCCTCGCAGCATCAGCAATGGGGTCTTGTTGGTCGTCGCCTTCCGTCAGCACAGTGTAGAACGCCGTAATGGAGCCGCCGCCGGGCTTGCCGTTGCCCGCCCGCTCGACCAGTTGCGGCAGTTTGGCGAACACAGAGGGCGGATAGCCTTTGGTGGCCGGCGGTTCGCCCACCGCCAGGGCGATTTCCCGCTGCGCCTGAGCGTAGCGCGTCAGACTGTCCATCAACAACAGTACGTTCTTGCCCAAATCGCGAAAATATTCGGCGATGCGAGTGGTCAACACCGCCGCACGCAGACGCATCAAAGGCGAATCGTCAGCGGGTGACGCAACGACGACAGCGCGATGCAGACCTTCTTCACCAAGAATGTCCTCAATAAATTCCTTCACCTCGCGACCCCGTTCGCCGACAAGGCCGACCACAATAATGTCCGCCGTGGTGAAGCGGGTCATCATGCCCAGCAGCATACTCTTGCCCACACCACTGCCTGCAAACAATCCCAAACGCTGACCAATACCCACCGTTAACAAGGAATTGATAGTGCGAATGCCCACATCAAGCTTTTCCCGAATGGGCGCGCGGTGCAAAGGGTTGATCGGCGCGCCGAACAGTTCGACGTGATGCTCCGCCTGCAGTGGACCGCGGCCGTCCAACGGCTCGCCCGCGCCATCTAATACCCGCCCCAACAGGCAGGCGCCTACGCCAATGCGGCCAACGCCCGCCATGGGTTTCACTTTGGCGCCAGGCTGCAGGCCTTCCACCGCCGCCAACGGCATCAGGTACACCCGGTCATCGGAGAAACCAACCACTTCCGCCTCGACCATGCGGCCGCCGCGCACTTCAATCAGACACCGCTCTCCCAGGGTCATCGGACAGCCCACCGCTTCCAGAGTCAGCCCGACAACGCGGGTAAGACGCCCATTCAGCTCCGGTCGCGCCTGCGTCGGCACGAAGCGTTCATAGTTGCGCAAGCGCTCAACCAGACTCATCATCGCCCTCCGGCGTATCCGGGCTCTCTGCAGCCGCCTGATTCAGCTTTTCAGCCTCTGCTGCTTCGGTGCTGGGTTGCTCCGCGCCTGAGTCGGCCGCCGCCTGTAGCTCCTCCGCATTTTTCTCCAGCAAGTCACGATGCAGATCGCTCATTTCTCCCATCTGGTCAGTGAAGTCTTTGGTTTCCTGCAAGGCGACATCGTCGCTGTGACGGGACAGCATCTGCTGGACAGTGGTCTGGAAGCGTTTCTCCACCGTGAAATCCAATAAGGTGTGGCGGGTCTCCACACGACAGCCGCCCTCCATCAGCGCTGCGTCCTGCTGAAAGCGGGTCCCTTTTTCAAGGGGTAAATGTTCTTTGGCGAAGGCGAGGTCCTGAGGATTCAGGTAAATAGTCACCAGCTCTTCCGTGTTTGGCAGCGCCGCCAGGGCTTCCTGCAATACTGTCAGTATTTGTGAGCGATCTGCTTTCAACTCCCGGAACACAACGGCTCGGGAGATCGCCAACACCAAGTTAAGCAAGGCCTCCTCCACCTCATCCTGATGTTTGCGGATCGGCGACTCCAGCTCCACCGCCAGCGCCTCGAAGTTCTCCAATGCTTTTTCGATGTCAGCGCTCTTGCTCTTCACCGCCTCGCTTTCGCCTTTCTTGCGCCCTTGCTCAAGCCCCTCCTGCTCACCTTTGCGCCGACCTTCAGCGAGACCTTGTTCAAAGCCTTTCTGGAAGCCTTCTTCCTTGCCCTGCTCCAGCCCGTCCTGATAGGCGCTTTGGCGAATACTCTCCAGCTCCGCAGCGGTAGGAGGCTTGATCTTGGGAGCATCCTGTTTTTCCCCCATAACCGGCAGCTCCCAGCGCTCGTAGGCCGTCAGTTTCTCTTTGGGGATGGTTTCAGGTTGATCTTTCATCGGCTGGCTCTGTTAGTGTAGCGTTGCGCAGGCGGCGGATTTACAGCATTTCTTCGCCACCGCCGCCCAGCATGATTTCGCCGGCTTCGGCCATGCGCCGCGCGATAGTGAGTATTTCCTTCTGCGCCGTTTCCACTTCGCTGATGCGCACCGGGCCGCGCGCCTCCAGGTCGTCGCGCAACAGCTCCGCCGCGCGCTTCGACATGTTGCGGAAGATCTTTTCCTGCAAGTCTTCGTCGGCGCCTTTCAAAGCCAGAATCAGGTTGTCGGAGGAGACTTCCCGCAACAGGGACTGGATGCCGCGATCATCCACATCCTTGAGGTTGTCGAACACGAACATAAGGTCTTCAATCTGACTGCCCAGATCCGCATCGACATCCTTGATGGATTCCATCAAGGGCGCCTCCAGACTGGAGTCCATGAAGTTCATAATATCCGCCGCGCGTTTGACGCCGCCGATCCTGCTGGTCTGCGCCGAAGAGCCACCGGAGAACTGTTTTTCCAGAATATTATTGAGTTCCTGCAACGCCTGGGGCTGAATGGTCTCCAGCGCCGCCACCCGCATGATGATGTCCAACCGCACTTTTTCATCGAAATTGGATAGCACTTCCGCAGACTGGTCAGGGTCAAGATAGGAGATGACGATAGCCTGTATCTGAGGATGCTCGTAGCGAATGATGTCTGATACCGCCCGCGCTTCCATCCACTTCAGCGTATCCAGACCAGTGGTGTTGCCGCCCAGAAGAATCCGGTCGATCAGGCTGGCGGCTTTATCCTCCCCCAGGGCCTGGGTTAGCATGGTGCGGATATAATCGTCGGCGCCGATGCCCAGGCCGGTCTGGCCGCCGACGGCTTCAAGAAATTCCGTGGTGACGTGCTCTACCACATCCTGGGTTACGTTTTGCAATTGCGCCATTTGCGCGCCCACACGTTGCACTTCCTTGGGCCCCATGTGTTTTAGAATCTGGGCGGCGTCCGCTTCACCGAGAGACATAAGCAAAATCGCCGCAGATTCCACGCGGGAGACTTTGCGTACCGGTTTTTTCTCACCTTTCTCGTCACTCATCAGCCATTACCCATTGACGAACAACCTGGGCCACTCGCCCCGGATCTTCAGCAATCAGTCCTTTGAGCGCGTTAATCTTTTTCTCATATCCTTCAGAGGAGCCGGGCAGTAAAAAATCGCCCGCTGCGTTTAAGCCTACACTTTCTCCCTCACCTACGCCAGAGCCCAGACTTTCCAGCTCCGCCAGCCCCTCTTCATCGCCCGCCAGCGCCAGATTCTTGGCGTCAGCGCCGCCGCTGGACAGGTTTTTGAAGGTCGGACGAATGACCCCGAAAACCAGAATCAACACAATGAGGAAGGCCACGCCCCACTTGATCAGCTCCCGTATCCAGGGCTGCTCCCAAAGCGGCGTTTCATAGTCGCCAATTTCGACTTCCTCCGCCATGAACGGCGTATTGATGACATTGACGCTGTCGCCGCGCGCAGCGGAGTAGCCCACGGCATCCCGCACCAATACGGTCAGACGCTGCAACTCCGCTTCCGGCCACGCCGCCGTAGTGACGGCGCCGTCCGCGCCGACCCGACGCAGGTCATCCACCACTACCGCGACGGTGAGACGCTGAATTTTACCTTGATGCTGTTTAGTGTAGCTGACAGTACGATCGACCTCGTAATTACGCACTGTTTGTTTACGGATATCCGTCGCCTGGCTGTTGGCCGTCGCATTGGCGGCGGCGCCCGCAACGCCCGCCTGTTCCGGCACGGCCGCCACCCCGGGAGGCTGGTTGGACAGAGCGCCGGGAATCCCCTGATTGCTGCCGGCGATGCGCTGTTCGCCAATCTCCTGCTCACTGCGCACCGCCTGCGGATCGGGATTGAAGGTTTCCTGCGCCTGTTCCACGGCGGTGAAATCCACATCCGCAGACACTTCCGCGCGGAACCGTCCCGAACCCAATATCGGCTCCAGAATGCTGTTGACCCGCCCAGTCAGCACTTCTTCCATGCGGCGCGCATACTGGAATTCTCGGGAGGTTCTCAAATCGTCTTCGGTCAGATTGTTTTGTGACAACAGGTTGCCGCGCTGGTCCACGACGGTGACGTCGCGCTGGTCCATCTCCGGCACGCTGCCGGCCACCAGATTAACGATAGCTTCCACCTGGTCCTGATGCAGACTGCGCGACCCCGTCAGCTCCACCAGAACAGAAGCGGATGGTTTGCGCTTATCGCGCACGAACACGCTCTGCTTGGGAATCGCCAAGTGCACCCGTGCGGTTTTCACATTACGCAGACTCGAAATAGTGCGCGCCAACTCACCTTCCAGGCCCCGGCGGTAGCGAGTGGATTCCATGAACTGGCTGGTTCCGAGCCCCTGATCTTTATCCAGCAACTCATAGCCCAAAGTTCTGTCCTGGGTGACGCCGGCGGCGGCCAAGCGCATTCTGGCGACGCTCACGTCTTCCGCCGACACCAATAACGCGCCGGATTTAGGCTCCACTTTGAAATGAATATTGTTCTGACTGAGGATGTCTGATACTTCCGTGCTGTCGTAAACGCTCATGTCCGGATACAACGGCTGATAAGCAGGCTCATTCGCCCACAAAATGATGGCCGCTCCCATCGCGATACTGGCGGCGACGCCGACCATTAACACCAATTGGCGCAACAGTGATAAACGGTTGAACCCCAGCATCATGTCGCTGCGGTTTTCCACCAGATCCACGTCATTATTCTGTCCGCCCTGGGCGTCGACCTGTGCGGGAACGCTAGCCATTGTCCACCTCGATGCTTGTTTACTGCTTAATTAGAATGACTGAGCCGATCAGATAGGCATTTTCATGATGTCTTCGTAGGCCTGGACCACCTTATTGCGCACCTGAGTCAGCGCTTGAAACGCCACTGACGACTTCTGCGAGGCGATCATCACCTTGGCCAGGTCCGCCTGGGGGTCGCCCTGCTCATAGGCGGTTCTGAGGTTTGACGAGGTTTTCTGCAAATCGCTGACGTTATCCACCGCCTGCTTGAGCATCTGACTGAATTCGGGAACTTCTTCAGGCTTGCGGGTAGGATTCAGCTGCTCTGTGGACAGCTCCTGCTCGACGCGCGCCGACTGCCGCATCTGCGAGCGCAGGTTACGGATGTCCGCCAGCACGTTGTTGATATCGACCCGATTTGTCATAACCGCCTCCACATTCCCAAGCTATCGAAACGTCTTGTCAAAATGTCGTCGAGAGCCGTTTCGTTTAAACTAGTTCTGCAGAAAACATACCAGTTTCAGCGCCTTCGACATGACGATAAAGACGTCAGCAAGCCCGCGCCATTTGTTCGTCGATATCAATGCCGGACTCGCGCATACGGGCGATTTTGTAGCGCAGAGTACGTGGCGAAATGCCCAGTTTCTCCGCCACTTTATTGCGGCGTCCGCCCTCACTTTTCAGTGTGTCGAGAATGATTTGAAACTCGCGCATCCGCATTTCCTGGCCGAGCCCGCTGACATCATCCAGATCGTCCATTTCCTCCATCGGCTCAGGCATGGCGGCAGAAGGGGCGCCAAGCACCGAGAGACTGTCCATGCTGACGCCTTCCAGACAGACATCCGCCGCAGTAATTAGCCCGTTCTGCTGCAAAATCAGTGCGCGCTGAATGGCGTTATCCAGCTCACGCACATTACCAGGCCAGTCGTGGCTGTATAGCGCCTGACGCGCGCTGTCATCAAAGCGTACGAAGGATAGCTTCATTTTCTGCGCATGATTCGCCAGCAGGTGCTCCGCCAAGGGTACGATATCGGCGCGACGTTCGCGCAACGGGCGCCAATGAATCGGAAATACGGACAAGCGATAATAGAGATCTTCCCGGAAACGCCCTTCCTGTACGTAGGTTTTCAGATCCCGGTTGGTGGTGGCCAGCACTCGCACATCAAGCCGAATGCTCTTGCGTCCGCCTATGCGCTCCACTTCCCGCTCCTGCAGCACCCGCAGCAGTTTCGCCTGCAGCCCCAGGTCCATTTCGGAAATTTCATCCAGCAGAATGGTGCCGCCGTCCGCCTGTTCAAACTTGCCCGGCATACTTGCGTAAGCCCCGGTAAACGCGCCTTTCTCATGGCCGAACAAAATCGCTTCCAGCATGTTTTCTGGAATGGCGGCGCAGTTGATCGCCACGAAAGGCGCATTCTTGCGGGCGGACTTACGGTGTATGTAGCGCGCCAGCACTTCTTTGCCAGTGCCGCTTTCGCCTGAGATCAGAACGGTGGAGTCCGTCATCGCCACACGCTGCGCCAATTGGAAAATCCGCTTGCTGGCGCCGTCCACCGCCACAGGTTCGTCTGCGCTGGAATCGCCGCCGGCGCCGCCCATGTACTTCTCGATGGTGTCCAACAGCGTCTGTGGTTCAAAGGGTTTGACCAGATAGTCCGCAGCGCCGCTTTGCATGGCGGCCACCGCCTGACTGATCTGACCATAGGCGGTCATCAGTACGACCGGGACGCCGGGATATTGACGCCGTACTTCCAGCATCAACTCAAAGCCGTTCATGCCCGGCATGTTGACGTCGCTAATAATCATGTCCACGGCGCGCTGTTCCAGAACGCTCAAGGCTTCTCTGGCGGAATCGACGCCGATGTAGTCATACCCGTTCATTTCCAGCGTAGTAGTAAGCGCATCCAGTAACTCCAGATCGTCTTCCACTATCAGCAGTGTCGGTTTGTTCATGGTATGTCTCCTTCAAAGATTCATGAGTCAGGCGGAATGGCGCACCGGCAGGGTGAGAATGGCCCGGGCGCCCAGACCTGGACCGCCGGAAGTGATGAAAAAGCGCCCGTGATGCGCCTGAGCCACACCTTGCGCCACCGCCAAGCCAAGGCCGGTGCCGTGGGACTTGGTGGTATAGAACGCCTCCAGCAAACGGGAGCTCTCTTCAGGGTCAAATCCCACGCCGTTATCGCGCACTTCCAGGCAGAGAAACCCCTGCCCCGGAGCGCTCAAACTCACTTCAACCTGGGGATGATCCGCGCCTTTTACCGCTTCCAGAGCGTTATTGAAAAGGTTCAATACTGCGCCGACTAAAGCGTCTTTATTACACAGAATTTCCAGTTCGCCACAGTCGATGCTCCATTGCACAGAGACCTGTTTCCGCTGCGCTTCGGGCTCCGCCCCCGCCTGAATTTCTGAGAACAGTTCCGCACAGGCGATACGTTGCGCCAGTGGCGCGTCGCCTTTGGCGAAAATCAGCATGTCGCGGACTTGCTGCTCCAGATGTGTGAGACGGGACATCAGTTTCTGCGCGCACTTCACTCGCAGCGAACCATCCAGCTCAGGTTGGGAAAGGTGGCCGGCATACAGCATGGCGGCGGACAGCGGCGTGCGAATCTGGTGCGCCAGAGACGCCACCATTCTGCCCATGGAAGACAGACGTTCGCTGCGGGACAAACGGGATTGCAGTTCACGGGTTTCGGTCAAATCTGATAACACGATCAGCTGGCCAGGCGCGTTTTCCAGCGAACAGGTTTGAATGCTCAGGCGACGGCCGTCTTTTAAAGAGACCTCATGCCCATCATCCGCCTTGGGGGCGAAACAGCGCTGGATGATCGCCACCCAACGCTCGCCTTGCAGCGGCTCGCCCAGCAGGTCTACCGCGGCGGGATTACACTCCTGCACTGAGCCCCGCGCATCCAGCACTACAATCCCGACTGGCAGCGCCTGTAGCAGCGTTTTCAGACGGTTGGCGATGCGCGCCTTGTCTTCATGTTCTCGTTGCCGGCTAACGCTGACGGAATCCAGCTCACTGGCTAGTCGATTCACTCGTCCACTAAGATCCTGGTAGGTTTGGGAAATCTGATCAGCGATTGCGCCGAACATACTCATCGCCCGATCCAAACCCGGGTCTGCGGACGCCGTCTGCGTCGCATCGTCAAACCCGACATGTTTAGGGGCCAGATGGTGGATCACCGCTACCGACTGCTCTTGATCCGCCGCCGACAAAATTTTCGGTACGCTCATATTGCCTCTCCGATCACTTGTCCGTATCGCTGGAACATTGACGAAAAACCTGTTTGAAGCGTAATCAATCATTTTCTATGCCAGCCCTGATTAACGCCGGAGTTTCATGGGGTTAGAACAAAAGGACTAATCGCCACGACAGAAAATTGACGAGCCAGTGGCTCCGCGCCAAGGTTCGGCGTGAGTCATCAAGCCCGTACGCAGGCGGATTTATGGAGCAAATAAAACGCGGAGAGTTAAAATGACAGAGCCCGGACAACGCCGGGCTCAACAGAAAAAGAAATCAGAAGTGATTCAGGGTCTAGCCTGCCTTATTCATCTGCATTCAGATTGTATTTCCGCACTTTCTCCACCAGGGTGGTGCGACGAATGTGCAAACGTTCGGCCGCGCGGGCGACCACGCCGCCGGAATCATCCAGGGCCTGCTTGATCAGACTTTTCTCCAGATTGGCGAGATACTCTTTCAAGTCCAATCCATTAACGGGCAACACTGCCGGAGAGTTGAGTCCCACCAAACCAGGCTCGCCTGAGTAGCCTTCCTCCAGATCTTCCATGCCCTGCTCTATATCTTCCACATGACGGAATTTCAGCGGCAGCTCCTGCACGCCTATTACACCGTAAGGATGCATGATGGCCAAACGTTCGACCAGGTTAGCCAGCTCTCGGACATTGCCAGGCCATTCATGGCGACACAGACTCAAGATCGCCGCAGAGTTAAAGCGGATGGAGCCGCGTTTTTCCTTCTCCATACGGGAGATCAACTCATTGATCAACAGCGGCACGTCTTCCGCTCTTTCTCGCAATGGCGGCATTTCGATGGGAAAAACATTAAGGCGATAGTACAGATCCTCCCGGAAGTCGCCCCGTTCGATCATATCCTCAAGGTGTTTATGGGTAGCGGCGATGATACGGACATCGGCCTCCAGCGTTTTGCTGCTGCCAACCCGTTCATAAGTGCGTTCCTGCAGTACTCTTAGAATTTTCACCTGCATGTGCAACGGCATATCGCCGATTTCATCCAGAAACAAAGTGCCGCCCTGCGCCAGTTCAAAACGTCCGACGCGAGAGGTAATGGCGCCGGTGAAAGCCCCTTTTTCATGACCGAAAAGTTCGCTTTCCAGAAGCTCCGCAGGGATTGCTCCACAGTTAACAGGAACAAAAGGCTGGTTGCGACGGTGAGAGTTGTAATGCAGGTTGCGCGCGACGACTTCCTTACCCGTGCCGGATTCACCGGTAATCAACACGCTGACTTCTTTGTCCGCCACCTGGGACATCAGTTCGCGGACTTTCTGCACGCTGCGGCTGGTGCCGACCAGACTGCGAAACAGCAGAATCTCACGCTGCTTGCCGCGCCCACTCTTGGCGGCGTACTGTTCGCGGTAAACCTGTGCGCGATACAGGCTATCCATAAATTTGTTGTAGTGAGGTAATTCTTCAAGCTGAACAATCACCTTGCGGCGCAGGTCTTCGTCTATTTCAGACAGGTCACGCTCCCCCACCATCAGCACAGGCAGGCCCGGGTCCCATTCCTCCAGCTTCGCCAGAAAATCTTCCACCTTCGTCACACTGGCGTCCATCAACGCCACAGCCATGTCCGTAGCGTTCAATGAGGCGTCCTTACACGCTTTTACCCAGTTGTCCGCATCCGTGGCCAGAGCAGGCTCGCCCAGAAACGCCAGTATCACTTCTATGGCCTGTCTGCGTGCGTCGTCATCGCAGACCAAGAGGACAGTGCTGTCTTTACTTGTCATGTAACCTCAGTACTACATTTGTTGAAATGTCCTGAGCCTCCATCTCGGTCACCCGGTTCCATCTTGCAAGGAGTAACCTTTTCTTTCCCAAGAATTAAAGTACGCTTTCGGGGAGTGGTCAAATAAATGACGCAAATAGTCGAATTTAGATATACGGATAAAAAACGTTCAAAAAATTGTCGTCAAGACGATTAAAAATAGACGACCGCTGAATTGGATAGTTAAAACTTGGAGGTGTTTAGGTAGGATTGCGCCGCCTTCAGACTGCGACGAACGCTGGTTAACTCCTGGGCGGATTCGGAGCGATTGGAGCCAGCGTGCTCAACCGCATCAGCGTAGATACTGCGCAGTCGGGTCAACGTAGCGATAAGTTGGGTTTTCTCCTCTTCGCCTGCCTGCGTTACGGTCGCCTGCACCAGTTCGCGTAGCGTAGGCTCAAGAGCAATAAGCTCATCCCACTTGGACTGGGCCGCCAACTGCTCTATCTGTTCCGCTAACTTTTTCAACGCGCTTGCCAACTGCGACATTCAGAATTCGACCTGTGCTGGACTGTGATACGCCTCTCTGGGCCTAGTGTAGCACTCCGAGGATTGATTTTCCGGCGCGGTTATTATTTTTATTTGGCGCGCCGGAATTTCAAAATAGCGGAATCAGCTCAAGAACTTGATCATCACGCCCGCAGCTACCGCCGATCCAATAACGCCAGCCACGTTCGGCCCCATCGCATGCATCAGCAGGAAGTTTTGCGGGTTCGCCTCCAGGCCAACCTTATTAGACACCCGCGCCGCCATTGGCACAGCGGACACCCCGGCAGAACCGATCAACGGGTTGACCTTCGAGCCCGGAAGCTTGTTCATCAGTTTCGCCATAAGTACGCCGGATGCAGTGCCTACGCAGAAGGCCACCATACCCAGCACCAGGATGCCAAGGGTCTGCACGTCCAGGAACTTGTCCGCAGAAAGCTTACTGCCGACAGAAAGACCCAGAACGATGGTGACGATGTTGATCAAGGCGTTTTGCGCAGTATCGCTCAAACGGTCCACCACGCCACACTCACGCATCAGATTGCCGAAGCAGAACATACCCAGCAGCGGCGCTGCATCAGGCAGGAACATCGCAACCATGACCAGCAGGATAATCGGGAATACGATTTTCTCCGCTTTGGACACATGACGGAGCTGCTCCATCTTGATCTTGCGTTCTTCCTCATTGGTCAGCGCCTTCATGATAGGCGGCTGAATCAATGGCACCAACGCCATATAGGAGTATGCCGCCACAGCGATTGCTCCCAATAGATGGGGAGCCAGCAAGGTGGAGACATAGATCGACGTCGGGCCATCCGCACCACCAATAATGCCGATTGCCGCGGCTTCCTTGATAGAGAATGGAATCAGGCCAGTGGCGTCCAGAGCCGCCGCACCGAGGACGGTTCCAAAGATACCGAACTGCGCCGCCGCGCCAAGCATCAGTGTTCTGGGATTAGCCAACAGGGGACCAAAGTCAGTCATCGCGCCAACGCCCATAAAAATGAGCAAAGGAGCTACACCGCTCATGATGGCGACATCAAAGAACAGATACAGCATACCGTTGCTGAAGCCCATATCCTGAGCCGCAAACCCAACCGCCTGATGCATCGCCGCATTAGAGCTCTTATAAGCCAATATGAACTCATGCCGGATTTCAGGCGTTATTGCCTGCGTGACGTCATAAGGAATATTCAACGCAGCCGCCAGATTGACCAACTGTTCCGGAGAACCAAGGTGTATCGCATTCTCAACCGCCGACATAGCCAGTCCGGCTTCTGGAATATTCGCCAACAAACCGCCGAAACCAATCGGCAGGAGAAGCAAAGGCTCGAAACCTTTGCGTATCGCCAGGAATAACAAACCAAGGCAGATGGCCATCATGACCGCCTGCCCCCATTCCAGGTTATACAGGCCGCTGCCGTATACCAGCTGGGACAATCCGTTCATACAACGCTACCTCTTAAGCCAGTTTCAACAGAGACTGGCCGACGGAGACTGCATCGCCCACTTTGACATCGATACTGGCGACATGTCCGGCTTTCGGCGCACGGATTTCCGTCTCCATCTTCATCGCTTCCAAGTACAGCAGTACGTCGCCTTCCTGAACGGTTTGTCCCGCTTGAACGACAAGACGCAGAATTGTTCCACCCAAAGGAGCAGGAACTGACACGCCGCCACCAGCTGGCGTCGGCGCCGCGGCTGGAGCAGGCGCGGCAGGAGCCGGCGCCGCCCCGACAGGGGCTACCTGAGTGATATCGCCGCCCTCAGACACTTGCGCCACATAGGTCTGTCCGTTGACGACAATGGTGTACACCTCAGGGCCGCCTGCAGGCGCTGCATTTTTCGCAGCCTGCGCCGCCGGCTTGACGTCATCGGCGCTGGGAACCGGCTCAAACGCTGCGGGGTTGCCGCGGTTCTCCAGAAACTTCAGCCCAACCTGCGGGAACAGTGCATAGGTGAGCACATCGTCGACCGCCTCGGCCGCCAGCTTTACGCCTTTCTCGACAGCCAGTTTTTTTAGCTCGTCCGTCAGCTTATCCATTTCCGGTTCGATTAAATCAGCCGGACGACAGGTAATAGGCGCTGCGCCTTCCAGCACTTTCGCCTGCAACTCAGCATTGAAGGGCGCTGGCGCTGCGCCATACTCGCCTTTCAGCACGCCTGCCGTTTCTTTGGATATCGATTTATAACGTTCGCCAGTCAACACGTTCAGCACCGCCTGGGTGCCAACGATTTGTGAGGTGGGCGTCACCAAAGGAATGAAGCCAAGATCTTCACGCACGCGCGGAATCTCTTCCAGCACCGCATCCAACTTGTCGATAGCGCCCTGCTCGCGCAGCTGGTTTTCCATATTGGTCAACATGCCGCCTGGCACCTGCGCCACCAGGATACGGGAGTCTACGCCTCTCAGGCTGCCTTCAAACCTGGCGTATTTCTTACGCACTTCGCGGAAATAGCCTGCAATCTCTTCCAACAAGTGAATGTTCAGACCTGTGTCGCGGTCAGTCTCTTCCAGGATGGCGACCAGGGCTTCTGTGGGGGAGTGACCGTAAGTCATGCTCATGGATGAAATTGCGGTGTCGACATTGTCGATGCCTGCTTCCGCCGCTTTCAGCGCAGTCGCGGTAGACATGCCGGTAGTGGCGTGACATTGCATATGAATGGGCACTGAGCATTCTTTCTTCAGACGGCTGACCAACTCATACGCGACGTAAGGTTTCAACAGCCCCGCCATGTCTTTGATGGCGATGGAGTTAGCGCCCATGCTTTCAATCTTTTTGGCCAGCTCCACCCACATTTCGATGGTGTGGACCGGGCTGACTGTATAGGACAAGGTGCCCTGCGCATGCTTGCCGACTTTCAGCACAGCTTTGATTGCTGTTTCCAGATTACGAGGATCATTCATCGCATCGAAAACCCGGAAAACATCCACTCCATTTGCTGCGGCGCGATCAACAAAGCGCTCTACAACATCGTCAGCGTAATGTCTGTAACCCAGTAAGTTCTGCCCGCGCAACAACATCTGCTGCGGCGTATTCGGCATCACTTTTTTCAACTCGCGAATGCGTTCCCATGGATCTTCCCCCAGATAGCGGATACAGGAATCAAAGGTGGCTCCGCCCCAGGACTCAATGGACCAATAGCCGACTTTATCGAGTTTCTCGGCGATGGGGAGCATATCGTCTAAACGCATGCGCGTGGCCAGCAGCGACTGATGCGCATCACGCAATATTACGTCCGTAATACCTAGTGGTTTTTTCGTTGTTGTCATGGGTTATTAGCCTTTCGTTTACTCTCGCGAATTTCCTGGCGCTCACTTCTTGTGGCGTGAACGGTGTTTGGCGACTGCGGCCGTGATAACAGCCATAATGTCATTATTGTTATTCGGGGGAGGCGTAGGATTGCCTGCGGAAGGAGGAGGCGTTACCTGAATTTCCGGCGCAATACGATTGACGACTTTCGACATCAGATTTGTTGCGCCAACCAATAGGGCCAGGAATACGAACACGAATCCCATTCCTGCCGCCATCAGGGTAACTGCCTGCTGAAAAAGCTCACTCATATGATCGATACCTGTCTTTGATATACCAGCATGAAGGAGGTGCTTAGACGCGCTTCATGTGCTTAAAGAACAAACGCAGGGCCGCTTCTCGGCGGCAAATCTTGCGTAAGATACCGATAAAACTAGGGGTGCGCAACCGTAAAACTTCGGTTTTCCCCTATTGACGAAAAAACCCAAAAAAACTGAGAACTCAACACCATAGCGTAGAAAATTACGATGCGCCGGTGAAGGAAAACAGCATTAGATAAGATGGAAATGAACGATGTCGAAAATGGGAAAATCGAACTGTAGACATCACATATTTGAAGCCGAATCGACTTCCTAACATCTACTGTTTTAGATACTGCAGAAAAACAGTTAGGAGATGGCGCGCTCGGGAGGATTCGAACCTCCGACCGCCTGGTTCGTAGCCAGGTACTCTATCCAGCTGAGCTACGAGCGCGCAACAAATTGGAAACTTTAAGGATTTAAATGGCGCGCTCGGGAGGATTCGAACCTCCGACCGCCTGGTTCGTAGCCAGGTACTCTATCCAGCTGAGCTACGAGCGCGCATCAAAACTTAAAGTGGCGGAGAGAGAGGGATTCGAACCCTCGATGAGGTTTCCCCCATACGCCCTTAGCAGGGGCGCGCCTTCAGCCTCTCGGCCATCTCTCCGCAAAAGCGGGGCGTATAGTACCACAAAATTTTATGAATGATAGTCCTTATTCAAAAAAAGTTTGTGGTACCGTCAATTAATCGTCCTGATGGTCCGACTCGCCAGCCTGAGCAGATTTCTCACGCTGAATACGCTGATAAATTTCTTCGCGGTGTACAGCTACTTCCTTCGGCGCATTGACGCCGATACGCACCTGATTACCCTTCACCCCCAGAACGGTAACGGTTACATCATCACCAACCATCAGAGTTTCGCCTACGCGGCGGGTTAAGATTAGCATCTTATTCTCCTTAAAGAACGACCTATTCCAAAAAATGACCTAATTGTCGATTACTTGTAGATGTACTGCGCTCCACAAGCCCTTCGTCAACCTACTGCACTTTTTTATTATTATCGAGAATCCGATTTTTAAAAGGACGGTTAATAACCGCCGTTAAGAAATTGCGAATTCCGGTTGATCTTTTTCTATATTTTCGTGCGACCTGCATCACACAGGTCGCCTATTTTAGTTATTTCCAGGCAAAAGCCAATGTTTTATCCAAAATTACGCCGGTTTTTCGCTCAATTCGAAAGCGCCGTGCAGGCTTCTAACCGCCAATTCCAGATATTTTTCATCGATAACAACAGAGATTTTAATCTCTGAAGTGGAGATCATTTGGATATTGATGCCTTCTTTGGAAAGCGCCTCGAACATCGTAGTGGCCACGCCTGCATGAGAGCGCATGCCAACGCCGACGATAGACACTTTGGCGATTTTGCTATCCCCCTTCACTTCTCTGGCCTCAAGCTCCTTGCAGAGCTTCTCAAGGATTGCTTTGGCCTTGTTGAAGTCATTGCGATGCACAGTGAAAGTGAAGTCGGTGTGATTATCCTCACCCACGTTCTGCACGATCATATCCACCTCAATGTTGGCGTCGCTGATCGGCTTCAGGATCTTTGACGCTACGCCAGGGATATCCGGCACGCCGGATACGGTCAGTTTGGCTTCATCGCGGTTGAAAGCTATGCCCGATACTATGGGTTGCTCCATATTCTCATCATCCTCTGTTGTTATCAGCGTGCCCGGACCGTCTTCAAACGATGAAAGGACACGTAAGGGAACGTTATATTTGCCGGCGAACTCCACCGAGCGAATTTGCAAAACTTTGGAGCCCAGACTCGCCATTTCCAGCATCTCCTCAAAGGTAATGCTGTCAAGTCTGCGCGCACTGTCCACAACGCGCGGATCAGTGGTGTAAACGCCATCCACGTCGGTATAAATCTGGCATTCATCCGCTTTTAACGCCGCCGCCAGTGCAACGCCTGTGGTATCCGAACCGCCACGACCAAGCGTGGTGATATTGCCGCTCTCGTCTTCGCCCTGGAAGCCCGCCACGACAACCACACGACCTGCATCGAGGTCGGCCCGAATGTTGTTCTCGTCAATTTCAAGAATACGGGCCTTAGTGTGGGCGTTATCCGTAAGAATGCGAACCTGCCCGCCAGTATACGAACGCGCTTCGCAGCCGCGTTTGTGCAGCGCCATACAAAGCAGCGCTATGGTCACTTGCTCGCCGGTAGAGACCAGAACGTCCAACTCTCTTGGAGTCGGCTCATCCATTATGTCCTTGGCCAGCCCGATCAGCCGGTTGGTTTCGCCGGACATCGCCGACACCACCACCACCAAGTCATGACCTTCTTCTCTAAACTTTTTTACTTTGTCCGCGACCTTCTCGATACGCTCCACGCTACCGACAGAAGTGCCTCCGAACTTTTGAACCAGTAGGGCCATAATGTTTCTATCTTTCCGTCTTAGTAATTACATTTTTTCGTCACACACTTCCCTTTGCTCGGGGCGTCGCACAAGCAGCGCCCACTTGTTCTCCCTGTCTCCGTCTTTCGGATGCGCGGGCGTTAACCCAGTTGTCCTTCCACCCACGCATTGACAGAGGCCAGCGCCGCATCAAGCTTGTCCAGCTCCACGCCACCGCCCTGAGCCATATCTGGACGTCCGCCGCCTTTGCCACCCAGCTGTTCGGCTACCATCTTCACCAGATCTCCGGCTTTTACTTTCGCGGATTCCGCTTTGGTAACGCCAGCCACTAGCGAAGCTTTACCGTCTTCAACAGACGCAAGCAGCACAACCCCTTGCCCCAGCTTGTTTTTCAATTGATCAACAGTGTCCATCAACGCTTTGCGATCAACGCCATCCAGCTTAGCCGCCAGCACTTTGAGGCCTTTTACTTCCACAGCGGAAGCCGCCAGATCACTGCCCGCGGAGCTGGCCAGTTTAGCCTTGAGCTGGTCCATTTCCTTCTCAAGTTGGCGGGTGCGTTCAATCAGCGCGCGCACCTTATCCGCCGCTGTATCACGGTTACCTTTCACCAGAGAAGCAATGTCCCGCAGTAATGCATCGCCAGACTGAACCCAGCTTTCTGCGTGCTGACCGGTCAATGCTTCGATACGACGCACGCCAGCGGCTGTTCCCGCCTCACTGGTGATTACAAGCATACCGATGTCGCCGGTGCGCTCAACATGGGTGCCGCCGCACAACTCAATAGAAAAGTCGCTCTCGCCCATCGCCAGAACGCGCACTGTCTCACCGTACTTTTCACCAAAGAGCGCCATAGCGCCACGCTCCCGCGCAGCATCCATTCCCATAACCTCCGTGGAAACCGGCGTATTGGCGCGAATCTGCGCATTAACAATAGATTCCACCTGACGAACCTGCTCCTGCGTCATTGGCTCAAAATGCGCAAAATCAAAACGCAAACGCTCAGGATCTACCAAAGAGCCTTTCTGGGCGACATGATCTCCCAATACTTTACGCAAGGCCGCATGCAGCAGGTGGGTGGCGGAGTGGTTAAGCGCCGTCGCTTTGCGCTTATGACGATCCACTTCCGCCGTTGCGGTTTGATCCGCTTTGATCTCACCTTCAGAGACCGCGCCAATATGCACAATCGCCGAGCCTTCTTTTTTGGTGTCTTTAACGATAAATACACCGGTATCGGTTTTCAGCACGCCGGTATCGCCCACCTGACCGCCCGACTCTGCGTAAAACGGCGTCTTATCCAACACGACTACGCCTTGCTGACCAGTAACCAGGGCGTCAGCCTTGTCTGAGCCAGCGAACAAAGCCTGCACCTTGTAGCTGCCGGCAAGCTCGGTATAGCCCGTGAATTCAGAGGAATGCTCGATTTGCAGCCCTGCGTTATAGTCGACTGTAAACCCGTGCCCCCTTTTCCCCATATCTTGCTGCTCACTCATTTTTTCTTCATAAGCAGCCATATCCATCGACAAACCTCTTTCACGAGCAATGTCGTTGGTCAGCTCTACAGGAAATCCATAGGTATCATAGAGAGTAAAAATGGTCTTACCGGGAATAGTCGTACCTTTAAGCTGCTTTAGCTCTTGCTCCAAAAGGCGCAAACCTCTCCCCAATGTCCTTGCAAACTGCTCTTCTTCCATTTGTAAGGCTCTTTCAATCTTACTCTGGGAAGCTTTTAACTCTGGATAAGCATCGCCCATCAGATCTACCAGCTTGCCAACCAATTTATATAGAAATGGTTCGGTTGCTCCGACTTTATTACCGTAGCGAGCAGCCCTGCGAATAATACGGCGCAATACAGAACCGCGCCCGATATTCTCAGGCAGCACGCCATCAGCAATCAGAAACGAGCTGGAACGAATATGGTCAGCGATAACCCTTAGCGCAGGCTCTTCTGTAGAAGCCCCGCCAAGCACCTTGGAAGCTTCAGCTAACAATTCCTGGAAAAGATCAATTTCATAGTTGGAATGCACGCCCTGCATCAGGGCTGAGATACGCTCAAGCCCCATTCCTGTGTCCACAGACGGCTTGGGAAGCGGATGCATCTCGCCATCAGCGGCACGATTGAACTGCATGAAAACCACGTTCCAGATTTCAATGAAGCGGTCGCCATCTTCATCCGGGCTGCCAGGAGGCCCGCCTGCGATATGCGGTCCGTGGTCGTAGAAAATTTCGGTGCATGGGCCGCAAGGGCCAGTGTCGCCCATCTGCCAGAAGTTGTCCGACGCATAGGGCGCGCCCTTATTATCGCCGATACGGATGATGCGCTCTTTCGGCACGCCAATTTCATTGGCCCAGATATCATAGGATTCGTCATCGGAAGCGTACACCGTTACGGTCAACTTGCTCTTGTCGATATTGAGCCAGTCCGATGAAGTCAGGAATTCCCAAGCGTAATTGATCGCTTCACGCTTAAAGTAATCGCCAAAGCTAAAGTTACCCAGCATTTCAAAGAAGGTGTGGTGACGAGCGGTATACCCGACATTCTCCAGATCGTTATGCTTGCCGCCTGCGCGCACGCACTTTTGTGAGGTCGTCGCCCGGTTATAGCTACGCTTATCCTTACCCAGAAACACGTCTTTGAACTGATTCATGCCAGCATTCGTGAACAGCAATGTAGGATCATCCGCCGGAACCAGCGAACTACTGGCGACAACTTCGTGCCCGTTACGCTGAAAATACTTTAAAAAGGCGCTGCGTATTTCTGAACTCTTCATACCTGTTCCGTTCTGGGTGATTTCGATAGTGAGACCCGCGCGATGACTGAATTGCGCGCAAAAGGCTGAGCTGCGTACTCTACCATAGAACCTGCGGGGTAAAAACGGCGCCGTAGATTATGGAATGCGCAATTTTACATATAGCGGAGATTAGCGAAAAACCAAAACGCAAACGGCGCAGTTTGAACCAAACTGCGCCGTCTTAAAAGGCCGGAGCTGCTTAGGCGGACATACGTTCCAGCAGCTCTTTAGCGAAATCCACATACTGAGTTTGATAGGCTGGCGCACTGTCCTGACGGCTTTGCAACATCTGGTCGAGGAACTCATGCACCAGACGAGCCGGATCGGTGAACATAGAGGCTTTGTTCAGAGATTCCGCCAGCATATCACGATGTTTGGCCAGTGACTGGAAGGCGTCGCCGGAGCCCTCGGTGCGACGGTAAGCGGCGTCCACACGTTCATACTGCAGGCTGCGCATGTTGATGGCGTAGTTAGCAATTTCACTGCTATCTACGTTCATCTCCATTGCCGCAGAAAAAGCTGCATTCATATCCCCCCCAAAGAAGGAGGCGGCGATACCCTCTACCTGCTGCAACATATCCGCCAGCGCATTTAACTCATCTTCGTCCAGCTCGCCTTCAACGGAGAACTCGAAAGACCCAACTCTGAAGCTGTTACTGGAAAACTGCATGGCTTCGCCGTTTTCGCCGCGCCGATAGTTCAACGCAGATTGCGAGCCGGATGCTTCCAGCATGCGAATGCGAACGTTATCGCCATCCTGAGTCTGCACGTTTATGCCGACATTCGCCGCATAGAACGAAGAGCGTCTGGCGGACAGCGCTTCAGCAATCCCGCCAAGACGTGATGGCGTATCGCCGCCAGATTGAGACGCACTGGAGCCTGAGCCCTGAGCGCCGTTGTACCCGTCTGGAACATAGATGACGTCTGGCTCGCCATACCCTTCAGGCACATAAATAACATCCGGCTCGCCATAACCCGGCGGCACATAGACCACATCAGGCTCTTGAGTCTGAGACTGTGGTCCAGCAGGGGTCTCTGAAGGCAGGTAACGCTCCCGCAGCCCCGCCAGACCATCCTGAATCAGCTGGTATCCGGCGTCGATATCTTCTTGCAGCTCATCAGTGATCAAACCGCGAGCATCTAATTCCTCCAGCGCTTCCGCGTAGCCGCGATCAACGCCTTCGGCGGCTTGAGCGAACAGGCTTTCCAATTCTTCCGGCGAAGCGCCGTTACGGGCGGCGTTTTCAATTCTTTTTTCTACAAAGCCCAGCACTTTGTTGGCGACATCTTGCGGAGTGGGAACTTGCGGTTGATAAGAATCATTGGCGGGCCTTACTCCAAAGCTGGCCAAGCGTCCTGACATTCTGGCTTCAAAAACCCGGACGGAAAAATCCCGCCCGCCGCCGCTTTGGCTGTAGGAAACTTCTGTGCTGGAGTAACTGAAATCATATGCGACGACATTGCCGCCCACTCCCTTGCCGTGACGCATCCTCTCCGACGCTTCAGAGCCTGAGCCATGATTGGAACCAGAAAGCAGATTGTTTATCGCCGGCATTGCAAAGTGCATTTAAACGCCCTCCCCCAAACCTGTTTACGCCTCCCGCAAAGTCATTTTCAGCGAGGGCAATATAGTTAGCGTCAGGCAAGCCGATTTCTTTAACGACTTTACATTATTAAAAGTTAATTTTTAGGAATTTTTGATTATGCTTGCTGGTAAGCATTTGATTACCCGACATCTATGACAACCGACACCTCCAGAGCTACTGACAAATACAATTTCGCCTCAGCATTGCGGCCATTCTCCCTGATTATCGCCGTCGCATGCTGCAGCATCGCTTTCGCCCGCACTTACCCTGACGCCGACTTCTCAGCACTACTCTCTACCCTGACATTCATTGCCACCCTGTTGGCGCAATGCGGAGTCAATCTTATCAATGACTGGAGCGACCAACGCCAGCCCAAGCTGCGCCTGAGCTCCAATCAAATTCACGCCATTCGTCAAAATTTCGTCCTGGGAATGATCTGTTTCGCCTTCGCCGCGATTTTAGGAAGCGCCATTATGCTTATGAGAGGGCCGGTAATCGTCTTATTGGCCATGGCCGGTTTTGCGGGATGCCTTGGTTATACCATTGAGCCCTTTAACCTGAAACGCCGCAGCTTAGGGTTAATATTAGTATTCGTATTGATGGGGCCGCTTCTGATTACCAGCGCGGGATTCAGCGCGACAGGAAATTGGTCGCAAACGCTACTTTTAGACTCGATCGCCTTCGGCCCTTTGATTTCCCTGGTGTTAATGGCGAATGAAATCCGGGACATAGAAAAAGATCTGCGCCATGGCGACCGCACGCTTTCATCTATATTAGGCCTGCCCCGAGCCAAAATGGCGTTTCTGACCCTTCTCGGATTAACTGCCGCCGGATATATCGCCCTGATTTCACTGGATCGACTTAGCACACCGCTATGGATGTCGGGCTCGCTCGTTTTCGCCCTGCTCCTCGCGTACCGACTCGTACAAATGCAAAGCGTCATGTCCCGCCACAACCTGCCGCAATTGGCGGGCAGACTGACAGGCGTCACCGCGCTGTGCCACGTACTTTCCATTTGATCGCGCCGGGACAGAAAAAGTCACCTGTGGTATAGTCCCGCCGCAGTTTTCAGTCGCCTTGAGAGTCCTCACTTTTATGCTATCGAACCGCTTCCCGGAAGACCCCGCGCAACTTCAACCCGCTCCGCTATGGCGCCGTTTGGCCGCGATGTTTTACGACTCTATCTTGTTGATCGCGGTATGGATGGCCACCACCATGGGCTACATGCTTCTCCGAGGCATGATAATCGGCGCAGACACCATGCAGGCGGAAGCCGAGGCAGGTAAAAACATCGGGGACCCGCTGCTCTCCAGCTGCCTGTTTCTGGCGACATTTTTCTTCTTCGCTTACTTCTGGCGCCGCATAGGGCAAACCCTGGGAATGCAAGTCTGGCGCATCCGCATACAGAATCCGGACGGCTTTAAAGTCAACTGGAGCCAATGCCTGCTGCGCTTCTTCGGCGCCGCCGCCTCCGGCGTATGTCTGGGGCTGGGTTATCTATGGGTATTGTGGGATAAGGATAAACTAAGCTGGCATGATCGCTTTTCACTTAGCAGAGTTGTTCACATTCCCGCCAAGCCCACAGAGAAGCGAAAAAAGAAGTAGCATTCTCTACTCAAGCGCTTTTTCTCCTTCTTATCTCTTTTTCAACAATCCTCCATTTGACCGATTACGCCGTCGAGACGCCGATTTAACGAAAAAATTCGGGCGCTCGACGTGATTTATAAACCTCATGAAAATCAAAAACATACAAAAATCAACAAGATCCAAAACCAAACAAACAAATCAAAATAACGACAAGTCTATAGGTAATTTCCGCAGACAGAGCTTGGTTGACATTAAAATTCTTTTCGGATGGAATACGGAGGAACCGCTAGTTCAAAAAGCGTGATTTGTGATAATAACAACAGACAGAACAACAAGACTCAGTTCTAAAAACAAGAAAGTATCCTGTGCACGAGCAAGCACTATGGATCAAATAGAAGTTAAAGCGGTCTGGCTCATATGATGGTTACAGAATATTCCCAACAAATTTGCGTACGCTTCTGCAGCTCGCTACTTATTGGGATCTGTATGTCCTACCTCGATGATTTCCTCGCCACTCGCCTATCCCTTAGCGAAGTTCTAGATGAGTAGCTTCTAAGAGACTACCCTGGCATGAAAGGCTCAAACGCCACACTCTATTCTCACCACAAGCAAAGAATAGGTGGTCGCCGGAGCTAACTACTATTATTAAGTCGATTTGTCGGCATCGCCCACTCTCAACCGGAGGTTTACATGGCTGAAAAGGCCCCCCTGGTAGTCACAGACGTACATAAGAAGTTTAATGACCTGGAAGTCTTGAAAGGGGTTTCGCTTAGAGCCGTAAAAGGTGACGTGATATCAATGATAGGCTCGTCCGGTTCAGGCAAAAGTACTTTTTTAAGGTGCATCAACCTTCTTGAGATACCCACCTCAGGTGAAATAGCGGTTCACGGCGAACAGATCACTTTCACCACCAGCCGCCACGGAGAGCGCAAACCCGCCGATATCAAGCAGGTGGAGCGCATGCGGTCTCGACTATCCATGGTGTTTCAAAGCTTCAACCTCTGGTCGCACATGACCGTTCTGGAAAACATTATTGAAGCTCCCATCCACGTACTTGGCGTCCCCAGAAAAGAAGCGCTGGAAAGCGCCGAGCGGTATCTCCAGAAAGTCGGCATCTGGGAGCGACGCAATTATTATCCCGCCCAAATGTCCGGGGGACAGCAGCAACGCGCCGCCATCGCCAGAGCGCTTGCCATGGAGCCGGACGTCATGCTGTTCGACGAACCCACCTCTGCGCTTGACCCTGAGCTGGTCGGCGAAGTACTGAAAGTCATGCGCTCGCTGGCGGAAGAAGGCCGCACCATGATCGTCGTAACGCACGAGATGGCGTTCGCCCGCGACGTTTCCAGCCAAGTGGTGTTCCTGCACCAAGGCAAAATCGAGGAGCAAGGCTCTCCTGATAAAGTATTCAACAACCCGGATTCCGAGCGGGTTCGACAGTTTTTGGCTCCAAAGTATTAATCCTATACAGGGCCAATTAAACCGTGCGCGACGTCCTTCTGTTCATCGCCGCACTTTCGCAGAAAATGGGGTTTAGAAAACGGTGGCCAAGCCATCAGTCTGATAATAAATGTTGAGGAAATTTCATGAAAAAGTTACTCATTACCTTGGTGTCCGTACTGGCTTTTTCGTCAGCCCAAGCTAAAGACTGGAAAGAAATCCGTATCGGCGTTGACGCAACCTATCCTCCTTTCGCCTCCAAAAACGCCGCAGGCGAACTGGAAGGCTTTGATATCGAAATCGGCAATGCGCTGTGCGCGGAAATGAAAGCGAAATGTGAATGGGTAGTGCAAGATTGGGACGGCATCATCCCCGCACTGCTGGCTCGTAAATACGACGCTATCCTGTCCTCCATGTCCATCACCGAAGAGCGTCGTGAAAAAGTTCTGTTCACCGACAAATACTACAACACGCCTTCCGGCTGGGTCGCCAAGAAAGGCGCTGGCATTGATCCTTCCGACACAAATCAGCTTAAAGGCAAGTCTGTTGGCGTTCAGCGCGGCACCATTCAGGACACCTATGTCAGCGAAGAACTTAAAGATGTCGTCAACATCAAACGTTACGCTGGCCAGGACGAAGCTTATCTGGATATGAAGGCCGGTCGTCTGGACCTTCTGTTCGTTGACGCGCTGGCTGCCGACGGCGGCTTCCTGAAAAAAGAAACCGGGCAGGACTTCGAATTCGCAGGCCCCATGATCACTGAGCCCGTCCGCATCTTCGGCGAAGGCGCAGGCGTAGCGGTTCGCAAGCGCGACAAAGAACTGGCGAACAAGTTCAATGACGCTATCAAGAAAATCCGCAGCAACGGCGTATACAAGAAAATCAACGACAAATACTTCGAAATCGACGTTTACGGCAAGTAAGCATCATGAGGGAGGCTCCGGCCTCCCTTCACCATCAATCGATCAGGCGAATTTATGTTAGATCTGAAAGGTTACGGCCCCACTATCCTCAAAGGATCATTGGTTACCATCGAAGTAGCCATACTTTCTTTATTGCTCGCCTTGCTGTTGGGATTGTTGGGCGCAACCGCAAAACTATCCAGAAACCCGATTTCCAAAGCAGTAGGCACCGCATACACCACACTGATCAGGGGCGTGCCCGATCTGGTTCTGATGCTGCTGATCTTTTACGGCGGCCAGATTCTGATGAACAGCCTTTCAGACTGGCTATACGACCAGTTTGAAATCGACACCTATATCAATATCAACGCTTTTGTCGCAGGCGTCCTGACCATAGGCTTTATTTTCGGCGCCTACATGTCAGAAACCTTTCGCGGCGCTTTCCTCGCCGTCGAGCGCGGACAAATCGAAGCCGGCCTGGCGTATGGCATGAGTCGCTGGCAAATATTCCGGCGCATTATGTTTCCACAGATGATGCGTCACGCCCTTCCCGGCCTGGGCAACAATTGGCTGGTCATGCTGAAAACTACCGCCCTGGTTTCTGTTATCGGTATGGAAGACATGGTGCGGGCAGCGCATCAGGCCTCTGCCGCACTGCAGGCTCCATTCCTGTTTTTTATTCCGGTGCTTTTAATATTCCTGGCGCTGACCTCTATTTCCGAGTTTTTCTTCAAAAAACTGGAAACTCACTATCATGTTGACTCCAGGAGAACCTCCCAGTGATCGAGACTCTTACTACCTGGCTCAACCAGAATAAAATATTCAACGTCGGCACTTTGGAATACTACTGGGACGGGCTGACGGTCACGGTCCAACTGGTGTTTCTGTCACTGCTGATCGGCCTGGCTATCGCCGTCCCGCTGGGCATTTTGCGCACCAGCAAAAACCCCTGGATAAACAAACCGATCTGGGTTTACACCTATATTTTCCGCGGAACGCCGCTATTGATTCAGCTCTACCTGATCTATTACGGTTTGCCGGCGGTTCCCGGCGTGAAAGAGTCTTTCATCTGGCCCTTGCTGGCTGACGCTTTCTACCCTGCTCTGCTCGCTTTCATTCTGAACACAGCTGCATATACGACAGAAATCATTCGCGGCGCGATTCAGCAAACCCCTCAGGGGGAAATTGAGGCGGCGAAAGCGTATGGAATGTCGTGGTGGTTGAGCATGCGCCGCATCATTCTGCCCAACGCGTTCCGCCGAGCCCTGCCGGCATACAGCAACGAGGTCATATTCATGCTTCACGCCAGCGCAATCGCCAGCGTGGTGACGATAATCGACCTGACCGGCGCCGCTCGCTACATCTACTCCAAGTACTACGCGCCTTTTGAGGCCTTCACCTTTGTCGCCCTGATTTATTTGTGCCTGACCTTTACCATTATTTATATCTTTAGACGTCTGGAGCACAAACTCATGGCCCACCTAAGACCTGTAGGAAGCTGATTTATCTATGAGCGCTTTATTCGCCCCTCACAAGGACTTCTTATCCGCCACGCTGGCCGACATCCCCGAGGGGCGGGAAGCCGCAAAAGAAAGGGAAGTCGTAGAAAATAATGGTGTGGTCTTCCGCCTCACAGGGCATGGCGCACTGACGTGCGCGCCCCCCTCTCCAGTCGGCCCAAAGCTGGTTTTTTCAGCAGGGGTTCATGGAAACGAGACTGCGCCAATAGAAATCGTGAACGAAGTGGTTTCTGAGCTACTGGAAGGACTTCACCCTGTACGCAGAGAGTGTCTATTTCTCCTCGGAAATCCTCCGGCCATGAGGGCGCAGGAGCGCTTTATCGACATCAACCTCAACCGCCTCTTCAAAGAAAGCGCCACCTCAGGCCCTGGATATGAGCCCAACCGGGCGGCGGAACTCATCGCACAGGCGCAAGACTTTGTTTCGCCTGGAGAGACGTGCTGGCATTATGACCTGCACACAGCGATTCGACGCTCGCAGATCGAAAAGTTCGCTGTTTATCCGTTCTTGCCGGCTCGACAGTGCCCCACTCTACAACTCAAGCTGTTAGCCGCCAGCGGCGTGGAAGCCGTATTGCTGCAAAACAAACCCGCTGCGACATTTTCGGGCTGGAGCGCTGCGGAATACGCCGCAGAGAGTTTCACAGTGGAACTAGGCAAGGTACACCCATTTGGTGAAAACGATCTGACGGGACTCGCCAGCCTTAAAGAACAGTTACTGGCGCTGATTGCCGGCGATGACGCCGCCATCAAGTCCTATAGCGGAAAACTGCCCGAGCAGTTTCAGGTCATTGAGGAAATCATTAATACGGGCAAGAACTTTCAGCTGAACATCGCAGAGGACACGCCCAACTTTACTGAGCTGGATGTAGGCTACTCTGTATGGACGGATGAGGAGACGGAGTACGTTGTTTCCGACAGCCCCGTGCGAATTGTCTTCCCTAATTCCAAGGTAGGGCCCGGTCAACGCGCGGGACTATTAGTCAGGCCTTTGCCTGCAATGCTACTAAGCTGATTCAGCGGGTTGATCCCGCTTGCCAACCGGCTTGTTGCGCACCGGCAGCGTAAAATAAAAAGTGCTGCCGCCGCTTTCCCCCGGCCTGAAACCAATCTCTCCACCATGAGAGTGAATGATGGACTGACATAACGTCAGACCTATTCCCATTCCTGACTTTTTCGTAGTGAAGAAAGGGCTGAACAAATTATTCTGATGCTCTTCCGCAACACCAGGTCCCTCATCCGTCACTTCGAATAAAATACCCTTACCATTAGCCTGAGCGACCTTGAACTTAACAGCGCCACGCATATTCGCGTGTCCCATCGCTTCCATACCGTTGCGCAACAGATTCAAAGCCACCTGCTGCACCTGCACCGGCTCAATGTATAACTCCGGCAATGAGGGCTCAATATTCGCACGCAACTCAATGCCGTGCTCCTTAGCTTCGATCTCCGCCAGCTCCAAAATATCTCTGGCGAGCGTGTTGGCGGACAGCATCTCTTTGCCCTGCAAAGGCTTCTTAACGAAATCGCGAATATGCTGAATCACCTGACTGGCGCGCAAACACTGGCTTTCTATCTTTTTCAGGGTTTCGTCCATCAGCGCCTTATCCAATTGCTCCGCCTTGGCGATTCGATTGGCGACGCGGATGTAATTGACGATAGCGGTAAGAGGCTGATTCACCTCATGAGCGATTCCAGCCGCCATTTCACCCATCATGCTCAAACGGGAGATATGGGCAAGCTGAGAACGCTGAGCCTCTGCGCTTTGCCGCGCAGCCTCCAGCTCTTCCGCTTGCCGAATCTCATCTGAAGTATCATGAAACACCACAACCGCATGAGTGGCGTGATCGTCCCGCGCCGTTGGCGTAACGGTGAAGGAGACTGGATAAACGGAACCGTCTGGACGCGTGAACAAGGCGTTGCCGATGCGCAATGCTTCATTTTTGCTCAACACGCGCTGTAAACGCTCTGTCATCCGGTCCAAATCAAATGCATTCTCTCCCTGGGGGTTTTCCGCCTGACTGAAATGTAATTGCACGAATGAACGCCCGAGAAGACTCGCCTCATCACACGCATTCATGCGTCCCGCCGCCGAATTAGCGAAAATGATTTCACCACGGCGGCTCAACCCGTATATGCCCTCGCTCATGGCGGACAGGATGCTCGCCTTGTCTATCTGCAGCTCGCGATTACGGGCTTCTAGTTGTTGCTCCAAGCGGTGGATCTTCAGGTGAGTCTCCACCCTTGCGATCACTTCTTTCACCTGGAACGGCTTGGAAATGTAATCCACGCCGCCCGCGTCGAAGCCCATCACCTTGGAGTCGGTGTCGTCCAGCGCAGAAAGAAAAATAATAGAAGAAGAGGCGGTGGCTGGGTCCTGCTTCAAGGTGCGACACACCTCAAAGCCGTCCATGCCAGGCATCATGACATCAAGAAGAATTAAGTCCGGGTGAGATTTACGAACGATACTAAGCGCTTTTTCACCGCTATCCGCCACTAAAAGCTTATAGCCGCGGCCATCCAGCGTTTCGTAAAGGATTTTCAGGTTAGCCGGATTATCATCCACCAGCAGAATCTGGTCCTGTCTGGATAGCTTGGATACTGCTTTGTTATCTACCGTCGCCATGCTCCACCGAGAAAAATGCCGGAACTTGCGACTATAGACAGCCGTATCATCCCGTATAATACGCGATAACCCTTACACACTTGGAGCGACTTTCACTCTCAGAAAAACTGCGGCCGAAGCCACAGATATCAGCTTCGTGCGGCCAGCACCATCTGCACCAGCTGCGCCAGTGAGTGCGTTCCCATCTTCTGCATGACGCGAGAGCGGTGGATTTCCACAGTCCGCTGACTAATGTTCAGCTCAATGGCGATGACCTTATTGGCGTTCCCCTCGATCATCATCTCCATGATTTCCAGTTCACGAGGCGTCAGCGACTCTATCTTCTGCCTCAGCTTCTCTTTGTGTCGGAGCGCCTCTTTCTGTTCGGCGTCCATCGCCAGAGCGCCCTTCACTTTCTCCAACAAGTCTTCTTCGCGGTAGGGTTTCTGCACAAAATCCACAGCGCCCAGCTTCATCGCCTCCACCGCCATGGCTACATCGCCATGCCCGGTTACAAAGATGACAGGCAACGCACACCCCAGCTCAAGCAGCTTCTTATGCAGCTCCATGCCCGTCATTCCAGGCATACGGATATCCAGAACCAGACAACCATTCAGGTCGGCGACCTCCTCTTCCAGGAAGCTTTGGGCGCTGGAATACCCTTTCGTACTGTAACCTTCCGCCCGCAACAGGAGCAGCAGAGAGTCGCGAACAGCTTCGTCGTCCTCGACCACATAGACTATCTGGTTCATTACATTCATCTTGGCTATTTACCTATTTTTCTTGCAGGTTCTTATTGCTCATCACTTTAGGTTCCGACGCCAGTAACAACGCCGGATCGAGCCTGGTCTGAAACCAGTTTATCCGCCAGTCCAGGTGCGGCCCTGTGGCCCGCCCGGTAGAACCGACTTTGGCGATTTCCTGTCCCTGTTCCACTTTGTCGCCCACCTTCACCAGTATCTTATCCAGATGAATGAAGGTGGAAGACACGCCATAACCGTGATCAATTACCAGGGTCCCGCCTGAAAAAAACATGTCAGGGTGCGTAAGCGTCACTTCCCCCGAGGCTGGCGCAATCACGGGAGCGCCTCTCGGCGCAGCGATATCCAAACCATAATGGGGACGGCGCGGCTCACCGTTAAAATAACGCTGGCTGCCATACACACCAGTAACTGGTCCTTTTGCAGGAGAAATAAACTCCTGTAAGAAGTAGTTTAGTCGTGAATCACGTCCACGCGCACGGGCCACCTGGGCGTTTTCCTCACGAATCCGCTTCAGATCGTTCGGATCGGGCTCCATCAACTTCTTGGGAATGCCCTCAATGTACTGTATGTCATACTCCCTGGCGGAAATATTGACGGGCTGCGTCCACTCCTGTCCATCCGCCAAGCGAACTTTCAGCATGTGCGACAAACCATCATCTCGCTCAAAACCGAAGACGAAGTGGCCATCCCGCGTCAGCTCAAGCTTATGATCGTCGTACCAGACCTGAGCATCAGCAGCGGTTTGTCCAATTACCAGACCACCCTGGGTCAAGTCGCCCTTGAGCTCAATAGGAGACGCCGCCCATACGCGGGCGCAGAAAGTAAGAGAAAGAAGAAGCATCCACTGCGGAAGGCTTCGCAGAAGTCTGATTAACATCATTTTTAACGATTAGACCGCGCGCAAAACAAATGGCGAACCACTTTGTGGTATTCTCATTATCATAGCCGTTAGTGGAAGCGGGTAAAACCGTTTATCCGCCCGATAGCTGACAAATCTAAGCGGAGGCAGGCGTTTCTAACCTGATTTTAATGATGGCCCAACTCCAACCGCCCCAAAGTCACCCTACTCGCTATTGGCATCAACTGGATGATGGCCGCATTCAGTGCGATATCTGCCCTCGCGCCTGCAAGCTTCATGAAGGACAACAAGGTTTATGCTTTGTGAGAGCGCGAGAGCATGACGCAATTGTTCTAACCAGCTACGGCCGATCCAGTGGATTTTGCATCGATCCTATAGAGAAGAAGCCGTTGAATCACTTCCTGCCAGGCACGCCTGTACTGTCATTTGGCACCGCTGGCTGTAATCTCGCCTGTAAGTTTTGTCAAAACTGGGATATGAGCAAATCCAGAGAAATGGATACTCTCGCCGCCACCGCTATGCCACAACAGCTGGCTGAGGCCGCCCGACATTACGGCTGCCGCAGTATCGCCTTCACTTATAACGACCCCGTGATTTTTCACGAATACGCAATTGATGTGGCCCAAGCCTGTCATGAAGTCGGCGTAAAATCAGTCGCTGTGACGGCTGGCTTTATGCGCCCAGAGCCTCGCCAGGAATTTTTTCGCTACATGGACGCCGCCAATGTTGACCTGAAAGCATTTACGGAACGCTTCTACCATAAAATTTGTGGCGCGCACCTGGCGGAGGTGCTGGACACCTTGCTTTATCTAAAGCAAGAGACATCTGTTTGGTTCGAAATCACCACATTATTGATTCCAGACGAAAATGATTCGTCCCAAGAGCTGGAAACTATGACCCAGTGGGTGGTTGAACACCTTGGTCAAGACGTCCCAATACACTTCTCAGCCTTTCATCCTGATTGGAAAATGCGGGATAAGCCTCATACGCCGCCGGAAACACTGACCCGCGCCCGAGAAATAGCCATGAAGAATGGAGTGCGCTACGCCTATACGGGCAATGTTCATGACAGCCAAGGAGGCAGCACCTGGTGCGCTAGTTGTGGAAACTTATTAATAGAGCGAGACTGGTATCGCCTCGGAGCATGGCGGCTGAAAGAGCATGGAGAGTGCCTCCATTGCGGAGCCACAGCGCCAGGAGTATTTGAGCCGCGCCCAGGAAACTGGGGCCCTCGTCGCCAGCCTGTAAGGATTAACTAAGACACATGCAGTTACGCCGACATCCAGAGCTTCAGATTGAGCCGCTTACCATCGACAACGGGGTTCTCACGCTCATTCACTCTGTATTGGAAGAAGCGGATGCGACTCATACTCTGCAGGCGTTAACCCGACACTTGGCCTGGCGCCAGGATCATCTCCGCATACAGGGACGCACCATTCCCATACCACGCCTGCAAGCCTGGTATGGTGAGCCGCATTGTTATTATGCCTATTCCGGCTTGCGTCTAAGCCCCACTCCCTTCCCTCCACTACTACAGCAGTTGCGAGACATCGCTTCCGAGTTCTCATCAGCTGAGTTCAACTGCGCCCTGTGCAACCTATACCGAAACGGCCAGGACAGCGTTTCCTGGCATGCGGATGATGAGCCAGAACTGGGCCCAGCCCCAATCATCGCCTCTTTTTCCTTTGGCGAAACGCGCAAATTTCAGATCAAACCCAGGCGCGGCGGAGAGACCCTCTCTATCGAATTAATGCACAACTCACTGCTGATCATGTCAGGGGACATGCAGCGCCACTGGCGTCATCAATTGCCCAAAACAAAAGCGCCAATAGGCCCCCGGGTGAACCTGACCTACCGATATATACTTGGTCCTTGATATATCGCCTCTCAGTATGGATAACTATCACAACCCGTCAGTAACGGTTGCGCATCCTCATTGATGAATTAGAATCTGCGGCGTGGTTATCCGCTAAACCGGTTTCGAGAAAAACATGTCTATTAACGACAAGCTGCGCAGGCAGCTTTATATCATTATATTCCACGCCGACACACCAGCCGGTAAAGCCTTCGATATAGCATTGATCGGAGGCATTCTCATCAGCGTTCTGACCGTCATGCTGGACAGCGTCAGTGAGCTCCATCTCAAATATGGAGAATGGTTCGTAGCGGTTGAATGGCTCTTCACCATCCTGTTCACTATCGAGTACCTATTGCGAATCTACTGTGTAGACAAGCCTGTCCGGTATATTTTCAGCTTTTATGGCGTCGTTGACCTGCTGTCGATAATCCCAACTTACCTGAGCCTGTTTATTGGCGGGGCTCACTATCTGCTGGTCATCAGAGTGCTGAGAGTGCTTCGGGTATTCCGAATCCTGCGCTTGGCGAAGTATGTCTCTCAAGCCAACCTGTTGCTGCACGCCATTCGCCAGAGCCGGCAAAAGGTCACAGTATTTCTGTTTTCCATCCTGGTGTTGGTGACCCTGTTCGGATGCATGATGTATTTGATTGAGGGGCCCGCCAATGGTTATACCAGCATTCCACGCAGTATCTACTGGGCAATCGTTACATTAACCACCGTCGGATATGGCGACATTGCGCCCCGGACGGATTTTGGACAGGGCATGGCTGCAATGGTCATGGTCATGGGCTACGCCATCATTGCTGTCCCGACGGGTATTTTTACCGCCGAGCTCTCTAATGTCCTGCGCAATAACTACCTGAGCTTAGCCTGTCGTTCCTGCGAGAAAGATCTACATGAAGCGGAAGCCCGTTTCTGCAGCCATTGCGGCGCTCGGCTCCCTCTAGGGGCAGTGGTGTTGAAGTCAACCAAGGTCCAAAGCTGAGACGCGCGACTAAAGCCGCCGCACGCCTCCGCCTCCATGTCAGCGCGGGAGTGCGCCTTAGTGGCGCCTCTCCGCAATTTTCAGCTGCTTCAACTTTTGTTGGACCATTCCAAACAATGTATTTCGACTATAGGTCCCTTTGTCATTAGGCTGCCCAACGCGCAGTCCAGTTAAAATCTCCAGGGCCTCGCCAACGTTCCTCACGGAATAGATGAAGAACTTCTTCTCCTTGCAGGCGTCCACCACACGCTTGTTAAGCATTAGATTATTCTCGTTGGAAGCCGGAATAATGACCCCCTGCTCCCCACTTAACCCTTTAATGCAGCATGTTTCAAAAAAGCCTTCTATTTTCTCGTTGACTCCGCCAACCGGTTGCGAATCGCCAAATTGGTTCATCGAGCCGGTAATCGCAATGTTCTGCCTGATCGGCGCATCGGCGATAGAAGATATGATCGCACAGAACTCCGCCATGGAGGCGCTATCGCCATCCACTTCGCTGTACGACTGCTCGAACGCGATACTGGCGGAAATCCTGATCGGGCCGTTTTTGCCAAAAATAGAGGCCAAGTAAGCGGATAGAATCATCATCCCCTTGGAGTGGATAGCGCCAGCCAATTTGACGTCGCGTTCGATATCGATGACTTCTCCATCGCCATAGTGCGTCGTTGCAGTCACACGACTCGGCACGCCAAACTCATGATCCCCCGTGCTCAGCACCGACAAGGCGTTAATCTGCCCGACTTTCTCGCCAATCGTGGAAATAAGCGTGGTGCCATCGCGAATGCTGTCGAACACCTGGTCGCGAATGCGGCTGGAGCGGTACTCCGCGCTGCGCAGCGCCTTGTCCACATGTTCCGAATGGATCATTTTTGCGTTGGCGTCATTGGCCCAGTAATTACTCTCACGCAAGAGGTTGGCGATATCCGCCGCATGCAGGGACAGCCTGTTCTGATCTTCCGCCACACGAGCGCTATGCTCAAGGATTCTCATCACCGCATAGCGATCACAAGGCATCAGTCCCTTTTCACGCACCAGACTGGTAATGAAGCGGGCGTAATGCATTTGCGTTTCAGGAGTGCGTGCGATTTCGCTTTCGAAATCCGCCGTCACCTTAAACAGCTCGCCAAAGTCCGGATCATACTGCTGCAACAGCAAATAAGTGTCGCGATCACCAAACAGTACAATTTTCACTTCCAGAGGCATAGGCTCAGGCTCCAGTGAAATCGTACCGGACAGAGTGATTTCTTTCTCCAACGCATTCATGGCGACATTGCCTGAACGCAACGTGCGCTTAATTGCATCCCATACAAAAGGTTGCTCCAGCACTTTGACGGCGTCCATTAGAAGGTAGCCGCCATTAGCCCGATGCAGAGCGCCTGGACGGATCAGAGTGAAGTCAGTAAATACAGTGCCTTTGTATGTGACGTTTTCCACCGCCCCAAACAGGTTGAAATAATTAGGGTTGTCTTCCACCACAATCGGCGCGTTGCCGTTGGCGTCATGATGCACCATCACGTTCACCTGATAACGCCTGGGCAGTTTGTTATCCATAGTGGCTGCAGCCAGGGCCGCCTGCTCCTCGCCATCATCCAGGAAGATCTCGACGTTCTTCAGCAGGTCCGCTTGAATCTGATCAAGATGTGTAACGACCTCGGAGTGTTCGCGATACTTTTTCTTCAGGTTATCAATCAGGTGTTTAGAAACCGCCAACGCAATCTCTTCGTTCAGAGCCTGCTGCTTGTCCGCATAGTCCTGCTCCCACTGACTGAGTCGGCGCAACACCGTGCGGAGCTTTTTTTCCAGCTTGTTGATAGCGTCTTCGAACTCCTGCTGGCGCGCTTCAGGAAGCTCCGCAAAAGTTTCCGCGCTGTAAGGCTTCTCACCGTCTGTAGCTACCAGACGATAGCCTCCTGGCGTCGTCACAGTCAGGCTGATTTGCTGTTTTTTGGCGGCGTTGGCGATGCGACTGAGCGACTTTTCCTGCTTTTGACTCAGCTCGTTTTTTATCTGTTCCGCGCGCTCGTAGTAAGACTCATTATCGAACGCCTGAGGAATCCCCTTCTGCAGACGCACCAGCAACTGCTCCAGGTCTTTCTTTAGCGGCATCCCCAAACCGGCGGGGAGGCGCAGTACTTTCGGCGAGCGTACGTCATCAAAGTTATTGACATAACACCAGTCACTGGCCACCGCGTCAGAGCGCTTCTTTTCCAGGTAGCGCATAATCATAGTCCGCTTACCCAGACCGTTGCGACCGATGGCGTATATGTTATAGCCGGCGTCAGCCATGGAAATAGCGAATTGCACCGCCTCCTGGGCGCGATTTTGCCCAAGGATGCCTTCCAGAGGCTCCAGCGCGCGCGTGCTGCTGAATTTGAAATCTTTTGTCAGACAGGGTTTGTAGAGCGATTGGATTGGTAGGGGCTTTTTCTTACTCATAGACTCCGCCCGGCGCTAAACCGGGGCGTCAAAATGCGTGAATAGATCGCTGCTCGCCACGCCGGCTCACCTGCGACTTCCCAAAAAGGGTCAAGTTTAACCAAATCAGCTTTGGCGCAAAACCGCTTTTACAGAATTATCCCTGAGGGGGCCGCCACGCCACTCGACATTAAAGATCAATAAAAACGCCATGCCCTCGCTCTGTGAATTAAAGTATTTTTTATATCCGCCGTTATAAGTTTAGCGTAACTCCGAATGTGGCGACTCATACCGGAATCAGCGCCACTGTAATAAATCAAGGCAAGATAAAACAAAAATAATAGGGAATGACTGAAAAAATGAAAGACAACCTATTAGAGGAACTCCAAACATGTACATTAATGACGCCAGAAACAGGCCTTCGCCCCCCTCCTCCACCTCTATAAAACAGGCTTCGCAGGTTGAAGCCACGCCGGCGCAGGCCCCACTGACCGATGGTGAACTACGCGACCGCCGCATGCGCCCTGACCGCAGACGCAGTGACGAAAACAACTACGATGGCCATGAGCGCCGTAGAAGGCGGGATAGACGCGCGCCGAAACTACTTGGAGCAAAAGACGGACAACCAGAAGAATTAGAGAGCAGAACAGGAAGATTGGTAAACACCGCAGTTTAACCCTCCCTCAAATAGCGTCCCTGGTTGCGCCACCTCACAAAACGCGAAACTGAGCATTTATTATCCAAGTCGAATTTATAAAATATAAAGCCCGATAAAGGGAATCCATTGGGCTTAGCGCTATAACCACAAAGATACAGACTCAGCACCCGATCATGCAGGAAGTGACTTCTCCCTATCCATCAGAGCGCCGCATCAAAACGCGACATGCAATTGAATCCCTGACTGCGACAGTTTGTCTGTCCGGCCTGTTCAATCGTTCAAAAAACCGGCTCGTCATCAACTGCATAGATTTCAATCGCTACGGCATGGCGTTCCACAGCAACCAGAAATTTCGTCTCGGTGAGAAGATTGAACTTTGTTTCCGAGGCCGCTACATTGCGGAAAATGGCATTCAGGCGCAAATTCTTAACTGCAGCGAACATGAGCATGGCTTCAGGTACGGCATCCAGTTCGCCTACTGCGCCTCCAGCAGGGATTACTCCAGAGAAGTCGATAATGCTTTATCTCGTATTGAAGGTCTATTCAGCAAAGCACAGGAAGCCTGTCGCTCAAGGGCTTCATGACTGAGCCGTCAACGAAGTTGAATTGCGATGGGTTAATCATCGCAGGCGGCAAAGGACAGCGGGCTGGCGGCAATGACAAAGGGCTGCTTTCCTGGCGCGGCCAGCCTCTCGCCCAACATATTCACTCCACACTCAGCCAAACCTGCGAGCGGATCTTAATCAGCTGTAATCGCAATACAGCGCAATATCAGCGCATGACGCCTTTTACTTTTTCCGATGCCTGGGGGGAGTTTGCCGGCCCTCTGGCGGGCATCTACTCCGCACAGCCGTACATGAATAAAGAGTGGCTGTTGGTCAGCCCCTGCGATACGCCTCTTCTTACACCTGAATATGCGCTTAGAATGTTTGCCGAAAGGCGTGACAACCTGATAAACATCGCTTGGGATGGAGAGCGACTGCAATATCTGCACTGCCTGCTTCACGCCAGCAGTTTTGTAGATATCCTACGCTATCTACAAAGCGATGGACGTAGCGTCAAGCGCTGGCTTGATTCACGCCCCTTGCAAAAAATCGACTTCAGCGACCGCCCAGAGATGTTCTACAACATCAACACTCTGGAAGAACTGGCGTATCTGGACAAGTCTCAAAAGCAATAATAGAAAGACTCCCACTACCTGTTTCGACCCAGGCCACTGCTGCTATTCAGACTCAGAGGCCCACTCCCCGGCCCTGGACTGATCGCTTTCCTTGGCTTCCACCCAGTGCTCCCCTTCCGCCGTCAATTCCTTCTTCCAGAATGGCGCCTGCACCTTTAAGTAATCCATGATGAATTCACAGGCTGCGAAAGCATCACCACGATGGGCGCTGGCGGCGACCACTAAGACAATCTGATCTCCCGCCCAAAGTTCCCCCACGCGATGAATAACTCGCACCCCATTCAAGTCCCAGCGCTGGAACGCCTCCTCTGCAATTTTAGTCAGCGACTTTTCAGTCATCGCCGGGTAGTGCTCCAGATAAAGCCCCTTCACATCCGGCTTATCACTGAAGTCGCGCACGAGGCCGACAAAACTGCAAACCGCGCCGACACTGGTATCGCTACCCGTCAATCGACGCGTCTCCTCTCCGAGGTCAAAATCGTCCGTTGTCACATCAACTCTTATGTTGTTACTCATCGTTCAGAAATCACCCAATGAAGGCTGCGCATGACGCGTAATGGATAAAGAAATGCTGACTAACACTTTAAGTTTTTAAGGAAAGAATTTCTAATAGGCGGCCGTTGTTCAAACAAACCTCAATAATAAAGAAGCTGTGAAAGGAGCCCATCATGAGCTACATGTTGCTCAAGCACATTCATCTGACTTGCGTTGCGCTGACCTTCGTCTCCTTCACTTTGCGCTATATCTGGATGATCCTGGGGAGTCCGCTTTTACAGCATAAATTGTGCAGGGTTCTTCCGCACATTATTGACACAATGCTACTACTAAGCGCCATCGGGCTCGCGCTCAAGCTTCAGCAATACCCTTTCTACAACGGGTGGCTTACCGCCAAGGTGATGGGTTTGATTGTCTACATAGCCCTCGGCGTTATGGCGCTTAAAAGAGGCCCGACAAAAAGGTCTCGCGCCCTGTTCGGGCTTGGCGCTTATGCGGCTTTCGCCTATATCGTCATGGTCGCTCTTAGCAAAAGCAGCTGGCCTGTAACGCTTTAAACCCGCTCACCAAATTAGTATTGCGTACCGCTTTTATCCTCGGGTTCTAGGTCACCCGGCTTAGGTGGCGTCACGTAATAGCGCTTTTGATCAAGCTCTTTGACTTCAGGATCGCTGACAGGGTTTCGCTTCCTGCTATTAATCACCCAAATCACGACTGCGACCACGATAGCTAGCAATACGACCCATTTCATGTTTGTTCTCCCTATCCACAACAGCTTTAGTTACATTTTCGTTTCTACAATAGCTGTCGCCAATTGCAGACAACTTAACCATTTGAAAATTATAGAAATAATTTCAAACACCGGCGTTCTGGTAAGAAAAAGGCAACCCTTTTCACAATAGTCCAATTCTAGAAAGAGATAAACACACAACTTAACCCTTTGTTTTTAAAAGACTTAATAAAAACCCGTCATTTCTGGCATGAATCCTGACTAAGAGCGCGGGGCGTTATCTGTTTATAACGTCAACTTATAACTCTAACTCTACTAATAGGGGAATGATTTGAATCAAGTTAACTTTGAGCTCAAAGCCCTTTCATACTTAAAAAGTATTTTTCACCGCGCCAAATCAAATTGTAGATCCATCACCGCCATTTTTGGCTTCACTCTGGCAAGCGCCCTTTTAACGGGATGTGGCGGCGGAGGAACTGGAGGTGAGTCCTCAGGGACCAATAAGGGCGCCCCTCAAGTCGCCGCTGCGAAGCAGTCAACCAATTACGCCCGTAGCGCCTTTATCTTTTGGGAGCCGCCATATACTCGGGAAGATGGCAGTGATATCGAGCTATACGAACTGGAAGGTTATCGCGTCTATCACCAACATGAATCAGACAATGACTGGCAATACGTAGAAGTTGGGGACCAGCAGTTTGAGTATGCCTTTTCCAACTTGACAAAAGGCGTTCACTATTTCGCTGTCACCGTGCTGGATATAAACGGACTGGAAAGCGAGCCATCCAGCATTATGACCAAGAAGATTCTTTAACGCCGATCAGCCCGCCATCCGACAAAGGACAATACTCGATACGGAGAAATAGAGAGAAGGAATATGGACAAGGAAACGCAATAAGGGCGGCTCAAAGGCCGCCCTTATATTTTTGTATGACAGCGAATACGTTCTAAAAACGCCTACCTTATTCGGCCTCAACAGGAGCGACTGGCGCTTCTTTCTCTTTCGCCGGCGTCTTCGGCATCATTTTCTCTCTAATGGAAGTTTCGATTTCGACTGCGATCTCAGGATGTTCTTCCAAGTATCTTGAAGAGTTCGCTTTACCTTGACCGATCTTGTCGCCTTTATAGCTATACCAGGCGCCGGATTTATCAACAAACCCCTCCTTCACGCCCAGATCGATAATCTCTCCAGTGCGGTAGATGCCGCGTCCATACATGATCTGGAAATCCGCTTGTTTAAAAGGTGGAGATACTTTGTTTTTCACTACCTTCACACGAGTCTCGTTACCAACGACCTCTTCTCCTTCCTTCACGGAGCCAACTCGACGAATATCAAGACGGACGGAGGCATAGAACTTAAGTGCGTTACCACCGGTAGTGGTTTCAGGGGAGCCGAACATGACGCCGATTTTCATACGGATCTGGTTGATGAAAATCATTAAGCAGTTAGCCTGTTTGACGCTGCCTGTCAGCTTTCTCAGCGCCTGAGACATCAGACGGGCTTGTAGGCCAACATGGGAGTCTCCCATTTCACCTTCAATCTCCGCCTTGGGCGTCAATGCCGCTACAGAGTCGATAATGATGACGTCAACAGCGCCGGAGCGAACCAACATGTCGGCGATTTCCAGAGCCTGTTCGCCTGTATCGGGCTGGGAAACCAGCAGTTGGTCGATATTAACGCCAAGCTTTTCAGCATAAATAGGGTCCAGCGCATGTTCAGCGTCCACGAAGGCGCAGGTTTTGCCCTGGCGTTGCGCTTCTGCAATCACCTGCAGGGTCAGCGTAGTTTTACCGGAGCTTTCAGGTCCATAGATTTCGACAATACGTCCGTATGGCAGGCCACCAATACCGAGAGCGATATCCAGGCCAAGAGAGCCGGTAGAAACAGAGGGGATAATTTCTCTCGGTTGCTCCCCCATCCGCATTACTGCGCCCTTGCCGAACTGACGCTCAATTTGTGATAAAGCGGCCGTCAACGCCTTCTTACGATTGTCATCCATTCTTAAACACCCTTTATTTCGATTAACCGGTACGAGTTGCTATTCCAACCCAGAATTACTGTATAAATTGACAGCATTATTTCACAACCCCACAGCCAAAGTCACGCCTATATTTTCTACAAATTGCTTTCCAGTAACTCTACCGCCCCCCGCAACCCCGCCGCCACGGACATCAGGCGCACTTGCTCCCGTCCCCCAGAAAAATGGAAGCTTCGGGCAGCGACACTATCCCTCAACCTCCATGCAACCCAGACCAGACCTACCGGTTTATCAGCAGTCCCGCCTCCAGGCCCGGCAATCCCGCTTACGGCGATAGCAAGGTCCGCTTGCGCGCGTTGTTGGGCGCCGAGCGCCATCTCTTTAACAACCTCTTCGCTGACAGCGCCGCAGCGCATTAAAGTCTCAGATTGCACCTGTAAACGAGACTGCTTGGCGGCATTCGAGTATGTAACCACACCTTCCTCAAACCAATTGGAACTACCCGCAACAGAGGTAATCGCATAGGCGATTCCACCGCCGGTGCAGGACTCCGCCGTTGTCACCCTGACGCCACGCTCGTTAAGAATTTTTCCTAAACGAACCGCCAGACTCTCGATTTCTTCATTCATTCCGCCACCATCAACACCGCCCCAAATACAGGAAGGCCGCCCAATAAGATCCGAGACAGTAACCGGCCTTCTTTATTATGGCCATGGCTTTCCCTTACAATCCCGCCTTCACTCATAAAATTACACAATCCTTTTGTTCTGTCATGTCCGCTATTGAACCCGCAATCAAACCCCAACACACGCCAATGATGCAACAGTATCTTGGCATCAAGGCGAAACACCCTCATCAGCTCGTTTTCTACAGAATGGGCGATTTCTATGAGCTTTTTTACGAAGACGCCCGCCGCGCCGCTGAGTTACTGGATATCACCTTGACTCAAAGAGGCCAATCCGGCGGACAACCTATTCCAATGGCGGGCGTTCCCTTCCATGCCGCAGAGGGATACATTGGCCGCTTGGTTCGCCTTGGTGAATCCGTTGTTATCTGCGAACAGGTTGGCGACCCCGCCACCAGCAAAGGGCCTGTAGAACGCAAGGTCGTCAGGGTTGTTACTCCTGGAACGCTCAGCGACGAAGCCTTTCTGGAAGAGAAGTCGGATAACTTACTATTAGCGGTTAGCGCTTACAAAGACCTGTTCGGACTGGCGACACTGGATATCGCCGGCGGTCGCTTCCTGATCCAGGAAGTGCGCGGCGCCGAAGCGTTAGCCAGCGAACTGCAACGCTTACGACCTGCGGAGATACTCGTCAGCGAGCAGTTTCCATTTTTCCCCCTGCTGGAAAACTACACTGGCGTGCAAAAGCAGCCGCCCTGGTATTTCGAACAGGAGTCCGCACAGCGCCTGCTATGTCAGCAGTTTCGCACCAAAGATCTGGCAGGCTTCGATTGCGAAGGCATGAGCGTCGCCATCGAGGCCGCCGGCTGCCTGTTCCAGTATGCTCAGGAAACACAGCGTTCACAGCTTCCCCATATCCGCACCATGATTCGCGAACGACGAGAAGACTCCATCATTCTCGACGCAGCAAGCCGCAGAAACCTGGAAATCGACGTTAATTTGGCTGGCGACGCCAAACACACGCTGGCCTGGGTCATGGATAAATCCGCCACCGCAATGGGAAGCCGAATGTTGCGCCGCTGGTTAAATCGCCCCTTACGCAGCCAGGAAGCGGTGCGTCAGCGTCAGAACGCAGTCAAAGAGTTACTGGACGGTTATCAGTTCGAAACACTACACGAGACGTTGAAGCAAATTGGCGATAGTGAACGCATTCTGTCTCGCGTAGCTTTACGCTCCGCACGTCCTCGCGACTTGGCGCGATTGCGGGATACGCTAACGCTTCTGCCAGACTTGCAGAAACAGATGGCGAACCTTGGCGACGGCCATCTACGTCGCCTGGCCGAGCAAATCAGTGAGTTTCCAGATATTGCCGATCTGCTCACCCGCGCTATCGAGGAAAATCCGCCCGTTGTCATCCGGGATGGCGGCGTGCTCCGTCAAGGCTTCGATGAAGAGCTGGATGAGCTGCGCGGCATCAGTGAGAATGCGGGAGACTACCTGCTGGAAATTGAAAAGCGTGAGAAAGAACGCACCCAATTGTCATCATTAAAGGTCGGCTATAACCGCGTTCATGGCTATTATATTGAGCTGAGCCGCACACAGTCCGATCAAGCGCCCGTAGATTACATTCGCCGTCAGACGCTGAAAAATGCTGAACGCTTCATTACCCCAGAACTAAAAACCTTTGAAGATAAAGCATTAAGCGCCAAGAGCCGCGCATTGAGCCGGGAGAAGATGCTCTACGATCAGGTTCTGGAAACCATTGCAGATCAGCTTGCCCCTTTGCAGGACAGCGCTCGCGCCTTGTCAGAACTTGATGTGCTGTCCAACTTCGCGGAAAGAGCGCTGACATTGAATCTCGTCTGCCCGGAGCTCTCTGATAAGCACATGCTGCATATTGAGGGTGGTCGCCACCCGGTCGTTGAGCAGGTCAGTCAGGACTCTTTTGTTCCCAATGACCTGGACTTGCAGGACAAACACCGCATGTTGATCATCACCGGGCCGAATATGGGCGGTAAGTCGACCTATATGCGTCAGACCGCCTGTATTGTCATTCTGGCATACTGCGGCAGCTTCGCGCCTGCTGCGCAAGTTGTCATCGGCCCCATCGATCGCGTATTCACCCGCATGGGATCCTCAGACGACATTGCTGGCGGACGCTCGACTTTTATGGTGGAGATGACCGAGACCGCCAATATTCTTCATTACGCCACTCGCCAAAGTCTGGTCCTGATGGACGAGGTTGGGCGCGGCACCAGCACCTTTGACGGACTCTCATTGGCATGGGCTTGCGCCGAGCATCTGGCGAAGGAGATTCAGGCTTTCACCTTGTTCGCCACCCACTACTTCGAGCTAACGGCGCTCCCCAAAACACACGCCAATGTCGCCAACGTGCATCTGACCGCCACAGAACACAACGACAGCATTGTGTTTCTCCACACCGTACACGAAGGCCCAGCGAGCAAAAGTTACGGGATTCAAGTGGCGCAACTGGCGGGCGTCCCCCCTCAAGTTATTAACCATGCACAAAAACAACTGAAACAGCTGGAAAGCGGGACAACTTCCAAACCCGCGCTGGTTGCGCCGACGCCGTCGTTGCAAGACGACCTGTTCGCCCGCACCGAACCCAGCGAAGTAGAGACCCGCTTGCAAAAGCTTGATGTGGATTCGCTTTCGCCGAGAGAGGCGCTGAATATGCTGTATGAGCTGAAGACGCTAAGTAAAAACGCCTGAAACTCAAGTCTCCCGGGCGTTGCAAGGACGCTCGGGTTGCTTGCGCCGAAAGGGTTTTCTACAATACTAAATCGCGCGGCCCAACGGTCACTGAGCAATCGCGCAGAGTTTCATAATAAGGGATCAGACCATGACTTTTGTTGTTACCGAAAACTGCATCAAATGCAAATACACCGATTGCGTCGAAGTGTGCCCGGTGGACTGTTTTTACGAGGGGCCCAACTTCCTCGTTATCGATCCAGACGAGTGTATTGACTGTGCTCTGTGTGAGCCGGAATGCCCTGCCGAAGCAATTTTTTCCGAGGACGAATTGCCAGAAGATCAGAAGGAATTTATCGCGCTGAATGAAGAATTATGCCGCGTCTGGCCAAATATTACGGAGAAAAAAGATGCTCCTGCGGACGCGGATGATTGGAAAGGCGTGAAGGATAAACTTAAAGACTTGGCGCGCTAATCTCGTTCTCGTCAGACTTCAAACACAAAAGAGGGCTCAATGCCCTCTTTTTAGTTTTTCCAGTCCATTACTTATGGCGCGCACTTTTCCTGATATAGCGCCTGCAGTTTACTACGTCGCTGAGCAATCTCTTCGTCAGAAACATACTCTGGCGAACCATCGTCTTTAATGCGGGCGAATGCGTACCCCTGGTCGATCTGATTGATATCCTTCCTGAGTTCAGAACAGTAATTATCCAGCTTCGCTTTTTGAGCGGCTCGCTCTTTTTCATGAGCGACTCTCGCCGCTTCTTCAACCTTGTACTGCTCATAAATGCGTTGATAACGCTGACCGACCTGCTCCGCATCCCGCTTTTGCGCATCCGTGACGTTCGGCTGCACCTTTATGACTTTGGCGTCCTTGTGCTGCCGCGTATCGCTGAAATGCACCTCTCCGTGTTCGTCTACCCACTTGTATATCTCCGCCTGTGAATATGACCCGAAGCAGAATAGCAGCACAACGGTCGTGACGCCGGGGGAAAGATTGCGAAAGAAAAGCTTAGCCACTTTAATCACCTTGCAACAACTGCTGCACCGGCTTATAACTACGCCGATGAATTTCCGTCACCCCCAGTTCCTTCAACGCGGATAAGTGCTGAGCCGTCGGGTAGCCTTTATGGCCCGCCAACCCGTAGCCGGGGAATATCACATCCAGTCTATCCAGTTCTTCGTCACGCTCTACCTTAGCCAGTATAGAAGCCGCTGCAATGGCCGCCACTTTACTATCGCCTTTGACTATCGCTTCCGCAGGCATGTCCAGCCTGGGTACTTTGTTACCATCAACTAAAGCCAGATTCGGCGTAACCTGTAAACTAGCGACTGCTCGCTGCATCGCCAGCAGCGATGCCTGAAGGATATTTATTTGATCAATCTCTTCGACAGTGGCCCACCCCGTCGCCCAAGCCAAGGCCTTTTCTCTGATCTCCATCGCCAACGCCACCCGCTGACGATGGCTCAGTTTCTTAGAATCATTCAGCCCCTCAATAGGCTTCTCTGGATTCAAAATAACCGCAGCCGCCACCACAGGGCCCGCCAAGGGGCCCCTGCCAACCTCATCGACACCTGCAACCAGATCAGCTTGCGGGCTCTCTTGATCAAACAAATGGATTTGAGAAGCAAAATTATTCATGGCTCTACCCTAATCTGAAGTCTTGGCCCGTGGCGCGGCCTTTCTCAATCAACTCGGCAACAGCCTGCGCGGCCGCCACACTGGCGTTCTGACGTATCAGCTTATGCAGCCCCTCAAACTCGCCTTCCAAATACCTCCGCCGCTCCACTGCGAGCTCCTTGAGCAAGGCCGCCCCCATCTTCGCGGGCGTAGCGTCATGTTGAATCAATTCGGGAACCAAAGCTTTATCTGCGAGCAAGTTTGGCAAAGAAATGTATTTAGCTTTCAATAAACGCCGCATAATCCAGTAACTCAGCGTCGCCAGCTTGTACGCCACCACCATAGGGCGCTTCACTAACATGGCCTCAAGCGTTGCAGTACCGGATGCCAGTAAAATAGCATCCGCGGACATCATACATTCACGAGAGTGTTGATCGACCAGAGTGATAGGCAGGTTGGCCCCGTATGATTGTAACTGCTGCTCGATCTGCATCCTTCGCGCCTGATTTGCAGCTGGAATCAAAAAGCGGATGTCCGGTCGTCTCTGGTGCAACCAGGCAATGGTTTCTATAAAAACCATTCCCAAACGGGCGACCTCTCCTCCTCTTGAACCTGGCAGCACAGCGATCACCTCTCCCTGCTCCTCAATACCAAGCTCACGGCGTTTTTCGGCTTTATCAGGATGCAGTGGAATAATTTCCGCTAGTGGATGGCCGACAAACTTTACCGGCACATTATGAGCGTGATAGAAGCGAGCCTCAAAAGGCAACAAGGTCAGCATCAGGTCAACGGCCTTAGCGATCTTGAACACTCGATTTTGCCGCCAGGCCCACACTGATGGACTGACATAATGCGCAGTCTTGATGCCTGCCTGACGCAGTTTTAACTCAATGCCAATAGTGAAGTCTGGGGAGTCTATACCGAGAAAAAGATCAGGAGGATTCGCTGTGAAGTGCTCGACTATACGGCGGCGCATAGCTAGTAATTCAGGCAACCTGCCTAGCACCTCGACCAGCCCCATTATCGAGAGGCGCTCCATTTGAAAAAAGGTGGTAAACCCTTCTTTCAGCATTCTCTCGCCACCAATACCTTCAAAAGCGGCTTGAGGATAGAGCTTCTTTATCTCCTGCATCAACCCCGCTCCCAACAGATCGCCAGAAGCCTCTCCAGCGATTATGCCGATGCGTATCGGTCGTTGTGATATGGGGGTCATAATTGAAAACTATCTAACGATGCCTCTTGCGGACGACTGAACACTGCGAAGAAAAGTATCCACTACCGAATACTCGGCCGCAGGCGCTTCTAATTTTTCGATTGCCTGCTCAAGCGTGAGCCCTTGCCGATACAGTGTTTTATACGCGCGACGCAATTCCAATATCGTCTCGCTGGAAAAGCCACGGCGCTTCAGCCCTTCAATATTCAGCCCATGAGCCTTGGCGGATTGCCCGCCCGCCATAATGTAAGCTGGAATATCCTTCAACACGATGCTACCGCCGGCGCACATACTGTGCTCGCCTATTTTGCAAAACTGATGCACCATCGTACCGCCGCCGAGAATCGCCCAATCGCCAATGTGCACATGCCCAGCAAGGGTGGTCATATTGGCCAGAATGCAATTATTTCCTACCACACAGTCGTGCGCGACGTGAACGTAAGCCATAAACAGGTTGTTGCTGCCGATTCTTGTTGCGCCAAGGTCCTGAACAGTACCGCGATGTATCGTACAACTCTCGCGAATTATATTGTTGTCGCCGATTTCCAATACAGTGGGCTCGCCATTGTATTTCTTGTCTTGACACGCCTCACCGACGCTGGCGAACTGAAATATACGATTGTTCTTCCCAATCTTTGTGGGGCCTTTGATCACTACGTGAGAATTGACCACTGTCCCGGAGCCGATTTCAACATCGGCTCCGATATAACACCATGGCCCAATCTCCGCATCGGCGGCGACTTTGGCTCCCTGTTCAACAATCGCCTGAGGATGAATGGACATTAAAGCCTTCTCTCAGCAGTTAATATTTCCGCGCTACACACAACGTCCCCATCAACCAGCGCCCGGCAGGAGAACTTCCAGATTCCGCGCTTATCCGTCACAATTTCTGCTTCCAGACGCAACTGGTCGCCAGGCACCACAGGCTTCTTGAAGCGGACTTTATCCGTCCCGGCCAAGTAATAGGTGTAACCATCCGCAGGCTTCTTACCCGTGGTGACAAACCCTAGAATACCAGCCACCTGAGCCATTGCTTCGATAATGAGTACGCCTGGCATAATTGGATGGTCAGGGAAGTGTCCGGTAAATTGAGGTTCATTGAACGTAATGTTTTTCAAACCTGCTATAAACTCGCCCGGCTTAATCTCCAGCACCCGATCCACTAATAGAAAAGGGTATCTGTGAGGTAAGTATTCTTTAATTTCATTAATTTCCATATTTGGAAAGCCTCAACAACATGATTGCACAATGCCGGAAAGTTTATGAATTCGATTATACAGGGCCGCCGGCCCGGATTCTCGATCCTTTACTGATCGCCTTTAATCCGTATCGGATTTTCGGCGGTCGCCCTGCTCCAGCACCCTGACCCTGCGCGCCAACTGATCCAACTGTCGGAAGCGGGCCACATTTTTTCGCCAGGATGCATTGGGCTCTACTGCAGTACCAGAAGAATAAACCCCTGACTCCTTGATATTGTGAGTCACCAATGTCATTCCCGTAATTTGCACCTGATCCGTTATTTCCAGGTGACCGGCAATTCCTACCCCGCCACCAATCATGCAATGCTTGCCTATCGACGAGCTTCCCGAAACGCCTACGCAGGCGGCAATAACAGTATAAGCGCCAATTCTGACGTTATGGGCGATTTGTATCTGATTATCCAGCTTCGCGCCGGTTTCAATGACAGTGTCATCCAAAGCGCCACGATCAATAGTGGTGTTAGCGCCGATTTCAACATCGTCGCCGATAACTACTCCGCCTAACTGAGCGATCTTGACCCAATCGCCTTTGTTCGGCGCAAATCCAAATCCATCTGAGCCAATGACTGCGCCACTATGGATGAGCGTTCTCGCGCCAATACTCACGCCATAATAGACAGTAACATTTGGCCGCAGCTGAGCGCCCGCGCCAACAATAGAGCCTGGGCCTATATAACAACCAGGGCCGATGACGGCCCCATCGCCTATCTCCACGCCGTCTTCTATCACAGTGTTAGCGCCAACTGTAACGCCTTCGCCAAGCACAGCGCTTTGGGATATGACAGCGGCGGGAGATATCCCGCTCATGTTCGACCACCTAGGAGAAAACAACTGACTACAGAGAGCATATCCGAAGTAGGAGTTTTCCATCATCAGTACATTCGTCGAACATTGATCAGCGAGACTGGGTGCGATTATTACCGCCGAGGCGCGGGTGTCTTTCAAGTGCTTCAGATAGTTCTTGTTAGCTAAAAAGCTTATCTGCCCCACTTGCGCCGTTTGTAGCGTCGCCAGCCCTTTCACCATCACATCGCCATCACCACGCAATTCCGCGCCGATACGGGATGCTATGTCCTCAAGCGTATATGAAAGGTCTGTCTTGCCCATGAAACCCGGCCTCAAAGAGTTCTACTTGGCGCTGTTAAGCGCTTCAATTAATTTCGCAGTCAAATCCAGAGAAGGGTTAGCGTACACCGCCAGCTTGCTTGGCAGGATGACATCCACTTTCTCTTTTTCAGCAATCTTTTTCAGCGCATCATCAACTTTAGGCTTGGACTCTTGCAAAAACAGCTCTTCCCGTTTGGAAATTGCAGACTGATATTTGTTCTTCAGAAAGTTGAACTCTTGCGCCTTCTCTTCCAGTTCCGTGTTTAGCTTGGTGCGCTCAGTCTCACTCATGATGGCGGAGTCTTTTTTCAAACGCTCCTGCATTTTCTGGGCTTGCTCGCCAACTTCTCTCAATCTGGCTTCTTCATCAGCAAAATCTTTCTTCAGGTTCTCACCAAACTTCTTAGCCGCTTGCGATGACAACAGCGCCGTACGTAAATCAACTACCGCCACTTTCTGAGCCGCACTCACCATACCAGCGTATCCTGTAGTGATTAACGCCAGCGCCAAAGCGGCAATTCGAATTAGTTTCATGTTGGGCTCCTTATACTTAAATTTCATCATTACCGGCTAACTGGAAGCCGCCAGAGAGGACGCAGAGTTTATCGAGTTCTGCGCAAGTTGGCTAACGCCACGCCCTTCTACTCCGGTCAACAGCCGCTAAGATTACGAAAGCTCCATGACGCGTCAGCACCGACACGCTATGGAGCAGCTACTTTATTTAGAACGTCTGTCCCAGCAAGAACTGGAAGAACTGGGTTTTATCACCCTCTTTGTCATTCAAGGCTTTACCAAGACTGAAGGACAAGGGGCCTATGGGCGTCACCCAGGTCATTGCGACGCCAGCGGAAAAACGAAGTTCGTCGAAAGAGGGGTCATACCCTCTAGCAGAGTCAAATACGTTGCCGCCATCCAGAAACACAACACTACGAATCTGTGAACGGTCTTTTACAAATATAAAAGGCACTATCAGTTCAAGACTGGATTCAACCTGCACGTTGCCGCCAAAGGGATCTCTATCTCTATCGGGATTATCTGCGTGCGGCGTACTCTTTGGTCCCAGCGTGTTGGCTTTAAATCCTCGAATTGAGCCAAACCCACCAGCGTAGTAATGCTCAAAAAACGGTAATCGGTCATTGTCGCCGTAGCCATCGCCATAAGCCAAGTCAGCACGCAATTTCAGCGCCCACTCCTGGTCCTCTGACAATGGATAATACTGAGTGTTGTTGTAATTCAACTTGTAGAAGTTGTAATCACTCAACTCAGGCAACGTCACCTTCATAGATAAAGATTGCGAGTTGCCAGATGTTGGGAACAAACCTTTGTTCAAGGTGGAACGACTCCACCCGGCGGATAGATCAAAAAAGTTATAACTTGAACCAAATTCGTCAGCAAACTCAGAAATTTCCTGAACAGGATACTTTGGTAATTTAACCCGAGTATGGGTATATCCTGTGCTGAATGTGAGCCTGGAGTATCTATCTATCGGATAACCAAAGTTAACAGAGCCGCCCATACTGTCTTTCAGGTATGCGGCGACGTCGTCGTCATCTTCGTCATAGTCCGTTTCTTTGTAGAAAAGACTAAAGCCCCGACTTACGCCATCAACAGTATAGTAAGGATTGGTGTAGGAGAAGTTCGCACTCTGCACACTCTTACTTTTGTTGACGCCAAAAGACACTCGACGACCAGTTCCCAGAAAGTTCTTCTCCGCGACACTGGCGCCAACTGTAGCGCCGCCATCCTGTGAATATCCCAAGCTGGCGGAGAGACTGCCTGTAGGCTGCTCTTCCACGGAATAGTTCACATCGATCTGATCGTTGGTTCCAGGGACAATAGGAGTCTCCACCGTCACAGTTTTAAAGAACCCCAGGCGCTCCAGTCTCGACTTGGAAGCTTCTATCAAATCTGTAGAGGCCGCTGCGGACTCCATTTGCACCATTTCCTGACGCAATACTTCATCACTGGTGGAGGTGTTGCCGCTGAAGTTAACGCGGCGCACATAAGTGCGACGGCCCGGCTCAACGTAGAAAGTAACGGAAGCCGTGTTGTCGTCGTGAGGCTCAGGAATCGCATTCACACTGGCGAATGTATAACCGTCGTTACCCAGGCGCTTCGAAATGATGTCAGAAGTGACGGTGAGGAGCTGACGGGAAAACGTATCGCCAGGCTTTACTACAATTAACTTGCGCAGCTCTTCTTCTTCGACTTTTAAATCGCCTTTTAAGGCGATATCGCGAATTTTGTACTGCGGCCCCTCATTTACGTTAACCGTGATGAACACTTGTTCCTTATCAGGAGAAACGGACACCTGCGTGGATTCAATGCTGAACTTGATATACCCATTATCCAGGTAATGAGAGCGAATACGCTCAAGGTCTCCATTCAGCTTCTGCTTGGAATACTTATCACTGCTGAAAATAGACGCCCAAAACCCAGTCAGCTTCAGCTGCATAAGGTCACGCAGCTCATCATCAGCAAAAGCGTTATTGCCTACAAAGTTGATATGCTGAATCGCTGATACCGGACCTTCTTTGATTTTGATATTCAGCTGCACTCGATTTCGCGGCAGTTCCTCTACCTCCGCTTTTACAGAAGCGTTGTAACGGCCTTGCGCCACATAGCTACGCAAAATCTCCAACTCGATTCGTTCAAGTGTCGAGCGTTGAAAAACCTCACCTTCCGCAAGCTTGGCGGACTTAAGACCTTCCATAAGATCTTCTGTGGGGAGGTTCTTATTTCCTTCCACCTCAATTTTGCTTATCGATGGACGCTCAACCACATTGATGATTAGCACATCGCCTTCGCGACTCAGTTTGATGTCCGTGAACAATCCGGTCTTAAAGAGAGAGCGAGTTGCGTCCGCCAACTTCCTTGAGTCGACCTCCTCCCCTACATTTACTGGAAACGCGGTAAATACGCTTCCAGCGGACACCCTCTGCAAACCATCCACTCGAATGTCGGATACTTCGAACTGATAATCTGCGGCGTAAGACAAAGCGGCCGTCAGCCAAACAAAGATAAAAAGCAATACTCTCATGTAATCAACACACGTGATGGGAGCCGAAGGTTCAGCATTATTTACTACAATTTGGAGAGGTCGTTATAGAACGCTAACAACATTACGAATGCAATGAGGGCCATCCCGACTTTTATCCCAAGCTGTTGTTTTTCTTCAGATAAGGGTTTGCCCCGAATAAGCTCGACAAAATAATACAATAAATGCCCGCCATCCAATACCGGAATTGGCAACAAATTCAGGATACCCAGACTTATGCTTAAATAAGCAAGAAAACCTAGAAAAGCCTCAAATCCGGACTTAGCGGAGATCCCTGCAGCCGATGCAATAGTGATGGGCCCTCCAAGGTTTTCAACCGAAATCCGTCCAGTTACAATTTTCTTCAGTGCAGTCAGCGTCAATACAGACATGTCCCAAGTCTCTTCCAACGCCTTGCCAACCGCCACCAATGGTGAATACTTCACGTCGCGCAGCATTCCCGGCGGCCACTCCGTTGCTCTCGCCTCCGCGCCAATTACACCATAAGTTTGTCCATTCTGTTCTCTGCCTTCAGGGCGGACACTAACCTCCAACGACCGCCCGGCTCTTTCAAGAGATAGTGTCAGCGACTTCTCTGGAGATGCTTTAATCACATCAACAAAGTCAGACCAGTTACTGATGGGACGACCTTCAGCAGCCAGAATTTTATCTCCCGGCTCGATTCCTCCCTGCTGAGCGCGCCCCCCCTGAATTACGCCATGAACAATCGCAGGCGCATCGGGAACAAAGCTTCTCAATCCAAGCTCAAAGGCGGGATTCGGCTCAACTTTGCCAACTAACCAATCATTGATTGGCACTGACGCGTCGTGAGGGAGGCTTTCATCAGGTAAGCGATATCCAAACTTAATATCGCCGGAATCCCCAAGGCGGCCGACGAGCTGCATGTTAACGTCCCCCCAGCTGTACACCGGTGAACCATCAACGCTAGTCAGCTCTGCTCCCTCTACAATCCCCGCCTGCTGCGCAGGAGAGTTATTAACGACGCCTCCAACAACTGGCGCAAGTGTTTGTATGCCAAGAACGAACATACACCAGTAGGCGAAAACAGCGAATATAAAGTTTGCAATTGGGCCCGCCGCCGCGATAGCGATACGCTTGCCTACGGTTTGCTGATTGAAAGTCAGATGCCTTTCTTCAATAGGTACGTCACCTTCCCTCTCATCCAGCATTTTGACATAGCCGCCTAAAGGTAAGGCCGCAACAACAAACTCAGTGCCTTGTTTATCTTTCCATGACAACAGTGGGGACCCGAATCCGACGGAAAACCTCAGAATTTTGACGCCACAGCGCCGCGCCACCCAAAAGTGACCGAATTCGTGGATGGTGACCAGCACCCCCAATGTAACTATAAACGCTAAGGCTTTTTGAAAAAATTCCATGCTCTCTATTGTAAATATATCCGAGCGACCTACTAGTGAGACTTACGGAACAACAACTCCGCCAGCCAGTTCATTTATGGTTTCCGAGGCATATTGACGGGCTACTCTGTCAGCTTCAATTACAGTTTCGACAGAATCCGCAGTCACAATTACGCCTTTGCGCAAACACTTTTCAATAACAACCGGGATATCAACAAACCGGATGGCGCCTTGCAAAAAGGCGTCCACCGCCACCTCATTGGCTGCATTCACCGCAGCGGGAGCTGTTCCGCCAAGGGCAAAAGACTCCTCAGCCAGCCTCAGACAAGGGAAGCGCTCTCTGTCCGGCTTTTCAAAATGTAAACTACCAACGGAAAACAGGTCTAACGGCTGAACGCCAGCATCAACCCTCTCTGGCCAAGCCAACCCATAAGCAATAGGCGTGCGCATATCAGGGTTGCCCATCTGAGCCAGAATAGAGCCATCTACATATTCAACCATTGAGTGAATAATTGATTCTGGGTGCAGATGCACCTGCACAGATTCGGGACTCAAATCAAACAACCAGCACGCTTCAATTAATTCCAACCCTTTGTTCATCAAACTTGCGGAATCAACAGAAATTTTGCGCCCCATTGACCAGTTAGGATGTTTACAGGCCTGCTCTGGGGTCACTTGCCGCAACTGCTGCGGAGAAAAATGTCGAAAGGGACCGCCGGACGCAGTCAGTAAAACACGAGTAACGCCACACTCCGCCAGTAACGCAGAGTCACTCAGACGCTGCGCAGCCCCCGGCAGACACTGGTAAATCGCATTATGCTCACTATCAATAGGAAGGAGTTCGGCGCCATGCCGTCTCACAGCCTCCATGAACAGGCTGCCCGTCATCACCAACGCTTCCTTATTAGCAAGCAGAATCCGCTTCCCCGCAGTAACTGCAGCCAAAGTCGGAGCCAGGCCAGCCGCGCCAACAATCGCCGCAACGACAATATCGACACAGCTAACAGAGGCGGCGTCGCACATTGCGTCCACCCCGCTCCTGACCTCAGTAGGCACTCCCGCATCAAGCAACCGCCGCCTTAGTCCCGCTACCCCCACATCGGTGGCGACCACAGCGAGCGCGGGTCGATACTTAACGCAGATAGAAAAAAGCTCGTCCAGATTGCTATGCGCCGTCGCCGCATAAAGTTCATACCGGTCAGGGTGACGGGCGATCACATCCAAAGTACTGCGCCCAATCGAGCCTGTCGCCCCTAAAACCGTAACTCGCTTCATACCCTAGCCCTGCATCCAGCCTGAAAACATCGCCAACACGAGGAACACTGGGGCAGCGGCAGTAACACTGTCAATACGGTCAAAGATACCGCCATGCCCCGGGAGAATCTGGCTGCTATCTTTCAAGCCGACAAAACGTTTACCCAGACTCTCTATTAAATCGCCAACTATTGAAAAAATCGCCGCTGACAACGTCATCATCCAAAGCACGACAAGTTGCGGCAGTGTGAGATTTAGAAATGAGTTAATGGCAAATGGCAAAACCGAAACAGCCAATAAACCGCCAATAGCGCCCTCCCATGACTTCCCAGGACTAACGTGAGGAGCGAGCTTATTCTTGCCAAAAGTCTTGCCGGCGAAATAGGCGCCGATATCAGCAAACCATACGATGAGAAAGATATAGAGAATCACCCATTTGGTATCAAAGCCAGGCTCAAGAACAAAAACTCCGCCGCGGATCGACACTAACGCCTTCCACGCCGGGACCAATATCAATAGCCCCGTTACCGCCCTAGTCACAGGAGGGGTCCAGAAAGCCTTAGAAGCAGGGTAAGTCAAAACAATCGCCAAGGCGCCAACCCACCAAAGCAACGCAATGGAAAGAATAAGAATTGCGGGCAGATGAGAGCATGCCAGGAGCACCACCGCAGTCATCGCAGCGTAACTCGCGCGAGAAGTTTGTGAGGTCAAGCCGCATATTTGCGCCCACTCCCACGCAGCTAAAGTCACAATCGCTCCGATAAAGAGAGAAAAGCCGAACACATCGGTCAGCGCCACCCCCGCCAAAAATAAAGGAAGGAGAATCAGCGCGGTAATTATTCTTTGTTTTAGCACGATTAACGCTTTGCAGAAGGGTTAGTGGCGAATTCAAAAGAAGACGGGCGCTCTGCTTGAACCCCACCATCTTCAGCTAAGCGACGGTCAACCTGATCGTCGGTCTGACCAAACCGCCTTTTCCTGTGACTATAGGCCGCCAACGCTAACTCCATTTGCTCTGTACGGAAGTCAGGCCAGAAAACATCTGCAAAATACAACTCTGTGTATGCCAGCTGCCATAGTAGAAAATTGCTGATCCTCTGCTCGCCAGCAGTGCGAATACACAAGTCAGGAGGTGGGAGGTCGCCTAACTCAACATATTGTTGCATCAGGTTATCATCAATATCTTCGGAGCGAATAACGCCTTGCTCCACTTTTTCAGCGATGCGACGAGCGGCTTGAGTAATATCCCAATGCCCGCCGTAATTCGCGGCGATCGCCAGCGTCATGCCAGTATTGCCGGAGGTTAACCCTTCAGCATCCTGCATATGCTGCTGCAAAGTAGAGTTAAACTTTGAACGATCGCCAATGATTCGCAGCTGGATATTGTTGCGATTAAGCTTACGGACTTCTCGCTGCAATGCGACGAGAAACAGGCGCATCAGAGCGCCCACTTCTTCCTCGGGACGCCGCCAGTTTTCACTACTGAACGCAAACAAAGTGAGAACTTCAACGCCATGCCGGGCGCAAGTTTCCACAACCGCCCGCACAGAATCGACGCCAGCTTTGTGGCCAGCCACACCGGGAAGTCGACGCTGCTTCGCCCAGCGATTATTACCATCCATGATGATCGCCACATGGCGAGGTTTGCTGGTCCCAACCAAAGGAATATCAGCCGTCGACATTTAGCCCTCCAACATCCAGCCGCCCTTCATGACTTACACAGCCATCAGGTCTTTTTCTTTTTCAGCAAGAACACGGTCGACTTCAGCAATATACTTGTCAGTCAACTTCTGGATGTCATCCAGTCCGCGCTTCTCTTCGTCTTCAGAAATTTCTTTGTCTTTCAGCAGTGTTTTGATATCTGCGTTTGCATCACGGCGCAGATTACGAATCGCCACCCTGGTGTTTTCCGCCTCTCCGCGAGCTGTCTTCACCAGCTCCTTACGCGTCTCTTCCGTCAACGCAGGCATTGGCACCCGAATGACTGTACCAGCGGTAGATGGGTTAAGACCCAAGTCAGACTTCAGGATAGCCTTTTCGATTTGTGGCACCATGTTTTTTTCCCAAGGCGTCACGCTCAGAGTCCTGGCGTCTTCCACAACTACATTGGCGACCTGAGTCAAAGGCGTGTCAGAACCATAATATGGAACCATAACCGATTCCAAAATCGCAGGGTTAGCCCGACCAGTCCGAATCTTAGCGAAGGCATGCCCCAGCGCCTCGATAGACTTCTTCATTTTTTGCTCAGATTGTTTCTTAATATCATTTATCACGGCTTTACCCTCGCTCTATCAATGTACCTTCTTCCATACCCACTACGATATTGATCAACGCGCTAGCCTTGTTCATGTCAAAAACCCGCACAGGCATATTATGGTCGCGACACAGACAAATAGCGGTTAAATCCATGACGCCAAGCTTCCGCTCCAGCACTTCATCATAGGTGAGACGATCATATTTTACCGCGTCGGACACTTTCATTGGATCGTCGGAATATACGCCATCTACTTTAGTGGCCTTCAAGACGACGTCAGCGTCAATTTCAATGCCGCGCAGACACGCCGCTGAATCAGTTGTAAAAAACGGGTTGCCTGTGCCAGCGCAAAATATCACCACGTCGCCTTCTTTTAAATCGCGAATCGCACGACGACGATCATAATGTTCAACAACTCCGCTCATTGGAATAGCGGACATAACCCGAGTGGCGATATTGGAGCGTTCCAGCGCATCACGCATAGCCAACGCATTCATAACAGTCGCCAGCATTCCCATATGGTCGCCGGTCACTCTATCCATGCCTGCGTCCTGCAACGCCTTACCACGAAAAAGGTTCCCTCCCCCAATGACCAAACCAACCTGAACCCCTATGCCTATTAGCTGGCCAATTTCCAACGCCATGCGATTGAGCACTTTCGGGTCTATTCCGAAGTTCTCTTCTCCCATGAGCGCCTCACCTGAGAGTTTTAACAGTACACGCTTATATTTGGGCTGAGTTTGAGCGGACGGGGGCATATATCATTTCACCTGTGTTGCACGCTTGCTTGGCAAGTTGAAGAGAAGCAGAGAGGCTATTTCCAACCTCCAGATACTAAAGTGGCGAGAGCAGAGTATACCGCTCTCGCCACAAATTCACACAAAAAGAAGAAATTAGCCTTTCAGCTGAGCAGCAACTTCTGCAGCGAAATCCACTTCTTCTTTTTCAATACCTTCACCAACTTCGTAGCGCACCATTGCGACCACTTGAGCGCCAGCTTTCTTCACCAGATCACCAACTTTGATGTCTGGATCTTTAACGAAAGCCTGCTCCAACAAGCTGATTTCCGCCAGGAACTTGCTGATACGGCCATCCACCATCTTGTCGACGATTTCTGCCGGCTTGCCGCTTTGGTCGGCCTGCGCCTTGTAAATTTCGCGCTCTTTCGCGATAACTTCATCGCTAACGTCATCACGAGAAACGTACTGAGGATTAACTGCTGCGATGTGCATTGCGATATCTTTGGCCAGCTCAGCGCTACCGCCATTCAGAGCAACAAGCACAGCGATACGGTTATTCCCGTGAACATATGCGCCAACTACATCAGACGACAGCATAGACGCACGACGAACATTGATGTTTTCACCAATTTTCTGCACCAGAGCCTGACGTTTCTCTTCCAGACCAGAGTCCATCAGAGCCGCAACGTCAGCCGTCTTTTTATCGAAGGCTTCACCTACAACGCCGCCTACAAAGCCAAGGAAGTTTTCATCACGGGCAACGAAATCAGTTTCGCTATTGACTTCAACGACAACCGCATAACTATTGTCGTCACTGACTTTAACCGCAACCACGCCATCAGCGGATACACGACCAGCCTTTTTAGCTGCTTTCATGCCACTGCTTTTACGAAGATCTTCAATCGCTTTTTCGATGTCGCCATCCGCTTCAACAAGCGCCTTCTTGCACTCCATCATGCCCAGACCGGTGCGCTCGCGCAGTTCTTTTACCATGGATGCTGAAATAGCCGCCATTTTTTAATCCTCACTTGTCAGGTTCAGAAAAATTGAAAAAAAAGGGGAGATCGTCCCCTTTTTGATCATTCTATATGCCTAAGATTACTCTGACTTTTCGGCAGCTTCTTCGGCGGAAGCAGCTGCTTCATTAACTTCTACGAACTCATCGCCATTGCCCGCCGCAGAGGACAGACCTTCCAGGCAAGAGTCGGCGACAGCCTTGGCGTACACCTGGATAGCGCGAATAGCGTCATCGTTACCAGGAATTACATAGTCAACGCCATCTGGATCGCTATTGGTGTCAACCACACCAATGACAGGGATACCCAGCTTATTGGCTTCTTTGATTGCGATACGCTCGTGATCCACGTCGATCACGAACAATGCGTCAGGCAGGCCGCCCATGTCTTTGATACCGCCAATGCTTCTTTCCAGCTTGTCCATCTCACGATGCAGCATCAACACTTCTTTCTTGGTCAGCTTGTCGAAAGTACCGTCTTGACTCTGAGTTTCCAGGTCACGGTAGCGACGGATGGATTGACGGATGGTTTTGTAGTTAGTCAGCATACCACCCAACCAACGATGGTTAACGTAAGGCATGCTGGCGCGATCGGCTTCTTCTTTAATAATCTTACCGGCGGCGCGCTTAGTGCCAACGAAAAGAATTTTATTTTTCTTTTCAGCCAAGTTAGAAACGAACCGCAGGGCGTCGTTCAGAGCAGGTACAGTATGCTCCAAGTTGATGATATGAATCTTGTTGCGCGCACCGAAGATATATTTGCGCATTTTTGGGTTCCAGAAACGAGTCTGGTGACCGAAGTGAACGCCTGCCTTCAGCAGGTCTCTCATTGAAACTTCTGACATATCTTTTACTCTTTTATGCTGTTTTGGGTTTAACCTCCATGCATCCCATGCTCCAACCTCATTTAAGCGGCACCCGAAACATGTGTCGACGCATGTGTGTTTTTACGGTATCGAAGCTCCTGAGTTCAGGATGCATTTCAATCCGGCGCGCTTTATACCACAAAGCCCCACTTTTTTAAAGGCAAAAATAGACCCGCAGCTATTAGCGCCCGCACTACTCGCTCATCTCGCCGCCGCCCTATGGTTGAAGCGAAAAGAACGATAGCCCAGCAGGGAACTCGGGTTTTTCTTCACTCTACGAACCAGTTACAATACGGCAGCGTTTACAATCAACAGAATCACAGTTTGCCGATACAGGCATTTGGAAACCTCAGAAGCGAGCATGAAAGTTACCATCAAAACCCCTGAAGAAATCGAAAAGATGCGCGTCGCCGGCCGTTTGGCGGCCGAAGTGCTGGAAATGATTGAAGAGCACGTAAAGCCAGGCGTCACCACAGGCGAGCTGGACGAGATATGCCACAAGTACATCACTGAAGTCCAACAGGCCATTCCTGCTCCGCTGAATTACAAGGGGTTTCCAAAGTCCATCTGCACTTCCGTCAATCACGTAATTTGTCACGGCATTCCCAGCGAGAAAAAAGTACTGAAAAACGGCGACACCGTTAACATTGACATTACTGTTATAAAGGATGGCTACCACGGCGACACCAGCAAAATGTTCTTTGTCGGCAAGCCTACTATCGCTGCAGAGAGACTGGTGCGCGTGACTCAGGAGTGCCTTTACAAAGGCATCGAGCTGGTAAAGCCGGGTGTTCGCCTTGGCGATATTGGCCATGTAATTCAACAGTATGCTGAAAGCCAGCATTATTCAGTAGTGAGAGAATACTGTGGCCACGGCATCGGCGCAGTTTTTCACGAAGAGCCGCAGGTTATGCACTACGGCGCGCCGGGAACTGGCATGACAATCAAAGAAGGCATGACCTTCACCATTGAGCCGATGATCAATCAGGGCAAACGCCATTGCAAATTGCTGCCCGACGGCTGGACAGTCGTCACTAAGGACCATAAGCTTTCAGCTCAATGGGAACACACCATTCTGGTGACGGCAGATGGGTACGAAGTTCTAACCAAGCGCAGCGAAGAGTCTTTCTAGTCAATAAATCCGATTTATGACTGCACAAAGCGACCAAGCATTAACGGAAGCGCCGCCGACAAGGCTTGATAAGCGTCTTATCTTTGACGCGGACGCCTACGCCAAGCTTCTGAAAGAAGGAAAGCCCGCCCTGGGCTTTCTGAAACACTCATTACAGAGCGCCACAGAACGGCTGCACGAACGATTCAAGTCGGGTTCCGCCATTAGAGAACTGGTCGCAGGTCGCGCAGCATATATAGACCAAGTGCTGAAAGCTTTATGGTCAGGCATAGACTGGTCGTCCCCAGAGCAAATATGCCTGCTGGCCGTAGGCGGCTACGGACGCAGTGAACTCCTTCCTCACTCGGATATCGACTTACTGATCCTGCTTGACGATGACGCCAATATTGAGGAGTTTGGCCTAGCCATAGAAGGCTTCATCACACTGCTATGGGATTTAAATCTCGACATTGGACATAGCGTCCGCACGGTTTCAGAGTCTATCGCCAAAGCCTCTACAGACATAACGATCGCCACCAACCTGCTTGAAACTCGCGCGCTCGCTGGCGCATCCGCCCTTCGCAGCGAACTCAGCCGCAGAGCATACTCGGACGAGTCCTGGACCGACCAGCGCTTCTTTAGCGCCAAACGCGACGAGCAGCTGGAAAGGCATCAGAAGTACGGCGATACGGAATACAACCTTGAGCCCAATATCAAAACCTCCCCAGGCACATTGCGCGACATCCAGACTATAGGCTGGATCACCAAGCGCCACTTCTGTAACGAGAGCAGCAACAGCGAAACGGCTTACGATTTTCTGACTGCAGACGAACACAGCACATTACGGGAAGGAGAAGCCTACCTTTGGCGTTTAAGATACGGCCTGCAAATGCTGGCGGGGCGCAACGAAAACAGGCTGCTATTCGACCACCAGCGCTCACTGGCCAACCTGCTGGGCTACGTTGATCGTGAGGAGGGACTGGGCGTTGAGCAGATGATGCAGGAGTACTACCGCTATGCTATGGCGCTAGGCGAACTCAACGATGTGGTCTTACAGTACTTTGATGAAATCATACTGCATGCCGATGATGAAGAAGTCATTGTGCCGCTTAACCGACGCTTTCACATTCGCAACGACTACATTGAAGCCATAAACAATCAGATATTCGCCTATCAACCTTTCGCCCTGGTGGAAGTTTTTCTGCTTATGGCGCAAAGTCCTCAAGTCAGGGGCATTCGCGCCAATACCATACGGGCGATCAGAGCTCACCGACACCTCATTGACGACAAGTTCCGCGGTGATCTGGCGAACACATCCTTGTTCATGGAAATTCTGAAGACGCCTCACGCCCTGCACCGGACGCTTTCGTCCATGAAACGATATGGCGTGCTAGGAAAATATCTCCCTGAGTTTGGCCGCATCGTCGGCAAAATGCAGCACGACCTGTTCCATATCTACACCGTAGACGCCCACACTATTCACGTTATTCGTAACATGATCCGTCTACGCAACCCTGAAAGCGTTAAAGACTACCCTCTAGCGACCCGGCTGGTATATCGACTCCCCAAACTGGAGCTTTTATACATCGCCGGCATTTATCATGACATCGCAAAAGGGCGCGGTGGCGACCATTCCGAGCTTGGGGCCGAGGATGTCGAGGCGTTCTGCAAGAGGCACCACCTCAGCCAACGGGATACCAGTCTGGTTGCCTGGCTGGTTCGCAATCACCTGTTAATGTCTATGACGGCGCAGCGCAAAGACCCTTCCGACCCGGAAGTGATACATGAGTTCGCCAGTAAGATAGACTCGCAGATACATTTGGATTACCTCTACACACTCACTGTCTGCGACATCAGCGCCACCAATCCTAAGCTGTGGAATACTTGGCGCGCCGCCCTCCTGCGCCAGCTCTACAGCGAAACCAAGCGGGCAATACGTCGCGGGCTGGATACGCCGCCCGACCGCAGCCAATGGGTTGCGGACACCCAGGCGGAAGCACGCGAAATATTACATTCACAGGATTTCAGCGACGATAATATCGACGCCATTTGGGTCGCCTTAGAAGAAGAGTACTTTTTGCAGGATTCCACTGGCGAGATCGCATGGCAGACGGCAGCCATCATCCGCCATGGCGACTCCACCGAACCGCTCGTATTAATTCGGGACGCCAAAGGCGGCGAAGCGGAAGGCTATATGCAGATCATGGTATATCAGCGCGCCCGCGATGATTTATTCGCCGCCACGACCGCCACTTTAGAACAATTGCGTCTTAACATCGCCGAAGCCCGTATCAACTGCGCCACCGACAGGTTCAGTCTGGGCTCATTCGTCGTCAGCAGCGCCGACGCGGGTACGAGCGGCGCTGTCAGTAAAAAGCAGATTTCTCAGCGCCTTGAGAGAGAGTTAAGCAACCCAGAGCACTACCCCGACGTCATCAAGCGACGCACTCCTCGGCAACTGAAGCATTTTTACTTCCCTACAGAAGTCACCTTCAGTAATGACACTGTCAACCAACGCACAGTTATGGAGATCATCACTCCCGACCGTCCAGGCCTGCTTGCCCGCATAGGCAGCATTCTGCTGGAACACGAAGTGGAGCTGGTCACCGCCCGCATCGCGACGCTTGGCGAACGCGTAGAGGACGTTTTCGTTCTGACAGACATTAATGGCGCACCGCTGAGCGACCCAGAACTCTGTCAAACACTACGGGACGACATCTGCGGACAATTGGATCAACAGAACAGCAAAGAACTATAGTCGCCCGACACTTTGTTGGCGACAGGCTCTGGAGTAACGGCAAAGATATGAACCCGAACCTATCCCGTCTACAGCCCTATCCTTTTGAAAAGCTGGCGCAATTGAAACAATCAGCCCAGCCGCCAGCGAGTTTGCGACATATTGCTCTTTCTATAGGCGAACCCAAACATGCGCCGCCAGAATTTGCCTTGGATGTGCTGCAGGCAAATATGCATGCTCTTTCCCGCTATCCCACCACTAAAGGCGAACCAGAACTGCGCAGCGCCATTGGCTCATGGCTTGAAAAGCGCTTCAACCTGGAGGGGGGCGTAGACCCAGAAACTCAAGTGCTGCCAGTTAATGGCACTCGAGAAGCCCTGTTCGCCTTTGCTCAAGCAGTTATCGATTCCAGTCAGCAAGCCCTTGTCGTCACCCCCAATCCGTTCTACCAAATATATGAGGGCGCAGCTTATCTTGCTGGTGCGGAACCCTATTATTTGTCTTGTGACGCGAGCAACAACTTTATTCCTGATTTCGACTCCGTCCCAAACTCTGTCTGGAAGCGCTGCCAGCTTCTATTCCTTTGCAGCCCTGGGAACCCAACTGGACGCGTCATCCCTGCAGAGACATTGAAAAAACTGATCGCCCTGGCTGACGAGCACAACTTCATCATTGCATCAGATGAGTGTTACTCGGAGATCTATTTCGACGAGTCCACTGCGCCAATCGGCCTGCTGGAGGCCTGCGCAAATATGGGACGCAATGACTATCGCCGCTGCGTCGTATTTCACAGCCTGTCAAAGCGCTCCAATGTTCCCGGATTACGATCAGGATTTGTGGCTGGCGACGCCAATATACTTCGGGAGTTTCTTCGTTACCGCACCTACCATGGCTGCTCAATGCCCATTCCAACGCAACTCGCCTCCATAGCGCTATGGAGCGACGAAGAACATGTACGGCAAAATCGCGCCATGTATGCAAGAAAATTCCACAGCTTCAAGGAAATACTTACCCCCTGCTGGCCACTGGAAATGCCTGACGCCGCATTTTACTTCTGGGCCCAAACGCCAATCTCTGACGACGCCTTTTCACAACGTCTTTATGCGGAGAAAAACCTCACCGTTTTACCCGGACGTTATCTAGGGAGAGAGCAAGATGGCGTCAACCCAGGAGCAGGGCGCGTCCGTATGGCGCTGGTGGCCTCAGAGGACGAGTGTATTGAGGCCGCCCAATGCATCAAATCATTCATAGAATCTCTATAGATAAATCGCCATGAGCCATATCGCTCAATGTCAGAATTACCGCAAAGCAACAGGTGAACAGACCCAATGAGTTTGAAAGTGTACGGAATCAGCAACTGCGACACCGTAAAAAAAGCCCGGAAATGGTTGGAAGCCAATAATATTGAATATACTTTCCACGACTTTAAAAAATCAGGCGTTCCACTAGGCAACCTGAGCACTTGGCTTAACGCCGCAGGCGTGGAAACACTGGTCAATAAACGGGGCACCACTTGGCGCAAACTCTCCGACTCAGACAAAGCAGACATTGAATCAGGAGCCAGGACGGCTGAGCTATTAATGGAGCATAGTTCTGTTATCAAACGTCCAGTAATAGAAACTCCCTCTGGAGAGGTCATTACAGGCTTTAGCCCGTCTCAGCTGGAACAATACGCCTGAGCAAATCGCAATCTTTCAGTATTGAAGCAACTGACACTCCACGACATTAAACATTAAGCAAAAGAAGGTACCATCATGTTGGCATTTGGCATTGGCGTAGGAACCAAGAACAGCAAGGGAGACTGGCTTGAAACCTATTACGCCGCCCCACTGTGGAATCCGGCGGCGGACGTGAAAAGCCTGCTGCAGGATACACTGGGCTACGCCGGCGGCAACCAGACGCAGGAACTTGATCCGCAAAAACTGGAGGCTTTGGCGACTGCGTTCGACAAAGCAAATCAACCTGCCCAGGCTCAAGTAGCCAAGGCGCTACGTGACTCCAAACGCCCCACGGTAGCCGTCATCATTGAGGAAGACAGCAAAGCCTCTTCCCCCCCTGAAGTTTACTTAAAGCTGCAACTGATATCTCACCGCTTTGTTAAGCCTCACGGCATTAACCTGGAAGGAATTTTCGCGCTACTTCCCAATGTGGCCTGGACTTCACAAGGAGCTATCGACATTGAAGAGCTATCCGCCCGCCAGCTGAATACACGCGCCAATGGCGAAACACTGCGTGTATTTTCCGTGGACAAATTCCCCCAAATGACCGATTACGTCGTACCCAAAGGCGTACGCATCGCCGATACGGCGCGGGTCAGACTCGGCGCATACATCGGCGAAGGCTCCACCATCATGCACGAGGGCTTCGTTAACTTTAATGCCGGCACAGAAGGCGCATCCATGATCGAAGGGCGCATTTCCGCCGGCGTCATGGTTGGCGAAGGCTCTGACCTTGGCGGCGGTTGCTCCACCATGGGCACACTGTCCGGCGGCGGAGCTATCATTATCTCCGTCGGCAAGAACTCGTTGATCGGCGCCAACGCAGGAATAGGCATCCCCCTTGGTGATCGCTGCAAAGTTGAGGCAGGCCTTTACATCACTGCAGGCTCCAAAGTGGCGGTAATGGACGACAAAGGCGAGGTTGCAAAAATCGTCAAAGCCCGCGAGCTGGCAGGACAAAACGACCTATTGTTCCGCCGCAACTCTGAAACAGGCAGAATCGAAGTCGTCACCAATAAAACCGCGGTTCAGTTGAACGAAGCGTTGCACGCAAACAACTGATAGCAGTGCGGCGGGGGACCACCCGCCCCTTGAATGATATAAAATGCAGCAAGGCGGATTGACCCCCAGTCGTCCGCCTTATTTTTAGACGCAACCCCTAACTCGTTGAGCGCATCATGACCGACCCCTTATCCCCTACCCTGGAGCTGGCCGTAGACCTTATAAAGCGCCCCTCCGTCACCCCTCATGACGCAGGCTGCCAAGAGCTACTAAGTCAAAGATTGCAAGCCATTGGATTTGAAATTACCGACCTTCCTTTTGGCGAGGTTCAAAACTTCTGGGCTAAACGCGGCTCCCAAGCCCCTCTGGTCGTTTTCGCTGGCCACACCGATGTCGTTCCGACAGGACCCGAAGAAAAGTGGGAACACCCTCCCTTTGCCGCCGAGGTGAAGGACGGCGTGCTACATGGTAGAGGCGCTGCAGACATGAAAGGCAGTCTGGCCGCTTTTATGACTGCCTGCGAGCGCTTCGTTGAAAAGCACCCCAACCATAGAGGCTCTATCGGCTGGCTGATCACCAGTGATGAAGAGGGCCATGCTGTAAACGGCACTGTTAAGGTCGTGGAGTATTTAGTCAATAAAGGCGAAGTCATTGACTGGTGCGTTGTCGGCGAGCCCTCCAGCACCCATACTGTAGGCGACGTCATCAAGAATGGTCGCCGAGGCTCACTTGGCGCCACCCTGACCGTCAAAGGCGTCCAAGGCCATGTCGCTTATCCTCACTTGGCCGACAATCCAATTCATAAAGCAGCGCCCGCCCTCGCGGAGTTAGCGAATGAAAAGTGGGACGATGGCAACGACTTTTTCCCCGCCACCAGCCTGCAAATCTCCAACATCAATGGCGGAACCGGCGCCACCAATGTGATACCAGGCGAGCTTAACGTCATGTTCAATCTACGTTTTTCCACCGAGCTGAACGCTGACATCATCAAGCAAAGAAGCGAAGCCATTCTTCAAAAGCATGGGCTGGACTACGACATTGAGTGGCGCTTATATGGAGAGCCCTTTCTAACCAGTAAAGGCGCTCTGATTGAAGCGACTCAGAAAGCGATCAAACATGTTCGCGGCGCGGATACGACACTCTCAACCAGCGGCGGAACATCCGACGGTCGCTTTATTGCGCCGACTGGCGCGCAAGTTGTGGAATTAGGCCCTTGTAACGCAACCATACATCGAATCAATGAGCAAGTCCTGGTCAGCGAGATTGACCAGCTCAGCAGCATTTATGAACATGTATTGGAAGAATTACTGGTAGTTGAATCAAAATAGATTCAATAATAAGCAGGCCGGAGCTAAACATATGCCCTCGCCCCAACCCAGCGCCATAAAGCGGTTGATGCGCTTACTGAAAAAGCGGGACTATGACCAAGCTCGCGCCTTTCAGTGTTTTCTGTGCGGGGGCGTCACCGCTATATGCGCAATGGCGACGCTAGTGATATCCAATGCGGCGCATGCCGCAACACTGGCTCAGGACCTGTTCAACCTGATTGTGCTTGCGCTCCTTATTGTTGGCCTGGTAATGGCGGCGTATGGCTATATTCGCTTACTTATTATACGTTTATCCAATTTCGCCAATGATAATGGCAACCGGAAAGAGCCCTGATATATGCAAAATGCCCCCCGCTATCCCGATATCGAAATCTATATTCTGGACACTAACATTCCAGATATATGCGAATGGCTAAAAAAACATCTAACCATTGAGGGAGCGCCTCTGGTGGAGGGGAATACACACAAGATTCGCACCAATTACAACGGAGCCAGCATTCCTGTCATCATTGTCGAGAAGGCGTCCGGTAAACGCTTTACCAGCGTCTGGTTTGACTCCTCCTCCACCCCCTGGGAAACTGATCTTGATTGCGCTCGCTGCGCATTCTCCAGCCTTAACAAGGAAGTACGCTGCTCCGCCAGCGGATGGATAGAAGATGAAGAAGAAGATGCGCCGGACTTATGGTGGAAAATCAACCAAAACGGCGAAAAACAATGTAACTGGAAAGATTAAAGGGCGGATAAACCGCCCTTTTTCATGCTTGAGATGTAAAATCCGTATCAGCGAACGGGAGAGACATCCTCCGCCTGCAGACCTTTATCGCCCTCTACTGTACGAAATCTCACTTTCTGCCCTTGACGCAGAGAACGATGACCTCTACCACGGATAGAACGAAAGTGAACAAATATATCGTCGCCAGCTTCACGGGTAATAAAGCCAAACCCTTTGTTCGGGTTGAACCACTTTACAATTCCCGACTCGCGCTCGTCATTGGCGTTGTCTTCTTCGTAAGACTCTTCTGAGCTCCCACTCAATATCGCCGGCAGAAAACCAGCCAGAATAAATAGCGCTGCAGTAATAAGGTAAACGCCAATACCTGCGCCAGAAGTTAAGAGACTGGTTAATCCACTGCCGTCCGCCAAGAAGGAAAAAGTGGGCTGCATACCGAAAAGACTCAGCGCAACGCCAAGCACGATAGGAAGAATAAGACCGGCAATCACTGCAATCATCATTTTTACTGAATTATTATCTTTCATTTATTAACTCTACAAATAATTATTTTGGAACAAAAAAACACCCCAATGGCTGAGATGGAGAGACTTACGAGTGTGTTTCATATCATTCCGAATACGGCATGGATGATACCGAAAGCCCCCCTCCACCAAGCCTAAACATCAGAGCGCCGGTTCGGTCAGCCCATAGACCCAGGCGGAAATCTTCAGAAAACCAGCTAGACTAAAAAGCGACCGACAAAATTAAAAAAGGCTTCTCCGAACGCTCCGCTCTCGATGATTTAGAATCGAAATCATCTAAGAAGTCCTTATAATAGCAAATCGAGACATATATTACGTAGTACGCGGGTACAACTTTATGACTTATGGCCTATATTTTTTGGCCTCCCGCACCTATCCGACGTTCGACTGACGCTAAGGGCTAACGAATGGAACAAAGAGTCACCGATTTGGAAACCAAAATTGCTTTCCTGGACGACCTGATCGCATCGCTCAACGACACGATTTACCAACAAGACAAACGGATAGGAAAACTGGAAAGCCAGCTGGACAACCTTCGAGAGCAGCTTGAAAGCGTGAGAGAACTGCTGCCTGAAGACGGGGATGAGGGGCCTCCTCCGCATTATTGAGCCTCTTAAATCAACCCTCAGCCGCAACCCCCAACATCGGCAGCTGCCATATGCTTCATTCACATCTTGTTACTTCAGTGTATATCCACCGCCATTTATAATGTTAAACAGGCTTTTTGACTTTCCTATTCGTAAAAAGGTAAAGACTTGGACATAACACAGCGTAACTCGCCCACTACAAAAAAAACGACAATTGCTGTTATTCCTGCTAGAGGAGGCTCGAAGGGCATCCCTCGAAAGAATCTCCGTCCACTTGCTGGGATGCCACTTATCTATTATGCGATAAATAGTTGCTTGAACTCACCTCTATTAGACTATGTAGTTGTTAGTACAGATGATGATGAAATAGCTCTGCTAGCAGAAAAGTTTGGAGCCAAAGTTCACCTAAGAAGTAGCTCTCTGGGCGGAGACAAAGTTACACTTGACCCTGTAATAATTGAAACAGTTAAAAATATAGAAAAAGAAGATAGCATCCACTTCGACTTCGTTATAACAGTTCAGCCAACCTCGCCGCTAATTCGACCTTTAGATATTGATCAAGTCATAGAAAGCTTATGTAAAAGCGATTATGACACAATACTTAGCGCAACAGATGATCGCCACCTTTGCTGGACAACAAAAAACAATAACTATATTCCAGAATATTTGGAAAGAGTAAACAGGCAACAACTCCCCCCTAGATACAAAGAAACAGGGGCAATAATAGCTTGTAGAAGAGATGTAATGGAAAAAGGAACTAGAATAGGAAAAAAAGTCTCTCTTTATATAACACCACCAAATATTAGCATTGATATCGACACAGTAACCGACCTTTTCTTATGTGAGAGTATATTAAAAAGAAAAAGAATCACCTTTGTCGTCACTGGAAATAAAAACACTGGCACAGGGCATATATACAGAAGCTTAATGCTTGCCAACGAACTTGTAAAACATGAGGTATCCTTCATCATTACAGAAGACGACGCCATAGCTAAACAGCTGATAAAGGAGAACAATTACCCACTATACTGTGTCCCAAAGCACAGACTCACATCAGAGGTGATTGAGCACAATCCGGACATGGTAATCAACGATATACTCGATACGTCTCTCGAATATATAGAGAGCATAAAAGATAGGGGCATAAAGGTAGTTAACTTCGAAGACTTAGGGCCAGGCGCAAACGCTGCACACCTCGTATTTAACGCACTATATCCAGCTGAAAAAAGCACTTCAAATATATTATCTGGACCTACCTACTTCTGCTTGAGGGATGAGTTCATCCACACTCGCCCCAGAGAGAAAACAGGAAAAATAAAGTCAATATTACTCACTTTCGGCGGCGTTGACGAGAACAACATCACTCTCCGAGCACTTAAAATACTTGAAGCTACTATCCCCCCAAATCTGGAAGTCCATATAACCATCATTATCGGGTCAGGCTACGGACACAACGAAGAACTTAACAATTACCTTAAAAGCAGCAAAGAACGCATAATTATAAAACTAGTGAAGCACACAAAGAGAATCTCTCACTACATGAACAATTCAGACTTAGCCCTTACATCCGGGGGAAGAACTGTTCTTGAGCTTGCGTCTTTAAAAATTCCAACCATTACTATCTGCCAGAACAATAGAGAAGCCAGCCACTTTTTACTTGGAAAAAATAATGGAATAATTAATATGGGTTTAGGCTCGACTTTAACAGATGCAGAGTTAAAAAGTGTAATAAGAAATCTTCTAACAAACTCTGACAGTGTTAATGCAATGATTCGATCATTAGAAGAGATTGACCTGACCAAAGGAAAATCGTTAGTTGTCAATAAAATACTTAACCTACTGAACAATGAGAATAAAAATGAGCAATGAGTTTAGCATTGGCGGTTTCAGCCCTAAATTTCTTTCCCCCTATATCATTGCTGAAATTGGCGTAAACCACGAAGGCTCTATAGAAAAAGCTAAAGAGTTAATTATGGACGCAAAAGAGGCAGGAGCCCATGCCGCAAAATTTCAGACCTATAAGGCAGAAAAGCTCTCAGCTAAACATAGCCCGGCATACTGGGATACCAGCAAGGAGAAAACCCAGAGCCAATATAAGCTTTTCCAAAAGTACGACAGCTTCGGGGAAAAAGAGTATACAGAGCTTTCACACTTCTGTGGCAAGGTAGGTATAGACTTCCTATCCACTCCTTTCGACCTTGAGTCTGTAGACTTTTTATCGAACCTGATGCCAGCTTTCAAAATAGCTTCAGCAGATATTACAAACTTACCGTTAATTCGTAAAATCGGTGCATGCAAAAAACCGGTTGTTGTTTCAACTGGGGCAGCGTCATTACCTGAAATCGCATTTGCCGTCGAGGAACTTAGGAGGTCAGGAGCAAAACAAATCGCTCTTTTACATTGTGTACTAAACTACCCAACAGCAATAGAGCACGCACAGCTATCCATGGTTCCCTATCTTTCCAGAATATTCCAACAGCACTGCATAGGATACTCAGACCATGTCACCCCCTTTGAAGGTATGCCAGCTCTTGAGGTTGCAGTCATGTCGGGCGCGTTAATTATAGAAAAACACTTTACCTATGATAAAAGTCTACCAGGCAATGACCACTACCATGCGATGGACAAAACCGATCTAAAGAATTTCGTCTCAAGGCTCATCGTTTATCGCAACTTATATGGCAATGGAGTAAAAGACCTGAATCTAGAGCAGTCAGCCAGGGAAAATGCTCGCAGGTCTATCTATGCTTCAAGAGATATTAACGCCGGTGAAACTATTACAGAAAATGATATTATTGCAAAACGTCCCGGCCTTGGCATAAGCCCCATCTTCTGGGATCAGGTTGTTGGAAAAAAAATGCGGGCGAGCATAAATAACGACGAACCACTTACTTGGCCTCATTTCGAATAGTGCTCATGAGCAATCTAAAAAACAATTATGTCGTACTCACCGGCGACAAGAACAATTCAGGCGATTATCTGATTAAAAAGGCAGGGCTTTATCTTCTCAATAAACACAGGCCAGATCGAACTTTCACCACAGTTCCAGCTTGGGAGCCGCTAAACAAAGAACGATTGCGTCTGGTTAATGAGTCCTGCGCGTTAATTCTTCTGGGTGGCCCAGCCTTACAACCGCAGATGTACCCATGCATATACCCATTAACTAGAAATCTTAAAGATATAAAAGCACCTATCATTACAATGGGGATAGGTGCTAAACCTAAGTCGACCTATCCAGAGGCGCCTCATCGTTACCCTCTAACAAAGCAAACTCACGAACTATTAGTAAGAATTAACGGAGAAAGTTATCAAAGTAGCCTGAGGGATTACTATTCAGGGCTTGTAGTGCAAACATACGGATATGATAATTTTATTACAACTGGTTGCCCCGCCTTTTACTTACACGAAGGTCAAACACTATCAAAAAACTCATCATCTAACAGCATAATCTTTTCATTGGGCGTCAACTTCGCGAGAGAAACAGGTATGCTACTTCAAGCACAAGAGATTATATATCAATTAACTACACACCTAAGTCAGTCCGTAAAAGTAGCCTTCCATCACTCTACCACCCCCCAATTCCTAAATACGCACAGTCCTAATATTCGTTTATACGAGCAACAACTCAAACTTATTGAGTGGCTAAAGGCGCATAAAATAGAATACGTAGACGTATCTGGTTCAGCCGAGCAAATGTTAGCCCTTTATAGTGGCTGCTCACTTCATGTTGGTTATAGGGTTCACGCCCACATACTCATGTCAAGCCTTGGAAAGCCATCGCTGCTCTTAGCGGAAGATGGTAGAGCTATTAACATGAAAGATGTTATGGGCGGTATGGTCTTAAACGCCTATGAAGAAGAAGGAAAAGGGCTTGTCCATAAGGCACTCAAAGCATCAGGCATAATAAGCCGCCAAGCCAAATCAGAGTTGTGGGGCGAGATTCAGGCTAATCTAGCATATGAGAAAAATGCTAAAAGTCAGCGAACATTACAAGTCGCCAACAACCTTCGTACGCATTTTGAATTTATGAAGAGCTTTTTAGATCAATTACCATGAACTTCTGGTCATACAAAAAGAGTAGCTCTCCATTGTTTAGAAGCACTATTTTTTACCTAGCAGCCAATATAATTAACAAGGCAATTCCATTTCTACTAATTCCCTATTTTACTGAGCACTTAACAACTGCCCAATATGGTGCCTTGGCAATTTTTCAAGTTTTTGTATCATTTAGCACACCAATAGTTGGGCTTAACCTCCCTACCCATATAACACGAAACTTCTACGCCTTGGACAATGAAGCACTAGCAAAGCTGATAACCTGCATGTTAGCTCTTCTGACAACATCAACTACGATGTTCACTTTCATATATTTTTTCATTTCAATGACCAACTTTTCCATATGGGAACCTATTGGCTCTAGTTGGCTAACAATAACACCTATTATTTGCGGTTTTCTAGCTATAAATCAAATTAATCTTTCCGTTTATAGAAACCAGGAAAAAGCACTAAAATATGGACTATCCGAAGTCGCCAGAACTATCATTAACGCCAGCATATCCATAATACTCATATCGATATATTCTCATGGATGGGAGGGAGTAGCCATAGCAAACCTACTATCCACAGCAGCCTTATCCCTCGTTGGGATCACCAGTCTATACAAGTCAAATTTACTGCGACTATCTTTTTCTTCGCTGCAGACGTCAACAATCAAAAGCGCTCTTTTTATTGGAGTCACGTTAATACCCCACTCTATTTCCAGTTCAATCATCACATACAGTGATCGATTAATAATAAGCCACTATCTAGGCGAGTCTAACGTGGGCATATACTCACTAGGTTATCAGGTAGCGTCCATTACAAACATTATCATTGACTCACTAATACTAGCGTGGTCCCCATTTTTTTACAAAAACATTGACTCCAACAAAGAATTAATCACGAAGTACATTTACTTTTTGATAAGCCTTTTTTTAACAGTCTCACTATTGAGCTATATATTCGGATTAATTTTTATAGAAAACTTTATTCACAAGAGCTATATAGAAGCCAAGAATATACTACTTCCCATTTCGATTTCATTCTTTTCATATGGCCTTTATAAACTATTATTTCCATTCTTGGTACACAAAGGAAAAACTGTCGCTTTGTCGGCTGTTTCCGTCTCATCTGGCATCATAAACATTATCTTAAACATAATCCTGGTCCCAAATATTGGAATTGTTGGAGCCGCCTACTCCACACTCATTTCATATACAGTCGTCACAGTAATGTTATTCTTTATCGTTAATAGATCCGTACCTATGCCATGGACACTAAAAGTAAAATAAACTCCGTTGAGTCCCTCTGCCAAGCCATATGGAGTGCCGAAAAAAGATATCACTTAAACAACCTTAATGAAGAAGGGGTTTACTACTGGGCTGCAGCGAGGATGAAGATATATTATTCTTTATGTCAACAATTCAATATACTTGAGGACCCCAGCTCTCGCAAAAAAGATGGGCCAATCGCAAAACGAATATGGTCTTCCTTGAAGTACACATTTAAGGCGCTAAAGAGTATCAGGGCATCACTAAGAAGGTCTGAGCTATGCGTATTTGAGCATCCTCGCCACAAAGATATCAATGGGAAAAAAGTGGATATTTATACATATTATTTATCTACAGAGCAGCTAAAGAGAAGAAGCGCCACATTACTGAGCACATCTTACAACAATAACTTTGACAAAGAGCACGATGAAAGACGTCTATATGTAGACTGGATATACCTAATTTCCGGACTAGCTTCCAAACTCCCTGTCATATTCTTCTTAAAGAGTAAATCTATAGACTCTGTTTCAAAAATTTCAAAATCACTAAAGGAGCACTTCAACACCAATCATGACTTCAAAGAGATATTAATTTCAAGTTTAATAAAATTCAAAATAGAGCACTTTCTATTCTCAACTATATTAAAAAAAATATCTCCAAAAAAGCTTTATATTGTAGTTGCTTATGACTACGCATCTGTTATTTCTGCAGCCAGATCTTTAAATATAGAATCAATAGAGCTTCAACATGGTACTATAAGCGAATACCACTTAGGTTACAGTTATCCTGACTCTATCTTCACTCCACCTTACTATCCAAACAAAATATACACATGGAATAGATTTTGGAAAAATAGAATAGACTTCCCCATAGCAAGAAGCAAAATAAAACCCTACGGATTCCCGTACTTTGATAGAATTAAAAAAAGATATAGTCTATTAGATAAGACTCCTGGAAGAATAGTAATCCTATCACAGGGAGCCCTAACCAGCTCTATTGCAAAATGTATTTTATATAACATAGAGCGTTTCCATAACTACCAGCTACATTATAAGCTGCACCCATCAGAGTATAATAGATGGAAAAATCAGCCAGAACTTTTACAACTAAATAAATATCATAACGTGACATTCCACACTGACTGTGATTTATACGAGCTACTGGCCACCTCAGAGTATCATATCGGGGTCTTTTCTACGGCAATATTTGAAGGTATAGATTTAGACTCAAAGCCTATCATTATGGAGCTTCCTGGCTGTGAGTACATGAGACCACTACTTTCGACAGGTAAAGCAATAACACTAGATAGTTTTCTAAACTCACAAAAATTAGACTAACACCCATATCACATGTTACCAAAAGTCTGTATTGTTATTACAACAAAGAATAGGCTAGAGCTATTTAAGAGAGCCCTAAGCTCGGCCACTAATCAAACCTATCCATCTATAGAAATTATAGTAGTTGATGACGGCTCTAGTGACGGAACCCCTGACTACCTTAAACTACTTGAAGGAAAAGGGAAGCTAGTCGCACTAATAAACCAGAGTTCTCTTGGGGCTTGCAAAGCGAGGAATCAAGCCACTAAACTTTCAAAATCCAAGTTCATTACTTATCTGGACGATGATGACTTCTTCACAGAAAATAGAGTTGAGAAGCTAGCGGCCAAGTATAGTGAAAATTATAGTTTTGTATGTGACAGCCACGGAACTTATTCCAATGGAAAGACAACACTCTACTCGTCCTCCTCTAAACTCATAACCCTTCATGATATAAAAATACAAAACTATTCTGGCATACAAGTTTTCACTGAGAGAGAAAAAGTTATAAAAATAGGCGGCTTTGATGAATCTTTAGATGCATGGCAAGATTATGACTTAAAGTTACGCTTAATCGAGTCTTTTGGACCAGGCTTTAGGTTAGAGGGCAGCTCTTATATTGTTGATCAAGAAAGTGAGCTCACACGCATATCTACATCAAGCAAAGCTTATCAAGGCTATTTGCAATTTATAAAGAAGCATCATAACTCTCTATCGCCTTACGAAGAAAACTGCCAATCAATAAATGATTTATATAACAGAAAAGTGAAAATTGGATTTATTGAAGCATTAAAGCACACCAAGTCCATTAGCAACTTGAAAAGACTTACAAGCCTGTATTTCCTATCCCGTTACCCAACCATCCATAACAAGATAGTAAGCACATTAGCAAAAGGTCATGAAGGTTAGTATAAATATTGACATTGTGATACCCGTGTTCAACGGAGAGGCGCATATTCTAGAATGCCTTAAGACAATAGGTAGCCAGAAGTTCTATCACGATTCTTATAGGATCAATATTATTGCTGTAGATGATAGCTCCACAGATAGATCTTATGAGTACCTTAAGTCATATATTGGAAATATTCCTCTCAACATCATTCAACACTCAAAGAATAAAGGCCGAAGCTCAGCCATTAACACAGGCGTGCAAGCAGGAAGTGGATCATTCATAGTCGTCCTGGACTGTGACTGCCAATGGAATACCCCACACGCCTTGAATGACTTAATTAACCCATTGCTTCAATATGGAAAAATCGCTTGCTTCGGCCTAACTACATCTTCTTGCAAGGAATCTGGCTTTTGGGCAAGATACTTAAAGGATATATATAACGAAAGGAGATCAGGTAAAGTAAAGAACCAGACCACAGCCAATTTCTCCATAACAAGGACGGCCTTAGTTAAAGTTGGATACTTTTCTAGTCGTTACCACTCATATGGCTTTGAAGATAGAGACCTAATTTCCAGGCTGATAGACGAATATGGCGACCAAAGCATGGTAGTTGCTCCAGATTGTATCGCAACACACACAATCGACGGCTTTACTGTAAAGGGTATGGGCGAAAAATTTTACGTGGCGGGGAAAGAGTCAAGTGTGATCTTTTTTAACCAACACCCCGAAGCCTACAGAGAGACCGTTTACGCCAAATTTGATGCGGAGTTTATATCTGACCTCTCCCGGGCAATACTAAAACTATTTGCGCCCTTCTCCTCCGTCCTGATATTCTTTCTGGATATCATAATCTTAAACTCATTATTTCCATACTTTATAAAAAAGCATTTCGTCAAGATAGCACTGGCAATTAGTTACTTCAAGGGAACACTAGATAGAAAATCGAGTATATTTAAAGAACATGACTAAAGTTTTAGTGCTTACCTCGACATTCCCTAGATTCGAGCGTGACTCAGTGCCTCGATTTATCTTTGACCTTACTAAGGAATTAAAAAAGAGCGGAATTCGTTCAACTGTATTGGCGCCACATCATACCGGGGCGAGACTGCAAGAATGTATGAATGGAGTAGAGATAGTCCGCTATAGGTATGCCCCACAAAAACTGGAAAGACTAGCTTATGGCGCCGGCATTCTACCTAATATCAAGGCAAACCCACATCTTTCATTTTTAATCCCTTTCTTTGTATTAGCTCAAGTATTCAATATCATTAAGCTAGCTCACACTAAGAAATTCAGTATCATCCATGCACACTGGCTAATTCCTCAAGGAGTTAGCTTATGGGCTTGTTCTTGGGCGTTACCTAAGAATACAAAACTCATTTTGACTATCCACGGCACCGACCAAAGAGTTAGCAGCTCCCGCTTTTTGTCCAGCTTCAAAAGAATAGTTCTACGAAAGTTTGATATAATTACAACAGTGAGCAATCCGATAACAGAAGAGATTCAGCAGTTATTAAATCGAGCTAATAATGTAATAACAGCGCCGATGGGGATAGATGATTTCTTTCTACACACGCCTCCCCATAAACAAAATTCTGTAATTTCCATCATATGTGTAGGTAGGCTGGTAGAAGAAAAGAATCCACTTCTTGTACTTAAAGCTTTTTCACTAATAGCAGAGAAAGATAAGGTTCGTCTTCACTTTGCAGGATTAGGGCCAGAGATGGAAAAGCTGATAAGCGAAATAGAAAGATTAAAACTAAATAATTACGTTACCATACACGGTCACCTCAGCCACTCAGAGCTCTGTAGACTCCTCCAAAATACCCATATTATTGTCCAGGCTTCTAATCATGAGGGATTAGGGCTGGCAGTATTGGAAGGTATGGCTTGCGGCAATGTTCCTATCCTCGCCGACTATCCGGCAGCAACAGATTTGGTTGAGAGTGGTGAAAATGGATTTATATTTTCAAGAGGCTCAGACTCTGAGCTAAGAGAACATATAGAGGCTTTGCTACAAACTCCTTCGCTAAGATCAGATATGTCCCGTCGCGCAAGAGAAAAAGCTGCATCATTCTCTTGGAAAAATACAGCAAAGCTATACAAAAAAATTTACTCAGAATTATTACCTCTCTCAGATTCGCCTACCGAGTATTGAAGCCCAGAAATTTGTTCAGAAACTAACCCGATCAAAAATACGATGACACTAGTTACTAAGAGCAAAGCACTCATATTAGTAAATTGATGGAAGTTATAGTATGTATAACTGTAGTAACCAAGCCCTGTAAAAAAGAAAAAGAGGCTAATAGGAACAAAAAACTTTAACGGTGAGTACAGCGTACCAATCTTAAAAATAATTAGAAGAAAGCGAAACCCGTCGTGAAGCGGCCTTATATGACTTCTCCCTTCCCTCTGCCCAACATTCACTTTCTGGTATCCTACTGAGTACCCCATTCGGAAGAAGGCCATTGTTATGGTTGAAGGGTAAGAAAACCCATTAGGCAGCAAATGGAGGAACTGCTTAAACTTATCGGCCCGAACAGCTCTGAAGCCAGAAGTTAAGTCTTCAACTCTTTGATCAACCATAAGAGAGGCCAGCTTGTTATAGAGCGTGTTCGCAAGATAGCGGCCCAAGCTTGCTTGAGAGTCACGGGACCTTGCCGCAACTACCATGTCATAACCCTCGTCAAGCTTGTTCAGAAGTACTTTAATATCAGCTGGAGAATGTTGCCCATCCGCATCCATAAATACAAGAGTGTCGCCGGCAGCCGCCCTTGCTCCCGCCTTAATAGCCGCACCATTGCCTTTGCTATACTTATGGGTGACCACGCTTATCCCGAGCTCGATACAATAGCTTGTTGTACCATCTGATGAACCATCGTCTACAACTATAACTTCAACACCAGGATGAGAGGCTAATAGTTCAGGGAGCAGCGATTTTAGGTTAGCCAGCTCATTCTTAGCAGGTATTACTACACTTATCATAATAAAGCCTTATCTTTGTCTCTCATTTTTTTCAATAGCTGATGCAAATAGGCAATATCTTTAGAGTTACTATTGCAGCTCAACACCAAGCCAGAGCAGTACCTTTCAATATCCTCAATTAACTTCTCAGCGCTCTCCACTTCCCTTAGAAAAAGATACTTCTCCGCCAAGCTTAATGCAATATCTAATCGCCAGTGGATAGAAATTGCTTTCTCTAAATTATTTGCCGCCTCAGACATATCATTTACATACTGGCTCAATCGAGACTTATAAACATAAATTGATCTATACCTCCGCTTGTAGCTAGGGTTAGTCAAGAAAGCATCCGCAATTAAGTTAAGATCTTCTACCGCGATATTATCACAATGGCCTTGCTCCTTTAGATCCAGCAAAGCATTCAGTAGCACAATAGTTTGGTTATAGAATTTAGCTTTATGAGCCTTACTCAAAAACTCTTCCATATCTGGTGCAGGTAAACTACTATCAACACAAACTAGCTCATACCACAGCAATTCTTTTGTTGGGTCATCGGGAAAATCCTGGTGGGTTCCCTTATAAAAGTTAGCCCCTTCTTTGTAAAGTCCGAACCGAAAAAGCGTTGACCCGAGGTGGGAATAGGCTCTCTGGGACAATGGTGCTTGCTGGTACCATCTCAGGGCTTGCTGCACAGGCTTGGACCACAGCAAAGCCTCGTTTTTTGCAATTAAAATTATTAAGGAAAAGTAAGCAATCACAGACGCAGCGGCAATGGCTTTTACTTTATCACTAACAGCCTTATTTTTGATGAGACATACAATTGCATATGAAATAAGAAGCGACAAGCTAAATGTGGGGACGTAATTTCTATGCTCAAAATACAGCTCTAGCGAGAGAACTGTTGACTCCATAGAGTGAGCGCCAAGGAAAAAGAAAACGGCAAACGACAAGTAAGGTGCTTTGCGCCTAGCAAACCAAGCACCAGCAATTACTCCCACCCATGCTATACAGCAGAAAAGTGTACTAATTGGGCTCAATAGCCCTTTAGAGATTGCTACCTCTTCATTAATAACACCGAACTGAAAAGAGCTTGGAAAAATAAACTTCAGCACATACTCTACAAGAATACGACTTTCTGTCAGTACACGCTCATATACATCGAAGTCACGCCCAGAGAAGCCTCTTACAAAATATTTATCTGCATTAAGCAAAATATGAAGTGTAAAGATGGCAAGGCCAGCATAAATAACGAGAAGCGCCCATGTCTGATAGACTTTACTTTTTGGCGCCTTATGATAAACAGTCAGGTCTAACACGAGGACTAAAAGAATTGTCAAGAAGCCATTCTCTTTGCTCAAAGTCGCCAAAACAGTAAGCCCCCCAACACCAAGAAACAGAGCTCCTGCTTGCTTAACTCCTCCTTGAGCTTCTCTGAAGTATGTCCAAAGGATTAGAGCCGAGAATGTGAAAAACGCTGATAACTCGGCCATTCTTTGCGTAACGTAGAGCACCGTTGACACTTGAATAGGGGCAAATGACCAGAGAACATAGCACCCAATAGCAACTACATTGGCGGTATTAGGCAGAAGCTTTATCAGCATCAATCTTCGTGCAAGCCAAAATACCAACAGCCCATTAAGCGCATGAAGCACAATGTTGAACAATTTAAAAGGAAGCAACCCTTGTTCTAGCGAGCCACGCTGAAGATAGATAGACAAGTAGGAAACTGGGCGTTTTAAGTCTCCAACATCACCAGAGGTATAGTGAAGAAAGCCATCCAGCCATGACATTCCTTCCGAGCCAGCTAATCTCTGCAGCACATGCTGATCGTCTAATATAGGGATACCACCTTCCGCCCCTATATAAAACAACAGAAGCAGCCCAACACTCAGAGCCATGAGAATAAAGAAACACAGCCTATTATTTATCATTCAGTATCAACTATTCACAATCAGGTAGGAGGATAAAGCCAGTATAAAAGTAAAAAAATTACTGGCCAAAAGCAGAATAGCAGTTAATACCGCTATTTACAGGATGCTGGTAAGTAATGCTCACTTACAGACGTATGAGCGCTAGATACAGGCGACAATACGCCACAATTCCAACTATGGCCATTATCCTCAGTGACTATAGCGAACGTTTTTCCGCTAACATTCGGACTTACACCTGAGGTTTGCATGGTAGCCATTATTACAATGCGATCTATGGCAGGGCTGAATACTGTAACAGAGGACACATACTTTCCAACTGAGCTACCCACCACCTCAGACGTCGAAGGTGGGCGACCATTACTCTGGACAAACTCTACAACTTTAACTTTTAACCCCTCTGTCAAAGTAATTGCTTCAGAAACTTGTCCTTTAGCCACATAGTCGGTATAGCCCGGAATAGCAACCGCAGCAATAACTCCAATAATAGCCACGACAACAATAAGCTCAATCAGGGTAAACCCTTTTTCACGATTAGCCAATGCAGTCCCTCCAACTAAAAAGCCTCCCTACGGGAGGCTTATAGCAAAAGCTGCTTACCGGTTACTTACAGGAGCTTGGCAGATACTGGTTATTAACAGTTGTATTAGCTGAAGCGCCAGTGAACGCTGTCGCACCATCATTTTCAACCGCTACAGAACCGCAAGTCCAGTGCTGACCACCGTCATAGGTAGCTGTCGCAAAGGTAGCTGTCGCAATATTTGCATTTACACCATTAGTTTTCATTGTCGCTACTACCGCCCACTGGTTAGTTGAGATGTCAACCACAGTCATGCTTGCGACGTACTTACCAGAAGTAACTGCGCCAACTTCATTCAGCCCTGGTCTCACAGCAGTATTTTGAAACGCCTCAGCCATAGACCCTTTTACCGCAGAGGTCAGGCTAACAGCTTCACTAACCTGGGAGCGAGCAATGTAATCCTGGTAGGCGGGAATAGCTACTGCAGCCAAAATACCAATGATCGCAACCACGATCATCAACTCAATCAGGGTAAAACCTTTTTGTATGCTTTTCATCAACTCTTCTCCTCAATCGTCTTTCGACTATTTAACTTGTTAGAGGGGCCACTGCCGACACCTTGCGAAAACTAAAAGCAGCCAGCGTGCCAACTTTCTCTCCAGCCACGCTATTTCTTGTATTTCAAGCAGATAGCCTAGCGCTACGACAACATGTCCCCACCTTTACATCTCAGCAGTGAAACAAGTGCTGACCATTATCGCCAGTTGGTGACAAATTTTGTCACCCCGCACAAAACCTACAATGCAACTTTCCAACTCAACCAATTAAATCTAAACTTTTGAAAGGATGTTTATTTTTTTAGTCGACCCCTTAGTATGAATACTCAAATGACCACTCCCCTTACAGGGTTAGCACGCCGTTTTGTTCAAGACGGAATTATCGAAGAAAGCACTGCGCGCGATGCACAGAATAATGCAGGCAAAGCAAAACTCCCTTTTGTAAGCTATCTGGTGCAACAGGGATTGGCTAAAGCGACTCAACTGGCTTACGCAGCATCAGCGGAGTTTGGCGTACCTCTGATCGATCTAAATTCTGTCGCCCTAGATCAAGTACCTGAAAAAATTGTAGATGAGAAGCTAATAAGAAAGCACCACGCCTTGCCCTTATTTAAAAGAGGTAACAGGCTGTTTTTGGCATTAGCCGACCCTACAAACCTTCAGGCGCTTGATGAAATAAAATTCCACACAGGACTAAGCACTGATGCAGTCCTTGTCGAAGATGACAAACTTTCTTCGGCTATTGAAAAATATCTTGAAGCCCAAGAGCAGCCTCTGGGCAATATTGACGGCGGCGATTTAGAAGATGTTGACATAGAAACTGGCGACGATAGTGACAAAGAGGATGACGCAGGAACGGAGCAAGATGACGCGCCCATTGTCAAATACATCAATAAGATGCTGTTGGATGCAATCAAGGGTGGCGCTTCAGATGTACACTTCGAACCTTACGAAAAAACTTATCGAGTCAGATTTAGGACAGATGGCATATTGCATGAGGTATCAAAGCCGTCTATAAAACTCGCAGCCAAACTGTCGGCGCGCTTAAAAGTAATGTCGCAACTGGACATTTCTGAGAGAAGAGTTCCCCAGGATGGCCGCATCAAGATGAAGCTGTCCAAAACCAAAGCCATTGACTTTCGCGTGAATACTCTCCCCACGCTCTGGGGAGAAAAAATCGTTTTACGAATATTAGACCCAAGTAGCGCAAAACTGGGCATAGACGCCCTTGGGTATGAAGAAGATCAGAAGAAAATGTATCTGGACGCTCTTGCTCAGCCACAAGGCATGATCCTGGTTACCGGGCCTACTGGAAGTGGTAAGACTGTCTCGCTTTATACAGGCCTAAATATTCTGAACACAACAGAAAGAAACATATCTACTGCAGAAGACCCAGTGGAAATCAACTTGGAGGGCATTAACCAAGTTAACGTGAACACCAAGGTCGGTTTAGACTTCTCTTCGGCTTTGCGAGCGTTTCTTCGCCAAGACCCAGACGTTGTTATGGTGGGTGAGATACGGGATTTAGATACTGCGTCTATCGCGATCAAAGCGGCTCAAACAGGACACTTAGTGCTATCAACGCTTCATACGAATAGCGCCGCAGAAACCTTGACGCGCCTACGCAATATGGGTGTGCCTGCCTTCAATATTGCAACCTCGGTAAGCCTAATCATTGCACAGCGTCTTGCGAGAAGGCTCTGCGCGGAGTGTAAAGAAGTGATCACCGTCCCCAAAGAAGTTTTAAAGGAGGAGGGATTCACAGATGCACAAATTGAAACGGGCTTTAAATTGTACAGCCCTAAAGGTTGTGATAAATGCAAAGGTGGGTATAAAGGCCGTGTAGGCATATACGAAGTAGTGAGAGTCACTCCCCCTATGCAAGAGCTCATTATGAATGAAGCAAGTTCACTGGAGCTTGCTAAGCAATCTCAAAAAGAAGGTTTTCGCAATCTCAGACAGTCGGCGCTGAGGAAAGTTATTGAAGGCGTAACCAGCCTAGAAGACGCAAACCGGGTAACGAAGGATTAAAATATGGCCCAAGCAGCACAAAAACATTCAACCTTTGTCTGGGAAGGCACTGACCGAAAGGGAAACAAGACCAAGGGAGAAACGAGCGGGTCAAATGTTGCCCTTGTGAAAGCACAGCTGAGAAAACAAGGAATCAATCCCACTAGGGTCAAAAAGAAAGCAGAAAGTATTTTAGGAAAAAGAACCAAGAAGATAACCCCGTTTGACATTGCCGTATTCACTCGTCAAATGGCGACGATGATGAAAGCCGGAGTTCCTTTAGTACAATCGTTCGATATCGTCGCAGATGGGCTGGAGCACGCCTCTCTAAAAGAGCTGGTTTTAGATATTAAAAACGAGGTTGCAGCAGGGAATAGCTTTGCTGGAGCCCTGAAAAAGCATCCTAAGTACTTTGACGACCTGTTTTGTAACCTAATCGATTCCGGCGAGAAATCGGGGGCTCTCGAAACAATGCTGGCTCGAGTCGCAACGTATCTCGAAAAAACAGAGATTCTGAAGAAAAAAGTCAAGAAAGCAATGACATATCCTATTGCAGTACTTGTTGTCGCAGTAATTGTAACAGGTATATTGCTGGTTAAAGTCGTGCCTCAGTTTCAAGACCTGTTTCAAGGTTTCGGCGCGGACTTACCCGCCTTTACTCAAATGATTATTAATATTTCAGAATACCTACAGGCATCTTGGTACATCATTCTCGGCATCATTATTGCGTTGTTATTTGGTTTCAGTGAAGCTAGACGAAGATCACCAGCATTTTCCGATGCAGTCGACAAATATATATTAAAGTTTCCCATCATGGGCGACATCTTGCATAAGTCAGCGGTCGCTCGCTTCGCCAGGGTTCTATCAACGACTTTTGCCGCTGGCGTGCCGCTTGTTGACGCCTTGGAATCAGTAGCCGGAGCCACTGGAAACGCGGTGTTCAGAAAAGCTGTAATTAAGATACGCGACGACGTATCCTCGGGAACACAATTGCAATACAGCATGAAAACTACAGGCGTATTCCCTGTTATGGCAATACAGCTAACTTCAATCGGCGAAGAGTCAGGCGCTCTTGATGACATGTTAGAGAAAGTCGCCGATCACTATGAGGCTGAAGTAGACGATGCTGTAGACAACCTTACTGCTCTTATGGAACCAATGATTATGGCGGTTTTAGGTGTTTTAGTTGGCGGTCTAATTATAGGTATGTACCTCCCCATTTTCCAATTGGGCTCCGTGGTCTAATCAAACACATATACCTTAAAGACCTCGCTCCTGCGAGGTCTTTTTTTAATAGTGCTCATATAACCGATGTTAGATATATTTAATCAGTTTAATCATAACCCCGTACTGCTTTATGTTACGGTCATTGTTTTCGGCCTGATTGTCGGCAGTTTCTTGAACGTGGTTATTCTGCGTCTGCCCAAAATCATGGAACAGGAGTGGCAGTTCGAATGTTCAGAAATTCTCGGCTGCGATCCTCCTGCAAAAAACGCCCCCAAAATTACGCTGTCCACTCCCGCGTCCACCTGCCCTAAATGCGGCCATAAAATTCGAGCCTGGGAGAACATTCCTGTCCTAAGCTACATAGTTTTAGGGGGCAAATGCTCGTCCTGCAAAACAGGTATTTCTATCCGTTATCCTCTGGTAGAAATCGCTACAGCTCTGCTTGCCGTAATTGTGATTTATTACTTCAAGTTGAGCTGGGCTGGATTAGCGGCAATAGGATTGAGCTGGACTCTTCTCACCCTTTCTTTGATCGATTTCGACACTAAGTACCTCTACGACAATTTGACATTACCCCTCTTGTGGGCGGGACTATTAATTAATGTTCAAGGTACTTTCGCCCCTCTCTCTGAAGCAGTGATTGGCGCTGCGGCAGGGTATCTCGCACTCTGGTCTGTTTACCACTTATTCCGCCTTTTGACCGGCAAGGAAGGCATGGGCATTGGCGATTTCAAGCTGCTCGCCGCTCTGGGCGCCTGGTTGGGCTGGAAAATGCTGCCCCTTATTATTCTTTTTTCCTCACTGGTTGGAGCTGTTATTGGGATAGCAATGATCATTATCCTGGGTAGAGATAAAAATATTCCTATCCCCTTCGGTCCCTTTCTCGCGATCGCTGGCTGGATCGCTATGATCTGGGGGAATGACATCGTATCCGCCTATTTGGGGATGTATCCTGCGCTTTAGTCGCAGTATCTTTCAGTGTATGAAGCACTCAAACCAACAAAAGTCATTAATCATCGGACTTACTGGCGGTATCGCCAGCGGTAAGTCCGCTGCAATGGACAAATTTATCAGCCTGGGCGCGCCCTGCATCGACGCTGACCAGGTTGCGCGTGATGTGGTGGCCCCCGGAGAATCCGCGCTGCAGCAGATTGCGGACCATTTTGGTTCAACACTGATTACAGCGGAAGGCGCCTTGGATCGCATCGCCTTGCGCAAGTTAGTGTTTCATGACCCCGCACAAAAGGAATGGCTTGAAGGCCTGCTGCACCCTTTGATCAATCAGCGTATTCGCAATTGGTTAACCGCGTGCAAGGAGCCTTACTGTATTCTCGCATCCCCCTTGCTACTGGAAACTCAGCAACGCGAACTGGTAGACCGTGTATTGGTCATTGATGTTCCTGAGCCCGTACAAATCGCAAGAGCGATGAAGAGAGATCAAAATAGTGAAGATCTGGTCCGCCGGATTATTGCGACTCAGAGCAGCAGAGAGTATAAACGCCAATATGCGGATGATATCATCCTGAACGATAAGGACTTGGCCCACCTGAATCAGGAGGTCGTCAAGTTGCATGAATCATATTTAGAACTGGCGCAGCATGATCGATAAAACTACTACCTCTTCAGCCACTCGCACATCCCTGAAAGTGGACTGCCCGACATGTGGAAAGAAAGTTCCATGGACTCAGGATAATGAGTTTCGTCCATTTTGCAGCAAGCGTTGCCAGATGATTGACTTGGGCGCCTGGGCGTCCGAAGAATACCGAATTCCAGAGGCCGAGGAGAAAGACAAGTGGTCTGAAGCCGAAGACGAGCGGCCAAAGGATTCCCATTGACGACCACTCTCCATAGACATTTCCAATCATTTATCAGGATGCATTAGCCGGTGACGTTCGCGTGCAAATCCCTTTGTGCGGCTCTTGCCGCCTCCTCTCTTCAATTCATGTCAGCCTCACTTTCTTATGCAGAAGAAGTAAAGGAAGCGATTGAAAGTCAACGTCCAACTCCTTTAGAGGAGGAGGTTCAGCCATTAGAACCAGAAGAAGCCGCAGCACAGGATGAGACGATTAGCGAGCGCTCCTTTAGCTGGATTGTCGATCAGCGCAACGCCTGGTCAAACCGGATTGGCTCTATGGGACGCAATATAGATGGCTTTTTTGGCGGAAAAGAGGCCGAACTGAGCGCCAACGGCAGCTTCATGAAGGTAGGCCTGTTTGGCGTTTGGCGAAAGGAAGAAGGCATTGATCCAGAACCTCGCTTTAAATTCCGCCTGGATCTCCCTTACACCCAGGACCGATTCAAACTGGTGATAGAAAACGATCCGGATGAAACCAAAACATTGGCGGAAAAGAACCGGAACCGGGTATTAAAGGAGGACGAAACCACCAATACCACCAGTACCGGTTTTTTTCGTTTAGTCGCCGCACTGAAAGAGTGGAAGTTCAAAGGCGACCTGGGGGTGAAGTTGGAAATCCCACTGGACCCCTTCGCCAGAGCAAAAGCAGAAAAAGAGTGGGCGCTCTCTGACACTTGGGCCTTCCGGGTAGACGAGTCGATTTATTATTACCACTCCGAAGGCTGGGGCCATACCAGCGCCTTCTACTTTGAGAACGACATTTCAGACCGTTGGTTCTTCCGTTCCAAGTCGGAAGCTCAATGGGTAGACAATCGAGACGGCTGGGAATTTGCGCAAGTCTTTTCTCTTTCTCAAAAGATTGATGAAAAACGAGCGATGAATCATCAGTTGGGATGGCTGGGAGAGAGCCGCCCCAGCCCGCGCACCAGCGCTTATTTCATAAACACCACTTATCGTCAGCGGCTTTACAGTGACTGGTTGTTCCTTGAGAGTACGCCGGAGCTGCTGTTTCCCAGAGACGATAACTTCAAACCCAACCCTTCGCTCACGCTAGGGATTGAGATAATCTTTTCCGAGTAAGTGGCTTTGATGGCAGATCTAACCTATCGCCCAATCGGCCATATCCGTTCCTGCTTCCCTGAAAAGTTCGGGGCGCCGCGTCAACCTGGGCTTATCAAACATGCCGTTACGGAAATCGTGCTTGCGTCGGAGTTTTCGTCTGCAGAGGCAGTGTCTGGCCTGACCGCTTTCAGCCACGTTTGGGTTTTGTTCCACTTCCACAAAACCGCTGATTCAGGCTGGAAGCCCAAAGTGCGCCCCCCGCGATTGGGCGGCAACAAGTCTGTTGGCGTATTCGCCTCTCGCTCCCCTTTTCGCCCCAATCCTCTCGGGCTTTCCGCCGTACGCCTACTATCCGTTCAGGAGCGGGACGGCCTGCAAGTCATCAGTGTGGAAGGAGGCGACTTTGTTGATGGCGCGCCGGTGCTGGATATTAAGCCTTACATTCCGTACGTCGACGCGATAGCAAACGCTGGTGGCGGTTACGCCGTTGAAAGACCTGGGCCCAGCCTGGAAGTACGTTTTACGGAGGAGGCTAAGCGCAGCATACGCGGGTATGAATCAAGGTATCCTGATCTTCAAGCGCTCATTATTGAAACCATCGGCCTGGACCCACGGCCAAGCTATAAAAAAAGCCAAGCGGACACAAAAGTTTATGGCCTGGCTTTATACGACCTGAATGTTTCCTGGCGTGTTTATGACAATTACGCGCTTATTAGCGCTGTCGCGCCTCTAGAGGTTAATGAGTAGTTACTTCCGGGCCAGAGCCAAACTCAGGGAAGTCTGGCGCATATTTTTCAATCCATTCCCTCGCTGCTTCCTCTCCTGACATACGACGTCCTTCTGTCGCAAGCACCTCCCTTTTGTAGTGCTCAATATGGCACACCTGCTCAACCATGCGGGCAGCGAAAGCGTCTCTTTCGCTCATGAAACGCAGCCCTATTTCAAAACCGTTATCCACCGCCTTGCACCAGATAACCTGGGCTGGCGTTCTGAAGGTTGGACGTACAAAAGCAATCACCACGATCACTTTTTCCCCTACCTCATAAGGCGTTGGCGACATACAGCAAACACCGCCGCAGCTTATATTTTGCATACAGTGCGAAGAAGCGGCGGGACAGCAACTGACGCCTACGGTAGCGGGACTTTTATGAATTAAAGCGTCATCTTGAAGCCGGGGCTGAGAAAGCCCAGTTTCTTTGGAAGGATGTTTCTTTTCGAGCAGAATAGGGATATCTGTAGGATGGCGTATAAACTGACGCATCGCTGTATCTCCAGTCACAAACATGTTCATAAGCACATCGCCTATTCAATGTCAGCGTTTAGTCGACCTTCCTACAGCTCATCCATTGGCGTTTGTGTTCAATAAAGAGTTCTGCGCACTCTCCTTCGCTTTACCGCTCCCACTTCTTGGCGCTTGAAACTGAAGGCCCATAGAACACAACCCCAAGCGCACTACAATATTCCTTAATTTAAGATTTAGGGGAAAAAGCCCTTTTTTTCAACCGCTCATTCCCATGAAGATGGCTTTTTTAGGTTAATTTTTCAAAATTTAACAGCGCCATCCCTTACGTGTCACAAAAAGGCCACATCAAGCCTGCTCCAGGACCTTTTCCTCAAAGTGACGCACAATGCCGCTAAGCTCTTCAAAACGAATAGGTTTAGTCAAGAAATCGTCCATGCCGCATTGCATACATTTCTCTTTTTCCCCAGGAAATGCATTCGCCGTCAGCGCTACGATAGGGATATGCGAGAAGCTTTGCCCGCTCTCACGAATGCGTTTGGTTGTCTCGTAGCCATCCATCACCGGCATCCAGCAGTCCATAAATATCAGGTCAAAATGGGTCGAACCCAGCTGCTGTATCGCAATTTCACCATTCTCAGCAAAGTCCACTCGACACCCGCATTTTTCCAACATCTTTCGCGCCAGATTACGGTTGACGGTATTGTCTTCAACCAATAGAACACGCAGCCCTGAACGCCTGGAGTCTCTTCGGTCTTCGAATGTCATCAAACTGGGAGAGAGGATGATTGAAGTTTCATTGGGTTCCTCAACCATCACTGTATACAAGGCGTCCCGCAAATGCGACTCCCTATCCAGTTTGCTGAGATAGCCGGACACGCCAGCGCCCTTCAACTCGGATACATGCTCCCTTTGCGGATGGGACGACAGCACCAAAACCGGCGCGCTTTTTTGCAGGTCCAACGATTTGATAGACCTTACCAGGTCTATCAACTCACCGCCGGGAAGAGACTCGTCAAGAATCATCGCATTGTAAGGCGCTTTGGAGTCCACCGCCTGACTCACCAACGCCCTGACCTCTTCTTCAGTCTTAGCAATGTCGCAATGCAACAGTGATTCCTCAGAGAAAATATCCAAGGTCGCCTTGAGACTGAGCTCATTGGCGTCCGCCACCAAAATACGACTTTCTCTGAAGATATTCTCTTCGTTCAGAATCTGCGGACTGTAGCTCTGCACGCGCTGACAGGATAACTGAGCCCAGTAGGTGGTTCCTTTACCTTCTTCACTTTCTATACCAAAAGAGCCGCCCATCAGCTCGACAAACTGCTTGCATAACGCCAGCCGCAACCCGGTTCCAACCTCATTGAGTCCTTGCGATACCGGCGCTTCGAAGGTATTGGATAAGAGTGTGTCGATTTCATTCGGACTGATCCCCGGACTACTATCCTCCACCGTAAAACGAATGCGCACGCGATCTTCGTCAAACGCCACTGGATGCACATGCAGCACTACCTGCCCTTTGACAGTGACAGTAATCGCAACTGACAGCAGGCTTTCCAGCACGCGCAAAAGAATATTGCGGTCCGTCAGGACTCGAGTAGGCAGGCCGGCGTCAACAAAGGTCTCCACGTTAAGGCCTTTGGCTTCCGACACCGTTGAGACGCGCGCCACCGCCGCCTGCAACAAGGCGCGCAGTTCAGTCGGCGCCAAGTCCACCTGGGTGGTGCCCGCCTCAAGCTTGGAAAGATCCAGCATATCGTTAAACAACGTCAGCAGTGACTCAGAGCTCTGCTGCACCGCCAATAAATATTCGCGTTGCTCCTGCGAGACTGGCGTATCCAGAAGTAAGCCGGTATAGCCGAGGATATTGTTCATCGGCGTGCGTAATTCGTGGCTGATATTGGCGATAAATACACTCTTGCTTTGATTCGCCTTTACCGCCTGAGATCGCTCCACCTGTGAGCGTTGTTCGGACTGTCGCAGAATCCGAGTCTGTTCCAGCATGCGGATGCGTAGATTATTGATAGCAGTGACCACTTGGCTCAACTCGTCCGACGAAGACGGCGGTTTTCGATCCAGGGTCAACGTCGCCGTTGGATTATCTATCTCAAGCCTGCGGCAGTATTGAGACATTTTTTCCAGATGCCGACTGACCAATAGCCAGAATATGAGCAGGAAGAAAATAGCGACGACAAAGGTTTTGACGCTCTGAGTGATCAGAATGATAAGCAGCCGATCCCAGATTTTGTGCTGGATCGGCTCCAATGTGGCGATCAGCGTCAGGTCTCCAAGCCAGTAGTTATCCATGCCCGGTTGATAAATAGGGTAAACCTTACTGAACGAGGGCTCTCCGGATGGCGGCGCGCCAGCGGTAAATACGTCCTGATAGTTGGTGACCAGAGATACATTGTAGATTTCCGGCAGGCGCAGCAATCCACGCAATAACACATCCAGGTTATCGTGATTGATGCTCCACAGGCTGTTCGCCAGTCCTGGTTCGAAAGTGCTGGCTACGTCATCCAGCCTGGTGTTGAGCGCCGCCACTTCGGCACGGTAATCCAGCCACAACTGTACGCCGGTGGAGACCAGGGCGACGGCTGTGCTGAACAGCAGGACGCTCGCCACGACCTTCGATCCTAAAGGATACTTTCGCAGCCGTTTACTAAATTTACCCCACAAACTCCTAAACTCCCTGTTTGCCTACTACCATTGAGAGCGCTATCGATATTGTAGCAAAACCATACTTTGACACTTGCGACGTCCAGTCACGCATCCGCCGCCCGCCCCTGGGACAGCGACAACTCTATATATGTTCCCGTCAATAATCCATCCCGCCTACGTATTCTGCGGCAATGAAAAGCATGAAGAAGGACGTCGATCAATCAATGTCCACATTGGCGTTAAGCTGGCCACACCAGGGATCAACTGCTATCTTTAGCGGAAAAACTGACTGCTAATACTCAATCCTTCCGGCTCGGAGTTCCCCCTTTGAACGAACATGTCGTCGTAGCCCTCGCCGCCATACTGTTTTTCGGCGTCGCATCTCAGTATATAGCCTGGAAACTGAAACTGCCTTCTATACTCTTATTGTTGCTGAGCGGTATTGTGCTGGGGCCGACTACGGGCGTGTTGAACCCTGACGAAATTTTCGGCGACTTTCTGTTTCCCGCCATTTCTTTCGCTGTCGCCATCATCCTGTTCGAGGGAGGCCTCAGCCTCAAGCTGACGGAACTAAAAACCAGCTCAATCGCTGTCCGCAGTCTCGTCAGCGTCGGCATCCTGATCACATGGTTTCTCGCCTTCCTGCTGGCCTGGATCACTCTCGACGTCCCCTGGATTCTCGCCCTGCTGATCGGCGCCATACTCACTGTGACCGGCCCCACCGTGGTGCTGCCGCTGTTAATGCTGATTCGCCCCAAAGGTCAGGTTAACTCTATCCTGAAATGGGAAGGCATCCTCAACGACCCCATTGGCGCGCTTCTCACTGTATTGGTTTACGAGGCGGTGGTGTCCACCAGCGTCGGGAAAGCCACCACCTTGTTCTTGTCCGGCTTTCTGCTGACGGTCGTGGTTGGCGGATTAATGGGCTTGATTGCAGGCATGTTGGTAGCCACAGCTTTGCGCCACCATTGGATACCTGAGTTCCTGGGCAACACCTTTACTTTGGCGATGGTGATGTGCCTGTTCACCGCGTCCAACCTGATTCAGCATGAAAGCGGCCTGTTCAGCGTTACCATCATGGGGATATATCTGGGCAACCAGCGCCTGGTTTCGATCCGCAATCTGGTCGGTTTTAAAGAGGACCTGCGGGTTCTACTGCTCTCCTCCATGTTTATCGTCCTCGCCGCACGCCTCGATGTCCAGGATCTGGAGCATATCCACGCCGGCAGCTTCGCCTTCCTGTTACTGCTGGTATTTCTGGTGCGCCCGGCGGCGGTTTGGGCTTCAACAGTGAAAAGCAATCTAAGCTGGAAGGAAAAGCTATTTTTGTCTTCCATGGCCCCCCGGGGTATTGTCGCGGCGGCAGTGGCGTCGCTTTTCGCAGTACGTCTTCAAGGCATCGGCTACGAGGAAGCGGAAGCATTGCCTCCCACTATGTTCCTGATCATTATGGGGACAATACTGATCTACGGGTTAGGCGCCAGACCGCTGGCGAAAAAGCTGGCGCTGTCCGACGACAACCCGCAAGGCTGCATCATTCTCGGCTCCAACGCCTTCACCAATGCGCTCGCCAAAGCGTTGAAAAATGAAAACGTGAGCGTGCTGATCGTCGACGCCCGCTGGAGCAACATAAAAGAAGCCCGCATGGAGGGAACGCCGACATTGCTGGGCAATGTGCTTTCTGAACAATTACTGGAGCGCGTCAACTACACCGGCATGGGACGCTTTCTGGCGCTGACGCCCAACCTGGAACTGAACTCACTCGCCTGTATCCGGTTTTCCGACATTTTTGGCGTCAAAGAGGTATACCAGCTCGGCGAACCTGAAGACAAAGACAAGCCCGCTCAGTGGATTCCTGAAGACCTCTCTGGAGTCGCCCTGTTCTCCACTCAGGCCACCTACAACCACATCATGAAGCGGTTAAATCATGGCGCCGTCATCAAGCGCACTCCGCTCACCAAAGACTTTACCTACGAGCAGTTTAAAGAAAGAAACCAGGACCAGGACCCCTTACCTCTGTGTCTGGTAGGGGAAAATGGAGGTCTGACCTTCTTTACTGTGAAGAAGAACCTGCAGCCCAAGCCGGGACAGGTGCTGATCAGTCTCGTCGGCTAGCGCCTGCCGCTAAACTTTCTGAGTCGCCTTAAGGCTTCCTCTCTGCCGAGAGCGAAGCCTCTGCAAGGCAGTTCAAACAACTTGGCATGACATGAAGGAGTCATCCAACCGATGACGTTGAATATAAAAATATCCTGTAGGGCGCTCGTCACTTGCGCCTGTGCTCTTGTGTCCACTCAGGCGTCAGCGCTGCCGCCAACACCGTTCGAAGTTGGGAATTTCTCTCCGCTCGCTCAAACCTTTGGACTCCCTTCTATCCAAACGGCCTTGAATAAAGCGCCTTCTGGTTTCGAGATCAGCCTGCAACACGCCACCGCTAACACCTTCGTCACCCATGAAAACACCAGTGAGATTTCCTACTTTGACGGAGAAGTAGCGATTACCTCGTTATCGTTGCGCTGGCGCTTTGCAAGCGACGCAGAACTTACGTTAAGAGCCCCCTATGTTGACCACAGCAAAGGCTTTTGGGACGACTTCATCTATGACTGGCACGAATGGTTCGGACTGCCGCAAGGGGGAAGAACGCAGAACTCCAATGACCAATTCGCCTACGTCTATCAACGGGATGGTGAACGGCTGCTTAACTTTCGCGAAGAAGTGTCCGGCTTCGGCGATCTCCGTGTCGGCTACTCGCAATTGTTACACTTCTGGGAGCAGGATTGGCTCGCGCAACTGGAAGTAAAGGCGCCCACGGGTAGCGCTGACAAGCTCACGGGCAGCGGCGCCTGGGATTGGTCCGCTGGCATAGGCTGGGAGGGCGCACAGAATACGCCTGAGCAACGCTTCACTCCATTCGCCGGCGCGGCGGTCAGCTACCTTGGCGACAGCGATCTTGATCTGGCGCCTTTACAGAAGAACTGGGCGCTCTCCCTTCGGGCCGGCGGGCACTGGCGCGCCCTTCCCTATCTTACGCTGACCGCGCAATTAGACAGCCATTCCGGGCTTTACCATAGTCAATTACGAGAGCTGAGTAACTTTTCGCTGCAATTGACCACTGGCGGACAAATCTCCCTCAGCGAGGCGCTAACCCTGAACATCGCTATCGCTGAAGACCTCAACACCACTATTACGCCGGATTTTGTCGCCCTTCTGGGGATGACCTACGGTTGGTGAGCTATTTGTGACCGCCAGTTAACCGGTTATTAATTTGAGCCGACATTCGCCTGTGGTTAAGATGTCGGCTTGTCGCCTTTAGCGCCTGAGGGCGTATTTCCGCAATCCGCTACTTGCTATTTCGTAGATGGACGCATTCCGCTAACGGAAGTTCGCCGGAAACTTTTTCTCAGCATGAATAAACCAGGAGCAATCATATCCATGAGATTTTTAGGGCTTAACGCGGCTATCGGCGCCGCCGCACTGTTGGGAGCCAACATCGCAACCGCTTCCGAATTTGACTTCAACATTGGCGATGAATCCGTTAATGCGCAGGTCAATATGCTGCCGCAATCCAGAGATTTTGAAACAGGTCTTGGCTATCTGTACCACAAAGGCGGCGGCCACCTGATCAATGGCGATCTACATGCGCGGGGGCAAACCGCTATCGGTAATCTGCCGACGACGGTTGGAATCGGCGCGCAACTGGACGTGTTCACAGAGAGCGACGTAGACGGCTCAGCTATCGCCTTGGGCGGATACGCGCACATCAAAATTCCCGCCGTTCCAGGGTTGGGACTCAAACTAGCGGGCCATTTCGCGCCGTCCATTACTTCCTTTCAGGACGCCGAGCAGTTTTCCCGTTTTGACGTTAAAACTACTTACCGCGTGATTCCCAACGCCGATATTTATCTGGGATACCGCGTCATCAAAGCGGACATTGAACGCAATAACGACATCACGCTGGATGAAGGCTTGAACGTCGGCTTCGCTCTACAGTTCTAGTCTCTATAGAAAGCGCACGGCTTTCACCAAGACAGTCTCTCGCCGCAGAGGGCGCTTTTCGTCTTCTGCGGCGATTTCTTCTCCTCCATTCCTGCGCCTCCCCGGCTGGGACTGTTTCACAGATTCCTCACCCCAGGGTTTTCCGCCCTCCGTAAAAACCCTTAGACTAGCGCCAACAACCTCAATAAAAATCAACAATGGAATTGCCTATGTCATTGCGTGAGCTGAAAAAAATTTCCGCGCTCCTGCTGCTTGCGTCCTTACTGTCCGCCTGCGGGGGCGGTGATGAGTCTCTCGATGGCAACGGCGGCTATACGCCCCCCAAGAACGACAACAAAGTTGATCCTCCTGCGGGCGACGCCAGTGGCGAAACGCCTCCCGACCCAATCGACGCCAGACAAGTCAACGTCGCCGTCCTCGCCACGCCCGGCATGCAGGAAGCCACAATTGCTCAAAAAATATTAGGCGCCTTCCTGCCGGCTTCGGCCTACGCTATCTCCGCAGGAGACAAAGTTGCAGCTAACCTGAGCGTCCAACAGCTGGATTATCGCGGCAACGCCATTTCCGGCGGCGTGATTTCAGGCAATGATTATTCCGTCAATCGCTCTAGCGACGGCAGCTACACCATCACCTTCGACGGCTCTATCCCTCAGAGAATTGACTTGGTTATTGCAGCGGAGCTGAGTAACGGCTCAGTGATTCGCACCGGTCTGCCCAACGCAAACAAAGGGATACTGATCACCGCCGCGTCAGAGTATGCGGTCAGGGACTTCTTCAGCAGCCTGAGTTCACAGGCCGAGCTTGACGGCATGATGCCCTGCAATGACGGTTCGGATTCCTGTGGCTCACAGGCGGCCGCGCGCATGCTGAACTGGGCTGCGTTGATGAACGGGGTGCAGGATTTTGAAGTGACCCTGCCAGATAGCGCAGATCTGGAAGAAACAATGGCGTTTCTTGGCGAAAACGTATTATTTAACGACTTTGTCGATCAGTTCATCGCCACCATTCGCGAAACAAAGATCGACGGCACAACCTCAACCAGCATTGCCCCCGTATTGGAAAACAGAGCAGGCTTGTATAACTCCGTTTTATTCGCCGCTGGCCTGAATCAGGGGCAGCCCAATGGGAGCAAAACCGTTGTGTTCTCCAATCGCATCGCCACTATCAAAACCAACACTTCAGCAGAAGTCACGACGTATTCTTACCCCATCGCCAGCTTTACCGCGACCGTATTGGGCATCATCAACAACATTATCGTAGAGCAAGTCCCCTGGGAACGTCATAGCCTGACGCAAGTCTCGGATGATGTTTACAATCCAGGGGCGCCAGCGGAAGAAGACGATATCAACGCCCATGTCGGTTCAACCCTGACCTATCTGTCTCCAGCCGGCTTTTTCGATATGGCGCGCCTGCAGACTCAATACATTACGAGGGAGGACAGCGTCAGCCCATCCGGCTGGCTGACCAACCCATTCTATACCCGGCTTTACACAACGAAGTCGACAAACGATGACAGCTCATCCTCTCCCTCCATGGCTTCCGCATACCTGAGCGATGGATTCGCGATAGAACTGGCCGCCAAGTCGACGGGGGGATACAGTAGGGAGCAGACGCTGGAAAAGCTGAATACTTTCGGCTGGCTCTTCCACAGCCTGCAATCTTCGAATTTCAGCACCGCCGTTATTGACGGCGGCGACTATGGCGTAGTCAGTCTGCGCCAGGAGCTCGATACAGACCCGGTTATGACAGTCACCGGAGCGATTCACCACTGGCGAGCGACGGCGGGCGACATAGCGCAAACCCAGCCTGCACCCATTGCGGGCGATCCCGATATATATCACACCTATCAAATGAGCCGCAGCGCCGACGGCTCGGCGTCTGGCGTGGGCGTATCGACGGAAGCCCCAGAGTCTCTGCCGCTGGAGCGGCTGCCCACGATCAAGTACAACAACAAAGATAAAACCTATGAGACGCAGTACACCGGCAGAGTTAAAGCCGGCGCGGCCACCGGCGTCAGCGATCCCTCCGGCAATGTACTGTCATTCAACATCGATAGCGACACAGAAGGCCAAGGCATCATCCATGCCGTGAGGCTTTCTGACACGGATATCAATTATGCGGGCGCCAGTTATGTCTTGTACGGCAACAGTCTGAGCATCAGCGGAAGCGCCACTTTGTTCGGCAACCACAATCTATCGACCTTGACGTTTGACGACGCGTCTGTCGCCACCTTGCACCTGAACGAACGCAGGGTAACGCAAACCATTGGCAGCCAAACCCTCAGTGATATCGAAAATCACGATGCGGATTACTCTCTGACGCCACAGGCATCTCCAGCCGCCAATACCGGCGCCGCCAGAAACCTGCTCAAACTGGACTTCAGCGATCCTCAGCCTGCTGGCGGAGAGACACTGACACTGGAAGGTTTCGCCGCCAGCGGCGGCAACCTGCTGGTATTACTAGTGCGCTACGGCGATCGCATCGGATTGGTATACGGCTTCAAGCGCCAGGCGCTGACCGCCAACTCCGATTAAGAACATTCCTTCACTGTCCCTCCCCGCGCTCTTCCAGCGAAGGGAGGGGCCAGCACGCGCTCACCGCCCAGACCAAAGTGTTGAATCAGCTAAACTAAATACGCAAAATAAAATCTGCTAGCAAAAACGATGGGTAGTACATGAAGAATTACCGCAGTTATGCCGTTATTGCCTTTAGCGGCGCATTAGTTTGGCTTTTTACGTTTACTCTCTGGTATGACTTGCACGCTCTGGTGGGCAAAGAAAACAAAAAAGAGCGCAAGTCCCAAAGCGTCAACCTGATTCCTGCCGCCCCACTTCCTGATTTCAGCCGCTACCAGGATGTCGGCGAAAAGAAAGAAGCGTTTTTCTCTTATCTGTTGCCGCTGGTGCAGCAAGCCAATCGGCAGATCAGAGAAGAGCGCCAGTTCATCACGAAAATGCAGCGACAGACCACTTTTTCGACTGAGAATACCGCCCGTTTACAACGCTTGGCGGAAACTTATCGCGTTCCGTTTGATGATGCTTTCAATAACGACTTTTTCAAGCTCATGCTGCGCAGAGTGGATACCATTCCGCCCTCCCTGGTGCTGGCGCAGGCGGCAAATGAGTCCGGTTGGGGAGGCTCCAGATTCGCCCGTGAAGGCAACAACCTGTTCGGACAGTGGTGTTTCAAACCTGGCTGCGGCATTGAACCCGCTCAAAGAGCATCCAACCTGCAACATGAAGTGGCGCGCTTCGACACCGTTTATCACTCAGTGGTGAGCTACATGCGCAACCTCAACCGGAACCTGCACTATATTGAGCTTCGCAAGACCAGAGAGAAATTGCGCTCGCAGGGCGCCACCGTAACAGGACAGAGCCTGGCGCCCGGTCTGGCGAAGTACTCCAGCCGGGGGCATGCTTATATTGCAGAAATACAGGGCATGATACGGGCCAATGGTCTGGAAAGGTACGATCAGCCCACTGACGCCGCCACACTCTGACGATTAAAACGTGAGCGCTCGTTATTTAATTCAGAAAATCCCGGTGGTGTTGCGTAAAATGAAAAGGACTCCATCTAAACCAGGAGACGAACTATGAGCATCAATCTAGCCCGCCATCGCCTCTCCGAGCCACCCCGTCTTGAGACGGAAAATCCCCCATCAGTATCTGGGGCCCAGCTATGGAAAAAGTTGGGGGCGGCCGCCGCCTCCGCGGGCGTAACGACCGTCGAGCACGCACTGACGCTCTATTACACTGCCGCGTCGCCCAATACACCGGTTTGGTGTAAAACCGTCATTTACGGCGCTCTGGGTTATTTCATCTCACTAGTCGACGGCATTCCCGACCTTACCCCTATTCTCGGCTATACAGACGATCTGGCCGTCATGGCGGGGGCCATTGCGACGATCGCCGCCCATATCACACCGGAGATCAGACGACGGGCGCAGGAAAAAACAGCGACGTGGTTTAAGTCCGCGAATAAGGACACACCTCAGCAAGGGAGTGATTGACAGCCGTATCAAGACCCAATTGATTCACCCACTTTAGGTCTCTGGCGAGCCATCTGTCCGCTGAGCCTTCAACGCCGACAAGAGCGCCGGGCGCTTCAGTTATGCGCCTGAACAACAAATAAACAGACTTCCTGAAAACACAAAAACGAGATATTTCAAGTAATGTTGAGCTTTCTTCCTCATTGGCTAAGAGGCGTTTTAGCCATCTGCTTAATCCTGCTCTCCACCTCCATCCTGTTTCCTTTTGTGCTGGCGCTGGCTTTCGTCAAGCTGCTCACACCCATCAGCGTTGTGCGGAGATACTGCACCATTGCGCTGATAGGCATCGCCGGGCTTTGGATCAATATCAATAACGGACTGCTGTATTTCCTTCACGATATTCAGTGGGATGTGGAAGGCGATGATGACCTCAAGCCCAACGACTGGTATCTGGTCACCTGCAACCATCAGACCTGGGCTGATATTCCCATTGTTCAGAGGGTGCTGAATGGTAAGGTTCCAATGCTGAAGTTCTTCCTTAAGCAGCAGCTGATTTGGGTGCCGTTGATCGGAGTGGCCTGGTGGGCGCTGGATTTTCCATTTATGAAGCGTTATACCCGGGAGCAAATAGAACGTAACCCAGCCCTGAAAGGCAAAGACCTGGAAACCACAAAAAAGGCCTGTGAAAAGTTCAAATATACTCCTGTCACCGTTTTTAATTTCCTGGAAGGAACACGCTTCACTCAAGCCAAGCATGACCACCAGCAATCACCCTACAAACACCTGTTAAAGCCAAAGGCGGGCGGCGCCGCGTTTGTGCTCGGCGCAATGGGAGAACATCTTCACACCATGCTCAACATCACGATTCACTATCCTGGCAAAGCATTGGGCTTTTGGGGACTGGCGTCAGGGCAAATCAAAAAGGTAGTTATCCGCATTGAAAAAATCCGCATCCCCAGTCAGTTCCTGAACAGAGATTATATGAATGATGCGGCGTTCCGCGCAGAGTTTCAGGAGTGGATCGCACAACTCTGGCAAAGGAAAGACGAGCAGCTGGAACGTCTCCACCAGCAATACGCCTCCTGAACTTCGTACATTATTCAACACTTAAAACGAAGAAAGGAGGGGCATCCCTCCTTTCTATACTTGTCTTATAAGACGTCTTTACACGCTTACTTTCTGCCCGACCGTCTCAACGCCGCAGGAGTGAAATCTTGAGAGCTGGCCTCCAGGTTGAACTCATATCCTTTCGGCTCCTCATTAGTCAGGCCCAGGGCCAAGTAACGCCCTGACAGCAGGTCATACAGCACTTCTGCGGAGAACCAGGAAATCTTCTGATCATAGAAGTAAACATGATGTCCTTCCGCAACGCGCCACAGCTCGCCACGACCGTCATAATGGTCCGCCAGACCAATTTGCCAGGTATCCTCATCCACATAGAAAACTCGCTTGGCGTAGATATGCCTGGAGCCGGACTTCAAGACGCCTTCCACCACCCACACGCGATGCAGCTCGTAGCGAGCCATATCCTGATTCAGGTGGCCTGGCTGCACCAGATCTGAATACTTCACCTTCTTCGAGCTTAGATCATAAGCGTTGTAAGGCAGATAGATTTCCTTTTTGCCCAAGACCTTCCAGTCATAGCGATCCGGAGCGCCGTTGAACATGTCAAAGTTATCAGTGGTGCGCAGCCCATCTGAAGCAGTACCTGGACCGTCATAGGCGACTTGAGGCGCCCGGCGCACGCGACGCTGGCCTTCGTTATAAATCCAGGCCCGACGAGGCTCTTTCACTTGGTTCAGCGTTTCATGGACCAGCAAAACATTCCCCGCCAGTCGCGCAGGAGACTCTATTTCTTGTTTGAAGTAGAAAATAACGTTGGGATCAGCGCCACTTTTATAATCAGACAACGAGCTGACATAACTCAGTTGCTCAGAAAAAATAACTGGCGTGAAATCACCGTTCGCCAACGGCGTCACCTGCGCCACGCGCCTGCTCAATGAGCCTCCGCGCCAACGAGTAATATGGTTCCAAATGATCTGCTTGGCCTGATCGGAAGAGCTGCCGCTCAGGATAGGAAACGCGACGGCAGTCTGGTAGTCAGTGATGCCGTTGCCGTCCGCCACCAGCTCGACGGAAGTCGCATTGTTCTTGGCCGCATCATAAATCTTCTGCTCATAGGCTGATGTGCGATGCGTGGGGTACACCTTAATCTTATAGCTGCCCGGATATTTCTTCAGCATCGCCATCTGGCCAGCGGACAAGTTATCTTTGTACTGATCCGCATTCGAAGCGCTGATCACAAACTTGGGCTTTTCAGCGGCGAACGGGTTAATGTAGTCAATGCCGTCGTAACCGGCAGGAATCGTCTTCAGCCCGCCATCCCAGGCTGGAATGGTCCCGTCGGCATTGCCTGCTTTTTCCGCACCGATAGGCGTCAAAGTATCGCCTAATTTAGCGACCTCACTCGCCGGCGCCTTGGCCCAGGCGAAAGAGGAAGATATCGCCAGCGCCAAAGCGCTGAGTTTTATTATTGAATTCAATCTCATTGAGGCTACCTCATAAACCTTAAATAACTTAACTAAACCCTAAAATGACACCGATACGCTCGCAGAAACGTTGTCCCGGTCATTGAGGTAATTGTACGGCTCGCCTCCAAAGAAGTTGGTATAACCGACGGAAGCGGTATATTTATTCAGGTAGACGCCTTTAAGAGTCAAGCCAACTGCTTTCGAGCCTTCTTTGAAGGGCGCGCCAGGTTCCGGCGCATAGCCTTTAACATCATGACTCCAAGCTAAAGAAGGCTCAAAGTTAATCCCTGCAAAGAGGTTGGGATAATCAAGCGTGAAGCGCATACGGTAGCCAGCGGAGAAGTCGGTGACATAGCCCTCGTCTTCACAAAAGCTGGGATTCAGGTTTACAGCGGGATTCTCACAGCTTAAGCCGGAGCCATTCTTCACAGGACCAATTCCATAGGTGCTGTCGCGCCCATATCGTGAGTCATTAGGCAAGTCATGCACAAAGACAGCGCCAATTTCTGAGACAAAAGTTAATCGGCTGGCGCCCATGATTTGATCAAAAAACTTGATGAACGTTACTTGCGCCTGTGTAACCGCAAACTCATCGTAGCCGCGCAGAATCTGCCCAGCCACGGCTTCATCGGCAAAAGCGCTAAATGGGGCCTGGCGACTGGCTGCAGTCAACTCAAAAGAGTTCTTTTGAATTGGCAGGTTTGGCCTGTAAGTAATTTCCCCGCCAATAGACCAGCCACTATCAGTACTTGTATTGAAGCTTACGCCAAACAGCTGTATATCTTCTGGGAATTCAACAAAGTATTTCGCCCCCTGTCCAGTAGAGGGGTCCTGAACAAGAAAGGATGCATAGGGTAACCTGCTGTGATAATTCACGAAATAGAAGCCAAACTCCGTATCCCCAAGGTCAGCCGCATACCAGCGTGCAGCAATACCATACTGGCCATTGTTATCAGGCTCGTTGTCAGCTAAACGCTCATTAACTGTATCAATCCCTGACCTTTCTTCTAAGTCGACTACTACGGACTCAGGCGACTGCGCAGTGGTCACGACTCCTCCGCAACCATCTGGACCCGAGTCGCTATTGGAGAAAAACGTTCCACAGGGATCAGCTTCCGCTTTTTCCCATTCTAATTGATAAAATAACTCAGTAGTCAGGTCTTCTGTTATCCCAACCGACATATAAAACATATTAACCGGCAATAGCACGTCTTTTACTTCGGCCCCGGGCGCTCTCGCCGCCGCGGCGTCAATAGGGTTGATAATATTAATCCCCCCCAGGATAAACGTACTCTCTCCCCAGCTGACCACCTGCCTGCCTAAACGTGCATTGACAGGCGTATCGCCCACATACCAGTCCCCCCAGACATAGGCATCCAGAAAGCGCACATCCGCCCCAGCTTGCTCCAGTCCCTGTTTATTAATCGGGCGTGTCTGGCCAGCCTCATCATAAGCGCGCCCCTCATCCATCAACTCCTTATCGTAGAAATAACGCAAACGAGTAAAGCCGCCGTAGTCGCCATAGCGCAACATCAAGTCAGATGTGCCCTTTATTATTTTTGAGTACGTCTCGCCTTGTTTGAAGTTCCAGTTGCCATTATCACTATTATGGGAAGACGCTGCGTTTGAATAGGAGCCTGTTGGCGGAGGAGTCAGCCCCTGGTTGCCAGGACTCAACTGATTCTTATCGCGATCGGATATCCGCCAGCTTGCTCCAGCGGTGATGGTGGTGTCCAGCGAGCCTTCAATATCGCCCAGATAAAATTGAAACGCTTGTGCCGGAGCAGAGATTGTCGCCGCCACTGCGACGGCCAACGGTAATTTTGTCCACTGACGCCAACGTTTATTTTTATTTATCATCGAACGCTACTCCGTTATTTTTCTTAGATCTTCATGCCATGCAGGAAGACGTTCTGTGTAAACCCAATTTTTTGTTTTAATGTCGACCCCTAGAAGATGTAAAAGACGTGAAAACACGGCGGGATCTTCTACGATGAAAGTCTCATACACTATAGACGCTATTGCCCGGATTCACCAACAGTCTAAATAAAAAACGCAAGTTATGAAAAAATAAGAAAGTTATGGCTTTTATCCAGGATTTTCAGGACGTAAACAGTTATCAAATTCGGTCCGGTTTTACATGGGTGTTTTTTACGGTATTCACGTTATATAAGAATTGCTAAACAGGTCTCATTACTCACTCTGTATTCAATCTATTTATACGCTCGCCCTAACGAAAAAGTATCCCGTGCAGCCACGTTGCATTTGCATCGTAAGCGAGACATGATGAAATCAAGGTCAGACGGTTTCGCCGTCAGCAAATAACAAAAGAAGCACACCAAAAACAGGAGAAAAACATGAATGCGAGAGAGGTAGTGATTGTGTCTGGAGCCAGAACGCCAATGGGCGGCTTTCAAGGCTCCTTGAGTTCATTGACGGCCGTAGATCTGGCGACGGCCTCCATTAAAGAGGCGATCTCCCGCGCCAATCTGCAACCTGACGACATACAGGAAGTCATAATGGGATGCGTTCTTCCCGCAGGTTTGAAACAAGGCCCTGCAAGACAGGCGATGCTTGACGCAGGCATCCCCAACTCTACTGGCGCCACCACTATCAACAAGCTTTGCGGCTCTGGCATGAAGGCCACTATGCTCGCTCATGACCTGATCGTCGCCGAAACCAACGAAGTCATGATTGCAGGCGGCATGGAAAGCATGAGCAACGCCCCTTACTTGCTGCCCAAGGCGCGCTCAGGCTATCGCATGGGCCATGGCGAAGTAAAAGACCACATGTTTCTCGATGGATTGGAAGACGCCAAAACAGGTCGTTTGATGGGCTCCTTCGCAGAAGAAGTCGCCGGAAAATTCGGCATCACTCGTAAACGCATGGATGATTTCGCCATCAGATCATTGAAGCTTGCTCAGGAAGCGATTGAAAATGGCGCATTGAAGGACGAAATTGTCCCAGTCACGGTATCGACACGCAAAGGCGACAGCCTGGTAGAGCATGACGAACAACCAGGCTCCGCTAACTTGGAAAAAATTCCAACCTTGCGTCCTGCTTTCCAGAAAGACGGCTCTATCACTGCCGCCAATTCCAGCTCTATCTCTGACGGCGCTTCCGCCATGGTGCTGATGAGCCGAGCAGAGGCGGACCGCCGCGGCTCGCAGCCTTTCGCTAGAATCGTCGCGCACAGCACGCACTCTCAAGCGCCGTCTGAATTCACCATCGCACCTATCGGCGCTATTCAAAAGGTACTGCAGAAAGCCGGCTGGTCCAAAGATGAAGTTGATCTGTTTGAGATCAACGAAGCTTTCGCCATGGTGACCATGCTGGCGATTCAGGAATTGGGCTTGGCTGAAGACAAAGTCAATGTATTCGGCGGCGCCTGCGCCCAAGGACATCCTGTAGGCTCAACCGGCTCCCGAATCATAATTACGCTTATGCATGCCTTGAAGCGCTTGGGCAAGAAACGCGGCGTGGCGGCGCTTTGTATCGGCGGAGGCGAAGCAACTGCGGTCGCCATCGAACTTATCTAGAAAGCTTCATTGGCTTGATGTAGGAAGGGGCCGCATGCGGCCCCTTGCAAAATCCTTGAAGCATCAAGGCCTGTGTGGAGACGCCAGATACTCCTGAGATTGCATCTCCAGCAAGCGACTCTCCGTCCTCTCAAACTCGAATCTGAGACGCTCGCCCTGGTAAATCTCGTTAATCGCTGCGGCGGCGGAAATAATCACCTTAACGCGCCGATCATAAAACTCATCAACAAGATTAATGAATCTTCGCGCCTGATCCTCTTTATTCATTTCCAATAGCGGCACATTGCTTACGAGTACGGCATGAAACTCTCGCGCCAGCTCAATGTAATCGTTCTGGCTGCGAGGGCCGTCGCATAGCTCCTTGAAATCAAACCAGATAACATCGTCTGCGCGGCGAATCGCATTCAGTTTTCGACCATTGATCAGAATGCCCGTTTGATGCGCCCCCGCTTCCACAGCCAGCCTCTCATAGCTTTGCGTCAAGCTGAGCTGAGCCTCTTCATCCAACGGATAATGATAGAGTTCCGCCTGCTGTAACGTCCGCAAACGGTAGTCTGTTCCGCCATCAACATTCACCACTTCCGTATGCTGGTTTAATAATGCGATCGCCGGCAGGAACCGCTGCCGTTGGAGGCCGTCTTTGTACAGTCCGTCAGGTACGATATTGGAAGTGCACACTAACGAAACACCACGCTCAAACAACGCTTCGAGCAGAGTAGCCAGAATCATCGCATCGCCAATATCAGTGACAAAAAACTCGTCGAAGCAGATTACCTGTGCTTCTTGGCTAAAACGGTCAGCGACAATCTCCAGCGGGTTCTTCTCTCCTTTAAGCTGCTTTAACTCCTGATGCACTCTTTGCATGAAGCGATGAAAGTGCACGCGCATCTTGCGCTTAAAGGGCAGGCATTCATAAAAAGTATCCATCAGATACGTTTTGCCGCGCCCAACGCCCCCCCAGAAATAAAGGCCTTTCTCGGGAGTCGTATCTGCTTTCGTCAATCCGATCTTCCGAGCCAGACGCTGAATACGACTGGCCTGGAGACGCTTGCTTTCCGCCGCCGTCAGCCGCTCAAACAGCACCTGCAGCTTTTCAACCGCCATTTCCTGAGCGGGATCATAGGAGAAATCCTGACGCTCAAGATCTTGTCTATACTTTTCAATAGGAGTCGTCACTGCCTGACTCGCCTCACTGATAAATGATTTTCAAGTCGCCAACGATTATAGTTGGTCGAAATTGCGCGCTTATTTTGCCTTTTTCTCCACATATTGACCACATGGGTAAGGGTTATTCCCGACACCTTCTCCCACCGCGTCAGCCCCAGCGTCCAGTGCGACCAAAAGCTACCTGTCGGCAATGGAAATCGGAGCGCTTTTATCGGTATACTAGCTCACTCCTCCGGTTCACAATTCCTTGCAAATTTAAGTGTTGAAAGAATTATGGGATCTACCATTGTTATAGCGGCGGTAACTTTTCTGGTCGGTTTAGGCCTGGGCGTTCTGCTGCACAAGTTGTTGCACTCTGAAACCGCTAAAAACCGGCGCCTGGAACGCCAGATTGATCATCTGCAAGATCAACACACCCGCTATCAGGCTGAAGTCGCCGAACACTTCTCCCGCACAGCCGAAATGCTGGGCAAACTCAACGCCAATTATCGCGACATATTCAATCATCTGGCTGTCGGCGCCGAGCGCCTGTGCAGCGACAGCGAGTTCAAATCGCTGGTGTCGTCCGCCACTCCTTCGCTATCAGTAAAGCGTAAAGAGGGCAAAAATAAAGCAGAAGATACGGTCTTTGAGCCGCCCCGGGATTACGCCCCCAAAGCAGACCCGAAACAAAAAGGTACTCTGTCTGAGGATTATGGCTTCGAAAGCCGCTCCCACAATAATTCGCCGGAAGCGACGTCTGAGAGCGAGAAGTACTAGCGCCAGCCCTCAATTGGCGATAATCCGGTCACACCGGGTTATCGCCATCGAAGAAACCAACTTCCACATCCACGCTTTCCGCCAGCGCCTTGCCTAAAGCCTGTACGCCATATCGCTCTGTAGCGTGATGTCCCGCCGCCACATAGACAATTCCCTGCTCTCGGGCGCTGTGAACAGTCTGCTCTGAAATCTCGCCGCTTAAGTAAACGTCAACCCCCAGACTTACAGCCTGATCAATAAAGCCTTGCGCGCCCCCAGTACACCACGCGATAGAGCTGACTACCCTGCCCGGATCCTCACTAATAACCAAAGGCGCTCTCTGCAGCCGATTAGCAAGATGCTCAGACAGTTCACTCACTGGCATTGGGCGGGCCAAAGCGCCACACCATAGCAGCCCATCCACATCCCCCGCTTTCACTCGACTCTCAACCATCAACCCCAAATGCGCAGCCAGCGCTGCGTTGTTGCCATACTCAGGATGAATATCAAGCGGGAGGTGGTATGCAATCAAGTTAATGTCGTGCTGCAACAACTTAGCGATACGCCTACGCTTCATCCCTACGATCGTCGCATTTTCGCCTTTCCAGAAATAGCCATGGTGCGCCAAAATCGTATCAGCGCCCTGCTCGATTGCTGCATCCAACAATTGCTCGCTGGCGGTGACGCCGCACAGTATCTTACGCACGTCTTTGCGCCCTTCCACCTGCAAACCATTAGGACAGTAGTCCCTGACCCGATCCGGTTGTAACCAGTTATTCAGCAGTGTCATTATTGTCGAGATATCAGTCATGGCCTACTCCTCAGTCGTTGCAGTTATGTTAACATTCCGCGCCAGTGTCGCCAAAGAACGAGAAAAATGAGACAGTTAGCAGCCTATGGAATCGCCGTGGCAATTGGTTTATTAGCCGCAGGCGCTTACCTTTTCCTGATGAAGCCCCCCACCGCACAGCCGCAGCTGGTGATAACTTCATTCGCCGATGCGGTTGCTCAAACGCTGCCTTCTGTCGTCAACATCTATAGCGAGGAACCCAATCCCGCCCTGTCCGACGCCATTTGGAAGAACCCCTTATTCTCGAGCTACTCCAAAAACATCACGCCCCCCGAACCCACACTAAGTAGACTGGGATCAGGGGTCATCATAGACGACCAAGGCCATATTCTGACCAATTACCATGTGGTCAAGTCGACGGAGCTGATCAAAATTATGCTCTCCGATGGTCGGGAAACCCCTGCTGAAATCGTGGGGCTGGACAGTGAAGCAGACCTTGCAGTGCTAAAACCCAAACAGAACGGGCTTCAGCCAATCCCGGTCAGCCACTCCCAACCCCGAGTAGGTGATATCGTACTTGCCATTGGCAATCCGTTCGGCGTCGGACAAGCCGTAACGCAAGGCATTATTAGCGGCCTGGGTAGATCAAACCTGGGATTGGCTACTTACGAAAACTACATTCAAACGGATGTCGCCATCAATCCAGGCAATTCCGGCGGGGCATTGATCAACGCCAAAGGCGAACTGGTGGGCATCGTCACAGCCGTATTCTCCACCACTGGCGGCTATCAAGGCATCAGCTTCGCCATCCCGTCACAGTCCGCTATGGCGATTGCGCAGGACCTGATCCAATATGGACGAGTCATCCGCGGTTACTTGGGGGTAGAAATGCACGAGTTGGCGCGCCATGAAGCAGACTTTTTTGGTCTAACCGACACCAATGGCTTACTGATCACAGGAGTCCAGCCGGACAGTCCGGGCAGTAAAGCAGGATTGGAAGCAGGTGATGTCCTCTTAAAGATCAACGATATGCCGATGAGAACATCACAACAGGCCAGAGACTTTGTTTCACACAACAAGCCTGGCGCTCAAATCAGGCTGACTCTGTTCAGGCGCGGTCAAACTGTTAATTTAACCGCCACCTTACAACAGCGCGCAGGTAATGAAGGAGGCTAACGCCAAATTAGCCTTTCGCTATTTCTAAGGCTTCTATCAAGGCTCTTAACATAGCTTCATTTTCTTCGCGACTTCCGACAGTCAGTCGCAAGCAGCCGGAGAGCTTCGGGTGTCCGCCATCCAGCAGCTTAATCAAAACGCCCTGCTTCTTCATCTCACTGAACACAGATTTAGCCGACTGCTCAACATGCACCAAAATAAAGTTCGCCTGACTCGGAAAGACTTTTACCCCACTCAATGCGTCAAGCTGAGCGCTTAACCAGCTACGCTGTTCTCTCAAAGCCTCGGTTTGTTTCACAAATTCAGGAAAATGACGAATTGCGGTTAGCACCGCGCCTTGAGTCAAACAGTTGATATTGTATGGAAGGCGCACCTTGTTCAGTTGCTCAATCCATTCGCGCGCGCCAAACAACATACCGAAGCGTAATCCGGCCAACCCCACCTTGGAGAACGTGCGCATTACCACAACATTATCGTATTCGCCAATCCATCCCATGTAGTCCGCATCGGTAAAAGCCGTGTAGGCCTCATCAATGACTACGAGGCCAGGACTTTCGGCGACAATCCGGCGTAACGTTTCATCATCAAACAGATTGCCTGTCGGGTTGTTGGGTTGAGCAATAAAAACCAGCGCAGGCTGGTGACGCTTGATCGCCTCCAGCGTCGCCTGAGCGTCTATCTGAAAGTCGTCATTCAGTGGAACGCCCACATATTCCGCACCAATAAAGGTTGCAATCATCTTGTACATGACGAAGCTTGGCTCAACGGAAAGTATTGTCCGTCCCGGCCCCGCTACCGCCATAGCGAGAATCTGAATAATTTCGTCTGAACCGTTCCCAAACAACATATCTGCGGAGGCAGGCAAATCATACAGTTCCCGCAAAGCAGCCCTTATCGCTTCAGCATCTGGATCTGGATAACGATTGATTGCAGCGTCGCGCAAATCCGCGCCCAATTCAGCTCTCAACGCAGCCGGAAAGTCGAAAGGATTCTCCATGGCGTCTAACTTAATCAGACCTGAAGCATCCGCAACATGATACGCGGAAAGCGCCTGCACTTCTGGACGCACCCACTGGACAATTCTGTCTTTGACGGACATAGGCCTACTCCTTCACTATGCGGTATTCAGCAGAGCGAGCGTGCGCCGTCAGCCCTTCGCCACGCGCAAGCACGGAAGCGACACGCCCGGCGTTTGAGGCCCCGCGACTGGAGAAATTGATCAAGGACGAGCGCTTCTGAAAGTCGTACACACCCAAAGGGCTGGAAAAGCGCGCAGTGCCAGAAGTCGGCAACACATGGTTCGGACCAGCGCAATAGTCACCCAAAGCTTCCGCCGTATAACGCCCCATAAATATGGCGCCGGCATGCCTGATTCCGGGTAATAATGCATCAGGATCAGCGACTGACAACTCCAAATGCTCCGGAGCAATAAGGTTAACCACCTCTATCGCCTCATCAAGATCTGCGACCTTAATGAAAGCGCCACGCTCCTTTAAGGAGACGGATATAATCTCACTACGCTCCATATCCGGCAGCAGTTTATCGATCGACGCGTTCACTGCCGCCAAACAAGAGGCGTCAGGAGAAATCAGAATCGCCTGTGCGTCCTGATCATGTTCCGCCTGAGAAAACAGATCCATGGCGATCCAGTCAGGATCAGTCCCCCCATCGCACACCACGCAGATTTCTGAGGGACCCGCGATCATATCGATGCCCACGGTTCCGAATACCATTCGTTTTGCTGTAGCCACGTATATATTTCCGGGGCCGACAATTTTATCGACTTTGGGGACCGTCTCAGTGCCATAGGCCAATGCCGCCACGGCTTGCGCGCCACCGACAGTAAACACCTTATCAACGCCGGCTACCGCCGCCGCCGCGAGCACCAATTCATTCACTTCGCCGCGTGGCGTCGGCACAGTCATGATAATGGAGCCTACTCCCGCCACTTTCGCAGGAATCGCGTTCATGAGCACAGAAGAGGGATAAGCAGCCTTGCCTCCTGGGACATAAATACCGACCCGGTCCAACGGAACAACTTGCTGCCCCAGGACAGTTCCATCATCTTCTTCATAAGTCCAGGATGGCTGCACCTGCTTTTCATGGTAACGGCGAATACGCTCGGCGGCTTTTTCCAAAGCGCTTCTCAGCTCAGGACTAATGGAGGCGAGCGCCTGTTGCAGGCGATGGTGCGAAATTTCCAGAGCGCTCATTGCGGCTGCATGCATATGATCAAAGCGGTTTGTATATTCCAGAACCGCTTCATCACCACGAGCGCGCACATCTTTGAGCACGTTCTCCACAACGCGATTCACTTCCGCGCTATCGTCTTCCTGAAAAGCCAGCAAAGCTTCCAGCTGCGGCCTAAAATCCGCCTGACTGCTATCTAATTCACGCATATCTGCAGTTCGCCTCATCCGCTACTTCATTAGTGTTCGCCCACACCGCCCTTGGCCAAATCAAGAGCTCATCAAATCACTCTGCGCCCACAGCCTGCGCCAGTTTATCGAGTATTGGCTGCAAACTGGCATGTTTCATTTTCATCGAGGCGCTGTTGGCGATCAGTCTTGAGCTGATGTCGCATATCTTCTCGCGCGGCTCCAAGCCATTGGCCACAAGGGTATTGCCTGTATCGACAATATCTACAATTTCATCCGCCAGCCCCATCAACGGCGCCAGCTCCATACCGCCATACAGTTTAATGATGTCGGCCTGGATACCTTTGCCTGCGTAATAGCGCTTGGCGATATTGACGAACTTGGTCGCCACTTTGATACGTCCCGACTTAGGCGTTGCGCCTTTCATCGCCGCCGTCATCAAACGACAGGTGGCGATTTTGAGATCTAACGGCTCATAGAGGCCATCATAGCCGTGCTCCATCAGCACATCCTTACCCGCCACGCCCAAATCCGCCACGCCATGCTGCACGTAGGTTGGGACATCTGTGGCGCGCAACACCACCAGCCGCACGTTGGGCTGGTTGGTGGTGAAGATCAGTTTGCGGCTTTTCTTGATATCGTCTTCCGGCTCAATACCGGCCGCCGCCAACAGCGGCAATGTGTCGTCCAGGATACGCCCCTTGGACAGGGCGATGGTGATGATCGCACTCATTACAGGATTCCGGATATTGGTGAATTACTTCAACCCGGCAGCCGACGTATCTTCGCGCCTAACAGCTGCATCTTTTCTTCAATACACTCATAACCACGGTCGATATGGTAAATGCGGTCTACAAGGGTATCCCCTTCCGCCACCAATCCGGCGATAACCAGACTGGCGGAGGCGCGTAAGTCGGTCGCCATAACCGGCGCACCAGTCAGAGATTCCACGCCTTCCACAATAGCCGTATTGCCTTCCAGCTTGATCTTCGCCCCCATGCGGCGCAGTTCCTGCACATGCATGAAGCGGTTTTCAAATACGGTCTCAACAATGGCTCCTGTGCCTTCGGCCACGGTGTTCATAGCGACGAACTGCGCCTGCATATCTGTTGGGAAGGCGGGATAAGGCGCGGTGCGCAGGCTCACGGCTTTGGGCCTTGCGCCTTTCATATCCAGCTCAATCCAATCGGGACCGGTGCTGATATGCGCGCCCGCTTCGTCCAGCTTCAACAGGACCGCTTCCAAAATGTCTTCACGCGTGTCTTTCACTCTAACCCGACCGCGGGTCGCTGCAGCGGCGACCAAATAGGTCCCTGTCTCCACTCGATCCGGCAGTACGTTGTAGCGGCAACCATGCAGACGCGGCACACCGTTAATTTCAATCGTTGAAGAGCCATGGCCGCGGATATCAGCGCCCATTGCAATCAGACACTCAGCAAGATCAATGACCTCGGGCTCACGAGCGGCGTTTTCAATTACCGTTTTACCATCAGCCAGCGTCGCCGCCATCAGAAGGTTCTCCGTGCCGGTCACCGTCACGGTATCCATATAGATATGCGCGCCTTTCAGACGACCATTGGTTTTCGCTTTGATATAGCCGCCTTCGACAAGAATATCAGCGCCCATGGCTTCCAAACCGCGAATGTGCAGATCGACGGGCCTACTGCCGATGGCGCAGCCGCCCGGCAAGGAAACTTCCGCCTCGCCAAAGTGGGCCAGCATCGGACCCAGCACCAGAATGGAGGCCCGCATAGTCTTCACCAGCTCATAAGGCGCAGTCAGATGCTTGATAGTATTAGCGTGCACTTCCACGCACATTTTTTCATCGATCATCAGCTCAACGCCCATGCGGCCTAACAGCTCAATCATGGTGGTGATGTCGTTAAGATGCGGCAGGTTGCCGATAGTGACGGGCTCATCCGCCAATAATGTTGCAGCAAGAATTGGTAATGCGGAGTTTTTCGCACCGGAGATGCGAATATCCCCATTAAGCGGCTTGCTGCCGCCGATCAATAATTTGTCCATTAAACTTACCTGGGTTGGAAAACGAATTATTTATTCGCGGCGGCCCACTCATCGGGAGTATATGTTTTGATGGAAACAGCATGCACAGTGCCATCTGCGATCAGATCATGGATACAACTGTACACGGTTTGCTGCTTTTTGACGGGAGAAAGGCCGGCGAAACGCTCACCGACGGCAACAACCTGATAATGATAGCCGTCACCCTCTACTCGGACCTCACAGTCGGACAGCTTTTCTTGCAAAATTTCTTGCAATGCTTCGGGTTGCATGCGCCCACTCCTCGTTATTCGTTGGCTGAACTAAACGAAGCATTTTAACCCAAGCCGGCGCCGGGCCCAAGTTATCGATTGGAAACAATTTGCAGTGGTTACCGCAAATGGCTTTTCAGTGGAGCATTTATGGGCTAGACCGCCTCATCCGCCAAAGGCAGGACAGTCTCAACACCGCTGACCCGCGCTATATCAAACATCTTTCCAGACAGACCTGAAACGCTGACTTTCAAGCCTTTGGCTTCCGCCGCAGCAACCAGACGCAGTAGCAGCGATATCAGCACACTTAGCGCATTTTCGACAAGAGAGACATCGATGCGTAGCGGTAAAGCCGCGTCGGCGGCCTGCACCGCCTTTTCGCCTTCGGCCAACAAGCCAACCACATTAGAGAGATCAACCGCCCCCGAAATACTGAGCGCCACCTCTCTGGATTGCGCATCCTTGGCGCAGGTCAATCTCGCCGACATTATTTCGCCTCGCCAGTCAATTCACCTTCTTCAATCCGACTGGACCAGCTATCTACAACCTTGGCGATATCGCCTTTATGCACGTTAACTTGCTGCTCAAAGCGGTCTTTGAATGCAAGACCTATGTTCACGCCATTAACAATGACATTCTCAAGCAGCCATTGGTTATCGCGATTTTTATACATTGAATAGATTACCGGATACTTGTTTCCAGACGCGGAAATCACTTCCAAATCCACGCTTGCGCGCCCGTCGTCTCTTGGATTAACGGTTGCGGCCAATACGTTAACTTTGAATTCACCGCTTTCCACCAACGCTTTACCATAAGCGTCAAACAAGCTCTTTTTGAACACGCCTACAAACTTCGTTTTAAGCTCATCGCTAGCATCTCTGCGATACCGCCCCATCACACGAGCAGCGATACGATCAAAGTCCACAAGATTCTGCAGCGCTTCCTCCATCGCCCCGTAGAACTTTTGCGGGTTCTCATAATAGGTTTGCTTTTCAGACTGCAGTTTGGAAACCAGCATTTTGGTGCTGTCTTGCACCACGTTGAAAACATCTTGCTGCGCATTGGCCTGCGCCATGACAGCGAAAGCAAGCAACGCCATCGTTGCAAGCAAACGCCTTAAACTCTTCATCGCTAACATCATATTCTTCGCCTAACTTTTTAACCTTATAACTTTCAAACCCCAAAAAACACAGCTTTACTTTGAATACAGAACCAACCGCCGCTTACTTACTGGTTGCAAAGTCGCTGATCAGCTTTTCCAGATTCAGCGCACTTTGCGTACTGTAAAAGAAGTCGCCGTCCTTCAGAGCTTCCTCGTCCCCACCAATGGAGACGTTAATATACTTTTCGCCCAAAAGGCCTGCGGTACTAATAACTGCGACACTGTCTGCGCTCAAATAGTTCACATCCGAGTCGATATCCATCTCAACAACCGCCTTGGACGACTTGGGGTCTAACGAGATGCCGTTAACGCGCCCGATAGTCACGCCTGACAGGGACACTTTACCCCGCACTCTCAGCCCCCCTACATCAGTAAATTCCGCATACAATTTGTATGTATCCTGCGTTGGGCTCAACGACAATCCGCTCACTTCAAGCGCCAACAAGAACAACGCCCCAATGCCGGCGACAATAAAAGCCCCTACAGATATCTCCAGCGTACGAATCCGCATATTAAAAGTCTCCAAACATTACGGCGGTCAAAATAAAATCCAGCCCCAAGACAGCCAGCGATGAGTAAACCACCGTTTTAGTCGTCGCAGAGCTAATGCCTTCAGAGGTGGGAACTGAATCATACCCCTGAAACACGGCGATCCAGGTACATACGACGCCAAAAACAATACTCTTGATTATTCCGTTGAGAATATCGTCGGAAAAGTCCACTGACGCCTGCATATTGCTCCAGAAAGAGCCTTCGTAGACGCCAAGCCACTCCACGCCCACCATTTTACCGCCCCAAACGCCCACCACGCTAAAGATCATGGCCAGCATAGGCATAGCAATAAAACCAGCCAGAAGCCGCGGCGCTATAATCTGCCGCAAAGGGTCGACTCCCATCATTTCCAGGCTGGATAGTTGCTCAGTCGCTTTCATCAAGCCAATTTCAGCCGTCAAGGCCGAACCAGCGCGCCCTGCAAATAATAACGCAGTAACCACCGGCCCCAGCTCACGCACCAGCGTCAGGGCGATCATCTGACCTATGGCCTGCTCCGACCCATAATCCACCAGGATATTGTAGCCCTGAAGCCCGAGCACCATGCCTATAAACAAACCACTGACTACAACAATCACCAGCGACAGGACGCCAACTGAATATAGCTGTTTGAGCAAGAGCGGCAGGCCTTTCATACGCGGCGCGCCCACCAGCGCCCCCACCAGAAACATTCCCGCCCGGCCTAGTGCGCCCAGCGACAACAGGCCATTCCTACCAAGCCTTTGCAGAAAATCCAGCATCCTGGTCTCCCCGTAATAAATCCTCCGCATAGTCTGTTGCGGGAAAGTGAAAGGGCACCGGCCCATCCGGCAAGCCATTGAGGAACTGTTTGACGAAAGCATTTCCATTGGAGCGCAGCTCCTGCGGGCTACCCTGCCCCATCACTTTGCCGTCAGCGACTATGCACAAGTGATCCGTAATGCTCAATGATTCCTGAATATCATGGGACACGACCACGCTAGTCAGCCCCAAGGCGTCATTAAGCAAACGGATAAGCTGGACAATAACGCCCATTGCGATGGGGTCCTGTCCAGTAAATGGCTCATCATACAGAACCATTTCCGGGTCCATGGCGATAGCGCGCGCCAACGCCACACGACGAGCCATGCCGCCAGATAATTCGCTAGGCATCAAATCACGAGCGCCGCGCAGACCTACCGCATGAAGCTTCATTAAAACCAGGTCGCGAATCATTGCTTCGGGTAGTTGTGTGTGGATGCGCAAAGGAAATGCGACATTTTCAAAGACGCTGAGATCAGAAAATAGTGCACCGGATTGAAACAACATCCCCATGCGTTCGCGCAACTCATATAGCTCCTTGCGCTTCAGCTTCGGCACATTGAACCCATTCACCCAGATATCGCCCTTATCGGGCTTCAGTTGGCCGCCGATTAATTTCAGTAGCGTGGTCTTACCCGTACCGCTGGGCCCCATGATGGTGGTGACCTTGCCTTTGGGTATATCGATGTCTACGTTATCGTAGATGAGCCTGTCGCCTCTGGCGAAGGTAAGCCCCCTGACTTCCACGTAATTGGAGGGGTTTTGCGTCATCTGAAATCACCTTAATCGCCCAGCCAGCGTAAACGCCCCCTTCCCGGAAGCATTAAGTATCCTAAAAACATAACCTTACGGCGGCTTTGGCGTTTTGCCAAAAATAGCCTAAACAGGTGCGGAATATATCAGAAGATGTTTTAACTGCCCACATCTTTCCCGGCAAGTTGCAGCAGGCCTTGAGCGTCGTATAATACGCTGGCCTCGCCGCAGAGCATTGGACTCAACACCATACCCTGTCTGCTGCAAGCAGATACCCCTAGAAACAGACTCTGGAACGCTGCATTAATGAGCCACCACGATCACGAGTATATAAAAGCCGCTAAGCGCACAATAGAAATGGAGCTTGAAGCGATTCAGGCGTTAAGCAATCGCATAGATGAGGCCTTTATAAAAGCATGTGATTTAATGCTTGAGTGTGAGGGCCGGGTTGTCGTGACAGGCATGGGAAAGTCAGGCCACATAGGAAATAAAATTGCCGCCACTCTAGCATCGACAGGAACGCCTTCATTTTTTTTGCACCCCGGCGAGGCCAGCCATGGCGACCTGGGTATGGTGACGCCTAAAGATGTAGTTTTAGCAATTTCCAACTCAGGAAATACAGCGGAAATTGTCACTATACTACCGCTTCTCAAACGTATGGGTGTGCCGCTGATCAGCATGACAGGCAATCCGAACTCTACATTGTCTCTAATTGCTGAAGCCAATATTGACGCCAGCGTCTCCACCGAAGCCTGCCCGCTTAACCTTGCCCCAACTTCCAGCACTACAGTATGCCTGGTGCTAGGAGACGCTATTGCTATTGCTCTTCTGGAAGCTCGCGGGTTTACAGCGGAGGATTTCGCTTTTTCTCATCCCGGCGGAGCCTTGGGTCGCAGACTACTCTTAAAAGTGTCCGATATTATGCACACAGGCGAATCCATCCCTGTCGTCAAAGAAAACGCATCTCTAAGCGAATCTTTATTACAAATGTCCCAAAAAGGACTGGGAATGACCTGTGTAGTTGACCAGAATTCCAAGCTATTAGGCGTATTCACTGACGGAGATTTACGCCGCACATTGGACAAGAATATTGATATACGAAACTGCACCATAGACACAGTAATGACCGCCAACTGCCGCTCTGTGACCAAAGATATGCTAGCCGCCGAAGCTCTTGGCCTGATGCAGGAGAAAAAAATCAACGCCCTCCCTGTTGTTGACGCAGACAAAAGGGTCATTGGCGCGTTCAATACTCAAGACATGCTGCGCGCGGGAGTCATTTAATGTCGCCTTCATTGACCGAACAACAATTGCAAGCACTGACGCCGATTAAGCTGTTGGCGCTGGACGTGGATGGAGTCCTGACAGACGGCGCCCTTTACTTCGGAGAGTCAGGGGAACAATTCAAGCCCTTCTCAATACTCGATGGCCTTGGCGTCAAACTCCTGCAAAAAGCGGGCGTCACTGTCGCCATCATTACAGGACGCAAATCCGCCATGGTCGCCAAACGAGCTGGCGACCTGGGCATCCTTGAATTACTGCAAGGCAGAGAAGACAAGCTTGTCGGTCTGAATGAAATTCGCAATAAGCTGGGTCTGGAACTCAGTGAGTGCGCATACGTCGGCGATGACCTGCCCGACTTGGCGGCCATTCGCAGCTGCGGCTTTGGCGTCACCGTTCCCAATGGTCACTGGTATGTTCGCCAGCATGCGGCTTATTGCACATCCGCGCACGGAGGAAAAGGCGCAGTGAGAGAAGTGTGCGATATGATACTAGACGCCAAAGGTGTGCTGCACGCCTCATTGGAAGCCTACCTATAACCTCATGACAGATCTGCTCCGACAATATAGCAAATGGATCTACGCCGCTTTGGCGGCGTTCCTGGTCATTTATCTGGTCGCCTACCAGGATGACGGGGCTGTCCCATTTTTCGAGGAAGAGCCTCTACTGAAGGATGAGCCCGACGCTTTCGTCATTAATGCCGTTTATACCACTTACAACAAAGAGGGCGCGCTCACCAGCCGCCTGCAAAGCCAACTGGCCAAGCATTATCCAGATACGGATACCGGCGTACTGACCCAACCCTATCTGGAGATATATCAACAAGGAGAAAAAAGCTGGCGCGTGGAGTCCCTCGAAGGCGAGCTGCTCATCAAGCAGGACACTCTGAAACTCCGCGGCGATGTAAAGGTCAACGGAGCCTCCAATGATGGCGCGCCAATCCTCATGCAAACGGAAGCACTGGACTACAACAACAAGTCACGCTTTATCAGTACAGATCAACCCGTTAAGATAACTTCAAATATCAATCAGTTAACCGCTGTCGGAATGGAGGCGGATATTGATAAAAAGCTTATTGTCTTACTTTCTCAGGTAATCGGTGTTTATGCGCAACCCAAGTAAACTATTCACAGTGACGTTATTGCTGGGCATCGTGTTCGCCCCGCTGAGCTACGCCCTGGACCTTCTTAACGGTAGTGACGAACCGGTACGCATCAAGGCTGGACGCTGGGAGAGAGACGGTCAGAAAGGCATCGACACGTATATCGGCAATGTCGTCATCACTCAGGGCAAATCCAGTATCGAAGCGGATAAAGTCGTCCTTTACACTGACGATCAAGGCATCAGTCGTTTTCAAGCAACCGGCAAGCCCGCCCACCTTGTGCAGTTTGACGCAGAAAAACAAACTGAAACTCACGCTTACGCAGAAAGCATGGATTATGATCGCAGCCAGAGTAAAGTCATCATGCGCAACCATGCGCGGATTCTGCAGGACAACAGTTCCGTGGAAGGAGAAGAAATCATCTATTTCACTGACAAACGCCTGGTGACAGCGAAGGGAGCAACCTCAGGCAATCAGGCCGAACAGGTTGAAATCATCTACCATCCGCCCAAATCTAATAAACAATGAGCACCCTCACCGCCAAAAATCTGGCCAAGGCCTACAAGAAACGGTCAGTAGTAAAAGACGTGTCCGTCGAAATCCGCAGCGGCGAGATTGTCGGACTTCTCGGGCCTAACGGCGCAGGTAAGACCACCTGCTTCTACATGGTGGTGGGATTGATCCCCAGCGACAAAGGCGGCGTATACATTGACGACGCGGAGATCACCGCTTTACCCATGCACGGCAGAGCGCGCAAGGGCATAGGCTACCTGCCGCAGGAAGCCTCAGTTTTCAGAAAGCTGTCAGTGGAAGACAACATATACGCTATCCTTGAGACCAGAGCCGATCTGAGCCGCAAGGAGCGCAAGCAAAAGATGGAAGAGCTGTTGCAGGAGTTTCACATTACCCACATCCGCAAGAGCCTTGGCATGAGCCTGTCCGGGGGCGAACGCCGACGCGTCGAGATCGCCCGCGCACTGGCCACTGAACCAAAGTTTGTCTTGCTGGATGAGCCTTTCGCCGGGGTAGACCCTATTTCCGTCAACGATATCAAGCAGATAATCGAGCACCTTAAGAAACGCGGCATCGGCGTTTTAATTACCGACCATAATGTGCGCGAGACCTTGGATATTTGTGAACGCGCCTATATTGTCAGTGAAGGATTTATTATCGCAAGCGGCACGCCAGGTGATATTCTTGCCAACCCAAAGGTTAGGGAGGTCTATCTGGGTGACCAGTTCAAACTTTAGTTTAACCGGCGGCCTCCATCCCGGATGGACCTCAAGGCTCAAGAGCTTAGGATAAAAGCACTTAATAATTATGAAAAACTCACAAGATCTGTGCCTGAATCGGTGGTAAGCATCAGATGGTTATGAAAACTTCATTGCAGTTAAAGCTGGGTCAACAACTGACCATGACCCCGCAACTGCAACAAGCAATAAAACTTTTGCAGCTTTCAACACTGGATTTGCAGCAGGAGATTCAACAAGCGCTTGAGTCCAACCCTATGCTGGAAGTGTCAGAAGAGGACGAGTCTCCCAATCACGTTCAGAATGATACGATCAGCGACATGCTCGCCAACAACTCCAGCAAGGAGAGGACGCAAGAGTCGGGCATGGAAGAGGGAGGGTTCGCCGAGGAGGACAACTGGTCCGATTCAATCCCCAACGACCTGCCCGTAGACACCGCCTGGGATGACGTGTTTCAGAGCAGCTCAGGCAGCTACAGCGGAGGCGAGGATGACGAATACGACTTCGAGTCCCGCAACAGCAAGGGCGAGACCCTGCAAGACCACCTTCTCTGGCAACTGAATCTCACCCCCATGTCCGATATCGACCGTATGATCGCCGTTGCGATCATTGATGCGGTCAGCTCCGACGGTTATCTCTCCCTTACGCCTGACGAAATTCACAGCGGCCTGCAGACAGAAGGCGAAGAAGAGATAGAACTGGACGAAGTGCGTGCGGTGCTAAAACGCATTCAGCAATTCGACCCGCCAGGCGTCGCAACCTGCAATCTGCAGGACTGCCTGCTGAGCCAGCTGAATCAGTTGCCCAAAGACACCCCCTGGCTGGGGCAGGCCAAACTGGTGGTCAGCCACTACATCAACTTGCTTGGCAATCGCGACTACGCACAGTTGATGCGCCGCAGTCGCCTGAAGGAGGACGACCTGCGGGAGGTTCTCAAACTGATCCAGAGCCTGAACCCAAGGCCAGGCGAAGGCATTCAGGAAAGCAATACCGAATATGTCGTTCCTGACGTAATCGTCAAGAAGGCCAACGGTCGCTGGCTGGTGGAGCTCAACCCGGAAATCGCCCCCAAAATCCGCATTAACCCTGGCTATGCCGGCTTGGTAAGACGCGCGGACAACAGCTCCGATAACACTTATTTACGCGATCAGTTACAGGAAGCGCGCTGGTTTATCAAAAGCTTGCAAAGCCGTAATGAAACCCTATTGAAAGTCGCCTCACAAATAGTCGAACATCAACAAGGGTTTCTTGAGTATGGCGAGGAAGCGATGAAGCCGCTGGTGCTGCACGATATAGCCGAGGCTGTGGAGATGCATGAGTCAACAATTTCACGGGTGACCACGCAAAAATACATGCACACTCCCCGCGGCGTATTTGAGTTGAAGTACTTTTTCTCCAGCCATGTCAGCACAGACACCGGCGGCGAGTGTTCTTCCACCGCCATTAGAGCTATTATCAAGAAGTTAGTCGCAGCAGAGTCACCAAAAAAACCATTGAGCGACAGCAAGATTGCTGCGCTGCTTGGCGACCAGGGCATCAATGTCGCCCGACGTACGATCGCAAAATACCGGGAGGCGCTTTCCATTCCGCCTTCAAACGAACGTAAGCGTCTAATTTAAAAGGAGGAATACAGGCATAAGACTTAAATCAAATAGTCACAAAATGGATGTGCTAGTATTTTTCATGGAAGTGCAAAATTCATAATGCACCGTATATTGGCATTAGGAGCAAAGTATGCAAATGAACATCACCGGACATCAAGTCGAGTTAACTGAAGCACTGAAGGACTACGTTAACAACAAGTTCGACAAGCTCGAACGACACTTCGACAGCATCAGTAATGTCCAAGTAACGCTCTCCATTCAAAAACAGCGCCAGATTGCGGAAGCAACCATGCACATTAGCGGCGCTGACCTGCATGCCAATGCTGAACACGAAGATATGTACGCGTCAATCGACGCACTGGTGGACAAACTAGATCGCCAGATCCTCAAACATAAAGAGAAGCACGTTGATCGGATGCATGGCGCATCCGCCAGATAACAGAACATGGCCCAAACCACACTAACTATTGAGTCCATTATCTCGCCCGCCCTCACACGCTGTGGGGTGTCGGGCTCGAGTAAGAAGCGCGTTCTTGAATATATCGCCAATCTGATTGCGCAGCATTTTCCATTTTTGGACGAGAACGCCATTTTTACCAACCTGATATGCCGTGAAAGACTCGGCAGCACCGGTATCGGCCAAGGTATAGCGATACCCCATTGTCGCCTGGAAAATTGTGATCGCATCATAGGAGCCCTGATTACACTGAAGGATAAAATTCCTTTTGACGCGATCGACAATGAACCCGTGGATCTGCTGTTCGTTCTGATCGTTCCGCAGGAAGCCACCAGCGAACACCTTGACCTGCTGAGCCAGCTGGCCCAGAAATTCAATGATCGTCGCTTCTGCGAACATTTGCGCGACTGCGACAACGACGAAACCCTGTTCAGGAGGGTGCTGGAAAAATAATCCAGCTTCGATGGAAAGAGGAAGACATGAAGCTGATTATCGTAAGCGGTCGTTCAGGCTCCGGAAAAAGTACGGCGCTCCATGTCCTGGAGGATATGGGCTATTACTGCATTGATAACCTGCCTATCGGTCTCCTCTCGCCTCTCACCCAAGAGGTGCTGGACCAGGGAAAAACCCAAAATCAGCAACTCGCCGTCAGCATAGACGCACGAAATCTTTATAGGGATTTATCAGATTTTCCGTCCATTTACGCCACCCTGCAAGCGCACAATATCGATGTGGAAATCATCTATCTTGACGCTAATGACGCCACCTTGATCAAACGCTTTCATGCGACGCGCCGCAAGCATCCGCTTAGCAGCAAAAGCACGTCCCTGAAGGAAGCCATCGCCAAAGAGAAGCAGTTGCTGGAGCCAATCGCCACACTGGCGAATCTCTATATAGACACCAGCGATCTCTCGATTTACCAACTACGGGATCAGGTCAAAATCAGAGTTATCGGGCACAAGACCCAGGAACTCGCCCTACTCTTCCAATCGTTCGGCTTCAAACACGGCGTGCCCTCAGACTCAGATATGGTGTTCGACGTTCGTTGTCTCCCCAACCCCTACTGGGATACAGCGCTGCGCGGCTACAAAGGCACCGACCAGGAAATCATTGAGTTCCTAAAACAGCATCCGGAACCGGAACAGATGCTGCAACACATCATCAGTTTTCTTGAGACCTGGATTCCACACTTCCAGAACAGTAACCGCACCTACATGACCATCAGCATTGGCTGCACTGGCGGGCAGCATCGCTCGGTCTATATCTGCGAGTGCCTGGGAGAGCATTTCAAGAAAAAATATGATAATGTCCAAGTGCGCCACAAAGAGCTGGCGCAATAAGGTTTTAACAATAAGAAGCCACAGTCGCTTAACAATTAAACCGGCCTGAATCCAACATTCAGGAAACTTCAATCTTTTATGCTCATCGCGCCCCATGATCCAGGAACAAGTCACTATTATTAATAAGCTTGGCCTGCACGCCCGAGCGGCGGCCAAATTCGTATCCACCAGCGGCCGATTCGCCAGTAAGATCAGAGTAGCCAAAGAAGGCCAGGAAGTTGACGGAAAAAGCATAATGGCGGTCATGATGCTCGCCGCCAGCAAGGGAACCCCTCTTACTTTAAAAATAGACGGCCCCGACGAAGAAGAGGCGCTTAACGCCATCAAGACTCTGATCGAGGATTATTTCGGAGAAGGCGAATAACCCCTCACTGCTTTCGGGGCGTCCCGCCCCATCTCATCAAACCTCTCAAACAATACAAACCGCTTGAATAAAGTAAGACAATTCCCTGATTTTCCTTAGACTAATTTTCGTCTTAACTTACACTTTATATTGGGCTCGCTTATACTGGCGCCACAACGGCGCAGAGTCCGACTCTGTAATTTAAATCCGGCAATTTCTTCGCTGCCCGTTGCGGGCCGCCCCAAACGCGGATGTAATCTATGCCTCAAGCGACCGAAAAAAGCACTGCCAAGGTCCGTATGCGCTCCATTGCGGAAGCGCTCGAAAGCGGATCTTTACAGCAGGTCGCGCGCATACTGAACGGCGGCCTTTCCCCCAGCGACATTGCTCACTTACTGGAGTCATCACCGCCCAACGAGCGGAAGTTACTCTGGCAGTTAGTCGATGACGAGCTGGACGGCGAAGTCCTGCAATATCTGAGCGACGAAATCCGTTCTGACTTCCTGAGCGAAATGAACGCACAGGATGTTATTGAGATCGCCGAGGATTTCGAGGTCGATGACCTCGCTGACTTACTGCAGCAGCTACCGGAAGCGGTCATCCAGGAAGTTCTGGAGACCATGGACGCCCAGGACCGTCAGCGTCTGGAAGAAGTCCTGGCCTATCCTGAGGATTCCGCCGGCGGCCTGATGAACACGGACATGATTACCGTGCGTCCGGATATTACCGTCGATGTTGTGCTTCGCTATCTGCGCAGCCACAAAAGCCTGCCCAACATGACCGACAGCCTGCTGGTGGTAAACCGAAAAGACGATTTCATAGGCGTACTTCCTGTGACCACTTTGCTGGTGTCCAGTCTGAGTTCGACGGTGCGCGAAATCATGCGGACAGACGTGGAGCCGATCCCAGCGACCGTCTCCGACAAAGAGGTCGCAACTCTATTCGAGCGCCACGACCTGGTTTCGGCCCCTGTCGTCAATGACAAAGGCAAACTCGTAGGCCGTATCACCATCGATGACGTGGTTGACGTTATCCGTGAAAACGCCGATCACGAAATCTTAAGCATGGCGGGTCTGGACGAAGAAGAAGACATGTTCGCCCCCATTATGAAAACCGCCAAGAGCCGGGCGGTCTGGCTGGGAATAAACCTGATCACCGCATTTCTCGCTTCAGCAGTTATTGGTATTTTTGAAGCGACCATTGAAAAGGTGGTCGCTCTGGCCGTATTGATGCCTATTGTCGCCAGCATGGGCGGCATCGCAGGCAGCCAGGCGCTCACGCTGGTAATCAGAGGGATGGCGACGGGCAAGGTCGGTTCAAACAACATTCGCTGGCTGATGAACCGTGAGTTTCTGGTAGGCGCGTTTAATGGCGTACTCTGGGCTTTTGTGGTCGCGACAGCCGCCATGGTCTGGTTCAACGACGTCACAATTGGCGTCCTTATCGCCTCAGCGATGTTGATTAACCTGACGGTAGCGGCAATCGCCGGCACCGCCTTACCACTGATACTAAAGACCCTGAAAATAGACCCTGCCCTGGCTGGAGGCGTCATTCTGACCACCGTCACAGACGTTGTTGGATTCATGTCATTTCTAGGGCTCGCTACAATCGCCTACGCCTGACCATGCGCAATGGCGAATGCCTGACTATTCTTATCTTACTTAAGCGCTGTGTTACTATTTTAGTTTCCGAGAATTGATTTGAGCATTTCAATGAACCATTCACATCACGACGACGAATTCGAAGACGATTATTACGACGAAGAAGACCTTCCGCCCAGTAAATCCAGTCGTAAACGGGCGATGGAAGCCTTGCAGCAGCTGGGCAAAAAGCTGGCGGAGCTCAAACCCGATCAGCTCAGTCAGGTTCCGCTCACTGAACGCCTGCATGAAGCGATACAGGCCTACAATAAGATAGCCAGCCATGAAGCCAAGCGTCGACAGCTTCAGTTTGTCGGTAAGTTAATGCGGGATGTGGACGAAGAAGAGATTCGTACTTTTCTCGACAAGTTCGACCAGGGTTCCGCATTACAGGCGGCGGAACACCATCGCCTTGAGCGTTGGCGAGAGTCGCTGATTGCCGAAGGCGATCAGGCGGTGACGGAGTTCATGAATCAGTATCCCAATAGTGAAGCGCAGCATTTACGTCAATTAATCCGCGCCGCGCAAAAAGATATTACAGAGAACAAGAACCGCGGCGCCGCTAAAAAGCTATATCGCTATTTGAAAGAAGTCGTCGACGACGCCTGAGTGAAGAAACCTACTTGAGTCTGCGATGTGCAAGTACGGGCATTCTGGTCCGTACTTCCTGCAGCTCCGCCTTATCCAAAGTAGAGAAAATAACACCTTCTCCTTCTTCCATTCCTTCCACGACCTTACCCCAGGGATCGATAACCATGGAATGTCCGTATGTGCGTCGGGACTCCGAATGACGCCCTCCCTGATTGGCCGCGGCGATAAACACCTGATTTTCAATCGCCCGCGCCCGTAACAATGTTTCCCAGTGCGCCTCTCCCGTGACGTAGGTGAATGCAGAGGGAACTGTCACCAGCTCTGCGCCCTGCTCCGCCATCGCCCGAAACAATTCGGGAAAGCGTAAGTCATAGCAAATCGACAGTCCAATCCTGATCCAGGGCGTCTCAACCACAACGACTTTCTCGCCCGGCTCAAAGATTGCGGACTCGCGATAGGCGCCGTAAGCGTCTTTTACATCCACATCAAATAGATGAATCTTATCGTAACGGGCAACCGTGGCCCCGCTATCGTCGAACACCCAGCAGGCGGAGCGCACGCGCCCATCAATGGGAGCGCCGTCAGGACGTCGCGCACAGGGCAACGATCCCGCAATAATCCACACCCCAAAACGCTTCGCCAATCCAGCGACAAACCGACGTATTGGGCCCTCTGAGTCCGCCTCCGCAGCGCCAATATCCAACGAACGCTTGCTTTCGAACAAAGCAAAGTTCTCCGGCAGTAGCACCAACCGCGCACCGCCATTAGCCGCTTCCGCCACCCAGTGTTCCACTCGGACCAGATTCTGCTCTATATCACTGGTGCTGACCAGCTGCACCACCGCAAGCTTAAACTCGCTCATTAATCCGCTCTCCTTCTCTGAGAGGCCGTCCCGCCGCTGCTATTATCGAAGATTTGCTGCAGGCTGACCTCTGGATTATCCAGTGTACCTTTGATTTTGTATGTGGCGCTGGTCATCCTGCTGAGCGGATCACCCAGCAGCTTGTCGATCAGAAACAATGCGCCCCCTACTTGAGGCGCTCCCACCAACACCGCCGCCAGCGGCAGATTTTTCGTTACCGGCAACACCACTACCATTTGCATATCCAGACTGTCATCCACCAGACTGGTCTTACCGGTAATTTTAAACCCACTGGAAAGCGTCTGGATGGCGAGCGGGCTCTCAAAGTCCATCACGCCCTCTTCGATGCGCGCCCCACCCTCAATCTGGTCATAGGCCAGGCCTTTTCGATACAAATCGGAAAAGTCCAAACGCAGCCGCCGAGTAATGGAGTCTGTATTGAGAATACCGAAAACGCGGAAGATATTGGCGGAGTTAGACGCCTCACGGAAAACGCCATTGCTCATTTTGAAACTGATTTGCCCTGTTACGTCTTTCCACTGAAACTCCGTCGGGCCGCCTTGCCAGACAATACCGGTATTAAAACGATAATCCTCGGCGGTCAGCGGGGCCTCTTCAGCCAGATTTTCATAGAAACGGTCAAAGTTGGCGCCTTTCAAGTCTCCCGTGAGAATCGATGTCTGGTGACCAGTTTGAGCATCCATCAGCCAACTCAGTCTGGCGGTCACAGTGGCCCCGGCGAGACGACCGAACATATTACTGAACACCACGCCATCTTCCCGCGGCTGCGTCACCCACGCCCAACTCCCAAGCTCTTTACCCCCCAAACGAAGGTCTTCAATGTCCACCTGCGCAAAGGGCACGTCCGCAGGCGTCATGCGTTTTTCTACTACTGACGTGGCGCTGTCGGAAATGTACAAGCGCCGGAATTTTGCGAAAGGCGGCTTATTCGGGTCATCGTGGATCGTCAGAGTTCCCGTCAGCCTCTCACCGTCATCCAGCGCAATATCAACGCTCCCCAAACGCTTGTTCAGGCGGACATCCACTTGACTGAACCATTCACCAGCGACTTCCAGTTTCCCAACCTGCATGGAGACCCGATTAAGCCAGTCCGGCGCGCCAGCTGACGCCCCCCCATAGCCCGCATCCAGCGCCTCTTGCAAGTACGTGCGCCATTCAGTTACTGACAGCCGCGACAAATGCCCAGACACATTAACGCCTCGCTCAGGAAGCTCAAGCCCCTCCGGCGCTCGATCCCCTGATACAAACGCCAGCGCCCCGCGGCTGACCGCTCCCTTGCTGACCTCAAAACGCGCCTTCAGCAAATTCTTTACGGATACGGACCAGTTTTCAGTACTTCCCTCTGTTTCCCAGTCGCGCACGACCGACAAAGGAACACTATCCTGAATCGTTTTGCCGAAAGGCGCCGGCGCCTGAATATTCGCTCCCAACAACTCGCTGTCCAACCGCAACCGGAAACGACTTTTATCTGTGTGATCCAGGTTTAAGACGAAGCGATAGGGTAACTGTCCTGATAACGGCACATCACGCTCAACATTGAGCCACTCCAGAAGCGCAGGGGTTTCAATCTTGCTCGCCAACTTTAACGCCAGCGTTTTGCGTTGCTCAGACCAGTTTGAAGTCGTTACATCCAGATTCGCGGGCTTTCCGAATATCGCCCCTTGCATGCCTGTCGCGCGGATGCCGTCAACCGTGCTGAAAGAAAGGTTCCCCCGCAGCCCCGTCAGCGCCAGGTCGTTACGATCAGATCGCAAGCTCAAACCCGCCGCCTTCAGTTTAAGGTCCACGCGTGGCGCACCAGCGCCAACTGTGTTTAACGTCAAGTCCAGTACGCCCGAACTGCTCCCACTGACAGACCAGTCTTCCACAACCGGCGCAGTTACGTCAGCAATGGGTGATTTCTTAAGCCAATAATCCCAGTCACTTTTCTGCGGGCGAATATTTGCGCTGATATGAAGCAGCGAATCAGCGTTGTCACCGCCGTCCCGCTTCACTTTCACCGAGCTAACCCGAGTTCCTGCGACCGTTCCTTCTCCAACGATGGCGCTCAACTCACCTCCAATGATAGCGAGCCGCGCGTCAAAATTTTCCAACTCCGGCCAGCCGTCTGCATAATGCAAACGTCCGTCTTTCAAATTGAAAAACATCTGTGAGCGATGATTGGCGGCGGTCGCCAAAGGCCCCACCACACCAGAATAGAAGTAGCCGCCGGTCGTCACCTGACCGCCTTTGACCGCTTGCCGCAACCAGCGATCAAGCTCCAGTGGAATAACATGTCCAGGCGCCAACAATGGGGCCACTCTGGCGTCGGCGCTTTCCACTCCTATCGCTAACTCCAGATTGACTTCACGGCTTCCATCGTGAGGCAACAGCACGCTGAATGCGCCATTGAGCTTCGCCTGCATATCATTAACGCCCTGCAATCGCAGGCCATTTCCAAACACATACACAAACTCATCGTTGCTTCTCCACTCTACGCGCCCCTCACTGAAGCCGAATGTCCAACCAGAGTGGAACAACTCAGGGAAGTTCAACTGCATCCCCGCGCCTTTGAAAATTACCTTGCCGCCATGGTTGCGAATCTGAAGCAGGCCATCAATGCCAGCCCCTCCCGGAGCCCCGCCGTGCGGGGTCACTCGGACCTGATCCAGTTGCCCATTCAGCTCAAACCGCCCCTCAGCATCAAGGTCGAATCCAATATTGCGCAACATGCCTTCCGGCTGGTAACTGGCGAGGCGCCTTGATGCGTCACTGGGCAACATACCGGTGGCGACGCTCAAACGGCTGAGAAGCCCCAAGTTCAGACTGTCCAACTCAACCTGAACAGCGCCCGTTGAGTCGATATTTATAATCGCTCGCGCATCGCTCCAGCCTTCTCCCGCCCAATCAAGCCCCAGATCATATCCAGTCACCCGCCAGCCGCCCTGATCATTTAGTGCAGCGTGAAACCGGGCCTTGATGTTCTGCAAAGGAGCCATAGTGGTCTGCTCACTCGCCCACGCCAACCGAGAAACGCCAAAGTCTCCTGTAACATCGATAACGCGATTATTCTTCAACCTCAGCCAGATCGCGCCCGACGCGTCAATGTCCGTAGCCTGTACATTCTGGTCATGGAACAAGCTTAACAACGGGTCCAGCGCCTCACCTCTCCGCCAGCTCAAATAAACGTCGCCATTCAGCCTTCCCGATTTCAACAATTCACGCGCCTTGACGGAGAAGAGTCCCAAGTCAGCTTGATCCCTGGCTCGAAGAATACGCCCCGATGCGGCCACATCATTATTCTCAACCCTGATCGTCAACACCGGAATCAACCAGCCCGCCACCTGACTGTTACGATAACGCCAGTGCAACCGGATCTCGCGAAACTCCAACACCGGGGAGGCCATATAATCAGCCAGCCGCCGCCAATCCAAAACGCCGCCCTCGCTCTCCTGCCGCTCCAGCCCCGGGAGACGCCATCCGCCACTCAAACTCTGCTCCAGGTTGACGGAGACATCCCCTATCTCCACCCGACGCAAGGCCAGTTTTTGTGAGAACAGCGATTTAATGACATCCGGTTGAACAACCAAGGAGTCCAGCGTCATTGCGCTATCGACTTTGTTCGGGTCAGTTAGGGTGATGTTTTTGAGGGTGACGACCGGATCGAATCCATCCCAGCTTCCTTCCAGCGCATCCATCCTGACCGTCGCGCCCAGGGACTCAGACAGACGCAGCTCCAGGTCTTCCTTGAACACGGACACGGCGTCGAAAAAGTTGCGCCCCAGCGACAAGTATGTCGCCACCAGGACCAGCAATGCGATAGCCACGTACCATACCCACTGTGTGAACTTGATTATCACGGATTTGATGGTCATGACTGGATCGGGCCGCCGGCGATATACGTCTATGCTTGATTAATCTGCGCCGACGACAAAGTTCAGAGTTATCGTCGGCGGGTAACGTCTACAGAAAGTGTGCGCTGCAATCTATTGCAGAACAACATCAAATTGCTCCTGGGTGTACATAACCTCCACCTGAAAACGGATACGCTTGCCGATGAAGGTCTCCAAGTCCGCAACGCTGTCGGACTGCTCATCCAGCAACAGGTCCACCACGGTCTGAGCCGCCAATACCAAATACCCCTGCGCGTCATAAGTGCGATTAATGCGCAAAATCTCTCGAAAAATTTCATAGCATACGGTTTGCGCAGTTTTGACAGCGCCGCGTCCATCGCAGGCGGGACAAGGCTCACACAGCATTTGCCCCAGACTTTCAGTGGTGCGCTTGCGCGTCATTTCCACCAACCCCAGCTCACTCACGCAACTGATTTTGGTTTTAGCGTGATCCCGCTCCAGCATTTTTTCCAGCATTCGCAACACTTGACGCTTGTGCTCCTCGTCCTCCATATCAATGAAGTCGATGATAATTATTCCACCCAGGTTACGTAGCCGCAGTTGTCGCGCGATAGCCCGCGCCGCTTCAAGATTGGTTTTGAAGATAGTTTCTTCAAGGTTTCGATGACCGACAAAGGCGCCAGTGTTGACATCAATGGTTGTCATCGCCTCAGTCTGATCGATAATCAGGTAGCCGCCGGACTTCAACTGTACTTTACGACTCAACGCTTTCTGCAGCTCATCTTCAACACTGTACAAGTCAAAAATCGGGCGCTCGCCGGGATAGTACTCCAGCTTGTTGCGAATCTCAGAGACAAACTCATCCACAAACTTCAATGCCTTATGGAAGCTTTCTCTAGAGTCGATTCGAATCTTCTCCGTATAAGGCCGCACCAGATCACGCAAGGTGCGAATGTAAAGCGGCAGATCCTCATATATTGGACCCGGCGCTGGAGACGTCTTGATCCTCTCCCGCAGAGAAAGCCAAAGCTTTTGCAGAAACAGAATGTCGGACTTCAACTCTTCTGACCCAACGCCTTCCGCCGCCGTGCGAATGATAAATCCTGCGCCATCAGCAGAATTCGCATCCTCCGTGGTGACGCAAAGCTGAATGAGCTCTTTCAAGCGATCACGCTCGGCGTCGTCTTCAATGCGCTGGGAAATCCCAATATGGTTGTTATCCGGCATGTAGACCAAATAGCGGGATGGAATAGATAACTGAGTGGTCAGACGCGCGCCTTTGGCGCCAATCGGGTCCTTGGTGACCTGCACCACCAGAGACTGACCTTCGCGCAGCAGAGAACTGATATCGGGATGCTTATTACCGCCGTTGCGCTCCTCGCTGGGGTTCACCGTGGTCACATCTGAAGCATGAATGAAAGCCGCGCGCTCCAGCCCAATATCAATAAACGCCGCTTCCATGCCCGGCAAGACTCGGATGACTTTGCCTTTGTAGATATTGCCGACAATGCCTCGCCGTTGACTTCTTTCGATATAGACTTCCTGCAACATGCCGTTTTCAACGACAGCAACGCGAGTTTCCACCGGAGTCACGTTGATTAAGATTTCTTCACTCATGCGGTTAATCCGACCAGACTTTGATTCCGAATTCCTTTAACAGCACGACGGTCTCGCAAAGAGGCAGCCCGACAATGGATGAATAGCTGCCTTCTACGCGCTCCACGAAACTCCCGGCCAACCCTTGAATGCCGTATGCGCCCGCCTTATCGACCGGCTCACCGGAATCCCAATAACGCTGAATTTCCAGCTCAGACAACTCCCTGAATCGCACTCTGCTCAGGGTAGTCGTCACTTTACAATCATCCGCAGCCACTAACGCAACTGAGGTCAGTACCTCATGCCATGTCCCTGACAGCCTGCGCAGCATGGCCTGGGCGTCTTCAAAATCAACCGGCTTGCCGAGAATATCGCCTCCCGCCACAACAGTAGTGTCAGCGCCCAACACCACTATATCCTGTTGATCCTTACGCGCTTCAAATACTGTTTTCGCTTTCCCTCTGGCGAGGCGCTCCACGTAATCCGCCGCCGCCTCAGAAGGCAGAACGCTTTCATCAATATCCGCACTGGCGATAGAAAATTCACACCCCAGCCCGGCGATCATTTCGCGCCGACGCGGAGATCCCGACGCCAGCACAAGGCGCCGCCCACCAGGGTTACCGTCAAACATTTTCCAGTTTTTCCATTAGTAGCGAAAACAGCGGCCACAGCAGCGCAGAACTCAGAGCGCCCAATAAATAAGCCATATCCGTCGCGGGCTGGGCGAGCATGCCATTAATCCAGCGAAACAGCATCAGCACAATGCCTACAATAATGAACACAACAAAAGACTGCTGAATCAAAGGGAACATTTGCAGTCGTTGCAACATCTTCAGCACCAGATAAGCCTGTAGCGCCAACGCCAGGGCATGCACCCCCAGCGTGCTTCCCATCAACACATCCCACAACAGTCCCACGCACCATCCGACTAGAATGCCGCACGCGCCGGGATGCTTCAACGTCCAGTAAAACATCACCATGCATATGGACTCAGGCCTAAAGTAAGCTGCGTATCCACCCAAAGGAATCAGACTGACGCAAAACGCCAGGAACAGGGTGAATACGAACAAGACTGGACGAAACTCATCTCTGGGCATAAGGCCTACTGAGTTTCTTCAGGCGAAGGTTCGTCGGAAACCCTGTCTCCCACCTCCGACGATTTCTTCTTGAATACTAACAAAACGTGTCTACTGCGGTTTAATTCGGATAACGGGTGCGCTTCGATTCGCGCAAAGGGTTCACCCGGGTCATGCACCACCGCAGTCACTTTTGCTACGGGATAGCCTGCCGGGAACTTTCCACCCAAGCCGGAGCTCACCAATAAGTCGCCAACAACGATATCAGCCGTATCGGGCACGTTTATCAGTTGCAGTCGGTCCAATACGCCAGAGCCGACGAGAATGCCGCGCACACCGTTGCGATTAACCTGAATCGGCACGGCATGGTTGCTATCGGAAATCAGAAGAACACGGGAGGTCAAGGGCGATACTTGCGTCACCTGCCCCATCAACCCCTGCGAATCGAGCATAGGCTGCCCGACATAAACGCCATCGTCAGAACCTTTGTTGACGACCACCTCATGCATGTATGGATCAGGGTTGATGCCGATGATCTCGGACACCAGCACAGAGTCATCCACCACAGACGAAGCATTCAGCAACTCACGCAGACGATTAACTTCAGCAGTCAAAGACGCCAGACGCTGCGACTTCGCCTCAAGAATCAAAAGCCTGTTGCGCAGCGCATCATTTTCCTGCTGTAAATCGCGGCGCGATTTAACCGCGTCTTCAGTCCAGTCGACCACGTCGGAAGGAGCGCTGACAACCCATTGCACAGGGGCGACGAGAGTCGCCAGCGTTTCGCGTAACGAAGATAAGAGATTGAGGTGATAATCCGCAAATCCGATGGCGATGGAGAGCACAGCCACCAATATCATTCGTGCGCCTAAAAATGGGCCTTCAACGAAGATATTTTTAATGTCGCAATCTCCCCAACAGTCCGGAAAGGAATTTATCTACAAACACAGAAAGCTACCATAAAACATGGCGAAAACAAGTGGCCAACTCCGTTAAAGAGTTGTTATTCCATAAAGAATAGACCACTGCCGCGTTTGTCGATAACTTCCAATGCACGTCCGCCACCCCTTGCGACACAGGTAAGCGGATCGTCAGCGACGATCACTGGCAAGCCAGTTTCTTCCGTTAGCAAACTATCCAGGCCACGCAACAGGGCGCCGCCGCCCGTCAATACAATTCCCCGTTCGGCGATATCAGACGCCAGCTCGGGGGGCGACTGCTCCAATGCGCTCTTCACCGCCTGTACGATGGTAGCCAGCGCCTCTTGCAGCGCTTCAAGGATTTCTTCGCTATTCAGGGTAAAACTACGGGGAACCCCTTCTGCGAGGTTGCGGCCGCGCACGTCGATTTCACGCAGCTCCAAGCCTTCGTATGCACAACCGATTTCCTGCTTGATACGTTCTGCTGTCGCGTCGCCGATCAAGCTGCCGTAATTGCGGCGCACATAAGCGGTAATCGCCTCGTCAAACTTATCTCCGCCAACTCGCACCGAGTCAGCGTAAACTATGCCGTTCAGGGAAATTATGGCGATTTCCGTCGTACCACCACCGATGTCCACCACCATGGAGCCGTTCGCCTCTTCAACAGGCAGACCGGCGCCAATCGCCGCAGCCATAGGCTCTTCAATCAAAAATACTTCTCTGGCGCCCGCGCCAAGGGCGGACTCTCGAATTGCTTTACGCTCAACTTGAGTGGATCGGCTGGGAATACAGACCAGTACACGAGGGCTGGGGGTGATGAAACTGTTTTCATGCACTTTGTGGATAAAGTGCTGGAGCATTTTTTCGGTAACGTGAAAGTCGGCGATGACGCCATCTTTCAAAGGTCGGATCGCGGTAATGTTGCCCGGCGTCCGTCCCAGCATCCTCTTCGCTTCGGCGCCTACCGCCGCAACGCTTTTCTGTGCGCCCTGGTTACGAATTGCGACCACAGAGGGCTCATTGAGCACAATTCCTCTTCCACGAACATAAATCAAAGTATTGGCGGTCCCCAGATCGATCGAAAGATCGCTGGAAAACAAACCACGTAATCGTTTAAACATTGAACGTTTGAATCCGTATTCTTTTTAGGGTTAGGCATGCTGCGGCAACTTTAACAGTGGCGAGGGGTCAGGGCAAGAATCATTTAGCCCCGCCCGCGCCTAGCCGCAAGCCATTAAAAAATTGTCATCAGAAAGGCCTGTTTTAGGGCGTTTTACAGGGAAAAAATCGCCAATTCATTTACAGACTGTACGCAAACCCTCTTATAATAGCCCTCTTTAGTTTCTGGTGCGATCAGGAGCGCTGCAATGGCGTTCGCCAGCCCGGATTCAACATCGAATTATCGGATCAGATCCGAATCAAGCCAACCGCAACGCCCAGCAGGAGAATAATGTGACTATCCAGTCGGAACAGTTGGAGACCATCGCCAAGCTAGCGAGATTGGAAACGCCCGGCGACCAAGTGGCGAAACTGACCCGCGATCTGGGCCAGATTCTGGACTTCGTCGAACAGATGCAGAAAGTGGACACCAGCGCCGTCGAGCCACTGTCCAATCCGCTGGAAATGACGCAGCGGCTACGCAAAGACGAAGTGACGGAAAGTAATCAGCGTGAAAAATTTCAGGCCATCGCGCCAGCCACTGAAAATGGTTTGTACCTGGTTCCCAAAGTCATCGATTGACGCAACTGGAACGCCCGCCTCCCAAAGAACTTATTGCGAACGCCTTGCCGGCTATAGAAAAGTAAGAGATACGCATGCTGCCACATACTATTAGCGAGATCATAAGCGGACTCAGGGATAAACAGTTTTCATCCCGTGAAATCACCCAGGATTATCTGACCAGAATCAAACGTCTCAATCCAGAATTGAATTGCTTCATCACCATTACTGAAGATCTGGCTCTCTCTCAGGCGGAACAAGCCGACGCTCGTCTCAATGCAGGAGAAGCCTCGATTCTGAATGGCGTACCTCTCGCGCACAAAGACGTCTTCTGCACTGAAGGCGTGACGACGACATGCGGCTCCAGAATGCTGGAGAAATTTGTTCCCCCTTACGAGTCCACCGTCACCCGCAAGTTTATGGAGTCAGGCGCCGTCACACTGGGCAAGACCAACATGGACGAGTTCGCCATGGGCTCATCCAATGAGAACAGCTACTTTGGCCCGGTACGTAACCCTTGGGACACCGAGCGCGCGCCCGGCGGCTCTTCAGGCGGCTCCGCAGCAGCGGTTGCGGCCGGACTTTGCGCGGCGGCGACCGGTACGGATACAGGCGGATCGATTCGTCAGCCTGCCGCATTTTGCGGCCTGACCGGACTCAAGCCAACTTACGGACGCGTATCTCGCCTAGGCATGGTGGCTTTCGCATCAAGTCTGGATCAGGGCGGTCCTTTCGCCCGCACGGCGGAAGATGCGGCGCTGCTAATGAACGTCATGGCCGGACACGACCCCATGGACTCCACCAGCGCCCAGAACCCCTCTGAAGATTACACTTCAGCGCTGGCGCAACCGCTGACTGGCGTCACTATCGGCTTGCCAAAAGAATACTTCAGCAGCCAGCTCAACGCAGAGCTTGAAAAAGCGTTGCAGGAAGCAATAAAAGTGTATGAGTCGCTGGGCGCTTCCTTTAAAGAGGTCTCCCTCCCCCATACAGAGCTGTCCGTACCCGCTTACTACGTTATCGCCCCCGCGGAGTGCTCGACCAACCTGTCGCGCTTCGACGGCGTTCGCTACGGCCATCGCTGCGAGAACCCCAAAGATCTCGAAGACCTGTATCAACGTTCTCGATCCGAAGGTTTCGGGGACGAAGTAAAACGCCGCATTTTAATCGGAACCTATGCACTGTCTGCAGGCTACTACGACGCCTATTATCGACAGGCGCAAAAAATCCGCCGCCTGATCAAAAACGATTTCGTGTCCGCGCTGAACGAAGTCGACGCGCTGTTATGCCCGACCACACCCGATGTCGCCTTCAAACTGGGCGAGAAAACGTCAGACCCAGTACAGATGTATCTTGAGGACATCTTTACTATCCCCGCCAGCTTGGCTGGTCTGCCTGCGCTTGGATTGCCTTGCGGCTTCAAGGGCGGTCTGCCCGTTGGGATGCAGTTGATCGGCAACTACTTTACTGAAGCCCGGTTATTGAACCTGGGACATCAATATCAGTTGAACACTGACTGGCATAAACGCAGTCCGGCCCTGGGCGAATAAGCCCACCCGCACTACTCAAAGATTACGCAACCATTAGCGAAGAGGTCATATCATGGAATGGGAAGCGGTTATCGGGCTGGAAGTTCATGTTCAGCTCGCCACCAAATCCAAAATATTCTCCGGCGCAGCCACCACCTTTGGCGCAGAGCCAAACACTCAGGCTTGCGCTGTAGATCTGGCCATGCCTGGCATGCTGCCGGTAATGAATGAAGAAGCCGTGCGTATGGCGGTGATGTTTGGCCTGGCCATCGGCGCCGAAATCAACACACGCTCGGTCTTCGACCGCAAAAACTATTTCTACCCTGATCTACCCAAGGGTTACCAAATCAGCCAGTTGGATCACCCTACCGTCAAGCAAGGCAAACTGGACATCCAGCTTGAAAATGGCGAGAAGAAGACAATTAACATCACTCGCGCCCACCTGGAAGAAGACGCCGGAAAAAGTCTCCATGAAGATTTTCATGGCATGACAGGCATCGACTTGAACCGCGCCGGTACGCCTCTGCTGGAAATTGTGTCCGAGCCGGAACTGCGCAGCGCCAAAGAAGCCATCGCGTACTTGAAGAAGCTGCACTCTATCGTTACCTACCTGGGCATCTCCGACGGCGACATGTCCCAAGGGTCCATGCGCTGCGACTGCAACGTTTCCGTTCGCCCGAAAGGTCAGAAAGAGTTTGGCGTTCGCACCGAAATTAAAAACGTCAATTCCTTCCGTTTCGTCGAGAAAGCCATTCAAGGTGAAATTGAAAGGCAAATCGACCTAATAGAAGATGGCGGTAAGGTCACACAGGAGACACGCCTGTATGACGCGGACAAAGACAACACCCGCTCCATGCGCAGCAAGGAATTCGCCAACGATTACCGCTATTTCCCAGATCCTGATCTGTTGCCCATAGAAATAGACGAAGCCTACATAGAAGCTGTTCGTGACGCCCTCCCAGAGCTACCGGAACAAAAGCTGGCCCGCTTCTGTTCAGAGTACAGCTTGTCTGACTACGACGCAGGCGTACTGGCCAGCTCCCGCGCGCAAGCGGACTACTTTGAAGCCGCAACAAAAATCGTCGGCGACGCCAAACTGACAGCCAACTGGGTGATGGGAGAACTGGCCAAACGCCTGAACCAGAACTCTCTGGATATCTCTCAATCTCCCGTCACGGCTGAAGGGCTTGGCAAGCTGCTGCTGCGTCTGAAAGACAACACTATCAACGGCAAAGCCGCCAAGGATGTACTTGAAGCCATGTGGAATGGCGAAGGCGAAGCCGATGAAATCATTGAGAAGAAAGGCCTGATATCCGTTACTGACGACAGCGCTATTGAGGCTTTTGTTGATGAGGTCCTGGCCAATAACGCCGCCCAGGTCGAACAATATAAAGCTGCAGATGAAGCCAAACGCGGAAAAATGATCGGTTTCTTTGTCGGTCAGACAATGAAGGTCTCAAAAGGCAAGGCCAACCCACAACAGGTGAACGAAATACTCGCCAAAAAGCTGAGTTAAGCCCAATAATAGAGCCCTAAACGGGCTCTTTTTCATACCGGCTGCATGCGTCAGTTATACTGGACGCCCCCACAAGTCATACTCGTCCGCATCCTCTATCTCTACCGAAACTAAATCGCCCGGCTTCAGATGAGTTTGATTATCTAAAAATACTTGTCCGTCGATTTCCGGCGCATCCGCTTTGGAACGACAAACCGCCCCTTCTTCCACTACCTCGTCCACAATCACATCCATGCGCTTGCCGATTTTCGCCTGCAGACGACTGGCGCTGATACGTTGCTGCACTTCCATAAAGCGCTCCCAGCGCTCTTGTTTGACCGCTTCTTCAACAGGATCAGGCAGCTCGTTCGCCGTCGCGCCTTCCACCGGAGAGTATTTGAAGCACCCAACACGATCCAACTGCGCCTCCTCAAGAAAGTCGAGCAGTGTCTGAAAGTCTTCTTCGGTTTCTCCGGGAAAGCCGACAATAAAGGTCGAACGCAAAGTAATATCCGGACACTGCTCACGCCATTTGCCAATTCTGTGCAGCACTTTCTCTGCATGGGCTGGACGACGCATATTTTTCAACACGGCCGGAGAGGCATGCTGAAAAGGAATATCCAGATAAGGAAGAATTTTACCTTCCGCCATCATCGGAATAACGTCATCGACATGAGGATATGGGTAAACGTAGTGCAACCGCACCCAAACGCCCATGCGCCCGAGCTCATCACAAAGCTCTTTCATACGCGTCTTGACCGGACGCCCTTCCCAGAAGCCGGTACGGTATTTGGTGTCCACCCCGTAAGCACTGGTGTCCTGAGAGATCACCAACAACTCTTTGACGCCGTTTTTCACTAGACGTTGCGCCTCGCCCAGCACATCACCGATAGGACGGCTCACCAAATCACCGCGGAAGGACGGAATTATGCAAAACGTACAACGGTGGTTACAGCCTTCAGATATCTTCAGATAGGCATAATGCTTGGGCGTGAGCTTAACCCCAGTATCGGGCACAAGGTTGAGGAAGGGGTTGTATTCAGGCTTCGGAGCCACTTGATGCACTTGGTTCATCACTTCCGAATAAGCGTGCGGGCCGCTTACCGCCAGCACCTTTGGATGCACTTCACGGATCACATCCTCTTTGGCGCCAAGACATCCGGTCACGATAACTTTGCCGTTCTCACGCAACGCTTCGCCAATCGCGTCCAAAGACTCCTGCACGGCACTGTCGATAAAGCCGCAGGTGTTCACCAAAACGACATCCGCATCTTCATAACTGGCCGATATCTCGTACCCCTCCGTACGCAGTTGCGTCAGAATGCGCTCCGAGTCTACTGTGTTTTTAGGGCAGCCAAGGCTAACAAAACCAACTTTGCCGCTAGAAGAGGACATCTACCATCACCTGTCTATTCAGAAAAAGGCCGCCATTCTACCTAAGCTCAGCCCGAGAAAATAGATCAAATATCGCTCAAACTTCAACCAGCAACAAAGATTACAATCGGTAACAAAATAACCACACTGTTACAAAAAAAACGTGCTCTCTATGCCAAAAAGATTAATTTTAAATCAAATTCAATTTGGTACACTTAGCCTTCCATGTTGAATGTTAGTATCATTACTTAACCGATTATGATTCAAAGCAGTCCAAGCGTCATGCAAAGAAATCTGAGGCATCACCTGCGTATCCCAACGGATTTCGTCGCTCATATCACCACTCGCGACCAACGGGAATGCGACGCGGCCATCCACAACATTTCCAGAACAGGCCTTATGCTTGAGTGCGACCGCTGCATCTTGGAGACATTGACGCCAAACGCCTTAAATTTCGCGCCATTACGACCGGTCTGCATCAACATTCGCTTCACTCTGCCTATGGGCAAAAAAGATGTTGTTGAAGTAGAGACAGAAATGCTGGTCATTTACACTCGTCGACTGGCTCGCAACGCCTTCCACGTAGGCTTACAATTTAAAGAATTGACGCCAGAGCAAACCCACCAGCTTGAGCAGTATATCGCCGAGAATAAACTGCGTTAGAAGTCACCGCCCGGATTTTCCAGGTTTTCATCTTGAGCTTTCTGTTTGGAGCCAACGGCTCAAAGTAAGATGGAACCCCGAAAAGTCCGCCAGAAACAGCCAGCTATAAGCAGCGCCGCTTACTTGCGTGAAACAGAAGCTACTAAAAGGCCATAGAAAACCATATCGTCATAATAAACTCTTCTAAAAGCCATTCTTCTTATAATCACCAAGTGTTTGGTATAGTAAGTGTAGCTATTTAACCCAATCCTCCTCGGACATCAGCCTTACCGGAGACCCCTTACTAAGGAGTGCAGTTGAAAAAATGACTGATTACAACCTCACCCATTTAAAACAGCTGGAAGCTGAAAGTATCCATATAATCAGAGAAGTCGCCGCCGAGTTTGAGCGCCCCGTCATGCTCTACTCCATCGGAAAAGATTCTTCGGTGATGCTGCATCTCGCGCGCAAGGCCTTTTTTCCCGGCAAGCCGCCCTTCCCCTTGATGCATGTGGACACAACCTGGAAGTTTCAGGATATGATCACTTTCCGTGATCAACAGGCCGCCAAATTCGGACTGGACCTGATTGTCCATATCAATGAGGACGGCGTACGCCAAGGCATCGGCCCCTTCACGCACGGCAGCGCCAAACACACCGATGTAATGAAGACAGAGTCTTTGAAGCAGGCCCTCAACAAATATAAATTCGATGCCGCCTTCGGCGGCGCCCGCCGCGATGAGGAAAAATCCCGCGCCAAAGAACGCGTCTATTCTTTCCGCGACTCCAACCACCGCTGGGACCCCAAAAATCAGCGTCCTGAGCTGTGGAACCTATACAACGGAAAGATCAATAAAGGCGAAAGCATTCGGGTATTCCCTCTATCCAACTGGACCGAGCTGGATATCTGGCAATACATTTATCTGGAGAACATTGAGCTCGTCCCTCTGTACTTCTCCGCCAAACGCCCAGTTGTAGAGCGCGATGGCACGATGATCATGGTGGACGATGACCGCATGCCTTTAAAGCCGGGCGAAACCCCGATGATGAAAGACGTGCGCTTCCGTACTCTGGGCTGCTACCCGCTGACTGGAGCTATCGAATCTACGGCGACCACATTGCCGGAAATTATTCAGGAAATGCTGCTAACCACCAGCTCTGAGCGTCAAGGCCGCGTTATTGACCACGACCAGGCTGGCTCCATGGAGCAAAAGAAACGCGAAGGTTACTTCTAATCTATCGAGAAAAGAAGCGCCCTCAGGGAAGCATTCATTTAGCAGAATTTAATTGAGTACGGTCCATGTCACATCAATCAAACCTAATCAGCGAAGACATTCTTGAATATCTGAAGCAGCATGAGCATAAAGAGCTGCTTCGCCTTTTAACCTGCGGCAGCGTTGACGACGGCAAAAGCACCCTGATCGGTCGATTGCTGCACGACTCCAAGATGATCTATGAAGATCAGCTTGAAGCCATCAAAAAAGACAGCGCCAAATCCGGCAATGCGGGCGAGAAGCTCGACTTATCCCTGCTGGTGGACGGACTTCAGGCGGAGCGCGAGCAAGGCATTACAATTGACGTCGCTTATCGCTATTTCTCCACCGCCAAGAGAAAGTTCATCATCGCCGACACCCCTGGCCATGAACAGTACACACGCAACATGGCCACCGGCGCCTCCACTGCGCAACTGGCCATCATCCTGATCGACGCCCGTCACGGCGTTTTGAAGCAGACCAAGCGCCACACCTTCATCGCCTCACTGCTGGGCATTCAGCACATTTTGGTGGCGGTGAACAAAATGGACTTGGTGGACTACAGCGAGGAGCGTTACGAAGAGATCAAGCAGGAGTATCTGAGTTTCGCTAAGGGCCTGACTCTACACGACCTGAAATTCGTACCGATTTCAGCACTGGATGGCGACAACGTGGTCTCCAATGCACCGACGATGCCCTGGTACAAAGATAAGCCTCTGATGGAAATCCTGGAGACAGTGGAAATCTCCCGCGACAAAAACCTGTCTGATTTCCGTATGCCCGTGCAGTATGTCAATCGCCCGAACCTGGACTTCCGCGGTTACAGCGGTACGGTATCCTCGGGTATTATCCGCAAAGGCGACCCCATCATGGCGCTGCCTTCCCGCAAAACCAGTACGGTCAAGTCCATCGTCACCTTTGAGGGCGAGCAGGAAGAAGCTTTCTCTGATCAGGCCGTGACGCTGACATTAGCCGACGAGATTGATATCAGCCGCGGCGACGTGTTGGTTCGCCCAGACAATGTTCCCTGCGTATCCAACCGGATGCGGGCGCATATCGTCTGGATGAGCGAAGCGCCGCTACTACCTGGCCGTCAATACTACATCAAGCAGGCTACGCATCTGGCGACCGGTTCTGTCAGCCGCATCCATCATCAGATCGATGTTAATACACTGGAGAAGAGCGAAACCGACACGCTGCAGCTGAATGAAATCGGCTCCTGTGAAGTCACGCTCAACCAGCCACTGGTGTTTGACCCCTATTCACGCAACCGCACTACCGGCGCCTTCATCATCATCGACCGTCTGACCAACGTCACCATCGGCGCAGGCATGATTGAAAGCGCTGTTGACGATGCGGACATCGCTGCTTTCGCTCCCATTACTGACGCAGAACGCGAAGCCCGTAACGGCCACAAGCCTGGCCTGATTAAAGTCGAAGGCGAGCTGGCGGACAAACTGGCGTACGCACTGGAGCGCAACCTGTTTGAGCGCGGCAAGTCTGTAGTGGTTGTTGAGGAAACTCTGGCTGAAGCCACATTAGCCGCTCTTCTAAAAGCCGGCCTGCTAGTCATCGCCACCCAAAGCATTGAGTCATACGAAGGTGAAGTCGCCGCGACGGTAAGCGCGGCAGATGAGAAAGAGCTTTCAACACAGGTTAACCGTGTCATCGGTGAGCTGGTGGAAAAGCACTACTTCGTGTAAGACTTTCTTAGTCAATTCAAAGGCTCCAGGGTGACTTTCGCCCTGGAGCCTTTTTAGTATGCGGTTATTTCAATGCCTGCAAGCATTCGCCCAAAGCGCTAACCGCACGATTCGCACATTCTATCGTAGCGTTATTTCCCATTAGTCCAATACGCCAGATTTTCCCTTGTAGCGGCCCAAGCCCAGCGCCAATCTCCATGTTGTAATCCGCCAGCAGCTTGGTTCGCACCGCCGCCTCATCAACACCTTCCGGCACTTTAATCGCATTTAACATGGGCAGACGGTAAGGCTCTTCCACCAGAAAGGACAGCCCCAGCGACTCCACGCCTCTCACCAAGGCTTCATGCGCAGTTTTATGCTTCGCCCAGCGATTCTCCAGCCCTTCGTCCAAAACCAGGCGCAGCGCCTCATGAATAGCGTACAGAGTATTGACCGGCGCGGTGTGGTGGTACGCCCGCTGCCCGCCTTCAGCCCAATACGCCATCACCAGACTCATATCCAGAAACCAGCTTTGCACAGGCTTGGTGCGGGAGCGAATGCGCTCCGCCGCCGCTTCACTGAATGACACTGGAGCAATACCTGGCACCGCAGAAAGACACTTTTGCGCACCACTGTATACCGCGTCGGCTTTCCAACCGTCTATATCCACCTCTATACCACACCAGGAAGTCACCATATCGACGACAGACAGCACGCCACGCTCATGCGCAAGACGACAGAGCGCCTCAGCGTCGGAACGCGCGCCTGTGGAGGTTTCCGCATGCACAAACGCTAATAGCCGCGCATTGGGGTGCTCGTTCAAAACCTCCTCAATACGCTGCGGATCAACCGGGCTCCCCCACTCAAATTCAACGACAATCGGCACACCGCCCGCACGAACGACGTTCTCCACCATACGTTTGCCGAACACGCCATTGATTGCGACAATCGCCTGATCTCCCGGCTCCAGTAAATTAACCAGGCAGGTTTCCATGCCAGCGGAACCCGGCGCCGAAACAGGCATCGTCAATCTATTCTGCGTCTTGAATGTCGCCTGCAACATCTGCTTGATCTGATCCATCATACTGATAAAGACCGGATCAAGGTGTCCGATAGTGGGTTGCGACATCGCCGCGAGTACGCTGGCGGGCGTGTTCGAAGGCCCGGGACCCAGTAGCAGCCGCTTGGGAATGGTAAAGCCCGTGCTCATGCTTGTTTCCTTGACTCATTGTTATGGATAAAAGAAGTCTACAAGACAACGCAACATATCTCACGGTTGCTGAGTAAAACTCAGAATGTCCGCACAGCAGCCTTGCACTCTTTACTGGGGCGATTACAATCCGCCTTTAACTAGGACACGGCTTCGTCCGGCGTCTCTCCGCACACTCAAGCTCGATTAAGGCTTACCTACTATGGCGATCAGCGAACTCAGCATTCAGGTACTGGAAAAATTCTCCGAAGACGACGCCAGCCAGACCCGAATTCCGCAACAACTGCCCAAGACAGGCGCGGACAATGAGGCCGTTTTTCATACTTTACGTCGATTGTTCGCAGCCAAAACCGGTAAGGCTTTTGGCCGCATCAATCTTCACGCCGAGGGTCAAAGTTTCGGTCCCAGGTTAAAAGATTGGTACGAAGGGAAAATGTCCTTCCAACAGTTAACCGAAAAAGGCCTGGCCGATTTCAAAGAAAAACTGGACGTCATCCCCCTCACCACACAGAGCTATTTATTGTGGATTCACGACCAGCAGGGCGACGCCCGCACACTTTATATTTTTGTCCTGGAAAGCAGCGTCACCAATGTCGTCACCAACGAATTGCAAATCGAGCCCATTGAGCATCTGGACCCGCAAGCCATCACTTTCGCCCTGCGTATCGAGCTTGATCCTCTATTCGCCAGTAATCAGCCTGACTGCGCCACCGTCTATCTACAACGCAACCTGCGCAAAATAGGCGAAGCGGGCTGCCATAGTTTTGGTTTCGCTACCCACGTGGACACCGCAAAAGAAACAGAAGTGGTGTTAAGTGGTCTGGAGCGCTTCGCGGAGTCACTGGACCCGAAAAGCGCAGCCAAGCTGAAGAAAAAGGCGGTTGAATTCTGCTCAGATCAAGAAAAGCTAGGGGAAGCGGTACAAATTGAAGAGCTGTCCATCGCTATGGATGAACAAAACCCCGACAAGTTCGCTCACTTTATGCGTGAAGCCATACCAGAAGCTCCAGCGGCGCTGCGCCCGGACAGCCGCAAGCTGAAACAGCTCGTTCGCTTTGCAGGCAGAGGCTCCGGCATGAGCTTGTCGTTCTCTTCCGAAGCAATCAATGAAAGCATTATTTACGACAGCGAGAAAGACGCCCTCATTATTATGGAAATTCCCAAGTCTTTGAAAGCCCAGTTAAAACGCTATTTGAGCCCGCAAGACGAGCAAGCACAGAATCAGGACGACAACGGCGAATAAACTAGGGACTGATACGAAAGCTTAAGAAGATAGCGGCAGCGCCGGGAATACGGCGCCGCCATCAGAGCTAGCGATCCGTTTTCACTGGGGGACGGGGAAAGCTGGCCACGGTCCCTCCGGACTTACCGGAAGAGATCTTTGCTGTTCCCTGCTGCTCCACTTCGTCGATACGGATGATGGAGGTCATGGGAATAAAGGAACGGCTTACCCCTGCAAACTCCCCTTTGAGCTTCTCTTCCGCAGGATCGACCAGTAGCTGTGAGCGCTCACCGAACAACCAGTTCTCCACCTCAATAAACCCATACAGCTCGCTGGAATAGACTTTACTCGCGTACAGCTCGAATACCTCATCCTGATTAAAGTAAACGACCCGAAAAACTTTTTTACTCGTCTTATTCGACATAAACACACCTGTAAATTCAATCGCTCAACTATCCGTATCGCCCTCGTAAGCCTTGAGAACAAAGGGGAAACGCTGAAAACCGGCGCAATCATATCACAGCCGCCACCGGGCTCTGGAGCCCATACTGCCAACTTTTTGAACGCCCCCCTACACTAGAGCCCGCCTAAAACGTATAATACGCGGTCCCAATTTTTAAGTTCGCAGATTCTTCGGGTGGTTTTGAATGGCGCAAAAACTCTTTATTAAAACCTATGGCTGTCAGATGAACGAGTATGACTCCTCGCGCATGGCTGACTTATTAGGTGAGAGTCATAGCGTTGAGCTCACCGACAACCCCGATGAGGCGGACATTTTACTGCTGAACACCTGTTCTATCCGAGAAAAAGCTCAGGAGAAAGTGTTTCATCAGCTAGGCCGCTGGAGAACGCTTAAAGAAAAGAATCCTAATCTGCTGATTGGCGTCGGCGGCTGCGTCGCCAGCCAGGAAGGCGACGCCATTCGCGACCGCGCGCCTTACGTAGACATGGTGTTTGGCCCGCAGACCCTGCACCGCCTGCCGGAAATGGTCAACTCCGTCGCCCATCAAAAGATCCCAATGGTGGACGTCACATTCCCCGAAATTGAAAAGTTCGACCGCCTGCCCATGCCCAGCAGCGAAGGCGCCAGCGCCTTCGTCTCCATCATGGAAGGCTGCAGCAAATACTGCACATTCTGCGTAGTGCCCTACACTCGCGGCGAAGAAGTCAGCCGCCCAGTGGACGACGTGATCGCGGAAATCGCGCATTTGGCCGGACAGGGCGTGCGCGAAGTTAATTTGCTGGGACAGAACGTTAACGCTTATCGGGGTCTGACTCACGACGGCGACTACATGGACTTGGCGGAGCTGATCACTTATGTCGCCTCAATCGACGGTATTGATCGCATCCGCTACACTACTTCACACCCGGTCGAATTTTCCGACTCACTTATCGAAGTCTACGCCAGCGTTCCCAAGCTGGTCAGCCACCTGCACCTACCCGTGCAAAGCGGCTCCGACCGCATATTGAACCTGATGAAGCGCGGTCACACGGTCGCCGAGTACACAGACAAACTGCGCCGCCTACGTGAAATTCGTCCCGACATCAGCCTGTCCTCGGACTTCATTGTCGGCTTCCCTGGTGAAACTGATGAAGACTTTGAACACACCATGAACCTGATCAATGAGATAGGCTTTGACCACTCATTCAGTTTCGTCTACAGCGCACGTCCGGGCACTCCCGCCGCCAATCTGGAGGACAACGTCTCCGAAGAGGCCAAGAAGCAGCGTCTGTCGATCCTGCAACAACGCATCTTGCAGTTCGCCCAGGACATCAGCCGCAAAATGGTCGGCTCCACCCAACGCATTCTGGTGACAGGCGTCTCCAAAAAAGACCCTGGCGAACTACAGGGACGCACGGAGAACAACCGTGTAGTGAACTTCCGTAGCGACAATCATGACATTATCGGGCGCTTTGTCGATGTCACCATCACCGCAGCCCTGCCCAATTCACTACGTGGTGAACGCATTGACAGCCTGGACTATTAAGTCTCAGGCCCGAATCACACTATCAGGCGGTAAATTTTGAACGAGCCAGCCATCAGCTTTAAGCTGGAACCAGCTGACCCCATCAGACTGCAAGCCCTATGCGGGCAGTTTGATGAAAACCTGCGCTTAATTGAACGCCGCCTGAAGGTGCGCGTCGCCTATCGCGGGCACTCATTCACCCTGTTTGGGGAAGAAAAAAACGCCCAGGCGGCGGCGGAAATCATTCGCCACATTTACAGAGAAACAGAAGCGTCCTCGTCTATTGAACCCGACACAGTACATCTGTTTATTCGGGAGTCTGGCGCAGAGGAAGAAGACGACGCCAGCAACTCTTCTGGCGGCGTTGTTATCCGTACACCCAAGTTACATATCCGGCCGCGCGGTCAGAATCAGATTCACTATGTAAAATCCGTACTGCAGCACGACATCAACTTCGGCGTAGGCCCCGCTGGAACAGGCAAGACTTATCTGGCGGTTGCGTGCGCAGCGCAAGCCCTGGCCGATGATCAGGTAAAACGCATTCTGTTGGTGCGCCCTGCGGTTGAAGCGGGAGAGAAACTTGGATTTCTACCCGGCGACTTGGCGCAGAAAGTGGACCCTTATCTACGCCCTCTGTACGACGCGTTATATGAAATGTTCGGTTTCGAGCATGTCAATCGATTGCTGGAAAAAGGGCTGATTGAAATCGCACCACTGGCGTTCATGCGCGGCCGCACCCTTAATAACGCGTTCATCATACTGGATGAAAGCCAGAATACCACGCCAGAGCAGATGAAGATGTTCCTGACCCGGATCGGCTTCGGCTCAACCGCGGTAGTGACTGGGGACCCCACACAGGTCGACCTGCCGAAAGGCGTTCCGTCCGGACTGGTTCAAGCGTTAAAGGTGCTAGAGGACGTCAAAGGCGTAAGCGTCACCAAATTCCTGAGCAAAGACGTCGTACGCCACCCCCTTGTACAAAGAATTGTTGATGCGTACGAAGCATTTAACAAAAATTCCATTTGAAAATCGTCGCCGAAGCCCATATAAACGAAGCAAACGCATCTAAATAAAGCAGTTTATGAGTCTCGACGTCGATATCCAGATAGCCTCGGAAGAGGCTGACCTTCCAAGCGAAGAACAGCTGATTCTGTGGGCGCAGACTGCCCTGCGCGAAACCAGCGACCGTGAAGTGACCATCCGCATCGTCGATACGGAGGAAAGCCAGGAGCTGAACGCGCAGTATCGTGGCAAAGACAAGCCAACCAATGTCCTGTCCTTCCCTTTTGAAAACCCGCCTGGACTAACTCTGCCCCTGTTGGGCGACTTGGTTATTTGCGCGCCGGTAGTGTTCAACGAAGCCGTTGAGCAACAAAAAACCGCCGCCGCGCACTGGGCGCACATGGTCATTCATGGGATGCTGCATTTACAGGGATACGACCATATAATTGACGAGGAAGCAGAGGTTATGGAAAGTCTCGAAACAGAACTGGTGACCAGTCTGGGCTTTCCCCCTCCCTACGCCACCAACAGTTCGTTAGCTGAAGGGTAACACAACATCAATGAGTGACGATCATTCGGGTAGCCAGCAAATTTCTCGCTCATGGCTTGACCGTATAACCCAGGCCTTTTCCGATGAACCGCAAAACAAGGAAGAACTCCTGCAGATCATGCGGGAAGCGGAAAACCGTAACATCATAGACCCCGACTCCCTGAGCCTGATAGAAGGCGCCATGCAGGTCACGGACATGCAGGTTCGGGAAATCATGATTCCTCGCGCCCAAATGAGCGTCGTCAAGGCCGCACAGAGCCCGCAGGAATACATGGAGGAAATTCTGGAGTCCGCCCATTCTCGCTACCCAGTCATCGGTGAATCCAAAGATGAAGTGGTCGGCATTCTACTGGCCAAAGACTTGCTCGGGCTGGCGCTGAAAAACGAATTAAACAAAAGCAAAGTTCAGGACATACTCCGCCCTGTATGGTTTATTCCTGAAAGTAAGCGCTTGAATCAGCTACTGAAAGAGTTCAAGGAAAACCGCAATCACATGGCGATTGTGGTGGACGAATATGGCGGCGTAGCCGGCCTCGTCACCATTGAGGACGTGCTTGAACAAATTGTTGGCGAAATAGAAGACGAGCATGACTTTGACGAAGAAAGCCTCATCAAATGCACCGGCCACAATCAATATGTCGTCAAAGCACTGACGCCAGTGGAAGAGTTTAATGAGTACTTCACCACCAATCTGGACGAAGAAGAGTTCGACACCATCGGCGGACTGGTCATCAAACAGTTTGGCCGTCTGCCGAAGCGAGGCGAAACCGTCTCCTTCAATGGCTTCGACATCAAAATACTCAATGCGGACAGCCGCCAGATTCGCCTGATTCAGGTCAGCCGTACGGCATGAAGTCCGCCTTACTGAGAAACTGGGTGGCTCCGGCCGCCGCAGGCGGGTTGTTCACACTTTGCTTCGCCCCGTACAACCTATGGTATTGCGCCTTTCCCGCGGCTTTGATCTTGCTGAACGTCTTCCAGTTCGGCAAGGTCAAACAGGCCCTGGCGCAAGGTTGGGCGTTTGGTCTTGGATTGTTCGGATCTGGCGCCTCGTGGGTCTACGTAAGCATTCATGATCACGGCAACGCCAGCTCAGCGCTGGCGTTTATCCTGACCGCCGTCTTCGTGGCCGGCATCGCACTGTTTCCCACACTCCAATTCTTTCTGACCGCACGCTTAACCCGTCAGCGCTTATCGCCAAGCCTGGAAGGGCTGATATTCATCGCTATGTGGATATTGTTCGAGTGGGTCAGATCCTGGCTTCTTACAGGATTTCCCTGGTTGTTCCTGGGCGTCGCGTTTATCGAAACGCCTTTAGCTGGCTGGGCTCCGGTACTGGGCGTCTATGGGCTGGCGTTCCTGTTACTGTCAACCTGCCACGTACTCAATCTCTGTTATCACAACCGCAAATCCCTCACCACTTTGACCTACAGCGCTGCGCTGATCATCGGGGTCTGGGGCGGAGGAGCCTTGCTGCAGCAGGTTGAATGGACAACGCCACGAGGCGAACCGATACAAGTCAGCATGGTGCAGGCGAACATTGCCCAGGAAATAAAGTGGCGACAAGAAAACCGTGAAGTCATCACTGACACCTATCTGACATTGACTGAACCACTCTGGGGTAGCGACCTGATTATCTGGCCGGAAACTGCGCTTCCTTATTTCCGCAGACAGGCGGAGCCATTACTCAAACAGCTGGACAAGCAAGCTAAAGAAGAGAACGCCGCCTTGATGATGGGTATTCTAAGCGCGGAAAGAGGCGAAGACGCCAGACTAAACGTTTACAACAGTTTTATCGCGTTAGGCCAGGGCGAAGGCGTATACAACAAGCAAAAGCTGGTGCCCTTTGGTGAATATGTTCCTTTAGAGTCATGGTTGCGCGGGCTCATTGACTTCTTCAATTTGCCAATGTCCAGCATGCAAAAAGGCTCCCCAACACAAGCCCCCATTCGTTTTCGAGACGCGACCCTGATGCCTTTCATCTGCTATGAAGTCGTTTACCCGGACTTCGTCGCCGAGCTGGCGCAGCAGCCTGAGCTATTGGTGACCGTCAGCAATGACAGCTGGTTCGGAGCATCTATCGGTCCGCACCAACATCTGCAGAACGCACAGATGAGAGCGCTGGAGAATGACAAGTTCATGCTGCGCTCAACTAATAACGGTATTACGGCCATTATTGATCCACATGGCCGCATAGTTTCACGGGCTCCGCAATTTCAGGCCACGACTTTAAGTGGAGAAGTGTCGCTGAGAAATGGAAGCACTCCATTTTCCAGGCTGGGGTCCTGGCCGATTCTGATCATCGCCTGCTTAACACTGGCTGGAGCGCTACTCCTAGGGCGACGCGAGCAGGCCCACGCGCCCACCATTGCTACAGAGCAGGCGGGTTAGTCGCCGCCTTCGGCAACACCATCACCGTCAAGTTCCGGCTCGTACGGCCATCGGGAAGTAAGCCGTTGAAAATAGATGCCCTGACACCGGTGACAGCTGTCGATATGCGAGGTTTCCACCAAACAGACCATCTTGCCGCACTGGTCGCATTTAAGAACGCCGGGGCAGGCGACTTCTCCTGCGACATAGGTTCCCGGGTCATGGTGCAGTTGATAGTCCAGCTTTTCCAAATCCACCAGGGTTTTATCGGCGATGGACAAGAGCGCGCCGCCGATGCGCTGCTCAATCAGGTCAAGATCAAACCGCAACCACTCACGTAGCCCCTTTCCAGTTTCTGCGACGAAATGGTAAAGCTCCTTCATGTCGCGTTTGACATAGGCCTCCAGCAGACTCCACTCCTCCCTGGTCAGTTTCGCCAGTCCCTGCTCAAACTCAACAGCCTGATCAATCTCCTGTTTAACTGTCTCCCATGTCTTTACTTCAACGTCAGCGAGTGACTTCTCAACGCGTTGCAGAACATTGTTGTACGCCTGCACAACATGTTCAGGCGCTTTATCCTCCTGCTTCATACCTTAACCTCCCGGATATGCGAGATCTTGTTTTCAACCCTACTCCAACCCTATCTGTAGTCAACACTATTAGGTTAGAATAAACGGCTTTCATGGCGGAAAGTCCGCCATTAACCCATTGTGTTTACACGCCCCAGCGCCTTGCCGACGCAGAGTCCATCAGTACGGATTATGTCACGCTTGCAAGCCGACGTTTTTGATCCGGGGCGATAAACCTTAATTAAAGCGATCAGGCGAAAAAAGACGACCGATGGAAGAACTGTACCACCCGAAAAAAGTTGAGCAGGAAGCGCAAAAGTTCTGGGAAGAAACCGATGCATTCAAAGTGAACGAGGAGCCAGGCAAGGAGAAGTTCTACTGCCTATCCATGTTCCCCTACCCCAGCGGCAAGCTCCACATGGGGCATGTCCGCAACTACACCATCGGCGACGTCATCTCCCGCTACCAGCGGATGCAGGGTAAAAACGTTCTACAACCCATGGGTTGGGACGCATTCGGTCTGCCGGCGGAAAACGCGGCGCTGAAAAACAACGTCGCGCCAGCCAAGTGGACCTACGAAAACATCGCCTACATGAAGAACCAGTTAAAGCTGTTGGGCTTTGGTTACGACTGGAATCGCGAGTTAGCCACATGCCGCCCGGAATACTACAAATGGGAGCAATGGTTCTTCACACGTCTTTACGAAAAAGGGCTGGTCTACAAAAAAATGTCCACGGTCAACTGGGACCCGGTGGATGAGACCGTATTGGCCAACGAGCAGGTTATCGATGGCAAAGGCTGGCGTTCCGGAGCAGATGTCGAGCGTCGCGAAATCCCGCAATGGTTCATTAAGATCACGGACTACGCCGAACAACTGCTGAACGATCTGGACAAGCTGGAAAACTGGCCCGAACAAGTCAAAACCATGCAGCGCAACTGGATCAATAAGTCAGAAGGGGTTGAGTTCCGCTTCAAACTGAAAGACCACGATGGCGATTTGCAGGTATACACCACACGTCCAGATACCGTCATGGGCGTCACTTACGTCGCTATCGCGCCGCAACATCCGTTGGCGCTGGAAGCCGCCACTAATAATCCCGAGCTGGCGAAGTTCCTGGATGAGTGCAAAAACACCAAGGTCGCAGAAGCTGACATAGCTACCATGGAAAAACGCGGCATGGACACTGGCTTCTTTGTCATCCACCCACTGACTAATGAGCCCGCGCCCATCTGGGTCGCCAACTTTGTCTTGATGGACTACGGATCAGGCGCGGTGATGTCAGTCCCAGGCCATGATCAACGCGACCACGAGTTTGCACTGAAATACAGCTTGCCCATCAAGCAAGTGATCTCAGTCATTGGCGCCGATGAAGTGGACATACAGGAACAAGCCATTACCGAAAAAGGCATACTGGTCAACTCCGGCGAGTTTACCGGCATGACGTCCCAGGAAGCTTTCGATGCAGTTGCTGAAAAATTGAGCGCTCTGGGAATCGGCGAGAAAAAAATCAACTATCGTCTACGTGACTGGGGCGTTTCCCGCCAGCGTTACTGGGGCGCGCCTATCCCCATGATGACGCTGGAAGACGGAACGGAAGTTCCTGTTCCTCTGAGCGATCTCCCTGTCAGACTGCCTGAAGATGTGGAAATGGACGGCGTCAAATCCCCCATTAAAGCCGATCCTGACTGGAGCAAGCGCAGCTACAACGGCCAGCCCGCCACCCAGGAAACGGACACTTTCGACACCTTCATGGAGTCTTCCTGGTATTACGCGCGCTTCTGTTGCCCTAACCTGGAAACCGCCATGTTGGACCCAGCAGCCGCCAACTACTGGCTGCCCGTAGACTACTACGTAGGCGGAATTGAACACGCCATCCTGCACTTGCTGTACTCACGTTTCTTCCACAAGTTATTGCGCGACGAAGGTTTAGTCGACAGCGATGAGCCGTTCAAAAAGCTGTTGTGCCAAGGCATGGTAATCGCGGAAACCTTCTATCGCGAAGATCCATCCGGCAAGAAAACCTATTTCAATCCCAAGGATGTTCGCTCAGAGCCCGATGCTCAAAAAGCCTTTTTGATTGAAGACGGCCAGCCTGTTGTCATTGGACCCAAGGAGAAAATGTCCAAGTCCAAAAACAATGGCGTTGACCCGCAAGAGCTGATCGATAAGTACGGCGCCGATACAGTCCGCCTGTTCACCATGTTCGCCGCCCCCCCAGAACAATCTTTGGAGTGGTCAGAGTCAGGCGTTGAAGGACAGCATCGCTTCCTGCGCCGCCTTTGGAAACTGGTGCATACCCATGTTGAGAAGAAAGGGGCTGCGCCGCTGAATGTGGCCGAACTGAACGAAGCTCAGCGCACACTGCGTCGCAAGACTCATGAAACCATCAAGAAGATGACGGACGAGTTTAGTCACCGCATGGCGATCAACACTGGCATCGCTATGGTGATGGAGCTATTGAATGAGTTAAGCCGCTTTGAAGACGATTCGCCTCAAGGTTTGGCGGTTGTACAGGAGGCGCTTGAAACAGCAGTACTGGTGCTGGCTCCGATTGTCCCCCACATCAGTCATGGACTGTGGCGCGAGCTGGGGCATGAAGAAATCGTTATGAACGCCACTTGGCCAGAGCTGGACGAGAAAGCACTCGAAAAAGACAGCATTGAGCTCGTCGTTCAAGTGAATGGAAAGCTGCGCGCCCGCATTCAGGCTTCAGCCAGCGCTGGTAAAGATGAGCTGGAGAAACTGGCGTTCGACGATGAAAACGTTCAACGCTTCATGGAAGACAAAAGCGTCGTTAAAGTCATCGTTGTACCAGGGAAGCTGGTCAACATCGTGGTGAAGTAAGCGATGCGAATCGGTATCAGTTTAGTGCTGGCGGGGATGGCCAGCCTCCTCCTCAGCGGTTGCGGATTTCACCTGCGCGGCCAGATGGAACTCTCCCCTTCCCTCCAGGCGCTCAACTTGAGCTGCCCGGAGGGCGACGCCAGAGCGCTCTGCGGCCAGATCCGCGAGCGCTTGCAAAAAGCTTCTGTTCAAGTTAGCGATGGAGAAGCTGACGCTCCCACATTGACGATAGGCGGCATTGAAAACAATCGCCGCGCAGTCAGCCTGGACAGCAGCGCCAACGCAGCAGAATACGAGCTTTCCCGCAAAGTCACCTTTAGTCTGGCTGACGCACAGGGCGAGCCGTTGATTCAGCCAACATCGTTACAGCAGTTCCAGTCTTACCAGTACGATAAGCTGAGCGTGCTTGGCAAGGAGAAGGAAGAAGACGGCATCCGAGACGATCTGGATAAACTGCTCGCCACGGAAATACTCAATCGCCTCGCCGTATATAGCGAACAAGCTTCAGCGCAGACGGCAAACTGAGCTTCTATGCGCATCAAACCTGAGCAGCTGCAAAACAGCCTGAATAAACATCCCCCCGCCGTGTTTGTGGTGAGCGGGGATGAACCACTGCTGCGTCAGGAAGCCTGCGATGAGATTCGCGCATACAGCCGTAAACAGGGATTCAGCGAGCGTATCGTCTTCCACGCTCCCAAGAACTTCGACTGGAGCGCCCTCGATGAGCACACGCAGTCCTTCTCTCTTTTCGGTGAGAAGAAGCTACTGGAAGTCCATCTGGACAACCTCCCAAATGATGGCGGAAAAAAACGTCTCGCCGCTTTCAGTGAAACCCCCCCCGAAGACTGTTTAATGCTGATCATCAGCGACCGTATTGAATCCTCAACTCTTAACACAAAGTGGTTCAAATCCATTGAGACACATAGCCTGCACGTCCAGGTTTGGCCGGTCAGCCATGACCAGTTACCTAACTGGATCAACCAACGCCTACATAAATTAGGGTTCACGCCCACATCCGGCGCAGTGAAAGCATTATGTGATCATGTTGAAGGCAATTTGCTTGCCGCACGGCAGGAAATGGAAAAACTACGCTTGCTGTCCGACGACGCCAATCTGGATGAAGAACAGGTTCTGCGTGGCATCTCCAATAGCAATAAGTTCACCGTCTTCAACTTGGTGGACGCCTGCCTGGAGCGAAACCCCAAACAAGCGTTAAAAGTCCTGCAAACATTGCAGGCTGAATCCTTCGAACCAACCATCGTACTCTGGTCACTTGCTCGCGAAGTACGCCTGATCGCCAAACTGTATAAGCATTCACAGACATCTCAGGGCCTTGAACAAGCGCTGCAGAAAGAGAGGGTTTTCAAGAATCGCTGGGCGCTTTATAAACGCTTCATCCCTCGCTTTAACGCCGCTCGCCTCCGAAACATTCACCAAGCTTGTCAGGCCGCAGACAAGTCTATAAAGGGCTTGGATAGCACCCCGGTTTGGTCTACCCTGACTTACGCTGCATTGGAGCTTGCGGGGGCTGGTTTACCCTCCGCCTGATTCAATCGCCAGCGCCGAAAAACCGCAATCGCGTTGATGCAGATCAACCACCCAACACCGCTGCTGTCTATGATTAATGGAACCTAAATCATCGGGAGAGATGAACTATGAGCACGCTGCAAGACGAAATCAAAAGACTGAAAGACTCACTCAAGCAGGAGCGGGATGAGCTGAGGGTCCAGCTTAATCTGGCCAAAGCAGAGGTCCGCGACGAATGGGAAGACCTTGAAAAAGAATGGGATAAATTTGTCGGCAAACTTCAACAGGCTGGCAAAGAAGCCGGGCAGACCGGCAAGGAAGTCAGCGAAACCGCCAAGCAAATGGGTGAAGAACTGCTTAGCGGCTATCAACGCATCAAAAACCGTCTCAAGTAACTCCAGCAGGGGCGAAAACTCGTCCCTGCCACCTCCATTCTTCCCAATCAGCGGAAGCAGCTCTGTTTGCACTGTACTTTGCTGACAATTTGTAATATAGGTGTAATCGGGTCCGCTTAGCCCTGATGGGCATATCAGCGGCCCTGCGAATCACCGAATAAAAACAATCAGATTACGGGTCCGCGAATGAGGAACACTGTCACCATCCTGCTGGTAGTTTTCATGGCGGGCATACTTAACGTCACCCACGCCCAGACCAAGTTCAACGACCCAAAACAAACGCTCAAGGAAGAATTCTGGGGCAAACTTTACGCCGACGGAGGAAGAACTTTTTTTTGTAAAAAAGAGTTCAGTAAGAAAAACATTCTGGTCACTGAAAGCTATATCTATTCCACTCTCTGGATCAGAGACAACCTGGAGTGCGGAACGCCCCGACAGTGCAGAGAGAACAACGAAGCCTATCAGCGCATGGCTTCAGATCTACACAATATCTATCCAGAAGACGCCCGTTTTGAGTTGGAGCGTCGCGCAGCCAAATTCGAAGAGTTAGGCAACGAAGTAAAAGCGGATGAGTGCGGCATCCGTCAGGTGTTTGGCATTATCGACCCTCCTGACGATATAAAAGGCGACATCGCCCGCAGCATCCTCTATATGCACACCACTTACGACCTGCCTTTGTATGGCAATTTGGACCAACTGAAACGCTGGCATCGCGCCGACCCGCCAACCCCTGAAGAAATCAGGCGAGACGAGCAGATTCACAAACTGCAAGGCAACAGTAATCCTTTTGTTACGCACCCCGAGTCCGCCGAACGGGTGACGTTAAACCGCTGACTCTCACCCCCAAACTAAAAAAGCCCGCTGAGCGGGCTTTTTACACGAAGAGTCAGTACAACTTAGAACTGCGCCACATCCAGCGCCATCATATCGTTGCTACCGGACTTTATGGATTCCGCCAGGGATACCGTGCGCGGCAGAAGACGACGGAAATAGTAACGTGCGGTTTTCAGCTTCGCGTCATAGAAACCGGAGCTGTCGCTCGCCTGCTTCTCAAGTGCGACTTTAGCCATCATCGCCCATACGTGCGCAAATGCGGCATAGCCGAAGAGATCCAAATACTCGACGCTTGCAGCGCCAACCGCATTAGGGTCCTGCCCAACGGTCTCAAGTATGTATTCAGTCACATCGGACAAACGCTCAAATACAGCCGCCAGCGGCTCCAAAAACTCATGCAGCTCATTGTTGTCACGGTTGGCTTCGATAAAGTCGGCCACTTCGCCAGCATATAACTCAACGAACTTACCGCCGTTCATCGCAACTTTACGCCCCATCAGATCAAGCGCCTGAATGCCGTTAGTGCCTTCGTATATCTGGGCGATGCGCACGTCGCGCACCAACTGCTCCTGCCCCCATTCACGAATGTAGCCATGGCCGCCAAATACTTGCTGGCCAAGCACAGTGCTGTCCAGACCGCGATCCGTCAAAAACGCTTTTGCAACTGGCGTCAACAATGCGACCATCGCTTCAGCATGCTGCTTAGCGGCGTCGTCGTCCGAGTACTTGGAAATATCCAGATACTTAGCCACATAGGTGGAGAAAGCACGGCTACCTTCAATAAACGCACGCATGGTCATCAACATCCGACGCACATCAGGATGCACAATAATAGGATCAGCCGCTTTTTCCTTGACGACCACACCTGTGGCGGAACGACCTTGAATACGGTCCTTCGCATACTCAACCGCATTCTGATAGGACCGTTCGGCTGCGGCCAAACCTTGTACGCCCACCCCCAGGCGCTCGTAGTTCATCATCGTAAACATACAGGCCAAACCTTTGTTCGGCTCGCCCACTAACCAGCCTTGCGCACCATCAAAATTCATCACGCACGTTGCCGACGCCTTGATGCCCATCTTGTGCTCGATTGAGCCGCAAGACACAGGATTGCGATCACCTGCGCCACCCTCGGCAGTGACTTTGAATTTAGGCACAAGAAACAAGGAGATACCCCTTGAACCTGCTGGAGCGTCTGGCAGTTTAGCCAGCACCAAGTGAATAATGTTTTCGCTCAGATCATGCTCACCGCCGGTAATGAATATCTTTGTGCCGGTGATGGCGTACGAACCGTCGCCATTTGGCTCAGCCTTGGTCCTGATGATGCCGAGATCCGTACCGGAATGCGGCTCAGTCAGACACATAGAGCCAGCCCATACGCCTGAATACAGATTGGGCAAGTAGGTTTGCTTCAGATCTTCACTTGCGTGGGCGTCAATCGCCAGACAGGCTCCCGCAGTCAACATAGGGTACAAACCGAAGGAAATATTAGCGGATTGCACCATTTCCTCGACCTGAGCGCCCAGCATCTTCGGCATCCCCATGCCGCCGAAGTCAGGATTGCCGCCCAGCCCACACCAACCACCTTCGATAAAGGTGTTGTAAGCCTCTTTGAAGCCCTTCGGCGTTGTGACTACTCCCTCATTCCATTGGCAGCCTTCTTCATCTCCGCTACGGTTAAGTGGAGCCAGCAGAGAAGACGCAATCTTGGCGGCCTCCTCTAAAATGGCGTCCGCAGTATCCGGGTCAACAGTGTCGCGCGCGCCCGGCAAGCTGAGCCAAAGTTTATCGGCTTCAAACACTTCTTTGAGTAGAAACTGCATGTCACGAAGCGGCGCAGAATAATCAGCCATGGTTACTCCCTCGAGCTAAATCGCTTTGTCTGAATGAATGTCTTTCTGACTTGTGCTTATTGTCGCGCTATTATCTAGCCATTACGAATCCGGCTACATAGCGGTTCGCATCAATATGTAAAAAAGCCCGCTACAGCGGGCTTATTTTGTCCCTATCAAGAATCAGAACGCAAAGTTTTCCACTTCCATATCCATCATACAGCCAGCGCCATTGAGTGCGGACTGTGCATGGGACAGAGTGCGAGGCAGGATGCGTTTGAAGTAGAAACGCGCAGTCTGCAGCTTCGCCGTGTAGAAACCAGTTTCAGTGGTTCCTTCCGCCAGCTTATGCTGCGCCACCAACGCCATACGCGCCCAAAAATACGCTAACACGGCATAGCCGGAGTACATCAGGTAGTCAACAGAGGCGCCGCCCACTTCGTCGCGGTTCTTCATGGCGGCCATACCGATCTTCATAGTGAGGTCGCCCCACTCTTTGTTCAGCTTGGCCAGCGGCTCGACGAACTCGCTCATCTCCGCATTCTCCGCCTGCTCTTTGCAGAACACGTGAACCAGCTTAGTGAAGCGCTTCAGAGATTCGCCCTGAGTCATCAGAATTTTACGACCCAGCAGATCAAGCGCCTGAATGCCAGTGGTGCCCTCGTACATCAACGCGATACGAGTGTCGCGAACGATCTGCTCCATCCCCCACTCGGAGATAAAGCCGTGACCGCCATAAACCTGCATTCCCAGATTAGCGGACTCGTAACCGATTTCGGTCAGGAACGCTTTGGCGATTGGAGTCAGGAAGCCCATCAATTCGTCTGCTTCATTGCGAACTTTTTCGGTAGCGCCATGGTGAACGAAATCACCTTGCACTGCCGTGTAATAAATCAGTGCGCGGGAACCTTCAGTAAACGCTTTTTGCGTCAGCAACATACGACGGACATCAGGATGAACAATAATCGGGTCGGCAGGACCATTCGGATTTTTGACTCCAGACAGAGAACGCATCGCCAAACGATCTTTCGCGTAAGTAAGAGCGCCCTGGAAAGACAGTTCAGACGCGCTCAGACCTTGAATAGCAGTTCCCAGGCGAGCAAAGTTCATGAACGTGAACATACACGCCAAGCCTTTGTTCTCAGGGCCGATCAGATAGCCTTTGGCGCCGTCAAAGTTCATAACGCACGTAGAGTTACCGTGAATCCCCATCTTATGCTCGATAGAGCCGCAAGTGACGCTATTACGCTCACCCAGGCTACCGTCTTCGTTCACCAGAAACTTGGGAACGATGAACAGAGATATTCCTTTGGTGCCTTGCGGAGCATCTGGCAGGCGCGCCAGACAGATATGAACGATGTTTTCCGCCATATCGTGTTCGCCAGCGGAAATAAAAATCTTGGTTCCAGTAATGCTGTAGCTGCCATCGGCGTTTGGCTCTGCTTTGGAGCGCAGAATGCCCAGATCTGAACCACAGTGCGGTTCGGTCAGACACATGGTGCCAGTCCATTCGCCGCTGACCAGCTTAGGCAGATAAACCGCTTTTTGCTCTTCGGAGCCGTGCAGAATGACAGTATTGACAGCGCCATGGCTCAAGCCGGGATACATGCCCCAAGCCCAGTTGGATGAGCCCACCATTTCACTCATAACCAGACCGAGAGACTCTGGCAGGCCCTGGCCGCCGAAATCTTCCGGCGCCGTCATTGAAGGCCAGCCACCCTCGACATATTGCTGATAAGCTTCTTTGAAACCGGTAGGGGTGGTTACGCCGTCTTCGCTCCATGTGCAACCTTCCTCGTCTCCCACCCGGTTAAGGGGGGACAGGACCTGCTCACAGAACTTTGCTCCTTCCTGGATGATTGCGTCCACCATGTCTGGGGTCGTCATTTCCGCACTCGGTAATTCCTTGTAATGAGACTGCACATTCAGCAGTTCATCCATCACAAACCTGATATCGCGTAAAGGAGCTTTATATTCCGGCATAACGTTTACCTCAATCTCTACTCGGCGCAGCAACACGAGGCCACTACTTATTCCATGATCTGGATTTTTTTCACAGTGAGCCATAATACTCACCGATATATCAAACAAGTGTTTGAAACATACGTTTGCTTACGGTGATTGTCAAGAACGATTAGAGTTAAAGTTCCAATTTTTAATAGCTGTTTAGTCAGGGGTAAGCAGTAATACCTATAACCGCAAAATTAATCATTTAAAAACAACGCTTTATAAAAACAAAAATAGATACGGGACGTACTGCCTGAGTTGAAAAGTGGGTAAAATTTTGTAAGCGCAGATATCGGCTTAAGCGGCGAAAGCAAACACCTGACAAGGTTAAGAATTAGTAAAGAGGGTTTAGATCACTTCGTCCAATTGAATGTTGGGCTGCAGTCCCTGCTCGAAGGCCTGACCGATGCGAATCAAATCAAGATAGGTGCGAATAGCTGCGCTTTCACGTTCGCTGGAAGCACCGCGACTCTCTTCTTCCTGCTGACGTTGTTCACGTTCTTGCCGTTGTTCCGCCTGTATTTCAGCTCGGCCATCCGCCTGCTGCTGCGCAAGCTCAGAACGCGCCTGCAGTATAGTCTGTGTCGCACGAGCCGCGACTGAACGATCCTGCGAAGATGGCTCCGCCGGCGCCAACGCTGCTCTTCGGACCTGCTCCATTTTTCTAATGGTGGCCTCAGGATTACCGGGCACTGCCCCGGCATCTATAGACACTTCCCCGCCAACGGCGTATGAACGTCCATCCGGACCGCGAGTGTAGGAATACTGCGGAGCCCCCGCATAGACGCCACCGACAGCGACATGCGCCTGCTCGTGCTGTCGGACTTCCAAGTCTCGTTGTGACAATTGAGAAACCACAGCCAAATCACGCTCACTGAGACCAGGGTCGGAATTTCCTCGCGATGCGCTCTGAGGCAGTTCCGTCTGCTCTGGCGATGAAGGTGACCCAGCTTCTCCACCATCTTGCCCATTACCAGCTCCAGGCGACGCGTCAATGGCTCCAGCGACAGGTTCATCTGTTTGCGTCGGAGCCGGCTCACCGTCAGTATCCGTCTGCCCTGCAACCGTCGCTCCATCCGCTTCTGTTGTTGTCGGCTGAGCAGCCTGGGGCGGAACGTTCGTAGTTTGAGCGAAGCGATTATAGATAACGGTTGGAAAAGAGTTTGAAGGAGAGGAAGAAGCGCTAGGCTCCAACGGCTGCACAGGGGGCAGAGTAGAATCCAGGTCAGAAATGGCGACAGCTGAGCTGCTCACCTTCGTAGGAGGCGAGTATGGGGTAACCGAACTAATGGCGGGCTGGCCCGCTCCGGTTATCTGCACCTTATACTCCCGTTAACCTCGCTAAGGCCTGTAGCGGTCGCAACCGTTCAGGCTTTGATATCCAATAGCGTTCCCAGGGTTTCATCGGCAGTTTTGATGACCTTAGCCGAAGCTTTGACGCCATTTTCATACAACTTGAGGTCCACAATAGACTCCACGGCATCGTCAACGGTGCGCAGCTCGCCGGATTCCTCAACGGGCCGCCCCACTTTGGCGATTTCAGTCGCCGCTTTTTCCATCCCCTGGAGATTTTGCTTTACACCTTGCACACCGCTTTGCAAAACGCTTGAAATCATTGCATTACCACTCGGCGATTAGACTGACTCAGTTTTGATTGTACCCATCAAACAGATCAATTTTCAACCAACATCAAAACTTCTTAACAAACTTACACGATAGACTTACATCTGCTCAGAATACAGCGTCAAATAGCGGGGCCAATCGCAAAGCAGCCTGAACGCCAGGGCTATCCGGCGCCTCAGCTCTAGGAACAACACCTAGACAAGGCGCAGAAATTCTGGCGCTCAATGTTTCAAGATTATCCGTCAACTGAAGCATAGCTTCCTCTGACATCTGATTCGCCACCCATCCCGCCAAGCTTAAGCCCCGGCTGCGCAATACCTCCACTGTCAGCAAGGCGTGATTGATACACCCTAAACGCATTCCCACCACAAGAATGACGGGAATATCAAGCATCGCGGCAAGGTCACTTAAATATTCGCGCGGATTCAGCGGCGTCAACCAGCCGCCAGCGCCTTCCACCAGAGAAAAGTCGTGAGGCGTCATTAAGGCGCCGCGACATAAACCAGCCAGTCGAGGGGCGGACAAAGTTCGCCCTGCTTGCTGCGCAGCAATATGGGGAGCAATCGCAGGTTCCAGCGCAATGGGATTTACCTGAGCATAAGGAAGCGTCACCGTGGCGTAACGCAGCAACGTCAACGCGTCTTCGTTTCTCAGCCCTTCTGAAGTCTGCTCACAACCGGACGCTACCGGCTTTAATCCCAATGTGCGTTTTCCCAGGACTCCTGCCGCATGTAAAAGCGCGGCGGAGACAAAGGTCTTGCCAACCTCTGTATCCGTCCCAGTTACAAAAAACGTCTTAGCCATGATCTAGCTCCTGCTATAAACACAGACTCCAACATGATAGGTGGCAGGCACCCCTTGCTCCTGTCGGAATTTTTCGTAATTTTCGAGCGCCTGACGCAGACGTCGCTTACCTGTCAGACCTTGCGGGCGCTCCGATTGAATATTGTGAGCGCCGATACCTTTTAGTTCTTTCATAACAGCGAGTGCGGAGTCATGAAAACGCACATGCATGGACTCCTTGCACTCCCCCTGCAAGCCGCAAGCCTCCGCCGCGGCAGCCACCTGCTCAGCGCTCAAAAAGCGATTAACGTGCCGACCGCCATCCACTCCCCCCCATGCCTGCTCCAGCTCAAACAGCGTTTGCGTCAGCAACGTGGAGCAAATCAATCGACCGCCAGGCCGTAATACCCTGCCAGCCTCAGCAAACCAAGCACACGGGTCATCCAGCCACTGCATCGCCATGTTGCTGAACACAAGATCCTGACTGGAGTCCGCCACAGGCAGCGACTCCATATCAGCGACAGCCCAGATCTTCGCCACGTCATTGTGATGCGCACGGGCATATTCAATCATTCCCGCCGACAGGTCATAAGCGCACAATCTCGCTTCCGGTAAGCTGGCTTTCAGACGCTGCGTCAGCCATCCCGTGCCGCACCCCACATCGATAATATCCTGCGGACAGCCTTCTCGACCGAGCGACACCAAATATTCACCCACTTCCTTTTGCATGCCGGCCAGGAAGTCATAAGTCGCAGCCGCAGCACTAAATGACTCCGCCACTTTGGACTTATCCATGACGCCACGCTCAAAGCCTGCATGCGCGGAGGCCGATACAATGGATTTAAACGTTACTGCATGATTCATTGAATTCGTCCACGCGTTTCATCCTGACTGCAAGCGTTCGACTATGACTCGACTTGCTTCTTCATCAGGAAAATGACTCATGCCACCAACGACTTCCACTTGGCGGCTTGAATAGTTTTGCCGGAGGCATTGCGCCAGAGCGACTGGCGTAATCGCATCAAACTCTCCCAGAAAGTGGGAGACTGGAAAGTTGAGGCATGCCAGTTCATTACGTAAATCCCAACCCCGCAGCCATTCCAATGAAGCGCTTAGCTGCTGATCTGACCAGGACTCAATAGCAGCAGCGAAGCCTAACGTTCGCCTTGCTTGCGCTCGCGCCTGAAACGCCCCCTGTGTCTGCAATAAATTGAAACGCCGCAGTAGTCGCATACGATCTGAGGCTAAGTCATCAGCGAAGCTGTCAAGTAGCTCTCCGCCAACTCCAGGCCAGTCATCATCTCCTGCGAAAAATGGGTTACAGGCCACCAGCGCCAAACCGGAGACTGTCAGTTTTTCAGACGCCAGCATGCGTATGGCCAGCGCCCCGCCCAATGACCAGCCCACAATGAACGATTGTTCATTCAGCTGTATGGACATCCGCTCAACTAATGCCGTATAGCTTTCGTTTAATGTCCAGATCGTCACGTCCGGCTTTCCGCCAAAAGCCTGAGCCAGCGGTTCAAGAGCCAATTGCGGTTGCGCCCAGCCGCCAATCAAGTGGATAGAGCCAGAACGTCGATCAGGCATCTTCCGCCCCAGCAGTGTTAATCACCCCTCGATATGTATGCAAAACCTCAAGCAGCCTGTTCAAATCTTCGTCTGTATGAGCCGCAGTGAACGTCACTCTCAGTCGCGAAGTATTTGCCGGAACGGTGGGGGGGCGAATGGCGGTAATCAGAATGCCTTCATTACGCAAAACTGCGCTCAGTTCCATCGCGGCGGCGGCGTCGCCTATTAATATGGGCTGGATAGGGGTAAAAGAAGGCGCCAACTGGTAGCCCATTCCTGATGCCTCGTTACGAAAACGCGCCACCAATTTGTTCAAATGTTCACGGCGCCAATTCTCTTCCCGGCTGATGCGTAGACTGATACGGGCCGCCGCTGCAATAGCTGGAGGCATAGAAGTGGTGTAAATATAGGTCCTGGCGAACTGCACCAGGGTTTCAATCATTTCTTCCGACCCTGCGATGAAAGCGCCTGCGGCGCCATATGCTTTGCCAAGCGTGCCCATCAAAATCGGAATATCGCTCCGCCCCAGCCCGAAATGCGTCGCACAACCTCCGCCTTCCATTCCAAGCACGCCAAAACCGTGGGCGTCGTCCACCATAAGCAAGGCGTCTTTGCTATGACATACTTGCGTCATCGCATCTAAGGGCGCCACATCACCGTCCATACTGAAAACACCATCGGTAATCACCAGAGCCCGAGCGTCGCCCACCTCGCTCAGACGCTGAGCCAGATGTTCAGGGTCCGCATGGCGGTAGCGAAGTAGCCTGGCTCCAGATAGTAATCCTGCATCAAGCAGCGAAGCATGATTCAGTTTGTCCTCAATGACATAGTCGCTCCGCCCCAACAGGGCTGACGCGACGCCAAGGTTAGCCATATATCCGGTTGAAAAAAGCAGGGCGCGTTCACGACCGGTGAATTCGGCCAAATCCAACTCCAGATCATGATGGGCGCGATGATGGCCAATAACCAAATGAGAGGCGCCGCCACCAACGCCATACTCGCCCAGGGCCTGCTGCGCCGCAGCAATGACGCGCGGGTCGTTGGCCAGCCCCAGATAATCGTTGCTGCAAAAAGCGAGATACTCCCGACTGTCAATAACGACTCGTGGAGCCTGAGGGCTTTCTATGGTCAGGCGGCTGCGATAAAGATCCCGCTGTTTGCGCGCAACCAGCGCCTGCGCCAAATGCCCCCATTTCGACATGGCCGTTTACGCAGTTTTGGTGGCGTCGTAGAACATGCTTTCCATGCGCTGCTGTTGATCATGCACATGAATGGCGTCATGCAGATAGGCTTCCTGCTCATCTTCCGTATGCGCCTGCTCGCGTTGCTCTGGACGAATACCCAGTTTCTTGAACAGCATCATATCCTTGTCCGCTTCGGGATTCGGCGTTGTCAGCAGTTTTTCACCATAGAAAATAGAGTTGGCGCCCGCCAGAAAGCACATTGCCTGCATCTGCTCATTCATATCCTCCCGTCCTGCGGACAAACGCACATGAGATTTGGGCATCAGAATACGAGCCACGGCAATGGTGCGAATGAAATCGAACGGATCAAGGTCTTCCTGAATTTCCAGAGGCGTACCTTGCACTTTGACCAGCATATTGATCGGCACGCTTTCAGGATGACTAGGCAAGTTCGCCAGCTGGGCGAGCAAGGCGGCGCGATCACGAGCGCTTTCCCCCATGCCCATAATGCCGCCGCAGCAGACTTTCATACCGGCGTCTCTAACGTTTTGCAGCGTTTCCAGACGATCGGAGTAAGTACGCGTGGTGATAATTTCACCGTAGTAATTCTCAGAAGTATCCAGGTTATGGTTGTAGTAATCCAAACCTGCGCCAGCAAGCTCCAACGCCTGATCCGCCGTCAACATGCCCAGAGTCATACAGGTTTCCATCCCCAGGGATTTAACCTGCTTGACCATCTCAAGGACATAAGGCATATCTTTGGCGCGGGGGTTTCTCCAAGCCGCTCCCATACAAAAACGGCTGGCGCCCTTCTCTTTGGCGGCCTTGGCCTCGTTCACCACTTTTTCTACTTCCAGCAGCTTCTCTTTCTCAAGGCCAGTATTGTAGTGACCGCTCTGGGGACAGTACTTACAGTCCTCAGGACAGGCGCCGGTCTTGATGGAAAGCAGAGTGCTGACCTGCACCTCATTCGGATCGAAATTTTGTCTGTGCATGACTTGCGCCTGAAACAACAAGTCGTTGAAAGGCAGAGCAAAAAGTGCTTCGACTTCGTCCAAAGACCAGTCATGGCGGATAGGTGATTGCATGGTTGCTGTCATATCAAACTCTTGCTGTTATACAAAACTAGCCGGGGCCTGAGATATAATCCGCCTCGACACAGGAAAGTGGACCCAAAAACGAGAGAAATTCATGGAAGACATAATAAGCCGGGCCAAAAAGCTGTCAACCTTTCTCAGAGAAAAGGTTAACGGCTTACAACTAAAGCATTGCCTGCTTTGCCTCGAATCAAGCTGTAACAGCCATATTTGCGTCGCCTGCGCCGCTGACTTGTCCATACCGAAACACCCCTGCCCCCGTTGCGGAATCAGTCGGGTCGCACCCGATACTGCCCCTTGCGGGCGCTGCCTTCGTCAACCTCCGCACTTTGACGCCAGCACCAGCGCTTTTGACTACTCATTCCCATTGAATCAAGTCATCGGGCAGTTAAAGTATGGCGATAAGCGATACTGGGCCAAAGCTCTGGCCCAAGCCTCTCTTCCTATGTTTCATCAAGCTTATTCACATATTTCCGCTCCATTGCTGGTACCGGTTCCGATGCATAAAAGCAAGCAACGTAAACGCGGATTCAATCAAGCAGAGCTGTTGGCCCGGAGTTTGTCCCGTCACAGCAACGCCAAGATCAGCACAAAACTGTGCCGCCGAATCAAGGCGTCGCCGCCTCAAACCGGGCTGAGTCGCAGGAACAGACGCAACAATGTGAAAAATGGATTTGCAGTAATATCCGAATTGCCTCAACAGCCGCTGATCATTGTTGATGATGTGATCACTACCGGCAGCACGGTGGATGAGCTTGCACGAACACTCAAACAGGCTGGCGCACTGGAGGTTTACGTATTCAGTATTGCAAGGCGCTCTATGGATTAAACGTCTCAACGGTCTAATATCGACTTCGCCGCTTTCTCAGCAAGGGCAAGTGAGGCTGTAAGCCCGGGAGACTCAATGCCGAACAAATTAAACCAACCTGCAACCCCATTTTGCTCTGGCGTCTCGATGACGAAGTCCGCCGCGCCAGCCCCCTGCGGCGATAGTTTGGGACGAACGCCCGCATAGGCAGGCTGCAATAAGCCTTCCGGCAGCCCAGGCCAGTAGCGACGTATAGCCTGGGCGAACTTCGTCATCCGCCGTGAGTCCACGCTAAACTCCGGCTGTTCAACCCACTCGACATCCGGTCCAAATCGAGCCTGCCCACCTAAATCCAACGTCAAATGTACTCCCAACCCGCCTTCTTCAGGCACGGGATAAATCAAACGCTGGAAAGGGTTACGCCCTGGCAACGCAAAGTAACTTCCTTTGGCGAAATAGATTTGCGGGATTTTTGCTGCTGGATACCCCTCTATCCTGGCCAGCAGCCCCATCGCATCCAATCCAGCGCAGTTCACAATCGTCCTGGCCTTTATCTGACAAGGCGTTTCGCCGCCTACAGTCAAGGCAATTCCATCTGCACTTATACGCCCTGCAAGTAAAGGCGCATTAAAAACCGCCAGGCCCTCTGCGCGCTCAAAATCCCCCTGCAGAGACAACATATACTGATGGCTGTCAATGATACCAGTGGAAGGAGAGTACAGGGCGCCCACGGTCTCTAATTCCGGCTCCATCGCCAAGGCCTGCGATCGGGTTAACCATTGCAAGTCCGCAACGCCATTAGCAACAGCTGCGTCATATATCTGGTGTAACGCCGCCATCTGATCAGTACGCGTCGCAACTATAAGCTTTCCACAACGCCGATGGGGCACTCCCCGGGACGCGCAGTATTCATACAGAAGCTCCTTGCCTCGCACACAGGTTTCAGCCTTCAGGCTTCCTTTCGGGTAATAGATCCCTGCATGAATCACTTCACTGTTGCGTGATGAAATGCCAGAACCGATGAGGCTCTCCCGCTCCAGCAACAGTACTTCCTCCCCACTTTCAGCCAACGCTTTGGCGACGCCCAGCCCTACGACACCCGCGCCGATAACAACAATGGAAGTTTCAAAAAGCTCCATAAACAGTCCGTCGCCCTTATCTTAATGATTGATATAAACGGAAAAATTGGCAGAAGAGATAGAATTTATCCTAGAATTGAAAACCTCGGAAGCCCTCAGAGCAGGACACGTCCAATTCCCGCCTCTCAGTAACCCAAAAGGACCCGCGCAGTGAGCGACGTCAAAACCACGGATTCCCTCTTTTTTCGAATAGCGCCTTACTTAGGGTTGGCGGGAACGTCATTATTTTGGGCAGGCAATGCACTGGTCGCGCGCGGCTTCAATGACAGCATCCCCCCGCTGGCGCTGTCTTTCCATCGCTGGCTGGTTTGCGCACTCCTTATATCTCCATTCATTTTGCGTGCATTCCTGCGCCACAAAGACATCATAAAACAGCATTGGATGAAAATTTCAGTGCTAGCGTTTCTCGGCGTGACGACCTTCAACTCACTGCTTTACACCTCCGCACAATTCACTACAGCACTCAACATAACCTTAGTGAATTCGCTTCTGCCAGTAGCCACGCTAGTCTTAGCGATGCCTCTACTTGGCCAGCGCCTGAACATTAGAAGTGGAATCGGCGTACTACTCGCCTTTCTTGGCGCACTATACGTAATACTGCGCGGCCAACCCGCCACGCTGATGTCTTTGCAGATGAATGCGGGCGACAGCATCATGGCGGCGGCCATGGTCATTTGGTCGCTGTACTCGGTTTTACTTAGAAAATGGGACATCCCCATCCCAGGTTTCGACTTGTTCGCTATTCTGTTGGGGTTGGGGCTGCCGATGATCCTGCCTTTTTACGCGTTGGAGCATCACTTCAAAGGAGGATTCGAGTGGACTTATGACTTGATGGCGGTCATCGCGTATGTAGCGATATTCCCATCCCTCTGCGCGTACCTGTTGTGGAATTACGGCGTCACCAAAACCTCACCCAGCACCGCCGCCCTATTCGCCTATTTGACGCCACTGCTTACCGCTTTACTGTCCATTCCTTTTCTTGACGAGCACCCGCAGAGCTACCATTTTATAGGCGGTGGAGCGATTTTGACCGGCCTATGGCTGTCTCAAGATATGGGCAAAGCCGTCAAGCCGCCGACTCCAGCACCTCGAACTTAACTCCCCGATGCTGCAACCGCTCCATCAAAGGCATCCCCATCGCCATAACAGGCGTAATGACGCCATAGGATTTTGGTAATTTGCGCCGATCCAAAGCCAGGCATAAGCCGCTTTCCGCCAGCATCTTTGAGGTTTCGCCGTAGCCAGGATCGCCGCCGCTCACCTGTGTCTTGATCTTTCGACCGTTGCAGGAGCCAACGAACACAACCTTGAACCACCCCCGACTACGTTGCTCGGGAGTAGGCCCCTGTCCCGCAGGTTTCAGCCCAAGCAGCCAGTCACGAGTAGGCTTGAGTTGGGCCAATGCAAATACGCCCCCCACAAAGGCTGCGCCAGCGATGACCTTTGGCAGCTTTTTCACCTGCACATAATGCCCATATTTGAACTCCTGACCATAGACCTCCATCGCTCTGGCGCTGCGTTTCACCACTTGCGGGTCGATGGTTGGGAATGGGCATGCCCAGGCGCTAATTTCTTTGCGAAAGCGCAAGCTGAAGTCCACGTTTCCGACTTTCCGGACGGACTCCGCCGCTCGCGGCATTTTGCGCTTCTGAGCTTGCGCCTGACGCGCCCTTGAGAAGGCGTGCACCGCAGAGTGCCAAGTCCCTCCCGAAAACGCGCCGCCTGCTCGCACGAACCCTTCCACCTTGACAGGGTTATCCGCCAGCTCATCCGAGGACAAACCTTGCGTCAGCTCAGCTACGGTATAATAAGCGCCAAGGTCATGCGGAATGCTGTCAAAGCCACAGCAGTTCACAATTCTGACCTTGTTGCGTTTAGCCGCTTCGTCATACTGACTGATCATCGCATCGACAAACTCAGGCTCGCCAGTTAGGTCCGCATAATCCGCCCCCTGAGTCACACAGGCTTTCACCACGGGCTCGCCAAATTTGATGTAGGGCCCGACTGTATTTACTACCGCCCTTGCGTCTCTCGCCATGGCATCCAAACTTGCCTGATCGCCGATGTCCGCCCAAACAATATACAATCGGCTGCGCACATCCGGATTGATCGAGCATAACCGCTTTTTCAATCGCTCCAGCTTATCCAGACTCCGGCCCGCGATCGCCCAGACGAAATCCTCCCGCATCATCGCTCTCGCCAGATACTCGGCGGTCAACTCTCCTGTATACCCTGTCGCCCCAAATAGAACCAGATCATAAATTTTCTTGTTCGCCATGTGGAATATCCTTGTACCGACTTGACAGTATGCCTAGCGCCACGCATTAATAAGCCGTTTGACCTAGGACGCGAGAATCCGTCAATTCTCACCCGAATGCAAATACATACATTAATAATCCGGTTATAATACCCCCCGCCCAAGGTAAAACAACAGACAATCCGGGGGCTTAACGCTAATGAAACTTGGAATAGAATTACCGACATGTCGGATAAAAAACAATTTGCCATAGTAATGCTGGTATCGGCGCTGTTTGTATTATGGATTTTATACGGCAGCCTGGAGATAGTTTTCATAAACGACGAACTCAAAGAAGACCCCGTACTCTCTAAATACCCATACAATTTCAGGGTCATAGAGAAAGATGGCCGCGTCGCCGTTATGGGCACCCTTCACTCCAACCAGAAGACGCTGTCGAAAGCGTTGCGCATTGTGTTTCCGGAGCTGAAGGATGAGCGAGACAATTCTCGCGCTGTCCTGCAGGCTGAAAAAGACTTCGCCAGAATGCAGGCTTACGCCCAAGACCTCGTACTGAAGAATGAAGCTTTTGACTTTGTTCGCTGGGAACTCGATGAAAACTGGCTCCGAGTTCAAGGCGTTCCTTTTGAGATGGAAGAGCCAGACGCCGCCTCGCCAATGGCGGACGCTAACGCCAGCTAATCGAATGTATAAAAAAACGCCCTTTTTAGGGCGTTTTTTTCATCATAAGCAAGGGGCTATATAGCCCCCTATCTTATGCTGAGAATGGGTGTCTCAGAGTAATCGTCTCGTTGCGATCCGGACCAGTAGAGATAACATCGATCGGCGCTTCGATCTGTTTCTCAAGGAAAGTGATGTAATCACGCGCATTTTTTGGAAGATCTTCTACTCGCTTGACGCCGAAAGTGCTTTCCTTCCAGCCTGGCAGTTCCTCATAAACCGGCTCCACCTCACCAAACGCCTCGCAATCAATCGGCGGACGCGTAATCTCAGCACCATCAGCGGTACGATAACCCACGCAGACTTTCACGACATCCAGACCATCCAGGACATCTAACTTGGTTAAGCAGATTCCTGAAACGCTGTTGATTTGAATAGCATGACGCAAAGCTACCGCATCAAACCACCCGCAACGACGTGGACGACCTGTGGTGGCGCCAAACTCATTTCCTTTCTTCGCCAAATAAGCTCCAACGTCATCAAACAATTCCGTTGGGAATGGGCCGGAGCCAACGCGCGTTGCATAGGCTTTAGTGATTCCCAACACATAGTCCAGGTACATCGGACCAAAACCACTGCCGGTTGCAGTGCCGCCAGCGGTTGTATTCGAGGAGGTAACGAAGGGATAGGTACCCAGATCGATATCCAGTAATGAGCCCTGAGCGCCTTCAAAAAGAACATTCTCGCCGCGCTTTCTGAACTCATGCAACATGTCAGTGACGTCCGCCATCATCGGCAGTAACTCTTCCGCCATTTTCAGAGTTTCGTCGAGCGTCTTCTGATAGTCGACCGGAGCGACATTATAGTAGTGCTCAAGAACAAAATTCTGATACTGCATGATCTCCTTCAGCTTTTCAGCGAAACGCTCAGGCTTCGCCAAATCGCCAAGACGCACACCACGACGCGCCACTTTATCCTCATAAGCGGGACCAATTCCACGGCCCGTCGTACCAATTTTAGCCGCCCCTAGTCGCTCTTCCCGCGCCAGATCCAAGGCCTTGTGGTAAGGCAGAATCAGAGGACAAGCCGGGCTCAGGTATAAACGTTGACGCACAGGAACGCCTTTGTCTTCAAGGGTCTTGATTTCCGACAGCAACGCATCTGGAGCCAACACTACGCCATTACCAATAAGGCAGGCGACATTGCTGCGCAAAATCCCTGAAGGAATCAGGTGTAGAACGGTTTTCTGGCCGTCTATCACCAACGTGTGCCCGGCATTGTGTCCGCCTTGGAAACGGGCTACCGCAGCAACTTCTTCCGTAAGCAGGTCCACAATCTTACCTTTGCCCTCGTCACCCCATTGAGTGCCGAGAATGACCACATTTTTGCCCATGATGATTAAATCTCTATTTAACTTGATTAGGATTGAATTCGGTTAAGGGCGTTACGATCCATTGCCCCGACTCGTCCCGTACGACTTGGCGATCGCAGTGGGAAGCCCAGTGGCCAGCTTCCTCACCGGGCATCAGTTGTATAACTCTGTCGCTCCGCCGCAACTGCCTGATTAGCTCCCATAACTCTGCGTCCTGACCGTTTGGAGCCAAAATAGCGCCCGCCGGCTGCGCCCACTCGCGCTTGCCCATGCGGTATAAAGCTTTCAAATCCACGCTGAAACCCATCGCAGGGCGTCCCCGTCCAAAATCGCGCCCTACTTCGTCATAGCGCCCGCCTTTCGCCACCGCCTGTCCCAGGCCCTCGGTATATGCAGCGAACACCAGACCAGTGTAATATTTGTAGCCGCGCATTTCGCAGAAGTCGAAATAGATCTCCACTTCTGGGTAGCGTTCGCCAATCACTGCAGCCACCTGGCTCATTTCGTCCAGCGCGTACTCAATATCTGGGTTGCCCGCAAAAATTCTGCGTGCTTCTTTCATTTTTTCTTTGCCGCCCGCCAGCCTCGGCAAAGCCATTACCTTTTGGCGAATCGCGTTGTCTGGTATGGTTGCGGCTATCTCGTCGACCTCTGGAATCGCCTTTCTTCTCAACGCCTCAAACAGCTCGTCAGACTGAATTTTGGACAGTTTCGCTTCCGCCAGTATCGCCTGATAAACCCCAACATGGGCCAGATCCATGTGCAGCGGACTGATCTTAGCCAGATTAAGCGTTTCCAGCATCAGAGAAATAATCTCAATGTCAGCGGCGGAGCCCACCACGCCATACAGCTCGCACCCCGTCTGAATAGGAGTGCGTGAGGAAAACATACTGGGGGATTTGGTGCGCAGAACACTGCCGATGTAGCAGAACCGACTGGCCACCTCGTGAGATCGGCGCGAATCAATACGAGCCACTTGAGGCGTCATATCCGCCCTGATGCCCATCAGTCGTCCAGTAAGCTGATCCGTCACTTTGAACATCTCCAGCTCCAAATCGCGTCCGACGCCAATAAGCAGAGAGTCAAGAAATTCCAACAAGGGAGGCACAATCATCTCGTACCCCCAGGAATGATACAGGTCCAGCAACTGTCGTCTCAGTTCCTCAATACGTTTGGCTTCTGGCGGCAATAACTCTTCCACGCCGTCAGGGAGAAGCCATAAATCAGATTCGGACATTGACTGCTTATCGCCAAACATTCATTTCACCTTTAGGTGCGCAACTTTTTATGCGGGCAAGGACTCAGAGGTTAATTAGGGACAGCAGGGCGATTCCCACCAACATGCTTACAAAAGCAGCCATGCGTATAGTTTTATCGTCAGCCTGCGCCAATCTAGCCGCCATATTTCGCCAGCGCCCTGGATACAGAAATGGAACAACGCCCTCTAATACCAACATCAGACACAGCGCAATTCCCAGCTCCCGCCACATAGGGACCACCAGTTACCTTGCTTTGCTCCTCCTTGTTGCACGGAACAAAGCCACACAAAAAATATACAGTTGCCGGTATTTAATCACAAAAAAACCGGGATAGTTCCCGGTTGCAGAATATTACCACTATTTCGGCGGCTTCCCAATGCTTTTTCAGGCTGGGTTAATTACCCTGGGTAGCGCCTCGCGGCTGTTTCAGGAAGCGGAGAAATTCGCTGTCTGGTTGCAGAATCAGCAAGTCCCCCTTACTGGAGAAAGTTTGCTCGTAGGCGCCCATACTCCGATAGAAAGAATAGAACTCTGGATTTTTACTGAATGCGTCAGCGTAGATTCTTGAAGCAACTGAGTCGCCCTCACCTCGAAGCTGTTCCGCCTCTTTGTACGCATTGGCGTCAATTACCGTTCTTTCCGCATCTGCAGCAGCACGCACGGCTTCCGCCTGCTCTTCACCTTGTGAGCGATGCTGCTGAGCAATTTTCAAACGCTCAGACTCCATTCTTTCGTAAACAGAGTCACTGACGCGAGTTGGCAATTCTATGGCGCGAACACGAATGTCGTTAATCTCAATACCAAATTCTGCGCGAGCAATCTGATCCAGGCTTTTGGTCAATTCCTCCATCAGCTCTTCCCGCTCGCCAGCCACCACCTCATGCATGGTGCGGCGACCGAACTGGTCACGCAGACCGTTATCGATACGAGACTCAAGCAAGCGTACGGCATTATTTTCATCGCCTGCTGTTGAGCGATAGAACTGCCCCACATTCACAATACGCCACGTTGCGTATGAGTCCACGTCAAGCGGCTTCTGCTCACCAGTCAAATAGCTCTTGGTTGGTAAATCCATCACCAGAACACGGATATCAAACTTACGAGCCACATCCACAAATGGAATTTTAAAGTGCAGCCCGGCTCCAATATCAGACTCAACCATTCCGCCAAAGCGCAGCAACACTGCTCTATGAGTCTCAGGAACGATGTATACGCCCTGCATGACAACAATGACGGACAGCAAGATAGCGCCTAGAGAAATTGCAAATCTTGTAGTCATTACTGCCCCCTGCTTCTGCTCAGAACTTCATTACGGGAACGGAAATCCTCCACAGCCCGGGATGTGCCGCTGGAGCCCGTATCCACATTACGCGGAATAATAGCGCCCGCTGCGGGAGCCGCATCGGTGCGATTTAGCATCTTATCCAAGGGAAGGTACATAATATTGTTCCCCTGTCCTTGATCCACCAGTACTTTACTGCTGCCGGACAGAACTTTCTCCATCGTGTCGATATACAAACGCTCGCGGGTCACCCCTGGCGCACTCTCGTAGATATCAAGCACTTTCAGGAAGCGTTGAGTTTCACCTTCGGCTTGCGCGATGACCTGATCCCGATATGCCTTGGCTTCCTCGATTACCCTTTGCGCCTTACCTCTCGCCTCAGGGACAACCTGATTTTTATAGGCTTGCGCACGGTTAATGACCTTCTGCTCATCCTCTTTGGCGCGCTGCACCTCTTCAAATGCAGACTTAACCGCCGCAGGAGGTTGCGCAGCATTGATGTTGACTTTCTTCACCTCTATACCAGAGCCGTAGAAATCAAGATAACGCTGTAAGCGATCCTGCACGTTGATAGCCAGAATCGCGCGCCCTTCAGTCAGCACCTTATCCATAGATTCAGAACCAACCTCATGACGCAAAGCACTGTCTATGGCAAAGTCCAGAGTCGTAACAGGATCGCGCATCACCAGCGTATACTTTCGCAAGTCGCCAATGACGTACTGAACGGTCAGATCAATATCCACGATATTCTCATCTTCCGTCAGCATGTGACCTTTTTTCTTCTGATTACGAACCGAGGTGACTTCTTCAATGAAAACTTGGTCGATCAGGGGGATTTTAAATTGCAGACCAGGCTGGCGCGTATCCAAATACTTACCAAAGCGCAAAACAATTGCGTTTTCTTTTTCATCCACCCGGAATACAGAGCTTGATAGAGCCAGCAGCACCAGCACAACGATGACGATCGCCGCCACGCCACCAGAGACCCCTCCGCCACCTCCAGACGAACCGCCCCGGGACGGCTTGCCGCCAAACAATCCACCGACTTTTTCCAAGCCTTTACGAATTACCTCATCCAGATCTGGCGGTCCGTCGTTCTTATTGCCACGACGGCCTGAGCCCCATGGGTCCTGATTATTATTTCCGCCTGGTTCATTCCAAGCCATTTTATTCCCCTTCGTTGTGAAGATTTAAAGCTTGCGCGTAATACTATTTATCTATGTCTCAATCGGCAAGGTTCTGAAGTGCATTTAGATAACGCCAACATACGACGCAGAGAACTCAGACAGCCGATACACACAACTTCTGAGCTTAGCAGACATGCCCTGCAAGCTGCTCAAGACTCACGCCTTCCTTATGCGCTATTTGCAGCCAGTCAGTCTTCGGCATCTTTATTCGCACGCTAAAGGAGCCGTCCTCCCTTACCTCTTCCGACAATACGGCCTCTCTCTCATAAAGCTTGGCGCGTAAACGCCCTAGCGCAGGCGGAATGCAAAGCATCTCATCAATCATATCCGCGCCCAGCAGCTTTCCAATAGCCTGCTCCAACAAGCCCAGTCCTTCTCCGGTGACCGCAGAAAGCCAAACTCGCGTTGGCTCGCCATTTTCATTCACTTCCAGACGCGGCTCCGCTGCCTCAAGCCGATCTACTTTATTAAAGACAAACAAGGAAGGAATGTCGTCGGCGCCAATCTCCTTAAGAACATCCTCAACTTGCTCGATGTTCTCTCTACGCTTTGGATCGCTAGCGTCGACAACATGGAGCAACAGCGAAGCGTTGCATGTTTCTTCCAGTGTCGCACGAAAAGCATCGACAAGCTTATGGGGAAGGTGCCGAATAAATCCAACAGTGTCAGCCAGCACCACGGAGCCATAGTTCTCTAGATTTATGCGCCTAAGCGTAGGGTCCAGGGTAGCGAACAACTGGTCCGCAGCATACACGTCGGACAGAGAGATTCGATTAAATAGAGTAGACTTACCAGCGTTGGTGTAACCAACGAGAGAGATAGTCGGCATTTCCGCGCGGCGACGCGCGCGCCGACCTTGTTCACGCTGCTTGCGAACCTTCTCCAGACGTTTGTGAATAGACTTGATGCGGCCGCGAATGAGCCGCCTATCTGTTTCAAGCTGGGTTTCACCGGGCCCGCGCAGGCCGATTCCGCCTTTTTGGCGCTCAAGGTGGGTCCAACCCCGCACCAGCCTGGTAGACAAGTGCTCAAGCTGGGCCAGCTCCACCTGAAGCTTACCTTCATGAGTTCGCGCTCGCTGGGCGAATATATCGAGAATCAGGCCAGTTCTGTCCAGAACCCGTACTTGCAGATCCTTTTCCAAGTTTCGTTCTTGACTGGGACTAAGAGAATGATTGAACAGAACGACTTCCGCTTCATGCTCAATTACCGCAGCCCTGACTTCCTCTAGCTTACCGCTACCGACAAAATAACGTGGACTGGGCTGATTACGCGTTCCGGTGACCAACGCAACAGGCTCCGCGCCGGCCGATAAAGCTAATTCCGTAAGCTCGCGTGGGTCTTCTCGATCTTTTTCTTCCAGCATATCCAGGTGAACAAGTACAGCCCGCTCACCTGCTTTAGGACGCTCAAACAATCAGGCGCTGCTCCGCATTAAGCATTAGACGCTTCGTTTTCCCCTTCGCCCGGTGCGGCGATGCGCACGTTCCGCGCGGGGACAACTGTGGAGATAGCGTGTTTGTAAACCATTTGGCTGACGGTGTTTTTCAGCAGAATAACAAACTGATCGAACGATTCAATTTGCCCCTGCAGTTTGATGCCGTTTACCAGGAAGATGGATACAGGGATGCGTTCCTTCCGTAGCGCATTTAAATAAGGGTCTTGTAAAGATTGCCCTTTTGACATTGGAATTCTCCTACTTTTAGTTCTAATTATCGGTGATTAAATTACTAACTCGTGTATGTATTATCACCAGGGACGGTTTGCCAGCCTTTGGACAGCACTAAGAAATAGTATAGCGCCAACGTACGATCTGACCTATAGTGGATTACACGATTGTAACCGTTGTGAAATCAGTCGCATAGCGGCTTCGACTAATTGTGTATCATCTGCAGACAACCAATTTATCTCGGGCCAGGAGCGCAACCAAGTCATCTGCCTTTTCGCCAACTGGCGTGTCGCAGCGCTCGCTTTTTCCACCATCTCTTCCCAGCCATACTCGCCTTCGAGATAAGACCACACCTGACGATACCCTACCGCCCTGATTGAGGGCAGATCCACACTAAGATCGCCTCGTTGACGCAACCGCTCAACCTCACCTAGCAGCCCCTGCTCTAACATAACCTGAAAGCGCTTAGCGATACGGGCATGCAAATCTTCGCGCTTAACAGGAGCCAAGGCCAAACTCAGCACATTGTAAGGCAAAGCTGCGCCATTCACACTGTCCCAATTAAGCTCATTTTCTGGATTTACGCCATCCGCCGCCCAATAAAGCGAGAGCGGTTTCCCTGTCAGACGATACACTTCCAGTGCGCGCTGAATACGCTGCCGGTTGTTTGGATGGATTTTAGCCGCCGCCACCGGATCAACCTGTCGCAGCTGTTCATGCAACGCAGGCCAACCAAGCTGCTCCGCTTCTTCCAGAATCCGACTGCGCACAGTCTCGTCTGCGCTGGGCATATCGCCCAATCCCTGGCACAAAGCTTTATAGTACATAATAGTCCCGCCTACCAGCAGGGGAATACGTCCCGCATTAACGCTTTGCTCCATAAGACGCAGGGCGTCGGCGCGAAATTCCGCAGCGGAATAGGGTTCAGCCGGATCGCGGATATCAATCAAATGATGAGGGTAGCGCGCCAGAGTTTCAGGATCTGGCTTGGCGGAGCCAATGTCCATGCCGCGGTACACCATGACGGAGTCGACACTGATCAGATCACAGGGTAATCGCTCGCTCAACGCCATAGCAAGATCGGTCTTACCGGACGCCGTCGGCCCCATTAAGAGTATTGCTGGCGGAGCCGCCTTTTTATCAGACACTATCGCCCCCGCAGAAACAGTTTATCCAGCTCAGACATTGTCAACTGCACCCATGTTGGTCGGCCGTGGTTGCACTGCCCACTGCGCTCAGTTTCCTCCATGTCTCGCAGCAATGCATTCATTTCAGCGATAGTCAGCTGGCGATTAGCCCTTACAGCGCCATGACAAGCCATAGTCCCCAGTAGCTCATTCATCGTTTCCTCCACTTTGCGGGTGGAGCCATGTTCCGCCAGCTCCGCAATCACATCCCTCACCAAAGCTTCGACATTCGCGTTTCTTAATAACGCCGGGACTTGCCGAACAATTATAGACTCTGCCCCTGCAACTGTGATTTCCAACCCCAATTGGCGCAACGTCTCCGCATTTTCTTCTACCGCCAGTGACTCCCGGCGACTGACAGCAAGGTTCATCGGCACCAACATGGGTTGTGTGGTCACGCCACTATTGTGCAGCGAGCGTTTCATACGCTCATAAACAATACGCTCATGTGCGGCATGCATATCGACCAGTATCATGCCTTGTGCGTTCTGCGCTAAGACAAACACCCCGTGCAACTGCGCAATCGCATAACCCAGCGGAGCTTCTGTCGCCTCATCTGCAACAGGAGTAGCTCGATCAGACGCAGGACCAAACATATCGCCAAGCCCTGAGTTATCGTGCAGTTGCCCGTAGGCGGAGATCTGCTCCCTAACCGCGCCGGTTGACGGAACTCCAGTCACAGAGAATCCGCCAGCTGCGGGCTGCTGTCTTAGTGGTAACGCATCCTGCGTAGGCCATTGCATTACCGGTCGCTCAGGTTCAGTCACCGTCAATGGTTCTACAGTGGCCACCTGAGGCTTCACCTCAGCCAAAGCCCTGTGCAAGCTGCGAAACAGGAAGTCATGCACCATGCGCCCTTCTCGAAAACGCACTTCATGCTTGGTGGGATGGACATTCACGTCGACTGTGGCGGGATCGAGCTCCAAATACAGAACAAAGGCGGGATGTCGCCCATGATAAAGCACATCCTGATAGGCTTGACGCACCGCGTGAGCCACCAGCTTGTCGCGAATCACCCTTCCGTTGACGAAGAAATACTGTAAGTCCGCCTGACTGCGGGAGAACGTGGGCTTAGCCACCCAGCCGGTCAGTGATAAGCCTGATGCGGAAACATTAATAGGAATGGCGCTCTCAATAAAGTTTGAGCTGCAAAGCTGCCCAATTCGGCGGATATGATCCTCTTCCGAGGCGGCCGGGCGGAGCTGGTGCACAACTTTTTGGTTATGGCGCAGCGTAAACGCTATGCTCAAGCGGCCCAGCGCCTGCCGTTTGATAATTTCCTCGATATGGCCAAACTCGGTTTTTTCGGTACGCATAAACTTACGTCGAGCCGGCGTATTGTAAAACAGGTCTCGCACCTCAACTGTAGTGCCCGGGGTGTGGGCCGCCGGCGAAATATCCGGCTTCATGTCGCGCCCCTCCACCTCAACCTTCCACGCCTCCGCCTGATTATGCGGCCGCGAAGTCAGAGTCAACCGGGACACCGAGCAGATACTGGCCAGCGCCTCACCTCGAAACCCCAGAGTGGCTACCGCCTCCAGATCCTCCAGCGTCTCGATCTTGCTGGTAGCGTGACGGGACAACGCCAAAGGCAGGTCTTCGCGGTCAATGCCGCCGCCATCATCCCGGATACGAATCAGTTTGATCCCGCCACTCTCAATGTCGATTTCAATTTTTCGAGCGCCGGCGTCCAGAGCGTTTTCCACCAACTCCTTCACCACAGAGGATGGTCGTTCTACGACCTCACCGGCAGCAATCTGGTTAGCTAAGCGGGGTGTGAGTAAATGAATTTTCGACATCGGGTAATTCGGCAATTTATCAGGATGCGGGTCGCCGCTGCCGCTGAGCTGCGTCAACAACAGCGAAAGTGAGAAATTGCGCAGATGGTAACAGAAGTGTGCGGGCAACAGAACCGGCGCAAAGAGCGCCGGCCTGGATAGCAAGTCTTCAGGTGGCGGGTATCATTAAAACCTGACCAATCCTCAGCGACTCCGTGGTAAGCCCGTTATGGCTCATTAGATCATTCAGGCTGATGTTGTTTCTTTGCGCAATGCTGCTAAGCGTATCGCCTTTCTCTATTACATAAGTCTGTCCCAGCTTGCCCTGCCCGGACTGCTTACGATACGCCATAAGAGTGCCCGGCGGCGGCGCATCGACAAAGTACTTTTGCAAACCGCCATATATCGCCTTTGCGATTTTCTTCTGGTATTTACTGGTTTTGAGCCTCTGAGCCTCTGATGGATTGGAAATAAACCCGGTTTCCACCAGTATGGAGGGAATATCTGGTGATTTCAGAACCACAAACCCCGCCTGCTCGACTCTTTTCTTATGCAAACGAGAGACGCCGCCGACAGATTGGAGAACGCTATCCCCCACAGTCAAACTCGCCTTCAGGCTCGCCGTCATGGATAAGTCCAGCAGCACTCCCGCCAATACCTGATCCTTATCTTCCAAGCTAACGCCGCCAACACCGCCGATTAAATCAGACGTATTTTCCTTTTCCGCCAGCCATCGCGCAGTTTCACTAGTAGCGCCGCGCTTAGAAAGCGCAAAGACAGAAGCGCCGTTAGCCTCCGGACTCTTAAACGCATCCGCATGCACAGACACCAGCAAATCCGCGTTATACTCACGCGCCAACGCAGTGCGGTTGCGCAAAGGGACAAAGTAATCGCCCTTACGCGTCAAACGGCTGGAAAATCCCCGTTCCTGATCAAGCAACGCCTGCAACTCACGAGATATAGCCAGCACCACATCCTTTTCCCGAACGCCCTTAGGCCCAATGGCGCCGGGGTCCTCGCCGCCATGCCCAGCGTCGATCACTACAACGATATCGCGCTTCTGCGTATGATCGTCAGCCTGCTTTTTAACCTGCTGGGCGCCGCCTGCGCCATACAAATCAATAACCAGACGGTGACCGTATTGCTCATTTGGCTGCAACGAGAAACTCTTTGGATTAACGCCCTCTTTCAGGTCCAAGACCACGCGCAGATCCTTGGAGCCGCGACGGGCGCTGCGGATACGCTGAATCGGCGTACCTGAATAGCTGACAGAGGAAAAATCGGCCTCCAGAGAAGCCTGTGAAATATCAATCACCAACCGGTCCGGCCTGGCCAAAGCAAACACTTTGTGATCCACCGGACCACTCATGTCAAACACCAGACGAGTATGGTCCGGCGCCGGCCAGACGCGGACATTGCTGACCGTGGCCGCTCCCGCAGCGGAAGAAATCAGTATCACACTGAGTAACATCAGTCTGAGCGCTACTGTCATCTTGTAAACCTCATTGCCCAGTATAGTCTTTACTCCCGGGACTGCTTTACGTCGTAAGACTCCAGCCATTGACAGCCTCGCGTGGTGTGCGCCAGCAGCTTGATTCTGCGGCCTTTCATCAGCACCTGGATATCCACCGTGAGGTCAGGCTCCGGCAACAATGGAGCGCCTTTATCAGGCCACTCCACCAAACAAATCGAATTTTCATGGAAATAATCGCGGATACCGAGAAACTCCAGCTCCTCAGGGTCCGCCAACCGGTACAGGTCAAAATGGAAAACCAGCCTATCTTCCAATTGATAAGGTTCGACCAGCGTATAGGTGGGACTCTTAACCAAACCTGAATACCCCATCCCTCGCATCATCGCACGGGTCAATGTGGTTTTCCCCGCTCCGAGCTGCCCTTGCAGATAGATTACCCCAGGCGCATCAAAGCACTGCGATAGCTCATCGCCCAATATCGCCATGGCCTCCTCATCTGGAGCCACTACCTGTCTGGATGCAAGCATCTGCGTCATATTGCCGCCTCGCGCATTACCGGCCCTAACTGCTTTAGTAGATCTCCCGCCATCAGGGAAGCCTGCGCCACATTTTCCGTCGCACAGTCCGCCGCCGCGCCGTGCCAGGCCGCCGCTAGTTCAGCCGCGGCCAGCGGAGTCATGCCCTGCGCCAACAACCCCGCCGCCAGCCCGGTCAGCACATCCCCCATGCCGCCACAGGCCATTCCCGGGTTGCCCGCCTGCACAAGGACCTGCTCTTCGTGAGCCGGCCCAGCCAGCACCGTTCCGACGCCTTTCAATAAAACGCAGCAATTATAGACTCGCGCCAATTCTCTTGCAGCAGCAAAGCGATCTCTCATTACATCCGTTATCGAGCACTCCAATAGTCGCGCCGCTTCTCCAGGATGCGGCGTCATTAAAGATTGGGGGGGTAGCGTATGCTTACGAGCGGCGATCATATTCAAAGCGTCAGCATCGACGACCATCGGTTTATTAGCGTCCAGGCATGTTTGCAGACACATCTGCCCCCATGGCTCCTTGCCCAACCCAGGCCCAAGCGCCACCACATCCGCAGATTCCAGCATTGCCAGCAGCTCTCCCCGACTGGTGATTCCCCGAAACATGACCTCAGGAACTCTAGAAAGCCCTGCGCTGACATGCTCGGCGCGGGTTGCGCAGGATACCAGGCCACAACCAGCCCGATATGCAGCTTCCGCCGCCATAATCGCCGCACCGCCAAAACCAGTATCACCGCCAACCACCAGAACGCGGCCGAACATACCTTTGTGCGATGATGACTTGCGAATGGGCGTCAATGCGCCAGCCTGTAAAAAATCAGAACGCCGGCAGGACGCCGGAAGTTTACGATAAATGTCAGCGGGAACTTCCAAATCGTCAAACACAAGCTCACCGGTGTAGTCCGGCGCCACTCCCGTCAGGAGTCCCCGTTTCATACCAATAAAGGTCACCGTCATAGCCGCGCTTACAGCGGAGCCCTGGGGCATGCCAGTGTCCGCGCATAAGCCGGAGGGTATATCCAAGGCGATGACAGGTTTGCAAGCGTCATTGACGGCGTGAATCGCCGCGGCGTAGTCATCGCGCACTTCACTGGATAGGCCGGTCCCCAGCATAGCGTCCACAATCACATCGCCGCTTATAGAGCAGTCAGGCGCCCATGAAGTAACGTCGACGCCAGCGGCGCAGCAACTCGCAAAGGCCTGCGCCGCCTCGCCTCGTAACTTTTGGGGGTCGCTCAACGCGAATACTTCGACGCGCAGGTTATGACGACGAGCCAATTCCGCCACCACGTAGCCATCGCCGCCGTTATTGCCGCCGCCACAGAACAGGGACACTCCCGTCGCTTCAGGCCAGCGACGCATCAGCGCGCGGAACGCCGAACGTCCCGCCCGTTGCATCAATTCATAGCCGTTTTCAGCCGCCATGGACTGTATGGCCAATGCGTCGAGCTGACGCACTTGCGCCGCTGTGTATAGGTCCTTAGGCATAGGATGGGAGACCCGCACAGGTGACATTTCAAGAATCCACTTCAATTAATAGCGCTATACGTATGTAAATTTTAGCAAAATACTCGAAAAAGACCATTTCGTAAACAACCATGCGCCGATGTGTCACAATAGCCGCCTGGATTAAAGCGGTAATTTATGACGAACGAAACATACAGCCAATCTCAACTAAACCAGCTGGCGGACGACATCAGGCAATGGGCGCAAGAGCTCGGTTTTCAGCAGTGCGGAGTCACCGATGTCGACCTGGGCCGCCACGAAGAGGCGCTCAAGGACTGGCTGAACAAAGGCTATCATGGCTCCATGGGTTACATGGCCGACCATGGAAACAAACGCAGCCGTCCCGCCGAGCTGCTGCCCGGCACGCTGCGCGTCATTAGTGTACGCATGGACTACTGGCCAGAAAAGAAAGGCGAGGCGCAAGCCCGTCTGGAGCAAGACAAATCCGCCTATGTCTCCCGCTACGCCGTAGGCAGAGACTATCACAAGCTCATGCGCAAGCGGCTCGCCCAGTTAGGCAAGCGTATTCAAGAGGAAATAGCGGGTTCCTCCCACCGGGTTTTTGTCGACAGTGCGCCAGTTCTGGAGCGAGCGTTGGCGCAGAAGGCAGGACTGGGATGGATTGGCAAAAACACCATGCTGATCAACCCCAAGGCGGGCTCTTATTTCTTTCTCGGTGAACTGTTTACAGACCTGCCCCTCCCCGTAGACGAGCCTTACCCCAAAAACCACTGCGGAAGCTGCAGCGCCTGCCTGGATTTATGCCCCACCAAAGCGTTCGTTGCGCCCCATGTTCTGGACGCCCGCCGCTGCATTTCCTATTTAACGATAGAGCTGAAAGGCGATATCCCCGAAGACCTTCGTCCGCTGATGGGAAATCGCATCTTCGGCTGCGACGACTGTCAAATGGTTTGCCCCTGGAACAAGTTTTCCCGGCTTACCGGCGAAAAAGACTTCTCGCCCCGCCATCGTCTCGACAGTGCGGAGCTACTTGAGCTATTTGAGTGGACGGAAGAGCAGTTTCTCAGCAATACCGAAGGGTCGGCGATACGCCGTACAGGACATGAGAGCTGGTTGCGCAATATCGCAGTGGCGTTGGGCAACGCGCCGAAGTCGCCAGCGATTATCGCCGCCCTGAAGGACAAGTTATCGCACCCTTCCTCCATCGTACAGGAGCATGTGCGCTGGGCGCTGGCGCGGCATGGCGAGCCGCTCGCGGAAGCAACGGAGCGGCGGGAAATGGATAAAGCCTCAGTCCGTTAAGCGCAGGAAGTGATCGCGATAGTATCGCAGCTCTTCTACTGACTCTCTGATATCCTCCAGCGCCTGATGCGAGCCCTTCTTCTTGATTCCTGCCGCCACTTCCGGCCTCCAGCGACGCGCGAGCTCTTTCAGCGTACTGACATCCAGATTGCGATAATGGAAGAACTTCTCCAGATCTTTCATATAACGTGCGAGAAAACGGCGGTCCTGACCAATAGAGTTACCACACATCGGAGAACATCCCGCATCCACATGTTGCGCCAGGAAATCCAGCATCTGTTTTTCCGCGTCAGCTTCTCCAATCGTGCTGGACTTGACCCGCTCCGTCAGGCCACTGGCCCCATGCGTGCTGCGATTCCAGTCGTCCATCAGCGCCAATACGCTGTCAGGCTGATGAACTGCGATAACCGGACCTTCGGCGACCAAATCCAGATTACTGGTGGTGACGACCACCGCCATTTCAATAATTCGGTCGGAGTCCGGATCCAGTCCGGTCATCTCCAAGTCGATCCAAATCAGGTTATCGCGACGTGACATAACTTCTCCATCGTTTTACAGTAGCACCGGCGTCAAACGGCGACATCAGAAAAATCAGGCAGTGTAGCGGCATCCATGACTGTTTGTAAGCCTTACGTCGCCAGCAACATGCATACCCAAGGCCGTCAGGCTGTATATTAAACTAGTGTAGTTCATAGGATAGTTAAGCCCCCCGATTATGGCGAAGCGAAAACTCAGCAAACAGCAAAAGTGGCGCATCCAGAAAATCCAGGACGAGCGCACCAAGCGTGCGACGCGTAAGGAAACACAACTGGAAAGCCAACTGAGTGGAGGAGAACTGTCGGCGGAACAAGCGGGACTGATCATTGCGCATTACGGCCAGCAGCTTGCGGTAGAAGCTTTGGAGCCGCCCCACGCAGGGCAGATATTTCGCTGCTACGTCCGCGCCAATATTGATTCTCTGGTCACTGGCGACCAAGTGATCTGGCGCGCAGGGCCAGATAATTCCGGCGTCATTGTAGCCCGGCAGCCTCGCGAGTCGGCCTTAAAGCGCCCGGACAAGTTCGGCCAGCTGAAGCCCATCGCCGCCAACATCGACCAGATTCTGATCGTTATCGCCGCCGAGCCCGAGCCACATCATAATCTGGTTGATCGCTATCTGGTGGCGTCTGAAGCCGTAGGCATTCCTCCCCTGATCATTCTTAACAAGCAAGACCTGATCAATGACGCCAACCGCGATACGCTGCAACAGTTCAAGGACCAATACCAGCAGCTGGGCTACGAATGGATTGACGCTTCCACCAACACCCAGTCCGGCCTCGACGACCTCAAGCAGCATCTGGCGCACAAAACCAGCATCTTTGTCGGTCAATCAGGCGTTGGGAAGTCCTCTTTAATAAAAATGCTGTTGCCAGACGAAGACGTCAAAGTTGGCGACCTGTCGGAAACTGTTCGCAAAGGCACGCACACCACTACCACAGCCAAACTGTTTCATCTGCCATCAGGGGGCGATTTGATTGACTCTCCAGGCATCCGGGAGTTCGGCTTGTGGCATATTGATGAGCGCACCCTGGAGGACGGGTTCGTGGAATTTCGGCCTCATCTGGGACACTGCCGCTTTCGCAACTGCCGGCATATTCAAGAGCCCGGATGCGCCTTGCAGTCAGCCCAGGAAGGCGGCGAGATTCTCGCCAGCCGCATGGAGAGTTTTCTGCGTATCAGGGAGTCGCTACAGGAGCAGGACATCCACGAGGAGAACCTTTAGGCGCGTTTACCAGGTCAGCCCGTCAGTATTTGGGGCGGGCTCATCGTCTACGGGCAGATCTTTGTCTGGATCAAACTCCGGCTTACGCCCCTGAAGATCCAGGGTGCGGTCCAACTCTTCCAGCAAATCAGACGTTGAGATGGCGCTGTCCGCTTGTTCGGCGCCTTCGATATCCTCTTGCGTCTTTTTATTCAGCACCAGGATAGAAATACGGCGGTTGACCGGGTTATAAGGGTCTTTTTCGTCGAACAATACAGAGGACGCCAACCCAACCACTCGCGCCATTCGACTCTCCGGCAAACCGCCACCCACCAGCGCTCGACGCGCAGCATTGGCCCTGTCCGCAGAAAGCTCCCAGTTGCTGTAATTGTCCCTGCCAAGAAACGGCTGGGCGTCAGTGTGCCCGGATACGCTGATTTTATTTCTGACTCTCGCAATGCTTTTCGCCAGTTCGAACAAGATATCTTCGAAATAAGGGCGGAGTTCAGAGCGACCGCTGTCGAACATCGGACGTTGCCGCTTGTCTACGATCTGAATACGCAAACCTTCATCGGTGATATCCAGCAGTAGCTGATCCTTAAACGCATTCAGTTTGGGGTTCCTCTCGATCTGCGTCATGATCTCCTGCATCAGCCTGGCCAGTTTCTGCTGCTCAAGCTGCGTGGCGAGATCCTGAATCGTGTCTTCGCGCATCTTCACTTCCGGCTGATCCTCAGGCTTTCCGACGGAGTCCTGAATCACTGTAACCGATACGCTGCCTTCAAGATCAATAACATAGGGACTACCGCCCTGCTCAAAACCAATCGGATCTGTAAAATAGCCGGAGATCGCGTCCTTCTGCTCCTTTGTGGCTGCTTCACTCAGCCATAACACCAGAAAAAACGCCATCATGGCGGTGGCGAAGTCCGCGAACGCCACTTTCCAGGCGCCGCCATGGGCATGATGCGACTTGCGCACGCGACGAACGATAATCGGCGGGCGTTCCTCCATCATATCCCGCCTCCTTCACACTCCATATGACGCAACATAGCCATGGCCAATTCCGTCTTATTTGGAGCGAACGTAATCATTGAGTTCCTGAAAACTCGGCCGTACATCCGAGTTCAACGCTTTGCGTCCAAATTCGATAGCCAACTGCGGGGCCAGACCAGTCATCGTCGCCAGGATGCTGACTTTTACACATTCATAAGCTTTTATTTCCTGCGCCGCCAAGTGGTGCATCGCGTGAGAGATTGGACCGACAAATCCGTAGGCCGCCAATATCCCCAAAAAGGTGCCCACCAGGGCGGCGGCGACATGTACGCCCAATTCATCTGGCGGCCCGCCCAGTGATTTCATCGTGATAACGATCCCCAGCACCGCGGCGACAATACCGAAGCCAGGCAGGGCGTCCGCCACCCGGTTCACCGCATCGGCAGGCTTATCCAGCTCTTGCATCCGAGTTTCCAGCTCCAGGTCCATCAAGCCTTCCAACTCATGAGGGGCCATATTGCCGGTACTGACGATACGCAGATAGTCGGTAATAAAGTCACGCAGCTTGTCCATGCGCACAATGGCGGGATAACGATTGAAAATTTCACTATTGAGGGGGTCGTCCACATCGGCTTCTATCGCCATAACGCCAGAGCGCCGCGCTTTATCGAACAGGTCGTAAAGCAAGCTGAGCAGGTCCATGTACACCACCCGATTGAACGGCGAGCCCATGATCATTTTCGGAATGGACTGCAGTATCTGCTTAATGACTTTGAGTGGATTGGATATCAGAAAAGCGCCGAAAGCCGCGCCACAGATAATAATCAATTCAAAAGGCTGCCACAGGGCCGCCAGTTCTCCATGCGACAACACATATCCGCCCAACACACTGGCCAGAACGACGATCACTCCAAGAATTAAAAGCATACCAGGAACATTCTCTGCTTAAGTGACAAGGCAGCCACTATTAACTACTTTTATTATTGTTAGTTAAGTTCAAAACCAGCGATTTCACAAATACTTATGCAGGATACCGCACCGCCCCAACAAACTTTGGCGTGGGTAGATCAGTTGGTTAAAAAACCGCTGCCTCCCGTCACCGCCACTAATAAAATTCTGTTGGGTCTGCTCAGCAAATCCTCCTTGTCTTATCAGGGAATGAGCGATTTCATCAAAAACGACCCCGTACTGGCCCTGACTGTGCTGGGCAAAGCCAATGTGGCGGTCCGCAGTGATGAAAGTCTGGTGAAAACGCTGGCGCACGCCATTAGCTTGCTGGGCGTAGAGTTTTTGGAAAAAATTCTAAAAGAGACGCCGCCGCCGGAATCGGACAAAGAAGAGCCTGTACGGCGCTATCATCAAGCCATCGCCACCAGTTTCTTTGCCGGTCATCTCGCCTCCTACATCGCAGCGCACAAACATAAAGGCAAAGAGGAAGAGTACTTCTGGGGCGGCCTGTTCTGGGGAGCGCCAAACTGGTACCTATGGCGCTTCACGCCCAAGAAAATGCAAGCTTGGACGCAAAGACTCGAGCACTCTTCTCCACATCGCCGCTCTGTTGAGGAAAAAGTGTTTGGCGCCCCCTTTATTGAGGTCTGGAGTAAAATCCAAGAGGCGTTCGCGTTGCCGCAAACAGCCATCGACGAACACTATTTGCATGACCTTCCTTTGATGAAGCAGCTTGTGCGCATCTCCAGACACTATAAAAGCACCGGTTCCGACGATTTGTCAGAAGACCGCGACCTGCGCTTATTCGTAAATAAGCCGGAATTCATTATCGGCTTGAGCAACCTCATCGCCTTTCATGCTCAGCTTGACTGGCGCAGCAGCATCTTTAACCGCTTATGCAAAGTGTTGGCGGTATATCTGAGCAGCTCTTTCAGTGAAGTGGTCAGGCAAACGCACTTGATCGCTATCGAGTCGGCACGCCTACACCCCTTAACCTCAGGCAATCGACTGGCGGAATCACTATTATGGGACCCACAAACACCCGGCCGCTTAGAGAAAGACTCAGCCCCCGTCACGCCTCCGGCGCAGGAATCCAGGCCAGAGCCCAGAAAAGCGCAGACAGTTACGACGCCACCTCCTCCCCTGGTAGAAGAGGACGACACAGAAGAACCTTTTGTTCGCGAGCAAGCCAGGCCGAGGGAAAAATCCGCCCCCCCATCTCGCCAGACCGCACAAACAGAGGCCAGGAAACTACGCCATGGCAACAGAGATCTTTACGCCGAACTGACCAACATGATGCTGCAGTCGCCGCACCAGTTTAAAGACATCGCTTTTCTCATGAACAACGCCGCTCGCTGCGTCAAATATGGCGTAGGCCTGCATACCTGCGTCATCGCATTGATCAACACCAAACGAACACGCCTCAAGGGATATTACGCAGTAGGCGCAGAAGAACGGCCCGACCTTCCTCGCATCGATCTGGACCTGACCGAAACCCACCTGTTCAGCAAGCTGATGGAGAAACCATCCAGCCTCTGGGTCAAACCCGGCAGCTCACCCAAAGTGAAAGCCATGATTCCTGACAGTTTCAAAGCGCTCAACAAAATGGACGATTTCTTCCTTATGTCCCTGTTCGTGAAAACCCGGCCTGTCGCCTTGTTTTACGCCGACGCAGGCCTTGATAGCCTGCCGCTCAGTGACTACGAATACGAATGCTTCAAGCATGTCTGCAGCTCGACATCTCATGTTCTGCACCATTTCGCCGTGCGCAATCAGCAGAATAAGAACCAGGAGAGCTAGTCGCTGAAAGCGCTATGCGCTCATAGCCGCTTTTGCTAACATCCCAGACTTTCAAAGACCGCGCGACCTGCCACGCCGCGGCGCCTCTTTAATATCCAAACGCCCGACCAAGAGAGAACATTCCGATGGCGAACAACCTGGACTCCCTGCCGTTAATTCTAGAGCCTGAACAGCTGGAGCCGTTGCTTGGCTCGACAGGCCTGATTCTCGTTGACCTTTGCCGCACCGAAAACTATCAGGCGGCGCATTTGCCGGGCGCGATTCATATTCCGCCAGGGGCGACCCAATATGGTCGTCCGCCCGCGCCAGGACTATTGCCGGACGAAGCCCAGCTACAAGCTATTGTTCAGCACATTGGTTTAAGCAAGGACAGCCACGTCGTCGTGTACGACGATGAAGGCGGCGGTTGGGCCGGCCGTATGACCTGGCTGCTCGACAGTATCGGATTTCAGCGCTACAGCTACTTGAACGGCGGCCTAGTGGCCTGGCATGACGAAGGCAGACTTCTCACGCGTGAGGAGCCGACCATCACTCCCGGCGACTACGGCATTCAACTGCGCCCAGAGCCCACAGTAACCCTTGATCAACTACAGTCGGAGCTGGGCGATCCAGCACTGGCTATCTGGGACGCCCGTTCGCCTCAGGAATATCAGGGACTACGCCAGACCGCTATGCGCAACGGTCACATTCCCGGTGCAGTCAACTACGAGTGGACCCGGGCGATGGACCCATCCGCGGGCTTGCGCCTGCGTGATCTGCCAGCAATTAAAGTGGAACTGGAAGCGCTCGGCCTCAGCGCAGACAAACGTATCGTCACTCACTGCCAATCCCATCACCGCTCCGGACTGACTTATTTGCTCGGAAAGGCGTTGGGCTTTAATATGCGCGCCTACGCTGGGTCTTGGGCCGAGTGGGGCAACCACCCCGATACGCCGATCGACCAGCCCTGACAAGCCGCGCTTGCGGTGGTTTTACGCACGGAATACAACATGTCCTTATTTGACCGTCTTTTTATTCTGAGCCAGCATCTGACTCCACAGCACGCGCTGTCGCGCGCCATTGGCAAGCTGGCGGATTCCAGGACGCCGTTTATAAAGAACACCTTCATCAAGTGGTTCATCAAGCGTTATAACGTAAACATGCAGGAAGCGCTGCTTCCATCTGCGGAAGATTACACCTGCTTCAACGACTTTTTCACCCGGGCGTTAAAGGACGGCGCGCGACCGATCCACCCTGACGCCTCACGACTGGTGACGCCGGTGGATGGCGCCGTATCGCAGGCTGGCTCCATCGACTACGGCAAAATTTTCCAGGCCAAAGGTCATAGCTTCAGCCTCGTCGAGCTTTTGGGAGGCGACCTGCAAAGAGCGCAGCCATTTATTGGCGGCGAGTTCGCCACTATTTATCTTTCCCCCAAAGACTATCACCGCATCCACATGCCAATTGACGGGGATCTGCGGGAGATGATCTATGTTCCCGGCAAACTCTACTCGGTCAACCCGCTGACCACTGAGAACGTACCCGCGTTATTCGCGCGCAATGAGCGGGTAGTATGCATTTTTGACACGCCACTGGGACCGATGTCCATGACGCTGGTCGGCGCCATGATCGTCGCCAGCGTGGAAACGGTCTGGGCGGGCCGAGTGGCGCCAATGGGCAAAAAAGTGCGCAGCTATACCTACAAACCTGGCGAAGTCACGATCAAGCGCGGTGAAGAAATGGGACGTTTCTGCCTGGGCTCAACCGTTGTGATGACCTTCCCGAAAGGCTCCATGCGCTGGCGCGAAGACTTCAAAGCGGAGACGCCAGTGCGCCTGGGCGAAGATCTTGGTGAAATTTTGCAGACCGTAGCGGCCGTTGACGAGCAAAAAACGGATTAATATGACGAAGGGCGGCAGGCCTTTCAGGTCTGTCGCCGCGACGCTTCAGCTAGATTCTATCCGCCGGAAACCCCAGCACATCCTCTAACCGGCTTTTCCCTTCGAGCACCATAAACAGCCGATCCACGCCCAACGCGATACCCGAGGACTCCGGCATATCAGGCAGTGCAGCCAATAAACGCTCATCTACAGGGATAACCGGTTTTTGCGCCGCCGACCTGGCGATATTGTCTTCTTCAAAACGCTGTCTTTGCTCAACAGGATCTATCAACTCGTCATAGGCGTTGGCGATTTCGACCCCATTGATGTACAGCTCAAAACGAAAAGCCACCGCGTCGCCTTCGTCGTCTTCGCCGACTCTGGCCAGCGCCGCCTGACTCGGCGGATAGTCACCAATAAACACAGCCCCTAAAGGCTTCAATGCTGGCTCGATGCTATGGGTCATAAGGACATCCAGCGCATCGTCACGACTCAGCTCTGACGCCCCCATACCGCTGGCTTGCGCCGCAGCTTCCTGCAACACCGAGGTGTCCGCCCGATACGGGTCCAGACCGACAAAGCGCTGAAACGCCTGCCGATAGCTCATGCATTCCGCTTTTTCTTCGTAGCCCAGACTGGCCAGAAGCTCCTCCACCTCACGCTGCAGATCCTGGAGCGAAAAACCAGGGCGGTACCACTCCAACATGGCGAATTCCGGATTATGGCGAGCCCCAAACTCACCGCGTCGAAACGCCCGGGTAATCTGGTAGATAGGCCCCGAACCTGCGGCCAGCAGACGCTTCATGGCGTGTTCCGGCGAAGTCAGCAGATAGCGGGGTTCAGACTCGTTGCTGACGACATCAAAGCTGTCCAGATTAAGGTCGGTCGCAGTAACGCTGCTCAGCAAAGGCGTGTCTACTTCCAGGACCTGCCGACCGTCGAAAAAAGCGCGAATGCGCTTGATGAAATCAGCTCTTTTACGAAGGGTGTCGATTGCGGCGCTTGGACGCCAGTCGGGGTGTTGCATAGTCGAATAAGAAAAAACATAAGTCTGAAACAATAAAAAAGGCGGATTCCAATGAACCCGCCTTCCCATGAGTCAACGCGCAGCCTTCAAAGGCCTATGCAGCGTTATCAGCTCTTAACGCGGCTGACGTATTCGCCGGAACGCGTGTCGACTTTGATCATTTCACCCTGGTTAATGAACAGAGGCACAGCCACCACCGCGCCAGTGGTCAACTTGGCCGGTTTGCTGCCGCCCTGAGCGGTGTCGCCGCGCACGCCGGGATCGGTTTCAACGATTTCCAGCTCCACAAAGTTGGGCGGAGACACGGACAGCGGTGCGCCGTTGTATAAAGTCACGGTGTAAACGTCCTGCTCTTTCAGCCACTTGGTGGTGTCGCCGACAGCGGAAACATCCGCCGCGTGCTGTTCGAAAGAGCCGTCGGTCAGCATGAAGTGGTAAAATTCGCCGTCGGTGTACAGGTATTCCATATCCAGATCCACAACATCCGCGCCTTCTACGGAATCACCGGATTTGAAAGTGCGCTCGCCGACGCGGCCAGACTTCAGGTTACGGAACTTGACCCGGTTGAACGCCTGCCCTTTTCCGGGTTTGACGAACTCGTTCTCAATAATGGAACAAGGGTCTCCGTCCAGCATAATCTTGAGACCTGATTTGAATTCATTGGTAGAATAGTTGGCCATACTTCCTCTTGAAACAGAATGATCGCCTGACGGCGACGCATGTTAAAATTCGGTCAGAACCTGACTTGTGGTGCAAATTTGTAAATGATAGCCCGAAATCCGGTTGCAGTAGAAGTCTGCGACGCGAAACTTGACGCCCAATCCGCCCCCTCTCTTTCCTGGAGCCAGCAAATCGCCGACATGATCAAGTCGCCGCAGGAACTGCTGTCGCTTCTGGAGCTGCCGGAAGCGCTATTGCAAGACGCGCTTCCCGGGCATGCGCAGTTTCCGGTGCGAGCGACTCGCGATTACGTGCGCCGCATGAAGAAAGGCGACCCGAATGATCCTCTGTTATTACAGGTACTTCCGCTACACCTGGAACAACAGGAAATAGCGGGTTATACCGCCGACCCCTTGAGCGAAGCGAATTTTACCCCTTCCAAAGGCATTCTCCAGAAGTACCATGGCCGCGCCCTGCTTATCACCACCAGCGCCTGCGCCATTCACTGCCGCTATTGCTTTCGGCGCCATTTCCCCTACGGCGAACACCGCCAGAGTCGCGCGCAATGGAAAGATGCTTTGGCGACCTTGCCGGGCGACGACAGCGTCAGTGAAATAATCCTCAGCGGCGGTGATCCGCTCATGCTGAATAACTCGGTTCTTGAAGAGTTACTCACTCTCATCGCGGAGCTGCCGCAGATCAGCAAAGTAAGGCTCCATACGCGCCTGCCGATTATGCTCCCAGACCGCATCGATCAGGGGCTACTTGATTTACTTTCCAATCGCCCTTTTAAAACCCTGATGGTGATTCACGCCAATCACAGCGCGGAACTGGATATTTCCGTAGAGAAAGCCCTGGCGAGACTACGTCCCGCCGTTCACATGCTGCTGAATCAGACAGTACTGTTAAAAGGCGTCAATGACGACGCTTTCGCCCTCACCGCCCTCAGCGAGAGGCTGTTTGAGTGTGGGGTCACCCCCTATTACCTGCACCAGCTCGACAAAGTACAAGGCGCCGCTCATTTTGACTGTGGCGACGAGCGTCTTTCCACTTTAATGCAAGCGTTACGCGCCAGGCTGCCTGGTTACCTGGTGCCACGTCTGGTCCGAGAAATCCCCGGAGCCCTCTCCAAAACGCCTATTTTCGCCTAGGCGACGACCAAAAAACTTTGACAGGGATGACAGGTTGTGTAACTTTTTGTCGCTTTGTGTTACATCCGTGTTAATCGTAAAAGTTTGCAAAAGCAGGGATTTTGGAGGCCCCTCCACTCCCTTTGAAGAATCTTTGCTATTCTAAAAGCAAGAATTTTCATTTATTTTGAAAAAACGCGCGTATCCCGCTGGATTCATTAAGTTATCGGCAGGCATGCGTTCAGGTCACCACGAAAACTATAATGGTTGTCATGCATGGACGGTCAAAGTACTGCGCCGAAAATAACTGTTCCTGAGCTCAAGCTCACTACACTGTCCTTCTGTGAGCCTAACGTTAAGCAGCTGGAGCACTGGGTGAGCCAGTTGCCTATCGCCAACATTGGTGAAACCGCCAAACGGCTATACCATGCGATTATTGAACTGAACCAACTGATTACCGCGCCGGCCAACCGGTTTCAATTAATGGAAGTCATCCGCGGGCCTATTTACTACGTCTGCGCGGAACTCTCAAAACACTTCCTCAACCATTCTATCGTCCTGCCGGAAAAACAGCGCAAGATCGCCAACCTCGCCCAGGCTCTGCAACTTCATCTGGCCAACGGTTACAAGCTGGTGATTCACGACCAGCTCAGCGCCTCCATGTCCGATCGCGCAAAAAAATCTTTAGCGACAGCCTGTCATCGCGCCATCAGCGACCTCTCCCGTTGCGTATTACGCGCCTGCCAGCTGTATTGCCAAAGTCCAACCAATGTGTGGCTGGAAATTCATCAGCTTTATAAATTCGCGCGCAATTACAAATTCGCCAACGCCAAAGTCCGCGACGAGCAGTCGAAATTATTTGAAGAAACCACCCTGGAGCATATCTATAAACGCGTGCTTCTGCTTGGTTGCTGCAAACCCAACCAAATGCGCCAGAATGATATCGCCGCCGCTTTCGAGGCCTTCGAGTCCTGGGCGCAGTTCACCGATGTTCTGGACGACCTGGAAACAAGCGCGCTGTTTATCGTCAACCCTGGCGCAGACGCGGCTCCACACTACCGCAGCCTGCAAAGCGCAACGCCTTCCCTGGACTCATTAGGTTTTGATACCGCCCGCCTGGTGGATAGACTGACGGACTATATCGCCTACGTAAATACTCACAAGAAAGCACCGGAAGGCGTTCTGGACATGCCTGTACGCATGACCGACAACGTGTTGTCCTCACTCAGTCAGGCGCTTGGCATCCTGACTAAGCGCACCTTTAAGCGGATGTCCAGCACCGGCCGCGTATTTCTGAGCGTAGGCCTCTCTTCCACGCACTTTTTCTGCGCCAACGGCGTCGAGTTCAATACTCTGCTGATGTCCAAAAGCGACGACGATGATGATGTTAACTACTTCATGCAGCGTGCGCGCAAAACAGATGTCTGGAATTCTTCTTTCGACGCGGGCCCTACTCGCGATGATCGCGGCCGCGCAGCGGAAATGTCGCCGATCAATTATCCCGGCATCAACCGAATCAAGCAGACAGAGACCAAAACCAACTACATGCAGCACATCGTGCCGTTAGTAAATACCAGCCCAGGCGGCTACTGCATACAATGGGTAGGAGATGTTCCCGGCAATGTTCAGGCTGGTGAATTGCTCGGCGTGCGTGAGGATGAGTCTCACCCCTGGAGTATTTCCGTCATTCGCTGGATTCGCCAGATTAAGCAACATGGCACTCAATTCGGTGTGGAACTGCTCGCCCCCAGCGCCAAGCCCTGCGGCGTCCAGTTGACCCAGAAAACCGGCGAAGGCAGTGAGTTCTTACGCGGGCTGCTATTGCCCGAGCTTCCCTCCATCGGCCAGCCGGCGACGCTTATTACCCCCCGTCTGCCGTTCCAGGTAGGACACAAAGTCATCATCAATAAACAGGGACGCGAAACCAAAGTACAGCTTTGTCGTCGCGTATCCGCCACCGGCAGCTTCAGTCAGTTTGAGATTAAGTTTTTAAATCAGACGCTTAATCAAGCCCAGGAGGAAATTAAAACGACTGGCGCCAGTGAAGACGATTTTGACTCTCTGTGGCCTTCCTTATAGGAACGAACGTCAAATTACTTAACATATTTCCTTGTCGCATAATAAAGAGCGACCTAGAATAACTTACATATATAAAACTTTGTAAAATCTAGGCTGTAGGGCGTTCTTTATGTGCGTTCGGCGGCAAGGTTTACGCCAATTGACTGGAGTTTGATCAATTCACGTTCATGCAAAAAAAAAATCCAACGGTACATTTGCTGATCCTGGACGCCTCGCAAAATGATGCCGAAAAAGTAGTCAGCCTACTTCGGAATGCAGGGAGAGCAACGCGAGCTCACCGAGTCACCAGTCTGGAGGATTTGGAAGAGTCGCTAAACTCTCAGGTGTGGGATCTGTTCATCGCCAAAGAAGTCGACGGGGAAGTCACCTACAAGCACTGCCTCGAACAAATCAAAAGACTGGAAAAAGACCTTCCCTTTATCCTTCTGACCCAAAACTTCGACGAAGACGCCGCTCTGGAAGGGCTTAAACTGGGCGCGCGCGAAGTGTTGCCGGTGGACGCACTTCCTCGAATGGTGTTTTCCGTCAAGCGCGAGCTGAACGACCTGGAAGAAAGACGTCGCCGCCGCAACATCGAAGTGCACCTGCGAGAAGCGGAAAAGCGCTGCAACCTTTTGCTCGAAAGCTCCATGGACGCCATCGCCTACATCAACGAAGGCATGCACGTTTTCGCCAACAAAGCTTACCTTGAGTTGTTCGGTTACGAAGACATCGACGAGTTAATGTGTATTCCTGTCATGGACGTTCTGTCCAGCGGCAGCCAGGAAGCTTTCAAAGATTTCCTCAAAGCGTTCAATGACGCCCAGCAAAGTCAGCAGCATAAAGAGCTGACCTGCACTATCCGTAAGAGCGATGACTCCGAAGTGGAAGTGGTGATCAGCTGTTCTCAGGCGACCTATGACGGTGAAGCCTGCACCCAGATTATCGTGCGTCCGGAAGTCGACCCTGAGCTGGAAGAGAAGCTGCGCAAGTTCAGCAGCGAAGACCTGCTGACCGGCCTCTACAACAAACTGCACTTCATGGAGCATTTGGAGGGCGCCATCGACAAAGCGCTCAACAATGACTTGCAGGGCAGCCTCCTTTATCTGGAGCTGGACGACTTTTCCGCCGCCCGCAACGAATATGGCATTCCAGGTTCAGACAGCATTCTCGGCGACTTCGCTAACATGCTGAAGTCCATTTGCCCTGATAACTACTCACTGGCGCGCCTTGGCGATGACACATTCGCCATACTGGCGGCCCAGGTCGACGACAAAGGCTCCGAGCAGCTGGCGGAGAATATTCGCAAGCAGACGGAAGAAAATCTATTTGAAGTCGGCGACCGCACCGCACAGATCACCGTCAGCATTGGTATCGCCCGCATTAACGAGAATGCGCCTAAAGCGGAAGAGCTGATGAGTCGCGCTCACAAGGCCTGCTCACATGTACACAGCCTGGAAGGCAAGAAGAAGGGTAACGGCGCTTATTTGTACAACGCCGTAGACTTCGATGCCGCCAAACCCTTGGACGAAGACATGGTCGCCGTGCTGCAGCGCAGCCTGGACAATGGTCGCTTCCGCTTGTTATTCCAGCCGATCATTGGCCTGCGGGGCGAAGGTGAAGAGCACTACGAAGCTTTCCTGCGCATGTTGAACGACAAGGACGAGGAAATAAGCCCTTCCGAGTTTTTACCCATCGACAGCAACGCCGAGCTGGCGATCAAGCTTGATCGCTGGGTGATTCTGCAGAACATCAAGAGTCTCAGCGCACACCGGGTCAAGGGACACGATACCAAGCTGTTCTTGAACATCACCCCTTACACCGTGCTGGATAAAACCTTCGTGCAGTGGTTAGGGCTGGCGCTGAAGGCGGCCAAGCTGCCTGGCGGCGCTTTAATATTCCAGGTCGCCGAAGAAGACGCTATCGAATACCTGAAACAAGCCAAGGAGTTCGCTGCCGGTATTAAAAAGCTGGGGGGCAAGGTCTCTATTGGACGTTTCGGTTGCGCCTTGAACCCATTCAACACCATCAAGCACGTTGATTGCGATTACATCAAGATGGATGGTTCATTCACTGAAGAGATTCAGAAAGACGAGCGCTCCAGAGATAAGCTGAAAGAAATGATCACTCAGCTACAAGAGCTGAAGAAGCTGACGGTGGTGCCTTTCGTGGAAAACGCCTCCGTACTGTCCACCTTGTGGCAGGCGGGCGTCAACTACATCCAAGGGTACTATCTGCAGGAGCCCTCACCGGAAATGAATTACGACTTCAGCGAGGGCGAGTAACCTCGCTGGAGTCGACATTCGTTCCTTTTGCTGTGTTCATGGCGGGCCTGAGGCCCGCCTTTTTTCATTATGGAAGAGCTATTTGTCGCCTGCCAGTAAGGCCGTGTCGCTTTCCCGCAGCCCAAGCAAGTACAGGATACTGTCCAGGCCCAAATTGGAAATCGCGTGCTTGGCGGACTCTTTCACCAAAGGCTTGGCGCGGAAGGCGATACCCAGTCCAGCTGCGCTCAGCATCGGCAAATCGTTAGCGCCGTCGCCCACCGCGATCACCTGCTCCAGGCGCAACCCTTCTTTTTCCGCAATTTCCCGTAACAGCTCCGCTTTGCGCGCTCCGTCGACAATCCTGCCAGTCACTTCACCCGTGACTGCGCCGTCTTTAATATCCAGTTCATTAGCGTAGACATAATCAATGCCTAATTTTGTTTGGAGCCCTTTGGCGAAGTAGGTGAAACCACCAGACAGAATAGCCGTTCTGTACCCCAGCATTCGCAAATGGGAAATCAACTTTTCCGCCCCTTCGGTCATCACCAAACGGGCCTGCACTCTCTCCAATACGCTTTCGGAGAGGCCTTTTAACAGCCCCACCCGCTTGCGAAAGCTTTGTGAAAAGTCCAGCTCCCCTCGCATGGCCTGCTCTGTAATCTCAGCGACCTGCTCGCCGACTCCTGCTTCTTTAGCCAGCTCATCAATAACTTCCGCTTCGATCAAGGTGGAGTCCATATCGAAAACAACCAGACGGCGATTACGTCGATAGATGTCATCTTTCTGAAAAGCGATATCCAGATTCAGATCGCTTGAAACATGCAGAAACTCCGCCTTTAACGCGTCCAGGTTCTTGGGCGTTCCACGCACGGCGAACTCCACGCAGGCTTGCGAATTCGTGCGATCTTCGTATAGCGACAATCGGCTGGACAGACGGCTGATGTTGTCGATATTCAAATGATGGTCCGCCGTAATCCCTGACACCCGCGCGATTTGCTCTGCGGTAATCTCCCGCGCCAGCAGCGTGACGATGTAACGCTCTTTACCTTTACCTTTCGCCCATTCAGAGTATTCCTGTTCTGACACTGGCTTGAACTGAACCTGCAGATTCAAGGCATGAATACAAAACAGCAACTCCTTCAGCACATTAGCGGATTCCTTGCGGTCAGGAATCTGCACCAATATGCCCCAGGTCAGATAATCGTGAATGACGGCCTGGCCGATATCCAAAATAATCAGCCCATGCTCAGCCATGATCCGGGTGATCGAAGAAGTGAGCCCCGGCTTGTCGTAGCCAGAGACATTAATCAGTAGTATTTCGCTCACGGCGTCTTCCACCTCAATCTAACTGCTTAGCTATCAATATTTGCGAATCGTCGCGCGCCCGGACGAGCGCGCGCAGAGAAGACTTACTCGCCTTCCGGGGATACCAGTGCGGCGCTTTCATCAACGATGATTTCAACCCGGTCGACACGCTGCAAGCCACGGGGTAGCTTATGTCCGCGTCTTCCTCGCTCACCCAGATAATGACTCAGGTCGTCGAAGGTCAGTTTGAGGAAACGTTTACCGGCATGCAGCACCAGAGTGTCTTTTTCACCCACTACAGCCAGATTACTCATAATCTCCTCACGAGATTGCGCACGTGCGCTGGGAATGCCGATGATCTTGTTACCTTTGCCCTTCGCCAGCTCAGGAAGCTCGCTCACAGGAAACACCAGCATGCGTCCTTCGTTACTGATCGCCACCAAGTGGGGATTATTTTGTCGCTCTAACAGAATGGGCGGCGATACGCACGCGCCCTTCGGCAGGCTGATCAGCGCTTTACCAGCGCGGTTTTTCGATTGCAAATCTTCCAGCCTGGCCACAAAACCGTAACCCGCGTCCGACGCCAGCACGACTTTCATGGAGTCCGGGCCCATCAATACATGAGTGAAGCCTGCGCCGGAAGGCGGATTGACTCGTCCAGTAAGCGGTTCGCCCTGTCCGCGGGCTGAAGGCAGCGAATGCGCCGCTACGCAGTAAGAGCGCCCGGTATCGTCCAGGAAGATAGCATTCTGGTGGCTGCGCCCCTTGGCGGCGGCGAGAAACTTATCACCCGCCTTATAACTAAGACCTTGAGCATCAATATCATGGCCTTTGGCGGCCCGCACCCACCCTTTCTCCGACAACACCACAGTAACCGGTTCGGAGGCGATCAAATCTGTTTCGCTGAACGCCTGAGCTTCTGTACGCTCTACAATGGGAGAGCGGCGTTCATCCCCGAACGTCTCCATATCCTGCTTCAGTTCTGTTTTGACCAGCTTACGTAGCTTAGCCTCAGAACCGAGGATATCTTCGAGTTTCTTACGCTCTTTTTCCAACTCGTCCTGCTCCGCCCGGATTTTCATTTCCTCCAGGCGGGCCAGTTGCCGTAATTTGGTGTCAAGAACGTATTCGGCCTGCACATCGCTCAAGCCAAAACGCTCCATGAGGACCGGCTTCGGCTTGTCTTCACTGCGGATGATCGCGATGACTTCATCAATATTCAAGAAGGCGACCAATAAGCCTTCCAAGATATGCAGACGCGCCAATACTTTCTGCAAGCGATATTCAAGTCTGCGCCTGACCGTTTGCGTACGGAAACTGAGCCACTCCTGCAACAACACCCGCAGGTCCTTCACCGCAGGGCGTCCATCCAGGCCCACCACATTAAGGTTGACCCGATAGTTCTTTTCCAGATCCGTGGTCGCGAACAAGTGCGCCATCAAAGATTCTGCATCAATACGGTTAGAGCGGGGAATGATGACCAGTCGCGTCGGGTTTTCATGGTCAGACTCGTCGCGCAAATCCGCCACCATAGGCAGCTTTTTAGCCTGCATTTGCTGCGCGATCTGCTCCATGATGCGGGCGCCGGACACTTGGTGGGGAAGCTCCGTCACCACGATGTCCTGGGCTTCCTTGGTGTACTTCGCACGCATCTTGACGGAGCCGCGCCCGGTCTCGTATATCTGACGCAGGTCTCTGCGCGAGGTGACGATTTCCCCCCCTGACGGGAAGTCCGGGCCTTCTATATATTCACAAAGGTCCTCCACCGAGGCTTTCGGGTGATCCAGCATGTGAATACAAGCCTGGGTGACTTCCCGCAAGTTGTGGGGAGGAATGTCCGTAGCCATACCAACGGCGATACCGGTGGTTCCATTCAATAATAGGTTGGGCAAACGGGCTGGTAATAAAGAGGGTTCGTCCAAGCTGCCGTCAAAGTTGGGAACCCAGTCTACAGTGCCTTGTCCGATCTCACTCAGCAGCACTTCCGCGTATTTGGCTAAGCGGGCTTCGGTGTAACGCATGGCGGCGAATGACTTGGGATCGTCCGCGGACCCCCAGTTACCCTGCCCATCGACCAGTGGGTAGCGATAGGAAAAAGGCTGCGCCATCAATACCATGGCTTCGTAACAGGCGGAATCGCCATGAGGATGGAATTTACCCAACACATCCCCGACGGTGCGGGCGGATTTTTTGTGTTTGGCGGCGGCGCTCAACCCGAGTTCCGACATAGCGTAGACTATCCGCCGCTGCACGGGCTTCAGGCCATCGCCGATATGAGGTAGCGCCCGGTCCAGAATGACGTACATGGAATAATCTAGGTAGGCTTTTTCCGTATATTCCTTTAGCGGACGACGCTCAATCCCCTCTTCAAACATCATGCTCATAGATTCTTAAATGCTCGCTCAGCTCGTCATTCGAGTTTTTCAAAACCCGTACTCTACGCAAGGTCTGGCCCAAGATAAAGTCAAATTCGCATTGCTACGTAGCGGCTTGTACGCATTTTGAGCAAGGTCTGCAATCACTAAGATCGCCTCACTCCATTTAACAAAGGAGGCTATCTTGTTATTCAAAATTTTCGTTCAACAGAAAGAGCAGTTGGCCGCAGCCAAGCCTTCCGCTCCGCAGCTTCCAGCAAGACTTCCAGTGCTCGGAGCCAAGTTGGCCCCGTTTCTGTTTCCGTTTTGCATGAGCGCGTTCCTGGTGATGATGGCGATGGATTATCTCATTTCAGGACATTGGCAGGCGGCGCCTTACTACTTAAGCGCCAGCATTGTTTTGGCGAGTATTATCGCCGCAGTAAGAACCATCAAGAAAAAGCATTAGCCGGTTTAAACCGCCCTCTCATTCATAATAAGAGCCTATACGCTCATCCCTAACGCCCCTTTCCACAGGCCGAAAACCAGGGTCACCGCAGGCGACTAAAAACAATAAGCCTACGCGGACCGACCGGAAAGTCTGGCGAATTCATCCATATGGCGCATCACTTTCCTGACGTACTGATAAGTCTCTGTCGGCGCGACTTGCTGTAGCGCTTTTAATACTTGCTCACGAGTGCTTACCGGCTTTTTTCCGATAATTTTGCGCCGCACATTGCTCGGTCCCCAATTATATGCCGCAAGAACCAGCATCGTTTGTACTGTCCGATCTTCGACCTGTCCAAAATAGCGATGCCTCAAAATTTTCAAGTAAGCGCCCCCCAGCCTGAGGTTGGTGTAGGGGTCCGCCAGCTCTTTCTCCGTGGGATTGCGCGACTTTTTGTATAAACGTTTATAGGCTTCTCTACCTCCCGTGGCCGCCACTACCTGCATCAACCCAATCGCGCCCCTGTCGCTGCGCACGTCCGCTCGAAAGCTGGATTCCGCCTTGGCGACGGCGTAGAGCAGGCTTTCCTCGATATCCAACTCCACCGCCACCTTACGCACTTCTTTGGCGTAGGCATATTGAGGAACATGCCCCGGGAAGCGGTCCATGTCGTGAATCGGATCGGCGCTGGAATAGTAGGCGGCGTGCAAGGCGTCGGCGTCCGGCAGCAAGCGTCCATGGCCAGGTTGCGCATTGAACAGACTCTGTACGCCTCCGAAGCGCCAGGCGCTCACCACTAAGCCCAACATACAGGCGGCGAGAAAAGCAATAAACAGTGGCGTAATGTATTGTTCGATCAAAGGATGAGCGGCGACTGCTTTCTGCTTCATTCCCACGTTCTCCAGTACACGAGTATGGAGATATTCTAGTTTTCGGGGATAATTTAGCTGTTTAAGCCGCGTTGATATTTTGTTATTGAAAATTAAACAAAAGAAAAATAGTGAAAAACCTCACCAGCGCAATGCCGTCACGCTGGCGGGTTCAGGAAATAGTTAGTACCAGTCCGTCAGCAATACCCCAAAACCAATCCTTTGAGTACGGTGGTTATAGTCAATCAGGCTCTCGCCATAACCATCGTAATACTCAATGTATCCCTTCAAGCGCCCCTGCAGGGGGAAACTGTAGGACAACTGCACTGTCGTATGGTTGTTATCACTGCGGAAGTTGTTGAACAAGCGCAGGCTGGCCACATTCTCATCATGCTTATAGGTCGCCCCAAACTCTGCGTACCCCATATAGTTATGAATATCAGGGTTGTCGTCGTCATCGCCGCTTTCCGGCAGGCGCCACCAGGGTTTAACACTGAAAGTCATACTGCCTTGATTGAACAAGAAGGCGGTATATATACGATTCCAACTCCGCGACGCCGGTTCCGTTCGCCCATTTGACTGGTGGCTCAATCCCAGTACGTAATGTTCAGAGGTGTAACCAAACAGACTCAGGTTATTACGAAACAGGAAAATCAGCTCGGGCTCATAATTGGTTTCTCTGAAAGGCGCGGACAATGACTGATTGTATAATTGCCAGAAAGAAACCTGGGTATAGGCGAACCACAGGCTCATGGGCTCTGGGATAAAGTTACGCGCCAGTTGTACTTTAAAGCTGATTTGAAATTTGGTCTCCGAATGTTTCTGACTTTCCAGCTCCATAATCGGTTCCCTGGTCGGACTGTATGGCATTTCGTTGGGGTCATCCACATAGGAGTACAGCAGTAGATAGTTAGGTTTATGGGGGATAATCAGAAAGCGGTTGTCAGAAAAGGTGGTTTCAAACTCCAAGCGCTTGTCGATATCGCTGGGTTGCCGGATATCTTCAAGAGGGTCTTCATTCTGTTCTTCTATTGCCCCCGTCTGAAGTTCATCATCCTCACCCAGAGACTTCGCAACACTGTCATAACAAATCAGACGCTGTTGCACATCCTCCAGTTCATAACAGGCCAATATAGGCGTCTCGTTTTCTTTAGCGAAAACGGTCGCCGCTCCGAATAACAAAAGACACAATCCCCAACGCATCAAATCACCACTTATTCCTAACCCACTGAAGCAAAAGCGTATTTAACATCATACGCGAAAGCTTACAATCATTTCTGTTTGAGCCCGGAAATACGATCCGAATATACCGCAGTAAATTTCTGTTGCTGCTTCCAGACAAAATACTGTACATTTGAACAGTAAATTGGAGACAGGTTATGCAATACGGCGAAGCAAGCAAAGGGCGTGGAACCGGGACCAACCCACACAATCGATTTCACCGGCAACGCAGCGAGAGCGATCCAGCAGAACTTACTGCGTGGAGCGAAACCCACGGTGAAGCTTATCAGAAGCACCCACAAACGGAATACATCCCGCAACGCTGTCAATCCATTGTCAGCAAAAACAACTCGCCGGATATCCCCTTCACTTACTCCATCAATCCATATCAGGGATGCGAGCATGGTTGCATCTATTGCTACGCCCGCCCCAGTCACGAGTATCTGGACCTGTCCCTCGGGCTCGATTTTGAAACCAAGATCTACTGTAAAACCAACGCAGCGGAAAGACTGCGCGTCTTTCTGGGCCAGCGCAATTATCGCTGCGAAACCATCGCCATTGGCGGTAATACTGACCCTTATCAGCCCTCCGAACGGAACTTGAAGATTACCCGCAGCCTGTTGAACGTCATGGTGGAGGCCAGACACCCGGTCACCCTGATCACGAAAAGCAATCTCATATTACGGGACATAGATCTGCTGAGGGAACTGGCGTTTCAGAATCTGGTCAAAGTAATGATCAGCGTCACCACCATGGACGTAAAACTAAAAAATATTCTGGAGCCGCGCGCCGCCAGTCCTAAAGCACGCCTCAAGACAATCGAGACATTACGCAGAGAAGGCGTTCCAGTTGGCGTCATGGTGGCGCCGGTAATACCCGGCATCAACGATCCGGAGATAGAGGATATCGTCACTCAGTGCGCCAACGCAGGCGCGCTCAATGCAGGCTATATCCTGTTGCGGCTGCCCCATCAGCTGAAAGATCTGTATGAGAGCTGGTTGCAACAACACTATCCGTTGCGTAAAGAAAAAGCGCTCAATCTGCTAAGAGAGTGCAGAAATGGCGAACTCTACCAAGCCGATTTCCGTACTCGTCAGACAGGAGTGGGACACTACGCCCGTCTCATTGAGCAGCGGTTTCATATCGCAGCCAAGCGAAATGGTCTTAACCTGCGACGGGATTCCCCTCTGCGTACGGACCTGTTCTCGCCGCCAGGCGCATCCAGCCAGATTGATCTGTTCCCCTTATAGAGCGAAATAGAGCGAACCCGAAGGCCCGCTCTATCCGGCTTAGCCGAATACCGTCACCGTCTGCTGACTGAGCGCCACCAGCTCCCCTTTCGCGTTCCAGAGCTTGGAGCGGGTAAAGCCGTAGCCTTCCGCAGCATGATCCACATAGACTTTATACAAACACAGTTCATCCGGCTGAATCACCGGAGACGGATGCGGGAACTGAATTGACCAGGATAATGTGCTGGCTGGAGCAGGGGTTTTCACCCAAGGCAAAGTCGCCGGCGGCCAAGCGTCCACCAATCCAAGTATATGGCCCAGCGTGATCGACGGCTCCGGCTCGCGAAAGCGTATCCAGCCGCCCATTTCTCTCGATTGCACACCGGAAAACGGAAGATTGCCGTAGGCGTAGTAGTAATTGAAATGCTGAGTAAATTCAGGGGTGACGCCTTTAATGTACGGCATCTCAATACACTGATCAGGGGCCTTGGCTTCGGGCGTCGCTTCCCCAGCCGCATTGATGATGGTGTCTCGCGCCTTACCGAAACTGGCGAAGGCGGTGGCTTTCACCTCCCCCTGTTGAATAGCGCGGCCCAACACCTGCGTCACGGAGCCGCCTTCACGCAACAGCTCGCTGGCGACGGTCAATCTGGTGGGGGCGACGGGGGATACGAACGAAATATTCAGTTCACGTAGAGGACGGTCCTCGGAGAGCGACTGGCGCATAGACTCGTAGATAAATGCAGCGACCAGTCCACCAAAGGTCGAGCGACCTTGGGACCAGTCCTCGGCGATTTCTACATCGCATATTGAGTCGCTAACTTCTCCCAGGAGTTTGGAAAAAAGCATTGGAATTCACCTTTATTGCTTGCATTGCTTCATGACAAAAATGTCCTGGTCTCCTGACGTCATACAGCCACACGCCATCAGGCGCACACAGGATTGGGCGTTGTCCGCCGGTCGCCGTCACTAACGACTCAACGATATTTACAGCATCAACTTAAAATTACAAGGCTCCGCCGCAACGCCCTTTCTGCCCGCAAACACCCGAAAAAAGGGCGACAGCGGAGTATGGACTGGCGTTGAGACGCTTGCTTCGCGCCTCAACGCCTAACCTGCATTACAGGCTACCTTGCGCCGCCATGTCCATATATTTACTGGTAAAGCGCAGTTTGACATTTTTCTCGTCGCCCAACACTTTGCCGTTATCAAACTCGATACCGACAAAATCCGCTGATTGCGCAGTGGCGCCGAATAAGCCTTTGTCGAAGCTGAACTGACGAACGTATTCCATTGTCTTTTCAATCGCATCAGACTTGGTGTACGCGCTGGCTTCAGCTGGCGTATAGAACATAGCGGTGGTCCGCAGTTGCGCTTTGAACTCGGGAACGGTCGCGCCAGTGGCTTCCGCCATATGTTCGATCGCCTCCTTACTGCCTGCGCCGCCGCTTATGATGGCCATGGTTTCATACCAAGCGCCGGTAAGCGCTTTTTTGAAACGCTCATCCGCGTCTGTCTTCACAAATGTGATATCCAGAATTTCCCCAGGGATCATGGAAGAGTCAAAAATCATCTGTGCGCCTTTGGCGTTGCGCGCCTGCTGCAAAGGCGGATTCCAAGTCACCACCGCGCCCTTGGAACTGGAGATGAAGGCGCTGGCGATATCCGCATCGGACGTGTTCACTACCGTGACGTCTCTTTCAGACATGCCGTTTTTATCCAGCGCACGCGCCAACATGTAGTGAGAAACGGAGAATTCCACCAGATTGATTTCCCGCCCTTTCAACTCCGCCACGCTGTGCGCGCCTTTCACCACAATACCGTCGTTACCGTTGGAGTAGTCGCCCACTATTATCGCTTGCGTGTCCACGCCGCTGACGGAAGGAATGGTCAGCGCATCCATATTAGTCGCGGTGACCGCGTCAAAGTCGCTGGCGGTATACAGGTTGATGGACTCTACATAGTCATTGATCAACTGCACTTCAATTTCAATACCGTATTTATCCGCCCACTTTTTCACGATTCCCTGATCCGCTGCGTAGCCCCATGGCTCCCAACCAGTGTAATGAGACCAGGCCAGCTTGAACTTGTCCGCCGCTGAGGCAGAAGCGGAGACCGCCAGGCACATCATGAGCGAGGTTATGCGTCGTACCATAATATTTTTCCTTGTTGCAAAGTATTGCGCCCGACCGTTTAAAGGATCGGGCAGCCAGTTATTCTTTGTTGATATCGATAATTTCAATGGCGTCTTCCAGGGAAACGCGAGCCTCCGCCGCCCCTTCCATTTTCTGAATCGACTTATCCATCTTGCCTGTCAGGTCATCCATATCAACGATGGATTGCGCCATTTTGGGCAAGGCGTCGCGTCTGAAACTGCTGAGTTCTTCCAGAGCCGCCTGCACATCAGTGAAAGCCTTTTTCAGCGTGTTAATGTCCAATTGCGCCTGAGAGGCCTGTTTTTGAATCTCCACGCCCTGCGTGCGCAGCGTATTGGCGGTTTCTGCGATCAGGTCGTTAGTGGTCTGGGTCACCGCCTGCACGCCTTTCAACACTTTCTTTTGCGCCTGTAACGCCAGCGCCAGGGTCGAGGCGGTGGACAACGCAGTCACCGTCACATTGCAGGCGCGATCAACGCCACGCACCAACTCCTGGTTGTTGCGGATGATCACTTCAGAGGAAAGCACGCCTTGTTGATTAACCGCCAGCATTTGCTGCAGGTCGATAATGCGCTGACGCAATGGGAACAGCACCTCTTCCTCCAGGAACTTACGCTTCTCCTGATCTTCCTGGCGCTCCACTTGAGAGGTGAGCTGCCTGTCGAGCAACTGCCCCAGCTTGATGTAATCCTGCAACAGGAACGTCAGTTCGCGCATGCGCTTCTGGTCATTGCGCAAAGTGACGTTATCCCGTTCCAATTGCGACTTGCCGTCTTTCAGTGTCGCCACGATATCCTGTATGACGCCCTCAACGCTTTGATAACGAGCGAACCAGCGCGCCAGCGGCGTGCCAACGCCAGGGATCATGGACAGCAGGCGACGGAAGCCGCCCATATTAAAATCAACCCGGTTTGGGTTGATGTCGCTGACCTGCTCCTGCAGCGTCAACAGCCCTTGCGCCACCGGCCCGCCGTCCTGAGCGTCGCGCAGCAGGTTGGCCATCGGCTGTTTCAACATGGCGCTCTGTTGCGCCATGTTGCGGGCGACAGTTTCACCCAGGTTCGCCACCGCCCGCGCCTGGGCTTCGCGTTGATCCAGGTTGCGGAGATCAATGCTCATCAACTTTTCCACCAGCTCGTCAGCCTGCGCCTGTAGCTTGGGATCAGCCTCTTCTGTCTGGGAGGTTTCCGCAATGACCTGCTTTTCTATTTTCTCTTTCTCGGTCAGGATTAAATTGCTCACTGGTTATTCCTCATCACTTTTTTTGCGCATATTGCTGCGAGTTTTCAATTAGTGTGGTCAGTTCCTTAATCGCCTGCTCCATATCCATAGCCGCGCGACCACTACTGAAGTCTGTATTGGCGAGACGAGCGCTGACCTGGTCCAGCTTGGTCAAGGCTTCCTCATTTTCCGCATAGAGCATGCGCACCCGTTGCATTTGCTCATCGAACAACTGCAGCCGACCGCGCAGTTGCTCGCGGGTTCTTTCCGATTCCGCCGAAGCGACGCCATCCATACGCTGCAGCTTGTGTTCGATAGCCTGCCGGTCAATCGCACTGACGGATTGCAGAGAAAGCGACACGCCCTCCAGGTTATCCAGACCATTCAGATATACCTGTTCCGCCATGGCCAGATAGCGGTTATAAGTCAGCTCGGTCGACTGCAGCTTGCGATTGAGCACCTGATTAAAGATCTCAAATTTCTTTTGAAACAACTGTAACTGATGGATGGCGTCATCCGCGCTCAGTTTGGCCAACTCCGTATTAAGATGGGCGATGGCCTGTTTGCGCTGCGCTTCCAGCGCCTTGCGATAGCGTTCGATATAGCGATTGGCGTGGGCGCCTCCTCTGGCGAAATACTCCCAGGACCAGCCTCCCAACGCCAATACGGCGCCGCCCACCAAGGCGCCCAGCGTTGCGCCTCCCACACCGAAAAGCATGGTCGCAGCGCCGCCGAGAAACCCCACCAGGGCCGGATATAACGTCACCGGCTGGGTCAGCGAGGTTTTCAGCGTTTCCGCTTTGATTTTGGCGGGTTTAATCGCTTTGGTGTCGAAGGTCATACCTAGATCTCCCCGCTCACCAACACGATTTCCACCCGCGGCAGGCGGTAGTTGTAGGAGCGCAGCGACTCGTTCGGGAGTTGCGGAAGCGGCTTCTCTCCGCCAAATCCGACAAAGCGAAATCGGTTCGGGTCGATTTCGTAAGTCACTTCAATATAACGGTACACGGCTTCAGCGCGGTCCAGAGAAAGTTGTTTGTTCGCCTCCGCATCCCCCCTAACGCCGGTATGTCCGCGTATCTCCACGCGAAAGTTCGGATAATGCTGCAGATTTTCCATCAACAGGTCCACTTCGCGCTTCCCTTCCAGCGTCAGCTCCGAGGTTCCGCTGGAGAAAATGATCGGACGCACTTTTAGGGCGCCAAACTCTCGCAGACGACCCCATTCTGAGGCGGCAAGCGCACGAAAATACGCTTTCTCCGTCGCGCTCTCCCCTGCAAACTCGCCGGAGGCGAGCGTGTCGTACAGCTCTTTAATCGGCGCGCTAGCGATCAGGCGATAGGGATCATTATTTGGAATCGGGTTGCGACCGAATACTTTATCGTCAATCAGGATACCCACCGCGGATTCGACCGTATCCACCAGATACTCGCGACCGGCGTTACGACGTCCAACGCCAAACCAGTCCTCCGCGTTCTCAGTGAGGCTTTTCCATTCCACGCCGCCCAGCAGTTCTTTGGATTGTTTGGCGTCAAGGTCATATTCGTCACGCAGCGCTTTCACCAGCTCGTCCTGATTGCGGCGATAATGCTGCAATGTCTGGAAATAGGATTTCAGAAAAACCGACACTAAATCCGGGTCTTTGCGCAATACAGTAGCGTTAGCCACCAGCACATCCACAATCAGCTTCTGCGTGTCCTCGGTTCCCAACAAACGCACAATGCCGTCATTGGACAAGGCCCGAGTCACCTCCGGCTCCCACACCACCGCGACATCAGCCTGCCCTTTGAGCAGTGCGTCCAACGCCTCACCGGAGCCATTGGTAGGCAACTTCCAGGCGGCGGACTGGTTCAAGGCGGCCAGGTCAAAATGGCTGCGAATCGCCCGTAGCAAGTGTTCGCTGGGCGAATTGGGCGTAAACGCCACCTTGACGCCAGTTGCGTTTCTCAAGTCCTCAATGCCCGCCACTTTGGATTGACGGGCCACAATGGCGTCACCGCCTTTGCTTTCGTCAATCACGGAAATGATCGGGCCTGGATAGTTCACGCCCGCTCCGTTCTGCACATAGCTGTCCACCGTGGCGACAATAAAGCTGTATTCGCCTTTGCTCAGACGCCTGAAGCGGTCCTGATAGTCCGCCTGATCATCCACGCATTCGAGCAGATAGCCCTGGCGGCGCAGCCGCGCGCCCATTTCCGGCGAGCACAAAGGAAAATAGCCAACCCAGCTGTCCCTGGCCAGACGAATAGTCCCCTTGGTGTTCTTGGCGTCTGTGGTCTGCAGTTGGCGGTCTTCCTGGGATTGCAGCAGGAATAGCTTGACTCCCGCCATCACCAGCAGCCCGCCCACCAGCAGAATAATTACAATCTTAATGTGCGCTTTCATGCATCCTGTCTCTACTGCCTGAGGTCGCCTTGCCTTCTATTGTTGAAATTCCAGCAGTGTGAAGTCCGGCGCTTCGGCAAGCACCTCGTTCAAACCCGCCATCAAACTGTCCGGATCGCTCGCGGAACGGTAGAAAGTCAGGCCGGGCTGGTGCAAAGAGTGATCGTCGCCGATGCAGAAGCCAATAGTATGAATGTTGACGGGCGAGCTCTGCAGAATGGACTGCACCGCCCCATCGGTTTCATAACCGCTGCTGGCCAGTCCATCTGTAATAATTACCAGATGATACTCTCCATACCCCAATTGCTTGCCCGCCTGTGCAGTCAGCGCGGCTGCGCCGTCCTCCAGACCAGCGGACAGAGGCGTGCCGCCGCCGGCGACCAGCTGGTCAATCATCTGCTTCACCAGCGGCCGGTTCTGTGTAGCGAGATGGGTGCGCTCGCCAACGCCCTGGCCGTCAAAAGCGTATACGCCCACATTAGCGTCAGCCGGCAGCTGTTCGACGAACTGTTTTACCGCCGCCTTGGCCACATCCAATTTGCGCTTGCCGTCGCCGCAATCGGTATTGTTCATGCTGCCAGAGCCGTCAAACACAATGTAATAGTTTTTCGCCAGCAGGTGACTGCTCAATTCACTTTGTCCCTGCGTCGCCGGCCAACGGTTATCCGCCGGGCGCATGGCGTAAAGCCCAGAGGGTTTAACCTCTGGCGCAGGCTTCGTCTCTGGCGTCGCCGCCGGAGCGGAGGACGGCGCCGGCGAAGAAGCGTCATCGCACCCCGCCAGCGCCGCCAGGGCGATATAGACTGATAATTTCTTCAACATCGTCTATCCCCCTACAGCGGCATGAATACGTCAGATTCAGCTTCAACCTGAATAATGCGGAACTCTACCCGCATATTCGAACGCCACTCCTGCTGATTCTTGGGCGCACAGGGCTCGGAGCCGCAAATACCGGTTTTCGGATTGGCGATGCCGTTGCCCACCACCGCAAACTGGGATGGGTCTAAACTAATGCTCTTGGCGGACGCATACTGAACAATGCTGTCGCGCACTTCCTGCGCACGGGCCAGGCTCAGGTTACGGGCGGACTGTTTGATGCGCCCCAACACCACCGCCTGCTCGCCTTTCTTCTTGGCGCGCAGATACTCCATCGGATCGGAGTTGCCTTCTACAGTGATAATGGCGCCGCCATAGGTGCTGGCCAGCTCGACCACTTTATCGAAAGAGTCCTGGTACAGGTCTACGGAGAAAGACTTCTGGTTTGGCTGGAAGAACACTTCGAATGAAAACAGCTCGCCTTCCGCCAGACTCTGTTGCTGTTGACGCTGGTTCACCAGCTGCGCCACCTTCTCTTCGTCAAAGCGCGGCTTGGCGGCTTCCGCTTTCATGTTGACCGCAGCCCCCAGGAAACCATAGTCGAACGTCGCTTTCGCCAGCGTGGCCGGCTTGCTCAGAATACCGGCCTGTTGCAAACCGGTTTGCACTTCACTGCTCAGGGCGTCGAAACGACGGGGATAGTTGTTGTTGGTAAAGAATTGCTTGTTGCCTTGCAGACCGACGAAGGTCGCATCCGCGTATAAACCTTCTACGTCAGCGGTGGCTTCTTCGCTGTCCAGCAACAGTTTGCCCGCCGCCGCCAGCAACTCCCGATAGGGCTTAGCGTCTTTGGTTTTGTTCTGGAACAGTTTGCCCAGCGCCTCTTCGCCTTCCAGCAGGCCGGCGACAAAAGCCTCCACTTCACTGCGGTGGGCGTCGAAGTAGTCTTTTCTCACAGCATAAACGTCAGCGATAACCTTATCCGCCGTACGGGTGGACAACAGAATGCGCGCGCCTTTTACCGAGTCTTCGGAGCCGGAGCCTACATTGCCGCCGGACGTCAGCGCTAACGCATCGGGAATGATCACGAAGGCCGCATCCACATCCTGCTCATAAAACGCCGCCATAGGCGCATTATTGGTGCCGGTCAGGTCTGGCAGCCAGCGAACCGTCACGTCTTTGAAACTCAAGCCTGCGTCTTTCAGAATCCGGGCGGCGTAATCCACATGCGGACCGTAAGCCTGAATTGCGATGGTCTTGCCTTTCAGGTCCTTGGCGTTGCGAATATTGGATTTCACCACCAGAGCATCGCCGCCGGAGGACCAGGTCAGTTGATAGATCACCACCGGCTGCGTGCGTGGATCTTTATTCAACAGCTCCGCCGCCGCGCTGACCATGCCCACCGTGCCGCGCAAAAATGGCGTTTCTCCGGCGATATAGCTTTTGACCTGATTAACGAAGGCGTCTTCCCGATACAACTTGAGCTGCAACCCCTTCTTGTCGAAGATGGAGCCTTTCGCCGTTTGCGTTTGATTGCCGTTGGCCAGCAGCGTAGCGATATCGCCGCCCCAGGTAATGACCGGCGCGCTGAGGTTGCGGGTGTTCACTTCGCCCACATTCAGTTTGACCACATCACTGATAGGCTTGTAGTCAACATAAGCGGGCTTGGCGTGAGATATAACGCTGAAGGCCGTCGCCAACAGCGCCAGAACCGAAATGAGAGAGCGTTTTACCATAGTGGATTCCTTATGACTTACCGTCGATATTCCGCATCCAGCAAGGTTTGGAATGAGTCCGGATGTTTGAGGTTGAAATCTTTAACGTGTTGCAGGTATTCAGGGTCAAACCCTTCCTGTTTCACTTGTTCTATTAGTTCTTTGAAAGCGTCGGTGTGCATGACCTCGCGGCTTGTGGCCACCTTGGGCAACGCATGGTCCGCAACGATTTTACCGCCCCGGCCGTGGAAGTGACGGTCGCCCCGGTCATCGGCATAGTATTGTGACAACACCAGCAGCCGAGTGCCCAGCAAGCAGGCTTCATGCATATCATGGGTGACGAAGAATACCGTCAATTGTTCCTTTTCCCACAGTTCCAACAGATGCACCTGCAAGTCTGCGCGGGTATCAGGGTCCAGTGCGCCAAAAGGCTCGTCCATCAATAGAATGGGAGGCTTCATGATCAGCGCCTGCGCAATCGCCACCCGTTGCTGCATGCCGCCGGACAATTCATGGGGATACTTGCGCGCCGCATCTGTTAGGCGCACCTGGGCCAGCATCGCCATGGCCTCTTCTTCATGGGCCTTGTTGCGGTACCAGGGGTTCCACCACTGACCCTGGGTCAGCGTCTTGCCTAACATGACGTTTTCCAGCACGGTGCGGTTGGGAAACAGAGAGTAACGTTGGTAAACAATGCCGCGACTGAGATCCGGCAGCAGCGCTGGCGCTCCCGCTATCTCCACTTTGCCGGAGGTCGGTTGCTCCTGTCCCAGAATAAGCCGCAGCAAGGTGGACTTGCCACAACCACTGGGACCCACCACAGTACAGAATTCGCCCTTGCGCACCGACAAATCGATGTTGTCGAGCACCTGTTTGTCTCCATACTGTTTATATACATCTTCTATGTGAAGCAATGGCTGCATCTATCCAATCCTAAGGTTCAAGCGTCGCCGGTTTCCACCGGGCCGCAAACGTCCACACTCAAACAGGGTAGTCCGCAAATGCGGGTCCTGCCCTATGTTCGCTATTGTTCGTACCACTTGTAACGCCACTTCAATATCAAGCGCAGCGCCCAATCCATCAAAAAGCCCAACAGGGTGATCCAGATAACATAGGGAATAATCACGTCCATACTCAGATAGCGCCGCACCAGGAAGATGCGATAACCGAGTCCCTCCGTCGCCGCGATGGCCTCCGAAGCAATAAGAAACAGCCATGCGGAGCCGATGCTCAACCGCAGCGCAGTAATCAATCGCGGCATCATCTGCGGCAACAGGATTTTGTACACTACGGCCAGATCGGAGGCGCCCAGGGTTTTGGCCTTCACAACCTGCTCACGGGGAAAGCTGCGCACGGACAGCGCCATGTCCCGGGTCATAATGGGAAATACCCCGATAAAAATAAGCGCCACCTTACCCAGTTCGCCAATACCCAATGAGATGAACAGTATCGGCAGCAGCGCCAGCGGCGGAATCATGGCGACAAAGGTAAGTATGGGATTGCCGAGAGAATAGAGGCCGTTAAAAGCGCCCATGTTGAGGCCGAAGATAAGCGCCACCAGCGTCGATAACGCCAGCCCTATCGCCAATCGCTGCAAACTGGCCAGCGTATCGGCCCAGAATACATAGTCGCCGCTGCGCCGGTCCGGCTCGAAAGCCAGACGATATAAAGCGTCCCCCATCTGCTGCAGACTGGGCAATAGTTTGTCGCTGGGGTTGTCAGCCAGACGGATATCGGAAGCGATGAGATAAGTAGCAATCAATATCACAAATGGCGCCAGCGCCAGAACCACGTTTAACAGTCGCGGCGGCTGGGCGAATAGTCCCAGCAAGGCGGGTCGTTTCATCTAAATCCCTTACTAATAATTATCGAATGGTTGCTGTGGGCGTTAGCCGCTTAAATATTACGCTGCGACTCCCGACTGTTGGGATAACGCTTTTTCTCAATGGCGTAGTAGGCCTTCAGTAAGTCGGCTTCCAGGCCAATTGCTTCACGCGCGTCCTTCAAGGCGAGATTTGAATACCCTTCGAAGTCCACTGTATCCAGGGGCGTGCAGTCGGAAACGTATCCCAGTCTAACGGCGTCTTTGAAAACTTGCAGGTCTTCGTCGTTCATCTGATAGACCTTGGGGTAGAGATATTTGGCGAAGAAACTGTACAGGCGCTCCTCCGCCGTCGTCACCCGATTGGTGCTGCCCATCGTGAACCCCAGCACGAAAGCCTCGTCTTTCGGCAGTACGCCGCGCCCCAACAGAACATGGATGTAGTCATGCGCTTTCAGACCCGTGGCTCCATTGAACAAATTAATGCCGGGGATGTCGAATTTAGGGTTCTCCACCAACTGAATGATCAGGGGGATGTCTTCCTGCTTCAGAGCGATGCTCTGAATGCTGGCGAATGCTTCCGCCACCGTCATTTGGTCATCGTCCAGCTTGATGTGCCATTTTGCCACGCGTTCGGGTAATGCCATGGTTATCTCCATGAGGTTGAGCGAGCTAGCGAATTTATATACGTCAGTTACACAGTATAGGCCGGGCGTCTGGAGATGAGACGACGCACGGGCATAAAGCGTCATTTCTCGTGACTTTCCGTCATTTAATTATAAATTTCAATCGCGTATGCGCTTATAGCGTATCTGCACCAGCCCACTGGAGAAGGTTTCCGCCAATTGAAATTCCAGACGCGCGCAGGCGTCCACAGGGGGAAACAAAGGAATGCCGCGGCCCAACAACACCGGCGCGTAGGAGATTATATATTCGTCCACCAGGTCTTCTTCCTGGAACGACGCCAGCAATTCACCGCCCCCTACCAGCCAGGCCCGCTTGTAGTCCAAGGCCCGGAAATGCGCCAGCAGTGTCGAGGGGTCGCCAGCGCAACGCTCTACCCCTGGAGCGAGCTTCAGATCCTCCTGTCGGGAAAAAACCCACACCGGTTTTCCTTCGTAAGGCCATGCGCCCAGCTCCAGCACTTTATGGTAGGTTCTGCTTCCCATCACCAGAGCGTCGACGCCCTTGTAAAACGCCTCGTAACCATAGTCTTCATTCTCGTCCGCCACGGACGCAAGCCAGTCCACTTTTCCTTGAGGATCGGCGATGTAGCCATCAAGACTGGCGGCCACGTAATACACTATTTCCATACCCTAAAGACCTTACTAGTTTTCAATGATTGTCGATGATCGCCAAATAAAGCCGCGCTGATTACACGCTCTCTGGGAATGCAGCTAGAATTAAATGCAAGACAACGTCACATGCTTAAGTCCGGAAATAATAAGCTCCCACGAGCGCTCTCTCTTTCTGGGCGAGTAATGCCTGTTTTTTAGCGCATGACGAAGGGGCGATGATAGAACAATGAACTTTATTAATCATCCGTGGCGCCGAGCAGCATTGCTGACCATCATTACGCAATGGCTTCTGCTCTCCCCTGTCTCTCACGCGCAGGATGCAAAAACAAACGCGCCGGAAAGCAAACTGATCAGATTCAATATGAGCGATGGCGGCGGATTTCCGCCGTTCACCTATTACGACGAACATAACCAGCCGCAAGGCATTATGTACGAAGTGCTGGCCACAGTGGCGGCCCGTCGCAATTATCAACTCAAACTAATGGCGCTGCCCCGCAAGCGGCTTGACAGCATGCTGGCGGCTGGCGATGTGGATGTAGTGACCCTGGCGAGAGAGTGGACGGACGCGCCGGCGGCGTTCCTGTGGTCAAAGCCGGTCATCCCTCATCGCGACGTCATTTTTTCCCTGCGCGATCGCAACCTGCAGTTTAAGAAGGTCGAAGAGCTGGTAGGTACAACGCTGGTAGTGCGTTTCGGCTACCACTACCCCTTGCTGGACCCCTATTTTGAGGATGGCCTGATCCAACGCCAGGAGGATTACAGCGAGAGCATCATGTTGTCGCATTTGCTGAAAACGCCTGACCGGGTCGATGGCGCCGTTATCAACGAGCTGGTGGGCCTGTGGTTGATCAAGGAGAAGAGCCTGGGTAACAAGTTCACTCTTTCCGATCAGGATGTCAGCACCGTGTGGTTCCGCTTCGCCGTGACGCCACAGCGCAAACAGTTACTGGCCGATATCAACGCCGTGCTGCAGGATCTGAAAGAGTCTGGAGAGCTGCAGGAAATTATCTCCCGCTATCAGCCTTAGAAGCCCGATGGCTACGCCGCGAATTCCGACACCCGATACTCCGCTTTGATGACGACCTCCAGATAATCCGAGTGATTCATCGCCAACTCAAAACCTTCACTGTCGTCGCCCCCGCCCGGCCCTCTCGCTTTCATCAGACTGCGACTGCGCGTCAGCCCCGCCATCGCCTGACGATTCGGCTCATCCCATTTCGGATAGAGACTGTGCACCGCGATCAGGCGCACGCCCAAAGCGTCCGCCAGCTCCAATGCCTGCTTTTTGTTTTCCCTGGCGGCGGATTTCATGATCTCCAGCTTCCTGCTTTCCAGATAGGAGTATTCCCATTGGATGTCTTCCAGGGAGATATTTTTTGTCGTCGCCGCCAGAGACAGAGTTTGCGGCACATCGGCGATCGCCAGAGATTGCAGCTTGAGCGTGAACGTCACCGATGAAGCGCCAGCGAACATACCGGATTTAGAGGTCACGCGGATATTTTCAAGAGACAGTTTGCTCTCATCCACTGCCAACTGTTTCAGGCCATCGATAAGATTTTTGACGTCCTTCAACTTCTTCAGCGCCTCGGTGGTGAACACAGAGGATTCCCCCGACACCTTAAGGGCCAGGGTCGCCGCGTCGGGAGACACTTTCACTTTCTCCACAGTTTCCATGGTGATTCTATCGGGATATTTTTCGCTCATGCTCTAGCTCTCCAATTATTGCAGCATCTCTCGCAACGGAATCAGGCTGCGTTCGCCCTCGGGCGACACAATCGCCACGGTTTGCGCCGGTATGGCCGATTGCCCCGTTTTACGCTCCTGAGAGGAAAAGTTCGCGGTAATCGTCGTGCCGTCGGCAAAGCGGGTGGATTGCAGCAGACGATCCTGCGACAGGAACTCAAACCCCGTCATGCGCGTACTGTAAAGTTTTTCATGCCAGGGACGGAATACTTTATCGTAGGCGGCGATGACAGGCAGGTCGCGCTTCTGATTCGCCGCGTTCAGATGGTACATCGGCGGAATCATGTACAACAACTGCAGCAGCCCCACATCCACGCGGGTTTCTTTGAACTTCAGCGAGGGGTATTCCCAATGCAGGGTCGCCACCACGCTATCGTGCAGCGCCAGTTGATACAGCGGCAAGCGATAGGCGGGATTGTAGTAAATATTGCGCAGCGCTGGCTTGATCGGCTTAGTGGCGAAGAACAGCGAGGGCGCCTCAGGCGGCCAGTAGTTGCCACGATAATAAGTGGATTGGCGGTTCTTGCCGGTATCCGGGTCCGTCCAGCTGAACGGCGTGATGGTCATGCCATGAGCGAACTCAATGGCGTTCGCAAACAACGCGGAGCCGCCTTCGCTCCCCGTGACCAGCGCCAGTTCTTCCCGTGGGAAATTCAATCGTTGCGTACGCGCCGCCACATCCTGCGCTTCACTGGTTTTGCGCCCTTCCGTGTAGTCCTCGTAGATCATGCCAGTGGCGTCCACATCCAGGAACAGACTGTTGAGCTTGGCCTCACGCGTCACCGCCGTCATGCGCTGCTCCGCATAGTCTTCAATGGCGACAGGGTTGGCGTAGGCGCCCACACTGGAGAAACCGGAGACGACACTGCCGTCTTCCCGTCGGTAGGGCGCCTTTTCCCAGTTTTCACGGCCGACCTGGGCGGTCAGCCAGGTGCGCGGCTCATCCGGGGCGTGAATGCTGCCGTAGCTGTCATAGACTCCCACCAGATAGCCCGCCGCTTTCGCAGCTTTCACCGATTGCGGATGCCATAAGGTATCCAGCCAGTCGTTGGCGCCCAGCCAGGCGCTGGTCAGCCCGGCCTTGCGCAGCGCGGCGATGGTGTCCGTGGAGAAACCGCCGCCCCAGGACTCCGGCTCGGTCATCATGGCGCCGAACGCCTGCTGCATGGCCGTGCGCATCGCGTCTCCCCGCAGCACTTCCATCGCGGGATCATGTCCGCCCGGTAAGGGATGCTGCGCCGGCGCATCGATGGCTTTGATCAACGCCCCATTCACCGCCCTGACGATAGCCTCGCGTGAGTATTTGGAGACAAATCCCGCATCGCCCTGCGCCTCCTTGAAGGCCTGGGTAAACATCTTGCGCGCCTCTTTATCGCACTGCGCCCAAAGTTTTTGCGCGAGGCGCCCCGGCGTCTGATACTTGGCGGCGAATTCACGCACGAAGGGACGCCAGTTCTTAATATCCTCCGGCTTGATCAGACCGCTGCTCCACAGGTAAATATGCGGCGCGCCAGCCAGCTTGGCTACATTGGGGTTTTGCGCGAGTTTATCGTCCAGCGTCAGCAGCCCCTGACGCTCCAACAGCTCGCGATAAGCCAAGGCGCCGGCGACAGGGGTTGCCGCGCCCTTCTGTAAACGCGCCAGATAAGGCCGATCCGGCATCAGCGGCGAGAATTCATGACTTACGCCCAGACGCAATGCGCCTTCATCCCGGTCGAAAGTCATGGCGGTATTGAAGGGGTTCTCCAATGTCCAGGTCAGAGAGTAGCCGATTTGCCCTTTGCCGCCAGCGCGCACTTCCGTCCAAAACGGCATGGACAGCAGTTCCGTCAGCGCGGACTCGTCGTACTTTTCCTGCAACCAGTCCGCCCACGCCGCATCATCGGCCGGAATATAAAAACCTTCCCCCAATGGCAGACCATAAGCGGACACCTGACGCGCCGCCGACACCGGCCAGTCAATATGTGCCTTCGGCTTGTCGGCGCTAATGGCGAAAGTCAGAGCGCCATGATCAACAGCGACTTTCACGTCAAAGGAGTTGCCTTCCAAAGCGACACGCCAATGACGTGGATCGCCTTCTACAAACACGACGCTTTTGACGTCTTCCGCAGCAAACGCCGCTGCTGAAGCGGGAGATTGAGTTTGGTTCATCTGCACCGTCACCGCCAATGTGGCGGGATCGATCAGATACAGGTCGTCGCCAACGGCGACTTGCACCGGTTGTGTATTCCCAGGCGTAGCCCAGGCTGGTTGCAGCGCGATGGATAACAGCGCCGCCAATACGGAGATTCGTTTCATAATGACGTATAACTTGAATAGAAATTGGGTCGAGGTATCGCTTTAAGTCACGCAGATTCCCGCAAAGGAGCGACAGGGAACATTTGGGCGCGGACTTATAGGTAAGTCATTGATAATGGAAGCCGCCATGCCCGGAAAACTTAAACGTGTAAGCTCAGTCCACTATAAAATAAAAGTTTCCCGGTTTCTGCATGATAAAGACGCGCCCTTTCCGCTGATAGCCCTGAATCCTTTGGCCGCGTAGGACTGACAAAGTTATGAAATTTTCTTCATGAGGGTGAAGCGACTAAAACCCATATCGCAACGCCACATACAGGTTGCTGTTGTCCTTGAGCTGGCCAAAAAAGGTTTCCTCTTTTTCTCCGTAGAAAACATTAGCGCCGCTCTCCACGCGCCAGTGATCGTCCACTTTGTAGTTCGCTTTCAGACGCAGGTAGCCGTCTTCTTCATTGGGGCTCCAGAAGTTGAACAGAGACAGGGTCAGATTCTGGTTCAGCAGCAGCTTGGTCAGACGCAATGTTACTACCTGACGATGCTCGTCCTTGATATAAGCGCTCGGCGGCTGCGAGGCCTTGAAGGCGTCATAATCCTGCATGGACTCAACGTAGAACTGCACCGCGCCAGTCAGCTCCGGCAGCAGCTCGCGTTCATAGCCGACTAAAGCGCGCCACTCGCTGTTGCGCACCCAGGGGTCGTCACCGTGCTCATCCTCCAGGCTGTCATAGTAGCCCAGCTCCGCATTGGCTACGCCGCCGGCGACAGGACCGCGCACGCTCGCGCCCCACACCTGCAGCGCAGGAAAGGTATACAGGCCGCTGTCAGGATTAACGCCCGCCGGGCTTTTCCAGAAACCGCGATAATAATAGGCGGCCAGTTCATAGGGCCCCAACAGACGATACACCCGCAACGCCAGTTCATCATCCTGCAGCGCGTTTTGACGCCCTTCCACCTGCAAGGGCTCATTGCGCCCAACCACCTCACTGGAGCCTGCGCTGTAATAGGAAATCCGCTCGCCATCAATATAACGGTCCGCGTCGAATTGCGGCGTGTACACCCAGTCCAGATTCACCACATCACTGAAGAGGGATATCTTGGCGGCGTCCGAAGGCGCTTTCAGGTACTCCTCGTCACGGCCAATCATCAGCGCGCTCCAGTCCTTGGGAAACAGATCGTTGATGAACAGCAGATCGCCGGTTCCCCAGGTGAGAACCTGACGTCCCAGCTTGATATCCATCGCATCCGCCGGACGCACCAAAAAGTTGGCTTCGCGCACGTCCAGCCAGCCTTCTCCATGCTCAAGATCAATACGATGATGATCCAATACCGGGTCGTACAGGAAATCCGCCACGCCCTTAAACGTGACCGACTCCAGAAACGCTTCCGCCTGCCATTGGGCGCGCGCTTCGCCGATGGACGCCCGCTTTTGCGTCGGATCCTCCTGCAACCGGGCGCCGAGACGGGTTTCCGCAAAACCGGACATTTGCCACGGAACCGCGGTCAGCCCTGCCTCTGTCTCTTGGTCCCTACCATTCAATCCGGGTTCCGCCAGATCCAGGCCGACAGGCAGATCTGGCTCATTGGCGGATGGTTTAGCAGGTTCTTCCAACCCTGTTGGCAGTTGTGGCTCCTCCGCTCCCAGCCCTGCAGGCAACGCTGGTTCTTCACCCCAGGCGCGAGCGCTTATAAGCAGGATTGCGGCGATTCGAAGCGGTGTTTTCATCAGTGCTCCCGCCCTCTCTCAGCGTAGATACTGACGCGGCGCGCTACGCAAATAACGTTCGCTGAAAATATCTTCTGGAATATCCACGTCGTAATCGACTTTGCTGTAGCGCATCTGAGTGTAACCGCCGATGCGCGAGTCGCTCATTTTGGATTCCGTCACTGTCTGATAGCCGTCCACCATTTCCACCCGCGTCGCCTGATAGGTGCGATAAGCCCGATCCGATGCATCGTAAAACTCGGTTTTGACTGGAATAAAGGTGGTCTTGTGAATCCAGTTTTTGTAGTAGGCGAACTCCACATTACCGGTGTTTTTTGGCGTACTTTTCAGCACGTAGTAGTTGTCCGTCTCTTCGAGCAACACATGATTGTCTTCATCCGGAGTGCGCCCGGACACATCTTCATAGAAAAAATGTGAGCCCATAAAACTGGTGCGTTCATCACTGGCGGAAATGCGTTTCACCAGATCCAGCGCCGGCAGATAGAGCCAACGGTCGTCATCTCCCTTCACATGCTTCCAGACCAGGAAGGCGCTTTTGCTCACGTCCGCCGGGCTGTGAAAGTACACATAAAACTTCTGATCGCCGTCGCCTGCGTCGTCAATGTCTTTCCGCAGAATGGTGAATTCCCGCGAGCGCTCCCGGTTCTGGGCGTCGAAGATACGCATATCCACCCTCGCCTTGCCGTCCACCCCCTGATAATAAGCTGCGTGGCTGGCCTTGCGTACGATGTCATCCACCTGCGTCAGATCCGCAGCGCCCGCCGGCGTCGTCGACATTCCCGCCATGACGAAGACCCAGGTCGCCGCCCATCGTTTGAATGAAAGACTCATGCCTCAGCCTCCCTTGTTGGTTGCAGATTTTTAAACAGAAAGCGATCAAACGCCGTCAGCAGCGCAGGCAGGATCAACAAGGTCGCCACGCCAGCGAACAGCAAAATGGAAGAGATAAACACCCCGACAGTCTGGTAAGGAATCAAGGGCGCCGCCAGCAACGGCAGGAATCCCACGCCGATGACAATCACATTGCGGGTAATCGCCCGCGCCGGCTCGCCGAACACCGCGTCCACCGTCTCACGCCAGGAGCCGGTCTGCCGATACAGAAACCGGCTGCGAGCCAGAAAGTGGATGGCGTAATCCACCGCCAGCCCTAAACTCAACGCTGACAGCACCGCCACCGGCATATCGTAATCTTTGCCAATCCAGCCGATGACGCCGTAGATCGCGCCAATCGTGACCGTCAGCGGCAGCATACTGAGCAGCCCCCACCACAAGGAGCGGAATAAAAACGCCATCATCGCCAGCACAATCAGGAAGCTGCCGAGAAACGCCTCCAGCATGCCGCTCACCATTTTTTCCTGCCACACCACGTTGATATAGGTCAGCCCAAACCATTCATGCTTGAGGGCCGTCGGCGCCGGATGCTGCGCGAAAAAGCGATCCACCGCGGCGACCACCGCCGCCATGTCCTTGTTGTCCCCGCTTTTCAGCTGTATCCACAAATTGGTGTTGCGATAGTCCGGCGTCACGAAGCGCCACAAATCCTGAGGACGATGACTGCTCTGGTAGGTAATCAGCGTCTGCCCCACCGCCGGAGCGCTGGCGGGAATGCGAAACGCCTCCGCTTCACCCTGCATCAATTCTCGGTGCACGGTTTTGACAATGTCCGGCAGCGCATTGCTCTTACCCACCAGACCGGTTTCCTGCAGGTACTTTTGCAGGGTTTCGATATAAGCCAGGGTCTCAGGCTGTTTAAAGGTTTCAGCGCTTTGCCTCACGGCGTCCAGTCCCTGACCCAGCTCATCCCAGGCGTCCCATAACGCGTCGGTGTCCGACTGTTCGCGGGCGTTCGCCACCGCGTCCTGCACCTCACGCAACCATTCATCTCTGGTTTGCGCGGTCGCTCCGGCGATAAGGGCGCGAGCGGGCTCTTGAATGGCCGCATCCGTCTCGTCCAATAACGCGGCGCCCCGGCTGCGAGCGTCCTCCAACGTGGCTGGCTCCGCCGGCTGTAACGCCAGGTAGGCCATATAGGTTCCCGCAAAACGCTCATTCAACGCTTGATCCGCAACGCGAATCGGATGACTTTCCGCAAACCATTTCACCGGGTTGTCATTAATCTGGATTTTGCTAATGCCATAGGCTGCGCCAACCGCGACCAACAAGGTCGCCACCAACACCAGTCTGGCGCGGCGATAGGTGAAACGCCCCAGCGCATGAAGAAACCGCGCCAGCGCCGTATGCTCCTCTCCGTCTTTGTCCGTGTTCATACCAAATCCCTGCAGCGAGTTTTCCGGCATCAACATGATGTAGGCGGGGACCAGCGTCACCGTCAACAACCAGGCCAGTCCCACGCCAATAGAGACGAACACGCCAAACACCTGCACCGGTGGAATCGGCGTAAACGCCAAGGATGCGAAACCCGCACAGGTGGTAATCGAGGTGTACAGCATCGGCGCCGACAACTCTTCCATCACCTCGCGAATCGTTTTGTTGCGGTCGCGAATCCGGGGATAACGGTCAAAAAAGTCCGACAGGATATGCACCGCGTCAAGCACTGCGATAGGCATGACAAAAATGGGGATCATCGAACTCATGATATGCACGGTATTGCCGGTGACCACTAACAGGCCCATGGTCAGAATCACGGCGATCATAGCCACCGCCAGCGGCGCCAGCACCAAACGCAGGTGGCGGAAGAACCACCACATCAATAAAAAAACAAGCAGCATGGCCAGAGGCGCGGAAATAGCCATCTGCTTGAACATCTCCACGCCAAACTGATCCTGCGCCACCGGCAACCCAGTAATGTGGTACTCATCATTTGAGTCGAACTCAGCGACCTTGGCGCGCAGCCTCTCCGCGATCTGGTAACTGATGTCCTTTGAGGTGATGGGAACGTAAAGCGCCAGCGCTTTCTGATCCGATGACACCAGCGTGTCGCGCAGCATGGGAATCCGCATGGCTTTTTCAGCGACTTGCAAAGCCGCGGCGTCGTTAGCCGGAGGCGATGGCATCAACCATTCAAAACGCACCGTTCCCAGCCCGGCCTGCTCAATATTATCCAGTGTGGATGGAGCCATCAGGTCCACGCCCACCACGCCCTGCTCGCGTCCGTTCTCCTCCCAGCGCAGACCTTGCGCGAATGACGCCAGGTCGTACACGTTTTTCAGTGAGCGCGCATTGAATACGCCCTGGGGATGCTCGCGGTTGATCACCCCCACCACGACAACGTCGTACAGGCTGAATTCCTGCTTCAGGTGGTTGTGAGTCACCCTGACTGGCTCGTCCTCCCGCAGCATGTTTTCCGGGTCGGTATCAATGTGTAGAGGGTTCAGGAAGGAAAACGTCGCGGGACTTAGTGTTGGAGCCGCCGCCAGAAGAATCAGCAGCAGGCAAAGAGCCCCGCTCAGGCGGAACCAAAACTTGGGGTGTCGGGAGGCATGTTCTGATAAAGTCAGCATAGCAGGGCCTCAGCGAAAGGCGCTTCCGGGACGGAACCTCAGTTTTTTCAACACCATGGCTAACGGACAAAAGCCGGTGAACGCCGCCTGAAACATATTCAGGCCAACAAAGGCGGAAAGCAGGAACCAATAGGGACTCACCCAGTAACCCAGAATCAAACCGAGAGAAACCATGAAACCTGCAAATGCGAATACCAGTCGATCAATGTTCATAGCAACCTGCTCCTGTCCCGGATAGCTGAGAGTTTAGATTTCGAATAGTTATTTAGAAAAATCTAAATGATTTAACGCTAATTTAGATTATTCTAAAATATTAGTCAATTCATGAGATGTGGCTCCAAATTATGCTGGATACCGAATTTGACCCCGAAGGTTTTGAAAAGGCTTTGTCATTAATCAAGTCCATGGACAATCGCAATCGATTGTTCATCCTTTGCCTGCTCTGCGACGGCGAACGTACAGTAACGGAAATGGCGGAAGCGACGGAGCTGAGCCTGTCCGCCATGTCGCAGCATTTAAGCGTGCTGCGTCAGGCGGATCTGGTGGAGACGGAAAAGTATCAACAGAGCGTGACTTATCGCCTCAAGGGCGATGAAGTCAAACAGATGATTGCGCTGCTGAAAAAGCTGTACTGCGACAGCGCCGCCAAATAGCGGCGCCTTTAATGACAACAATGTCAACGCGTTAGTGGGCCCCTTGAGGCGTTCCAACGCCACTGCGGGGTAATGGCTTCAGTTTCCACACTAAAGGAATCAACAGCGCAAACATAACCGCCAGCAGCTTAAAGCTATCCATGAAGGCAATAAAACGCGCCTGCTCAGCCACCTGCTGGTTAGCCATCATCAATGCGCGTGTAGCGTCGCCAGTAATCTGCTGCAACTGCATATAGTGCTGGCTCCAGACCTCACTGACCGGACTGGTGTTAGCCACCAGGTGACCGCGATTCACCGTCGCGACGCGATCCAGGAAAGTCATCAACAAGGCGATGCCGACGCCGCCTCCCAAATTGCGCATGAACGACAACATGGCCGCCGCCTGATTATTCGCCGAAGCAGGCAACCCGACATAAGCGCTGGAAGTCGTGGGAATAAACAGAAACGCCAGCCCCAGTGTTTGCCACACCCGGGCCATCGCCAATTGATCCCGACTCACCGACAGCGTCAGGTCGCCCAGATTCCAAAGCGCCAGACTGCTGACGCCTAAACCCAGCGTCAGCAAGATGCGGGAATCCACCGCGCCAACCAGACGTCCTACGACAGGCATCATAAACATAATCGCAAATCCGCCCGGCGACAGCACCAGACCCGCGTCGAAAGCCGAGTACCCCATCAACGTCTGCATCAGCAGCGGCAGCAAGGCAGTGGAGCCGAACAGCACAAAGCCCATCATAAACATGATGACATTCGCCATCGCGAAGTTGGGATAACGGTACAGCGTCAGGTCGACGATAGGATTCTTCTGATCGAAAGAACGCACGATATAGGTCAACAGCGCCACCACCACAATCACCGCCAGCGCCACGATCTGCGGCGAATCGAACCAGTCCTCCCGTTGCCCGGTGTCGAGCATCCATTGCAGACAACCTATCCCGATAGCGATCAGGGCGAAGCCGAAATAATCCACCTTGGAGCCGTCATGATTGGCGGGCTCATCCGGCAAATAACGTTTGACCAGCATGATCAGCACAATGCCGACCGGCACGTTGATCAGAAAGATCCAGCGCCAACTGAACTCATCCGTAATCCAGCCGCCCAGGGTAGGACCAATCGCCGGCGCCGCCACCACGGCGATACCGTACATGGCGAACGCCATGCCGCGCTTTTCCAAGGGGAAACTGTCCGCCAGTATCGCTTGAGATACCGGCTGCAACGCGCCGCCGGCCAGACCTTGCACGGCGCGGAAGATAATCAGCAACTCCAACCCTGGCGCCATGCCGCAGGCCAGAGACGCCAGCGTAAAACCGATTATGCTGCCGATAAAGAAACGCGTACGCCCAAAGTAGTCGGACAGCCAGCCGGCGATGGGCAAGGCGATTGCGTTGGTGACAAGGTAGGACGTCAGTATCCAGGTGGTCTCTTCCGGCCCCGCCCCCAGGCTGCCGGCAATATGCTGCAGCGAGACGTTGGCGATGGAGATGTCCAGCACCTCCATAAAGGCGGCGAGCGCCACCAGTGGCGCAATCAGCCAGGGATTAACGGTTTTCCGCCCCGCTTGCGCTGACATCAGGAGCCGCTGACATAGACAGTGGGAATGACCGACATGCCCGGCCACAGTTGCACCCCGTCGGGAACTTCATCAAAGATGATTTTCACCGGCACGCGCTGCACCACTTTCACGTAGTTGCCTGAGGCGTTTTCCGGCGGCAGCAGACTGAAACGGGACCCAGTGCCGGGCTGGAAGGACTCGACGTGGGCATTGAAGGTGACGCCGGGATAAGCATCGACGGCAATGCTGACCTTGTCGCCTACTCTTACGTCTCCGATCTGAGTCTCCTTGAAATTGGCTTTGACCCAGGCGTCGCCAGTCACTTCAATCGCAAAGTTGGTCTGCGGGCTGACGAAGCTGCCAGGATGCTTCTCCACCCGACTGATCCAGCCATTGGATGAGGCGCGAATTTCCGTCCACTGCAAAGCCAGACGAGCGCGCTCTTCATCCGCCTGCGCTTGCTTGTGCGCCGCCTCGCTTTGTCCAATCGCCGCCTTCAGAACTGCGATATTGCGTTCATCGGAGGCCACTGTTTTTTGTTGGGAATGAGCCGCCGCCACTTTGCTGGAGGCGACATCGATAGAGGCTTTTACAGTCTCCCGTTCCGCGCGCAGGGTGGCGAGATTGGTCTTCGCGTCTTCCAGCGCCTGCTCAGAAACCTGTTTGCGTCCGGCCAGTCGCTCATAGCGATCCACATCTCGCTGCGCCTGGGCAATTTGCGCATCCAGACGCGCCAGGTTGCTTTCATGATGCTGTTTCTCGGCTTTGGCGACGTCCACTTGAGCCGAAGCATCCTGCTTCCGTGCGTCCAGACGCGCCACGAATGCGTCCAGATCCGCCTGCGACTTCAACATCGCCGCCTGCTGCATGGCGACTCGGGCGGATGCGCTTTGCAATTCAGCTTCGTAGGGTTTGGGATCAATGCGGGCGAGCAGGTCTCCCGCCGCCACCTTCTGGTTATCGCTCACCAACACTTCCACCAACACGCCGGAAACCCGGGACGTCAGGAAGATAACGTCGCGCTCGACAAACGCATCGTCGGTTGAAACCTTGCCGGCATGCCAGAGGTAATAGCCGCAGCCAGCGACGCCAGCCAGTGCGAAAAACAACATCAATCGGATCATCTTCTTTGACATGGCGCAGTTCCACGTTCGCTAAACAGGTTCAGGATAAGGACAGAGCCCAGTGGCGGAATTTACAGTGCGGAGAGTCGGACTTTACCCCCAACTTCTGATTTTCAGCCGCCGTCAGGTTAAAATCAGGTAGATTGCAACTCAAAAAACTGAACCGTACAGTTCAGTTTTTGCATTCTACTCTGATATGACGGATAAGCACAAAGGCAATTTAACGACCACCATGGCACTTAACCCACAACGCACCGAGCATATTCTTGAAGCCGCCAAGAACGTTTTTCACCAAAGCGGATACGCCCGCGCCTCCATGGACCGGGTGGCGAAAGAAGCCGGGGTTTCCAAGGCGACGCTGTACAATCACTTCAAGAGCAAGTCAGTGTTGTTTCAGGCGGTAGTGTCGAGCGCCAGCGCCAGATTCATTCAGGAACTGAGCGATCTGCAGACCGACGAACGCCGCCTGGAGCCTGCCCTGCGCATCATCGCGGAACGTTTTCTCACCTTTCTGCTATGCCCGCATAATCTGGCGGCCATCCGCATGATTCTGGCGGAGATTCAAGCAGATCCGGAACTGGGGGCGGCCTTTTATCAGTCCGGCCCCGCTGTCGCGGAGAACGCGATTGGAAACTTTCTCGACAAGCGCATGCAGAAAGGCGAGATTCCACACACCGACGCCGGGCGCGCTGGGCGCCACTTCATGGCGCTGCTACGGGGGGACCTGTTCTGGCGCGCTCTGCTCGGCGTCTCGCTGCCGCAGGAAGAAGTCGACGCGCACCTGGACAGCGTAGTGAGGCAGTTCATGCAGGGGATCGCTGGGATGTCCGCCAATCGCGGCAGTGCTGATACTCGTAACAATCCAGCGTTTGATGCTTGAGAGTCGCCGCTTCCGAAATCAGCCCCGTCCGCCGGAAGCCGCATTTTTCCAGCACTTTGGAGGAGGATGGGTTGGCGACAGAGACGGAGGCAAACAGGCGGCGCAACCCCAGCCGGCGATAAGCCTCATCCATCAGATACCGCACGGCGCCAGTGGCCAGTCCTCTCCCACAATAAGCCTGCGCCACCCGGTAGCCGACCCAGGCGTCGCCGCTTTCGTGACAAATACTTCGTAGATTGGCCCGCCCCGCGACTACCTGACTTCCAGGGATTGAGGCGTCGTGCGCCCACACCAGTATGGGAAGCTGTCGGCCCTGCTCCCACCCTCGCAGATAATCTTCGATATGACCGGCCACGCCCTCCCTGCTGTAGAAGCCATCGGGCCGGGGTTCAATATAGGCTTCGAACCAGTCCCGGTTGCGCATCTCGAAGTCAAACAAAGGGTCCAGGTCATCCCTGGCCAATAATCTGCATTCCATGACATGTCCTTACTGTGAATCAGGCAGACAAATAGCTTCCTTCTATCTGTTTGTCTGCAACGACAGGGCCTGCACATGTGACTCTGTCTCCCATATACTGTCCGCGCTCAAGCATACACAGGACCCGATACGCCATGAAAGTCATCCGCAGCAAAGAGTTCACCGCGGACCGCCCCTGGGGCGCGCTCGACATCGCCAACATGAGTGGCGTCACCTGCCGCCTGCACTGGACGGATCAGCCGTACAAATGGCATGTTAATGATGGCGAAGAGGTTTTCGCCGTATTGGACGGAACCGTGGACATGCATTACAAGGAGCAGGGAGAGGTTAAAATCGCCACGCTGCAATGCGGCGACATATTCTACGCCGCAGCCGGAACAGAACATGTCGCACATCCCATCGGAGCCGCCAGAATTCTGGTCATAGAAAAAGAGGGCTCCGTGTAAGCCGCCCTCCCTTTCCCATGGATAAAACCACACATAGCTAGAGGAATACATGACGGATATCAGCATCAGGACCGCCACCGCGGACGACGCCGCACTCATCCTTAGATTCATCACCGAGCTGGCGATCTATGAAAAAGCGGAGCACGAAGTAAAGACTAACGTGGAAGAGATTCAGCGCTCTCTGTTCGGTCCCGACTCCACCACCCACGCCCTGATTTGCTCAGTAGATGGCGAACCCGTGGGTTATGCGGTTTACTTCTTCAACTATTCCACCTGGCTTGGCAAACACGGCGTCTACCTGGAAGACCTGTACATATCTCCTGAATGCCGCGGGGGCGGCGCAGGCAAAGCGCTGCTGCGGCATATCGCAAAAATCGCCGTCGCCAAAGGATGCGGCCGCTTTGAATGGAGCGTACTGGACTGGAACGAGCCCGCCATCAACTTTTATAAATCCATCGGCGCCAGTCCCATGGATGAATGGGTGACTTATCGTCTGACCGGCGACGCTTTGACCGACTTCGCCAACGGCTAAACAGAGAAGACGCCCATGCAACTTGACGCCACCGCAATCCGCGCACGCCTGCAAAGCCTCGGCAATGAGACAATTGCCGCGCACTCCCAACGCTTTTTCAAAACCGGGCCGGGTGAGTATGGCGCTGGCGACCAGTTCCTGGGCATCCGCATGCCAACCTTACGCAAACTGGCGTCCGAGTTTCGCGGCGTCAGTTTGCCGGAAACACTGCTGTCACTACAGTCGCCCTATCATGAAGAGCGCATGCTCGCCTTATTGCTGCTGGTGAAGCAATTTCAGAAAGGGGGGCGGGAACAAAAGCAGGCGGTATACGAGGCCTACCTGTCCAACACCCGGCTCATCAACAACTGGGATTTGGTGGACGGCTCGGCCCGCTTTATCGTCGGACCCTATCTTGAAGATAAAGACCGCCGCCCGCTCTATACGCTGGCGGCGTCACCCGACTTGTGGGAACGACGCATCGCCGTGCTGGCCACTTACCACTACATCACCCGCCGCGATTTCACGGATATTCTGCGACTCGCAGAAATCCTGCTACAGGATAGCGAGGACCTGATCCAGAAAGCCGTGGGCTGGATGCTGAGGGAAGTGGGCAACCGGGATAGGCGAACAGAAGAAGCGTTCCTGCTCAAACATTATCGCGCCATGCCCCGCACCATGTTGCGCTACGCCATTGAGAAATATCCAAAGGAGGAAAGAAAGCAGTATCTCCAGGGGTTGCGCTAACCCCAGACGTTAAGCGCACCAAGCGACTCAGCGACATCCGGCGCGCCATGCCCGGAAGCCGCAGGTTGCAACAAGAAGTAACGACTAAGGAACAGTATGTACACACGATATTCCAAAATCGCCCTAGTGTGGGCCGCCGCGCTATTCGCCACCCTGGTGGCTTTCAACAACCTGACGGATTACGGCTCCAACTTCGCCTTCGTCTCCCACGTATTAAGCATGGACACCACCTTCCCGGACAATCAGGGCATGTGGCGCGCGCTGACTTCTCCCGTGATTCACCATGGCGCATACGCCCTGATCATTGCAACAGAATCTTTGGTGGCGATTCTGTGCTGGATAGGCGGCTACCGTCTGCTCAAAAGCGCGCAAGACGCCGAGCGCTTCAATCAAGCCAAAGGACTGGCCATTGTTGGCCTGACCCTGGGTGTGATCCTTTGGTTCACTGGCTTTATCGCTGTTGGCGGGGAATGGTTTTTGATGTGGCAGTCCAAGATCTGGAATGGGCAACAAGGCGCGTTCCGCTTCACGGTCATTCTTGGCGTCACGATGATTTACCTCAATATGCCGGACACAAACACACAGTCTTGAGTCTGCGGATTTTGCAGCGCTCCCCTTTCTTTGCTATACCTTGAGCAGGGTTTCGGCGAGCGCTGAGCACACATTTTTATTGGGACCCAAGCATGTCACCACCTAAGCAACGCCCGCGTTTTCTGACGCTGCTCCTGCTTTTGCTACTGAGTTTCACCGCAACTGCAGATCATGAGGTTGTCTTCTACCTCGAAGACGAACCCATCTACACCAGTAACTCAACGCAATCACCCGGCTTTCTGATGGAAGTGGTGGGAGAAATGAACAAGCTGATGAAGTTGAAAGTCAGCGCTAACTTCCTGCCTTGGAACCGGGCCCAGTATATGGCCATTAAAACGCCCAACGCCGTCATTTTCCCTCTCAGCCGCACCCAGGAGAGAGAGCCCAACTATACCTGGATCTGCAAAGTCTTTGATGTGCCCGTGATGTTTATCACCAAAGAAGGCCGTGCGCCTATCAACGACTTTCACACCGCGCGGGAAATGCGGGGGATTGGCGTCATTATCGGCACGCCACAGGAAGAGATGCTCAAAGCTGAGGACGTGCCCTATATCGCGCTGACCGGCAAGCAGCTTTATAGGGCTTTGGCCGACGATCAGGTCAAAGCCATCTATACCGCCAAACCTGAGGCCATATTGGGCTGGAAGCAAGGAGAGTATTCACAGAACCTGCAATACGGGCGACCATTACAGACGCTGCCCCTATGGATAGCCGCCAGCAAATCGTCTCCTAACGTCAAAGTGCAGGAATGGAACGATGCGCTGGAGCAGCTCAAAACATCAGGGGTATTCGATAGCCTGCGAAAAAAATACTTCGGCGACGACCCCAGACTGTTCAACACCGCTCAGGACTCAGACTCTTCCCCCCCTCCCAGCAATTGAGGATACTTGCGTAACGCGGCGCGCAGTTGGTGGTAGGTCAGGCCCAGCGCCTCCGCCGCTCGTTTCTGGTGAAACTGGTTGGCCACAAGCGCTTCTGCAATCAAGCGCTGCTCGAACTGCGCCAGACGGGTGCGCAAATCCAGGTTCTCAGTCTCCTCTATGGTTTCTCGCTCAGGCTGCACGGCTTTTGACTCCGCCGACCGAGACGTCTGTTCGACGGACTCCGTCGCTGACGGCCGCCAAGGGCTCTCAAAAGGATCAATCACGACTTCCCTCAGCATTTGTTCCTGGGCGCCATGTCGATAAACGCTGCGTTCAACGACATTTTTCAGCTCGCGCACATTGCCGGGCCAGTGATGTTTCATCAATTGATTCATGGCTTCAGGGGCGAAGCCGGCGAACCAGTCATATCCCAGCTCAATACTCATCTTCAGCGCGAAGTGCTCCGCCAGCTCGCGAATGTCGTCTTTGCGATAACGGAGCGGCGGCAGACTGATCACATCGAAGGCGAGCCGGTCCAATAAGTCGCCGCGAAAGCGACCGTCCGCCGCCATGGCGGGCAAGTCCGCATTAGTGGCGGCGACTACCCTGACATCCACCTGTAACGTCTTGTTGCCGCCGAGGCGCTCGAAACGGCCGTACTCAATCACCCGCAGCAGTTTTTCCTGCACTTGCATGGAAGCAGTCGCCAATTCATCCAAAAACAGCGTGCCGCCATCCGCCCTTTCGAATAAACCCGCCCTGCCCCGCGTAGCCCCCGTGAAGGCGCCCGCTTCATGGCCGAACAGTTCAGACTCCAACAGCGTTTCGCTCATCGCGGCGCAATTCACTTGCAGATAAGGCTGCTCCCAGCGGGAAGAGAGATAATGCAGACGCTCCGCAATCAATTCCTTCCCCGTTCCTCGCTCGCCGATAATCAATACCGGCCGGTTCAGCGGCGCCACCTGAGACACCTGCTGCAGCACGCGATGCAGCTCTTCCGAACTGCCTATCAGAGTTTGTCGTCGACTGTCCATAAAAAACCATTTATTAGCCAATAAAGCCAAAAATAAGCTTTATAAGTCACAAAAGACAACTAATAAATGCGAAAGAATCGCCCAAAAATCGAATAAAACAATTATTTTCAGCAACTTACAGAGGTTGGCACAAGTCTCGCTATAGCTTAAGCAACGTTACAACCGACCTCAAAAGCCAAGACGCGCTTATAGAGAGTGCGCAGGCGACACAGCAAAGGAGATAGATTTATGGGTATTTTCTCTCGTTTCGGCGACATCATTAATGCAAACCTGACCGCCCTGCTCGATCGCGCGGAAGATCCCGCCAAAATGATTCGCATGATGATTCAGGAAATGGAGGAAACGCTGATCGAAGTGCGCACCACCTCCGCCCGAGTCATCGCTGATCGCAAAGAATTAGAACGGCGCATGGATTACCTGCGTCAGGAGTCCGAAAACTGGGAAGGCAAAGCCCGTCTGGCTCTGAGTAAAAACCGCGAAGACCTCGCCCGCGCCGCTCTGGCGGAAAAAAGCGCCATTGAAGAAAATCTGCAGATCGCCGGCAAAGAGTTGAAGGCGATCGAGGAACAGCTCGAAGTGCTGCACGAAGAGATCGCCCAACTGCAGCAGAAGCTGGACGACGCCAAAGCCAAGCAAAAATCCCTGGTGGTGCGCGAGCAGACAGCCCGCTCCCGCATGGATATCCGTCGCTCCAGTAATCGCGACAAACTTGAAGAAGCCTTCAACAAGTTTGAAGCCTACGAGCGTAAAATGGATGATATGGAAGCGCAGGTTGAATCCTATGATCTCGGCCGCACCGGCTCTCTGATGGATGAGTTTTCCGAGCTGGAGCGTAACGATAAGGTGGAGCAGGCGCTGGCGGATTTGAAAGAGCGCATGAACGCCAATAGCGGGAGTAAAAGCTAATGTCATCCATCATGGTTTTCTTTTTCGTGCCGACGGTAATCTTCCTCAGTCTGGTCGCCCCGATCTGGCTGATCCTGCATTACCGGACCAAGAGCAAGATACGCCGCAGCCTGTCCGAAGACGAACGCGACCTGCTGGAAAGCGCGTTAAGAACGGCTGAGCGCCTGGAGCAGCGTATCAACGCGCTGGAAACGATTTTAGATGCGGATCATGGCGGCTGGCGCACCTACGACAACCGTCACGACCGTCCGCAGCACCATTAAGGAGTACGCCATGAACGAAGCCAACAAGCAAAACGGCTACAACCGTAATCTGTATCGAGACCCCGACGCAGGCTGGATCGCCGGCGTCTGCGCCGGCCTGGCGGAGAGTTACGGACAGCCAGTATGGCTGGCGCGCATCGTGATGCTCTCGGTCTTTATTTTCAGCGGCAGCCTCGGCGTTCTGCTTTACATCGCCGGCGTCGTATTACTGGCGAAGCGCCCACGTAACAGCTATGCGCCAAGCCATGGACGTCCGCTGTTTGATTACGGCGAAAGCGCTTCTGATCGCGCCCGTCAGCTGAAGGAACGTATGCGTGCGCTGGAGATGCGTTTGCAGTCGATGGAGCGTTATGTGACATCCAACCGCTTTAACGTCAACAAAGAGTTCAAGAACCTTTAACGCGGTGGCGGTAATACGGAAGCAAAGAAGGACTCATGAAGTCTGGAAAGAACCAACGGGGCGCAGTGGACGCCCCGTTTTTCTATGCGCCAACTTATTTGGATTTCTTCACGTACTTGGTAAGAATTACGATCTGCTGACCGTTAACCCGACCTTCGATATGCTCAGGATTATCCGCCACCAGTGAGACGCCGCGTACGGCAGTGCCGCGCTTGGCGGTGAAATTAGCGCCTTTCACGTCCAGGTCTTTGATCAAAGTGACCGTATCTCCCGCTTCCAGCACAGCGCCATTGCTGTCCCGGTGACACACCGCCTCTTCCTTTGCTTCGCCCTCACCCGTCGCCTTCGCCCACGCCAGCGTATCATCGTCCAGATACAGCATGTCGCTCAAATCCTGAGCCCAAGGCTCCGCGCTCAAACGCTTTAGCATACGCCAGGCCATTACCTGCACAGCGGGAACCTGACTCCACATGCTGTCGTTCAGGCAACGCCAGTGATTAACTTCCAGCGTGTCCGATTCATCCATCTGCCCCTGACACACCGCACACGCCAGAATACATTTCTCAGCGGAACCATCGGACGCAGGCGGCACTTCATAGATCCCGAGATTATCCGTTGCGCCGCAAAGTTCGCATTTTGATTCGCTGCGCGCATGCAATGTCTGTTCTGTACTCATACCTTATCACTCACATCTGAATTTAAATCCGGGACCAGCGCCAAGCGCCGACAAGGGGCGCAAAGATAGCAGATTGAAAGCGCATTTTGACATCGATTTAGTAAGGATAAACGCAATGCAGATCAATAAACGCGGTCAAAATCGGTCAAAAAGCTTTCCTGCACTAAAAGCATCCCTATAATGCCCCGTCTAACAAGGCCGCCCAAGGATCTGACCCGCAACAGGAGGATAAAACATGCGCCCACAACACACAGCCGTCGCAACAATACTCGCCAGCCTGCTGCTGACCGGTTGCGACAATCTGATCGGTTTGGCTGGAGAAAAGCTGCAGAAATCACACCTGATAGATACCTGCGGCGAAGACGACCCCGCCTGCATCACAGCCGTGGAAGCCCAGTTCGACGCCTGTCACGCCAAGCACCAAAAACACTGGAACGCTTTCCTGGAAACAACAAGTGAAAAAGAAGAAGACCTGCACCTGGAGCGTTACTCACAAGGCTTATATGAGTGCATCGTTGACGAAAACAGCGACCCTTATTTTTATTATGATCCTGATGCTTGAGGCTTTCTCACTTGCAAGATTCGCTTAGCCGCCCCCGCCTCCTACTTCAAATGACTTAGCCCTTATAACCGATTCAGTCCCGTCGCCACCAGACTTACAATTTAAGTTGCTTTATTTCAGTTTGTAACACTTACAAACCAAACGCGTACCAGTTCCTCCTCAGCTTAGGATTAGACGTCGGAGAAGTGTTAATGAAAGAAATCCCTCGCTTTCAGCAGTTGCAACGTAGTTGTCCTGGTTATCGTCACTATTATTCACTGGCGGACTGCGCTATAGACGACTCAATTTATCAAGCAATTCTACGTAGCGATAACGATAGCATGTGTCTCTTTCGCGATGTCGGAAGCACATTACGTGCAGCATCACCCCACTTGATCGAACTTGGCGCAAATACATTCACACAATGGTATTTCCATAAAGGCTGGGGAAGAAACTGGGGTATATTCATTGCTAGCTATAAACCAATCCGAGCCTTAGCCCATCACTTTAGAAAACTCAACCGGGTGCTCGGGCCGAATAATGAAAAGTGGTTGTTTCGTTATTACTCCCCTAACATCCTCCGTGAATTCTTGCCAATCTGCGATCAAGAGCAGTTAGAAAGGATAATAGGGGATATCGGATCATTCTGGCTGGAAGATAGAGACGATGCTTATTCATTGTGCTACCAGCGCAACTTCAAAAACCTACGTCAAACAAGACGAAGCCTTGATGGCGCTTCGGTTGAGAAAACAGACATAACTCTCTCATCAGCACATTCCGCTAGCAACAACGATATCTATCTGAAAATTAGCCAATACCAATACGAGCGCCTAGCTGAAATTCCACGACGAAAGTTCATATGTAAACTTGCAACAGACTTTAAAGACTGTTATCCCCAACGCCTGCAATTTTATGACCTGAATACGTTACAACAACGTATTGAAATGGCTTTACAACAGATGAACATATTAGGCTTGAAAGCACGCCATGAAGCCTACTACTACATAAGTGCTTGCATAACTTTCGGCTGGGACTTTCTCTCTAACCCTAAACATTCGTGGATCAGAAAGCGCTTTATTGACAATTGGGAGCTAGGCTCTAAGAGTTCCCAAGTTGAAGCGCTATATCGCTTTTGCCGCAGTCTCCCCTTACAAGAAGAGGCGCTGTCATTATGAGCGTCAAAGACCTTGAAGCAATAATTGCAGAAGAGAGACAAAGTCCAAATGAGATTGACAGTGGAGTACAGCAGTGCAAATTAAGTAATGCCTCCACTGCCATTCCCAAAATTTCCTACCCCCCACCGATGGAGCTGACGCCAACTCGCACGCCATTACCATCACATCTTGAGGGGTTTGGCAAAATTCCAGCTAACGACCCAAGATGGGCAACATCTCTCAGAGGGATCGCTAGCGCCTTTGGTAGGGTAGTCAGTACGACAGCAGGAGTAGTCGCAGGCGTTTTGATTACAGACAATTCCGTCTTCACTCAGGAATGGAGTGAAGGAGACATATCATACGCCTATAATGAAGACGACTTTACATTGATTGGCACTGACGCTTACGGAATCGCCACTCGGTACAAAGTCTACCCAGATGGCGAAATATGGTCGCAAGATGGAGTGATAGTCGGGACAGCGGATGAAAACGGAAAAATCTTCCCCGTCGACCCTCAGGATGACGTAAATTACAGAATGTGGGTAGCAAATGGTGGGGAAGATAGTTTTGAGGTATGGAAGGCTAAGGGCAAACCTAAAAGCACAATCGAACTTGAAGATAACTCGGCAGCCAAAAGCAATAATATTGCAAATGATATTGATAAAAAAATTTATAGCTTTTTCCCACAGCAGTCCACAAAAATTAAAAACGTCGACCACAAGTTAGTCGATGATGTTTTTAAAAGTAAGGATTCGGGAAAACTGATAGAATTTTTTAAGAAGTTAAGAAAGGAAAATGGCCTAAACTCTGCAAAATCAAGCAGGGCAAACCTAGCACTAATAGATTTTGACTTTGGCAATGGCTATAAAGGAAATGTTGTTATTCAAAGCGGAATAGACGTAGTCCCAATAGAGCAGAGAAAGTTACTTGATGGACTCAACAACTACAACAACAAAGAAGGTTTTTTCACGTATATTGAAGACCCAAGAGGTGTTCGAGTTCAAGACAGAATAAATGATTCAGAAAGAATTGGCCTGGAATCTTTATTAAACATAATAGAGAAAAACAAATTCGATTCATCAAAAATCAGAATATTATCCGAGTTAGAAGTATGCCAGCAGTGCGAAAGTGCGGTAAGCAACTTTAACAAAACAAATGGCGGCGCACATAAAGTTACTGAAATATTAACCTCTGGCCACACTGCAAAAACGCCAGATGTGAAACGCCTTTTCACGGAGTAAAAAATGACTACCAGCTTCAAAAAGCAGCTCAATGATAATTTGGAAAAACTGATAAACAAGCATTTAATAAGAGAATATGCCGGCTTAGATGAAAAAGAAATTCATAAACTAGAAGAATATGCTTGCGGAAAACTTCCACAAATTTATAAAGAATTCCTTATAACTTGCGGAAAGGAGCCATCCAGCTATTTCAAGGAAGTTTCCATTGATCTGTACCCTGACTTATTAGAACTCAAAGATGTATTTGACGAAGCTAACTCAGAAGCAAAATCCCCTGTGACGCTAGAAAGCGACGCATTTCTTATTGGCGAATACTCCGGCGAGCAATTCTGGTATTTCAAAATGAGCGATGGTAACGACCCTGCTGTATACTTTTTATCAATATGGGACAACCATACATACAAAGAAGATGTCTATCTATCAAACTTCCTGCTATCGATTTCTGGTGTAAGGACATAGCAGGATAGCCTAAATCTAATGCAACTCAACTTACCAACAAATACTTGGCGTTACAAAATAGGGCTAGCATGCTGGGATCTAGAGGTAATGCACCCTGGATTTATAAGCAGTGATTTAGATAAGCAAACTCTCCTTAGAACATCTGTCTCAAGCATACTCAGTTCTCTTGGCGACTTTGCCAAACTGGGAAATCTGTCGATTACGACAAGCTCTGTAGGAGAGGATGCTGCGCAGTTTAAGCCTGATGCCAGTGAAGAATCACTGGAAAACTTCCTGCTCAATTACCACGACATTTTAGAGGTAGAGGCAGACTTGGATTTAAGCCTAATAGGCAATGATGGCATTGAAAACTGGTTAAAAGGAGGAGTTACGCTCTGGTTTCAGTTAGAAGATGAGACAGATAGAAGCTCACCCTTACGTTTACTTGTGTCCCTAAACGTAGATATTTATTTTTCAAAAACATCTGGCGAAATAAAAGACAACCATGCTCTTTCATCAATGAATGCGCCTCGACTTAACAACTTCTTAACCAGACTGACAAAAGAACAAGCAAAAATAATGGATATAGATGCGCCAGGATATTTGGGCCAAATTGATAAAAGGGGGTTAATAAAGCCAACATGACCCCAGGCGAATTTAAAATAGCAATTATCGAAAATGAGTTAGCTACCGCAGATGAGCTAATTGGCGCAGCGCCCAGCGATATTATAAACTGTAGAAGTTCAGGTCTGATCTGAACTTCTACACATAATGGGTGTTTTCAGCGCGGAGATAACTTGTCTTCTTGTATATTTGTCGCTCATAAAATCCTATTAAAGGCGGACCGAATTCAAACCAAGTAACGTAAAGCGCTTTTGTGATTTAGAGGCGCATTCCCATCCAGATTACGGCTTCCGTGCATTGGCTGATCATGTTGTAGTAGGGTCGATAGAAGATGCAGTCCTGATTAGCTTCCATTCCAGCCTGTTGGTGTTCTTCTTCATCTTTTACGATCTTGGCTACGGCGTCATAGGCGGCTTGGTCGCCCAGTTTTTCCAGCGCCTGAAGTTGCTCGCGTAAGTGTTTCAGAACCACGGTTTCCACTGCCGCGGTGCAGGCCAGCACTGAATTTTTGCCCAGCAGACCGGAGATCAGTCCCAGCACAAAACCGCCTACGCCACACAGCCAAAGACTGGAACAGCGACGAATGCCCCGACGTTTGAGTTCGGCGCCAAAAATGCGGTGATGCTCTTTTTCATGGACTAAAAATTCTTCCAGAAGCCCCAGATGCTTGGCGCCAGTGAAACGTGCGACGGCAATCTGCGCGCGATAGATGTTGATGGCGCCGAATTCGCCGGCGTGGTTAACCTGAAGAATTTTACCCGGTGTATTTTTAGACCCGTCTGCGACGGAGGTGAGGTCCATGATTGGCAGCTACTTCTGATTACGACTACTGAGCCGCATACGATATCCGCAGTCTGGATATTAAACAAGCAAAGGCGCCGTTCAGGCGCCTTTGGAGTTGTATTGATCTACACAGTGCTGACGGTTACAGACCAAATTGCTCGAAGTACGCCTTATGGCTCTTGGAGAACTCGTAATTGTTGAACTTGTCCCAATTGATAGACCAGGTCATCAGTCCCCGCATATTGGGATACACGCCTTTAGGCTGATAAGTTCCGCAGTTCTCTTTCTTCATCAGGCAGTCCAGCGCGGTTTGCACATCTTGCACGGAAGTAAAGCCGCCGCCGGCGTTAACGCTGGCCGGAAGACCAATCGCGATCTGGCTCTGCTTAAGCGCAGGAAACATCATGTTGGGGTCTTTCTGCACCGGGAAGCCCGCCAATAACATATCGGTCATCGCCACATGGAAATCCGCCGTGCCCATGGTGTGGTACTGGTCGTCCAGTCCGACTATAGGTCCTGAGTTGTAATCCTGCACATGCAGCAGCGTCAGGTCGTTACGCATCGCGTAGATTACCGGCAGATACGCGCCACACCGAGGATCGGCGCCGCCCCATTGACCACTGCCATAGAAGCTATAGCCGTTCTGCACAAAGAAGGTCTCCGGCGCCATGGTCAGCACGAAGCCTGCGCCATACTTGGCCTTAAGCTCTTTCAGGGCGGCGATCAGGTTGACGATAACCGGCGTGGTCGGATTACGGAAATCATTGTCGCCGGAGTCCAGATACAGCGAGTGTCCTTCAAAGTCGATGTCCAGACCGTCCAGACCGTATTTATCGATAATCGCCGACACGGAACTCACAAACGCGTCTTTCGCTTCCGTGCTGGTTAACTGCACCTGCCCGTTGGCGCCGCCGATGGAAATCAGCACTTTTTTGCCCTTGGCCTGTTTGGCGCGAATCGCGGCTTTGAACTCCGCTTCAGACTCCACATTGGCGCACTCGGATACGGGACACAAATGGAACTCCACCTCACCAGAGGTTGGGGACGTTGGTTCTGCGAATGACAGGTTTATCACATCCCAGTCATTGGAAACGTCGGCCATACGCACGTAGCCTGAACCATTGGCGAAGCTCGCATGCAGATAACCGATCAGGGCGTGTTTGGGCAACCCGCTGACAGGACCTGGGCCGCCATCGTCAGGATTGTCTCCATCGCCATCTCCCGGGTTATCACCATCGCCGTCCCCCGGGGTATCCCCATCACCGTCGCCGGGATTATCCCCGTCGCCGTCTCCCGGATCGTTTCCCCCGTCATCGCATTCGCCTTTTTGCTCCCATAAGGTTGGCGTAGAAGCCGGGTTCCAATTGGCGCCCACATGCGCGGTGTGAGTCACCAGCGCGGTGTACACGGACCCGCTGTATGACGCTACATCCCCAGCCTGATAGGTCACACCCTCCCGCCACACTGCGCAACTGGACGGGTCTGTTGGATCAGTCGGATCAGTAGGGCCACCCGGGTCGGTGGGGTCCGTTGGATCAGTCGGGTCTGTGGGACCACCGGGGTCGGTGGGGTCGGTGGGATCGGTCGGCGCGCCACCGTCATCATCGCAGGCGCCAATGTCTTTCCAGACGCCCCATTGGCCGGACTGAGAAGGCGTCTCGCCCTGAGTCCACCATTTCGCCTCATAAATCTTACCTTCATAGCTCACTTTCATGCCCTGGGTGTATACCGCAGATGCGCTCCAGACGGTAACATCGCAGGCGCCTGGGTCAGTCGGGTCAGTCGGGTCAGTCGGGTCAGTCGGGTCAGTCGGATCGGTTGGATCGGTTGGATCGGTTGGATCGGTTGGATCGGTTGGATCGGTTGGATCGGTTGGATCGGTTGGATCGGTGGAACCGCTTACCACATCCCATATAGTTTTCATCAAGGACGTGTCGTCATGGGTATCCTGGGAAATCTCCCAGAACATGACGCCCCCAGCCTCCGCCAGAGCCAGCTCCGCTTTGGCGCGAATGGTAGGCTGGCCGTTGTAATCCAGGCCGCCGGCGTCATCGCGCTGGGCTGCGGAAGTGCCGTAGCGGGCGATCACGTCCTTGTAGGCCACCCAGTCTTTATGGGAATAGAAAGGAACGCCAAGGACGGCTTTCTCCTGGGGCAGTCCTTCGTTGAATTTCCAGTGACTTAACGCACTCTGAGCATGCTCATAAGTGGAGTGCGGGTAGCCCAGGTCGTACACCATCAAATTCAGAAAATCGACGCTTCTGATTACGTCAGCGTCTACGCTGCCGGGAAAATCTGTGGCGGTGACGGCGGCAGTCAGTATTTTGCCTTTCGCGTGTAACGCCTCGCCAAGCTCCCGCATCAGCACCTTGAAATTATTCGCTTCCGCGCCCGCTTCGGGGTACTCCCAGTCCAGATCGACGCCATCCAGACTGTATTGGTCCACCATGCTCATGAGATTCTGGATAAACGCAGCGCGGGTTCCGCTGTTTGCCGACAAAGCCGCGAAGGCGGAGTCGTCGCCATCGTTCCAACCGCCGACAGCGATCTGTACTTTCACCCCGGCGGCGTGCGCCTGCTGCACCAGGGCGCTCAAACGCTGCGTACCGCCTTCAAGCGGTTGTAAGCCGCCACTGGCGGTGGGAAGCACAAAGGAATAATTGATATGAGTGACTTTGTCATAAGGAATGCTGTTCACATCCCCCTGCCAGGTGGGGAAATATCCCACCACCTTGAACTCCGCCAGCGCTTGACCGGCCATCAACCCGGTCGTCAGCGCCAGCGAGAGCATACCTGTTCTCTTAAGTGGATTCATCTTATCACCCTTCCATTGACTATTCTCGCCTCATTGGTACGCCAATGGTTATACATTGGGCAACCCATTGGTATCATCCGGAGTTATGATTTTTTCTATGCTATTTGGGTGATGGCTTGTTTACGCTTATCGAGGCTGCAAGGCGCGCCGCAGAGCCTCTGGGTATGAACTACACTTGTTTGATATTTCTCGCGTAACTATTTATTAATCAGGCAGAAAAATAGACTTCTTCTATTTGTCTGCTGCGACAGGGTCTGCGCATGTCAGGACCTGTCTTCCGCGGCTAGCCGCGCAGACGCATCCATGCGCCTGATTATTAACATGTTAATAACAATAAGGTTCTGGGAAGACAGTCATAACGTAAAGGAATTCCGGCGACGCCTGCATGCGCAAAACTTCCAATCGAATACTTTCCGCACTGTTGCTGATAACAATGGTCGCGCTGGGGGCCACGCTGTTCCAGCACTGGCAGTTGCATTTCGTCAGTGACATGTCGAGAAAAATCATCGAGCAGGACAGACTGCTGTTCAAACACATCGATCAGGTGGGCCTGGGCTTCGTACGGCTCTACGCCATCTTGGAGCGCCTGCCTTTGGAGCCTGCGCCAGAAGCCCACCGCGCAGCGCAAACGCGCTTTTCCCAAAGCTATAGAAACCTGTCAGAACTGATAAATAGTTCGCCTTCACGGGCGATCATGGAAAGCACCGCCGCCATCGATGATGAGCTGAACGGACATCTGCGGGAAATCGCCTTACTAGGGGAACAGATGTTTCAATACATGGAATCTGCGTCGCCGGGCGCCGCCATGAATATTCTCCATGAAAAAATATCCCCTCTGCGCGATAACGCCATTAATCTGTTGCACCGTCAGCAAGAACTTGCCGATCAGTACGTGCATCGCTCCTCCCAAACCATTGAGGAAAGACTGCGTTTTATCGAAAGCGTCACTATCCTTAGCGTCGCCATATTACTCATTACCTGCCTCGGCTCAGGCTTCCGATTAACTCACACCATCATCCGTCCATTCCGTCGGGTAACGCGGCATCTTCGCGCCATGCAGGATCAGCCCCAGTTCATCAATCTGCCGGAAAAAGATCGCGACGACGACCTGGGGCTGTTTATACGCACGCTACATAACCTCCTGCAGCGTTTACAGCAGGCCAATCAATTGCTGGCGGGAGCTAAAAATGTAGCGGAAAGCGAAGTGGAGAATCGGCGCGAGGCCGAGCGACAGACCCGCGTGCAAAAGGACATGCTGGCCAGCATTATCGACCACATCCCCGTCGCGGTTTTCGCCAAGGACGTCAAAAACAACTACCGCTTTTTGATATGGAACAGCCAGGCGGAAAAGCTGTTTGAAGCGAACCGCGACGATATCATCGGCAAGACTGACTACGACATTTTCCCCAACAAGGAAGAAGTGGATTTTTTCCGCAGCATTGATCAACAAGTCATGCAGTCCGGTGAGGTGGTGAATGTGGAAGTGGAGCCCATCACGACATCTCGCGGCACCTGGCTGGCGCACACCACTAAAGTGCCCATCTTCGATGACAAAGGCGAGCCGGAAACGCTACTCGGGATACTGGAGGATATTACGGAAAAGCAACGGGCTGACGAGCAGTTGCGAGAATACGCGCAACAACTGGAGCGACAAACCCGGGAATTGACCATCGAGAAGGAAAAAGCCGTGCGCGCCAACCGGGTAAAGTCCCAGTTTCTGGCCAACATGTCCCACGAGCTGCGCACCCCGGTGCACGCCATTCTCGGCTTCACCAGCCTGTGTCTGAAGCGGGTGAAAAATTCGGACGAACTGGTTTACGAACACCTCAGCGAAGTCAAAACCAGCGCCGAGGGCCTGTTGGAGCTGCTGAATAACCTGCTGGATCTCGCCAAACTGGAATCCGGCCGCATGACTTACACTTTCACCTCCGTGGATATCCTCTCAATACGGGATAAGCTCTTGAAGGAACTTCGCCCGCTATGGGAAAAAAAGGCGCTGCAGATACAGATCGAAGATTCACTGGACTCTCCCTTTGTCGTTTGCGATGGCGCCAAAATGACCCAGGTCTTGCGCAACCTGCTCAGCAACGCGATCAAGTTTTCCCCGCAACAAGGCGCAATCACCCTCCGCATCGCCCATCGCACGCCGGATATATATGAGCTGCTCGGGCTGCATGGGTTGACGCTGGAGCGGTTAAACGAGAAGACCGCCTCACTGCTGCAGCAGCCGGACAGGCTCGTTGAACTCTTCACTTCTCCCGCCCCTTGCCCGAATGAGCCTGGCGTCTCAGCGGAATTCCCCTATTGGCCGCTCCAGGAAGAAAGCTGCCTGACGGAAACGCTGAGACGGCTGAATCTGGAGCTGCCCTGGGATGAAAGCCATTCAGCCATCTATTTGGTTCAGGAAGGCGACGTGATTGCTCCCACCCACCTGGAAGGCGCCTGCCCCCCGTCAGGCGCTGGCCAAGCCTACGCTTGCAACTGGCCCCGCGCAGGCGGACTCAGCCAACGCAAGGCGGAAAAGCTGGCGAAGCTGGCCCGGCAAGCAGGAGCGCTGGAAAGGCCGTGTTGGAAATTAGCGGATGTTGGGGAGTTGCAAAGAAAAGTTGTGGGGCTGACGCCACTCCCCCATGGATCGCAAAACAACATATTGCTGCTAGAGTTATCCTTAATAGACACAGACGAACCAGTGTTCGCCTTTAGCGTCTCCGACCAGGGCGCCGGCATTCCTGAGGCGGAACTGGAAACCATCTTCGACAAATTCGTACAAAGCAGTAGTACAGACACAGGCGCAGGCGGAACCGGGCTCGGTCTGGCGATATGTCGCGAGATCGTCAAAGCGCATCGCGGGCTCATATACGCCCGCAATCATGAACAGGGCGGCGCCGATTTCATCGCGCTGATTCCGGAAGCGGCGCCCTCGCCCACCTGAAAGCAAGGATAAGAACCGTCAGTATGCACGAACAAATACTTGCAATAGACGACGATGAACGCAACCTGAGGCTGATCCGCGCCTATCTCGCGGACACCGGCTTCGAGTTGATCACCGCTGGCGACGGCGTGGAAGGCTGGGCGACGCTGGAGCGCCATCTTTTCAAAGTGGACCTGATCCTGCTTGATCGAATGATGCCGAAAATGGACGGCATCGCCTTCCTGAAACAGCTCAAAGAGCACGCCACCGGCAAAGACATCCCCGTGGTCATGCAAACCGCTGCGGCGGAGTCCAGCCAAGTCCGGGAAGGCATAGAAGCCGGCGCCTACTACTACCTCACCAAACCTTACGAAGAAGAAGTGCTGATATCGATCATCAAGGCGGCGCTAGAGTTTGGTAAAGAGTCCCGCAAACTGTTGCTGGAACTGGGTAAAAACAAAACCCTGCGCAACATGGCGCGTCATATCACCCTGAGCTTTTCTACGGTGGAAGAAGCCGAACAGGCGTCGACCCTGCTGGCGGACCTGTTCCCCTTTCCCCCTAAAGTGGTTACCGGCCTGTCCGAGCTGCTGGTGAACGCAGTAGAGCACGGCAATCTCGGCATCACCTACGACGAAAAAACCGACCTCAACTTACGCGGCGAGTGGATGGACGAAGTGCAACGCCGCCAGAAACTGCCGGAAAACAAGGACAAACGCGTGCAGGTGGACTTTGAAAAGTCTGAGATGGCCATCACCGTCACCATCACGGACGAAGGCCCCGGATTTAATTGGCGGGAATACCTGCAAATCAGTGTGGAGCGCGCCACGGACAACCACGGCCGCGGCATCGCCATGGCCAACCTTTTGAGCTTCGATGAACTGACTTATGAAGGAGACGGCAACCGGGTCGTCTGTAGAGTGCTCTTATAAACGTTCATACAAAACAGCATTGGCCAGAGTTCACAGGAAAAAAATCAATCGACTCCGTGATTTCTACCATTCCCACAAACGCAAATAAGAATCATTATTGACAGCTTCTATTTTTTATTAAATGATAATCATTATCATTTATTGTCGATAGTGGTCGTTTGTGTCGCATATATCTCACCCTTATCTCGTTATCACATTGTCTGTTCCCCTCTTTCTCGCGCTGCCTCAACGGGCGCTGGGAGAACAGACGGCATCCGCAACCCTGCTGGACACAGTGGTCGTCACCGGCACCCGTAGCGAAAAGCTGCTGATGGAGACGCCCGTGCGCACGGAAGTGGTGACGCGGAAGGATATAGAACGCAAGCACGCCCGCGATGTCAAAGAGGCGCTGGAGGACGTTCCCGGTCTGCTGCTGAAAAGAATCCACGGTAAAAGCGGCTATGAAGTCTGGTTACAGGGACTGGACAGCAATCGGGTCAAAGTCCTGATCGACGGCGAACCCGTCGCCGCCAGCACCGGCTCCAGCGTCGACGTCACCCAGATCGGCAGCCTCAATATCGAACGCATTGAAGTGGTTAAAGGGGCCACCTCCGCGCTGTACGGCAGCGCCGCCATGGGCGGCGTCATCAACATCATCACCCGGGATATTGAGCCAGGGCTGCACTACGAAGCCTTGGCCGAGGGCGCGAGTTTCGGCCAGGACAATATCGGCGGCGACACCGCAGACATCGCCGCAAGGCGGGCCTCCGCCAGGCTGTCCGGCCGTGAAGGCGCCTGGTACGGCGCGCTCAGCCTGGACTACCGAGACAGCGATGGCTTCGACGCCACGCCGGAAAACTGGACCACTCAAGGCGCAGAAGGCGATCGCGCCGACTGGTCCGCCCGCGCAGGCTGGCGTCCCGATCAGAATCAATCCTATGAACTGCTGGGCGGCTTTTACCGCGAAGACCTCAATAACCGTATCTCCGCCAATGCCGCCGGTAAGGAAATTCGTAAGGTCAAAGAAGAAGAGGCGGAACGCACTCGTCTGGGCGCTTCCGCATCCTGGCGCACCGCCGCCGGAGACTTCAAAGGACGCCTGCTGCAAGAGCAGTTCGACAACGTCACCTATCAGGACGCCATCGCCACCGCCGCCAAGGAAGACCGCCGCAGCGCCAGCATGGAGACCCGCAGAGCGACGCTGGACTGGACCTACGCTTTGAATGACGACCACCTGCTTTCCGCGGGCCTGGAAGGTTTTGAAGAGACGCTTGAGCAACGCCACGACGACCTGGTGGAAGTGCCCGCTGGAACAGACCGCCATAGCGTCGAGTTCTACCTGCAGGACGACTACTTCGTTAACGACCGTCTGGAAATCACCCCCGGCGTGCGCTTGCAACGGGACAGCGACTTTGGCTCTTACGCCGCACCGAAGATTAATGCGCGCTACGAACTGATGCGCGAAGACAGCCTGACCCTGTTTCTGCGCGGCGGCGTAGGCCGCGGCTATCGCGTGCCCAATCTGAAAGAGCGTTACTACGTGTTCGATCACAGCCACCTGGGGTACATGGTGTTGGGCAATCCAGACCTGCAGCCGGAAAAGTCCACCAGCTATCAGTTGGGATTCGGCGTTTACGGTGATCAAGGCGCTTATGCGGATCTCAATCTGTTTTACAACGACATCACCGATCTGATCGAAACCGCCTTCGACCCGGAAGCGACAGCGGATCGGGGGGACGGAGTCTCCGTACACCGCTACACCAACATCGCCGAGGCTAAAACCATGGGCGCGGAGATCAGCGCAGCCTATCCGTTGACCCAGCAATGGAAAGTCCATGGCGGCTACACCTGGATGGACAGCGAGGACAAACGCACCGGCCTGGAATTGCCGAAGCGCCCGCGACACCAGGTAAAGCTGGGAACTGACTACACCCTGCCTACATGGGGGACACAACTGTCTCTGGACGGCGTATTTCAATCCCGGGAGTTCATTGACATCGCTGGCTCCATGGAGTCGCCGTCCTGGAGCACGTTCGACTTCAAGGTGAACCAGCCTCTGTCCTGGGGCGTCACCCTGTTCGGCGGCGTCGACAATATCACCGATACCCAGCGGGATTTCAGCGACGCCAGCGACTTCCGTCCGGACGAAGGACGATTTTTCTACCTGGGCGTGCGCATCAAAGGCTGACGCCTGCGCCCCGGACACAACTCAGCAATACGTTAATAACCAACACACACCAAAAGCACAAAAAGGCAACGCTATGAAACCAGTCTCCCCCACCCTCGCAGTTAAATCCGGCGCCATCGCCGCCGCTCTGATATTGCTCAGCGCCTGCTCCAGCGGCGGAGGCTCCGGCGATCCCGACAACAGCACGCCAACAAATGGCGACAACGGCTCTACGCCAGATAACGGCTCCAACGCCGACTACAGTTCGCTGATCGTCGACGCAAGCAGCCGCGACGCATACGCTTACGTCAACCTCGCCACCGGACAAACGCTAACGTTGACGGATGCGGAAGCCGCCGCTTCCACCGACTGGCATATCGGTTTCCGCCGTACTGGCGTCGTGCTCAACGGCGGCGCGTCAGGCCCCGGTCAGGTGCGCGGCGCGCTCGCTGCAGCGCAACAGGACTTCTACACAGATAGCGGCGATCCCAACGCCAACGTATTCCTCAACGCCACGCCAGACTCAGAAGAAGAGCACCTGCTCGCGGCGGTGAACACCGCTGATCTGACCTTCACCAGCGACAGCGTGCTGAGCGCCATTACCGCCTCTGGAGACAGAACCGGCAATGTCATGGACCTGGGCTGGTATAACTACGATATCTCCACTCACACCGTGTCCCTGAATGACGCCAACGGCTGGCTGCTGCGCTCTAACTCCGGCGCCAGCTACGCCCGTTTCCACGCCACTGCGTTGACCTATACCCCTGGCGCCAATCTGGACGTGACTTTCAGTTTTGACGTACAGCCTTCCGATGCAGCGGGCTTTACCGGCAACGCCACTTTCGCCGCCTCTGTTCCGGTCAGCGGCGGCAGCCAGTGCTTTGATTTCGATGCTGACGCAACCGTTGACTGCGCCGGCGCAGACTGGGACCTGAAACTGGAAATCAGCGGATTCAACTGGACTCTCTGGACCAACAGCGGCCCTTCCGGCGCGGGCGCTGGCGGCGCTTTCGGCCCTCTTCCCGTGGCTGACCTGAATAACTATGTATCCGGCACGCAGTCCGACACCGGCGCGGACATCAGCATGCACTACCTAGCCGACGCCACCGCAGGCATTTTCGAAGCGTCGCCCTGGTACGCGTATAACCTGCAAGGCCAGCACAAAATCTGGTCCAACTACCGGGTCTACGTGATTGAAACTGAAAACGGCGGCGATGACGCCACCAAGTACAAACTGCAAATCACCAACTACTACTCCGACGCGGGAGAAAGCGGACATCCCAATATCCGCTTCACGCCAGTCGCCAAATAATCCGCTATTCCACAGGAACCACAGCACAATTAACGAGGTGAATACATGATGGCTCAAGCGGTTCTCAGCAGAGACGAGGCGCTCAGGCAACCTGTCGAGGGGTTAAAAGAATCCTGGACGCAAATGCGGCGGGAGCAACCCCGTCTACGCATCCGCAATGCGGCGGAACAATTGGGAGTGAGCGAGCTGGCGCTGTTACTGACGCAAATGGAACAGCGCGTACAGCCCCTTGGCGGCGACTTCGCGGAGATGCTGACTTCCATCGAGTCTGTAGGACGCGTGATGGCGCTGACCCGCAACGACCAGGCCGTACATGAGCGTCACGGCGTCTACCATGATTTCAAGGCCAATGCGGCGGGGGTCATGGGCTTATGTCTGGGCGAGATCGACCTGCGCGTCTTTTTCAAACACTGGCGTCACGCTTACGCCGTTACCGAAGGCGCTGATGAAAATCCCCGCCGCAGCATTCAGTTCTTCGACGCCACTGGGACGGCGACGCACAAGATATACGCCACCGAGCACACGGACATGGCGGCCTGGAATCAGTGGATAGACGCTCATCTCGCCAGCGATGCGGAGCTGTTTTTCGTACCTGAAACGAAAACGCCGCCCGTTTATCCCAATGCAGGCAAAGTGGCGGAAGACGAGGTGCGTCTGCCCTGGTCGGAGTTGAAAGACGTCCACCACTTCAACGCCATGCTGAGCAAACTGGGTATTGATCGTCTGGAGGCGTTGCAGTTGGCGGGTCAGGAATACGCCCATCGCCTGCCGACGGACGCCATGGAGCAGGCGTTGCGCTTCGCCGCCAACTGCCAGTTGGAGATCATGGTCTTTGTCGGCAACGACGGCGTGGTGCAGATCCATACTGGAACGGTCAACAAACTGTTACGCACCGGCCCCTGGTTCAACGTGCTGGACCCGGACTTCAACCTGCATCTGGATACAGAGCAGCTGGCTAGCTGCTGGGCGGTGCGCCGCCCCACCAGCGATGGCGTAGTGACCTCCCTGGAATGTTTCAACCATGATCGTAAATTGGTGCTTACCCTGTTCGGCGCTCGTAAACCCGGCAAGCCGGAGCTGACCGAGTGGCGCGAACTGGTGGCGTCGGTGGAGAACCTGTCATGAGCGGCGGGACTCCATTATTTCGAGGCTGGAGCGTTCGCCTGGCGAGCGCCGCGCTCCTGTGCTTCGCCGGCGTAGCGGCTCAGGCCGCCGCGCCGACGCAGTCACCCGCGCCAGAGCGCATGCAACGCATCCTGTCCATTGGCGGCGCTGTCACGGAAGTCGTGTATGCGCTAGAGCAAGAACAGCGATTAATCGGTTCCGACATCACCAGCTATTACCCTCCCGATGCGGAGAATATGCCGAAAGTAGGCTATGAACGCTCTCTCTCGGCCGAGGGTATTCTCGCGCTGCGACCGGATGCAGTGCTGGCCAGTGAGGACGCGGGTCCTCCCTCCGTTCTGCAACAATTGAAAGGCGCCGGAGCCACCTGGTTCACCGTCCCCAAAGCACAGGATCTGGACGGGGTTTACGACAATATTCGCCAGATCGGGTATCTGCTTGGCGCCGAACCTCAAGCGGATCAACTGGTGACCGACATGCAGGCGCAACAGCAACAACTGGAGCAGGAGAAAGCGCAAAACCAACGCAGCGCCAGGGTGATATTCATCCTTCAGCACGGCGGCGGCGCGCCGATGGTGGCGGGCTCCAACACGGCGGCGGACCACATTATCCGCCTGTCTGGCGCAGTAAACGCGCTACAGGGAGTCGAAGGCTACAAACCCATGACGCCGGAGTCTCTGGCGCAGGCGCAACCGGACCTGATCCTGACCACCACACTGGGTATGGAGCAGGCCGGCGGCATCGACGCCATGCGAGACATTCCCGGCGTCAAACTAACACCGGCAGGACGCAATGACAAAATCGTCGCCATGGATGGACTTCTGCTGCTGGGTTTCGGTCCACGGACAGTGATCGCAGCCCGACAGCTTCGTCAGTCCTGGATGGAGTAACCGCCCGTGCAACCCCTATCCGCCATGCAGCATAAACCCATCCGCGTCTGGCTACTGCTGGGCGCCAGTCTGACCGCCGCCGCTCTCGGCGCCGTGATGCTGGGCGCTTACTCTCTTACCTGGCGCTCCGTGTTCAGCTTCGACCTGAGCAGTCAGGACTGGATGATCCTATGGCATATCCGCCTGCCCAGAGTACTACTGGCGGGCATCGTCGGCGCCGCGCTGGCGGTCAGCGGCGCCGCCTTGCAGGGGCTGTTCCGCAACCCGCTGGCGGACCCGGGGCTGATCGGCATTTCCAGCGGATCAGCCCTGGCGGCGGCGCTGGTCATTGTGCTGTCCCCTTTCAGCACAGGCTGGATGGGCCTGTATGGACTCAGCGTCGCCGCGTTCATCGGCGGGGCGGCGACCTGCTGGTTGATTTTCAAGGTCGGTCAGCTTGGCGCCGCCTCCAGCGTAGCGCACCTGATTCTGGCCGGCATCGCCGTCAACGCTCTGTGCGCCGCAGGGGTGGGTTTTCTGACCTATATCAGTACTTATGAGCAATTGCGCACACTGACGTTCTGGACAATGGGCAGCTTCGGCGGCGCATTATGGCCAGCGGTAGGCGTGTCATTCACCCTCACGCTCCCGGTGATAGGTCTGCTAATGCGCCAGTCGGGCGATTTGAACCGACTGCTGCTGGGCGAGCAGGAAGCCCGCTATCTCGGCACGGATACGGATAAACTGAAAACTCGCGTCATCACGCTTTCCGCCATAGCCGTGGGCGCTGCCGTGGCGGTCTCCGGCATCGTCGGTTTCGTGGGACTGGTGGCGCCGCACTTGGTGCGTCTGCTCTGGAAGGCGGACCATCGCGTGCTGATACCCGCCTCCGCTATATTTGGCGCCGCGCTGACCATCTCCGCCGATACCCTTGCGCGCACCCTGTTCGCGCCCGCGGAAATGCCAGTCGGCATACTAACCAGCCTGATCGGCGGCCCCTTCTTTTTGTGGTTGCTGCTAAGCCGGAAATCCGGAGTGCGGTCGTGATGCAGTCCGCTACCCAGAACTACCCAGCAAGTCAGAGAAGTCCATTATGATTCACGCCTTCGCCGTATCCGTTATCCGCCAGGAAAAAACCTTGCTGGAGCAGATCAACTTCCGCTTGAACCCAGGCGAACTGGTAGTGACGCTGGGGCCGAATGGAGCGGGCAAATCCACCTTGTTAAAGGTATTGGCTGGCGACCTGCCTCCCTCTCAAGGTCATGTATTATTGGATGACGAACCCATCCATCAGTTCACTCTCGGTCAATTAAGCCGCCGGCGGGCGGTGCTGTCGCAGTCCGTGCATCTCGACTTTCCCTTCAGCGCAATGGAAGTCGTATTGATGGGCGCGCAACGCACCGCCTCTGGCGGCGACCCTTTTCGCCTGAGTGAGGAAGCGTTGGAGGAAGTGGACGCCGGTCATCTGGCGCAACGTAATTATCAGCAGCTGTCCGGCGGCGAGCGCCAGCGGGTGCAGATCGCGCGCGCCCTCACCCAGCTGTGGACGGGCGTCGGCGCAGGAGCGCAATACTTAATGCTGGACGAGCCGACGTCCGCCCTGGATCTGAAGCATCAATCCGCGCTGTTGAAAATGGCGCGCAAGCTGGCGGGCAAAGGCGTCGGTGTATTCTGCATCCTTCATGACCTGCACCTGGCGTCGCAGTACGCGGACCGAATTCTGTTGATGAATCACGGTCGTATCGTAGCGGAAGGCGCGCCGGAGCAATTGATCACAGAGGAGAATGTCAGAGAGGTGTATCAGGTGGACAGCCGCATCCTGCCTCACCCGGTGACGCAGCGCCCCATGGTGATGATTGACTGAAACCGCCACGACCTGCGCGGCGGTTCGAGACTAGCGTTATTTTTTATATTCGCCGCGGCGGGAGGCTTCAATCATTTTGTCGTATTCGCCGCTGTCCTTCAGCGCCTGTAATCCGCGGTTGAACGCTTCCATCAGCTTTTTGTTTTCCGGTTGCGTCTTGTTCAGAATCAGGTGGTAAGACTTCTCTTTGATCGGCTTGGGGTGCACTTCAACTTGATCCATCACGCCCATGCCATTCATCAGTTCGCTGCCTACGTCAAGGTCTTCCATGTAGGCGTCCAGACGTCCCGCCAATAATTTCTTCACGTTGGCGTCCGCGCTGGAAACCCGCTCAATATTGACCAGTCCAGACTTTTCCTCTTCATCAAAACCGTAGCTGTAGCCTGTGACGCCGCCCAGCTTTTTGCCTTTCATCGACGCCGCGTCGCTCCAGTCAAAACCGCTGCCCTTCTTGTAAAAAGCGACTGTCCTCAGATCGATAACGGTATCGCTGTAGTCAAAATCCTTTTCCCGGTCTTCGGTACGGCTCCAGATCAGCGACCCGTTCAATTTACCGTTTTTGGCGTCTTCATAGCCTCGCTTCCAAGGCAGGAAGACATACTCCACCTCGATATTTTCTTTGGCGAACGCTTTTTTCACCACTTCGGAGATCACACCATATTCTTTCAAGCTTTCCGACAAATAAGGCGCCCACTCGCCATTGGCGAGGGTTACTTTCTCGGCGGAACTGGCGCCGGAAAAAACCAGCGCAGCGGACAACACAAGCACATTCATCAGGCGGTTGAATAACGTCTTTTTCATTTTTTTACCTTTCATTTTTAACCACGGAGAACTCCGCGACCGATTATTGGTTATCGAAAGTAAGGCTAGCAGAAGACGTCAAAGCCGCCAGTGAGGACGCACGCGTCAAGATGCGCATTTGAAGGTGGCGAAATGCAGGCGAGTTTCAGAATAAGAGCTATAATATCGCGTATCTGCATGAGTTCGGGCGTAAAACGTCCTTAACCGAGATTGGAAAAATAGGAATTTGTAGTGGAAGGGTTTGACAATTTTTTACAAAAGCACGGCTTAAAGGAGTCTCACATCTACCTGCTTGAGCTGATTCCCCTGATTGAAATGATCTGGGCGGACGGCCGCTGCCAGGACGCTGAGGTAAAAATTCTCTACCGCTACACCATCGAGCACCTGAGTCGGGTCAGCCGCGAGTCGCCTGACATCGAATTTATCTCCGAAGACGATATCAACGAGTTTCTGGACCGCTTTACGCAAACCCGCCCTGATCCCGAGATGCTGCGAGAACTCAGGGAGTTATGCCTGGACCGTATGGAGAACAAATCCAGGCATCAGGATCAGATGGAAAGCAAGCAGGCTATGATGAATTACTGTCTGGACATCGCCGCCGCCAGCGTCAATCGCTATCCCTACAAATTCAACGAACGCATCATCGCGGAAGAAAAAGATCTGCTGAAAGAGCTGTTTCACGCCCTCTCCTCTCGTTGATTTTTCACCATGAGTCGTAGTAAGCCGTCATTGACGAAAAGCATACATCCGTCGTGGTTCAACACGCTGTCGCGCCACACCAGACTCGGTAACAAGGTGAAAGCCGCAGCGGCCTGTCTCTGGGTCGCCGCTGCATTATCCGCGTATGGCGGCTCCTATGACGCGATGGACCAATCGCCCTCCCTGTGGCCAGTCGGCCTTCTGGGATGCGCGTTGTTATTGCAGGCGGTCGGCCTGCTGTTTTTCAATGCAAAAAGCAATTTGGCGAAGTGATGCAGAGCGACGTGGAAACCTATCAGATCGTCACTCGCGGCAAGCTCGCCAGCGGCCAGGAACTTGTTCAGGTACAGCGTAACTTACAAACTCAGTTACGCTTGAACGACGCCATGACCGCCAGAATATTCGCCGGCGCGCCGGTGAAACTGAAAAGCAACCTGACCTGGAAACAGGCTCAGGGCTGGCAAACAAAGCTGCATCAACTTGGCTTGCTCACGGAGCTGGCGCTGCAACTGAACCCCGCCTGTCTGCAAGCAGGCTTGCAGGCTGTTCATCAGGACCCGGTCTCAGAACAGCCGGACAACTCAATACTGTTGTTCGAAGCGGGAAAGCTGGCGCCGCATCTGGTTCATTTTTCCGAATCCCTCAGGATATCGAATGAGTCTGAGACGCCCGTCGCCCGCATCGTCAATCACAATGCTTACTGGAGCCCCCTGGCGTTAGTGCTGGCATCAACGGGACTGGCTCTGACCCTGCAGAATCATCTTTTGCGGGTGATGACGCACTATCTGCAATGGGGCGCTCTGGCCAGCGCGCTCAGCATCGTTTTCCTGTTGCTGGCCATCGTCTGTCTGCCGCGGCTCCTGCAACCACGTATGTTGCAGTCCATTTCAGATCCTCGCGGCGCGCATCGAATCTATCAGCAGGAGCTTCCCGTCTATTGGATCGGCGCGAAAAAGCATCGCCTGCTGGATGCGGAACAACGGAGCCTCGGCGTGATAAAACGCAAGCAGCAGTGCGCAACGTTGACGGATGCGGAAGGCGCAATGGTCTATGAATGGCGTCAGGCCGTGCGCGTCCACGAGAGCGGCAAGGACGCGTTGGGCAAGATTCAGGAGAAGCTGGTGGAAGAGACCGCTTTAGGCCCCGTCGCCGAATACTTGGGGCACGCGAAGAAAGTCCTTGATTTCCTCAAGCGCAAACGCGCCAAGTCTGCGCCCTCCCCTTCCTGGGACCCGCAGAGCGCTATGGCGGTACTGGACCATGAAGGCAATCTGGCGGCGCTGGTATACCTCACGCCGGAGCCCGCCGCACAAATTCGCAAACCCGACCTGTCCCCTCAGGAAAAATTGCGTCTGCTCGCCTTTTGCGCCTGCCTGCTCAGGAGTCCTTTGGTATGAAGCAGTATTCCTTTGAGTTTCGGGGACAGCTCTCATCCGGCGTGGATCGAGCGAAAGCTCAAGCCGGGCTGGCCAGACTGTTTCAAACTGAAGCCGCAGCGTTGGCGCCATTATTCAACGGCGAGGCGATCTTTCTGCGGGAAGGGTTAAACGAGTTCACCGCCAAGTCCTATCAGCAACAATTCGCCCAGGTCGGCGCTATCGGCGCGGTGAAAGAGCAAGCGGGCGGCGCCACTTCCAAGTCAGCTCAGCTTAAACCAACAGCCGTCTCATTGACGCCTGCGGCGACAACGCCGCCCACGGCGTTTAAAGCGGACACCCGCCCTCGCTGCCCTAAGTGTCAGTCCCTAAATATCGACGCCACTCAATGTCTGGACTGCGGCATTATTCTGGAAAAGTACCGCCAGATGCAGGAGCGCCAGCACCCCCCTCTAAGCACGCCTGCGCAACCGCAGGAGGAGCCGTTCCAGCTTGAAGAGGCGGACCAGGAGCAAAAACGGGCGGCGAAGTGGCTGTCCTGGGCCGGCCTGATACTGACCATTGTATTTGTCTCCGATAGCTACCTGCTGAAGATCAACTTCCTTTACTCCGCGGGCATTGACCTGGGCTATCTCCCCTTTTTCATTGGCCACCTCGTTTTGCTGCGCGGCTGTATTCTCTACGCAGAAAGCAAAGGCTACAGCATGCTGGTGGGATTGTTGGGCTTGTTCAGTCTGGCGGGTCTTTCCGTATTAATGCTATTGCCGGATCACCGGCGCGGAAAGTCAGGCGTCACCGGCGCACATCTCGCCACCGCTGGGGCCTGTATTCTGGTCTGTGTCGTATGGTTGGTCGGCTTTTTCAATAAACTGCATGACATGAGCGAAATCGCCAACGGGGCTCAACAGCTCAGCGCCGGTCGACACGAGTATCCCACCCCGGTTTTAGACAGCGCGTCAGACATCTACGAACGTGAACAAAAAGAGATGCAGGCCTATTTGGACACGTCTCTGAAAACCATTAAGGACGGCTCATTCCGCCCCAGCGAAATCACCTCATTAGCGGACGTCATGTTCGGCGCGCTGGCCCGATATGAGACCTGGCGAAACTATCAGCGCTACCGTCATGTGGTCGAACAACAGCCCTTACCAACGCCACTGGAGTCGGACTGGAGCAAGCAAAACCAGAAGCTGTTCGCTACGCTGCTGTATAAAAGCATCGACCGTGAGAATCAACGCCGTCTGTACACCGAGAAGCAGAACTGGCTGGTCGGCGCCAATCCAGATCAAGTGGGCCCGTTCTGGGACAAATTCAGCCGCTATCTGTTTGATGTCCTGAGCGACTATATGGCCGCATACCGCAATGCGCTATATCGCCAGCCCTACAACAATGACAAAAACGCCCCGCCACCGGCCGTCAACCTGGATTTACGGGAAATAAAGCTCCCCGACTACGCCAAACTGCGCAAGGAGGTCACCATCAACACCGTCACCTACAGCGCCACACTGGGACAGCTCTCCCGCACCCCACTGACCGTCGCCTTCTACCTGGAGCCCTATACTCAACGCTTCGGCAAACAAGGCATCCTCGCCAAAGGCGTCGTCATCTCCCCCGACTTTCCCAGCAAATACCTGTATGGGCACTTTAACGTGTTTAACCGGTATCCGGTGGAGCAGGAGTTAGGGGAGTAGCGTCCAAGATTCATGACGATCAAATACGTGATGCCGTCTTCAAAGCGGTTCAACGGAACCCAACCCACGCATGAAACACTGAGAGAACCAGACAAATTAAAAGAACAGAACACCCGCTTCAAAGTGATTGGAAGCAGTTCTCACAAATACCTTTTAAACCGTCCTCTCCAATGCGATAACCAAGAAAGAGGCATGCGCAGAATGCTGACTGCTTAAACTCCTGTAACAGAAATCAATGCTAAAAGCTCAAAAAACAAAGGAAACAATATGTACAAAGGAAGCTGTCTTTGCGGTCAGGTCAAAATTGAAATCCAGGGGCCGATTGAGTCGATTATTCATTGCCATTGCTCCAAGTGCAGGAAGAGCAGCGGCACGGCTTACGCCACCAATGGGTTTGTAAATGCGGCGGACTTGATAGTTCAGGAAGGCGCGGAGCATCTGGCCTTTTTTGAAATGGCGCCCGGACGCAAACGCCACTTTTGCCGGACCTGCGCTTCTCCAGTTTTCAGTTCAAACGATGCAGCGCCTGACCGGGTGAGACTGCGTCTCGGAATTCTGGATTCAGACATTGTCGAACGCCCCCTCTCCCACAACTTCGTCACCTCCAAAGCAAACTGGGACGACCTGGACGCCCAGCTTCCCCGGTATGAAGCGCATGAGCCCGGGCGCTGAGACAACGACTAATTCAACTCAGGAATAGATTAGAGAAGTAAATAGTAAAGTGAATAAACTTGACGATAGCTCGGTGTATTATTAATCAGGCAGACAAAGAGCTTCCTTCTGCTTATCTGAAACGGCAGGGCCAGCCTCCCGCGGCTAACAGGCGCGCCCATGCGCCGGATTATTAACATACGATTGGGCGGTGGCGTTCTGAGTTGTCAACAAGAAATATTTAATGGGAGTGATGAGTTGCCACACACTCCCAAAATATTACTTTATTGTTTAATGAGGCAAAGATCTTAAATTACGGAATTTATATATATCCGCCAGAAACAGTCCCCAGTTATCCGCATTACTGAGCGGCGTCCGTTTATCGGACCCAAGCGTCAGCCTGACACATTCATACTCGCCATATGCAACATCAATAGTGTCAAGAATACGATGACTAAGTTCGTGAGCGACACAACGGAATTTAAACCAGAGTTCATCATTTATATCATTGGCGTCAAAGTTTCCGCTTTGATATCCAGGGCTTAAATAAATACGTAAGCCGCCCTGAACGTTAACGTAGCCGCAGTGGCCTCTGAAGGTGTCCGAGGTTTCGTTGACTGTATATTTCTTGCCTTGCGGTGCGTTGTTATTATGGCCGTGGAAAAAGTTGTCATTTTTTCTATTGGAAGACTGTCCCAACTGGTTGTCAAAATTGGAATCGTAGGGGTTCAGGCCTACTTTAACCATCGGTTTGACCCACCCGATATAGTCATTTGGGTGTCTGGGCGCGGATACAAAGGTCAGGCTTGTGCATCTCCTTGTCAAATATTTATGCATATTATTCAAGCCTTCAGTCACTGCCTTGATATTCCCGCTGCCAAACCATTTATTTATCATTCGGCACTTGGGAACAGCAATCGACTCCGCCAATACATTCTCCAGAAGCCTTAATGCGTCGTTTATCTTAGTCTGCTCGCCGTTGTTTAATGGGGCTGCGTTCCCCATGGTTTCAAATCTCACTGTATAAACCATGATTTAACTCTCCGAGTAGTTCAATGTTGTTATGTATTCCTCACTCGGGAAAGCGGCCTATGAGAATGATTCCCTTATAAGCAATAATGCCTAGTCCAACAATAACTTTCTTCACGCCATAACGCCGCACACATTAATCGTTATGCGAGCAGTCACTATAAATGGTGTTTAGATTAGCTTGTTGAGTAGCAGTCTTTATGAATTTACAGACATTATTAGCGTGGCGCATGGATGCGCTTGCGCGGCGACTAGCCGCGGGAGGCAGGGCCTGACGTGTGCAGGCCCTGTCGTTGCAGGTCTGCCTGATTAATAAGACACGACACAACAGAGCGCCCCCGAAACGCTGCAAGCAAGCTCCTATCTGAGCCAAATCTATGCGTAGGCACAAAGTTATATGAGAAAAAATTTACGGGTTACTGAAATAAATGTCGCATTAGCAATCAACCATAAAAAATTATAAATACATTTTCATTTTATTAAAAAAAGGAGAAGCATAATGCCGGGCGCAATTATCAATACGGATACCGCAGTTAGAGAGATGAACCTCAACTGTATTAATGGTTTTGTAATTCTAATTAGCGACGATCACAGCCAGACAGATGCATTTGAATTGGCCAGCAGAGTGATCGAGAAGAATAGAGCGTCCGCACGTCGTAATAAAATGCTTTTCGAGATTCCTGACTCATTCAATACAAACCATACCATGCATTATCTGCAAAGGTTTACGAATTATGTAACTGACTATGGTCGTCGCACCTGGGGCGCCAATGTCGCCAACGCAATGATTGACTGCGCCAAAACGGCAATGAAGAAGAATTGGGACACCAAAGGGTTCGACTCAAGACAGCTAACCGAAGGCTTAAGACATTTAGATCCAGGAGGTCCGGGAGTTGTGAGACAAGAATATATGGCGGCAAATATAAGAGATGCCTTACGAGATGGAGGGGCGTGTATTGTCGTGGCGGGCAGTGCGCACATTAAAGGAAATAATTTAAGAGAGAATAAACTCTATCCCTTGTCCAAAAAGTTAACTGACAGACTCGACTACAACTTGGTTTCCAGATATAGAGTCCCTAAGCAACACGACAACACTAAATATGTCGACATACATATTGTCCGCAGTAATAACATAGTGCAAAACCCGGTTCGCATGCGCGCCCCAACGGTGCCCGGACTAGCTGGCGTTGTCCGAAATGGCAACAGCATGCTCAGATAAGCCCATAGATAGCGATTACACACAAGACATAGCGTCGCCTTTCCCGGTGACGCTTTTCATCACGGCGCCTAGGCCTTGTATTCAGGGTTTCCTTCAATAAATCGCCGCAAGTTTCTATCCGCAGTGACCTGCACTTTATCCCGCAACATTTGCGACCAGCCCAGCGCCCAACCCGTTACGCCCAGCGCGTGACGGGACCAGCGCCAGAAGTCGAAGCGATCGCGGTGGCGATATATTTTGCCGTCTTTGAACTCAAACTCGGCGCGCAGCTTATTGAGCACATAGCGGCCAGTTGTGGAGAAGGTATAGCCCGCGCGCCAGCGGGCGGAACCTTTCTGCTCATCGGCTTCGACATGATGATAGTGCAATGACAGGTCCGCGCCCCGTTCGCACAGCATATGCCACATGGCTCCGATTTCCTTGCCTTTAAGAGTGAATACCTCATCCTGAAACTCAGCTTCTTCGTGATAGCAGGCTTGCATGGTTCGATAGTCTTTATCCTTAAAGGCGTCATAAAAACGGGTCACCAGTTCGGCGTTAGGGTGCATACATTTTGTCCTTTTATTCTTGTATAAGCGTCGGCGGATGTCGCGCCAGCTTAAACTCCTCCTCGGGTTCGCCGACGACCGCCCTGGTCAGACCGAAGTCTTCCAGAATCGTATACACACAAGGGATGACAAACAATACCAAAAGTGTGGATGCGCCAACGCCAAACACGATGCTGGTGGCCAACGGAATCAGAACCTGGGCCTGCAGACTGGTTTCAAACAGCAGCGGCGTCATGCCCGCCATCGTGGTCAGAGAGGTCAGCAGCACCGCGCGAAAGCGGTCATGGCTCGCTTTCGCCGCCGCATCATGCACGGCCATCCCCTGCCTCACGCGCATCTTGACGAACTCCACCAGCAGAATGGAGTCATTGACCACAATGCCCGCCAGCGACACAAACCCCAGCAGCGACGGCATAGTGATATCCATACCCATCACCGCATGCCCCGCAATCACGCCGATAAACGCCAAAGGGATGTTAAGCATGACAATGACCGGCTCCACATAGGATTTGAACTGAAAACTCAACAGAATAAAGATTCCCACCAGCCCCATCAGAAACCCTAGTTTCATCGAACCTTGAGTGACGGCGCCCTCTTTGATCTCCCCCAGAATACTCAGCTGAATGTCTGGGTAGCGCTGCTGCAGTTGCGGCAAGAAATGCTTCTGCATATCGCCGATCACCGCTTTGGTGTTGTTCAGGCCGATGTCGACATCGCCATACACCGTCACCGTGCGCAGATTATCCACCCGGTTGATGCGCGAGTAGCTGCGGCTGGGTATGATCTCCGCCACATTAGACAGCGGAATCAGCGCTTTGTTGACCGGATGCACAATGGGGAAGTTGTCAAAATCCGCCAGCTCGTCGCGGGACTCATCATCCAGGCGCACCATCACCTCGTAGGTCTCCAGGCCCACGCTCGACTCCAGCACGGTCACGCCCTGGAATGCGGCCCGCAGTTGCGCCGCAATAGTCTGAGCGTCCAATCCCAGGTCATAGGCGCCGGATTTCATGTGTAGAGTGAACTCCGGCTTGCCAGGACGTAAATCATCCAGCAGGTTGGTAACGCCAGGATAGCCCGCCAGCCAGTTCTGCAATTCATGAGACGCCAGGGACAACGACTCCAGATCATCGCCACGCAGGCGCACTTCAATCGCGCGGCCGCCAGGCCCTATCGTCGGCTCTTTGAACAACACCGACCACACGTCCGGCGTTTCGCCAGCCAGCTCACGCCAACGATCAGTAAAGGCTTGCAAACTGAATTGACGGCGCTCTGCAGTAAGCAGGTCCACACTGATGGTCGCCAAATGGGGGCCGGTTTCGAAGGCGTCCGCATTCTGACCATAGTTCACGGTCACCGCCCCTATTGCGGGCGCATCCTGCTTATCGTTGTACTCAGATGCAGCCTGCTCCAGCGCCTGAATGTAATGCGCCACCATCGCTTCAGTGCGTTCTTGCGAGGTCCCGGTAGGCATAATGATGCGCGCCTGCACAATATCCCCTTCCAGATCAGGAAACGCGGAGAACTTGATCACGCCGGAAGCCAGCAGACTGACACACAGAATGAACGTGGCGATAACCACCCCGACAAAGCCATAACGATGTTTGATCAGCGCCGACACGCGGCGGTCGAGGCCTTGTCGGGCCTGATCAAAACGCTGCTCAAACGCCATGCGGAAGCGAGAGTCTTCCTGTTTTTCAGCATGAGCGAGAGAATGCTGCAAGTGGTGGGGCAGAATGAAAAACGCTTCAACCAGCGATATCGTGATCACCGAGATCAGCACAATAGGCACCACCACCAGGACCTGGCCAATATCTCCTTCCAGGAACAACAGACCGGTGAACATGCACAGTGTTGTGAGGAAAGACGAAAATACGCCCTTCGCCACCAACAATGTCCCGTCCACCGCCGCTTGCAAGGGCCGTTTACCTTTGCGCATTTCCGTGCCGATGCTCTCGCTGATAACGATGGCGTCATCCATGAGAATCCCCAGCGCCAATAGCAAAGCCACCATGGACAGCATGTTGATGCTCACGCCCATATGCCCCAGCACAAAAGCGCTGGCCAGGAACGACACCGGCAACCCCATCACCACCCAAAACGCATAACGGGCGCCGAAAAACAGCCACATCACCGCGAACACCAGCACCAGCCCCTGCCAGGCGTTGTTGCTCAGCATACTGATGCGGTCTTTGACCACGCTGGTGTAATCCTGAGTCAGACTCAAGGTCACTTCCGGCGGCAAACGCCGGCTCTCTTCCGCAATAAACGTCTCCACTTCCTGCAAAATACGCAGACTGTCGTCACGAGTGTTTTTGGATACTTTCAAAAAAGCGGCAGGCTTGCCGTTGAAGGTGGACTTGTTCTCCTCCAGTTCAAATTCATCGACAACTCGGGCGATATCCCCCAGGCGCACTTCCGCCCCATTGCCGCCACGCAACACCACCAGATTCTCCAGCTCCGTGACGGTGCGTTTTTCGTCGCTGAAGCGAATCTGGTAGTCACGGTAGTCTGTCTTGACGTCTCCCGCAGGCAGATCCACATCCTGCTTCGTCACCAGATTGGCGATGTCCTGCAGGCTCAGGCCGTATTGACGCAAGTTGCTTTCCGGAGCCTGAATCTGAAATTGCCGATCAGAGAATCCCTGTACTTCCACCAGCGGGATCTCCGGGTGACGCAGAATGCGTTGCTTGACCTCTTCCGCCAGAGTTTTCAGTTCCCTGCGCGGCAGGTCCGCCGTCAGGGCGATGGTCACCACGCTTTGCGTGCGCCCCAGTTCTTTGACGACGGCGTCTTCCGACTGATCCGGCAAGGAGCTGATCTCCTCCACAGCGCTTTTGACGTCATCAATGAAGTCGTCAAAGTCGCCGTCCTCGCGCATTTTCAAGGTCATCAGTCCCAAAGAATTACGCGCCTCGCAGCGCACTTCCTCCATGAAGCTGACGCCTTCCACCGCTTCCTCCAGCGGCCTGCAGACAGACAACTCAATATCCGTCGGGGTGGCGCCCGGATACGGGACTTTCACCTCGACTTCATAGCTTTTCACTTCCGGGAAGGTTTCCCGTTTGATCTGCGGCAGCGTCATCACGCCGATGAATATAAAAAAACCCATCAGCAGGTTCGCCGCCGTGGGATGCGTGGCGAAAAAACGGATCATAGGGCGCCCCTTCCTTGCGCCCACTGCTCAATCAGCGCTTCCGCGTCCTTATCTTCCTGCGGGGCCACCAACATACCCGCCACTGCGGGAAACAAGTCAGTCGTGACGACCCGTTCGCCCTCGCGAATAAGGTTATCGCCCCCGCCGTCACCCTGCCGGATCAACAGCATGGCCCCTTGTGTTTTGTAGTGAGGCTTGATGCGTCGCAGGCGATTATCTTTATCCACCACATACAACTCATGCTCCCGCAAAGCATCCCGAGGCAACACCAGAAACGGCTGTGGCGCGCCTTGCAGTTCCACCTTGGCGTACATCCCTTCTATCAGCGGCGGCCGCACGCCGGGGCGAGCGGTGCGATAGGGGTTATCTACGCCGACGATCACCCCCAGCGTGCGCGAAGCCGCTTCCAGGTTATTGCTGATGCGCTCCACTTTCGCGTCCCAGTGAATGTCCCCGTCTTCGGCCAGGGCGACGCTGGCGACGAGATCCAGCTCGGTGAAGATATTACTCGCGGCGTCCTGCGCCAGAAACTTCTGAAACAGACTCTCCAGATTATCGAATCCCTCCGCCAGAATGCGGAACTGGCTTAGTGGAAACTGCGCGTTGACCAGCACCTTATCAATCGTCTGCGCGCCATACAGGGACGCTCCGACTCCAACAAACTGACTCTCCTCCACCGACAGCCGGGTGATGCGGGCATTGAAAGGCAGGGTGATACGGGTGCGCTCAAGATTGCGCTTCTGCGTTTCCACTGCCGCTTCAGCGATGTCCTGCCTGGCCTTGAGCACCTGTAACTGATACGGCAGAGTTTGCAGTTGATTACTCAGCTTCTGGGTTTCCTGCCGCAACTGCAGCACGGTGGATTGTTGCGCGTCGTAGTTGGATTGCGAGGCGGAGCCTTTTTGCAGCAGCCGCCCGATGCGTTCCTGCTCCTTTTTGGCGATGGCCAGCTTTTCCTGCGCCAGTTTGAGGTCCTGCTCGGCATCCTCCACTGTCAGACGCATTTCTCCCAGGTTGGCGCGACTGACCGCCAGATCCGCCTCCGCCTGCTTCAGGGCCAGTTGGTAATCACGATCATCTAAACTGACCACCAGCGTTCCCGCCGGCAGAATAGAGCCCTTTTTCAACAGAGGGTGAACATAGGTCACTTTTCCTGACACTTCCGCTTTGCTGTCCAACACCACATCCGGCGCCACTTCGCCAAACCCAGTGATGCGCGGCCTGACTTCGTAGCGTTTGGCCGACACCACCTTCACCGCTGCGGGAAGCTGCGCCTTGTCCGCATGCTCCATCGCCGGACGGCTCTTGATAATCGCAACCGCCACCGCGACGCCAATCGCGATTACCAGAGGCAACGCCCATCGACGCTTCATCCAGGCCAGGCTCATACTCAGTCCTCTTTCGTGTTGTCAGGTCAAGCTCAAGAATTAGATTTCGGCGCTACGCCGCAGCCCGATATAAACATCCGATAGACATGCTCAATCCATTCGTCACTGCTCACCAGCTCATCCGGCATGTCCCAGGCCCGCCTGCGCACAGGCCCACCGATAAAGGGCGTGATAATCAGATTCACCAGTGAAAACGCCGCCCATTTAGGGTCTACATCCGCCCGCAAGTTTCCCTTCTTCTGTTCTGACTCCATCAGCTTAGGAAGAAACATGGCCATGCGCCGGGGCATCAGATCTATAAAGCGATCCTGCAACCTGCCCCGCTCCGACAGCACTTCATCGATGATGAAAGTAATCAAAGGCGGACATTCGACTATTCTGATAATGGCGGCGCGGATAAATCCGCGAATCGGATCAGGCTGGGAAACGACTTCGACAATGCGGCCGAACTGTTGCTCGCCGATACGCTCGATCAAAGCGATGAAAAGATCTTCTTTACCGCCGAAGTAGTAGCTGATCATCGCGGACTTCATACCCGCTTTTTCAGCAATATCGCGGATAGTAATGCTGCGGTAGCTTTTCTCCCGCAATAGTTCGAAGGCGCCGTCAAGCAGATCGTCTTTACGCTGTTGTTGCAATGCCGGGTCCAGAGGTCGCCCGCGCTTGTTTTCAGGCTCTTTGGCCTCAGTTTTCTTACTCATGAAAAGCCAATTAATTTATCAAACGATTAATTTAATCGGATGATAAATTAATTGATCGGATTCAGGAAGGAGTATTTTTGAGAAAAAGAATCTCGCTAATGACGCAGCCTGCATCACAAGGATGCGCCTTTATTCAGGCGCCGTCTCGCGACAGGCCGGCTGCGCTACGCAACGTTTTACACTGGGCGGCGCCTTGCGGCGCAGAATCGCAACGTTGGCGAGAAGAATAAGCGCGACTCCTATTGCTTGCGCCACATTCAGCTCCATGCCATAGAACGTCATATCCACAATCAAGGTGGTAATCGGGTACAGAAAAGACAGGATAGAAAGACGCTCAAGCGTCAAACGTGATATCGCAAAATACAGGAGCACGTATTGCGCGATGGAGTTGAGCCCTCCAAGTAAACCAACATATCTCCAGTCCACCTGCGACCAATCAGCGCCATGCCACAGCAACCATGCTCCCAAAGGCAGCAGGCAAAAACTCAATTGCGCCGCCGCCATTGCAGCCGGGGAAACGCTGGGGGCCTGCCGCGTGAATATCGTAGCCAGGGCGTAAAAAAACGCAGCCCCCAACGCCAGCCCCATTCCCTCCAAGGCGCCGGATGAGGCGCCGCCAAAGCTGACTTCCGCAGTTAGGAAAACGCCGGCGAAAGCCAGCAGCATCCATCCCCAGGTTGACCACTGCACGCTCTGCCGCAGAAAGAGCGCGCACAGCAATAACAGGAAAAAAGGCTGCAGGTTGTAGATGACCGTGGCGACGGAAATATGGATGCTGTCGAACGAAGCGAACAGAAACAGCCAGTTGCAGATCAGCGCCAGCCCCGCCAGTCCAATCCAGCCGATATTGGCGTGGGTAACGCCACTGGGCGTCCCCCGCACCCGGCAATACAGCCATAGTCCAGCGCCGCCGATAAGGCAGCGGAAAAACACCACGGAGACGCTATCCATATTGGAATAATCCACAAACAAACCAATAAAGCCCGCCATCACCATGGCGCTTATCATGGACAAAGAGGCTTGCTGTTGAGTTGACGCATTCATCTGTAATTCCTTGCCAGAGGGCGACCAAGCTGTTTCAATAATCGAACGAACGCCATCAATCTATATGGCGATAAAGCCTGCAACCATAGAAATTACCAGAACATATCATTCATTAATTCGAACGATGAAAGAACAAGCAGACCTTTTATATACGTTTCAGGCGATTGCGCGCTGTGGCGGCGTGACGCAGGCGGCGCAGCAATTAGGCCTCGCCAAATCCACCGTCAGTGGGCATTTGAGCCGGCTGGAGCAAATCTATGACGTCAAGCTGGTGCAACGCAGTTCACGCCAGTTTCAGCTGACGGCGGCGGGCGGCAAGCTGTTAGAACACAGCCTCGAGCTGGTGCAGCTTCTCACCCGCACACGCACCTGCATGGCGGAATTCACCAAACAGATCAGCGGGGTTGTGCGCATCACTGCGCCGCAGGCGTCCGGCAATATGATCCTGCCGGAGCTGTTGCATCAGTTTCGCCGCGTTCACCCTGCGGTAACATTTGAATTGACCATGTCCAACGACCAGTTGGATTTATTGAAGAGCAATATCGATGTGGCGTTCCGCGCTACTGCGCTGAACGACTCTTCTCTCATCGGACGCCGCCTGGGCTGGATTCGGGGCGTCATGGTCGCCTCACCGGAGTTTCTGCGGCAAAACCCGCTGGGAGATGAGTTACAGAGACTGAGTGAGCTGCCAGTCATCGCCTATCGCTCTGACGACCTTTGGCGACTAGTGAATGCGCAAGGACATGAGCGTGAAATCAATATCCGCCCTATCGTCAGAGTAAATGGGCTGGAGAGCGCCCGCCAACTGGCCTTAAAGGGAGTAGGCGTTGCGCTGACGCCGGATTATATCGCCGCGCCGGCTCTGCAGAGTGGCGAGCTAACACACCTGTTCAGTGACTGGCGCGGTCGCGCAACCCCTTATCACCTAGTCTATCCAAGCCGCTTGACGCCTTCCATCGCCGTCAAACGATTTATCGATTTTACGTTGGAGGCGTTCGAGAGCGGCTGTATGAAAGATGTGTTAGCGCGCTGAGTTCGCCCAGGGCTGCACGGGGCGGAAGCGCAAGGTAGGCGTTTCCCTTCCGGTTCGCCCGGTTTGAGTTCTATTTCTGAGCAAAGGCGAGGCGATAGCCATTCACATCTTTTACGCCAAACTCTTTCACGCCGTAGGACATAACCTCCAGCGGCCAGAGCAAGATCACCTTGTCTTTGATGGCGTTAAAGTAGCTTTCAACGTCCGCCAGAAAAAAATATATCGTGCCGGAGCATACTGGCCGGCCCCCCAAATAATCGCCCTCTGAGAAGATGATCACGCCATCTTCGTTTTCAACTGTGCATGTGCCTTCGGCGCTATCAGACACCTTAAACTCTAACAGGTCGTCGTAGAAGGCTTTGGTTTCCAAGACGGAATTGCACTTTAATAAGAGATTCATAGATACATTCCTTACTATTAACTAGGCTAGAGGCCGCTATCGCCACCGTCAAACCCGCTATCGGAGGCGCTGAGACTTGAGTCACCGCTCCAAAAGATAGAGCCCAACGCCAGCGTCATTCCGAAGTTTCGCGCCGATTCATAACTCACGGCTTGGTCGACTGAGGTCTGATGGTTGTTATTAGAATATTTGACGAAGTCCGCTTCTTTACAATAAAGCGCGACAGCGTAGGCGAGGTATTTTTCAGATAAGCCGAGCTCCTTCACCAAAGCCCTGACTTTTTTCACCGAGTACACTCTCCTGCGCCCACTCCTCTTGGCTAACTCCGGCCCCAATACTCTGATATAGCTCTTTACCGCCGCCCGGCGTCGCCACCAATTTCTAGTAAACATCTAAACTCCTTCATAACTCATCGCCACTGCTTAAAGACAGGCGCCTTTTGTCCATACCGGAGTCAATGACGTGACTTGCGGCGACCCGGACAACAACAACTCAATCTTCTCCAAATAAGCAGGGCGCCGCCTGCTATCATTCCGCATGCTTGACCACTTTTATATAAATATCCGACACCCAAAAGCCTTCCTCGATACTGGGGACGAATTTTTCGTAGCTGATATCGCCAAGCGCGCACTTGCGGTCTTTTAACTCCTCACCGACTTCTCTAATGAGGGTTGTGGAAGCCAAAGCCTCTGGTATAAGCGCCGCCAGTGGAGCAATTGCTGAGCCTAACTTGTCCCGCGGCGAATTCAGGTACGTATTTAATTGTTCGGGATAGTTCAGTCGGTAAAACTCGCGAAGTTCATTCATTGTGTCCTTCGACATACCTCCAACCAAACGCATATTGAACGGGCACTTGGGAATTTCCATCGCCTTAAACGCCGCCTTCACTGGAACGCCACCTCCCTCCATCATGTAGAACTCCAGATAATGCAAAGCGCCATAGTTTCTTAGCTCATGTATTCTCAACTCCGTTGAGTGGGAGAAAAGCGAGAGTAACAAAAGCCATAGGGCGAGCGTAAATTTCATATTCGTCCCAATAGAGTTAGCAATATATGAGCGGCGTGTTTATCCCTGGCGGGCTTATAACTGCTCCATCACTCAACGTGATAAGTATCCACCCAAAGTCCTGTAGTAACGTACTTAGGCTCACGCCCAAGTTGGGATTTAACATATTCATCAAGCTTTTCTGAATAATATAAATCACCAAACTTCTTTTTAAACTCAGGCTTACTTTTTTCGTATAAAACCGTATCTGAGATTTCCTGTTCCGTGACTTTTTTGCCTGTGGTCAATATGTTCCATGTCCAAGAGCCGCGCCCAGCCCCCTTCCATCCAGAGCCGTCAGGACTGTAATAGGATGCGCCAATCAATCTGCCTTCCTGACACAGAGCACGGTCTGGAGCTAAGTGCAGCGCAATATTGATATCCGGCGAGGCGCTTTGGATATCCATTATCGCCTTCACCATCGTGTGCGCCCGCTCTTCTTTTCCTATTGCTTTAGACGCAACGCAGGAGAATATGTAATCGTAATCGCCTTCACTGACTTTTTCTTGGCTAACAACGTCATAAGTAACAGCCTTCGAGAAACCAATGGATGGTAGCGCGGCATGGGTAACGGTCGTAACAAAGGCGGTTAATGCAATGGCGATTGCTCTATTCATTGTTGTTCCCCGGGCAAAAGATCAATGACAGGCCGCCAGCTTATATCATGCATCAGAACAAATGCATTCATCTTGCCCATTGAAAGACAAATAGAGCCGCCAAGGCCGCTTCTTTAGCCCACTCTAAATCCTAGTTAGCGTCAGGCCACTCCAGCATCAAAACGTAGATACATCTGGGCTCATAAAGGCTTCCAGATGAAAACCGACAGGTCTGACCTTCTCAAAAGCTGGGCTATACTTACTCGATAGACCCGGCGGCGCCAGACGGATTCAGGTTATCGTCCCGCGTATGACAACCCCGGAGGCTTTGCATGCTCCGTTTGTGTATTTTATTGATATTGCTCTTCCCTCACGCCGTTTGGGCTGAAACAGTGCTCGCCTTTACGCGGCTGGTTCCCTACCACTACAACGAAAACAACACTCCCCGAGGCATCAGTGTGGCGCTGGTGGAGGAAGCTTTCAAACGTATGAACGAACCCGTAAAGCTGGTCGAGCTGCCCTGGAGCCGGGCGTTGCGCTATCTGGAAAACGGTGAGGTGGACGGGGTTTTTGAGTTGCTGAAAACGCCCGTGCGGGAAACCTATGCGGACTATTCGTCGCTGGTGCTGATGATGGAGAACGTCTCGTTGTTTGTGCCGGCAAACAGCGCCATCAGGTTCGACGGCGACCTCCAGCAATTAGCCCACTTACGCTTCGGCGGACTGCAGGATTTCAGCTACGGGGAAAAGTTCGACGCTTTTCGGGCAAGTGATTTAACCACCGAGTTCATCACTGCAGTCAGTCTGAATGACCTGTTTTTACGCCTGATCAACGACAACATCGATATTATCGTCGGCGACCAGCGCGGCGTTTTGCTGGAATACCGGCGTCTGCAAGGGCAAAAAGTACGGTCCCTGCCCCAAATCAAACGCCTGCAACCGAATGTGGAGGAAACGCCGAGTTACATTGCTTTTTCCAAAAAGTCCCAGCGCATCAATCTGCGTGAGCATTTCGATCAAGCCCTGGCGAATATGATTGCGGAAGGCGTGTACTCGAAAATCGTCGAGAACTGGACAGCCTATTGAAATCAGGTCGCCAACGCGAAAAGTCGCCTTGCCCCCTATCGCGCTGATTCAGGCGCAAATTGCGTACTGATGCGCGTGCCTGCCTCTCCCAGGATCATCGCTTCAATGTCTCGCAACGAGCCAATGACGGCAGGCTTACCGGTGGCGCGGGCGAAATCGCAGGCGGCCTGAACCTTGGGCCCCATTGAGCCGGCGGGAAACGCCTCTGGCGTCAGCGCGTCCGGATGGGCCATTGCGACCGGGCTGGCCTGAGGCGTTCCCCAATTCCGGTACACCGCATCCACATCCGTGGCGATGATAAGCAGATCCGCATCCAGTTGCTGCGCCAGCAGGGCTGAGCACAAGTCTTTGTCGATGACGGCTTCCACGCCCTGCAATTTGCCTTCGCGATTGTACAGCGTGGGAATGCCGCCGCCACCGGCGCAGATCACCACCGTGTTCTTTTCCAACAGCCATTGAATAGGCCGGATTTCAAAAATTCGCCGAGGCCTCGGACTGGGCGCGACACGGCGATACTTGTCGCCGTCGCGCGCAATGCTCCACCCTTTTTCCGCCGCCAGCGACTCAGCCTCTTTCTGTTCATAAACGGGCCCGATGGGTTTGGTCGGATGTAAAAAGGCAGGGTCGTCCGGGTCTACTTCCACCTGGGTGAGGATCGTCGCCAACGGAGTCTCCACAGGCAGCAGATTGCCCAACTCCTGCTCGATCATATAGCCGATCATGCCTTCGGTTTCCGCCCCCAGCACATCCAGCGGATACGGCGACACCGACGCATAGGCCGCCGCCTGCAAAGCCAACAGTCCCACCTGAGGACCATTACCGTGCGCGACCACCAGCTCATTGCCCGGCGCCACAGCGGCCAGGCGCTCCGCCGCCAGCCGTACATTGAGACGCTGATTGTCTGCAGTAAGAGGCTCGCCTCTTCGTAGTAAGGCGTTACCGCCCAAAGCCACTACTATTCTCATCGCCGCATCTCCCGATCAGATATCCGCCAAAGTAGACACCAGCACCGCCTTGATGGTGTGCATCCGGTTTTCCGCCTGATCAAACACAATAGATGCCTCTGACTCGAACACGTCGTCGGTCACTTCCACGCCGTTGTGCAGGCCATATTGCTCGAATATCTGCGCGCCGACCTTGGTCTCCGCGTTATGAATGGCGGGCAGACAGTGCATAAACTTCACTCGGGGATTATTAGACGCCGCCAGCAAAGCGGCGTTCACCTGAAACGGCAGCAACAGGTTGATGCGTTCGCCCCACTTCTCTGGCGCTTCTCCCATGGACACCCACACGTCGGTGTGAATGAAGTCTACGCCGCGCACCGCTTCTCTCGGCTTGTCGGTCAACGTCATGCGCGCGCCTGTGCGGGCGGCGATCTCACGGCACTGCTCAATCAATTCGTCCTTGGGCCAAAGCGACCTGGGAGCGCCCAAACGCACGTCCATGCCCAGCTGGCAGCCGATGATCAACAGAGAGTTCCCCATATTATTACGGGCGTCGCCGACATAGGCGTAAGAGATGTCATGCAAAGGCTTGTCGCTGAACTCACGCATTGTCATGACGTCCGCCAGCATCTGCGTAGGATGATATTCATCCGTGAGGCCGTTGTAGACCGGCACGCCGGCGTATTGGGCAAGCTCCTCCACAATATGCTGGTGGAAGCCGCGGTACTCAATGGCGTCATACATGCGCCCCAACACCCGCGCCGTGTCTTTCATGGTTTCCTTGTGCCCGATCTGCGATCCGGTCGGGTCGATATAGGTCACATGCGCGCCTTGATCGTAGGCCGCCACTTCGAAAGCGCAGCGAGTGCGCGTGGAGGTCTTCTCAAAAATAAGCGCAATGTTTTTACCTTTAAGATGCTGACTCTCAGTGCCGGTGTACTTGGCCCGCTTCAGATCCCTGGCCAGATCCAGCAGAAATCGCAGTTGCTGGGGGGAGAACTCCAACATACTGAGCAGACTGCGGTTATGAAGGTTACGCGCCATAAGAAATCTCCTTGTTACCTAAAAAGTTAACGCCTAAACCGGGTCGCGAATAATGGGACAAGTCATGCAATGGCCGCCGCCTCTGCCACGTCCCAGTTCGCCGGCGGTAATAGTGATGACTTCCACGCCGGCCTTACGCAGCAGAGTATTGGTGTAGGTGTTGCAGTCATAAGCGATGACCACGCCTGGTTCCAGCGCGACCACATTATTGCCGTCATCCCATTGCTCCCGCTCTTGTTCGTAACTGTCGCCGCCGGTTTGCACTGTGCGCAGTTTGGGCAAGCTAAGCGCTTCCCCGACCACATCTACAAAAGGGGCTTTTTCCGGGCGAATATCCAGACGTCCATCCGCACCGTTATCGCCGGGACGAATTGAGAAGGTTTCGATGCGGTTCACCACCTCTGGAAACACAGTCACCAGGTCGCGGTCGCAGAAAGTGAAAACCGTGTCCAGGTGCATGGCGGAACGCAGCTTTGGCAAACCGGCGACAATGACTCTCTCCGCGGCGCCATGGCGAAATAATGACTGCGCCACTAGCGCAATCGCCTGACGGGAAGTGCGCTCGCCCATGCCGATCAACACGACGCCATTGCCGACTGGCATGACGTCGCCGCCTTCCAGCGTGGCCGCGCCGTGGTCTTTTTCCGGATCGCCCCACCAGACCTCGAAGTCCGCATTGGCGAAATCCGGGTGAAACCGGTAAATGGACGCCGCCAGCAACGTCTCCTGTCTGCGCGCTGGCCAGAACATGGGGTTCAAAGTGACGCCGCCATAGATCCAGCAACTGGTGTCGCGGGTGAATATCGAATTGGGCAAAGGGGGAATGACAAAGCCGGAACGCCCCATGAACTCGCGGAACAGCGCCATTTCCCGGCTGTCGAAGTCTTCCGGTAAATCGCCCCCGACCACCCCGCCCAGCAACAGCTCAGCCAGGGTCGTTGCGGGCAGTCCGCTCATCCAGGCGCGGACATCATCCGCCAGCCCCACACCAACGTTTTCATCGGTGATCTTGCGCTCCAGCAGCCACTGGCGGGCGTCCGGCAGCGCCATGGTCTGCGCCAGCAAGTCATGCATATCCACGACGTCTACGCCACGGTCCTGCATTTTGCAGACGAAATCATAGTGGTCGCGTTTCGCCTGCTGCACCCAGATCACATCGTCATAAAGCAGTTCTTCGCAGTTACCCGGCGTAAGACGCAAGTGCGCCAACCCAGGACGGCATACCATCACCTTGCGTAACTTACCTACTTCCGAGAAAACGCCCAGGCGCGTTGCAGCAGTCATAGCCAATCCTTCCTTTATGCCCAATGATTTGTAAAGGCGACCTCTGTTGATCACATCGCTACAGCGACAGATATCCCGCATACAGCCCCGCAATTCCCGCCAGAGCCGCCATAATTAAGACAACCAACACCCCGGTTTCAAGGGGAGTAAATACGCGTTCGCCCTGTTCTCTCCTCGCAATGGCGAAAACCACCGCGCCCGGCGCATAAAGAATCGAGCTAAGCAGCAGGTATTTCACGCCGCCTGCGTACACCAGCCACAGGCTGTACAGAACGGCGACCAGTGCGATGGCGAAGTCTTTTCCGCGCACGCGATCATTGTCGCCATAGGTTTCTCCCCGCAGACACAGCATCAAGGCATAAAACGCCGTCCAGAAATACGGCAACAGGATCATGGAAGAGCCTAGATACAGCAAGTCCAGATAGGTGCCTGAGGAAAACAGCGTGATGATGAGAAACAATTGAATCAGGCTGTTGCTGAGCCATAGCGCCCCCCGAGGCGAGCCGCGAGAGTTAGTGCGCGCCAGCGCCTTCGGCATAGCGCCATCTTTCGCCGCGACGCACAGAATCTCGGCGCTCAGCATCGTCCAGCTCAGCAGAGCCCCGCATAAAGAGATAATCAGCCCCACGTTGATTAACTTAGCGCCCCAGGCGCCAACGACCACTTCCAGCACGCCCGCCATGGAAGGGTTTTTCAAGCCGGCCAGCTCAGCGCGGCTGAGTATGCCCATGGACAGCACATTCACCATCACCAACAGAGCGAGCACGCCAACAAAACCCAGCACCGTCGCTTTACCGACATCGGCCCGATTCTGCGCGCGGGACGAGTAAACGCTGGCGCCTTCAATACCGATGAACACCCACACCGTCACCAGCATCATGTTGCGCACCTGATCCAGTACAGATCCCAATGCTGGCTCCTCGGCGCCCCAGATATCGATGGTGAACAAATCCGCCTTGAACCCGACAAACGCCAGAACGACGAACATAATCAAGGGCACAATTTTGGCGACAGTAGTGATAATGTTGATAAAAGCGGCCTGGCGCACGCCAGAGAGCACCATGGCGTGCACCAGCCAGAGCAACACAGACGCGCAGATGACTGCAGCCGGGGTGTTGCCCTCGCCGAAAACGGGAAAGAAGAAACCCAAAGAGCTGAACAGCAACACAAAATAACTGACGTTGCCAATCCAGGCGCAAATCCAATACCCCCAGGCGGAATTGAACCCCATATATGCGCCGAAACCCGCCTTGGCGTAGGCGTAAACGCCCGCGTCCAGTTCCGGTTTACGTCGCGACAGCGTCTGAAATACAAAGGCCAACGCCAGCATGCCGACGCCGGTGACCAACCAACCCAACAGCACAGCTCCGGCTCCGGCGCTCGTCGCAATGTTCTGCGGCAGCGAGAATATCCCCCCGCCGATCATCGATCCCACCACCAGTGCGATCAACGCGCCAAGCCTCAGCCGTTGCGGCTGCTTATCCGACACAGTCATTAACCCCTCCCCCTCACGGGAATTAACTCGCCAAGTGTGGCGACACCAATAGACACAAACCAGCATGACCCGCCGGCAAATTGAGGCAGATCATACGGATTTCGGAAACCCGATACAAAAACTCTATAAAATCAGAGAAGTGGAATGTTTTTTAAACAAAAAAAGCCCGTCACAGAAGGTGACGGGCAACATGTCTGAGGGGAGCCGCGCATCAGCGCGGCCACAACCGGGGGGCTGGGGACGCCGGTTATAACTTCTTGGCGAAGTCGTCAACTTCGCGCTCGGCCTGGTCTTTCGCCATGCCGTAACGCTCCTGAATACGGCCGGAAAGCTCGGTGCGACGGCCACGAATTACGTCGAGATCGTCATCCGTCAACTTGCCCCATTTCTGCTGAGCTTTCCCTTTAAACTGCTCCCATTTGCCTTCAATTTGGTCCCAATTCATAGTCTTTCTCCTTAACTAGTTCTCGAAAAGTCGCTTTGCATACATCTCTGCAAAGCTCTCATTCCTACTACAGCAGAAAGCGGGCCAACCTAATTCAAATCATTGATTTATATGAAAAAAAACTAGAATAAGGATAATAAATAAGCGCAAATATTCCGTGCAGAAAAGGCGCTTTCTACAAAGCTGTTGTAAAAAATACGCCGGAAGTTCAAAGAGGGGAAGATCAGGAAACCTCGCTGCTTTCCTGTTCGATCAATTTGGCGCAATGCCTCATCATTAGCCAGCCGCCCAGTCCACCTAAAATCAATATCAGCGGCAGCGCGCAAAGGTATCCGGCCAGTCCAGCGAAAAGCCCTATAGAAAGTCCATCCATCCCTTCCCATACGGATGAGATCAGACCAATACATCCTCCAGTGCTGATAGCCGCTAAAAAGGACACTGCGCAGGAAGCGCAAACAATCTCAAATGTTGGTTTTTCACCATCGACAGGTAAATACCAGTCCCCAAACTTTTTTCCGTACAAATAAGCGAACGCCATCGCGGTAAGACCATAGGGCGCCGCTTCCAGAGTAACAGTCCACAACCGCTGATCTCCCACACCCATAGCTATCGCCAGCGCAAACCAGGATGGAGACAGGCACAAACCGCACAAAAGAACATGAAACCAGGCGCTTAGCTGGCGCGCTCTGGCGACTAGGGTAGAAGACAAACTTAACTCCGGTGACAGCTATAATTCCATGCTTTGTATCGCATGCGGAGCATACATCGGAGGAGGTGACGGGGTAAATTCCGACGCCGATTCCATATAGGCGGCGAAGGTTCTGTAGGGCGCTTCGAACACACCGCTCAGGCGGCATTCGCTGGTTGCCTGCAAAGCAAATTGGTCATGGAAGCGCTTGTCCGCACCTATATATATACGACCAGGCCCATCGCTAAACTGATCCGCGGTGATATCGACAATCAACGTTCCCATTTCCAACCAGGCGTGGGGCTCCTCCCCGCGCAGGCCGCTGACGAAGTTCACATTGTCATAGCCATGCGCCGCCAACCATGTGCCGAGCATGTCGCTCGCCGCGCGACAGGCGCAAAAGGGAAAGCGTCCCAAATAGATATCGCTGATTTCCTCGCCATGAATTTCAAATACGTTTCTGGCTTTACAAACTTGTTCTTTTAATTGTTCTAAGTTCACAGGAACCTCAACACGCGTTTTCAATAGAGTTATTAACATGACAATGATATTGGCGTGTTAATAATCAGGCCCATGCATGCGCCGCGCGGCGGACAGACGCAACGCTCCACCAACATAACCCGAGTCCCCCTGTCATTCACCCCGTTTTCATGAGATTTTGTGAAAATGCGTTCTTCATCATTGTTAGCTTTGATCTCAGACAATAAAGCCTCCGTTAAGCGGCGGCTGCGAATATAACTTTCACTCTTAATTGTTTTCCCAGGCCATATTCGTAAAAATAGCCTCCTTCCCGTTCACCGAGTTCGGACAGGCACGTCATTCCCACTGCGCAGATGTTTCAGCCATGAGTAAAGAGTTCAGCTTTCCCTTCTATAACACCGTCCTTACCCACGATAGCGGCGTCACGCTCACTCTGCCGGGGAATATGACCGAAATCGCCTGGCTGAACGCGCCCAGCGCTCATGTCGCGCGCATGTTTAAAAAAACGGCTCAGAACAAGCTCCTGAAAAAGGGAGAGTACGTCGAGCTGTTGCACTTTCTGCCTGAAGGCGAGACCGAAGTCCGCGAAGTGAAGGTCAAGGTCCCCCCGGCCAAGGACGCCAGTTATTACAGCCATGAAATCACCTTCGAAGTCGTCATCTGGCGTCTGCGCCAGGGCGAAATCCTTGGCGTGGTTCCCGCTCTGGCCGTCGCCTGCCTTTGTTGGGACGAAGCACTGATCATGCAACGGATTAGCGAAAGCATCCAACTGGAGATGCTGCGTAACAAACGCTTTGACAGCGCACGTTCGCTGATCGCCTGCCAATGGTACGCGCCACCCCAGATAACCCGTGAGAAAGTCACGCTGGAGTTTTACACGCCGGCCGAACTGGCGGATATGCGCCGTCAGCAGGACGAACCGATGATCGCCAAAACCGCGCGCCGCATGCACCGCAGTCGCGCCAGCGTATTCGGCCTGGACGCCTATGTGGAAACGTTAAACCGCAACCTGCTGGGGGAGTTCCGCCAAAGCGTGCTGGTGGTTGGTCCCAGCGGCTGCGGCAAGACTGCGCTTGTTAATGAGTTCGTAAAACGCAATTTCAGCGGTTTCAACAACAATAAGATTCCCTGGCGCACCACCGCTGCGCAGATGCTGCAGGCCCTGACGCAACAGGGAGGGTGGCGTCATGCTCTGGGCTTGTGGGTGCGCGAGGCTAGAGCCAACGGTGAAATCATTTATCTGGGCAATCTCAGCGAGTTGTTCGAAGTCGGACAGTATCAGGGCAACAGCATCAGCATCGCCGAAGCGCTGCGAGACCCTTTGTCCCGCAATGAGGTCACGCTCATCGCGGAAGTAACCGAAGAACAGCTGGCCGCCATGGACTTGCGCGCCCCCGGTTTTAGTCAGTTATTCCATATCGTGCGCTTCACGGAACGCAGCGAGGAAGAAGAAAACCAGATTGCGCGGCAGGCGATTCAGGCTCAGGCGAACCAGTTCAGCATTCAGGTCGATCCCAACGCCATCGAACGCATCATCTTATTGCAAAGGCGCTATGCCCCCTATTCCGGATACCCGGGCAAAATTATCCGCTTCTTTGAAAACATGATCCTCGCCGCCCGCAAAGACACTGGCGCCATCACGGAGAATGAAGCTATCGCCGCCTTTTGCGAAGAAAGCGGCATGCCCCGCTTTCTGGTGGACCATCAAGCCCGTCTGGACCCGGACCAGACGCGCGAACAATTTCGTCGCCGCATCGTCGGACAAAGCCAGGCGGTGGAAGCCTTGGCGCGCGCCATCATTACCGTCAAAGCCGGGCTGGCGCCGCGGGGCAAACCTATTGCATCGCTGTTGTTCGTCGGCCCTACCGGCGTCGGTAAAACGGAAATGGCGAAGACCCTTGCGCAATACATGTTCGGAGATGAAAAACGCCTGCTGCGCTTCGATATGAGCGAATACAGCGACCCTTACTCCGTCACCCGGCTGACCGCCACCGGCGAAGCCAGTCTGGTGACCAGGGTGCGTCAACAGCCTTTCTCCGTACTGCTGTTCGACGAAATAGAAAAGGCCGATCCGGCCTTCTACGACCTGTTGCTGCAAGTGCTGGGGGAAGGCCGCCTGACCGACGACCATGGCGAGTCCGCCAACTTTTGCAGCGCCCTGATCATCATGACATCCAATCTGGGCGCCCAGCAGTTCATGCAAAACAGCGTCGGTTTCAGCGCCGAAGATAAAACGGACGCCGCCGCACAGCGTCATTTCGAACAAACGGCGGCGAAGTATTTTCGTCCAGAGCTGTTCAACCGCATCGATCAGGTCGCGCCATTCTTCGCGCTCACTCAAGACGAACAAATGATCGTGCTGCAAAAAGAAATGCGGCGCTTGCAAGCCTCCGCCGGCTTGAGCAACCGTCAGGTCAGTTTGAGCTTTGATGAGCCCGTCTGGCGTCACCTCAATAACCTGCCCTCGGATCCGCGCTACGGCGCCCGCTCCGTACAGCGACTGCTGCGCAAACATGTCACCGCCCATTTGGCGCCGGCGCTCAGCGCCCGTCCTCATGAGGCCCCTCTGGACATCCGCGCCGCCGTCAACGACGGCGCTCTGAGCTTCGACGCGCGCGTCACTCATCAGGAGAAGCGCGCCCGGGGATACTTCATGGAGCTGACGGAAAAAGTCGCCGCCCACCGCCGCGATCTACAGGCGCTACAGGAGAGCCCCACCTGGATCTCCTGCCTCAGCGAACTCGACCAGATGGACGCCCGCAAACGCCGCCACCGCACTTCGTTTTGGGAAGACCCGGAGCAGACGCGGCGGTACGGAGAGCTTTTCAACCTGAAAGAAGCATTGGCGCAGCGCGCCGAAGACGCCTATGCGCTGGAAAACGAGTGTCTGCGTCAATTGATGGACCCGCAGGGGACAATGAGCGCAGAGGATTATGAAAGTGCGCTGAAGGAACTCCAAAAGCGCTTCTCGGATATTCTGATTGAAATAGAAAGCACCCTGAGCCCGCAGCATAACCGACATCTGTTGTTCGTCTATGGGGGCCAGCCTCAGCTAGACCGCATGTCCTTATGGTACGAGCGCTGGTTCGAGAAATTAGGCCAGGACTACTCCAGAGTCTGGATCTACTTCAATCCCGAACTGGAAGCCAACCCGCAACACAAGTCAGTTCCAACGGACGATGAATTTGTCGAGCTGGTTACAGTGTCGCCTTATCAAGTCAGCAAAGAAATATTGCAACAGGACTATCTCACTCTGATAGGGATGGGTTGGGCCGTAAATGGCCCCTGTTCTCACTATTACTGGCGCCATGAACACGGCAGGGTCGATTGGGCTACGGAAGATGATAAAAACGCGCCGATGTATGTTGAAATCAAAGACGTCAAGCTGGATGAGTACAAAGTCCCTTCCGGCATTCACCGTATGAAGTTTTACAAAGACATCAAAACACTGCGCAAAATCCGGAACGAGGAATATCAGGACGAACGCTTCGGCGAGCCGAATGCGTACCAGGACCTTAGCGGGCACCACGAACGCGTCAGCTATAAAGCCACGAACGCCCTGCTGGAAAAACTGCTCTCGCGCGTCCACATTCGCCAGGAAAAGAAGCCGGAGGAGAAAAAGCGCAGCGCCAAGTCCTCTTATGACCAGACAGGAGGACGACACGAATGAGCTTACTGCGACTTGAATTCCCCACCCTGGTGGAGAACCGCAATAACGAATTCACGCTGTCGCCGCTATTGACCGACGGCTTCATTGTCAGCCGCCGTCGTTATGGCGATGCGGTGCGCAGCTACCAGTCCTCTCTCAAAAAGAGCTTCGACGATCGCAAGCTGGACCGAGACAGCGTGGAGCACCTGCTCTGGCTATGCTTTCATCCTGACTACCGCTTTGAGCTTATCCGCCTGACGTTCAAAACCGGCATGCATACGATTGACGGGCTGTTCGCGGTGGTGCGGTATCAGGTGCGCGAGCACCGCTATGTCTGCCTGCCCAAACTGGATTATCTGACCCTGCGTATCTCCGACAGCATGGAAGGCCGCCCGCCGTTAATCGCGTTTTTGGAAGAGCGAATCGGCGCCTATATTCGCCGCAACCGTAAAGTGGACGAGACCTTCGACTTCAAACGCCTGTACTCCCAGGCCGGCGATTCCGCCACCGCCATCAGCGCATCCATTAACATCGTGCAAAGCGACTTTCCTTTCGAGCAGCAGGCGCACTCCCTGTTTTCCTTCTTTTCCGCCAGTCGCGATTTCAGCGGCGCGTATGAACTGAAGAAAACCGCAGAAGACCTGGCGCAGTATTTTCCGGATGAGCTGGAGACCGCCCTGCATCGCGAAAACGAGTCGACCTGGCTGGAACGCGCATTATTTTCCGGCAAGCCGCAACCCGTGGTCATTGTGGGCTCTCCCGGAGTCGGCAAAAGTAATCTGATTCAGCATGCGCTGTCGCGCTATATGACTCATAACAGCGGCAAAGCCATTGAGCGGCTACAGAAGCTATGGCTGCTGGACCCGCTGCGCGTGATCGCAGGGATGAGTGTGGTCGGCGAATGGGAGCGACGCTTTGAGGCCATTCTGGGCTGGGTCAAGAAGCGCCTGCGGGACACTTACGCTATCCATAGTCCAGATGTGCTGTATATCGATAACCCCGTGGCCCTGTTCCGCATAGGCAAAAGCTCACAGACCAGCCTGACGCTCAGCCATGTATTGAAGCCCTACCTGGAGCGCCGTGAAATAGGACTGGTGCTGGAAGCCACGCCCTATGAATGGCAGCGCATTCAGCAGCTGGATCGCGGTTTCGCCGACCTGTTTCAAGTATTGCGACTGGAACCGCTGTCGGCGGAGAAGTTATCCCAGATTTATATTCGTCGACGCGCCCAGTGGGAGCGCGCGTATAACTGTGAAATCACGTCGCAGGCGCTACTGACCTTGCTGGGACTGGAGCCGGGGTTCCGTGGCGATCACGCGCTGCCTGGCTCGGCGTTGGATGTTTTGCGGGATATCGCAGTCAAGCACCAGGGACGGCGCGCTGACGAACGCTCTGTATACCAGGCGTTCCAGACCAACTTCCACTTCCGCCGGCGCTTAATAGATAAAAACGCCACGCTTCTGGAAAGCGACGTACGCCATTTTTTCGAACAGCGACTGGTTGGCCAGCCTCAAGCACAGGACGCGCTTACCGACACGGTGATGACCATCAAAGCGCAGCTGACGCCGTTAGGCAAACCGCTCAATACCCTTCTTTTCATCGGCCCCACCGGAGTGGGCAAAACCGAAGCCGCAAAGCTACTCACGCAAAGCCTGTTCAACAGCAACGACTGTCTGGTGCGGATCGATCTGAACGAGTTTGTCGACGCCGGCGCCGTGCACCGCCTGATCGGCGACGGTATGGGCCAGGGAGGTCTGCTGACGGAGCGGGTGCGTTACCAGAAAGCCTGTGTGCTGCTGCTGGATGAGATTGAAAAAGCCCATCCCAAAGTCCACGATCTGCTGCTGCAACTGCTGGATGACGGCCGTCTCACCGACGCCATGGGCAAAACCACCGACTTCACGCAAACAGTGGTGATCATGACCTCCAATATCGGCGCTAAAGAGGCCGCGTCACGGTTTGGCTTCAGTCACCATAGCGACGATAACGCAGCAACGTACCGTAAGAGCGTGGAGCAATTCTTCCGCCCGGAAATGATTAACCGCATCAACGACATCGTCGTATTCAACCCGTTACAACACAGCGACATGCAAAGGCTGGCGCAGCTGCATATGCAGCGGTTGCTGGAGCGGGACGGCTTTATCCGTCGCAGTACCATATTGAACATCGATCCGTCCTGCCTGAACCGGTTGGCGGACGAAAGTTTCGACCCCTTGCTGGGCGCTCGCGCACTGAAGCGCAACCTGGAGCGTGCGATCACGCATCTTACCGCGCAACGACTGGCGGAGCTGGACAGCCTGGACCCGATCATGCTGACCCTGTTCGATGGCGCTCAGGGCGTGGACAGCCGCATCACCCGCTTCCGTCACCAATCCGTCAAGCCGGATGCGTTGCCCCGCCCCGAGCAGGATTATTCGCTACCGGACTATCAAAGAATGGTGGCGGCGCTGCAAGCGCTGGACGAGCGGCTGCATCAACCGCAAAGTCTGCTTCATCCCGGCAAGGACTACGAAGATTACTGGCGCTGGCATCTCAGCGACGCCCTGCGCGAATTACTGGAGCCGCTGCAAACCTACACCTGGGAAAGCGAAGAACGCAGCAAAACTCAGCGCCTGCAAGCCAATGCGCCCTTCCGGACGTCGCCTGGACGTCCACGGGAGGGGTGGCGCTCCATACGCCTGGACTTCGCTGCGCTGGCGGCGCAAAACGACCTGCGCGACTATCTCAACGGCCTCTATCAAAAAGCGGAGGATTTCGTCGACTACAACATGGGCGACGCCCTGCAGCTTGGCGTCGATTTCAGCTTCGTGTTGTTTAACGCGCACTCCTACCTTAATCGAGGACTCGACCGGGGCTGTCTGGTGATTCGCTCACTGGTCGCCGGGAAGGGTCAAATGGGTGTGCGTTTTCTCAGTAACGCCTATGAACAGACGCTGGGGCGTCTTGGCGAGATACAGGACAGCCGCATAACGGACGATTGCGTTGCGCTGTCGCTGCGCGGTCCTGGTCTCGCGCACTACCTCGACTATGAACAAGGCGTCCATTTATTTATTGAGGAGTCCAATCTGCAAGTGCCGGTCACTGTTGCTTACTACCCTGGTCTATCCGCAGAGGAAGGCCGCTTGCGGCGCCTGGAGCAGGACCAGCAGGGCGATCTGGATATCCAGCGCCTCTATACGACGCCCACCGCCACTCAGCGTGAATTCGGCGTCACCGATTTACGCAGCGGACTCATGCTAAACGGCTCTCCCATGCTCGGCGACTGGCGTTTGCTGTTGAGCCCCGCCTGCAAAGGAGCGTTACGCCATGGCGATTGAAGAATTTCCCATAGCCTGCTGGACACTGGAAAGCGGCGATGTCGTCGGCGTGATTCTGGGAACGGAGCTGGTGGTGATGGAGTCGCACCCGTCCAAGATTCGCAGCGCCGCCTCCGAGTGTCTGGCCAAAGCAGTCAAACAGGGAGAAGGGCTTTACAGCCCGGAAATCAGCAACCCTCAGATCAGCTTTCATACGATCAATGCGTTGCTCTCCTACCGCACGGAGCAGGGCGTGTATCCTCTGTCCGCTCCAAGCAGCTTTCGTGTCGCCGCCGTACACAGTCGCGACACCAACAAGGGCTTCGGCGAATGCTTTCTGCCGTTTCTGCAGCGCTCGTTTTACTACTATGACGAAGTGCAGCTGAAGACGCTGATCGAGCACTTCTCCCTGAAGGTGCTGAACAACGTCATGCCGGAAGAAGCCTACCGCTACATCATGCCGTCGGAGCCCTGGCTGGAAGTGGCCAGTTTTGATCGCGGCAAAGTGCGCGTCCCACAGCAACAGCATAACAGCGCCTCCATGGACTACATGCTGACCGTCTCCGATCGGGCACCCTTGCCGAAACGGGTCAAGCGCCAGGTCAGCCGCCTGCCGGAAGTGGCCTGGGAGCGAGGCGAGATGATCCAGCGACTGGCGGAAGAGTTACTGGAAGGGAGCAGCAGTTGCCTGTTGATCGGCGAGCAGGGCGTCGGCAAGAGCGTGTTGTGGCAGGAAGCCGTGCGGGTCGCGGCGCGCCTCAGCAAATCCAGCGAAGCCCCCCTCACCTTCTGGCGCTCCACGCCGCAACGTATTATCGCCAAGGCCAAGTATCTGGGGGAGTGGCAGGAAGTCTGCGATGAAGTGGTGGAGTCTCTGGCGCAAGTCAACGGCGTGCTCTGGCTCAATGATTTCATCAGCCTGCTGTCCATCGGCGGCGAAGGACAGGAAGACTCCATGGCGGCCTATCTGCGTTCCTATCTCGCCAAAGGCCAGATACGCATTATCGGCGAACTGCGCCCGCAGGAGCTGGAGGCTGCGCGCAATAAGCTGCCCGGATTCCTGCATCTGTTCGAGCAGATTGCCGTAGGGGAACTGTCCGGGCGCGCTGCGCAACGGGTGGTGCAGGCTTACGCCAACTATGCCGCCGCCAACTTTGCCATCGACACCCGCGACGATGCGCTGGAAACCGTCTCGCAACTGGTCAAACGCTACATCAAGTACGAGCGTGCGCCGGGTAATTTAGTCCGTTTTTATCATCACTGCGTGAAAAACGCCTTTGAGAATAAACAAACGATAATCGCCCGCGATCAGGTCATCGCCGACTTCGTCACCTACACCGGGTTGCCGGAGCTATTCCTGCGGGATGAGCAGGCGTTGTCCAGGGAAGCGCTGCTGGATTACTTCCAGACGCGAATTATTGGCCAGGACAGCATCCTGGAACAACTATGCCGGGTCATACAGATCTTCAAGGCTGGACTCAACGATCCGCAAAAGCCAATCGCGACACTGTTGTTCGCCGGTCCCACCGGGGTTGGAAAAACCGCCGCCACCAAGGCGCTGGCGGAGTACTTTTTCAGCGCAGGCCAAAGCAAGAATCCGCTGTTCCGTCTGGATATGAGCGAGTTCCAGCACCCAGGCCATATTGAGCGTCTGATAGGTAGCGAAAGCAAGCCCAGCCCGCTGGTGCAACACGTGCGCGCCAACCCGTTTTCCGTAGTGTTGCTGGATGAGATCGAAAAAGCCGACGACAGCGTCTTTGACGCTCTGCTTTCCACCCTGGATGAAGGTCTGTTGACTGATCGCTTCGGCCGCACCACCGACTTCCGCAACACGATCATCATTATGACCACCAACCTGGGCGTTAACGCCGGCGGAGGCATGGGCTTCTCCTCGGCGGAAAAGCGCGGTCAGGTTTCGTTGAGCGGCATTCGCGACTTTTTCCGTCCCGAGTTCATCAATCGCATCGACGCCATTCTCTGTTTCAACCCGCTTGATCGCGACAGCATCCTGAACATCGCCCGACGCGAGCTGGAACTGCTGAATCAACGCGAGCGCATCCGAGAGCAAAAACTCAATCTGAGCTTCAGCGATGACCTGATTGCGCATATCGCAGAGGCGGGATTCAGCGAGCTTTACGGCGCGCGCCCGATTCAACGCGCCATCGAACAGCGCGTGGTGGCGGAGCTGGCGTCATTCCTGGTGGCGCAACAACAAACGCCGTCGCACATCCATGTGGATGCGGTCGACGGCGCAGTTATCATTACCGCCAGGTAGCGGTTCTACGCTCTAATTGATATCCAGCCTTATACGCAACTCCGACTGCGTATTGGCTGCGATATCCTGCTCACGAAAACGCAGAGGCCGTAAACGCGGCTGCTGCGAATATAGCTCAGTCTGGTCCAGATAGTACGGCGATTCCGGATTAGCGGACTGAGAGTAAGTCAAAAACCCTTCTGCGACGGGTCCATTAACAGTGAAACTCACCGCCATCATCCAGCTCGATCCATGAGTTAGGTGATAGCCTATGGCCTCCGCACTGATTTCCGACCCAGGGAGGAAAGAATAAATATGCCGAGGCAGCAGAGTTCCGTCCGGCTTAATCCAGGGGTTGAACACATTAAAACCGCCTTCGATATGGGCGGCTCCGCTCCACGGGAAACGCATGCCGCTCGGAGAACCGTCAAGGGCGCTCATTTCAACAAACTGCGCTTCACCAAGGGTCGTCTCCAAAGACAACCCCGCCGCTTGTACATACAATATCGCCGTCGCCAATTGCTCCAACACCTTCTCGTTAGGGTCAAGACTGTTGGGCGTGCTGAGGGGGTCCTGGGGAGAAAACGGCTTACGCCATTGCGGATCTTGATCAAACTGCCAGGCGAACTCCCGAAACAGCACCCCGCCCCGACTGTCCGCATTCATAACGCCATCCCAGAGGCTCAGCGCATAACAACCTTCACTGATATCCACCGGCTCGCCATTGACCATAACCGGCTCATCCCCACGGGCTCTGCAAGCCGTCAGCAAGTCCTCGTGTATTTCCTCCCCCAAGTAGGAGCGGCCGCCCAACAGCGCCTCCTTCAACTCAGGCAGAGTGAAGCGGCCATCCCAACCCGCCGCATCCACCATCAGCCGCTGCCCCATTCGCGAACGCCAGGACTGCTCGTTGTCCACCGGCCCATATAACGTAGAAACGCCGCGAATCGGAGTGGCGGGGTTGCTGAGCCAGTAGCTGTCGTTGGAGTTCTGGACAAAGTCGAAACGCATCAGCTTCGGCGCTTTGGAGAAAGGTGCTGGGCCATTGAAATCATAGACCGAATCATCCCCAGGCAAGATGGTGAACTCAAGCTGTTCCCGCAACTTCTTCCATTTGGTGTCGGTGGTCAACGCCAGCTCGGCTTCGGGGCTGAGATGGGGGACTGTCGAATCATCGATATAAAATGCATTGCCTTCGTCGTCCACCGCCATTGTGTTATTGAAAATGACGCCATCAAACTGTTTGAAAACCTTGCGGACATCCGCCATATCGCGGGACAGACTCAGCCCCATCCAGGTGTCGATCAAATCAAAATTCGCCTGGTTAGCGTCTTTGATGCTATAAGCCACAAATCCTCCATCCGCCTTACTTCCCCAAGGCAACACCGTTGGATGGGCCACCACGGGACCGTATTCGCTGACGTAGAGATCTTTACTCAGCGCAAACACCGTGTCCGGCGCCACCTTCACATCAATGACATAACTTCGCTTCTGGATTCGATGGCGCTCGCCATTCACAAAGTAGGTCATGCCTGTGGGATCTTCTTCATCCAGTTTCAGCTCATAGACAATGAAGTGTTCTGCGGTGGAATAGGTGTGCGTCCAGGCGATATGCTCGTTGAAACCGATATTCACTACGCCAGGCATGCCCGCCACAGACGCGCCCATCACGTTCATCGCGCCGGGTATCGTCAGATGCTGCTGCCAGAACCGTAAATTTCCGGTGAAAGGAAAGTGCGGGTTCGCCAGCAACATGCCTTTGCCATTGGCGGTTTTGCGCTTGCCTAACGCCCAGCCGTTGGAGCCAAGCCCCAGTGAAGACTTGCTCGGAAGCGCGGCGAAGTCGCGATCATTCTGCGCCCAGGGCGGAGGCAGCCCACTGTCCGCCATCTGAGGCAGATAGTTCTCTCCCGGCGGCGCGGCGACATAGACCTGAGTCAGAAAGCCGGAAGCGCCGGACATAAGGGCCAATCCAAGGGAGTAGGTCAACAGGTCTTCATCCGAGATCGGACGCACCCAGGGCTGACCAGCGCAAGTTGGGTCGATATGATCAACGCCCACATCCGCCAGATATTTGTTGTAGCCGCTGGCGTACCCAGACAGCAACGCCTGGCTGGCGTCGCTCATCCCATCCAGCCCCTCCTCCGCCTGCTTGCGAATCTCCAAAGCCAGATAGCCGAAGTCATTAATGAGGTTTTGCGAGTCGCCGGAGCCTAAGACCTGGTCCGGCCCGAAAAACCGAGAGCGTTGACTGTTATATTTGATGATCTGATCCGCCAGGATGCAGATATTATCCTGGGCGAAAGCGTATCCCGAGCCGAATGCGAGACTTTGCAGATTATTCGCTTCAATGTGCGGCGAGCCAAATTCGGTGCGCCGGATACGCGCCTCCAGCACTCCGTCTTCATCAAATGCCACCGGTTGCTCGAAACAACCGCTTAACCCCAGGGTCAGCACCAGTACGACGCCGCGAACACCCCGTGGCCATTTTCCCAAATGCAACATAGAAAACTCCTTTTCTTGTTATAGCGCCCCCTGGATAGCTCTCAGGCTTTCCCCTTGGCGATGAGCCGTCCCAGATCGCAACAGCCCTGCGCGCTCAGGCCGGAATTAACCAGTTATACTCCCGCCGTCGTTAAATGTACACGACGCTACCAGGCGTTTTTTATCTGGTCGAAATGTAAATCGTATTTATCCAATATCGCCGCCACACGCTGACTGTCATTCAGCCGCCGCTTCTTCAGACGCGACGCTGCAAACAAACGCCGGCCCGCCTCCGCCGCAGAGTGGCTGTCGCGACATGCGCGCACTACCGCTTCCAGTTGCACCTGATCCAGAAGGTCCATTTCATCCAGCTGCTCCGTCGATAACAGGTTTTCCAACAGACTGGTTTCGACCAGAGGCGTTGCAGAATGCAGCTCCATTCCCCAGAGGTACCCAAGACGCTCTATCTCCGCCTCCACCAGCGCCACATCAATTTCCCCGGCTTCCGCCAACGTCGCCATACGAGTCACGCTGGCGTTAAGGTCGCGAAAGTTACCTTTCCACACTGCGCCGGGAGAACAGGCGAACTTGAGATAACGCTTGCGGCCCTGCTGGCTGAAGCGCACGCGAATCCCGTTTTCACGCTCAAAGCGTTGCAGCTCATAATCGAGATTAGGCTCGATATCTTCATGCCGATCCGCCAGCCCCGGCAATCGGTATGTCCACAGGTTGATGCGTGAGAACAAGTCTTCCCGGAAGCGTCCGTCGATCACATCCTGACGCAGGTCTCGGTTGGTGCCGGCGATGAGTTGAAAGTCGCTGTTTTCTTCTTTATCCGCACCCAAAGGAAAAAAGCGCTTATCCTCTATGGCGCGCAACAGCATCGCCTGCTCATCCAAAGGCAACTCACCGATTTCATCCAGAAACAATACGCCGCCGTCGGCTTCCTTTAACAAACCATCCCGCTTCTCAACCGCGCCCGTAAAAGCGCCTTTACGGTGTCCAAATAGCGCAGACATGGCGTTATCGCCGCGCAATGTGGCGCAGTTGACCTCCACAAAAGCGCCTTTTACATCCTGACGCTTGCGCTTCAGTTCATAGATACGAGAGCCCAGTCTGGACTTGCCGGCCCCGGTCGGGCCCGTAATCAGAATCGGCGCGCGGGTGCGAATCGCCACGGTCTCAATCTGCTTTATCAACTGATTGAAATCCGCATTACGGGTATCGATACCTGACTTCAGATAATCCGTATCACGCTTACGCGCCAGACTGAAGATTTCCGCCACGGAACGCGGCGCATTATCCAGGTCGATCACTTCCACCTTGCTGCCGCATTCATATTCACGGCTAGGTGCGGTTTGCAACAACTTGCCAGGAAAATAACGGGCGCCTACGGACAAAAAGATAGATATCTGCTGGATATGGGAGCCGGTGGTGATATGAAAGTAGTATTCCTCCTTCTCCGTATCAAAGGGATAGCCATCAATAAACTGATACAGTTTGGGAAACACCTGATGCAGATCCCAGGGCGCATCGAAGTCCAGTTGCTGCAGATCCACCTGCAGCCTGGGGGCCACATCGGCAATATCCGCACTCACTTCGTCCGCCAACTCACGGTCCTGCGGGTTGTATAACAAGACTAACCGATCAACGGGAAACGCTTGTGGATGTTGGGCGATGGACACCGTAGGCCGCCAGCGCTGCCAGCGTTTTTCGTATTTGCCCCGGCGCCGTGACACCGCGTCCATAGTGGAGCCTAAAAATCCAAACACCACTTTAAGTTTACGCTTTCTGATCGCCATGACGCCCAACCCATCTCAATATTGACTTGCCTGGGGCAATTCTAAAGAAAAGATTCGTTTTTCCGAAACTTTTATTCATAAATACGAACTAAGTTTCTTTTTAAAGCCTCTTCCTCTATCACCCCGACATTATCGCCAACTCTTACCAAGCCCCGGGAAATATAGCGTTATTAGCTTTTTTCACGTCAATTAAAAAGTTGGCACGACTAGTGCTAAAATACGGACAACTTAAATTTAACGACTCCACTGCGGACACCGACATGTTTTTCATGATTAAGCACTTCAATCAACAACCAGGACAGATACTGAGCCAGCCAATAAGTAGCGGCTTAGTGGCCTGCCTGCGCCATAACGATTGGTATTGCGGTTATTCCAGCGACTGGAGCAAATCAAACGATCTCGGCGAATCAAAGGCGAACCACACCCTTCGATGACGTAATCACGTCCGGAGGGAAGCAAACGCCCTCCGGACACTCTCCCCTCACAAGGAACGAGAACCCGGCGGGCGAAAGCTCACCGGGTTTTTTTATGTGTTTTTTTCGAGCAGCGCGGTAAAAACGTCGCGTGACGAAAGAGAGCACATAACAAAGAACGATTACTTGGAGCGATAGTGAAAACAAATCAGGCTCCAACATTCTTGTACTGCGTTTTTTGTATTAAACGCCTGCAATCGAGACTAAGGAGCAAGCAGAGATTGCATGAAAGAACAAAGGTAGGCTGGCCGAATGGTAAGGCAGCGAGTTGCTAATTCGTCGAACCCAAAGGGGTTCTGCAGGTTCGAGTCCTGCGCCTACCGCCACCTTCTAGACAGAGGAAGTCGTAGAAACGGAGAGTTGCCAGAACGGTAATGGAGCAGTCTTGAAAACTGTGGCTTGGGAACAGGCATGGGGGTTCGAATCCCTCACTCTCCGCCAGATATTTTGACAATGAAAAAACGAATACGGCCTGTTGGTCAAATGGCGAAGACGCCGGGTTGTCTCCCCGGAAGCAAGAGTTCAATTCTCTTACAGGCCGCCAATTATAAAGAGGTAACAAACATGTACAGCAATCAATTGGCGGAAGGTTTCGCCGCCAACCAGGCGGCTTACCTCAAACAAAGACTGGACCGCCGCTTGGGTCATGACCGGACTCAAATTCGTATCGATCAAAATGATCTGATCGTGGTTTTGGAAAGAAACGACTTGATCCACATCGCCGCAGGCGACATCCCCACACGCATCGGGGAGTTGCGGGTGAAGGCGAAGCTGACAGGCTAATGAATCATGCGTTCGTGATGGAAATGGCAGACATACCTGGCTTAGAACCAGGCGCCGTAGTCGGCATGCGAGTTCGAGTCTCGCCGAACGCACCATATTTACTTGCGATTTAAAAAGCACTTATCGCTTAAAACGTATTACAGCCCGGTAGCTTAACTGGCAGAGCAGCGGCTTCCAAACCCGCCAGGTGATGGTTCGAATCCGTCCCGGGTTGCCACTTTGATTAACGAAATAGACCAGAAAAGAGGAAAAGGTCATGGAAAACGAGTTCGACGAACGGGTCGTCGTCCCCAGCAACAATTAGATACGGTCATTCTTCCTGGCGATGCCGCCTCAAGGATGACCTCAATTTACCCTCACACTGCCCCGTAGCTTAATTGGTAAAGCACCGGACTTTGACTCCGGGAACCCTGGTTCGAATCCAGGCGGGGCGGCCAATTTCAACCAGATAAACCTTAAAAAAATTAGAGCATGTAGACAAATAGAAGAGATGTAGTCATGAGCACCCCTCGCATACTTAGATTGGACAAAACCGGCCAACCCATGCAGTGGATGAGCCAGGAAGAAGCGGCCACGCTGATCTGCAACGACCGCGTACTCTGGAGCGCCGGCGATAACGTCATTGTTTTGCGAGGCGGAACAGGACGTGACGGACAACGGTCCACCCTTGAAATTCCAACCATCATCGCTTCCGAAGGTCGCGACAAACACGTGATGGAAACGCCACCGCTGACCAACAAATACCTGTTCCGGCGGGATGACAGCACCTGCATGTACTGTGGATTGACGTTCCCTTATGAACTACTCAGTCGGGATCACATTATGCCGGTGTCCCGGGGTGGTAGAGATATCTGGAAAAACGTCGTTTGCGCCTGCATCCGGTGCAACAACTTCAAAAGAGACCGCACCCCGGAAGAAGCCGGCATGCCTCTATTAGCGGTGCCATTCGTACCCAGCCGGTACGAATACCTGTATCTGGCCAACAGAAACATTCTGGGTGACCAGATGGAGTTTCTACGTAAAGGCTTCAGTCGCCACCTATTGGCGAGAATAGCCTGAACCACCTCACCCTTAGCGGCCTTCGGGTCGCTTTTTTTCACTCAGATAGAAGCATCAGCAGCAATAAATAAGCGTGTCAGATGAGAAGAAAAGCGCCAGGCAGTGTATGTATTGTGAGCGGCGGTGCAACGCCAAAGCCACCGAACAGGCAGTCATGCAAGGAGTCCAGGCAGGCGCCAAAGTATCCGTTTTCACCATTCAGGGCCTCCCCTAAAGAAAGGTAGAAACTTGGGATATCCGTGATGTAACGGCCGTCAAGAAAGACCTCTCGTCCCTTTTTATCCACTGCCCGCAGATGACCCTGCCGACAGTAATCTTCCCGGTTCTGGTGCATCTGCCGATATTTCTGATGATGATCCCAGTCCGCCCATGCCGGTTTCTTACTCGTCACGCGTTCTCCCAAAGGGTTTCATTAATCCACAGGCGTGACTGAAAGATCGATGCGCTCAACTCTGCGGGGCCAAGGTCGCAGTCAGGGCTGCAATTTGCTGTTGCAGCATTTGCAGACGGTTGTTGAGTCTTGATACTTCATTTTCGTTAGGCGTAGCGCCCGCAAGCAACTGCGCCAGATTCTGATCAATGCGATATTGTTCCTTGCGTAATTCATCAATTCTATCGAGAATCATTCGTTGGGAGCTGTACAGTTTCAGCCTGTCATCACGCTCCTGCAGTGCAGCTTTATGTTGTTTAAGCGCTCCTTCCAGGGCTTTGTTCTGCGCTCGCAATTCAGCCACCTCAGAGTGCAGCCCCGTGTTCTCCGAATTAGAACTCAGCAGCATATTTCGCTCCACCAACGTCATCGCGTACTTCCGCTCAAGTTCCCGATAAATATCGGCGTTGGTCACTTCGGAAGTGCGATTCTGTATCTGATGTTCCAGTTCTGCATTTTTAAGCTGCAAGGGATGAATAACCAGGTGCAGGCTAAGCGAATAAACCAAAGCGCCGCAGGCGGCGGCAAGCGCAAGAGTCAGTATGACAGACTGCTTTCCATGCTCGGGCATAGCGTCTCCTTTGAGAGTAAATATAAAACCCACGACAGCCATACTGCGAGTCGCCGTAGATTACTCCATGTGCATCGCGCAACCAAGCTAATCGCCATCATTACAGGCAAAACGACCAACCTTTCACCTTGACCGCCACATTGCGTAACTCTGTATGCGAGGCCATACTTTTTTAATGAGTAAAGACACTTTGGGCTTAGTATCTGAGCATAACTTAAACGCTTTCCGGGAAAGCTTTGCGCGCTGCTTTTGTGATGTGGGGAGCGACGTAAGCTTCGTCGACGACTTCTACGTACGCCTCAAAGCCTCAGACGCCAACGTCAGCGCCATATTCAATCGACGCCCTATTGAACGACAGGTGCATGCTGTACGTTCAGCAGTCTATGCTTTAGAGGAATACGCCACTCATGGACGGCCGGACAAAACGCTGACCTTGATAGAGGCGTCCCACTCTCACCATGCGATGGGGCTGACGCCGGATATGTATGAGTTATGGTTGAGCTGTCTACTCGAAACCGTTCTTCGCCACGACCATGCGTACAACGACGAAGTGAAGCAAGCCTGGGAGCTGACGCTCAGGCCCGGCATTGATTATCTCAAGCACAGACTCATTGTCGAAATCGACATTGCTGCTATTAATCAGGCAGACAAATAGCTTCCTTCTATCTGTTTGCAACGACAGGGCCTGCACATGTCAGCCCCAGCCTTCTGCGGCTAGCCGCGCAGGCGTTGTGAGAAAAAATCACATCAGCGAGCGTCGCTTTCCCTTCTCCGCCCGGGCGGAGAAGGCTTCTCATTAGAGAACTCGCCCCCACAAGCACGGGCGATCGTGTCCATCACCATCTCCGCCGCAAAGTTTTTAGGCATCGAGTCAGGGTTGGTCACCGCCAGTTGGTAGGCGCCTTCCATCGTAGCCAGCACCATCGCCGCCAGCTTGCGAATGCCTTCCGCCGCCAGTCGGTCTCCTGCAATATTCCACAACAGTTGCGCCAACTCTTTCATTTGCATGGCGATGGCTTCGCAATATAACTCCCTGACATCGTCCACCCGCACCGCTTCCGCGCCAATCAGCACCCAGGCTTTCACCGCCTCTGGATCAGCGCCTTTTCCCAGCGCCAGTCTGGCGTCGACGAAGGCGCGCAACTGCTGCTCGGGCGTTTGCGCATCAACGCTAAGCAGGCGGTACCGGGTTTCGCCAATGCTGACGACATGTTCGACCAGCGCCAGCAGAATTTCCCGTTTGGCTTTGAAATGATAATGAATCAATCCCGGCGTCAGTTCAGCTTCCGCCGCAATTGCCTGAATCGTCGCACCGTCATAGCCCTTTTTCGTCATCACACGCAACAGTGCGCCCACTATTTGCATTCGACGTTCTTCTGTATTCGACTTTCTCCCCATGATCACCATCGCCTCATCGGACAAATCGTTATTTTGGTCATTTAACCAAATTTATATTGCCGCCGCGATCATTTGCTTTTAATCTATTTTTGGTTGGCTGACCAACTTATACAAAATGCAATTCACTGCGACATTTCAGTATCGATGGAGGAAAACGGACTCATGAAAAGCGTCAGTCGTTTTAACACCTCTCAACACTTGCCAGAAGGCGCTCAACGCATCGATTTAGCGCCGGAATTAAAGAAAGAATGTTTCGTTCTGCGCGGCGTCTTTTCCGAAGCGTTGTGCAGACAACTATTGGCTGACGCCCTGGCCCGAGGATTCAGCCCCGCTGACGCGAAATACCCACCCAGCTACCGCAACAACGCTAGACAGGTGGTCGATGACCCGCAACTCGCGCAGCATCTGTTCGATATGTGCAGAGAATTTCTCCCTCCGTCATTAGCCGCTGCGGCCTCTCCCTTCGCAGGCAGACTACAGTCCCTGAACCCTCGCCTGCGACTTTGCCGCTACAGCGCAGGCCAGAGTTTCTTTCCCCATCAGGATGGCGTTTATGTACGACCCGACGGCGCAGAATCAAGGCTAACCTTCCTGCTTTATCTCAACGACGCAACCGAATTCAGCGGCGGCGACACCTTATTCTTTAAAGACGCTTCCGCCGCGGAAATCTGCGCCCGCTTTACCCCCCGCCGCGGCGACCTGATTGTATTCGACCATAGCCTCTGGCACAGCGGGGACACTGTGCTAAGCGGCGAAAAGTACATTCTTCGCAGTGATCTGATATATCGACCAGAAAAACCGGCCAGATCTATCCCAACCCTGCTAAGCCCTGACGCATTACACGCGCATAACGGATATATCTGGCGCGTTGCTGCGCTTTCTGGCGGGCGTTTCGCGACAGCGTCCAGGGACAGATCCATCCGAATATGGAGCCCTCAGAAGCACTTATTACAAACCTTGTCCCGCCATGCGAATTCCGTTCTGGACTTATGCTCAAACGCCAAAGATGACCTTTTCGCCGTCTCCCGAGACGGGTTCATCAGTAAATGGAAGCAGCGTGAAACAGGCTATTTTCCCGTCAGGAAAATTAACACCTTTTGCCCCACTCTATTAAGTATTTCAACATTGGACGAAAACCAGCTCGTCACCACAGGATCAGATGGCGTGATACGACTTTGGAGCCACAATTTAACGCCCAGGGGCTCGCTGTACGGACACAACGGCTGGGTGTGGGCGTTCACCCCGCTTGCGCGAGGAAAAGCCGTCAGCGGCGGAGAGGACGGAACCCTATGTTTCTGGCGGACAAACTGCGACGCGAGCTTTCTCAGGCTCTCCCCCCAGGCAGGCTCAATACGATGCTTTGCCTTGTCCGACAAGGCTCACAGCCTTTTTGCCGGGACCGGAGAGGGTCACATATTACACATCGATTTATTACCGGAACCTTATGTGAAAAACGTCTGGAAAGCTCATGATGGGGTCGTAAGAAGCCTGCTCGCAGCTAGCAATAATCAACTCATCAGCGCAGGAGAAGACTGCCGGATCAAACGCTGGAGTCTGGCGGGAACAGGGCTCGAAGAGGTCGCCAGCCACGAAAACTTCGTCACGTCGCTATGCGCATATGGGGATAAGAATTTTCTATCCGCCTCTTATGACGGACGTGTGATATTTCATTCACTTTGAGCAGCGTCGAGGCGACTCCACGTAGCTCGCCCTCGTCAAAATGAAAGCGTTACCTTTGCTTCATTCCCTTGTGCGACGCGCCTCACAGAAATTTACGCCTAAGCCATCTACACTAATTTTCCCTCTCTCAAAAGCCAAGTCTCCAGCAATTTAACTAGTCCTTTTTTACCGCCTATAACCACTTTTGTTATAGCCATATCACCCTATTTTTCTGCCCAGGTCTTTTCGGGTTAAATGGCGATGCTCGCAAGCTATTGAATTAATTAGGTTTTATCAATTTTTTGGCGTCAGCTTTTTTTACGACGCCAGCAAACTGCAAATGCAATTGAACCACGTCAATAACTTGGCGCGCGAAACGACACTACCACAACTTCAGCAAGCGCCTCCGACCTCTAACAGAAGGATCGTAAAGCAGTTCCTGCGGTTCATCTCTCCCATTGTTTAGAGGGACTTAACGCTTAATGGGCTAAAAATCGATGACTCTATTTCCTACGGAGCCGTCTAGCAAACGGCTATCCGCGCGCAAACTTGCGCGCCTGCTTGTCAGTGCGGTCGCTCTTTCTCAAGCCATACCCGCTCTGGCGGCTAGCCCCGTCGATGAAAAACGGGAGCAATTCGTCATATCCGCTCGCGCTGGACACTTACAGGAAGCCATTAAAGGCCTCTCCAAGTTATATAAGAAGACGCGCGACAAAGCAGTGCTCAATGACCTGATCGCGCTGTACTCCTGGAATGGCGAGCTGGACAGCGCGCTAGCGTTGTGCAATCCATGCTCGCCCAAAGCGTTGAATAACGACAGCCTGGAAATTCTGGCCAAGGCGCAGCGCAATCAGAAGAACTTCGCTGCAGCGGCTGACCTTTACAGACTACTGGCCAAGCGCAGCCCCAAAAGCCGGGATGCATGGCTGGGACTGGCGCTGACAAGCGCCGAAATGGGCGAAGATGTTCACGCTCAGAAGGCCATCGCCAACTATAGAGAGCTGACTCGACCCAGCGTAGAGCGTTTTGAGTACGAGCTGTATGTCATGACGGTATTGCAGGACAAGGTTGGTGAAGTCGGCGTTCTGCAGGACTATTACAGCTTCGCTCCCGACAACCGCGACATCGGACTGCGGCTTTATAAGTCCGCCATTGATCTCGGCGCCGCCACCGCAGCGGAGCGAATCGTCAAGGCGCACCCGGACTGGTTCAAGGGCGTCGATCATTACTGGCTCGAATACTATAAATCCACTCTTAATATCCGCAGCGGCGCCAAATCCTACCGACAGGACATTCTGGATAAAGGCATTGCCGACCTACAGGCGTTGTATGACAAAGTCCCGGCGGGCCACTCCCTGCGCGGCGCCATCGAACTGGACATCTTTTACGGACTGGTCGTCGCCAAGCGCTTCGATGAAGCAAGCGAGATGCTGCCCGCCATTGAAGCGCGTCAACCGCTTCCGGCTTATATAGACGAGGCCCGCGCAGACTTATATTCCGCCACACGTCGCCCCTTCAAAGCGCTGCCAATATTCAAAAGGCTGTATGCGAAAACGCCCACGCTGGAGCTTGGCAAGAAGCTGTATTACACACACATGAATGCAGAGCAATATGAAGAAGGCGGCGTTCTGTTGCAAAAACTCCTGGATTCCCAACCCCCACGACGTTGGGATTTTACCGGCAGCTTTAAAGTTAACAACGAAAATTATCAGCAGCTGCGCGAACAAAGCATTATCCACCAGGCTTGGAGCGGCGACCTGAATGCGGCGGAAAAAGCGCTGCAAGAAGCATTGATCGAGGCGCCCGGCAACCCATGGTTATGGATGGACTTGGGCAATGTGAAACGCTGGCAGGGCCGGTTCAGTGAAGCCGAAGCCTGTTATCGCCGCGCAGATACGATGCTGTCCGGCAGCGCTCAAGGCCACCCCAGGCGCAGTCTGTGGCTGACGCAGCTGGAAAAAGGCGACTGGCGGGATCTCAACGCCAAACGCGAGGAGTTGAACGCCGCTTATCCCAATTACGAGCAACGTGAGGTTAACAAACGCTGGAACGAGGCTAACGCACCGTTTCTGAGCGTCGATGTCAACCGCGTCAAGTCCAGCAACAGTGAACCCGGTAAAGCGCAAAACTCAAGAGAGTGGCGCTACGACGCCCGGCTGTACTCACAACGCTGGGAGGGCCAGCGCCTCTTCATTCACGACCAAAAGATGTATGGAGAATGGGAGGAGCGCGATCTCTACGCTCGTTATACCGGTATCGGCGCGGACCTGAATTATTACCCGTTCTCGCTGGAGCTGGAAGCTGGCTCGGGCGGAAAACTTAACGACAAAAACTATTTCTGGAGCGCCGCCAACTGGAGTCTGTTTGACGACTTGTCATTGCAGGCGAACTACCGCTACAACCCATCAGAAACGCCGCTAAGAGGTCTTTACGACAACAGTTACATGCGTCAATGGGGCCTCGGCGCTACATACAAGTTCACGACGGATGTATCCCTTGGGGCTTCAGCCTCACTCAGCGACTTTACCGACGGCAATGACCGCCAGGCAGCCAGCGCATGGCTGGAAGCTCAATTGTGGCAAACGCCGCGATACAAACTGTCCGGCGTCGTCAGCGCAGGCGGCAGCAATAACGATCAGGTTGCAGCCAGTTATTTCAATCCAAAGTCCGATCGCAACTACGCCGCAGAGCTGCGCCATAGCTACCGCATCAAAGTATCCGACGATTGGGATTTGGATCAATTCCTGGAAACCAGCGTCAATCAGTATCGCCAGGAAGGCTACGACCCTGCTACAGGCTGGGCGATCAGTTACAGCCAGCAATGGCGCTGGCGGGACCAGGTCAGCGTCAAACTGGGAGTCAGTCGCGACAAAGCCACCTACGACGGAGAGCCTGAGAACGGCACGTTGATTTTCGCCAACTTTGAAATGAGGTTTATGCAGTGAAAGGTATCGCCCGGATAATTTTCTTAAGCCTGACGTTGCTCTCGTCACTGGTCTGGGGCCGCCCGGAAAACAGCTATGTGGTATTGGGATACCACGACTTCTATGACGTCAAACTCAATCCGACCAAGCGCATCTTCGCCAACACCTTGAGCAGGGATCGCTTTGTCGAACACCTCAACTGGATAAAACAAAACAACTATCACCCAGTCAGTTTCCAGCAGATTATTGACGCCAAAGAAGGCAAATCCAAACTGCCGGAAAACGCAGTGCTGCTTACCTTCGACGATGGCTATGAATCCTTTTATACCACTGTCTTTCCCTTACTGAAGCTATATAACTACCCCGCTGTCATTGCGCTGGTGGGCAAATGGCTGGAAGTTGAGCCCGGCAAGGAAGTGCTGTACGGAAAAACCAATCTGGACCGCAAGCATTTTCTGAACTGGGCGCAAATCCGGGAAATGGAAGCCTCCGGTCTGGTGGAGTTCGCTTCCCATACCTATAACCTTCACTATGGAATATACGCCAACCCTTTCGGCAATGAGCAGCCCGCCGCGGTCAGTCCTGAGTACGACAAAGACCACGACAGCTATGAAACCACCGAGAACTATGACCACCGTCTGCGCAAGGACTTCAAGGCCAGTAAGAAACAGATGACCACCCGGGGCCTGAAGTCGCCCCGCATCATGGTATGGCCCTACGGCGCTTATAACAGCCACTCCATCGATATCGCCAAGGAACAAGGTTACCCCTACACCTTTTCGTTGGATGAGGGAGTCAACATGGTCACGGACTCCGGCCTGAATGTATATCGTTACCTGATGGACCAGGAAATCAGCCTGGAGCATTTCGGCCGGATCTTAAAAGGCGAGCCCAAGCCGCCGATGGTGAAACGCATCCTGCATGTCGACCTGGACTATGTTTACGACCCGGACCCGAAAGTCGTCCAGAACAATATCGACAGACTGATTGAGCGAGTCAGTCGATATAAGGTCAACACCGTTTATTTACAGGCATTCGCGGACCCGGATGGCGATGGCGTCGCAGACGCCCTTTATTTCCCTAATCGCCACCTGCCGGTGCGCGCGGACATATTCAATCGCGTCGCATGGCAGCTCCGTTCCCGCGCAGGCGTTCGTATGTACGCCTGGATGCCGGTGTTGGCTTTTAACCTGGGTAAAGACTACCGCTACGTCACCGATGTGCGCACCCAAAAGCCTGCGCCAGAGCATTATCTGAGGCTCTCGCCTTTCAACGAGAAAAACCTCGAAACCATTGGCGATATTTACGAAGACCTCAGCCTGTATGGCAAATTCCATGGCATCCTCTTCCATGACGACGCCTTTCTCGGCGACTTTGAAGACGCCTCGCCGGAAGCGCTGAGGCAATATGCGGCATGGGGACTGGGTGATTCCATTGACGCTATCCATGCGAATCAAGAGTTGTCAAAGCGCTGGGCGGAACTGAAAACCCAATACTTAATTGATATCACTCATCGGCTCGCCAAGCGCAGCGCCCGTTACTTCGCCAGCGACGGCCAACACTTGCTGCTGGCCCGCAATATGTACGCCCAGCCGGTGCTCAACCCAGACAGTGAGGCGTGGTTCGCGCAAAATCTGGAGGCGTTCGCCAAATCCTATGATCACGTGGCGGTCATGGCGATGCCTTACATGGAGCAGCAGAAAGATCCTGAACAGTGGTTGCGCAAACTCGCGCAAACGGCGCTGAAGCGCATAGATCCAGACAAGCTGGTGTTCGAGCTGCAAGCGAAGGACTGGCGCGACGGATCGGCCATCCCCGCCAAAGTGCTCAGACGTCAGATGCAAATCATCTCCGAGGAAGGAGTGAAAAGCTTCGGCTATTACCCTGATGACTTCATCAAAGGCATTCCCGACATCAATGTGATTCGCCCTGAACTCTCGCTGAACTCCACTTTGGAGGCGGCGAAATGACCTTGGATATTCTGCTGCTTTGTATCTACCTCTACCCCAGCATCATGGCGCTGGTGTGGATTACTGGTGGGGTGTACTACTTTTTTCATTGGGAGCGCCGCTACCTGAAAAATCACCCCGACCACAAACTTAAACTGCGTCACTACCCTATGGTGTCGGTGATGGTGCCTTGCTACAACGAAGGCGCCAATATCAAGGAGACCATCGATAGCCTGCTGGAGCAGGATTATCCAAATTACGAAATCATCGCCATCAATGACGGCAGTAGAGACGATACCGGCGCGCGTCTGGATGAAATCGCTAAGGAGCACCCCAAACTGCGTGTTATCCATCAGGAAAACCAGGGCAAGGCCGCCGCGCTGAACAATGCGCTGGAGCAGGCTCAAGGGGACTGTTTGGTATGTATCGATGGCGACGCCTTGCTTGATCGCAACGCGCTGGTCTGGATGGTGCGTCACTTTCTCAGCGAAAACGGCGTCGGCGCCGTCACCGGCAATCCAAGAGTGCGCACTCGCTCCACCATTATCGGCAAAATCCAGACAGGCGAGTTCTCTTCCATTATCGGTCTCATCAAGCGTGCGCAGCGTATCTACGGCACCCTGTTCACTATCTCCGGCGTGGTGTGCGCGTTCCGAAAAAGCGCCTTGCAGCAAATCGGCGGCTGGAACACCAGCATGGTAACCGAAGACATCGACGTCAGCTGGCGTTTGCAGATGGCCGGTTGGAACATTCGGTATGAGCCTATGGCGCGCTGCTGGGTGTTGATGCCCGAAACCATTCGCGGCCTGTATAAACAGCGACTGCGTTGGGCCCAAGGCGGCGCGGAAGTCTGCTTAAAATATGGCTGGCGCTGCCTGTTTCAGGGCAAGCTGCGATTCTGGCCACTGCTGCTGGAATATCTCGCCAGCGTTTATTGGAGCTACAGCGTTATCGGTCTGCTCGCCTGGCGACTGCTCACCTTCTCCGAAGCTCCCACCGCGGCGCAGGTGCTGACATTCGAAGTCTGCGCCGTGCTGATGATCTTTTTATGCCTATTGCAGTTCCTGGTCAGCATTCTGATCGACCGTCATTACGATCAGGGACTGCTCAAAAACTTTCTGTGGTGCATTTGGTATCCGCTGTTCTACTGGATACTCAATATCGCCACGGTAACCATCGCAGTGCCCAAGGCCCTGTTCAGAAAACGCAATCAACATGCAGTTTGGGAAAGTCCGGATAGAGGAGAAATTTTTCGTGGCTGAATCAACACAAAGGACACTTATCTACACACAGGCGTCACGGCGCACCACAGGACTCTGGCTAAGAGATGGAGCAATATCCCTTATGACCTGGATGCTGTGGGGGTATCTGCTGTTGCACCCCCTGTACTTCTTCTTTTTCAGTGATGGAGAGCTTATGTCGCCCCTGCTGAAGCTATCCCTAATCGATATATTGGCCTGTGCTGGCGGCATTCTCACAGTGACGCTGGCGCTGTATCACCTGTGGTCGCGGGCGCATCACTGCAAATGGTGGTGGCGCCGCAGAAACCTGCTCAAGCAGGCGGAAGTGGAGCTTCTGGGAGAGGGTTAAGCCTCTTCCCACTCCATCATGAAATAAACAACGACTGCCTGCAGGCAGACGCAAAAAAGCCGGACTCAAAGTCCGGCTTTTTATTGGTTGTTTCCATCAATGCAGTGGAAACATACTTACAAAGTCATCAGGCGACGCCCGGCTTACGCGCTTTGGCCGGCTCAGCTTTGCCTGCTTTGTCGCGAGATTCGGTTGCTTTTTTCTTGGTCCAGTACTCCGCGTTTTCGATGCCCAGTTTTTCAGGATCGAAAGTGTACTCGGTCACGCCTTTCTTCTGTTGATCTTCGTAGTCACGCAGCGCTCTCAAAGCCGGTTTGGCCATGAAGAAAATCACCACGATGCCCACGATGTTCAACCACGCCATCAAGCCTACGCCGATGTCGCCCATGCCCCAGGCCAGATCCGCAGTTTTCACCGCTCCGTAGAAAGTCGACGCCATGATGGCGACTTTCAGGATGAAGACCATGCCGGGAATATTCACGGTGCGCTTGATATACGCCACATTGGTTTCCGCAATGTAGTAGTACGCCAGAATCGTGGTGAATGAGAAGAAGAACAACGCAAACGCGATGAACGGCTTGCCTACGCCAGGCAATGTGCTTTCAATCGCCATCTGAGTAAATACCGGGCCGTTGGCTGCGATACCATCCGCTACATTCTGGATGATGTATGCGCCCTCAGTCGCGCCGTGCACGTTGTAAGCGCCGGTGATCAGGATCATGAACGCCGTTGCGGAACATACGAACAGAGTATCGATATAGATGGAGAAAGACTGCACCAGACCTTGCTGAGCCGGGTGCTGAACTTCCGCCGCCGCAGCCGCGTGTGGGCCGCTGCCCTGGCCTGCTTCGTTAGAATATACGCCGCGTTTTACACCCCAGCCAATCGCCGCGCCAAAGCCCGCCATTGGAGAGAATGCATCGCCAACGATCATGCTGATAATAGAAGGTAGTTGGTCAATATTCAGGCCTACGATAACGCAAGCGATGATGATATACGCCAGCGCCATGAAGGGAACGACGATTTCAGTGAACTTGGCGATACGTCTTACGCCGCCGAAAATGATGAAGCCCAGGATCAGAACGACAACAACGCCGGAAACCAGCTTCGCGAAGCTCACTTCACCGAAGAAAGAAGTATTGATGATAGAGCCCGCGCCGAATGCCGTCTCCACCGCGCTGCCGATGTTATTGGACTGAACGCCTGGCAGGAACAGACCGCAAGCAATGATGGTCGCAATAGCGAAAATCCAGGCATACCATTTCTGACCCATGGCTTTTTCAAAATAGTAAGCAGGGCCGCCACGATATTGGCCTTCATCTTCTTCTTTGTAAATCTGCGCCAGAGTGGATTCGATATAAGCAGTGGCCGCGCCCAGGAAGGCGACCATCCACATCCAGAAGACTGCGCCGGGACCGCCGAAACCGATAGCGGCGGCGACGCCTGCGATGTTGCCGGTGCCGACCCGGCCAGAGAGAGAGACCGCAAGGGCCTGGAAGGAGGAAATCCCTTTGTCAGAGCTCGTGCCCGAGAGGAGCAATCGCCACATTTCACCGAAATGCCTGACCTGGACAAACCTTGTCAACACAGAATAAAACAGACCCGCTCCCAGACACAGGTAGATCAGAGCTGGGCTCCAGATCAGGCCGTTCATATAGTTAACAATATCTTGCATCAAAAATCTCCACGTAGAGTCTCTGTCGAATCGGACGCCGCATGCTGGCTACAGATTTGGATGAGACTGTTATTTTTGTAATGAAACGCTCGTGCGTATGGGATTTTCCCGGCGTCGCTTTGGTTGACCAACCTAACGCCCTAGGCTTCCCGGCATAAAAACCGGAGCGGATTATACAGCATCTTAGCTCCGTGTCTTTAACATGCGACGAATATCCTAACGGCGCATCGAGCAAAAGTTAGTCAGCACTTCCCGCAATTTCCGTCATCACTTAGGATGGGATATTGGCATTCAATAAGTTATGGGAGAAAGCCGAAGTGCCGCAGCAGGAAGAAAACGCGAAATTAAGCGCCCGTCAACAAATTGAGACTGTATATCGGGCGGAATCCCGACGTATTTTGGCGACATTAATCCGCTTATTGGGCGATTTTGATCTGGCGGAAGAAGCCATGCATGAGGCCTTCGCCGCCGCCACCGACCAGTGGGAGCAGGAAGGCGTTCCCGCCAATCCACGCGCCTGGCTGGTGTCCACAGGGCGTTTCAAAGCCATTGATCATCTACGTCGCCGCGCCCGCTTTGACGCCTCGCTAACTGACATCGCCGAGCGGCTTTATGCAGATGCGACAGGCGCGGAAGACAAACTGAACGAAGACATTGAGGATGATCGCCTGCGCCTGATGTTCACCTGCTGCCACCCCAGCCTTTCCACGGAAGCGCAACTGGCGCTGACATTGAGGGAAGTATGCGACCTCACCACCGAGGAAATTGCTCGCGCGTTTCTTTCTTCCCCCAGCACAGTGGCTCAGCGCATTGTGCGCGCCAAGTCTAAAATACGGGACGCCCGCATTCCCTATGAAGTGCCGAGCGAATCCGAGTTGCCGGAACGCCTGGAGTCCGTGTTGCATGTCATTTATCTGGTATTCAACGAGGGCTACTCCGCGTCTACAGGCGATAGCCTCACCCGCAGCGATTTATCTGCGGAAGCGATTCGGTTGGGCCGCTTACTGGTAGAACTGCTGAAGTCCAAAGCAGAGGCGTCAGAAGCAATGGGGCTGCTGGCTCTAATGTTACTCAGCGATTCCCGCCGCGCCGCTCGCGCCAATGCGCAAGGCGACCTGATTCTACTCGACGCGCAAGACCGGTCACTGTGGAATAAGTCGCAGATAGAAGAAGGCGCACAATGGGTGACGAAGGCGCTTGGCTCACAGCGGTTTGGCCCCTACACACTGCAAGCCGCCATCTCCGCGGTACATGCGGAAGCCTCCGGCGCAGACGCCACAGACTGGTCTGAAATCATCGGCTTATACACCCTTCTGCTGCGGATCAACCCCTCTCCCGTCGTGGCTTTGAATCGGGCAGTGGCGGTGGCCATGCGCGATGGCCCACAACAGGGCCTGGAAATCATTGACCGCATCCTCGCTGCGGGGGATCTTCACTCTTATCACCTCGCCCACTCCGCCAAAGCGGACATGCACCGACGTCTGGGACAGTTTGAGCAGGCGCAGAGCGCCTACCAGCAGGCGCTGGCCCTGGCAAAACAAGAACCCGAACGCCGTTTTCTGAAAAGACGTCTGGACGAGTTGGCCATGACAACGAAAAACGTCTAGAGAAATTTTTTAAAAAAGTTTTCTGCAGTATGTCGATTTGCCGCTTTCCCAGTCGACAAGGAAGTACATAAAGGGGTTGGCTTCATTGCAAGGGCCCCTGGTAATCAAAGACTGACATAGAAATGGAGCGCTGATATGCGATTTCTGATCATACGTAAAGCAGATAAAAACACGGAAGCCGGCGTCATGCCTGAAGACGACCTGATCTCCGCCATGGGGAGCTACAACCAGGAGTTGGCGAACGCTGGCGCCATGCTGGATGGGGCCGGTTTGAAGCCCAGCGACAAGGGCGCCCGAATTAAGTTTTCCGGCGGCAAGCCCACCGTATTCGACGGTCCTTTTGCGGAAACCAAAGAGCTTATCGCCGGCTACACCATGATCCAGGCGAAATCCAAAGAAGAAGCCATCGAATGGGCGTGTCGCTGGCCGGCTCTGGATGGCGACGGAGAAGTCGAGCTGGAAATCCGCCAGCTCTATGAACTGGAAGACTTCACGCCCAGTGAGGGATTGGAGCAACATAAGGCCCTGCAGGCGCAGTTGTCAGCCAAGTCGCCTCAGGTGAATACCTATCTATTCTTCAATGGCCAATGCAAAGAGGCTTTCGAATACTACGCGCAAGTCCTTGGAGGCAAAATCGAGTATTCGGCGACCTTCGCAGAATGTCCCGACCCGACTCAGAACCCTCCAGGTTGGGAGGACAAGATCATGCACATCTGTATGGCGGTCGGAGATAGAAAACTAATGGCCTCTGATACGCCTCCCGGGCAATTTGAAGAACCTAAAGGCTTCTTCGTGCAACTTGATACGGACACCCCTGAAGAAGCCGACCGCCTGTTCAACACATTGGTGGAAGGCGGTCAAGTGCGCATGCCATTGCAACAGACCTTCTGGTCCATACGCTTCGGCATGCTGGTGGATCGGTTCGGCACGCCCTGGATGATTAACTGCAGCCAAGCAGCCTGATCACAGTCGAACTGACAAACAAACAAAATAAGGAGACGGTTATGAGCGCAACAAATACCACTGAGAGCCAGATACGTCAGGCCCTGGGCAGCTGGGTGGAGGCCGCCTGCGCCAAGGATCTGGACCGCATCATGAGTCACTATGCGCCAGACGTGCGCGCCTTCGACGCGATCCTGCAATTGCAATTCGACGGCGCGGAGGCTTATCGCAAACATTGGGAAACCTGCTTGTCTTACACCTCTGGCCCGATGATCTTTGAAGTGGAAGATTTACGCATAGAAGCAGAGGGAGACCTGGCCGTTGGGCACTTTCTCAACCGCTGCGGCTGTGTCGATGAGCAAGGGAAAGCGCAAAGTTCCTGGATGCGCGGCACGGTTTGCTATTGCCGCCGCGAAGGCGCGTGGAAGATTGTGCACGAGCATTACTCAGCGCCGTTCAGCGTGCCTGATGGCGCAGCGCTGTTTAACCTCGAACCCTGATAGCGCGGACCAGGGCGGCACACTGATTAACTGTCTCCGCCCTGATTCCACTTCATCGCACATCGCACATAAAGGAAAACACCATGAAATTTCTCTGCATGGCTTATTACAACGTTCAAAAGTTTGCGGAGCTGGGTGAGGCGGAGATGCAGGCCATCGTCAGCCAATGCGCTGATTACGATAAAAGCCTGCGACAAAGCGGCTCCGTAATCGCACAGGGTTCTCTTGCCTCCCCGCCCTCTTCTCTGTGTATTCGTCCCAGCAGAAAAGGCCCTATTGTTTCAGATGGTCCGTTTTTAGAAACCAAGGAGCAAATCGGCGGTTTCTTTATGATTGAGTCGAATAGTCTGGAAGAAGCGAAAGCCCTGGCGCTAAAACACCCCGCCGCCAATATCGGAGAAGAGATGGGCTGGGGAGTAGAAATTCGCCCCATTGATAACCTCATTGCCCTGTGAATAGCACAGCCTCTATCAGCGCGACTTCCGTCGTCGCACTCTATTAACCTGGAGAATTGATTATGAAATATCTATGTCTCGTTTATTACGATGAAAACATTATCAACGCCATGACCAAAAGCGAGTGGGACTCGCTGAACGGAGAGTGCATCGCTTTCGGCGATGAGGTCAGGCAAAGCGGACATTTTGTCGGCGGCAACGCACTGCAACCCGTGGAAACCGCCACCACGGTGCGCGTCCGTAACGGCCGCGTCACCACCACAGACGGCCCGTTCGCAGAGACCAAAGAACAATTGGCGGGCTTTTATATGATGGAAGCCCGCGATTTAAATGAGGCTATCCAGCTCGCCGGCCGTATTCCTCCCGCCCGCCTGGGCAGCATTGAAATTCGCCCCATTCGTGAACTTCAAGCGCCAGAGTCAGCCGGGTAAACCGGCGGCCTCTGGCGAGAAGGACAAACAATGCTGTGGGAAAGAGCAATAGAACGCAAACGCGCTGGACTTACTTCCTGTTTTCTTTGCGTATCACCAGCTTGAGGCCAGACCAAACTTCATCTACTGCGCATACTTTCACGTCCACCAGGCCCATAGGCAAAGCGATACGTCGGATTTCATCTTCCGTCATATCCGTCATATCCGTCTTAACCTTGGAGGCCTTTTTAGGCCAGGATATCCAGATCATGCCATTCTGTTTGATATGGCCAGCCAAGTTCCCAAGCTCTGATTCCAACTCATCACGGCTTTTTGTAAAAAAGTGGATCATGTCCAAATCAGGACGAAGCGCATCAACAAGAAGCACATTGTCAGGCAGAGAGCTAACCAGCAACTGGTAATCAACTGGCGCATTTGACGCATAAAGCACAAAGCCTTCTTTGACTCCCAGCTTTTTGGATAGTGGCGTGTTTGAATAGCCCGCCATGAGATTTCCTGTTTGTGTTGTCAAGCCAGGGAGCGCCCTGGCTTTGACTGTCAGTGGACTCAGTCGCACTGCCCTTCCCTGTCACAGTGTAATCCGCTGTAATGCTTCGGGTTTTGGGCGCGGTTAAAACCGCACCCGATAGAACGTGGCGTACAACACAGGCACCACACAAAGGGTCAGGATCGTGGAGAACAGCAGGCCCGCCATGATAGCAATCGCCAGCGGCTCCCACATTTCGCCCCCGCCCAGATACAAAGGCAACAGACCCAGCACCGTCGTCGCGGTCGTCAGCAAGATAGGTCTGGTGCGTTGTTGCGCGGCGTTGATAATAGCCTGACCATGCTCGACGCCTTCCGCCAGTTCCAGATTAATGCGCTCCAACAACACAATCGCGTTGTTGATGACGATCCCCGCTAACGATACGACGCCAAGGAAGGTCATAAAGCCCATAGCGCTGTTCAATGCCAACAGCCCCGCCGACACGCCAATCAAACCCAGCGGAATCGTGCTCAGAATAATGGCCGCCTTACGGATGGAGTTAAACTGACCAACCATCAGAATCAGAATGACGAAGCCAGCGATAGGCAGCTTATCCACGATGGACTGATTCGCCTTGCCGGAACTTTCCGATTCGCCGCCCAGTTCATAGCGGGTGCTGGCGCCCCATTCCTTCTGCTGCTCCTTGAGCCAGGGCGTCAACTCAGCGAATTTCTCCGCCGCGGTGATGTCCCCTTCCAACTGAGCGCCGACAGCGACGGTCTTCAGACCATTACGACGAAAGATCTTCGCTGTATCCCAAACGACTTCGATGTCCGCCACCTGGGAGAGAGGAACCGATTTCCCTGTGGATTGCACATAGACCGACAACGAGCGAACGCCGCTGATATTGTTGCGATTAGAGCCTTCCGCCCGCACCATCACAGGAATGATATCCTCCCCTTCCCGATACTCCGTCAATTCAAGACCGCTAATGCCCGCTTGCAGAGACACCGCAATATCCTGGCTGGTGACGCCGGCTCTAAGCGCTCGGGGTTGATCTATATGGATCACCAGCTTCTTGATGCGCTGCCCCCAATCATCCGTGATATTGGTCAGGCCGCCAATCTCACGCATCTTCGCTTTCAACGCGTCGACGTGGCGGAACAGCACATCCGCATCCGATCCACTTAACCGCACTTCCACTGGGTTCGCCACAGAGGGGCCGTTAGCCATAGGCTTGATCGTAGCCTCAAGATCAGGGTGGTTATCCAGAGCATAACGGCCGATACGCTCTATCAGACTTGGTACAAGCTTGGCGTCGCTGGCGGTGACAATCATCATCGCATAGCTGCTGTTATTGGGTTTCGGGTTATAGGAAAGAATAATTCTGGGGCCGGCGTTGCCAATATAACTGACCCACTTGGTCACCCCATCCTTGCGCGAATCCGTAACTTGCAGATCGGACTCTACAAAGCTTTCCATATCGTTTACGACTCGACGAGTCTCTTCAATCGCAGTGCCTTCCGGCAGCTTCAGCTCCACCTGAAAGTAATTCCGGTCTGAAGGCGGGAAGAAGATTTTTGGCACGTAGCCGAAGCCTTTCATGGCCACGATAAACACCAGAACCGTCACCAGCAACGTCGCCGCACGGTTGCGCAACATGCTCGTCAAGACACGACGATAGGTACGATAAAACATAGAGCCGTAACTCTCTTCCTGCTGGGTGACTTTGAGGAAGTACACGCACAACATGGGGATCACCGTCAGAGAGATCACCCAGGACGCCAGCAAGGTAATCGCCACGACCTTAAATAAGGACGAGGTGAACTCGCCGACATTGGACTCCGCCAGATAAATCGGCAGGAATGCGGCGATAGTGGTCAACGAGGCCGTCAACAGCGGGATCCGCAACTCCATAGCGGAGTCGATAGCGGCCTCAGTGGCGTTTTTGCCCTTCTCCATGAGCACCATGATGTTTTCCGCCATCACAATCCCGTTATCCACCAACATCCCTAGCGCGATAATCAGCGCCGCCAAAGAAATCTGATCCAGCCCGATATCCAGATAGGACATCACCAAAAACGCCAGCAGCATGGATAAAGGGATCAGCGTGGAAACCACCAAGCCAGTTCTCAGGCCCAGGGTGAACAACATGACAATGGACACCACCGCGATCGCCTGCAACAGGTTGGAAACGAAATCGCTGACTTTCTGATCCACTTCCGCCGGAGAAAAGCTGACCAGATCAAACTCGATGCCGTAAGGATATTGCTGCAGCAGCTCGTTCATCATGGCCGAGACCTGCTCGCCCAGCTCAATATTGTTGCCGCCTTCCCGCATGGCCACCGCCACCGCCAGCGCGAACTCCCCGGATGAATGCAACAAGGATTCCGGCGGGTCCACATAACCGCGCACCACTGTGGCGATGTCTTTCAGATACATCAACCGATTGGTGCCCGGGATGTTGATGATGGTCTGCTCAATATCCTCCACTGACTCAAAGTTGCCGCTTGGCTCAAGCGATATGCGCTCACGCCCCAGATTAAAAGAGCCGCCGGAAATAATAATGTTGCGCGTTTCCAAGGCCTGCGACAGCTGGCTTGGAGACAACCCCAGTTCAGACAGACGAGAGTTATTGTATTCAACAAAAATACGCTCTTCCTGTTCGCCCCAGATTTCAACTTTGGCGACATCCGGAAACCTCAGCATCTCCGTTTTCACATCATCGGAGATCTTTTTCAGTTCCGCATAGTTGAAGCCTTCCGCCGTAATGGTCATGACAATGCCGAACACATCGCCGAATTCATCATTCACATAAGGGCCAACGACACCATCGGGAAGGTCCGTGGAAATGGACTCAACTTTGCGCCGCAGGTTATCCCAGATCGGGCGCATGTCCTTGTAGCTTTCCTTGATGTTCACCGTAACGATGGACACACCGGTACGGGATTCGCTTTTCACGAAGTCCAGCTCTGGAATTTCCTTCACCGCTTCTTCAATCTGCGAGGAAACCAGCTCCTCCACCCGTTCGGGACTCGCGCCGGGAAAATAGGTCACCACCTGCGCCGCACGCATGACGAAACCCGGGTCATAAGCGCGGGGCATGCCCAGAAAAGTCATGGTTCCGGCCACTGCAATCACCAGCAGGAGAACAATCGTGAGCCGGTTATTCTCTATGGCAAACCGTGTGATATTCACTTGCTCCCCTCCGTGGTCAGACGCACTTGCAACCCAGAGTGCATCTTACTCATGCCGGCGGACACCACTTCATCGCCTTCTTCCAGCCCAGACAGAATTTGAATGCCGTTATTCTGAATCGCCCCTGTCGTCACCGCGCGACGACTGACCACGCCTGTCGAGTCATTTTCATGGCTGACCGTCCATACATAACGTCCATCGCCGTCTTCCTGCACCACATGAGGCGGAACAAAAATAGCGCCGTCCTGCCCTTTCGCTTGCGGCGGACGACCTCTGACTGTGACGGACATGCCCGGCAGAATGTTGTATTTAGGGTTCGCCGGCATGCTAAAAGTCACGTTGAATAAACGCGTCGCTTCATCCGCGCGGGAGGACACTTCTTTCAGTTTCAGGGGAAAACTCTCGCCGGGGATACCAGAGAACAACGCCTGTACTTCCGGCTCTGTCCCTTCCTGAGCAGTAATCATCAGGCTTTCAGGAATATCCACCTTCACCAACAGAGACGAGATATCCTGCAGTGCATAGATCGACTGCATGGCGGAGACTTCTTCATAGTTTTCAACATAACGCTTGGCGATCCTGCCGCCAAATGGGGCCTTCAGTTCGGTGTACTCCAGATTTCTCTGTGCGGACTCCAGAGCCGCCTGGGCGGCAACGTCCTGCGCCTGCAGTTTGCTGAAATCCGACTGGGAAATAACGCCTTTACCGATCAGGGATTTTCCCCGTAGAAAATCATCATGGGCCTGCTGATAATCCGCCTGACGACTCTTGAGCTGAATGAGAAAGTCAGTATCGTCCAGCTTCGCCAGCACCTCCCCTTCCTTCACAATCTGCCCTTCATTCACGTTCAGACTATGCAGCTTCCCTGTCACCCGAAAGCCCAGCTCCGCCTTCTGCGCCGCATCCACCGTACCGGGAAATTCACGCCAGTTCGCATTCTCCGCAGCCCCTACCACCATCGTTCTGACAGGGCGCAAAGGTTTCTCCTCCATCGTCTGTTGGTCCGTTTCAGAACAACCCTGCAATACTCCAAGAGAAAGCAAAATCGCCATAAAACTGAACTTGCTTAGACTGGTCATCGTGACTCCCTAGCTGTTGATTTACTGTTAAATTTAACCGGGCGGACGCAAAAAACCCATGCGCCATGGACTGGCGGAATTATGGCTGGTAAGGGGGAGTGGGGCCAGTTTTTAGTGCTGAGAAAGAAATAGTAAGCAAGGGGAACTAAAGCTCCCCCGCCCTGCCGCCAGCTCGCGACTTACAGTCAGAAATTACTGGATAGCGCTTTTGGCTAGTTGACCGATATCTGTGTGATGCAACAACTTTGAGAATTCCTTAGTTACGCCATCAGGCCCAAACGCGATGACCGGCGCCGGCGTACTGGTGTGGGAGCCCGTCGCCCAGACAATGTTCTGGCTTTCAGACAAGGCGCGGCCCAGTAAATCCTGACGCGTTTCCCGGCCATAAGCGTAGAAAGATTTAAAGTCATGCACTTTAGGAACTAACTTGGTGACCATTGTGTCTCGGCCGTTCTCCTTCACTTGCGTCGGCTCCTGCTCAAGCAGTGCTTTGGTCTGCGCCAGAGTGATTGGAAATTCATTATAGGCATTAATTAGATCCATTAGTCGCTCAGGGGTCTTATCGCCATGATCAAACTCGGCGAACAAATCCGAAAAGCTCTTTTTCTGCTGATACAACTTGCTTAAGGTCTCGAAAGATCCAAAGTTGAAGTTCGGCGCATAGGCTGCTTCTTTGAAGGCTGCGCCGGTCAGAGCTTCGCCTTCCGGGATGTTGGCGCGAGAATAACTGAAGCCGAATCCGCCGGTTTCATGATCTGCTGTGATGATAACCAAGGTGTCCCGACGGTTCTTCACCCACTCGTAGACGTAGTTGATGGTTTCATCGAACTTGAGCATTTCATGCAGCAAGGAGCCCGCATCGTTGTCGTGACCCGCCCAATCGATCTGACCTCCTTCGATCATCAGGAAAAACCCTTTCTCGTTACGGGACAATACATCCAGAGCCTTCATGGTCATTTCCTTCAGAGAAGGTTCTGTGCGTTCAGGATCGTCTTTGCTATGGGTATAGCGAATGCCATTCATCATGCCGGAGTAGTTGAACAGTCCCAGCAATTTATCGCCTTTGGCGGTATCTAACTGGCGTCGGTTGAACGCTAACTGATAGCCCATCGTCTCGGCTTCCAACAACAGGTTCTTATCATCCATCCGTCGAGACCTCAAATAGACAGTCCCTCCCGTCCTCTCTTTCAGTTGCCGAAATAAGTCGCCTTTGTCGTTGATAGTATTGGGTAGCCAGTGGCGCAAACCGCCAGAGAGCATGACGTCAACTTGATTGGCTAACATGTCTTCCGCGATCTTATTTTCCATGGAGCGATGAGCACGATGGGCGGCGAAGGAGGCCGGAGTGGCGTGAGTCAGGCGCGTATCGGACACCAAGCCGGTGGACTTGCCCATACGTTTGGCTTTTTCCAGCACCGTCTCAACAGGGTTCCCCACTTTATCCACACCGATAACTTCAGACGGCGCCGGCTCGCCTGTGGCCAACTGAGTGGCGGAGCAAGCGGAATCGACAACCAAGTTATAGGCGGGTGTGTGGCGAGAGAGTCCCAGCACGCCGGCGTCCATAAACTTCTGCATGCCTGTGAGCTGACCATGATAGATGGAGTCCGGCGCATTAATCGCATATTCATGCAACAAACCAATTTGCTGCGGCCCCATTCCATCGCCGATCATCATGATTACGTTCTTGATTTCCGACTCTCTGACGGCGCTTTTTTTCTCTAGATTAGACTGACAGCCCGCCGCCAAAACTGTAACAACTGCTGTGCTGGCCAGTAATTTCCAGGCACGTGTGCTTCTTAGCATAGACTTCCTTATTACATGATTGATAGTTGAGATCGTGAAATAAAAACGCCATCGGTCAGGCGCTGTTTTCACTTCCCGAAAGTAGACATTGAGCGTCTATAAAAGCTCATCCTGAATACGGTATCCGTACTCAATTCTCCTGCTGCTGTATTCTGTCTCGGAATGGAAAAAGTATTCGGACGGGGCCTGGTGGCGAAGAAAAGTCAATAAACCGGAGTTTAGTCCATACGCTCCCACATTAGGGATGACCAGCCTATCGCCGATTTGGGAGTCAGCGTTCAGGCTAATGGCGGGCATAACGTCAATGGGCGTGCATAAAGGTCCTGCGACTTGCACTGTCTCCACATCGCTCGGCTCCGCGGCGGCCCGGTCAATGTTGATAGCGTCCACTCTGGCCCTGAGTAACCTTCCTCCAGCATTCGTACCACCAAAAATATTGATGCCGCCATCCACAACTATATATTTCTTTCCGTAAGAACTTTTGATATCCCTGATCTTCAGCATCAAAAAACCGGAGGTGGCGGTTATAAACCTGCCCGACTCAAATATAGGAGTTACATGGCTCACCCCCTCTTGCTTGAGAATGGCTTCCAACTTCGATCGGAAGTCTTCGCCCAACCCCGCAACTGTCTCCAGATTAGCGTACGGAGAAGAAAAGCCGCCCCCAAAGTTAATCAAATCAAACGGATTTACTGAATACTCATTACAGGCCCGGGCTATCCTGGCGATATTCGCAACCCCTTCCAGTATCCTGTTGGCGTCGCTGCTTTGAGTTCCATAATAAACATGCACGCCTCTGCAGCGGATTTTTCTATTCATGTTAATCAGCTGAAATACCTCTCTAAGCTCGTTTTCCTGGACACCGAACTGAGAGGCGACGCCTGTCATTCTCAAACCAGAATTAAGCGGCTTGTCCGGGTTGACTCGAACCAATATATCCACGTGGTCGGCGCGAACCTGTTCCGCTATACGGGAAATATTGGACAGCTCATTCATCGACTCAACTGAAATCAACGCATTGCGACTGATAGCCTGAACCAACTCATCCGGGCTCTTGGCCGGTCCGGAGTATATCAACGGCGCGGCTGGGACTACCGCCCCGGTAATGTTTAGCTCCCCCATAGATGAGCATTCAACGCCAAGTTTGTGTTTGTCCACCAAACTCAGAATATCCGGATAAGCATTGGATTTAACCGAGTAATAAATACGACTAGCTGAAGGCAAGGCCGATTTCAGCGCATTAATATTTCGCTCAATCTCCTGGCCAAAGTATATGTAACAAGGCGTACTCAGCTCTGGAGCGAACTCTCTAATTACACCCAAGCGACTGTTCATATCTTCTTTTGATTTCTTTCCGATCAAGCTTTCCATTATTGGTTTTAACCATGTCATCAATACGAACAATTGTATTGGGGATTTTATAGTGTTCGATCAGCCCATTAAGGCTTTTGGGTTGAAGCGCGTCCCTGTCTCCAGAGTAAACCAGTACAAGCTTTTGACCGCACTTAAAAGCACAAGCTTCTGATACGCCTTCCACAGACATCGCCGCGGCTTCGATCTCCACCAGTGAAACGCGGTAAGAATTTATTTTAATAATTGTGTCGGAACGACTTTGGTAATACAGGTAGCCATCTTGATCAATCCTGAAAATGTCTCCTGTAAAAAGATATCTCTTGCCATCGATGAACCTGAACCGTTCTGAACTCGCTTCGCTATCATTCAGATATCCCTTGGCCAGATGCGGCCCAGCGACGACCAGTTCGCCCTCGCCGGCCGAACGCAGCGCTGAGTCTGCATAGACATACGCCTCCGTGCCCGGCAGCGGTTTTCCGACAGAACCAGGCTTGATATGGAGCTCTTCCGGAGGCAGTACAGATACCCGTTTGCATTCAGTCAGCCCATACATGGAATATATCTTCACACCGGGAAACAGAGCTTCCAGCTTATCTATATTTTCCTGATGCAGCGCTTCTCCGGTACTGGTGATTTTCCTCAGGCCAGGAGTATATTCACTCTTCTTTTCCAGCCAGCGCACCATCACCGCCAGCAGCCCCGGCACCGAAGGCAACACCGTTATCCGCTTCTCCTTCATCTCAACAAAAGACGCTGGCGTGAGCTGACCGCCCTTTGAAATGAATAACGAACTCCCGGAAAGCAGGCATAGAAATATCTGGTACAAACCAACGTCAAACGACAGCGGCAAAAACACGCCCACCCTGTCTGTTGCGGAGTAATTCAATTCCCCCTGTATGGCTTGCGAGGCGAACGCGATATTGGCGAAGCTTAGTTCAATCGCTTTAGGTCGGGCTGTAGTGCCGCTGGTGAAGACAATTGCGGCCGTCTCAGATCCCGAGTAAGCATACGCCTCGTCATCCGGCAGACTGTTCTGAACATCGATAACGGGGCAAGAGATCTCAGAAATCACCTTCACCGAATGCCCGGGAAATTTGTCGCGACTATCTGGGCCGCAAAATACTTGCGTAGGCGCGAATTTATCAACAATAAACTGCAAATTCAGTTCGCTGGCGTGCGGATCAATACAAGTAAAGACCGCCCCCCTTAACATCGCCGCAATAATGAGCAGAACCACATCGGCGCTATTCTCCGCGCATATCAGTATGCGGTCTCCCTGTAGCATTTCTCTTTTGTAGTGTTGCGCGCACAGGTAAGCTTGACCATAAGTTATATAATCGCCATTAAAAAATATAAATTCGTTATCCTGATACCGAATAAAACTGGACCGAATATTCATCATTGAAACTATGCTACCTGTTGATTAACGTCAGCTTCCCAATCAGCTTGTGAATTCTCTCATTGCTAAACATCAACGGCCCCGACATTACATCCCTATATCTTTGGTTTATATTTATATCATCCATTTTTATATAGCCGCCAAACAGCCCCTGAAGAGACAGCAGCATTTCCATCGATTTCACTGCTTCGCTGGAAGATATTTCTTTCAACGCATTGATAGCCAGATCATAGTTTACGGGCTTGGTTTTGAACCCACTGTTATAATATTCGCCATATAGATTAAACGTGTTCCATATAACGGATTCGATAGCGTAGAGCCTGGATCTTACTATACCGATCTGCTTAACGACCGTATCGGAATCAAGGTGTTTTTTCTTTCTTTTTAAATCCTTGACAATCGCATACAGCGCCCACTTCAAGTTTCCGTACCAGGATGCAGAAAGAGTAAAGTGACCGAAGGGAATCATATAGTCAGAAATCAATTTATCGACATCAGCCTGTATCACCCTGTCTGGACTCACTTCAGACTTTATTCCCAGAGAACGGTTCCCCAGCCCCCTGACGCCCATCTGACTGTTAATTTCACCCAACTCCAGATCACATTCATTTCTGGCCAGAAGCAAAAGAGAAGACGGAGAGCTAAATCCACCCAGAGTAATCAGGAAGTGATCAGCCAGGCCGCAGTAACTGACAATTGGCGAAAATCGATCAATCATGACCGATTCAGGAGAGACGGATGTACATACCGCACTGGATTTATAGATACTGGCGCCGCCCGTCATATCAGTGGTGACTGACGCGATGACGCTTTCATTCAACAGCAGATCTTCCAGCAGCTTCTCCCGAATAAACTCCGGCATTCTCTTGATGACGGACAACTGCTGAGTGTGCATACTCCACACGATTGCAGAAGAAAGGCAATACTGCCCTACCGACGCAGCAATATTAATCGCTGACCGAAGTTCTGTAACCGGACAACGCTCAAGCGCCAGACAAGAAAAAGCCCTGATCTCTTTTAGCGCCAGTACTCCGTCATGAACCAATTCGCCGTTTGAGTCGCTTTCAATTGAGCTTTTAAGTATTCGGCTCCCCATCGACTCAATGCTAGAAACAACCTCTTGCATATAACTTACGTCTCTGAATATATAGTTTAATTCCCACTATGCAGCGCTATTCTTTCAATATACTGAAATAGGCGAGCCTCACTAATTAAGACGTCCTGAATGTTTCGCTTAAAAATATCCTTTTTCAATTCTGAGTCTGACCTTAATATATCGTGGCTGACTATATAGACATATTTCCACAAACTACTGGCGATAGAGAGCTCAGAGATCAGGGCGTCCAAGGCGCTCGACTTTATTCCTGCGCACTTTAGATATTCGCCAAACCAGTATCGGCTGATTGCAAGTCTATCCAGGCGCGGTCCCCATTTTTTTAGCACTCTCGAAAGGTCATCGTACGAAGACTCAAAAGCGGCATTGAATTCGTCAGCTATATAAGTCAGCACATCTTCACCAACGCACTCGGGCCGGGTCGTATACCCAGCAGCCCGGAAGCGTTCGGTTAAGCCAGCGTCAGGAACCCCCATGTTATTCATCTCATGCGCGTGGGATAATGAAACCATCACCTGCTCCGCATGATCTGGGGTGGTTAAACAACCGCTATAGTCAATGAATTCAATAGGAACCACCCTATCCTCTTCTCGCTCAAAGATCTTTACCGGGTCAAGCTTTTCCCTGAACCTGCAAGTGGTCAATAACTCTTGCGAGTCAACTTCCGCACCCTGCGCCACTTCACGCACAGCGGTCATATGAGGGATATCCCGATTCCAAATCATACCGGGAAGCGTACGAGCGATAACTTTGAAGTTGAACTTCAACAGTGGCACTTTTCGTTGTTGCAGACTACTGCTAATTAGATGTTGTAATTCATCGACAGAGCCCACGCTTATCCTTGTAAAACTCAGTCCATTTGACTCTAAAATATCTTCACAACTTCTTAATGAGGGAGAAAAGTGGTCCCCGTCAGTGCTTTTAAACAGGTACAGGCCCACATCTCGAGCAAGATACTTTTCCGGATCATTTCCTAAGGTTCTAATAAAGTAATGAAACGTTTGTGATTTACAGTTATGAATATCAGGGCTGTAGCGATATACATATTCGACTTCTTTATGCATAGCTCACCCCAAAGATCATCAAGTATTCATTATATGGCAATTGCAGATCGAAGGAGCCTTCCGGGACATCTATTGTCGCAGACCATAACGTCGCGCACACGCCCGACGCAGGTTTACCGGAATCTATAAGAGGCGTACGCGCCACCAGTTCATTGCCAAACTCCGGGGTTTTACTTAAGTATGATGTGAGCCCCACCCAAACATCTTTGGTATAAGCGCCTCTACATACGAACTTTCCTTTGAAGGAAAACTCAGAGGTAGCTCCAACCAGCCTAAGCTTGCCTCTATTCCCAGGTCCGATTTTAATAAGTTGTCCCATGCATCGAGCGTAATACCTCAGATCAGGCGTAAAGCCCGCTTCGGTTTTAAAATTTAATCTCATTGAGAGACGGCTTGCTGAATCATGTTCCTTTTCAATGTCCAGCTCTTCTTGTAATCCCATGCTTTCTATCTCTGAATTCACTATTGCGATCCTCTCTTCTATGTCTGTATGTCGACATAGGATTCGTGCCTATGCAGGATTTTCTTGGATTACTTATAAAAATTTCCCAACCTCACACGCCAGTCTATGCAGCGTCTCTTCATGAACTGGCGCTGATGCAGTACTAGAAAGCCAATGCGGATGTATACTTCCTACTACTTTCTTCCCACTACTTCCTTCCCACCACTTCAGACAGTCGCCGGGTTACTTAACTCATCAAAAAGCTCACTAATGGAGCGAATTGTTTCAAAGCTTCTGGGGTCAACTTGCGAAGCATCAAGACTGCAACCGAATACTGACTCCAGTTCCAATATGAGGTCGATTAAACTCATTGAGTCAACTCCCAGCTCCCTGACAGGCGAGTCAGCGTCTTCATCACTAATTTTCACTTGGAAAAGCTGCTCTGCAACCAGCTTGACTCGTTCTAACGCCCCCTCAGACATACTGTTATCTCCTAAACTCTACACAAACCTATATAGCTAAAATTTTGTCTTCTCTTTCATTCAACTGGATGCTGAATTGTAAGACTTTAACGACAAACGCCAAACCAGACTAATCAGACACCATAATGCGGCAATAGCAAAAACCATAAAGACCACATAATGCCAATCGCTGTTCTCCAGTAAAAAATAAACAGGTGCGCTTCCAACACTCAGTATTGGAACTAAGAACATAAATACGACTCTAATGTGAGCGCCATATATAAACTCCGGCCATCTTGAAAAGTGATGGAGCTGCATCCTGAAGAAATTAACTCCTGAGAACTCTATGGTGTAAAACATTATCATTGAAATAAGCACTTCAATACTAACCAGTAAAGTAAACGCCAACAGAGCCAGTACAGGCGCTAAAAGAAGCGCTAGCGCACTCAATTCCAATTGAATGCCAAAATAATAAAGCGCAATCCAAGGAATAGGGGTCACCAGCAGGCTTTCCGCCCTGATTCGTCGCAAGAAAATGGTGAAAACCGAGTTAACTGGGTGCAATAACTCCAAGTCCAGCTTGCCAGTCTTGACAAGTCTAGAGAATCGCCAAAAATTCTTACTGGCGAGAGTCATATACAAATGCTCTACAACGAGCATGAAAGATATAAAAAATAGAAATTGATTCTTTGTCCACGGTCCAACCGAATTGACGTTTTGATAGATAATTTCGATCGTTAGAAACGTTGACGCATAAAAAAGCAGGTCAATAAAAAAGACGATAACAAAGTGAGCCCGATGCGACGTAGCTTCGGAAATAGCACAAGATATAAAGTGCTTATAAATTCTTAAATACTTCATACTCTCCTTAGCCCCCGGAAGCGGAGTACAAACGAATGCCTTTTACCCATGTATAACTGGCCAGAGCAAAGCTGGCGAGAAGCCAAAGAAGCAGTATCAGAACACAGGTAACAAAAGGAAGCGGCAGGTCTCCCATAAATGCTTTCGCAGGAAGCCAAGTCATGTAAGGGAAAGGCGTGTACATTAAAGCATTCGCCATCCAGACGGGAAAAACTTCCAGAGGCAGTATCGCCCCTGAAAGAAAGCGACTTATGGTCAAAAACATAACTCTCAGCGCCCAGGTTTCGTCAAGCCAGAACGCAATCAGACCGATAGTGAAGCTGATGCTAAACCATAAAAATGTAACCAATAGAAGTATGACAACTCCCTGTATGACATAAACTGCATCCATCGTATCCAGAAAACCAAGCGCATATACCGCCACTACAGAAAATGCGGCGATAAAGAAATGGATATAGATCTGACCAAGAAAAGTCGCAATATGATACTTCCAGAAATCAAAAGGATAAATTAAGTGCGCGCTGATTCTTCCATGGCGAATTTCTTCTGCGACAGACATACTGTTATGAGATTGGGCGAAAATTGAGATGATCAGAACCCAAAACTGATAGTCCAGCATGCTCGACAAGCTGTAACCCGCAATGCCCTGCCCGCCCTTGGACGCAAAGATCGCGCCCCATAAATTAATCTGGATAAAATAGAAGGTTAAGCTGGGGCCTATTACCGCTAGCAATAGATTGCTTTTATAAGCCAATTGCTTGGAAATAGAGATCCGTATTGTCTGAAGCCACTTACTCATTGGAGCTCATCCGCTTTCAGCAGCTCCGGCTTGGACAACACCGTGTTCATAACTTCTTCAATGGGCAAATTTTTTGTTTGAAAGTCCACCACCGGAAACTTACTCAACAGTTCATAGGTTACTTCCTTTAACTTTTCCTCTGGTATTCGAAGCTCCACTTTATACTGTCGCGTCGACCATTTTGGATTGAGGCGCTCCCAACATCCATCCTGCATATCCACAGCTTCACTAAAGTGCAAAGTGACAAACTTGTCACGCCCTAAGACACTTGAAAACCTATCAATACTTCCATCATACATTTTCTCTCCATTAGCGATAAAAACCACTCTGGAGCACAAAGCTTCAATGTCAGCCATGTAGTGTGAAGTCAGGAATATCGTAGCGTTATTTTTCTTCTGATAGTTGGATAGGAAAGTCCTGATCGTTTGCTGAGACACTAAGTCCAGGCCAATAGTTGGTTCATCAAGAAAAAGTACTTCCGGTTGGTGCAGCAGGCACGCTATCAACTCCATCTTCATCCGCTCGCCAAGAGACAATGTTCTTACAGGAACATTGAGGAGACCGTCGACTTTCAAAGAGGTGGACAACTCCTCCAGCCTGGCCGTGAATACTGCTTTTTCAGTTTCATAATATTTTTGCAGTAGCAAAAAGGAATCCATAGAGGACAAGTCCCACCAAAGCTGGCCTTTTTGCCCCATCACAAATGAAATTTTCTTTCTAAACTCGATACTGCGTTTATGAGGGGTGTAGCCCAGGACTCGACAATCTCCAGCCGTAGGGGTGAGTATCCCGCTGAACATTTTCATCAGCGTTGTCTTTCCCGCGCCGTTAGGACCAAGAAGACCTATCAGCTCCCCCTTCTCGACCTCCAGATTGAACGACTTACATGCGCTCTTCAGTTCATACTCCCGGCGAAATATGGAACGGAACGAGTGATATATCCCTGCGCTTCGTTTGTATTTTTTATAGGTTTTATTAAGGTTCTTGGCGACTAATGCTTTATTACTATCCATACGAAAGAGACTAACCCTGACTGAAAATGTGGCGACATCCGCCTTTACATCATTGAAGAGAACGGCTGCGCCGTGATACGTAAATAATGCGAGGGAGACATCGATGCCCACTACCTACAAAATCGGGCCCCTACACATATCATTAGGCTTTAGTGATTAATCACGGGCTGTAACGCACTCCTAACTCCTGGAGAACAGATAGACTCCCTTATAGAAAGGGCCGAAAGTCTCCAGCACAGCTATATAAATTGACTAACGAGTTCCTGATACTCGCTTCTTCTTGTTACCGCCATACGCTCTTGTATAGAAACATTAACTTTTTCAAATTGGCTATTGGCGTACACTTCATTGTAAATCCTATCGTTCTCTGGTGGACTCAGATTGCCTAGCACACCCTCAACCACATTTTGAGTTTTATTCAGGAAGAGATTGTTGTGAGGAGAGACGCCTTGTGCTTCGGATGCGGCGATAGAAGCATGAAGACAGTAATGAAAATCCATAAAAGAGATTAAGTAAGGCGCGCGCTTACGGATATTTCCGCGGAAAAATATATCCTTAAATAAATGCATTCCTACGTCATAGATTTTGTGACGGTCATTCAAAAACCGGATATTTCCAAAGCTTTCACTATCACGAATAAAAACTTCCACGCTATCTTTCTCTTCTGATTTATACCAGGAGAGCGTGTTGGCTATGTCAATGACAAAAGCCTGCGATGATTCGTTATCAATACGGTGTCTGAATGGCAGATGGTCAGGATTCAGAAGATACTGCACCCGCTCTTTCTTATCCATATAGACAGGCTGCTTATTTACGTAGTCATAGGCCCCTTCGCGATAGCCAATAGCATCCAGCACCTCAATCAATTTTGGAAAGTCTTTCTCGTCCACTAAAAGATCAATGTCTCTGGAGTAACGATGCCAGGGCTGCCGGTAAAACCCACATAGAGAGAGCCCCTTCCTTACAACCGCGGGAACCCCCGACTTATTCAACTGATAAAATACGTCGTCAACTTCAGACACTTTTTCTCTATGGTCTTTCTGTAGCCTGTCGGAATAAACATCAACGACTTCCATTACTCTCGAAGGATAGCTATCGAGAGACTTCTCAAACATTGCCCAATGCAGAACGCCCAACATCTTATGCTTGGCCAACAGCTCAAAATCCGGCATAGCCGTCACCGCAGGGGCGTCATCATTAAAGTAACAGTTAATCAGTTCAACTACGTCTTTCATTGATATATCTCCATTCATCAACCATTGGCCGCCTGCGCACCTGGCTTTTATCGTCTATACGCCAAGCTTTCGCCGTAACTCTCCCAGGTTTTTTACCCGGATAACTTTGTTAAATAAGCCATGATGCTCAAGCACCCGCGCCAATCGCCTGGGATACTCATGGGTAAACTTAATCAGATGGACAGTCGCAGATAAGGTTTCCTTCGGCATCGACCCACTTAGCCGGTTCTTTAACAGGCGAAGCAATAAGCGCCGGCATCTTTCCAGAAATGGCGCTTCGATAATCACGATGACATCCGCCGTCTCAAACAGGGGAATAAATCTTCGGTCATAGGCTCCTTCTACAATCCAGCAGGGTCTAAGACTTAACTTCAGGGTCTCTCCGGCTATATGCTCTTCGGTGTTTTTTGTGAAGCCCCCTTGAGAGGTATCCCAATATACGTCGTCAAAATCGATATGCGGCGTATCAAGGATTTCCGCCAAGCGTCGCGCGATGGTTGTTTTACCGGCGCCAGCCCCACCCACCAGGCAGACTTTCATGCTGCGAAGCCCACTCTCATTTCAGTTAACATCTCCCAGGTAACAGGTTGAATCCCGCATAAGCGACACGCTTTTAATTTTTTCCCGCAGCACCACTGGATACAGATTAGCGTCCATAATCTTTTCAATTTCCACCCAGGCGACGCCGACCTGATCCTTATCCATTTTTACGCTCTCATCTGGTGAGGCAACATAAGGATCGGCCAATGTTGCGCTGAAGATAAATTCAATCTGATGAACGTCGGCGTCCAATTCCGCAAACTCATGGTTTTTACCGATATATTCCCGTACGAACAAAATATCCCCCACATTGATACGAAGCCCGGTTTCCTCTATACACTCCCTCACCAAGGCATCGCTCAACGTTTCAAATTTGCCCTGCCCTCCCCCCGGTAATGCGTACCAATGATCGGTCTCGCTTTTATACTCCACTAACAAGATCTTGCCTTGATGTAGGATTAATGCTTTCGCCGAATTTCTGATCATCGAATTCTTCATAAATAAACTTTTTGAACATTCTGGACTGATAGATATCAGCAGAGGATTCTACGACCTTCACTGAATAACCCTGCTGTGACAATAATTCCGCTATATCTAGGTAAGACCGTCTCCAATTTTCCAAAAAGACCCGATCTAAAATAGCGCCGCCAACGCCGTGTATAGTTCTTTCCTTCTGACGAACAATGGAAGTGTCTGGGGAGATATCCCATATATAAATAAGATCCGCCAGCACAAATCGTTTTCCATACAAACTCACGGCGCATGCTTGAAATGATTTCACATCCGTATTTATTTCCGCCTGTGCGAGCTTAAATGCAATTGTCGACAGGCAGGATCTGTCCCAAAGAGACTTATTAAAAGCCCGACTTCTTTCAGCCTTGGCATTGTCATTTTCCACATATAAGGCTTCATCAGCCCGTGTATGCGGATCGATATCGAGTATAAATTCATCAACAACCGGAATTCCGATATGTTTTGACAGTCCCTTCAGGAAAGTAGTTTTTCCACAACCCGGAAGACCATCCAGCGACAGATTCATTGCTAATGCCCCTTCTAATTACACAGCGCCTATACCCAAAATATATTTGACCAAGTCTTTCGGGTGGCCCTTTAAAGAATAGGCTGGCGTTGACTCTGAAAAGGCCTGCAGCGTTAACTTCGCCGCTTCAAGAACCTGCTCTCTTGGAGAGTCTTCTATTGGCAAAAGACCATATTGATGAGTCTCACAATAAGGAGTCCGCAGTTGCTTTAGCATCTTCAGATTAGCGGCTTCAGGCGTGACTCTTTCCGCCTGCGCCTCACTGGCGGTTATATCAATTTGAGGGAAGAATATTCCTGCAATGGGGCCGCCGTTAGAAACTACGACATCAAATATCTTCGAGAACTCTTTCAGAGTAAAAAAGAGCTTATTTTTCTTAACATAGCCTAACTCATGCTTAATAGAGCTTAAGATTTCGTCACGCTCTGCAGCGGAGACATCGTCCAGCAAGGCGTTGATCATACCAGAGCCCGCCGAGACGCCTCCCGGCCAGCCCCTGACCTGAAACTCGTCACGCTCCTCTATCAGCATCACGCGGTCGGAGCTGATAAAGCGGCATCCTGGCTCCCTGGCCAGATAAGACGCCAAGGTAGTCTTGCCAGCGCCGCTATCGCCAATAAACAGATAAGATTTACCGTTTACCTCAACGGCTGAGGAGTGCAACATCAACGCCCCTTGCGATTCAAAACAACGCAGAAAAACCTCTCTAGTAATCCGGATTCCCGGCTTCAGGCTTTCAGTTCTATCATCAGCGGCGTAAGGCGTGACAACGAGCAACTGTTTGCAGTCATCACTTCTGCAAACCAAGTGTCGAATCCCTCCTCTGGCCTCAAAAACACTGACCTCTGCGTCAGCATAAAGCGTCTCAAAAAAAGTATCGGGATGAAATTTGACATGGCTATAATCCCCAGTCTGTTCCACTGACGCCAGGAGGCTTAAGAACAGAGAGGGACTGTGAGCGATAGCAATCGTAAATCTTGCGTGGCTATTTGGTGAGCATTCCTCGTTACTCAGCCAAAAAAAATACTCATCCAGCAAATTAAAAAAGCAGTCATTATCTGTGTAGATATCAACGATAGCACCGTCGAAACTCAAGCTCTTTTTTTTGCCAAATGACTTAATCTTATCTATTTCGGAAACAAACAGCGATCGCATTTATCTTACACTCAAATATCTGATTATTTTTCCGTTATGAGTCAACACTTTTCTTTTGATCATAACCCATGGAATAAAGCTATGTATAACAGGATACAAAATTATTCCGGCAAGCTTCTCTATAGACATAGCCTGATATAGGCTTTCTGATTTACCAGCATATTTAGAAAGCATATACGCAGAAAAAACGTAAGATATATATGCTACCCCCCCTATAATGCTATAAGCGCCAGGCAGAAAAATAGTTAGCATAGCCGCCAGACAGACAGGCCCCCTTAAAGCCCAAAACAGGCCGAAACGCCAACGATGAAGCGCTATGAAAACCAGCTTTTTCTTTGCCTCTTTGTTATAGGAAAGCTCTTTGAACAAGGCGAATAATTCAATATATGAGAAAGACCAAGTGACTTTCTGGTCAATCTCATTTTTTAACCCTGGCGATTGGCGGACAGTAATAGGACTGGCAGTCACCGACGTTTTACAGCCATGCATATTTATCTTGATAGAGGTAGCCAGATCATCAAGCACATAGCCTTCACAGAACTTACCTATATTCCTCAGATAAGAGCAGGAAAAGACTGCGCCATTCGCTGTATACCAAAAGTAAGGCCTATATATATCGCCTGCCTTTTTCTGTCTGGCGTAACGCCTGTAATAGGCATATAGCTCCTTACCCACCATGAAATAGTTTTGCCACAACGCAAATACTTCATCTAAGCCTTTATTAAATTCTTTATCACAAATATAGGTTGTCGGTATTTGTATGAAGTCAGGCTTTTCAGACTTAATTTTCGCGCGCACTGCCGCGAATACCTGCTCATCAAACTGCGCATCGACATCCAGCAACATGCAATAATCACCTGCCCCCATGTCGAGTTTTTCAACCAAGTGCTCAAATGCATAGTTCAGCTGACCCGCGCGTCCGTGCTCCCCGCCATACTTAAGCACGTGAAACAGTGGCGCGCTTTCTCCTTCCTCAAGCATCAAAATTTCCCGGTTGGCCGCCTCCCAGGTTTTGATACTCGTATCGCCCCGTCTGCCCACTAGATTCCGCGGGTTATCTTCCTCTTCATTACAAACGATAACGACGTCCCCGACCAACCGGCCAGATAGAGCGCATACAGCATTCAAGCGCCGAATAAATCCGGCGATAGACTCAACTTCAAACAAGGCGGGGACAATTATAAACAGCTTACCGTTAAACGCAGCTTCATCGCCCCCAACTATGCTTATATGATGCTGTCTCTTCAAATAAACGAGTACGTATAAATTCCATGCTGCTTTTAAAAGAAGTATGGATACTGCGATATAAGCGATGACAGTCAGTACAAGCATTATTTAGCCTTAAAATATTCACGTAGGCGTCAGGTCAGGAAAACTTAACCGCGCGACACAACGATTCAGTGAATGCAATCTTGAACCCTGAATCAGAGGCGCTATCACGGTTATACTGTCCAGATGAAGAGTACTGATTAAACTTAGGCACCATATCTGTCGTTACAAAGCCATACTTTTGCGACAGCACCTGATAACGGTCAGAAAGCGGCAAGTAATCAGGATTCGCAAAAGTATAAAGTATTCCCTTCGGACGCAGCATTTCCGAGCAGCGCTTTAAAAATATATCCAATACGCCCTTGGATGGATCCGCCCAGGCAAAATCGGCGTTGCCGGCGACACCATCAGGAAGTTCATATTCGGCGTTATACTCAAATACTTGAATATTTTTAACGCCTAGCTCTTCCGCTACGGTTTTTATAGAATTAAGCAAGTTTCCATCGATATCAAACACGTAAATATTTGCGTCTTTTAATAAGATGGCGGCGGCGAGACTGGTTAGATCATCATCTCCTAAAAAGTAAAGATTCTTACCCTCCAGCTCATCCCTCCTCATTGCATACATTATCCTTCTTATGCTTGTATCTGGTGTAACAAAGTTTTGGTTATATCTCATGTCAGGGTTTGATAGCTTTCTGAACAGCGTTTCCAACTGATTCAGCGCGCTGTAATACTCCCTGTCCTGACTTACCAATGTGCCATTACACTCGCCACAGCGGACATCGGAAAGATGTACTCTTTCGCCCGCTTCCGTATCTCCGAGAAGAAAGTATGACTGGCCAGATGTACTTATTCTTTCTTCTTTAATCAACAACTCTAAACCGCGCTTAACCGCTGCGTCGGTCATTCCGCCAGCCCATACCAGCCCACTCTCATCAAGACAAATGAACCTGTTCAGCAACCGCACAATTTTAGCCGCCGCCTCCTCATGGGTCAGAGATTTATATTCACTCACTTTAGGCCTCCAGAAACTCTATAAAGCTTTACTACTTTTTAGGTGCTTTATGTTTTTGATCAGTATGTCCGTATATGACGAAACGACTTATGCGCACTGAGCACAAAGCCGCATCGGCATTATCTTAATTAGCGTTTCAGCAATAGAATAAAGAAAGGTTATCCCTTCCAGAGCACGCCTCTTTCTTTGATGTAATAAAGCATGGTGGCTGAGATTCCCTCTTTAAGGGCGGTGAATTTACGAGAATCAATTTCCAGCTCATTCAAAGTCGCCAAATCAGCCACTACGTCATTGTATAAGGGCCTGAGATGCGCCCGAACGTTCTTAACTTCGTCATCATCAATACGGCCTTCCTCATACATTCTTTCAATATCCTGGGTCACAGACTCAGCAACAGATCGCTCGACCATGGAAGCCTTCTCTTCTCCCGGGCGCATGGGCAAATGTACGATGGGAACTTTTTTATAACCCAGCTCAACCGCTGTCTCTTGAACGATGCGGGCCACGGTCAACACGGTAGTATGATCGGGGGAACCCACCTCGATACTGTATGGACGGGGGCCTTTCTTCTCTGCGTGTTCAAGCGCAGATACAAGTACGTTGGCGACGTCAGTAACAAATACCATATCGGAAATCTGTCGCCCGTCTCCGTATACTTCGATAGGCTGCCCGCTCAACGCACGACAAATAAATGAAGGAACAATCTTCCTGACTTTACTTGCCCCGAACGGCGCTGCAACTGATTGTCTGGGTCCATAAGTATTAACGGCGCGAACATTATTTATTCTGGTGGCGCGCTCTTTGTTGTACATTTTAATGAAGCGCTCAATCATATTCTTGGTGATAGAATAAGTGTTGTTCATCCACCAATTCCCGACCGCAATATTAACGCCTGGGAGTCCATACTGGGCGGCGGCCTCCAACACATTCAAACCACCTAAAAAGTTGGCCCGCGCAGCGGTCATTGGGCTTAAAATGGTTTCCTGAGTACCCAACACTCCAGCAAGATGGATAAATCCTTCAACATGCGCGAGGCTTTCAGTTACCGCAGACGCATCATTTATATCTCCCAAGTGATACTCAACATTGGCTTTACCGGCCTTTAATTTTCTCCGGTCCAGCACTACGACCTCATGCCCTCTTTCCACAAGCGCGTCTATTGTATGATCGCCTATAAAACCGGACCCGCCTGTAACTAATACCTTCATTACTCACCACTAAATAATTAACGTTCGACCAAACATTATTTTTTGAAACGACAGATTTATGCAGACCGACATCCTGACCCTATAATAGCGCCCAAAATATCACCAAAATGCGATAACGCATTAATAGCTCAAAGCATCCATATTGAAATGAATGCATCGAGATTAAATATTTTTATGTATTAGGATTTTTTATGATAAAAAAGAGGAGCAGCGCAAAAACGCAATATTTGCTTATTTTCCGTAAAGGAAGGGGTACACAGAATGGAGCCCACAGTCTGAATTCTGTAAGCATTCTCGATTTGAGTTTTCAAAAGGAATTCTCTTAAGACGACCACTAAAAACCTCCCGTCTTTAATCCTTGATCCTATACTACGAAGTAGCATCGCCTATGACTGACGAGTTATTAACAATTCTGAAACTCTGACTATGAATTAGACATAAAGATGATCGCTTCCACATCTTTTTGTCATTTCGATCACTATTCAATCAGATAATAAAAAAGTTATAACTCGGCCCCATCAATGGACCATAAAAGCTTTTTAAATTCTAGCGAAGCTGAAGCAAAAAAGACACCCTTTCCTAGATCAATCCCAACAGATTTTTTCTTGCGGGGGCGCTTAGGAAGCTAATGTGGCAACAAGTTATGCAGTGAGTAGTTGAAATAATAATCAAACAAAATAATTAACCGGAAGCCAGTTCGCATTGAGTAGCACTGAACCTCATCATTCGACGATAGAGGAAAGCAGCGTGCGGCGCTTATTTCTTGAAAGAATGTATGCCTATCTCTTATTTTTCTATAGTAGATTATCCATATAATTATTTAACTTAGTTTAAATAAAATAATACGGAGAGAAATGGCCTAATAGTCTGGGGCATATTAATGAGCCAGCCTGGGAATAAATAAAGCAGGAGGTCTCAGCCCACATTAGGCGCCACTGTCTTGAAAGTCTGCCTATGGCGAAAAACGTCCTCAAAAAAGTGGTTGAGGGAGACCTGGCCCAAACACTTGAACATGTGTCTAATATTTGCGAGTAAATCCAAAGCCCCCGACGGCGGGCTCCGCCGCCGAAGGCTGTAATAGTTTACAAAGGACGGCGCTGCAGGCCTTCTTCTTCCAGCTCAAGCACGTTGTCTTTGCTGATGGACAGGCTTCTCAGCATAAGGGGCGGATCTTGTGGCGCTACGCCAGTCCAATCTTCCAGCATGGAGTAAGCTCTGCTCTTATCACGCTCGTTCAAGGTCAGGATATCGGAACCGTGATTGCCGCCTTTCACCATGAAGGTGCGGGTGCCGCGACGGTTGGAGTCCGGGATAAAGAACGCCGCCGCCGTCCAAGGATCGATATCGCCGTAGATCATGATGACGTTTGTGCTTTTCATCGCAGCGAAACCGGCGATGTCCCACATAGCTCGGTGGTCGAAAGGTTGAGTCGGCCATTCGCTAACGTAGGCGCTGTAGTCATTCGGATCGTACATCAGCAGGTTACGCAGATGGCTGGTGAGCAGGCGGGGGTAGCCCAACTGGGTGATCGCCTGATAGAAATAGGCTTCATACTGCTCCAGACCGGAATCGGTGACGAAGGTCAACGGCCCCCAAGCCAGCATGAAATCGAACAGCTCCTGATCGCTGGCGTCTTTGGCAGGAATGTTTTTGCAATTATCCAGGTCGCCGTATTGATAGAACTGGAAGTACAACTCGCCGATAGTCAAGTCCAGCACGCGGTCCAGACCGCCTTCCAGATTAAACTCCAGGCCGTTTTCAGCCGCGTAAGTCTGGATGTACGCCTTCATGGTTTCTCTACGCTTCAACACTTCGCGCTGATAACGCTTGAGCGTCTCGCGACAGGCGCGCGGTCCCACTTCTTCCTGGAAGGTCACATAGCGGGGATCAAGACGGCCAAAGCTCTGCGGGGCCACGTTGGCGACGGTGCCGTCTACGTCATTGGGGAAGAAACGGCGATGGTACATCGCGGTCATACCGCCTTTGCTGGCGCCGCGGGAAATCCACTTGCCGCTATAGAACGGACGGATCGCTTGCACGATGCGGTGGTGATCGGTTGCAGCCTGCTTGATCGTCAGATATTGCCAGTCCAGGGGATCAGGCGTGGATTCCGCGAAATAGCGGTGCTCGATTTTCAACTGACTGCCGTTGAGCACTTTGGTGAGGTTGTAACGATAAGTGCTGACGGAGATATTGTAGCCGTTTGTCGCCAAAACCATCGGCGCTTCTGCGGACTTGTGCAACAGCACCATGCGTTGCTTGAAGGTTCCCATGGCCGGGTTTTCGTGATCGATTGGCTGCTCATAGCGGATCAGAATGTAGCGGTAGCCTTCGGGGGAGTTGTCCAGTTCCTCTGCTTCCATTCCCTGAACTCCATTGAGATATTCAAGAATGTCCTGAGCGGGAGCCTGTTTGGCGTAGCCTGTGCTGGACAGGAAGAGGGAGATAAAAAACGCGAAAAATAACGAATAAGGTGGTTTTTTAAGCATATCCATTGTCGCCTTGAAAAATGAGTTCCTTTTCCAGGCATGGAGGCGGCTGTTTTTAAACCTGCTCCGAAGCAGCCCATAACGAGCAATGCGCCCGCCATTTCTGCGAGAGTGGTTAACTTATTATTCTTAAGATAAGAATCCTCAGCTGATCCATGCCCGGGATTTATTGTTTAGAGTAGGGTCCTTGGTTGTCTGGGTAGCCATGCTCCTTTAGCTGCGCGATAGGAACGCCATTATAGACACGAAGAACGACGGATTTAAACGAGTAAGTCAGTAAGCGGCCGCATACTGGTGGGGCTCGTTCAGGATGAGCAGGTCAAACAGATGGCCTCCGCCCAGTCTGGCGACGCTTCCGCATAACGCTCTGCGCCGGACTGGGCGCTGAAAGGATTCTTAACGAGTCGAAGCAGGTTTTGCACCAGCAAGTAGTCTCCCTGATGCGCTTCCCGGATGGCTTCTTCGAGCATGTAGTTACGCAAAATATACTCAGGATTCACCTGTAGCATCGCCTGGCTTCGGTCTTCAAGGGACGCGCCTGAAGAGTCCACATGTTTGCGATATAGGGCTTTCCACTCCGAGAATCCACGGCTGCCGCAACTTAGATCCGACATAAAGGCCAGACTGCCCTCACCGCCGTCATAGCGGCTCAATGCACGCATAAAACGGTTCATATCTGTGTTGTTTGTGGCGAACAGTGTGATCAGGTCGTCTATTAATTGACGTTGATTGCTGTCAGCCTCCTGGCAAGTCAAACCAAGACGCTGCGACATTTTTCCATAAAATGCAGCGCTGTACAGGTCTGCGAAACCATCAAGCGACTGTTTCAGGTCATCCAGCGGAATGAGCGGCAATAACGCCTGGGCCAGTGCGGAAAGGTTCCATAATGCGATGTTCGGCTGTTGCTTGAAAGCATAACGCCCGGCAGTGTCATTCTTGTTGCTGATGAAGTTTGGGTCGTAGCTGTCGAGGAAGGTAAACGGTCCATAATCAAAGGTTTCACCGATGATAGACATGTTGTCTGTATTCATCACTCCATGTACGAAGCCGTAACTTTGCCATTGCGCAACCAGATCTGCAGTACGATCGCGAACTTCACTGAACATAGCGAGGTAGGGATTATCAGCCTCCTGCAGCATAGGAAAATAGCGTCCGATAGTGTAGTCCGCCAACAGCTTGAGATCATCATGCCGCCCCAGGTAATAAAAGTGCTCGAAGTGCCCAAAACGGATATGACAGGGCGATACCCGCAGCATCATGGCGCAGGGCTCCATGCCATTACGCATGGTGAACTCTTCGCTGCCCACCAGACACAGAGCGTGGGTGCTGGGAACGCCAAGCCCTCTCATGGCGGCGCTGACCAAATATTCCCGAATGCTGGAGCGCAGGACAGCTCGCCCATCGCCGAAGCGGGAGTATGCGGTGCGGCCGGCGCCTTTCAGGTGCAAATCCAGGCGGCGACCATCCTGAGTGACGACCTCACCCAGCAACAGACCACGGCCATCGCCCAATTCAGGGTTATAGTGGCCGAACTGATGTCCAGCGTATTTCATCGCAATGGATTCGCCTCCTTCCAAGGCTTTCCCACCTCCGCAATGACGCGCCAACTCTTCTGTGTCCAACCCATGAGCGTTCAACCCGAGAGACTCAGCTACTTCACTGTCGAGGCTGATCAGATGAGCCTCATCCAATGGCGTCTGCTGTACTTTCTGATAGAAGTGTGAAGGCAGACGGGAGTAGCTGTTGTCAAAGGAAAGTGCGTTGAGAGAATTCGCAGAGGAGGACATATATAAGCTCAGAGTGGCGTCAAGTGGATAGCGCACACCATAACATAACCATTCTTGATACGCGCTTACCCGGGAAAATCAGCTAAGTAATTTTAACTTCGTAAAATTAACGGAGGCGCCTTTTTGTCCTAACGGATTATGCTGGCGTTGAAAGTAAACGTAGCGTCAAGCCTCGCAGGGTGCGCAGGCGAACACTGCGCCTGAGCGATCCTTCCCTGTACGCCTTTCTCTGCGTACTTTCAAAATATACCGATATCAAAAAATGGATTACATAATATGAAAAAAGGAATCATGGCGGCGCTGGCTGCGGCGGCATTTTTTTCTGGCGGCGCAACAGCGGATAATGCTCTCTTAACCACCCAACCTAACCTCATTAATGAGGATATAGAAATCTACGACTTCGCCTACGGCGGCTCGGGTTGCCCATCCGGCTCCGCCAGTGCGGTAATGTCTCCCGATTACTCAAAAATCAGTATGTTCTTCGACCAATATACCGCCGACTCCAGCACTGTGGATTCTGGCCGCGTCAGGAAGAGCTGTAACCTGGGCGTCGCCGTTCGGGTCCCCCACGGACTGACCGTAGCACTGGTGGCGCTGGACTATCGTGGCTATGTGGACAACGCGCCGGGCGCATATGCATCGCTGCAAGCCAGCTATTTCTTCGCCGGAGAGTCTGTTGGCTCCCGCCTGAATAAAGAGTGGACAGACCCGGAGAATCCAGTAGTGGAGGACTTCCTCGTTGAAGATAACTTCCGTATTGGGTCCATTTCCTGGTCTCCCTGCGGAGAAGACGCGATCATTCGCGCCAACACCAGCATAAAAGCCTATAAAGCGGATGATGGCGGCAAAGCGGAGATCCAGCTGGACACCGTCGACGCCTCCTCAAAAATTGAGTATCAGCTGCAATGGGATACTTGCGAGCAGCCTTGATGGGACTCGTAGGATATAACGCTGAATAAGCGCGGTTTCTGGTAGCAGGAAGATCAGGAACGGATTGACCCGCCCGGGACGAAACCTGCTGGAGCAGACTTTCGCCCCGGGCGGTCTTGCCTATGGCTCATCAGAATAAATGTGAAGGCCAATACGATGGCTGGTACGGGATTTTATGGGGACAGTAACGGACGTTAAGGGAAAAGCTTGTAACCGCTTTTCCTTCTGGCGCGAAATATTTTTCTCAACTCTTCCCTGAGGTGATCTGGATTATTGCAGTAAATGGGTTTACAGCTTCCGTTGCGCGCATCCAGTTTGCCGGACACGCACAGAATCTCCAGGCGGCCGAACAGGTCCCGTTGAATGCTGGCCCGGTAAAATCGACGTTGTTTCGGGTGTTCCCATCGAATCATCTTAAATACTCTAAAGTCGGTTATATTCGGCGGATTTGTATCGGCGACATTCGCCGGATGTGCATAATCTTTCCTTTTACGCATCATCGGCGCCGCTCCGATATCCGGCTGACCTGAGCCTGACGTCGCTTGCGGACAAGGCTCATCAACGCAACTGAGGAGCGTTCCCAACAGGGTCCTGTCTCTGGACCATGAAAAGGGTTGCGGAGTTTATCTAAACCGGGGCGAAAAAGACACCCTCTCAGCGCTTATACCGCTTAATTTTTATTTGCTTCGGCTACTTTATAAACAGCCTGTCAGCCACTTCCGCACAAGGACAATAGCTCAATACCAATAGCCATGCCAATACCGTTTTGGCCGATTGGTTTGACCTGTTAACAAGTCCTGTGGATAGACATTCGTATTGGAAAATAGCAGGTCCGCGTCTGGTTCTTGTTGTGTCAGATCAAGCAGGCGCTGGATTCTCTTTTCGGTCGGTGGATGGGTTCTGAACAAAGAAGGCTGAGACTCTCCTCGACCCGGAGCGAAGATGCGCTCCATCCAGCTTCCCTGCCGCTCCTCTATCGCGCGCAAAGCGGAGGCCAGGCCTGCAGGATCTCCGGTCAACTGAGCCGCCGTAGCGTCAGCCAGGTATTCGCGGGTGCGCGACAGTCCCAATTGCAGCAAAGAGAGAAGGAGAGGATAAAGGAGCAGAATCAATATGACTGTCCAATCGACGGACATCGCGCCCAACCAGATCAACGGCAGGTTAATCAGCAACAGAAACTGACCAATGTGTGTCAGCAAAAACGCCAGTCGACTGATACTGTCGGCAATCATCATGACTCGCACATCGCCATTGCGAATATGTGCAATTTCATGCGCCAGCACTCCAGCCAGCTCCCGTTGAGACAGAGAGCGCAGCAGTCCCTTTGAAACCACAATTGCAGCGTCGTCTCCGCCTCCTATTGCGAAGGCGTTCAAGACATTGCTGGGGGCAATATAAACCTGGGGCGTAATCAACAGTTCCGCGCGTTCTCTCAGAGCCTGAATCAATCGATACAACCCCGGAGCCTGGGCGGGCGGCAAATACTGCGCCTTGTAGGCGCGTATCAACATGTCAGGGGCCAGCCTTGGCGTAATCAACAATGAAGCTATCACAACGCCTGCCAAAGCGTAGGCCGCCAGCACTCCGAAAAACCAACTCGCTAATACCCAGGCCAGGAAACTCATACCGCCAAGAATCAGCACAGAGTGGATAATATTAGATATCTGATGTCGTTTAATCCGCCGACTGTCGACAGAGAGCACTGCAACGCCTCCTATTTATAAAGAACCGCCACTTAACGAAAGAGCCTTATTTAAATATCAGGCCAGTAAGCCCGAATCAAAAGCCCTGAGGTTATAAAATCAAACAATGAAGGGCAGAATAAGTCGCAACATAAATGGGGACTGGAAAAGCGCTCTTGAAATCGGGTAAAGTACGCCCCATATTACAATCATCGGGGACGACTTGGTTTCGACGCCGGTTACAAACCCTGAGGTGCATGTCGAGTGGGCAGTAACACTCGTACTCCAATTACTGTAAAAAATAGTCGCAAACGACGAAACTTACGCTCTAGCAGCCTAAGGGCTCTAGCACTCATGCCAAGGTGCTTGTACCGCGGTTTTTATGAGTGTCACCCATAACAAGCTAGCCTGTGCAGCTGCTCCAGTTGTACTCGCGAAACATCAGGAGATCGCCTTTTACACCCTGCCCTTCGGGTCGTAACAGGTTAACTGAATAGAGGGTCCTAAGCATGTAGAGCCAATGGCAGAGGACTGGCGGACGCGGGTTCAATTCCCGCCGTCTCCACCAAATTTGAAAGGCCAACCTTCTCGGGTTGGCCTTTTTTATTGCCTGCTCCTGCGTACTGTCGCGGGTTCCTGCGGGTTCCTGCGGGTTCTCGCGGACTTGGCGAGTTACCTCAAAACCGGGTATTTGCCCCTGTTTTGCTCTCTCCCGGCCATTTCTCTCTCTTCCCTCGCTCTCCGCTAACCTTGAAGTCCGCGACTTTCTAAAATAATTTTCCCTTTTTAAACAGCTGGTTACATGGCGGACTAATCGAACGGTTTGATAGCGGCATTGGGAGGCGGAGGAAATAGAGCTGGTTTGGAGCGAAGAGAAAGAGAGCGAGTATCCATGTGGGTCGCGTGGGAGATTTTCAAAGTACTTCGTAATAAAGTTAAGGCTAAAACGGTAGAAAACTGTTCTGCTTATTAAGGTTTGCTCACGTCAGAAGAAAGCACAATCTTCAACTGTCACGCCATGATACAGATTCGTTTCTGTGGTGCTATCTTTGATAGATGTCGGTGGGAGGTGATCATGCCGAACATACATAGTCACTAATGAACTCGCTCCAGTCCTATTTCTCAATCTCTTCCATAGTCCTGATTAGCAGATGGGGTTCAACTATATTTGGAATGGTGAGATATGACAGCACTCTCGTTCAGTAACCTAATTGTGGAAGAGTTCACAGCAGGAGGCGAGCAGAAAAATGCATGAGAAAGCCTTGGTTCTCGGAGCTGTTGCGAAGCATCTTGACGACACAGCAGAGCAGTTAGCCGTATTTCTAGAAAGAGTTCTACCGCCGCTATTTGACGACTGGTGGAACAAAGCCGTCGTAAGTACCCTGTCGTTTCAGCAAAAGAAACGACTGGGGCAACGTAACGTCTCATCAATGGCTGGCCTTGACCTCGCTGCGCTTCTTCGAGTTCTGGACCAGAACTGGTATCAGATTTCCAGTAGCCTAGACCTTACACCCGAAGCCCGCCACTTCGTTAAGGAAATGCAAACGGTCCATAATCACTGGGCTCACGTGGGAACAGAAGGCTTCCCCGTTGACGACATATACCGGGATCTGGACACCCTCCAGCGTTTTGCCGTTGTTATCGGCGCGGATGACAAGTGGATTCAAAATTTACGAGGGACAAAGGCGGCCCTTCTTGCGTTGGAGGCCCAGCCGGAACCCGATCGAGCCGCAGAGACTTCCTCCGTGCCTCCGGAAAAGGGAAACGATGTAGACGAATTTGAACCCGGGCAAATCGTCTTCGCCAAATCAAACCCATCAAGCCGTGGCGCTGTGGTTGCCGTGATGGCCGGAATGCCTGAGAACCGATTCAAGGTCTTCATAGACGGGACAACCCAAACGTTTTACGCGTCGCAATTGCAAGCTGAAGAACAGCATGAGGTAAGAGAAGACGCATTACCCTGCGACCAATTCCATTCCTATCTCACTGCGCTACAGATAAAGTACCCGGGACTATCCATCCTCTACTCACTCAACGCTGCCCGCATCGACTTCATCCCATATCAATTCAGACCAGTATTACGCTTTATCCGGTCGGATCGTCCACGGTTGCTCATTGCCGACGGTGTTGGTGTAGGTAAAACCATTGAAGCAGGTCTCATCCTACGCGAACTCCAAGCGCGGCGTGAGATACGCTCAGTGCTCATTGTTTGCCCGCGCCCTCTGGTTACCGAGAAAAAGTGGCAGAACGAAATGAAACGCTTTGAAGAGCGGTTTACCCATCTTGATGGTGCTACCTTGCGGTACTGCATCAACGAGATGGATCTGGATGGTGTCTGGCCGGATCAACATAAGAAAAGCATTGTCCCATACTCCCTGTTCGATGAAACGCTCCTGTATGGCACGGCTCCCAAAGGAAAGCAGAAGCGGAAAAAAGGCCTACTGGACCTTGATCCGCCCCCCCGTTTCGATCTGGTTATTGTCGATGAGGCCCACCACATTCGAAACCAAGATACGTTCAGACACAAGGCCGTGAAGTTTTTCTGCGATCATGCTGAAGCGGTAGTTTTCTTGACGGCCACCCCTATTCAGCTTGGCAGTAACGACCTCTTCGTGCTTCTGAATACACTCCGCCCTGATCTCATCATTGATCATGAGAGCTTCTCGCATATGGCTGAGCCAAACCCGTTTATCAATCAGGCGGTGTCGGCGATGCGATCTCAAACGCCGGAATGGCAAAACCTTGCGAAGGAAGCTCTCGACCAGGCGGCGTCCACGTCCTGGGGGCAGGCCATACTCAGGCACAATCCCGCTTTTGGTCGAGCCCGCTCTGAACTCTCGGGAGACGGGATTACACATGAGGAACGCATAAGGATGATCTCCGATACGGAAGGGATGCACACTTTCTCCGGGATCATCAACAGAACCCGGCGCCGCGACATTGGGAATTTCACGGTCAGGAAACCCGAGACAGTCATCGTGCCATTCACACCGGCTCAGCAGCATTTGCACGACGAACTGTTGAGAATTCAGTCTGAAATATTCAGCCAGATTCACAATGGGGTTAACGTGAAGTTCATGATGACCACCATCAGGCGACAGGCGGCCAGTTGCCTCTTTGGTCTTGCCCCCTTTCTTGAGGAGATCCTCAATCGCCATTTGGATGAACTGTCCTGGGAGGAAGCGGATGACACCGGTATCCCCGAGGACGAGGCCATTATTCCCATCCAAGACCAAATCCAGAGTCTGCTGAAGGCGGCTTGCTCCCTGGAGGTACACGATCCCAAACTCGAAGCTTTACGCAACATCGTCCGCGACAAGCAAAGCCTCCAGAACAACAAGGTTATGCTGTTCAGCAGCTTCCGGCATACCCTAAACTACCTCTTCGACCATCTCAGCGAGGAAGGTTTTCGCGTCGGGCTGGTCCATGGCGGGACGCCAGACGAAGACCGTGTCACGCTCCGCGCCCGTTTTGAAAAGCCGACTGAGGATGAGACCTGTCTCGACCTGTTGCTGTTTTCCGAAATCGGCTGCGAAGGTCTTGATTACCAGTTCTGCGACTGCATCGTAAACTACGATCTTCCCTGGAATCCCATGCGGGTAGAACAGCGCATCGGCCGTATCGACAGAAATGGGCAGAGGAGCGAGAGCGTAGCCATCGTCAACTTGATCACGCCGGGAACCGTGGATGCAGATATCTACCAGCGATGTCTGATGCGCATCGGTGTCTTCAATAACGCCCTGGGAGGAAGCGAGGAAATACTTGGGGAAATCACTCGTGAGATCAAAAACATCGCGGAAAACTACGAGCTGAGTGAGGAGGAGCGTAAGAGGAAGTTCCAGCAGTTGGCCGATAATAAAATCCGGCTCATCCAAGAGCAGGAAGACCTGGAGCAGAAGCAGGCGGAGCTGTTTGGCATTCGCCTTCCTCAAGAACAGATGAGCCGCGAAATTGCAGATGCGTCAAGTTTCTGGCTATCACCGGCTTCACTCCGCAGAATGGTGACCCTTTACCTTCAGCACTTGTGCGGTAAAGACCAGGAATTTATTCTGGGCGAAAAGCCGCTCAAGACCCTCCGGCTGGCCCAGGAATTCCGTGGCCACCTTTTAAGGGATTTTCATCAGCTCCCAAGACAGAACACTTCTGCTTACCGCGAATGGGAAAATTGGCTCAAGGGCGGAAGCCAGCATTTGGCTATCACATTCGAGTCTGATTGCGCCATGCAGCATCCCGAGGCCGCCTTCATCATGCCCCTCCACCCATTGGTCAAACAGGCGGCCCTGTCATTTGATACCAAACAACGGGTCTTAACAAATCTCGATGTAGTGTCGAACGAGATACCTATTGGGCGCTACGAATTTGCCATTTACCAGTGGCGCTTTCACGGCATTAGGGAGGACTTGGTGCTTAAGCCTATCGCCTCGAACGCCATAGTGGCCGAGCACCTTGGTCGCCTTTTGGAGTGTGCGACGGATCGTCTTGGCGCTATGCCAGACGACCTTGGCGCTTCAGTTTGGGACGACTTGGACGCTCAGCACTACAGCCAGTGGAACGACGCGAGAAGCAAGCACCAGCAAAAGACCCAGGAACAGGCCGAATACCGGCGAGAGAGCCTATCCACTAGCCACCGGGCGCGGATCGCTCTTTTGGAAGAACAGCTCGGCCAAGCGACCAACGAGAAGATTCAAAAAATGCGTCGGTCTCAAATCGCCGCCGCAGAAGCGGACTACGCAAGGCGAATCCAAGAGTTGGATATCGCGCTGGAGAGAGCGGATATCGTCGCTGGTCCGGTTGCGTATGGTGTGATTCATGTTTTCGAGAGGACTTTATAATGTCACACACAATAGAGTCTCTCGCACAAAAACGTCAACGGTGGGTTGATAGTAATCGAGAAAACAACTTTGAAGAGGGGATAAAACGACTTCTAACAGAACTATACCCAGATAACGCCCACTTTATTTATGAGCTTTTACAAAATGCTGAAGATACGTGTGCTAGCGTTGTGCGTTTTACCCTGTCTGAGGAAAAAACTGAGTTCGAACATAACGGAGAGCGCCTCTTTAACCTAGAGGATGTTGATTCGATCACTAGCATTGGCGCAAGCACCAAACGTGATGACCCAACAAGCATTGGGAAGTTTGGCGTTGGGTTTAAAGCAGTCTTCGCCTATACAAGCACGCCAGAAATCCACTCGGGGGATTTCCACTTCCGTATTCAAGACCTTGTGGTTCCTGTGCCCAACAGCACTGAAACAATAGCCCCTAGTGAAAAGAAAACACGCTTCATCTTTCCATTTAACCATACAACAAAGCGCCCCGCACAAGCTGTAGAAGAGATAAGTCGGGGGCTGGAAGCATTAGGCGACAACACACTGTTGTTCCTTCGTCACATTCGCCTTATTGAATATCAACTTGCGAGTGGGGCTAAAGGGACTCTGGAACGGATTGATCATCCAAATGGATATATAGAAATCCATTCACGTCATCCTAAGGGTGAGAAAACAGTTTCTTATTGGTTGAGGTATCAGAAAGATATTGAAGTAGTCGATGATGATGGAGGGTGCATAACGTGTCGAATTGCTATTGCCTATAGCCTCCAGCAGGAATACCAGAAAAAAAGCTTACCAAAGTGGAGGATTGTTCCTCTAGATTATGGCCAGGTATCTATCTACTTTCCGGCAGAAAAAGAATCTTCCGGCCTTAGATTCCATATCCATGCTCCATTCGCCTCAACAGTAGCTCGCGACAGCGTCCGAGATTGTGAGGCGAACCGCCAGTTACGTGATTGGATCGCCATACTCATTGTAGGTTCGCTTACCGATATTCGCGACAAAGGCATGTTGACCATGGGGTTACTTGCCATGCTTCCTAACCAGGCAGATAACCTTACGTCGTTTTATGAGCCGATTCGTGCTGCTGTCGTGCGCGCATTCCAGGAGGAGTCACTCACACCAACACGAGGCGGTAAGTATGCCCCAGCTCACACGCTCTTTAGAGGTCCTGTAAAAATCGCCGAAGTTTTTAGTGATGAGGACTTGTCGCTGCTAACAAACTTGAAAGCACCATTATGGGTAGCGAATCCACCTCAGCAGAACCAACGAGAGGATCGCTTTCTAGATAGCCTTAATATTGATAGTTGGGGATGGTTGGAACTTTCCTTAACACTTGGCCAGCGCGGTGGTGAGCAGTTGCCTATTGAAGTATTGGTTGCTCAGAAAAGCGATGCGTGGGTCATGCGCTTTTATGCTTTGCTGGGTGAAGCATGTGAAGTGCACAACATGTTTGTGAGCGCGGGGGACTTACGTATCGTCAGAATTGCAGCTGGCCAAGCAAACGAGCACGTGTTAGCCGAAGAAGCATACTTCCTTCCTGACAAGGAAACCTCTCCGCCCAGTGGAATTCATTTCGTAAAGCCTACTGTATATAGTACTGGGCGCTCTGCCACACAAAAGAAGTACGCCATTGAATTTCTTGAATACCTTGGTGTACGCCCATTCGATGCAAAATCCGTTATTGAGCTCAGCTTGAGTCTTTACGATAATCCTCCTGAAAATATTGACGATGCCCACTTCAAAGATATCAAGCAGTTCGTAGACTTCTGGAAAAAAAGTTCAGACACAGAACTTTTCAACAACCATAGCTTTCTGCTCGGTAAGTCGACTGATGGTACGCTGTACTGGCTCAAACCAACGCAGCTTTGCATAGACTCCCCATATGAGTACACCGGCCTGAAAGAGTTGATAACCATTCATAAGAAGGAAGTATTATGGGAACGCTATAAGAATAAAATGACGGAGTCGCAGTTTAAAGACTTCGTTAGTTTCTTGAGATCAATAGGAGTTATGTTCGGAGTACATGTCTCTCAGGCATCTATCTGGAGCAACCCTCAACACCAAGAACTCATGAAAGGTCTAGGTGGCACTAGGGAAACCTATACCAGCATTAGTGAGGACTACTCAATTAAAGCTCTGGTTAGTTACATCAAAGTCCAGTCAGTCTCGGCAAGCAGATTAGTCTGGCAAGCTCTGATAGAAGCGGATTCACGTGTGGCCAAGGCGAGATACAGACCCAACCAGCAGTATCGAACACGGGAGACGGATTCACAACTAGTGCACCATCTAAAAGCATGCACATGGATTCCAGATAAGTCCGGCACCTTCCATAAAGCCCAAGATATGGCAGTAGAGGATCTACGCACAGACTTCCCTTATGACGACCGCAATGGATTGTTGACCGCGATTGGTTTTGGGAGTCGCGCAAAGAAACTCACTGAAGAATATGTCTCACAAAACCTTGACGCACAAAAAATGGGTTTTGAATCTGCAGATGAGGCCCAAAAAATGGCTAAGTTAGCGCAATTAATAAGAGAAAGCGGGCAATCACCGGATATGTTTCTTGAACAATTACAGCCGACCATAGAGCAAAAAAAAACATCATTTCCTGCGAGGCATGTTCTCAATCCGGAACAACGCCAAGAACGCCTTGACGAGCAACTATCTAGCACACCCGACAAAGAGTACGTGAAGCGGGAAAGGAGTGTACAGGTGCCAACTGAAATCACTGATGAAGTAATAAAAACCTGGCTCCGGAACCAGTATACAAATGATGACAACAAAATGGTCTGTCAGATATGCAAAATAGAACACTTTCGAAAACGTAATGGAGAACATCATTTCGAGAAGAAGGAAATGCTTACCTCAAGCTTTCTACCTAAAAAGCTCGTAGCCCAGTACCTAGCTCTTTGTCCTCTTTGTGCAGCCAAGTACGATGAATTTGTGAAATCCGACGATGTGGTAATGGCCAAGCTAAAGGAAGAGATTGCTAGTACCGAGAATTGTGAGGTTCCAATAGCACTCGGTGACGAAAAAACTAGCATTCATTTCGTTGAAGTCCACTACCATGATCTCAAGGCCATCATTGATGATTCTTAAGTTACAAAATTGGTAATAGCACACTTGTAGAAGTAAACAATAGATTTACCCGTTATGAATCACTCCACTCCATTTTTAAGAACTTCATTGGCGCGTAACTCACATAATCCATTTGCCAACAGTGTCTGCAATAAGTGACGTAACAAGTTATCAAAGTATGATTAGTTTCTGCCTTTAATCTTGTATTGATTGACGAGGGAGGATATTGAGGAGCCTCCTGCACTGTCTGTAGATACAGTGTTCTGAGTGCTTCATAGTCCTGAACTTCTTCAACTAAAATCTGGAGCGGCTAAAAAATCAATCATGGCAACAGTTTAGCGTTTGATGTCAGCACACATAAGATCATTTCTGTTAGAGGGGAATACCCCAAGCTCGCCATGTTACCTTATATCTCATCAAGTAAGTTTTCTCATTCTTGCTTTCGACGGTTTGCTATAATTACCATGATTTTGCGAGCACTAATTGTGTACTCGAATCTCATCCATTTGAACAGCGATTGAGTTAGCACGTTTCTGCTCATTATTTGGTCAGCCAAAAAGGTGTCTAGCTAGAAACTATACTGTACAATGCCGTAACTTGAATTTTCTGAGAGCTTTCCTTGACGAGGTGCGCATGTTTAAAGTTCAAGGTATTGGTAAGCTTTGAAACATAGGATATAAAAATAAGGAAGCATGCATGAATGCAGAAAATGAACTTGAACTTCGTTACAGCCATAATATTATCGAGCACCTCGGGCTTAAGCTGTATCAAAACAAACCTACCAATGTATTGGCTGAGTTAGTCTCTAATTCATGGGACGCGGACGCCGAAAAAGTCTGGATAGATATTGCAAGTGAAACCATTTGTGTTGGAGATGATGGCACAGGCATGTCGCGCGAAGAGTTAGCCAATAATTATTTGATAATTGGAAAAAAGAAACGAACACCTTCAAACATTGATGAGTTAACGAAAAAAAGAAGAAAACTCATGGGGCGAAAAGGAATAGGAAAGCTAGCTCCGTTTGGAATTGCCCATAAAATTTCATTGGTTACGATAAGTCAAAATACAGGGCTTTGTTATTGGATAGAGCTAGACTTGGAGGAACTTCTTTCAGGAGAGGATGACAGCTCTGACACTCTTAAAGAGATTAACTATAAGCCTAATATTGTATGCGATGGTGTCAAAAAAGATGATATCCCGTTAGGGGAAGATGAAAGTGGAAGTGTAAAAAAATTTTTAGATCGTATAAAAGGGAGCGGTACACTTGTAATTATGAGGAAATTGTCATTAAAAAGACAAATACCTCATGACAAATTACTACATTCGATTGGTCAACGCTTTACCGTCACTTTGTTAGGGGAAGATTTCTCCGTATTTGTAAATGAAATAAAGGTAACGGAGAAGCAGGCGCTGCCTGAATTTAAATTTAGAATTCCGGATAAAGAAGGCTTTGAAACAGAAACGATAAATATTTGCGGCATAGATAGAGAGGTTAGATATTGGGTTGGTTTTATTGAAAAGGCTGACTGGCCTCAGGATCAGGCGGGTGTAGGAGTATATGCTCATGGAAAGATTGCCCAGGACAGACCGTTCGTCTTCGGTTTGAAAGGCAGAGAAATTACAACAAGATATATGTATGGTGTTATCGAAGCAGATTGGCTAGATGAACTTGATGAAGATGTGGTTTCTACGGATAGAACCAGTATCAATTGGGAAAACGAAGCTGCTAATGACTTACATGAATGGGGCAACAAGCTGGTAGCTCAATGGGTCTTAAAATATAGGCAGCACCAAAAAAAGGGTAATGAAGAAAAAGTACTGGAAAAATTAAACATGCTTCCTGATATTCCTAAAATTACTGCAGCGGAAAAAAATACAATAAAAGACATGGTTTGCAGTATGAGTCCCAAAATATATAGGGATGAAGATTTGCAGTCTGAAGTAATTTCAAAGCTAACCTCGGCATGGACACATAGGCCAACCCGAAACATCATCAAAGCTCTATGGGACAAAATTGAGAGCTCAGAAAAAAATGAGCAACAGTTTTTAGACACACTAAATGATATTCATAAGCACCTGGTTCCAGAATCTCTATCGTTGTCTGTAACCGTTGCACAAAGAATTTATGCTTTATCTAAGTTAAATGAGTTAAGTAAAACAGGGACTGAGCGGCAATTACAAGCTCTTCTGGAGAAATTTCCTTGGATACTTGGCTCTGACAAAGGAAAAGTAAGTGCTGATGAATCGTTAAAAGAGATAGCGAAGAAGGCAGCATTAGAAGACTCCTTGGGAGGACATGGTGAGGCAAAAGCTGAATTAATGAAACAGCCGGACTCAGGGACTAGACCGGACTTTACTTTTTTGAGTGATACCAACCATTCAATAATAATCGCAATTGAGCTAAAAAACCCACAGATTCCGCTAGAAAGAAAGCATTTAAACCAGCTTTATACATATGTTGGCTGGCTGGAGGACATGTATCCAAAAGCAAAAGTTTATGGTGTATTGATCGGAAGAAATCCTAACAGTGCTATTTCCTGTCGGGACCCACATGTTAATGTTTTGTCTTGGCAGGATGTTTGTCTTCAATCTCGAAAGGACTACCTTGAGCTTTTAGCATCAATGTTGATTGGAGTGCCTGAACATTACGACGACTCCCGCGTAATTGATGCTGTAAATTTTGGTGGAACGCAAACTCGAGAACTACTGCAGAGAATGGCAGAGGCTGATTCTCCACTTAATGATTTATTTCAAGTAATTGACAAAAAGCTAGGCGGTCAAAGCGATGTATAACTCAATTGACTTGTTCTCTGGAGGCGGGGGGCTATCAGAAGGCCTGAGACAAGCCGGGTTTAATATTATTGCAGCAGTCGAAGTTGACCCGGTTGCAGCAGAAACATTTAAGCTTAACCATAGGGAAGCCGTATTATTTGAAAGAGATATAAGGTACGTATCCGCATCAGAGCTACTTAAGCAATGTGGTACCACAAAAGGTGGGATTGATTTACTGGCGGGATGCCCTCCTTGCCAAGGGTTTTCGTCTTTAACTTCTAAATATAAGCGCAATGATAGCCGAAACTCGCTTATAAAAGAGGTTTCAAGGCTTGTTAAGGGATTATTACCTAGAGCAGTAATGATTGAAAATGTCCCAGGGCTAATGCAAAAAGGGCGCTCCTACCTATCTGACTTTATCAAAGATTTAGAGGATATAGGTTATATAGTAAGCTACGATGTGCTCCAAGTCGCTGACTTTGGCGTTCCACAAAATCGACGGAGGTTCGTATTATTGGCAGGATTGGGTTTTAAAATTGAGATACCTAACCCAACGCACTCCCGTGTTGGTAAAAATGGCCTTCCCAAGTGGAAAACAGTCAGAGAAGCCTTCTCCGGACTCGACACGCCGACTCCTTTGGATCAGTCATATTCGTACGGTGGACCAAGGAAGTTTAATTGGAATATAACTCGTAACCTAGCCCCCATAAATTTGAAGAGGTTAAGCTATGTAAAGCCTGGAGGGCAGAGATTCGATATACCAGATGAATTTCGCCCTGATTGCCATAAAGGTAAAGAAAAAGGCTTTGGAAATGTATATGGACGCATGGAATGGGATGAAGTTTCTCCTACAATTACAGGTGGCTGCACGACACTCAGTAAAGGACGATTTGGCCACCCGTCAGAACTCAGAACAATTTCAGTCAGAGAAGCTGCACGACTTCAAACATTTCCTGATTCTTTTGAGTTTGCGACTGAATATATGGACTATGCATGCCAGATTATTGGCAATGCGCTTCCATGCGAGTTTGCGCGGCATATGAGCGTTGCATGTTATTCACAACTCGCCTTAGATGGATGTAATCGTACAGTACTAAGAGGGAGTGACGGACGATGGCTTAATATGAAGAATAATTCTTATGTGGTATCCAGCTCTCACCGGACTCAACTGGAGGCTATTGAGTCCGCTAGGGATATGCTAAAGAAAACCGGCGGAGGGAAACTGACTCTTTTTAGAGATAATGGATCCGTTTCGATAAAACGCTATTAAATTAGAGAGATCAAGAGGAGGTCTAGACTCAACATACTGTTTGATGTAAGTTGAGATTAATACATTAAATCTGACTAGGCGTGGTTCCCTCCTGCATCTCTAATGCTGAACTGAGAAACAAAGCACACTTCTTTTCACCGGAGAGTTCAGATCCGCGTCTATAGAACCATTAAGCCATTCCTGAAATAATCCTTTTTCTATTTTTTTGAAAGTATGAGATAGAGTTCCTTCTCATAGAGGTTAGACAGGTGTCTTATTCGACATACGCTCAAACTCGATAGTTTAAAGCTGTACTCCCTGTTCTTAAGGGTAAAGAACACTCAGTTTTCGCTATGATGTTATAGCCAAAGTCGACGATGCTTCCCTCGGCTTCAATGGTAAAGCCCTCAATTTCACAGGCATAGAAACCTGGTGGACAATCAATTTTCAACCAATCTCGGTCCTTCCTCCAGTTACAAAATACGGAGAAGTCTGCCGCCACCAAGCGATTTTCCACGTGCAATGGAAAAACACCCCGTCTGAAAACAATGTTTTTTCCCTCCAGGGAAGGTGGTTCTTGATCCAGGTAAAAATTGACTGTGTAAGTTTCGTCGTGCGTGATATTCAGCATGTGTAGCATGATGCCTTTATCTAGAACATTGTCAGCAGGGTCTTCATGTCTGATAAAGTACTTGGACACATCTGAGCCATCCTCAACGGCCTTTCCAAAAAACTGGGTTAATCGCTCGACATCGAATATGACTATCCCTGCGTGCTCTACGCATATCTTAAAAGACTCTTCCACAGCTAAAACTTCCTCTTTGGCAATTAGTAACCGCCAACCCTTTCATGCGGCAGTTCTGACCATGCTTTTACTATGCTAGTAAAGCTCATATTGGTCGCTTTAGAGGCAAGTTTTTCCGCTGCCTTCTTTGCGTCCACATAACTCCAGCCGTTTGAATTCAGGCACATCCAAGCTCCTAGCTCATCCCCCTTATTAAGGAGGTCACTGAATAGAGCTGACTGATTTTTGCTTGTAAACCAGTCTGGGGCGGCATTTGAGATTAATATGTTTTCCCTTACTTCATCAGAACACTCCAAAGTACAGACTGACTTCAGTGCTGATTTGGAAAGAGTCATTTCTTCATGTGGAAAGTCGCCTCTGTATGCTGACAAGTCATCCGATAGAACTGCAAGAGGGGGATGTTTTGAGAATATATCCAGCTCTATAAGGCCGGTTTCATCATCGCCAGAGTCCATTGAAACCTGATCGATCTCCGCTAAATTTGCTATTCCGTTTTTAGCCGCAAACTCCTTAATCCTTTCATTCACACCATCGGCAGCACAGATTTCTTGTAAAAGAATCATGCAAACTAATTGCTCGTATGTTTTTCCAACTTCAATAACCCGGTAACTATCTTCCGGGGAAATACGAACATAAGAGCTTTGTCGTTCACAAAACCAATGCCTCCAATAACCGTACATCGCTGAGCTGCCGGACTCTCTCCATATAGGAGTGAATGCGAGTGGGTAACCATAAATTGGGGAGTTGGTTTCATTGTTAGCAATCGATACGCAGTTGTGCGATATTTCACCAAGCGCATATTGACTAGCTATGTCGTTTAAACCTATTTGCTTCAATATGTTTTTATTCATAGACATAATCTACTCGTCTCGATCCGCTAAAGGGTAGTATGAATCATCGATCTTTAGCGCATGCTCTTCTTTTATTGGCCCTTTCCATATATTACTTGCATTACTCGTAGTAGACCTGTGGACAAGCTCGTGAGTAGCTCTATCTGTAGTGATCACCAAGTTTCTAGGATCTACCACTTGCAAAGGATAGTCGTGCTTCGAGAAGTTCCAATGATGGACTTCAGAACCTTGTGGCAATAAAGCCTGAATTTTCGGATCTGAGTGATCTCTAACGGCTCCCATAAATGCACTGTTTACGCTTTTCCATGTTTCTTCCAGGTCTTTTTGGGATGGCATCTGGCCTGCTTGAAGTTTATTGAGATACTTTTCCTTATATTTTTTACTTCTCTTATAAGCAGGGTCTCCTAACCGCTTCAATGTATCTTCAAATATTTGATGAAGCGTAATATTTTGCGCTATCGTTTCGAGACCAAAATCCGAAGGTTTGTGTCCTTGGCTATTCTCTAACTCTTTACACAGACCTAGAGGGTCAATCCAAGCAACCGGATTTGGAGCGTATTGGTAAGGATTATCTCCTCCCAATAAACCAATAGGATCTTGGCTAATGAATCGACCGCTTTGAGGATCATAGTACCTATGGCGGTTGTAATGGAAGCCGGTTTCTTCGTCGTAATACTGACCTTGGAAGCGTAACGGGTTGTGAACGCTTTCCACAGCTTTAAGGGCCACAGCCCCATATGTTTTGTAACGGACGGACCAGACCAGGGTTCCAGCGGCATCGGTCATTTCCTGGGGCGTGCCCAGGTGATCCAGGTGGTAGTGGTAGACTTTTTCGTCCTGGATGAACGCCAGCGGGCGGAATGAGTCGGGTTCGTAGATATAGAGCTTGCGCAGGTTCTGTCGTTGTTCGGACAGCAGCACATCGCCGTTCCACAGGAATTCCGTCTGGCCGAAAGCGTCCTGTTTTGAGATACGGCGGCCCAAGGCGTCGTAACGATACTCGGTGCGTTGACCGTCTTTCTCCACCGCGATCAGCTGGTTCTGCTTGTTGTAGAGGTAGCGGGTTTCTAGTTTGCCGCCTTTACCGCGTCTTTCGCGAACCAGGTTGCCAGCTTCGTCGTACTCGAAATGGCGATCACCATAAAAGTTCAGCCGATTGGCTTTTTTCACGGCTGTGTCATTTGATCCGCCGCTCAGGATGTTGCCCGCCGGGTCGAAGTCGAACTGCTCGTTGCAGTAACTCTCCACCTGTTTGAGACGGTCCAGGGCGTCGTAATGGTAGCGGGTCGCGCCTTTTTGCAGATCGTCGATCAACGCCAGGTTGCCATGGTGGTCGTACTGATAACGACGGTCGATCAGTTGCGTTTTGTTGGCTTCATGGTTGACGCGATGGCGACTCAGGCGTCCCATCAGGTCGTATTCGTACTGGGATTGCAGCGCGCCCTGCTGGCGAGCGATTTCGCGGCCCTGTTCATCCCGGGTGATCTGCGTCAGCAGGTTATCGTTGTAGCGGGCTTCGCTGAACAGGCCATGCTGATCGTAGGCGAAGTTAAGCCGGGTTCCGTCCGCTAACTGGGTTTGCGTGCGCAGTCCCAGGGGATCGTAATCATGACGCAGCACATGCTGGTCCTGACGCTCTTCCGTTAGCTGTCCCAGCGCGTTGTAGGCGAAGCGCAATTGTCGGTGAGGGTTGCTGGCCTCAGTGAGCCGTCCCGCCGCATCGTACTGGAACTGGCTGACTTCGCCGTCCGGACTGTGTTTTTCCCGCAGTCGGCCCAAGGGATCGCGGCGGAAGCGGGTGGTGTTGGCCTGTTCCGACGGCAGATCAATGTGAACGCCTTCCAGATGAGAGACCAAATGCCCGGCGCGGTTGTACTGGTATTCCTGAATCCGCCCGTCGAAGCCGATTTCCCGAATGAGGCGTTCATTGCGGTCGTAGCCCAGTTTATAGCGCTCGCCCTTCTCGTTGATCAGACCAATCAGGTTGCGTTCTTTGTCGTACAGGTATTCAAACACCTGTCCGTTGGGATCGATCTTTTTGCGCACCTGGGACAGGCCGTCGTATACGTATTCCGTGCAGCGGCCGGCGGCGTCGATAAAGTGGGTCAGTTGACTGTTGGCGTTGTAGCGCAACTGCACGGCGGAGCCGTCCGGATGCTGTACGCGAGTGACGTTGCCGAGCAGGTCGTATTCGTATTCGGTTGTGCGCTGGTCCGCGTCCACAACCGCGCTAATATCGCCGTCTTCGTTCAGCAGGTACTCGGTGCGGCGGCCGTTGACGCTCTCGCTGACTAATTGCGCCAGCGCATTCCAGACGAAGGTTTTTTCATTGCCGGCGGCGTCGGTGATGGTCTGCGGCAGGCCGCGTTCGTTGTAGGCGTAGCGGGTCTGGTTGCCGAGCGGATCGGTGACGCAGGTCAGCAGCCCTTGGCCGTTGTACTCGCGACGCCAGCTGTGGCCTAGGGGATTGATCATCTCCACGGGCTGGCCGCGGTGGTTGTAGCGGATTTTATAGGTCGCGCCAGTGGCGTCGGTCAGTTGCGTCAGTAATCCCTGCTCGTCGTAGACGTAACGGGTGACGCCGCCTTCCGGGTCGATATGTTCGATCAGCTGGCCCTGTTTGTTGTAGGCCATGCGCGTGACCCCGCCTTCGGGATCAATTTCCTTGATGATCTTGCCGCGGTGGTCGTAGTAGTAAGTGGTTTTGCCGCCGTTGCTGTCAAAGGCGTGGGAGACTTTATTGGCAATATCCCATTCAAAACGATAATCGTAAATGCCGCGATCGCCCCACTGACGCAGACACTTGCCGCTCGGGCTGTACTGACTCCATTCGAAATAGAAGCTGAAGCCGGTTTTCAGGGTGCGGCGGGTGATGACGTGATGGCGGTAGGCGTAGGTTTCGCTGGCGCCGGCCCGGTCTGCGGCGCGAATCAGGTCCTGCTGCTCATCATAGTCGTAGGTGGCCAAGGTAACGACGGCGCCGTTGGACTGGATCGACTGGATTTCGCACATCAGCCCCTGGGCGTTGTGCAGGATATGCAAACGCGGTCCCCAGTTGGCTTGCAGGATAGTGATGGGACGCGCATAACCTTCCACATCCTGCCAGTAAGCGATGTTGATGCGATTGCCCAAGGCGTCCACCAGAGCTTCCAGGCGGTAGGCGCCGTTGCCGCCGACAAAGACTTTATCCGGTTGTCCCATCTGCTGCAGCGCGTAGGTGTTCTCGTCCATCCGATGCAGGGTCATGCGCTCCGCCGCGTTGCGGCTGGACTGTTCGATCAGGGGCCGCGGGAAGTCGATATAACGGCCTTCATCGGTGGTGAAGGTGATGCGGCCGTTGTCCTCTTCCAGGGTCTGACACAACAGGTGCGTCCAGCCCACGCCCAGGCCGCGCTGATGGTTGTTGGAAGACTTGTAGGTGCGCTTCCACACTAAAGGCATGGGACCAGGTAGGGTGAAGTCCACCAGGTCCAGCAGCTCCTCGCCGGTGACCATGCTAATAGGGTCGCACTCCTTGGCAGTTTCCTTGTTATCAGGGTGAACGGCTCCATTATCATTCTGGCCGCTGGCATTGCTGACGGAGCTATCTTCAGGACTAGACGCCGGTGCGGCAGGCGGCGGCGCACCATAACTGGTTTTGGGGCTCTTTTCACTGGCCCAGCCCACATTACCGTTGAAGGATGGATGACTTTCCGCCAGCGGATTAGAGGCGGCTGCGCCGCCCGCAGCGGTCCCCGCTGGGCGCTTGGGTGACGGTGTCTTGACCGGCTTAAGGCGATTCAACAGTTGCGTGGCGACATGGGTGTTGGACTGCCCCGGCGTCAACTTCTTGTTCTTCTCAACGATCAACGGATGGAAAGGCTTTTCGCTTGCATCCACCACCAGTAACACATTGCCATGTCGAGCTTCACGAATCAGAGTGTTGCGCCAAGCGTTAAACGACGCTGCGGTGCGACCAGGAAACTTGTTCGAAGTGGATTGAAAGTGGGGTCCTTGCAGAGAAGCGATAAAGGCGTCGAAATCTTTACCGCGTCCATCCCCGTCGTTCAGACACTTCTCGATATAACCAATGGCGGTGGTAGGTGATTCAATACGCGACAGCTCATCGGACGTGACATCCAAATGGTGCTTGACCTGGAAACGACGGGGGTAATGCATGCAGAAAACATCCCTTGTAGTACGCCTTTCCTAACCAAACAAGGTGAAGATGACGCAGAATCAAAATTGTTACGTATTTTTACAATACAAGAATATTTTACTATCCAGAGGCGTCTGGATGTATAATCCAATCGGGATAGGAGTTCGGAACTAGCCGACAATACTAGCTTGACGACGCGATCACAAAATAAGCATCATGAAACTTGCTTTAACTTGCATTCTAGGATGGGCATTGCATATGGACTCGCGCAGTCAAAAATCTCCCCAACAAATAGTCGAAGAAGCAATTCTACGGTACCTCCCTGAATATGTGCCTGATGCTATCCAAAGTGGTGTTTCTGAAACGCAAATACTAAGCGGCAGCATCTCTCATACAGAAGCCAAAACATATCGCGAATTGAGTTTAAAAGAGATCACGCGTCTAATGAGCCAATCGTCAATGGAGTACCAGCTAAAAAGGATGAAGTCCCGAGGCTGGTGACTTTTGCCTATTAGAAAGGTTAGCGAGTGAAACGACGGGACTTGTCGATCCCCCTCGTCAAAGTATTTTACATTGTTGGCTCAGGCAGCTTCCGTGGCCTTGCTCTCAACTCCCATTTTATTTGTAGGCAGGGAGCTAAGAGCAGGAGAAATCCCCACTATGACCGAGGATGGAACCAATCTTTATATAATCTAATATTTGGATCACTCTGATAATCAAGCTTTGAGTACCCTATCACTCTTAAATCATTAGGATGGATTACTTGATCCGTTTCCAGGGCAAAAATAGGACCCCCTCCATCGTTTACAACTACTCCAGCCCAATACTCTCCCTTATCTATTAAGCGAAAAGCATTATCTTCTCCTCCTGACTCACGTCTCCAATAGTCTTTACTTCTAGTTCTAGTCCTATCATACGCCCTCCAAAACTCACCTCTTGGAACTCTTACTTGTAAGAGTATTCCTATTGCAGTGCCATTTGAGTTTTCAGGTACAAAATTCGAGTATGCTGTCGCAATGTCAGGGGCAGTGGCGTATTTAATTTTCCTAATTGAATCTCGACTTATTGTACGTTCATAAGTTTTTGCACCTAAAGAACTCGTGTTTGCTGCTATTTGAGGGTTTAAGCCGTGGGTTAAGATGGATGGCCAGTTTGAAGCATAAGTTCCATGCGTAAAGTAGTAGTAATTTTGGTCTTGAATCTTTATTGATTCGACTATAGATTTAAATTTGGCGTACATATGAAACTCCAGAAATATAAATACAAGATGAAGCCTGATTTCTCTAGATTAAGACTACCCAATTGAAAAACTGCTTTTCTGTAAGCTTTCGGCTGATTGATAACCGGCTTTTGCATAGTTAAATATTTCTTACCTTTCAGCCATGCTTCAACGATATCCATCGCCAGTGATGTTATTTATGTGACAATTTTTAAGAAAGCACTTTGAATTCACTTCTTTTTCTTTATTTTGAATTATTATATGAAGGTGGAATTATCCGTATAAGAATTACAAAATCCAATCCTACAGATGTAGGATACTATCTATGCATTGTATTCTTGCTTGCCGTTTACTTAGATAAATAGGCACGGAATAGTTTCGAGACAAAAGCTAAGCCTCAAATAAAGCTGATTGAGCGCTAGATGGAGTGAGCTATCTTGATCTGCAGTCTGCTTCCTCAACTTCCTGCACGCATCTGGGGCACCGGCTGCCATAGCTGGCTGAAAAGTTGTAGTTGTGCCCACATTGCGTACACGTGAAAGTGCGTTGATGAGCGTTACGTGTTGTAGAGTATGGAGTGTGTGTTCTGTCGTGGTAGGTTACTTGAGAAAACTGTGAGTTGTGGGATGATTTTTTTTCTAACGCCTGCTTGGCGTTAGTAATTTCTCTATACTGCTTGGGATGGAAAAGCCATCTTTTTCCTTCCGCTGAGTCCAATAAAAAAGTTTTAAGCACGTCCTTAAATGTAAGCGAGTGCTCTTTTTCTTCCCAAAACAATGACTCAAGCTCAGTTAAGTCAACGGCGAGAATACCTATTGGTTTTTCTACAGGCTCTTGAATTAGGTCAATACGCCGTTCTGGATATTCGAATTGAAGCCCCAGGGGAACCACTTTTTTCTTTCCCTGAACCTTTCCAAGTACATCAAAGTCAACCCCATACATCTGTTGGCTGACGGAGATATCTTTCAAAGTCACTTCCCGTGACTCTGTTATAGTTATCCACTCTGACATTCCGTTTACGGAAACTAATCTTTCGTACAATGGGAGCTGGATATTACAAGCATCAACAGAGTCCATTAACTGCCGGGCCATCATGGCAACTGAGACATAAAAAGAATACTCACACTGCGTGATTTCTTCTTCAGATTTGTTTTTTGTGAAATGAGCGAAGTGCCAAGTTTTTTTCTGGCCTTGCCGAGCCACCAGCTCAATACGGCATGAGGGGCAAATACAGCCTGAGTGGATTCCTCGAGGGACTTCATGCACATCGACTAATTTCGAAGAGTTGACTTGCAAGCCAAAAGGAATTCGGTTCATTGAATTCAAGGTCTCCCATCCATGTCACTTCTAGCGTTGACTTTTATCAACCGCCAATCCGAATAGCGCTTACGAGTTAGTTATACTCCCACGTTATTATCTTGGTGTTAAGTCTATTCTCTTGCTGTCATGCTGCCTTTTCACTCTTGCAAGAAATAGCTGATGTGTGTTGATGGAGCAACTCTTAGTTGGATATGCGATGCGTCTATTGTTCGGAGAAAAGTGTGTGCAGGCTCCGGGATTACCCGGAGCGTATTACCAAGAAGGTATTAGTTAAGCGGGTTCGGGAATCTTCCGCGGTCTTTTTCCGAAGATGCCCTGCGCCGCCATACTTACAACTTGATCCCCTCCCACCACAAAGTGGTCGACGAGTGGAATTTCAACGAGCATAAGCGCCTGAAGCAAACGGTAGGTAATGAGCTGGTCGTTAACGCTAGGTTTGGGATCGCCGGAGGGATGGTTGTGAGCGACGATGACTTTCGCAGCGTTATGGCGTAAGGCCGCTTTCACCACTTCGCGAGGATAAATATGGGCCTCGTCGATCGCGCCACGGAATAGCACTTCGTAGGCGATCAATCGGTTCTGAGTATCCAAGAAAAGTCCCACGAACGTTTCGCGTGGCTCCGGCGCCAGATGCATCATCAGATATTCTTTCACTTTACCCGGGTCATCCATGTGGCAGGAATGACGTTTAAACCGTTGCGCCAGGGCGCGTTTGGCGGCCTTTAAAACGATGTCCGAATCCAAGGGCACGGATAGGGTAAATTCCCCGGTGCGCCTGTTCAAATGAAGCGTGGCCGTAGTAGACTCGACGTCAGCCATGATCAACTCCCTTGTAGTTGGTTTTGGTTAGTCGGCGTTGGGTGTTGGCGCACCTAACGTCGACGAGATTACTAGGCCTATGAACGCTCAATCAGAGGAGCAATGCAAGTCCCATCTCAATGAAGGGCCCGCCGCTGAAGTACTCGATAAGTTTTTGCCATGTATAGGCTTTTGTAATAGCAATAGGCCCTGCTAATGCAAGGCTTTTGAAAGCATTAGGTCGAATTATTAGGAGATTATATGGCAAGAATTGACGTACAAGGCGGCATTCAGGCTGGTAGAGACAATATTTTCAACATTAGCGAACAACAGCAAACCTATAAAGATATTGATCAACTAACACCTGAAGAGTTACTGCAGGAAGATGCCCACACAGCAAAAGTTATCCGTGATTACAGAGCAAAAAGAAGGCGTAGCTCTCGCCTTAGCATGGCCATTTTATTACTTGGGCTTGTCGCATTGAGTATATTGGCTTTTTTCGCAAAGGAGCTTTTTGTCTCTTATGCAGCCAGCAATGGTGAGCCAATTAGTATTCAGGTTGGCATAAAATTTATTTGGGATTCAGTGACGACTTCAGACCGAACTCAAGTATTAGTTTCGACCATAGGTTTTTTGGTGTTCATAGTGATCACTGTATATTTTCCTCTGTCTCGTATATTTGAGCTATGGGCTAAAGCCGACGACTTTCTTGTTGAGCAACGCAATAAGCGCCGCTGGATCAGAAACAGACTGTTAGAGCTTGGCCACTAAACTTCATAAGCGGAATGATGCCTAGTAGTCTCGTTCCGCTGTAGGAAGACTGGAAATGCCCTATGTGCTCTTCCAATGCTCTTGTCTTGATTTGAATACTTTGCGCAGAGCTTCGTGCCATAAAAGCGGCGGATCTACCGCCAGATCGAACAATGTAATGTGGTTGGGCAATGCGTCGTCCAGGATGGCCACCACGATATCAGGCGGCAACAATGTCAGATTGAGGATGCGGCTGACGTAACTGTTATCCACACCCTCCTTGGCGGCGATATCGCGTAGCGTTTCTGCTTCTCCTGATGCTAAGAGCGCCGACCATCGATGCGCCCTGGCGAGCGCCACCTGCAGTGGCGTGATCGCCTTATCCCAAGGCCTTGCATCCTTCCTCTCCTCTGGAAGCGTCACCAGCTTGCGCCCACTGCGCCGCTTGAAACGGATCGGGGTGGTTAGCGTCACGGCGCCATGACTATCCGTGATCAGGCTGGTTTTCCCTGTACTCTGGATACGCGTTCCACTCATTCGGCAGCTCCCTCGTGAGATGAATTGATTGAGGGGGATAACTCCATCGCCATTCGTTCAATGCCATTCATGCGCAGCCGTACCTCCAGTTCATTGGGCGAAACCACTACTTTTTCCACCAGCAGTCTGACAATGCGTGACTGCTCCACCGGAAACAACTGGTCCCAGATCTCATCCAACCGTAACATCGCGACGGCGACCTTCGCCTCGTCCAGCTCAGGATCAATCCCTGCAGCGACTGGCGTCATCTCTCGTAACAACGTGGGCGAGCGCAGTATTCCTCGTAACTGTTCCAGTACCGCCGACTCAAGCTCCGCCGCAGGAAGGCGCGGTAGGCCGGACGCGCCAGCGCCTTCTTTAGCGTCCCGCTGCGGTATGTAGTAGCGATATCGTTTGCCGTTTTTCTTGGTGGTGTGCCAGGGTGACAACGCCCGACCGTCATAACCAAATACGATGCCTTTCAGCAGATAAGATACCTTCGCGCGGGTGCTGGCGGCGCGCACACGACCGTTTTTCGATAGGATCGTCTGGACATGCTCCCACAGCTCCTGGTCGATAATGGGAGGGTGTTCTGCTTGATGCCATTGATCCTTGTGGCGTAGCTCACCCAAGTAGGTGCGATTGTTCAGCAGCTTATAGATCAAGCTCTTGTCGATGGGTTTGCCTTTACGAAACCGGCCGTCCTGTGTGGTCCAGGATTTGGACGTAGCGCCATCTAAACGTAACTCTTTCACCAGCGTCGTGCTGGAACCCAGCTCGGCAAATCGTCGAAAGATATGATGGACCAGTTTGGCTTCGCGCTCATTGGGGACCAGACGCCTGTCCTTGACGTCATACCCCAGCGGAGGAATACCGCCCATCCACATTCCTTTTCGCTTACTCGCAGCGATTTTGTCGCGAATACGTTCACCCGTTACCTCACGCTCAAATTGGGCGAACGAGAGTAAGATGTTCAACATCAGACGCCCCATGGACGTGGTCGTATTGAACTGCTGCGTGACGGAAACAAAGGAGGCGTTATGGCGATCAAAGACTTCCACCATCCGGGAAAAATCTGTCAGGCTGCGTGTTAGTCGATCAAGCTTGTACAGAACAACCACATCGATTTTCCCCGCCTCAATATCCCTAAGCAGTCGCGTTAGCGCTGGGCGATCCATGGTGCCGCCGGAATAAGCGGGATCGTCATAATCATCCTCTACAGAAATCCACCCCTCCGCTCGTTGGCTTGCGATGTACGCATGCCCAGCATCACGCTGGGCGTCGATCGAGTTGTACTCCTGGTCAAGGCCCTCCTCATGGGATTTACGCGTGTAGACCGCACAACGCAGCCGACTTTTCACGACGTCGTTCATCGTTTGCCTCCCTTGCGCGCGCCTTTGGGTTTCGAGGCTGACTTCAGCCCAAAAAAAGCCGGGCCAGACCAACGCGTGCCCGTGATTTCCCGAGCGATCATGGACAAGGATGGATACAGGCGGCCCTGATAGTCATATTGCCCATCCGCGAGCACCGTCACATGGTGCTCAACTTCGTGATATTCACGTGTCAGCACCGTGCCAGCTGGCGGCCGGTTTTCACGGACAGGCTTGTCTGGATCGGTGGCCTCCACCAGCTCAGCGATGCGGCGTTGGTTGCTCTCCAACAGCTCTGGATTTGTCTTACGAAACTCTTCCTCCTGTAACCGATAGGCAATGCGGCGTTCTAAGTATGTGCGCACGTGCGTCGGGGCGTCGGTCTCGAACAGCTTTCGCCAGAGCCCCCGGAGTTGGGGCATGGACAGCGTGGGTAAAGCCGCCACTCGGGCTGCGATGGAAGGCATGGATATCAATTCTGTTTGGCTCATTCGACCTCCGTTCTCTCAGTTTTTAACGGAGTTGGATGAACGCTCTGTCGCCCCTGGAAGGCAAGTCCCACCTTGCTCTCTTTTTGAAAATTCTTCTCGCGAAGGCGAACAAGCCCGTGAGCGAGAATGAGTACGACTTCCTGTCTACGCTGTTCCGCACTCATGCGCTCGGGAGGAATGGCCTGACAAGGGCTGTACGGGGAATGGCTTGATGGCATTGCTGGGCGGTCCTGACTGTCAAACTGCTTGATGGAGGGGCAATTATCGGCTCAAGCAACCAGCCTGGCCATGAGGGAGTTGCGGGCTATTGCGAACTGTTTCAGGGGGCTTGGGGCGATGGCGGAAACGACGAATAAGTTTATCGTTGAAGGACTCGCATTATTTAGATAAAAGACTGGCCTGAAGGCTAGTTATCTGTAGCTGTGTTGTCTTCCGTCCAAGCGTCGACGATTTGCCGGACTCGCTTTTTATCTGCTTCTCGTAGGGATTTGTATTTGCGGAAGAAGGCCTCATCAATAACGCCTTGATCTGGCGTAGTGGCGGAGCCATTCAGTAAAAATTCCGAGGTGACTTTAAGCGCTGTAGCGATCTTGTCTACCTTCTCCACTGAAGGGTTACTTGATTCGAAATTCTCCAGATTCCACAGATAGCTTTTACTGGAACCGGACAGCATTGCCAGCTGTTCAAGACTGAGCTTTTGTTGTTCACGCAACTTACGAAGTTTGCGGCCTAGCGTTGATGGCACAAGACGTTCCTTTGTTATATTTATTACTTTTTTATTTATAAATCATATCACTATGCCAACTACACGCGCATCTTCTTGTTCTTGACAGAAAATAGCCCATTAGGAATAATCCGTTCAGCCTACCGAACGATTCCGTCCAACACCCCCAAGGAGGGCTGGGTGCCAACAACAAAAAACAAATGCCTGAGCAGATGATAGATCGCCTATTCCGCAGTAAACGGTAACGGGATCTATTGAACATTAACCAGTGAAGGTTGCTGTATTTATGCCTGCCATTGAAAATAAATTACCGCCACAAAAACGCTATGACCTAACCCCGCTAATGACGGGGGCTCCTCTGACTTGGGATGCCGAAGATGGTATTGAGTCAGTGAACGTGGTCATGCTCAAACTAAAGGACCTTGCTGGATACGGGCGTATCCAGGTGGAATCTCCCGCGCAGAGCGTACTTGATCTGCATGAATATTCGCGCGAATACTTCGGAGGCCACTGCCCTCTGGCGTCAGGCGCGTTTATTCCCACGCAAGCGAAGATCATTATTCGCTTTCACCCAGATAAGAAAGGCAGTCGAAGTAATGTTCTGCCAATCAATATCACGCTCCCCAATGGATGCGATCTGCTTACACGAACAAGCAAAGAGAAGCTTGTTGGTGAGAAATATCTAAAACGTTGGGGGCTCTTGAACGACATTCACGGATGACGGCTGACTCTATTACTCTAGAAGCATTGACGCTCATTTTGCGGCTCCTAAATAGTCCGGTGCCTAGTATTGCTGGCAGCTTGCTGTTTGAAGAATTTCCCAGTGTTGCATACGAGCTTGTTAATAGGCTGTTCTTAACGCCTGCAGGTTGCCTGGGCTATTTAACTCATGGCCATCAAGGATTTGCTGATTTGACTTGGTGCTCTGAGACTAGGCGACATCGCTACTTCTCCTCCAGCGCTGGTTGGGTTAGCGTTCCCGCCGAGGAGATACATCGATATACGGTTGATGTGGATAGGTTGCTACTCTGGTTGCAGGGCTTCTTCTCGATCGGCGCTCATCATCGAGTGACGCCTCTTTTGGATGACTGGCTGTGGCACTTGGGAGCTACTCGTATTCGCGGCTATCGTGTAAACCTGTATTTTGTGCGTAGCCTGGATATGACAGAGCGCCTGTTGTCTGTCATGAAGGAACTTAGGAAAGAGTCGGCCAGAGCGCCTGCGCTTGTGGTCAGCACCTCAAGCAAACTCCCTACAGGCATAGATTTGCCGCAAGACATAGCGTTAGTTTCTCTCGATAGGCTTCTGAGTCGAACTGGCGATTGCTGTGTGCTGGATGAACTCTCCGTCCTGTCAATTCTACAAGGCTACTCCGAAGCGTCTGAAAGTGAAGGCGGTATCGGACTTCGATTTTCTACTGACTTTCGGCGTGTTCGCTGGGATGGGCAGTGGTACAGGCTTACCAAGAAACAATCGGCGGTGATGGAAGCACTATATCGTGAAGGTGGACGCGCGCATAAAGACTTGCTTCGGGCAGAAGCGGAGACTAATGAGGAACTTCATCGGATTATGCGTAATAAAGTGGATGGAAAATGGATTCAACATCCTCTGTGGAACACACTTATCAAGCAAGAAGGCAACGGCTACTACTGTTTAAATCAACAATAAAAATGGATAACTATCTGTCTGATTATTCAGACATAAACTTATAAGTTGTTAAATACAAAGAGTGTTTTATTGGCGTTAGTTTCCAAAAGAAAATGCTTCTTATTAGCTAACGATAGATATTCATGGGAGTGGAATATAAATCAGCGAAAATAAAACATTAAAAAATGTTTATTTTTGTACATTTTTTATTCTATACTCTCCCTGGGCTTTAGGGATTAAGCTCAGGTGTATCGTTAAGCGAATATGAGTTGTACGCTTCACCTAATTTTGATGTTTAGGTCCCGCCTGACTGCTATCGCCCGTATAAAGTGTTAAAACCACTAACAATACGGTGTCATCATGAAAAGTCATCTCTCTCACTTCATTCTTACTATTGTTGTTTCACTCCAAGGCTGCAGTACTTGGGGTAATTGGATGAGTGTTCATCGAGATTTAAATGTTAATGATGGAACTGGAGTTCTAGTCGATATCAAGCAACGTGCAATTGTTGCAGCCAAAGAGACTCCAGAAGGTACTCCTAGGACTATAGTTTGTGCGGAACCTAGCCCTGATGCATTATCTGCTTTTGCTGTTGGGTTGGCTGCCGAAGGAAGTTATAAAAGTGAGGCCGCCGCAAAGCTAGCTATGACTGGAAATGAGGGAGCATCATATGTCGGATTACGAACTCAGAGCATACAACTACTTCGTGACTCCTTATACAGATTGTGCGAAGGCTATATGTCAGGCGCCCTTGACAAAATGCAGTATGAGACTCTGTCAAGACGATATCAAAAATACATGGTAGGGCTCTTGGCAATAGAACAACTAGCAGGAACCGTAAAAGTTCCTCCCACTACTATATCAACTCAAAGTACAGCAGAAGCTGCTCAAAGTATGGATAGTATGATGGCGAGGCTCGAAAAAGTTAACTCTCAGATAACAACACTCGAAGGTGAAGTTGAGACTCTTGAGTCGGAAAAGAAAACTGCTAATGAAGATCGGAAAAAGGAAATAGAAAAGGAGTTAAAAACTAAGAATTCGTCTCTATCCTTACTCCAAGCAAACAAGGGTAGCCTAGAAAAAGGAGTTTCAAACGCTAGAGGGCTAATAGCAACAGGGCTAACAAGTGCTGTTGTAGAGAACGTGGGGGTGCCTGCTGCTAGAAGTGACGCGCACATCCAGGCTGTGGCAAAGGCTGTTCAAGAGATTGCCCTTAAGGTCGTAGACACAAATGATTTTCATACAATATGTGTAAGTGAGATGCGCCTCAAAGCTAACGAGAGAAGCAACGTTTTAATTGAGGAGTGTAAGGCTTTCTTTAAGCAAATGAGAGACACTAGTAAGAGAAATTATGAGTTGTATGCAGAAAGATATGCAGAAAGAGTTAATGCGGCCAAAGTGATTCTTTCTTCAATTACAGATAAGTCTAGTGCAAGCGATACCGAGAAAAAGATTAAGATGGTCGCCTTTCTTCTTGGCAACGATAAAGTATACTCGAAAAATTCAGAGACAGTTGATGTTAAGTTAGCTCCTACTGAGGATACGGCCCAACTATTTGTTGTCAATAAGCCTAGGGAAAATTCCGATACAGCATGGTGCAATGGAAATGACTGTTTCTCTTTGCCGGGTGTAAAAGCCGTTACAATAGCACCTTCTGTATACGCTGAAGACTGGAGAAACCAACAATTAGATTCGTGGTCTCCTCAGTCCTTAGCTCCATCATCACCAACCCCATAATACAATTATAATTTTAAGCATTCAGAAAAATACTGTGCGCCTATCATCACGATATCGCACAGTATAAAAATATTTAAGCCTACTATCCATCGTGAGAAACATAAGCATATAGAGAAGGTGGAGAATATTTGACAATGAATAATCGGCAAAAAATATTGCATAATGTGATAGTGAGAATTAGTAGCATATCTTCCTGTAGAAGTTCTAAGGTTTCTGATATTCAAAATTCGAGAGAAAATAAAGCAGATAAGTGGGAGTTTTTCAGTTCTTTTATTGGTTATGGTGTTTTTGATTTTTACGTATTTATCTCGACAAGAATATCAAAGGATATAGCTATGATATTAAACTGGCGAGAAAAGTATGAAATTAACCATATATAGTTTTGATTAAAAAACGCACATGGTGAATTTTTAATGAAAAATCAATCCATTTTAGATAACAAAATTCATAGGGATTCAAAAATGGAAGAATGGAAAAATGTAGGAATTGGTATAAGTGTTTTAATAGTCGGCCTGCTTGGGGGATATTTTTTATCCAATAAGCAGATTGAATGGCTTCAGGTTACCGCCATCGAAAGTGCGAATAAACTTGGATTGAGCCTAGGTGAAGCTAATTTGAGAATCTCTCAATACAATAGTGAAAGTAAGTTACTATTTGAAGAAATCCAAGCTAACTCGCGAGCGCAAAAAGAGTCACAGCAGGAGTTATCAGTAGATATAGCTCAACAGAGGGATACCGTAAAGAAAAAAGCTGAAGAGCTGAAAGCTATTGGTATTCAAGTAGCTGAACTAACAGAACTAATTTCTGGGCAGCAAGGTGAAGAGGCCGAAGCACGAATTAGAGCATTAAATGAGCTATTGTCCAGAGGAGATTTGTCAGATTTATTATTAGAGATGAAAACATCTGTTATTCGCCACAATAAGCAGTTGTTAACGATTACTTCATGCCCAGATGGTATGGTAAATCTAGGAGCATATTGCATAGATAGAAAATATAGGTTTCAAGTCGGAACTAACTGGCTAGATAATAATCAGGGATGTATTAGCGCTGGGCTAAGAATGTGTAGCACAGCAGAAATATCCGGAGCAGCCCGCTTGAAACGTATAGAAACATATAGATACGAGGACGGTAATTACTGGGCTTGGTCGGATGATGTAGTCCTAACTCAAGCCGAAGGGGGGGGGGTTCATGATGCTTGCCATGTACAATTAAACGTCAATGAACCAAGCTACATACTTGGCGAGTGGAATTGCCGAACTTCCGCTTTAACAAGTTCCACTAATATTGGTGGCTTATGTTGCAAGTAGTCAGTTTGACTTGAGCATCGCCTTAAAGGTGAGAACGAAGTGAACAACTTTTTTATTAACCAAGCAGACAAATAGCTTCCATCTATTTATCTGCAACGACAGGGCCTGCACATGTCAGGCTCTGGCTCTCGCAGGTGAATCCCGATTCGCAAATTGCTAAATTCCGATTCTAGGGTAGTATTCTATTCTCGAAAACCATGGCGTAGTGAATAAAGCGCCGAATTTGAGATATTGATTGCCATTCTCACCTCTCATGGCGAAAAAATACGACCAATTATCAACCATATAGTGCGATTTACTTGGTCTGTGTGGCTTTCAATGCTTTTACCTTATCTTTAGTTGTAAATGTCGAGTTCAATCTGGTTTCTTTTAGGACTAATGCTTTTCAATTTCTTGCGCGTCACATCCTATAGCTTGTTCATTATGAGGATATAAGGCTCAGGATCAGATAATTGCCGTTATATTTCCCGTCGATCCGAAAATTTCCCACCCGTTTTCCTACCTGGACTCCCCCGATTTTCCCACCAATTGTTCTGCAAGATAGCTCCACGATTCCGCAATAACCCAAAGGAGCTAATCGTGGAAATAAAACACTTCAGTCAACGTGAGTTGGCTCATCGCTGGGGCGTCTCTAAAGCCTGTCTGGAGCGTTGGCGCACCATCGGCTGCGGTCCCGTCTATCTCAAACTGCATGGGCGCGTGCTTTATCGCATGGAGGATGTGGAGGCCTTCGAGGCGGAGAGCCTGCGTAAGAGCACTTCCGAACGGTTTGAGAAGGGAGACGCCGCATGAGCCGATATGCCATGGAGGAACTGATCGGGACGCCCGCCAAAGAACTGGCGGAGTATTCAGGCGAAACGCTCTACCGTCTCAGAACGGAAGCGTCAATCATGCTGGCCGCCGCCAAAGTGTTGGTGTCCCACCTTGATTATGCGCTGGAGGCCAAATACGGCCGGCGCGCTGAGGCGTTACGTCGGAGGAAGGAGTCCGACTCTGTGAGTTTTGAGGACGGCGCGGTGGACGTTCATGCCAGCGTATCCGAGCGTGTGGAATGGCGCCAGGACGCCCTGACGAAGATTGCGCAACGCATCGCTGAAGCGGGTTGCGACCCCGCCGACTTTCTGGATATCACTTACTTCGTCAGCGAGGACAAGTACAACGCCTGGCCGCAGAGTTTACGACGCTCTTTCGAGCAGGCGCGCATTCGTAAACCCTGCAGGCCATCGATTCGATTGTCTCTCAGGGAGGCGCGCTCATGAGCCTTCCCATCATCACCGCCGATCAAAGGTTAGCTGAAAAGCGCGGCGTCAAAGGCGTATTGATTGGAAAAAGCGGCATCGGCAAGACGTCTCAACTGTGGACGCTCGACGCCCAGCGCACGTTGTTTTTCGATCTGGAGGCTGGCGATCTCGCTGTTGAGGGATGGGAAGGCGATTCCATTCGCCCACGCACTTGGCCGGAGTGCCGAGACTTCGCCGTGTTCATTGGCGGACACAATCCGGCGCTTCGTGAGGATCAGCCGTTCAGCCAAGCTCACTTTCAGGCGGTTTGCGAGCGCTTTGGCGACCCGTCCATTTTAGACAAGTACGACACCTTGTTTGTCGACTCCATTACCGTGGCGGGCCGTCTGTGTATGCAGTGGTGCAAGGGGCAGCCGCAGGCGCATTCGGAGAGAACCGGCAAGCCCGACGCACGCGGCGCATACGGTTTGATGGGCCAGGAGATGATCGCCTGGCTCACCCATCTGCAGCACACACGGGACAAAAACGTCTGGTTCGTCGGCATCCTCGACGAACGCCTCGATGACTATAACCGCCGCGTATTTTCCTTGCAGATCGATGGCTCAAAAACAGGGCTGGAACTGCCAGGCATTGTCGACGAGGTCGTCACCTTGGCCGAACTGAAGTCGGATGACGGCGCCGGTTACCGCGCGTTCGTCTGTCACACCCTCAATCCCTGGGGATACCCCGCCAAGGATCGTTCAGGCCGCCTGGAGGCGGTGGAGGAACCGCATCTGGGACGACTTATGGAAAAGGTCGCCGGTCCCGCGAAACCGGCTCTGGAGCGACTGGAATACACACAGCCGCCCGCTGTCGATCAACTCAATGAAGCCAAGGAGCAAGTCCTATGAACCAGGCATGGAACGACTTTAACGATGCCGATCCACAACAGTCCGCATTCGATGTGATTCCCAGGGGAACGGTTGTGCCCGTACGCATGTCGCTGCAACCCGGTGGTTATGACGATCCCAATCAAGGCTGGGACGGTGGCTACGCCACCTACTCAAACGATACCGGAGCGGTTTACTTGGCGGCGGAGTTCATCGTCACTGGCGGCGAGTACGCCAAGCGAAAACTGTGGAGCAACATCGGTCTGTATTCGCCGAAAGGACCGACCTGGGCGCAAATGGGACGGAGTTTTATCCGCGCCGCGCTCAACAGCGCCAGACGAGTCAACCCAAACGATAATTCGCCCCAGGCGGCGGCCGCACGTCGCATCCATGGCTTCAGGGAGCTCAATGGGCTGGAGTTTCTGGCCCGGGTGGACGTTGAAAAAGACGCCAAAGGCGGCGATCGCAATGTGATTAAGAACGCGGTGGAGCCGGACCATCCGGAGTATGCGGCCTGGGTATCAACGCCTCATATGAAAACGCCTCCGCCAGAAGGTTCCGGCGGAGCGCCAGCAACCGCTGCGCCTACATCGGCTTATGCACCACCGACATCCGCAGCGGGCAAGCCCGCCTGGGCTCAGTAGGAGCGTTATTTCTCATGTTGTTCGAAGTACGTCAACCAGCCGCCGTCACTGGGGCGGCTAAGGGAAACTCATCTCATGAAATGCCGAGTCTGCGCTCGCCAGGCCAAAGGGTTTGGTCACTTGAACACACGGCATCGGCCAGGCGAATCCAAGCGTTATCCCACCGACTGGCGGTTCTGCTCGGCGCGATGTCAGAAAGCCTTTCACGCGTTGTATGCGGACTGGCTGAAAGGGACAAAGGAGGAAGTCATGCTGAACGCCACCGACATTGAGAAAGCAGCGTTACGCGACTGCCTGAAACCCTTCGGCGACGCGGCGACCGCCATCGGTTTTGGCAAGCCGCTAGGCGCCTACTCTGAGGCGGAGGCAATGACGGTTGTCGAGGCGATTGTAAGTGGGTATGTAGCAGCGATGACTCAATACCACGAGTCCGCCCGCTATGCTCCAGTTCGCTCCCCTGCCCTGGCGTCAGAGCAAAAGGCGCACCTGTTTTCTGATTTGGAAGGAGAACTGCCTTGGGAGAAATCAGCATGATGGATTTCAACTCAACTGAAAGTTTCTCCGGACGGATTTCGGCGTTGGTCGATATCGGGCTGCGTAAAGTAAGGGATGAGCAAACGCCAAGGACCTACCTGGGCGCCTCGCGGTTGGGCGTCGCCTGCGAGCGGGCGCTGCAGTTTGAATACGCCCAGGCCCCGGTCGACCCGGGGCGCGAAACGCAAGGCCGTATTCTGCGGATCTTTGAGCGTGGTCATGTCATGGAGGACTGCATGCTGAACTGGCTGGAGAAAGCCGGCTTCACGGTTCTCACCCGCAATGAGGTAGGCGAACAGTTTGGATTTTCCGCTGTGGACGAGCGCCTTCAGGGGCATGTCGATGGCGTTATCGTAAGTGGGCCGGATGGGTTCGTTTACCCCGCGTTGTGGGAGCACAAATGCCTTGGCGCCAAGTCATGGCGTGATCTGGAGAAGCATCGTCTGGCCAAATCAAAGCCGGTCTATGCGGCTCAGGTGGCGGTCTACCAAGCCTATCTGGGACTGCATGAGGCGCCTGCGCTGTTTACCGCGTTGAACGCCGACACGATGGACATCTACGCCGAGCTTGTCCCATATAACGGCGAGCTCGCCCAGCGCATGTCCGATCGCGCGGTGAAGATCATCCTGGCGACCGATGCGGGAGAGTTGCTGCCGCGCTCGTTCTTGGACGAAGAGCACTGGGAGTGTCGTATGTGCGCATGGCGTAACCGGTGCTGGACCAGTGGGGAGACAACAGGATGATCGACTTTAATGAACCTGTAGCACGCCCCTTTGAAAACCGGGATCTCCATGCCGAACGAGAGGCGATTCGCGCTGAGCTGATCGCCAATCTGGAGTCGGTGCTGACAACGCTTTATCCGGCGGGTAAACGTCGCCGCAATCTGTTCTTGATTGGTGACGTGTTAGGCAGTCCTGGCGAAAGTTTGGAAGTGGTCCTGGAAGGCGAAAAAGCTGGTCTTTGGACTGATCGGGCGGAAGGCGTCGGCGGTGATATCTACGCCATGATTGCCGGGTATTACCACGTTGACGCATGCGCGGACTTTTCCAGGGTTCTTGATCTGGCCGTCGAGTTGTTGGGGCGTTCTCGCACCCAGCCCACCCGCAAGCGAAGCAAGTCGCCGCCAATGGATGATCTCGGTCCGGCGACGGCCAAGTGGGATTATCTGGACGCGGCTGGAAAACTCTTGGGCGTCGTGTATCGCTACGATCCCCCTGGGCGCAGGAAGGAATTCCGGCCCTGGGACGCCAAGCGTCGCAAGATGACGCCGCCCGAACCACGTCCCCTGTACAACCAACCCGGCATCGCGCAGTCGGAACGGGTGGTGTTGGTGGAAGGCGAGAAATGCGCCCAGGCGCTGATCGATGCAGGTATCTGCGCCACCACGGCGATGAATGGAGCTAAGGCTCCGGTGGACAAAACCGACTGGCGCCCGCTGACTGGCAAGCATGTGATCATCTGGCCTGATCGGGATGCGCCGGGTTGGGCCTACGCCGACCAAGCTTCTCAGGCGATTCTACGGGTGGGAGGAATATCGGTCGCCATTCTGACGCCACCGGAAGACAAGCCCGAGGGCTGGGATGCCGCGGACGCTCTGGAGGAAGGCTTTGACGCGGCGGGGCTTATTTCAGCCGGTCCCCGCATGCCAATAGAGCTCCATTGCGACGAGGTGGATTCGGAAACTCTATTGAGTGACGTCGACTGGGCCACCGAGGACGGCCTGGCCACCGCCTTCACTCGTCGCTATGGCGAGGACTGGCGGTATTGCTCTCTCTGGGGCAAATGGCTGGTATGGTCGGGCATGCGCTGGAACTCGGACCAGGTGCTGTTTGTTCAGCATCTTGTGCGCGGTGTTTGCCGCGCCGCGTCTCAAAAGGCGGACAACGATAAACGCAAAGGCCGGCTGGCGAGCGCCGCCGCCATTGCCGCCGTGGAGAAGATCGCGCGTTCTGATCCCCAGCACGCCTCCACACCGGAGGAATGGGATGCGGATATCTGGGCGTTGAATACGCCCGGTGGCGTGGTCGAACTGCACACGGGCCGGATACGTTCACACCGTCGCGAAGACCGCATGACCAAGTCGACCACCGCAACGCCTAAAGGCGAATGTCCAACATGGCGGAGCTTTCTGGCGGATGTGACGGGACAGGACGCCGATCTGCAGGCGTATTTGCAAAGAGTGGTCGGCTATTGCCTGAGTGGCGCCACCAGCGCACACGCGTTGTTTTTCCTCTACGGCACAGGCGCCAACGGCAAAAGCGTGTTCGTGAACGTGGTGGGAGCCATTCTGGGCGACTACGCCGCCAATGCGCCAATGGACACCTTCATGGAGGCGCGCGGCGATCGACACCCAACGGATCTGGCGGGCCTGCGCGGAGCACGCTTCGTGTCGGCCATTGAGACCGAGCAAGGCCGGCGCTGGAACGAGTCTAAGGTCAAATCCATTACCGGTGGCGACAAGGTTTCCGCGCGCTTCATGCGCCAGGACTTCTTTGAGTATGTCCCTCAATTCAAGCTGCTGATTGCAGGGAATCACAAACCGGCTATCCGCAATGTCGACGAAGCGATGAAGCGTCGGCTGCATCTGATTCCATTCACCGTGACCGTACCACCAGAAAAACGCGACGGTGGCCTGACCGACAAACTGCTTGCCGAGCGCGAAGGCATTCTCGCCTGGGCGGTGGAAGGATGTCTGGAATGGCAGCGCATGGGTCTCAATCCGCCCGCCTGCGTGAGTGCGGCGACGGAGGAATATTTTGAGGCGGAGGACGCCCTTGGGCAGTGGATTGATGAGCGCTGTGAGCGATCGGCGGAAGCGAAAGCGGCCTCTTCGGAATTGTATGCGGATTGGCGTGAGTGGGCTGAACGCGCTGGCGAGTATGTCGGCTCCATCAAACGCTTTTCAGAAATCCTCATCACACGCAATTTTTCTCAGAGTCGATTACACGGGGGAACGCGCGCCTTTAAAGGGCTCAGGCTACGTCCCAAGTCGTTTCCACGCAGTTATTACGACCCTTACGATTAACCTTGGTGACGGATGGTGACCCTTATTCTGATTAACGCCTACACGCGCGTACGCGTAAGAGGTTATTCGATAAGCCTGTCACCATCCGTCACCACTCTCTCAAACGGAGATGGAAATGACCTTATCAGTATTGGCGCTGGATCTGGGAACACGCACCGGATGGGCGGCGAAAGGAAAGGATCGCGCCATCGTCAGTGGCGTGATGAACTTTAAACCCCAGCGCTTTGATGGCGGCGGTATGCGCTTTTTGAGATTCAAACGTTGGCTGACCGAGCTGAAAGCGAATCTGGACGGCATTGACGCGCTGTATTTCGAAGAGGTTCGCCGGCATGTCTCCACGGATTCCGCGCATGCCTATGGCGGCTTTCTGGCGACGCTAACGGCGTGGTGCGAGCACCATGAGATCCCTTACCAAGGCGTGCCTGTGGGGACCATCAAGCGTCACGTCAGCGGTAAAGGCAACGCCAGCAAGGAGGATGTGATAGCGGCTGTACGGAAACGGGGATTCAACCCCTCGGATGATAACGAGGCGGATGCCCTGGCTATCATGCTGTGGGTGCAGGACACACAGGAGACGGAATATGAAAACGCCTAAACCCATTTACCGCAGCCCCTTGGGGAAATATCAGCCTGATCAGGGACCCGATCCCGAGAAGATCAAACGCGAGGGGTGGCGCAGTCAACGCATCCTGGTGATCTCGCCTGACGATGACCGGTTGAACTGGATAGAGAGCGAGCTATTGTGTCGGATTGGAGAGCGCCTCTACGGCGCAGGGGAACCTAAGCATGACTGAATGGACATTAGAGCACGTGGCTGACCGTTTCACCGACGCGGCTATCACAGCGCAACGGCTGCCCCCTGTCCGGGTGCAGGGATACGCTAACAGCTGGCCAGCTATTCTACGCAAGCCCTGGGAGAACATGGGAGCGGAGCCTGTGGTGAAGCGATTGCCGGCCGATCCGGCCGCGATTGATCGCATGCTGGAGACCTTCCGTTGGGTGAAATGGTTGACCGAGGATCAACGTCACCTGGTGTGGATGCGGGCGGATGGCTGTCCCTGGAAAGAAGTCTGCGCGCACTTCGGTATGGACCGCACCACGGGATGGCGTCGCTGGAAGGCAGCGTTGTCTGCTGTGGCTGTTCGACTTAACGATCCCGAGGAAAGGATTAGTTTTAATTAGTTATAAACAACTCCTGCGGAAAACGTAGTACTGGTGCGGGTTTGACGCAAATTCGGGGGCGTAACATCCGCCGGTTTTTTTGGTAATATTTGCGCTACCTCGTGACACGAGCGCACCTCCCCGCTATGGCAGCCGCCAGGCGATTATTTGGCCTATCTGGGCGCCTTTTGGGCTCCCGATGGGTCCTTCCTGGCCATGAGTCGAAGCGGGGGGCGTGAGCGCCGCGTTTGTTTAGCGTCAGCGCTAAAAACGAGGTTTGCAGGGTTTGCGGTTCGCAGGTCCGATTCCAACGTACTTCCCTTTACCCGCCCGTGAAGCGATTCGCCGGCGGGTTCTTTTTTGAGGCCCAGAATCTGAATTCTTTGTCCGCGGTTGGCGCCCCAAGCTATCCGCCATTGATTGTTCAATACCGGTCAGTGGAAGCGCTCATTCCGTATTGCCGAAACGCGCGTACGCACTCCGAGGAACAGGTGGCGCAGATCGCCGCCAGTATCGCGGAATTTGGCTGGACCAACCCTATCCTGGTCGACGGAGAGAACGGCGTTGTCGCCGGCCACGGGCGCTTGCTGGCGGCGAGAAAACTAGGAATGGTGGACGTACCGATCATCGAGCTCGCGCATTTGTCGCCGACGCAGAAACGCGCTTATATCCTCGCGGACAATCAGCTGGCCTTAAAGGCGGGCTGGGACGAGCAATTACTGCGTGTTGAACTGGAGGCGCTGCAGGAAGACGGTTTCGACCTGGACCTGACCGGATTCGACGCGGACGATCTGGCGGCGTTGCTGGAGGCGGAGGAAACCGAGGTAGTGGGTCAAACTGACGACGACTCGGTTCCCGAAGAGGAAGAGGCCGTAGTCTCCCAATCCGGCGACGTCTGGTTGTGTGGCGAACATCGCGTCCTCTGTGGCGACGCCACCTCACCGGATGCGTACGCCGAATTATTCAGCGATGGGAAGCAGGCGGATATGGTGTTTACCGATCCTCCCTATAACGTGAATTACGCGAACAGCGCCAAAGACAAGCTGCGCGGCAAGAATCGCGCGATCTTAAACGACAATCTCGGCGACGGCTTTTACGACTTCTTGTTGGCGGCGTTGAGCCCAACCCTTGCACATTGTCGGGGCGCGATATACATCGCTATGTCCTCCAGCGAGCTGGACACCCTGCAGGCGGCGTTTCGGGAAGCGGGAGGCAAATGGTCGACGTTCATCATCTGGGCCAAGAACACCTTCACGCTGGGACGTTCAGACTACCAGCGCCAATACGAGCCGATACTGTACGGCTGGCCGGAAGGCGCACGCCGACACTGGTGTGGCGATCGCGATCAAGGCGACGTATGGCACATTAAAAAGCCGGCGAAAAACGACCTGCATCCCACCATGAAGCCGGTGGAACTGGTGGAGCGCGCCATCCGCAATTCCAGCCGACCGGGAGATATGGTGCTTGACCCATTTGGCGGTTCAGGCACCACATTGATCGCAGCGGAAAAGTCCGGACGCGTCGCGCGTCTGATCGAGCTTGATCCCAAGTACGTGGATGTGATCGTGCGCCGCTGGCAGGATTGGACAGGAGCAAAAGCCTCTCGTACCAACGACGGAGTGGCTTTTGATGATATCCAGCATATAGGTAGTAAATAAAAATTAGTAAACCATCTCTACTTTAATATAAAGCACATCCACCTTTACAAGTGAACAATTTCTTTATAAGAACTATCCATTATGTCATTTTTTTGAAGTTTTATTTGCCTAAATATCCAGGTGTTACTCCAGGCATCTTTTTTACCAAAAACATATCCACTATGACCATAGTCGCTAACAGAGAATCTTCTCTTTTTTATATATTTTTTTTGATTTTCACTTAAGAACGTATCTTCATGACGGTCCCTCCCTTCAGAAGTTACACCACTTCCGCCAGAAACATGTAAGATTGATGTATCTCTTAGAGTGAGACCATTTGCATAGGTTATACGGCAACCATCAAGTTTGTCGGTGTAAAAGTAAGAAGCGCCGGAGGCATTTAATTGTTCCACACTAGCCATACTTATTCCGCCTAGAGCAAACGGTAAGTAACAGACAGGAACTGCACCTTCGTCGTCTTTGTTTACCTTTTTCAAGGCAACCGTATTGTTGTTAAACCCTTGAAATACTGCTCGTAAATATATCAACTTCAAAGGGGATGAGGAAGTGTATTGATTCCCTCCAGAGTTTATAAGGCAAGTATCTATTCTAGTGATTCCGTCCTTTAAACCAAAAGTAAAAAGGTCATAGAAAAAGCTGTGATAAATATTATCTTTTGAAGAGGTCGGTGCAATCTCTTCATCAGCATCCCCGAATCCATCGAAATCAAACATGTCTAGCAGGCCAACGTCAGGCATTTTTCATTCCTTTTTATGTAAGATAACTTTTTAGCGCCATCAATATGCATAAGAATATTTTAGGTAAAAACGCAGCTATAGAAGCGCTATTTAGGGAGAAAAATCCTCTAGTTTTATTTGTAATATTTTGTTACAAGTCAACTGAAGCTAAGCTACAGTTACCTCTTGGCAATCTTGGCTTTATATTGACTGCGCTGGAAAGACCTGGGCGCAAAGCGCACCTGTTTGAGCCCGCTCCCAAATACGTGGATGTGATCGTGCGCCGTTGGCAGGATTGGACAGGAGAAAAAGCCGTCCGCAAGAGTGCTGGGACGGCCTTTGATGATCAGGCCTCAACCACCTCGCAATGAATGACATACCCGACCAGCTCAGGCAACCCGTAAGGGATGCCGCGCTGTACGCTGGTGATTCGTCCGATGGTGCGTTTCATCCAGCTTTGGGTGGTTGCATCAATGGCGGCCTCAAGGGGAAGCCCTGTTAGTTGATTGCCTCGAAGCTCATCTGCAAAGCGTCTTCCGTAGCGGCTATCCAAAAAGTTGCGGATGGATTCAAGCGGCTGCCCCGTCGCGTTCGAAATGGCTGTCATGGCCAGAGGCCAAGCGACATTGGCCTCCTCATTCATCGTTCCGAAGAAGCCCCAGGCGACGTTTTGGGTGGTGGGTATGGGTGTTGAGCGTTCCATCTTTGATTTCCTTTGGGTCAGTTTGTTGCGTCCCTAGTAACGCTTCATATGAGCGGGAAGCCAAGTTAATCCTCGGCTTCCGTTTGGATAAATCGCTACCCAAGTCTGGCGACGTAGCGAGGGTAATCTCCATGATCGGGGTTGATGTAGAGGTAGGGGCGGCCCGGGGCGGTGACTTCGATGCAAAGCTCACCGCCATGAACGCTTCCCCCTTTGCCGCGCAGCCAATCCCGACGTGCGCTGAGGTGGTTGGTGAACACGTCAAACTCAATCGTCGTCATTTCCCGGGTTTCGGTAACGTAGATCCTGTGTTGTCCGTAACCGCCGACCTCGCTCAGATCGACCGGCTTCCTGGCGAAGGGCAGACGGACGCCCAGCTCCTCCACCTCAATGCTGATGCCGCCAACGATGAGGGTGCGAGGGGTTCGGGTGATGGTGAGGGTCATGGTTTTCACTGTCTTTCTCCTTGTGTTGCGTCGTTAATGTTGACGCCCCTAGTAACGCTTCATGTGAGCGGAAAGCCAAGTTGAATCTGGAGGGATAAGCGAGTTTTTTGCGTCAGGGACGGCGAACGAAAAAAGCCGGCGACGAGGCCGGCTGTAGGCGTTCAGGAGGGGCGATCAATCAGCCGCCAACACAGCTTTAAGGCGATGTCCTCCCAGGGGGCGATAAGGCGGCTAGCGTCTGATAGCAGGCCGAGGAGATGAAACCGAATCAATAACCGGGCGTCTTCGTCTTCCTCAAGTTTACCCAGGTAGCGGGCAAGACGCTCATCTATCAGCAACCCATGCAGCTTGGTGATCGCGTCGCGCTTGGGGAGCGGTTCCGACATCAGACGCGTCAGAGCTAGGGCTTTTTCTTCGGTGTGTGGTTGGTGGATGGTTTCCATTAGGGCTTCTCCTTTTTGGGGTAAGGCGGCTGTGTTGAGCCGCCGGGTAAATGCTTGGATCAGGCGTCGATGATGCGCTTGCAGATGGCGATGGCCGCCTCGTCCCAGGTCACGTAGGAGAGGTGCAGGTTGTCCAGCGCCCGCTCAAGGTGAAAGCGCACCAGGAGGCGGACATCTGCGTCCTCCTCAAACTCTTCGAAAAAGTCAAAAAGGTCGTCGTCACCGGTGAGGTGGTAAAGCGTGTCGCTGGCGTCTTTCTTCAGCAGCGGCTTGGCCATCAGGCGTTCCAGTTTGGCGGCTTTTTCTTCGGTGTTGGGTTGGCTCCAGGTGCCCATTTTTTCGCTCCTTTGGGGTGGTTCGTGTGGCGCTATGAACGCTTCATAGCGCCGGCTTAGCAAGTGATTTAGAGCGTTATGGGTGATCGGTTTTGGCGATGCGGTAGATGCGCTCACCGTCTGCGGATTTCTCTGAGATCACGTTGAGTCCCAGCTTCTTTTTCAGCGCCCCAGAGAGGGTTCCGCGCACCGTGTGATTTTGCCAACCGGTGGCTTGGCTGAGCTGATCGATGGTGGCCCCTTCCGGGCGCTTCAGCATATGGATGACAAGGGCCTGCTTACTGTTAGCGCGGAGGCGGGGTGGCTGGCGCTGTGGCTCAACCTCGTTGGTGTCCAGGGTCGCTTCGAGGCTGTCCCCTCCCCTACTCGGTTTAGCGCGTCCCAGCGCCTCGTAGGCGGCGTCATCGACATGCCATGTTTCTCCCTCGGCGTGGATCAGGTTTCGCTGCATCAGGCCGATCAGCACTTTCTTGCGCGCGCCGCCTTTAATGTGGCCTGGAAACCAGTCGACGCGACCCTCGCAGTGATCGATAGCGTGGGACAAAACAGCGTGTTGTGTGGGCGTCAATGTGTGACTCATAAAAAGCTCCTTGGCGGGTGGGTTAAGACGCCGACATGAACGCTTCATTCGAGCAGGAAGCCAAGTGGATTCAGCGTTATTTTTTCGATGTGGTTGATACAGCTCATGGGAATGCGCATTAGCGTTTGTGCGGCCCATAAGGTGCCTTTAGCGAGAACTTTTAATCGAATGACGGGGATAAACTATGCTTTGTGCTTAGTTACTAACGAATCCTCTTTTTGGATCTGTGTTGCGCACGCAGCGGCATGGAGGTTCGCATAAGGATACTCAACTGGTTCTGTTTTGAGCTTGGCCTCCAGTCCAGGCTACTGTCCTGGCTCGTCGGGAGCTTTATGAGAAATAAGGGTTAACACTTGTATGCGTATTCCAAAAACTTTTCTGACGGCATTTATACTTTATCCGCACATCCAATAATTGTGCAGTTTCGATATTGCGTCTTACTTATTATGGATAACTTTATCAAGGGGAAATCGAGATGCCTCAAATTACAGAAAAGCAAATTTTTGGCTGGGCACAAGGCTGGGCTCAAACCAAAGGAGAGGAAATTGTTAGAAATTTCATGCAAAAAGGTGGGTGGGAAGGCTGGGCTCAGGTGGAGCTGGCAAATGTGTTTCAAACATTACCAGGCGACGGTATGGTAAATGTTGAGAGGGAAGTTCACACATATGAAAATACGGGGCAAGCGGTCGACATTAAAATTACAGATGTAAACCAACAAAGAGTTTTCCTGATAGAGCTAAAATGTGAATCGCTATTTGCCTCTGCAGACAGCGCCACACAACGAGATGGCAACAGATTCTACCGAAACTTCCAAGACGACATTGACAAGCTCAGGCTTCGAACAAGGCAACAAAGCAGACCATTAGCTCTATTGTTCATCATTAGCGACGAAGCAAGGAGGGCGACTGATTCTTTCTTTGGCGCCAGGGTCCAAAGGGCGGACTTTAATCTACCAGACGGTTGGACATTAAGTATCTATTTAGCGAAATGCTAATTGAAAACCTGTGGCTGATATTCGCCAGCCTAGTCAAAAGCTTTTGATGATTTATTGGTACTAGCCTGTATTTCTCACGATGTATGAACAAAGAGCAGCTGATACGCTAATATTTCAAATGTTTACGTTGAAATTCCACCTGAAAATCGTATCACAGCCAGCTCATCGGGAACTTCATAAGAAATCCGGGCTTACCAATTTCAAGACAGCAAACCGTTTCGCCAAGTACAAGATGGCAAGTTTTTCTAATTCAAAGATAAAGCTTGGTCTTCAAAACGATGACTATTCACATCGGCGCAGTGACGCTCCGCACCTTACACCTATTTTTCTTAGTGGCGACACAACGCATCCCGAAAAGCAATAGATGCAAGCCATGTGTATTCAGTGCTATTTCCCGATGTGATTAATACTCCTCATGGGAATTTCCATTCGCGCCTATGCGCGTCATCGAGGCGTCTCCGATACCGCCGTTCGTAAGGCGATTCAGACAGGACGCATTACCCCCGAGCAGGACGGAACGCTGGATCAGGAACGGGCGGATCGGGAGTGGGAGCGCAATACCGAATCGCCCAAGGTCGGATCGCGCCGAGGCGTCGTCAAAGCGCGAACGCCTGAAGACATAGCTGGCAACGGCAATGCCTCCCTTCTGCAGGCGCGCACTGTCAATGAGGTGGTCAAGGCGCAGACGAACAAGGTGCGCCTGGCGCGGCTTAAAGGAGAATTGGTGGATCGCTCGCAGGCGATCGCCCATGTGTTTCAGTTGGCGCGCACCGAACGCGACGCCTGGCTGAACTGGCCCTCGCGAGTGTCCCCCCATATGGCGGCCCATCTTGGCGTTGATCCGCACACTTTCCACGTGGCGCTGGAATCGGCGGTGCGCGAGCATTTGCAAGAACTTGGCGAGCTGCGTCCCCGAGTGGATGGATGATTTCGGGCCCGGATTATGACGGGGCGGCGGATATCGAACGGGCGTGGCGTGAGGGACTGACCCCAGAGCGATTGCTCTCCCTGTCGGAGTGGGCCGATTACCACCGGGTCCTGTCCAGCAAAGCCTCCGCCGAACCCGGGCGCTGGCGCACCCAGCGCACGCCCTACCTGCGAGAGATCATGGATTGTCTCTCTCCGACCTCACCAGTTGAACGGGTCGTGTTTATGAAGGGCGCACAGGTCGGCGGCACTGAGGCCGGCACTAACTGGATCGGTTACGTTATTCATCATTCCCCCGGTCCCATGATGGCGGTCTGGCCTACCGTGGATATGGCGAAGCGGAGCTCCAAGCAGCGGATAGATCCCTTGCTGGAAGAGACGCCGGCGCTGACTGAATTGGTCGCCCCCGCGAGATCAAGAGACTCTGGCAACACCATCTTGTCGAAGGAGTATCGCGGCGGCGTATTGGTCATGACCGGCGCCAACTCCGCGGTGGGGCTGCGCTCCATGCCAGTGCGATACTTATTTCTGGATGAGGTGGACGCCTACCCGGTGGATGTGGAGGGCGAAGGCGACGCCATCACCCTGGCGGAAGCGCGCACGCGCACCTTCTCCCGCCGCAAGATCTTCATTGTGTCCACGCCGACTATTGCTGGCGCCAGCGCGATAGAGCGCGAATACGAGGCGTCCGACCAACGCCGATATGTCGTGCCTTGTCCACATTGCAGCCACCCGCAGTGGCTGCGCTTTGAGCAGTTGCGGTGGGAGCGTGGCCGTCCCGACACCGCCGCCTACGTGTGCGAAGCCTGCGCCGTCCCCATCGCCGAGCACCACAAAACCTGGATGCTGGAGCGCGGCGAGTGGCGAGCGATGGCGCCCGGGCGCGGAACCAAGACCGCAGGCTTTCACTTATCTTCCCTGTACAGCCCGATAGGCTGGCGCACCTGGGCGGATATCGCCTACGCCTGGGAGAGCGCCGTCAACAAAGAGTCAGGCTCCAACGCCGCGATCAAGACCTTTAAAAATACGGAGCTCGGCGAGACCTGGGTGGAGGAAGGCGAAACGCCGGATTGGCAACAGCTGGCTGAGCGACGTGAGGATTATCCAGTCGGCTGCGTACCCGCCGGCGGTCTCTTGCTGGTGGGAGGCGCGGACGTACAACAGGATCGCATCGAAGTGTCGATATGGGCCTTTGGTCGCGGCAAGACAGCGTGGCTGGTTGAGCATCGCGTACTGATGGGCGATACCGCGCGCGAGGATGTCTGGGGACGTTTGGCGGCGTTACTTGATGAAACCTGGAGCCATGAGGATGGCGCGCCAATCCCCCTGACTCGATTTGCATTGGATACCGGCTTCGCCACACAGGAAGCCTATGCGTTCGTGCGCGCCCGTCGCGATCCACGCCTTATGGCCGTCAAAGGACGAGCGCGTGGCGCGGCGTTGGTCGGATCGCCCACGGCGGTAGACGTCACCCAAGGCGGTCGCAAATTGCGTCGGGGTGTCAAACTGTTCTCGGTGGCGGTGGGCATCGCCAAACTGGAGTTATACAACAACCTGCGCAAACGCGCGGACATGGCGGAGGATGGGGTCACTCCCGTCTATCCGGCCGGCTACATTCACTTACCCCGGGTCGACGCCGAATTCCTGCAGCAGCTCTGTGCGGAGCAGCTGGTGACGCGTCGGGACCGCAACGGTTTTCCGGTGCGCGAATGGCGCAAGATGCGTGAGCGCAATGAAGCGTTGGACTGCTATGTATACGCCCGCGCCGCGGCTTGTGCGGCGGGGTTGGATCGATTTGAAGAACGCCATTGGCGGGAGCTCGAAAAAACACTGCGTCCGCCTGATACGCCAGAACCTCCTATTGCACGTTATGACGACAAGGCCGCCCTCGAAGGCGGCCTTGTCGTTTCTAAATCCCGATCCCCAAGTCGACGCCGCATTCAGAGCGCGTGGCTGACACGATAAGAGACCCATGTATACCCAAGAGCAACTTGATGTTTTGAAGCGGGCGTTGGCCACTGGCGAGCGCCGGGTGAGCTTCGGCGACAAAACGGTGGAGTACCGCTCGGTGGCCGAGCTGCAGGCGGCGATACGCACCGTGGAGGCGGAGATTTCTCGTCGCGAACATACGCCGCGGGTAAGACGGATTTATATGACGACGGGCAAAGGCGCCTGATGGCCTGGTTCGCGCGTCTGCGCAAAGGGTTGTTCGGACAGACCGCGCCGACCTATGACGGCGTCGGCGGCGGCCGTCGGGCGCTCGCCTGGCAAGTGGGCAATCCCGGTGCGGTGGCGGCGTTGGCGTTCACCCAGAATGAGCTGCGCGCCAAAAGCCGGGATCTGGCCCGCCGCAATGTCTGGGCCGCAGCGGGCGTCGAAGCCTACGTCGCCAATGCCATCGGCGTCGGCGTCAAACCCCAGTCCCTGGTCAAAGATCCCCGTTTGCGGGAAGCCATTCATGAGCTGTGGCGCGACTGGTGCGAAGACGCCGACGCCGCCGGACTGACGGATTTCTATGGCCTGCAGGCGTTGGTGTGTCGCGCCATGCTGGAGGGCGGCGAGTGTCTGGTGCGGCTGCGTTACCGCCGTCCAGAAGACGATCTGCCGGTTGGACTGCAACTGCAGGTGTTGGAGCCGGAGCATCTGGACCCGACACTGAATCAGGACCTGCCCAACGGCCATACCCTGCGCGCCGGCATCGAGTTCGATCGCCTGGGACGGCGCGTCGCCTATCACCTTTTTCGCACGCATCCGGGAGACGGTCTGCTCGCCCCGGCGTCCGGCGCGACGGACTTGGAAACAGTGCGGGTTCCCGCCGCCGAAATCCTACATGTGTTCCGGCCGCTGCGACCGGGTCAGATCCGCGGCGAACCCTGGCTGGCCCGGGCCCTGGTCAAGCTCAACGAGCTGGATCAATACGACGACGCCGAGCTGGTGCGCAAGAAAACGGCGGCGATGTTCGCCGGTTTCATCACACGCATCGGCCCAGAGGACAACCTCATGGGCGAAGGCGCGCCGGACGGACAGGGAGCTGCGCTGGCGGGACTGGAGCCCGGGGCGTTGCAGATTCTCGAGCCAGGCGAGGACATCAAGTTCTCGCAACCGGCGGACGTCGGCGCCAGTTACGCGGACTTCATGCGTCAACAGTTTCGCGCCGTCGCCGCAGCGATGGGCATCACCTACGAGATGCTCACTGGCGATTTGACCCAGGTAAATTACTCCTCGATCCGCGCCGGCCTGCTGGAATTTCGACGTCGCTGCGAAGCGATCCAGCACGGCGTCATTGTCCATCAGCTCTGCCGCCCCATCTGGCGCGCATGGATGACTCAAGCGGTGCTGGAAGGCGCTTTGCAGACGCCCGATTTCGCCAACCGTCGGCGTGACTATCTCGCCGTCAAATGGGTGCCCCAGGGATGGCAGTGGGTCGATCCCAAGAAAGAATTCGATGCGCTGATCGTGGCCATTCGCGCCGGGTTGCTGTCCCGCTCTGAAGCCATCTCCGCGTTCGGTTATGACGCGGAAACCATCGACAGAGAAATTGCCGCGGATAACGCGCGCGCAGACGAACTCGGTCTGACGTTCGACTCCGATCCCAGACCATCCGCTACAGCGCCCGACGCCGCCCCTTCCGATTCCTCAGAAGACTAAAACACATATGCCCATGATTCATTTAGCGTCCCGCCTGATCGGGACGCCGCTACTGATCGCCCGCTGCAAACTGGATGTGATCCTGGCGGTGGTGGGTGGTCGCATAGGACTGGCCAACCCGGGCGTGAGTCTCACGCCGCCGGCGCCGCGAGCGCGCAAAGACAGCGCGCCCGGCATTGCGGTTATCCCCGTGCATGGCTCGCTGGTGCGGCGCACGCTGGGCCTTGAAGCGGCGTCTGGTCTGTCTTCCTATGGCCAGATCGCGCAAAGCCTGGATGCCGCCGTGGCCGACCCACAGGTGGCGGGTATTTTACTCGACATTGATTCGCCGGGCGGTGAGGCCGGCGGGGTCTTTGAGCTGGCTGAACGCATCCGCACGGCGAACGCCCGCAAGCCGGTCTGGGCGCACGCCAATGACTCCGCCTTCTCCGCCGCCTACGCCATCGCCGCAAGCGCGGGTCGGCTCAGCTTGTCGCAGACCGCAGGCGTGGGCTCGGTGGGCGTGATCGCGCTGCACGTAGACCAGTCAGCGAAAGACGCCCGCGACGGATTAGCGTACACGGCGCTGTACGCCGGCGAGCATAAAAACGATCTGTCTCCCCATGCCCCGTTATCGCCGGAAGCCGCCAGTTCTCTCCAGGCGGAAGTGGATCGTCTGTACCGGATATTCGTCAGCCAGGTCGCCCAGATGCGCAACCTGAGCGAGGACAACGTGCGCAATACGAAAGCGCGCCTGTTCTTTGGCGAAGAAGCCGTGTCGTTGGGACTGGCGGACGCCGTCTCAAGCTTTGATCAAACCCTCTCTGAATTCACCGATGCGCTACGACGTCAAGGCGCACTCGCGCCTCGTGAACGTCGCAACGCGCACGCTTACCCCCGCTCGTCCAAGGAGCTTATTGTGTCTGAAGTCCCCCCAGAAACCTTACCCACTCACGTTGACGATCCTGTCGTGGAAGCGTCTATCGAGCCGGCTTCGTCGCCGGTGCAGGCGCCGCCTTACGCGCAGGCGCAGGCCATTGCCGAGCTTTGTTTGATTGCTGGCGTTCCCCAACGCACCGCTGAGTTTCTCGCCGCGGGCAGCAGTGAGGCGCAGGTCCGGCAGGTCTTGCTGAGCGCGCGGGCGGAGCAGCCTGAAATCGCATCGCGCATTACAGCGGAAACCGGGACGCAGCTGCGCCCCGAGAACAGCCCGGTTGTCGCTGCGGTCAAGCGTTTGGCGGGAGAAGCGTAGTCAATGCCCGCCATTCACGAAACCAACAATCTAGGGGATCTGCTCAAATTCGAAGCCCCCAATCTCTATTCCCGCGATGTGGCCAGCGTCGCGGTCGGACAAAAGCTGACGCTGGGAGCCGTTGTTTCCCTGGATGCGGAGGGACGACTGAAGGCGCTGACGCCAAACGCCGAGGGCGGCGATACGGCCGTCGGCGTTCTGGCCGTGAGCATCGACGCCACCAGCGCGGAGCGACATGACGCGCTGTTTATCGCCCGTCACGCGGTGGTCGCAAGCGATGCGCTGATCTGGCCTTCCGACATTACCCCCGAACAAAAAGCCGCTGCGATAGCGCAACTGAAAGCGCGCGGCCTGCTGGTGCGCGCGAGCGCCTGACGCCCCTCCAGAGAAAAAAGTTCATGCTGAATCCCTTTGATACCCCCGCCTTTTCCATGGCCGCGTTGACGGCGGCCATTAATATTCTGCCCAACCGATATGGGCGTCTGGAATCGATGAAGCTCATGCCGATGCAGCCGGTTCGCACGCGCCAGATTATCGTGGAAGAAATGAACGGCGTGCTGAACCTGCTGCCGACCCTGCCGCCGGGCTCGCCCGGCACCGTGGGACGTCGCGGCAAGCGTTCGCTGCGTTCTTTCGTGATACCGCACATTCCCCATGATGATGTCGTGCTGCCGGATGAGGTGCAAGGCGTGCGCGCCTTCGGATCTGAAACCGATATGGAGACCATCGCTGGCATCATGGCGCGCAACCTGCAAACCATGCGCAACAAGCACGCCATCACGCTGGAGCACCTGCGGATGGGCGCCTTAAAAGGCGTCATTCTGGACGCCGACGGATCGGTGCTGTACGACCTGTACGACGAGTTCGATATCGCCCCGACCACTATCCCTTTTAATCTGGGTAACGCCGGAACGGCGGTTAAGGATCGCTGCATCAAAGTGTTGGCTCACATTGAGGACAACCTTCGCGGCGAGTTCATGACTGGGGTGCATTGCTTATGCTCGCCAGAGTTTTTCGCGGCGCTGACGGGCCACGCCAAAGTGGAGAAAGCCTACGAGCGTTGGCAGGACGGCGCGATATTAATTAACGACGTGCGCTCTGGATTCACCTTCGGCGGCATCGTCTTCGAAGAGTACCGCGGACAAGCCAACGATATCGATGGCGCCGCGCGACGCTTTATCGCGCCCGGCGAAGCGCATGCGTTTCCGGTAGGCACGATCGACACCTTCGCCACACATTGCGCGCCAGCGGACTTCAATGAGACGGTCAATACCATCGGTAAACCGCTGTATGCGAAACAGGAGCCGCGCAAGTTTGGCCGCGGCACAGATTTGCATACCCAGTCCAATCCGTTGCCGATGTGTCGACGTCCAGGCGTCCTGGTGCGCTTAACCGCATGATCACACGTTTGGAGGCCTTGTATGACGCCGCTGATCGAGCAGGCCTGTTGGTTCGCGCAGAGACTGACGCGGGCTCGGCGTCAGTGGAGTTCCGGGCGCCAGATGAGCCCGTGCTCGAGGGACTGGCGCTGTCCGCCGACTACGCCATTCGCTACCCAGTCTCGGCGCTTCCCACTTTGGCTATCGATGACGAAATTGTCGTCGCAGGCGTTTGCTATCAGGTGCGTGATATTCGGGCCGTGGGCGATGGCGCTGAACGACGGGCGGATCTGACCCGGTTGGAGCCGCTCAGGTGAACTCCATTCGTGAACGTATTCAACGCACATGCCTGGACACGCTCAAGAAGGCGCTGGCTCCAGTCCCTGTCTGGCGTTATCCCACGGCCCCGATCAATCGGGAAGCAAGCCCTGCGCTGCTGCTGATGACGGAGTCGGACATCGTCCTTGCCCGCGTGAATGACCGGGTGGAACGCGCACTGAGTATTCGTCTGGTGGCGATCACCCGCGGCCGGGACGCGTTTGAACAAGCGGATCGACTGGCGGTGGCAGCCCATACGGCGCTGATGCGCGACGCGAATGTGGGCGGACTGGCTTACGCATTACTGGAAATCGACGCGGAGTGGGATGCGGAAGACGCCGATGCCGGGGCTGTCGCACTGCCACTGCGCTATGAGGTGCGGTATCGCACGCATATCCATGATTTAACCCGAGACGGAAGCGTATTGTGACGTTAAAGCTCTTATGTCCTCACATCCATGCCGGCGTCGCCTATGGCCCCGGCGACTGTATCGAGGTCGATGCGGCCGCCGCCCGTTGGCTGATCGAGCTTGGCGTGGCTGAAGCCATCACATCGACGAAAGCGGCCCAGGCCAAAGATCGCACTCCCCACCCAAAAGGAAATTAAACATGTCGTATTTCTCCGGCCAGGGGCGCGTCTATATTGGCGCGCGCGATCCCCTCGGCCATCCCTTGGGACTCAGCTACGTGGGCAACGTTCCTGAGCTGAAAGTGTCGCTGTCGGTGGAAACTCTTGAACATCAGGAATCCGTCAGCGGACAACGGTTGACGGATCTGCAGTTGATCAAAACCAAGAAAGGCGAATTCGCCTGTACATTGGAGGAGCTGATTCCCGCCAATCTGGCGTTAGGCCTTTATGGCGTCTCCACGGAACAAACCGCCGGCACGGTGACCGCGGAGACGCTGCCGAATCCGCTGAATCCGGGCGAGTTATACCTGCTGGCGAAGCAGAATCTGTCCGAGGTCGTGATCAAAGACTCCGGTTCGCCAGCGAAAACCCTGGCGCAGGCGCAATACCGCGTGAACGCCAAACATGGCTCCCTGACAGTGCTCGATAAATCCGAGAATGGCCCCTTTGTCGAGCCCTTTAAGGTGGATTACAGCTACGGGACGGCGCGGAGCACCGCCATGTTCACCCAGCCGCTGCCCGAGCGCTGGATTCGCTTTGAGGGACTGAACACTGCCGACGGCAATCGCGAGGTCGTCATCGATCTGTACCGGGTGGCGATCAATCCCGCCAAGGAGTTGTCGATCATTACCGACGAGCTGATGAAATTCGAACTTTCCGGCCAGGTATTGGCGGACACGCTGAAGTCGGCGCAGGGCGACCTGGGTCAGTTCGGCCGTATTGTGTTGTTGTAGGAGGACGCGTGGATACATCGGAATGGGACGTGCTGGCGCCGCCTGCACATACCCTGGATATCGCGGAAGAGACGCTCACGCTTTCGCCATTAACCTTGGGCGAATTGCCCGCATTGATTCGGGCCGTGCGGCCTTTTATCGCCCAACTAGGCGGCGAGCCGGACTGGTTGGCGTTGTTCTGCGACCACGCCGACTCGCTCCTGACGGCCTTGGCGGTAGCGAGCCGGCAACCGTTACCCTGGGTGGAGGCGTTGGCGCTGGATGACGCCTTGAAATTAGCGACTGCGTTGTTCGAGGCGAACGCCGATTTTTTCATGCAAAGGGTGGCGCCGGGATTCGACCGGCTGGCGCAACGACTGGCCGCCCGATTACCTGGAGCGACGCCATCGCCCGTTTGATTCGCGCGGGCCACCGCTACCCGGATCTGCTCACGTACACCCCCGCCCAAATCCAGACTTTTCTTATTGCGGACCAGCGTTATGAAAACGAACGGATGCTGGCGCAATTGACGGTGTTGAATATCGCGGCCCAAGGCGGCCCTGAGGATGTGAGCCGTTTGCGAGAGGCGTTGCGCCTTGCGGATTGATCTGGTCGCGGATGGCCTGTTGGATCGGCGGAGATTTAACGCTTGGCGGAATGAAAAACGCCAGGCGGTGCATTCGGCGGTGGGCAAAGTCATGCGCGCTTCCGGCCGGGATATGGTGACGCGGGTGCGTGATGACATGCGTCGCGGTTTCTCACGCACGTCGCCGGCGCTGCTGCGTTCCGTGCGCGCCAAAGTGTATGACGCCAAATCCAACCAATTACCCGCCTTGTGGGTGGGTTCCAAGATTCCCTGGCTGGGCGTTCATGAGCGCGGCAAGGTGATACGGGGACGCATGTTGATCCCTTTATTGCCAGCGCATCAACGCATCGGACGCAAGGCCTTCGCGCGTCTGGTGGACGACTTACGACGGGCCAATCTCACCGCCTTCGTTAAGCGTCACGGCAAACTGATTCTGATGGCGCATAGCACGCCAGAGTCGTCGCGGGTTTTATCTCGCTTTCGGCGCGCCGAGCGTGAGCGACGAGGCGTTCGTCGACTGACCCGCGGCGAAGCCATTCCCATCGCGGTCCTGGTCTCCAACGTCACCTTGAAAAAGCGCTTCGACCTGCAGCAGTCAGTGCGCGCGGAACTGCCCCGATTGACTGCGTCGCTGCGCGTCATCCTTAAACGACTCTGACCATGGCTTCACCTCGAGCTCAAATCCTTATCTCCGCCGTCGATGATACCCGGCGCGCATTCACCTCCGTCAACGGCAGCCTCTCGCACCTTCGTGAACACGCCAACCAGCTAGGGGATCTGCTGTCCCGCCTGGGCGGATTGATCGGGCTTGGACTGGGCGTGCGTGAGCTGACGGAGACGGCCGACCAATACAAAAACCTGCAGGCGCGACTCAAGCTCGCCGTCACCTCGCAGGAAGAGTTCAATCGCGCCGACGCCGAACTCTACGCGATCTCTCAACGCAACCGCGCGCCGTTGGCGGAGACGGTCACGCTGTATGCGCGACTGGCGCCCTCCGTACGCGCTCTGGGGAGGGAGCAAAGCGAGGCCTTGGCGGTAACGGAGACCATCAGTCAGGCGGTCGCCTTATCCGGCGCCTCCAGCGAAGCCGCCGCCGGGGCGCTGCTGCAGCTGGGTCAGGCGTTTGCGTCAGGCCAGCTGCGCGGCGAGGAGTTTAACGCGGTCGTGGAGCAGACGCCGCGATTGGCGCAGGCGATTGCGGATGGCATGGGCGTTCCCATGGGCGCGCTGCGTGCCCTGGCGCAGGAAGGCAAGATCACCGCCAAGGCGGTCATGGATGCGCTGAAGCATGAAAAGACGCGCCTGACGCTGGAAATGGCGAGCTTACCGGATACGGTGTCGGGCGCATTGGTGCGCCTGAAAAACGCTTTTCTACGCGCGTTTGGCGAGCGTGACTCCCATAGCGGCGTGACCGCCGCTCTGGCCCAGAGTCTGCAGTTTCTGGCGCAGCATTTGGAGGCGTTGATCGATTTGGCCGGCGTGGCGCTGGTGGCCGCCATGGGACGCATGATCGCCTCTTTGACAGCGAGTCTTGCCGCCACCCGGGCGGAAAATGCGGCGCGACTGGCCAGTCTGAAAATACTGTCGGCGGAGGCGGCGGCCCGGCATCAGAGCGCGTTGGCGGCATTGACCCAGGCCCGTGCGCAAGGCGTGGCGACCGCGGCCTTGGTCGCGGATGTGGCGAAAACCCGCACCCAGGCGATGGCGGCGTCTTCCGCCTTTGCTCAGGCGGCCGCCTCCGCCACGCTTTGGGGACGGGTTTTGACGGTACTGCGCGGTGCGCTGGCCTTGTTAGGCGGCCCCGTCGGCGCCTTAGTGACGGCCTTGGGCGTGGTGGCGGGCATGCTGTACTCCGCCCGTGACGCCACTGTTCAGTTCGGCGGCAAGACCGCCACACTCAAGCAGATTGCAACGGCGACCTGGGACCTGGTGACCGAGAAAATCGGCGCCGCCATCGACGCCATAACAGAGCTGGCCAGCACAGGAGAAATCAGCTGGCGGCGCTTGCGAGAAGCGGCGGTTAGCGAATTACGCGAGCTCGGCGCGACGTTGCGGCGATCAGTGAATACGCTGCTGGGCGCCTTTACCGCAGTGGGACGGGTTGCAGGCGTGACGGCGGGCTTTCTGGTGGCGCGTTTTCGAAGCGCGTTCTCCGATATCGGCGCACTGGCGAGCGCGTTGGCGAAAGACGTGGAAGCGGCGTTCCAAGGCGACTTTTCCATGCAGTCCCTGAAGACGACGATGATGCGTCAACTGGGCGAAGTGGGAGATTACGGACGCCAGGTCTCACGCGAACTCCATGATGCCTTTTCACGGGATTATGTTGGCGAAGCCACGCAGGCGATCGCATCACGCATAAAACCGGAAACCACTGACCCAGGCGTATTTGGACGCACCCAACCAGCCGCTGCGGCGCCGGGCGCAGAAGGCGCGCGGATGACCCTGGATCAAGCGCGCGCCGACGCGGGACTGCGCTTACTCAAAGATTCGTTGGCGCGGGAAAACGCCGAGTTGGATCGCGCGCTGGCGGAACGTCAACTGTCTTTGCGGGAGTATTACGCCGAAAAAACGCAGCTCGCACAGCGCGACATCGATGCGAACATCGAACGGGTGCGCACGGCGATACAGCGTCAGAAGGCATTGCTAAAGACGAGCCAGGACGTTGCTGGACGCGCCAAGGCGCAAGCGGATCTGGTGAAACTGGAAGCGGAGCTGACCCTGCTCAACCGGCAGCGGGTGGAGGCGGAAGCCGCCAATGCGCGTCAGGCGGCGCAGGCGGAGAAAGAGCTTGGCGACGAGCTTGCGCGCGTCAAAGCCGAGTTAAGGGAATTAACGGGCGTCGCCGATAGCGCGGACAGACGCGCGCAAGTGGCCCAGCGATATCAGTCCCTGGTGGCGAGACTGCAGGCGGAAGGCGATCAGGAAGGCGCCGCCCTGGTGAACCGACTCATCGACGTGCAGGCGGCGGAGGCGGATTTGGCGGCCTGGGAGCAGCGCTTTAATCAAACCCTGACGAACATGAATGCCGCGGAGCAAGCCATTCAGTTACAGCGGCAAGCGGGACAATTGGGTGAGGCGCAGGCTCAACGCGAACTGTTGGCGTTGCATCAGGCGACGGGAGAAGCGCTTACATCAATGCTGCCCAAGTTAGAGGCGACGGCTTCCGCGATCGGGCCGGACGCATTGGCGCGGGTGCAGGCTTGGAAAAACGAAATCACCCGGGTTAATCAGGTCGTGGATGAAGTGGCGGTGTCCTTTGACGGCTCACTGCGCGATGGGATGGCGAATCTGTTCGAGTCGGTAGGCTCTGGAGCCAAAAGCGCCAGCGCCGCGTTTGCGGATTTTGGCCGTTCCGTACTGGGGACGATTCAACGCATGGCTTCGCAAAAACTCGCTGAGTCGTTGTTTGGCGGCCTGTTTGGCTCCGTCGGCTCAACCAGCGGTCCCGGCGCGATGTTGTCTTCCTTGTTCAAAGGCTTTGCCCAAGGCGGCTATGTCAGCGGACCCGGAACGTCCACCAGCGACTCCATTCCTGCGCGCTTGTCCGCCGGGGAGTTCGTCGTCAATGCCGCCGCCGTACGCCGTGTCGGCGTGGGTTTATTGCACTCTATCAACGGCCTGTCCGCCGGTCCTCGCCTGCAGGGCGGCGCCTTGGGCTTCGCCAGCGGCGGTTTGGTTCCCACTGGCGCGCGTCCGTCGGCGAACGCGGCGGCAGGGGCGCCCGGCGCGAATGGCGGCTCCGCCGTCCGCATCGTGAATGTCGTCGATCCGGCGATGGCGGCCGACTACCTCACCTCCTCCTCTGGGGAGAAAACCATCCTGAACATTCTGCAGCGCAACGCGGGCGCGGTGCGGCAATTATTAAGCTGAGACTTATTTATGGCCTATGAATCCGGCACGGCAAGTGATTACATTGACTTGCTGATGCGTTTATACCAGTTCGTGACGCAAACGATGACGCCTGTTGAGCAGCGTTGGCGGGCGCTGCGTTGGATTGGGTATAAGCGCATTTTTTGCAGCAGTGAACTGGGCGGCTATGAGGCCTTCAGAGGCTTCGACGCGGACAGCGCCAGCGAATGGTTAACCGCGCAAAGTCAGGCGGCGCCGTCTCATTTGGGGCTGGAACTGGTGCGCCCTCTGGAAGTGCAGTCCTTCACTCTAAGGGGGGCGGGCAAAGCTTCGCGCTCCCCCAAATCCTTCACCTTGGAAGGGTCAGACGATAGCGAGGTGTGGACCGCTCAGGAAACCTGGAATGACCAGAGTTGGAGTAACGCGCAGTTTCGGGAATACAGCGTCAGCACGCCAAGCATCGGCGCGAAAACCCACTGGCGCATTCTGATTCACGCCAATAATGGCGATGGGGTCTTTAGCGGGCTGCGGGATTTTGATCTGCTGGAAACGCTGGAGACTACCCGCATCAGTCATGGCGTCCCCGCGCAGTTGATTCTGCAGGGACCTGGGCTGTCTGGTAAGGAAGCCGTTGTTGTGGGAATAGAAACCTATGCGTCGCCCACCACCGATATCTACAACTGGCGCCTAGCGGGTTTTTCGGGGTTCGTTGAGGCGAACGGTTTCAGCAAACAGCCCGGCGCGTCGCCCATGATGGGATTTCCCTTGTGGAATGCGGCGATGCCGTATTGGTTCGTGGCCAACGGCCAACGCATTGTCTGCGTGGTGAAAGTGGATACGTCGTACATGACGTTTTACCTTGGCAAGTTTCTCCCCTACTCCACACCGGGTCAGTTTCCCTACCCCTTGCTGGTCGCCGGTATGATTCCCACCGATGCATTGACTCGCTATTCGGATGGCTCGCTGGTTTTACCCTACAAAGGCAATCGCGCGAACTTCAAATTCCGCTTTATCGACGGCGAATGGCGTCAGCCAGAGAGTTGGCCCTGGAATAACAACGTGATCACCCGCGACACGGAAGGTCATTATCCGCTCATGCCGATTGTGCTCAATGATCCCGCCAATACCTATGGCGAACTGGACGGCGTGTATTTTGTGCCGGGGTTCGCCAATGCGGTGGAAAGCACTGTCGTCGCCGACGGCGTGGAGCATCTGGTGGTCCAGGATGTGTTTCGCAAGGGCGTGCGCGACTACTTTGCGCTGAGGTTGGCGTAATGGCGTATGAAACCGGTCAGGTCGGTTCTAACTCCGCGTTGAGGGATGCGATGATGCTGTTTGCCGAAGCCAATGGCTGGCGCGTTCAGGGGGACTCGCTCAGTAAAGGCGTCAATCATGTAAGTCTGACATTGGCTGCCCCTGACCAGGTGATCATTGCGGGCGCCAATAGCGCGGATTTCAGCGTCGATCCTTGTCCGCAAAAGGCGCGTATCTGGCTTCCCAGCTCCGCGTGGCCAGCCACTTATCATTTGTTCGCCCATGATTCGCCCGACCTGCTGCTCTGTGTCGTGAATTACTCCGTGTCCCGGCATCAGTGGATGGCTTTTGGCGACATTCAGAAGTACGGCGCCTGGGAGGGCGGCAACTGGTTTGCGGCGTCTCACTGCATGGCCGCCAAATCGGAAAACGGGTTTTATTTCAGGCCAACGCAGGCGGGTGAAGGCCAATATCGAGCCGGCTATTGGCGCTCCCCGGCGGCGCCGTTTTGGAACACCCGCAATACAGACTCCGCCTCCAATGGCTTTCAGCACTATCGGGCGAGTTTCCTACACTGCCGGGTGGACGGGAATATCTGGCCCGGTGCGAACGCCAACAATACGATCTGGCCGTCTTTTCCCCAGTACGCGCACCCCATCCATATGCGCCAACCCAACAGTTGGAGCCAGCAATCGGTGATGACGCCGATGTGGTTATGGCTGCCGCGCTCAGACGGCTACATTTCACTGTTAGGGCATTTGGAGCACTGGCGCAGCCTGCGGCTCAATTACTACAACGCCGGGGATATTCTCACGTTAGGGGGCGAGCGCTGGAAAGTATTTCCCTGGTGGGAAAAAGACAGTCAGAGCCCTAATGGCTCCTACGGCAGCTCTGCGGGGTCGCGTCTGTCGACGGGCACCTTTGGTTTCGCCGTACGCTATGACGGCCCCTGACCATGACAACTGTTGAGGGCTTTATCCCCGCATCCTGTAGCGCCGTATGGAACAACCCACGCTTGGCGCAAGCCATGGAACATCTCGCGCTGCCTGCCTGGCCGCCCGACGTGAGCGCCATCGCCAGTCCTGCGTCAACGCGCTCCCAACTCAAAGCCGCCACGTTTACGCCGCGCATCCCCCGAGAAGGGTCGATCGTAGGCAGCTTTGGCGTGGATTGGTATCACCGGGTGCATGTTCTGCCTGAGCGCATTGACCTGGGCAGCGTGGCTTCGGTGCAGATGCGTGAGGTAGAAGTCTGGAATGCGCACATGCAGCCCCAGACGCTGGACTCCGTGGCGCGCGAAGCCGCCGAAGGCATGACGCTGACCGGGCCGGCTTCGCCTCCGACGCAGTTTGGCGCCTTGGAGTCGCGCCGCTATGCGTTGTCCGTGGCGCCCAACGGACCTCCGCAGGTGGAGGCGCGATTTCGGTTTCTATTTAGCTCGGATACGCCCACGCTAGGGGTGACAGGGCGACGCATTGTCGGCTGGACGCTATCCCCGGACTGGTCTGAACCCGTCATTGAACGCCTGGAGTGGCTCACTGACGTGATGCGCTCCCACTCTGGCGTGGAACAGCGAGTCAGAGTGCGGGCGCATCCCCGACGCATGCTGGAATACAGAGTGTTGGCAGGTGTGGATCGCCCCCGTGTGATGATGGAGAACCTGCTTATCTCTTGGCAAGCTCGCGTCTACGGACTGCCATGGTGGATAGACGCCACACTTGCCGCAACCCCCATCGCCGCTGGCGTCCAGACGCTTTCCGTCGAAACGTCGCACCGTGATTATGCGGTCGGCGGCTTGCTGACGCTCGTACACGATTTGCGTGCGGAGTTTGCGGAGATCGCCGTGGTCGAGCCAAACCAATTGCACCTTAAACGGCCCCTGGAGCAAAGCTGGCCCGCTGGAACCCGAATAGCGCCGGTACACTCCGCTCGCGTGGGGAGCAGCCAGAATCTGTCCTACGTGACCGACGCCATTGTCGCCGCCAAAACTCAGTTTCGGTTGGAGGAAGAATGCGCGCTGATTGCAATGACGGAAGAGCCTGACTACCTGGGTTATCCCGTGCTTAGTGTCCCTCCAAATTGGCGTGATGATTTGGACGCCTCGATAATGCGAGACCTTCGGGAGTTGGATTATCTGACCGGACGCCGAGTGGTGGACGACCTGACCGGGGTCGATCGACGTCGGCGCGTCCATCGCTGGCTGTTGGCGGGACGTCCCGCCATTGCGGAGTTCAGGCGCTGGCTGGCGGCCCGGGCAGGACGGTTGAAGCCTTTCTGGCTTCCCAGTTTTCAATCGGACATCGCCGTCGTCGCGCCATTTGGAGCGCAGGATGCAGCCTGGACCATCGATAACAGAGGTTACGCCGCAGGCCCCGCCGCCTGGGCGGGACGACGTGACCTGCTAATTCAGACGGTTTCTGGCGAGCGCTTCTATCGTCGTATTACCGGCGCCTCTGAGGTGGACGCGCAACGTGAGCTGATTGCATTGGATCAACCGCTTGGCGTTTCTCTCTCCCCCGCGGATATTGCTCGCATTTCTTTTATGACGCTCATGCGCCTGGATGCTGACGCCGTCGAAATTTCCCACCATACCGATGCGCTGGCGGAAGTCAGCTTGCCCTTAATGAGTTTACGGGACGATCTATGAGTTACGCAGACCGAGAGACGTCGACGGACGAAGCCTGTCCGGTCGAGCTCTATGAGTTTCGCCGGGGCGCGCGCGTCTGGCGTTATACCAGCGCCGCTAGAGATGAACGCTTTAACGCGTTTGTCTATGCCGCTATCGCACTCAAGCGCGGCGTGATAGAGCGCAGCGCGCAAAGCGGACGCGCAGGTTTTCGCGTCACCCTGCCTCGGGATGTGGCGGTGGCTCAAGCGTTTATTTCCACGCCGCCTTCTGAAGTGACGTTGTTGACCGTATACCGATGGCATCGGGATGACTCGGAGACGGTTCCCGTGTGGATGGGACGGGTGCTGAATGCGGAATGGCGCAGCTCTGAAGTGGAGTTCAATTGCGAGCCTGTCTATACCAGTTTGCAGCGAACGGGCTTGCGTCGTCTGTATCAACGCAATTGTCCTCATGCGCTCTATGGCGCGGCCTGCGGCGCCAGTCCCACGGCGCATCGCATCAAGGGGAACGTGATGGCGCAGGAAGGCCCCGTCATTCGCGTCGCCGCAGCGGCCGACTATGCGGACGGCTATTTCGCGGGAGGATTCGCCACCTGGTCCGCCGAGGGGCTGACGGAAAAGCGCATGATCGTCGGCCAGAGTGGCGACGCGATCACGCTGTCCACAGCGCCGCCGGGTCTTCGCGTTAGCGCGGCGGTGATGTTGTACCCAGGCTGCGACCACACGTTGACGACCTGTGAGGCCAAGTTCGGCAATAGCCTGAACTACGGCGGATTTCCCTTTATTCCCTCCAAGAATCCCTTCGGCGGCAGCCCAATTTACTGAGGACCTTTCATGCCTTGGATGCAAATCGTCGTGTGGATCGTCGCCACACTGGTTCAGTACGCGCTGGCGCCCAAACCGCCGCAACCGCCGGCGGCGGAGTTAAAGGACTTAGACGCGCCCACCGCCGACGAGGGGCGTCCCATTCCCGTGGTGTTTGGGACAGTGCTGGTGCGCAGCGCTAATGTGGTCTGGTACGGCGATTTGCGCACCACGCCCATCAAATCCAAAGGCGGTAAGAAATGATGTCGCTGACAGTCACTCACGCCGATATGCGGGCGCTGGGCTATTGCAATCGCGGCGGCCGCGCCTGGTTCGCTCGCCATGGGTTGGACTGGTCCCGGTTTTTGGAAGCGGGATTGCCGGCGCGGATATTGCTGGCCACCGGCGACGTCATGGCGCAAGCGGTCGTAGCTCAGGCGCGAATACGTCGAGACGAGGAACAGGATGGGCGGCAGCAGTAAGTCGGTCACCGTTGGGTATCGATACTACCTCGGGATGCACTTGGCGATCTGCCACGGCCCGGTGGACGCCCTCACCGAAATTCAGGTCGGCGATCGCCAAGCCTGGAAAGGCGACCTCAAAAGTAGTGGGCGACTTCAGCTCAACGAGAAAGAGTTGTTTGGCGGCGACAAGCGTGAGGGCGGCGTCTATGGCTCCGTGGATGCGGCGTTTGGAGAAGAGACGCAACAACCCAACGACTACCTTAAAGCCGTCCAGGGCGAGCCCCAGCCTGCCTATCGTGGGTTGTTCAGTCTCATTCTGAGGCAGGTCTGCCTCGCCGCCAATAATCCCTATATCAAACCCTGGGCGGTGCGGGTGAAGCGTTGCTTTAGGGCCTGGTATCCCGACAAGGCGGAGATTCATGGCGCCGCCAACCCCGCCCACATCCTTTACGAGTGTCTGACCAACCCCGTATGGGGCATGGGATATCCCGCCATCAGTTTGGATGACGGAGGTTTTCGGGAGGCGGCTGATGCTTTGTATCAGGAAGGCTTCGGGTTAAGCCTGATCTGGTCACAGCAAAGTAAAATCGAGCAGTTTGTGAAAGAGGTGCTGGATCATATTGGCGGCGTTCTGACGACCTCTCCCACCAATGGGCGCTTTGTGCTGAAGCTGGTGCGAGCCAACTATGCGCAGTCAGCCTTACCGGTTTTTGGTCCGAACACTGTGATCGAGCTGGAGAGCTTTCAGCGAGCGGCCTGGGGAGAAACCACCAACGAGCTTGTGCTGATCTACACCCATCCCGAGAGTTTCAAGGAAACCAGTGTGACGGTGCAGGACCTGGCCAATATCCAGGCCCAGGGCGCAGTGGTGTCCCAGACCCGGGGCTATCCCGGCATTACATCGGATGTGCTGGCGTCCCGGGTGGCTATGCGCGACTTAACCGCCGTCTCCACACCTCTGGCGAAGGTCCGACTCAAGGTAAACCGCAACGGGTGGCGGCTGGCGCCGGGAGATGTGTTTATGCTCACCTGGCCGGCATTAGGCATTGAGTCACTGGTATTACGCATCGCCGCCATCGATGGCGGAACCCTGACCCAGGGCGCGATTCATATTGAAGCGGTTGAAGACGTATTTGGCTTACCTGCGGCCAGTTATACCTCCGCCCAGCCAACGGGATGGAGCGATCCCGTTCCCACGCCTGCGGCGGCTTCGCACCGGCTCCTCATGGAGGCTCCCTACTGGGATCTGGTCCGCGCTATGACGCCTGCGGAATTGGCGTACCTGGACGCATCGGACTGCTACCTGCAGGCGCTAGCGGCCAGACCTGCGCCCGGCGCACTCAATTATGAGCTGCACAGTAAATCGCATACCGCTCCCAATTATCAACGGCGAGAGCAGGGCGAGTTTTGTCCTACCGCAGTTCTCGTCGAGCCCCTTGGGCCGCAAGTGGAGAGCATCGTGCTGGTGAAGGATGAGCGCGACCTCGACCTGGTGGAAGTGGGCGGGTACGCCTATTTGAACGACGAGGCCGTCGCGGTAGCGGCGATCAACCTATCTACGCGCAGCCTCACACTGTTACGCGGTGTGCTCGACACCGTGCCGACGTCGCATGAGGCTGGCGGCCGGCTTTGGTTCGCAGAGGGATTTCAAGGGACGGACTCCACTGATTACGCTGCTGGGGAAAAAGTCGACGCGCGGCTGCTGACGACGACCGGAAAAGGGACCCTTCCGCTGACCTCGGCGCCTACCGACAGCATTGTCATGGAGCGGCGCCAGAATCGGCCATATCCCCCTGGCAACCTGAAAATCAATGGCAAGGCGTATCCAAAGGCCATGAGTGGTGATCTGTCGCTGACTTGGTCCCACCGGGATAGGCTGAGCCAGACCGTGGACCTGGCGCCGCAAAGCCGTGGCGATATCGGTCCGGAGCCTGGGGTGACCTACCACCTGCGCGTGTATGGCGAGAACGGAAAATTACTGCGGACCTACGCCAATTTAACCGGAACCGCGCAGCGCTACCCGCTGGCGCAGGAGATGGTCGACGCAGGGATGGAGCGCCCCAATGGACGTCTACGCTTTGAACTGGAGGCGACGCGCGGCGGTCTCGCCAGCTGGCGAAAGCACAACCTCAGTATCGATCGCGCTGGTTACGGACTACATTATGATCACTATTATGGAGGGCTTTGATGCCTGCACACACCGACCCCAATTTGGGCCTGCACTATGGCTGGAGCTCCGGCGAATCCGGCTGGGCCGCAGGGATGGACGCCAACCTTAAACGCCTGGGCGCGCTGGTGGGCTTATCCGTGAAGGGACGACGCCTGAGCGCTCCGCCTGCAACGGCTCAGGACGGTGATCGTTATCTGATTCCCGTCAATGCGACCGGGGAATGGAAGAACAAGACCGGACAGGTCGCCGTCCGTATTCAAAACGCCTGGGACTATTACACACCTAAAACGGGCTGGCTGTGCTTTGTGGAAGAGGAAGCCAGGCTTTGCGCTTATACCGGAACGGATTGGAGCGGCGGCGTCTCGCTCTGACGCCTACGGCGTTCCATCCACTTAAGAAAACGACCTAAACATTCTTTGGAGTCCCCCCTAATGACGGAGACGAATCTCTCTGTGCCCGAAGACATCCTGCTGTTGCGGCGGGAAGAACTGGACGAGCTGCTCGATCATGCAGCGGAAAAAGGCGCCTTGCGCGTTCTGTCTCATCTTGGCTTGGAGAACGGTCATGCCGCTCGCGACATCAGAGAACTACGAGACTTGCTTGAAGCTTGGCGCGATGCTCGACGCACGGCTTGGCGCACGCTGGTGAAAGCCATGACGACCGGGCTGTTAGCGGCACTTTTGGTCGGTGCGGCGATTAAGTTGAAACTGTTTCAGTCTTGATCGCGCAAGGAGCAAACGATGATTGAGGCAATGATGATCCGAGATGAAATTCACTCGGGGTGTATTCTCAGTACGCTGACGGTGAAAGGGACGACGTTTCAGATCCTTGAGCGGCCTTGGTTGGATAACCGGCCAAAGGTGAGCTGTATACCTGCAGGCGTCTATGAAGCGACCTTTATGGAGCGCTCCAGCAGCGGCAAGTACAAGAACGTGTACTGGCTGCAGGATGTGCCAGATAGAACCGGCATCCTGATTCACAATGGCAATATTGTCACTCACACACAGGGATGTCTTCTGATCGGCGATCGCCGTGGCTGGCTCTCAGGGAAACCCGCCGTCCTTAACTCTCGCTCAGCCCTTCATGCTTTCACCGAACTCCTCAATAGAGAACCACTGCGGCTGACAATTCAAGGGGAACACTAATGCTGGAAGGACTGCTGGCGCTGTTTTCCTCGTCAGGCTTAGGCGCGTTGGTGGGTATGTTTGGGAGTTGGCTAACCAAACGAGAAGAACGCAAGGATCAACAGTTCAGACTCACCTATGAGCTGAAAATGGCCACACTTCGCAAACAGGAAGCGGAGCTCCAGTACAACCATGAACTGGCGCTGGCGGACAAACAAATTCTAAGAGCGGACACGGAAGGAAGGATAAATCGAGATATCGCGGAGACTGCTGCGTTCAAGGATGGGCTTAAAGAGCAGAGTCAAACGTATGGGATGTGGTTTGTGGACGCTATCCGAGGCCTAATGCGACCGCTGATTACTGTCTATCTGCTTGTTCTGGCGACGTTTGTCACCCTGAATATAAGCCGCCATCTCGGTGGGGTGGGCGCGCTGAGCCCGGTCGATTTAATGGTCCTGTACAAAGAGGCCATCGCGCAGATGTTATTTCTGACAACGACGGCCGTCACTTGGTGGTTTGGATCAAGGCCGAGTAGTTTGCGACAGCTCAACCGCCAATTAAGTTGATAGCAGGAACACCATAGAATAGTCTTCCTGCTTAAATTTATTTATCCACAGCGGCGATTTCTGAGAGTACTTCAGGCGAGTATTGAAGCGCCACATGAGACAGGAAGTCGTTAACAAGCCCTTCCAATAGCTCGTCAAAATCATCCGTAGCAATTTCTTCTAAAAAACCCTTGAAGCCAAAACTAAAATACAGTTGATGCCTATGAGTGATAGGGGTGCTAACACAGAAAGCAATTGGGGGCATTGAGGGATGCCCCTCTCTACCCAGACACCATGAGACGCCTTCTTTATATGTGGTATGTAACTCTTCTATGCTCTTCGGGTAAACCCAGAAGCTAGTAGGCGTAGGAGTTTTCTCAAAAAACCTGAGCTCGTTTAATATCTCCTCATTCCGTTTTCCGTAATCCCTTTGAAATGAGGTAAGCAACCACCGTTGAAATTCCACGGAATCGAATAGAGACGACAGTTCGTAACGTTCCAAGGGAATCTCGTTGAGATTGGCGAGTAGGCTTATGTGACCGACAGGCTTTTGTTGGGAGGAGTTTACTATCCAACCGCTTTTCGCCAGAGTCAACGAGCCAAAAGGGCCTTTTTCAATGTCCCGTTCATAGGACGCCCGGTCATGAATATCAATCTGATGAGAGGCAAGCTCTGACCTGTAACCCAGTTCATGTTCTGGCAATCGCATCACTAACTGAGTACCAGATAGGTCAAATGAGACGATTGGAGCTTTCTCGTAGTCAGGTCTTATGATGTCGTCAATATTTACCATCGAGTCATACTCACAGTACGTTTAATCGCATCGACGAATGTTAACGAATCATGTCCCGAACTTGTAATGCGGGCATTATTCAGGGCAATGGCCGGCCCTTGTGATCTCTGAAGAATTTGGGCGGCATTGGCATTATAGGCGGTCTGGCGATTGAGGTCTCGCCCCAGCTTTTGGATGGCTGAGGCCACTTTTTCACTATTTGCAGCCATCATAATTGCGGACCGATGATCTTGCGTCTGGCTTACGACGGCCTTCTCTCCAAACTGAGCGCCCATTCTTTCTAGTTTCGGTAATAGGCTGGATAGTTTTTTTCCGGTGGGGTTAATGAAGGTGAACGCATGTCTGCTCAGAAACGCCTGGGGGATTTGCTTAATGGCTTGCGCCAGCAGATCCACCCCGTCTCCAATGATAGACCATTCTAATAGGGTATCTTTGCCTTGGGTTTCCCGGTATTTCTGTGTATTAACCAGAATTCGTCCTAACTTCTTGGCGGCTTCGCTAACTTTATAGCTCTTTTGCACGCCCGTTACCCATACTCCCAGCTCATTACGCAGAGGGGCGGACATGTAATACATGGAAAAGTTTTTTGATCCACCCCAGTCGGATTTACCTATTTGATCTCTGACCAACTCAGCTGCGCTCTCCAAACTAGTGAAATCCGTACTGCTGGAGGTTTTTGTAGTGGCGCTGTAGCCGTTTATTGATGCATGCTCGTAAGATATAAGCTCGGATTCATCCTTACGTGGCATGATGCTGCTCGACTCACCAAATTGAAAGTGATAAAGACCCGATTTATTCGCGTCCCCATCAAACGCTGGAGCAATGTCGACGATATATACTCCAGCGGCCCTTTCTTTGGCGCCTTTTTGGCCCTTCCCCTGAAACACGGAATATCTGACGCCCAGTGAGCCGAATTTATCCATAAAATCAAATGAGTTTTTGAGATTCTGAGCGCTTTCATACCTGGAAGCGAGTGAGCGTAGCTGACTTAACTTCCATAAAGTCCTTTTTCCGTCCGCGGATGATGGATCTATGAGTGACAGGAATTTAGGAATGAGTGCAGAGTCAATGAATACCTTGCGGCCAGTCTCGCCCTTGGTTTCGGATGAAAAATAGATAAAGTTGCGGGTATCAGCCCTTGTCCCTACTGGAGTCAACCAGCCATTAACAGCCGACGGAGCGTTGGTAATCAATGGGTTTGCCATGTTCACTATCCTGAGTGATGTTAATCAAATATGCGTGTAAAAATTAAAGGGGAGCATTCGCCAAGAGTGGTGTTTGTTCAAAAACAGAATCATTCTGCTTTTTCAAACAACGCAAGGCGCTGTGGCGGTGAGTAGAATAAATAATGTTATTTTATAATGAGATACAAAATTTAACAAAGATGGCGCGGTGATACAATTTGCCTGAGAGGATAGGCAATATGGCCTAACTCATCGCTCCCAAGCGACGAATAGCGGATAAGTATGCTGATAGTTCTTTATCCCCCTATATCGGATTTAGATCATAGTTATTAAAAGGTATTTTTTACATTAAAGTCGTTAATATTGGGTGACACGCACACCAACATAAAAAGTATCATTTAAACATGACTTTTTTCAATCTTATGCAATAAAAATACACCAATCCAGCCAACCACACCGGCATGTACTAAAAATATAGAAAAATCAGTTGAGATAGCCTTCCCAAATATAAGTCTTAGAATAACTCCAAAAAGCAAACACATCCCTATATATCCTCGAAGGATTAACAAGAAATAACGAAGTCGTTTCTTCTGAGGATGTAACAGTGACCAGACAAGGCAAGAAAGAAGAGCTGTATAAATTGCATAAGGCAAAAACATCAACCCTCCAAAGTTTTCCATGCTTAACATACCGTGGCACCTATCTGTTTACTAAAAGTCCGAGCAAGAGAGATAATTTTCCCGACAAGCCCCTATCCCATAGTCGAAGTTAATAATATCATACCTATTTTCTTAACAGCCGTTCACCCTAACCATAGCCTATCAAGTTGGCCTGCACTGGCAGGGAAATCGCACTTCATGGTGAATAATTAACCAAACTTTTCCGCCATGAGGGGTGAAATTGGCACTCTATATCCCCAACGCTGCCTTACTCACTACGCCATAGTTTCCGGGGATTCACTGCTACAGAATATTTCCCTAAATATCGGATTTTTAGCAATTTCCTGCTGCTTTTACAAAAGCTTAGTAACATATAAAGCACGATGCCAAATCCAACATAAACTACAAGTAGTCTCAAATCATATTGCAATGATCCGTGGTTTTTCGGCATCTTATTTACGACATACTTTTACTTACGAAACATAAATTTGTGCACTTTGTCAAAATAATAGCAAGGCAACAATATGGCTTGAATTAATGGGATTCCTACAATGACCTTCTTTGCCTGAAAGCCAATTTCATCTAAAAAATTGGAAGCAATATATGCTCCAAATAAAAAGCACACAACAAGGGTTGCTCCCCCAATCATCGGAGAGAGCTTATTTCGTTCTTTTATAATAAAACTATAATGCAGCCCTACAGGTATGATAGAGAGAAAAACAAACCCCATATAAATGACAGGGCTTCTAAATAAAAAACTCAGAATAACTCCTGCCATATAGACAAAAAAGTATGGGGTTATCAAGTAGACCACTTTGTAAAGCATAAGACTATCCGTCACATGCGGGAGTTTTAGTGATACCACCAGCAGTAAGTCCCATCCCAATAACAAAAGAGATCAAACTTACAAGAAAGTTGAATGATGACGCCAAAGATATTCCAAACGCTGCGCCAATTCCTAGACCTATTATCACTGCAAAATAGTATAACAAAGCAGAGATGGCAATTATAAAAAACAGGCTAATAATCGAAACGAAAATAGCTTCTCCCAAAGAAACATCTGGGTTTGTAAAGCAGCCAGCTAAGACTCCGAGAAAATCAATGATATTTGAGAATAAGCTTAGCCCATCTAAGAGCTGGCTAGGGCCCATGGAAGAGTATGCGATTTGGTTGCCCTTAGCTCCAGGATTGATGGACCCACCGCTATATCCCCCGCTGATACGATAAGCGCCCACTCCATAGTCTGGATCAATAATACTATACCCGCTTCCGCGCCAGCTGTTCACATTAATCGGGCTCTGATGTACGGTCACCTCTAGTCCAGCCTGGATCGCTCGGCTGATTTCATTTCTGGTGTCGTCGTCAATTGTTATATTGCTGAGTTGCTCCGCATTCGCTTGAGTTAATGTATAAATCCGTTGCCCTTGCGCCATAGCAATGGCAAGAGCCTTGACTGTACTTACGCCTTCGACAGGCTTTTCGGCTGTAGAGAACATCATCTCCGGAATCTGATGCTCAAATGTACTGCTGCGTAAACCGCTTCCTTTATTAAAGGCTAGCCAGTCCTCGTAACAGTTGTTTTTGCTCTCGGAATTAGACTGAATTCGGTCCACGTCCATCACTAGCCCAGAGAAAATATATTGTCGTGGAGAACCAAAGTAATAAGTAACCTGAGCATGAGTACCAAATGTGCCGTATGAGGGGCTGCGGTAGCTCAGTACTTTGGCAGCACGAGAAGCTACTTGATCCATAACATAAGTCATGGCCATATAGCCTTGAATTCCGGTTTGCAGGATATTGCCGACCATGTCATGTTTGCTCAGGCTATCGTAGTTACCTGCAGCAATCAGCGCCTGCGCGCTTTCCAGGTCGGCTTTTAAGTGACTTAGTTGACCAGAGCTCATGCCCTGCATATCCAGTCCTACTGCATGGTATTCGCCAGCCACTAGACTATTTTCAGAATACGCCCAAGAAGTTGCGGGAGGGGTGTAACCTAATCTAGAGCGAATTGCTTGGCCTAGTGACATCTCTGGGGTTATCGCCATCACTTCACCATCTTTAGTTATTTCACCGATCAGGCGTATCGTGTTGGCAGACAGTTGACGAGGTATTTCCTCCGGGTCGGTTGCAGCATCAGGGAGATAGCTGGCGAGGGCCTGTTCATCTGCTATTGTTGCTGGGCGAAATGAGACCGCCAAGCGGCTTCCAACTAAGTTAGGGGTGACATCTTCAAGCTCAGCGATCACAGTTGCCCACTCTTCTTGCGAAAAAATGCCCCCTGTGACACTACCTAGTTGTAGTTTGAATTTATAAAAAAGTTTGGCTGGCAGACTTGGGGTTGCCTGACTCGCAATTTCACGTAAGTGCGGAGTTTCCACCTCAGTTAAGCTGTGCGTATTGCTTGGCAGAATGGATTGTGTTCCCAGTAGGTCTCCTAAAGTGGCTTCAGCGTGATAGGTTGTTAAATAATCCTTTAGTTGGTCGGAGTAAGTGGCCAGTTGTGTCTGAATAACGTTAGCATTAATACCTTGCACCCACCCCTCTTCCTTGTTAATTGTTGCCCCTTGCTGAACTTTTGCCAGAAGTTCTTCTCGATTTAAAGGAACAGCGTCAGTGAGATCAACCCCTTCTTTAAAAGTATATTGTTTAAAGCTCGGGTCCATGGCTACCCAAGAATCGTTGATCTTGGCTTCCACCCAAACATGCTCAAACTCGAACTCTTCTGGTGCGCCACCATAGGAAATTTGACGGTGAGGTATACCGCCCTGACTTAGTAGGTTAGCGACAGAGTCAGGGTTATCTACACCGCCAATCCAGTTTTGCATTTCCCCTGTTGGCAGAGCCACGGTTCCGTATACATAACGGGAAGGCACGCCAGTCTTTCTGAGTAAGCCGATCAACAGGCTAGCTGTATCAAAGGCATTACCTTGTTTGGCTTCCAAAGTGTAAGAGCCGCCTTGCATAACGCCGTAGCTAGGAATCCAGCGGATATTATCGTGAACCCAGTTGTATAAGGTGACAGGGTCGGAGCCGACTTCATCAATTAGCGCCTGCATAGCGCCTGTATCCTTGGTCGCAGAATCCGTTTCCAGATATGCGGATTCGTCTACTGCAGGCTCACCAGAAAAACCAATCAGCTTTTCAATTTCTTGCTGAGTTAGATAAATGTCGCGAGGTGGCGGAGTGACGAAGTCAAACTCATTGCTGTAGCTCTGGCTGGCTCTCTCTAGAGGGAACGCCAAATGTTCCGCAAGGACATTCAGGTTAGCAATTGAGGCTGCCGAATCTTCTGATTGCTGCAAGCTCTCCAGGGATGCAATGATGCCCTGCATGTGTTTTTCGTAGTTATCACTAAACGCCTGCTGCCGAGCAATCACTTCCTCAGAGAGCTGTTTTGACTCCATATGCGCCAAGTCGTGATCTAGCTGAACCTGAAACTCCTCATTCTGGGCCTCAAGCTCTTCAAGATTGCCTGCCAACTTATCCACCGCTGCTTGTAACGTTTCATCGGATACGGATGAAGCTTTAAGCGCGCCTTGAAGTTGTAGGGTTTCCTTTTGCAACTGTTTTAAGGTCGCACTTAAAGGACTGATCGTATCGAGCTGGTTCATGATAGGAGGCTTGGTAGCCTCCTTGTACGCCGCATAGACATGCGGCGAGTACCAGACAAAGCTAATCACAAATAAGACAAAACTCGCTAATGCACGCATTGCCCGGCTAGCCGGATATACTGTTGTAGCGATGTGTTTTCCTTTCTTAGTCTGCAAATTGATATTCATCGTTATTCCTCTCCTACCACTACAACGTATTTACCGGAGTACAAAAGTTCATTTCATCGCAGTTAAAGCATCTACGACGATTCAATTTGCGACCTGGGTAAACCAATACTGAGAACGTTTCTTCCGTGCTCACTCCAAACACATCGGTCAACTTAATCGTGAAGTAGTGCACACCGACTTGGTCTGCTGTCGGTGTCCAGTTAATACGTCCTAAACCTGACGAAAACTGCAGTGACATACCCTGTGGAAACTCTGTCAGCTCCAGAGACTTAACTGCATATCCCTTGGCGTCAGAAGCCTGGACTACGAATCGATACAGCTGAGCGACATAAGCATCGGCCTTAGGACGGTTCAATAAAATCGGACCGGCACCAGGTTCAGGATTAGGTTCTGAGGAATCTCCAGTAATCAATATGTTGAATTGTTGGCGTTCCCATGCACCGTGGATATCTGTTACCTGGATTGTCATTGTCTGTACTGTGTCAATCAGGCTTGCGTCCGGGGTCCACTCAACGACCGCACTGTTTGGCAATTGAACCATCCCGGCAGGCCCTGAAACTAAAGTGATTTGTAGAGCATCGCCGTCGGCATCGAAAGCTGACGCTTCATAACTGAAGAGTTTGCTTACTTTGGCCGAAAGGGTCGTTCCACCCAGAATCATTGGCGGCGTGTTGGCGTCGCTTAATCCCTTAACACTTATGCTGTAGGTCTGGGTCGAGGCTGAGCCTCTATTGTCTTCAGCTCTTACAGTAATGGTGTAAGTCTGGCCTGCCTGGAAGTCGGAAGGCGTCCAAGAAATTACGTTATTGAAAATGGAAAGCCCTGAAGGACCTTGCATTAACAAGTAGTGGAATGTGTCCCCATCCTCATCGTTAGCGGTGAGTGTGTATGAATAAGGTATCCCAACCGTTGCTATGCTGCCTGGCTTACTGGTAATGACCGGCGCATGGTTGGCGCTTTCATTGACGGGTATATTAAACCGCTGCTCAACACGGCCATTATGATAGTCAGTAACCAGTATTCTTACAGGGAATGTCTCACCAACCATCGCCGGACTCGGCAGCCAGCTAAACAAGCCTGTGGTGGAGATATTCATTCCTCCTTCTCCACCTATCACATGATAAATAAGCTCGTCGCCATCAGGGTCAGCAGCTTCAACTTGATACTCGTATAGTTTTCCAGCGAATGCAGCGCCAGTTGGCGTACTATTGATGACAGGGGACTTGTTCAAATAGGTATCGTCACTGATAGTTATCAAGAAATACTGCTTTGCTTGCGCTCCTTTCTCGTCAATGACCGTCACTTCTACTGGAGTCAGCGGCTTAGCTCTATATGTAGGAACCCACTTTATTACACCCAACTCACTATCAATCGTCATACTGGCGGGAGCCAGACTGAGCACATAGGTAAGCTGATCATTTTCAACATCTGTTGCTTTAACAGAGTACTCATACTCCCGCATGTAAATGGCCGCAGAGATAGGATCTGACTCTATACGAGGAGGAAAGTTGTCAGGCGGCGAAACCGTCAAAACATGATATTGATCATCAACAGCTCCAGACAGGTCTTCAGCCCTAACAGTAAAGGAATAGACCCCTTCAACTAAACCTTCGGTAAAAAGCTCTCCTCCATACCGACTAATTGATAACAGTTTAGGAGCCCCAATTAGCGAGTACTTAACATCATCACCAGGATCAGTATCTGTGACTTCAACAACAAATGAGTAGTCCATACCAGCAAAGGCTGAGCTGGTTACCGAGCTGGTAATTTTAGGAGGGCTATTTACGTCAGCAATTGAAACAGCAAACTTCTGACTGTCTTTCAGGCCAGCTTGATCATGGACACTAAGACCAAAGATCGCATATCTCGTAGTATTATTTTGGGATAAGCACTCAGTATCTTCCGAGCTTACTTGAACTTCCGCTTGCATGTAGTTACTCACAAGCTCAGCATCTACAGTCAGTTCAACGGTATAACTCTGGCCAGCTTTGAGAGGAGGAACTTCAGCCGTTCCAAGCACGCCCCCCCCGGACACAAGACGTAGCGAAGCGGTATAGTTTGTTGGCGCTCGTCCTCTATTTATCAGGCTAACGCGGGCTGTGTTTGTTTCACTGTCGTACTCAACGCCATAGGGGGCCAAATCAGCCAAACCTAATGCATCTTTGTCAGGGAACCTGTTTAGTCTAAATGTATTGTGGGTCAGCCAGCTTTTGACAGGATTGACAGGTATCGACAGATCGTCAGAAACATTATCGACATGGTAGTTGTACTGGTTCCAAAGAGCTCTGGTAGCAAGCCACGAGTCCCCAGTATCTTCAAATGCTCTTATACCTTTTGTAATGGAAAAATCCGACGTAACAAGAATTTCTGCGTGGCCATCGGAGTCAATATCAGCAACTACTGGATACTCTGAGGCAGTTGATGAAGCGTTATCAACTGCAAATAAAACTTGTCCAGTGGCGCCATCGAATATTCGAAGCTTCTTCTCATCCGCATAGACAATTTCAGAGTCTCCATCTCCATCAAAATCATAAACGGTTGAACCCGTAGTTTTTGATGACGGATCATGGACTTTCACCTGCCAAAGAATGCTTCCGTCTGCGTTAAATACGACATAATAGTCAGAAGTCGCCAGCCCGATTTCTAGCTCTCCGTCACCATCCATATCTGCGACAGTTGGGCTTCCTCCTACTCCTATACCAGGGGTTGGAACCGTCCAAATAGTCGTTCCATCGTGGTCAGAAAGAGTTAGGCTGTGATAAACATTTACGATTTCGGGAAAGTCATCATCGTCAAAGTTACCAACAGCCGTAAGAGCCAAAGGTTTTGCTGTAGAAAAGAGCAACTCCCCATTATTTCTATATACGTCTCCTCCGACTATAACCTCTTGCTGTCCATCAAGGTCTATATCTACTGCATATGATGATGTTCTATGCCAAGTAGGATTAGAAGCTTTCCATAACAGCTTACCTGTTGAGTCTATGATGTACTCGCGAGCTAAAATTTCCGCTTTACCATCGCCATCAATATCAGCCAAGCTAATCGCCCCATAGTTATAGGGACCATGATTGCTAGGATTCGTATTAACCCAAAGGTTGCGCCCTTGATTGTCAAATGCCGCTACGTTCCCGTTATTAAGGTATGCAACAATTTCTGGCTTGCCATCCGCATCAATATCACCCACCGCAATATGCGCACTGGCGCGAAAGAGAAAACTACTATTACGCCATAGTTCATGCCCCGTATCGCCATCCAATGCAATGAGGGTTGCAGAAGCACTATCAATATCATCACCAAACGCTAAGATAAGGACTACGGCTTTATCTCGTACATTAATGCTTCCATCGCCGTTAGTGTCCTCAAGCGGGGCGACAACGGGAATACTTAAAACTTTTCTAGTATTCCACTTCCATTTTAAACGAGGCTGGAAACCGCCAACGCTTACTTTGGCAGGATCTCGATAGCAGTAGATATTTTCATCCACACGGTTATCAACAAAATCACTATTGTCGCTCCATCTGATGAGGCCACTAATTGGATCTATTCTGCTTCCAGAAGGGCCTGATTGGATTGCATACTTCAATACATCCCCATCATTAGGATCAACAGCCTCTACATCATAGGAATACCCCGCTTTTTCATCGCCTCGAATGACAGGCGCACTCACAATCTGCGGCGGCAAGTTCTTAGCAATGGACAAGGTCAGCGTTTGCTGGGTTGTGGCGCCGCGAAGATCTTCCACTTGCACGACGATTTGATAATCGCCTGCAGCCAGATCGCCAATGTTGGCGATCAAACGGCCGGTGCGAGGATCAATGCTCAGGCCTTCAGGGCCGGACACCAGTGTAAAGTGGTGAGCGTCACCGATGTCCGCATCGGTGGTTTTAACTTGGAAGTTGAGTGTCTGACCGGCTTGATGCTTCAGTTCCGTTTCGCTAGTAATGACAGGATCGGCATTGCGGTCTTCCACATTGATGGCAAACAGACGCGTGTCCGCAAGGTCGCTGGCATCGGATACACGCAACGAAACCAGGGCGGCGCGCGCTTGGTTATTGCGAATGTCGCACTCTTCCACCACTTGGCTGACCGCCATAGTCACATAAATATCGTCAGTCAGCAGGTAGTCGTACACGCCCAGACTGAGGCGAGCGGTTTCTCCGCTGGCCAGATGGGTCAGACGCTGCGTTCCCAACAGATCGCCGTTCTCCGGCGCGCCTACATAAAAAGACACATCCACCGGCGCGCTGACGTCCGCCAAGCCACGATTCGATAACGCTACGCTAACTTGATACACATGGTCCGCACCGGCTTCCAGCGCGATAGCGCCCAGGCGCAGATCGGGATGATTAACTTGGGCGCCAGTGGTTGAACCACTGCTGTCCGTACTCACGTCGCCAATATGGGTGACGTAGCACTGGCTGTTCAGCTCTTTAACGGATTGCACGTAATCTTGCGGCGGCGTCCAGCTGATTTGGCCGCTGGCGGTATCGATGGTCATGCCTTGCGGGGCTTGATCCAGATGAAACGCCAAAGCGTCGCCGTCCGGGTCGGTGGCGTTGGCTGCATAGGTGTAGGTCAAACCTTCTGGTGTGACGGTGAGCGGCTCGCCAGTCAGCACTGGCGCGTCATTCACTGAACGTACTGTCAGCATCACTGTCGCGACAGCGGAGTCAGCCAACCCATCGTTAACACGGTATGTGAAGGAATCAACGCCATTGAAATTGGCGCTTGGCGTATAGCGCAGCGTAGGCGCTTCTCCGCTCAGCACTCCGTTGACCGGACCTTCAAGTACGGAGAACGTCAGGCTGTCGCTGTCAATGTCAGCGCCTTGCAAGGTCAGATCGATAAAGGCGTCTTCATCCAGCGTCAGTTCGAGTGATTGAGCGACCGGAAGATCGTTAACGGGGGTGACGGTGATGGAAATTGTAGCCTGTTCGGACTGGCCCTGGCCGTCGCTGACGGTAAAGATAAAGGCGTCGTCGCCGTGGAAGTTGGCTTTGGGCGTATAAGTCAGTGTCGGTGCATCGCCCGTTAGAACGCCATTAACAGGTTGGCTCACCAGGGTGAAAGTGAGTGTATCCGCATCGTTGTCCTGCGCGGTCAGCACAATCGCCAGAGTCTGATCTTCCGCAACCGTCAGCGCCTGATCGTTGGCGGAAGGCGCATCATTCACTGGAACGACAGAAATGCTGACGGTGGCTTCATTGGATTCAACGTCGCCAACGACCAATTTGAAACGCAAACTGTCCTGTCCGTGAAAATCAGCATTCGGGGTATAGGTAATTGCGTCACCCTGCTGCGAGATAGCGCCGTGTTGCGGGGCCTGGGTGATGACAAACTCCGCTTCGCCGGAGATTTCTCCGGTCGCCTTCAGCGTAAAATCGATCGATTGATCTTCTTTCGTGCTGACGTCCTGATCCTGTGCAACGGGTGGCTCAACCGTCGCTTCCCCGCAGTTTTCCTCGCCCAGATACTTGAACGTGAGATAGCCTTTACCGTTGAGCTTGTATCCCGTGATCGCTATTTTGGCGAATGTCGCCGCCTGGTAAATCCGGTTAGCGCCGCCGCCCTGCAGATCGCCCCATACCGGTACGATAATCTCTTTATTCAGCAATCCGTCCATGGCGGTGCGTACGGCCTTGCTGTTCTTCACGCCAGGCACGGCGCTGATCCAGTCCATGCGGTTCAGAACGCGGTCCTGCGCATCCAGCGGATTGATATAGGTATCGGCATTAGCGGAGGTGAGAGAGTTCACCAGATCGCTCTGCTTGACGCTGCCGGTCCAGGACAGCCAGATGAAATTCCCTTGATCCATACCGGGATACAGGATCACCGTTTCTCCAACTCTGGAGGGCAGCGAGCCATAATCAAACGTGATGGGATAAAGCTGGCATTGCTCCGGCTTGGAGGGAGTAGACTCAGGCAGGAGCCCCGTAAAAGGAACCCAGTTGATCTGCATCTCCCCATACCAGGCCTTGGCGAACAGGTGGCCGCGAAGTACGCCCTGGGGTTCAATCACAACAGCCTGCGGCGCCAAAACAGAACCTTCCACGCCGATAGACTGAAGCTCTAGTACCTGCGCTTCAAAGAAATTGAAAACGACTTTGTCGGCGACGTTCGCCAAAGACTGCAGGCTCATGCCGGACATGCCGGTTTGCTGGCCATCAATATTAAAGATATAAGTCGCGTCGGCCGGCGCGCAGGAAAGATCCACTTCGAAGGTATGCGCTGGGAAAACCTGTTCGCCGGAAATCTGGAAGACTTGCAGATGACTGTCGCACGCCGCCGTCAGATAGAGCCCGCCCCACTTGGACTCTACCTTGCCATTGGCTTTCAACTTGGATAGATCTTGCGACAGTTGCTCTAAATAGGCCTGCGCACTTGAAAAGTCGACCGAAGGCGTCGCTCCACCCTTGATCTTGGCGCCTTTGGCCATGCCATGTCGCACAGCATCGCCAATGTCTTTGACGGAGCCGGCGGCGATCACATTGCCATAGTAAACGCGCCCACTGGGAAACTTGATATCGCCTCCGGCGATTAGAACATCACCTGCCTCAGGCGCATTCAGCTTATCACCCACGCTGTAGTTATTCAGGGAGATGTTGCCGCCAGCAGCGAGGCGACCCTCCACGTCAGAAGACAACGCCAGGAACTCATCAAACACCAGAGCGTTATAGCGCTGCGCGGGTCCAAAGTCTTTGGCGGAAACCTGAAAGCTGAACAGACCGAGAATTACGGTCGAGAGAAAGGAGGCGACATACTTAGTCATTTAACTATCCTGATTACATCCTGATCGTGGGTAGTGGCTCAAACGCCAAAATTAAGTGGGCAGATCGAACGACCGAGCGATTATACGTAATGAAAACGACAGGAATAGTCTCAAATTAAATTTTTTGTAACTTTTTACATTTCTTAAACCAAATGGGAGATATCAGCGCCAGAAAACCTGACCCATAAGGACTAGGTGTTTAGTGTAGAAGGGCGGGGCTTCATTGCAATTTTCAGCTCAGAAAAATTGGTCGTCATGGGTTTTGAAGGAACACGCACAAACCAGCAGTATTATAAAATACTACCGTCAACATAGTTTGATCTGGGTTGCCGTCCCACCACCAAATTCAAAAGGCCAACCTTCCCGGGTTGGCCTTTTTTATTGCCTGCTACTGCGTGCTGTCGCGGGTTCCTGCGGGTTCTCGCGGACTTGGCGAGTTCCCCCAAAACTGAGTGTTTGCCCCCGTTTCGCTCTCTCCCGGCCACTTCTCTCTCCTCCCTCGCTCTCCGCTAACCTTGAAGTCCGCGACTTTCTAAAATCACTTTTCCTTTGTAAACAGCTAGTTACATGGCGGACTAATCGAGAGGTTTGATAGCTGATTCGGTGGAGAAAATGCACAAGATAGAGGAGATTAATTCTGAAGCTTACAGTACAAGAGAGAAATATGGCTTCTTTGCAAGGCTTGTTGTTGGAACTATTTTTACTGCCGAAGTCCGCTCGAGGCTGAAAATGCTGGTATTGACCATGTGTTGACTAAACCTCTCTGCGGCGGATAACCGAAACCTAACCACCGCTGCCGACCTTAACCAAGCGGTCGCGCGGGACAGAAAGGCGTTGATCCAAGGCGACGACAGCGCCACCGTAGGCGGCTCGCGCTCTGCAACGATTACCGGCAACGACACACAAACCAGCGCCAATAAAACCATAAACGTTCAGGGAAGCCATACCGACATCGCCAGCGCAGCCAGAAAGATCCAGGCGCAAGTCATCGAATAAAAAGCCAGCGCCGCTGTGACCATTCAAGCGCCAACCATCGCCATGGGCGGCGGGGGCGTGGATGTGTTACAGGTGATTGCGAATCTGATCGGCGTGGTTCAGGAGTTGGCGGCTACGACAGCGAGCCACACCCACGGAGGCGGAGGAAGCGGGACGCCATCAAGCAGCGGGAGCCATAGCAGCCAGGCGAGCCGAGCGGAAGCTTTGAGAGGTGAAATAACTGGGCTGAGTGTATTGGCTGTATAAGCCTTGCACAATCATGTTACCACCGGTAAGATTTTATTACGCGCGGTTATACAAGGAATCTGACATGGGCAAACAAGAGATTGAAAAAGTCGTCATCCTATGCCTTCAACAAAATCTGGAACTTTCAGATAGCCCTATCCCTCATATCACCAAAGATACAAGGCTTGCATATGACCTAAACGGATTCGATAGCCTGAGGACTCTCGAAGTTCTGATGAGTGTTGGAGAAATGATAGGGTGTGATTTACCTTTAGAGAAAATCCTTATAGGACAAAAATATGAAGACGTAACTGTTTCATCAATTGCTTCAGCAATTGATGATGCTACAAAGGAAAGAGAAAAATGACCAAAATGGATATTGCTTGCAGACTTCGCTCAGCAAGAGAAATGGCGGGGTTGTCGCAGGGGCAAGCAGCAAAGCGTGTTGGTATGCATCGCCCAACTATTAGCGAGATTGAAGCGGGGCGTAGAAATGTTCGGTCAGACGAACTCTCTCAGTTTGCTAAGTTGTACGGAGTAGAACTATCTTGGATAGCAGAAGGTGTAGTTAATGAAGAGAAGGTTGATAAGTCTATCCTTGCAGCTGCGCGTGAGCTAAGCTCAATGAAAGACGAGGACCTTGAAACATTATTGAATATGATAAGGATGATTAAAAGTTCAGGGGGGAAGTAGGTGAAGAAAGTCAGGGCCATGGAAGTCACAGCTAAAGCATTACAATTTCGAAAAAATGCTCATGGCGCTGCAATACATTTTCCAATATGCCCATATTCTCTATGTGACTCCCTTGGTTTTGACTTACGGTTTATTAAGATATCTTCTTTCGAAGGTATGTATCTAGCTGATAAAAAGCTAATATTAATCTCCGCAGAGAGGCCAGAAGGTAGGAAGCGATTTACCTGCTCTCATGAGCTAGGCCATCATGCCCTTGGGCATGGAACTATCATTGATGAGATTATTGAGGGTGGGTCAAATAAAATTGAAGAAAAAGAAGCCGATCTATTTGCAAGTACGTTACTCATGCCTTCGACAGCTGTAAATCGGGCTCTATCACGTTACGGCTTAACAGTAGATCGTATGACTCCAGAAGACACCTACATATTATCCAAATATTTTGGCGTTTCATACACTGCGTTTTTATTTCATATTCATATAGGTTTAGGCATAATAAAAAAGCCACTTTATAATAATCTTGTTAAATACAATTTGAAAAATATAAGAGAAAGTATTAGTGGCCTGGATACCAACAATCAAATAATAGTTGTTGGTAATTGGTGGGAGGGCAAGGCAATTGATATGGAGATTGGAGATTATATTGTTTCTAGTAATGAGCTTCAGGTCGATGGCCCTAAAATAATTGATCCGGTTTCTAAAAAAAATATTTTTATATATGCCGCGGTAAAGCCAGGTATAACTCGTATTTATGATACTCAGTGGAGTAGCTTTGTAAAGATAAGCAGGAAAAAGTTCTGTGGTTTTTATCAATACAAATATGATGAGGATGAGTAATGATTATTCACGGCGACTCAGCTACGGAGTGTTGGCTTAGAGTTCTAATACATATCGCTGATGGAAATAATACAGAAATATCCCCCTTAATTGCCAACTTCTCGACAGACAAACCCCCACCTATATATCAAGAAGAGCTTGAGAAAGATCTAAACACCCACTTAAAAGATATTAAACAAAATACGTTTGAAACGACAGCTAGTACAATTTTTCCTATAAGCCTTTCCACCAGTAAAAGCAGTTCAGTATTTGAAAGGTTCGACCGAATTTGGACGCTTGTAAAAAAAGACCGTCAAAATTGTAAGGGCCACTACTTTAGACGACTCTACTCGTATAACGAAGAAAGTGGACATCCAGTGAATCAGCTTAAACATATTATTGATACATATAACGGAATTGAAGGCGTCAGAAGCCCTGTCCATAGAAGGTCCGCGTTAATCGCACTCACCTTTGACCCAACTATAGACCATTCGGCCCAAGCAATGAGAGGTTTCCCTTGCCTTCAACAAGTTTGCTTTATTCCAAAGGGGAATGGAAAGCTCACATTGAATGCCATATATGCTATGCAGCACTTAACTAATAGAGCATATGGAAATTATTTAGGACTTCAGCGCCTTGGTAATTTTATGGCTGATCGTATGCATTTAGAATTAGACGAAGTAAATTGCATTGCTAGTGTCCTAGAACTTGGAAAAATGAAAAAAGGTACAGCTAAAGAGTTTGCAAACAAGTATAGAAAATACATCAATGAAACCTGATATTATTATCAACATAGACCCTGCAAAACCTTCTTGTGCATACGATACTTATTGGCGCTTTGCTTATGAGAGGCAAGAAATATTCTTTAGGCGAATGTCGCGCAAAACAGGACCTTTTACCAATGACAAAATATTAAACGAATATAAGTTTACGAATGCTTATAGAGTTTGCGATAGAGTAAGTCAATACCTTGTTAGAAATGTTATTTACAAGGCTGGACTATCTGAGAGGGATATATTTTTTAGAGTGATTCTTTTCAAGCTTTTCAACAAGATAGACACTTGGGTGATGTTGGAAAACCAATTCGGAGAGATTGTTGCAGATAATTTCCACAAGGAACACTACGGTGCTTTTCTTGATGACAAAATGAATATGGGCGTAAAATTATATTCTAACGCTTATATGATGGCGTCTGGCTCTAAAGAATTCAATGTAACTAGAAAACATCGTGCACATCTAATGCTACTTGAAAAAATGTTGAGCGATAGACTTTACGACAAGGTTTTATCGTGTAAAAGAATGAGGGAAGCCTATTCACTGTTGCTAGGATATCCGCTTATAGGAAATTTTCTTGCTTACCAATATGTAACCGATTTGAATTATAGTGACCTAACTAGATTTTCAGAAACCGAATTTACAGTCCCGGGACCTGGGGCTAGAGATGGTATTAAAAAATGCTTTAAAAGCCTTGGTGGCCTGTCAGAAATAGATATAATTAAAATGATGACGGAACGTCAAGAATACGAGTTTCAAAGATTGGGGCTTGATTTTAAAAAAATTGGTAGTCGGCCTCTTCAGTATATAGATATTCAGAATCTTTTTTGTGAGGTTGATAAGTACTGTCGTGTGGCTCATCCAGAGCTAACAGGGCTGTCAGGCCGAACACGCATCAAACAACGCTACAAATACAACCCTGAACTGATTGATTACTATTTCCCACCAAAATGGGGGATTGATCTAGGAGAGCAAGATGAATATAGATGACTATCAAGTGGCTGCAGCTAGAACAATTCAGTTTGACCGGAAGTCAAAAGACGCCATAAATATAGTTTTGTTAGGACTTAGTGGAGAGGTTGGCAGTCTTGCAACGGAGTTTAAAAAGAAACTCCGCGACGGAGATAATTACACATTATTTAATGAAAAAATCATAGAGGAGATGGGGGACATAATATGGTACTTAACTACTATTGCCACATTGAATGACATAAAAGTATCGGAGATACTAGAGCATAGTAAAAATAAAATACAAGATAGATGGAATGATCTTGAACAAGACTCTCTTCACAATATAGAACAAGATTTTCTTGATGATGATTATGATGAGAAAGAGCAGTTTCCAAGAGATTTTGTGGTTGAGTTTAGAGAAGAATTAAATGAAAACGGGAAAGAATACGTAAAAGTTTTTGTTAACGGAGAGGTCTTTGGGGATTCAGTGCGTGATAACCACTACGAGGATGATTATTATAGATATCACGATATATTCCATTTTTCATATGTCACTGTACTTGGATGGTCGCCCACTGCAAGGGCTCTTATGAAAAGAAAACGTAAGAGTAATGATAAGGTAGATGAAATCGAAGATGGTGGGCGGGCCAATGTTATTGATGAGGCGATATCGGCAATTGTTTTTGAGCATGCAAAAGCTCATAACTATTATAAGAACGGGGGCCCTGTTGATGAGCGGATATTAGGAATCATACGCCTTATTACTAGTCATCTTGAGGTTAAGGCCGCTACCTCTAGGCAATGGGAGCAGGCTATACTTTTAGGGTTTAAGGTTTGGCATAAGATGTGTGTTCATAAAACAGGTAGAGTTATTTGTAACCTACATGATAAAACAATGCTCTTTGAGCCTTTGGACAGAGTGGTCTGAACATGCTTTCCTCCCGCGATGACTGCAGTGTCTACGCGAACAGGTTATTGTGATCACTTTCTAGAGAAACACGGCGGTAAGTAGACTGTTCTCTAATTGCTTTATAGTCCTAGCTTTTCTTATCTTTCCACATAGCATGTCAACTGAACACTCACTCCTCCCCACGCCTGCACGATTTGAGTAAATGCCAAGTTTATGAAATTGGGGTTAGGCCCTACGCCCCAAGGGGACAGGCTTTTGGAAAGATCAGGACTTCAATTATTGAATATTTTGGAACTAAGTTGTAACAGTTAATCTGGTGTAAAACGTTGTGATGGGGACAGGTAATTTTTTGCGTATATCTGTATATAAATACAGTTGTTTCTCAAGTGACTGGAAAGTCGCATGCTTTTTCGTAGTGAATGGCTCGGTTTTCTGATGATGCTGTCCTGAAAAGTGCTTTGACTCAATAACTTGGACTCTAGCCTATTGTGATATCGGTCCCCCAAGAAAGCATACATGCGCACGCACGGCTTTTCGTAGATGAGGTCGTTTGACTACCCGGGATTTTTACGCTGGAATCAGTGGGCTGGAGGAACTACCTTCAAAATATTGGAATGGAAAAACGCGCATGCGCGATATACAAATGTTAAGTATGGGAGTCGGAGTGCTAAAAACATGTCCAGAAATTGATCTCAAACTATTCTCATATGGTGTAAGTGATATCGTAGATAGGTTTTTTGTTCATGGTCTGCATTTTGGCCTTGTTGTTGGCGCGTTTAAGGGCTTCAAGCCTCCTAAATACCTTCTTAAAAAACCGTTAGAAAATGGTTTCCTTTTTTATCTTGGATTGTACTATTTTAACTTCATCTTCAGGCTTGGTCTAACCTTTAAAAGGTTGAGCGACGAAGATAAATTTAGGTTCCTTGGTCTTCTTTGCGAATGGTTGTTGTTTCATAAGATGGAAAGCCAAAGCTCCTACTACAGGGAGACTACAAGAATAATTAGTTACTTGAATGATTTATTTGAAAATGATGAAGAACTATTCTATAAAATAGAATCCAAAGTAAACAGAAGAAAAATATCAACGAATTTGTTTAAATTTTTTTTGCGTGAGCACTCGGGCGATCTAGATAGATTTCAGCATATTTATGCCGCTAGTTTTGGAGAACGAGTATTCCACGATAGGGAAATTTGCGCATTCATAGCAAAGCAGCTTTCTAATACTAGTTTTTCCTTTGATTTAACGGTAAAAAAAGATTTCTATGAGAGGGTTAACATTCCTTCATGGGCTAAAAAATCTGTAATATCAAGGGATCGCGGAAAATGCTCGAGTTGTGATATCAATATAGTTGGAGAGCTGTTGGCAGAGGCACACATCGACCATATCATACCCTTGGCTATAGGCGGCTGTAACGACTTATTAAACTTCCAGCTGTTATGCCAAAAGTGTAATCTTGAGAAAAAAGGGCAGTATCAGTCCATTAGGACTTCAGTGCCTTACTATCTGCGAAGTCAATATTCGAAAATTGAAAAAGAAATGAATGCCTATGAAGCTTATTGGAAAGATTGATGGCTTAACAAGCGGCTGCTGTCGGACTAGTAAAAGTTCCGGCTTCGTCTCCACTTTTACCAGCCGCAGAGCCGGGCGTTATGTTTTCTCACAATTCAATATGAGCTTGACGTAGGTCGATAAATTGAAGATAGCATTGACAATATTTCTAATAATGGCGATGACTATATTGCTTGAACTCGGATACGAGAAAATTTTGAGTAAATCGAGAACCTACGACAACGAGGATACGATGGAAGCAATGTCCAATAGTGGTGAAAAAACTACATTAAGGCTAATTGGCTTTGGGGTGCTCTCAATTTTAGTGGTGATGGACTTATCAAACAAAATAATGATATAGGGTAAAAACCACACTAGTTCATTCTATGTAAGTTCGTATAAATGGCGTTTTCTTATTATTTATCAAAAAACATAACAAGGCGCTCAAGCAAGGACAAATTTTCCGCTTATCTTGGCATTATGCACAATGGAAGCTAAAAAATGTAGGTTCATCAGTGAAAAATCTTTGGGATGATATTGCCAACCTAGGTTTGGAGTTTGAAAGCGATAGTTTCGATGGAGAGCGAATTGTTCGAAAGCCGCCCGGCTTAGGTGGTCATACAATTGAAAATTATCCAGATGATGACTGTGATTGTATGCCTTTACTTATATCGCTAATAGGTGCGAGCATCAGATTGGTGAGTTTGCCTTATCCATGCAGCGTCGGAGGCATTATAGATAATGATATTCCACAGGGCTTAGACATAATTGTTTCCAGTGAAGATCAGTGTATCGAGCAGGTTAAAGAGTATTTTTTTGGCCCTACGTCCCCTTTGGATAAAGTAAAAGCGTATATAGAAGAGCGAGATGCATAACAAACAAGTCAACTTTACAGTTCTGCTTCAGGTTACTTAAGTGCTATGTATTTATAGGTTGAGGAAGTCCATGGATAGAAACCTTATTAAGTGCAACTCTATCGAATATCGAAAAGGCTATATAGAAGTTCTAGCGGGCATTCATGATAAATGTGTAAATCTAGAAGTATGGAATATACACCCCGAAGTTGATATTACGTCGCTTGATCTAGGTGATGAATCTCTTCCTGAAGGTGCGGTAACCTCTAATACAGAAATCGAACTTAGCCTTGAAAATGCTGAGTTACTAATTAGCCAGCTAACTCAGGCTGTAAATAAAGTCCGTGCCAAAAACAATACATAACAATTTGGTGAAGTACACTCCGGTGGCTATCGCCACCTACGCGGGACAGCCAAAGTGTTAGGTATTAATCAGTATGCATAGCCAACAGATTCAAGAATTGATTGATGCTGTAAGGAAAGAGTTTGGAGAAATTCATTACTTTGGATCATCCAAAGAAGAGAGACACGGAGTTGGATTCACGATTTCCGATGTCAAAGCTACGTTTTCTATCTCTACATTGGGTGGTGACCTAAAGAACAGTTACGATATTCAGGTATAAGGTATACCCGCTGGTGAGTATATTTTTACTAATGAAGTTTCACTGGATGAATTTTTGAATCTCGTGAAGATATTTAGAGGTCCTGAGAGTGAGTGGCCATGAATACATCTAACAAGGGCAGATTCAGCAATTCTCCCTATCCAGCCATATCGGTTTCAGTTCCTTAATCTGATTAGATAACCACTTTGGTGACCTGCGTGGACGTTATGTGGATAGTACTACCCGGGTTTTATAGGCAGGTCTTCTTACTGCATGTCCTTCTGCATTTTCTTCGACAGGCCCTACTGCTAACCAGAGCTTTCTCCGAATGGGAAGTTGTAAATGATGATCTGGGTTATTTTTTCGATAGAAAGCTTTGCAGTGTCTCAATAATTTTTGTCGTATCCATAAAGTTACTGCATCTTAAATGCATGCGATTATTAAGCTATTAGAAATAGGGGCGCGGCGGATCATGATAGTAACCACTTTTGAGTCAGGTGTATCGACTGGGGCGCTCAGTTGTGCGCGAATATATCCTGAATATTGATAGGAGGCTTTCGATACCTTGGGAAAAGCGTAATTATGACGTATGCGACTTGGGCCAACTGGGACCACTTTGAATTCTCCCCAAAGTTTACTCATCTCTGATAGAGTAACATCTAACTTAGGAGACAAGTGGAGTTCTAAATATTCTACCCTTGAGGGATTTTTCTCTGTGCGGAATGATATTCTACCAGAGTCAAAATTGATGTTGGCGGGTTTAAAGTTAGCGTTGCCTAAAGATATGAAGTCCTCTCTCATTTCTGTGGATATTAGCGCTAAAAACTCATGGGAGCTGTATTTGCCCATAAGATATTGGTCTACAATTTCCTCTATTTCTCTTAATATGCACATGTTGAGCTATCCTGATAGTATATTTAGATGATAAGCAGGTGAGTCAACTTACCAAAGTTTGCGTACCTTTGCGCCTGTAGCCCATGCGTCAGCTTCTTCTGGAAAGTTTTGATATCGTTTACGATAACTCATCCTGGCTTTAGGTCAATGTCATCAACTTAAGACCAAGATATAGCTCAAAGCGGTTGAAGGCAGCGGAAAGATGCGCTTCTGCTTACAATCTCGGGCGACCATGGTTCCTGATGATCTGTATAATAAGCGTGTTTCTCAGCCGGCTCCCCTTGGAGCTGGACTAAAGGGTATTTGAAGGCTTGGCTGCATGATTTCAAACACTGAATATTTCTTCAGCTAGTTCAACTATTTTTTCTTTTATATCGAATATTTCTTCTTGCTCTTTTTCAGAGTACAGCGAGCATGCTCTTTCAAATGGAGCCGATATATCTATAAACACCATGGCGAGCTCTTTGGGTACGAGCCTGCTATTTTTATAGATGGTTTCTATGGCTTCATTCTCAGTCATATCAAGCCGAGTTAACTAAAAGTTGCCTTTGTGATTAGTACTATCCTAGTTCAACACTATGCTTAGCCACTGGACTCGCAGAGTACAGTGGGCTAATGGCTACACACCAAGTAAAGCGCCTCCGATACAACGCTCTTTTTGCCAGTAGCCTATGTCGCGATCTTGCCAAGCTTATAAAAAGCTAAATCGGTAAAACCCTTGGCTTGTAGATGTTGTTTCACACTTTCATGCGCTATCAGCATGTTGGTGGATTCCGTCAGACGAAAAAAATGGCACCCCTTGCACTGCTGTCCCACAGTTTGGGATAAATAAGAAAGCCTGAATCTCTGTTGTTACAATGGATCTGCGAAGAAACTATTAAACAACAAGGGATTCAGGCTTTGTCACATCATAACACCGCTTTCCAACAACTCCTAAAACCGCTTCTCAGACATGAATTTGAGGGGCTGGCCAAACAGCATCATGTGGGGCAAAAATTGCGATCCGCCAGTCGCTGGGATCAGTTTATTGGCATGGCCATGTCGCAGTTGTCTGGACGCCAGAGCCTGCGGGATATTCAGTCAAATCTTGAAGCCCAGCGGCATAAACTCTATCACCTTGGCGCAAAGCCCATTGCTCGAACCACGCTGGCCAGACTGAATGAAAAGCAACCCGCCAAACTCTATGAAGCCTTGTTCTACAAGCTGCTTTTCCGTTGTAGATCTCAGCCAGGAAAACACAAATTTCGCTTCAAGAATCCCTTGTATTCTCTGGATGCCAGCGCGCTGGATCTATCGCTTAAACTCTTTCCGTGGGCTGCTCACCGCGATGACGCGGCTAATGTAAAGCTCAGTGTTGGACTTAATCACGCGACTGAAGTACCGGAGTTTGTGGCATTGAGTAACGGTCAGGAAAACGACATGATCCAGGGTCGTAAGTTCTCTTTCCCCAAGGGTAGCATCCTGGCCTTTGACAAAGGCTATGTGGACTACCAGTGGTTCGGAAGTCTGACAAAACAGAAAGTCAGCTTCGTTACCCGGCTTCGAGCAAAAGCCGTATATCGGGTGCTTGAGCGCAAACCTGTTGTAAGAAACTCAGGAGTCACCAGTGATCAGGTGATTGAGCTAAGCAGTGCTCACGCAGTCAAGCGGGGAGCCCCCAAGTTGCGTCGAGTTGGTTATCGGGATGCTGAGACCAACCGTCACTATCAGTTTTTGACCAACAACTTCACCCTGGCAGCCACAACCATTGCAGCCATTTATAAGGATCGCTGGAAAGTAGAACTGTTCTTCAAGGCAATAAAACAAAACCTCAAAATCAAAGCCTTTGTGGGGACCTCAAAGAATGCCGTTCTGACGCAGATTTGGATTGCCCTTATCGTTTATCTGTTGGTTGCTTTTGCACGCCATAGCGCAAGGGAGGGATGGTCAGTGCAGCGAATGCTGAGGGTGCTGCAGCTAAATTTGTTTGAAAGAAAGGCGCTGGTAGAGATCTTTAATCCTAGTCCACCGCCTAATCAAAAAGACCAGCCTCAAATGAGGCTGGTCTTATGACTGTCAAACTGTGGGACAGCAGTGGCACCCCTTGGCTTTTTCCGGGTCCACAACCAGACTATCAAAGTCCACATCATACAAAGCTGAATCGGTAAGGCTATGCGCCGCAACAATAGATCTTTTCATATCTGCGGCAGAAACCAAGCTAACAACATTCACCACTTTGTAGTGTGTATAGACTTGGTCGCTGTCGGGGTCAGTTAGCTCAAGATCGTAAGCATCAATGCTATCAACCCCACACTCTCGTAGTGCGGCAATCAGCTCGTCACTGAAAATCGGAGCTGCTGCGCGAAAAAAAGAAGGCATATGATGTGAATCATCTGCGGAGTGCGGGTTGTATGGGCTAAGCGTGAACTTCAAGGGATTAGGAGGAGGCACGGTAAGCCCCATCCCTATTCTCCAGTAGAACCAGTCTACTTCAGGAATGTCTCCTCGCCTCTTCTGTATCCATCTACCGATGCAATCACGATCGAATGCGTAATACATTTGCTAATTCCAATAAGTTCGCAACCTATAGCGCAACCTTACTAGGCTCATAGAATGCAAGATCGGTAAAACCTTTAGCCAGCAAGTGCTGCTTAACCTTTTCGTGAACGATAAGAGCGTTAGTTGACTCAGCTAGTCGGAAAAAGTAGTGCCCACCAGCTTTTGCTGGATCGATGACTAAGCTATCAAAATCCACATCATAAAGAGGTGGATTACCTGAGTCGTGAACTATCGCAGTTGATTTTTGCATGTCGGCTGCAGAAATAAGGCCAATGATATTTACAACCTTATAGTTAGAATAAACTGCTCCATTATCCGGATCTGAAATCTCAGTGTTATAGGTTTCTAAATTGTTGATTCCACATTCCTCAAGGGCTGAAATAAGGTCATCGCGAAAAATAGGCGCCGCAGCTTGGAAGTAGGATGGCATGTGCAGGGAGTCATCCTCCGAATTCGGATTGAAACTCTCAAGCGAAAATTTGAGTGGTTCTAGTGGAACGTGAGAAAGCTTTGCTCCCATGCGCCAGTAATACCAGTCAACGTCGATAATGTCGCCATCTGGGTCCTCGATCCACCGTCCTGGACAGCTTCGATCAAGTATGTAATACATTTATCACCAACCTTTGTAGTGGCTTACAGAGCAGCTTTGCCAGAAGGATAAAAAGCAAGATCGGTAAATCCCTTAGCCAGCAAGTGCTGCCTAACCTTGTCGTGAACGATAAGTGCGTTGGTCGACTCGGCTAGCCGGAAAAGTACTTTCCTCCAGCCTTTGATGGGTCAATAACCAAGCTATCAAAGTCCACATCATAAATATCGGAGCCGTGAACTATTGCATCCGATTTTTGGATATCGGCTGCAGAAATAAAACCAATGATATTTACAACCTTATAGTTAGAATATACTGCACCATTATCCGGGTCTGTAATCTCAGTATTATAAGTTTCTAAATTATCGACACCACATTCCTCCAGCGCTTCAATTAGGTCATCTCTAAAAATAGGGGCCGAGGCATCTAGAAATGATGGTAAGTATGGCGAATGATCCCTCGCATGTGGGCTGCATGGTTTCAAAGTAAACTTTAGCGGATTAGGAGGCGGAGAAGGAAGTACCGCCCCCTTACGCCAGAAGTACCAATGAACCCCGGGAATATCGCCGCGCGGGCTCTTAATCCATCTCCCAGGGCAGTCACGATCAAATACGTAATACATTTTCTAATCCCAATTTCCTTAACCCTATAAAGCAACCTTACTTGGCACATAGAAGGCAAGGTCGGTAAATCCCTTAATCAGCAAGTGCTGCCTGACCTTGTCGTGAACGATAAGTGTGTTGGTCGACTCGGCTAAGCGGAAAAAATACTTTCCTCCAGCCTTTGAAGGATCAATAACCAAACTATCAATGTCCACCTCATTGAGTGATGGCAAGTCTGATTGATGAGAAATAACATCTGACTGCGGCATGTCAGCCACGGCAATTAACCCTACAATATTGACTACTTTATAATTGGTATATGTTTGCCCATTATCAGGATCGAATAGATCCAGATTATAAGTTTCAAGATTCTCAACACCGCATTCTTGTAATGCAGCTATTAGCTCGTCGCTAAAAATTGGGGCTGATGCACGAAAGTAGGATGGCATATGGTGCGAATCATCTGCCGAATGTGGATTAAATGCTTCCAAGGTAAACTTTAATGGATCTGGCGGTAGGTATGGAAGAGCAGCTCCTTTTCTCCATGAAGACCACTTAATACCGGGGATATCGCCTCTGGGTTGATCAATCCACCTGCCTTTACAGTTTCTGTCAAAGACGTAGTACATTCGCTCTCTCCCAGAGTTAACCCTTTTTCACGCCACCATACTCTAAAAGTATATGAAGGAAGAGCTGCCAACGATGATATGAGTCCCCACCAATATTACGCCAACTTTTCCTCCTAACAGAGGATGATAATAAGTTGGCGTGGTTACTGAGCCGGGCTGACTTTCAAAGGCTCAAGCTCGCAAGCTACACACCAAATAGAGTTCCTTCGATACAGTATTTAGGCAGGTAATCAGACTCGACAGTCAAGTCGTTCCCAGCGTCAAACCACTGTACAGCCATCCCTAGGAGTTCCATTGGGATAAAGCTTTGAACTGGGGCTACGTCTTCTTCACATCGTGCCTCAAAGAATTCGATAAGAGCTTTGAGGTTTTTCTCTAAGACTTCATTAAAATCCAGGCCAAGATTGGTTGCCAGGGCCAGCAATAGCTCAACCTTACCCATAGTTATATCCAGTGCTTTATCACTTCCTTCTGCAACGGCCAGCTCTGACGCCTTCTTAATCAGCGGAACAAAATCATCGCGTCTGAAATGAAAACTCTGCAAAGCCTCCACTAAAACATACTCTGCTTCAATACTTTTTGTTGCGCTTGAGCGCAATAGACTTAAGGGGAAGGTAGCTAGGCTGGCCATACTTTCTTTGTCGCGCGCGACAACCGCGGTGAAGTAGGCTTCTTGCCAACGCTCAGGGAAAATTCTGCCATTTTCTACAATACCTGCACCATTGAGTTGGGCTTCCCCACAAGCTGATAGTGATATATCAATATTGGTGTCTGGATTTTGCGCTAAGGTAAAATAAGCAGCATATGCCTTTGCTGATAGTTTGATGGCTTCAGCTCCAGCTTTGTCGTATGAACTATCATCCAACAGGGTTATACGCCGCGCTTTAGTCAGAGACTCTTGAGCAACACTAAGTACATTGTCGCTTTTCCTATATAAATTCTTACACCCATTTCTCATCAAGCGATCAGCACGGTCAATGCATTCAACAGCCCAATCCTGGGGCGTAGTAGCTTGTCTTTGGTTTTTAATCATAATTCCTACTTAAATATCATTATCTAGAATAGATTTAAGCTTTGCTTTATCTATTTGATACTCAGAGACCTTTACACTATCCACAGCGGAAGGGTCATTCTCAATAGGGGTTTGCACTCTAAAATAGCGAATGGATTTGTCATCCTGAGAAGCAAACTTTATTGCGTCTGCGGCATAGATTTCCTTCCTTATTGCGTCATTCTTTTCATCAGAAAAGTTTGATGATACGTCCTTGTTTGCCATACTCTGAGTTACATTTGCAGCATACTCCGTAGTCCCTTGCTCGTAGTCAATACCATTGATGTTCCGGGTGCCAGTTGTTCCGCCTGCGCCCTTGGCTTCGATGATAATGATTTCACCCGCATCGTTCTGGTAAACCATGTCGAAATTCCCTGAGAGCGAGGGAGCGTTTTCGATATCCTCGGGGTGGATACGCTTGAAATCCGGGAATTCTTTTTGGACATGGACATCGGCGTATAGCTCGCCAATTTTCCCTGATACGGCAGCGACATTTTTGCTGTTGTATTCGGTCATATCCCAGTCGGAAGGCTTTAAGTCTTCGACTTTCTTGCCAAGCTTCTTCGCGGCTTCTTCCTTGAGCGCTTTTCTTTCATCTCGTAGCGTGTCGCGTTCGGCTAGGAGTGCATTAAGGCTTGCAGCGTATGGATGATTGTCCGGCAAGCTCATGTCGTAGGTCGTAATCTCTGTGGAAACGGCCTTGATCGCGCTCTTTTCAACAGAGCAGATTTCCTTTCCGTTGGCCTTCGCCTTGTCTATGGGCTCTCCGTCCACGACAACCGCATGCACGAACTCTTCCGATGACAATTGCTTTTTAGCTGGGTACTTAACTGCATTTTTCCGGGTTAGCGTGATCTTATCTTCATCAAGATCAATATCGTCGTCGGTAAAGGTATACTCCGGTCGACTACTTTCACCGGTTTTCAGCAGTACCGTCGTGGGGCTGTTCTCGGTTGGCTTGCCATCCTCCAATACTTTCTTGACCGCAGATTTGTGATCATCTGAAAGCGCCGACATATGCGGCTCAATGAATTTGTCCACCTTGCTCGTCTGTACGCCGGACTGAGGGCAGTTGCCCGCCAGGGAGCTTACATGCAGGTCATCCGCACCATTTAGGCTGTTATCAGTCATGCTTCCAACTTCCCATCCATCATGGACTGTCGCCCACTGTAGTAGTAAAGAGCCTCTAATCGAAGGCTGATATTCCCCAGCTCGGAGTTCTCCAGATAGTCCGTTCTAATCCATTTCTGGCTATCGTCCTGGAGGAAGTCCCAACCAAACAGGATACAAGCGTTAATAAAGTGATGGGCGTCTTGCCGGCTTTTAGCCCCAAGTTGATGCATCTGGGAAATGGCGGCATTAACAAGTCTGAACAGCTGGTCTGGCGCAATAGATTTAAGTCGGTCGGGATACTTTTCCAGAAATGTTGTCGCCATCTTTCGAACGAACTCTCGACGGACAGCGTGTGTAAACTGCTCACACTGATCCTGGCGTATTTTGAGAAGGCTATCTGTTGTCCCAGAGCTTGGCTGTTCTGATGGGTCGTAGACGCTGACGTGTGAGTCTGATCCATCAACATTTCTCGAAATAAACTGCAGCTTTCCCTGTTTACGCTGAAATATGCAGACCTTTTCAGGCGTGTCACCTTCCATCCAGAAAACGCCGGTATCGCCCAAAATGCGATTGAGTTGCGCCGATTCGCAGAGTGGCAGCAACACTCTCATATAGCGTGGGTCGCAATAGCGAAAGTACCAGTTCTCGTTATTGGGGCCACGGACTTTTGCTAGACGGCGGAAGTGCTGAACGAGTTCTGTCATGGGTTTATTGCTGGCTACAAAAATACACCAGCTGTTGCCCCAGCCTTCCTGAAATAACCATTGAGTGAACGGATCACTGCCTAACTCGACGATGTGGGGAGACGCAGCCTTTAACGTTTCTCCAATCCCGTGCCAAAAGAGCGTCGAACTGTCGCAGGAGCTTTGGGTTATTTGCGGATAAATGCGCTCGTCAATGGCGCAGTCGACTAACGCGTAGTAATGACGAAAGCCGGGGCAATGGCCCTTTAAAGTGGATAAATTGAAAAAGTCCTGCATTCTGTACAACTCTTCCTGATTTTAAAGTGTCGCTGAAAGTTGGGCGTTTAAGAACAAGCGCCCCAGTCGTAGCTTCTATAGGTCTCCGTCACCCGGTAGTAAACTATCCAGATCGAAAGTCGAGCTGGCTGCCGGCGTTGCTTTAGGGACAATTACAGGGTGTTTTAAATAGACTTCCTCCCCCATTTCACTGAGCCAGTTCAGCCAGATGTGATTACTGAACTTGATTTTGAGCTCGTCGTTTTCATTTAGGTTGGAGGTGTTACGTATCGCCGTTAAAAACACGGGCTCTAGCTCTGGGACCTTGTAGTTTAACGATCTGATGTATTCCAGAAATTGAGGGGGAAGCAATAAATTATGGGCCTCAACATAGTGAGCCAGCCCTTCTGGCCAATACCACTTTCCATCAGTCCGTTCTGCACAACCAAGCGGGCTACTCTCTGAGTGTTCGCATTCAAAGCGACAGCGTGCGTACCCGAGCCAACCATCGCTGCGTGCGCCACTCTTCAGGTAACTTACGATACTTTCTTTGTCAGAGCCGATATCTCCGCACAGAAAGCTCGGGGTGACTCCGCTTTCATAATTATTCGACCAGAAGCCGACTTCATTCAAAGTGGTGACTTTCATGTGTATTCCTATGCGACAGTAGAACATGAGCCATTAGGCGTGAAAGTTTCAAACCCTTCCCCTACAGGGTGCAAACAAGAATTTACCTCCTCACTCGAGAGGGGGCTACCTTTCGCTTCAGTAAGCTGGGCAACCTTCTGTTCATCTAGTACTCGTACATCGCCATTGTCATCTACTTTCATTCTCCCCGTGCCACCTGTGACAGGCACACCCATAATATTTGAGATATCTTGTCTTGCGGGACCTGGTCTTTCGCGGCAAGCAACCACTTCAATTTCATCAGGTTTAAAGCCAATTTGCTTCAGCTTATTTCCTAATGTTACGCCGTCATAGCCAGCAATGGCGTTCCCTGTGCCGTGAGCCAAAAGCGTTAATTTCTTAACATCGCGCAAGCTATCAATATTGTCTTTGCTGATAACAGGAACGTTTCGAGTGTCGACGAGCTTTTGTGCCGTCCACGCAACAACGTCATTGTTTGGCTGCAACACTAAAATCGCATTTTTAAAGCGGTCTTCCATAATGTCATAGTTTGCCGGTACGGCATCTGGGCAATCTCCTGGCTTAGCCGTCAAACCAAAGGGGTCTACCCAGTGGGTCGGGTTGGGGACATATAGATAGTTGTTGGCGCCACCAACCAACCCTACCGGGTCTTGGTTGATGAACCTTGCGCTTCCAGGGTCGTAATATCTGTGGCGGTTATAGTGAAGTCCCGTCTCATCATCGAAATACTGGCCTTGGAAGCGCAGCGAGTTTTCAACCTCTTCGGTTTCTTTTAGCGCCAAGTTGCCATACGCCTTGTAACGCACAGACCAAACGATTTTGCCTTTGGCGTCCGTCATTTCCTGCGGCGTACCGAGGTGATCAAGGTGATAGTGGTAGACTTTTTGATCTTGAATAAAGGCCAGCGGTCTAAACGAGTTCGGCTCGTAAACGTAGATTTTACTCAGATGCTTACGTTGCTCTGATAGGAGAACGTCGCCATTCCATAGGAACACTGTTTTCCCAAAAGCATCCTGCTTACTGACGCGACGACCGAGAGCGTCATACTTGTACTTAGTTCTTTGCCCGTCTTTCTCGACAGCAACCAGTTGATTTTGCTTGTTGTAGAAGTAGCGAGTCTCAAGCTTTCCGCCTTTTCCGCGCTTCTCCCTGATCAGATTGCCGGCTTCGTCATACTCAAAATGGCGATCGCCATGGAAGTTAAGACGGTTGCCTTTTGCTTGATTGGCTCCATCCAGAATGTTGCCAGCAGGATCGAATGAAAACTCCTCATTACAGAAGCTTTCCACTGCTTTCAAGCGATCCAGGGCATCGTAATGGTAGTGGGTCGCCCCTTTTTTGAAATCTTCAATTAATGCCAGGTTACCGCTAAGGTCATACCCATAATCGCGCTCAATGATGCGCTCTTTAGTCTGGCGGTTGCTCGCATGGTGACGGACCAATCGACCCATCAAGTCGTATTCGTAATGTGACTCAACAGATCCCTGAAGTCTGCGGGTTTCGCGACCATATTCATCACGTTGCACTTTGGCAAGCGTTGTTCCGTTGAAGCTAGCTTGATTGAACAACCCATTTGAGGCATACGCAAACTCTAATGTGCGACCGTCTGGTAAAGTAGTTTGCATCCGGTTGCCAAGCGCATCATATTCATGACGAAGAACATGATGGTCTTGTCGCTCTTCGGCCAACTGCCCCAATCTGTTATAAGCAAACTGAATGCTACGATTGGAATTGACAGCCTTAATTACCTGACCATTGGCGTTATACCCAAAGCGACTGACTTCGCCATCAGGAGTGTGTTTCTCCAACAAGCGCCCTATTCGGTCGCGCTTGAACAAAGTCGTATATCCAGCTTGCGCCACCTCATCGGTATGGAGGCCTTCAATATGAGCTTTCAAATAGCCGGCAGGGTCGTATTGATATTGCTGCACGCGCCCATCAAATCCAACTTCGCGAATCAGCCGCTCATTGCGGTCATAGGCGAGCTCATAACGCTCACCTTTTTCGTTGATTAATCCTACTAGGTTGCGCTCTTTATCATACTGATACTCGAATACATTCCCTGAAGGATCGATCTTTTTACGAACTTGAGATAAGCCGTCGTATACATATTCAGTACAGCGACCAGCGCCATCAATAACATGAGTCAATTGGTCATTGGCGTTGTATCGCAACTGAGTTTTAGAGCCATCAGGGTATACAACCTCAGTTATATTGCCGTTTAGGTCGTATTTGAATCTGCTAACGCCCCCTTTTGAAGTGGATGCTTTGCTGATTGCGCCGCTCTCGTTATAGGCATAGGTCGTGGTTTGATTGTTATTGGTTTCACTAACCAATTGCCCCTGATGATTCCATCGATACTCTTTCTGATTGCCAACTGCGTCCGTGACCTTGTTTAGACGCCCTTGGCTGTTATATTCATATTGAGTTTTATTGCCGGCTGGATCGATAAAGGCGGTTACCAAACCACGCGAATCATATTCTCTGGTCCACTTATGCCCGAGCGCATTAGTGATGCTGATAGGTTGGGCGTTTGCGTTGTAATCGATCTTGTAAATACCGCCATTCGCATCAACCAGGGTCGTCAACTTTCCTTGGTCGTTATAGGCGTAATGAGTACTGTGTCCATTGGGGTTGGTTTCCTCGATGAGATTACCCGCTGCATCATATGCTCTGCGGGTGACGCCGCCCTCTGGATCAATCTCTTTTACTACTTGCCCTCGCTCGTTGTAATGGTAGGTGGTGACCCCGCCATTACTGTCGGTGGCTTGAGAAATACGGTTCTTTAAGTCCCATTCAAAGCGATAGTCATAGATGCCGTTGTCGCACCACTGACGTAAGCAGCGAGCGGATTTGTCATAGCGATTCCACTCAAAATAGACGCTGAAGCCAGTCTTGAGAGTGTGGCGGGTAATCACGTGATTACGATAACCAAAGGTTTCGCTATTACCAGCAGGATCGGTTACTGCAACCAGGTCTTGGGCTTCGTCATATTGATATTTAACAAGACTTTCTACGCGCCCGTTGCCATGAACATTCTGGACTTCGCTGATCAAACCGTAAGCGTTGTGCAGTAGATGCAACCGTTTGCCGCCGGAGGTGGTTACAATCGTTACCGGACGCTCATGCTCCTCCAACTCTACCCAATAGCTGACATCAATACGGTTACCCAATGAGTCCAGCACAGACTCAAGTCGATATACGCCGTTCTTGCCTGAGAAAGCCAGATTGGGTTTACCCAGCTGTTTCAGCACGAAGTGACGCTCGCCCAAGCGGTGCAGCTCAAAATGCTCCGCGCTGTTTCGGACCATCTCGCCTTCTGACGGCAAAGGGAAATCAATGTAGCGTCCTTCATCTGTTGTAAAGACGATACGGCCATCAACTTCTTCTAACTGCTGGCTAAGAAAGTGTGTCCAGCCATGACCTAATCCGCGCTGATTATTGTTGGAGGACTTGTACGTTCTTTTCCAAATCAGAGGGAGGGGGCCAGAGAGTTTAAAATCCAGCTGGTCTAATAACTCTTCGCCAGTGACCATACTGATGGGGTGGCCGTTTTTGCAGGAATTGACGTTATCCTGAGAGGTTGCGCCATTGTCGTTTACGCCCGTTTTATCACTGGTCGCGGGGGTATCTCCAGACTTGGGTGCGTTTGCTGGCGCGGCGGCCTTTTCACACTCCTCACAAAACGGCAGCCCTTCCTGAGCGGTATTCTTTAATGTCTGTGCTTGCGCTTCCTCATCGGGCCCTTTCGCCTGTGCTGGCGCAGAGCTGGGTGCGGCGGCGGGCGCTGCAGCAGCGGAAGCTTGATGGCTACTGGACGCTCTTTTCTCACTAGACCAACCGGGATTGCCCGCTAATTGCGTGACATCCATGACTTCTCCCGTCACCGCTGGCGGCGGCGGTGGGGCCGGATTGGCGCGAGCAATCAAACGCTCAGCAAGTCTCACCTCTGAACTGACAGGTACTGGTCCTTCTTCGCTCTCGTTGATAACTGGACAGAAAGGCTTCTTCTTGTCAGTAAATATCAACAACACCTCTCCACGCTCAACGCCTCTGACGAAGTCATCCTTCCACTTGCGAAAGTGGGGTGAACCACGCCCAGGAAAAGCCCCAAACCCTGAGCGGAAGTGATAGCCGCATAAATTGCTGGCGACATCGCTGACCTTAAAGTCGTTGCTCAAGCAACGGTCGGCAAAGCTCGCTGCAAAAAAGGGAGACTCGATAAATGGAAGATCGGCGACAGTGATATCAGACCAATGCTTAAATGCATAAGAGCGGGTGGAATACATGCAGGAAACATCCCTTGTATTACGCCTTTCCTGACCCTTGAGGCGGAGATGACGCAGAGCTAAGAAGTGTTAAGTATTAGTACAATGCAAGAATATTTTACTATCCGGAGACGTTTAGATGTATAACCCTATCGGCATAGGAAGTAAGAGGCAGCTTACAATAATAGCTTGGCGGGATGATTGTAAAACACACGCCACAAAATTGTTTTACCTTGGGTTAAGGGGCGGCATTGTATATATATTCGTACAGTCAAGAATCCACCTCTCAAATTGAATCGCCCCAGAATATGTGTCTGAGGTAGCACGTTGCGTCTTCCTTAAAACGCTACTAATGAGCGGCAAAACCTCTCACGCAAAAGTTTAGGCATATTATGGATTGAGCTTAAAGGAAGGCCCACGAGCAATGAATCTATCGTCAATAGAATATCCACTATTCCAACCACCCCAAATATACCCAGTCCCCTATCTATAAATAAGCACTACTTCTCAAACCACTTCTCAAGAAATTGAATACATAGGGTTAACGCTGGCGGTACATAACGTCGCGCTGGATATAAGGCATACAGTGTGAGGTTGGGTTTGGTTTCATCTGCGAGAACTTCCACCACTTCACCTTTTTCTATCGCGTCGCGGCAGACAAATTCGGGAATAAAACCTATGCCCTGTCCGCGTTTAATGGCCTCCATCATGAAGATGGTGCTGTTGACTCTGAGTTTCCCCTCTATCGTGACGCCCTCGCCGATAGGCCACAGACTTTTACCTTGGAAGTAGCTGTACACAAAACAGTTGTGCTGACTCAAATCTACAGCGGTGACAATTTTCGGGTGATTTTCTAAATAGCTGGGGGCGGCGCATACACGATATTCAAAGCGAGTAAGTGGCCGGCCCACATATTGCGAATCGAATGGACGACTGGAAGCTCGAAAGCCCAAATCAAATCCTTGCTCCACTAAGTCCGTGTTTTCATCTCCCAAATGAATATCTAACTGAATATCTGGATAAGCTTCCATGAAGCCAGCAAAGACCAAAGATAGATCTGTCAGGCCCAATGCCATGGGCGCATTGATTTTCAACTTTCCTTTAGCGTGCTGTTGCAAGTCCTGCACGAATGAATCTGCGTCGTCCAGTTGCGCCAATATGGCTCTGGCCCTTTGTAAATAACCTTGGCCCACATGGGTCAGTTCTATGTTGCGGGTGGACCTGTGAAGCAATCGCGCTCCCAGGCTTTCTTCCAGCTTGGAGATCTCCTTGCTGATCATGGACTTGGTGGTATTGGTTTGCTCGGCGACTCGCGTAAAGCTGCCGAGATCAGCCAGTCGAACAAAGAATTGAAGCGCTCTGAGTTTGTCCATAGACATCAAGTAGATCGTTATCAACAAACCTATGGTTTCCAAAATGGAAACTACTGGTTCTCATTGTAGCTATATATCCAAACAATTAGGAACCCTAGACTTGCAGCTGTTGACCTACCAACCGGCCCATCAACTGCAACGACAAAGCTGCCTGGCCACAAGTAGGACGACGGACTATTTATCAAACCAAACAGCTTCAGAAGAAGGAACACATCATGTACACACTTTATTACGTTCCAGGCGCCTGTTCCCTGGCGACCCAGGTAGTACTTCACGAACTCAATCAACCCGTTCAGATCATAAGCAAACAAGCTGTAGAAAACTTCCAAGCCATTAACCCCGTTGGCACAGTGCCTGTTCTGAAAAAGGACGGTAAGACCTATACAGAAGGCGCCGCAGTTATGCTGCATTTACTGGAAACTCACCCAAATGTTTTGTTCCCGACTGAGAAAGCAGCACGGGAGCAGGCCATTCAAAATATCATGTTCGCCAACGCAACCATGCACCCCGCCTATAGCAAGCTATTTTTTGTAGCCAATACAGACCTCAGTGAATCTGCAAAACAACCCGCCTACGCCTCTGCGGCTAGCAGCATAAACCAACTGTGGAATGTGGTTGAAGACAGATTAACAGAGCAGGTCTTCCTTGGGGGCGAAACGGTGTCTGCAGCTGACATCATGTTGACGGTGTATTCACGTTGGGGCGCCAGTTTCCCCGTGGATATTCATATTGGGCCCAACACACAAAAGATGATTGACCATGTTTTATCAATGCCGAGTTTTCAAACTGCTTTGAACAACGAGCAACGCCAAGCAGCGGCATAACGACGGCTTAAGCGTCATCAACGCCAGCGATCGAAGGGGAAAAGAATGGACAGGGGTTTAAAACATAGAACGAGCGAGCTTGATTTTGGCCAGACAGATTTTACAACCATCATCAACATCGTTGATGCCTATTTTGAAGGACTTCATTACGCCGATACTGCACTGCTAGAGCACATCTTCCACACTGACGCTGTACTAAAAGCGCCTGGGTTAAGACGCTCTCTTAGAGACTGGCTCGACGCGGTGAAAAGCCGTCCTGTCCCTTCTGAACAGGGCTTACCCTATGAATTTCGATTACTTTCGGTGGAGATAACAGGGAAGCAAGCCATGGTAAAAGTGGCTTGCCCCCTGTTCAAATACAACTACGTGGATTATCTGGGTTTGTTAAAAGAAAACGGTCAGTGGCTAATTGTTAATAAGATGTACGCAGATCTATCCAACAACTAATTAACGCGTCTAAAACAGGTAAAAAATATGCCTTACATAAACATTAAAGTGACAGATGAAAACGTCACCCGCGAACAGAAAAAAGCACTTATAAAAGGCGCCACTCAGCTAATGGTGGATGTACTCAACAAAAATCCAGAAACCACATTTGTGGTTATTGATGAGGTCAATACGGATAACTGGGGAATTGGGTACGATCAAGTGACGGATTTGCGAAATAGAAGTAATTAGAACGTAAAATGCTGATGCGGAAACACAGGGAGTGTGTTTATGAGTCGCCACTAGCTATCATCAAATTTGACACAAAACCCTCTCCTCCATCCATGCCCCAGGCTCATTAATCTGCTAACCTAACCAGCTTCAAATTAGATACTCGGATGTATAAGGTAACTCAATGAATCCCTACCAGGCTCCTCAGACGCAATTGACCTCAGAAATACATATTGAAGATATGGAGTATGTCGGCTTCTGGGCGAGAACCGGCGCCAGTATTATCGACACGATAATCATCATGGCGGTCACCTACCCGATTCTGATCGCCCTGTACGGCTTCAATTATTTCGATGGGGAGACTTTAATCGCAGGGGCGGCGGATGTGTTGCTCAATTATGTTTTCCCGGCGCTCGCCGTCATTCTGTTCTGGATATACCGGTCCGCCACGCCAGGAAAAATGCTGCTTAACGCCGTCATTGTCGACGCCAAAACAGGCGCCAAGCCATCTAAGGGACAAATGATCGGGCGTTATTTCGCATACTATATCTCCGGGCTGCCTCTGGGCCTCGGTTTCCTGTGGGTCGCCTGGGACCCAAAAAAGCAGGGCTTTCATGACAAGCTCGCTGGAACCGTCGTCGTACGTTCCGACGACATATAATCCATCGCCCTGTTTAGGGTTATTGACTAACTTTTCGAGGGTTTTATGGCTTCCATCATCGTGGTGAACGGCGAGCAATACTGGCCAAAATACCTGACCGGCCACGAGGTGCACTACCGTCGCCTGCAAACCAGCAAATGGTTGTATCACGATAACAGACTGTGGGTGTTTGACGCTTCCGGCGTCGTACGGGCGGACGCGGTGTTGTGGCGTCTTGGCGCGGTTAAACCGGACGAATCCCATCGCAGCGTTCTGGAGCTGATTCGTTTCGCCGGCGTTCCCTGCGTAAATCCAGCGCGCACCTTACTGCGCGGCTATGATCGTTTGTCGATGCTGGTGGAGCTGCAGGAAGCAGGACTGACCGTATCGCCGCATACTATCGCCATCGGCGAGAACCTGTTGGATAAAGTCGATCCTCCCCTGCCCTCGGTGGTTAAAGTCGGCAATTTCCACGGCGGTTACGGCAAGGCCCTGGCGGAAAACGCAACGGCCTGGTCGGACATCAAGGACCTGACGTTTATATCCAATGACTACGTGACGCTGGAAGACTACATTCCTTACGTCCGCGATATTCGCTGTCTCGCTATCGGCGACCGGATGTGGGCCATGTCCCGCCGCGGCGCACGCTGGAAAGCCAACATCGAAACCTTGGACTTTCAACTGATGCCGGTCCCAGACAATTTGCGAGAACAAACCCAAATCGCAATGGACCACCTGAATGCGGACATACTCGGCCTGGACTTTCTGGAAACCGAAGGCGGCGAATTTATCCTGCTGGAAAGCAACGATATCCCCGGACTGAGCGGATTCCCAGAAGATGCTCTGGAAGCGCTTGCGAGGATTTTGAGGGAGAGAGTTGAGAGTGTTTAGGGCTTTGGCGGCGTCTCTGCTGATAACGGCAAAATGGACTTGCCGTCAGCGCTGACGCACAGATTTAAAGCTTTGCTATTTTCGCCAGGGAAGCCAAATTGCGAGCCGATCTGCCTGATAGCTTCCGCCACCAGCTTGGGTGTTACTGAAAAGGATGCGTCAGGAGTAGCCTCGGCAGTCTCAGGGGAGCACCGCCACGGAATGTTCATGTCTTTATCCAACGTAAACCAAGGGACGCGCTTTTCCCCTTCCCGCCAGACTTTTAACCTGAACAGACTCCACTCTACTTCATCGACCAACCAGACATATCGAGCGTCGCTGACGGTTATTAATCTAGTCTTTGATTTCATAGAAAAAAAAGGGTAGCTATTCGTTTTTCTGTTGATTGATTTCCAGCAATACTTCTTTGTTGTCACTATACCAACCTAGTCTGGCGGTATCGAACTCATCCTTTCCCTCATGCCGCCAAATGCCCATCAATTTCAAGGCTTCATTAATCGCTTCGCCGGATTCGACTGGCCCATAGATAATGGAGCCGTACTCCCATACCACCGCCAACTGACTACCGTAGCCTCCGTGATATGAAGTTTCGATAAACCCACACATTCCTGTAAATGACAGCTCTTTCGTCAGTGTTTTGATTTTCGGCGTTAGATTGGAACCAAAACGCGCAAATGGAGCAATCGCACTTCCTCTAAAGCCTTTCGTTCTCGCGCAGAGCGGGATGAACGCGTAATTTCCCACCAAATACAGGTGAGGCAAGTCGCCCTGGTATTTAAAGCTAGTGACGATGCCGGAGATATTGTGGCCCATAAATCAGGATGTTAATGACAGGAAAAATGATGTTTGAACAAGCACAAAGTGTGTCGAGTGGAAAGCAGGCATTCCGCTTTCCACTCCGAGGTGACTAGCCAAGAATCAGACCGCAATCTCAGCCAGGTTCCCTTTGCTTTCGAGCCATTCGCGTCTGTCGGAGGCGCGTTTTTTGGCCAGGAGCATGTCCATTTTTTCTTCGGTGTCGTCGGCGGCTTCCACGGTGAGTTGCACTAGACGACGGGTGTCGGGGGCCATGGTGGTTTCGCGGAGTTGCAGAGGATTCATTTCACCCAGGCCTTTGAAGCGTTGGACGTTGGGTTTGCCTTTTTTCTTCTCGGCGGCGATGCGGTCGAGGATGCCCTGCTTTTCATAGTCGTCGAGGGCGTAGTAGACGTCTTTCGCCACGTCGATGCGGTATAACGGGGGCATGGCGACGAAGACGTGGCCGGCTTCCACCAGCGGGCGGAAGTGTTTGACGAATAACGCGCACAGTAAGGTGGCGATATGCAGACCGTCGGAGTCGGCGTCCGCCAGAATACAGATCTTGCCGTAGCGCAGCCCTTCCAGATTGCTAGAGCCCGGGTCGACGCCGATAGCCACAGCGATATCGTGTACTTCCTGTGAAGCCAGAATCTGCTCAGAATCCACTTCCCAGGTGTTAAGGATCTTTCCACGCAGCGGCATCACCGCTTGAAACTCTCTATCGCGAGCCTGTTTCGCGGAGCCGCCCGCGGAGTCCCCTTCCACCAGAAACAATTCGCCGCGCATCGCATCGCCGCCGCTACAGTCGGCCAGTTTGCCGGGCAACGCCGGGCCGCTGGTGATTTTTTTACGCGCGACTTTTTTGGCGGCGCGCAAACGGCTTTGGGCATTGTTGATGGCCAGCTCCGCCAGTTGCTCCGCTTCCGCCGTATGTTTGTTCAGCCACAGGCTGAAGGAGTCTTTCACCACACCGGAAACGAAGGTGGCGCATTCACGGGAGGACAGACGCTCTTTGGTCTGACCGGAGAACTGGGGCTCCTGAATTTTCACCGACAAAACATAGGCGCAGCGATCCCAGACGTCTTCCGGGGACAGCTTGACGCCACGCGGCAGCAGGTTACGGAACTCACAGAACTCCCGCAACGCTTCCAGCAAGCCGGTGCGCAGGCCGTTAACATGGGTGCCGCCCTGGGCCGTGGGAATCAGGTTGACGTAGCTTTCCGCGATCAGTTCCCCGCCTTCCGGCAGCCACTGCACCGCCCAGTCCACCGCTTCCGTATTGCCCGCCATCTGTCCAATGAAAGGCTGCTGCGGTAAGGTGACGAACTCGTTGGTGGCGCCGCTCAGATAATCTTTCAGACCGTCTTCGTAATACCACTCGTCTTTCTCGCCGGTGTTTTCGTCTTTAAATGTGACTTTCAGACCGGAGCACAATACCGCTTTGGCGCGCAACACATGACGCAGGCGCAGAACGGAAAACTTGGGAGAATCGAAGTACTTGGGGTCAGGCAGGAAAGTCACCGTGGTGCCGGTGTTGCGCTTGCCGCAGGTGTCGATCACTTCCAGGTCTGAAGCTTTATCGCCGTTGGCGAAGGTAATGCGATGCACTTTGCCGTCGCGACGGATCAACACTTCCAGATTCAGGGACAGTGCGTTCACAACGGATACGCCCACCCCGTGCAAACCACCGGAGAACTGGTAGTTTTTATGGGAGAACTTACCGCCTGCGTGAAGTTTGGTCAGGATCAGCTCAACGCCGGGCATCCCTTCTTCCTTGTGGACATCAACCGGCATGCCGCGGCCATCATCAGTCACGGATAAGGAGCCGTCTTTATACAGTACGACATCGACTTGGCGCGCATGTCCCGCCAGCGCCTCGTCAACGCTGTTGTCGATAACCTCCTGAGCAAGGTGGTTGGGCCGCGAGGTGTCCGTATACATGCCCGGACGACGGCGAACCGGGTCCAGGCCATTAAGGACCTCAATGGAGTCGGCGTTGTAGTTGTTTGACAAAAGCTTCTCCTGAATACAACTCATTACTTGCCGACGCGCTTTCGGGCGGCGCTCCCTGCCCGCTGTTGATTGAATTGGCCAGACATCGGCCTTTCCCGGAAACGCGCCTGCATGCGCTTGTGACTATCTCCGGGGGCGCAGGGGCCATTGCCCGGAGATTGGAATTGGGCATTAATTTATAGGAATGCCGCCAAAGATCAACTGGGAAGGGGTGAAATTCCTTTCACCCACCCGGCTTCACTTGTTAAGAAGCCGATATTCCTTATGCGCTGGCGAGCCGTCTGCTCCAGCGCTACTGATGTCGCTCTGAAAGCCCGTGGCGAAAGACAACCCTGACTTAGACTCATTAACCACGATGGTTTCCAGCGCGTTGCGAACCGGATACTCGGCGCAGGCTTCGCCCGAATCACAGATCTTGCCGTCATTATCCAGATCCGTTCCCGCCGCCAACAGGTAGGCTCCCTCCTCAACGCCGCTGAACGCGAAGCTGTATGCTCCGCCAGAGGCGCTGGCGCTGGTCTGATATAAAGTGTCCAGCGTATCCGCGTTAACCAGCAGGATATAGTGCCTGCCGGCATTCGCGGGTGAGTTCGGGTCCGCCAAGGTCAATGTGACAGGCACTGTCAACTCCGCCGCTTCCGAGCTTTCATCAATGGTATATCCAACGACTATTTCTCCCGGATAGCTAACGCCCAGATCCAAACCGCTGGCGTCTGCGCTGACCAAGTAGGTGGAGGCGTCGCCATCGCTGTTATCGCCAACGGACAACCATCCCAGGTCGCCCGTAGTGGAGGCCGCTACGGATACGCCACTGACGCCCGAGGGGATATTCAATGTGATCACCGTCGCGCTGGTATTGGTGAAGTTCAGACTACTGACCGAGGCCGTGACGGCTGGCGGGGGCTCACCGCCCGCGGCGACCACCGCTTTGGCTGCGTCAATCAACCCATATCCGTAAAGGTCGTCCCTGCCTGCGGCGCCAATATCCCGCGTCAGCTCGCCGTTCGTCAGATAACTATTAATCTCCTCCGGCGTAATATCCCGGACCGATTCCATCAGTGCAAAAACCCCCGCCACATGAGGAGACGCCATAGAAGTGCCTTGCATGTAGGCGTATGAAAGCTCAATCGAGCCAGAACTGTCATCCGCCCAGGTGCTCAGCACGCCATCGCCGCGCCCGTCGCCGTTTACATCCTGCAGCATGTTGCCGCCAGGCGCTGCAATATCGACGGTGGCGCCATAGTTGGAGTAAGGGGCTTTCTGCCCATCGGCGCCCACCGCACTCACGGATATCACCCCAGAATAGGCAGCCGGATAGAATGCGGATGAGGTATTTTCGTTACCCGCAGCCGCCACCACTATCACACCTGCGTTCAGAGCATCCTGAACAGCAGCGCCCAAAGCAGTGGAGAAGCCCGGGCCGCCAAGACTCATGTTAATAATATCCGCACGCCGACTGGGGAAGGTTCCAGAGGAGTTTGACAGCCCGGCCGCAAACCGAATCGCTTGCACCAGATCCGCATCAGTGCCGCTACCGCCCTGTCCAAGTACACGAATGGGCATGATGTTGGCTTCAAAGGCGACGCCGACTCCACCAACGGCATTGGAAGCTGCAGCGACAGTCCCCGCCACATGTGTCCCATGGAAGCTGCTGCCGCCCACCAGACTGTCCCCCGGATCGGTAGGATCATTGTCGATGCCATTGCCATCCAGTGAAGAAGAGGTTGAGCTGACAAAGTCATAGTCATCATTGGCGCTCACTAAACGCCCGGACAAGTCGGGGTGCGTGGGCAGTATGCCCGTGTCCAGCACCGCGACAACCGCGCCGGAGCCATGAGTGACATCCCACGCGCTGGGCAGGTTAATCTGTGGATAATGCCATTGCAGGAAATAAAACGGGTCCGCTGGGGTTTCCATGGCTTTACGAATATAGTTCGGCTCTGCGAATTCAATGTCCGGCCGCTGACGTAAAGCCTCAATTAGTTCAAGGGTGCGCTGTTTTTCATTGGCTTTCTGCATCAGAGACTTAAACGCCGGTCCCTGCACAATTTGGGCGTCGTCGAAGCGGAACAAGCCCGTATTGGCGTCCTCGAACCGCTCCAGGAAATACCCCGGTAACGCCTGTGCGGAGACGCCTCGCGATGACTTATAGCGAATGATCGCCTCGCCTGGAACAAACTCCGCCTGAGCAGGTATGGCCTCAGCAGTTTGTTTTGTCATAGTGGCGGCTGCCTCGCCAACAACCATGACGTAACTGGATGGCCCGGCAGACTCTTGTACTTGAATATAATAATCACCGCTTGAAGGCGCGGTCAGGGTGACCTTTCCCGTATTATTCGCGGACAGCGGCGAGCCAGTTCCATCCACCCTGCTGAGGGTCAATGTCTGGTTTACGCTGAAACTACTGGACGCAGGACTGGCGTTAAGCACTACTTTCTGTCCCGTCAACAGCTTAATACGAAAGACATCTATGGGGTCCTGTTGATACAACTCGCCTGAGCTGTACAGACTTGTTGATGCGCTGACATAGCCCCCAATAATCACGGGGTTGCTCAATGTCTGCGCCTCGGCTTCACTGTTATTGGACACGGAGCCTGTACTGGTGTCAGACGTATCGGAGTCCACCTGGGTGAATGACGGCGTCGTGATAGAACCAGACAATGTATATGTCGCTTTTTCGTCATCGCCGCCTCCGCCGCCGCAGGCGGTTAACGTCGTCGCCAGGGTGAGCATGAAAGCTTTGCCGGTAAATGAGAGACTTCGCATATAAATTCCACAACGCAAATGGGTCATATATGTATATCCTAGCAGGAGACAGGGAGGACGTGAGCGCTATTAATTAGACTCACCGCCGCGCTGGCGCACCCATGCGCCCGGTGATTACTATGCCATTGATATTGGCAGAGTAATAATTGCAGCGCCTTCGTCATCATTTGGCGTTTATACTAAAGCGTTCTATATAAAATATAACCAATTGCGCCAGAGCATAAAAACGCAGCTTCACCCCGGAATGAGTTTTATGTCTTACGATCTGAAGTCTTTGAAGTTTCCCCGCCTTGCCGGAACGCCCTTGAAAACCCTGGTCAGCCTGCTGGAAAGCAACTATTCCCGGCGCATTCTGGGACTCGCCGTGTTGCGAGAGGGCGGCGCTTATAAACTGCGTGAGGCGGAGTTGAACACGCCGCCGACGCTGTTCCCTAAACATCCCCCCGGCCGCGCGCCGGAAGCGTCCCGCGCCCGGGCCAGCATCGCCATGGCGGAGGAAGCGATTAAGAATGTGAGTGACGCCTTCCCGCTGACAACCGCCCGAGACCTTATTCAGGCTTACCGTAACGGCAAGGCGACGCCGCTGGATATCGCAGAGCGGGTTATCGCCGCCCTGCGGCAGAGCGACGCCAACCGGCCACCACTGCGCGCCATCATCTTCAGCTCGGAGCAAGACATCCTGTTGCAGGCGAAAGCCAGCGCGCAACGTTATCAGGAAGGACGCCCACTGAGTCTGCTCGATGGCGTGCCAGTGGCCATCAAAGACGAACTCGACGCCGCGCCTTACGCCACCTCCGTTGGGACGCAGATATACGGACAGGACTGCTCCGTCGATCAGGACGCCACCGCCGTCGCGCGACTGCGCGCCGCTGGCGCCATTATCATCGGTAAGGCCAACATGCATGAGATCGGCCTTGGCGTCACCGGGGCCAACGTGCACCACGGCCATTGTCGCAACCCTTACCATCTCGATCATTACGCCGGCGGCTCCTCCAGCGGCAGCGCCTCCGCAGTGGCGGCGGGCTTGTGCCCTATCGCCATTGGAGCCGATGGCGGCGGCTCCATCCGCATTCCCGCAGCGTTATGCGGCGTCGTGGGGCTCAAACCAACCTGGGGACGGGTCAGCGAACATGGCGCCTTTCCTTTGTGCTGGAGCGTCGCGCATGTCGGCCCTATGGGACGTTGCGTCGATGACGTAGCGCTGGCGTACAGCGCCATCGCCGGCGCGGACCTGATGGACCCGTTCTCCGTGGACCAACCGCCGCCGCACCTTTCCGATTACATGAAGCAGGACCTGTCCGATTTACGCATTGGCGTTTACTCTCCCTGGTTCGGACACGCCAATAGAGAAATCGCCCAGTCCTGTCAGCTTGCCGTGGAGAAACTGAAAAGTCTGGGCGCCCAGGTACAGGAAATCTCTCTCGAAGGGCTGGATCTGCAACGGGTCAGTCACGCCATCACTATTGGCTCGGAAATGCTCGCTGCGGTAGATGCTGAGTACCGTCGCAACCCTCAAAGCTTCGGCTTGGATACCCGCCTTAATCTGGCGGTGGCGCAGCAGTTTTCCAGCACGGACTATATCAAGGCGCAACGCTATCGCACACAGGCCATGCGCGAGTTCGACAACCTGCTGCAAAAGGTGGACCTTATCGTCACTCCCACCACCGCCATGACAGCGCCGCGCATTCATCCCCAAAAGGAGCCCGGCAGCGAATCCAATCTACAGGTGCTGACGGAGCTGATGCGATTCGCCTTCTCCGCCAACCTTACCGGCCTGCCCGCTTTAACGCTGCCGGTGGATTACGACGCCAAAGGTCTGCCGATCGGACTGCAGCTCATGGGCGGCGCCTGGCGCGAACACACATTACTGCGGGTGGGTCGAGCGCTGGAAAGCAAGGTGGAGCTGCGACGCCCATCAGTTTACTTTGATCTGTTAAAGCCCTGAGCGTCGCAAGGAAAAGCGTAACGCAGAGAAGACGCGACTAGTCTTTCACGAAAGGATTGGTTTTACGCTCCATTCCAAAGGTGGACATGGGGCCATGACCTGGTATGAAGGACACATCGTCACCCAACGGCCACAACTTGGTCTTGATGGATTCAATCAAGGTTGCGTGATCGCCTTTGGGAAAATCAGTGCGGCCAATAGAGCCATTGAACAGGACGTCTCCCACCAACGCCAGCCGCGCGCCCTTGTGGAAAAAAATTACGTGGCCAGGCGTATGCCCCGGGCAGTGCAACACCTGCAGCGTTTCTTCGCCGACACTGACTTCATCGCCATCATTCAACCAACGATTTGGCGTAAACTGCTTCGCCGAAGGAAACCCAAACATCATGCTTTGTTGCGGCAAGGCGTCGATCCAGAATTTATCTTCAAACTCCGGTCCTTCGATCGGGATTTCATGAGCAGCCGCCAACTCCGCAGTGCCGCCCGCGTGATCAATATGCGCATGGGTCAACAGCACTTTTTCCAGAGTGAGTCCGTTGCGCGTCAACACCGCTTCAATTTTGGCGAGATCGCCGCCCGGGTCCACCACAGCGGCCTGACGTGTTTTTTCGCACCAGAGTACAGTGCAGTTCTGAACAAAAGGGGTAACGGGCACAATTTCGTATTTCATGACTACTCACTAAATCCAAGTCCTACTTCAGGCGCAGCCCATTCTATTACACCGGGTCACTGACGCAACCACTGGATTTATAAGGCCCCGCTCTCTCGCCCCGACAGGCTCAAGTAGTCCTGCTCAAACTGGTCCACCGGCATGGGTCGAGCCACATAAAAGCCCTGGATCAGATCGCAACCCTGTTGCCGCATAACGCGAATCTGATCTATGGTCTCCACCCCTTCCGCAAGAATTTTCAGGCCCAGCGTCTTCGCCATCTGCACAATCGCGATGACAATCGCCAGATTATCCTGATCATGTGGAATATCACGAATAAACGAACGGTCGATTTTCAATAGATCCACCGGATAACGCTTCAACGAAGCCAGATTGGAAAAGCCGGTGCCGAAATCGTCCACCGCCACGCCAACGCCCAGGCAACGCAGCTCCATCAGCTTGGATACCGCCGTCTCCACATCTTTAGCCAGTGCGCTTTCCGTAATCTCCAGCTCCAGAAGACGTCCATCCACCTGGAACTCCTCCAGCAGTAAACCGACCTGCGACACAAAATCATAACGCCCGAATTGACGCGGCGACACATTCACCGCCAGGCGCACTGCGCGACCATACTGGCGCTTCCAGTCCGCAATCTGCCTGATCGCGCAACGCAGAACGTATTCTCCCAGTTGATCGATTAAGCCATGGGCCTCCGCCACTGGAATAAACTCCGCCGGCGATACCGGCCCACGCACCGGATGACTCCAGCGCAGCAAGACTTCCGCGCCGAATATGCGATGGTTATATAAATTGACCTGTGGCTGATACACCAAATGAAACTCGCGGTTGACCAGCGCCTTGCGCAGATCGCTGGTCATGCTCACCTGGGCCTTCAACTCTGACGCCATGTGCTCTTCGAAGATCACAAAGTCGTTCTTACCCATTTTCTTGGCGGTGAACAACGCCATGTCGGCTTCTTTGTATAACTCGATGCCGAAGTTGGATTTGTGTTCGCGACTATAGGTGGCGACGCCAATACTGAGGCCAATGCGGATTTCGTCCACGCCGATATTGAAGGGCGTTTCGCAGGCTTCCAGCAGCCTTTCCGCATATTGGATCACTTGCTTCTTGTCGCGCACGCCTTTGAACAGGATGGCGAACTCATCCCCTCCTGGGCGACACAACACAGCGCTGTGAGGGATCAGAGATTCCAGACGCTTGGATAAATCCACAATAAGCTGGTCGCCCAACTCATGCCCATAGGCGTCGTTGATATGCTGAAAGTTGTCCACGTCTATCAAGAACAAAGAAAACTGATCACGCACGCCATAACGCACATTGCGGATCGCCAGCTCCAGACGGCGCTCCAGATGCAATCGATTAGGCAGCCCGGTGAGCGAGTCATGCTGCTCCTTGAATGACATTTCCTTGATCAGGCTGCGTACGTACATGCTCACCATTCGCGCCCGGCGCGCCCGCGCCACGAGATTGATGCGCAACACGTCAGGGTCGATGGGCTTCATCAGAAAATCGTCGCCCGCCACTTCAATGGCGGTCAATTGCGCGCTGGAGTCAGACTCCGCAGACAAAAACACCAGCGGCACATTGGCGAACTGCACATGCTGGCGAATGACCTGCCCGACCTCCAGTCCGGAACAACCCGGCATATGCAGATCCAGCACGATCAGTTCCGGCTTGAACTCCATGATTGTCTGCAACACTTTCCTCGGCTCACTCAGAGTGCGCACATCCACACCCGCCGCTTCCAGGTGTGCGCGATACAAAGCGGTCACGTCTTCATCGTCGTCCACCAACAGAATACGATAGGGCTCGGCGGGCGCTTCCTCCACCATGTCTTCAATGCCGGCCAGCAGACTCTCGGAGTCCAATGGCTTGGTCAGATAGTGACGCACTCCCGCGCGGACCGCCTGCAGGCGCGCCTCGAAATCGGTGCGCTTGGAAATGATCACCAAGGGTACGCCCGCCAGATCGGAGGACTGCTGATTGATGGCGAAATCCAGCCCGGCGTTTTGCCCTTCCGGCAGAATAACATCCATCAGAATCGCCAGAGGCGCTTCGCCTTTTGAACGCCGCTCCAGGGCTTTCAAGCTATCGAAGATGCGCACGCTATAACCGTGCTGCTCAATGTGGGTTTTCATCCACTGAGACAGCATCTGATCGTCTTCAACGATGTAGACCAAGCGTCCCGGGCGATGGTTGTTTTCCATCTCTTTGACTCCAGGCGCTGCGTCCCCGGTATGAGGGCGACGCATCAACTGTATAAGCAGGCTCATACGCTCGTTATGTTTGTCGAACGCCGTTGAGCCCTCTCGGACCAAATCCTGCAAATAAGCATTCAACTCCGCCGCCGCCACACTGAGATCAGGAAGCCCAAACGTTTTTCCCGACCCCGCCAGACTGTGCAGCGTCATACCAATGTCGTTCAAGCGCTGGCGGTCTCCCTTCTTAAGCAGTTCGTCCCACCATTTTTCCAGCGCATCCGCTCGGGCGCCTAACGATTGCCGATAATGCCTCTGAATCTGCGCCAATTTGTTTACCAGTGCACCATCCATGACTTTACCGCCACTCCTGTCAATCAATCCGACGTCTTGGGTTTATGAATGCAGACTCTATTGCGCCCCTGTTGCTTGGCCGCATACAGGGCGTCGTCCGCCGCCTTGGTGAGCGCAGTCATGTCATCAATATCTGGAAAAGCCGCGATGCCTGCGCTGAAAGTTACCCGCAGCGGGTCTTCCGCCGTGTTGTGGTTGATGGAAGCGAAACTCATACGCATGGACTCAATGACAAAGCGTGCGTGTTCCTTGGTCGTATCCGGCAGTATCACGACGAATTCCTCGCCGCCATAACGCCCTATTACGTCGCTACGGCGCAGCCGCCCCTGCAGATAACGGGCGAAGTTCACCAATACGCGATCCCCCATCAAGTGACCATAATTATCATTGACCTTTTTAAAGTGATCGAGGTCGACCATGACATACGCCAAGTTGCTGTCCATACGGCGGGCCCTGGACAGCTGCTGTGACAGATACTCTTCGGCGCTGACATGGTTGAGCAGTCCAGTCAGGCCATCGCGACTCAGCATGCCGCGCAATTCCCTGCCGCGCCGCGCCCGGCTCTCTACCGACGCCAATAAAAAAGGCGCCGGCACCGGCTTGATGAGAAAGTCATCGCCGCCGGCGCGAATAGCGCCCAGGTGGCGCGCGATATCCTGCTCCACCGACACAAAAATAATCGGCACGCCGTACAGCGTCGCGTCCTGACGGATCGCCACCGCCAGCTCAATACCGTTATAACCAGGCAAATACAAATCCATCAGAATCACATCAGGAAAGAACTCCATCAGCACATCGGGAATTTCCTCCGGTTGCGACACCACCCGCGCATTCATCTGCGCTTGCTCCAGCAGCTGCGCGTGGTACATGGCCAACTCATTGTCGTCATCGATCAACAACACCCGATAAGGCACGTCGCCTTCGGAAATGAAGCATTGATCGAATTTACCCAGCAGCTGGGAAATATCCGGCGGCGACTGCAACACCTCGCGAACTCCTGCCCGGTACGCCTGCACCCGTAAAAACAGACTCGGCGTCTGATGCAGCACAAAAACAAAAGGAACTTTGCTTTTCCCCATTTCAATGGGAGCGGGACAAGCCTTGGACTCTCCCAGTTCCTCGTAAACCACAATATCCGGTTCGAACTGCAACGCTGCCTCAATGACGTCGTCCACGGGACAGGCGCGCACTTCATAACCGTAATGTTTCAGTTGTTCAGGAAGCGATTTGCAGGCGCTTCCCTGCGACAGCGCCAGCAAAGCCTTAGGAGCAGCCGGCCGCTGTATGCGCTGAGAGGAGATGAGCGCCAGCTCTTCCCCGCTTTGCTCATCGGGCTGTGCGCAAGCATCAACTTGAGTCAGCAGATTGTCGATCTCCAGCACCAAACGCTTCGCGTTCTCGGGAAAGTCGGAAAGCTGATCGATTTTTTGTTCGACTTTCTGCATCAGGGCGGAGAGGCGGGCGAAGCCATAGGAGGCTCCCGAGCCCGCCAGACGGTGCACCAGATGCCGGAATGGCATCAGTATGTCCCGGTTGAAGCTTTGCAGCGTCCGGATAGAGGTCCAGCTGTTACGGACATTGGTCAGTTTCTGCGGCAACGCGCTGGCGTAGGCCGTCCGCAGGGCCTGCATTTTTTCCATCGGTGAGCGTGAATCATCTTTCACATTCTCCCGCTCATCCTGCATGCACCTTCTCCCAAAGCCGCTTCACCTCATCGGAAAGCTTCATCGGGTCAAAGGGCTTGGGGATCACGCCGACCGCCCCCAGACTGATAAACTCATCAATTTCCGATTTCTGCACTTTGGCGGTCATAAAGGCGACGGGCAAATGCTTGCATTCCGTCACTTCCCTTAATGCTTGCAGCGTGGAAGGACCATCCAGCTCAGGCATCATCACATCCATCAGCACCAGGTCCGGCATTTCCTGAGGAATAACTTCCAGCGCCTCCCTGCCGGAACTGCATAATATGACCTCAAACCCGCCGATCGCCTCCAGGGCCATCTGCGCTATAGCCTGAATATCAGGTTCATCTTCCACATAAACGATTTTCCGGATAGGCGGAGCCACAAGTATCTCCTTGCTCTTTTACACGCGCCGTCGTCACCACCATCGACGACCGGTCGCACGTCGACATTTTTCTTTGAACCTTAGCTAAAAGCATAGACCTCGTTTGCGATACGGGACAATTTTTTGTTTGTTTTAAAGGCGTTAATCCAATGCGTCAGCAGACTGCGGCCAGGATTCCCGCAGGTGTCGCCATTGCGGCTTCATATCCCACTTTAGATAGATACGCTCCAGTTCTCCGGATTGGTACAACAGCGGCAGATTACGGTTAAAAATGGCCTCGAATAAGCGTCCGCGTTCGTTATCCGCAAAGCCCATATAGAGTTTTTCGCCGCTTTTGACGGTGACGTATTTGTAGTCCTGTTCATCCAGCTCCAGATTGCTCAGGGCGCGCTGTATATTGACCGAGTAATCGATAACGTATTTGACTCGGCGTCGCGACACCAGTCCCACGCCCTGCTCAATGTTCTCCAGCTCCACAGGCTCCATGCCCGGGTTGAACCACTGCTTGAAATCATAGCCTCTGATCCAGGCCGCCTCGCCGCTTCGCACCCGTCCGACGCCATGCCATTGCTGTTGTGGTCCCCGTAAAAACAGCGCCACCACGGGGTCGTCCACGCAGAAATGCAGGTCTGAAATCCGCATGACGTCCTTGCGACTGCCGTACACGCCAACCAGGGCATCTTTCTCTTTGTTGGAAACCCAATACAGGGCTCGCTTCCAAGGCACGATCTCGCAGATAACGGTGACGCCCTCCGGCTCAAAAATGGCGCTGAGAACATCCCAGTACAAGCCAGTGCAGTCGGCATTGGAGTAAGCGGCCCACTCTTCGGTCACCGCATGTAGTTTGAGTTCGGATTCAGCGGCGCACAGCAGCGTCTGAGGCCAAAGAAGCACGCAGCACAGAACGCTGCTGCGGATAGTGTTCATGGCGAATTTCCCTTCTGGGGACCCGCGCGCGCAGAGTCAACGCACAGTCCCAGTTAACGGACAGTTCCAATCAACGGACATCAAGGAAAACTATAGACCATGATAACGAGCGCCGCGTATTTGAGAGGCGGGGGATAGGTTAGTCTTTGACGACCAGGTACAACGCCTGATGCGCCAGCTCCTCAACTGTCATGCTGCCTTCCGGCTTGTACCAGGTGATGGTCCAACTCAAAGCGCCGGTGAGAAAGCGTCGCAACACGGCCACATCGCCTTTCACCAGACCCGCGTCGCGGGCTTCGCTCAACGTGTCCAGCCACAGGCCTTCATACTGGTCACGCAGGTTCAGAATCTCTTCCTGGCGGAGTTCAGACAGGCTGCGCCACTCATACACGAGCACAGTCATCGCCTCGCCGGTGCCGCCCAACACCGACTCCAGCTCACAACGCAGCAGCGCCAGCAAGCGATCGCGAGGCGTCGGCGCCCGCTCCAGGGCTTCGCGCATTTTGGCGGTGATGTAGAGAATGGTTTCTTCCATCACCGCAAACAGGATGTCTTCCTTACTGCGGAAATGATGAAAAATACTGCCGCTCTGGATGCCCACGGAAGCAGCCAGATCTCTGACCGTGGTGCGTTCGTAACCTTTTTCCTTGAACAGGTGCGCAGCCTTGGCCAGTAACCTGCCCCTGGCGCTCTGAGGGTCGGTGATGCGTCCCTCTTCAATAAGTTGCGCAAGTTGTTTCATAAGCAATCACATTCCTGAGCTGACTGATGGAAGTCCCGCAGCAGAATCCGGAGGGCCGTCGCGGGGCCGGACATTCTAACGGCAAATGTCGGAAAAAACTCCCTCTGGGCGCTTAGCCGATGGTGTATGTCGCTCCTAAGTCTATCTCAATTCGCCCCCTTTACAAACCAAGCGCTTGCTTGGTATCGTTGAGCGGGCTCGAATCAAACACAACAATAACTCTTCAAAACGACATACAGGCGATATTCGCATGTCAGCGATATTGATCAGAAAGGAACGGGCGATACCATGACCACCAAGTCTACTTTGCGCATCGGCTGCGCAGCCGCATTCTGGGGCGACACCAACACCGCCGCGGCGCAATTGCTGGAAAAAGGCGATCTCGATTACATGGTGTTCGACTATCTGGCGGAAATCACCATGTCCATTCTTACCGGCCAGAAGCTGCAAGACCCGAACAAAGGCTACGCCACTGACTTCGTTGACCATGTGATGAAGCCGCTTCTGCCGCAATTGAAGGAAAAAGGCGTGAAGGTGATCAGCAACGCTGGCGGCGTCAATCCCCAGGCCTGCCGCGACGCATTGCAGGAGCACATCGATAAACTGGGTCTCGATCTGAAAATCGCCGCCGTCATGGGAGACAACATTCTGCATCGTCGCGCGGAGTTCGAGCGCCAGAATCTGACCGATATGTTTTCCGGAGATCCCCTGCCCCCCGTCAGCGTCAGCATGAACGCGTACCTCGGCGCGCCGGGCATCGCCGCCGCCCTGGCTTACGGCGCGGACATCGTGATAACCGGGCGGGTGGTGGACAGCGCGCTGGTCCTGGCGCCGCTGGTGCATGAGTTCGGCTGGGCCATGGATGAGTACGACAAACTGGCTCAGGGCAGTCTCGCAGGCCACATTATCGAATGCGGCGCCCAATGCACGGGCGGCAATTTCACGGACTGGCGCGAGGTGGATGGCTTCGACAATATGGGATTTCCCATCGTGGAAGTCGACGCCAACGGAGACTTTACCGTCACCAAGCCTGAAGCCACCGGCGGTCTGGTCAGCATTGGTACGGTCTCGGAACAGCTGGTTTATGAGATCGGCGATCCCGGAGCCTATCTGCTGCCAGACGTCACTTGCGATTTCACCCAGGTAAAACTGGAGCAAAAAAGCCCGGATCGCGTGCATGTCACCGGCGCCCGCGGACGCGCGCCCACCAATCTATATAAGGTCTGCGCCACCTATCCTGACGGCCATAAATGCGTCGCCACCTTTCTCATGGCTGGCATCGACGCCGCCGCTAAAGCCAAAGTCACCGCCGACGCCATTATTGGTAAAACCCAGAGACAGTTCGCGGAGCGCGGCTGGCCAGCCTTTACCGATGTCGATATCGAACTGCTGGGAACAGAAGCTACCTATGGCCCCCATTCCCGCATCGCCGACAGCCGGGAAGTCGTGGTGAAAATCGCCTGCGCGCATCCGCAGAAAGAGGCGCTAGCTTTGTTTTCCCGGGAGATCGCCCAAGCCGCCACCGGCATGGCGCCCGGCATTACCGGCATCGTCGGCGGGCGGCCCACGGTGTGGCCAAAGATCCGTTTATTCTCTTTCCTGACGGAAAAAAATGGCATCACGATCACCGCAAATATGGACGGCGTAGGCAAGCCGGTTCAAGTCAACTGGGACGGCGACGCCACGCCCTCCCCGGCGGAAAGAGCGGAAGTTGTAGCAGCGCAACTGGAAGCGACCACCACACAGGCGCCGCTGGTCAAACTGGCCTGGGCGCGCTCGGGAGACAAAGGCGATCACGCCAATATCGGCGTCATTGCGCGCCGATCGGAATATCTTCCCTATATTCGCGCCGCCCTCACCGAGGCCGCGGTGGGCGACTATATGCATCATGTATTGCACCCGGAGAATGGCCGCGTCACCCGCTGGGACTTGCCTGGCATCTCCGCCCTGAACTTCCTGCTGGAGAACAGCCTGGGAGGGGGTGGCGTCGCCAGCCTGCGCATTGACCCGCAGGGGAAAGCCTTCGCCCAGCAGTTGCTGGAATTCCCGATCCCCATTCCGGGCTCCATTGCAGAGGAGCTGGCCTGATATGCCTTATCAATCGGTATTCCGGGAAGACGCATTCGCTGACCGCACCCTCATCGTCACTGGCGGCGGCAGTGGCATCGGGCGTTGCGTCGCTCACGAACTCGCGGCGCTGGGCGCACGAGTCGTCATTATCGGACGCAAGCAGGAAAAGCTGGACCGAGTGCTGGCGGAGATCCAGGAGGATCGCGGCCGCGCCAGCGCATACGTATGCGATATTCGCGAAGAGGACAAAGTCAAAGCAGTCATCGCTGAAATCCTTGCGGAGTTGGGCCCGGTCCATGGTTTGGTGAATAACGCTGGCGGTCAGTACCCCGCGCCTCTCTCCGCCATTAATCAAAAAGGATTTGAAACCGTTGTGCGCACCAATCTGGTGGGCGGATTTCTGATGGCCCGCGAGCTGTATAACCAATGCCTCAATAAACAGGGCGGCGCCATCGTCAACATTATCGCCGACATGTGGGGCGGTATGCCCGGCATGGGGCACTCCGGCGCCGCCCGCGCCGGCATGGATAACTTCACCAAAACCGCCGCCGTGGAATGGGCGCCCGCGGGCGTGCGCGTCAACGCCGTGGCGCCGGGCTGGATCGCCTCCAGCGGACTGGATCATTACGACGCCAGCATGAAACCCATGCTGCTGTCGCTGGCCAATGGCGTGCCATTAAAACGTCTGGGAACGGAGGCCGAAGTTTCCGCCGCCATCTGCTTTTTACTTAGCGAGGCGGCGGCTTTTATCAGCGGCGCAACCTTGAGAGTGGACGGAGCCGCCTCCCAGGGCGGTCGCGTATGGCCGCTGCCAAAAGCGAAAAACGTACCGGTCTACAACGGCTTCCATCGCGCCGTCCGACCCAAAGTCCTCGACGATTAACAAGCCGGAACCGCGCCATGCCGACACTCACCTCACAGATTGACGTTCACTCCGAAGAATTCGCCGCTAACCGTCGCGCCATGCTGGCGTCGATCGAATCCTTCCGCAGCATTGAAAACAAAGTGCGCGAGAAAGCCCTGGAGGCCCGCGAGAAGTTTCACAAAAAAGGTAAATTGCTGCCCGGAGAGCGCCTGAACCTGTTACTGGATCGCGGCGCGCCTTTTTTGGAACTGTGCTCCCTCGCCGGCTACAAAATGCATGACGACAAAGACGGTTCCTACGCCGGCGGCGGCTCCATCGCCGGCATTGGTTACGTGCAGGGCGTGCGCTGCCTGATCATCGTCAGCAACAGCGCCGTCAAAGGCGGCGCGATCTCCCCCGCCGGTCTGGAGAAGACGCTGCGCGTGCAGCAGATCGCCATGGAGAACAAGTTGCCGGTGATCACTCTGGCGGAATCCGCCGGCGCCAACCTCAACTACGCGACGGATATTTTCGTGCAGGGCGCGCGAGGCTTCGCCAACCAGTGTCGCCTGTCCGCCGCAGGTTTGCCTCAGGTCACGGTGGTGCACGGCAACGCCACCGCGGGCGGCGCCTACCAGCCCGGCCTTTCCGACTATGTGATCGCAGTAAAGAACAAAGCCAAAATGTTTCTCGCCGGTCCGCCCCTGTTGAAGGCCGCCACCGGCGAGATCGCTGACGACGAAACATTGGGCGGCGCGGAAATGCACGCCGCCATCGCCGGAACCGCGGAGTTTCTGGCGGAAGACGACGCAGACGGCGTACGCTTGGCGCGGGATATCCTGAGACGCATTCCCTGGAACGAACAGCTCGCTCCGGCGTCTGCGCGCACCTGGAAGGAACCGCTGTATCCGGCGGAAGACCTGCTCGGCGTGGTTCCCGCCGACGCCCGCAAGCCTTATGACGTACGCGAAATCATCGCCCGCATCGCGGACGGCTCTGAGTACCTGGACTTCAAGCCGCTCTATGATAATCAGACCGTATGCGGCTTCCTCCACATCCAGGGCATGGCCTGCGGCGTCATCGGCAACAACGGCCCGATCACGCCCAAAGGCGCCGCCAAGGCCGCGCAGTTCATCCAGCTCTGCGAGCAAAGCAATACCGCGATTTTGTTCTTCCATAACACCACCGGATTTATGGTCGGCGCCGATGCGGAACAGAACGGCGTCATCAAACACGGCTCCAAGATGTTGCAAGCGGTGGCCAACGCCAAGGTCCCACGACTAACCATGGTGGTCGGCGGCTCTTATGGCGCCGGCAACTACGCCATGTGCGGCCGCGGGCTGGACCCCAGATTCATCTTTTCCTGGCCCAACAGTCGCACCGCCGTCATGGGCGGCGCCCAAGCGGGCAAGGTATTGCGTATCGTCACTGAAGAAAAGCAGGCCAAACTGGGCCTGACGCCAGACCCGAAAATGCTCGACGCTATCGAAAAAACCGCGGCGGAAAAAATTGAACAAGGCTCCAGCGCGCTCTACGGAACTGCGCGCCTGTGGGACGACGGACTGATCGATCCCCGCGATACACGGCGCGTACTGGCGCTGTTGCTGGACGTTTGTTACGAGGCGGAGCGCAGGCCTTTGCGTTCCAACACTTTCGGCGTGGCGCGCTTCTGACGCAGGCGCGGCGAGGCAGGTTTACACAGAGGAAAAATAACAATGATATTCACTCAGGAACACAGCGAACTACGACGCACCGTGCGCAATTTCGTGCAGAGCGAAATCAATCCGCATATTGATGAATGGGAAAAAGCCTGCGCCTATCCCATGCGGGAAATCTTCAAAAAGCTTGGCGAGCTTGGTCTGCTTGGCATCCACAAGCCGGAGGAATACGGCGGCCTGGGTCTCGACTATAGCTACAATCTCGCGGCGGCGGAGGAACTCGGCGCCTGTGGCGCCGGCGGCGTGCCCCTCTCCATCGGCGTACAAACCGACATGTGCACCCCCGCCATCGCCCGCTTCGGTTCCCATGAACTCAAAAGCGAGTTTCTTACTCCCGCCATCCGCGGTGAGATGATCGGCTGTATCGGCGTGAGCGAAACCTCCGCCGGTTCTGACGTCGCCGGGTTAAAAACCAACGCTCGCAAAGACGGCGACGACTATGTGATCAACGGCTCCAAAATGTGGATCACCAACTCGCCGCAGGCGGATTTCATATGCTTACTGGCCAATACCAGTGACGACAAGCCGCACAAGAACAAGACCCTGATGGTCGTCCCCATGAACCTGCCGGGCATTGAGGTGGCGCCGCATCTGGACAAGCTAGGTATGCGCTCCTCAGAAACCGCCCAGGTGTTTTTCGATGATGTGCGCATTCCCCAGCGTTACCGCATCGGCGCCGAAGGCATGGGATTCATGATGCAGATGGTGCAATTCCAGGAAGAGCGCATGTGGGGCGCCGCCAACACCATCAAGGCGCTGGAAGCCTGCGTCACTCAAACCATTGCTTACTGCCGGGAGCGCAAAACCTTCGGTCAGCCGTTGATCGACAATCAATACATTCATTTCCGCATGGCGGAGCTGCAGACGGAAATCGAAGCCCTGCGCGCCCTGACCTATCAAGCCTGCGAGCTGTATATCCAGGGCAAAGACGTCACCCAACTGGCGTCCATGGCGAAACTCAAAGCCGGCAGACTCGGTCGCGAAGTCACTGACAGCTGCCTGCAATACTGGGGCGGTATGGGCTACATGTGGGACAACCCGGTGTCGCGGGCATTCCGCGACGTGCGTCTGGTGTCCATTGGCGGCGGCGCGGATGAAATCATGCTTGGCATCATCTGCAAGTTGATGGGAACGCTGCCGGGCAAACGCAGCGCCAGTTCCACAGGAGAATAAATCATGAATCCGCCCGTCACTGAAACTCTGCTGGCCGAACGCCGCGATCATGCGCTGCATATCACTCTGAATCGCCCGCAAGTGCGTAACGCCATGAGCCTGCAAATGGTGCGTGAGATTATGGCCCTGTTCGACTATGCCGACACAGATGCACGCATCCGCGCAATCGTCCTGCGCGGCGCCGACGGTCATTTCTGCGCCGGGGGCGATATCGCCGATATGGCCAACGCCCGCGCGGCGGCGGAGTCAGGAGAAGCCGATCCGTTTCAGGCGTTGAACCGGGAATTCGGGCGGATGATCACTCGCGTCAATCAGGCCCCACAAACCGTCGTCGCCATACTGGAAGGGGCCGTGCTGGGCGGCGGCTTTGGACTGGCCTGCGTCAGCGACGTCGCCGTCACCCTGAACAGCGCCCGCTTTGGCTTGCCGGAGACAGGGCTGGGCATTCCTCCGGCGCAAATCGCGCCGTTCGTTGCGCGCCGCATCGGACTCACGCAAGCCCGCCGCCTGGCGCTATTAGGCATGCGTTGCGACGGAGAAGAAGCGACACGACTAGGCATTGCTCATGAGTGCGTGACAAACGCCGATGAACTGGCGGACAAACTGGCGACGATCCTGGCGCAGATCAAACGCTGCGCGCCCCAGGCCAGCGCCGTCACCAAACGGTTGTTGCTGGACGTTGAAGGCGCCGATCTGGAAACGTTGCTGGATCGCGCCGCCGCCGACTTCTCCCGCGCCATTCAAGGCCCGGAAGGCAGAGAAGGCGCGCTGGCGTTCATGCAGAAACGTAACCCGGAGTGGGCGCAATGATCACCAAAATACTGGTCGCCAACCGAGGCGAAATTGCGTGCAGGGTAATCCGCACCGCCCGCGATCTCGGGTTTCGCACCGTCGCCGTCTACAGCGACGCCGACCGCGACGCCCCTCATGCGTTACTGGCGGATGAAGCCGTGCATCTCGGCCCTGCGCCCGTGGCGGAGTCGTATCTGGACGCCGATAAAATCCTCGCCGCCTGTCGCCTGAGCGGCGCTGACGCGGTGCACCCTGGCTACGGTTTCCTCTCAGAAAACGCCCGCTTTGCGGAAAAATGCGCTGACGCCGGAGTGACGTTTATTGGCCCTCCCGCCGACGCCATCGCCCTGATGGGCAGCAAACGCCTGTCCAAGCTCGCCATGCAGGAAGCGGACGTGCCCTGCATTCCCGGCTACGAGGGCGAGGATCAAAGCGACGCCACATTGATAGCCGAAGCGCGACGCATTGGCTTCCCGGTCATGATCAAGGCCTCCGCTGGCGGCGGCGGACGCGGCATGCGTCTGGCGCAGAGCGAAGCTGAGCTGGCGGCGCAAATCAAAACGGCGCGCTCAGAAGCTCTCAACGCCTTCGGCAGCGGTGAGCTGATTCTGGAAAAAGCCCTGCTGCAACCCCGTCACATCGAAATCCAGATGTTTGCGGATACACAGGGCGCCGCCCTGTATCTGGGGGAGCGTGACTGCTCCGTACAGCGCCGCCACCAAAAAGTGGTGGAGGAGGCGCCCTCGCCCTTCGTTGATGCGGACCTGCGCGAACGCATGGGCGCGGCAGCGGTGAAGGCGGCCCTGTCCTGCGGTTATGTCGGGGCCGGCACCGTGGAGTTTCTGGTGGATCAAGACAAGCGCTTTTATTTTCTAGAGATGAACACGCGCCTGCAGGTGGAGCACCCCGTCACCGAACTGGTCACTGGCTTCGATCTGGTGGCGTGGCAGATTCAGGTCGCCGCCGGCGCGCCCTTACCTGTTACTCAGGAGCAAGTGCGCATCCAGGGCCACGCCATGGAAGTACGTTTGTATGCGGAAGACCCGCAGCAGAATTTCCTGCCGCAAACCGGCCGTATTCAACGTTGGCGACCTGCGTTAAGCGAAGGCGTGCGCATCGACGATGGCGTGAAAGAAGGTCAAACCATCACCCCCCACTACGACCCCATGCTGGCGAAAATCATCGCCTGGGGCGCCGACCGCGAACAGGCTCGCCGTCGTCTGCAACGCGCGGTGGAAGACAGCCTGCTGCTCGGCGTCAACGGCAATCAACGTTTCCTGGCCAATATTCTCAAGCACCCCACTTTTCAACAAGGAGAAGCCAATACCGGCTTTCTCGCCAACGAATTCAAGAACGATCCCTCGCTGTCGCCACAAACCCCGACCGACTTAGTCGTCGCCCTGGCGACGCTGCTTTTTCACCATCAGACCGAACTGAGCCAGCCTCACCACCATTGGCGCAGCGCCGGTTATTCATCCTGGCCGTACGAACTGCGCAGCGGCGACGACATTTGGGAGCTGGCGCTGGAGGCGCAGGAAAACGGCGCGTTTCAGGTCAAACTGGACGACCACTCTCTCACGCTGGGGCTGCAGCATATTGAGCCCGAGCAAGCTCTGTTCGAATGCGACGGCCTACGTCGCCGGGTTCGCTATCTACAGCAGGAAAACCGGCTATCATTGCATCTCGATGGTGTAGTTTATGACTTTGAAGATCTAACCCATGCGCCAGCGGAAGCCGGCGACGCGACTGGCGACGGCAGCATCCGCGCTTCCATGGACGGCCGCATCGTGGACGTGCTGGTCGAACCCGGCCAAAGCGTGGAGAAAGGCGCAACGCTGGTCGTGCTGGAAGCCATGAAAATGGAGCATCCGTTAAAAGCGGATATCTCCGGCGTGGTGGAGGACATCAAAGTAAAAACCGGCGATCAGGTCAGAATCCGGGAACTGCTGGTTACTCTCACTCTAAGCGCAGAATAAACCGTCAATAAAAACAACAAATAAGGACACGCTCATGTCGCCTCTACATAATAAAACCATCCTCATCACCGGCGCTTCCCGCGGTATCGGCCGCGCCATGGCGTTACGTTTCGCCCGAGACGGCGCCAATATTGTCCTCGCAGCGAAATCCGCCGAACCTCACCCCAAGCTGCCCGGCACCATCTATAGTGTGACGGAGGAAGTCGAGCAGGCTGGCGGCAAAGCGCTTCCCGTGCAACTGGACGTGCGCGACGATAACGCCGTCAAAGCGATGGTGGAGCGCGCCGCTGCTGAGTTCGGAGGCGTGGACGCCGTCATCAACAATGCCGGCGCTATCAAGTTGTCCGGCGTGGAGCATACGCCCATGAAGCGCTTTGACTTGATGCATCAGGTCAATACCCGCGCCGTGATGGCGACCGCCCAGGCCGCCCTGCCCTGGCTGAAGAAGTCCGGGCTGGGGCATATTCTCAATCTGTCGCCCCCAGTCAATCTAAACCCCAAGTGGTTCGCTCAGTATTCGCCCTATACGCTGACCAAATACGCCATGTCCATGCTGACTTTGGGAATGGCGCAGGAGTTCCGGCGCTATAACATCGCGGTAAATTCACTGTGGCCGCAAACCCTGATCGCCACCGCCGCCGTTGAATTCGAAGCTGGCGGCAAACAGGCGCTGGATCGCGCGCGCAGTCCGGAAATCATGGCGGACGCCGCCTACGCCATACTGACCGACAAAGAGCAGCGCCGCAGCGGCGAGTGGCTCATCGACGAACAATTGTTGCGCAATACAGGAGTAACGAACTTCGCCGCCTACACCTATAACCCCAAAGCCGGTCAGACGCTGATGACCGATCTGTTTGTCGACTAGCGCAGGCTGTCGACTAACCGGGTTTATTGACTAACATTGAAAGGCAGTACCGGACCCGCTCCCTATTGATAAATAGCCAATTAGGAAACAGAAAAACAAGAGGACCGCACCATGCCCCAGGAAGGCCGCATATCCGCGCGAGATCTGGCCCGTCAACTGCCCTTCGTCGCCCAGAAACTGCCTTCCCTGCTCAAAGGTTATTACTACTACGCCCTGCTCAAGCCGGATAAAGCCCTGGCCATTGGCGACATCATCGAACGCAATGCGGACACCCACGGCGAATGCGACGCGGTGCTCTACCGCGACCGGCGCATCAGTTATGAAGCGTTCAATGCCTGGGCCAACCGCTTCGCCCATTACTATCGCGCTCGCGGCGTGGCGCGGGGCGATGTGATTGCCCTGAACCTGGAGAATCGACCGGAATTGCTGGCGGCGCTGGCGGGTGCGTTAAAACTGGGCGCGGCGGGAGCCATGATCAACACATCCCTGCGCGGAGACGCATTGGCACACTGCCTGAACCTCACTCATCCCAAACTTGTGGTCGTGGGCGAGGAGCAATTGGAAGCCATCGCTTCCGCTACGTCGCTACTGAACATCCCCGTCGACTCACAACGCATGCTCTTTCTGGCGGATGCGGATACGCTCAAGGAGGATTCGACCGCTCCGGAGGGATACGTCAATCTGGGCGCCATCATTAAAAACTATCCCGACGCCAATCCGGTTGTCACGGACCGTCCCCTCGCTGGCGATACTGCGGTCTACCTGTTCACCTCCGGCACCACCGGCCTGCCCAAGGCGGCGCCCAGCAGTCATCGCAAATGGTTCAAGGCGTATGGCGGCTTTGGTCATATGTCGCTGGCGCTAACCGAAAAAGATGTCGTCTATGCCCCCCTTCCCTTGTATCACGGCACCGGACTGCTGGTGTGCTGGGGCGCTGCGCTGGCGGGCGCGTCCGCTCTCGCCATCCGACGCAAATTTTCCGCCAGTGAATTCTGGAGCGATGTGCGCCTATACGGAGCCACTTGTTTCGGCTACGTCGGCGAATTATGCCGCTATCTGCTCGCCCAACCGCCGGGGCCCCAGGATCGCCATCACAAACTGAAAAAAATGATCGGCAATGGTCTGCGCCCTTCCATCTGGCTCCAGTTCAAAGAGCGCTTCGGCATTGAACAGATTGCGGAGCTGTATGCCGCCAGCGAAGGCAATGTCGGCTTCACCAACTTTTTGAATCTGGACAATACCGTCGGCTTTTCCACTGCGCCTTTCGCCTTGGTGAAATTCCATGAAGGCACCCGCGAGCCAGTCCGCAACGGCAAAGGCAAACTGCAAAAAGTCACCAAGGGCGAACCGGGATTACTGCTGGGTAAAATCACACCCAAATGGAACTTTGAAGGTTACTCCCAGCCGGAAGCGACGGAGAAAGCCATCATCCGCAACGCTTTCCGCAAAGGCGACGCCTGGTTCAATACCGGCGACGTATTACGGGAAATCGGCTGGCGTCATCTGCAGTTCGTGGACCGCATGGGCGACACCTTTCGCTGGAAAGGCGAAAACGTCTCCACGACTGAAGTCGAGAATGTGCTGGACAAGCTGGACGATGTGGAAGAAGCCGTCGTCTACGGAGTGGAGATTCCCAACATGAGCGGCAAAGCCGGCATGGCGGCCATCGTGGCGAAGGACAAGCAACGCGGTCTGGATATGCGACAACTGGCTCAGGCCATGCGGGAAGCATTGCCGACTTACGCCATGCCAGTCTTCATTCGCGTTACGCCGAGCATCGCCAAAACCGGCACCTTCAAATACCGCAAGGTGGACCTGCAAAAAAACGGCTATCAGTTGAATGAGCCGGAGGATCAGGTTTATCTATGGGCGCCGGAAGCCGGAGAATACCGTTTATTGACTCAGGATATGATCGCCGCCCTGGAGTCCGGCGGCTACCGCCTGTAGCGCCCGCATAATATTACAGTTGTTCACGTTTGCCGCTTTTAACGGGGCGCTGCATGGCCTATTTTAATGGCCTTCCATTGCAGTATCCCAGGTATGATCCGGCGTTTGATTATTTGTCAGATAATTCCAGCTCCTCGCCTTGCCCACACGTTGTCAGCCGTGGCCGCCATGGCGTTGTTATGGCTGGTTTCAGTGAACTCGGTCGCTGACGACGTGATTGTACATAGCGGCGAGTTTCCGCCGACCACGCCCCAGGTTCGCCACTTCGCCACCGAGATCGGCTCCTCCCCCCTGGAGCAGGCGCGACAGTCACTGCAGATAGCGCCGGCCATTTCCGTGTCACAGATCAATTTCGGTTTCACCGGCAAAGAGCACTGGTTCGCCTTCAATCTTCTGAATCGCAGCAGCGACAACCGGGAGTTGTTCCTCAACCTGGACAACCCGTTGCTGGATAATGTTGAGCTGTTTCTGTTTCGTCTCGGAGAAAGCCAGCCCGCGTACGCCGTCAGCAGCGGCGACCAGCTTCCATTCCATGAACGTCCGATCAACCACCCGAACTTTGTCTTTCCCCTGCCGTTGGCGGGCGACACGGGTTATGAGGTCGTCATTAAAGTCGATGCTACGTCCTCTATTCAGGCGCCGATCAGCCTGTGGGAGCCGTCTCAATTCACCGCCTATAACCACAAAGAGGCGAGCCTGTCCGGCGCATTACTGGGCGTCATCGGCATCATGGCCGCCTACAATCTGATGCTGTTCCTGTTTCTGCGCGACAAAGGATATCTCTATTTCACCGCCGCTCTTGCGAGCTATGCCCTGGCGGAGGCGTCCCTGTCCGGCTTGGCGTACGCCTATTTCTGGCCGGACAATCCCGTATGGAACGACAAGAGTCTGGTATTTTTCATCAACCTCTGTCTCGCGACGCTGGCATTATTTACCCGCAGTTTTCTGTCTTTACCGGAGCGCTTGCCGAGAGTCGCGCAAGGGTTCGTCCATATCGCCGCCTGGTGTTTCCTGTGCTCATTGTTGACGTTCTTCGCCTCAAACTCGGCCATGCTCAAGCTGTCTCTGCTGAATATCGCCATCACCCCCATGTTTGGCTACTTTACCGGGCTGTACCTACTGCGTTCGAACTTTCGCCCGGCGCGTTACTTTACCCTTGCTTACACTTTCCTGGTGTTCGCTTCCATTGTATTCAGCGCGGGTAAAGTCGGCTTGCTGCCGTTAAACGGGCTGACCGGTAACGCCACTCAGTTCGGCGTCGTCGGCATGGTGTTGGCGCTCAGTCTGGCTTTGGCGGATCGCCTGAAAGGCGAAAAATCCGCTCGCGAGTTCGCCCAGCTACAGGCCACGGAAAACCTGGAAAAGTACCGCGCCATCTATGAAAACTCTCTGGAAGGCATGTTTCGTCTGGACGCCAAAGGCGCTTTGATGGCCTGTAATCCGGCGTTCGCGCAGTTGCTGGGCGCGCGCAACGAGAGAGAGCTGGTCAGCAACACCCGCGATCTGAACGGCCTGATCCCACTTCAGGAAGATGCGCGGCGTTTATTTTTTCTGTCGCTCAAACAGTACGGCCACGTGTTTGGCTTTGAAGCCCGTTGCCAGCGTCTGGACGGCAAGCAGTTCTGGGCGACCATCTTCGCTCGCCAGATCGTCACACCCGGCGGGCCTGGCTTTGTGGAAGGCTCTATCGTCGATATCACCGAGAAAAAAGAGAACGAACAACAGCTGCACTATCTGGCCCGCCACGATCCGTTGACAGGTCTGCTCAACCGTACAGAGTTCGAATACCGCCTCAATAATGCACTGGCGCGCTCCCGTGAGCAGGGGCTGCAGCATGCCCTTCTGTTCATGGACCTGGACCAGTTCAAAATCGTCAACGACACCAGCGGCCACGCCGCCGGAGACGAACTGCTGCGTCAGATAGCCGTCATGTTCCGCCAGCACCTGCGGGAGCGCGATTCTCTCGCACGCCTGGGCGGCGATGAGTTTGGCATCCTGTTGGAACGCTGCGGTATTGAAAAAGCGTCAGAGATCGCCCACCGGTTGCGCAACGAAGTCAGCGAATTCCGCTTCGCCCTGAAAGAGAAAGTCTTCAGTGTGGGGGTCAGCATCGGCATTGTGCCAATTACAGCGGCGACCCCGTCCATCGAAGAAATCTTCAGCCTCGCCGACACCGCCTGCTACGCCGCCAAGGACGCCGGTCGCAACCGCATCATCGTGCATAATGAAAAGACCGGAGAAATCATCCGCCGTCAGAGCGAGATGCAAGTGGTCACTGCGCTGCAGGAAGCCATCAAACAGAATCAGTTAGTGCTCTATAAACAGAATATCGGCGCGCTGAAACCGGAACTGAACGGCGAGCGTTACGAAATCCTGGTGCGCCTGAAACAGGGGGCGGACATCTTGCCCCCTGGCGCCTTCCTGCCGGCGGCCGAGCGTTACAATATTATCCGCTCGCTGGATCGCTGGGTCATCGACGCCTACTTCAAATGGCTGCATGCGCGACCGGGACAGTTGGAGCGCCTAAGCCAGGTCAATATCAACCTGAGCAGCCAGACCATCAACGACTCAGAGTTCGCTGACTTTTTGCTGACGGCATTCAACAAGTACAGTATTCCTTTGGACAAAGTCTGCTTTGAAATCACGGAGAGTTCCGCCATATCCAGTCTGGTGGAAACCACCACCCTGGTGCAGAACATGCGCGCCAAAGGCATCAAATTCGCACTGGACGACTTCGGCAGCGGCTTTTCGTCTTATTCGTATCTGAAAAGCCTGCCAGTAAACTCCCTGAAGATTGACGGCAGTTTCGTCCGCGACATCCTCAGCGACCCCGTAGACCTGGCCATGGTCCGCTCTATCACCGAAGTCGCCCATATCATGGGCCTGAATGTCGTCGCGGAGTTCGTGGAAAATGAAGAAACCGTGGAGCGGTTGAAGAGCCTGGACGTGGATTTCGTGCAGGGCTATCACATCCACAAGCCTATGCCGCTGTAAACAGACAGGCTCACTCTAGGCGCGAACCGGGCGCCCTTCTGTCGCGTCCGCCGAACTCCCTCTTGATACAACACCTCCCCCACCCTCAGGAAATCCCTTCAACAAACTCAAAGCGAACTGAGCCATCAACAGCATTGCGCCATGTCGCCGAGAGACGCTATAGAGACTGGGATAGTTATGAAAGACGGGGCTAGTTATGAAAGACAGAGTTAGTTATGAAAAACAGGGGGAGAAACGAGGCGATAAAGAGTGAAAAGTTGAAGAGTTAAAAAGAGACGGGGCAATACCAGTGGGTGGCGAGAAGCCATCCCACTGGTTTGAATGCCGCCGTTAGATCAGCGGGCTAAGGCTTACGAGCGCGGACGTCTAGAAGAAGGACGAGGACCGCCACGGCCACTACCGCTGCGAGGCTTACGCTCAGGCTTGCCAGCATCCGGCTTCATGTTGATCAGCTGCTGACGAATGCGTACTTTCTGCAGGTGCTGAAGCACTTCTTTCGGCATGCCTTCAGGCAGCTCAACGGTACTGAAGTTGTCGTAAATGGCGATGTGGCCGATGTACTTGCTTTCAATATTCGCTTCGTTCGCGATAGCGCCGACGATATCACCAGGGCTAACATCGTGGGAGCGGCCCACTTCGATGCGGTAACGCTCTCTCGGTATGCCGTCGTCGCGACGTGAATCACGACCTTCGCGCCCTTCACGACCACGACGATCACGGTCGCGAGGGTTACGGCCACGACCGTCACGATCGCGGTCACGGCCACGGAAGTCTTTATCCAGCTTCGGCAGGTCTTTCAGAATCGGGAACAAAGGCTGTTCCACCTGCAGACGGAACGCCAGCGCTGCGGCGACATCTTCCAGCGACAACTCATTTTCCTGACAGAAGTCCAGCACCACCTTTTTCATGGACTCCAGATCCTGGCCGTCCAGAGTACGGTGCAGATTGTCCTGGAACTGCTGAATACGCTGCTCGCTGATTTTCTCAGCGGAAGGCGCTTCATAAGGCGTCAGCGGTTGCTTGGTGGCCATTTCAATTGCGCGCAGCAGGCGACGCTCTTTTGGTGCAGCGAACAAGATCGCTTTCCCTTCACGACCAGCGCGACCAGTACGGCCGATACGGTGAACGTAGGCTTCAGTGTCGTAAGGAATGTCGTAGTTCAGAACCAGGCCGATACGCTCTACGTCGAGACCGCGCGCCGCAACGTCAGTCGCGACAACGATATCCAGACGGCCTTTCTTCAGACGGTCGATCGTCTGCTCACGAATCTTCTGAGTCTGGTCGCCGTTCAGGGCTTCAGCGGCGTAGCCGCGCGCCTGCAGCTTCTCAGCCAGTTCCGTGGTGGCGGACTTGGTGCGCACGAAAATGATCATGCCTTCGAAGTTTTCAACTTCCAGTACGCGGGTCAGCGCGTCCAGTTTGTGAGAGTTATCAACCATCAATACGTGCTGGCTGATGCGCTCAACGGTGGAAGTCTTAGCGGCGATGCGAACTTCTTTCGCACCTTTCAGATATTTTTCCGCCACGCGTTTGATAGCAGGAGGCATGGTCGCGGAGAACAGCGCGTATTGGCAGGCGCCGGGCGCGTTGGAGAGGATTTCCTCGACATCGTCGATGAAGCCCATGCGCAGCATTTCGTCAGCTTCGTCCAGTACGACTGCGCGAATTTGTGACAAATCCAGGCTCTTGCGCTGTAAATGGTCCAGCACCCGACCAGGCGTGCCGACAATGACCTGCACGCCGCGTTTCAGTGAACGTAATTGACCGCGCATATCCTGCCCGCCGTAAATCGGCAGTACAGTAAAATCAGGCAGGTAACGGGAGTAACTTTTGAAAGCTTCCGCTACCTGAATCGCCAGCTCCCGAGTGGGCGCCAGCACGATAATTTGTGGAGACTGGATCTTTGGATCAAGTCTTTCCAGCAACGGCAAGGCGAACGCCGCCGTCTTTCCGGTACCTGTCTGCGCCACCCCTAAAATGCTCTCGCCCTGCAGCAGCAGGGGAATACTTTGCTCCTGGATCGGTGAGGGTTGCTCGTAACCCACGTCTTTTAGAGCGGACAAAAGAGAATCAGATAAACCAAGAGAAGCGAAATCTTTCGACAGCGCGGTTGCAGAATCAGTTGAAGACATTAATTCGGGACCTATCAGGGGGGCTGCTTTGCAGTGAATAAAAAATGGTCGCTAATTGTACAGATCTAGCTTGAGGAATGACAGTAAAATTTTTAATGCGGGAGAAAAGTTACACGCGCTTACAAATGCGTAATCAATAACTTGAGTGGCGGGTGAGTAGTTTTTACTATGAAGTCGCCGTTAGTTCAAGGCGAATCGGGAAATGTCCGGGGAGGCGGTTACTGCAGACGACGCGCCGGCCCCGGAGAGGGAAAACCATTCGTCATACTACCGGTTCAACGACAACCAGACGCATTTTGCGTCCTTCAAAGATGCGGTCCAGGATATCATGCAGGTCGGCGACGCTTTCGCTCTGAATGCGGAAACGGAACTTGGCCCCTTTCTGGGTAAACGCATTGACTCTATACATTTTCTTTCTCCCGTGGTGGTTTATTTCGTCTACAGGAGTTAGATTAGGAAGTAAAACGACCATTGATGTCGCAAAAGAATGTATTTTATAGTCTTCGCAAAGTTTTTATGGGGAACTGATGAGAACTTTTCTACGCCGCTTATCCATCCTGGCTTACCTGAAGTCGGCCAGAACGCCCAAATCCACTGAGGAAATCATCAACCACCTGATTTCCGCAGACTACATGGAAGAGGGCGGCGATCCTAATTCACAGAAGCGCCTGATCCAGCGCGACATGAATTTCCTTTACGGCAAGAACGAAATGGATGACGAAGACGACGAACCCGGCAACGAGTTCGGACTGGAGGTAGTGCGGGGCGTGGGCAAAAGCCTGCTGTGGAAGCTCGACCCCTACTCTACCCTGCAGTACGACTACGAAAAAATGCCTCAGTACATGGCGATCGCTTTCGCCATGGCCAAAAAGCACCTCTCCAACCTGTTGCCGCGTAATACAATATCTGAGCTGGAGCGCTTTTTCGCCCAGGCGGAGGAACGCCTGGAGCAGTCGGAAAAATCACTGTCGCCGCAGCTGTATAATCGTCTGCGCGATTCCGTAGAATTCTACCAGCGCGGTCAGCGTCTGCAGCCGGCGGACTTCGACATCGAGCACCTCGACACCATCTATCGCGCAATCCTGAAGAACAAACAGGTGCTGTTCAGCTATCGCGGCAAGGAATATCGCGCCCATCCGTTCGGCGTCGCGATTCTGCTGCCCAAAATCTATCTGGTGGCGAAAAAGGATGAGGACATAGACTCTCCCGGGGCCTACCGCCACTTTCTGCTGCACAAGATTGAACGCATCACCATGGACCAGCGCAGCTCCCGCGTACCCAAAAAATTCCGTCTGCGGGACTACCTGGAGGCAGGCAAGATGGATGTTTTCATTGCCCCCGAAGACAACTCAGTTTACTCCATGAAGTTGCGCATCACGCCAGCCAATCCTTACAGCAATCTGATTTCCGACCTGACTGAAAACCCCATCGCCATAGATCAGAAAATCAAGCCGGCCACCGACGAAAGCGGGTCCTACATCCTTACGGCCAAGGTGCGACGCACTATTCAGTTGCGTAACTGGCTGATGAACCTGGGAGCGGAATGCAAAGTGATGGAGCCGAAGGAAATTCGCGAGGACCTGATCTCCGCGTTGCGGGATTCCCTGAACAATTACGACGCATAAATCACCGTTGAGGCTCGCCATGCAGACAACCGCCCCGCCGCTATCAGACGCAGTAAAGCGACTACACAGGTGGGCGGGTCGAGTAGTCCGTCTCGCTGCGGCCCTATTAACACTCCTGGGGCTCGCAGCCTGCGCTCAGCAGCCTGTGCAGATTAAGCCGGTCACGGCCAGCCCGGGACAGTTCTGGTGGCGGGCCTGCTTCAAGATGCCATTTGATGAAAACGGCGCTCCCAACTGGAACATGGACCTGCTGCTGGCGGATCAAGTCGCCAGCCCGGTACTGGCGCAACACGCCAGCGCCTTACCCTTATGGCGCTTTCACCGCCGCGCGGCCTCCGACGCCGCCGGCCATCAATTCAGTCTGTTGTTCTATACGGACCCAAATACCGCTGGCCGGATTTTTCAGGGCCTGGAGAGTTCGCCGGTAGTCACACGTCTCCTGCAAAGCGGCGACCTCAAGCAATTAGTAGTCAAATGCGGCTACCGCGACCTGACATCCGACCTGCAGGCCACCAGCGATCCCAACTGGGAGCCTCATCTGCAAAAAACCTGGCCCTATTTCATCATGGGTATCAGCGCCCACTGGCTGGCGCTGATTCAATCTTTCGGCGAGGACATTCCCGCTCAGTCTGACGATACTACAGCCATGCTGGAACGTTACGGACTAATACGTCAGCAAATCAGCGACGTCTGGCGGGGACAAGGACAACATGCCTACCTGCATCACCTCAGCGCTCTGTTTGGTTATGAGCCAATGCTGATCCAGAAGTTCATCCAGTTTTAAATGGAACCCGCCTCCCATTTTCTGTACTTCGCCTACGGCTCCAATATGTCGTTGCGACGACTGCGCGCCAGGACCCCTTCCGCGCAGCTCCTGTGCCCCGGCTGGCTGAACGAACATCAATTACGCTTCCATAAAATTGGCCGCGACGGCTCCGCCAAGTGCGATATTTTCCACACCGGCGCTAATGCGGATCTGGTTTACGGCGGCCTGTTCCATATTGACCGTCAAGACAGAGCGTCACTGGATCATGCAGAAGGCGCTGGTCAGGGCTACGAAACAAAATATATATCGGTCACGACGAATAACCACGGCGTTATGCAAGCGCTCACTTACTTCGCTACCGCTATCGATACGTCTCTAAGACCGTTCAACTGGTACCTTGAGCATGTTCGGCGCGGCGCAGAAGAGCTATGTCTGCCGGGTGATTATATCGACCGCCTCCGCACTATCGCGGCGGAGGCCGACACGGACATTGACCGCGTTAAGCGGGAACTGAATATCTACCGCCCCGCTTAAACCGCACGTTCTGGCGTATTCCGTCCTTCGCCAATGTTCTGATTGCAAATTAACCAATCGTTAACCTCCGCTTCGAAATAATTCCCTTATCCCGAACGCCAATCCGTGCATCGTCACAGGTCCACTGACTTGAAAGCGGCGGCGGGCCATGGAACAGCCGAAACTTAACGCCAAAAGGAAACTGCGTATGTCGATAACTATCTCGCCTCCCCGCTGGCTTCACACGCTCAGTCACCGCCTGAGCCATTCGCTATAGCAAGCTCTCCATGACTCAATTTTCATAACAACAAAGCGCGGATTTATCCGCCAAAGAGACATAGCAAGCGCTCACATACGGAAACTATTCACCAGCCATAGAAAGGATCTGATATGACATTCCGCTCAATCACTCTCATCTTCACCTCCGCGCTGTCAGGACTTTATAGCGCCGCAGCGAGCGCCCAGGAAATGCAGTCGGCACAGGGCTTCTTCTTCCCAGCCTTGATACCGTCCTATTTCGATAAAGAACACTTTCTGGAAGATATTTCCATGGAACGATGCGAACTGAATACGGGGCGTCAGTCCTGGTGCTACAAACTGAAGGTTAAAAGCAACCCGGTGGAAGTTGGCCCTTTCTGTCCGGAAACCATCAATGACATTGGCGGCGTATATCCCTATGACGGGGACACCAACCCTGGCTTACGCGTTCTGAAAAGAGACCTGTTCGAGGACATGGAGGCGGACGGCTACGACATCGTCGACGATGACGGCAATGTCCGCTTTATCATGATCAAAACCGGCGAAATTCCCAACATGGACCCGGACCTCTCTTACTGCATCGAAGTCGAGCCTGACAACGAACTACAACTCTCCTATATGATTCCCGTTTTCTCCTGGCATGCCCAGGAATCCATACCTATGGACGACGCATCCAAAATTGTCGGCTTATCCCTGATCGGGATGCCCATCAATGGCTTACCGCCCTCAGTGGCCAACGGCATTCCCGGCGCGCCCACCGGAGTTGGCAGTATGCCCGCCCTGGACGCCTGCGGCGGGCACATTAACGAGGGCTTCTACCATTCCCATATTTTCCCGGAAACCATTAACGAGATTTACGCCAAGCATCATATCGGCGAAGTGCGCTGCGATGCAGTGTATCCAAAAGGCTCCGGCGATCTGGTGGCCTACGCGATGGATGGGTTTCCCATATACACCCATCTGGAGTCGAATGGCGCTATTCCAACCAGTCTGGATGAATGCAACGGCCATTTCGGCCCCACCATTCACTACCCTACCGGCATGTATCACTATCACTCCTCTTCGGCGGAAGACGTGAACATACCGCGCTGCCTGAAAGGCGTTATAGCGAAACAACAGTTGATCGTGGAGTAAGGCAGAATGCGCAAATATAACTCTTTGGCCCTGACGCTGCTTTGGCTGGCGCTGTCAGCCCCCTCCGCTTCCGCGCACTACACCTTTATGTCGTTCTTCAATCTGTCGCGTGACGAGGATAATGTCTGGCGTTTGACCGCCGTGCTGGCCCAAGCCGGCGTCTCCGCCACGCTGAATCAGCTACAGACGGAAAATAGCGGCGAACGCTTCTCACGGGAGGAGCGGGAGCGTCAGCTCACGAATTACCTTCTGAATACCGTGCAACTCAGTATCGACGGCGTCGATATCAAGCTGAGTCCCGCTAACGTCAACCTGGGCGATCATGAAACACGGGTCGTCTTTGAGCTGAAGAATGCGCCAAAGGACTTCAATAAAGTGCAGGCGAGTATTCGCAGCTTTGCCAATGACGCCAATCATCACAATATCCTGACGCTGTTCCAGGAAGGAGGACGCAGCAAAGTCATTCTATCGGCCAAGAATAATTTCTCCGCCTCTCTGCAAGCGACAGGAAAACTCGCCGCCGGCGGCTCATGAGAACTTATCGACAACTGAGAGTGGCGCAACCAACACACTCTTAACGGCTCGCAGGCGTACGTTGATCCGAGGGGGGAGTACGCGCCTGCATTTTAGGGTCTGAGACCAGGGACCGTTTACGACGCCGGAACGTCGGCGGACCACTGGTTCTTGCAGTACAGACCCACTTTTTCACCGTGACTATCCCGTTCTTCCAGCAAGCGCCACCCGCAACGAATCATTAACACGGCGGGCTAATAGCGGCAGTATAACGGCCTAGCCGCGCAAGTGAACGACCTGGCCGGTCTGCGCGCCTTCCACAGACTTTTGAAATGCTTTCGCCACCTTGGCTGCGTCTACCGGCGTCTCGCCAGGGAAAAAGGCGCCATACTGGTCCCAGGATTCGGTCAGCACTGTCGGACTGACGACGTTGATGCGCACGCCGCGCGGGGCTTCAATCGCCGCAGCGACGGCAAAGTGCTCCAGTGCGCCGTTAACGGTAGTGGCCGCTGTCCCCCAAGCGATAGGATCAACGCTGAGAATGCCGCTGGTCAGAGTGAAAGAGCCCCGGTCGCGGACATACTTCAGTCCATGACGCACCAGATTGATTTGCCCCATCAGCTTGCTATGCAGTCCAACCTCCCACTGCTCGGAAGTCATCTCTGTCAGAGACGCGAACGCCAGGTCGCCGGTTGCGCTGACCAGCGCGTCAAACTCGCCGATGGTCTCAAACAGCGTCTGAATGGAAGTCTCATCGGCAATATCCACCTGATAGTCGCCGCCGCTCTTGCCGACCTTGATCACTTCGTGCCTATCCTGCAGGTTTGCTACAACGGCTTTGCCGATGGTTCCAGTGGCGCCGATTACTACGATTTTCATTGTGCTTTCTCCACGTTGATTGTTGATAAATCCACTTTAATGAAAAACACCTTCGGGATAATCTAGCTAAAAACAAACTCACTGTTTCCATACAGAAACAATATGCAGAACTTATTGACTCACCTCGACCTGATCGCCGCCTTTCATCAGGTGGCTCTGGACGGCAGTTTCACTCAGGCCGCTGAAAGCCTGAGCAGCTCCAAATCTCAGGTCAGCAAACAGGTTAAAGCGCTGGAGGAGCTGCTGCAGACACAGCTTCTGCATCGCACCACCCGCAGTTTACGTCTCACGGAGGCCGGGGAGGCGCTGTTTCGCTACAGCACGGAGATTCAGGCGTTATTCCGTCAGGCCACAGAAGTGGTAAGCGATTTGAATGAAGACACAGTGGGCGTACTGCGCTTCACCTGCCCCGTTTCGCTGGGCATATCCATGATGCCGGAGATTCTCAAGTTGTTTCGGTTGCGTTTTCCCCGGGTAAAAGTGCAAATTGACCTCGCCAATGAGAGCCGCAACCTGATCGCGGAGGAGTTCGATCTCGCCATTCGCGCCACGCCGCAGCCAGATCCTTATCTGATCGCACGCCCCTTGGGAGCCATGGTGGACGCCATCTGCGCCAGTCCAGAATTCATCAAGCGCCACGGCAAACCGGAAACCCCAGAGGAGCTGACGCGTTTTCCCTGCATCGCCCACAACCAGCATCAGCAACTGAGCCAGTGGAGATTTACCGGCCCCGAGCGTGAAATCAGCGTACCGATACAGGCGGAGATCGCCGCCAATCAATATCCCATGATGCGGCAATGCGCGGTGGAAGGACTTGGCGTCACCAAGCTGCCGTTTTATGAAGCCTATCGAGATATTGAAAGCGGGCGGCTGGTGCGACTGCTGGAGGACTACTCTTCCCACACCCACACGCTGTACGTGGTGTTTCCCGCCCAGCGCTATCAGCCGAAGAAGCTGATTTATTTCAAGGAACTATTAATAGAGTGGTTCAGCGGACGCCCGGAATTTTTTCACCGTTTATAAGGCCGCATGAGGCGTCGGGGATTATTCCTGTTCTACCTTGACGAACAAGCGCTGGAACAAACGCTCGGATTCCTGCATGCCGCGTTCGGTCAAAGCGACGGACTTGGTTTTTTCTACCGGATCGTGGATCAGCCCCTTTTCGTAGAGCCGGTTCATGACCTCCCAGTCGAAACCTTTCCAGGCCCGGTTGCCCTGGTGCAACGTCAGATGCAACAGAGCCAATACCGTTTCGTCAATTTTCTCCTCATCAATCACCATCGTCATCGCCCGACCTCCTCTGTTTCGATAAAAACCAAGCACAGAATTCGTCATACGAAGGAAAACGTTCGAATATACGCTACCGGGGCGCAAGCGTTTTCACAAGAGGCGCTCAGCCCAAATAAAAAAGCCACCGGGACAGGTGGCCGCCTGATTATTAACATGCCAATGTTATTGCCATGTTAATAGGCTAAGCGCCTATGACGCTCTACAGGTCGCAGCGAGAGGGCTTCATGATGAGGACAGAATCCACTCGTGGTCTGGATCGTTGTGAAACTTCCAGTCACGAACCGGTCCCGCCATCACGTTGAGGTAATAAGATTCATAACCATGAGGCACGCCGACCGGGTGATAGCCTTCAGGCACGATCACGCAATCGCCGTCGTACACGGACATGGTTTCATCCAGAGAGCGGTCGTCGTTGTAGACTCGCTGAAATACAAATCCCTGGGCCGGATTGATGCGGTGATAATAGGTTTCTTCCAGATAAGACTCTTCCGGCAGACGGTCAGAGTCATGTTTGTGCGGCGGATAACTGGACCAGTTGCCGCTGGGCGTGAACACTTCCGTCAACAGCAGTCGCTCCGCCGGCTGGTCCAGCATCAAGATATTGTGAATGCGGCGCAGGTTGGAGCCCTCGCCACGACTCATCACCGCCACCTGATCCGGTTTGATCAGGCGCACCGGATACTGTCCAGAGACCTGGGAAGACAAACCCAGACCGACTTCCAGATCCGTTTGCGCGCGGATGCGAATACGGGTAGCAGGCGGAACATACACCGCATAGGGCGGCAGTTTTTCAAAGGGCGACATACGCTCGCCAATATCCACGAACGTATCCGCTCCGGCCTCTACTGTCGCTTTCCCCGCCACCAGCACCAGACAGCATTCAGCGTCGGCGAACTCGCCTTCCCAGATCTCCCCCGCCTGCAACGCCAGCGCCTGAAATCCCACGTATTTCCAGGACGCATTTTCCGGCGTGACGTGGATACGTTGCTGTTGCTCCCGTCTGGCTTTGCGTAACAGATGCGACATCGGGCTCTCCTCTACGAACTTAGTGAATGATTAATCCTGTTGATCTGCGACTCGCGGCGCCTCAAGCGATCTCTTCGATACTGACCCAGCGGCGCTCCTGATGAGACAGCTCCACCGCATCCAATACCCGGTTCACTTCATAGGCATGGCGAAACTGCGGCCACATGGGGCGCTCTGCGCACAGACCTTCCACCAGGTCCCGCACTTCCACGATCTTTTGATCGTTGTAGCCCAGACCATGCCCTGCGGACACGCAGAAATTAGCGTAATCCGGATGCTGCGGGCCAACTAACAGGCGGCGGAAACCTTCCCGCGGCCCTGCGTCTTTGCGGGAATAAAACTGCAGCTCGCTCAGTCGCTCCTGATCATAAATCAATGTGCCCAAGGTTCCCGTCACTTCAAACCAGAGCGAGTTCTTGCGGCCGCAGGCAATGCGGCTGGACTCCAATGTCCCCTGGGCGCCGTTGGCGAAGCGCGCCAACAGGTGAACCTGATCGTCGTTTTCCACTTCGCCGAACTCACCGGGCGCATTGGCGATGGGGCGGTTCTTGTGCACGGTTTTCAGATCCGCTACGACTTCCGTGATGTCGCCGACCAGATACTGCGCCATGTTAATAATGTGAGAGCCCATGTCTCCCAGGGTTCCGGAACCGGAGAACTCTCTCTTCAGGCGCCAGCTGAACGGCGCATCAGGGTCGGAGAGATAGTCTTCATTATGAGTGCCGCGAAAATGGACGATGTCCCCCAGCTCCCCGCTGCGAATGATTTCCCGGGCCAGACTCACAGTCGGATTTTTTGCGTAATTGAAACCGACCAGCGTCTTCACCCCGGCTCGCTCCGCCGCTTCGGTCATCATGCGCGCATCCGCCGCATTCAGCGCCAGAGGTTTCTCCGAGTAAACATGCTTGCCGGCGGCGATGGCCGCCAACGCCATGTCCTTGTGCAGCCAGTTGGGAGAGCAGATATCCACCACGTCGATATCAGGATCGTTGACCAGTTCACGCCAGTCTCCAGTGGAGCGCTTAAACCCCATCACCGCCGCTTTCGCCGCCGCCTGTTCAGCGCTGATATCCGCCAGCATCTCAAGCTCGATATCCGCTGAGAGTTCAAATACTGCGGGGGCGGAGCGAAACGCAATTGCGTGCGCCTTGCCCATGTAACCGCTACCGATCAGGCCGACTCGTAGTTTCTTCTTGCTCATACCCACCTGCGAATTTAGATACCGTCTGCATCACACGGAAATTGTTGTTTTGATGGTCGCGGAGCGCAACTCAGTCTGTTGCGACAAGCGCCTCTATGCCTAATGCGAAACAAGATTAAAACAATCATTCCACGAACGAAACAAAAATTTCAATAATTTTAATTTCAGATGGCGCGTTTCAAACAACCCAAGTCAGCTACAGCCCCTGTTTAGATAGAATAGACAAAGGAATAGAACAGGTTATCCAGGAAAAGAAGATAAAATTCCATTTCAATATTTTTTGGAACAAAAAGTTTGAAAAGCGCTATTTTTTTAAATAGGATGGATCATACGTTCCATTATCGGAGCGCCGTAGAACAACAAGAAGCCAATAAGCCGGAGGCCGCATGAACGCCTTTAATCAGTCATTTCAAACCTGTTTCAGCGTTTTAGCACAGCCCGCCTCCAGTTGTTATCGCCTCGCCCACGCGGTTCCCACGCTATCTGGAAGTGAATTTACACTCGCTCCGCATTGAAACTTTCTTGTAGGATTGGCGACACTGTATTTCATTTTCATTGCCGGAGAATCGAATTGTCCACCGCGATTAAGCCCACCAACCTATTAGAACTGCAGCAGGCCATCACTGAGCGTTACAACGACCTCAGCAAACGGCTCAAGCAAATCGCGCAGTTCGTCATGGACCATCCCAGCACTGTGGCGATGGAGACGGTTTCCGTCATTGCGGAACAGGCGGAAGTGACGCCTTCTGCGCTGATACGCTTCGCGGCGGCGTTTGGTTACGATGGCTTCAGCGAAATGCAGCAACTGTTTCGTCAGAAACTGGTGGAGAACAGCACCAGCTACCGTGAACGCATTCGTCTCTCCAGCGCGCAGCCGGTTCATTCCGGCAAAGTGACCTCTCACACCATTCTCAACGAGTTCGTCAACGGCAATCTGCTCAGTCTGGAGCACCTGCCGGAGATGGTGTCCGACGAGAACATGGACGCCGCAATCAAGCTGCTGCACAACGCCAAAGCCATCCATGTGCTGGGCATGCGCCGCTCCTTCTCCGTCGCCTCTTACCTCACCTATGCGCTGCGTCAGATCAAGCGCAGAGTGTATTTGATCGACGGCAGCGGCGGCATGTTGCAGGAGCAGGCGTCGTTTCTGGACAAAAGCGACGTACTGGTGGCCATCAGTTACAGCCCCTACGCTCAGGAAACCCGCGCGGCGGTCATCAAGGCTTATGAAAACGGCGTTCCCATTATCAGTATTACTGACAGCCGGCTGAGTCCGCTGGCGCCTATTTCCTCCGTCTATTTCGACGTGAAGGAAAGCGAGGTGCGCGGATTCCGCTCGCTGACATCCAGTCTGTGTCTGGCTCAGGCTCTGGTGATCGGCATGGCCTACCAGATTGAGCAGCAACAGCTGGGCGACGGCTGACGCCGGATCGATTCAGGGACAATCAGGTCCCACGCCGGTCGCGCCGTTTGCATCGTCAGTATGGATGAAAGGCAAACCTTATTACTGTTGTGATAACCAGCGTATAAAGTAGAGGCGCAATTTTATGATTCGAATCAGTCTTCTCGGCGCGGGCCGTATTGGCGTCATTCACGCGTTGAACGCCAAGGCGAACCTGAATGTGGATCTTCGTTACATCGCCGATCCCCGGGAAGAGGCGGCGCGGGATCTGGCGGAAAAAGTCGGCGCGAAAGTGGTGGATGTAAACGCCGCCATCAATGCGGATGACGTGGACGCCGTGATCATCGCCACCTCCACCAACACCCACGCGGAACTCAGTCACGCCGCGCTCAATGCGGGCAAAGCGGTATTTTGCGAAAAGCCCATTGATCTGGATATCAACAGCGCCAGCGGCGTAGCGGAACACGTACAACAAAGCGGCCTGCCCTATTTCGTAGCTTTCAACCGCCGCTTCGATCCCTCTTTCGCCGCCCTGCAACGGGGTCTTGGCGACCTCGGCAAGCTGGAGCAACTGGTGATCACCAGTCGTGATCCTTCGCCGCCGCCCGTGGAGTACATCAAAGTGTCCGGCGGTCTGTTCCGGGACATGACCATTCACGATTTTGACATGGCGTTATGGCTGCTGAATGAGCCCCTGCGGGACGTTCACGCGATCGGCAGTTGTCAGGTTGATCCCGCCATTGGCCAGGCTGGCGACATCGACACCGCCACCATTACCCTGACCACCGTGAGCGGCGCCCAGTGCGTCATTCTCAACAGTCGCCGCGCCGCCTACGGCTATGACCAGCGCGTGGAGGCCTTCGGCGCCAAAGGCATGTTGCAGGCGCACAATATCAAACCCACCCAGTTGCATCGCTTCGGCGCGGAAGGGGAAAGCAGCGACAGGCTGGAAGACTTCTTCCTGCAACGTTACGCCGCCGCCTATCAGGCGGAAATGGCCGCCTTCGTACAGGCGCTGGTGACCCAATCTCCGATGCCCGTCAGCGTACAGGATGGCGTTAACGCCTTAAAACTCGCCAACGCCGCCTACGCGTCCCTGGAACAGGGCAAGCCAGTCGGCTTCTAGGTTCTCAATACCCCGGGCGTCGGCGGCGGACCGGGGTTCTCGCCTCGTGTTGCAAGCGCTTTTGCCGCGATAACTCGACCCGTTCACCCTTCCAAATTCAAAACAAGTCATCAGATTGACGGGGCTCCCGACATTACTTTAATGTAGGGCCTGCAGCGCTAAAGGGGTCGATAGCGCGCTCATTCTAAGAACTGAGTTGGAGAAGGAAGCCATGCGATCACACGCCGTCATGCGACTTGGCGACGCCCTGCTTGCGGCCGGGGCGCACAAACAACCCAAACTTACCTCTAAATGTCTAACCCTGTTGGCGAAATCATTCGCCGCCACCACGCTTTTTTTAGCCACATTACTTTTCACTACACTGCTTTTCCCGGTTTTTTCCCACGCGGCCGAAGTTACGCTGCGGATGCATCATTTCCTGCCGGCGACCTCTCTGGATCAAGAGGGCTGGATGGAGCCTTGGGCGGAAAAGATCGAAAAGGAATCCGAGGGACGCATCAAAATCAGCATCTATCCCTCCATGCAGCTAGGGGGCAAACCACAGCAATTGTTCGATCAGGTCAGAAACGGCATCGTCGATATCATCTGGACCCTGCCCGGCTATACGCCCAGCCGCTTTCAGATGACCTCTGTGTTCGAACTGCCTTTCGTGGCCTCTTCAGCGGAAGCGACCAGTCAGGCGTTTCATACCTTTATCGAGAAGTATGCGCCGGAGGAGTATCAGGATGTGCACGTGCTGTCTCTGCACACTCACGCCGCCGGCTCGTTTCATATTCTGGGCAAGCCCATTGAGCAGATCGCCGACCTGGAGTCTCTGAAAATTCGCGCGCCCACCAGAGCCTCCGGTGAGGCGCTGCGTCTATTAGGCGCTAATCCGCTATTTATGCCTGCTCCCGAAGTGCCCCAAGCGATTTCAAAGGGCGTCATCAATGCGGCGCTACTGCCTTTCGAGGTAGTGCCTTCACTGAAGCTGGATGAGCTTGCCGAGAGCCATACCCTGCTCAGCAGCGCTCGCGGTTTGTACACAGCCACCTTTATCCTGGCGATGAACAAGAAGTCGTACGACTCTCTGCCCAACGATCTGAAAGCCATTATCGACCGCAACTCCGGCATTACGCTGAGCAAGCAGATCGGTAAGGCCATGGACGACTTCGAAAAGGTCGGCATTGAACTGGCGAAGAAAAACGGCAATCGCTTTTACTCCATCGATGCTAATCAGTTAAAGGAGTGGGAGCTGCGCGTGAAACCAGTTCGGGAGGACTGGGTCGCCAAGGCGAACTCGCAAAATAAAAACGGCGAATACCTGCTACAACAGGCCGAAGATCTTGTGACCCAATATGAGAAGTCACGGCAGTTATGATTGCGTTGTCGACATACCCGGCCCTGCGCCAAAGCGTCCGCACGGCGGACGCCTGGCTTGCTATCGCGGCGCAATGCAGCGCCTATCTCAGCGGTGCGGCGTTGGTCGCCATCGTTCTGGTGGTGACCGTCTCCGTATTCGGTCGCTGGTTATTCGGTACGGCGGTGACCGGCGATTTTGAAATTGTCGAAGTCGGCGTTGCAACCGCGATTTTTTATACCTTCCCCGCTTGCCAATATGGCTATAAACACCTGGCGGTGGATCTCCTCGTCAAACGGCTTCCACTGGCGCTGGAAAAGGCCGCCTGCGCGATTGCTGAAATTGCGCTTTGCCTGATCTTCGCGTTCATCGGCTGGCGCCTTATTCATGGCGCCGAGGAGTTCTTTTCCTACAACGAACAAACCATGATTCTCGCCATACCATTAGGCTGGGTGCTGCTCGCTTGCGCGCCGCCCTGCTTTCTGTCGGCGCTGATCGCCGTGAGCAACTTATTGCAGAAATTAGTCACCGATAAATAGCCAAGGACAAGGCCCTTATGGATGATCTGTACATCGGCGTAATCGCCTTCGCCTCGCTGCTTGTGTTGATTTTTTTGCGTATTCCGGTGGCCGCGGCCATGCTGTTGACGGGAGCGGCGGGTTACACCGCCATCCTGGGTTGGGATGCGTTGATGAATCATTTTAACTCTGGTCCGTTCTACCGGTTTTCCTCCTACGACCTCGCCGTCATTCCCATGTTTCTGTTGATGGCGCAGTTCGCCACCGTCGCCAATCTCAACAAAACCCTGTTCAGCGCCTGCAATTCCTGGTTCGGCTCCGTGCGCGGCGGACTCGCCATGGCCTCCATCACCAGTTGCGCCTTTTTCGGCGCCATCAGCGGCTCCTCACTCGCCACGACCCTGACCATGTCGAAAGTGGCCCTGCCCGAAATGAAACGCCATGGTTACTCCAACCAGCTCAGCGCCGGAACGCTCGCCGCTGGGGGCACACTGGGCATCCTCATCCCTCCCTCTATCGCTCTGGTGATCTATGCATTGCTGACGGAGCAGAACATCTCCAAACTCTTCATCGCCGCAGCCGTTCCCGGCGTTATCGCCACCATCGGCTATCTGCTGGCGGTGCAGGCGTACGTGCGATTGTTCCCCTCCGTGGGGCCACAAACCCATAAGGCGTCCAGTGTAGAGAGATTATCGGCGTTGCTGCGTGTAACGCCGGTCCTGATGATATTCCTCGGGTTGCTGGGAGGCATTTACGGCGGCGTGTTCACGGTCACCGAAGGGGCTGCTATCGGCGCTTTCGCCACCTACTTGCTGGCGCAGCTAAAACGTCAGGTCAATATGCAGGCGATGATGAAAATATTCAAAGAGACCGCCATCACCACTGGTCTGGTTTTTTTCATCATACTGGGCGCGGATCTGTTCAACTCCGTCATCGTTCTGTCCAATATCCCCAACGCCTTCGCGGAGACGATCACCGCCATGAATTTGAGCGCAACCGCAGTAATTGTCATTCTGCTGCTGATCTACTTGGCGCTGGGATGCTTCCTCGACAGTATGTCGATGCTGCTGCTGACCATTCCGATATTCTTTCCTGTGGTGATGTCGCTGAACTTCAATATGCCGCCGGAGCACACCGCCATCTGGTTCGGCGTGCTGGCGGTGGTGGCGATTGAGATCGGCTTGATTACGCCGCCGGTGGGCATGAACATCTTCGTTCTCAAATCCCAGGCGGAGCACATCAATCTGGTGGAATGCTACAAAGGCGTTACGCCTTTTATCATCGCCGACATGCTGCGCCTGGCGTTACTGGTGGCCTGGCCCGGGATTGTACTGGTCTTTCTTTAAGCGCTCTATTTCCCTTTAAAAACGGCGTCGCGTCGCTCCAGAAAGGACGCGATGCCCTCCTGCATATCTTCGCTGTTCATCAGCCCTTTGATCTCGCTGAACAACTGCGCTTTGGCGACATCTTCTCCTTGCAGACGCGCCAGTCTGGATGAAGCCAGACTACCCTGTACGCCCAACGGAGCCGCCTTGGCGATGCGCCCGGCGATTTCCAACGCCTTATCGAGCTGCGCGCCTGGTTCGACAAGCTCCTGCACCAGGCCCCAGCGATACGCATCCTGTGCGCTCCAGACGTCTCCCGTCAGCAAATAACGCTGCGCATTGGCCCAGCCGATTTCCTGCTGCAAACGCATCGTCGCGCCGCCGCAGGCGAATAATCCGCGCTTTACTTCCAACTGGCTGAAGCGAGTGTTGTCCGCCGCAATACGCACGTCCGTGTTCAGCATCATTTCCACGCCGCAGGTATAACAATACCCCTGCGCCGCCATCACCACCGGTTTATCCAACGGTTCGCCGCTGATGAAAAAGGGATCGATCTCGCCCTCGCCCAACTCCGGCGGTCGTCCAGTCGCAAAGCTCTCCGCCCAATCATTCAACTCCAGGCCCGACGTGAAGTGCTCACCTTCCGCCCAGAGCAAACCGACTCGCAGTTCAGGGTCGCGTTGCAACAGGCCATAGGCGCCTGCGATATCATGGAACATGGCCACCGTCAGGGCGTTCATTTTCTCCGGGCGATTCAGACCAATAAGTAAAATATGCCCGCGCTTTTCGACTTTGATGAATGACATAAAGCTCCTCTCCTGAGTGATCCTTGGATATCTTCCTCACCATACCTTGCGGGAAGACTATACCTCACATCAGTATCATCCTTGTCGCCGCTTTACGAACCAATTGTCTACATCGACGAATTTTGGGCTGATAGCGTCACCAGCCGCCTTCAACACCCCAGTATTCCCGTTCCCGCCATCAGGCTCCATAACAGCCGCGGCGCTGAGAGGTCTTTATACGCCAGATACCACTTGCTTTCCTCTCCCCGGTAGCGGGTTTTATGGTACGCCAACGGCGCAAAGGCATAGAGCCCGGAACCCCTGCGATACAGCCTCTCGCCAAGCTGACGCAGCAATCGGCTTTCTCCCGCTTCAGGCTGCAAGCCATGCAATGGCGCAATCCCCAGAGACAATCGCGCTACGCCTTCCCTGCGAAACTGTTCAATCGCCTGCAACATGAGGTAGTCCAGGAGACCTGCAGGTCCAACGCCAGGCAGGCAGCGCAATATATTGGCGCAGTATCCGACGACGGCGCCTTGCTCAAAGTAGGGATCGAAGTAGATATACCCCAGCAGCCGCTCTCCCTGAAAACAGTAAAACCGACGCGCCAGCCACTCATCCTGATGCTGGGGCGGACGCGTCAGCAATCGCAATTCGCCACGCCGCACCGCCTTCTGTTTTAACCAGCGTCGCGAAACCTCTTCCACCTCATCAGTATCAACCTGCGAGGCGCACAGCTCCTCCACTCGCAAGCCAAAGCGCGCTCCCAGATTCGCGGCATGGCGAAGTTGTTTCTTGTGTTTGCCGCGCACGGAAAAATCCTTCAGCGCAAAGCTGAACTCCGTACCCATCTGGTTTATTCGATATCCCTGCTGCGCCAGAACTTGCGCCACTTTGCGCTCGACGCCGAAGAACACGGCGGGACGCCCTCGGGTCGCAGCAAAGCGCTCAAGCAGTGACGCCAGATTCTCATCCGCGCACACAGGATTATTAAAAACGACGTCCACCCCACCCTGCCTCCAACCTAACGGGCAGTAGCTGATGAAACCACGCTGAGAGGAGCCAAAATATTGAATGCCGGGTTGAAAGCTGAAATAGGCGCTGGACTGAGTTCCATATAGCAACAACAAATGTCTCAGCTCCAACGCAGAGAGCGGCGACGCCCCTGCTAAAGAGTTGTAACCAGACTCCATATAGAGCGTGTCGGAAAAGACAGGCTGCATAAGCGCCCCCACTTAACTGTTGTTCTTATAGGCTCAGGCGAGCTTAACAACTGCGGGAATGGGGAGAATCCACCTTAGGTGGGGGTGGACGGACCGGTGATGTGAACAAGTCGGCAGTTTAAGGTGAAGAGAGAGGCGCCGGAGAGCGAAGCTTAGCTCTCCGGCGACAATGCTACATAGCGTATTGCGCCATTAAATAAACGCCGGCGTATCCCACGGAGTAAGCGCCCAGCAGCGCCGGAACATAACGAGCGTAACTGCCGAAAGTCAGGCCGCGCACTTTGGACATCGCCACGATCCCCGCAGCGGAACCAATCACAAGCAGAGAACCGCCGACGCCGACTGCATAGGTCAGCCCCATCCACTCCGCTTTACTCATGGTAATGCCGGACTTGAGCAGCGCCGCCGTCAAAGGCACGTTGTCGATACACGCGGACAGCAGTCCCATCAGGTAGTTAGCAACCAGCGGCGACACTTGTGAGTACATGGCCAGTAACGATTCCAGCACGTGCACTTCCTTAAGTACGCCAACCAGCAGCAGGATGCCCAGGAAAAACAGCAGGGTCTCAAACTCAATAACGCGGATGTACTCAAGAATCGGGTCATTCTCGATGTCGTCGTTAAAGAAGCGCGCCACCAGAAACATGGTCGCCAGGCCGAACAGGAAGGTCAGTACAGGAGGTATCTGGTAGATGACGTTAAGTACAATGGTGCTCAGGATCGTCGCCAGGAACACCCCCGCGATAGCGATATCCACACCACGCACATCAGTGCGGTGTTGCTGCACAACCACATCTCCGGACAAGCCAAAACTCAATACTGTCGCCATGAACATCACCGCGACAAATGAAGGAACGCTGAGCAGGAGCAGATCCAGGATATCCACTTTATCCTGCAGGAAGATCATCAGGGTGGTGACGTCGCCGGTAATCAGCGCCACGCCACCGGAGTTGACGGAAAAAACCACCAGCGCGGCGAAGCGCAGGGTTTTGGCGATGTCCATACGCAGTGACAGAATCAGCGTGACCGAAACCAGGGTCGCGGTGATGTTATCGGCGAGAGAAGAGAAAACAAAGCAGAAGAGGCCGGTTAAAAATAGCAGCTTGCGCTCCGACACCCGTTTGGGGAGAAACAGATAGATGAGGTTTTCTATCATCCCCTTCTTATTGAGATAGGCGACAAAAGTCATCGCCGCCAACAGGAAAAGCCAGAGTCCGGCTATTTCAGCGATATTGCTTTCCAGCCCGTGAATAACCGCCTCTTGGCGTTCGGGATCGCCACTACTGAATGCAAAGAGTAGAATCCAGGCCAGAGCGCCAAGGAAAAGGGTGATTTTGGCTTTATTGACATGAATGACTTCTTCCAGGACCACTCCCAGAAGAGCGAGAACAGCCAAACCTATCACCGCGTAGTTCAACCACATAACAACAGTTTCCTCTTGATTGGGAAGTCTTTATCGCTCTGGCCGCCGACGCCAAGCGATGAAAAAATGGACAATTATTGGAATCAGGCCCCAATAGACCATACGCACTGTCACTCACAGGCTGGCGGGAATATCAGAAAGATAACGCAGGTGGGCGTATTGCGCAGGGGAGCGCGCCAATGATACAGGTTTTGATTAAATTTTTCGCCATTCCAAAGGTATCGAATTTAACCAGTCCAGTGTTTCCAGCAGTCGACGCATTTCTCCTGTCACCGGCGCGCAGACGGTCAAAGGCTCGCCGCTGTATGGATGGGGCATACGCATTTCCGCCGCATGCAGTAGCAACCGCTGCACGCCGAATTGCTCGAAGAAAAAGCGATTATGTACGCCCTTGCCGTAGCTGGTGTCGCCAATCAGTGGATGCGAAAGCGATTTGAAGTGACGACGAATCTGATGTCGTCTGCCAGTTTGCGGATGCACCCTGACCAGGGCGTAACGGGAAGTAGGATAGCGGTCCACCGCATAGGGCAGCTCGCACTCCGCCAGACGTTGATAATCCGTTACCGCCGACTGTTCTGGTTTGTCCTTGTTGACATTACGATCGCCCAGGCGATCCCAGGGCTCCTTCAACGGCTTATCTATCACGCCCTCTTCGGCGGGGACGCCCCGGACAACCGCCAAGTAACTCTTCTCAACGCCCGCTTCCCAGGACACCCCACATTTCTTAGCGGTATCGGAATCCAGCGCAAACATGAGAACGCCAGAGGTTGGTTTATCCAGGCGATGCAGCGGATACACCCTGCGCCCAATCTGATCCCGCAGAAGCTGAATCGCAAACTGGGTTTCGTGGCGATCGATTTCACTGCGATGCACTAAAAGGCCGGAAGGTTTGTCAATGGCGACGAGCCATTCATCTTGATACAGAATGCTGAGCGGGGTCAAAGTCCGCCATCCCGATAGTTGTCAGAGTGTTGGCGTCACGCTCTACTTGAGGGACAGAGCGGCTTAATCAGTACAAACAAACAGGGACCGCAAGCGCCCCCTGTTTGTCGTGGAAGTTGTCTTCCTCGCTGAGCTTAAGATTCTGAGCTCGGAGTGGAAGTCGAAGCGGCTGGCGCCTGACTGGACTCAGCCATCGCATTAGGCGCTTCCGGCGCTGAGTCTTTCACAGCGGGCGCAGCCGGCTTTTTGGCGGCGGGCTTACGAGGCGCTTTCGGCTTGGATTCTGTTTTCTTGGCGGCGGGCTTCGCTGCAGTTTTAGCAGGCGTCGCTTTTTTCGCTGCAGGTTTTTTCGCTGTCGTTTTCGCTGCGGGCTTCTTCGCCGCTGGCTTGGCTGCAGTGGTTGATGCGGGTTTGCTATCCGCCGCCGCAGGTTTAGCGTCAGAGGACTTGTCCGCCGCACTCTTTGCAGCTACTGCGGGTTTGGCGGGCTTAGCCGCGGGTTTCTTCGCCGCTGGCTTCTTGGCGGCAGGGGACGCTTTCGGCGCGGTTGAAGTCTTTGCAGCAGGCTTCTTGGCCGCTGGCTTTCTGGTCGCCGGTTTCGCCGCGGTTTTAGTCGCAGACGCTGTGGCGGTTGAAGCGGCTTTACTGGCGGCGGCAGGCGCTTTCTTCGCCGTTGTCGCAGCGGGCTTCTTCGCAGCAGGTTTCTTGGCCGTCGCAGGCTTCTTCACCGCAGGCGCTTTAGCTGTTTTGCTTGCAGCAGGTTTGGCTGCTGTTTTGGGTTTGGCGGCAGCGGGCTTGGCGGTTTTGCTGGCTGTGGCGGGCGCTTTACTACCGGCAGGCATGATGGCTTCCAGCATTTGCTTCTGGAAGTCCAACACAGCGGCGAATCTCGCTTCGAAATCCTTCTGCCACTTATGCATGTTATCAATCTGTTTCTTTTGCAGATCTTCAATGCGGGCGAATACTTTTTTCAAAGACTGATCCACTTTCAGGTCAGCTTCGGCCTTGGTCACCCATTGACCCACATGAGTGTTGAGTTTGTCTTGCGCGCTGCGCAATTCCTCAATAGCCTTGTCAAAGAGTCGATCAAGGCCGATTTTGCCTTTTTTGCTGGTCGCCATCTTGTCACCCCAAAATTAATTAAGCAAAGGAGAGAGGAAACACTTCCTCTTTAAATGTAATCGGAAAGTACAATTTGTCTAGAAATCACCCAATAAGAATGCGTTTTCTCTATCTTTTTTTCGTGAAAAAAGATTATTCCGCACCTTATATAAAGCGATAGTTCAATTGACTGGCAAGTATGTACAAAAAAAGATTTGAGGCAAGCGATTATTCGCTTCGCGTGGCGAATTTACGTGAATTATTCACAAGTTAGGCGGACTAACGCGCCGTAGACATCGCATCGTCAGGGCGCGTCAGGCAATCAGACTTTGCCGAGTATAGTTCCTTGAGCCGACGCGCATAGAACTTCCTCACTCTCTTTCAGAGAGAAAATTTCACAGGTGCAACACACCACTTTTTTTCCGCTGGTTTCCGCTTTTGCTCTGGCGATAAGCCGCTCACCTTGCGCCGGGCGCTGGTAATTGATTTTAAACTCCACGGTTAACGCATCACCGAACAGACTGCCTCCAGCAAAGGTCAACGCGTTATCCGCCAGATAGCTGATAACGCCGCCATGCACAAAGCCATGCTGCTGCAAAAATTCCGGTTTGATATCCAGCTCTAGATGCGCAACGCCCGGTTCCAGCATCGTCAGTCGAGTTCCCATTAAACGACTGAAAGCCTGCTCGTTCAGTATCCGGTTTCCAATCTGCATAATGTCCATGTCTGGCCTCCTGTTTCAGGTTGCTAACGTCGTTGGTTCTTCTCGCTTAACCACATGGTGATCAATGCGCGCGACACCGCTTCGCCATGTATATTTTTCACCATGACTTCCACTTCATAATCTCCCGACGACAGCGCCGTCGGATCAGCAATCGCTGCTGTCGCCACCAGGTCTGTGGTCGCTTTTTTCAGGTATTCGATCTGCATGCCTTTTGGTATCCATCGCAGATGCGCCGGCAATGACGCCTCCATCAACGTCCCCGCGCACAGCTCCGCCAGGTTGCCCATCGCCAGCGCGTGGATCGTGCCCAGATGATTGCGCACACCGCGGCGGTTCTTGATTCCCCACTCAGACAATCCCGGTTTTAGCTGCCGTATGCGAGGTCGAATGCTGCTAAAATAAGGGGCTTTAATACAAAGCGCGCGACTGAACAGCCACGCGCCGAATGGAAGACGCGCAAAAGAGTGATACAAACGAAGCACAGAGTTCACCTGTTCCTGTGGAGCAGTCGCTGCGATCGTCATAACAGCCTCCCGATAAATTAGAATTTAATTCTAGAATATTATTCCAATATGAAGAATTCAAGCACCCGCTCCAAAAGTCGCCGTGACGACATTCTCAATGCCGCATTAAAGTGTTTCACCCAACACGGCATCGCTGCGACCACCATCGACATGATCCGCACGGAATCCGGCGCCAGTGTGGGTAGCGTTTATCACCACTTCGGCAGCAAAGAAGCCATCGCCGCCGCCTTGTATATGCTGGGCATGGAAGATCATTTCGCAGAGCTGAAAGACGCCCTCGCCGAATGCAGAAGCGCGGAGGAAGGCGTAAAGTCGGTCGTGCGCGTGTACATTGAATGGGTAACGCAGAACCCGGATTGGGCGCGTTATATTTTCAGCTCCAGAGGCGAAGCGCTCAGCCAGGAGCAGCAGCAGAAGCTCAAGCAGGACAACAAGCGTCACTTCACTTATCTGAAGGACTGGTTTACGCCTTACCTCGATAACGGCCAGATTCGCGCCCTGCCCTTCGACCTTTACCACTCACTGCTGATTGGTCCGGCGCAGGATTACGCTCGCCACTGGCTGGCCGGTCGCGTGAAAAAACCGCCGACCCACTATATCGATATCTTTTGTGACAGCGCCTGGTCTTCATTGACGCCTTAAGCGCAAGAGCAAGTTCCCGGGCATTGGCTACACTGTTTATAACAGTTTGATAAATAAGCCGGAGCCTGGAGCAATGCAAAATAATGATGAACGGGCCCTGGAGCGCAAGCAGCGCTCTCTCGATATGCGCGAGCAGAACCTGGCTCGCAAGGAGCAGGCTCTGACCCGCCAGGAAGAGCAGTCCAAACAGCGCGCCAAAAGCAATGATGAAAAAGCCAGTGACTTACGTGATAAAGAGCAGACGCTGAAAGATCGCGAGCGCAGCATGGAGGAACGCCAGCGCGATATTGATCAGCGTATGAAAGAAGTCGAAACGCAACTGGCGGCGCAGCAGGCCGCCGCGCAAGCCGTCAAAAAAGGCGGGCGACTGCAAGCATTGCTGACGGTTCCGGCAATTGTGATTTTTATCGCCGCAGGCTATCTCATTTTTCAACTGCTGGAACGCCAGCAGAGCGTGCGCGGCGAGTTGGACAATTTACTGTCACAAGCCCAGCGCCTGACCACCGCACTAACGGAGTCCGCGCGCCGTAACGAACAGCTTGGTCAAAACCTCAGCGCCAGTCGGGCGGAAGCCAGCAGCGCTGGCGCGGAGCTGCAAGGGTTGCGCAAAGACAATGCGCAATTACAGCAAGAAAAGTCCAGACTACAAAGCAACCTGAGCGCCAGTGAAACAAAGGAACGCGAACTGACTCAGGCTCTGACCAATGTGCAAAATGAGTTCGCCTCCCTGCAACAGCAACTACAAGACAAAACATCGGAAAACGCCGAATTGGCAAGCAAACAAAGCGAGCTGGAAAACACGCTATCCCAGCAACAAGAACTAATCCAACAGCAAACCGCTCGCATAGAAACTCTGGCCAGTGAACTCGCTGATACGGCCGCGTCTCTACAGCAAGCGACGGATGCGCTGGAACGCAGCAACTCTGATATCGCTGCGGCGAGTGAACGCGAGCAAAGTCTCACCGCCCAGTTAGAGGAAGTTAAAAACGCTCTGGCTGCGCAAAATGCCCAACAGCAAGAAAGCGACACCGCCCAGGCGGCATTGGCGACTCAAGTCGAGTCGCTGACGGAGCAAGTGACAACGCTGAAAACGACCAACGCAACATTGAGCCAGGAAAACGCGACGCTGACTCAACAGAACACTGCGTTGAACAAAGATCTGGCGGGAAAAAACAAAGAGGTGGAGTCGTTGACGATCCAAGTCAAAACACTGCAGCAAGAAGTGACCGAGTCGCGAAAAGCGCCTAAGCCTGAGGCGCAGGCGCCTCTGGTTAACCCTGACTCAGGCGTGTCTTGATACAGACTATTTCAGTTAGTGCGGCTGGACCAATAATCCATGGCGCCAACTAACATTAGGGCTGGGTTTTCAATGTCTTCACGGCTGGCGGAGAGGTACTCAGCCAGCGCATTGGCGGCGTCAAACATCAACGTTTCTTCTTCGCTGCTGAGCTGTCGGGCATTGGCGCTCTGTATATCGCCCGCTCCCAGATAAACTGCTGCCTCATGAGTCGCGCCGTTAACATTGACGCTGACTTTAACCAACGCGTCCCGCCCCACGAAACTGGCGAATTCAACGCGGTCCTCGCCCACTTGATAAGCGCCAGAGAACGACTTGTCAGAATCGATTTCCACCGTGAGGTTTTCCTGCGCCTGGACATTGGCCGCGAAAAAAACGGCTATTATTATTATTCCAAGAGCCGCGCTTGGCAGGGTGTTCTTCATAACGCCTCCCGAAAGAATTCCCACTCACCATTTACCAATAACACAGAGTTTAAAACATACGTTTGAAACAATCGTTTTGTTCGCTGTAAAGAACTGTAAAACTATGCCGTGGATCTGATATCGAATTGAGAGGGAGGAAGTAATGAGCCTTAGCTCTCACATGCGGGGATAAAAAAACCGGGCGCAAATACGCCCGGGCAATAAGGAAGGGTGTTCAAGCTCGCCAGCGCAGCCTGGAAGACTGCGTTGGCGACTTCAACTACCGTAGGGTCAGCTGCAGGTTAACGCCGCTGTATCCGCCGTCGGCTTTCAACCACACATGGTAGTAGGTTCCGACATTAGGATTTCTCACTACGATTCTTTCATTGTTGCTGCGTCTGGCGGACAGATCATCGTAAGTACTGGCGTCTGGCCAGCCTGCGTTACGCACATACAGATCGACATTGCCGCGACCGCCCCAGGTATTCAACTCAAAAGTACGGGTTCCCGCAGGAACATAGAACCAATAGTACTCACCATGACTGGACTCCAGGTTGCTGCGCGGCTTGCCGCTTAGCAATTCAGGGCCATCAGATGAATCACCGCCATCATCGCCGCCGCCCGTGTCGCCACAGTCGGTTGGCGCGTCATTCAGTCCTACCGTCACGCACAGATCACTGTATCCAGAGGTGGAGGTCAGCAGTACATGGTAATAAGTGCCGCCTTCAGGTGAGGAAACCTGGAGGCTGTTGTCAGCGCTACCGGAAGCGGACTTCTGGTCGTAATCCGTAGTAGTCGGCCAACCATCATGCTTCACGTAAACGGACACATCGCCATTATCGCCGCTAGTCAACAGATGCAGCAGATCCGTGCCGTGTGGCGCGAACATGAAGTAGTAAGCCTGACTACCTGCGCCCGCTGTCAGCGACTTGGGCTTGCCGGGCTCCAGCGCGCGCGGATCGTCGGAACCGTCGCCACCATCATCTCCGCCGTCATCACCGCCATCGTCGCCGCCGTCATCACCTCCGTCGTCACCATCATCGCCGCCGTCATCTCCGCCATCGTCGTTGCCTTCCAGCACCGCCGCCAACCAGTTGGCGAAGTGCTCGTCGTAACGCTGGCCGGTTGAGTTCAGCCAGGCCTCGAAGCTCTCGTAATCACCCGCTCTGAACCAGGACAGAATCTGAGCGGTATCCGATGGACGCTGCTCCAGCATGTAGCGCGCGGACCAGTAACCCCAGCGATAGATGCGATCAACGCCATCGTCATAGGTATTGCGCAGAATTTTAGACAGCGCGACTTTCTCGCGACGGGCCACGTCTTCCGCTCCGGGATTGTCCTTCAGCTTGGATACGTACTCCGCCAGACCTTCAGTCCACCACACGGTAGGAACCTGCATGCCGGTGTTGAAGTCGCCGTACAGGTCGAAGCGGCCATCCAGGTAGTGAACATACTCGTGTTCAAGGTTCCAGACCTGATGTTCGCCTGGAGCGTAATCCGCCTGATAAGCGATGAATCGCGCCTGGTTGTTAGGATCGGAAGGGTTGCCTTCCAAATACATACCGCCATTGTTGGTGTCTATGCCAAACAGCAGCCAGCCGAAATCGCCGTACGCACCGCTGTTTTTAAACACCACCAGCTCCAGCTTGTCGTTGAAGTCATCAGCAACAGGCTGTTTACCGGTATTCAACATATCGTGGAAGATATCTTCACGTTTGCCCAGAGTTTCACAAGCTGACGCCAACTCCTTGGAAGACATCGCCTGAGCGTTGACTGTGATGGTTGGGCTACAGTCATGACGGACTGTCAATACCGCCGCCTTGACGCGCTCTTTCACGTTACAGGCGTCATATTCGCTGCAATTTTCCGGGTCATTCAACTCCACCGCGCCAGCGAGCAACGCCCACATATTCACGGTGTCAGGGGCCAGCGGATATTTATCCAGCAAAGCGCCAACCCAGCCGCCTACCGCTTTGCGCGTGCCGTCGTACTGCAGGAAACGTCCCAGCTCTCTGGTGGCGTTGAGCACCAGATAACTCCGGTCGTCGTTCAGCCAGTCGCCATTCTTCATGATGAAGTCATATAGCGCTTTGGCGACACGGGAATCATTGGCGACTTTTTGTTTGAAGTCATCGTAGCCATGGCCACGGAAGTAAATGGTGAAAATACTGTTCAATGCGCGGGCGTATGCATCTTCAGTCGCGGCTTTGTCCTGCAGCAGTTGTAACCAGTAAATGGTGTCGTAGACAAAAACGCCCTGGTTCAAAGAGCTGTCCACCAGCGTCAAGGCTTCACCCATAACCGATGCGTTTTCCCGCTTATGCAGGTAGTTCAGTGCACGGTTCATGAACGCGGTGATCGCCGTAGCGGCTTGCTGCTTCAGGTTATTGCTGTAATCGCCCACTTCATCCGAGTGATACCACTGCACGAAGTAACCGGCGCGCATATAAAGAATCAACTGCTCCATACCTGTGGTGTTATCACCCTGGTAACGGCTGGACTCAGACGCCATCGCCTGCGCGACAGTGATCATTTTGCTTTCCTGGAACAGATTGCGCGCCACATCACCGCGCGCCTGAAACAGGTCGTTGATACATCCCATATCGGATTTCTGGATGGCCTGGGTCAAAGCAGACCCGGAAAGAGAAGCCAAATCCTGAGGATCACAATCCGCCGCAATCTCTTTCGCGGCCATCATCATGAAATCCTGACGGATTCTGGTAGGCGTCATCACTGGCGGTGGAAGCTCAGCCTCATGCTGAGAAGGAATGGCGTGCTCGTGAACTTCTATAGGACGGCTGTTAGGCGCGCCCTGCACTGGCGGTAGGGAAGCCTGCGCTGCGCTGGCGAGCAAGGCGGTCCCAATAAATACCCCAACTTTTCTGTTCTTATGAAACATAAGTCAGCCCTTTTTGTAGTTTATATCTCTGAGCGGTGGCCCAAAGTCCTTTAGCATTTTCGATAGAGCGGAAAATGCTATGCATATAACCTTAGACCCACATGGCCGGGCATTCTATTAACGTTGTTAATTTCTTTGTATCGGTCAGGCCGTCTAGCCCTAGGACTAGTCCGTTACCCCTAGTGGATAGTACACAACCAACCTAACCGGCATGAGACTGGAGACGCATCAATCTTAAACGTTAAAGCCGCAACAAGCTGAGCCTCACGCGTGGTAAGGGCAGACGGAGAAGAAGGGAAAATCAGGAACCTGACGGCAGACGAAATTATCAGGCTCCAGAGGGGACTAGACTACCCGAGGCTTACTTATTAATACGTACCATTTGAGTGATGTCATACCCGTTACAGGACGAACCATCTAACCGAATTGTGACGGACTGCCCAGTTGTTATTAATATGGCAATGATATTGGCATGTTAATAACCAAGCGCATGGATGCGCCTGTGCGGCGGCTAGCCGCGGGAGACAGGGCCTGCACATGTCAGGCCCTGTCGTTGCAGACAAATAGAAGGAAGCTATTTGACTGCCTAATTAATAGTGTAGATAAAGGCAATACATGTTCTTTAACGCCTGCACTGCCACTCACAAAGACCGAGCCACTATCTCCTTCATGATCTCATTCGTGCCGGCGTAGATTTTTTGGACTCGCGAGTCGGCCCAGGCGCGGGCGATGGGGTATTCCCACATGTAGCCGTAGCCGCCGTGGAGTTGGACGCATTCGTCCATGACTTTGCATTGCAGGTCGGTGGACCATTGTTTGAGCATGGCGGCGGTGGGTACGTCGAGTTTTTTGTCGAGATGGAGCTCCAGGCAGCGGTCGAGAAAGACCCGGCCTGCGGTGACTTCGGCTTTGAGTTCGGCGAGTTTGAAGCGGGTGTTTTGAAACGCCATAAGAGGTTTGCCGAAGGCGTTGCGCTCTTTGCAATATTTGATGGTCAGGTCGAGCGCCGCTTCGCAGGCGGATATTGCGGTGATGCCAACCAATAGTCTTTCTTGCGGCAGTTCCTGCATCAGGGCGATAAAGCCGCTGTTTTCAGCGCCCAACAGGTTTTCCGCAGGAACGATGACATCCTGAAAGAACAGCTCAGAGGTGTCCTGGGCTTTCATACCCACTTTTTCCAGATTCTTACCCTTGCTGAAGCCTTTCCAGCTGCTCTCCACCAAAAACAGACTGGTCCCCTTGGCGCCCTCTTTGGGATCGGTCTTGGCGACCACGATTACTACATCTGCATGCTGGCCGTTGGTGATAAAAGTTTTAGAGCCGTTCAGGACGTAATGATCCCCGTTTTTAACCGCTGTGGTTTTCACACCCTGAAGATCGGAGCCCGCGCCGGGTTCTGTCATGGCGATGGCGGACACCATCTCCCCTGTCGCCATTTTGGAGAGGTAGTTTTTCTTCTGCGATTCAGTTCCATAGTGAAGAATATAGGGGGCCACGATATCCGAGTGCAGTCCAAAGCCAATACCGGATAACCCCAAATGGGATATCTCTTCGGAGATTACCGTACTGAAGCGAAAGTCCACGCCAGAGCCGCCGTATTCTTCCGGCATGGTGGGGCATAAATACCCCATTTCCCCCGCTTTATTCCATAACTGTCGATCCACCTGTCCGTCTTTTTCCCACTGCAAATGAAAAGGGGCCGCCTCTTTTTCCAAAAACTTGCGGAAGGAATCTCTGAACTGTTCCAGGTCGCTATCGAAAAGTGCTCTCGGTATCATAACCGTCTCCTGTTGTTATTCTGTGCGGAGGTTTCCAATGGTGTGAATGTGAATTCAGTTTCGCAATTAGGCCCTACCCCACCAATAACGAAAAGTTTCATTTTGATTGACGAAAAGAGACAGTTTTTTCTCAGGCGAGACACCTTATTCGTCGGTCATAACGGTAAGAGGAAGACGAACTTGTCAACAGAGACGGAATCGCTACGGACGGAAATAGAGAGTCTGATCGAACGCTTTAAGACGGTGCAGTTCGCCTGCGTCAATCAAGACAACGAACCGCTGGCCAGCTATGCCCCATTCGTCAGACAGGATGGAGACTTTTACATCTACGTCAGCGCACTGGCGCCCCACACGGCCTGTCTGAAGACGACTCCTGTTGCGAGCTTGTTGTTTATAGAAGAGGAGCAGGCAAGCCGGAATCTTTTCGCCAGATTACGATTGATACTGCAGTGCTCATTGGAGGAAGTCAGCCGCGGGAGTGCGGACTACGAAGAAATGCTCGACAGGTTCGCCGACAAATTTGGTCCAACCATCGCCATGCTGCGACAGTTGCCGGATTTCAGCTTATTGCGACTGGAAATTAAAAGCGGTCGTTTTGTGAAAGGGTTTGGAGCCGCTTATACAGTGACGGATAAAGCGTTTAACCAGCTCCAGCAAATAACAGGGAAATAGAGGGATGCGCATCGCCGCTATTTCCCCTTCAGCGTGATTAAAGCTGCTCTTTCATTACCCAGCCGCCAGAGCCTTTAACGTAATCTTTAGGACCGGCTTTCTCTATCAGCAACTTACCGGCTAACTTACCGACTTCGCCTACAGAGATGCCGCGCTCCGCAGCAATTTTTGCGTACTTCTTGCTGCGTTTGTCGTTCGTTTCCGACACCAGCGCATTGACCTCCGCGCCAGACTTGACTGCGCCCAGATAGCCGTCAGCCTGTTCGCCGACCAAGCCCTTTGCTTTGGCTTCGTCCAGATCCAACGCCCATGCGGGCATACTGACAAACAAGCTACAAAATAAAGCCAGAATGATCTTTTTCATACAGAAATCCTCTCTCGCGCCTCTACACACAGGTATGCGGTCGTTTGGTTACTTTTATCGCAACGTAGGGGCGCTGCTTAGAACAAATCATCTTCTTCGGAAAAGAGCTTCTCAAGATCCTTCTCAACCTTCACCCTGATCTCGTGCTCAATTTTTACATTGAGGTTAATCGTGATGGGCTTGTCAGGCACCGCCACTTCAACCCTTGGAGCGCATGCGACGATAAGCGGCAAGCATAACGCACACAATATTGAGTTTTTAGTATTCATCAAATAACTAAGCCTTATTTACTTCAGTTAACTATAGCAACCGTAGCTGAACATAAACTGAACTGTCGCTACGGTTAATAAGTCCCTTTTTCCAACTTTTTCTGAATAGAGCCAGGGACCAATATGCTCCGCAGATTATCAATGATATTGGTTTGCAGATTCACATTCAGTGCGATAGGAGCGCCGGAGTATCGTTTATTTGCGCTCTTTCCCGCTAGTTGAATGTCGAACAACAGAACTCCATTCTGTTGGTAATCCACCCGACTGACCAGAGAATTGTAGTTAAAGTTCTCCAGCGCATCGACAGCAAACTGCAGACTGGGATTGGCGGCGCTGAGGGCGCGCCAATAGTCCACATCCACCAGATTTATTGAGCCGGACGACTGGGCGGCGATCTGTCCGTTGTTGGCGATGACGCCGCCATCTTTTATGGAAATAGGCAGCAGTCCGGCAATACGGCCGCTGGCTTTAATTTTATCGCTTTCCAACGCAACCAGTTTACCGAGATCAAGGTTGGAGACTTCCACCCACAAGTCCGAGTGGGTCAGCGGACACTGTACCTTCGCTGGCTGCACCAGCCTCGCTTTTCCATCAAAAAGACCAACGGATGCGCGGTCCAGCTGCAGATCGCAATTGAGCCCTTTGGCAAAGTCCACTTGTCCTGAGACATCAAGCGCTACCGCCGTGGCTCGCATCATATCAGAGGCTTCCACGGAATCGACCGCAAGTCGCAGAGGCTGGTTAAAAATAGCGTTTTGCCCGGTAAACTGAAGGTCTGTCGTCAAACTCACTCCATTTGCTTTGATTTCCTCATAGGTCGCTCCCCAATTGGTTAGCGTGACATTGGAGCGGCCGTCAATCGCCAGAGCGTCTTTCATTGTCCAGTTCAGCGCCCCACTGGCGGAAATTGTTCCAAAGCTAAGCGTCAGCGCTTCTGGAAAGGAGGCGATATAGGATTTGACAAAGTTGAAGTTGGCCAGCTTGCCTTCGACGTCATAGGACAGCCAGCCTTTTCTCTCCGCCGGACGATAAATAATTTCCAGCGAGCTGCTCAGCCCTAACGCTTTCAATTGTGCTTTATCTACAGCAATGCGCTTGTCGTCCGCTTTGATCCGGCCCGTAAAGGCCACTTCCGCATTTCGCCCCTGGTGGGACAGGTTGATTTTAGCCCTGGCGTCCGTAGCCAGGTTCCAGGAAAACGCCGTTTTACCCTGACCCGGCTGAGTTTCCTGCCCCCCTGTATTGATTGTCAAAGCGGTTTTCCCAAACTCTATGCTTCCATCTTTGAGCTCCATCGACGCCTCCTGAAACGACCAGCCGCTCCATGCGATACGCGCGCCCTTATTAAGACTCACCTGCATGTCCGCCCCTAACTTCACATGCCCCTCCAGCGCCACCTCGACCTTCTGCGGATACTGTGGGTCGTTCAGCGTCGCGTCGGTTTGCAGAGTCATGGACACCGTCTTTGTAGCGGCGGCGTATTGCAGCGTGGCCTTCGCATTGAGTTGAGGCTCAGTGGCTGACGCAGGTTTGGAATGCAGCTCCAGCTTCAGCGCGCCGGGGCAACTTGGCTCCGCCGACAGTTGTTCACATCGCACCGCCTCCAGCGTCTTTACCCGCCATGACAAAGGCAAGGGTTGTGCAGGCTCCGGCCACTGCGGAACATCCAGCATAACCGTCGATGGCTGGATAACAGCAACCTCCGGAGCCATCGCCCCAGTGAGTTCAATTTCCGTCTCACCGGAAACCCGAATATTCTGCTGGGCCAGTTGGGTTTGGAACGTCGGCTTGATATTGAACGACCAGGGGGCGCTGCCTACGACATCCGGAAACGTCAATTCAAAGCCTCCGGACGTCTGTAGCGAGGTTATGGCCTCTTGCGGCATTCGAATGGCCGCCAGCAACGCCGCCCAGTCTGCTGAATGCTCTCCTGTAAAACGCCAGGCGCCGTCATCGCCCAACTCTCCTTTAGCGGTCAACGTCATGCCTTGATCACTCGTCAGACTGAGAGAGAGGGACGTGGGCGCCACCCAATTTAACGTCAAGGACATGGGGGCATCCTGATATTGGGTTTGAACCTGTAAATCCAGCCCTTCCGGTGTGCGCTCCAAAGACAGGCTGGCGGTCAGCGTCTGGTCGCCAGACTGGGTTTCCAGTTGCTCCACTTCAACGGTGATAAAAGGAATACGCTGCGCCACGCTGTATAACAAGGCGCTCACCGCTACCGGCGCGCTTGGCTCTGTAGCGCTTGTCTCCGTTGGCGTATAGACAATCCGCTGCGCTTTAGCAGTCAGTGACTCTTCAATTTTTTGGCAGCAGCGCCAGCCGATTTTGACGTTTTCCCCATAAACGATGGCTCCACCGTCCAGGCCGAGTTCGACCTCCCGTAAGCGCCAGCCTCCCCAACCGGGACGACCGATTTCCAGCTTGCGGATGTCTACGCCGGCGCGGCCCGCCAGCTCCTGCGCCAGAGGCGGCAGCCATTGCGGCGCAAACCACCAGGCCACTCCCGTCAGAATACAGAGCGTCAGCAAAGTGATCAGGCCGCCCCACGCCAGCCGCTTGCGCCACGTCATCGACTAATTTTCGCTATGTTGTTTGTAGAATTGAAACGCCACGCGACCGCTACGACCGCCTCTGGAGGTGGCGAACTGGATCGCCAGCCTGTGCAGCGCCTCGCGGTCGCCCGTGTAGTCATGAAAGTAGTGATCGATAATATCCAGATAACTGTCCTGGTTGAACGGATAAAAAGAGAGCCACAAGCCAAAACGATCCGACAGCGAGACCTTCTCCTCCACCGAATCCCCCTGATGAATTTCATTGTTGACCATCTTGGCTTCGAGGTTTTCCGACATGTACTCAGGCATCAAATGACGACGATTGGAGGTCGCGTAGATCAGCACGTTTTTCGGCGGCAGTTCAATAGAGCCTTCCAGTACGCTTTTCAGGACTTTATAGGTTTTCTCCCCCGCTTCGAATGACAAATCATCGCAAAAAATAATAAAGCGCTGAGGCAGGTCGCGGACTTCATCGACGATTTCCGGCAGATAAATCAAATCGTCTTTGTCGACCTCAATGACACGCAGTCCCTGAGGAAAATATTCATTCAGCATCGCCTTGATCAGCGACGACTTGCCTGTGCCACGGGAACCCCATAACAAAGCGTTGTTAGCCGGTTTACCCGCCAGAAAGCGCTCCGTATTGCGCTGCAGAGCCGCTTTCTGACGATCCACGTTCAATAGCTCATCGAAGCGAACAGGGTCAATTTCGCGTACGGCGCGCAGGTTGCCTTTGAATTGGCGCCAGATTGCGGCGGGAGTCACGTTCCAATCAATACTCATAATGCTGCTCGCAATATTTGATTTTTTAAGGCAGGCAGACGACGGCAGATCAGGATTCGTCGTCGCCGGGAGTCGAAGAGGCCCTGCCCCACGCCGGAGTCAGATCCTGGTCAATGCCGAGGTGATTCAGAATGCGGGCGACGATGAAGTCAATCATCTGCTCCACGGATGTCGGCTTATGATAGAAACCGGGAGACGCAGGCAAAATCGTGACGCCCATTTGCGACAGCTTCAGCATGTTTTCCAGTTGCACCGTGGAGTACGGGCTTTCTCTCGGCACCAGAATCAGTTGCTTACGCTCCTTCAGCACAACGTCCGCAGCGCGTTCGATGAGATTATTACTCGCGCCGGTCGCCACGGCGGACAGGGTTCCCGTACTGCAGGGACAGACCACCATTCTCGCTGGAGAGCCGGAACCGGAAGCCACAGGAGACATCCAGTCCTCTTTCCCAAATACGCGCAGCTGACCGGGCGCAGCGCCAAACTCTTCAGTCAACGCCTGTTCCAGCTTCGCCGCCTGACCGGGCAGCTTGATATCGGCTTCCACGCTGGCGACCACATACGCCGCCTTCGACACCATCAAATAAACCTGATGCTGCTTCTGCAGCAGCACCTGCAACAAACGCCAGCCGTACTGAAAGCCGGAGGCGCCGGTGATCGCAATGGTAATCGGCTCCTTGAACGTCACGACGACACCGCCTCTTCTTCGGCGAGCAGGCTTTTCAGTTTCGCAGGTAATCCCGCAAAACCGCCATTGCTCATGAGGACAATATGTGCGGGACCTTTTACGTCGGCAAGCAAACGGGTGATTTCGTCGACATTGCTCACGCACTGGTGCTTAGGCGCCGCATTACGCACCGCTTCATCAAGCCATTCGTAGCAATCCAGATTGGCCCAGATCACATGGTCCGCCAGCTCCGCAGACGCCAGCAAAGTGTCCCGATGCACGCCCATTTTCATGGTATTGGAACGCGGCTCGACGACCGCCCAGATCGGCGCATCGCCAACCCGTTTGCGCAGTCCTTCCAGCGTCAGTTGAATCGCGGTGGGATGATGAGCGAAGTCGTCGTAGGCGACCACGCCGTTGCGCTCGCCCAGTTTCTCCAGGCGACGCTTAACCCCGGGAAAATCGGACAGCGCCGGAATCGCGTTTTGCGGCCGAATGCCGATATGACGGGCGGCCAGCAAAGTCGCCAACGCATTCTGTACGTTGTGAGCGCCGCTCATGCCCCACTCCACTACGCCGCATGACTCGCCGTTCAAAAACACTTCGAAACGGCTGCCGTCTTCCGCCAGACACTCCGCTCGAATATCCGCTTGATCATCGCTCAAAGAGAATGTCTGCCGCGGCGACCACAATCCCATCGCCAGCGTTTCCTCTACAGCAGGCATCTGCGTAGGCGTAATCACCAGCCCCTGGCGCGGCACGGTGCGCACGACATGATGAAACTGGCGCTGTATATCGCCGAGATCGCGGAAGATATCCGCATGATCAAACTCCATGTTGTTGATGATCAGGGTGCGCGGACGGTAATGAATAAACTTGGAACGCTTGTCGAAGAAAGCGCTGTCGTATTCGTCCGCCTCGATGACAAAAAATGAGGTATCGCCCAGTCTGGCGGAAACATCAAATCCCTGGGAAACGCCGCCGATCAGAAACCCTGGAGCCAGTCCCGCTTGCTCAAGCACCCAGGCCAGCATACTGGTGGTGGTGGTTTTACCGTGAGTGCCGGCCACCGCCAACACCCAGCGCTCCTGCAGTACGTGCTCCGCCAGCCATTGAGGGCCGCTGATGTAAGGCAGGCCTTTATCCAGAACATACTCCACCAGCGGATTGCCCCGGCTCATGGCGTTGCCGACAATAATAAGATCGGGTTTGGGATCGAGATGGGATGGATCATACCCCTCGCGCAATTCTATTCCCTGCGCCATCAGCTGAGTGCTCATGGGAGGATATACATTCTTGTCGGACCCGCTGACCTTGTATCCCATTTCCTTGGCGAGCAACGCCAGGCTACCCATAAAAGTTCCGCAAATGCCTAGTATGTGTACATGCATGTTTCTTGCTAATCGCTATCTTTTAATCTGTGAAAAGAATCAGTGTCTCGTCCGTCCGACCATCAACGCAGGCGGTCTGTTTGGCGCAGATTGCGAATTGAACGTCAGAAAACTGAGCTTCAGGCGCATATCGGTCAATTATTACTGACGGGTTCCCTAAGCGCCAGCGTCGGACCGGAAATGGCCCTATGTATTGAGTAAATTTAAGAAAATACAGGGGGCCGGTGGGGAGACATGAAAATAGCATTAAACTCGCGTATGATTCGCGCCCATAAGACGACGAGAGGCGACAACGAATATGACGGTTAAAAACGCGTTTTATGCGCAATCCGGCGGCGTGACCTCGGTCATCAACGCTTCTGCCTGTGGCGTACTGGAAACAGCTCGCGCCCATTCCGATAAAATCGGCAAAGTTTACGCCGGCCACAACGGCATTATCGGCGCATTGCGTGAAGAGTTGATCGACACCAGCCAGGAGAGCGACGCGGACATCGCCGCGCTGAAACACACGCCCGGCGGCGCTTTTGGCTCTTGCCGCTATAAGCTGAAAGACATCAAAACCCATAAAGCCGAATACGAACGCCTCATCGAAGTCTTCAAGGCCCACAACATCGGCTACTTCTTTTATAACGGCGGCAACGATTCCTCAGACACTGCTTACAAGGTATCCCAGATCAGTGAGCAGCTTGGCTATCCGATCATCAGCATCGGCATCCCTAAAACCGTCGACAACGACCTGCCTATCACCGACTGCTGTCCCGGGTTCGGCTCCGTCGCCAAATATATCTCCACCTCGATTATGGAAGCCTCACTGGATATCCAGTCCATGTGCGAATCCTCCACCAAGATATTCGTCATGGAAGTGATGGGACGCCACGCCGGCTGGATTGCAGCGGCGGCGGGACTGGCGCAGCGCGAAGATGGCGGGGCGCCGCAGATTATCCTGTTCCCGGAAACGCCATTTGATAAAGCCAGCTTTCTCAGACGCGTGGATGAAGTGGTCAAGCGTGACGGTTTTTGCGCCATCGTGGTGTCGGAAGGCGCGCAATATGCGGACGGGCGCTTCCTGTCCGACGCCGGCGTCACCGATGCTTTCGGCCACACGCAATTGGGCGGCGTGGCGCCGTTCATCGCCAACATGATCAAAAGCGAGCTGGGCTATAAATACCATTGGGCGGTGGCGGACTACCTGCAGCGCTCCGCTCGCCATATCTCTTCCGCCACCGATCTGGATCAGGCTTACGCCGTGGGCAAAGCCGCCGTGGATCTGGCCCTGGCGGGTAAAAATGCGGTCATGCCGGTCATTGTGCGGGAGCAGGACAGCCCCTATAAGTGGTCGATTGGCGAAGCGCCTTTAGCGAAAATAGCCAACGTGGAAAAGAAAATGCCGAAAGAGTTTATTACTGAGGATGGTTTCGGCATTACTGAGGCGGCGCGCCGTTATTTGCAGCCATTGATTCAGGGCGAGTCCTACCCGCCCTACAAAAATGGCGTGCCAGATTACGTGAAGCTGAAAAATCAGTTAGTGGCGAAGAAGCTCGCTCATTCTTTTAACGTCTGACGACGAACCCCATATCCCATTAACGGCGGGACATTCTCCCGCCGTTTTCCAAATTTCATCTCCCGCTTGTTTAATCCCCATCCCTTTTCAAAATCCCGTACAGCGAGATTTTCAGAGAATCCAGAATCATCGACTTTTCGCCGCTGCTCTCCGTGCATTTATACATGCCGTCGATCCAGAGACTGGCGATGCCATGCACCATGGACCAGGCGGCGTGGGCGATCAGAGAAACATCCCGGTCAGTAAATACGCCTTCGCTCACCCCCTTTGTAGCGATGTTCAGGATAACCTGAAACGCGCTGCTGCCTGCTTCCGCCAGTTCCGGATAATCCATCGGACAGGCGATCACAGGACCGAACATCAGTTTGTAGAGTTCAGGGTTATCTCGCGCGAATTGAATATAAGCATTGCCGGAATGGCAAAGTTGTTGCGATGGGTCGTTGTGCGCATCAGCGGCTTCCTGGGTTACCCGCTGCAGTTCTCTATACCCCTGCGCCGCCAGCGCGGCCAGGAGCGCGTTCTTGTCCGCAAAGTGGCGATAGGGGGCGGTTTGCGACACGCCGATTTCACGCGCCAGCGCCCGCAGACTGATCTTGTCCGGACCGACTTGCTTGAGTTGCGCCAGGGCTTTGTCCAGCAACTCATTCCTCAGATTGCCGTGATGGTAGGGCTGGTGCGCGTCAACGCCTGCGACAGCTTCTCTCAAATTACTCACCTTATACTCTTCTACTTATTCGTGTTATTGGCTCAGGATAAATCCATCTCAAAGTCTCTCCCATGATCCACAGCAGCTTAACGCCGTTTCGTCCGATGCTTCCGAAGATAAGCGTTAATTTCCGCTTTAAACCGGATATCTCTGATAAGTGTGGGGCGCAAAACCACTAGCGTCAACATTGTTGACATAGAAAACATTGCAGTCACACAATGTTTCCACCGACAACATAAACAGGAAATCACGCCATGCTCCTTCCCATCGCTCTATCCTGGCTCCACTTTATCTGCATCTTTGCGCTGGTCAGTCTGTTACTGCAAGAGCGTAAAATCCTGAGTATGAGTTGGTCACTGGACGCCGCCAAGGCGTTGTTGGCGACGGACCGCTGGTTTGGGCTAAGTGCGATGACCGTCCTGGCAAGTGGGTTTGCGAGGGTCTTTTTCGAGAAAGGAGAGGCTTACTATTTTTCCAACTTCTTCTTTTGGAGCAAGCTTGCGTTGTTCATCACCGCCGGGCTGATTTCCCTCTATCCGACAGTGCAGTTTCTACGCTGGCGCACATCGGTCCAAGCCGGTCAAACGCCAGAGTTTGGCGCCGACGCTCGCCGCAGAGTCACACGCGCCATCCATGCGCAAATGCTGTTGGTTCTATTCATTCCGTTATGCGGCGTACTGATGGCGCGAGGGTATGGTTAAGCGCCATCAGGCGTTAAGAAATTCGTTGATGTACTCTGACATCACCACATGGGTTTTGATTTTCCCCACGCCCTGAATCACAGTAAGACGATCACGGATTTCATGAATCCGCGCCATATTCGGCGCCTTCAGGAACAGCATCATATCCGTGTCTCCCGCTACGCCGTGACAGACTTTGATTTCGGGAATAGTTCTGAGTATTTGCGCCATTTCCGTACACTGAATTTCGTTATAGCTGATCTCCAGATATACCGAAACCTGATCCTCCCGCGCCTGAGTGACCAGAACCTGATAGCCGCGGATAGTTCCCGTCTCCTCCATTTTGCGGATACGGTCGGTCACCGCCGAGCGGGACAGACTCACTTTTTCCGCGATAGCAGACACCGGCTGTCTGGCGTTTTCACGCAATAACTGAAGAATTTTTTCATCAAATTTGTCCACAGGCTCTCCCGCTAAAAATTCTCGACAAATCAACTATCAAGCGCCGTTTAGTCCGCTTATTGGCGACACGCCGGCGTTATGTCGATCAAACCGGCATTTTGGCGGCGTAAAGCCGCAATTTGCAACGAAGGATTTGATTAATATTGCAAAAGCTGGCCAGCCCGCCAGCTCATCTTGCAGCAACCTCAAGGAAAATCTCTATGCAGTCGCTCCACCGCTCGCTCAGTTTCAGCCAGGGTCTTGGCATTTTGGCGTCCGCCCTGCTGGGCACTGGCGTTTTCATCGTGCCGGAGCTCACCGTTAAGAGTTCAGGAGCCAACGCTCTATGGGGATGGGGCTTGCTGGTAATCGCCATCATTCCTATCGCCTTCGCTTTCGCCAGGCTAGGAAAGCGTTATCCCCACGCTGGCGGCGCCTCCCATTATGTGCACTCCGCCTTTGGCGCGACTCAGGGCCGCATCGTAGGCTGGGTTTTGCTGGCCCTGGTGCCGGTAGGTCTTCCGGCCGCCATGGAAATGGCGGGCTGGTTTCTCACCTCCCTTGTCGCACTGACGCCGGCCGAACTCCTCGCTATCAAGCTGGCGCTGGTGGCGGGCATGCTGTGGGTCAACCTAAAAGGCGTCAAACTATCAGGTTCCCTGCAAACCATCATCGCCTTCAGCGTTGGCGGCATTGTAGTGCTGCTATCCGTATTGGCTTGGTTAGACGTCATACCGCCAATCCCTGCTGAGCCGACCTCTTTCGACTGGGGCCAGATTGGCGCGGCGGCGGGTCTGGCATTTTGGAGTTTTATCGGCATTGAAACCCTGGCTCATCTGTCGACGGAGTTTAAAAATCCTGAACGGGACTTTCCACTGTGCCTGATTACAGGCGTGGCGCTGGTTGGACTGGTGTATTGGATGGGTAGCTGGGTGACGCTGCACTACGCGCTGGGCGCGGATTATTCGGGCCCAGCCATGGTGTATCTGTTCGATGCGCTGATCGGCGGACACGGTAAACTGCTGATTGGGCTGTTTGGTTTCCTGTCCTGCGTGGCCACCATGAATATCTATCTGGCCGGTTCTTCCCGTATGTTATGGAGCCTGGGTAAGGATGGCGCGACTTATCCCGTTCTGGGCAAAGTGAACCGCCATGGCGCTCCCGCGAATGCGGTGTTTGTCATGTCCATCGCCAGCGTGACCAGCCTGCTTGTCTTCTCTGTCCTGCAGGTTCCTCTGGAAGAGTTGATTCGCATGGCCAACGGCATGATCGTTCTGGTTTATCTGCTGACGATGCTTTCCGCTATTCGCCTGTTCAAAGGCAAGGACCGTATATTGCCGGGCCTGGGAGCGCTGGTGTGTCTCTATTTGGCGTACACCCTGATGAGTTCGTTGTGGTGCATCGCAGTAGTTTACTCCAGTATCTTCATCATTCTGAAAGTACGTAAACCTAAACAGGCGCTGATGAGAGCGCAGGCATAACGCCTGCCTCTCTTCTTATCTCAATTTATCCCAGCGCTTCGTCCATGATCTCAATCCAGTGTCGGACAGGCACTCTGGCTTCAGACGCAAGGTGTAACTGGCAACCTACATTCGCGGTGACGATGGTGTCCGGATCATCCTGCACCAGCGCCGCGACTTTCTTTTTTAATAACTGACGACTCATCTTCGGTTGCAGCAGCGAGTATGCGCCAGCGGAGCCGCAACAGAGGTGTTTGTCTCGCGCTGAAGCGAGATCAAACCCGACATCGGTCAGAATCTTTTCCACGATGCCCGGCAGTTTCTGACCATGCTGCAACGTACAGGGGCAATGCACGGCGATTTTCGAGTAGTTCCTTTTGATGGAGAGCACAGACAAATCTTCCACCGCCACCACTTCGCTGAGATCACGGGTCATTTGCGACACTCTCCGGGCTTTTTCCGCGTACTCAGGATCGTCCTTCAGAATATGTCCGTACTCCTTCACCAGCTCGCCGCACCCTGAAGCAGTGATAACAATCGCTTCCAGCCCGGATTCAATGGCCGGCCACCAAGCGTCGATGTTCTTTTTCATCAGGCGCTTGCCTTCATCCTGCGCCCCTAAATGATAGCTGACAGCGCCGCAGCAACCAGCGTCGGTTGAAGCGATCAAACTGACGCCGAGACGATCCAGCACTCGCGCCGCGGCGGCGTTGGTGTTTGGCGTCGTAACGCTCTGGGCGCAACCGTGCAGTCCCATCATTATTCTGGGTTGGCGCTTTGGCGGCCAAGTAATCGGCACCTGCTTCTCCGGTATTTTCTTGCGCAAATATTCCGGGAGTGCCGGTCTCACCCATTGACCGACGACAATCAGGAAGCCGAAGCGCTGAGGGTAAGGCAGCAACAAGAGCAGGACTTTACGCAGCAGACGTTCACGCCAGGTGCGGGGGACTTTTTTCTCCACCACGCCACGCCCGATATCGAGCAACTTGCCATATTCAACGCCGGAGGGGCAGGTGGTCTCGCAACTGCGACAGGTCAGACAACGGTCCAGATGTAAACGGGTGCTTTCCGATGCCTCGTCCGTCTCCAGCATTTGTTTGATTAAATAGATGCGCCCTCGCGGCCCATCACGTTCATCGCTCAGTTCCTGATAGGTTGGACAGGTCGCGTTACAAAAGCCGCAGTGCACGCAAGAACGAATAATCTTTTCCGCTTCATCGCCTTCTGGCGTGTTTTTATATTTAGCGTGGATATCGGTTTTCATCAGTAACCTTTGAGTCCCGGACTTGCTCGCTTCAAATCCGGTTAAAAACTAAAGCCAGGAATACAGCCTGCCTGGATTGAAAATGCCATCGGGGTCCAGCGCCGCTTTCAGCCTTTGGTGCAACGCCCGCAGCGGTGGTGAAAGCCTGTGGTAGACCTCGCCGTTACGATCTCCATGACGATACAGGCTGGCCTGACCTTGAGCGGAAACCGCATAACGCTCCATCGCCGTTAACGATGATTCGGCTCTCACCCACCTCAAAGCGCCCCCCCAATCCAGCATCACCGGCGCGTCATTTCCTAACGGCGGCGCCGAAGGCTTCACCGAGAGGCGCCATAAAGGCATATCGCCAGCAAAGAATTCATGGGTTTGCTCTTGTATCAAACGCCAAAAGTCCGCCGCCCGCTCCAGCAACTCACCGCCCCAGTATCCGATGGTGCTGGCCACCGCCTGTTCCGCGCCTGACAGTCGCATATATAAGCGTCCGCCCGTCCAGCACATGGCGGATAACGGACGCGGCTGTCGGCATAGCTCCACCATCTTATTGATCGCCGCGGCTTCATTGCATTCCTGCACCAACGTGGTTTCCAGCACCGGCTTTGGTATCACCCGGATGCTGAGTTCCGTGATAACGCCTAAGGCCCCCATCGCGCCACATTGCGCTCGCGACAGATCGTAACCGGCGACGTTTTTCATCACCACGCCGCCGAAGCGCAGATGTTCGCCTTTCCCATTAATAATGCGTGTTCCCAACAGGGCGTCGCGTACGGAGCCGCGCCACGGGCGAGCGGGACCAGACGTGTTGGCGGCCAGGGCGCCGCCGAGCGTCGCCTGCCCTTCATATTCCGGGGGCTCAAACGGCAGCGTCTGGCCTTGCTCATCCAAAACTCGCCGCACATCAGCGAGTCGCGTCCCGGCTCTGGCGGTGATCACCAGCTCCGATGGTGAGTAATCCACTATCCCACAATGCTCACTCACATCAATGGGTTCGCCAGCAGCGGCGCGACCCATGAAAATTTTACTGCCGCCGCCCCGTATCATCAGAGGCCGACTCGCCGCTCTCGCGGTCATCACTTGGTCGACCAGTCTGTCAGCTATGTCCGTCATCTATATATGTTCATCCGGGACGGTGTCTCCGCCCACACTATTTAGTTCGCTATCGAGGTTAGTCGGCTGTCGATATCAGTTGCCTATCGAGCGATATTCCTGACACCGGCGCAATACGGGAACGCCTTTGCCGGGGTTCAATACGCCACCAGGATCGAACGCGTCCTTAACAGCGTGAAACTGCTCCAACTCGGTGTCCGAAAATTGCGTGTGCATCTGCCGTATTTTTTCCAGGCCCACGCCATGCTCGCCCGTGATGCAACCGCCGACGGCGACGCACAGCTCCAAAATTCTGCCGCCAAACTCTTCCGTCTTTTCAAACTCGCCCGGCACGTTGGCGTCAAACATAATCAACGGGTGTAAATTACCGTCGCCAGCGTGAAATACATTGGCCACGCGCAATCCGTACTCTTCCGACATTTCCCGCATCCGCGTCAGCACATAGGACAGCTGACTGCGGGGAATCGTGCCATCCATGCAATAGTAGTCAGGGGAAATGCGCCCTACCGCTGGAAACGCGGACTTGCGTCCCTTCCACAACAACGCGCGCTCCGCATCGCTCTGGGAAGTCCGCACGGCGACGGCGCCAAGCTCGCGAAACAGATCTTCCACCTGCTCCACGTATTCCGCCACTTCCTCCCGCACGCCATCAATTTCGCACAACAACAGCGCTTCCGCATTGGTCGGATAGCCCGCGCGCACGAAATCCTCCGCCGCCTGAATAGCGTAACGATCCATCATTTCCAGCGCGGCGGGAATTATCCCTTTGGCGATAACCCCCGCGACCGCGTCGCCCGCCTTCTCCACACTATCGAACGCCGCCATGATCACCTGCGCGGCGTCTGGAGAAGGCAGCAGCCTGACGGTGATCTCAGTGATGACGCCTAATAATCCTTCCGAGCCAATGATCAACGGCAACAGATCGAAGCCACAGTTATCCAGACCCTGGCCGCCGATGCGCACTCTCTCGCCTTCCGCGGTGAGCATTTCAAACGCCAGTACGTTATTAACGGTCAGTCCGTATTTAAGACAGTGGGCGCCGCCAGAGTTTTCCGCCAGATTACCGCCAATGGTGCAAGCAATTTGCGAGGAGGGGTCAGGTGCGTAAAACAGCCCCATGGGCTCTACCGCCTGGCTGATCGCAAGGTTCCGCACTCCCGGCTGCACCGTTGCAGTGCGCGCATCCGGGTCTACGCGCAGTATCCGGTTAAAGCGAGCCAGGGATAATAAAACCCCATCCGGGCTCGGCGTCGCGCCCGCCGACAAGCCTGTGCCTGCTCCGCGGGCGACCACCGGTACGCCCCAGCGGTGGCAAAGTTTGAGGATCTTCTGCACGTCCTCCACGGAGTCCGGCAGTACAGTCAACAACGGGCGTTCGCAGTATGCGGACAAGCCGTCGCATTCATAGACCCGCAGCGTTTCCTCATCTCCGATGATGGAATCGGGCGGCAGGAATTTCGCCATTTCATCAATGAGCAATGTTTTACGGGTTTCAAACGAGCTTGCGGAAGTAACGGATGAGTACATGGAAAGCCGATTATGGTGAAAGGTCTCTCGCCAACAGTTTCCCCTTCGGAAAACACGTATTTTTTAGCATAAAAACGGAGTGGCGTGCACCGAAATTTAATCTTTTTCCTTATCGCGCACCAACTTCAAGCACAACCGTATTTCATCATCTACACTTTACTTTGGAATTAGTCCGTGGTCTGCAGCCAATTTCATGACGGGCCACGATACCAATAAAATCATGGAGTTACGGCATTACAATTGCATTAACCAAGGTGAAGTTCATTGGATACGTAATTACCGAAACGCCCGAATTTTTGTGTTTACGCATTCTCGTTTTTGCGAAAACACTATGCTAAGTTAAATCCGGTAATAACAATGAACAACAAACAACCAACCGAGGGTAAAAAATGAAGAAGACATTCGTTTCTGCAGTTGCAGCGCTTGGGTTTATGACGGCTACCGGTGCAGCGATGGCTGACGGCACACTGGACGCTGTAAAGAAAAAAGGGTTTGTTCAGTGTGGCGTGAGCACTGGCCTTCCCGGCTTCTCCAACCCGGATGACAAAGGCAACTGGATGGGCCTCGACGTTGATATGTGCCGCGCAGTTGCAGCCGCGACGCTAGGCGACGCTTCAAAAGTAAAATACATCCCACTTACCGCCAAAGAGCGATTCACAGCTCTGCAATCCGGCGAAATCGACCTTCTCTCCCGTAATACTACTTGGACACTGACTCGCGATGGCTCTCTGGGCCTTAACTTCGCTGGCGTCAACTATTACGACGGCCAGGGCTTCCTGGTAAGCAAGGACCTGGGCGTGAAGAGCGCGAAAGAACTGGACGGCGCAGCCGTGTGTATCCAGGCGGGAACCACCACCGAATTGAATCTGGCCGACTACTTCCGTGAGTTCGGCATGAAATACCAGCCAGTGGTATTCGATACTTCCGACCAAACGGTAAAAGGCTTCGAAGCTGGACGCTGCGACGTTCTGACTTCCGACCAGTCTCAGCTGTACGCCCTGCGTATTCAGCTTTCCAATCCGGATAAAGCCATGGTTCTGCCGGAAGTTATCTCCAAAGAACCTTTGGGCCCAGTTGTCCGCCAAGGCGACGATCAGTGGTTCAACATCGTGAAGTGGTCTCTGTTCGCAGCGATTACCGCTGAAGAGCTGGGCGTTTCTTCCGATAACGCAGACAAAATGAAATCCAGCACCAACCCGAACGTACAGCGTCTGTTGGGCTCCGAAGCCGGCCAAGGCAAAAACCTGGGTCTGGACGATGCATGGGCTTACAACATCGTTAAGCAAGTCGGTAACTACGGCGAAATGTTCGAACGCAACGTTGGTAAATCCTCTCCGCTGGGCATTGAGCGCGGTCTGAACGCACTGTGGACCAAAGGTGGTCTGCAATACGCTCCACCTATCCGCTAATACAAGCCTTAGTGTCTGGGCGCACGTCCGTGCGCCCTATCCTGTTCTAAACACCCAATTTAATAACTCCTTGCCGATCTTCTGGAGAACATTGAGTGGATATTCAAAACAAAGGACAGGATAAAGCGAAAACAAAAATCTGGAACGATCCTGCAGTACGCTCTGTATTTTTCCAAGTACTTGCTGTGGGCGCCGTAGTCGCTTTTTTCCTGTACATTATTAATAACGCGCTTACCAACATGGAACAGCGCGGGATAACTACCGGTTTCGCTTTTCTTGGCGATCAAGCCGGATTCGGGATTCTTCAGTCATTAATTGAATATGACGAGACCCACTCCTTTGGCCGTACATTCTTTGTCGGTCTGCTGAATACAGTGCTGGTTGCTGTATTAGGCATTATCCTGGCGACTATTCTTGGATTTTTTATCGGTATCGGACGCCTGTCGCACAACTGGTTAATCTCAAAGCTGGCGACAACCTATATCGAGACTTTCCGGAACATCCCCCTTCTGCTGCAGATCTTCTTCTGGTATTTCGCTGTATTGCAGGGTCTTCCAAGCCCACGCAACAGTATGAGCATCGGTGAATCTGTATTCTTCAATATCCGTGGCTTATACCTTCCCGGCCCTGTTTATGAAGATGGTTTTGGCGCTGTCGCTTTTACGATAGTGATCGCCATCGGCATTATCATCGGCCTGGTGAAGTTCGAGCGTAAGAGACAACGCGAGACAGGAAAGACTTTCCCTCTGTTCCTGCCTTCCCTGGGTATTTTATTCGGCCTCCCTCTGATTGTTTTCTTCATCGCCGGCTCTCCCATGCATTGGGATTACCCAGTGTTGGCGGGCTTCAACTTCAAAGGCGGTTTGACAATTATCCCAGAGCTGATCGCACTGCTGATCGCACTGACTGTTTATACTGCGGCATTTATTGCCGAGGTGGTGCGTTCCGGTATTGAAGCAATCCCGAGAGGACAAAGCGAGGCGGCCAACGCATTGGGACTGTCGAACGGGCAGCGTCTACGTCTGGTTATCGTTCCTCAGGCGATGCGGGTCATTATTCCTCCAATGACCAACCAGTACCTCAACCTGACCAAAAACTCTTCGTTGGCGACCGCGATAGGTTATCCGGATCTGGTGTCCGTGTTCATGGGCACAACCCTGAACCAGACAGGTCAGGCGATAGAGATTATATTTATGACAATGGCCGTCTATCTGTTCCTCAGCTTGAGCACCTCCGCCCTGATGAACTGGTACAACAGCCGTATTGCACTGGTTGAGAGGTAATCGACATGAGCAATAAATTTGTTCCATTGCCCGACTTGCCCCCGCCATCCAATACGGTGGGCGTTGTTGGCTGGCTCAGAACCAACCTGTTCAGCAGTCCAGTGAACAGCGTTATGACCATTATCGCCTTTTACCTGATTTATTCGGGTATCTCCTGGTTTGTCTCTTGGGGCATTATTAACGCAGACGTCATTGGAACCTCTCGGGATGACTGCACCTCCGGCGGCGCCTGTTGGGTATTCATATCCGTCCGTCTGCCGCAGTTCATCTACGGTTTCTACCCGCCGGATGAAGTCTGGCGCATCAACATCATGTTCGCCATCGCCATCATCGGCATCGTTGCACTGATGATCGACAAAACACCCAAAAAAGGGTGGATTGCGCTGTTTATGCTGGTCGTTTTCCCGGTCATTGCGTACTTCCTTCTGTATGGCGGCGCTTTCGGTCTGGAAGTCGTGGAAACTCATAAATGGGGCGGATTGACGCTCACGCTGGTCATCGCCACCGTCGGCATCGTTGTCTCGTTGCCAATCGGCGTCGCGCTGGCGCTGGGTCGCCGTTCTGAGATGCCCATCGTGAAGAGCATCAGTGTGGTCTACATTGAGTTCTGGCGTGGCGTTCCTCTGATCACGGTGTTGTTCATGGCCTCGGTCATGCTGCCGTTGTTCATGAGCGAAGGCACGGAAACCGACAAGTTGGTGCGCGCCATGATCGGCGTCATCATGTTCCAGAGCGCGTATATGGCGGAAGTCGTACGCGGCGGTCTGCAGGCGATTCCCAAAGGTCAGTATGAAGCAGCCCACTCGCTGGGTCTGAGCTACTGGAAAATGATGTTCTTCATCATTCTTCCGCAAGCGCTCAAGCTGATGATTCCTGGCATCGTCAACACCTTTATCGCGCTGTTCAAAGACACCAGTCTGGTCTTGATCATCGGCCTGTTCGACCTGCTCGCCATCGTGCAGTCAGCGTTGCACGATCCGAAATGGCTGGGCTTCTCCGTTGAAGGTTATATTTTCGTGGCTTTCGTATTCTGGGTGTTCTGCTTCGGAATGTCCCGCTACAGCCAGGCGCTGGAGCGTAAACTGAATACCAGTCACCGATAGGCAAGTTTTCTGGAGTACGACATGAATACGAATACTAACAGCGCAGATTCCCGCAAGAGCATGATTCACCTGCGCGGAGTGAACAAGTGGTACGGTAAGTTCCATGTACTGAAAGACATTAATCTGGAAGTGTATAAGGGCGAACGTATCGTTGTGTGCGGACCATCAGGGTCAGGCAAGTCCACCATGATCCGCTGCATCAACCGTTTGGAAGAGCATCAACAAGGGGACATTATCGTAAAGGATATTCCTCTGACCAACGACCTCAAAAACATCGACAGCGTGCGTCGGGAAGTAGGTATGGTGTTCCAGCACTTCAACCTCTTTCCTCACCTGACGGTTCTTCAGAACTGTACATTGGCTCCAATATGGGTGCGTAAAGTACCTCAGAAAGAAGCCGAAGCGGCAGCGATGAAGTACCTGGAAAAGGTCAAGATCCCGCATCAGGCGCACAAGTATCCGGGACAGTTGTCAGGCGGTCAGCAGCAGCGTGTGGCTATCGCCCGCAGTCTGTGTATGAACCCTGAAATCATGCTGTTCGACGAGCCTACTTCGGCGCTCGACCCGGAGATGATCAAAGAGGTGCTGGACACCATGATCGAGCTGGCGGAATCCGGCATGACCATGATCTGCGTCACCCACGAGATGGGCTTCGCCAAGACCGTGGCCAACCGGGTAATATTTATGGACGCCGGTCAGATCATCGAGGAAAACGAACCGCATGAGTTCTTTAATAATCCACAGAACGAGCGGACCAAACTGTTCCTAAGCCAGATCCTGCAACACTAGGAAGCAAGCTTGCAAACATTGACGTTGCGCAGAGCGGAGGCGGCTGACGCCCCCGCTCTTCTACCCCTGATCGAGCAACTGGGGTACTCCCTTTCCCAGACTCAGCTCGACCATTCTCTCTCTGTCCTAATCCACGACTCCCACGCGCATCTGGCTGTCGCTATCAGCGACGACAAGGTGATTGGTTTCATTCAAAGCAATCTCAAACGCACTCTCGTCGCAGGGGGCTATGTCGAAATCGTCAGCCTGGTGGTGGATGCGTGCGTCCGCGGACAAGGCGCCGGCGGAAAGCTGATCGAAGCCGTGAAGGAGTGGGCAAAACGACAAGGAGTCTCTAAAATTCGATTAGGGTCGCGAATTCATCGGGAGCAGGCTCACCAGTTTTACGAGGGTCTGGGTTTTACCCGCATCAAGACACAACACTGGTTTGAGATCACTTTATGAGTAAGCATCAGTACTTTCAGGTTGACGCATTTACTTCCAACGTATTTTCCGGGAACCCCGCCGGGGTTTGTTGCCTGGATGACTGGCTGCCGGACGATACGCTCTGCAAAATCGCAGCAGAGAACAACTTATCGGAAACGGCTTTCTACGTGCCGCGCACCAATGGCTTCGATTTACGCTGGTTCACACCAGAGGCGGAAGTGGACTTGTGCGGTCATGCGACACTGGCCACCGCCTTTGTTCTCTATGAACTGAAAGGGTTCAAGGGCCCCCGCATTCAGTTTCACACCCGTAGCGGCACGCTGGAAGTCTCTCCTCACAAACAGGGAGGCTACGCCATGCTGTTCCCCAGCCGCAAAGGCGAGCTGGTTGAACCGGACCAGGCCCTGCTGGAAGCCCTCGGCGGCGTGAAGCCGCTGGAAGTGCTCAAGTCCCGGGACTATATGGTCGTACTGGAAAACGAAGCCGCCGTACGCGCCGTCTATCCAGATATGCGCATGCTGAAACTCGTCGACTCCCTCGGCGTGATTGTCACCGCTAAAGGGGATAAGGTGGACTTCGTCTCCCGCTTCTTCGCTCCCAAAGTCGGGGTTCCCGAAGACCCTGTCACCGGCTCCGCCCACTGCACACTGACGCCATACTGGTCAGAAAAACTGGGCAAAGTAGAGCTGACCGCCCGACAAATCTCCCAACGCGGCGGCGAAGTCATGTGCCACTACCGCGGCCCGAACGTGCTGCTGGTCGGTCAGGCGCGCCTTTATCTTGAAGGCGTGATTAACGTTCCTGGGGAGAGTTGATAGCGCACCTTACATTCATCCTCGTTTATTTCAGCAAAGCCAGCGTTCGTCTGGCTTTGTTTTTATCAGCCAATGCCGTCGAAGCTCCGGCCCTACATTCCCTTCCCGCCCTCAACGTCCTTCCAACTTTACAAACTCCAGTAGCCGTTTTTACAAAAATCTGAATAACGTTCAATAAAAGAAGTTCGTATTCCATCTTCCTTAACCTCCTCTCCAGCCCAGTGATTCCGGGCGGTTAGCTGCAATCACTACTCCATTTTTCATTTCAGGCATGGTTCCTGCGATAAGGGGATAACGACTCAAGTTCATGCGGAGCGTTGGAGTTGAGACGGAACGACCGCTGATAGCCCGGTTTTGGCGGCCGCACAAATAAAGAGAGCTAACTGTAGAAATAGGATGAGCATAATGAACATGGTTAAAGGAACCTGGAAAAAAACCCTTTTGACGCCTTTGGCGTGCGCAATCGCCCTGTCGGGCTGTCAATTGAGCGATGATGAGGAGAAGGAGACCTCTGAGTCCCGCCCCTACAGCGCGCTCTATGTATTTGGAGACAGTCTGTCTGACACCGGGAATATCGGCGGCTACCTCTCCCTGGAAACAGACCTGCCCTCCCCCTTTTACGACAACCGGATTTCCAACGGTAAGCTGATCGTGGATTATGTGGCGGAGTCCCTGGACGTGGATGTAGAGGCCTCCCTGTATCTGGGCGAAATCACTGACGGCACCAACTACGCCGTCGCCGGTGGACAGGCGGACGCAGATCAGAATATCGACCTGGACTTCCAAGTGGACACCTATATGGAGTATCACTCCGAAGAAGCCTCACCCAAAGCGCTATACCTGTTCTTCATCGGCGGCAACGATATTCTTGAGCAGCGGGGAGAAACGTCCCCTAACAACACCAACGCACTGGACCTTGCCGCGGATAAAGTCGCCGCCAACGTGCAGGAGGTAATCGATAAAGGCGGGAAAAACATCGTTGTGCTGACAGTCCCGGATGTGGGCAAAACGCCGAAGGTACTGAAAGAATCCGAAGAGCCCGGTCAGGAAGGCCGCTCGCAACTGGCCAGCGACCTCACTGTGTACTTCAACAATCAAGTGGAGTTGAAGCTGTCTGAATTGAATATAGGCGATGCGAAAGTCACGATGATCAACTCATACCAGATCGCTCTGGATATCCTGAACAACGCGGCGGACTATGGCTTCACCAACACTACAGACGGCTGCTACGTGACGGAGGACCTGGAGTACAGCGACATCTGTAGCGAAGAGCAGTTCGACAACTTCTACTACTTCGACGACATTCACCCTTCCGGTAAAACCCATCGCCTGATCGGTGAGAAAGTGGCTGCGGAAATCCCCGCTCCCGCTGAATCGTGAGCGCTACCGCAACAGATGCAGCAACCACAGTATGGTGGCGAGTTGAGTAAGCAGCAGTATCCCACTTAACGTGCGCCAGAAGACCAAAGGATTGCGCTCAACAATTGGCAACGCGTTATCCGGCATGAGCCGGGAGTTGGGATAGGTCATGTCCTGCAACCATTCGGAAAAGCTGTCGTAGCGACGACGCGGGTCCAGTTGCAGGGCTTTCTTCAATGCGCCATCCATCCACACGGGAACCATGGGATTATGATGATAAGCGGGCGTATATTTTAATTTGGCCAACGCGGTCGGCGACGCCGCTTTTTCATAAGCCTCCCCATAAGGCAAGTGTCCGGTCAGCATTTCATACCCAATCACCGCCACGGAAAACAGCTCGGAACGGGTCGTGGCTTTCGCCCCCAACACATATTCCGGCGCACTGTAGCTGGCGGTGCCTAACGCCCTTTCCCGCTCAATTGGCAGATACATTTCCTCCACTCCTGGAATACGGCAGGAGCCGAAATCCACCAGCGTCACATGATCGTCATTACCAATAAGGAGATTATCCGGCTTGATATCCTGATGCAGAGTCTCTTTACGATGTAACGCCCGTACGCCTTTAACAACCTGTTCCAGGATGTGCGTCACACGCTGAATATCCGGACGGGAATTATCGCGAATCCACCGCGACAATGGCGCTCCCGGCACGAACTCCGTCAGATAATACAAACCGCTGCGCGCACGTTTACAGGGAACCAAACCCGCCACATGGGGATTCTGCACGCGCCGGGCAATCCACTCCTCCATGGCGAAGCGCTCGATATAAGCGGGATCGTCCACGAAATTAAGAGAGGGCGTTTTCATTACCGCACGCGCGCCGGACTCCATATCAGTGACCTGATAGACCTGACTGCGCGCGCTTTCGTGCAGAATGCGCTCGACGCGATAGCCGTCCAGACTCTGCCCCACTTCCAGCGGCGGCGGAAACGGCAAACGACTCAGTTCGCGACAGCAGGCGTCTGCATCCTGCAACCCAAGTCCTTCCACCCGAATAATCTGGCAGCTCAGATTATCGTCGCTGCCCGCCTGCAAAGCCGCTTGCAGAAGTTGCTCAGCGACACCCTGAATCGGGGCTTTGTCCACTGTCTGTAGTTGTTCCCGCATCTGGCTGAGGGAAATGAAGTCATGCAGACCATCCGTACTCAATAAGAATATATCTCCGGCCTGCACGTCCAAAACACGGTAATCAATGTCCAGATTAGGAGAAAAGCCCATAGCCCGGGCCAGGTAAGTGCGTTCCGCATCGACGCGGGCGGTGTGATCCGTGGTGACCTGCTCCAGCTCGCCATTTCTGTACAGATAGATGCGGCTGTCGCCCACATGAAAGATATGCGCCTGCGTCGATTTCAACACCAGAATGGACAGGGTGCAGACATAACCTTTGTCGTCATTGAGGGTGCGCAGACTTTGCCCATACAGCCAGCGATTCAACGCCTGCAGCACCTTCTGTGCGGCGTTTTTAACCGACCAGGAGTCCGGGGTGCAGAAGTAGTCGCTCAGGAAATTAGTGACGCAGGCTTCACTGGCTTCCTTGCCCGCCTGCGCTGCGCTGACGCCGTCCGCAATCACCGCCACCGCGCCTTTCAATTGCAACATTTCCCGATCAGGAATACGCACCCCGATGCAGTCTTCATTGCGGGATTTCACGCCCGCAATACTGTGTTGATCAACAGATAGCGACAAGTCACTGGCGAATATCATGCGCCACTATTCCTGCTGCGAAATTTAAAGGTAGTACGCCGCAGTGATACGCCCATGTCAATCAGTTCACTTCAATCAACTGGACGCTGCCGTCTTCGCCCACTTCCACCATATGTCCTTCAGGCTCATCCAGAAACTGCACCGCGAGAAAACAAACCGCCGCGGCTCCTGCGATAGTCATAAAGAAAGTGGAGGCGTCAACGAATGAATACACCGTCAAAAAAGTCACGCCCCCCACATTACCGTATGCGCCCGCCATACCTGCGATCTGTCCGGTCATGCGGCGCTGCACCAAAGGCACCATGGCGAACACTGCCCCCTCTCCCGCCTGTACAAAGAAGGAACACAGCATCACTGACGCCACGGCGACAGGAATCATCCAGGCGGAGGAAATCTGGCTCAACAGCATATAGCCCATCGCCAGACCCGCGATCAGGATGGACAGTGTTTTTTTACGGCCAAAGCGGTCTGACAACAACCCGCCCCCAGGACGCGCCACCAGATTCATCAGGGCGAAAGCCCCGCCCAGCAAACCCGCCTGCACAGGCGACACACCAAAGGTTTCCATAAAAAAGGCGGGCAGCATCGACACCACCGCCAACTCTGATCCAAAGGTCACAAAGTACGCCCAATCCAACACCGCCACCTGCTTGAACTTGTACCGCTGCATTTCCGGCACGCCCTGTTTCAGGCGTTCGTGATTAACGTTGTAGATCTGCCAGAACTGGATAATGAATAACGCGCCCAGGCCCGCCCACAGCATTTGCGCAGTAACGTCAGATAACAGTCCGAGACCCGCTGGCGACAGTTTCCAGGTCAGCACCGCCAGGGCGATATACATCGGCAGGTTCATGGCGATGTAAAACCAGAAATCTTTCCAGGAACTGACTTCCAGTCCGCCGCTCTTTTTCGGCTTGAAGTAAGTGGAGCCTTTCGGCGTATTGCGGATCTTGCGATAGAACAGCATTCCATAAAAGAAAGCGACGACGCCAGTGGTGGCGATCGCATAACGCCAGCCTTCATCGCCGCCATAGAGATAAGCGGCGACCGCAGGCAATGTCCAGGCCGCCGCCGTAGAGCCGAAGTTGCCCCAGCCGCCGTATACCCCTTCCGCCACACCGACGGTTTTGGCGGGGAACCACTCCCCCACCAAACGGATGCCAATGACGAATCCAGCGCCAATGAACCCACACAGAAAGCGAAACAGCGCAAGCTGCTCAAAGGTAGTGGAAAATGCAAATCCCCAACATAAGAAAGCGGAAATCATCAATAACAGGCTGTATACCGCACGGGGGCCGAACTTATCCACCAACATGCCGATCACAATACGCGCGGGAATGGTCAGCGCCACGTTCAGAATCAACAGCGCTTTCCACTGTTCGTTGGTCATATTGAAGGCTTCCACGATGAACGGCTTCATCGGGGCATGGGAAAACCACATCACAAAAGTAAGGAAAAACGCGAACCAAGTGTAATGCAACGTTCGGACGCCCCCCTGGGACAAATCCAGAATGTTCAATTTATCGGATGACATAAATCTTCCTGTCTTATTTGGCAGTTGAGTTCTAGCAGAAAAGCATTCATTGGAATTACAAAAGCTGTGCCAACCACCCAAACTGACGCCTTCAGGCCCTTCAACGCTTTTTCCCGCCATCGAAACGCTACCGTCCCAACGCCATATTACCTTTGGAAATCAGGCGATTAGGTTTATTAGGCTAACCGCCAGGTATTTTCCAGAGCCACAAAACGCACCAATTAAGCGCAGAACAAAATCACGCGCCCGCACCAAATTAATCACTCTTGTTGGGCGCCAGCCAAAATTCGCGCACTTTTTTAGAACAAAACCTGAGCGTTAATTCGCACCATTTGCAGGCAAATTCCCGCGAAATGCATCGAAATTCACTTTTTATCTCTTTAATTACAGAGACTTAAAAATAACGAGATTTTGGTTGGCGCCATTCATGCTGAATCACCGTCAATTAGCCTGTAGCGGATTCAGCGAGCTGGAGAAGATCCATGAAAGAAAAATTAGTCGTCGTCGGAAATGGAATGGCTGGAATGCGGACGGTCGAGGAGCTGTTAAAAATAGCCCCGGATAAATACGACATCACCGTGTTCGGATCAGAGCCTCACGGCAATTACAACCGCATCATGTTGTCGCCGTTGTTGTCCGGAGAAAAGACGCTTAAAGACATCATGATCAACGACATGGAGTGGTACAAAACTCACCACATCACTCTGCACGCCGGATGGGATAAGCGAGCGTTGAAAGTGGATCGCCGCAACAAGATCGTATATGCGGCGGACGGGACGGAAGCGCCCTATGACCGGCTGCTGCTGTCCACCGGCTCCAATCCCTTCATTATTCCTGTGCCGGGCAAAGACCTGAAAGGCGTCATCACCTTCCGCGATATTTCCGATGTGGACACCATGCTGTCCGCCGCCAAATCCAAACAGCACGCCATCGTAATCGGCGGCGGCCTGCTCGGCCTGGAAGCCGCCAACGGCCTGCTTAAACACGGCATGGACGTCACCGTGGTGCATAACCTGGAAATACTGATGAATCGCCAGTTGGATGGTCCTTCCGCCCGTTTTCTGCAAGCGGCTTTAGAAGAACGCGGCATGAAGTTTCGCATGTCCGCCAACACCGCTTGCCTGGAGAGTGACGAACATGGCGGCGTCAAAGCCATCAAGTTCGACACCGGTGAGACGTTGCCTGCGGATATCGTCGTGATGGCGGTCGGCATTCGCCCCAACACCGATCTGGCGCAGTCCTGCGGCCTGTATTGTGAACGAGGAATTGTGGTCAACGACACCATGCAAACCTACGACCCCAGCATCTACGCTATCGGCGAATGCGTGCAACATCGGGGCGAACTGTTCGGGTTGGTGGCGCCGATCTGGGATCAGGCCAAAGTCTGCGCCAACCATCTGGCGGGCTACGGCATCGGCATTTACAAGCAAAAAGAGGTTTCCACCAAGCTCAAAGTCACTGGCATAGACGTTTTCTCCGCCGGTAACTTTCTGGGGGACAACGACAGCGAAAACATCGTGTTTCAGGACCCCAAACGCGGCGTCTATAAAAAGGTGGTGATCAGAGAGGACAAAATCATCGGTTCTGTCATGTTTGGCGACACCGGCGATGGCTCCTGGTACTTCCAACTGATGCGCGACAAAACCAATATCAGCGACTTCCGCGACACCTTGCTGTTCGGCCAGCATTTAGTGGGCGACTCCGGCCGCCAGGGCATCAACGCCGTCGCGGACTTGCCTGACGATGCCGAGATCTGCGGCTGTAACGGCGTCTGCAAAGGCGACATCGTTAAAGCCATCACTGACAACAAACTCTACACCTTGGACGATGTGCGCGCCGCCACCAAAGCCTCCGCTTCCTGCGGTTCCTGCACCGGTCTGGTGGAGCAGGTTCTGGCGGCCACCGTCGGCGGCGACTACAGCACCGCGCCCAGTGAAAAGCCGCTTTGTAAATGCACCGGCTACGGCCATGACACTGTCCGCAAAACCATTATCGATAACGGCCTGAAAACCTTTCACGAAGTGGCCGCTTTTATGGAATGGGACAAACCGGACGGCTGCCATGTCTGCCGCCCGGCCATCAACTACTATCTGGTCTGCGCCTGGCCGGACCAGAAAGTGGACGACCCGCGCTCCCGCTTCATCAACGAACGGGTGCACGCCAACATCCAGAAAGACAACACTTACAGCGTCGTACCACGCATGTGGGGCGGCCTCACTACGCCCAATGAGCTACGCGCCATCGCCGACGCGGCGGACAAATACCAAGTGCCCTGCGTCAAAGTCACCGGCGGCCAGCGCATCGACCTGCTCGGCGTCAAAAAAGAAGACCTGCCTCATATCTGGAAAGACCTGAACGACGCCGGCATGGTGTCCGGCCATGCTTACGGCAAGGCATTGCGCACCGTGAAAACCTGCGTCGGCTCAGAGTTCTGCCGCTTCGGCACCCAGGACTCCACCGGCATGGGCGTGAAGCTGGAGAAGATGACCTGGGGCTCCTGGACGCCGGCCAAAGTGAAAATGGCGGTATCCGGTTGCCCACGCAACTGCGCGGAAGCCACTATCAAAGACTTTGGCGTTGTCGCAGTGGACTCCGGCTGGGAGCTATACGTGGGCGGCAACGGCGGCATGAAGGTGCGCGTCTCCGACTTCCTGGTCAAAGTGTCCACCATGGATGAAGTCATGGAGTACGCCGGCGCGCTGATGCAGATGTACCGGGAGCAAGGACATCACAACGAGCGCACCGCACCCTGGGTCGAGCGTGTTGGCCTCAGTTACGTCAAATCCGAACTGGTGGACAATCCGGAGCAGCGCAAGGCGTTCCACGCCCGCTTTCTGGAGTCGCAAAAACTAGCGCAGATCGATCCCTGGGCGGAACGGGCCGCTCAAGGCGTGGAGAAGCAGGAGTTCATCCCTCTCACGCAATTGAACTGAGTCGCACTAACAATCAAAACGTGAATACTCCCGAGACGTAAGACAGAAGAGATATCAGCTATGACACAGTGGATCGAGGTAGGCAGTCTTGAAGAAATACCACGCCTGGGCGCCCGCGTAGTGCAGTCCCGCTTCGGCGACCTGGCGGTGTTTCGCACCAAGGACGACAAAGTGTTCGCCCTGCGCGACAAATGCCCCCATAAAGGCGGCGCCTTGTCCCAGGGAATCATCCATGGCGACAACGTCACCTGCCCGCTGCACAACTGGGTGATCAGTCTGCAGAGCGGCGAAGCCCAGGGTTATGACACCGGCTGTACGCGCAGGTTTCAGGTGCGCATGGAAGGACAGCAGATTTTCGTGGCCCTCACCGCCACGGAAGAGAGCGATTGAGAATGGTGAGCTTGGGGACGCTTTTCCCATTGAAACGGCGGGACCGCACTCCCCGCCGCGGTTTCGCCGTTTCACCCTTTTTGCATCAGGCCCGAGTTTATGACTTCTAATCGCACTCTACACACCACTTGCGCCTACTGCGGCGTGGGTTGTGGCATCCAGGCGGTCGTGACGGACGCCGCAACCCGGCAGATCCACATTCAGGGCGACCGCAATCACCCCGCCAACTTCGGACGCTTGTGCTCGAAAGGCGCCGCACTGGCGGAAACGCTGACCTTGTACGGCCGGTTGTTAAACCCTGAAATTAACGGGGAAACGGTATCCTGGGACGCCGCCCTGGATCTGGCGGCGGAGACGCTGAGCGCCACGACGCGTGAGCATGGCCCCGAGTCCGTGGCGTTCTATCTTTCGGGACAATTGCTGACGGAAGACTATTACGTCGCCAACAAACTGATGAAAGGCTTCATCGGTTCCGCCAACGTAGACACCAATTCACGCCTGTGCATGTCTTCCTCCGTCGCAGGCCACAAACGCGCTTTCGGAGCGGATGTCGTACCGGGATGTTACGAGGACCTGGAGCAGGCCGACCTGATTATCCTGACCGGCTCCAATACCGCCTGGTGCCATCCTATCCTGTATCAACGCATCAAAGCCGCCAAACAGCAGCGCCCCCAGATGAAAGTGGTAGTGATCGACCCGCGTCGCACCGCCACCTGCGATATCGCCGACCTGCACCTGCCGCTGCAGCCAGGCTCCGATGCGTGGTTATTCAACGGTCTGTTGGCATACTTGGCGCGTCTGGGCGCGCTGGACTACGAATACCTGGAACAACATACCGAGGGCTTTGGCGTCGCCATCAAAGCCGCGCGCGCCGCCGAAACTGCGGATATCCCGTCGGTGGCCCGCCATTGCGGACTGAAAGAGGGCGAAGTGGCGGCGTTTTACGACTGGTTCCGCAAAACGCCGAAAACAGTGACGGCGTACTCTCAAGGGGTGAATCAATCCAGCAGCGGCAGCGACAAGGTCAACGCCATTATCAATTGTCATCTGGCTACCGGCCGCATCGGGCAGCCGGGAATGGGGCCACTCTCTCTCACTGGCCAACCCAACGCCATGGGTGGCCGCGAAGTGGGCGGTCTGGCTAATCAGCTCGCAGCGCATATGGACTTCACCTCGGATAACGTAGAGAGAGTCGGCCGCTTCTGGAACGCCACCCGCATGGCCAGCCAGCCCGGCCTGAAAGCCGTGGACCTGTTCGACGCCGTGGCGGACAGCCGCATCAAGGCGATCTGGATCATGGGCACCAATCCAGTTGTCAGCATGCCGGATGCGGACAAGGTCGCCCAGGCGCTGTCCCGCTGCGAAAACGTGATCATCTCCGACTGTATCCGCCGCACTGACACCACGGAATACGCCAACATCCTGTTGCCAGCGCTGGGCTGGGGCGAAAAAGACGGAACCGTCACCAACTCCGAGCGCCGCATCTCCCGCCAGCGCGCACTTCTAACGCCTCCCGGCCACGCCAAACCGGACTGGTGGATCATCAGCGCCGTCGCCCAGCGCATGGGTTTCGGCGCAGCCTTCAATTATCGCAACAGTCGGGACATATTCATTGAACACGCGGCGTTATCCGGCTTCGAGAATGCGCCAGAGCAGTCCTTACGCGCCTTCGATATTTCCGCCCTGGAGACACTGACCGACGCTGATTACGACGCGCTAGAACCAATACAGTGGCCAGTGAACGCCGCAGCGCCCCGGGGCTCATCCCGGCTCCTTCAAAACGGGGGCTATTTCAGTCGGAATCGCAAGGCGCTACTGCTGCCGGTAACGCCGCAACCACCGCAGGGAAAACTGGATGAGAGCTATCCTTTCGCTCTCAACACCGGCCGCATCCGCGACCAATGGCACACCATGACCCGGACCGCCCTGGCGCCGCGACTCAACGCCCATCTCCCTGAGCCTTACTGCGATATTCATCCGCAAGATGCGCAGCGGGCCGGCGTCGAAGCCAATACATTGGTGAGCCTGCGCTCCCGCCACGGCGCGATGATCGCCAGAGCCAACCTGACGGATGAACAGCAACCCGGACAATTGTTCGTCCCCATGCATTGGACCGCCCAATATAGCGCAGCAGGACGGGTCGGCGCGCTGGTCAACCCTTTTACTGATCCACATTCCGGGCAGCCGGAAAGCAAGCACACACCCGTGGCGCTGGAGCGCTTTGAGGCCGCCTGGCATGGCTTTATTTTCGCCCGGGAAGAATTGAATCTGGAAGGCGCGCCTTACTGGGCCAAGATTCGCGGAACCCGCTTCTATCGTTATGAACTCGCCGGCGCCGCGCCCATTGAAGACTGGAGCCAATGGGCGCGCGCCCTTCTGAATCTGTCTGCTCAGAATGAGAGCGAATGGCTGGAGTACCAGGATAGCGCAACGGGCAAGTACCGCAGCGCCTGCTTTACTGGCGACCGTCTGACGGCGTGCCTGTTTATCGGCCCCACGCCGGATTTGCCTGAACGGTCCTGGCTGGCGAGTCTGTTCGACCTGGAAGCGCTGACCCACAACGACCGCCTCGGCTTGCTCGCCGGCGTTCCACGCTCTGACGCCGCCCATGCCGGACGCACTATCTGCGCCTGCTTCGGCGTAGGAGAAAACACCCTGCGTCAGACGATTCGAGAAAAAGGACTGCAAACGGTGGAAGCCATTGGCCAATGCCTGAATGCCGGCACTAACTGCGGCTCCTGTATTCCTGAGCTGCAGAAACTGCTGTAACGCGTTCCCTCCGACGGGAAACTCGGTTTGGAACAAAGTTCGATTTGAGGAGAATCAAAAGCAACGACCCTTGCTCCTCTGCGTTTGGGAGCCTTCGCGCTCCCCTTTTTCACTCACTTGGCGCAGCAAAGCCTCCTGGCGACCCTTGCTTCAGGCTTCGTATAACTCCAGCGGCAAATCATCCGGGTCGGCGAAAAAAGTGAAACGCTTGCCGGTGTATTCATCCACCCGGATATCCTCCACCACCACCCCTTGAGATTCCAGATAAGCCTTGGCCTCCTCCACCGACGGCGTGACAAAAGCCAAATGACGCAAACCGCGCGCTTCGGGATAACTGGGACGGGGCGGCGCATCGGGAAAGGAAAACAACTCCACCTGAGAACCGTCCGGCAGCTGCAGATCCAATTTGTAGGAATTTCGTTGCGCGCGGAAATTCTCCGCCAGAACTTTCAGCCCCAATACCTCAGTATAAAAACGTTTCGACGCCGTATAGTCCGAACAAATAATAGCGGCATGGTGGATAGCGGTGAGTTTCATGTATCGCAAAGTCCCGGAATAGAATGTCAGACAAGTCTCTTATTCTCCTGACTTTAGCGATGCTTTTCAAAACTCGCGCAATCAAGCCCGCTTACCGCGGCGCCTGATATCTCCAGCACAGTATTACCCCCATAATGAAAATCTAACGTTCACTCCACGCAATTCGTTCAAGGTAACACTATGTAACTTATCCCCAACAAGACCTTGCGATTAGACCTACATCAGCTAACATGTCGAAATAAATAATAAAATCAGCGTATGTGCAGAAGAATAACCAGATCCCAAAACAGAGCCTGCTAAGACACAATCTGTATTCACTTTCCCATAAGGAAAACATATGTCGACATACAATGCCTTCAGAGCGCTGGCGCTTTTTCTTTCCACTCTATTCATTTCCAATCTCGCCGCCGCGCAAACGGATATCGTCTTCTGTAGCGACAACAACTACTGGTACCCGTTCACTTACGTAGACGAGCAAGGCGAAGCCGCAGGCATGCATGTGGACATCGTAAAAAAGGCCTCAGAAAGCCTGGGCTATAAAGTCGAATTCAAACCCATGCTGTGGCAGGAATGCCTGGATTCCGCCCGCGGCAATCTGGTGCACGGCGTCGTCACCGCCTCCTACAAAAAAGAGCGCGCAGAGTTCATGAACTACCCCGCCGACGCCGCTACCGCGCAACGCTCCGCCTCACGGGTGGCGCAAGTGGAATACATTGTGGTGGTGTCCAGCGACGCGAACTATGAATTCAAGGGCGATCTCAACACGCTGCCGGAGCCGGTGCGCGTGGCCCGCGGTTACTCCATCGTCAGTACGCTGCGAGAGTCCAACCGACGCATATATGAAAGCCAGACCGGGGAGCTGCGCAATATTGAAAAGCTGGCCAAACTGGGGAGCGGTTCGGTGATCACCACCCCCGAGGTCTATCAACACCTGATGCGGCAGGCGGAATATAAAACCAAACTGAAATCCGACCTCAACCCCCTCAGCAGTAAATCCTACCATCTTACTTTCGCCAAAGGCTCGCCCCTCACCACCGCAGAACAAACCGCTATCTGGAAAGAGATATCGCGCCTGCGAGACGACCCAGAATATATGGGCGCACTGACGGCCAAGTATCTGAAATAATAAAAAACCGATCAGCCCACGCCAGGACCGACAAGGACAGCGTCGCGACAGCGTGGGTATGCTGTGACCGGATCAAAAGAATTGGGCGATAACAACAAAAACGCCTGACTAAAGGGGCGCAAGCTCCATTATCACATCAATCGACTATGCAATAAGGAAGTCTATGCTAAGAAGAATACATTCTTGGAAATTATTGGCCAGCGCAGCAGCAATTTCGGCCTTGATGGCGGGATGTCAGTCCACCATGGACAAAAAAACCGACACCAAGGAACCGGAAGTTAAAAACGTCATCATGATGATCGGCGACGGCATGGGGCCGCAGCAGATCGGATTGCTGCACGAATACGCCGTCAATGCGCCAGATTCCATCTACCACGGCCAGCTCACGGGCATGCAGAAGTTTATGGACACCGGCGTCCTGGGCCTGTCCCGCCACACCCCCGCTTATAACCTGGTTGTCGACTCTGCCTGTTCCGCCACTCAGTTGGCCACTGGCGAGCCTGCGCCGTCCGAAGTTATTGGCCTCGACAAAGTGGGCGACCATGTGGAGACCGTGCTGGAGAAAGCCAAGCGTATGGGCAAATCCACCGGTTTAGTGTCCGATACCCGTCTGACACACGCCACGCCCGCCTCTTTCGCCGCTCACCGGGCGCATCGCTCTATGGAAAACCAGATCGCGGAAGACATGCTGGCGAACCAGGTAGACGTCATGCTGTCCGGTGGTTTGCGTCACTGGTTGCCCAAGTCCGTGAACGACAAAGGCGAACTGTACCAGGCGCTGGAAAAGAAAACCGAAGGCGCTGTACAGCTGAAGTCCAAGCGTAAGGACGACAAGAACCTGCTGGCGGACGCTGAGTCCATGGGCTATCAGCTGGCGTTCAACCGTAACCAGCTGGATGCTTCCAAAGGCGATAAGCTGCTGGGCCTGTTCAGCTACTCCGGCATGATGAACGGCATTCGTTATACTCACGCCAAAGACGATCCCAAGCGCACCGAGCCGACTCTGAAAGAAATGACCATGAAGGCGCTGGACATCCTGTCCCGCAACGAAAAGGGCTTCTTCCTGATGATCGAGGGCGGTCAGATTGACTGGGCGGGTCACGATAACGACGCAGGCACTATGCTGCATGAGATGCTCAAGTTCGACGAAACCATCAACTACGTCTACGAGTGGGTGAAGAACCGTCAGGACACTCTGGTCATCATCACCGCCGACCATGAAACCGGCGGCTTCGGCTTCAGTTACTCACGCTCCAACATCCCCGAAGGCGAGCCGCTGACTGGCGAAGCGTTCAAAGAAGCGGCTTACGCGCCTAACTTCAACTTCGGTTCATTCGAGACGCTGAGCAAGCTGTACCAGCAAAAAATGAGCTTCCCGGACCTGTTCGCCGAATTCGACGGCGCTAAGCAGTCTCCAGCGGAACTGATGAAGCTGGTCAACGCCAACAACGCGTTCCCCATCACTTTGGAACAGGCCAAAGCGGTTCTGCAGCAAGAGCCCAACTACTATAAGGTTGAAGGGCACGACTACCTGAGCGCCAAAATGTTCCCCAAAGTGAATGACTTCAAGTCATTCTACGTATACGGTCAGGAAGTGCGTCATGACCTGCTGGGTCGCGCCATGGCCGAAAGCCAGAACATCGTCTGGGCTACCGGCACTCACACTAGCACGCCGGTGCCAGTAGTGGCGTTCGGCCCCGCCGGCGCGACTGACGGCTTCTCCAAGCTGCTGCACCACACGGATATCGGCAAACTGGCCAAAAGCGCCATTCATTAATCCATCCCATGGAATAATGCGTCGATAATCAAAAAAGGAGGCCTCGGCCTCCTTTTTAACGCCTCAATGTTATCCGCCCGCCTTTCTGATCGCTGTGGGTTCTTTTCGCAAATGTTCTTTCTGACGTCTTTAGCGTTCGAAACGGCGTCATTGCGCTCACTCAAGAGCACTCTAAAACCTGCGTTCAAGCCCCATTTTCAGACGAATTCTCATATTTAATTTTGCAAAGTTTTTCACCGCAATGTACGGCGAATAACGGCGATTTCTCACCCGGCTTCAACGTTTAATTCTGCGATTTCCAAAAAATCAAAAGGTTAGGCGCAAACGTGAATAGGGACACGTTTTCACCACCTGTAACAATTTTCCCCGCTCGCTTACATCTCGAAACGAGAACTGCGAACTAAAACGTCAACTTATCGACGTTCATTACCATTGTTTACGAGCATGTTTTTGACAAATTTAACATTCATTCCAATAATCCAGCCAATAGTGATTAGTTTTTAATCATCTCGGAGCAGTTAACTCAGTCGATTTGCAATCAGACCCAAAGGAAAGGCCGCAAGGTCGAGGAGAGGGTTTCATGGACAAGATTATCATTTCGCATGTGGGGCTCATGGAGAAGGACTTGGTTCTGCTTCGGAACCTGTCTCATCTGGACGAAACATGGTTCGGAAACTTCCAGCTCGCCAGCGAACCCGGCTCCATGGAAGGACAGATTCTGCTTGTGGATATCGATAAGCCAGAAAGCCGCAGCCTTTGGCAAAGACTGAAGGCCGCCACTCACTTCGAAAAAACCATCGTCATCAGCCGCAGCAAGCAGCCTGTTGACGATGAAGCAATCCACCTGACCCGTCCCCTGATATTCCGTCGTCTGCGCGAAGCGTTGCAGCAGGCCACGCAGTCGGACCAGCAGGAAGCGAAGACCCACGTAAAGAACATTCTCGTTGTCGACGACAACTTGCCGGTGCGCACCTTCATGAAACAGAAGCTGCATGAAATCCTGGATTTCGAAGCCGGCGTGGATGTAGCGGAAAGCGGTGAGGAAGCGCTCATGAAAGTGCGCGACTGCCGCTACGACCTGGTGTTCATGGATGTAATGATGCCTGGCATGGATGGTTATCAGGCTTGCCGCTCAATCAAGCAACAAGTGAAAACCAAAGTGGTGATGCTGACCAGCAAATCATCCACGTTAAATCGCGTCAAAGCAAAAATGTCCGGGTGCGATGGTTATATCACCAAGCCTCCGGAAGACCGGGAACTGGCGGAAGTAGTACGCCGCTATCTCGGCGCCGCCAAAACGGAAACGCTCATATTTCCACAACTAGCAGCTCTAGGGAGATAACCTATGAACAAGAAAGTACTTATCGTCGATGACAGCGAAACCGATCTGAAACATCTGGAGCAGATCGTCTCCGGCGCAGCCTATCAAACGGTGACAGCCCGTTCCGGCGAAGAAGCCATCAGCAAAGCGCGCAAAGAAAAGCCCAGCCTGATTCTGATGGACATCATCATGGGCGACATGGATGGCTTCAGCACCTGTAGGGAGATTTCCCAGGACCCGGAGCTGTCCAAAATTCCCGTGGTGTTCGTCTCCAGCAAGAACCAGAAGGTGGACCACATCTGGGCGGCCAAACAAGGCGCCAAGGCGCTGGTGTCCAAACCTTACAAGAACGAAGAAATTATCAGTCAACTCCACAGCTACGCCTGAAGCCGATTCAGGAACGAGGTGAGACGCCATGAACAGCGTGTCAATCCCGGTTGAGAGCAAGCGAATACTCCGGCCCTCCGAAGCATTCGCCCTGCTCCGGCAAATCAACGCGGAAACCCGGGAGGAAGTCCGTGAAAATCAGGCCACCGCATGGTTCGCCCTGCGGCTGGCCGTCAAGGAGGCCGACGCGGATACGGCTGATCAGAGCAACCTGGGCCTGTTGATTCGCGAGGACTGCTACAAGGAACTGTTGGAGTCTCCGGAAATCTGCCCGGTCCCCTATGCTCCCAAGTGGCTGAGCGGCTTCGTGAATGTCCGCAGTCAGGTGACCCCGGTTGTCGACCTGGAAATATATTTTGGTCTGCGCGACGCCTCAGAAGCGATCGCGCCGCAACGCAAAGTCGTGCAACGGGCCAGTCCCTCCTACCTGCTGTACTTCGATCAGGGGCAGGAGTCTTTCGCCGTGAAGGTGCGTCGTTTCCCTCACAAGCTGATGATGACGACAGACCAGCGCATGACCCAACCCCCGCCTCTTTCCAACGCTCTGATGGCCTGCGTCGATGCAGTCTACAGACAAAACGGCATTTGGTGTGAATGGAATCTGGACACGTTCAAAAGGAGGCTGACCGATATGTTGAGCACGAGTTAAGCCCAACCCCGATAGACAAGCCTGTCAGCGATAGCAGTACACATCCGCCCCTCAAGGCGCAGGCTGAACCCTGGTAACTAAAACGGAATTTCCGGAGAAGTCAGGACCGGAGAGGGTTGGCTACGCCTAAAAACCCCTTCGGAAACGTTATTAAAAGGAGTCCCATGGGAGGATAACATGAGAAAGACCATCTCACTCTTATTCGGTCTGGCCCTGAGCCAACTTGTCGCCGCACAATCACCCGGCGTTTATGGAGATCGCATTGTCGTCGGAGGCGTACTGGACCTGGAAGGTCAGTCCCGCGGCCTGGGTCTGAACATGCGCGACGGCGTGCTCGCCGCATTCGAAGGCGTCAGCATCAAGGGTAAACGTCTGGAATACGTGACCCTTAACGATTCATACACCCCTAACCTCACCGTTGAGCAGACTAACCGTCTGATCAAGGACGGCGTATTCGCCATGATCGGCAATGTCGGCACTCCGACCGCTCAAGTGGCGCTGCCGATCCTTGCCGACAATAAAGTGCCTGCGGTCGGCTTCTTCACCGGCGCAGGACTGCTGCGTCCCGGCATCGGCGACGTCGTCAACTTCCGCGCCAGCTACGTGCAAGAAACCGCCAAGGTTATCGAGCAAGGCTTCCTCGCCGGCCTGCAAGCATCCGAGATCTGCGCTTACGTACAGAACGACGCTTACGGCATGGCCGGGGTGGAAGGCATCAAGCTGGCGCTGCAAAACAATGTCCGCTCCCGCGATATCGTAGAAAAGCTGGACACTATCCTGGCCAAGTCCGGCGACTCTCCCGAACGTAACGGCATCGGCCCTGTTGGCGTTTATGAGCGCAATACGCTGACTTCCCGCGCCGGTTTCGAGTCCCTGAAAGAGTGGGAGAAAGCCAGCAACAGCCGTTGTCGCCTGGTGGTCACAGTCGGCACCTATAACGCGATCGGACGTTTCGCCGCTTACTCCAAACAACGGGGCGCAGACTGGCTGATCAGCGCGGTATCCTTCACTGGCGCGGAAAACCTGCGCGACACCCTGGACCGTTTCGGCGTGACGGATAAAGTCATCCTGACTCAAGTAGTGCCGGACCTGGAATCCGACCTGCCCATCGTCAAAGAAGCCAGATCCGCTCTCGGCGAACGCTTGAACGTAGTGAGCCTGGAAGGCTATATCGTCGGCAAAATGTTCGTGGCCATCATGCAAAGCATTAAAGGCGACCTGACCCGGGAAAGCTTTGTCCGCGCCACTCGCAACGCAGAGTTCAATATCGGCGGCGTCGCCCTCGACTTCCGCGGCGACAATCAGGGGTCCGACCTGGTGACGATGACTTACTTCAACAACAAGTCTTACCTCCCCATAGAAGGCGCGCAACTGGCCAGATTGTTCTGAACGGCATGAAGCAACGGGTTATACAGGCTCGATAAGCAGGAGCATTATCATGAAATTGAACCGCACTTTTTCTCTCAGTAAACTCAGCGTCGGACAACGACTGCTGTCACAGACCCTGGTCATGGCGTTAACGCTTGTGATCATCGGATCTCTGGCCTTCTTCGCACTGACCTATGCAAGAAACTCATCCGAGAAATTGCATAATCAGGTCAACGAAACTTCCCGCCTGACTCACTTGATCAACACCCTGCAGGAAGGCATGGTGGACACCATCAACAGTCTGAACACGGGCGTTGTCACCTGGGCCGACGCGGACGCCAAACTGGCGGTGGCCCGTCAGCAGTTTGAAGCGGACTGGAAATCCTTGAGCGCCTCCAATTCAGCTCAGGGCGATCAGCAGTCAGGCTTCGTCGATATGCAGAAATCCGTCTCCGGCGTGTTCTCCGCCTTCGATCAGTTCAAGGCGATGGGCGGCAACCAGTCCCGCGCCGACCTGGAACTGTTCCTGTTGAACGACTTGTCTGAGTTCATCGGACCCTTCAACGATGCTTCCACCGCTTACGCAGACCAATTGACCCAACAAGCGCAGGTTGCGTTTGAAACCTCTGAAGGCGTATTGAACAACGCCCTGATCGCAGGCTCCATCATCATCCTGTTAAGCCTCGGCGGCGCTGTCGGCCTGTCGCAATACATCCGTCGCTCCATTCTGCGTCCGGTCAACGTCATCACTGAAACGGTGGGCAAGGTCAAACAAGGCGACTCCGAAGCCCGCACCGCACTCACCGGAACCGACGAGCTGGTCACGCTGGGCCAGGCCCTCGACCAGCTGTTAAACGAAAAAGTGGCGACTCTGATCCGCATCGAGAGAGAGAACGAAGTGCTCAACAACTCGGTAATCGAACTGCTGGAAGGCACCTCCAAACTCAGCGATCGCGATCTCACCACCAAACTGACCGTACGGGAAGACATCACCGGGCCGGTTGCGGACGCCTTGAACCTGGTCACCAAGGAAACCTCAGAAGCGTTGGGCAGAATCCGTTACGTCAGTAACCTGGTCAGCGGCTCCAGCGTCATGGTGGATGAGCAGACCCGCAAGGTTGTCGGCGTCGCCGACCAAGAGCGGAAACTGATTGAACAGACAATCCAGAAACTGGATGCCGTCGCCAAGCACATGGCGCAAATCGCCAAGTGGTGTCAGTCCTGTAACCAGATCGCGCAAAGCGCCTCTTCTTCCACTGACAAAGCCTATGAGGCGGTAGGAAACACCGTCGAGAGTATGGACGAAATCCGCGATTCCATCAGCGAAACGGAAAAACGCATCAAGCGTCTGTCAGAACGTTCTTTGGAGATCAGCGGCATCATCGACATCATCAACAGCATTGCGGAACGCACACACGTACTGGCCCTGAACGCCAGTATGCAGGCGGCGGCGGCTGGTGAAGCCGGTCGCGGGTTTGCGGTGGTTGCGGACGAGGTTCAGCGTCTGGCGGAAAGCTCTCGTAACGCCACATCACAGATCAGCAGCTTGATCCGCAACATTCAGACCGAAACGGCGGACGCGGTGGATACCATGAACAACAGTATCACCCAGGTGGTCAACGGTTCCAAACGCGCCACCCAGGCTGGTTCACAGATGCAGGAAACTCAGAAGACCACTCGCGAACTGGTAACAGCGGTAGAGAAGATCGCGCAGAACTCTCTGGCCCAGGCCAAAGAAACCCAAAGCGTGTGCCAACAAGCCGGCGAAATCGAAGCCAGCACCCGCGTCACCGACATGGAGCTGAAACGTCAGTCCCTGCACACAGAGAGACTGCGTACAGCATCAGGCGTACTGCAGCAAACAGTGGAACTGTTCACCTTGCCGGCTTCCGTATCCACCAATATCCGGATACCGGAACTGTCTACGGAGTCGCTGGAAACCAACGCCTCCACGCCAAGCAAGCTGATGATCCCCAGCGCGGGCGCTCCGGCGAAAGAAGAGCCGGGACGCCTCAAGCAGGCCAGCTGAGAGATAAGAAGATTGCGGTCGGCGTTATTCACAGAATGCGCCGACCGTCAGGAAAAGGTTGCTGTTTAAACCTGATGTTTGGCGCGCTCTACCCAGGGCGCCCGCAACCACTAACCAGGATGGATTCCGTCTATGCACAAGCAAGACCCTGTTTCACCCACCGTCGAACTCATTCGCGCTTTTACTGCGGAACTGGAGGATGTGGCGGCGACGCAACGGACCGTCGATGCGGAATTAGTCTTCGCCGCTCTGGAAAACGTCAATGACGCATTGGAGATGGCGACTATGCCGGAATTACAGGCGCGCCTGCAGCGTCTGTACGCCAATATCGCCAGCGACGGCCCCAAAGATCCGCAAAGCAATGAAACCATGCCGAACTTCCCTGTTGAGGCGAAAAAGGTCTGGTCTATCATCGACTGGCTGCACAGACTGGAAACCCTGGCGGAAGAGCAAATAGTACAGCAAGCGCAGCAAAACGCCGCCGATCCCGAAAGTTGGAATGACTACGCTGCGCCGCAGCCGGCTGAAGCCGTTGCGGACGCAGCTGCGACCATGGACGCCATCCCCTCGATGGAAGTCTCGGAGACGGAGTCAGACGACGCGGATGAACTGGTGGCGGAAGTTTATGAAGAAGATTTCGCTGAAATAGAGACCGAACTCAGCGCAGGCCTGCCAGCGATGGATGTGACGGAAGCCGCCGAGGACGAGCCGAATGAGCCGGAAGCGACTTTCGACTTTTCCAGCTTTACCCCTCCCGCGGACCTCCCCGAGCAACACCAGGAAATCCTCGCCTCGCTGTGGGAGGAAACCGTCGCCCTTCTACCTGAATTCAGCAAGCAGGCGGCCAAAATGCAGGATTCGGTCAAAGCCCGCCACTGTTATTGCGAACTGCTGCAAACCCTGGGCGAAACCTGCGCCTATCTGGGCCTGTCCGGCTTGCAGTTGTTATTCGATATGGTGGCGATTCGACTGCAGTCCATCGACCAGATAGACCCTGAGCTGGCGGACATTCTGGAGCAGTGGCCAGCGCTGCTGCATGAATACCTGCAAAGCGGCGCGTCAGAAGAAAGCTGTCTGTGCCTGATGCAGTTTATTGACGCCACCACCTGGGGCGAACGTCTGGACGAAGAGACGCAGCAAGCCATTCTGGAGAATCTGGTGGACTTCCAGCTCAGCGACGATGAGTTTATGGAAGATGCCGCGGAAGAAGTCGTGTTAAGTCCGGAAGATATCTCACTGGTTCCCGCCGATGGCGCCAATCAGGAAGTATTCCAGGCGTTCCTGCTGGACTCGCCCAACCATACCCATGCTCTGTTCCACGCCCTGTCTTCTCTGCATGGCGATCTGGCGGACAAGAAAGCCTTCCTGCAGCAGGCCCAGCGCGCCAGTCACACGCTGAAAGGCGCCGCTAACCTGATCGGCATCAAAGGGGTCGCCAACATCAGCCACGCCATGGAGGAGATTTTTGAAGCTCTGGCGGACGGCAAGGCGGAGTGGAGCGTAGAGATGAAAGACATGCTGCTCAGCGCTGCGGATTGCGTCAGCAGCATGATCGACCACCTGCTGGGGCGGGATCAACCGCCGGAAGACGCCCTTCCCCTGCTCAACGCTCTGATGCACTGGCGTTCTCCAGAGAAAGCTGAAGCCGCCTGGGCGGCGATGCAGGAGCATAACGCCATAGCTGACGTCCCCGCCCCGTCAGCCGACATAAAAGTGATTGCGCCGCCTTCCCGTGACGACGCCGCAGCGCCAGCTCCGGCAGCGTCCGTACAGGAAGAAAGCTCAACCGCGCCCGCGCAGCAGCAGTTTACAGCGCCGCAGGATAATGCCGGTCTGGAGCAACTGTTGCAGTTGGCGGAGGAAATGAGCATCAACACCGTACAGGCTCAGGAGCTGTACAAACGGGTGCAGGTCACGGGTTTTGACCTGAAAGGCCACGACACCCGCCTGAACGAAACACGCCTGGAGCTGGAAGGCCTCATCGACAGCCGCAGCATGGCGCGCAAACTGCGCCCTGACAGCGAGCACGCGCAAGACCTCGATCCGCTGGAAATGGACCGCTACGACGATATGCATCGTTGTTCTCACCAGTTGTTCGAGGCGATCGCCGACGTCCGCGAGCTGAATCAGAAATTACAGGATCAGCTGGCGATGATGGATGCGCTGATGCGTCAACAACATCGCCACATCGACACCTTGCAGCATCAATTGCTGTCGCGCCAACGGGTCGCCGCGCAAGTGCTGAGCGGCCGCCTGCAGCGCTGCGTGCGCCAGGCCTGTCGCGCCGCCGGCAAACTGGCGGATCTGGTCATCGTTGGCGAAGACATTCAGGTCGACCGGGAGCTGGTGGAGAAACTGGCTGACCCGCTGATGCACCTGATGCGCAACGCGGTCGACCACGGCATAGAAGATGAACAAAGCCGCCTGAGCGCCGGTAAATCCGGACAAGGCCTGATCAGCCTGAACTACCGTCAGGACGGACGCTTTCTGGAGATCAGTCTGAGCGATGACGGCCGCGGCCTTAACTTCGACAGCATCTACGAAAAGGCCAAACAACGCGGCCTGTTGCCTGCCGATGGCGGACGCCCGGACAATCAATCCCTGGCGCAGCTGGTCTGGCTCCCCGGCTTCAGCACCAAAGACAAAGCCACTCAGTTGTCCGGTCGCGGCATTGGCATGGACGCGGTGCGCAGCCAGGTTGAACTGCTCGGCGGCACGGTACGCTTCAGCTTTGATGGTGAAGGCGGCTGCCGGCTGCTGATACGGGTTCCAGTGAAAGAAATCACCCAGTACATGTTGCTGGTGCTGGTGGGCGCGCAACGCTTCGCCCTGCCCACCGCCGTACTGAAGCAAATTCTACCGACTCACTCCGGGGAACTGGAAGAAGTGGCCGGCAAGCCCTACCTGGAGTATGACGGACAGCTTTACCCTTATATCGATCTGGCCCAACGTCTTTATGGTCAACCCGCCCCCGAAGGCGCCGGCAAGCCGGTAGTGATCGCCGAACTCAACGAACACACAGTAGCTATCGCCGTGGACATGCTGCTCACCGGAGAACAACTGGTGGTGCGGGCGCCCGGCAAGCTGATTCCCGGTCTGCGCGGCGTATTCGGCCTGACAATCCTGGGCGACGGATCGCTGGTGCCGGTGCTGAACCTGTCGGATCTGCTGCAGCAGAATCAATCCAAACAGGCTTATCAAACCGCTCATATCATGACAGAGAGCCAGGTTGACTCTCCGAAAATTCTGGTCGTGGACGATTCCCTCAGCGTCCGCAGCACCCTCAAGCAACTGCTGCAGGATTGCGGGTTTGAAGTCGTCACCGCCAGCGATGGCCTCGACGCCGTCGAGAAACTGCGGCACATCACTCCCAACCTGTTGTTGGTGGATATGGAAATGCCGCGCATGGACGGACTGGAGTTGACCCGACACCTGCGTCAGCAGCAGGACTGGGCCAACATGCCTGTGGTTATGCTGACCTCACGCAGCCACGAAAAACATCGTAGTCTGGCCCACAAGGCCGGGGTGACGGCTTACGCCACGAAACCCTACAACGACAACGAGCTCATGGATACCATCAGGGAGTTGCTGACATGATTGGAGAAAAGTCGAGCTTAACCGCGTATTACTCATTGGTCGTCGCGGGCAGGACCTTGTACCTGCCCGCCAGCGACATTCTCTATCTGGCGGGAAAGGAAGAAGTGCTGGATATAGAACACATTCCATGTATCCGTTTTAACGGGGAGCTGTATCCCGTCTACGGATTTCGCGAAGGGTTCATTCCCCAGCCCGGGCTGCAAGGCGGCGATTCCCGCGCTGCTCTGATATGCAGCCCCGAGTCCGGGGCCGAACCGGCGTTGGCGCTGTCCTGTCGCGCTATCTACAAGCTGCGCGCCAACCACCGACCGCGCCGTCTGCCGGACTTTATGGTCGGCTCCAGTCCGATCGAAGGCGTCTTACGACACAATACAGGCTGGGAGTGCTACACCAGCGCACATCAACTGATCGAATACTTTGAGAAGGCTCTACGTTATGAACTCCCCCAATTCCAGTTTCAAAATGTTCGTTTGGTTAGCTGACGCCGGCGAGCGTCAGAGCATTGCTTTTGTCGCCGAAACGCTCTGCGAATACCTGCAGGACGTGGCGGTGCAGGATTTGCCCACTTCCGCCCCGAGCTGCTCGCATGTGGTGGAATGGATGGGGCACGTGGTGCCGGTGTTTCGTCTGCGTCCTGGCAATAGCGCCGAACACGTCAATGTGGTGGTGTTGCGCGCCTCCGCCAACCAGGACAACGGCTACATCGCGCTGGAAACTCGCAACGCCCCAGTGAAAGTGGAGATCTCCGACGATCAGTTTGAGACTTTTGACGCCAATGAGCGCCCACTATGGCGGGAAGCACTTATCTCCGGCTTTGTCCACGATGGCCAATCAGTTCCCATCGTGCACCCGGACTTACTCTGCGCCAAAGGTTTCGTCAGCGCCGCAAATTCCTACTTTATTAAGCATTTGCGTCTAACGGCGTGACCCCCTTCCCGGCTCCCGCGTCCTATTTTCAGGGTGGGCGACGCGGGGGCCTTTTTTACGCCCCGAAGCCAGGATTTATACGCCTTGGGCGGCAGTGTGGGGATAGAGGTAACGTTCCAGTATGGCGCACCCGTTGAACTCCGCATCCAGCACCGAGACAAAGGTGTAAACGCCGACCAGCTTACGATTGAGGAAGACAAACTCTTTCGGAGGAATCTGAAAATAACGGTTAATCGCCGATTTGGCGGCTCGTTTGGCGATTCGAGTCGGCAGGTCGCTGCGCCGCCAGCAGTATTCGTTGTCCGCGTTCAAGGCGAAGTCGGGGACATCCTCGGCGTCCGCCGCCAACGGCTCCAGCACCGCCATGCAGACTTTGCCGAATTCATCAAGCACGCTGGCCGGCCAGTCACGGCGCATGAAACGCAGTTTCACCGCCCCCTCAATCACCTGCTCCAGCTCGCCCTCGTAGGAAGCGCGAATCATATCGCACACTGGGCGGATAAAAGAGTCCGGGTATTTCTGCACCGCGCCGAAGTCCAGCAGAACAACACGATCAGGCTCCCCTGGATTCGCCCCCAGACGGATGCGGTAGTTGCCGAAGTTGGGGTCGGTCTGCAGCTCTCCCCACACAAACAGCTCGCGGAAGAATAACTCCAATGCCGCCTGCGCCAAATGGTTGCGCCGCGTCAGAGGCAGCTCCTGCACCTGCGCATGAGTCACGCCCAGGCCCGGCTCGTAGGAGGTCGCCATGACATGGGAAGTGGAGTATTCAGGGAAAACCTCGGGAACCACAAAGCGCTCGTCGTCTTTGAGCATTTCTCCGAAGCGGCGGGTGGTTTCCAATTCAAGACTGTAATTCACTTCCCGGTGCATCATGACGCGAACTTCTTCCAGCCACTCGTCGAAATCCGGCCCGAACGACACCATGCGCGCGACTTTCAACAGGCGAGCGACAGAATCCAGGTCAGAATCCACCGCCTCAGCAACGCCAGGATATTGAATCTTAAGACAAAGCTCCCGGCCATCGGACTTACGTCGCGCCCGGTGCACCTGCCCAAGAGAGGCGGCGCCGATAGGTTCATGCTGGATATCCAGCTCTTTTAGCTTATCCGCGCCCAGTTCCTGAAGCAGGACCTGATGAATTTTGGTCCATCCCAGAGCTGTCGTACGATCTTCCAGCGTATGCAGGGCTTCGGTTACTTCCACGGGCAGGAAGTGCTCGCCATAGAGCGCCATAACCTGGCCGATTTTAACGACGCTGCCTTTGAGCTGTCCCAGTTCCTCCACCAGATACTGAGCCTGGCGGGACAATGCCTCACGGCGACTTTCCTCACGCTTTTCGCGAGATTTGAACAGGTTGGCGGCCATATTGCCCGCCAACCGAGATCCCGCGACCAATCCAGCCCGCGTCAGGCTGAGGCGTCGTTCAAAGCTTCCTGTCTTGATACGGTCAACCTCCCGGGCATTGTTTTTGGCGCTTGGTTTATCACTCATGCCGCATTCAGTGTTCCTTTCAAAAAGCCCAGCGTCAGGAGATGTTCTCGCCAGCGGCCTGTTTGTCCGCGTGATAGGAAGATCTCACCAACGGTCCGCTCGCTACCTGTTTGAAGCCGATTTCGTAGCCATAATCCGCCAGCTCCTTGAACTCATCCGGGTGCACGAAGCGAACGACTGGCAAGTGGTCTTTGGAAGGCGCCAGGTATTGACCCAAGGTCAGCATATCCGTGTTGTGCGCGCGTAAGTCTCTCATGACCTGCTTCACTTCTTCGATCTCTTCGCCAATCCCCAGCATCAGGCCGGATTTGGTCGGCACATCCGGCGCAGCTTCTTTAAAACGCTTCAGCAACAGTAAAGACCATGCGTAATCAGCGCCGGGGCGAGCCTGTTTGTACAAACGAGGCACCGTCTCCAGGTTATGATTGAACACATCTGGCGGCGACTCGCGCAGTATATCCAGCGCCACATCCATACGACCGCGGAAGTCAGGCACCAGAACTTCGATTTTCAGATTAGGGCTGTATTTACGGGATTCGCTGATGCACTTGGCGAAATGCCCTGCGCCGCCATCACGCAAGTCGTCACGGTCCACCGAGGTGATAACCACGTACTTCAGATTCATTTCAGCGATCGCCTGCGCCAGATGCGTAGGTTCATTTTCGTCAAGGGCGTTCGGGCGTCCATGAGCTACGTCGCAGAACGGACAACGACGGGTGCAGATATCGCCCATGATCATGAATGTCGCGGTGCCGTGGCTGAAGCATTCACTCAGGTTGGGGCAGGACGCTTCTTCACAAACTGAATGCAGATTCAGTTTACGCAGTTTTTGCTTAATGGCTTCCACACTAGGGGAAGAGGACAGGCGCACCCGTATCCAGTCTGGCTTTCTGGGCACGGCGTCAGTCGCGATAATCTTGACGGGATTGCGGGATACTTTGTCGTAACCGCGCAGCTTGACGCCCTGCTCCACCCGCTTGACCGCCGCTTTCGGCGCCTCAGCCTGAGAACCTTGTACGTTGGTTTCACTCATCTCCGGGTAACCCTCTCTGCTCTACAACTGATTGGAAGCCCGCTGCGCGGACAAATTGGCTCAGCCACGCATCGGCGACTGATGCCCAGCTCACATCCGGTACGAACTCTTTTATCTGCGCCATTCGCAACCCCTGATATCCACAGGGGTTGATGCGCAAGAAAGGCTCCAGATCCATATCCACATTTAAAGCCAGACCATGGAACGAGGAACCGCGTCGAATTCTTAACCCCAGGGACGCAATCTTGGCGTCTCCCACATACACGCCGGGCGCATCCTTGCGGGCATGGGCTTCTATACCATATCCCGCCAGCGTACCCACAAGCGTGTTTTCGATCATTGTCACCAGATCACGGGCGCCCATTTTGAGACGCCGCAGATCCAAAAGTAAATACACCATTAGTTGGCCGGGGCCGTGATAGGTCACTTGGCCGCCGCGATCCACCTGCACGACAGGGATATCGCCCGGGAACAAAACATGCTCGGCGTCGCCGGCCTGCCCTTGGGTAAATACAGGTTCATGCTGCAACAGCCAGACTTCATCCGTCGTTTCAGCATCGCGCTGTTGAGTGAAATTCTGCATGGCCCGCCAGACCGGCTCATAAGGCATCAGGTCAAAGCGACGTACATACAATGTCTGCGTTGTCGGCATAGCCCCCGTCTCGACAGTTTCCTGCTGCGTCACAACCTACAACACCATTTGCACGGAACTGTGCGCTTTCAACGCCAGGAACAGACGACGGATGTGCTCCTCGCTCTGAGCCTGGATGCTGAAACGCAATGAAAGATATTTACCGTTGCGACTGTCGAGCACATCAATCGAAGACGCGTCGAACTCCGGCGCATGGGCGCGTACGATTGACGCCACGGTTTCCTGAAAGTCGGGACCTGCCACGCCGATAACTTTCAGCGGGTAGTCACAGGGGAATTCAATTTTGGGAGCCTCTTTTTGGCTATCGGTCATGAGAGCACCTTCAACAGCAACCAAGACAAACCGCCTGGGTTAAAAATGAACAAAACCTCTGGTCGCTACGCGGCCAGAGGTCTGCTTATTATACGCTTTTATGGGGCGTTTTGGCTCGCCCCCTGTCCCGCGTTTACGCCTATTCAAATAATCCCATAAAGAACAGAACGATAGCGTGCCAGATACGCTTGAAGAAGCCTGCTTCCTCAACCGCCTGAAGCGCCACCACTGGCTTTTCCAGCAGCAGCTCGCCATTGAGCTTAACAGTTAGTTTGCCAAGCTCCGCGCCGACTTCGATTGGCGCCTTGATCACTTTATCGATATCAACTGTGGCTTCCAGCGCGTCTTTCTTGCCGCGAGGAATAGTCACCACAATTTCCTTGCTCAGACCCAGTGAAACAGTATCGTCGGAGCCGGCCCAAATATCGCTGTCCACCAGCTTCTGGCCAGCGGAGTATAGCTTATGGGTTTCAAAATAACGGAAACCGTAGTTCAACAGCTTCAACGTTTCGCGAGCGCGCGCTTCTTCGCTCTTGGTTCCCATCACCACGCTGATCAGACGCATGCCGTCACGCACAGCGGATGACACCAGACAGTAACCCGCCTCTTCCGTGTGCCCGGTTTTCAGGCCGTCAACGGATTTGTCGCGCCACAACAGCAGATTGCGGTTCGGCTGACGGATATTGTTATAGGTGAAGTACTTTTCGGAGTAGATAGAGTACTGATGGGGATAGTCATTGATGATCGCTTTCGCCAGTTTCGCCAGATCATGCGCGGAGGAAAAGTGATTCTCAGACGGCAGGCCTGTCGCGTTTTCAAAGTTGGTGTTGCTCATGCCCAGACGCTGCGCATGCTGGTTCATCATTGAGGCGAAAGCGTCTTCGCTGCCAGCGAGGAATTCCGCAACGGCGACGCTGGCGTCATTGCCGGACTGAATAACAATGCCCTTGATCAGGTCGCCCAGGCGAACGCTGGTGCCTTCGCGCACAAACATTTTAGAACCGCCGGTTTTCCAGGCCTTTACGCTGATCGGCGCTTCATCATCAAAGCTGACGTTGCCCTGGCCCACCTCATAATCCAGCACGTAGGACGTCATCATCTTGGTCAGGCTGGCGGGGGGAAGGCGTTTCTCAGAATCTTTCTCTACGATAATAGCGCCACTTTCGGCGTCCATAAGAATATAGGAGGAGGCTGCGATTTGCGGCGCTGAAGGAATCAAGGAGACTTGGTCCGCCCAGGCTGCGCCGACGGCCCAGCACAGGAAAAATGCAATATAAACTCGCATCCTTGGTAATGACATGGTTGGTTCTCTGGCTTTTACTTGGATTTGTGTGCGTGCTAGGTCGCGGTTTTGCTGCAGAATAGTAACGGAAAGCCGGGGTTAATTCACCCCGAACTGAAACTCTGTCGCATTAACTTGCGGTAACCCGTAACGCAGCGGTTATATGCTGGGATTATTCAACGCCCGCTTAATCAGCAAGGTTTCCGGGTAGGCCGCGCGCTGCAGAATATCCAGAAAACGAGTGGCTTCCTCCTCTTTGACGAAGGGGCCGACTCTTACCCGAAAGACCGAACCTGTGTCCGGCTTACTGACAAAGACCGGCGCATCCAGCAGTGAGCTGATGTGGTTGCGAACTTTGATCGCCCCCAATTCCGTGCTGAACGCCCCCACCTGTAAAAAATACCCCTGCGCCGAACCTGAAGGGGCTGGCGCTGGCGTCGCAGCCGCCGTCACAACTGGTTTAGAAGTCGCCGCGTGCGCTACCTGGGCGGGCGTCGTGGCTTCCGTCACCACTTCCACTCTCACGCGAGCGGTGCCCTTCTTGTCGTAGTCCAGCTTTTTCGCCGCTGCGTAGGATAAATCAATCAATCTGCCGCCATGGAACGGGCCGCGATCATTCACCCGCACGATAACGCTGCGACCATTTTCCAGATTGGTCACACGCACATAGGTCGGCAAAGGCAGGCTTTTATGAGCGGCGGTGTAGTCATACATGTTATATGTCTCGCCGTTGGAGGTTTTATAGCCGTGAAACTTGGTCCCATACCAGGAGGCTACGCCCTCTTCCACGTAGCCATCGCTAGTGTTCATCACGTAGTAGGTTTTGCCCCAAACGGAATAAGGACTTTTGTTACCGCCCCGGCTACGCGGCTCTTTTCGGGGAGTCGGCTCTTTCACGTGGCTCAAGTCCACATCGCCGTCGGGACCACGGTCATGTTGAATATGATAACGGGAGGGCGGCGTGGTCGAGCACCCCGCCGCCAGCAGGATCATCAACAACGTCAGGACGTTAAATCCCAGTCGCGTCCGCTGGTTCGTCCGTATTGCTCGAATCATCGTTTCGTATCGCCTCACTGAGTTGGAACACCGCCATGGCGTATAAATCGCTGTGGTTATAGCGGGTTATGACATAAAAATTCTGTAGTCCCAGCCAATATTCCTTGCCCGACTCCGCCTCCAGCGCCATCAGTCTGGCGCGAGCCTTATCATCCAGTGATTCGGGCGCGGGCACACCCGCCTTTCTTAACTTACCCACGCTATGCGCCGGTTTTTGCTTTTTCGGCAACAAAGATGCGGCTGGCGCTTTCTGCATTTCCACAGGAAAGGCCACGCCCTCGCCCTGACGCCAGCCATGTCTCGCCAGATAGTTAGCGACGCTGCCGATGGCGTCTGTTTTGTCCGCCAGAATATCAGCAATCTTATCGTCATTAAAATCAATGGCGTAGCTGCGGTAACTGCTGGGAATAAACTGCCCGTACCCCATTGCCCCGGCGTAAGAGCCGGTTAACGACGCGACATCAAAGCCCTGTTCCCGCCCCAGCAACAGATAGTGCTCCAGCTCGCTGCGAAAGAACTTACTGCGCGGCGGATAGTCAAACGCCAGCGTGGATAGTGCGTCGATAACACGATAGCGCCCCTTATGGCGGCCGTACAAGGTTTCCACGCCGATAATCGCTGTAATTACCTGGGCGGGGACGCCATAGTCGGCTTCCGCCCGGGTCAACGCATCCTTGTTCTCCAGCATAAATTCCTTGCCGCCTGCGATGCGCTGATCGGTAAGAAATATACGGCGGTAATCCTTCCATTCCAGCACTTTCTCCGCCGGACGCTTCATGGCGTCAATAATGTCCTGCTTCTTTTCGGCGCTGGCGAAAATCTGTTGTAGTTGCGATGTATCAAAGCCGTGTTTGGTCGCCATATTGGCGATAAACTTTTTCGCTTCCGGGTGTCCGTCGTAAGCAGCGCTTTCCTCCGCCGCATAGGCCCCGGCGGCGCCCAGTGCGCTGCATAACAATAACGCCAAGGCTGATTTTTTCACTCTTTGCGGAATGTCATTCCAAACTTGCATATATCCCCTTCGTCTCCGAGGTCCGAATAAACAGGTTTACCTCTTGAGTTTATCTGGACAGCATTTTCTTATGAGTATGAATCGACATCAGGATGCCGAACGACGCCATCAGTGTGAGCACGGAGGTGCCTCCATAACTCACCAGCGGCAAAGGCACGCCCACAACAGGCAGAATACCGCTCACCATGCCCATGTTGACGAAAACATATACGAAAAACGTCATGATCAGCGAACCCGCCAACAGACGGGAAAAGGTATCCTGACCGTTAGCGGCGATATACAGTCCCCGACCGATAATCATCATGTACAGCGTAAGAATACAGGCGACGCCGATATAGCCAAACTCTTCCGCCAGCACCGCTATAATAAAGTCGGTATGGCTTTCCGGCAGGAAGTCGAGGTGCGATTGAGTGCCTTCCAGCCAGCCTTTGCCCCCAAAACCGCCAGAACCTATCGCCGTTTTGGACTGAATGATGTTCCACCCGGTGCGTAAGGGGTCCGACTCAGGGTCGAGGAATGTCAGCACCCGCTGTTTCTGATAATCGTGCATGACAAAAAACCACATCGCCGGCGCCAGCGCCGCAACGCCCGCCAGACAGCCAATGATCCAGCGTAACCCCAGGCCAGCGAACAACAGAACGAAAACGCCGGACGCAGCGATCAAGATGGCCGTTCCCAAGTCAGGCTGTTTTGCAATCAAGGCCGCGGGCGCAAAGATAATGATCAACGCGCCAAAGATATGCTTGAAAGACGGCGGCAAAATACGGTCTGACAGGTACCATGCCACCATCATCGGCACCGCCAGCTTCATGAACTCCGAGGGTTGCACGCGTACGTTTACGCCTGGAATTTTCAACCAGCGCTGAGCGCCCTTGGCGTCGCTGCCGAATACCAGCACCGCCACCAAGCCGGCCAAACCAAGGAAAAACACCCACGGAGCCCAACGCCTGAACACCTGCGGATCAAACCTCGCCAGCACCAGCATCAGGGCGGAAGCGATGCCGAAGTGAATGCCTTGTCTGGCCACATCGGACATACTTTTTTCACTGCCGCTATACAGCACGAATAACCCGCCAAACACCAGAAGCAACAGCAAACTGAACAGCGGAAGGTCAATGTGAAGAATACTGGCGAGCGTGCGGGGCCGGCTGAAATGCGCCTCGCCACCGGGTAACTGCCTTACGAAATCGCTGCTTTTCATATGCCCAATATTAATCTGCGTCACCCGACGCTAGCCGGGGCGGATGTTTATAGTCGTCGCTACGGAGACGGCCCCTACCATCAAATGGCCAGGCCCCCATCCGCGCCGCAATACAAATCTAGTTCAAGGAGACGCCGCCTGCATCTGCCCCGGCTCCAGCTCAGGCGCCACCAGATGCGCATCGAACATCTTGCGCGCAACCGGCGCCGCAGCGCCGCTTCCGCCGCCTCCGTTTTCAACCAATACCGCCACCGCGATCTTGGGGTTATCCACCGGCGCAAAGCCAACAAATAGCGCGTGATCGCGGTGACGTTCGGCGATGGCTTCAGCATCGTACACGGCATTCTGCTTGATGCCGATAACCTGCGCCGTACCGGTTTTCCCCGCCATTCTATAAGAAGCGTCTTTGCCGCTGGAGCGCGCGGTGCCATGACGGCCATGCATAACGCCCTCCATCGCCTTGATAACATAGCTCCAGTACCAATCCTGCTTGAGGGTGACGTCAGGCGGAGATTCGATGTCCGTCACCTCACTTTCATTCATCGTTTTGATCAAACGAGGGCGCACCCACTTACCTCGGTTAGCCAGAACCGCTGTTGCTGTGGCCAGCTGCATAGGAGTGGAGAGCATAAAGCCCTGACCAATCCCCATATTCAGAGAGTCGCCAGGGAACCAGGGAAGCCTCCGCGCCGCCCGCTTCCATTCCCGCGAGGGCAGTATGCCGTCTTGGGCTTCATCGATGTCATAAACCAGCTGTTCGCCGAAGCCAAACTTGGCCATGTAGGCGTACATATTGTCGACCCCCATGCGGAAGGCCATGTCATAAAAGAAAACATCGCAAGACTGCTCAATGGAGGAGTTGAGATCCACCCAGCCATGCCCGGAACGTTTCCAGTCACGGTATTTGCGATCGTCGTTCTTAAGTTGATACCAGCCTGGGTCCCATATCCGGGTCTTGACGTTGATCGTATCCGTGTCCAGTCCCGCCAGACCAAGAAATGGCTTGACGGTGGAGCCAGGCGGGTACTGCCCACGCAATGCGCGGTTAAAAAGAGGAATGTCCGGCGAATCCTGCAGCGCTTTATAGGATACGGAGTCAATGCCCGTGACAAACAAGTTGGGGTCAAAGCTGGGCGTACTGACCAGCGCGAGAATTCCTCCTGTTGAGGGCTCAATCGCCACTACCGCGCCGCGCCGCCCATTCAGGGCTTCTATCGCCGCGCGCTGCAGGTTTACATCCAGGTAGAGAGAAATATCCGCACCCGGCTTAGGAGCCACTCGATCCAGAACCCGTAGAACGCGGCCGCGAGCGTCTGTTTCAACCGTCTGGTATCCGACAGAGCCATGTAGCAGAGTTTCATAATGGCGCTCCACTCCAAGCTTGCCATAGTACTGGGTGCCGCTGTAGTTGGAAGGGTCCACCTGCTTCAGCTCGCGTTCACTGATGCGCCCCACATACCCCAGTACGTGAGCCAGGGTCTCGCCCAATGGATAGTAACGAATAAGCTCCGCCTCAACTTCAACGCCAGCAAGCCGATGTCGATTGACGGCGATGCGGGCTATCTCTTCCTCCGTCAGCCTTGATTTCAACGTCACTGACTCATACGGACGCCTGCGTTGCCCCATTCGTTTTTGAAAAGACTCAACATCATCGTCAGTGATTTCGAGAATATCGCGTAACTCTCCAATGGTGGCGTCGAGATCTTGCGCCCGCTCTTTTACCAGAGTAAGAGAAAAAGTGGGCTGGTTGTCCGCCAGTAATACGCCATTGCGGTCATAGATCAGGCCTCGTGTGGGCGTGATCGATTGCAACTGCATCCGGTTGCGATCAGAAAGAGTTCTGTAGACTTCGTGCTGGCTGATTTGCAGGTAGTAGTAGCGGGCGAACAGCGCAATGCTCAGCGCGATCACTCCCAGAGCGGCCCATATGGCCCGATGGAAAAAAATGCGTTGCTCGCGGAAATGGTCTTTCAGCTCTCTGGAAGCCATGGCTTTATGTGGTCAATACCGTCAGTTGCTGGTTATGTCAGGCTCCGCCGGTAGATATTATTCTGATCGCGGACGCAGGCGCTATTATCTTAGTCTTATCTATTCAAGGACGGTACTTACTATCTTTCCATATTTCCGGACGCTTTCCATATTTCCGGACGCTTTCCATTCTTCCAGGCGCACACGGACTTATCCCTGTTTAAATAGAGTTGCCGGCAATCAGGGTCAGGGCCGTCAGTACGGCCCGCCCGCTTGGTTAGCTCGCCTTGATCTGGCTCGTCGGCGGAGAGGCGCTCACTCCCGGTGGTAAGGATGCCCTTGCAAGATAGTCCAGCCCCGGTAAAGTTGCTCGGCAAGCAGCACGCGAACCAGTGGATGCGGCAGCGTCAACGGCGACAGCGACCACTGTTGATTCGCTCGCGCCCGACATGCATCGCTTAGTCCGTCCGGCCCCCCCACCAACAGTGCGACGTCCTGCCCGGACATACGCCAGCGCTCCATTTGTTGCGACAATTGAGGGGTAGACCACGGCTTGCCTTCCACTTCCAATGCGACGACATGATCGCCGGAACCCAGCGATTGCAAAATACTCTCCCCTTCCTGGATCTTGAGCTTTTGCGGGTCTGCGTTCTTTTGACGCCTGGGCATGGGAATCTCAACGAGCTGCAAAGGCATGTCACGAGGCATGCGCTTAACGTACTCGTTATAACCCTGCTCAACCCAGCCAGGCATTTTACCGCCCACTGCGATTAGCTTTATCCGCACTGTAATTCTTTAATCGTCAATAACAGTCTATTGCCGGAATTACATGTGATGCGACATGGATTCGGCCACTGGCGAGTCACGCCAGAAGCGCTCCAGATCATAAAACTCCCGGGTCGACGGCAGCATGACATGAACGACGATATCGCCCAGGTCCACCAGAATCCAGTCGGACGCCGCGCCGCCTTCAGAACCCAGCGGACGACCGCCGTTGGCTTTGACTTCAGCAATGACATTGTCCGCGATGGACTTAACGTGACGATTCGAGGTTCCGCTGGCGATAACCATGTAGTCCGTTACGCTAGTGCGGTCTTTTACATCCAGCACGGAAATATCTTTTGCTTTGATATCTTCCAATGCCTTAATGACTAACTCTTTCAGATTTTCAGTCTCCATAACGCCTCATAGAGGGGGGGGTTAAAGAATATTTAAATAATACGGCGCCGACCGCCCGCAAGCGGTTTCCAATAACTTTCGCATTGCAATGATTACAGGAAAGCGCCCTAAGCATTCACAGCGCCATACAGACGATGCTGACGAATATATCGCCACACCGAATCCGGTAGTAAGAAACGGGGGGACAGACGCAAGCCGATCAGCTCACGCACTTTGGAACTGGAAATTCCCATTTGGGTAAGCGTAATGAACCCAACCTTTCCGGCAGGCTGGCGTATCAGGTCGTTATTGCTCTCTGCGGAGTGCTGACGCAAAAAATCTCCCAACTCACCTTGCTCACAAAATGACCAACCCGGTCTGTTAACCACCATTATATGGGCTAATTGAATAATTTCCAGCCATCTTCGCCATTTTGGCAGCGACTCGAATGCATCTGTGCCCATGACGAAGATCAATGGGCGCAGATTCCCCACCTCCTGACGCAACTCCAGCAACGTATCCACCGTATAGCTGGCGCCGATTCTGCGAACCTCCACCTCATCAATACGCAAACCAGGTTCTCCTTCCAGCGCCAGCCGTAGCATCGCTAAGCGATGTTCGCCAGAAGCCCCCGGAGCCGAGCGATGTCGAGGATCTCCACAGGGGATCAGACGCACTTCCGCCGTCTCACCGAAGTGCTGCTGCAATTCCAGCGCCGTACGCAAGTGACCGAAGTGAATAGGGTCGAAAGTGCCGCCGAGCAGCACTATGGGAGAATGTTCCTGCATGTCAGGGAGATGATCTATCCTCGTTTCTGGAGCGTCTGTTACTGCCGAATATGGCCATCTCCGAGCACCACGTATTTCTGAGAAGTCAATCCCTCCAGACCTACAGGGCCGCGGGCGTGAATCTTGTCGGTGGAAATGCCGATCTCCGCGCCCAAGCCATATTCAAAGCCGTCGGCGAACCGAGTCGATGCATTGATCATTACCGAGCTGGAGTCCACCTCTGTCAGGAAACGACGGCCTTTGCTGTAGCTTTCCGTCACAATAGCGTCAGTATGCTGAGAGCCGTAATGGTTGATATGAGCAATTGCGTCGTCCATATCCTCAACCACTTTGATCGCCAGAATCGGCGCCAGATATTCTTCAGACCAGTCCGCCTCTAAAGCGCTCAACGCCTGCGGCAGGATTTCCCGGGTCCTCTCGCAGCCACGCAACTCAACGCCTTTCTCGGCATACGCCTGCGCTAACTGCGGCAAGATGCTGGCGGCGACAGGCGCGTCCACCAATAGCGTCTCCATAGTATTACAGGTGCCATAACGTTGGGTTTTCGAGTTAACCGCAATAGTCAGGGCTTTATTCAGGTCCGCATCGCGGTCGATAAAAACATGGCAAACGCCGTCCAGGTGTTTGATGACCGGCACTCGGGCTTCGCGACTAATGCGTTCGATCAGTCCCTTGCCTCCGCGTGGAACGATTACGTCGACGAACTCAGGCATAGTGATAAGTTCGCCTACAGCGGCCCTGTCCGTTGTCTTGACCACCTGCACCACTGATGCAGGCAAACCGGCTGCTTTCAAGCCTTTCTCGATACAAGCGGCGATCGCCTGATTGGAATGAATGGCTTCGGAGCCCCCGCGCAGAATAGTGGCGTTGCCGGATTTCAAACACAGACTGGCCGCTTCAACGGTCACATTGGGACGAGACTCATAGATAATGCCCACTACGCCCAAAGGCACGCGCATTTTGCCGACTTGAATGCCGCTGGGACGATAATTAAGTCCCGTGATTTCACCTACCGGGTCCGGCTGCGCAGCGACCTGATGCAACCCCTCGATCATAGCGTCGATGCGGGCCGGGGTCAGCTCCAGACGATCCAGCAACGCAGCTTCCAGGCCATTAGCGCGACCGGCTTCCAGATCCTTGTCATTCGCTGTCATCAGTTCTTCCCGAGCGGCGTTAATGGCTTCCGCAGTGGCGATCAGCGCTTTGTTCTTAACGCCAGTATCTGCTTTAGCGATCAAACGGGACGCCGAACGGGCTTCACTCCCCACTTCGTGCATGTAGGCATTTATGTCCATGCAGTCTAAGACCTCTGCTTGGTATTTCCGAAACATGATGTAAACTGGCTATTATACATCAGCAAATGCTGAATAATACTGACAACTTATACTCAAATCCCCGATGCATAACATAAAACAACATGACGCCCGTTGAGCTAAACAACCAGCTGCGCAGTAAAGCTTATTCTCTCGCGGCGGTAGTCGCCGCTCTTCTGGCGCTGGGAGCTGCATTATTCACAGAATGGCTGATGGCGAGCGTCGCAGGCGTGTTCGCCGGTTTGCTACTGGCTAACGGCAAGCTCAATCAGCGCCACGGAGAACAGCCAGCTCCGTTATGGCTGTCTCATGTCATTGTGGTGTTTCTGGTGATTACCACCCTGGCGGCCATGGTGCGCTATCCCGGCACCGCCGAACAATGGTGTTACATTATGCCGTTGATCGCCTTTTTGATTTATCGGATTCAGGTGGCGACTATCGTCACTTCCGCTTACTCCATCGCCCTGGCGCTGGCGTTAATCGGCTACTACCAAGGGCCGGAAAAAGTGCAGATCTTCTTCATCTATCTATTGAGTCTGGCGATGTCTCTGGCTTTTGTGTACCTGCGAGAAATCAAAGAACAACAGCTCAAACCATTGCGCCGCACCGACAACCTTACCCTGGCCTCTACCCGCGAATATTTGACTCAGGACCTCGACAAGGAGATTCAACGCAGCGAACGGGAAGGCACCGACTTATCCATTCTGGCGCTGAGCATCGACAGCAATTCCCTGGAGCATGCTTCAACAGACGATAAAGATCATATCCTGCACAGGCTGGGACGTATGCTGCACGAGAACCTGCGCCTGTTCGACAGCTACTATCGCTATGAAAATGTGGACTTCATTATCCTGTTGCCCCACTGCAACTCCAGAGAAGCGGCGAAAAAGGCCTCTCAGCTCAGAGTGAAAGCCAAGCAGGCGCTGAGCACGCGCGAGATCACGGTCACTGTCAGCCTGGGGATGGCGACGTTGAATGTGGGCGATACGCCGGAAACTCTGATCGCCAACGCCCGCCGCGCGCTCACATTCGCCCGCAACAAGGGCGCGAATCAACAGACGGATTTCCTGGAAGTGGAATCCGAGGGAGGAGCGACACTTGCTGGCTGAGTCCTATCTACGCACCCGAACCCGCATCGCCCTGTATCTGGCGACCCTGTTCCTGCTGCTGTTCATGTCCGTACAAAATGTCCGCTACGGCCTGTATGAGCTGTTTTATATGAGCATACTTCTTGCGCCGGCCATGCTGTTTGGCGCCATTTACGCCTGGGCCCGGCGTAGCGACCTGAACGCCTATGGAGGGCACCTTGCCGTATTGACCGTCATGCTGACGGTGGTCTCTTTGCAGTTGGGTGGAGGGCAAAAGGCGATTGTGCATTGGCTGTATGGCATCGGGCTGTTCAGCTTTCTACTTCTGCCTCTGCGACCGGCCTTCACCTTTAATATCATTACCCTGCTAGTCAGCAGTGTGGCTTTATCGTACAGCGAAACCTTTTACAGCACGCTGCGCTTCGCGACCAGTTACGCGTTACTGGTTGGGCTGGCGGGGGTTTACGCTTACTTATATCACCATAAGTCACGCTTTCTGGTGCATGCTTCCATCAAAGATCCACTTACGGGCGCCTACAACCAAAAGCACCTGGAGTTTTCACTCAAACAGGAGATCTCACGTTCCGAAGCCACGTCTCACCCCCTGTCCCTGGTGGTTCTGGAAATCGATTTTTTCGACCAGCAACGGGAAGTGCAAGGGCAGAACTTCATCAATGAGTTACTGTCTCTGTTCGGCGCCCAGCTCCTGCAGATGACTCGCGCCGGCGACAGCATCTATTACGTCGACAATGGCCGCTTTTTCATTATGTTGCCAATGACGCCGGAAGAGGGCCTGCTGGTGATCGCTGAACGTTTACGCCGTAGCGTGGAAGAGCGCACCTGGCCAATTATCGACAGCCTTACCGTCAGTGTGGGCTGCCTGACGCGCAAATCGGGGGAAACGGATGATCAGGCTCTTACCGAGCGCGCCCTGACTTCTCTGAAACAAGCGCAGCAGTCCGGTCATAACCGGGTGGTGTTAAGCAAGTCTAAATAACGAACCACTGTCTCCCGCGGCCAGCGCGTCGCGCAGGCGCATCCATGCGCCAGATTATCAACATGCCAATTCACCGCCATGTTAATAACATAACTGCAATTAGAAAATTCTCAGCTTGAGGCTTAAAATACCCCGCCGAAAGGCTGTTGTCCGACGACCTGCTCCTGACAATACGCCCCTTGATTCAGTTGAAAGGATATTCTGTGTCTCCGAACTCTCTACTTATTTGGGTTCAACAACATCCAGACTGGCTGGCCATTGCCGTCTTTCTGGTCGCATTTTTAGAATCACTGGCTATCGCTGGCATTATCATTCCCGGCGTAGTGCTTTTATTCGGTTTGGCTGTCATCTGCGGCGGCGGCGCGCTAGATCTGCAATGGACGATTACGGCCGCCTTTCTGGGCGCTGTTTGCGGCGATGGTTTGAGTTTTTACCTGGGAAAATACCTGGATGTGCGCGTTCGCGGACTCTGGCCATTGTCGAAATACCCCCACTTGCTGACGCAAGGGGAAATTTTTTTCCAACGCCACGGCGGTAAAAGCGTCATTATCGGACGTTTTATAGGGCCGGTCCGCCCGGTCATACCTCTGGTGGCGGGCATGCTGAATATGAGCGCGCGCCGTTTCTTTACCTTTAACCTGCTGTCCGCCCTGGCCTGGGCGCCCTGTTACGTTGTGCCCGGCTTTCTGGTCGGCTCCGCTATCGATACAGACGCCCCCTTACCTCCACACTTTTACCCAGTATTAACTGTCGCCGTTCTCGTTCTGGTCAGTCTCGCCAGCCTGTTCACTCAGTTTCATTATCAGTTGCGCCCCAGCGGCAAACTGTATCGCAGCCTGCTGCGCATAGGCGCCAAACGTCCGGGCATAAAACGGTTATGGTCAAACAGCTACAGCCTTCGCAGCGGCGTCAGAGAATATCCCATCAGCTCCTTTCTACTCGGCTCCTGCGCGCTTCTGTTGTTCATACTGTGGACCTTGTTGGTGATGAACACAGACGCCATTGGACACCTGAACGCCTGGGTCTCTGATAATATACAGCGCCTGCAGACCCCCCTCCTGGATTACCTGTTTGTGGGTATGACGCTGCTGGGAGATCCGGCATTTCTGTATATCGCTTTCGGCTTCTTCTGCGTTTTGCTGCTGTTGCAGAAAAAGCTGCGTTTGATGTTGATCTGCGTCGGCGCTGGCCTGGTCACTCACGCCGCCACGGCTGGATTAAAGCACTGGCTGGGCGTGGCCCGACCAGAAGCCCTGCTGGCTCCCGAGTCCTTCGCTTACCCCAGCGGCCATACCAGCGGCGCGGTAATGGCTTATGGGCTGGCGACCTCCATGCTCGCCCGTGAATTCAGCCCCCCGCAGCGCTGGCCAATCTACATTTCCGGCGCACTAGCCGCGTTGCTGGTGGCGTTCAGTCGCCTGTATCTTGGCGTGCACTGGTTTTCGGATATCGTCGGCGGCGCATTACTGGGTTTGGCGATTTGTGGATTCGCCCGATTGACGCAAAGCCATTTTGACAGGTCGCCAATGTGGCGGGGGGGATGGCGTTACACGCTATTGTTTGGTTTTATTGCAGCGGCTTGCGTATACCTGGCGTGGACCATGCCGGAAGCCATAAGCATTCAAATGGCGGATGCAAAAGGGTAACGAGCGCTCATTCCGCCAAGGCGTGGATAAGGTAACGGATTTGCTCAAGTCGATAGATCGGATCTTCCAGGGTCAGCAAATACTGTTTATCCTCCATCGCCAGCGGCAATAGCTCCACCAGGCGCCAGCCCACATCGCGAGCGTCATGGAAATCCACGCTCATGCCCAGCGCCTGGATGACAGGATGGCGCAATAAGTCCCCCAACAGATCCGCCAGTTCGGAGTATTGCTCAGGCGTCTCAGTGGGGGTCTCTAACCCTAACGCCTCGACTTCCGCGACATATAATCCGTCGCTCTGCCGGTGGGCGCGGGAAATACTCACCTTACACTCGCCTTCGGCGGTAATTCCCAAGAAGCCGTTCGGCAGCTGTTGGAAATCGACAACTCTCGCATAGGACCCGACATCAAAAAAAGTGCAGTCGCCTCCCGCCTCCTTGCCATTCTTGATAAGCACAATCACAAACCCTTCATGAGACTTCAGGCAACGGCTGATCATGGTCAGGTAACGTTGCTCAAAAATCTGCAACGGCAGCCGTCCCTTAGGGCACAACACGGAATTCAGCGGAAATATAGGGAACTCTTTCGTCATTATTGCAGCATCCACCCCGTTAAGCCGGGGAGCAGCGCCCGTCTGTTCGCCTTGCGTCGCGCCTTGCGCGCCAAAGCAGCCTAATCAGAGATATTAGACCGCCTATGTGAAATGGCAAGTTACTGAAACAAAAGGCCCTGACTTGCGTCGCCACGCTGGCTATAGTTGTTTCATAGTCCCAAACACAATACACCAAGCGGAATTAATCCAAGCCCAACATGTCTTTATCCGATCACTTACCTATCGTCACCGGCCTCGCTGGAGTCTCCGCCACAGAGAATCCACGCGCCCGATTCTGGGGCCAGGTTTTAGAGTGGCCAATGATGCTGCTGGCGATCTGGATTATTATCGAGTGGTATTTACAGGCGAATGACGAGTTATCCGGCGGCGCCCTGCTCATCACCGACTGGCTGATCTGGCTGTTCTTTATTGTGGAAACGCTTCTGCTCACCGCACTGGTGGACAAAAAAACCTACTACCTGCGCAATAACTGGGTCAATCTGATCATCATTCTGTTCGGCTGCCCCCTGATCTGGTGGTTTTCACCCTTAGCCGGAGCGTTAAGGACTCTGCGCCTGTTGGTGATGTTCAGCCTGCTGCTGCAGATTTCCGGGACCGCGCGACGCCTGCTGTCCCGTCATAACCTGGGCAATACTCTGTTTATTGGTTTTATCGTGATAGTCATGGCCGGCTTTATCATCGCAGGCCTGGACCCGGCTATCGACACGCCCTGGGATGGGGTCTGGTGGGCCTGGGTAACGGTGACGACCGTCGGCTACGGCGATATTGTGCCGACCAGCACCATCGGCAGACTGTTCGCCTCGTTTTTGATTCTGTTGGGGATGGCCCTGTTCTCGCTGCTCACCGCGGGATTCTCGGCATTTTTTGTCTCTCAAGACGAAAAGGATCAAGTGCGTCGCGATCTAGAAATTCTGAATAAGCTGAACGACCTGGAAATGAAGATGGAGCGGCTGGAGCGCCATATCACCGTCTTGGCGCAAGAGGCCAACGCTAAAAACAACGGTCGCGCAAGCACGACGAAAAATTCAGATCAGGAAGAGACGCCGGATGTTTAATCCGTCAATAGACGCCTCACGCTGTTAATCTCCTCTTCCGCCATTTGCAGTACTTGCAGGCTCCGTTGCGGAGACAGCTCGCCCAAGGCCAGTTTATGGAAGGCGGGAACCTGGTCCAGCGGCGGCGTTGATCCGTGTTCCGGCTTACCGATATAGGAGTGAATCTGCGCCACGATCACCAGGTCTGCATATGTGGGCGTTTCCTGACCAGAGTCGTACATATAATCTTCCGCGTGACGCGCCGCCGCCACGAAGGCGTCAGGAAACTCCCAGCTTTCCAGTAAAGCGCAGCCGATTTCCTGACGCAGCTCCATTATCAGACTTTCCAGCATGTCCTCATGAGTGCGCAGCGCCGGATGCTCTTCCGCATACATGATCACAGGCACCACGCCAATATCATGAAGAATGCCCGCCAACAACGCCTGCTCCGGCTTGATGCCTGGAGTCATACGAGCCAGCACAAAAGAGATTGCGCCGACATCAGAGGAATGTCGCCACAGTTTGGTCATGCGTTTTTGCAACATGGAATTCTTGCTGCGGAAAATCTCCCGCAGCGTAAAGATCGTAATCAACTGTCGTGTGGTGTCCAGACCGAGTCGCACTACCGCATCCTCACAACACTCGATTTCTTTAAAGCCTCTGTACAGCGGGCTATTGGCGGAGCGTATCAATTTCGCCGTGAGCACAGGATCGCGTACGATCACCTTGGAGATATCATTGAGGTGAAAGTTAGGCTGTTCGGTGACATGACGAATGCGCATCGCCATGTCAGGCAGGCTGGGCAGCGTCAGACGGTGCGAATTCAGGTCCTGATAGAACGAAGTGACCAACGAGTACGCCGGATGCTCAGTACGGTCAACTTGCGACACGCCTTCGCCAATCTGATAATCCAGCGGGGCGTCCTTCAGCATTCGGGTCAGGGTCGGCTGGTCCACGACCAGCATCAAGCAAGGCGTTTTCGCCTTCACCTCATAGCGGCGCGGCTGTAAATGCGCGACGGGCTGACGCGCCGCCTGCGATTCCGCCGCAATCAGCGCCGTGCGGCCATCCTGGGCCGTCAGCGCAACCTCGCCCTCTAACAAAAAGTAGTCGTAGCTGTCCTGACTTCCCAGATCAAGAATCTTGGCCCCCTTGGAGAAGCGCCGATAGTCCGCACGAGAGGACAAGACCACCAACTGCGGATCGGATAGCTTGGCCAGCAGAGAAAAGTGCTTCAGTCGCGACAAGTCAGAGCTTGCCTGATCAAGGGATTCTGATGACATGGGAGGGCATTCCGGTTGGCTCACACTCTACAGTAGCAAGTCTAGACCTATATCCAGAATGCGGCGACCCGGATCGGCAAAAGAATTTATGGGGTCAGGCAAGTTTGCTATCCTGTAGCCGATGAGAGCTTTTCGTTAGCTGTTTTAACAACCACGGAGTACAACCATGCCCGAATACCGCTCCAGTACCACTACCAAAGGCCGTAATATGGCTGGGGCTCGCGCTCTTTGGCGCGCCACTGGTATGAAGACCGAAGATTTTTCCAAACCCATTATCGCCGTAGTGAACTCTTTCACTCAGTTCGTCCCTGGGCATGTTCATTTGAAAGACCTGGGACAATTGGTGTGTCGGGAGATTGAAGCCGCCGGCGGCGTTGCGAAAGAGTTCAACACCATCGCGGTGGACGACGGCATCGCCATGGGCCATGACGGCATGCTGTACAGCCTGCCCTCCCGGGAAATTATCGCCGACTCCGTGGAATATATGGCTAATGCCCATTGCGCCGACGCCTTAGTGTGTATCTCCAACTGCGACAAGATCACTCCCGGAATGCTGATGGCGGCGCTACGCCTGAATATTCCAGCTATTTTCGTCTCCGGCGGCCCGATGGAAGCCGGTAAAACCAAGTTGTCCGAGCACAAACTGGACTTAGTGGACGCCATGGTCATTGCCGCGGACTCCAGCGCATCCGATGAGTTGACGGAAGAATACGAACGCTCCGCCTGTCCGACTTGCGGCTCCTGTTCCGGGATGTTCACAGCGAACTCCATGAACTGTCTGACTGAAGCCATCGGCCTGTCTCTGCCTGGCAACGGCACCACGCTGGCGACTCACTCTGATCGTGAGCAGCTGTTCCTGACCGCAGCGCGCCGCATCGTCGACTTGACCAAGCGTTACTATCAAGACGAAGACACTTCCGTATTGCCGCGCTCCATCGCCAGCTTCAAGGCTTTTGAAAACGCCATGACCCTGGACATCGCCATGGGCGGCTCCACCAATACCATTCTGCATCTGCTGGCGGCGGCTCAGGAAGCAGAGGTGGATTTCAGCATGACCCACATCGACCAGCTTTCACGCAAGGTGGGCCAGTTCTGTAAAGTCGCCCCCAACACGCCCAAGTACCACATCGAAGACGTGCATCGCGCCGGCGGCATCATGGCGATTCTGGGTGAGCTGGATCGCGCTGGACTGCTGCATACCGACGTGCCCACCGTACACAGCGACACCATGAAAGACGCTTTGGATGCATGGGATGTCATGCGCAACAACGATCCTGCACTGCATAAGTTCTTTAAAGCCGGTCCGGCGGGCATCCCGACCCAGCAGGCCTTTAGCCAGTCCACGCGCTGGTCATCGCTGGATCTGGATCGTGAGAACGGCTGTATCCGCAGCGCAGAGCATGCGTTCAGCCAACAAGGCGGCTTGGCGGTGCTGTACGGCAACATTGCCGAAGACGGCTGTATCGTAAAAACCGCGGGCGTCGATGAGAGCATTCTGCTGTTCAAAGGCAAAGCCAGAATCTTCGAGAGCCAGGATGACGCCGTAAAAAGCATTCTGAACGACCAGGTAAAAGAAGGCGATGTGGTGATTATTCGCTACGAAGGTCCTAAAGGCGGTCCGGGTATGCAGGAAATGCTATATCCGACCAGCTACTTGAAATCCAAGGGGCTGGGCAAGGCATGCGCGCTGCTCACTGATGGCCGTTTCTCCGGCGGCACCTCCGGCCTTTCCATCGGCCACTGCTCTCCGGAAGCGGCGGCAGGCGGCGCTATCGGACTGATTGAGGAAGGCGATGAAATCATCATCGATATTCCCAACCGCGGCATCAATGTCAGCCTGACGCCAGAGCAGCTCAACGAGCGTCGTCAGGCGATGGAAGCCAAAGGCGTCGACGCCTGGAAGCCTGCGCAACCGCGTCCACGCAAAGTGACAACCGCCTTGAAAGCCTACGCGTTACTGGCGACCTCCGCCGATAAAGGCGCAGTACGCGATAAAGACTTATTGAAATAAGTTAAGTCGCCTTCGCCAGTGCGGGTCTAAGTGTCCGCGCTGGCTTTACCCTCCTTGAAGAGTTCATTCATTCCGTTTAACGCATACTCGCCTTGATGAGCGTATCAGAACTGCTGTTTCTTCGTTCCTTGCTTGGCTTCCGCCGTCAGGGGGTCTTCCGGCCAGGGATGTTTGGGATAGCGGCCGCGCATGTCTTTACGCACATCCGGGTAGCTGTTGCGCCAGAAACTGGCTAAGTCACTGGTCACCGCCAGCGGTCTTTGTGAAGGCGACAACAAGTGAATCACCACAGGTACTCGCCCACTGGCCACTCGTGGCGTTTCTGTCCAACCGAACAGCGCCTGCAGTTTGGCCGCCAGCACCGGACCATTCTCCGTCAGATAATCCAGCGTCACTTTTTGCCCGGTTGGAATCGTCAACGCAACCGGCGCCAGAGCGTCGAGAGCTTGTTGCGCGGCGTACTCCATCAATGTTTTCAGGGCGGACAGCAAGTCCAGTTTTTGTAGTCCCGCCCAGTTTGAGACGCCATTGAGGAAAGGGCCAAGCCAGTTTTCCAGCTCCGCCAACAGAGCATCATCGCTAAGGTCTGGCCATGTATCAGGCTGCTGTTTACGCATCAGGCTGACGCGCGCACGCCACTGCCGCGCAGCATCGCTCCATGGCAGACTATCCAGGCCTTTGCGGCGCACGGCGGTCAACAACGCCTCCCGGATCAGCTCTCGACTCACCGCAACGGGTCGCTCTTCCAGAATCAACGCGCCTAGTCGTTTAACTCGACGCGCTACCACCGTTCCTCGCTGATCATCCCAGTCCGCCTGATCTTCCGTGACGATATGGGCGCTCAGATCCAGCTCAAAATCGCCAGGACTCAGAGCAGCCGCCAGATATATTCGGGACTCTCGCGCCTGACCATCAAGATCGGCCGCCACCAGCCAAGTTTCCCGCCCCAGCGGGTCTTCTTCCGCCAACGCCGCCCCACGCCCGTTGCTGAGCTGATAACGGGGACTTGAACCAGGGCGCCGCCGGGCGATGCGGTCTGGGTATGCGAGCGCCAGTAAACGACCGACCGCGTCAAGCCCGAGTTCATCCCTGGCATTGCCATTGGTCAGTCTGCGTGCGTCTTGACGTACGCTCTCCAAACGACGACGATCCAGCCCCGCGCCTCTGAACTCACCGCGCAAGGCCCGCACTCGCTGTTGCAGATCCGCGCCGGCATCACGCCCTAACAGATCCCGCTCTCCCAAGAGCGCAGCGATTTCAGCCGCCAGGACGGGTCCGCCTATTGCCTTCCCCATTACAACCATATGCGCCAGACGGGGATGTATGCCGAATTCACGCAGGCTTTCCCCGTGAGGAGTGATCGCCCCATCTTCGTCCAGCGCATCCAGCCACCGCAGGGTGCTGACGGCTTGACGCCAGTGCGCCGCTGGAGGTTGATCCAACCAGACCAAATCCTGCGGGTGGCGCGCGCCCCACTGGGCCAGTTCCAACACCAACGGCGCCAGATCCGCTTCCAGCATTTCCGCCGGGGTAAAAGGCGCCAACCCCTGCTGTTCCGTCTCTGACCAGAGGCGATAACAGACACCGGGCTCCAGTCTTCCGGCGCGACCTTTGCGTTGTTCCGCCGACGCCTTCGACACTCTGCCCGTCGTGAGACGGGTCATTCCGCTATTGGCGTCAAAGACCGCACGCCGCTGCAGGCCCGCGTCAACCACCACACGCACGCCTTCAATAGTCAAGCTGGTTTCCGCAATGGCCGTAGCGAGAACCACCTTTCGTTCGCCCTCCCCGCAAGGCAAAATCGCCTGATCCTGCTCTTCCCCTTTGAGGTTGCCGTACAACGGCGCTAAACGCACCCCGCCTGGCAAATGCTCCGCCAAGGCGTCATGGACCCGTCGAATCTCGCCCACTCCGGGTAAAAACACCAGCAGCGAGCCGCCTTCTTCCGCCAGCGCCTCTAGCACTACCGCAACGGTTTTTTCCACTGGTCGCTGTTCACGCTGCAAAGGACGATAACGCACCTCCACGGGATAGGCGCGCCCTTCGCTGGTCAGTACTGGCGCGTTTTCCAGCAGCTTGGCCAAGGGCGCGGTATCCAAGGTCGCGGACATGACCAGCACTCGCAAATCTTCCCGCAGCGCCTGCTGGCTCTCACGCACCAAGGCCAAGCCCAGGTCAGCCTGCAGAGAGCGCTCGTGAAATTCGTCGAACAGCACTGCTGCATAGTCTTCCAGGGCGGGATCAGATTGAATCAGGCGGGTTAAAATGCCTTCCGTCACCACTTCTATACGGGTATCGGCGGAGACTTTAGTATCCTGGCGTGTGCGATAGCCGACCCGCCGTCCAACTGGCTCTCCCAGTTGTTTCGCCATAAAACGGGCGGCGGAGCGCGCCGCCAGCCGACGCGGCTCAAGCATCAGAATTTTGCGGTCAGTGCGCCAGGATGAATCCAGCAGCGCCAGCGGAACCCGTGTAGTCTTACCGGCCCCTGGCGGGGCCTGCAACAGTACCGTGGAGTGAGCTTCCAGGGTGGTTAGAAGCTCAGGAATAATGTGATCGATGGGGAGCATGGGCTAAAGCGTTATGCCCGTTCAAATATAACAAAATCATGAGGATACTGGTTTTTATCATCCGCTGGATGCGCCTCACGAGAGGTTTCACGCCAGTCAGCGGAGTCCAGCACCGGGAAGAACGCATCGCCCTGCACGGACGTCTTCACCTCCGTCAGATAAATACGCTGCGCCGCCGCCAGCCCCTGCCTGTACAATTCGGCGCCGCCAATCAGCATGACTTCTTCCACCGGCTCCCGCCCCGCCAGAGATACCGCCTCTTCCAGAGAATGCGCCACGCTGACGCCTTCATGACGCCAGTCTTTATTGCGGGTCACCACGATGTTGGTTCTGCCTGGCAACGGACGTCCGATCGAATCGAAGGTCTTGCGCCCCATAATAATCGGCTTACCCATCGTGACTCGCTTGAAATACTGCAGGTCATTGGATAAACGCCAGGGCAAGGTATTTTCAACGCCGATAGCGCCATTCTCAGCACGGGCGACAACGATTGATAAAACTGCGCTCATATCTTCGCTCCTTACACTGCTACCGGCGCTTTAATATGAGGGTGCGGGTCGTATCCCGTGATCTCAAAGTCTTCAAACTCATATTCAAACAGCGACGCAGGCTTGCGACGAATCTGCAATTGCGGCAGCGGACGTGGTTCGCGGTTTAGTTGCTCATCCGCCTGATCCAGATGATTGTTGTACAGGTGCACATCGCCACCGGTCCAGATGAAATCTCCCACCTCCAGATCGCACTGCTGCGCAAACATATGCGTCAACAGTGCATAGCTGGCGATATTAAAAGGCACTCCCAGGAAAATATCGGCGCTGCGCTGATACAGCTGGCAGGACAAGCGTCCTTCCGCCACATAGAACTGGAACATCGCGTGACAGGGAGGCAGCGCCATCTGATCTACAAACGCGGGATTATACGCCACCACCATATGACGGCGGGAGTCCGGATTGCGTTTGATCTGCGCCAGCACATTGGAAATCTGATCGATATGCTCGCCGTTCGGCGCCGGCCAGCTACGCCACTGATAGCCATAAACAGGCCCTAAGTCGCCGCTTTCATCCGCCCACTCGTCCCAGATACTGACGCCATTGTCCTTCAGGTACTTGATATTGGTGTCGCCGTTCAGAAACCACAGCAATTCATAAATGATCGAACGCAAGTGCAGCTTCTTGGTGGTCACCAGGGGAAACCCCTGCTGCAAATCGAAGCGCATCTGATAACCGAATACGCTACGGGTGCCGGTGCCAGTGCGGTCCGTTTTTACGGCCCCTTGCTCGCGCACATGGCGCATCATGTCGAGATACTGTTTCATATGACGTCTACTAACTCCGCGCCGCTTTTGCTTCCGCCCCATACACGGTGCGGCCATAAATAATGAAAGCCACCCCAATCACAATCATCGGGGTTGATAAAACCTGTCCCATGGTCAGCCAGTCCCACGCCAGATAACCTAACTGCGCATCGGGTTCGCGCACAAATTCCACCAGGAAGCGGAAGCAGCCGTAGCACAACAGGAAAAGGCCGGAGACAGTCATGCGCGGGCGGGGTTTGGCGGAATAGAACCACAGGATCAAAAACAGAGCGACGCCTTCCAGGGCGAACTGATAAAGCTGGGAAGGATGACGCGCCAAGTGCGATGGGTCGCGCGGGAACACCATGGCCCAAGGGACATCAGACGCCCTGCCCCATAGCTCCCCGCCGATAAAGTTACCCATGCGTCCTGCGCCCAGACCGATTGGCACCAGCGGAGCCACAAAATCCGCCACCTGGAAGAAGGAAAGTCCTAATGAACGGCCATAAGCCCACATAGCGACAATCACGCCGATCAGTCCGCCATGAAAAGACATCCCCCCCGTCCAGACTTCAAACAACCAGATTGGATCATCCAGAAATTGCTCGAAATTATAGAAAATGACGTAGCCAACGCGTCCGCCCAGCACAACGCCAAGCGCGCACCAGAATATCAGGTCAGCAACCTGATGCTCCTTCATGGGCGCATGCGGCTGATGCGAACGATGTTTACCCAGCATCCAGGCTGCGGCGAAGCCCAGCAGATACATCAAACCATACCAGTGCACGCTCAGCGGCCCGACGGAAAAGGCCACTGGATCGATATTCGGATAGTCAAACCAACGCTCTGTCACAATTGTCCCCACGCTTGATATAGAAATCGGCCGCCCACAACAAACAGCAGCACTGAGAAAATTCGTTTAAGCACATCCCCGGGCAGGCGATGAGCCAACTTGGCGCCCAAAATCGCGAATGGCATGCTGGTTATCGCAATGCCAACCAAGGCTGGCAAGTAAACAAACCCCAGACTCAGTTCCGGCAACGCGGCTTCGCCCCACCCTTCCCAAATATTAGTGGCGGCGCCCATGAGTGCGATAGGCAGGCCACATGCGGCGGAGGTGCCCACCGCCTGCTGCATGCGCACATTGCACCATGTCAGATAAGGCACCGACAGAGAGCCGCCGCCAATGCCGAATATGGCGGACGCCCAACCGATGCCGCCGCCCACGCCGACCAGGACGCCATTCCCAGGCAGACTTCGATGCGGCTTCGGCTTCAACGCCAGCGCCATCTGCACGCCAATAACGATGGCGAAAATCCCGATAACCAGTTTCAACTGCGCCGCAGGCATCAACGAAGCAGTCTGGGCTCCCAGCACGGCGCCGACCATCAGTCCAATCGCCATGGGACGAAATACGCTCCAATTCACCCCTTGCTTCTGGTGATGCGTGCGAATCGAATTAATAGAGGTGAAGATGATTGTCGCCAGAGATGTGCCGACAGCCAAGTGAGTGGCGACGCTTGGGGCCACGCCTTGCAGTTCGAAGCTGAAAATCAAAGCAGGGACAATGATCAGTCCGCCGCCGATGCCGAATAATCCGGCCAACACTCCCGCTAGCGCGCCCAATGCCAAATACGCCAGGAATACCATTTCGCCCCCAAATAAGATCAGGCCACTCCGGCCGGAGCCCCGTATAAAGAAGGTGGTATGATACATAAATTAAGGACTCTGTGCTTTTCGAATTCCACGCACGTCTGGGAGCAAGCCTATGTGCCTACTATTTGTCGCTTACCAAGCGAACCCTCGGTTTCCGCTGGTTGTCGCCGCCAATCGCGACGAGTTCTACGCCCGTCCCACCCAGCCTCTGTCGCAATGGCCGGAGCGTCCCCGCATCTACGCTGGACGCGATCTACAGGAAGGCGGAACCTGGATGGGCGCGACGACCAACGGCCGTTTCGCCGCCATCACCAATCACCGCTCCGGCCCCCGGGAAGCGGCGCAACTGTCGCGAGGAGCCTTGGTCAGGAACTTTCTGGAGTCTGAATTATCCGTGGATGATTTCGCCGCCGCTCTGACGCCGACCAGTCAATCTTATGGCGGTTTTAATCTGATGATGCTTGCCGACTCCACCCTGGCTTATTTCAGTAACCGCAAAGAACCGCAATATCAGCGTTTAACGCCGGGCATATACGGTTTAAGCAATGGATTTCTGAATACGCCCTGGCCGAAACTGACTGCGGGCAAGCGTCGATTCTCCGCGGCGATTGCAGGGCCTGATCAGGATGAGCTCTGGGCGTTACTGGCGGATGACGCTATTGCGCCGGACTACCTGTTGCCCGATACCGGCGTGGGAGTTGACGTAGAAAGGTTGCTATCCTCCGCTTTTATCAAGTCGAAGGACTATGGCACCCGCAGCAGTACACTGTTGCTGCACGATTCCGATGGCGTCACGCAGATGTGGGAGAAAACCTTCGAGAAAGGCGAATACCAAAGCGAAATCAGCCTTTCCTTTCCTTCTCCTCTCTTCGTTCCCGCAGATGACGGGTCTGACACTTGAGAACATGTTGGATCAGGATTTCCTGATTTTGTTCTTCTATGTCAGTGAAATCCGCCCGCAGGACAAAACCGTCTTTGTCTTCGTCATCCGCCCTGGGCTTGTCACAGGCGATAACGAGCGCACGCAGGGACATGGAAATATTGCTGGGATATAAGATCATGTGCAGCTGTAGCAGCGAGCCAATATCCAAACGCTCCTCCACAGGAAAAGCAATCCCGCAGGCGCTGAGGTTGACCTGCCTGGCGCGCCTGGGTTCCGACCATGCGTCGCCATTGCGGTTTTCCAATGTCAGCGCCAGGTTGATCTTGCGATTGAACAGCTCCAGCATGTGAGCCAGCCCTGCATTCGCCGCGCGCATACTCTCAAGCGCTTTGGATATGTCGTTTTCCAGGCTCAACAAGGAGGCTGAGCTGACATGGGATTCCGATGACTCCTTCTCCGTCGCCTCACCCCGTTGCAGCAACCGATACGCCAAACCCACGGTATCGCTAATTCGAAAGAAGCGGCGTCTTTCAGCTATCTCAGACATAGATTCTCACCCGCGCTCATACATCAATACCTTCATGCGCCTCCTGCCTTAAGCTCCCACCTTGTCACTTCCATTTATACGCTCTCCCCCAGATTAAAGCGAATCGCTCAGAATATTTCGTCTGGAGACAGGCCCTGCCACTCTTCCGATTCGTCACTGGGCAGAATACCTGGAGCGATGTCTCTAGCCTGTTTGATTTCCTTCTTGGTTTCGTCATCCAGGGGCTGCTGTAGAATAATTTCTACGCGCCGGTTGCGAGCGCGATTTTCTGCGGAGTCGTTTGGCGCCAGCGGTTTAGTATCCGCATAACCTGCGATACTGAAACGGGAAGGGTTCAACTCTCCTGATTCGAATAGCGCATGCGCCACCTCCAACGCCCGGGCGGCGGATAAGTCCCAGTTGGAGCGGAATCTGGCCGTGCGAATGGGAATACTGTCCGAGTGCCCTTCCACAGCGATACTCCCCTCCATCGACTTCAGCAGTTCCACCAGTTTATCTATGACCGGATAAAACTCCGGGTTCAAATCAGCGGAGCCGCTGCTGAACGATCCCTTTTCCTGCACCCGAATGACGATCTTGCGCCCCCGGGTCTCCACTTCCACTTGATTGTTGCGAACCTCCGACTCCAAAGCAGACGCAAGAGTGATGGCGTCGTTCTCAGTTTCCTCCACCAGCATCTTAATTTTTTCCAGCACGATATCGCTGAGTTCTTCCCCTTGGACCTTGGGACACTCCTCCTTCAACGCGTCCGCCACCTCCTGCTCACAGAGCTGCTGGAGATTAGGCAGGTCCATCTCGGTTTGCTGCATGATGGTCTGTAAAGGAGTCGGGTCTGGCTTACCAGGACTGAACTCCTGGGCGATGATGCTGGTCCCCTTGGGGATACTGTCCACATTAACGATAGCCTGTACGCCGAAGGCCTCCCGCATAGATCCCGCCAGACGTTTGAACTTGAGCGCATCCATCTCGGAGAACGACAACAGCAGTACAAAGAAACACATCAACAGAGACATCAAGTCGGCGAAAGTCGCCATCCAGGCAGGCAGCCCGGGAGGGCATTCGCATTTTTGCTCTTCTTCGTCACTCATTGGCGCAACTCCCGTCAGGCTTCTTCAGTCTGACGTTTACCTTCCGGCAAATAGGTGCGCAGCATGGTCTCAATCACGCGAGGATTTTGTCCCGCCTGAATCGCCAGCAGAGCGTCGATAATCATGGACTTGATCTGCTCTTCCTCTCCCATTCTAAGCTTCAATTTATCCGCAACCGGAATCGCCACCATGTTCGCCAGCATGGCGCCGTATAAAGTCGTCAGCAGCGCAACGGCCATCGCGGGTCCAATAGATTTGGGATCATCCATATTCGACAGCATCGCCACCAGACCAATCAGCGTACCGATCATGCCCATAGCGGGAGCGACGTCCCCCATCGCGCCGAATACGGACGATCCTTGTTTGTGCCTGTCTACAGTGAGATTTCGGTCTTTGGTCAGCAGCGCTTTGACGACGTCGCCGTCATGGCCATCTATAAGGAGTTGTATGCCCTTAGATAAAAACGCATTGGGAATTTCTTTACCCTCCAGAGAAAGCAGCCCTCCCTTTCTGGCCGCATCCGCCAGTTCAACGACTTGTTCAATCAGATCTTCGGGCTTATCGAGCTTAAACATAAAAGCCTTCGCCGCCACCTTGCCCGCGCTCAAAAATTGACCGAGCGAAAACTTCATCAAAACAACCAAGAGTGTGCCGCCAAATACAATGAGCAGCGACGGCACGTCCATAAACATTCCAATTGAGCCGCCTAACATCATGGCCATCGCCACGATCGCGAAACCGCCGATGAGGCCCAAAAGCGTAGCTAAATCCACAAAACGCTCCTTTACGGGTGGACAGTACAGAATAAACCCAGAGGACGCCGACACTGAAACAGACCGCGTCGGGCTTCCACAAAGTATAGACAGGAATTTAAAAACTGCTGACTTATCCGGGTGTTACTTTGTTGAAGGAAAGGCTCCAGCAAGCGGAGCGCGGCTGAATTTTAACGGCGACCGATTGACCACGACGCAGCTCTCAGGTAGGGTGGCTCTGCGCAAAAACCGGCTAAGAATACGATGACTGAAAAAAACGCCAACTCTGATGTCAGCCAACCCGCCAGCGGCTCTACGCCCGATTTTGAAGATGCTTTACAGCGTCTGGAAATCCTGGTGAGAAAGCTGGAGCAAGGCGATCTTAAACTGGAAGAAGCACTGGTCGCTTTTGAAGAGGGCGTCCAACTCACTCGCCACTGTCAAACCGCCCTGCAGACTGCGGAACAAAAGGTTCAGCAGTTGATTGAAGAGCGCGGAACTCCGCTAACCAAGCCTTTTGACCAGAATGACGCCGAAGACTGATTCTCTCGACGACTTTTTCCAGCGTAATCGCACCCTGATCGACCAAGCCCTCGCCAACCTGCTTCCTGAACCGGATGGCCCCAAGGCCAGGCTGAATGAGGCCATGCGTTACTGTGTGCTTAACGGCGGTAAGCGAGTGCGGCCTTTATTACTACTCGCCACGGCAGAAGCCCTGGGCGGCGATCCGCAACAGGCGCTTTCCGCCTGTTGCGCCGTGGAGCTGATTCACGCTTATTCACTGGTGCATGACGATCTGCCGGCGATGGACGACGACTCTCTGCGCCGTGGCAAGCCCACTTGTCATATCGCTTACGATGAAGCCACCGCCATCTTGGTCGGGGATGGCCTGCAGACACTAGCGTTCAGTGTGTTAACCGAGTCCTCTGGCGTCTCAGCGGAGAGTCTGCTGCAGATGGTGCGAGAACTCGCCCGCGCCAGCGGATATCAAGGCATGGTGGGCGGACAAGCTATCGATATCTACTCCGAAGGCCATACGCTCAAGCTCGAAGAGCTGGAGCGTATGCATCTGGAAAAGACGGGCGCGCTGATTGAAGCCAGTATCGTACTGGGCGCCTTATCCAGTGGAAGGGCTAACGCTGAATGCATAGAGGGGTTACGACGTTTCGCTCGCGCTATTGGTTTAGCGTTCCAGGTCCGCGACGACATCATAGACGTGGAAAGCGACACCAGCGTACTGGGCAAAACCGCCGGGAAAGACGCCGAGCGCAACAAGCCCACATACACCTCCCTGCTGGGCCTTGATCAAGCGAAACAGAAAGCGCGCCAACTGTATGAAGAGGGCCTTGCGCAACTGCACGCGCTGGGATTGCAGAACTCTCGACTGCAGGATCTTGCCAGCTTCATGATCGAGCGCACGCATTGATCGCCAATTGGCCGTGTTCTCCACAACAACATCGCTTATAATAGCCGATTGCTTTTATAGGCAATCTTTTTGCGTCCGAGGCTATGATCCGGCGGCTAACCCCTTAGAACCGAGCGACAACTACTGCAAGAATGCAAAAACCATACGTATTTCAAGAAATTCCAGTGCACCGGCCCAATACGCCGTTGCTCGACAAAATCGACTCTCCGGCCCAGCTGCGTCTGCTGAATGAAGCAGAGCTCCTGCAGTTGGCGCACGAACTACGTGCATTTTTGCTGTACAGCGTAGGCCAATCCGGCGGCCACTTTGGCGCAGGCCTGGGTGTAGTGGAGTTAACAGTAGCCTTGCACTACGCCTTCAATACACCGGAAGACCGCCTGGTTTGGGACGTAGGTCACCAGGCTTACCCTCATAAAATCCTTACAGGCCGCCGTGAGCAAATGCTCACTATCCGGCAAAAGGATGGCCTCGCCGCGTTCCCGCGCCGCGAGGAAAGCCCCTACGACACCTTTGGCGTCGGGCATTCCAGTACATCCATCAGCGCCGCACTGGGGATGGCTATCGCCGCACGCATGCAGAACCAGCCGCGGAAAGCCATCGCCGTCATCGGCGATGGAGCCATGACGGCGGGGATGGCGTTCGAAGCTTTGAACCACGCCGCCGACACCAAGGCGGACCTGCTGGTGATTCTGAACGACAATGACATGTCGATTTCTCGCAATGTTGGTGGTCTGTCCAATTATTTCGCCCGCCTGCTGGCCAGCAAAACCTACAATCAGATGCGCGACAGCGGTAAACGCGTGCTTCAGGGCGCGCCGGGCCTGATGGAGCTGGCTCGCAAGACGGAAGAACACTTCAAAGGCATGGTCGCCCCCGGCACCCTGTTCGAGGAGCTGGGCTTTAACTACATCGGCCCCATTGACGGGCACGACCTGCCTCGCCTGATAGAGACTCTGAACAACATCAAGGAGTTGAACGGCCCTCAGTTCCTGCACGTCGTCACCAAAAAAGGCAAAGGGTTCGCTCATGCGGAAAGCGACCCTATTGGCTATCACGCCATTAATAAAATCGAACCCAAACCGAAGGTTCAGGACACCGCCAAAGCGCCGAAAAAACCACGATACTCGAATATCTTTGGGCAGTGGCTGTGTGACATGGCCGAACAAGACGCCAGCTTGGTGGGCATAACTCCCGCCATGTGCGAAGGCTCTGACCTTATTGAGTTCTCCAAACGCTTTCCTGAGCGTTATTACGATGTCGCCATCGCCGAGCAACATGCAGTGACTTTAGCTGCCGGCCTCGCGTGCGACGGAGCCAAACCGGTAGTGGCCATTTACTCCACTTTTCTGCAACGGGCGTATGACCAGCTCATTCACGATGTCGCCATTCAGAATCTGGACGTGCTATTCGCCATCGACCGGGCCGGATTGGTCGGTGAAGACGGCCCTACACACGCAGGGAGTTTTGACCTGACCTACCTGCGTTGTATCCCCAACATGGTGATCATGGCGCCGTCGGATGAGGACGAAACCCGAAAAATGCTGACCACCGGCTATAAGTTCACCGGTCCCGCCGCCGTCCGCTACCCCAGGGGCAATGGGCCTGGCGCAGAAATCAGCCCTGGTCTGGAGACTCTGGAGATTGGAAAAGCCAACTTGCGCCGCCGCGGCGCACAGACAGTGATCCTCAACTTTGGCGCACTGCTGCCCGCAGCACTGGAAGTGGCGGAAGAACATAACTTTACTGTCGTGGATATGCGCTTCATCAAACCCCTTGATCAAAACATGATCCTGGAGATGGCGAATACCCATGACTTGTTGGTGACTCTGGAAGAAAACTGCGTACTTGGCGGCGCGGGTAGCGGCGTTATCGAATATCTTGCGTCTCAAGGCATCTCAATGCCCGTATTGCAATTAGGCTTGCCTGACGTATTTATCGAGCATGGCAAACCTTCCGAGCTTCATAAGGAGGCGGGTCTGGACAAACAAGGCATCGCCGCAGCCATCCAAAAGCGCCTGCAGAGCCTGAGTCTGACTTCACCCAAAACGGGAACCGGCGACTAATAACGCAAACGGGGCGCTTAAAGCGCCCCGTTTATCTTTTCTCTTCGAAATACCTGCGTCCGATAGAACCAAATCTAGTCGTTGTTATTTAGCGACGACAACATAATCGTCGTCCTGATGGGTAGTCAGCAAGTGCCCCAGTTTACCGGCTTTAGTCGCCAGATAATTCCGATTATGCGGATTTCTTCCCACTTCCAATGGCACTCTCTCAACCACTTCAATCCCGAGCTTCGTTAACGAATCAACTTTACGAGGATTATTAGTCATCAGACGGATTCGGCTTATACCCAAGTGGTAAAGCATCGGCTTGCACATACTGTAATCACGCAAGTCTGCAGCGAACCCCAGCTGCTCATTGGCTTCCACTGTGTCAGCGCCCTGATCCTGAAGATTGTAGGCGCGTATCTTATTCAATAAGCCAATACCACGGCCTTCCTGACGCAAATATAACAATATCCCGCGTCCCTCTGCGGCGATGCTGCGCAAGGCCTCATCCAGCTGATAACCACAATCGCAGCGCATACTGAATAAAGCATCCCCGGTCAGGCACTCTGAATGAGTGCGGGCCAACACAGGCGCTCCGTCGCCAATATCTCCCAAGGTCAGGGCAATATGTTCCTTTTGCGTTCCGACTTCTTGGAATCCGTGCATATCGAATACACCAAAGGGAGTTGGCAGCTTGCAACTGGCGACATAGGTGACAGACACTCGATACTCTCTCTAAAACTTGGCGGGGCGGAAATTCTATCAGATGCGCCGCCCCACCCCAACACTTAGACTCATGGGCGCAGCCTATGGCGTTAATAAGTTACGCCAATGAGCCACCCCACAAGACTGGCGTCAACCGCCGGTCATGTTCATAAAGCGGACAATCTGAGGCTCTTCCTCAAGATTAAAATAGTGCCGTTCAGGCTTAATCGCCATCGCGTCGACAATCGTCTGGTGAAGCTGCTCTGGCCTGCCGCGCAATACTTCACGCAAATCGACGGAGTGTTCATTACCCAGACACAGCAGTAAGCGTCCCTCCACCGTCACCCGAACACGGTTACACAAGTGACAGAAGTTGTGGCTATGAGGAGAAATGAAACCAATTCTGGAACCACTATCGGACATTCGGTAATAACGGGAGGGCCCCCCTGTATTCTCACTACAGGGAAACAGTTCATAATCCTGACTGATGCGCTCACGTAATTCTGCACTGGAGACAAACGAAAGTTGACGATTATGTTCGGTGATTGCGCCCAGCGGCATTTCTTCAATGAAAGAGATATCCAGCTTTTGCGCCCGCGCATATCGCACCAAGTCCATCAGCTCATCTTCATTGCGTCCGCGAAGGATCACAGCATTGAGCTTGATACGCTCAATGCCAGCGGTTTTAGCGGCTTCGATTCCCGCCAGAACCTGCTGTAAGTCGCCAGTACGAGTCAACTCTTTGAAGCGAGCCGTATTTAAACTGTCAAGACTGACATTAATGCGCTTGACGCCCGCTTTACCGAGATCCTGCGCCATTTTGACAAGCTGTGAGCCATTGGTGGTCAGCGTTAACTCATGCAGCCCCTGCAAACGACCAAGTTTATCCACCAACTCAAGAATGTTGCGACGAACAAGAGGTTCTCCCCCAGTTAAACGCAGCTTACGGACGCCCAGCTCAACAAAGGCTTTGCCGACCTCATAAAGCTCTTCCAAGGATAGAATCTGTTCGCGGGGAAGGAAGGTCATATCCTCCGCCATGCAATACACACAACGGAAGTCGCATCGGTCGGTTACAGACAGCCGTACGTAATTTACTTCACGGCCAAATCGGTCAATCAGGCGGGCTGAAGACATAGCGAAACGCACTCCCCCTTGATAACTACAAACTCCATTTATACGCCACCTTCATGACCGAAACAAACCCGGCCATGACTGGCGGCGAACTACTCACGACAGGATTTCAACCGCCAGTTACAGGCGGAAAGAATGCAACTTCATCCCCATCAGCAACAGCCGCAGTGAGCGGCGCCATTTCCTGGTTAATCGCCGCCAGAATATTCCCTTGCCTTAATGCAGGCTCCGCTTCTGGAAGCTGCGCCACCACGGCGTCCAAAAGCGCCGCAATATTGCTCCCTGAATCCAAGGCGGGAAACTCCATCTCAGAACAGCCAACCTGCTCCCGTAGTTTGGCGAAAAACAATACTTTAATCATGACTTACTCCTGAGCCCGCCAGCACCCGCTACGTCCGCCTTGCTTCTCCAGCAAACGCACAGACTCGATCACCATCCCTTTATCTACAGCTTTACACATATCATAAAGGGTCAGCGCAGCAATACTGGCCGCCGTCAACGCCTCCATCTCCACACCTGTTTTTGCATCCAGCTTACATATTGCCTCAATACGTACGACAGAAGCGCTTGCATCCGCCTCCAGGTTTACTTTCACTGACGTCAAGTTAAGGCTGTGGCACAGGGGAATCAGATCAGAGGTTTTTTTCGCCGCCTGAATGCCCGCAATTCGAGCGACGGCGAAGACATCGCCTTTTTTATGGCGGCCTTCAGTAATCATGGCCAGGGTTTCCGGCTGCATTCGAATCAATGCCTCCGCTCGTGCGACCCGGGTTGTCGTCTCCTTGTCGGAAACGTCCACCATATGCGCCGCGCCCTTGTCATCAAGATGGGTGAGTTCAGCCATCCGCACTACTCCTCACTCAAGTCATTAATTGGCTTGCCGCAACGCCTCAATGATCTCACGATTGGCGGCGGGAAACGCCTCGGGGTCAAGCTCGTTCAAGTCCAGCCAAGCGACATACTGCCCTTCCCGACCTAGAGCCTCGCCAGAAAACCGGGATACGCGCCACACATCCAACAGCACATGTTTATCAGGATAGTGGTGCTCTATTTTGATCAGTGGGTGAGTCGCGTCCTCTGATATATCCACTTGGACGCCAACTTCTTCAAAAAGTTCACGCTGCAATGCGGACAGAACCGTTTCACCGGGCTCCACCTTGCCTCCAGGGAACTCTAGAAGGCCTCCTTGATGCAGATGATCAGGCCTGCGCGCCACCAACACCTTATTCTGTTGATCAAGAATAACCGCAACGGCGACATGAACCGCTTTCATTCTCAGACTCCGCAAAATTCAACAGGGCGTTCAGGTTCGATATTCAGCATTGATGGTGACGTACTCATGAGAGAAATCGCAGGTCCAAACCGTATCTTCTATTTCTCCACGGCCCAGATCGACCCGAATCGTGATGTCCTCAAGATCCATTACGGCCTGTCCAGCCTCTTCCGTATATGACGTGGCCCTGGCTCCACCTTCAACAATACATACCTCATTGAGATAGATATTAATGCGCTCAACCTCCAGATCCTGCAATCCAGCACGGCCAACCGCCGCCAAGATACGTCCCCAGTTAGGATCGCTCGCAAATAAAGCAGTCTTGACCAAGGGGGAGTGAGCAATGGTGTAAGCAACATCAAGCGCTTCGCTGAGCCCCTCTGCGCCCTGAACGTTGACCGCCACAAATTTAGTGGCGCCTTCCGCGTCTCTGACAATGGCATGAGCAAGTCGCTGCATCAGGTCATCAAGCGCTTCCTGAAACGGCCGCCACAGCTCAGCATTTTCCTGGGTAAATCTGGGAGCGCCGGACTGGCCTGTCGCCACCAGTACACAGGCGTCATTAGTGGAAGTGTCTCCATCTACGGTGATGCGATTGAAAGACTTATTCGCCGCCGCAGTCAACATACGTTGCAGCAACTCCGGCTCGATATCCGCATCTGTCGCGACAAAACCGAGCATGGTGGCCATATTCGGTTTGATCATTCCTGCGCCTTTACTGACGCCGCTGATGTGAATCGCAACACCACCGATATCCAGGCGCACTGTCGCGCCTTTAGGTCGGGTATCCGTCGTCATAATGCCTTGCGCGGCTTCCACCCAAGCGTTGTCGCTCAGATTACCCAAAGCGCTGGGCAAGCCCGCTACGACTTTATCCACAGGTAAAGGCTCGCCAATGACTCCCGTGGAAAAAGGCAACACTTGCCTGGAAGCCACTTCGCCAAGTTGCGCTAACGCCTCACAGCATCGCATGGCGTTATCCAGGCCTGGCCGTCCAGTGCCCGCGTTGGCGTTACCAGTGTTGATTAGCAAATAGCGAGGCGCGCCATCAGCCAAGTGATGCTTAGCCAGCGTCACGGGAGCCGCACAAAAAGCGTTGCTAGTAAAAACAGCAGCGGTTTGCGCCCCTTCACACAGCTCAAACACTACCAGGTCTTTACGTCCCGGCTTTTTAATTCCGGCGGACCCGACTCCAATGCGAACGCCCGCGACAGGGTGGAAGACTGGTAAAGGCGCATGCCCCACTGCCATCTCAATTACTCCATGCGACCATGACACTGTTTATACTTTTTGCCGGAACCACAAGGACACGCCTCATTACGTCCCACTTTCTTGTGATCGCGCACATAAGGAGCATCCGGGCCCTGCGCCTCTTGCTCTTCTGCATCGGAGCTTTCTTCTGACGCTTCAGGATGCGTCGCTTGAGCGCGCTGCATTTGCTGCGCTAATGCTTCACGACGACGACGCTCAAGCTCTTCCATTTCTTCCTGTTTCTGAACTCTTACATGGCAGATAACCCGAACGACATCATGCTTGATCGTGTCCAGCATGTTCTGGAACAGTTCAAACGCTTCGCGCTTGTATTCTTGCTTGGGATTTTTCTGCGCATAACCACGCAAGTGAATTCCCATACGCAGTAAATCCATATTGGAAAGGTGCTCTTTCCATAAGGTATCCAGTACTTGCAGAAATACTTGCTTCTCAAAATTGCGCATGACCGAAGCGCCAACCACTTCTTCTTTCTCGCGATAAGCCTCGACTACAGCCTGCAGAATTTTTTCACGCAGGGTCTCTTCATGTAGACGCTTATCTTCATCAAGCCATTTCTGCACGGGAAGCTCAACGCCAAAATCTGAATCCAGCTGTTTCTCCAGTCCCGGAACATTCCATTGCTCAGCCAAACTTTGTGGCGGAATGAACTGGCTGACTGTAGCGGAGACCACATCGCCACGAATGGCGTCGATCATTTCCGAGATATCGTCGGTCGCCATGATCTCATTACGCTGCTCATAAACCACGTGGCGCTGATCATTCGCCACATCGTCATATTCAAGCAGAGATTTACGGATATCAAAGTTGCGGCCTTCCACTTTACGCTGGGCCTTTTCAATCGCGTTGCTCACCATACGGTGCTCAATCGCTTCGCCCTTCTGCATACCTAATGCCTGCATAATATTTTTCACCCGGTCAGAGGCGAAAATACGCATCAGGTTATCTTCCAAAGATAAGTAGAAACGAGTCGAGCCGGGGTCGCCCTGGCGACCCGAACGCCCCCGTAGCTGGTTATCAATACGTCGGGACTCATGTCGTTCAGAACCAACAACGTGCAGGCCGCCTGCCGCAATTACCTGATCATGGCGCTTCTGCCAGTCGGCTTTAATTTTGGCAATCTGTTCCTGAGTTGGGTCTTTAAGTTCAGCGACTTCCGCCTCCCAATTCCCTCCCAATACGATGTCAGTACCGCGCCCCGCCATATTGGTGGCGATAGTGACAGCGCCAGGGCGTCCCGCTTGTGCGATCACATGCGCTTCCCTTTCATGCTGCTTCGCGTTCAAGACGTTGTGAGCGATGCCTTCTTTTTTCAGCATGGCCGCCAAGTATTCAGACGCCTCAATAGAGGCAGTACCAACCAGCACTGGGCGGTTTTGCGTCACAGTATCTTTGATGTCGTCTATAACCGCCTGGAATTTCTCGTCAACGGACAAGTAAACCAAGTCATTGTAATCAATACGCTTAATCGGTTTGTTAGTTGGAATGACAATTACGTCCAGACCGTAGATCTGACGGAACTCAAAGGCCTCTGTGTCAGCAGTACCGGTCATACCGGCGAGTTTTTCATATAAACGGAAGTAATTCTGGAAGGTAGTGGAGGCTAGCGTCTGACTTTCCGCCTGAATCTTAATGTGTTCTTTTGCTTCAATCGCCTGATGCAGACCTTCCCCCCAGCGACGCCCAGGCATAGTTCTACCAGTGTGCTCGTCGACGATCACGACTTGACCATTTTGAACAATGTAGTCGACGTCTTTGTTATATAAGTGGTGGGCGCGCAGAGCGGAGCTAATATGATGCAGGAGGCCCAGGTTTGTCGCAGCGTAAAGGCTGTCGCCTTCTTCAAGCAAACCATTCTTGGTTAATAGATCCTCTACATAGGTATGCCCTGACTCAGAAAGCTCCACTGAACGGCTTTTTTCATCGACCGTAAAGTGACCGTCTACAGGTTGTCCTTCTTCTGGCGGCTCGCCTTTCTTAAGCATGGGAACCAGCTCGTTGATTTTTCTATATAGCTCGGAGCTGTCTTCAGCGGGGCCACTGATTATTAATGGTGTCCGCGCTTCATCTATAAGGATGGAGTCGACCTCGTCGACAATCGCAAAGTGTTGGCCGCGTTGCGCTTTATCCGTCAGGCTGAAAGCCATGTTGTCGCGCAGGTAGTCGAACCCGAATTCGTTGTTGGTCCCGTAAGTAATGTCCGACGCATAGGCGGCGCGTTTGGTTTCGCCATCTTGTCCGCTTACCACTACGCCAACGCTTAGCCCTAAATATTCGTAAAGAGGCCTCATCCAGTCCGCATCACGACGCGCCAGATAGTCATTTACGGTAACCACGTGCACGCCCTTTCCAGACAGGGCATTAAGATAAACGGGAAGTGTTGCTACCAGAGTTTTACCTTCCCCTGTCCGCATCTCCGCGATCTTGCCTTCATGCAACACCATTCCACCGATCAGCTGCACGTCGAAATGGCGCATCCCCATCACGCGCTTGCCAGCTTCCCGAGCTACCGCAAAGGCTTCCGGCAGTAAATGATCAAGCGTCTCTCCCTTTTCGACTCGAGAACGGAACTCCTGCGTTTTTGCTTTAAGAGCAGCTTCGTCTAATGCGCTGATTGACTCTTCCAGTTCGTTGATGCGTTTGACAACTTTGCCCATGCGCTTAATTTCGCGGGCATTTTTGCTGCCGAAAATTTTCCTGGCGATAGATGAAAACATAACTAACGAAATTACCTGTCTCTTTGAAGCGTTTATGGAGGCTCCGCTCGTGGCGGAATCGCTTGCTCGTTACTTTATGGATTTGTGAGCCACCTTGCCGAAGGAGATAAAAATTCAGCGGGAGCGTAATTCCAAGCTCCGCATTCTAACCTCAATTTGTTACAGCAATAAAGGGATTAGTGCACACTTGTTACCCCCAGTAACAGGCAATACGTGCGGGGGTGTAGAGAATATGCCTTTCAAGAGAGGCGCCACAAGGAAGGTAAAGCCATGGGGGACAAGGCCTCAGCGCGAGTTGCAAAGAGGCCTTACACAAGTGTTACCGGCTTGCGCGGTGGATAAATTTCGTGGGATTTGCGGAGCGTCCGTCCTGAAGCACTTCGAAATGAACATGAGGTCCAGTTGAACGACCTGTGCTGCCCATTTTAGCCAATACCTGGCCTTTCTGGACGATATCGCCGATTTTAACCAAAAGCTTGGCGCAATGCGCATAGCGGGTAACCAGACCACCGCCATGGTTCACCTCAACCAGATTGCCATATCCGAAGCGCTCTTCCGAGTGAGTCACAACACCGCCAGCGACAGCAACGATATCGCTGCCTTCTTTGCCTGCGAAGTCTACGCCGGAATGCCATGCGCGCTTGCCAGTGAAAGGGTCAGAGCGGAAGCCGTAATGTGAAGAAAGCCAACCTTTCTTAATAGGGCGACCAGCGACAAATTGCTCTCGCTGAAAGCGCTGATTAACAAAAAGTTCGTCCATCACCCGTAGTTGTTGCTCGCGAGACTCTGCCTGCTGCTCTATTGATTCAAGCACCTGAGTTAACATCGGCACCGAGAAAGACTGCTCCAAAGTAGGCTCTTCTGGCCCACCCAATGCAGGAGACGATTCGAAATCAAACTCCCCCTCATCCAATCCGGCCACATCCGTAAGACGCTGCCCTAAAGCATCAAGGCGTAAAAGCCGCGCCTGCAACTCGCCCATACGCAACGTCAACGCATCTATATTTTGTTGGGCAAGCAGTTTATAAGTTCTGATTTCTTCTTTTTGTTGCTTCAGGTTTTCATGCCAGGTTCTTACCAACTCAGGCGTAATAGAAGCATCTGATGCGGTGGATTGCCGCCCCAACCAAAATGCCGCAGCGAGCAGCGCGCCCACCAGAAACAACGCAAAAACCGTCGTCAGCACAACTGCGCGCGCGCCCATAGAACGAGCGCGCGACTGACCATGTCCATCTCTCAGGAAGATAATATTCATGCTTTTCCAGGGTTTTGAGTTGCCTGAATTATATAAACGACGGAGGTTATCTAAAAATACTATACTTGTAAATTGTAACAGATGTTGTGATAGTTGATGTCTGCAAATGTAACAAACCTTTAATATTTGGTTAACCGAAATGGCTGATAGAGATAGAAAGCTGGGAGATATCCTGTCCTCATCTTCCCCCACGCTGGAGTCTCTTTTTCAACATGCCTTGCAACTGGATAAGTTGCAGCAAATCTTCGCCCAATGCCTCCCCACACACTTACGCGACAAAGTAACGTTAACATCAGTGAAAGACGGCGTTATTCGCGTACGGGTCCCTGATGCTATGGCCGCGACGCAATTACGCATGAGTCAGCACACATCTTTGCCAGAGCTACGCCAACATAAAGAGTTTGACTTCGCTTATCAGTTCAAGATTCGCGTAGAGCCGGAGGAAGTAAAAACGAAGGCGAAAAGAAGAGCGAAACCAATTTCGCAAAAGAACGCCGAGCTCCTTAAGCAAGAAGCTCGGCACTGTGACGATCCGGAACTCAAGAAAGCCCTGGAGGCTCTCTCAACTCATACCGCGGACTAAGTATCAGGCCAGCACGGGTTTCAGGTAGGAAATCGGTGCTTCGCTGGCGTCTTCAAAAGTCACAACCTCCCAAGCATCCTTTTGGGAAATGAGTTCACGGAGGAGCTTATTATTTAAACCGTGACCCGACTTGTGCCCTTTAAACTCACCGATCAGACTGTTGCCCAACAGGTATAGATCCCCGATGGCGTCCAGCACCTTGTGCTTGACGAATTCATCTTCGTAACGCAGGCCGTCTTCATTGAGAATCTTAAAGTCATCGACAACAATAACGTTATCCATGCTGCCGCCCAAGGCTAAATTCATCGCGCGCAATTTCTCAATGTCGCGCATAAACCCGAATGTCCGCGCACGACTTACTTCCTTAACGAAAGAAGTGCTGGAAAAGTCGATTACTGTCTCCTGTGAGCGGCCTTTGATCACAGGGTGATCAAAGTCTATGCTGAAGGTCACTTTGAAACCGTCGAACGGCACAAAGGTAGCCCGCTTATCCTCATCAGTAACCGTAACTTCGCGCTTGATACGGATGAATTTCTTGGGCGCGTCCTGCTCAGCAATGCCCGCCGATTGAATCAAAAATACAAACGGACCGGCGCTGCCATCCATAATAGGCACTTCGGCTGCGCTCAACTCAACGTAGCAGTTATCGATTCCTAATCCGGCCAGAGCTGACAGCAAGTGCTCAACAGTTGCTATCTTCACTCCGTTTTTCACGAGAGTCGTAGAGAGAAGGGTTTCGCCTACGTTCTCAGCACGCGCCGGAATTTCTACGATAGGATCGAGATCTGTACGGCAGAATACAACACCCGTATCCACCGGGGCCGGTTTCAGGGTCAGGTATACCTTTTCCCCTGAATGCAGGCCAACGCCGGTGGCTCGAATGATGTTTTTAAGTGTGCGCTGTTTTATCATTTCAATGATTTACCAAGATCTGGATAAAATTCGGCCAAATAATACCAGAAAGGTATTAGGTGCACCAACCTAAAAGACCGAACTCATTCTCATTAATCCGCCTGACGACGCAAAAACGCAGGTATATCCAAATAGTCCACGTTTTGCTCATCCCCTACGGCCCGACGATCCACCGCCGCATTGCCCACAACTGACGTTGCGCGTTTGCGCATCACAGTCGGGCGCTCCAGCTGATGGTAATCAGTGGTGCCGTTCATAGTCCGGGAAGAGTTGTCCACTACCTTGGTTGGTCGGTCATGCACACCACCCAAGCCCGTAGCGACCACTGTCACCCGCAACTCATCCTTCATTTCCGGATCGATTACCGTACCAACCACTACAGTCGCAGCGTCGGAAGCGAACTCTTCGATGGTGGCGCCCACTTCAGAGAACTCGCCCAAAGACAGATCCATGCCCGCGGTAATGTTAACCAGAATCCCACGCGCGCCCTGCAGATTGATATCTTCAAGCAGCGGGCTGCGTACGGCTCTTTCCGCCGCTTCGCGAGCGCGATTGTCGCCGCTGGAAACACCGGTGCCCATCATCGCCATGCCCATTTCCGACATAACGGTGCGAACGTCCGCAAAGTCTACGTTTATCATTCCTGGACGGATAATCAAATCCGCAATTCCCTGTACAGCTCCCAAAAGCACATCGTTAGCGGCGGCGAAAGCATCCAGCAGACTGGTGTTTTTGCCCATGACGCTCAACAGTTTCTCATTGGGAATTGTGATCAAAGAATCGACGTGTTGTCCCAGCTCACGCAGGCCAGCCTCAGCAACTTTCATACGTTTGCCGCCCTCAAATGGAAACGGACGCGTCACAACCGCAACCGTCAGGATGCCCATTTCGCGAGCTATTTCCGCTACGACCGGCGCTCCGCCTGTGCCGGTGCCGCCGCCCATTCCTGCGGTGATGAAGACCATATCGGCGCCTCTCAACGTTTCCGCGATGCGCTCTCTGTCCTCCATCGCAGCCTGACGCCCTACTTCTGGATTGGCCCCGGCGCCCAGCCCCTTGGTGACGCTGCCGCCGAGTTGAATCACGTGCTTGGCGTCAACGTCACGCAACGCCTGAGCGTCGGTGTTCGCGCAGATAAACTCCACGCCTTCCACCGAAGAGGCGAGCATATGACGAACTGCGTTGCCGCCGCCGCCGCCAACGCCAACAACTTTAATGACTGCATTTTGTGGTACGTTATCTACGAGCTCAAACATTCCCCTTCTCCTTCTTCGTTATAGTACCTGCGACCTGAAACTAATTTCCGCAGGTTGGTATAGACCTTTGAGTTGACTCTATTTGGGCTGATTAAAAATTCCCCATAAACCAGTTCTTCAGCCGTTGGAACAGGTTTTCTGCAGGTTCTCCCCGGTGCTGGGCGCCCCGGCCGAGATCTTGCTGCTTAAATCCATAGAGCAGTAATCCGACTGCGGTGGAGTACATAGGATTGCTAACCACATCACTCAGGCCGGTGACCCATTGCGGCACCGCCAGCCTTACCGGCATGTGGAAAATCTCCTCCGCCAACTCCACGACCCCCTCCATACTGGAGGTTCCTCCAGTGAGCACGACGCCTGCAGCGATGAGATCCTCATAACCGCTGCGTCGTAACTCTGATTGGATCAAGGTGAACAGCTCCTCATAACGCGGCTCCACAACCTCCGCCAACGACTGCCGGCTTAAGTCCCGCGACGGGCGATCTCCAACACCCGGCACCTTGATCGTCTCATCCGCGCCTGCCAACTGGGTCAGCGCACAGGCGTATTTGATTTTGATTTCTTCCGCATTCTGCGTCGGCGTTCGTAACGCCATCGCTATATCGTTCGTGACCTGATCGCCAGCGATAGGAATAACCGCCGTATGACGAATAGAGCCGCCGGTGAATATCGCGATATCAGTCGTGCCGCCGCCAATGTCGACCACGCACACGCCCAATTCTTTCTCATCGTCCGTCAGCACCGCGTAGCTGGAAGCAAGTTGTTCGAGGATTATTTCATCCACTTCCAGACCGCAACGCTTCACGCACTTTTCAATATTCTGATAGGCATTGACCGCGCAGGTGACCAGATGCACTTTGGCCTCTAAGCGGACGCCAGACATCCCTACAGGTTCTTTCACGCCTTCCTGGTTGTCGATAACATACTCCTGCGGCACCACGTGCAGCACGCGCTGATCGGCTGGAATCGCCACCGCTTGCGCGGCGTCCAACACCCGGTCCAAATCCGCCTGCACCACTTCACGGTCGCGAACGGCGACAATGCCATGGGAGTTCATACTGCGGATGTGGCTACCGGCAATACCTGCATAGACGGAGTGAATTCGGCAGCCAGCCATCAACTCCGCCTCTTCCACTGCGCGCTGTATGGCCTGGACCGTTGTTTCGATATTGACGACAACGCCCCGTTTGAGTCCGCGTGACGGATGGGAACCGATGCCAACGACTTCAATCGCTCCTTCCTGATTTCTCTGCCCGACAATGGCCACCACTTTGGATGTGCCAATGTCCAGCCCCACAATCATATTCCCACTCGAACTCGCCATATATTTCGACTCTGTCTTAAAGTTCACATTCAACCTTGTTCCGGAGTAACGTCTGCTTTCCATTTCACCGCCACCCCCCGGGTGTATCGCGCGTCGACACTCGCTATTTTTTCTCGCTCCTGGTGCAGTTTTTTCTCAAACAGCACGGTAAACCGGTGCAGCCTCCCCTCGACATCCTGCTTCCCCAGGTTAAGCTCCCATCCATCAGTGAAGCTGATGATCCACGCCCCCCGGGATTCCATGATCACGCCGTTCACGTCTAGTCCGACCCTGGTCAGTTCCGCCTTCCATTTCTGGAAGTTGTCAAACACCAGCCGTTCGGTGTTCGGAGGACCAATCAGCGCGGGCAAACCATTCACCGCCACACCTGTCTCTTTGACAAACAAACGACCAGCTTCGTTGATATAGCCCTGATTGCGCCATTTGACGAAAGGCTCTTCCTCTTCAAGGTCCACCTGCACTGCGTCTGGCCACAACCTGGAGATGGAGGCGCGTTTAACCCAGGGGTGGGCCTCCATATTTTTTCTCACGCCTTCCAGGTCAGATGTGAAAAAGCTGGCGTTTAATAGCGGCGACAACAGCTCTTTCACTTCCTCCCTGCTCACATAGTTCAATTCTCCAACCACCTGAACGGTAGCCACTGGACGGTCCAGCCATTTGACGCCAGCGATCAACGCACTCAACACCAACAGCCAAAAACAGAAGATCGAGACGTGCAGCAGTACCCGACTCCACGGAATAACGGCCAGCAGTCGTACGATCGCAGCCGGTCCGGATTTCCGTTTTTCGGCGCGCGCCGCGGCGCGGGTCGCAGTTGCGCCGCGTCGGGAGCCAAGCGGTTTGTCGAGCTGCTTCTTCATTGGCGTCATTCGCTTTAGCGACTCTCAGTTACTTGCTATGGCGTAACTCTCATTACGCACGTCCGTCCACTTCTATTTGTTCAGTCGTCCGTGACTGCGCTCAAGCCGGTAGTCGTCCTGGTTACAGCGTCGTTCCAAGTATGCTTAAAACCAACTGTTCAAAACTCAATCCCGAGGCTCTCGCCGCCATGGGAACCAGGCTATGATCCGTCATCCCGGGAACAGTATTCGCTTCCAGCAACCAGGGTTCTCCGCTGGCGTCGCACATAATGTCCACCCGGCCCCAGCCAGAACACCCAATCGCCCGGTAGGCGCGCAAAGCCAGCGCTTTGAGCTCATCTTCTTTATCTTTCGGCAAACCGCAGGGCAAAATGTAGCGCGTGTCGTTCACGACATACTTGGCTTCGTAGTCGTAGAACTGGCGATCCGTTTCCAGCTTAATAGCTGGCAATGCGTCCTCTCCCAGAATTGATACCGTGTACTCGGCGCCGGTTATCCATTGCTCTGCGATGACGACCGAATCAAATTTCGCCGCTTCCAGATACGCCGCCTCCAACTCCGCCGCTGAGACTACTCTGCGCATGCCAATACTGGAGCCTTCATGGACCGGTTTGACCATCAACGGCTGCCCAGCGCCCACTTCCGCAACGATGGTTTCCCAATCGCAGTCAGCATCCAGCACTGCGTACTTTGGCGTAGGAATCGCCATGGTTTCCCATAGCTGTTTTGTACGCAGTTTATCCATCGCCAGTGCGGAAGCCAGAACATCGCTACCGGTATAGGGTTTGTTCAGCAGGGTTAACAGCCCCTGCATGGTTCCGTCTTCTCCGCCACGGCCGTGCAGTACAATAAAAGCCCGGTCAAAGTGGCCATCCAGCAAAGGTTGCAGGCCATCGCGAGGATCGATATGGAAGCAGTCCACACCGGCGTTACGTAAGGCTGCGAACACTTGCCCACCGCTTTTCAGGGATACATCCCGTTCAGCAGACGCCCCCCCGAACAGCACCGCCACTTTGCCGAAATCGGCAGGCGGCAGGTCTTTAACTTTTTCCCAACTGACAACCGTCATATATGCTTCACTTACCTTGTTGCCTTGTTACGCCGGACCGTTACGGGCGTAATCATTCATACTTACTCTTAGTCAGCTCAGACTGTTATTGCAGTCCGCCTTCAGCCAACACGCCAGCGAGCGCGCCAATGTCTCCCGCTCCTTGCGTCAGCAGAAGGTCGCCATCCTGAAGAACGCCGCTCAGCACAGCTTTTACGTCCTGGCCACGTTCGATAAATATTGGATCAAGCTGTCCTCGCTGCCGGATACTGCGGCACAGGCTGCGTCCGTCCGCGCCAGGAATCTCTTTTTCACCAGCGGGATAGACATCCATCAGCACCAAAACATCCACTTTGGACAGCACCTGCACAAAGTCTTCGTATAAGTCGCGGGTGCGTGTGTAACGATGGGGCTGGAACACTGCAACCAGACGCTTGCCAGGCCAGCCGTCGCGAATAGCCTTGATCGTCGCGTCGACTTCCCTGGGGTGATGACCATAGTCGTCAACCAGCATGACGGAGCCTGCCGCCACTGGATAATTTCCGTAAACCTGAAAGCGACGCCCTACGCCCTGGAATTTATTCAGTGCAGAAACAATCGCCTTGTCCGCAATTCCTTCATCCGTCGCCACCGCGATAACTGCTAGCGCATTGAGAACATTGTGTTTGCCGGGCATGTTCAGGCTGATGCGTAAATCCGGCTGACCACCGGGACGTTTCGCAGTGAAAGAGGTCTGCATGCCATGCTGCTCAATGTCCACGGCGCGCACGTCCGCTTTCTCGTCAAAGCCATAGGTGATAACGGAACGCCCCACACGTGGGATAATTTCACGCACCACTGGGTCGTCGTAACACATCACCGCCACACCGTAGAAAGGCAGGTTGTGCAGAAAATCGACGAACGTCTGCTTCAGTTTTTCAAAGTCGCCGCCATACGTGTGCATGTGGTCCGCGTCTATGTTTGTCACCACAGACACCATTGGCGTCAGGTGTAAAAAGGACGCATCGCTTTCGTCCGCTTCAGCCACCAGATATCTGGAAGCGCCCAGTTTAGCGTTAGTTCCTGCGCTGTTCAGGCGGCCGCCGATAACAAAAGTCGGGTCCAAGCCCGCCTCCCCCAACACCGACGCCATCAAGCTCGTTGTCGTTGTTTTCCCGTGGGTGCCCGCAATCGCGACGCCATGTCGATAACGCATCAGCTCCGCCAGCATTTCCGCACGGGCGATAACTGGAATACGCTGCTCATTGGCCGCCGTCACTTCAGGGTTGTCTTTGGCGACAGCGCTGGATGTCACCACTACATTGGCGCCGGCGATATTCTGCGCGGTATGACCAAATGTGATACTGGCGCCCATGTCGCTCAAACGTCTGGTTGTTGCGGATTCTTTCAAGTCAGAACCGCTGATTTCATAACCCTGGTTCAAAAGCACTTCAGCGATGCCGCACATACCGGAACCGCCAATTCCGACAAAATGTATGCGTCTGATACGGCGCATTTCAGGCGGTCCCCAGACCGTGTTTTTCATAGTTGTCTCAGTCATTGGCGCACGCCTCCCAACAATACTTGACCACTTCTCTGGTCGCTTCGGGCTTGGCTAACGTCCTTGCGGCGTTCGCCATATCCAGCAGTTTTTGCGGCTGCCCAAGCAGGGAAGTCAAAGTCTCAGCCAATCTTTCCACCGTTAATTTGTCCTGTTGAAATATCATCGCCGCTCCCGCCTGTTCCAGATGACGGGCGTTCGCGGTCTGGTGATCGTCCACCGCATGAGGGTACGGCGCCAGCAGCGCGCCCAGTCCTACGGTGCAAAGCTCGGCGAGGGTCAACGCCCCCGCCCGACATAAGGCCAAGTCAGCATTTGCGTAAACACCAGCCATGTCTTGTAAAAAGTCGTGGACTTCCGCCTCCACCCCCAGGCTCGCGTAGAGCTCTCGACAAGCTTGGTCCTTGCCTTCACCCGCTTGATGCACAACTCGCGGACGCAATGACTCAGGCAAGGCGGCGATCGCTTTTGGAGCCGCCTCGTTCAGCGCCAGGGCGCCACGGCTGCCGCCAAGAATCAACAATGTTGGCTTTCTAGAGCCGACGCCTCTTTCCTGGGGCGAGGGCAAATCCGCTAACTCGTCTCGAACCGGGTTGCCCACGGTCACCACCGATTGCGCCTGAGCAAAGGTTTGCGGAAATGCTTCCAGCACATATCGCGCGCCGCGCGCCAACCAACGATTGGTCATTCCCGCAATCGCATTCTGTTCGTGAATCACCAGCGGCGTGCCGGTCAAACAGGCCACGATGCCGCCAGGTCCTGACGCGAAGCCGCCCATGCCCAGCACGCAGTCGGGCTTTTCCTTGCGAAACACGCTAAACGCCTGCCACAAGGCACGCATCAGATTGACCGGCGCCATTAACAACGCCGCAGCGCCTTTGCCTCGCAGACCACCAATACTGATCAGCCGCATGGGGATGTCCGTGCGACTGATAATGCGTTCTTCCATCCCCCCGCGCGCGCCCAGCCACACTACATTCGCCCCCTGCTCGCGCAACGCAAGCGCGGAAGCCAGCGCTGGATAAACATGCCCGCCGGTGCCGCCCGCCATAACCAGGAACGTTTTGCCGCTCATCGCTGCGCGCCTCCCCGGTTTTTCACTTTTGGCGACTCTTCTTCACTCTTCTCTCCGCCCACTGCCTCAGAGCCAATACGCAACAGAATCGCCACGCACAAACAACTGATAATCAAACTACTGCCACCGTAACTGATCAGCGGCAACGTCAACCCTTTAGTGGGCAACAGACCTGTGTTCACTCCCAGGTTAATCAGCGCCTGACCGCCAAGCAGCAGGGTGACGCCATAACCGGTATAGGCGTTAAACAATTGTCCTGTCCGCTCCGCCATCCGCGATACATACATGCCGCGCCACAACAGCACGCCGAACAGCGCGATAATCAACACACTGCCCAGCAGGCCCAACTCTTCCGCAATAATCGCGAACACAAAGTCGGTATGCGCTTCAGGCAGATAAAAAAGCTTTTGCACACTGTTGCCCAGGCCTACGCCGCTCCACTCACCACGCCCGAAAGCGATTAACGCCTGGGTTAGCTGATAGCCACTGTCAAACTGATCGGCCCAGGGATCGGTATACGCCGTCAATCGCTTCAACCGGTATGGCTGCGATACCGCCAGCAACGCCACACTGCCCACGCAGAACATCAACAATGCGGCGAATCGACTTAACGCTACGCCGCTTAAAAAAATCATCCCGACAACTGCGCACATGGTGACAACCAAGGCGCCAAAGTCCGGCTCCATCAACAGCAGCAACGCCACCAGCGTCAACACGAGCAACGGCTTGGCGAAGCCCCACCAGCTGCCGCGAACTTCGTCCAGACGACGCACCAGATAGCTGGCGGTATATATCACCAGACAGACCTTAGCGATTTCCGACGCCTGGATATTGATCACACCCAGACTGATCCAGCGAGTACTGCCGTTGACTGTGCGCCCTATGCCAGGGATCAACACCGCCACCAAAAAGCCCAGCGCCACCACCAGCAGTATCCAGCTTTGCTTGTGCCACCATTCCAGAGGCAACCGCAAAATCACAAAACCGACAGCAAGGCCTGCCAGCAAATAGGTCAGGTGCCGCCACATGTAATACAACGCTTGCCCATTGGCGTCGTCAGCGAAATCAACCGACGCGGAGGTCACCATAATCAAACCGATGGCCGCCAGCGCCAGCGCTGAGGCCAGCAGCGGCATATCCAGCGCCATTGTCTGGGTGTTTTTGGAAGCGGTAAGCGTTAATGCGCTCATAACGCCCTCACCCATTGCTTGAACTGATCACCACGGTCTTCATAGCTTTTAAACATGTCAAAACTGGCGCAGGCTGGAGACAGCAACACCAGATCACCGGGCGAGGATTTTTCCGCCGCCAGCTTAACCGCCTCTTCCATAGAGGCCGCTGACAGCGCAGACGCCCCATCAGCGAAGGCTTCTTTTAATTTAGGGCCATCCTCCCCCACGATAATCAACGTGGACACCCATTCCTTCACCGCCGGAGCCAACGGAGCAAAGTCTTGCCCTTTCCCTTGCCCGCCGCAGATCAATACGATTCCGCCGCTGGTTACAGGTCCCAATCCGGCCAATGCAGCTTGCGTCGCCCCCACATTGGTGGCCTTGGAATCATTGATATAAGCAACTCCGTCTTTGTCGGCTACCCACTCGCAACGGTGAGTCAGCCCAGCAAACTCTCTCAATGCCTTCAGGCAAGGTTCGCGCTCCAAACCTGCTGCGTCCGTCAGCGCCAGCGCAGCCAGGGCGTTGCTCCAGTTGTGCTTACCGCGGATACGCATTTGCTCCACAGCCAATAGCTTCTCAGCGCCATACGCCAGCCATGCGTCGCCACCGTCCTCTAGTACGCCATACTGTCCTGGCTCTGGCTTTTTCAGGGTAAACCAGGTGACCTCCGCTTCCCGGCTCAGAGGCGGTTGCGCCAACGCGTCATCGCGATTCAACACTTGCCGGCGGCAGCCGTAGAAAACTCTCAACTTGGCGAGGTGGTAAGCCATCATGTCCGCATAGCGGTCCATGTGGTCTTCCGACAGATTCAGTACCGTCGCCGCCAGTGCGCCCAAATGTTCAGTCGTCTCCAACTGGAAGCTGGACAACTCCACCACATATAAATCCACCCCGTCCGCCAGCAGATCCAGCACCGGCGTACCCAGGTTGCCGCCCACAGCGACATTCACGCCACAAGCTTTCGCCATTTCACCGACCAGTGTGGTCACAGTGCTTTTACCGTTGGAGCCGGTAATGGCCAGAATGGGCGCATTGGCTTCGCGACTGAATACGTCTACATCGCCACAAATCTTGACGCGCCCTTTCACAGCCTGCAGATCTGGATGACTCAATGGCACGCCAGGGCTCAACCAGATTTCGTCGGCGCGCGCCAACATATCCTGATCCAACCCGCCGGTCACCACCTGTACATCCGGATTGATCGCATTAAGCTCCGCCAGCCCTGGAGGATTTTCCCGCGTGTCCATCACGCAAAAACCATATCCGCGCCGTGTCAGGTAAGCCGCGCAGGACAGCCCGGTCTTACCTAACCCGATAACAGCGATATTACGGTCGCGCGCCAGAATCGACATGAATGAATTACCTGATCTTCAACGTCGCCAAACCAACCAGCACCAGCACTACGGTTATTACCCAAAACCGCACGATGACTCTCGGCTCCGGCCAGCCTTTGAGCTCAAAGTGGTGATGCAACGGAGCCATGCGGAAGATTCGCCTTCCGGTCAGCTTGTATGACGCCACCTGTAGAATCACGGACACCGTCTCCATTACGAACACGCCGCCCATTACAAAAAACACCAGTTCCTGACGGACAATAACCGCCACCACGCCTAGGGCGGCGCCAAGGGCCAACGCGCCCACATCGCCCATGAATACCTGCGCCGGATAGGTGTTGAACCAGAGAAAGCCCAGCCCTGCGCCAACCAGCGCACCCAGGAATATCACCAGTTCGCCGGTTCCCGGCAAATAAGGAATATGCAGATACTCCGCAAACTTCACGTGACCGGACAGGTAAGCGAACACGGCCAACGCGCCGCCTACCATGACAGTTGGCATAATCGCCAGTCCGTCCAGGCCGTCGGTCAGGTTCACCGCATTACTGCCGCCTACGATGACAAAATAAGTCAACAGCACAAATCCCACGCCAAGCGCCAACGTGACGTCTTTGAAGAAAGGGACGATCAACGTGGTTTCCTGTGGTAATTGCGCAGTCTTGAATAACAGGACCGCTGCGCCGAAGCCGAACACGGACTGCCAGAAATACTTCCAGCGCGCCGGCAAGCCTTTAGGGTTTCTCTCAACGACTTTGCGCCAGTCATCCACCCAGCCGATAGCGCCGAACAAAAGGGTCACGCCCAAGGTGATCAGTACGTAGCGATTGGTCAGGTCCGCCCACAGCAAAGTACTCACTGCAATCGCCACCAAAATCAGCGCGCCGCCCATAGTAGGGGTGCCGGCTTTACTGAAATGACTCTCAGGACCATCGTCTCTGACCGCTTGCCCGATCTGGTAATAGCTGAGCTTGCGAATCATCACCGGTCCCACCAACAGCGAGATCAGCAGTGCCGTTAAGACACCCAGGATCGCACGCAGCGTGAGGTACTGGAACACACTGAAAATGCTGAAATACTGCGCTAGAAAATCAGCTACCCAGACTAGCATTTAGCCCCGTCTCCCATCGCGTTTGATGAACGGACGTTCATACGATTTCATTTCTCCACAATCTGCTTCACAACGTTTTCCATCGCCGCGCTCCGTGAGCCTTTCACTAATACCGTAGTGTTAGAGTCCAAGCGCTCCCGCAACCATGCGGCGATGTCGTCATGAGTAGTAACAACCGGGGACGCATCCCCGAAACCTTCCCGATATTCCGCCGCCCAGCGGCCTATTCCTAATAACATGTCTACGCCGTTGTCCCTGGCGTATTGAGCAACCTCCCTATGCGCTTCTTCCGCAACGGAGCCTAATTCCCCCATGTGGCCAAGAGCAGCGATACGACGCCCTGGATAGCGGGCCAGGACGTCAATCGCCGCCTTCATAGAAGTCGGGCTGGCATTGTATGTGTCATCCAGAATGACACTCCCGTTAATTCCCAGTAACTTGTTCATACGCCCTTTGACAGGAGCCGCAGAGGCAAGCCCGTCGCGCACCTCTTCCAGCGTCCACCCCAACGCCAGTGCGGCGGCGGCGGCGGCCAAAGCGTTGCGAACGTTGTGCGCGCCCGGCAATGGCAAAGTCGCGTCAATGTTTCCTTCTGGCGAGCACAGCCGAAACCGGGAGCCGTTCAGCTCCAGGTTTACGTCTTGCGCCCTTACCGTCGCAGACTCATCCATACCAAAACTGATAACTTTGCGCGCGCCCGCCATTTCCACCCATATGGAGAAATTGGCGTCGTCTTTATTCAGCACCGCCACACCGTCATCAGGCAAACCGCAAACAATTTCCCCCTTGGCTTTAACAATGCTCGCCAAGTCGCCAAAACCTTCAACATGCACCGCCGCAGCGTTATTCAGAATCGCCACATGGGGGCGGGTGAGCGCAACGGTGTAAGCGATCTCTCCAACCGCACTGGCGCCCAGCTCAAACACCGCGCTTTTGTGTCCGTCATTCAATTGCAACAGACTCAAAGGCACGCCAATGTGATTGTTAAAGTTGCCCTGGGTCTTACATACGTCACCGTGCTGGGACAATATAGAAGCCAGCAGCTCTTTCACTGTGGTCTTACCTGCGCTCCCGGTGACGGCCGCCACCGGTCCGTTAAATCGGCTCCGATTCTGCGCCCCTAATCGACCCAGACCGACAAGACTGTCCGCCACGGTAATCTGAGCCACTTCCACCGCCACTTTGCTTTGCGTCAGCACAGCGACAGCACCCTGAGCGACAGCAGCGTCAATATATTCATGGCCATCGAAGCGGTCGCCTTTCAGCGCAACAAACAGCGCGCCGGAGCAGTCCGCCCGGGAGTCAGTCGTCACGCGGGCAAAAGCGACATTGTCGCCCTCAGCCACTCCGCCAACTGCTTTTGCTACGTCGCCTGTGAACCAGTCTCCGATCATCGTCTCTATCTCTTCTTCAAATTTCGCGGCTGGCGGAACTTGCTGCGCCCCGCGCGCCAGCGACAGCAACCAAACAACTGCGAGCTATCTCAATGTCCGAGAACGGCATGCGCCGCCCTTGAATCTCCTGGTAATCTTCGTGCCCTTTGCCGGCCAGTAAAATCACATCCTCCTGAGCGGCATGCTCCACCGCGAAGCGGATGGCGTCATTTCGAGGGCGCACCACTTGAAAGTGCGCGCCTTGTTCCGCGCCTTTCACTATCTGCGCGACAATACTTTCCGGATCTTCCCCGCGAGGATTATCATCAGTCAGCACCACCTCGTCCGCATATTGCGCGGCGACAGCCCCCATCAAAGGGCGCTTGCCCGGGTCACGGTCACCGCCACAGCCAAACACACACCATAGGCGTCCGGGGCAATGTCTGCGCGCAGCCTTCAGCGCAACCTCCAGCGCATCCGGCGTGTGCGCGTAGTCCACCACAACTGTCGGCGTCTGGTCTTCGTGCAGCGGTTGCATACGCCCAGTCACCGGTTTCAACCCCGCAATCTGCTGGCGTACGGCCTGCGGCTCCGCCTTCAACGCCGACATGGCCGCACAGGCGGCCAAAGCGTTGGATAAATTAAATTCGCCTACCAGCGCCAGCCTCGCAGGCTCACGCGTCGCGCCCAGATCAAGCTCAAAGCTCATTCCGTCCGCGTCAAAATGGACGTCGTCCGCACAGATCCCCGCAGCTGTCTGATCACAGCCTCCCAGGCTGAACGTCAAAGTTCTAGGACCTTGAAGCTCTTGCGCCCAACGCGCGCCGAAAGGATCATCCTGATTAAAAATCCGCCAACGCACTGAATCCGATAAGAACAGCCGTTTTTTGGCCTCAGCGTATGCCTCAAGCGTACCGTGATAGTCCAAATGATCACGGGTAATGTTGGTCAGTATCGCCACATCAAATTTGACGCCCGCCGCCCTGTCTTGATCCAGGGCGTGGGAAGATACTTCCATCGCCACCAGCTCAATACCTTCATCGCGCAGCTCCGCCAGCACCCTATGCAGAGACACCGCATCCGGCGTGGTATGCATCGTCGCTTTCAGGCCGCCCAGACGACCATAACCAAGCGTGCCCACGACCGCCGCCGACATTCCCAGCCCTTCCGCCAGTTGCGCGACGTAATGGGTAACCGAGGACTTACCATTAGTGCCGGTGACGCCCACTACTTTCATTCGGTGCGTCGCCTGACCGAAAAAACGGTGCGCGACGATTCCAACCACCGGCCGCACATTAGCCAGCTCAATGAAGACCACCTCGCCTTTTTCATATACATGCGGACGCGTTCCCGGCAGCAGCACCGCGCGGGCGCCCCTGGCCAGCGCATCCTCTACATACTGAGCGCCATTTGAGCTAACGCCCTCAGCTGCGACAAACAAAGCGCCGCTGGTGACTTTCCTGCTGTCCTGCTGGATATCCGATAGCCAGCAGTCTAAAGCAGCCGGAACCTCAGCAATTCCCTTCAACAGTTCCGCCAGTCGTTGTTGCGCGACACCTGGCATATCAGCCTCCATTCCTTTTACTGTCGGAGCCGCTTGCTCCTGCGACCATAGGTATGGCCCGATCAGGCGCCACATTCAGCAGGCGCAACGCATTGGCCACCACTCTGGCGAAAACCGGCGCGGAGACTTCTCCGCCGTAATATTCCGATCCCTGCGGCTCATTCATCACAATAGCCATCGCCAGCCTGGGCCTTTCTACCGGAGCCAGGCCCGCAAACACAGCGTTATAAGCGTCATCTGCATACCCATGCTCGCCGACTTTATGTGTGGTGCCTGTTTTGCCCGCCACGCGATACTCAGCCACATGCGCCCGGGTTCCCGTGCCGCCCTTCAGCACCACTGTCTCCAGCATTTCCCTGATCTGTTTGGAAATATCCGGTGACATAACCTGCTGCGGAGAGACGTCCTGCTGCCCCCCCTTGATCAAACTAACAGGTCTGCGGACGCCGTCCGCGGCGATCGCCATGTATGACTGCGCCAACTGCAACGCGGTCACTGACAATCCATAGCCATATGACAGCGTCGCCAGACGAATGGGCTGCCACTTGGTGAAATTTGGCAGCACCCCTACCGCTTCTCCCGGAAACTCAATGCCGGACGACTGCCCAAAACCCGCCTCATAGAAGGTTTCAAAAACCGCCTCACCCCCGATTTTCAGGGCCACCTTGCTGGTGCCGACATTACTGCTCTTGGTTATGATCGAAACCAAATCCAGCGTGCCATAATCACGAGCGTCGCGAATTGTCTGCCCGTTCAAACGCAGGAAACCCGGACTAGTGTTGATCCGGGTTTCCGTTGTAAAACTCCCTGTCTTCAGCGCTGCGGCTATCGACAAGGGTTTGACGGTAGACCCGGGCTCGAACAAATCCGTCACCGCCCGGTTTCGCAACCCCGAGGGGTTCACACTGTCCCTGTTGTTGGGGTTAAACGAAGGCTGATTCACCATCGCCAACACCTCCCCGGTCCTCACATCCAATATCACTAAGGACCCGGACTTGGCGTGATGCGCCTCAACCGCCGCCTTCAGCTCCCTGTACGCCATGTACTGCAAGCGCAAATCAATGCTTAATTGCAGGTCTGTTCCCGACTGGGCGTCCTGCAGAAGACTCAAATCCTTGATCACGTAACCGCGACGATCCTTCAGCACTTTTTTTCTGCCGTTAACGCCGCGCAGATATTCGTCAAAAGTCAGCTCAACGCCTTCCTGGCCTTTTTCGTCGATGTCCGTGATGCCGACGATATGCGCCGCGACTTCCCCGGCAGGGTAATAGCGCTTGAATTCCCGTTTTGCGTATAAGCCCTGTAGCTTCAAATCCATCGCCAACCGCCCGATTTCCGGTGATAGCTGGCGCTGTACGTAAATAAACTCTTTACCCTTATGGCGACGCAGCCGCTTCACCATCTCGTCGGACTGCATACCAAGCAATTTCGCCAGCTTACGCCAGCCTTCATCACTCTCATGCGCTTCCTGCGGATTCGCCCACAAGGTCACAACAGGCGCGCTGACCGCCAACGGCTCACCATTGCGATCCAGTATTTTGCCGCGAGTCGCCTGAATGGGTTCAACCCGAACCGTACGCATATCGCCTTGCGAGCGCAGGAATTCATGATTAATCACTTGCAGATCAATCACTCGCCAGACCAGCACGATAAAACACGCGACCAACATGACAGCCACAGCGTAATAACGCCAAAGCATGGTTGGGGCAGCCTGCCCACCCTCCGCCTGCTCCATGGCGCCGCGCAGAGTTGTCCGCCGGTCGTTGGCCTTCATCTCACAATCTCAATTTTGGTAGCGTCAGGGACATGCATGCCAAAGCGCTGATCTGCAATCTGCTCTACCCGGCTATGGGCGCTCCAAGCGCTTTCTTCCAGCAATAGCTGAGTCCACTCGCGCTCGTAGCGGTCTTTATCCCGCTGTAGCGTCTGCAACTCGATAAACTGCTGCCTGTTCAAATGCACGGCATAGACCGTAGCGACGCCGGACACCACCAGCGCCGCCAGCAATGACAAAGTAATCAGCGCCCGCCCCTTGATCATGCTTGCGGCAAGGCGACACGTCTCTCCCCACCACTCCAATACGACAGGCAAAATCGGCTCACGAACCGTTTTGCTACGCCTTGTCGCCAGCGGAGTAGCCTGGCCTGTAGAACGAATCAAAATCATCAACATTTCTCCAATACACGCATTACGGCGCTGCGCGCCCGTACATTGGTCGCGACCTCAGACTCGCCTGCGCGGATTTTCTTACCTACCAATTTGGCCTTCTGCGGCTGCTCATCCACAACAGGCAACCACTTCGGCGTTTTGGGCCCTCGCACAATGTCCCGCATGTATTGTTTAACCATGCGATCTTCGAGAGAGTGGAAGCTGATAACGGCCATGCGTCCGCCCGGCTTTAACGCAGCGAAGGCCTGCTCCAACCCCAGGGCCAAATCGTCCAATTCCCTGTTGATGTATATCCTGATTGCCTGGAACGCGCGCGTCGCCGGATTCTTGCCTTTCTCCCAACGGGGATTGGCCGCCGCGACAATTTCCGCCAGCTGCAAAGTCCGGGTAATAGGCTGTGTCTGACGCGCAGCCACAATAGCCTTCGCCATCCGACGCGCAAAACGCTCTTCGCCCAAGTCCCAGAGCACCTTGCTGATTTCCTCTTCTTTTGCGGTATTCACCCATTCTGAAGCAGACTGACCGCTGTCCGGGTCCATGCGCATATCCAATGGCCCGTCCTGCATAAAGCTGAAGCCCCTTTCGGCTTCATCAAGCTGCGGGGAAGAAACGCCCAAGTCCAGCAATACGCCGTCAACACCTGGCCACTGCAATTCAGAAACAAACGCAGCCATGTCAGCAAAAGAGCCTTGCCGGAATAGAAATCTGTCGTCGCCAGAAAACCTTTCCATCGCCGTCCGCCTCGCACGTGGATCTTTGTCGATACCCAACAACCGTCCCTGTGGCCCCAGCGCCTTCAGAACCTCCGCACTATGACCACCCCGTCCAAAGGTGCCGTCTATATACAACCCATCCGCTTTGACGCCTAACGCCTCAACAGCCTCGGCCAACAAAACCGTTACGTGTCCGTATTGATTACTTTCCATAGTGTTATAACGCGATGTTCATCAATTCTTCGGGAACATCCTGGCCAAGCGCATCCTCATCCAGATATTCATCACGCCGCTTCGTCCAGTAATCTTCGTCCCACAACTCAAACTTCTTACCCTGCCCCAATAGAATCAATTTCTTATCCAGATATGCGTAATCACGTAGCGGCTGGGACAACAAAACGCGTCCCGCACCATCAATTTCCAGTTCAGTGGCGTGGCCCAGCAAAAGTCGCTGAATGCGCCGGGTCGCCGGGTTATATGCTGGAAGCGCTGCAATTTGGCTTTCAATCTGCTCCCACTCCGGCAGCGGATAAATCAGTAGGCAGCGCTCTTGTGTGTCAATGGTGGCGATCATTTGGTTGTTGCTTATTTCGGCAATACGATCCCGGTAGCGCGTAGGCATAGCAAAGCGCCCCTTTGAATCCATGTTGATCGCATTGACCCCTCTAAACACTTATTCGCCCATCTCAGAAGGTTTTCGCCACAAAAAACCACAATCATCCACTTTTACCCACTTTTACACACTATAGAAAGCGGAAGGCAACATTTCAAGATGATTAAGTTACGGATAGGCCAATAAATTCCTCTTAAAAGACAAGTAGTTACAGAAAAAAAGGGGAAAAAATAGACAGATTTCAGACAAAAATAGCTTTGCAATCAAAGCGCTAGAAGAATTTCTTTAGATACAAGCTCGCATCTAAGAATATTTAGCTATAAAGAGAGTCGCGATAAATAAAACGAGGCATGTACACGCCCAATTAATGGCCGCACAGCTTTACTGTTAAGAGGAGTTAACCCTGAAACACTTAAATATAAGAGTTCAGGGTTAAAAAGAGAAAAGAAGAGCTTGTCTGTAAGCCGGGTTCTGTCGTGGACAGTCATTCATCTGGGATGCATGTCGCCATGCACCTCTAGCGACCTACCCGGATCCAGCGTGGGCCACGCCATTGGATCCCTATTTGGTCTTGCTCCGAGTGGGGTTTTCCATCGCCATGGACTGTTGCCAGCCATGCGGTGCGCTCTTACCGCACCATTTCAACCTTACCGTTCTGCCGAAGCAAACTTAGGCGGTATACTTTCTGTTGCACTTTCCGTCGGCTCGCGCCGCCCAGGCGTTACCTGGCACTTCGCCCTGTGGAGCCCGGACTTTCCTCCATCCCGCACCTAATAATAGATGCGAAACAGCGACTGCCTAACAAGCTCTGGCGGCAAGATTAGCGATTTCCCTCTTCCGACACAAGCTTTGCGCCGAGATGCTTCCAAAGAAGTCGCGAACTTAATCGTCTTTTAAAGCCAGCGCCTGCTGATAAAGCTCGTTCTTACCCACTCCCGTCAATGAAGACGCCAGCGCCGCCGCCTTTTTAACAGGCAACTCTTTGAGCAACGCCTGCAGCAGTTGCGACACTTTGACTTCCACAGAATCGCCCTGCTCTTTGCGCCCACCTTTCACCACCACGACAAACTCACCGCGCTGCTGATTCCCATCCGCCTGCATCCAGGTTTGAACCTCATGAACGCTACCCGCCTTTATTGTCTCAAAGGTTTTGGTCAGCTCTCTGGCGATCACCACCTCCCGATCACCTCCCATTACAGCGTCCAGGTCCTCCATCATCGCCATGATCCGATGAGGCGACTCATAAAACACCATCGTACGCGTCTCATCTGAGAGTTCTTGCAACCGACTGCGCCGACCAGAGCCTTTAGCAGGCAAGAAGCCCTCGAAAACAAACCTCTCACTCGGCATGCCGGACGCAGACAAAGCCGCCACCAATGCACACGGGCCCGGAACGGGAGTAACCACAAAGCCAGCCTCTCTGGTCGCCCTCACCAGAGGAAAACCAGGGTCCGATATGAGCGGGGTGCCAGCGTCTGATATCAAGGCAATAGATTTCCCGGCCGCCAATTCCGACAATAAGCGCTCGGTTTTGGCCTCTTCATTGAACTGATGCAAAGAGGTCATCGACGCATCAACGCCAAAATGGCTCAGTAACTTACCGCTATGCCGGGTATCTTCCGCCGCAATCAGATCCACCGACTTCAGTATGGCAATGGCTCTGGGAGTCATATCCTCTAAATTTCCAATCGGCGTCGCCACTATGTATAAAACGCCCTTCGCTTCGCTCATAATTCTTTCATCTTATTAATCACTGAAATTTCCACCCCAACCTTGGCCTTTGCTAGAATGGCTGCTGTTTTTGTATTTACGCACGGCTTCTCGCATATCGCCGCCAACAAATAACCGCCGCGGCCGGCCTAAGTTAACCATAAATCCGGCCTGACTTATAACTATTGCTCTCTGGTAAGCGCATGCAGCGAAAACATTACTATCCATTTCACGCCCTGCTTTTAGCACTATTTCTATCCTTACTCAGCGGATGCGAGGGCTTACCCGTCAAAGGCGGCGACTCTAGCGCACAAAACGCAACCTCTAGAGATGAAGCGGAGCGAGAACTTCAGCTGGCCGAAAGCGCCCTCCCTCCAGAAAAGGCCAACCACATACTCAAGGCCTTGGACATTTACCTCGCAAAAGGCGACTACGCAAATGCGCAAAAAGTGGCGGAGTCCATAAACTCCACCACTCTGACTCTACCTCAGATGGAGCAGTTTATTATTCTTGGCGCCACTCTAGCCTTGGAGCAGAACCGCCCGGACCAGGCTCTTGCATACTTCAACGCCGCTCCATCCGGAGCCTTCGCCAGCCGCCCGGTGGACATCCAGTTACGCGCCAACGAATTGCACGCCAAGGCGCTTATTGCGACAGGTTCCTCTCTGGACGCAGCCCAGCTTTTGGTTTACGCCTCCGGCCTCTATACAGGTGAAGAATATTGGCGAGTGCTGGACAGTGTCTGGAATGCACTCCGCGCCACTCCCAGCCTGGAACTCAGTCGCGCATTGGAAACCGCACAGGATTATGACTGGAGAGGATGGCTTGAACTGATCACCGCCGTACGCCAGAACCAGTTCAGCCTGGAAATGCAGCTAGTCGCTCTGAAAAGCTGGCGCCAGCAATGGACCGACCACCTGGCAGCCAAAAGACTTCCCGCCGAACTTAAAATGCTGGCGGAGCTTCCCAACGAACGGCCGAGCAAAATTGCTCTATTGGCCCCACTAAGCGGCAACCTGGCCAAAGCCGGAGAAGCTATTCGAGACGGCTTTCTGGCAGCTTATTATCAAGACATCAACAGCAGCGAAAGCGACGGCCAAGGGCCGGAAATACAGATCATTGACTCCGGAGCCATCGAAAACGTCGCAGACCTTTACCTCTCCCTGCAGCTGGAAGGCTACGACCTGATCATTGGCCCACTGGAAAAGGAAGCCGTCGCCCAGCTCGCCGGCTTCCCTGAGCTTAGCCCTCCCGTCCTGGCGTTGAACTACTTGGACGAAGGCGTCACCCCGCCGCCCGGCATGTATCAATACGGGCTGGCCGCCGAAGACGAGGTGCGCCAGATTGCCAGGAAGCTAATGTCGGAAGGAAAACGCGGTGTTGCAGTAATTTACCCAGACGCCCCCTGGGCGATCAAACTCGCCAGCGTGCTCGACAGAGAGTACGCGACCGCCAACCTCCCCCTGCCTATTCCATACAAATATGTGGAGGGAGAAAACTATTCTGACGGAATCGCTCACTTACTAAAGATCAACGAGAGCAAGCAAAGAGCCAGAAAACTGAGGAACGCCGCAGGCAAGTTTCAGTATGAGCCGCGTCGCAGGCAAGATATAGACGCGATCATTATGATCTCAACGCCCTATGTCGCGAGGCAGTTAAAGCCCTTACTGCTTTTCCACTATGCGAGCGATCTGCCAGTATACGCCACATCACAGATATATGGCGGCGTCCCGCAACCAGACAAAGACCACGATTTGAATGGCATTCACTTTACAGAAACGCCCTGGCTATTGAGCCAATCCCTGCCGTTAAAACAGGATATCCGCTACGTTGCTGACACTACGCGCTATGAGAGACTGTATGCAATGGGCGCAGACGCTTACACCATCGCTCCGCGACTCAGCCTGCTGCGTCAGTTCCCTGATAGCCAAATACAAGGAACGACAGGCAACCTGTTTATGAATGACGCCCAGCAAATACGCCGCATTCTGGAATGGGCCATATTTGAAAGAGGGGTTGCGAAGGCAGAACTAAACAGCCCAGAGCAGGCATCCCAGTAATGCCTCTCAAGCGCCTGATCAGATCCATTGATATCGGCCGCGCCGCAGAAAGCCAAGCGGAGAAATTTGCTCGCACCCAAGGTTTTACGATCGTTGGGCGTAATTTTCGCTGCAAGGGGGGAGAAATCGACCTTATCGCCCGACATGGCGAATACCTGGTTTTTATTGAGGTGCGTCATCGCAGCAGCGATAAGTTCGGAAGCGCCGCCGAGTCGATCACCAAGAAGAAGCAGCAACGCATTATTCTCGCCGCCAGCACCTACCTTCAGAAGAAAGGTTTAACAAACACGCCATGCCGTTTTGATGTTATCGTGGGCAACCTTGAATTAAACACAGGCTTTCACTGGATACCAGACGCATTTAGCTGTTGGTGACATCCGACATTGCTATTTTCACACCAGCAAAGACTATCGCTAACTCCGGATTTATTTATGAACAGTATTGAACGCATCATCTACCTCTTCGAAGAAAGCATTAAAGCGAAGCAAGTCTCCGCCCAATCGCTCCCTCCCCTGATTGATGCAGCAGGCCAGCTGATGGTCCACGCCCTTCTTAGCGATCACAAAATTCTTTGCTGTGGTAATGGAGGCTCCGCCGGAGACTCACAACACTTCTCCTCAGAACTGCTAAACCGCTTTGAGCGAGAACGCCCCAGCCTGCCCGCAATCGCCCTGACAACCGACACATCAACCCTTACCTCCATCGCTAACGACTACAGCTACAACGAAGTGTTCTCCAAGCAGATACGGGCTTTAGGCTCAGAAGGCGACGTGCTTTTGGCTATTTCCACAAGCGGCAACTCCGCAAATATAATTCAAGCAATACAGGCCGCCCACGACAGAGGCATGAGAGTAGTTGCTTTGACGGGTAAAGACGGCGGCAACATGGCCTCACTACTCCAAGCCGAAGATGTTGAGATCCGAGTTCCCGTTACCTCCACTGCTCGCATACAAGAGGTACACCTACTGACAATCCATAGCCTATGCGACTACATCGATCGCGAGATTTTTGGCCCTATCGATTGACACAAACAAAAAAGCCGGATGACTGGCCACACCACTCATCCGGCTTTTCATACTCCAATCGCTTATTTGACGATCTTCAGGCTCGGCTTGGAACCATCTCTCCCCCCACCTTTCGGTGACGGCGCCGGAGAAGTTCCCGGCTTACCTTTATTGCTAGGCGGCTCAGGCGCTCCACCTGGCTCGGAACCAAACACCATGCCCTGCCCATTTTCCTTCGCATATACCGCCAACACAGCCATTACAGGGACGGACACCTGACGCGGCACCCCACCAAAACGAGCGCTAAACTCAAGATAGTCATTGCCTATATTCAAACCACGCACAGCCTGCGGACTAATGTTAAGCACGATCTGACCGTTACTCACAAAGTCACGCGGCACATCTACACCTTGAAGCGAAGCATCGACAACCACGTAAGGCGTCAGATGGTTATCAAGAATCCACTCATTCAGAGCTCGCAATAAGTAGGGACGACTGGGGGTCATTGGTATGCCAATTCAATTAGAGCTTAAGGGGGCAACACAAGCCCCCTCCAATTAGATATATCAGCTAAACATTTCCTGTAGATATATCAGCTAAACATTTCCTGTTCGATATCGGACAGGCTAGCTTTGAAGGACTCACGCGAGAATAGGCGGTCCATGTACTTAATCAGCGGTTTAGCTGGCTTTTCGGGAAGCTCGATCTTCATGAGCTTCAAGCGCCACAACAGCGGAGCAACGCAACAGTCTACAATTGTAAACTCTTCGCTCATGAAGTAAGGCTTCTCTGAAAAGATGGGGGCCGCCGCTATCAAGCTTTCGCGAAGCTGCTTGCGCGCTTCTTCAACTCCAGCTGTATCCGACTTACCTTGCAGGACCGTATCCGCCAGACTACACCAGTCTTTCTGGATTCTGTGCATCAACAAACGGCTCTGCGCCCGCGCGACCGGATATACCGGCAATAGCGGAGGATGAGGGAAACGCTCATCCAAATACTCCATCATAATGTTTGGTTCGTACAGCGACAGCTCACGATCCACCAATGTTGGCAGCGTGTTATAAGGATTTAGATCGGCAATCTCCGCAGGCTTATCATCAGGATCAACATCGATGATGTCTACCGCCACCCCTTTCTCAGCCAGAACAATACGAACTCTATGACTGTAGTGGCTCTGCGGATCAGAAAAAAATGTCATTGATGACCGTTTGGTCACGACTCCCATAGAATTACCTCGGTCGCTTGCAACTCAGATTATTCATAAAAGAAAAATTCCAGCACCGGGAAACCGATGCTGGAGCTTTTATCCAAGGTCGAACATTATACACGAAAAGACTAGTGAACGTCTTTCCAATATTCTCTGTTGAGGAGGTATGCAGGTACGAACAGAATCACCAGGAACAACAGTACGTATGGAGCGATATCTTCACTTTCCAATCTAGAGGGCTCTCCCACATAGGCCAGAAAGTTAACCATATCGCGAATCGCCGAGTCATATTCTTGCGGCTCCATGCTACCGGTCGTTGCATATGACTTACATCCAGGAGCGCCAACAACAACTCCACTCAACGGATCAATACCAGCCTTAGTACCCAATTCTGGCTTATCTGCACACAGCCCTTGCAGATCAACCAAAACGTGAGGCATACCAACATCCTTGAACACAACATTGTTTACTCCCCAAGGCCGGGATTCGTCCTTGTAGAAACCACGCAAGTAGCTATACAACCAATCAGGGCCACGCAACCTCGAAACCAGCGTCAAGTCTGGCGGCGGAGCGCCAAACCAGCCCTGCGCCATAGATGGAGCCATTGCGATTTCCATCAGCTGCCCAATTTTCGCATCTCCGAAAATCAGATTTTCTTCATAAAGATTATGAGGAATACCAATATCATCCGCCACACGTTCATAACGAGAGTATTTTAAGGAATGACAACCCATACAGTAGTTAGTGAACAACGCAGCGCCCCTTTGCAAAGAGGGCTTATCGCGAATGTCGACATCAACGTGATCTAAGTGAACATCTCCACCGCCAGCCGCGTATGCAAGAGACGTCACGCACGAGAGAAGCAGAACTTTGAGTATGCTTTTCATTAGTGAGTCACCCTCTCTGGTACAGGTTTAGTCTTTTCTGCTCTGGTATACCAAGGCATCAATAGGAAGTAAGCGAAATATAAGCCTGTACATAGAGGCGCAAGCCAACTTGGCTGCTCATTAGCCGGCAAGACTCCACAAACACCCAAAATCACGAAGCTGACGACAAGCACAAAAAGTGCAACTTTGCTCATCGTCCCCTTATAACGAATAGACTTCACAGGGCTACGATCCAGCCAAGGCAACACAAACAGGATTGCGATTGCAGCCCCCATAACGACGACACCCCAGAATTTCGCATCCACGCCAAACAGCGGATATGTAATTGCCCGAAGCATCGCGTAAAAAGGCGTGAAGTACCATACAGGCGCAATATGCTCCGGCGTTTTCAGCGGGTTTGCTGGCTCAAAGTTAGGCTTTTCAAGGAAGTAGCCATTCATTTCTGGGAAATAGAATACAACTACACAGAACACAAACAAGAAAACTATCAAAGCTACGATGTCATGCACCGTATAGTAGGGGTGAAAGGGGATTCCATCTTTAGGAATACCATTTTCATCCTTGTTCTTTTTAATCTCAACGCCATCTGGGTTATTGGAGCCCACCTCATGTAACGCCAAAATATGCAGAACCACCAAACCAAGCAATACTATTGGCAAAGCGATGACATGCAAGGCAAAGAATCGGTTAAGAGTGATGCCCGATATGAGATAATCGCCCCGAATCCACTGCGCCAAATCTTCGCCTACATAGGGTATGGCTCCGAACAAAGAAACGATAACCTGCGCCCCCCAGTATGACATTTGCCCCCAAGGCAACAAGTAGCCCAAGAACGCTTCCGCCATCAGACACAGATAGATGGTCATGCCAAATATCCAAACCAGCTCACGAGGCTTTTTGTAAGAACCGTACAAGAGCCCTCGGAACATGTGCAGATAAACGACAACAAAAAACGCAGAAGCGCCAGTCGAGTGCATCAACCGAATCAGCCAGCCAAACTCGACATCACGCATAATATACTCTACTGAAGCAAACGCGCCTTCAGCGGAGGGGTTATAGCTCATTGTTAACCAAATACCCGTGAGTAACTGATTAACCAGAACAACCAAAGACAGCGAGCCAAAGAAATACCATACGTTAAAGTTTTTAGGCGCATAGTACTTGCTCATGTGCTTTTCGAAGGCATCGACGACAGGCAAGCGATCGTCGATCCACTGGATAAGCTTCTGCATTATGCGTTCTCCTTGTCTTCACCTACGATGAGGTTCACGTCATCAACATACATGTGGGGAGGCACTTCAAGATTCTTGGGAGCAGGGACATCTTTAAAGACCCTTCCCGCCAAGTCGAACTTGCTGCCATGACAAGGACAGTAAAAACCGCCAACGGTTTCATCAGGAATAACTTCTGGTAAAAACTTTGGCGAACAACCCAAATGCGTACAAATTCCTACCAGTATGACGTATTCATCTTTGATGGAGCGGTGGGGATTTTGAGCATAAACGGGCTGTTGCGGTTTTTCAGATTGCGGATCCTGCAAATTTCCCGCAATTGCATCCAACCCCTTCAGCATTTCCGGCGTTCTCCGCACCACCCAGACAGGCTTGCCCCGCCATTCAACGGTCATCTGTTGACCAGGTTCAAGCTTACTGATATTGACCTTAACAGGCGCACCAGCAGCTTTCGCTTTAGCGCTTGGGTTCCAGGAAGCGACAAAAGGCACGGCTGCGCCGATGGCGCCGATACCTCCAACGACCGAGGTTGCTCCCACCAGAAAACGACGGCGGCTCTTATTCACGTCGTCTTTCGTCATACTAGGTTTCTCCCATCAGGCAGCAATTTGAGGCCAAAAACAGGCCATTATGCTCTTATTTCTTCAGGCGTAAAATCCGGCTGACATACTAATTAAAATGCCTTATCGATACAAGGACGACGCGCGTGCGGCGCGGCCTTGTATCAACAATATTGATCCAAGTTAAATATCTGTCGGACGGCCTTCACCGTTGTTTCAGCGGAAACAAAAAAGCCCGGATTACCGGGCTTTTTATTGAAAGCGTATTGATTAACGCTTGGAGAATTGCGGACGCTTACGCGCTTTACGCAGACCCACTTTCTTACGCTCAACTTCACGAGCGTCGCGAGTAACATAACCGGCCTTACGCAACGGCGAACGGTTTGCTTCATCGTACTGAATCAGCGCACGGGTGATGCCGTGACGAATAGCGCCAGCCTGACCAGAAGGACCACCGCCTTTAACAGTAACAAATACATCAAAGTTACCGATAGCATCCAACAGCTCCAATGGCTGACGCACAACCATACGAGCGGTTTCACGACCAAAATAAGAATCCAGATCAGTCTGGTTCACAGTAATTTTTCCGCTACCGGGTCTCAGGAAGACGCGAGCAGTCGAAGTTTTACGACGACCTGTACCGTAGTATTGAGTAACAGACATATCCACCTTCCTTAAATTTTCAGTTCAATCGGTTGCTGAGCGGTATGCGGGTGTTCAGCCGAAGCATATACCTTGAGCTTTTTCAGCATCGCACGACCTAAAGGATTGCGCGGCATCATGCCTTTAACAGCTGTTTCGATAACACGCTCAGGAGCATGTTGGATCAGCTTGTCGAAAGACATTTCTTTCAAGCCGCCAGGATAGCCTGTGTGGCGATAGTACATTTTGTCTTGAGCTTTGTTGCCAGTAACACGCACTTTCTCTGCGTTTACCACAACAATGTAATCCCCTGTGTCAACGTGAGGGGTATATTCCGCTTTGTGCTTGCCCCTCAAGCGACGGGCGATTTCGGTTGAAAGACGTCCAAGCGTCTTGTCGGTCGCGTCTATAACATACCAGTCACGCTTTACGGTTTCTGGCTTAGCGCTGATCGTTTTCATTTAAATCCCGCCTTACTCTTAAATTCTCGGCTGATTAATCCAAATAAAACGCACGCTGCGCATTCCCTACGAAGGGAAATTACAACGACGTTCTGACTTTTCGGAACCTTGGCTTCGGGGCTTCGCCAAAGTCCCATATCTATTGCAAATCCGGGCGCAGGATTATATTGCACTTCCTGTTCAATTGCTACTCTAAATCCAATTAATTACGCACAACAAACTCACTACGGTTATTTCTCAAGCTCTGGGAAGGAGAATGTCTGAATTGTATTTCGAAGAACCGCATCGGAGATCCGCTCCGGTGATTCTTTCCTCAACATACACAACGCCCTGAATACCTGGGGAACAAGCTCGGGCGAGTTGCGCATTCCTTGCCGGCCGCACAACGGCATATCCGGCGCATCGGTTTCCAGCACCATGGACTCCAATGGAAGCCTGGATACGGCTCTTCTGGTTTTTTGCGCCCTTTCATAAGTAATGACGCCACCAACCCCTAACTTAAGCCCTAGTTTTATAAACTGCATCCCCTCTTCGTAGCTTCCAGAAAAAGCATGCACAACCCCCCGCCGAACGCCAATCTCCCTGACAGACTTAGCAACCAGGCTGTGCGTCTTTCGAGAGTGCAGAATCACGGGAAGATCACACTCCTTAGCCATACGCAGCTGTTCACGCAAAAAGCACTGTTGAACGCTGAGGTCGATACCCGCTGTCACATCAAGCCCACATTCCCCTATCGCTAAGACATTAGCGCGCTGTAAGCGCACCTTGTCAGCCAATTCGTCCAAATGATCAACAGAGTGCTGATGCAGATATAACGGGTGAATCCCCAACGCATAACTGAGCATTTCAAATTGCCCGGCTAACTCAAACGTACGCTCCCAGTTATGAACACCAATTGACGGCACGATGATCTGTTTAACGCCCAGCTTACAAGCGTTGTGCAACACAGCATCCCTATCGCAATCGAACTCGGGAAAATCAAAGTGGCAATGGCTGTCTATAAAAGTCGCCATCGCCCCCCCCCCTCTTAATGCTCTCGAGTCTTCCGGAACTGAACATCGGGGTAACGCTCAATCGCAAGCTGTAAATTAACATTTGTCGGCGCCAGATAAGTTAAGTTGTCACCGCCATCGAGAGACAAGTTTTCGGATACCTTCCGCTTGAACTCTTCCAGCTTTCTCGAGTCTTTAGCGTCAACCCACCGTGCAGTGGAAACATTAACCGGCTCATAGACCGCATCTACTTTGTATTCAGACTTAAGCCGATGCACCACCACATCAAACTGAAGCATACCTACCGCCCCAACAATCAAATCGTTGTTATTGAGCGGCCGAAATACCTGTACGGCCCCTTCTTCCGACAACTGAATCAGACCTTTCTGAAGCTGCTTGGATTTCAGAGGGTCCTTGAGACGTATACGACGGAAAAGTTCCGGAGCAAAGTTGGGTATGCCGCTAAACTTAATATCTTCACCTTCGCTGAAGGTGTCGCCAATCTGAATGGTGCCGTGATTATGTAAACCAATGATATCGCCAGCGAAGGCTTCCTCCGCCCTGGCTCGGTCTCCCGCCATGAATGTCAGCGCATCCGCGATACGAACGTCCTTACCCAGACGTACGTGCTTTATCTTCATGCCCTGCTCATAACGTCCGGAGCACACTCTTAAGAACGCAATTCGATCACGATGCAGAGGGTCCATGTTCGCCTGAATCTTGAAAACAAAGCCGGAGAATTTCTCATCTTCCGCCTCAACTACACGCTTGTCGGTTTCTCTAGACTGCGGCGAAGGAGCCCATGCAACTAAGCCATCCAGCATATGGTCAACGCCAAAGTTACCTAACGCCGTACCAAAGAATACCGGCGTCAACTCGCCCACCAGAAAGGCCTGCTGATCAAACTCATGGGAAGCGCCCTGCAACAGCTCAATTTCACTACGCAAGCCCTCCGCATCCGAACCGAGTATCTGGTCCAGCTCGGGGTTGTTCAATCCTTTAACGGTGCGTCCATCCTGCAAGGTATGTCCTTTGCCTGTTTGATATAGAATGATTTCGTCTCTCAGCAGGTGGTAAACGCCTTTAAACCCTTTTCCCATCCCGATGGGCCATGAAATCGGGGCGCACTTAATTTTCAGCACGTCCTCAACTTCGTCCAATAACTCCATGGGGTCACGGATATCACGATCGAGCTTATTCATGAAGGTAATGATTGGCGTATCACGCAAACGTGTAACCTCCATCAGCTTGATAGTGCGCTCCTCCACCCCTTTAGCGCTATCTATGACCATCAGACAGGAGTCAACGGCTGTCAACGTACGATAGGTATCTTCAGAGAAGTCTTCGTGGCCTGGCGTATCAAGTAGGTTTACCAAAGAGTCGCCATAGGGAAACTGCATGACGGAAGTCGTCACGGAGATCCCCCGCTCCTTTTCCATCTCCATCCAGTCGGACTTCGCGAATTGCCCAGACTTTTTACCTTTTACCGTACCGGCTTTCTGCAGCGCGCCGCCGTGAAGAAGCACCTTCTCAGTAATAGTGGTTTTACCCGCATCAGGGTGAGAGATAATGGCGAATGTACGACGGCGTTTGATTTCTTCACGAAGTCCCATGACAAACCTTGAACATCTGGCGAATTGAGGGCGAACATTATAGCGCTGTAGACAGAGTGTCAAAAGCTATTGATAGCGACTGGAATCAAAGGTCCTAAGCAAGTGTGGAAAGTACACCATCATGCCCGTCGCCAGCATCCCGTTGATCACTCCTTCCGGCAAGGCTATCAAAGGGAGGTAGGCGAACATTAAAGAGTGGTCCTGACTCCACTCGCCACCTCCAAGCCAGCAGATCGTCATACCAAACAGAACACTGGCGACTATAGACAGCCCACCTCCCAAGAATCCGTTCACCAGAGGGTAAGCAAAGAACAACTTCCCACCCGACCTCCTTTCCATACCCACAACCCATTTGGTCACCATAACAGGAATGAATACTGCCCCAAAAAAATTCAAGGGGATCAATAACCAGGGAGTAGCGCCTTGGAACGCGAGTAGCGACAGACCAATAAAACCCGCAAGTATCGCCAACTCCCAATCCAAAATCAGAGTTAACGCACTTAGGAGAAGAAAGTGAAGAGATACTCCGATGTCAACATCAATTCTGAGACGCCAAAACAGCCCAAGAGCCAACGCGCATCCCCAGAATATATGCTGTAACGTATTATCTTTCCGCAAAAGCGAAATACAACGCCTGACCCATAGCAGAGCAATACAACTAAGCACTACCCCCCATAACCCTAATTCAACAGCTACAGGTAGAGAATCAGTGCGCCAATATTCCACAGCTTACTTTTCGCAACTCAATTTCATCGACATTACAATGGCGTCTTCGCGCCCACCAGAAGCAGGGTAATAGGCCTTTCGATAACCAATTTCCTTAAAGCCCAACTTTCTGTAGAGCTGCACGGCTACAACATTGCTCGCGCGCACCTCCAAGAATAGCTCAACCATATTTTGCGCACGAAAACGCTCCAACAGAAACGTCATAAAGGTCGCTCCCAAGCCATTTCCTTGCAGTGCGCGCGCCACGCATAGGTTGAGTAAGTGCGCCTCGTCTATAACCATAGATGTCACCGCATGCCCAATCAGCTCTTCCTCATACATAGCTACCCAGCATTCAGAGGTCCCTGTCAGGCACTCTTTAAAAACACCTTCTGTCCATGGGTGAGAATAAGCCCCACGTTCATTAATTAAGACTAAGGGTAAGTCCGCTTCGGTCATTAACCTGAAAGCAAGGCTGGATTTTTGATCAATCATTGGAGTACAGATACTGACGAAGCTTACGCCACACGTTTTTTTTGATAGATGGGTTCTGAAGCATGTCATCCAGGGACGGCAATTGCAGAAGTCTATCTCCTATCCAAACAGGGTCCAAAGCGCCCAAAGCCACTGCAATTTCTGCATCACAGAATAGAATGCAATGCTTCAGACTACCAACTTCTGACCAGCGCGCTAACAGTTTGACCAACATGGCGTCATCTTGCATCGGCAGCCCTTTACGCTCAAACGGCGGCCAGGAAAAAAAGTTACACCCCTCTTTCCATTTCTCTCCTGAGCCAACAGCCAGAGCAATATTAGATAAAAGCCGCCCCCTGGCCGTATCAGGCGTTATTTCGTCCTCACTCTTTGCCAACGCCAACAAGCCGACACCGTCCCACTTAACACTCATTACACGCAGCTTTTCTATAGCTGTAGAGGAAGCCTCTATCAGAGCAGGTTTTGAAGAAGGCTCCTGCTTATCTTGCTTTAGCGCTCCTTTCTGCTTCACCGGTTCAGGCTGGGCAATGGTAGACATCGCCTGACGAAGAGCCGCTACCTGTTGAGTGCTTTTCAAGGATGGCGTTTTTGGTGGCTCAGGTCTTTTTTCAAACCGCTCAGAGGCCGCCGGCACAATCTGCTCGGCCGTCTCATCAAACTCAAATAAAGCTGAAGGGGCGGCATTGGCCAATGGACGGCGCGCATACCACACCGCAACGCCGATCTCGGTTAAATATGTCTGCCGGTCGTTTTCGTACAATATACTCATAAATTTACACGCAGAAGCTATACGTCGCTCTGCGGATGCCGCTTCCTTTTATCTGAAAAAATCAAGTTCAAGGCATTTACATACGCCTTCGCCGAAGCGATTACTATATCCGTGTCTGCTCCAACACCATTGACAATTCGGCCTCCACGCTCCAAGCGTACCGTCACCTCTCCCAGGGAGTCCGTGCCACTGGTAATGCTGTTGACCGAATAAAGTTGCAAGCTCGCTCCAGAAGATGCGATTACTTCTATAGCCCGATAAGTAGCGTCGACAGGCCCACCACCCTCCGCTGAAGCTGTACGCTCATCTCCGTTTATCATCAGCGTGACTTTGGCAACCGGAGTCACTCCGGTTTCACTACAAACGGACATGCAGACCAACTTATAAACTTCATTATCTTCGGACAACTCAACGGCGCTTACCAATGCCTGAAGGTCTTCGTCGAAAATTTCGTGCTTCTTATCCGCCAAATCCTTGAAACGCGCAAAAGCTTCGTTCAATGCTGTTTCTGATTCAAATTCATAACCAAGCTCATGCAGCCTGGAACGAAAGGCGTTACGACCAGAGTGCTTACCCAAAACCAGACTGTTAGTGCGCCACCCTACGTCTTGCGCCTGCATAATCTCATAGGTTTCTCGATGCTTCAGCACGCCATCCTGATGAATACCTGATTCGTGTGCAAAAGCATTAGCGCCGACTATCGCTTTATTAGGCTGCACCGGGAACCCCGTAATTGTCGAAACCAAGCGCGAGGTCGGCACAATAAACTGTGTATCCAGACGAGTTTCAACGTCAAAAAGATCCCTGCGAGTTCTCACCGCCATAACAATCTCTTCGAGTGCAGCATTACCGGCCCTCTCGCCCAGCCCGTTAATAGTGCATTCGACCTGGCGGGCGCCATTCATCACCGCCGCCAAAGAATTCGATACCGCCAGCCCGAGGTCATTATGGCAATGCACGGAGAATATCGCTTTATCTGCATTGGGAATTTTTTCCAGCAAGGTTTTAATCGTCTCCCCAAATTGCTGGGGAATCGCATAACCCACTGTATCAGGGATGTTGATTGTTTTCGCTCCGGCAGTAATCGCCGCCTCTATAATTCTACAAAGAAAATCAATATCGGAGCGCCCAGCATCTTCGCACGAGAACTCAACATCACCGGTATACTTCCTTGCACGCTTAACTGCGCTGACCGCCTGCTCTACGACTTGATCAGGCTGCATCTGCAACTTGTATTTCATGTGAATCGGAGAAGTGGCGATGAACGTATGAATTCGAGCTGACCTGGCTGGCTTCAATGCTTCTGCTGCACGATCAATATCTTTGTCCAGCGCTCTCGCCAAACTACATACGGTGGAATTACTGACAGACTCAGCAATCGCTTTAACCGACTCAAAATCTCCAGGGCTAGCGATAGCAAAGCCCGCCTCAATGACATCCACTTTCATCTTTTCCAGAGCTTTGGCGATACGCAATTTCTCATTCTTAGTCATGGACGCGCCAGGGCTTTGCTCTCCGTCGCGCAAGGTCGTATCAAATATCACCAAATGTCCGTTACTCATCACGACTCTCCTACTTCTTTCTATAGACATCCGCCATTATGGAAAATCTTATGCGCCTTGATATAAACAATCACGACTATAAGTATGTCACAGGAAGGATACCTGAACCGCATTCCCGCCCCTCCTTGTAGGTTCTATGAGAAAAATCATGCAGCGTTCAAAGACTTTACACTTTGTCAGCCTTTCCTGTTGCTCTCATTGTTATAATGAATAGAGATAAGAAAATGCTTTTTAATGCAGAATCCCTTGAAAAACCTTCTGTAGCAAATAAAACCAGAGCATTATGACCTAGTCCAAACCCGACCCCCACCCACATAGAATTAAGCCATTAAGATTATCCGCTAACATCTTTACCGAGAATACTTTCTCTTCCTATGTCCAACGGGTTTACAGGTTTCAACAAGCGACAAATCAGACAACCCAAAATTAAGTCATTATCTCCATTAACATTTTAACAATGATGGCTAGGTTTGTGCTTACTAGGCCCCGAGTTATTACTAGATATAAATCCACAAGCTATAACCGACATCAGGAGTTAACGATGAAAAAACTAGCGTGCTCTTTCGCACTTACTGCGCTACTGCCCCTCTCGGCAATGGCGGACTCTATTTCACCCTCTTCCTACTCAGCAACACTAGGTGTTGGCGAGAGCGTGACAATCACTAAAACCGTCACCATCGACGCGAAAGCCACTACTTCCAAAGTAGATGTATTCTTCTTGATGGACGAAACAGGCAGTATGGGCAGAGACATAGCGGCCGTAAAAGCAGCCGCGAGCTCAATACTAAGCACTGCAACTGGCTTTGGGGATATCAATTTCGGTGTTGGTGGTTACCGTGATACACGTGATGCTTTCACTTACCGCACACTCACAGATATCACTGCAGACACTTCTGTGACGCAAGCCGCAATCAACGACTGGACGGCAAGAGGGGGGAGCGACTTCCCAGAAGCAAATATCTACGCTCTCGAACAAGTAGCAAGCACTGTTTCATGGCGCCCAAATGCCGAGCGCATTCTTCTTTGGTTCGGTGACGCAACAGGCCACGACCCGTCTCTGGGGTCAACTGAAGCCAGCGCCACTGCAGCCCTCCAGGCGGCAAGCATTCAAGTGGAAGCAATCGACGTCGCATCCAGCTGCAGTTCAGGCTATTGTTTGGACGGCACCGGACAAGCCAGCCGTATTACAGCGGCAACTGGCGGCACCTACCATGCAGGCATCAATACCTCCTCACTGGTTGACACTATCAACGAAGCGATTTCCGATGCTATATCCACATACTCTGAAGTAGCGCTTGATATTTCTGACGCACCTCCTGGCATGGTGTCCGTATCTCCTGGCGTATACACTGGATCATTCACTCGTGATAGTGCTGCAACTTACGAGTTTGAAGTCACATTTACTGGCACGACTCCAGGAACTCACGATTTTGACATCTATGCCACTGTTGACGGCGGCCGTGTCGCTACAGAAAAAGACCACATTGTTGTAGCCTCTGCAGTTCCAGAGCCCACCAGCTTAGCGCTCATGGGCCTTGGATTGGCAGGCCTTTTAGCTCGCCGTAGAAAAAGCTAAGCGATAATGTGCCTAGACTTGGAATAGGTTGACATCTATTTCGCCTCAAAACGCCCGATACACCGTATCGGGCGTTTTGTATTTCAGGGCTAGATGAGGCCGCTCCCGGCTATAAATATCAACGGACTCATCGACCATCGTCCGGGACCACTCCAAGTCCCCTGACCGCATCAGCAGTAATTCCTCCTCCAGAGTGCTTTTCACCCGATCCGCCAACGCGTTCAGATAGAAGTCATAACTGTCGTGTAATCTCTGGCTTGAACACTATATCCCTCTTTGCGCGATCACAGCCCGATCTGGGCTAGCGACCAAGTGTTTACGACGACAGTACGTGGACAGGGCGACTCGACACCGTGCACCTCCCTAATGTTTGCGGACGAGTCCAGCCTGGGCGAAAGCCTCTTCCTTATTCGCTGTAGCGGCGATGGCGACCTCTGGTTCAACACTTACGGCGGCATGATTATGCTGGATGTGGATGGCGACTATGTTGTGGACACCGGAAATATCGTTGCGTTTACGGAAGGGCTGGAATACAGCATAACCAAAGTAGGCGGCTATAAATCCCTGTTCTTCTCCGGCGAAGGCTTTGTCTGCCGTTTCAGCGGCAAGGGCAAGGTATGGATACAAACTCGCAGCGTACAAGCTTTCACCAGCTGGGTTTACCCATTCCGTCCGGTACAGAGCAAGGGATAGGCATCTCCTTCTCGACCCTGCTTCACTTGTCGCATTAAGGGCAGGTGAAGCTTATTCAGACGCTGAGCACTGAGCGATAAGAGTGAGTGATGACAGGGAGAGAAGGGCCTGGAGCGAGCTTATGTTTCGGCCTGGGCTAAATGACAGGCATAAAAAAACCCGCCATAAGGACGGGTTCTTCGTATTAAGAGCCTGACGACGACCTACTCTTGCATGGGAATCCACACTACCATCGGCGCTGGACTGTTTCACTTCTGAGTTCGGAATGGGATCAGGTGGTTCCAGTCCGCTATGATCATCAGGCAAAACTGTTAAGCTTTGTCTTAGTTCTAGCTTGTCTAGTTGGCGCTTGGTCAGAAGACCTTTAACTTGGATAAGCAGTTATACTCAATCAATACCGGTAAATTACTTCGGTGTTATATGGTCAAGCCTCTCGGGCAATTAGTACTGGTTAGCTCAACGCCTCGCAGCGCTTACACACCCAGCCTATCAACCTCGTGGTCTACAAGGGCCCTTTAGGAGGATCAAGTCCTCAGGGAGATCTTATCTTGAAGGGGGCTTCCCGCTTAGATGCTTTCAGCGGTTATCCCGTCCGAACGTAGCTACCGGGCAATGCGATTGGCATCACAACCCGAACACCAGCGGTTCGTTCACTCCGGTCCTCTCGTACTAGGAGCAACTCTCCTCAAATCTCCAACGTCCACGGCAGATAGGGACCGAACTGTCTCACGACGTTCTAAACCCAGCTCGCGTACCACTTTAAATGGCGAACAGCCATACCCTTGGGACCGGCTTCAGCCCCAGGATGTGATGAGCCGACATCGAGGTGCCAAACACCGCCGTCGATGTGAACTCTTGGGCGGTATCAGCCTGTTATCCCCGGAGTACCTTTTATCCGTTGAGCGATGGCCCTTCCATACAGAACCACCGGATCACTAAGACCTACTTTCGTACCTGCTCGACGTGTTTGTCTCGCAGTTAAGCGCGCTTATGCCTTTACACTAACCGTACGATGTC
>NZ_CM170632.1:6522500-6890000 GCF_057367735.1 Hahella sp. NS-SX17
GCACAATCGCGAGAACGCCACTTAGATAAACCAGCTTGTGTAACTTCTTCCAGTTTCTTCCTAATTTACGGACCATGAATTTAGGAGATGTCGCAGCAAGCATCACCAAAATCACAAAAGCCACAAAGCCTACAGTTATATAAGGACGCTGAGTTATTTCTTGGGCAAAGTTTTGAATGTCCAGCACCAGCAAAAAGCCCGCAGCAAAGTGCAATGTCGCATAGAACCAGGAATAGAGCCCCAGCATTCTCCTGTAGCGAACCAGCCAACGCAGCTTTAGCCATTGATTTACTGGAGTGACCGCGAGCGTTATCAACAGGAAGTTCAAAGCCCAAAGACCCGAAAAACGCGTAATCGCTTCACCTGGATCCGGTCCTAAGTCTCGAGAAACGACCCGATAAATCAAATACGCCAGAGGCCCTAGAGACAGTAAAAATATTCCCCACCAACGGGCAATGCCCCACTTATCTGCCGCCATATTAGTAATTCTTCCTTAGGTCCAAGCCCGCATAAAGACTCGCAACCTCATCCGCATAGCCATTGAACATTAAGGTGTCTATGCGTTTTGGACCGAAGAGTCCTCCAGGTAAACGCCGCTCAGATTTCTGGCTCCAGCGGGGGTGGTCTACATTGGGGTTTACGTTGGCGTAAAAACCATACTCATTAGGAGCTAAAGCACTCCATGTTGTATATGGCTCCTCTCTCATAAACTTAATCCCAACTATCGACTTAATACTTTTAAAACCATACTTCCATGGAATCACCAACCGTATCGGGGCGCCGTTTTGATTTGGTAGTATTTTGCCGTATAGACCAACTGCCGCCAGAGTAAGAGGATGCATAGCCTCGTCAATTCTCAACCCCTCTCTATAGGGCCACTCAATGCTGCTGAATAGTGAGCGTTGCCCCGGCATTTGCTCTGGTCTGACCACCGTCTCAAAAGCGACATACTTCGCATTAGAGTTAGGCTCAAACTTTTTCAGAATAGTCGCCATGGGTATTCCCACCCAAGGAATCACCATCGACCATGCCTCAACACAGCGGAGACGATACACACGCTCTTCCAGCTGATTTTCTTTGAGAAGGTCTTCAAGTTGATAGCTTCCAGGCTTCCCGCATTCGCCATCCACTTTGATAGACCATGGCTGAATATCCAACTGGTCTGCATAGCTGGACGGATCAGTTTTATCAGTACCAAACTCATAAAAGTTGTTATAACGAAGAATGTCTTCGTAGGGAGTTTGCTCTTCAGTTGTACTGAAAGAGCCAACTTTAATATTTTGAAACTGGGGAGCCACCAACTTTTCCCATGCTTGCCTTGAAGGAGTAACCGCCGCACTCGCAGAACTCGTACAACCAATTAGTGACCCAGCAGCGGAGCTTGATACTGCCGCAACCGCCACGCTCCTCATAAAACTACGGCGCGACAGGTAGACTTTTTCGTCGGTTATCTCTGATGAGGGAATGTCTGAAGAGGTTTTGATGAGCATTGAAGCGGTCCTTCCAACAAGGTGTAACAACTGAATTATTAATTCACACCAAGGTTAGACCGCAGGGGGCAGAAAAAATTCAATTAGCCTGCCGTTTCTTTTTTCTCCAGCGCTGCAGCGCCTGGAACGGACCAGAAACGGTGTACAGCAAAAAGCCACCCAATAGCACTTGCGCAGGAGCTGTGGCAATAACTGCGTAGATCAATACAACGACCAGTATGGCGACAAAAGGCACCCGTCCCTTAAGGTCGAACTCCTTAAAGCTATAAAACAGAATGTTGCTGACCATCAGCACACCTGCGCCAGCGACAATCAGCACTGCGCCGTACGACAGCCAAATGGAGTGCTCTAATGTGTGCAGCGTCCAAACCGTTCCTGCAACGACTGCCGCGGCAGAGGGGCTGGGCAAACCAACAAAATACTTTTTATCCACCGACCCTATTTGAGTATTAAATCTGGCCAATCGTAACGCTGCGCCGGCCACATATATAAAAGCAGCGACCCAGCCAATCTTTCCAAGGTCAGACAATGTCCAAGTGAAGGCCACTAACGCAGGAGCCACACCAAAGGCCACCATATCGGCCAAACTGTCGTATTCGGCGCCAAACGCGCTTTGCGTGTTAGTCAGGCGCGCCACTCGCCCATCCAGACCATCAAGAATCATACAAATGAATATCGCAATAGCGGCATTCTCAAAGTTTCCATGCATTGCGGCGACAATGGCGTAAAAGCCTGAAAATAAGGATCCTGTAGTAAAAAGATTGGGTAACAGGTATACCCCTCTCCGCCGCACCTTGGCCCCACCGACAACTTCTTCTTCAACGACTTCCGCACCAGCAACCGTTTCATCTTTTTTGCGGGAAGCATCAGCCTTGATGTCAGCAAGCTCGACTTCTTTTTTAGAGTTTGAAGAGGTCATATATCACTCAATAATTTCCAATAGAGCAAACAACTATACATGAGAGCAGGATTAGACAACCAGTCCAAAAAAAACGCGGCTTACGCCGCGCTTTCAGGTCTATAGCATTATCGCCGATTAGTTTTTGGACTTATCTACGATTTTATTGGAGGCGATCCAAGGCATCATGCTACGCAGTTTTTCACCAACTTGTTCGATCGGGTGAGCTGCGTTATTACGACGATAAGCTGTCATTGATGGGTAGTTATGAGCGCCTTCCGCAATGAACATTTTGGCGTACTCTCCATCCTGAATGCGCTTCAACGCATTGCGCATGGCTGCTCTAGACTGGTCATTGATGACCTCAGGGCCAGTGACATACTCACCATATTCCGCGTTGTTGGAAATGGAGTAGTTCATGTTGGCGATACCGCCTTCGTACATCAGGTCGACAATAAGCTTCAACTCATGCAGACACTCAAAGTACGCCATCTCAGGCGCGTAACCAGCTTCCACCAGCGTTTCGAAACCGGCTTTCACCAGTTCTACGGCGCCACCGCACAACACAGCTTGCTCACCAAACAGGTCAGTTTCGGTTTCATCCTTAAAGGTAGTTTCGATGATACCGGTACGACCGCCACCAACACCGCTGGCATAGGAAAGAGCCAAGTCTTTCGCTGAACCAGAAGCATCTTGGAAAATAGCGATCAGGTCGGGAATGCCGCCACCTTTTACGAACTCTGAGCGAACGGTATGCCCTGGCGCTTTAGGGGCGATCATGATGACGTCCAGATCTGCACGTGGGACAACCTGATTGTAATGAATGCTGAAACCATGAGCGAACGCCAGCGTTGCCCCATTCTTGAGATTCGGCTCGATTTCAGACTTGTATAGTTTCGCCTGAAACTCGTCTGGAGTGAGGATCATCACGACATCTGCGTCAGCAACCGCATCCGCCACTTCCTTGACTGCAAGCCCTGCGTTTTCAGCCTTGGCCCAAGAGCCAGAGTCCTTGCGCAGACCTACACATACGTCAACACCGGAATCCTTCAAGTTATTTGCGTGAGCATGACCTTGCGAGCCATAACCAATAACCGCAACTTTCTTGCCTTGAATGATGGAAAGGTCACAATCTTTATCGTAATAAACTTGCATTTTATTCACCTATTTCTGTGCGCGCTCGCGCCCTTACTCGTTAAACTGATAATGTTTTTTCGCCGCGCGCAATGCCGGAAACTCCGCTGCGCACAACTTCTAACACGCTGCTTTTCCCAATCGCCTGGATAAAAGCATCTAATTTATCGCTATCGCCGGTTAACTGAACTGTGTAGACCGTACTAGTCACGTCAACAATCTGGCCCCTGAAAATGTCTGCCGTTCTCTTTATTTCGGCTCTCAGGGCTCCACTGGCTTTAAGCTTTATCAACATCAGCTCGCGTTCGATATGCGCGCCTTCCGTCAGATCAACCACTTTTACGACTTCCACCAGCTTGTTGAGCTGTTTGGTAATTTGCTCAATAACTCGGTCTGAGCCAATTGTCGTAACAGTCAGCCTTGAAAGTGTCGCATCTTCCGTTGGCGCCACGGTCAACGTTTCAATGTTGTAATTCCGCTGCGAGAACAGTCCAACTACTCGAGACAATGCGCCAGGCTCATTCTCCAGTAGCATTGATATAATTCGACGCATGCCGTTTACACCCTCTCCGTTTTGCTAAGCCACATGTCTTTCATTGAGCCGCGCGCCACTTGCATGGGATAAACATGCTCATGAGGGTCAACATATATATCGACAAACACCAGACGGTCTTTCATCGCAAAGGCTTTTCTTAAGCCTTCCTCTAACTCCTCAGGCTTGCGAATGGTGATCCCAACGTGCCCATAGGCTTCAGCTAGCGCCATGAAGTCCGGCAAAGATTCCATATAAGACTGTGAGTGGCGCGCCTCATAGTTCATATCCTGCCACTGACGCACCATTCCCAAAGAGCGATTGTTCAGGTTGATAATCTTTATCGGAAGATTGAACTGCTTACATGTTGAGAGCTCTTGAATATTCATTTGAATACTGCCCTCACCCGTCACGCATACAACCTCTTCGTCAGGAAAGCTCAGCTTGACGCCCATTGCCGCAGGCAAACCGAACCCCATGGTTCCCAGACCGCCAGAATTAATCCAGCGATTGGGTTTATTAAAGCGGTAATACTGCGCGGTAAACATCTGGTGCTGGCCAACATCGGTTGTGACGAAAGCGTTGCCCTCAGTAACCTTGCAGAGCACCTCAATGACTTGTTGCGGCTTGATCATTTCGCTGTCGTCTGTACGGTATCGACCGCCGTGATAAGCGCGCCACTCCTCAATCTGTTTCCACCATGAGGACAATGCTTCCTTGTCAGGACGTGAGTTATCCTCTTTTACAAACGCAATCATATCGCGCAGCACGGAAGCAGCCGGACCGACAATGGGAACATCCACCTGTACTGTTTTAGAAATCGAAGCAGGATCAATATCTACATGGATGATTTTGGCTCCTGGGCAGAACTTTTCCGTCGCATTGGTGACGCGGTCATCAAATCGCGCGCCAACGGCGACAATCAGGTCACTATGATGCATGGCCATATTAGACTCATAGCTGCCATGCATACCCAGCCAGCCAAGATTATGTTTGTCATCGGCGGGAAAGCCGCCAATTCCCATCAACGTAGTTGTAACCGGGAAGTTAAGCTGATGCGATAGTTCAACCAGCTCTTTGGATGCATGCCCTAGAACAATACCTCCGCCGGCGTATATGATTGGGCGCTTGGCCGTCATCATCATATCCACCGCTTTTCTTATCTGCCCGGCATGTCCCCGGGTTGGCGGACTATATGATCGCATCTTCACTTTTTTGGGATAGACGTACTCATACCGTTCATTAGGCGTAGTCATATCCTTGGGAATATCAACTACGACCGGACCGGGGCGACCTGTGGAAGCCAGATAAAAGGCTTTTTTCAATACGACTGGGATTTCACTGGGATCTCTGACGCTCAGGTTATGCTTCACAACAGGACGAGAGACGCCCATCATGTCAGTTTCCTGAAACGCGTCTTCACCAATCAGAGTGGAGGGGACCTGCCCACACAGCACGACCATGGGGATTGAGTCCATGTAGGCGGTCGCAATGCCAGTCACAGTGTTGGTGGCGCCAGGGCCTGAGGTCACCAATACAACGCCTGGTTTACCTGTAGCCCGCGCGTAGCCATCCGCCATGTGCGCGGCGGCTTGCTCATGTCTCACCAGGATATGTTTTACTTTGTTTTGACGAAACAGCGCATCATATATATGAAGCACCGCGCCGCCGGGATATCCGTATATGTATTCGATACCCTCGTCTTGCAGAAAGCGCACGATCATATCTGCGCCAGATAACATTTCTGCCGTCACGTCTTCCTCTCTTAATACGCGCAGAATGCGTCAGCGCGAATTAGGGCTGGTTGCTAATAACTTCCACTCAAATATAGACCCAAAAGGATACATATGGTGGACGCCGCCACACTAGCTGTTTATCGCGAGAGGTTATCTCTTGACTTGCTCACACATGCCTGTTGGGCATTTACTCAAAGACTGCTCCTGGTGTTAGGAGTCTGTGGTCTGCAGATATCGTGTGGTCATAATCGGTCGTAGCCTCGCTGGTTTTGCCGTAAAAGCTGCGCCGATGTTCGAGCAATCGACAATTCTGACATCCCGTCCGTCTCTGTCAATAGAAAATGCGCATTTCACGGCCTTCGCAGCTTTACCAAGGCTGCGCTTTCATCTATCTTTCCGGTATTATGTATTCTCTGTTGTTTATGAATTTCAGTGGCTTGGAGACCTCTTATTTTATGCGTACAGCCATCCTTTCCTTTTTTCTGTTAAGTATCAGTTCTCTGTCCTTCGCCAGTGGCGTATATAAGTGGACTGATGAGAATGGCGTTATCCACTACTCTGACAAAAAGCCTGATTTTAAGTCCAGTACTGAAATCAACGTACAGACCGGCTCGCAGACAAAAGATGGGCGTGACTTACAGGAGCAGACCCAACAACTAGACGAGCAACAAGAACTAGAGAAAATCCGGGCCCAGCAATTACAAGAAAACGCAACAGCAGAAGCCAAACAAAAAGAGAGGTGCGAAGCATTAAAGTCTAACCTACAAACTTTAATGAACAACGCGCGTATACGTGAAAAACAAACTGACGGAAGCGAGCGCTTTATGACGCCCGAGGAGATCCTGCAAAGGCGCAAGGATACTCAAGCACAAATTGATCAAGAGTGCGGAGGGCAATAGCCCTCCTCTACCCTGCAGGGGTTCAGACCTACTTTCTGCTAAATACCAGCTTCCCACCTGTCACTTCAGCCTCAATCGTATCCCCGCGCTGGAACTCGCCATTAAGGATGGATTGAGCCAGCGGGTTCTCGACTCGCTGCTGTATCGCCCGCTTCAGTGGGCGGGCGCCATATATCGGATCGAAGCCAACTTCCGCCAGTGTCGACATAGCTTCGGCGCTCAATTCGACTTTGAGGTCCTGCTCTTGCAAACGGCGATTCAGGATATCCAACTGAATCAATGCGATACCGTGAATCTGTTCAGCTGTTAAAGGATGGAAAACGACCACTTCGTCGATTCGGTTAATAAACTCAGGGCGGAAATGTCTCCCAACGACTTCCAGTACAGCGTCTTTAATTTCATCATAATTCTCATCCTGCCCGCCCATCGCCTGAATCAGGTCAGACCCTAAGTTCGAAGTCATGACGATAACGGTATTGCGAAAATCCACAGTACGCCCTTGCCCGTCCGTCAGGCGTCCATCTTCAAGCACCTGTAGCAGTATGTTGAATACATCCGGGTGCGCCTTTTCCACTTCATCCAAGAGAAGGACAGAATAGGGTTTTCGTCTGACCGCTTCGGTCAAATAACCGCCCTCTTCATAGCCTACATATCCCGGAGGCGCGCCAATCAGTCGAGCGACGGAGTGCTTCTCCATAAACTCAGACATGTCGATTCGCACCATCGCTTCTTCCGTATCAAACAGGAAGCTCGCCAGGGATTTACACAATTCCGTTTTCCCCACCCCGGTCGGCCCTAAAAACAGAAATGAACCGTTGGGGCGATTGGGGTCGCTCAGGCCAGCCCTCGAACGGCGTACGGCATTTGCGACAGCCACTACAGCTTCGTCTTGCCCGATAACACGTTGATGCAATGCCTCTTCCATACGCAACAGCTTTTCGCGTTCGCCCTCCAGCATCTTGGCGACAGGAATGCCGGTCCACTTAGAAACAATCTCAGCAATTTCTTCTTCGGAGACCTTATTGCGCAATAAACGCATTTCCAGCATTTCCGCCTGACTCGCCATATCCAGCTGCTTCTCCAGCTCAGGAATACGCCCATACTGAAGCTCCGACATCCTAGTCAGATCTCCCTGACGACGAGCATTTTCCAAATCTACTCGGGCCTGCTCCAGCTGGCTTTTAATTTGCTGCGTACCTTGTAACGCCGCCTTTTCAGAACTCCACACCTCTTCAAGGTCCGCGAATTCTTTTTCCATCTCGTCAATTTGTGTGTTCAGTTCATCCACACTCTTTTTTGATGCCGCATCTTTTTCTTTTTTCAGTGCTTCACGCTGCATCTTCAACTGAATCAGACGTCTCTCCAGCCGGTCCAACGGCTCGGGCTTTGAATCGATTTCCATGCGAATTTGACTGGCGGCTTCATCGACCAAATCTATGGCTTTGTCCGGCAACTGCCTATCCGTGATGTAGCGATGTGATAACTTCGCCGCTGCGATGATGGCGCTGTCTGTGATTTCAACGCCATGATGAACCTCGTAGCGCTCTTTTAAACCCCGCAATATCGCAATGGTATCCTCAACATTTGGCTCGTCCACCAACACCTTCTGGAAACGACGCTCCAAGGCCGCATCTTTTTCGATAAACTCCCTGTATTCGTCCAATGTCGTAGCCCCAACGCAATGCAGCTCCCCACGAGCTAATGCAGGCTTTAACATATTGCCCGCATCCATGGCGCCCTCCGCCTTCCCTGCGCCAACCATCGTGTGGAGCTCATCGATAAATAAGATGATCTGTCCCTCTTGCTTCCCCAGCTCATTGAGTACGCCTTTCAGGCGTTCTTCGAATTCACCGCGGAACTTCGCCCCAGCAATCAGGGCCCCCATATCCAAGGCCAGTACACGCTTATTTTTCAGCCCCTCAGGAACCTCACCGTTCACAATACGCTGTGCAAGCCCTTCTACAATCGCAGTCTTACCCACGCCAGGCTCACCAATCAGTACAGGGTTATTTTTACGGCGACGCTGCAGTACCTGAATCGTTCTACGAATTTCATCGTCTCTACCTATAACAGGGTCCAGTTTGCCTTCCGTCGCGCGAGCGGTAAGGTCGATGGTGAAGCGATCCAGCGCTTGTCGACTCTCTTCCGCTCCCTGATCTTGTACTCTTTCACCCCCACGCATAGTCTCTATCGCCCTTTCCAGTCTTTGTTTATCGGCGCCGCATTCTTTCAGCAAGCGCCCCACGACACCTCTGTCATCCATAGCCGCTAAAAGTAGCAGTTCGCTGGAGATAAACTGATCGCTGCGCTTTTGCGCCAGTTTGTCTGCAAGGTTCAGCAGGCGCCCCAAATCATTGGATAAATGAACATCCGCATCAGAACCCTGGACCTGCGGCAGCTTACCCAGTTCTTGCGCCAACATGGATTTAAAACGAGTTACGTCAACGCCTGCCTGCTGTAACAGTGGCGCTGTAGAACCTCCAGATTGACTTAATAGAGATTGGAATAAGTGAACTGGCTCTATGAAGTTGTGATCTTTGCCCAAGGCAAGCGACTGGGCTTCTGATATCGCCATCTGGAGACGGCTGGTGAACTTATCAAATCGCATCTGCATTACCCCGAAATTCCGATGTTACCCGCGCCCACTGAGACGCAGCTTCAATTACCGAAAATGTGGGGCCACGCGCCGAAAGCTTCAAGGCTATGCGCCAAGAAGAGAAGGAAAGTGAGAGGGATATTGACCTACCTCAAGCCTCAATGCCCTATGGAGAAGAGTCGAGCCAGATAACCGAGGCCATACGTCCCGTTACGCCATCTCTACGATAAGAAAAAAAACTGTCTGAATCCGTATAGGTGCAATAGTCGCCTCCAAAGATTCGAGTAATTCCAAGCCTGTGCAGTCTAATCCGGGCCAGAGCGTATAAGTCCGCACGCCATTTATCGACGTGAGGAAGGGATGGAATAAAGCAGGCGGCAGACTCAGGGTCTTGCGCTACAAAAGTATCCTTCACCTCCTGGCCGACTTCGAAAGCCACCTGGCTGATCGCAGGTCCAAGCCAGACCAGTACATCTTTCCGTTCATTAAAACACTTTGCTGCATTTTCCAATACACCGGCGGCCAGTCCCCGCCACCCCGCGTGAGCCGCAGCCACAGAGGAGCCATCTGCTGCAGCGAATAGAACGGGAAGACAGTCAGCTGTCAGGATGCAACATGCCTGCTGCGACCGGGTAGTAAACACTGCATCAGCAGTATGGGGCTGGGAAGGCCTTACGCCATTCAACACAGCCACTTCAACGCCGTGCACCTGTTCTAACCAATGGAAGCGATCAACAGGCAGGCTAACCTCCTCAGCAAGAAGACGCCTGTTAGTTTTGACAGCATCTGTATCGTCTCCAACATGGCCGCCAAGATTCATGCTGGAGAACTCCCGTCGACTGACTCCACCCCGCCGCGTCGTAGCCAGCGCTCGGATATTAGGGGGGGCAGGCCAATCTGGCTGAATCAACTGCAGTCTATCGCCCTCCATCTATGAAGCGTCCTCTTCTTCCTTGTCCAAGCGGTTTAGCATGTTTTTCATGTCCTCAGGCAAGTCCACTTCCCAACTCAGCATCTCGCCGGTTGTTGGGTGCGACAGCTCAAGCGCTTTTGCATGCAAGGCCTGTCTGCCAAAAGAGCGCAGATATTCGATGGTTTCCGACGACAGTCCCTTCGGAAGGCGTGGGCGACTCCCATATAACGGATCACCTAAGATAGAGTGATTAATATGCGCCATATGCACTCGAATTTGATGCGTTCGCCCAGTTTCCAGCTTCAATCTCAAATGCGTAAAGCCCCGCCATCGTTTTATCAACCTGTAATGGGTCACCGCTTCTTTTCCTCCACGGGTCACGGCCATCTTCTGGCGACTCTGCGGGCGCCTGCCAATCGCAGCATCGACCCTCCCTCCGCCAGTTAACTCGCCGTATACGACAGCTTCATACTCTCTTCCCATTTCTCTTGCCTGCAACTGCTCTACAAGGGAACTATGCGCCACCAGTGTTTTCGCGATGACCATCAACCCCGTCGTGTCCTTGTCCAGCCGATGCACTATGCCCGCTCGGGGTAATTCCGCCAATGCGGGACAGTGATGTAATACTGCGTTAACCACGGTTCCATCACTGTGTCCTGCAGCAGGATGAACAACAAAGTCCGCCTGTTTGTTTATGACCAGAAGATGCTCGTCTTCGAAAACCACATCCAACGCAATTGGCTGCGCCTCCCAATCGCCTTGCGCTTCCAATTCGACATCCAGCTCAACCTGGTCGCCCTCGATTACCTTTTCTTTAGGTTTAACCTGCTTTCCATTGACGCGCAGGGCTCCCTGCTTAATCCAGTTTTGTATCCTGGACCTTGAGTATTCGGGCATTAGCTCGCTTGCAGCCATATCCAACCGCTGCTCGCCAAGCTCTGCGGGAACAATCAATGACTGTTGTATGCGATGACTCATAAATTAAATCCGTCGGCTGTGGGGTGTTGTCAAAACTATGGTTGTGGAATAATGGCGCGCCAATATTCACGAAAGCCTTGCTGCGCAAGACTGCTCTATCCTATGAAACTAGTGAAGTTTAATTCAAATATGCATCGTATTCGCGCCCTTTTTGCCATGCTGACCTTTGCTCTTCTGACGGCATGCGCCTCCGCCCCGCCACAAGTGTTGAGTGAAAAGGAATACTACGACAAGGCCAAATCCGCACTGGACTCAGGTAACTTTTTGGAGGCGGCGCGACATCTGGAGGATTTGGAGACTTACCATCCATTTGGACGTTATGCGGAACAAGCGCAACTGGATTTAATTTATGCGCATTATAATTCTTTGAATCCGGAACGGGCCGAGTCAGCGGCGGAGCGCTTTATTCGTCTCCATCCTGATAGCCCACATGTGGACTATGCCTACTACATTAAAGGGCTGGCCGCCTATTATGCAGATTTGGGGTTAGGGCCAAGGTTTCTCCCAATCGACATTAATTCCCGTGACCCAGGGCGTGCAAAAGAAGCTTTCAGAGATTTCTCTACGCTAGTCACTAACTTTCCAGACAGCCCCTACGCGGCTGACGCGGAAAAGCGCATGCTGGCGATAAAAGACCGTCTGGCCCAATATGAAATGCACGTCGCACGCTACTACATTCGCCGCCAAGCCTATGTCGCAGCGGTGGCCCGCGCTCAATATGTCGTTGAAAACTATCCTGATACGCCGGTTATACCGGAAGCATTATCCTTAATGGTAGAGCTTTACAGGTATCTGGGTATGCAACGCCATGCCGATGACGCTTTAGTCTTGCTCGCCGCAAGCTACCCGGATCACAAGTCATTCGACGCGAATATGCGCTTCAGCGGATCTGAGTTTAAAGAAGAAGACCGCGACATCAGCAGCGTTTTCGATTTTGACTTCGGTCTTGGCGACTGAGCAATTCAACTACTAATTAGGCCCGCCGCCGCGCAGGCGCATCCATATGCCTGATTATTAACAGGCCAAAGACATTGCCATATTAATATGTAGAAAAGGCCGATTATGCGGCCTTTTCTAATACCTAAACGAACGCCCCTACTCTCCCAACTTCCAGCCAGAGGTAATCGGGTAGCGTCGGTCTCGTCCAAACCCTCGCATAGTGATTCTCGCTCCCACAGGGGCCTGACGTCGCTTGTATTCGTTGATGTCCACCAAGCGCACTACTCGATAAACTGTGTCCTTATCAAAGCCCTTCGCAACAATACCGTCAGCGCTTATGTCGTGTTCAACGTATAAGGACAGGATTTCATCAAGAACCTCGTAGGGAGGTAAGCTATCTTCATCCTTCTGGTCCGGAGCCAATTCAGCAGATGGAGGGCGCGTAATAACCCTCTCAGGAATAACTGGCGATAACGTATTACGAAACCAAGCCAGGCGAAACACCATGGTCTTAAAGACGTCCTTCAGAACGTCATAGCCCCCCGCCATATCGCCATATAAGGTCGCATAGCCAACAGCCATCTCGCTTTTATTACCAGTGGTCAACACCAGTGCGCCGGTTTTATTTGAGATCCCCATCAAAATGACTCCACGTATTCGCGCCTGGATATTCTCTTCCGTCGTATCGCGACCCAAGCCTGCGAACAAGGGGCTCAAGGCTCCCATAAACTGGTCGTAAACAGGCTCGATTGGGACCACATCATATTGAACGCCCAGTGCTTTCGCTTCCGCCTCCGCGTCTTCCAGACTCATTTTCGAGGTATAGCGAAATGGCATCATCACTGCCCGCACCCGGTCAGCGCCGATAGCATCAACTGCGACCGCCAGGGTGACAGCAGAGTCAATGCCGCCAGACAAACCAATGACCACTGACTTGAACCGGTTTTTATTCACATAATCTCTCACCCCGGTCACCAGCGCCTTATAAACACTCTCTTCTACGGTCATTGCGGCCGCTGGTTCAGCGGTCTCCCGGCCTTCGTCATGCATAACGTCATTCAAATCAAGTAGAAAAATCCCTTCTTCGAATTGAGGCGCGCTGAAACAAACTCGTCCGAGCCGATTAACCGCAAACGAGCCACCATCAAATATAAGTTCATCCTGCCCCCCGATCATGTTCACGTACAGGATTGGAGTGTTGTTAGTGACAGCGCGAGACTGAACAAGCGTGCGTCTTTGCTGGTGTTTGGCCATATCATATGGGGAGGCGTTTATGTTTACGATAAAGTCTGCGCCCGCAGCGGCCGTCGCCGCGATAGGCCCTTCCTCCCAGACATCTTCACAGATAGAGATGCCCAAGTTAAAACCTCTCCATGGCAAGACCACAGTTTCCGAGCCTGGCTCGAAATAGCGTTTCTCATCAAAAACCTGGTAATTTGGTAAACACCTCTTGCGGTACTTCGCCTTTATTTCGCCCCCATCTATAAAAGCGGCGCAGTTATACAACTTGCCCTGCTCACGCCAGGGAAAGCCAATAACCAGTGCAATATCTTTCACCGAGCTGAGAATCCGCTCCAAAGCTTTCTCAACCCTGACTTGCAAGCTGGCCCGCAACAGCAAATCCTCAGGCGGATAGCCAGTCAAAGTCAGTTCAGGAAATATCACCAAGTCAGCGTTAAATTTAGTTTTCGCCGTCTCAGCGGCTTCTATTACTTTATCTACATTGCCGGGAATATCTCCGACCAGACAGTCGATCTGAGCAAAAGCGACTTTAAGCTGCGTCATTCTGGTTACCATCTGTCACACAAACATTGGGAAAGTTTGCATTATACTGTTTTCATTAAAATTCTGAGCACTATACCGAAATAATTCCAAAGCCGGACACGTCTCCGCAAGCACCGAATTAAACATATAGCTCACTTCTTCAAGGATAGTTTTGTTGCAGGCGCCGCGCATGTCCGATTTAAGCATAGATGTAGAACAAACCACCAACCGGCTATTCCGGGTTTATAACCACTACCGAGTGACGGTGGGCATCATCCTGGTAAGCGCCTTGTATCTGCAAAGCCCAGCCAGCGTCAGCCAATACCTCTCGCCGTTTTACTTCGAAGTCGCCGTTATCTGCTATCTGGCGATTCACGTATTTACGGGCTTTTTATTACTAGCTGGCTTTAGACCTGAAATACGCCATGCCATGGTGTCAGTTGTTTTAGAGCTCCTTTTGATTTCTGCAATGCTCTTGTTCGGCTCAGGCGTTTCAAGTGGACTGGGAAACATGGTGGTCATCAGCGTCGCCGCCGGCAATATAATTTTACGAGGACAGTTAGGTACATTGCTGGCGGCCATAGCAAGTCTGGGGGTTGTCTCCCAGGAAATATATCGGATGGTCGCCGAATACAGCGATGTGGACGATGTATTCCGCGTAGGCATTTTAGGGGTCGTGTACTTCGCCACCGCGCTGCTCGTTAAAAACCTCTCCATACGTATTGCCACCAGCGAAAACCTTGCGCGTAAACGCGCGCAAAATATCCTGGAGCTTGAGCAACTCAATCACCAGATCATTCAACGAATGTTAACCGGCATTATCGTCGCGGACGAAAAAGGTGGAGTAAGAATGGCGAATCAGGCCGCACAGAGCTTGTTGAGTGTAGATGAAAGACATGAGCTGACCACACTACCAGAAGACCTATTACTCCGATTGCAAGAGTGGCAGGAAGACCCAAGTAAAAAAACCACCCCATTCCGCGGCTCCGCCAATAGAGCGCCTCTGCAAGCTAATTTCGCTATTCTGCAAAAGGAAGAGGGGCAGGACATTTTGATTTTCCTTGAAGACACCGGAAAAATCGCCCAGCAAGCACAGCAACTGAAATTAGCCTCATTGGGCAGACTGACTGCGGGAATAGCTCATGAAATCAGAAATCCGCTAGGGGCAGCCAGCCACGCCGCACAGTTGTTATTGGAGTCACAGGAATTAACGCCTCCCGACAAACAAATGGCGGAGATAATTTTACGACACGCCACTCGCATGAACGGCATCATTGAAAATGTACTAAGCCTGTCACGCAGAAAAATCAGCTCACCACAGATGCTAACTCTAATTCCCTGGCTAACGGACTTTGTCTGCGACTACACCGCCGCCGGCACCCGTGACGCAGAAATTGAAATACGGCCCTTAAAGGATGACATTCATGGCCGCTTCGATCCCAATCACTTAAACCAAATACTCAATAACCTCGTAGGCAACGGGTTGCGTTACAGTAAACAGGAAAGCGCACGCTCTTGGATTAAGCTAATCGTGGGTGAAGTTGAAGAGACAGGGCAAGCTTTTATTGACGTGATAGATATTGGCCCTGGCATCAATGAGGAGCAATTGAATCATCTATTTGAGCCTTTTTTCACAACCGACCCCAAAGGGACAGGCTTGGGTTTATACTTATCCAAAGAGCTGTGTGAAGCTAATCAGGCGCAGTTAGACTATCTCACAAGACAGGAAGGGGGCGGTTGCTTCCGCATCACCTTTCCCCATCCGAAACGAGCCATATAGAACAATCAGTTATGATAAAAAAAGTACTTATAGTCGACGACGAACCCGATATTCGTGCACTACTCGAAATCACTTTGACCCGCATGCAGATAGAAACGCGAGCAGCGGAAAATATTACGCAAGCCAAACAGCTATTAAGTGAAGAAAGCTTCAGCCTCGTGTTGACGGACATGAACATGCCGGACGGAAACGGCATTGACCTTGTCGCCTATATCCAAAAACAGTCCTCCAGCACGCCTGTAGCAGTCATTACAGCTTATGGCAGTATAGATACGGCAATTTCTGCGTTAAAGGCCGGCGCTTTTGATTTCGTCTCCAAGCCCGTGGATCTCGCCCGCTTGCGTGAGCTTGTAAACAGCGCGTTGAAACTGTCTAAAAATGACGTCCCCAAATCAACGCCGCAAGTAACCCAGCTACTCGGCGAATCACCTACGATGGACAAGCTGCGCGGGCAGATCAGAAAGCTTGCCCGAAGCCAAGCGCCGATTTATATCAGCGGCGAGTCAGGAAGCGGCAAGGAGATGGTCGCCAAGTCTATCCATGAGCAAGGACCTAGAAATGAAGGACCCTTCGTACCAGTCAACTGCGGCGCTATTCCCAGCGAATTAATGGAAAGCGAGTTCTTCGGCCACAAGAAAGGCGCATTCACCGGCGCAGTAGAAAACAAAGTGGGGCTGTTTCAGGCTGCGAATGGCGGAACGCTGTTTCTCGACGAAGTCGCTGATTTACCTCTAACAATGCAAGTTAAGCTTTTACGCGCGATTCAGGAGAAAGCAGTACGCCCAGTCGGTGAGCAGAAGGAGATCCCTATTGATGTACGCATACTCTCCGCCACCCATAAAGATTTGCACAGTGAAGTAGAGGAAGGGCGATTTCGCCAAGACCTTTTCTATCGGATAAATGTCATCGAACTGAGAGTCCCAAGCTTACGCCAAAGAAAAGAAGACATTCCTCTCCTCGCCAATCATTTTCTTAAACAATTAGCTGACGAGTGTGAGGTTTCCAACGCTTCAATTAGTAGAGACGCTATGCAGAAGCTGGAGTCTTACTATTTTCCAGGCAATGTACGCGAACTTGAGAATATCATGGAGCGCGCATTCACCTTATGTGAGGACGATGTCATCAACGAAGATGACATACATCTACCTAAAGTAGACTCAGATGGCTCTGTAACTGACAGCATGGAGCTGGATGTTCCTGAATTCGACGAAAACAAAGTCAATCTTGAGCACTTTCTCGAAAATATTGAGAAGCAAGCGATTGAAAAAGCGCTTGAAGAAACGCGATGGAACAAAACAGCCGCAGCGAAAAAGCTGGGGATCAGCTTTCGTGCTCTACGTTACCGTCTGAAAAAGCTGGGGATGGAGTAATCCTTCCCCACTAGAGAGAAGCCGGCCTCAACTGAATAGAAATCACCCACATCGATTAATCACTAGCCAAACGCCAAAAAATCTGCATAATACGCCTTCCGATTGGAATCGGTTTACCCAAACAGAAGGAACTGAATTATGCACCGCAAGGGATTTACCCTCATTGAGCTATTGGCCGTTCTCGCCATTGTTGGCATCGTCGCAGGCATCGGCTATCCCCAACTTCTTCAATTTATTCAAAGTCAAAAAGCTATTTCTGCGACCAATCAATTGCTTGGTATTATTAACTTTACTCGCAACTCAGCTGTAAGCGTAGGAAGAGAAGCGACCCTCTGTCCATCCCCTAATGCAAAAACATGTGTTGCCGACTGGAACAATCCACTCTATGTCTTTGTTGATTTGAATAAGAACGAAGAAATAGATTCAGAAGAGCCAGTATTAAGAATGATGCCCCCACTACCTGATTTTAATATTACTTGGAAGGCCTGGGGCGGAAGCAACTACCTTATATATCAAGCAACAGGTTTAACTTATAAACAAAACGGGACGTTTTCACTATCGCAACGTAACGTCCTCAGCGACACTAGCTCGACTATAATAATAAATCGCGGAGGGAGGGCTAGAATATCGTCAAAATGAGCGAGCCTGTCAAAATAATAAAGGCGCTAAGCGCCTTTATTATTCCTCTACAACTATTCCAGCTAACGCCAGCAATCATTCTCAACTGCCGAACGAACACCTTCCGACGTCAACTGAATTGTGCCGCATCTGTCCCCCGTCATAGCGCCGATAGGCTGCGCCTGCAATGTAAATGTACTAGCGGTTGCAGCAGATATAACCAAGTTATAGTACTTTGTCCCGCCATCTAGAGGCGCTTGTGACGGAAATAAAGTCGCAACAGGAGCACCGGTATTGCCCCCTCCGGTTGCCGCTCCTAAATAACTAAAGCTATTCCCCGTATACCACCGCTCCATCGCAGACGAGAGCCCCATAAGCGCTGACTGTGCGTCAGCGCGACGAGACTTGGCAGTCGATTCGACATAGCTAGGGTAAGCAAATGCTGCGATGACTCCAATAATTGCGACAACAATCATTAACTCAATGAGTGAGAAACCCTTACTATCAGACAACATTGCTAACTCCTAATCGTCAATCAATTCACGCCAGCCAAGGCGTCCTTCACGGTCACCTGCGCCAAAGTCAGTTAGTTCTCTATTGGGAACAGAGTCCCCACTTCCCCCTTCCACTTTAGCATTAGTGAAATAAAGGTTATCGCCCATCACTGTGACGCTTCCAACCACTGCATCATATGTTCCCTTACCAGCCACAGCCGCGTCGTCTGAGTTGATTACACCATCATTGTTTAAATCAAAAACTGGTTTGGGCGGAGTTAAGCCATTTGTAATGGACATAGCCATTAGCCAACTATGCCCACCACTACCGCAAGGGTCAGTCTCAGGAATCAGAGTGTTAAAAACCAAATGGTCGTTCCGGATAAGAGGCTTAATTATCAAGCGCTCTCCATCTTCAGCTGAAATATTGGTCCCTTTATCGTCAACCGCATCAAAGTCCATATACCATCCATTTTGAGTTTTCCAATCGACCTCGCTGCCTGTTGCTCCTGTGGAGTCTTTGGGATCTTTCTCTGTTGCAAAGCGGACGGTAATTTCCTCCATAATGTCCGTCCCGTCAGGGTTCGTGCCAATTTTGACATTTTGTTTGACTTGCTTCAGAAAAACTTTCGCCAAGTTCGAAGGATCTGGGACTGAAGCAGTACGCCCAGTGACAGCGGAGTTATTGTCTTTATCCCAAACAACATACAGCGTCTGCATATAATTCGCTGGCGGAGTACCCGCATCACTTATCTCCAAATATTTACCCGTACCAAAAGCCACTAAAATATTATCTGAACCTGGTTTCTCCGGATGAAAAGATAAATTTGGAGCTGATGTAATTGGCTGGGCAACACCATTTGCATCCTTCGCTTTGAAGAGAGGAACTGGCGTCGCGGATGGCGAATTATTTGCCCGATAGGCCGACTTCCAGTCATTGGGGTCGCTTGACGACACATCAAACACCCACATATTACCGTTCATATCACCAGCAAATATACGGTCCGCAGTCCTGTTACCATCTATGTCAGCAACAGACACCCCTGACAAGCCTCCTATAGTCGAAGCCTCAGTTGTAGAGTCACTAGACAACGTGTCAATCACTTTATAGGTTAAGCTCCCAGCTACCTTTTCAACGAAGACAATAAATAGCTTAGTTGTATTACTGTCATTATTTGTTCCATTTCCAAAAATAACCGCCCATCTGCCGTCATTCATCATGGCGACCAAAGGAGTTGAAAGTTGCAGCCCCATATCAACTTTATTCGCCCCACCGTCAAATTCCCACAAAGCTATCTTAGCAATCTCTGCGGCATCATCTGACTCAAAACGATTCGGATCGGTTACATCTAGAGCAAATATGCCTTTACCGCCAGACCTTAATCCGCCCACTAATATTGTACGCCAGGCATCATCGGTATACACATCTGCTGCAATTGGAGTTTGATCAACATAGTAGCGGTGGCTGTAATCTGGGTCTGTCAGGTAGTGCAGCCCCTTATATGAATCGCTTGAATATATCAAATTAGGAATGTATCCAATTACTTCCCGTCCGCGGTCATCAACTATTGTGGACGCATCGTCTTTACTCGTTCTAGGGTTCGCGTTGAACCCATGAAGCATTCCATCGTTAGCGCCGACATATACAATAGGTCTACGGTCTTTTTTGCTAGACTTAAAGTCAGAATAACGTCTATTACCGTCATCCACTCCAAAGGGATCTTGATCTGGATAGTTTTGAGACGGTTGCCCGACATAAACAGGTGAAGAATTAATTACATCTCCCATGTAGCTGCTTCTTGAACGAAAACCAGTTATATCTTTTCCTCGCATAAACTCTATGCGATTTTTGGCCATTTCTTCTTCCTTGCCAGAAGCAGCTCCCACCTTCAGGTCTGTAATTTGATTTGCTTCAAGAAGTTTATAGTTGTCCGCGTCACTCTTAAAGTTAATTGCGCCACCTAAAGTATTACTATAAGTGAATATATTTCTTTCATCTCGTTCACTTGCAGGAGTACTCGGATCAGCGAGTTTCTTTAAACGCGCATTCAAAATATCTTCGGCTGACCAGCCTTGATAGGTTGCATCATAGACCTTGGGATAGGGTATGACATCCCCATTTATATCTAAGTCCAGAGCCTGCAAATCACCAGTCCAACTTGATGAGTTAAAGCTGGCGGAATAGACGGCGCTTTCTTCTTTTAACGACGCAGTATTAAAGGTCACGGTAGAGGCGGAGCCTATTGCCTTCAAAATATCCTGCATTGCGTCACTGAGCACTTTCGTCAACGCGGCGGGGTTTTGAGCATTAAACATCTCCCCTCTACCATTTACAGCAGCATGGTACAGGTCATCGACCTGCGACGGATCTTCGCTGTTACTTACAGCAGGCCATGCCGGAGGCTTGATGTGCGCATCTTCAACCTTCGTGTACGTTCCTCCAGAATAAGCCTTTCCGTATACTTTCTCCCCTTTGGCGCCTAATCCAACTGTATAGGTATTCATATGCAAGTTGGAGTTACAATCTAAAATCGTAGAAGGCTTAGTCTCACTACACTCTGACGGAATGGATACAATACCACTTCCTTCCTTAGGATAAGGGTCATCCGTTCTTAGCACTTTGTTATAAAACTTCATTGCTACGTCAGCCAAGAGATCCGAAGTAGCGTCTGAAAATGGCGCGCTGGCTGTGTAGTTAAAATAGCCATCATTCGCCTTATTTAGAGTTGTGCCATCAAAATTGCCGACTTCCGAGCTTAGCGTATTGTTGTTAAAGCCATCCGTAAAAAGAAGGGTAAAGTTCTTCTGGCACATCTGACTAATAGGCGCATTAGTATCAGTACGAGAGTATTGCGTTCCTGCGTGATTTAACGCATTACGCAACGGAGTGCCTCCTGAACCTACATGCTTGTAGTTGTCTGATAGAAAACTGGTATTGCCTGCACCATCATCCATGTTATACATTGAGACAGTGCGTCGGTTATTAATCCAAAATAAGCCAGCTCTAATCCCATCTATACTTTGAAATGCGTGGCCAATAGCTCCCCTGGTAGCAAGATGGCGGCGTCTATAGTACGTAAACCAGTTAGCAAAGTTTTGTTTCTCTTGCGCCACTGTAACACCAACTCGACCAGACGCTGTTGCTCCGTTATCAAAAGAGCCAGAGTCTGTCCCTGCAATTTTATATTTTTTTATGCATGCGCCATCTGGCCCCAAAGCAACAATCTTGGATGAGGCAGAAAACTTAAAGCGGCCAGGGTTCCTTAAGAAGGTGTCATATCTCGAGGGCACTAAGTCACCACATGAATATGCTACACCGGTATCAGTGTCCATAGCTGCCTGATTGCTGGGCACCAGCGTTAAGTCCTTTGTAACAATGACTTGGTCAATAAACCCCCCATTTTCTCTATACCTCATTCTCAGCTTGTTCGGCGCACTCGCCAAATTAACTTGAGTCCAGCGCTCCCAAACCCATGAGGACGTCCAAGAGCTGGAGTCATGCGTATACCACTCATTCCACTCTTGCCCGCCAACAGTTTCCCAATGGTTACTGGCGGAATCATTATTAATCGGGTCATAGTCATCGTTCCCTAATCCATCAAGGCTCAGCCAGACAGAGTCTTTTGAGCCACTAGGAAACCAACGTCGTATCCATATGTTCACGGTGCCAGTGAGTTTCAGATCAAAAACAGCTTCCCCAGTGGTAAAAAGAGGGACAGAATCTGCTCGAGCGGGTGTGCCATCATAGAGGTTTCGCAACCCAATAAAGTTCCCTCCTGCAGCGTCACTAGCGATATAGGAAAAACTTGAAGTTGATGTACCCAAATTTCCTTCTGCGTTAAGGGTCGTCCCTTTCTTAAACTCGGTTCCTTCAGTGATATTGTTCTCAGCCTCAAACAGCTCGCTATCTGTTGCAGACAGTACCGTCCCAATCGAGCCCGTTGCACTATATGTGTATGTCCCAGTGGTAGACCTTAAATAATAAGTGCCTGGATAGTAAGCTTTTGCATAGTATTGATTACTACCAATAGTTTTTAACCCGGAGCATGAAGACCTTGTATTGCCACTGTCGTCGCACACCATATCGTTATCAGCGATACGAAACAGCCAATCCTTTGAAGCAGGGGGGGTAAAGTCGCTAAAAAGATTTAGAGTCCTACTAGGGACAAGAGGGTCATACGGCGTAGATGTTATTGATGCATTTCCAAAGCTGGCAATATCAGTTTTACCATCCAAACCTTTTATAGCCCCTCCATATATAGGCCAGGGCTCATACGTAACGTTAGGATCATAATAGGATTTATTATAATCGGGGCTACGAGTATAGGCATATGCGTGAATTGGGGGAATAGCGTGCCAGTCAATGACTCTTCCTGCCGCCTCAGTACCGCCTGAGTAGTATGGGCTAGCTGATCCATTAGGAAATAAATACACATATCTAGTGTTAGTTGATGCGTAAACACCATTCTCTACAAAGTTTCCATTGCTATTTAGATTAAGGTCACTCTTTTCACTGTCAAACAACACCTCAAAATCCATACTTCCAGAATCATCGATCGCCAACATTACGTTATGCTGAACACTAGCGCCGATAAATAAGGGCTGGTTCGCCAAATTTAATGATCCGGCAAATCCTGCGCAAGGAAAAATGGTGGCAAAGCCTGACACGCACCACAACAGTCTTTGTTGCAACTTATTCATTTACTTATACCTCTATTCGCGTAAGCACTAGAAACGCTTCCCATAATATGTTTCCACAACTCTTTGCGAGTTACCTGACCCACCAGTGCTCCGTGAAATAATACGAAAGCCTAATATTTCACCAGCGCCACTATCGTGCGAGTAGTTTTCCAAGGACAGATTAGTGTTAGAGTTAGGGTCCGCAACTTCACCTACGTACTGAATGATATATCTAGGATCTTCGCTGAGGCCCACTTCTTTCTTGAGATCCACTGCATTAGCTTTAATTGTCTTGGTATCTTCAGACCAAAATGTTTTATCATAAATATCTGGTTTGTCCGTTTCAGAATATAAGCCCGCCACTGTTCCAAAGCCCTGCATTGTGGCCATTGCCTCCAGGCTTGACTCCGCCTGCCTAACGGCAGATTCAACGCCATAAAAAGCAAGGTTTGAATCCTGAATGGCAGAAGACATTTTCCCCTGCATGACACTATCATTCATAGAAGCCACCCCTAATATAGTTAAGACTAGCAACAGTATTAAACTGATAAAAAGCGCAGCCCCAGACTGTTTACGCCTCATTTAAACTCTCCTGATTCACTTGACCCTATTACGTACCGTGGTTACCGATTGAAGGGTAGTTTGTACGACTTGATCTACAGCGCCTTCACTAACCTCGTTTCTGGAGCTGAGCGTAAATGTAGTTCTGACACTTACAACTTTATCGTTCTCCAATGACGCATCCCCTGGCTCCAGATAACTATCCACTGTGCCATCTTCGTTATCATCTTCTCCCATTAGCACCTGCATATTATCAACCCCTTCGGCCAGCTCCAGGATTTGTGCATCGTGTTTTACAAATTGAACCTGAAAAAGAGAGGGCCTACCATTCGTTCCATTCCCAACATAAAATATGGTTTCTCTATACTTCATTATATAAGAGTCGTCTGAAGAGTATATTCCGGACAGCTTACTGGATAGGTTTACATTACTGCCATGGGCTATTGTATCTTTACCCGATGAACCAGACCCATCTGGCTTATTTGAAATTGCAAACAACTCGGAATTCTGGCAATTTGTAATTAATATAATATCATTTTGTTCTAACCCACATCTTTCTGCACTTTCAATTTTGAACTGTGCAGTTCCAGCACCGCCAGCGTTATATTGCACTACCTTTCCGCCTTCACACGGCCCCGCCCCTCTTAAAATCAGCACATCTGTGCCTGATACAATATTTTGGGCTGCAGCGCCTACAGTCAAACCGTAGTTCGCCAAGTCAGTACCAGATGTATCGGTCACGTTATTAAATGCTTCCACCATATTAGTACCATCAAACGAAAGCACTTGTTTTATATCAGCATCACTATACTTGCTTGCATCTACATTATTTGTAAAATCCAACCCTTTTGCACAGCCTAAATAAGCAGCGCTACGAATTTCTCTTGTGACTAGCTCACTGGTTATTCGCCCATTTTCCTGAACTCTCGCGTACGCATCCTGGACTCGAAATGCAGCCTTATTAGAGTTAAAAATCTGAACAACACCGATAATCAATAATGCGCTTAATGCTAAAGCGACCATCATTTCAACGATAGACAACCCTTTTTGTCTTCCCATGGTCATATCATCAAACTCCTACGGCTCAAAGGTATAATTCAGCGTCGCTTGCTCAATCGCACTATTAGCATCGGCGCCAGCGCCCTGCTTAACTCGCTCATCCCACGTAATCGTTATTGTATAAAGATTTCCACTCCTACTGAGCTCGCCTGAGCCATTAGGCAGCCTATTAGACAGCTCGGCCAGCCAATCGAATTTGTCATTCGACGCCATATTTGCTGCAGAGCACTTTGATGAAGTGAAGCAACTCGCAACTTGGGCCTTGCCGGAAATAGAGTCATAACTTCCTGCTGCTCTACCCGCACCATTAGCACGGATTCTATCCGCCATATCATTCGCGAGATATATTGCCTGACTGCGGGCGCTTGAGTTGGTAGCCGCTTTTACAGAAAGAGTTTGAAGGCCTGCGACGCCTAATAGTCCAATAGCTAAAATAACTACCGCCACCAATATCTCTATTAATGTAAAGCCCTTTTGATTAACCATTAGGGACACTCCTCTTCAAATACAGTAACTCGACCAGCAAGAGATATATTAATCCTTCTATCTACGATGTTGTCATTGACGCTACACAACCTGATATTAGAAGTACTGCGGGAAAAGCCTGAAGCAGTGAAGGACACGCCTCCAGCGGGGCCTGTTAACGTGGAATCATCCTTAAACGCTTCAAAAGTCCTTAGTATTTGCTCTCCAGCATCAAACACACCGTCGCTATCGGAATCCAACCAGACATGATAACCACCCTGCCAATCAGCGTCTCCTGCGGTTGCAGCCACGCTAACCATTCCTCCTCGGTTTACGGCCTCAACCCTGGCAAGATTAAGGGCCCCTACCAATTCATTGGTACTTGATGTAACTCTATTACTATCAATAACATAACCCATTCCGGGCAGCCCAAAGGCTAATGTAACGCCGACGATTAAGAGCACCAGCATCAACTCAACTAATGTAAAACCTTTCTGCTTCATAGATTCTCATCCTTCTTCAGCACCTTAAAAATAATTTAGATGGATAGCATAGTCATGCGCCGCACGATAAACGGAGCATTTGCGGGATAAACGGTAACAACGGGAGGGGAAGTGTGAACTGGAGCACAGGTCAGGCTGCGCTCCAGTTTAATCATGACTGGTTAACGACGGGGATTCTGAGTTCTTTAGGCATGGAGAAGACGATATTTTCTTCGCGTCCGGCAATTTCCGCCGGAGCCTCACCGCCCAGCTCTCTCAGCCTTTGCACGACCTGTTGGACCAGCACCTCCGGCGCGGATGCGCCTGCAGTAACGCCAACGCTGGCCGCGCCAGCAAACCAGTCCGGCTGAATTTCATGGGCGCCGTCTATCAGGTAAGCTGGCGTTTGCATGCGTTCCGCCAACTCTCGCAAGCGGTTAGAGTTAGAGCTGTTCACCGAGCCCACCACCAGCACCACGTCGCATGTAGCCGCCAACTCTTTGACCGCATCCTGGCGGTTTTGCGTCGCGTAGCAGATGTCATCTTTACGCGGTCCTTTGATTTCGGGAAACTTTTGCCGCAACGCGTCGATCACCCGAGCAGTGTCATCGACCGATAAAGTCGTTTGAGTAACGTAGGCGAGATTACCGGCATCGTTAACGACAAGCTTTCCGACATCCTCATCATCTTCGACCAAGTAGATTGCGCCGCCATTACTGCTGTCATATTGCCCCATGGTGCCTTCCACTTCCGGGTGCCCCGCATGGCCAATCAGAATACATTCCCGCCCATCTCTAGAGTAACGCATTACTTCCATATGAACCTTGGTAACCAGAGGACAGGTTGCGTCAAAAACCTTCAATCCCCTGGAGTCAGCCTCATTACGCACTTCTTGAGATACGCCGTGGGCGCTGAAAATCACCAACGCGCCGTCCGGGACTTCATCAAGCTCGTCCACAAATACAGCCCCTCTTGTTCTGAGGCCTTCCACTACAAAGCGATTGTGCACGACCTCATGACGCACATAAATCGGAGCGCCGAATACATCCAGAGCGCGATTCACGATTTCTATAGCGCGATCCACCCCTGCGCAGAATCCGCGGGGATTGGCCAGCTTAATTTCCATGATCGCCCTCCTGTTTGTCAGTCTGTGATTCTTTTACCGCCAGGATCTCCACCTCAAAGTCCAGTGTATGCCCCGCAAGCGGATGATTGAAATCCACGGTCACAACACCATCGTCAATGAGCTTGATCACTCCTGGCAGTTCCGCCTTCGCGGCGTCAGCAAAGGACATGACCATTCCCACTTCCAGACTGCCTTTGTCCGGGAAGCTATCCAACGGGAACTCCTGAACATTATTAGGATTTGGCATACCAAACCCCTTCTCAGGAAGGACGGAGAAGCGCTTGCGCTCTCCCGCCCGCATTCCCCTCAACAGCTCCTCAAAGCCCACAGGAAGCACGCCATCGCCGTATTCAAACTCTCCAGGCTTACCGGAAAAAGTAGAGTCGACGACCTCCCCGCTCTCTAACCGAAGTTCAAAGTGCAGAGTTACCAGGGTTCCAGCGCCGACAAACATCTCAGTCATTGCATTATCTCTTTAAATTACTTGGCTTCCGTCACACCAGAAGGATTACGAAATACATCGATCGCAATCATAAAAGCGCCAATAGTTATGGCGGTATCTGCAAAGTTAAATGCGGGGAAGTTATACCCCCCATAAAAAAAGTGGAGAAAGTCAACAACATACCCAAGTACAGCACGGTCATACAGGTTGCCTAGAGCTCCGCCCAACACCAGGCTGAGGGCGCAGGCCATCCAGCGTTCTTCACGATTTAGCCGCGCCAGCCAAAGCGCTAAAACCACGCTGACTACCGCTGCTAGAATGATAAAAAACCAACGCTGCCAGCCTGAAGCATTCGCCAGAAAGCTAAACGCCGCGCCAGTATTGTGCAACAGCGTAAAACTGAAGAAGGGCGCAACAGGCACAGACTCGCCCAGAACCATATTCGCACTCACATACCATTTGGTCCCCAGGTCAAGGACGATAACCGCTAAAGTCAGCCACAGCCAACGCAGCATGCCCGGATTCACTTTTTGCATTTCGCCTCCGCCTTGACTGACTTCACTAGTCTGCGCACCCATTAAGCATATTTCCTTTCTTCTCCTGAGCCATCGATGTTTTCAATGCAGCGTCCACACAAATCTTCATGCGACCTGTGAGCCCCCACATCTTCCCGATGATGCCAGCAACGCCCGCACTTCTTGTACTCAGAACTCTTGATGCCAACTCGCAGCCCCTCCGTTTCCGTCGCGACTGAATTGGCTTCAGACGCCTCGTCCACACCGAACACAGACGCTCCAGACGTAATAAACACAAAACGCAACTCTTCGCCAAGAGCGCTTAAGTCACGCTGCAACTCTGGCGTAGCAAACAGAGACACTTCCGTTGTAAGCGAGCCTTTTACTTTTCCTGCGTTGCGCGCTTCTTCCAAGGCTTTGTTAACAGACGTTCTGACTCGTAGCAAGCGGGCCCAGTATTCACGCCCCAACTCAGATCCTTCAGCCAGAGGCTGCAGTCCGTCATAGAAGGTCTCCAGGAAGATGCTTTCTGAACGTGGCCCTGGGATATGAGACCAGATTTCTTCCGCAGTAAAGCTCAGAATTGGCGCGATCCAGCGCACTAACGCCTCCACTACGTGATACTGCGCCGTTTGCGCTGAACGACAGCCGAGGCTGTCTAGTTTCATGGTGTACTGACGATCTTTTATGACGTCCAGGTAGAAACTGCCAAGTTCTACAGAGCAGAAGTTATGCACCTTCTGATATACCTGAACGAAATTATACTGCTCATAGGCTTTCTTCAGCTCTTCCTGCAATAGCCAGGCGCGATCGACAATCCAGCGGTCCAACGCCAACAGATCGCCCATCGCCACCATGTCTTTGTGCGGATCAAAGTCGTTGATATTCGCGAGCAAGAAACGAGAGGTATTACGAATACGACGATAAGAATCCGCCGTACGATCCAAGATATTCTTGGACAGCACCATTTCCGCGCTGTAATCCGTCGCCGCAACCCAGAGTCTCAGGATATCAGCGCCAAGCTTATTCATGACTTCCTGAGGCTCAATTCCATTACCGAGGGATTTGGACATCTTGTGGCCTTTTTCATCCACAGTGAAGCCATGCGTGAGCACCTGTCGATATGGAGCCTTGCCTTTAATCGCCACAGCCGTCTTCAAAGAAGATTGGAACCAGCCACGGTGCTGATCGGAACCTTCCAGATACAAGTCCGCAGGAAATTGTCCCAATTCTTCCCTTTGCTCCAATACCGCGCTGTGGGTGACGCCGGAGTCAAACCACACGTCCAAGGTGTCCGTCACTTTCTCATAATTCTGCGCGTCAGCGCCCAGCAGATCTTCCGCATTGATGTCCCACCATGCGTCAATACCTGTTTTTTCAACCTGCTTGGCGACCTCTTCCACCAGACGCGCAGTGTCAGGATGCAGCTCCTGAGTCTCTTTATGCACAAAGAAAGCAATTGGAACGCCCCAGGTACGCTGACGGGAAATACACCAGTCCGGGCTCTGCTCAATCATCGCTTCAATCCGGTTTTGTCCCCAGGACGGAACCCAGCGTACTTGCTTGATTTCCGCCATCGCCTGATCCCGCAACCCTTGTTTATCCATGCTGATAAACCATTGCGGCGTAGCGCGATAGATCAAAGGCGTCTTGGTTCTCCAGCAGTGCGCATAGCTATGCGTGATTTTACCGTGGCTTAACAAACGCCCATGCTTTTTCAGTATTTCAATAACATGATCGTCGACTTTGTAGACATGCTCCCCGGCGAACAGCTCAACGTTATCCCGGTACACGCCACGATCATCCAATGGATTGATCGTTTCGATGCCGTATTTGTTACAAACGGCAAAGTCTTCCATACCATGATCAGGGGCGGTATGGACTACACCAGTACCCGCTTCCAAGGTGACATGATCCCCCAGCAAAACGGGAATGCTGCGCTCATAGAATGGATGATGGAATGTCTTGCCTTCAAGATCCTGGCCAGAGCACCGTCCGACCACTTGATACTCTTCCACGCCACAGCGAGACATCACAGACTCAAGCATTTTTTCCGCTACAATCCAACGCTGCGGGCGGCCATCAACGCTGCACTGCGTCAGAGCGTACTCAATCTCAGCTCCCAATGACACAGCCAGAGAGGCAGGCAATGTCCAAGGGGTAGTAGTCCAGATAACAATGGATACGACCCCTTCTCCAGATGCGTCAGTAAACGCGTTCAATACGTCTTGCTCATTTTCGGCAGGATAGCTGACATCAATGGAGTTGGAAGTCTTATCTTTATACTCGACTTCCGCTTCCGCCAAAGCGGAGCCTCCGACAACACTCCAATAGACGGGTTTATACCCCTTCTGCAGGTGTCCGCTCGTCGCAATTTTGCCCAGCGCCCGAATGATGTCCGCTTCCGTTTTGAAATCCAGCGTCAGATAAGGTTTGAACCAGTCGCCAAAAACACCCAGGCGAATAAAATCTTCTCTCTGTTTGGCCACTTGCTCCAATGCATACTCACGACATTTCTGCCGGAACTCTTTATAGCCGACCTTGTCGCCAGCGCGACCGATCATCGTTTCGACTTTATGCTCGATAGGTAAGCCATGGCAGTCCCAACCAGGAACATAAGGCGCGTCATAGCCCGCCACAGTCTTTGACTTGACGATGATGTCCTTCAGTATCTTGTTAACCGCATGCCCCAAGTGAATATTACCGTTGGCGTAAGGAGGGCCGTCGTGCAGTATGAACTTCTCACGCCCCTTAAACTCCGCTCTAATCTTCTCGTAGAGCTCAATATCTCCCCAGCGCTTCAGCATATCCGGCTCGCGTTGCGGGAGATTGCCACGCATGGGGAAATCGGTCTGAGGAAGATTAAGGGTGTGCTTATAGTCGCTCATAATTTACCTAAATATGCCAAAGTCAGGATTTTGCGCCTGCCATCCACTTACATTTTACTAATTTCAATTGAATAACATCTCGTGACGGTCAATTCACTTGCTGCGACCGCCATACAGCGGGCCTATCATACTCGATGAAGGCTCAATTACAGACCTACGCCACACACATCAGCCAGCGCTACTGACGGTTTGCAGCGGCATAGATTGCAGGAGCTTCTTAGCGCCTTCAATATCTCTTTGTATTTGTTCCTGCAACTGCTCCAGTCCATTGAACTTTCGCTCGTCCCGCAGCTTTTCAAGAAATTGCACATGTATCCGCTGACCATAAATATCGTCAGCATGTTCGAAAAGGTGAACTTCCAGAGCCGGCGTTACCCCCAGACCATCTATGGTAGGACGAACGCCGATATTCGCTACGCCAAAACGGACTTGGTCCGAAGCCAGCGTCGCCTTTACAAGGTACACTCCAGACAATGCAGGCCTTTTGCGCCCCAAAGAAACATTGGCCGTAGGCGCATTTAGTTGCCTCCCCAGCTTGCGCCCGTGCACGATGCGCCCAGTGATGCTGTAGGGCCTCCCGAGCAAATCCTCTGCCCGCTCAAATTCGCCGTGCGCCAGTGTGGTGCGAATACGCGTGCTACTGACGCGCTCCCCCGCCACCTCCACTGTGGGCGTATTTTCCACACTGAAACCGGATACAGCACCGGATTTTTCCAGCAGCCGGAAGTCTCCAGAACGATCGCACCCAAAGCGAAAGTCGTCGCCGACCACGAGGTGTTTGACATGAAGACCAGAAACCAGAACTTCATCGATAAACTGCTGGGCAGTCAGACCGCGCAACCGGCGATTAAACTGAAGGCATAATAGGTAGTCCACATTCAGAGCTGAGATGGCGTCGAGTTTCTCGCGAAACCGCATCAAGCGCGCAGGCGCTTCTAGCCGTTCAAAATACTCTCTTGGCTGGGGCTCAAATACCATCACTACAGCAGGAACGCCCATGCTCTCAGCCCGAGACTTTAACTGACTGATTATGACTTGGTGGCCTATATGCACGCCATCGAAGTTTCCGATAGTCGCCACGCAGCCAGAGGCGAATGGTTTTAAGTTGTGCAGTCCCCGAATCAGTTTCATGCGTCTACAGCGGCCATGCAAAAGCGCGATTATAAAGCATGTGGCGCGCCCTGCCCAATCTATGAGCTCTCATTTAACGCGAGGCCCTTATCCACGCATGAAAAACTGACGAGGACGAACGCCAAGCGCATAAAGAGAAGCGAAATAACTCGCCCCGCCCGCACAGCACATTCCCAACAACCAAAATGCACGCGTCGCAGTATTCGCCGAAAACCAGAAATTCTCAGCAGGCAACAAGGCCACGAGAACCAGAGCCATGACGAGATTGGCGCTGACAAGACGCAAAAAGAATAAGCCCCAGCCAGATTGGTGCTGAAGCACCCCCGCTTTCACCAGCCCACGCCATAGCAGCCCCGCATTGAGCGCTGCTGACAAAGATGTAGCCAAAGCCAAACCCGCATGGGCCATCGGGTAGATCAATGCAAGGTTGAAAACCATATTGGCGACCATCGCCGCAATCCCTATCTTTACTGGCGTTCTAGTGTCCTGCCGCGAAAAATAGCCTGGAGCCAGAACTTTCACCAGCATAAAAAAAGTTAGGCCAAGAGAGTAAGCCTGCAAGCTTTGCGCAGACATTTTCACATCAAAATCCGTTAGCGCCCCATGTTGAAACAGTGTGGCGATCATTGGTTGCGCCAACGTCATGAGAGCCACCGCTGCGGGCAAGCCAATCAATAGCACCGCGCGAATCGCCCAATCCAGAGTCGCTGAAAAATCCTTAGCATTATCCGAAGCATGTTTACGAGAAAGGCTGGGCAGAATCACCGTCGCAATGGCTATCCCAAAAACCCCCAAAGGCAATTCTGACAAACGGTCAGAATAGTAAAGCCAGGAAACACTTCCAGTCACAAGAAAGGAGGCCAAAATTGTATCCAGAAGAAGATTGATTTGGCTGACCGACACGCCGAACATAGCCGGCGTCATTAAGCGCAATATCCTGCGAACGCCTTCATGCTTTCTGTCTATTTTGGGTTTAGGGAGCAGCTGCAGGCGGGACAGGAAAGGAAGTTGGAATAGCAGTTGAGCCATTCCAGCGATTAACACTCCCCAAGCCAAAGCCATCACTGGCTCATCCATATATGGCGTAATCAGAAAAGCCGCCGCGATCAAAGAAAGGTTCAGTAATACTGGCGTGAACGCAGGGACAGCGAAGTAGTCATAGCTATTCAGTATCGCCCCGGCAAAAGCTGTCATCGAGATAAGCAGCAGATAGGGAAATGTCAGTCGCAACATATCCACGGTCAGAGCAAACTTATCATTTTCATCCAGAAATCCTGGAGCAAACAGCGCAGCCAACAAAGGAGCCGCAATTACCGCCAAGACAGTAATAACCAGCAGCACCAGCCCCAGTGTGCCAGAGACATTATCCACCAATGCCTTCACCGCCACTGGCGACTGCTTCGTACGATATTCGGACAATACGGGCACAAAGGCCTGAGAAAAGGCGCCCTCCGCAAACAAGCGGCGCATGAAGTTTGGAATTTTAAACGCTACAAAGAAGGCGTCCGCGCCAGCGCCAGCGCCAAAGAAGTTGGCGATAACAATATCTCTGGCGAGCCCTAGCACCCTGGAAAACATGGTCATCATGCCAACCAGTCCACTGGACCTTAAAAGCGACGGTGTAGGCTTATCATTATGCGAATCTGATGCGCTCACAAATAGTTCATACCTAAGGAGAATGGAGACTTGTGTTTGAAGGAGAGGCGAAGAGGCAACTCCAATGACAGGCGGCACATCCTATCATGCGATAGTTGGTGGAAAAACAAATTACTCTGGAACGCCATCTTCATTGAATGAAAAACAATCATTTTTTTTGCCATAATCGTTGACAAATGACCACGAAAGCGGCATATTTCCGCGTCATTTATTTCGGCGACACTAACCGACAGCATTCGAACATTGAGGAGTTTCAAGGTGGCGAACAATCCTTCATCCAAGAAGCGCGCCAGACAGCAAGTAAAACGCCGCGCTCACAACATGAGCCTGCGCTCCATGGTACGCACATACATTAAGAAAGTTAGCGCCCAGATCGAGCAAGGCAGCTATGACGGCGCAACCCAAGCACTTACTACTGCGGCGCCAATCATTGACTCCATGGTCAACAAAGGCATTTTCAGCAAGAACAAAGCCGCTCGCACCAAGAGCCGCCTGAACGCAAAAATCAAAGCGTTGAAGGCTAGCTAAGTTCTTCTGAACAATAAAAAACCGGCACATGCCGGTTTTTTATTGTCTACTCTATACTGACCATCTACAGCAAAACCAGATTATCTCTGTGTATTAACTCAGGCTCGTTGATATACCCTAGAATCGACTCGATTTTCTCAGAAGTTACACCAACAATTCGCGCAGCTTCATCCACGTCGTAATTCACCAATCCTCTTGCGACCTCATTACCTTGCAGGTCAAAGCAGCTCACCATTTCTCCGCGCTGAAAACCACCCTCTACAGACTTCACACCAACAGGCAACAGACTTCGCCCCTGCTGAGTCAGCACTCGAACAGCGCCATCGTCCAACACCAACCGCCCCCGGGTTTTAAGATGCCCTGCAAGCCATTGCTTGCGAGCTACCCAGCGCTCCTGGTCTGGAAGCAAAAGCGTCCCCAACTCTTCACCATTACGCAAACGGGTCAGCACCGAGCCGATACGTCCGCCAACAATGACCGTGGCGGCGCCTGAACGACTCGCCAACCGGGAGGCGCGTAACTTTGTATACATCCCCCCTCGTCCCAGCGCCCCAGAACTACCGGAAGCCATTCCGTCCAATGCGGCGTCATTAGCCTTAGCCACCCCCACCAGACTAGCGTCAGCATTCGAGCGCGGATCCTTATCAAAAAGCCCTGACTGGTCGGTCAAAATAATCAAATGATCCGCCTCCACCAGATTCGCCACCAAAGCCGCCAGGGTATCGTTGTCCCCAAAGCGGATTTCATCCGTTACTACCGTATCATTCTCATTGATAATGGGCGCCACCCCCATATCAATCAATGTCCATAGAGCCCCCCGGGCATTTAAGTAACGCTTACGATCAGAGAGGTCTTCATGAGTCAGCAGTATCTGGGCCGTATGCGTATCATGACGCTTGAATTCAGCCTCCCATGCCTGCACCAGGCCCATTTGCCCCACTGCAGCAGCAGCCTGCAATTCATCCAACAACTTTGGGCGATCCTTCCAGCCCAAGCGACTCATCCCTTCCGCCACAGCGCCAGAAGACACAATCACCACTTCAACGCCATCTTTGCGCAAGGCAGCTAACTGGTCCACCCAAAGACCCATAGCATCCAAGGCCAGTCCGCGCCCATCGTTAGTTAACAACGCGCTGCCGATTTTAATTACCCAGCGTCGAGTCTCCCGCAGACGCGCTCGCGCCTGCGATTCGTTCAATTGACCTAGTTGCAGCCTAGTCGACATATATCACGCGCCCTCACTAAAACCATCAAGGCGCATAAAAAACTTCAACATCACTATCATCGTCATCGTCGTCCGAATCTTTCGATTTCTTTCGCGCCAGCTTACGCTGCTCATTTAAATGCTGAATGCGCTCACGAACTTCTTGATCCATTTGATCTCGATTCAAGCGATCAGCCTCAGCAACCTCAGGGTTGTCTCGCTCCTCCTCTGCCCTTCGCTCAATCCAGGTCATAATATCCTGGCATAGGCGCTGCAAACCCTCTCCCGCTAAGGCGGAGATATCGTAACTAGGCCCAGTCCAATTCAAACGCTTCAATATGTCAGCGCAAACCGCCTCTTTTTCATCTTCCGCCAGTAAGTCTGTCTTATTAAGGACCAACCACCTGTCACGAGACGCCAGCGCAGGACTGAACTTTTCCAACTCAGCAACAATTTTTTCCGCAGACTCAACAGGGTCCGACTCATCCAAAGGGCAAACATCAACGACGTGCAGCAATAACCGCGTACGAACCAAGTGCTTAAGAAAGCGAATACCAAGACCCGCACCATCAGCAGCGCCTTCTATCAGACCAGGAATATCAGCCACAACAAAGCTGCGATGCGCCTGCACGCGAACTACGCCCAGATTAGGAACCAGGGTCGTAAAAGGGTAATCCGCCACTTTAGGTTTGGCGGAGGAAATGCCGCGAATTAGCGTCGACTTACCGGCATTTGGCAAACCAAGCAGCCCCACATCCGCAAGCACTTTTAATTCAAGACGAATGTTTCGCGACTCACCAGGCTGACCTGGTTTTGTTTGACGAGGAGCCTGATTAACGCTGGATTTATATCGGGTGTTACCCAAGCCGTGAAAACCGCCTTGAGCCACTTTTATTTGCTGCCCCACTTCCACCAAATCACCAAGCACCTCATCTATATCCGTATCAATAATGGTTGTCCCAACAGGCACTTTCAACACCAAGTCCGCACCACTGGCCCCTGTGCAGTTCCCGCCCCTACCGGTTTCGCCGTTAGCCGCTTTAAACTTGCGGGTATAACGATAATCTATCAATGTGTTTATGGACTCATCCGCCTCCAGAATAACAGATCCGCCATCTCCGCCATCTCCGCCATCCGGTCCGCCCTTGGGCACATACTTTTCGCGACGAAAGCTCAGACAGCCGTTTCCACCTTTACCTGCTTCCACGTAAATTGTGGCCTCATCAACGAATTTCATGCCTTTTCTCCCAACGATTACAATTTCGCCAGCATCACAAGCCAGCTTCTACAAACATCTTTTTATAACACAGGGTCTACGCGAATGCGGCGCAAACAAAAAAGCTCCGCAAATGCGGAGCTTCTTAAACGTTACGAGCCAGCCTTATTCCGCAGCGACAATACTGACTGTTCTGCGGTTCAACGGGCCACCAACGTGGAACTTAACAAAGCCATCTTGCTTAGCGAACAAAGTGTGATCACGACCACAACCTACGTTCTCTCCAGGATGAAACTCGGTGCCACGCTGACGAACCAGAATGTTGCCAGCTTTAACGAATTGACCGCCAAAGCGCTTGACGCCAAGTCGTTTGGATTCTGAATCGCGACCGTTACGGCTACTACCCGCCGCCTTCTTGTGAGCCATGTTATTACTCCTCTAGATTAGTTGCCGTATCAGCCGGAAATACCGGTGATCTTAACTTCAGTAAACCACTGACGGTGCCCCATACGCTTCATATGGTGCTTACGACGTCTGAACTTAATGATGTTGACTTTCTTGTGACGGCCGTGCGCCACAACTTCTGCAGTCACTTTAGCGCCATCAACAACGGGAGCGCCTACTTTAACATCGTCTCCGTTGGCGACAAGCAGCACTTGATCGAATTCAACAACACCGCCAGTTTCAACTTCAATTTTTTCCAGCTTAACGCGCTCGCCTTCTTTGACGCGATGCTGCTTACCGCCACTCACGATAACTGCGTACATGAGATAAATCTCCAATCACACGGGTTAGATATGAACGTTTCGCCGCCTGCATTGCTAATCACCACTCAGGCCAACAGAAGTTCATGCATCACCATTACTTAATACCGGCCTCATCCGAAAACTGAATGAGAATGCCGCCGCAGCGCCTGTTGCCAGGGGAAACTCTTTGGTGACCCTTTGACAGGGAATGGTTTTTGCGGGCGCGAGATTATACAAAATGCAGAAAGATTGAGCAACTGAGAATGTGAGAATACCCCTAAGTTTCCATTACGGGCTTGCGCACCTACTTCCAACCGCCTCCCCCTCCTATAAATGCCCGCAAAACCTTGACATAGCAGGGACTTCCCCCCTAGCATTCCCTTCCCGTAAGGTGCTAAACCCAGTGTCGACACTCACGCTCCCATCGGTAATCACTTAATCGGCCGCATTTATGCGAACCGGCCGGCGATAACGCCGGATATCCGATAGCGGGCGACAGCCTCCCGGTGAACATTCAAGCATGCAGGCAGAAACCATTTACGCAGCCGTTAACGAAGACTTTCTGTCCGTCAACGGGCTCATCAAAAATCAGTTATTCTCCAAGGTTCCTCTTGTGGAGAAGATTGGCCAGTACATTATTGACTCTGGCGGAAAGCGCTTGCGCCCGCTCTTAGTTTTACTGGTCAGCAATGCCTTGGGCGCCACCGAAAAGCATTACCTCAAACTGGCCGCAATTATCGAGTTTTTACATACAGCGACCCTCCTACATGATGATGTTGTCGACACTTCTGACCTGCGTCGCGGTCGGGACACCGCCAACGCAAAGTGGGGCAACGCTCCCAGCGTTCTGGTAGGTGACTTTCTTTATTCCCGCGCCTTCCAAATGATGGTTGAACTGGGTGACATGGATGTGATGTCAGTACTGGCGAGCGCCACTAATGTTATTGCCGAAGGGGAAGTGCTACAGCTTACCAATTGCAAAAACCCAGACATAACAGAAAAACAATACATGGAGGTTATTACCGCTAAGACTGCAATGCTGTTCGAGGCGGCTTCACATAGCGCAGCGATTCTTTGTCAGGCTGACGCGGAAACAACCCATCATATGAAAGAGTTTGGGTTAGAACTCGGCATTGCGTTTCAGCTGATTGACGATGTTCTTGATTACCAAGGCAATGCAACAGAAATGGGCAAGAATGTAGGTGACGACTTAGCCGAAGGCAAACCCACGCTACCTTTACTTTACGCTCAACAACAAGGCGATGACGCCCAGAGAAAGCTGATCAGGAAAGCAATCAGAGAAGGTGGACTCGGGCAACTGGACGCCATTCTGGCTGCGGTTAGAGAGTCCGGCGCTTTGGACTACACCATCAAGCTTGCAAGAAGTTACGCAAATAAAGCAGCAACAAGACTTGAGCGCCTCCCCCATTCCGTATATCGAGACGCCTTGCTTGCCCTGACCGAAATAGCAGTAAACCGAACGAAGTAAACGTAAGTTAGAAACGCCAGGACTAGCGAAAACAACTCGCTACCGCTGACTGCGTCGTACTGATAAAGTGAGCGGTACGGCTATAACAGGACTTCAAGCGGATATGCAGCAGCTAAGCGAACTGGACGCCTCCTTTTTATATCTGGAAACAGAATCCGCCCCTATGCATATCGGAGGGGTATATGTTCTCGACTGCTCCGACCAAGGCGGCGAACTGAGCTTTGAGGAGTTTCGCCTACACATAGAATCCCGCTTACCGGCAGCCAGGCAATTCAGGCAACGCCTTGTGGAGGTGCCGCTAAAGCTGGACCACCCGTACTGGGTAGACGATCCAGACTTTGACCTCGGCATGCATCTTCGCCACATTCACCTTCCTTTACCTTGCGCAGAAGAGCAGCTACTCAATCTCGCGTCCGCGATTCTCGCGGAACCCTTAAGCCGCGAGCGCCCCCTCTGGGAGCTAACACTGGTCAGCGGGTACAAACCCAATGGCATCAAGGACGGTCACTACTGCGCCCTGATCGTGAAAATTCATCACTCAGTCGTCAATGGCGCGACAGGCGAAGAACTAATGAGCGCCCTGCTCGACTTTTCTTCAGAGCCCGTAAAGAAAGATTCTCCTCAGACTTGGACCCCCGCCCCCCTGCCTTCAAAGGCGCGACTGATTGGCAATGTCTACGGCTCAGCCCTGAACACACCATTTCGTCTGGCCAATATGGCGAAAGATGCCGCAGCGTCAGTGTTCTACACACTCTTGGTGCAGAGGCTGCACAGACTGGCGCTACCACCGGCTCTATTTAGCGCACCCTTCACTTCTTTTAATCGCGCCATAGGCAAAGAGCGCAACCTGGCATATTTCGCCTGCGAACTTGAGAAGCTCAAGCAACTGAGGAAACAGCATGAAGACATTACACTTAACGATGTAGTAATGGCGCTATGCTCCGAGGTGTTATGTCGCTACTTGAATTCACTTGAGGAAAGTATTGAGCGCCCCCTCATTGCAGTCTCACCAATTTCCGTTCGCTCTAAGCGCATCGACAGCCCTACAGGCAGTCAACTGTCGGCCATGCTGATATCACTCGCCACCAATGAACCAAATCTGGCTGTCCGCCTTAAAGCAATACATGACAATGCATCTTCATCGCAAATTTATGGTCAGGCTATATCCGCCGCTCGCTTAACTCAGTTAATACCGTCCTCTATGCTGGGGCTATCGGCTCGCATCTATACCGAGTTTCAGCTCGCCCAAAGACACAAGCCTCTATTTAATGTACCTATTACAAATATTCCGGGCCCGCAGACGCCCCTGTTCTTCCGTGGAGCCAAAGTCATCAAACAGCTCGGCAGCGCTCCACTATTTGACGGGCTTGGACTCTCTATCGTGGTGGTAAGCTACAACGGCGAGGTCACATTCACCCTGACCAGCAGCCCGAAGGTCATTCCCAATCCCGCTCAGCTCACCAAGCACTTCGAAGAAGCGCTTACGCAGCTGGAACATGATTTGAAGCACACTGATCTTGCTTCTATTCAGCCCACGCCGGCCTCGCCAGAGCAGCGCCCCTCTAATATGCTTGCCGCTTTGCTGGGAGATATCACAGCCCTCTTCAGCAACTTATTTTCCGACGGTAAAAAGCCAGAAGAAGACAACAGCAAACAAAAGGACGTAAATTCGGAGCTTTAAGCCATCGTCAGATATAAGTGGCCTGATAAACTTCAGCCCTCACGTCGTCAGCCCAAAACCCTTTTTCCAGGCCAGCCTTACGCTTCAGCTCCCCGATAAAATCCACTGGATCAGAAAGCTGCTCCCATACAGAAGGCAGAAATGTCGCGCGATGTCCGCGCCAGGAAAGTATCAGGCCATCCTCTCCAACCCTGAGCTTGGAGGCTAAATCTCGCTCTGAACTAACCGGCAATGACTGAGGAGGACTCAGGACGGAAATATGTAACGCACAGTCTCGCCATTCGTCCTGCGTTAATGGAGCGAACCGGGGATCTTCAAACGCCGCACTAAATGCATTATGCGACACATCTTCAACTAGAGGACGGATTGCCCCCAAAACTCCAATACAACCACGAAGCCTCCCCATATTCAGAACCGTGACAAAGGTAGCCGCCAACCGCTGCAGGGAGCCAGGGAACAGCGCCAGATCAACCATCCTCCTCCCACCTGAGGCCAGTCCGTTTTCGATCGACTGGGTAGCCACCTCATACAGCAAGGTCTTTTCCACATCCGATAGACTAATACAGGGCATAAGAGGCATACCCCACTACTCGGCTCTTATCGCCAGCAGTATCGCCGGAGTTAGCTTGCGCCAAGCATGTGATCTGAAGCTTCTTGCGACTGGCCAGCAGCAGAAGACCATTTACGCCCCGGCAGCCACAGGCCTGCTCTCCTGTAAGCCAATGCGTGAGAGCCAAAACTTTACAGGTTGTATCTGCGTCAATTTCCTGGGCTGTAGCGTAGTCATGATAATGGCTCAGATCCGTACTGACGACGATCAAAGTTTCGTCTCCGCCCCATAGCTGTCCCAAAACTTCAGCCACTGAATCAGCATCTGCGTCGCCAACGACAAGAGGCGTCAACTCGAAGCGGCCAAGACATTGCTGCAAGAATGGCAAATGCACTTCTAAGCTATGCTCTTGAGCATGCGCCGAGTCCAGGGTTACAACTTGAGACAGCTGCGTCAGCTTCCGTAAGTTGTCAGCGTCTATAGCGATATTGCCAAGAGGCGTAGAAAACAAATCCACCGATGGAACTGCCAGCCCCTTAAAGCCAACTCGGTGGCTTGGGCCTAACAAGACAACCTTATTGATACGTTCAGCGGAAACACAAAGAGTGCGATAAGCCGCTCCCGCTACAGCGCCAGAATAGATATATCCTGCATGAGGGGCGATGATCGCTTTCGGAGTAAAACTGTAGGAAGCCGTCCCCGCCACATAGCGATTTACAGCTTCAGACAATTCTGCTGCATTAGCGGGATAGAATAACCCGCTTACCGCAGGCTCTCGAACAGTCATTTCACTTCTCCCTTTGACGTCCCGCAGCTAAGAATATTCTCATGGCTACGGGCAAACAGAGAGCTTCACTAAATGACCATTCTGAACCTGCAAAGTGACTTTGTCACCCCCTTAGAAACACAACTCCAGTACTCCCAAGGGTCCACCATTCGCTACTTGAACGCCCAACGAAGAAACTCTTTCTTCTCTTCGGCCGACGCCTTTTCCCAAAGCACTTTCAACGCCTCAATACGAGAGATGCCGGCATCTGATGGAGAAGCTGCGACATTAGCGGATACTGGAGCGTTTTGAGCCGCCTGCGCAGCGACAATCGCAGACGAGTTAGGTCTTACTGCAGCCCCAGCTGAAGGCTGGGAAGCATTAGGTTGAGTAGCTGCAACCGCAACAGGCTGATAGGGGCCACCAGCAGCGACAGTCCTGTTGGCGCTATCGACCAGCACTATTTTTGGAGCCTTTACAAATGCTTCGGCTTCACGCTTAGAGTCAGGCTTATTGAAGCCAAACGTGTAGACCTGTCCTGGCTGCATATCAACTGTGACCTGAAAACGATCTGATACCACCTTATCAACATGCTCCGCATCGCTATCATCGTTTTCTCTGGGTTTAGCCCAAATGCTGGTATAGCGATACACCAGAGTGCGCTGTCCTGGCAATACATCATAGGTTAAGTCAAGGTTTTCCAACAGGAAGCTCTTTTGTGAAACGCCATCGATTTCAAGCAGTTCGATTTCAGCCGGCGCCATGACTTTAGCCACTTGGCCATCGCCCAGGGTTTGACCGTCATAGGTTTTAATCGCTCGCGTCGTTCCACACGCACTGACGGCGATTGCTAACGCCACTACAAGCGACGACCGGAGCCAGGACCAAATAACCTTCATATCATCCTCTTTAACTTTTATTTCGTAGTAAGCCTTAAGAGCTTTCATAAAACGGGCCCAATTGTCATACGGCGGAAGGGCTTATGCAACCTCGTAGCGCCACTTATTAAGCCGGCAAAATAACGAAGAGGGTAACCCATTTGCCTAAATGGATAAGTTGTGCCACTTTTTAATCAAACAATAACAAGACTATATCTATGCAGAAGAGGGACTTTATATGGATACTGTTAACAGAAGAGGTGAAGATGGCTTGACGCCGTTCCGTAGCGACCGCTTCTTCGCTGTCGGCGACAAGTGGTACTTCTCCACACGGGAAGGGTTCGACAGCGGCCCCTACGCCGCCAAAGAGCGCGCGGAAGAGGGATTACGGCGCTTCTTGAAGGTCGCTCAGCTACTACCCGCCGAGGGCCATGCCGCCCGGGTTATGCGAGCGCACCGAATCTACTGAGGCGCTATAACAATGCGACGCCGTGAACTGTCAGCTGCGTCGCCGCCAACGCCATTACACCCGCCAGCAGATCATCCAGCATGATCCCTTTTCCTCCGTGAATATGGCGGTCGCACCATCGAATTGGCCAAGGCTTCCAGATATCAAATAACCGAAAGTATAAAAAGGCCGCCACAACGAACACACTGTTCCAAGGCAAAAGGAGCAGTGCTATCCACTGACCGACAAATTCATCCCATACAATGGCCTTATGGTCATGAACCCCCCAATCGCGCGCCGTTCTGCCGCATAAATAAACGCCAGCCAACGCGGAAGCAAAAATAATGGATAGCTGTAGCCATGACTCCAGATGCGCCAAAGACACCATATAAATGAATACCGCCAACGCAGAACCAAACGTTCCTGGCGCCCATGGAGCCAGCCCCGAGCCCAGCCCCGCGGCAAGCAAGTGGGTTGGAGATTTAAGCGTAGCCATGACAGGAGGCTTAAATGAAGATTCAGCACGAGTAGTGAGGGTCACGTTAGTGAGTTCTCTTTAAAATGGTCATAACCGCCTTTGGACATCAGTATTACTTCTTCGCCATGCCTTTGCATTGCGACGCCCGGCGACTTGCGCGTGGCTCCAATACGGCTCAATGGCGCGTCAGCAGAAAGTGATTGAATAAGGTTTCGAGCAGATTGCGGAGCCGTAAAACACAGCTCGTAGTCATCTCCTCCCAGCAGAGCATGGCGCAGAGCGCCTTCTCGTTGACAGGTCTCAACCAAAGCTGGCGATAAGGGAATTGCCTCTGCATCGAGCAAGGCGCCACACTTTGATGCGCTACATATATGCGCTAAATCCGCCGCCAGCCCATCGGAAATATCAATAGCCGCTGTCGCGACTCCGAGCAGTTTTCGCCCTAACTCCAAACGAGGCTGCGGCTGCTCATAACGTTGATACAGCTGCAGCTCTGAAGAAGAAAGTGAAGAATGCGGCCGCTCCAACAAGGACAACGCAGCAGATGCGTCTCCCAGCATCCCGGATACCCAGATATCTTCACCAACAGCAGCCCCTTTGCGATACAGGCAATCTTTCTGAACCTGACCAAATACGGTGACGGTCACAGCAAGGTGCCCCTTCGTCGTATCTCCTCCAATAAGAGGAATTCGCCATGCTAATGCTGACTCATACAATCGAACGCCAAATGCTTGCAGCCACTTCTCGTCGAGATTGGGCAATGTCAGAGCCAGCGTGAACCCAACAGGTTCGGCCCCCATCGCAGCCAAATCGCTGACACTGGAGCCGAGACTGCGAGAGGCGACCATTTCCGCAGCCGCACCTATGGGGAAGTGGACGCCGGATACGCATGTATCCGTAGAAATCACGAGTCGACCATCTTGAGGGGCCAATACAGCGCAATCATCCCCAATGCCAGTATCAATGAAGCGCTCAGCACCAGGGAAGTTTGCAAAAGGCGTATGAAAATAGCGAGAGATTAACTCGAACTCTCCCATTTAATCGCCTTGCCTGTATGATTCGCTCAATTTACTTCTTCTTACTCTTGGCTGCGGCGACTTCCGCTTGCCGCAGTTGCGGCGCCAGCTTATCCAGCACACTGTTGACGAATTTATGGCCGTCTGTACCGCCAAACTGCTTGGCGAGCTCAACGGCTTCATTAATCACCACGCGGTATGGCACTTCGATACGCGAGCGCAACTCGAATGCTCCCATGCGAATCAAGCTTAATTCCACCGGGTCCACATCAGCCAATTTACGGTCAACGAATGGCTGCAATAATGCGTCAAGTTCGCTTACGCTGGAAGGCACGCCATACAAAACCGCCTTGAACAAATCCCTGTCCACTTGTTGCAGATCATTATCCACAGCGAACTCCGCTTCGATCTGAGATATGGAGGCGCCGGCGACGCGCCATTGGTAAAGCGCCTGCAACGCCAGTTTACGGGCGGCGCGACGCTTTTCCATCGCCTTGGACATGGGGCGTCCTGAAGACGGTTGTTCGCTCACTTATTCACCTACCTGCTGTAGTAGTCCAACCATTTCCAACGCTGACAGCGCGGCTTCCGCTCCTTTGTTGCCAGCCTTGGTGCCTGACCGCTCGATGGCTTGCTCAATACTGTCGACAGTTAATACACCGAATGCGACAGGAATACCCGCCTGCAGGGAAACCTGACCCAGCCCTTTGGCGCACTCTCCAGCAACATATTCAAAGTGAGGCGTACCGCCACGAATCACCGCGCCCAAAGCTATCACTGCATCAGGCTTGGTGCGGGTTGCAACCTGCTGAGCCAGCAAAGGAATTTCGAAGGCTCCCGGCGCTCTATAAATGGTGATTTGACTTTCCGCAACACCATGGCGGCGCAGGGCGTCCAAAGCGCCTTCCAGCAGACTCTCCACCACAAAGCTGTTAAATCTTCCTACAACTATGGCGTACTTTGCAGACGCACCTTGCAAGAAATCGCCTTCTACCACCTTGACTGTCATATTTACTCTCCAAACTTAACTCTAATTCGCTGACACACTTTCGCCACAGAAGGGAACGTACTCCACCACTTCAAGGTCGAAACCGGACAACGCGCTAAACTTCATTGGCGCGCTCATGACACGCATTTTGCCAACGCCAAGATCCCTTAATATCTGAGACCCCGTACCTATAGTCAGATACGCCCCAGAAACCGGAGAAACATTGCCCGACCGCTTCTTCTTGGGCTTAAAGAAATCGTGAACTCTCTCACTGATATCCTGTTCGCCGCTTTCACTATCCAACAGAATAACAACGCCCTCGCCTTCTTCCGCGACTTTCGCCAGCGCTTTACCAATAGGCCAGCTCTCTGAGCCCGGGCGTATGGCGCCGAATAAATCTTTTAATACATCGGCAAAGTGCACCCGGACCAGCACAGGCTTATCGGGACTCGGCTCGCCCATAACCAGCGCTAAATGGATGTTTTCCTGAATCGTGTCTTTATATGTCACCAACTTGAAATCGCCGTATTCTGTCGGCAACTCGTTTTCCTCCAGACGCTCAATGGTCTGCTCGGTTGTGGCGCGGTAGTGTATCAGGTCTGCAATAGTACCGATTTTGAGACCATGCTCACGCGCAAACTCCTCCAGTTCCGGGCGGCGCGCCATAGTGCCGTCTTCATTCATAATCTCGACGATCACTGCTGCTGGCTCGCACCCAGCCAGGCGCGCCAAATCACAGCCCGCTTCAGTATGCCCGGCCCGACTCAGCACGCCTCCAGGCTGAGCCGTAAGGGGGAAAATATGGCCCGGCTGCACTAAGTCCGACGGTTTGGTGTTACGCCCCACCGCGACACGAATGGTATGCGCGCGATCTGCAGCGGAAATACCGGTAGTAACGCCTTCCGCCGCCTCAATGGACACGGTGAACGCCGTGGCGAATTGCGCATTGTTGGCGTTCACCATAGGATTCAAGCCAAGATACTGGCAACGCTCCCGGGTCATTGGGAGACAAATCAAGCCACGGGCGTGCTTAGCCATGAAGTTGATGTCTTCCGGACGCACCATTTCCGCCGCCATAATGAGATCACCCTCATTTTCGCGATCCTCATCATCCATCAGAATGACCATTTTGCCCTGACGGATATCCTGAATCAGTTCTTCTACGCTGTTAAGCTGCATACTCCGCCTCAAATATCGTACTCACATCTGCACCAGCGCCTGCAACTTCTATGATTTATAAAAGCCGTGTTGCGCCAGAAATTCTTTACTTATTGTAGACGTCTTCGCATCGCTCCTATCAGCAGAAGCGCAAAACAATAATCGCTCGGTGTAACGGGCCAGCAGATCCACTTCCAGATGCACCAAACCGCCGGTTTTCAATTCGCCCAAAGTCGTCGCCTGGGCTGTGTGCGGAACGATATTCAGACTCATCACAGAGCCGGCAATCTCATTGACGGTTAGGCTAACCCCATCGACAGTGATAGAGCCCTTGGCCGCAACATAACGTAATATTGCTTCAGGAACCCGAATCGCCAAACGCAGCGAGCGCGCATCCTCTTCTTTTGAGGTCAACTCGCCGACGCCGTCAACATGCCCAGAAACCAAGTGGCCGCCTAGCCGCGCGCTTAACTGCAACGCTTTTTCCAGATTCACTTTAATTCCCGCACGCCATGCAGCAATGGATGTGTGCGCAGATGTTTCCCGCGACACATCTGCACGAAACCCTTTTCCGCTCATTGCCGTCACAGTCAGGCAAACGCCATTAACGGCAATACTATCGCCCAAGCGCACCTCTTCCATGAAGCTACCGGAGGCGTTAACTTCCAGCATCCAATCACCGCCCTGTTGGCGGATTGCGTTCACAACGCCGACTTCTTCAACTAACCCGGTAAACATGTCACCCCTTCCTCCAGATCATGCGCACATCGTCGCCAACCTGACGGACCTCGTTCAATTTCAAAGATATGACTTGATCCATTTGATCATAGCGCGGCAAAACGAATGCGGAGCGCCCCTCCCCCATCAACTTCGGGGCCATATAAGTCCATATCTCGTCGGCGAGCCCTTGTGCGACAAAAGCGCCCGCCAGACTGGCGCCCGCTTCAACCAACACTTCGTTGCATTCTCTGGCGGCCAAAGCGGAAAGCAATGCAGACAGATCAATACGCCCGTTCTCGCCAATGAGTTTCAATACCTCAAACTCAGCCTTGCCGTTCTGCCGCTGAACAAGCCAACCTTCAGAGACATCTATGCTCGTAACCAGTAATATTTTTCCGGGTAATCCGAGCATATTGGCCTCGGCGGGAAACCGTAGTTGAGAATCCAACACAACGCGAATGGGCTGCCTCAACTTACCATTACTGCTTCGCTCAAGCTCCTGGCCTCGAACATTAAGAGATGGGTTATCAGCGATAACCGTGCCGATACCCGTAACGACCGCCGAGCTGCGTGCGCGTAATTTTTGCACGTCCTCTCTCGCCGCATCGCCAGTAATCCATTTGCTGGCGCCATTGTGCAGCGCCGTCTTTCCATCCAAGCTGCTTGCGATTTTTACTCGCACCCAGGGACGGCCTTCGCGCATGCGTTGAAAAAAACCAATATTGAGCTCATTCGCCTCCACCGCCATACACCCCGACTCAGCCTCAATGCCGGCTTCTCGCAGAATCGCTAATCCTCTACCTGCAACATTGGGGTTAGGGTCATCCATCGCCGCAACGACTCGACGCACACCGGCTTTAGCCAGGGCTTCGGCGCAGGGAGGCGTGCGCCCGTAATGGCTGCATGGCTCCAGCGTAACGTAACAGTCAGCGCCTCTCGCCGTCTCGCCAGCCGCACGTAAAGCGTTAACTTCCGCGTGCCCCTCTCCTGCACGCTGGTGCCAACCTTCGCCAACGATCCTTCCATCCTTCACCAAAACGCAGCCTACTCTGGGATTAGGGTCCGTTGTATAAAGCCCGCGCTCAGCCAACCGCAAAGCGCGAGCCATATAAGCATAGTCTTGTGTGGAAATGGTCATTATTTGGTAGGAACGTCGTCTTTATTGGCGGCTTTTTCTGATACCAGGGGAGAACCGGCGGCATCCCGAGAAAGCTTATCGATTTCGGCGCGGAACTCGTCGAGATCCTGGAAGCGACGATAGACAGAGGCGAAACGTACGAAAGCGACCTGGTCCAGCTCGCGCAATTCAGACATCACCTCTTCGCCTATCACTCGGGAGTTAAGCTCCCGCTCCCCGGTGGCGCGCAGGCGGAATTTAATGCGATCCACAGCCGCTTCAATTTCCTCCATGCTCACCGGACGCTTCTCCAGCGCTTTCAGAAAGCCCGCCCGCAGCTTATCTTCGTCAAAGGGTTCGCGGGTGCCGTCTTGTTTCACGATTCTGGGCATAACCAGCTCCGCCGCTTCGTAGGTGGTAAAGCGCTCGGAGCAAGAGACGCACTCGCGGCGGCGGCGCACTTGGCTGCCATCGGCGACCAAACGGGAATCAATCACCTTTGTGTCCGCAGCGCTGCAAAACGGGCAATGCATAAATCACCAAATTCCTGTGTCCAGAAAAGCAAATGCTCCCCGCAGGGAGCGCTTTATTTATCCTTTGTATACCGGGAACTTTTTGCACACCTCCAGCACTTGCTGCTTGACGCGCTGGATAGTCTCTTCGTTTTCGATATCGTCCAGAACGTCGCAGATCCAGCCAGTCAGCTCTTTTGCTTCCGCTTCGCCCATGCCGCGACGGGTGATAGCAGGCGTACCGATGCGTAAGCCGCTAGTGACGAATGGAGAGCGAGGATCATTAGGCACCGCGTTTTTATTCACTGTGATGTTGGCGCGCCCCAATGCCGCATCTGCGTCTTTTCCGGTGATATCTTTCTTGATCAGGTCAACCAGGAACAAATGGTCGTCCGTACCACCGGAAACAATGTCATATCCGCGCTGAATAAAAGTGTCCGCCATAACCCGGGCGTTTTTAACTACTTGCGCCTGATACTGCTTGAATTCGCCAGTCATCGCTTCTTTGAAGCAAACCGCTTTCGCAGCGATAACATGCATCAAAGGGCCACCCTGGCTTTCCGGGAATACTGCGAAGTTAAGCTTCTTTTCCAGTTCTTCGTTGGCTTTGGCGAGAATCAGACCGCCGCGGGGACCGCCCAAAGTTTTGTGTGTAGTGGTCGTAGTGACGTCAGCAATTTGCACGGGGCTGGGATAGACGCCCGCTGCAACTAAGCCTGCGATATGGGCCATATCGACAAATAAATAAGCGCCGACTTCGTCCGCAATAGCACGAAAACGTCCCCAATCAATCACTCGCGAGTAGGCGGAGAAGCCCGCCACAATCATCTTGGGCTTGTTCTCACGCGCCAGTTTGGCGACTTCTTCGTAATCAATTTCACCAGTCTCCGGGTTCAAACCGTACTGCACCGCTTTATAAATACGACCGGAAAAGCTGACGGATGCGCCATGCGTCAAGTGGCCGCCATGAGCCAGGCTCATGCCGAGGATCACATCGCCAGGCTTACACAGGGCCATGTATACCGCTGCGTTCGCCTGGGAGCCGGAGTGAGGCTGCACGTTGGCGTAGTCGGCCCCGAACAACTCTTTGGCGCGGTCGATAGCCAACTGCTCAACTACGTCAACATATTCGCAACCGCCGTAATAGCGCTTGTTGGGATAACCTTCCGCATACTTGTTAGTAAGCGCGGAGCCCTGGGCTTCCATAACGCGTGGACTAGTGTAGTTTTCAGATGCAATCAGTTCTATGTGCTCTTCCTGACGCTGGGTTTCACCTTGCATGGCGGTCCAAAGATCAGGATCAAAACTTGCGATGGTCATGTCACGCGTAAACATCTGTCGCCTCTATCTCTAGGAAGTGAGTACCGTAGTTTCGTGAAGTCAGCGTACGGCGGTGAGAAAAGCCGCTATTTTAATCGATTATCCCCTGCTCTTCACCCCATTTTACCGCGCTTCCGGTAAGGCGGAGCAAAGCCTCCGCAAAAACGCTCGCTGTTTGCCAAAGTCAACGATTTCAGCTAACTTAAACGGCCATTCACAGTACCATTCCATTCGCCCAGACGCTTGCGGCCGGACTTTACGCCAATGTCCAGACAGGCCCACGTAGTTTCCAGCCGTCACTCGTTAGGACCGATGGAGTCGCAGAACTATTTCCAAAACAGCTTAACGCGGGCAAACGCTTTCGTTTTCATTATCAAATCAAAGGCATAGGTTTCAATCTCATGGCACAGTACGTGTACACCATGAATCGGGTGGGCAAGGTAGTCCCTCCGAAACGAGAAATTCTTAAAGACATCTCCCTCAGCTTTTTCCCTGGCGCTAAAATCGGCGTACTGGGTCTGAACGGCTCAGGTAAGTCCACCCTGCTTCGCATTATGGCTGGCGTAGATACCGACATTATCGGCGAAGCCCGTCCACAACCCGGAATAAATGTCGGCTACCTGCCACAGGAACCACAGCTGGATGAAAGCAAGGATGTGCGCGGCAACGTCGAAGAGGCCGTCGCAGAAATCAAGAACGCCATGACGCGACTGGACGAAGTATACGCCGCCTACGCGGAGCCAGACGCCGATTTCGATGCTTTGGCCGCAGAGCAGGCCAAGCTGGAGGCGCTACTGCAAACCACCGATGGCCACAATCTGGAGCGCACGCTGGAAGTCGCCGCCGATGCATTGCGCCTTCCGCCCTGGGACGCCAAAGTGAGCACCCTGTCAGGAGGCGAGCGCCGCCGCGTAGCGCTTTGCAAACTACTGCTATCCAAGCCAGACATGCTGCTGCTGGACGAACCGACCAACCATTTGGACGCAGAAAGCGTCGCCTGGCTGGAACGCTTCCTTCATGAATATCCTGGCACTGTCGTAGCGATTACCCACGACCGTTACTTCCTCGACAATGTCGCCGGCTGGATACTGGAGCTGGACCGCGGTCGCGGCATCCCCTTCGAAGGCAACTACAGCCAGTGGCTGGAAGCCAAGGAAAAACGCCTGGAGCAGGAAGAAAGAACTGAAGCCGCTCGCCAGAAAACCATCAAATCAGAACTGGACTGGGTGCGCAGCAACCCCAAAGGCCGCCACGCCAAGAGTAAAGCGCGTCTGGCCCGCTTTGAGGAGCTGTCGTCACAGGACTTTCAGTCCCGTAACGAGACCAACGAGATTTACATTCCGCCCGGACCACGTTTGGGGGATATCGTCATTGAAGTTAATGACGTCAAGAAACGCTTCGGCGACAAACTGCTGTTCGATAACCTTAACTTCAATGTGCCTCCAGGCAGCATTGTCGGCGTCATCGGCGGCAACGGCGCAGGTAAGTCTACGTTATTCAAGCTGATCGCAGGCATGGAGCAACCAGAGTCTGGCGCTATCCGCCTTGGCGACACCGTACAGCTTTCTTACGTTGGACAAATGCGGGAGCTGGATGACAGTAAAACAGTATGGGAAGAAGTCAGCGACGGTCAGGATATGATTGAAGTCGGCTCTTATCGCACTCCTTCCCGCGCCTATCTGTCCCGCTTCAATTTCCGCGGCGGCGAGCAGCAAAAACGAGTCAAGGAACTTTCCGGCGGTGAACGCAACCGCTTATTCCTGGCCAAGCTGCTAAAACAAGGCGGCAACGTATTACTGCTCGACGAACCGACCAACGATCTCGACGTAGAGACCTTACGAGCGCTTGAGGAGGCCTTGCTGGCTTTCCCTGGTTGCGCGATTGTCATCTCGCACGATCGCTGGTTCCTCGACCGTATCGCCACCCACATCCTGGCTTTCGAAGGCGATAGTGAAGTGGTCTGGTTCGAAGGCAACTTCTCCGAATACGACGAAGACTACAAGAAACGCGTCGGCGAGAGCGCCGCCGTGCCTCAGCGCATGAAATATAAGCGCCTGGCCTGATAGCCTTTCTTTCCGGACGGGGTCAACGCCCCGTCCTCCCCTCTCAACGTGAAGTTCTCCCATGTAGCGACTATAGTTTAGGTATCGCTACAGGGAATAAAAAACTATGTCGCCAACGTCCTCTTCAGATCGCCGCCGCTTTCAGCGTATATCATTTGATGCGGAGGTGACCATTCAACAAAACAACCGCAGCTGGGTCAGTCAGTTACTGGATATCTCTTTTCGCGGCGCACTGGTGCATGAGCCCGCAGACTGGGGAGAAGCAGACACTCGCTCCCCGTTTGAACTTCGCGTCAACTTGGACGCGGAACACTTGATCAGCTTTAACGGGCATATGCGCCATGCGGAAAAAGGCCATCTGGGTTTTTCCTGCGAGCACATGGACCTGGACAGCGCCTCAACATTGAGACGCCTGGTAGAGTTGAATCTAGGCAGTTCCGCATTGCTGGAAAGAGAGCTCGCCGCGCTAATTGAAACGGTCTAGCGGGCGCACAGGCTAAAGCAGTTCAAGCGCCTCCTGCAAACGGGATACGCCTATCACCTGCATGCCCTCCGGCGCTTTCTTGGGCGCATTCGACTTTGGCACAATCGCCTTGGTGAAGCCATGTTTGGCCGCTTCGACAATACGCTCCTGCCCACTGCTGACCGGCCGGATTTCTCCTGACAGACCCACCTCGCCAAACACCACCCAATCGCTCGGCGCCGCGCGATCCTTAAAGCTTGAGGATATCGCCATCAATACCGCTAAATCCGCACTGGTTTCAGCGATTTTCACACCACCCACCACGTTAATGAACACATCCTGATCCCCCACGTGCAAGCCCCCGTGACGATGTAAAACCGCCAACAGCAGAGCCAGACGCTGGGGGTCGGAACCTATCGCTAAACGTCTGGGGGCCGCGCCGAAGCCTTGATCCACCAGCGCCTGAATTTCCACCAGCAATGGTCGGGTGCCCTCCCAGGCGACGGTCACAATACTGCCCGCAGCGGTGTGACCCTCGCGATTAAGAAAAATAGCGCTGGGGTTTTTAACGTCTTTTAGCCCCGTCTCCATCATCGCGAAGACGCCTAATTCATTCACGGCGCCAAAACGGTTCTTGATCGCGCGTAATGTCCGGAAACGGCTGTCTTCGTTACCTTCCAGCATGATGGAGGCGTCGATCATATGCTCCAGCACTTTAGGGCCTGCGAGAGAGCCGTCTTTGGTGACATGCCCGACTATCAGCAACGCAACGCCGGACTGCTTGGCGAAGCGGGTCAACGCCGCAGCCGCTTCCCGCACCTGAGCGACGCTGCCCGGCGCAGATTGCAGCTCGGCGACGTGCATGACTTGAATACTGTCAATAACGAGTATGTTCGGCTTTTGTTCTCGCGCAGTGTCGAGGACGCTTTCAACATCCGTCTCCGACATCACCTGCATACCGTGACTGTTAAGCTGCAGGCGGCGTGCGCGCATGGCGATCTGCTGAATGGATTCTTCGCCAGTGACGTAAAGAATCTTGTGTCGCTCCGCCAGTCGACAGGTCGTCTGCAGCAGCAGAGTACTTTTGCCTGCGCCGGGATGACCGCCGATCAGCACGACCGATCCGGGAACAATACCGCCTCCAAGCACGCGGTCAAACTCGGGACTCAGAGTGGATGTGCGGGGAAGATCGACCAGTTCAACCTCTTCCAGAGACTGTAATTGCGCCCGCTGCCCAGTAAATCCGCTGCGGGCGGCGCTCTTGACAGGCACCCGGCTTTCACGGAATTCGCTGACCGTATTCCAGGCTCCGCATTGAATACACTGCCCCATCCATTTGCGGTAATCCGCGCCACATTCCGTGCAGACGTAACTGGTCTGTTTCTTCGCCATTCCTACAAATACTCCATTAACGCCAATCGCAATCAGGCATTCTGATGATAAGGCGCGCTCAACTCATGGACGGCGTCGATAAAGACTTTCGCGTGTTCTGGGTCCACATCCGGCGTGATCCCGTGCCCCAGATTAAAGACATGCCCCTCGCCAGAACCAAAGCTCGCCAGAATGCGCGAAACCTGATCCCGAATCGCAGCGGGAGGCGCATATAATGCAGCCGGGTCCATATTGCCTTGCAAAGCAACCCGGTCGCCCACACGTCTTCTGGCCTCACTGATTTCCGTCGTCCAGTCGAGCCCTAGCGCGTCAGCGCCTGCATCGGCAATATGCTCCAGCCATTGGCCGCCATTTTTGGTGAACAGAATCACCGGTACAGGACGCCCGTCCGCCTCACGCTGCAGCTTCGACACGATCTTTTTCATATAAGCCAGCGAAAATTCAAGGTATCCCGCGGCAGTCAGAGCCCCGCCCCAGGTATCAAAAATCTGCACAGCCTGCGCGCCCGCACGAATTTGCGCGTTCAGGTAATCCGCTACGGAATCCGCCAGTTTATCCAGCAACAAATGCAGCAACTCCGGTTGTCCGTATGCGAGCTTTTTGATTTCACGGAAGTCCTTGCTTGAACCGCCTTCCACCATATAAGTAGCCAAAGTCCAAGGGCTGCCGGAAAAGCCGATCAGGGGGACGCGGCCGTTCAACTCCCGGCGAATGGTGCGCACGGCGTTCATGACATAGCCGAGATCCGTGTCCGCGTCTGGCATATGCAGCGCGTTGACGTCCGCTTCCGTTCTTACCGTCTTTTTGAAGCGGGGGCCTTCTCCAGTTTCGAAGTACAGGCCCAGCCCCATCGCGTCAGGAATAGTGAGAATGTCAGAGAAAAGAATCGCCGCATCAAGCTCAAAACGCTCCAGTGGCTGAAGCGTGACTTCACAGGCGAATTCCGCATTTTTACACAGGTCCATGAAGCTGCCTGCACGAGCCCTGGAAGCCCGATATTCAGGCAAGTAACGTCCGGCCTGGCGCATCATCCACACCGGCGTCACGTCCACCGGCTGTCTCATTAACGCGCGTAAAAATCGATCATTCTTCAGTTCTGACATGACGTCTCCAGGGTTCCAGAATTTGAGAGCAGCACATATACCACGTTCGCCCCCAACAAAAAAGGCATGGAAAACCATGCCTTTTCATACGTCTGAAGCTTTTTGATTGTTAATCAATCACTTCACAGCGTCATACTTCCAGATAATCGAGAATGCCTTCTCCCGCCTGTCTGCCTTCCCAGATAGCCGTGACCACCAGGTCGGAGCCGCGCACCATGTCTCCGCCGGAGAACACTTTCGGGTTAGTCGTCTGGAATTTGTATTGCTGCTGTTCCGGCGCGATGACTCGTCCGCCGTTATCGACATCAATGCCAAACTCCTGGAACCAGGGTGAAGGGCTGGGACGGAAACCAAATGCGATCAGCACTGCGTCCGCAGGCAGTATCTCTTCGCTTCCCGCCACCACTTCAGGACGACGACGACCATTTTCGTCCGGCTCGCCCAGGCGAGTTTGCACCACTTTCACGCCCTCTACCCGCTCATCGCCGATGATGGCCACGGGCTGACGGTTGAACAGGAACTTGACGCCCTCTTCTTTCGCGTTGGCGACTTCCTTACGTGAACCGGGCATGTTGGCCTCATCACGACGATAAGCGCAGGTTACTGATTTAGCCTTTTGACGAATCGCCGTCCGGTTACAGTCCATTGCGGTGTCGCCGCCGCCGAGGACGACAACTCGCTTGCCCTGCATGTCGACAAAGTCTTCCGGCGCTTTTTCATACCCCAGGCAACGGTTGACGTTGGATATCAGATACGGCAGCGCGTCATAAACGCCAGGCAATTCCTCGCCGGGGAAGCCACCTTTCATATAGTTGTAGGTTCCCATTCCCAGGAAGACGGCGTCGAATTCATTCAACAAATCCGCAAACGCCACATCTTTCCCTACATCTGTGTTCAGACGGAACTCGATGCCCATCTCTTCAAACAGCTTACGGCGGCGGACCATAACCTCTTTTTCCAGTTTGAACTCTGGAATACCGAAGGTCAGCAACCCGCCAATTTCCGGGTAGCGGTCGAACACGACAGGTTTCACGCCACTGCGGATCAAGACATCTGCACATCCCAAACCGGCGGGACCCGCGCCGATAATGGCGACCCGTTTCTCGGTCATGGCCACCTTGGACATATCCGGCTTCCAGCCCAACGCCAGCGCCGTATCTGTAATATATTTCTCGGTCGAGCCGATCGTCACGGCGCCGAAACCATCATTCAGCGTACAGGCGCCTTCGCATAATCTGTCTTGCGGGCATACCCGGCCACAGACTTCAGGGAGCGTATTAGTCTGATGGCTGAGCTCAACCGCCGCCATGATGTTGCCTTCCGACGCCAGCTTTAGCCAATTGGGAATGTAGTTATGCACTGGGCATTTCCATTCGCAATAGGGGTTGCCGCACTCCAGACAGCGGTGCGCCTGGTTTTTGACTTCCTCTTCCTTAAAGGGCTTGTAGATTTCTCTAAACTGCTTCTTACGACGCCCAACCGGAACCTTTTCAGGATCTTGCCGTCCCACATCGAGGAACTGAAAGTTATTGCTCAGTCTCTCCGCCATTGCGTCTAAACCTCTAAACTGTATACAAAAAATCTGTTTCTGGACCCGGCGCAGCGCGAACGCCCGAGGCGCAGTCTCGCCACCCTCATTACGCCGGGAACTCCGACTAAACTTAACAGCCCCGATTTATTACTCAGGCCTTGCCCGCGTGCTGTCCATCAACGAGGCAAGGCTGGCGGCTTTGGGTTTCACCAACCAGAAGCGCCCCACATAGTCATCGAAGTTATCCAGCATGTTTTCCGCCCAGGCGCTGCTGGTTTCCCGAACGTGCTCGTCGATCACGTCGCGCAGATAGTTGCGGTACGCTTCCATCGCTTCGCTGGTAATACGGTGAATCTCCACCAGCTCATGGTTATAGCGGTCGACGAAGCGGTTCTCCAGGTCGAGAACATAAGCAAAGCCGCCAGTCATGCCTGCGCCAAAGTTGTAACCGGTTTTCCCCAGCACAGCCACCATACCACCCGTCATATATTCACAGCAGTGGTCGCCCACGCCTTCCACCACCGCATAGGCGCCGGAGTTACGCACGCCAAAGCGTTCGCCCGCCACACCCCCGGCGAAAAGCTTGCCGCCAGTGGCGCCATACAGGCAGGTGTTACCGATGATGGAAGTTTCCTGCGATGCAAAAGAGCTGTTCTGGGGAGGACGTATGGTCAACTTACCGCCAGTCATGCCTTTGCCCACGTAATCGTTGGCGTCGCCTTCCAGATACATGTGCAAGCCGCCAGCGTTCCACACGCCGAAGCTTTGCCCAGCGGTGCCGGTCAAACGGAAGACCAGCGGGTTTTCCGCCATACCCTGATTGCCGTGTCGCTTAGCGATCTCGCCGGACAAACGGGCGCCGATAGAGCGATCACAGTTGGTGACGCGAAACTCAAACTCACCACCACTTTTGGCTTCGATGGTTGGCAGCGCTGCCTGCACCATTTCTTCCGCCAAACGGCCTTTGTCGTATGGGGCATTGCGCTCGGACTGGCAGGTATGCGGCTTGTCCGCAGGTATTGCGTCGTTGCTCAGCATCGGCGTCAAATCCAGATTGCGCTGCTTGGCCGTCGCGCCCGGTAAAATCTCCAGCAGGTCCGTGCGGCCAACCAGTTCTTCCAGAGAACGAACGCCCAGCTTGGCCATCCACTCACGAGTTTCCGTTGCGACGAATTTGAAGTAGTTGATCGCCATTTCCACCGTGCCCTGGAAATGTTTATCGCGCAGATCTTTATTCTGCGTCGCAACACCCGTGGCGCAGTTGTTCAAGTGGCAAATCCGCAGGTATTTACAGCCCAACGCCACCATTGGCCCAGTGCCGAAGCCGAAGCTTTCCGCACCAAGAATGGCCGCTTTCACCACATCCAGACCGGTCTTCAGACCACCGTCCGTCTGCAGGCGCACGTTGCCGCGCAGATCATTCGCACGCAACGCCTGATGCGCTTCTGATAAGCCCAATTCCCAGGGAGAACCGGCGTACTTGATAGAGGTCAGCGGACTGGCGCCCGTGCCGCCGTCATACCCCGAAATCGTGATCAGGTCCGCGTAGGCTTTGGCCACACCTGCGGCGATAGTGCCGACGCCAGGTTCAGACACCAGCTTGACCGACACCAGCGCCTCTGGATTGACCTGTTTCAAGTCGAAAATCAGCTGCGCTAAATCTTCGATCGAGTAGATATCATGATGCGGCGGCGGAGAAATCAGCGTCACCCCTGGGACTGCATAACGCAGGCGTGCGATTAACTGGTTAACCTTACCGCCAGGAAGTTGGCCGCCTTCGCCGGGCTTGGCGCCCTGCGCCACTTTAATCTGCAGCACATCCGCGCTGACCAGATAGTGAGGCGTCACGCCGAAGCGACCTGAAGCCACCTGCTTGATCTTGGAGCGCTTCTCCGTCCCATAGCGCGCCGGATCTTCACCGCCTTCGCCTGAGTTGGAGCGACCGCCCAAGCGGTTCATCGCGACCGCCAGCGCTTCGTGCGCCTCAGGAGACAGCGCGCCAATGGACATGGCGGCGGAGTCAAACCGGGGAAGAATGTTTTCCAGCGGTTCGACTTCGTCTATCGAAATCTGCTTGACCTTATCAGAGATTTTGAAGAGGTCGCGCAGCGTCATCGGCGCCCGGCCGTTTACATAGGAGGCATATTCCTGATAAACGCCATAGTCGCCTTCGCGCACCGCCTTCTGCAACGCGCCGACCACATCCGGGTTATAGGCGTGATATTCGCCGCCATGGACGAACTTCAGCAGACCGCCCTGCAATATTGGTTTGCGTTTGGCCCAGGCCATTTTGGCCAGCTCCGCCTGCTCCGTCTGGAAGTCATAGAATGAGGCGCCCTGGATACGACTGGGAACGCCGCAGAAGCACAAATCAACAATATCATCCGCCAGCCCCACGGCCTCGAATAATTGCGCGCCGCGATAAGAGGCGATTGTCGATATCCCCATCTTGGAGAGTATTTTCAACAGACCTTTGTTAATGCCTTTCCTATAGTTATTTTTGGCTTCGATAGGGTCGATCAATACTTCGCCGGTGTTAATCAGGTCATTAAGCACTTGATAAGACAGGTATGGATAAACCGCGGTGGCGCCGAAACCAAACAACACGGCGAAATGATGCGGGTCTCTCGCCCAAGCGGTTTCCACTATGATATTGGCGTCGCAACGCAGGCCTTTGTTCACCAAACGGTGATGCACAGCGCCTGTCGCCATAAAGGCGTTGATTGGCAGCTCGCCCTGGTTAATGCAGTTGTCGCTCAGTATCACCAACACTCTGCCGTTGCGCGCGGCGTTTTCCGCCTGATCCGCCACGGCTTCAATCGCTTGCTTGAGCCCTAACTCTGGGCGGTACGACAACTTGATTTTCTCTACGGAGAAACCTTCACGCTGCAGGTTGGCGATTCGGAAGAACTTGGCTGGCGACAATACCGGCGTACTCAGGATAATTCGGTTAGCATGCTGAGCCGTTTCCTGGAATACATTGCGTTCCGCGCCCAAACAGGTCTCCAGAGACATGACAATGGTTTCCCGCAACGGATCGATTGGCGGATTAGTCACCTGGGCAAATTTCTGACGGAAGTAGTCCGCAACGGAACGGATGCGGGTGGATAGCACCGCCATTGGCGCATCGTCACCCATTGAACCCACCGCCTCCTGGCCGGATTCAGCCAGAGGACGTAGCACCTGGTCGCGCTCTTCAAAGGAAATCATGAACATTTTCATGTATTCATGCAGGTTTTCCTTTTCCATCAGCGTGAATTCAGGCGTCTGCTGATTAAGTTTGGTTTCCACACGCAGTGCGTTTTCACGCAGCCACTTCTTGTAGGGGTGCGCCGATTTCAGACGGTTATCCACATCCTGAGTATGCAGCACTTCGCCGGTATGGGTGTCCACCGCCAAAATCTGACCCGGGCCAACACGGCCCTTGGCGACGACATCCTCAGACTTGTAGCCATAAGTGCCCACTTCCGAGGCCAGCGTAATGTAGCCGTTTTTGGTGATAACCCAGCGCGCAGGACGCAATCCATTACGATCCAACAGACACACCGCGTAGCGACCGTCAGTCAATACCACACCGGCGGGGCCATCCCAAGGTTCCATGTGCATGGAGTTGTATTCATAAAACGCGCGTAAATCCGGGTCCATGGTGTCCACGTTTTGCCATGCAGGCGGAATCATCATACGCACGGCGCGGAATAGATTAACGCCGCCCGCCAGCAAGACTTCCAGCATGTTGTCCATGGAAGAGGAATCTGAGCCAGTGCGATTCACAATCGGCTGCAGCGCTTCCAGATCAGGCAGGTGTGGGGATTTAAATTTGCTTGCGCGAGCCATCGCCCAGTTACGGTTGCCGTCGATAGTGTTGATCTCACCATTGTGAGCCAGATACCGGAAAGGCTGCGCCAACGGCCAACGCGGCGCCGTATTAGTGGAAAAGCGCTGGTGGAACACGCAAATAGCGGTTTCCAAGCGCGCATCGCCAAGGTCCAGATAAAAGTTTGGCAGGTCGACGGGCATCATCAACCCTTTATAAGAAAGCACCTGGCTGGACAAGCTACAGATATAGAACTCTTTATCTTCCGCCAAGGCGTTCTCGGCCATCCTGCGGGCAATATACAGTTTGACCGCGAACTCGTGCTCATTAATGCCCTTCGGGGCTTCAACGAATATTTGTTCTATAACAGGAAGGCAATCCAGAGCCATAGGCCCCAGACATTCCGTATTCGTAGGAACAAGGCGCCACCCGACGGTTTTCACGCCTTGTTCGGCCAGCGCGGACTCCAAGCGCTCACGGGCGGCTTTCGCCATAGCTTCGTCCTGATTCAGGAACAGCATACCCACCGCGTAATTCGCGCCCAACTCAACATTAAAGCTTTCTTCGGCTATCGCCCTTAGAAAGGAATCAGGCTTTTGTATCAGTAACCCACAACCGTCGCCGGTTTTGCCATCCGCAGCGATACCACCTCGATGAGTCATGCATGTGAGGGACTCAATAGCGGTGCGCAGCAGATCATGGCTGGCTTGCCCATTCATATGGGCGATCAAACCAAAACCACAGTTATCTTTGAACTCACCTGGTTGATACAGACCTGTCTTCATATGCTTTCTCTCACTTAAATCCTTACGAATCAAAAGCTTGCCTGAAAGAAATCAAAACCAAGCAGCTTTTGATAGGCAAAAATGGGCCGCCCATAATACACACGGACAAGCCTTAGCTCAAATCTAAAGAGATTTGTTAATTAGTAAAAATACCTAAAGGTTTGTGCTTATGACAGAGGTAAGAGAGAAAAAGTCTCGATCCTTATTTAACCAAGCCCTGCAAGCCGGAAATACTGCGCACCCACGCCCCCTGCTCAACCAACGGCTGAGGGAGCTGGGCAAGCGCTTCTTTGGCCTGCTCTTTGGAGGGGTAAACGCCGCGCAACACGACAAACCAGTCTTTCCCTTGATACAGGGACTTAACGTAAAAATCCTGCGTGTCTCCTTCCCTTCTCAGAAAGGTTTGCACTGATTCCCTGTGCAAGCTACCCAACAACTGAATCGTCCAGGCCGAAGACGCCTGAGACTGCAGCCATTCGTTCGTGCGGAAATAATGGTCCAAGTCATTTACAGCTTTAGAGAGCGGCACAGGCCGTTCTGCGACAGCGGCTTTTTGAGAAGTTTTTTTCGATTCAACCCGAACGGAAGGTTCAGACTTCACAGCCACAACCGCCGGCTCTACGTCACGCTCTGCTTGCTGTAAATTATCAACAGGCTTGACTCTGGCAGCCTTCTCATCCTTCGCTTCCGGTTCGGCCACCTGATACACAGGAGCCTCACCGTCGTGGTTCATCTCCTCTTCGGGAGACTTCGTCGCTGCGTCTCGCTGCTGCGCAGCGGTAGCCAACTCTGATGCGTCTTCGCCTAAATCGGTCTCTGCGGCTTCAGTCAGAGGGGGGGGGGTTGCGGCCGCCACATCCACTTTTAGTTCTGACTCTGGAGCAGGAGCAGGAGCAGGAGCAGGAGCAGGAGCAGGAGCAGGAGCAGGAGCAGGAAGTTTTATCGTCACTCTGGATGCGTCCGCCACACTATTTTCCACCGTTGACGTCGCCTCATAACGCCACGCGATGAAACCGACGCCTCCTACAAAAACCGCCAGCAAGAAACCGGAAACCAACTGATATAACTTCGCGCTGGGCTTGAAGTTTTTGGGCTTCGCCGCCTCGGCGGATAAAAGCAGAGACCCCGCCAGACGATCTATTCGTCCGGGAATGCCTTTGCTTAGTTGATATAACTTACCAACTAATGCAGGAGGTATCCCTCCTTCACCACCACTCCACCCGGCAGAACGAAGTTTTTCATTCAGATAACGGGAAGTATCACTAAGATCAAGCGGCGGAACGCCAACATACTGAATGGAGGTTCCACGCGCACCACAGGCGCGTGCCAGCTGCTGGGTAATCTGTAGCTGACCGACCAACAGCAGACCAAACACCCCAGACTGTTCCGGGTTGAAACGAGTAACCAGCAACTCAAGAGATTCGTCAGATAACTCATGCGCATCGTCAATCACAAAAAGTGTGCGCAAACCTGATGCAAAACTTCTCTCACAGCTTTGCATTATTTCGGCCAGCAACACTTTAGTAGACAGATTATTTTCAACTGTCGGCAGTTCAAGCCCCGTGGCCAACTGGATTACGAGCGCTTCAGCCCCTTCCAGCAAGCCGGGCTTTAACAATACGATTCTAAGCGCCTCACCTTCCAGCATTACCAAGTGTTTCAGCAGCAAGGACTTACCGCCCCCTTTAGGGGCTGTCAGCGCGACTATACGCTCCGAAAAATGAACCAGATGGCGCAGGTTTTCGATAATTTCGCCATACCGCCCCACTTGAAGCAGGTCCGCGTGACGAGCATCAAAAGGGTCCCCGTCAACGCCATAGATTTCACGCCATGCGTCTAGAGCAAACGCAGGCTCCTGCTGTACGACAGTTTCTTGCATCAATGTCTGAAATTACTAATGTGTAGTGAAAAGCGCCAGAGTCTCCTGCAGCAAGTCCGCAGGAAAGTCAGCGGTAACGTCGGCTCGACCCAGCGACTCCAACAACACCAGTCGCAGTTGTCCATCCAGCACTTTTTTATCAATAGCCATAAAACGAATAAAGTCGTCTTTCGTCATACTCACGGGAGGACGGACAGGCAAATCCGCCCGACTGATCAACTTTGTGATCCGCTCGCAATCCTGTTCATTCAGCCTTCCCATACGACGCGACAGATCCGCCGCCATCAACATTCCGACAGCTACAGCTTCGCCATGCAACCACTCTTTATAGTGCGTATACGCCTCAATGGCATGCCCAAAGGTATGACCGAGATTCAGAATTGCACGCACCCCCTGCTCTGTCTCATCCGCAGCAACCACTTCCGCTTTGATCTCACAGGAGCGCTTGACGGCGTATGTAATTGCTGCAGTATCGAGCTCCTTGATCAGATCAATATTTTCTTCCAACCAATTGAAAAACGCCTGATCGTAGATAAGACCGTATTTAATAACTTCAGCCAAACCTGCTGACACCTCTGCCGCAGGCAGAGTCTTGAGTGTATCTGTGTCAATAACCACGGCTTTCGGCTGATGAAAAGCACCTATCATATTTTTCCCCAGCGGGTGATTCACGCCGGTTTTGCCGCCAACCGAAGAGTCCACTTGCGATAACAAGGTTGTCGGGACCTGAATAAAGTCCACGCCCCGCTGATAACAAGCAGCGGCGAATCCGGTCATATCACCGATAACGCCCCCACCCAGAGCGATAAGCGTTGTTGTGCGATTGTGTTTCTGTGTCAAAAGATGGTCAAAAATGCTGTTCAGTGAGTCCAGGTTTTTGAACTTCTCGCCATCTTCCAAAATAGTTTTGTCGACTTGAAAGCCTTCGAGACTTGACTCAAGTTGCTCCATATAAAGGGGAGCGATCGTTTCATTAGTGACGATCATCACTTGCTTGTGCCTGATAGCGTCCACAAAGTAACTTGAGACCGCCATCAGGCCTGCGCCGATATAGATTGGATAGCTGCGGTCGCCTAGATCGACCTGAAGAGTTTCCATAGTCTTCTGTTTCATCGCTCGACGGTTTCCTCACGTGATGCCCGGAGTGTTTTCACTATATCTCGCACAACGCCTTTGGGACGCTTACTATCGGTGCTGATAATCAGGTCAGCGATGGACCTGTATATTGGCTCGCGTACTGACATCAGTTTTTTCAGTACGCTAAGGGGGTCCTCACTTCTCAGCAAAGGCCTTTTACGATCTTTTCGGGTGCGCTGATATTGCTGCTCTACAGAGGTATGGAGATAGACAATGAAGCCATATTCTTTCAATGTACACTGGTTGTCAGGATCTACAACAGCCCCCCCGCCAGTCGCGATGACAACTCCGTCTCGCTGCGAAAGATCTGCAATGACGCTTTTCTCTCTACCACGAAAACCCGCCTCGCCTTCCACATCAAATATCCAGGGGATATCGGCGCCGCAGCGGGCTTCGATTTCACGATCAGAGTCTACAAATTCATACTGAAGCTCTTTCGCAAGCAGTTTGCCGATTGTAGTTTTCCCGGTCCCCATAGGGCCCACCAGTACAACATTCTTCTTCGCTTTCACCCGAACAGTCCATAATGATACGCCACGGTAGCGGAGCATATCACGCCAATCCCATCCCCCTCCACTTTTGCTGGTAAGCAAGCACAAAAAAGCCGCCTTGTGGCGGCTTTTCAATCTAGGCGCTTAACCTTAATTTTCGATCAGGCCATTAGTGATGAGTTTGGGGGTAATGAAGATCAGAAGCTCTGATCTCTGGTTTGTGTGCTCAGTCTTTGTAAATAACTTGCCAAGATATGGGATGTCACCAAAAAAAGGTGTTTTTGTAACAGTAGTTGAGTTTTCAGCTGTAAATATCCCACCGAGAACAATCGTTTCACCATTTCCAACCAAGATCTGTGTCTGAACCTCGTTTGTATCTATACTCGGAATACCTGCCGTCGTAACGCCTCGAGAATCCTGGTTAACCAGCAAGTCCATAATAACCTTATCATCGGGTGTAATTTGTGGCGTGACTTCAAGAGACAGTACCGCTTTCTTGAATGACACCGAGGTTGCGCCACTAGATGACGCCTCTTGGTAAGGAATTTCCTCTCCCGACTCAATTCTCGCAGTTTGCCTGTCAGCAGTTACAATCTTTGGTTGAGCCACAATCTCGCCCTTACCATCCGCCTCCAAAGCCGATAACTCCATTGTGATCAAGTTGTCATCTTTAAGGAAACCCAGGGCAAGAGAACTCGCGTTAGCTTTTGTAACCCCCAGATCCACAGCCAATGCTCCAGGAAATGTTACTGTTTCAGTATTCGCACGCTGAATTAGAGTCCCTCTTGAACCTCCCACCATAAAAGTAGAGTCACCATTCGTTTTATTGTATAAACCTCCCCACTCTATGCCTAAATCAGACACCGCATCCGTTCTTGCTCTTACTATTCTCGCTTCAATGAGAACTTGACTCACAGCAACATCCCAAGTCTGAATCAACCTACGAACTTGCGTTAGCTTATCGGTTGTTTCTCTAATGCTGATGGTGTTCGTTCTTTCATCGGAAGAAATGAACCCTCTGGTGGATATAAGATCTTTATCTTCTTTTAAGAGATCAACTATGTCCTTGGCTTTTGCATAATTAATTTGCACAACTTCCAGCCTTACTGGAGCCAACTCTTTAACTTGCTTACTTGCCTCTAGTTCCAATCGTTCCCTAGCTGCAATTTCTTCCGCCGGTGCAACTAAAAGCACATTTCCAACTTTCCGCTGATCCAGCCCCTTAGTCTTCAATATTAACTCTAACGCTTGATCCCAAGGCACATTTTGCAGCCTTAAGGTAATTCTCCCGCCCACCGTGTCACTGGCAACTAAATTCAATCCTGTAAAGTCTGCTATAAGCTGCAAAACTGACCGAACCTCTATATCTTGGAAGTTCAAAGATAACTTTTCTCCAGTGTATGGAAACTTATCCTTAAGGCGCTGCTCCGACTCCTCCTCGGTCAATGGCTCAACAGCTAATGTAAACTGATTATCAGTTTGGTAAGCCAAATAATCGTAGTCGCCTTCTGGCTTAATCAGAACCGTCGCATCGCCACCAACCAAGTAAGAGTCCACAATTCTCACAGGGGTAGCAAAATCAGTCACATCAAGTCTACGTTGCAGCTCTTTGGGAAGCGTCATTCCATTGAACACAAGCTTAATATTTCCCGCTTCTTCAGACATATCTACACTGACCTTCGGATTAGACAGGGAGATCAGAACACGACCGTCTCCTTTGTCTCCTCTAAGGAAGTCTATATCCAATATTGAGGAGCCTGAGGAGACTGCCACTGGGCGAGATGACGCAACATTACTGGATGTCTGCGAACTTGGTTGCGAAACGACCGCACCAGAAGAACTACCACTATCTCCAAGGCGCACCACCAAATTGTTTCCCTTAGCTTCAGTAACATAAGGAACCAGCTCCGCAAGGTTGATAATTACCCTTGTTCGCCCTCCAGCTTCTATAACGGTTACACTTTGCGTATTGCCCTTTGACAACTGATGATTACGCTCTGACAACCCATTAACGACACCTTCCAAATCCAAAGCTATTCTGGCGGGCTGCTCTATACTATAACCCTTAGCTACAGGAGGGGGGGCGTCAAACTCAAGCAGTATCTCCGTACGATCGCCAGGCAGTGCGGCAAACTCAATTCCTGTTAAGTTGGTGGCGTTTACCCACCCACTTAAAGCTAGCGCAATAAACGACAACCATACTTTAAAGAGGCGCGCTGTCATTGTTTTCTCCACAAGATTTTCAATTGGCCTAAGGTAAACCTTCATTAATTCACTTCCTTCAACCCAAGGGTCCTCGGCCGTTCAAACCAACCGCCCTGCCCATCAGAAATTATCTCAACTACTTCTATGCCTGTTTCTCTAATTGAAACCACTCTGCCATGGTTTTTTCCCACATATTGTCCTTGTCGAACCCTATGAATCCCTCCTTGCCCATCATTAAGCAAAGCATACAGAGTAGACTCTCCGTCCTTATTTATGGTTCCAACCATCGTCATCGAGCCAATTGCGAAACTCTCTAATAACTCAGGAGGACGATCAAGATCAGGCTTTACGTTACTTTTAGGCTTTTGTTCAACTTGAGCAAGCTTTACTTCCTGTGGCGGCTCGAATGGAGACCGTCTATTCGCCGCACTGTAAGAAAAAGCCTGGTAAACTTTAGGCTCTGGCAAAGGCTCGATGCGCCTTTTGGGTCTAGCTTTTACTTCTGTTACAAAGGCCTGCAAATCGTCAAACCCGTCACTATTTGAGCAACCTTCCAGTAAAAAAACTACCGATAGCAAAGCAAAACTTAATATTAGACGACTCATTACTTCGCTCCAGATCCATTATAACGATATGTCTTGGCCTGAATATCCATAGATAATGAACCTCCGCCTTTCCCTCCACCTATAGTAAAGTCATGAAGGGTCACTATTCTGGATAAACCAGCGACGCCACTAACAAACGAAGCAAGGTCATGAAAACCTCCGGTTACCTTTATATTAATAGGCAACTCAACATAAAACTCTTTTGATATTTCTGGCTTTAAGTCAATAGAGGCAAGCTCTAAGCCACTCAGAGATCCAATCGAAGATATATCCTCCAATAAACCAGGAACCTCAGTATCGCTTGGTAGCTGCTTAAGCAAGTCACCGAAGGTTTTTTCCATTTCAAGCATTTGAGCTTTATATTCTTCAAGGTTAGCTACTTGAGCAGCTTTCCCCTCAAACTGTTTTTTGAGATCAATCTCTTCTGTTTGGTAGCGCTCTAATTGGGCATTAAGCTCTTTAATATCAAACCAAAACACCGCTCCCAATACCAAAGACAACAAAATCACACAACAAATCAACTTAACCAATCCAGGCCACGAGCCCGCATTATTAAAGTCAAGATCATTGATATTAAAATCTTTCATTCCTTCCAGAGAGCTAGAGATCCCCATATCAAGCCCCCCCTTTATTTTCTTCGGCTGGCGTTTCCTGCTTAACAGACATAATAAACGAGCTCTTCGCCTCATCATCTTGGAGCGCTTTAACAGACGTTAAGTTAGGATCCTTAAACCAAGCTGACTCATCCAGACGTCTCATTAAACTTGATATTCTACTATTTGACTCCCCAACCCCTTTTACCTCCAAAACCTCTCCCCGTTTAAGAAGACTAGTAAAATAAACACCATCGGGGTTGGTTTTGACCAGCTCGTCAAATACTCGCACAATGATAGGCCTCTTCCCTTGCAGGTCTTGGATAACCTTCATTCTCTCAATCAGGGCATCCCTCTTTTTCTTTAGTTCCTGAATTTCTTTTATCTGCTTCTCAAGTTGGGCTATCTCATTACGAACGAAATTGTTTCTTTGAATTTGATATTCGATTGTTCCTTCAACATGCCGATGCCAAAGAAACCCGGCGCCAGCACTAATAATCAGCATTCCTAATAATACTGTTATAAACTGCTTCTGCCTTTCAGCCCGAAGTTCTTCCCGCCAGGGACGAAGGTTAATACGCGCCATTAGTCAAAACTCCTCATTGCCAATCCGCACGCGATCATGAGGGAGGGGGCGTCATTACTTAATGCTGATGCATTAACCTTTGACGACACAGTCATGTCTGCAAATGGGTTTGCGACCAGGGTAGTGGTTCCTACTCGCTCCTGGACCAGTTCAGCGATGCCGGGAATCGAGGCGGTTCCTCCCGCCAGTACGATGTAGTCCACTTCATTGAACTGGGTGGAAGAGAAAAAGAACTGAAGTGATCTGGCTACCTGCTGAACGACAGCCTCTTTGAATGGATGCAAAACTTCCTGCTCATAATCATCAGGCAAGCCGCCCTGCTTTTTAGCCAACCCGGCTTCTTCCTGCGACAAGCCGTATCTACGCTGTATTTCCTCAGTTAACTGTTTGCCGCCAAACAACTGCTCGCGGGTGTAGATGGTTTTACCATCAGACAACACGCTCAATGTCGTCATTGTGGCGCCGATATCGACAACGGCGACAGTCTGAGATTCATCCCCAGTGCCGAGCTGGGCTTCAATCAACCCCATGGCGCGCTCCATGGCGTATGCTTCAACATCCACTACTTTAGTGGAGAGGCCGCCAATTTCCAGCGCATCCTCACGTAGTTCAACATTCTCCCGTCTGCATGCCGCTAATAAAACATCCATCATCTCGGCATTAACTTCATTCGGTCCCACCATTTCAAAGTCCAGAGCGACTTCGTCCAGAGGGTATGGAATGTACTGATCCGCTTCTATTTGAATTTGTGACTCCAGATCCTGCTCTCGAATGGAGGCGCTCATCTGGATGACTTTGGTGATAACCGCTGAACCTGCGACGGCAACCGCCGCATGTTTGGTGTTGACACGCGCTTTGCTGACCACCCTTGAAATCACTTCACCCACTGCTTCGGCATCATTGATATTCTTTTCAACGACTGCGTTCGGCGGCAAAGGCTCAACGGCGTAACTATCCACTCGATATCGACTGCCCTGCTGACTGAGTTCAATCAGCTTGACCGATGTAGAACTGATATCAAGCCCTAAAACCGGCTGTTTTTTCTTTCCAAATAGTCCAAACACAAAGTTGCCTTCTTATCGCACTACGGTTAAAAGGTTAAAGTCTGCTCTGAAAGCATAGCCAACATTCGAAGATTACTAAAATCTCCAGCGCAAAAAGCGTATAATCTGTCTGTGTTATCCAAACCTAAAGAAATTTCTTAAATAATAGACATAGATTGTAAAGATGTCAGGAAAAACATGCGAAATTTTGTGAGGCTCTTACGATTTTTTAGTTGGATGTTCGCGGCGGGCCTCGCCGCCGGTATCGTTATTGCATCCAGCTTCTATCTTTTCTTATCGCCTAATCTGCCAGACGTGGAACAGCTACGATCAGTCCAACTTCAGACCCCGCTGCGAATCTATACCCGCGACCAACAGCTATTAGGCGAATTTGGCGAAAAGCGAAGAACGCCCGTTTCCTACAATCAAATACCTAAAAACCTAGTTAACGCCTTCCTTGCAGCAGAAGACTCCGCTTTCTTCGAACATCAGGGCGTTAATATAAAAAGCCTGATGCGCGCCTCTTTGCAACTCGTCAGCACTGGCCGTATTCAGTCCGGCGGCAGCACGATTACAATGCAAGTCGCAAAAAACTTCTTTCTCAGTCAGGAACGCACTTTCGACCGAAAATTCAATGAGATACTTTTGGCTTTAAAGATTGAGCGCGAACTTGGAAAACCGGAAATCCTTGAACTTTACCTAAACAAAATCTATCTAGGGAATAGGGCATATGGCATAGAAGCCGCTGCAAATGCTTATTATGGGAAGAGCATCAAAGATCTTACACTTGCTCAAGCAGCAATGATCGCCGGACTCCCCAAAGCTCCTTCAAGATATAACCCTATCGCCTCTCCGGATCGGGCGCTTATCCGTAGAAACTGGATACTAGGCCGTATGCAGGAGTTAGGCATGATCACGCCAGAGCAACAGGTCGAGGCTCGCAAAGCGCCGGTCACCGCCAGCTATCACGGAGCCCAACCTGAAGCTGATGCGCCTTATGTGGCGGAAATGGCGCGTCAGGAAATTGTCAATAGGTTTGGCGTAGACGCCTATACCGATGGGTACAACGTCATTCTGACCATTGACAGCAAATTACAAAAAGAAGCAGATGCAGCCCTGAAACGGGGACTCGTCGATTATAGCGAACGTCACGGTTATAAAGGCCCAGCAGGACGCATTGACGCTCCAGAAGGCGATGACGCCCTGAACGTCGTTGCGAAGCGGTTGAAAGAGTTCCCTTCTGTTGGAGAGCTGAAGCCCGCATGGGTTGTCGCTGTCACCGAAAAGAAAGCGACCCTGTTAATGTCATCGGGCGACAGCGCCACCCTTAACTGGGAAGGTATGGCTTGGGCCCGGAAGTATGTCCACGTCAATGAGCGCGGCGGCTCCCCCAAAAAAGCAGAGGATATATTCAAACAAGGCGACGTTATCTATGTTAAACGTCATGATGACAAACTATTCCTAAGCCAGATACCCAATGTTCAAGGCGCAGTGGTGTCGTTAGCGCCTGAAGACGGCGCCATTTTGGCGCTGACTGGCGGTTTTGATTTCTTTTTAAGTAAGTTCAATCGCGCCACCCAGGCGTTGAGGCAGCCAGGCTCTAACTTTAAACCCTTTGTTTATCTAGCCGCTCTGGAAAATGGCGCCACCGCATCCACCACGATTAATGACGCCCCTGTCGTTTTTGAAGACGCCAACCTGGAAGACTCATGGCGCCCACAAAATTCATCCCTGAATTTCAACGGTCCAATGCGATTGAGAAAAGCCCTGTATCAATCCCGTAACCTCGTATCGATTAGACTTCTGCAAAAAGTAGGTATCGACACGACTGTCAGTTTCCTCTCTCAAGCAGGGTTTGAGGAAAGTCGAATTCCACGCAACCTTTCTCTTGCTTTAGGCTCAGTTGAATACACACCTCTGAATGTCGTTTCAGGTTACGCCGCTATCGCTAATGGCGGCTACCGTGTCAGCCCTTATCTCATTGACAAAGTGATCGACTATAACGGCAAAGTCGTTTACCAAAGCAATCCCGCAACAGCCTGCAGCCAATGTGGCGCTAACCGCAAAGTGGCTGCCGGTGAGGATAAGCACCAGACCAATGCCGCCCCCCTCATTGCAGACCCAAGGTCTGTGTACATTTTAAATAGCATTTTGCAAGACGTTATTAAGCGCGGCACTGGCACAAAAGCGATGGCTCTGGGCAGAAATGATCTTGCAGGCAAAACTGGGACAACTAATGACCAAATAGATGCATGGTTCTCTGGATACAACGCCAACATCGCAACTACTGTTTGGGTGGGCTTTGATCAACCGTCAACGTTGGGCCGCCGCGAGTATGGTAGCCGAGCTGCTCTCCCCATATGGATCGATTTTATGGAAGACGCACTTAAGGATATGCCGGAGTCACAGCTTAAGCAGCCCCCTGGCATAGTGACAGTGAAAATTGACCCGGATACTGGTGATCGTGCAGCGCCTGGCCAAGAAAACGCGATATTTGAAATGTTTAAAGCCGAGACGGTTCCTCAGGTAGTCCGCCAAGACTCTCCTACTTATGATGGGGGAGGGACTAGCGCCAGTGATACGCCCTTAATGGAAATGATCTTTAACTAGTCGCATTTAACTCCCCATTGCCAGCCCAGGACCAAGACGGCGCTTTCGCGCGGCTAGCAGTGGGAGACAAGGCCTGACATGCGCCCCCCTGTCGCTGCGACAAATAGAGGGAATCTACTGATCTGCCTGATAATAGTATCAACCTCTTACACAAAAAAGCCGCGCAACTGCGCGGCTTTTTTGGTTCGCAAGTTCAGTTAGACAATTTTAATGTCGTCAATTGAGTTCAGCGGGTAATGCTCAGGATATGGCAAGCGAGCCACACCTGAATCTACCGCCGCTTTTGCTACCGCCGCACACACGTCAGTCAATAAACGAACATCCATCGGTTTAGGAATAATGTAGTTCTTTCCAAACTCGAATTTCTCACCGCCATAGGCGTCGACGACATCCTGCGGCACAGGCTGCTTGGCCAGCTCACGAATTGCATGAACGGCAGCCACTTTCATTTCTTCATTGATAGCAGTTGCACGAACATCCAAAGCTCCCCGGAATATGAAAGGAAAACCTAGCACATTATTGACCTGGTTTGGATAATCGGACCGTCCCGTAGCCATGATCAAGTCATCACGAGCCGCCAAAGCCAATTCAGGCTTGATTTCCGGGTCAGGATTGGAACAGGCGAAGATTACCGGATTCGGCGCCATGCTCTTCAGCATATCCACCGACAGCAAGTCTGGTCCAGATAGCCCCACAAACACATCAGCGCCATCACAGGCATCAGCCAAAGTGCGCTTGTCGGTTTCCAGTGCGAACATAGCCTTGTACTGATTAAGGTCATCACGACCACTATGGATAACGCCCTTACGGTCAATCATATAGATATTTTCCGATTTTGCGCCACAGCTAATCAAAAGCTTCATACAGGCTACAGCCGCTGCGCCAGCGCCCAAGCACACAATCTTGGCTTCTCCAATTTGTTTGCCCTGCAGCTCCAGCGCATTCAACATGCCAGCCGCCGTCACAATAGCTGTCCCATGCTGATCATCGTGAAATACGGGGATAGAGCACTGCTCAATTAGCACTCTTTCGATCTCGAAGCACTCTGGCGCTTTGATATCTTCAAGATTAATTCCTCCGAAGGTATCTGCGATACGCGCAACCGTGTCGATAAAGGCCTGCGGGCTCTCAGCTTTGACCTCAATGTCAAAGACATCAATCCCGGCAAAACGCTTGAATAAAACGCCCTTGCCTTCCATAACCGGCTTACTGGCCAAGGGCCCTAAATTACCCAGCCCAAGAATGGCCGTCCCATCAGATATCACCGCAACCAAATTCCCCTTATTGGTGTAGCGATAAGCATTTTCCGCATCTTTGGCGATTTCGCGAACAGGCTCAGCTACGCCCGGGCTATAAGCCAGGGACAGATCACGAGAAGTCGCCGTAGGTTTGGTAATCTCAACACTCAACTTACCCGGGCGCGGTTGTGCATGATACTCCAGCGCCGCTTTTTTCAACTCGTCTGACATTGCTTTTATCCTACTCTCTAATGATGGGATTACCGTCGCCCAAAGGCTAAACGAACCTCCACTTTTTTATATATTTTATATTGCCCGAAAGAACCGGAGGCACATTATTACTTGTTTAATTTCTGCGCTCAAGGGAAACCACGGCGGTTTCAGCGACTTAAGCCCGGCCTGGGGCGACGCAGGCCCAGAAAATAAAAAAGGCGCTTAAAGCGCCTTTTTTATTATTGGGTGCCCCGCAATTAGCTGGAGCGTCCCATGCGACCACCGAAACGCTTTTTGAAGCGATCGATACGTCCGCCAGTATCGAGAACCTTCTGCTTACCAGTATAAAAAGGGTGGCAGCTGGAGCATACGTCTACGTGAATATCTTCACATAGAGTAGACTTGGTCTTGATAACATTACCGCAGCTGCAAGTTGCAGTAATTTCTTTATATTCCGGGTGAATACCTTGCTTCATAACCTTACCTCGCTTAAAAACTGCCGCTACCCGAACCCTGAACTTGTCGGGCACCGCAATGTTAGGCAAACTAGCGCACAACCAATTTGGCCTGTGGAAAAGACGCGTGATCATACCAGATTATGAACAATTCACAAGCATTAGATGCCTTTGATCTGAAATGTCAACCTCTTTCGTAGTACGCGTCGCGTTGCCTGTCCCTCTAAGGCGGCAATTTGACTATCTTCCGTCACAATCCGCAAACCTCAGGGCGCATTACCCCGCAGGCGCACGAGTACAGGTTCCTTTTGGGCGTAGAAGCCTGACCGGCGTTGTTCTCGCCGTCACCAATGAGTCCGAGTTACCGGACTCCCGACTTAAGCAAATTGCAAAAGTACTGGACGCAACCCCGCTGATTCCACCGGTTATCCTTCAGTTATGCCAATGGGTCGCGGAGTATTATCACGCACCTATTGGCGAGGTGGTATTCGCCGCGCTACCGCCTCCTTTACGCACTGCCGGCGCCGACACAGTCATCATCAACTCATTGCAGGAGACCTATTGGGCTGCTTCCACCTTGGGACGCTCAACTGGAAACGCTGAGCACTTGATAAAGGGCGCCAAGCAAAAACTACTCTGGAACTTGCTCCTGCAAAAAGAATCCATGCTGCAGAGCGAAATCACCAGCCAAGGATTTACCCTGACTCAACTGCGCGCACTTAAAGATAAAGGGTTGATAGATTCACAATCCCACATAACTGTTGAGGATTGCATCGCGCCACAAGACATCGTTGGCCCCCAACTAAATCAAGAGCAGCAAGATGCGCTAGACGTCATCATGTCTCTACCAAGTAGCTTTCGCGTCATCCTATTAAATGGCGTTACAGGCAGTGGTAAAACGGAAGTTTACTTAGCCTGGATTTCACACGCCCTGACGCAAAGTTCTGGCAGTCAGTTTCTCGCACTCGCACCCGAAATCTCACTCACTCCACAATTAAGACAACGATTCGCCTCACGTTTTGGCGACAAAGTCGCCGCCTACCATAGCGGGCTCAGTGACAAAGAACGCATGCGTGTATGGATGAATATTCTCGAAGGCCGAACCCAAATAGTGATAGGCACCCGCTCAGCGATATTTCTGCCTTTCAATAATCTAGCCGGAATTATTGTGGACGAGGAGCACGATAGCTCTTTTAAACAGCAAGATGGCGCGCGTTACAACGCCAGAGATCTCGCAATTTTACGCGCCAAGGAACATAGCTGTCCTATCGTATTGGGCTCCGCCACCCCGTCACTTGAGTCACTCATGAATACACGCGCCGGTCGCTATGAGTCCATTTTATTGACTCAGCGCGCCGTCAACGCCAATACTCCCAGCATTCGGCTATTGGATATCAAGAGTCGTCCGCTGCAAGGCGGCATATCCCCTCCTTTATTAGAGGAGATCAAACAGCACTTGGCGGAGCGGCGCCAAATCATGCTGTTCATTAATCGTCGCGGATTCTCTCCCACATTAATGTGCGTCGAATGCGGCTGGCTGGCGGAGTGCCGCAGTTGTGACGCACGCCTGACTTATCATATGAAAGCGGCCCAGCTTCGATGCCACCACTGCGATAGCACGTACCCGCTTCCAACTTTATGCCCCAATTGCAAACAGGATTCCATTAAAGCGATCGGCGCGGGTACTGAACGCACGGAAGAGTTTCTGGAAGCCACATTCCCCGGCACGCCCGTGATCCGAATCGACCGAGACACAACACAGGCTAAAGGCAGCCTGCAGGACAAGCTCGGTCAAATTCGCAGCAACGAACCCTGCATTATTGTCGGAACACAAATGCTGGCGAAAGGACACGACTTCCCCAACCTTGCACTGGTTGGAATCATCAATGCCGACAGCGGATTATTCAGCAGTGACTTCAGAGCAGCGGAAAAAACGGCGCAGCTGTTGCTGCAAGTCGCGGGAAGAGCGGGACGCTCTAGAGTGGCTGGCAAGGTTATCATTCAGACACTGTTCCCCAGCCACCCCTTGCTGCAAGCCATCGCAGCACAGGATTACAACGCTATATGCGAAGAGGAGCTGCATGTTCGCGAGGCTGGAAAGCTACCGCCGTTTACGGCTATGGCTTTGATTCGAGCAGAGGCGCCTACGCTGGAAGCCTCGCTGGGAGGGCTCTGGTCCCTTAAAGAGTCTCTCACAGAATTGATGCAGCACAACCACAGCGTTCAAATTGAGATTCACGGCCCCTTCCCTAGCGTCATGCAGCGAAAGCAAAACCGTTTTCACACTATCCTTTGGTTGTTCGCTCCCCAAAAAGCGGAGTTGCGCCAGTTTCTGAAGCACTGGCTACATCATTGTGAAGGTTTGGCGACACCCTCGAACTTCCGCTGGCTGATTGACGTCGATCCGCTGGAAACGCTTTAGCATGCGGTTGCGAGTTGGCTCAGCCACATGGATAATGACGAACTTGACGAAGGTCGCGCCGAGAGAGCGGCTATCTCAGGATTATGCGCCGGAAAGCAAAACCTGCCTTTGTCGCACATTTCCCAGCCAATACAGACTGACTAATCTTAGGTAAATGAGTAAAAAAGCCGCAACAAAACAACCTGAAAAGAAAGTTTCGCCTTGGGTTTGGTTTATCAACTTGGGTTTGGCCGCCGCCTTTCTCTATTTTCTGTTTTACTTGAATTCTGTACCTGCAACCAAGCTAAACACAGGCGTCCCCTCCGCCACAGGACAGACATCCACACCCAATTCATCAGCCAATATCGCCAAAACAGAAACAAAAGAGTCGGACGAACCACGCTTCAAGTTCTACGATATGCTCCCGGAAACGGAGGTTGTGGCTCCCAAAGTGGAGGCTTATACGCCTAAAAAGTCCAACGAGACTATTATCTATATGTTGCAAACAGGCTCCTTCAGAGAGTTTGACGATGCGGAAAAGCAGCGCGCAACCATCGGATTTCAGGGATTAAAAGCCCAGGTGGAGGAGGTAAAACTCTCCAATGAGAATGTTTGGTACAGAGTGAAAGTCGGCCCATTCTCCTCACGCTCAAAAATGAACAGCGCTATGGACCGTTTAGTCGCCATCAATATTCAGCCCTTGGTGAAAAAGCAAAAGCGGGAGAACTGATCCCGCTGCCCTTCAGCTTTGCGCCGGACCGCTTCGGCAATAGATCTCCCGCCTTAACTACGACTATTTTCTACCCGCCCTCTTCCTTGAAATAGTCGCTAGCGGCTCCATATACCTTTCCTTACGGTTATTCATTCAATCGCCTGGAGAAAGGCATGACCACCATTGTTTCAGTCCGTCGAGACGGTAAGGTCGCCATGGGCGGCGACGGCCAGGTATCCCTGGGCAATACTGTTATGAAGGGGAACGCCCGCAAAGTGCGCCGCCTCTACCACAATAAAGTTATCGCTGGCTTCGCTGGCGGCACAGCTGACGCATTCACATTATTCGAGCGTTTTGAGGCCCAGTTGGAAAAACACCAGGGCAACCTCGTCAGAGCCGCTGTTGAACTCGCTAAAGACTGGCGAACTGATCGTGCATTACGGCGTCTGGAAGCTCTGTTGGCGGTTGCAGACAGCAAAGCGTCATTGATCATCACCGGCAACGGCGACGTCATAGAGCCGGAAAACAGCTTGATCGCCATCGGCTCAGGCGGCCCCTACGCTCAGGCGGCGGCGCGCGCTCTACTCGAGAACACAGAGTTGGAGGCGACCGATATCGTTAAAAAGAGCCTGGAAATAGCGGGGGATATCTGCGTTTTCACCAACCAGAACCTGACGCTGGAAGAAATTGACGGGACTCAGACTCCCTCCACTGTGTAAGAGAAGGTTTAAACAATGTCGTCCATGACTCCCCGTGAAATAGTTCAGGAGCTAGACAAGCACATCATAGGACAGGACTCCGCCAAGCGTGCGGTCGCTATCGCGCTGCGTAATCGTTGGCGCCGAATGCAGATTGACGAGAGCCTGCGTGAAGAAGTCACTCCCAAAAATATCCTGATGATCGGCCCTACCGGTGTCGGGAAAACAGAAATCGCCCGGCGTCTGGCTAAACTGGCTGACGCGCCATTCATTAAAGTAGAAGCCACTAAGTTCACAGAGGTCGGTTATGTCGGCCGTGATGTGGAGTCCATCATCCGTGACTTGGCGGACATGGCTATCAAGCTGCTGCGTGAAAAAGAAATGGCGAAAGTGGAGAACCGCGCCCTGGATGCCGCCGAAGAGCGAATTCTGGACGTTCTGCTCCCCCCCGCCCGCTCATTCAACAGCGATGCGCCCGTCGAGAAAGAGTCCGCAGCTCGCCAGGTATTTCGTAAGAAGCTGCGCGAGGGTACGCTTGATGACAAAGAGATAGATATTGAGATCAAAGCCACGCCAGTTGGGGTGGAGATTATGGCGCCTCCCGGCATGGAGGAAATGACCAGCCAGTTGCAAAGCATGTTTTCAAACATGAGCGGAGACCGTAAGCGCACCAAGCGTATGAAAGTGGCCGACGCCATGAAAAAGGTCAAAGACGAAGAAGCCGCAAAGCTGGTTAATGAAGAAGAAATCAAGCAGCGCGCACTACGTGCGGTGGAAGAGAACGGGATTGTCTTTATTGATGAGATCGATAAAGTCGCCAAGCGTTCGGAAACCAGCTCCGCAGATGTATCGCGAGAAGGCGTTCAGAGAGACTTGCTGCCACTGATTGAAGGCTGCACCGTCAGCACTAAATTCGGCATGCTGAAGACCGATCACATCCTTTTCATTGCCTCAGGCGCATTCCACCTCGCCAAACCTTCCGACCTGATTCCGGAACTTCAAGGGCGCCTGCCAATTCGCGTAGAGTTAGACGCACTGTCCCCCAGCGATTTTCAACGCATTCTGACGGAGCCCAACGCATCACTGACTGAACAATATGTTGCGTTGATGAAAACAGAGGGTGTGGATATCAGTTTCAGCGAGGGAGCCATTCAGCGCATCGCTGAAATCGCCTGGAAAGTGAATGAGAAAACCGAGAACATCGGCGCCAGAAGGCTCCATACTGTCATGGAGAAACTGCTTGAAGAAGTCTCTTTCGCAGCAGGCGATAAGATCCGGGATAATTTTGAGGTCACCGCCGAATACGTCGATAAATGCCTTGGCGAGTTGTCAGAAGACGAAGACCTCAGCCGTTATATTCTCTAATTTTTCGTAGGTAATAGCTTTAATGTCAGCGACTCGGGCCCCTATTCCACGTCAAATTCAACTACACCAGCGCTCGGCGACGCTTGAACTCATATATAGCGAAACGGAAGCCTATGTGCTGGAAGCTGAGTTTTTGCGCGTACTTTCGCCCTCTGCGGAAGTACGAGGACATGGGGGCAAGGGAGCTGTGTTGCAGACAGGTAAACGCCAAGTGCGTATAGAAGAGGTCGCCGCCGCTGGCAATTATGCATTAAAGCTGGCATTCAGCGATGGGCATGACAGCGGCATATACTCCTGGTCGTACCTATACGATCTCTGTCAAAACAAGGAACGCTACTGGGCGGACTACCTCACCCAACTAGAAGCCGCCGGCGACTCCAGGGACTGAAACCCCTTCCATAGAAGAAAAAACCCTTCGTCCAAATGGGGTTTGATAGGAGGGGGAAATCGGACGAAGGGCAAAACCTCAAATTATGTTCTTAGCGCTCTGCAATAAATCCGCCACACCTTCCAGGCTATTGCCGATCCGGCTTAAGTAGCTGACATTACTGCGCTTCTCATTCGCGACATAGACTGGAAGCATCTCACCGTAAAGACTCGTGCTAATTGTCCGTTGCTCATCTTCCAAAATATCCCTGCGAATAGTGACTCCATATGCCGCAAGCTGCTCTGACAGTGCGTCATACCGGTGCAGCAAGTCCTGTCTGGTCATTTGATATGCGTGCTCGCATACAATGCGCCGTGACTGAAAGCTGAAAACATTGGAGAAAAACAGCTTGGCGTCGTAGCGGGCCGGCTCAAACATGACAATATCCGCATCAGGGTACTCGCTTTCATACATCGCCATCCCTGCGCGCATACGGGAATAGACCATAGTTCTGTATGTTTGCGACCAGATATTAGGCATTCCTTTGTTAAGCAAGGCGCCCTGAGCCATAGTCCCTGCTTCCACCGCCTGTTGTACATCTATCGGCACGACCGGATTTATCGCCAACACCAGGTCAGCGCCATCTTCCAACGCCACGGAAGCATGCATCCCTTTCCGTAGTATGCCGTCGACATAGTGACGGCCGTCGATTTCCACCGGTGTGTAAATACCCGGCGCGGCGACGCTGGCTTGCACGGCCTTGGATATAGGCACGTGGTCAAAACCGGGAGAACCGAAGCGAACAGCGTCGCTACTTTCTAGGTCGGCCGCGATCAAGTACAAACGGCGACTGAGCTTCCTGAAGTCATTGGTCCGCCCCAACAGACTGTAGGAGCGTTCGAGATATTCGTGCAGACCTTCATTTTCAAACAACCCGGAAGGGGCGGCTTGCGCAAGAATCGTCATAGCCTCAAGCAGGCTTTGGTCCCGCGGATTTTCGATAAACTTGGCGCAAGCTTCCATTACCAAACCTGGTACGGAAACGGCCCTGCGCAGATACTCACGCAAAGCGGGGCGATAGAATACGCCGGGGTGAAAAGGGTGTACGTCCGCTTCGTTTTTGACAAATATGCGACACATCTGCGCCGTCGTCATCTGGTTCGCCAGGTTCGCAGCAACAAATGCTCCTGCGCTAACGCCGACGTAAACGTACAGGTCGTTGAAATCCAGTCCTTCTAATGCCTCGTCGAGAGCCCGCAAAGCGCCAATTTCATAGATGCCGCCCAGCGCGCCGCCGCCTCCCAACACCAATCCGATTTTCGGACCGGCCATATTTTTTTCAGGGATTGCCGCCATTAGTTCTCCAACCTTTAAATTTAAGCTCGTGCTTGATAGTGCGCGTAATCACTGCGCAGATGGCTTTTATTGTTATGTGACTTAGTCCAAAAGCTAGCAGACGGAATTAGAATATTCATACTAAATAAACGCCGTCCGACAAGCCTCACAGGGAGTTATAACGACGCATTTTCCTTCATTCTATCGTCAGATTGATGCGTCTAACGAACAGCCTCATACTATTCAATCTACGAATAAGTCCTTTTCCAAGCGCTTCGTCATTGGGACTTTGGTCCAGCCGATTAGTTCTGCCGAATCGGGCGCGTGAGATGCTCGAATCCGACTTCCTTCAAAGCCAGCTCCAGTGTGCTTTTAATGACCTGGGGACTATCCATGATCAACAATCTACGCAACAGGTCTTCCGCCCAGCGTAGTGAGATCGAACGCAGCACCGACTTTACTTTTGGCAGGTTCACCGCGTTCATGGACAAAACATCGTATCCCATCGCGGTAAGCAGGATTGCGCCACCGGGATCTCCCGCCAGCTCTCCGCATATGCTCGCCTGTTTTCCAACAGCATGAGCGTCGCAGGCGATCTTATATAGCGCCTGCAGCACCGAGGGATGAAATGAGTGATATAACGAAGCAACACGGGGATTGTTGCGGTCCACCGCCAGCATATATTGAGTCAGGTCGTTGCTGCCTACCGAGATAAAGTCCACCCGCTCCGCAATCTCCTTAACCTGAAAAATCGCACTGGGCACTTCAATCATTACCCCTACCGGCGGCATCCGCACATTAGCGCCTTCTTCTCTAACCTCATGGTAAACGCGGTAGATCAAGTGCAACGCCTCCTCTATTTCCGAGATATTGGAAATCATGGGAAGCATGATACGCAGATTGTCCAAGCCTTCGCTGGCTTTCAGCATCGCCCGAACCTGCACCAGAAAAATCTCCGGGTGATCCAGCGTCACGCGAATGCCTCGCCACCCAAGGAAAGGGTTTTCCTCGCTAATCGGGAAATAACTCAGCGCCTTGTCGCCGCCAACATCAAGAGTGCGCATGGTGACCATACTGGGTGCGAAAGCATCCAACTGTTCACGGTAACAGTCCCGCTGCTCCTGCTCACTGGGAAAGCGGTCATTGATCATAAAAGGGACTTCAGTGCGATAAAGCCCCACTCCTTCCGCACCATGATTCAAAGAACGCACAACGTCGGTCATTAATCCAGTATTGACCCATAACGTCATGTGATGGCCGTCTTTCGTCACGCAGGGAAGATCGCGCAGCTCCTCAAGCCCTTTAGAGATTTGCTGCTCTTCCTCGACAATGGAGTTGTAGTAACTCAATAGCTCGGGAGATGGATGACTGTATATTTCGCCGTTATAGCCATCAATGATGATATCCCTGCCATCGAGTTTGTTGATAGGCATATCTATAACGCCCATCACACACGGCAAGCCCATCGCTCTGGCGAGGATAGCTACATGGGAGTTGCCTGACCCTTGCACCGAAACCAAGCCAACCAGTTTTTCACGAGGCACTTCTCCCAGCATGGAAGGCGTCAGCTCTTCACTCACCAGAATTGTGTTTTCCGGATAGTCGCGCTGCTCATCAATGTGCTGCTTCTGCAAATAGGCCAAAACCCTCTGCCCCAGATCCTTGATATCAACCGCCCGCTCCCGCAAATACGCATCATTGATAGCCTCGAAGTGGCGCACATACTCCTGAACGACAACCTTAAGGCTTCCCTGTGCCCAGTTGCCTTCTCGAATGATGTTTTTCACCTCACCGCTGAGCGCATTGTCATCCAGCATTCCCAGATAGACATCAAACAGCGCCTGCTCCTCTGGCCGCAATTGCGTGGCTAAACGCTCCCCCACTTGTTTTATGTCCTGACGCACCGCTGCGACGGCGGCGTCAAATAACGTCAGCTCCGCGTCAACATCCGCACAGGGCTTTTCCGGCACGGCTTTCAAATCTGCGTGAGGGAACTTGACGACACATTTACCAATAGCGACGCCTGAGGCGCCAGCAACGCCTTTAAAGCAAATATCCCGGGCTTTTTGTCCCGTAAAATTCAATCCCGAGATAATACCCGTCGCTTCCCCATGAGCAATAACCGCCGCAAGCTGGGCGGAAATGGTCACCAGGAAGGCTTCTTCACTTTCATCAAACAGGCGACTGGCCTGTTGCTGGACAACCAGTACGCCCAGTACTTTACGATGATGAATGATAGGGACGCCGAGAAAGGACTTATATTTTTCTTCGCCAGTCTCAGGGAAATAACGATAGCGAGGGTGGGCTGGCGCATTATGCAGGTTGAGAGGTTCTTCGCGCACTCCCACCAACCCCACCAGCCCCTCAGAGTGACCCAGTTTGACTTTGCCGATAGACTCGGGATTCAAGCCCTGAGTCGCCATCAAAATATAGTGATTGGTTTCTGGGTCCAGCAAATAGATCGAGCACACTTCTGTGTTCATGGACTCATGTACGCGTTTGACAATAAGCTCCAACGCCTCCACCAGATTCGGAGCGGCGTTGACTTCTTGTACAATACTACGCAATACACTCAGCATAGGCGGGACGCTTCAACTTTCCTCACGCTTGAACAAGACCGGGGCGAACTCCCTCATCGCCCGTCGATATACCTCTCGTTTGAAGGATACTACCTGCCCGAGGGGATACCAATAGCTAACCCAACGCCAGCCGTCAAATTCAGGTTTGTCCGTGTAACTCGTGCAAATTTCAGATTCATCCGCCAACAGTTGCAGCATGAACCATTTTTGCTTCTGTCCCACACACACAGGATGAGAGTCATAGCGAATCATTTTCTTCGGCAGGCGGTAACGCAACCAGCCGCGGGTGCCGGCGACAATTTCCACAGCCTCAGGCGGCAGCCCTACTTCTTCTTTTAGCTCTCTGAACAGAGCTTCTTCAGGCGATTCGTCTTTCTTGATTCCGCCTTGGGGAAACTGCCAGGAGTCTTGTCCGATACGTCTGGCCCAGAACACTTCACCACGAGGGTTGCACAGTATGATGCCGACGTTGGGACGGTAACCTTCAGCGTCTATCACGAACTGCCATCCTTATAATTTTTTCAACATTGTTCCACAATTGAACAGCTGTATACAAATTAGCTTTACTTTAAGGGCTTTTAGCTAACTCTTCTAATAATATATTAGGATTTAGTCAATAAATAACAGTATGTCATCCCGGACGCCCAGCCCTCCTGGTTTCCGCTTCAGTTGGCCGCTACGGATCGATTTCCTTTATAGTGTACAATCCCCACGCCCATCACAGAGGAGTTTAAGCATTGGCTCTAGCTATTTTTGATCTGGACAATACTCTCATCGCCGGCGATAGCGACCACGCCTGGGGCGATTTTCTGGTAAACCGGGGGATTGTCGATCAGGAAGACTTCAAACGCGTAAACGACGAGTTCTATCAGGACTACCTCAAAGGCCAGTTAGATATCTTCAAGTATCTGGGGTTCGCCTTACAGCCCCTGACCCAGCACCCTTTGGAGCAACTGCACCAATGGCGAAAAGAGTTTGTGGAAGAGTCGATCCGCCCTCTGTTGCTTCCAAAGGCGCTTGAGCTGCTTCGTAGCCACCGCGACCGTGGCGATTACCTGCTGATCATCACCGCCACTAATCGCTTCGTCACCCAACCTATCGCCGATTTGTTGGAAGTGGATGAACTGATCGCCACCGAACCGGAATTCCTCAACAATTGCTACACAGGAAAAGTCAGCGGTACGCCCAGTTATCAGGAAGGGAAAGTGACGCGTCTGCGCGAGTGGCTGCAACACAACCCGTACGACTTAAAAGACGCCTACTTTTATAGTGACTCCCACAATGACATTCCACTACTGGAGCATGTCGGCGCCCCTGTTGTCGTGGACGGAGACGAACGTTTATTGCAAACCGCCCGTGAGCGCGGCTGGGAAATCATGAGTCTGCGTCCATGAGAATGAGCAGACCTCGAACTTCTGCGACACTGCTGTCTGTGTGCATGGCGCTGGCGGGCTGTGACAAAAGCGTTGAACAGCGCTCTCCAGCACCAGCGGCGCAAGATCAAACCGCCATGCCGCTCGCAACACAAGAGCATGCTGACGCACAAGCCGAGACTACCCTATCCCCCCTTTGGAACGCCGCAACCGAGAGACATAAAACTGCTCTGCACGCAGTCGAAAAGCTGAATCGCAGCTTGCAGCAATTTGTTAATACGCCAACGCAGTCCTCCCTGAATGAAGCTCGTGAGGATTGGCTGCAAACGCATACAGCGTTGCAGGAGCTGAAAGTATGGAGCCAATTGCCCGCAGCCAAAAGCTACCTTAATCGCAAGATGAATGGCGCGCCCTATAATCGCGCCTCATTGCTGGACGCCGCTCCCTTGCTGGGAGGATATCTTGACGAGGTGCCCGGCTACCCTAAAAGCGGCCTGGTCTATGCGGAAGATCTGGAAATAAACGATGCAACCCTGGCGGAACAGCATCAGTTTGCGGACGAGTACTACCTTGTCTACGGAATGCATCCCATCGAGTTCATGCTCTGGTCGCATAATGATCCTTCGCAACAAGCCGCTCGCTTCACTGCCAATGCCGACGCCCCTGACACTGAACGCAGGCGCAAGCTCCTGCTTTTACAGGGAAAGCGGCTATTACAGGATGTGGCTGACCTCACCGCGGCCTGGAGTCCTCCTTCGGGAAGCATATTCCTGAAAGGGAGAAGCATGAGCCAGATGGAAGAAGTGAGGGAAGCCAATCCCTGGCTCATCGCTCTCATTGACTTTATCGATCGAGAGGTAGTCGGCGCACTGAAGCCCAAAGACGGCGAACCGGGCTGGCGCTTTCAAGAACATCTGGAGTTCAGTCAAGACGCCGCTCATTTCTGGCGAGGTCGAATCAGAGCCATGCAGCCTTTTCTGGCGGAGCCCGCTCTGTTCACGGACACCCAGACCCGCAACAGCCTGAAGGAGCTTCGTCTGAAGTTGGAAAACTGTTTAACAGCAGTAAAGCCAACAGCCACAGACAACGAAGAACAAATCGCCATCTGCGAGAATCAAGCACTGCAGCTTCGCGAGCAGATAATTATCCGCTTCGCCGGAGACTAGCTTATTACCCTGGCAATGATATTGACATGTTGATACTCAGGCGCATGAATGCGCCTGCGCGGCGGGAGACAGGGCCTGACATGCGCAGACTCTGTCGTTGCAGACAAATAGAAAGAAGCTATTTGTCTGCCTGATTAATAGTTTATTGAAGACCGGTGGGTGGCTCCGGCCATTATCTCCGCATAGGAGCCGCTATAAAGTCGGCGTCACGCGCAGCAACATAGCCTTGATATAATCCGTTTCCGGGATCGCAGGAAGAATTGGGTGATCTGCGCCTTGTCCTCCTTGAAATATCAATTGCGCCGTACGGTCAACCTCCCGCGTCGCCGCCCTCAAAATATCCCTCAGACGCTCAGAAGACAGGTGCATAGAGCAGGACGCCGACATAAGCATACCGCCTGGAGCCGTCAATCTCAGCGCCATCTGGTTCAATCGCTGATATGCGCGCTCTCCCTGCTTTTGGTCTTTACGCCGCGGTATTAGCGCAGGAGGATCTACGATAACTACATCAAACTTCTCTTTTTCCTGACACAGACTTTCCAATGCGCTGAAAGCATCTTCACGAATCAGATTGCAGGGAGGGTTATCCATCTGTATCCGGCAATTGCGTTGCGCCCATTCCAGCGCACTCTCTGATGAGTCGACAAAAGTGACTGACTCCGCGCCATTGGCTAATGCCTGAACACCCCAGCCGCCAACGTAACTGAACAGGTCCAGCACGCGCTTTCCCTTCACCCAGGGAAACAGCGCGGCGCGGTTGGGGCGGTGATCATAGAACCATCCCGTTTTTTGGCCCCCTTGAGCAGGCGCCGACATGGACACACCGTTTTCAACAACCTCCAATGCCTCGATTTCGTCCCCAAAACACTGGGTATACCGCTCCAGGCCTTCCACTTCCCGCATCTTGCCGTCGTTCTTTAAGATGACGGTGCGAGCGGAAAAGTTATTTTTGAGGATATCGACGACATCATCCTTGAATTGCTCCATACCAGCCGTGGAGATTTGCGCTACGAAGTCTGCGCCAAAACGGTCTATCACCAGGCCAGGCAATCCGTCACTATCGCCAAACACCATCCGATAATGCGGAGACGCAAATAATTCACGCCGCCATTCGTCCGCCGCCAGCATTCGTTTTATCAACAAGGAGCGGGACAGAAACAGTTTGGGGCTGCGGCTGACAATTCGCGCGCAAATCAATGCGTGGGGATTTGCAAAGGCCGTCGCCAGCGCTTTCCCCTTGGCGTTTTCAATAACGACTGGCTGGCCCGCCGTCACGTCCGTCAATGGCGTTTTCTGTATATCGATTTCGTTACTGTAAACCCACAAATGCCCGCTACGAAGCCTCTTGTCGGCATTTTCTCGTAAACGCAATACGCCCGCGTCCATATTCGCCCCTCACTAGTTGCTGCGCCGCCGGCGCTGGTGATTCAATGAAACCGCGCGGATTATAACTGATAAAGAGCGGCAGAAGCCGCTAAATGTCGGCCCGACCGGGATTCTTCAACGCCCCAGACTTTATCAGTTGGACTAAACTTAATTTGCGGCGTCGAATCCGCTGCATTCACACAGGAGTCCTCATGAGCACCGAACTCAACGAAGAGCAAATCCAGCATATTCTGCAAGGAATAAAAATACCGCCACAGCCGCAAATCCTGGTGGATATTCAAATGGAACAGGTCATGCCGGACCCGGATATTGGCCGTATCGCGCAGTTGATAAGTCAGGACGTCGGACTTGCCGGCACCGTGTTGAAGTTCGTCAACTCGCCCATGTTCGGCCTTTCCAACAAGATTAGCTCCATCGCCCAGGCAGTCTCACTGTTAGGCCTGAAGAGTGTGGTCAATATCATCAACGGCATTTCCATCAAAGGCGAGATGTCCGATGAGCATATAGTGGAGCTCACCCGCTTCTGGGACACAGCCAACGACATATCCAGCATCTCAGCCAATATCGCCAAGAAAATCGGCTTTCAGTCGCCTGATGAAGCTTACTTACTGGGTCTTTTCCACAACTGTGGTATTCCATTGATGATTCAGCGCTTTCCCAATTACCTGCAAGTGGTGGAGGAAGCCTATAGCCAAGTGGACAAGCGCATAACCGAAACGGAAAATGAGCGGCTCAACACCAATCACGCCGTGGTGGGATATTACACCGCCAAATCCTGGAATCTTCCCAAGCATATCTGCGAAGCCATAGCGGAGCATCACAGCGCCGAGAGAATCTTCGGCGACCGGGAAAGCCGTAATCCAGAGAAAAAAACCTTATTGGCGGTGCTGAAAATATCCGAACACATATGCGGCAATTTCCACGTGCTAGGCAGGCAGTCGGAGGACCATGAATGGAACCGCATTCATAAAGACGTGCTGGAATTCGTTGGTTTAACCAACTATGACGTGGATGAGATGAAAGAATCGTTTTCGGAAATGGGGGTCAGCGTCAGCAACTACCGCTAAAGGCGGAAAAATCGGCCCGCGTCCGGAACTTTCCGGACGCATTCGCCAATATCGGGTCAGCCAATCAGCCTTCTTCCGCTTCACATTGCGCCGTATAGGCTTCAGCGCCCATCATGCCTTCCAGCTCTTCTACATCGGCTATTTTGATTTTGAAGAGCCAACCATCGCTGTAAGGGTCGCTGTTAACCAGCTCCGGCGACTCCTGTAACGCCTCATTGACTTCCGTCACTTCACCTGTAACTGGCGAGTAGATGTCGGACGCAGCCTTAACTGATTCAACCACGCCGGCATTGTCCCCCGCGCCGAGTTCCGCGCCGACTTCAGGCAGCTCAACAAACACGATGTCGCCCAACAAATCCTGAGCGTGATCGGTAATGCCTACAGTCACCACGCCGTTGTCTTCCAGCAATACCCATTCGTGAGTGGGGCTGTATTTCAGTTCGCTTGGAACGCTGCTCATCTTTTGACCCTTCTTTGTCAATTCATTAGGTTAATATTCGGGTATTTTATACGGACATACGCTGGTTTGCGTTATTAAAATCCTTTTATCGTCATTTCTGGATTGTAGACGATAGAAAAAAATTTACGACACTTGGCAAAACCCGCTCGAAGCCCTCAAACTCATGCGATCCGCCAGGCTGCGCCCAAAGTGCGCATGCTGAGAATTTCAACGCCGCCTCACGATAATTTAAGGTGGCGTCGCCAGTCTGCAGCAGAGTGTAAATACGCTCACCGACAACTGGAGGCGGAGAATCCAACGCCAATAGTTCGTTCATGTGGCGAGGCTCCAACAGATATTCTTCGTCCGTATATAGATTTTTATTTACGCCCAAATACCCTTCCAACAGATCATAGGGCCTGACCGCCGGATTAATCAACGCCGCAGAAACACCATGCTTATGATGCAGGTAAGCAGCGTAATAACCACCCAACGAGCTGCCAATCACACCCAGCGGCCTGCAGCTTTCTGTAAAATAGTCTCTTTCCAGCCGCTCCATAGCTACAGCGGGGGAGTAATGTAATGCCGGAATGGCGATCTCTATGGCCGGATAGCATTTTGCAAGCCATTGCCGGCAGCATTGCGCCTTGAGAGACTGCGGCGAACTGTTAAAGCCGTGCAGATAAAGGATATAGGGATGGTTCATCAGTACTCACAATCGGACGAGCGGACATCATAACCGCTACAGGGGGAAACAGACTCAATAACCTTTACTGGTAAGGTCCACTTCAAACTCTATATGACTGGCGCGCACCACCGATGTCTCCACTCGGCCATCGCCATACAGCTTCAGCCAGCGATAACCTGGCGCCAGACTGTCTACAGCGAAGTCCTTGCTGTAGGGCTTAAACTGCACACAGGTGGAAGGAGTCGCCAACAGACGCACGCCATTGCGCATATTGTCATATTCCTGATGAATATGTCCCCAAAGTACCAAGCGGACATGCTCGAATGCGTCAATGACAGAGAAAAACTCATCCCTGTTGTGCAAACCAATCGTGTCCAGCCAATCACAGTCGATATCGACCGGATGATGGTGGAAACAGATCATCACATGTTTGTCCTGATCTTTCTCCAGCTCCGCCTTTAACAACAGTAACTCTTTTCTGGCCAGCTTACCGTGTACTTTGCGCCGGACGGAGGAGTCCAGAAAGATGAGTTTCCAGGCGCCGAAGTTTTTTACTTTAGCCAGGCACTCAGCGTCGCGCACCGTTCTGGCCATAACGCCAGGATCATCATGGTTGCCGGAAAACCAATATACAGGACACTGAAAAGGCGCCATTTTTTCGTGGAAACACTCATACGCTTCCGTGGAGCCATCCTGCGCAATATCGCCGGTGGCGAGCACCATATCCGGATTGGCGTGGTTCGCGCGCACCAGAGATAAAACCGCATCCAGACTGCGTCGGGTATTCATGCCCAACAGAGTGCCGTCCGGTTCCCGCCGCAGGTGGGAGTCCGTTACCTGAATAACGGTTAACGCTTGATTATTGTCTGACGCCACCTCATCATCCGCCGCAGTCTGAGTGAGTTGTTACGGGAAAATCCTTTTGCTTACTTATAAAAAATATATGCCGGATATGGACATTTTCCAGTTAGTCAGTCACATAATCATTGAAATTTGTGTTATTTCACAACAATCAGACACTTTTGGCCCGTCACCGGCTGTTTACTCGTCCCTGAATCAGCCGGCTAACATTGAGCCGGAGGGATTATAAATTTCTCAGTTCTTCCGTCGAATGACCATGGTGAAGACAATAATTCAGCCACTCGGAAAGAAACTGGTTTAGTTGCAGTTTTTCATCAGGCAAATGCATTTTGCCGTTAGGATAATCGTTCACCGCCTCTACTCGCGCATGATTCACCGCGCTGATGACTTCCGCCATACGTGCGTCGTGATATATCCGAACGGTTAACTGAGGGTTATTCACCCATCGACCAATTGCGTGAACCTGTTCCAAAAACAAGAGGTTAGTATAACGGCTGGCTTCCAGTACCTTTATACGGATTAACCCCAGATACGCAGCATGGCTTTGCAGCGAATAAGTAACCTCCGAGCCGGCTTCCCTATCAGCGACGAGTTTGCTCAGGCGAAAATAATTAGCCTCGCAGATTGCTCCGAACTGGGCGATGTCTGGCACGTACCGTTGTTTCACGCATTCTCCTTCGTAATTGAAGTCGTAATCATCATCTCATAAAAACTCACGCCACTCCGTCAGCAATTGCTCGCGATTCAACTGCAGCCACTGTAACGCAATGATTCCCGCCGCATCCTTGATGCGTCCGCTTTCCACCCATGCATAGGCCTGCTCACGACTCACCACGTGCACGCGGATATCCTCTCCTTCATGGGGCAATCCATAAAGCCCTTCAACCCCTTCCGCATCCACCAAACCACAAAACAGGTCAATGGATTCCGAACTTCCACCAGGAGACGGCAGGTAGTGACGAATTTTTCGCAGCGCCTTCACCTCCAACCCAGCCTCTTCCTGAGCTTCGCGACACGCAACGCTTTCAGACGTTTCGCCTTCCTCATTGATTCCCGCCACCAGCTCCATCAACCAGGGCGAAGAGCCTTCATACAAGGCGCCAATACGGAACTGTTCACAAAGCACTACCTGATCGCGCACCGGATCATAAGGGAGCATGCAGGTAGCGCCGCCGCGCACAAACAACTCGCGGCGAATGGGCTCAGACCAGGCGCCCGCGAACAATTTATGTCTGAGTTCGAGTTTCTGGATAGAAAAAAAACCCTGATAGCCAGTCTGCCTGGAAATCACTTCCACATCGTCCTTACCAAATTGACTGTCTGTAGGCAGTTTCTGGGTATCCTGCTTCACCTTTCACCTCTCGCTCAATGTATCCGGATTTCGTAGCGCCCTTTCTGGCGCGGCTTTTTGCTCAGATAAGCGCAATTATTTCATGTTAAACCATTTTCGATTGCAATGGCTTTACGGCCTCTTACCCGGACTTCCCCCCCCTAGATTTGAATTCTAAACGAGTTAGCAGTGTAGACCATGCATGGCCGCCCCACTTGGGCGCTATTGCGCGGAGCCTATTAATAACCGAAGATACCGCCCCATGTAATCACCGTATACATACGTAATGATTTATTTCCACACTTCGTGATCTAATGAGACGCATTCTGCGTTAAACTGTGCGGCATTTTTAATTCATACGAATTTTCAAGTGTTTACTCCACACAACCCGGACTGTTAAAGAGGGGTGCCCGACGTCATGTTCCGACCAAGCAAGTTGCTTATCTCCATCGGGGCGCTATGCCTTAGCGCCTCCACTCAAGCCATGGATCTCACCACCGCCTACAATAAAGCTCTGCAATACGACTCTGAACTGGCGGCCGCATTGGCGGGAAGAAATGCAGAAGCAGAAAGTGTCATCCAAACCCGCGCAGGACTGATGCCCAACGTCGGCGCCGGCGCCAGCGTCTCCCATCATGATGTGGATACTCGCATCAACCCAGATGACAGCTACGTCAGCCAGGGCGGCGAAGTTACTCTGACTCAGCCACTGTTGAAGCTCGACACGTATTACAGCTACCAAGCCAGCAAATATTCCCGCAATCGCGCAGATGAAGAACTACGCAGCGCAGAACAGGATTTACTGTTCCGCACCGCCGACGCTTATTTTGGCGTCCTGCGCGCCTGGGACAACCTGACCACGGCCAAACGGGCGGAGGAAGCTTTTCAGCGTCAGTGGGAGCAAGCGAAAGAGCGCTTTGAAGTTGGATTGATCGCAATCACAGAGGTGCATGAGTCCAAAGCGACCTATGACTCCGGCAAGGTGTCACGCATCAACGCACAGGGACAGCTCGATGTCGCTCTGGAAAGTCTGCAGCGCATTACCGGAGACTACACGGATACCGTACAGGCGCTCAGCGAAAACTTGCCTGTTGTGCAGGTCTCCCCAGACTCTGCAGTCAAATGGGAAGAGACGGCGTTCGCCAACAATCCTCAGGTTTTGGCGGCAAGCTGGAGCGTTCAGAGCGCGCAAAGCAGCGTTTCCGCGCAAAAAGCCGGGCATTACCCGACCCTTGACGCCAAAGCGAGTTATGGCTTCAGTGAGTCCGACGGCCGAGGCGCTGCGGATGAACGCAGCAATGATTTGTCCGTATCTTTAAATCTTTCCGTCCCGATCTATACCGGTGGAGCAACCCAGTCCGGCGTGCGTCAGGCCAATTACCGTCTGGTGCAGGCCGAGCAGTCATTGAACACCGCTCAGCGTAATATTCGTTTGCAGCTGCGCAGCCTTTACCGGACTTTGCAAACCAATATAGAGTCTATCCAGGCCCGCAAGCAGGAAATTATTTCTTCAGACAGCGCGCTGCAAGCGACTCGCGCCGGCTACGACGTGGGCACTCGCAACATTGTTGAAGTTCTGGATGCGGAGCGCAGGTACTACGCTTCCCTCAGCAATTACGCAAACGCCCGTTATGACTTTGTTCTGAATACGCTGTCATTCAAACAGACCGCCGGCGTATTGTCCGTCAACGATATCAACGAACTGAACAAATGGCTGGCGGAGCCGGTCAATGTGCTGACTCGTTGATCGTTATGTAAATAGCGTAAAAAAGCCGCAATTGATATTGCGGCTTTTTTAATTCCCATCCCGCCAGCTACTTCAAGTCAGGCAAGCGCTGCACGACGCCATTTAAAAGTCGCTCCAGAGCACCCCGATTATCATCCACAACTTTAGACGCCGCATCGCCCATTCTTTGTCGCTCGCTTTCACTTAAACACAACTCAGACAGAACATCCGCCAGAGAGTCCCGTTCAACAAATCGAAGTCCATGCGCCTGCTCCAGTTGCGCGCAGATATCCGCAAAGTTAAACACTGCGGGGCCCATCAGCACGGGCTTACCTACCGCCGCCGGCTCCAATGGATTGTGACCGCCGGTATCAACTAGACTGCCGCCAACAAAAGCCAAATCCGCAGCGGCATAAAAGCGCAATAGTTCCCCCATGGTGTCGCCAAGTATAACCTGCGTCTCCAGGGTTACCGTCTCGTTAGCGCTGCGCCTGACCATCCGTAAGCCAGCTTTCTGTATATCTTCTCCCACTTTGTCAAAACGCTCAGGATGCCTGGGAACAATCACTAGAAGCGCATCAGGGCGATGCGCCAACAACTGTTGATGCGCGTTCAGCATCACCGCGTCCTCGCCCTCATGGGTGCTTCCAGCCACCCAAACAAATCGTTTGGCGCCGCCCCAGGCTTGGCGAAGCCCCACGCTTTGTTGCCGCAGCTCTTCACTCACAGTTAAGTCGAATTTAATGCTGCCAGTGACGCTGAGACGCTCCTCAGGCAACCCAAGCGCCACAAAACGGCGGCCATCCGCAGAATTTTGCGCCGCCACCCAGGACAAACCTTGCAGCATTGGCCGGGTGACCGCAGATACTTTGCCATATCCTTTGGCTGAGCGTTCTGACAGCCGCGCGTTGGCCACCATTGTAGGTATGCCTTGCGCCGCGCACAGCGCAATCCAGTTAGGCCATAGCTCCGTTTCCATAATGACCAGGGCGCAGGGATTCAGACGGCGTAAAAAACGCATGACTGGACCGGGGAGATCATAAGGCGCATACACATGAAATACGCGCTCTCCAAATAGTGCTTTCACTCGCTCAGACCCCGTCGGCGTCATGGTGGTGACGACAACAGGACGCTCTGGATACTCTTTCAGCAGGCGATTCACTAACAGCGCTGCGGCCACAGTCTCCCCTACGGAGACACTGTGAACCCATATTGGTCGTTGGGCGAAGGCCGGGGCCTTGAACCAGCCCAAACGCTCCCGCCAGCGTAACCGATATGCAGGCGCTGAACGCCCTCGCCAGTACAGACGAGCTAGAATTAGGGGGAGGATCAAGTAATAAATGAGTGTGTAAAGGAATCTCGCCATGTCGCCGCTCTTTCAAACCGGAGGCGAGTTTAGCACAGCGCCGAAGGAGCAATCAGGCTTTTAAATCTTGTTCATGAAGCTCGCGGCGGGTTTGGGTTCGGTCTGACGAACGGCTATAATGGCGCGCATTTTTCGTAATGGAGCCACCGAATGGCAGAAACTCTAGAGACAGATGTCGTCATTATCGGCGGGGGAATCGCTGGGCTATGGCTGAACTATCGGCTGCGCAAAGCGGGCTATAGCACGCTGCTATTGGAGAAGAAAACTCTGGGCGGCGGACAAAGCGTTCGTTCCCAGGGCATTATTCATGGCGGCGCAAAGTACACCCTCAACGGCGCGCTAACCACCGCCGCCAACGCCATTTCGGAAATGCCGGATCGCTGGCGCGCCTGCCTCAAAGGCGAGGGCGACGTGGATCTCAGTTCTGCGCGCGTACTCTCCGAATATCACTATATGTGGTCCCGTGATCGTCTCGTCTCCAAGCTGACAGCCTTCTTCGCCAGTAAAGCCGTGCGCGGCAAAGTATCTGGAGACGCTTCCACAGAGCGTCCCGCCGCGTTCAATACGCCAGACTTCCATGGCAACTTCTATGCACTGAACGAGTTAGTGTTGGATGTCCCCACCGTAATCAATGCGCTAATCAGCCCATTCAGCGACGGCATACTCCAATATGATTGCACCCAACCCGGCACATTGGTGCAGGATCAAGGGGAAATCGTGGAGATGCACCTGGTAGGTAAAAACAAGCGTGTGCGCGTCAAGGCCAAGCGCTTCATCCTCGCAGCGGGAGAAGGTAATGAGAGTGTCCTGCACGGCGCTCAATTACATCGCCCCGCCATGCAGCGCAGACCTCTGCACATGGTGATAGTGCGTCACCAGTATCCTCACCCGGTTTACGCGCACTGCATCGGCGCCGGCTCCAAGCCGCTGCTGACGATCACCAGTCACTACATGCAGGATGGCCAGCCTGTCTGGTATCTGGGCGGCAATCTGGCGGAAACCGGGGTTGAGCTTGATCGCGAAACGCAGATCAATTCCGCCAAAACCCTGGTGAAAGACCTCCTCCCCTGGATTGACCTGGGCGAATCACGCTGGTCCAGCTTCCTGATTCATCGCGCAGAGCCTCAACAAAAAGGCATGTTGCGTCCGGATACGGCGTTTGTTCACAGCGAAAAGAATATTCTGACCTGCTGGCCGACCAAACTGGCGCTAACGCCCAATCTGGTCGACAACGTCATGGCGCAACTGCAGGCGGATGGCGTCGAGCCCGGTGCGTCCAGCGACCTGGGAGCCTTAAGCTTCCTTCCTCGCCCCAGGATCAGCGCGCCAGTATGGCAGGAGATGCTGGCATGATATATCGCCCACTCGGCGACACCGGCATCGAGGTCAGCCTGCTCGGATTAGGCACTGTGAAGTTGGGACGCGACCAAGGCGTTAAATATCCGACCGCATTCAAAATCCCCGATGACCGGCAAGCGCTGGAACTGATTGGTCTGGCGGAAGAACTCGGGGTTAACCTTATTGATACGGCGCCTGCTTACGGCTCCAGCGAGACTCGCCTGGGCTCGCTATTACAAGGCCGCCGCCAACGCTGGGTGATATGCAGCAAAGTGGGCGAGGAGTTTGTTGACGGGCAATCCCACTTCAACTTCACCCCGGAACACACGCGCATGAGCGTCGAGCGAAGTCTGCAACGGTTACGCACAGATTATATCGACATTGTGCTAATTCATTCCGATGGCGACGATATGGCGATTCTGCAGAAAGAAGGCGCGCTGCAAGCCCTCGCTGAACTAAAGGCCAAAGGAATGATTCGCGCGATCGGCCTGTCCGGCAAGACCGTGGAGGGTGGAATCGCCGCCCTGCAACAAGGGGATGTCGCTATGGTGACTTACAACCTGGAGCATCAGGAAGAAAAACCAGTGCTGGATTACGCCCAAGCGAATCAGAAGGGAGTTTTGATTAAAAAAGCACTGGCCAGCGGCCATATATGCGCGGGCCCCCACGAGGACCCATTGCGGAAAAGCATGGAGTTCGTGTTCGCCCACCCCGGCGTATCCAGCGCCATTATCGGCACGATCAATCCCGAGCACTTCAAAGAAAACGTACGCGCGTTGCCAGTTTAACGCGCGCTGTTTTCGTTCAGTTTAGGTTATCCCTGCGCCAGCAGGCTGCGCAAATCAATGATCGCCGCATTAGCCCGCGAAATAAACGACGCCATGGTCAGCGAATGATTGGCTAGTACGCCAAATCCGCTGCCGTTCAAAATAACCGGACTCCAGACCGACTCCTGAGTCGCCTCCAGCTCTACGATAATCTGGCGCAGACTGACCACCGCGTTCTTGTCCCGCAGCACGTCGCCGAAGTCCACCTCGATCGCTTTGAGTATATGGATAAGCGCCCAGGCGGTGCCGCGCGCTTCGTAGAATACGTCGTCGATCTCCAGCCAAGAGGTTTTCAGCTCTACCTCCCCCTGCCCCGGCGTGGACTGTTTCGCCGCCTTATCTCCGGCAAGCGCCATATCCAGCTGCCGTTTGCCGACGCTCTCACTCAACCGCTGCGACAAACTGCCGAGACGCGTTTCCACGTCAGACAGCCAGTTGCGCAGATTGTCAGCACGGGCGTAAAACTGGGCGTCCGGTTTGTTCGGGTCGGACAGACGGTTCAAATAACTGCGCAATGCTTTTAAGCCGCGACGATATTCATCTTCCGTGGACGGAATAATCCAGGAACGGCTATCGAAGTTAAACTGAGGCTCCGCCACCGTCAGATCGCGATCCTCCGTCGACTGACTTTGAGAGCGACTGATATCTTTACGCAAGGCGCGGCTCAGATCCCTCACTTGCACCAGCACCCCATACTCCCAGTGGGAAATGTTGTCCAACCACAGTCCAGGAGGAAACACGTCATTGGATATGTAACCGCCAGGCTTTTCCAGAAGCGTATCCACCAGCGTAATCACTGTCGCCGTTGTGGTGCTCCCGACCACCAGCGGACGGTTCTGGTCCGTCACCACGCTTCTGGCGTTGGGGCCGACCTCAAACAGTGCCGGTTCATCACTCCAATACCAGCCGACAAACAACGCGACGATCAGATATACGCCCAGTGCGCCGCCAATCAATTTAGCCAAAAAACCACCTCCCACGTAATCGCCGAGTTCTTCTCCGCGTTCATTAAAAAAGTCTTTTATCGCTTGCCACATAGATATTGCCGCTCCTCGCAATCTTCAAGCTCCGCCGCTCACGGCGCCGCCATATGTGGCGGGCTCTCCTGAGGCCGAAAGAGATAATATCCCATTGCGCCGTCCACCCCGATCTCCACCAGACTATCCCAGTCATCCTGTGACTCCACGCCTACGCCGATGACTTTTATGGCCTGCGAATGCGCAATCTGCACAATGGAACGTAAATAAAACTGATGCCCTTGATCTTTATGAATATTTTTCACCAAACCCGGGTCGATCTTGATCATGTCCACCGGACAGCTTTTCAGATACCCGAAAGGCATGCCTGTGGAGCCAAATCGGCTGATGACGATACGGAAAGCCAATTCATTACGCAACTGTAACAGACGGTCGAACCCCGCCCAGGCCGCCTGCAAAGCGTGCTCAGAAACCTCCAGCAGCAAGCGCGGACACTGCGCGGAAAAACGACGCAATATCACACTCACTGCATCAGCAAATTCCGCCGACTGCATGCTGGATACCGCCAGACTGACGCAAAACGCAGCATCCTCATGATGCTCAGACAATCTTTTCAGCGCATCCTCCAGTACTTGAGCATCGACCTTCAAAGCCAGATTAAAGCGATCAGCCATAGGGAGAAACTCCGCCGCCGCCAGCACTCTCCCATTCCTATTCATACGCACCAAAGCCTGATGGAAGACGAAACTACGGGAGTCGTCGCTCAACACTGGCTGAAAGTGCAGATAAAACCCCTTATCCGCCAGCGTCGCCAACAACAACGATTGCCACTCTGTCGCGGTTAGCGGCTTCTGCCCCCCATCCCGGCCGCCGCTACGACCTTTGCGCCAAGCATTAGCGCAAGACTTCTGCGCCATCCGCATGGCGAAGTCCGCTACCGACAACACTTGCGCCAAGGGAGTTCTTCCCTCTGTAGTGACCAATCCAATATGCAAACGATTAGCGCCGCCCCAATTCATGAGCAACGGCAACGAGGTCAACCTCTCCAGCAAGCGGTCCGCCACCGCTTCCGCACGACTGTCCGTCAACCCGCTCAGAAACACAGTGAAGCAACCGCCGCCGCGCCGTCCCACATAACTGCCGATATGCGACAGGCATTCGTCATGGATCACTTCCGCCATCTGTTTCAGGAGCGCATCACCCTGTTCTCTCCCAAACTGATCGTTGTATTCAGACAATCCGGATAGCTGCGCCAGCAACAAGGTTCCTACGCTGTCGCCATCGTCTCCCGCCAAAGCCGCCTGTAAACGATTATCAAAAGATTGCCGGTTCAATACCCCGGTGACGGAATCAAGCAGCGCCAACTTACGCAGCGACTCAATGGTCGCCACCTGTTCTTCGAAGGAGCGCCGCAAGTGATCCGCCATACTATTGACAGCCAGCGTGACTTTCGCCAGCTCACGAGTGCCCGGAATCGGCAGCGACACATCAAAGTGCTTATCTTCGATGCGGTGCGCCGCCTGCTCTAATCGCTGCAGCGGTCTCAACAAACCACTCAGGAGCAAATGAAAGGCCGCAAAAGCGAACAGCGTAACTACTGCAAACCAGACGAACTGATTACGCAGCGTCGCCCATAACTCTCGATAGGCGATGCCAGGGTCGCTTTGCACCAGCAAGCGCCCGACCGGGCGCCAGCCAGCGATAACATCCGCTTCGCCCACTGGCGCCTGCAAGTCGATCCAACGCACGAACCATTTCGGCACGCCTTCCAGATCCTCAGCGTTTGTACGCGCCACGACGGAGCGTCCCTCCTGATCCAGAATACGGATACCCTGATAAGCGCCCGAATCGAATATAGCGTCCACCATGGACGACGCGACCACCCAATCCTGCGGGTCCGCCACATGAGAAACGGACAAGCCAAGCGATGTCGCAGAATCTCTGGCGTGGGACTGCAACTGATCCTGCAGGTACAACTTCTTCTGCCACAGATTCAGGCCGAACACACCGCCCAATAAAATCAACAACATCGTCGAGATCAGCCCCAGCATCAGTACTTTGATCGATCGCTTGTCACGCAATGCTTTATTATTATCAATCATGACGACCCCGTCGGATTTGGTCACTTTTCCAGCGCTTCCCGCTCAAATCCCCCGCGGTAGACGCCTAAAGGTTTGCGCTAATACACAAATGCACAAGAATTTACATACACATACAGTTTACGACTATATTTAAATAAAATTGCCAAACTATACTGAAACTTATATCAATACGTCCTGGCTTGAATTTTGTACTTGTAAATCAGGCGCATAGAAGAAAGAAAAACTGGTTGCAACCACTAATGGAAGCGGATTTACCCTCTCTATGACCATAGAAAGTCAACGGGACAAACTCAAGCAGCACTTCGCCGGCCGGGTAACGACGCAGGCGCGCATTGTCCTGGAAGCATGGCAACAGTTGAAGCAAAGGAACTGGCAGGACAAACAATGGTTTTCCGACTTCCAGCTTGCAACCGATAAATTGGGTCGTTACGCAGCCCGTTTCGACATGACGGATCATCTGTGCATCGCACAATCGATCAATACCAGCCTTAAAAGCATCAGCCTGCGCAAAACCCCCGTCACTACCGCCGATATCCTCGCAGTAGAGCAGCAGGTCATGCAGTTGGCGACCGTCACCCAGCGCAAAACCGATCGCACCGACAGCAGCGCCAATCGGACTTATTTACGCTCGCCGATTTATCTGGCTCTGAATCAAAAAGACCTGGCTCAGCGCATCGCCCAGCAAATGCAATTTTTTGGCTTCCGTGGAGAGCTGTATTCGACTCACGACACTCTGCTGGCCGCGACCCAGAAAAACAAACCTGAAACCATGATTGTCGACGTAGACTTCGGCGGCGAGGCTAATGCAGGCATTGACTTGATCAAACGCATCCAGGCCAATCACGAGACGCCGATCCCCGTCATGTTCATCTGCCATCGCGAGGGGGATATCCATACCCGCCTGGAAGCAGCGCGTTGCGGCGGTGAAGAGTTTGTAGAGCGCACCCTGGATGCGGCGCAGCTTATCGAGAAAGTGGAGACCTACACTCGATCCAGCGCTCACGAGCCCTACCGCATTATGGTAGTAGACGACTCCAGGGCCCAGGCGGCATTTATGGAAAGCACCCTCCGCAAGGCGGGCATGACCTCCAAGATCATCACCGACCCGATGCAGGTTTTAATTGCTCTGGATGAGTTTTCTCCTGAAATCATCATCATGGACATGTATATGCCGGGCTGCACCGGCACCGAACTTGCCAAAGTGATTCGCCAGCAGGATAAATTCGTCAGCGTCCCTATTATTTATCTGTCCGCCGAGGACGACATCAACAAGCAGCTGCACGCCATGAGCCTGGGCGGCGACGATTTCCTGGTGAAACCAATCAATCCGCGCCACCTGATCGCCACCATTCATAATCGCGGGCGGCGCGCGCGCACCCTGCACGCCATGATGATCCGCGACAGTCTGACCGGGCTCTACAACCATACCCACACGTTGAATCTGCTCAGCATGGAGATCAACAAAGCAAACCAAACTGGCGAACCGCTCAGCTTCGCCATGATGGACATTGACTACTTTAAGCGCATCAACGACACCCATGGCCACCCTGTCGGCGACAGGGTGCTGAAGAGCATGTCGCTGTTCCTAAAACAAAGGCTGCGCAAGACCGACCATATAGGCCGCTACGGTGGAGAAGAATTCGCCGTGGTGCTCCCCAATACGGACGAGTGTGATGCGAAAAACATGATGAACGACATCCGCGAGCGTTTCGGCGAACTGATGCACCCGACTGAAGACGACATGTTCAAAGTGTCATTCAGCTGCGGCATCGCCGCGTATCAGGCGGGCAACACCCAGCAAGTATTGGCGCAAAAGGCGGATAAAGCGTTATATGAAGCCAAACACGCAGGGCGGAACTGCGTGAAAGTGTTCAGGTAGGCGCAAAGGCTCTGAATCCGCCGGTTTCCAGCCATCGTGGAAACCGCCTACAACAATGCGCTTATTGTGTTTTAAACCGAAGTATCAAAAATAGTTCACAGGACCGGGTTAAATTGCCGCTGTCGCCGTTATCATGACAGTGACGTAAAAGCTTCCGCCAAGTATGCGAAACGCCCTGTTTTTTCTGGGAAAATCGCTCCTATTCCCACAGCTCCAGCGCTACTACCAAAGTATGACCGCAAACTGCGGCAATCTGCTTGAATATAGTAGACAAAAGAGTCAAACTTCCGAAATCTTGCTTTTATTACACCTTAAATATCCGACATATAAGGACAAGACGCCATGGCAAGCATTCTAGTGTTGCACGGCCCTAATTTGAACTTATTGGGAACGCGCGAACCGGAAATTTATGGCGCAGAGACCTTGGACGATATTAATTTCCGCCTGACGGAAATCGCCAGACAGGCGGGCCACCACCTGCTGACGCTGCAAAGCAACGCAGAGTACGAGCTGATTGATCGCATCCATGAAGCCAAGAAAGAAGGCGTGGACTTCATCATCATCAATCCGGCGGCCTTCACCCATACCAGCGTGGCGATACGCGACGCCCTTCTCGGCGTCGGCATTCCCTTTATTGAGACGCATCTGTCCAATGTGCACGCCCGTGAAACGTTCCGCCACCACTCCTATTTCTCCGATATCGCCGTTGGCGTGATATGCGGATTCGGCAGTCAGAGTTACGAACTCGCTCTACAGGCCGCTTTTTCAAAGATTACCGGAAAATAAATTACGAGAGCCTATGATGGATATCAGAAAAGTAAAAAAACTAATTGAACTGATTGAAGAATCAGACATCGCCGAAATCGAAATCAAAGAAGGCGATGATTCCGTACGCATCAGCCGCCGTCTAGCGGGCGCAGAGCCTGTGTACGTGACGTCTGCAGCCGTTGACTCGCGTCCTGCGGCGGGCCCCGTCGCTGCGCCAGCACCGGCAGCGGAAGCTGATTCCGGACCACAATATAATGGCCATCTGGTCAAATCGCCAATGGTGGGCACTTTCTATCGCGCGCCATCGCCCTCTGCGCCAGTATTCGCTGAAGTAGGACAGACCGTCAAGGCTGGCGACGTGCTGTGCATCGTCGAAGCAATGAAAATGATGAACCAGATTGAAGCGGACAAATCCGGCACCGTTGAAGCCATCCTGGTGGAAAACGGACAACCGGTGGAGTTCGATCAGCCGCTGTTCTCGATTGTTTAAGAGCCCGGATGGGCTCTTCCCGTCCAGCGGGACATCCAGATCATTCCGGCGCAAGCCGGACGGCAATGTTTTTTTAGGGTACTCCTACCATGTTGGAAAAAGTGCTTATAGCCAACCGAGGCGAAATCGCGTTACGCATCCTGCGCGCCTGCAAAGAGTTAGGCATTAATACCGTAGCGGTGCACTCAAGCGTGGACCGCGACCTGATGCATGTGAGACTGGCGGATGAGTCCGTCTGTATCGGCCCAAACAGTCCCACGGACAGCTACCTGAATATTCCCGCTATCATCAGCGCGGCGGAAGTCACCGACAGCGTTGGCATCCACCCGGGCTATGGTTTCCTGGCGGAAAACGCCGATTTCGCCGAGCAGGTGGAAAAAAGCGGCTTCGTTTTTATCGGCCCCAAGCCAGACACCATTCGCCTGATGGGCAACAAAGTCTCCGCCATCCAGGCCATGCGCAAAGCGGGCGTGCCGACAGTTCCGGGCTCCGACGGCCCCATCACAGAAGACAAAGAACGTACGCTGGAAGTCGCTCGCAAGATTGGCTACCCGGTCATCATCAAAGCGGCCTCCGGTGGCGGCGGCCGCGGTATGCAGGTGGTCAACAGCGAAGCGGCGCTGCTTAACGCCATCCAGTTAACGCAGAGCGAAGCTAAAGCCGCTTTCGGCGATCCGACCGTTTATTTGGAGAAGTTCCTTGATCGCCCACGCCACATCGAAGTTCAGGTGCTGGCTGACGGACAGGGCAACGTTATCCATCTGGGCGACCGCGACTGCTCCCTGCAGCGCCGCCACCAGAAAGTTCTGGAGGAAGCCCCCGCCCCGGATGTCGATCCAGAAGCTCGCGCCGCGACACTTCATGCGTGTGTGCAGGCTTGCCAGGATATCGGTTACCGTGGCGCAGGAACTTTCGAGTTTCTATACCAGGACGGACGCTTCTATTTCATTGAAATGAATACCCGCGTACAGGTCGAGCACCCTGTTTCAGAGATGATCACCGGCGTCGATATTGTGAAAGAGCAGTTGCGTATCGCCTCTGGAATGCCTCTTTCCATCAAACAGGAAGACATCCAGTTCCGCGGTCACGCCATTGAGTGCCGCATCAACGCGGAAGATCCCCGCACCTTTACACCCAGCCCAGGCGCCGTGACGCATTACCACGCCCCAGGCGGCAACGGTGTGCGTGTTGACTCCCATTTATATAGCGGATATAAGGTTCCCCCTTATTACGACTCACTGATCGGCAAGGTGATTTGCTGGGGCTCCAACCGCAACAACGCGCTGGATCGCATGAACAATGCTCTGGACGAAATGCTGGTGGAAGGCATCAAAACCAATATTCCTCTGCACCGACGGTTAGTGACCGACGCAGGCGTACGCCGTATGGAGTACACCATTCACTATCTGGAAAAGCTGTTAAAAGCGTGATTTGAGGAACACAGGTGTCCTGGTTACAAGTAAAAGTCTTAACCGATGAAGCCGGGGCCGCCGCTCTGGAGCAGATTTTCGAGGGCCTGAGCGCCCTCTCCGTCACCATGCTCGACGCGGCCGACGATCCCGTCCTTGAACCGGATCTTGGAACCACTCCCCTGTGGCGTAATACTCAGGTAGTCGCCCTGTTCAGCGCCGACACCAGCGCGGAAATGATCCGTGAGCAGTTGGAGCGTAATCAGATTGCAGCAGCGGACATTGAGTGCGAAGTTATTGAAGACCGCGACTGGGAAAGGGAGTGGATGACCCATTTCCATCCCATGCGTTTTGGCTCCCGGCTGTGGATTTGTCCAAGCTGGGGGGAGCCCGAAGATCCCAACGGCGTCAACTTATTACTCGACCCCGGCTTGGCTTTTGGCACTGGCACCCATCCCACAACCGCGCTTTGCCTCACATGGCTGGATAGCCAGAAGCTGCAAAGCAAACAAGTTATCGACTTCGGTTGCGGCTCCGGCGTGCTTGCTATCGCAGCCTTGTTGCTGGGAGCGGGTCACGCCACTGGCGCGGATATCGATCCCCAGGCCTTGGAGGCCAGCCGCGACAACGCCGAACGCAATAACGTCAGTGAAGGTCTGACTCTGCACTTCCCGGAAAAAATGCCGGAGATGCAGGCGGAAGTCGTTATCGCCAACATCCTGGCGAATCCCTTGATCAGTCTGGCGCCGAAGCTGGCGGCGCTTACCCTGCCCGGCGGCTCTATCGCTCTGTCCGGCATACTGAAAGATCAGGAAGAAGCCGTGGCGGAAGCGTACCGCAATTACTTCGAACTGGACCCCACCGAGTACAAAGAGGACTGGGTCCTGATCAGCGGTAAACGCCTGCCTTATTGAACGCCAATCCGGCGTCTTCTCAAGGCGCCGGTTAGCCACTCACGCGATAGACAGCCCCCCTTCGCCAGGCGACAATGGAGCGCAAAGTTGCTCTTGCAAATAGGGAACAATTCATTCATTTTTAAACAACTTTGTGAATGTGCGACGATCTCGGCGCCCCATTTGCAGGAACATCCCTAACATAGAGTTGGTCTACATTTAACTACTGACGCAGTTTTTTCCAGGAGGCGTTTTGCTCACTCGCTGCCCACATTGCGCTGCAAGTTTCAGGGTTACTGATAAACAGCTGCAAGCCGCCCATGGCAAAGTAAGATGCGGCGCTTGCATGAAGGTATTCAACGCAGCGGAGCATTTGATGTCTGACAGCGCGCCAGCGCATGTGGACCCGACTCCCGTTAAAGCGCCACCTCCCAGACCAGCCCGACAAGCGACAGCAGCTCCCGCGCCTAAAGCAGCGGCGAAGCCCAAAGTTGAACCCAGCGTAAAAGAAAGCACGGCAAAAGCTTCTTCATCAATTATCACTCCGCTCACAGCAATGGACCCGGACGACGATCTTGGCGATCTGACCGATGCGCTGGTTGCCGCGGGCGACGAAGATGACGAATTTATTTTCCAGGATAACCCGGAAGAAGATAAAGATGATGAAGGCTATTCCGGCGGCATGTTCGACCAAAGCGAGCTAAGCGATAGCTTCCGTGAGCTGGATCGAGGCGGCCCCAGCGCCAAGCGCGAATTTGAAACCGCCGATGAGACAAAAGAAGAAGAAACCACCGACGAAAGCTGGGCTGAACAGATGTTGCGAGAGCTGGAGCGTCCTGGACACACGCCCCCCCCTCCCCCCCCTGTTCAGGAAGAAAAGAAGGACATTAAAAAAGCAGCGCCTAAAGAAGGGCTCAAAGTCGAACCGCCGCCTCCGCCAAAACCAGAGCCTGCGCCTCCTGCCCCTGCAGCGCCTGAGCCAGAGCCGGAATACGAAAGCTATCCCGAATTTGAAACGCCCATGCACGCGGAGCCCGAGTCCCAATTTCATGGGCTGCGCGCAGAGCCGATCAGCATTGATCACTCTTATGAGCAAAAAGCGTCCCCCGGCGTCTTGAGCAATGTCATGTGGACCTTCGCCAACCTGCTGCTGGTGGTGTTCCTGGTATCGCAACTAGCGTGGTTCCACTTCGATAAACTGGCTCGTTATGACCAATTGCGTCCATGGTACGCCAAGGCGTGCGAGGTAATCGGATGCACCCTTCCCTCTTTGTACGACGTTGGCCAGATTCGCAGCCAGAACCTGGTGGTGCGCAGTCACCCTTTAGTCAACAAGGCTCTGATTATCGACGCCATCATTACTAATCAGGCCAGCTTTGCGCAGCCTTTCCCTAACATTTCTTTGAATTTTTCCGACATTAACAACAATGTCATCGCTCACCGAGTCTTTACGCCGCTTGAGTATCTGTCCGGCGAAGCCAAAGACATGACCCAGATGCCGCCCAGCGCGCCAGTGCATATCACACTGGAGATACTTGATCCCGGCAAGCAGGCGGTCAATTACACGCTGGATTTCATTTCCGCCTTATCCGGTCCAGCACCCGGCTCCCAGTAATAAAGGCCACAGGCAGCACGCTGCAGCGACAAGAACGGATGCAAACAAACAGGATTTGGACTTGACTCTGCAGCCAAGTTCCCGAATTAGGCCATTTGCCCTATACGCTTCGTCGTTATGGTTAACGGTTGATCAACATATTGAGATTTGGGATAAAAAATACTCTATTTTTAAAATTTCAAGTCTTTCCCGTCATTAATCAACTGAGTATCATAGGCACCCCTATCCAGGGCGAACACTTTTTAGTCATTTCTTATGACCAGAGCGGAAGCGGCCGTGAAAATTGGACCTTATGAGTTGCATAACAATTTGATACTGGCCCCAATGGCTGGAGTGACCGACCGCCCCTTCCGGCTGCTGTGCCGTAGTCTGGGCGCAGGCCTCGCGGTATCGGAAATGATGGCTGCGAATCCGGATCTGCGAGATACCCGAAAATCCAGATTACGTATGGATCACGACGGCGAAGGCGAGCCCATTGCTGTGCAAATTGCCGGCGCTGAGCCGGAAATGTTAGCCGAAGCGGCGAGATACAACGTCGAACATGGCGCGCAAATCATCGATATCAACATGGGTTGTCCCGCTAAAAAGGTCTGCAACAAAGCGGCGGGGTCAGCGTTGTTAAGAGATGAAGCCCTGGTGAAAGATATATTGACGGCTGTGGTAAGCGCTGTCTCCGTGCCAGTGACGTTGAAAATACGCACCGGATGGAGCCGGCAAAGCCGGAACGGGGTGACTGTCGCGCGCATTGCGGAAGATTGCGGCATACAGTCACTCGCTGTACACGGCAGGACCCGCGAGTGCAAATACGAGGGAACGGCGGAGTACGACACTATAGCTGAAATAAAGCAAAGCGTTTCCATTCCAGTGGTGGCCAACGGCGATATTACCTGTGTTGAACAAGCCAGGCATGTGCTGGATTACACTGGCGTCGACGCTTTGATGATCGGCAGAGGAGCCCAGGGACGTCCCTGGATTTTCCGAGAAATCGAACACTTTATCGCTACCGGAGAGCGCTTACCGGAACCGCCAATGGATGAGATTAAGCAGATACTCATCGGTCATATTAAAGCGTTACACGAGTTTTATGGCGACTACCAAGGCGTCCGCATCGCACGCAAGCATGTGGGATGGTATCTGCAAACCGCAAATATTGGGGCCATTTTCAAGTCACAATTTAATCGTTTAAACGATGCTCAAGCGCAGCTGGATGAACTCCATCACTTTTTTGAGCATCTGAGTATTGAAGGAGAGGAAAAAGCCGCATGACTACAGAATCTATCGTTACAACAGAAACCGGTTCTGGAGCTAATAAATTACTGACCGTGGAGCAGTCGGCCACTCAAACCATGACACTGCGCGACAGCGTTGATCAGGCGCTGGCGAACTACTTCGCGCAACTGGACGGAGCTCCCGTCAAAGACGTCTATCAAATGGTGCTTTCCGAAGTTGAAGCTCCCCTGCTTGAGCAGGTGCTGAAATACACTCGCAACAACCAAACCAAGGCTTCTGTTCTGCTGGGCCTGAACCGCGGCACTCTGCGCAAGAAGCTGAAGCAGTACGACCTGCTGTAATCACTTAATCACACATCTTTTAAAAGAGGGCTCGCCGACATTTCTCATCCAACGCTGAAATGTCCGGTACAAGAGCCCTCTTTTGTTTTTTGCGCAACAGGCTAAGCTTTTTACGCTAGGGCCTGTTGGCGTTTCGGCAACTGACCCTGGTAATTCTGCACTAAGGCGAGAGATCAACTTATCATGTCCAGCCCAGATAATGTGAAGATCAAACGAGCGCTCATCAGCGTTTCCGATAAAACCGGCATCGTCGAATTCGCCAGATCTCTGGCCGATCTCGGCGTAGAGCTTCTGTCCACCGGCGGCACTTATAAACTATTGCAGCAGGAATCCATTCCCGTGCGTGAAGTCTCGGACTACACCGGCTTCCCGGAAATGATGGATGGTCGGGTGAAAACGCTGCACCCGAAAGTACATGGCGGCATACTGGGCCGTCGCGGTCAGGATGACGCAGTGATGGCGGAACATGGCATCGCGCCAATCGATCTGGTGGTTGTTAATCTTTATCCTTTCGAAGCCACTGTCGCACGCCCAAATTGCTCACTGGAAGACGCCATAGAGAATATCGATATCGGCGGCCCGACAATGGTGCGTTCTGCTGCGAAAAACCATAAAGATGTAGCGATCGTGGTCAACCCTTCCGACTACGACAGTATCGTCGCGGAGTTGCAGGCCAACAATGGGGGGCTGGCTTTCGCACGCCGCTTTGATCTCGCCGTCAAAGCGTTTGAGCACACATCCGCCTATGACGGGGCCATCGCCAATTATCTCGGCCTGAAGGTTCAAAGCGAAGAAAGCGCTTATCCGCGCACGCTCAACCAGCAGTTCATTAAGAAGCAGGCTCTGCGCTATGGAGAAAACCCTCACCAGAGCGCCGCCTTTTATGTAGAGGCGAACGCGCGCGAAGCCTCAGTCTCTACGGCAAATCAATTGCAAGGCAAAGAATTGTCTTATAACAACATTGCAGACACCGACGCTGCGCTGGAATGCGTGAAGCCATTCGCCGACGCCGCCTGCGTTATCGTCAAGCACGCCAATCCTTGCGGCGTCGCCATTGGCGTAGACATCAAACAAGCCTATGAACTGGCCTATGCGACAGACCCCACCTCCGCTTTTGGCGGCATTATCGCCTTTAACCGCGAATTGGACGCTGACACCGCACAGGCGATCATTTCCCGCCAGTTCGTGGAAGTGATCATTGCGCCCAAAGTCAGCGAAGGCGCCCGCGCCGCGCTGTCCGCCAAGACCAACGTACGAGTTCTGGAGTGCGGAGATTTCCAGGGCGAGCGCCTTAGCGCGTTCGACTTCAAGCGCGTCACTGGCGGTTTGCTGGTGCAGGATCGTGATCTGGGCATGGTGAACATGGATGCGCTGAAAATGGTGACGGATCGTGCGCCGACGGAACAGGAACTGAACGACCTGCTGTTCGCCTGGGAAGTCGCCAAATTCGTGAAGTCCAACGCAATCGTTTACGCCAAGAGCGGACGCACCATCGGCATCGGAGCCGGCCAGATGAGCCGCGTCTACAGCGCCAAAATCGCAGGGATCAAGGCGGCGGATGAGAACCTGGAAGTCAAAGGCTCGGTCATGGCCTCGGACGCTTTCTTCCCATTCAGGGACAGTGTTGACGCGGCGGCGGCGGCGGGTATTACAGCGATCATTCAACCCGGCGGCTCGATGCGAGACCAGGAAGTCATTGACGCGGCCAATGAACACGGCATCGCCATGGTGTTCACTGGCATGCGCCATTTCCGCCACTAATTCCGCACCAGCGGCCACAGGCGTCAGACTAACGTGGCCGCACAACCCCAATTACCACGGAGCCTTATCCTCCGTAAGCAAATGTGGAGCAGAGAGATGAATGTTTTGGTCATCGGCAGCGGCGGCCGGGAGCACGCCCTGGCCTGGAAAGCGGCGCAGGCGGATTATGTAACAACCGTATTTGTCGCCCCCGGCAACGCCGGCACAGCTCTGGAGCCCAAACTGGAGAACGTGGCGCTTGATGTGCTCGACTTCGATGCGCTGATTGCTTTCGCCAAAGACAACCAAGTGGAGCTTACTATCGTCGGCCCGGAGGCCCCATTGGTGGAGGGCGTTGTTAACCGCTTCCAGGCGGAAGGCTTACGAATCTTCGGTCCCTCACAGGGCGCCGCGCAACTGGAAGGCTCCAAGGCCTTCACCAAGGATTTTCTGGCTCGCCACAGCATCCCTACCGCCGCCTATCAAAGTTTTACTAAGATCGAGCCCGCTATCGCCTACCTGCGTGAACAGGGCGCTCCGATTGTGGTGAAGGCGGACGGCCTGGCCGCAGGTAAAGGCGTTATCGTTGCGATGACCCTGGAAGAGGCGGAAGACGCTGTGAGCGATATGTTGGCTGACGCCAAGTTCGGGGACGCAGGACACCGCGTAGTGATTGAAGAATTCCTGGAAGGCGAAGAAGCCAGCTTCATCGTCATGGTGGATGGCGAACATGTATTGCCCATGGCCACCAGCCAGGACCACAAACGCGTTGGCGACGGCGACACGGGCCCCAATACGGGAGGCATGGGCGCTTACTCTCCTGCGCCAGTCGTCACTGACGACGTATATGAACGCATCATGCGTGAAGTGATTTACCCAACCGTGCAAGGCATGGCGCAAGAAGGCAACGATTACGTGGGCTTCCTGTACGCAGGTTTGATGATTAACGCAGATGGCGCGCCCAAAGTCATTGAGTACAACTGCCGCTTCGGCGACCCCGAAACTCAGCCCATCATGATGCGCATGCAGTCCGACCTGGTTGAACTGTGCATCGCCGCTACCGAGGGCGCTTTGGACAGCAAGGCCTCAGAGTGGGACGCCCGCGCTGCAGTAGGCGTAGTGCTGGCCGCTGGCGGCTATCCGGACAGCTACGCCAAAGGCGCCGCCATTGCCGGGCTGGAAAACGCCGACCGGGATGACGCCAAAGTATTTCACGCAGGCACAGCAATGCGCGATGGACAGGTTGTTACCCATGGTGGGCGCGTATTGTGCGCCACGGCATTGGGCGCTGACGTAACCGAAGCGCAACGCAAAGCCTATGAACAAGTCGCCCGGATCAACTGGCGAGATATGTACTACCGTAAAGATATCGCTTACCGCGCGATCGCTCGGGAACAGGCGAATAAAAACATCTGACATCTGCTTTTATTGGCGGCGAAATTTCGCCGCCAATTTCTCACATAAATAAATCCGCCGCGATTTCCTGCACTTAACCTCCCTTCCCTTTCCACTCCCTTGGCGATGCGCCCACTACCCCATGATTCCCGCCTCTGCGCCATGGATATATTGAGTAAGCTGACCTATTCTTTTGAAACCGACTGAGTGATTTCAGGGCTTATAAGGACAACGATGGATGCCGAAGAGAACACGGAACAGCGGACGTCAGCGCCAACGCCAGCCACAGGTGGACCCCGACGTCGAAAAAGCTCTTCCTGGCGGCCGTCGCCCCATCAAAGGACCTTTTTTAGCCGTTCCTCATGAAGCCCGCTTCCAATTCATCCTCGACGACATCCCCGAACTGATCTGCCGTTGGAAACCAAATGGCGTCATCACTTATGTCAACGCGCAGTGTCGCCACTACTTCAGGACCTCCAGGGAAGCCTTGCTTGGACAATCCATGTTCACCCTGTCGCCGCCGGAAGAACATGAGGCGATACAGGAGCAAACTCGCCGGATTACCCCAGATTCCCCCGTCAGCCAACAGGAACGCAAAGTTCTTGACGGCGCCGGCGCGGAACGCTGGCTGCTCTGGACGGATCGGGGAATCTTCGATACACGGGGACGCCTGCTGGAGTTTCAATCCATTGGCCGCGACATCACCGACAGCCGTGAAACCAGTGAGCAGATTAGCTCCATGGCCAGTCTGGCGACCTTAAGCCCTCACCCCATCCTGCGCGCCACCCGCGACGGCGCCATCATTTACGTCAATTACGCAGCGGCGGAGTTCCTCAAGCTGTGGGGGACCGCTATCGGCGAGGAGATTCCCGCCACCTGGACCCCCTCCCTGCAGAAAGTGATGGACTCAGGCGACACCGAGACGTTGGAGCTGGAGCGCAACGGGCGGCACTTTCTTCTCACCCTGTCCTGTGATCGTTCTCCGTCCTCCCAGGATAAAATCGCCAATCTCTATGTCACCGACATCAGCAAACAAAAGCACAATGAAAACGCGCTCCGCCGCAGCGAAAACCGTCTGGGCGCGCTGGTCTCCGCCGAAGCCGACAGCATTCTGGTTATCGACGACGCTGGCGTCATCCGCTTCGCCAATCCGGCGGCGGAGCGTATTTTCGGAAAGCCCAGGGACACGTTGGTCGGCCAGTCCTTCGGGGTCCCTTGTCTGCTTGGCGACTATGCTGAAGTCGAGCTTCCCAGAGGCGGTAAACGGATAGCTGAAATGCGTGCGCAACCGTTACCCTGGAACGATATTCAGGCCCACCTGATCACCCTGCATGATGTGACGGATCATCGTAAGCGCGAGCAATTGCTGCAACGCCGTAACCGCACCCTGGCGGTTCTCACGGCCTGTGATCATCACTTGGTCAGAGAAAATGACGAGCGACGTCTGATAGAGTCTTTCTGCCGTCAATTGGTGGGGGTGGGTCGTCATCAAACCGCCTGGTTCGGCTGGGTGGATGACGGGCGTCTGGACCTCGCAAGTACAGTAATCCTGGCGGGAGACGAGACGCCTTTTTCACTCATGAAAGAGCGCCCTCGGACGCTCAACGGCGATGATCCCGTGACCCGCGCGCTGCGGAACGACTGCTCAGTTTCACTGCATAACCTGTCCAGCGTCTACGGGCTCCCCGCAAGCGCGGACAATCAGCTCCTGAGTCAATCCATGATCGCCTTGCCCGTGGGTAAATCGCCCGAGACGCTGGGCGTCATGGTCATCTACTCAGAATACGCGGAAGCGTTCGATCATGAGGAGATTGAGCTGCTAGAACAACTGGCGGACGACCTTTATTACGGCGTTGTCTCCCTGCGCACGCGACACGCCAGAGAGAAAGCGGAAGAGTCTCTGCGCCTGCGCAATCGCGCCGTGGAGTCCACCCCCAACGGAATTCTGATCCTCAACGCGCGCCGTCCTGATTTACCTTTGGTGTACGTCAATCCGGCGTTCGAGCGCATTACAGGATACGGCAGCGATGAAGTGTTGGGCAAAGGTCCGTTTTTTCTCCAGTGCGACATCGATGAAGACCGACGCAGAGAGTCTCTGCACTTTTTGATCCGCAACCGGGAAGAAGGCTGCGTGTTATTACGCAACCAGCGCAAAGATGGGGCGCTGTTCTGGAATGAGCTGCATATTGCGCCAGTCTATGATGACCGGCGTATGCTTACTCATTTTGTCGCGGTGATTAACGACGTCACCCAGAGCCGACACTATCAGGAGCAACTGGAGTACCAAGCCAGCCATGACGACCTGACCGGCCTTCCCAATCGCAACATGATGCGCGACCGCCTTGGCCAGGAGCTATGGCGCGCCGCCCGCAACAAACACAAGGTGGCGATCGTTTTTCTGGATATCGACCAGTTCAAGTTGATCAACGACAGCCTCGGCCACAACGCTGGCGACGCTCTGTTGAAGGTGATCGCGAAACGGCTTTCCGGCATGGCGCGCGCCAGCGACACGGTTGTGCGCTATGGCGGCGATGAATTCGTCATCCTTCTTCCAGATATCTCACCGCCGGAGAAAGTCGCCAGTTTCATTTCCCGTCTGATGGACGTGATCGCCCAGCCTATTCAATTGAATCATCGCGATATCCGCGTTTCCGCCAGCATCGGGGTCAGTATCTATCCCCAGGATGGCGACCATCCCGAAGTGCTGATCAAAAACGCGGATATCGCCATGTATCTGGCCAAAGGGGAAGGCCGCAACCGTTTCCATTTCTTTACCGAAGACCTCAACAAAACCGCTATGGAGCGTCTGGACCTGGAAGTACGCCTGCGCGCCGCACTGGAGAAGCAGCAGTTCCACTTGGAATATCAGCCTCAGGTGGACCTGCGCAGCGGCGTCATCACTGGCGTGGAAGCGCTGCTGCGCTGGCATGAGCCAGAGCTGGGCGACATCCCGCCCGGAAAGTTCATCCCCATTGCGGAGGAAACAGGCCTTATCGGCGCGATTGGAGAGTGGGTGCTGCACACCGCCTGTCTACAAGCGAAAGTCTGGTCCGAGCAGGTTTCCCATCCCCTGACCATGTCCATCAATCTGTCTGCGAAGCAACTGACCATGGCGCGTTTCGACAACGCGCTGCACGACATCCTGAAGGAAACGGACGTCGACTGCCGGCACGTCGAAATCGAACTCACCGAGAGCGCTATCATGCGCAATGTGGACGAAATGCGCGAACGCCTGAATGTACTGAAAGCACAAGGGCTCAAACTAGCGGTGGACGACTTCGGCGTTGGTTACTCCAGCTTCAGCCATCTGCGCAGCTTTTCCTTTGACCGGCTGAAACTGGACATCACCTTCGTGCGCGATATCACTACCGACCCGAATACCGCCTCCATCGCCCGCACCGTCATGTCCATGGCCAGGAGCATGCACATGCAGGTGGTCGCGGAAGGCATCGAAACGGAAGCCCAGCTACGCTATTTGCAGCGTCTGGGGTGTGACGTCGGCCAGGGTTATTTTCTGGGACGCCCGGCAGGCGCGAAAAACGTCGAGGCCCTCTTGGCCAGCCCCCGTATCCGTTCCGTGCGTCCTCCACCCTCCGCCGCCGCCCGCAACCTGTTGGTGCTGGATGACGAAATGAACGTGGGCAGCGCCATTAAACGTCTGCTGCGTCACCAGTTCAACGTCTACCACGCCACCACGTCGCGTCAGGCATTCGACGTCATGGCGCGCACTCCGATCCAGGTCGTCATCTCCGATCAGCGCATGCCGGATATGTCAGGCACTGAGTTTCTCAACCGGGTCAAGGAGCTGCATCCCAATGCGATCCGCCTGATTCTGACTGGCTATGTGGACATGGAGACCATCACAGAAGCCGTGAACAAAGGCTGGATTTTCAAATTCCTGACCAAACCCTGGCAGGACGACAAGCTGCAGCAAGTCGTCACCGAAGCCTTTGAACAATACGAAAAAGAACGCCAGTCGCGATTGCTGGATACTGTGGATGGAGTCAGCGATGCGGCCAGAGCCTGACGCCTCGCCCGTGGAACTTACACTCTACGTGCAATCCGCCTCCAAAGTATCGCTCAATGCAATACGCGCCGCGCGTCACCTTTGCGAGAGCGTCCTGGCGGGCCGTTGTTCTCTGCGCATTATCGATCTCGACCAGAGCCCTCAGGCAGCAGAAAGAGAGTCGGTGCTGGCGACGCCAACGCTGGCGCGGGGACACCGACGGGTCATCGGCGACCTGTCCGACAGCGCCAAAATATTGGAGCTGCTCGACCTTAAAACGCCCTGATCGCGCTTATTCGTCCTCCAGCGCGTCCAATTGCTCCTGATAGGCTTTTCGCTCTTTGATCTCTTCCAACAGGTAAGCGATAACGCAATCATGCGTACCGGGAAACTCTTCCTTGATGGTCAACAGATAGCCTTTAGCCAGATCCAGATTGCTTTCTCTGCGCCGCATATACGCGACGGCGACATGATATAAAGCGTGGGAGCGTACTTCCGCGGACTGGGTTTTATCGTTGTAGATCTCCAACAGCAGCTCGATCGCCTGATCCAGTCCATGGGGCGGCCGGTTTTTCACAAACTCAATGATCTCCGGGCTGATGCGGTACTGCTGGCGCGGGCAGTCGACACGTTCGAAGTCATTCTGGTATTTGGCGTACCCCTCTTTCACCGAATGGACGAAATCATGTTTTTGCTCCGTGCGCTTGACGATCGCCACATCCGTCGCCACCGCCGCAGCGCCGGCCCAGCAGCCCGTCAGTCCCATGCAGGTCAGCGCGAGCGCCAGTCCCGAAAGCCGTTGTCTCAGCATAATATCCCTCGCAGCCGTTGTAGGCAGTTCTTATAAATAGTTCTTATAGATAGCCTTTCTAGATCAGTTCCATGGACAGCCACTCCACTCGAAAAGCCATCGGTAGGCGTTTTCGCGATCATACTGAATTCCGCGACTATTTCAGTGACATTCCGCTACTTATCTGATTTCGGGCAATTTTCTCCAGCGCCGGCTCGTGTCAGGCCCTGTCTCCCGCGGCTAGCCGCTACACAGGCGTATCCATGCGTCTGCGGATGAACATGACAGTATCATCGCCATGTTAATAATATGGCCAAGCCGCCAACGCAGCCGCTATGATAATGAGCGTTTTTATTCAGGGAATACGTAACCATGTATGACAGCTTGCCTTTATTGAGCTCCGAGGAAGAAAAATCCGCTCATTACCAACATACCCTGCGGGCGATCCGTCACGCCATTGAGGGAGAAACGGACTGGACGGCGGTTCTTTCCACCGTTGTCTGCGAGCTTCATCATCGCTTCGAGTATTTCCACTGGACCGGTTTTTACCGCGTCGTCGCCCATGAATTAATGAAAGTAGGTCCGTATCAGGGCGGTCACGGTTGCCTTACCATTCCGTTCAACCGAGGCGTTTGCGGCGCTGCCGCGCGCGAGCAAAAAGTACAGCTGGTACCTGACGTTAATGAATTTCCTGGCCATATCGCCTGTTCCGGCACAACGCAAAGCGAAATTGTTTTGCCGCTGTTCAACGCCAATGGCGAAGTCGCCGCCGTGCTTGATATCGACTCTGACCACATAGACGCTTTCGACACCGTCGATGAGCGTTTTCTGGCGGAACTGCTGACCGACCTGATCCCCCTGGCTCCGACTTCCTTGTTCTGAACCCGCAATATACTAAGCCTTCGGGATAAATACCGAGGGCTGTTTAAGGTCGTATCTGTACTCCTCGCTGGCGTCATAACAGAATCAGCGCCATCAATCTGTATACCTGCAAACGCCGACAATCTGTGGCTTATCGTAGATTTAACGCTCCCCGTACAATAAAGATCCTCAATTCGATAAATTAATGCCGTTGCGGCGATAGAGACTGTATGCAGGCCACCTATATCCCTTATCTTTTTGTTTTGTTGTGGGCGACCGGGTTCGTCAGCGCCAAATGGGGCCTGCCTTACGCCGAGCCCTTTACATTTCTCAGCCTGCGCATGTTGTTGGTGGTCCCCCTGTTCGCCTTCCTCGCAATGGTAATGAAGCGTCCTCGACTTAACGCCGAGCAGCGCCGCCAGCAGATGATAACCGGCATAGGAACACATGGCCTCTATCTCGGCGGCGTGTTCTACGCCATTGCAGCGGGCATGCCGGCGGGAATCGTCGCCCTGGTTGTCGGAGTGCAGCCTTTGCTGACCGCGCTGGTCAGTTGGCCTTTGGGTATCGGCTCGCCCCTGCGTCCCTTGCAATGGGTCGGCGTAATGCTAGGGCTGGCGGGGTTAGGCGTAGTGGTGCTACAGGGAGGAAAACTATCCGGTCACATCACCGGCGAAGGCCTGAGCGCCAGCATCATCGCCTTGCTCGGCATATCCGGAGCGACGCTCTGGCAATCGGTTAAAGGGGGCAAGACGGACTTGATCGCTGGCGGCTTGTGGCAATATATCGCAGCGCTGATCATGTTCCTGATCGCCGCCTTTACGCTGGAAACTCGTGAGGTGCAATGGAATCCCAACTTTATCGGCGCCTGGATGTGGTCCGTGTTCGTGCTTTCACTGGCGGCGGTATTGTTGTGGCTGTATATGCTGAAAATCGGCGAGGCCACCAAAGTGACCCAGTATCTGTACCTGACGCCACCCACCACAGCAGTTATGGCTTACCTGTTATTTGACGAGCCCTTAACGCTGCAAACCGGTGTTGGGGTCGCGCTGGTAGTGGCCGGATTATATTTGGCGCGACGCGGCGCTTTGGCGGGTAAGCCGGCGCTGTCAAAGGCCTGAGAGCACTCTGAGAGGTTAAATATCCTCATCCGTTGTGAGGCGGTTGCGTCCGTTGTCCTTGGACTCGTACAACAGGACGTCGGCCCGCCGGATCAGATTGTCCAGTGAATCTCCCAGCACATCCGTGGCGCCGATGCTGACCGTCAGACGCAGGTGATCGGAAAGAAACGGGATAGAGGTCTGCTCCACTTTGTGTCGAAACGACTCCAGCATTGGCGAGACCTTCTCGATGCTCATGCCGGGAAACAATACGCAGAATTCCTCGCCGCCAAAACGGGCCGCGAGATAATCCGTAAAGGTTTCCCCTATCATCTCAGCGAAAGCGCAAATAGCGCGGTCTCCCGCCTCATGTCCATAAGTGTCGTTGATACGTTTGAAGTGGTCCACATCAATCATCGCCGAGGTCAAGGGCTCGCCATTTTCCTTGGCGACCCGATACAGCTCCTTGGCCGCGCTGAACAAATAACGCCGGTTATACATGCCGGTCAGATAATCCCGATTGGCCGCATCGTTCAACGCCTGAATGTTCTCCATGGCTTCGATGTTATGCATGATGCGACAATGAAACTCCTCGTGAAAAAAAGGCTTCATCAAGAAGTCATTGGCGCCGTTCTTGATAAATTTGGCGGATAGCGTCGCGCTGCCGTATCCAGACAAACCTATAATCACCAAATCCTTCTTATCGTACTCCCTGCGTAGCGCCCGGGTCAGTTCAAAGCCATCCATTTCCGGCATGTTGTAGTCGGAAATCAGCATTTTGATTTCAGGGTCCGCCTTGATCATTTCCAACGCTTCACGCCCGTGTTTAGCCAACTGCACCTGGTACAGGTGCGTGCCCAAGAGTTGTCGCACATATTGCCTGGACGTATCGGAATCATCCGCCACCACCACTTTAATGCTGCGATTGCGCAGCAGTCGACGAATCAGGCGGGTGACATATTCATAGGAATAACGACTTTCTTTGACAACGTAATCGACGATCGGCTTTTGCAGAATGGTTTCCCGTTTGCCTTCGTCATAAGTGGCGGTAAGTACGATGCAAGGGAGTTTTTTCGACAGTACGTAGTCCAGCACTTCGCCATTGGGCGCGTCCGGCAGGTGCAGGTCCACCACTGTCACAAAATAGGCGTTGGGATCTTTTTCCAGAAATTCCTGGGTTTCCTGCAGCGTCCCTGCGCTATCGCAGGGCAGCCCAAGCTCGGTCTTGATCAGGTGACGCAGCACTTTCGTGATCATCACACTGTCTTCAATCAGAAGAATTCGTTCATTCATGCCAGAGTATGTCTTTGCGGCAATTCGACAAGAGAGTCGGGTGAGTCTACATCCTATCTTCTAAGATTAGTTGAAGCGCACCGCGCGGCAAGTATTAATCAGGCCAATATCATCGCCATGTTAATAATAGAACTTCCGGCTAATTGGCGTTAAAAATTGCTTCTGCTAGCCTGCCCCAACTTACAATAATCCTATTGATCTGCTTGGCTAATACTCAACAATCCGGCATAGGACGTCCATGCGAACCAATACTACCATCATCTGCCTGACTGCGGCCGTCATCGGACTGCAGGGATGCGCGGGTCTTTCCGGCCCTGCGACAACCACAAACAACGAAGCCCTGGCCTATTCCACCCCAGCGACGGGTGAAACCAAAGCCGCCGCCATCCCGGTCATCAAGCTTTTCTTCAATGACGCACTGGACCCCGCCAGCATCCAGACCAGCCCCATGGAGTTGGCTCTGACTCCGGCGAGAAACATTGAAATCATCGAACGGGAGTACGACGCCGAGGCCCGTGTGTTGACCTTACGCCTATCCACGCCGACGCCTCTGTCGACGCACGTCGCGTTAAAGGTGAACGGCCTGAAAAATGAAAAAGGCGAAGCGGTCAGCGCTATCGATCTGACCTTCACCACTGACGATACCTATCGCTATCGCGGCATTGAATTCCAGGACGGTCACATCACCGGTTATTTCGAGGAGTGGAGAGAGTTTCGCGACGACGAGCAGGTCAACTTTAACGTTAATTACATAAGTCCAGGCTCCGATCAGCTTTGGTTCACCGGCGACGATGAGATCAGCCGCTATGTTCGCACCAGTTCGGCAGCGGAAAGAACCCTGGAGGCGATCTTTATCTCCCCCGGACCTGATGAGTCCTGGTTCACCGCCGACGACATCCCGGAGAGTTACACCCGTTTACGCTCTTCGGACAGGCTATACCAATCTGCGCTGTACCAAGGTCCTGGCCCCGACGCAATCTGGTTCACCGATGACGACGCTTCAGACAACTGCGCCCTGCAAAGCACGGAGGGCGACGAAGAACACTCCGTGACCCTGTACAAGCGCAGTCGGCAAGGCGCAGATAATCAATGTTTCACCGATGATGACGTCATCCTCGACGTGAGCCGCGACGAGCAGGATGTTAAAGGCGACAAAGTCCGCACCGCCAGTTGGGTCTACAGTCATCCCGGCGCCGATGGCGTGTGGGAAAATGCAGACGATCAGATCAGCGCTTTCAGCGTCTCCGACTATGACAATGACAGCAGCGCCGTCGCCAATTACGCCTCTCCCGGCAAGGATGGCGTATGGCTGACGCAGGACGACCGTCTGACCGATTACAGCATCACCACCACCAAAGACGGCCTTACCCGCACTGTCTATTACCGCGATCCCGGTTATGACGGACTGTGGCGCACAGCAGACGACATTCCTTTCGGCTACTCCGAGGAGCGTAGCGACGCCGACGCTCACAATATCTACAGCTTAGAGGTGAATAATCCCGGCCCTGACGGCGTCTGGTTCACGCAGGATGATTTACTGGCCAGTCACGCCAAGAGCGAGAACGATGAGAACGGCGCCTTCAGCCGCTGGATCAATTACAGCTCGACGGGCCCGGACAGGAAGCCATTCACCGACGATGACCTGATTAACGAATACTACACCTCCACAACCAGCGCGGACCGGGAAAGCATCGAGGAGGCTGGCTTTCGCGCGCCGGGAGCGGATGGCGTCTGGTTTACCAAAGACGATACGCCAGCGACCTTATCCAGACGCTGGGAGCGGCAGGGGGAAGAATCTCAGTACAGCCTGAGCGCCACTTACAACACACAGACCGCCCCCACCGTAGAGCAAATCGGCGACGACGCCATCACTTACTACAGCGTCAGTGAGTCGCAAGCCGGCTACTACATGGACGCCAGCTATCAATCTCCCGGCGCGGACGGGCAGTGGCTCACCGCCGATGATACGCCAGCGACGATGACACTGAACTACTCCGACCCGCAAGAGTAACGCCGCCGGATAATTTCAGATTGATGTCGCCGCGTGACCGCATTAAAGTAGTCCGGTGTCTGATTTACTTAACGATTTATTCTCGTGCCGAAATTTTCATTCCTGCTCAAACGAAAGACTGGGAAACCGGGGTTCCACCTTGCGGCCGGGATTTGCGCATGCAAATAAAATAATTTCTGGGGAATCCATGAAAAAAACCGGTCGCGAATGTTTCGCCGCCGGTTTTTTTTTGTCCGTAACCCAGGTACGTCAATTCTATTGCCAAGGAGTTAATTTATGTTTCGTGGTTCCTTAATCGCCATGATAACGCCATTCATCAACGGCCAAGTGGACGAGAAGGCGCTTGCCGGGCTCGTAGACTGGCAAATCAAACATGGCGCTCACGGCCTGGTCCCGGTAGGCACGACAGGCGAGTCCCCTACTTTGACGGAGGAGGAACACAAACGGGTGGTGGCCCTGGTGGCGCAGCAAGCGCACGGACGAGTCCCTGTTATCGCCGGCGCCGGCTCCAACAATCCCGTAGAGGCGGTGCGTTACGCCCAGCACGCGCAACAGGCGGGAGCGGACGCGGTGCTCTGCGTCGCAGGCTATTACAACCGTCCCTCTCAGGAAGGGTTGTATCAGCATTTCAAGATGGTGCATGACGCCATTGATATTCCCATCATCGTCTACAACATCCCTCCCAGGGCGGTTGTAGACATCAAGCCTGAAACCATGGCGCGACTGGCGGAGTTGCCGCGCATCGTCGGGGTAAAGGACGCCACCACGGATCTGGCCCGCATCAGTCGCGAGCGCATGCTGATCAATAAGCCCTTCAGCTTTCTTTCCGGCGACGATATGACCGCCATCGCTTATAACGCCAGTGGGGGGCAAGGCTGCATCTCGGTTTCCGCCAATATAGCGCCGGCCCTGTACGGTCAAATGCAAACCGCCACTCTGCAAGGCGACTTCCGCGAAGCCCTGCGTATTCACGACTTGCTGGCGCCTCTGCACGAAGCGTTATTTCGCGAACCCAGCCCGGCGGGCGCCAAATACGCCGCTTCGCTGTTAGGCCTTTGTAACGAGGAATGCCGCTTACCCGTCGTTCCGTTAAGCGAGCAAACAAAATCGGATATCAAGAATATAATCAACGAGTTATACGAGTAGATCAATAATCGTACAATTAAGCGTCTAATACCAAATGATAATATCGTCGAGGAAATATTCGCGATAAGAATATCCCTACTGATACGGACAAAAAATACAAGCAGTAAACTCCTACCGTCTCAACATCAGGGCTAACGCGCCGCGAGACGACAAAGTTTAAGATGAAATATTTATTTCAATGATTGTGTTTTGGAATGGCAGTGGTATTTTAAACTTCTCCTACCGCCTCTCCAGCAGGTCCCGGAAGTACTGACCTGCAGTATTAGTGGGTATATCGAGATTAAGGACGCCCATCGTTACGGAGTCGTAACCTGGGCCCGCCGCTGCGGAGTGTTCCGACGCGGCTTTCAGCGATCTATGGAAATCCTGAAAGAAGGACTTTGTAATGGACTTTCGACTCGATGATGAGCAGCTCGCTCGTGTCTCCCACGTGCGGGAATTCGCTCAGCAAGTACTTTCGGAGTCGGCCCGGCGACGTATTGCAGAATCCGCGTTTGATCGCGAACTCTGGAACCGGGCTGCGAATTTGGGGCTGTCCGGGCTCCCTATCCCCGAGCAATGGAGCGGCTCCGGTTTCGGCGCCCTGGACACCATGCTGACAGTGGAAGCTCTCGGCTTCGGCTGCACGGACATGGGCCTTGTCTTCTCACTCTGCGCGCACATGTTCGCCTGCGCAGTTCCTATCTGGCGTTACGGCGATGACGCCCAACGCCAACACTACTTACATCGCATATCCAAAGGCGAGCTTATCGCCGCCAACGCCATCACCGAACCGGAATCCGGCTCAGACGCTTTCGCCATGCGCGCCAGCGCTGTCCGGGACGGCGACACTTACATCCTGCGCGGAGAAAAGTGCTTCGTCACCAATGCCCCGGTGGCCGACCTGTTCCTGATATACGCCAAGACGGATCCCAATCAGAGCTTTTTCGGGGTCAGCGGCTTCCTGGTTCCTCGGGACACCCCAGGGCTTGCCGTAACCGATGGCGGCTTCAAAACCGGCTTGTGCACCAGTCCATGGGGCTCGCTGTACATGGACGACTGTCGCATTCCCGCTTCCGCCCTACTGGGTGAAGAAGGCGGTGGCGCGCCGATGTTCCATGACTCTATGATCTGGGAACGCGGCTGCCTTTTCGCCGCCTATGTCGGCGCGATGGAGCGCGCGTTGCAACAAAGCATCGACCATGCCCGCAACCGAAAGCAGTTCGGCCAGTCCATCGGCCGCAATCAGTCTATCTCGGATCGGCTGGTGGATATGAAGTTGCGCCTGGAAACCTCCCGACTCCTGCTGTATCGGGCTGGCTGGCTATACGATCAGGGCGAACCTTACGAGGAAGCCATCGCCCTGAGCAAGCTCTGGATCTCCGAATGTTCCGTGTTAAGCGGACTGGACGCCATGCAGATCTTTGGCGGTACAGGCGTTTCCAGCGCCGCCGGCGTTGACCGGCTGCTTCTGGACTCCCTGCCATCGAGAATATTCTCGGGGACCTCTGAGATTCAGAAAGAGCTGATAGCCAGACATATGGGATTACGCTGACGCAACATTTCATACGGTCTAAAAAAGGAAAATACGGGAAAGGAAGTCTGTAGCAGCCGATTCGGCTGATTTGCCTGCATTACCCCGTCACTTGAGTTTTGAAAGCCCTCACCGGCTTTCAGGGGCTGCTTTCGCCTTGTGAAAAGTACAAACGCGCCGCCGCCCCTCGCCAGACTTATAACCAAGAGCCCGCACGCTTACGGGCCGCACTACAGCGAGCAGAGCAGATCCAATGAAAATAGTTAAGATCCTCAGATACTTATTTGGCGCCCTCTATGTCATGGCGGGCATCGCCAAGGCGTTTCCGCAAATTGAAGATGTCGGCGTCACGCTACAGAAAGCCGCCGCCGCCAACCAGGGAACCTGGATGGCCGGTCTAAGCGAGTGGCTGGCGGGTAATGCGCAATTGATGGCCTGGATCAGCGGCGTTGCGCTACTCGCATCCGGTCTTTGTTACTTACTCAATCGCATGCTGGTTCCTGCGGTGATCGGCCAGTGCGTCATGTTGGCGGGCTTCGTCACCATACTCCACCGGGCGTTTCCACAGATTGTGTTCGTGGATCTGATTTTTCTGATTGTCGCCCTGCTTGTCCTGTGGGAATCCGTCAGTCAGAAGAAATCTCTGTACGCCATGTCCCACTATTAATTCGGCGGACAAACAGGCCCCTCTTAATTTGTCTGTAATCGACAGTATCTGCGCACGTCAGGAAGTGGTCGGACTCATTTCAACTAAAACAACGGAAGGGTAGGAACAGATGGAATCACAAGATAACTCCCAGTATGCAGGCGAAGCACCTGTATTTCCCAGCAAAGACTTTGAATGCAATCAAGGGACCTTTGACGATACGGATACATCTTCCCCGCAACACGCCGGCGATTATGACGTTATTGTCGTCGGCGGCGGCATATCCGGACTGTCTTCCGCCTGGAAGCTGCGTGAGCGCAAGCTATTGGTGCTGGATCAACGGGATCGCTTCGGCGGCGCGGCTCGTCTGGAACAGCGGGATGGCCTGTTATACGCCAGCGGCGCCTCCTGCTTTCAGTTGCCCACCGGCGACAATGAAGTCTCTCGCCTGCTACAGGATCTGGATCTTTGGAACCAGTGGCGCTCCACCGCGGAAGACACCCTGGTCGTCTTTGACACCAAACGTCTGATGAAAGGTTTGGGGGAAGTCACCGCCGCTTTGTTGAAGCAGCCCAAAGAGCTGCTGAAACCCGCCGTCTGGGGACTGACCGCCAACCTGCTGTACAGCGCCATGTCCGGCAAACCCTTCATCTCAGCGGAGAAGAAGTTGGGCGATCCCATATTCGCCGACTTGTTTCAATATCTTAATCGTTTCACTCCTGATTCCGGTAAACACCCTGCTATGCCTTGGCGGGAGGGCTGCGACTGGACGCGGGAAGAAATGGAGCTATTCGATTCCGTATCTCTGCATGACTTGCTGTTCGATCCAGCGACACGGCGCTCTCTGCCTCAGGACATGGTTCCCAGACATCGCTTTGGTTCATTAGTGAAAGACGCGGTGGAAACCACGCTGCGCGTAGAGTGCCTTTCCATAAAAGACGTCTCCGCCTATGTCGGCCTGCATTTTCTGGTGGGATATCTTTACCGTCCTCTGGTCACCTTCCCTGGCGGCAACGGCTATATCGCAGATCGCATACGTCAGCGTCTGATGAGCACCGGCTCCTGTAAATTCAAGTCGGGCTCCAGAGCCTATTCCATCACCCAAAATCAGGCGGGCGTTAAAGTCTGTTTTCAGCAGGAAGGCAAAAATTATTACGCCAACGCCAATGCGCTGATCTGGGCCGGAGCCAAACACGCCGCCGTATCGGTGGTGGATGGACTACCACAGCATCAAAAAGCCGCCATTGCGGCAATCGAACACAGAGATTACGCCATCGCCGGGGTGTACCTGAAAAAAGCGGCGCTGACCCATTACTTCGGCGGCTACGTCATTGAAGGCGATATCAGCGGTCGCTATCCGAATAGCTGGTGCCGTAGCGGCGTCTGCCTGGCGGCGAACTGGAAAGACTCTTCCTACGCCGGCGACCTCGGCGTACTCACTCTGCTGAAACCTATTTCCGGCGCCGCCGACCAGGGCAAGCTGGATAAAGCCGACTTCCGCAACCTGCAGCAAACCGCCTACGGCGAGGTGCGCGACATGCTGGTCGCCACCGGTCACTCCCCCGACCTGATTGAAGACATCAAATTATGGCGCTGGCCCCACGGTCTGGTGGTATCCAAAGTCGGCCAAATGAAACATGACGTGTTCGCCAACGCCTCCCAGCCCATCGGCGCGGTGTTCTTCGCCAATCAGGACAGCGTCGGCATGGGAAATATGGAAAGCGCCATTTGGGCGGGCTGCCACGCCGCAGAACAGGTGCGCCAACACTTCCGCGCCCACAGCAGCGTCGTTTCCCATATCGGCGACTACGCAACAACCCAGAGCTAGACGCCAACCAAGGAAAGGGAACTGACATGACATACGATTCGCATATTGTTGAAGTCTCCGGACAACAGAAGTCCAACACTCAGAGTCTGGGCGGCAAAGCCAGCTCGCTTAATACACTGGCGGCGGCGGGATTCCCCGTACCCAGGGCGTATTGTCTGACCGTGGACGCTTACGCCTCCTTCCTGCGCGAGTCAGGACTGGACCAATGGATCAGCGGTCTGGATCAACAGGACGCCAGCGCCTTTACGCAAATCCGTCAGCGTATCGAGGAAACGCAACTGCCCTCCTCGTTACGTCAGGCGATTGTCGGCGCATACAAGGATATCGGGGCTGCACGCGTAGCGGTGCGCTCCTCCGCCATCAGCGAGGACAGCGAAGAACACTCCTTTGCAGGCCAGTACGACACCTATCTGCATGTAGAAAACGAAGAAACCCTGGTGGACTGCGTAAAGCGCTGCTGGGGGTCTTTCTGGACAGAGCGCGCGCACGCTTACGAAGGCCGTCAGGATCAACGCCGCAGCAGCGACGCTGACGCCCCCACGCAAGGCATCGCCGTGGTGATTCAAGCCATGATCGACGCAGACGCCGCCGGCGTATTGTTTACCGCCGATCCCCTGAACGGCGATCCGCAGCGTACGGTGATCGAGTCCTGTTGGGGCCTGGGCGAAGGCGTGGTTTCAGGTCAGGTCACCACCGACACCTTTGTCGTCGACAATCAGAAAATGGAACTGCTGGAGCAAACCCTGCGGGAAAAACCGCTGATGTCCACCCGCGCGGAGAACGGCGGCGTCTGCCTGCAAAAAACCGCGGCGGATAAAATCAGCGCCCCCACCCTCAACGAAAACGAAGCTCTGGCCCTGGCGGGTTACGCCAACGCCATTCGCAGCCATTACGGGCGGGAGATGGATATTGAGTGGGCGCTGAAGGACGGCAAGATCTGGATTCTGCAGGCGCGCCCCATCACCGTCACGCCAACCAACTGCGACAACCGGCTGTTTGCGGACGCAGAGGAAAGCAACAGCTACATACGCGATAACGCACTGTTCTCACGTATGGATACCGGCGAGATCGTCACAGGGTTGATGACGCCGCTGGGGTTGTCGTTCTGCCGCTTCTACCAGCACAACGTACACGGCCCTGCAGTCAAAACCATGGGGCTGTTGGATATCGGTGATTCACAACATTACATGGGTTATTTACAAGGGCATGTGTATCTCAATATTTCCGCGTCGGCGATGCTGTTGACTCAATGCCCCCCAACCCGGGACCCGTTGAAGTTCACCAAGCGTTACTCTACGGAGGAAGTGGACCTGAACTTCTACACCAACCCCTACGGCAAAGCGCCGCAAGGGCTGCAATATCTCAAGAGCGTGGGGTACTGGACGCTGTATCAAGTGCGCAATTTGGCGACTGCGGAGCGCACCGTGCGCGACATGATCTCATTGCGCAAGCGGGAAACCGAGCGCTTTCTGAAGCTGGATCTCAGCACGATGTCGTTGCGCGAGCTGGATGCGGAACTGCAACGTATCGACCGTTACTTCCTGGAATCCTGCGCCGCCTATATGCCGTTTTTTCTGCAGTCATTCGCACTGTATGACGCACTCGCGGAGTTATGTGAAAAGTGGCTCGGCGACACCGGAAAAGGGTTACAGAATCGCATCAAAGCGTCTCTCAGCAACCTGCGCACCATCGAGGTGACGCGCAGCGTCTGTGATCTGACGGCCTCCGTTCAACGTTCCAGCCACTTGCGTCAACTGGTTCTGGAAACGCCTTTGGACCAATTGGCGCAGGCGCTACAGAACGACGACGAAGGCGCGCGCTTCTGGAACAATGATTTCATGACGTTCCTGCGCGACTATGGCGCCCGCGGCCGTCAGGAGTTTGAACTCAGCATCCCCCGTTGGGCTGACGATCCCAGTTACCTGCTGCAGGTGATTCGTATGTACCTGACCAGCGACGTGCAGTTGGAGTCGCGGCTGGAAGAGATTGATCGCAAACGGGACGACGACACCCGCGCCTTGCTGTCCGGCCTGCCCTTGCGCATTCGTCTGTTGTTCAAGTTCGTCATCTCCACCTACGCCAAAATGGCGGAGCGACGCGAAGCCACCCGGCCCACTTATATCGCGCAAACCTGGTTCTACCGCAAAATCATCGTCGAAGTGATGCGTCGCCTCAGTGCGGAGAAAGTGCTGAAAATGGAGGACTTACCTTACATCGACTTCAACGAGCTGCGCGATTACGTGGCGGGAAGAAAACCCGCGCAACAGGCTTTCTCCGCTGAGCTGATTGAGCGAAACCGCCGCAGTCACCTGCTAAACCAGCGTCTGCAGGAACCGCCCATGGCGATTGTCGGCGGACATGAACCCCGCCGGGAAACCGCAGAAACAGCGCCCACAGATAACAACCAGGTGTTTCAGGGCATCGGCGCCAGTCCCGGCGTCGCCATGGGTCGCGCCCGTGTGATCACGGATCTGCCGCGGCAGGCGGAGGAGTTTCAGCAGGGAGAGATACTGGTGGCCCGTTTCACTGACGCCTCCTGGACGCCGCTGTTCGTACTCGCCGCCGGGGTCGTCGCCGACGTGGGATCAATGTTATCGCACAGCTCCATCGTGTCTCGGGAGTTCGGTATCCCCGCCATCGTCAACACGAAAACCACCACTCGCCGCATCCGCACCGGAGATATGCTCTATCTCGACGGAGACGCGGGCATCGTGCGCATAGAAGAACGCAAGGAGGACGCCAGCCAGCAGATATCCGCCTGACACAAAAGATGCAATGAGCGTAGCGGCCCGCCACAGACAGAAAAATCGGCCGCTTTGAATTTGCGTTAATTAAACATCGACCTCAGCCAAGTTGTAGTCCGGCTGCAGACAGATTCCAGCTAGCAGGGATCAGGGGTTTCTTTGCGCCTGAAAAAGTCCCTGGAACAGTGACGAGAATAGAGGGAGATTGATTATGGAAATTACGATAGGGGTCATCGTCGTCACCCGCAGTCGCGGTTTTTTCGAAACCGGACTCAGCGTTTTGAGCGACATTCGCGGTGAAGTATTCCAACAAGTATCTCTGGACGCGGATATCGAATTCGAAGAGAAGCTGCCCAGTACGCACCCCGTTTATGAAGAAGCCCGCGACAAAGCGGTGCGCTTCCTTGGCAAGCGCAAGGAGCGTATCTCCATGCGGGTGATCCAGGCGGACAACCTTGCGCGAGCGCGTGAGAAAATCCAGCAAACGCCCCTGCCCGGCGCCAACTTTCAGGTGGGTATGGTGTACGTCGACTACGCCGATCCGCAGTTTGAAGATCTGACGCCTCAGCAGATCGACACGCAATTACAGGCTTTCTATACGGCATTGCGGGAGGCGGACATTCCCGTCTTCCAGTCCTCATTTTCAACCGTGGTTTACACCCTGCCGCAACGTCCGCGCATACGGCACCAGCCGATGGAATACATTGAGCGCCAGCTACCGGACGACCGTTCTCTATTGCAGGCGGATTTACTCTGTCTGTGGATGGACTTCTTTGAAATGAGTTACGTCAACCGGCGCGTCAAACCCGCAGCCCGGGTGCTGCCGCACAACACTCTGGGGGAGCATCTGATCAACTTCCTCAGCGCGCGGGCGGGATCGGAATGGCTGGGCTTCTATTTCACCGGCTCCCTGGTCTCCAACATGATCAACCATCTGGAGCAGGAGGCTGAGAGCCGTAATGTGCTACTGCTGCGCGGTCCCAGCGAACACAGTCTGGCCTGCGGCGCGATGGCCAACTGGCAGTTGTACCGCCGCCCCTTCCTGATCGTGGTCACCAGCGGCATGATCGACGAGTTCAAGGGCACTATCGCCAACCTGCGGGAAGCGCGGGCGCAAGGTTTCATCGTCTGCGCGGAAAACCGGCATGATCAATGGTTCGCCTTTCAGGGCACCGTATCTGCGGAAGAGGATTCGCGGGAGGTGATTAACGCCCGTGGGCTGCCCTGCCTGTACCTCAACGATGTCGATCGCCTGCAGGAAGATCTGCAGAAAGCGATGGAGCTGTACGACGCTAAACGCGGTCCGGTGGTGCTGCTGGCCACCCAGGCGGTGCTGGAAGCCTGCAGCCGCTTCGACATTGCTTATCCGCCCGCTCCGGAAGCGCCGTCGGACATCATTCCTGAGTCGGTCCAGCCGGTGCTGGATCAAGTCATGTCGTTGCTGAATGAGGGCCCGGACAAGCTGGTCTGGCAGTGCGGCGCCATGGATGATGAAGAACTGGAGCTGACGCTGTCCATCGCAGAGCGCGCGGGCGTCGCGTTGGTGGACTCACTCACCTATCCCGGCTCCGTACCCAAGTTCCGCCATTGCCAACGCAATCGCAATTACCTTGGCACCCTGGCGGTCTATGGCTACAGCCCGCGGGTGTACAACTTTCTGCACACCAACGACAAAATGAATCCGCAGTCCGAGCAGTGTCTGTTTTTCATAAAGAGCAAGCTGCATCAGGTGTGCACGCCTTTCTCCGATGGCCGTTTGCAGCGCAAGCTGCAGATTGTGCAGCTGACCGAAAATCCCGAGCATATTTCGCCTTACACCGACTTCCCGCTGGTGCTGGAGCACAAACAGTTTCTCCGCTACGTGGACAAGCATCTGGCCCCGTCTCCGGAGCTGGTGGCGCGACGTTATCAAGCCATTGCGTCTGTGCCTGACACCCCCTCGGATATGGCGAGCCGCCTGCCGACTACCCCCATGACGCCGAACTATTTCTTCGCCCGCCTCAACAAGCTGATGGAGAAACTGATCGTCGAGCATGGTTACGACTACACCGGTCTCTATGACGTCGGGCGCTGCGGTATTTCAGCCGTGCGCAATCTGGCGCGCACCCGCCGCGGCTTTTCCGGCTGGTACGGACGCGCCCTGATGGGCGACGCCCTCATGGCCAGCATCAGCCTCGCGTTCACCAGCCCTTCCAACGTAGTGGCGTTCATCGGAGACGGCGCCAAAGGCCTCACTCCCGACGTGCTCCCCTCGCTGTTGGAGAACGCCCTGAGCTATCCCGGTCGCATGAACCGCAATCTCACCATTTTCTATTTCTGCAATGGCGGGCATTCGGTCATTAACACCTATCAGGAACGCATTCTATTCAATTACACCTCGCGGCAAATGCGCTTGGTCAATGTCACCGATCAGGATTGGGAGGACGAGCTGGGCGGGCTGCGTTTCACCTCGCGCACGCTGACCACATTCGATCCGGCGGCGCTGACGTCCGCGCTACTGCGCCCGGGTTGCGTCAATTTGTTCTCGGTGATGGTCTCCCACAACAACGAAGGCGACGGCATCAGTCTGGCCACCGCCACCGGCTGGCAGCGCGACCCGGCCACTCAGCCGCAAGCTGAAGCGAAAGCAGAAACAGCAACGGCAACAGAAACGGAAAGCGCGCAGCCTGTCGTTTAGACGCTGGCGGATAGCAGTTCAGTAAAGGATATCACTGTTATGAAATTCGGATTTATCGGACACCCGACCTCCATCGGGCTGAAACGCTACGTAAAAATGCTCGACTTGCTCGACCGCAGCTCGCGAGACCTGCAAGTGGGCTATCAGCGGGACATTTGGAGCCATCGCAATCTGGTGCCCTTCGTCGACTTCTGCCGCATTCAGTCCCCCGCCGGAGTGAGCTGCGAAGGCATCGTGCATTACCTTCCACTCACCGCTGAGGAAATGCTGTCCACGCCCCGGGCGGTGCAACAGCGTATTTTCGAAGGCATCGAATCGTTGCAGGCGCAGGGCGCTCAGCTCGTAGGGCTGGGCGGCTTTACCTCCATTATCGGCAAGCGCGGGCTGGTGACGGCGGAGCGCGCCGGCATCCCCGTGACCAGCGGCAATTCTCTCACCACCTACGCGGGATACACCGTACTGCTACAGACGCTGGAGCGTTTGCAGCTCGATCCGGCGGACGCGCAGGTGGCGATAGTCGGCTATCCCGGCTCCATCTGTCTGGCGCTGGCCAAGCTGTTGCTGCAACTGGGATGTCGTCTGGATCTGGTTCACCGGGGCACAGCGGATGATGCGCAACTGCTGGAGCATCTGCCCGAGCATCGGCGCGGCCGGGTCACCTTGTTGAACTCCATGGATGCGGCGTATGAGCGCAATCGTCTGTTCGCCGCCGCCACTTCGTCCGGCGGCGTGATCGATGTATCCCGCCTGTCGCCCGGCTCCATTGTCGTAGACATCGCCCTGCCCCGTGACGCGGAACGTCCCCCTACGCCCCGCACCGACGTACTGGTGTTGGACGGCGGATGCGTCACCGCTTCGCCGGATACCAAATTGGGCGGCGAATCCATGAATATGTCAATCAAGCAGCAGATCAACGGCTGTCTGGCGGAAACCATGGTGCTGGCTCTGGAAGGCCGTGCGGAATGCTTCTCCATCGGACGCGACTTGCCACCGGAAAAAGTGCTGGAGATTGGAGCGATGGCGGAACGTCATGGCTTCCGCGCCTTCCCTCTGGCGTCCTTTGGCGAGCGCATCAACATCGAACTGATCAACGGCCTGCGTCGTTTTCACCATAGCGGTAAAGCTCTGGCGCCAGGGTATACCCCTTCGGATCTGGCGGCGACAGAGCCGGATTCAGGCGAAGCGCGCCGCTCGCAAACAGTGCAGCGTTTCCGCAGTTATATCAACCCGATGCTGGCGGATTTCCTGCAGATGCAGCGCTGCGACAAGGTCTTCGAACGCGCGGAAGGATGCACCCTGACCGATACGGACGGCGAGCGTTTTCTGGATATGGTGTCCGGTTACGGCTGCCTCAATCTGGGCCATAACCCGCAAGTGGTGACCGAAGCGATTCAGAAATACGTAGCCAATATGGGGCCCAACTTCGTGCAGTACGTCTCCCTGCCGGAAGAAACCTCCAAGCTGGCGGAGCGGCTTTGCGCCGTGGCGCCAGGGCGCTTCGAACGGGTCTTCTTCAGCAACTCCGGTACGGAAGCCGTGGAGGCGGCGCTGAAACTGGCGAAAGCGGCCAGCCGCCGCTCCCGTTTTGTCTTCGCCAACAACAGTTACCACGGCAAGACACTGGGCGCGCTTTCCGTCACCGGTCGCGAAAAGCATCAGAAGCACTTCCGCCCCTTGCTGCCGGGTTGCACTGGCGTGCCGTTCGGCGATCTGGAGGCGCTGCGCGTTGAACTGGAGCAAGGCGACGTGTGTGCGTTCATCATTGAGCCGATCCAGGGAGAAGGCGGCGTCTATCTGCCCCCGGACGGCTATCTGAAAGCCGCCCAGGAACTGTGTCGGCGCACAGGAACCCTGCTGATCGTGGATGAAATCCAGACCGGCCTGGGACGCACCGGACGCCTGTTCGCCTGCGAATGGGAAGGCGTGGAGCCTGACATCATGGTGTTGTCGAAGTCCCTGTCCGGCGGGCTGATTCCCATTGGCGCCACGCTCAGCTCCGCGAAGATCTGGGACGCGGCCTACGCCTCCACCGGCCGCTTCCTGTTGCACACCTCCACCTTCGGCGGCTGCAACCTGGCTGGCGTCGCCGGGCTCGCCGCGCTGGAAGGCGTGATAGAGCAGGATCTGCCCCGCCGCTCGCAAGAGATGGGCGACTACTTCAAAGCCGAACTGCAACAAGCGGTGCAAACCTATCCCTTTATCAAAGAAGTGCGCGGCCGCGGCCTGATGTTGGGCATCCAGTTCAACAACGATTTCAGCGGCGCCGTGGAAGCCTGCGCCCGGGAATTCGGCACGCGTCTGCCAGGAGACTGGCATCTGGCGTACCGCTTTTTCCCTGATGAAGTTCGCGAGCACCTGGCGGCGGCTGTGGACAAGATGGAGGAGTCGTTAGCGGAAATGTTCTGCATGCGCTTCGTCACCAAGCTCAGTAACGATCACCGCATTCTGACGTTCGTTACCGCCAACAGCTCCACCGTGATCCGTATCCAACCCCCGCTGATCATCAGTAAGGAGGAAGTCGATCACTTCGTGAAATCCTTCGCCACCGTATGCGAAGAAATGTCCACTTTTATGAACTAAATAACGCCTTTTTTGAACGTATGGAGAGATAGCGATGGAAAGTAGCAAAGACCAAATTGTTGACCTGATGATGGGCTTCTTCAAGACCAAAACTCTGACCGCCGCCTTTGATCTGGGGCTGTTCGACGCCATGGCGGAGGGCCCCGCCTCCCTGGAAGACATTTGCGCCCGCGCCAATGCGCCAGTCGCTTCGGGCAAGCGCATGCTGATCGCGCTGCAGGCGATGGGACTGCTGCAACGCGAGGGGGACGCCTATTCCCTGGCTCCGGGCGCCGCGCCCTATCTGGTCAGCCAGTCGCCGCAGTGGCTGGGCTGGCTGGGTCGCCATATCGATGCATTCCTGTATCCGCTGTGGTCCAACACCGCCCAGTCGGTACGTGACGACAAAGATCAACGGGAGGCGGTGTTCGGCGACAAACGCAGCTGGTTCGATATCCTGTATCAAAACCCGTCCGACGTAACGGACTTTCAGGAGTTCCTGGGCATCTTCGCCAAGCCCTTTATTGACGGCATGGTGGAAGGCGTGGACTTTTCCGCTTACAGCCGCTTCATGGACATCGGCAGCGGCGTCGGCAGCTTGCCCGTCGCCGTGGCGGAAGCCTGCCCGCATCTGGAGATCGCCATTTGTGAATTACCCAAAGCGGCCTGCTATGTGCGCGACAAAATCATGTCCGGCGATTTCGCTGATCGCATCAAGGTAGTTGAAGGCGACGTCATCACCGGAACCATTCCGCAACAGGAGTACGACCTGATTCACCTGGGTTGGATGTTGCACGACTACGCCCCTGACACGCAGCTGCAGATTCTGCGCAACATCTACGACGCCCTGCCGACCGGCGGCGTCTTCATGGCCAGCGAAACGCCCCTGGACGAGGACGAAAGCGGCCCGCTGTTCACCTCCCTGCTCTCCATCAACATGCTGGTGTCCACGGATGGCGGCGTGGAGTCCACGGCGCAGCAGTACATGCAGCGCTTTGAAGAGGCCGGGTTCAGCAACGTGAGAGTGCTGCGCATCAACGGACCGCGCACGTTATTCGTCGGAGAAAAGGCCTGACCAACGGGCTTCGGCCCGTCTTCCAGCCCCCCTCAAAAAGGAAGATGCACAATGCTAGAGAACACATTATTAACCTACATTTCCGAGAATTATCTGGGCTCGGACGATCAGGGGTTCAACGCGGACACCCCGATTCTGGAACTCAACATTATTGACTCCGGCTCCCTGTTCGATCTGGTGGATTTACTGCGGCGGGAAACCGGCGCATCAATCCCCCTCAATCAGGTTACCCCCGGCAACTTCGCCTCCGTGCGTAAGATGGTGGATCTGGTCACGCGCCTGCAACAACACTAGCCCCGAATATTCAAGGAATGAGGTAACACCATGACAGAACAAGTATTTGCCGATACGCAACAGGCGGAAGAGTCTCTGCGGGACCTGGTGCTGAGCGCCCTGCAACGTCACACGGAGTACGCACAGGAAGACTTTGACGACGAAGCGGATTTCGAGGGCGACCTGGGCGTTGACTCCATCACCCTGGCTTCCGTGCAGGCGGAAATTTATCAAACCCTTGGGCTGCAGAATAAAGCCGTGCAAGCAGGCCTGGACAACGTCGGGCAACTGCTGCGCCATATCGGTCAACGCCTGCAGAAAGAAGGCCTCAGCGTCGCCAAGGCTGCGCAGCAATCGGCGCCGGCCCACCGCGCTGACGTACAGGACGACGCACTGAGCGCGAACGTGCTCGACGTGTATCAGGCTCACACCGGCTATCGTCGCAGCGAGCTGGATCTGCAAGCAGACCTGGAAGGCGATCTGGGCGTCGACTCCGTCACTCAGGCCGCCGTGCTGGCGGAGATCGCTAAGCTCATGCGTATGGAGAAAGCCGGTTTTCCCGCCGGCCTGAGCACCATCGCACAGGTTATCGCCTACCTGCGCGAAATCGGCGCCGACGCCGCTCTGGCCCGTCCCGCCAAAGAAATTGGCGCCGCTCCGGCGTCACAACCGGCTTCCAAGCTATCTGCTTCCGAACCATCTGCTTCCAAACAACCAGCGGAAGGCCGCGCCAGCGGTGATGGCAAGTGGACGGATTTCATCGATCGTCTTAATCAGGACTACGTGAAGGAGCCCAGCGACGCGACGACAGAACTGGCGGACCAGTTCAAGCTGAGCTTCCTCGCCAGCGGTTTTGGGCAGAAGGACATATCCGCCCTGCATGACCGTCTACGCAGTGAGCACGGCATGCCCGCTCACCTGAGTCTGGCGGACTGCGATACCCCCGAGAAGCTGCTGCAATACATCCGCGCCAGCCGTCCGCATCAGGTTGAAGCTCTGGGAACGGAGCATCTGGAAGCGAGCTACGACGCCAACGCAGCGGCGGAAAACGACCCCCGCACCATGAAGGATTTCGTCAATCTGCCGGATCAGGATCTGTTTCATAAGACCCGGGAGTTCCGCAAATTTTATCTGGCGAAGCAACAGGCGCAGCTGTATTGGTACGGCATGCCTCTGGAGTCCCAATGCCGCAATCGCGCGGTGATCTATGACGAAGTCACCGGACGCCGTCGTGAGTTTCTGATGTTCGCCTCCAACAATTATCTTGGACTGGCCAACCATCCCGAAGTCATCGAAGCCATCGCCGAAGGCGCCCGTCGCTACGGAGCCACCAACACAGGCTGTCGTCTGATCGGCGGCAGCAATGTCTTACACAAAGAGTTGGAGCATCGCTTGGCCAAGCTGAAAGGACGCGAGGCCTGCATCGTGTATCCGTCCGGCTATTCCGCCAACCTGGGCTGTATTTCCGCACTGGCCGGACGCAACGATCTGGTGTTCACCGACTCCATCAACCACATGAGCATTCAGGACGGCTGCAAACTCTCCGGGGCTTCCCGCAAGATCTATCAGCACAGCATGGAAAGCCTGGAAACCACGCTGAAAAAATACGCCGACCACGACGGCGGCAAGCTGATCGTCACGGACGGCGTGTTCTCCATGCATGGCGATATCGTCGATTTGCCGCGCCTGGTGGAGTTGGCGCAGCAATACGGCGCCCGCGTACTGGTGGATGACGCCCACTCCACCGGCGTTCTCGGCAAAACCGGCTCCGGCACCACCGAGCATTTCAACATGAAGGGCATGGCTGATCTGGAGCTGGGCACCATGAGCAAGGCGCTGGCTGGCGTCGGCGGCTTCGTGTGCGCGGATGAAGACGTGGTGGAGTACCTGCGTTTCTATTCCAACTCTTACGTGTTCGCAGCCACGATTCCCGCCGCCGTGGCGGCGGGGGTGATCGCGTCTATCGACGTGATGGAGCGTGAGCCGCAACGTTTGAGCAAACTCTGGAGCAATATCCATCGCCTGCGCGGTCGCCTGCTGGGCGCCGGGTTCGATCTGGAGCATTCCAACAGCGCCATTATTCCGGTGGTGGTGGGCGACGACCGCAAAACCCTGGAGCTCGGCCGCGCCGTCCGCGCCCGCGGCATGTACTGCCAGACCGTGGTGTTCCCCGGTGTGGCGGTGGGCGATGCGCGTCTACGCATCAGCGTCACCAGCGAACACACCGAAGAAGACCTGGATCTGGCGGCGCAGATCATCATCGACGCAGCGAAAGAAGTGAATATTCCCGTCACGCTGTGATCCGATCAGCCCGGATGGCGCACCGCCAGCCGTCCGGGTTGATGACGTCACTGCGCCAGCTTAATGCAGGATTGGAGGAGAACAGGCATGAAAGTACAAGAAACGGAAAACGGATTTGTCCCTGTCATCGACTATTTACGACGCTCCGCCGTCAACTTTCCCCAGCGTCCGGCGTTTGTCGGCCCGGAGGAAATGAGCTACGAGCAGTTCTACGCCAGGGTGCGTCGGTGGGCCGGCTATTTCCGCTACGCCGGTCTGCAGCCGGGGGATCGCGTGGCCATCTGGCTGCCCAAACAAATCGACTATGTCGTCGCCCTCTACGCCGCCATGGAGTGCGGCGGCGTGTATGTTCCCATGGATGGCATGCAGCCGGTGGAGCGGGCGCAAAAAATTCTCGCCGGCGCGGAGCCCGCCATTCTGGTCACGGACAGCGCCCGTTTTGAACAACTGGACGATATGACTTACACGTCATTACGGTTAGCGCTGGTCACCGACTTTCACAAAGTTCCCGATGCGGCGGCGCCCGGTCGTTTCGCTATCGCGTCACGGGCGTCGGCGGGCGCCTTCGAACCTCCGCCGGAGCAAACGCCGAATCATCCCGGCCCACAGGATCTGGCGGCGATTCTATTCACCTCCGGCTCCACCGGCATGCCCAAGGGCGTACAGATCAGCTACGGCAATCTGCACGCCTTTATTGGCTGGGCGTTGCAAGAACTTTCCCTGAGCGAACGGGACGTCTTTTCCAACCACGCCGGCTTCCATTTCGATCTCAGCACCTTCGATCTGTTCGCCGCAGCGGCGGCGGGCGCAGGGGTCTGGGTTATCGGCGAAGAACAACAACGGGATGTCGCCGCGCTGGCGGAGGGCGTTCGGCGCTATGGGATCAGCGTATGGTACAGCGTTCCCTCCATCCTGTCCCTGATGGTGAACGCAGGCGCTTTGGATACTGACGTCACCGCCTCGCTACGCTATCTGATTTTCGCTGGCGAAGTATTTCCGATTCGCCCTTTACGGGAGCTAAGCCAGCGTCTGCCCGGTGATTGCGCGCTCTATAACTTCTATGGACCCACCGAAACCAATGTCTGCCTTTACTATCGAGTGACGGCGGAGGATCTGCAACGGGACAAGCCGGTGTATATCGGCGCTCCGCTGCCCGGACAAACCGCCCTTGTGCTGGACGACCAGGGCCAACCTGTCAGCGCTCCCGGCGCAATCGGCGAACTGATCATCGAGGGCTCCTGCGTCACGCCGGGTTATCGCAACCGCGTCGATCCCGTCAACTCCGACAACCACCTACAGGGACGCCACGCGACCGGCGATCTGGTGGGTTACGAAAACGGGTACCTGTACTACCACGGGCGCAAGGACCGCATGCTGAAAATCAATGGCTACCGGGTGGAGCTGGGAGAGATCGAAGCGGCGTTGTCGACCATGCCGGGCATCCGGGAAATCGCCGTGGTGGCGGAAATCACCGAGCAGGCGCAAAACCTGATTGCTTACTTCAGTGCGGTTGATCCCTCCTCTGCGCCCAGTGTGCTCGCCATCAAGCAACACTGTCAGACGCGGCTGCCCCGTTACATGATTCCCAAGCTGGTGCGCAAGCTGGACGAACTGCCGAAAAGCCGCAACGGCAAAATTGATTATCTGGCGTTAACAGCGTTGGCGCCCAAGCCGACTGTTGCGCCAAAAACTCATACGGACCCGGTTGCCTGATATGACTGACGCCAGCTTACTTTCCGCCACCTCACCCGGCTCTCATGACCAGACGTTGCGCGAGCCTGTCGCTATCGTCGGCATCGCCTGCATTACCCCCTCCGCCCAGGATACGGAATCGTTCTGGAGACTGCTTGAGCAGGGCGATCACGCCCCTCTGCGCGCCATGCCTGCGCATCGGATACCGCAAACCAGCGCAGCGGCCAGGGCGCACCTGGACGCTTGGCGCGGTTCATTTTTTACAGAGGCGGAAAGCGACTTCAAACGCTTTCGCATCCCTCCCGCCTACCGCAAATCCGTTTCCCAGATGATGCTGTTACAGCTGCGCGCGGCGGAGCAATGTCTGCGTGACGCAGGCTATCCCGACAAGCTGCCGCCTCTCGACGATACGGACGTGTACAGCGGCGCCTGCTTTTGCTTCGACAGCGCCCTTAACAACGCCTTGAAAGTGGAAGGCGTGCGACTCGCTTACGAAGCCGCGGAGCAACGTTCTGGAGATTGCGAAGCGGACCTGGACGCCATTCGCGGACGTCTGCGCGAGCATTTCGGCTTGTCATCCCATGATCGCGTCGGCGAAATGGCGAGCAGCATACCCGCCCGCATCGCCTCGCATTTCAGATTTCGCGGCCGCGCCCAGGCGCTGGAGTCCGCCGACGCCACCAGTTACGTGGCGCTGGAGGCCGCCTTGCTGGCGCTGTCAGGAGGCCAGACCAAAGCGGCGCTGGTCATCGCCGGGCAACGCTATGACAGCCTGCTGCCCGCCCTCGCTCTGGAAAAAAAAGGCTTCGCGTCCGGCGCGCCTTTCACCGCCAATTCACCCGGAGCGCCGTTAGCGGAAGGCGCCACGGCGTTATTATTGAAGAAGCTCAGCGATGCGCGCCGGGATGGCGATCGTATCTACAGTGTCATTCGCGGCGCCGCCAGCGCTCGCCGCGATTCCCCCTCAGGCTACCGCTACGGCGGCGATGCCGCATTGAAGTATCAAGCCGCTGCGGAAGCCTGCCGTCAGGCCAATATCGATCCCGCCAGACAAAGCTACATTGAGTGCGCCTTGCCCGGTCATGTGGAAGAAAGCAAAGCCCTGTTGACCGCGCTGGCGGATTTGCGCCATGACGAGAAGGTCTCTTTGCGTCTGCGCTCCTGCGTCGCCAACCTGGGCTACGCTTTCGCCAGCGCCGGACTTAACGCCATCGCCGCCGCCAGTCTGGCGTTGCACTACGGTCGCATTCCCGCCATGCCGCAAGTGGACAGCCAGGATTTATTGCTACGCCAGAACATCGACTACGGCGCCGGACGCAGCGAGTCCTGGCCGCAAACGGACGAGCGTATCGCCGGCGTGTGCGGCGGCGGACTGAGCGGCGTCAGCTGGCATTTGGTGCTGTCCAGCCCGGGTGCGGCCCCGGCGGACATTGAATCAACTCCGGCGTCCCAGGAACCCATCGCCATTGTCGGCATTGGAGGTTCTTTCGGTCCGTGGCGCGACGTGGCGGCAATACGCGCAGGCCTGTGGGACAGCGCCGATGGCGTTCAGCTATTGCCGGAATCAGTACTGCCCCGTCGCGCCTTCTTCAGCGCGGACGCATCGCGACCGTTGAGCTGTTACGCGCAATATGGCGCGGCGCTGGAGCAAAGCGAGTTTGACTTATCCCCCTACAAAATATTTCCGCGCCGCGCCGCCGGCATGGACAAAGCACAAAAGCTGGGGCTGCAATGCGCCGCCGAGGCGCTGGCGGATTATGGACTGTCGCGCAAGCATCAGCGCCAAGGCGCCACAGCGGTGTTTATCGCCAGCAACCTGAATCTGGGACAGGAACGCGCACTTTCGGCGGCGCTGCATTATCCCCAGTTGCAGGCGCTGTTCGCCGGCTCGCCGCTGGCGGCGTACTTTCAAGACGCCTCAGAAAAACAGCGGCTCTCCCCTGAAGAGGTCGATCACTTCACGCTCGACAGCTTTTCCGCCAGCGGCATCGCAGCGCTGATCTCCAATTGCTTTCAGCTCAACGCCGCCCCCGCAGCAGTGGAAGCGGCCTGCGCCTCTTCCCTGGCGGCGCTGCATAACGCCGTGCTGGCGCTGCGCAGTCATCGCTACGATATGGTGCTGGCGGGAGGCGTGGAGTTGCCGGTGAACATTCGCGATCTAACGCTGTGTTCCGCGCAAATGATGCTGTCGCAACACAAAATTGCGCCTTTCGCGGTAGACGCCGATGGGTTTTCACCCGGAGACGGCGCCGGCATGTTCGTCCTCAAGCGTCTGAGTGACGCATTGCGGGATGGCGATAGTATTTACGCGGCCATCACCGGCGTCGGCGCTTCCTGCGACGCCCGCTCCATGACGGCGCCGGACCCACAGGGACAGGCGCTGGCCATGCGCAAGTCCTTCGCTCAAGCTGGCTACTCTCCCGCTCACGTGCAGTATGTGGAGACCCACGGCACGGGCACCCGATTGGGAGATATTGCGGAGCTGACCGCACTGAATGAGGTGTACCGGACAGAAGAACGAAGCGGTTCGCTTAAGGTCGGTTCGATCAAATCCAATATCGGACATACCTTCGCCGCAGCAGGGTCAGCCGGCCTATTGAAAACCCTGCTGGCGATCCGTTACGGTGATATCCCCGCCACGCTGTTAAGACGGGAGATGAATCCGGAGCTGCCCCTGGCGGAAATTCCCACGGAGCCCGCCACCGCCCTGCAACCCTGGCCATTGGGCGAAGACGCCCGATACGCCGCCGTCAGTTCATTCGGCACCGGCGGCGTTAACTATCATCTGCTCTTAAAGTCCGTAACCGATACCCATGCGGCGCAGGACGACTCTCAATACACTGCAAATTAAGGAAAGGAAAGGAAAGGAAAGGGAACGAAATGGAAACCATCATTCACAAAATCCGCCTGTTCGATGTCGCTCAAGCTGACGCCTTTGAGTCCTGGGTGCAAAACGTCGATTACGCCACCTGCCCCGACCTGCCCAGCGTCGTGCGCTTTGACGTGCATCGCGCCTCTTTGGAGCCAAACGCTCCTTATCACTATGTGGAGGTGATAAAAATAACCGACCGCGCCGCCTTTGACGCCGATATGGAAACATCAACCTTCGCCGGACTGGTGCAGGCCTTTTCCCGTATGGCGGAAGTCGTTGAAGAGTTGGCGGGCGAGCAGCTGGGCTCGGGCTATGCCGCAGGCTGAGCCTGCTGCGTCTCACCCCCGGCTGCATTCGGGGAAATTACCGGCATCAGACTGGAACCGCTCATTGATGGTCGGTCCCTGGCGTCTGTATGCCGTGTCTGTGAATCGCTGGCGCAGCCATTTTGAAACGGAGGCGGACTTGCGGCGGGTATTCGACCTGCGCGAACGACGCCATCTGCGCCAGATTCGTTTCGCCAAACGTAAGCTGGAATGGGGCGCGGGAAGACTGGCCGGAAAACAGGCACTCCAGCGCTTGCAGGCAGAGTTGGCGGCGCCCCAGCGCGCCTTACGGGACATCATTATCAGCAATTGCAAAACTGATCCCCATCAAGGCCGTCCGGAAGCCAACATGGAAGGCTACGTCAGCATCAGTCACGCTGGCGACTGGGCCGTTGCGGCGGCTGGGCGTTGCCCCGTCGGCGTCGATATCGAACCCGTTCGCACCTTCTGCGGCTCAGTCTGGGAAATGGCGTTCACCCCAGAGGAGCGGCGCTGGCTGTTACGCCGCGGACGTATCGAACGCGACGCTTCCGCCACCATGGCGTGGGCGTTCAAAGAGGCGCTACTGAAATGCTACGGACGCAGCATTTTTGGCTGGTTCGCTGACGTAGAACTGCATCCGCCAGGGGACGCCAGCGCATTGTCCTGGACGCTATCACGACGACTCAGCCGGGAACTCGGCGCCGTCGCCAATACGCCTCTGGTGGCGATTGCGGACCGATTTCAGGGATGCGCCTTGGTGGTTGTCGGCAGCCCGCCGGAGGTCTGCGACCGGCTTAGGGGTTCTTAGTTCGCAAGGAATTTATTTAAAGATTGGAGCTTTATTTATGCCGTCGGATTTCACCCATGAACTTCAGGAAACCGTGGATATGGCGCGCTGGGCGCCGTCATCCCACAACTCGCAACCCTGGACGTTAATACATGTTCAGGAACGCGAGCGGGCCAGCGCACTCCTTGGAGAAGCGCTTCAGGAAGGAGAGCAATGCGTCGTCCTGGCCTTGAACAGCGCTCGTAAACTCAAAGCCCTGGAAAGTCTGGAAATTGAAATGCTGATGAGTTGCGGCTTATTTCTGGGCTTGTTTTGCATGACGCTGGGAGTCCGTGGCCATGACTGGCGCCTGCGTTGGCTTTGTGAAGACGAGAAGAGTTCGCCCATCGCCGCACTGGAGCAAGAGCACGGCTGCCTTACGCTGACCGCAGTGCGTATCACGCCGGACCGCGTTACGCCCGTCGCGGATGCTGAAACGTGGCGGCGTCTGGTTCTGCAGCGACGCACCCACCGCGGACCTTTTAACCCTTTGCGCATCAGCGACGACGGGTTACAGAAACTGCTGGCGCGGCGCTGGCCACTGTCATTGACTGGTGAGCATTTGCTGATGCTGATCGAACGCGATCCCGCTACGATTCGTCGCGCGGCGCAGCTGGTGAAACAGTACGCGGTGCTGGACTTCGCCAACTATAAAGCCTGGCGCGAGACCTATCGTTATATCCACTTTTCCCTGGAAGAAGACGCGGAAGACGGATTCTACCTGCAAAGCCTGCTCGGTCCGCAAAGCAAGTGGAGCAGTCTGTTCTATCGCTGCGTGCTGGCGCCGCCGGTCATGCAGGCGCTACGGCCTTTCGGCGCCCCGCAACGCATGGCGGAACAGCTTGGCGCGCTGGTGGAGGACTCATCGCAATTGCTGTTCTGTCACCTTGGAAACGAGCATATGACGCCCAAAGCGCTGACTCAGGCTGGCGCGCGTTTGATGGAGGTCTGGCTTAACGCTCAGGAGCAGAAGCTGGCGATACACCCGGCCAGCGTCATGCTGCAACATGATCAGGCGCGCATTGAGATCGAACGTCTGCGGGACGAAAACGGGCGCATGATTTTCTTCGCCAGGCTTGGCGCCATCAAAGAAGTTTTCGATAAAAGCCCCAGAAGAAAAACCAACGGCATCATCGCCGCCGGATGACGCACGGAGCCGAAAAGAACAGCTCACCCAGCAGGACCGTCATTACAACCTAACCCCGTCGCCAGACGGCCTACTCAAGTTCGATAGAAAAAGGAAAAGGAAATATGGAGCAACAATGGATAATCATGATCATTGTGATCGAGGCCATGGCCGTCGCCGGCGTCATCGCTGCCCTGATCACCAAGGACACCAAAGCGCCGTTTATCTTTGGGTTTAACACCCTGCTGCCGGTCACGCTGGTGTATTGCTGGTACGGGGACGCAGATCTGGTGCGCAAAGCCCTGCTGCTCGGCATGGTGATTATTTACCAATTGCGTATGAACGTCGTGCTCACGCTTTGGTACAACAACACCGCCGCCGCCAAGCTCAAGGAAGTCATGCCGCTGTCGGCCATCTACTTTTTACCCATCATTCTCGCCAACGTTTTTGGCTGGCTCTACTGCCTGCCGTTCCAATGGGCCGCAGACCGGGTCGGCCCATTAAACTGGATCGATTACAGCGCCGTCGCCGTCTATCTGGTCGGCACCATTTTCCATTTCGGCAGCGACTATCAGAAGCACTTATTCAAGCAGCAACCCAACTCACGCGGCCAGATCCTGGACACCGGCTTCTGGCGCTATTCCCGTCATCCTAACTACTTCGGCGACTTCCTGATTTACGTCGCCTTCGGCCTCACCGCCGGCAATCCCTGGGGCGTCATTGCGCCATTGGCCAATATCGCGCAGTACATGACGGACGCCATTCCCAAAAGCGAAAAAATGGCGGAAGAGCGCTACGGCGAAGCCTGGCGGAACTATAAGAAAAAGGCCAAGTGCCTGATTCCGTTTGTGATCTAATCTGCATTTATTTTCATGGCGCAGGATGAGACTGCGCGACGACAAGGTGCGGGAGGCAGGACCTGGCATGCGCAGGCCCTGTCGTTGCAAACAAATAGAAGGAAGCTATTTGAGGATTAACAAAGCCTGTCAATGTAGTTTACTGGCCGCAGTTTAGAAAAAGACCCCAAATCCCTTTGGGTTAAGCGCTGTTCCGTGCGCGCAAGGACATCAACTCAGTGGGGGTGAGAAATCCCTATCTCTTACGCCTTCCATTACCACATAGACAGCATGACGGCAGTGGCTTCCCTGCAGTGAAACGATCACACCTTCGACCAGCGCCGCCTTACAAGAGACATATTACGCAGCGGAGCGACAAAGGCCGTCGTCGTATGCATTTATTTGAAAAATTCTGTGCAATCGGGCCGCCTGATTTGACCGCCATTGATAACTGGCGTTACCATGCCGCCTCTCTTTATGGAGCCGGACGGGACTCGAAATCCGTTTAACCTTCATAGGAGAAAAAACATGAAAAAGATCAAGACTTTATTCGTCATCGATCGCCATAGTCATCTGGCTACGGAGCAAGTGGCTCCTGAATCCGCCTGGGTGTTGCAAGGCATAGGGCTCGCCACCGAGAAATTCGACGGCAGCGCCTGTCTGTTCAGAGCAGGCCGTTTGTGGAAACGCTACGATCGCAAACTGCGTAAGCCGTTCGCCGCGAAGCTCCGCGCCGGGCGTCTCGCAACGCTGGACCACGCCATGTTCAAATCGGCGCCGGACGGATTTGCGCCTTGCGAGGCGGAACCTGACGCCCTCACTGGACACTGGCCCGGCTGGCTGCCGGTTTCCGAGGCCAGCCCGGAAGATCGCTGGCATTGCGAAGCCCTTGAACAGGCCGCCGGCGCACTGATCGAAGGCCAGACCTACGAACTGGTCGGCCCGAAAGTTCAGGGTAACCGCTACCAGCTGCAGCGCCATGTGCTGTGGGCCCATGGCGGCAAGATCCTGACGCCGCCGGAACGCTTGGACTTCCACACTCTGCGCGACTGGATGGCGGCGCAAAATATGGAAGGCGTCGTGTGGCATGCGCCGGATGGACGCATGGCCAAACTGAGACGAAAAGACTTCGGTTTTTCATGGTGAATACAGGCCTGGGAAGATTCCCAGGCTTTTATTTTCCCCACCCCAACTCCCCCCTTTGTCCATTTAAGCGCTAGCCCACCGCCACTAACCTGTGGTTTTAAAAACGCTTTTTTATACATCCAAAGAAATATTATTTACCGGGTAATATTGACTTCATTTTTTACCCGGGTATTATTGGCGACGTATTTTTCAGGATAGTCGTGGTTACCGACTATCCGAGCGAGCACAGGAGTGAAACAGATGAGCGCAAAAGAAACTCAGAGTTATACCGGCTTTCACGGCCACCAGCTTTTCGCCGCCGGCGACTTACCGGAAGTAGCGTTAAAGGCCAAATCCTTACTGGAGCAGGACGCCAACGCTCCCGTCGCCATTTACGACAACGCCACCGGACGGATTGTAGAGGTCGATTATCGCGGCGCAGCTGAGGATGTCCTCGCCAGAATTGCAGCACTTAGTGAAGACGGCGCCCCCAAACCTAAAGCCGGGCCTGGACGTCCCAAACTTGGCGTGGTGTCGCGAGAAGTCACGCTGCTGCCCCGTCACTGGGACTGGTTAAGAGCGCAACCCGGCGGCGCATCTGTGGCGCTGCGCAAGCTGGTCGAAGCAGCCAGACGCGACAATGTGGACAAAGACCGGTCACGCCTGGCGCTGGAAGCCGTGTATCGCTTTATGTCCACCGTCGCCGGCGATTTCCCCGGTTTTGAAGAGGCCTGTCGCGCCTTCTTCGCTAAAGACTATGAGACCTTTGATGACATGATTTCGCTATGGCCTGACGACATTCAGGACTATATCCGGCATCAGACTGAGAAGGCGTTGGAGATGGAGAAACAAGCGGAGGCCTAGGACTGAGCCCCCCCTATTCAGCTCGGCGACCCGCGCCCTTTTATAGCGCGGGTCGCCGTTTTCGCGCGGAGAGACTAAAACTGATAGGTCACCGCCACAGACAGGAATCCCTGCGCGCCGCGCAGATTCTCCTGCATGGCGTAAAGCTCGGCGTCCACTTTCGCTACATCATCGGAGAGTGATTCTGTCCAGAAGTATTTCTTACTTCACGCATTATTGGTAAGTAATACATATGGCCTGTCGTCGAATACTACTTGAATGAATGAAATTCTGTATAAAGCCATTAGCTCCATGGCGGATGGAATGCTCGTTTTTTCGTATAGTGAATCGTTTGTGGCTATATTCCACAATGTGACTGTGCGAAGACCCTCTTTTTGTATGATCGCGTTGACTACGTCTGCTTTTAAAGCACAAGGAAAAGGTTTGTGATGGTAGTTAAGCTCAAGCCAGCCGGCTTTTGAACAGCCTAGCTCATAGAGAACAAAGGCAACGTGCATAAAATGTCCGTTTATATGTGCTCACAAGGTTGTATAGAGCAAATAGCCTGCTTCACAGCAGCATTAAGCTAGCTTTTATTCAAAAAGTATCAACTTAACATCGTTTCAAGCGCCTTAAGCTCCACTGTCACAAGGCTATGGAAGCTTACGCAATCATTGACTTCGAAAGGCTGGGACTGAATGTCTAACCAGTATCGTCTCAGATTTTCCAACCAGTTTTCGCAGACTCTTATCCGATTAAGTATTGCTGACGGTAATGAAGAGCTGTTCTCTAACTCTCTAAGGAGTTCAAGTTTCGCCTCAATGCATGAAACAGCTTCTTGGTTACAGCACTGAGTTCCAATTTTATGCCAATCCTCATCAGTCAACGTGAAGCTTTCCATCCCCCCCCTCGTGCTTAAGCTTCAAATGGGTTAGAAGTCCACATAGCACAAAATAAAAGCTAGTTATTTGTAGAGGCTGCATCAATAACTATTATTGGGTATATAGGTCTACCCCCTTAGTGGTAGCCTTGGTTATTGGACCACTACACCAATATGCCACAATTAGCCAGCTCAGCACCCAACCAGGTAATATTACCCGCCATTTCAAATTCTTACGCACGAGGACTTATAGTGAGCTGCACTATCAGAAAGGCAAAGAAAGAAGACTTCCCCGTATTACGCATGCTGTGGCAGTTTTACGAATACCATAACTCCTATTTCACACACGAGGATATCGATCACAACGGCCTATTCGATATCGACAATGACTATATTTTGGCCACTCTTGAAGAAAAAGAAGAATGCGAGGTCTACTTAATTATCTCGGACCAGTCTGTCGCCGGGTTCCTTACCATTGAGCCCGTGGAGATTAGAGGGAAAGAGCTACTAGAGCTTGCAGACTTATTCATTCTTCCTAAGTACCGATCTCGTGGTATAGCCAGTTACGCTATTAAAAACATGATCTTCAAAGAAGATAAGGCGTGGCATATTTCCGTTTATCAAGGCGATACACTGGCGTTAGCATTTTGGAAGCGCATATTCCATAAGTTACCATTTAGGTCTGTCGGTGAAATATCGCCACCAGAAGTAGAAGGGTTTTATGAGTTTGTGGTTGAGGCAATAGCGCTTTAGCACCTTGGCCCCGACCCTTAGCCTTGGGCACAATGTGATCCACCTCAATCGCCGCACTAGTACGCCCCTGCTTTAAACACACCTGACACAGGTAGTTATCTCGTCTCAGTATCCGCGCTCTAAGCTTGCCCCATTGCCAACCGTAACCGCGTTGGGTGTCGCTACCCTTCTGTTGTCGCCAGTCTCCCCAGCGTGTCGTCTCTCGCTTGTCTGCGTGGCTCTCACAGTACCCTGACTTACGCCGGGTCGTATTAGGGCGGCCCTTATCCTTGCAGGGTCTTAGCGATGCCTTTGGCATTAACGGTCACTCTGCCGCTCGATCAGGCGGTCTAACTTGTCGTTGATGGTTCGCTGGGTCATTACCTGTCCCCTTACCTTGCTCTCCATTGTGAAATGCTATACTTGTTCAGACTTGTAAATCAGCTCCAAAAGCTAGGCTAATGGTTCAGGAGGAAATCAAATGCCAAATCAGCGAATTTTCAGCGCCACTTCCGCTCTGCTACGAATTACACTTTTTGCTATTCTCCTCTTTTCCTCCTCTGCTCAGGCAGAAGATAAAAGCATAACTTTATCTACCACTGACTGGCCTCCCATGTTTTCTGAAAGCCTTCCCAATAAAGGCGTATTTACTGAACTAACGGCTGAAGTATTTCGTAGAGCAGGCTATAGCTTTGATGTGAAATTTTTACCATGGGTACGAGCTGTTGAGAGCGCCAAGTCTGGCCACTATGATGGAATCATGGGCGGAGAGAAAAGGGAGCAATATGCCCCTTATTTTGTCTGGACAGACCCTTTATATGTAAGTAGAGAATATATTTATTCAAAAACTGAAGACCAGATACAGTTTAAATCCCCAGAAGATCTTAAACCTTATAGAATTGGCACATTACTAGGGGGAACATACCCCTCCTTTGAAGGCATAGAGTTAAAATTGGAGCCGCTAACTCGCTATGAGCAAAATATCAAAAAGCTTATGTCAAATAGAATCGACTTGATTATCATAAACCCTCTAGCTCTCGCCGATTTACTTAAGGAATACCCTGAATACATTGGAAAGCTAAAACAAGTCCACCCGCCTGTTCAAGAAGATGAACTTTACATTTTAGTATCAAAAAAGCGAAGCGATCATGAAGAAATAGTTAACGATTTCAATATGCACTTAAAGGAAATTCGCTCCGACGGCACTTTCGAATCAATTGTTAAAAAGCATGGATATACGATGGATCTTTTCTCGCTCAAGTAAAGAAAGCATTACATCAGTTTACTCGCCTTAACCTTGCACTATAACCGCACAGGTTATAACGGCCTTATCGTTTACTCCCAGGTGATTGAACAGTTAATCAAAACACCCAGGTCCACCGCATGACCGGTTAAGTGGCGGCTGCGCATCGTCTTGGATTTACCGACCTTATACAGTTCGGTTTGGCGCTCGATGGGTCGCAGGCCTTCCAGTACAGTGAAGTCTATCGGCGTGATCTGAATCGCTCTCTCTAGTACTTTCACAATGTCAGGATGCAGGCCAGCCAAGCGCGGCTTGGAGCGCTTGCCCAGGTAATAAGTCATTCTTTATGGGTTCCAGAAATAAAAAAGTCCCACAGTTGCGAGGCCCTTGGTAGGATTTATTTGTGGTTGGCGGGTTATCCCGCTACCTTTAATGGTTCCGTTTGATACTCAAGTAAGCTCTGCTGCGCGCTTTTAAAGTAGGCTTCGTCCATATCGACGCCGATAAACTTGCGCCCCAGCTCGATGCAGGCTTTCCAAGTGGAGCCGGCCCCCATGAAAGGATCGAAAACAATCCGCCCCGGCCTTGTGCTGGTCTGTACGATATGGCGCATCATATCGAGCGGCTTTTCACAGGGGTGTTTGCCTGGGTAGCGCTCCACAGGCCTGAAGTCCCACACGTCTGTATAAGGCGCATCGTCGCTGACAGAGAACGGACGTCGCAGGCTTTTGTTTTCCTTCTTTAACTCTTCATATTCCTGCCGTAGTTCCGCATGGGTGCGCTGTAGCGTGCTGTATTCTTTTGATAGCTCGCCATGACTGGTGGCGCGCTCAGCAAAGAGTCGCTGAAGGGCTTCGTATCCCTAAAGTAGGCTATCAGTGGCTCGAATACACGCGCCCTTAACTCCGCGCACCTCTGCCTATAGCCAGATTGCCAAACTGGGTCACTTTCTGCGTTGTAGTGTTCGGCGAATAGAACCCGCTCGGTTTGGCTGACAAATTGTCTCAGCAATTCCTTACGGTGACGCCTAAACACGCCGCTAGGCTTACGCCATACAATATGGTTTAGAAGCCGAAAACGCTCATCGACTCTTACTTCTATCTTGCTGGCCATGCGGTCGGAGCATAACAGATACAGGCTGCCGGATGGCTTCAGCACCCGGTGAAACTCCGCCAGGAGATCGTCCAGCCAGTTTAAAAAGTCGTCTTCCTTCCGCCACTGGTTATCCCAGGCGTCGGTCTTCACCTTGAAGTAAGGCGGGTCCGTGGCGATCAGGTCAATGGAATTATCAGGTAATTGCTTCATCACCTCGCGGCAATCAGCGTTATAGAGTTGAACTCCCGGTACGGGCACTACGTGTTCTGGTGTCATGATCCTTCCTGAATGGGCCGGGTTACCCCCTGTCCATGCAACGGCGAGCGGCCCTTTAAAACGCAAAAACCCGGCTCCTTGCGGATACCGGGCTGCTAATGTGTATGAGTTGAATATTGCTCTAGGCGTAAATATACACAATGGTAGTTACAAAACACTCAATTATTCAAATTATATCGACAATGAAAAATATTGTTCTATATTTTGGAACAAATGATTAAAACACACCACCACTCGAAAGCGTCTACAATCAGTCGTTGAAGATGGCTAACGCCTCTGTTTTTCACTTCGACGGCGCCTCCAACTATGCCAGACTCTGATAATTTCACTTTGACTCGAGAAATCTTTGCTAAGCTTTAATAACTCTTGGTTCCAGTCAGGCAATCAGCACACTTTGTCTTACGTTTACCAGTGATCTTGATTGCAGAATCTTTGCTCTAATCACTCACGCTAGGATGAGAGGGGTAAATGGTCACGCACCTTTCTTTTTGTCCAATAACTTGCTTAGTGAGGCTTGGCTTTACCCTTCTTGCTTCTTCCTACACAGGGAGAAGGCGTTGTTCTATTTCATGCCGGCTTCTCTCCCTCCACTCCCAAACCCTGCATACGTTCAAGAAATCGCTAATGCAGAGCAAGCTAAAAAGAGCCGAGTCTTACTCGTCAGGCACGAAGTATAAGTTCCGACTATCCTTGGATAACTCTAAAAGAATGCCAGATAACACCACCGCTCTGGCCCTCAATGGAGCTGACAACAAAGATTGTTCAAAAGATGAAAGTCATATTACCACCAATATTAATAAGGTTAGTAACAAGAATATATACTAGTTAAAGATACCAAAGTATAGAACAAGGAGGGACCATGCTGAATCGTCTAAAAATATGGCAGCAGTTAGCGCTTGCATCTTTGGTTATCGCCATACCATTATTTATCTCTTTAATTAGCATTATAAATGCCCAGCAGCAAGAAGTGTTCGACGCAAAGGCTCAGATAGAGGCAACAAAATTAGTAACAAGCCTGACTATAATTCAGCAAAATATAACGACACATAGAGGGACGACCGTTATCTGGAAGGAAGAAGACTCGTCACTCATAACAAAATTGCAGGCTCAAGACAGGGAACTGGACAAGCTATTCAGTCAATTACTAGAACTATCAAAAAGTACGGAATCAACAATTGGCATGACAGATGTTATAACTCAGCTAAATGAAGAATGGGGCAGTTTAAAAAATGGCTATTCTCAACAGAGCCTAAAAGATAGTTTTGATGCACATAGCGAACTCATTCAGAAAATAATTGGTGTATATTTAGTAATTACTGAAAAAGGAAAGCTCAGCCTAAGTAAGTCTGAAGATATAAGGCAGCTCACTACCGCTTCACTTCTCCTAACTCCAAATATAGCAGAAGAAGCAGGAAAACTGAGAGGACAGCTATCTTCATTAATGTCTAAGTACGCATTAGGACATGATATTGATAGAGAAGTCTTAGCAGGGATATCAGGATATATTGGAGCTATAAGATCTCGTGAGATTTCTTTAGAGCACTACCTTGAAAAGGTTACATCCAACAACAGCGCAATCAGGGGCCGACTCCAGAGCAAAGTAGATGCATCTATAATAGAAGTAGAGCGCATGCTGGATATATCAAGAGACTATCGTGGCATAATTTATAACGCACGACCGTTAAAGGAGGGGGCTGCAGTAGAGTACTTCCAACAATCAACCCGAAGCATAGAGTCATTATATAACTTATGGCAGTCTATCATGGAAGAAATTAGGCTTCTGTCTGACGAGAATAAGTCAGAGGCTGAACTGACAAGAAATCTAATCGTTGGTGGGGCATTGCTTGTGCTAGTAATAACAATAATTACTGGCTATAGAATAATCCATAACATTACAAACAGCCTGGGCGCTGAGCCTTCAGAGCTAGGTGAAGTTGCGACCAGTATTGCCAATGGTAATCTTGATCAGAAGTTAGGGGAAGTAAAAGGGGTAATGGCGACCCTCAAAAACATGCGCGATCAATTAAGAGAGCAGATTCAGAAAGACCGTGAGCAACTAATAGTCACCACTCGACTAAAACAAGCTATAGATACCACCTCAACAGCACTAATGGTGGCAGACGAGTCCTTCAATATAATCTACATGAACCCAGCTGTAAGACAGACGCTAAAAGCCGCAGAATCAGAGATTAAAAAACAACTCCCTCAGTTTGATGCGGATAAACTGGATGGGCAATGTATAGATATTTTTCACAAGAACCCAAGTCACCAACGCGATTTGCTAAAAGGGCTGCGAAAGCCTTATGGTGCGAAGCTGCAGCTAGGTAACGCGCACTTTGATTTAACTGCTGGAACTATCAGAAACTCTGAAGAGCAGATACTGGGATTTGTCGTCGAATGGTTAGATGTAACCAATCAAGTTGTAACAGAAAGAGAAGTTCAACAAATAGTTGAAAGCGCTCGAAGTGGAAACTTGAAAGTACAAGTATCAATAGAAGGAAAGACAGGCTTCTTCAAATCGCTCGCGCAGGGACTCAATGAGCTGGTTTCCGTTATGGATGCAGTCTTGTCAGACGTAGGGCGAGTGATGGGCCTGCTTACTGAGGGCGAGTTACATGGACGCATGAAGGAAAGTTATGAGGGGCAATATGCAAACCTCGCAAGCTCAGTAAACAGCAGCATGGAACGACTAGATGACATCATTGTGCAGCTCTCTCAAAGTAGTGTGAGTGTAAAGGCTTCTAACCAAGAAATTTCCACAGGCAATTCTCAACTGTCAGAAAGAACAGAAAAGCAAAGCTCAAGTCTTGAAGAGACAGCTTCAAGCATTGAAGAGCTAACTAGCAATGTTCGTAATACAGCGGATAACGCTCGACAAGCAGACCAACTAGCCAACCTTGCCAGAAATGCGGCGGCTACCGGGGGAGAAGTCACAGGCCGAGCAGTAGGGTCCATGAAAGAAATTAATGAAGCAAGTCGAAAAATAGCGGAAATTATTGGGGTTATTGATGATATTGCTTTTCAAACTAACCTGCTGGCGTTAAACGCATCAGTTGAAGCAGCCCGCGCTGGTGATCAAGGACGTGGGTTTGCTGTAGTGGCGACTGAAGTGCGCAATTTAGCGCAGCGCAGCGCCACATCAGCAAGAGAAATCAAAGAGCTAATAGAGGACAGTGTCAAAAAAGTACAGTTGGGTTCAACGCTAGTTGATGAATCTGGAAAGACCCTGGAAGAGATAAACTCGCAAGTTAAAAAAGTGGGAGACCTGATCTCCGATATTGCCGCCGCAACGGAAGAGCAAAGCTCCGGCATTGACCAGGTCAACAGAGCGATAATGGAGTTGGACGATATTACCCAGCAAAACGCCGCGCTGGCGGAAGAAATTGCATCGTCTTCAGAGTCCTGCCTAGAAAATGTAAACCAAATGTCTCAGTTAATGTCATTTTTCAAGACAGCTGAAGGGCTTGAAAACGTTAAAAAAACCTCACCAGAGACTAAAAAGGCTCCTCCAAGAAAGGCCTCAGCCACTCAACAATCTGGCGCTCTCCCTAAAAATTCTGGTAAAGAGGACGAGGACTGGGAGGTATTCTAACCAGCGTTAGCTTTCGATTGCAGTGATTGGCGTCACCGGACAAAGACGCCCACCCAATTAATTATTGGCTTCTGGCGCTGCGCTCATTGGACGAGTAAAGCGCCGCATCAATCCAGGCGACGCCCGACTTCACCAACAGGTCCGCCTTGCGCCGATCCAGCTTCGGCATGCGTCGCACCACATAGGACAGGTTCTCCCCCGCCATGTAATACAGCCGCACGACCTCCTCCATCTCCTCATCCCGCGCGCGCAGTTTGGAAACAGCCAAATCCACCTTGGCCGCTTCCTGATCCGTAATCACCGGCGAGCGGACCGAGCTGCCGCCTAAACGGGAGAAAGGCGTCGACGTGGGATACCCCACGTCCGCGTCCATTTTTGACCACCGCACCCATTGCTCCAGCAGCCAGGGCGTTTCATTCATTGCTCTATTCATGCAGCCCCTCTTAACTTCATCATTTGCATAATCACTTCCACCGCTCGCCCGCTGTTAATGAGCTTGGCGTCGCAACGGAACACGCTCCAATCCAGCGCCATGGCTTCGGCGTATTTCTCCATATCCGCGCTGATGCCTTTCGCCGTTTGGTGTCGGCCCAGCTTCAGGGTTCCGTTTTTGTTCCTGCCGTAGCAGGTGATCCCCTCCACCTCCGCCGCGATCCGGTACTCCGGCCACGCGAAGTCAAAGCGCCAGCGCCGCACCGGATGAAATCGGTATTCCCTGACGGGCTCCGGCAGTTTCAGCGCCCGAATATGTAGCGCCAGGGTTTCCTCCAACTTGCTCACCTCACCCCCAACAGTTCGTTTTCAATCAGTTGTATGTGCGTCCAGGCAAGCCAGTCCATAGTCAGTTGCTCCCGTTACGTCTTCGTCAGCGCCATGCCTCAGCAAGTTCGAATGCGCCGCCTGTGCCCCCCTCAATGCCGCAAGTCGCGCAAGGCAATTGCCGGATAGCCGCTAGTAGTTTGTTGTTTCGATAAATCACGCCCCATACCTCATCCGCTCCGCTCGCTTGTTGGCTGACTTTGTCCGCCGTCCGTAGTTCCCAGTGCAGCCGGGCCTCTTCCTCCGTCAGGTAAACCCGATTTGCCTTGGCTCGGGCGAACTCGGCGGCCATTGCAGCGTCCTTATAGTTCAGCTCGGGATAGGTTCTTTCCAGCTCGCCCAGAACAGCCGCCCCCGTGGCGACCGCTTCGGACACTTCCTGATAGGCGCGACGGGCGGACTCTAAGTCCGGGTGAATACCCAATTCGATGACGGACACCTGGGCTTCCATCTGTTCTTTGGTTAGACATGCCGCCATGCGCGTGGCGTCGATGTGCTCGCAACCCACTTGCCGGCTGCACACCACGACACCCGCAGCACCAAACACATCATTCAGGTAAGTCAGACAAAGCTCTTCAGGCATCGCCGAGACGATGGGAGAATACCTGCCTGTGTAGCAGGTTTGTGACAGTTTGGGCCAGCCCGACTGTTAATGGTGGGCCTGCCTTGCTGTACAAAAAAACGTCTACTAGGCTTCTTTATACGGCCCGCCTCCGCGAGCGGGCCTGTTTCGCTGTTGAGTATTCGAGCTGCATGCCTTCCTAACCGGCGCTCCCAAGCCTCAGGTATGCGCATACAAGGATCAAACAAGGAGCCGCTTATGGAACCCTATCTCGGACAGATCAGCATGATGAGCTTTAGTTTCCCCCCCAAAGACTGGGCTTTTTGCAGTGGGGATCTCCAGCAAATAAGCCAAAACCCAGCGCTCTACGCCCTTATCAGTACCTATTATGGAGGGGATGCCAGAACGACCTACGCTTTACCGGACTTGAGAGGGCGAGCGCCAGTACACTGGGGCCGGTTATACCAATACGAATATACCCTGGGACAGAAAGGGGGGACCGAGACCATAACATTAACTGAAAGCACATTACCCCAGCATACTCACACAGTTTACGCCTCATCGGAAGACGCCGATAAAGGCGGCCCCAATGACCAGCGTATATTGGCCGCCACTCCTGACATCTATCGTCCACTTACCAATCCTGTCCCTATGAGTTCTTCCGCTGTTGGCATGACTGGCGGCAGTAGCAGCGCATACGCAACGCCTTTTCCAAACATGCAGCCTTCACTGGCGATAAACTTCTGCATTGCTATTTCGGGCTACTTTCCCCCGCGCAACTAACGAGGGTTGACAAGTATGCTTACTTTATCGACCAGCGCGATTAGTAAAGACCATATTCCCCACGATCAAACTTTACTCTTGAGCCAAGCGCGTCTTCAGAAACGGAGGTCACAAGCATGTCATTGCCTTTCATCGCCGAAATAAGAATTTTTGGGTTCAACTACCCTCCCCGCAGTTGGTCATTTTGTAGTGGTCAAATCATCCCTATCGATGAAAACCAAGCCCTTTTCGCCTTGATAGGCTCCATTTACGGCGGCGACGCCAGGGTGACATTGGGGCTCCCCAATCTTCAAGGACGCAGTCCACTTCAGGCAGGTAAAAGCCCAGGCCTCACTGAGCGCCGGTTAGCAGAATATGGTGGATTGCCAGAAGTTCAACTCGCAACAGCACATGTACCTTCTCATACACATACCCTGTATGCCGCCAGACAAGCAGGAACAACCCCCGAGCCCAGTGGCCAGCTGTTCGCCTATCAGGCCGGGGACGCACAACCTGACTACAAACAGCCGCCTCTTGGAGATCTAGAGGCCATGTCTCCAGGAATGTTGGCGTACACAGGTCAGAGTTCAATGGTTGAAAATCGCCAGCCTTTTTTGGGACTTTCATTCTGCATAGCCTTAGATGGAATTTTTCCACCGCGAAACTAGAGGTTCAGCATCTTTCGTCATAGATCTTTCGCATACGTCGATACAGAGGCCGCCGCGGCGGACAAGGAGAGGAGAAAATGGCAGATTCATTTCTTAGTGAGATACGTATTTTCGCAGCTACTTTCGCACCACGTAACTGGAGCTTTTGCGATGGTCAGGTATTGACGGTCTCACAGCAGCCCGCTTTATTTAGCTTGCTGGGAGTTTCTTATGGAGGGGATGGAAGGACCACGTTCGCCCTACCGGATATGCGCGGCCGTCTTCCTTTGCACTTTGGACAGGGGCCAGGACTAACCCCCTACCCTATTGGAGCAAGAGTAGGCGTCGAATCCGTCACTTTGTCGATGGAAAACATGCCCCGGCACACACACACGCTTATGGCGTCGAATGACGCTGTCACTGCTGATGTCTCTCCCTCAAATCAAGTGACCGGCGTTACTGACCCCGCAGCTCCGTTTTACACGACAACAGGCAATATAACGCCTCTGGCGTCAGAGGCAGTGGGATACGCAGGAGGCGATCAAAGTCAACAAACCTACCCACACTCCATCATGATGCCCTATTTAGCGTTGAACTTTATTATCTCGTTAAAGGGCATGTATCCAAGTCGCAATTAATCAAAGGAGTGTGGCGCTATGTCTGAACCATTTATCGCAGAAGTCCGCATATTCTCGTTTAATTTCCCTCCCGCCAGTTGGGCGTATTGTAGCGGACAATTGTACGCTATAGGTCAAAACCAGGCTTTATTTTCTCTTATTGGAAGCCTCTACGGAGGCGATGGAAGAACGACGATGGGCTTACCTAACCTTCAATGCCGAAGCCCATTGCAGGCTGGGACAGGCTTAGGCCTGACGCCTCGCCAATTATCCAGCTTTGGAGGAACGCCCTACACAGTGCTTGATGAGATACAAATTCCCCGTCATACACACGCCCTTAAGGCAGTTGCCTCCAGTGGTACAACCCCTGAGCCGCAGAACCAGCTATTCGCCTATCAAGGGGGCGACCTTCAGCCTGACTACAAGCAACCTCCATTGGGCAATCTCGTGTCAATGCATCCTCAAATGCTCACCAATACCGGCGACAGTGGCGCGCTCGATAATCGGCAGCCCTTTTTGACTCTCTCTTTCTGTATCGCGCTGGAAGGTATTTATCCACCAAGAAACTAAACCCGAACCAGATAAGGGCGCTATGCGCCCTTCTTGATATCACTCGCCAGCAATCAGGCTGGATAACCGCTATCAACTACCCACTTTGTAACTGAACACGGACTCATACAGATAGCAATCGTCTTTTTCCGCGACGGGTACGATAAAGATATCGTGCGCGCCGCAGTTATCGTTCTTAACCGCACAGGTTTGCTGCGGCATCAGGCCTTTGTCTTTTCCCGCCTTGAAGATGACCGAGAAGCTTTCAAAACCGCCTCCCAACTCTTTTTTATCCGTCACTTCCACGAGCGTTAACTCCAAAGGCGGTTGGCTGGAATCATAAGTTGCGTAGAAAGTTTTATCTTGATTGGACTGAAACTGGTCATGGGTAAACATCGGCGTCTCCCTGCTGAGTTCATAAGCTTTTTACACCACGCACATGCATTTAACCCTGCATGCTCCTATAGAGTATAGACAACACCCGGGCGACTGATAGTGACATGTAGAATATCCACGTTAGGAACAACGCTCCTGTCACAGATAGTCTTACGCCAGTCTTTCTAGACTACCCACCTATTAACTTGATAAATCAAAAGGTTCAGGTCTATGCTGAAGGAGCGGTTGTACCTTCTCTGACCGGCCCACACGCTGTATGTGGACCTCCTTGTTAACCCAAATACGGAGGAAACAGATGGAAGCCATCACAAGGGATGATGTGGTCATGCATAGTGACAAACAGGTTTCCTGCTCTGTCGATCAGGGCGTTGTCGTCATGAACGTCAACGCCGGTGAATTCTACGACTTAAATCATTCCGCGTCCGATGTCTGGAGGCTATTGGACTCTCCTACAAAAGTGTCGACACTGTGCGATCGCCTTCGCGAAAGATATAACGTCGACTCCGAACGCTGCGAAAAAGATGTGCTAAGCCTGCTCAACCGTTTGCGGGAAAAAGGCGTCATCGAAGCGCAAAAAATGAAACGCTAACAGAACCAACCTAACGCCTCTCCTGTAGTGTGGCCAAATTCACATTAAATAAAGAGTATTGACACTATGGACCAGGAAAACGAAGACACCAAAGTTATTGAAGAATGGGAAGCGCCTGACTTTACCGTCATGGACGCAAGTCAAGCGCAAAACCTTCCAGGTGACGGTCTTGACGGGGGGTTTGGCGGAGACTCACGTTCCTAGCGTCAGGCTTAGCAAGGCGTCACTCATGCGGTAGACGCCTCCGTTTCTCGAAGCACCAACGTCTTCACAATGCTATTGGCTTCCGACATCCGCTTAGGGCGGGACAAGCGGTATACGGAAACGGCTCCGGCAAGCAAAGCGCAGGCGTCAAGCGTCTGTTGTCGTTGCTCACGCGACACCAGAAGCACTTTCCGAAAGCACTGCTCAAACAGTCCTGTGACGGCCTCCTGGGGGTTAAGTTTACGCAACGAAAATTCACTACCTTCCGATAAAATATAGACGCCTTGCACCAGCGCCCTGGACAATGAGAAATTACGATGCGCCGGATAACAGTGTTTGACACGCGTATTAAAGGGTAAGCGGGGATATCGCTCTGGCGCCTCCCCTATGGCCTGCAATACATCAGGCGAAAGCTTAAGCCGTGGAAATCCTGGCCATAAACCTATGTTGTCCCCCTCTAATGATAAGGGGCAAATATCATCGCTTAGCAGGTCGTGCCCCTGATGGTAAAAGAACCCCGCCATACTCGATTTTCCTGCGGTTTTATTACCGCAAAACAAGAGCGCCCCTCCATTTGGCAAACGCACAGCGGATGCATGCAGAACCAGTCGTTTGCGCCATTGCAGTATGGCGCCCATACATGATCCCAGCACGTGCGCAAAAATACTCCAGCTTTGTGACGTTTCGCCCGGTGTAACGACAACCATCCTCGGCCGAACCCAGAATCGTCCTCCGTCGTCGTCAAATATCAGCACTTCGCTTTCATCCGCCTGAAACCGCTTACCTTGCTTCAGCACTTTTTCGAGCCTGAGAGGCGCTTCCCCTATCGTGACGGAGAGATCAGAGCCATCGCCGCCTTGCACGAGCCAAGGAAATTCAAACTCAGTTTGAATTTGCAATCCATAAACCTGGTAATAATACATTCGCCCTTTTCCTGTATGGCCTGCTTTCTTCCGGTATGTTTTGGACTACGCTTATATCTATTCGACAGACAAATGGCGATCACCTGCAGTGGGGCCATTCATAATAAAAATGTATAGCCGCAGATGCTTCATACCACAAGAGGTGTTATCAAGCAGATCAGTTCAGCGGAAATATTATTGCGCAGGGAGCAAGCTCTATGGGAACGTTGGACCTGATTCAACTCGCCAGGACTTTCATTTCTTACGATAAGTTCGAAAAGGCCGCGTCGATACTTATCCAACACTTGCATGCCAACCCGGATTGCCCGCATGCGCAAGGCCTACTCAAAAGCATCAATAATCGCAGAAAACAGAATACCGGCGTCATTCCAACCCCACGCATAATTGTCACTGACTTCCTATCCCAAGTGCAGATTGATGAACTCTTGAGGGCGGCGGAGCAACATGTCAGCAAATTCGAAATAGGAACAGTGTCTGGGACAAAAGAGGTTGCGCCGGAGATGAGGAACAGCTTGCGTTTAAGAGACCCTGCAATAGAGAAAAAGCTTAACGACTGGTTTCCTCCTCCTCTTCGCAGGGGGCTAACAGAGTACTGCTCCCAGTTAAACGTCCCCCAATTCGAAATCAGCGAGATAGAACTGAAATTTTGCTGCTACCCCAGCGGCGCCTATTTTCATGTCCATCGGGATGACCAGGCCACTTACGTCGGCTCTTCAGGCAGTCATCCTCCAAGCGAGCGCAGGATCAGCTTCGCCTACTATTTTCACCGTCTTCCTAAGCGTTTTAGCGGGGGAGAGTTACGGCTCTACGCCACAGACAGAAAACACAGCATCTATTCGCACACACGAATGGAATCCATTCCTCCACGCTTCAACTCACTGGTGCTTTTCCCCAGCGGCTTTTTTCATGAAGTCCTTAAAGTCACGGAAGCGTCGGGAGAAGTTATGAACGGCAGGTTCGCCATCAATGGCCACCTTTGCGAAGCTTTGCACGTTCAAGAGAGGATAGGCGGGATGACTCAGGGCGCCAGCGCATGAGTGGCATCGCCGGTTTATATCACACAAAAAAAGTCATCGCCGAGGCGGACATGCGCGCCATGTCAAACGCCATGTCCCATCGAGGACCTGATGGGAGGAATGTTTGGCGACATACGCAAATCGGCTTCTGTCACAATATGCTGCACACCACGCCGGAGTCTTTATTTGAAGTTTTGCCTGCGCAGTCAAGCGACCGACAGGTCGCCATTACCGCTGACGCTCGCCTGGACAACCGAGAAGAGCTTGCTGAACTATTACGAGTCAGTCGGTGCGACCTGTCTTTGCTGAGTGACAGCCAGCTAATACTCATGGCGTATCGTTATTGGGATGTAGCCTGTGTAAACCGTTTATTGGGCGACTTCTGCTTCGCCATCTGGGACAAGAGCGAACATCGCCTGTTTCTTGCAATGGACCCGATGGGAACCCGGTCGCTACTCTATTTTCACTCCCCAGACCTTTTTGCGTTCGCAACAGACGTTAAAGCCCTGCTGGCGGTTCCAGGAGTAGATAAAAAGCTAGATGAAACAGGGTTTGTCCTTCTCGCGTCAGGCCGCAGACGGGAGGCGCCAGAACTCACGTGCTTTGAAGGCATAACCCGGCTTACCGGTGGAGAGTCCCTATCTGTCATCCCTCCCACTCCCGGACAATCAGGCTGGAAGGTTGAAAAGCGCAGTTACTACTCTCTTCAACCCGACACTCATCATTTCAAGAGACCCGAAGAAACGCTTGAGGCGTTCAGGGAGACATTCCGACAGGCGGTGACCTGCCGAATGCGCAGCGCCTTCCCCGTAGCGACATTACTAAGCGGCGGACTGGATTCGTCCTCTATCAGCTGTATGGCCGCCGACCACCTGCATACAACATCTCCTCCACTCTTCGCCGTATCATCCTGCCTGTCCAGCCAAGACCCTGAACAGGACGAGAAACGCTTTATTGATATCGTTGCGCAGCAAAAGCAACTGCAGGTTCACTATATAACCCCCACTTCCAGCCCCGCCGCCCTGCTGCATCAAGTACACGACATGACCGGCCTTCCAGTTAACCTCAATCCGCATGTTTATACAGCGCTCTACGCCAAAGCGCAGAGTGAAGGCGCGCGCACCGTTATAGATGGCGTGGGCGGCGAATGGGGGCCTAGCTGGACTGGTGAGGGTTATCTGTGGCGCTTGCTGCAGCAAATGCACTGGGACAAGCTGAAAGAAACAGTCATCAATTTATCGAATAACTACTCCCAGTCCCCGCGCAGCATTGTTCAAAACGAGATTCTGGCGCCGCTGGAGCCCGGATTTCTGCGCACCATGCGCCACAAGATGAAAGGCTACTTATTAGAGGAAAACCGACTCCCCCTGACCAGTAGACTGCACAACCTGTACTCCTCTTCGTCACCGCATGCGCTATCCTCAGATAAATCTCCCCTGACCAGACGTTTGAACATAGTGCTCAGTGGGCGTACGCCAAGAGAGTGGTATTCACCGCACTTTCACATCCGCAACACTTTTCCTTATTTGGATGAACGGATATTGAAGTTTTGTCTGGGACTGTCGAATGAGTGGTTCATACAAAAAGGCTGGCGACGCTATTTCATTCGCGCGGCGATGGAGAACACCCTCCCTCCCGAAATTCAGTGGCGTAAGGATAAAAAGCCTTTTTCTCCAAGCTACCACAGACTTATGCAGGCAGACGCGCCAGTCTACGAGAGGATCATTCAGGAAGTATCCCTGTCAGACCCAGTTAGAGACTACATCGATGTCGAGAGGATCAAGCGCATTATCTCAGAGTTAAATCAACGCCCATCGTGGGCCCCATACAAAGGCGTGGACTTCGCGCGTAAAGTCGTTGATTTTGGCGTGCAGAGCCTGGTATTCCTTCGCTGGTTTCAGCGACTTTAAAGAGGAGCGTATGGATCTATTTATCCGATACTCTGCAACGGATTGCAGGAAGCATCGCAACGCAGCTCACCAGGATTTTCCATGCGCACAACGAAGTCCGCGCAGGATAGTAAGGTCCGTCGATGAGTAATAACAAGGATGGTCGTAGATCCTTTTAGCTCATGAATCGCGTCTATAATTACCGCCTCGTTCACTTTGTCCAGCGCACTGCTCACCTCATCCAGAACAAGCAATGCCGGTTTTCTCAACAACGCCCTTGCAATCGAAAGTCGCTGCCTTTCGCCTCCCGACAACAACCCTCCTCTTTCACCGATAACGGTATCCAATCCATAAGGCAGCTCACGAACAAAGGTCTCTGCCGAAGCCCTCCGTAAAGCCTCCCATAGCTCACCTTCTTGCAGCGATGGCTCAATCCAAAGTAAATTCTCACGAATACTCTTGTTGAATAGAAAGCTCTCTTGCGTCACATAACTGACAGAACGCCGCCACCGCGCCATCTCTTTTTCAGAGAGTCTCTCGTTATCAATGAGCACCTGCCCAGCGTACGGGGCCAAGAGTCCTGACAGAATATCCGCCACCGTAGACTTGCCTGAGCCGGAGGGCCCCATCAGCGCTGTGACGCTATTGACAGGTAAATGTATCGAGAAGTTTTGTAGCCTGTATCCTCCCTGTGACGAAGGATAATAGAAAGAGACGTGATCCAACCGAATGCTTTGCGTCGGAGTTATGTGTCCTGCAGAAGTATCCGGCGCCATCGACTCCACTGCCTCTCCACTGTTTACGATATCTTCCACTTCGGCATAAGAGGGCAAAATATTGAGTATCTGCTGATAACGATAAGTCATGTCTTTAAGAATTGGCGCGAACCGTGAAAAAATGAAAAGCAATACAATAAACTCAGCCGCCGGGATGTTGATCCACTTAATAAAGGCGTAACAAAGCCCTCCCAAGCACACAGCGATTAGTATTTCGTAATACAGGGAAAGAAGCGCGCTTAATTTCTTGAACCTCAGCAATATGCTCCCCAAGCGTTGGCTCTGCTCTTCCAAATCACTAAACGCGCGCGCTTCCTGCATAAATGTTTTGACGACTTTCATCCCCAGCATGTATTCGCTTACCGCAGAGAAATAGGTCTGGCGCAACCCCTTTCCTTCCTCTCCATTCTGAAAGCTTAAACGGTTTAAACTTCGCGCCCCTGCATATATAGCCCCCCCGCTCGCCAGCGCGACCAGCGTCAGGCCTGGAGACGTCAGGTATGAAATAACGCCATAAACGCACAAAACAAAGCCCGAAGATCCCAGTTGAACAAGCAGTATGGATAGTTGCGAAACTCTATCCACTTCATGAGTCAAAACTTGAGCCAAACGTGAGATCTGCAGACCGGCGAGTCGCCGCCATGGAAATGAGAGGATCGTCGTCGTCAGTCGCCCTCTGATATAAAGAGCCAGCCCTGTTTGCAACTTGCCGGCGAGTGTCTGCTGGAAATACTTGATGAAGGAGTAAGTACCGGTTAGAACGACGAACATGATCAAAGCTTCATTCAGCTCCAGTTCGTCTCCCAGCCAAGCCCATTGCGAACCCAGCTCATAGCCAGCGTCGACACCCGCCAAGGTCAACAAAGGGATCAACGCCAACACGCCGACGCCCTGCACGCAGGCCAGAACGAAGAGCAACACTATTAGCAGCAAAATACTGCGCTTGTCATAACGCCATGTCATTATCAGGTATGACGAAATACGCTTTTGAACTTTTCTGTTCAAGCTTCGGACCTGCCAAATGTTATTCCACCCATACCCTTTTCCTGGAGATCAGGTATCGCCAGATCCATAAAGCTGGCCTGAGAAGATAATAAACAGGGTACATATATCTGGGGAGCTGAAGGAGTGCGATATCATTAGCCGACACACGAAAAAACTGGGTTAAGTGCCTAATCAAATACTCTTTCCTGAACGAAAAAAGGCATAGCAGAGCATACTGTTCTACAGGCCTGAGATAAACGCCATCCTGATTCGCGCGCGCCCATCGAGAGCATAACAGACGTGCGTTAATGCTCTTCTTCGCATACGCCAACAGCTGTTTATCCACTGGCGTGAATAGTAACTGGTGAGAAAGCCTGATCGCGGCCAAAACCGATTGCTCAACTTTCCACTGGCGAGATTTGACCATCACAACATTAATATCCACCAGTCCGGCGGAGAGATATGCGTCAATATCAGACAGCCAACTTAACCTTGCCCAGCATGATCTGGCCCCATGCATGACCAGATAAATGAACTCGTCTTCAGCGCTCATGCTAGCCTGGCCGTATTTATTCAGATAGCAGGGATAATTCCTCTCAGATACTTTATTTCGCAACTCAGGAAGCATGTGCTCGTTATCATCCAAACGCACATGCAACTCAAGATAAATATCTCGCGACGCATTGTAATAGATAAAGTCCTTATTACTTTTCAGATAGGCTTCCAAGACCAGCGGTGAAGCGTTCTCGATAGGCATGGTTCGCTGATAGCCAGCGTCTCTAAGCAATCGATCAAAGGCCGCTGCATTGGGTTGAGACACAAGCACATCCAAATCACGACACTCTCTAAAAGCCCCGTCCTGATATAACCTCTCCGATAAAGCAGGCCCCTTTAAACACAGGCAGGGCAGCTGACTTTTTCGCAGGCGCTCGCTCACCCTTGCGAGTTCAGCACAGTGTCTCAAGTTGCGAAGTCTGGCCTCCCTCTCCATGACGCGGAGACGTGAACGAATCTGAGGAGGAACCATATCTTCCATGGGTTGTAACTTTCGCCATACCAAGGGCGTAACCCGGTGCCATCTTAACTGATGCAAGAAGCTCTCCCAGCCCGAGTCATCAAGCCGCGAGCACTGCATTTTAAGACTCGACAAAGGCGTAGCGGAATAAGCCAGGCATGTACGCAAAAGTTGATAAGACGCGCGGCGGTTTCTCTGCGCCGCCTCGGCTACAGTCATACCATCACACGCTGCATGACCTCAGGACGCCACATCATCCGTTCATAAGGCGGCGATACTGATTCGGTGACAAACCCCAGTTTCAGGTAGAGTTTTTTCGCTGCGACGTTCTGCATCAACACACTTAAAGTCAACGGCGCGCAGATCTGGGTCGCGGCGGCCTGCAGGCTGCGGATGACCTCCTCTCCAAAGCCTTTGCCCCTGGCTTGGGGAATAAATGCAATATCGATCACATGCACTTCGTTGTGGCCAAAATCGATGGTGACTTTACCGATGCGCTCATGCTGCTTTTCAATGATGAAATACATGGCGTTAGGGTATTGCGCGCCATAGCCCTGCTGTTGCGCCTTGAACTGCATGTCGATGATGGACTCAACAAAGTCGCGCTCGCCATCTATCAGTCGCAAATCCTCTCTCGTGCTGTTATGAAGTTGCTCCAGAAACGCCTTGTCGGAAGCGGTAGAGGGGCGGACAACCAGGCCCTGCCCTAATTTCACATCCTTCACTTTCATAATTCCTTTACCCCTTTTTTATAGTTCCGGCTCGCTAAATGAACCGGGATGCGCTCTCATCCATGCAACAAGTATAGCTCGGGCCTGAGTGATGCAAAGTTCGCGGCGCCATTGGACTCTATGACAAAGCGTCCTATGCTAGAAAACAATCTTCCCTGGCGAAGAAAAGCCCACTGTCGAATTAGCGGATACAGTTGGATTGGTAGGAAGCGGAAACGGCGTAACGGAGCATCATGCAACAGTCGGAACTTGCTTATTGGATCGCAGAAGAACACTTAACGTCTTCCAGAGTGAACAAATACGCCGAGCGCTTCGCCGCGAATGGCTTGGTTTATCTGGATGACTTCCTGCGGCGGGAAATCGCTGTCAAGCTGGCTCATTTTGTCGCCCACGAAGCCTCTTATTCTCCGGTGTACGGCGCCTATCAAAACGATATAAAAGTGTCCGCGGAAGAATGGACTGAACTCGATGAACAACGACGATTTTTTCACATGTCCCGTTATCAGGGCCCCAAACCGGAGTTCATGATGACGCCCGCCAGTCTGACGTATATGAGATTTCAACAGCGCCCCGTGCAGAGTCTGTTCGCTCATTACGCCGCCAGCCTGACGCCAGATCCTCCCAGCGAAATGCTTTGCCAGGATATGCTGTTGACCGCGCTGCGGGAGCAACAATATCTGCGCCCCCATACCGACAGGGGAACGGGAGTAAAAAGACATGTGTGTATCGTGTTTTATCTGTCGCAGGACTGGCGGGAGGAAGATGAAGGCGGCCTTAAGATTCAGACGCTGCAAGGAGAAACAATAACTCTACCCGCCCTCTTTAACCGCTGCATCATCTTCAAACCAGACCTGCTTCATAGCGTTACGCCCTTCGCCAGGTCCGCGGCGGGAAAGGTGCGTTACAGCCAGACTATCTGGTACGGCTAGCCTGAAGTAGGCGAGCGTAGAGGCCGTCCAGCTTCTGGGAAATCATGTTCGCGTCTTGCGCTGAGAATACGCGGCGTTTGTCCTCGCTGTCCCCCTGAAAAGACCGGCTGGGGTCTTTGGAGTACTGTCCCGCTCTGCGCTTCAGGCGCTGCCGGTCATCCGCAGAGAAAGACACGCCGAAGTGATCTGCGATGCGGTTCTCCACGGCGTCTGGAAGCTCCGTGTAGTCCACAACCAGTACAGAGCTATCCAGCGACTGCGCCATGCCGTTCATAAGCGCGGCCAATACCTCCAGCTGATAAGACAGCAACACGTCCGAGGCGGCGTCATCCACTTTTGAAACAAGATGCGACAGCACAGACAAATCTGTTGTCGCCATATGCCTTCCGGCAAGCCTTTGATGCGACGCCAGTATTTCTTCTGGCCGCCGAATTACAAACACCGATGGCGTGTCGGGATAGAGCTGGCGCAGCAGCGGCCAGAAGCCAATATCCCAGGCGTTCCACTTCACAATCAGGTCCTGATCGCAGCCTCCCGCCAGCCCTTGCGCAGCCAGCAGAAAACGTAGCGCTTCCACTTTTTGATTCTTCGCCAGATCCTGGTCCAGCAATAACTCCGTCAATACGCTGGATTCTGAGATCACGCAATGCGCGGAAGAGACGGCCAACAGATTTGATACTAGCGTCGAGCCGCAACGGGACAGATGAAAAATAAAGCCAGCAGGACGAACTTCATCAAACAAATGGGAATGCCGGATCAGATACTCGATACGCATAGCGGGTTTAATGATGCTTCCAATTATCGAACGCGCCCTTTGTGTGGCGATGCGCTCATCCCAAAAAGGCGCCCAGTCTCCCGCAGACGGCGCCACGCCCCATATCACACGCTTGCGCACGGCTTCGTAGCGTACTGGCGTCCACTGGCGCAACAGCAAAGACAGATCAGGCTCACACTCCTGCCCGTTGCAGGCGATCAAAGCCGATAAGATATCAACTTCATTACAGGATTCAGCGCTGACATGGCGCTGTAGCATTGAATGCAGTTCATCAAGCTGCTGACAGGCCGCACACTGCGCCAATACGTCCTCTGATTCGAGCAGTCGCGTATAAACAGCGCGACTATCCATGCAAAGCCTCCAGCTCATCCATCACCCTGGCGTTGATGGCCGAGACCCGTTGGGCGCTGATACCTTCCTCCATCGCATCTCTAAACCACTGCTCGACGTCCTGAAAGCGCCGGCTTTGATATATCGTCGTCAGGGCCTTTTCCAGCGGTGCGCCCAATAATTCAAACACCAGCTGATCCAGTAACCATTCTCGACTGCGGACCACCTCATCCAGCTTGCCAACTTTGGCATGCGCGGCTTTCGACCATATCCGTTTGAGGTGATAAACGCCCAGTTCTCCCACTTCCGTACTGGCAGGCAACGGAAGATCCTCTGTCGCGGGACGACTGCGATAGGAGAACTCAAAATCAGGAAAATCATTCAGATGGTAATGAAAGCCAATAGCGCTACCGGAGATCGGGCGTATATTTTTCACGTATCTGGGCAACGTCAATTGCGATTGATTCTCCTCCAGACAATGGTCTCCATACACGCGTATGAATGTGGTCACCTTGAGATCCGTCATGTCGTCGCCACACTCTGGCACAGTCAGGGCGCCAGCAAGTCGGGATTGATCCCCGGCATCGAGCGCCGCCGCCGTCGAGCGGTCCAGCCGGAACAGCTCTCCTAGTGGTAGCGTCCGCTGATTTACGTCAGATTGCAGCCATGCGTCGATTTGCACGGACTCGGGTATCAGTATGCCGTTCGGACGCAGAAACTGCTGCAGGTGAGCGAATATTTTCACTTGCGGCTCCTGCTGCAACATATGCTTCATGGTTTCCGACAGCACGATGTCATAGGCGACGTTCGCCGGAGGCGTCCAGACAGTGGCGTCAGCGCAGGTTACATGAGCAATACGGTCATTGACCTCCAGTAGTGATATCACGCGCTCCAGCGAGCTGAGCGACGCCTGGTGGATATCCAGCAGCGTCACTTTCAGCTTCTCTGCAGGAAACAGCGGCAGCAGCGGCGCCAGCAGTAGACCGAAGGGGCCCGTTCCCGCATACAGCGTCTCCACCTTGTCCTGTCGCTGCAGCAGATCCCGAATGGCGTTATAAACGCCCGCCATGAATATCCGGGTGCGCTCAATATCCCAGGCGCATCTGCCTGCCTCCAGAGGCGAAATCGCCTTGCCGAATCCGGTTTGTGTAGCCAGGTCTTCAGAGTAGTTGGCAGGGTACAGATCAATGCCCGCCACGGTAGCAAGCGCTCTGACTAACGTATCCAGGTGCGATTTTGCGTCACCCGCAGAAGTCGCCCCCAACAGTTTTTGCGTCGCCGCTTTTATCGCGTCAGCAGTTACAGCGTAGTTGGCTCCAGCCTTAGACATAATCGGACTCCCTTTGTTAAACGCATCCCGCCTCCCCTCACGGAAGCGGCGTCATATTCAAATATTGCACGACACGCGGCGTAGCGGCCCGGTTGGGGCTCGCGCCATGGGGCAAGTAGTGATGCCAGATAATCAGAGAGCCGGCAGGAGCGGCGACGTATTTAAGATCCAAATGAGACAGATCTTGTTGATTGGGGTCCGCCCCGGGAGGTAACTGCGCCATCCAGTCAATCATCTGGCGGTGAAAGCCCGGCGCGCAATGGAAGGCGCCCTGATTCTCAGCAACGTCCGTTAGATAGATTAAGCCCTGAGTGCGCAATTCCGGCGCGCGGCTGAAGTCGACATCCCAGTGCAGTCTGGTCCCAAAAAACTGATAGCTCGAGGTTTCCGGCGGATTAAAACCGACCCGGTCAATGGAACATTGCAAGCGCTCCGTTCCCCAAATATCCGCAAAAGCCTGACGGATTCTCTCAACCGTGCGATTGGCGTCCAGCACCGGATCGCGAAACAGTTGCACCATGATGTTTTGCTGGGACTGATGCGATTGGTACCAGGATTCCGGCTGGTCAGGGCTTTTCTGTAAGAAGCGATAAATCGCCTCCACAGAAGCCTGGCGCTGATCTCTATTCAAGACGCCTTCCACCACCAGGTATCCGTTTTCGCGCCAGAACGCGACCTGGCTCTCGCTCAAATATCTGGGCGTATCGCCGCACAGCGGTCCCACCATCGAGGCCGCTCCGTCGCATTCACTAGCCCGCAGAGCGGTATTCCCGTCGACTTTTGCGTCGTTTGACGCCACCTGAGAGTTCATCAAAGCCTGATTGATGTCCTCAACCCGCTTTTTACTCAAACCGTCCGGGTTCTGCAGCAAGACCCAACGTTCAAATTCCGAGAAACTGGGGTCGCCGCTGTAGAGAAACCCAAGACAGTGATCAAGCCCCACTCCCAACAGATTCATCAACGCGACATCCGTCCGCCACTCATCCTGACGGAGCCTTTCTTCCAGCCTGCCGCATTTGTTCAGCCGCGATTTGCGCCACAAACGCTTGAGCCAGCACACGCCAAGCTCTCCCACTTCGTCAGCGGACGATAGTGTTTCACTGGGGTGAGTGGGAGAAGTAAGAGGTCCTTGGGACATTTCTACAGGAGCATTACGGGCATAACTCATCAAAGTACCGTCCTTGACAAGTTAACAGGCTGGATTCAATTTTTTCCCGCAGCCATTCGTCGGCGACGCAGTCGATAACCAGATTGATGCGATCGCAGTCCCCCCGGTTGATAACGGTGTGAGTTTGATCCACATTCAGGTACCACAGTTCCCCTTCCTGCATGGGAACCAGATGGTCATTCACCCAGAACTCCAGTAATTCATGACTTTCAATAGGAACATGCAGACGAGCCTCGCCATGCTCCAGGGAAACCGCATGATCACGATGAGGCTTGATGACCGCGCCAGGGCGCAACCGCATCAAACGCACGGATTTGAGTGGGCAACGAAGTGACGCCAGCAGCCGTTGCAGCCCCGGACATCGCCCCAGTACTGGCAGATCCACCCAATCGTCGCAACTCTCAATGGCGAAGCCCTGCAGAATGGGGTGCGCTTCCCGGTAGTGCGCGGGACAACGCAGAGGCATGACATCCCAGGCGCCGCTGTAGTCCCGTTGATTCACATGATTCAACCAGGGTAAGTCACGAATGCATTGCAGATCAGTCTTCAATGCAGGAAGGTCAACGCTGAGATCAATTCTGGCGAACGATAGCGGCTCGGTCATTCCCTGTATTCCTTTTAATTTTGCTCATGGAGCAAACATCCAAAGTCCTTGCGCAACGCAATGCGCATGCCTGAACGCCCTCGGAAAGGGCGCGTTTTAAAATGCAGCAGAAAGCAGTTCGACGTTGACGATAACTAGGCTGGATAGCCGTAATAAGCCCCCATATCCGCATCCGCCTGTTCCAGCCTGGGCAAGCTGGCGCGATTGATTTCCGTATGCAGCCAGTCGTTGAGGACACAGTCTACCTCCAGATAGACCGAGGCTTCCCCGCCCTCATTTTCAACCCACTGAGTTAACCCGGGATTGAAATACCAGACTTCGCCCTCCGCCATTTGCGCCAAAGTCTCATTAATACGAAAGGACAAACCCTCGCTTAAAGAAATAGGGACCTGTAACCGCACCACGCCTTCTCTACCCACCGGATTCAGAGACTGATAGTTAGCAATCACCGTTCCCGGGTTCAAACGCATGATTCTGGCGGACACCAATGGGCATTGCAGATACTCAAGCACCCCCCGCATTTCCCCTTTGCGCCAGGACGCCGACGCGCCAGCCCCGCCAATCAGAGCATCTACAGGCAACGCATCCCAGCCGTCATCAAAATTACAGGCGCTGAATTTGCCTTCCCACAAAGTCAGCAGCAACATCTCCAGATCACGCAACAGTCCACGTACGTCAAAACTCGCGGGAAGACGCGCGCAATAGGCATTGGGAACACTATGACGACCCACTTCATTCATAATACGACACCCTTGACTGCCAGCCTGAAACAGAGAGCAGCTTCCATACGGACGCGCCACCGCCGTCGGGAGCCTCTCCCAGAACTTCACAAGCCGAAAAAGCATCCCATCCTTCGTCACTTCCTCCAGAAGCATTCAACTTGATTAAAATATAGACACATACTTTGCAAAGTGAGAAATAGGTCATGGAAACTTTTTGTTAAAGGCCAACTCCTTGTATATAAACACATCCCCTCTGTTCCCAGAGGAATAAACCGTTACCCGTACATAGAGTTACACAGAGAAGCATATTGGCGCCCATCGCCACGAATGCTCACAGTCCCGGCGCTTCATGTCGGAGTAAAAATCCTGTTGGATAAACCCAAAACAGGTCGAAGTCGATGAAGGAGGACAGCCCCCTGAACCTCTTGTGACGGTGTCAGCCCCGTCTAATCCCCCCTGCAGCTCAGGCGTTTTGCTAAACCAACGCACTTTTACGACTTATCGCCATTAAATACCGGCCATATGGCCTACCAGGATCTTACTATTTCGTAATATTTCTTATTTTTCGCGTAAGCGGCGGGAGATTTCTCGTTTTAGGATGAAGCTACCTTAAGTTTTCCGACCGCAATGCCGGTTAGATTTACCGATAGTGCGGATTGATCTGGAAAGCCGCGCCACAGGCGCACATCTCAACAGAGAAAACAACAACAGGAAACTGGCATTTATGAATAATAAGTATTTCATGAAGACTTTGCCTCTGGCGGTCTCCCTTGCGCTGGGTATCTCACAAGCACACGCGGAATTCGGCATCGGCGCCAACATTGAGTTGGACACCGATATTATCGACAGCAAAGACGGCGACACTACCTTCGAACAAGGCGGCCGTATTGAAGTGAATGTGACCGGCAAAACCGAACTCAATGGTTATTTTGTGGAAGGCAAGGGATCAGGCCTGTTGAAGAAAAACGGCGATACCGCCACCGACGACATGTGGGTGAAATTCGGTAACGAAACCTGGGATGTGCAGGCCGGCCGCTTTGAAGCCGTTAACCTGTTCCCGCTGGGTAAAGATACGGTTGTCGCGCACGCCGGCAGCGGCAAGGGCGCTTTTGTTTACGAAGCCAATATGGTTCGTGGTCGCGCAGGTGACGATGGCGGCCAGTTCGCCCTTCATGTTCGCCCCGGCTCTAACCTGAGCTTCGAGCTGGCGACCATCTGGGGAGACGCCTCGACAGCCGGTGGCGACGATGGCGATGACACTACTTCATTTTCCGGTTTCCGCCCAAGCGTCACCTACGCGGCGGACAGCTTCAGCATCACTGCGGGTTATGAGTCTCTGAGCTATGATATCGACTCCACGACAGAAGTGGATAAGTCAGGATTCGCATTAACGGGCAACATTAATCTGGGCGGAGCAAGCATCAACCTGAACGCCGCCCGCGGCGAAGACGACTCAAACGACAATACGGTCACCAGTCTGGGCGCTAACGTCACCTACGGTAATTTTGGCCTGGGCCTCGTGCACTCTGTGTCCGATATCAATGCAGACGAAGACCCAACTGTCTCCACACTTTACGTGGCGTACACTCTGCCTTTGTTCAATATTGAAAACGCCAGCATCACCTTTGCAGGCTCTACCTCCAAAGCGGACGACCTGACTGACGGCGGAGACGACGACCTCAATAAAATAAGGACTCGCATTAACTACACTTTCTAGAAGAAAGGCCACTCTCGTTCCTTCCTTTCTGTGTTGATTGCGCCGCTTCCACGTGCGGCGCTTTTTTGCGTTTACGCATCTTTAGCGTGAAGTTGGAGGCGGCTCCGCTTCACGCTTTTTTGCGCACGTTCTCCGGCTTTTTCGCCTCCTTTCGCCTCCTTTCGCCTCCTTTCGCCTCCTGAGCAAAGCCGCTTTGTTTACGTAGTACTACGCAGCTTCCAGGTATTATTTCAGTAGCCCTACGCATCCCGCCGTTCCCGATGGGAAAGTTATACTTTCAACCACACAGCGTAGGGGGTGCGCAATGGTCTTCTCAAAAGTGGTCAAGCTCAATGACATCATTTATGACAAGCACAAGATTAACGAGCTGGAGAGTTCGGTCTGCAGCCTGAACCAAATGGGCATGTTTCTGCTTCGCTCCAACAGCCAGCTGGGGCGGATCATTGACTTGCTGGAAGACTATCAGGACACCCAGGACCCACTACAGATAGCCTCCTCCGTACAGCGCGCCCTGGCTCATAGCAACCTTTCCTATGTATTTAAAATTGACTTGCCTGTACGCAGTTATATCTTCAGCAGCGACTCATTCATCTCTTTCGCTCAGGAGAAAATCATATCCCACTTATCGCAACAGACGATTCGCATGATCCATCATGAGCACTACTGGGCGGTCATTTATCCCTGCTTCACGCTCTGCGTCACATTAACGGAAGAGCAGCGGGACCAATACATCGACAATCTCTCCAGACTGGCCAGCGTCGTCAGCTTACTGATGGAAAAGATCAACGATGAAACGCTGGCCAGCCAGCATAAAGAGAAACAGAACCAGCGGAATGTCGAGCGCACGCTTAACCTGCTGGACGACATCATGGCCATCGAAAACACGCGCAGCGATTACACCATTCAGATAGTCGCAGACCTGAAATGGACCATTCAGAACGCCATTCTCAGCATGGGCCTCAATGGAGACAAAGAACATCAAATCATGGGCGTCATAGGTCGCCTGCTGAATGAGTTTGAGGAGCAACAGGCCTCCTATCGGCTGATAGAAAGCTACGTGCGCACCGCCAAGAAAAGCCTGACCGAACTCACTCTTCGTGAAGAGACAACGTTATCCGACCAACCAACCCCGCTAACCAGCGCGAACTGAGGCTCCCCTAGCAGCAAAAAAATCTGCCTTAACCGGACTCGCCTCACCGCCTCGGAGACTTCTCCAGGCGGTTTTTTTATTTCGCAGGCGTCAATAAATAACTATTAATCGGGCAGACAAATAGCTTCCTTCTATTTGACTCCAGCGACAGGGTCTGCACCTGTGCAGCGATAGACCGAGGGGTTAACAATGCTTGCTGCATTCACCAACTGTCAGCCGTCTCAATGCGCTCCGAGACTCAGATATTTGATGATGATATTGTCGACGACGTCACGGGACTTCAAGTCCTCGATCGCTTGATTGATGCGTGTATCCAGTCCCTCGTTGGCGTCAACAAGATGTCGCGACAAAGCAATCACCACTGGACGATTGACGACTTCAGCAACGATGGTCACGTCACTGAAATAGCCAAGTCGGCGCGCCTGATACATGAAGGTAATGTCTTCCGTTATCGCGCAGTCTACGCGGCCATACATAGTCAGCTTGACCAACTGCTCCGCGCCATTCACCTCCACCACGCTCTTGAAGTGCGTCATGTCCAGACTGGGAAAACGATAATTGAAACCGCGCAATACTCCCGCCTGACTACAATTTTTCAAATCATTGACAGCGCCGCCTGCTCCGGGCTCTGGCTGTTTTTTCAGGGCGAATGCAGATACCGTTGATGTATATAGCGGAGAGGATACCCACATGGCGTTGAGCGTATCTTTGTCGTTATATCCGGTGGTGGTCAGCAGACCATCCAAATGCCCCTGCCCCAGCATGAGCGTAATGCGAGGTCGGGGATAGCTTTTCAGCTCGAAACTCACACTCGCCCGGGACAATGCCTCAGACACAATCTCATAATCGATCCCCGCCGCCTTGCCGTCATCCAAATGATAAACATAAGGCTCGACTTCCTCGGCGGCGGCCAAGGTCAGTTGCAGGTTCTCAGCGCAGACTTCCCGCAGGGACAACCCTGCACAGGTCAGCAGCGCCAGGCTCGCCAGCTTCAGTGAAGACATTCGTCGCATACCGCTTTGAAATGACAAGACGTCAGGCTCATCCCTGACAGCCCGCATAAGAGTGACAGCATTTATAAAGAAGATTAGTAAGCCGCCTCAGGCTTGTCCAACGCCTGACTTGCTATACGGGGCAATGAGTCCGTAGCGCCAAGCTGGATATTTTTACCGCCGCAACTACCCTTAGGGAAAGCGCCCGAAGCCATCCATAAGAGCCCTCAAGGGCGCTGGCGACTACTGACGACCGGATGTCGGCGCGCCACAGGCCTGTGACGCCTCCTGCCGTAACATCGTGAACGCCAGACGCTCATTATAACAATGACGCCCCCAAGGAAAGCAGGGTTAAAACAATGAGAATAAAAGAGTCTTGTATAGGCATTACGATTTCCACGCTGTCTCTCGTAAGTCCCGCTCAAGCCGACAACAATAGAATTCATATCAACGGATTCGGCAATATCGTGGCCGCCACCACCTTCGATGACGAAAAGCCCTATTTTCTCTACGACGACGATATCAACTTCAAGAATGAATCTCTGATTGGCCTACAGGTCCGCGGCGATATGGGAGACAACCTTTCCGCTACCGCGCAAGTGATCGCTCGCGGTTCGGAAGACCATAACGCCGAGTTCGAATGGGCGTATGTCACATACGCGATCGACAATAACTGGACCATCAAGGCGGGACGCTTCAGAACGCCTTTTTTTGAATACAGCGATACGATTGATATCGGCTACGCCTACCACTGGGTCAGACCGCCCCCCTTTGTTTATGTCCCCTTATTCAACAATCTGGACGGCCTGAACATCACCTACGCCTCGCAAATACGTGAACTCGACTCAACATTAAACTTCTTCTACGGTTCCGTGCGGGAAGACATTCCTATCGGGCAGGTGGATCTAAAATTCGTCTACGGCGGCTCCTGGCGCATTGGCATAGACTGGATCAGCATGCGCTTCGCCTACTTCCGCTCGAAACTCTCTATTCCCGCTATTGCGCCCGGCCTGGACGCCATCCTCCCCCCAGAAGACCCTGACGCTCCACCGCCATCCGGTCCGACGGTTTCCGAAGAAGTCGCCGACGCCATTCGCGCCAATGACGATCGCGGCGCCTTTGGAAGCGTCTCGTTAAAAGTGGAATACGATAACTTTTTCGCTATAGCGGAAGTGACCAAGTCAGAAATTGAAGACAGCATTTTTCCCGATCCGCTGGGATATTACATCTCTGTCGGTTACACAATGGGCAAGTTCACGCCCCACCTCACCTATGAGGTTTTCGACACCAGCCCGAGAAGAGAAATACTTGATGAAGTGTCCGAGTCCGATTCGGTCTATTCGACGTTGGAAAACATAATAGAGGGAACGGACCAGGACAATAAGGCCATTACTATTGGCTTACGTTACGACTTTCATCACAGCGCTTCCCTAAAGTTCGACTTCAGCAAATTAAACTATGAGAAGGACGGCCCTAATCGCATTAACACCCAAATATTCAGCACTGCGATCAGTTTCGTCTTTTAAGGAGCGCCAACATGTTAAGAATCACCACTATCGTGTTTGCTCTCGTCTACCCGCTCCTGCAAGCGCAGGCGGTTGAGGCTGAAGTCGCCGTCATTGTAAACCCCAAGGCGAATCTTGATTTGAGCAATGAAGACATTCAAAAACTTTTCCTGGCCAAGCAGGCTTTTTTACCCAACGGAGAGAAAGTGACTATTGTCTCCATCGACAGCTCTTCAGCACTGTTTGAAGAGTTCTGCTCCAAAGTCGTCAACAAAGGCTCCCGACAGTTCCTCTCCTATTGGTCCAGACTCGTGTTTACTGGCAAAGCCGCTCCCATGGTCACGGCTTCCAGCAATCAGGACATTAAAGAGCTCGTGGCGAAGAACCCCAACTACGTCGGATTTATATCCGCTGCGGAGCTGGACGATACGGTTAAGGCCGTGCAGAGATACTGACGTAGCCAAAGGCGCAGATATCAACTGGCTTTCCAGGCTAATTCCATACCGTTGTCACCCATGCGCCCGCCATCATTAATACAACCGACATCGAGAAGGCGCTTCAACCTGAGTCTGCGTGCTGCTTTCGATACTTGAGCGGCGATTCGTTAAAGTACTTGGCGAACACCTCGTAGAATCGGGTGACTGAAGAAAAGCCGCTGGCGAAGGCGATCTCAATCACCTGATCCTGAGAATACAAAAGAAGGCGGCGCGCGTGGTTGACCCGTAAATCGGTGAGATATTCCAGCACAGACATTCCCACCGCTTTTCTGAACACGCTCATGGCGAAATTCTTATGCAGCCCAACCGCATCCGCCACATCCGCAATCGTGATGGGCGTTCGATAATGACTGTTAATGAACTCCACCATGCCATGAGCGTGATGCAAATGGCGACTGCGGTATTCCCCGCAACTGGCGGCCTGACTGGACTTACAGGGATTGCGCATGATCATGCGACGCAGAAACAGAGTAATCTCATCCAGCACCAGATCCTGCAGCGGACCATCCATACAGCGCAGTTCCTGCACCCAACGCTCTACGGCATCGAGGGACAATAAGTCCGATGCATTGGAGCGATAAGGCGTCCCGCGAATCAGTAAATGTTTAAACATTTCATTCGCGCACATTTCAGTGAGCAGAAACAAAGGCAGGCGCAACTGCAGCGATAACGCTTGCTCACTTGCAGAAACCAGTTGATGACGATGCAAGGCGGAAAAACAGATCACATCGCCGCTATTGAGTTCGTATATCTGGTCAAGATAACTCAACCTCATGGCGCCGGCTAACAGTATGTTGATTTCAAGATGGCAGTGTTGATGTGAGCCTCCCATGATCTCAGGCTCACCAAAATGAAAGCTGAGCGCCCCAGAGGCGTCAGTGTGCGTATTGGCGTCACGTCTGTTGTGACTGGAAGGACTTTTCATTGCTTTCCCCGTGTTATTTTTATTCAGGAATAAGCGAGACTACTCAGCAGTATCGAATTTTTGACAAATGTATTCCGAGAAATAAATTATTGGAATAAAATTTTCAAAGCGATCTGACTCAACTGTTTCTTACTTGCCAGAGTATCTCTTGCTTACTGCGTTCCAGCTGGGGGCATTTTTAGTTTTTGTTGTTTTTTTACTTCACTTTTACAGTTCCACATTCTAACTACAGTGTGAGCAAAAAAACAACAACACATCCTTTTTTTAGCCAATACATAGCTTCACACTTTAAGAAAACCATAAAAAAACCGCTTTTCTCTTTTTCAGAGAAAGCGGCTTTTTTCATATTTGCATCTCAAAAAAGAAAGAAATATTACCTATATTTTTTGACCACTTCGTCAGACTGACGAGGCGCGCTGAACACGTAATGTTTCCAGACAGGCGTTCAATGAGTGGTAATCACACTTAGCGCCAGCCTCACTCTTTTTATCCGTGACTTTAGAGTTGTCTGCATTAAGGATGCGATACCAGGCGCCATGCTGGTGATCCACAAAATGCTCCCAGGCATATTCCCAAAGGCGTTCATACCAGCGCCAATAGCCTTCGTCGCCCGTCGCCCTCGCCAACAACGCCGCAGCGGCGAAGCTCTCCGCCTGCACCCAGAAATATTTATCGTCATCACAAATACGGCGATCTGGAGCAAAGCCGTAAAACAAACCTCCCTGATGCTCATCCCAGGCGGCTTCCACTGCTTGATCGAACAGCTCGCGGGCTTTGGAGGTCAGCCAGGGTAAATCGCTATGACGGGCGAGCATCAAGAGCAGCTTGGTCCACTCAGTTTGATGCCCAGGCTGAAAGCCCCATGGCTTGAACAGGTTCTTCGGGTCGTCTTTGTTGTAGTCCCAATCGATATCCAAGTTCTCAGTAAAGTGTTCCCACACCAGTCCACTGGACTTTTCTCCAAGCTCCAGCACGACTTTTTCCGCCAGCTGAACGGCCCGCGCCAGAAAACGCGGATCTGAGGTCGCCTCATAGGCGGCGATCATCGCCTCGCAGGCATGCATGTTGGCGTTCTGACCACGGTAGTCCGACACATAATCCCAGTCTGCACTGATCTCATCCGCATACAGCCCCTGCCGCGGCTGCCAGAAATGCTCTTCCATCAGTTCCCAAACGGCGTAAAGGTCCTCCCGCGCAGAGTCTTCTCCCGCATTCACCGCCGCAGAAAACGCCAGAATCAAAAACGCATAACCGTAACAATACTGCCCCAAGTCAGCTGGCTGGTAATCCTTGAACGTCCACACATAACCCAGCGCATCCGCACGCTTGTGCGCGTGGCGCAGATAGGCCAGCCCGTGTTCGCCCCACTTCAGCCATAGCGCCCGCTCTTCTTCACTGCGAACCTCCAAAAACTGGTGCGCCTGATAAAAATTAAACGTCATCCGGCAACTGCTGACCAGATGTTTATCTCCAGGCGCAAACACGCGACCATCGTCATAGTAATTTTGGAAATAGCCACCGTTTTCGTCCAGACCCGCACGTAGATAGAAATCCAATATCTCCCGACTGTGCGCAGTCAAGAATTCCCTGCTCTTGAAATTCATTCACTCAGCTCCGACTCTCAGTTCCCACATTTAACTGCCAATACCGACTGACTTCAGACCATACCGGCAGCGCCGGAAAAGCCCCCTGCCGGCTGACCGTTAGCGCCCCACACTGAGACGCAAAACGCACCAGCGCGGCGACCTGTTGTTGTGAATGGAGCAACGCCGTCTGGTCGTCGCACTTGGACAACCCAAACAACACCGCTCCCATAAACGAATCTCCAGCCGCCGTGGTGTCCACCGCCCGCACAGGGGGCGTCGCTTCCTCTCCGGAGAACACTGAAGAAATATAACGGATAGGGTTACCGCCGTCCGTTATCAGAATCAGCTTTACCCCCTGCTGTAACCATTGCTGGCAAAGCCCCTCGGCGTCGCCATCTTCGGCGAGGTATTCCAGTTCATCCAGAGACAGCTTCAATAAGTGCGAAGCCGCCGCCAGGCGGATGATTACGGCTTTATCCGCGCCCCCCGCCGCCCACAGATTATGGCGCAGATTGACATCGAAACTGATTACGCAGCCCGCGTCTTTAGCCCTGTTTAGCGCCGTCTCAGTCACCCGGGCGATCGATGAGGTCGTGAGTGTGTTAGAGCAATAGTGAAAGACGGAAGCCCCCTCAAACCAAGCCGGGACAACCTGCTCCTCCTGTAAAACCATGTCGGCGGTGGCGTCGCGATAAAAAGAAAATGTTCGCTCTCCCGAGTCATCCAGCATGACAAAAGCCAGAGCCGTCTTCGCTGTTGGGTGACGCAACAGCTGGCTTGTGTCCACACCATACTCCTGCAGAGCCAGGGCCAGAAAACGTCCGAACTCGTCCTCCCCTACCTGCCCCGTAAAACGCGCTTCGCCTCCCAGCTTGGCGATGGCTACCGCCACGTTGGCCGGCGCGCCGCCAGGAAACTGCTTGAATTTGCGCAAACGCAGAGGCGCTTCCTCATCCTGCCCGATATTCAGAAAATCGATGAGAGCCTCACCAAAACAAACGACTGTGCTCATATTTTTATTCCACTAACTCATTCCGGGGCTAAACATTATAGGTCGAAGTCGGCGATCGATTTATTAACATGGCAATGACATTGGCATGTTAAAAGCCAGGCGTATGAATGCGCCTGCGCGACGGCTGACAGAGCCTGACATGCGCCGGCCCTGTCGTTGCAGACAAATAGAAGGAAGCTATTCGTCCGCCTGATTAATATCACCGAAAATGCCCTGGTTATACAGGTCTTCGTTTCAGGCGTCTCCTACCAAAGCACAGCTTTTCCGATACTTTTGCGGCGACTCGCCAAAGTATTTCGCGAAGACTTCATAAAATCGGGTAACGGAAGAAAAACCGCTGGCGTAAGCGATCTGCGTCACCTGCTCGCCAGTGTATTGCAACATACGACGAGCATGATGGACACGCAGAGTCGTCAGGTATTCCAGAATCGACATCCCCAAGGTCTTTTTGAACAAAGTCATGGCGAAATTCTTGTGCAAACCGACATGATCCGCCACGTCACAGACATTAATAGACGAGTGGTAATGATCATTGATGAACTGCAGCATCACAGGAATATGCTGACTGACTTTGAGCCCGGACACGCCCGCAATCTGTTGATCCAGAGGCGTGTAACAGGCGTCTTTGAACAGACGGCGCAACAATAGAGTGATCTCATCCAGAATAAGATCGTCCAACGCAGGGTCGCGCAGCTTCAGCTCAGACAGCCAGCGCTCCAGCACCTTGTCGTCCGCCAACCCCACGCAACGAGCGCGACAGGGAACGCCATGAAACAACTGTTGTTTGACGCCGCAGGATAGCTGCAGATTGAATAGGGCGAAAAGAGGAAGTCGGAAGCTGTACGCCACCGCATCGTCGCTAACAACGCCGAACTGATGAAAATGCAGCGCGGAATAACACAAGAGATCCCCGGCGAACAATTTCAGAGTCTGTTGCCCATACAGCATCTCAACGCTGCCGCAGGTCAGTATTAGAATTTCTAGATGACTGTGCTGATGCGCCGTCGTCATGGCTTCCGGCCGGTGGCGCTCGCCTTCCAGCTCAAAACCATAAGGATGGCTGTCACGGCCAAAGGAATGACCAATCATCGCTTCACCCCCTAATTATTTTTATTCAGGTAAAAGCACGCCCGTGGAGCCATTACTGATGGTATTCAGTATGCGCCCTGGGCTTAATATTTATCTGTGAACGCAAAAAACGCCCGGAGCCTGATTCGCAGCAGCGCTCCGGGTTAAAAAGCTCTAACCGATGCGAGCTTGAGTGTCGACATCGAAGAAGACGGCTTTGGACAAGTCCAGCATCAGGTTCATTTTTTCACCCAGCCTTCCTGCGCTATCCGGCGCGACCCGGCAGCTGACTTCAGTACCGTTCAGATGAATGTGCATCACAGTGTCCGGCCCGGTCGGCTCCACCATTTCAATCTCCGCCTCCAGCACCATGACGTCAGGACGCTCCACTTCATGCGGATTGACCTGGGTCACCCGTTCAGGACGCAAACCAAGGGTGACCTGTTTACCGACGTAACCGGACAGGCAGTCGCCACGCTCGCCCAAGGGCAGACTGTAAGTACGACCGTCGCGGGTAGTAACCTTCGCCACCAGACCGCCGCCTTCGTTTAGGATCTGCACAGGAACGAAGTTCATCGCCGGCGATCCCATAAAACCCGCCACGAAGATATTGGCGGGCTCATCGTAAATCTCCTGGGGCGTGCCGAACTGTTGCACGACGCCGTCTTTCATGACCGCTATGCGGTCCGCCAGCGTCATGGCTTCGATCTGATCGTGAGTAACGTAGACAATGGTGGTGCCCAGGTTTTGGTGAAGCTTTTTGATCTCAGTCCGCATCTCCACACGCAGCTTGGCGTCCAGGTTACTCAGAGGCTCGTCAAACAGGTAGATTTTCGGTTTGCGCGCCAGCGCACGGCCCATCGCCACACGCTGACGCTGGCCGCCGGAAAGCTGGGAAGGCTTCCGATCCAGCAAGTGCTCGATCTGCAGCATCTTCGCTACCCGTTCAACTTCCTGCATACGTTCTTCTTTAGGCACCTTCCGCATTTCCAGACCGAACGCGATGTTGTCGCGCACGTTCATGCTCGGGTACAACGCATAGCTTTGGAATACCATGGCGATATCGCGATCTTTCGGGCTGCGCCCGGAAACATCTTCGCCGCCGATGCAAATTGCGCCGTCAGTAATCTCCTCCAGCCCCGCAATGCTATTCATGAGGGTGGATTTACCGCAGCCGGATGGACCAACCAGGATCAAAAACTCACCGTTTTCGATGCTGATGTTAATACCTTTCAGGACTTCCGTTTTTCCGCCGTAGGTCTTACGAACGTTTTGAATTTCTAATGCAGCCATTTAAGTTAACCTCGAAACTGTCTGTGTTCTTGCGTGAAAGGCGGCGGCGCGCCTAGCCTTTCACAGACCCGGCGGTCAGTCCTCTGACGAAGTATTTGCCGGCCAGTACATAAACCAATAGGGTGGGCAGACCCGCGATAATCGCCGCAGCCATGTGCACGTTGTACTCCTTCACACCGGTAGAGGTGTTGACCAGATTATTCAACGCAACCGTGATCGGCTGAGTATCGCCGCTGCCGTAGACAACGCCGAACAGGAAGTCGTTCCAGATTTGCGTGGTCTGCCAAATGATCGTCACAACGATGATCGGGCCGGAAATAGGCAGCAAAATACGCCAGAAGATAGTAAAGAAACCTGCGCCATCCAGTTGCGCGGCTTTCACCAGCTCCCCTGGAATATTGATATAGAAGTTACGGAAAAACAGGGTCGTAAACGCCATGCCGTAGACGATATGGACAAAAACCAGGCCTGTCGTAGAGTTGGCGAGACCAAGCAGTCCCAACGTCTGCGCCATCGGCAGCAGCACAACCTGAAAGGGAATAAAGCACCCGAACAGCAAAAGACCGAACAACAGTTCACTGCCACGGAACTTCCACTTGGTGAAAACATAGCCGTTCAATGCGCCAAGAAAAGTGGAGATCAACACCGCCGGCACGACGATCTGAACCGAGTTCCAAAAGTAGCTTTCCACCCCTTCGCAGCGAATGCCGGTACATGCTCCGCTCCAGGCTTTGGACCAAGCGTCGAGGACAAACTCCTTCGGCAGAGAAATCAGGTTGCCGCTGCGGATATCGTCCATGGTCTTGAACGAAGTCAGCACCATGACCAGCAGAGGCAACAGGTAGAACAACGCGGCGGTAAGCAGCAGCGCATAGATCACGCCGCGATTAATACGACTCCAATTAAAGGAGGATGGCGCAGTTTGACTAGCCATTGCGGGACCCTCTCAACTCGGAATACAAATAAGGAATCAGGATGGCCAGTACGCCGCCCAACATTAGCATTGCACTCGCTGACCCCAGCCCAATCTGGCTGCGAGTAAAGGAATGCGCATACATAAAGGTCGCCGGCAAGTCGGTGGAATAGCCGGGGCCGCCGCCAGTCATAGCCGCAACCAAGTCGAAGCTCTTGATAGCGATATGGGACAGAATGATGAACGCACTGAAAAATACCGGACGCAGGCTCGGCAGAATAATACGACGATATATCTTCGGCATGCTTGCGCCATCAATCTGCGCCGCCTGAATAATCGAGCTGTCGATGCCGCGCAAACCCGCCAGGAACATCGCCATAACGAAGCCTGAGGACTGCCATACGGCTGCGATCACCAGTGTGTAAATCGCCATATCCGGGTCCACGATCCAGTCAAAGGTGAAGCTTTCAAAGCCCATGTCGCGCACCACCTTCTCCAGTCCCAACCCAGGGTTCAACATCCATTTCCAAGCGGTGCCGGTAACGATGAAAGACAAGGCCATGGGATACAGATAGATGGTCCTGATAGCGCCTTCCTGACGGATCTTCTGATCCAGCAGTATCGCCAAAAACACACCTAAAGCGAGGCAGACCAGGATGAACAATCCGCCAAACACCCCTAGATTGGTGCAAGCCACCAACCAGCGGTCGTTCTCAAACAGCTTTTCATATTGAAGCAACCCGACAAAATCATACGATGGCAGGAAACGCGAATTGGTCATAGACAGGACCGCCGTCCAGATGATGTAGCCGTAGATAAAGACCAGCATCATGACGAACGTTGGAGCCAGCACCATTTTTGGCAGCCAGCGCTCCAACCAGGCGAGACCGCCTTTCGCTTTTGCAGTTGCTTCGGGACGATCGTGTGCGCCCATGGATATCGCCCTCATGGTTCCCCTCGTTAAAGGCAAGTTTAGGATAGAGATAGGGGTTGCGCGCGCAAACCAGAGAGTTCGCGCGCGCCAAGCCGTTTACATAGCTGCTTTAACAGCCTGCGCCAGCTTGTTCACCGCGTCTTTAGCGGATTGACTATCGTCATTGAAGAAGTTGGTGACGACGTCATAGATTGCGCCCTGAATGTAGGACGTAGTGGACATGCCATGGGCCATACTGGGCGCCAGGTCGCCAGTGGAAGCGGCTGCATTGAAGGCGTCCATAGAAGCCTCCGCACAGCTGTCGAACTTGTCGCGAGCCATGCCGCTGCGTACTGGTATAGAGCCTTTGTTCAGGTTAAAGGTTTCCTGAAAGGTCGGCTCCATGATCAGACGCGCCATGGTGTTCTGTGCTTTGACATTGTCGTCGCTGTTCAGTTTGAACATAGCGAAGCTGTCAATGTTAAAGGTGAAATGACCGGAAGTGCCGGGAGCAGGCAGACACATATAGTCTACGCCAGGCTTCTTGCCTGCCGCAGTGAACTCGCCCTTGGCCCAGTCGCCCATCACCTGCATCGCAGCTTTACCATTGATGACCATGGAAGTGGCGATGTTCCAGTCGCGACCAGCGGCGTCTTTGTCGATGTACTTGCGCATGTTCTTGAAGGTTTCGAAGATTTTGACCATCTTCTCGCTCTTCAGCGTGTCGGCGTCGTGCTCAACAAAGGCCTTGTTATAGAACTCTGTGCCGCCCATACCCAAAGCAATGGCTTCGAACAAAGTGGCGTCCTGCCATGCCTGACCGCCGTGCGCCAGCGGAATGAAGCCCGCTTTCTGAATAGCGTCAGCCGCTGCTGGGAATTCTTCCCAAGTAGTAGGGATGCCTACGCCCGCTTTACGGAAAACATCCGGGTTGGCCCACAGCCAGTTAACCCGATGTACGTTTACCGGCACAGCGACGTAGTGATTTTCATATTTCATGACGTTGGAAACGACTTCTGGGAGCAGTGTGTCCCAGTTCCCGGCTTTGGCGACGGAGTCCAGGTTCGCCAACAAACCGAGGTTCGCCCACTCCTGAATTTCCAGACCTTTGATCTGGGCCGCAGCAGGTGGGTTTCCAGATACGGCTCGTGATTTCAGAACGGTCATGGCGCTTTCCCCGCCACCCCCGGCAACCGCAAAGTCTTTCCAGGTGTGCCCTTCTTTCTCCAACAAGCCTTTCAGTACGGCGACAGAGGCCGCTTCACCGCCGGAAGTCCACCAATGGAGAACTTCAACTTCGCCCGCCTGTGCTGAAGTTGCTGCTGCGATGCCAGAAAGAACGATAGGAGCTAGAGCTTTTTTGATTCGTTTCATGACCAAACCTACTGTTTATTGTTGTTTAAATAAAAGGTTCGCCATTCCCGATTGAATATTCCCGATGGGATATTTAGGAAGGCTGAAAACCTCTGATTACGCTCAAAGGTTCACTCAGTATAGGGGGGGAAATACGGGGGCGGGGTAAGATAGAGCAACCTAATGTAACAAAACCTTAAAAACCTTGCAGCTTCCCAACAGCCACAATTAACAGGAGTTTAGCTTGCAGCGGGCCAGACTCAGGCTTCCTTATATTGCCTGGGAAGCCAGACTTCAACGACGAAGCCGCCCTGCTCATGGTTCCTGACTTTCAGCCGTCCACCGTGAGCATGAATAATATTGCGGGCGATGCTTAAACCAAGCCCCGAACCACCAGTGTTACGATTGCGGGACTTTTCTAACCTTACGTAAGGTTCGAAGATCCGGTCCTGCTCCATTTCAGGCACGCCCGGGCCGAAATCCCGTACAGCCACATGCACGCCTTCCTGCACGTCCTCCAGAAACACTTCCGCCTGATGTCCATAAAACAGCGCATTATCGATAATGTTACTGAACGCGCGCTTGAGCGCCAGAGGCTTGCCCCAGAACGGCTGCTCCAGCACACCGGATAAGGTTACCTTCTTGCGTTGCAGGTCGGCGCCTTCGCAAATTTGCTGTAGTAGATAATGCAGATCAATATTGACAGGATTCTCATGCACGGTTGTGTCTTTAACGCATTGCAAAGCGCCGTGAACCATGTGGTCCAGATCTTCCAGATCCTGAATAAACTTGCCGCGCAGCCCATCGTCGTCCAACATTTCCGCACGTAAACGCAGACGTGTGATCGGCGTTTTCAGATCATGGGAAATAGCAGAGAACAGGGTTTCCCGATCCTGAATGTAACGTTGAATTCGCTCCTGCATAGCGTTAAATGTACGCGCCGCCGCTACAACCTCCGTGCTCCCCTCTTCCGGCAGCGGGGGGCGCTCTATATCCTTGCCCAGTTCATCCGCAGCCCGCGACAAAAGCTTCAGCGGACGGGTCAACCAGCGCACCAACACAAACAGGGACAACACCACCAGGATCACTGTGATGCCCATAAACCAGAGGCGCTCGGCCGGCAGATAATCGCCTTCGATAAGCCCATCCGGGGTAGGCAGCAGTGTCGCGAGATATAACCATTCGTCTTTCTCCAAGCCTATCTGCACCACCAGTATCGGCGTTTTCTGGGGATGCAGCAGCAGACTGTGATGTCCCCATCCCGGCGGCAGGTCCAGCAGTCGAATGTCGTTATTGAAAACATGTAGAGATTCAGCAAATGAAAACTCGGAAATGATTTCCACCTGACGTCCCAGTTCCCGCTGCAGAACGGAGTCGACTTCCTCCAGCACCCATCGCTTTAAATCGGTATCCGGCGTTGGACTGATGTTGATCAGTTCGCTATTGAAGGTGACGAAAAAGCGCGATCCGCCCATGCGTCGCAACTGGTCCAATACGATATGACGGTATTCCACCGGTAAGGATTTAAAGAAGCGAACAGTGGAAGCAATGCTGAACGCCAAATGGTTGGACATGCTCAGCACATTTTCCTGATTGCGGGTTTTGATCTGCGACACCCATATCAAACTGGACAGCGCTTGCGCAGCCAGAACGGCGATCACTAATACAATCACCATGCGCGATAATAAAGACCGCGGAGCCAGACGCGTCAGTCCTCGGCGCGCGCCTCGCTTAATCCCCATATTCGCGCTCAACCGGAACCGCTAAGACATAGCCGGAGCCGCGCACGGTCTTGATCAGGGTGGGATTCTTGGCGTCGTCGCCCAAGCGCTGCCGCAAACGACTCATATGCACGTCGATACTGCGATCCAGCGGCGAGCACTCGCGCCCATGCAATACATCGGAAATTTCATCCCGACTTAACACCTCATTGCCTTTTTCCAGAAACAGGCATAGTAAAGTGTAGTCGGCGCCGCTAATGGCGCTCTTGTCGCCGTTAGGTTGCACCAACATGCGGGACGTAGTGTCCAGAACCAGATTACCAAACCGGTACACCTTGGGCTGGCCGGAAGGCGCGTTTTGCTTGGGCTGCACCCTGCGCAGTATCGCCTTCATGCGCGCCAGCAGTTCGCGGGGATTGAATGGTTTAGCGATATAGTCGTCAGCCCCCATTTCCAAACCGACTATCCGGTCCGTATCGTCGGCATTGGCGGTCAACATGATGATGGGGACGGTGGAGGATTTACGTAACCGCTGACAAATAGTGAAACCATCATCACCGGGTAGCATGATGTCCAGAATAATCAGGTCCGGCGCCTCATCCTCCAACAGCTTGAACAACGCTTCACCGTCTTCCGCCGGTGATACGTCAAAACCGTTTTTAGAAAGATACTGGCTCAGCAATTGCCGAATTTCCAGATCGTCGTCAACAACGACTATATGCTTGTTTTTGTGGGTCATCGCTGCTTAAAACTTAACCTCGTAAACTGAGCGCGATCATAACACAAATTTATCGCCTTCCCAGTTAGGATTGTACTTGTGTCGCATGTCCCGGATGCGGCCAGTAACTACTCACTTTTTAGCCATAATCTGTATAATTCGCGCTCTTTTCGTCAAACCAGCCCATTGCGGAGCCTCCATGTACGTGTTTCTGGATTTCTTTGGTATCGCTGTTTTCGCAATCTCCGGCGCTCTTGTCGCCGGACATAAAAAGCTGGATGTCTTTGGCGTGCTAGTCGTCGCCCTTGTTACCTGCCTGGGCGGCGGTACGCTGCGCGACCTCGTGCTCAACGCGCACCCTGTAATCTGGATCGCCAATACAACTTATCTCGGCGTCGGCATTCTCTCAGCCCTGGCCACTTTCGTGCTGGTCAGGCTTAAGCGAATCCCTATGCACATGTTGGAAGTCTGTGACGCTATCGGGCTGGCCTTTTTCACCATCGCCGGCACGCAAAAAGCCCAAGCACTAGGCCATAGCTTTGAGATCTGCCTGTTGATGGGCATTATGACTGGTGTCGCTGGCGGCGTTTTACGCGACATCATCTGTAATGAGATCCCGCTGATCTTCCATCGCGAGATCTACGCCACGCCAGCGATCGCCGGCTCATTTCTTTATCTGACGCTGAGCTTTTTCGGCATGGATACGGACGTCGCCGCGTTGTCTGGCATGGCGGTTACTCTGGCTTCCCGTCTCGCTGGCGTGTACTTCAATATCAGTTTGCCTGCGTTTCTTTTTTCTGAAGACGAACAGGAAAGTCCCAAGGCGGACTAGCAGCATCGCTTTAGCGGTCGGTGAAAGGGTTGAATCCTCTGCGTCGGCGTACGATTATGCTTTTCTGACCGCCAGCACATAAGTTATCCAAGGAGTATGCCCATGCATGAGTACTGGACCGAGTTTCTTACTGTCGCCCTCGCCCACCTTCTCGCCGTCGCCAGTCCCGGACCTGACTTCGCCGTGGTGATGCGCCAGAGTCTGTGTCGAGGGTTGAAGCCCGCATTGTGGACCAGTACAGGTATTGGAGCAGGCATACTGCTGCACATCACTTACTCATTGTTAGGCATTGGACTGCTGATTTCTCAATCTGTCGTCGCCTTCAACGTACTCAAATGGATCGGCGCCGCCTATCTGATCTGGGTAGGATTTCAGTGCTTGCGCGCCAAACCCCAGCCCCCTGCAGACGAGCCACAACAATTGTCAGCGCCGAGCGAGTCCTTATGGCAGTCATTTCGTCTGGGCTTTCTCACCAATGTGCTCAACCCCAAAGCAACGCTGTTCTTCGTCGCTCTGTTTTCAGTCTTGATCAGTCCTGAAACACCCAAGTGGATACAGGGGGTCTACGGCGGCTGGATGTTCATAGCGACCACCCTGTGGTTCTGCGGATTCAGCTTTTTCCTGTCAGGAGAACGCGTACGCCGCGTCTTCCAGCGTTTCTCACACTGGATCGAGCGGGTCATGGGAGTGGTGTTATTCGGCTTGGCCGCCCGGCTGTTCGCGGCGACACGGGATTAAGAAGTCCGGTTAAACAATACAGGGGGCACAGTGAAGAAATGAGCGAGGCGAGCGGGATATCTCGCCCCTCTCGTTTCAGCTCTCGTATTGAGAGCCAAAAGCGGACACAGAGTTTTTCAGCTATTACTTCGCAGGCAGCTGCTCGTACAAATCGGCCAACAAGCGTTCCGTTTCATCCCAACCAATGCACCCATCAGTGATGGATACACCATATTGCAGCGGTCTGTCAGGATGCACTTTCTGATTCCCTTCCTGCAGGTAACTTTCCAGCATGACGCCCATGATTGTGGAGTCGCCCGTTTTCAACTGTCGCGCTACTTCATTCAACACCTTGGATTGATTGCGGAAGTCCTTTCGGCTGTTATCATGGCTGCAATCAACCATAAGACGCACTGGCAGGCCGTGTTTTTCCAGTGCTTCGCTGTATTCTCTAACGCTGTCTTCGTCGTAATTGGGTTTCCCTCTGCCACCGCGCAGCACTAAGTGAACGTGTGGGTTGCCGAGGGTTTTGCGCATTTGGGGACGTCCGCAGGTGGACAAGGTGGGGTAGCAGTGAGGGGAGCGGCTGGATTGCATGGCTTGTATCGCCACTTCCACTCCACCGTCAGTTCCATTCTTGAATCCGACTGCGGAGGTCAGGCCGCTGGCCATCTCTCTGTGCAATTGACTCTCCGTTGTGCGAGCCCCAATCGCCGTCCAGGACACCAGGTCCTGCAGGTAGTCCGACACAATCGGGCTCAACGCTTCCGTCGCCAAAGGCAATCCCAGATGCGCCAACTCGACCATCAGTCTTCTGGCCTTGTCCAAACCGTAAGCCATGTGGTGAGACCCATCCAGCAACGGATCATACACCAAACCTTTCCAGCCTACGGTAGTACGAGGTTTCTCTACATAAGCGCGCATGACGATTTGCATGCGGTCGTCCAATTGTGGCTTCAGTTCGGCCAGGCGACGGCCATATTCCAATACGCTGTCCGTATCGTGGACGGAGCAGGGACCGACAACGACCAGCAAACGCGGGTCATCGCCGTGCACAATGTTATTGATGGCTGTGCGCGCATTCTCCAACTGTGTAGCCAGGTATGCGTTAACAGGATAGCGGTGCCGAAGTTGATTAGCGGAGGGCAGGATGTCGCCCATCGGCTGTATTGGTGGCTCCATATGTTTCAATGTCTCGTCGATAACTGCTCTTGCCTTGATTCCCATCGACTTTACGCCGGATTCTTTGACTGTCGCTGCCTGGTTCATTGGTTCTCTCCCGATATTACTCTGTGTCTGCTTTCGATTCGTAAGTTAAAGATTCAGTTTTAAAATCAATAACTAAATCGAGACTGACACCACCATCTAGGCAGAAAGCGACCGCACACATCACTATGTTGAAGCGCCGGCGCCGGTTCCCTGTCCTCATTAGTATACGACTGATTACCCGTCATGACCTTACCCTGTTGATTACCTGTTTGCTTCAATCCAACTGCCAACGACACTTTGTTGATTCGCAGCTTCCGGTCTCGCGAGGGTATAAAAAAAGCCCCGGAGACATTCTGCCTTCGGAGCTTCTTTAAGTGTTCTTCCGGAAGGCAGCTTCGTTAAACGCGCCTTCCTGTAAACCTAAGTATGCGGGGGCTCGTTAACGATGGTTATAAAAATAAAACCAAAAATGCCAACCGCTAAAATACGCACGAACGCCAGCAATTGCTGCATTGCTGGAGAAAGATTTGAAAATGTTGAGAGTGTTGTGCGTATTCATGGAATAGATACTAACCTGCGTTTTTAACAAAAAGCAACTGCAAGCGGGAAAAAAATTCGACGACGTCAATAACGTTCCATCCTATCCACACCCTAAACTACTTGTCCCAGCTGCCTGAGCTTTTTCTTTAATTCGTCATTTTCTTCCTGCAGTGCTTCCAGACGCGCCTCCAGGTCCACAATTTTCGCCTTGTAGGCGGAAATACTGCCGGAGTCCGAAGGCGCAGCCTCCACCGGTTCAATGTCGCTACTGAACATATGCATGTAACGCGACTCCCTCTTTCCCGGCTCACGCGGCAGCATCACCACGAGGGGTCCCAGTTTATGATCGTGCAGCCGTTTAAGCGCAGCTTCCGCCGCCTGCACGTCGGCAAACTCCGCCATGCGACTGGCGCGGGAACGCAGTTCACCCGGCGTTTGCGGTCCTCGCAGCAAGAGTTCGCAGACAACCGCCACTTCCTGCGCATCCAGTTTAAGTTCGCCAAATTCAGTATTACAGAAACGATGATGATATTTTTCCACCCTGCTTCCGTAACTGCTGCCTTTCACCAAATCTTTACGCTGCAGAGCAGCCAGCGTCTGACGAACCGTAGCCTCGTCCAGTTCCAATACAGGATGTCGGTTACTTTTCTGATTACAAGCATTCACCAACGCATTCAGAGACAGCGGATATTGATCCGGCGTAGTAATTTCTTTTTCCAATAGCGCTCCGACTACACGGGTTTCGTATAACGACAGATCTTTCTTCATTTCCCCTCTCCTTCCCCGTTACCGGCCACTGAGTTCGTTTTATTGATATCCCTGACCACGCAAGTGGGCCAGCAGTATACGTTTAGCCTCGTTGATTTTCGCCGCCAGGTAATTACTGCCGCCACGGTCAGGGTGAAATTTTTGCATCAGACGGCGATGCGCTTCGACGATTTCGTTTTCATTCAGATCATGATCCGCCAACCCAAGCACATCTTTGGCGTCAGCCAGCGTCATGGCCTGGTCAGGGGTCGGTACGTTATCGACGTCATCCACGGAAAACTGCGTGCGCCAGTGCACGCCATACTCGCGCTCAAAATAGGTTTCCAATATCTCAACGGAGTCCTGATAGTCCCTCACCGCCGAACGATAAAGGCTCGCAAGGCTGGCGACATCCATCCCCTGTAAATACTGGCCGGAATAACGATCCGCCAGCACTTCCCCATCCATTTTGCCGTTGCGATGATCCAGGGTCATTCTCAGTAAACTGGTTTCGATACTGGATTGGCCCTCTCTTCCTGCAACCGCTTCGCGGCCGGCACTAAACAGTTTTCGCAGAAGCGGCAACCACTGCAAAAACGTGGGGAGTCGTTTGAACAACAGCAGAAACGCTGCAAATACGGCGGCGAAAATATTGAGCCTGCCGGTCACGATCAGCAACACGACAACTACCCCGCCAACGCCCAAGGCGAGATAGGTCAGATTTTTTTTTCTTTTTTCCGGCGGAGCCTGAAACACGTGTTGCAGCAGCCAGAAAAAAATCAACGCCAGCAAGAACCCCAATATCAGTTGCACTTCTCTTTCCTTATTTTTTCGCCATGTCAGCGCGATTTGGTATTCGTCTTCGGCCCGGGAAGTTGTCGCCTCAACTCAAGCAAGCGCGAACCGCCACGTTGACTGAAAGCTTCCAGCGCCGGCAGGCCGCCACGCGCATACTCCGCGACCGCGCCGAGCAGCTCCTTCAGTTGTTCCACACTACCTTCATCAAATCGACACCAAGCTCCGCCAGAAAGTCTGGCGATGTCTTTATACACGGCTTCCACGCCACCGTCATAGCCTTCCTGAAACATAAAGACCGGCGTACCGATTATCCCCAGTTCACCCGCCATCCGTTTTAGAGCTGGCGCGTTTTCCTCCATGGCGTCTCCGACAAACACCAGCGCCTGGACTTTACGCTTTAGTGATTCAGCTTCGCCATACGCCAGCACTTTACCTATTTGGGTCTGGCCGGCCATACAACAAACCGACGTCATTTCCCGAACCAGCGCTTCTGCGTCGGACACCCAAGGCGAACATCGGAACTCGTTATATCCGCGATAATAGACGAACTGAACCTGTAAGCCGGACTTCTCCCCCGCGCTCAGAAACATCTCAGTTTGTAGATGACTCGCCTTATCCCACAAGCGCTGCCGGCTCATCGTAGCGTCAACGGCGAATATCAGCCGACCCGCGCCTTCCACATGAGCCAAAGGAGTAGCCTTGACCTTCTGTAGAAAGTTTCGGATATCCTGCTTACTCGCCGCCTGGTTGTCCGTGTCGGGTTTAACCGGCGTTTTGCCCATGCCAATGCCTCCGAAGCCGTTTCTCTGTTAAATATACTAAAAAAGAGAAAGATTACGCGTTGGCCCAGAGCGGCCAGCGACAAAATTAATATTATCCCGAACGCCCCGTCACAAACTATTAGAAAACTCAGGCGTAAGCCCTTAGAGTACATGCTTTTGTAAAGCTTGGGGTTCAGGCGGCTATGATTGTGACTAGCGCGCCAGCATTGTTGCAAAGTTCCATTCAGGCGACGCGCATTCCACTATCCGTCCGGCAAAATAGATACGAGGTTCAAGGTGATTGTCTATCAAGGTCATGAGGGGGCTTACTCTCATCTGGCGTGCAAGCAAGTTTTTCCCGATCGTGAAGCCAGAGCCTGCGGCTCTTTTCGCGCAGCGATGGAAGAAGTGGAGCAAGGCAAGGCAGACTTGGCGATGATTCCTTTAGAAAACTCCACCGCTGGTCGGGTGGAGGAAATCTACCGCCTGATACCGCAAATGAGCCTGCATATCCTGGAAGAGCATTTTGAAGCGGTGAATCACTGTCTCATGGCCCTTCCCGGCTCACGCCTGGAAGATTTGCGGATTGTGGGCTCACATCCCCAGGCGCTGGCGCAGTGCGCCGATCACGTTCGCAAGCTGGGACTGGACCCTGTCGCCACCCTCGACACTGCAGGGGCCGCTCTGGAAGTCAGCCAAAGCGGCGACAAATCCAAAGCCGCCATCGCCTCCAGATTGGCGGCGGAGTTGTATGGACTGGAAATACTGAAAGAAAACTTTCAGGACAAAACCGGCAACACCACTCGTTTCATTATCCTTTCCCATGAGAGCAAATTGCCGCCACTGGAGCCTGGAGTGAAATACATCACCTCCCTGCTGTTCCGGGTGCGGAATATACCCGCTGCGTTGTATAAAGCGCTGGGGGGGTTCGCAACCAACGGTGTAAATCTGGTGAAGCTGGAAAGCTATATGCCTGGCGGCACGTTGAACGCCAGCCTGTTCCATGCGGATATAGAAGGCCATGTCGACTCGCCGAATATGAAGCTCGCGCTGGATGAATTGGCTTTCTTCGCCGACGATATCCGCATGTTGGGCACCTACCGCGCCCACCCGGCCCGCACCAGCCGCAGCTTCCACGACTGATGCCTCCAGCCCGCCCTAATAAAGCGGGACAGGCGTCCTGTAGCACTGATTGAGGTTGATTGAACATATGACACACTCCCTTCACGACATATCAACATTTGCTGTGGATCTGGCGTTACAAGCCGGTGAATTAATGGTGAAAGAGCAGCGCAACGCTCAGTATGAGACAAGCTTCAAGAGTCATCAGGAACTGGTCACGTCCGTTGACTTGAAAGTCGATGAGTTGATTCATAAGCGCATCCACGCCAACTATCCAGACCACGCAATCCTGTCGGAAGAGAATATGTCCGACGTTAGCAAAGTTGGCGATCTGAAAGGGCCATTGTGGGTTATCGACCCTATCGACGGCACCGTCAATTTCGCGCATGGCCACTATCAAGTAGCGGTCTCCATCGCTTACTTCGAAGACGGCGAAGCCAAAATCGGCGTCGTGCATTGTCCGTTTCAGAATGAGACCTTTCACGCCATGCGCGGTCAGTATTCTTTGCGCAACCACAAGCCCATTCAAGTCAGCGGCGCAACCAACCTGCGACAGGCATTGGTCGCCACCGGCTTTCCTTACGATAAAAGCCGGCTGCCAGAGCTGATTCAGCGTTTGCAGGCGGTAATGATGGAGTGTCAGGATATTCGCCGTATAGGATCAGCGGCGCTGGATATCTGCTGGGTCGCCATGGGACGGTTGGACGCCTACTATGAAACCGTCAGCCCGTGGGATTGCGCAGCTGCGCGCTTGATCGCCCAAGAGGCTGGCGCAAGTTGCGGTAACCTTACTTCTGCGCCTGAAGACATGCCGGCAGAGCTATACAGCAAGGACTTACTGGTCGCCAGCCCCGCCCTGTACCAACAATTGGCTGACATTCTGCTAAAAACGCTTTAATCGTTTTATTTCAATGTTCCTTGCCCGTCGGAGTCTCAGCATTTCCGGCGGGCTTTTCATAATCCCCTTCGCGCATCGCGCGCAAGTACTCGTCCCATACTCCCTGCCGCTTCAATAGGCCCAACTGTTCGTTAAACACTTTCAATAGCTCAAGGCTGGAGGGATTATCCTTTGGGAAAATAAGGTGCAGGGTCTTGGTATGGATCGGCTTGGGATGATGGGTCAGCAGCTCTTTTTGATGTGGGTACATATGACGAACGGTGCTGTAACCGACTTCTTTATCTTGGGGAAACAGCTTGATGCGGCCCATCAGCAGCAACTGCATATTTTTTTCATCGCTGGCGATGCGTTTCACCATCAGAACGCCGCTGCTCTCAGCCTTTTCAAAGGCTTCCCCGTAGTAATACCCCAACGTAGCGCCAATTGAGTAACCGTTGAGGTCGGACAATTGTTTCCACTGAACAGGCACCTCCTTCAAATGGAAAAAAACCTGCTCACCACTGACCAAGGGTTTACTGCAGTAAAACTCCTGCTCCCGATCCGGAGAACAATAATAAGGCATAGTCGCGTCCCAAACGCCGTCTTTGACCAGCTGATATCCCCTCGCCCAGGGAAAATTCTGAAACTTCACCTGATAACCGGCGCGATTAAAAGCAGTGGCGATGACATGACCCAACGCACCCCAGTGCGGCTGCGTCTCACTGACATAGGGCAACCATTCTCCGGTGGCGATTCGGACTGTTTTATCGTCCTCAACCGGCGCTTCCGTTCCCATAGCCGGTTCGGCCAAGCCCAACCACAAAGCAAACACGCTGCATAATGCAGTGTGCAATCGATAAAAACCCGTCACTGGCGATTTCCAAAAACCTGTATTTGGTTGTACTTAATGGCGGGAGAGTGTACCACGCAGCCCATTACATTCTTGTACAATAGTCTCAGTCCAGCCCAAAGTAATCCATAACCCGTTTGTACTACAAACGAACAATAGGAGCGCTTGGCGCCAACTTTAACATAGTTAAAAGAATAGCTGCTTTCAAACAAACAAGTGCTGGGAAATAAAGTCCCAATGTTCGTCCCACCCCTGCAGCGGATCGACGCGAAAACCGGAACGGATAAAACGGTGCATATTCCCTTCGATAAGGCTCAAGAAAAGCTGGGCGCTGTCCAATTGGGTGAGCCGGGTGCGCTGGCCATGCAGCACATCGCCATCCCGCAGCATACTGCGAAACTCTGTCTCCAAACGTTCAAAAAAGGAGGCCGCGCGCGCGCGCAGTTTATCTTTTTCTCCTTGCAGCGCATCGCCAAGCAACAACCGGCACATGCCAGGGTTTCTCTGCGCGAAGGTCAGACACAGCAGAACGGATTTATTGATTTTCTGGGCGGTGCTGATCTCTTCGGATCGAATCAGCTTGATGCGGGAAAAAATGCTTTCTTCTACAAACTCAAACAACCCTTCGAACATCCTCCCTTTGCTGGGGAAATGCCGATACAAAGCGGCTTCCGATACGCCGACGGTTTTCGCCAACTTGGCCGTGGTAATGCGCTCCCCCGGCTCATCCTGCAGCATTTGCGCGAGGCATTGCAGAATTTGTTCTTTACGATTGTTCCGATCTTTACTCATTTTTCCCAGGTTCTCCTTGGTCAAATACAACACAACCAAACTACGGATCTAGATAGCGCGGTGCGTTGGTTCCCTTATAACGCCCGCTTACGCCCGCCCCATTTAAGGCGTATCGTTTCAGCCCCCCAAATCAGCCACCCCAGGATGAAGGCCATGCCTCCGGCGGGTATGAATCCATTGGGAAAACTGAACTGCAATAAAGTCTTGGCGTACAGTCCGCCGCAAAACAGCATAAGCCCCGCGACGAAAAAGGCCGCCACAATACCATAAGCCTTACGCGACCAAAATCCCCGCGTCAGCGCCAGAATGATAAGCCCCAAGGCATGCAGGGAGTGATAGCGGACTGCGGTTTCAAAACTGCTTAACGCTTCAGGGTGATAGTGGGCCACCAAATGCGCGCCGACTGCGCCCATGGCCACCGAGAGCCCCATCAAAATAAAGCCCATCGCCAATATACCTGAGCCGCCATTTTGATCTTCTTTACGCATACGCCACCTCCGTCACGTCCATGGTGTCCAGATTGACCGCGCGCAAGGTTCCTCCCCACACGCAACCAGTGTCCAGGGCCACGAATCGGTCTAAACCGGTATGTCCTTGCAGGGCGGCCCAATGGCCAAACAGGATCGTGGAGTTGTCTTGCCTTGAGTAGCTGAACCAGGGCGCATACCCTGGCGGTGCGCTGTCTACTTTTTCTTTGTGCTTAAACTCTAGGCCGCCGTTAGCGTCCAGAAAACGCATACGAGTGAAATAGTTGGTGATACAGCGCAGCCGCTCCTGCCCTGACAAATCGTCTTCCCAACAGGTTGGCTCGTTACCGTACATGCTTTGAAAATAGGTTTTGGCGTCCGGTCCACGCAGCGCCTGCTGCAATTCAGCCGCCAGCGCCAGCGCTTGAGCGACGCTCCACTGGGGCGGCAAGCCCGCGTGACTCATGAAGATATCGCGTTCGGAATCGTAATAAGCAAGAGGGCGGCGCAACAGCCATTGCATCAGTTCCTCGCAATCCGGCGCCTGCAAAATGCTTTGAAAGGTGTCCTTGCGTTTGATTTTTTCGCCGCCGTAATACACCGCCAAAGCGTGCAAATCGTGATTGCCAAGCACACACAGCGCGCGTGCTCCCAAACTTTTGATAAAACGCAGGCACTCCAAGGACTGCGGCCCCCGGTTGATCAAATCTCCGGCGAACCAGAGCGTATCTGCGGCGGGTTCGAAACTTAATTTATCCAGTAAGCGTTGCAGGGGCTCAAAGCAGCCCTGTATGTCTCCGATTGCATAAGTCGCCATAACCAGGAGCACACCTTTGTCGTTCGTTTATGGATGCCCTTTGAGCGGCGCGAAAACGCCTAATGCAGGACGCGAGGCGCAGCGAGTATAAAGCGGGGAATCTCTGCGTGGAAAATATGTCCATCGTCGGCCAGCATCTCATAATGCCCTTCCATCGCGCCGACTTCCGTATCCAGTACGCAGCCGCTGGAGTATTCATAGCTGGCGCCGGGCTGAATAACCGGTTGCTGCCCCACCACGCCATCGCCGGTGACTTCCTGCTCCTTGTTATCGCCGTCGATGATCAACCAGCGCCGCCGCAACAGCTGGGCCGCACGCGCGCCTTCGTTCAGGATCGTGATGTGATAGGCGAACACGAAGCGGTTACTGTCCGGGTCTGACTGTGACGCGATGAACTGTGTGCGCACACTTACCCGAATATCGTACAAAGACGTCTCACTCATCTGCCTGGTCCCTTATGCTCAGCGGATTAAACGCTGACGCTGATATTCTTATGATTCATTTTCCAGCGGGTGATCATATACATAGTCTGCAATTCTCACAAACTCAGGCAGACCAAGCCGCTCCGGCCGGATTTGCGGATTAATATCCAACGCCTGCAGCGCCTCTGCGGTAATCAATTGCTTAAGCGTATTACGCAGCGTCTTACGGCGCATTGCGAACGCCTGACGTACGACCGCGGAGAACGTACTGACGTCTTTACAGGCAACTGGCGGCTCCATATAAGGCGTCAACCGGACTATCGCCGACCAGACCTTGGGCGCTGGCTGAAATGCCCCTGGGCCGACATTGAACAAAGACTCCACCTTACAGTGGTACTGCGCCATCACGCCCAGCCGCCCATAGGCGTCATCGCCCGGCTTCGCCGCCAGACGCTCCACCACTTCCTTCTGCAGCATGAAGTACATGTCTTGCACCAGTCCGCGGAAAGTCAACAGATGAAATATCAGCGGCGTGGAAATGTTGTAAGGCAAATTGCCCACCAACCGCATGGGCCGTTCCGGCGTAGCCAGTTGCGTGAAGTCGAACTTCAGCGCGTCAGCTTCGATGACCTTGAACTCAGGGTAGTTAAAGAACTTTGTGCGCAGGATTGGCGTCAAATCCCGGTCCAGCTCCACCGCCGTTACCTGTCCTCCGCTTTTCAGAAGTTCTTCCGTCAAGGCGCCCAACCCCGGCCCGATTTCCACCAGATTCTGCTCTGGTTTGGGGTTAATGGACCGCACGATGCGGTCAATCACACCCTGATCATGCAGGAAATTCTGCCCAAAACGCTTACGCGCCTGATGCCCGATGTTCTCGTTATGCCTTCCCATGAATGCTTCCCCGACTGCGCTCCACCATATTAATTGCGTACTCCAATGCGGTCTCCAGACTGCCGCCATCCGCCGCTCCCGATCCGGCAAGATCCAGCGCAGTGCCATGATCAACGGAAGTACGGATAAAGGGCAGACCCAGTGTAATGTTGGCGGCGCGCCCAAAGCCCTGATACTTCAGCACCGGCAGGCCTTGATCGTGATACATGGCGAGCACGGCGTCGCCCGTCTCCAGGACTTTTGGCGTAAACAACGTATCCGCCGGCAACGGACCAGTCAGGTTCATACCCTGACCGCGCAAACGCGCCAGCGCAGGCTGGATAATATCAATTTCCTCACGCCCCATATGGCCGCCCTCTCCTGCATGAGGATTCAGGCCCGCTACAATAATGCGCGGATCAGCGACGCCAAACTTGTTACGCAGGTCTTTATGCAGAACGGTAATCACCCGCTCCAAACGTTCGTCAGTAATGCTGCGGGCGACCTGCGACAACGGTAGATGAGTTGTAACCAGCGCCACTTTCATTGCATCCGACGCCAGCATCATCACTACTTGCGACACGTTGCTGAGCTGCTGCAAGTACTCGGTATGCCCTGAGAACGCCACTCCCGCCTCATTGATGACGCCTTTGTGCACAGGGGCCGTCACCATCGCGTCGAATTCCCGTTGCAGGCACCCTGTTATGGCGCGGCGCAACGTATTCAATACATATTGGGAGTTAGCGGGGTTCAGTTCACCAGGAATGACCGGCGCGCCGCAGGTCACCGGCAGCACCAGGGCTGAACCGGGCTGGCGCAAATGAGGACCAACTGTGTCGCCAGGGGAATATACCTCCACCTGCAGTGGAGCTCCGAGTTTTTCCGCCCGCTCGCGCAGGACTTCCGGATCGCAAACAAACACCAGTTCGGCCGGCCAGCTCTTTTGCGCCAGGGCGACGCAAATATCAGGTCCGATGCCTGCTGGCTCTCCCGGCGTAATCGCAATTTTCAACGTCTGGCTCCTGTCCGTCGCCGTCGGTAGCGCTTCCTGATTCAGGGGAAGCGCAAAGTCATAAAATACTAAAGCTTGAGCTGAACAAAAGCTTCGTCGCGAATTTCATTCAGCCAACTCTGCAGTTCTTCTTCATATTTGCGACGATGTAAAACCTGCCTGGCCTGACTGGCCATCAAGCGCTCGCCGATATCCGCTTCACGGCGATCCTGCACCTGCAGAATGTGCCAGCCGAAAGTGCTCTGGAATGGCTTACTGACGGCGCCGACTGGCGTCTCATGCATCATCTGGTCAAACTCCGGCACCATATCGCCAGGGTTCACCCATTCCAGGCTGCCGCCCGCGACTGCGCTGACGGCGTCGTCGGAGTAGGCCTTGGCCAGTTCAGCGAAGTCTTCGCCGGCTTGCACTTTGTTGTAAATTTCTTCAATCAGCTTCTTCGCAGCGATTTCGTCGCGTAATTCATTCTGTTGCACCAGGATATGCCGAACCTTGGATTGCTCAACGACTTTACTGGCGCCGCCACGCTTCTCAAGCATGGCCACAAAGTGCACGCCACTGCTGTTGCGGATGGGGTCAGAGGCCTGTCCGGGGGCTAATTTGGGTGCGACGTCCGCAAACAAAGACGGTACCTGATCAGGCTTACGCCAGCCTAAATCTCCACCTTGCGTGGCGGTGGAGGCGTCAGAATAAGTCACCGCCAACTGTTTAAAGTCCACGCCCTGGTCAAGCTGGCTACGGATCGCCTCGACCTTGCTCTCTGCATCCTTACGTTGCGACTCAGAGGAATTTTCAGGCAGGGCGATCAGAATGTGAGCAAGGTGGTACTCTTCCGCTCGCTGCTGTTTGGCGGAGGCCGACCTTAAAAAATCGTTCACCTCTTTCTCCGTCACCCGCACTCGATTGTCGACGCTGCGCTGCTGGACGCGGGAGATGATCATTTCGCGACGGATCTGCTCACGTGCGCTTTGGTAAGTAACTCCCTCCTCACTCAACGCCTGCTGAAACTGATCCAGCGTCATGCCGTTCTGCTTGGCGATGTTCTGCATGGTTTGATTCAGTTGCGAATCACTGACCCGGATGCCGCCTCGGTCAGCCATTTGCATTTGGATGCTTTCCAGCACCAACTGATCCAGCACTTTCTCCTGCAATACCGATTCCGGCGGCAAGGGCGTCTTTTGCTGGCGCAGCTTGTCTTTGATGCGACTGGCGCGATCCTGCAACTCGGAATACAAGACGATATCGTCATTAACTACCGCCACTACACGGTCAAGCTCCTGCACCTGGGCGTGAACCATATATCCCTGCAGCAACAACAGCGCACCCAGCGCTTTAAGTATGGCGGACCTGAATTTAAGTCTTAGCGTTTTCATGAAACCCTGTATATCTGAATAAAACTGTACTTTGATCAATTCTGTTCATCGCCGGCGGTAATTCGGCGAACGACGGGCCTGCAAATGCAGCCCTACCATTGATAGCGATCCGTCCTGTAGGTCTCGCGCTCATTGAAATTGCGCATTTCCTTAGCCATCACATCTTCGAATCGGCTGCCTATATTACCCAGGCCGCGCAATTGGAAACGCAGAAAGACGCCATGATCCAGCTCACTGTTTTCAGTATCGTCCGCGTCTTTCAGGAAGCTTCTGGCGATAACCTGAAAGCGCCAGCAACAGTCGTTGTATTCTACACCGGCCATAGTGCCGATGGTACGGTGATTGACCAGATCAAAAAACCAGCGGCCCAGCACGCTGACGGAGTCCGTGACTGGAAACAGTACAGAGACGTCCGTCTGCTCCAGATCATTATGCGTATATCTGTGGCTCAGGTTGAGCAGCTTACGATACTCTGGGTCGTGGAACGCCAGCGTGGTAGCGCCTTTTTCCGTCTGACGCTCCTGCCAGTCCCACAGCCCTTCCACTTTGAAGTCGAATCTGTCGTTCGGACGCCAGACCAGTTCCCCCGCCCAGGGCGATTCACTTTCATCGCTGAGACCTTCCGTCCCCAGACCTACTTGTTGGTCCTCGTAGTAGAATATCTGACCGATGCTTGCCCGCAGACGCTCGGCGCCCGTAGCGCGATCGTTAAAACGCGAGGTTACGCCTAAAGTCAGGCGATTGTTGTCGCCAACACGGTCGCCGCCGACAAAGCGGTCTTCTTTATAAAGCTGGGAATAACTGAACGTCGCTACGGATGTATCAAAGTCGGGAATATCGTCCTGATCCTGCTCCGGGGAATAAACATAAAACAAGCGAGGTTCAAGACTTTGATTATATTCGTCGCCGAACACACTCAAGGTGCGATCGAAGTACATGCCCGCATCCAAACTATAGAAGGGCACGGTGCGGCTGATGGACTCATCCAGACCTGTAGCGCGCTGCTCCAGCTGATAATCAGTATGATCAAGGCGCAGCTTCGGCGTCAGGTATCCCCATGTCGTGGACAACGGCAGCTTGACGCTTGGTTGCGTTCGCCAGCGGGCGCCTACAACCTGTTGATCCTTAGCCGGGTCGAGATTTTCGTCATCACGCCAGAAATAGGTGAACTCCGACTCCAGCCCGAAAACCACCGGGCCAAAGTCATGCCCCCACCCAAAGCTCAACTGCGGCAACAACATATAAGGTCGGTCGTTATCCACGATATCATCGTCAACCGTTTGATAGCCCTGCACATGACTCTTGAAGCTGAAGCCGCCGCCGAGATACGCCACATCCCAGGACCGCTTGATATGCGTTTCCTGCTGGATTTCCAGGGTACGGTTAAGGTCGTTTAGGTAGTCTTTGTCGCTGACCACATTGTAATCAATGGTGGAGCGCCAATTTTCATTTACGTCATAACGGTTAGTGAAATCCAACGCCCAACGGCGACCGCTCTCGTCAGGGTTCTCTTTGCTGAACTCACTGTCATGGGCGATGTAACCGAGGCGCATCTCGCTGTAGGTGTCTTCGGTCAGCCAGCGCCCTTCCAACTCTGACAGCAGACCACGGCCATGCATGTATAACGGCGAGTAGGTGGCGTCATAGTTGGGGGCCAGATTGAAATAGTAAGGAATGCCGAAAGACATGCCCCGTCCGGTGTTGGAAGTTCCTATAGTTGGATACAAGAAGCCGCTTTTACGCCGGTCGTCGATTGGAAAGCGCAGATAGGGGAAGTACATCACCGGCACATCTTTGACCCGTAACGTCATGTGCTTTGCAGTCCCCTCGCCCTGCTCCCGATCCAGAATGATCTCACTGGCGGCGATAGACCAATCGTTATGCATCGGATCACAAGTGGTGTAGCTGCCGTCTTCGATTCTCACCAACTGGGCGTCGGCGCTGCTTATCTTCTCGGCGTCGCCGCGGGCGTGGCGTTGATGTATCAGATAACTGGCGTCGGTGAGGCTGAAATCCTTGGTGCTCAGGTTATAGCGGGCCGAGTCGCCATGCAGGAGCAGTCCCGGAGCCCTGGCGGCATTCAATCCCTGCAAGTCCACCATATTGGTCTGGCGGTCCAGCTCAACCTGATCCGCTTCCAACCACCAGGCGCCTTGCTGCGCCTTAACATTACCTTGCAGGCGCATGGCGGACTCATTAGGGGAAACCAGCGTATCGGAGCGGGCTCGAAGCGTCTCGGTGTTAGTGGCGGGGGTCGTATCGGCGAAGCCATAGGCAGGCTCCACATAGGTTCCTCGGCACTGGGGCTCTAAAACCATCATCTGCTGGGGAGTCAGGAACTCCCGCATTCGCCAGTCCAGCATGGCCGCGGACTGTGGCGCAGAGTCCGCGCGCGAAGGTCCAGTCGAAGCCACACCGACTACTCCGGCGAGCATGTAACAATAGCCGGCGCGCAGACGCTTCCGCCCTTCCTTCATAAAACCCCTTGATTCACTTTTAGAAAAGCCCGCCATCCAGTGAAGTCCCCGATGACGGCAGCTGTAACTTGGAACCGGACATGATAGCGGCGCAGACAACGTCAGTACAGCCGCAATGTGCGGTGGGCCGGCGAGAGTCACGGAGTCCGACAAAACCTTAAAGATAGCATCCGGATGCATTGTGTTATGCTAATTTCTAAACAACAGGCAAAAACAAACCATCATACGTTCAGGGGGCGCTGTGTCTCAAACTTCCCAAACCGCAGGCTTAGTGTTAACCGGCGGTGGAGCGCGAGCAGCTTATCAGGTAGGGGTATTGAAAGCCATTTCCGATCAGTTACCGGATCTTCACTATCCCTTTCCGGTTATCTGCGGGACTTCAGCCGGCGGCATCAACGCAGTGGGCCTGGCCAGCAGCGGCGATATTTTCCGGCATAGCGTCGAACGCCTGGAAAACCTGTGGGGCGAACTACGTACGGAACAGGTGTATCGCTCGGACTTCTGGGGCATGGCGAAGCGCATGGGGCACTTTGTAAAGTCGTTTCTAAGCGGCGACGATAAAGAAATTCCCGCCTCCATGCTGGACAACGCGCCATTGCGAGACTTTCTGGCGTCACACACTGACTTCACCCGACTTCGAGAAGCACTCGCCAGCCCTGGGGGTATTCGCGCAGTTTGCCTCACAGCCTGTGGTTATCGCAGCGGACAAAGCGTCAGTTTTTTCGAAGCGCCGCCAGACGTCCAGGGGTGGCACCTGGGACAGCGAGTGGGCGTGCGCTGCGAGCTGGGAGTCGACCACTTGCTGGCGTCCGCAGCGATCCCAACCATTTTTCCTCCCGTGAAAATCAATCGGGAATACTTCGGCGACGGCGTCGTCCGTAACATGGCGCCGTTGAGCCCGGCGGTGCATCTGGGCTGCGACCGCATCCTGGTGATTGGCGTCAGCGCCAACCGAGTATGCGCGCCTGTGCGGCGCAACAGCGCCAAGTATCCCTCCCTGGCGCAAATCATGGAGCACATGCTGAACGGCGCCTTTATCGACACCATGGAGAACGATATTGACCGCGCGCTCATTATTAACCAACTACTTAAGCTCGCGCCCGAAGACAGCCTGCGCGAAGCCGGCATCAGCATGCGTCCCCTTGAGATGTTGGTGATCTCACCCAGCCAACCTATTGATGAAATCGCCGCCCGGCATGCTGGAGAGCTGCCCAAAGCCGTACGTCAGTTTCTTGGCCAGGGCAAACCCAACCAGGAAGGCGGAGCCAGTCTGGCCAGCTACCTGCTGTTTGAAGGCCCCTTCATGCGGGATTTGATAAAGCTGGGTTATCAGGACGCCCAGGCCCATGCGCGACAGATCGAGAATTTTTTCAGTCAATAGGCGCCGCCAGTTGCAGCCGCTTGGAAAAGCGGCATAATCTGGGGCCTTTGGCCTGCATGCCCGGTAGCAGTTGTACACCCTTAGAGCTCAAGAGATTCCATGACCCAACGTCCTGATTTAATCCGCCATTGGCTAGCCGAGCAATTTGGCGACGACCAGTTTGACGTCAGCTTTTTATCCGGCGACGCCAGCTTCAGACGTTACTTTCGCGTCACTCACGGACAACGCGTCTTCGTACTGATGGACGCTCCGCCGACGCAGGAAGACTGTCGCCCTTTCATCGCTATCGCGCGCAGTTGGCGGGAAAAAGGCATTCGTGTTCCGGAAATTTATGCAGAAAACCTCGCAGAGGGCTTTTTGCTGCTGGAAGATTTTGGCGACCGGCTTTTCGGAATCGCTATTGCGGACGCGCCGGCGCAGCAGGTGGATGTGTGGTACAGACAAGCAATTGACGCGCTGCTTCCCATTCAGAAGGCCGCAAACATCGAAGGTTACGCCCTGCCCTCTTATGATGAAGCCATGCTGCGCTTTGAATTAAGCATCTTTCGCGAATGGCTGCTGGAAAAGAAACTTGGCTTTCATCTCGACGCGACGGAAACCGAGTACCTCGACCATTGCATGAATCGATTGGTGGAGAGCGCTCTGGAACAGCCCGTCGTGGTCACTCATCGCGACTACCACTCCCGCAACTTGCTCATATTAGACGACGGCGACCTGGGGATCATTGATTTTCAAGGCGCGGTGAAAGGACCTTTAACCTATGATCTGGCTTCGCTGTTAAGAGACTGTTACGTAAAATGGCCCCACGAACAGGTGGACGCCTGGAGCCGCTATTATTACGAGCAAGTGGACCCTGCATTGCTGCACGGAGCGGATTTCGCCACCTTCAGTCGCTGGTTCGACTGGATAGGCGTGCAACGCCACCTGAAAGCCGCCGGCCTTTTCGCTCGCTTGTCTCTGAGAGACGGCAAGCACGGCTATTTGGCCGACATTCCGCGCACTCTCAACTACATTATTGAGGTGGCGAGCAAATACGACGAGTTCACCGAAATCAATGAATGGATCCAGGAGCGTCTGGTTCCCGCCGTCAGACTACTGGAAAGCGACCCGGAGGTTGTCTTATGCGCGCAATGATTCTTGCCGCCGGTCTCGGTACGCGCATGCGGCCATTGACCGAAAATCTTCCCAAACCACTGCTACAGGCGGGAGATAAATCCCTGATCGAGCATATCATCGACGCATTGAAGCGCGTCGGCGTTACCGAGCTGGTTATCAATCACGCCTGGCACGGAGATAAGCTGGAACAGTTTCTTGGAGATGGTTCCGGCTTCGGTGTAAGTATTCACTATTCTCCCGAAGGCTCTCCACTGGAGACTGCCGGCGGTATTAAAAAAGCGTTGCCGTTATTGGATGACGGGGCTGACAGCCCATTCGTGGTGGTGAATGGCGATATATGGAGCAACTTTAATTTCTCAGGCTTGGTCAGCCGTTCCTTCGCCAACGAGGATCTCGCCCACTTGGTGCTGGTGGACAACCCTGCGCACAACCTGAACGGCGACTTCCAGCTGAACGACGCCGGACGCGTTCTACCTCGCGGCCCCAGCAAGCTGACCTTTTCCGGCATTGGCGTCTACCGCCCCAGTCTCTTCGCGGATGTTCCCAAAGGCGTTTACCCTCTAGCGCCAGTGCTAAGGGCGGCGATCACCAAGGGTAAAGTCAGCGGCGAACGGTTCAATGGACTGTGGTTTGACATCGGCACACCAGACCGCCTGCAGTGGCTGGATGAACAGTTGACGAAGGCCGCATTCTGACCGCATTCTGCACAGTGATGTTCAAAGGATTCATTCAGGCGCAGCTGTAAACGCCATAACCGCAATCACGCACAGGAGCGCAGGATGTGGTGGGGTAAGTTTTTCGGCAGTGTGATGGGATTTATGTCCGGCGGCCCTTTCGGCGCCGCTTTCGGAATCTGGCTGGGCGATAAGTTCGACCAATCCATCCAGCCGTTCACTCCAGGGTGGCGCTTCAGTTTCAATCACCACGACAGCGCTCGCACACTATGCAGCCTGTTCCGAATATTGGGAAGCGTCAGCGCTTCCATGGAAGTACACCGGGACGACGCCCAAATCACTCTGGAAGCCCGTGTTCTTAGTCTCGCTCACTTCCTGGAATTGGACGAAGTTCGTCAAAGGAGCAGCCGCGACGCCTTCTTCAAGGGAGCCGCTAAAGGTTTCGACCTCGCGACGGAGGTTCGCGAGTTTCGCCAAGCCAACCGCTTTCACCCGCATAATGTCGCTCTATTGCTGAACCTGTCCATCCAGGTGGCGATTGCGGAGGGCCAGCCCTGCGAGGGCGCGCGCAGTGCGCTGGAGACGCTCAGGCTGGGCCTGGGCGTCAGCCGCAGCGAGTTCGAATACATATTTCAGGAAATTCTCAAAGCGCGCGATCAACAAAGACATTCCCACGGCCACAGCCTGCGCGACGCTTACCGCACTCTTGGTCTCAGTGAGCATGCAGATCCACTACAGGTCAAGCAGGCCTATCGCCGCCTCATGAATCAGTTCCACCCCGATAAATTAACCGCGCGCGGGGCGCCTGCCAGCGAGGTCGAACGCGCCAAAGTAACCGCGCAGAAAATTCAGCAGGCCTACTCCCAAATCAAAGGCATGCTCAAAACCGTTTAATTTTTTTCTTCATCCCAGGGGCATGAAAAGTCAGCCAGCTTTCTATCTTACGCGTCACCTGCCCTCCCTCGGACGAAGGAATCAGGCTCAGTCCGCTCATGCCTTCCACCCGATAACCTTGCATGCCGTTGCGGCGGGCGAAGTCGCGCCTCTGCATCGCGTTTCGGCTCTGTATCGCCAACGCGGAGTCATATAAGTCAAGCACTTGTATGGAGAAAAAGCCTTGCGACTTTTCCTTAATTTCATCCAATAAGCCGTCACTGACCTCTGCATTAATCCACACCATGGATAAGCCTGACCTCAGGCTTTCCGGGTGCGCCAAAGCATACCGCAACATGGCGTCCACGCCGCTGCCGACGCCGAGCAGTACTTTATTTTCCTGCCCAAATGCACTGAGCTGTTGCATGCCCAGCTGGATTCTCTCCGTGTTGCCAACCGCAGTCTCGGCTGGCGTCTCCACAACGTCAGAGGCGTCTTCGCCCTCTCCGCTGACGTCAATATCCACGCCTTCAGCCGCCTGCTGCTTTTCCAACTCCTCGGTTGCCTCATTGGTCTCCGCCAGTTGTTCTGGCGTCAGCGTCTCCAATTGACGTGCGCCGCTTTTCTCTGAAGCCGTCCCGGCTGCGGGCGGTTTGGCGACATAGGGAAACTCTTTATCACTGGCGGATAATAAAACGCGCTTTGGCGTTCTAGTTTCAGCCGGTGGGGTAAGCGCAATCGACAACGTATGCCAGCCTTCATCCGGCAACTCATTTCGCAGTGTATGGATAAACTGCGGCCAGTCCGGATGCTGTCCCCGGTCATGCAGCAACATGACCGCGCCTTGCTGTTCAGCCACATTTGCAGGCCGGTATAACGCAAGCATGGCGCTCGCGTCGCCCTGCTTGCCGTTAAGCCATAACACTTGGCTGCCAGGAAGACTCTTCGCCAAGGAAAGAAGCATATTTACCTGCGTGTTCAGCGCCGGCTTCCTCTGCTGTGCAGATTCAGACGCCAAGTCTCCCCCGGCAGCGCTGTTTTCTTCCGCCTGCGTGAGAACTGACCCCACGAGCATGCAGCCCACTATGATTCCAGTCATGATTTTCGCCATAAAACAGCGCCCATACGCGAATTAGCTCATTTCAGTCGGAACCCCGCGCCGACCTGGGTTTTAAAAGCATAGCACGATACAATACCCCGCATTTCAAGCGACCGCGACCGGACGCCAATGCGGCGACGGCGCCTCAATCTTACCGGAGACTTTTCCCATGGCTGATCCATTGATCGCTCCTTCGATTCTGTCCGCAGACTTCGCCAGATTAGGCGAGGAAGTTGTCAACGTGCTGGAGGCGGGAGCTGATATCGTGCACTTCGATGTCATGGACAATCATTATGTGCCGAATCTCACCATTGGCCCGATGGTGTGTTCAGCCTTGAGGAAACATGGCGTGACAGCCCCTATCGACGTGCATCTGATGGTCAAACCGGTTGATGCGATGATCGCTTCCTTCATTGAAGCCGGCGCGACCTATATCACCTTTCATCCAGAAGCCTCCGAACATATTGACCGCTCCCTGCAGCTGATTCGCGACGGCGGCTGCAAAGCCGGACTGGTGTTCAACCCCGCCACGCCTCTGCACTACATGGATTATGTGATGGACAAGCTGGACATGGTGCTGTTGATGTCCGTCAACCCCGGTTTCGGCGGACAGGCGTTCATTCCCGCCACCTTGGATAAACTACGTGAAGCCCGCGCCAAAATCGACGCCAGCGGCTTACCGATTCGTCTGGAAATTGATGGCGGCGTGAAAGTCGACAACATCAGGGAAATCGCCGCCGCAGGGGCAGACACCTTTGTCGCCGGCTCCGCCATTTTCAACACTGACGATTACGCTGCGACCATCGCCAAAATGCGCGACCAGATCGCCTTGGCGAAGTCTGTTTAAACGCGTAACAACAAGGATCTAGCGGAAGCATGCCAAACCTATTAGCCCCCAGTTATGAAAACGGTCTGCCACAACTGGCCTTATTCGATCTGGACGGCACTCTGATCGACTCAGCACCCGACTTGGCGGATGCAGTGGATTTCATGCTGCTGGAGTCCGGTTTCAGGGCGGCGGGAGAAGCGTTAGTGCGGGAGTGGGTCGGCAATGGCGCGCCGATGCTGATCAAACGCGCATTGGCCCATGCGTTGGAGCTGGAAGACCCTCAACAGGTTGCTGAGGCGCAATTCCAGAATGCGGCGTCGATCTTCTATGATCGCTATGACGAATATTGCTGCGTGCGCACCCGTATTTATCCTGGCGCGGAAGAGTTGCTGCAGCATTGGCGCGACCAGGGCGTTGCGATGGGGATTGTCACCAACAAGCCCGCTCGCTTTACCCAGCCGATACTGCAGGCGCTCAAACTGGAAAAGTACTTCGCCATCAGCCTGTCCGGCGACTCTCTTCCAGTCAAGAAACCAGACCCAACGCCACTGCTGCACGCATGCGAAGCCTTACAGGTTCAATCAGATTCTACATTGATGATTGGCGACTCCATCAACGATGTGCTGGCCGCCCGTCACGCAAATATGAATATCGCCTGCGTCACCTACGGCTACAACCACGGCGAAGACATTCGCAACGCCAATCCGGATTGGGTCATGGACTCACTCATTGAGCTGAAGTAACCCAGGCTTAGAATCACGATCAGAAAAGCAAAAGGCCGTCCCTGCTGCACTGCTGTCCCACAGTTTGGGATAAATAAGAAAGCCTGAATCTCTGTTGTTACAATGGATCTGCGAAGAAACTATTAAACAACAAGGGATTCAGGCTTTGTCACATCATAACACCGCTTTCCAACAACTCCTAAAACCGCTTCTCAGACATGAATTTGAGGGGCTGGCCAAACAGCATCATGTGGGGCAAAAATTGCGATCCGCCAGTCGCTGGGATCAGTTTATTGGCATGGCCATGTCGCAGTTGTCTGGACGCCAGAGCCTGCGGGATATTCAGTCAAATCTTGAAGCCCAGCGGCATAAACTCTATCACCTTGGCGCAAAGCCCATTGCTCGAACCACGCTGGCCAGACTGAATGAAAAGCAACCCGCCAAACTCTATGAAGCCTTGTTCTACAAGCTGCTTTTCCGTTGTAGATCTCAGCCAGGAAAACACAAATTTCGCTTCAAGAATCCCCTGTATTCTCTGGATGCCAGCGCGCTGGATCTATCGCTTAAACTCTTTCCGTGGGCTGCTCACCGCGATGACGCGGCTAATGTAAAGCTCAGTGTTGGGCTTAATCACGCGACTGAAGTACCGGAGTTTGTGGCATTGAGTAACGGTCAGGAAAACGACATGATCCAGGATCGTAAGTTCTCTTTCCCCAAGGGTAGCATCCTGGCCTTTGACAAAGGCTATGTGGACTACCAGTGGTTCGGAAGTCTGACAAAACAGAAAGTCAGCTTCGTTACCCGGCTTCGAGCAAAAGCCGTATATCGGGTGCTTGAGCGCAAACCTGTTGTAAGAAACTCAGGAGTCACCAGTGATCAGGTGATTGAGCTAAGCAGTGCTCACGCAGTCAAGCGGGGAGCCCCCAAGTTGCGTCGAGTTGGTTATCGGGATGCTGAGACTAACCGTCACTATCAGTTTTTGACCAACAACTTCACCCTGGCAGCCACAACCATTGCAGCCATTTATAAGGATCGCTGGAAAGTAGAACTGTTCTTCAAGGCAATAAAACAAAACCTCAAAATCAAAGCCTTTGTGGGGACCTCAAAGAATGCCGTTCTGACGCAGATTTGGATTGCCCTTATCGTTTATCTGTTGGTCGCTTTTGCACGCCATAGCGCAAGGGAGGGATGGTCAGTGCAGCGAATGCTGAGGGTGCTGCAGCTAAATTTGTTTGAAAGAAAGGCGCTGGTAGAGATCTTTAATCCTAGTCCACCGCCTAATCAAAAAGACCAGCCTCAAATGAGGCTGGTCTCATGACTGTCAAACTGTGGGACAGCAGTGGTCCCTGCTGCACTTATTTTATTCAATTCAAGCATTAGCAGAGGACGGCCTTTTTATTTGCAGTTAGCTGAGAGAAACAGGCGCTAAAACGCCTGTTTCAAACCAGACGGGTCAGGAGGGTTGCCAAGCCGCAGCGATCGCCGCGTTCACCTGACTACGCTCCTCATCAGTCAACGTCATCTCTCCGCCTGATGGCGCGCCGAAAGCGGCCATGGCGTTGACCAACGCCTCCACTTTGGAGTGGTCAAGCATGGCATCCTAGGTGTGGACTTCTTCGATTTGAAAACTTCTAACATCAATCAGATACAACATAAGGCCTTGTTGAGTTAAGAGCCTAGATCAATTCGATAAATTAGCGGATAGTTATTACCATTTCCAGAGCGACAACTATTGACGGCAAAGCCAACTCTATCATTCTTGCTTGCATAAGCAGAAAGCAAAGCCGCATATATCTCTTTAGTGCTTTCATTAAACTCAAGCACAGCATTTTCTTTACCAGATGAAGGACATGACTCCAACTCAGCTCCAGTGGCCGCAGGGGAAAACGCCACCACTGCATACCCATTATATATAACCAACTTATCTATAGTACGAACATTTGCAATTGTAGCCGCATTTACACTCATCGAGCAGAAGGCGAAAATTCCAAGCATAAATTTTTTCATAAAAGAGCCCTTATCCAAAAAGAAAAAACAATATAATGCATAATAATGTATTAAAATATAAGTTCCTATCACTAAGCCGAATGGATTCTAGCTGAGTGAAATTAGAATCAGCACATGACTACTCTTAATAGCCTCTTAACTATGCAGCCCAGCCTTTCACTTATATAAAACGTTAAAGCTGCACCCCACATCGAGACTCAAGTTTAAATGAGCGAGTTAATACACCATGCTTCATGCAACTGTTGGCATAGTTGTCGGAAGCTTAATCAACAGGGACAAACACGATGCATTTCGCTCTTAACATTCGTGAGCACTTCCTAGAGAAGCGACCAGTTAACCAGAGCTTGTAACTCATTAAGGCCTAACATCCTTACAGCCGCCTCTCAGAACTCTCATCCACTTTGGCTTAGAGAGCACACAAAACCAACTCGTTTTCATTTCTATAGTCAGGCCTTCTACTAGCTGGGTAGCATAGCGTTAAATCTAATTCCTTACTCCTATGCCATAACATGCTTAATTCAGTACCCACTTAGTTTTCTCTGTCCTACCAAATTCTTTAGCTGGACCATGACATAGAAAAGCCTAATTCGGACAGTTAACCTTGTAGGTCCAACCTGTACCATCGTTCTTAGCACTTAACTCTACCAATATGAGATTATCCCCTGCGCTCGGCTTATAGTTAAACTCCAATTTCCCAGAGCCTGATACATAACCCGGCGTTCCAGCAACTTTTACACCTCTATAATATACATCTATTCTATCAGCTATTTTAAAGTTATTATAATCAATTAACACTTTTCCAGATGAGCTTCCCAGCTTATAATAATCTGCAAAAAATCCTTGCCCGCCCCCGGAAGAGTTTATCTGACCACATTGAATCAGCCTAGTTCCTAGATGAACTTTGCCTGAAAAATAAGCCGGATATCCATTGGCCATACCACTATACTTAAGCTCGTATCTTGGGGTCCATCCTTCCGGCTGAGAGCTTCTATCAGGAAGAAAAAGGCTCTTTGTGGACTTACCATTTGGAGAAATCTTAACATTCCACCCACCTCCAGAGAACATAGACTCTCTCAAGCAATACCCTTTCCCATTATTCTCGCAGATTTGTATTTCTCCTTCGAGCATATAGTTAGTAGTATTTTTGAATACTATATTTTTTCCATCATTAGAAGTGGATATTTCGACTATTGGACTTACAACATTAATGTGCGCCTTTGATGCGGAGACATTTAGTATGTTCGGCCCGCTTGAAGTAGGCCCTTCATCGCCCAACTTACCTATAAAGACAACAAAAACATCATAACTATTACTTTGATGCGGGAAATCAATGTCAATAAATTGAGACTCAGCATTCCCAGGAATTGTCATTTCAAATCTATCTAATAAATGCCTATCCCCTTTACTATCATCATAATATACAGAGAAAATACCAGACATCTCTTCTGCCGTTTCGTTCTTAATAACCCACTGATACTCACCACTTCCATTTAATTTAGGCCGAAAAAGAAATTCGCCTCTAAAGAAATAGTCAAGAAAGCCAGTGGAAAACGCTACCGCCCTTGGTATCAAAAACCGATAGCGAGCAGCATAGTTGAAGCTATTAAGGGAAAATATAGGCCTCCTCCCTTCTTGTATTAAATGCTCATCAAACATCGACAAAGCGCTAAAGCGGTTATTTACCTGCTTCAATCCATTACATGGATCCTCAACATAGCCTGCAATGAAAGATAGCTGACCAGAAGCGCTTATCCTATCTCCATAAGGAGTGGTTGCAGGTAAATATAAGTTCTCAACCCATTTATCCACACCATTTGGAAGAGGGTGGTCTTCATCAGGGAGCAGTCCAGACTTTACTATAGAAGGAATTGCGCTCCACTCCCCATCAGAGCGAAAGTTCGTTTCCACCGATACAAAGTTATTGCTCGTAAACTCCGCCATCCCCTCACCGTTGTGGCGCCAAAAATCCTCAGGACGAGTAAAGCTAGGTATGCAAGCCGCCTGATATCCATCAGTAGGAAAAACTTTTTCCAGATCATTCGTGTATTGCGGCTGCGCGCCAGTAACAGCAAACAATACCCCACCAGGAACCATAGTAGCCCCCGATTTTGACACCACGAGATCCTCAGTTATTCTTTCGTAGATACTAGGCTCCAGATACCAGCATCTCTCGCTACCCGATGGCGTGGTATCACACCCCCTATCAATCCAACTGGCAAGTTCTGGAGTATATAGATGAGAGTCATCTCGCACATGCTGTGGCTGCCCCATATCTTGTATGTGATGAATCACCTGTCCAAGCGAACGAAACACCAACGCCCAATTTCTTGAACGCTCTAGTGAGGATACGGCGGTCAACGCAGCAAATTGATATGCTCTTGCTTCCTGATAAGAAAAACGCTGTATATCCTCACCGAGAGAACTACTATCCCTTTCAGGCTCTATTGCCCATACAATAGAAGCTTCAGATTGCCCTAGATATCCGTATGGCTCACCAGAATCAAGATGCTGCTGGGGATCATAAAAATGACGAGCGGACCTGATACTGTCATCAGAGTCATCTTCAAGCCTAGCACCAAGACCGACCAGATCTTTAATGGTAATTTTATTTGCAGTAATGGTGCTAGGCAGCCAGGAGCTACTATAGCTGAGACCATAATTAGAAAGTATAGAAGTAGTACTTAACTTTGACTTTTCTACAGCCCTTTCAGATATATATTCATGCGTAGTTAGCTCATAGCCGCCAGCAACAGCCGGAAAAAATAAAACTAAAAGCACGCCACATATTAATTTACTATATTTCAACTTCCGTTTCCTAACTACTTTAAATTGACTTTGAAGATACACACAAGAACCGATCATAATCTGGAATTCCTGAAGCAGTTCCTTTCTTCAGAAAATAGTCCCTTGCTTCAAGAAAGTTTAAAATAGTGACTGGGAACGACTCCCAGTAACAGTCACCTTCTTTTTCATACAAAATAATACTTATATCCGCAGCAAAGACAGATACAGCTTCCACATATTTTGGCATACCATGCTCCTTCAAAGGTTGCATGGCGACTGTTTTACCATCCCAGCTGGAAGTCAGCCTTAACCGATCAACTTCTTTATCTTTAACGGAGGGCGCAAGCGCCTCTCCTACCGCGAGGGGATAATAGCCTACTTTAAAGTAGTATATTCTTGGATATCTCAATAGCGTAACATCGGCTACCAATGACAATTTTGGTCCCCATGGTTGAAGTGTATAGCTTCCATCAGGAGCAGAAGCGGTCTCAATTACTGCTATACGTTCATCAATTGAGCCGTGCCAGCCAACTTTATCCCAGTGAGCCAATATAGCCACACCTTCCAGGGCCTTTCCTGTCTCGGAGTCAATGACCACCCCCGATATTGGGCGTGACGCAACCCCTCCCAACAACGCATATACAGCATAAGTGATATATCTGGCATTAAAAAAATTAGAACATTTCAATACAACACAAACAAGAAAAGCAGCCAACCCCAAACCAATATAGAACCTTACTCTGCCATACATTAACATAAAAAAAAAATCAAATCCCTATAAGCTTTCAATATACCAACGCCCCAGAGCATTTTTATACAGAGCACATATATGAACATACTTTTTCCCATTCACTGACTGGGTTACAATAAGTTCTGCATAATTACTTTTAATGGATAGCTTTGTAGGGGAAGAAAAGCCTTCCGCAACGCTTTTAATACGTCCAGCCAACTCATCAAAAACTCTTGAATAGCGCCCTCTAGATGAAGGGGAGATATAGCCAAGAGCTTTTCTATTATTTCCTTCAACTAAAGCAGCCGTGAAGTCTTTGAACACCATTTCAGGAGTCGGGTCTTCTTTTTCTTCTTCGGGAAGTACAAATCCGTTATCCCCCCCCAGTATTACACGGGAAATATTTTCATCGTCATATATTAATAAGTCATCCTTACCGTCCAAATTCACATCTTTATTTATAATGGTACCAATATCACTAGAAATTATCGCATCGTTATCACGACCCAGCGCTTGAATTTTCTGCAGTCCATTCCCTGATTGCGACAATAAATATGAATCCTTGTCAGCTTGTTTACTTTGTATCAATATTTCAGGGTTTTCATCTCCATAAAAGTCACCAGTAATTATGAGCAGCTCGATCATTCCATAGTCTACAGGGTCAAGATCAATACCAAACCGCAAAGACCCCAGCTTCCCATCAGCTCCGCCAAGCATTTCCATATGTTCAAACCCAGACTCTAGCGCAATAGGAATAATTATTTCTGATGCGACAATTACCATATTAGGCATGGACTGGAGGTATAAGTCGCCCTTACCATCACCGTCAATATCACCGTACCAAGCCCTGTATGTATTTTTCGCAAGCACCGCTGAGCGAGCTAACGAAGCAAAGAGTATTCCAGCCAAAATGAGAGCAATGCGAACATAGTAGGAACAGACCATTCAGCTACCTTTATTAACTTAACAGCAAAAAACGTCAAACTGGCACTAGACCAAAAAATCATTGCGTTCAATCAAGGACAATACCAGAATAAAATATTCAAAACACCAATGAAGCGACTATTGAAATATAGAAATCACACAATATCCCATACCAAAATCGGGGTAGCACAGTACATGAAAAGCAACACAAAGTGAACTCCTTTAAACATTGAAAATTCAACATTTATGCGCAGCCTTACTTCAGTGAGTTCAGTAATTAAAGCAGCCTCGGTTATTCGTCCCCACAAACAAGTTAAAGATGGTCAAATTTTCGGACTATTTGGCTCTCCGCCCATCCTGGATCTGCACTAAGATTTATATTAACGGCTGAATCAAATAGTATTGAGTCAGCGACAAAATCTAGAAACCAATCTGGTTTTTCCTCAGTTACTTTATTCCAAGCGAAATGCGCAGGATTAACACCAAATTTTTCATATCACCTCTCACCCAAACTCTCCTGCTTATACCGCAACAACGGAGACAGGAAGTATTCAATCAAGCGTCTTTGACCGGTTTTGATTTCACTGGTGACGGACATGCCGGGGCTTAGGCGGACGTATTTGTTTTCCACCGTCAGTCCATCTTGTTTGAGTTTGAGTCTGGCTTTGTAGACCAGTCCGAGGTTTTCGTCCTGGATGGCGTCGTCGGAAAGATCGACGAGTTCTGCGTCGATAATTCCATACTTGGTGAAATTAAAGGTATCTACTTTTACTTCGGCGGATTGACCTTCCTGAACGAAGCCGATGTCTTTGTTAACCACCAACGCTTCCACTTCCATTTCGCTGTGCTCTGGAACGATCAGCATCAGTTCCTGTGCAGGCGTAACGACGCCGCCGACGGTGTGCACCGCCAATTGCTGCACGGTCCCGTCGATGGGAGCGGTCAGGCGGGTTTGGCGGCTGCGTTGATCCGCTTTGATTCGCTCTTCCTGCAACGAGGCGGCTCGGGTGTCTGCTTCCCGCCATTGCGCCAACGTATTTTTATACTGTTCATGCAACAGGGTTTCTTGCTGAGCTTCATTGGCGGCGAGTGAAGCGCCGAGCTGCTTCAAACGCGCCTGTTGCACAGCCAGATCCTGTTCGACTTCAATCAGCTCCTGCTTGAGCTCCAGATATTGAACACGGGAGCCCAGCTTGCGATTTTGCATGACGTCCAGCGCGTTCACCCGCTCTCGCAACACTTCCATGATCCGGCTTTGCTTGGTGATTTCAGCCACGGTCATTTCATGCTCCGCATTGAGACGCGCCGCTTCACGCTCCAACGCGTTCAGTCGGGCGGTGAACTCTGCGGCCTCTTGCTGCAACAGGTTGCGATGTTGTTGCTGCAGATTGACCGGTAGCGCATCATCCTCTGGCATGACTGGAGAGACTGAACGTTCTTGCTGCAGCCAGTCGGCCATGGCTTTATAGCGTTGCGATTGCGCGGCGCTTTCCCGCCACTCGCCGTCCAATCGACGCAAGTCCGCTTCCGCCTGCGCGCCATCCAGGGTAATCAGCAAGTCGCCAGCCTTTACCGATTGGCCGTCGCTAACATGAATCTTGGAAATGACAGCGGTTTCCAGCGGCTGAATAGTTTTGACCCTCTCGCTGGGAATGACCTTACCCTGGGTAACGGCGACGATGTCTATCTTACCGAAACAAGCCCATATCACTGCAATGGTGAACAACAATACGATCGCCCAGAGAATGGCTCTACCCAGCGGGGACGCAGGTGTTTGCTCAATTTCGATTGCTGCCGGCAGAAACTCCAGAATCTCCTGCTGGGATAAAACTTCTTTTTTCTTTGGTTGCGGTTGCGCCTGACTCATTGTGCGCCTCCCTTCTCAGCATTGCCGATAATCGCATCCGCTGGAGCAGTCGTCTCAACTTTGCGTATTGCAGGGGTATGATTCTGATAACTATAGAGTTTGGTGTAATAACCGCCTTGCTGCAGCAATTGATCGTGATTGCCGCTTTCTACAATTTCGCCCTTATCCACCACAATAATGCGATCCGCCTGACGGACGGTGGAAAGCCGGTGCGCAATAATGAATACTGTGCGCCCACGACACATATGCCGCATGTTTTCCTGAATGACTCGCTCAGATTCATAGTCCAGGGCGCTGGTGGCTTCATCAAAAATCAGAATGCGCGGATTGCAGATCAACGCCCGAGCGATGGCGATGCGCTGACGCTGACCTCCAGACAGAGACGCGCCCTGCTCGCCCACGATCGTGTCGTAACCTTGCGGCAGCTGCACGATAAACTCATGAGCGCCAGCCAGTTTCGCGGCCTGGATAACGCGCTCCATGGGTAAACTTGGATCAACCAGGGCAATGTTGTCTTTCACCGACCGGTTAAACAAACGGTTTTCCTGCAATACAACCCCCACCTGACGACGCAACCAGGCGGGCTCCATTTGCGCCAGGTCCACGCCGTCCACCAGCACTCTGCCGGCTTCAGGCACATAAAGACGCTGGACCAGCTTGGTTAGCGTACTCTTCCCTGAACCGGAGCGGCCGACGATGCCGATCACCTCTCCCGGTTTCACATCCAAGGACAGGTTACGAAGAATATGAGGCTGATCCGGGCTGTAGCGGAATGATACGTTCTCCAAGCTGACCTGCCCCTGAATTTGCTGGAGCGTCGTGCGATTCGGATTATGTCCTGGCTCGGTCGGCGTATTGAGAATATCGCCCAACCTTGCAATAGAGATTCCCGCCTGCTGGAAGTCCTGCCAGAGCTGCACGAGTTTCAGAATGGGACCGCTAACGCGTCCCGCGATCATGTTAAATGCGATGAGCTGGCCGATGCTCAACTCGTTTTGCATCACCAACGTCGCGCCAATCCACAGAATTAATACCGTTACGACTTTATTAATCAACTGCGCCGACTGGCTGGCGATATTGCCAAGGTTATTCGCCTTAAAAGAAGCCGCGACATACGCCGCCAGATTCTCTTCCCAGCGACGCTGCATCTGCGGCTCCACCGCCATGGCTTTGACCGTTTCCATGCCGGAGACGGACTCAGTGAGAAACGCCTGATTCTCCGCCCCGCGCTTGAACTTCTCATCCAGACGATTGCGCAGGATTGGCGTGATATAGACGGACAGCGCCACATAGAAAGGTATCGAACCCAGCACTACCCAAGTCAGAGTCGGGCTGTAAAAGTACATCACTACAAAAAAGACGATGGTGAAGAACAGGTCGATCACCAAGGTTAACGCTGAACTGGTAATAAAGTTGCGGATCGTATCCAGTTCCCGCACCCGGGCCACGGTATTGCCCACTTGACGCATGAGGAAGTAGGAAATCGGCAGATGAATCAGGTGGTGGTACAGCTTGGAGCCAAGCGTCACATCAACCCGGTTCGTGGTATGGCTGAACACATAGTTCCGCAGACCGTTCAACACCACATCAAATATAGAGAGGACAACCAGACCAAAAGCGAGCACATCCAGTGTGGTTAAGCCCTTATGCACCAGCACCTTATCAATAATGACCTGAAAGAACAGAGGCGTAATCAACGCAAAAAGCTGAATAAAAAACGAGGCGATGATGACATCCCGCAACAGGGATTTATATTTGAGAATAGCGGGAATAAACCAACTGATATCGAACTTCCCGCTCATGCCCGGCAACACTGAACGTTTTGTAATAAGAATCAGGCGACCTGACCAGAGTTCCATAAACTCTTCTTTAGATAAAGTCTGCGGCCCCTGACCCGCCGGGTCCTGAATCAGAACTTTATCTTCCGCTGCGCGCGCGAGCACAACATAGCGTCCGTCTTGCGTCGCAGCTATCGCAGGTAAAGCGATATGCGCCAGTTTCTCCCAGGAAGAAGTAAACGCTTTGGCTTTCAGTTTGAGATGTCGGGAAGCACGGATAAGCGCCTGTTCAGTAAAGGCGTTTTCGTGAGTACCGAAGTGGTGTTGAATCTGGGCGGGATCGGCGGCGACTTGGTGAAACCGTGCCAACATCACCAACGCAGCGAGGCCGGTATCCAACCCCCCTGTGGAATTTATTTCAGACATCCTGACTACCATGACAACTAACGGTGAGTAAGCGGGGGCGGATTATATTTTGATCACCCGCCTCTATCAACTAGAAAAATGACAAACTGCAACGACATTCCCGTCGCCAGTCTCCTTATTGTAAGAAGGAGAAATTATGTCAAAGTAAAACGACAGGAGTTGACGATTGTGTGACAGGGTTGAAGCAATGAAGCCTGTAGGAAACAGGCGCGGCTAATGCACCGCGCCATGGTTTTCCTCTTCTTCTCCGCCAAGATCAAGGTCCCAAGGCAGCTTCACCCAATAGCTGTCGGGACTGACTGTCTGGCGTCGCAGCAAATTGAAAAACTTTGTCATATGTTCGTCACTGGCGTCGGACTGCCAGTACATACGACCCACAACATAACCCAGACCCATTTGCCGCCAGCTGTGGTACATGCCCTGCACCGCTCTCGCCGCATGCAGGATGCGCTCCCAGGCTTCTTCTTCCGGCAGCATTCCCACCAGATAGCCCCAGCGGCACAGGGAGATATAACGTCCGATATCCCAGGAGGCGATACCGGGCTCTCCCAGCGCGTTGGAATAGCGGCGGATGATTTTCATATTGGCGCGCAACTCTTCATCTTCATTCGCGTCCCAGGCCGCCTGATACTGTTCTGCGTCCAGTTGCATGACCTGCTCGCGCAGCTTACTGAACCCTGCCCGGTGGCCGCCTTCCAACAGCCAGTCCAAGGTTTCCAGCAAACTCTCCCTGTCCGTCACCGACCACCAGTCTTTAAGTCCTTCTTTCCAGGACTGAATACTCTCCGGGGTAGTAATTTCGCTACCTAACAGGTCATGCCGGGCGCGATTAAACTCAGTGAGAATAGCGGGAACCGCCAGCGCCCACAGCTGGCTCTCCGACAAAGGCTTTGGCTTATGAGTGGAAACCGCCAATTCAGCAGGACTGCAAGGGGATGGATTGGTAAAAACACGCCAGCTTCCATCTTTCTGGTGAGCCCAAAGCGATTCGATAGGCCCCAAAAAGCGCTCTACGCCTTGAGGCGTCAGCCCCGCCAAAGTCCAGGCCCATTGTTGCATATCCGTTGGCGGCCATTCCTCTTCGCCTGCGTCGCGGCGGGTTCGAAGGTGTTCCGCCACCGTTTCAATATCGCAGTGCGTCCACAGGATGCAGCCCATGATGGCGTTGTTACTGAGCCACTCTTGAAACAGAGCGCCGTCCACTCGCAGAGGCAACAAGTAGTATTGCCCTTTTTCCAGATTGTACTGCCAACGAATCGTGTGCAAGCCCAGAGATACCTGCGCTACACGATGATAGGGAACCTCTTCCGCCGGGCTCACCAGCCAGTAGGGCTGCCACACTGGATCGTCCACGACACGCTGGATAACGGCTTCACTGACCTCGTTACGACTAATCATTGCAGCGTTCCTTTGTACTGTTGCGACATCGCCCGCCAGGTATCGTCGGAGAGGGCTTCAAACATCTGGTTAAGGTTAAACTCATACACCTGCCCACGCTCCCGCGCCTGATGAAATTCGGCTAATTGCAGCATGTAGGGGTAGCGAAAAGGACTGCCCTCCGCCAGTTGTTGAAACAGAGTCAGCGCCTGATAAAAAATCGTCATGCCTTCGTCTTCCGGCAAATCGCCGGCGTGCGTCACCAGCCGCGTTAGCTGGGCGAACAATGTATTGGCCGCGCCAGGCGAGCCGGCCACAGCCTTTTTCAATGCATCTATATGGCCGCACATACTCCCCAGCACCACCGACAACGCATCATCTTCCGGTGCGAAGAGTCGCTCCGAAGCCTCCGTCAACCAGGCCTCCGACCCATCGCAGCGGGCCGCCAGTTCAATTAATGAGGGCGACTCATTGAGGGGAATATCGTCTTCCTCACCTATCTCGATCTCCTCTTCCACATCCTGTTGATCCGGATCAGGCTCTGAGTCATCCGCCTGCGCCGCCAGCCACGCCTCTCCCCATTCTTTCCAGAAGTCTTTAAGCACATACAGGATGCTTGAATTAACGGCCGGATGCTCCAACAGAGCCTGCGCCATATCGCCGCATGTCTGCGGTTTATGCTGCGCAAGCCAACGCAGCGATCGAGACAGCATGTTCTCGATGTAATAGTGCATGTCTGAAGAAATGTCAGACAGCGTCGCCAGACGCCAGATAAGTTCCTCTGAGACATAGCTTTCATCAAACGCCTTTTGCATGGCGCGACTAAGATAATCACGCCAGTATGCATTATTCTCGTCCAGATCCTTGAAGCGCAGTAAGTTCAGAGCGCTACACATGAAGTAGGCGGCGGCGTTGGGTCGCTCCGCCAGCAATGTCGCCAGATAGTTGTCCTCGTCTTCCCGCACCACTTTCTCCACAAACCATGCTGCGGAGATAGAAGGCTGCGGCGCGTAAAACAGATTGATCAGACTTTGCAGAAAGTAGCCCTCATCGTGGAACATGTCCGTGACCCACTGAGCACTGAGTCTACATGGCCGCTCTTCGCCATCCGGCGTGACCCGGTAGCGGTGCAGAGCTAAAGAGAGGTTGCGCCCCCACCGCGCGGCGCGACGGGTCAAAGTCGTAGACTCATAGGTCAACGCCATCGTCAGCAAGGTGCGTAACCCATGATATGCTCCGACGCCGCGACGATAAGCCTGATATTCGAGGAACTGCGCCATCTTGCGGTCAGTCTCCTCATCTTCCTGCGTAATGGCGAATTCAACGATCTTTTCCACCAGCTTGGCGGAATACTCGCCGCAATCCTCCCCGTCTAACATCACTTCCAGGTTATCGGCGTTGATACTGACCGTCTCCAGAGCTTTTACCAGCGGTGAAATCGCTCCAGCAGGGGCTTGAAACATAAATCTGGCTATTTTCCTGCGATCATAGTCGCCATGACCTGAGCGAGTAACCAGTTGCAACGCAAGTCGTTCCAGCAACATATGTCTGGCGGGCGTTATCTGCATCCAGATACTGTCTTGAACGCCGCCAAAGTTGGTGCGATCCAACTGCTCCAGCGCCCAGTTCCACACCAGCATATCGTCCGCCCGGGAAATGAGTTCGCAGAAGAGTGTGGCGAACAGGTCCGCAGAACCAAAGAAATGGCGCGCGAACTCCGGCCCCATCTCCAACTCAATCATGGAGCCGTCTTCGGGCGAACGATAGGTCATGCGCGTTCCCGCTGAATCGCGCAACAACTGGAAACAGGCGTTTGCATACAGAGGGGCTTTGGCGTTAAAGCTCTGCTGTAATATAAAGCGCAAACACAGAAAGCCTTCATGACCGTCCAGATTAATCTGACCACACAGAATCTGTCCCAGGGCTTTGCTGTATTGATCCAACGTTCCGGCGCCAATCGCCTCCAGTATAAATTTCCGCCATGCCTCGATCATATTCAGCGGCATAGGCGTGCGGGATGCGGCGTAAGCGATGGCCTCCAGATACTGCGGCTGTATCGGATACTCTCCCATCGCCTCCAAGGCGCAACGTTGGGCGCTTGCATCGCCAATAGCCAGCATCGTGTACAACCCATCCAACATCTGGCTGCGCTGACAAATCGCTGCTATACGCGAGTCATCCCGCTTTTCCTGTGGTAGCGCCAGGAGTATCTGAATGGCGTATCGACGCGAGCGTTCTCCTACGGTGTCGTCTTCCAGTAGACCCCAAAGGGACAGTGTTAGCGCCGCCGGCAAAGCCGAAAGTCTTTCCTCAATCAAACGCCACAACAGAAACTCACAGCGAGCGCCGCGACGGGACACATAAGAAGCCAGCGAGGCTGAGCCTTGGCGCGCCAATACGACGATTGCTTTGCATACCAGGGAGGACAGCGGCGAATTGAGGCATTCGGCAAGCACTGCTTCATGCTCCAGCAACAAAGCGGCCGAGCAACGAAGATCCGGCTCCGCAGACGTCAAGGCCTCGTTGACCTGGGAAATAACGTCTTCCTGCTCAGCTTGCGGCAGATTCAGCTCGCAGAGTCTGGAAAGATGCAATAGTGCGCAGGCCAGCCAGGGGTTTCCAGTGCCTGAGTGCGTCTTCCATAATCTGAACATAGCCTGCAGACATTCCTGGGCGCGCTCAGGCTGCCTTAGCGGCCCAGACTCAGCCAGACGTCCTTGCGCCCGCCAGTGCCCGAGGACACTAAACGCCTCCGCGGCAATGACACCGCCGACCTGCATAGCCGCCAACACTGCGTCAAACCAATGGCTTTCCAACTCTTCATTGATTTCAATAGTCGGGCAACGCACCCACGCGATGAAAGCGAGGATTCGGGTGGAGGACAAGGGACTTGCAGCCGCGATTTCGGAAAGACGTTCAATCTGATTTTCGAATGGACCTTGCGGCCCCGACTTCATCAGGGCGGTCTGTTGGTCATTCCAGGGCAGATGGCCGATCAGCTCATTTTCCAGATTGAAAACGTGCTCTTTGAACGTCAGGTAACGCTGACATAAACGCAGCTCGTCAATGCGATTCAGAGCCAGGGTGAGATGCTGATTGTACAGGCTGTTGTAATGGTCGACACGATCCTGCGGCAGGCTCAGCAAACGCTCCCTTAACTGCAGCTGATCCACTCCGGCCTGCTTCAACATACGCGCGACGCCGTAGTGCTCCGCATCGGTCATTTCGAAACCGCATTGCCGACAGAACTTACCCGGCGCCGTCAACTTCGCGCACCAGCCGCAGCGCACATCCGAGCGCACAACCCCGCCGCACTCCACACAACTGTCGCCAGCGCGCCAATCATTAGGCTGCTTCGCGTGGCATTGCTCGCAATACATTACATCCATTGGAAACACCTGTACTGAAACATGACGCAACCCGTCTCACGTCAATCGATGATGCAAACAGATACGCAGCGCGCCAGCGCTGCGCAGAAAGCGGAATAGCCAGCGCTTAAGAGTGGCCGCGCAAACTACGGATGCGTCCCCACAGGGTGTCTTTTTCATCTGTGGACAGATCACGCACCCGTTGCGCGATCTGGTCTTTGGCGACGCCTTCTCGCTTGAGCAATACCGCAATTTCAAAGTCCGCCACCGGTACGAACTCCGCGCCGCAGGAACGGCAGAAATTACCGGGACCGGACGCCGCGCACCAGTGACAGGTGGCGAAGCGCTCGACCTGACGTCCGCAGGACACGCAAAGGTCGCCGCTTTTGTAGTCTTTGGGCTGGCGATGCTGACAATGGGCGCACTTCACGATGTCCGCGCTTTCAACAACAACGGAAGGATTTAAAACAGAGGCGGAAGAAGTTGAGGAAGAGGAGGACATAGTGGCTGCTTGAGGGCCAATCGCCCAAGCCATGACCTCCGCGGCGACGCTTTGTTCAAGGCCGGACAGTGCGGCCAGCGTGCCGGCGTCGCCAACGGTTTGGAAGTCCTGTTTGCTTTCTATCCCTGCGTCCACTAACGCCTGAATGTTGTCTTCGCTGAGGCCTTTCGCTTTCAGTATGTTCTGTTCAAGTTTGGAAAACGCCATAACTTCTCATCCGTTGGTCAAGATAAAGGTGGGAATGTTTAGAAAGAGCATGTCTAAACTTAGCAGAGCCCTATCGTCAAACATAGGCTCTGTTTTGCATGTCGATACGCCCTGCGCATTTTTGGCGATAGCACAGCCAAACCAAGCGGCGTTTTTACTCATAACCCGTCATCCGCCAGCACGTTCCTGGGTCCCCGCCTCTTCCCAGCGCCTTAGACACAATCCTTGCAGACAGGCCAAAGGCCCTTCCATGGCGCGCTTTTTCGGATACGCCAGACCAATTTCCAGCTCTAACTTAACATCGACCAGAGGGCGCAATACGATGTCCTTACGCTCACGGGTTTCCGGCCAGTCCGGCGCCAGCGCAGCGCCTACGCCAGCGCTGACCAGGCCCAACGCGTACTCAATCGTGCGGATATTCGCCCGTTTCAGGAAGCTGATTTTGCGATGTCGCAACTCCTGCTGCAGGCTTTCCAGGGCGTCACATGGGCTGCGATGAATAAAGGGCAGATTATCCAGCTCCTCCAATGTCACCTGTTCCTGCAGACTGAGCGAATGCCCCGCTGGCAGCGCCAACAGATAACGGTCGAGCCAGATAGGTTGAAAGCGTTCGTCTTCACGCAGGTAGGCCGGCGTGATAATACGAGCGTCGCAGGGCTCTTCGGGATTCACCAGACTCAGCTCAAGCGACTCCACCGATTGAATCAGCTCTTTCAGCAAAAAACTCATGCGCTCGGCCCCCAAAGACCGCATCAGGCCAAGGGAAAAAGGCATAGGCTGAGGCTTGTTGCGAAAGAGTTGGGATATCGCCTGCGCCTCGCCAGTGAGCTTTTTCGCCAGGGGATACAGACGCTGCGCTGAGTCACTGGGATAAACGCCTTTGCTGTGACGGGAAAACAGCAGCGTATCCAGATGCGCCTCCAAATGCTGAATAGCGGCGGAGATAGAAGGTTGCGCCACATAACAACGCCTTGCAGCGGCAGAAATGGAGCCCAGCTCATACACCGCAATGAAGTACCGCAGTTCTCGTAGATCCATAGTGGGCGCCCCGGCTTTTGATATAGGAATTAACTATATCACATGCATATAAATAATATTTCTACTTTACCAACAGCGCTCGTATGCTAGACCTAAAATGGCGCGCGTATGGCGCGAACCCAATTCAGGAAAAGGTGATCCAATGAGCGCAAGCAAACCCCAATTCGACTGGAGCGATCCGTTTCTGCTGGAGACCCAGCTGACCGACGACGAGCGCATGATTCGGGACACGGCGCGAAACTATGCGCAGGAAAAACTGATGTCTCGCATCCTTGAAGCCAACCGTAAGGAGATCTTCCACCGGGAGATCATGAGCGAGCTGGGTGAATTGGGTCTGTTGGGCTGCACTTTGCCCGAAGAATACGGCTGCGCCGGCGCCAACTATGTCAGCTACGGACTGGTGGCGCGCGAAGTAGAGCGGGTGGATAGCGGCTATCGCTCCGCCATGAGCGTGCAATCTTCACTAGTGATGCATCCTATTTACGCCTACGGCAGCGAAGATCAACGTAAGAAATACCTGCCCAAGCTGGCTTCCGGCGAGTGGGTGGGCTGCTTCGGCCTCACTGAGCCTGACTCCGGCTCCGACCCCGCCAGCATGCGCACCCGCGCTGAACGCGTCGCCGACGGTTACCTGCTGAAAGGAACCAAAATGTGGATCACCAACTCCCCTATCGCCGATGTGATGGTGGTATGGGCGAAGCTGGATGGGGAAATACGCGGCTTCATTTTGGAAAAAGGCATGAAAGGCCTGACCGCGCCGAAAATCGAAGGCAAGTTCTCTCTGCGCGCGTCGATTACCGGCGAAATCGTGATGGACGACGTCTTCGTTCCTGAAGCCAACATGCTGCCCAACGCTTCCGGTCTGAAAGGCCCCTTCGGCTGTCTTAACAAAGCTCGCTATGGCATTGCCTGGGGCGCTTTGGGCGCTGCGGAGTTTTGCTGGACTCAGGCGCGTCAGTATTGCCTTGACCGCAAACAGTTCGGCCGTCCGTTGGCGGCGAATCAGATCATTCAGCTGAAACTGGCCAACATGCAGACGGAAATCAGTATTAGCCTGCAAGGCTGTTTACAGGCCGGCCGCCTGATGGACGAAGGCCGCTGCGCGCCGGAACTGATTTCTCTGATCAAACGCAACTCTTGCGGCAAAGCCCTGGATATCGCCCGCGTCGCCCGCGATATGCACGGGGGCAACGGCATTGCCGACGAATTCCATGTCATACGCCATGTGTGCAACCTTGAAGCAGTGAACACTTACGAGGGCACGCACGATATCCACGCCCTGATTTTGGGACGTGCGCAAACCGGCATCCAGGCATTCACCGGCGCGTAAGCGCCGGCTCCCCGCCATCAGGATATAAACAGCTTTTCCAAGAACTGAATCAGGCTGAGGTAGCTCTTCATGCAAAACCGGGCTGAAGTGGTGGAACAAAACTTTCTTCGTCGCGTCAGCGCAGGGGATCTACCCACCCCGCTGTCCGCCACCTCGCCGCAACAGGCTGGCTTAAGTCCGGCGCAGGCGGCGGCGATATTCGAATCCCAGGCGCTCTCGCGCATTCTGGATCTGCACTCGCGCAAGTTGCAGGCGCGGGGAGAAAGTTTCTACACCATTGGCAGCTCCGGCCATGAGGGCAATGCCGCCATTGCTGCGGCGTTCCGGCACAACGACATGGCCTTTCTGCATTACCGGGACGCCGCCTTTATGATTCAGCGCAGCAAACAGGTTCCAGGGCAAACTATCGCCTGGGATTTCCTGCTCAGTTTCGCTGCGTCCGCGGAAGATCCTATCGCCGGCGGACGACATAAAGTGCTGGGCTCGAAATCGCTGTTTATTCCGCCGCAAACCAGCACCATCGCCTCGCACCTGCCAAAAGCGGTGGGCGCGGCATACAGCATCGGCCTCAACCGCCGCCTCAGGCTCAATGGCGAAATGCCTGACGACGCGGTGGTTCTGTGCAGTTTTGGCGACGCGTCGCTGAACCACTCAACCGCGCAGGGAGCCATTAACACCTCATGCTGGACTGCTTACCAGCGTGTACCGCTGCCCTTATTGTGGGTCTGCGAAGATAACGGCATCGGCATTTCCGTACGCACCCCCCAGGGCTGGGTGGAAGCGAATATGAGCCGCCGCCCCGGTTTGCACTATCTGCGTTGCGACGGACTGAATTTTGCGGATGTCTACGCCACGGCCTACCGTGCTGAGAGCATTGTCAGAAAGCGCCGCGAACCTGCATTTCTGCATATGTCCTGCGTACGCCTGATGGGGCATGCAGGCTCCGACGCCCAGCAAGCTTATCTGAGCATGAAAGAAATCGAAGCTCATGAAGCGCAAGACCCCTTACTGCACTCAGCGCGCATTCTCATTGAGCATGGGATATTGAGCGCCCACGACATGATCGAGATGTATCACAGCACCACAGAGCGCGTGGTTAAGGTGGCGGAGGAAGCCATCAAGCGCCCCAAATTACTGACCAGCAAATCCGTGATGGCCAGTCTGACGCCGCCACGCCGCGTCGCAGCGCCGCAAACGGAATACGATAACGCTTACCAGGAAGCGCGCGAGCGCATATTCGCCCGCGAGCGTGTGCAGATGGAATCGCCGCAACATACCGCCCGCCTTATTAACTGGGCGCTCAGCGACTTGATGCTAAGCCACACCGACATCATCCTCGCTGGTGAAGATGTCGGCCGCAAAGGCGGCGTATACGGCGTCACCCAGAAGTTGCAGGAGAAGTTCGGCTCCCACCGCGTCATCGACACGCTGTTGGACGAGCAAAGCATTCTCGGCCTGGGCATTGGCGTCGCCCACAACCGTTTGCTGCCCATCGTGGAAATCCAGTTTCTCGCATATGTGCACAACGCCGAAGATCAGCTGCGCGGTGAAGCCGCCACCCTGAGCTTTTTCTCGCAAGGGCAATTCACCAACCCCATGGTGGTGCGCATTGCGGGTCTGGCCTACCAGAAAGGGTTTGGCGGACACTTCCATAACGACAACTCCTTTAATGTATTTCGCGATATCCCCGGCCTGATTGTGGCCTGTCCGTCCAACGGCTGGGACGCAGTGTCCATGCTGCGCGAGTCCGTCCGGCTGGCCCGCGAAGAACAACGCGTGGTGATATTCCTCGAACCCATCGCCCTGTACATGACCCGCGATTTACATGAAGAAAGCGACGGACAGTGGACTTACCCCTACTTACCGCCACAGGAAAACCAGCACATTGGCTTCGGGCAAGTTGGTCAATGGGGCAAAGGTAAGGACCTGGCGATCATCACCTACGGCAATGGCTACTACCTGAGCCGTCAGGCGGCGAAAGAGCTGGAGCAGGATGGCGTTCGCCTGCGCATCATCGATCTCCGCTGGCTATTACCGTTGCCCGAGGACGCATTGCTAGAAGCCATTGAAGGCTGTGAGCGGATTTTGGTGGTGGATGAGTGCCGACGCACCGGATCTGTCAGCGAGGAAATCATGACTCTGCTCATGGAATCCGGCTGGGATCGTACGCAAGTCAGCCGCCTGTGCGCGGAAGACTCCTTCATCCCCCTGGGTCGCGCCGCCACCTGCACATTGCCCGACAGAGACGGCATCGTCGAGGCGGCCAGGGCCCTGCTCGGCCATATCCTGTTAGCCAAAGCGGAATAACCGGACAAAAGCGGAATAACTCGCAGAGACGATTAACAGCGTGCGGAACATAAGATGAAAGAAAGAATCGCCATAGTCTGCCCTGGTCGCGGCACCTACAACCAAAATGAACTGGGCTACCTGAAACGCAATCATGGCGACCGATTCGCCCTGCTCAGCGAGTTCGACGCCTATCGCGCGCAACAGGGACAGGCGACGCTTAGCGACCTGGATGGCCGCGACAAATATTCGCTGAAAGAGCACTCGTCCGGGGACAACGCATCCGCCCTAATCTATGCCTGCGCTTACGCGGACTTTCTCAGTATCGATCACGATCGCTACGATATCGTCGCCGTCACCGGCAACAGTATGGGCTGGTACATCGCCCTGGCCTGCGCCGGAGCGCTGGCGCCCATGGACGCGTTGCACCTGATCAATCATATGGGCGTGGCGATGCACAACGCGCTTATCGGCGGCCAGTTGGTTTACACCCTGCTCGACCCGCAATGGAATCCGCTGCCCGGTCGGCGCAAACAGGTTCTGGCGCTTCTTAATGACATCAATGACGAACTGGGCGCAGAAGAAGCCTTTATTTCCATTGAGCTGGGCGGCATGCTGGTGCTGGCCGGCAGCGACCGCGCCTGCAAAATGATGATGGCGCAACTGCCCCCGGAGCAGGAGCGCTTCCCGCTGAAACTGCACAACCACGCCGCGTTCCATACGCCGTTGCAAAAACCCGTTATGCAGCAGGCTCGCCGGGACCTCGCCTCCGCGCTGTTTCGCGCGCCCCAGACGCCGTTAGTGGACGGACGCGGCGTCATCTGGACGCCTTGGAGCACGGACACGCAGGCGCTGTGGGATTACACGCTGGGCCATCAGGTCGTTGAAACCTATGATTTCACCAAAGCAGTGGAAGTCACGCTGAAAGAATTCTCCCCGGATCGCGTTGTCGTACTCGGTCCCGGCGACACCCTGGGCGGCTCAGTGGCGCAAACCATGGCGCGCATTCACTGGCGCGGCGTCGAGGATAAACACAGCTTCTCCGCAAGACAGAGCGCCGATCCGGTTCTGCTGGCCATGGGACGTGATGAACAAGCGGCTCCCCTGCGTAAAAAATAACGCCGGGGATTTTGCCTGTTGATTCACCGCCAGAGCTTTTGTAAGCTACTGGGCGGTTACGATACTGTTCATGCACCAGAGACCCAGGTTTCAGTGAATATAAAAAACGTCCTGAACATCTTTCTTCCCTCCTCCGTCTGGACTCGATGGCGCTAGGCGCCGCACATCTTTTTTTGCCGTTTCATCGGCATGCCTATATTTCAAATCTTTGTATTTTAGTGCTTAGCTTATTCGAGCTCGGAGGCGAGATTCATCATGACACCCGAACAATTGGCCGCCTATCATCAGGCGGGATATAACCGCGTCCCGGTCGTCCGCGAAGTAATGGCGGACCTGGACACCCCGCTGTCCACCTATCTGAAACTGGCCAATGCGCCCTATACCTACTTACTGGAATCCGTTCAGGGCGGCGATAAATGGGGGCGCTACTCCATCATTGGTCTGCCCTGTCGCAGCGTGCTGAAAGTTCACGGCCATCAGATCAATTTCTATGAAGACAATGCGCTCGTCGAGTCCACTGAAAGCGCTGATCCGCTGGCCTATATCGAAACCTTCCAGCAACGTTTCAAAGTGCCGGACGTAGAGGGCCTGCCCCGTTTCAACGGCGGACTGGTGGGCTATTTCGGCTACGACACCATTCGCTACATTGAACCGAAGCTGGCCAAAAGCACGCCGCCGGACCCACTGGGCACGCCGGATATTCTGTTGATGGTATCGGATGAGCTGGTGGTGTTCGATAACCTGAGCGGCCGCCTGATGCTGATTCATCATGTCGATCCCGGCGCAGCGGAAGCCAGCGAACGCGCCCAGGCCCGTCTGGATGAACTGGAAACGCTATTGCGACGCCCCATTCCCGAGCATAACCTGCATGTCCAGCAAGACCTGCAAATTGCCGAAGAGGATTTCGCTTCCGGTTTCACGCAGCCGAACTTCGAAGCCGCTGTGGAGAAGATCAAGGAATACGTGCTGGCGGGAGACGTCATGCAAACGGTGATCTCCCAACGCATGTCCGTCCCCTTCACCGCCGAACCCATCAACCTGTATCGTTCTCTCCGCTGCCTCAACCCCTCTCCTTATATGTACCATCTGGATCTTGGGGATTTTCATGTAGTCGGCTCCTCCCCGGAAATTCTCGCCCACCTGGAAGACGGCGTCGCCACCGTGCGGCCTATCGCCGGCACTCGTAAGCGGGGCGCCACCGAGGTGGAAGACAAAGCGTTGGAAGAAGAGCTGCTGGCAGACCCCAAAGAACTCGCCGAGCATTTGATGCTGATCGATCTGGGCCGCAACGATGTCGGCCGCGTCAGCGATATCGGCAGCATCGAACTGACCGACAAGATGGTGATCGAGCGTTACTCTCATGTGATGCATATCGTCTCCAACGTCACCGGCAAACTACGTCAGGGCTTGAGCGCCATTGACGTACTGCGCGCCACCCTGCCCGCCGGCACGCTGAGCGGCGCCCCAAAAATCCGCGCCATGGAGATCATCGACGAATTGGAGCCAGTTAAGCGCGGCGTCTACGGCGGCGCCATCGGATATCTGTCTTGGAACGGCAACATGGATACCGCCATCGCCATTCGCACAGCGGTTATCAAGGACAAGACGCTTTATATTCAGGCCGGGGCCGGCGTTGTCGCCGATTCCGTGCCGCGCCTGGAATGGAAGGAAACCCTCAACAAAGGCCGCGCCGTGTTCCGCGCCGTGGCTATGGCGCAAAAAGGGCTATGAGCCTGCGATCACATGACGGCGAATACACAGACAGAATTTTGAGGGTTTGAACATGTTGGTGATGATTGATAATCATCATAGCCATCCAGAGTCATCCAGAGAACACAAAAAACACACCATCAGTACAGCAATAACAATAAGTTAAGCGACAGTAACGTACACTGTCGTCCATTGCCACCCAATTAAAAAGCGGGTATCTTCGCGGGTATCAAAAGGAGGATACCCGCTTTATGCCATTAACAGATGCCAAAATCCGAAATACAAAACCCGGCAATAAACCCATCAAACTTACGGATAGCAATGGGCTTTATCTAGAAATACGACCGACAGGGTCTAAGCTTTGGCGCTACCGGTATCGTATTTCCGGCAAAGAAAATGTTTACGCTATTGGAGAATACCCTCAAGTTGGACTAGCCGAAGCGAGGTGTGAGCGCGACGAAGCTCGCAAACTAGTCAAACAAAGCGTTCACCCTGCGCATAACAGACAGACTTTGCAGCTAGCCAAACAAGCCGAAAATGCGAACACATTTAAAGTGGTTGCAATGGAATGGATAAGCAAAAAGCGCTCTGGCTGGAGCCCATATTATCTAAGGCAGGTAGAGAGATTTCTGGGCAGGGATGTTTATCCGTCTATTGGTAACCTCCCAATGCGGAGTATAACTGCAGCTCACCTTTTAGAAATCATACGAAATGTAGAGGAGCGCGGAGCTTCAACTGTCGCGTTGCTCATTCGACAATGGACTTCTGCTATATTTCGATATGCTGTCGCTACGCTAAGAGCTGACACCGACCCAGCCGCAGCGCTAAAAGGCGCCATTCATAAGCCTAAAACCGTTCACAGCAAACCCCTAACCCCTGAGCAAATAACTGAACTATTAAACGCCTTAAACCAATTCGGCGGATATCGAACCACTGTAATTGCAATAAAGTTAATGCTTTTCACTTTCGTTCGTACTGTAGAACTAAGAGCAGCCACATGGGCAGAAATTAACTTCAACCGAGCGGAATGGCGCATACCCGCTGAGCGAATGAAGATGCGGGAGCCTCATATTGTTCCATTATCCCAGCAATCTGTGGAGCTGCTAAAAGAACTTTATACTTACACAGGCGGAAGGGATTTTCTTTTTCCAAACTACCGCAATCCTCAAACATGTATGACGCCAACAACATTAAATCGAGCATTGGAGCGGATGGGCTTCAACGGCAAAGAGGGTATAGGTTTTTCTGCACACGGCTTCCGAGCAACTGCATCCACGATACTGAACGAGTTAGGGTTTAGAGCCGATATTGTTGAGCGCCAACTAGCACATCAAGAGCGCAATAAATCTCGGGCAAGCTATAACCAAGCCGAATACTTAGAAGATAGACGATCCATGATGCAGCAGTGGGCTGACTTTATCGACAAACAGACAACCCCTCCCGTAATGACATGTTGAACTTAAGAAGTGCAACGATAACCGCATAGCCTCCCCCGTGCTCAGCTCGCCGGATAATCCCTATCCGGCTCGTTCAAACAACTTCTGCAATAAACCTAACCATATGGTAATGAGTTTATAAACAAAACACGAAGGGACTAGTCCTTTTTGCACATAACCATTATTACCCTCATCCGCCCACACCAGACCGCTCACTTAATGCACTAAAAAACGACATGATCCGTCCAAACAAAAACACTAACCGAATGTTTATATTAGACATTTTTGTTTTTGAAGATATCATTCTCAGCACTTCATAAATGAACATTCCGGCTCAAAGGAGAACGATAAGGTATGGCGGAAATGATTTTCCGAATTAAAGAAACAGCCAAGTATACTGGCCTTTCCAGATCAACCATTTACGAGCGTGTTGCTAATGGCAGCTTTCCCCCTCCCGTGTCCTTGGGTGATCGGGCCGTTGGCTGGTTTGAGTCCTCACTGGACGACTGGCAGGCCTCCCTAAAAGCGGGCGTGCCGTACGCTCAATGGGTAAACCGAAAGGAAACGAAGCACTGAGACACGGCAGTATGATAAGCCAACATAGTCCAGGCCAATTAAAATGCGGGAACAACGAAGATGCATAACGAATTCACGGATATTTTAGACGACATGGGACGCTACACGGCGCAGGCGTCGGCGTTAGTGGTGGCGCTGTCAGCGGACTGCGAGGGAGGCGAAGTGTTGAGCGGGAGAATCAAAGGCGATCTATTCTGGTTGCTTCGGAATCGCCTGGAGGATATCTCCGCCCTGGAAGATCGCCTATGCCTCTGCTTCGAAGAGCAGAATTGGCCACTCACGTCACCCAGCCATGACAAGCAGCAAGCTCACCACTAAGCTTAAGAGGTTTCCGGCTAACCGGAGATTATTCAAGGTGATGATGAGAACTTATAACGGCCCTGTTTCTGGGCCTTTTTTTTCCGCCTCAGTAATTGAAAGCCCTCGGCCCACTCTGACACTTCCCACTCTTTCCAGCCCGAAGCAAACCGCCAAATCAGTTTTAAACGACGATGACGATATAGATGGTCGGAAGCGATTAGATTATTTCTGCGCCAACAGAGAGTCATCGACAATTTAGCCCGGATAAAAACCTAACCACCACAAGCACCGCCACCGAAAGGCTCCCTAATCATTATCAGGCCACCTACCACCAACGCTAAGACTCGAAAGGACAAAGCTCTTTACCGTCCATATGCCGACACCTTCAATCTCTTGCGTGGAGAGCAAAGCCTATAAACGTTTCAGATAAGCTCCAATAACAACACATTTTTATGCATGAGTTGCATTTCCCCATACCCTCAGAGCATTATCTAGCGACACAGCGTTACATAGCCGCCTTTCCCTTTTGCTTCGTTCCAACATTACCAGACCGTAACAATGCCGCTGGCTAAAACTAGCGCCATGCACATTATTACTCATTAGATCACATTCTTGCACATTGGTAAGAAGCGCCCTTTTTCGTATTTGCTCCTAAAGCGACTGATACGGTCTAAATCAGTCATCCAAAACATTTTAACCATTTGATTTTGTTGATAATAAAACGGATACCAGTATCATTTCGCGACGATTTACAACATCCGTTTTCGAGCCAAGGAGTCCGATAAAGCATGGCGGAAATGATTTTCAGAATTAAAGAAACAACCAAGTTAACAGGCCTTTCCAGATCGACAATTTACGAGCGCGTAGCCTCTGGCAGCTTTCCTCCTCCCGTATCCTTGGGTGATCGGGCCGTGGGCTGGTTTGAGTCCTCACTGGACGACTGGCAGGCCTCCCTAAAAGCGGGCGTGCCGTACGCTCAATGGGTAAACCGAAAGGAAACGAAGCACTGAGACACGGCAGTATGATAAGCCAACATAGTCCAGACCAATCTAAATGCAGGAACAACGAAGATGCATAACGAATTCACGGATATTTTAGACGACATGGGACGCTTCACGGCGCAGGCGTCGGCGTTAGTCGTGGCGCTGTCAGCAGACTGCGAGGGAGACGAAGTGTTGAGCGGGAGAATCAAAGGCGATCTATTCTGGTTGCTACGGAATCGCCTGGAGGATATCTCCGCCCTGGAAGATCGCCTATGCCTCTGCTTTGAAGAGCAGGATTGGCCACTCACGTCACCCAACCATGGCAAGCAGCAAGCTCACCACTAAGCTTAAGAGGTTTCCGGCTAACCGGAGACTATTCAAGGTGATGACGAGAACTTATTACGGCCCTGTTTCTGGGCCGTTTTTTCGCCCCCTCAATAAATAACTAGCAATCACCTCCGACACTTCCCACACTCGCCAGCCTGAGTGTCGCCACTCCACCCCGAAGTAAACCACCAAATCCGTTTTAAACGACAATGACGATATAGATGGTCGGAAGCGATTGGATTATTTCTGCGCCAACAGAGAGTCTGCAACAATTTAGTCCGGATAAAAATCTAACCACTCCACCATTACGAGGCAGAGAAATGAGAAACTCCACCACTCGAACTGGAGGTCGATCCCCAAATACCGGGAAACAAAAGGCATAGCGCATGCGAACGAACCTAACGCCAACGAGGTAGCTCGGCTAGGTATGCAGACGTCCAACCATTATGATCACCGCCACTGAATGATCTTACCCATCATCATGCTATATGCTCGATATTCCAGGGCAGGATACGCAGCAGCATGATTTATCGCTAAAGCCTGACCGAGCGCAGAAACAATCCTCGGCGCTATCATGAAGGGTTGTTGCTCAATGACGAATCATCCAAACAATAAAAATCATAATACGGCCTGAGGTTCGTTATAAGAGGTATTTTTGGAATGGGCGCAACCTATGGCGGGACTGAGCGAGAAAACGGATTATGCGGGCGTTCAGGCGTATATCCAGACATAAAAAACCATTTACTTAGATCGTTTTTTCATTTTTCGGGCAAAATACGCCGTTTGGAGTCGCGGTTTGCCATATCGCCGCTTAATCTTTCAGCCGCATACAGCAAGGCAGCCCGCACCTTGGCGACGGTAAGGCTGGGAACCTCCTCCAGAATGTCTCCGACAGACATCCCATCCGCCAGGAAAGTCAGCACGTCAGCGACGGCAATCTGTGAGCCCGTAATACAAGGCTTGCCCTGTCTGACCTGAGCGTCAACGCAAACGCCCGCCAGTTCACTTTCCCGCATAGGAGCGGATACATCTTCACCACAAGGCATGCCGCCACAGTATGCCAGGATAGCATTGAGTTTCTGTTTCGGCGTCATGTCGGCAAGCAGGTGATTCATACGCTTACAACACGCCACCTCGTTATCGCGACCATTTCCACCACCAAGGGATTTGGCCAACACATGATCAATACTGGCGTTTTCAGCTATGAGCGGATTTCGGCAGTAAAAACACTTACCGCCTTGCTCCAACAACAACCCATGCAAAGAAGCCATATTCACCTCCTGTGAATAAACCGCCGCCAAGACGACGAATTAAAATTCTCTATTCCGTCACGTGGATTAACTTACTCCGTCATTCGGTCTAACAGGCCCTATTATTCACAGCCTTTATTCCGCTATACGGAGCTATACCTCCATGTTTATTGACTTCCCTTACTCCGCTATATGGACACCTTATTAGAATCTACCATAGCCCTATGTATTTTTTGACATACGGCTATTTTGCTTATTCACTCGGCGCGGTCGAAAAATTGGATTTAACGATATGCATTTCCAACGAGGCTAACCATCTAACAGTCTAATTATTTTCCCCTAATGAAAGACCTGGAGAATCCAAGCAGGTAGCGCCTCCTCTGAATTTCGATATCAAAGCCAAGTCAAGGGACATTATCCATAGCAGCTCAAAGGGCTGCTCTCAGGAATAGGAGGTTTGTGAACACACCCCGCTACTTCTGCATTTACATGAATTGTTCAGGGTTCTACTATTCGCATGCCTATATTCAAGAGCCCGCCGCTGTCGGTGGGTCAATCAAAGAGCCCGCCACGGTGGGTCAACAACCGGAGAAATACGATGAAAGGCGATCAAATTATCAAGCAGGCATTAACCATCTTAGCCAACCGACTACGCCAGCCCGGCGCTGTCGTCACCAGCCCCCAGCTTGCTTACAACTTCCTCAAATTGAAATTGGCCGAATTGCATCATGAAGTGTTCTGCGTCCTGTTTCTGGACAACAAACACCGGCTGATAGAATTTGACGCCATGTTCCGAGGAACATTTAACGAGTCCACCGTCCATACTCGGGAAATCGCAAAAAAAGCGCTGGCCCTGAATGCGGCGGCGGTGATTCTCGCTCATAACCATCCCTCGATGATGACAAGCCCTTCCCAAAGAGACATCCGACTGACCCAAGATATCAAGAAATCACTCAGTCTTTTTGATGTACGGGTTTTAGATCACGTCATCATCGGCGGAACGGATAAATACAGTTTCGTTGATAACGGGCTTCTATAGGTCCGTTACGCCCCACAGAGGTTAACGGTATGTCAGAAGAAAATGGGATTTATGGAGATTCGGAGCATGCGGAAAGGATAACCCCTCAATCGCTGGAGCCCTATTCCAGCGCGGACTATCAGCCGCCTACGGCTCAGGACATCCGGGAGGCGTTACGGATTGCAGGACTAAGCGGAGCCGCCGCTGCAAAGTTAATGGGTGTTGATTCCCGCAGCATACGGCGTTGGTGCTCAGCCGAAGATAACGCGAATTATCGTCCCATTCCCTATGCGGCATGGCGCCTGCTGTTAATCGAAACGGGCTTAGCTCCAGCTAGACAGGGTATCAAGGAGCTTTGATCACCAATCCGAAAATATGCTGACCATTGATATTCAGACCATCCGTTAAGCTCTCTCGCGCAATAAAACGCGGAGAGCGTTCACGTTGAACGACCCTACCGCGTCGCTGTTTCCAGTTATGCAGGTTAGCCCCTTCTCTTGCATCCGCCAAAATCACACGCATGACAAATCAAAAGGCATGGGGTGATTTATAGCTTCCTTGTCACTTCATGCGGCCTGTTTCTAGTAAATAGCTGACAAAGTCATCATGCAGACCTTCTCCCAGTTGATTTCCTTTTTCATCGATGAGGTAAATCCTCCCCTTTTCTGCGAGGGCGGAGCCTCCATCAAGCATTGCCAAAAATGAAATAGCCAATCCTCTCAAGCATTCTGAAAATATTTCCTCTACATCAGCTTTGGCGGCATTGCTCTGGGATAATATTTTTTGGAGCCTTTTAAATGCCTCCTCATTATCAGTCCACAGTAAATCAGCATCTTCCCTAGTTACTGACTCAGAAGCGGATCGAACCCACGACTCTAAAGAGACCTCCATATCTTCAAACAAATCATTTTTATCAGTCATAGTTAAAATCCTGGCCACATAAAATGATCACCATATTCTTGATCCTTCGAGATAGACGCTTCTCCATAGTGAAAGGTCTATTCTGGAAATCCATACACCTCATTACAGACTCTCTATGAGCAGCTACGCTGCAAGCCACTACGACAAAAGGTTTGGGATGCCTCACCAACGGTTAGGGCTGCCTGGGACTCCAGACAATCATCGCCACTTAGCGTCCCGATATCCTGACAGATAAAAAAACTCTCTCACCGCGTCAAAGAATGTCGCTTTAGTTGATTACCCTTAACGACGCACGATTTCGCGCTGAATGAGCAGTGATGCGCTTATTGGTCGCGCTAATTTAAATGGAACTTTTTTCAAACGAAATCGATTAAGAGGCCTTCTAATGAATCTAAACATAAATTAATATGCGCCGCGTTGTACGGAAACTGAACTCATATCCCGAAGGCAAAAGGAGTTGCTTGTGGCGCCCTTTCGTCTTTTGCGAGGTATCGAAGTAATAAGACGGTTGGGACGCCGTAGTCTTATCCTCCCTAGCTTGTACCCCTTCTTACTTATAGCTGTTGCTCCGCGAACGGATGTTTGCGTTTTCGGTTTGTCATGGCGGCACTTCGCCGCCCCCTTACATCACTGAAAAATCAAGTAATACAGAGGAAGTTATGCTCAGCAAAAAGCATAAATGGAGTTGGCTCGTCCCGTTGGCGTTATGCGCGGGGACGGCCTTGGCTGATAACGATCAAATAGTAAGCACGTTTCTCGCCGCCGCTGGGGATGAAAGCGCGGCGATATCCGGCGAAGAAATCGACGAGTTCACCGGCGACGTTAGATGGTCCGTGAGAGAATTCTCGCTGCCAGGACAAGGGGGGATGGATCTCGATATTTACCGGTCCTATAACCTGTCCGATCATGGCGTCGAAATACTGGGGCCTTGGACTATCGATACGCCTCGTCTTTCATACGTGATCAAAGCGTGGAGTGAATGCCGGGACCATGGAGAAAGGGGGCAGCACTGTTGGGGGGAGCATGAGGTCAGCGGCATTACCCTGGAAATCCCTGGTAAACGCGCCATACCGTTGGTGATAAAAGATAAGGAACTGGTTTCGGTTCGAGGCGAAGCGGGGTGGAAGGGGAAAATTGACGAGCTGAATGTCACCGCCTATTCCCCTGATGGTAAAACCTACGTCTTTGATCAGAACCAAAGTGCGGACGGTAAGAGTGAATACAATACTGGCGGTCAATTATTGGTGTATGCCTCTTCTGTGACTGACGCCTACGGCAACTGGATCAAATACAAATACCACCGCAAGGTCTCCACCGACTACGTCAAAAATGGCAAATGCGCAAAGCCCAACCTGCCAAATGGCGAGCGGGAAAGCTGCGAAGGAAGCGAGATTGCGGCGAAAGAGCATGTATTCCCTAAGCAGATTACAACCAATGACGGGCGCCTGATAGACTTCAATTACGGAGAGCCAACGCAAGAAAATGTTACTTCAGTTTGGCGTTTTGGCTCAAACTCTCCCGCAGGTGTGATTCCTTACTTGACGGAAATCGTCGTCCACGAATCATCAGGCAACCGGGTATGGAAGTATGACCACTACCTCAAGGAAGAGTGGGGCAAGCAGGTTCAAGACGGACTGAAAACCGTAACGCTTCCCGATAATACGACCTGGGGCTTCACCTACACGGACAAGAAAGGCAAGAAACTACGCTCCGTCACCAACCCGTATGGCGGAACCATCACCTACGATTATGAGGTGATATCCGATAGCGACCACCCTAAAGGCTTCTCGAACTATTCCATCTCAAAAAGAACCTTGCAGGGACCGTCTTTAAAGGACTCCGTTACCCGCTTCAGCTATGACGCGGCGTGGTTGGATAATGATCGCTACTGGAAGACCGTCAGCATTTCCCCTTCCGCCAAAACTGAAAAGATCTATTGGCACACCAACAACAGCATCAGCGATAAGCGCAAGGCAAAAGAGGGACAGATCCACTCGGTCAAGATATTCGAGCCCGCAGGCGGCAACCCGCTGCGAACCGTTGAATTCACTTACGACACTTGGGGCAAGGTGGGACGCTTCTATGGCGAAAACCTGAATATGGATAACCTGTTCGACGTAAAGTACGCCACACCGCTGATGCTGACCAGAATGGTCGTTGATGGAAAATACGTCACGCAATACAGTGACTTTACCGGTTACTACCAACCTCAGAAAGTCGTGCAAACCACAGGCGCAAAGAGCAGAACGACGCGCGCCACTTATCTGAATCAGGTTTGGACCTCCTCCTCCCAACCGCAACTGATTGGCCTGCCGCTCACCGCCACAATTGAGGGCGATAACGGCGAAAGCTGGTCAACGAAATATGCCTACAACCCCCAAGGCCGAGTGGTAAGCAGCACCATTAACGGCGTCACCACGACATACGGCTATTACGATACCGGGGATATGAGCCGCAAAGCCTACACCAACCATCTGGGCCAGCAAGCGCTTGTCTATGGCTTCCACCATCGGGGCGTGGCGACGTTTGAGCAGTATCCCGAAGGCGTCTCCATTAACAGGCAGGTCCGCGACAGCGGCGTGACGGACTGGGAGGAAGATGGCGAAGGTAACCGTACATACTATGAGTACGATGAACTTAACCGGGTGACGAAAATAAGCGCCCCTGGCCTGTCGCCCACCCATTACGCCTATGAAAGCAATAAGAGCATCGAGACCCGAGACAACTCAAACTATCGCCGAACGTCTTTTTTAGATGGACTAGGACGCGTTTATCTGGAGAAAAAAGAAAATGGCGGTCTCTCCTCCATATACAAGAGAACCGAATTCGACGCCGCCGGTCGGGCGTCAATCGTCTTTTACCCTTCCAACAGCGGGAATGATACGCATGGGATTAGAACCACCTATGACGCTATGGACCGCCCAGTTCAAGCCGTCACCACGGCGGACAATGGAACAACGAGCTACTGTTATGGCGCTAGCTGTGTTGCCGACCTTCCTGGCTACAGCTTCGACTATGCTTATACCGTCACCGATCCCCGAGGCTTTAGAACCGCTTTCTTCAATGAAGGATATGGCGCGCCAGGAGAGACCTGGACTACGCACCTGGTCAAGGACATTGGCCCCTCTGATAGACAGGTAACGGCGATTGCGCGTAACAAGGTGGGAGACATCACCGCCGTCAACATAGACGGGCTCATCAGAAGCTACAGCTATCACTCTGGCGCGCGCAAGCTTAAAAGCGTCAACGAGCCAGAGCGCAACTCTGTCAGCCTCTCCTATGATCCCGCAGGCAATCTGCGTACGCGTGACGTGAGCGGCGTCGGCGCCACTCATTATCACTATGACGCCCTTAACAGGCTGGTCGGCATCGATTACCCAAGCGGCCACGATACGACCTACGCCTATTACAGAAACAGCCAAGTAAAGGAACTGAAGAAAGGCGTCACCCGCTGGGAGTACCAATACACGCCCTTTGGCGCACCCAAAAAAGAGCTGTTGACCGTTAACGCCCTTGAAAACAAAACCTTTGAACTGGCCTATGAATACGGTCCCGCTGGCTTCCTAAGTCAGATACGCTATCCCAACGGCTTTGTCGTGGATCACTCCGTGAATGATTTTGGCCAAATCACCAGCGTAGGCTCGTCGCTTGGCGAGCTGGTGGGCAATGTTTCCTATCACCCCACTGGAACGCCCAGCAGTTACCAATACGCAAATGGCCAAGTCGTGGCTCAAGCCCTTAACTCGCGCCGCTTTGTGAGTCATACCACGAGCGCCAAGAATGATAAAGTCGCCACTAATCTGGTCTACGGCTTCGACAAGTCGGGCAATATAACCTCTATCACCAATCACGTTGACAGCGGCCAATCCATTGCGGGGCTGACCTATGATGGATTGGGGCGCATCAAAACCGCCAACGGCCCCTGGGGCAATGGCAGCTTTACCTATGACCGCAAAGACAATCTGGTATCGAAAAGTCTGGGGACGCTAGGGTCAATTGGCTACACCTACGACGCCAACACCAATCGATTAAGCAGTACAACCGGAACGCCTTATTCGTTTCAATATGATGGTTACGGCAATGTGGTGAACAATGGCCGTTTCACCATGACCTATGATCACTCGGGCGCCATGTTGAGCATCGCCACCAACAGCAATCCCGTGACGAATGTTCCCCAGGTCGATATCGATTACGAGTATGACGGCAATGGCCTGCGCGCACTGGAGATACAAAACGACAAGGGCATCTATCAGGTTCATTCAAAGAGTGGCGCGCTCATGTACGAGGAAGACATGGTCAACAACACCGCGACCAACTATGTCATGTTTGACGGGAAGGTCGTGGCGGAGATTAAGCATGACTCCGATGATGAGGCCTCCGTTCAGCCGACAACAATTGAAATCACAGTCGGTGACTTTTATGAGGCTCTGTTTGGCTACTCGAACACCTTCTTAAAGTTTGGATCAGTATCGAGCGATGTGGTTAAAGGTAAATTATTTGATGAGCGTTTAATGGGGATCGTAATCAATGATGAAAACCGGGATTCGCCGCGTAACTTGAGACTCTCTTTTGAGGGTGAGTTATCGGAAAGCTATCTGAATAAATTGGCGATACTTTCGTATGAGTTTCATGCGGCAGAGGCCACTAGATATACGTTTACTTATGCTGGATTAACCACCACGACGTTTGAATGGTTAATCAGCAGTGATGTGTATCTGGCGTTGCGTAACCAACCCAAGTGGTCTGCAACCATACACCCCAATTAATCGAATGCTGACAATGGAAGGTATAGACAATGGCATTTAAAAAAGCATTATCTTATTCGCTCCTGCTATTGATGCTGCTGGCCTCTGCAGTGAAGGCAGGAGTAACAGTTACTTTTTTACATCACGACAATCTGGGCTCGCCTGTCGCCGCCACGGATGGAAACGGGGACATTCTCTGGCGTGAGACCTACGCGCCGTTTGGAGAAAAGGCTGTAAAACCCAGCGCCGCCTCTGAAGAGCGGGTGGGTTATACTGGGAAGCTGCACGACAACAATACGGGTCTTTCGTATTTTAATGCGCGCTATTACGACCCCGTGGTGGGGCGGTTCATGGCCACGGACCCGGTGGACTACCTCGGCGGCGGGCAGCAGTACTTCAATAGATACTCCTACGCGGCGAATAACCCTTATCGCTACACTGATCCCAGTGGGAAAGTGCTAAAAGCTCTCAGGTCTGCTGGCAACATTCTTGCGAAGACGGTAAAAAATGGAGGAAATGTTGGGAAGGCGGCCAAGGATGAGGCCATCGACATTTTTGAAAATGTTGTTGAGCTGGTTGATGGTGACTTGACTGCGGACGATGCGTTTGCTGTTATCGATCTAGTCACAGGTTTTGGAGACGAGGCCAAGGACTTAAAGAAGCTTGTAACAGGCGCTCATGATACATTAGACCCCAAGGCCCAAAATTACAAAACAACAGCGGTTGGTGTATTTGAAGATGGAACTATTGGTATATCTTCAAGTGATAAATATGTTCCTGGTGTACAACGAAAGTTCGCTGAAGAAAATAATATGAAGGTTGTTAATGGAGTTGGGCACGCAGAAGAAACCTTAATTGAGGCTGGAGCTAAGCATGTCGAAGCATCTCGTGGTGTTTGTTCGGATTGTCAAGCCCTGATGGAAACAAATGGAGTAACAACCTCTACAGAGTTTACCGGAAAGAAAAGTAGGAATAGGCGATAAATGGACAATAGTTACGACACTTTATTAATGAAGCTGGAATTATTGGATGAAGTTAAAATAGAGCTATTCAGCCTTCTCTGCTCAGAGCGACTATCACCAATATTTAAAAAGTTCTCAAATGAGCACTATCTTTCTTATATAAGGATTTTAGATTATGCATTTGATGCAGTAGCCAGGAGTAGCAAAGATAAGGTGAAAGAGTTAGCGGAAGAGGCTATGGCATTGATTCCAGACAGTGAAGACTACGGTAATGCTTTGTCAGATCAAGCCCAGTGCGCTGCCATTTGCCTATCATACGCGTTAGATTATTTGGCAGATAAAGATTTCAGAAATATAAAGCATTGTGCTCAAAAAGTTTATGATGCCATTGATATATATAAAATGGAAAGCAATTGTTTGGAAGACATTCGTGAGAGTGAGTTGGCTTGGCAAGATAATATAGTTTCCATGCTGAACGAAACGCCTATCAACTTATCATCCATACAAAGACTGAGGGAGACGAATAACAAATACATGCTGCCGCCTGTATAGTTACTAAGCAGTTAAGTTTAATGACCTGTTGTGTTTTTTGTGAAGTGATGAACCACACAGGTCATTATTATAGGATGACTCAACTGGCTAGCGATTGGCGGACTGATTGTATCATCCAATATCTATACAAGAGCTGCACTTTTTCTCTGGCATGATATTACTCCCTATCATGATTATGGATAAGAAGGCCACTGTACACACTATTAAATCAATTAATCAGATCCCTCCTATTAAAGAAGTTATTAGAACCTCTTAGGCATTAAAATGCTAAACATTGATAACGTAAGAAAATTCATCGAATCTTTGTCTGATCAGGAATTGAATAATGAAGAATTGTTGGAGAAAACAAGCTCATTCTTCAATAAGAACTTTAGTGAAATTGATGCAGAGTTCGCGAATACCCTTTTATCATCCAAAGCGAAAGGACTAAAAGTGGGCATAGAATTAATGAGTGAATATGCCTACAAAGGGGCGCCAGCAGCCCAATTGATAATGGGCGTATTAAAACTAGAAGGTAAGAAAGGTGTCGAGAAGAATATCCCTGAAGCTATTTTTTGGCTCAAAAGATCATTCATTGGAAAAAATCCAAGATCAGGTTTTTTGTTGTTTTCCATTTATGCAAATGGAATTGGTGTTTCTGAGAATATAGCTAAAGCTAGAGAATACCTAACAGATTCTGCGGATTTAGGATTTCCAAAGGCTCAGTACTATTTTGCCTGCATGTTACTTGAAGGTAAAGGCGGGCCGATAGACGAAGAGCTTGCCATCGATTATATGTTTTTGGCTGCTAATAGCGGATATCAAGATGCAATTGAATTTCTAAAAGATAACGAATTAATAGAAGCATAATATTTAACCTTTGTGGGATTGCTAAAAATTTTAGAAAATTCTGCGCTATAAAATTATGTAAAATCAATTTGATACTGTTTTTCCACGCCTGAGACAGACTGCCTTCTTCCTAATGTTGAACCCTACTCATTTCCGATAAGCGGTGATGCAAGTGTGTAGTGGCAATTCAGTACCAAAAATTATCATGATATTCCAAGGAGAGTAGAACTGTGTATTCTAGAAAATTTATAAAGTCACTTGTCTCAGTATTCGTGATTTTTTTATCCGGCTGCGTTAGTTTAAGAACTTATGATCCCAGTATGTATAACATTGAGTTCGGCATTTTGGAGAAATCTGGTAATGGACAGTACAAGGTCAGCCCTACGAAAACCATACCTTATGTTTTGGGTAAGGAGAATCAGCGTTTTGGTTTTCTGATCACGCCGAAGTCAAATCAACTATTTAGATATTACGCTATCCTGCACATGTCAGCAGAACCAAAAACAGTTGAAGGTAAGGTTGTCAATTCAGCCAAAGACGCTACACGCGAGGGGCTTAGAACGACGGTAGTAACTGGCAGTGGGCCTTCGATAATGGACCTTTGGCTTACTGAAGACGACCCTCATGGGCACAATAGGATCAAACTGTTCATTAATGATGAAGTCGCTGCGGAAGTTGAGTTTGAGGTCCAGTAAATCACATAACAAGTCGGGTTAGACGCCAGTGATTTTGATTTGCTTCAAGCGAATTATTTATCCGCGTGGATAGAATCCAAATTTTTTCTTTAATGATAGCTGCGCCGACTTTCCAGCGCCCCTATGAGAACCAGAGATTGGTGCTTCCTCCTGAACTATGAAGGCCCAAAAAACGTTTGATTGAGTTGCTACTAACGACTTTTCTTGCGCCAAGTGAGAACAATAACGTCAAAGCTAAATTTTTAATTTCGCGGGTATAAAAAAAGACTTAGGGGTGCGGTGTTGGTCGCTCAGGTGTCAGAAATTTGACCCGCCCCACCCCTTCCTATTCTTGCCGTCCGATCACTTTTTAACCAGCAATAGCCAAGTCACCAATGGGACAATTTCACCCCGGCGCTTACTCAACCCCTTCCAACTCCAGTATCTGTGCGGCGGCGGTTTGCTCAGTTGTGTATTCGCCAAGGCTTATTTAGTTTCAACTGATCTATCTATCTAGCATCCAGCAATGTTAAGCTTACTTAACGTCTTATTAGGGTCAGTTAGCCTAATCAGGTTAACTGCACACGGCTGTGACTATTGTCCCTACCTATTACGCAAGCCGAAGGTCCTATGAGCATGCCGAGCATTATCATTCCCCGCCACCTTAAATATTCTACTACTCACCAATGGGTTCGGACTGTGGCCGGATTTGGCCTGATAGGCATGACTGAAAATATAAGCAGAATGGCTACAGCCTTCCTTACAGACGCCACCGTAGACTATGAGACCCTCTATAGAGCTAATGACAAAATAGGGGCGATAGTAACAGAGTCCGGCGACAAGGTTCCCATATTAACCCCGCTTTCCGGATATATTGTTTCTGCTAATATTGGTATAACTTACAGCAACATAACCCAAGACGCCTATGGAACGGGATGGCTGTTCATCATAAAGTTTTTTAATCCGCAAGAACTAGACTGCCTTTTAAATGCCGACCAATACAGGGCGCTCGTTGAATCCAAAATTGAAGTCCTGCCAAGGCAAACCAGAGCCTGACATAACCCCTTTCCCGCAATCTCAACTATATGTCGAGACTGACACACTCCCTATCAATCCTTTGCTGCGCATCTGTCAGGAATTTGGTAGCCAGTGCGTACAGTATCCTAAATTTGTCTGAAGCAAGCTCAGAGCTTGATGTTTCAAGCATAGTTCTGCATTGCCTTAAGATATGAATCAGACGGCTGTAATTCATCAGGCGCTCCAGCCGCCCATTCCCTTCCTTATACCGAAGGATGTCCGACGTTTTGTTAACCTGCCTAATTTTGTCACTAATAACCGAAAGGACCTCTTCTTTGGTGTAGCGGCCATCAGCAAGAGCCTGCCACTCAGCATCAATGAATGGGGTTTTCATGCCATCGACTCCCCATATAGTTGGCTGCAATCTGAGCTGGCGTCATACTGGAGTGGTAACAATGGTACTTCTCGTCCCACCGTAGACATAACCCAACAGGAGCGGCATTAAGTTCAAAGGCTTGATACTCATTGATTAAGAATAGAACGCTCACCATAGCCTCCCCTATTAGCTTGCCTTTCTTCGTTTCAAATAAAACCAGCTCATATGTGCCAGCTTTAAAATTGACGCCCCCGGAGTCTGGAGACAAAAAGTGCTGCTCGACGGTAATGCCCTCCTTAGGCACAACCAACTCGCCATTCACTCTTTGGCAATCTGCATTCAGGTAGAACCACTGGGGAAACTCAGTCACCTGGTCACTACTTATTAACCAGGCTACCGGCTCTCTGATAGAAGCGCCTTTTTTTGATTTACATTGTAGCGTCGTCAGCAAACGAACTTCGCACTGACGTCTACCTGTATCACTAAGGCTTTGATCCAGAAGTATATAGCGGGGCTTAGTCATCGTGTAACGGGCTTGTCCGCGACCCGTGATAAAAAGCAGCAAACCAAAAAGGACGACTGCAGTTACAACTATCAACACCTCCCATTGAGCCACCATAACCTCCCTGGTATTGCGTCGCTGATAAGGAATATATCAAGGTCTAGTTTAGTCTCTTTTCCCCGTTTTTTGGCGATGACATTCAGCGCAAATTGCCTGTAGATTTCCGTCCCGATCATCTCCACCTTGCGCCTTGGGCTGGATGTGATCCACCTCTGTCGCCGCGCTCGTTCTCCCCTGCTTTAAGCACACCTGACACAGGTAGTTATCTCGTCTCAGTATCCGTGCTCTGAGCTTACGCCATTGCCAACCGTAACCGCGTTGGGTGTCGCTGCCTTTCTGTTGTTGCCAGACTCCCCAGCGTGTCGCCTCTCGCTTGTCTGCGTGGCTCTCACAGTATCGCGACTTATGCCGGGTTGTATTGGGACAGCCCTTATCCTTGCAAGGCCTTAACGAAGCCTGAGGCATTAGCGTTCACTCTGCCGCTCGATCAGGCGGTCTAACTTGTCGTTAATGGCTCGCAGGTCGGTTTTAATCTCATTACGGACGGCGTCGATACGCTGACGCTGTTGCACCTGCTCTTCATTCAGGTACTTAACCGCCAGCGCGTTTTGCTCCACACGACGATCTATGGAGCCCGCCCAGGTGATCACAGATATGGCGATTACCAGCGTGCTGATCAGATGACCCACACTGATGGTCTTGTCCAAGTGCCAGTGCCTCCGGGTGGTTTGGTTCTCTTCCATTATTTCTTACTCATTACGTCGGTTACCTTGGGGGCGATCTTTTCCAGCGATCTGCCGGCCACGTATCCGCCCAGTCCTATTTGCAGCAGGTCCCAGGCTTCCACGCTTAGCCTGAACGTAAGCAAGCCGAAAGAGTCGCACACAACCAACGCCAGGAAACACAGCATGGTTAACGGGCGCCAATTGCGTTGTAGGACGCTTTGCCCTTGCGCTTCCGCTTGGATCGTTCTTGCCTTCGCCTCCAGCAGCTTGGTTTCGTACTCCATCACCCGTTGGGTTAGCTCGGCCTGAATCTGGAATAGTTGCGCTTGTACCTGCAGGCGCTCCTCGTCACTGGTGTGGACGTTGTCGATCAGGTCAGCGACCGGTTTAAACAGGTTCAGAATTGAAGCCCAGGCGCTCATGGGTATTCTTTCCACGGCAGTTGATAATGAGCGTCGAAAAAGCCATTCCAGTCACCGCCCCACTCTAAGGGAATGCCCAGCTCTTCGGCGGCTTGCTTCACGGCGTTGGCGAGTATCTGGTAATAGCGAGTCTCCCAGGTGATAGCGCCATTAACCAAAACACCCAGGTCCACCGCATGCCCTGTTAAGTGGCGGCTGCGCATCGTCTTGGACTTGCCTGCCTTATACAGTTCGGTTTGGCGCTCGATGGTTCGCAGGCCTTCCAGCACAGTGAAGTCTATCGGCGTGATCTGAATCGCTCTCTACTACTTTCACGAAGTCAGGATGCAGGCCAATCAACCGCGACTTGGAGCGCTTGCCCAGGTAGTAAGTCATTGTTATTTATTCCGGACAAAAAAACCCCGCAATTGCGAGGCCCTTGGTAGGATTTATTTGTGGCAGGCGAGCTAGTCCGCCTACTCAGTGGTTCTTATCATTTTTATATATTCCAGAAACAAAAAAGCCCTACATAAGCAAGGTTATATAGGGCTTAGATTTGGCTTTTCTGGTATCGATTACTGCTTTTAAATGCTACAAATTATCGTCAATCAAAACTTAGAACCTTCTATAAATTTAGTCAGTTCTTGATACGGAGTAAAAAACTTCGAAAAGGAATATGCAGCCCATAGCATTCCAACTATCAGACCTACAAGCGCCAAAAACACCCCTCCATCGTTTTTAAAGTACAGGCCCCATGCCACTGAAGCTATCGCTATTAGTATCCCCAAAAAAGATAAAAGCAATATATTTTGCAAACTAACCCATAGGCACTTGTTTTTCTCTATATAGGGGCACTTCCATAGTGTACGAACTCCAGGTGTAATAAAACCACCTAGAACAGCTAGAGCCAGCAAATTAAGAGCTTGTATGGGGTGAAGCTGCTCCGGCCTAAATGACAGAGCAAAGTAATACATAAAAAGAGTCAATACCGAAACATATAAAATAATTACACCACGCTTTCTAGCCTCAGGCTGAATCATAGTCAAAGTTCCTCATAACTCACATTATTATCCGTTGAATATACATAAACAAAAACTAAAAATATACCGCATTCAACCCCCTTATATTTTCCTTTTATATTGGGTTAACGGATAACCTTATTCAGCATTTTAAGGGCCTCTTTAAAGTACCGGTTATCCCTGTCTATACCTATAAACTCGTGTCCCAGCTCAATGCAGGCTTTCCCAGTGGAACCTGTACCCATGAAAGGACCAAAGACAACCTGTCCCGGCCTTGTGTTGGTCTGGACGATATGGCACATCATATCGAACGGACGTCGCAGGCTTTGTATTCCTTCTTTAACACTTCATATTCCTGCCGTAGTTCCGCATAGGTGCGCTGTAGCGTGCTGTATTCTTTTGATAGCTCGCCATGACAAGTGGCGCGCTCTGCAAAGAGCCGCTGAAGGACCTCGTATTGCTCTGCGCCATTGAGAAGAAGTGAACCAGTGCGTCGACATCTGCATGCGGGTGGCGGCGTCTATGTCCTTGCTTGCAATTCCCGCTTTGGCCTTCGTATCCCTAAAGTAAGCTATCAGCGGCTCGAATACACGCGCGCTTAACTCCACGCATCTCTGTCTATAGCCAGATTGCCCTCCTGGGTCGCTTTACCCAAAGAAAGTTTGCTTTTAGTATTTTTTGCGTTGATGGCGGATTGGGGTCATTTAATTACAAGTGCCATCTAATTTTTTATAGATAATAGGCTATAGTTTATAATTGAATAATCACATGGGTTGGCGTATATGAAGCAGTTTTCACATCTTATCGACAGGCTGGTTAGGCTGTATGAGCCGATGTATCAAAGGATTAAGTCTGATTTAACAGAGTTATCCTATAATGGGAGCCCCCTTAAGAAGGGGCGTTTTGTAGCAATAGGGTATGAGCAATACAAATTAAGATGTTGCTACTGTATTGGCAATGACTATATTGAAGAAGCTGAATGCCTTGGAGGAAGCCCCGAATTAAGTGAGATAGCTACTAGTCTTTTAAATTCAGAACTCATCCCTTATGCATTGACATGCCGAGAGTATGAGGATAATGATGGAGAGTGGGAGTGCGATTACTCTGATATGTACACGGACTTTATAATTTTTTCTGCCTTATCCGTGGCACTGCTTGAGTTAAGAAAGCGCTTAGAGAAAGAGTGTATTGGCGTTAACACTTCAAATTTAAATTGGCATGTATACGATGATATAGAATCACCTAACTCTGATGTTAGCCTTCCTATTATTGATTTGGACCAGCCAGAGATAGATAAACAAGAAGTATTTGAGTGGATAATCAATATATGTCCAGAAGAAAACCTTAGAACGTATCTTTTTAAAATTGTTAATTACAAAGAAGGACAGTCCAGTTCCTACTCGGGGGATGAAGTTCTGGAGTTGATGTGCGACCTGGAAGAAGCTGGAAAACAGCCCGACCAGGTTTTAGACGAAGTTGAAAAACGGTTTCCCGAGGACACAACGGGTTACCTAATATCACTAGCTATTAGACACTTTTTGGATAAGTGATGCCAGCTATTACAAGTTGAGTAAAATTTTAAGGCATAAATTATGAGATACATCTCTGTAAAAGCCCAAGTTCTGAGAATGTCGCAAATGATATCCTGTCTGGAGTCTGTCACGGTGGCGGTCCAAAAGTGTGGGAGTGAAGGAACCTTAATTAAGTCGGAGGAACCGTACAATACGGGAGCCAAAAAGTTTATTCGCGTCGCCAGCATATATGGCGATAGTTAACCACCTTTCCACCTTTTCATCTCTGTTAGGCAAGGCCAACACATTTTTTATAAGGAAGAATGGCGCGAAAAGCTACCGACACGCCGCTATGACGCCTATATCGACATTCCCGAAAATTTGCCTGACGCCGTCAGTCATGCTCTATTTTGCATCGTTGAAGAAGCCTTGGTAAATGTCGCTAAGCACTCCCAAGCGACGGAAGTTAGCGTTAGCCTGGGCGTGGACAAAACTGCTTCCCCACATTGCCTTCGCCTATGCATCAGGGATAATGGCGTTGGCGTACCTCCCGCAGGCGGTAGCGGCGGGCACGGTTTAACCTCCATGAAGGAGCGAGCGATAGCGCTAAGAGGCCAGTTCTGGATTGAGCAACAACCTGAAACAGGCGCCGCCATCCATGTACGCCTCCCCATACAATTACCTGAAATGATGGACCCTCAGACGATATTAACGCCATGAATAAGATAAGCGTCTTTCTTGCTGACGATCATGACATCGTCATCAGTGGATTAAGGGATATGCTTTGCCAATATCCTCACATTGACGTCGTTGGGCACGCCTCAACTGAGGCGGATCTAATGGAAAACGCCAGCCGAGAGGATGTAAGCGTGTTTGTTGTCGATCTCGGCTTCAAAGGGACCAAAGGGGATATCTCTCTTATCAGACGGTTAAAGGAGCGGAATGAGCACATTCGGATTGTCATTTTTTCCATGCGAGAAAATATTCATACCATCGCAGGGTGCTACACCATGGGCGCTCAAGGCTATGTAAAAAAGAGCGCCAGCTTGAAACTGGTTGTAGAGGCGATAGAAACTGTTGCACAAGGTGACGATTACTTCGCACCCGGTGTCTTAGAAAGCATCGGAATGAAAGCCGTGCGCGACCCATTGCGTAAGCTGGATGACAGGGAAAAGCAGATTTTCCTAATGTTCGCTCAAGGCAGCGATATGGCTGAAGTCGCCAGCGAGTTGAACCTGAGCGAAAAGCGGATCAACAATCTTATCACTGAGAAAATCAAACCCGTGCTTGGCGTCAGTCGAACAGGCTTCAGGGAGTGCGCCCTCCGGTTGGGCGTCATTGATGAGATTGAAGATTAAGCGAAATGTGAAAAGCCCGGGGATAGGCATTTGCCGCCCACCCGGTCCATGCTCGACTGGACCAAATGAGCGGAAACAAGGCTAACCCCGGTCTTTATTCTTCGCGTCCGCATCGGATTGCTTCTTCTCCTCTTCCGGCGGCACGTCCATAAATTGAGCGAGTTCTTCGGCGGTAAATTCATCCACGAACGGCTTTGCGTCTGGATTGTTCCTCTCCTCCTCCATCGCCTGCTCCGTAAGACGAGTAAGCTCTTCCGCCGAGGCGTTCATTACCATCTCTTGCAGGGCCCTCACTTCAGGACTGTTCATCTCTTCTCTTATTTGCTCAAAACACTTTTTGCTTTCAGCCTCCCGTTTTTGATATTCCTCCCACTCGGCGTCCTGCTCCGGCGTACTCCATTTCAGGGGCTTTACCTCCCGGCTCAGTTTGGAGTCGGGGTAGCTTTGTTTTATTTTTTCGATTTCTTCCCTCAAGGACGCAGAAGGCTCCAGGGTGACGCTGTTGATTATTCGCCGAGTCAACTCGTAAAGAGGCTCGGGAGAAATCGCGGCATCCTTTTGAGAAAGAGTTCCGGGCTCATACTGACCAAACCCGAAATAAAAGAAAACACACACATCATGATCAAGGGGGAATACGAAGTATACCTCGCGGGAATTACCTGTAATAACAGGGCGCGCCTCATAACTTACGGCGGGAACAGGCAGATGATCATGCACACGCCAAATATGTGGCGCTTCGTATATACTTTTACCATGCAAAAAATGGGAGCCAAATTGCCCCGTAATTTCGCTCAATACGTAGCTTTCAAATTTATCGGGAATTAAAAGTGATTTATCCTGAGCGGAAGGGGGGCGCTTCTTGACTGTCGCCATCAATTCCAGATGCCCAACATAACTGGAAAAAAGCGCCTTCCGAAACTTCCAGCTACATGTCAACAACCGAAAGTACTCAAAATCGGAGGCAATGCTTTTCTCGTACGCTTCGTCGGTAAATATATTATAGCTCTGTTTTGGTATGACTTGTGGCTCGGAAGACACGATTGGCGTATGCCGGTTCAAGCAAACCGACAACTTCGAGCCGGATAAAAGCGTGCTTTGCCGCTTCGCGCTTGTAAAATTAGGCCCTATGGGAATACAAGGCCCGCTTTCTTTTTGCTTCCGATTGAAAAAACCCATCGTTACATTCTCCCGCCTATCATAGCGTTAGGCGTTACTTTCTAAACCCTGCTATCCAGGCTTCCAGTTTCGGTTTGACCATCCCCTCAATCGCCGCCTGATTGCTCGGCCATTGCGCCATCGAGCGCATATTGTCGACAAGGAAGGGCACCGTCACCCCCGCGCCTGCACCAACGGCTGTGACGACAGCCGAGAGGCCGCCATAGTACGCGGCGACGCCGGAAGTCGCGGCCACGCCTATCTTCCAAACATTACCGGCGGAGAAAATCGTCCCCCCCACCTCTTTACAGTAGTCGAAAGTCTTGTAGCTGGCGTCTTTCCTCAGGCGCTTAATGCTGGTGGTGACACCCCAAAGATTTCCCGCCCCGGCCGCCAGCTCATTCAGGTTATTGAAGTTGTTGTGGGAAAGCTTGGCGTTCAACGTCATGCCCAATTCCTGGCTTAAATTGTAGGTCTTGTCCGGGTTGGTCAAGGGGCGACTCAGGTAAATGGTTTGCTTGCTTAACATAAGTCCGCGACTGCGGACGATGCTCATGGCCTGAGTGAGATATGCCGAGCCAGCTTCGTGAGAGACCCAGGCGACCTTGACGCCCGCTTTTTCCGCCTGTTGCATTGCATCGGCAAGTATATAGGACGTTTCCATCAGGCGCTCGACATACTCGGGATTCATGGCCTCCCTGAGGCTAATGCATCCGCCTACTTTTCCTTTGTCCCCTGTGCCCGGGGTATACATCAAGTTGAAGCCAAATTGGTCTACCTTGCTGTCGTTGAAAGGGCTGTTCTTTATATGAGCCAAGCCCAGGTTTGCCGCCATTTGCATGTCCTTTTCGGGGGCGCCAATACTCACCAGGGCGTTATCAGCGGCATCCTCTGAATGTGAATTGGGCAATCCGGCCTGCAGATTAAAAATACGCTTGTTAACCGCTAGTTGCGTTTTATTTAGAGGTTGAATAATAAACTTTCCAATACGCTTAGAGTCTTTGTAGGCATAATGCATCCCAGGCTTGCTGCCATTTTCCTGAAGCGTAAAGTAATCGTCATTCACTTCAAGATGCGCAATGTAATAACCGCCGCGAAGCTCTTTAACCATCGCCTCACAGCCGGGCAGCTTGAGGAAAAAGGTCTCCACGCCACCGGGAAAGGTCTGACGTTTGACGTAAACATGGTTGTGTCCCAGCTTGCCGGACGTCAGCCGGGTAAATTCATTGAGAACCATGGTCGCCCAATAGTTACCCTCTTTAGATTTCTGCACTATTTTCTGGTAGGAAACTGCAACGGGGCCTACAGCATAAACCTGCTTTCCGGCGCCAGGAACGCCGACCCGGGTAAAGTTGGAAGAGGCTTGACTCATAATTAATCCTTAAAATTCCTTGTGTCATATTGATCGTTGGTCTTCAGCCCAACAGGCTCCCCACTCTGGCAAACGGGCAGGGACGACCAGCGGCATAGAGCCGGGACGAGGTTATGGTGGCGGCGAATAGTATTGAGTTGTGCGCAATGAAAATTGCTTATAGTTGAAACAAAAGTTAACAAAGCCGACTCCCCTACACAAGGCGCCAGAGGGGTTATGCCATGTGGTCTACGGGGGAGTCCTTGGGTAATTATTACTGTTGAATCATCAGTCCTGATAAATCTGGCGATGGAAGCGCGCCATCTCTCCCAGAGGCATTTCTTCCCATTGAATTGGCGTCCCCTCCCAATGAAAGGCGGCCTCCGCCATTTCCCGCATCAGGGAGACGTCCATCAACGCCTTGCCTGCGGCGATCCCGGCGGCGGCCTGCCGCAATAGTTCGATATCTTTTTTGTTTCCTGATTGTTGCTGAAGGAAATAAGCCGACAAGAGAATTCGCTCCCGCCACATGTCTCTTTGCGGCTCGAAACCTTCCTGGACTAACGCTTCGCTGGAGGGATAGTCCTGAGTCCATTCCGGCCTGATCCAGAGGCAGGTCAACCGGCGCATATCCTTGGCGAAGTCCCACTGATCGGCGGGCAGCTCTCCAGCCTCTTCTAACTTCTCCGCCACGCTTTCAAAGTCCATCGCCCCCGGTAGCGACCACTCGCCCTCCACGTGACTAATCAGCCACAGCAACTCCGGCGCGGGCAGCACGCCCGACTCGCGGTTATGCAGCAAGTAGTGACGCACAACGGCTTGCGCGACCGGCAGCGGAACCGCCTCCAGGAGCAAATGCAGCATGCCGTTTTTAACCTGCATATCCAGGGCTTCGCGATCAGGAAATGAGAGCACCCCGCCTTTGGTCACGCCAACGCCTTGCTGCAACCGGGCGCTCCAGGTTTTCCATTCTCCTTCAAGCCGCAGCGCCAGGGACACGTAGAACGCGCCCATGGAGTCGAACGGAGACACGTAGCAGCCAAGCACTTCCGCTTTCGCGGTTTCCGCCACCGCGCCGCCAACGCCAAGGCGTTGCAGCTCTTTCACCACGGCGTCAATGCACTCCCTTTCCGTCTCTGGCAACCATTTGCGCGCCGCCACCAGTCGTGCAAGGTCTGTCTCATTGGCGCGCGCCTGACAATCCGGATGCAGCCACGCCACGAGCGCGCCCGCCCGGTTCCTGCGGATCGGGTCCACGGTGAGCAAGGCGGCGCAATCCCGCCACGGCGCCTCAAGCTGCAATAAGGCGAGTACGTAAGACATGCTCGCGCCTTCCGGCATTTGCGCCCCCAGGTGAGACAGCACATGGAGCAAGTCCCATTCCGTCTTGCACCGATTTAGGGAAATCAGGTCCCGCACGGCCTCCGCCATCATCTCCACGGTGGGGACGCCAATAAAGGGAAGGCTGTTGCGGGCCTCGATCTCGGCGATCCGGGAAATTACCCCTTCGCTCATTTCAAACCGGGCGCAGGTGGCGCTTTGAATGGTTCGGCGCACCATCATCAGATCCGCATCCTCATCAAGCGCCCGCAGCAGCCGGTCGTCAAGCCAGTCGTTCACCGTCGCAAACGCCACGGAGTCGGGACACTTGTCCGCCACGGTATTCAACACAGCCAAAAGCGCCGCAAACAACATGTCCGCGACCACCTCACTCTCACTGGGAAAATCGGTGGTGAGAACGATCTCCATTAAGTCCTGAAGCAACTCTCCCTCGTTCTTTGAGATACGTTCCAGCGCATCAAACACGTCGGAAAGTATGTTCCGGCTCCTGTCCTTCTCTTGTTCCTGGGCAGCGGCTCTGAAAATCTCGCGGATGAATGCTTGTCGGGAGTCGGTCACGTGCGTATTCCGGTTGTTGAGGTCAAAGCGGAAACGATAAACAAGTCGTCAGGGCGCGACAATAGCGCCTATGGCCAATGCGACCGCGCCAGCTCACCGCCACGTCCTCTCCGATATATTGTTTATCCCTCTACCGCCGACAGGCGTTTATTGACCTCCGTGATTCTGTGTCGCTATTCTCCCGTTACTGCAATGTCTGTGAATGCAGCGTCGCATCAATCCAGGCGACACCCGACTTCACCAACAGGTCCGCCTTGCGCCGATCCAGTTTCGGCATGCGTCTGACGACATAGGACAGGTTCTCCCCCGCCATGTAATACAGCCGCACGACCTCTCCCATCTCTTCATCCCGCACCCGCAGTTTGGACACCGCCAAATCCACCGCCGCTGCTTCCTGATCCGTGATAACGGGGGAACGCGTCGCGCTGCCGTTTAAACGGGAAAAGGGCGTTGAAGACGAATAGCCCAGGCTTGCATCCATCTTTGACCACTGCGCCCATTGCTCCAACAGCCATGGCGTTTCGTTCATCGTTCTGTTCATGTCATTTCCCTTTCTCTGTTGATTTCTTGAAACTAGATATTCAGTGATTCTTATTCCTGACCTAGTTGGGCGAGATGGATTTCAGCAAGTCCGCCATTCTCCGGCGGGCCTCCTCTTTCGGGATCGGCTTAGACGCCTTCACGGGCTGTTCTGGCAACGCCTTGGGAATATCGGCTTGGATGTCTTCCCCGTTCATGACGCGGCGACAGACGATGTCGTAATTGCGGGTGAACAGCGGCAGCATTTCGCTTTCAGGGCGCTGTCTAAGCTCATACCAGCCCGTTTCCCGCGCCGCGATCCGTACCGCAAGATGGGCGAGGCTGTCACTGCGTTCAAGCTTCTGAAGCCCTTCGCAGGCCAGACGGTAGGCCGCCTGCACCGGCATCAGGCCAAGGTCTTCCGCTGTCGGCTTACACCATGCGATGAACTGGCCCACGCTGGGTATGTGCGGGGTGTTCAGTCTGCGCGCTCTCACCAGTCCCACTTGAACCTGCTGCATAGTGATAATTCCGTTTTCTATGAAGCCCTTGGTCCAGGCTTTCTTGGCCTGCTGGATGACTTCATGGTCTGGAAAGGCGTACTTCCAAGCCGGGAATATCCCGCTAAGTTCCGTGAACAGACGATTGACAACCTCCGCCGCCTGCTTGGAAATGACCGCCTCAGACTGTCCATAAGCTCTACGTTGGGCCGCATGCTGTAGCGTGTCGCATCGGCGTACCGTTCGACTGATTGCGTCTTGAATTTGCTGTGATCCGATGGGTTTTGTTTCCATGGTTATATCCCTAAATCATCCGCCCAACTTGTGTCGTGAAATCCGTATACATCCCCAGGCACTGTGCTGTTGCCCGCTGCGCCGTATTCGTTGAGGTGCGAGTGACGGGTTGGCTTTGGCGCAAACCTCATGCTGTTGCGCATCCAGTTACGCCATGCGGAGTTCCAGCACTTGAACGTTGAACCTTTGGCCCGGTGGTAATCGAGAAACTTGTCGGTTTCGATGACAAGATCCGTGGTGATTTGGTTTTTGATCGCCCAGGCGAACAGTTCGTCGGGGATGTCGAAATCGGTCGGCGCTTGGGTGGCGCGTTTCGTACGCGCTTTTTCTATCATTTCTTTTGGATAAGTTTCTTTCTTTTCTTTTGTGGTGACCGATTTCGGACACCTTTTGTGACCGCTTTCCGTCACCTGGGTGACCGGTTTCGGTTCCTCAAGTGACCGATTCTGGTCACCTGCAAATCGTTCATCATGGCGTTCAAGGTGACCGCTTTCGGTCATATTTGTGACCGGTTCCGGTTCATTTTGTAACGCCTTTCGGCCAGTGTCCTGATGACCCGTTGCAGTCACTTTACGCTTGGGTTTGATAAACGCCCACTCGGAAAAGACAGGGTTCGGGCCCATCTTACGTCCATCCTGAGTAACCAACTTTCTCGCCTTCAACTCTCGCAAGTCCGCGCAGATGTGCGTGGAACTCCCCTTGTACTCCATCAGCTCTCTGATCTGCTCCGCCGTCATCCAGTCGGCTTTTTTCTGATAGCCGTAGGTTTTACGAACCACCGCTAAAAACACTCGGAACTGACGGCTGGTTAGCTCAACATGACACATCGCCTCTAACAGCGTATTGGCCACACGGGTGTATCCATTCTCCAAATCGGCTTTGATAGGGCTGGCCTCCAGTGGCGCCTCACTCGACGCCTGCGACGCTCTGAAAGGCACCACATTACCCATTGCATTAGATTGCGCCGTCATAGTGATTTCCTTCTCCGTCCTCATACTCTCCGCCCAATTTGAGCCGCCACTCTTTTCCGAACTCTTAACTTGCCGCCAGTCATGCGCTCAATCTGATAGGCGCGTAACATTGGCAGAAACTCACCCCACTGTGATACCGACGCGGGAGCCACTCCCAGCGCGTTGGCGAGCTTTGATTTGCCACCAAAATAGGCAACGGCGTCTGCTTTTCTCATCGACATTCCTTTCTCATGAATTTAAGATTTGATAAATTTGAACATTAAAGACATGTTTCGTCAATATCGCTTAAGATCTCTTTCATGACAGACTTAGGACAGCGCCTGCGAGAAAGGCGGAATTTTCTCGGATTAACTCAAGGTCGCCTGGGCAAGATGGTGAGGGTTTCGCACGTCACTATCTCCCAATGGGAAAAGGGGGAAACCTCTCCCCGAGGCGAGAATCTTCACTTGCTTTGCTCCGCGCTCAGTTGCAAGCCGGACTGGCTGCTTTACGGGAAGGCGGAGAGGGCGGGAGATGAAAAGTTAGCCGGTTATCAGCCTTACGCCAGCCTTGGGAAAGTGCCTTTAATTTCGCCCCAACAAGCTAGTGTGTGGAAGGAGATCGTGAATACCTTCCACCATAAAGACGCGATAGCCTGGCGCGGGATCAGCGTCGTGGTTGGACCGCATGCCTTCGCTATGAAAGCGGTGGGAGACTCTATGGCCAACCCGCATGGAACGCCATCGATTCCTGAGGGAGCCATTGTGGTCGTTGACCCGGACATTACTCCAGAAAGCGGAATGATTGTGGTCGTCGGACTGAAAGGTTCAAAAGAGGCGATTATTAAGAAGCTGGTGGTTGACGGCCCGAATCAATACTTGATGTCGCTGAATCCCGATTACAAGCCAATAGAGCTGGCAGAAGAAAGCGCCATCATTGGCGTTGTGAAAAGGCTTGAATTCGACTTATTGCCAGATTAGCCCGCGTCATGGCGGGCTACGCCAATAATAGACTTTGACTTTATAGCAAAACCTAAATTCTTCCCCGTCAGAAAGCTATAATTCTATAGACAGGCAAGTTTTCAGAAACCACGAAGGCTTGCTAATACAAACATATCTTGAATCCTTTCTTCGCCCTCTGGTTGCGACGCACAAAGTCTAGATGTGCGTCGGCGTGTGAGCGCCAAAGGTGACTGACTACGTATGATTCACGGAGGCATTACTGACACTACGCCCACCGGTGCGTGGACGCCCTGGACAATCGGGAGCGTTACCAGCACATCCTGACCGATGTCAGCAAGCATAGTGCGGTACAAGGTGGCAGCAGAAGCCCTCGGCGCATTAAAACTACTGAGTGGTGACCATGCCAACCTGTCCGAGGCGGATAACCTACGCCGCCGATCTTAACCAAGGCGTCGACAGCGCCACCGAGGGCGGTTTGCGCTCCGCCATGGTCAGAGGCAACGACTCACAAAGCAGCGCCAACACAACCTAAACGTTCAGGCCACCAATACGGACACCACCAGCACCGCCGAGCCCCATCCAAGCGCCAAATTAGGTTGAATCCACCTATAGGCTTCTAACGCCACATTCAGCGGAGAGCGTAACGAATCCGCCGCATTGCCTTGTTAGCAAACTTTCTAAATGAAAATTTATCATCAGTGAACGCAACTTGTTGTTTTTTCTTTCTGGTATAAGATATTTCCGATTTCAAGCTTTCCTCTACCTTCTTGAGTTCTTCAGTGCTTTTGTTGCTGAAGTGATTTGCTAGAGCGTAACCTGTGAGCCAAATAGTATAGCCAACTTGAAACATTACAACTATGCGAGGAAGGGGGTCCTTTAGCAAAACACTAGAATCACCTAGCGTAGCCATTACGACAAGGCTGTAGTAGATGCAATTAACAAAAGTAAAGCCAACTCCATTCAAATACTCAACAACACTAATTAATGAGTAATTCTGTGAAAAATGAGGATTCATAGCCCGCAAGCCAAAAATCATATCTTCGTTTATATCGATTGCGGAAAGAAAAAAGTAAGCGCTTGAAAAAGTCAACCATACATTTAAATAGAGCTGCATTAAGGCGCTATCAGTTTTCGGATAGTTTTTGTACTCCGAGATAAGCTTTCCGATTGAATAAAATGTGTACACATACACAACGAATGCTAATGCAAATAAGGATAGTCTTCCTATATCAGAAGCGAGAGGAATCCAAGTTACTAATAGGACGGAAGTAACAAAAATAAAAACCAACCTTTTCCCTGCGTGAATCTCTTTCATAATCTCTCGTGATTTACTGTGATACTCGCTAACGCTTTGCTCAAGTATGAGCTGCTGCTTCCTCTTCTGTAAGCGGGCGGCAAAAAACTACTTGATCATAGCTCATGTATTCATTTTTGCCCGCCAAAAGTCCTACTAGACATCCAGGGCAATCGTACTTCATATATCTCTAAAAATTGCAGAAATTTTTCCATAAGCCGATTTTAGAAAATTCTTCTGTAGTAAAGAACTCCCAAAAACCATTCTGTCGTCTCGCTACAGAACGAAAACTCACTCCTCCCCACGCCTGTGAGCTTTGCGTAAACCCTGGCGCGATGAAATGAAAATAAGTCAATCCACCAGCAATACAAAGACTCATAGCGCTTTGCAGGATTTCATCTATTGAAAGAATTTGAACCAATTTGAATTCACAAAACATGGCAAGAGGAACCAGCAAAAGCAGTTCTTCAGCGCTGCCAGCACGTTACTGGCTCACCTCCAGCCCAGAAGCTGAAACTTTTAATTTCGCGGGTATAAAAAAAGACTTAGGGGTGCGGTGTTGGTCGCTCAGGTGACAGAGATTTGACCCGCCCCCATCACATTTTGTTCATTTTTCATCCAGTTTTTTTCTGAAGCCTGCTACCTTCGTTTAGGGACGCCTATGCTTGTTGTTTCTGAGCAATGCATCACCGCCTCGTGATCAGCCGGGGCTTCTGGGAAGTCGTAATCAGGAACTCTCGATAAATTAATATTCAAAATATGCCGCTCATTTATCCCCATTGATTTATCAGGGAGAAGGCTTGGCAAGTTAAAGGTAACTCCCAAAGGCTTTTGCCATAATAGCCAGAACCCTAGCGGTAAGAATTTCAAGATGTGGCTATAAATCCCTCCCTTTCGCTGAATCGATATTTTCCCCACGTTCTTGATTACCACTTGGCGCCGAAAGGGGTAAGCCCAACATAGTAGCTCCATGTCTTCAGGAAAGGGCATTTCTGGGTTTAAAAAATACTCCTTTAATTTCTGTGGTACAGGTGCACTAGAAGGCCCTGTACTAATCTCTTGTATCGAGTGGGCGGCCAGTATGTGTCCTACTACGGATCTCGCAATCCTCTGCGGTGTAACAAAAAAGCTATGGCTTGCCGGCAAGATAAGACTACTTTCAACCAACCTTGTTATCTCGTTTGAGAGAGATACCAGCGATGGATCATATTCGGTTCCCAGCCGTCCACTATTGCACTCTGTGCAGATTGTTCGAAACTTAGTTCCTCCTTGCGAGGTAAAACCTTTCTTACCAGGATAGCTTAATGAATCCGTCCACCTCTTCAGTTCGTGGTCAGATAAATTATTGCATTTCTTAGGCGGAACATGGTCCCAAGTTAGCTTTCCATGTGCTCCGCAGATTACGCAGTATCCAACAGCAGATCCTCTATTTTGAAATCTATCTGTCAATTGCTCTGTATATACACCCATTTGCCACCTCCTTCCCTCTAAACTACTTCGCCCGGAAACTAACAAAACACAGAGCCGCCCCTGCCACTATGAGGCCACCCCAAATAACTTGGTTGCTCCACCGCCCACCTTGAGAAACAAAGTTTACGAAGTGCTCACAGTTATTCGTTAACAAGCTATATCGTGGATTCTGTAAAGATTCAGCGAGTCGCGCAATTGCCTTTGAAATATCAGGAATATGAGATATTACCTTCCACCCGTCGGCACTATTAAACCGCTCAGCCTTAAGGACAGGCTGGGTCAAGTGGTATACAACTGGGCCTGCTCCACCTGAGAGGAATAAACCAGTAACATTCCCGACATCAAGAAGTCCGTAGTGAGTTAATGGTAGGCCATACATTTGTATTGGCCTGGAGACCACATATAGCCCTTCTGTACAAATCATATCTGCCATAGAGTGAGTACCTCTTACTACATTTATGATACCGGTGAACCGATCACCAGCCTGTACAAAAAGTATGCTGTATATTTTGTAATCACACAATATGTTGTGCAATATTTTTTTTCCCGCACCATATATTGACCACACACTACACATCCCTCGTAGTGCCAGCTAACGCCGATTTGGCTCGGTGACAAGCACAGCAAATACCTTGCAAATTCACTTCCCGGTCGTCTCCTCCTTGGGATTTAGGGTGAATGTGATCCACTTCAGTCGCTGCACTTGTACGCCCCGCCTTTAAGCACACCTGACACAAGTAGTTATCTCGTCTCAGTATCCGCGCTCTCAGCTTCCGCCATTGCCAACCGTAACCGCGTTGGGTGTCGCTGCCCTTCTGTTGTTGCCAGACTCCCCAGCGTGTCGCCTCTCGCTTGTCTGCGTGGCTCTCACAGTATCGTGACTTATGCCGGGTCGTATTGGGACAGCCTTTATCTTTGCAGGGCCTTAACGAAGCTTGTGGCATTAGCGGTCACCCTGCCGCTCGATCAAGCGGTCTAACTTGTCGTTGATGGCCCGCAGGTCGGTTTTGATCTCATTGCGGACGGCGTCGATGCGTTGCCGCTGTTGCACCTGCTCTTCATTCAGGTACTTAACCGCCAGCGCGTTTTGCTCCACACGGCGATCTATGGAGCCCGCCCAGGTGATTACGGAAATGGCGATTACCAGCGTGCTGATCAGGTGGCCCACACTTATGGTTTTGTCCAAGCGATCTGCCAGCGACGTATCCGCCCAGCCCTATTTGCAGCAGGTCCCTGACTTCCACGCTTAAGCGAAACGTCAGCAGACCGAAGGAGTCATACACAAGCAACGCCAGAAAACACAGCATGGCTAACGGGAGCCAGTTTCGTTGCAGGATCAGCCATAAACTCACTCTCTCGGTGATTTCTTCATCCTTCCCTTTGCGTTAGTATTACAGGGCTGCCCCGGTAGCGCCCTGCCCATTCATCGATGAATACCCACCAATGCGGCAGTTAGTCAGTAGTAGGGCTTCGCCAATTGAATATCAGAATCCGTGGTGCAATGCTCCCAACCTCTCAACGCTGTTTTGGGTATCCACCAAGAAAGCGGGTACTCAAGCGGGTATCAAATCAAAGATATTCAACAAAAATCCAATAAATTCAAACGGATACTCGCAAAATGCTTATAATGATTGATAATTACGACTCTTTTACCTACAACGTCGTGCAGTATCTGGGCGAACTGGGCGCCGACGTGCGCGTCTATCGCAACGATGAAATCACGATAGAAGAAATTGAGGCGCTGCAACCGCAGCACCTGGTGATCTCCCCCGGGCCCTGCACGCCCAATGAAGCGGGGATATCCGTCGCGGCGATCAAACATTTCGCCGGTAAGCTTCCTATCCTGGGCGTATGCCTGGGACATCAAAGCATCGGTCAGGCGTTCGGCGGTGAAGTGATTCGCGCCGGCAAAGTCATGCATGGCAAGACCTCCAAGGTGTATCACAACGACATCGGCGTATTCAAAGGTCTCAACAATCCGTTTGAAGCGACCCGCTACCACTCACTGGTCATCCGCGCGGACAGTCTTCCGGATTGCCTGGAAGTCACCGCCTGGACCCAGAATGAAGACGGCGGTCTGGAAGAAATCATGGGGGTGCGTCACAAGGAACTGGCGATAGAAGGCGTGCAATTCCACCCGGAGTCCATTCTCACGGAACAAGGCCACGACTTACTGCGTAACTTCCTGCTGCAAACGGTCAACCGCTAAGTCAGAGATCAGCCAACGGCGTAAGCTTAGGTTTAATTGCGCGCCGGATAAGAAAACAACATAGTCTAAAAACTACGAGGAATTGCGCCATGGATATCAAAGCCGCTATCGCCAAAGTTGTCGATAGAAAAGACCTCACCACCGAAGAAATGATTGAGGTCATGCAGCAGATTATGACCGGACAGGCCACTCCCGCACAGATTGGCGGGTTCTTGGTGGCGCTGAGATTCAAAAGTGAAAGCGTCGGCGAAATCACCGGCGCCGCCCAGGTCATGCGCCAGCTGGCCAGCAAAGTCGATATCGACGATCCGCATCTGGTGGACACCTGCGGCACCGGGGGCGACGGCTCCAACCTGTTTAACGTCAGCACCGCCGCCGCCTTTGTCGTGGCCGCCGCGGGCGGCAAAGTCGCCAAGCACGGCAACCGCAGCGTCAGCAGCCGCTCCGGCAGCGCTGATGTGCTGGAAGCCGCCGGCATCAACCTGGACATGAGCTCCGAGCAGGTCGCACGCGCCGTCAAAGAAATCGGCGTCGGCTTTCTGTTCGCGCCCGCCCATCACAGCGCCATGAAGCACGCGATCGGGCCTCGCCGGGAAATGGGCATCCGCACCATCTTCAACATGCTGGGGCCTCTAACCAATCCCGCTGGCGTGACCAAGCAGGTCATCGGCGTGTTCAACCCATTGCTGTGTCTGCCGCTGGCGGAAGTACTGCAACGACTGGGCAGCACCCATGTCCTGGTTGTCTCCGCTGCGGACGGCCTGGACGAAGTCAGCCTCGCTTGTGAAACCCATGTGGCGGAACTGAAAGACGGTAAAATCTCCGAATACACGCTTACTCCAGAAGACGCAGGAATCATGCGCCGCTCTCTGGACGGCCTGACCGTGACCAGCGCAGAGGAAAGCCTGAAACTGATTGAAGCAGCGCTGACCAAAGCGACGGATCAAACGTCACAAAAAGCTCGGGACATTGTCGCCCTTAACGCTGGGGCGGCGATTTACGCCGCAGACCTGGCCCGCTCCTTTCAAGAAGGCGTGGAAATGGCCCAGGATGCGATTGGTTCCGGGCTGGCCTTTGCTAAACTAAAAGAGCTGGCCAGTTTTTCGGCCTGCTTTAAGGAAGAGGAATAAAGGTCAACTTATGAACGACACGCCTACGATTCTGAGAAAGATCATTGACCGTAAAAAACAGGAAGTGGAAGCGCGCAAGATGCGCCAGCCTTTGTCCGTGCTGAAAGACAGTCTGCATCGGGCGGGCCCAGTGCGCGGTTTCGCCCGCGCCATTGAAAAGCGGTTTCAGCACAATGCCCCGGCGGTCATCGCTGAGATCAAGAAGGCCTCTCCCAGCAAAGGGGTGATTCGGGAAAACTTCGACCCCGAAGCCATCGCCAAGAGTTATGAGCAAGGCGGCGCCGCCTGCCTTTCCGTGTTGACCGATATCGATTTCTTCCAGGGCGCTGATCAATACCTGATCCAAGCCCGCAGCGCGACATCTCTGCCAGTGCTGCGCAAAGATTTCATTGTCGATGAGTATCAGGTGTACGAAAGTCGTCTGCTCAATGCGGACTGCATTCTGTTGATCGCCGCCGCCCTCTCGCCTCAGCAGATGAAGAGTTACTGCGCCAAAGCCAGAGAAATCGACCTGGACGTGCTGGTGGAAGTGCATAACGCCCAGGAACTGGAGTACGCGCTGGAGTTGAATACGCCGTTAGTAGGCATCAATAATCGCGACCTGCACACCTTTGACGTTTCCCTTGATACAACGATCAATCTGCTGGATCGCATTCCGGAAGACCGCATCGTGGTAACGGAAAGCGGCATCCATACGCCAGAGGACGTGGCGCTGATGCAGCATCATCGAGTCAATACCTTCCTGGTGGGCGAGTCTTTTATGCGCGCGGACGATCCCGGCGCCAAGCTGCGCGAGCTGTTTCTCTGAAACGGGTCGCCCCGGCCGTCCTTTTATTATGCGCCGCTCTGCTGCGGCGCTGACGCCGCTTCAATCTCTTGCTGCAGCCACTGGGTGAAATGCCTTAACGCCGCATTGCCACGGGAGCGCGTAGGCATGACCAGTAAATAGCGCTGATCTATCTTCAAACTAAAATCGAACAGCTTGACCAGTCGGCCCGCACTCAACTCTTCCTGCACCAGTATCCTGCGTACCAAAGCGACCGCCTGCCCCGCCAGAGCAAGTCGGATCACCTGACTGGAGTCGGAAATAATAATGCGTCGACGGGGCTCCAGATCGGAGTAACCCGCCGCCTTCTTCCAGGCGCTCCAGTTGAAGCTGTCCGGGGCGTCAGAATCCACCAGCACATGATCCTTCAATACACTAAGATCCGAGCCAATCCCTTTCGCCAGCTCCGGACTCGCCGCAAGAAAGATTTCTTCTTCCGCCAGATCTTTCACGATCAGTTCGGGAAAGGTGCGGGAACTGAAACGTATGCCTGCGTCTACATCTGCGTCACGAAAGTCCACGACGTCGTTGGACATGGCGATGCGGATATCAATGTCGGGAAACTCCGCGTTGAACTTGTGCAGCCGCGGAATCAGCCAGGCGCTGGCGAAGGAAGGCAACACACTGACGGTTATCTGATTACAGCAACGGCGAATCGTCTCCACCCCTTCTTCAAGATGATCAAACCCCTTGCGCAAGTGAGGCCCCAACCGCAGCGCCGTCTGCGTCGGCGTCAGAGTTCTCGCTCCGCGCTCAAACAAGGGGCCAAACTCTTCTTCCAGCGCCTTGATATGCTGGCTGACCGCCGACTGAGTCACGCTCAGCCTTTCCGCCGCAGCGGTAAAAGAGCCTGACCGCAACACCACATCCAGCACCCACAATGACTTCAGTTGATGGATCAATCTACTCATAAGTTTTACTAATCCATGAATTAGAACATATCGTTTTAACGGTACGTCTGGCCGCCTTACTATTCTTAAAACACAGGAGGCCAAATATGAAAACCGCAATCAGATTAGCACACAACCATCAGCAAACTGAGACATTAGATTTACTAACTCGTTTTAAAAACCTGGCGCAACGATGGAGGAAGCAGGCTAAAACCCGTCGTGAGCTGGCCAGTTTGAATGATTACTTGCTCAAAGATCTGGGCATTACCGAAGACGACCGTCGCCAGGAAGCCAGTAAACCCTTCTGGAGAAGCTGAATGAAGCGTCGGATTATTCCCGGCGAAGGAACGCCGGTTATTCGCCCAGTTGAAGAACGCCATTAGCTCCATAATCTCCTTTACAGACAAACGTATGGCGCTGTCGCAGCAAAAATCAGAACATTTTTTAAGCAAACCAGTGAGAACCGCCTATACTTATTTATTGTCAGGCAGACGTCTCGTCGCCTGCTTTCGTCAATAAATACAACGATACCCGTTGGCCCTTCCGCGCCAACTACTTACACCGCTCTATTAATAAATGCCTTGCAAGGCTTCTGTATTATTAGGGAGTGCAGTGACAATGAAAACCAACCTCAAAGTCTGCTTGACGGCGTCAGCCCTGTTCCTGTCCGCCACCGCTACGCATGCGGCGATGATCAATCAGGTGGACTATTTCAGCTTATCCGGCAATGTCCTCATCGATTTTGAATCCGTTACAGGCGGTGCGGCGCCGGGTACGAATTACGATGGCGTTATCGACTTGGTCGGCGCTTCGTTCGCCGAAAAGTTTGAAGGACAAACGCTTTCCACCAGCGGCAATTCAGACATTCTCAGCGGTGCGCCGACAGGTGGGGGGTTGACCCTATCGCTTGGGGCCGCCGGCCGTAACCTCAACGTTTTCTCCTACGGCGCTGACGGCAATGTTCTCACCGGCCTCGGACATCTGGGATGGCCCAACTTTGACGCCATAGGCGAAGGCGCTGTAGCGATCTTGTTTGACAACGACCAGTCCGAGTTCGGGTTCCAGTCGGTGGGCGGCAACCTGGGGTCAGCGGTATTTGAATTCTGGGCCCGCGATGGTTCGCTCCTGGACACCATCATGCCCACCAGTCTCGGCACGGACTATTTTGGCTTCGCACGGGAAGGCGGATTACAGGATATCGCCGGGATATCCATCTACAACACAGACCCCGCGGGCATTGGTTTCGACGATATCATCTTTGACGTGCCCGGACCGGATGACCCCCGTAATGTGCCCGAGCCCCCAGTTCTAGCTCTGCTGCTACTGGGGTTATTAGGTCTGCGCCTGACGCCGCGCCGTCAGAAATCCTGACTGCCGTGCATAAAAAAACGGCGCCTCGCGCCGTTTTTTGGGGTTCCAATTGTTCCCAGGGCGTCAACGGGTGCCGTACACCACCATGGTTTTCCCTTTGACCTGCACCAGACCCTGGTCTTCCAGCGCTTTCAATACACGCCCGACCATCTCCCGCGAGCAACCAACGATGCGGCCAATCTCCTGACGGGTGATTTTGATCTGCATGCCGTCCGGGTGCGTCATGGCGTCCGGTTCCTTACACAGATCAAGCAGGGTGCGCGCGACCCGGCCCGTCACGTCGAGAAACGCGAGGTCTCCCACTTTCCGGGTGGTCTGTCGTAAGCGCGAGGCCATTTGCTCGCCGATGAAATACAGTACGCGGGGGTCTTCTTGCGCGATTTCACGAAATTTCGTGTAGCTGATCTCCGCCACTTCGCACTCCGTCTTGGCTTTGACCCAGGCGCTGCGGGAGCCCATTTGATCCTGATCGAACAACCCCATCTCGCCAAAAAAGTCTCCGGCGTTCAGGTACGCCATGATCATTTCGCGGCCGTCGTCGTCCTCGATGATGACCGTCACGGAGCCTTTGACGATGTAGAACAGTGAATCGCTTTTATCGCCAGCATAAATAATGGTGCTCTTGCTGGGGTAGCGGCGACGATGACACTGCGACAGGAAGTAATCCAGATGTTTGGTTTTATGCTCGACCGGTTTAGCAATCGTGACCATGTTAATGTCCCATTCATTACCTTTGGCGCAGAAACTTATCCGCCTTGGATGTTTCGCTGAGTTCGGTATAACGTTTTTCTAATTGTTTAATAACCATCACAGGCGTTTCGACTCCGGTATCCGGCGCTTTGGAGTCGCTCCGAAGCCGATCGGCGCTTGGCCGCAACCGCTTAATTATCAAGATGTTCCTTAAATTAAGCACGAATAATCACTTTAGGCAAGAGACGCCCCGCCCTTCCCCATGCGCCTGACAGAGATCAGGGGGCGTCAATGCGGCCTGCATCACATAAGTGTGAATATCTCGCCGTGCAGTCTTCTTTATTTCAGTATTTCAGTTGTCCAGACGCCGGCGTTTTGTTTCACCGTCATGCGACGATCAGGCGTAAATATCCGCCTGCAGGCGTTTACTGCGGGTTACTACCCACAGTATAGACCATCTTTTGTGAAATATTTTCCACGACAAGGAGTTATGCTACTCTGACCGCCGCCCGCAGTTGCGGCCATAGCGAGTCAGAAAATCCAGTGGGAGTATGAGATGAAAGCGACCATTACCTGGGGCGGCGACGCCAAATTCATCGGAAAGACCGGCTCCGGCCATGACGTGGTGATGGACGGCCCTCCCGATCACGGCGGCCAGAATCAAGGCCCGCGCCCAATGGAAATGCTGCTGCTGGGGCTTGGCGGCTGCACCTCTTTCGACGTGATGAGCATTCTGACCAAAGCCCGCGCCGACGTTACTGACTGCGTGGCGGAAATTACAGCAGAGCGCGCCGACGCGGTTCCCGCCGTATTCACCAAGATTCATATCCACTTCGTCGTCACCGGCAGGGAGCTGCGCGATCCGGTGGTGAAACGCGCCGTGGACCTGTCCGCCGAGAAATACTGTTCCGCCTCCATCATGCTGGAAAAAGGCGGCGTGGAAATCACCCACGACTTTGAAATTCGCGCCCCTGAGGACGCCCAGTAAGCGGCTATTAAAAAACTCCACCCCCCTCAAATATTTACACTGTCAGCATCGATTACTCTTTATACGGGCGCAATAAGCCGCCCGTTTAATGATGATGATAATCGCTCACCGGGTTTTAATAAGAAAAACTCATAAACGCGACATTAAATTGCACTATCCAACAGCTATCATAGCCTGCATAATATGCGGCTTTTCCGCAGCCGGGACAAATGCCGTCCGGGACCTCTTTTCCGGGCAGTCGTCCGACGCATTCTCCGGTTTCGCCGGATTGTCTGAAGAGCAGGTCTGAACACTGTGTGAATGTAGGCGCCGGATCTTCCGGCGATGTGTTGAACAGCAAATCTACTGAGGGTCTGAGATGTCTGAAAAGCTCAAACTCCACGGTTTCAACAATCTGACGAAATCGCTAAGTTTCAATATTTACGACATTTGCTACGCGCAATCGGAGAAACACCGACAGGAATATATTGCTTATATCGATGAGCAATATAATGCCGAGCGCCTCACACAAATTCTGACCGACGTTGTGGAAATTATCGGAGCCCACATTCTAAACGTATCCAGGCAGGATTATGATCCACACGGCGCCAGCGTCACCATGCTGATCGCCGAACACGAAGTGCCCCCGCCGGCGGACTCCAGCGAAGAATCGCCCGGACCGCTCCCCGACGCAGTGGTCGCTCACCTGGATAAAAGCCATGTGACCGTACACACCTACCCGGAAAGTCATCCCGACAACGGCATCAGCACCTTCCGCGCGGACATCGATGTGTCCACCTGCGGTCTGATCTCTCCGTTGAAGGCGTTGAACTACCTGATTCACAGCTTCGATTCCGACATTGTCACCGTCGATTACCGCGTACGCGGCTTCACTCGCGACATCGACGGCGCCAAACTGTATATCGATCACGACATCAACTCGATTCAAAACTTCCTCAGTGAAGACACTCAGGAAGCCTATCAGATGATCGACGTGAACGTGTATCAGGAGAACCTGTTCCACACCAAGATGATTCTGAAGGAATTCAATCTGGATAATTATCTGTTTGGAACCGGCATCAGCGAACTGAACGCCAACGAAGCCTCCAACATCAGGGAGCGTCTGCAAAAGGAAATGCTGGAGATTTTCTACTCTCGCAATATGCCTTACTGATCAAGTCTTCAAGACAGGCGTATACATTCGACGGAACAGGCGTAAATGACTAATCGCGTTTCTTTATCCCTGACGTTGAACAAGACTGGGCTGCTTTTCGCAGCCCTTCTTGTTTTAATGCAAGTCCTCTCTCACTGGTACGGTTATCTGCTCAATTTCAACCGCCCGGAGATCATGAGCGGCGATTACTGGCGCCTGATCAGCGGCCATTTTGTTCATCTGAGCTGGATTCACCTCGCCTTGAACGCCGCCGCCGCCTACCTGATCTACGACTCGTTCGACCACAATTTCAAACGCTGGCGCTTTCCTCTATATCTGGCGCTGCTCAGTCTGTTGATATCCATCGGTCTTCTGTTGTTTTACAAAACCACCCGCACCTATGTCGGGTTGTCCGGCGTCCTGCACGGGCTGCTGGTGCTCGGCGTACTGGCTGGCGGGCGCTTCCCGCGCTGGGTGTTGATCGCGCTGTTCGCTGGCGTCACCGCCAAGATCATCTGGGAGCAAACTCCCTACTACGATGAAGGTCAGGTCGCACATTGGATCGGCGGACCGGTGGCGGAACAGGCGCACCTGCTCGGCTACTTCAGCGGCGTGATTATCGCCGTCGTCCTGCGATTTCTCGGCAAGTTCCGCTGAGGACGAATCGGCCCTGGAGCGCGCTTCAGGGCTAGGTTCGACTGCGCTCGATCATTTCCAGCACCATAGGCCGGATGATCAGGTCAATAGCCAGCGCCAGCTTGTTGCCAGGCGCCACCAGGGTATCGTGGCGAGACGCAAATGCATTGGGAATCATGTTGATCAGATAGGGAAAGTCCACCTCCCGGGGGTGGCGAAAACGAATCACCACAAAACTTTCATCATGGCTGGGAATTTCCCGCATGATGAAGGGATTGGAAGTGTCTACGGTCGGCACCCGCTGAAAGTTGATATGAGTCTGCGAGAATTGCGGCACGATGCAGCGCACATAATCTTCCATCCGGTTAAGAATGGTCGCCACTACGGCTTCTTCACTATAACCGCGATCATGAGTGTCGCGATGGATCTTCTGTATCCACTCCAGATTGACGATGGGCGTCACGCCAATTAATAAGTCCACATGGCTGGCGATATCGTAATCGTCAGTGGCGACGCCGCCATGAAGGCCTTCGTAAAACAGACAGTCCGTCTGCCTGGGCAACGATTGCCAGGGCGTAAACGTGCCTGGTTCGCCTCCGCTCCGGATCAAGTCCAGGTCATCATCATGAATATAGTGTCGAAATCGCCCCTGCCCGTTCTGGGCATAATCGCAGAACAGTTCTTCCAGCTTATCGATATGATTGGCGGCCAGTGAGAAGTGGTTCCACTGGCCGTAGCGCCCCTGCTTGGCCAGCTCCGCCATCTGCTCGCGAGTGTACCGGTGAAAACTGTCGCCCTCCACAATAGCGACGTTCACGCCCTCTTCCATGAAGATCTTCTGCATGGTGCGACTGGCGGTAGTGGTGCCGGCGCCGGATGATCCGGTCAGGGCGATAATGGGATGGCGGGCGGACATGAATGCGTATCCTTCTTTAGCTCTCAACCAGTGAGCCTATACGTGACTGTTTCCGTGCGATGACTGAGCTGGCTGCGCGCGGCGGTTCATGCCAAGCCTGAGGCTATGGTAATCTTGCTGTCAGGATAAACACAACCTTGACGACACCGCAGAGAGCAGAGGCGCCTATGCCCGAAGTACATGACCTGGGACTGATGATCGACTCCCGGATTCCCCTGATAGTGATCCAAAGCCACGAAGAAACCCGGGTGCTGGACACCGTCACCCGTCTGGCGATCAAGAAAAGTTTGCCGCTGTTCTCCTGGACAGTAACAGATGGTTTGAAACGACTGGGATTCGGCTTCGACCTGGAGCAAGAGGATATGCTGAAAGATCCGGAAAAGGTTCTTGAGCATATCAAGCGCAGCCATACCGCCAGTATTTTCGTGCTTTGCGACTACCACCCTTACCTGGATGACGAGCCCAAGCACATCCGCCTGCTCAAAGACATCGCCCTGACTCACCGCAATAACGGGCATACCGTCATTCTCCTGAGCCATACCATGAACATTCCTGGAGAGCTCAAACACCTGAGCGCCAACTTCAAGATGCGTCTGCCCAACGCAGATCAGTTGATCAACATTGTACGCGAAGAAGCCGCGCGCTGGTCGCAACAGCACTATGGCGAAAAGGTGAAAACCGACAATAAAACGCTGCAGCAATTGGTCCGCAACATGTCCGGGGTCACCTTCGAAGAGGCTCGCCGACTGGCGCGGGGCGCGATATTCGATGACGGCGCCATCACGCAATCGGATATACCTGAGGTGAACCGGGCCAAGTTCGAACTGATGGAAATGGAAGGCGTGCTGAGCTTTGAATACGACACCGCCAAGTTTACCGACGTAGGTGGGCTGGAATCCCTGAAGAAGTGGCTGCAGCAACGACGGGTCACCTTCGTCGAAGGCAAGTCGGAAGCACAGCTTGATCCGCCTAAGGGCATTATGCTGCTGGGCGTGCAGGGCGGCGGTAAGAGTCTCGCCGCCAAAGCCGTCGCCGGTATGTGGGGGCTGCCGTTGCTGCGCATGGATATGGGCGCGCTGTACAACAAATTCTTCGGTGAGACAGAAAGAAACATGCGCGAGGCGCTGCAACTGGCGGAGTTGATGTCCCCCTGCGTGCTATGGATTGACGAAATCGAAAAAGGCCTGGGCCAGGATGGCAACGACCAGGGCGTATCCAAGCGGGTTCTGGGCACACTGCTGACCTGGATGGCGGAAAACAAACACCCGGTCTTCCTAGTCGCCACCGCCAACAATATCAAGTCGCTTCCGCCGGAGCTGATGCGTAAAGGCCGTATCGACGAGATCTTCTTCGTGGACCTGCCCACCTTGGAAGTACGCCAGATTATTTTCGACATTCATTTGAAAAAACGCGGACTCGCCCCCGACACCTTCGATTGCGCTCTGCTGGCGGAATCCACGGACGGCTTCACCGGCGCCGAAATCGAGCAAGCGGTTGTCTCCGCCCTCTACTCCGCCGCCGCCCTGGGACAACCGCTAACGACGGAGTTGGTGCTGGAGGAAATCAGCAATACACAGCCCCTCTCTGTAGTCATGGCGGAAGACATGTTCGCCCTGCGCGCCTGGGCCTCAGCCCGCTGCGTCCCGGCGGACTAAGCTCTTTCTCGATACAGACATGGCGGCGGCCGACCAAGGCCCGCCGCCTTTCCTCCGAATCCCCACACGCCTTATACCAACTAAGAACCACCAGTGAACACTGATAACACGCACACCGTTCGCCCTGAGCCTGTCGAAGGGCGCTATACAATACAGGCGTATCAAGGGTTAACCCAGTCTACAATTTGCCGAAGTAAACCAGTGGCAGGGTCTGGCGCTCTGGGAGGTCCTTCGACAGGCTCAGGACGAACGGGGGAAGTTGGGGGGGGCGTTATTGTTCGAACACACTTTTATGGTGAGTTAACCTTGACCCGCGCCTTTCCTCCGAATCCCTCATCGTCAAATCCTCCCATTCCAACCAAGAAATACCAGCGAAGCGAGCATTGATAACTCGCACACCGTTCGCCCTGAGCCTGTCGAAGGGCGCTATGCAATACCGACGTATCAAGGGGTTAACCCAGTCTACAATTTACTGAAGTAAACCAGTGGCAGGGGCTGGCGCTCTGGGAGGTCCTTCGACAGGCTCAGGACGAACGGTGGAGAATAAGAACGGGTTGGGACGGTTTTTTCTTTACTGGGTCACTTCACGCCAGTAGATGATGCGGTCGTGGCCACGATATTGCCCGAAGGTAGCGGTGGCGGCGGGGTTGTCGAGGCTGCTGTCGCCGTCCCAGTCGAAGCGTAGCCAAATGTCTGTGTTGTAGCGCAGACCTACCGTCCCCTCGTTGCCGATACCGGGTCCGGTCAGGTATACCTCCTGTCCGTCTGGATATACCGCAGAAGTGAAAGAGCCGCCGGCGCCGGGATTGCCCGCAACTTCCGCACGGGTTTCACCTGCGTTGAGGTTGCCGCTGTAACTGCTCATCGCCAGCGTCGCCGGATTACTGCTGTAGCCCGTGCAACTGTCTGAAGTGTTCTCGGCGAAGCGGGCGCCATTCCAGTGTTCGATATACATGGGCAGCTCCAGACTGGACGTTTCAGGCCCATAGGCGTTTTCCATGCGCAAACGACCATAACGGATTTCCGTTCCGGCAATACCGGTGATGGTGAAGTCCAGACAGGCGTCCGCGTCACTGGTTTTGTAACAGGCGCCATCGCTGTCCTGCAGGTCCGCTGCTGCGAAAGTAAGGTTCACATTGGCGGCGAAGGGATCGTCATCCGCCAAGGGCGGAGAGTTGGTTTTCTGGTAGGTAAACTCGTCACCAGACAAAGACAAAGCGCCGGAGCCGTCATACGCCGCGCCGGTATTCAATGACAATGAGGCGCCGCTGCTATCGAAGCTGAGTGTTGAACTGCGCCCACTGGCGTCGCTGTAGCTCCGGTTGCTTTGCAGCGTGTTGTTGAATTTAAAGTAGGCTGCGTCGTAGTTCAGCGTTGTTGCGCCCGCTACGTTTTTACCAACCAGGGTCAGCACCGGACTCACGTCATAAGGGAAACTCTGATCCTGATACGTAAACGCGCAGGCCCAGGGCGGCGTGAATGTAGGCGTGTTAGCGGACACCGCCAGATAGGCAGGGTAAAAACGTCCGATATCGCCGCTGGCGCCACTGATTTTCGCGGTTCTGGCGGAGCCGGCGCCCAGATAGTTACTGTCGTCGATGACTGCGCTCAGATTAATGACGCCCACCTCACTGAATTGGTAAGCGCCGCTGGCCTGTCCGCCGCTGAATAAGGTCGAGCCTCCCGGCAGACTTAAATCTCCAGATAATGCGCCATTGGTCGCCGGCGCTATGCTCGATACGGATAGCTGCACCGTTTCCCCTTCATTGCCAAACGCAGGAGCCAAACCATTGCCGGACAGATCCGCGCTGGCATCCGCCTGCCCATCGCCGTCCAGGTCGTCCACCGCCTGATACAGCACGCCGCCCACATTCAGCGTAAAGTCCGCGCCAGCTTTACGATAGCCCCCACCGCCGGGCCCAGCTGCGGCGGGATTACCTACCGCATCGACCCGAATGACGAACGGCCTGACAATCCAGGGCGCAGAGGCGTTGTCGCTGGCGATGGTCAATGGATTATCCGACTCGTCCAGAATCAGCCCGCTGCTGTCATCCCGCAGATTCAACACATAGACGCCCACATCTGACGTATCCCATGCAAAAGTCGCTTCGCCACTGGTGAAGCTGAGGTTGAGATTGGCGCTGGCAGGCTGACTGTCAGGAAGCGTCGCGGTGGCATTGCCCACAATCTGCGGCGCCACGCCCGCCGGGTCCGCGCTACTGCGCGTCAGCCAGGCCTTCAGGTTAACGCCGCCATTATATTCCTCCACCAGACCGCAACTACCGGCGCCGCCGGGGTCCTTGGCGATCAGGGAAACTTTGAAATTATGGCGACGTCCCGCAATCAGGTCGTAATCGAGACTGTCGTTCTCCTCGATATACAGAATATTGTCGAGGAACTGAATCGGGCCGCCTGCGCCGCTGATGGAAGCGTCCGCATCCGTCGCCGTCAGGCTCAACGATTCAGCCAGGTTGTTGCTCAGGGTCAATTGCGCCACGCCGGCGTCCGCTACGGAGAATGTGTAGGCGGCGGAGCCATCGTCGCTGCTGTCGGGGTCAGGCGACAAGGTTCCCGCGCCGGTCTGCACCGCCCATACCCCGCGAGAGCGAGAGGTGCTCAGCGCCACCGTGCCGGCGTAGGTCGATAAGGTAGCGCCGCTGGAATCCTGGGCTTCGATGCGCACCGTATGCGGCAGACAGGTGCTGGCGGTGGAGCCGGTGGTGATGATAAAACGGTTCAAGGCGCCAACGCTGCACAGCGCGCCATAATCCAGCGCGGACACACTACCTGAATTGTAGGTGACGTCTACATCGCTGTTGCTGCTCACATCCTCCGCCGTGATCGCGCCGTAGATCTTGTTCTGATAACCCAGACTCACATCGCCAGCGCTATAAAGCACGCCGGAAAATGTCACGGCGGAGCTGAATGTCACATTGCCGTAGGCGTACAGCAACAATCGGCTGGCGTTGGAAGGACTACCTCCAGCGGCGTTCAGGTAGTCCTGGTAACCAATTGACAAGGACTGATTGACGAAGAGGCGCGCCGTCCCCGATCCCGCCACATTGATTTCCACTTCACTCCCCAACGTAAGCTGATTAACCCAATAGTCGCCCGGCTGCAGGTTAACCTTGCCCTGATAGCCGATGCTCAATTGATTGATAAAGTACTCGGAATAAGCGCTGGACACGTTCATGACCGAAGCGTCGCTCACGGAAACAGTACGATACTGATTAGTGGAGCCGCCCAGAGTTCCCGCGCCGCTCACACTTAAATCCGTCACATACACGCTCGTGTCGGGAAAGGTTCCCGGATTCAGCGTATCCACCGAGTCACCAGAAGCGACGCAGGTGGTGGAGGTGCAGCTCGGCACAGAAGAGCCGCCGTTGACTGTCACAGTTCCGACATCCAGAATGTTGTCAGGGCTATCGATAACCTGGGAGTTATACCCAAAGCTGACGATTCCGCCGGAATGGCTGGAAATAGCGTCCGGGAATGACCCCAGACAGGCGCCGCTGCCTGCGCAAGGATGCGTTTCCACATAAAGATCGCCAACGTCCGTCGCGGACAGCGTCTTGTTATAAACTTGGACTTCATCGATGCGGCCATTGAAATAGCGTCCGGCATACCCCTGGTCCTGTCCGATCTGCAGTGGATCGGAGTTGGTCAATAACGTCCCCGTGTAGGAGGCGGAGCCGCGCACCACGCCATCCACATAGACTCTTTGCGCCCCGCTCTCATAGGTGATGACGACATGACGCCAAGTATTAACAGCCATATTAACGCCGCTAGTTGTAATCGAACGCGTCGTACCTCCATTGTCGTTCCACCACCAGAAGATTTCACCAGAACTATCAATATGGAATTCATAGTTTTCGTCCTTGGAGAGGATGGTTTTCAGCCCCGAAGACGGTATTTGTCTGGGGTAGACCCAGGCGCTTACCGTCAGGTTAGTGCTGATGTCCAGCAGGTTATTATCGGCGATCTCGATATACTGCGAGCTGCCGTCAAACTCCGCATAGGCGCAGGTTCCAGGGTCCCCGGCGATCGCCGGCGACGCATCCAATGTCTGCGCGCCGCTAAAGGCGCGGCCGCTCAGGTTGTTGCCGCTGGCGTCACTGACTTCCCCGGCGGAGCCGTTCCAGACCTCATCCTCCATGCGCCAGATGGCGATGGCGGAAAACCCGCAGGCGCTGGGCGCGCCGCTGGCGGCGATATTAACGTTATCGATATACATAAACTCGTTAAAGTTATTGTAACTACTATTGATACGAAAACGGACGCGGGTATTGGCGGAAAGATAGGGCGTCAGATCGATCGTTGCTGTTCCGCTTACATCATTACTGTAGGACTCCACTACCGTGTAGCTGGAGCCGCCATTGGCCGACACCGCCACATCAAAGCGATCCGAGCCTTCGAGATTACCTGAAGTAGAGTAGTTATAGGTCAAGGTCGCAGAAGTGTATGCAGAAAGGTTGACCTCCCGGTACAGGCCAGGGAGCCCAGAGGTGAAATAGGCATTGAAACGCACCGAGCCTCCGGTTACCTGCACGTAGCCTGAGCCGGCATTTCCGTTGTCATCCACTTCCTGCCAACTGCCGCTCCAGCTTCCTGAGCCTCCGCTGTAACCGCCGGAACTGAAGTCATCGCTAAACTCACCAGTAGTGGAATCATCCAGACTGAACGTAACGCTTTGCGTGGGATAGGTGGTTTGCAGCGTGTAGGTGACGCCCGTGTTCAGCGAACTCGTGGTGAGCAACACCGTATCCGAGTCCACCAGGGACGCGCTCAAAACAGAGGCGCCGTTGTCCAGGCTGTAATTAGAGGCGTCTACCGCCCGCGCCGGCGAGACTGGGGCGGCGAAGTCCACAGTGACCTGAGTAGGCGTCGTGCAACTGGCCGCAGCGGCGGACAAGGCCGGAAACTCCCGTCGCCACAACAGATCAGTGGCGTCGTTGACGGAGACGGTGTCAAAGGAATACTGAGTGTAGTCGGAATTATCCACCTCAATACCGATGGTGGCGCTGGCGCCATTAGTGTTGCCGGCGCCATAGCGAAACAACACATTGCCGTTCTCATAGAGCACGATCTGGAGGGAATAGCTGGTGCCAGAGCCGTTGTAACGGGGAACGCCATTCCAGGACGCAATAAATCGCCGGTTGGGCGCGGTCCCGGACGTACCGTAGGTCACGCTGCCTCCCAGTGAGGGCTCCAGATCATCCCAGTACCCCAGGATGGCTCTATCGGCAGGCTCTTCGTAGCCTGGGCAATTCCCTGTACAGGCCCCTTCTATCGGCAGCGCTTCATTGGTGTAGTCTTTGTAAAAACCTTGATCAGCGCCAAAATGCAGCGCGCCGTTGGAGAGAATGCGAACCTGGGTATAGCCGGTTTGCCCCAGATAAAACGTGAAGCCGATATTGACCAGTTGGAAATCGTCGTCGCGCGGATAGCCAGTCAGTGAGCTGTCCCGGTTCCAGGTGACTGTCGACGAAGTTGAGTCGAAGGCTGTGCCGGACACTGTCTCCACCACATAAGCCGCAAGCGCCTTCGCGCTGAGGCTGCATAAACAGGCCAGCGCCGCCAGCGTCAGCAGAATCCGGCCTGGCCGACGCATCAGTGCGCCCTCACTTCAATGGTGCGCGACGCCGTTTCATCGCCGCCGCCGCAGCTTCCCGTGCTGCGCAGAGTGAAGTAGTCATCCCCTCCCACCGAGTCCGTCAGGCACACCACCGATGCGGAACATCCCGCCAGACCATCTGCGGTGAAATTCAAAACCGGGAACCCCACCGAGCAATCGTTATCCGCCCCGCTGGGGGGAAACAGTCTTCCCAACGCCGCCTGTGCGCCGGTTTCCGCCGCATAAAACGCCCGTGTGGAAAGTATGTCCATCGAAACGCCTTCCGCCGTAGAGCGCTCCAGTTCCGTAATCGCCACCACCAATAACCCCAGAATCACGATGACGAATAACGCCGCGGGCAATCCCAGGCCCGCCTGCCGCTGGCGACGTATCGGATGAATGAGGCGACGGTCAGGGCACATTGCGGATATTCACCTCCTGCTGAATGTCGAAACTTTCTCCCCCATCGGATACCCGAAAGCTCATCTGCACCACGGCATTGCGCACCAGAGACGCTGGCGTGTAGTTGAAATCCGTTGTGCCCGCCGCCACCAGGTTGATCAACATTTCCCGCACTACGCCACCGCCGGAAGGAGGCAGGTCCGGAGTAGCGTTGAAGCCATAATTCACATAGCGATAGATCGCCGTACCGGACTGACAAAACGCCATCGGCGCGCCCACCAGATACATCCTGCGTGCGGGAGAGTCGGTAGGGAACTGATGATTCGCCGACAAAGTGACAGTGACGTCATCGGCGCCGGTGGGCAGTTGCGCCAGCGCATCGGATAAAGAGTTAGGCCCCGGACTTTGCGGGTTATACAGCTCGCTCTGATCAATGGGGTAAATCGCCGCCCGTCCAAACACGGCGTTATCGAGACGGGCGCCCACGGCGTCAATGCTCGCGCCGGCGGTGGAGATGGGGGCGTTGACATAATCCGTGCCGGCGAGAACGGGAATAAACTCGATGCATCCGCTGGCGACCCGCACCGAATTAGGGAGCGCGGAGCGAATCGCGCGGGACATTTTTTCCGCAGCGATCAACCCCGCCGTCGCCATCTGCTGCCGTTCCGCCGTGTCCACATAACCTCCCACGGTCGCGGTGATAAAACGGGTCACGCCCACCGCCAGTACGCTGACGATGACGATGACCATCACCAATTCAATTAATGTAAACCCGCGGGAGCGTCCTGTCTTCATACTGCGCCTCAAAAATTGGCCCGATAGGCGGAAAAAGTCATCGCCGGACCGGAAGGCGGCGTGATCGTCACCCTCACCAGCTTGGCGTTGGACGCAGACAAGCCAATATCCGCGCCCGCGCAGGACACCGACACGCTCACCAGATAGCCGGGATAATTGTTAAAGTCCGCGTCAGTCTGCGAGCGCGGCGCTTCATTGGCGATGCCGTCGTAATCGTCCACATCGTCATACTCGTCCCGACTGCCCTCTTCCGTTGAGATATTGCAGCTGGTCACTGCCGGAACGCCGCCGGAAGGGGTCGCCTCGTCATAGCGTTTGCCCATAATTTCATCCAGATAGGCCTGCGCCAGCTGAATAGTGCGATTGCGCAACAGCACATCGCTGCTGCGGCCGATGCTGCCGCTCATGGCGGTGACAATCGCCACTAAGGCGACGCCAATCACAATTATAGTGATCACCAGCTCCACCAGGGTGACGCCGCGCTGTCGCTCAGGATTCGCAAAAGCCTTCATAGGCGTATCCCAGGGTGGTGATGCAAATAGGGTAAACCGTGTCGCCGCTGACGCAGATAAGCGTGTTGGTGGTTCCGCCGGAAACCGGATTGATCACGTCGCCGTCCTGATTAAAGGTAATGGTGGCGGGCAAGACGCCGCCGGCGCAGGAAGTGGTCGCGCTCTGGCTCCAATTGATGCTGACGCCGGACGCGTCTACCGCACGCTGGGACACATAACCGCCCTGCGCCACCACGCCGGAAAAGTCCGCGCCGGACAACGACAGAGTCAGAGTGGTGGTGGCTGCGGCGCGGCGACCGATGGCGACTTGCTCCGCCAGGCGCGCCTGAGAAAGGATTTGATCGGCGACCACACGGGCCGAATAGGCGTCCCGCGTGGCGAAAAGACTGATGGCCGTGATGGATAGAATCCCGAGCAAAATCATCACCATGATCATCTCGATCATGGTGAATCCTCTATTGAGGGCTTTGCCTCCCCATCGCCGTCGGAGTACCTTCACACACGGACCTGACTCAGCTTAGAGTAACGATCAAGGGCAAGTGGTTGTGCCGCCGATTGTCGGCGCCGCACCTGCAGAGGCGGCTTGCGCATAAGTCACGGTGCAACTGGTGGCGACAGTAACCGTCGTTGTTCCGCCCGCATGAGCAACCGTAACGTTACCGCCATCAATTTGCGACGCAGCCTCAATGCCAGCGGCTGTGCCAGCGGGGTAACCAAACACCAGATCAACCGTCGTTCCTTCCAAAGACACCGTGCTGGTGGCCGCAGATTCATCACAAGCGGTGGTCGCCAGACAAGCCGCGTGCGCAATGGCCGAAGCCGAACGAACTGATCCTTCAATGCCTGAACGCGTCGCCGCTTCAGCTTGTGAAGACAAATCCGCGAACTTCGGCAACGCAAACGCCGCCAGTATTCCCAGAATAACGATAACCATGACCAGCTCGATCAACGTAAAACCCGCCTGCTGAGTCTTTATCTGCCTTTGCATAGTTGTCCCTCCACGAGAACATATAAGCTTTTAATCAAGTATAGACGCCAAGTTATTCTTGTGTTTGTAAAATAGTTAAATATTTCAATCGCTATCAGCGCTTTTGCGTTGTACAGACAACCTCACTTCGCCGCTTTCGGCGTTATACAGCAGTGAAAAAAAATCCTTCCCCTGAATGCCTATCTGATAGGCGCAGACCGATCCCACAGCCAAAGCATCAACCTTTTCCTGCAGCGCAGCGTCACCGCCACGCCGTAAAAGCAAGGCGGAATACAGCCGCCGGCAGCTCTCATCCGTCATCGTCGCTGACGCCGCCGCACCAATAGCGCTCCAGTCGACCGGCCATCCCTGCGCATTCATACGCAGCATGCCGCCCCCCTGAGCCTGCAGAGCGTCAGAACTGATATCCGCGCCCGCCGCCAACGTCCCCAACTCAACCAGCTCGGAACGTCCCCCATCCGCCAGCCATGCGGTATGCGCCAGGCGCAGACTGGTGAGGAAAACTGATTTCAGTTGCTGCGCGCGCACCTCGCCGGCGTTATCCACCAGGGTATCCACGGAACGCAGAAACACCGCGACAAGCACCGCGATCAGCGCGCCAATCAACCAGATCTCCACTCGCAGAAACTGGCTCAGCCACCGCGCGGCCATGACTATTTGCCCAGCGCCGCCTGACCCAGACTCCACATGGGCAGGAACACGCCCAGCGCCAGGATCAGCACCATGACTCCCATCACCACCAGCAGGATGGGTTCGATGGACTCCGCCAGCCGTTTTAAGGAGTACTCGATTTCCTCGTCATAGAAATTCGCGACTTCCACCAACAAGCTGTCCACGGAGCCGGTTTCCTCTCCCACCGCCAGCATCTGCATCACCAGTGGAGAGAACATGCCGGAAGCGCGGGCCGTGCGCACCAGGGTGTCGCCGCGCTCAATCCCGTTGCGCATATCCGCAATAGCGGAGCCGACATACTTGTTGTCCACCGCTTCCGCCACCAGGGTCAGAGCAGAGGTCACCGGCAGTCCCGCCGCCAGCATCATGGAAAAGTTGCGGGAAAAGCGGGACAACGCCACCAGTTCGAACAAAGGACCGACGATGGGGATGCGTAATTTGAAGCGGTCCCAGCGATAGGCTCCCCGGGGTGTTTTTTTCCAACGGATAAAGCCATAAATCGCGGCCGCCAACCCCGCCGCCACGAACCAGCCGTAATTAATCAGAAAATTGGACGTCGCCACCAAAATCTTGGTCGGCAACGGCAAATCCGCGCCGAACTTGGCGAACACGCCTGCGAAGGCGGGAATCACGAAGAAGTTGACCACCAGCAATGCAATCGTGATCGCCACCACCACCATGATGGGATAACGCACCGCCTGCGCCACCCGCTTACGGGTATCCCGCTCCAGCTCGATGTTCTCCCCCAACTGCCGGAATGACTCCTCCAGTTGGCCGGTGTTTTCCCCCACCAGAATCATGGAGACGAACAACTCGTTGAAGGTGCGGGGATGGGCGCGCATGGCGGTGGCCAGATTCACCCCGCCTTCCAGTCGCCGCGCGACATCATCCAGCACTTCCGCCAGGGTTTCCGAGCGCGTAGACTCCGCCAGTCCGCGGATCGCGCGAATAATGGGAATGCCGGCGCGGCTAAGGGCGTGCATCTGCCGGCAGAGAATCACCAGTTCGTCCAGCGTCACTTTTTTACGGAAGACGGGCAGCTTTTTCAGCCATAACAGCACATCAGTTTGCGCTTCCTGCTCCTCAATGCTGGTGGGCGTCACGCCTTTGCGCAGCAGTTCATTGGCCAGCGCTTCCCGGTTAACCGCCTCCTGCACGCCTTCAATCAGCGCGCCTTTGCTGTCCCGCCCTTTGAATGCAAAATTCGCCACGATCAGCTGAACTCCAGATGGCTCGGCGAGTGCGGCAGATCGCCCAGAGACGCCGAGATGCGGAACACTTCATCCAAGGTAGTGACGCCTTCGCGGGCATAATCCAACGCGCTCAGCGCCAAAGGTCGATAATGCTGCGAACGTCTGGCGGCGTGCGTAAAGGCGCTCTGATCGTCCTTGCGCAACGCATCCAGCAGTGAGTCGCTCATTTCCAGCAGCTCATAGACGCCGATACGGCCGCGATAGCCAGAGTTGCCGCATTGATAACAACCCGCGCCATGATAAAAATGCGTCGGCAGGGACTCTTGGGTCATAGCGTGCAACCAGATTTTTTCCTGCTCGCTGGCGTGATAAGGCTGCTTACAGTTATCACAGATTCGTTTCACCAGCCGCTGCGCCACTACGGCAGTCAGGGCGCTGGCTACCAGGTAGGGTTCGGCGCCCATATCGATCAGACGCATGGCGCTGGAGATGGAGTCGTTGGTGTGCAGCGTGGATAACACGAAGTGACCGGTCATCGCGGCGCGCAGGCCGATTTCAGCGGTTTCCTGATCCCGCATCTCTCCCACCAGCACCACATCCGGGTCTTGCCGTAATGCGGCGCGCAGCACCGACGCGAAATCGAGCCCGATTTTCGGATTCACCTGCACCTGGGTCACCCGCGGCAAACGATATTCCACCGGGTCTTCCGCGGTGATGATTTTGACTTCCGGCCGATTCAGTTCCGTCAGGGCGCCGTATAAGGTGGTGGTTTTACCGCTACCGGTAGGTCCGGTCACCAGCAGAATGCCATGGGGCCGTTTGATCAGAACGCGCAGCCGGTCCAGCAGCTTTTTCGGCATCCCGGTGGCTTCCAGATTCAACATGCCTTCGGTCTGATCCAGCAAACGCATCACGACCGACTCACCGTATTGCACCGGCATGGTGGACAGACGCACATCGATAGAGCGGCCTTTGACACGCACATTAAAGCGGCCGTCCTGGGGCAGACGCTTTTCAGAAATGTTGAGGCCGGACATCAGCTTCAGACGCAGCACCAGCGCGGCGTTGACGCGCCTTTCCTTCATCACCTGCTCATGCAGCACGCCGTCGATGCGTTGCCGCAGGCGCACCACGTTTTCGTCCGGTTCGATATGGATATCCGAGGCCCGCGCCACCACGGCGTCTTCAAAGATGGATTGCAGCAGGCGCACCACCGGCGCTTCGGTGTCATCGCCTGCCGCCGCCAGCTCCGCCAGGTCAAAGGCGTCTTCGCCCAGCTCGTCTTCCAGTTCGCCGGCGATGCTGGCGATTTCCTCCGTGCGCCGATATACCAGATCCAGCGTGTCCAGCAGCTCGCTTTCCCGCACAACCGCTTGGCGAATGGGTTGTTTCAGCACTCGCACCAGCTCGTCGTAGCCAAAGATATCCATGGGGTCCGACATGCCCACCAGCAACTCGCCTTTCTCTTCGGACAGCACAATCGCGCGGAAGCGGCGCGCCGCGGTTTCCGGCAGGCGTTTGATCAGTTCCTGGTTGAACTGGTAATGGCGCAGTTGCACAAAAGGAATGCCCATCTGCTGCGACAGGAAACGCAGCAGGCTGTCCTCATCCATATATCCCAGGTCAATCAGGGTGCGGCCAAGCTTACGGCCAGCTTTTTTCTGCTCACTCAACGCCGTCATCAGTTGCTCTTCCGTGATGACGCCGTTTTGCACCAGCAAATCGCCCAAGCGTATTTTCTTCTTCGGTTCGACCATAATTACTCTCTATCTCTCCGCTGCGCTTGCGGTGTCAGCCGCCCCCGCCGCCCGGCTCCAACTGCTGGATGCGGCGGCTGGCGTACTGCGCCAGAGTCGTCTGTAACTCGGGATCGCCCACCGCCTGACGGTAGGCTTGCAACGCCGATTGGCTGCGTCCGGTCTGATCCAGGGCGATGCCCAGACCCGCCCACCAGTCGCCTTTATGGGGGTGCGCTTCGATCAAAGCCGCATAGGAAGCGATGGCCTCTTCGTAACGGCGCGCCTGTTGGTATAGCCCCGCCAGCAGGCTGTGATAATCCGGCGCCGTTTCTACTTTCGGCGCCTCATTCTCTAACAGAGCGATGGCCTGCGTAACCGCGCCAGTGGCCGCCAGAGTGCGCGCTTTCATCACTTTGAAGTCCACGCTGCTGTAGGCGTCAACGCTCTGCATCACTTGTAGCGCCTGGGTATAATCGCCGCCGCCAATCAGCCAGGTCGCCAACTGAAAACGGCTGGCTTCATGTTCCGGCATCGACTCAAGCACATCCCGCAAACGCTGCTGCGCCGCCTGCACATCCCCTTGGCGATACTCTCGCCGCGCCTGCTGTAGCGATCTCGCGGCTTTGGCTTCCGGCGTTTGCGAAGGCGCAATATTCATCTCGGTTTGGGAAAGATCGGGCTCTTCCACCGCCGCCGCAGTCAAATCAATAGCGCGCATCGGCGTCATCTCCAGCGCCTGTTCCGGTGCGGCCGCCAGCTGCGCCGGCGTCTCCAGAGCATCCGGAGCATTCATCGCCGCCTTGGCTTGCTCCACGGGCTCCGCTCCATCATTCAGGCTAAAGCGCCCCATCGCACTGGCGGTTGGCGTTTCATGCCCGGCGGCAGGGGGAGATTCCATCGTCAGTACGGGCTGTAGCGGGTCATCGGCGGCAGTGACGACAGGCTCTTGTCTGGGGCGAGTTTGCCGCGCCGGTTCCTGGGCGTATTGCGGCGGCGCAACCACGGGCTGGGGAGCAGGTTGCGGCGAGGTGTACCGAATCGGCGGGGCAACCTCCGCGACGACCGGCGCATGCAATTCCGTCACTTCTGATACAGCGCCCTCCTGATTGTCCAGCTCCACTAGCGCAGCATTATCCGCTGTCAGCGTATTGACCATCGCCACTTGCGAAACTACCGGCGTCGGCGCTGACGGCTGCAGCCTCACCCACCAGAAACCACCAGCGGTTGCAGCCGTGACTAGAACCAATACAAACGCGCCCCGCCAACGGCGGGAGGAAGCCGGCGGCGCTTTCTGCAATCCGTGGGGCACAGGCGTGCGTTGCGCAGACTCCCGTTTGTCTAAATCTCGAAGGACATCATTCAGCAGACTCACGCCCAACCTCCCAACCAGGCGAACCTGAGCGGACGGGCGCTTTCCGTATCCTTTACCGCCCGCCGCACATGGCCGGGGGCGACGGTTCGATCACCATCGCCATAGGCGGCGAGCATGGCTTTATGGGCCAGCACGTTCACCAGTCGCGGTACGCCGCCGCTGGCGCGAAATATCAACTTGGCGGCGTCGGCGCGGAACAGGCCGTCGCCGTTGTAGCCGGCGGCGATCAGGCGATGCCGTATGTATTGCTCCACCGAATACCTGTCCAGCGGACGAATGTATTCCTGAAAGGTGATGCGCTGCTTCAATTGTCGCAGCTGCGGTTGCGCCAACATGACATCAAGCTCCGGCTGCCCGAACAGCACTACCTGTAACAGTTTTCGCGACTCCGTTTCCAGATTGGTCAGCAGACGCAACGCTTCAATGGTCTGCTCGGGCATCGCCTGAGCTTCATCGATCACCAGCACCACTCGTCGGCCTTCCGCGTTGTGGGCGATCAGTTTTTCGTTAATCAGCTTTAACAACTGGTGACGACCGCCATTAAGCTCCCCCAAATCCACCTGCAGTTCGTCCGCCAACGCCAGATACAGATCCTGTGGCGACAATCGCGGATTGGGGATGTAGGCGGACACGTAGTCGCCATCCAGAAAATTCAGCAGGCGACGGCACAACAGGGTTTTCCCCGTGCCGACCTCGCCGACCACTTTGATAAAGCCTTCCATGCTCTCCAGCGCGGCGCGCACCGTTTCAAAGGCGTTACGGTGCGTAGACGCGTCCAGATAAAAATGCGTATTGGGCGTGAGGGAAAACGGCGCCTCGCGCAATCCGAAATGTGTTTCGTACATACGCCCTCCTTTCGCCGGTCAGAATTGCTCGCTCGCCCGGTGCTGCAGTTTGTCCATGCGCTGGCGGCTGCCGCGCAGATCCTGACGGTAGCTCTCGCTGTCGGCGATGATCGGCCGGATCAGAATCACCAGTTCGCTCTTGAGTTCCGTGTCCCGTTTTTGTCTGAACGCCTGTCCCAGCAGCGGGATATCTCCCAGCAGCGGCACTTTCGCCTGCGACTTTTCCGTGAGATTACGGATCAATCCGCCAATCACCACCACCTGACCATTACGCGCTTTGATCACACTGTCGGTCTCCCGTACGGAACTGAACGCCAGCGGCAACACCAGGTCATTGGAGCCCAGGGAGATGGTCTTGGTCTGATCCTGCACATCGCTGACGGTAGGATGAACATGCAAAGTAACGTCGCCGTTGTCGCCAATCTGCGGGGTCACGTCCAGAGCGATGCCGGAGAAAAACGGGGTGATTTCTACTTCCGAAATCAGATTGCTGGTTCCGCCGGAGGTGGTGGCGTCATTGGTCTCGATACCCGTGACGAAGAATTCGTCATCCCCTACCTTGATCACAGCTTTCTGGTTATTGATGGTGGAGATGCGGGGGCTGGACAGCACCTGCACTGTGCCCTGCTCGCCCAGCAACTGCAGTAGCGTGGTGAAGTCATTGATGCGCAGCGCTGCGCTGAAGACCCCTTCGAGCCCCGGATTAGTGACGTTGCGGGAAGTCTGTCCCAAGGTCAGGCTTTTGGTCGGATCGCCAGAGGCGTCCACTTTGGAAGTGAACTCATCAAAGTAAGACCAGTTGACCCCCTGTTCAAAGCCTTTGTTCAGCACCACTTCCAGAATTTTCACTTCCAGAATCACTTGCCGTTGCATGATCAGCTGGGCTTTGTTGAGATACTCCTCCACCGCCGTCAATTCACTGGGCGTCGCCCGCACCACCACGATGCCTGCGCCGCCATTCGTCACCACCTTGCGACCTTCTTCAGAACCAATGATCGTGATCAGCGTCTCCTGTAAGGCGCTCCAGAAATCCGAGTCAGTTTCAGTGGTGATGCGCGACAACACCGCATTGACGGCGCCGCCTGAATTATTGCTGTTATTGTTACTATTGTTGTTGCTGGAGCCGCTGGAAGAGGACCCTGTGGAATTGGACAGTTGTCCCGAGCTGACCATGATGTCCGACGCGCCCTTGCGTTTGACGTTCAGATAATTGATCTGAAAAATGCGGGTTTGCACGCCGCCGGGCAGCACTTTGAACAGGTTGCCTTTACGCTGATATTCAAAACCATACAACTGTTGCGCGATCTCCATCACCTCGTCCAGGGTGACGTTTTTCAAGTCCAGTGAAATCGCCCCCTCTACGCCCGGGTGCACCACCATGTTGTAGCCGGAGCCTTTCACCAGCCCCATGAAAAAGTCTCTGGCCGGCGCGTTATTGACGGTAATGTCAAAGCGTTCCGCCGCCTGCATCGTCTCTGTCGCGGGCATGGTCGGCAGTAACGCCTGCACGACATCAGGCGGCGGCGCGGGCTGTTGCGCCTGCGCCATCGTCTCTTCAGCTTCCTGCATCGCCTGGCCAATCGCCTGCGCACTGGTGGGCGGCGGCTCGGGCTCATCCTTCTTGGGCGCAGCAGGCTGACTGGCGCACGCCGCCAGGCCGAAGCCGACCCAAACTGACAACAAGGTCCGCCAAAGACTTCTCATACTTATCTCCGAATAATCAGCGCATCCTGGGATGCGCCTTGCACACTTTCGTACCAGCGCTGACCGCGCCAGTCCAATAACACCCTGCGCGCCTCGATTTTCACCACACGCACAGCGCCGGTTTGCTGTCCTTCCGCCAGGGCGGCGCCGTTAATCGTCGCCACTTTGCGGGAGGAGGAATACAGGATGGAGTCAACGCTGACCGCCGGGCGACTGGGCGCCCCGCTGACTGACACGCCATCCGCGCGCCAGCTCATGGGACGTGTCGGGTCCGCCAGGACTTCGCCATCCGGCAGCCGGAAACTCTCTGCGCGGACCGACATCGCAGCGCTCAGCAACAACAGGCCCAGCGACCATTTGGTAACTTCAAACACCCAGCCACCTCTCATCCAGCCCCAGAGTCTCAAATTCCAGCGTCACCTCCGCCCTGGGATAGGCGTCCACTTTGTAGTCCATGTCGACAATGCGTAAACGGGACTCGTTGCGCTCTATTTTCTGAATATATTGCAGCGTGTCGAAGTACCCCCCGGTGAGCACCACTTTCACTCGATGACTGAACAGCACGGCGGCCGCCTCACCTTCGCCGTGCTGAATTTTGCGCGGGGGGAGTTTGGCCACCGCCACTACTTGCAGGCCGGAATGCTTGCGCAATAATTCCATCAGCAATTCGGGCATTTCTTCCGGGGCCACCAGACGCGAGAGGCTTTGCTTCAGCCGCTCCTGACGTACGCCAAGCTGATTACGCAAGCGCTCATTTTCCCTGCGCAACGCGGCATCCGGGTCCTGCGCCAATTGTTTGCGCAACACTTCCGCCTGGGCGCCGAGGTCCACTAATTCCAGGTTCGCAGCAGCAATCGCCTGCTCCGCAGTATGATTGCTCCGCCACAGCGGCTCCCAGGCTAACTGGGCGTATAGCATCACTACCGCCACAATCACCGTCGCCAACAGAATGGCTCTCTCCCGTAAACTAAAGCGGTTAACGCGGGCGACCCATTGCTTGATCATGGCTGTTTGCCTCCCGCGTTCGCCACCGGCTGGTTAAGCGCCCGGCCGCCCGCCACAGGACGGGCGGCCTTCCCTTCCTGCTCAGGCGTTTCCACATAGGTGTCAACCTCGAATAATCGGGCGCTGGCGCTTTCCTGCTCCGGCTTCAGCGTCAGCATATTGAAGGCGCGGCCGCGTAACGCCGGCTCTTCGCCCAGTGCTTGTAAATAGGCGGGGAGTAAGTCGGGCTGAATAGTAGCGCCGCTGAATATGAGGCGTTCGCCCCCTTGCTGAATACGGATGCGCTGCAGCCACAACGGCTCCTGGCGGTGCCGAGCCAGGGCGATCAGCAATTCGCTGTAGGACATGGCGCCGCCGTCCGCTTTCAGACCGGATTCCAACGCTGCCAACAACGCCTCGGTATTCTGCATTTGCAGACGCAGGCGTTCATTGTCCGATTGCAGACGGGTGTCGCGGGCGCGGGCTTCCAGTTGTTTACGCATGCTGTCAATTTCCGCTCCCAACGCCTGTTTCCGGGATTCCGCGGCCGCCTGACTCACCTTCACGTCAGCGCTACGCCATATCAGATAACCGGTATAACAACCGCATAGCACTGATATGGCCAACACCGCGACAACCATTACGCGAATGGAAAGTGGATCTCGCCGGGGACGAAACTCTTCTACGTATAAGTTGACCTGCTGCATCAGACGCCTTTCCTTCCCCCAGCGGCTTTGCGCATAGCGCCGCCGCAGGCCACCCAGTGAATGGCCGACGCGAGCTGATCGTCCGGCAGTCCAACCTTATCTTCCTGCAGTGTATGAACGGTCAGGCCCAGCGCTTCATCCAATTGCGACAACAGTTCCGCCTCGTTCACCACGGAGCCCGCCATTAATTTGCGAGGCGGCGCCTGCCCCATCTGACTTTCGAAATAGTCGAAAGAGCGCTGCACCTCCAACGCCAGTTGCTGTCCTACCCAGGATTTACGCTCAGGATCGGCCAGCGCTTCCATGTCCGCATCCAGACGACGGGACAGGTAGACAGAACCGTTTTTAATTAACAGCATGAGACCGGTGTTTTCCCGCATCATCATCAGCCCGAGGGACTTGCCGTCTTCTTCGAAAGGCTGCGCCAGATTGCGCAGGGCCAGTTCGGTGATGTCGATGGAGGACAATCGCAACCCGCTGTCGTTTATGACGCGGATGAGTTCTTTCAGCAGGGATTTACGGGCGGTGACTACATTGATCTGTGCAGGCCTGCCGCGCAGGGCGTCACTGGGATATTCGAATACATCCACAATGGCGTCGTCGATGGCGTAGTCGAGCAGATCCTTCACCTTCCATCGCACGGCTTCACGCAGCTCGCTTTCCTCCACGGCGGGACGCTCGATCTGTTGCAGTGCGTACATTTCCGGCGGCAGCACCAGATTGCAGGCCATTTTTTCCAGCTTACGCTCGCTCACGAAGGCTTTGAGCGCGCCAGCCCGCTGGGCGGCGCGCGCGTCCAGATATTCAATGGCGCGAATATGGGATTGTCCGCCAGTCGGCTCAGAGACGGCGATAGCCATTCCGTCCGGCCTTACTTCAATGCCGACCAGCCCTTTTTTGCCTTTGGAAAAGGAAAGCCATGAAAGCAATCTAATACCTCGTTTTAAGCGCCGACGGCCGCGTCGCTAAGCGATATCTAACGGCCGGTATCCTTACAACGGGCACACTGATCCTAGTTTTTACATAACTTCAGCTTAGACCACTAACTTATTGTTGCAAATGTAAAAGTGTAAAAAAGAATTTGATTAAAATGGCGTCATCCGAGCCCTCTGGATCGATCAATACAACACTGTTCGAGGAAGGTGAACAAAGTGGAAAACGCGCTCTGACAGGGTGTCTGCACAGGGCGTCACAAGGCGTGATCAGCGCCATCTCAAAGCACTGACTGGAACGAGTTGAGGTTAATGCTTCTTCCAGCGCGACAAAAAAGGGGCGCCGCCGCGCCCCTTGAAAGCCCTTACGGGCGAAGATGCAAACAAGAGTTCTTACTGCCAGGCCGACAGATTACTGCCGGTCAATTCGGCGACGAATTTCTTCTCGCCGGAGTAGTAGCTGCTGAGCGCTTCCCGGCTGTCCGGGTCGATTTTCGGCAGCGGTTTGGAACTCACATTCAAGCGCCGCAGCAGCTCAGGCACGCCGGAGCGCTTGATAACTTCCGTCAGACGGGTGTAGCCGGATTTGGCCAGCATTCGATAGGTGCGCACCATGATGTTTTCCAGAAACAGAAAACGGTAGGAACGCGCCTGATTTCTGCGCTGCTCCACGCCTTCGGGCAGGAAGTCCACATCCTGGCAGCCGAGGAATTCGTAGACTTCGCGAAAGCCTCTGGCGTAATCCTTGTTGAAGTCCTCCAACACAATAATTTTGATCTGCTCCTTGGGAAAGCTCGCAAAAAAAGGCTCCAGATACTGGGTGTAACAACCGAACTTCAGGTGCTCTTCATTGCGGATAAACTCCGCAAAAGAGGTGCTGCCGGCGATATCGCCTTTGCGGATAGCGTGCAGATAATCGGAAAACGTTCGCTGCACCGGGTCGCGCACAATCGCAATGATCTTGGCCTCCGGAAAATGGCGACGTATGCGCTCCGCCGTTCCCGGTCGATACATGTACGTCACCGAGAACTCTCCCTTCAACAGGCGGTCGTCGCTGCCTTTGAACTGCGACTCATACCAGGCGAATTCATGCTGATCGTACAGGTCACTGAAATAGTTAATTTCTTTCGGGTTGCCGTCGAATATTTCCGGGTGTTGCACCAGATTTTCGAAAAACCAGGTGGACCCGCATTTTCCTGAACCGATGCCGATAAAGTCGACGTTGAATGGTTTAGCCATGTTGCGCCATCCTCTCCTTGGGCTCTTCCACTTTTTCCTCAGTCTTCATGGGAACGATGCGCGCGGGGTTGCCAATGGCGATCGAGTTGGCGGGCACGTCCGTGATCACCAGACTGTTGGCGCGCACCACTACGTTATCGCCGATAGTAACGTCGCCCAGCACCTTGCATCCGGGCTCCAGAGTCACGTTGTCGCCGATGATCGCCAGACGCGGTTTGCCGCGAATATTGCCGACGGTGACGCCTTCATACACGGTGAAGTTCTCGCCGATCTCCTCCGCCAGCACAAAGATGCCGGAGAAGTTGCACACCACCATGCCCTTGCCGATCCTCGCATAGCTCTGGACGCTGATGCCGGTGAACATTTGCACCAGATAAAACAACACGAAGTACGCTACTTTCAGCAGCAACGACAAGGGTTTGAACTTGATGGCGCCCGCCTGTCTCCCGAAGCGATACACCACCGCCGCGAGCGTCCCTCTGTGCGGCAATACGCGCAGACAATTGGCGGTGGAGGCGTCGCCGTAGAGCAGCTCCGCCTTGCGCCTCACATCCTGTTTAATGTTCGTTATCATGATCCGTCTTCAGTAATTAACCACCTTTTTGCCTTCCCGCTTCTCCGCCATCCAGTTGGTTTCCCGGGAGATAATGCGGGCGGGGTTCCCCATCACCGTGCAGTTGTCCGGCACGTCGGAGATCACCACCGAATTGGCGCCGACCACCACGTTATCGCCGATCTTCACACTGCCCAACACCTTGGCGCCGGCGCCGAGAAAAACATTGTCGCCAAGCTTCGGCGGAACCGGTTGTTCACGCAGGTGGCCGGTGGTCACCCCCTGGAACACGATGCAGTTGCTGCCAATTTCGCCTTCGCTGATGAAGATGTTGGAAAAGTTGTGGATGACGAACCCCGGGCCGATCTTGGCCTTCGAGGGAACGTAGATGCCAAACCCCAGCACCACCAGAACCTTGCCGAGGGCGTAGGGAATATACAGAGGAATACGCAACAGAGCGGGCTTGACGGTGCGCGCCCAGCTCCCGTAACGATAAACGATGACGGCGATGGTTCCCGGCTCCAGAAAGACCCGCACGTTACGGGTGAACCAGCTTTTCTGGCTGAGAAACCATTGCTGCTTGAATTTGACGTCCGCCTTGATCAGGCTGAAAAGTCCCATCTTTTGCATAAGTCCTTTTGCTATCCGTTGCTCAGACGCTGGCGGATTCCGCTACGCACCCCGCCACATACGTCGCCATGGCGCCGAAGGTATCGAACGTTTCCGGCTCCAGACTTTCACTGTCAATCTCGATATCGAACTCTCCCTCCAACGCCACAATCAGTGAAATGCGCTGAATGGAATCCAGATTCAGGGGGTCATCGAGACCCACTCCTTCATAATCGACGCGGGTGACGCCGCCTACGACTGACTTCAAGCGTTCTAGCGTATCCGATTGGCTCATATTATTTTCTCCATGTTCACTTCCGTTTAAGCCTTTGTTTCCGTAACCCTTTCTGCGGACTGCGCGGCGAAGCGTCAGCCCTTCTTGATATATAAGCGGTAGGGGAATTTCTCCGTCACCTGGATCACCGGGTTGTGACCCACGTAGATGTAGTAAGTGCGGCAGATCAACTCGCCACAGTAGTAGCTGGAGCTGCCCGGAACCACTTCCTGCTTGATTTCGCGGTAGATGTCCGCGACCTGACGATAGGTTTCCAGCCCCATTTCCCGCAGCAGCTCGCCAATGCCGATTTTACCCTGCAATAACTGTTCGCTGATTTGCTCAGGCAGGTCCTGCGTCTTGATAATAGAGGTGGCGTACGCGTAGATATCGCCGCTTTCCACACCGCGAATGCAGACATTACGCCGCAGCACGGTATCGCCTTTCTGGCAGGACATCTCCTCCACGTCTTCTTCCAACGCCTGCTCGTGCTGGCCGAGTTGCTCGACCATCAACGGCTCCCAATAATAAGCTTCCAAGGTTTTGGTCACCGTGCCGTCAGTGACCAGAAGCGTCCGCAAAATCGGCGGCATCGCGGCGATATCAAGACTCTCATCGCGCTTGTTGGTAATGATGCCGCCAGCAATATATCCCTTTGCTTTAAAACAATCTAACATGCTCTCCACCCTGTACTTAACTTTGCGGATTAAAGATATTTTCTGAGCACTTTGCCCAGAGGACTCTTTGGAATTTCGTCTACGAATTCGATAATTTTCGGCGTTTTATAAGACGCCAAATGCTCCGCGCAACAGGCCGCCACCATCTCCCTGGTAACGCCGGCGCCGGCCTTTACCGCCACCTTGACCATTTCGCCGTACATGCCGTCGGGTTTGCCCAACGCCACCACTTCCAGCACGCCGGGAATACGCCGAATCACTTCCTCGACATCCGCGGGATCGACTTTATGACCGGCCACATTGATCATCAGCTTTTTACGCCCAACGATGATCAGATTGCCTTCCTCGTCCAGGCGGCCAAGGTCTCCCGTATGGTAACCGTCTTTGCGGAAGGTTTCCGCACTTAATTCCGGCAGCCCCCGGTACTCATGGGTCATGGCTGGAGAGTCGATCACCACTTCGCCTTCCTGGCCTGCGGCCACAGGCTCTCCCTCATCGTCAATCAAACGGATAACGGAGCCGGACACCGGCTTGCCAACGGAGCGAAAGTTAGCGGCCGAAACATGCGCATTCACCGCCGCGGCGCCGGTTTCCGTAGAGCCGTACAACTGTCCCAGAGAAATACCGAAGGCCTCACGGAAGCCGGTGAATATGTCTGCCTCCAACGGCGCTCCAGCCGTATACGCCAAACGCAATCGGCTCAAATCCGGCGCCTGCTTGAATGGCGTCATCGCCATCATTTTGCACATAAACGGCACAGAAGGCAGCAAGGTCGCCTGATGTTCCGACACCAGCCGCATCATTTTTCGCGCATTGAACTCGCCGTGATGAATCAACAAGGTTCCGCCATTCATCAACGCCGCCAGGAAACAGTTGCCAAAGCCATGAGCGTGAAACAGCGGCACGCTGCAGGCGATGACGTCTTCATGGGTGATGCTCAGCGTCGCGGCGGAGCCCTCCACTTCCGCCAGCACCTGCGCCTGCGTGCGCACTACCTGCTTGGGCGCGCCGGTGGAGCCTGACGAGAACATAATGACGGCGTCCGCCGCTCCTGGATAACGGACTTCCGGGGCGGCCTCATCCGTCACTGGCAACCCGTCATCCAAGCCAATCACGCAACGGGCCATCTCAGCGGGCAGCTTCGCTTCCGCGTCAGGAACGACAAAGGCGAAGCGCACTCGGGCGTTGTCGAGGTACAACGCAGTTTCCTCCTGCGTGTACGCCACGTTTAACGGTAACAGTACGCCGCCGTTGGCCCAGACCGCCAGCGAGGTCGCCACGAAGTAAATGGAGTTGGGAACCAGCGCCACCACCGCCTCGCCGGGACCGACGCCGGCCGCCCGCAGTTCGCGGGCGTATCCGACGGCGGCGCTGATCATTTCGCGATAACTGTAGGAAGTCTCGCGCCAGACAACGGCTTCCTTTTCGGGAAACCGTTGCGCCTGCTCAACAAAACGTGCAAATAACATATGCTTACGACTTCACTCTATGCTTTGGTTTGCAGCTCTTTATAGCCGGTGGCCTTCAATTTGCCGTAGAGATTGAACAGCTCCACAAACGCCTTGAAGATGACTAACGGATTGGCGCCGGTGGCGGAGCCTGACAACCTGGGGTAGTGACTCACGGGCACTTGCTTGATCGTACAGTGCATCATGCCCGCCTGAGCCAGAATCTCGGTGTTGATCATGGCGCCTTCCGCCTCAATCCGAATGCTCTGGATAAAATCGCGCCGGAAAATCTTGAAGGCGCAATCAATATCCCGCACCCGAATACCGAACAGATAGCGCACCAGAGTTCCCCAACAGTAAGCGTTCAGCTTGCGATGCCAGGGATCGGCGCGCTGCGCCCGGTAACCCACCACGATGTCGTAATCGTTGATGTGCCGCAGCAGCAGGTCGACTTCCTCCAGGTCGAACTGGCCATCGGAATCCGAGAAGAAAATAAAATCCCCTCGCCCCGACTTCAGACCGGTCCTGACTGCGCCGCCATATCCCTTGTTCTGCACATGGTGAATGGGACGCACTTCCTCATGCTCCTGACGCAGGCGTTCCAAGATATCCCGCGTGCCGTCGGAGCTGCCGTCGTTGACGACGATGATCTCTACGCTTTCAAAATGCTTCTTAAACGCTCCTATCGCCTTCAGGACCGTCATTTCTATATTCGTTTCTTCGTTATAGGCGGGGAATACAACAGATACGCTAGATAATTTCTTATTTTGCGGGGAAACCGAAGCTTCCGTCTGGGCGTCCTCTGTGGGCGCCTTATCCACCTTACGTAATATGATGTCCGCTTCCATTGAACTGTCCTTTGTTTCGCTGGGTTATTCCATTGCGGCGTTTACTTAACCACCCGTAAATCACGCAGCCAGAAATTTGTCCTTGGTGAACACCGTTTGCGGCGTTCGCAGCTCACGGGAACTGCGCCAGGACTGCACGCCAGATAGTTCAAAGTTGAAAGACATCACTTCCACGCCGGCTTTCACCAGCGCTTCCATCACCCGACGTTTACGGGTGGACTCACAATAGAACATCATGAAGCCGCCGCCTCCGGCGCCGCTGACTTTACCGCCCAGGGCGCCGGCTTTAATCGCGTCTTCATAAATCTGGTCGAGTTGACCGTTGGAAATGGTCGCCGCCATTTTCTTCTTCTCTTGCCATGCGTAATCCAGCAGCTTGCCGAATTCATCCGGGCGACCGGTCAGCAGCGCTTTTTTCATTTCCACCGCATGCGCCTTGAGGTTGTGCATGGCGTTCAGGCTCGCCTGGTCGTTGCGCTCTACGTTCTTGACCTGAGACTCAATAATGCGCGAAGACAACCGGTTCTTTCTGGTGTACGCCAGAATCAGGTTGTATTCGAGTTCATGAATAACCCAGGGGTCGATGCGCAGCGAGTTGACGATGACATGGTCTTTCTGGAACTCCATGAAGTTGAAGCCGCCGAAAGCGCTGGCGTACTGATCCTGCATGCCTCCCAGAATCCCCAGATCGCCGCGCTCGATTTCGCAGGCGCGTCGGGCGATGTCGTAAGGGCTTAACGCCAGGTTTTTGAGTTCCCGGAAAGCGCCGATCAACGACACCACCATGGCTGACGAAGAGCCCAGACCGGACCCTGGCGGGGCGTCATTGTGGGTGACGATACGTAGACCGGCGGAGCCTTCGTAAAAGCGCTTGATCACGCCTTTGGCCAGATCGCTTTCGCCATTGAATTGAAGGTCCTTGTTGGCTTTGATGCGAGTGATGCTTTCGAAATCCTGCGAGTAGATTTCTATTTGCGGCACTTCCCGCAACTCCAGATGGGTGTATGCGTATTTGTTTATGGTGACATTCAGAACATTGCCGCCATAAATGTCGGAGTAGCTGGCGATATCGGTGCCGCCTCCGGCGAAGCTGATCCTTAGCGGAGCTTTTGATCGGTAAAACATAAAGTAGTCCTTTCCCTAGTTTTGTAACCTAATCATTTTGAATACGTCCAGTTACAACAAACTGCAGTCCTTGCGCTTCAGGAAGCGCGATACAGTGTTGCGTCCCTTTCAACAATAAATTGCTGTGCAATGAGATAACCGATAACCCTCTCCACGCATTCGGACAGGGATACTGCATCAGTATTCAAAGTCAATTCCGGATTGACTGGCGGTTCATAAGGAGAATCAACGCCGGTGAACTTTTCTATGCGGCCTGCGCAGGCTTGTTTGTACAAGCCTTTGGGGTCGCGCTGTTCACAAACGTTGAGAGGCGTCGAAACATGGACCTCGACAAATTCGCCGGGCTCCGGTATTTGACGCACTATTTTTCTATCTTCGCGGAAGGGGGAGATGAAAGCGCTCAGAACGATCATGCCGCTGTCGAGAAACAGCTTGGCGACTTCGCCGATTCGGCGGATGTTCTCAACCCGGGACTCACTGGAGAAAGCCGGATCGTTGTTCAGCCCATAACGGACGTTGTCACCGTCCAACAGATAGGTGTGGCGCTGCAACTCAAACAACTGCGCCTCCACCGCATTGGCGATCGTGGACTTGCCTGCTCCGCTAATGCCGGTGAACCACAATAGACAAGGCTTTTGCGTCTTGATGGACGCACGCTGGGACTTACTGACTTTATGCTGATGCCAGACAATATCGGCGCAGACGTCATTCCCAGACTTTATTGTATATTCCTTAGCCACTGTCGTACTCCTGAAGCCATGAGCGAAACGCAAATCCGCGTTCATTTCCTTATCCGTGGGAGCAATCTCAGCAGAGTAAAGCAGCAGCCCAATGTCCTCAGCGAGGCAAAAAGCATGCCCGAGCAAGGCCCAAAACAGGGGAAAAACGCAGATGACGCTTATATGACAGTTCAAGGAAAACGCGGAGCCGATCAGCGCCGCTTACGACCTGAACAAATAAAGAGCTGTTTTATCTTCCACTTAAGACCGGTTTAACGATGGCCTACGCGGGAAGAAGTCGAGATAGGAGGTCACCACTTTGAGCCTTCGCCTCCGTAAAAAACACCTATAAAAAATGAATTTTCTCTCATGAACCAGGATGAAAAGCGCCCGATTTTTATGCCAATTTCTGTTTCATTTGAGGGCGCCGATAGTGAAAGAAGTGCAGCCGCTTATGCGCTAAGTGTAAAGAAAATAATAAGATGAATGTCGATTCAGTTTACGCTTTACTCATATTCTCTGTTTATTAATTGATCTTTGTAAATAATTCGGATACTTATAACGACAAACAAAACCGGAAGTGTTGATATTTTTTACACTTCTTTTTTGCACCACTTTTGACCATCCAGTCAGCTTATTTGCGTCATCCCGCGCCACCAAAGGGTTTCCGGGCCATAGACTCTATATATTGGGTATTTGGGCGAGAAAAAGCTGGCGTTAAAAAGGAGAAATTGCGCTCATTTATCGTCATCTCCACGGGTTTTCATTTTACAAACCTGTCATCCTGCCCCACCTCCTTTGGCTCGAATATTGCCTTTTTCGGAGTTAATAGCAGGTTAAACCTGTTTGCTTTTCAGCCAGGATCTACGTCACTTTTAGAAGGAATGCATACAAAGTGAAGCCAGAAAAAAGGAAATTTAAAATCGCCATGGTGGCGGCCTGCCCTTTCCCCGCCAATCATGGATCGCCAGCCTCCATCAGGGAAATGTCGGAAGCGCTGGTGAACCTGGGCAATGAAGTCCATATCGTCACCTACCCTATTAAAGAGGATATTCCCGTTGTCGGGCCGCACATACATCGGGTGCGGGTTCCGGGTTTCAAGAAAAACGCCATACGGGTGGGCCCTTCCCCAGAGAAGTTTCTGTTCAACCCGCTGATGGTGTTCAAACTCATACGCGTCATCCTCAAATACGATATCGACATTATTCACGCCCACAATTATGAAGGCGTGCTGATCGGCTGGCTGGCCAAACTGATCACGCGCCGGCCGTTGCTGTACAACGCGGTCAACAGCATGACCGACGAGCTGCCCACCTACGACTTCTTCAAAAACAAAGATTTCGCCCGCAAGCTGGCGACCTTTCTGGACAAAACCCTGCCCTTCAAAGGCGACCATGTCACCGCCGTGTCTGATGATCTCAAACATTTTCTGGTGGAACTGGGCGTGGACGCGGACAAAATCACCGTCCTGCCCGCCGGGGTCGTGCCAGAGATGTTCGACAACCCCAATCCCGAGCGCATCTACGCCCGCCACCAGTTAAGTAAAGACGATCACTATCTGGTTTACACAGGCAGTCTAGACGCCTTTCAGCGAATCGACTACCTGCTGGAGACCATGGCGCGAGTAGCCGCCCGCCGCAATGACGTGAAGCTGTTATTAGTCGGCAATATTTCCAATCCGGAAGCCCACAGCAAATACCAGCGCATGGCGGAGGAGCTCGGCATCGCCCATCAGGTACTGTTTTGTGATCAGGTGCCTCTGGATGAATTGCCGGACTACCTTGCGGTCGCCGACGTGGCGGTGATTCCTCGTCCGGAGTGCCCGGGACATCCGGTGAAAGTGTTGAATTACATGTCCGCCGGCGTCGCCATCGCCGGCTTTCGCGGCGGCGCCAAGGGACTGATGCATGAGAGCAATGCGCTGATCGTGGACAATCATGACTGCGACGCGCTCGCCGACGCGGCGATTCAATTATTGGACGACGACGCCAAACGCCAGCGTCTGGGACAGGCCGCCCGTCAGGTCGTAGACAAGTTCTACACCTGGCGACAGTTGGCGCAAGGCATTGAGGTGCTGTACGAACATTTGTATACGGGAGGAGAACGCGCGCCCAAAGAAAAGCTGCGTGAGTTCATTCTGGAGACCTACTCTCCAAACGACGTAAGATCTTGAAGTGTATAAAAGGAATGTAGTGCGGCAAGGGAGCGAACCGTCCTTTTCCAACGTCATTAAAACGCTGGCGCGAATGCGCGGATTCTGGCAATCTGCGCATTCGCCCATATGCAACGGCGAAGCCGGCGTCCGCGTCACGCCGGTGGGGCTGGGCGTCAGCGCCAGCCCAGGGAACAGGCTCTTGCAGCCGATTTATATGGAGGTTAGGTAACCATGGCCGGTTTACTGGCGGCGGATATCCGCAGGAAGCGTTCACACTATGTGCGCATCGACAATTTCGTCAACAAGTACCTGAAAATCACGTTCCAGCTGGGCACGCTCTATCTGTGCTCGTACCGTCTGGGGCACTATGCCGCGCGCACGCGCAATCCCTTGTTGAAGCTGGCGGCGTGGCTGTTATATTTCCCGACCGAGTTTCTGCTGGGCTCCATTACTGGCATTCGCATTCCTCCCCGGGTCGCTATCGGCCCCGGTCTGGTCATCCATAATTTCTCCGGCGTTTTTATCGACGCAGAAGTCGTAGGCGAAGACTGCACCGTCAACCAATGCGTCACCGTCGGGCCGGACTATCAACGCAAAGGCCGTCCCCGACTGGGCGACAATGTCTTTATCGGCTCCGGCGCCAAAGTTCTGGGAGACATCACCATCGGCGATAATGTGGTGGTCGCCTCCAACGCGCTGGTGATCGACTCGGTGCCGGATAACTGTACTGTCGTCGGCGCGCCGGCTCGGATCGTCTCGCGCAACAACACCAGCAGTTACCTTAAGTTCAAACAACCCAAGCGTTGACGGCGTATTTATGGCGACCACCGTGGCCCACGCACTTTGCGGTATCGACTGTCTCCTGGCGGCCCATGCGCTGCGCGGCGGCGGGGCTATGCCCGGAGCGGCCGCGCTGGCGTTCTTCGCCCTGCTCGGCAATGCGCCGGATCTGGATATGCTGGTCGGATATCTCGTCAGCGGCGACCATCTCGCTTATCACAGCCGCGCATCTCACGCGCCCGCGACGTTACTGGCCGCAGCCGCCTTACTGGCGTGGCCGCGCTGGAAACTGCTGGCGCTCTGGCCTGACTACAGGCAACGCTTCGCAGTGATCGCCTGCGCCCTGCTCAGCCACAGCTTGCTGGACTTTCTCACCGGCCCGCAGCGGGGGCTGCACAGCAGCTTTGGCGCGCCGCTGCTTTGGCCGTTAAGCGATGCGCGCATCTCCGCGCCGTTCACTTTATTGATTGGACCTCACCACGACACCCTGGCCCGCTTTATCGGCTGGCGCAATGTGTGGGCGGTGGCGTCCGAGTTATTGCTGTTCGCGCCGCTCACCTGGCTGCTTTGGCGCCAGGCGCGCGGGGCCCGCAACCCCCTGGAAGGATTCAAATGACTGGACGCATGCTGAACATCATGAAGCGCAATTTCGTATTTTCCATCTTCATCGTAGCGATCGTCGGATTGATCGGCTACCTGCTGCTGTCCGCCAAGAAGCATATGGAAATCACCAATACGGAAATCGCCCGCAATGTGGGGAACGCCGCGCCAGTAGAGCTGCACAAGGTCGGCGCAGGCGACGTCACCTCCCGCTTCGCCGCCACCGCCGTCGCCACGGAAGGGGTGTCCGTCGCGATACGTCCGCAAATCGAAGGCGCTATCAGGGCGCAGCCGGTCAAACTGGGCGATCTGGTGGTCGAGGGTCAGGAGCTGTTCCGGCTGGACGACACGCTCTATAAATCCAATTACACCCTGGCGAAATCCCTGGTGGAAAACCGCAAAACCTTGCTGGACTACTACAGCGCCAATCTCAGTGAAATGAAGAGTCTACTGGAGGGCGAATATGTTTCTCAGGAGCAGTATAAGACCGCGTTTCTCAACTTCACCCAGTCGCAAAGCAGCCTCGCCGAAGCCACTCACCAGTTTAACAACGCCACCCAGGAACTTAAGCAAACGCAAGTGGCCTCGCCGATCTCCGGCGTCGTCAGCGAAGTGAAGAGTTTTCCCGGCGTCTATATCAAAAAAGGCGAGGAAGCGCTGGTCATCAATTCCATCGACCCGATTCTGTTCAAGATTCTGCTGCCGGAAAAAGAGCTGGGCAATTTCTCACTGGGCAAAGCCGTGGATATCCGCCTGTCCGCCTTCACCAGCACCACCCTGCACGGAACAATCTATCGGGTGGACCCTGAATTGGATGAAAGCCAGGGCGCCGCCCGGGTCTACGTGCAGGCGCCGAATCCTGAGCTTATCGTGAAGCCCGGCATGACCGGCACGGTGTATCTGGAGCAGAATAAAAACACCGTGCGCATTCCTTCCATCGCCCTGATCAATCGCTTTGACGACGACGCAGTGGTGTTTCGGGTCAGCGAGTCCGGCGCGGCGGAATTGACCCCGGTGAAAGTAGGCATCGCCGGTGACGGCTATGTGGAAATCATTGAAGGTCTGCATGTGGGAGATGAAATCGTGGTGGCGGGACAGCAGAGTCTGAAAGCCGGAGATAAGGTAAAAGGATAAGGAATTCATGATGTCAGCCAGGTTGTCGCTATCACTCGCCGCAGGCGTCTGCATGACGTTGAGTGCGGGAGTTTGTCATGGCTTTGAAGACCGCCCCGAGTTTAAGGCCCTGTTGAGTAAAATGTGCCGCACCAGCCCGCAATTGCAAGTGCAGCGACTGGAAATCGCCTCTTTGCGCAAAGAGTTCGAATACACCTCAGGACAGGCATGGTATCCGGAACTGACTCTGAGCGCAGGGCCGCAGTACTACGAAGGCGAATCCGTGGGGAACTTCGCCTTCGAGCAGAATCAGAGCGCCTTCATCGACTCAGACAATGAAACCTCCGTCAACGGACGCCGCTCCGGGTTTGTGAATCAGGCCAAGGTGGCCTTGGACGCGCCAATCTATCGCAATAGCCGCTGGGTGGGACAGGAAACCGACGACGCCGCGATTCTGCGGCAGCGCATTGAGTATGAAACCGCCAAGCATCAGAAGCTGTTCCAGGAAAGCCTGCTGGAGCTGGTGGAAGTGCTGGTCTCACTGCAACAGGCGCAACAACAGGAAATTCTGCTACGGGAACTGCTTGCGGACGCCCAGTCTCAATTGGACATCGCGCGCAACGCCGCCCGCGCCCGCCTGATTGAACGCTCAGATCTGCTGGAAGCGGAAGGCGCCGTCGCTGAACTGGAAGGCGAGCTGCAGCAAACCGCGAATAACCGTGACTATCTGAGCCAGAAATTCACATTCCTGGCGCAAACCGCCGACGCCATGCCGACGCCGGGCTTCAAACTGGATTCCCTGCCTCCCGCCGGGGATCTGGAAACCCTCGTCAATGCCGCGGAAAACGGCAGCATTGACGTCATCCTGCAACAAACCCAACTCGCCATTTCTCGTCGCCAGTATGACCAGGCGCGCCACGATAACGGCGTGTCGTTCGGCTTGAGCGGCTCCGTCCGCGGCGTGGCGGACGAAGACTTTGGCGAGAGCAAACATCTCGCCACGGTGGGAGTCAGTCTTGAGGTGAAATTGCAAGACACCCTGCGCGCCAGCGGCAAGTCCCGCTATTGGGCGCTGCAGGTGGAAAAAGAACAGAGGCAGTTGGATCTGATCAGGGCGAATCAACGCATCGTCACCCTGCAAAATTATCGGGACTATCAACAGCAGTTACTGACCCTGAAGAACTCGCTCAGCGCCCTGGATCGCGCCAGATCCGAGCTGGAGAAGAACCAGGAGCTGTTTCGACTGGGCAAGGTGGGCGTCAGTGAGGTTATCGAATCCCGTTCCGATATCCGACAAATTGAGCTGGGCAAATTGGACGCCTACGCCAAGCTGTGGCTGCTGCATTTCCGGCTAACGCCGGGCGCGCAATGGTCCTGCTCCGTGGAGGGAGATTAATCAATGTCTTCGAACAAGAAGATTTTCCGCAATATCATCGCCACCCTGCTCGGCGAGGGCGTGGGCGCACTACTGAATATCTACGTCATCGTCTTGATCGCCCGCACCCTGGGACCGGAATCCTTCGGCGACTTCGCCTTCATTCTGGCGTTTGTCGGCCTGTTGCAACTGGTCACCGACATGGGCGTCACCAATCTTCTGGTGCGGGAAATTGCGCAGAAGGCGGAGCAATACAAGCATTTCTTCGGCAACGTGCGCCTGCTGGCCTGGGCGGTCACCCTGGTGGCCACCGCGCCTACCGCCGTTGTCTGTCTATTGATTCTGGAGGACCGCGACTTCGGAATGAGTCTGTTCATAATGACGATCGCCGCCTTGATCGTGTTTCACAGCGTGATCTATGGCGCGCTGTTTCGCGCCTTCGAGCGCATGGAGTTCAACGCCGCCATTTTCGTCATACACAAAGTGATTCTGTTGGCGCTCACCTTGTACTGGCGCGAGCACGACCCCAGCATTCTCGCGCTGTGCGGTTACTATTTGCTGGCGAATACTTGTCAGTTCCTGCTGTTCTACGCTTGCAGCCTGGCGGTTTTCAAACACATTCCCTGGCGCTTTGATCCTGGCTTGTGGAAATACGTGCTGCTCGAGTCCATCCCCATCGGTTTATCCATGATGTGTCGTCGCGCCACCCTGCATGTGGACACGCTTATCTTGAAAGCGATGGCGGCGCCGCTGGCCCTGGGGCTGTTCAACGCCGCCTATCGGGTGATACAGATCATCGAAATGCTGCCGTTCACGTTATCTATTCCGATCTATCCCAAACTGGCCCGCCTGGCGCTTGGCGATAAAGCGGAATTCAGTCGTTTTCTCAATCAGGTGTTGAAGTTCTACGCCATTCTGTCGCTGCCCATCGTGGCGTATGTGTTCGTCTTCGCCCAGGACATCATTGGGTTGATGTATACGCCGGAGTTCGCCTCCTCCGCCAATATTCTGCAAGCGCTGGCGGTGGCGATCTTCTTCATCTTCCCCTCCTCCATCATGATTTACGTGTATTCCGCCATGGGACGGCAACGCCTGTTCACGCTGATTTCCATCGCCACCCTGGCCACCAACGCTATCTTGGATATTTTGCTGATTCCACATCTGCACGCTTTGGGCGCTGCGATAGGAACGGTAACGGCGGAAGCCTTGTTTATCGTCGGATCGCTCTGGTTCCTGTATCGCCAGTCCGTGCCGGTGCAATGGGTGCGCATGTCTTACAAGCCGTTGCTGGCGGCGCTGTTGGCGGGTTATGCGGTGAACGCGGCTTTTGCGTCCCCGGGTCTGCTGCAATTTATCCTGGCGTCATTGCTGTTCGCCGTCGCCTATCTGATTCTGATTCTGGTCAGCAAAACGCTGGATCAGCGCGAACTGGCTTTCCTGGCGGCGCTGATCAAGCGTCGCCCCGTCGGCAAAGGAGCGCAATAAGTCCATGAAGATGCTGGCGGGGGTGCAGGCGAGTCTGATTCTGGCGATGCTGGGCGCGTTCCTTGCTCCCTGGATCAATCTGCCCTTCGCCGGCGGCGAGTCTGGCGTCCAGTACGCCGCGTCGATGGCGCTGCCTCATCCGGATATGCTGGGCCCTGTTTTATTGCTTTTGATCGCCGCGCCTTTACTGGCGATCAGCGTCCATTTCAACAAGCCGAATCTCGCTTTCACGAGCGCCGCCTTCGTCCTCGCGTTTCTGGCCTGCGTTCCCGGTTACCTCGTCGCTCTCGACCCCCATACCTTGCCAACTTACGCCGACAATATTGAGGACTATCGCACGTTGAAGCGGTTCTTCAATTCCTTCTTCACGCCCAATAAAGGCCAGGCCATCGCCCTCCCCGACACCGCCAACTTTGATTCATTGGGTGGTCGTCTGGAGCTGGCGTTTCTGTGCCTGGAATGGGGTTGGTATATCGCCACAGCCGCCGCCGTCATTCTCTTTATGATGACCCTGTCCAAAGCGCGCCTGCGCTTTTATCCTGTTGCGTTGCTCATTCTGATCACGCCGCTGGCGCTGACGCTCTACCCGACCCTGCAAGCGGCCAAATACAAACAGGACGCACAATGGCGCTTGACCGAGGGCGCGCCGGCGTCCGCTTTTGGCGCCATGGTCATCGCCTTCAAACTCGACCCACTGCTGACATACTCCGAGCAGGCCAGCCGGCTTTTCTCACAATTGAACGCGATGGTGTTCAAACCGGAAAACCCCGCCGCCGCGCTCTATCAATCGGCGCAGTTGGAAACCGCAGGCAAGCGCCAGGAAGCGCTGGACACGCTACATGCCGCTCTGCAACACCGGCGCGAAGACGAGTTCTTTCCTTATGTGGCGCACTACACCAAGCGCCGGCTCGCCATCCTGACTGACCGGGTCATCAGTCGTAACTACCGTCACGAGCAATGGGATGAAGCCTTGCTGGCGTTGCAGGAAATGCTGCGGGTCTATCCAGAAAGCGACACTCTGCGGGCGATGGCCAGTCTCGCCTATATCCGCCAGGGCGTGCCGGAAAGCTGCTTGTCCAGCGTTTCCGCCTCGCTCGAACGAATTCAAGGCTCCAGCCTGCGCGCCGACTTGCTGGCGACACAGGGAGAATGCCTGATGATGATGGGGGAAGTGGATCAGGCGCGACAGTCGTTCCAGCTTTCCATTGATGCGGACAGCGTACGTAATCTGCGCGCCGTACGCGGACTCAGCGGGTCATAACCATGCTGTGGCGAAGCGCGCGACAAGGACTGCAGGCGAGCCGCAAAGTCTTTCCGGCGATGCTGGCTTTCTCCCTGTTGCTGGGACTGATGACCACCTACGCGCTGGAGCTGAAGAATCAGCAAGGCGTGCGCCTGAACTGGGGCGGAGCCCGCTGGATCACTGCCCCAGACGCCCGCGCCGTCAGCTATTTCCGCAAAATATTCATCGTGCGCGCCGCGCCCTATAAAGCCTTCCTGAAGATCGCGGGAACGGAGAATTACAAGCTCTATATCAACGGCGTAGAGGTTGCGATGAAGTCCGCCGCCACCTCTGAGCCCATCTGGCTCGGCGCGGTGGAGTCATACTTACGTCCCGGTAAAAATGTCATCGCAGTTCGGGTGGAAAAATCCACCCTCGGCGGCGCGCCGGCGATGATTCTTTCCCTTCGGGTCCAAGACAGCCAGGGACAGGAACAGCGTCTGGTCAGCGATAACGCCTGGAAGGCGTCCTTCACCCCCGCCAATGGCGGCGCCGACGCCCGGGTTTGGTATCAATACGGGTTTTATGACGAGGACTGGCGGGCGCCGCAGTTAGCCAATGGATTAAAGCCGCCTGCGATTAGCGGCAATGTGGATTACGGCTATTTTCTATGGAGCCGCACCAGTGCGCTGCAGCCGGTCTGGCGCAGCGGCGCCGGCGACAACGCGTCAGAAGCCCGTTTTGTGCTGACCTTGCCCTTCTCCCGCACCGCGCTGCAAAACGCCTGGTTGATGGCGCAATGCAATGGGAGCTTCAAGGTTAACGTCAATCAACGCCGCATGGGCGACTACGCCAGCGACTATCCGCAAATCAAAGTCATTAACTTGTTTCAACCGCTAGGCGCTGCACCCGCTAACCAGATTGAAGTGTTCGCGGATTGCGACCCAGCCCTGGGTATGGGCTTGCAGGCCGTTGTACAGACCGGGGAGGATCGCTTCATCAGTTTTCCCGGCATAGATTGGCGCGTCCGTCCGGTCAGCGCTACGGATGCGCCAGCGCAATACGAGCGCCCCGCCTATACGCCACATATCCGTCAGGTAGCGACGGAGTCAGCGGAAAGCGCGCCAATTCGTTTCGAAGACCCCAGCCTGGAGGTAATGCGGCAAGTCAGTTACCCCGAATTGATTTGGCGCGCGTTGAAATGGTGTTCAATCTGGTTGCTGCTCAACGTTCTTACCAGCGCAGGACTGTTGTTGGCGCTGGCAGGTCTGCCCCGTCTTGTCGCGGCGATCAATCTACTGCTGACCTCTCTTACCTGCTTCGGCGCCTTGCTGTGCGCCCTCGCTCTGGATGCGCGCCTGCTTACTACCAGCCTGTTTAATCTGGGTGTCATCACCGCCTTGTTCGGCGCTGCGCTCCTGGCCCAAGCCCTGTCTGCGCTACAGTTGCGCTCGTCACGCTTTGCCATTGGACGCGAGAGTTGCGCAACCGCCTATGTCGGCGGAGCCGCCAAAGTTTTGGAGGAAAGCTTATGAACAGCCGCGCCGAGTCGCCATGGGTGAAGTGGCCGCTGATGCGCGCCAGGGCTAACTCCTTTCCTGTGATCATGCTGATCGCCACCGCACTGATTGCTCTTTCTTTCAGTCTGCGCATCGGCGGCCTGGAGGCCCGCGCGCTCACTATCGACGAAGCCACTATCGCCAGTTTTGTAGAGGGCGTGTTGGATAAGGGCTATCCCTATATCTACGTCAGCACCATGGAAGTGCCCTTGGCCACCTACGAACTGGTGCCTTACTTTTTGGCGCTATCGGTCAAGTTGGGCGGCTTTTCCGAATTCACTTTACGCCTGCCGGCGCTGCTATTCTCCACTGGCGTATTGAGCCTGATTTTCTGGATCAGCCTGCGCCGCTTTGGCTTGGCGGCGGCGATGATCGCTGGGCTCTTGTACAGCCTTTCAACCTGGTCTATCTACTGGTCGCAGAACGCATTTCACCCGGCGCAGACGCAGTTCTTCACTCTGCTCACCGCCACGGCGGTCTACCACCTGCTGCAGCAGGAAAAGGTTCGACTGCGATTCGCGTTGCTGGTCTGGGCGCTATTCACTGTGACCTATTTGAGCTGGGAAGGCTCCGGGTTTCTGCTTCCGGTGATGGGCGTCATCGTGCTTATCTTCAAACGGGATAATCTGGCCTGGATCTTCCAGCGCAATCTCTGGGTGATGTATCTACTGGTGATATTAACGCTGGTCGCCCAGGGCGTGCGTCGGGTGGTGCTGCAACAGCCGCACCTCATGCTGGGCTCCGGCAAAGGCGATGTCAGTCTGCCGCAGCTGGGCTTTCTTAAGGACAGTTGGGAGCCAGGCTTTTACTTCATCAACTTCTTTGGCATGGAAACCCATCTCATCACCGGCGCGGTTTTCCTGCTCGGCGCCTATTACGCCTGGAAGCGTCCAACGCTGCGCTTTTACTATCTGGTGTTCCTCATCACGCTGCTGTGCCTCAGCAACTTTTTGCTGTTCTACAACGCCCACTATGTGTTTTTTATCTACCCGTTTTTCATCATCAGCGTCGGCGCTATCCTGACATTTCTGATTGAGGACGTAACACGTCTTACCGCCAGGGTTAGAGCTCCAGCGGCGACAGCCGTCGCCAGCTTCAATCTGGCGGCGCTCTTATTGATGGCGGTGATGTCGATGAACTCCAACCTGATCCATTTTTATAGCATCGGCAACCTGGGACACCTGGGTTTTCGCTCGGATTACCGGGACGGCTTCGCCGGCGTGGACTACCGCAAAGTGTCCGCCACGTTGAAACAGGGCTATCGGGAAGGCGATAAAGTCATCAGCATGGCGCCGATGCCAACCAAGCTGTATTCCGGCATTACACCGGATTATTTCCTGCAGACCATTACCGATCGCAAGATCGTCTACGACCGTAACCTGGACTCGCCCTTCTATCGGGATAAATTCCTGGGCACGGTGGTGCTTCGCAGCGACAGGGAGCTACAGGACGTACTGAACCAGAATAATCGTGTCTGGTTGGTGGCCTCCCCCTGGAATGCGATGACGCTGGTCATCGACGCGGACACCTTGCAATTCGTCCAACGCAACATGCGCGTGGTGGATGAGAGTTACGACGCCAGACTCTTTTTATGGCAGAAATAAACAAGGGGAATGAAATGAACATGGAAGCCAGAGCAACGCATGTACGTTGCATCATTCTTGCCGGCGGTAAAGGCGCCCGGCTGCGCTCGCGGGTTGCGGATCTGCCAAAACCCATGGCGCCGGTGGCTGATCGCCCGTTTCTGGAGCTGCTGCTGGATCAGCTGGAACGCCAGAATATCCACGATATCGTGCTGTCTCTCGGCTACAAAAGCGAGCACATCGTCCGCTATTTTGAGGAGCGTCCCCGCGCCACCCAGCGCCTGAATTTCGTAATTGAAAACGCGCCCATGGGCACCGGCGGCGCTATTCGCATGGCGGCGGAGCGACATCCCGCGCCCTATTATCTGGTGCTCAATGGCGACAGTTTCTGCGACACCGATTTGCAGGACTTTATTTCCTCCGTTTATCGCAGCGAGTTCACCAACGGCATGCTGGCCGCGCTGCAACCCGACTGCTCTCGTTACGGCAAGCTCACCGTGCACAAACACAGCGGCAAAGTGATCATGATTGAGGAGAAAAAGCCGAACGCCGGCCCTGGCCTGATCAACGCCGGCGTCTATTTCCTCAGCGCCGAGTTCTTGCATAAACACTGTCCGCAACAAGGCGCGTTTTCCTTCGAACAAACCGCCTTCCCGGCGCTGGTGGGCGGAGGCTTATACGCCTATACCAAAGCCGGCCCCTTTATCGATATCGGCATACCCGAAGACTACGACTTCTTATGCGCCCACACAGAGCAGTTCTTTCCCCAGCGGGAAGCAACCCTTTCTGCGCTCAGTGACTGAGCCCGGACAACCAGGAGGATGACCAATGAACATTGACATGGACTATGTAAAAGAACGCATCAGAGATTCGATTGCAGTCAAACAACGCCTGCTCGCGGACGAACCATTGATGGAGAAAGTACTCCGTCTGGGTCAAGTCTGCGTGGAGGTTTATAAAAGGGGCAACAAGGTTATCCTGGCGGGCAATGGCGGCAGCGCGGCGGACGCGCAGCATATCGCGGCGGAGTTCGTCAGCCGTTTTGAATTCGATCGCCCCGGCCTGCCCGCCCTGGCGGTGACGACGGACACCTCCATGCTCACAGCCATCGGCAATGATTACGGTTACGAACGGGTTTTTGCGCGCCAAGTAGAAGCAAACGCCAAACCCGGCGATCTGTTCATCGGCATCACTACATCCGGTAATTCCAAGAACATATTGGTCGCCCTGGAAAGCGCCAAAGAAATGGACCTGATCACCGCCGCCTTCGCCGGTTCCGGCGGCAAAGTGCAGGAGCTGGCGGAGCACGTCATCAACGCGCCCTCCACACATACGCCAAGAATTCAGGAATGCCACATCATGATCGGACACATTATCTGCGGTATCGTGGAAGACGCGATTTTTGGCGAAGCCGCCGCCTGAACTGGAACTCACCACCACTGACAAGGACACGATTATGTTGGACATACCGCAACTCCTCTCCCGAGTGAAGCTGTTCCGAAAAAAGGCCGCTGTGCGCTGCGCCATGTGCTCAATGGGCGGCGTCGGCTCCACCGCCCTGGCGCGCCATATCGGCTCCATCTCCGATAAAACCATCCGCGAACACGCCTATACGCCCGCCGTGTATGACGATGAGGTCGACATCCGACTCGGTTACATGTTCGGTAATCCTTACGATGCGGTGCTCTCGCTGTTTCGTCGCAATTATCAGGACATGCACGCAAAAGCCATGAACGTGAACAGCCCCACTCCGGCGCGTTCGCTGCGCGGCATGACGCTGGAGGAGTATTTGGAAAGAGGCGTGGATGAGTTCAATATCGAGCGCCAGTTTGATAACTGGGTCAGTAATCTGTCCCCTAAACACCCGACCATCCTGATCAAGTACGAGAGCCTGGGCTCGACCATCGATAAGGTGCTGGAGTTTTTCCAGTGTGAGGAGCCGTTCGAATTGAAGCGTCGCAACTCCTCCTGGGTGGATCAGCCTTCACGCATCATTGAAGGGCTGCAGCTGATTTACGGCGATGTGGCCGCCAAGATAGACGCCATGCCGCCACTGAAAATACTGCTGCCGGAAAGCGTTCACACCCGTACTCTGAACGCCGTCACTAGCTAACTCCATTACAGCTCCCGGAGGCTCAGCCTCCGGGTTGGCCGCTTACTTGACCGCATTATTCACACTGGTGTGAAAGCCGCCCAATTGAGGTGAAATATCCGTATTCAATAAGTCCTGATTCCAGACTTCGATATAGTAAATGCCCGATTGCAGCGCTAACTGAATGGCGTCGAGCAAATCTTCCCGGGTAATTTCGTTATAAGCCCGGGTGGAAGCCGTGCCGACCAGTTGCACGCCAGCAAAGCTGGACGCCGCGCCGGACAACAGCAGGTTATACATTTCCGGGTACGCCACCTCCGCATTGCGACGACTCCACCAAGCTCCGAATACGCCAAAGCGCGCGCCAATAGAAGCTTGCCCATAGGCGACAACCTGCTCCGCCACCGTCGGTGAACCCAGTACCGGATGCACGTCCAGATCCATGCGGGTGTCGTCAAAGGCCTGGTTGTATGCATCCAGAATTCGCTTCCATGAGTTCACTAACGCAGACTCGCTGTATCCTTTTGCGTAGAAGTCCGCCTCCGCCTGAGCATCAAAAAAGTACTGCATTTCAAAGCCATTGGTGGTCGAGTTGGTCATATGCACCAACTGCAGCGCCTCCTCGCCGCTATAGCGAACGCCCAAGGCCGCAATAAAGTTTGTCAGGTAACGCAGATAGGTTTCATCCCAGGGAATCGGCAGACGCCGGGGAATGTCTCCGCGAAAGATGTAATCCAGCATGTCCGCGCCTTCGGATTCCAACCAGGCTGGCGCGGCGTACCCATTCAGCAGCGCAAAGGTGACATGCAGCCCCTGCGCCTTGGCTTTAACCAGCTGCTGATCCAGCAATGACCAGTCATAGACGCCGGGAGACGGCTCCATTTCCGCCCAGGGAATGCGCACTAATACCCCATCCAGATAAGCTGCCTCATTAATATTATTAAACACAGACGAAGTTGTGCTGGTGGTCGGGCCGCAGCTGCAATAGATACCGGCAATTTCGTAGGTTTTAGGTGACTCAGGCTCATCAGGATCGTCGATGATGTCGTCCTGACCAGCATCGTTATCCTCATTATCTGTGGGTTCGGGTGTATCCGGATTTGTCGTTGTGGGTGGTTCACTTTGCGTACCCGCAACCTCCCCGTTGGAGCCGGAGCTATTCGCCGAACTTCCGCCACCACAAGCGCATAAGGTCAAAAATAGAGCCGCCAGTAATAATCTAACCGCCATGAAACCTGATCGCACCAAAGCGTCAGGCCATTGATAAGTTCGCAACAACATAGTTCATCCCATAACTTCAACGCCGGACCTGCCGGCAAACATGCAATCCATCGCCCGCAACCGCCTGAACACGGACGTTTGGCGAAGGCATCTTATAAGGACGAAACTGATCAAAAAAGAAACTAATTGTAAAAACGGGACCAGTTGCCAAGGCAGTAACTATATTCCAACAAACTGCAATAAATTCAGCATGATATGTTGCAATAAGTTAGTCTTGGTCTTCTTTTATGAAGTTATGCAAGGCTAAAATATTCATTCAAAATCATTTCATCCGCCCGCTCATCACACAGGCGATGAAGAACCTACAACCACGCTCAAGGGAAGACAATATGAAATCCATGATAAGGCTGGCGCTAGCTGTCGTATTTGGCGCCAGCGCCGCGAGTTGCGCCACTCAGCCCCAACCCGTCCGTTTCTACGACTCATCCTCATGCGAGTACCGGACTACCAGTCTGCGTCAGGACATCCATACTTGTAATGGAAGAGCTTATCCCATTGCGTATGCGGTATTAGTTGCGGCGCAAAGCGACAGCCAGGTTTTTCGGGAGCAGTTGAAAACATTGGCGAACTTCGACTGGGAGAATCAGCGCGCAATTCTCGTTACGGCGCTGGCCAGTAAACCGCATAGCGATGGTTATAACACAGACAAGAAGACTGCTCAGGATTTACTGGGGGGTAAACATTTCATGATTCAACTGTATTCTTACGAAGGCGAATTACTGGCGGAATCCAATAAGCAGGTGGACTTGAACTGGATTCAGTCGCATCAAAGATAGGGAGCAGCGAAGCGTTGGACATCCTCGCTTCGCCTCAAAATATCGGACTGGCTTACCAGGGATAAGCCGCTTCTTTCACTTCCGGCGCAGGTGAAGAAGTGACCTTCAGCGCCAACGTTAGTTTCGTGGGTGCGCCGCCTTCCAGCACAATCTTACCTTCTGAAAACGCTGCGTCATCCTTACCGCGTTTACCGATGAGGACTTCTTCAGCGCCATTTTTGGAGGCATGATAAAGCGCTTCTTCCATATCAATCTGAAAGATTCTACCTAGAATCGTTCGGTTCCCCCTCGCTCTTTCCCATACTTCCAGACACGGCGAAGGCTTACCATTTTTTGAGCCTTCCTTGGTGATCAACTCCAATTGATATTCCGTGCCGGTCTCAAAGTCCTTTTTTGCGATATCCAAAATTGTAGTCATACCCTACTCCCTTGTTTCTGCTGTTAGTTTTTATGTACGCCGTTATGGCTTAACGGTCTGACTCCAGCATTATGGCACAATATAACGATAGATTTGGCCGCATGTTCCCAACCTGGCCTCGCCACAGTTTCCGCTTATTGGCTAACTATGCATTATCCACGCAGCGCTCAACGTACAGCGCCGCGGCAGATTCGCTCCAGTAGCTCGGGAAACTCGATACCGGCGGCCTTCGCTGCTTGCGGCAATAGACTATTCGCCGTCATACCCGGCAAGGAATTCCCTTCCAGGCACCAGACTGCGCCGTTCTCTTCAACACGGAAGTCGATCCGGCTGTATACGCCCAGCTTCAGCGCCGCATGAGCACGCACTGCAATGTCCTGCATGACGACAGCCTCAGCCTCAGGAATATCCGCAGGGAATATTTCACGGGCGCCGCCCGCCTGATATTTAGCCTGATAATCGAAAATCTCGTTAGGAGCGATAATTTCGCCAACTGGCAATGTCTGTCCTTCCAATATTCCGACCGTGAATTCTCGTCCGGGGACAAACTTCTCGATCATCACTTCATCGTCGTATTCACTCGCAAGCGCTATCGCCCGCGCCAGTTCCGACGCTTCGCGCACCACACTTAAACCAACGGTGGAGCCTTGTTTGCTGGGTTTGACCACCACTGGCCAGCCTAACTTTTCCGCAACCTCATCGCTGCTTGCCGGCGCCATCAGCCAATCCGGAGTGGGTACGCCCGCGGCCCGAAATAAGCGCTTACTCAGGTCTTTGTCCATGGCCGCCGCGCTCGCAATATGATTGCTGCCGGTATAGGCAAGTCCCGCCAGGTTCAGCATCGCCTGAACCCGCCCGTCTTCTCCGGCGCCGCCATGCAACGCCAGAAAAACGACATCAACGTCTCGAATATTGAAAGCCTCCGCAGACAAAGCAATGGCTCGCCCCCGCACATCGGCGATAACCGAGGTCGACGGCGGCTCCGGCGCCACACCCGCTTGCAAAAGACGCATTTCGTCCGCTGCAGATAGCTGTCCAGTGGCTGTATCCACAGAAAACACTTCATGCCCCAGACTACGCAGCGCCGGAATAATTTGCGCGGCGCTGGCGATAGAGACGTCCCGCTCCTCACTCGTACCGCCGAATAATACTGCGATTTTCATGGCCCAGATCTCCTCGCCCAAAACGTAAAAAAAAAGCCCCAAAATAATGGGGCTTTTAAGTCAGGCTGTCATAGCTCTATGTCTTAAATATTCTTTAGCTTCCGGGTCAGAAGGGAATATCGTCGTCAAAGTCGTCCATAGGCTCAGGCATGGGCGGCTTTGGTTGCTGTGGCTGTTGCGGGCGTTGTTGCCCCTGCCCCTGGTTCGGGGCGGAATAGCCGCCGCTTGAGGCTCCATAGTTGTTATTGGAAGCTCCGCCGTAGTTGTTGTTGGAGGGAGCGCCGCCATAGTTACCGGCAGGCGCAGCAGCTGGAGCGCCACCGTAGCTGTCACCGGAGGAACCGGACTGCTGCCAGCCATCGTTATAGCCTTGCGAGTTATCCATACCACCGCCGCTATTGCGGCTGTCGAGCATCTGCATCTGACCTTGCATGTCTACAACAATTTCAGTGCTGTAACGATCCTGTCCAGACTGGTCCTGCCATTTGCGCGTTTGCAGACGACCTTCAATGTATACTTTGGAGCCTTTTCTCAGGTACTGAGCGGCGATCTCCGCCAGCTTGCCGAACAGCACGACACGGTGCCACTCTGTACGAGGCACCAGTTGCCCTGTCTGCTTGTCTTTATAACTCTCGTCAGTCGCTAACCTCAGGTTGGAAATTGCACTGCCGGAGGGGGTATAACGTGTTTCCGGATCGCTACCCAAATTACCAATTAGAATTACTTTATTTACACCACGCGCCATATCGCTCTCCAAACGTTATCCCTCAACCTGGGCGGTGAGAGGGTAATTTACCAGCGCTTTCTCATCAAAGCGCTGTCTATCAATCTTTAAATACGCCAAGTGTTCTTCGATCACCAGAGTGACGTCTTCAACACCATGAATTTGCGTCAGTTCCTGCGCTATCTTGTCCGCCGCGTCCACATTGAACGGCTGCAGCGACAGCACATAACTCGCTGTATAGGGAGGATCAGGCATGAACAGGGACACTCCGCCCCATACTACCGCCATCACTGTACAAAGACCATACACTCCCATCAAACCAAACTTCTGGTAAGCCAGTCCACCTAGGACGCCCCCTAGAAAGGCGCCGAAGAACTGCGAGCTGGAATATACTCCCATCGCTGTTCCCCGCATTCCCGCAGGAGCCACCTTGCTGACCAAAGAAGGCAAAGTCGCTTCCAAGAAGTTGAAAGCCAAGAAAAAACCAAACACAGCCAGGGTAAACCCGATAAAATCGTTCACCCCGTTCATTACAATCATGAGAGCGGCCGCCATTAACCAGACTGCTCCGGTGAAAACCTGCCGTAAAAGCCGCTTTTTCTCACCGATGATGATCAGCGGAATCATGAATACAAAAGCTCCGCCCATTACCGCCAGATAGAACCACCCATGCCGATCCGACGCCATATGAAATTTATCCGCCAAAGTAACCGGCATTGCGACAAACATCGCCGTCAAAATCATGTGCAGCGAGAAAATTCCCCAGTTCAGACGCATCAGTTCCCTGTGCTGGAACACATCCCGCAAAGCGGAGCGAAGCACTATCGTCTCCAGATTACGCCGTTGCTGCAACGGGGTCGGCACTTTATACAACAAAACCATTCCTGACAACGCCATGCACGCTGTCGCCCAAAACAGTCCGGATAAACCTGCGAAGCCCGAAATCAACGGCCCGACAACCAGCGCCAATGCAAATGACAGCCCGATCGTCATTCCCACCGTCGCCATGGCTTTGGTGCGATTTTCTTCCTGCGTCAAATCACTGAGTAGCGCCATCAAAACACTGGCGATGGCGCCTGCTCCTTGCAACAGACGCCCAAAGATAACGCCATAGATATTATCGCTTAATGCAGCAACGACGCTGCCAAGGCAGAATACCCCCAAGCCAATCAGTATCAGCTTCTTTCGACCAAACCGGTCAGACAGTGCGCCAAAAGGCACCTGCATGACAGCCTGACTTAAACCATAAACACCTATGGCGAGGCCCAGCAGAGCAGGCGTTGCGCCCTCAAGCTCTCTCCCCAACACCATGAAAACCGGCAGCACCATAAACAACCCAAGCATTCGCATGGCGTACAGCGAAGCCAGCGCGGAGACAGCGCGGCGCTCCTGGGGCATAAACCTCTGCGTCTTTTGCATTTAACTACCGTACCATTCCATCAAAAAGCGCATATTGTAGCATTTGACCAGCCACTTATTAATCGATTCGCTGTCGCTTTGCTCATCCTGTTTCCCTACTTATATAATGACCGGCTGTAAATTCCGGAGGTGAAAAAGAATTTTATGGACACGATCCAAGTCCGCGGAGCCCGAACCCACAATCTCAAGAATGTCGACCTGGACTTGCCGAGAGACAAGCTCATCGTCATTACCGGGCTGTCTGGCTCGGGCAAGTCATCCCTGGCTTTCGATACGCTGTACGCGGAAGGCCAGCGGCGTTATGTGGAGTCGCTGTCTACTTACGCCAGACAGTTTCTGTCCATGATGGAGAAGCCGGACGTTGACCATATAGAGGGTCTCTCCCCCGCCATTTCCATCGAACAGAAATCCACCTCCCACAACCCTCGCTCCACTGTCGGCACCATTACTGAAATTTACGATTACCTGCGTCTGCTGTATGCACGCGCCGGCGAACCTCGCTGCCCGGATCACGACATCGTTCTCGAAGCCCAGACAGTCAGCCAGATGGTGGACCGCATCCTGGAGTTGCCTCAAGACAGTAAATGGATGCTGCTGGCGCCGGTGATACGCAATCGCAAGGGCGAACATCTGCATGTGATCGAAGGCCTTCGCGCGCAGGGCTTCATTCGGGCGCGTATCGACGGCATCGTGACAGACCTCGACGACATCCCCCAGCTGGATAAAAAGCGCAAACACACTATTGAGGTTGTCATTGATCGTCTCAAAATTCGCGCAGATATTCAGACCCGACTGGCCGAGTCTATTGAAACCTGTATTGAGTTGGCTGAAGGCGTCGTCATCGCCGCACCAATGGACGGAGACGGCGAAGAACTGATCTTTTCAGCACTATTCGCCTGTCCTGAATGTGGGTACAGCGTTAGCGAACTGGAACCGAGAGTTTTCTCTTTTAACAATCCAGCGGGGGCCTGTCCAAGCTGTGACGGACTTGGCGTAAAACAGTATTTTGACCCCGATAAACTCGTAGAGCGCCCAGAGCTGACACTGGCTGAAGGCGCAATCAAAGGATGGGACAGACGCAGCGTATTCTACTTTCAAATGCTGACCAGCCTTGCAGACCATTATGAAGTCGACATAGAAACGCCTTTTGAAGCTCTTCCTGAGTCGTTCCGCAATGCGCTCTTAAAAGGCAGCGGACGAACAGATATCAAGTTCAAATATGTAAACAGCCGCGGAGACATTGTCTTCCGAGAGCACCCATTCGAGGGCATATTACCAAATATCGAACGCCGCTATAGGGAAACGGACTCGCAAATGGTGCGAGACGAACTATCCAAATTCCTTACTCAAAAGTCCTGCCCAGACTGCCACGGCAGCCGGCTGAAACGCTCTTCTCGTCATGTGTTTATCGACAATAAAAGTCTGCCAGATACCTCTCACATGGCCATTGGCGACGCTAGCAACTTCTTTCACCACTTGTCTCTGCCAGGTCGGAAAGGTGAAATCGCGGCGAAAATCGTTAAAGAAATTCAGCTACGCCTTCAATTTCTCGTCAACGTCGGCTTGGACTACCTCACCTTGGATCGCAGTGCGGAAACACTTTCCGGGGGCGAGGCCCAACGTATCAGGCTGGCGAGTCAGATAGGCGCAGGCCTGGTCGGAGTCATGTATGTCCTTGACGAACCGTCTATTGGCCTCCATCAAAGAGATAACGACCGCCTATTGGCTACCCTGACGCACCTGAGAAATCTCGGCAACACGGTCATCGTGGTTGAGCATGACGAAGACGCCATTCGCATGGCGGATTATGTCGTAGATATTGGGCCTGGAGCGGGAGTCCATGGGGGAGAAATCGTCGCTCAAGGCTCTCCTGAACAGGTCATGGAAAGCGATAAATCCATCACCGGCCAATATCTGAAAGGAACGCGATGTATTGCAATACCAGAACAAAGAGTCCAGCCGGATCCAGACAAGCAACTGATTATCAGCGGGGCCACCGGGAATAATCTGCAGTCGGTCACGCTTAAAATTCCCGTTGGGCTGTTCACCTGCATCACAGGTGTTTCAGGTTCAGGTAAGTCCACCCTGATCAATAGCACTCTGTACCCAATCGCCGCCACCAAACTTAATATGGCGACCACTCTCACCGCTGAGCCCTATGAGACAATCGAAGGTCTGGATCACTTCGATAAAGTCATCGATATCGACCAAAGCCCAATAGGACGTACGCCTAGATCCAACCCTGCGACCTATACAGGTATATTCACTCCAATAAGAGAGCTTTTCGCAGCGACTCAAGAAGCAAGATCTCGCGGCTACAAGCCAGGAAGATTCAGCTTCAACGTGCGAGGAGGGCGCTGTGAAGCCTGTCAGGGAGACGGAGTCATCAAAGTTGAAATGCACTTTTTGCCCGACCTATATGTCCCCTGCGATGTATGTAAGGGGAAACGCTATAATCGAGAAACTCTTGAAGTCACCTATAAAGGCAAGTCGATTCATGACGTGCTGGAAATGACAGTTGAGGACGCTCGAGAATTTTTCGACGCCATTCCAGCAATTGCCAAAAAGCTGCAAACATTGATTGACGTTGGCCTCTCCTACATCGGCCTCGGCCAGAGCGCAGTTACCTTGTCGGGAGGCGAAGCCCAACGCGTCAAGCTTTCTCGTGAGTTATCTAAGAGGGATACGGGTAAAACTTTGTACATCCTCGACGAGCCCACCACAGGCCTGCATTTCTTTGACATTGATCAGCTTCTGAAGGTACTGCATCGTCTGCGTGATCATGGAAATACAGTTGTTGTAATCGAACACAATCTTGATGTAATTAAAACAGCAGACTGGATCATCGACCTGGGTCCGGAAGGAGGAAGCAGAGGCGGCTTGATTATCGCCGAGGGCGCACCTGAAACAGTTAAGGACAGTGAGAAGTCTCATACCGCTCATTTCTTGAAACGCATTCTGGAAAGTTAGCTGCTTAGCAGAGCAATGATAGGGAGTAGCGATAAATCAAAGCTCCCTGAGCTGAGAGAATGCCTGAACCTAATGCAGGCATAAAAAAAGCCGCTAAAAAGCGGCTTTTTAATATCCGAGAAGAACTTACTCTTCGTTGTCGCCTTCGGCTTCAACTACCGGACGGTCCACTAGCTCTACAAAAGCCATTGGAGCGCTGTCGCCCGGTCTCAGACCGCACTTGAGAATACGCAGATAACCACCAGGGCGATCTTTGTAACGAGGACCAATCTCTTCGAACAGCTTGGTCACAGCATCTCTGCTTCTCAGACGGGAGAAAGCAAGACGGCGGTTTGCAACAGAATCACTTTTAGCCAAAGTGATCAGCGGCTCAGCCACTCTTCTCAGTTCTTTCGCTTTGGGCACCGTGGTTTTGATCAGCTCATGCTCTACCAACGATGCCGCCATATTCCGGAACATCGACTTGCGATGCGCGCTAGTCCGGTTAAATTTACGACCACTTTTAAGATGACGCATCTTCTTTATCCTTCAACTACACTGTTGGCGCGCATTAGCCGCCTAATACCCGATCATCGCCTCGAATGCTGGCTGGAGGCCAATTCTCAAGACGCATACCTAAAGACAAGCCGCGCGATGCAAGCACGTCTTTAATTTCGGTTAATGATTTTTTGCCCAGGTTAGGAGTCTTCAGAAGCTCCACCTCAGTGCGTTGAATGAGATCACCGATATAGTAGATGTTCTCAGCTTTTAAGCAGTTCGCTGAACGCACAGTCAGTTCTAAATCATCAACCGGCCGCAGAAGAATCGGATCGATTTCCTCTTGCTCTTCAACTTTTTCTGGCTCATTTTGCTGATCAAAATCTACAAAGACAGCTAGCTGTTGTTGCAGAATTGTCGCCGCTCTACGGATCGCTTCCTCAGGATCGATTGTGCCGTTTGTCTCCAAGTCGATAACTAACTTGTCCAAATCGGTACGCTGCTCAACCCGAGCGCTTTCAACGTTATAAGCAACACGGAGCACTGGGCTGAATGAGGAATCAAGCTGCAATCTTCCAATTGCTCTTGTTTCATCGTCAGCTGAGTTCCGCTGATCCGCAGGCTCATAACCACGCCCACGAGCCACTTTCAGTTTCATCTTAACGTCGCCATTTGAGTTAAGATTGCAAATGACCATGTCTGGGTTTGCAATCTCAACATCATGATCAAGTTGGATATCACTGGCCAATACTGGACCAGCACCCTTCTTGTTCAGGGACAACGTCGCTTCATCGCGGTTGTGCATTTTGATAGCGAGATTCTTCAGGTTCAGAAGAATCTCAATCACATCTTCCTGCACACCTTCTACGGTGCTGTACTCGTGAAGAACGCCGTCGATCTCAACTTCGACGACAGCGCAACCCGGCATTGAAGACAGCAAAATGCGGCGTAATGCACTTCCTAAAGTATGCCCAAAGCCGCGTTCGAGCGGCTCCAAGGTCACCTTTGCGTGAGTCGCATTGATTTGATTCACCTCGATAGTACGAGGTGTAAGAAATTCGTTTAATGAACGCTGCATAGACGCCCCTACTGGCTAAATTAGTTGCTGGCCTTACTTAGAGTAGAGCTCCACAATCAGGTTTTCGTTAATATCTGGAGACAGATCAGAACGTTCAGGTACTGACTTGAAGGTTCCAGACATTTTCGCAGCATCAACTTCAATCCACTCCAGAGTTGCGCGTTGTGCAGCCAACTCAAGCGAACCTTTAATGCGAAGCTGATTCTTTGACTTCTCACGAATGCTAACTACATCACCAGGCCTGACCTGATAGGACGGAATATTTACGGCCTTACCATTCACCAGAATCGCCTTGTGTGATACCAGCTGACGGGCTTCGGAGCGGGTGGAGCCGAATCCCATGCGGTACACAACGTTGTCCAGACGACGCTCCAACAACTGAAGCAAGTTTTCGCCTGTAGCGCCTTTTATGCGGGCTGCTTCTTTGTAGTAGTTACGGAACTGCTTTTCCAGAACTCCGTACATACGACGTACTTTTTGTTTCTCACGCAACTGCAGGCCATAGTCGGAAAGACGACCACGACGTTGGCCATGTTGCCCAGGAGCGGTCTCCATGTTGCACTTGCTATCAAGCGCGCGAGCTCCGCTCTTCAAAAACAGGTCTGTGCCTTCACGGCGAGACAATTTACATTTCGGTCCAATATAACGAGCCATTAGACTTCTTCCTCTTTAAACTCGACGCTTTTTGGGAGGACGGCATCCGTTATGTGGGATCGGAGTAACATCAGTGATGTTAGTGATCTTATACCCACATGCGTTCAATGCACGAATTGCGGACTCGCGACCGGGTCCAGGTCCTTTAACCAAAACATCTAGGTTTTTTAGGCCGTATTCAGCAGCCGCATTACCGGCTCTTTCAGCTGCTACCTGCGCAGCAAAAGGTGTGCTCTTTCTGGAACCACGGAATCCTGAACCACCAGAAGTCGCCCAGCTAAGAGCATTACCCTGACGGTCGGTAATGGTTACGATAGTGTTGTTGAATGAAGCGTGGATATGCGCTACGCCGTCAACAACGGTCTTTTTCACCTTTTTACGGGTACGTGTACCTGGTTTTGCCATGCTCTATTCCTGATACTTATTTACGAATAGGCTTACGAGGACCTTTGCGGGTGCGCGCATTTGTCTTAGTGCGCTGCCCTCGTACCGGCAAGCTATGACGGTGACGTAAACCGCGATAGCAGCCAAGATCCTTCAGCCGTTTAATGTTCATTTGCACTTCACGACGCAAATCGCCTTCGACAACCATCTTGGCGATTTCGTTTCTCAGAATGTCCAGCTGCTCCTCAGACAAGTCTTTGACCTTAGACTGAGGGCTAATGCCGGTTCTTTCACAAAGGCCACGTGAAGTGGTGCGCCCGATCCCATATATATAGGTCAGGGACACTTCTGTGTGCTTGTTATCGGGGATATTGACACCCGCTATACGTGCCATCCATCTTACTCCGCGTAAATGTTATTGGTAGCAATTACCAACAAATTAAAAGGCGCAGAATGATAGCGCCTTCGTGTATACAAATCAAGCAACCGAGCTAAATATTAGCCTTGTTTCTGCTTGTGTCTTGGTTCTGTGCTGCAGATTACCATTACCGCGCCATTGCGACGGATAACTTTGCATCCACGACACATTTTCTTCACTGATGCTCTAACTTTCATTGCTATTCTCCAGTCTCACGCCGATTACTTTAAAACTTGCTCGACTATCGGGCCAAACCGCTTTTGCCGTAATTCTTCAGGTTAGACTTCTTCATGAGTGAATCATACTGATGCGACATCAGATGAGACTGAACCTGGGCCATGAAATCCATGACTACTACGACAACTATTAATAAGGAAGTTCCGCCAAAGTAAAATGGTACGTTCCAAGAAACCACCAAAAACTGAGGCAGCAACGCTACAGCAGCAATATAAAGGGCGCCAAACACAGTTAATCGGGTAAGGACGCCATCAATATACTTTGCAGTATTTTCTCCTGGACGAATGCCAGGAACAAATGCGCCGGAACGCTTCAGATTGTCAGCAACTTCCTTAGGGTTATACATTAATGCTGTGTAGAAAAAGCAGAAGAACACCACTGCTATTGCAAACAGGATAATGTATAGCGGCTGGCTTGGACCAAGCGCCTGCGAAACAACCTGCAACCACTCCATTCCTTCGCCTTTTCCAAACCACTGCCCCAAAGAAGCTGGGAACAACAGAATACTAGAAGCGAATATAGGAGGAATTACGCCAGCCATATTCACTTTCAAAGGAAGATGGCTGCTTTGCTGAGCATATACCTTACGCCCTTGTTGGCGACGGGCATAATTGATTGTAATGCGGCGTTGTCCACGCTCCATAAAGACCACGAAGGCGATAATTGCAACTGCAAACACAGCAACGGCAATTAAAGTCAAAACGCTCATTTCGCCAAGACGTGCTTGCTCGAATGTCTGACCGACCGCACCAGGTAAGCCCGCTACAATACCTGCGAAAATTAGCAACGAAATGCCGTTACCAATACCTCGCTCAGTAATCTGCTCACCCACCCACATCAAAAATACTGCGCCACAAACGAAGGTAACGACAGCGACAAAGAAGAAGCTCGGCCCGGCTGTAAAGGTAACCCCTTGATTCGCCAGACCGACGGAAATACCAAACGCCTGGATGGTCGCAAGTAGCACAGTACCATATCTCGTGTACTGACTGATCTTACGCCTACCCGCCTCTCCCTCTTTCTTCAGCTGCTCCAGTTGAGGACTAACGACAGTCAACAACTGCATAATGATCGATGCAGAAATATACGGCATGATACCCAGAGCAAAAATACTCATACGTTCCAAGGCTCCGCCTGAAAACATATTAAACAAGCTCAAGATAGTGCCCTGATTCTGATCAAAGAGCGCTGCGAGTCTATCAGGATTGATTCCTGGTACAGGTATGTGAGCGCCTACTCGATATACTAGTATCGCCAACAGTACAAACCAAAGCCGAGCTCGAAGCTCGGCAAGGCCTTTACCTGCACCTGCGGGTAATGCGTTTAGTTTGGCCATTTATTCCTCGACTTTGCCACCTGCGGCTTGGATTGCTTCTTGCGCGCCTTTGGTCACTTTCAGTCCTTTAACAGTCACCGCTCGGGTAATCTCTCCGGACAGAATAACCTTGACCTGCTTAGCCTGCTGGTCAACGATATTAGCTGCTTTCAAGGCCGCTAAGTCGATGATATCAGTACCAAGACTGTCGATTTCGTTCAGTCTCACTTCTTCAGAGAAACGGCCAACCCGTGAGGTGAAGCCGAATTTTGGCAGACGACGCTGCAAAGGCTGTTGACCGCCTTCGAAGCCTGGCCTAATGGTTCCGCCAGAGCGGGAAGTTTGACCTTTATGACCACGACCACCGGTTTTACCCAACCCGCTACCGATCCCACGACCCAGTCGCTTAGGTGACTGTTTGGAACCTTCCGCCGGCTTGAGAGTATTCATTTTCATATTACTCTCCTTCCACCTTCACCAGATAATTAACCTTGTTAATCATACCTCTTACAGCAGCAGTATCTTCTACTTCCACAGTATGATTAATTTTTCTCAGACCCAAACCGCGAACGCAATCTTTATGCTTAGGCAGGATTCCGATAGTACTCTTTACCAGAGTTACTTTAATAGTCTTTGCTGCATTGGCCATGACTTACCCCAGAATCTCTTCCACAGTCTTACCACGCTTGGCTGCAATCTCCTCAGGAGCTTGCATGGCTTTCAAGCCTTCAAACGTGGCGCGAACAACGTTAACAGGGTTGGTTGAACCGTAACACTTAGCCAATACGTTCTGTACGCCAGCTACTTCCAGCACAGCGCGCATTGCGCCGCCAGCAATAATACCAGTACCTTCCGATGCAGGCTGCATAAACACCTTGGCGGAGCCATGGCGAGCCTTAACCGGGTACTGCAATGTATTGCCGTTCAGAGTTACAGTGATCATGTTTTTACGGGCGGCGTCCATCGCTTTTTGAATAGCAACAGGCACTTCACGCGCTTTACCACGACCAAATCCTACTTTACCGTTCCCATCGCCAACTACGGTCAAAGCTGTGAAGCCGAAAATACGACCACCTTTAACAACCTTAGCCACACGGTTGACCTGAACAAGCTTCTCTTGGAGCTCGGCTCCTTTTTGCTGCTCGTTATTTGTCATACATTCAACCTCTTAAAACTCGAGTCCGTTTTCCCGCGCAGCATCAGCTAACGCCTTTACACGACCATGGTACTTGAAGCCGGAACGGTCAAAAGCCACTTTGGTAATGCCTGCAGCCTTAGCTCTTTCCGCGATCATGGCGCCAACTTTACCTGCAGCTTCTACGTTGCCGGTAGCGCCTGCACGCAAATCTTTATCCAAAGTGGAAGCTGTAGCCAAAACCTTGCTTCCATCCGCACTGATGATCTGTGCGTAGATATGACGCGGCGTCCGATTGATACTCAATCTATCGACACCGAGTTCACGAATTTTATAGCGGGTTTTCTTAGCCCGACGTAACCGAGAAATCTTTTTGTCACTCATAGCCGCGCCCTACTTCTTCTTAGCTTCTTTAACTCGAACTTGCTCGCCGGAGTAGCGAACACCCTTTCCTTTATATGGTTCAGGCGGTCTGATACTACGGATTTCAGCAGCAACCTGCCCAACCTTTTGTTTATCGATACCACGAATAACAATCTCAGTTTGGGTGGGAGTCTCAGCTGTAATTCCCTCAGGAATTTCGAATACTACAGGGTGTGAGAAACCAAGAGTCAGGTTGATCGCCTTGCCTTGAGCCTGCGCTCTATAACCTACGCCGATTAACTCAAGCTTACGCTCAAAGCCTTGGGTTACACCAAGAACCATGTTGTTGATCAGCGCACGAGTGGTTCCAGCCAAAGCCCGAGCTTGGTTGGAGCCTTCCTTAGGCCCAAAGGTCAATACACCATCTTCCTGCTTAACTTCAACAGAAGGATGAACAGACAGAGAAAGAGCGCCTTTGCCGCCCTTGATATTTACCAGCCGACCGTCGAACTTAACCTCTACGCCAGCGGGAATCTGTACTGGATTTTTTGCTACCCTAGACATGATTCACTCCTAGAAGACGGTACAAATAACTTCGCCACCAACGCCGGCTTTACGAGCTGCTCTATCAGTCATAACGCCTTTGGAAGTGGATACAATCGCGATTCCCAGACCACCGTTTACGGTAGGCAGATCATTTGCGGCTTTGTACTGGCGCAGACCTGGGCGGCTCACACGGCTGATATTTTCAATAACCGGAGCGCCTTGATAGTACTTTAAAGTGATCTCTAGAACAGGCTTCACATCTTCACTGGCTTTAAAGTCAGTGATAAAGCCTTCTTCCTTCAAAACGTTAGCCACAGCGACCTTCATCTTTGAGGAGGGCATACGCACAGTTTCTTTCTCCGCCATCTGCGCGTTACGGATACGGGTAAACATATCCGCCAAGGTATCTTGCATACTCATTTATTTGCTCCAAACATTTTAGTTGTGCAGCGCTTTCGGCCATACGACCGAAAGGCGCTTACCAACGGTCGAGCGTTACCAGCTAGCCTTTTTCAAGCCTGGCACATCACCGCGCATAGCGGCTTCGCGAAGCTTGATACGAGACAAACGGAACTTTCTCAATACCGCATGCGGACGACCAGTCACTTGGCAACGATTACGCAGTCTTGAGGGACTAGCATCTCTCGGTAGCTTCTGTAACTTCATCTGCGCTTCCCAACGCTCTTCATCAGAGACATTCGGATTTGCAATAATGGCCTTCAACGCAGCGCGCTTTTCAGCGTATTTCGCTACGGTTTTTTCACGCTTGAGCTCACGCTCGCGCATTCCAACTTTTGCCATATCAGTTCACCTTATTTTCTGAACGGGAAGCTGAAAGCGCTAAGCAGCGCTCTGCCTTCTTCGTCAGTGTTTGCGGAAGTCGTTATGGTGATGTCCATCCCGCGAACTTTGTCGATTTTATCGTAATCGATTTCCGGGAAGATAATCTGTTCCTTAACACCCATGGAGTAGTTTCCACGTCCATCGAATGACTTCTGGTTCAAGCCACGGAAGTCACGCACACGGGGAATAGCTACATCCACTAAACGTTCAAAGAACTCCCACATACGATCGCCACGCAAAGTAACTTTGCAACCGATAGGAAAGCCTTGACGGATCTTGAAGCCTGCTACAGATCTACGAGCTTTGGTTACTACCGCTTTTTGTCCGGTAATTGCCTCCAAGTCCGCAGTCGCAGCTTCAATCTGCTTCTTATCGCCAAGAGCTTCGCCGACACCCATGTTAAGGGTAATCTTCTCAATACGAGGCACCTGCATTACGCTGCTATAGGACAACTCCTTCATCAGCGCAGGGATAACCTCTTTCTGATATACCTCTTTATACTTTGGCATAATCAACCACCTAACCTTTAGTTATCGACAAGTTCGTTTGTCGACTTGAAGATGCGCACTTTCTTACCGTCTTCAAGAATCTTAAAGCCAATACGATCAGGCTTATTGGTGGCTGAATTAAAGATCGCCACGTTTGAAGCTTGAATGGGCGCCTCTTTTTCGACGATGCCGCCAGCAGTACCTAGCATAGGGTTTGGCTTGGTATGACGCTTAACCATATTGACGCCGCTGACAACCAGCTTACCGTCTTTCTGGACGCGATTAACTTTACCGCGCTTCCCTTTATCTCTGCCTGCTATGACGACAACATCGTCGCCTTTTCTGATCTTGTTCATGTTTGGTCTGACTCCTATAGCACTTCCGGGGCCAGCGAGATAATTTTCATAAATTTCTCGCCACGCAGTTCCCGAGTCACCGGCCCAAAGATACGAGTGCCGATGGGCTGTTCCTGGTTATTCAAAAGAACAGCGGCATTGCCATCAAAACGAATCAAGGAACCATCCTGTCTACGTACGCCCTTACGTGTGCGCACTACAACGGCTTTCAGAACCTGACCTTTCTTTACTTTTCCGCGGGGGATCGCTTCCTTTACGGAAACTTTGATCACGTCGCCGATACTTGCGTAACGACGGTGTGAACCACCCAGCACTTTAATACACATTACTCGACGGGCTCCGCTGTTGTCGGCCACGTCAAGCACGGTTTGCGTCTGAATCATCGGTTATCTCCACCTAACAGCTTTTGCTTGACTAGACTTTTTCGGCCCGCTCAACAATGTTCACAAGCTTCCATGACTTAGTCTTGGAAAGAGGACGTGACTCCTGAACTTGAACAGTATCGCCGATGCGACACTCATTGTTCTCGTCATGAGCATGAAGCTTGCTTGAGCGCTTAACATACTTGCCGTACAGGGGGTGTTTCACGCGGCGTTCAACCAGGACCACAATGGACTTATCCATCTTGTCACTAACAACCTTACCGGTCTCAGTGCGCACGCTCTTTTCGTTCGCGCTCATATCACTCACCTGCCTTCTGATTTAAGACTGTCTTGACACGAGCAATGTCACGACGAACTTTGCGCAGAAGATGGACTTGATTTAATTGGCCCGTCGCCTTGCGCATCCGCAAGTTGAATTGCTCTTTCAACAAAGAGATCAGTTCGTTACTGAGCTCTTCCTGAGTTTTGTTTCTCAATTCTGCAGCTTTCATTTACATCACCGTTCTTGTCACAAAAGTAGTTGCGACAGGAAGTTTAGCCGCTGCAAGCGTAAACGCCTCGCGGGCCAATTCCTCGCTTACCCCTTCCATCTCGTACAGCATGCGACCTGGCTCGATTTCGGCTACCCAGTACTCAACTGGGCCCTTACCTTTACCCATACGGACTTCGAGAGGTTTCTTGGTAATCGGCTTGTCTGGAAAGATTCGAATCCAGATTTTACCGCCACGCTTAATACGACGAGTCATGGTACGACGTGCTGCTTCGATTTGTCGGGCAGTTATACGTCCACGTCCAGTCGCTTTTAAACCAAATTCACCAAAACTTACTTTGTTTCCGCGCTGAGCCAGACCAGTGTTACGGCCTTTATGGACCTTGCGGAATTTCGTACGCTTAGGTTGCAACATTTCACTGCCCCCTACTTAGAACTTTTCTTTTTAGCTGCTTTCTTTTCAGCGCGAACCTGTTCGATGCCACCCAGGATTTCGCCCTTAAAGATCCATACCTTTACACCAATCACACCGTAGGTGGTGTGCGCTTCGTGCGTAGCGTAATCAATATCTGCACGAAGAGTATGCAAAGGCACCCGACCTTCACGGTACCATTCAGTACGAGCAATCTCTGCACCGCCCAAACGGCCGCCAACTTGAATTTTGATACCCTTGGCGCCTTGGCGCATCGCATTCTGCACAGCGCGCTTCATCGCGCGACGGAACATAACGCGGCGCTCCAACTGGCCAGCAACGCCAGCAGCAACCAGTTTGGCATCCAAATCAGGCTTACGAATCTCTTCAATGTTGATGTGCACAGGCACTTTCATCAACTCGCCCACTTCTTGACGAAGCTTATCAACGTCTTCGCCTTTCTTACCAATCACGATGCCTGGACGGGCAGTGTGGATGGTAATTTTTGCGTTTTGTGGCGGACGCTCGATGATGACCTTGCTAACAGAAGCCTTTTCAAGCTTCTTCATCAGAAACTCGCGAACCTTAATATCAGTCAGCAAATGATCTGAATAGTTCTTTTTGTCTGCGTACCAGACTGAATTGTGATCTTTAACAATCCCCAGTCGAATACCGACTGGATTAACCTTTTGACCCATCTGCTATCTCCTACTCTTCGGCTACCTTGACGGTGATATGGCAAGTCCGCTTGAAAATGCGATCCGCCCGACCTTTCGCTCTAGGCTTAATCCGCTTCATTGTAGGACCTTCGTCCACGCAGATAGTGGCCACCTTCAGCTCATCAACATCCAGCCCTTCGTTATGCTCAGCATTAGCGATAGCTGACTCCAGCACCTTCTTGATGATGCTGGACGCCTTTTTGGGACTAAAGGTCAAAATGTCCAACGCTTCTTCAACCCGCTTACCGCGCACCTGATCTGCAACTAAACGAGCTTTCTGAGCAGATAAGCGAGCACCAAATAATTTTGCCGCTACTTCCATCTCTATACCCTCTTACCGTTTAGCTTTCTTGTCTGCAGCGTGTCCGCGATAAGTACGTGTGGCTGCAAATTCACCCAGTTTGTGGCCGACCATGTCTTCAGTCACATAGACAGGGACATGTTGACGACCGTTATGAACTGCGATAGTCAAGCCAACCATTTCTGGAAAAATGGTGGAGCGACGCGACCAAGTTTTAATTGGCTTCTTGTCTTTGACTTCTACCGCTGTCTCCACTTTCTTGAGAAGGTGAAGATCAATAAATGGACCTTTCTTTAAAGAACGTGGCACTAGACACCCCCTTACTTAGCTTTGCGACGACGCACAATCATTTTGTCTGTACGCTTGTTCTTACGAGTTTTATAACCCTTCGTAGGAACACCCCAAGGTGTAACCGGGTGCTTACCGAAGTTACGCCCTTCACCACCACCGTGCGGGTGGTCAACCGGGTTCATCGCAGTACCACGAACGGTGGGTCTTACTCCACGCCAACGTTTTGCACCGGCTTTTCCGTATACACGCAGGTTGTTCTCGCTATTGGACACTTCACCCAAGGTCGCACGACATTCAACAAGGACCTTGCGCATTTCACCAGAGCGCAAACGAATAGTGGCATAAGCGCCTTCGCGAGCCACTACCTGCGCAGACGCGCCTGCACTTCTAGCGATTTGGGCGCCTTTACCTGGCTTCATTTCGATACAGTGAACGACAGAGCCTACTGGAATATTTCTCAGAGGCAGACAGCTACCTACGCGAATCGGCGCTTCTTGACCAGAAGCAATCGCATCGCCTACTGACACGCCTTTGGGAGCGATAATGTAACGACGTTCACCGTCTGCATACTTCAACAGGGCGATGTGCGCAGTACGGTTAGGATCATATTCCAAACGTTCAACGACGGCAGGAATACCATCTTTCGTCCGCTTAAAGTCAATAACGCGATAAAGCTGCTTATGCCCGCCGCCTTGGTGGCGGACAGTAATACGACCAGCATTATTTCGGCCGCCGTTTTTGCGTTTCTTCTCAGTCAACGACGCCAATGGAGCGCCTTTATGCAGAGCCGGGTTAGTAACGGCGACTACATGTCTACGACCGGGAGATGTTGGTTTCGTTTTAACAACTGGCATTTTCGCTCCCCCCTTACTCGACATCTACAAAATCGATAGATTGACCGGAGGCAAGACGAACATATGCCTTGCGAACATCATTGCGCTTACCCATACCACGCGCTGTGCGCTTGGTTTTGCCTTTGATATTCACCACCTGCACCGACTCAACCTTAACATCAAACAAAGCTTCAACAGCTTTCTTAATCTCGGGCTTTTTAGCATCGGCCGCCACACGGAAGACCACCTGATTGTTGATTTCCGCTAACAATGTGGCCTTTTCCGAAATATGGGGCCCAAGCAAAACCTTATAGAGCCTTTCTTGGTTCATCCCAACATCTCCTCAATTTTCTTAAGCGCAGAAACTGTAACCAAGACCTTGTCATGCGCGATAAGGCTGACAGGGTTAATAGCAACAGCGTCACACACGTCGACATGCGGAATGTTACGGGAAGCCAAATACAGGTTTTGATCAACCGCATCCGCTACAATTAATACGCTCTCTAAACCAAGATCCTTCAATTTCGTATTGAACTGCTTGGTCTTAGGTGCATCTACCGCCATTTCTTCTACAACAACCAACCGTTCCTGTCTCACAAGCTCTGACAAGATAGATTGCATCGCAGCACGGTACATCTTTTTGTTCACTTTTTGAGAGTGATCTTGCGGGGTGGCCGCAAACGTTTTGCCGCCGCCTCTCCAGATAGGACTACGGATAGTGCCCGCACGAGCACGACCACTCCCTTTCTGACGCCATGGTTTCTTACCACCGCCACTAACCTGCGACCGTGTCTTCTGGGCTTTTGAACCCTGACGACCGCCAGCCAAATAAGCAGTAACCACTTGGTGAACCAGAGCTTCGTTAAAATCTCTTGCAAAGGCTACGTCAGATACCGAGACAGTACCCTTACCCGCACCGTTAATCGTTAACTCCATCTCTCACCCCTCTTATGCTTTAACCGCGGGCTTGATAACCACGTCTGCGCCGGTCGCTCCAGGAACTGCGCCCTTAATTAGAAGCAGACCTTTCTCTTCGTCGACTCTTACCACTTTAAGAGTCTGTACGGTGACGTTTTTATTACCCATCTGGCCGGCCATTTTTTTGCCTTTGAACACACGTCCAGGGGACTGGTTCTGGCCAATAGAGCCAGGAGCGCGATGAGAAAGAGAGTTACCGTGAGTAGCGTCTTGAGTAGAAAAGTTCCAACGTTTGATAACGCCAGCAAAACCTTTACCTTTTGAACGCCCAGACACATCTACTTTTTGTCCGGCTTCAAAAATAGAGACAGGGACTTCGTCGCCAACCTTGTACTCAGCCGAGTCAGAGGCGTCCAAAGTAAATTCACAAACAACACGTCCAGCTTCCACACCGGCCTTAGCAAAGTGGCCAGCCATGGGCTTATTTACGCGAGACGCTTTAACTGAGCCAGAAGTCACTTGAATCGCGCGATACCCGTCAACCTCAAGACTTTTAACTTGAGCGATAACGTTCTTTTCGACTTGAATCACAGTGACCGGGACGGCTGCGCCGTCATCTTCAAACAAACGAGTCATGCCAGCCTTACGGCCGACTAAACCAATCGCCATTTTTCACCTCTTAGTGCACGGGGCTTTCACCCTCTATGGCCACATACAAAAGTGTTACACCAATGAAGCGACGCTATACGCGCCAACCTTGCTTAGCCCAAGCTAATCTGAACATCAACACCAGCAGCAAGATCTAACTTCATTAGTGCATCTACAGTTTTCTCTGTAGGCTCAACAATATCCAACAAACGCTTATGAGTACGAATCTCATACTGATCGCGCGCATCTTTATTTACGTGCGGAGAGATTAGCACCGTAAAGCGCTCCTTTTTAGTTGGCAAAGGAATTGGCCCGCGAACTTGCGCACCAGTACGTTTTGCCGTATCTACGATTTCTTGCGTAGACTGATCGATTAAGCGATAGTCGAACGCTTTTAGCCTGATTCTAATTTTCTGGCCTTGCATTTATTTACTCCGAATCCGACGACGGAAGACAGCCATACCCTACAAAAAGGAGCCGCATTTTAAGCAGCTGGCCATTTCCTGTCAAGAGCACTTTTTAAACAGCTCAATAAAAAAGGGGGAGCTAACTCCCCCTTTTCTTATAGCCGACTTGTTTTACTCGAAAATTTTAGCAACAACGCCAGCACCAACTGTACGCCCACCTTCGCGAATCGCGAAGCGCAAACCTTCTTCCATCGCGATCGGAGCGATCAGGCTGACTTTCATTTTCACGTTATCACCAGGCATAACCATCTCTACGCCTTCAGGCAGCTCACATGCACCAGTCACGTCCGTAGTACGGAAGTAGAACTGAGGACGATAACCTTTAAAGAAAGGCGTGTGACGACCACCTTCATCCTTGCTCAGAACGTATACTTCTGACTCAAAAACGGTGTGTGGAGTAATTGTGCCTGGCTTAGCCAACACTTGACCACGCTCGACGTCGTCACGCTTAGTGCCGCGCAACAATACGCCAACGTTCTCACCTGCACGACCTTCGTCCAGCAGCTTACGGAACATCTCAACACCAGTACAGGTAGTCTTAGTGGTATCTTTAATACCAACAATTTCAACTTCCTCACCAACCTTGATGATACCGCGCTCTACACGACCAGTCACAACCGTACCGCGACCAGAGATAGAGAATACGTCCTCAATCGGCATCAGGAACGGCTTGTCGATTGCACGCTCAGGCTCAGGAATATAAGCATCCAGAGTCTCAACCAGCTTCTTAACAGCGCTAGTACCCATGCCGTTATCATCTTTGCCTTCCAACGCCAGCAGCGCTGAACCAACAATAATCGGAGTATCGTCACCTGGGAATTCGTACTGACTCAACAGGTCGCGAACTTCCATCTCAACCAACTCAAGCAGCTCTTCATCATCAACCATGTCCGCTTTATTCAGGAACACGACGATATAAGGAACGCCAACCTGGCGCGCCAACAGGATATGCTCACGAGTCTGAGGCATAGGGCCGTCAGCCGCCGAACAAACCAAAATTGCACCGTCCATCTGAGCAGCGCCAGTGATCATGTTTTTCACATAGTCAGCGTGCCCAGGGCAGTCAACGTGCGCATAGTGACGAATGGGGGATTCGTACTCAACGTGAGAAGTCGCGATAGTGATACCACGCGCCTTTTCCTCTGGAGCATTATCGATACCGTCAAACGCCACCGCTTGACCACCCCAAACTTCAGAACATACGCGGGTCAAGGCCGCTGTCAAAGTAGTCTTACCGTGGTCAACGTGACCAATGGTGCCTACGTTTACGTGCGGCTTGCTGCGTTCAAACTTTTCTTTTGCCACAGTTAGTTCCTCTCTAAATCACTATTCTAAAAAGTTTCAACTACGAATGATTAAACTATTTGCTGCGTGCGCTAATAATAGCTTCAGCAACATTATTTGGAGCTTCCGAGTATTGAGCAAACTCCATTGTGTATGTTGCACGACCTTGAGTCGCAGAGCGCAAGTCAGTTGCATAACCGAACATCTCGGCCAAAGGCACTTCCGCATTCACAACCTTACCAGACACGCTTTCATCCATACCCTGAATCAAGCCGCGACGCCGGTTCAAATCACCTACTACGTCACCCATATTTTCTTCAGGAGTGACCACCTCAACCTTCATAATAGGCTCAAGCAGTACGGCACCACCCTTGCCTGCAAGCTGCTTCGTAGCCATGCTGGCGGCAATTTTAAACGCCATCTCGTTAGAGTCAACGTCGTGGTAGGATCCATCAAATACGGTCGCCTTCAAAGCCAGCAATGGATAGCCAGCCAAGATACCGTTCTGCATCTGCTCTTCGATACCCTTCTGAATTGCAGGAATGTATTCCTTTGGAACAACACCACCAACAATTTCATTAACAAACTCCAGCCCTTCGCCTTCCGCACGGGGCTCGAACTTGATCCATACGTGACCGTACTGTCCGCGACCACCAGACTGACGAACGAATTTACCTTCAATTTCACAGGTATTACGGATAGCTTCTCTGTAAGCTACCTGAGGCTTACCAATATTCGCCTCAACTTTAAATTCGCGACGCATCCGGTCTACGATAATATCAAGGTGAAGCTCACCCATACCGGAAATAATAGTCTGCCCTGTCTCCTCATCAGTCTTGACGCGGAAAGATGGATCTTCCTGCGCAAGCTTGCCCAGAGCAATACCCATTTTTTCCTGATCGGCTTTAGACTTCGGCTCAACAGCAACGGAAATAACCGGGTCCGGGAACTCCATACGCTCCAAAGTGATCACATTGTCCGGATCACACAACGTATCACCAGTGGTGACATCTTTAAGCCCGATCATTGCGGCAATATCGCCAGCTCGCACTTCTTTAATTTCTTCACGGTTGTTTGAATGCATCTGCACCATACGACCGATACGTTCCTTCTTGCTCTTGACCGGGTTATAAACACCAGTTCCGGATGCAAGAATGCCGGAGTAAACCCGAATGAAAGTCAGCGTACCGACAAATGGGTCTGTAGCAATCTTGAACGCCAGGGCAGAAAACGGCTCGTTATCATCAGACTTGCGCACTGCAACAGTCTCGCCATCATCCAAAATACCTTCAATAGCCTTTACTTCAGTAGGAGAAGGCAGGTATTCAATAACTGCGTCAAGCACCGCTTGAACACCCTTGTTCTTAAATGCAGAACCGCCCAGCACCGGGACAATTTCGTTAGCCAAAGTACGAGCTCGAATCCCAGCCTTGATCTCTTCCTCGGTTAACTCACCCTCTTCCAGGTATTTATTCATGTAGTCGTCGTTTGCTTCCGCAGCAGCTTCTACCAACTGCTCGCGTAGCTGGGCGCACTTATCCTGAAGATCAGCGGGAATATCCTGGTACTCAAAAGTCATACCCTGATCCGCTTCATTCCAAATAATGGACTTCATCTTCACCAAGTCCACAACGCCCTTGAACTCATCTTCAGCGCCAATAGTCATCTGAAGAGGGACTGGGGTCGCGCCCAGACGATCCTTCAACTGCTTAACAACACGTTCAAAATTAGCTCCAGCACGGTCCATCTTATTAACAAAAACCATGCGAGGAACTTCGTACTTGTTAGCCTGACGCCATACCGTCTCTGTTTGAGGCTGAACACCAGAGGAACCGCAAAGAACAACTACAGCGCCATCAAGAACACGCAAGGAGCGCTCAACTTCAATTGTGAAGTCAACGTGTCCTGGAGTGTCGATAATGTTGACGCGATGCTGTTCAAATTGCTGCTGCATGCCCGCCCAGAAACAGGTTGTCGCCGCGGAAGTAATAGTAATACCGCGCTCTTGCTCCTGCTCCATCCAATCCATTGTCGCCGCGCCGTCGTGCACCTCACCAATCTTGTGAGAAAGACCGGTATAAAACAAAACACGTTCTGTTGTCGTTGTTTTACCTGCGTCAACATGAGCACAGATACCGATATTACGGTAGCGCTCTATGGGAGTTTTACGTGCCACGATTAATTACTCCAAAGATTAAAAACGGTAATGGGAGAAAGCTTTGTTAGCTTCCGCCATACGATGGACGTCTTCACGCTTCTTGACAGCAGCTCCGCGACCTTCAGCCGCTTCCAACATTTCCGCCGCCAAACGCGCAGCCATGGACTTTTCTCCACGCTTACGGGAGTACTCAACCAACCAACGCATAGAAAGCGCCATCTGACGGGATGGGCGAACTTCTACGGGAACCTGATAAGTAGCGCCACCTACACGACGAGATTTAACTTCAACTAGAGGCTGAATATTTTCTAGAGCAAGCTCAAATGTTTCAATCGGCTCTTTTTTTGCTTTGTTGGACACAATATCCAGAGCACCATAAACAATACGCTCAGCCACTGACTTCTTACCACTTTCCATTACGTGGTTAATGAACTTAGCCAGCTTCTTACTTCCGAATTTAGGGTCCGGCAGGATTTCACGCTTCGCAGCGACTCTTCTTCTTGGCATGATAAGCCCTCAAAAATAAAAAAGGTCTTCAGGTAAATCTGGCATAGCTTAACGCCAACCAGCCTTACTCTTATCCAGTAAATGTTATCAAGACTTCGGACGCTTGGCGCCGTATTTAGAACGACCCTGTCTACGATCGTTTACGCCTGCAGTATCCAAAGTACCGCGAACAGTATGATAACGCACACCCGGCAAGTCTTTTACCCGGCCGCCGCGAATCAATACAACGCTGTGTTCTTGTAGGTTATGACCTTCACCACCAATGTAGGAAGTTACTTCATAGCCGTTTGTTAAACGAACACGACATACTTTCCGCAAAGCTGAGTTTGGCTTCTTAGGGGTAGTCGTATAAACACGGGTACATACGCCGCGACGCTGCGGACAACCTTGAAGCGCGGGAACATCGCTCTTTGCGACCTTACGGCTTCTAGGCTTACGCACCAATTGGTTAATGGTTGCCATTCAAGCTTACTCCGTTAACAACAGATAGATATTTAGTGCCCAACTATAATAAGGGCGCCAAGTGTACTGACGCCCATTCAACGAGTCAAGGCGACCGAGGCCAAAAAACCACCAGCCGCCTTCGACATTGCAGATTATTTATTCAGTTCTGCGCTTAACGCCTGAACAACATCTGCTGCGCTAACGCCACCTTCCTTCTGCATGCGTTTACGTCTTCTTTCCTGATGATAGGCAGACCCCGTACCAGCTGGAATGAGCCGACCTACTACCACGTTTTCTTTCAAGCCCCTTAAGTGGTCTTGCTTACCAGTTACGGCTGCTTCCGTCAGAACACGGGTTGTTTCCTGGAATGATGCTGCAGAAATAAAGCTCTCTGTAGCCAATGACGCCTTGGTGATACCCAACAATACCCGCTCATAACGAGCCGGCATTTTCGCTTCCTCCCCAGCCTTCTCATTCTCTTCCAGAACTTTAACCAGTTCGACTTGATCGCCTTTTATGAGGGTGGTATCTCCTGAACTCATTACGTCGACTTTCCGAATCATTTGTCGCACGATAACTTCAATGTGCTTATCGTTTATGACAACGCCCTGGAGACGGTAAACATCCTGAATTTCGTTAATGATGTACTTAGCCAGCTCACCAACGCCCAGCAACCTCAATATATCGTGAGGATTAGATGGGCCGTCGGAGATAACTTCACCTTTCTCTACGCTCTCACCTTCAAACACGTTTAACTGACGCCATTTAGGGATCAGAATCTCAAACGGATCTGTATTGTCTGTCGGTGTAATAACAAGACGTTTCTTTCCTTTGGTTTCCTTACCAAAGGAAACAATTCCAGAGATTTCGGCAAGTATTGAAGGCTCCTTCGGCTTACGCGCCTCAAACAAGTCCGCAACCCGCGGAAGACCACCGGTAATATCACGAGTCTTTGAAGTCTCCTGCGGAATCCTAGCAATAACATCACCAACCTCAACGTTATCGCCATTCTTCAAACTAAAAAGCGAGTTAGGAGGCAGGAAGTACTGCACTGGCGTATCAGTACCCGGAAACTTCATTTCTTTGCCGTTTGCATCAAGCAACTGCAGCATAGGACGAATGTCTTTTCCTGATGCAGGTCGATCCTTAGGATCCATAACCTCAATATTAGACAAACCAGTGATTTCGTCAGTCTGAGTCTTAACGGTAATACCCTCTTCGACTCCAACGAAGATTGCTTTACCGCCGACCTCAGTGATAATCGGATGCGTATGCGGGTCCCATTTGGCGACAATCTCGCCAGCTGCTACCTGCTGCCCTTGCTTCACGCTCAACTCAACGCCGTACGGGAGCTTGTACCACTCTCTTTCACGACCAGCTTCATCCGCTATCGCCAGCGCGGAAGAACGAGAAACAACGACCAAGTTACCGTTCTTTCTTTCGATGTGCTTGAGGTTATGCAAGCGCACTGTTCCGCCGTGCTTAACCTGGATGTTATCGACCGCAGAAGCCCGAGACGCCGCACCACCAATGTGGAAGGTCCGCATCGTCAACTGCGTGCCAGGTTCACCGATTGACTGAGCAGCGATAACACCGATAGCCTCGCCAACGTTAACCAAATGACCACGCGCCAGATCCCGACCATAACAGCTTGCACATACACCATACTTGGTTTCGCACGTAATTGGGGAGCGAACTAATATCTCATCGACCCCCGCCTTTTCGAGCGTCTCAACGGTAGTCTCGTCCAGCAGAGTGCCCGCGGGCACAACAACGTTCTGGTTATCTGAAGCAGAGTAAACGTCACTCGCTGTAACACGCCCCAGCACTCGGTCTCCCAACGGTACAACAACATCTCCGCCCTCAATATGAGGAGTAACCAGCAAACCTTCAGACGTACCACAATCCAAGTCAGTCACGACCAAGTCTTGCGCCACATCCACTAAACGACGGGTCAAGTATCCAGAGTTAGCGGTCTTCAATGCGGTATCCGCCAGACCTTTCCGTGCACCGTGCGTAGAAATAAAGTACTGGAGGACGTTAAGGCCTTCCCGGAAGTTAGCCGTAATAGGCGTCTCGATAATTGAGCCATCGGGTTTCGCCATCAGTCCCCGCATACCTGCCAGCTGACGAATCTGAGCAGCTGAGCCCCGCGCGCCAGAATCAGCCATGATATAAACGGAGTTAAAGGAATCCTGATCGACTTCTTTACCCTCTTTATTAACGACTTTTTCCTTCCCAAGACGGTCCATCATTGCCTTGGAAACTTTATCGTTTGCACGAGACCAAATATCGATAACCTTATTGTACTTCTCACCTTGCGTTAGCAGACCAGAAGCAAACTGGGACTCAATTTCTTTAACTTCATTTTCCGCTGCGTCGATAATCTTCGCCTTCTCTTCTGGAATAACGAAGTCATTCACACCAATTGACGCGCCAGAAAGCGTCGCGTAGTAAAAACCGGTATACATAATCTGGTCAGCAAAGATGACAGATTCCTTCAAACCAACGCGACGATAACAAGCATTAATCAGTCGGGAAATCGCCTTCTTGGTCATGTTCTGGTTAACCAACGAAAACGCCAACCCTTCAGGGAAAATATCAAATAAGAGAGCACGGCCGACCGTGGTGTCGACAACTGAGATCGTCACAGTCTTGTTTCGCTCTTCATCGATAACCACGTCGCGAATCCGAACCTTCACTTTTGCCTGAAGATCAACTTTCTTGGCTCCATACGCGCGCTGGACTTCCTTGATATCGGAGAAGACCATGCCCTCGCCTTTCGCATTGATGCGCTCTCTTGTCATGAAATAAAGGCCAAGAACAACATCTTGCGAAGGAACGATGATTGGGTCCCCGTTAGCCGGCGAGAGAATGTTGTTTGTAGACATCATCAACGCACGCGCTTCCAACTGAGCCTCTAGCGTCAATGGAACATGAACCGCCATCTGGTCGCCGTCGAAGTCCGCGTTATATGCTGTACATACCAAAGGGTGCAGTTGAATTGCTTTACCTTCGATCAGTACTGGCTCGAATGCCTGAATACCCAGTCTGTGAAGAGTTGGCGCACGGTTTAACATAACAGGATGTTCCCGGATAACCTCGTCCAGAATATCCCATACCACCGCCTCTTCACGCTCGACCATTTTCTTGGCCGCTTTAATCGTCGTCGCTAAACCACGATGTTCAAGTTTGGAGAAGATAAATGGCTTAAACAGCTCCAATGCCATTTTCTTGGGCAAGCCACATTGATGCAGGCGTAAAGTCGGGCCGACAACGATTACAGAACGGCCAGAATAGTCAACACGCTTACCAAGCAAGTTCTGACGGAAACGCCCCTGCTTACCTTTGATCATATCTGCCAAAGACTTCAATGGGCGCTTATTAGAACCCGTGATAGCCCGCCCGCGACGGCCATTATCCAACAGCGCATCCACAGATTCCTGCAACATACGCTTTTCATTACGAACGATAATATCAGGAGCATTCAATTCCAGCAGACGCTTCAATCGATTGTTCCGATTGATGACCCGGCGATACAAGTCGTTCAAATCACTAGTGGCGAATCGACCGCCATCTAGAGGCACCAAAGGACGCAGGTCAGGCGGCAGCACTGGCAAAACTGTGAGAATCATCCATTCGGGGTGATTACCTGACTCGGCAAACGCCTCCATCAACTTCAAGCGCTTAGACAGCTTCTTGATTTTGGTCTCAGAGTTAGTATTGGGAATCTCTTCACGAAGCCGCTCGATCTCGTCTTCCAACTCTAAATCGGCCAAAAGTCCCTGGATTGCTTCAGCCCCCATACGGGCGTCAAACTCGTCACCAAACTCTTCCAAAGCCTCATAATACTGCTCGTCAGAAAGCAGCTGCCCTTTTTCAAGGGTGGTCATGCCTGGATCGATTACTATGAAAGATTCAAAATACAGCACGCGCTCGATATCACGTAATGTCATATCCAGCAGCAAACCAATACGCGAGGGTAATGACTTCAAGAACCAGATGTGCGCAACTGGAGAGGCTAATTCAATATGCCCCATGCGCTCTCGGCGCACGTTAGCAGGCGCCACTTCCACGCCGCACTTTTCACAGATTACGCCTCTGTGCTTAAGACGCTTATACTTCCCGCAAAGACATTCATAGTCCTTGATTGGGCCAAATATTTTCGCGCAAAAAAGTCCGTCTCGCTCAGGCTTGAAGGTTCTATAGTTAATAGTTTCGGGCTTTTTGACTTCACCAAATGACCAAGAACGGATCATATCAGGCGACGCCAAAGAGATACGAATCGAGTCAAATTCGTGAGCGTAGTTCTGATTTTTAAGTAAGTTCAGCAAATCTTTCATTGGCTAAGGCCTCTGACTGATCAATAAGGGCGATCTTGTCGCCCACAGTTAATTCGGTTCGCAGCAAACATCCGCTCCTGTCAAGGCAACGGATGTTTGTGAAGGTTCACGCCGCGTCTTAGTTGGCCTCGAGCTCGATATCGATACCCAAAGAGCGAATTTCTTTAACCAATACGTTAAATGACTCCGGCATACCCGGCTCCATACGGTGGTCTCCGTCTACGATGTTTTTGTACATCTTCGTACGCCCGTTAACGTCATCGGATTTAACCGTGAGCATTTCTTGCAGGGTATAAGCGGCGCCGTAGGCTTCCAGAGCCCAGACCTCCATTTCCCCAAACCTTTGTCCACCGAATTGAGCCTTACCGCCCAACGGCTGCTGCGTAACCAGACTGTAAGAGCCAGTAGAACGAGCATGCATTTTGTCGTCGACCAAGTGGTTCAACTTCAGCATGTACATATAGCCCACAGTTACTTGGCGTTCGAAGCGCTCGCCGGTACGACCGTCATACAGCCAGACCTGCCCGCTATCATCCATGTCTGCAAGACGCAGCATCTCCTTTATTTCTTTCTCTTTCGCGCCATCGAAAACCGGGGTAGCCATCGGCACGCCTTTTTTCAGGTTGGCAGCCAACACCAGAACCTCGGAGTCTGACAGTGAGTCCAGATCTTCGTTTCTCCCACCGATTTCGTTATAGATTTCGTGCAAGAACTTACGAACTTCCGCAGCTTGCTTTTGCTCCGCCAGCATACGGTTAATCTTATCCCCAAGACCTTTAGCGGCAGCACCCAAGTGAGTCTCAAGCACCTGTCCCACGTTCATACGTGATGGTACACCGAGCGGATTCAGTACGATATCGACAGGATTGCCCTGTTCATCGTAAGGCATGTCTTCAACTGGCTTAATCGCGGAAATAACACCTTTGTTTCCGTGCCTTCCCGCCATTTTATCACCTGGTTGAATACGGCGTTTCACAGCAACGTAAACCTTAACGATCTTCAAAACGCCAGGAGCTAGATCGTCACCAGACTGCAGCTTACGCTTCTTGTCTTCATAACGATCTTCAATGCTCTTACGACGCTCCTGCAACTGCCCTTCTGCTTTTTCAAGCAGTTCATTCAGTTGCTCATCCGCCATATTCAACTTGAACCATTCTTCTTTTTCGAATGCGTTAAAGTGAACTTCCGTCAGAGCATCACCTTTCTTCAAACCAGGACCACCGATTACCGATTGACCCAACAGTGCAGAGCGCAAACGCTCAAACGTCGCGCCTTCAACGATCTTATACTCATCGTTAAGGTCTTTGCGGAACTTGTTCAGCTCGGTTTGCTCGATTTCTTTCGCACGCTGATCTTTCTCAACGCCATCGCGAGTAAATACCTGGACGTCGATAACCGTTCCACGCATACCGGTTGAGACACGCAGAGAAGTATCTTTTACATCAGAGGCTTTTTCACCAAAGATGGCCCGCAAAAGCTTTTCTTCCGGAGTTAGTTGCGTCTCACCTTTCGGCGTCACCTTGCCGACCAGTATATCGCCGGGCTCAACTTCAGCGCCGATGTATATGATCCCCGAGTCATCCAACTTCGCTAATGCGCTTTCGCCTACATTGGGAATATCCGCTGTAACTTCTTCCGGCCCCAACTTAGTATCACGCGCGACGCAGGTTAACTCCTGAATATGAATCGTTGTGAAGCGGTCTTCCTGAACAACCCTTTCTGAAACCAGGATAGAATCCTCAAAGTTATAACCGTTCCAAGGCATAAACGCGATGCGCATATTCTGCCCGAGAGCCAGTTCGCCCAAATCCACAGACGGACCGTCGGCTAAAACATCGCCGCGCGCAACTTCGTCACCTTCCATCACTAAGGAGCGCTGGTTAATACAAGTATTCTGGTTGGAGCGCTGGTATTTAGTAAGGTTATAAATATCAACCCCTGCATCACCTGCTTCCGTCTCGTCATCGCTCACGCGGACAACAATACGAGCAGCGTCGACGCTAACAACTACTCCACCACGTCGTGCAACTACGCACACCCCGGAGTCCTGCGCTACATAGCGCTCCATACCAGTTCCCACCAGAGGCTTTTCCGCCTTCAACGTAGGAACAGCCTGCCGCTGCATGTTCGACCCCATCAGGGCTCGGTTAGCATCGTCATGTTCAAGGAATGGAATCAGAGACGCCGCCACGGAAACAACCTGACGAGGAGATACGTCCATCAGGGTTACTTTTTCCGGAGGCATAACGGTAAATTCGTTCTTATGGCGAACAGTTACCAGCTCATCGATCAGCCGACCATTCTCATCTACAGCCGCACTTGCTTGCGCTATCACATATTCGCTTTCTTCAATTGCGGACAGGTATTCGATGTCATCGGTTACCAAGCCGTCCACAACTTTGCGATACGGGCTCTCAAGGAAGCCATATGCATTAGTCCGCGCATAAGTCGCCAAGGAGTTGATCAAGCCGATATTTGGACCTTCAGGGGTCTCAATAGGGCAAACTCGGCCATAGTGAGTCGGATGAACGTCCCGCACTTCAAAGCCTGCGCGTTCACGAGTCAAACCACCAGGGCCCAAAGCCGAAACTCGACGCTTGTGAGTCACTTCTGATAGGGGGTTATTTTGGTCCATAAACTGAGACAGCTGGCTGGAGCCAAAAAACTCTTTCACAGCGGCGGCAACAGGTTTCGCATTGATCAGGTCCTGAGGCATAAGTCCCTCGGACTCCGCCATGCTCAAACGCTCTTTAACCGCCCGCTCTACACGAACCAGCCCTACACGGAACTGATTTTCAGCCATCTCACCAACAGAACGCACACGACGGTTACCGAGATGATCGATATCATCCACTACGCCTTTACCATTGCGGATATCGATCAGCGTCCTCAGTACGTCAATAATATCCTCATGGCTTAGCACGCCTAAACCTTCAGTTTCTTCCCGCCCTAATCGACGGTTGAACTTCATCCGTCCAACTGCCGATAAGTCATAGCGCTCTTCGGAGAAAAATAAGTTATTAAACAGGTTTTCCGCAGATTCTTTAGTTGGCGGTTCGCCAGGGCGCATCATTCGATAAATTTCGACCAGCGCCTCTAATTGAGACCTAGTCGCATCAATACGCAAAGTATCAGAAACGAAAGGACCACAATCCAAGTCATTGGTATAAAGCGTTTCAACACGCTTGATGCCCGCTTTCTCAAATTTTTCGACAACGTCGTCTGTGATCTCAGTGTTGCACTCAACAATGACCTCTCCTGTTGAAGGATCAGCTATATTGGTTGCTGTTACCTTACCCAGTAGATATGAGCTTGGAACCCGCAGACGCTTTAACCCTGCCTTTTCCATTTGACGAATGTGTCTTGCAGTAACCCTACGCCCTTCTTCAACAATGAGATTGCCCTCATCGTCTTTAATTTCAAAGATAGCAATATCGCCTCGTAGACGGCTGGGAACCAAATCCAGGAAATATTCGCCCCCTTCTACTTCGAACAGGCTGTTCTCAAAGAACATTTCAAGCATTTCGTCAGCAGCATACCCCAAAGCGCGCAATAGGATAGTCGCAGGAAGCTTTCTGCGGCGATCTATACGAACGAATACGCAATCCTTTGGATCGAATTCAAAGTCAAGCCATGAGCCGCGGTAAGGAATAATTCTCGCAGAGTAAAGAAGCTTACCAGAAGAATGTGTTTTGCCTTTATCATGGTCAAAAAACACACCAGGAGATCTATGAAGCTGAGATACGATGACACGCTCAGTTCCATTAATTACGAAAGTTCCGTTTTCAGTCATCAACGGAACCTCTCCCATATACACTTCTTGCTCCTTGATATCTTTAATCGCCTTTGTGGACGACTCCTTATCGTAGATGATCAAGCGAACTTTAACCCTTAAGGGCGCTGCATAAGTAACGCCGCGCAGCTGACATTCAGCTACATCAAATACGGGCTGGCCCAGCCGGTAACTTACATATTCTAGGGCCGCATTTCCCGAAAAGCTGACAATTGGAAATACCGACTTAAACGCAGCATGTAAGCCGACTTCCTGCCGGTCTTCAATTACTACGTCTTGCTGTAAAAAATCATGATAGGAGTCTAGCTGTATGGACAGAAGGTACGGAACGTCCATTACTGCTGGAAGCTTTCCGAAGTCTTTACGAATTCGTTTTTTCTCGGTATAGGAGTATGTCATCGATATTCCCCAGCTTTCTTCAAACTGACTCTGGTGTGCTCGAAGGAGTTCGACAACCGCAAATACTTATTACGGTTCGTGCGAAATTTTGGTCGCAAAGTTATAGCTTGCACAACGGAAAACGGCTGACGTCGAATAAACGCCAGCCGAATTCTTCTTTAATAGCCTAAAGCTAGCAAAGTTTTACTTGAGTTCAACCGTAGCGCCGGCTTCTTCAAGTTCTTTCTTAGCTTTTTCTGCATCATCTTTAGAAAGAGCTTCTTTAACGGTTGAAGGCGCGCCATCAACCAGATCTTTAGCTTCTTTCAGGCCCAGACCAGTGATGCCGCGAACCACTTTGATCACGTTCACTTTCTTCTCGCCTGCAGACTGCAGAACTACGTCGAATTCGGTTTTTTCCTCAACTGCTGCTACATCACCAACAGCAGCAGGTGCTACTGCAACTGCAGCGGCAGCGGAAACGCCGAACTTTTCTTCCATTGCTTCAACAAGCGCAACTACGTCCATCACGCTCATTTCTGCGATTGCATTAAGGATATCGTCTTTTGACAGAGCCATTTCTAAAATCTCCTAAAAGCCAAAAATAAAAAACCGTTATGCCGCTTCTTGCTTCTTGTCGCGAACTGCCGCAACAGCACGAGTCACTTTCGAAGGGATTTCGTTCAGTGTACGTGCAAGCTTGGTAACAGGTGCTTGCATTACGCTCATCAACATCGCCAAAGCCTGATCCCTTGTCGGGAGTTTAGCCAGACGATCAATTTGATCCGCGCCAAGCATCTCACCACCAACAGCAAGAGCCTTGATTTCAAACTTGTCATTCTCTTTTGCATAATCCTTAAGCAGGCGAGCAGCTGCTCCAGGATCTTCCATTGAAAACGCCAAGATTGTGGGGCCAACAAAAGCTTCGCGCACACACTCGTACTCAGTGCCTTCAACGGCGCGACGAGCCAGAGTGTTACGCACGACCCTCAAAGAAACGCTTTCCTCACGCGCCTTAGCGCGCAGTTCAGACATCTTGTTTGAGGTCACGCCTCTATAGTCGGCAATCACCAATGACAAGGCCTTACTGGCAGTCTCATTGACTTCAGCGACAATCGCTTTCTTGTCTTCGAGTCTAATTGCCACCGGATTTCTCCTATGTGTACCGGCCAAGCCGGTTAGTCGTACTATGTCTCAAAGAGACGTTTACGGCTTTTAAGCAGGAAAACTACTATCAGCCGTCTGCGCAGGGCCTTTAATTTTCCCGACTTGCGGCGGGAAAAGCCTGCGGTCTTGGACAGCCTACGGCTTATGCCGAAAGACCACCAAAATCTTCATATTTAAACAGCCAAGCTGTTTTGATCAATCAATAGGCCTGGACCCATTGTTGAAGAAAGAGTTACCTTCTTGAGGTAAACGCCTTTTGCCGAAGAGGGTTTAATTTTTTTCAGATCCGCGATCAACGCTTCCAGGTTTTGCTTGATGTGTTCTGCCGAAAACTCAACATTACCCAAAGGCGCATGAATAATACCGTTCTTGTCAGTTCTATAACGGATCTGACCCGCTTTAGCATTTGTAACTGCCGTCTCAACGTCAGCGGTTACAGTGCCTACTTTTGGGTTAGGCATTAGACCACGAGGCCCTAAAATCTGACCCAGCTGACCAACAACCCGCATAGCGTCTGGCGTTGCAATAACAACATCAAAATCCAGATTACCTTTCTTCACTTCTTCGGCAAGATCGTCCATACCAACAATGTCCGCGCCAGCCGCTTTCGCTTTTTCAGCGTTTGCGCCTTGGGTGAAGACCGCTACACGAACGCTCTTTCCAGTACCGTTTGGCAACACCGTAGAGCTGCGCACCACTTGATCAGACTTACGTGCGTCTACACCAAGATTCACAGAGACATCAATTGATTCTTTAAATTTCACAGAGCCAGATAGCTCAGCCAAGAGAGCCACTGCATCTTCAATACTGTAAGCCTTACCAGCTTCCACTTTTTCACGAGTCGCCTTTTGGCGCTTAGTTAACTTAGCCACGTCTTACTCCTCTACGTTCAGACCCATGCTTCTAGCTGTGCCAGCGATAGTTCGAACTGCAGCGTCGAGGCTACCCGCAGACAAGTCAGGCATTTTAACATTCGCAATTTCTTCTAATTGCGCGCGATTTACTGTACCTACTTTCTCTGTATTCGGGCGACCAGAGCCACTCTTAATACCAGCAGCCTTTCTAAGCAATACTGAAGCAGGCGGAGTTTTAGTAATAAACGTGAAACTACGATCGCTATAAACGGTGATTACAACAGGAGTTGGCAAGCCTGGCTCAAGACTCTGCGTCTTGGCGTTGAATGCTTTACAGAACTCCATGATGTTTACGCCATGTTGCCCCAGAGCAGGACCAACAGGTGGACTTGGATTAGCCTGACCGGCCTTTACTTGTAACTTAATGTAGGCATTAACTTTCTTAGCCATTTTTCCTCCTAATGGGTATAACGCACTCAGTGCTCCCCGAACAGACACAAAAAGCTCGCCCCACAAGTAATGAAGCGAGCATTCGTCATGTAGACATTAGTCTTTTTCGACCTGACTAAACTCCAGATCGACAGGCGTGGAACGCCCAAATATTAAAACGGCCACTTTCACCCGACTCTTCTCATAGTCGACTTCTTCGACCACACCATTAAAGTCAGCAAATGGCCCATCAATGACGCGAACTACTTCACCTGCCTCAAACAAAGTTTTTGGCTTAGGCTTATCCGCACCACTCTCGACACGACGCAAAATCGCCTCAGCTTCTTTATCACTGATAGGTGCCGGTTTATCAGGAGTACCACCAATAAACCCTAACACTCGAGAGGTAGATTTAACCAAGTGCCAAGTGTCGTCATTCATATCCATCTGAACAAGCACATAACCAGGGTAAAACTTGCGTTCGCTTTTACGCTTCTTACCCTCTTTCATCTCGACAACTTCTTCGGTAGGAACGAGAATCTCTCCAAACTGATCCTCCATTCCCTTAAGCACTATGCGCTCCTTAAGGGAGCGCATAACATGCTTCTCGAAGCCTGAGTAGGCTTGAACAACAAACCATCGCTTAGACAAAAGCCTTCTCCTACCCTATTAAGCCTGACACAAGCCAGCTGATCAGAGAATCAATGACCCATAGCAGCAACGCCACCACAAGAACAAAAACAACCACAATCAGGGTTGTTTGAGTCAGCTCAGGTCTAGTTGGCCATACGACCTTTCTTATCTCCATACGAGCTTCTTTAAGCAAAACCAAAAAAGATTTACCTTTTTCTGTCTGCACAGCAACAAAGCCCGCAACAAGAGCCAAAGCAACAAGAGCCAATACACGATAAAGAAGTGACTGATCAGCGTAAAAAGAGTTACCAACAACCCCCACCGCAACCAAAGCAACAACAAGCAGCCACTTCAGTTTATCGAAAGCTCCAGAGCTTTTCTCTACGTTTGAAGACATATCTATCCAAACCTACAATTTAAGGTGGCAGGCCAGGAGGGAATCGAACCCCCAACCTGCGGTTTTGGAGACCGCCGCTCTGCCAATTGAGCTACTGGCCTACCTTAAAAAAGGTTACTCGAAAATTTTAGCAACAACGCCAGCACCAACTGTACGCCCACCTTCGCGAATCGCGAAGCGCAAACCTTCTTCCATCGCGATCGGAGCGATCAGGCTGACTTTCATTTTCACGTTATCACCAGGCATAACCATCTCTACGCCTTCAGGCAGCTCACATGCACCAGTCACGTCCGTAGTACGGAAGTAGAACTGAGGACGATAACCTTTAAAGAAAGGCGTGTGACGACCACCTTCATCCTTGCTCAGAACGTATACTTCTGACTCAAAAACGGTGTGTGGAGTAATTGTGCCTGGCTTAGCCAACACTTGACCACGCTCGACGTCGTCACGCTTAGTGCCGCGCAACAATACGCCAACGTTCTCACCTGCACGACCTTCGTCCAGCAGCTTACGGAACATCTCAACACCAGTACAGGTAGTCTTAGTGGTATCTTTAATACCAACAATTTCAACTTCCTCACCAACCTTGATGATACCGCGCTCTACACGACCAGTCACAACCGTACCGCGACCAGAGATAGAGAATACGTCCTCAATCGGCATCAGGAACGGCTTGTCGATTGCACGCTCAGGCTCAGGAATATAAGCATCCAGAGTCTCAACCAGCTTCTTAACAGCGCTAGTACCCATGCCGTTATCATCTTTGCCTTCCAACGCCAGCAGCGCTGAACCAACAATAATCGGAGTATCGTCACCTGGGAATTCGTACTGACTCAACAGGTCGCGAACTTCCATCTCAACCAACTCAAGCAGCTCTTCATCATCAACCATGTCCGCTTTATTCAGGAACACGACGATATAAGGAACGCCAACCTGGCGCGCCAACAGGATATGCTCACGAGTCTGAGGCATAGGGCCGTCAGCCGCCGAACAAACCAAAATTGCACCGTCCATCTGAGCAGCGCCAGTGATCATGTTTTTCACATAGTCAGCGTGCCCAGGGCAGTCAACGTGCGCATAGTGACGAATGGGGGATTCGTACTCAACGTGAGAAGTCGCGATAGTGATACCACGCGCCTTTTCCTCTGGAGCATTATCGATACCGTCAAACGCCACCGCTTGACCACCCCAAACTTCAGAACATACGCGGGTCAAGGCCGCTGTCAAAGTAGTCTTACCGTGGTCAACGTGACCAATGGTGCCTACATTTACGTGAGGCTTACTACGCTCAAACTTTTCTTTTGCCATTTGACCATCCCCCTAAAGAAATGAAGCAGCCGAGACTTTTATAGAATGCTTATTGGAGCTCATGACCGGAATTGAACCGGTGACCTCATCCTTACCAAGGATGTGCTCTACCGACTGAGCTACATGAGCAGAACAGAAACCACAATATGTGGAGCGGGCAGCGGGAATCGAACCCGCGTCATCAGCTTGGAAGGCTGAGGTAATAGCCACTATACGATGCCCGCACTTTAATAAGTGGTGGAGGGGGCTGGATTCGAACCAGCGAAGCTTGCGCGTCAGATTTACAGTCTGATCCCTTTGGCCACTCGGGAACCCCTCCCAAATTCGACACACCTCATTCAACAGAGACAATGCCTTTAAAAAATGGAGCTGGTGGACGGAATCGAACCCCCGACCTGCTGATTACAAGTCAGCTGCTCTACCAACTGAGCTACACCAGCTCTACATCTCGCCTGTTTCGCGAGGCCGCTATACTAAGGAAGTTTCATACCCGATGCAACACTTTTACAAAAAATTTGTCTCTTATTTGTATTTAAAGCTTTTTCACCCAAAACCTTATCCACTCTCGCCATAGTCTGAAGGCTTGCATCATCCTTAGTAGCCACCCAATATTCCAGCTTTTCCTTTGAAACTTCTTTTATTCTAGCTTCATACCCCTCACTTATTCTTTGCTTCAGGAGACGATTTGCCGAGTCCACATTCTTAAAAAGACCCAAAGAAATCCCATTCCTCAACTCGCCCTGACTAATCAGATAGCTATCAATCTTTCTTACCTGAAGCTCTCTCAACTTAATAATTGCCGTCTTACGGCTTTCCATTGGCTCCAAGTAAACCCAGTATTCAGGGGCCAAGCTAATATTGTTAGGGAATGTTATCGATTCAACCCCCCTTTTCGCCAAAGCCGCCTTCAAACCCAGAGCCACATCATTTTCTATAAATGGCCCCATCAACAAACAAAGCTTATCATCCTTTGACGCCTTCACTTCAGGCCCCCTATCAGGACTGGCGGGAGCAGGCAACACCTCGCCCTCTTTCACAACCACCTCACTTAGCATGGTCAATCGATCAGAACCCGATCCAGACACCGCAGCTCTACTTCGAACCTCCTCCAACCCTTCCCGCTTTTGGAGCTCAAGCCACTGAACAGCAAAAACCAACCCATTCAACATCAGTAGTGAGATAAAAATCCAGCGCACAGGTTCAACCCCAATCAATTCACAGGAACACCATTAGCAACAATCCTCAGCCCATCCAGAACCAGATCCTCTATATACGCATGAGCCTCAGCCCCTTCCAACAGGGCAGCACCACCGCCGCCAGTGCAAACGATTCGACTACCGGGATACTGGCGAGAAACACTCAAAAAAAATGCTTTCTGCATATGAAAAACCCCTCTTTCTATACACTCCCGCGTCGACTTACCTGGCAACAGATCAGAAGCATATTCGTAGACCCCCTTAAGCGCCGCCGCTTTTGTGCTTAAAGAATTCAGCATCAGTGAAGCCCCAGGAACAATATAACCACCTTTGTGCTCACCAGACTTGGTCACATAATCAACAGTAACCGCGGTGCCACAGTCAATTACACAAAGGTCTTCTCTATACTTGAAATAAGCCGCCACCAAAGCCAACCATCTATCAACCCCCAGAAGCGAATAGTCTTCATAAGCATTTATCAATGAGCCATAAGAAGCCTCTGTTTTCGCCCAGTACACCCTCAAAACCTTCTTAAGTGCAGCCCGAAGCTCCGTGTTAACTTCTACTGAGGCAACACTACTGATAAGAACCCTATCAAGCCCCCTTATAGGCAAGTCTCGCCCAAATAAGAGTTTATCGTAGCAACCCCCACCACGAGCGACTATTTGCCCTGATTCGATGAGGCGCCATTTTAATCCCGAATTGCCCACATCAAGATCAAGCTCTCTCATAAAATCGGCCTGACCGTAATTTCCCCCCCCGCCAAGGACCTTAGCTGACCATCGACACCACGCACAAGCGCATAACCTTCGTCAGAGACGCCAAGATACTCCCCCTCCCATTGGTCAGAACCACTCACCATCATCACCTTTCGCCCCCTCAGGAGATCATACTTTTCCCACACGTCCTTCACCCCCAAAAAGCCAACCTTTTTATAAGACTCAAGACAAGCCAGGATAGAGTCAACTAACGCCATACTAAGCTGATTTCTATCCACCCCAGCATTGCTAACCTCAGATAAAGCCACCCAAGGCTGGTCGATAGCTTCTCCAGCCTCTCTTTCCATATCAACATTTATCCCTACACCGATCACTACGTGCACAGGCCCCTCTTGCTCCCCCTGAACTTCCAATAGAAGTCCAGCCAGCTTTTTCTCTTCACACCAAACATCATTGGGCCATTTCAACGAAACTTGAATGCCACACAGTTTTTTAATTGCATCAGCAACAGCTGCACCAATCGCAAGGCTTAACCCATTAAGAACCGGGAACCCGCCTATTAGCTTTATCGCCACGCTCATATAAATATTCTGCGCAAATGGACTAACCCACACCCTTCCGCGACGTCCCCTGCCAGCAGTTTGCTGCTCGGCGAGCAAAATATCATACAGACCTACAGGCAAGTCTTTACTGCACTCCATTAGCTTCACATTAGTGGAATCTACAGACTGCGCCACAGTTAAATTACGTAACTTACTCTTCCACCGCCCCCCAAGCCGCTCTTTTAACTGCAACTCGTTAAGCAATGTCAACGGCCGCTCGAGCCGATACCCTTTCCCCTTTATGGACTCAACACCTAACCCATACGCCTCCAGCTGCGAGATATGCTTCCATACAGCTGTTCGCGTAACGCCCAAAGCCTCTCCTAACTCAACTCCAGAGTGACACCCACCATCAGCAAGAATTTCGATCAATTTTTTGTTCATATACACCCTCACTCCCCCAAAAACGAGCAGCTCGATTATGACAAAGTTCATCGCAGGCCAAAACCACAATATGAGAGAGAGGCGCGCACACGCCAAGAGAGGTATATGGAAAACTGGACAAGGACAGAGTAAGGGTTAGGCATCTCCTTCTCAACCCTGCTTCACTTGTCGCATTAAGGGCAGGTGAAGCTTATTCAGACGCTGAGCACTGAGCGATAAGAGTGAGTGATGACAGGGAGAGAAGGGCCTGGAGCGAGCTTATGTTTCGGCCTGGGCTAAATGACAGGCATAAAAAAACCCGCCACAAGGACGGGTTCTTCGTATTAAGAGCCTGACGACGACCTACTCTTGCATGGGAATCCACACTACCATCGGCGCTGGACTGTTTCACTTCTGAGTTCGGAATGGGATCAGGTGGTTCCAGTCCGCTATGATCATCAGGCAAAACTGTTAAGCTTTGTCTTAGTTCTAGCTTGTCTAGTTGGCGCTTGGTCAGAAGACCTTTAACTTGGATAAGCAGTTATACTCAATCAATACCGGTAAATTACTTCGGTGTTATATGGTCAAGCCTCTCGGGCAATTAGTACTGGTTAGCTCAACGCCTCGCAGCGCTTACACACCCAGCCTATCAACCTCGTGGTCTACAAGGGCCCTTTAGGAGGATCAAGTCCTCAGGGAGATCTTATCTTGAAGGGGGCTTCCCGCTTAGATGCTTTCAGCGGTTATCCCGTCCGAACGTAGCTACCGGGCAATGCGATTGGCATCACAACCCGAACACCAGCGGTTCGTTCACTCCGGTCCTCTCGTACTAGGAGCAACTCTCCTCAAATCTCCAACGTCCACGGCAGATAGGGACCGAACTGTCTCACGACGTTCTAAACCCAGCTCGCGTACCACTTTAAATGGCGAACAGCCATACCCTTGGGACCGGCTTCAGCCCCAGGATGTGATGAGCCGACATCGAGGTGCCAAACACCGCCGTCGATGTGAACTCTTGGGCGGTATCAGCCTGTTATCCCCGGAGTACCTTTTATCCGTTGAGCGATGGCCCTTCCATACAGAACCACCGGATCACTAAGACCTACTTTCGTACCTGCTCGACGTGTTTGTCTCGCAGTTAAGCGCGCTTATGCCTTTACACTAACCGTACGATGTCCGACCGTACTTAGCGCACCTTCGTGCTCCTCCGTTACTCTTTTGGAGGAGACCGCCCCAGTCAAACTACCCACCACACAGTGTCCTCGACCGGGATTACCAGTCAGAGTTAGAACCTCA
>NZ_CM170632.1:6895000-7333675 GCF_057367735.1 Hahella sp. NS-SX17
TGAAAACGAGCAACAATCTCTTCAGCAAGCAGTCGCTTGATGTTCTGAGGATTTCCTCCAGCGTTGACCTGTCCTTTAAAGTCCTCGATCTCCGCCATATCCCGAAAGCTCAAGAGCTCGAAATAGCGCCACATTAACTCGTCAGGAGTAGAAAGCAGCTTGCTGAACATCTCCCCAGGGAGATCATTAACGCCTATATAGTTACCTAAAGATTTCGACATCTTTTGCACACCATCCAAACCTTCCAATATTGGCATGGTTATGATCACTTGAGGCTCTTGATCATAGTGCTTCTGCAGCATGCGGCCCATCAATAAATTAAACTTCTGGTCAGTCCCTCCCAACTCCACGTCTGCGCGCAAAGCAACCGAGTCGTAGCCCTGCACTAACGGGTAAAGAAACTCGTGAATCGAAATCGACTGCTCACCATGGTACCGCTTATGGAAGTCGTCACGTTCAAGCATGCGCGCGACTGTATACTGCCCCGCCAAGCGAATCATATCCGCAGCAGAGAGCTGATCCATCCACTCACTGTTAAAACGAACTTCCGTTTTTTCAGGGTCAAGAATTTTGAACACCTGCTCTTTATATGTCTGAGCGTTTCGCGCCACATCTTCCTTCGTTAAAGGAGGGCGTGTCGCGCTCTTACCAGTTGGGTCGCCTATCATCCCTGTGAAATCGCCAATCAGAAAAATAACTTGATGCCCTAAATCCTGAAACTGGCGTAGCTTATTAATAAGAACTGTATGCCCCAAATGTAAATCAGGCGCCGTCGGATCGAAGCCAGCTTTTATCCTGAGCGGCTCCCCCCTTTTTAGTTTCTCGATCAGCCCTTCTTCTTGAATAATTTCTTCCGCACCGCGCTTTATCAGCGCTAAAGACTCTTCTACAGATGGCATTACAGACGCCCTATTTGCAACTTGTTACGCTATTAACACTTAGTAATCGATAATCATGACCCTTGTCACGAACGTAGCACCAAGCAACGGCTTTAATATGACCCGGGGGCGCGATAGTATAGCAGCATTTTTCGCCAACCAAACTGTTTGATATATGCACAGTTTCCAAAAACGCTTATACTCACTAGTTAAAGCTTTTTACAAACATCTGGACTTAACCTTCGATGTTAATTAAGAAAATATTACCCAAGTTTTCACGGATACATTTCCTGGCGGTTGCAGCCGCAGGATCTATGCTCGGATCAGCGCTCATTCTTAGCCCATCCGAGCAAGCAGCAGAAGGCCGCATTACATTAAATCTTCCTTTAGAAAATCAACCACCCAGCCAAGTCGACTCCAACAGTCCACTCGCAGATCCGCCAGAAGATAGCGCCGCCTTACAAGCCAAACCGCTAGTCCCTTCTGCAGCAGAGGATGCTGAAATGGGGCCAGTCCCTGCCGCAACTGAACCAGAAGTCGCCTGGAATGCGTTTGAAGTTAAAAATGGAGACAGCCTTTCCGCACTATTTAAGAGAGCCGGCGCATCCAGTGCCGAGCTAGCGCAAATGCTGGAAGATATCCCAGGCAAAGAGTGGACCCAAATTTTTCCAGGAGAAAAGCTAGACTTTGCATTTAACCAGGAAAACAAACTCAGCGCGTTGCGAATTCATCGTAGTCAGCTGGAAAACTGGTTGATCAACGCAAACGCCGAGAACAAATTTGAGCTTGAGAAAGTAGTGCTCAAGCCTGATGTGCAGACTGCTTATGCAGAAGGCGTTATTAAGTCAGCATTATTTATAGACGCCAAAAATGCCGGCCTGGCGGACAGCCTGATTATGGATCTGGCGAATATTTTCGGTTGGGATGTGGACTTTGTACTGGATATTCGTAGCGGCGACTCCTTCAAACTGGTTTATGAAGAGCTCTATCTGGATGGCGAAAAGATTTCCAACGGAAACATTCTCGCCGCAGAGTTCACAAACCAAGGTGAAACCTTCACTGCCATACGCTATGAGGATCAGGAAGGTAAAACCGGCTACTTCACTCCAGAAGGAAAAAGCCTGAAAAAGGCTTTTTTGCGCACACCAATAGATTTCGCGCGTATATCCTCTCATTTCAATCTGCAACGCAAACATCCTGTTCTGCATAAGTTCCGCGCCCACAAAGGTACTGACTACGCAGCTGGTCGTGGTACGCCAATCAAAGCCAGCGGAGATGGTAAAGTTATATTCGCCGGTCGCAAAGGGGGCTACGGAAACGTGGTGATTTTACAACACGGGCAATCCATCACTACGCTGTACGCACACATGAAAGGCTTTGCACGAGGTATTAAGAACGGCAAACGCATCAACCAAGGGCAGGTCATAGGTTATGTAGGCAGCTCAGGGCTAGCGACCGGACCGCACTTGCATTACGAATTCCGCGTCAATGGCGTACACAAGAACCCAGTGACCGTGAAGTTTCCTCACGCACAACCCGTCGCCAACAAAGAAATGGCGCGTTTCAAGGAGCAAGCGCAAACAGCTCTCGCCCAGCTGCAGGCTTATTCGGATAGCTACCAAATCGCAAAGCGCGATAGTTTAAGTTCCGACAACGCGGATCTATGAACGAACGGGGGCAACTATTCGCTGGACTAATGTCCGGCACCAGCTTGGACGGCGTGGATGCAGCCCTGGTCAGTTTCCAGGGCGAGCTTCCAGAGACTCTTGCAACCTCCTTTACCCCGTTCTCTTCTGAACTGAAATCCGCCCTGCATAGCCTAGCTACCGCTGACAGTTGGCGACCTGACGAGCTCTTCGCTACCGAAAGCCAGCTAACCTTGCTCTATGCCGAAGCTATTAATGGTCTTATACAAAATGCCGACCTCAAAGGCAGCCGCATTTGCGCAATAGGATGCCACGGTCAAACCATCCGGCACCGCCCAGCAATCAGCTGGCCATATACGCACCAACTCGGCAACCCCAGCCTACTGGCAGAGAAAACCGGAATTACGGTTATTGCCGACTTTCGGCGCAGAGACATTGCAGCGGGCGGTGAAGGAGCCCCTCTGGCGCCCGCCTTTCATTTGCACGCTTTACAGCACCGCTTCCCCAATTGCGCTGTCGTCAACATTGGCGGAATCGCCAACATCACCCAATGGTCGGAAAAGGCAAACTCAGTTATTGGCTTTGATTGCGGACCAGGAAATATCCTTATCGACGCATGGTGCGCGCAGACCTTCCAGCAGGAGTGCGACATAGGCGGGGAGATAGCAAGAAAAGGCGCGATCAACAGTAGATTGCTGCAGGAAATGAAGAAGGATACGTTCTTCTCTTTAGCTCCTCCAAAAAGCACGGGAAGAGAGCTTTTCAATGAAACGTGGCTGACGACGAGTTTGCAGAGCGTTACATCCATCGATAACCAAGACATTTTGGCGACACTAACTGAATTGACCGCCCAGACCATCTGCGATGCCTTAAACGCTCAGGCCATCACACACTTATTTGTCTGCGGCGGAGGCGTACACAACCTCTTTCTGATGGAAAGGCTACGTCATCACCTGCCACAGGTTAAGGTGTCTGGAACAGACAGCGCAGGCATTGATCCTGACTTTATGGAAGCAATCGCTTTCGCGTGGCTGGCGCAACGAACTTTAGCTGGATTGCCTGGCAACATCCCGGCGGTAACCCGCGCTCGCGGCGAGAGAATATTGGGAGCTATTTATCCTGCCTGACGCCAGACCTTGATGAGTGTGAACTAAAAATCCACATACCCTTTCTCTTTCAGCTTTTTCTCTTCCGCCGGTCCATACGGCACAATTTCAACAAAAGGCGGCAGAGCGCTGCGGTCAATATTATGTAGACGCAGATAAGAGTTACACACTCTCACGTCAATGACTCGGAAAGCATCCAATTGTGCAGCCTTATCCACAATGGACTTGAATTCGGGGTAGTTCATTTTGGCGAAATATTCGACTTCCGGCCCGTGCAGCACAAAAGCAATGGGACTGCCAAGAGAATATCCATTCTCTCCTTCCAGCAATTTAGAAGCTCTTTCGAACAGCTCGGCAATTTCCTCCGGTGTGTGAAGCTCAATTTTAGCCAAATAATTCAAGGAACTAGTTGCAATGGCAGGGCTTGTTTCCGGTCGATCCGCCGCATAGGGCGAGAGAGAAAAGACAGTCAGCCACAGAAAGGTAAAATAGCGGCTGAACTGCATATATCGGTTCCTTAAATAGAAAAGGAGCTACCGCAACCACAAGTGGTTGAGGCATTCGGATTTTTAATGACGAACTGCGCGCCTTCCAAACCTTCGCGAAAGTCCACTTCCGCTCCGACAAGGTATTGATAGCTGAGCGAGTCCACTACCAAACGGACGCCGCCCTTTTCGACGACTGTATCGTCTTCGTTTACAGCTTCATCAAAAGAGAAGCCATACTGAAACCCGGAGCAGCCGCCACCTGTCACAAACACACGCAGGCTCAGCTCATCATTTCCCTCGTCTTCAATCAATGACTTCACTTTCGCTGCGGCGTTGTCAGTGAAAATAATAGGGGTCGGTTCGTATGTCTCAGCGACGTTCATAGCTCCTCCCGCCGCAACTCTGGTTGCAAGCGCTCAATACTCGGCAAATGAAAAAGTAGGATACAGCGTGAATTATCTATTTATCCTACTTAATCGGTCAACTATATCAATGACTGGCCAAGTTAATCAGTTCAGGCTGATCGCTGGCGCCATCCTGAGTTTTACCAGCTTTTTTATCCTCTTTCGTCGCTTTCTTCTGTTCGGGTTTATCCGTAGTCGCCACCGTCGCAGTAGAAACGCTCTCTTTACTATGCACCAAGTTGCCGTTCACTTCAGCGCCCATCGCCATTTCGATCAGGTTGTAGTAGACATTACCAGTAATAGAGGCTTTCGGCGCCAGCTCGATGTGCTCGGAAGAGTAAACGTCGCCATTCACTTTGCCATTGATAATAATGTGTGGCGCGATAACGTCGCCATTTACCTCTCCAACGTCGCTTACACGCACAATCGCGTCTTCATCAGTCGTGTCAGCCTTGATTTTCCCCAGTATCTTGCCATCAATGTGCAAACCACCTGTAAATTGCAGGTCTCCCTTGATTTCAGTGCTACGCGAAATCAGAGTGTCGAAGTGCCCACCATTGACATTTTTTGATTTAGTTTTCTTTTTCCCAAACATTGTTACTCCCCGACCTTCCAATCGAAGGTTCTTTCTATTTTCGTTGCTTTTTTCCCGGTCGATTGCGCCACTACCTGAATTTGCTCAGGCACAAAACCTTCCGGCAATTCCATTTCTCCAGCAATATCCTGGAAATAACGAAATCTGAACTTAACCCCCAACTCCTCGGCTCCAGCGACATCCCTCAATGGCAAAATCTCCTTTTCACCCTCCTTCGCTCCAATCAGGTTCACAGCCACAACGCCTTGGATGTAGGTTTGGTTGTCAGCCACTTGCGTTAGTACAAGTTTATACTGAAACCTTCGATTTTCCCGCGTAGGACGAATTTCCATGCGTTGAACCTGCAAGCCGGTGTCTTCATCCGAAGGAGCCATGATGTTCTTGTAGAAAGCGATGTCCTCTCTCAACTGAAGGTTTGCGCTCTCCAAATCGCGAATGGTCTTCAACACATCCGTACTGGCGGCTTGATCAATCGCTTTCCCGCGCTCCAGGTTAGCCACCTGTTGCGCCAGCTCAGTGGCGCGCCTTTCCGCTATGACCAACATGCGGTTAAGCTCTTGGTTCTTAGAACCCAGTTTTTCCTTCCTAAAATCAGAGAAATACCATCCCATGGCGATGCCGCCAGTAATGCTTATGATTATGGCCAGCCAGGCCAGAGCCCGTTTCTTGAGTGTTTCCCCTGGACGATAAGGTACGACGACCAGCTTTTCGTTTGCATTGGTAGACATTGACGACTAGTACCGATTCTGAAGTGTCCATAACCTTACCCACCATCTTAGTATTCTCTACTAACTTATTGTCGGCAAAGTTATTTTTTGTGAATTTAGGTAGCAAGCCAAACACCGTCACGCATTTGGCTTGAAATACGCGCTGCTTAGGACTATGTCAGGGCAACGCGGCGATGAGGCTCAGGCCCGCAGTTTCCGGCAACCCCAGCATAATATTCATGTTTTGCACGGCCTGGCCCGCTGCGCCTTTCACTAGATTGTCGATCACAGAGAGCACAATCACCACGTTAGATTCAGGTTGCCGGTGCAGCGAAATACGACATAAGTTGGAACCTTTTACCGAGCGCGTCTCAGGAAGACTTCCAAACGGCATCACGTCAACAAAGGGCTCGTTAGCGTAAAACGACTCATAAAGCGCCTGCAGGTCCTCACGTTCCTGCTTCAGTTCCGCATACAGAGTCGCCTCAATACCGCGAATCATAGGGACAAGATGAGGCACAAAAGTCAGCCCAACCGGCACACCAGCGGCCTGAGCCAGCCCTTGCTTAATTTCCGGCAGATGACGATGTCCCGAAGCGCCATAAGCTTTAAAGCTTTCACTGACTTCGCACAGAAGATTAGCCACTTTACCTTGACGTCCAGCGCCGCTCACGCCAGATTTAGCGTCAGCAATCAGGCGTTGCGTATCCACCAAGCCTTTGCTCACCAAAGGCAAAAAGCCTAACTGGACAGCCGTGGGGTAACATCCCGGATTGGCGACAAGGCGAGCAGCCCTGATCTGCGCACGATTCACCTCAGGCAAACCATAGACAGCTTCAGTCAACGCTTCTGGTGCAGTATGCGGTTGCCCATACCAGCGACTCCACAGCTCCGCGTCACTGATACGAAAATCTGCACCCAGATCCACCACGCGGGTTCCTTTGGCCAGCAGTTGGGGAACCATCTCCATCGCGACGCCATGAGGCGTAGCAAAAAATACCAAGTCACATCCAGATAATTCGTCTACATCAGGAGTGCTAAAACACAGGTCAGTGAAACCTCGCAAATTGGGAAACATCTCCGCAACAGGAACGCCAGCATCTCCTCGCGATGTTACGACAGTCACCTCCGCTTCAGGGTGAGCCAACAGTAACCTGATCAACTCAACGCCGGTATATCCAGTGCCGCCGACAATGCCAATTTTAACCACGAGCTTACTGACCTCCGCTAGATGCCAAACCAATTTCCCCGCACAACCGCAGCTGCGCCGAACAATACCCTAATAAATTCGCTATACTAGCAGCTTTCCGACACCCGCGCAGAGTCAGCTTTCCTGAATGGCGGGCGGCGCTCTTACATTCCACCCTCTGGCTTTACGCCATGGCAGCAATACCTGTCGAACAAACTCAGCAACAAGTTTGAATAGGAGAGGTTTGTGCTCAAACCAAACGGAAAGAAAACACAAAAAAAACAAGTCTCCGCGCTTACTCTCAAGCTGGACTTGCTATTTCAGTCTTTCCGCCGCCGGGTAGCCAGCTATGAGGCGCTGCCGCAGTTGGCCCTGTTGGGGTTTCTTGCCGGCTTAATCACCGGCGTCGTCATTCTGTTGTTTCGCGCCGCGATCGAACTTCCACTGGGTTACCTTCTGCCTGGAGACAGTGCCGAGAATTTTGAGCAATTGACGCCGCTTATGCATTTCTGTCTGCCAATTGTCGGAGCGCTAATTCTCGCCCTGTGGCTGATGCGTCTAGGCCTTCAACAACGCAAAGTCGGCGTGACCCACGTTATGGAGAGACTGGGTTACCATCAGGGGTATATTTCCCTGCGTAGCGGATTACTTCAGTTTTTCTGCGGCGTCGCCACTTTGGCGACCGGCCAAAGCGCAGGCCGGGAAGGGCCCGCCGTACACCTTGGCGCCACCAGCTCCAGCTTGCTGGGTCAGTGGATGAGACTCCCCAACAACAGTATTCGTATGCTGGTGGGCTGCGGTACCGCCGCCGCCGTGTCCGCATCATTCAACACCCCCATTGCAGGAGTGATTTTCGCGATGGAGGTGGTCATGCTGGAATACACTATCAACGGCTTTACTCCAATTATCCTGGCGGCGGTGACCGCCGCAGTTGTATCTCAGCCTGTTTACGGTGACGACCCGGCGTTCATCGTACCGAACTTCAGCCTGAACTCGCTTGTGGAGCTGCCTTACATTGTCGCCGTCGCCATACTGATCGGCATGTGCTCCGCCATGTTCGTCAAAATCATCAGCCAAACCACGGAGCGGGTGAAGGCGCCCATTCTTTGGCGCTTGTTGGCGGCAGGCTTGCTGACCGGACTGGCCGCGCTGGCTTTGCCCCAGATCATGGGGATTGGTTATGACACGGTTAACGATGCAATCGCCGGCAACATTGGCTTCCTGCTACTGCTGACCATCGCGCTGGCGAAGCTGCTGGTCACCGCAACAGCTATCGGCCTGGGCATGCCAAGCGGAATCATAGGCCCTACCCTGTTCATAGGCGCCACCCTCGGTGGCGCACTCGGCGTCCTGGCGCAAATATTGATGCCAACCTTGGCGTCAGAGCCTGGTTTCTATGCCGTGCTGGGTATGGGCGCCATGATGGGGTCTGTGCTACAGGCGCCATTGGCGGCGATCATGGCGGTAATTGAGCTGACCCGGAACCCTAACGTCATCCTTCCTGCGATGTTGATCATTATTGTGTCCAGCTTGATCGCCTCCCATTACTTTCGGCAGCGGTCAGTGTTCCTTACCATGTTGCAACTGCAGGGACTGGACTATCGCGCGGAGCCGCTGACCCTGGCTCTGCGCCGGGTGGCGGTGGGCGCGATCATGGAAAGAAGCATTAAACGATCACAGCAGAAGGTGGCGTTTAGCGAGGCGAAAGAGCTACTGCGCACAGAGCCGCGCTGGATCATTATTGAGAGCGAAGGCGGCCCGCGCGCCATACTGCCTGCTGCAGACTTGGCCCGATACCTTTCCGAGGAGGAGGGGAAAGCGGACTTTAACGCAGAAGAGGCGACCATAGACCTGCTCAGCTTTCCCGCTCAGCGACGGGACGCCGCGTCACTACATGTCCAGGCCACACTAGAGGAGGCTTTGGACAGGCTCAACGCCACCGGTGTAGAAGCCTTATATGTTGAACGCACCACGGCCCCTCTGATCAAGCCTATTATCGGCGTGATCACTCGAGCGGACCTGGAGTCTTACTATCAATACAAAAGCAAATAAATCTCTAAATATGCAAGCAAGCAGAACAAGGAGCACAGCATGCTTTGGATAAAAGCCTTTCATATCATTGCCATGGTATGCTGGTTCGCCGGCATTTTTTACCTGCCGCGATTATTCGTCTACCACGCCATGAGCGATGATGAAATCAGCAAGGAACGCTTTAAGGTTATGGAGCGTAAGCTGTACCGCGGTATCGCAACGCCATCAATGGTCATCACCGTTGGCCTGGGCCTGTGGTTATTGTCTTATAATTTCGCGGGCTATCTGGCGCAAGGCTGGATGCACGCCAAACTGACAATGGTCGTAGCTCTGATTGGTTATCACTTTTACTGCGGACACCTGTTAAAAGCCTTCAGGGAAGATCGTAATCAACGCAGCCACGTTTTCTATCGCTGGCTGAACGAAGCCCCCGTCCTAGTGCTGGTCGGCATCATCATTATGGTGGTGGTGCGTCCGTTTTAGGCATAAGGATCTGAGTATTTGCATTCCCTATCCGGAGTTCCCACAATGCGCAGCATAATTTGTCCTTTTTAAGTCACAGGTACAGGAACAGGCATGACTATCTCAGAAGAACTTTTCAGCCGCGCCCAGCAACACATTCCCGGCGGCGTTAATTCGCCGGTACGGGCGTTTCGCGGCGTCGGCGGAGCTCCAGTTTTCTTCAGCAAGGGCGAAGGGGCGTATCTGTACGATGAGGACGATAAGCGCTATATCGACTATGTCGGCTCCTGGGGACCTATGATTCTGGGTCACGCTCACCCTGACGTGCGTCAGGCGCTGGAGCGACAACTCGCCAATGGCCTGGGGTTTGGCGCTCCCACCCGCATCGAAATCGATATGGCGGAAAAGGTGTGCGAGCTGGTTCCCTCCATTGAAATGGTGCGAATGGTGAATTCCGGCACAGAGGCCACTATGAGCGCCATACGTCTGGCGCGAGGATTTACCGGAAGAGACAAAATCGTCAAATTCGAAGGCTGTTATCATGGCCACGCCGATTCACTTCTAGTGAAAGCCGGCTCTGGCGCGCTCACCCTGGGCATTCCCGACTCTCCAGGCGTTCCCGCCAGCGTAGCGGAGCACACCCTGACTCTGACTTACAACGATGCAGTGATGATCAGGGAGGTCTTTGCTCGCCACGGCGACGAAATTGCCGCAATCATCGTTGAGCCCGTCGCTGGCAATATGAACTGCATCCCGCCTGAGCCCGGCTTCCTGGAAACATTACGCGCCGTTTGCGACGAACATGGTTCTCTGCTGATTTTCGATGAAGTTATGACCGGCTTCCGCGTTGCATTAGGCGGAGCCCAACAGGTTTATGGCGTCAAACCGGATCTGACAACACTAGGCAAAGTCATTGGCGCAGGCCTTCCGGTCGGCGCGTTTGGCGGTCGGCGCGACGTTATGTCGCACATAGCCCCACTCGGCCCTGTTTATCAGGCGGGTACGCTGTCCGGCAACCCTCTGGCGATGGCCTGTGGCTTAACCATGCTGAACAAAATCAGCGAACCGGGCTTCTACGAAACGCTGGGAGCCAAGACTGAAATACTGGCGAAGGGGCTTCAGGAGCGTGCGCAAGCAGCAGGCGTCCCTCTGACCGTCAATCAGGTTGGCGGCATGTTTGGCTTCTTTTTCAGTGAAGAGAAGAAGGTTTCTCGCTTTGAGCAAGTCACCCGTTGCGACCTGGAGCGTTTCCGCAAGTTCTACCACGGCATGCTGGATAAAGGCGTATATCTGGCCCCATCCGCCTATGAAGCTGGTTTTGTCAGCGCGGCGCACTCCGACGAGGATATTGAAGCCACACTGGAGGCGGCCTCCAGCCTGTTCGCTTCAATGTAGCAGGCGGTTGAGCTGTCGCCGCCATATTCAAACAAATTCACATCAGGGGGAGCCTTAGAAGCCCCCCTTCTTTATTATCTTTTATAAGTAAATAAGCGTTCGCTTACTTGCCTTGCGCCTGACGCGCCTTATCCAGCGAGTACATTGCCGACTCCTTGAAGGCTTTGTCATCTCCCGCCAGGGACAACGCTTTCAGACATAGCTGTTCGGATTTGGCGTAGCGCTGCTGATCGTAGTGCAAACGCGCCATCATCAGGTAGACATCCCCCGCCTTTGGCGACATTCGTTGCGCTCTCTCCACCATCAGCATCGCCTGATCATAACGCCCTTCGCGGGCAGCCGCTTCCGCATTGGCCAACATTTGACGCGCCGCCGGTGTAGGCTCCACCCGAGAAATGCGCACTGGAGGCGACACGGGACGACCGGTACGATCCGGCTGCTGCGGCGCAGCCGTTTCTGTTGCAGGCGTTGATGGTTGCGCCGTTCCCTGACCAACCTCCGTTGTCGTATTGCTGCGATAGGGATTAACCCCACACCCAGCCATAGCCGCCAGCATTCCCAACACAAAAATTTTATTCAGCAGTCGCATATTTATTATTCCCCGGTATTAACCATCCCACCAGCTACGCAGCCAACGCTGCAGTGCGTTATCGCGTCCGACGCACACGACTTCCTCAACAGGCGCGCTGCCACGTTGGAAAGGCATAGCGACAGCGCCATCGCAACCTTCCGCCGACTTCTTGCCTGTAGAGCCGTCGACCCACACCCACTCGACCGTTTCCGGCGTGGTGGGCACAAAGGATACCTGAGGCAGACGCTGATACAGATTCATCCAGACTTCCAACGCGCCGGAAGCCCCTGTCAGTCGGGTCACGCTGTTGTCATCCTTACCCAGCCACACAGTGGTCTGGTATTGCCCATTAAAGCCGACAAACCAGCTGTCGCGATAGTCGTCCGTCGTGCCCGTCTTTCCCGCCACCGAATAGTCTTCAGGAAAACGCTGATACACGCGTCGCCCTGTTCCCTCACGCATGACGTCGAACATCGCGTATTGGAGCAAATAAGTTGCGGCGGGATCAACAACCTGATGAGTATCAAAGGGATATCTTGTCAGCAATTCACCATCGGGTTTGGTCACCGCGCGAATGGCGCGCAGAGGCGTATCAAACCCAGTAGAAGCAAGGTTTTGGTACAGGTGAGCGACCTGAAGCGGCGTCAGGTTTAACGCCCCCAGCAGCACAGATGGATAAGGCGCGGCGCTCGTCTCCACTCCCAACTTACGCACTTGATCCAACACCGCTGGCACACCGAGTTCCAGACCGAGCCGCACATTGGCCAAGTTCAAGGAGTGCGCCAGCGCATGCTGCAGGCTCACTTCCCCGTGCGTTTGTTTGTCATAGTTCTGTGGAGCCCAGACATCGCCGTTCTCAAACTTGATAGAAAACGCTTCATCTTTGATCGGCGTCGCCAGCGTGTACTTATCTTTATCCTGCAAAGCCGTCAACGCAATGACCGGCTTAATCAAAGAGCCAATTTGCCGTTTTGCCTCTAACGCCCGATTAAAACCTGCAAACTGCGCATCCTTTCCGCCGACTAAAGCCACCACCTCGCCACTATCCAAAGCTGTAGTCACTACAGCGCCTTGCAGCCCTTGATTAGCCTTATTGCGCTCCAATCCCTTGACCGTTTTACTGAGCGCAGACTCAGCCTGAGTTTGAACCAGCGGATCAAGAGTCGTAAAAATGCGCAGTCCCTCAGATTGCAGGTCCTCTTCGCGATAGTCTTTATCCAGCTGCTGACGAACCAGGTCCATAAAAGCAGGATACAGGCTGTCGGAGTATCGCGGTTGCGCCACCACACCCAACGGGCGATTTTTAAAGCCGATGCTTTGTTCATTTGATATCACCCCGCCATCCGCCATCATCTGCAACACCAAATCACGGCGTTTCTGCGCGCGCTCAGGATGTTTACGCGGGTTGTAATAGGAAGCGCCTTTGACAATCGCAACCAATAACGCGGATTTTTCCGGCGTCAAATCCTGCACCGGCACGCCAAAGTAGAACTGGCTGGCCATTCCAAAGCCGTGAATAGCGCGTGCGCCAGCCTGGCCCAGGAAAATTTCATTGCAGTAGGCCTCCAGAATCTCATCTTTCTCGTAATGCCATTCCAGCAACAAGGCCATGATGGCCTCGTTGAACTTGCGCCAAATGGTCTGATCGCTGGACAGGTAAAAATTCTTAACCAACTGCTGCGTCAGCGTGCTGCCGCCTTGCACGACACGCCCAGCGCGAATATTCACCCAGGTCGCCCGCATTATCGATAGAGGCGATACGCCATAGTGGGAGTAGAAGTTCTTATCCTCCACCGTCACCAGCGCTTTTTTCAGGCTCTCCGGTACTTCTTTAAGGTTTACCAGCAAACGGTCTTCATGCTGTGCGGGATAAATGCCGCCAATAAGCACCGGCTCTAATCTGGCCCAGTTTGTATCCGTTCCACCCGCGCTAACGCGGCTGACGCCTTGCCCATCGAAATCCAGGCGGAATTTCTGCGCTTTCTGGTCCCCGTCAGGATACTTGAACGAACGACTGTACACTTCCAGCGCGCTCGATGACATGGAGTAGGTCCCTGGTTGTCCGGGACGGTCCGTACGCCGATACCCCAGAGTCTTCAGTTCCTCCTCTACCTGTCCCCGGGTGTAGTTCTGGCCTGGGAAGAACTCCATGGGCCGTGCGAACACCTGGGCGGGTAACTGCCAGCGTTTGCCTTCGAACTTTTCTCTTACCGTCGCATCCAGATAAATTGTCCAAATCACCAGTAATACGGAGAGGACCAAAGTCACTTTGAAAAGGATTGAAAGGATGCGTCTTTTTGGTGCTGTCTTTTTCTTGCCGGGCCGCTTATTGGCAGGCTTGCGGGCTGTTTTAGGTTTCGACATGGGAATGTAGATGGTTTAAGCTCTAGTCTGCTGGCGCGGCTGCCTTTTATTCTCGTTGAAACGCGTTGTTTCAGGACGTTTTATGTGCGCCAGATGATTGTTTTTCGGGCGGTCGCGGCGGTTATCATAACCAATTTCAGCAGTCAGTGGCATGAAACCCTCGCAATATTAAATAAGAAGGAGCGACGCGTGAGCGAGAGCTTAATCAAGGCGCTGCGGAATCCTGCAGTCTATGGACACCCCGTCACAGAGATTCAACTGGTCGAAACACACATTTCCTGGGTCATTCTGACCGGCCCCTACGCCTATAAAATCAAGAAACCCATGGACTTCGGTTTCCTAAACTTCACTAATTTGGAGCGACGCCGTTTCTATTGCGAGGAAGAACTGAGACTCAACCGCCGTCTCGCCCCGGACATTTATCAAGGGCTGGTCGCAATCACCGGCGCTGAGGCGGAGCCATCCATTGATGGCGAAGGAGAGGTAATCGAATACGCAGTCAAAATGAAGCAGTTCAACCCTAATGACCTGCTCAGCATGCTCCCCAATGATTCAGAAAAGCTGCCGCGCTATTTGGACGCGCTAAGCCAGCAGTTGGCGGATTTCCACATGCAACAATCCGCTGTCGCTGACAACAGCAGTGAATTCGGCGACCCAGAGCAAGTCTTCGCCCCCGTACAGCAGAATTTCGACCAGGTCCGTCCGATGCTGACAGACACAGCAGAGCTACGGCAGCTGGAATATATAGAAGGCTGGGCGCAAAGCACTTATGAGCGCCTGCGCGCGTTTCTGCAGTCACGCAAAGACAACGGTTTCGTACGCGAATGTCATGGCGATGTGCACCTTGGCAACGTGACCCTGTTCGAGAACAAAGTCACCCTTTTTGACTGCATTGAGTTTAACGAGGACTTTCGCTGGACGGACGTATACAACGACCTCGCTTTCCTGATGATGGATCTGGAAGACCGGGGCATGAAAGATCTGTCCTATCGTTTTCTCAATAAGTACTTGGAAATCACTGGTGATTACGCTGGCGCTGAGCTGCTGCCATTCTATAAGTCATATCGCGCAATGGTGCGATGCAAAGTGGCTCTGTTTACGCTTGGCGCGCCAGGACTAAGTGAAGAAGCCAAAGCGGAGCAGGTGCGTAAATATCGCAAATACCTGGATTTAGCAGAAAGCTATATGGACGTGCCAGCACGATTTCTACTCATTACCCACGGGGTGTCAGGCACAGGCAAATCCACCATCACATCACGCCTGCTGGAACGTTTGAGCGCTATTCGCCTGCGCTCGGATGTGGAGCGCAAGCGCCTGTTCGGCTTCTCCCATCTCGACAACACAGGCGCATCCGGCAGCGATCAGGGCATCTATAACAAAGACGCATCCATTAAGACCTACGCCCATCTATCCGACACCGCTCGCGCCCTTCTGCACTGCGGAGCGGCGGTTATCATCGACGCGACATTCCTTCGCTACGATCAGCGACTGCAGATGGAAAAAGTGGCGGAAGAAGAAGGCGTTCCATTCGCTGTGGTGGACTGCCGCGTTCCATTGGATGAGATCGAGCGCCGCCTGAACCGTCGCAAGGAAAAGAATGACGATCCCGCTGAAGCCGATGTAGAGGTCATGCACAAACAACTGACCCGGGATGAGCCATTCCAGGAAGATGAACTGCCTCACGTTTTGGTCGTCGCGACAGACAGCTCCGAGGACATCCATACTCTGACCGAAAAACTGGTGCAACGCCTCGGCGCAGCTTAAGCTGCGCCTTCTCACTCCACGTCTATTGCAATTACGTCGTTTTCACGTTCCGTTTTGTTACGGAACACTACATGACTTGACTTAAACCTCTGTCTATACTGCGATTATGCGCCGTTATAATAACGGCTTCCCGATTAGCATTTACTCAGGCCGGCCTTATCCGCCTAGCCGCAGAATTGTTTCCGGAGGTGCAGCTCAATGGAACGGGTCAAGATAATAGATCACCCTCTATATAAACTGCTTCGTTCTGAGAAAGTCGACGAGTTCAATAAGCAGAAACAGTCATCCCCTGTTCCTAGCTTTGAACTATGCGACTTTCGCGGCCTGGATTTGCGCGGCCTTGACGCGTCGGGCCTGGACCTCAAGGGCGCATACTTTCGTGGAGCAGACTTGCGCGGCATCGATTTCCGCAAGGCTGATTTGGAGGGGGCCAGCATCGCCAGCACCAAAATATCGGGCTGCTACTTTCCAGAAGACCTCTCTCCTGATGAAATTGTTATGTCTGTCACCCATGGCACGCGCCTACGCTACCGTCGTTAAACCGGAATCGGACCTATGTTTTTACTTGGCGAACATGTAGCCTCCGTTGAAGGCTTACTCGAATACGTAAACAGCTCCGCGCGCAGCTTGCAAAGATTACTTCCCCCGAGCCCGAATAATATTGAGCTATATCCCGGCACAGAGCTTTTCAGGCGCATTCCGCGCGGTCATTTATGCCTGGTGAGACGCGGGATGCTTTCCGCCGTCATGGACAATCGCGTCGCTTACATTCTGCAACCGGGAGACGTCGCCGGAATTGAGGGCGGCATAAAGGCCGCGACCGTCAGCTATGTATGCGAAGATCCAGTGCAATTGGACTGCTTCTCTCCCGTGGCCTTTCAAGAGTTGCTAAAAGAAAATCAGCAAATCGCCAATACATGGCAAAGCTATGTCGTCGGCCTGATGACGCTTTTCAGTCACTCTTATGGCGATATCAGCAAGGAACAACACCGCCCTCAAGCTGGTTTTACTCGCTACAAACCGGGCGACGTGATTATACGTCAAGGAGAAGAAGCGGATAACGTCTACACCATGATGAAGGGCGACGCGAAAGTCTTTATCGACGAACAGGAAGTTGGAGAAGTGCATGAAGGGGAAATTTTCGGAGCCATCGCCGCATTGACCAACGCCCCTCGCAACGCCACCGTTGTGGCGGGCAATACATGCACGGTCATGGCGGTGCCAAAAACTCAGTTTGTCAGTCTGATTCACGCCCACCCGGAAACCTGCTTCCACTTACTGGAAACTATGGCTCGGACTATCAACGACCTGAACCGCCGCCTGACTGGCGATTCCGCCGCACTCTAGCCGAGTTCATGGCGTTGCGGAGTCTACTTGGCGCTGTCCCTGCGCAGGAACTGGAGCAGCTGGCGGATAACGAAAGCCGCGGCTTCCAGTTAGACGGGCGCAGCCTGTTTGTGGTCAAGCAACGCAGCAACCTTTACGCCTACCTGAACCAATGCCCCCATCTGGGCATTGAACTGGAATGGATGCCAGACCAGTTTCTTGATCACGCTCGACAATTTATTCACTGCGCAACCCATGGGGCCTTATTCCTGGTTCACTCAGGCGAATGCATCAGCGGCCCCTGCCTGGGTCAGTCCTTGCAGAGGCTGGAAATAGAGTATGACGGCAATGAATGGCGCTTTTATCTGCCTGACTGACGCTGTTTTTACAGAGCCTCTGGATCAAATGGGATCACATCCAGTTTTTGAGTCACACTCATCTCTCCTGGCGTAATCTTCGACTTATACGCCAACACTTCCACGCCATATTCCATAGCCTCTTCCAGCAAGGAGCCGTAGCGGACGTCGATATGAGCCGCAGGGCTCACCGCAGTGATACCGCTATGGTTAACGCAAAACACCAATGCCGCCCGCTTTCCGTTTCGCACGACAGACATCAGCTCCTCTAAATGTTTTTGTCCCCTCACGCTAACCGCATCGGGAAAATATCCTCTCCCGTTCAGACAAAGCGTGACGTTTTTCACTTCCACATAACAATCAGGCAGTTCAGTGGAGCCAAATAGCATCCAGTCAGCCCGACTGTTCTGATCGCCAAACTTTACTTCCGCTTTTTTATTGGGATATCCCTGCAACTCCTTGATCACGCCAACATCAATCGCCTCCCCCACCAGTTGATTCGGACGCGCCGTATTCACGCAGGCAAACTCCCCGGCGGAGGTCTCCACCAACTCCCAAGTGTGGCGGTACTTACGGGCGGGATTGCCTGAGTCACTGAAATAAACCAGGCTTCCCGGCTCGGCGCACCCGGTCATCGCACCAGTATTGGGGCAGTGAATCGTCAACTCGTTACCATCAGGAAGCTGAATATCCGCCAGAAACCGTTTGTAACGTTTCAGCAGTCGCCCCGGAGTTGGAACAATATCGATTTTCAAAATATGACTCCTTATCTGCACGGATAAATCACGAAAATAGCAATCGCTTTAAATTGGACTACTTTGAAATAAATAAGGGTTGGCGATCAGATCAGTAATCTGCTATGTTTCGCTCGCTTAAATCCTGACAAATCGCGAATATTAGCAAATATGAGTCCAGTGCGGGCTTAAGCCTACACTACTTGGTATTGAGAAGTGACTAGACGAGGCAGAAGATATGCCAAATGAAAAAGCGGGTAGCGCTGGTAAGTTCACTAATTTCACTCCTTATGAAATTGGTGAAAACGAAGAATACATGAGCCCTCCTCAGCTGGAGCATTTCAAAAAAATCCTGCTGGACTGGAAACAAGAGCTCATGGAAGAAGTAGACCGCACTATGCACCATATGCAGGAAGATGCGGCCAACTACGCAGACCCCAGCGATAGAGCCACTCAGGAAGAAGAATTCAGCTTGGAACTACGTACTCGTGACAGAGAGCGTAAGCTGATCAAAAAGATTGACCAGACTATCGATCAGATTGATCGGGAAGATTACGGTTTCTGTGAATCCTGCGGCGTAGAAATCGGCATTCGCCGTCTTGAAGCCCGCCCGACAGCGACTCTGTGCATTGATTGCAAAACGCTGGCGGAAATCAGGGAAAAGCAAACCGGCATCTAACCCGGCCTCGCCCGCGCACTCAATGCTGGCAGTCTCTTCGGATATCTATCGAGGGCGTTTCGCGCCCTCTCCTACCGGCCCTCTTCACTTCGGCTCACTGGTTGGCGCGCTGGCCAGTTATCTTGACGCACGCAGCAACCAAGGCGTCTGGCTTGTGCGTATTGAAGACATCGACCCATTACGGGAAATCCCCGGCGCCGCTGACAACATCCTGCGAACACTCGAAGCCCATGGCCTGCAGTGGGACGAACAGGTTATCTACCAGTCCCGTCGAACGCCTTTATACAAAGATCTATTGATGAAACTGCTCTCAAGCGGGCGAGCCTACCCATGCCCTTGCAGCCGCAAAGAATTGTCAGAGCGCAATGGCCACCATCTGGACGCTTGTCGCCTGCGCCAGACGAATACTGACGTCGAGCATGCCCACCGTTTTGTCGTAGTAGACGCTGAATGCAGCTTTACTGACTTGATTCAGGGTGTCGTCCCCTATCGTCTGCATGGGGAAATCGATGACTTTGTCATTCAACGAAAAGAAGGCTTTTTTTCCTACCAGCTGGCGGTCGTGTGTGACGATTTAGCTCAGAATATCAGCCATATCATTCGCGGCTCCGACCTGCTCGACTCCACCCCTTTGCAAAACCAGATTTATAGCGCCTTGGGAAGACAGCAACCGCTAGTCGGGCATTTCCCGGTCGTCGTCGACGCTTCCGGCGCCAAGCTCAGCAAACAAAACCTGGCGCCAGGGCTTAATCACCGGCAGATTATGACCAACCTCCGCTCAGCCGCCGCGGCTCTGCGACTCGATACAACCGAGCTAAAGCAGGTGGAGACCCCTCAGGACCTTCTGAAATTCCTAACGCTGAACTGGTCGCGCGATGAAATTCGTGGATTACGAGATGTGCCCATGCCAGACATCTTAGGCGTATAAAGCACTAAAATGCTGTTACCCTGTTTTTGCTTGCTATTAGTTAATAAGTGCGCGAAAACAACTAATTGGCAAGCTAAAAAGGTATTTTGCATGCGCCCGTTTCCTCCAGTAACATGGACAAACCTAGTCTTCCGGGTATTTTGGTAACGCGGTCTATGTATATTTATCGCTTGGTGTTTCTGCTGATTTTAGGCGTCTATATTTTTTCACCAGTGATCATGGACTGGTGGATAGCTCCGGGCAGCGCCTGGTACAGGCCTTACATCATCTGGTTTTTGCTAATCATCGTCGCGTACTGGCTGGAGCGTAAGCGGGGCCCGAATGAATTTTAGCGCCTGGAGCCTCCTCGCCTACGGCGCTTTATATTTGGGCGCATTGTTTGGGCTGGCCTACATCACCGAGCGCGGCTGGATTCCTTTACGCTGGGTCCGTCATCCCGCGACTTATGTGTTATCTCTCGGCGTCTACGCCAGCGCATGGGCGTTTTACGGCTCTGTCGGACTGGCTTACGAATTTGGTTACGGGTTCCTGGCTTTCTACCTGGGCGTTTGCGGCGCTTTTCTCCTTGCGCCGGTGCTCTTGATTCCAGTTCTGAGAGTCACCAAGTCCTATCAGCTATCCTCAGTGGCGGACCTGTTCACCTTCCGTTACCGCAGTCAGGCGGCCGGCACCATAAGCACGCTCTTCATCAGCTTTGCTTCGTTGGCGTTATTGGCGCTGCAGTTTCAGGCGCTCGACAATTCTCTGCATGTGCTCGCGCCCTCTGATGATACGCGGATCGTGAGCCTGCTGTTCTGCGCCATGATTATTTTCTTCGCTATCTTTTTCGGCGCCCGGGGGCAAACTCGCGCGGAAAGACATCCCAGCCTGATCGTGGCTATCGCTCTGGAAGGCGGTCTCAAGCTGGTGATTATCTTGGCTCTGGCCATATTGATCGCCTATCAGGTATTTGGCGGCTTTAGCGAAGTTAATAACTGGCTGCAAGAGAACGCGCAACGCATCAGCGCCATGGAGCGTCATCTGGAAGAGGGCCCATGGCGGGCGATGCTGCTGATTTTCTTCGCGTCCGCATTGGTGATGCCGCACATGTTTCATGTCACCTTTACCGAAAACCTGAATCCCACAGCGCTCTACAAGGCGAGCTGGGGATTGCCGGTTTACCTGCTCCTGATGAGTCTGCCGATTCCCATTTTCATGTGGGCGGGCATCAAACTCTCTGTCCCAACCACGCCAGAGTTTTTCATTCTTGGCCTCGGGCAAGTGCTTAATGCTCCCTGGATCAGCATTGTCGCCTTCCTCGGCGGTCTGACCGCCGCCAGCGGCCTGTTGATCGTGACCTGCCTGGCGCTGGCTTCGATGATGCTAAACCACGTCATCTTACCTGTGTATCAACCTCTGTCCCGCGGCAACATTTATTCTTGGCTGACTTGGGTGAGGCGGGGGTTAATCCTGTTTATCCTCGGCTCCGGCTATCTGTTCTCTCTGTTTTTAGACAACAGATTCTCCCTCTCCGAGCTGGGCATTCTGGCTTTTTCCGCCGGTCTGCAGCTGCTGCCCGGCGTGATGGCGGTCATTTATTGGCCACTGGGCAATCGTAATGGCTTCATCAGCGGTTTGTGCGCTGGCGTCAGCCTCTGGTTCGTCACCATGCCATTACCAATACTTTTTGGCGTAGACGTATTCGCCGTCAATCCCTGGCGCGACAGCTATAGCTTCAATCCTGACGATTGGCACTATTATGTGATGGCGTCACTAACGCTGAATATCTTTGTTTTCGTGATGGTCAGCCTCTTTACTGAAGCGTCCCAGGCTGAGGCGCGCTCCGCCCAGGCCTGCTCCGTCGATACGTTGATGCGTCCATCCCGGCGCGAATTGGTCGCCACCAGTTCCGAGCAGTTTAAGGATTTCCTGACTGAGTCTCTCGGCCGTCAAGCTGCTGAAAGGGAAGTTAATCACGCCCTCGCGCAGTTGCAGTTGCACGAGGTCGAGTACCGTCCCTATGCGCTACGCAGGCTGCGCGATCAGATTGAAGCGAACCTGTCAGGACTGCTGGGCCCGGCCCTCGCACAGGACATCGTCAAGCAGAGCCTGAGCTTCAAACCCGCGACCAGTATCGCGCCAGCCCAGGACATCTACTTCGTTGAAAGTAAGCTTGAGGAGTATCACAACCGCCTTAGCGGGCTCGCTGGCGAACTGGACACTTTACGCCGATACCACCGTCAGACGCTGCAGAACCTGCCGATCGCCACCTGCTCTTTAGGCGCGGACCTTGAGGTGCTGATGTGGAATCACGCCATGGAGCAACTGACCGGCATACCCGCTCCGCAAGTCATCGGTTCGCATATCAGCGCCATCGCGAAGCCCTGGTCCACGCTGATGTTCAGTTTCGCCAACGCGGAAGAACGTCATGTCTCCAAAAAGCGCCTGGACATTAATGGCTCTCCGCACTGGTTCAACCTGCACAAAGCCGCGATTGATAGCGATGGGGCCTCCGGCGCCGGGCAAGTACTGCTGCTGGAAGATTATACGGAGACCCAATTATTGGAGGATGAGTTGGTCCACAGCGAGCGCCTTGCATCTGTAGGACGTCTCGCTGCAGGAGTTGCTCACGAAATTGGCAACCCGGTGACGGGCATCGCCTGCCTCGCCCAGAACCTCAAACTAATGACCAGCAACGAAGAAGTGCTGGAAGCGGCCGGCCATATTATCGTCCAGACTCAGCGTGTTTCTCGCATTTTGCAGACCCTGATGAATTTCGCCCGCTCCGGCAACTACACCCAATCCGCCCAACATGGGCCGACAGAGTTAAAACGTTGCGTCAACGAAGCGATACACTTACTCTCCTTATCCACTAAAGAGCCACAGGTGCTCTATGTTGATGAAGTTGACGAAACGTTAAAGGTAATGGGCGACGGGCAACGTCTTGTGCAAGTGTTCGTCAACTTGCTCAGCAACGCCCGCGACGCATCGGAGGCTTCCAGCAGAATCTGGGTGAGAGCCACGCAGCATCAATACTCCATTCACGTCGAAGTGGTGGACGAAGGCAGCGGCATCAGCGGCGACCAGATCGATCACCTGTTCGAGCCCTTCTATACCACCAAAGGCCCCGACAAGGGCACTGGACTGGGGCTGTCTCTGGTGTACAGCATTATAGAAGAGCACTACGGCCACATTCGGATAGAAAGTCCGGCGGATAAAGAATCCGGCAAAGGAACCCGGGTCACTATCGAGCTACCGGCTTACCAGTCCGACACAGAAAGTACCTCAGCAGAGTTAACGGAAACTTAAGCTATGGCTTTAATCTTGATTGTAGAAGACGAGAGCATTATCCGCTCCGCCCTGACGCGACTCTTACAGCATAACGGTTACGCCGTCGCCGAAGCTGATTCCGTTGATCGCGCCCTGGAAGTGGCGGAGCAAAGCAAGCCGGATTTAATTATTTCCGATCTACGACTGCCAGGTCGTCCCGGCACCGATTTGATTCAGGCGACTGAAGCTCCCGTCCTGATCATGACCAGCTACGCCAGTCTGCGCTCCGCCGTGGACTCCATGAAACTTGGCGCGGTGGACTACATCGCCAAACCTTTTGACCACGACGAGATGCTGGCGTCGATCAAGTCCATTCTTGATCGGCGGCCCGCCAAACCTTCTCCACCCAAGCTCGAAGCAGAAGCCGCCGCGGCGCGCACGGACATCAATGACCTGATGTTCGGCGAATGCACAGAAATGCTGAAGCTGTTTGACTTGATAGGCAAAGTCGCCCCCACAGACACTACCGTACTGATCCAGGGAGAATCAGGAACCGGCAAAGAACTGGCGGCGCGCGCGCTACACTTATTAAGCCGGCGAAGGGAAGGCGCCCTTATCTGTGTAAACTGCGCAGCGATTCCAGAGACTCTTATAGAATCTGAACTGTTCGGCCATGAGAAAGGCGCTTTTACCGGCGCAGTGGGGGCGCGTAGCGGACTTATTGAAGCTGCGGATGGCGGAACGCTGTTTCTCGACGAAATCGGCGAGCTGCCTCTGGAAGCTCAGGCGCGCCTGTTAAGGGTGTTGCAGGAAGGCGAAATTCGTCGAGTCGGCTCTACACAATCCAAAAGGGTGGACGTGCGCCTTATCGCTGCGACTCACCGTAATCTCAAAGCAATGACCAAAGTGGGCGAATTTCGGGAAGACTTGTTCTATCGACTCAACGTCATGCAGCTTCGCATCCCGCCGCTGCGCGACCGGGAAGACGATGTCATAGGACTGGCCAAAATGTTACTCATCAAAATGGGTGAGCGCATGGATAAGCCTAATCTTAAGTTCGACAAAGAGGCGCTCACGCTCATCCGCCGCTATCAGTGGCCAGGTAACGTGCGAGAAATGGAAAACGCCGTAGAGCGCGCCGTCATCCTCTCCGACAGCGACCACATCGGTAAAGATCTGCTGGCGATTGATCTCGAAGGCGAGCTCGATATCCCGGAGGGCATGCTAAACATGGACAACCCCGCCAACTCCAAAGGCGCGGATAAAGGTACGGACTTGTCATTGGAAGACTATTTCCAGCATTTTGTACTGGAAAATCAGGACACCATGAGCGAAACCGAACTGGCCCGCAAATTAGGCATAAGCCGAAAAAGTTTGTGGGAGCGCCGTCAACGTTTGGGCATTCCACGCACCAAAAAAAGCGCAAAGTAACACTTTTCCCAGCCAGCCCGGTTCATCCGGGCTGCAACTCCCCCCACACTCCTTTTTCACGCCCCAATTCGCTTCTTACTGATCGATTTTCAGACGATCACGCGCACTTATTGCTCACAACCTTAAACTGTTACGCGAAGTTGACTTGCATATTCACTAATGTGGACCATAATTTTGATTAAAAAACATCCTAAATGCGCTTCGCGCCCTGCTTTGTAACACCAACCGAGGTTGAGTTGTTACCAGGCGTTACTTTGGGGAACACCGTCATGCCCTTTCAGTGGGCATTGGTAACACTCAGGTAAGCAAAAACACGTATTACTTTTGATCACCACCATCTATATTGCTGTTTTATAATGTTTTTTTAATTTTCTGGCACGCCCCATGCTCTCTTACAGTGCAAAATAAAAATAAAAATGCACCGAACTGCACAAATAAAAATAAAAAAGCAGAGTGAACAAAAAGAACAACCCAGAACAAAAATAAAAATATGGGTGGCGAACTGATTGTTTTGGATGCCGAGCTTTTTAGTGGTATTTCAAGGTATGGGTAGGGTGTCTAGCATTAAGAAGAACCACGACAGTGGACATTCTAGACGTAAACAACACTATCCTAATCCCTATTATCACTCGAAGTATTCAAAGCGTTCCGTTTGTAACTAATCCTCTAGGCTCTAATTGTGGAGCGACAAATCGTTTGGGACCAAGACAAAAATAAAAACAAAAAATCGTCTAACCTTCTTCTCAGTGGGGGAAAGCAACATTGCTTTCCCCTTAGTTATTCTCCTCTCCCACGTAATTTCTCCTTAAATTTCCGTCTTTTGTCGACTAATGCTCTATCAACGCTATGCTTAATGCATATAGGGTCTGAGCGCCTTTCGCCAACATTCCTCAGCTTATGAGGCACGGCTTTTGCTGTCGCAATATCCGTTACAAAAGAGTACACTCCGGCCCTCGAAATCATTGGTATTGATAGATACAAGATCGTCATGCTGAAAAAGTTAATGGGCCTGATAAAACCGGGACGCAAAGAAGCCGGCGCAAAACCTTTGAAACTGCGAATCATCCCCCGCGACAGCCATATAGTCTCACGCAAGCAGATCAGCCCTGCGGCGTTGAAAGTCCTTTATCGCCTAAATAGCGCCAACTATGACGCATTTTTGGTCGGAGGAGGCGTCCGCGACCTGTTATTGGGCGGCCAGCCCAAAGACTTTGACGTCGCCACAAGCGCAACGCCTGAACAGGTCCGCGAGCAATTCAATAACTGTCGCCTGATAGGGCGCCGTTTCCGTCTCGCACATGTGCGCTTCGGCCGCGAGATTATAGAAGTCGCCACATTCCGCGCTGGCCATCAAAATGCGGGAGAAGACGACGGCGACGCCGTCACCAGCGACTCAGGCCAGATACTGCGCGACAATGTCTATGGCAACCAGGAAGAAGATGCGTTGCGTCGCGACTTCACCGTGAATGCGCTTTATTACTGCGTCAGAGATTTCAGTATTTATGATTACGCAGGCGGCATCGAAGATATCGAACATCGGGTTCTGCGCCTGATCGGCGATCCGGAAACACGTTACCGAGAAGATCCAGTGCGCATGCTGCGCGCCGCCCGATTCGCCGCAAAGCTGGATTTTTCAATTGAAGAGCGCACCGCCAGCCCCATCCTGGAACTGGGCCCCTTGTTGCTCAATATTCCCTCTGCTCGCTTGTTTGAAGAAGTGTTGAAGCTTTTCTTATCCGGCAAAGCCGTACGCACATTCGAAATATTGCGCCAGTTCGACTTATTCAAGTTTCTGTTCCCAGAAACTGACCGCCTATTGGAGGATGAACACCCCCATGCGGAAAAACTAATTCTGCAGGCGCTGCGCAACACGGATAAGCGAATCGCCCAGGACAAACCGGTAACTCCAGCATTTTTATACGCAGCCATGTTGTGGTCGCCAATGCAAAAACTGCAGCAGCGCTATCAAGACGACGGCCTGCCTCCCATGCAGGCGATGCACAAGGCAATTGACAAAGTGCTGGCGCAGCAGGTCAAGCACACTGCGCTGCCTAAGCGTTTCAGTCAGCCTATGCGTGAAATCTGGGAGTTGCAGCTACGCCTTCCACGTAAACAAAGCAAGCGCCTACAGGGCCTGGTGGAACACCCTCGCTTTCGCGCCGCCTACGACTTCCTGGTCTTACGCGAACAAAGCGGCGAAGACCTGCAAGGACTTGGCGAGTGGTGGACGCGCTATCAGGAAGCCGATGACCAGGGTCGCAGCAAATTGCAACAGCAAGGCCCAAAACGGGATGGCTCAGGCGGACGCAGACGTCCACGCAGACGCCCGCGTCGCACCAACAACAGTGCGCCCTCGCAATGACAATCTGCTACGTCGGTTTGGGTAGCAACCTAAGCCAACCTGAGCAACAGCTGCGCCACGCCCTAAGTGCATTAGAAGATATATCCGGCGTCCGGTTGCTGCAGACGTCCAGCCTGTATCGCAGCGCGCCGCTCGGCGCGCCTGACCAGCCCTGGTATGTCAACGCCGTCACGCAACTGGAAACCAGTCTGGAACCTCTTGCCCTGCTGCGAGAGCTACAGGCGATCGAGAACAATCAAGGCCGCGTACGCCAAGGCGAACGCTGGAGCCCCAGAACTCTGGATCTAGATTTGCTGTTATTTGGCGAACAGAGCATCGGCAGCGACGTGCTGACCGTGCCTCACTACGCAATGCACGAACGCAACTTCGTTATATTCCCCCTGGCTGAAATTGCGCCACACTGCACTATCCCGGGCGTAGGGCCGGTATCCGTTCTGCTAAAGACATTGCCGCAAGACGGCATTGAGCGTATTGAGTAAGGCGAAACATCGCCTCAACGCATCCGGGACTTTATTCACACCAGGTTTCCATTTAGTCTATTGCCTCCAACAGTACAGGATGATTGCATGTCCATCACTCTGAGCACCCTCCTGGACCTCAAAAAGAACTCCGAAAAATTCGCGGTAATGACCGCCTATGACGCCACCTTCGCCTATGAAATGGACCAGGCCGGCGTTGAGGTGATACTAGTCGGCGATTCCCTCGGTATGGTTTTGCAGGGTCATGACAGCACGGTCCCAGTTCGCCTGGAAGACATGGTTTATCACACAGCGGCAGTAAAACGGGGCGCACGCAAAGCGTTCATTATCGCTGATATGCCTTTTATGACATATGGCGACCCTGAACAGGCTATGACCAACGCCAAACAGCTCATGCAAGCTGGCGCGCACATGGTGAAACTGGAAGGCGGAGCCTGGCTCTGTGACGCCATCACTCACCTCTCCCGTCAAGGCGTCCCGGTATGCGCCCATTTAGGTCTCACCCCTCAGTCCGTCAACAAATTCGGCGGCTATAAAGTGCAAGGCAAAGAAGAAAGTCAGGCGCAAGCAATGCTGGATGACGCCAAAGCTCTGGAGCAGGCGGGCGCTGATATATTGTTGCTTGAATGCGTGCCCACAAAGCTCGCCAAAAAGCTGACCGAAGCAGTCAGCGCGCCAGTCGTGGGCATCGGGGCAGGCCCTTACACTGACGGGCAGGTACTGGTCATGCACGACCTGCTGGGGGTTGGTTCAGGCAGAAAACCCAAGTTCGTCAAAAACTTCCTGGCCCACTCCGACTCGATACAGGCAGCATTTAAAAGTTATGTGGAGGCCGTTAAAAGCGGCGCATTTCCGGCGGAGGAGCACAGCTTCAACATATGATCACCATTCACAGGGTTAAAGACCTGCGCGCCGCAATCCGGCAGCAGCGTACGCAAGGGAAACGCATCGGACTTGTGCCCACCATGGGTAATTTGCACGCAGGGCACGTCAGCCTTGTCAAACAAGCCAAAGAGATGTGCGATTACGTGGTGACGTCCATTTTTGTCAACCCGCTTCAATTCGGGGCCAATGAAGACCTGGACAAATACCCTCGGACGCTGGATGCGGACAAAGAAAAACTGGTCGCCGCCGGCAACCACCTTTTATTTATTCCAGAAGTGAATCAACTGTACCCGGAGGGCCTGGAACGCCATACCAAAGTCATCGCGCCGGCGCTGAGCGAACTTCATTGCGGAGCCAGTCGCCCAGGCCACTTTACCGGTGTGACGACCGTTGTCTCCATGCTATTCAATATGGTGCAGCCGGATGTCGCGGTATTCGGTGAAAAAGATTTTCAGCAATTGGCGGTTATCCGCAAAATGACCCGCGACCTGTACCTCCCCATTATCATCGAGAGCGGTCCTACCCTTAGGGAAACGGACGGTCTGGCGATGAGTTCACGCAATGGCTATCTTTCCGCCGAACAACGTCAAACGGCGCCATTGCTGTACAAGCTCCTGCAGGAAACTGCGGAGCAGATTGAAAAGGGCGACAAGGATTTCCCCACGATAAGCGCAGAAGCCAACAATAAACTGACAAAAGCCGGTTTCGTTCCTGACTACTTCAATATTGTGAACAGCGACACCCTGTCTCCGGCGGCGGCCAGCGACAACGCCATCACGATACTTGCGGCGGCCTATCTCGGAGCGACAAGGCTTATCGACAACATCAGCGTTCACCTAGGTTGATATCCTTCATCAATCCCAAGGAAATTCAAAACAATGCAAGACACGCCTCAAACGCTTAACGATAAAGCCAAAGAATGTTGGCAGGCGTTGCAGCAACATGCTGTGGATACCTCCAACGATCATATCCTGGATTACTTTCATAATGACTCTTCCAGAGTCCAGCGCTACTCCCTCAGTGCAGCGGAGCTTACTCTGGACTACTCAAAAAACAGAGCAAACGCCGCCACTCTGGAAAAACTGATGGCGCTGGCGGACGCCGCTGGAATGAAAAAGGCCATCGACGCCATGTTCGCTGGCGAACCTATCAACCATACGGAAGGACGCGCGGTCCTCCATACCGCACTGCGTGACAGTACTGATGCGCCTGTGCTGGTGGGCGGCCAAGACATCAAGCCGGAAATCCGCAGCGCATTGGCGCAAATGGAGCAGTTCGTCAGCAAAGTCCACCGCGGTGAATGGCTAGGTTATAGCGGAAAGCCGATCAATGATATCGTCAGTATCGGCATCGGCGGCTCTTATTTGGGACCTCGCGTCGCGGTAGAAGCGCTACGCCCTTACTGGCAGGAAAACATTCGCTGCCATTTTGTCTCTAATGTCGACGGATCAGACGTCGCTTACACGCTGGAAAACCTGAATCCCGAGACCACGCTGTTCATCATTCAATCCAAGTCTTTCACCACACAGGAAACGCTGGCGAACTCTATGACCGCTCGCGAATGGTATTTGCGCGAGGGCGGCTCTGAATCAGGCTTGAGCAAGCACTTTGTCGCCGTTTCCAGCAATGTGCAAAAGGCCCGCGACTTCGGCATCGATGCAGAAAACGTCTTCCCTATGTGGGATTGGGTGGGCGGACGCTATTCTCTATGGTCCGCCATCGGTTTGCCCATTGCGTTACAGGTGGGCATGAAGGCCTTTAGAGAACTTCTCGCTGGCGCAGAATCGATGGACAAGCATTTCAGAACGGCGCCGCTTGAGCAAAATATGCCAGTATTGATGGGCATGCTCGGGGTCTGGTATCACAATTTCCTGGGAGCGGACAGCTACGTCATATTGCCTTACGACCAGACTCTGGAAAATCTGCCAGCCCACCTGCAGCAAGTAGATATGGAAAGCAATGGCAAAGGCGTCAATCGCGCCGGAGTCGGCGTCGACTACGCTACCGGCCCCATTATCTGGGGCGGCGCAGGCACAAACGGCCAGCATGCATACCATCAATTGCTCCATCAAGGCACGCGCTGGACGCCTGCTGACTTTATATTGCCTCTGAAAACTCACAAGCCTGCAGGGCGCCACCACGCTATGCTGGCATCCAACTGCTTCGCGCAAAGTCAGGCGCTGATGTGCGGTAAATCATTGGAAAAGGCGCGTCGGGAATTACTCGATGCAGGCATGTCTGCAGAGCGAGCTGATGAACTGGCCCCTCATAAAGTCATCCCTGGCAACCGTCCCAGTAATACGCTGGTAATGGATGAGATCAATCCTCAAACTCTCGGTGCGCTAATCGCTCTGTATGAGCAAAAAGTTTTTGTGCAGGGAGTCATCTGGAATTTGAACTCATTTGATCAGTGGGGCGTAGAGCTGGGCAAACAACTCAGCGACAGCATATTGCCGATGCTTCTGGACACAGGGGCGTCGACAGATGCGCTTGATCCGTCCAGCGCAGCGCTGGTTGACAAGTTTCGCAAAGCCAACGGTTCCGGGAGCTAGTTCTCCCGGTCCCAGCTAGAAGGTCTGATCGCGCCAGCTGAAGGCAACTCTGTGAAGTTGCTGGGCGCGATCATACTGTTTCCATAACTCTGCATAGGTGATTTTCAAAACGGGATGGCTCTCATGCGGCGCTAGCTCGGCCAAGGGTAGTAAGACATATGCATTCTCGGTAATTTCACCGCGAGGCAGCAAAATGCCTTCCACTTCTCCCACTACATCCCCGTAGGTCAGAATATCGATATCGAGCGTTCGCCCAGAGTGCTTGGACTCCATCCCCGTACGCCCACTGCTTGCTTCAATCTGCTTCAGGGTGCGCTGAACTGCTCCAACCGGCTCCTCGGTGTAAAACTCAGCCACCAAATTAATAAAAGCATCGCCTGCAAACCCAATAGCTTCCGACTCATAAACTGGCGATAAGCGCAAATTCTGAAAGTGCGCGTCCAGCGCATCCAGCGCCAGGGCAACATTCTTTTCTGGGTCGATATTGCTGCCAATACCAACAACCACTTTAACCACTCTTGCGGGCTCCTCTTTCTATTCTCACCCCTACGCTACGCGCTTCCGCGACAGCGCCAGGCTTTCGGATCGTCAAACGCAACCATGGCGTGCCAAACTCTCTCTGCAATAATTCCGCAAACCGCTCCGCCAGAGTTTCAATTAACTGAAAGCGGCTGGCTGCGGCATACTCACGCAAACGCTCGCTGACCGCCGCATAATTCAGGGTGAGGCTAAGATTATCCTCACGTGCAGCGCCGGAAATATCGCACCCCAATTCCAAATCAACAAACAGCCGCTGCTGATAGCCTTTCTCAAATTCGTAAACGCCAATTATGGCGTCCACCTGTAAACCTTCGATTAGTACTGTATCCATGACTCAAGCACACGCGCCATCTTTTACGCCAGAGGATAAACACTCTCAGCGACCAAAGGGGTGTAGACAAGCAGCCTCTATTATGGCTCATAATCTACGCAATCAAATCTATTTTAAGCCGCAGGGATCTAATGGAGCATCCTTTTCAACTTCTTATGGCGACTTCCATCGCCTACCTGCTCGGCTCCGTCATGGGCGCCTATTGGGTATGCCGTTACTTCCAACTGCCCGACCCTACTGAAGCGGGCTCAGGCAACCCCGGCGCAACCAATATTTACCGCCTCGGCGGCCCCCTTCCCGCTCTGCTCACTCTGCTCTGGGATGCAACCAAAGGAGCCGCGGCCGTCACCCTCGCCGCGATGTTGGGACTCTCACCATATGAACAAGGCGTCACTGCCATCGCGGCGATTGTCGGCCATATGCTGCCAGCACTCCATCATTTTAAGGGAGGTAAAGGCGTCGCCACGGTACTGGGAGCGGGATTAGCCCTGGCTTGGCAAACAACCCTCGCGCTGGCGCTGGTGTGGACGGCTATCGCATACTGGAAACGCATCTCCTCCCTGGCATCACTATCCGCAGCGCTCATTGCGCCCTGGGTAGCGTGGCGACTTAATCCAGAGCATCTCGCATTGTTCCTCATCCTTGCGCTGTTTATTTTGATCCGTCACCGAGAAAACATCATCAATCTAGCCAAGGGAAAAGAGCGCTCGCTTTAGCCTTTTCAACTTTGAGCTTTTATTGACGGCAACTCCACCAGTGGCCAACGCGGCGTAGCCGTAACGCTAAGGCTTCCCCGCTGCCCGGCCGCTAAACGTTGATAACCGGCGTAGGCGATCATGGCTCCGTTATCCGTACAGAACTCCGGCCTCGCGTAATACACTTGGGCCCTCTCTCCTTTGACCATCTGCTGCAACTTCTCCCGCAAGCGACGGTTGGCGCTGACTCCCCCGGCCATAATCAAGCGCTTGAGCCCGGTTTGCTTGAGCGCCCGGCGACACTTGATCACCATTGTCTCCACTACCGCCTCCTGAAAACAGGCGGCGACATCCGCCCTTAACGTATCATCAACCCCACCGTCGACTGCAGATTCTTGCAGTGTATTCAACGTAAAAGTCTTGAGACCACTAAAGCTGAAGTCCAACCCTGGACGATCCGTCATCGGACGGGGAAACTTAAATCGCTTCAGATTTCCTTGCTCCGCTAACTTGGCGACTTGTGGCCCTCCTGGATAATCCAGGCCAAGCATCTTGGCTACTTTATCAAAGGCCTCACCTGCAGCATCGTCCACAGATTCTCCCAGAAGCTCGTATTCGCCAACCCCATCAACACGCACTAACTGCGTGTGCCCTCCAGAGACTAAGAGCGCAACGAAAGGAAACTCCGGCGGATTTTCCTCCAGCATCGGAGCCAGCAAATGACCTTCCATGTGGTGAACGCCAATAGTGGGAATATCCAAAGCATACGCCAGCGCCGACGCAATAGCGCCTCCTACCATCAACGCACCGACCAAACCTGGACCAGCCGTATAAGCAATGGCGTCAACGTCGCTTTTAGCGACTCCCGCCTGAGCCAGTACATCTTCGATCAAGGGAATCACTTTACGTACGTGATCGCGAGAGGCTAGCTCCGGCACCACACCGCCATAATCAGCATGCAGTTTGATCTGGCTATACAGCGTATGAGCCAGTAACCCTCGCTCGCCGTCATACAACGCAATTCCGGTTTCATCACAGGATGTTTCAATGCCCAGTACCAACATTTTCTGTTTCACCTTCATCAAATCACCGTAAATGACCTTCGCAACATTTTCCAAGACGCTCTTAAGCGCCGGCCACAAAGGCGCTCCCGCCCGAGCCGGGCATCTTATAGCCATCGTGACAACTATTCCAATCCAAATCGCCGTTAAATCAGGCGCCGCTCGAGCAGGTTTGTTAGAATTTATACAACCCAACACCTTTACAAGGGCAACCTATCGGGATTACAATGCGCGCCCTATTTGTGTTGACACAATTTTAACCGATTCGGTTTTTACAGATCATAGAGAGGGGATATGCCTTCCGTAAAAATTAAAGAGAACGAGCCATTTGACGTTGCCCTTCGCCGCTTTAAGCGTTCATGCGAAAAGGCAGGAATCCTTTCAGAAGTGCGTCGTCGCGAGTTCTACGAAAAGCCAACCTCCGAAAGAAAGCGCAAGTTGGCTGCTGCTGTAAAACGTCACGCGAAGAAAGTTCAGCGCGAACAGAGACGTTTCGAGCGCCTGTATTAATCGAATTACGCCCGCATTGACCTAGTCTTAATATTATTGAGACTGGGTTATCGGCGTTATTAAGATTTTTACAAGCCTTTATATTTCCCAGTTCTAAACGCTCATACTATCCAATACGGACAGAGACGAATCGATCATGTCATTGAAAGACAACTTAACTGACGCTATGAAATCAGCCATGCGCAACAAGGAGAAAGACCGCCTTGGAGCTATTCGCTTGATTTTGGCTGACATTAAGCGTATCGAAGTGGACGAGCGCATTGAAATTGATGATGCTCGCATTCTCGAAGTTCTGGATAAGATGGCGAAGCAACGCAAAGACTCCATTACCCAGTTCTCAGCCGCTGGCCGGGACGACCTGGTCGCCAAAGAGCAGCTTGAGTTGGACGTCATTCAGGAGTTTTTACCTGAAGCGCTCAGCGAAGAAGAACTTGATCAGCTTATCCAAACTGCGGTAAGCGAATCAGGCGCGGAGTTGATACGTGACATGGGCAAGGTGATGGCGATCCTGAAACCGCAAGTTCAGGGCCGCGCAGATATGGCGGTCATTGGGCAGAAAGTTAAAAAAGCTTTGTCCTGATTGCTACTGCAATTACCTTAATCACCCAGTTCGTTTCTCTATATCACGTCGGCCTGTATCAGGCCTTCGTTAGGTCAGAGTGGTTGCAGGCGCTCCCTGCAACTAGACTTTCTTACTTAATAGATTAAAGTCATGGCCGGTCTAATTCCTCAAGCATTCGTCGACGACTTACTCTCTCGGGTTGATCTCGCAAGCCTTGTAGCTGAACGGGTAAATCTAAAGAAAACAGGCGCAACTTATCTAGGTCGCTGCCCTTTTCACGACGAAAAGTCTCCCTCGTTTCACGTTTACAACGAAAATCACCCCGCCCACTACCACTGCTATGGTTGCGGCGCTCATGGCGACGCCATCAACTTTATCAAGGAAACAGAACACCTTTCCTTTAACGAAGCAGTAGAGCAATTAGCGAGACGTTGTGGCGTAGAGGTGCCTAGAGATAAAGCAGCAGAGCAAAAGATCAGCCAGAACCGATCGCTGTACGACGCATCGTCACACGCAGATACAGCATTCCGCAAAGCACTTGGAAGTCACCCGCAACGCGCCATCGCTCAGGATTACTTAAAGCGACGCGGTATTTCTTCCGAAATGGCTGAACTTTATGGGATAGGGTATGCGCCTGCACAGCGCCAATTCCTTAGCGGCTCCAGCGACCGCAATCTGGTCAAAGCGCTCAGCACGCTCCGCCTGGTGATAGAGAAAGAGCAAGATCGCTTCGATATGTTCCAAAATCGCCTGATGTTTCCCATCCGGGATACCCGAGGCAGGACTATCGCCTTCGGCGGCCGAACGCTTGGTAACGACCGCAGCAAATATATCAACAGCCCGGAATCCCCCATCTTTCACAAAAGCAATGTGTTATATGGATTGTGGGAAGCACGCAAGCAGTCTCGCAAACTGGATCAGTTGATAGTGGTGGAAGGTTACCTTGATGTCATTTCTCTCGCTCAGTTTGGCGTGGTTAACGCCGTTGCGGCGATGGGGACCGCCACCAATGAGGATAATTTAAGCCACCTATTGAACACCAGCCAGGACATCGTCTTCTGCTTCGATGGCGACAAAGCCGGCTTGGCGGCTGCCGATAAGGCGCTTAATAACTTGCTCCCCATGTTTCAGGATGGCTATAAGGTCAGCTTCTTGATTCTCCCGGAGGGCGAGGACCCTGACACATTTGTCAGGAACGAAGGCGCGGATGCATTCCGCGAGCGCATCGCCAACGCCACACCTCTTTCAGAGTATTTTTTCCAGGCCATGAGTCGAGGTCTGGACCTGTCCATTGCGGAAAACAAAGGCATACTGTCCACTCAGGCCCGCACAGCACTAAAAGTCATTAATGCGCCGGTACTAAAGGATGCTCTTTACCAGCGCCTGAATGAACTGACACGCTCTTCTCGCTGGGGAGACCGCCAAGGCAAAAATGGCGGGGAGTGGAAAAAAGGCGATTGGAAAGGCAAAAAAGGATTTTCATTTCAGAACCGGGAGGAAGCCCGTGAAGATCGTATCCCCGTGCCAAACCGGAACACAGCCAGAGCATGCCTTGGCCTATACATTAATCCGACTTGGGCTAAAGAAATCTCCAATACTTTGAATTACGAGATTACTCAGAACGATGAAAAGGCCTTGACTTATTTTCTGGAATGGCTGCTTAAAGAAAAAGTCGAGTCCACGGAAGACCTACTCTATCAATTGTCTATAGATCCACACCAGCAGCGCCGGTTCAACAATGTGTTCAACTCTTTAGAATTCATTCTCAGTGAGGAAGAAATTGAGGCGGGAGCGCAAGAAAGTTTATTAGTGCTCAAAAGAAAATATTTCGACAGGTCTTTTGACAAAATTCATCAGGATCTTTCAAGAGACCCTAAAAACAAGGAGTTACACGAAAAATTCAGAACAATGTCGAGCGAAAAAATGGCGATGATCGCCACACCGAAATCTTAATCTTGTGTGGACTTGAAAATTTTTAAGTCGTCTCCACATAGGGTTTCTAGCGCGCAAACAGTATACAGGCTATAATAGCTGTTTGTTTTTCTCCCATTAAGCCACCGAATTCGTAGGGTGACTATGTCAGGCAATTCCCGAAAATCTCGATTGAAAGAACTCATCGCCCGCGGCAAAGAACAAGGTTACCTAACATACGCAGAAGTTAATGACCATCTGCCAGAGGATATAGCAGATCCGGATCAGGTGGAAGACATTATACGCATGATTAACGACATGGGTATCATGGTCTGCGAAGAAGCTCCAGATGCGGATACCTTGTTGATCACCGATGGTGATTCCACTGATGAGTCTGTAGCAGCGGAAGCTGCGGCGGCGCTTGCCTCTGTCGAAAACGATGTAGGTCGCACTACTGACCCGGTGCGTATGTACATGCGTGAGATGGGTACGGTTGAGCTGCTGACTCGTGAGGGTGAGATCCAGATCGCTAAGCGCATCGAAGAAGGTTTGCGCGATGTTATGGCCACGCTGGTTTACTATCCTGGCACGGTTTCCAACATTCTTGCCGCTTTTGACGCTACACAAGGCGAAGATGGCGGTCGCGTCAGCGACGTCATCACAGGGTTCCTTGACCCAGTAGAAGACGGCGTCATTCCTGTAGCTGCCGAAGAGCCAGAGTCCGAAGACATCGATGAAGATGAGGAGGACGAGGATGAAGAAGCAGAAGAGAGCTCAGGTAAAGACGGCGAAAAAGCCAAAGGCCAGAACAAGGACCTCGATGATGAAGAGGACGAAGAAAGCGATGGCGATGACAACAGCGATAGCGACGATGATAACGACAGTGGCCCTGACCCTGAAATCGCTCGCGGCCGTTTCGCTGAGTTGCGCGAAGCCTTCAACACGCTGAACGTCGCCATTGAGAAACATGGCCGTGACAGTCGTGAAGCACAGTCCTGTTTTGACGAAGTCAGCCGTATTTTTGCGCCCTTCAAATTAGCACAGAAACAATTCGACGAAATTATCACCACGATCCGCATCACTAACGACAGCGTCCGTAAATATGAGCGCGAGATCCTGAACATCTGCACCCGTGACTGCAAAATGCCGCGCAAGAACTTCATCAAGATGTTCCCCGGCAACGAAACCAATCTTGAGTGGGTTAAAGGTCTGGGCGCTAGAAGTGAGGATTGGGCAAAAACGGCGCAAACCAAAGAAGAGGAAATCACTCGTCTACAGCGCCGCATCATCAGCATTCAGAACGAAGTTGATCTGCCTGTTGGAGACATCAAGGAAATCCACCGCAGGATCTCCATTGGCGAGGCAAAAGCCCGTCGCGCCAAGAAAGAAATGGTGGAAGCCAATTTGCGCTTGGTTATCTCCATCGCCAAGAAGTACACCAACCGCGGTTTGCAGTTCCTGGACCTGATTCAGGAAGGCAACATCGGTCTGATGAAAGCGGTAGACAAGTTCGAGTATCGTCGCGGATACAAGTTCTCCACTTATGCGACTTGGTGGATTCGTCAGGCTATCACACGCTCTATCGCCGATCAGGCTCGCACTATTCGTATCCCGGTGCATATGATTGAGACCATCAATAAGCTGAACCGCATTTCCCGCCATATGCTGCAGGAAATGGGCCGTGAAGCGACGCCGGAAGAACTGGCGAAAAAGATGGACATGCCAGAAGACAAAGTGCGTAAGGTACTGAAAATCGCCAAAGAGCCCATCTCCATGGAGACGCCAATCGGTGACGACGAAGATTCGCATTTGGGCGACTTCATCGAGGACTCTCACGCAGAATCTCCAATTGATTCAGCGACCACTGAAGGCCTGAAAGAGTCTACTCGCCGCGTACTGGCTGGTTTGACCGCAAGAGAAGCCAAAGTACTGCGTATGCGGTTCGGTATTGAGATGAATACGGACCACACTCTGGAAGAAGTCGGCAAGCAGTTCGACGTCACCCGTGAGCGTATCCGTCAGATCGAAGCCAAAGCCCTGCGCAAGCTGAGACACCCCAGCCGCTCAGACCACCTACGCAGCTTCATCGACGATTAATCGAAAGCTAGCAAAATACTGGCGCCAACTATATCTGATAGGTATAATTGGCGCCCTCTCTTCCCCCGACCTCTTAATTCGGGACTTCTGAGAAATCAGAAACACTATAAGGGCCTATAGCTCAGTTGGTTAGAGCAGCGGACTCATAATCCGTTGGTCCCAGGTTCAAGTCCTGGTGGGCCCACCAACTTTTTCCTTTAAAAACAGCAAGTTACAAAGCAACCCCTTTCTGGTTATGGCGTAATTTCGTGCTGTTTTCGCCAAAGTGTCAACAAAGTGTCAACGCGGAAAAGTCTGAGTTCTCACTAGCAACCAAAAACGGCGTTGAAATTGGTGATTTTCTTAAAAGCCTGTTTTCCCGAGCAGGCTTTTTGGAAGCGCGGCCCCCTGCGACTTATCCAGAGCACCTCTTCCCTACTCTATCGTCGAGAACTTCTTCAGCGTCTACTTAACTGTTGTTTCCAGGTTGCCTCCCATGCGGGGAGCGTGGATTGAAACTATTTGTTGACTCCTTCCTTGAGAGCATAACGTCTGAGCTATGGGGAGGGGCGGCAGTCCCACATGAGTGATTTGTTATGGCTGAGGAAAATTTCCACACTCCAACTCAGGCAAATTACTAAAGGTTGCATGTTCTTCAAATTCACTCGCCATAATTTCATTTAGAGCATCAATACTTTCCTGGCGTGGGACTCCTCCGTGATGATCCAAGTCGAGATGACCTACAAGCACCGGAAATAATGTGAGATAACGTGCCAATAGTATCGTTCGGTGACGACCGTTAATAAATTTAATAACGCCTTCTTGAATGTATACGGCTGGCGGAGTGAAGTAACTCTCGCCATTAAATTCAAAGAACCAATCTTTATGATATGCATCGTCAATTCGTTGGGAATAACGGCACAGTAAGTCAGCTCGGTCAGTGAAGCTTATTAACTTCTCGGCATTAGCCAAAATCAACCGGTCAGTCGCTGCCGTTTTCATGACCTTTTTATTCATGTGGGCTCTCCTAACAACGGCCGAGCACAGCTAGGTCCAGCGCACGTAATGCACGGCCTTGTTAACTGTTTTGTATTTGTTGGTTATAGAACTCACACCGATCCTCTAGGCCCATAGATTTTGCAGCCTCCTTCAGCTTTAGCCAAATCTCTTTTGGCGGCTTGCTCGTTGCCTCAAGTGCTGCTTCTTCTAGCATATCAAGTGCTAGCTCTAGCTCGTTGTGATCAAGGTATTCATCATACTCGGCGATATACTTGCTGCCCCCTGCGTAATCACAGAGAACTGCGCGGGCCTCGCTCAACAGGGCTATAGTAACCTTCCACTTTTTTTCTAATTCTCTGAAGCTCATAGGATAGTTAACATTTGTGTATCACGAATGTGCGTTTTTCCACTCCAACACTTTGAATATAGTTCCTCCAGCCACGGGTTCCAGTGTAAAAATCTCGGAAAGGCAAGCCACCAAACATACGAAAAACTGTGCGAGTGCCTTTACAGATTCGTTAACGAGCAGCCTGTGTGCCGCCCTCCCTATGAGAGGCGACTTATTCTCTCACTTACAATTCAAAACACCTCAAATATTTTCAATAAATGAATTTCAGCACTTAGGCGTCAGTCCTTCCAGCATGAGGTTTTACCCGTTTGCCAACTTTCCCTACATAAAGTTTTTTGCAAAACGCGCAGGCGTGGGGAGGAGTGAATATTCATGAAAGTGCATGAGTTAGCCTTCTAGATCACCAACAAAGTTCGCATATAGCGAATATTGTTTGCAAATAGCGAACCGATGAGATAACATTCAACTACGTTAGAAAAGGGAGCCAGTCACCGGTTAATTGAGTGAGGTTACTCACTCGTGGAGACTTAGTCTCTGACTTTTACGCCGCTCATGCTGCAGGGTCAAGCGTGAAGCATTGCCTCGCAGGCCAAGCGTGCGACCACGTCGTGTGGTGACACCACGACGTGAAAATTGGGGTTTATTGCCAGTCACTCCCAATGCTCTTCTGGTAATGGTGACCCAACACTCAATTCCGAGTGTTGGCAATCAGAGGAGATTATCTGATATGAAGATTGAGGATTTTTCTAACGTAGTCTGGCAAACGCTTAAACGGCAGAAGCCTAAAGAGAGAAAACACTCTAAGCAGTGGAAAATAATCAAATTTTTAATAAAATTTTGTATTATTGTCTGGAAAGCTCTGAGGTTTTTCTTTAATGAGGACGACGCTTCTTAAGCGGTCCCCTCTTTTTTAAGGAGTAAATATGATATACAGGGCATTAAAAACAATTCGCCAATTCCATGGCCTTACCCAGGTGGAACTGGCATTACAATTAGAAATTTCAAAGTCTTATCTTTGCGAGATTGAGTCTGGCAAAAAATCTGTTAGCTACGAGCTTTTAGATAAATACTCAAAGATATTTGAAATTCCTGTTTCCTCTCTTGTTTTCTTTTCTGAAAACTATGACGATATAGATACTTTCCCCGGAAAGTTCAGAAGTATAGCTGCTAATAAAATCTTAGGGATTATGGAATGGGTGGCTCTTCGAAATGAAAAAAAATCGGAAAAAGCCTAGGATAATAACAAAAAACAAAATATATCCTATACACGACTCACCTCTCTATAAGTTATCTAGCAAAAAGCGCTTAGCAAATATTTTAATGTCGACCCCACAAGAGCTAAAGTCTCTTTGTGGGATTGACAACTACCGCTGTTTCTTTCAGATCAAAAATCATAAAAAAAGACATATACAAGAACCATTACCAAAGCTAGACAGAATTCACTCAAGGATTGCGAGTTTTCTGTGCCGAATGGAGCCAAGCGAAACATTACATTCAGGTCGAAAAGGTCGCTCTAACATAACTAATGCAAAGATACATCTTGGTGCAAGAAAAAATGTCATAACGTTAGATATAAGAAGCTTCTTTTCTGCAACATCTCGATTGCAAGTTTTTGACTTTTTTTACAATACGATGAAGTGTACACCAGACGTAGCAGACTTACTTTCTCAGTTACTCACATATAATGAGCATATACCTACAGGAAGTCGCGTTAGCATGCCATTAGCTTACTTTTCTAATAAGAAGATGTTTGATGAGTTTGAGATCTTGGCGGGTAAAGTTAGTGCGAAAATGACTATTTATGTCGACGACTTAACTTTTTCTGGAGAAATTTTAAAAAGAAGCTTCATTTGTGAAATTGAGAAAACCGCAAAAAAATATAATAAAAAAATCCATCCATCCAAGTCTAGATTCTATGAAGCTGGTTCGGTCAAACTGGTGACTGGTGCTGCTATAGTTGGGAATGAGCTGAAGCCTAGAAACAAGCATTTACTTGCTTTGACTAATGACATATCAAAATGGTTAGACTCTCCAGAGGAAGACAAGGTGTTAGCAATGCGAATATTGGGTAGAATGACGTTCATTGGCTGTATAAACCCTCGATACAAAGACAAAGCAAGATCATTTAGAAATACTGTTTTAAGTAAATTATAAGGCGAGATGCAACTTTCAATAAAAAACTGATTTGTATGAGTCTTTTTTAGCTTGGCTAAGTTTCTTGCGTTGCTTGTTTTTTCAAACTGCGTGACATTTTTCTATACACTGTTATTTCTAGATCTAACTTTTAACACAAAGTGCCAGACCACGGAAGCAAGTAATGAGGCAAGAACCCCCAGACCGAAGCTGATAAGATTTTCATACCATAATGTTTTCCTCATTTGCCTTTCCTGCTCATCAAATATTGCATTAATCGTTTCTTGGTTTGCATTTACAATAGGTTCAATCGCTGATCTTTTTCTCTCAAGACTCTCAATCAAGGCTTGAGTTTTCTCAATTTCATTTTTTTTGCTTGAAATAAATAAAGATAAGCTGTTGAGGTTTTTCTCTGTTTCCTTTAAAAGAGAATACTGGCTTCTGTAATCTTGATTAGCCGCAATTTCAAGTGATCTTAATTGCTCCGTGCTATATATGGTATAAATAACCACAACAAGAAACCCAGTTGAAACTACAATGCTTGCCAAAGCTGTAATTCCAGGGCTTATCTTGTAAAATTTAAACCACAAATCCACCAAAATTTCGGAGAATCGATCAAATCTAAATGTTAATAATTGCTTTGTTAGATCTATTGTTGCTTTTATATATTCTTCCTTCTCTTCATGAAGAATATCGAACTCACTTGATATTATTTCCGCCCCTTCTGACTCTTCGCTTTCATTACTGATAGCACCAACTGGATACTCCCAAACATCAAAAGTAAGGCGGATGTTTTGATTGCAGTTTTGGCATGATATTTCAACCACAGATACATATTGCGTTTCTTGTCCCATTCCACGCTCTGTTGCAGACTCTGCCTGAAAACAAAAGTCTTCGTCTTTTAATTCGTAGCGAGCCCCACAATTTGTACATTCGAACTCTGCGCTACCAGTAATTCCATCATTCATCCTGTTATATGAACCCTTTACTAAATTAATATTTTTATCTTACATACAGTCGCTCTTCTAACACGTTTACTCCACTGAATAGAGCTTAAAGTGATTATTATTATCGAGGGTTGCCAACATTTTTTCACTGTTACAAAGTAGTCTTTTCTCTCAACTCAAATAACAAATATAGCACCTGCATCGGTATCTGCCGCATATGAAATAGATGTGCTCTATAAGTGTCCCAGTTGGTGCGGAGGAGGTTACAGAGTCAGCCTGGTAATCAGGTTTTTCAAAGCGCCTGCGCGGCTCGCCTGGCCGTTATGGCTCCCACTGCTTGATGGCGTCCCGCTGCCTCCGCCTCCGTGGGTGTGACTCGCTGTCGTAGCCGCCAACTCCTGAACCACCCCGATCAGATCCGCAATCACCTGCAACACATCCACGCCCCCGCTTCCCATGGCGATGGCTGGCGCTTGGATGGTCACGGCGGCGCTGGCTTTTAGCTGGATGATTTGCGCTTGGATCTGTCGTGTTGCGCTGGCGATGTCGGTATGGCTTCCCTGAACGTTTATGGTTTTGTTGGCGCTGGTTTGCGTGTCGCTGCCGCTGATTGTTGCGGAGCGCGAGCCGCCCACGGTGGCGTTGTCGTCGCCCTGGATCGACGCGTGCCGGTTCCGTGCGATGGCTTGGTTAAGATCGGCGGCGGTAGTCAGGTTCAGGTTATCCGCCGCCGATAGGTTTGCATGGCCGCCGCTCAGCAGTTTTAACGCGCCCAAGGCTTCTACCGTCTTTACGCCGCCGACATGTTCCACGCTGTGTTCGCTGACTTCGGTCAGGCGGTCCTGGTAACGCTCCTGGTTCTCCAGGGCGTCCACACAGCGGCGGGCGCTTTTGTCGGTTATGTCTCCGTGCGTCTCCCGCAGCCAGTCGCCTTTGGCGCTCACACGCTGGCGTACCGCTTCGGATTGCTGCCACACCAGGTCACCCGGCTGGACGCCAGGCGCGCCTAAACCCTGTCCCAGTACGGTGCGAATAAAGGGCTGGTCCGGCAGGCCGTAGGCGAACGCCACCTCTACGATGGTCCCAGGTTCCGGGAACCCAAACTGGCCGCGCTCAATGCCGCCATAGGACACCGGCAACGGCACGCAGCGATAAAGGGGAAGTTCCAGATCTTCCTCGCCCTGGGGCGTCAGTACGCGCACGTCTACGGCGTAGCGGGGGCGGAAGCGGTCGCAGAGTTCCGGTTTCTCCAGAGGGTCACTGATCGCCACCACCTTAGCTAGGCGCGGCAAGTGCAAATTGCCGCTCAGCTCCGGGAACATCCGCAATACTATCTTTTTAATCTCTTCGTCCACGGCGCAGCGCTCCAGGTCAGGTTCATATGATTGTCGGCCAGGCTTACCTGGGTGACGTAATGGGTTTGGTTAAGCCAGACGCCTGGGCGTAGCTTTGGCGTCGCCGGCAGGCGGGCGCGGTTGGCCACGCCGAAGCCGTTTAGTAAGTGGGTCGGGATCTCCACGGGCCGGGTCGCCCAGTAGCTATGCGCCCAACTGCCCACGTAGACCGCGCCGTCGCCTTGCTGTTGCCAGATCATGTGCGGGATGGCGTACACCTCCGCCAAGGCGTCCATGCAGTGGTAACCGCCGCCCCAGGAATAAAACGCCGGCGCTTTGGTGTTGGCGTAAGGCTCCGGCGGCGTGACGAAGGTTAGCCCGCTGTCCTGACTGATCGCCGCCAGGGTTTCATTTAGCGAGACGTGGCGCAGATTGAGCGGTAAGCGCCGGTTTAACGTGGCGGTCAGTTCCCGACAGAAAAGCCGCTGTTGTTGGTTATCCAGGGGCGTGCAGCTTTCCACGTAACCGATAAAAAAGCGCTGTAAGGCGCTGGGGTCATAGCCCAGCGCGAACTGGACCACGCCCGATAAGGGCGCGTCCGCCTGCACGGTAAACACGGCCCGCCCAGGACTGAACAACGCCAGGCGCACGTCTTCAGAGACCAATTTAAGCGGCGTTCCGCCGACGCTCAGGGATTTGTGAAGCTTCATGCCAGCGCCTTGTCCACCCGGCTCAGGAAGGTTTCAAAGCCGGTCAGGGTTTCCCCTTCGGCGGGCGTCTCCTCCTGGGCGGCGATGGTTTCCCCGGTGGCCTGTTGCGCCTCCGCCTGGCTCAGGTCGCGGCGCTGTTCGGTTTTCTCGGCCACGCTCAGGTATTCCGCCAAGGTGAAGCTGACGCGCCAGGCCTGGCTGGGGGACAGATCCTTGCACACGAACGCCCCGGTAAATTGCACCTGGCGCACGTTCATGGCGCGGGCCGTGTCTTCGACAATGTCGTAAACGCGCAGCTTGCCGGCGCGGTCCTCCGCTTCCGCCACTTTCACTAGATCGGTTAAATCCCTGGCGTGTTTCTTCAAGATCAACAGGGACACGGTCAGCGTTTTCGGTTTAATCCCCTTGTTAGCGCGCTCCGTGCCGCTGGTCTGGCCGCCTAAATCTTCCGTCTCGATGCGCAGATTGCCCGTCACCGTTAATTCGGTCCCGGGGACGGTAAAGTCGTTGAGTCTCATAATCCGAAAGTCTCTTTTAAAAAGGCCAGCCGGCCCGCGCCAGCGATGAGCAGCGCCCCCGCCGTCAGCACGTATTCATGCCCGGGCGCGCCTGCCTGTAACTGCGCCGCTACAGCTGACGCATCGCCCTGGGCGTAAAGCGCGTAACCCGCCTGTCCAGTCAGCTGGCCTTTTAACAGCTCGTAGTGACTTTGCAGTTGTTCTAATCGCTGACGCTTACGGGCGATCACCGCTTGTAACTCCTCTATCGGGCTTGGCGTTTCCGCCGCGTAACCCTGCGCTGTGGCCAGTTGCGCCCCGACCGCGCGCCCGTGCTGCGCCAGGCGCGGGATCTGCACGCCGTCGCGCGCCACCCAAGGCGGCGTCAGGGGCGCATCCGGCAGGATGAATTTTTCCTGCTCCAGGGTGGCTAGCTGCGCCGCCCGCCGCTGCGCCAGTTGCAGCTCCGGCGCAGGGAATACCGCGTTGAAGGACGCCAGGCGTTCGGCGAAGCCCGCCAGATCCCGCGCCACGATCAACAGGGCGACCGCGTCCAGCAGTCCACGGGGCCGGCCCGCGTCCTGGGCGTCAGTCAGTTTGGCCGCCAGGCGCGCCGCCGCATTGGGCGCGGACAAGTAGCGATATAAGCCGCTCCCGTCGCCCACGCCTTCCTGAAACGGATGCACACACAACACGCGTCCCTCGTATTGCATTAACGCCTGGTAGGCGTCCCGCGCCGCTGCCGCCTCGCTCGCCTGCGCCGCCAAAGGATTGCGCGCATAGGATAAAGACACACCTTGCATCCGCGCGCTGGCCTCGGCCAGGGACGCGTCCGCGCCGGCCAGGATCGGCGCCGCCAGGGCGACGGCTTGCGCTTCTTTTGCGGACGCTTTAAACGCCGTCAGTCGCCAACTCATGATCCCGCCAGCTCCTCAAAGGCGGGCAGCGCCGCCAGCTGATCAATAAAGGGCTGCGCCAGCGCCATTAAGTCGGCGTCGGGGTCAGCTTGATTGATGGCCGCCTTGCCCTGTAAGCGAATGCCGCGAATCCGCAGCAAGGCGGCTTGCCAACGCGCCGCCGTGCGTTCGATGTCGTCCGCCGCATCCAAGGCTGACAATTCCGCCGCGTCCGCCCAATGCTGGATGGCTTCCGGCACGACGTCGGCAGGTTGGCCGGCGTCGCGCCATTGCTGCACCTGACGCAGCGCCAGGCGGTATTCCTCCTCCACCAGCTGGCCAGCGCTGACGAAGGCGGCCCGGGCGTCGCCGGCGGCGGCGTCAATGGCGCGCCGCGCGCGCTCCCGGCGTTGGAAGATCGATTCCCGGGCGGGACGCTGCGCAACGGGCCGGCCCTGGTCGTTGATCTCAATGGCGAAGCCTTGCGCCTGACCCTCCAGCAACGCTTGGCGTTCCTCTTCGGTGACTTTCACCCCATCCAGGGGCAAGCCGCCGGCGGCGTGTAAGGATTCCAGGTAAAAGCCCCGGGTGCTGGGGCTGTATAAGTAATACATCGCGGCTTACCTCTTTATCTGCCAATGGCGACATACGCCACCTTTGTGACGTTCTCAATGGAGTTCGAGCGGTCCGTATAGAACGCCGTGCGGTTCCAGGTGTGAATGGGAACAATCTTGGTGGACCCCGGGTCCATGCGGTTGCCCACCACCACATAACAGACCGACGGGAACGCAATCGGAAACGAGAACGGCACGCTGCCGTCATTGATCACCGCCACCGTGCCCCACTGGATAATGATGCCCGTGGACGTTCGCACGTAGCCGTTGTTCGCGTTATGGCTGGTCTGATCCGAGTAACGCACGAAGGTAGACGCGGGCAGGCCGTCCAGCTTCGACGCGTCCGCCGCCTTGCCGTTGCGAGGCAATGCCGCATTGGCCAGGTCGTAGGCGATTTTTACCGCGTAGCTGGACGCCGCCACCGACTGGTTCGTGCTGCTCACGGAGTTGGACAAATCCACTTGCGCGCTCCACCGCGACGGCACGTTGACGAGGCGCGCCGCGTCGATCTGGTCCGAGGTTTTCTGATAGTGCGACGGCGTCAGCCCGCCCAGCTTGTCCGCGTTCACGGCGGTTTGCGTCGCCCCCAGTTTGGCGTCCGCCAGTTGCTTTAACGCCTTGCCCTGGGCCGCGCTCAGCGGCTTATTACTCACCTCCGTGGTCAGGTTGTTAACGATGTCCGCCACTTTGCTGTAATGGGCTGGCGTCAGCCCGCCCAATTTGTCCGCATTCACGGCGGTTTGCGTCGCCCCCAGCTTGGCGTCCGCCAATTGCTTTAACGTCTTGCCCTGAGCCGCGCTCAGCGGTTTATCACTGGCGGAGGTAGTCAGGTTGTCCACCACGTCCGCCACCTGCAAAAACAGCTGATACAGCGGCTTAGGGTCGCCCAGGCGGTTGCGGTGATCGCTCACCGCACCGTCGCCGGCGATGCTGGCCACCTTGACCAGGTGGTGCAATCGGTTGGCGCCGTCCACGAAGGACGCTTGATTAGCATTGCTGCACACCACCTTGATCACCGGCGCCACGTCGGTGGCGTTCCCCTGCAGGGACACGTCCAGCCACACGTTTTTCGGCAGCGAGCCGGGGTTAATCGCCTGGTCTGTTGCCTGCGCTACGCGGATGCCGCCCACATAACCCTGGCCGGCTTTTAATTTGTACTGATTCGATTCTTTGCGCAGCAGAAAACCGTCGCCTAAAAAAGCCTGCGCGCCGTATATGTCAAAATTGCTCAGGCGCTCGCGCTCGTCGATCCCGTCCAGGCGCGCGGTGAAATCAATCTGCCAGGTCTGCGCGTTGACGGTGATTTGGGTGGCGGCCTGGGCGTCGGTGAAGGCCATCATAAAATTGCGGGTGATCGTGTTGCCCAGGTTCACACCCTGGGTTTTGCGCTTGGGTTGCCGCTCCGTGTAGGCGGCGGCCACCAGGGTTCCGTCCTCCGCCTGCAAACCCACCCAATTGTAATAAAAGTCGCCCAGGTTCACGCCCAGCAGCAGGCTGTAAACCACCTGATCCGGGCTCACATAGCCGCTTTTAGTGACGGGGCCGCGCCACACGATGGCGGACGCCGGCGGCGTCGCCTCGTTGGGGTTCACCGGCTGGCTGGGGTCCAGCCCGTCGAGGTCCGCCAGGATAAACTGGTTAATGATCAGCGGTTGTCCCACCGCTTGTTTTTGTGCGATCAGATCGCGCCCGCTATTGAGTATCGCCGGCATGTCATCCCCTTAAAGCGTGGCCACGTCCGTGGCCCAGGTGTTGTTGAATTCCGTCAGCGCCACGCCCGCCGTCAGCGGGGTGATCACTTCGAACTGATAGCGCCGGCAGGTCCGGCCGTATTTGCCGATGATGATGGACAGCAGCTTGGCGTTCTGCGCCAGCTGGCCGTCCGTCACCCGCAGCGTGATCACGTCCCAGTCGCGGCCCGGGGTGCGCTCCTCCACCTCCAGGTAACCCACGCCGAGCCGCTGAAAAATCCGCTTCACGCCCGCCACGCTGCCGGCGTCCACCGCGTTGGCGTAGGCGTATTTCACCCGCAGCCGGTACAGGCGTTCCGGCTCGCCGCTAAAGCGCGTGATATTGCGCTGCCAGGCCAGCAGGTCCAGCACGCCCAGGGCGCAGGTCTCCGCGTCAATCTGACGCAGTGGCCAGCTAAGCCAATGCTCCACCCGCTCCCAGTAGCGCCGCGCGGCGCGGGTCAGCTTGGTCAGCTGTTCCCCGCTTAACCAGAACGGCAATTTAATCTCGATCATTGCAAGGTCACCGTCAGCGACTTCAGCCGGGGAATAGCCATCTGGCTGGTGATATCGCTGGTTTTAAAATCAATGGACGCCAGCGCCGGAAATTCCCCGTGTAACTCCTGCGCCAGGCGGCTGAAGGAAAACCGGCTAAACGGAAAGGTCCGCGTCGGTTGATAGTCCTGGTTCTCCCGAAACGCCGCCCGAATAAACTGCATGACCGACTGCCTTAACTGCTCCCGCGCGGGCGCGTCCAGGCGGTCGTCCGCCCATAGGTCGGCGCTGACGGCGTGCTGGGTTTCCGGCATGGCGAACACCTGCAGGTCATCGCCGTGGCCGTGGTTGCCGTCGTCGGAAATGGTCGCCTGGATGCGTGCTAAAAAAGCCGCGTCGGGCGTTCCGGTTTCAAACAAAATAAAGGCGTTGGCCGTGCCAGGTCCGCGCGGCGCCTCATGCTCAAAAAACACGTTGTCCACGCTGACGCCGTCAAAGCGGGCGATAATCGCCGTATACACCGCGTCCGTGTGCCATTGGTTCACCGCGCTGAACTGGTTGCGCACCCGCAGACGTAGCGCGTCGTCGCTCTCGCGATCCGCGCCGGGCTGCAACAGCCAGTTGTCCAGGTTGGTGACGGTCACCCCGGGAATGGGGCTTTGCAGCACCGCGTAATAGCCCGCCGCCAGGTTGTAGCCGCTGCCCGCGTCCGCCGCCTCCACCTCCGCCAACAAAGTGGCCTCGCCGTCGTGAAAGCGTTGCGTGGCGATAGTGCGTAAGCTGTAAATCTTGCCGTTAATGCTCGCGCTTTGAATCCCGGTTCCCGTTGCGATTTCCAGCTCGCCGGACAAGTCGGCCCGGTTGAACTGCACGCGCCCGCGCGCCTTCGCCGCCTGCTTGCGCTCCACCGCCACGCCCCAGGCCAGCAGATCCAGGGCGGAGCCGCTGGCCGTCTTCACGAACATTTGCGGCAGGACGCCGCTAATCAGCAGGTCCACCAGCCACAGCACGGGTTTGGTCACCAACACCGACACCATGCGCCACCAGGGCGAGTATTCGCTGTCGTTGCTGAACGCCACGCCCTGGACGGCGACTTCCTCCCGCCAGGCGCGGTTTAACTCCGCCTCGGTGGTGGGAATGCCGGCGTCTTTGACCTGGCGTCTAAAGTCGTCTGTATGGTCGTTCATAGGTAAAACTCTAAGTGGCCGTATTTCAGGGTTTTGGCGGTGATATAAAACGTTTCCGGGTCCGTGCGCGTGACCTTGGCCGTGCCTGGCGTAATCCGCGCGTCGTTCTCGATGCGGGTTTCTATGCGGCTCAGGTTTAACGCCACTTTTTCCGGGTTGCGCTCGCCGATCAGCTCCACCAGCAGGCCGCTGTCGCGGATCATGTGTTTCAGGTCCTGGGCGATGGACGCGCGCCCGCTGATTTCTATGGGCACGCCGATCCCGTCCAGGCTGATATCGTTGTTAACGATAAACAGGTCGATAAAGTCCGCCACGATTTACCCCGCCGCCATGCTCAGTTCATCCGCCAGCATGAAGCCGTTTACCGGCCCGTTGGCGTTGACCTCCAGTTTCTCCACCGTGACGCCCCGGTGAGTGGTGGTGTTGGCGTTGCTGACTTGCTGCAGAAAGCCCCCGGGCGGCGTCTGGTTCACTCGGCCTTCGTCCAGGGCCGGCGCAAAGCCCTGGATGCTTTCGCGCTCCTGGCGCACTTTTTCCGATAGCTGGATCTCGCCGCCGTCGCCAATTTCAATGCCGGGGATGGCGTTGATTTTGTCTATCAGCCAATCCACGCCCGCGCCGATCACGGCGAAGGGGTCCAGGTCGTTAAGCCATTGCGCGAACTGCGCCCACCAGTCGGGAATCGTTGCAAAGGAATCAATCACCCATCCCGCCAGATCCGCCGCCGCCAACAGCGGCGCAAACATGGCGCTTAAAAAGGCGTTGTCCTCGATCAGGCTGCGTAAGCCGGTCCACTTTTCCACGATCCAGCCCAGGGCGGCGGAGGCCGCCGCGCTGACCTCGTCCCAGTAGATCACCAGGGCGGCCAGGGCCGCGATCAGCGCCACCACGCCCAACACGATCCAGGTAATGGGGTTGGCCAGCAGCGCCGTGGAAAACGCCCAGGTCGCCGCCGCGCCGGTCAGCAGGGCCGCGCGCATGGCGGTAAAGGCGCCCGCCGCCAGGTAGGTTCCGATCTGCAACAGAAACAGCGCCGCGCGTCCGGCGCTGACCGCCAGCGACCAGGCGCGCATGGCACCCGCTCCCAGCAAAAGCACCGCATGCCAGCCCGCCAGGACCAACTGGGCGACGCCGGCGGCCAGGGCGAAGGCGGAGGCCGCCGCCACTAAACCGATCACAGTTAAGGTGGCGATCGCCACCAAACGGGTCAGGTTCGGAAACAATCGGGTCCAGCGCGTCAGGGTGTCCGCGCCGGCGGTCATCCGATCTAATAGCGGTTGCAGCAGGGGCAGGAACGCCCGCCCCAGGCTGACCTTGACCGCGTTGACGCCCGCCGCCCAGCGTTGCCAGGGATCTATCATGGCCTCGGCCATGCTCCGCGCTTTATCCATGCCGGTCTGCGCGCCCAGCTGGTCAATGGCGCCCGCCAGGCCTTGTGTGTTCTGCATCAGCAGCTTGACCAGGCCGACCGCTTCCGTGGAGCCAAAAGCCTTTTTCAACAGGTCCGCCTTGGCCACCGTGTCGATGTCGCCAAACTTCCCCTGAATGCGGGTCAGAATATCCACCATGGGCAGCAGACGGCCTTGGCTGTCGGTGAACGCCAGGCCCAGCGCTTTCTGGGCGTTGCCGACGCCGGCTAAGAACGCCTTGTATTTGGTGCCGGCTTCGGTCCCGCTCATGGTCGCTTGCAGCGATCCCAACACCGCCATTTGCTCCGCCATGGTCACGCCCTGGCTTTGCGCTTCCGCGCCCAGGTTGCCAAAGGCCGCCGCCATCTCCGCGCCGGTGGTTTTGAACATCTGCACCGCGCTGGCGGTCTGGCCAGCCAGGCGTTGCACCCATTGCGCTTTGCCCATCTGCTCCGCCGTGCGCTGAAACACCCCGTACATGGTGCCCATGTAATTGGTGATCGTGGCGCTGTCGGATTTGGTGGCCTTGGCCAGCACGCCGCCGGCCTCGGTGAACGCGGCCAGCTCGCGACCGCTTAGCCCGGCGATGGCGCTTTGAATGTCGTAACTGGAGCGGACAAAGTCGTCGGCGGCTTCGCCGTAACGGATGGAAAAGCGCAGCGCGGTTTCCTCCAGGGTGCGCAAGGCTTCATTGGCCACGCCCAGACTTTTGACTTCCCCCAAGGCGCGATCCATTTCAATGGCCGGCCCCAGCATGCTCTCCAGAGCGACGCCCGCGCCCAGCAAACCCGTCGCGCCGGCGGCCATCTGCACAAAGCCCCGGGTGGCGTGCTGCGTGAGCTTGTCCAGGCTGTGCTGGATCTTGCCGGCGACGCCGCTCGCCCGGTCGATCAGCGACACGCTGAACATCAGCTTTTCGAGTTTGTTGCTCATTGAGTCGTTACCCTTTTAAGGCTTTGGCGATGCCGTTCGCCACGGCGATTTCCTGGCGTTTCCAAAAGTCGGTTTCCAGAAACAGGGCGAACCCTAACACCTGTTCGTCCTGGTCCTGTCCCGGCAGCCACTTGGCGGCGTAGGCGCGTAACTGGTCGTAGCCGTTGGCGGCGACCTGGTCCGCTATGCGCTGCGCTTTTTTGCCACGATGCCCAGGTCCGGGGTGTACTCCTCCAGCACCGCGCCGGCCAGCTGCACCTCCGCGCCTGGCGTGTCGCGAATCAGTTTCACCAGGGCGTCGCGCTGCTCCTGGGCCACGGTCCCGACCAAAAAGTTATGGCTGGGGGCGATCTTGTTGTTAGGCGTCACCGCGTTGACGTACTTGTTGTACGCTTCGCGGGTCACGTTAAAACTGAAGTCCTGGTCCAACACGGTAAGGTCGATCATCTGTTTAGCGGTCATGGTTTTCCCCTTGGTTTTCTAATGCCCGTTTGCGGGCGAGTTCTAAATGCTTTTGCTTGTAACACCAGTTCATCACGAAGGTGGCCACGCCGATCAGCAGACCACCGAGCGCCACCCATTGATTGAACGTCAGGCCGGCCACGGTGGTGATCGCCGAGGCCGCATAGTTGGTTACGACGGCTGACTTTTCCGGCACCTTAACCACCTCGCTTAGCCTTAACCGCTTTGACGATCAGAGGGGTGACGTTCTTCACCGCCCGCTCGCCAAATAAAAAGCCCAACACCAGCACGTTGATGGTGATCAGCGCGGTTTGCTGCTGCTCGTTCAAGGTCCAGGCGCTAAACCACATCCAATCTAGGTACAGGGTGACGAAGCCCCACACCGGGCGCTGACAGCCTCGCAGAAACAACATGAGCGGCCCCAGGACGGGCAGGCGCAGCAAGTCTTTGGCGCTGCCTTCCAGTTCCTTGATACGCTCGGTTAACTGCTTTTCCGCCGCCTGGCGCGCTTGCTCCGCCTGACGCTTTTTCTCCAGTTCGAGGTTTTGCAGCGCCAGCTGCACATTGGCCCGCTGCGCCTCGCTCATGTCTGGCGGAAAGTAATCTTTCACCACCTGGTAAGCTCTGTCCGCCAGGCCGCCGGTCACCACGTCCACGACTTTGCTTAACAGGCTCATAGATCCACCTCATCCAACAGGGTGTAGGTGAAACGGGGTCCATACAGCCCCGCCGCCTTGCGACATAAGGCCATCAGCACATCAAAGTCGGCGCTGTCCGCAATGACCTGACAACCCGCTGACCAGCGATCTACGCGCAGGCTTTGGCCTGCTTCCGTGGCGCGGTGGCAATTAATGCCAAACAGGCCGGTTTCCATCTTGTCGCCGGTCTGCAAATACGCGTCCCGGTTCGCGTCGCGATAGACCGTAATCGGTGCGCGCTGCACCAGGGCTTCATATTTCCCTTGGTGTTTGCCCAGCGCCCAGACGCCCGCGTATTGGCCCGGCGCGACAATGGCGGTCCCTTTTTCGTTGGCCAAGTGTTCGCGCCAGTAAACGCCCGGGTCCGTGGTCGCGGGGAAACTAAAGCAGTGGGTTTGCCCCTGGATCTGAAACGCCACACACAGCAGGTCATTAAAGGTGTTGGCGTGGCGATCCTGGGAACGCACGCCCACCAGGTTCAGGTTGTAGTCGCCGCTTTCAAAAAAACGGTGGCCCTGGTTGCGCACCGTCGCGCGCAGTTGTTCATAGTTGATAGCGATCATCCGCGCCCCCTTTGGCGTCGTTGCCGTTGCGCATGTTGGTAGTAGTCTTCGCATTCCACGCAGCGGGAGACCCCGCCGAGCTGCTGCCGTAGCGGCGGAATGGCGTCCTCGCAGTCGATGCAGGCGGCGCGGCTGGGTTGGCCCAGGGTGGAGCCGGCCAGCTGCCGGGCCAGCGCCGAGACGTTTAGCTTTTCTTGCAGCTCGGCGGCCTGGTCTAAGATGTCTCGCGCCATGACTTACACCAGCTTTTCCGTTTCCGTGGCGTCCACGTAGGGCACGCCGTTAATGCGCACAAAATCCGGGTCCGTCACGTCGTAGGCCAGTTTGTGGGTCAGCTGCTCGCCGCCGCTGGCTTTGGCGTTGAGGAGATCCGAAATTCTTAACTTGCACCCAAACGCTTCAATGCGCAGTTCGCCGCCGCTGGTGGCGCCGTTAAACACCTGGTCGAAGGGCTCCAGGGCGCGGAAGCTGCCGGCGGCCTTGGCCGCGTCTAAAATGGTTTGCAGGTTGGTGGTGTCCACCGTGATATCGCCGGACGCGCTGACTTCGCCGTCTACGTATCCGTTAGGAATACCGCGCGTTTTGGTGACCGCCGTGGCGTCTTCAATGCTTAGGGTGACTTCCTCCACATGCACCAGCATGTCGCCGATCATCACGTCTATGTCTTTGCCGGAGAGGCGCTTTTGACTCATGGGTGTTCCTCCGTGTCCTTAGTGGGACAGATCCAAAATGATGTTGGCGGTAATGTCCTTGGGGCAGTTGTACGGCTGTACTTTTAAGTACACCTCCACCCGGGTTTTGGTCGGCCACAGGATTTCGATGCTGTCGTCCTTGGGGCTTTTGATTTCCCCGGGAAAATGTTCGCCCGCAAAAACGACGCTTTTGCTCATCTCGCGCAGCGGACGCATGAAATAGGTTTTATTGGCGGCGATGCTCACGGGCGTGGAATTCAGCGAGCGGTTCGCCACCCGCGCAATGGCCAGAATGCGAATGGCGCGCGCGGCCTTATCCACGACACGCAGGTTTTCAATTACCTGGTAATCGCCCGCCGGCACGTCTAACAGGTTGCAGTCGCCCCAGTAGGTCCCCGGGTAATCCGGGTAACGCTGCACGCAGGACAGACGGTTGGCGTCCAGGGTCGCCAGGGTGGCGTCCGGCAGCTCCACGCCGTCGCGATCCACGGGGGCGTCCCCCAGCCCCAACACGGAGCCGGTGGCGACGCGCATCGGGCTATCGGCGATACTCACCGCCCGATTACACAGACGCCCCACCAGCACGCCTAAGTCGTTGCCGTGCAGTTGGGGAATCACCGCCACGCGAGGACAGGCCGCGCCGTGGGTGATCGCCGCCTGGGCCGCCTCGTAATCGCTCCAGCTTTGCGTTTCAGAGTCCACGCCGGCGCTGGCGGTCAGCACGATGACGCGCCGGCCGATGGTGGTGCGGATCAATTCCGCTTTGGTTTGCATCGCCTCGATGGCGGCGGCTTCCGCCGCCGGCGCACATAGCGCCACCAGTTCCGGCGATACGGTCAACATGGCTTGATCCAGGGCGGTTTCCCAGGGATCGCCGCTGTTGATCGGCGCCGCGTAGGCGTGCCAGTTCTCGCCGCCATTGGCCTTGGCCGCCGCGACATTGGTTTTTAGGGCGCTGTCGTCCGCGCCCAGGATCTCGTCCAGGTTGCTTTGGGTGTTGAGCGATAACACCCGCCCCAGGTTCTTTGCGCCTACGCCGATAAACAGCGCCTTGCGCTCCACCTCGGGGAAGTTTCCCTGCGAGAGGTTCAAGTTATTGATGGTGACCTTGCCTTGCGCCATGGTTAACCCTTCGTTGCCTGCTTGAATGTCTGTTCAAAAATGCGATCAATGAACGCGTCGATGTCGTGCTGCGTCGCCCCTAAAAAGCTGCGCGCCGGTAAGGGAATCAGCCAGCGCCCCTGGCGCGGTTTATCGGTCAGCGCGCGCAGCACGGCGCCGGCCTGGCCGAAGGTCATGTTTTGCGTGACCCATTTCAGCGTGGGTCGTTTGCGTCCGCGTCCCTGGCCGCGCGGGATCGTGAATCCGGCTTCGCGCAACTGCCTGGCCTGGCCCCGGGTCGCCGGGGCGGCGTAGTCGGGTTGGCCGTGGCGCTGTTGCATGCGGGCGCGGGTCATCACTTCCGTGACGCCCTCTTGCTGCGCTCGCGCGATCCGCCCGACCAGGGCGTTTTTAAAGGTGATATCCACTCGATCCGCGCCGGCGAATACCGCCAGGCGTTTGCTAAATCCCCGCAGCATTTTTTTATTGCCCTGTTTGCGCGCCTCCCAGGGCTGACCGTCCAGGCCGGTCTGGCTGCGCAGGCACTTGCGCGACTGGGTCCGCACCTGGCGCCCGATCTGTCCCAGAATGCGCTTACGCTTGGCCGCCGGCAGTTTCAAAAGGGCCAGCTGGCGCTTTAATTTCAGGTGGCCGCCGACCTCAATTTTTACGGACATAAGGCGCATCCGTGGGTTGGGCCTGGTCGTCGCCCACGCCGACCGCGTCGGGCTCGTACACGGGGACCGACTCCACCCGCCAGAGCGCGCCGTTAAACCGGATCGCGCCGGCGGCGTCCGCGACCAGGTCGAGGTTTTCGTAAAAGCCGATGCGAATTTCTATGTCGGCGGTATCGTCGCCGTTTACGTCCACATCAATATCGGGATGACCCAGGCCGTCACGGTCCCGCTCGGGGTCGTGGTCCATGAGCCAGGTCACCACATGGGCGATCAGCAGTGGCGGCGGGCCGCTGTAACGCTCCACCACCAGCACCGCGTCATACTTCAGCCGGCACACGCGCACGCCCGCGCCCAGGCGCTTATCCGCCGCCTCCAGAGTTCCGTTTTCCATCCAGCTGTCCCACTGTTCCGCCGGCGCCAGCTCCTGGGCCAGCAGAAAGCGGGTCAGGTCGCGCAGCTTCGCCAACGCCATTACAGCAACTCCGCCGTGATACCCGTGGCCGCGCCCAGCAGGCGACGCAGGGCGCGCACGCTGTCGCTCAATAGGCTTTGCTCGGTGTCGTCCGACTCTTTCGCCAGGTTCTCCGCCTGCGCCCGTCGGTTCATGGTGGCGAAGGCGTTCAGCAGCGACGCTTTGGCGCGGCAGGACACCGCCCGCAGGTAGTACAGGACCAGCACGTTTTTCCCGTCCAGCTGCTCGGCGTTGACTTCAGCCAGCGACGCAACACCACCGCTCAGCCATTCCGCCTTGCGCATCGCCAGGCTGAAATTAATGTCCAGCATGGCCTGGCGCACATGGGCCGCGACCATGTCCCCGTGGTACTCCGCTGGGATGCGGTAAACCCGTTGGAACGCCGCCAAAGACAGGTCCGGGAAAAAGCCGTCATTGGTGAGCGTCGCCTCTATCACGGCGTTGCTTTTACCGCTGAAACTCATGGTCGCAGTCTCCGAATAAGAAGGCGGCGCGCACTGGGTTCCGCTGACGCGGCGCGAGGCCGGCAGCGTCCCCAGGCGCCCGCCTGGGTGGGTAGTCGGTTAGGCCAGTCCCAACTTGGCCTGTAGTTTGGCGATGCGGGTTTTACAGCCCGCCGCCGGGTTGGCCGCCTGCGCCTGTTCGAAATAGGTCAGCGCCGCGTTCAGGTCGCCGTTTTGCTCTGCGTTCAGGCCGCACTGGCGGTACAGCTTGCCCGCGACAATGTCGTTAGCCGTCGGCCAGGCCTGGGCCGTCAGCTTCGCCGCCGCGTCATCCAGGTAAGGGCTGGCGCTGTCGCCGGCCTTGAACTGACGCTCCGCCCAGTCGTGGACCTCTTCCAGCACGTAGGTGGGCAGATCCCGTTTAAAGTGGCCGGGCATGCATTGCTGTTGTTCAATGGCGAGGCCCGCCCAACTTAGGGCGCTTTCGATCTCGCCCACGTCGAACAACCAGATAACGCAGAACACCAATACTTCGTTGGGGTAGCGCTGGCCGCTGTCCCGGTACGCCTGCAAAAAGTCCATGAACTGGGGCAACACACGCGCCTTTAACGCGACCTTGTCCGGGATGCTGTCCAGCTCGGCCAGTTGCTCCCGGCATTGCGTCAGCGCCGCCAGGGCCACCGGGTAATCACCCCGCACCCGGGGCGATAGAGCGCTATGCATGACTGGCGAATTGCGCGCCATCTCCGCCGTTGTTAGGGCGTCGCTGGCGGCCTGCCTGGCGAGGCGGCGTTGTTTGTGTTGGACGGTCAGCAGTGGCATGGCTTCCCCTGTTAAAGCGATGAAAAAAAGCCGCTGGGCCGGCTTCAGACTCAGCCCGGCGGTAAGGCGCGTCCCTGCGCATTCCAGAAATTAGGCCCAGGCGCCCGCGCCGTCGGGCAACTTCACGTTGGCGAACTCAAAGCCGGCGGCCTTGGTTTCGTCCTCGATCACATAGCCTTCGTTCAGGCTGTTGAAGTCTTCCACGCGGTTACGTTTCGGGTTGTCGATCACCTGGCGGCGTAAACTGTCGGCCTGGTAGTAGAGGCTCAGGTTATCCAGGCTGGTGACCAGCAGGCCCCGGGCCGGGAAAAACGGCGCGGTGATCGCCGGCAGGCCGCCATAGGTGCGGATAATGGCCTGGTTCTCCAGGCGTTCTTTCTCCGTCGGCTTGTGGCCCTGCGCCGCGTACAGCTGCGCTTTGTCCTCCGCCAGCAGATCCCGCCCCATGATCACCACCAGGTCGCCGCCGTCGCGATGCAGTTCGTCCACCATCTGTAAGCAGGCATGCACGGCGGCGTCCAGGTTGGCGAAATCGCCGCCCTCGCCAATACGGATCTGGCCGGCGGTCGCGCCTTCGACAAACCACTGCGAGCCGGATTTAAATTCCCGCAGTTGCTGCAACCAGCCTTTGTTTACGTCCTCGCCATTGGGGTGGTCGCCTGGCTTGGTCGCGGGCAAGGCGCAACTGGTTCCCAGCCAGCCCACGCGCAGCTTGGACAGGCTGATGGCCTTGCGCACCCATCCGCCGTAACGGGCTTGGAAGTCGGGAAACTTGGCCCAGGAATCAATGGTTTTGTATTTAATGTGGGTGTCGTATTCCACCGGGTGCAGCTCATAGCCTTTACTGCCCAGAGCCAGCACATCGCTGGTCTGGCGGTCGGCGCTGTCGGTGTCGGTGCGCTTGGGCACAAAGCCGGTCACGCTGCCGATGACTTTTTCCCCTTTCAGTTCGTCCACCGCCACCACATTGATCAGCTGCAAAAACTCCGAGCTTTCGGTGATTTTGTCCTGCAACTCCTGGGCGATAGTGGGCTCGACGTTGAACTGCTCCGCGACGGAGCCCACGCCATAGGTGGCCGCCATGGCGGCGCACATGTCGTTAAATAGTTGTTTCGTTTTAAAGTTCATTCGGTCCGCTCGTTGGTGGTTGGAGTTACAGCACGCGCGGCGCGGCGTCGCCGACGCCTTCCGGGGTTGTAGTGCCGGGCGCTTCTTCCAGCGCGGCGCTGAACTCGGCTTTTAAACTGTCGTGCGCGGTCTTCAGGTCGGCGAACTCGGCTTTGATCTCCGCCAGGGCTTGCGCCAGATCCGGGGTTTCCGGTTCTTTTGGGGCGGCGTCGTCGTTGGCGTTTAGCTTGTCCGCGAGGCTGGCGAAGCCGTCCGCCAGGGCGCGGTTAAGCTGGTTGAATTGGTCTTCCGTCATGGCGTGCTCTTGCTCGTTGGGTTCGTGGCTGGGTTCCGTGCGCGCAAACTTACCCATAAGCCTTGAAAACAGGCTGGTCGGGTTGTCCACGCGCAGCGGCGCTAATTCAATCGGGGTGGTAAACAGGTTGTCCGGGTGTTGCGCCCGGGCGTTAAAGCGCAGTTCCGACGTGCCCAGGCTGGCGGGTGAATCAGTCACCGCCAAGCCCGCGAGGTAGGCTTTGCCGGTGCCCGCAAAATTCGGCTGGATCTCGATAGAGGTAAACAGCTTTTGTCCGCTGGTGTTCATCAAAATCAGTTGGTCCGAGGGGGCGATTCTGGCGAACAAACACTCCCGGCCTTTGTCGTCCTGTTCGTGTTTTACGTCCACCACCTGGCCGAGGTTGCCGAAAATGCGGATGTGCTCGTACCAGATGTTCGCCGTGTATTCGGCGGGGTCGTAGTGGGCGGCCATGTCGATGATGTCCTGGGCGGCGATGTTGCGCCCGTCAATCGTGGGTCCGCTGGTGGCCACTTTGACAAAATCGGTATGCAGGGTGCGGGGCATGTTTTCGGGTCCGTCAGTCGTTGCGATGACGCCAAGATAGGCATTGCGAGCGGTCCCGGCAAAGGCTTTGATTACGCGTTTTTCCTTGTCGTTTTTAGTAGGAATAACAAGGAGTTAAACCAGGATTAACGCCATCAAAAAGCCCTTACACTGGGCCGCATGTCATCACGTTACCCCCCTGAAATCATCGAAGCGGCGAAGGGCCTTTTTCTTCGCCATATCACGCCGGCGGAAATCCAGCAGCAGCTGGGGATTAATAACGTGCGCGTTATTTACCAGTGGATTGAGCGGCACAACTGGAAAGACATGCTGCAGCACGAAACCGTCGAGCAGGCCACCGCCCGGCGGCTCATTCATTTGGTGGAAAAAACCAATAAGGTGGCGGGCGATTACCAGGAGATAGACCGGCTCAGCAACCTGCTGGATAAGCTGGCGGGCATTGATTTAAAGAAAGCCAAAACCGCCCGCGAGAAAGCGCAGTCGGACCAAGGCGACGCCAGCGGCAACCGTAAGAAGAAAAAGCGCGGCGTTAAAAATGACGTCAGCGGGATTACCCCGGAGCGTCTGGAGACGATCCGCAAAGAACTGTTCTATGACTACCAGCACCGCTGGCACGACAACAAAAGCCAGCGCACGCGGTTTATTCTGAAGTCGCGCCAGATCGGCGCCACCTATTACTTTGCCTGGGAAGCCTTCCAGGACGCCATCACGTCCGGCGATAACCAGATCTTTTTATCCGCTAGCCGCTCCCAGGCGGACATATTTAAAGCCTATATCCTCAAGTTCGCGCGCGAGTATTTCGACACCGAGTTGAAAGGCGTGGACGTGATTCCGCTCAGCAACGGCGCGGAGTTGCGCTTTGTGTCCACCAATGGCCGCACCGCCCAGGGTTACCACGGCCATTTATACATTGATGAAGTGTTCTGGATTCCCGACTTTGATCGGCTTAACAAGCTGGCCAGCGGCATGGCAGCGCACAAGAAATGGCGAAAAACTTATTTTTCCACGCCGTCGGTGAAAAGCCATGGCGCCTATACCTTGTGGAGCGGCGAACGCTACAACGAGAGCCGCCGGCATAAGGTCGAGTTTGATCTGTCGCGGACGGCGTTACGGGAGGGCCAGCTGGGACCGGATAAGGTCTGGCGTAATGTGGTCACGGTGGAGGATGCGGCGGATCAGGGCTGCGACCTGTTCGACATTGACGAACTGAAGCAGGAATACACGGAGGCGGAATTCAACAACCTGTTTATGTGCGCCTTCATGGAAGCGGGCCTCTCCGTGTTCAAGCTGGACGATCTGTTGAGCTGCGCCGTATGCAGCGGCGAGGTCTGGCCCGACTTCAAGCCCAGGCAGCCGCGCCCCTTTGCAAACTATCCCGTGTGGCTGGGCTACGATCCGGCGCGCACGGGGGACCGCTCCACCGTGGTGGTGGTGGCGCCGCCGCTGCATCCCGCCGGCAAGTTCCGCGTGCTGGAAAAGATCCAGTTAAAAGGCGCGTTCAGCTACCAGGCGAACCGCATTAAGGATTTGCTGGGGCGTTATAACGTGCAGTTTGTGGGCATCGATTGCACCGGGCCGGGCCTGGGCGTGTTTGAGCAGGTGAAAGCCTTCTACCCCAGAGCTACGCCCATTCACTACAGCTTGAACGCCAAAACCGCCCTGGTGTTGAAAGCCATGGACGTGATCGAAAATGCCCGCATTGAGTGGGACGCCGAGCACACCGACATTCCCCAGGCGTTCCTGCAGGTGAAGCAAACCACCACCGGCAACGACCTGGTCACCTACGTGGCCGACCGCAGCAGCAAAACCGGCCACGCGGACGTGGCCTGGTCGATTATGCATGCGCTTAGCAATGAACCCTTGGACCGTAAGCAGCGCCGTGGCTCTATCGCCATGGCGGGATAAGCGAGAGATTATGAATAAGCCGACTTCACCAACCGCGTTTAGTTTTGGGGCGCCCGAGGCCGTGCTAGACACGACGCTGACCTCTTACCTGGGCGTGTTCTTAAATCCCCATGGCGACTATTACGCGCCGCCGGTCAGCCTTACTGGACTGGCCAAGCTACTACGCGCCAACGCCCATCACGGGACCATTCCCTATTTTAAACGCAACATGCTGCGCAAGTTTTACGTACCGTCGCCCGTGCTCAGCGCCACGGATCTGGAGAACGCGGGCTTCGATTACCTGGTGTTTGGCATGTGCTACTTTCAGAAGATCTTTAATCGCCTGGGTCAGATCGTCCGCCTGAAGCACATACCCGCACTGAACATGCGCCGCATGAAAGCGCCGGATCAGTTCTGTTTGCTTCAGCCTAATCAGGTGGACCCGTTAGCGTTTCGTCCGGGGGAAATCATCCAGTTAAAAGAATATGACGTAAATCAGCAAGTCTATGGCGTCCCGCAATACCTGGGTGGCCTGCAATCCGTTTTACTGAATGAGAGCGCCACGCTATTTCGCAGGAAGTACTACAACAACGGCGCGCACATGGGCTTTATCTTCTACACCGCCGACGCGCAGCTGGACCCCGAAGACGAACAGTCCTTGAAAGAACAAATCCGCGCCAGCAAAGGCGTGGGCAATTTTAGAAGCCTGTACATCAACATACCCGGCGGCAAACCCGATTCCGTGAAAATCATCCCCGTGGGCGATATCGCCACCAAAGACGAATTTGAACGGGTGAAGAATCTAAGCCGCAACGATGTATTAAGCATGTGGCGCATTCAGCCCGCGCTGGCCGGCATCATGCCCGAGAATACGGGGGGATTTGGAGACATAGAAAAGATCAGCCGCGTTTACTATGAAAACGAAGTCGTCCCCATGCAGCATGTGTTTTTAAAGTTGAATGATGACCTTCAGGTGCAGAAGCAAATCCGCTTTCTCAGTCCGTTGCAGGGTGGGTAATTAATACGCCAAAAAGCGTAGTATGTTATTATTTCCACTCACTTGAAATCAGGAGGAAGTCGATGCAAGTCAATTGTGCAGAGTGCGGAAATAAAGCCATTATCACCAGCCGCCAAGTGTTGGACCCTAAACTGGCGAACCTGTATTGCGTTTGTAAAAATGCGGAATGCGGGCATAGCTTCGTAATGAATCTGGCGTTTAGTCATACGCTCAGCCCATCGTCGTTTCAGGCCAAGCGAATGATGATTGAAATGTTACGGGGAATGGATCAGGCCGAGCAGTTGGAACTACTAGCCCAGGCTCAACACAACGCGGGCGCTATTTAGTTTCCGCTTTGATCGCATTCTGTGATTTCTCCAGTTTTTCCTTTACGTCCTCAATAATGATATCGAACCCCTCCTGGCTTTCCTGGTTCAACTCTGGCCATGGATTTCGCGTCAAACACTGCTGCATGAAGCTCAACACTCTCTGACTATCCGTCAGCAGATCCAAAGCGTTGTTAATGTTTTTCTTCCTGGATAACAAAACTCGATAACTCCCAAATACTTCCTTTTATGCCTTTATGGCTCAGAACCTCTGATTGATGGAGGCCACAACTATCGTGGTGAATGTTCAAAGCATAACCAATCTGATAACAAACTGACTTGTTGGCTATAAAAAGATCAGATTTCACATTAAAATTTTTAGGTAACTGTATATAAATACAGTTATTTTTATATCACTTTCTTGTAGGCGCAGTGTGTAACGAATCTTTGTTAAATCTTTTCCATTTTGTGAACCGTGTCACAATTTGTTTTTTCTGCTCATTTACTAACCACAGTAATCATTTATATAAAGTTAGGGAGTCGAGAGACTTTAAGGTGAAAGGTAGGAGCAGAATGAAAGGCGCATAGCGCTATTCGGAAGGAGGGGGACTAATCGAGTTTAATGTGAACGTTGTTCATAAACTCTTTTACAGTGCGCTCTATCGCGCCATCTAAATCATGGTCTTCAGAGTAGTACTTTCGACTCAGTGGCTCACCTTCAAAGTCAAAAACTAATTCATGGTCTTCAGATATTGGCGTATGCCAAAGTCGATCTTTCTCATTCGTCCCTCTTTCCACATCATAGGTAAACCAATGGACCCCGTTAATAGTAAGTTTTCTTATATCTTCCCTTGTCTGTGGGTATTGCCAGAAGTCCCTTTCAGGGATAATTGGGGTTGCTTTTCTTTCGGGGTATTTTTCTAAATCTCTATTCAAATAGCCCCAAAGTCCATCTGCATATGTCAAAATCCACGCTTCCATTTCTTCTGGGTTTTGCATGGAGTCAATTTTTCTATAATGCGGATCACGTCTATTAAGTCGAATGCTGAGCGCCACGTAGCCAAGTTCACCAGCCCCAAATGGTCTATCTACAAACACCCATCCAGCATGAAGTAGTCGCAGTGACATGCCTGTGTTGCACGTTTTCCATGGCTCAAAAATATCATCCTGATAAATGTTTATTACTTCTGCGTACCTTACGAAAGGGCCGTCTATCTCATGGGGAGGACAACGTAGCCGCAATTCTCTGCCAGAAAGATTAAAATTAATCCAAGGGGCTGATGAAAAGTCCGGCCCCATAGGATTCATTTTTGTTGCGTTGAGTCGTCTCAGCCAGCGCATTATTATCGTTTCCCCAGTTCCTTTATCACGCCGAATAATGATTTACCAAGTCCACCATAACTTTCCCATTTTTAAGCCAATTCCCCAATTCTCTTAGTATTCTTGCAGTTGCCAGCATGCATTGGATAATTGGAACATCCTAAAAATTCTCCGTTACTTCCCGGGCGCTTGATCATGTAGCCATTTCCGCATCGATCACATTTGTTAGGAATTGGTCCACCATCGAATAAAACCCTACCATCGTATTTCTCGTCAAACAGCTCTGTGACAAAGAAAGAAGGTAACCAGTCTTGGAACCAAGCGTATACCTTTCTTTTTGCTCGTGTTAGAGCAACATAAAATAATCTACGCTCTTCAGCGTCCGGGTATAAGTCCTTATTTGACCTAAGAGACTCAATTATTGGATCAGTTGTAAACTTTGTAGGGAACGTATATCCAAACCCTCCGTTCATCCCGAGAATGAATACATAATCAGCCTCTAGTCCTTTAGAAGCGTGAATTGTCATAAATTGTATATCTAGCCACTTACCATACTTTCGTTGAACTTCAGTTAGCCACTTGTCATCAATATTTTTAGTATTTTTAAGACTATAGCGACTCAGAATATATACAGACACTCGCTTGTCCGCGTTTTCTGAAACATTCTGGACAGACTTTGCAATCTCAACTATTTTATCAAACTTCAATATTAATTCATTTCGAAGCTTCCCTTTTTTGTAGCGTCGTATATCAACAACGGATTTAATAGATTTGTCAATTTCAGATATAACTTCCTTCTGTATCTGACCGTTCCTATTCTCCTGTATGAAAAACGCACCAACATCAGATATGCCTTGAGCACAACGGAAAGTTTTCGTAAGTTTCGTTATTTTAGTGTAACCAAACTCTTTTTCAAAATTCATGAATAATTTAAGGTCAGATCCAGAGAAGCCATTAATAGCTTGCCAATCATCACCAACGCCAAACAAAACACTATTTTTATGCTTATTAAGCAAAGCTTTGACAAGCCTTGAACGTCCCTGAGAAATATCTTGAAACTCATCTACTAGTATAAGTTTGTAAGGCGACTGATAAGCTTCGTCTTCAATGATACTTACAGCTTCCACTATCATGTCATTAAAATCTATTTGCTTATCACTTTCTCTAAGGATTGCGCTATATTCATCATAGATAGGCCAAAATATTGCAGAAAAACAATCTGCTCTATACTTGTCTGAAATTGAAGACATCCTTTTATTAAACTCGCTTCTATCTATCATGTTTCCCTTTACCAGATGGATCGAGTCGAGTATCAGTTGTTGACAACCGTCCCCTCCCATACTATTTACATGAGCGAGAACATCTTCCTGAGCAGGTGGTGAAAATTTTTGCCCTGCTTCTTTCAATTTTTCTTCAATTACTCTGAATATAGTTTTCGTACGATATTGATAACTCGTTGTTTCAAACCAGCGACCTGGAGCTTTACTCTCCAATAAAGACCGTTTTATTTCTGCCTGTTCCGCATACCCTTCCCAAAAAACGGGTGCTTTTCCTTCACCATCTAGAGCAAAATGTTCATGCCATAGATTAACATCCGGATAATAAAAGTCCGGCATATATTTATTCCAAGTGTCTGGCAATTCGTCAAAATTTGACTCGTATTCAAATGGTACACCTTTTATGAAAAGCCAATTTGCGATTGCCAACTCTTCACTAGAACGAACTAGCTTTCCGCTTAGAGTTTTAAATGGAACAAACTCGAACCCCTTGCTATTTTTTTTGGCAGTCCGTTGTCGTTCAACGTAGGAGTCATACTCTTTAAAGTTAGAGAAATAATTATCACTTGGTGAAGCTTCTTTAAATAACGTGACAAACCAAATCCAGCTTTCCATAAAATTAATATTTTTCTGGCAGTGTTGTATTGCTTTATTAAGGCGGATGTAGTCGTCAGCTTTATATGAAAGTCTTGAAAAAGGCTTCTTTCCAGTTGCTTGTGCGTCTTTTCTTGCTGCTTTTCTTACTATGTTATAGCCTAAGGCATGAAAAGTATGGGCTTTAACTTTGACACCATCTAAGTTTGGGGCTATGCGTTTATTAATACGTTCATTAAGCTCTAAAGCCGCAGCTCGATTAAATGCTAGCGCAATAACTTCGTTTGGATTGAAAACCCCATTTTTTATCGCATAACCTATTTTTCCGATCAATGTAGAACTTTTCCCTGAGCCAGCAGCTGCAATCAAAAGATTTCTATCCTCAAATATAATTGCTGAAACTCTTTGCTCGAGTGTTAGTTTTGACTTCTCTATACTGTCAAAAAATGACTTATTTGACTCAAGCTCTTTTTCTATATACTTATCATTGTAGTACTCAATGATTTGAGATGATTTGCTTGCAATTTTTCCTGCCCTCGATAAAACGTCTCGCGTAAGCTTCGCTTTACTTATAGAGTCGAAGTAGTTAGACAAAAGCAAGTCAGAAAATTCATCTTCAACTTTATCTAAGTATTTTTTTGCAGCTTCTTTAAGTTCTTTTTCTTCGCTTTTTTTAATATATCTATAATTACCAAAAAACTCTTTTATATATTTATCTATATGCTTTGTTTCAGAAAAATTTGAGTCTACACTCTTTCTAATGCCAGAAGTGATTATTGCTTCTAGCTTATTGATAATATCGCTCACCTCAGAGGGGTTAACGCCCTTCAGGGTTATATTCTCGCTTTCATAAGATATCGAAACCCAAGAAAGGAATAGACCTTTTCCAGACGTTATCTTTCTTATTTTTTTAAAGCTAATATCTCTGAATATTTTTCCATTTAAAATTGAGATGCAAGAGTTTGATTCTTCCGGGGAGATTATTAATCTCCAGCGAGGGGAGAGAGAGAATAGGGACCATATAATATTTGCGCCATATACTTTTCTATTACATGATGCCGATTTGTCCATAAAAAGTTTATCCGTTTATTAAATATTTGATATGCTATGACTATAGCATTTTCTCTTGTCGGAACAACTAAGCGACCAAGAAATAAAGTGTTATTTATGTTATGCAGGAAGCGTATTAAGCGTACCAAGCTAAATATGAAAGCGTGTCTAATGTGTTACACATTTATAGCGATTAGATATTAACCTTTTCTCTTCTGGTATACCACATCGTCAAGTCGCTTCTGATATTCCTGGGACAGCTCAACAAAAACATTAGACATGAATTCACTAATGGCTTCGTCTACTGCTTTGGGGATATTGTTATCTTGTCTGTAGTACTCGCAATTGATCGCACTCGGCTCAAATATAATTGCAAGGTCATGATCATCTGAAATGGGCGCGTGCCACTCTACTTCGACCGCCTTTTCAGGCAGTTTTGCTAGAATCACATACCAGTTACAACCGTTGATATTTACGATATCAATCTCATTCTCTGTTTGAGGATAACGCCAGAAGTCGCGTTCCGGGTCTACTGGCCTGACCTTTTTATTTCTGCGTGCCATAGTATCTCTATTGAGGCTTCCCCACATATCCTCACAATACTGTAACAGCCACTGCGACATAGCGCTTTGAATGAAAAAGCTGTCAACTTTCTGAAAATGTGGGTGACGTCGACGTAGTTTAATGCTTGTAACGGTCAGGCCAATTGCACCTTTTCCGAAAGGCTTGTCCCAAAATTTCCATCCCGTTGTCAATAGCTCAAGGGACATTCCTTTTTTGCTGCTCCAGACTTTAAATAGCTCATCCCTATATATGTCAATATGCTCAGGCGCTACCTTCAAAGCAGAAGATATTTCATGTGGGGGACACTTAAACTTAAGCATGCTCCCTGACAAGTTAAAATGACGCCATGGGGCTGACTTGAAGTCAGGCCCCAGTGGATTCATTAAAGATGCTTTAAAAGACTTGATCAGTCGCATTACCAGCGCGACCTCACGTCACGAACCAAAGCCATGAATGACTGTTTGAAGCCCCCAGACTGTTTAATAACTTGCGTATTAAAATCAACGTTACTTTTTGTTGGATTAAGATGGGGGTTAAGCACAGGGCTCCGAGAGCTATTGGCTATTATATTTCTGATTTTAGACGCGCCAAACAACAACCCAACCGCAGAAACAGCAGCAGCAGCGCCGCCCCCAAATGTTGAGATTATTGGCGCCCCCATTGCGATTGATCCTATCTTGAATCCCGTACCAAGCGCAGAAGCAGTAAAACCACAGCCCCAAGCACTATCAATTCGCGCCTGAACGCGAACCTTTTCTGCAACTTCTGAAGGAGCACCTCCCCACTTCGCTAAAATCTCCGCAGTTTTAAACTGCTCAAGCATTTTAGACCTTACACAAGTCCAGTCATCCGTTTGTGTCTTCGTTACGTCTTTCGCCAAAGTCATACCGCGTCTCTGCATTTCAAGCAATAAAGGGTTAGCGATCATTCCTGGTGCGCCTAAAAACACAGTGTGCTTGTCTAGCTGCAGATTGGGCGGTAGTTGCTTAAGAGCGCTATACATCAATTCAGAGCCGTTACCTATAACTGTCCAATTAATCTCTCGTCCAATTCGTTGCGTCCTATAAATGCCTCTTGCGAGCATTGTTGCAGTGAATGACGCAGAGGTTTGTTTTTGCTCTGGAGTTGACCACTCTGTACAGTCCCGATACAAAGGTGGTGGATTATAAGCTAGTGTATAGCCTTCTTGCTCCAAATAAGCTTGATCGTCATAGGCATCCTTGATAATAGCTGGCATTGTCTGAGTCGCAGCTACTTTGAGGTTTTCTGTAAACCCCCCATTTATTGCAACATGCTTACTGGTCAAATTGTTTTCAGGAGATGAGCTTACCTTCCAACTATCAACTATATATTTGACGTGATAAAAGCCTGGCTTATGGCCTTCGGCATGTTCTACCAGTTCAATATCCGTTATATATACACCCGGAGAAAGGCCGTCTACGCTATCTTGGCGAATTACATAACTAATGCGCAGGTTTTCCACTAGGTCAACATGTTCAAATGCATTTCGTTTATTAGAGTAAGACTGAAATCCCCCTGCGCATGACCTTAGCCGGGATAGACGGGATAATATAAGTTCTTCGTTGCCACCGGCTGCTACTAAGTGTGCGAAGCGCTTCCCTAGATCACCGCCAGGTATATATATTTTTCGGCCTGATTCGTTCCCTACACCATCAAACATCAATATATAGCCAGATGCTGCATTTCCAAATGAGCGTTTAAAGCCATGATTAGTCAAGCCAGGTTGACTCAAGGTCGTTCGAGTAAATTCTGTCGCAGGCGCATTCATGCGGGATAAATCTCCTTATTTAGGGGGCACTAAAAGGTAAAAATCGACTGTATAGTAGCCAAATCTAGGCAAACGCTGAATCAGCCTAATGGCATAAATTATTGGGGTCAATTCTACTGGGCGGAACGACGGGAAGAGGCCAGCCTGGTGAGCAGGCTGGCGAGGGAAGTTTAATTAAGCGGGCGGGGCATAAAATCCAAAACTAAAAGCCTGGTGAATACGGCCTTGATCACTTCCACAGTAGTGAAACAATCCGCCATAGCCCGGTGGGCGCCATGCACTTCTATGCCCATTTGTGCGGCGGCCTTGGCTAAGCTCTGTCTTCTATAGCCGCCTCGTTTTGCGTCGGGTTCTTTCCGATAGCGTGTGTAAGCATTCATAGCGCATTGCCAGTCTGCCTCTATCACCGGTAACCCGTAGGCGGCGCAGGTCTGCATTAATAGCCGACTGTCAAAGTCGGCATTGTATGCCACCACCGTTTTACCGCTGATCACTCGCTTAAGTGAGTGATACACGTCTGGAAAGTTAGGCTTGTCCGCCAGGCTTTCGGAGGTTATCCCGTGGATGTCGGCGGCTTCGTCCGGCACCGGATTAAGCGGGCGCACCAGCTGGTCAAACAGCACTTTCCCGCGCATATCCATGACGCTGACCTCTATCACTTCCGCCTGATCGTCCAGGCCTGTGGTTTCCGTATCCAGCACCACTACTTGGGGGCTGTATAGCCACCCTTTAAAAAGCTCCAATAATTCGTTATTCACTTTTACTTTGTCCTAATGAGCAGAGGGCGAGCGATTGCAGCCCTCAGCTTGTGCTTCCATTTGATTAATTCATATCGCCATTATTAACTGGCGTAACGTCATCATTTTCTCTTGTCGTCTGCTTTGCTCGTTCGTTCCTGTTTCTTAACCAGCGGCGGCCCTTGCCGCCTTTCACTTGATGCTTCAGCCAGGCGATGACGTGGCCGTTGTGTTTGGGGTGTTTGCGTTCCATTGCCGGCGCTTTCCTCTGCACGTTTCACCACGTAGAATCACACTCGGGCTAACGCATGGGCGCGTAGCGGTGCCGACTTGTCGGCCTGGTGCGGGTTGTCAGGATCAATGCTTGTGCGGCTGGTAGCGTCCCGGCCAAGTTCGGCTACCAGTGCTCCTTTAATATTGCTCATATCAGCAACCCCTCTATAACCGACTCGTAATAGCTATCCAGCACGCCCCCGGCCAGATCGCTTTGACTACACACGCCATGGCTGGCGACAAGTAGCGTTCCCCAGACGGGCTTTAACAAGCTGGCCATGGTCGCCAGTAAAATCTGGTCGCGTCGCTTGGCGTTGAGCAATGCCGCATTTAGCGCCGCCGGGGATCTCAAACCGATTTGCTCCAGACGCCTAACGCCCTTGTAGCCTGCTTTCATGGCTTGGATAGCGAAGGCATGCTCTCCCAGCAGTTCTATGGCTTGGCTCCAGTAGAAGAATAAAGCCGGAGTCGCCTGGGGGAGTTCGTGCGGCGCTCTGTAGTGACGCCTGCCCAGCGTTTCGAGCACGGCGAGCCGGCCTTTTGTTTTCGCCTCATGCGCCCAACAGCGCAGCGCTTGCCGCGAATTAAGGGTTTTCGACATGCCTGGCGCAATCGCCAGGCCGTTGCAGATCCCCGCCGCCCAGGTTTCCATCGGGCATAAGGGGGCCTCTAAAGTGGGCGCAATTGCCCCTTTATTCATCATGGTGTTATCTCCTTTACATTGATTCCGGGTCAGCCCCGGGCCTGAATCTCCCCCCGATAATTGGGTGGGGGGTGTCGGGATTTGGTAATTTAGGTAAGACGCCCCCGAAAACAGCACCTACCTTTATGTTTTTAAATGATTTTTTAGTCACTCCCAAAAAGTAAGAAAAAGGTAATATCAAGGTAAGACAAAAAGTAAGACCCTTGATTTATAACGCTTTTTCCATTTTTAAAAAGGTAATGGGGAAGTAATTTTTTAGGGTTTCAAAAGGTAAGAAACTTACCTCAAAATTACCTAAATATTACCTTTTTAGTAAGTTTGTAAGACATTGATTTAAAATAGAAAAACACCATTTTTTAAACCCGTCTTACCAAAATTACCAAATCCCGACACCCCCCTGAAAAAACGGGCTTCCTCTGCTTAACGCGCACATAGGCGCACGTATTTACACGTTTGCTTAGCGCTTAAATATCCAGCAATGAATCGTTTTATTGAGACTCCTGGAATAAACCTTCCCGGTTTCAATGAACTTGTAGCGCTGGCTGTTGGGCAGCAGTTTCTTTAGGGCCTTGAGGTCCAGTGACTTCTGGCCGTGAGTGCGACACACCTCGTCAAAATGGTTCAGGTTAACGGCGATGTTTCCCGTCCCGACGGCGTGGTTTAGAACTTCCACCAGGGCGCTGGACGCAAACGCGTTAGGGTCCGGCTGTGCGTTCAGGTACTCGAAAGACTCCCAGAACTCCGCCACCGCCGGATGGTCGTCCGCCAGACGCTCCTGGCGACTGAGAGCCCGGCCATACAGATAATCGCTTAAACCAATGAAAGCGCTTTCATTAAGGGTTGGAAAGATATGCCGCAACGCTTTTGCAGCCGCCATTAACTGGGCATGGTTTTTCACCAGGCGCTGCAGGCTGGTTTTAATTTCCCCGCGGCTAGTGAAGACTTCCTCATAGTGATTAAACTCGTTGAAGAACGTGTTTAAGATCTGCGTTTCATTCTCCAGCGCCTTACGCAGAAAACCCGCCACCTGATCGACGCTTTGCCGTTCGAACCACTGCGCCAGCTTTCGTGTGTCTAGCGTGTGGTGTTCGGTCGTACAGTGACAATGCACGATCCGTTGCAGCAGGGGCGGCGATCCGTCCACCTCGGCATTTTGCGCAAGCACCAGGCCGCCTAAAAAGAGCGGTTCTTCCGTGTCGTTGCCGCGCTTGGCGACGCCCAACGTCCCGACCGCGCGCCCGTTGAAGAAGGGTTTAAACTCGTCGAAATCAAACTGCTTCTTTTTCACGTCCGACTCGTCGCCCCGGTCGGACTCGATCAACACCAGCGGCATGTTAGAGCTTTGCGTGAATGCGCGCCGGCGTCCGGCGGCCGTCGCCTTCATGGCGTCGAATCCTTCGTAGTCGTCGCGGCCCAAGAGTTTCCAAAGAAACTCGATCAGCGTGGATTTACCGGCGCCCGGATCGCCCGTCAGTTCAAGAAAAGGGAAGCTCTTGTGCTTCGCCCGGATCTGCTGAACGAACAACGAGCCCAGCCAGAAGGCCAGCGCCGTTAATCCTTGCCAGGAAAAGGTCGTTATAAAGTTGTCGATCCACTCCGGGTTAAACTCTCCAGGCTGCACCCGAAAGCCCTTAAAGCTGGTTTTGATGCCGCCCCGCTCCAGTTCAAAATACCCCTCCGCATTCAGTTCCAGTTGTTTGCCTTTGCTGAAAGCAAAGGTCTGGTAGACGTAGGCCTGGCTGTCGGCGTGGTAACCCACATAAGGAATGGATTGAATCTCTTTGACCTTACGGTTTAACCACTGCTCATGCAGCATGGCCATGTCTTTGGAGCTTCCGGAAAACGCGCCATAGCCTTTGGTGATCATCGCCTTATGAAAGCTTGATGGCGTGTCGATGTTGCCACCATCTAACGGGATTAACGCATCCGCGTTATTGCTGCTGTACTGCACCCGAAACACATAGAATTTTTCATCCAGGATGTCGTCACGTTCCGCATAAAGCAGTTCCGGCACAAAGTTACTGATCGGGAAGGCTGTGCAGTGCTGACTAAACGAGTCGTAGCCTTTACCTAGCGTCAATGCTGCACCGTCCAGTGCTTCGGACAGCTTATGTAAGTCCACAGAAACCGAATACAGCCGGTTCTCAAAGTCGATAACGCAGTAAGAATGACGTTTCCATAAATAGTACGCGTACGCCTTCCACATCACGCTTTGCGCCGTGAACATTTTCCCCCGGTATTGCGCTTCCTGCAGGAACGTATCGTTGATCCTATCCAGGCGGTAAAGGTCGTCCCAGTCCTTGCTGGTTCCAGTTAGGGCGATTTCGACTTTTTCACCCGCCATCTGGAGCTTGGTGTAGTGGGACTTCATACTTTTGCGGCCCGCTGCGTCATCATCCAACGCCAACACCCAAGTGATTTTTTTCCCTAAGTAGGGTTTTATCGCCTCGCTTGGGTAGTAGCCGGCGGCCAGGATCGCCACCGCCTTACGCTCGGAGAAGTGCAGCGCCAGGCCGTGAAAGATCCCCTCCACGATATAAACGCGATCGCCTTGTTTAAGCTCCTGGGTCGGCGGCATCCACCACTTGCCCTTGACGGGATCAACCAACACCCAACGACCATTGACGTTATGACGTTTGCCGCTGAAGTTGATGCGCTGGCCGTCGTCCTTCTGCTTGTCGATCAACCGTTCCCAATAAAGGGTCCGGTCGCTGTTCAGATAAAAGCGGACCGTATTACACCACTCCTGAGACTTGGGAAGCTTATAGCTGCCTTGCTCATACCAGCCCACCATTTCACTAAGAGGGAAGCGGCGATTGTGCGCCAGGTAGGCGTCCGCCGTGGCGTTAGGGTTTTGCTCCGTAGTGGGGAAGCGTTCGGAGTAGTTATTGAAAAGTTCTGGATAAATCTCCCGGGTCGTTTCGCTATAGCCGCAGTGTTTTAAACGGTTACAGCTGACGCGCCAGGGCTCTTTCAGGCTGACAAAAAGCTCTTTCTTTCCGCAGTGTGGGCACTTGCCTTGCTGTAGGTATTCACCTACGCGTTTGAAAGCGAACTGGCCATCGCTGGCCAGCGCCTCCGCTATTTCGTTTCTGTTGTCTATTGGAGTCATAATTTTTCCTGACAAACTTACTCTTTTCCTTCGGCAGCATCTTCAAGGCAATCTTTTGCTAATTGAGCAAGATTGATCAGATGAAGCCTGCCAATATGTCTGGTGGGTAAATGCCCTCTCTCTACTTGTCCTCGGACTTGGGTAATCCTCATCCCTGAATGTTTTGCGAAAGCTTCCTGGGTCATCACAGGCGTTAAAACGACAACCGATTTACTCATTAACACTAATCTCCGTTGTATTGTGTTGTAACTTGTAGGAACGTGGAGGTGCGTATTATTTACGCGCAAAAGAAAGGGCGTCAAGTAATTTTAGTTATTTTGTGCGTACAATTTACGCTTTAACACAGTTAAATAAATAATTTCTACGCCTTCAGGTGTAACAGTAGGTCTTAAATATTCAAATTCTGTGTGCCAAGGTGTAATAATGTGTAGGTACGTGCTCTAACGTGTACCTAACAAAAAATTGTCACTCAATTCATGGGGGAATGCTGTTATGAAATTAAGAGCTGGAGAAAGACTACAGGCATTAAGGGAAATAATCGGTTTGACTCAGCGTGAGTTTGCTGAGCTGCTTGGAATTGAGTACTTCCGGCTCAGGAATATTGAGCAACAAAAGGCCAGAATGGCGGAGGATGAGTTCGCAAAAGTTGGTCAGAAATTCCCAGAAATGCTGCACTGGCTTACATATGAAGGGGAAATTTCCTTAAAAGATTTGAACGCAAGCCAGGCCGAACTCTGCAAAATTGTTGCGGCAAAAATAGCTGCAGGTCATATCCCAGAAGGGTATTACATGGAGGAAAAAATTAGGTAATGGCGATTAAAAAAGTTGCCAGAGGGTGGCAAGTAGATATTCAACCAGAAGGTAGAGGCGGAAAACGAGTCAGGAAAACCTTCACCACAAAGAGACTGGCTGAACAATTTGAAACCGACCAAAAGGCAAAAGCAAACGTAGGCAACTGGACTCCACCAGTAAAAGATAAGAGGCGACTTGCTGACCTCATAAACACTTGGTACGAGTTGCACGGTTATACATTAAAAGATAATGAGAATCGCTTACGCGTTCTTAACGGAATATGTACAAGGCTGGGAAATCCTATAGCCAAAAACTTCACATCTGAAGACTGGTTAACATATCGAAAAGAAAGGCTCTCTCAAAAACTACAACGACGCGACAAACTGGTAGAGCCTAACACCCTTAACCATGAGCATGCCTACTTATCTGCCGTATTTGGGCGGTTAATAAAGCTCAATAACTGGACTCTTGATAACCCTTTAAAGGGAGTATCAAAACTTAATGTGGATGAACCGGAGTTGGTCTATCTGGAGAAAGACCAAATTAAATCCCTTCTCAGAGCCCTAGGTGAGTCAAAAAACAAACACCTCTTAGTCATAAGTAAAATATGCCTATCAACAGGCGCACGGTGGGGCGAAGCAGAAACGCTAAGAGGCGAACAAGTAAAACAAGGGAAAATCCACTTTGCAAAAACAAAAAACAGCAGGGTTAGAGCAGTGCCAATTTCCGCAGAGTTAGAAAAGGAAATACTAGCCGGACGCCCACGATTTGGCAGGCTCTTCCCAGGAACATCATATCAAGCATTCCAGGGAGCGATAGACCGGGCTGGTATTAAGCTACCTGATGGCCAAATGACACATGTGCTGCGCCATACATTTGCAAGCCACTATATGATAAATGATGGCAACATTTTGAAACTACGAGACATACTCGGGCACCAGACCCTGACTATGACATTACGGTACGCTAAGCTCGCCCCAAAGCACTTAGCTGATGCAGTACAAAAAAACCCTCTAGCAACGTTATAGTGTCAACAAAGTGTCAACCGAAACGCGTAACAACGTGCTGCAACGAGAACTCACATCAATACAAATCAATAGCTTATGTAGGTACGTGAAATAACGAACACCATCAAAGCGCACTCATAATCCGTTGGTCCCAGGTTCAAGTCCTGGTGGGCCCACCAACTTTTTCCTTTAATAAACAGCGAATTAGAAAGATCCATCTATCTAAGATCGGGAAAATTTCGTCCAATTTACTGCTAAGTGTCAACGCAAAAATTTTTGTGGTCACATCAGTTGGCGAAGTACGCCGCCGTTTTTTTAACACGGCAAGCTCTTCCGCCTGTTCAGCCAACTGACGCTTCAGGCGGGCGTTTTCCTGGGCCAGCTGCTGCTCTGTTTCGCCACGATCCTGCGCCAGCCGCGCTTTACTGCGCCAATTGTAAAGTTGTGACTCGTGCAGACCCAATTGCCTTGCGGCGGCGCTCACGCCGATACGTTGCGCTAACGCCAAGGCTTGCGCCTTGTACTCGTCGGAGTAACGTTGGCGAGATTTGGAGTTTGATGTTTTCTGTTTGGTCATAGTTCACCTCTGTAGCGTAGTGTACTCGCTTAACAGGGTGTCTATCATTGGTGGGTAGGATCAACGACGCAAGCTTGCGAAAGAAGAACAAACATTTAGCGCGCTTCTTTTGGATGTTCGGATGTCTCTGGCTTTCTCATTGTTACAGTCAACTGAAGCGTCTGATTCCAGTATCGCGTATCAAGTCGGGTATGATTCCGCTTCGCGTTTTTCAGTAAGGTTCAAGAAGCGCTTCGGCTTTTCGCCCAGGGTCATCCGAGAGGGACCAGAGGCGGGAAGCGCCTGAGTCACTTCCCGCCCCCATCTGTTATCACCAATCTGGTCCGATCTGATCGGTATTTTTGATATAAGCGCCAATATTGCCATCAGGATGCAGAGCGGGTGAATCCGCCTTGAGACGGTAGTCATGGTCATCTGCATTCTGGAATTTAGGATCGTTAGTGGTTGTGCTGTTGATATCCGGGGTTCCATTGGGAACGTTCAGGGAGAACTTATCAAAGGTCGCTCCAGCCACCTGCCATTCCGCCAATGAAGCGTAGTTGATCGTTTCACCACTATAGCGCCCCAGCGTAGCGCTGAAGTCTTCCGAATAAAGGTTGTAATCTACTGTTTTCAAGCCCGGTGGGAACTTCTGATCGTCAGTGAAAACATCCCCTTGATAGGTTGTCGTAATGTTAGCGCCGCCGAACAGAATATTGTAGTGAAATTCCACTTCCTTAAAGCCGCGGATATTCAAGTTCGCGCCGATAACCGTATTGTTATGAATCTTCAGCCCTTTATTCTGCGTATTAGCGCCGAAAGTCCAGTCATATATAAACGTGCCTGCCCCATACACCACATTCTGCCGTATCTCCGTATTCATGTGAGCCCCGGGAACGGGCACGCTGACATTAGTGTTGAAGTAAAACGCTTTTGAGACATTATGGATCAGGTTGTTTTTGAAGACGCCGCCCTTGCGCCCCTCGTAGTCCGGGACTTTATGAAAAATGCCGGTGTGCGCATCGAAAAACTCATTATTGTTAACGACAGTTTCATACATACGATAGCTCAGTACGCCAGCGGCATTACCGTTATCCACGCCATCTACGCGAATATGGTGAATGCGGTTATTAGCGATAACGCCATAGCCGACCGTATCCATCCGAACGCCAGCCACATTGGTTCCCGCGCCGCCATCAATATGGTGAATATGATTATTGGTTATGGCGAGATGGAGGTTATCCCGGCCGCTCCCGCTCATAACCCATACGCCGGCCCCACGACATTCACGCAATTCAAATCCCTTAATGACGACATGCTGACGGCCATACAGGGTAAAACAGGGCGCTTCATAATCCATGTCCACCACAGGCCTGGCGTCGTCTTTCGGATAACCGGCGAAAACGATAGGTTTCCCTTCCTCGCCATCGTTTTGCACTCTCACGCCCCAGAGTTTATCGCTACCGGCAATCGGTCCCGGCTCTTTGTACTCACCAGCACGCACGTATACTGTCTCCCCGGCTACCGCCGTAGAAGCCGCTTTCTGCAACGTTTTCCACGGTCCTGTTCCGCCCTCTGACGTCAGATGGCCGTCGTTAGCGTCATCGCCATCCGGACTGACATAACGGGCGCCTGCGACAATCTCAACTTCATCCCCCGAATCGCCTCCGTTGCTGGAAGCGTCGCCCGTCGTGTCGCTTCCTCCGCCACAAGCGCTCAGTGTGAAACAAACCAGGGCCGCCAGGCTCAGCTTTTTATTCTTCATCAATCTTTCCTACAAAACTCCATTGAAGGGGCAGTCTACTGAATCAGAGCTCTCCATCGAATAGTAGATTGGATATAAGCCAATCGTCCGCCACTCTCAGATCGTAAATTGAATTCTCCCTCATTGACTTCTACAGTGGGGGTAAGGGGTATGCCGGAGGAACGGTCGGGCAGGCGCGAACCTGGGTTATAGAATTTGGAGGTGGAGCCATGATGGATAACGACAGCGGTCGCTATTTCAAGGACGCTGAGTACCAGCGTCGCCGCACTCAAGTGAGAGTGGGCATGTCATCGCGGGGGCTGGACGCCTGCCTGATCGCCAGTCCCGAAAATATTTACTACCTCACCGGCCTGGACCACCAAGGCTACTTCGCCAGTCAATTACTGATTTTACCTTCCAGCGGTCAGCCTATTCTCATCACTCGCGCTATGGAAAAAGCCACCGTGCGGGATCAGGCCCCAGACGTCGTGCATATCGGTTACAGCGACGGCAGCGAGCCTCCGCCCGGCGAGGACGATGTCGCTATCTCTGAAGACACTTGGTCGATGACTATGGGCGCGCCTACCCGCGACGCCACTCGCAAACGTCCGAACCTCACGCCTACCGCCGCTGCGCGTGAAACAGTGAAAGCCTTGCACGACGCGGGGTTGGGCAAAGGCGTCATCGGCCTGGATATGAACAGCGCCTTTCTCCCCTACTCCGTCGCCGAAGGGGTCATGAATGGCGTTCCAGACGCGGAATGGCGCCAACTGGACAACTTGGTGGACGACGTCCGCATCGTTCAGTCCCCTGCGGAATTGGAGCTCACGCGGGAGGCCGCCGCCATCTCCGACTCCATGATGCTCTCCGCCATCGCCGCCGCAGGTCCTGGCGTGAATGCTCGGGAAATCATGGCCGCGATTTATGACGCCATGTTTCGACGCGGCGGCACCTATCCCGGATTTGTGCCGCTGGTGCGCTCTACCCGCACTCTTGCTCACGAACACGGTACTTGGGAGGACATGGCGTTGGAGCGAGGCGATCTTTTATTCCTGGAAATGGCCGGTTGTGTGCGTCGCTACCATGCGCCTGTCGGCCGCTTCGTGTTTATTGGCGAAGCGCCCAAAGAAGCGCTGCGAATAAATACTATTTGCCGGGAAGCCATGCTGGCCGCCGCCGACACCATCAAACCCGGCGTAAGAGCGGGCGATGTATACGAGGCCTGGCAAGCCGTACTGGATCGCAATAACCTGGCGCATTATTCCCGCCACCATTGCGGCTACTCCATCGGCATCGGCTACCCGCCCAGCTGGTCCGGCAGTGGCGTGCCCGTGGGGCTTCGCCGCAATTCCGACTTACAATTAAGGGAAGGTATGACCTTTCATTTGATGAGCTGGCTGCTCAATTCCGGCCTCGGCGACGCCTTCTTATCCGACACCGTGGAAGTCACCTCCAATGGCTGTGAATTTTTAACCACAGTGAACCGGGAAGTGCTGTATCGTTAACATGGGTTGCGGACGTCGCACGCGTCCGTTTACAACCCCCAAGGAAGAAAGCGACGGCGCGCCAAGAACAGGCCCGCCGGAAAATGGAGCCGTCCGTGAACCTTACGCCACAGAACAACAGCCTAAGCCTCTCTCAGCTGCTGACCCGATCGAATTGGGAACGCTGCGACTGCCATTTCTTCGCCTCTTTTGACGCCACCCACGCAGACATCGACCGCTTTACTGGTGAATTCGGTCGACTGCCAAAGCAGGAGATCTCGCAATGAGCATGATTGAAGTCTACAACCCCTTCACTCGCGAACTGGAGTACTCGCAACCCTCGCAGTCGTTCGAGTCTGTGAGCATGCGCATCAACGACGCTCAAGACGCGTCCTATTATTGGCGCAGACTGAAACCCGAGGAGCGCGCCGATCATGTGATGAATGCATTGGATTACTTCCGCCACCATCGCAGCGATATCGTTCAAGGCATCACCCGGGAAGTCGGCAAGCCTCTGAAAGCCGCCGGAGAGGAGTTGGACTTCATGCTCGAACGCGCGGAATACCTATGCCGCTTCGCCAAAGACGGCGCCTTACGGCCAAGCCGGCATCCTGAATATGAAGACGCCAGCTTTGAAGGCCGTATCGAATGCCGCGCCAAAGGCGTCGCCTACATTATCACGCCTTGGAACTACCCTCTGTTCTGCGCTATCAATGGGACCGTCTGCGCTTTGCTGAGCGGCAGCGCCGTGGCGCTTAAACACACCACCACGCCCTCTGTCGGCGCTCACTTCGAAAGGGCCTTCGCGGTGATGGCGGGCATCGAAAACCTGTTGATCAACGTGACCGTGGACTTCGACGTATCCGCACGCATCATTGAAGAAGCCGACATCAATCACGTAGTGTTTACCGGCTCGGTGCAGGGAGGGCGGGTTATCCAGCAAAGCGTCGCCAAACGCGCGTTCAATGAGGTTCCTGACCCATTCATCGCCTGCTCTCTGGAGCTGGGAGGCAGCGACGCCGCTTATATCGCCGAAGACGCCGAGCTTGACGACGCCGCCTTCTGGGCGGTGAGAATCGGACGCCTGCATAATTCCGGACAATCCTGCTGCGCCGTCAAACGTATTTACGCTCACACAGCCATTTACAACGCTTTCCTTGATAAAGCCCAAGCCATTATGGAAGAGCAAAAGAACGGCGATCCAATGGCGGAGGATACGACTTTGGGCCCCTTGCATGGCGGTGAGGCGGCTGTGAACAACCTGCTGACGATGAGTCAGGAAGCGCAACAAGACGGCGCCAGTCTGCGCAGCGGAGGAGACGTTGAGCGCATTGGAGTCGTAGACTTTCTCAAGCCCACCTTACTGGCCGACGTGAAGCCGGGTATGCGCGTTCTACAGGAAGAAACATTCGGTCCAGTCCTGCCGGTTATGTCTGTCGGCAGCGATGATGAAGCCATAGAGCAAGTGTTGGATAGCGCCTACGGTCTGACCTCCTCTATCTTTACGACTTCCCGGCAGCGTGCGGAATACTATATAGAAGCCATGGAAACCGGCACCGTTTTCGTCAACCGTTGCAATTTTGTGGATGCGCGCCTGGGATGGATAGGCCAGCGCAGTTCCGGCAACGGCTCCCTGGCGTTGGCGCCGGAGGGGCTGCAGGCGTTCAGCGCCCGTAAATCCGTTAATCTGGACCCAAGCAAGCTGCGCTGATGGCCAGCATTTCAATACATTACTAATGAGGCCATTATGAGCGGTTTCCCCCCTTTCCCAGACGCTGCGCAACAACAAAAGTTAAGCGCCATACGACGCAGTTTTCATCGCGAACCCGAGCTTTCCTGGACCGAGTTTCGCACCAGCGCGCGCTTATGCGCGGAGCTATCTGAACTGGGATTCGCCATTCAGTACGGTAAGGACCTGTACGGCGAACAGACGCCTTCCAACCCGCCTGAGGCGGAAGTCACTCGCCAGGCTTACACACGCGCCGAAGCCGCCTTGGGACGCAACGATCTCTATCTCGCCGCCATGGCGGGCAACCTGACCGGACTATGCGCCACAATGGAAGGCGCTCACCCTGGCCCTGTCTGGGGCTTTCGCTTTGATATTGACGCCCTGCCAATTCAAGAAAACCGCGACCAAGCGCATCCACCCGCCGCGCAAGGTTTCGCTTCGGACAATCCCGGCGTGATGCACGCCTGTGGTCACGATGGTCACCTGACCATTGGATTGGGGCTCGCGCAACGTCTATCCGCAACTCGGGAACAATGGGGCGGCCGCGTACATCTGTTTTTTCAACCCGCAGAGGAGGTCGGCGGAGGCGGTACGATATTCGCAGATCTTCCGCAATTGCTGGAGGTCGAACGCTTCATGACCTTGCATCTGGGTATCGTCGACGCTTACCAGATCATCTGCGACGCCACCTGGATATGCGCCGAAATCTATGACGTCCGATTTCGGGGGCGCGCCAGTCACGCCGGCAACGCGCCGCAGGATGGCCGCAACGCCTTGCTGGCTGCCTGTCAGGCAGTGCAGGGATTATACGCCCTGCCCCGACATAGCGGGGGATTATCACGCATCAACGTCGGGCGCTTTCATTCCGCCAACGCCCACAATGTCATTGCTGACGATGTGAGCTTCCGATATGAAGTGCGCGGAGCCAATAACGATGTGGCCGATTACATGGCGCAGCAGGCGGAGCAAGTATTGGGCGGCGCGGCGATGATGAATGGCGTGGAATATGAGAAATCCGTCTTCGCCGAGTTTTCAGGGTGGCCCAACAGCCCGGAACTGGCGACCAAAGTGGAAAAAGTCGCGCGCAGCCTGGGATTACCGGAGGAGCTACTGCAACGTCCGTATCTGGTTCCAGCCAGTGAAGACGCTGGTTATATGGTGCGGCGAGTGCGGGATCAAGGGGGGCTGGCCACCCATTTGATTTTGGGATGCCCAGTGGGAGACGGTCATCACAGTTGCGCTTTCGATTTTGACGAGCGCTTATTGCCCTGGGGTGTGGAGCTGTTCTATCGCATGGTGGCCGACGGCGACGTGGAGTAACCTCGCCGTCGGCGCAGAGAGAGCGATTAACGCAGCAGGTGCAGGAAGTGCATGTGCTTGTGGTACTGGTCGATGATGTCGTTGATCACCGCGACTTTGCTCCAGCCCATCACATCGTAGTCCTGCCCGCCTTCGCGCAAGTGCACCTCAGCGCGGTAGTAGCGCACCTCTTCCGGGGCCTCTTCAATAGACTCTTCCGGTTGGATGAAGTTCGGCTTCACATGAGAGCGGCTGCGCACCTCGTAGATAAAGTCCACTTCATTGCCCAACATCACTGTCAGGCGTACGCGATGGCGCTCCTTGTCTTCTTCTACATGCGCATCCAGGTCATGCTCCCGCAGCTCCTTGCAAACGGACTCGCAAGCGGGTTTGGCGATGGTTCCCAAGAAACGGCTGACGTTCTCTTTATCCGGGTAGTCGACAATATTGGACAAGCGGTCGCGCCAGTTTTCATCATGCACCATGGGCGCCGCCGGCTGCACATTGAGCTGCAGACTGTCCCGTTTAAATGCATCAATTCGCAGAGCTTTGATCAGACCATAAGTGGCGATCAGCAACACCACGGCGAACGGCAGCGCACTCGCGATCGTCATGGTCTGCAATGCGCCCAGGCCGCCCGCCGCCAACAGCACCGCGGCGACCACGCCTTCGCCGCCAGCCCAATAAACACGCTGCCAGACAGGCGTATCGTCACGCCCATTGGAGCAGAGCATATCCACCACCATGGAACCGGAGTCCGAGGACGTCACGAAGAACACAATCACCATCACGGTCGCCAACAGCGACAATATGCCGGAGAAAGGGAATTGCTCAAGAAACGCGAACAGCGCAATGGTAACGTCGCTGGACACCGTATCTCCCAGTGACGTCAGGCCATCATTAAGAATCATATTAATGGCGGTATTGCCGAAAAAGGTCATCCACATCAGGGTGAAACCCGTGGGAACGAACAGCACGCCCATGGCGAATTCGCGGATGGTGCGTCCACGGGACACCCGCGCAATAAACAGCCCCACAAACGGCGCCCAGGACATCCACCAGCCCCAGTACAGAATTGTCCAGCCGCCAATCCAGTCTGTTTTCTCGTAAGCAAATAAGTTAAAGGTGTTGCGTACGATATCAGAAGCGTAAGACCCGAGGTTCTGCACGAACGCTTGCAGCAGAAACACCGTTGGTCCCGCCAGCAGCACAAAACCCAATAAAAGCACCGCCAGCGCCATGTTCAATTCGGACAGGCGGCGTATGCCTTTGTCGAGGCCTGTGGTGACGGAAAGTATCGCCAGGAACGTCACGAAGACAATCAACACCACTTGCGTCGTCAGACCTACCGGAATATCAAAGAGATGGTTTAAACCAGAGTTGACCTGCAACACGCCGTACCCCAGCGAAGTCGCCACGCCGAACAGGGTGCCAATGACGGCGAAAATATCCACGGCGTGTCCGATAGGGCCGTATATTTTCTCTCCAATTAATGGATACAGAGCGGAACGCAGCGTCAGCGGCAACCCGTGACGATAACTGAAAAACGCCAGGATCAGCGCCACGATGGCGTAGATCGCCCAGGCATGCAGTCCCCAGTGGAAAAAGGTGATCTTCATGGCTTCGCGCGCCGCCTGCACCGACCCGCCGTCACCGACTGGCGGCGACAGAAAGTGCATCACAGGCTCCGCCACGCCGAAGAACATGAGGCCGATCCCCATACCGGCGGAGAACAGCATCGCGAACCAGGTTATGTAGGAGTAATCCGGAGTGGAGTGGTCGGGCCCCAGTTTGATCTCGCCATAACGGGACAGCCCGAGAAAGCAGACGGTGATCAGAATGATCGCCACCGTCAGCACGTAAAACCAACTGGCGTTGGCGACAATGGCCGCCTGCAGCTCAGTGAACAACTCGCTGGCTTTCTCGGGAAACAGAGCCGCAAAGGCCACCAGCAATACTATCAGTCCAGAGGAGGTAAAAAAGACAGGGGGATTTAAACGCGCTTTCGGGCTCCCATTCATAATGTGTCCTTAAGTCGTCGTGCATTTGATTCGATAAGGTCGCAGGACGCGCATCCCACGAGCCTTAGAGTTACCCAGCAACCGCAGTGCGCAAGATTTATCTCCAGCGTCTTCCGCGATCATGTAGACAGGTTGTTCAACAACCAGTTACGCGTGCCTAGACAGGCGTTTATGCCTGCCTAGTATACCTTATCAAGCGGATTGATGCTCAGACGCAAACCGTCTTCACCAACTCGCCCACCCAATCAAGAAAGACTCGCACTCTTCGGGACAGCTGCCTGCGATGGGGATACATCGCATAAATCTGCATGACTTCCGCTCTTGCGTCCGGCAGGACTTCAATCAAATCTCCCGACCGCAACAAATGCCGCACATCGTATTCCGGCGCCTGTAACAACCCCATGCCCGCCAACGCGCAGGCTACATAGGTCTCTGCGTTGTTCACCGTGACCCAGCTGCGCATCTCTACGTAATGTAGCTCCCCATCCCGTACATATTCCCAGGGCTCGGACCGGCCACTATTAGGAGAGGCGAATTTGACGGCGCGATGATCGCTCAGCTCCTCGGGGGATTGCGGCGCCCCGTAACGCGCCAGATAGGCGGGGCTGGCGCAGTTCACCATTTCCATTTTCCCCAAGGGGCGCGCCACCAGACTGGCCGCGCCCGGATCGCCCACCCGCACGACACAGTCCACGCCTTCCTGTATCAGATCAATCGTACGGTCCGTCGCCCCCAGTTCCAGCTCAACGTCCGGATAGCGTTCAAAAAAGTCTGGTAACGCCGGCGCAATGACTCGGGAGCCAAAGCGACTGGGAACATCGACTTTCAACCTCCCACTCACTCTCGCCCCTGGCTCGCGGAACATGCTTTCAATCTCTTCGATTTCGGTCAGTAAGTGCCGACAGCGCTCCAGCAAGGCGGCGCCATCATGCGTCAGGCTGACGCGTCGAGTAGTGCGATGCAGCAAACGAGCGCCGAGACTGGCCTCAAGCTTCTGCACCACAGAAGACACCGTGGAGCGAGGCAACTCGCACAGATCCGCCGCCCGGGTGAAGCTGCCGGTTTCCGCCACCCGGGCGAATACCTGTAACGCATCGATCCTATCCATACCCGCTCTCTATTATTCGCAACTAATGGACAGATTATGCAGCAGAGCCGCCATTATGCGGAAGAAGCGTACAGATAGAATACAGTCAGGTCAGGCATTCGCTTGACCCATCCACCTTACAGAGGAGCAGGACATGAGTACGCAATCCCTTACGTCGCACACACTCAAAGATAAAGTCGTCCTCATCGGCGGCGGCCTTAAGCCCCTTCACCCGCACCGGTCTGACTGATCCTCAGGATATTGTCACCCTGGTGCGCTATCTGGTGACGGAAGGTTGGTGGATCACCGGGCAAACCATTTTGGCCAATGGCGGTTACACCACCAAATAGCGCGCAGTTTGCACTAAATGTCTGGGTGGGCAGACGCCGCCCAGGCGTTTAAGGCTTATGCGGGCCGTCCAGATGAACAGATGAACAAAAGCCGCCTGGGCCCAGACCATACCTCCCGCAATTTGCAAACCGTTACTGTCCGCTAAGAAAGTACAACTGAAATTGACTCAAGCATAAATTAGCATCGCAGGTTAACACTACAACACTGCAGAGGGTCGATACACAATGCGTCTTTCCCCCGCCAAGCTGTTGCTAATCATTCAGTGCTCCACGGTTTTTCTGTCCGCCTCAATCATGATCGAAGGCAGTCGCATTATGCACAGCGACTTGGTGACGGGAGGCCTGATGATCGCCATCTGTCCCTTACTGCTAATGTTCCTTGGGCACCGGTTGGGACGCGAGTGGGTGTTTGAATCCCTGCGCGCGCTGGACGACGAGGCCAATCCGCAAGAATGTGAGCGCAACGCCGCCGCTTCGTTGCTGCGCTTGAGCACCATCTGCGTCAGCCGTACGCTGCTCAAACTGGCGGGCATTCTGCTGGCGGTGATTGTGACTCCCGCATTGCTGCTGCCGGAAATCCTGCAAACGCCAGATGTCTGGCAACAGGCTCTCACCAGCTCGATTGCAGTTATCCTTCTGCTGATCGCAGCCCAGGTTACTCACAACAGCCTGGCCACACGCCCCACCATGAGATAGGCGCGTCCCCCAAGAATCTGTACTTTTCGCGGCGACTAGCCCCGGGAGACAGGGCCTGACCTGTGCGGGCCCTGTCGTTGCAGACAAATAGATGGAAGTTATTTCTCTGCCTAAATTAATAGCAATGAAGGCGCCGCGGAGAGTGCGTACTTTCCGCAGTGCCAGATGGACAATATCCATAGGCCCTCCGGTCGACTAGACTAACCAGCACAGCCGTGTATGGAAATGCTGATGCGACACAAACGCCAAACTTAATCAGCCTGCCGAGGCGTTAGAAGTTTGGCGGGCTTGCCGCCAGCGCCGAAGGGGCCGAGCGCAGGACAGCCTTTGCTATACTTAGGTCAGTCCGCATTTCGGCGTCGCCGCTGCTGCGCCTGATCCGGCGTGGCGAATAACAACAACCGCGCGTGTGAGTAGTGAAAAGGAAAGCCGAGTTACCGTCCGCACAGAAATCGACCCAGGTGCGCAATGGATACGTGTTGCGCGTAATCGCCTGCATGATCGTTTTGTGCCTGCACATATCAATCTTCAAATTCTCCGGCCACCTGCTGATGTGGGGGCTGATCATTCTGCACACGCTAATATACCCTCACCTGGCTTATTTCTTTTCCGAATCCAAACAGCAGGAGCTGGACAACATACTGGTCGACTCCTTCGCCTATGGCGCCTGTGTCGCGCTGTGGGGATTCAACCCATTGATCACGCTGGCTTTTATCTGCGGCGCCTGGATGACCAACCTGGCCGCCGACGGCGCTATATTCTTTTTTAAAGGCATTGTCGCCAATGTGACCGGCGCCCTGTTGACGGGACTGATCACAGATTTTTATTTCCGCCCCAGCCTGGAGCTGACGCCCACCTTGATCGCCTCCGCTGGACTGTTCGGCTACACCATGAGTCTGGGTATGCTGCTGCATCGCATCAACCTCAAGCTGAATCAAACCAAACAGCGCCTGCTGGAGCAGAAGGAGTCGCTGATCGACATCAGTTCTCTCGCCCATGCGGTCAATACCCATCTCGATCTGGACCTGATCATGGGGCGGGTCATGCAGGCGCTAAGGCGCATCCAGCCCTTCGAGCAGGTTTACATCACGCTGTTTGACGATAATCTGGAACGTCTGGTGCTGGTGAAAAGTTACGGCGACGCGCTGACGGCGCAAGAAGTGAAACAATCGGAGGGATTCACCTTTTTTCTTCCTGAAGACGAGAACAGCATATTCGTCCGCCCTCTGCTGAATGACGAGCCCCTGTTCATTCCTCGCGTACCTCCTCCCGACGCCACCACTTCTAGAGTCGACAAGCGCCTCTATGACTTTCGCGCCCCCATTTCCATCGCCTATTTTCCTCTGCACGTCGACAATAAAGTCATTGGCGGCTTCGGCTTTGTTAATTATGCACAGCCTTTGGACCTGGACACCGCAGCCATTGAAAGCATCGCCGAATATCTGGTGCAGGTCGGCACGGCGGTGCGCAACGCCCAGCTTTTCGAGCAGGCCCGCCAGGCCAAGGAGCAGGCCCTCAATGCGCAGCGGGCGGCGGAAGTATCGGAGGCCGCCAAGAGCCGCTTTCTCGCCAATATGAGCCACGAAATACGCACCCCGATGACCGCCATTCTGGGTTATTCCGAGTCGTTGCGGGAAAGCAATCTGAGCCGGGAGGAGCGCAATCAGTTTATCGATATTATCGTACGCAGCGGCCGTCATTTGCTGACGATTATCAACGACATACTGGACCTTTCGAAAATAGAGGCGGAAAAGATCGAGATCGAACGTATGCAGATATCTCTGCCTAACCTGATTGAAGATCTACGCTCCCATATTGGCATGCGCGCTCACGAAAAAGGCCTGACGCTGGATATCACGCCCAAGCTACCATTGCCTTCTCATTTCGAATCCGATCCAACGCGTCTCAAACAAATCCTGTTCAATCTAGGCGCCAACGCCACCAAGTTCACTCACAAGGGAAGCATTCACTTCGGCGTCAGCTATGAGAAAGAGGCCAATCTGCTGCGCTTTACCGTCACCGATACAGGTATCGGACTGGGCCCGGGTGAGCTTCAAAAAATTTTCGAGCCCTTTGTGCAGGCGGACAGCTCCACTACTCGTCAGTATGGCGGCACGGGTCTGGGACTTTATATATCCAGACAGCTGGCCCACATGCTCGGCGGCGAGCTGACAGTTGACAGCTCCCAGGGAGAAGGCAGTCGCTTCAGCGTGACTATCGGCGCCGGCGATTTAAGCCAGACGCCATGGATAAACAGCCTGGAAGAATTCGAGAAAGCCCGCCAGCGCCTGGAGCTGAACGGCGCCGCCTGGAGCGCGCCTCGCCTGCGCGGCAAAGTGTTGCTGGCCGAGGACAACATCGACAACCAGACGCTGTTTCATCGCTTCCTGATGGAAGCCGGCCTCAGCGTCACCCTGACAAGCAATGGCAAACAAGCGGTGGAAGCGGCGGCGACTTCCCGCTTTGATCTGATTCTTCTGGATATCCAGATGCCGGAAATGGGCGGCGACGAGGCCATACTGCATCTGCGCAAAACCAGTCAGACGCCTCCGGTGATCGCATTGACCGCCAATGTCATGCGCCACCAGTTGGATGAATACCGCCAGTTGGGCTTCATTGACTTCATCGCAAAACCTGTCGACCGCCTGCACTTCTATCAGAAACTCCGACTTTACCTGCCCGCCGTTCCAGAGGACCTCACCGGCCGTATCCTGGTGGCGGAGGACAACGATGTGAACCGTTTATTGTTCAAACGCCAGATAGAACGCATCGGACCGGCGCTGACTGTCGTGACAGTGGAAAATGGTCAGGAGGCGCTGGAGGCGGCATTGGCGGAAAGTTTCGACCTGATACTGATGGATATTCAAATGCCGGTCATGGACGGCCTGGAGGCGCTGTGCGCCTTACGCGCTCAAGGTTACACGCAGCCGGTTTACATAATTTCCGGCAATACCGAACCCGCTGATATCGCCACTTACATGGAGTCCGGCGCCCAAGGTTATCTCGGCAAACCCCTGGACCGGAATCAACTCGATCAGCTCCTGCAGGAGCTACTCGGACATTGCGCTGTCGCCGCTCCCCAGGCCTGATACAAGATAAAAAAATGCTCACTCTCCCGCCAACGTTCAACGTTTTGTCATAAAACTGCAACAAACGTGCGACATCCCGCCATAAATAGCAAAAATCCTCTTATATGCTATTACTTTATAGATACATAGCACTCTTCATTCCTACCCTTCCCGGAGACAATCATGCAATGGTTATCCAGAAGTTTGTTTAATCAGCTGTTGGCAGTCGTCACCTTGAGCGGGCTTTTGACCCTGGCCGCGGGCATATTCAGCGCCATCTCCAACGAGCACCGTATCAGCGAACTGGAATTGTCCCTGGCCCAAAATGGAGATCTTCTGCAGGAAGCGAACGAGTCCGTGGCGCTATTTAAAATCCAGGTACAGGAATGGAAGAACGTGCTGTTACGAGGCGGCGAACCGGACAACCTGAAAAAATACTGGGACCGTTTCGTGGAAACAGAATCCAAGGTACAGGCAAAGGTCTCTGCGATAAGGCCGCTGTTGCCGGAAGAATCAATGAAGTCGACGCTGGATCAGTTCATTAACCGACACAAGATCATGGGGCAGGCTTATCGGGAAGGTCTGGCCGAGTTCAAAAACTCCGGCTTCAACCCTCAGGCTGGCGATAACGCCGTGTCCGGCATCGACAGAGAACCGACCAAACTGTTGCAGGAACTGGCGGACAGTCTCAAAGCGCATGTCACTGAGTCTTACAGACGCGCTCATGTTGAATTCAGCAGTAGTTTCGCCTTCTGGAGCATCGTTCTCGCAATTGTCACAGTCACGTCAGCAGTCATCGTGCTATCGCTGATCAATGTGCGCATCGTGCGCCCTACCCGCACCATCATCGACAAAGTCACCAAGCTCAGCCATGGCGAGCTGGGCCATGATTTCTCTTCCGCAAGGCAGGATGAATTGGGAAGACTATCCAACTCCGCCGCTGAATTGCAGAAATTCCTCAGCGATTTCGCCTCCGCCATGGACAAGACAGCCGTTGACCTCAATGAGAACATCATCATTATCACGCGCGCCGCGGACGATATTGTTAACTGCTCACAGGACTCCAACGGCCGCACCATTCACGTCGCCACCGCCATGCAGGAAATGACCGCCGCCTCACAGCAGGTCGCCGAAAACGCCAGCAATGCGGCGGAAGTCGCACACGATACCGATGTGGCGGCGAAAGACGGCATGGAAGCGATGAAACGCGCCAACGACGCCATCAAACGCCTGTCGCAGCAAGTATCGAGCAGTTCGAATACAGTGAAAAAGCTGGCGGAGGACACCAAGAACGTCGGCACAGTACTGAATGTAATCAGAGGTATCGCCGAACAGACCAATCTGCTCGCTCTGAACGCCGCCATTGAAGCAGCCCGGGCGGGCGAACAGGGGCGTGGCTTTGCAGTGGTTGCGGATGAAGTCCGTTCGCTGGCGCAAAAAACTCAGAACTCGACGGCTGAAATCGAATCCATCATAGACAGTGTGCAAAACGGAGCAAAAAATACAGTCTCAGTCATGGAGGCCAGTAACCGCATCACGGATGAATGCAGCGGCTACTTCGCCAGCGCTTCCGAAAAACTCGCCTCAATCAGTGAGGCCATCGCCAAGGTGAACGCATTGAATACCGAGGTGGCCACCGCCTCCGACGAGCAGCTGTCCGTCTCGGAAGATATCGCCAAAAACCTGGAAGAAGTGTCGGAATTGACCGATGAATCTGCGCGCAACGCCACATCCGCCAAGGATAAGATTGGCCGCCTAAGCCATCTCGCCGAGCGCGCCTCGGAACTGTCGTCCCGCCTGCGCCGCTGAGTTCGCCCCTATCCTGAAATTGAATCCGTAGGCCAGGGAAGGTTCACGGAGTACTTTCTTGAAGACAAAAAAAACCCTCTTAACATAATGCTAAGAGGGGTATTCACCGCCAATGAATTTAACCGTGTTTCTTGGATTTCATACCTCGGTAGAGAATGATCGCCAAGAGCGCTATACCATAGAGAGCCAATGTCGCAGGCTCGGGAACAGTTACTATCGGAGGCATATCTCGTTCTCCCAACTGTCTGTATAACACTATTGCTCTACATACTGCACACCCGGGGCCATAAAAACAAAACACCTTTAATAACAGCAAGTTAAAATACAAGAAAAGAAAAGTGAACTAGATCACATGAGAATTTCGAGAAAAAAAGTCGCGGATGAGCCATCAACTGTAAAAATTGCTGACTAGCGGTAATGGGTTGGTCAGCTTTAAATCAGTCTTTCACTTGAATTTGTCTTCTCCTCTTCCATCACGCCAGACAGCAGCGTAAGCCTATTGGCCTAGCCTCACAATCAAAGCCAGCTTGCCAGCAGCCTTTTGTCCTATGCCCAAAATACGCGTAAAAAAAATGGACGCTTAACGTCCATTCTTATACTGCATCTATGTTGGCGCGTCATAAAACTCGACAATGATTAGTTGATTACCAACCAATCATGCGAACTCTCTCCCTAATGGGATAGTCATTACCCTCCGAGTCCTGCATGCGGAAGCGTAGCGACTGCAGGTCCAGCCCGACATTTCTGCGCACCACAAAGTGGAGATGCGGCCCGGTGGAAAACCCTGTGCTGCCAGAGCGCGCCAGGGCCTGACCACGCTCCACCCGGTCGCCGGGACGCACCTGTAAGCTTCCCTGCAAGATATGCGCATACATGCCTGTAGTGCCGTCGTCATGCAGAATCATGACGAAGTTGGCTTTGTCCAGGAAATAGGCGAAGGCGGCGCTGCCGATGGTGTAGTTTTCCTCTACCGCCATCACCACGCCGCCCCGCGCGGCGTGGATATAGCTACCGACTGGCATGGCGATATCCACGGCGTAAGTATTAGGCTCTTCCTTATGCGAGAACTGACCATTGAAGCCCTGGGAAATCACGTAGGACTCCCCGCCAGCGAAAGGCGGTGAGTAAATCGCAGAAGAGTCAGGATTGGCTTCAGGGTCGCCGGGAATGTAGTAGTACTGGTAATCCACCTGCCCCTGAATCTTGAAGTGACGCGTGGAATCCGCGTCCACCAGAATGCTTTCGCGCTGATATTCCCCGGTTTTCCGCACCTGCAACAGAAATTGCACAGGACCCCGCCAGGGATTCACGGCCGTCAGAATCGTGACGTTATCCTCCACTTTAGAAGTGATGGAAGGCTTGTCCTGTGAGCCCCGGGAAGACGTCAGCTTTACCTGTTCATGTTTGCCCTGTTGCGGAGCCTTATCGGTGAAGTGCCAACGACCGCTGGCGTCCTGATACTTATAGACGGTCTGCGCCGCACTGGAAAAAGCGCACAAACAGGCTGCCGCCAGAGTGAGGTAACGAAGGAATTTCAAAGGCGCGGGACTCCGGGTAGATGACTGCTTCAGAACGCATGGCGGCTCGGGTTGAGCGTCCTCAGGAAATATACCAATCCTGGGCTTTTCCGTCCTCTACCTTGTTCACTTTCGTGCTAAGCTCATTGAAGACGGCGCCGCTTCGCGCCCGTTATTCAGCGGGAGTCCGGGAACCGTCATTTTTTGTAAAATCAGGACCTTCGATGTTTCAGGATATCCGTTCTTTGCTTATCCGGGCGCTCTATATTGGCGACCAGATAGACGTTCGTCAGTTGGAAAAAGTAAAAGCCTGCGCCCGCAACCCACTCACTCTGATGGTGGAGCAGGAAGCCGCCTATGTGACTATCTTCCGTTATGGCGTAGTAGTCATGTTTAACGTCAAGCCTCAGGATGAGGCCGCCTTGATGCGGGAAATCATGTTGCACACCAAACGACCGCTGGAAAAGCCGGTCGTGGAAGAGTCTGAACTCTCCATCACCACCACTCCATCCGACACTATCGCCGACAACATCATCAGCGTTTTCGCCCCCACGGTGGAAAAGCTGCAGATCATCGCTGACGTGATGGCGAAGTCCGTGATCCTGGAATTCTACGAGCTGGAGGAAAGCCGTAACCTTGAGCGTATCAGCCCTCTCGCCGAGTTCCTGCACTCTCAAGGCCGCACCGGCGCCAAAACGCAGGAGCTACTGAAACAGATCGGTAAAGTGCTGCTGAATCAGCAAATCATGGTGGGGCGCGTCGAAGTGGGCGAAAAGCCGGACCTGCTCTGGGACTTCCCTGAGCTGGAGCGCTTCTATTTGCGCCTCTCCGATGAGTTTGAAATACGGGAGCGGGACAAGGCCCTGGAGCGCAAAATGGAGATCATTTCCCGCACCTCGCAGACCGTACTCGACATCATTACCGCCAAGCGCAGTCTGCGAGTAGAGTGGTATATCGTCATCCTGATCGTCTTTGAGATACTGCTGACGCTCTACGAGATGTTTTTCACTCATTGATTCATCTAAAACGGGGCCACAAAGGCCCCGTTTCTCAATCCGCCACTCTGACGCCGCCCACATACTGCAGCAGGTGCATACTGTACATATCCTCTTCCGCCAACCATACCCGGCGTGACCGCCAGCCAGCAGACGCCGCCAGATCCTGAAAACGCTCTACGGTGTACTTGTGAGAGTTCTCCGTATGAATGGTTTCGTCTTTTGACAGATGAAAATACTTGCCGCCGACAGCGATAAACTGGTCACACAGGCTGCGCAGATGCATCTCTATGCGACTCTTCGCCTCATTGAAGCGGGCTTCATGGGCGAACTGCTCCAGAGTCAGCCCCGCCCCCAGTTCCTGCTGCATGCGGCGCAACAGATTGAGATTGAACTCTCGCGTCACGCCGCCAGCGTCATCATATGCCTGCAGCAGGATGCGCCTGTCTTTCAAAGTGTCCACGCCAACCAGCAGATAACCGCCTTCCCCGAGCGTACGGCCCACCCGGTATAAAAAACGGCGGGCGTCTTTCGCCTCCAGATTACCGATGGTGGAGCCGGGAAAGAAGCCCATGCGAGGCCCTGTAGTGTCCGGCAGCGGTTGCGCTTCCATAAAATCGCCCACAACCGGCGTCACCGTCAAAGCAGGATAACGCTGGCTCAGATTTTTTACGCTCTCCAACAAAAAGGTTTCAGACACGTCTATAGCGACGAATCCATCGACCCGGGGATGCGCGTCCAGCAGTCGCTGCACCTTCTCGCAGTTTCCACAGCCGAATTCCACGATCTGTCCGATATGCGGCAGCCTCTGCGCCATTTCCTGGGCCACGTAGTCGATCATGCCCATTTCCGTGCGAGTCAGATAGTATTCGTCCACGTCACATATCTGCTCAAACAGCACTGAACCACGCTGATCGTAAAAATACTTGCAAGGCAGCGTTTTTGGCCATCCGGACAGGCCCTGCAAAACGTCCATCAAAAACGCCTCGTCAACGACTTCCTCTTCACATAGTTCCTTAATGACTGGTTCAATCATCTCGCGCCAACCTCACTCCTGTCGCCTGCCAACGTTGATGGGGATAAAAGAAATTGCGATAGCTGGCCCGCAACAACCGCCGCGGAGAGGTAAAGGCGCCTCCGCGCAACACAAACTGACCACACATGAACTTGCCGTTATATTCTCCCAGAGCTCCATCCAAAGGTTTGAAGCCTGGGTAGGAAGAATAGGCGCTCTGCGTCCATTCCCACACATTGCCGAACATATCCGCCAGCGCCTGCCCCTGCTGAGGTCGACTGACAGAGGGGGTCCAGCGCCCCTGGTCCATAAAGCGACCAGGCAATACGCCGCCTGAGTCCCCTTCTTTGGCGATGCCCGCCAAGTAGCTGCGAGCGGCGATTTCCCATTCCGCCTCACAGGGCAAACGCGCCTGAGCCCAGCGGGCATAGGCGTCTGCTTCGAAATAACTCACATGACACACTGGCTCGTCTGGATTAAGCGGCGTCAGGCCATGGGGCGTAAAACGCAGCCAGTCGCCATCGCGCGGGACCCAATACAGAGGGGCGCGCCAGTCCTCCTGCGCCCGCACCGTCCAACCATCGGAAAGCCATAAACTTGGGTTTTCGTATCCACCAGCGTCCATAAACGCCAGCCATTCGCCATTGGTGACGGTTCTGGAAGCCAGACGAAATGGTTCCTGAAATACTTTGTGTCTGGGACCTTCACAGTCGTAGCTGAAGCCTTTGCTAAGCGCGCCGATTTCAAATAAACCGCCGTCGCTGTCGAACCATTCCAGAGGGGCGACGGGCTTGGATTCTGTCTCAAAAGGAAGCGGCGGTTTCCAGGCGGGATAGGCGGAATTGAAGCTGAAAGCATGCAGCATGTCGGTGATCATGAGTTCCTGATGCTGCATTTCATGATGCAGACCCAATTCAACTCGCTGCAGAACTTTGGGGTCTGGGTCAGGCTTACTCAATAGAGCCAGGATATGGCGATCCACATGCTTGCGGTACGCCAGCGCTTCCTCTAGAGAGGGTCGGCTCAGCATACCTCGTCGAGCCCGGGGATGCCTCTCCCCCAGCGCTTCATAATAGGAATTGAAGTAATAGCGAAAGTCGTCGTCCATACGTTCATAACCGCTCATGAACGGGGCGAGGATCAGTTCTTCGAAAAACCAGCTGGTATGGGCGAGATGCCACTTGATAGGGCTGGCGTCAGTCATGGACTGCAGCAGCATGTCCTCAACGCTTAATCCCTGGATCAGCTCATGGGAGGCGCCTCTGACGGCCGAAAAAAATTCGGCCAGAGTCTCCTTCGTCACCGCCATAGGTTCTATTCCTTGTTCTTGATGGGGTCTGACGTAGGCTGCCCGAACGGCGGATCAGAAGACGGCTGGCGCCGCCCGGTTCACAGCGGAGGTTCGGGTACTGCGAGCTCTCACATCACCATAGCAGACAAATTTCACAAATGCCTGATCAATTAATGCTCTTCCCTAGGGTCAGGACGTCGGCCGCCCAAGCCCGTGGGACCGGGGCTGCAGACTCTAACGCCTTTAAAATTCAGCGCGTCCCGCAAAAACCCATCCGCTCCCTCCTTCCGCACTAAATGCGCATATATACCTGCACATTCACGAAAACAGATTCTATTATAGCCAATAAGTCTAATAATAGATCAAAAAACAACCTATTCTTAAAATAGGTTCTTATGGCCATTCCCTCGTAGTCCAAGCAGTAAGAGGTAGCAGGCTATGAAAGTACGCGCAGGCGAAGCTGAACGTTCCTGGTTCCGTAGCGAGCGATTCATTCATACTTCTGACGGGTGGTATTTCATGACACGGGAAAACACCCAGGAAGGTCCTTTCCGATCCATCACCGAAGCTGAAAATGAATTGGCCATGTACATACGCCTGACTGATCGGGAAGACCAGTTCTCAGGGGTCTGAACAAGATATCCAAGTCCTCTTCCCCAACATCTTGCCGCCCCGGTATGACAAAATAATGTCCCTGGCCGCAGTCGGCCCGAGGCGGGTATCATTTTGCCGCCGAATCGCCAATAATCTGCATCTTGACCATGCCGGCGCGAGCCGGCGTCCGCGCGAATTGAATACCTACCGGAATTGCCCCGATGCCTGCTTATTTACAATGGATGCTTATCTTGGTCGGTCTGGCCGTTTGTCTGTTTCTGGGACGCTATATCCGCCGCCAACTCTATATACTGCGTGAACAACGCCGCCAGGAAACCGAACAGCAAAGCCGCACAGAAGCTAATCGCACCCACGCTATTGAAAGCATCATCGTGCTGGCTCGCTGCATCCTGTCAGATCAAGTGGAGCTATCGGAGGGCAGCATTCGTATAAAAGTGCTGCTCGACGCCGTTGACCCCAGTCTGCATGAACAAGAGCCTTACGCCATTTTCAGCAAGATGTATAAAGAAACCGAACACATGCCTACCCATGGCGCACGCAAGGAAGTGGACAAACGTTTCCTTTTCAAGCTGGATAAGCAACGCTGGGATTTAGAGGAGAAATACCGAGAGCAGATTCTCAATGCCTCCAGAGCGATTCTGGAGCATCCATTCTGAGGTCAGGCGCTTTACCAATAAAGGCCCCGTAAAACGGGGCAAAAGGACTAAAGTCTCTGGGGTTTACACTAGTCAATTCCAGAGCTTCGGAGGAACCACGCCTCGGGACACAAGTTCTTTAATCAGTTCAGGCTCCAGTTCATGCGCGAACTTGCGGAAATATTTCTGGATGATAATGTCAGACGATTGCGATGACTTGGTAATAAGCTCCATGCGCGAACTTTCTTCAGAAAGCCGGTACCGTTCACCAAATCGACGGCGAAACTGATACTCCAACTGTTGTAAGTGGTAGATGCTGGCTTGATTGAAAATAAGCGCGCCCATGACAGCCCTCCTGTCGGTAAAGTTTATTAAGCGCCTTCGGTAAAGGGTTATGATGTCCGTCCGACAGCCTTGATTGGCGGGCCTTAGGAACGGATCGGTTGGTTGATGGTTCTTAAAGAGCTTACAAATTAACTATAGACACAGTTTTGCAATAATGTGAAACCGTTCACATTATTTTTTCATTCCCGCTTACTTAAAATAACGATTGCGAAGAGGTTGATGCGAAAGAATCGGCTCAGCTGCGCGTGGCTTCCGCCAGATTGTCCGCAAGACTCTTCATATCCTCGGACATGCTCAGCAGTTCCTGCAGTACTTCCTCGGCGCGTTCATGCGTCAGCCCGAGATCATCCCATACGGACTGCGGAGCCGGCTGGGCAGGACCCTCGCCGATGCCGTGTTTACGCAATAACTGTGTGGCGACGAACAACAAATCGCTATAGACCGAATATTCGCCGTTGTAGTAGGGGTTTTTCTGATAGCGTAGCGCGACACAGACTTCTTCCGGCATATTCCACATTTCCATCAGCTTACCGCCCATCTGTTCACGGGTGATGCCTAACAGAAACTGCTCGCAATTCTCCGAATCAACATGCCGGTTGGCTTCGCTGTAACGGCATATCAGCGAAAAGTGAGGCGGAAATACATGCGCTAAAACCAGATAACCAAAGTTGTGCAGCAAGCCGACCAGATAAGCCAGGCCGAATTCAGGACGGCGCTCTTTGGGAATCGCCGTAGTCAGCGCGCCACACAGGGTCGCGGTCCACACCGACTGTTCCCAGTAAGGCGTAAAGCCATCGCCGCGCTCTTCCGGCACTTCCAGCGTTCTGCCCAGCGCCAGCCCCATAGACAGGTTCATAACCAGATCAAAGCCCAGCACTCTCACGATAGCGTCATGCACGGAGCGAATCTTGCCCGGCGCAGCATAAAACGAAGAACTCGCCCAACTGACCACTTGGGCGGACAGACTGGGGTCTGTCTCCACAATGTCCGCTAATTCGGAAATACCGGCTTCCGGGTCCACGCGCAATTTGATGATGCGCTGGGCGGTTTCCGGCAACGGCGGCATTTCCAGGGTATCTTCCAGACGGCGCTGAATACGCAGGCTGGTAAAACTGGAAATAGCCTTGTTAATCTGATCCATGTCTTTCGCCGGATGGTTGTGGTTAACGGCGATTTCGGGCAGACGCACACTGATCTGCATGCTCTTGACCGCTCCCATGGCGGCTTCGAACAGGCGGCGACTCATGCACAAGTATTTATCCTCTTCCGAGGACGGCAGGTAAATCTCTTCCAGCGCGCTCAAACGGGAGTCAATCACTGCTTCACAGCCGGTCAAGTCAGGCAGCGCCGGTACTTCATACCACTGCAGACGCTTACGCAGTTCATCCAGCTCCGCCACAGGCAGCGCTCGTAAACTGCGTCCGGCGCCTTCATTCAGGCGATCCAGATCCAGAATGGTGCTTTCTGGAATCACCGCCTGCAGCACGCCGGTTTCATCATGCAGCATTATGGCCCGCACTCTCGCTTCCGTCGGCGCATCTTTGCCCGTTACCTCACGCACCTTGGCGGCGTCTTCCGCCAAGTCGCCCCTTTGAGTGCTGTAGTCCTCTAGTAAACGCGCCACGGCTGCTGGAACGGCCATATCTCTTATCGCCTCGTATGGGAGAAATAAAATAAACCGGCTTCTTATATCAGGGGGGTTATTCATCATTACTTTAATTGTAGCTTAGCAGGTTTCAGGGGTTCTGCTGGCTTAAGGTATCTTTTGTAATGATTGGTAAAAGATGGCGGCGTGCGCTGTTCAGACTTTACCGTAAAGCGCGCGATGGCCAATCCAGCGGCGAATGAGGGCTTCCGTGACGTCCGCCTTATCTATGACGCTTAACGCCATTTCCTTCACCACTGGCAACCACTGTCGGTCCCGTTGCAGGTCAGCGATGCGGAATTGAATCAAACCAGTCTGGCGGGTGCCGAGCACTTCTCCCGGCCCACGGATCTCCAGATCCTTTTCTGCGATGACAAAGCCGTCGCTGCTGTCCCGCATGACCTGCATACGCGCTTTGCCAGCCAGAGACAGCGGCGGATGATACATCAGCACACAGTAACTTTCGTGACTGCCGCGCCCGACCCGGCCGCGTAACTGATGCAGCTGCGCCAGTCCCAGGCGCTCAGGGTTTTCGATGATCATCAGACTCGCGTTGGGCACGTCCACGCCGACTTCGATAACAGTAGTCGCCACCAACAAGTGCAGACGGTTGTTCTTGAAGTCTTCCATAACGGCGGTTTTCTCCGCCGCTTTCATACGTCCATGCACCAACCCAACACGCAGGTCCGGCAAGGCTTCCGCCAGATTCGCCGCCGTCGCTTCCGCGGCCTGACACTGCAACACTTCGGATTCTTCAATCAGGGTGCATACCCAATAGGCCTGGCGTCCTTCCAGACACACTTTACGCACCCGCTCCACCACATCGTCCCGCTTGATGTCAGGAATGACCGCCGTTACCACGGGTGTGCGTCCCGGCGGTAATTCGTCGATCACCGAGGTGTCCAGATCCGCGTAGGCGCTCATCGCCAGGGTGCGGGGAATCGGCGTCGCGGTCATGATCAACTGATGCGGAGCCTGCCCTGAACGGGCGCCTTTTTCCCTTAGCGATAAACGCTGATGTACACCGAAGCGGTGCTGTTCATCGATGATAGCGAGGCCAAGTCGTGCGAACTCGACTTGATCCTGGAACAACGCATGGGTGCCGATAGCCAATTGCGCTGCGCCGGATGAAATCGCATCCAGCACTTTTTGCCGCTCACTGGCCTTAAGCTTGCCGTTAAGCCACACCACGCTGACGCCCAGAGGCTCCAGCCACTGACTGAGCGTCTTATAGTGCTGTTCTGACAATATTTCCGTCGGCGCCATCAACGCCGCCTGATGGCCCGCTTCAATGGCGCACAGCGCTGACGCCGCCGCAACCACCGTCTTGCCGGAGCCAACGTCTCCCTGCACCAGACGCAGCATAGGGACCATGGCCTTCACATCCTGCTCAATTTCCCCGATGACGCGCTTCTGCGCCCCGGTCAACGTGAAGGGAAGCTGTTCGATGAAACGTTTTTGCAGGGCGCCCGCTCTCAAAGCGGGTGCCGGTTGCGACTGCACTTCCTGCCGCAACTGCAAGAGACTGAGATGATGCGCCAGCAGTTCTTCCGCCACCAGTCGCTGTTGGTTGGGATGGCGGCTCTCCGCCAGCGCCGCCAGATTCGCGCCCACTGGCGGGTGATGCAGGTAGTCCAGCGCCGTATTCAATTCCGGCATCTGATAATGATTGCGTAATTCCTGGGGCAGCCAGTCTTTGATGGGATAGCGACGCATCAGCGTCAGCGCCTGCTGGCACAGATCACGCAAACGTTTCTGCAGCAGACCTTCTGTCGTCGGGTAAATGGGCGTGAGGCGCTGCTCCATTTCCGCCGGCTTTAACTCGTCCACCTGCGTGGTTTCGGGGTGATACATTTCCAGCCCGCTACGGCCGAGCCTCGCCTCACCGTAACACAGGAACTTGCGACCAGGGCTGAAGCGATTCTTCTGCTGCGCGGTAAAGTAGTAAAAGCGCAGGCCAATCTCACCACTATCGTCGCGCACTCGCACCAGCAGGCTGCGTTTGCGTCCCAGCTCGACCCGTGAGTCCACCACCGTCGCTTCAACTTGCGCTGGCATGCCCACTCGCACCTGAGCAACCGGCGTCACTCTGGTGCGGTCCTCATAGCGCAGGGGTAAGTGAAACAGCAGGTCCTGCACCGCATGCAGGCCCAGCTTCGCCAGCTTTTCCGCCAGCGCCGGTCCGACGCCTTTTAATTCCGTTAACGGCTGTTCAATAGACACGCTACCACATTCCCTTCCCGTACCTAGCTTGCGCGCTTTTCAATCACCCGACATTGTCCCGCCGCCAGCGCCACCATATCGATTGCTTTAGGGCGCGGGAATGTCACGCGCCAGGCCAGTCCCACCGTACGATAAGGCGCCGGCGACTTGAACGGGCGCGTCGTCAGCAGACCGCTGGCGTAGCGGTCTTCCCGTACGGCGGACAACGGCAGAACGGTAATGCCAAGGCCGGAAGCGACCATATGGCGAATAGTTTCCAGTGAGCTGCCTTCCGTGATGATGTGCGCTGGCCGATCGCTGCGGGGCGGCTCTTTACCCATACGGTTGAACAGTTCCGGACAGGCGTCCAGCACCTGATCACGGAAGCAATGTCCTGGCCCCAGCAATAACAGGTCATGAGCGGGCAGCATTTCGCTGTCGATTTCGTCGTACTGAGTCAGCGGATGATCTTCCGGCATCAACACAACGAAAGGTTCGTCATACAACGGCAGGGTCACCACTTCCGGCTCATTGAACGGCAACGCCACAATGATAGCGTCCAGTTCGGAGTGGCGTAGTTTTTCCCGTAGAACTGCGGTGTAATTCTCTTCAATGTATAGCGGCATTTGCGGCGCCGCCCGATGCAACTCAGGCATCAGATGGGGAAACAGATAAGGCCCGATGGTGTATATTGCGCCAACGCGCAACGGCTGTGACAACTGATCTTTGCCCGCCTGGGCGATATCCTTGATGACGCTGACCTGATCCAGTACGCGCAAGGCTTGCTCCACCACGCGCTTGCCGGTGTCAGTGACAGTGATGTGGCTCTTGCTGCGCTCGAACAAGGTAACGCCCAGCTCATCCTCCAGCTTTTTCACCGCCACGCTCAAGGTGGGCTGACTGACGAAACAGCGCTCAGCGGCGCGGCCGAAATGCTTCTCTTCAGCCAGAGTGACAATGTAACGCAATTCAGTCAGAGTCATGTGTTTCTCACTATGTTGTTTTCCATCCGTTAAGCGCTCAGTCATCTTTCCGGACGACTACTTATCGGCTCAAATCTTTTTATGGACAGTCGCTGGAACCAGGAGTTCCTGCTTTCCCCAGGAAAAACATTTCAGATCGCCAGAGAATACTCTACCCTGCATCACTGGTTTTCAAGGGGTCCGAATGCGCCAATCTACACGCCCGGCGCGCCGGTTAAGAAAACGCCTCGCAGACTGGCTTAATAGTCTGACCATATTGAACTTTTCGACTTAATAGCCAAGAGCTAGCATAAGCCTGATTGGAGATAGACGCAATGCATCAACCACGCCTGCTGCTACTCGGTTTTGGGGCGCTGAATCGCCAAGTGGCGGCGCGCCTGCAAGACCGTTTTGACATCCTCGCAGTATCGCGCACGCCGCAACAGCCGGAAGGCGTCGCTCATTATGCGCTGGATCTGGAGCGTGATGCTTTGGACGCCCTGCCCGTCGATATCGACGTCGCCATATACTGCCTCACGCCCTCCGCCTTTACGCTGGAGGGCTATGAAGCCGTCTACGTGAAAAGCCTGCAACGCGTTCTGAACCGCCTGCGCAACGGCTCAATCAAGCGATTGTTGTTTGTTTCCTCCACCAGTGTGTATGGCCAGGAAAACGACGAATGGGTCGATGAAGACAGCGCCACGGAGCCTGCCAGTTTCTCCGGCGCCACACTGCTGCAGGCGGAAGCCTTGCTGGCGAACGCCGATATCGCGACGACCGTGGTGCGCTTTTCCGGCATCTATGGCGCTGGCCGCACGCGTTTGTTACAGCAGGCGCTGGATGGGCAGGTCGCGCTCTCAGGCCCCAGCGGATATACCAATCGCATCCATGAACAGGACGCCGTAGGCGTGTTATGTCATTTAGCGGAACTCGCTATGGCCAAGCCGCTGCACCCCTGCTATCTGGCAAGCGACTGCGAGCCCGTGCGAATGCACGAAGTAGCGCAATGGATTCGAGAGCAAGCCTGCTCTCGTGTGGAGTGCGCGCCGGAAGCCGCGCCAGCCCAGCAAAAGCGCCGCGCAGGCAGTAAACGCTGCGCGAACCAACGGCTGATGACCAGTGGCTTTCAGTTCAGCTATCCCACATTTCGAGAAGGTTATGGGGAAATGATTGAGGCTTACATCGCCCAGAACAGTCAGGCGAATAGAAAAGAGTGAAGATCAGACGCTAGCGGGGAAAGCTTCCCGGTCCGGAGCCGGACCGGGGAGAAGAAATCAGCGGATCAGGAAGTCACCATGATGCCGTCCATTTCCACCAGTGAGCCTTTCGGCAACTGGGAAATGCCAATCGCGGCGCGAGCGGGATAAGGCTCTTTGAAATAAGTCGCCATGATTTCGTTGACGGTAGCGAAGTTGCTCAGGTCGGTCAGATAGATATTCAGCTTGACGATATCGCCCAGGTCGCCGCCAGCGGCGCGGCATACAGCGCGCAGGTTATCGAATACTTGCTTGGTCTGTTCAGCGAAATCGCCGCTCACCAGCTCCATTGTCTCGGGATTCAACGGAATCTGACCGGACAGGTATACGGTTTGACCGGCTTTAACCGCCTGGGAGTAGGTACCGATCGCCTTGGGCGCATTTTCAGTCTGGATAACGGATTTATTAGTCATATCTGTTGCCTCATTATTCTCGTTCCGCCGCGGACAACGCCGCCTTGGATATAGTTACCGCCGATACTGTGTTGAAAGAACGGCATCTTACCGGATTTCTCCGGTTTGCGAATACTGTCAGACAGTACTCAGGAAACGGATCAGTTAACAGGATGGATAAGGTTGGCGCGGCGTTCCCGGCCGCTTAGTGTTTCACCCTGGAAATGGAAGTCACCGCCAACAGATGACGCAGGCGTCGCATGACCCGCGCCAGGTGGATACGGCCCTGAACTTTGATGATCAGGCTCACCACGCTGAGACGGGCGTTTTGCTCTTCCACATTGATTTTCTCGATATTGCCGTCGGCCATGGTGACCGCGCTGGCGATTTCAGCGATGACGCCCCGCTGGCGCTCCACTTCGACCCGCAAGGCCACGGAGAACTCATCAGTGATGTTCTTGGCCCAGGTCAGATGGATGCAGTGCTCGGGGTCGTGGAGGAATTTCTTGATCTTGTCGCAGGTTTCGGAGTGAATCATCAACCCCGCGCCGCGATTAATGACGCCGACGATAGGATCGCCGGGAATCGGCTTACAACAGTGCGCCAGATTCAACACCTGACCATCAGCGCCTTCCACCATCAAGGACGGCTTGTTATCGTCCTCGCGATATTCCATATCATGGCTTTCCGTCGGTTCGCCGTCAGACACCAGTTGGCGGGCCACGATATACGCCATGCGGCTGCCCAGCCCGATTTCCTCAAGCAAGCGGTCGAAGCTGCTGGCCTGGTTGTGTTTGAGCACTTTTTCTTTGTGCTGCTCGCTGATGTCGTCAAGTCGTTTGCCGAACGCCTGCAGGTTCTTCTTCAGCAGGCGCCGCCCCAGTTCACGGGATTCGCTCTGACGCTGCTGCTTCAAATAGTGCCGGATGTTGCTCTTCGCCTTGCCGGTGACGACAAAGTTGAGCCACGCCGGGTTCGGCTTGGCGCCAGGCGCGGTAATAATTTCCACCGTCTGACCGCTCTTCAGCGGCATACTGAGTGACGCCAAGTGCTTGTTAATGCGACAGGCCACCGTGGAGTTGCCGATATCGGTGTGTATCGCATAGGCGAAGTCCACCGGCGTCGCCCCGCCGGGCAGCTCCATGATGCGGCCCTTGGGAGTAAAGATGTAGATTTCGTCCGGGAACAGGTCGATTTTGACGTGCTCGATGAATTCCAGAGAGTCGTCCGCCCGCTCGCGCAGCTCCATCAAATCCTTCACCCACTTCTGCGCCCGCATCTGCTGGTTATCCGCCAGGTCGGAAGTGGCGCTCTTGTAAACCCAATGCGCCGCAATGCCGCTGTTGGCGACTTTGTCCATTTCTTCAGTGCGGATCTGGATTTCGATATTGACGTGGGAGCCGAACAGCGTGGTGTGAATGGATTGATAACCGTTGGCTTTGGGCAGGGCGATATAGTCTTTGAAGCGGCCCGGCACCGGTTTGTACATGCCGTGGACCACCCCGAGCGTTCGGTAACAGCTGTCCACGGAGTCGGTAATAATTCGGAAGGCGTATACGTCCATGATGTCATGGAATGAACGTCGTTTGGCCTTCATCTTCTGGTAAATGCTGTGCAGGTGTTTCTCCCTGCCCTGAATGCGCACGGACAGACCGCGCTCCTTCAGTTTGCTTTCCAGCTTGTGCTTGATCTCTTCAATGATCTCGTAATGGGTGCCGCGCAGTTTGCGCACCGCTTCCTGGATATACTTGGCGCGCATCGGGAACATGGCCTGAAACCCGAGGTCTTCAAGCTCCACGCACATGGTGTGGATGCCAAGACGATTGGCGATCGGCGCGTAGATATCCAGTGTTTCCGTCGCAATACGACGACGTTTCTCCGGCTTCAGCGGCCCCAGCGTGCGCATGTTGTGCAGACGGTCCGCCAGTTTCACCAGGATAACGCGAATGTCCTTGGCCATGGCCAAAGTCATCTTTTGAAAATTTTCCGCCTGGGCTTCCGCTTTAGATTTAAATTCAATCTGAGTCAGTTTACTGACGCCGTCCACCAATTCGGCGATGCTCTCTCCAAACTGGCCGCTGAGCGCGTCTTTGGGAATCCCGGTGTCTTCAATGACGTCATGCAGCATGGCCGCCGCCAGACACTGGTGATCCAATTGCAAATCGGCCAGGAGATTGGCCACCGCCAGCGGATGGGTGATGTAAGGCTCCCCGCTTTGCCGGTACTGCCCTTCATGCGCCTGCTCCGCGTAGTAAAACGCTCGCCGCACCACATTGATATGGTGGTTATCCAAATAGGTTTTTAAACGTTCAGCAAGCGCATCAATCGTCGGCACAAGGGACCTTCACAACATAAGCGGTACACAAAATAAAAATGGCGGAGATGAAAAAACCGGACAATCAGCCCAGATTTTTTACAGCTGTATAAATCAATATAAAGATAAAGAGGGGAATTTCAAGAGAGGGTGAAGTCAGGCCCCTTTGCGGGGCCCGGACGTTAGTCTTCGTCTTGCTCAAGCATCTCAGATGTGATGAGGCCTGCAGCGATTTCGCGCAGTGCGACGACAGTGGGTTTATCATTTTCCCACTCGACTTTAGGGTCTTTGCCATACTGGCTGATCTGACGAGCGCGCTTTGAAGCCAGCATGACCAGCTCAAAACGGTTATCTACATGATCCAGACAATCTTCAACGGTTACTCGCGCCATAACACACCCTTTACCAGTGCCAGTTCAGAAAATGACCGCGTAGTTTAGGCTAACTCGACTGGGATGACAACATCCCGCGCAGCTCTGCTTCGAAGCGGATTTGCTGTACGGATAAACGCAGCCGCTCAGCCCGGAAAACGGATTTCAAATCCTCCAGCGCCTGATCGAAGTCATCGTTGAATACAAGATAGTCATATTCCGGATAATGGGAAATTTCATTCGCCGCTTCCTGCAAACGACGCTGAATTACTTCAGCGCTGTCCTGACCGCGAGACTCCAGGCGCTGTTGCAAGGCTTCCAGAGAGGGGGGCAGGATGAAGATGGATTTAGCTTCCGGGCGCAGCTTGCGCACCTGTTGCGCGCCCTGCCAGTCAATTTCCAGGATAACGTCAACGCCTTTCGCCAGGGTCGATTCCACCCAGGCCTGAGACGTGCCGTAGAAATTGCCGAACACTTCCGCGTGCTCCAGGAAATCTCCCGCCTGCGCCTGCGCCAGAAACTCTTCACGGGAGATGAAAAAGTAGTTCACCCCGTTCTGCTCGCCCGGACGCACCTGACGGGTCGTGTGGGAAATGGAGACTTGCGCCAGTTCATCTTCTTTGAGTAAAGCCGACACCAAACTGGTCTTACCCGCCCCGGAGGGCGCTGAAATAATATATAACTGACCTCTGGCCATGAGTTATCCTTCGTTTTTCTGGGTACTGGCGAACAATGATTAAGTAATCCGATCCGTCAACAAATCAAATTAACCAACGCTTTCCAGTTAATCAACAGGCTCTAGTTAACCAGCAATAGTACCAGAGTTGTGATAGGTTGTAGCGGACCTTTGCATTCCGCCCTCGCTCCGTGCAATCCTGCAACAGGCGATAAACGCCTGTGTGCACAACCCTGATTCGTAGAAGTTATGGCAACACGTTTCGGTTTCGACCTCCGCGCTCTGAGTATTTTCGCCCACGTCGCCAAGACCGGGAATATGAGCCACTCCGCTGAGCAGTTGGGAATGACGCAAAGCTCAATTTCCCAGGCCTTGTCCAAGCTGGAGGAGTCGCTGCAGACCCGGCTGTTCGATCGCACGGTCCGTCCCATGGAGCTGACCAGCGCCGGGCGCTTCCTATACGACCGCAGCACCGCTCTGTTGCAGGAAGCGGAGCAGACCAGTCAGGCCATTCTGCAATCGGATTTCGCGCAACTGCGCCTCATAAAGATCGCGTTAACCGATTCCATCGTCACCTCGGTGGGACGATCGCTGCTGGATGCGGTGAAAAAACGCGCCCATGACTGGTCGATCAGCACAGGGCTATCACATCTGCACGGCCATTCCCTGCTATCGCGCAACACCGATATTATTATTTCCGATGACGCCCTGGAGGATTACGCCGACCTGTCCCGTTACCGCATCCTGCGGGAACCGTTCATTCTGGCTCTTCCCAACGACTACAATGGCCCCGCCGATGACCTCAACAAACTGGCGGCGGAGTTGGACTTTGTCCGTTACGGCGCTCATTCCCTTATCGCTCGGGGTATCGAGCGGCATTTGCGCGCGGTGCGGGTGGAGGCTCCAGACAGACTGCAGCTGGATAACTCCTACGCCATTGTCTCCGCCGTGTCGGCGGGTATGGGCTGGACGATCACCACACCTCTGTGTTTATTCCAAAGCGGCATCAAACAGCATCACGTCCAAATCCGCCGTTTGCCCGGCGAACAGCTGTTCCGCTCGATTACTCTGACTGCCCGCAAGGGAGAACTGGGGGACCTGCCCCGGGAAGTCGCTCAGGACTGTATCGCTATATTGAAGCAGGATTTCCTGTCGTTGATGGCGACGGAACACCCCTGGATGATGGAATATCTGACTTTGGGGGATTAAGCCCAGATAAAAAACGGCCGCGCCTGGCGTCGCCCCATGGGACGCTAGCGCAGCCAAAGAGGGTTGAGGGGGAACGCGCAGAGCCAAACTCTGCGTGTTCGATATAAAGAGCAGAGAAGGCTTAACGGGTCAGCCGTCCTCCTGCGAAAAAGTTGATGATCCACTGCATCATCAAACGGTCATCCACCGGCGCAGAGAGAGACGTCTTGCCTTCGCGAATGCGTGGCGCAGGAATACGATCCGTGCGTTTGTCCATCAAGGCGCTGGAGTACGCCTTGCTGAATTCAGGATGCCCCTGCACCGTCATCAGATCAGTACCGTACTGCAACAGGTAGAAGGGACAGAAGGTACTGCTCGCCAGCACTTCCGCGCCTTCCGGCAACTGCGTGATCTGATCTTGATGGCTGACCACCAGGTCCAGGGAAGGCTGATAAGGCTCCATCCAGTTTTTGCGCACGCCAATCTGATTGAAAGACATGCCCACGCCCCAGCCGCGATTGGACTTCTCCACCTGGCCTCCCAGCGCTTTGGCCAATAGTTGATGGCCAAAGCAGATGCCCACAAACTTTTTCTCCGCCGTAGCGACTGCCAGCACAAAACTCTCCAGCTTTTCGATCCACTGCGCGCCGTCATTCACGCCATGACGACTGCCGGTGGTGATGTAGCCGTCGCAGGCGTCGACGGAGTCCGGCAGTTCGCCGTCCATCGCCCGATAGGTGACGAAGGTCCATTGCGGCGCCAGCTCTCCCAGCGCCACTTCAAACATCGCCGGATAATTCCCAAATTCCGGCTGTAATTCCTCCATAACGTCGTCACACTGCAAAATGCCAATTCTCATCCGCCTCTCCCTGTCTTCAAAGACGTCCATGTACAGCGTTTCTGAAGAGTTCGGCGTACTGCCCTGCATCGAACGCAACCGGGTTGCCGCCGGCGGAGGGATCTTCCACCGCCATGGCGCCGACTCGCTCCGCGTCGCTGTCGTCAATGCCGATCGCAGACAAAGCATGTGGAATACCCAGGCTTTCACGCAGCGCCAGCACCCAGTTCAGGAAGCCGTCGAACCCTGGCTCAGACAAGTCCAGATAACGCACCAGACGAGTAATGCGCTCTTCAATCGCCTCGCGGTTCGCCTTAAGCACGTAAGGCATGAGAATCGCGTTGAGCAGACCATGATGCGCGTTGTACAAAGCGCCCAGCGGATGCGCCAGGGCGTGCATGCCGCCAAGGCCTTTCTGGAACGCCGTAGCGCCCATACTGGAGGCGACCAGCATCTGCGTGCGCGCTTCGATATCGGCGCCGTCTGCGACAGCGCGGGGCAGATAGTCTTTCACCAGACGAATGCCTTCCACCGCAATGCCTTCCGCCAGAGGGTGATAAAAAGGCGAACACAAGGCTTCCAGATTATGGGAAAGCGCGTCCATCCCCGTCGCAGCGGTGATGGGCGGCGGCAGGCCGACGGTCAACTCTGGGTCCAGAATCACCAGCGCTGGCAACATACGCGGATGGAAGATAATCTTTTTGACGTGCTTGGCGGCGTCCGTGATCACCGAGGCCCGCCCGACTTCCGAACCTGTGCCCGCCGTCGTGGGCACGGCGACCACTGGGGCCATGCCGGCTTCATTGACCCGCGTCCAGCTGTCGCCGACATCTTCAAAATCCCATAACGGACGATCCTGTCCAACCATCAGCGCCACCGCTTTGGCGGCGTCCAGCGCAGAACCGCCGCCAAAGGCGATGACGCCATCATGGCCGCCGGCGCGATAGGCAGCGACACCCGCTTCCACATTTTCCCCCGTGGGATTGCCTTGAATGTCCGCAAATAGCCCGCATTGCAGCCCGGCGTCACGGCAGAGAACGACGGTGTCCTGCACCATCGGCAAGGATTTCAGACCTGGGTCGGTTATCAGCAGAGGCGACCGCATGCCGAGATTACGACAGAGTTCCGGGAGTTCCCGGATACGTCCGGCGCCGGTGCGGATGGCGGTCGGATAATTCCAATTGGCTTGTAGTGCGCTCATGTACAGTCTCTTTAATACGCTCGTTAAAGTTTTTGTTTCGCCATTGTCTATGACTGGCGTTACAGCATCTTGATATGGAAAGACTTGGGCCGGGTCAGGGATTCATAGCCTAGCTTGGACAAGGTGCAGCCGCGCCCGGAGTTCTTCACGCCGGTCCAGGCCAACGCAGGGTCAAGATAATCGCAGCGGTTGATAAAGAAAGTGCCGGTCTCGACCTGCTCGCCCAGCGCCACGCCTGCATCCAGATCCCGCGTAAAAATAGACGCGGTCAGGCCGAATTCGCTGTCGTTCATCAGCGCCACGGCTTCCTCATCGGACGCCACTTTCTGGATGCCGACAACCGGACCGAAAGATTCTTCGGTCATCACCCGCATGTTGTGATCAACATTGGTCAGCACCTGTGGAGCCAGATAAGGCGTTCCCTCTTTATCCATCTCAAAGTCCGCGGGATTGATATGGGCGACGGCCCCCTGCTCCACGGCTTCGCGCACTTGTCCCCGAACGAATTCCGCCGCAGAAGCTCGCACCAGCGGCCCCAAGGTAGTGTTGGGATCATCGGAGCGCCCCAAACGATAACTTCTGACCAGGGCGACGGCCTTCTCCACAAAGGCGTCGTAAACGGATTCATGCACATAGATGCGCTCGATGCCGCAGCAGGACTGCCCCGAGTTGAAGAACGCGCCATCAATAGTGGTTTCCACCGCGTGGTCAATGTCCGCGTCCGCGCGTACATAGGCGGGATCTTTGCCACCCAATTCAAGACCTACGCCGATAAAACGGCCTGCGGCGGCGCGCTCGACCATGGCTCCGCCTGGGACGGAACCGGTAAACGCGACGTAGTGAATGTTCGGCGAGCCGATCAGCGCTTCCGTATCCGCATGATTCAAATGCAGGTATTGGAATACGCCGTCAGGCAAGCCTGCTTCACGGAAAGCTTCGTCAATGCGCTCCGCGCACAAAGGCGTTTGCGCGGAATGCTTGAGCAGCACGGCGTTGCCGGCCAGGATCGCCGGCACAATGGCGTTAACCGCCGTCAAATAAGGATAGTTCCAGGGCGCAATGACAAAGGCCACACCCACGGGCTCACGTTTGATATAGCGGCGAAAGCCTGGTTTCTCATCCAGCTCTATCGGCGCCAGCGCTTCTTCCGCGACATCGATCATAAAACGGGCGCGCTCTTCAAATCCGCCCACCTCTCCCGCCGCGTAGCGAATGGGCCGCCCCATTTGCCAACACAACTCTGTCGCGATCTCGTCACGCTTGGCGACAAAGGCGTCCACCATCTTGCGACAGATGTCCCGCCGCTGAGCTAACGTGGCGCCCTTCCACTCGCGCTGGGCTTGCGCCGCTTTAGCCGTGGCGGCCGCGATGGCCGCTTGATCAGCGTAGGGACGCTCGACATAGAGAGATCCGTCCACAGGGGACCAAGTCTTCTGCATAGTGCTCATCTTCGATTCTCTTACCTTTACTTAAAGGATAGTCATGGGACTGAAGGTCATTCTGATCGTCGCGCTAGATAATCTCGAAATAACGCTCCAGCTCCCAATCCGTAATATGGCGACGGAATTCGCGACCTTCCCAGTCACGGGTGGCGGCGTAATGTTCAACAAACTCATTCCCGAATAACTCACGCGCCGCTTCCGAGCGACGCAAGGCCGCCGCGGCGTCCACCAACGTGGACGGCAACGCCAGCTGCCTGGGATGCTCCTGATCGTAGGCGTTGCCGGACACCATTTCTTCCGGCTCCAGTTCGTGTTCAATTCCGTAAAGACCTGAGCCGAGAGACGCAGCCAGAGCGATATAGGGATTGGCGTCGGCGGAGCCCAGTCGATATTCGACCCGCTGCGACTTGTCCGATCCGGGAATGACCCGCAGCGCGGTGGTGCGGTTTTCGCAGCCCCAGGTCGCATCGGTCGGCGCCCAGAAGCCCGGCACCAAACGGGAATAGGCGTTCACGGTTTGCGCCATCATCGCCAGCATTTCCGGCATCAGCTTTTGCTGACCGGCGATAAAGTGACGCTGCATCTTGCTCATGTTCATGGGCTGACCGGCTTCATAGAAGGCCGACTTGCCGCTTTCTTTATGGCGCAACGACATATGGATGTGCCCGGATTGGCCGGGATAGTCGTTGGACCACTTGGCCATGAATGTGGCCATCATGTTCTTGCGCTGCGCCCATACTTTGGTGAAGGTCTTGAATAAAGCCGCCTTATCCGCCGCTGCGCAGGCTGAATCCACCGTCAATGCCGCCTCCAGGACGCCAGGTCCGGTTTCGGTGTGCAGTCCTTCCAAAGGGAAGTCCATTTTCTCGCACAAATCCAACAGCTCATGATAAAGCTCCGCGTGTACGGAGTTACGCAGCATGGAATAGCCAAAGAAGCCCGGCGTGATCGGCTCCAGATTACGATATCCCTTGGCGCGGGCGGAATGCGGCGTTTCGTTGAACATGAAGAACTCGTATTCAAAGGCGGCGTAGGCGTCCAGCCCCATGTCTTCCGCCCGACGCAGTATCCGCGACAACACATTGCGCGGGCAGATACGCGCAGCGGGGCCATCAAAATCACACAAAAACAGCAACATGCCCGGCTCAAAGGGGATGTCTCGGCAGCTCTCCGGCAGAATTTTCACGGAGGCGTCCGGGTAACCTGTATGCCAGCCGGTATATTTAACGCCGACATTTTCATAAAGCTGGTCTTGTGAGTCCCAGCCCAACACCACGTCACAGAAGGCGAAGCCGTTTTCCAGTGAGGAAAAGAACTTCTCCTTACTCATATATTTGCCGCGCATGACGCCATCGTTATCAAACAACCCGACCTTCACATGGGTCAGATTGCGCTCTTCCACAATCCGTTTGGCGTCGGCGATAGTTTTTACGTCTCTTGTCTTTATCATTTCTAATCCGCCTTGTTGTGATTCTTGTTCAGTCCTGTTGCAGATAATGATCCTGGAGCCGGCGCGCCGGCTCCGCAATCCCTTTAAGCCAATTAACTCAATTCAGCCTCGGCCTTGGCGATGGCTTCAAACTCTTCCTCCGGAGCCTTCGCCACCAGGTGATGCCGACTATAAAAGGCGAAGTACGCCACCATCACCGCATAGAACACGGCTGACCACATCGCGGCTTCCCGACTGACCAAAAAGGTGCTGATGAATGCGGCGACAGACAAGACCAAAGCGATCCCAGTCGTCAATATGCCCCCTGGCGTGCGGTAGGGACGATGCATATTGGGCTCTTTGACTCGCAGAATGATGTGCGACAGCATCATCATGGCGTAGGAAATCGTGGCGCCAAATACCGCCATGGTGATCATCAAGTCCCCTTCTCCGGTCAATGACAGCAGAAACCCAATCACGCCCGGCACGACCAGCGCCATTGTCGGCACTTTGCGATTGCCGGTTAAGGACAGCCAGCGCGGCAGGTAACCAGCGCGGGACAAGGCGAACACCTGACGGGAGTATGCGAAGATAATGGAAAAGAAGCTGGCGATCAGGCCCGCCAGGCCCACCAGATTCACAAAGGTGGCCATCGCTGAGCTTTCGCCGTATGCATGCTGCAAAGCGCCTACTAGCGGCGCGCTGTGGTCTTTCATCAACTCAGCGCTGGAACCGCCCGGAGCGAGGAATAGCACCAATCCGCCGAAAATCAGCAGAATCACCATGGCGGTGATAATGCCTTTAGGCATGTCCTGGGCCGGATTTTTGGTTTCTTCCGCGGCTAAAGGCACCCCTTCCACAGCCAGGAACAGCCACATGGCGAAAGGAATCGCCGCCCATATTCCAAAGTAGCCCTGGGGCAGGAAGGCGCTGGCGCCCATGGCGGATTCGTTAACGGCGATATCCGTCAGGTTGGCCAGTTCAAACTCCGGCAGCATCCCCAGGATAAACACCAGCAGCGCCGCCGCAGCAATGGCGGTGATAACCAGCATGATCTTCAACGCTTCGCCGGCGCCCCACAGGTGAATGCCCACAAAAACGATATAGAAAGCGGCGTAGACCAAAGGCCCGTTCAGACCGAACATTTCTCCCACATAGCCGCCAATAAAGATGGCGATGGCCGCAGGCGCGATAGCGTATTCGAGGAGAATGGCGGTGCCGGTAAGAAAGCCTCCAAGCGGGCCCATGGCGCGGCGCGCGAAGCCATAACCGCCGCCGGCGGTGGGAATAGCGGAAGAGAGCTCCGCCAGGCCGAACACCATGAAGGTGTACATCGCGGCCATCAGAATCGTGGCGATAAACATACCGCCGAAACCGCCCTGCTCCAGGCCAAAGTTCCAGCCGGCGAAATCACCGGAGATAACATAAGAGACGCCAAGACTGGCCAGCAGAATCCATCCCGCCGCTCCCTTTTTTAATTGACGTTTTTCCAGATAATCATTGGACACATTCTCATAATCCACCGTTCCGATATGTGTAGTTGAAGACGCAATACTGTTGTCGGACGCTGTGGCAGCGGTCGTTTCGGCCATGGGTTGATCCCCCTGTTTATTGTTGTTTACTAGGGCGACGCCTTCTCTTTGCAAAGCTAGGCGCGCAGGCTTCAAACACCAACCGATTCTAGGAGGCCCCAAAAAACCCAGCAAATACAATCACTTTCGTCGAAAAGCTAGTATTAGGGAAACTTATAGTGCGCTGAAATTATGCGCCGGGCGCGTTATCCGCATGCCCTGAAAGGGGAATTGAAATAAACTGCCGGGAGAAGATTTACAGCAAAACGGGGCCAAAAGGAGGCATTGTGCTGGAAAAGATAAACGCCTGGATCGACGACACCAACCGTAAGAACTACGATCGCCGTCGCGCCTGTACGGAGTTCGCCCAGGCATTCGCCGGCTTTTACTCATCGGAGTTCCTGGCCAGCGCCTATTTCGTGGTGACTGACGATATTCCCAGACCTGACTTCCCGGAACTGCGCCAAATGGGATTCGGCGAATTTATCGATATGCCCGTCAACGGCACCACCTATAAAGACACTTACTACATTAGGTCTTCAGCGCTTTCAGCGTTGCGAGTGCACTTTCATGAGCTGGTTCACGTAGTGCAGTGGCGTGAGCTGGGCGCGTTGAACTTTATCCAGCGTTATATGAAGGAAATTCTGACTTGCGGTTATGCAAACGCCGCTTTGGAGATCATGGCCTATGATCTGGATAAGCGCTACGGCGCGAAAGTCGACGCCTTTGATATTCCTGAATATGTCATCAGGAACCTGTAGCCCGACATCAAGTCAGGCCAGCTCCGACGGCTCGCGCAGATGCTGATACTGCAACGATCCCATTTCCATCAACCGGCTGCGCGCCCGCTCAAATTCGAAGGTCAGCGCGCCGCGAGTATAGAGTTCCGCCAGAGGCGCTAAGGCAGTCATATAAAGTCGCACTTTGCGTTCGTACAACTCGTCCACCAGCGCAATAAATCGGCGCGCCGCGTCATCACTGCGCGACAACACCACGGCCCTTTCCCCGGTTGCGCCGGAACCGACGCTACCGTCTTCCGTTCCCCGCGCCTTGATCCTCTCATACGCCTCGCCGCTTAAGGGCGGGATATTGAGAAGAATAATCAAATCGAAGCGTTCAGCGAGATCAACGTAATCCAAGTGACTGCGCGGTCCTTCACAAAGAGCCGCAAAATCGAAAGCGATCCTCCGCCCGGCGCGAGCCACGTATGCGATGTCGCGGGACAGCACCGTCAACGTACGCGGCTTGTCTCTTTCCGCCACTAACTCAAAACGCTGCAGCAAGTCGCCCTCGACATCAGACAACTCAGACTGGTTACGCTCGACAAAATAAATAGCTTCCGGCTGCAATGCGCGTTCTCGGTGATCCAGTCCGCCATCCATATGCAAAGTTTGCGTATGCGCCTGAATCGCTGCGATAGCAGGCAGAAAGCGAGAACGCTGCAAGCCATCCCAATACAGACTTTCCGGCGGCGTATTACTCGTCGCCACCAGCGTCACATTGAACTCAAACAGCGACTGCAACAGCCTGCCCAGCAGCATGGCGTCGCCAATATCCGAGACGAAAAACTCATCAAAACAAAGTACGGAATAGCGACGGCTGAAGTCTCTGGCGATGCGCCGCAACGGCTCAGGGGTTCCACTCAACGCCTGCAACTGCCGATGCACCAAAGCCATAAAATGATGAAAATGCTGACGCAAAACCTGTTCTGGATTGAGGCTGGCGACGAAAAGTTCCATCAAAAACGTCTTGCCCCGCCCTACTTTGCCCCACAGATACAACCCCGACACATACTCCGACCGCCCCACCAACCACTTGGGACGACCGCCAGCGCCAGCCAACCGCTCATACAAATCCTGCAACGCATTCAAAGCCATCACCTGCGACGGATCAGCCTGAATCTCACCTGCATTGAGCAAAGAATCGTAGCGTTGCTTGGGGCTTATGGGAGTTGTGTACATCTCAACGTAGTAGTGAATTTTAAAACTAAAGGGTCATCAGAAAAGATCTAGGCAATTACAATGCTCGGGACTATCTCGCCTTTTCCGCCCTGGATATCTCTTGCTCTTCCACCGACTTCAGATCCTTGCCTGTCTCATCCTTCCATTCGATAAGTCCATTCGCGCTTCGCCCCATGATGACAGCCGCCGCAGCCGAAGGACTACTGAAGAGGTAGTCTGCTTTGAAAAGTAACTTTTCGCCCGATATGTCTAGTACTCCAGCATCAATAAGCTCTTCCCTGAGAGCGTTAAGACCATTAGAAAGAGACGGCATAGTACTTGTGGCGGCTTCAGAGCCAGCGAACACAACAAATCCATCATTCGTGCGCCGCCCCCGACCACTAGCTCCTCTGGCGCCTTTCACATAAAAAATATCTGGTGATTGCGCCGATGCGTCATTCGCTTTCACTAAAGGCTCAAACACCCTAAATCCCATCGTGTTGACGAGGATTTTTATGTACTCAATAAACTCTTCCATCTCCGCTTGGTCAGGCTCTGAAATGGCGCTTCGAGTGGGCGTATTGCCATTTTGAATATCAAATCGGCCAGCCGTTTTGGCAATATCGCAAAGTCTGGATTCAAGGTACTTGATGTGCGCCTTATTTAAATTCTCGTCTTTGCTGGTGAATACCACCGACTCATTCCAGAACTCTTTGTCTGACACATGCTTTACGAGACGCTCATAGGCATTCTCAGTTTCTCCCACATAGGCTTTGGGTTTAGCGGTGGGAGAGTCTGCGCGACCGAAAAGTATATACACAGCGGTTCCTTTCAGGTCGCTGCGGTCAGCGCAATCTTTTACTTTTGCTCTCGGGATACGATAGGCCTTACCCGTCCAGTTTGATATTTCACATACCATCCTGCCTTCCGGGTCTGCGTCCATCAAAAACAGCTTTATCGTCTTTCCATACTTCTTTGCGTACATAGCTTGCCTTAATTCTGAGCCTCTACAACCTACAAAAATGCAGCAATCCTAATTGAAAGGCGGCTTTTAGCCATATGATTTTTCTGCTGCGTGACCGCTCCGAACCTCCGGTGATAGTCACCACTCATAACTGTTCGGGCCTTCGGGTTTCCCCTAGTATGCCCTCTGCTGACTCCCGCATAGTGATCAGCTCACCTCACGATGAGTTCAGTCCCGAATTCAGGACGCTATGCAGATCTCCCGGGGTAAGCCCGACCGCCTTCACCACACACCTGCCTGATTTACTCACACGACCCTTGATGGTTATGGCCTTCGCGATCATATGCTCGCTCTGCCGATCGGATGAGCCCTGTATCCGGTTTCTGTTCGTCAGGTCATGGCTTTGCTCCGCGCGTCCTTCAGCCCCCACCTCGCGATGACGCCCATGCGCTTCACTAGTCCTTCGCCACCATCAGGCTGGACAGCGGACTTTCCCCCCATGCTGTCGGGCATGCCCGGCACACATAATCAGGCACATGAATGCGCCTGCACAGCGGATAAATAAAAGGCAGTTTGCCTGTCTGATTAACAGTAACATCGCCGTTAGCGCCGTTACCCGTTCCGCCAACCGTCTGAACAGCATTAAATTTTCTCCTTGCGGTTAAAAGCGTCGCACCATTAAGATACAAGGGAAACGTCATGTGTGAAGCAAAAAGCTCAGGGTGAAATCCTGAATATAAGGAATTTCCAGCCTTCGCTGGGGCGCGCCTGCACTAGAGATGAGCAGGCCACAGCAAACGTGCAGGTTGAACTCGTTCTTTTGACATTTCATCTTGGCGGAGTTAAACCTGAGAAGCCCCCCTATGACCCAAGACTTTCAAAAGCCTTTCGCGTCCCCCCCAACTATCTTTAGCGTTTCCCTGGTCGTTGCCGTTTTGTTTGGCTTCCTTTCGCCATGGTCCATGCTCCCATGGGTGGTTCAACTCGTTCTTGGGCCCCTGGCCATTCTGGCAGGCGTTCTCATGATCCGCAGTTCCATCGGGGAAATTGAAGCCGCCAATACAACATATGATCCGTATGGCGTTTCAACCGAACTCGTCACATCTGGCATTTATCAGTATTCGAGAAACCCGGGTTATCTAGGCCTCGCCGTCATTCAATCCGGGATCGCTATCCTGTTCGATAATCTCTGGATCGCTATTGCTGGCTTAATCGCCGTCGCTATCACGACAGTATTTGTTATCCGCCTTGAAGAATGCAAGCTAACTGACGCCTTTGGCAAATCCTATATTGATTATAAAATGCGCGTTCGGCGCTGGGTCTGAAGAAAGCGCCTTTCCACTTCGCCATGCTTGCACATCAAAAATGGTTGGGGCCTGCGCGCAAGGGTCCACAGGCAACCCAATATAGTCGCCAGCTACTGAGAGGCCGCCAACTGTCGTTGAAACTTTTCGGGAAGCCACCAACTCGTATCTATCTTAGGGGTATTGGGGGGAACGACTGGATTCTTCAATATAATCAGGGTTCTGTTTTCAAGATCGCCTCTTAATAAATAAGTCCTCATCTCTTTAGCAAAAAGCTTTTCAAAAGACCCATCCGAAATAGCAATACTTAACCCCTCCTTCAGTTTATCTGCCAGTTCAGGCTCACTTTTCGAGACAAAAAAGTACACTGGATGCGGATAAAAAAGCATTACATTATCGGCTACAGCAAGCCTATCCTGATTCCTATCAAGCTCATCCCATACTTCAATGAACCCACGATGGAAATAGTCAAACCTGTTATTTCTGAGAAGATTAAACAAGGTGTCATATTGAGAGCTCGTCACCACCCTTAATCCATTTTCGCTATATACAGGTAAGTCTCCCCAATGAAGCCCATGCCCGCCCACAAACTGTTTAAGGTCTTCAATATTGGCAATCCTGCTGAAAGTAGATCGGTTCTCCTTTATCACAAGTAAAATCCTGAGCCCTAATATACCTCTGTATATAGGAACTCTTACAGGAATCATCTTTTCTTCTCGCTCAACACTGGTAGACATGAACTGCAAGTTTAATATTCCTTTTGTGACCATAAGTTCACCCCTAGCTTCATTAATACTAACATCCAAGAAGTCAGGAAACTGAATATCATATTTGGTATCAAGCTTGCTTAGAGCAAGATCTAAAACTTTAAGGCCGTATTTATATCTATCTTGATACTGGTAGTGCTTTACAACTATTTCCCCCCTCACCTCAGAGGACATACATAGAGAAAGAAATACCGGCAAAGCCATAGCCTTATATATCAGCGATTTAAGATACAACATAGCGCTCACCTTTAAAGACAACAGAAAATCCACTTACCCAGAGCGATGAAGTAACCCCGTCACTCTCGCCATCGCAAAGAAATGTTCTCTCCCTTAAATTTAGACGAATTCTTCCACGGTGTATGATCCAGCCCACCAGTGTTAGCCCCCCCTGCTAAGCGGGTATACTGCGCCACGGAACTAAACCATGGCCAATCAGAAGACATCATGCTCCAGTCCCCGCCAACGTTATGTAGTGGTCTAACAGTCCCGGTGAAATAAAGTTCGCCTTCATTCAAGCAGAGTCGAATCGCTTCCCAGTGAGAGTGCTTTGCCGGACTCTGCGTGCAAGTCGATCAGCATTTTTTGCCCCGCCCCGGCAATCCATTTTGATGAGCTTCACCTGCATCGGCGAATGAAGCGACTGTTTAAAGCTTCTCGAAGCAGTCTGGGCAGTCCAGAGATGATGAAGAAGCCACGCGAAGAAAGCTTTCAGGGGGGACGCTACCGGGTTCGCAAGCTCATGGGGCGGCTTGTCTTCAGGTCACGCAGCGCGTTGATTACAAAGCCACTACAAGGCGCAAGCACCATCATGCGGTGGCGGATAGATTGTTGAATCTGAATTTTAATCCTACAGTGCCCAATCAGGTAGTGACCTATCTGAAAACATACCTGGAAAGTCGCACGCTTATTCACTTCGAATGGCGCGGCTTTCTGATGATCTCGTCCTGAAAAGTGCTTTAATTCAATAACCTGCGATCTGGCCTGTTGTGATAACGAGCTCCCCAAGAATGGGTATATGTGCACGCACGGTTTTTCGTAAATGAGGTAGCTTGACTTTCTGCGATTTTACTCTGGAATCAGTGGACTGAAGGAGCTATCTTTAAAATGTTGGAATGGAAAACGCGTATGCGCGATATACACATGCTAACTTTACATGAATCAAGAAGTATCTTTTATGGCTACGAACTATAAATTTAAAAGGTTGAATGCTGGCAGGGATTATATTGCTGATAATTATCAAGCGCCGCTCAGTTTATCCGGTATAGCAAAGCACTCAAATATGTCACCTTATCATTTTTTGCGTGTATTCAAGGATACTTATGGAGAAACGCCGAACGAATTCTTGATTAGGCTTAGAGTCGAGAAAGCCAAGAAAATGCTTGTTACAGAAAATTTAAGTGTCTCAGAAATTTGCGAGAAAGTGGGTTACACAAGTCTTGGTAGCTTTTCTTCGTTGTTTTTAAAACAAGTTGGTATGGCGCCTACTTTATATCGTCGCAAGCTCTGGGCTTTGTCTACAGAAGCATACCGTTTTCCCTCCCAGGCTATACCGGCATGTTATGCCTACCATTTTTTGGGAAAATTGGCTAATTGAGCAATATTGGAGAAATATCATTTTGATTATTTCTATAAAATAAAGATGAATTAACAACAGGGAATATATAGATGATCACATCCATAGCGCATTCAACAATATATGTACTTAATCAGGACGAAGCTCTTGATTTTTACAAAAACAAGCTCGGTTTCGAGGTCGGTGATGACATGAAAGTGGAAGGAGGCTTTCGATGGCTAACTGTATATCCAAAATCTAAATCACAACTTCAGCTGGTATTGGCAGAGCCAAAAGAGGGTCCGTTGTTCACCAAAGACTCCGCCGAAAAAATACGAAGTTTAATCGAAGAAGGCGCATTTGGAGCGGGCGTTTTCGAAACTGATAATTGCCAAAAAACGTACGAGGAGCTTGTGGCTAAAGGAGTGGAATTTATCCAACCACCTACTGAGCAGCTTTATGGTGTCGAAGCTATGGGCATAGACAACTCTGGTAACTGGTTTAGCTTGGTTCAACGAAAAAAATAAAACAAAGCCGGCAAGACGCCGCGAGCGGCGCCGCTGCTTTAGGCGTTAAGCCCTCAAGTGCGGATTCAAGCAATTAACCAACCAAAATCTGATTAGATGCCGTTTTGGTGACCTGCGAGGCCGCTATATGGACATGTGTGTCCAATTTTCGGAATTGCGATATCTTTATTTTTTAGTTTTATGAAAACAAACAAAAAAGGCCCTAAAATCAGGGCCTTAACGGACAAGTTCGCACATTGACGAACTCTATTCGACGTTCTGCACCTGCTCATTGAGTAGCGGCCTAGACCCTAACAAACTCAATGAGTTATCGAAAAGAAACCGTTCAAAAATGCCTGTTTGCCCACCAAACTGCCCACCACTTGCCTATGGCTTTTACTAAATCTTAGTGGTTAGCAATGGAAAAACAGTGCCGTTTTTATGCTGCTGTTAGTACTTAAAAATAGCAGTTTTGAAAGGCTTTATCGAGTAATTTTTTCAACAGCTCATCCAGTAATGGATACAATAATATCCACTTTCTGTTTTATTTCGCTATAATGGATATAACTGTATCCATTTGGTCTTTGCGGATGAATTTTACCTTACTTGATGATACTGATGTAAGCCAAGCTTATGCGGCTTATTTACGTGAGTTACGTCAACGAGCAAAGTTGTCACGAGCTGCGCTTGCTGAACGAAGCTGTGTACCTGCGGCCACCATTAAGAAGTTTGAGTTGACTGGGCAAATTTCATTTCGCCAATTGCTGTTGCTATGGCAGACCCTCGACTCGCTTGGGCGTTTGTACGAGCTCACACAGCCGAGCAAAGAACGCGCTGCTATACCCACGAGTATTGATGAGGTGCTAAAAGATGGGTTTTAAACCCATTCAAAAACTCGCCGTGACTCGCACCTTAAGTTCAGGTGAGCAGGTTGCAGTAGGGGTCTTGGCGCAGAATCGGCAAGGCGTTTTTTTTCAGTATGCAGACAGCTATTTGCAGCAGTTTGGCAATTTATCACCTTTTACCTTGCAAGCGAATGCGCAAGTTCAAGTCGCACCTAAAGCGCCGCACCAAGGTGTACATGGCGTATTTGCAGATTGTTTGCCCGATGGCTGGGGCATGTTGTTACAAGATCGTATTTTCCGGCAAAAGGGCATCTTGCCTAATCAATTAACGGCGATGGATAGACTGGCCTTTGTCGGTGATAAAGGCATGGGAGCATTGTCTTTTTCTCCGGTGTCTGAATTTTCAGCCACCACGTACGCGGATATTGATTTAGCTGTTTTGGGCTTAGAAGCACAAACTCTGTTCGATGCTTCAATGTCAGATTATATGGATGATAATCACGATGGGTTAGATGGACATACTCAACAGGTGTTGGCTGCATTAGTCGCCGGAGGTAGTTCAGGTGGTGCAAGGCCTAAGGCGCAGATTTATATGCCTGCTGGGGGAGCTCAGTATTGTCGAACCTTTGCTCAGCCTGGAGATGAAGCGTGGCTGATTAAGTTTACCTCGAAAAATCTCGCGCTCGGCCATGAAGAAGGTTTGTGTGAGGCGGTTTATTTGCAAATGGCTGAGCAAGCTAAGTGTCAACCGCCACAACGGCAACTCATTGAAGCACCAACTACAAGCGGTGCGTCTGCCTGGTTAGCGCTCAAGCGTTTTGATTATGTCACTGAACAGGCCGACTTAGGCTGTCAACGTAGTGCGGGTCGATTGCATATGCATAGCGTCTGCGGGCTACTGGATGCAGACTTTCGAACGCCAAGTTTGGATTATATTGACTTGATTAAAGCCAGCCGTCAGTTGTGTAAATCGCCAGCTGCTGGACAACTGCAATTTCGCCGCGCCGTTTTTAACCTGCTGTCGTCCAATCAAGACGACCACAGTAAAAACTGGGCGTTTTTGCAAGCGGATGACGGTCAATGGAATCCTGCACCTTTTTACGATGTTACTTACAGCCCACATCCATTCAACGAACACGCCACTGCGTTCGGAGGTTATGGCAAAGCGCCACCGCTTAAGGTGATGCAGAAGCTAGCTGCAAGTGCTGGTTATGGGAGTTGGCATGAAGCAAAGCAAGTCATTGAAGAAGTCGCAGAAGCCATCAGCCAATTTACTTATCTTGCGAAGCAACAAGGGGTTAGCAAAACCACCGGTTCTGCAATTGCTAAGACATTGGATCTGCGAAAACAGGAAAATGCAGCGCTGTTTCAATGAAAGTAAAACAAACTTTTCAATTCACAATAAATAGCAAGGTCATCGTGAGCGAATATCAATACTATAAATTCGAGCGTCTGGATGGGTATTTAGATGCTAAAGCACGTCAAGCACTCAGAGCCATTTCAAGCCGTGCCGAGATCAGCGCTACGTCCTTTCAGGTGTATTACACCTACAGTGATCTAAAGGCAGAGCCTTTTGAGCTGATGTTAAAATACTTCGACATCGGTTTTTACTATGCCGATTGGGGCTCAATCGATGCTTACATCAAGTTACCAGCTGGAACGCTTCCAGATGCGTTACTTGGCTTTTCAAACGATGGGCTTTATGTGCATCAAAGCGATGAGTGGCAGTTGCTGATTTTTTCCCTTGAGGAGTATGACGAATATTTTGACGATGAGCATGCCGACGAATTTTTCCAGCATTTAGCTGGGTTACGCAGCGGGTTAATGCAAGGGGATTGGCGCCTTGTGTACTTCATGTGGCTCAAAGCGTTTGATTTTAATGATGACGTTGAGCGAGTGCCGTTAATCCAATTCGATTTTGAACACCTTAATGAAGAGGTGCAGGCGTTTGCGGCACTCTATGATATTCCCTTAGCATTAGTTAAGGCTCTCGCCATGGTGCTGAAGGAGCAACCCAGTCACCAAGCCAAACAAACCCAGTTTCAATTTGATGAATGGCTCCATAATCTCTCGGAAGTTGAGAAAGACACGCTATTACGCACCTTGTTTGAGCAAGGCCAGCTAACCCGACACCAAGCCTTAGCGCTGACGCGAAAAGAACCTGCCAACACAGACGAAAACTATCAGTATTGGTTAACCCCCAAAGTAATTTCTCCTTCCATCGAGCAAGCGCAAAGTCAATTACAGCAAGAGCAAGCCGCAGCACTCGAAAAAAAATTAGCCATCGAAAAGGCGGAAAAAGAAAAAGCGTTGACGGATATCTACAATCAGCGTGAGCACTACTGGCAGCAATCACAAGAGCAAGCGGATCGAACTTGCGCCAGTGGTTACGATGCGGCATCACGCTATCTGCATCAGCTGTTTGAGGCCTATCAGTTCAAAGCGGATGAAGCGGCGTTTGAACAACGCTTTAAGCGCTTTGTTGTGGCGAATAATAGCCGTAAAGCATTATTAAATCGTTTGAGTTATTTACTTAAACGATGAGGCTATAGGTTGGCCAAATGACGTTAGCAAAAAACTGATTGAGGGTTGATCAAAGTACTCAAGGGCGTACCCCATTGCCTTGTAGCTTTTCTCGCGTTTTTTAAACATGCGTTGCAACATAGGAAGGGCACAGTCCACATAGTCGTGAATGGTGACTTGTGTTTTTCCTTCCGATTCACGATGAATGCGACCAGCATATTGGGCCAATGTACCTTTCCATGCGATTGGCATGGCCAAAAACAACGTATCCAGTCTTGGCAGGTCAAATCCTTCGCCCACATATTTTCCTGTAGCGACGACAACTTGAGCCGATTGCAGGTGATTGTCAGCGTTCTTGCGTTCCGCAGCATTCATGGCGCCTTTGAGTACGACAGTGCTTATACCCATCTCGGTAAGTTGTAAATATATGTACTCTGCGTGCTCTCTACGCTCTGTAAGGACTAAGGGGTGTCCGCCATTTTGAACACACTGAGAGGCGTCTGAGACGATTTTTGAAGTGCGCTGCTCATTATCGACGAGCCAGCGGTAGGCATCGCTTATTTTTGGGCGCTCATCTGTTTTTATTAGTTCAGCTGGCGGTATATCGTAGAGCTGATGAATCATCACGGTTTGAGTAAATTGCTCATCAGGGCTTTGTTTCACTTTGTAGCGAATGGGCCCTGCCGCCATAAAAATGATCTTTTGATGGCCATCTTGTCGCTCTGGTGTTGCTGTTAGGCCCAAGACATATTTTGCTCTTACCTCATTGAGTACCATTTCAAACCTTGGTGCAGATAGATGGTGGCATTCGTCAACAATAATGTGGCCGTAGTCTTGGATGAGAGGCGTGATGGAATTGTCTTTTTTATTGACCAAGCTTTGGTAGATGGCAATGTCGATAATGCCACTCGGCTTTCTTTTACCCCCGCCTATACTGCCAATGTTTACTTCTGGTAGGAACGTGCGTAATCGCTCTTGCCATTGTTCGAGCAGTTGTCGGCTATGAACCAGTATTAGGGTATTTACTTTGCGTTTTACGATCATACCAATGGCAGTAACCGTTTTTCCAAATGCTGTTGGCGCATGCAAAATACCGAAGTCGTGTTTAGATATTGCGGCCACTGCGTCACGCTGGTTCTTTCGCAAAGTGAACTCAGGGGTAAGTTTTAATAATGGTTTGCCGGTTTCACGCTTATCGTCAAACAGTGGCGAAATATTTTGCTCTTGTAGCAAAGCAATCGCGCCATCGAGACAGCCTCGCGGTAGTGCTAGATAACCGTTTTCAATACGAGCACAGGAAATAAACCTTGGAATGCCATGGGTTGAAAAGCGCAAAGCTTGTGTTTTAAAAAACACAGGATTAGAAAAACTAGCTAATCGCTTTAGTCCTGCCAGTAGTGGCCCAGGTAACTCGCTCATCAAAAAGTAGATATGGTTTGCCAAGGTAATAGTCACGTTTTTCGGCAAAGACTCTAATTTTATTGGTGTGGCTTTGGCTGTGATTTCCCAAGGTGGGCGGCTATCTGTTAGCCCTTGTTCGGACAGTAATAGGGTATCGGGTGCAATGGTTGTTATGAGTTGATCAATATTCGATTGCGTGAGCGTTTTAAGCTCAGCAAGGTACCGCCATTGATCGTCAATGGCATCCAGGTCACTGTCAACAAAGCAACTGCGGCCTGAAAGGCGAGCCTCCTTTTGAAGTGGTAACGCAATGAGATTGCCAAACCCGCCTTCAGGAAGGACATCTTGGTTAGGAAAGAGCCTGTCATAGGAGTCAAACGATAGATTTGGAAATATTTCCATGGCTTTATCAAGCAAAGCGAAACCAAGTGCCCGAGCTTGGTTAGCTGGGATGTTGGTTTCAAAAAAGATCCATAAGTGCGCCCCGTTGCCAGAACGCGAGATTTCTATCGCGTGCGGAATATCAAACTCTTGGCACGCTTTAGACATTGCTTTGACTTCTTCTTGCCAACAGCCTTTGTCAAAATCGGCTGCCAACAAATAGCACGAATTATCTTTAAGTAGTGGATACAGACCAACCACTTGATGACCGGCAAGGTGCCTGTAAATAATGTGCTCGTTTAATTCGCTCAACTTTCGGTGTGTACAGTCTTGGCACTTAATGCGGGGTTTGTTGCATACCCCGTTTACCCATTCATTATCACAGGCTACGGAATAGCCACTGCGGCCCTGTTGGTTTTGCCAACGATTGGCGAAGATATCCTCTCGTCCACGAAATCGTTGTCTGAATAGGTCGACTTTTTGTTCTGGGGTGAATACCTGTACTGAACGCTCGTTTTGAGCGCTACGTAAAGCCTCTCTCAATGCGAGAAGCTGTTGCTTTTCGTTTTCAAGCTCAGCTAGCCTGTTATCAATAGCCGAAATGTTTGGGTAGCGAGCATCATTCATGACAACATAATTTTTATGCGCAGCGCTATGATGCGCGAGGTTGCGGTGGTTTGATTAGCGACTCTGCTGGAATACCTAGCCCTTCATGAAGTTTCCAAATCATTTTTAGCGTGAGTGATCGCTTATGGTTTAGGATTTCATAAACACGATTGCTTTTACCTATCATGGGTTCAAGGTCTTTAACCGTTAATCCTTTGCGCTCCATCTCAAACTTTATTGCCTCGACAGGATCAGGCAAATCCATTGGAAAATGCTTTGCTTCGTAAGCCTCGACTAATGTAACCAAAATGTCCAGCTTTTCGCCTTCGACGGTATCAGGCTCCGCCATCATTAGGTTTTCGATGTCGTTTAATGCCGCGCGGTAGTCGGCATCTGTTTTAATAGGTCTGATGTCCATTATATTTACCTCTTGTTACTACCTTTTGGCTTCAAATCGTTTGCACATCAACTTTTTATTCGGCTCGTCCATGAGCCTCACCCTTCGGGCTCGCGTTGCTCATGAAAATTCGTTCCCGACGAATTTTTCGTATTGTGTATGGCTGCCGATAAACCGTATGTAAACCACCTTGTAGGCATAATTGATCCAAACAACTAACCTGTATTTATTACCGGTAATGTTAAACACGACACGCCCATCTTTGAGGATGCTGGCATTTCTAAAGTCCTGTTTCACATCCGCCGGTGATCCCCAATCAGCGTTTAATGCATGCCTATACCACGCTAAAGTTGGCTCTTTCGCGTCAATGTATTCTGGGCTGTCTTCCCAAAATGTTTTTAAGGTTGATAGTGCGATAATTCTCATAAACAGATGCCAGTCCCATATTGGGACTTTTGCAAGTTTGTAGTTTGACTGACTGATAGGAGCTGTTGACACGGCCCCGATTGCCCCATTCCTTGGGGCAGTTTAATTTCCTCTTATTCACCCTTCTAAAGCTCGGCATATCAAGTGTTGCCCCATTGTCCCAACTGCCCACGGTAAGTGAGCAAATGGAGGCTTGTTAGTTTCGCCTGATGGGCCTTTTCGGCATACGGCTGCGTTTGCCATCGAAGAAGGCCAATACTCTAAACCAATAGAGTGATTCTGCATAACCTAGGCTATGCGTTGTGCGTGCAGGCGGGATGAGCCCCAGTTTACGTCCTAGGCTGACAATCACGTAGAAAGTGAGTTTTAGCGTCAACCAAGGAGTGAGTACCACGAATACCATCAGGCAATACCGAGTAAGTGCGTAGCCTATGCCATGAGGTTGATCGAGTAAGGCAATGCTAATACACCAACCAAGCCCTGCCAGCATGGCTATTGGAAAGGTAATGGGTGCAAGTCGCATCATAAATTGCATGTTAGCGCCCTCCTGTGTGGTGTTGTGAAGCGGGATCAAAGTTCACCAGTGGTTCAACCACATCAGCTACGGTTTGATGGGCAATACGGCGCTCTTCAAAGTAATCGTGGCGGTCGTAGATGCCCTCAACGCCTTTTAGCTTATGGTTAAGACAGCGTTCGGCCACATTGCCTGCAATGCCCAAAGAGGCGGCAAGGCTGCGAAATGTGCGGCGTAAATCGTGTACGGTGAAGTGTTCGAGTTTACCCATTTTATTGGGTGGCTGTTTTTTGCGCCCAGGCTCGCGGCCAAATAGTTTAGAAATGGCGCGGTTTAGCGTATCTGGCCCCATATGTGGACGATGGCTTGCTCGTCTGGCTGGAAAAACATAAGGCGAGCCACAAGCGCGGATTTGCAGCTCGTTAAACCAAGCAATGGCTTGGCGCGGTAAGGGGATGCTGATTGGCACGCCAGTTTTACTGCGTTCTTTGGGTAGATCCCACACGCCTGCGGTTAAATCCATTTCACGCCACATGGCTTCACATAGTTCGCTTTTGCGCACGCCCAACACCAAAAACAGGCAGCAAGCTAGGTAGTTATCTCGGCCAAAGCTATTGATATGGGTATGAAACACGCTAAAGGCGTAGTGAATTTCCTCTTTGCTGAGCATCCTGTCTTTACTGGACTCCACGCCACCGGCATCGTCCACGGTAAATGCTGCGGCTGGGTTGTTCAGGGTTAAGTCGAGCTTTATCGCATGTCGAAACAGCTGCTTCATGTACATCAAGGTATCGTTGGCAATGGTAGGGCGGTTACTTTCTCGAATGCGCTCTAATACCTCCCGCACGTCACGTGCAGTCACCTCAGCAATACACTTAATGCCAATGACTGGGCTTATGTCTTTGGTGTAAACCCGATACGGAATCTTGGGATGCTTTAGTCGTCTACTCAGATCGGTTCGATACCAGTCATGGAATAGTTGATCCACGGTTTCAATGTCAGGTAACTCGATTTTTTGTTTTTCCAGAAGAGGATCTATGCCGTCGCGTACTTCTTTTCGAAAATAAGCAGCGGCAATTCTAGCATCGGCCAACGACATTAAAGGAAATTGCCCCAAGGTTGCTTCTCGTCTTCCTTTGACTGTGGTGTAGCGGATCATCCAATAAGGCGAGCCCTGTTTGCGGACGCAAAAGTATAGCCCTTCACCATCTGAATATTTTTTGGGGTCTGCTTTGCTGTATGCAATAACCTGTTTTGTTGTGAGTTTTCCCATGTTTACTCCATAGTTGCTGAAATAATGGAGGGGGCAATAATGGCTGCCCACCACCGATTTGCTTATTGAATCAGCAGCTAACCTGTTGTGGTGGCGAGTTAAATGCGAAAATTGGGTAACTTACTGCCCACCAATTTGCTCACCGCAAAACGCTTATTGAGCCAAAATGAGGGGGCTGCCCACCATTCTGCCCACCACTAAACAGGTAGTTGGTAACGGACATCTGAAAACCGATTTGGACGGGGAAAATAAAAAAGCCCTGTATTTACAAGCAAATAACAGGGCTTCTAAGACATTCTTGGACGGGTGAAAAAACTATTCGATGTTTTGGATCTGCTCCCGCATCTGCTCGATCAGCACCTTCAGCTCTACAGCGAACTGGGTGGTTTCGGTGACCAAGGATTTTGAGGAGAGGGTGTTGGCTTCGCGGTTGAGTTCCTGCATCAGGAAATCCAGGCGACGTCCCATCGGTTCTTTTTTGCCGAGAACTTCACGTACTTCATGGACATGGGCGTCAAGGCGGTCAAGCTCTTCCGCAACATCCGCTTTCTGGGAGACAATCACCAGTTCCTGCTCCAGACGGGCGCTATCCACCGCCAGCTCCAGTTCTTCGAAGCGGGACTTCAGGGCTTCATTCTGGCGCTCCAGGATGATGGGCATTTTCTGACGCACGCGGCCAACAATGTCCATAATGGCGGTTAAGCGGTCTTCCAACATGGGACGAATGCGATCGCCTTCTCGTTCGCGGGTCTTCACCAGGCTTTCCAGCGTCTGCTCGAACAGGCTCACGGCTTCTTCCCTCACAGGCTCCAGATCCGTTTCCTCAGAGACTAGCACGCCAGGCCAGTTGAGAAAGTCGAAAGCATTGATGTGCGCGGGATTATCCAGAATGCGGTTGATCTGATTGACCGCCTGATTCAGCTCATTGGCGAGGCCAAGGTTCACCTGATAAGAAGGGGTGGCCTGAGATTCCTGCTGGAATTTGAGCTGACACTCCAGTTTGCCTCTCTGCACATACTGACGCATCGCCTCCCGCAGAGCAGGCTCAATTTCCCGTAAGACTTCAGGGATTCGAAACATGGGTTCCAGATAACGGTGGTTTACTGAGCGCACTTCCCAGGTGAGCACGCCCCATTCTCCTCTGGATTCCTGCCGTGCGTAAGCAGTCATACTACGAATCATAAAGTCTCCAATCGCGATTCCTGAATGTTGAAAAAGACGGCGCGCCAGCTTTCCATGATAAGCAATACAGCCAGCGGCGAGTATATTATTTTCGGCGGATCAGGTTGCTGCAGCCTACAGGTGAACGGCATGACGCCTCGCGCCGTCGCGGAGCCTGAGCCAACCTCATTGAATAATAGTCGTTTAAATTAGATGCAGATAGTCAGAGATGGCGATCCCGCCGGACCGCAATGAGTATGCTGTGTTTTAGCGTAAACAAAATTACCAGTTATCTACCTGCCCCCTGTCGAATACCTTACCGCTAGCCACCGACGAATGCCAAATAAATATATTCTCCCGATATACGTGGGTGCGCTTGCTGATCGCTTCCGCCAGCGCCTCGAACATTTGATGAACTTTACCTGTATCGATCATGTCCGCCGTCAGCAGCTGAACCTGTACCGGATGGCTGTGGGTTTCCTGTAAACCGGCCACCCTGCCTTGGTGAGCGTAGTGCCCGGGAGAAAGGTATTCCCAGGTGATATACACATTATCGACGTTGATATTTACGCTTTCCGCAAACTCCTTACTAATTCCCTCCAGCACCCTCGGCAAATCAGTGTCATGAGCTAACGGTAGCGACTTAATTTTAACTACCGGCATATAACCTCCTGAAAGGTTAACTCAATGAATCTTTCGGAATGGAAAACCGCCACGGAACAGATGAAAAATACGGCGCCTCCTCAATCACAATAGCACAAGATCAGGCCTCTATTCATGCGCATACTGGCTCTAGCGAAAGTATTTTTGAGCGTGGAGGGGCAGCTTCATTACTGGCTGTAATCCGCCCTTGTTTCATCCTCCAAACCCTCTCGTTTACTTATTCGTATAGGCCTGTCGTGCTACAATCCGCCCCCACATGAATCAAAGAGAGCCAATGCATTATGAGACCCAGCGGAAGACAGCCCGACCAGACTCGCGACATCAAGATCACCAAAAACTACACGAAACATGCGGAAGGCTCCGTGCTGGTCGAGTTCGGCGACACCAAAGTCATCTGCACCGCCACCGTAGAAAACGGAGTGCCTCGCTTCCTGCGAGGAGAAGACCAGGGGTGGATCACGGCGGAATATGGCATGCTTCCCCGCGCCACAGGAACCCGCAATCAGCGCGAAGCCGCACGAGGCAAACAAGGCGGTCGTACGCTGGAAATTCAACGACTGATTGGTCGTTCTTTGCGCGCAGCGGTGGATCTAAAGAAAATGCCCGAGATCTCCATCACGATCGACTGTGACGTTATCCAGGCTGACGGAGGCACACGCACCGCGTCAATTACCGGAGGGTTCGTCGCCATGGCGGACGCTATTAACAGCCTAATCGCGAAAGGCCAGCTAAAAACCAACCCGATCCTGCACAAAGTCGCCGCAATTTCCGTAGGCGTTTACGAAGGCGTCCCTGTTGTGGATCTTGATTATGATGAAGATTCCAAGGCGGAAACGGACATGAACGTCGTCATGACGGATCAGGATGGATTTATTGAAGTGCAGGGAACTGCGGAAGCAGCGCCATTTTCAAGCACGGAGCTGACGGCAATGCTGGATCTGGCCGGCAACGGCATTCGCCAGTTGTTTGTGGCTCAAGAAGAAGTGTTACAAAGCTAAGAAAAGGGCGGACGGCGCGTCAACGCCGACTGCTTGACCGCGTCCCGCCAGATAGGCGGGGCGAGGCTCCGACAAAGCCCGCCCTAGAAGTCTACATCGTAATCAACGATCAATGGCGCGTGATCAGAGAACCGGGTTTCGGTATCGATCCAAGCGCGTTTGATAGAGCCGCGCAGCCCTTGCGTGGCGATCTGATAGTCTACTCGCCAGCCCGAATGCTTACGCCAGCCTTCCGCCGATTCCGGCCACCACGTGTATTGGTTCTTTTCCCGGTTGATCTTGCGAAATGCGTCTACGTACTGCATTTCATCGAACACCTGATCAAACCAGGCCCGTTCCTGCGGCAGAAAGCCGGACACTTCCAAGCGGTGATAGCGGGGATTGGCGTCCGTCACCAGGTGAGCAGTCTGGAAGTTACCGCAGAAAATAAACTGTCGACGCTTGCGCAACGTTTTCTGCAGATGATTGCCGAAAGCTTCCAGATACTCTTCTTTAGCCTGTTGTTTTTCGTCGTCCATCAATGCGCAGGGAACCATCAAAGAAGCAATGCTGACAGCGTCAAAGTCGGCCTGAATAAAAGCGCCGTTCATATCCGCCGGAGCATAGGAAAAGCCCATCATGATGGCTTTGGGAATCTGTCGGGTATAAATGCCAACCCCACCGTCTTCAAGCTTTTCCGCATCTAGAAAATAGGGCTCATAGCCTTCAGGACGATATTTGTCTTCGTCCAACTCATAAACCCGCATCCTGTGGTCCTGCACGCAAACGACGTCAGCGTCCTGGCGCGCCATCCACTCGAAGAATCCCTCTCCGACTGCGCGCTTCAGTCCGTTTACGCTGATTGTTACTACCCTCATAGATGTTACCTATAAAAATTTGCGTGTATGATACCTAATTCGTATTTACTGCAAAAGAATCCAAGGGCTAAAGAAACTCTTATGCACGACTATCAAAAAGCGTTTATTGAGTTCGCCATTCAGCGTGAAGTGCTGAAATTCGGCCAATTTACACTTAAATCCGGCCGCAGCAGCCCGTACTTTTTTAACGCCGGATTATTCAATACATCCACAACGTTAGCGCAAATCGGGCACTTTTATGCGGCGGCCTTAACTTCCAGCCCGTTGCAATACGATATGCTGTTCGGGCCGGCTTACAAGGGAATTCCCCTGGTTTCCGCTCTCGCCGTTACGTTGGCCAACGAAAAAAGCATGGACGTTCCCTACGCCTTTAACCGCAAAGAAGCCAAAGCCCATGGCGAAGGCGGCGTCATCGTTGGCGCTCCGCTGAAAGGCAAGGTGCTTATCGTGGACGATGTAATTACTGCAGGCACAGCCATTCGTGAAGTCATTTCGATCATCAAGGCGAATGGCGCGGAACCCGCTGGCGTGCTCATCGCTCTTGACAGGCAAGAGCGCGGACAGCATCAGTTGTCGGCGATTCAAGAGATAGAGCAAAACTACCAGATTCCCGTCACAGCTATTATCCAGCTAGATCAAATTCTCGAGTTTCTTAAGTCCGACCCGCACTTTTCCGACAACTATAAGCAGGTTGCCGAGTATCGTGCCGTTTATGGCGTACAAAGTTAATTCGTAACTTCCACTAAACGTAAATCAGGCAGCCACCCGGGCTGCCTTGAACATCAGACTGAACCCGACCAGTATTGTCAGCACTTCAAAAGCGCGCTTCACCACCGCACTGCCTTTGGCGATGGACCAGTGAGCGCCAATATATCCTCCAGCCAGAGCGCCCAGTACAAGAGGCGCCAGCCAGTCCCAGCGCACTTCCGTCTGCAGCGCCAGCGAAAGCGCGCCCAATCCGTTCCAGAAGACGCCAACTAAAACCAATGTGTACGCCACCGCTCCTTGATAGCTTAGACCGAACCACACAATCAGCCATAAAGTAACAAACAAACCTGTTCCCGAAGTGATAGACCCATTCAACACGCCGATTCCAAATAAGCCCATTGCTCCCGCTATATATCCCGACGGAGAGCGGTGCTTGCTACACTCCTTCATCCCTAATTGCGGCGAGCGAATTGAATAGACGCCCAAGCCAATCGTCAGAAGACCTAGCGCCATCTGCGCGACATTGTCATCAACACCTAAAATAACTTGCGCGCCAAGCAGCACGCCTGGGAGGCCCGCCGCCAACATATACAGAGCAAAACGCCCATCCAGACCTCTTTCCCTCATATGGCGGAAAGAAGCGCCCACTCCCAAAGCTACACTCGCCACTTTATGAGTAGCCAAAGCCACAGAGAAACTCAAGCCTAAAAACAACAATGCAGGAAGCTGCAGCAAACCAGAGCCGCCACCGGCCAAAGCGGATAGTCCGTTGGCAATTAATGAAATTATGAATAACATTATAAAAGTCATGCTAATTCCGATATGACCTTTAAACCCACTTATCAGGGGTTACCCAAGCGAAGTAACCATAATATAACTACATGATGCCATTAATAAAAATCAGGGGAGCAAAGATTGCCGCAGGCGCGCTGCTCTGCTTGATGTCACTAACATTCGTACAGGCCGAAACTCTATTTTATCGATACAAGGACCACAACGGCACATTAGTGTTAGGGAATTCCGTTCCACCGGAGGCGGCGAAAAAGGGTTACCAGATTGTTGATGCATTCGGCCGCGTGATTAAGGACATCCCCGCCGCATTAACTCCAGAGCAAATTATCGAACGCGACCGCAAACTAGCGGAAAAAGCGCAAAAGGAAGAAGAAGCCCGCAAACAACGCGAAGCAGATGAACTCCTGTTACGACTTTTTAGCCATCCCGATGACGCCGCCCGCGCCCGCGACCGTAAGTTGCAGGAACTGGACGGGGTGATCAGCCTCAAACGCAACAACATTGAGGTGCTGGAGAAGAAAGTAGCGGCCCAAGAGTCTCGGGCTGCGGACGCAGAAAGAGCTGGACGCGCGGTGCCGCAGGACCTACTGGATGACATTCAACGGGACGTCAGTCAGATACAAAGGCTGCAGAATGAGGTCACGGCCCATGAAAAGGACCGTCAAGAGACCACCGCTGACTACGCTCAGAAAATCGAACGTTTGAAATTCCTGCTTGAAAAGATAAGCAACTAGTCCGCTTTTTCGCACCTGCCAACCAAAAGAGCGCCAACCGGCGCTCTTTTGCCAAGAGTGCGGATCTCTTAGGCTGCAGCTTCTTCCTCAGTAGTTTTAGAGGCCGGCTTTTCTGCAGTTTTTGTGGTTTTCTTAGCCGTGGCTTTGGATTTGTTGGCCTCGTCATCGCTGTCTTTTTCTGCGCCTTCGATTTTAGCCACCAGATCCGCAGCGAAGTCGTTTACACGCTTATTCCAGGCGCGGAACGAAGAGTATACGTTGTCCAGGACTTGATCGTGCATTTCACGCACGGACTTAACGGACAAATTCTTGGCTTCCTGCTCTAATTTTTCCGCGTATTCGAAAGGTTTCGCAGCAAGAGTGCGGTGCTGCTCTTCTACTGTTTTGATTCCTTTTTCTACAGCGTCCTGAATTTGCTCCTGATATGACTTGAGCTTGCCCATCTTTGGTCTCCTACCGGTTACTTTGAGATAAGGAACCCAGTTCCTTGCCTTGATTGCGCCCTCAAGATACGTGCAAAAATTAGAATAATCATACTAATCCAAGCCGCTGAAACTGGGGCTGAAGGCCAATTTGATCTACCTCAGAAAATCATGGAAAAAATCCATTTACACTAGAGCTTGCAGCCGCTCCAACATTGCTCGCAGCCCTGTTAGCTATACTTTTGAAGACATTCGCCGTTTATCGAAACACAGCGCGCCCTTGATGAATATGACAGCTTTAACCCGCCTTCTTTACGGTGGCCATTCCAACCAGCTTCACGCCTTTTTGAAGCGGCGCTGAGCCGCATTATCCATCCTCCGACCGGCATGAACAGTCTGCTTGATGCGCAATACCCGCTTCCCCATCTGGCCATAGCATTGCTGCTTGGGCTGACTATCGGCATACAGCGTGGCTGGGTCAACCGTCATGAAGAAGCTGGACATCGAGTCGCAGGCGTAAGAACGTTCGCTCTCATTGCGCTATTAGGCGGTTTGTCTACCTGGCTGGGTGAACAAATGGGAGAGTGGGTGCTGGCGGCGGGCATCATCGCCCTTGCGCTGATTCTTATTGCCGCTTATGTCACCAGCCAGAGACAACGACTGGACATGAGCATCACGAGCCTGATTGCTTCCATGCTGACTTTTTTCTTTGGCGCTTTATGCGTCATGGGGGAGTTCTCTGTTGCCGCCACTATGACGGTAGCAACCGCCATAGTGCTCGATCTCAAACCGGAGCTGCACGGCTTTCTGAAAAAAATACGGGATGAAGAGCTGGACGCCGGGCTCAAATTGCTGGTGATGACCGTCGTCATGCTGCCGGTGCTGCCCAATCGAGGGTTCGGCCCCTGGGGAGCCATCAACCCTTATGAAGTTTGGTGGATGATTGTCTTAATCAGCGCGATCTCCTTTGTTGGCTATTTCGCAGTCAAGATAAGCGGCCCGTCCAAAGGAGTACTGATAACCAGCCTGTTTGCGGGCTTGAGTTCCTCTACCGCGCTCACACTGCACCTGTCCCGGGTAGCGAAAGACAATCAGCAGCATGCCTCGCTGCTTGCGTCGGGGGTATTGATTGCCTGCGCCACGATGTTCCCAAGGCTGCTACTGGTCATCTACATCGTACACCCACCCCTAGGCTGCGCCCTTGTTCTTCCCTTCGCCATTATGGCCCTGTACGTGTACGCCGCCGCGTTCTATTTTTGGCGCAGCCAATCAGAAGTGAAAATCGAGCAGCCCAACCTCAGGCAAAATCCATTGGAAATATCCTCTGCTCTGTTCTTTGGCTCCCTATTGCTTCTTATCATGCTGCTCTCCAACGCCCTGCACGAATGGCTGGGCGCCAGCGGCGTCTATGTATTAAGCGCCATATCCGGCCTGAGCGACGTGGATGCTATCAGCCTGTCCCTGGCCCGTCTCGCCAGAGAGCCGGAAAAAGTCACGTTACTGATAGCCGGCTGGGGCGTTTTCATCGCCGCCTGCAGCAACAGTCTGGTCAAAGCCGGCCTGGCTTGGACCATAGGGAACCGGCCGCTGGGAGTTAAAGTCGCCGCTACTCTCGCCGCCTCCAGCGCATCAGGGCTGGCGATTCTGATCTTTAGCCCATTTTGAATGGGCTAACCTCGATAAACCAACATGAAGTACAAACTATGAACAAACCTGAACTTCTGGCTCCAGCCGGCTCACTCAAACACATGCGCTTTGCATTCGCTTACGGCGCCGATGCGGTTTATGCAGGACAGCCTCGCTACAGCCTGAGGGTGCGGGAGAATGACTTTAATCTCGCTACTCTCGCAGAAGGAATCGAAACGGCGCACGCCCAAGGAAAGAAATTCTACGTCGCCGCCAACATTGCCCCCCACAATAGCAAGGTGAAAACCTTTCTGAACGACATGGCTCCTGTGGTTGAGATGCGACCAGATGCACTAATCATGTCCGACCCCGGATTGATTATGATGGTTCGAGACAAATGGCCTGAGACACCGATCCACCTCTCCGTGCAGGCCAACGCCGTCAACTATGCCGCGGTTGAGTTCTGGCGCAGACAAGGACTGGAGCGGGTAATTCTGTCGCGGGAGCTGTCTTTGGAGGAAGTCGCGGAGATCAAGGAAAAGTCGCCGCAGATGGAGCTGGAAGTCTTCGTTCATGGCGCGCTTTGCATCGCTTACTCTGGGCGCTGCCTATTATCCGGCTACATCAATAAGCGAGATCCCAACCAGGGTACCTGCACAAATGCCTGCCGCTGGAAATACAACGCCATTCCAGCCACCCAGGATGACGCAGGCAATATCACAGCGCAGACCTGGGAACCAGCGCAGTCTCAGTCTTGCAGCTCAACGCTGGGAGATGGCGGGGTCACCTCAGAAATGTTTCTGTTGCAGGAAGATGGTCGACCAGATCAGCTGATGCCCGCCTTTGAAGACGAACATGGCACTTACATTATGAACTCCAAAGATCTGCGCGCCGTTCAACATGTGGAGCGATTGTGTCGCATCGGCGTACATTCTTTAAAAATTGAGGGTCGCACCAAGTCCCACTACTACGTCGCCAGGACGACGCAAGCATACCGCCAGGCCATTGATGACGCTGTCGCCGGGGCGCCATTTAACCTGTCGCTGATGGACGATCTGGAGAAACTGGCGCATCGGGGCTACACAGAAGGCTTTTACCGTCGCCATGTGCATGACGAGTATCAGAACTATGCGAATGGCACATCACTGTCCGGCAAACAACAATTCGTCGGCGAAGTATTGGAGTACTCTCCCGAGAATGGCCAGGCCGTGGTTGACGTAAAAAATAAAATATCCATTGGGGATTCCGTCGAAATTATGACGCCTAACGGGAATATGAGCTTTATTGTCAAAAAAATGGAAAATAAAAACGGACAAAAAATTGACGTCGCCCCTGGCTCCGGCCATCGCATTCGCCTGGCTTTGCCGGAAGATGTACCGAGCCGTCTGGACTTCAGCTTACTAATGCGAAACCTATAGCCACTCACCTGGAACGTGATAGACCTTTGAGCCTAGCCACATGGAAGTATGGCTATCAAATCCAAGTCGAATTATATTTTTGTGGGTAGTTAGTCACGAATTGATCATAAAAAGATAGCGTCGCGTCCGAATGTCGACTTTACTGAGCAATCAGCTCCTTTCTAAAAACTAGAAAGTCAGATGTTTTGACAACTATTAAGCCGTATATCCAAAAGACTTCTTAAAAATCGCCATGAAGATAGAACTGCTTGGCAGCGAAGCATTGCTGCGCGCCCGCAAGCTGATTGCATTTTTGTTTTTGGGAACCATAGTAGCGACGGGCTCTGGTTGTAACCTGTCCGACGCATTAAGCGGGGATTCGCCCAAAAGCGCCGCTCACAGTGGAGACGCCACAGAGGGAGACGACTCATCGTCTTCTAACCCCAGTGCGGGAGTGCAAGAGCCGGTTACGCCAAAAACCCTTTCCTGGAACACCCCCTGGACCCGTGAAGACGGCTCCTCCCTCGCCCTTAGCGAAATCGCCGCTTATGAAGTGGCCTATCGTAATATTTCCGAAGGTGAAGACGGTCGCCTAATGATAGATGACGTTGGCGTCACCACATTGAGTTTGTCGGAATTCACTTCCGGCAAATATGGCTTCAAAGTCAGAGTAATTGATTATGATGGCGTGGCGAGCGACTATTCTCAGGAGGTCACCGCCACTCTGAATAACGGATAGCTTATATTCACTCCCAGCAAGGCTGAGAGTTTTGATAGCCGCCTACAGGGCGGCTATTTTATGCGCAGATAATAATTTAGCCTTCATTTCATCCGGGTTTTTCAGCGTATTCCCCCTTTCAGCCTCATGCTGATAGCCTTTGCTATATTGGCTGATCAGACGGGATATCCAGAATCGCAACGCACCGACCCGCAGCGCCTCGCTCCATTGGCTTTTCTCGATGGCAGTCAGAGGGCGTTTCTTGTCATAAGCCTCAACCAACGCGCGCAGCTTCTCCTGATCGTAATGCCCTTCTGCATCGCAGCACCAATCGTTACAAGCGACGGCGAGATCAAACAGCCAGCAATCGTGACAGGCATGGTAAAAGTCAATGACGCCGCTCACCTTGTCGCCGTCAAACATGACATTGTCAACAAACAGATCCCCGTGAATCCAGCCGCTTGGACATTGCGCCCATATGTCGGCCTGCTTCTGGAAGTGCTCAATTTCTGCGCTCAACAGCGTCAGTTCGTCCTGCTTGATGTGAGGAGCCAGATCATCCCGATGAGACTGCATCCATCCCACTGTACGCACTACTTCACGACGGCCAGGTGCAGACCGGGAGGACAGGTGCATAGCGCCAAGCAAATCGCCGGCGATAGCGCACTGTTCACGAGAGGGGGTATCCAGATGGCCGCCGGCAATTCTGGGCGCCAGCACGCACGGCTTACCTTCTATATAGGCCAGGGATGAACCATCCAGCATGGGATGCGGCGCTGGCGTAGGAAATCCCTGTTGCGCCAGCCCCTGCATCAGATCAATAAACACAGGGAGTTCCTCGGCGGTCACCATCTCAAAGATTGTCAGCACCCAGCGTGTTTCTTCGCCGCCGCTTTTCACACTGACAAAGTAGTTGGTGTTTTCTATCCCCGCCGCAATACCTTGAAATTCCGTCACTTCAGGCGTATCAAAATAAGATTCCAGTAACGTCTGCAGTTGCGCTGGAGATACTATCGTAAAAACCGCCATTAACCCGCCTTATTCACTACTACTAAAACTTGATTTCACATGCATCCTGCGACTAAGTCGTCCAAAGCATCGAGTCTTCGGCGCCTCACCATTCCAGGAGCTTCCAGCTCGGAACCAGAATCCGCGGCTTTTCCGACTGCACCCACTCGCCTGTATCGGAGGGCACCAGATAATACTCTGGTCCTATTTTAGGTACGACCTTGATCTGCACCAACTCGCCGTTCACCCGATACTCGTAATGGGTTTCCTTTTCGCCATAACGAATCTGCACTTCTGGCTCCGCCGCAGAATCTTCCGCCAGCGTTGGCGTCGCCAAAGGAAGAATAATTAACGCGAGCAAAGCTTTACGTATCCAAAAACTCATTGGTAACCTACACGCTGTTTTTTGGTAACCTACACGTTTGTTTAATCAGGCAGCGCCTGGGGTTAATTTCGCCGGGTGGACCCGGTGGCTCCATCAGCCCTCGCCCGGGCCCATTTTCGGAGATTAGCCGATCCTGCGGGATACGCTTATTCCGAGCCCATACAACCATTTAAAACCAGTACCATCTATGAGTAAAGAAAACCGTTCAGCGCCTGTCGTCCTGGTAGACGGCTCCTCGTACCTGTTCCGAGCCTACCACGTCCCCAACCTGAAAGAGCTGAGAAACTCCCAAGGGCAGCCTACTGGCGCCATCAGAGGCGTCATCTCCATGCTGCGGAAGTTGCAAAAAGATTATCCGGAAAGCCAGGTGGTCGCCGTTTTCGACGCCAAGGGCAAAAACTTTCGCCACGAGATGTACCCCGATTACAAGGCCAACCGGCCGCCTATGCCAGAAGATCTCGCCTGCCAGATTGAGCCGTTATACGACATTGTCCGCGCGATGGGGCTGCCTTTACTTATTATAGAAGGCGTAGAGGCCGACGATGTTATAGGCACGCTGGCCCATGAAGCAACCACAAAAGGGCTGGATGCGGTAATTTCCACGGGCGATAAAGATATGGCCCAGTTGGTGAGCCCTCATGTCACTCTCGTCAACACCATGACAGACACCACCATGGGCAGAGAAGGCGTCGTCGAAAAGTTTGGCGTCCCCCCGGAGTTGATCGTGGATTACCTCGCGCTCATCGGCGATACCGTAGACAACATCCCCGGCGTCAACAAATGCGGTCCCAAAACGGCAGTTAAGTGGCTCGGTGAGTTCGGCTCACTGGCGCAGGTGATGGAACGGGCGGATGAAGTCAAAGGTAAAATTGGCGAAAATCTGCGCAGCAGCCTGGAGCAGTTACCATTGTCGAAAGAGCTCGCCACCATCAAGACTGACGTCGAGTTGCCTTTCACATTGGAAGAGGTTTGCCCCAACCCTGTCGATACGGAATCACTACGTAAATGGTTTACGGAGCTGGAATTCAGAACCTGGATAAAAGATCTGGACGCTTCGCCATCAGCACAAGCAGCAGCATCCGAAGCCAGCGCCTCCCCCGCTCAAATCGAGGAGCGGGATTATCAGGTCGTTACGGAACAGGATCAGTTTGATCAGTGGATCAAAGCGCTGACTGACGCCAAAACATTCAGCTTCGACACAGAGACCACCAGCCTCAATTATATGGAGGCGGAGATCGTCGGCGTGTCCTTTGCGATCGAGCCCGGCAAAGCGGCTTACGTGCCTGTGGCGCATGACTACATGGGCGCGCCGGAACAGTTGGAGCGAGATAAAGTTCTGGCCGCGCTCAAGCCCCTGCTGGAGGACCCCGCATATCGTAAGATCGGCCAGAACCTGAAATACGACGCCCACGTATTAGCTAATCATGGCGTACAACTCAACGGCATCGCCGAAGACACCATGCTGGAGTCCTACGTATTGAACTCCACCGCCAACCGTCACGATATGGACACCCTGGCCTCCAAACACCTGGGGCGGGAAACCATCCACTTTGAAGATATCGCAGGAAAAGGGGCGAAACAGCTGACCTTCAACCAGATCAGCCTGGAGCAAGCCGGCCCTTACGCCGCTGAAGATGCGGACATCACCCTGCAATTACATCACGCTCTGAACCCGAAACTAAAGAAAGAGGGACGTTTGGAGCAGGTTTATCGCGAAATCGAACTCCCGCTGGTTCCGGTGTTGATGCGGATGGAACATCGCGGCGCGTTGGTGGACAGCCAGCGCTTGCGCACCCACAGCCAGGAGTTGGCTGAGCGCATGCTGGAGCTGGAAGAGGAAGCCTATGAAAAGGCCGGCCAAAAGTTCAACCTCGGCTCGCCCAAGCAGTTGCAGGAGATTTTCTACGAGAAGCTCGGCTTCGACATCATCAAGAAAACGCCGAAGGGACAGCCCTCCACCGCCGAGCCAGTGTTACAGGAACTGGCGGAGAAGTATGAGCTGCCTCGCGTCATTCTGGAGTATCGCGGCCTTTCCAAGCTGAAGTCGACCTACACTGACAAGCTGCCGGAAATGATCAACCCGCGCACCGGCCGCGTGCATACCTCCTACCAGCAGGCGGTCGCCGCCACCGGGCGTTTGTCGTCAAGCGATCCCAACCTGCAAAACATCCCTGTGCGTAATGAGCAGGGCCGCCGCATCCGACAAGCCTTTATCGCTCCCAAGGGCTGCAAGCTGATCTCCGCCGACTACTCCCAGATCGAGCTGCGCATCATGGCTCACCTGTCCGGGGACGAAGGCTTGTTAAAGGCCTTCTCCGAAGGCCTGGACGTGCATCAGGCGACGGCGGCGGAAGTCTTCAACGTCGCGTTCGATGAAGTCAGTTCCGAGCAACGCCGCAAAGCCAAGGCCATCAACTTCGGTCTGATCTACGGCATGTCCGCCTTCGGTCTGGCCCGTCAAATACACGTTGAGCGCGGCGAGGCGCAGAGCTATATCGACAAGTACTTCGAGCGTTACCCCGGCGTGCTGAACTACATGAACCGCATCCGCGCGGAAGCTCAGGATACTGGCTACGTTGAGACCTTGTTCGGACGTCGTCTGTATCTACCGGACATACGCTCCAGCAATCGCAATCTGCAACAGGCCGCTGAACGCACCGCCATCAACGCCCCCATGCAGGGTACGGCGGCGGATATCATCAAACGCGCCATGCTGGCGGTGGATGCCTGGCTGGAAGGCGAAAATGCGCCGCCCGCGAAAATGATCATGCAAGTGCACGATGAATTGATTCTGGAGGTAGAGGAAAGCGCCGTCGAGTCAGTTAAGGAGAAGCTGACGCAGATTATGTCTTCCGCCGCGGAATTGAACGTGCCGCTGTTAGTGGAAGCTGGCGTTGGCAATAACTGGGATGAAGCCCACTAGCGCCCCCTGAAACACAAAACGGCGGGGTCTTAGGACTCCCGCCGTTTTTTATCCGCTTCAAACAGCGATTTTCAGCGATCAATAATCCTGGTCGTCACTCAGCGACAAACTGTTGGCGGCGCCCTGCAGCTTGGTGATATTACTGTCTGCGCCAAGTTTGATCATCAGACGCAGATCGTTCGCGGAGTCCGCATGAGACAGCGCGTCTTCGTATGTGATCTCGCCCGCAGCATAGGCGCGGTATAACGCCTGATCGAAAGTCTGCATGCCCTGTTCCGACGACTTGGTCATCAGTTCTTTCAGCTTGTGAACTTCCCCTTTACGGATCAAGTCAGCAGCCAGCGGCGAGTTGATGAGAATCTCCACAATCGCCCGACGCCCCTTGCCATCCGGAGTCGGCACCAATTGCTGCGCCACAATGGCCTTCAGGTTCAAGGACAAATCCATCCACACCTGGTTGTGCTGCTCAGGCGGGAAAAAGTTGATAATCCGGTCCAGCGCCTGGTTAGCGTTGTTGGCGTGTAATGTCGCCAAACACAAGTGGCCGGTTTCCGCAAATGTCACCGCATATTCCATGGTGTCGGCGGAACGCACCTCCCCGATCATGATGACGTCGGGAGCCTGCCGCAGCGTGTTCTTCAGGGCCACTTCGAACGAATCCGTATCCAGCCCCACTTCCCGCTGCGTAATGATGCAGCCGTGATGCTGATGGATATATTCGATAGGGTCCTCGATGGAGATGATGTGACCTTTGCTGTTGCGGTTCCGGTGGCCGATCATCGCAGCCAGCGACGTGGATTTACCTGTGCCAGTGGCGCCGACGAAGATAATCAGGCCCCGCTTGGTCATGGACAGAGACTTGATAACCTCCGGCAGATGCAGGTCGTCCAGCTTGGGAATATTGGTCTCAATACGACGCAACACCATCCCGCACAGGTTGCGCTGATAAAACGCGCTGACCCGGAAACGGCCAATGCCGCGGGCGCTGATTGCGAAGTTGCACTCATGCGCGACTTCAAAATCCGCACGCTGCTTTTCCGACATAATGGAAAACACGGTTTCCCGCGTCTGTTCAGGAGACAGCGGCGACTTGGTGATAGGCACCATACGGCCGTGAACTTTGATGCTGGGCGGCACCCCAGCTGTGATAAAGAGGTCCGAAGCCCCCTTTTCCACCATGATTTTTAACAGCTTGTCGAAATCCATCACAACACCCCAATGGTAATAACGCTACAGCGACCGGCATACGCCGGGATAAGGTCGCGGCGTCAGAAATTCTCCGGCATTTTGGCTTTTTCGCGCGCGGCTTCGCGGCTGATCAGCCCTTTAGAAATCAAATTGTGCAGACACTGGTCAAGAGTCTGCATACCCAACGCGGCGCCAGTCTGGATAGACGAGTACATCTGGGCGACTTTGTCTTCGCGTATCAGGTTACGAATCGCCGGCGTGCCGATCATGATTTCATGGGCCGCCACACGCCCGCCGCCGACCTTCTTCAAAAGAGTCTGCGAGACGACCGCCTGCAACGATTCGGAGAGCATGGATCTTACCATGGCTTTTTCTTCCGCAGGAAACACGTCGACCACCCGGTCAATGGTTTTCGCGGCGGAGGTGGTGTGCAGGGTGCCGAATACCAAGTGCCCGGTTTCCGCGGCGGTCAGCGCCAGACGGATGGTTTCCAAGTCCCGCATCTCACCGACCAGGATGATGTCCGGGTCTTCCCGCAGGGCTGAGCGCAGCGCTTCACTAAACCCTAAGGTGTCGCGGTGTACTTCGCGCTGGTTCACCAGACACTTCTTACTTTCGTGTACGAACTCGATAGGGTCTTCGATAGTGAGGATGTGGTCGTAACGGGTATCGTTGATAAAGTCGATCATCGCCGCCAGCGTCGTACTCTTACCGGAACCTGTTGGTCCCGTGACCAGACAGAGTCCGCGAGGCTTCAGAGCAATATCCTTGAACACCTGCCCCATTCCCAAGTCTTCCATCGTCAGCACTTTGGAAGGGATGGTCCGGAATACGGCTCCGGCGCCGCGGTTCTGGTTGAAGGCGTTAACCCGGAAACGGGCGACCCCGGGAACCTCGAAAGAAAAATCCGTCTCCAGAAACTCTTCGTAATCCTTGCGCTGTTTATCGTTCATAATATCGTAAATCAGCGCGTGTACTTCTTTATGCTCCATCGCGGGCAGGTTAATTCGCCTGACATCCCCGTCGACGCGTATCATGGGAGGCAACCCGGCAGATAAGTGTAAGTCGGAAGCGCCCTGCTTAGCAGAGAACGCAAGCAACTCGGTAATGTCCATTAGGAATCCCCGCTTTGAACCTTATAATGACATGCAGCCTTCCGGCGGCCCTCAAACAGCGCCACCTCCCCACGACGACGGAAGGAACTGAATTTTGTCGGCGGGTTGGTTACAATCTGCGCGTTTCGACGCAGCCTAAGCTATTGATAGAAATAATATGTTCAGCATAGCAGACAACATCAAAACAGTAAGCCAAAGAATACAAAATGCAACAATATCCGCGGCCCGGCCGGCGGATTCCGTGACGTTGCTCGCAGTCAGCAAAACCAAGCCGGTGGAGGCGATACGAGCCGCCTATGAAGCAGGGCTCAGGGATTTTGGCGAAAATTACCTGCAGGAGGCGCAGGATAAAATCACTCAGCTGCATGAACTTCCCATCGTGTGGCATTTCATCGGCCCTTTGCAGTCCAATAAAACCCGTCCCGTGGCGGAGTTGTTCCAGTGGGTGCATACAGTCGACAGGGAAAAGATCGCCCGACGCTTGTCCGAACAACGCCAGGAGGACGCAGCCCCTCTAAATGTCTGCATTCAGGTCAACATTAACGACGAGCGCAGTAAGTCTGGGGTGTCGCCAGATGAGGTCGCGCCTCTGGCGAACATTATCAGCGCGCTACCCGGCCTGCGCCTGAGAGGCTTGATGTGTATTCCTGATCCGACTCAGGGTGAAGAAGCGCTGGCCTCCACCTTCAAGGAGTTGAATCGCCATTTTGCTGCGCTGCAAAGCCGCTTCGATAGCGTAGACACTCTATCTATGGGGATGTCCGATGACATGGAAGCCGCCATTGCCGCCGGCTCCACCATTGTTCGCATCGGCTCCGCCATCTTTGGCGCCAGAAACTACTAAAATGCAGCGAAATCAGCGGATTTTAGCCATCCACACTTTAAATCCGCCACGACAAACATTATTAAGACAGTTGGCGATAGTCGTACCCGCAAAGAGAATATTATGAACAAACACCCACAGCTTACTTTTATCGGCGCCGGCAACATGGCCCGTGCGATACTCGGCGGCCTGATTGCGAATGGCTACCCTGCAAATCGGCTGGCCGCGACAGCGCCAGCGGAGCAAGAGTTGCGCGAAGCCGCAGACGCTTTCGGCATTCCAACCAGCACCGACAATCAAACATTCATGGCGGACTGCGACGCGCTGATCCTGTGTGTAAAGCCCCAGGTCATGCAAGCAGTCTGCGAAGGGCTGGCTGACGCCGTCCAGCAGCGCCGCCCCTTAATCGTCAGCATCGCCGCCGGCGTTTCCTGTGAACAGATCGAAGCCTGGCTGGGAGGCGACCTGCCCGTGGTGCGCTGCATGCCGAATACTCCCGCTCAAGTCCATTTGGGCGCCAGCGGACTCTACGCCAACCCTCGCGTCAGCGATGCCCAACGAGACATTGCAGATAATCTGTTCAGCGCAGTCGGCATTGTCGCCTGGACATCGAAGCAAGAGGACATACACACGGTCACAGCTTTGTCTGGAAGCGGTCCTGCTTATTGCTTCATGTTCATGGAGGCAATGGAGGAAGCTGCGGCGTCCCTCGGTCTGGACCCAGCCAACGCCCGAACCCTGGCGATTCAAACCATGCGTGGAGCCGCTGAATTGGCGACTCGCAGCGACGAAGGCCCCGCACAGCTGAAAAAACGCGTCATGTCTCCCGGCGGCACGACGGAACAAGCCATCAAAAGCTTTGAGGAACAGGATATGAAAGCGATGGTGAAAACCGCTATCCGCAAGGCTTGGGAGAGGTCTTACGAATTGAGCGGTGATCGCGCGCCGGAATAATCGCCTTGACGGTCGTGAGCGAATGGTTTTTTCTTGCAGGCGGCTAGAGCAACTTCCAGACGGATATAAAGCCTATGTTACAAATTTTGTTAGAAGTCACATACTACATCGGGATGTTCTACATAAGCGTGGTGCTGATGCGGTTTATCCTCCAGGTATCCCGGGCGGATTTCTACAACCCGATCAGTCAGTTCGTGGTCAAAGCCACCAACCCATTATTACTGCCGCTCAGGAAAGTCATTCCCGGCTGGAGAGGGCTGGACTTCGCCTCTCTGGTGCTGGCGCTGTTGTTGTCCATTTTGCTGGTCATCGTCATCACATTAACGCCACTCAGCCATATCCTCCCGCTCATGGGCCTTATTGTAACCAAGGCGATCCTGATGATGATCAAGTGCGTCATCAATATCTACCAGTTCGCCATCCTCATTATGGTCATCATCAGCTGGGTGTCTCCGGGCAGTTATCACCCAGGCGCACAACTTGTCCACCAGATTACCGAGCCTTTGATGCGCCCCGTACGCAAGATCATGCCGCCAATTGGGGGGCTGGATCTGTCGCCCATGGTGGTGTTGCTGCTTCTGTTCGTGATCAGCCGAGCCCTCTCTATTGCCTGACCCGTCGCTCTCCCGGTGCGTCAGTCTGCAGGATGAGCGAACGCTTATCCTGCAGTGTCACTTGCAACCGGGCGCCAAGAAAGATGAGATTGTCGGACTACATGGCGACGCCCTGAAAATCAAAATCAGCGCCCCTCCTATCGATGGCCGGGCCAACCAGCAGTTGATACGATTTCTCGCCAAAATCTGCGGCGTCAAGCAGATGGATGTTCAAATCCTAGCCGGTGAAAGCGGCCGTCAAAAGCGTATTCGCGTGAAAAACTTGACGGATATCCCAAAGCTACTAAAACCCTATATATGATAACAAACCGTTACAAGGCGGTTTGAAGCCCTATCCGGCAATATAAACGCTTGATTTTCCTGGGCTACCCGATACAAAATCGAACCTGAACAATTTTTCATCATATCGCAGTCACCAACACGGACACAGCAGCGCCAACGGAATCCCATATAATGGCAACCTTAGGGTCAGAGCGAGAAACAACAAAATGAGCAGTGGACTAAGTTATCACGTCGAAGCCTACCACCAGTGGAAAAATACCCTGATCCGGGAGATCGCCCACTATCAGAGTTGGCTGCGCACCAACCAGCTGAACTCTGACGATCTGGAGCTGAAAATGCAGCGCTGCGCCCAGTTGCTGCATGAAGACAACCTCACCATCGCCTTTGTCGGTGAGTTCTCCCGTGGCAAGACCGAATTGATCAACGCTCTGTTTTTCGCCGAGTTCGGCCAGCGTATGCTGCCTTCTCAGGCCGGACGCACCACCATGTGCCCCACCGAGCTGTTTTATGATCGCGATGGCGGCTCCTATCTCAAACTACTCCCCATAGAGACCCGCAGCGAAGAAAAATCCCTGGCGGAATACAAGCGCAGCCAGGAGCACTGGGTGTATTACCCGCTGGACATGAGCACTCCTGAATCCATGCGGGAGTCCCTGGACCAAGTAGCGCGCACCCGCACTGTCAGTTTCGAAGAAGCCCGCCGCCTGGGGTTTGAGATCGGCTCTCTTGAGCGCGACCCCAGCCATCCCGGCATGGCGATAATACCAGCCTGGCGCCACGCGCTGATCAGCCTGGAAAATCCGATGCTGCAACAAGGCCTGCGCATACTGGATACCCCCGGCCTTAACGCGCTGGGCTCCGAACCCGAGCTGACCGTCAGCATGATTCCGAACGCCCATGCCGTGATCTTTATGCTCGGCGCGGATACTGGGGTCACCGCCAGCGACATGGAGATCTGGACCGACCACATCTTCACTGAGCACTCTGATCACCGCGCAGGCCGCTTCGCGGTGCTTAACAAAATCGATGTCCTCTGGGACGACATCCAAGGCGAAGAGCATACCAACAAGGCTATCGCCAAGGTGCAGGCGAAAACCGCTGACCAGTTGGGCCTCAAGGCGGAAGAAGTGTTATTGCTTTCCGCCAAGCAAGCGCTGGTCGGCCGCATCAAAGGAGATGAACAAAAGCTGCGCAGCAGCCGACTCGATGAGCTGGAAGCCCTGCTCACCGACCGCATCCTGGGTCAGAAAGAGCGGCTGATCACCCATAACGTCGTCAACGATGTGTTGGGGATGCTGCAGACCAGTCAGGCGATTCTCCAGTCCCGCTACGCCACATATCAGGAAAAGCTGGAAGAGTACGAAAGCAAAGGCGTCAGCGCAGACTTCCTGCGTGAGCTGACCGACAAGACTCAGGACGATTACAACTTTTACTACAAAAAGCTGTTTACGCTGCGCTCCAGCCGCCGTCTGATGAAGTCCCAGGCTATGATTTTGAATAATCTGGTGAATCTGGAGCATTTCGAGACCCACGCAAAGAAAACCCGGGACGAACTAATCAACAGCTGGACGACTATCGGCATGGGCCGCGCCATGGCCGGCTTCTTCCATGCGATCGAAAACGACATCAGCAACCTCAACCACGAAGCCAGGCTGGCTCAGAAAATGGTGGGCTCCATCTATCAGCGCTACGCCAATGATACGCGCTCCAGTCATCTCCGCCCCGCGCCATTTACCATTACCAAGCAAATCCGGGAGTTGGAAGGGTTGAAGATGCGCGCGGACAAATTCCGGCGCAATCCACGCACCCTGGTTTCAGAACAAACGGCGGTGGTTAAGCGCTTCTTCAGCGTCATCGTCAGCGAAGCCCGTCGCCTCTATGAAGAAATCCACAAGGAAACGGACCGATGGCCTCAAGAGGCGCTATTGCCGATTTTGCAGCACACTATCGAGCAGAAGCAGTTACTTGAGCACCAGATCCGTCGCCTGAAAGATCTGGCGAAAACAGCCAAAGACACGCGCAGCCAGGTGAAGCGCATCGTAAGTATGATGGAAGAGATCAATCAGGAAATTCAGGAAGCGGAGCAGATACAGCGCAAGCTGCGGCGCCCCGCCCCGCAAATGCTGACTCAGAAAGTGGTCAGCCTTCCCGGCATGCAACGCTGAGGCTCCCCCATCATCCGTCGCGTGAGCCCAGCTCGCGCGACGCCCGCTAACTCCCGCTTTTTTATTCTCCCAAGCCAACTCTGGTTGGTTATTGCTATCCGGCGGATTGATTAATAGACTGCGCCACTTAGCATGTGTTTTTGAAAGGAATAGTTCGCACTAATGCCAGAGGTCATCCCACCTGACTCTGTCGGGATCGTCACGCCGCAAGTCGCTCAATTCGATATTCCTCTCACCCTGGAATGCGGAAAGCAGTTGGACAGTTTTCAACTGATGTACGAAACCTACGGGGAGTTGAACCCAGACCGCTCCAATGCGGTGCTGATCTGTCACGCCCTGAGCGGCCATCATCACGCCGCCGGTTATCATTCAATGGAAGACGCCAAGCCTGGCTGGTGGGACTCCTGTATTGGTCCGGGTAAGCCCATCGATACAAATAAGTTTTACGTCGTCAGCCTGAATAATCTGGGCGGATGCGCGGGCTCCACCGGACCTGCTTCGATTAATCCCCAGACCGGCACGGCCTACGGCCCCGACTTCCCTGTTGTCACCGTACAGGATTGGGTGCGTAGTCAAGCCATGTTGGCGGATCGACTGAACATTCCTCACTGGGCGGCGGTCATTGGCGGCAGCCTGGGTGGAATGCAGGCGCTGCAGTGGTCCATTGAATATCCTGACCGCGTTCATAACGCGGCAGTAATCGCCTCCACGCCACGCCTGTCCGCACAGAATATCGCGTTCAATGAAGTGGCCAGAAAGGCCATTACGTCAGACCCCAATTTCCACGAGGGGCGTTATGGCGAACATACGACCTATCCAGACAAAGGTTTGATGCTGGCGCGAATGGTGGGACACATCACTTATCTTTCCAACGCCTCCATGGGTGAAAAGTTCGGCCGCGATCTGCGCGCCCAGACCCTGAAGTTCGGCTTGCTGGATGTCCAGTTCGAGGTGGAAAGTTATCTGCATTATCAAGGCGAGCGCTTCTCCAAAAATTTCGACGCCAACACCTATCTGCTCATGACCCGCGCATTAGACTATTTCGACCCGGCGCGGGCGCACGAGGGCGATCTCAGCAAGGCGCTGGAGCCCGCCAAATGTAAGTATCTGGTGGTGTCCTTCACCACCGACTGGCGCTTCCCTCCGGATCGCTCAGAGGAGCTGGTCAACGCGATGGTGGAAGCCAAGAAGTCCGTCAGCTACGCGGAAGTGGACTCTCCCCACGGCCATGACGCATTTTTGATTCCGACCCAGCGCTATATGGATGTTTTCCATGGTTTTATGGGTCGAGTGGCGAAGGAGATGTCCCATGCGCGCTGACCTATCCATTATCAAAGACTGGGTTCAACCCGGCACGGAAGTACTCGACCTTGGTTGCGGCGACGGCACCTTGCTGGACTACCTGCAAACCCACAAGCAGGTTCGCGGTTACGGCCTGGAGATCAGCAGTGAGAATATCACTGAATGTCTGCGCAAAGGCGTCAATGTCATTGAGCAGGACCTGGACAGCAAAGGCCTGAGTAACTTCAAAGACAAGAGCTTCGACATGGTGGTCATGACCCAAGCGTTACAGGCGGTCAGACAGCCAGACGTGCTGTTGGACGAAATGCTGCGTCTGGCCAAGGAATGCATCATCACATTCCCCAACTTCGGTTATTGGCGACTGCGTTACTACCTGGCCCGCAAGGGCCAGATGCCGGTATCTAAAACCTTGCCCTATACTTGGTACAACACGCCCAACATCCACTTGTGCACATTTAAGGACTTTGAGGAGCTGTGTTACCAAAAGAACATCCATATCCTGCACAGGACCGTCGTGGACGACGCGCACCGGACCAACTGGCTGAACCAGCTTTGGCCTAACTTATTGGGGCAGATTGCTATCTACCACGTTACACGGTGAGGCTCTTATGAAAACATTCGCAAAACTCTCTCGCTCTATATATTGCAGCGCATTGATATTTATTGCGCTAGCGCTTGCCGGCCGGCCGGTTCTGGCCGAGCAAAAGCAAGTTTTTGGGGATTATGAAATACACTACATAGCGCTTCCCACTACCATTCTGGACCCGGAAGTAGCAGTTCACTATAAGCTGCCTCGCAGTAAATCCACCGGTTTTGTGAATATCTCCGTGCTGAAGAAGCAAGAGGACGGCTCTATGCGCGCCGTATCGGCGTTTATACGCGGCAAAGTGAACAACCCTGTACAACAAAGCAGGGATCTGGAGTTCCGCCGCATCAACGAAGGCGACGCCCTCTATCAAATCGCAGAATTCTGGTACAGCCAGGGAGAAGTATTGACGTTCCAGCTGGAAATTCAGGCCGACCCGAATCAGGGGCCATTCTCTCTACGCTTCCATCAAGACCTGTTCCCGGAATAGTTCCCGGGGACCGCCATCCGACGCATTCAAGTACTTTAAATCATGCAAAGAATCGTACTCGCCAGTAATAACGCAGGCAAAATCAAGGAGCTGAACAGACTGCTAAGCTCCCTCGACATCACCGTTGTCTCTCAAAAAGAGTTAAATATTCCCTCTATTGAAGAGACAGGGAAAACCTTTATAGAGAACGCTATCCTCAAAGCCCGCCACGCAGCGGCGGTCTCCGGGCTGCCCGCCCTGGCGGACGACTCAGGTCTGGATGTGGACGCGCTACAGGGCGCGCCAGGCATCTATTCGGCTCGCTTCGCCGGTGAAAGCGCTTCCGATCAGGACAATAACGCCAAATTGCTGCAACTGCTGGCGAATACCCCCACTGGCTCCAGGACGGCGCGCTTTCACTGCGTGCTGGCCTTTATGCGCCATGAAACAGACCCGGTCCCCATTATCTGCCACAGCGCTTGGGAGGGCTCCATTGCGGAACAGGCCAGCGGCGGCGGCGGTTTTGGCTACGACCCTCTATTCTGGCTGTCTGATCGACAGTGCACCTCGGCGGAGCTGACGTCCGAAGAGAAAAACGCCCTCAGCCATCGTGGGCAGGCGATGGCGCAACTGGTAGCGGAGTTGACCCGCCTGTATGGCTGACATGCTGACGCCAGGGCTGCAAACGCCGCCCCTGGCGCTTTATGTACACATCCCTTGGTGCGTGCGGAAGTGCCCATATTGCGACTTCAATTCTCACACTGCCCGTTCAGAGCTGCCTGAGCGGGAGTATCTGCAGGCGCTGTTAAGCGACCTGGACACGGAAATGTTCAAACTTGAGCAAGCAGGCGGACCACGAGCGCTCAGCTCCATATTCTTCGGCGGCGGCACGCCCAGCTTACTTTCCCCTGGCGTCATCGCCTCCATTATCGAAGGAGCGCATAAGCGCCTGGGATTTCAGGAGGATATTGAGATCACGCTGGAGGCGAATCCGGGAACCGTCGACGAGGCCAAGTTCAAAGACCTGTTTCAAGGCGGGGTTAATCGACTGTCTCTCGGCGTACAGAGTTTCCAGCCTGGTCTATTGACGACGCTTGGCCGCATTCATAGCGGCGAGGACGCGATACGCGCAGTGAACAAGGCCAGACAGGCGGGCTTTGAGAACTTTAACCTGGACCTGATGCATGGACTGCCAGGGCAATCAGTGCAGCACGCGATGACTGACCTGGAAACGGCGATCAGCCTGAATCCATCACACCTGTCCTGGTATCAACTGACCATCGAGCCCAATACAGAGTTTTATCGTCATCCGCCACAACTGCCGGAAGACGACACCCTATGGGAAATTCACGAAAACGGCTGCGACCGCTTGACCCAGGCTGGCTATAACCAGTATGAGGTCTCCGCATTCGCTCAGACAGGCAAAGAATCCAGACATAATCTCAATTATTGGCGCTTCGGAGACTATCTCGCCATTGGCGCAGGCGCTCATGGCAAACTGACGGCGACATCCGGGGACGTTATACGCTATTGGAAAACCCGTTTACCGCAGCACTATCTCGGCCGCATTGACAACTACACGGCGGGGGAAGAGGTGACGCCAGCCCATGAGGCCGGCGTGGATTTTCTGATGAATGCGCTAAGATTACGGGAAGGCGTAGAGGAGGAACTGCTGCTGCGCCGAACTGGCGTCAACGTCTCCATATTGGAGCCGCAATTGAGTGAAGCGCGCGACAAAGGCTGGCTGCAGGCTGACAGACTACAGTGTACGGAATTAGGCTACCGCCATTTAAACGCCGTTTTAACTCATTTTATGGACTAGCCCAGCCCTGCAGCTTTGTTTTACACTGGGCGCTTCCCCGAATAATACAGGTTTCTACCTATGGACGACCCTCACCCGTCGCAGAAAAACCGCATTGCTTTCAGTCTCGCCGCCACAGTCCTTTTCGGCGGCTTGATATTCTGGATACACCCTTATCTGCAAAACGACATCGCTCCCTGGGGCTTCGTTAGTTTCGAGCTGGCCAAAAATCCATTCCGGGCAGAGCTCATACTCAATTCATGGGGCCGCGAGGGGCAATTCTGGGCGACATGGAGCCTGATTCTGGATTTTCCGTTTCTGATTGCTTACACCATCTTGCTCTGCGCTTTGTCTCGGGGCGCCGACAGTGATCTCTAACATTTATTTACAGTGGGCTTTCTCATTGCTGGCATGTGCGACGCCGTTGAAAACATCGCACTGGGCTTTGTATTGGGGGGCGGATTATATCCTCAGCTGACCGCAGCGGCTTATTACTTCGCCAGCTTAAAATTCCTGCTGCTGATCACTGGCGTCGGGTTTCTGCTTACCCGTTTGATGCACTTTCTACACATCAGGGTCACCCGGGAAGCGCCGGCTAAATCTAATTGAAGCGATTAATCAGACAGTCAAATAGCTTCCTTCTATTTGACTGTAACGACATCTCCCACGGCTAGCCGCTTCGACATCTAATCGACGCGACGGAACATCAAGTCCCAAACCCCATGTCCCAGGCGCTCTCCGCGCTTCTCGAACTTGGTGATCGGGCGGGTATCAGGCCGTGGCGAGAACTGCCCTGCCCCAGCAACATTTTCCATTCCCGGCGCTTCGCTCATGATTTCCATCATATGCTCAGCATATGGCTCCCAATCCGTCGCCATATGAAACACGCCGCCGTTCTTCAGCTTGGCGCGAATACGCTGCACAAACTCCAACTGCACAATTCTGCGCTTATTGTGACGCTTCTTATGCCAGGGATCAGGAAAAAACAGTTGCACCCGGTCGAGTAAGCCGTCTGGCAGACACTTATCGATGACCTCGTTAGCGTCGTCCCAAAAAATATAGATATTCTCTAGGGACTGCTCTTCCATATGCCGCAGCAGGGCGCCTACACCCGGCTTGTGTACTTCGACCCCGATAAAGTCAGCCTCTGGCTCATTCGCGGCCATCTCCGCCAGGGATTGGCCCATGCCGAAACCGATCTCCAGCACTACCGTCGAGCGACGTCCGAACACGCGCTCCAAGTCCAGCAGGCCGTTTTCCACGGACAGGCCTTTCTCCGGCCATAAGCGGTCAAACGCTTTTTGCTGGGAGGCCGTCATACGCCCGCCCCGAATAACAAAACTGCGAATTGGGCGTAAATGTTGATTATCCATAGCTACTCTAAATCGTTACATTAACTTCTTCAGGAAAGTCTGATCACTCTGATGATGGAAACACTAACGCCATCATCAGAAAACAGGGGCTGGAATGATAGGCCCGGTATAAAAAACACGCAACGACTTATCGCCCCATTTTTCATGTGCATTAGCCTTGGTTCGAACAAAAATCCTGTGATAACGCACCGAAACCTCCCGTAACCATGCACGATCAAGATACTGCAGCCTATTTCGCCCTTGCTCTCGCACCAAAACAGGGCAGATCAAAGACGTATTGTATCCTTACAGAATTAGGGGCGCACAACTTTGGTCCGGCGCCTCGCAAGGAACGAAACAGAGGCGACAGCCAAACCAACCCGAAACCACGGGCTTTAGGCTAGGCTATAAAGATACGCGGCCTAACGCTCCAAGACCGGCAGCCAAATCAAGATGCCCCTTGGCCTTTATATTGCTTGGGCTGAGGATAGAAAACCCGGCTATTGCAGTGCCGGAAAACATCAACCATAGAGCTAATAATTAAAATGGAAGATGAACATATCTATCTCTAAAGTCCGCCAAGCCTATGAACGGCACCAAGCTCGACAACGCTGCCTGGAGCTTAGCCAGCAACTGCTGGAACTAATCACCCACATTCAGCAACACCGGGGCGCCACCCTGGCCATACTCGGCGGCGACGACTTCTTCGAAATACGACTTGCCGCCATCAAGCCCTACATACTCAAAGATTTACAGGAGGTGCAACGGCTGCGGGGCGAACTGATATCCGATGAAGGCTGGCAGAATCTTTGCGCCGAATGGTTCACCGTAAACTACCATTGGCGTCAGGATAGCGCCTTCCATAATTTTGAACTGCACACTCATCTTATCCAGCAGCTCCTGAAGTTATACAAAGATTTTCTGAATGGTCCCCTGTTTGAGCATTTGGACGCATCTCATCAACCTGTCGCCCGCCTGACCTTGAATGAGTTGCCAGAGCTTATGGAAACCGCCGCGCAAATTCGCGGTATCGGTACTCACTGCCTGGCTTCTGGAGCTAAGGAAAAAGCATTTGTAGACCGGCTTGGCTTTTTATCCCGCTATTTTACTCAATCCAGCCACCACATTAGCGGTCAGTACGATGTGGACGCCCTGCTGCAGGCTGGGCAGCCCTGGTACAAACTTGGCGATATCTGGCTGGGAATTGAACATCGTATTACCCAAGAACTGACGACCGGTCGCGCAGGAGAAGGACTACTCGCAGACCAGTTTTTCAGTGACAGCAGCCAGCTCGTATTTCAAACCAAACAATATGTCAAAGCAGGGCTCAAACGCCTGAAAAGCGCCACGGACAGGGAATTAGAAACATGGATAAACAGCAGCTCCTACCATACCGGCACCTGACTTACGTCCGCCTCCGAAAAGTCTCCGTACAGACGCTACTTTATACCGTCAGTTCACAAGCGCTTACAATCCAGACTCAGTTCCTTTATAGATAGATTAGAGCGTTTTTTGTACAATTTAACTGTCTGGGCCATGCCTATTGACCCGGACAAGCAAATTCGATCTGAAGCGATCGAAATTGTCTTCCTAAACCCCATTTAGGAGCCCTCTTGGGCTCCTCTTTTTATCGGTTCCTGTTAGTGCTAGCGCTTTTGTTCAACCGCTTGCACCCCATACAAGTGCGTCAATGTCCCAGGAAGCGCTTTTTCTACTTCGCCTGAGACGCTTCATTGGGAGCCTCTCTACGCCGGTCCAAGGCGCGAAAACTGAGCGACTCCAATAAGTGCGCCGCTTGAATATGAGGAGAGGAGGACAAGTCTGCGATAGTTCGCGCCACTCGCAGCACCCGATGATAAGCCCTTGCGGACAGCCCAAGCCTTTGCAAAGCGCGCTCCAACAATTGCCGTTCCTTATCACCTAACTGACAATGCCGCTCCAGTAGCTCACCCTGTAAATACTGATTGGCGCTGCCTGAACGCTCTATTTGCGCCTGCCTTGCGGCGTTCACCCGTGCGGCGATATGAACGCTGCTTTCCGATCTGCCGGCCCGCTGCAACTCGTTAATAGCCACCGCCGGGACTTCTACGTGCAAGTCAAATCGATCCAGTAAAGGCCCGGAAATCTTCTGCCGATAACGACTGATCTGTATCTCCGTACATTTACAAGCGACCTCTGGATGGCCAGAATAACCACAAGGGCATGGTTTCATTGCCTTTTTGCCAGTTCGATTAACTGCTAAAAAATCAAAGGGTTACCTCTACCCAGAAGAACTACAGAGTCTCGGAGACCACATTAGAGCGCGGAGGCTTGATTTGCACCTTTCGCAGGCAGAGGTAGCAGAGCGTATCGGCGCATGCACCGAAACAGTGCTTGGCTGGGAGCATAATAAACATCATCCGCCTGCGCGCTTCTACCCCAAAATTATGGAGTTCCTGACCTACTGCCCATGTGTATCAGTGAGCTCATTTGGAGAAAAGCTCTCTGTGTATGCCATACATCAGGGATATACCCTTAAAGCGCTAGCAGCGGCAATTCAGGCCGATGAGAGCACAGTGTTAGGCTGGGCACGGAATGAGCATTCCCCAAGCAGGAAATATATGGATAGATTGGGAATGACTTTGGGAAGTGGCCTCGTGCGATGACCTACTGAACTGACAAGAGGGTCTATGACCCTCTTTCTTTGTATTTATAGAGCAGACTATAAGCCTACCCCCTATTAGCGATTAGCTAGGTAGCCATATTATCGTCATAGTTCTCACGCTGAGCACGAACCAAAGCCATATTGACGTTCTCATCAACCAGCCTTTGTCGATCAAACTTTTCTCTGAAAGAGTCATGCGCAAGCTCTGCCGCTACAAGCGCAACCCCATACCAGTTACACAACCATGCGATGAGCTGTGGGTAGCTTTCTACTACATATACAGGGCGCTTGAGCAACTCTCTAAGGCCGTCAACAGACTCTTTACCATCCAACGCTAATGGTTCACGAACCTCCCGTCCTAGCTTGTCCCAGCCAATCCAATGACTATAAAAAGCAATTTTTGCAGTTTGAGGGCCGGGAGCGGCGTGGAACTCGTAATACGCGGTATCTAAGCTCGGTTTGACAGCCGCGCAATACCTACGCATCAATGATAGTGATATATTTGCAAACCTATCCGAGGGAAGTTCCGGAAGCCCGTTTCTTAGGTCATTATAGTGATTGAAACCATATTCTTGACAACACTTGTCTATCTTTTGACAGTGTGTACCTTCATAGTCAGATATTTTTGCTAGATATTTGATAGAGGTAATGCAGTCTTGAAATGCGAACATGTGAATACTCCGATGGCCTTGCAGTTCTTCCCGCAATTAGCATGCCGCTTGCTTGGCCTCAAAGTAAGTCCAAATGTTGAATGATTAGTTCGGTATTTCCCAACGCGGCAGGGAGGCTACCTGAGCCCACTCAAAAGAGTATGAAAACTTTTTCGCGTGGGGTCAACAGCATACACTTGCAAACTTACAGAACTCTTCCATGCCGGACCCACTGTCCAGCGCCAACATTGTTTTGAGTAGCGAGCTCATTTTTCCAGAGCTCAACTTGTTTCAATTGATCTGTGTAGTAACGCTTTTCGTCGTATGGTACGTGCAGTCCTGAAAACACTATTAAGTGCTCGTGTGTTATTACACGAGACTCACGGTCAGCACCCATCATTTTGCTTGCCAGAGTGTTAAGGTCAAACGCCACTCCACGCTGGTAGCGCTTTGCAGTATCAAACTTAGCAATATTTTCCGCCAACCACTGATCCCAGAAAGAGACTAGTTCATCCTCATCGGCATACTGATCAACATTCCACTCGCCTGTTATCTCAGAGATTGCCGTACTTGCTGCGGTTCGTACCTCATCATTTTCATCCACAAGGAACGGCTTCAGTCCATCAATTGCGCGAATATCTCCGGTAAAACCCAAGCCTTTGAGTATCCCGGCATCATCATCCTCATCATCACTTTGCTCTTTCGCTTCGTTAAACAAGAATGGCACTACATCCTCAGGATTCCCGTAAAGGCCAATGAGGTAAGCTAACGTTCCGTCTTTCAGCCTTTCTGAGAGTGCGACTTTATAGAAGGCCAACCCACTATCGTCGCCCATCAGCAACAAGCTTTTTGCGCACTCGATACGGAAATAGCTACTCACATCCTCATCAACCATAAGGGTTTTAAGAGCACTGATGTAGCTGGGATCGCCAACGTAACCCAGCATAGAAATAGTGTATGTGGAAGGATTAGAGATAAGAGCGTCGATCTGGTAATACGAAGCCAGCTCTCTGAGCATATTCTTAGCGACAACGCTTGAAAGCGCGTCATGAATCCATGGCTTCTGCAACGCGAGTGCTTTATGGCCAAAGCGCTTTATTTTGTCTACGTCACATACTCGCAAAGCTGGCTCAACATTCCAGTGCGCGTTACCGTCCTTCTCCCCCATCTTTTGCAAGAGTAAGGACTCCATATCAGAGTCGCCAGAATACAATATGACGTGACATGCGACTTCGCCTCGCGCTCCTTTGCTGTTGATTGCCGCCTGTAGTACTGCAGCATTGTCACCCATGCCAGTAGCCAGATGCCTCGCTATTTCCTCATAGGAAGTTTCTAACTGCATAAGGGCGGACGCCTTGCTCGCGTCTGCCACATACATACTCTTTGCTAGCTTTTCCCGATCAGCCCACAACTTGACCGCATTCTCGAATTCATTTTCCCAGGCGTTCATATATTTAATAGATCGTATGTAGGAAGCGTAGAGGCAATTGCAAAAGGACTAGCCTCGTTTCCCACCACCGATACAGACAAATCACGAGTTAATCTTAGCCCATTCCATATCCGCACCCGGTTGATATTGGACCACCCACGGCCTAGGTTGCTGTTCTGCAGGAATAAAATAAATGGCATCCCTTGCCTCAAATACGCCGACGATATCAGCCTTGTCCTTTAGGCATTCAAGACGCCCATCTTTCAGTTCAAATATTCCGCTTGGCCCGCCAGCAAAAAACAACCGCTCCTTAAAATATCCAACGCCATACCATTTGTACTCTGGCGAACCAATATCCTGGAATCCATCAAGAGCATTGCCCTTAAGCACGCCACCGCTTCTTCCAGTGATATACACCTCTTCTTTACTCACCACGCGTACATCAGTGAAGACTTCTCCTTCCGGCAAGTGTGCTGGATATGGGACATCGGACCAACTACTCCCATCAAAATGGTGAATTTTTCCGTGATAGCCAACTACATACACATCATTAGAAGCTGAACCATCAATACCATTGGAGGTGTTACCTATGGCATGCATCGTCCAACTCTTTCCATCCCAATGAAACGCCTGTCCATTGAAACTCGTTACCCACACATCGGAGTCGGATGATCCCCAAATCCCCTGCAAAGAGTTGCGATCAACTAACGTAACGTTCCACTGAACTCCCGAGTCCAAGTCTTTATAGTCGAGGTGTTGATATGGTGCATCAACAAACGTCACAGGGGCATTCGTATATACATTCCCCTTGCGATCTATGACCCACAAATGCCCTTCCGGTGACATCCACATCGCGTTCATTTGAGTATTCGCGTATAACAGGCGTGTCCCTTTCCCACCGAGAACAATACCGTTTTTATCTGTCGTCGCTTTCTTTATAGTCCCAACGGCAGCTAAAGCATCTGATTCATCATAGTGAGTGTAGAGCTGGTACACATTTCCGTCTGCATCTCCGCAGACGCCAATAACATGATTAATTTCATATGTGTTTGACATTTCAAATCCCTAGAACGCGTCGCGTGTAAAGTCTTCATCTTCAGGAACGGTACCGCCCCCAATGAGGTTCGAGCACAATGCATTTTTATCGCATCCGCACTGATCAAGGTAGTCTTCGTATTCCCTTCTAATGCATTTCGCAACAATAGCTGCCTCATCTGCCGGCACCCGTGCTCGATACTCATCTGGAGCACGCATTATGTCATTCATAGGCAGCGACATTGCGGTAATATATTCCATGTGATCAAGCCACTCGGTAACCGTCGCATACCGTCCCTCCGCTTCAAGCATTTGACCAAACCGCTCTTCAGCTTCTGTCAGATATCTGTGCTCTGTTCCCTGGCTTTGGTCATCGTATACAAAATAGGTAATCGCATCGCCTTCGGTATATCTGCCAAAGGCGCGCCTAATGGGTACCGCTGATCGCGCTTCCTTAGCTGCCGCATTCCTCGAACGCTCCATAAAGCAACTATGCGGAACAAAGTGCTCACGCTGATAGCCCGGCTTGCTAATTTTTTGCAGCTTTTTATACGGACCTACCGTGATCCCATGCTTTTCAAACAGTTCTTTACGTTTCGCAGGATCATTAACAATTTCATTAACCTCCTGCTCGCTATATATTGTTCCGGCCTCGCTACTCTCCACTTCTGAGTCAGATGTGTTGCCAGTAGAGGTAACTTTTCCAGGCTTTATTTGACTCGCTCGATAACTCTCGTCATCTCGTTTCTCACTCGACCAACCAAGATTCCCATTAAACGAGGAGACATCACTCACCTCTCCGGTAATTGCAGGAGGTGGCGGTGGCGGCGGATCAGCACGAACTATCAACCGATTTGCGAGAGAGGGTTCAGAGTTGGTTGGTGTAAGACCACCCTCGCTTTCAGCAATCAGAGGACAAAACGGCTTTCGTTTGTCCTTAAATACAAGCAGCACATCTCCACGCTCAACGTCTCGCACGAAATCATCACGCCACTTTCGGAAATGCCGCGACCCTCTTCCAGGAAAAGAACCAAACATGGAGCGGAAATGTGAGCCAGCAAGACTGTTAACGACTTGCCCTACTGTTGCATCAGAGCTCAAACAGCGGTCAGCGTAGTGTGCTGCAAAGAATGGAGACTCAGCGAACGGAAGGTCGGCAGTGGTAATGTCAGACCAATGCTTAAATTCGTACCAGCGATTAGAGTACATCTAGAAATACATCCCTTGTATGGCGCTGAACCTGCCAGACTGCAAACAGCGCGATGAATAGCCAAAAACACGTTACATTCATTCACAATGCAAGTGGATTGTACATATGTGGGATGTGCTGGTGAATCAGCAATCCGGCATAGCAAAAATGGGATATACGATGGGCATGCGATATCGCATGTACAAGGAGACGTTCTTACTCAGCAGCGTCGTCGGCCATCTTCCCTTTCGACACTTCGTATCCTTTCGCGAGCAAAAAGCCTTTGCAGAATCCATGCAGATAGAGCTCATCTTGCTCAAGCGACGTAGGCATGTCACTGTCCATACCTCGTATAACTGCATGAATATCAAGGGATAGCTCGCGACAGATAGCCATGAGCTCAAATAAGTTTAATTGGCGATCACCGGATTCATACTTCGTCACAAAGACTCGATGTTTCCCAAGACGCGCAGATAACTCCTCCTGATTAATAGCCTGTTTTTTCCGGGCTTCTCTCAGCAGACGAATAAGGAGTTCGTGTTTTTGGCGGATGGTTAGCGTCATCGACGCAGAATAGAGGAGGAATATATATCTACCAAATCAGTATATTTTTATTAATTTCTTCCATTTTTTAACAAGTCAACTACACTTGATTTTGCAAGGTGTGAGAAGGCCCCCGAATGCTCGGGAACCTTTTCCGTGTATCTGTGTGTTGTTTTCAGGAGGAAGATTATGAAGAAGTCCGTTGCAGCGCTGAGCATATGTGCAGCACTGAGCCTCGTTGTGTCACCGGCTATGGCCGAAAATACTCAAAACCCATGCAAAGACCCGGTGTATGTATCCCTTAAAAACAAAAGCTTGGAGCAGATGACTGACCGGGAGTATGAAACGTACAAACAGGCAGACCAAGCCTGTGCGTCCTACACCACAAATGTTACCGCCATGCAGGAATCGACAAGTTTCAAAAATAATTGGTGGTTGGTAGCGCTGGCTGCCCTTCCGCTACTGTTTCTCCTCTAACGAAAGGACTCTACAATGGGCAAGGATGCCCATACTCATAACAACTCTTCCAACATTGCCCATGCGTAGCACAATCATCCACAGATTCGTCTAAACTGGATATATCGTTGCTTCCTCTTAAAGCAATCGCTTTACGACTACACGGCGGTTATACATGAGTGCGTTAGCTATACCGCGACACAATGTAATACTGATGTTATACATCGTACTTGCTATCCCTCCGCTATTACTTCCCGCACGCCCAGCCACCGCCCAAGAGACCATTACCATCGCAACCGGCGAGTATATTCCCTGGACTTCACAGGAAGCCCCACAGGGTGGCTTTGTTAACCATGTCATACAAGAAGCGTTTAAACGGCAGGACATTGATGTTCGATTTGAGTATTTCCTTTGGGCACGCAGCTACGAGCTGGCTCGGCAGGGGATGTTCCAGGCAGCGTCGTACTGGGTTTGTAGTGAAGATCGACAAAAAGACTTCATTTGCAGCGATCCCCTTGTAGAGGAAAAAACCGTGTTCTTTCACAGCAAGTCCAAGGTGATTACGCAATGGGATACCCTTGAGGACTTACGGGGCTACCGAATTGGCGCAACCATCGGATATACCTACACAAAAGAATTCTGGGCAGCCGCAAACTCAGGAATGTTGAACGTTGGCGCAGTGCCGGAAGACGAGCAAAACTTCAATATGCTTCTGATGGATGGACTTGATCTGTGCTTGATGGGGCAAGTTGCCGGGCTAACATTACTGCGCAAGAAATTTCCAAAATATGCTGCCGATTTAATTACCTATCATCCCAAGCCACTCGTCACCGCGACACTCCACTTACTATTCCCCAAAGCGAATAGCGATTCCAAGCGATTAGTACGCCAGTTCAATATGGGCTTGAAACAGGTTTGGGAGGAGGGCTTATATAGCGCCTACACAGATGACCTCATGGCAGGAAAATACGATCCACCAACACCCTAACGCGTTTCTAGCTTTCTCATCCCTCCCCCTGTTTGGCATTATCAAGAGTCAACTCTCTCCCTGCACAGCCAATGGTATACATGACGGAGTGAATCGTTCAAATATTACACAGAGTGCCCGCTCTACCTACTAAAGCTTGCAACAGAGAACTCTGTCAGGTTCTCCTTCACGCTATTGATATAATCTCCAATAAGACGACTAGAGGCATGTTGGCTTTCAAACGTTTTTAGCAATCGCTCCAATAAGGCAACGATATGCTGCTCAATATCGCTATCAAGGTCGAGCTTTAAAATAGCGCTTTCTATCGTCCATCTTAAGTCCGAAAGGTTCTGCATAGCGCCCACACTGCGACTCACCTCAATTCGCATAATGTCATCTAACATTTCCAGGGTCCGTTTTATCGACTCGCGGCGATGTACCTCTTTTGACCTTCTCTCCTGCTGAGCTCGGATGATCGCTTCCAACATGAAATTTGCAGCGCCACATAGTTTGGTAAGGTTATCTAAGTGCTGATCCGCCTGCTCCTCCACCAACAGCACCCAGAGACTGAAGTATGGGTAGTTGACGATCATTCCGTGCTCATAGGTAATCATTCTGTCTGGCTGCTGGGTTAAATGTGTAAGCGCTCGGGCTTGATCCAAGGTGATATAGCCTTCACTGCTGTAGATATAATGCTGTTCTGGCAAATTTAGGATGAAGAGATACGGCAATGTGTAGCTGGCTAACGCACCCTCCATGGCTAACGCCATATCGAATGGATCTTGAGATTCAGCGCATTGCTGGAAAAACTCAATAATGCCACCAAGATAGCTGCTTGATCGCAGTAGATTCATACCCATCTGATTCAGGTACGTAATCGACTGCTCCAGCTCTGCTATACGATTGTCTCTGACGGTTAATTCTCTGGCGGGAACGACATCTCCCTCACGGTTATCATGCGTGGGTTTCATGGCAAGCCCCCCTCCTTGTATCGCACTAACAGTATAACTTTATTTGTACAGTTCGATGACGTTCCTTCATAAATTGATGAGCATTTCTCCAATAAAATGCCCTCCCTTTGCCGTACTCCATATGTGCCGCCACGGCACCTTTCACTGTCTTTGATTCATTACGTTCTCGCGTATGTTGTATACGTGCGTCACAGAGACGCGCGAGGTGAAGCCGCCAGTACGGGGCTTCACCCCCTGCTGGCTGTTCTTCATGTTCTTTTGCATACCACATAGAGAGAACCTACATGAACGAAGATCAACCGCACTACTCAGTCCACGAAGACGGTACATACCAATTCAATCAGGCAATACATCCAGACAAAATCATTTCCCTTGCAAAACATATCCTTAGTGCAAGGTTTTTCCGTGGCGAAGCATTTTGCGGCCCTGACGCGTCCAAGTACTATCTCGTGCTCCAGCTTGCAGAGCATGAACAGGAAGTATTTGCCTGCATGTTCCTTGATAACCAGAACCGGCTAATCAGTTTCGAAAAACTATTCTTCGGCACTATCGACGGCGCATCAGTGTATCCACGAGAGGTTGCTAAACAGTGTCTCAAGCACAATGCAGCGGCAGTGATACTCGCACACAATCACCCAAGTGGCGTATGTGAGCCAAGTCTAGCTGACCAAGATATGACGAAGAAGCTTGCGCAGTCGCTAAAACTGCTCGATGTTCGAGTAATCGATCACGTTATTGTGGGTAGTGACGGCAGCGTTATGAGCTTTGTAGAGCGTGGAATGATGTAGCTCTTCGCCCTCACCGACATTGGTGGGGGCTTTTTAGGTTGCAGGCAGCGGTGAGCCTCCCCCTTATAGGTCAATATGTTAAATCGAAACGACACTTGAGGTGTGAGTGTTCACATTTACCACATTATGAAAAATAGTTATTAAAAATAATTTTTATATGAAACAAAAATCCACCCTTAAACTAATCTATTCCGGGATCTAAGCCGTAAATACTATATAAAAGCTATTTTCGAGTTGATACCTTGTTCGTAAGTGAGTGCCACTTTTTACAAAATCAAGTGGCTATGTGTGAGACTCTAGCTAAACTTACAAGTAGTACATACTACCCACACAGAAGGAATACTGTTTTATTTCAATGACTTACACTGAGTATATATTGTTTGGGTTTGACAGAACAGCCTTCTCTATATACAATTTAAATCATAGAAGTCGAGTTTAACATAACCAAAAGGAATATAAGTATGAGAAAAAATTTTAGATTGGTGCCAATTACAGATCCTACCGATATTGGGCCATGCCCAATTATGGCATAGCACGTGCCCATATCAACAAAGAGAAATGACCTCATGTTATTTAGACAAGAGGTCATTTCTGCTTATACCTGTTAATTCCTCCCATTCCTTTTTCATACGCTCAACCCAACCATCTTCTACATGGCCGTATGAGAATACCGCTATCAAGCCTTTCTGAATGTCTTCTGGAAGTTTATTCATTGCATTATCAGAATACACTTTATGCCGTATATAAGACGCTCTCATCACAGACTCTTCTAACCTATGCCAACGCTTATAACTACTTTCAAACATTTTCTCTCTTATAGGTGACGATTCATTTATGTAACAATTTATTTCATTGCACTCTGCACATAGAAATGATTTTTCGCATTTTCCATATACGCTATTCATCCAAACACTCTTATAATAGACAGCATTACAAAGAGTATGCGCAAGAACCCTATTATATCTATCCTCAATATCTTTACAGCTATCCCCTAATTTTTTTAGATTTTCAATCTCATCCTTTACAATCCCTAGATATTTTACCGCAGACCTAGAGAATTCGATTACCACTTTAATTTTGACTTGATTTTGTATTTTATCAGTCTCAATTAAGTCTCTAACCTCCTCTTTAGAATCTCCAGCTTCGAGCACATCATAGTGCCCTCTCCGCTTCATTTCACTTTCTATTTCAGAATATCCAGTATAAATTATAAACGCCTGATGAATTAAAACTCCGGCCTGGTGCATATTAGAATCAATGCCGGCTTTTATTTTCACTCTATTCTCAAAAGCACCCATTCTTTCTTCAATCTCGTGCATTTTTTGATTATGTATTTTATTAACAAAGAATACTATGAGACCAGATATTAACGAAACAAAAGTTAGTATTAGCGCTACTACAGATACAGCAAAAGCAGCCCCACCAAAAAAATTCTTAAATATATATTCAGTATAGCTATAACCACATTGCCCAGTACACTCCAAACTTCTTAACGATAGTGTCATCTCGTGAATGAGTTCAATTCCTCTTCGAAAAGAAGCGTCTTTGAAATCCTCTCTACTGTTTCGATTGTACACACCCATGGCTGTTATTCTTGAGCTGATCTTCCTGATGATATCAATAGAAATTGATTTATTGTTAGTTGGAACCTCCATTCTATACCCATTATCTCTAACCCCTTCCATGTAATTAATAACATCTCTAAGAGCAACCTTCTCAAAACCCATATCCGACACAGCATTATCAAGGTTGGCTTCAACTTCATTTAAAATATTTAACGCTTTATCCCCAACGCCAAACTGAGGAGTATAAATAATTTCTGTAGGTATTCGACTAGAGCATGAAGAAAGCAGAAAAGAAAAACAGACTGTCAATACTATTAAGGAGAACAACCTAAACACGCTTATATTTTTGGAAAGCAGCTTTTTTTCCACTTCATTTCACCTCCATGTTGGGTGATACAGATAAATAATAGGCTATCAGAAAGCCATCAAATAAAATTTAGATCAGAAAACGTCTTTGACAACCATACTTACCCCTCCCCCCTCCGTACAGACCTCGCAATAATCTCAGCGATAACCGACCGCCCACCGTCAGGAGGAGGATTCCCTCGCTTCACCTTCACCCGGTATCCCTTCACCGAGCTCGTGGTTGGCTCAACCGGGGGAAATAGAGACTCTACATATTCCTGAATCTGCTCTGGTTTAATCACCAACACCGAAAGCTTCCCCGCATATTCCTTCTTGAAATATTGCTCCATGCGGAGACGCATATTGGCCTTCTGCACAATCGAAAGAATCTGAGTGTATGTACCAGCTGCGCGACACTTCTCAATGTTGTGCAACTCATGCTTCATGTCGGTAGTAACCGATATCTCACACGCCACCTTCACCTTCCCACGATACAGCGCAACATCTACGACTCCACCAGGGCACGGCTCCTCAATTACCGCCCTACAACCCCGCTCTTCAGCAAGGCGCTTTATGAGATTCTGGAGGTATATATGTTGTGTGGTTGCGCGCTTTGTCTCTTTCTCTTCAGCGTCGTCCTGGATAGCAGGGGGAGGTGTGGGAGTCTTTGGAGTAACCTTCTCAGGCGCTTTAATGTGTTGTGCTGGTTTTTGCTTATCTTGATCTTCGGGGGGCTCTTGTCTGGAGGGTACGCTTGCCTTTTGAGGCTCTTCTTTTCTTGCATACCGTTCCTGGAAGAGTAGCTCTATCTGCGATACAGCAACTCCATACTTCTCGCGGGAGCGCGACACCAACTCCTCTCGCTGCCGGAATGCGTCGGGTATTTCGATGTATTCTGTTGTAATCGCAACCTCGTTCCCCATGTTTCCTCTTCGCACCAATGCCTCACCACGTCCCAGAGAAACAATCTGCTGATGATCGAACGCTGAAAACCCTTGCGCGAGCGAGCGCGCATCATTGCCGCCAACACGAAACACAATACGGCTATGCGCATTTCCGAGCACAGCGTCTGCAACCTCAGGAGCACGACCTAGTTGCGAAAGGTATTGATGGGAAAGCGTGAGCCCCAACTTATACTTCCTGCCTTCCCCGAAGATGGAGGCCAATGATGGCGTCACGAAGTGTTGGCATTCATCGATATAGAGAAAGAACGCTTTGCGATCCTGCTTCGGTATCGACTGCCTGGCTATCGCATACTGCTGACATTTGGTAACGAGAAGGCTTCCGAGTAGTTGGGCGTTTGTTGCCCCCATGAGCCCAAGCGGAAGACGCGCAAGCAGGATCTTTCCTTCTTGCATAATGTTTCCCAAATGAATCCCACCTTTCGGCTGCCCAAGCACATACCGCAGCATGCGAGCTCGAAGAAACGAATCGAGACGAGTCACCAACGGCCCAATGGAGCGTGATCCTATACGCGGAAAGTCATGCTCCCAAAATGCTTGTATCGCTTGATCTGTGATAGGAGCGAGGCATTTTGCCCGATATGAAGCATCAGAGAGGAAATGGCGAAGATCGAGAAGTGAATACGACTCATCGCTCTCCACCAGCGCAAGCACAGCCTCTGCGAGCACTGTTGTCATCACATCGCCCCATGACGTAGAAAGGCGCGAAATTGTAGATACGAGATCAGAGACTAAGAGATTTTTTTCGTGGGAGCTTTCTGCCTGCAGGATGTTTAGTCCAATAGAAAACTGCTCGTCAGATGGGTCAAACACAATTACATCATCAAATCGATCCTCCGGCATACACTGCAAGATATCGTCGGTGAGATCACCATGAGGATCTATGAGCATACAGCCGTTACCACAACGCGCATCCTGCAAGATCATAGAGAGCAACAACGATGACTTCCCTGTTCCAGAAGCACCGACCACGTGCGTGTGAGCAAACCGGTCTATGTGCGGAATGGTAGCGAGTATGCGCTCCCCGCCATGCTGATAGGAGCCAATAACAAGTCCGTTTTCATCCTCTTCTGGGAAGCTCGCAATCTCCCTAACCAACGGTCCTCGTACGGATTCGTCAGGGATATGTACCAGCCCCACCAGCTCCTCAAGAGAGAGAATCATGCCCGTATGATGGCTCGCACGTGAACACAAGAGCGTGTCGTCGTCATGCGTTGGGTAGTACGTGACGTCCAGGGGAAATAGCTCATTTCCATGTACAGAGCCATACTGATCAAATACCCCATCAAACCCGGCTAAGAGTTCAGGAATGCGTATTTCATCCGCTTGTGCGCCCACTCTGAGAGATACGGCAAAGAGTGGCGAAGCCGTCTTCATTTTGGCTAACTGAAGGAACTCTGGCGCATCCGCAAAAAAGCAGCTTCCGTCTTCCTCATCCGTGAGTGCATCCATGATTGTCCGCGCCCACGGATTTTTCACCGGCTCGATGAGCACCTGCATGCAGAGACACTCTCCTTCTCCTGCACGAGAAAGTGCGGACACTAACGCGATGTATGGATCGATAGCGAAGTTGCGGACCTGGACAAGGGGGATAAAGAATTCACGGAACAACCCGAAGTCTATCCGTGCTTGCGTATTGGTGCCGTCCCACGCAGCTAGGAGTAGATCATCTCCCGCGTGTACTGCCCCTTCTGGAAGAAATGCTCGTAACGTGCTTCCGACATACTCTGCATCAATCTGGTGGCATGTCAGCGCACACTCTACAACACCATGAGAACCGACTAATTCAAAGGAGATTGTCTCCATTGCACCGGTGAGCGTCCGCAGCATAGCGCACATGCGCTCGTGATTAGTTTTGTATTCTGGAGGGATACACAGCTGAAACGATACAGGCTCATACGGAAGCGCTCTTGGAAATGGCTGCTGCTCTTCATAGCTTCTCTGGGGAAGTATCTGTCGATCTGGCCTCCGCTGAAATAACCGCTGCCAGAATGACAAATGGACTCCATCGTCATACGGCGCAACAAGCGGAGCTTCATGCTCGGGTAGCAAGAAAAAAGGGCGGTATGGCGGTTCGAGCTGTACTGCCTCGTCGGCAGAGAGCCATCCCCTTCCCCGCATTTCCCAAGCATAGAAGCTCTTAGTCAGCGCCTCCTCTATGAGTTGCGACACAGCACACTACCGACCACGCCCCAATAGATCCCGTATAGTCGGTTTATAGTCCTCCCGTGCGAGGGCATGCATTCCCCTAGCTTCCAATATTCCGTCCAGAACTTGCGACACGCAGCCAGCAGTGAGTGACTGGAACATATTCGCAGTATCCAAGCGGTAGTATGTGATCGGCTTTATGAGGTGTCTGATAACGAAGCCTATAACTGGGAGGCGCGATAACCACGCGAAAAAGCCGGAGTCGATATACCCAAGCCACCACGAAATAAAGAACCCATTACCAAACGGCGCCGCACAGACGTGGAAGACATGCTCCCCTCGGCGGACTTGAAGGTATTCACGCTTTGAAGAGCCAATACCACCTTCCGAGAATCGGACTCGTTCAGTCCGTACTCGCGGCGCATCGTGCTCTTTAAGCTTGTGCTCGACAGCATCGTAGAATTCATTCGTGGACTGCTGTAGTCCTTCGACTCGGAAATGCCAGTTAGAAATGATATCGGTAGGAATGGCACGCATACTTTAATCTCCCTTTGCAGGTAAACGCATACTGCATAACACGCGCGTATTGCGCTGTCTTATGCGCTCTTCTTGCAGCGTTAAAAGCGTAGTGTGACCTAACGCATATCTCAATGAAGTCGGTATGACAAAATTACTTTTTAATGTATATGCGTGAGTAATGGTCAGAAATAAAACGCACTGAATTATTTATATTCACTGATGTATATTTCCTTTAACAGTGTTCAGCCTATATTGAACATGGACAGCGCCTTATATAGGAATACTATCGGTAACCATTTCCCGACAAAACAGCCAATGCATACCTAATGAAGCTTGCACTTTTTCACAAAGTTCGTACGCGGCGGTAACGTATTCGCACTAAACGGTTTGCTTGCTGAGCCATCAATCATGAGTGAGAGTGCAATCGAGTGATACGGCAAACTCATCAGATCGTCCGCAGAAAAGACTCGATTAAAGTGCTTCGCCATAATCGGCGCATCCAGCGGCCCCAGGCGAAACGAAATGAGTGTTCCCATGTTGGATAACACTGCTTGGCTAATCTTTGGTTCAAGCTGATGGAGATGCTGGTGTGCGAACACCAACCCGACTTTATACTTCCGAAGTTCAGACACCATCGACACAACCGCCTCTGTGGTGAAGTGCTGGAACTCATCGACATAGAGATAGAACGGGCGACGGGCATGCTCTGGGATGTTTGCACGAGAGAAGGCAGCACTCTGAATGATATTTATGAGAAATGCGCCTAGGAGCCGTGTACTGTCTGCTCCGAGCTTTCCTTTAGCAAGGTTGACGACGAGTACCTTCCCCTCATCCATCGCTTTGCGAAGAGAAAGCTGGACTGGTGGGTTTGTAAGCATGCGGTATAGACGGGGATCTGCAAGAAACGCCCCCACTTTATTCTCAATAGGCGCGCATGCTTCGCGCTGCTGAGACGGCGTATACCGTGCCCACTCCTGTGTCCAAAATCGAAATACTGTCTCATTTTTCACATGAGCTAGAACGAGGTTTCGAAACTCTTCGTCACCTGGAAGCCTTGAGATATCGGGAAACGAAGCCTTTCCATATTCCAGGAGCGCAAACAGAGTATTACGGAGCAAATGCTCCATACGGACACCCCAGGCCCCCTTCCCCCATAGTTGCTGCAAGACGTCCATAATGCTGGACGCGACCATAGGAATGTACGCTGTACCCACGCCACGCAGCGGGTTATATCCATACGGCTGTTTTGGATCAGCTGCATCCAGATAGATGAAGTTATCCTGGAGAGATTTCGGTATGCGCCGAGCGATACGCTCCGCCATATCGCCATGAGGATCAATGAAAGCACAGCCACGCCCGGCATGGATGTCCTGCATGATGAGGTTTTCGAGAAGGGTAGATTTACCGGCACCAGTCTTCCCTATGGCGTACATATGGAAAAGCCTGTCTGGCTGCTTTATGCCAAATCGAGAATACGGTGGTCGCCAGTTCGTTTGCCCGAAATATGAAACTGCATGGTTGTTTGCCATGAGGAGAGGTAAACATCTTAGGTGCAAGCTGACACGGAGTGTCTTTGTGCGGAATACACACATACTACTCAGGGAAATTCAGTCTGAACTTCCCCATTTTTTATGCCTAATACTGTTAGGAAGGTTAATAATATGAAAGCAATATTATTAAAACCACTCAACTCTCAATTACTAAAACACGAGTAATTTCATGTTTCGTTACCTTCCTTCGCGAAGGAGTACTTGGGCAAGGATCAAAGAATAGACCATTATGATAGACAAACCAATGTCTCAAATTTTTATCACCTTCGTATCTACCAAAACAAAGAGCAGTTTTACTAGCCTTATTTAGTGAGTATTTAAGTACAGGATCTAAGCCAAATTTAATTTTAATGGCCGACCTCATTTCTGAGATTTTCATAAATCCTTTTCTCTTTACAATATCTTGCTTAATTATCCATTTATCAGCTTGTTCAAAGCTTTCAATGTCTTTGCAAATCATTGCAAAAGAAGCAATTCCACACCCTTCACTGGAGTCAATTTGTTTAATAGTCTCCATACAAATCTCCTTATGTGTTTTTGATGACCATGTAAAAGCATAGCGAGAAGCCAAGGTCGCCCCTCAAAAACTCGGAACACTTAATATAAACAGCTTAAATCCTTGCAAATCTATCAAGAGGATCAGCATAAAAAGTGGAACTTTAATATAAATACTGCTCTTATCAAACCGACACAATGCCTTCATAAGTAAAACACCATACATACCAAAAACAGTAAACACTAAAAAAGATAAAATCGGAGCCACAATATATATACTAACAACTGATACCAATGGTTTTATAGAAATGACAACAATAACAAGGATAAGTGCAGCACTTGCCATGTCCGTATAATGAGCGAGTATTGCATCAGCAGGTTTCTTCTGCTTATACTCATCCATATAAAATATTTCTTCCATTATCTTATCAACATCAATCCTTTTACTTGCATGCAAGTAGTTAATAATTGAAGTTTGGAAAAAACCACCAATAACAAGGAAAAACCAGTACCCATCTTTTTCGGCCCACATATGCGGCCAAAAACTACCATAACTCAGACAAAATATTATATATATAGGAACAGAGAACAATAACACAAAAAGAAGGATCGCAAAGGCTATGCCCTGCCCCGTAAAACTGTCATGGCTCCTCATCTAACATCCCCTTACTAGTACTTCTGCGTATTTTTTATAACGTTTCTATAAACAAAATTCTCACATCATTAGTATGCGACTGCACAGCGATTTAAGTTATCATTACAATTTTCATGCCCACACTTTAATGCTTCTAATAACAGATTAAGTCTATTCTCTATTATTCGACTCTTCATATCATGATGAACTCTGCTTAGCATACTCCTCCAGAAGTCTATCAAGTATTTCATCTATCATTTCATTACACTTTGAAAGATCAATATCATTAGTGGCTGAAAATCCAAGATCAATACAGTCTTTCGCACTACGATAATCACGCCGACCACAATATTTAGCGAGCGCTAGAATGTCTAATTCAAGGTCTGAAACCAACTTTGATATAGTGCCACTACTCACTACGCCAGCTTCTTTTTCAATCATATCTATTGTACTTTCATAAAGGGCATCTGCGGATAGATTATTTCGGATTGAATCTGTGTAGCGAGACACATGAGAAGCTATAGCCTCAAGTTTATCTTTTCCTCTTAATCGATATGCCAGTACTGGATTCACTGTTGCCAACTCCAAAAGCGCATCGTCAAGCGGTGCAACAAGTCTTTCCTCAATATCGATTTTTAACGAATTCGACACATCAATGAGTGACTGGATAATAAGAGGTAGGACTGACACCTTAATATCTTCAGAATCAAACGGCAGACCTCTTTCTTCTACTCGCTTAAAATAATGTAATAAAAATTTCTCGGCAGTAGCATTAGGGTTAAATATAGACATGTTGACTGCATATCTAATTTCGAGCAGAAAATAAAGCACCTTACGTGCGCTTCTCTTACTCTCCGTCCAGTTCTTATAAAAGTATCCAGCACTACTTATTACTGCAGCAAGCAATATTCCAACCAAGCTAACCAATGCAGCAATGAACTTCACATCAGAAAAAACGTCCATTTAAGTCATCCATTAATACATAAAATTATTAAATAATGAAAATTCCTTACGAAGTTCACACCTAATCATTTTTATAAATCTTATTTAGCTTTTCTTCCACATCAGAAATTTTACGCTCTATATTCTTGACTGCCTTAGAATAATTCTTCAAGTTGCTAAATTTTCTTATATTATCGAAAGCGACCAGTATTGTCACACCCCAAACGGGAACAGACAGCGGCAAGAGGAATTTAGTCACTGGCTCAAGAACAGGAACAACCGAAATTATAATTGGACTGACTATAATTAATCCAAGACTGATATTCATGAAGAAAAGAATGAAAAAAACATCAGAATAAACAGCTCTTGTTAATGCAACATTCGATCTTTTAACCTCAGCCAAATGCTCCTTTTCCCAAGTTAGAATTCGCATCTTACTTTCATATCTTTTAATTTTCCTTCCATTCCTATAGTCAACATACTTGTTTTTCAATGGAGTACAAATATATGTCAGCACTAAAACTAGACCCGATGCAGCTACACCTTGCCAGAAAGACATATTAAAAAATTCCACAAGCCACCTTTTATATTAGAAAAACAACAACCAATTACAAACAGCCTTGCCATGAGCAGTAATATCCAATTTCGCCCCCCACTTCCAAGCCATTTTAGGAAAGCGGCTAAAGCTTAGTTTTGACGCACTTATTCTTCTCTTTATTTACCTCCCCTTCTTCACTATTCACTATGCCTAAAACTCAGTAGGCATTACCTTTACAGCTCTCTCTAACTTGGGATATACAAACGGATAAGACATGAACCAGTCAAAGAACTCGTCCAGGTCATAGTGCTGCTTGACATATCTATACGCGACATCGTGTTGAATGTGTTTTTGATAGTCATTATTTATCACGTCTGGATAAGGACCATTTTCAGAGATTCTTTCGCACAGTGAAGTATAATGCCTAGCCTTCAGGTTAAAACAGAAGTAAAGATACGTTTCCTGATATTCTGATTCCTTCATTCTATTTCCCAGATAGTCATATCCTAATAGCCTTATTCCATTTCTTAAAATATTGACATTCATGCCAGAATAAAAACCAAATCCTTTATCTTTTAACTGATCTTCAATCTCTCTCCACCTGGTGATAATTTCGACTTCATGCATACTTTCAGATAGGCATAGACTGTGAACAATTCTTTTCAGCTTAATTACAGACTCAACATATTTATCATCGTAGATTTCTTTAAGTACTTTTTTCTCACTTTCGGATAATATTGGTTCTGGATACCAGTAGTTTTTCGCCAAAGTATAAAAGTCTTCTACATCATCCAGACCTTTCATCCAATTATTACTTAAATACTCTCTAGCCTTTTCTCTTGCTTCAAGATATGAGCAAGCCCTCATTTCCTCCAACTCTTCGTGGTAGTCTTTTAAGAAAGAATCTCCACCCTCGTATCGTATTCGGCTGAATGAAGCCCTCTCCGTCTCAAAAGAAAATATGATCTTTCCGTTTGCAAGGCGCGGTTTAAAATATGCGACAATAAGCTGAAGCTCTGAAGCAATCACTGTTAGCTTTTGAAGCTCTTCATTAAAGACAAAAAGATTGCCTCGGCTATTAAACCCAATATCTTTATGAACTTGCCGTATCTCCGCATCAATTTTCATTTCCTCTTGTGCCACCGCAACGGACTCAAACGAGCATATCCACAATAGTTGATACCCCATATCCTTATATAGTTGTTGTCGTCTGCCAATTATTTCAGGCGACTCGCTGCGCAGCTGGATCTCAAACACGACATGACGCCCCTTATATTTCGCCAAGATATCGGGCTTACCTCTCTGCCGTCGGTCAGGACTGAAAATAAACCGGTCATCAACAGCAATAACACTCCAATCAGGGAGCTGGCGAAGTGTTTCGCTAATTAAGCTCTTGAGTGCACGATGGCGCCCGCCTTCTTTTATTCCCTTATAGACTAACGCTCGGTTAGCGTTACCAGATTTCCATTGACAATGCTGACCACAACCGCGCCGATGCTTAAAAAAGTAGAGATGTGAATTCATTGCGTTCAGAGGTATGCCAGCTACACCATCCTGCTTCTTTACGCGTGCGGTAAGCTGTACTGGCTCGTCACAAAAATAGCACCGGAAGCGATTGCGTGCGCTCACCCGCATTTGGGCAATAACATCAAGGCCATAATATTCAGTGATGAGTACTGCTGGCACCGCATCCAGTTCTGGCCGTTCAAGATCTTTAACAAGGGGGATTTGGAGTTTTGACTCGGGAAAGTCAAATTGATCGAAGGAGTCCATCTTCGTCACTACTGCACCTCGCTACAAATTCCGTTAGCTTAAACTCTCCATCGAACTTTAATGTTCAGGCAAGCACAGCAATATTCGCGTATTTTTCCTATTAACGCAAACATCCTCAATTATCGAAGCGAATCTATGTGAGACACAATGCCCTACAGGTTCTCTTTCAAAGTAAGTATTTGAAAAAGAAGAGGGCATCCCCTCTTCTTGATTAATTTGGTATGACTATATCATCCCGATAAAAATGGCTCTAAAGTGAAACGAGCAAACCAAAGCCAATCAATAATGAGTAGGCTATACTCAAATAACCACTCTTGATAAGTTTCACCCTCGTACATTCTTTCGCGACATAACTCTGTCTTCAACAGAAGTACGAGAAAATGCCATCCGCACACCAGTACTTGCAGCACAAATAACATGCCCATATCCGGCCCCTCTTTACAAGAAAGGAATGTATTGAGACCACCGAACCGGAGTATGAATGTTGTGCCATCGGTTGGAATTTGACAAATCCCAACGCGAGCGTATACTCAAGCTTGGTTCGTGTAGCATTTCGACCGTGCAAAGTTTTGATACTACATGTGGCCTGTTCTTCGAAAACCCTCCCTTCGGAGGGTTTTTATTGCGTCACACTAATGGTTAGTCGCAAGCCATTCCTCCCCTATCACACAGACACAAAAAACCCGCTCTCAACATCTATCTGTCTTATAAGCGGGTGTGGGTATCTCTAATATTGTCAGGCCCCGATTCGATCACCATGCTCGATCGAATCAGGCACGTCGCTCCGTATATTAGGAGCTTGCTCGTCGTTCGTCGTCTCATAAGAAGTGGACCTACTGCATCTTACTTACAATCAGCATACCAGTCAGGTCAAAAAATAACCAAACATTTATACATTACGTTATTTTTAGATAAAGATATGACGTCACATGAACATCTACTTACCTGATTTATAATAGGAATATATCTATTACTCACCTTTCAACTCATGAGTAGAAGGCGACATTTCCGTCACAGCTTTCATTTTGATATTGGATGAGGGGACGTGGGGACGTTACACACTATGCTCCCCCACCTTCCTTCCACACATCTTGTCCAAGCAATATGTTACGTGCAGCCGCCTGCACGCGCACCTTAGTCCAGGTAAAACGTCGGTAGCAGATCGGCCGTTGCTCACAGACGGGAAAAGGTGCGGTAGACGCACGTTTTCACCCCTTTATACAAAAATAACAAGTATTAGCTTTGTATTTCTGTATATTGTCCGATCACTTACTCGGAATATCATAAAGCTGGGTAGTAACAATAATCTCCTTGCCCGGCTCCGATTCCTTAATCAAAATATATCTTGAGTCCCCATCTGTATGGTATATATCTGTTTTTCTATGCTCAGGCAGGGATTCCATTAGCTCATGCATTTTTTTTCTAACGGAATTCGAGTCTTGCGTTCGGTTAAAAACGAGAAGCGCACATTTTGAGTCACGCCATGTAAGATAACTTAATAGCTGATTAACAGCCTCGCCAAATGCCTTTTGGCCACGCCAAAACTTACATTCTGCGATAAAGACATTTTTATTTTGCTCTCTAATTAAGATGTCAGTTTTACCTGAGGCATTGAACGTTTCTCCCGTCGCACTACCTTCATAATGACCATTAAGTTGCAATAGAAAATGATCTCGAATTGATTCTTCATGAAGTAAAGCGAATGATGATGGATTTCGTTCTATCACTAGAGACATACTCTTCAGTATATCCAATATGTGACGATACTCTTCTTCATCCAAGACTGGTTCTGGTTTGTATTCACCTTCTTGAATAGGGGGGCGCCTCGCTGGTCTTTCCCGTCTCTTTGCAGGAACTGTATATGTAGGAGGGGTATCAGATCTTTTAATAGGTATCCCTAGAGCATGAACAACTCCAACGGTTGATTCTGCTAGCTTCCGTTTTTGTTTCAGGGACTGCTTTACTAAATTTACAGAAGAGCTATTATGATTGGTCACATCGTTCTGTAGGTATCCTACTGCAACCTCGAGAGCCTTTATGCTTCGACTTATATCTGACTTGAGATGATCTGAATTAGCACTATCATCTGGAAAGTAAATACTGAAAACAATTTCAGTACTATTAACCTCGATATCGGGGTACCCACCCATATTAAAAGTAGAAGCGCAGAGTCGCCATAGCTGCGCATCTCCGTCATATGGTATAGCAATATCAATTCTAGTACCGTTGACATATGCACTTTGTCCAGGAGGCACACCTCGACGAAAATCACCACTCACATCGACTCGAATAGTTGACTGATTTTTAATATACTGTTGGTCTACATGCAGGACTAGCGGCTTAATTTTAACCTTTCCCGTATAATATTCTTCGAGCTCAGAGTCTGATGCCTTTAGGATATATTCGTTCTCCAATGATCGAATTTCATTGACAATACTATCGATAATATTCCTGAAAGTTGTAAGTGTGTCGCCATCTCTAAATGGTTGCATATCCAGGTTTTCTTATTGGTAATTTATATAAAATATAAAACTAACTCTGTTTACTCAATCCTCTGAACTATATCGTTCATGGTGTAATGAACAAACTGCCTGCCAAGTTCAGTGAGAACGTAAGGCTTTGTATCCTCAAATGCAGACTCCATCGTTCCTGAAGTAGCTCTCCTGCTTGGAGCTTTCCCCTTCTTCATAAACCGTCCATCTATAGTTGTATCCCTTGACTGCCGTATCACCCCACCTGTGCTCAAGTCCCTAATAAGAAGTTTGAATAAATCAGCTTCAGCAGAATCTTCTCTTGGAATATCGGGATATATAGACGTCCATATTTCGTATCTTGTTACCCCAGGATTTCTATATATCTCCCTCATAACCAGAAAATAAGCTTCATGATACAAATCCAACCAATCTATAAACAATCGAATTACATCATCAGAGCAGAGGCGTGTTCCAGCAGCGTTTGCTATAAGATTAGCGACATAAGCTCGCTTTTGATCGGTGTCAGATTTGTCCCAGGCCCTAAACGACTTTCTCACTAAGTCTAAATATTCATCAGACTGAATTCGCTCATCAATTTCATCCCCCAACTTCTCGAAGCGTCGAGCAATTTCTTCAAGTGCACCTCCTAGTCTCATCATTTTTTCATGATGTTCCTCCAGCCACTTGTTTTGAAGAGAATTAGTTTTGATAGTGGACTCTTCTGTCTTCATACTGATAGCCGCGCTAATAAACCCACCAACCCAAGGAATACTACCCAATGCGGCTAGAGCAAACTTTTCAAGTGCTCGCTTCTTGGTAGTTGGTGCTAATGATGCCAACTTGTCCTTTATTGACTCAACTTTTGTATCCGAGATATTTTCTAATTCTTTATCCATAGTTTTTCCTTCCATGTCTTGCATACCCACACATACAGACGCGCCTATTAATTGTATTTTAGTATAATATTCAGGACTTAAATAGGTGAGCACACCGTATCACATCTCTCTATATACCTATCTTCCTTATGTTTGAATTCATTCCTCCCAAAAACACTGCACGAGAAGCTACTTTCACATGTCCAAATAGAGCTATTTGAATTTCCCCTAAGTGACATTCTTAAGGTCCTCTTCTTTAATAAAGTAAAGATTATTATTCGCCCTAGTACACGCAACGTACAACTTATTCTTGCTTGATGGTTGCAATTTATTCAGAGTGCCGTTCCTAAACTCCTCAGCGGCCTTTTTATACAGCACTACACAAACGTCTTGATAGTGATCAAGGCCTTTAGATTTCCCCCAGTTCTGAGAAACACATGGATATTTTGAGTGGTTTTTATAAAAAAGTTTTATGATATTGTCGTCATAAAATATTCTTTTAATTTCTTCGAAATCATCAATAAGAGAAACTCCTGAGGAGTCTTTTTTTTCAGAACTTATATCAATACCAATATTATTTCTAATAAACTCACACACTTCAGGGGTACATCTATAGCTATTTGAAAGGGTTCCTTGGTCAGATCTCACTCCTATATCAGAAAAATGCTTCTTGTAGGTTTCAAGGTCATTGTGGAGTGTTTGATTGACTCTTCCGTCCCTACTTGTGTCAAAAGTGTGTTGATAGAAGTCTCCAACTAAGCAAACATTAACCTCCGCTGTACATAGTACTTTTAAAAGATTGAAGTCATGCCCACCGAAATCCTGTACCTCATCAACGAATAGCTGGTCGAAATATTTTTCCAATCTGAGTTTGATATTATCATGCACACCTTCTTGCTCTACTAACTTGGCTATTCTATTGCTATACAAGCGTCCATGATTATCCACATAGAACTTTCTAGCATCTCGTGGCAGCTTTAATGTAGACGCTGGCGGAAAATCCCAATTAATCCCTTTTGCAGCATAGGTATCGTATAAGAATGGTTTATAGCAAAAAGAGTAAAGAAAGGTGAAGTAAGTAAGAATAGTAATATTCTCCGGCATACTACCAAACCTATCAATAACTCTGCGTCTCAGATGGTTAAAGTTATTATCAGTATAGGTGACAATTAAAAATCTCTTCTCCAAAGAGAGATTATCTATTATGTAGCTGGTCTTGCCAGACCCAGCAACTGCGAGGATTATTCTCTTATCCATGATAATGCCTGCGAAATATACTCAGGTACTTCTAAATCCTCCATTCCCTCCTCTAATATCTTTAACGCTGCATCCGACTTATTGTCGAGCATATATTGAGAAACTGTGAGAGTACGCCGACCTGGGGAGAATAGACTTTCGCACAACCTCTCATTGTCTCCGTATAGACACACCTCAAGTGTTGCTCTGTCATTGTTTTCATCAGAAAATATCCGAATATCGTCTCCTACATAAGCCTCATAGTTTTCGATACAATTCTTCTGATAGTCCCCATCATTGTCTCTGATAACAGCGACTCTTATCCCCAGTAGTTTTGCCAGATCAAGGTAGCGTTTAAAGCTTGTACCTCCAACAGAAATTACATGAACATTTGACTTCTCAGGCTCTTCACCAAAGAGCTTCTCATACATCCCTTCCATAAGAATGAATTCAGCATCACCTTCTACTAAAACAACCCTTTTAGACAGGATAAACTCTAATATTTTATTGTTCGGAGCCTTAATAAAATAATTTGCAGTATCATTTGGCAAATCTTTTAATGATACCGGTACATTTGATGATGCACTTAATAAAGATGCATTATGCAAATCCAAACGAGAGCATACGTTACTACTGTGCGTTGCTATTATAATTTGAGTTCGCGTTGCCTCCTCAATACGATTAATTAATCGCTTCATATTCAAGTGACTAAGATGGTTTTCTGGCTCCTCAATTAGAATCAAATCGATAGGATCAGCTCCAGCTCGCTGTCTCAATGCAAAATCAGTCTTGATAAAACACTGACTACCTTTACCTCTTTGTGATATTGGAATTCCACTTTCCGTTATCACTAGATCCTGCTCTAGGTTAGATTTACTATCATTCTTTACATCAAACTTTATCCCAGAGAGAGTTGCATTAATTTCTTCTAATGAGCTTTCAGTGAACCCAGATTTGCTACGCCTATAGGCATGGTTTGTCTTATGACGCTGAGCGATATTTGTGCTGGCTTCATACAACGAATTGGTATAGTACCGAGTAGCATATTCAGTACCAATTAATGAACTGTCTATTAATAGATGTCGCAGAAACTTTCTATTCTGAGTATATGATTCCCCAGAGAAAGTAGAGAACTTTATACTGTAGTATTCGTACGGAAAAAGTGCGTCTTCTTGTTCTAGAGCTTCTTTAATCTCAGAACCATATTCATCAATCATAGGGCTGCAGACCAACTTCAAACCATGACAAACTCTTTCATCGGTATTATTTCTGCCATCTAGAATATATTTCCCATGAGCGTTCAAATATATCTCAACAGTTAATACTGGGAGTTCGTCTAAGTTCTTATCACCTTCAAGAAAGGTCTTCGTAGCACTTCTATGAAACAATGATTCAAGCCCCAAATTTTCAACTTTAGATTTGTTTCCTGTTAGAACAAGGTCTACAGCTTGCAGTATAGAGCTTTTTCCTGCCTCATTGTCTCCAATAAGAATATTTCGTTTTTCTCGGGCGATGTATTCAAAACTATAAAATCTCTTAAAGTTGAAGAGTTTTATCTTTTCAATATATACCATGACAATTCCATTTTACGCCAAATATACATTATACAAACACACATATAAGAATAGCTCAATTCCGTTATCGGCGATAGGATGTGGGGACGTGGGGACGTTGTGTCACATCTCCCTATACTTCTCCTCTTCCCGCTCACACTCCTCTCTCCCCATCAGTACCGCACGTGCAACTGCTTGCGCGCGCTCCTTTGACCAGACGATCTTTTCTGTATTGCTTTGAGGAATCTTGCAGTTACAACCAGGCTCGTGACTGGTGAATGTTCGACATTGGCCATTGTGTGCCCCGCCCTTAGGTGCGCTATGCGCACAAAATTGCCCCTTTACACGAAAACACCAAGCAATTGCTTGGTGTTTTTGATATTTATAAATGTTCGAACCTATTCCACTTTCGGTAATTTCAATAACTGCTCAGTGTTAGCCTCTAGTAAATTATTCTTTTTAAAAGGCTCCGAATAAATAACCGGGAGAGCATACGATAATACAGTTAATATCTTTTTATCAGTTGGATGTATGTTAAGGAGCTGATGTGTAGTATTCATTGCAACCTCTTTAAATTCGTACAAAGAAGCAAGATAGCGATGATTTGAGAATTGCCGAAGGAAATAGGTTGCAAGAGATAAAATAATACCAATCTCTGAAATATGTATAGCGATATTTTGAATTTTTAATCCACCTTGTTGATCAAAATTATTAAGAAGATATAAAGCCCATCCAGCAAATCCCATAGCTCCCGCAAACCACATCCACACTTGCCATGAAGAATGTTTCTTTACTTCTGAATTAAAGTATATTCTTGCAGTATCTGAACCAGTCAGGTGAACGATCTGTTCTTTCAAAGAAGAAATCATATCCTGCAACTCTTTCACAGTAGCCATATTTTTATAAATCAATATTACTTAAATAAACACTTACATTCTCATAATCATTAACACCTCGTCAAACGTAAAGAATATTTATGTGCAAAAAACACCGATTCCTATTAGTTTTTTTAATATTCCATGATTTATTCTTAACCAAGACCCAATCTCCTTAAAACGGACTCGCTCAATTCAATTTGGTCTAATGCAGCATCAAATATTTCTTTTGTTTTAGTGCTCACCTTCTGATATTCAGAGTGACTCGTTTCTCTTATATGAATTAATGTCTCAAAAGCACTATCAGGCATCAGAGCAACACTTAGAAATTTGTTTTCAGAATCATTCATTTTTTCTAACAGGTCATCAGATGAAAGTGCTTCGGTTTTTTTAATATTAAAGTAACTATCAAGTTCACCAGTAAAACCATGATCTCGATCCAACCAATCCTTACCACTCATTTTGAGAGTAAGTTCCTTCTTACAAGCAGACTCTCTCGTAGTACTTGGAACAAATACGTATATATCCAATACTTCCGAAAAAAGCTTACTAATATGTACCTTATACTTCCTCTTTTTGACACCAGTAAAATCTTCAACAGATTTCTCATCTCTATATAGATATCTTGGCTGAATTCTCGAGAGTAGTACCTGCGGAGGAAACATTTATACAGCATTAAGATTAAGTTCCGTATTTAAGTTTTCATTTCCACCTAAAGTGGCACCGAGATTGAGCATTGGTTTAGTTTTGTAAGCAATTTCAGTCAACGCTCTAGCACCATACCCTTTCACACTCTCTAAAACTTCATTAATCACTTCCTTATCTCGATCACTAAGTAAACTGTAATCCGTTTTTACATCTTCAGACAACGAATAAGTTATATATTCGTTACCTGAAGGAGAATAGGCTGAGCATGGAACAATGAGTGATTTACTAGAAGTCAAGGTTTCGATATCAGCATATATAGTGCTATCAAAAGGACCAAAGTGATACCTTTTATAATTATAGCCTGTGATTGCAGAATTATATTTCTGGACACTTACCAGATCAATCAAATAAACCAGCTTCATTAAGACAGTGACAGAAGACTCGGGATTTTTATCTACTAAGTACGTAAGTACTTGAAGCTGCTTTGTATCCATACAAAAATATTAACATTGCTAACAAAGATAAAAATAACGATTGTGTATAACGATATATACAATCGTGATTTCATATAGTCGAATGACTATTCCATACTGCATTGATGGTTACAATTTACTTCTTATAAAAAATGTGTCATACAAACCAAAAAGACAAGGGGAAGTGGGGATGTTGTATTACATCCTTCTACACTTCTTCCTGCCCATACCCCTCCTCCCCCATCAGTACCGCACGAGCAACTGCTCGTGCATGTTCCTTTGACCAGACGATCTTTTCTGTATTGCTTTGGGGAATCTTACAATTACAACCGGGCTCGTGACTGGTGAATGTTCGACATTGGCCATTGTGTGCCCCGCTGTAAAGGAAATTAGGGACTGAAAATATAGCTCTAACAGGAAAATCCCAAGTAATTTCAAAGCATTTTCCGTATACGGAGATGTTCGAAATTGCCCGTTTTAGAAGATTTCGGATTTCATCTGGAATCTTCAAATTGGGCAGCTTTTTCAGACTCTCTATAAGTTGATAAAATTCTTGCGCTCTTTGATCATAGAGGGAGTTTTCCTGCATTCCTTGCATCTGTTCCTCAATTTCGATCTGCTCATTGAGTAATGACTCCTTGCGGGCCACATAGGTTTCTCGATCTATTACACGGTCAAGATACGCATCGGTTAATCGTTCCTCGCGGTCTTTTAACTTCTTGAGAGCAAACGTTAGACTCTTTGTCATATCTTCAACGCTTTGTTGAAAGTCAGTTTTCATAATCTCAAGCATTTCGGAAATGAGCTTTAAGATAGACTTATCTATAGATGCCGTCAGGAAAAAGTTCACAACGGCTTGGACGAACTTATCTTCTCTAAATGAAGTTCCATGGCATGAGCGAGAATGGCATCGGTAATATTTGTTTCGCTTTTGGGTTTCTCCGGTGAGCGCTCTCTCGCACCTCAAACACCGCATCATACGCTGAAGCACATATGAACACCGTTTAGCTGTCTTAACTTTTATTGGCTTCCTTCTAACTTCCTGGACACGTTCAAAAAGCGCCTTGGATACTATTGGGTCATGATTCCCCAGAAACGTCTCACCAGTCTTTTTTATGTGAATGAGCCCGTAGTAAAAAGGATTATGCAACATAACAGCAACATTGCTTACCGTTATAGCTCTATCACTACGGGTTGTTAATCCAAGATCAGTTAAGGCATCTCTCAATGATTCTAGAGAGTAGTTACCAGTTGCATACAGTTCAAATGCCGTTCGAACTAATGGCCCTCGATCAGGACAAATTGTCTTTCGTTGTCCTGATCCGTTATCGAGGTATCCAAGCGGCGCACGTCGTGGATAAAAGCCCTGTTTAAGCCGCCCGTATAACCCCTTAAGTACTTCTTCTCTAAGGTTTCGAATGTAATCAGCTGCAACCACCGCCTGGATATCCGCAGACAAACGTCCACCACGAGAATTGAGATCAAGATTTTCATTGGCAAAATGAATTTCTACACCTTGGTCGATGAGCATTCCGAGGTCAGACCAGTCGCGGAGATTGCGGGCACCGCGGTCAATCTTGTGCATGATGACGCCATGGGCTCGACCTCTCTTAAGTGCGCGGAACATCTTCTGAAACAGTGTTCGGCCTCGTTTTGCAGCTGTCTCTCGCTCCTCGAACCATTCAACAATGCTCAGATTCTCTCGCTTTGCAAACGCCTCAATAGCCGCTCGTTGTTCTTGGAGCGATGAGCCTTTCTCTCCCTGCCTCTGGGTAGAAACCCGTATATATGCGTAGTATTTCCTCATAGGTATAGTGGTTATAGATAAAGCCTATCAAATTATGGAGTATTGTCATGCTTCGTCCCCATGTCCCCTTGTCCATCAAGCTCTGCTCGTTCGCTTTCCAATACACGGGAATGTATTTGAATAAGCGCCTCTAAGAACGCCCACAGCTTCTCTTGGGCGGCTTGCTTATCCTCTAATGATGCGTCTGGCATACGCATTTCGACCAACGGTGAAATGTATGTATCTCGTTTTCTTTGCATGGAGGCATGTTGTATATGAATAGGCAGTCTCAAAAGCGGAATGTAGGTGCAGCACGCGCACCTTTACCCGTCTATTTGTTTTCGCCCCAAGCGATACCATCTGCCGCATGAGTGAAAGTAAAAAGAAGAAGTCAGAGCCCATCGTATCTCGTCGTCTAAGCGACGGGGGCATGGTTGAGATGGTGTACCGACCAAGCGAGCGGCATACCGAACTTGCAATATGGGACGGCAGCCAAGTTACCTATCAAGAATCTCTATCCTTGCCGAATGGCGAGACGCTCGCTCCGATCAAGGGAAGCAATAACCTTATTCGCCACAAAGCTATATTGCTGCCTGAGCGAGCAAAGGAGTACGGAACAACTAAACAGTTAATCGACGCAATCCGGTCGTACATAGACCGTTATGTGCATCTTTCCGATCAATTCCGCTCTATTGCGCCCGTCTATGTGCTTCTTTCTTGGGTGAGTGACGCATTCAATGAAGTCCCGTATCTGCGTTTTCGCGGCGATTTTGGGAGTGGAAAGACCCGAGCGCTACAAGTCCTAGGAAGCATTCTATACAAACCTTTTTTCGCCAGCGGTGCATCTACCCTATCCCCGCTTTTTCACACACTGGATCTCTTTCGCGGTTCGCTGGTTTTCGACGAGACAGACTTTCGTTATTCAGATGAGCGCAGCGATATCGTGAAGATATTTAACAACGGTACGTCACGTGGACTGCCAGTGCTGCGAACAATCGTGAACAAGGATAATGAGTACAATCCGCGTGCGTTCTCTGTCTTCGGTCCTAAGATCGTAGCCATGCGACGCAACTTTAGTGACGAAGCGCTTGAGTCTCGTTTTATCACTGAAGAAATGGGCACACGCCCGCTTCGGCTAGATATCCCTATCAGTCTCCCCAACACATACAAAGACGAGGCAAAGGAACTCCGCAACATGCTGCTAATGTATAGATTCCGGAACATGCAGGCCGCAACTTCCGGCCATACTGCCGCATACAGCACATCACATCCAACACTCTCTGCTCGAACGCAACAAATGCTATTGCCGCTGCTTTCGCTTGCCCAAGATGAGGAAACGAAGGATCACATTCTCGACGTTGGCTGCGTAATGGACGAGCGCATTCAAAGTCTTCGCTCACGGTCACATGAAGCAATGCTCTTACCTATCCTGGCTTCATTCATGTACACAGAACAGGACATCCCGATCCAGCAACTTACCGTAGCCTTCATCGAAAAGCATGATGCAGATATTGATCGTCCTATCACCTCGCGGTATGTGGGAAGCTTGGTGCGCACTCGTCTATACCTGCCGACATACAAGCGGCATGGAGTGTTTGTGATACCGGTTACTGAAAAGGTAAAGGAGCAGGTGCATGGACTTTGCGTGCGGTATGGGATTGGAAAAGATAGCGCCACCTCAGACCGTATATGAGCTGAACAGGTACCACTACTTCACGCAACCTAACCACAATTTCATATAACTGCCATGACGGGTTCTTGCTGGCAATATCGCTTTATTAACGCATACCGTTAATTTTACAGAAGGAGCCTGAGAGTGAATGGCACTCGACTAGACTGGAATCAGGTCAAAATACCAAAGTATCACGAAAGCGGAGTCCCCGTATTCTCCATGAGCGAATACTACCCAATCCGCTCATCGAACCACGGTGACTTCAGCCGCCTCATCTTAGATTTTAAAGACGCTAAGCAAAACGCAATTCAGTATTTCACCAAAGCACTCTCCTATTTCCTTGCACGCACGTCTCTTGCAACGACGCCGTTTTATGTTGCAGTAGTCCCGCCATCAGAAAAGGGATCGCAAAGCCAAGGCTTTGCACACGTGCTCCGCAATATCTCCAGCCAGTTCCAGATACTCAATTTGGAACAGAATTTGTTTAATCGAATTGAGACCAAGGAAAAATCACACGCTGGAGGCAGTAGGGATTTAAGCGTACACTTGCGCACCATGGCGGTTGAACCAAGCCTGATCAACGCTATACAGTCTCCAGCGACAGAGATATTGGTACTGGATGACGTCACTACGACAGGAAATAGCTTCAAAGCCGCAATTCAGCTATTACAACAGGCAAATGCCAAGAAGATTACAGGGGCAATAGCCCTCGCTAAGACAGCAAGAACATAAATCCCTATGCATAAAAAGTTTGGTGTTGTCGCCATACCACGTAACTCGTCAGAATACCCCAGACACCTCAAAAGCATTGCGAACCCTCCGGCGACTCTATACGCCAGAGGGAATCTTGATCTGTTATACGAGGCACCAGGGATAGCGATAGTCGGCACGAGAAACGCCACGGCAAACGGCCTGGAGATTACAAAGCGGGTTGCGGCTTATGCGGTCAGCAAAGGCGCAATTGTTGTGAGCGGGTTAGCGCTTGGTATAGACGCCGCCGCCCATCAAGGTTGCTTGAATGCAGGAGGCCGCACCATTGCTGTTCTCGCGAGCGGATTGCACATAGCCACTCCACGACAAAACGCAGGATTGGGTGACGCTATTCTTGAGTCTGGCGGATTGTGGGTTTCAGAGCATCCTGAAGGTACCCCACCCGCACGGCAATACTTTGTACCGAGGAATAGAATTCAGGTAGGGCTTTCTGCCTGCTCAGTAATTATTGAGTCGGATGTTAAGAGCGGTACAACGACGCACGCTAAATTCTGCGTTCAAGAGAAACATCCATTATTCGCCGTGGTTCCGCAGCCAGGAAACCCATTCGGACTCAATAGCGCTGGCCCTGAAATGATGGTGAGAGATATGGGAGCGACGCCGTTAATGTCGAGAAAAGATTATGAACTTCTGGTGCAATCACTTCCCACTCCTTATTGAGAACATTATAGGTACGCCTGCTTTTGAATTATTTTTCTCCAGACAAAAGCCCCCATCATTTAACGTAACTTATTTTCACCTTTGGTACGACACCAAAGTCGGAACATTTCCTTGCCCATGACTCCACTTTTTGCTTAAAAATTATCGACCCTATGTCACTTAACTTTTCTATTCGCGTCTTCCTTTCGAGAATCAGCCATAGACAGTATGATTTTAATGTAATTCTTAACTTTCTGAGATTTGATTTTTTATTAATCAATTCAAGTGTATTTATGGACTGATCACACACATATCCAATCTTCTGGGGTGTTCCCACTTTGACCGCGTAAACTACATCCCCCTTCTGCAGATCCCACGCTTCAACTGGCGTACCCGGTTCTACTTTTATCTTTGAAAAGTCTTTGTCAGCATTTTGATATCCATACGCCACAGTATTCTTATTAAACTTATCCTCCTCCATTTTATCAACTTCATACAATTCACTCTCTGTAGACTCTATTTCTATTCTATCAATATACTCATCAAGCTGAGAAAGATAATCTTCGTTAAACTCCATCCAATTCCCTTGCGACAGGATCACATTATGATCTTCAACAATATAGTCAAGCGATTCCTTCACTTGCCTCCTATAACATATCGACTCATCTTTCTCGACTAAAACCATAACACTTAAAACATCTTCAACAGGAATTTTCTCCGAGGAAATATATTCTCTCAAATTTTCAATTGTTAGCTCATCAAACACCTTAGACTCAACGCCATGGTATTTAAACCTATATACCTCTTGCCCCGAAAAAACAAAATCCACGCCCACTAACTCATGGGAATTATTTGTAAAGTCAGTATTCTCTCCAACATTGCAAATTTCTTCAGAGAGAATCTTCTCAAACTTCCTACTCTTAGCTGTATTATTAATTATAGTTGTGCGAGGAAGTGAAAAATTCTCTGGCAAGTCGATAGCAGATATCAAGCTTTCAAAGAACTCTTCCAGTCCATCTTTATCAATATCCATGCAGAGCAGCATCGAAGCTCCAAATTTTCCGCTTTTACCAAACGTTTCCCTATGATCATCTATTATCGAAGCTTGGATATAATCTATTGATTCTCCACTTTCAGTATCTAGGCGACTATTTTTTGTATAGCTTTTAATCTCCTTTTTCTTTTTTCCCGCAAATTTTTTAGAAGACTTCTGCCTTATATCCTTTTCGTTTGCGATCCGTTTTGCCATATGTGTGCCAAAGTCATGATCGCAGAACTGTCTCAAGTAAAAATGACACTTACCATAGCTGAGCGCAAAACAATGATTGTCATTTTCCCAAAGGTAGCAACCAAAGTATATTTGATTTTCTGGCGCACCCTCTTCAAAATAATCTGAAAATGTTTCAACCCAAGATATTGGTTTTTGCGACGGATGAGTCGAGAAATAGAACGAGGAACTACTCCTATCAGTTTCCTCACTCCCTATTATTTCAAGGCCAAGACTAGGCGAATTAAATTTCTCCTTAACATCAGAGATCTTGTCACTAGGGATTTTAAAAATATTTAATTTCATATCTTAGGTTATCCTTAACATATTGGCCTAACCAGCTTCAATTTTAGTACAGTTATAGCATACCGCAAGGAAGGGCGGGCTCAGCAGATGAAGCATTCAGAAAATTTGCCATAAGCTACGATTCGTCCCTGAAGTATCACTCACTCTATTCACCTCGCTTCCTTTCAAGAGTGCAGAATAGATTTTGAGAAGGTAGGACAAATCTATGAGTCCCTATTACCCTTCTTGTGAATAAAAAGCGTTTATTAAAAGTAACTTATGATACTGTGAAGGTATCAAAGCACTCGCCATTCACACTCTCACAGCAATACGTAGCGCTTTGATCCATAGACAGTAGTGCAAGACAACCCCGTCCACATATTCTGCTTATATACAGGCAGAATTTTCCTGGTTTTCAGATGTGCGCCCACCGCACATTTTTGCGTCTCATAGAATCGTATCCCCCATGCCAAAATCTCCCCGTTCATTCGCACACAGCGACGAACAAGGCATTTATCAATAACTACCCATCCCCTATGCCAAAGAGAACCCCCAAAGACATGCTCCGGTACTACCGTCGCAGCAATGGCTTTACCCAAAAGGAATTTGCGAGCCTGCTTGGCTTTAGAAGTCGCTCACAGCTCTCCCGAGTCGAGCGAGGAAAACGAATTCCCCGATTAGATCAGCTACTACGCTTCCGTATTTTGTTCGGAGTGCCGATGCAGAAACTCATTCCAACCACCTGGAGCCGCACACTCAACGGACTCTGGGAAGATATTGAACTCATGCGGACAACCTGCACGAAGAATAGCGACTGCAAACAAACAGAAAAACATGCGTTCCTCATGCATGCCAAGGAGCAGGTTGAGACATTAGAAACAACTGACGCGTAGTTCCTATGACCAACCAGAAATCAGCAACACTCGCCCTGTATATCACCCGGCGAGGAGTTTCTTTCGTGTTCCTGCTTGGAACTACCCCGCATGACTGGGGCACCAAAACAGTGCAAAAACGAGATGCGGCAAAGATACGAAAAATCACTCGCACGCTTATAGCGCAGTACAAACCAGATACCCTCGTCACAGAACAAAAAGGGGCACCACGCTCCAAATGGGTATGGACTGCATACCAATCAGCTATACAGTTCGCGACGCGTCAAAGCATCCCAGCGCATCGATATGCACGCAAAGATATCCAGCAGACGTTTAAAGCTGCCAACGCTTCGAACAAGCACCAGATGAACCATGTCATCGTGGCCACCTTCCCCGCTCTAAAGCCCCGTATGCCCCGCAAACGCCTTGTATGGCATACCGAGCCATACGCACAAGGGCTTTTCGACGCAGCATCTCTCGCGCTCGTGTACCTCCATACAGAGCGCGGGCGCACGATTAGGCTAGAAAACTAATCAGCTACACTTTCCAACAAACCTCATAGAAATAGCGGAGGTACATCATGCGGACAGCGCATAAGAGAGTAGGGATATGGATTCGTGTCTCTACCGAGGATCAGGTAAAAGGAGAAAGTCCAGAGCACCATGAGCGGCGCGGTCGTCTATATGCCGAGGCAAAGGAGTGGGAGGTTGTTGAGGTATATCGTCTCGACGCCCTTTCAGGGAAGACCGTTAAGGAGTATCCAGAGACAAAGCGGATGCTTGCCGATATCAAGACCGGACACATAACGGGCCTCATCTTTTCCAAGCTCGCTCGCCTCGCACGCAACACCCGCGAACTTCTTGAGTTTGCCGAGGTGTTTCGTGATTGTGGTGCGGATCTCATATCGCTTGCCGAATCCATAGACACATCAACACCCGCAGGCCGTCTCTTCTACACCATGATTGCCGCAATGGCGCAGTGGGAGCGAGAGGAGATAGCAGAGCGCGTTTCTGCGTCCGTACCCATTCGCGCCAAAATGGGCAAGCCACTCGGCGGCCAAGCGACATTTGGGTATCAATGGGAGGATGGCAGGCTCACCCCCCACCCCGACGAAGCTCCAGTACGGAAACTCATGTATGAACTGTTCCGGGAGCATAAGCGGAAGAAGACCGTTGCACGGATACTGAACGAACGCGGATACCGCACTAGAAAGGGAGCTAAATTCTCAGACACAACGGTAGGTCGTCTCATTGAAGATCCCACCGCAAAAGGCATGCGTCGCGCCAACTACACAAAATCCACAAACTCAACCAAAGCCTGGACACACAAGCCAGAGCATGAGTGGGTATTCCATGAAGTGCCCGCTATTGTGTCTGAAGAAGTATGGGAGGAGTGCAACGCAATACTCTCGACACGCAAAGGAACCAGACCTATCGCTAAACGGGTACGACACCTGTTTGCAGGCCGCACCTATTGTGAATGCGGTTCAAAAATGTACGTCCCATCAAACAGTCCGAAATACATCTGCGCGAAGTGCAGAAACAAGATACCAACCGAAGACCTAGAGACCATCTTCCACGAACAGTTGCGTGACTTCTTCTGTTCACCGAATGAAATCGAGCACCATCTCTCATCATTCTCAAACAGTATTGCAGCGAAAGAGGACGTGCTTATAGTCCTCCAAAAAGAGCGTGAGAAAGTTGTGGCGCGAACAGACAAACTATACGAACTGTATCAAGAAGGAGGAATTGATAAGCGAGGTTTTGGAGAGCGCTATAAGCCACTTCAAGAACGCCTGGAACAAATTGATGCAGAGCTGCCGCAACTCCAAGCAGAAGTCGATTTTCTGAAGATCACCCAAATCTCACAAAACGAGATTGTCGATCACGCGCAAGACTTATACGCCCACTGGGACAATCTCACCAGCGACGACAAACGGCAGATTGTCGAAGCAGTTACCGACCGCCTAATCATCGGCAAGGAGGAAGTTGAGATCGAACTCTACTACGCTCCAACCCCCACCCCAAAGTGCAATAGCACTTCCCAAAACGCTGGCACTTTGGCAACGCATCAACATGGATTCATGGCCGCAATAAGCTGGAAGCGCGCAGGAAACGTGGTTTGTTGCGCCGCTCTTGATATCACGATTTCTCCAGACTCCATCGGCTCTCGCAGCACTTCCAGCACTTTGCGGTCGAACTCCGGTAACTCATCAAGGAAAAGTACGCTATTGTGGGCCAGAGAAATTTCACCTGGTTTAGGGTTTGAACCGCCTCCCACCAACGCCACTGCTGAAGCGGTATGATGAGGCGTACGGAAGCGGCGCTGCCGCCATTGCAACAGATCCAGAGCGACGCCCGCCACAGAGTTAACCGCCGCAGTTTCCAGCGCCTCCATTTCCGTCAGTTCTGGAAGAATCCCCACCAATCGCGACGCTAACATGGTTTTGCCCGTACCTGGCGGGCCAAACATCAACATATTGTGATTACCCGCCGCTGCGATTTCCAACGCCCGCTTTGCTTGAAACTGTCCCTTGATATCCGCCATGTCAGGGGCTTTAAGCCTTTGCGCCGAGGGCTTCAGCTGGCGTACCGGCGTCATGCGCTCATGTCCCAGCAGAAAAGCCGCCAGCTGGCCCAACGTAGCTGGCGCAAATACTTCCAATGCGGACACTAAGCTGGCCTCTTGTGCATTTTGCGGCGGCAGGACAATTTTGGCCCCGGCCTGAGAGCAGCGGAGAGCCGCAGGCAACATTCCGGCCACAGGACGCAACTCCCCGGAAAGCGCCAGTTCGCCATAAAACTCATATCCGGCAAGCGCCTCTTCCGGTAATTGTCCCGAGGCAGCCAATACGCCTATTGCGATTGCAAGATCATAACGGCCCCCCTCTTTGGGAAGATCCGCAGGCGCCAAGTTGATAGTAATTCGGCGGGCGGGAAACTCGAAGCCACTATTAAGCAGTGCGCTCCTGACTCGGTCTTTGCTTTCTTTGACCGCAGCTTCAGGTAATCCGACGATGGACAGGGCTGGCAAACCATTGGACAGATGGGCTTCGACCTTTACCAGCGGCGCTTCCACGCCAAGTTTTGCGCGAGTGTTGACGATTGCGAGTGACATACTCCCTCCTTGGATAAATACAGCCTCGTTCCTGAGGCGCTAATATGTAGATATTAAAACGAGACCGGCGACCTGATTATCATCGCCGGCTAATAAAAAAGCCTGTTAGGCTTGTTCGCCTTGCTCTGTCTTGGCTTGCAGCGCCGCCTCAAGCTCAACCACGCGTTTTTCCAGACTGTCCAGTTTCTCGCGGGTGCGGCGCAATACTTCCAATTGCACATCGAACTCTTCCCGGGTCACCAAGTCCAGCTTGGAAATGATGCTGGATAAAGCCGCCTTGGCCTGCTGCTGCACATCTTCCTGCGCCGATTTGGCGACATCCGGCAGAAACTGCCCGAAGTGCTGGTTAAACGCGTTAAGCAAATCTACTGGTGATACCGACATGGAAAGCCCTCCGTTTTTCGGAGCGGCGATTGTACCACGGCGATTCTGGTTTGTTTATGGAATCCTCTCCGTTTCCCGCTACTGGCTATCGAACCGAAGTGAATATGACAAAAAATCCCGTTTATAACGTTGCTCATCTGCTTTTTTGCACAAAGTTTGTGCACTTTCATAAATGCGCACCAGCTGCGGGCGCCATTTAACCTCAAACAGGGGCGTGCTGCGCTATAATTGTGCCCTGGTTTTTTCATAAGGTAAGAAATATTCATCTAGTTAACTGTTTTAAATAAATTTTTTATCATTGGCACAGCAGATGCTACATCACGCACAAATTCCGCACATATTTTTGTGCGTGGTTGAGCTTGCTGATTGTGCGATTTCTATAACAGGCGGGTAGATACAAAGGAGAAAAAAATGAAACTGGTAACTGCCATTATCAAGCCATTCAAGCTGGATGATGTGCGTGAAGCACTCTCCGAGATTGGCGTTCAGGGCGTGACCGTGACCGAAGTAAAAGGGTTCGGACGTCAAAAAGGCCACACCGAACTGTACCGTGGCGCAGAGTATGTCGTCGATTTTCTCCCTAAGGTGAAAATCGAAGTCGCTATCGGCGACGACCTGCTCGATCAAGTCGTAGAGGCCATCACCAAAGCCGCCAACACCGGCAAGATCGGCGACGGCAAGATCTTTGTAGTGGATCTGCAACAAGCCATCCGCATAAGGACCGGCGAGACTGGTACAGACGCGATTTAACCAAAACTAACAACAACTGGTAACTGACAAGCCTAGTGCGGAGGGCTTTTCATGGAAAACAATGTTTTTCACTTACAATATGCATTAGATACCTTTTATTTTCTTGTAATGGGCGCCCTGGTCATGTGGATGGCCGCCGGTTTCGCGATGTTGGAATCAGGCTTGGTGCGCGCCAAAAACACCACTGAAATTCTTACCAAAAACGTCGCCCTCTACGCCATTGCCTGCATCATGTATCTGATCTGTGGCTATGAAATCATGTATGGCAGCGGCGGATATTTCCTGACCGGCGTCATGCCCGGCGACACCTATGTCGATGACACCTTGAATGCTTTCGCAGAACGCGATGGTGGGTTCTCAGGCGCCGCCATCTACTCTGGCGCATCCGACTTTTTCTTCCAGGTTGTGTTTGTCGCAACCGCCATGTCTATCGTATCCGGCGCTGTCGCAGAGCGTATGAAACTATGGGCGTTCCTGGCTTTCGCTGTAGTGATGACAGCATTCATCTATCCGATGGAAGGCTCCTGGACTTGGGGAACTCAACCAGTATTCGGACTGTATAGTCTTGATGAAATGGGCTTCAAAGACTTCGCGGGCTCCGGTATCGTCCACTTGGCTGGCGCTGCGGCGGCTCTGGCTGGCGTATTGCTGCTTGGCCCACGTAAAGGCAAATACGGTCCTAACGGACAAGTTAACGCAATCCCCGGCGCCAACCTGCCAATGGCCACACTGGGCACCTTCATCCTGTGGATGGGCTGGTTCGGCTTTAACGGCGGCTCAGTATTAAAACTGGGCGACATCGGCAACGCCAACTCCGTCGCCATCGTATTCCTGAACACCAACGCCGCAGCGGCCACCGGCGCGATAGCCGCTCTGATCACCGCTCGCCTGTTGTTTGGCAAAGCAGATCTGACCATGCTTCTGAATGGCGCACTGGCCGGTCTGGTGGCAATCACCGCCAATCCTGACGCGCCGTCCCCTGTCGCCTCCTCATTGATTGGCGTGGTCGCAGGCGTACTGGTCGTATTCTCCATCGTGACGCTGGATAAACTGAAAATCGACGACCCTGTTGGCGCAATCTCCGTACACGGCGCTTGTGGTCTACTGGGTCTGCTGGTAGTGCCTTTCACTACGGATGTCAGCTTCCTGGCTCAGTTGGCTGGCGCGCTTACCATTTTCGGATGGGTATTCACAACCAGCTTGGTCGTGTGGGGTCTGATCAAAGTGATCATGGGCATCCGCGTCAGTGAAGAAGAAGAATATGAAGGCGTGGATCTGGCGGAATGTGGAATGGAAGCTTATCCTGAATTCACCCGCGACTGATCTCGCAAAGCGACCTTAGTAAGGGGCTGCCATTCGGCGGCCCTTTTTCGTGTGAGCAGGATACTGGCGTTATGAGAAGCCTGCGCCCCCAGACATAACGTCGGGGCGTACATATTTTCCCCTAGTTACGCTGCCTGACAGCGTGATTAAAATGCGCGCAATTCTATAGGGTTAATAAGATGTTAGCATCCATCATCGGCACACTGGCGGCGCTGCTCACCACACTGGCGTTCCTGCCCCAGGTGAGGCAAACGCTGAAAACGAAAAACACATCCGGCATCTCACTCGGGATGTATAGCATTTTTACGTTGGGCGTCTTTCTGTGGCTGCTTTATGGGATCATGATGGTCGCGTGGCCAATCATAATCGCAAACACGCTGACGCTAGCGCTGGCGTCCACCGTGCTGGCGCTAAAGCTGAAGCACGGCTAAGCGCTGCGCCTTCATTTAAGGCAGAATTTCGATGGGCGTGCCGTCCGGCACCAAAGACCAGATCTCATCCATCGCCTGATTGTTAACGGCAATGCATCCATCCGTCCAATCAAACTCGTAAAGCCAGATACTGTCACGGTCATGATTAAAATCATTAGGCCAACCATGGATCATGATCATTCCTCCAGGCTCTCTCCCTTGGCTTCTTGCGTACTCAATATCCTGGTCATTAGGGTAAGAGACGTGAATAGACTTATGGAAAGCGCTGTTAGGGTTACGCCAATCAAGAGAGTAGGTGCCTTCAGGCGTGCGCTCATCCCCTTCAAATTGCTTATGTCCAAGCGGCTTATCGCCCAGCGCGATGGGATATACCCGTAGAGGCTTCCCTTCTTTCAGCAGTATTAAAAGTCTAGAGGCCTTCTTTACCTGCACTTTGTCCACAAGTGGAGCCATATAGGCGGATTCAGACAACGCTAACGATGTTTGCGCAGGCTCAGCCCAAACACTGCAAACAGCAAGACAACTCGCTAGAAATAGTAGACCTTTCCGCATGAGACCCTTTAGAAATTTATTGGACGACGCTTAATAAACAGCATAGCAAACATGAGAATCCTGCACAGATTCGAACTGTGACCAAGGACATCCGTTTGTATATCAGCCGTGCATGTGATGCGTTTTTACAACACTATTAAAGGGATGCCAACAAGTCATTGAAGTAAATGCCAGAAATCAGACATAAAAAAACCTGCGCCAAGCGCAGGTTTTTTATCGCTTCGCGGAGTCTGGAATCAGCTTTTGTACTTGCTGAACGCCAAACAGGCATTAGTGCCGCCGAAGCCGAAGCTGTTGCTCAGAACGGTATTCAACTCAGCGTCCGTAGGCTCAGTTACGATCGGGAAGCCTGCGGCTCTTTCATCCAGCGCTTCGATGTGACGTGAAGGCGCAATGAAACCACCTTCCATCATCAACAAGCAGTAGATGGCTTCGTGTACACCAGCAACCCCCAAAGAGTGGCCGGACAGCGACTTAGTGGAGCTGATGCGCGGCAGATTGTCGCCAAAGGCTTCTTTTACCGCTTTCAGTTCAATGATATCGCCGACTGGCGTACTGGTGCCGTGAGTATTGACGTAGTCTACCGGCGTATTTACGGTAGACAGCGCCTGATGGATACAGCGTACAGCGCCTTCTCCAGATGGAGCCACCATGTCTTCGCCATCGGAAGTGGCGCCGTAGCCCACCAACTCAGCGTAGATCGGCGCGCCGCGACGCAGCGCATGCTCCAGCTCTTCTACGACGACAACCGCGCCGCCGCCAGCGATGACAAAGCCATCACGGGTGGAGCAGTATGGACGTGAAGCGCGGGAAGGATCGTCGTTGTACTTGCTGGACAACGCGCCCATAGCGTCGAATAGAACCGCCAGGCTCCAATGCTCTTCTTCACCGCCGCCAGCGAATACGACGTCTTGCTTGCCCAACTGAATTTGTTCCCAGGCGTGACCGATACAGTGAGCGGCGGTCGCGCAAGCGGAAGTAATGGAGTAGTTAACGCCGCGGATTTTGAATGCGGTGGACAAACAGGCGTTTACAGAACTGTTCATAGTGCGGGGTACGCGATAAGGTCCCACACGCTTGACGCCTTTCTCACGCAGAATATCGACGGATTCGACGACGTTACTGGTGGAGGCTCCGCCAGAGCCCATCACGATGCCAGTGCGAGTGCTGCTCAACAGCTCTTCGTCTATTTTGGCGTCTGTGATGGCCTGATTCATGGCGATGTAGGCGTACGCAGCCGCGTCGCCCATGAAGCGCAGATGCTTGCGGTCGATGTGTTCAGCGAAATCGATCTGGACGCTGCCACTGACCTGACTTCTCAAGCCCGCTTCTTTATAGCTTTCGTTAAACCGAATGCCTGAGCGGCCAGCTTTCAGTGACTCAGCCACCTCCTCTTTGGAGTTGCCCAAGCAGGATACGATTCCCATTCCGGTTATGACGGCGCGTTTCATTCAGAAACCTCTTACATTTGCAAAGGATAACTTATTTGATTTCCGCACCGCTCATGGCGGCGGGGTCAAACAAGCCCACTCGTAAATCCTTGGCAGTATAAATGGCTTTGCCGTCGACATACACGGTTCCATCAGCCAAGGCCATAATTAACTTACGAGCGATTACTCTTTTGATATCGAGAACATACTCGACGGATTTTGCGGACGGCAACACCTGACCGGTAAATTTAACTTCGCCGACTCCCAGCGCCCGGCCCAATCCCTTGTGACCTTTCCACGCCAGGAAAAAGCCAACCAGCTGCCACATGGCGTCCAACCCGAGGCAACCTGGCATGACCGGATCGCCAACGAAATGACATTTGAAAAACCACAGATCCGGATTGATATCCAACTGCGCACGCACGGTCCCGTGACCGTATGCTCCGCCTTCCGCAGAGATAAGAGACACCCGGTCGACCATCAACATCTGATCTACGGGAAGTTTCGCAGCGCCTTCGCCAAATAACCGTCCCTGTCCGCAGGCTTGAAGTTCTTCTTTCGTATATGAAGCTTTCACTCCATGGTTTTCTGCTATTGCGTGCACGCAGTTAACTCCGATTTCTATTCACGTCCAATAGCCTGCCAACCATATACCGGCTGTGTTGCCGTTTCTTGACAGGAGTTATGGTTTGCATGTTAGTGCGCCCGAAAAAAGTACGTCTATTGGACAAAGGTAGGTTCGCACCCTGTTCGGAAGGCCGGATTCCCTTATAGAATCTGGCCTTGCGCATTAAAATACAGATGTATAGAAATAAACGTTAGGACTAATCGAAGTCAAGTTCATTCTTCATGAATTCAGGCAAAGCCAAGGCCGCTTTGTGTACTTCCGCATTGTAGTAGCGAGTGACGAAAGGACGCTCCGCCGCATCTTCCTCACGGAAATATTCCAGCTTCTTGCCCTTGCCAGCCATAGTGCAACTCCACCAGCCAGTGGGGTATACAGGCTGCGGGAAAGGCAGGGTTTTGACGCCATCGAAGCCCGCCTGACGCATGTCTTCATGCACTTTTTTAATAATGCTGGCCGTGTGCAACAGTGGGGACTCTGTCTGCTGCACGATCATGCCGCCTTCGCGCAGGGCCATGAAACAGTTGCGGTAAAAGTCGACAGCGAACAGGCCTTCCGCAGGTCCAACCGGGTCGGTGGAGTCGACGATAATCAGGTCGATGGACTCCAAGGGCGCGTCGGCGATCCACTTGATGCCGTCACCAAAGAAAAAGTTGGCGCGTGGATCATTGTTAGCGGTGCACAGGTCAGGGAAATACTCCTCTGCGACGCGGGTGACGCGCTCGTCGATTTCAACCTGCCAGGCTTCTTCAACGCCAGGGTGTTTGAGCACTTCTTTCAATGTGCCGCAATCGCCGCCGCCAACAATTACGACTTTCTTCGGCGCCTGATGAGTGAACAGCGCGGGGTGGGTCATCATTTCGTGGTAGAGGAAATTGTCACGGTCTGTCAGCATGACGCAACCGTCCAACACCATCAGATTACCGAAGGTTTCCGTCTCAAAGATTTCAATCTTTTGATACTGGCTCTGCTCTTCGTGCAGTTTGTTTTTGACTTTGAGGGAAAACCCGGTGCCCTGGTCCTGAAAGATTTCGGTAAACCACCCGGGGATCTGCTCGCTCATTATTTTCTCCCAATGATTCGATTAAATTTCTGTCGGCGCTATGCGCCTGCGGCTAAAGCAGCCTATTGTAGGCGTAAGGCGCGAAGATCACAGCATAATTTTGGGGACCGCCTAGGTTTCTCGGCCCCCATGAAACTATGCCCAAACGTAAAGCTAACATCTTATTAACGCTACTGATTCCGCTTGCTTTAAAATGTCGCCCCTTGACGATAACTTTAACACTTTATCCGGGGGCATATTGCCGAGGAGACGCATTGATGGAAGATTGGACCCGCGATCACGCACTGTCCACCTACAACATCCCATTCTGGGGTGACGGCTATATAGATGTTGACGCCGATGGCGACGTTATCATCCGCCCTAAAGGCTCAGAACACAGCGCCAGCGTGAGTCTAAAAGGGCTCGCCCAACAAGTCCGCGCCGCTAATCTTGGGCTGCCGGTATTGGTGCGTTTTGCGGATATTCTGCATCACAGGGTCAATCATTTGTGCGAGGCGTTTAATCGCGCCGCGGAGCAACTGGCCTATTCAGGCCGCTATACCGCGGTCTATCCAGTCAAAGTGAACCAGCAGCGTCGCGTCATTGAAGAAATCGTCGCCGCGCAACCCGCCGCCGCCAATGGCCAGATCGGTCTGGAGGCGGGCAGCAAGCCTGAGCTGATAGCCGTGCTGGCTATGAGCAACCCCGGCGCCACTATTGTCTGCAACGGCTACAAAGACCGTGAGTTCATCCGTCTCGCCTTGCTGGGTCAGCAGATGGGCTACAAAGTTTATATCGTGGTCGAAAAGCTGAATGAACTGACTTACGTGCTGGAAGAAAGCCGCAATATGGGCGTGACGCCGCGCATCGGCGTACGCGCCCGGCTGGCCTCAATAGGCAAAGGCAATTGGCAGAATACCGGCGGAGAGAAGTCGAAATTCGGCCTGTCTTCCGTGCAAATTCTGCAGGTGCTGAACACGCTGAAACAAGCCAACGCATTGGAGTCTCTCCAGTTACTGCACTTCCACCTCGGTTCACAAATCGCCAATATCCGGGATATACAGACAGGATTGCGTGAGTGCGCGCGCTTTTATGGCGAGCTTCGTCGCCAGGGGGCTGACGTGAAGATCGTCGACGTTGGCGGCGGTCTGGGCATCGACTACGAAGGCACTCGCTCCCGCAGCGCCTGTTCGGTTAACTACAGCGTACATGAGTACGCCTTCCACGTTCTGCGTACGATCAAAGAAGAGTGCGACCGCGAAGGCATCCCTCATCCGAATGTGATTACTGAATCCGGCCGCGCCATCACCGCCCATCACGCCGTGTTGATCACTGACGTCATAGACAGAGAGAGCGTGGCGCAGCCGGATGCGGTCAAACAACCGGATGCAGACTCTCCATCTGTCGTTCGCGACTTATGGCAGGACCTGGAGGCGCTGAAAGACCGCAATAATCGCCGTTCGGTCATCGAGATTTACCACGACGCCGCCCATGCTTTGCAGGAAGCGCAAACCCTTTTCATTCATGGCGTGTTAAGCCTGAACGACCGAGCCCAGGCCGAGACTATCTATCAGGCGTTGTGCCTGTATATCCGTGAGCACCTGCAACCTGAAATCCGCGCGCACCGGGAAATATACGACGAGCTTAACGAGAAGCTGGCGGACAAACTGTTCGTGAACTTTTCTCTGTTCCAGTCGCTGCCGGATATCTGGGGCATTGACCAGATCTTCCCGATACTCCCGCTAAGCGGTCTGCACAAGCGCCCAACACGACGCGGGGTCATTCAGGACATCACCTGCGACTCCGATGGGCGCATCGATCAATATGTAGATAGTCACGGCATTGAAACCACACTGCCGATTCCCGAGCCTGAAAAAGATCAGCCTTTCCTTCTCGGATTTTTCCTGGTGGGCGCTTATCAGGAAATTCTCGGCGACATGCACAATTTGTTCGGCGACACCGACTCCGTGGACGTGTGCCTGGATGAGCGGGGCGACCTGTCCCTACAACACCCCATCAGCGGTGATACGGTCGACAAAGTGCTGCGCTACGTTAACTTCGAACCGGAGCAATTATTGCGCGCTTTCGAAGACAAGATGGCGGCGTCGGATTTACAGGAGCAGCAAAAGCAGGATTATCTGCAGGAACTGAAGGCGGGCCTGACCGGCTACACCTACCTGGAAGAGTAAACCGCAAACCTGGGGTAACCGGACCGAAAAAACGGTTACCCCAAACCAGGTGGCGACGATTTATCGCGATGGCGCAGCCACCAACATAAAGCGCGCGCTGTATGGCTGCACGACAACGCTGTGATATCCCGACAATAGAGCAACTTCCTCATCACTCATCAGATCTTTCAAATTCCCTGCACTACCAATAGTCGTTCCCTCAAGCTCAACAGTGACCGGATCGCCAGTAATATTCAGTAGATATAGCACAACTTCACTACCCGCCTGTTTGCGGTCGACATAGACTTTGCCGGACTGGGCATGGTTGACCGATGCCCGCGTTCCCGCGTACAGGGCTGGATGGGCGGCGCGCACCGCCATCAGGTCACGAATGTAGTCACGGATTTCCGACTGCTTGGCGTCAGCCGCAAATATCGCGCCGTCTTCCCCACTCGGCAAACCTTCCACCTTGGCGCTGGAACGAGCGACATGGTCGTCGCACAAACCGGCTTTGGCGCCTGCGCCATTGTCAGACTCGCATGCGACGCGATCCGAGAAGCCGGCCACTTCATCGCCAATTTCGTCTCCGTAGTACAAGGTAATAGGGCCGGTGTATGCGGCGAGGAAGCTGTAGGCCGCTTTGTGTAAATCGACATAACGATCCTCACCCGGATTGGCGATTTCGCCCCGCTGCAGCAAGTCGCCAAAGCGCACCAGATCATGATTGCCCAGGAAGCCATTAGGCAACGCATGCGCCGGATAGGCCGCCTGGGTGGCGTATCCTTCCTTAAGCGTTGCAACAGCGGCGGCGCGATGCCCACTCTCTTCGACCCCTAGCGTCTGGACAATTCGATAGCGCATGGGGAAATCAAAAGAGGAGCACAAGCCTGGCTGCGCTTCTGAACCATATGCCTGCGCAGCAATTTCAGCCTCGCTTTTCCAGACTTCGCCCACCATATAGCCCAACGGGTTTACCTGCTCTCCGTTCATGGTGTAAGTCACGCTTTTTGAAGCGTTCTCCACAGACTTTCGGATCTCTCCCCAGGCGCCTGTCGGAACCTGATAAGCCTGATCCAAACGCCATCCGTCTATCTTCAGTTCTGTCACCCAATAGGCGGCGACTTCCTTGAAGAAATCCAGATCGTCGGGGTAAACCGCTTCTCTCCCCGTCCCCGCCTGGGCGACGCCATTATCGCTGACCACACGTCCTTGCGGTGAAGGGAAGTCGCCGGCATTACTCTTAAAATGGCCAAAGACGCCGTCAAAGAAGACATAGATGCCGCGCGCGTGCGCTTGCTCCACCAGCTCCCGGGCTTGCGCCATCGTGCCGAAATTAGGGTCTATGGAAAAATAGTCGCTGGTGAAATAGCCTGTCGCATCGAGACGATCCGCCCATTCATCCTGGCCGGAGATAGAGGAGCTTTGAAACACCGGGGTCAACCAGATCGCATTCATGCCTAGATTTTTGATGTAGTCCAGAGAGTCGATAATGCCCTGCAGATCGCCGCGATGATGACTGCTTCCGTAGCCCGCGCCGTAATTGGCGTTCAGGTCGCCATCGATAAACGACTCCACCATCACCTGATAGATGCGTAATGCTTTGGCTTGATCGTAAATTTCCTGATTACAGGCGTATGGCTGATAATCTGGTTCGACAGGCGTGGAGCCGCCAGAACTGCTTCCGCCGCCACCGCTGCATCCGGCTAATAAAACGCTGAACGACAAAAAGGCCGCCGCTTTGTTCAACTGCATGAGTGCTTCCCCGTTTTTATTCTCGACCTAAGGCGCGGGCTGTCGTCCGCCAAGATTGCACAGCGCAAGACAGCCGCCCATGATATGGCGTTAAGTAATATCACCTATCAAACGAAAATTTATCCTTCCGGGGGGACGAGAATGGGGCGTAGAAAGAGGGAGGGATGCTCCTCCCTCTCTTTGCAGGGAGAGGAGCTGAGCGATCAAACCATGCTGCGCAACATCCAGGCAGTCTTCTCATGCACGCTCAAGCGGTCGGAAAGCAGTGACGCAGAGCTTTCATCCGTCGCCTCTTGGGCCGCTGGCAACGCTTCACGGATATTCCTGGCGATCTGCTCGTGGTCTTTCGCCAGCACCGCCAGCATTTCATTCGCCGCAGGCACGCCAGCCTCTTCCTTCAACGTCGCCAGTTTCTGGTAGCTGGAGTAGCTGCCGGGGGCGAATTCGCCCAGAGCGCGAATACGTTCGGCGATAGCGTCAATGGCGGCCGCCAGGTCCGTGTAGTGCATTTCCGTCAGGGCGTGTACTTCCTGAAACCGGGGGCCGGTGACGTTCCAATGGAAGTTCTGTGTTTTCAGGTACAGGGTGTAGCTGTCCGCCAGCAACCTGGATAATGAGTGCGCGATATTCTGACGGGCGTTTTCAGTTAATCCGATATTGATATCCGACATGGTCGTCTCCTTTCCTGGTTACTTAAAGTAGTTGGAAAGATAATAAGCCCAACCCAATAAGCAATAAATTTTATTAAAACTAAAATCCTGATTGATTTTAACTATACAACCATTAAGTAGTCCGTTTCCGCCGCCATGTTATAGCCGATCAGCGACTCAGCTAACAACCCGCCCGGGCATGATCATTTCAATCGTCACACCGTCACTGACGCCCGAAGCCAGCTTCAGTTCGCCACGATAGCTTTCCACCAGCTCCCGCACGACGGAAAGCCCAATGCCCTGACCAATCGGGCGACTATCCAGGCGCACGCCACGCTGTAGCGCCTTGTCCCAGTCTTGCGCGGGAATGCCGGGGCCATCATTGCTGATCGACAGCGTCACGAAACCGTCCACTTCACCGGAAGCATGAATAGACACTTCCGCATCGCCGTATTTAAAAGCGTTATCGATCAAATTGCCCAGCATTTCCATCAAGTCCGCTTCATCCGCGAGAAACGCCACATCTTCGGGTACGTCGACGTCACAATATAAGCCTCTGTCAGCATAGACTTTCTGTAAAACGGACGTAACGCGATTGACCAGGGGCAGGATAGACGTCGGTTTATGCCAGACGCCCTCTCCTCCGGCGCTGGCGCGCTTGAGCTGATAGGTCACAACGTCATCCATACGCGCCACCTGCTCCCCCAGAGTGCGCCGACGTTCTTCCTCATTCATCTCAATGGCGCCGCGCAGCACCGCCAGCGGCGTCTTCAGACTATGCGCCAAATCTCCGAGACTGTTGCGATACCGTTCCCGTTGTCGCCGCTCCACATCCAGGACGGTATTCAGTGCGTGAGTCAGCGCGGCGATTTCTTTCGGATAGTTTTCCGACAGTGTGTCCATTTCACCTTTTTCAATCGCCCCCAATTCCCGAGTCACATTTTGCAAAGGGCGCAGCGCCCAACTCAGAAACAATGCAACGATAGCGCACAAGGCTATTGTGACAATCACCAAACCAATAGAGAGAGTTGTAGTGAATGAACGCGACTCCTGTTCCAGCAAAGAAGCCTGCTGCCAAACCTCGAATACATAGCGACGAAAGCCGTTTTCAACAAGACTGCTGTCCACGGCGAACAGCGCAGGCAGTTGTACCTGCAGATAGCCTGGTCTGGCGTCTACGCGCCGATGGGAAATTCGACCCGGCTCCGTTTCCGGCGCCAGCCAGGGTAAGGTCTGTGGAAGGCCTAAACTTGAGCGGGATTGCCAGACGATAAAGCCGTCGCTGTTACGCACAACAGCGACCAGACCCGATTGGGCCTGATTAAACCGACTCTCTTGAAGTTCTTCCGGTAAGTGCAGGCTGTCGCCCGAAGGCTCCGCCGCCGCCAGTAATAAATAGAGGTGCGCGCTAAGGCGATCGAGATGCGCCCGTTCCAGGCTCTCCTGATAAGCGACGTAAACAACCCACCCCGCCGATACCACGAAAAAGGGAATGACCAGGGTGAGCAGCCAGAAGCGGGTGCGAAGTGAGAGCCGCCGCACAGTGATCAGGCGGTCTTCTGCGGCGGCCAGTTAAACCGGTAGCCCTGGCCGCGCAAGGTGGTGATCGGTTTGTTGACCCCATCCGGGTCCAGCTTTTTGCGTAAGCGGCCGATAAATACCTCGATGACATTGCTGTCACGATCAAAGTCCTGCGCGTATAAATGCTCGGTTAATTCAGTTTTGGATACTGCCTGCCCGGCGCGATGCACCAGATATTCAAGCGTGTTGTATTCGTAGGCGGTCAGCTCCAAGGCGGAGCCGTCGATTTGCACCAGCTTGGCGCGGGTGTCCAGGGTCATGGGACCCGCCTGAATCACTGGACTGCTGAACCCGGAAGAGCGCCTCAGCAGAGCGCCCAGTCGCGCCATTAATTCGGCGACGTGAAAAGGCTTCACCAGATAGTCGTCAGCGCCAGCCTCCAGGCCGCTGACTTTATCCTGCCAGTGGCCGCGCGCGGTAAGAATAAGAATGGGGAATTCCTTGCCCATGCCGCGCCACTCCTGGATCACCTCCAGGCCGGTGCGTTTGGGCAGACCCAGGTCGACGACGGCAAGGTCATAAGGGTTTTCTTTACCCAGATAAGCGGCGACCTCGCCATCTTCCGCCGTGTCTACAGCGTAGCCATGTTTCACCAGTTCGTCCCGTAATTGGCCACGTAACAACGCTTCGTCTTCGACCAATAGTATTCGCATGCTTGATTCCCGCTAACTTCCTAATACCCTGTCGCTTTGTCGGAGTCGACACCCCGTTAGCTGACTCTTCCCGAACTGCGCTCAACTACGTAGGTTTTCACCACTCCGTTGGGAAGCAAAACTTTCACCCGATAGACATCGCCCTGGGACTCAACTTTCAGCACCCGTCCCCCACTTACCTGACGCACGAGACTGGCGGCGTCCTGCTCACTCACGTCCGCCAGCAATAGTGTATCCGCTTGCGAGGGTGAATAACCGAAGGCCGGGGCGGCCAACGCAGCCGGGGTATGTAGCCAGGCTGTCAGTAAAATGGATGTTAAGAGCAATGTTCTGGTCATGGTTCAGCTTCTCGTAGAGGGCCGCCCGCCAACCAATCAGGCGGGCTCCACAGTCACTCTGATACGAATGCGGTCACCCGGGTACTGGTCCATGCGGGTGCGGTATTCGCGTCCCTGATACTTATAGGTCACCCAGTATCCCATAGTCTCCTGCACATATTCCACGTCGTAGGTGGTTTCGCAACGTCTTTCATTAGTGTAGTAAGACTGGGAATGAGAGGTTGATCCCCGGTTGGAAATGTCATGCCCGATGGACGCGCCCAAAATCGCGCCGACTGCGGTTCCAACCTGCTTGTTGCGTTTCTTATGCCCTACCGCATTACCGATGGCTCCACCGATTACGCCCCCCAGGATAGTGCCGGTATAAGAATCGGAAGACTGACGCGGCGCTTCGTGGCGAACCTGCTCAGTCCAGCAGGACTCGCGAGGCGTACGATGCTCAACGGATTTAGTGATAGGCTCTACATCCACCACTTTAGCGTAATCATATTCAGCGCCGCCGCGGTGATGACGACCGCCAGCAAAGGCCGGCGTGGCCAATGTAACTGAAAGTGCGGCGATGGCCAGAGTTTTGATTTTCATGAGTGAATCTCCTTGCGCTTATCTGATGGGTTCAGATTAATGCGGTCAACCTGAATGCTAACTGAACTTGCGCCAACAAATTTCACCCGCCGCTTACCCTATGAACAGGAGTTTAATTATTAACCACCCTAAGCGGCGCTATATCGCCCATCCTCTTACTTCCTGTATCAGGAATTTGAAAGCATTCTCCACCCGGCACTGCCGACTGCAAGTGCGGCGCAAAGCGATCAGCCCCTGGGTAACGCTTACCAGATAACAGGCGGCGGCTTCTGGATCAATATCCACACGTATGCCGTTATTATCTTGAGCGCGAATCAAAGCCTGAGCCAATAGCAATTCCAGCTGACGCAGCCAGTCATCCACTTTTTTCTGCACCAGCTCATCCACGCCTCCCATTTCAGAGCCGGCATTCTGAACATAGCAGCCTACCCGGCCGCCTTCGCTGCAAAGTCCTGCGCTCAATCCCGCCAGATACTCCACGACGGCGTCCAACTCGGCCTCGTCGCACAGCAAAGGCGCAGCAATACGCCGAATCACTGTATTTAAATAATGATCCAACGTCAGATGAAACAACGCTCGCTTGTCGCCGAAAGTGTTGTATATGCTAAAGCGGTTCAGTTCCAACTCATCGCATAACTGCTGTAATGAGGTGGCTTCGAAACCCTGCCGCCAGAACAGCTTCATGGCGATATGCAGTTTTTCTTGTGGGTCAAAGGCGGTAGGTCTTCCCATTAAACTTTTCTGATTTCTCAGACTCTTAAACAGATTAGCAAACAGAGGTCGTTCATATTATAAACAGTTCTTGACTGAACGTTCAGAAAAAATCTATATTTCTAAACGATCAGTCAAAAATAAAAGGCGAAACAATGAAAATATATCAGGCACGGATCGCGCCCAACCCTCGTAGAGTAAGAATTTTCCTGGCGGAAAAAAACATTGCGATGGAGTATGTCGAAGTCGACATTCAGAAAGGAGAACAACACAGCCCTGAATTCAAACAGAAGAATGCGCTGGGCCTGCTCCCGGTGCTGGAGCTTGACGATGGCTCCCACTTGTCGGAATCCATCGCCATTTGCCGCTACTTCGAAGAACTTCAAACTGAACCGCCCCTGTTTGGACGAGACGCCAAAGAAAAGGCCATTGTTGAAATGTGGATCAGGCGCTGCGATTTTTATTTCATGTTTCCCACCGGCATGTGTTTCCAAAATACGTCCGAGTATTTCAAAGGACTCAAGCGCCAGGTTCCCGAGTGGGGCGAGCTATGCCGCGAAAAGTCAGGCAAATTTTTCAATCTGTTGAACAACCATTTTGAGCATAACGCCTATCTGGCCGGTGATTACTGCAGCATCGCCGATATCAGTGCGTTCTGTACGGTGGACTTCGCCAAGGTCATCCAACAGCGAATTCAGCCGGAGCATAGCCACTTGCAGCGCTGGTATGACGCGGTCGCAGCGCGGCCCTCCAGCAAAGCCTAAACAGCGAGCGCCGTCACAAAAGCGGCGCACAAGGAGCAATTTCATGATAGACCTGTATACCGCCGCCACTCCCAACGGGCATAAAATCAGCATCGCCCTGGAAGAAATGGAACTTCCCTACACAGTGATCGCAATCGACCTGAGCTCCGGCGTGCAGAAGAAGCCGGAGTACTTGAAGCTGAATCCTAATGGACGCATCCCCACTATCGTGGACCGGGAAAATGATGACTTTGTGGTATTCGAGTCCGGCGCTATTCTGGTTTATCTGGGCGAGAAGTCAGGTAAGTTTTACCCCACGGACGCCAAGCGGCGGTCACAGGTTCTACAATGGCTGATGTTTCAAATGGGAGGCATTGGACCCATGATGGGGCAAGCCAACGTGTTCTTCCGTTATTTCCCGGAAAAACTGCAGCCTGCTATCGACCGCTATCAAAATGAAGTTAAACGGCTTTTTGGCGTTCTGGACGGGCATTTGGCGAATCATCAGTTTCTGGTGGATGACTATTCCATCGCCGACATCGCCAATTGGGCCTGGGTGCGCACACATAACTGGTCTGGCGTCGAAATCGCTGATTTCTCCCATCTCACGCGCTGGGTGCAGGAAATCGCCGCTCGGCCTGCAGCACAGAAAGGTATAGAAATTCCCAGGCGCGCAGAGCCGGAAGAGGTGGTGAAAGGCGTGCAGTCCATCCTTGTGAGGTGACGGGTCTAGAGCTTGAAGCGCTCCAGCATCCCGTCGGACGTAATCGCGATCACGTCTCCGTTAGCGGCGAACGCCATATCCAATACCGCCCCGCTGCTGGCGGGGCCCCATAGACGTCTGGCCTTGGCGGACCAGAACCCGATTTCGTCGCCATTCACTGCGTCAACGAGGTAAATATCGCCGCGGAAAGTTCCTAGCAATAGACGACGTCCGTCAGCGGAAAATCGGGCGCTGGTGAAGTTCTCATAGCGGTAGGATAACTTAGCCTTGGCGTCGCCGCTGATAGCGTCCCAGATAACAGCGTCCTCTCTCTGCGCCGCGGAGAAAGCCAAGGCGCCATCGTTGGAAAGTGCGACCGTCTTCACCTGATTAGAGTGGGCGAATGTATGCATCAAAGCGCCTGTGTCCAAGCGCCATAGTCTCGCACTCTGGTCATCCGAACCTGTGATCGCCCACCGATTGTCGCCGGAGATGTCCACCGACGTCACTTCCGCTTTATGGGGAAATTCATAACGGGACTGGCCTCTTTGTATGTCAAAATACACCGCCTGGTTGCTGCGCATGCCGAGCAAAGCGTATTGGTTATTCGGTCCAATCGCGAGAGTGGAGACCTTATCCGGCGCGCGCCAGAAGTTGAGGGAATGTCCATCCACTACATTCCATACCGCCAGGTCTGCATCCACTGCGGTGATCGCCAGTTTGGCGTCGTCCGCCATCGCCACCGCGCGAATGGTGCTGAACTCTCCCTGTTGATGATTCCAGTTGTAAAGACGTTCGTTCTTGTCCAGCGCCCACAGGCTGCCCCCATGATGGACGGAGCCTATCAGCGCATAGCTGGCTTCCGCCGAGAGAGAGCCACTAAGAAGCCCTTGCTGCGCCACTTTAAGAGAGCTTTCAGGTCCTTTGCCGCCACAGCCGGAAAGCAGCGTACTGGCTGATATAATCAACGGCAGGAGTTTCCACAGATAAGTCCTTGGGACGCGCATACTGAGTAAGATGGTTGAAGCTGAATTCAAGGTTGATTAAGGAAGTTTAGACAACCTTATGGGATAGGCAAAATTATTTGTGGAAAATTAACAGGTTAGAACAAGCCGACCGCCTATGGCGACCGGCTTTCATGACTTGGGCCCGTTCAGGCGACTTGGTCAGCGTGAGCGTTATGCAGTTTTTCGATCAGCATATCTTCCAGTTCGAAGCGCTCTTCTAGACGTTCGCCCAATTTGGAGAGTTCAGGCAACAGCGCGTTCAATTCCGCCAGTTCTTCCGGCGTTTTATCATACCGGTCATTATAGTCCAGCGCCGCTTCAGTAGTGGCCTGGATTTTCGGAAACAGCTCCTTCACCAGCTCCATACCGCCGTCGTTAAATTCACGGGCTTCTTCGATTAATTGCTCGTACACCTCAAAGTGGCCTGCAGACACGTAATCCAACAGCACCTGGCAGAACGTCTTAAAGTTTTTTACCGCAGATTCCACATCTTCAAACTTGCTCTTGCCGACCAGATCGCAATAACGCACGATCAGGTCCTGCCTTTCCTTAAGCCAGCGGTCGATTATTTCACTGACGCCACCCCATCGCTCTTTGGCGTTTTGGCAATTTTCCAGCATGACCTCACCCTTATCTCTATCTATCTGTGCTAGCCGTTAGTGTTATAAGTATTTTTAATAGTGGCTTTCAACTATACGCGATCACTCGTTTGCTAAACAAGCGTACCGAATTCCTTTTTCAATGTTTTACCAAACCGCCCTCAGCGCGCCCTGCGCACCCATGCAAAGGCCCAGACGACGGTAAAGCCAATGAAGGCGACCAGCGTCCAGCCAGGAATGCTCAAGCCGAGAAAAGTCCACTGCACCTCAGCGCATTCGCCAGTGCCAGTCAACATCATCGTCAATACTTCCGAGAACGGGAACGCCTGAAACATATATTCCAAACCGGGGCCACAGGCCGGCACCTGATCCGCCGGCAGACTCTGCAACCATAACTGACGCGTCGCCAAAGCCGCGCCGCCCAGGGTCGTCACCCACCCCAGGATCGTGTAAACAGTGGTTCCCTTGCTTTTCGGGTTATGCAGCGCCGCAGCCAGAAACACCAGTCCCGCCAAAACAAACGCTATGCGCTGCGCCATGCACAACGGACAAGGCTCAAGGTCTTCCACATATTGCAGGTAGAAAGCGAATCCCATCAATCCGGCGATCGCCAGAAAACACAGGAAGTAAATCGTTCGGTTGGTGAGCCATGCGGGCATGAGATCTCCTGTTCTCCTGGTAGAGTAGCTTGTCAAAACGGGTTTCGATTTTGCTGAGAATAAACTTTGCTTGCAAGACGCGAAAACCATTTGACGCTCTCCAAGGCCTTGTCTAGGCTCGAAATAACCAAAGTTTAATCAAGAGGACGCCTTCCATGGTACTCAAGCACGCCTTTCCGCGCGATATCCGTCTGCTTGTTCTGCTGACGATCATCGCCCTGGCGATGGCGTCCGGCGCGCGCGCGGAGGGTCAGGACGACCTGGTGCAATACATCGATCTGAAACCATCGTTCGTGCTTAACTACGATGGTCCCGGCAGTAAACTCAAGTTCGCCAAAATAGACGTATCCTTACGAGTCAACACCCGCACTGCGGCGGCGGCGGTCGAACACCATATGCCGGCGCTACGCAACCTGCTGGTGCTGATGTTCAGTCGTCAAACGGAGAAGGTGATGGGCTCAAATGAGGGCCGGGAACAACTGCGAGCCGAAGCGCTACAGGCGCTGCAGGACTTTCTACAGGAGGAGTCTGGAGGCAAGATGGCCGAAGACCTGCTTTTCACCAACTTCGTAGTGCAACGCTGATCGTGTTACGCCCGGACTCCGACATCGCCGCAATCCGCGACGTCGTCGGCAGCGCCCCTTCGGTTCAACAGATTCAGGCCGTTCTCGCCTTACCTTTTTTATCGCCCGCCTGAGCGCCGTCTTCCCAACCCGCTTCCCAGGCCGCGATGACGACTTCTCCGCGATACGGACATTTGACCCGCTCCATGCCTAAGACGCCCGCCATATATCCTTGCTGATATGCTTTATTAAGCGTTTCCAGATTCCAGTTCAGAGATAGATCTGCGGCCATACCCGGCCTCCCAATTCGCATGCCAAATTAAGTTGATGGTTCAGATTTGCTTTTATCGTTATATCGCCGCCAGCGATGCAGACTTCGCATTTGATAATCTGTTTCAGTTGGCTGCGAGCTCATTCATTGGCTACTTCGCGACCAGGATTAGGCCAATAGGCTTAGTCACATTACAACAATAATCCAACACACCAATAACAAAAAGCTTCTGATGCACAAAAAGTGTAGCAAATTGTAAACTTATGTTACAGCCAGCAAAAAGTAGCACGCCAAAAGGAGTAGAACAAGGTGAATGGCTCGGAATTGTGCGCTGGTTGACGCGATGGCTGGTCGGACAATTTCAGCGAGGGTAACCAGAAAGCGCAGCGCCTGGAGAGGTCAATCAAGCCGGGACCTGCACGGTCCCGGCATGCTTAAAGTAGATAAGAGATGGTTAGACGTACGTCAGATACTGTTTCAAATAGGCGTCGAAAGGCAGGTTGTCCGCTTCCCGCAGCGCTCTTTCGTCGGCCCAGGATTGTTCACCGGCGCGAATATAGTGCTGCATGCGCTCAGGAGACAACGGATTCGCGGTCAGTGTCTGATGATGCGCCTGCGACATCGCCAAAGTCCAGTCTACGTAGCCCTTGCCACTGGACACCGCTGCATAGGTGCGTGCGGAGGGCGTCAGACTGGGATCATTCACTTTAGCCCTGGCGTCCTGCACCGCAGCCGTATAGTGATCGCCGCCTTTAATGGCGTCCAGCTCCCTGGCGCACAGCTCAACCTGCTCCAGTATGCTCAGAGCCCATTTCGGCAGACTGCTCTGAGCGTAGTCATTTTGCTGCAAACGCACTAAATCCGCGTCCACAGCGCGACCGCGGGATACGGTGTTCAGGAAGTTCTCTTCGATAATCGAGCACTCTTCATCCACTATCTTGGCGCTGTCGGACAGCAGACAGGTCAACAGAAATGCATCCAGAAAACGGATTTGCGACTCGCTCACGCCGATTGGTGAAAACGGGTCCAAATCAAGGCATCGCACCTCGATGTATTCAATGCCACGACGCTTGAGCGCCTGTATCGGCTTCTCGCCGCTCTGAGTCACTCGTTTGGGACGGATGGTGTTGTAGTACTCGTTTTCAATCTGCAACAGGTTGGTGTTTAGCTGGATAAACTCACCATCCCGCTGCATGCCGATCGCCTCATAACGGGGGAACGGCGTGTGCGTCGCGTCATACAGGGTTTTGACGTATGTGTTGAGGTGATTAAAACAGATCTTCAGCGACGACTGCGCATTATTCTGATACCCCAGATCGCTCATCCGCAAAGAGGTCGCATCAGGCAAACCCAGAGTATCAACCCCGAATTGATCCAGTTTATGGTCGCGACCGCTAAGGAAGCTGCGATCCAGCGCCGGAGAAGCCCCAAACAGATACATCAGCAGCCAGGACCAGCGACGAAAGTTACGGATCAGCGAGAAGTAACTCTCGGACTTGAACTCCTGCAGCGGCGCGCTTTGCGCAAGAACTTCTTGATAGGCGCGCCAGAAGTCATCGCCTAAAGAAAAATTAAAATGCACGCCAGCGATGCTCTGCATAATGCGCCCGTAACGATAGGCCAGACCGCGTCGATAGACGTGCTTGATCTTACCCAGGTTGGATTCGCCGTATTCCGCGATGCGAATGCTCTCATCCCCATCCAGCAGACTGGGCATACTGCCCGCCCACAGGAACTCTCCCGCTGGCAGGTTGGCGTGCACAAACTGATGAATTTCCTGCAGAGAGGTCAGCAGTTCATCCACCTCACGGGTCACTGGCGTAATCAACTCCAGCAATGCTTCTGAATAATCCGTGGTGATATTCGGGTGGGTCAATGCAGAACCCAACGCCTGAGGGTGGTCGGTTTGGGCGATGAAGCCCTTGCTGTCTACGCGCAGTCCTTCCTTTTCTATGCCGCGGTAGATATCCGCCAGCGCTTGGGGGTGACGACGCCTCAACTTTTCCAGGCGCGCTGCTAACTTCTCACTCATGCACGATTCCTTGCTCCAGGAACTAATATTGGGGGAGAGACAACCCTCCCCGTCTTCGCCGCCGCGCCACTCCCGGCATTCTACAGAGAGCGCGCAAGATTCTCCGCAGATGCGACCCTCCCTGGATTCACGGCAGTTATATTTAAATACTAGCCTTTCTTTCCTGGTTGCTGCTTCTGCGCTTTCAACAACAAGGCGCCGAACGACCCCATGCCTCCCGCAGCGGATTCGTTACCGGTATTCCTCTTCTGTTTTGAAGGCTGCCGGCCGCCATCGCGAGCGCCTGAGTTGGCGCTGCTTTGAACGTCATCGTCAAGACGCATGCTCAACGCGATGCGCTTACGCGCCGCATCCACTTCAATCACTTTCACCTTCACAATGTCGCCCGCCTTGACCACTTCCCTGGGGTCTTTGACGAATTTGTGCGACAACGCAGAGATATGCACCAGACCATCCTGATGGACGCCGATATCCACAAAGGCGCCGAAGTTGGTCACGTTGGTGACGGCCCCTTCCAGCACCATGCCCGGCTTGAGATCTTTGATATCCTCGACGCCTTCCTGGTACTGAGCGAACTTGAACTCAGGGCGCGGATCGCGTCCCGGTTTATCCAGCTCGGCCAGAATATCTTTGACCGTAGGAACGCCAAAATGTTCATCCACGTAATCATTTGCTGTCAGGCTGCGTAAGAATGTGGTGTCGCCAACCAGGGATCGCAAGTCCCGGGCATTTTTTTCTGCAATTTTGTTTACCACCACATAAGCTTCCGGGTGCACCGCCGAGGCGTCCAGCGGGTTGTCGCCGTTCATGATGCGCAAGAAGCCAGCGGCCTGTTCATAGGTTTTGTCTCCCAGACGCGGCACTTTCAGCAACTGCTGGCGATTCAGAAACGCGCCCTTGGCGTCGCGATACGCCACGATATTGCCCGCCAGAGTCTGGTTCAGACCGGCCACCCTCGCCAGCAGAGGCGCGGAAGCCGTATTGACGTCCACGCCCACCGCGTTAACGCAGTCTTCCACTACCGCGTCCAAAGTGCGCGCCAGCTGTGTTTGGCTGACGTCGTGCTGATATTGACCGACGCCAATGGATTTGGGATCGATTTTCACCAGTTCCGCCAGCGGGTCCTGCAAGCGACGCGCAATAGAGACTGCGCCACGGATGGTGACGTCCAGATCCGGAAATTCCTTCGCAGCGTATTCGGAAGCGGAATATATAGAGGCGCCGGATTCATTGACCATAATTTTGGTCAGCTTCATTTGTGGGAACTGTTTGATCAGATCGGCGACCAGCTTATCAGTCTCTCTGGAAGCCGTTCCATTGCCGATACTGACCAGCTCCACCTTATGCTTGGCGCACAGCGCCGCCAATTGGGCGATGGATTGCGACCACTGGTTTTTCGGCGCATGGGGATAAATCGTGGCGTGGTCCACAAACTTACCAGTGGCGTCGATAACCGCCACCTTCACACCAGTGCGCAGACCAGGGTCCAACCCCATGGTAGCCTTGGCGCCCGCCGGCGCCGCCAATAGCAGGTCTTTAAGGTTGCTTCCGAATACGTTGATGGCCTCTTCTTCCGCACGCTCGCGAATTCTGCCCATCAAGTCCGTCTCCAACTGCGTCAGCAGCTTGACGCGCCAAGTCCAGCGCACCACATCTTTTAACCAGCCGTCGGCGGCGCGGCCTTTGTCGCTGATGCGCCAGTGCACGGCGACGATGTTTTCACAGGGATGCGGCTCCAGCCGCGATTCAGGCTCGTCCGGCAGCACAATCTGAAAGCTCAGCACGCCTTCGTTACGGCCGCGGAAAACCGCCAGCGCGCGGTGGGAGGGAACGCCTTTCAGCGGCTCCTGATGCTCGAAGTAATCGCGGAATTTGGCGCCGTCCTGTTCTTTGCCCTCTACGACGGCCACTTTCAGTACGCCCTGTCCCCAGAGATGTTCGCGCAGGCGGCCGATCAGTTCGGCGTCTTCGGCGAAGCGCTCCATCAGAATGTAACGGGCGCCTTCCAGCGCGGCTTTGACATCCGCCACACCCTTTTCCGCATCGACAAAGCTTTCCGCCAGCGTTTCTGGAACCAGAGAGGGATCAGCTAACAACTGCTCCGCCAGAGGCTCAAGCCCCGCCTCTTTGGCGATTTGCGCCTTAGTGCGGCGCTTCGGTTTATAGGGGAGATACAAATCCTCCAAGCGGTTTTTAGTGTCCGCATCGATGATCTGCGCGCGCAACTCGTCGGTGAGTTTGCCCTGCTCCTCAATGCTGCTGAGGATGGTCTGCCGCCGGTCCTCCATTTCACGCAGGTAACGCAGTCGGTCTTCCAGATGACGCATCTGGGTGTCATCCAGGCCACCAGTGACTTCCTTACGGTACCGGGAGATAAACGGAACAGTGGCCCCTTCATCCAGCAGCGTGACGGCCGCCGCAACCTGCTCGGCTTTGGCGTTGAGTTCTTGGGCGATAACGCGATAAATCTTTTCCATTAAAAACCTGTCTACTCAGTTCTTTGCATAGTATCTGCAGATTTCCGCCGGCTCGTCTCCCCTATTACCTAACACTGCCAAAATCCTGCGTAGCCCAGTCTTTCAACTCAAGAAATTCCTTATCAATCAGTGGCTGTTGCAATAAAAGCAAGCCTTGGGCGACGCTATCGACACTGGGGATGCAGCCGACGGTCTCGTATTCCGGGCGTCCCATTATATAGATCAGGCCTCAAACAAGAAGAGCCAAAACAGACAGGGGAATTGCGGTTTGGACAGACCAGCCTTTTCTCATTGATGCTTGCGCAGTCGGCGCAGGTCGCCAGCCACTTGCATAAAATCGCAGAATTCACGGAAAGGCAGCGGGCGCGCAAACCAATACCCTTGCGCCTGATCGCAATTATGCCGACGCAGAAACTCTAACTGCTCCGGTTTCTCCACCCCTTCTGCGACGACGGTCATGGAAAGGCTGTGCGCCAGAGAGATCATACCGCTGACCAATGTGGCGTCTTCTGGAATCGTACAAACGTTCTCAATAAAGGACTTATCTATCTTCACCGTGGAGATGGGCAGGTTGCGCAGGTTAGTGAACGAGGAATAGCCTGTGCCGAAGTCATCCAGCGCGAAATGCAGACCCAGATGAGTCAACTCTTTCAAGCACTTAAGCGTGTAGTCCCGATCGAACATCATCGCAGACTCAGTCAGTTCGAATTCAAACTTGGTGGTATCGATATTAGCGTTATAGATAATGCGGAAAACCGTTTCCGATAAGCGCCGGTCAAAGAACTGCCGGAATGACAGGTTAACCGCGCACACCAGATCGTCATACCCCATGGTCTGCAACATGGCCAGATCCCGGCAAGCGCGCTCCAGCACCCAATAGCCCATGGGAATAATCAGGCTGCTGCGTTCGGCGGCGGCGATAAAGGCCCCCGGGGTCAATACTCCCAGACGCGGATGGGGCCAGCGCACCAGCGCTTCCATGCCCACTACTTCGCCGCTGCGTACGTCGATTTTCGGTTGATAGTAGAGATCCAGCTTGTCGCCTCGCAGCGCCTGTCGGAACTCGGTCTCCAACTCCAGGCGCATATCCAGTTCACGGTTCATGCGATCGTTGAAGAAACGGTAACTGACGCCATGCTCTTTTTTGGCGTCGAACATCGCCTGATTGGCGCGACGCAGCAGGAGGTCCGCACTGTCGCCGGATTCAGGGAACACCGCCATGCCCATGGAGGCGGTCAGATTCACCGGGTGCTGGTTCACGACAAAGGCTTGTTCGAAAATATTGGCCATTTTCTTGGCCACATTGATCAGGCTGAAGCTTTCCTGTCCGTCCTCAAGAATCACCGCGAACTCATCTCCGCCTACCCGGGCCAGACAGTCCGAGCGCCGCAACACCTGCCGCAGGCGCGCCGCCATCATCTTGATCAGAATATCCCCCGCCCGATAACCGAGGGACTGATTCACGGTGCGAAACTCATCCACATTTACGAAAATCAGGCCAACCCGATGTTTAACCCGCTCCGCCCGCAGAATGGCCTGGTGCAGACGATCGTAAAAGCGGGCGCGATCAAGAATGCCGGTCAAACTATCCAATTGCTCCCGCATTTCAAAGTCCAGGCGAAATAGTTCGCGATACCATGCCCGACGCACCGAACGCACCAATAAAGAAGCCTCCAGACTGGACTTGCTCAGATAGTCCGCCGCCCCCGCCAGGATCAGGCTACGGGCGTGGCGTTCATCAGCATAGGGACCTAGCGCGATGACAGGGGCGTCTGCATGGTGAGACAGAATGCGCAGAAAACTGTCCTTGTCGCCGTCGAACAGGTTTTCTTCCCACACGACCATATCAAACTTGCGTTTTCGCAGCACATCCATCGCCATGGGAATACTATTGCACCAGTACAATTGAATATCCTTCTCAGCGGCGGTGAGATGCTGTAGCCAGAGAAAGTCGCAATGCGACTTCACCACCGCCAGCACATCCACATTGTCTTCAGTGCAGGAGACAGCCCGAACGCCAGATTGACCCGGATTCATAAGAGATTGCCCGACATGCTCGCTCATGCAGTAAATTCCCTCGCCCGCGGTATAACGCGGATTCATTAAAGAACTTATTCATGGCGGCGGTTAACATTCGCAACTAACGCCAGCATTTGAGGCTATTTAGCCATGGCGTTATTGCAGCTTATAAAGAATGTTAGAATTTTAGTGACAACACTTAACATTTAGACCATTTTCGGTTTTTTTTCCTGTCTGCGTCGGAAATTATTGTGCGGGTGCGTCTCTCTCATTAGAAGCATTCGTTATCAACCGCGATGCGAATGTCTGATAAACTGCCGCCCAGTTTTCCCCAGTCATGAGCAGACCGTGTCGCAACTCAATCCCCGTCAACGTGAAGCCGTTAAATACATAGACGGCCCCCTACTGGTGCTCGCCGGCGCAGGCAGCGGCAAAACCAGCGTAATTACACGAAAAATCGCCTATCTGATCGAAGAATGCGGCGTCAAAGCCAAGCATATTGCTGCGGTGACGTTCACCAACAAAGCCGCGCGGGAAATGAAAGAGCGGGTCAGCGCGCTGGTCTCGGGACCCGCCGCCAGAGGCCTGACGGTCTCCACCTTTCACAATTTGGGAATGAATATCATTCGTCTGGAGCATAAAGCCGTGGGCCTGAAGCCCGGCTTTTCCATTTTTGACCAGCAGGACTGTAAGGCCATCATCAAAGACTTGCTGTTCAAGGAATTCGATGAGGCGGAAGAAGACGTTGACCAATTGCAGGCGCACTTCTCCAACTGGAAGAACGACATGCTGACGCCGGCGCAGGCCATAAAACAGGCGATCACCGCCGAAGATCTCACCGCCGCGCGCCTGTACGAGCGTTACGACCATTATCTGCGCGCCTACAATGCGGTGGACTTCGACGACCTCATCCTGATGCCGGTCATGCTGTTCCGCAATCACCCGGAAATACTGGCCGCGTGGCGCCTGCGCATCCGTTATTTACTGGTGGATGAATACCAGGACACCAACCTCAGCCAGTATGAGCTGGTGCAGCAACTGGTGGCGGGACGTCAGGCGTTCACGGTGGTGGGCGACGACGACCAGTCCATTTACGCCTGGCGCGGCGCCCGACCGGAAAATCTGGCGCGCCTGCAAAAGGACTTTCCCACCCTGAAGCTGGTCAAACTGGAACAGAACTACCGTTCAACCGCCCGTATTCTGAAAGCCGCCAACGTCCTTATCGCCAATAACCCCCACGTTTACGAAAAAGCGTTGTGGAGTCAGTTGGGCATGGGGGATGAAATCCGTATTATCCGGGTGCGCAACGAGGAGGCGGAAGCGGAACGCATCGCCTCAGAAATCATTGATATGCGCCTGAAGAAGCGGGTCCAGTTCAAGGATTTCTCAGTACTCTACCGGGGCAATCACCAGTCCCGTCTGCTGGAGCTCAAGCTACAGGCGTACCAGATTCCCTACCGCATCAGCGGCGGCACGTCTTTTTTCTCCCGCAACGAGATCAAGGACGCCATGTCTTACCTGCGTCTGCTGGCCAACCCGGATGACGACGCCGCTTTCCTGCGGGTGGTCAACGTGCCGCGGAGAGAAATTGGGCCAGTGACCCTGGAAAAGCTGTCTGCTTATGCGGAGTCGCGCAAGATCAGTCTGTTTTCCGCTATCTCCGAATTTGGTCTGGAGAGCGTGCTGACCGGTAAAACCCTGGAGCACCTGCGCGAGTTCTCAGAGATCATTCTGCACACCGGCCAGAAGTGCGAAGAGGAACACGACGCCGTCCCCGTGCTGAAGCAGCTTTTTACTCGCATTGATTACGAAGAGTGGCTGCTGCAGAACAGCACCTCGCCGCAACAGGCGGAGCGACGTATGGCCAACGTGTGGATTCTGCTGGATCAGGTGGCGCGCATGCTGGAATACGACGCCGCCGCGGAAGAGCAGATGACGCTCAAGGACGCCATCGGCAAGCTGTTGTTGCGGGACATCATGGATCAGCAGAAGGAAGAAGAGGACGAGGATAAAGTCCATTTGCTGACCTTGCATGCGTCCAAAGGTCTGGAGTTTCCCCATGTCTTCATTATGGGACTGGAGGAGGACATCCTGCCTCACCGCAACAGTATCGAGACCAACCAGATCGAGGAAGAGCGCCGCCTGATGTACGTAGGCATCACCCGCGCCCAGCGCAGTTTGTGTCTGACTTTCTGCTCCGAACGCAAGCAGTTCGGCGAGAAAATCGAGACCATTCCCAGCCGCTTCCTCGACGAAATGCCGCAAGAAGATCTGGTATGGGAAGGTCTGGGCCAGCGCAACGAAGAGCGCAATCAGGCGCGCGGCCGCGCCACTCTGGATGCGCTACTGCGGGATTTGGGAGACTAAACCTCGAAGACCACCGGCGCATTCTCCGGCCGGAAACGGTGGTTGGCGATGCTGGCGTTGATATAGGTGCAGCCGTCTTTTTCAGTGACGCCGTAGCTTTCATGGATGTGGCCGCATACGTGAAAGCGGGGGCGAATGCGCGTGATGGCGTGGGCCAGTTCCTCGCAGCCCACGCTCAGGCCGCCGATGGTCTGATCATGAACGCCGAAGGCCGGGCCGTGGGTAATCAGCACATCGGTGTCTGCGTCTATCAGATCCCACTTGGCTTTCAGTTCCCGCCCACGTTGGAGATTAAACGCCCAATTATGGAAAAAGGGTTGCCAGGGAGAGCCGTAAAACTTGACGCCTTCGACGGTGACCGCCTCGTCTTGCAGGTACACCGCATTGGACAGCAGAGTGCGGCAGGCTTGTTCTTCACGCGCGAAACACCAGTCATGGTTGCCTGCGATGACGATTTTCACCCGATGGGGCAAAGCGCCGAGAAAGGCGTTGAACGCCTCCACTTCCCTTAATTTGCCCTGCCCGAATATATCCCCAGCGTGAATCAACACGTCCCCGTCGGGAATATCGATCTTGTCATACATGCCATGGGTATCGCTGATGGCGACGCACTTCATCTGAATCATCCTTCTCCGATTGACACTGCCAGTCCGGCATCATACCCAAATAAACGCACTGAAAACGACCGCTTTGTCGCAGTTCGCGATTCACCCCTGGCGTTATAGCGAAGCCGCTGCCCTGGCGGCCTGATCGTAGACGCCGGTCAGGGTGCGCAACACCCGCGCCACTTCGCCGATTTCCTCATTGCTGATGCCGGTGGTGAGCAGTGTGTCCACCAGGCAGTCATTGCGCACTTCCCGGTACTTGAGACAGAGTTCCGCGCCGCTTTCCGTGGCGGAGTAAAAGGTTTCCTTGCCGACTTTCTCACTGGTCACCAGTCCCATTTTCGCCAGCTTGCGCAGGGAGTAAGACACGGTGTGGGTGTCATCGATATGCAGAATAAAACAGATGTCGGCGATGCGCTTGGGACGCTCGCGGTGATACACGTTATGCAGCACCAGTATATCGATGGTGCTGAGCTCTTTATTGCCCGCCGCGGACATGCAGTGCACCAACCAACGCTGGAATGTGTTTTCAGCCATTATCAAAGCGTACTCGAACTCGCTGAGCTCAACGCTGCGCTCATTAAGCAGGTGGCTGGAGGAGACGATTCTTGATTTTGTCATGGTGTGTGTTGTTTCCTTCTTGGTCGCGCCAATGTGGGCAGAGCATACTTTCGGCGCCGGACAATGTCTAATCCCGCCGCCGAAAGCCGCTCCGTCAGGCGTTGTCTAATCCTTTTGCGGCTCGCCGAAACCGCCGCCGCCGGGAGTTTCGATTTGCAGGCGATCCCCCGCTTCCAGTTGCAGGCTAACCTGAGCGCCCAGAGTCTGGACGTCGCCGTCGCGGCGCATCACCCGGTTTACGCCCACTTGTCCAGGCTTGCCGCCGGATGCGCCATAAGGCGCCACTTCCCGTCGATTGGACAGAATGCTCACCTGCATGGGCTTGAGGAATCGCAGGCTGCGGCATACGCCGTCGCCGCCGCGATGCTGGCCATCGCCGCCAGATCCGCGCCGCACCTTGAACTCCTCCAGCAATACCGGGAAACGCCACTCCAGCACTTCCGGATCGGTCAGACGCGAGTTAGTCATGTGCGTATGCACCGGCCCGGCGCCGTCAGCGTTGGCCGTAGCGCCATCGCCGCCGCAGATGGTTTCGTAATACTGGAACTCATCGTCGCCCCAGGTCAGGTTGTTCATCGTGCCCTGGGCCGCGCCTTTCACGCCCAAAGCGCCAAACAACGCGTCCACCACCAGCTGGGAGACTTCCACATTGCCCGCCACCACTGCGGCGGGGTAACGGGGATTCAGCATGGAGCCTTCCGGCACAATGATCTGCAATGGCCGCAGGCAGCCTCCGTTAAGGGGAATCTGGTCATTGACGAGACAGCGGAACACATACAGCACCGCCGCATGCACCACCGCCAGCGGCGCATTGTAGTTGCGCGGGTGCTGCGGGCTGGAGCCGGTGAAGTCCACCGTCGCCGTGCGCTGGTTGCGATCCACCTGGATTTTCACTTGCACCTTATAGCCGTCGTCCATGGCGTATTGGAATTCGCCATCAGACAGCACGTCGATGACCCGACGCACGCACTCTTCCGCATTTTCCTGCACGTGCTTCATATACGCCTGCACCACTTCCAGGCCGTACTGGGACACGACTTTCTGCAGCGCCTGCACCCCCGCCTCGCACGCCGCCACCTGGGCGCGCAGGTCCGCAATCGTGAACTCGATATTGCGCGCCGGATGAGGCCCAGACAGGAACAGCTCCCGAGTCATTTTCTCCTGGAAGACGCCCGCATCCACCAGTTTGACGTTATCCAGCAGAATGCCTTCTTCATCTATATGACTGGAATCCGACGGCATGGAGCCCGGCGCTACGCCGCCCACATCCGCATGATGTCCTCGCGACGCCACATAAAAGCAGATGTTTTCCCCTACGCTGTCGAACACAGGCTTGATCACGGTGATATCAGGCAAGTGAGTGCCGCCGTTATAGGGATCATTCAGCATGAACACGTCGCCGGGGCGCATGGTTCCGGCATTGCGCACCATCACCGTCTTGATGCTGTGGCTCATGGAGCCGAGATGCACCGGCATGTGCGGCGCGTTGGCCACCAGCTCGCCCTCTGCGTCAAAAATCGCACAGGAGAAGTCCAGTCGCTCTTTGATGTTCACTGACACTGCGGTGTTTTGCAGCACCAGCCCCATTTGTTCTGCGATGAACATGTACAGGTTATTGAAGATCTCCAGCATCACCGGATCGGCGTCAGTGCCTATGGAATGACGCTGCGGACGCGCGGCGACGCGCTCCAGCACCACGTCATTGCGATCCGTCAGTCGCGCCCGCCAGCCCGGTTCCACCACAATGGCGCCGATTTTCTCCACAATCACCGCAGGGCCGTCGATGGCGCGTGCCTGGGGAATATTCTCACGCACATAGAAAGGCGCCTGATACTGCTCGCCGCCCGTCGTCAGCGGCAGCACTTTATCCGGAGTCAGCTCACCGCCCTGACAAGGCGCCGTGGCCGCCACTTGCGCATCGCCACGGCCGGAGACTTCCACTTGCACCGCCTCCACCATGAGCGTTTTATCGGCGACGACAAACCCGAAACGTTTTTCATGCTCGATAGAAAACGCCTGACGCACGGCATCCACTGCGTCCAGCGCCACCAGAATGGAGGTATCGGAACCTTGATACTTAATATGTAGTCGCGCGGAGGACTCAATACGCGCCGCCGGAACCCGTTGTTCCGTCAGTTTGGCGGCGGCGTCCTGGCTCATGCGCTCGACAAGGGGCGTCAGCTCCGCAATCAAGGCGTCCGACAGGGGCTTCTCTACTGTGGTTTCCGCTATTTCCCTCACATCCGCCAGTCCCATGCCAAAGGCGGATAACACGCCAGCGTAGGGATGCAGAAATACCCGCTTCATTCCCAAAGCGTCCGCCACCAGACAGGCATGCTGGCCGCCAGCGCCGCCAAAACAACAGAGGGTGTAGTCCTGCACATCGTAGCCGCGCTGAGTGGAAATATGCTTGATGGCGTGGGCCATGTTATCCACCGCAATCGCCAGGAAGCCTTCCGCCACCTGCTCCGGCGTACGGTTGTCGCCCGTCTGTTCCTGGATCTGCTGGGCCAGCGCGGCAAATTTTTCCCGTACGCATTCTGTGTCCAGGGACTGGTTAGCCTCAGGGCCAAACACTTTCGGGAAGTAATCCGCCTGCAGTTTGCCCAGCATGACGTTGCAGTCAGTCACCGTCAGAGGGCCGCCATTGCGATAACAGGCCGGTCCCGGATAAGCGCCAGCGGATTCCGGTCCCACGCGATAGCGCGAGCCGTCAAACTTAAGCACCGAGCCGCCGCCCGCCGCCACCGTATGAATCGACATCATCGGCGTTTGCAGGCGGAACCCGGCCACTTCCGTTTCGAAACTGCGTTCATATTCGCCGCGGTAATGGCACACATCCGTGGAGGTGCCACCCATGTCGAAACCGATCAACTGCTCGAAATCCGCCGCTTCGGCGGTTTTCACCATGCCCACCACACCGCCGGCGGGGCCGGACAAAATGGCGTCTTTGCCGTTGAATACACGGGCGTCGGTCAGCCCACCGTTGGACTGCATGAACATCAGCCGTCCCGGTTCGCTGGCCATAGAGCCCAGTTGTCCGGACACCTGATTGACGTAACGCTTAAGAATCGGCGACAGGTACGCATCCACCACCGTGGTGTCGCCCCGGCTGACAATTTTCATCAGCGGGCTTAATTCGCTGCTCACCGACACCTGGGTAAAACCGATATCCCGCGCCAGTTGCGCGACTTTGCTTTCATGTTCGCGGAACGCGTAACTGTGCATGAACACGATAGCGCAGGAGCGCAGACCGCGTTCGTAGGCCGCTCGCAACGATTTCTCCGCGCCCGCCAGGTCAAGCGGCGTCAGCACTTCGCCTTGCGCATTGATGCGTTCGTTCACTTCCGCCACTTCGGCGTAGATCATGTCCGGCAAACGAATATCCAGGGCGAACAGGTCCGGACGCGTTTGATAACCGATGCGGAGAACGTCGGCGAAACCTTTGCTCACCACCAACAGCGCCGGCTCGCCTTTGTGCTCCAGCAAGGCATTGGTGGCCACCGTGGTGCCCATTTTGATTTCTTCGATATCCTGCTCAGGAACCTGCGCGCCACGAGGAACGCCCATGAGTACGCGCACGCCTTCCAGCACCGCATCAGGGTATTGCGCCGGGTTCTCGGAAAGCAGTTTATGGGTGATCAATTCTCCCGCCGGATTCCGCGCCACAATGTCTGTAAACGTGCCGCCCCGGTCCACCCAGAAACGCCATTTGCCCGCACCCGCCGTGTTTGTATTTTGTGTTGTCATTATGTCTGTCACCTCAAAAAATCTCTTAACCCGCTCAACCGCGACTGCTCAGCGTCTGCGGCAGCCACAACGCTATTTCCGGATACTTGCTGAGCAGCGCCACCGCCGTCACCAGGATCAGGAAAAACGGCGTCGCATAGCGGGCCACCCTGAAAATATCCCTGCCGGTCAGGGATTGGATAACAAACAGATTGAAGCCGACCGGCGGCGTGATCTGCGACATTTCCACCACCAGCACCAAATAGATGCCGAACCAGACCAAATCAAACCCCGCACTTTCCGCCAGCGGCAGAATGACTGACGTGGTCAGCACCACCACGGAAATGCCATCGAGGAAGCAGCCAAGTAAAACAAAGAACAGAGTCAGCGCCACGATCAGCAATGCCGGAGACAGTTGCATGGCGCCGATGAACTCAGCCAACTCTCGGGGAATGCCCGTAAACGCCATGGCGACAGTGAGAAATGAAGCGCCGGCGAGAATAAAAGTGATCATGCAGGAGGTGCAGACCGCTCCGATCAGGCTGCGCTTGAACATGTCCCAGCTCAGCGATCCGGTCAGGGCGGTTAACGCCAGCGCTCCGATAACGCCAAGGGTGGCCGCCTCCGTAGCAGTAGCGACGCCGGCGTATATGGAGCCGATGACAAAACCGATCAGCAAGGTGACGGGCAGTAAACGCCTCAACGCAGTGAGCTTGGTTTTCATATCCGTCTTGCCTTCCGCTGCCGGAACCTTATTACGGTTCAGCAGGGACCAGATCACCGTGTATCCCATAAACAGGCAGATCAACATCAGTCCTGGAATCGCTCCCGCCATGAACAGACGGTCAATGGACACTTCCGCGGCGACGCCGTACACGATCAGAATAATAGAAGGCGGGATCAGCAGACCAAGGGTGCCTGAGCCGGCCAAAGTGCCGATCGCCATGGTCTCGTCATAGCCGCGCTTTTTCAGCTCCGGCAGGCTCATCTTGCCGACCGTGGCAGTGGTCGCCGCCGAGGACCCTGAGACAGCGGCGAATATGCCGCAACCCAGAATATTCACGTGCAGCAGTCCGCCGGGCAGACGTCGGAGCCAGGGCGCCAGGCCTTCGAATAAGTCTTCCGACAGACGGGTGCGAAACAGAATCTCTCCCATCCATACAAACAGCGGCAATGCGGACAGCGTCCAGTTGGAGGAAGCGCCCCAGGTCGTGTTCGCCATGATGGCGCCGATCTGCGCATTGTCATTGAGCAGCATGGCGACAAAAGCCACGGTGAACAGCGTTGATCCCACCCAGAAACCAAACGCCAGGAAGGTGAACAACACTCCCATCAGGAGAATCGTTAATTGCAAGGTATCCATAACCGATTACTCCGCTGTGGCTTCGCCAGCTTCTTGCGCCGCGATATAGCTGGGTTTGCGTTTCAGTAGCGCTGCAACCCAATCGTCCAGCACAGCAATAAAAAACAGGGCCAGTCCCGCCAGCATGACGCTCTGCGGCATCCACAATGGGACCGCAATATAGCCAGTGCTGACATCATCGAACTCATAGGTTTCCAGAACAAAGCCGCCGACCGCGTAGGTGATAAAACCAACCAGAATCAACAGCGCCGTCAGGTTGAACAGCTCCACATAGCGCTGCGCAACGCCTTTTACCTGACGGGTAAGAAAGGTCACTCGAATATGGCTGTTATGGCGAAAGCTGTACGCCAGTGCGAAAAAAGTGGCCGAGGCCAGAAAGTAACCGACAAAATCTTCAACGGAGGGAACGATCAGACCAAACCAGCGTCCCACTATCTGCATCGTCATCAGCAGACAGATCAGCACCATGCTCACGGACGCCAGGACAAGGCCCGCCTTATACAGGCGATCAAGCGTAAGTCTCAGCATTTTCATCTTCCCACAGCGTGTTATGGGTATTGTTTTTATTTGTGAGGCGGACTCTGGTGAGCCCGCCTGAAGGGCGGAAAAGGAATTAGCCGCCGTTGAGTCCTTTCACAATTTCAACGCCTTCAGCGCCGACTTCATCCTGCCATTCCTGCGCCATAGTCTGGCCCACTTTGCTGAACTCGCTGATAAAAGCCTGCGTAGGCTCAGTTACATTCATGCCGTGTTTGGCCAGATCAGCCGTTTTCTCCGTAGTTTCCTGCTGCGCCATTTTCCAGCCGCGCTCTTCCGCCACTTTGGCCGCTTGCAGCACTGCATCCTGTTGTTCTTTGCTTAGACGTTTGAAAGAGCGCAGGTTCACGAACACCATGTTCTTGGGAATCCAGGCGCGACTATCCATGTAATAACGGGAGAAATCCCAGGCCTGACTGGAAACGCCAGTCGTAGGAGAGGTCACCATGGCGTCGATAATGCCGGTGCTGAACGCCTGTGGAATCTCTGGCGTCTGAACGGTGGTGGGCGTCGCGCCAAGCAACACGGACAAGCGGGATGTGGACGGGCTGTAGGCGCGCATCTTCAGACCTTTCAGGTCGTTGATTCCGTCCAGCTTATCCTTGGTGTATATGCCCTGGGGCGGCCAAGGCACACTGAACAGCAATTTAAGTCCTTGTTTCTCCAACTTCTTTTCAATGTGCGGACGACTCGCATCGTAGAGCTTCTTAGCCCCGTCGAAGCTGGTCACTAGAAATGGAATGTTATCGACTTTATAAATGGGGTCGTCATTGCCCAGCAGACCCATGAAAACCTCGCCAATGGGCGCCTGGCCAGTGCGCACTGCGCGGAAAATTTCAGGATGCTTGAACAGGGAAGCGCCGGAATGCACCACGATTTTCAGATCGCCGCCGGTGGCTTTATCAATATCCGTCGCGAATTCGCGAATGTTCTGCGTGTGATGAGTCCCGTCCGCATAGGGAGTGGGCATGTCCCACTTTGTGGCGGCGAAGCCGGTGGATGCGGATAACGAAAGCAGAAAGGATAAACAGAGTCTTTTTATTCTCATTGGGTTTGCACCTCTTGTTGGTTCAGGGAGACCTGAATTGCTATCGAAAGATCATATTTGCACAAAAAATCCTTTTTGAATACGTTTTGTATTCATTTTGCATTCTAAAATTTTTATTCTGATCTCAGGCAAAAAGGTAAGTGATTGACATTGCAGGATTCCCCCATGGATACAGGATAAGAGAGGCGTACGTCAGGAAGGCGTAAACGACAGGCGAAAAAAAACCGCCTTACGGCGGTTTCTTTTGCTACGGAGGGGAAGCTTATTGGCTCTGCTCTAAAATAAACTCGACCGTGGCTTTAATTTCATCATCGGAACAATCGCCACAGGTGCCGCGCGGCGGCATGCCTCTGATGCCATTAATCGCATGGGTCACCAGTGTGTCCATACCTTGTTCGATACGTGGAGCCCAGGCAGCCGCATCGCCTTTTTTCGGCGCGTTGGCGACACCAGTGTCATGACAGGCGAAACACTTACTGCCATAAATATCAGCCGGTTCACGGGGGCCGGATGGCGCAGCGGCGGCTACAGCGGACTGAGCGGCTTTACATTCCTGACCTTCCACACACACTTCGCCCACTGGCTTAATACGCTCTGCAATCTTCTCTTCAGCTGGAGTTAATGACCACACAGTGCCCGCAAACACCATCGCCAACATTGCGGTAATCGCTTTCACGGTTGTCTTCACGACCCATCCTCATCAGCAGCTTAAAATTATTAATGGCGCATTATAACGGCATCGCCGCAGAAATAAAGCAGAGGCTCCCGGTTAACAAGGGGCCTGCGGCGCGCTTTTTGATCCATGACAGTTCCCAGGTGAAAGTCCCAAAACACACATATCGAGCCGCCGCAGGCGCTTTATTGCTTATGCGCCGCAACTCAGGATGAAAAGTGGATTCGGCCACACGCCCCCGCTATAATGCCCGACGCGCTTAACCGAGCGCACTTGTTCGCGCTCACAAGGCTCGAGCCTACCCCGACGCCAAAAGCGGAGGGGCCGCGCTTATTATCTTCAGCGCGCACTCCAAATCCAGCAACGCCATGGTAACGCTGATGCGCCTCGCACCCTACAGACGCCACCTCATCATTACAGAGTTCATCGCCCTCGCCGCGTTGGTCGGCTCTATGTACCAGTTCGCCCAAATGGGTAAGCAAGGCGAAACAGTCGCTCCCGTACTTTGGCTGGTTCCTTTGATCTCCAGCTTTTTGGTAATCTCAGGTTTTTGCGGCAATCTTTACATCCGTTGGGTGGAAAGCGTCGGTCAAACGGATGGACAATCATCAGGCGGGAAACCTGTTCAGCGAGTGTTCATATATCTGCTGATAGTCTCCTTATATATCATCTGGTTTATGGCGGTGGCTCAAGCATGGTCCTCTCATCAGGCGTTAAGCGCCTCACCCTAGCACTTTTACTCTGTTCTATGTCAGCATCCAGCTGGGCGTTGCGCTGCGGCAAGGATCTGGTTTCGGAATCTGACCTGGATTACGAAGTTCAGGCCAAATGCGGCCAACCAGACGATGTCAGTCTGATCGGTTACGGCCTGACGGACGATAAAAGGCGAGAGTTTAAAATCGAGCGCTGGATTTACCGGCAGCCAAACAAAACCCTGTTTATCCTGCGGTTTGAAGCTGGCAAGCTCGTAGATATTTCCTGGAAACGCGCCCCCTGATCTATTCAGAACGGGTCACGTATAAAATAAAAGGCCGGCGCTCTGAAGAACGCCGGCCTTTTCTGCATCTGAATTTTTACCGATAGCTCAGCCGAATCAGATGCTATCGATTTTCGCCAGCAGTTCCGCAGTCTTAGCTTCCATCAACGCCTGATCCCCACGGGACTCTACATTCAAGCGCACCAAGGGCTCAGTGTTGGACATACGCAGGTTAAAGCGCCAGTCGTCGAATTCCACGCTCAAGCCGTCCACGAAGTTCACGGATTTCGCCCTGGGTGCGTATTCTTCCTCAATGGCTTTCAGCACTTTGCCAGCGTCTTCCAACGTACGGTTGATTTCGCCGCTGGCGGGGTACTTTTTCATGCGGTCGTCAATCAGGCTGGACAAAGACTGACCGGTAGCGCTGATCAGGTCCGCCACCATCAACCAGGGAATCATGCCTGAGTCGCAGTAGGCGAAGTCGCGGAAGTAGTGATGCGCGCTCATTTCACCGCCATATACCGCGTCTTCATCACGCATACGTTGCTTGATGAAGGCATGTCCGGTTTTACTCTGGATGGCTTTGCCGCCCGCCGCTTCGACCACGTCGATGGTGTTCCAGACCAGACGCGGATCGTGAATGATGCCTGCGCCAGGATGCTTGCGCAGCAGTTGCTCCGCCAGCAAACCTACGATGTAGTAGCCTTCAATAAAGCGTCCCGTTTCATCAAACAGGAAGCAGCGATCATAGTCGCCGTCCCAGGCCACGCCAAAATCAGCGCCGGATTCCAGCAGCGCAGAGCGGGTGCTATCGCGATTTTCCATCAACAGAGGGTTAGGCACCCCATGCGGGAAGTGGCCATCCGGCTCGTGATGTACTTTTACAAAAGTGAACGGCAGGTGTTTTTCCAATTCGTCGATCACCAGACCTGCGCCGCCGTTGCCTGCATTGACCACGACTTTCATTGGCTTCAGCGTAGACGTGTCGACATAGGTCAGCAGGTGCTGGATATAAGCTTCCAAGGTATCCAGCTTATGATAGGAACCTGGCTGTTCGGCGTCTTTGAACTCGCCCGGCACTTTGCCTTTGATATCCAACAGGCCAGTGTCGGAACTGATCGGGCGGGAGTCCACGCCGACCAGCTTCATGCCGTTGTAATCCTGGGGGTTGTGGCTGGCGGTCACCATGATGCCGCCGTCCATTTTGTGATAGAAAGTTGCGAAATACACTTGCTCTGTACCGCACAGTCCGATGTCGTAAACATCAGCGCCGGCCGCCATCAAACCTTTGCTCAGGGCTTCGGCCATGGCGGGGCTGGACAGGCGGATGTCATAGCCAACCACTACTTTCTTAGCTCCGGTCACCTCAACATAAGCGCGGCCAATCCGTTCCGCAATATCGTTATTCAGCTGGTCAGGCACGCGGCCTCTGATGTCATAGGCTTTGAAACAGCTAAGATCCATGAATGCGTTACTCCAGTATGTGTCTGTAAATATGGACTGCAATGAATATAAGTCGATTGTAAAGTGGATAATGGGCCGTTGCACTGCGCCAAAAGGAATATATTTCCGCCCTGGGAATACCCCATAAACCTCATTCATGCAGACATTCGAACCGTTGCGTACAATCGCCGCCACAATATGTCAGGATAAGGTCAATACAACTGTTGGCGGCGGCGCGCACGCTATCCGCAGCCATGTCGGCATGTCCCTGCACAATCAATAAAATCCTACGACTCGACGGCAGCAGACAAGTCTCCCTGGATTGTCGGCAATCCATTCTGCACAGCACCCGATCAGCAGCGTCCAGATAGGCGAATTCTCCTACAGGCGCTCGCGCCTGATCCTCGCTACCCAAAGGCGCAAACATCTCCACGCCACGGGTAACATCCAGTCGTACGCCGCCGTCCAGCCTGTCGAGATCATGGGCGCCAATGGAGATTCGTCGCTCCAGAGACAACAGGTTGTAGATATCCACCACAGGGCTGATTAACGGGATATCGCCATTGCGCCGTAGCGCGCCGATCAGGTTTTCAACTGAAACCGGGAAGCGTTTCCAGGATCGCGACACCGATTCTTTTAACCGTCGATAGCCGCCAATATGGGGGTCTGCATCCAAATCACAACCCTGATACGCAGCCACGGCCTGCGCCAGTTTCACTTTTCTCAGCGCATGTAAATAAGGCGTGTAATCCCTATTGTTCACATCCTCCAGCGCCACAGCGACCACCTGCAAACCTAAATGCGCAGCGGCGCGGGTCATCTGAAAAGCAACCATCCCTTAACTCCTTTTGCTGGGCGTACGTCAACGTGATGGTTGACTGGCGCAGGCCAAAAAAAGGCAGGGGAAAACAAGCCCGCCCTGCCTGATCGCTTCAATCGTCCCGGCGCTTTACGTAGACTTTTTTCTGCGCGCGCCGTGCGGAGGCGACGCGCGCCACTGCGTATACCATCACTCCTAACGCCAAAGCTGTGAGGATAGATGCGCCAGTGTTATCGCCAAAATTGAAAGAGGCTGTTGCGTCTTGCCAAGTACTAACCAGACCTGATTGCATTGTCCACTCCTACTATTACGGTAGTATTTTCAGCTCAGTAAAAAGCGCCAATCTCCCGGCGCGTAGAAGAACAACATCACTGCCAAGCTTCCATTAACATTCAGCATAAAATATGCCACGCCCTAACCTGCTGATTTAACATAAGAAGCATCAGCCAGATGAGTCACGGTCACCGTTGTTGACGCCCTTATTCGCGCCACTAAAGCGCCTGACAACTATCAAAGTGGTGCATAAATACGCATAAATAAAAGTAGAGAGACATCCACAACCAGTTCCAACGGCCATCTCAACGCACAGCCAGGATCGCCACAATCGATTGGAAGAAAAGAAGAGAAATCAAGAAAAATCGCGCCAAACACGATTCAGACATAGACAGAAAACCACAATCTACCTATCATATGCACCCTGTTTTGTTGAGTCTCTAACGGACTTCGCAAACAACCTGCCCTAAAGCGCCCGTAGCTCAGCTGGATAGAGCGTTGCCCTCCGGAGGCAAAGGTCAGAGGTTCGAATCCTCTCGGGCGCGCCATTTTATCTCTCTTATCGCATAGCAAAACCCTTACACTGCCTGCATGTCCCAAGCGCATATCTATATGGTTTTTTCAATAAAGAAGAATGGAGCCAGCTCTCGCATGGGCTCCATAAAAAGAACTGAGAACGTTGAAAGGTTACCCTTTCGTCCTCGCAAACATTTCTTCAAATAAGGTTTTGGCCGGTTTCTGCCTGTCGATATTGTCTTGATTCAGTTCAAGATGGTTCTTGATGCATTTCAGCATAGCGATGCGTTTTTTGCGCTTGGCCAGTTTGGCGGGGTTGCCCGACCCTTCATATGCTCTGATGATGTCATCGATATTGAGCACATTTCCCCCTGCGATATGCACGCAGTCCTTCACTTTTTCAGCCACCATGTCTTGAGCGCCGCCGATCAGGTCAACAGCCAGGTCGCCAAAGCTGCCCACAGCGACCACTAACTCTTTGCCCTCCAATGACTGGATAATCCTCTCCCTGGCTGAAGGAGCCACAACTACTTCTATATCATTGGGGAAAATAGACCGGTACTCATCCACACCTTCAGACATATTTCTGGGCGCTCTGGCGATATGCATCCACGCTGCGCAGCCGCCAACCACATACCAGCCATCCGCACCCGCCCAGGTATTCATATATGCGAAAAATTCGGGTATTCCATTTATTCTGTGAACTGACATTCCATAGATCCTTGTTAAGTTCGTAAGTGTTATTTTTATCGCATAGAGAGATACGCGTTATCCCCTATGCTTGTATGAGGATGGCGCTTTTCGATCCGCTATCCCTTCACACTTTTTTCGAACCGCTTATCTATGGAAATACCGGGGAATGCTCTGCACATAGGTATATTGTCGGCCAGACATCGACGTCTTTCATTCGCCAGCCGCTGGATTTGTGCAGCGCCAGTCCTGGTTGCGCCCGCCTACGCAGTTAGTGTCTATACTTTCCTAATAACGCCCAGATAGAGGCGCTTTAGGTTGGCGGCCGCTTTGGCTTCCTTTTTCTAATTGCACGTTGAATTAGGCAAGAATGATATGAAAGCGTTAATGGTCAGTGTTGTTTTGTGTCTAATCACTTCCTTTGCTCAGGCGGAGAAGATCTCTTTGGCGAACGGTGAATGGGCGCCTTATCTGTCTGAGAATTTGAAGCATCACGGATTTATGTCCCGGATCGTCAAGGATGCGTTTGCAGAGGAAGGCGTCGAGGTGGATTATGTATTTCTCCCCTGGAAGCGTGGTTATGAGGACGCCAAAGAGGGCAAGTTCGAAGGGACATTGATTTGGGGTTATAACGACGAGCGCGCTAAGGATTTCTACTATTCCGACACCGTCGCGACGCTGGGCACCTCTCTGTTTTATAACAAGGACAACCCTATCGACTGGAGCGCGCCGGAAGATCTCGCCAAATACAAAGTCGGCGGCATTATCGGTTACGCCTATGGGATTGAAGAGCTGGAAAATCAGGGCCTGGTTAAAATCGACCGCATCGGCAACGAAGAAGGAAATTACAAGAAGCTCGCCGCCGGGCGTTTGGACATCGTCTTAGAAGACACTGAAGTCGGCATCGAAAGCATCACCCGCTTCGGCTTTGCGGATAAGCTGATCCCTCACCCCCAAACTCTGGAGCCGCGCAAATACTCCGTTTTAATCAGCAAGAAAACGCCCAACGCCCAACAGCTTCTCGACGCATTTAATCGCGGCTTGAAAAAGGTGATCGAAGATGGCCGTTACGATAAATATCTGCAGGAGTCCCGCAAAGGCGAATACAAGTAACGCAGGACTTTAGTGTGTTGCATTGGCGACCGCTTTCCGCTTTGATGACCCCATAAACAGATAGCAGGCGGGGTCATCTGGTGGATTTAGCAAAAGCGCTCATACACGCAGCGGTGAAACAGGATCTGGAAGGCTTACGCCGACTGTTTCAGGAGAACCCGAAACTCGACCGGAATACGCGCAGTCCATTCTCCGCCACAGAGGGCAGTACGCCGTTGATTATCGCTTGCGCCGCCGGCGACGTCGATATGGCGGATTATCTGCTTACCCAGGGCGCGGATGTGAATATCCAGGGTAAGCAGGGCGCCACTGCCTTAGCCATGGCCGTGGAATGGCGACATCCAGACATTGTTGAGCATTTGCTGAAGGCTAGCGCGGACGTCAATCTCGCCATGGATGATGGAACCAGCCCTTTAATGAAAACCGCCGCCTATCATCTGCCGGAGCTGGCGACCCTGTTACTTGAACACGGCGCAGACGTCAACGCGGCCCGCCATGATGGCTGGACGTCCCTGATGCTCGCCGCCCACGCAGGCAGTGAAGAGATGGCGGCGCTATTACTGGAGCGCGGCGCCAAGGTGAACCTGTCGGAAAGCAGCGGGCGCACGCCGTTAATGGCGGCCTGCTTCAAAGGACACATCGGCGTGGTGGAACGTTTACTCATCCATGGCGCCCAGACCGAGTTGCAGGACGCCGACGGCGCCACGGCGATATCCGAAGCCTCCGATCGCGGACATCACGCCATCGTCGCTTTACTCCAGGCGTCCGGCGCCCAGGCCACAAAACTTAAGCCTTCTTCTTTGGAGCTGGCCAAAGCCGACGAGCAGCGCCACTACGCCGCGTTATCCAAGAACGCACAGAAAGAGTTCACAGCTCTGTTGAAATGGCTGAGCGCAAAAGCGAAAACCTGGGCGAAGAAAGTCGACGCGTCACAACTTGACGCCGCTAACGACGACAGCGCCGAGAATATCTGGCTTTATTATCTGGCGGACAAGCTGTACGAAAAGGTCGCCGCGCTTGACGACGCCACGCAACAGGAATTGACAGCCTACGCTCGCGCCCTGAATGCTGTCGATCATGGCGACGGGATGCTCTCTTCCTACCTGAAGACCGTCTTCATGGATATGCTCAAGACTTTGGTCGCGCCGCAGCGGTACGCCAGTCTGTATCTATAGGGCCGCACAAAAGAAAACGGCCCGCAAAGGGCCGTTTTGAAGGAGGCGGAGGCCGTAATCAGCCCAGTTCGCTAATGAACTGCTCCAGTTTGTCCACCATCTTCGGCGAGCCCACGAACAGCGGGCAGCGCTGATGCAGCTTTTTCGGTTCGATATCCAGAATGCGCTGGCCCGGATTGGCGATGGCCTTGCCGCCAGCCTGCTCGATCAGGAACGCCATGGGGTTGCATTCGTACAGCAGACGCAGCTTACCTTCCGGATAGCGGCTGGAGGTGGGGTATAGATAAATGCCGCCCTTGATCAGGTTGCGGTGGAAGTCTGACACCAGGGAACCGATATAACGGGAGGTGTAAGGGCGCTGGGTGGCCTCATCTTCTTCCTGGCAGAACTTGATGTACTTCTTCACGCCCTCAGGGAAGTGAATGTAGTTGCCTTCGTTAATGGAGTAAATGGTGCCGTCTTCCGGGATGCGCAGATTCGGGTGCGACAGACAGAATACGCCAATGGTCGGGTCGTAGGTGAAACCGTTGACGCCGTTGCCGGTGGTGTACACCAACATGGTGGAGGAGCCGTAGATGATGTAACCCGCGGCGATCTGCTTGTGCCCAGGCTGCAGGAAGTCCTCTTCCGTTACATGCTCGCCTTCTGGAGATACTCTGCGATATACCGAGAAGATGGTGCCTACGGACACGTTAACGTCAATGTTGGAGGAACCGTCCAGCGGATCGATCAACACCACATATTTGCCGCCCAGGTTCTTGGTCTCTTCAAAGCGGACAAACTGTTCTTCTTCCTCAGACGCGATGCCGCACACCACGCCCCGTTGCGCCAGCGCATTCTTGAAGCGTTCGTTGGCGTACACGTCCAGCTTCTGCTGCTGCTCACCCTGCACGTTTTCGTCGCCTGCGGCGCCGGTGATATCGGCCAGACCCGCTTTGTTGATTTCACGGTGCAGAATTTTCGCCGCCAGGCGGATGGAGGAAAACAGCGAGGTCAGCTCGCCGCTGGCGTCCGGGTAGTCTTTCTGCCGGTCGATGATGAACTCGCCCAGGGTCTTAATTATTTCCATAATGGTTTCTCGTATGTAGAAGGAACTTTTTGGTCTCTAGAGGTGTAAGGTCTATTTTTACTAACATGGCTGCAGAGTTAAAGGGCGCAGTCGCCGACTTGGCTTTTTATTCGATGCCTGCGCGCCCGTCAGTCAGTGATTACCGCTAGGGTCTATGTGGTTTCGGGAGCGTCGCCGTTGCGCCTGACATAGTCCCTGCCCCAACCTCCCAACCGGTGAACCGATGATTGAACTGAACGACCTGACCATGTCCTATGCGCTGGAGAGCAGCCGATTAAACGTGCTTTCCGGCGTGGACCTCGCCATCGCCGACGGTGAAACAGTAGCCATTATAGGACCATCCGGCTCCGGGAAGACAACCCTGCTGATCCTTCTGGCTGGCCTGGAGCAGCCGGAAAGAGGCGAAATCCACTTGGACGGAGCGGCCTTGTCAACGCTGGACGCAGACGGCCTGGCGGATATGCGGCGCGACAAACTCGGTATCATCTTCCAGTCTTTTCATCTGGTTCCCAGTCTCACCGCCCTCGCCAACGTGGCGCTGCCGCTGGACATCGCCGGACACCCGCAATCCCGCGAGCGGGCGCGGGACATGCTGGCCAAAGTCGGACTGGCGCAAAGGGAGAACCACTACCCCGCGCAGTTGTCGGGAGGCGAGCAGCAACGCGTCGCCATCGCCCGCGCCCTGGTGCACGCCCCCAAACTGGTGCTGGCGGATGAGCCTACCGGCAACCTTGATCTGAACACCGGAGAGAAAGTCAGCAACCTACTATTCGACCTCAACCGCGAAACCGGCTCTACGCTTCTAATGGTGACCCACGACAAAGCCATCGCCAAACGCTGCAACCGGGTGTTGCGTCTGCATGAAGGCAAACTGGTGGAGGAATCTCATGCGCTTCCTGCTTGAGCTGGCCTGGCGAGACCTGCGCGCCAGCGGTCGTTCGCTGTGGGTGTTCTGCGCCTGTCTGCTGCTGGGAGTGACGCTGGTGTCGGCGTCAGGCGGGCTGTACCGCATGATCAGCGCCGCCTTGCTGGCGGATACCCGCATGCTGCTGGGCGGCGACCTGGAAGTGGACAGCAACGCGCCATTGCCGCCAGCCACCCTTGAATGGATGCAGGCGCGCGGCGATATCTCCCTGGTGACGGAGCTCGACACGATGCTGGGCGGACCTGACGGCGCCTTTCTGCGGGTGGAGTTACAAAGCACCGACGCTAATTATCCCCTTTACGGTAAGCTGACCCTGGAGCCGGCGATGCCATTGGCGCAGGCCACCGCCTTCGCCAATGGGCACTGGGGAGCGGCGATTGATCCTAGTCTGGCGAGCAAGCTGAAGCTCAGCATCGGCGACAAGGTCAAGGCGGGCGCACTGGCCCTGGAAGTGCGCGCCCTGACGCTGCAACAGCCAGACCGCAACCTGAACGCCAATTGGCGTGGCGCGCCAGTGCTGCTGGCGGAAGAAGCGCTGCAAGCGTCCGGCCTGATACAACCCGGCAGCCGGGTCGATTATGAATACCGGGTTCGCACCACGACACCCACTCTGGAGTGGCGCGAGCAGTTCTATCAGAGCTTCCCCGACCAACCCTGGGAGGTGCGCACCTTTGAAGACCGCAGCCGTCGCATCTCCGAACGACTGGACCAGATTGCCTCCGGCTTGCTGATTATCGGCTTCAGCACCCTGTTTATTGGCGGCCTGGGCGTCTTCAACAGCATACAGGCCTATCTGCAGGGTAAATTGAAGACCATCGCCACGTTGCGCGCGCTAGGGTTGCGTAATAGCGGACTGGCGACGCTGTACCTGTTGCAGACGGGCATCATGGCGGGCGGCGCCAGCCTGGCGGGAGCGATATCAGGCGGCGCAATGGCCCTGCTCGGCGCAGAGATCGCCGCGGCGGAGGTCCCCATCGCCGCCTCCGTCAGCGTATTGATAGCGCCGGCGCTGGCGGCCCTCGCCTTTGGTTTGCTTACCGCTTACGCCTTCGCCCTGCCCGCCATCGGGCGCGCGCTCGCCACGTCTCCCGCCTCCCTGTTTCGAGGAACCGATGTGACGACCAATAGCCCTTCCGTCCTTTGGCGCGTGGCGACCCTGTTATGCGCTGGAGCGATCGTTGCGCTGGTGCTTAGCGCATTACCGGACTTCATGTTCGGCGTCGGCTTCGTCGCGGTGGTGGGACTGTTGCTGTTATTGCTGGATATCGTGGTGCGCCTGCTGCGGCGCGGGGCCATAGCGCTGGATCGCCATCCCGTTCTCAGTGGACGCTTCACCCTGCGCCTGGCGGTCGCCAACCTGCACCGCCCCCATTCACCATTACGGACCTCGCTGTTGTCCCTGGGCTCCGCGCTGACGCTGCTGGTGGCGTCGACACTGGTGGTGGCGGCGCTGGTGCGGGCGATTCACGGCACTATTCCCGAAGAGTCTCCCGCGTTGGTGCTGTATGACGTTTTCCCCTACCAGTACGACAAAGTGGTCGCCGCGGTGCAAGGCCCTCACGAGGCTCGCCTCGACATGGCTCCACTGGTGCGGTCACGCATTGTCAGCATCAACGGACGCCCCTTGAGCGAGCGCTTCAGCGCCGATCTGGAGCGCCTTCGCGACACCCAACAGGATGAGTACAAGCTCAGCTACTCCGTCGACAACATCGATAATGTAAATCTGGTGGAAGGCGTCTGGTGGCCGGACGATGCGCCACTGAGCGAGGCGGGACTTCCCAATCTGGCGATGGAAGACCGGGAGGCGCGCCAGCTTGGTCTGCAACTGAGAGATATCGTCCGCTTTCAGATCGAAGGCCGCGAACTGGAGGCGGAAGTCGCCGCCATCTACAGCCAAAAGGGCCTGCAAACCCGTTTCTGGTTTGAGGGCATTCTCGCTGACGGCGCCTTAGAGCCTTTTATTCATCGCTATGTGGGCGCCGCCTATATGAGCGACGCGGACGCGCTGTCGGCGCAAAACCATATCGCCCAGGTCGCCCCTAATGTCATTACCGTACGCACCGCCGCGCTGTTGAACGCCGCCCGGGATTTACTCGCCAAGGCGGGCGCGGGATTGGTAGTGGTAGCAGGCGTCAGTCTGGCCGCCAGCCTGCTGGTGCTGGCCAGCGTCATGGCCGCTGGGCGCGCCCGGCAGGTTTACGACGCCACAGTGCTACATTCCCTCGGCGCCAGAATGTCGGTAATCCAGCGCGGTCTGCACATGGAATACGCGCTATTGGCGTTGCTTACCTCCCTGTTCGCTGTGGCGCTGGGTTCCGCCATCGCTCTGCCGCTGCTGAATTTGCGCCTGAAGCTGCCCTCTGAAGACCTCATCTGGCTGGGCGCCGTCACCGCATTCAGCGTCAGCGCCATTACGCTGAGTTTGGGCGCGCGTTATTTAATGCGGCGTCTGCAGATCAAGCCCGCCAGCCTGTTGCGCGACGCTTAGGCGGAGGCGGCCCTTGCTTTCCGCCCCAACCTGCAGGACGCCAGCGCCCAGCACAACGCCAGCAAAGGAATCCACGCGCAAGGCTCCGCCATAGTGTCCAGGGTCAACCAGCTGGCCAGACACCAACAGCCGGGAATGGGAACCAGCCAGCGGGCCACACCGCCAGACGTCGCCGCCACAACACCCAGCGTGCCTATCGCCAGAGGGTCCGGCGTCATCCCAAACACTTCCGCAGCGGCCAGCGGCCTGTCAAAGACGAGCGCCGTCAGTGGATGCGCCAGCAAAGCGTAGAGAAACAAACCTGCTCCCAGCCAGAAGCGTTTGTCCGCAAGGGGCGCAAACTTCAGTCGGTCTTTGATGACGCCCAGCCAACACAGTAGTACAGCCTGCGCTGCAAACCCGTAGGCGGCGTATTCCGCCGCCCAGTTGATGGACGCATAGCGCGGCCACAGAAAAAACCCGCCGACGAATAACCACAGCGCCGCCAGAGTGACGCCGACGGCCCTGCCGCTCCAGGACCGCGGGCGCGCCATCAGCGCCAGAAGCCCTACCCCTGTCAGCAAAAACAGCCATTGCCAGGGCCACCAGGCCTGGTTGTGCATCTCGAACAAACGCCAGTACACCCGGCTGGAGAACATCAGGAGATGCTCAGGGCGATAGGTCCACCATTCGCTCATGTGAGCCGTTTCCGCACCTCATCCGCGATACGCTTACGCTGGCTGGCGTCCGGGAAAGGCGGCGTCGCCGCAGCGATGTTCTCGCGAACATGGTTCACGCTAGTGGTGGCGGGAATCACACATGTCACTGCGGGATGGGACAAAATAAACTTAAGAATGAACTGCGCCCAGGAAGCGGCGCCAATCTCCGTCGCCCAATCCGGCAGACGCTCGCGTCGCAGACGTCGGATCAGGTCGCCCTGCTGAAACGGCCGATTGACGATCACCGCTATGCCCCGCTCCGCCGCCAGCGGCAACAGACGCTGCTCCACTTCGCGATCAAGTGGGTTATAGGTGAGTTGCACAAAATCCAAAGGACGCTGACGCATCGCCTGCTCCATGGCGTCATGCCGGCGACCATGAGAGGTGGTGACGCCTATGTAGCGCAACTCACCACGCTGCTTCATGGCCTGCAAGGTATCCAGATGCGCTTCCCAGGACAGCAGGTTGTGCACCTGCAAAAGATCGAAGCGGGGTTTGCGCCAATGGGACAGAGAATCTGCGATTTGCTGTGGTCCTTCCTCCCCGTCGCGCAACCAGACTTTATCTGCAGAAAACGCCTTGTCGCCCAGCCGGGATTGCGCCAGACCATAACCGATGGTGGCTTGAGCGGAGCCATACATAGGGGATGAATCAATCAAGGCGCCGCCGGCTTGTAAAAACGCATCGATGACGGCGGCGCTTTCGTTAAGCAGTTTTTTATCGTTACCGACGTTGAATGTAATCCAACTGCCCAGTCCGACAACGGGAAGCATTTCGCCCGAAGAGGGAATCGGTCTCGCCAGTGGCGCTGTCTCCGTGGCGCGCGCCCAGATAGACGGCGTCTGCGTGGTCAGAGCGGCGGCGGCTAACGCCTGCAACAGCCTGCGTCGCGTTAAATCTCCATGCGCCATGCTCCCCTCCCGGCTCACGCCTGTGGTTCTCGTCGCACATAGATACTAGAGGATAAATCAGCGCGTCCAGCCTGAACAGGGACGCGCTCAAACGGGAGATCGCAAGCGCGCCATCAAGGGCAGCAGCGTATGCAGCGGGAAGGCGACACCTGACCATACACCACAATATCGTGACTTTCTTCCAGGGGATAAACCGAGAAATACTCCGTGTCCGCCACCTTGACCGATTTTTCACCCGCCTCAAAATACGCCTGCCCGTAGTCGTATTGGGTATTGCCGGAACAATTCCAGAACTTATCGATATCCAGCCAGCCGTTCTGCCCATTATCGCCCCCGCCGAACCAGCGACAATCGCCAGTCACACTGATACGGCCCACCGTATCGCGACGTATGCGGCCATCGGGCATGCGCCGATCGCCCTGAGCGTAGATTTCCACCGGCGGACACAAATACACCGCCCCTGAGCCGACATCCATATCGCTCAACAAGTCTTCGATGTAGGCTTTCAGATCGGTATAGCTGCTGCGCTCCATGATCAACCCCTCCTCGCGACTGACCTGCACCTGCTCAGCGATGCCTTCTATCCGTTGGCGCAACGCCCGCGGCATTTCATACAGCGGAATATCGCGATCAATTCCGAGATATTCAAACAGCAAATCCACATCGCGCTCACTCGCCGTCGCCGCCTGGGTCAGGCAGATAAGGCACAATAGGAAACGTTTTTTCACACTGATTTCCTCCTGAAAACAGATCTATCTGAGATATCTCATTTCTGAAAAGTTAGTTCATAAGTGGGGAATTTCCCAACCCAGACGCTTGATTCAGCAACGTTTTACAAAGCTAACCGGCGCTCGCCAGCACGCCTGCTACACTTTGTATGAATGATCGCCGACATTTAAAACAAATCTAATCCATGCCGAGGCACAGTTATGATCAGATCCGTCATCATCGCTGTATTGATCTCAGTCTTCGCTGTTTCCGCCCGCGCAGAGACGATGGAAATCCGTCATGTCGCTCTGAGAGAAGGCTCTACACTGGATCAATACGCGCTCGAATTGCTCAAGTTTCTTGTCGCGCAAACGGGAACCGACGCCAAATTCATTTCCTTCCAGCCGTCCAGCGCACAGACCCGCCGGGAAATGCTGTTAAAGGACGGTTCTTATGATATCGACTGGCTGGGCGCCACGGCGGAGATAGAAGAACGGGTGCCGCCGATCCGCTACCCCATTTTGCGGGGCCTGCTGGGCCACCGGGTATTCATCACCAACAAGGAAACCAGCGCCAAACTGTCCAAGGACATGACCTTCGATCAGTTAAAAGAGTTCAGCGTGGTGCAAGGCCAGGGCTGGGGCGACATCCCTATTCTGGTGGGCGGCGGTTTCACCAAAATGCAGACCAACTCCACTTTCGACAACCTGTTCAAAATGGTCGATGGCGGCAGGGCGGACCTGTTCCCGCGCTCCATTATTGAACCTTACGGCGAGCTGGGGTCGCGCTGCGATCTGGGCGCGGATTATGTCTGCACTGACAAGAACATGATGGTGGACGACAAAATTCTGGTGGTTTACAAGCTTCCCATGCTGTATTTCGTGTCGCCCAAGCGTCAGGACTTGATTGACGTCCTGAACACCGCCTTCACCGACCATTACGACGCCTTCCTGGAGTTCTTCAATAACCACCCGCTGGTGAAAGACTCCTTACAGAAAATGGAAGGCCGCAAGGTGTTTCACATAGAGGAAAACAAATCCCTCAGCGACGACACCAGCAATATTCCTGACAAATACTGGTTGTCGCTCTGATTCACTACTAAAGACAGCCAATCAGACGCAGCACGAACAAAGGCGGGACACCCCGCCTTTATTATGTATTCCGGTCAGACTGCGGACTTACTTCTCAGGGCGGATAAACATAATCCAGGCTGAAGTTGGCCACACGGGATTTCCTCGGCACAATCTTGAACTTATAGGTTCCCGCAACGCCTACTTCACATTCTCCAACAGGCAACAGGAGAAGGCGGGGAGCGTGACGACGCCATTGGCTATAGCCGCTTCTGAAGCGAGTAATGGCTCACTCCAGTGATTTCCAGGCAGGGCGAAAGTCTGCGCCTGAGGCGACAGGTTAAATATCCCTAATATCTGGCTATCGCCTTCTTTCCTCAGGATGACGAATAACTCATCCGGGGCGTTCAGCAGCTCTGTGCGTCCCCGGCGCAGCTCCGGCCGCTCTTTGCGCAGCGCCAGCGCCTGTCGGGTATAACGCAGTACCGAATGCGCCGCCTCTTCCTGTCGATTCGCCGCCGCAGCCAGATGTTCTGCAGGCAATGGCAGCCAGCTCTCCCCAGCGCTGAAGCCGCCGCCAGCGACATCGTCGCGCCAGGGCATCGGCGTGCGGCAGCCATCTCGGCCTTTGGCGTGGGGCCAGCCATTGACGCCCTCCGGGTCCTGCAACAGTTCATAAGGCAGGTCCGCCTGCGTCAGACCCAGCTCTTCCCCCTGATACACGCAGGCTTTGCCCGGCAGCGTCATCAGCAGGGTCAGCGCGGCTTTCGCCAAGGTCTGTTGCTGCGCAGGGGACGCTTCCGCCGCCCAACGGGAAGTCACCCGCATCACATCGTGGTTGCCCACGGCGAAGGTCAGTTTGCCGGGACCTACCTCCGCTAGCACCGCCGTCACAATGTCCTTCACCACACGACCGCTGATGGGCGCGCCCAACAATGAGAAGTTGTAACAGGACTGCAGGCGGTCTTCGCCCGCGGTGTATTCGGCGCTCACCGCCATCCCGTCGCCGCCTACCTCGCCGAGCAGAAAGCGACCCTCATAGCGATCCGCCAGCGCCCGCAAACGGGTCAGGAAAGCCACCACTTCCTCATGCTGATTGAACGAGTGTCGATGGTGCTGCAAATGGAACGGGTTGGCCCGCGCTGCGGCGGATTGCCGGAATGGATCATCCAGATCCCGCGCCGGGTTATCCCTCAGTTCAGGGTCGTACGCCAGGGTGGCGATGGCGTCTATGCGCAGGCCGTCCACGCCCCGTTTGAACCAGAATTCCGCCTGCGCCAGCATGGCTTCCGTCACCGCCGGGTTGCGATAATTCAGGTTGGGCTGACCCGGCAGGAAGTGATGCAGATAGTATTGGGCCCGACGACCGTCCCAGGTCCAGGAAGGTCCGCCGAAGTGCGCGCGCCAGTTATTGGGCGGGCTGCCGTCCGGCTTGGCGTCGCGCCACACATACCAGTCCGCCTTGGCATTGCTGCGGTCGGAGCGGCTTTCCTGAAACCAGGGATGTTCATCGGAGGTATGGCAGGGAACCAGATCGATCAGCAGTTTCAGGCCGCGCTCATGCATCGCCGCCAGCATGCGGTCAAAGTCCGCCAGCGCGCCGAAGATAGGATCGACGTCGCAGTAGTCCGCCACGTCATAGCCGAAGTCCTTCATGGGAGACTTGAAGAACGGCGAAATCCACACGGCGTCCACGCCCAGGCTCGCGATGTAGTCCAGCTTTTCCGTAATGCCATTCAGATCCCCAACGCCATCGCCGTTGGAATCGCAAAAACTGCGCGGGTAAATCTGATAGATCACGCCGCCGTCGCTCCAATCCGACTGCCGCACCTGTCCTTGCATTGCACTACTCTCCGCCATGGCTCGCACCTCATCTGCTTGAACGTAAACGATTAACTAAAATTGTTTCAAAAAAAGCATGATTTTCTATATAAATATGAATAATCATGCTTATTACGGGATTTTCAGCGGATGCTAGGCAACGTAAACGTTTACGTCAACAATCCCAAACCGAGACATTTAAGACAAATTTAAAGCCATGAAAACCACCATCAAAGACGTCGCCAAACGCACCGGCGTCTCCATCGCCACGGTGTCACGGGTCATCAACGGGCTGGGGGGATACTCCAACGACACGCGCAAAAAAGTGCTCTCCGCCATCGACGAAATGGGCTTTCGGCCCAACGCGGTAGCCCGCGGTCTGGTCAGTAAAAAAACCCAGACTATCGGAGTCATGTTACCGGACGTTTCCGGCATGCTGGCGGCGGAGATCCTCAAAGGCATCGAGACGGTGGCCAAGGAGCAGCGTTATAGCGTCATTGTCTGCAACACCAATTATTCCGGCGACCGTTCTCAGGAATACGTGCGGACGTTGAAAGAGAAACAAGTGGATGGCGTGCTCGCCGTCAGCGAATACATGACGCCGGAGAAAAGCAAAGCGCTGTTGAGTCTGAATCTACCCGTCGTGCTGATTTCCACCCTCTCCTATTCCTACCCCTTTCCTTACGTGAAAGTGGATGACAAGCTGGCCGCCTACAGCGCCGTCCGCCATCTCATCGACAAAGGCCACCGCAAAATCGCCATGATCAGCGGCGACCGCGCCGACCTCATCGCCGGCGCGCCCCGCATAGAAGGTTATTCTCAGGCGCTGCGGGACCATGGCCTCAACGTAGATGAATCGCTGATTCGGTTTCGGGCGGAATTTGAGTCATTCGGATTTCACAGCGGCGCGCTGTGCATGGAAGGATTACTGCGGGACAAGCCGGGCCAGTTCAGCGCGATATTCGCCGCCAGCGACGAACTGGCGATGGGCGCGTTGTCCTGCGCTCACCGTCATGGCGTGCGCATACCGGATGACCTGTCGATCATCGCCTACGACGACACCCGCATCGCGGAAATGGCGACGCCGCCGCTCACCGCGCTGCATCAGCCGCTGTTCGCCATGGGCAGCCGCGCGGCGGAAATGCTGCTGGACATGTCCGCCGCCGGAACCCTGGAAGCCGAGAGCCTGATCATCCCACACAAGATTATTGAGCGGGCGTCAGTCAAAGCGATCTGAGCCGATCCACAGGCCCGACTGCCAAATACGGATTAGAAAGTGGAATGGGTTAGAGAGTGGAATAGTGCCGGTAGATGCGGCCAAGCACTTCCAGATCGCCCATACTGGGATTCCAGTCGCCGCTGACCACATGGCCGGGATCAATCTTGCAGCCGCCGTAACGGGTGTTGTCGACGGAATCCAGCAACCCCACCGCCTGATCCGCATACATCATGATGGATTTGGGATCGAAGTCAGTGCCATAGGTTTCAAATTTGCGGGTGCTGTTGCGCTTGTTCAGCTTGTAAGCGTCCAACGCCATTTTGTTGGCCCCCCAGGTGTGGAGTACGCTCTCGGGCGCATCGTCGCGCTCATGCTCATGGGCCAGTCCCAGGGCGTGTCCTACTTCATGGGGCAGTGATTTGATATTGCCTTTGCCATTAACCCCCAGCTTGGTGCTGGCGCCGGGAAAATACCCAATATCCGCAGAGTTGCTGGCGAAATTGAGGGTGGCCACGCCATTACCCGCCGCGCCCACTTCAACGAATTTGATCAGCTGCGTGCCCCAATATTCCAGAACGCAGTGCTCCCAGCGGCGGAATGTCGTACGTACAGTCTGTACATAATCCCTGTCCAGCCCCTCTGGCACAAACACCTTCACCACGCCGTTCGGCCAGGGGCCGCCGACATTGGTTTGACTCTCAGAGAACTTGCCGTCCCAACTCATGCGATAAACCATCGCCGTGCCGCCGTTTCTTATACATCCCAATCCCATGATCCCACTCCTTTTTAGTTATGGACCGTAAGAGTTTAGCTCGTCTCAACGTCAACGTTGCTGAGTCTGAGCCAACCCAATTTTAGTGCGATCCAGAGAGCGACGCTGGAGGGGCCTTCCAGTCATGAGAAATTGTTATTTATTGTAATTCCGTCAGCGCGCGCCGCCCCACTGGTTGAACCAGACCAGCTCCTGCAACTCCTTACGCTGGCTCCAGTTTTCCTGTTGCAGCATAGGCGCGTCATAAAATTTATCCACATGCCCCAGACACAGAATGGCGATGGGTTCGCTACCTTCCGGACATTGCAGCAACGCGGCTAATTCAACGGGATCGAACAGCGACACCCAGCCCATGCCAACCCCTTCGCAGCGGGCCGCCAGCCAGAGGTTCTGGATCGCGCAACTGGCGGACGCCAGATCCATGTCCGGCATAGTGCGGCGACCAAAAATATATCTTTCACGCCGATCCGTAAGCGTCACCACCAACAATACCGGACATTCACGCACGCCCTCCACTTTCAGGCGCATAAACTCCTGACCGCGTTCGCCCAAAGCCTCTGCGGTCAACAGGCGCTCTTTCTCCACCGTGGCTGCGATATCCCGACGCAGGCTGGGCTCGGTGATGCGAATAAAACGCCAGGGCTGCATGAAGCCCACGCTGGGCGCATGATGAGCGGCTTGCAAAATACGCTGCAAAGTCGCCTCGTCTACCGGGTCCGCCAGGAAATGACGCATATCGCGTCGTTCGTAAATCGCGCGATACACCGCCTGTTTTTCTTCTGGTGAATAGCCGCTGTCCGTCATGAGTCGCCTTATCTGTCAGCGAGGGCGGCGGTCAGTCTCCCTGCGAGACCGGCGTCCTCCAAATCAAAAAGTCCAAACCGTAAGTACGCCAGCTCCGCATTCACCCGCCACAGGCGAATCAACACGCCCCGCTGTGCGCAACGTTCGAAAATTCGCTCAGCCTGCGCTGTCGGCGCCAACACGGACACAAACAGCGGCGTGCGCCGGCACTCCAGCGCTTCCTTGAATACCGGCTGCGCCAGAATAAGCGTCTGCAGATCGCGGCTCACCAGGGACAGCTTTTCACGCATGGAGGTAATCCAGGCTTCATCGCGCAACGCCCGGGACGCCACATATTGCGCGGCGCTGTTCACCGTCCAGGGACCAAGCTGGCGCTGCAACGCCGCTAGCCAGTAGGGCGCGGCCGCCACAAATCCCAAACGCACTCCCGGCCAACCGAAAAATTTGCCGAATGAGCGCAACACCACAACGTTCTCCGGCAGGGTCTCGTCCAGCAGGCTGGACTCTGTCTCCGCATCGGCGAAGGCTTCATCCACCACCATCAATGCGCCCGTGGATTGCAGGCGCCACGCCAACTCACGCAGCGCCGCCAATGGCGTCCTACGGGCGGCGGGGTTATTCGGATTAATCGCCACCAGGGCGCGCAAGTTTTCTGTCTGCGCCAGTCGCGCCGCCGCGCCCGCCAGATCACCCGCAGGGTAATGAATAATTTTGAAGCCCTGGCGACGCCAGTGATGCTCATGTTCGCGATAACCGATATCCGGCAGCGCCGCCACGCCTGGAGCGCAGCAGGCGGGCAAATGTTGAATCGCCCATTGCGAGCCGGGAATTGCAAGCAGGGAATCCGTCCCGTAATAGGAGCAGGCCGCCTGTTGCAACGCCGGGTCGGGATAAGGCAGACGCCGAAACACCTCAGCCGGAATGCTTGTCAGCGGATAGGGAAAGGGACTGACGCCAGTGGACAGATCCAGCCAGTCATCAGGGGCAATACCGTAGCGCTGACTGTACTTTTCCAGATCGCCGCCATGCACGGGAACCTGTTCTTCCGCCTGGCCAGCCCCACTATCGAAATCGCTCCCGCTCATTCAAACCGCTCCCCACAACCACAGCCCGCACGCTCCTATCGCGACCGTCGCCGTCCACAAAACCAAAGCGCGGTTGATGAGCGCGCAGGCGCGTTCGATGGATTGCGCCGAGGCGGCGTCGCCGCAGCCCAGTGAAGGACGATACTGCAGACTGCCGTGATAGGTCGCCGCGCCGCCGAGTCGCACCCGCAGCGCGCCCGCGCCCGCCGCCATCACCGGTCCCGCATTAGGGCTTTTCCAGTGTCCGCCCTGGGCGCGCCAGCATCGCAGGGCGCTGTCCAGCGCGCCGCAACAGGCGTAACTGAACGCCGTCAGACGGGCGGGAACCCAATTGAGAACATCATCCAGCCGCGCCGCCGCCCAGCCGAAATAGACATAACGCGTGTTTTTATAACCCCACATCGCATCCAGGGTATTGCTGAGGCGATACATCACCACGCCAGGAACGCCTGCGAGCAGGAACCAGAAGATGGCGGCGAAAATAGCGTCGGAGCCATTCTCCAGAGCGGATTCCGTGGCGGCGGCGGCGATCTCCTCCTCCCCCAGCTCCGCCGTGTCGCGGCTGACGATCATCGACACACTGCGCCGCGCGGCCTCCAGGTCATGCCGGCGCAATGGCGCGGCGACCTGACGCACATGCTCCAGCAAACTGCGCCAGCCGATGGCGAGATAAAGCACGAAAGCGGAAAAGATAATCTGTCCCCAGGCGGAAGACTCGCTCCACTCGTTCGCCAGCCAGGCGAGCGCGACCCAGGGCAGTATCGACGCCGTCACCGCCGCCGCGCCCAGCGCGCGCAGCGTTGGCGGAGAGAAATCGGCGATGCGAATCGACCCTTCCACCCAACCAGCGTAACGCCCGAAACCCACCAAAGGATGCAGCCGGCGCGGTTCTCCCAACAGGGCGTCGAAAGTCAGGGCGAGGACAAGAATCAGCAATGTATCCATTGATCAGTATGCGCCAGGCTCATGATGAGGCGGCCTATTCTCACCATGGTCCACGCGCTTTGCAACCCGCTAACTTGTTGACTTGCCCCGCAAAGAGCCCATAGCATATCCCGCTGACCAAGGTGCTCGATCGCGAGATAATCGGGAAATCTGGTGCGCGTTACGCCAATCCAGTGCTGCCCCCGCAACGGTAATCGAAAGTAATTTGCCTACGCCACTATGTCATTTGTTGTGACATGGGAAGGCGCAAATGTTGTGTCGGACTCGTTCCGACCTTTCGTAAGCCCGGAGACCGGCCTTGTTTTTATTCACTGCTGTCCGTACGGGTAGGTGCGCAGATCATGCAAACTAAAAATCTCTCTCTTCCATTGCTGGCTTCCAACAATGCCGCGCTGCAACTTATCGGCGCTATGTGCTTCGGCGGACTGATTCTGTTCGCAGTGGGCTTTCTGTCCATGGATGCGGCTCACAACGCCGCTCACGACGCCCGGCACGCGTTCGCTTTCCCCTGTCACTGAAAATACTGATTTCACAGGCTCATTCAGGGCCAGAGGTCCGATCGTCCGCGTCAATGCCCCACAGGCTTTAGGGCGCGAACGGCGACGTTACACCGCATCGCATGAGGAAGAGACATGTTGTTTCAGCGTATTATTCTGGCGTCGCTGCTGGTTGGCCTGTTGGCCGGCGGGCTGCTGAGCGCCGTACAACACTCCCAGGTCACCAGCATCATTCTGGAGGCGGAAACCTACGAAGGCGGCGAGGAGCCTGAACCCATCGTAGAGGAAGATCTCCAGCATGCTGCGGCGGACGCCCATCACTCCCATGAACACGACCACGGCGGCGCTGAAGCCGGCGGCCATCACCATGACGAAGACGCCTGGGCCCCGGAAGACGGCGTGGAGCGCACGCTGTACACCCTGCTCTCCAATGTGCTCGCCGGGATTGGCTTCAGTGCGCTGATGCTGGCCTGTATGTACGCCGCCAGACTCTGTGGCAAAGGCGGCGCAGGCTGGGGCGCGGGATTAGTGTGGGGGCTGGCGGGCTATGGCGTATTTTTTGTCGCCCCCGCCTTGGGCCTGCCGCCGGAGATTCCCGGCATGCAGGCCGCCGCGCTGGAAAACCGCCAGCTGTGGTGGATCGCCACCGCCCTGGTCACCGCGATTGGTTTCGCCTTGCTGGCGTTCGCGCCGGGATGGAAAAAGCTGGGTGGACTGCCTTTGCTGATTATTCCCCATCTGGTCGGCGCCCCGCACACCAATGCGCCGGAATTCGCCGCCTCCAACCCACAGGCTCTGCAAGCGCTAGAGATGCTGCATCATCAATTCGTCACCGCCGCCACCCTGACCAACGCGCTGTTCTGGGTGATCGTCGGGCTGGCCTGCGCCTGGTTCCTGCGCCGTTGGAGCAGTCAGGACGCCGCCCTGCAGGCGCGCTGAGTCAATGGACGCCGCCGCCCAGCCTGCCCTCGCCGCCTATCCTTTCACCGCGGTTGTCGGCCAGCAACCGCTAAAAACCGCGTTGCTGCTCGCCGCCATCAATCCCCATCTGGGCGGCGTATTGATCAGCGGCCCCCGCGGCTCCGCCAAATCGACGCTGGCGCGGGGACTGGCGGATTTATTGCCCGAGGCGGCGGACAAGTTCGTCACCCTGCCTCTGGGCGCGTCTGAAGAACGTCTGATCGGCAGCATCGATCTGCAACAGGCCATGGGCGAACGACGCGTGCAGTTTAATCCCGGCCTGTTGGCCAAAGCTCACGGCGGCGTGCTTTATATTGATGAAGTCAATCTGCTGCCCGATCCCTTGGTGGACGCCCTGCTTGATACGGCGGCCTCAGGCGTGAACTTTGTCGAGCGGGACGGCCTCAGTCACAGCCATCCGGCGCAGTTTATCCTGATCGGCACCATGAACCCGGATGAAGGCGAGCTGCGCCCGCAGTTACAGGACCGTTTCGGTCTCGCCGTCACCCTGGATGAAACCTATGACGTTGAGCAGCGCACGGCTATCGTGGAGCGTCGTCTGGATTTCGAACAGGATCGCGGCGCGTTTCAGGCGCAATGGCGCGAAGCGCAGCAAGAGCTGCAAACCCGCATCACCGCCGCCCGCGAACAATTACCACAGGTTCTCTGCCCGACGGACATACAACGGGACATCGCCAGCCAATGCCTCGCTGCTGGCGTAGAAGGCGTGCGCGCGGACATTTGCTGGCGCCGCGCCGCCATCGCCCACGCCGCCTGGAGCGGCCGCGATGAGGTCAGCGCCGAAGACGTAGCGGCGACCCGCGCGTTCGCGCTTAGCCATCGCGCCAATCATCAAAATACGCCGCCGTCTTCGACCGGTTCGCCTCCCTCACAAGGAGGCGGCGGAGACGCCAGAGGCTCAGGGGGATCATCATCCTCGTCCTCTGGAACCTCCGGCGACTGGGGCGCCATGCCGCCGCAATGGATGGCGGCGGACAAGCCGGTGACGCCGCAACTGCCCGAGATCCCAACGCGACGTTCACCGTCCTCCCGGCGCGACACACAGCGCAGCGGCGCAGAAAAACGCCAGGGCGCGGCCCTCGGTCGCGCGCAACGCAGCCGGCAGACGCTGTCCTCACGCCCGGACTGGTTCGCCACGCTGGTCCATCCCGACAATCGGGACGACGAATTACGCGAAATACGCTACCAACCCCGCCGCCAGAGTCGCGACACCCTGAACTGCGTCCTGCTGGACACCTCCGCCTCCACCCTGAGCCAACGCGCGCTGGCGCAGGCGAAAGGGGTGATTCTGGGACTGGCCCGACAAGCCTATCTGGCGCGGGAGAAACTGGCCGTGCTGGCGTTTGGCGCGCAGCGCGCGGAGTGGGTGATCCCCTGCCGACGCGCGCCCAAAGATATCGCCGCCCTGCTTAACGATCTTCCCGCTGGCGGCGGTACGCCGCTGCGACAGGCGCTGCTGCATGCGCGCCAACTGCTGGCGCGCCAGACCCGCGCCAACCCGCATCTGACCTGCCGTACGTTGCTGCTGACTGACGGGCGCAGCCGCGATCCGCTGGACGATCTGACCTGGGATTCGCCTCTGTGGGTGGTGGATACCGAGCAGACCGCCGTCAGACTCAATCGCTGCCGACAACTGGCGCAACGCCTCGGAGCCGCTTACGCCCCGCTGGCCGCTGTGCGCGCCGCCCTGGAACATTAACGCCTCGGAGATACGACTGATGCTGGACGAAAACGAAAAACACCGCCGTCGCATGGCCAACAAGAAGCGCATCATTGACGAACGCATCGCGCAAGCCCAAGAAGAGCGCGGCGTGCTGATCCTGCTCAAGGGCAATGGCAAAGGCAAAAGCAGCTCCGCCTTCGGCACCATGGCGCGCTCCCTCGGCCACGGCCATCGCTGCGCGGTGATTCAATTCATCAAGGGCCGCGACGCCACCGGTGAATTCTTGTTTTTCAAAGACCATCCCCGGGTGGATTTTCACGTCATGGGGCATGGCTTCACCTGGGAAACCCAGGATCGCGAGCAGGACATCGCCGCCGCCCGTCAGGCCTGGGCCCTGGCGGAGCAACTGCTGACGGACGGCAGCTATGATTTTCTGCTGTTCGACGAGTTGAGCTACATGGTCAAGTACGGCTACCTGCCGGTGGAGCCCATGGTCAAGGCGCTGCAAAGCCGCCCCCAGCACCAGAACGTGATGATTACCGGGCGCACGATGGCGACGGAGCTGCAGGACATCGCCGACACTATCAGTCAGGTGCAGGATGAAAAACATGCGTTCCGTTTGGGTGTGAAGGCGCAAGCGGGAATCGAGTTTTAAAGATGAGTGAAGATTGATGGAGAAAACGCACTGATGCAGGCCCGTTGTCCCGCACTGTTTATTTCCGCCATGGCTTCCGGCCAGGGCAAAACCACCGTCACCGCCGCCCTGGCCCGCCATCATCGCAATCAGGGACGCAAGGTGCGCGTCTTCAAGACCGGTCCGGATTACCTTGATCCGCAGATTTTGCAGATCGCTTCCGGCGCGCCGGTGGAGCCGCTGGATCTGTGGATGGCGGGTGAGGAATATTGCCGCGACCAGCTCTATCGCGCCGCCCGCGAAGCCGATCTGATCCTGATTGAAGGCGCCATGGGTCTGCTGGACGGCGAACCCAGCAGCGCCGATCTCGCGGCCCGCTTCAACCTGCCCGTCGCCGTCGTGATCAACGCCAAAGGCATGGCGCAGACCACCGCTGCGGTGGCTTATGGACTCGCCAATTACCGGCGCGACTTTCAGTGTGTGGGCATTATCGCCAACGCCCTCGGCAGCGAGCGTCACCTGTCGCTGATCGCCGAGAGCCTGCCCTCGCAGGTTCCTTTGTTGGCCGGAATATTTCGCGATGACGCCATCGCCCTGCCGGAGCGGCATCTGGGCCTGGTGCAGCCTTATGAGCAACAGGGACTGGAGCGGCGCCTGAATCAGTCCGCCGCCGCTATCGCCCATACGCCATTGGCCAGCCTGCCCGCCGTCACGACGTTCAGACCCGCGCTGACGCCCGCTGTCAGACCCATGCTCGCGGGAGTGCGCATCGCCGTCGCCCGGGATGCGGCGTTCAGCTTTATCTACGCCGCCAACCTGCGTCTGTTGCAGGAAATGGGCGCGGAGGTGTTGTTCTTCTCTCCCCTGGAGGACAGCGAACCGCCGCCTGCGGATGCGCTGTGGCTGCCCGGCGGTTATCCGGAGCTGCATGCCGAGCGTCTGTCCGCCAATCAGGCCATGAAAGCGGCGCTGAAACGTTTTTATATGGACGGTCGTCCGATGCTCGCTGAATGCGGCGGCATGCTGTATGCGCAGGAAACGCTCACCGATCAGCAGGATCGTATTTTCGCCATGGCCGGACTGATTCCCGGCGCAGGGGAGATGCGCGCCAAGCGCGGTTGTCAGGGCATGCAAACGGCGCCGTTGCCGGAAGGCGACGTGCGCGCTCACGCCCACCATCACTCCCGCAGCCACGGAACCCTGCCTCCCATCGCCTATGGCCGCCGTCAGCGTCATCCCGCTCCCGGTGAAGTCATTGTGCGCAGCAAAGGCCTGACCGCCACCTATTTGCACCTGTTCTTCCCTTCCAATCCCAGCGCCTTGGCCAACCTGTTCCGGCCGGGCGCGACGGAAGCCTGAGGCATGTGGCGGGAGAGCCCCGAACGCCAGCAGCCGCTGCGCACAGGCCTGACCACCGGGACCTGCGCCACCGCCTGCGCCCTCGCCGCCGCCCGCCTTCTGCTGACCGGAAAATCCTGTGACGAATGCGAAGTCACTTTGCCGAAAGGCAAGAAAGTGCGCCTGCCCATCGCCGAGTGCCGCCGCCTCGACCTGCACAGCGCTTACGCCGTTACTGTTAAGGACGCCGGCGACGATCCTGACGTCACCCATGGCGCCCGGGTGTTCGTCATCGCCAGCCTGGGAACCGGCGCAGGAGAAGTGCGCTTCTCCGCCGCCGACGGCGTTGGCACGGTGACTCGCGATGGTTTGTCCCTGGCGGTAGGCGAACCCGCTATCAACCCAACGCCGCGCCGCATGATCCGCGAACATCTGCTGGAACTGGCGGACGAATGCGCCTACAACGGCGCTTTCGATGTGGCGGTCGGCGTGGAGAATGGCGCCGCCCTGGCGCAAAAGACCATGAATCCGCGTCTGGGCATTGTGGGCGGGCTCTCCATTCTGGGAACCACCGGCATCGTGCGGCCGTTTTCCTGCTCCGCCTATATCGCCTCCATCCATCAGGGCGTGGACGTGGCCCACGCCAACGGTTACGACCACATCGCCGCCTGCACCGGCAACGCCAGCGAAGACTATGCGCGCCGTCACTACGGCCTGCCGGACATGGCGTTGATCGAAATGGGCGATTTCGCCGGGGCCCTGTTGAAATACCTGCGCCGCACGCCTTTGCGCCGACTCACGCTGGTGGGCGGTTTCGGCAAGATCAGCAAACTCGCCTGCGGGCATCTGGATCTGCACAGCAAGGCCTCGGAAATAAATCTGGGCTTCCTCGCCGACGCCGCCGAGTCTCTGGGCGCCGCGCCGGACACCCTGGCCGCCATGCGCGCCGCCAACACCAGTATCGAAGCGTTGCGTCTTGCCGGCGACCTGCCTCTGGGCGATCTGATCTGCCGGCGCGCCTGGGAAAAAGCCGCCTACACCATGCATAGCAGCATGCAGCTTGAGGTGGTGGCGATTGATCGTCAGGGCCTGCCGGTGGGCGCTTACGGGGGAGAAGACTTATGACCTTGCTGATTCTCGGCGGCGTGCGCGACGCAAAACTTTGCGCAGACCGACTGCACGCCCAGGGCGTCCCGCTGGTTTACAGCCTCGCGGGACTCCTGGAGCGCCACGACGCCCCCTACCCGATTATCAGCGGCGGCTTTGCGCGCTTCGGCGCAGACAGCGTCAGCGGTCTGGCGAACTACCTCCGCGACCATCAGGTCACGGCGGTGGCGGACCTAACTCACCCATACGCCGCAACGATTTCTTCCAGCGCCGTCCGTGCGGCGCGGCGCTGCGAGATCCCCTGCTGGCGCTATCAACGTCCGCCCTGGCGGCCGGGACCACAGGATCGCTGGATCGAGACGGACGGCGGCGACGATCTGCTGCGCCGCCTTGAAGATTACCGACGGCCGTTTTTCACCCTGGGGCGCAGCGCCTTTCCATTGCTGGCGCAGGCGGAGTCTCTGGGGCAGCTGGCGGAGCAGCGCTGGCTCATTCGCTCCGCGTTGCCGGCGCCCGCCATGCTCGCCTCCCGGGACGACCTGGACTTCATCCAGGCGCGCGGGCCGTTCGCGCTGCAAGAAGAGAGAGATCTGTTCGACGCCTTCAATGTGGATGCCCTGGTCTGCAAAAACAGCGGCGGCGCAGCCACTGAGGCCAAACTGCAGGTCGCCGCAGAGCGGGGCTTGCCGGTGTTCATGCTGCGGCGTCCGCCAACACCTGCGGCGACACGGGAATTTGACGATCTGGAGCGCTTTATCGAGCACTGCGCCGCCATGACGCTCCCGTTTCGCCCACTGGATCAAACCTATAACAAACACTCTGATAGAGGGCCTTCCTGCGCCCGAGACAGCACACGAGAGGAAAACGATCATGTCCAACAGCGATAAACCCGCCATTTTATTTGTCGGGCACGGTTCTCGCGATAACGAAGCCGTGGAGCAGTTTCATCAGCTGACCAAACATTTTCGCGAACGCTTTCCGGATCGCCTTTGCGCCACCGGTTTTCTGGAGTTCGCCCGCCCGGTCATCGCCGACGGCGTGGATGAACTGGTGAAACAGGGCGCCACCCGCATCAGCGCCATTCCCGGCATGCTGATGGCGGCGGGCCACGCCAAGAACGACATTCCCAGCGAACTCAACACGCTGCAAAGAGAGTTCGAAGGCGTCAGCATCAACTACGGCGCAGAGCTGGGCGTGAATCCCAACATGCTGCGCGCCGCCCGCGACCGCATCGAGGAGGCGGAGCCGGAGTTCGGCGAAGGCTACTCCCGCCAGGACACCCTGCTGGTGGTGGTAGGGCGCGGCGCTTCCGACCCGGACGCCAACTCCAATATCAGCAAGATCACGCGCATGCTTGAAGAAGGCATGGGCTTCGGCTGGGCCATCACCTGCTACAGCGGCGTCACCACACCCTTGGTTCCCGATGCGCTGAAGCGCGCGCACGGCTTGGGCTTTAAACAGGTCATCGTATTCCCCTATTTCCTGTTTACCGGACGCCTGGTGAAAAAGATCTACGACTGGGCCGACAGCTATCAGTCCGAATATCCCGACGTGAAAGTAGTGAAAGCGCCTTACCTCAATGATCATCCGTTGATCCTGGATACTTTCGCCGATCGCCTGGAAGAGATCGAAAAAGGCAGCCCGAACATGAACTGTCAGATGTGCCAGTACCGGGTGCAGATCGTCGGCAACGAACACAAGGTGGGTCTGCCGCAGGAAGGCCATCATCATCACGTGCGCGGCATCGGCACCGATGGCGATCACAGTCATCATCACGATCATGACCACCATCACGGCCATGGCCACCACCACGGGCATCACCACAGTCATGATCACAGTCATGACCGTGATGAGGAGAAATCCTGAGGGGCTATGCACTTCGACTACGAAAAAGATCCCCTGGCCATTGAACGGGAAAGTTTCCGCCAGATTCGTGAGCTGACCGATCTGAGCTCACTGACTCAGGACGAAGCCCAGGTGGCGATGCGTCTGATCCACAGTTGCGGCGATCCGCAGATCATAGCGCAGTTGCGCTTCACTCCCGGCGCCGTGGAGGCGGGACTCGCCGCTATTCGCGCCGGCGCACCGGTGTTGTGTGACGTGGAAATGGTGCGCCACGGTCTCACCAAACGCATGCTGGAGACGCCGGTTCATTGCTTTTTGAATGCGCCGGAAACACCGGATTTGGCCAAGGCTCGCGGCGAAACCCGCTGCATGGCGGCGCTGGAATTGTGGCGTCCTCTGCTGGCGGATAGCGTCGTGCTGATTGGCAACGCGCCTACCGCCTTGTTCCGTTTACTGGAAATGGTGCGTGACGGCGCTCCCAAACCGGCGCTGGTCATCGGCATGCCGGTAGGATTCGTGGGCGCGGCGGAATCGAAGGACGCGCTCTGGCGTCATTGCGGCGAACTTGGTTTGCAAGCGATCGCCTTACTGGGACGACAGGGCGGCAGCGCCCTCACCGCCTCCGCCTTCAACGCGTTATTGCGCATCAGCCGGGGAATCTATTTCTGATGAGCCAGTCCGCCTTGCATCGCCCTTTGGTGCATGTCATCAGCCTGGGAGTCGGCGAACGCGCCCTGTTGGGCGCTGCGGCGCAGGAAGCCTTGCGTCGCGCCGATCTGATCATTGGCTCTGAGCGACAATTGCAAACCGTGGCGGGCTACCCGTCCCAAGGCCGCACTGCGCCGCTGCCTTCTCCCTTCAGCGGACTGCTGGAATTGCTAAACAGCGATAGCGAACAGGAGATCGCCCTGCTGGCGTCTGGCGACGCACTGTTTTTCGGCGTCGGCAACTGGCTCAACCGCCATTTGTCAGCGTCCCAACTGCATTTCTACCCGCAGATTTCCAGTGTTCAGGCCGCCTGTCATGAAGTCGGGCTGGATGAGCATGACATGCAGGTGATCAGCCTGCACGGTCGCCCGTTCGCCAGTCTGCGCGCTCAGCTGCGCAATCGCCGCCGCTATGCGCTGCTGACGGACCAGCACAGTCATCCTCAGGCGATCGCCCAGGCCTTGCAGTCATGGGGCATGCAGGATTCGACGTTGTGGGTGTGCGAGCAACTGGGCTACCCCGAACAACACATTCGCGAGTTTTCCGTTGCGGAACTGCTCGCTTCACCACCGGACGTCCACACCCTGCATGTGACGCTGTTGCAAACCGCCGGACCGGGCGGCGTCCTGCCTGAATTTCCCGGCATGGCGGACCAGGATTTCCACACCGACGGCGAGCCGGGCAAGGGCATGCTCAGCAAACGTGAAGTGCGTCTGTGCATCCTGTCTTTGCTACAGCCTTGCGCTGAGGATATCGGCTGGGACGTCGGCGCCGGTTGCGGCGGCGTGGCGGTGGAGTGGGCGCGCTGGAACCCGCGGGGACAAGTTTACGCCATCGAGCGCCACGAAGAGCGCTTGCGCCAGTTGCAGCGCAACCGCGAACACTTTGGCGTCATGCGTAACCTGCACGTAGTGGCGGGACGGGCGCCGGACGCCTTGGCGGACCTGCCTCGCCCCAATGTCGTGTTCATCGGCGGCAGCGATGGCGAGATGGATACGCTGCTGCGCCACTGCTGGGAACAGCTTCCCCCTGGCGGACGCCTGGCGGCCAGCGCGGTCACCGAAGACAGCAAAAGCCGTCTGTTGCAGTTTCAAACGCGCCTGCAGGACGGCGACGCCGAATGGACGCAAATCGCCGTCAGCCGGGGTGAGCCCCTGGCGGGACAATTATTGATGCGGCCGCAATTGCCGGTCACATTGGTCAAGTTCAGCAAACGGACATCTTCTTCATGACGACACCCATTGCCACCGGCGTGTTTTTCGGCGTCGGCGTCGGCCCCGGCGACCCGGAGCTGCTGACGCTGAAAGCCGTACGCCGTCTGCAGCAGGCGGATGCGCTCGCATACATCGTCAACAGCGACGGCCATTCCCTGGCCAAACAGATCGCATCGCCACATCTGCGCACTGAGGCGCAAACGCAACTGCCGGTTCGCATCGAAATGTGCAGCGACCGGCGGCAGGCGGAACAGGCTTATGATGAAGCCGCCGCCAGCATCGCCCGCTTGCTGGATCAGGGTCTGGATGTGGCGTTTCTGTGCGAAGGCGATCCGCTGTTTTACGGTTCCTTCGCCTATCTGTTGGCGCGTCTCGCATCGCATTATCCCTGCGTTTCCATTCCCGGGATCAGCTCGCCCCAGGCCGCCGCCTCCGCCGCCTTGCTGCCCCTGGCGTTGCAGCACGAGAACCTCGCGGTGATCAGCGCCCGCTGTCCGGATGCGGAGCTTCTCGACGCCCTGTCCCGCTTCGATAATCTGGCGATCCTCAAGGGCGGACGCAAACGCAGTCGGGTACTGGAACTGATCGCCGCTACCGGCCGCACCCGGGACGCGGTGTATCTGGAGCACCTCACCCAGACCCAGCAGCGCGTCGTGCGCGACGTGACCACGCTGGATGACGAGCCCGGCCCTTATTTCTCCCTGTTTCTGGTGTGCCGCCGCAAGGGGGCGCAATGACGGCGATTATCGCCCTGACCCCGGCGGGACGCGCCCTGGCGGAGCGATTGCAGATCTTGTCGCCAACGCCAATGGCGCTGCATTACAAGCCCAAACCCTTTCAGGAAACGGCGCAGAGCCTGTTTCAACAGGGCGAGCCGCTGATTTTTATCTGCGCCGCCGGTATTGTCGTGCGCACCCTCGCGCCGGTATTGCAGGACAAGTATCAGGACCCGCCGGTGCTGGTGCTGGATGAAAACGGACGTTTCGTCATTCCACTGCTTTCCGGCCATGAAGGCGGCGCCAATGAATGGGGACGCCAGATCGCGGAACGCCTCAACGCCCAACTGGCGCTGACCACTGCGCAGCCCTATCTGGAGCCGGTGTATGCGCTTGGCATGGGGTGTGAGCGGCATTGTCCGCTGGAGGCGCTGGAAGAATTGGCGGATCAATGTCTCGCGCACATGGGACTGATCTCATCGCAGATTCACACCCTCGCCTCCATCGATATCAAAGCGGATGAAGTGGGTCTGATCGAACTGGCCCGCCGCCGCAACTGGACCTATCAGACCTGGAGTCCGGCGCAGTTGTCCGCGTTCGAGGGACAGTTGACGCAGAAGTCCGACATCGTATTCAGGGAAACCGGCGTTTACGGGGTGGCGGAAGCCGCCGCCCTCGCCTCCGCCGCCCAACTGAGCGGCGCGCCAGCGGAACTGGCGCTGCCCAAACACAAAAACCGACGCGCTACCTGCGCCGTCGCCCGCAGCTATTTATCGCGGAAGACAGAAGAATGAAACGACTTTACGTACTGGGCTCCGGCCCAGGTTCGGAATTGATGATCACGCCCCAGGTGGAGCAGGCCATCGCCGCCAGCAGCGATCTGGTGGCTTATGGCCTCTATCTGGAGCTGCTGGGTGAGCGCACCCGGGACAAGACCTTGCACGACCTGCCCCTGGGCGAGGAAATCGAGCGCGCCCGGCTGGCGCTGAATCTGGCCGCCGCCGGCAAGCCCACGGCGTTGATTTCCAGCGGAGACATCGGCATTTTCGCCATGGCGACCCTGGTGTTCGAGCTGCTGGAGCGCCAGCTCAGCGGCGCCGAAACAGGCGCGAACGATCATGACTGGCGTCAGGTCGACATCCAGGTCATGCCCGGCGTCAGCGCTATGCAGGCCGCCGCCGCCAGCATGGGCGCCGCGCTGGGCCACGACTTTTGCGCCGTGTCCCTGTCTGACTTGCTGACGCCCTGGGAGACTATCGAGACCCGCATTCGCGCCGTCGCGGCGGCGGATTTCGTCATCGCCTTCTACAACCCGGTCTCCCGCAAACGCCGCTGGCAGTTGGCTCGCGCCAAGGAACTTTTATTGCAACGACGTCCCGCCGACACACCGGTGATACTGGGCCGCAACCTGACCCGTCAGGACGAGCGCGTCAGCGTCTGTACGCTGGCGGACCTGGATGTTGAGCAAGTGGACATGCTGACCCTGGTGCTGGTGGGCAGTAGCGCCACCCGCTGCTTTCAGAATGGCGACAAGCAATGGGTGTATACGCCGCGGGGCTACGCCCGCAAGCTCACCCAGCCAGAGAGCGTCGCGCCATGACCGTCTATTTTATCGGCGCCGGCCCCGGCGACCCGGATCTGCTGACCATCAAAGGGCAGCGCATCATTCAACGCAGCCCGGTCATTCTTTACGCCGGTTCGCTGGTGCCGGAGGAAATCCTGGCGCAGGCGGACGCTGCGGCGGAGATCACCGACACCGCGCCCCTGAATCTGGATGAAATTCTGGAACTGATCGTCGACGCCCATGCGCGCGGGCTGAATGTAGCGCGGATTCATTCCGGCGATCCATCCATCTATGGCGCTATCGGCGAACAAATACGTCGACTGCAGGCGCTGGCGATACCCTTTGAAGTCATTCCCGGCGTCACGTCAACCAGCGCCGCCGCCGCCATGCTGGGCAAAGAGCTAACGTTATCCGGGGTCTCCCAGACCGTCATCCTGACCCGCTACGCCGGCAAGACGCCCATGCCCGAGCGGGAGAACCTCGTCTCTCTGGCGCAACATGGCGCCACTCTGGCGATACATCTGGGCGTCACCCGCCTGCATCAGATTGTCGAGGACCTGACGCCGCATTACGGCTCTGACTGCCCCGTCGCCGTCTGTTATCGAGTGGGCTGGCCGGATCAGCAGCATATCCTGGGCACGCTCGCGGATATCGTGGAGCAAGTGCGCGCCGCCAAAATCACTCGTACGGCGCTGATTCTGGTGGGACGGGTGCTGGCCAGCGAGGACTTCAACGAGTCTTATCTGTACGACGCGGCGCAGGCCCATATCTATCGCCCCAAGGTCAAACCGGCGACGCCGCGGAAAGTGCGCCGCACTCAGGCGTAGAACACAGTGGCGGCCTGCTCAGGCGGAGAAGTGGTCCACCTGGCGACGCCGCTACTTTTCGCGGTTAAAAAAATGCAACTTCCTTTAGGGAAAACGAAACATTCATCGCCACTCCCCAAACAGACTTGAAACCCACCGCCATAATGTGACAAACATCACATTTGTACATTAAACATATATAACTAATTCATTCCTGATCTCGCCTTCGTGAAAGTCTATTTTCACTTCCAGTTGTTCATTTTTTCTTTAGACTTCTGGTCAGACAAAGAATGGACCACGCCAAGCATTATTAGTCATGACGAAAAAGAGATATAAATACAAAATCAATTTAATAACAGCAACTTAAACAGAAATATAACTTTTAAATAAGAAACATCTAATTAAATAAAAAGTTAATTAGTCAGGTATATTTCATTAGTACAACAAGAACCAAACATCCTTTAAAGGTCTAGCCCATAAGACCAAGCAACAATTACTTATAAGCCCCTTACCCGTCTATATACAACGGATTTAAGAAACAGGTGTATAAATACCTAGTTCTCCAGCCAAAACAAGTTTGCTACCTTCGAAACAACGACGGATTAGTCCCGAGACAAATAACTGAACTCTATGTTTTTCCTTAATAAATACTTAGGAAAACCAGCGGTGTTGGATCACAGTGATTTGTCGCAGCAAAGGAACTGAACCGCCGGACGGTATGCGGGAGTCCGCATCGCTCTGGTAATCCAATCTCATGCCGAACAGAGCGGGAGTTCTTCGTCATACCGGACCGCGCCCAGCCGCAAAGTGTAGTCGGTCCAGTAGTTTTTTGATCAGTCTTGAGCGTCAGGTACGGTTGATTCGAGCGTCTTGAAAATTAGCGCCTGCAATCGGGGCTCCCTCCCCGGCGGGCGAGTTATCGCGCATTCAGCATTAAATAAGGAGAACTAAATAATGCCTAGCGATTTAATTTCGTACGACGAATGGATGAAGCGGACTGCAGCCACGGGCAAGCCACGCAGTCGCCTCCTTAAACAGCTGGACAGCCACATCAAATCCTACGAGATGTTCGGCGGCGGCGCCGAAAGATGGTATCTGAATCAGAAGCTGGAGGAGTGGAAGAAGAGCAAGGGTCCCAACGGTGAATGGCGTAATAGCGTGCGCAACCGACACGGAGCCATTGAAGAGCTCAGTAAAAAGATGGCCGGACAAGGCCCTGAGCTGAACGACCTCAAAAAGGTTTATCAACGCGATCTGGATCACGCCCGGTTGGGAGCCGTCTACCTCTGGTCCCACACTCACTTGCACGACACGCTGATTAGCGCCTTCGCCGCCGGCGCCATCAATATCGCTTCCGCCGGTATGCGCATGCACTCGGAAATCCTCACATCCAATGGCCACACTGCGGCGGCCCAGAGCCTGACCAGCAAACGCGTGAACATGGGCTATGTCATGCTGCCGGGGCAGAAGATCATCGAAGCGGTGGAAGGGTCCGGTTATCTGGCGGAGACCGGCGCCAGTCGCAATGTGTTCATGAAGGCGTTGCACTGGATCGAAGACTATTGCCGCAAGCTGATTGATGCGTTGAAGTCCAAATTCAAGGACAAAGTGTCGCTGTCCATGACCGCCATCAAAACGGTCATCAAGGCGATTGTAGTGAAGTTCGCCTCCTCCGCCGCTCCTTACGTGGCGGGCAGTATGGACGTCTTCAAAGGTCTGGTGAACACCAGCGATCACGCCGTCACAGCGGTCACCACCTGGTGGCGCGGACGGGGCGTGAATGTACTGGAAGGCCATCCTCAGGTGATTTGCGACGCCCTGCGCACGCAGATGTGCAAAGGCATGGGCGCAGGACTTTACGATGCGCTTAAAGGCGCGTTTTCCGCTTCCACCTTCATCATCGGCGGCATTACCGGCGCCGTGATGAATCTGGTGTTCACCTGTCTGGAAACCGTCACGCTGTTCATCTTGCGTTTGCGTGAAATCGCCCATATCCGCCACTTCTGTAAAGAGGCGCGCTCACACTGGAACGTTTACATCAGCTCGGGCAAAACCCGTGGCGTGCACCAGAACCCCATCCGCTTCAAAGACTGGTTCGAAGGCTATGTGGACAAGTCCGCGCTGATCGCCGCCTTCACGCTGAACAGCGGCATTTGCGGCGATAAGATGCACTTCCTGAATATGTTCCGCGATAACGGCTATGTGATTTCTCAGTATGAGTTTGACCGTGGCGTGAAGTACGTGGATACGTTGAAAACCTTCGCAGCGGAATACATTGGCAAGCAGAGTTATCTGTTCCATTCCAGTGACAAAATGGTCAATGGACTGCTGGATAACGCCAAGAACTTCAATAACGGCGAACACGGTAAATTCCGGGAAATCCTGTTGAAGGTGGCTAACGCCTGACGCTCATCAGGCCGGCTCCAGCGCCGGCCTTTATCCGTCGCTTGTTTCGCCAATCCCCCCTTAGATCGAAGCGCTAAGGACCTCAGATTATCGTCCTCCAATACGCTCCCCCGCCCCGTCTTTTTCATCTTGTTTATCAGCCTGTTAACGAGTAATTTTAGCGTTGTGACGGCGCCTTCGGGTCGGTCCTGCTGTGTCCGCCGCGCAACCTCAAGTTCAGGAAGCATAATTAAATAATAATAGGATCAAGTATGAACAAATCACTTTTGCCGATAATTCTGGGCGTATTGCTGGCGACGCTGCATTCGCTGAGTTACGCAAGGAGCGAAGCGGGGTTCACCATCCGCGCCGGGGATAAGGAGGCGCAGTGGAGCAAAAGCCAGTTACTGAACCATCCCGCCAGACAAGTGCTCAATATCCCCCTTCTCAATTATCCCGACCAAGATTTCCCTATTACCGCCATTCCCATCTCCGTGTTGTTGCAGGACATGAACCTGACGGACGCCTCCGTGCTGATTTTCACCTGTCTCGACGGCTATTCTGGCGTGCTGGAAAAGAAGTATCTGCTGAATGACGACCCTGACGCCGCCCGCGCCTATCTGGCGATAGAACCCGATGATAAGAAGTGGCCGCCATTACCAAAGGGGGCCAACACGTCCAAGCAGAGCGCCGGCCCTTTCTATCTGGTATGGAGCAACCCCGAAAAGTCCGACATTCCTCCAGAGTTCTGGCCCTATCAATTGAGTTCTCTGGACGTAGAGGATGACTTCGCGCGCATCTTTCCTGCGCTGCTGCCGGCAGGACACCTCGCCGCCAATGATCCCGCGCGCAAAGGCTTTCAAGTGTATAAAGCGCGCTGTATGCACTGTCACCAGATCAATGGCCAAGGCGCGGCGAAACTGGGGCCAGACCTGAACCAGCCGATGAACCCTACCGAATACTTCAATGAAGCAGCGCTCAAGCAGTTCATTAAAGACCCCACCTCCGTCCGTCAGTGGTCTGACATGAAAATGGTGTGGGTGAAGGACGATATCTGGAAAGACGAGGAAATCGACGACCTCATCGCCTATCTGAAGCACATGGCGGAGAGAAAACCGGATACGAAACAGGCCTCTAACTGAGGCCTGAGATAGCCGGACGCAGAATGATTAGCGTCCTTTAACGATATACATGCCTTCGCTGCCAGGACGCGTCAGCTTGAAACCAAAGCGGGTGTAGAGTTCCGGCACATCCGCCATCAGCGTGATATAAGCCCCGTCCGGGGCTTCCCGTTGCAAGTACGCCATAATGCTTTCCATCACTTTCCGCCCGAGCCCTTTGCCTTGATGCGCCGGGTCCACCGCGACGTCGACAATCTCAAAGTTCAGCGCGCCGTCGCCGACCACCCGTCCCATGCCAACGCAGGCCTCCTGCGTCATTACGCATACGCCGAACAAACTGCGCGGCAGGCCTTTCATCGCCGCCTCCCTGGGCCTTGGGGACAAACCAGAGATTTGACGTAAACGCATGAAATCATCCACTTCTGCGACTTTCTCAACCACTTCGTACATGCAACTTCCTTACGAATTCCTTTTAAATTTCGAACAACGTCGGACTTAACCTCCGTTGCGCGACCAATGCCGAATCGTTTTAATTTCTTCCGCCTGGATTCCCAGGGACTCCAGAAAGTCCTGATGCGCTTCCGGCGACATGGATTCAAACTCCACATGCCATTGCCGCATGGCCGCTTCATCCAGCCCTACCGCCGCCAGCATGGCCACCCAGCCCTGCTTGTCGATAATACGGCTTTTCTTGCGCCCCCGCTCAGTCTTCAAAATAGTGGCGATGACCTGTTGCTGGGTGCGCAGGCGCTGTATTTCCCGGTTAATCGACTGTAGACGCTGCTCAAGAATAACCTGCACGCCGTCCTGGGGTTGCGCCAGCACGTCGGCAATGTTTTCCAGGGGCAGTCCCGCCTCGCGATAAAACGCAATTTTCTCCATCCTGCCGAAATCCGCCTCGGAATACAGCCGGTAATTGGCCTCGCTCCGGGCGCTGGGACTCAGCAGTCCGATAGAGTCGTAATACAGCAATGTGCTACGTGATACGCCAAATTTACGCGCCATCTGACCAATGGTGTACATCCATCCGCCTCATCATTTTGCCGTTCAATTAAAGCGGTCATAACGACCGCTTTGTGTTTCTAGTCAGTATCCTACAGGGCCCGGATGCGGTTTATTTCCTCCGCGGAAACCCCCAACCATTCCAACAGGCTTTGATGCGCCTCTGGATAACGGGCTTCGAACTCCCGATGCCAGCGCCGCATCGCTTCTTCATCCAGTCCCGCCGCCCGCAGAACTTCTACCCATTGCGCTTTATTCATCACAGTATCGCTCATGATTCCTCTCCCGATAGTTCAGTGAAAAACGTGCAGCTGCGCAGCCGACAAAAGTTACTTTGCGGTATGAAGTTATAGACAGGTCAAGGGAGGATTCGGTTATTCTTTTCCTCAAATCGTTTTCCGTTGTAAGCAGAGAAGATTAAACCTTGTGGACGCGCTCAATGCACTCAGTCTGAGCTTGATCATGCTCGCCCTGGCGGCGGTTCCCAGCTCCAGCGTGGCGCTGGTGGTCGCTCGCTCATCTGTGTCCGGCTTTGCTCATGGCGCTGCGGTGACGGCAGGCGTGGTGTGTGGCGATTTGATATTCGTCTGTCTGGCGATTCTGGGCATGACGGCCCTGGCGGACACTCTGGGAGGACTTTTCCTGATCATCCGCTACCTGGCGGGCGCCTATTTGATCTGGTTTGGACTCAGCCTGATCCGCTCTCGATCCACCCTCAACCTTAGATTTGCAGCGTCTTCAAAAACTCGTCTGGAGACAAGTTTCAGCGCGGGTTTGCTGCTGACGCTGGGAGATGTCAAAGCCATACTGTTTTACTCAAGCCTGTTCCCTGTCTTCGTAGATATGTCATCGCTGACTGCGCCGGACATAACCGCCATCATAACGATCACCGTCATTACCGTCGGCGGCGTAAAGCTCCTCTACGCCCGCCTGGCGCAAAAGATGGCCGCCAGATTCATTAACAGCCCCATGGCAAGCGCGGCCAAAACCGCCGCAGGCGCGGTACTTGTGGGGAGTGGGGCTTATTTGATTGTGAAGGGGTGACTCGCCAGGATTAGGCGCGTCAGATGCAAACTACAGTACAGGTCGACAACTGACTCTGACTGAGACATGCCCTTTAAACTCATAATCAGGTTCAGTTGAGATAATAAAGCTTAAATATTTTCCCTGGATTAGCGCTGTGTTTATAAATGCTCGTATCAGTTCATTCTCAATCTTGACGCCATCCACCTCAAACTCATCCACCACCTGATAGTTAATAAGCGCACTCATACAGGTACAGGAGGCAATGCTGTCATGCAGCGCGACATCCGCAAGCAGTGTTATGCGGTCGCCGTCTTCTTGAATCTGCGCCGGCTTAAGTTCAAGACATGCCTCCAATTTATTGGAAAACTGGAATCGCTCAATGGAGAGATCCGCACGATGCCCATTAGCCTGACAGGCTCCAACGCTGCCTATGGACGTGAATAGAAAAAGTATTCGTATGTATTTACTCATTATTCTTTCTCCAATGCGGGCCCTGTTAATGCCCTAATCCCAGACGTTTAAAGCGTTAGAAGGACATGGAGCTGAAAGAGTCGAAAAATTTTACAGCTCATCTAAATTCGCCTTGCGCACAAACGCGACAATTCGTTGGATTTATGCTTCTTTAGGCTTTTCGGCCTAGTTTGTGCTGGATGCATCTCCGTTGACGGAAGTCAGCAACATTGATGTTGAATAATGACAGAAAGGAGATAAAGGCATGAAGCCGAGTAAGTATCCCACTCTTATTGCAGCCACTCTGGCGCTTTCTCTGAGCGGCGCCGCACAAGCCTATTTACTGACCGGAACTATTTACGATCATATCGCCTCTGAAGCAGACTTCGAAGACGCCATCAGCGGCCTTTCACGAGGCATGCTGGCTTCCACGTTAGGGGCAGACGGGCTGCCTGACTACATTGGTACAGGTGGTTATGGCGGTGTACAAAGCGCAGCCAGTTTCGACAACTGGTGGAGCGATTCTCACGGTTCCAAATCTGTGGAGTTAAATCTGGCGGACAACGGCAGCGGCATGTACTCGTACAGCAATTCCGCGTTCTTCCCTATCGACGGCGAGCTTTCCGGCAATGAGGGGCGTAGCCACAACTATCACTTCGCCATGCACCTGGAAGGCAAAACCTCTTTCAAAGAGATGGACCTGTTTGACTTCACTGGCGATGACGACCTATGGGTGTTTATCGACGGTAAACTGGTGATGGATCTCGGCGGCGTGCACGGCCCGACCAATGGCCACTTCAGCGGCGCAGATCTTTTAGGGCTGGGGTTGCTGGAAGACACCGTTTACGACCTTGATATCTTTTTCGCCGAACGCCACACCTCTCAGTCCAACTTCAATATCACCACCAGCCTGAGAATCGAGCCGCCGACGCCTGTCAGCGAGTCCTCCGTGCTGGCGCTGTTTCTGACGGGACTGCTGGGACTGGGCATGCGCAGATGCTTCCGCAAATAAAACCTGCTCCCTGACTCTATGAGGCGTCGCAAGCGATACGTAGTTCATACTTACGTCTTGACTCCGCAACGCCTCATACTCCCCGATGTTGTCCCTCACTCGATCACCTCAAACCCGTCGAAATAGTTTACAAAACCTGATTAATGCGCCAGCCACAAAATAGATAACCCTCCGAATTTGCGCAGAAGCGCAATAGAAGGCGTAGTTTATGCTGCTTACTTTATCGCCTATCTAAAAACATAACGCATCTTTTACGCTGAAGGTTCGCGGGAGAAAAGTTATGACAAGAAGATTTCCCTCAAAGTTAGTCCTATGCGCTTTTGCGCTCGGCCTGAGCAGCGCAGCTCAAGCCTATATGCTCACAGGAACCATCTACGATCACGTGATTGCCGATGCAGATTTTCAGGATTCTATCTCTGGGCTCGCAACAGGAATGGTGTCGTCCACGTTGGGCGCGGATGGTTTACCCGACTATATCGGCGCAGGCGGCTATGGCGGCGTCGCCAGCGCAGCGAGCTTCGACCACTGGTGGACGGACTCTCATGGCTCCAAAGCCATCAGCCTGGAGCTGGCGGATATCGGCGGCGGATTGTTTTCATACAGCGACTCAAGCTTCTTTCCGATAGACGGCGAACTGGCGGGCAATGAAGGACTCAGCCACAACTACCATTTCGCAATGCATCTGGAAGGAACCACCTCGTTCAAGTCCACCGACTCATTCAGTTTTACCGGCGACGATGACCTGTGGGTATACGTGGACGGCAAATTGATGATGGACCTTGGCGGCGTACATGGCCCGGTCGGCAGTAGCTTCAGCGGGGCGGACCTGATGGCGATGGGGCTGTTGGAAGACACCGTCTATGAGCTGGACATTTTTTTCGCGGAGCGCCACACCTCGTTATCGAACTTCCACGTCACCACCAGCTTACGAATCGAGCCGCCTCCTCCCCCGCCTCCCGTGCCTGAGCCAGGCGTTTTGTTTCTACTGGCGATGGGGTTGGCCGGCCTGGCTTTCCGGGGAGATAAACGCCAACGTTTAAGCACTAATATCTAGGAGTCTGAAACGACAAGGGGGAGCCTCTGGCTCCCCCTTTCTTTATCCGGACGAATAGAGAAGTTAAGCGGCTGTTTTACTCTGAGCTGCTAACCTCCTGCGCGAAGAGGCCCTTGGATGAGTGCTGCACTTCGTACTCCACATGACTGCCCGCGCGCAGCGTTTTGTAGCCGTCTTTTCTAATGGCGCTGTAGTGTACAAACACATCGCCTTCGGCGCTTTCAATGAAACCGTATCCCTTTGCGTTATTAAACCATTTCACCATGCCGGTAGTTCTTTCTCCTGACTGCATGATCTCTCCCTTTCCATGTTTAACTATGCGGCTTTGGTCGCGCGTGCTTCCTTAGCCTTATTCCTGATTTCACTGCGGGAGGCGCAGAGGCCGTTCCCGCGCAACTCTGCCGTCGGCCCTTCCCGGTCCGAACGACGATTAGGAGATCGATTATACTCCCTTCGACAAAATTGGTAAGAGCCTGAATTCTTTTGTCTCTAAAAGATTGACTCACCGATTTCACAAATCCAGCATATAGATTCTGAAAATTCTTGAAACGGGATATTTTTCGGATGATCAGCCATATCGACCATATTGTCCTCACCGTCGCAGACATTGAGCGTTCCGTGGCCTTTTACCAGCGCGTGCTGCAAATGGAGCCTGTCACCTTCGCCGCGGGACGCCGCGCATTAAGGTTCGGCATGCAGAAAATCAACCTGCAGACACTGGGACAGGAAACACGTAACTGCGCAGGCGTCGGCTCTGGCGACTTATGTTTAATCACGCAGTGGAAGCTGGAGGACGTCATCGCCCACTTGCAGGCGGAGCGGGTCGAAATCGTGGAAGGCCCCGTCACCAAGAGCGGCGCGATGGGCGCCATTACTTCCGTCTATTTCAACGACCCGGATCTTAATCTGGTCGAAGTCAGCGTGTACTCCCAATAGGCGCTCGCGGTGGAAGCTTATTTCAGCCTGTTTTTCATCGCCTTTCTGGCGGCGACGCTGGTGCCGGCCTATTCCGAAATTATGCTGGCCGGCCTGCTCGCCACTGGCTACGACCCCGCCTTGCTGTGGGTGTTCGCCACCGTCGGCAATACCCTTGGCTCGGTCGTTAATTGGGCGTTGGGGCGTTATCTTTTACACTTCAAGGACCGGCGCTGGTTTCCTTTCAAAGAGAAAAATCTGGGGCCCGCCCAGCGCTGGTTTCAACGTTACGGCGTCTGGTCGCTGCTTATGGCCTGGGCCCCGTTGTTCGGTGATGCGTTAACCTTTATCGCCGGCCTCATGCGGATTCGGCTGCCTATATTCGTTTTCCTTACCTTCGCCGGCAAAGGGGCGCGCTACGCCATTATCGTGGGCCTGTTCGACCAGTTCGGGGCTTACTTCCAGAACACAAACTGGTTCTGAGTCGGGCGTCGCCATAATTCGTCATTTTTCCGCTAGGTTTTCGCCCGATTAAGCGAAGATAATGCCTGACTGGTTTCTCTGTCCTGACGCCTAGATACGCATGCCGCCAAACACTCTGACCGGAATCGCCTCATTCATCCCGCCGTTATATCGCAGTGGCGTGCGCATCATCATCGCCGCTCTATTTCTGTGGTTATTTAATCCCGTTCTGACCTGGATCTGGCGCCAGATGTTAACGCCAGAGAATGAATTCCATGTGATCGCCTGTCTGTTATTAGTCGGCGTAGCGATCCACGCTTACAAGAGAAGAACGCCCTCCGCCCGCGACCTGGCGTTTCAATGGCGCGCTATTCCCTTCGCCCTGTTGACGATGAGTTGTCTGGCGTATCTGCTCAACGAATACGTCACTGGCATCCATATCTTTTCCGCCACACTGATGACAACCGCCTGCTACGGGATGCTGGGGCTTTACGTCTCACCCGCCCTTTGGCGCAGCGCATTGATTCCCTGTGCGCTGTTGATATTCGCACTGCCCTTTGAGGGCTATCTCGATATCTATCTTGGCTTTCCCCTGCGTTTACTGTGCGCCGACCTGGCGGGCGACCTACTCACAGCGCTAGGCGTTCCGCCTCTGTCCAATGAGTCCATCATCCTGATTGAGAACAAGGCGGCGGTGGTGGATCTGGCCTGCAGCGGCCTGAAAGGAATCTGGGCGGGCATGATCTTTTTCCTGCTGCTCACCTGGTTGGAGCGCAAAGCGTTATCCTGGCGTTGGCTGGCTGTCCTGGCGCTGTTTATCAGTACGCTTATTTTCTTCAACGCATTGCGCATTACCGCGCTGGTGTATACGGATCTGGCGCTGAACGCGCCACAGGCTGCGGACCATATCCATACTTCTCTGGGCGCATTGGGGTTTGTACTCTCCTGCGCCCTCGCCTGGCTCGCTCTGACGCTGGCTCCGTCGCGGGGCCCGCAAGCGCACGCGACAAATAGAACTTCGCCTTCTTGCTCTACACCAGCAAGCCCATCGTTCTGGCGTCGCGAAGGGGAATTCGCCATTCTCGGCGTCCTGCTCCTGGCGCTCATCAGTTATACGCCCCACCCCAAGCCAACACTCGCAGGAGAAGCGATAAAGCTGCCTCCGCCGCCGCAATTCAGCGCGCAAGTTGCGTCTTTATCCGATATTGAAGCGGGCTTTTTTAACCGTAACGCCGCCACCGCCCGCAAGTACCTGTTCACATGGCGCGGTATGCAGGGCAGTCTCATCCTGGTGCACAGCCGTTATTGGAAGGCCCAGCACGACCCGCGTAACTGTTATAGATCTCAGGGTGTCGTCATTGATGACGAAAAGACCTGGGTCTTGCCGGACCATAGCGAGATTAAATACCTGCGTCTCGACCAGGGCGCCCGTTCCGCATTTTATTGGTTTCAGTCCGTCGACAGGCAAACAGCGGATTATTCCTCCCGCGTATTTTCCGCCTGGAGCGAACCGGAACAGTCCTGGGTGATGGTCTCCGTCGCCTGGAACAGCATGATTTCTCCCGACCTTGCGGCGCAAGCGACTGCATTGCTGCGCCAACATGTTCAACACATCCTGACCGGAGCTGAGGCGTCCGGCGCTGAACGGAGCGACAATGGAAAATAAGAAGTTACCTGTGTGGCGAGCAGTTTGCTGCTACCTCTTGTTCTGGTTCTGGAACCTGACCTACGCCGTGCTTGCAGGCGTCCTGATCATTCCTCACTTCACAATGCCCGCTATCTCTGGAGCCTTCATCGGACTGCATAGCTGGGTGACGGCGTTGTTCTCGGTCTTGCTGGTGGCGATACCCGCGCTCTGCATCGGTCTGGGTTTCACGCGTTTCAGGAAAAAACCTTTAGCGCTGATCAAGCTCTTCTACGGTGTGGAGATGCCGATCATCTTCATCATGCTGAGCAGTCTGTTCCTGCTACGCGAGCTGAACCCCGGCGTCACCCATCTGATGAGCAACATACTGATCGCCCTGTTCACGTATCTCGTTTGTCTGTGGGGCGGCGTCAACGACCGTTTTCCTCTGTGGCTAAGAGTCTGCCTGGCCATGACCATGCTGTTGACCGGGTTGTATTGCGCCCTGCTGCTCGCGCAGTTTTTTATTCCCGCCACTGCAGGCTTCTTCGGAATACTGGGAGACATCCGCCTGAGAGATGCGCTTTCACCGCTTATCCTGATTGTGATGATATCCAGTTTGACGACGCTCGCCGTCTTTCTTGCGCTCCCCTTCGCTCTGATTTTCCTCTATATCCGCGAGTTTCTGCGTGAGTGGCGCATCGCCAACGCCGGCCTCGGGCGCCCCAGGGCCGGCGCCATCGCAGCGGGGATGCTGGCCTTAAACGCCCTGTTATTCATCGTGTTGAACCAGCAGCCGCAACAGGAGACGTTTGAGCGCATGGCGTTTCTGGATCAGCCATTCAGACCTGGCGAGACGATCCCCAGTATTCCGCGTGAAGAACACGACGCCTTGCGCAAAGGGCTGATCAACGCCTATCTGGCGCCCTATCGTTATCTATCGACTACCGAAAGAAACAGCGCCGTGTATAACGCCTATCTGGGCGCTTTTGACGATGCGGACCATGCTCTGGCGATAGGTTCACAAGCCGTCTTCGACTTTTTGGCGACGCCCTTTCTATACGACGGAGCCTACTTCTCTGAGGACAAAGAACGCGCCGCCCGTTACTACCAGAAATTCTTCGACCAGCCCATCGAAAAAGGCGAACCGGAGGCGATTCTAAACGCCATCAAAGCCACCTTCGACCAAGGCCGCCCCGTTGCGGGCCTGGTTGATGTGCTAAACCGACATGTATTGATCACCAATATGGCGATCACCGTTGAGCCGCAAGACGACAGCGCGCGCATTCGCATCGTGCAAACGCTGGAAAATCAGACTTACGACCAGCATGAAGTCACCTTTCATTTCAGCCTGCCGGAAGAGGCGGCGCTGACGGGGCTATGGCTGAGCGACGACGCCCAGGACCTGGATAAATTTCCTTATGCGGTAGCCCCTCGCGGCGCGGCGCAGCAGGTTTACAACGATGAAGTAAATCAGCGCATCGACCCCTCTTTGCTGGAGCAGGTCGGCCCTCGTCAGTATCGCTTGCGCGCGTTTCCCGTTCCGCCTCGTAGAGCCAATTACAGCCGCTCCATAGGTCTGCGACTGGGTACGGACTATGAGGTCGATCCCATGTATTTGACGTTCGAATACAAAACCACCCTGAACGACCAAGGCGCCTGGCCGTTGCCTCAACTATTGGAAAAACGCAACGCCTATTGGAGCGACCAGACTCAACGTACTCTGAACAATCAGCCCATCCACACGCTTGAAAGCGAATGGACGCCCGCCTCCGCTCCAGCGACGAAAAGCTCGACGCGTACTATTCACGAGGTTACCGTCGCCGGACAGCATGTTCGCGCAGTTCCCCGCACGGGTGCGGATGCGCAATGGGACATACAGAAATCGACAACGCCGTACGCCATTCTTATCGATGGCTCCTACAGCATGGGCGAGCAGGCCGGGAATGTGGCGACAGCCTTGAAACAGCTACAACAGCTCAATGTCGCCCACGAAATTTTTCTATGCCACGAGCGCTGCCAGTCCATTACAGCGCCACCGTCAGCTGACCGGTTTTATGGCGATAGCCTGCCCATGGACCAGTTAGCCGCCTGGCGCAGAAGTGCAAAGCAGGATTATGACGCGGTGATGCTGCTGACTGACGCTGGCAGCTATGAACTGGAATCCGAGTTCACACTCAAAGCCGCACAAATGCCGCCTGTATGGCTGGCGCATCTCGGTGGAACGCTCGCTTACGCCTATCAAGACCAAATGCTGGACTTGCTCAAACAAAGCCAGGGCGGCGTCACGCAGTCGCTACAGGAGGCGATCGCCACGCACCAGTTCAGACAAAGCCGCGCGCAGGACGGCCTGTTCGCTATCACGCCCCACTACCTTTGGTACACGCAAGAGAACACAGACGCCGGGGCGGAGCAAAACAGCATTCATGACAAAGGAGATTTCTTCTCCGCCATCGCCGCACGCCGCTGGCTGGAGTATCTGGCGCAGACTCGCGACACCTCCGACGTCGAGGTGCTGGATAAACTGCACTCTATCGCCAAAGCTGAACATCTGGTGACAGATTACTCTTCCATGATCGTACTGGTGGAGGAGCGCCAGAAAAAAGCGCTGGAGGAAGCGGAGCAAAAAGCGGATCGGTTCGATCGCGAAGTAGAAACCGGACAGGAAACCTTCAGTGCGCCCATGGACATGTTCAGCGCATCTCCCGTCCCCGAGCCTGAAGAGTGGCTGCTGTTGGGATTGGCCGGCCTGATGCTGACGTACGCCGCCCTGCACCGCAGACGCAGGCTCACACTGCAGCCCGCCAGTCTTTAAAATGAAAACGCCCGGCTAATCCCGGGCGTTTTCTTATATTTCGAATCAGTTTTATTTGATCAATACGGCAGCAACATACCGATTCCGAACAACAACGCGATCACGACAATCAGCACCAGCAATGAAATTCCAAACGCCACCCAGTTCGAAATCATGGCGCCGCCGTTCGCCATATGATGTTCCACATCATCGCCCTGGTATTTTTTGGAGATCTGCATCATCGCCACCAGTTGCACAACCGTGAACACCACATTGACGCCGGGAATCTCCGGCACAACAAACGCCAGTCCAAAGACCACCAGCAACGCCAAAAATGAGAAGACCAGCGCATTGCGGGCCATGTCGTCCCGGCCAAGCTGCTTAAAGTTGTATGAAAGAATAATTCCGCCGGCCAGGATAGTGCCGAAAAATGTCGCCAGTCCCACGGCGGGCAACTTATACAGGCGATAGTCGCCCACGGGCTTCTGGCCATTGCGGCCGTCAATGAGGGAGGATTCCGGGGTTTTATATACTTCTTCCATTACCAGCTCCAAAACGCTATGTGTGAAAAGATCTGACGCTGGGAGCAATAGTGGACGCCGCCCATCGCGCGCCAAAGAAATGAAAGCGATGAAAGTAGCGAAAACCCGTCGTGAAGAAGTTAAAAAGCCTCCAATAAAACAGGCCAAGTAAAAAAGCCCGGCCGAAGCCGGGTGCAAGTAAGGGTATGTCAACCCAGGAGTAACCAGACGCCGACAACGATCAACCCGCCGCCGAACAGAAAAGCCTGCACTTGCTGACCGAGGCCGCCCGCCAGGCGTTTCACCAGCACCGCGCCAGCCGCGATCCAGGCCAGATGCGTACATACATTCAAAAGCGCCAGCATGACCGCCAGCCACAGGGCCCGCGCCGTCGCATCCTCACCCTGCGCGCCAAACAGCGAGAACATCAGCACGACCATGATCCAGCCTTTAGCGTTGAGCAGTTGAATGATCAGGCCGTCTTTAAAACCAAGCATTTTGGGAGAGGCCGAATCCCCGGCCAGCGCCGGACGGAAAAAGCAGTACCCCAGATAAAAAAGATAACAGGCGCCGGCGGTGCGCAGAATGGCGTATCCCTGTGGATACTCCTGTAGCGCCGCTCCCAGGCCAAAGCCTACCAGCAGAGATTTGAGGAAAAACACCAGATCAACGCCCGCCAGCAAAGGAAGAGAGCGCTTAACGCCCAACTGGGCGCCGGAAGCGGCGAACACCACATTGGCGGGTCCGGGACTGAATACGAGAGGAAACATGACGGCCAGCCAGGCCGCGATAAAGCTGAACGACATAGATTTACTTCCTGCATTGACTCCAAAGCCGACGCCCACCGTCGCGTGGAGGCGGCCAACAACAGGCGCTAATCTATGACGGAAGGAGAGAAGGGTTCTTGTACGAAATTGCGTTTGGCGAAACTGCCGGGGGTCACGCCATACACTCGCTTGAAATTGCGATGCAGATGACTTTGATCGAAGAAACCGCATTCCAGAGCCGCCGTCAGCGGCTCCATACCGGTCTCCAACATCCGTTTGGCTTCACGGGTTTTCAGCAATATCAGAAATTGATGAGGAGTCAGCGCAAAGCGTTGCTTGAAGGCGCGAATCAACTGAAAGCGGCTCATGCCGGTCAGCCCCGCCAACTCTTCCAGGGCGACGTTGCGACGCCAGTGGTCATGCAGGTAATCGCGAATCCGCAGACAACCTTGCAGATCCTGAACGCGCCTCGCCTCTACTTCGCCGCCATCGCCATGGCGCTGGAAAAGCTGATGCAGCGCCGCGGTCAGCAATGAATCCTGAGCCAGAGAAAAACTCTCCGTCTCCAACGCCTGATGCAGTTCCAGCAACAACGAAAAGACAGCCGGATCATCAATTACCGGACCCCGCAGAAAGGGCGAGAAACCATTGCGATGCTCACGCAGCGTTTCCCGCAGCAGGGCTTCTTCGAAATAGAACATGCGATAGCGCCAGCCGCCATCGCTGGCGGCGAAACCCGTGTGCGGCTCGGAAGGATTGATGGCGACGATCTGACCACGGGGAATCACCACCTTGCCGCCGCGATAATCCAACCCCTCAGCGCCCTGCAGAATCACGCCTACCGCCAGTTGATCATGCCAGTGTTTGCTGAATGAGAACCGGTTGAAGGCGGCGGAAAGCAGCTCCACGCCCTGCATCCGGGGACTCTCCCACAAGCGAGAGTATTCTTTCACTTAGGCGCCTTATTGCGTCGGGATAAGGCGTCGTAAATCACGCCGGCTAACACGCCGCAAGCCAGGGCGCCGGCCAGCGCATAAATGCCGAGCAGCAGATACATCAGGCCTCCCCCCGCCACACTGGCCGCCGCCGAGGCGCACCGCTTCCAGGCGGGAGCGATAAAAGTCGCAGCGACAACCGCACAGGCGCTCACCAATCCGGCGCAGACAAACCTGACCTGTCCCGGCCAGGCGTCCCAGCCTTCCGCCAGGCAATCGCCCCCGCCATACATTTCAGGATCACATCCCCACTCGACGCGCAGGTTGTAGTAGATAAGCGCCAGCAAAGCGCCATAGAGAACGCCGGCCACCCAGGCCAACGGAGTGCAGAGAATACGGACAATAGCAGTAGCGTTCACATCACATCCTTTTCAGGCAGGTCCTTTCGACGCTTAACGCTTGCAAGGTTAAGTCTGCTAAAGATGTAAATCTCCGGCGGCAAAGTCAATACGCGCCCGCCACGTCGGTCGTCATTCACTGAGGGCGGGATGATCGCGCGCCGCGAACTCTACACCTCGTCCAGCTTTTCTGCATGCGGGATTTTTCCTCTGGGGCCGCCTTTCCGCCGACTCTAAGAAGATGAAAATCCGGGAAATTTGGCGCAGAATGCTGCGCAGTAACCTTGGCGCAGGAGTTCGCGCCGCCGCATCTCACGGAACACTGCAAGAGGCTCATTGTGCAACTGAATAAAATTCCCGCCACTGTCGTCACCGGATTTCTTGGCAGCGGTAAGACCACCCTGCTGTCCAATCTTTTGAAACAAGCCAACGGCAAACGCATCGCTGTGATCGTCAACGAGTTCGGCGAGTTGGATATCGACGCCGATCTGCTGCGCAACTGCCCCCTGGACTGCGAGGACAACGCCGCCACGCAAACGGATTCCGGCATTTACGAACTCGCCAACGGCTGTATTTGTTGCACGGTGGAAGAAGAATTTCTGCCCGTGATGCAGAAGCTGGTGGAGCGCCGCGATCAGATTGACCATATCCTGATTGAAACTTCCGGTCTGGCGCTGCCCAAGCCGCTGGTGCAGGCGTTCAACTGGCCGGACATCAAACAGTTCTGCACCGTGGACGCGGTCATTACCGTAGTGGACGGTCCCGCTGTGGCGGCAGGCCGCTTTGCGCATGATCCGGAACGGGTGGAGCAACAGCGTCTCGCGGACGACAGTCTGGATCACAACCCTAGCCTGCGGGAACTGCTGGACGACCAGCTCAGTTCGGCGGATCTGGTGGTTATCAGTAAAAGCGACTGCCTGGACGAAGACGCCCGCGCGCAGGCGCTGCAGCAAGTGCAGGCGAAGCTGCCTGAGCGGGTGAAAACCCTGTTCGTCGCCAATGGCGAGGTGGATTCGCAAGTGCTGATCGGCCTGGAAGCTGCGACGGAAGAGCGCATCGAAGCCATCCACACTCATCATGATCATCACCATGACCACGGTCATCACCACCGCCACGCCCACGACGATTTCGACTCCTGCGTCATTACGCTGGGCCCCGTGGACAGCGACAAGCTCCTGGCGATTACCCGCGACCTCATCAGCGCCAATACCATCTACCGGGTCAAAGGCTTCGTCGCCAACGGCGATAAGCCCATGCGCCAGGTAGTGCAGGCGGTGGGCGACCGCATCGCCCATTATTTCGACCGCCTGTGGGGCGCTGACGAAGACCGCAAAACCCGTCTGGTGTTCATCGGCCAGGGCATCGACGCCTCCGCACTGCGCGACGCCCTAAGCGCAGCGGAAGTCTGAGTCCATGCATCTGCTGGCGGCGCAACCGGGCGGTTTCAACGACGGCGAAGGCATCGTCGACCTGCAACAAACGCCAGCGGATCTGGTAGTCCTCACTGCGGCGGACGGCGCGCTTGGCCTGCTCGCCCGGGTGGCGGAGACGCTGCCGGATGATTACCCAAGCCTGCGGCTCGCCAACTGGATGCACCTGAGCAAACCAGCGGCGTTCGACCTCTATCGGGACCAGGTGCTGGACCACGCCAAAGTCGTGGCGCTGTCGCTGCTTGGCGGCGCGTCTTATTGGCCCTATGGACTGGAGCAATTGCAGGACTGGGCGCGGCGTCCCGGACGCACATTGATTGTGGTTCCAGGCGATGATAGCGAGGATGAAGCGTTGCTCAACAGCGGCACGGTCGGTGCGGCCTGCGCCCGGCGCGTCTGGCGCTACCTTCGTGAAGGCGGACGCGGCAACAGCGAACAGCTTTTCCGCTATATCGCAGCGGAATGTTTCGGCCAGGACTTTTCCTGGCTGGAGCCCAAAGTCATTCCGCGCGCCTTGATCTATCATCCCAATATCTCCGACGCCACTCTCGAAGATTGGCGCAAGGACTGGCGTCCAGACCAGCCCACCGCGCTGCTGCTGTTCTATCGCAGCCACCTGCAGGAAGCCAATACCGCCATGTTCGACGGGCTGATTCGCGTGCTGCAGGAACAGGGCTTGAACCCGCTGCCGCTGGCGGTAGCCTCCCTGAAGGAGGCCGCCTGTCTGGAAACCGTGGACCTGCTGTGCCAGCGCAGCGCGGCCACAGTGATTCTCAACACCACCGCCTTCGCGCTGCAAAACACCGCCAACGCCTCTCTCTCATCAACGCCCACTGACTATACCCATCCACTGAGCGTCGACGTCCCTATTTTGCAGGTGATTCTGGCTTCCAGCAGTGAAGCGGACTGGCGCGAGCAAAGCGGCGGACTGCGTTCCCGGGATATCGCCATGCATATCGCCCTGCCGGAACTGGACGGCCGGGTCATCACCCGCGCAGTGGGATTCAAAGACTCCGATCACTACAGCAAACGCTGTCAGCTAAATGTGGTTCGCTACGCGTTACAGGAAGAACGCGCCCGTTTCGTCGCCGAACTGGCGCGGCGCTGGAGCCGCCTGAGCGCCAAACCCAACGCCCATAAACGTATCGCGCTGGTGCTGGCTAACTACCCGACCCGGGACGGTCGCATTGGCAACGGCGTCGGTCTGGATACGCCGCGCTCCACGTTAAACCTTTTGCGGAGCCTGCAGGCGGCGGGATACCCGGTGTCGGATATTCCCGAAAACTCCGCTGCGCTGATCGAACTGTTGCAGTCATCCATCACCAATAATCCAGATACCCTTGAGCTGCTGCCCTGCCATCAAAGCATGGCCCTGGCGGATTACGAAGCCTGCTTCAATCGCCTGCCGGAGCGCTGTCGACAGGCTGTACTGAAGCGCTGGGGCGCGCCACAGCAAGATCCCAAATGTCGCGCCGGCAGGTTGATGCTGTCCGGCGTCCGCCTGGGGGAAACCTTCGTCGGCATTCAACCTGCGCGGGGCTATAACATGGATCTCGCCGCTAATTACCATGATCCCGACCTGATCCCGCCTCACAGCTATCTGGCCTTCTACTTCTGGCTGCGCCACGCCTATGAAGTCGACGCCATCGTACATGTGGGCAAACACGGCAATCTGGAATGGCTGCCGGGCAAGGGCGTGGCTCTGTCAGAGCAGTGCTGGCCGGACATCGCCCTTGGCCCCATGCCGCACATCTACCCTTTTATCGTCAATGATCCCGGTGAAGGCGCACAGGCCAAACGCCGCGCCCAGGCGGTGATCATCGACCATCTGATGCCGCCCATGACCCGGGCGGAAGTCTATGGCGAACTGGCGGAGCTGGAGCGTATGGTGGACGAGTATTATCAGGCCATGGGCCTGGATGCGCGTCGAGAGAATCACCTGCGCCGTGAAATTCTGCAGAAAGCCCGCAGCGCCAATGTACTGACGGAGCTGTCGCGAACTGGCGCGGAACCGGACGACGACGCAGTACTGCAGGAACTGGACACCTACCTCTGCGACATCAAAGAGGCGCAGATCCGCGATGGTCTGCACTGCCTGGGGGAACTGCCGGAGCCCGCGCAAATGCGCGACACTCTGACGGCGCTGGTGCGACTGCCTCGTGGGGAACAGCCTGATGATCGCGGCCTGATGCATGCGCTGGCGGCGGATATGCAGATGTCCGTCAACGGCGATGACCCATTCGATCCCCTGCAACCGCAAGCCCGCCTCTGGCTGGGCGCACGGCCGCAGCCTTTGGTTGCGCTGCTGGAGTCAGTCTGGCGGACGGAGCAGCATACCCGGGAGCGTCTGGAGCTTTATGCGCAACAACTGGTTGCGCAATACGTTCTGAGCGATGCGCCATTAACCGAGCTGCGCGACAGCCTGCCCGGCGCCTGCGCCCTGCTCGCCTATCTGCAAACCGTTCTGAAGCCCGCGTTACAACGTAGCGCCGACAACGAAATTCAACACAGTCTGCGTGCGCTGGCGGGACGCTTCGTGCCACCCGGGCCCAGCGGCGCGCCCACCCGCGGACGTCTGGATACGCTCCCTACCGGGCGTAATTTCTATGCCGTGGACAGCCGCGCCATACCCTCTAAAACCGCCTGGGAGCTGGGTCAGGCGTCGGCGGAGCAAGTGGTGCTGCGTCACCTGCAGGATCACGGCGATTATCCCAGGCAAATCGGGCTGTCGGTCTGGGGCACCGCCACCATGCGCACCGGGGGCGACGATATCGCGCAGGCCTTCGCCCTGATGGGCGTCAAACCGGTGTGGGCGCCTGGCTCTCATCGTGTGGTGGATTTCGAAATCATCCCCGCATTCTATCTGAACCGCCCCCGCGTGGACGTGACGCTACGAGTGTCCGGTTTCTTTCGCGACGCTTTCCCCAATGTCATCAAACTGTTCGACGCCGCCGTGCAAAAGCTGGCGGAGCTGGAGGAGCCCGGCGACAGCAATCTCATTCAGCGCCATATCCGGGAACGGGAGGCGCAACTGACCGCCGCCGGCGCGTCAGCGCAAGAAGCCAGACGACAGGCCGGGTTCCGCGTATTTGGCAGCAAACCCGGCGCCTACGGAGCCGGACTTCAGGGCCTGATCGACGAGCGCTGCTGGGAAACGCCAGACGACCTCGCCCGGGCCTATGTGCAATGGGGCGGCTACGCTTACGGTCAAAATGAAGCCGGAGAAGAAGCCTTCGGCGCGTTCAGCCATCGCCTCGGCCAGTTGGAAGTGGTGATGCAGAATCAGGATAACCGCGAGCACGATATTCTCGACTCTGATGACTATTACCAGTTTCAGGGCGGCATGACCAACGCGGTCAACGTACTGCGCGGGGACGCGCCCAGCATCTATCTTAACGATCACAGCAACCCTGCTGCGCCCAAAGTACGCACGCTGAAGGAAGAACTCAACCGGGTGATCCGCTCACGGGTGACCAACCCCAAATGGATCGCCGCCATGCAGCGACACTCTTACAAAGGCGCTTTCGAAATGGCCGCCAGCGTGGATTATCTGTTCGCCTATGACGCCACCACGGGATTGGTGGACGATTACCAATACGCCAATGTCACCGACGCCCTCGCCCTCAACGCCGACAACCAGGCTTTCATGCTCGAGCACAACTCCAAGGCGCTGCAGGAAATGGCTGAGCGTCTGCTGGAAGCCATGCAGCGTGGATTATGGAAGGAGCCGGGAGATTATCGGGAGCGGATTGAATCGTTGTTGCTGGAACTGGATGAAAGGGCGGAAGAAAGCTTCTAAGGTCCGCCCGCTATTGAGTGGGATCTAGTCGACTTTCTTTTCCAGTACGATCAGGTGGTCTTTTCTGTCGATCAAAGAGAAGCCATGGCGTCTGTACAGGTTTTTGGAGGGATTGCAGACGAAGGTTCTCAAGCGCAGCGTGGGAAGCTCACGCACCCAGGCGGCGGTGTAGGCTCTCTGCAGGGCCTGACTGCCAACGCCGAGATTACGGTAGGCGGGCAACACATGCAGGTCGCGGACGATGCAGGCCTCTTCATCAAACGCCAGACGCAACACACCGACTTTTTCGTCGCGATAGAAAATGTCGTAGTTTTCGTGCTCACCCCAATATTTCGAAACCCGCTCCGGCGTCCACTCCATTTCATATTTATTGAAATACTCCGCCATGCTCTCGCTGATGACGCGAGTGGCGAAGGAGCTGTCATCGGTTTCTCGGAGGTATACGTCCGTGTTCGCGTTCATATGGACAAAATACTAGTGTTGTTGCGGTTATTGGGCCGCCGATAATAGCTTTTCTGTCCTTACAACGCCACCTTCCGCGGCTGAGAGCCTTGAAAATTAAAGGGGAAGGCCGCTTTTTCTCAGCTTTACGGCCTAAAACCAACCACCCCAAATAGACCCTTAGACCTAATACTTGAACACCGTTTATACAACCTGGATTGTAGAACCTATCTTGCTCCCCACTCTACGGTCGGAGATTCGCAGGCTTCTTGCTCCTCTTTTCGCAACCGGTCCCGTTTGTGATAGCGTCCCACCACCCAGCTCAACACCACAAAGCCCAGCAGCGACCATAACAGCTCCCAGCCGTTAAACACCCAGGCGCCGACCAGCGCCACCAGACAGTCCGCCGCAAACAGCGTCTGTCCGGCCTGCAGGTCGTAACGGTGCTCCGCCCAGACCGCAACGATATTCACCCCGCCGAGGGAAGCGCCATGACGCATGATCCAGGTCAGTCCTGCGCCAATGAGTCCGCCTGCGATCAGCGCAGCCAGCCATTGCGGCGTCGCTTGCAAAGCGATCAAGGCCATCAGGGAGTCGCTTAACAGGCTGACAAAAGCGATCGCCGCCAGAGACTTAAAGGTGAAAGCGCGCCCCAAGGTTAACCACGAAAGCACAAAGAAAGGGCAATTCAGCAGGAAGAACAAGCCGCCAAAGCTCAGTGGAATCCAGTGCGCCATGATCAACGCCCAGCCAGCGACGCCGCTGACCAGCAAGTGCGAACTGTTGAGAAACACCAACCCAAGGGCTACGAGGGCGCAGCCCTCAACGATGGCAAGACCTTTACGCCACTGCACGGACATCTACTGCTCCTGTATGTATGTGAGGATCGCTCAATACGACAATGCGCCGATGCCGGGATCGCCGGCGCTGACGCAGGTTGAGACAAAGTAGGCTTACAGCAATAACCGGACCAGCGCCGATAACCGCATCAGCGTTGCAGGTTTTAATCGCATATAAAGTGATCAGCCCTGTGTTTTAAGGGCTATAATTTATGAATGCGGCGAACATGTAGAATCCTTCTTTTTGTTCGCCTGCGCCTGCTCTGTCAGGCGTCGCTTCTGCGTTGAAAAATTGCTCCCTTGGCGCCATTCCCGCCGTAGGGTTGGCCTATCAGATGGAAACCATCGTCGACGACGAGCTGCTGAGTTCAGCGGAGCTCTATCTGGAGGCGGGCGATCATCGGGATCTGATTCACATGAATCATCAGCAATTCGAAACACTGGTGCGGAATTGCAAACATGGCGATTTCAGTGCGCCAACTGGCAGTCCCTCCGCGTTTTACATGTTCGGACGGTGGTGAACGCCGTCGGGCGCTCAATCCTGCAACCAGATCAAATGGTGCGAGCGCCCGTCCGTTTCGTAGGCCAGAACGACAAAGTCCCCTTCCCTGGTAAGCTTCACGGGCGTTTCCCGCTGCGTCAGCATCGCAGGCCCAACGCCGCCTTCCATATTCAGCATCCAGTTGGCGCCGTCGAAGTACAGCAACCCGCTGCCGGTGTAGATGTCGCGCAAGCCTTTGTCGTCATAGGCGTTGAGTTCAACGAATATCTGGTATTGGTCGGACTTGAGCGCATAAAGGTCCATACCGCCTACAAGGTGCATTTGCTTGTTATCAAGGGAATAGCTCATCAACTCATAGCTGCCCGCCGTCAACAACGATGCTTTCGCCTGAATGGAAACCTGAGGCTGACTTTCCGATTGCGCCACATCGGCGATCTGAGTGGACGAGGCGGACATGTTTTCAATCCCCGCCGCCGGCGCAGGCAATTGACTGAAACCATACTGACCGTTATGGGTCAGCCGTGGCGCCAGCGCGATCCCCACGCCCGCCACCAGTAAAACCAGAGTGGGAACATTAAAGCTCGCGTAAACGCCCGTTTGCCGGGCTTCTGAGCCATGATTGGCGAGCTTGCCGCCGAAGAACAGCAAAACGCCGCTTAACACCAGCACCACACTGGCGATAGTAATAACCGCATTGAGAGTATCCATAATCCTCAGCCTGTGTATTGTTATTGTTGCATCGGCGCCGTACTGGAACTCAGTGTCGTCAGTCAGGGCGTCGTGCAATTCGCTACTGATAGAGACTCTTGATGACTTATAAATTAGTCCTTTTTGTGACACAGTTCAAAAAATAATCACATGAGCGCAGAATAACGCCACAAAATCGCGGGGAATCGTTACGACAGGGTTACAAAGAGGCGCTGATCGCAGAGACCTGATCAATCAATGCAATCTGAAATAAAGGCAGTTTACGCCCGGGAAAACGGGTGGAGTCGGAATAACCAATCAAGATGGCGCCGAAGGTCTCGTAGAAGCCAGCGGCGTTAGGGTCGCCCTGAATCATCATCAGATGATAGCCATATTGGTAGGCCCACAGTATGGCATGCTCGAACAGAGCGCGACCGACGCCCTGGCGCATATAGTCCGGGCGTACGTACAGCGCATCCATCTCCGTACAAACTGGAGATAACGCACGTAACGAATAGAAGCCGGCGATTTCACCACTGCGGGCTACCGCCGTATATACCGTGTGCCGGGACATGTAGTCCTCGGAGTAGGTTAACTCTCTCCGACAGGCGTCCATAAATTCCTGGGAGTAACCCCAGACCGCCTTACTTTCCATGGCGATCTCACTCAATACAACACACTCTTCCGAGGAAGCTCGCCTTATCTTCATTGCCGATACTTCACACCAAACCTTGGCGAATCGTTAGCAAAACAAGCCCCAAGCCGGCCCGCCCGCAGGAAGACGAAGCGGAACGGACCGGCGCAGGCAACTCGTTAATAATTCGGAATATTTTTGAAGGGGCCCTATATTGACACATCCAGCCCCCGAATGTCTTAACAATATTTACGCTTATTTCTCAATCCAACTGTCGCAGTGGCGAATCCCGCCAACCCCATCAGCGCCAAAGTGGAAGGTTGCGGCACAAAGGACACCGGTCCATTGCGATCTATCACCCACAGATTGCCGCCCAGATGAGAGAACAACCAACGCACAGAGGCGACATCCGACAACAGCAATGTAAACCAGTAAGGCTTGATGACCGGCTCTGCGCCGGTGAAGCGCGACGCCTGCGCTTCAACCTCAGACATTTCCTGCACATAGGATTCCAGCCAGCCGCCCTGATCGTCAGCAGACTCCGCCTGACGGCGCTCGTGGGACGCCCCCCGCCGCTGGGCTGAATTTTCTCCTTCATGGATCTGAAACGGAGTCCAGGTCGCCCCTCCGGCTTCCCCTATTACGGCCGCCTGCGCCGCCCCAGCCAACAACCAAGCGCCCAGAAAACCAAAAAATGTCACCTTTCGCATTACAAGCCTCCCCTTTTATTCTGCGGCGCTACAACGTATCAACGAAAACTGAGAAGGTCTTTTCAAGTTTCATACCAGAAAATCTGAATAAGACGAATGGTTTTCAAAAGAAAACAGGCAGCTCTAATTTTTTCTTTATAAACAACAAACTAGAAACAAAACCAAAGAACTGGATAGCGTTCTCCGATCGTTTTCTGCCGGAAAAAAACAGAATGGTCCTAGGCGTGACTTACAAAATCGTTGCAATAAAGTAACTGGACTTTGCGGAGGGGCGCTGAAAACAACGAAAACGCCCGGCTTAGCCGGGCGTGAAGCGGTTGCAATACGGAAACGGGAAAGAGCCCAAAAGTGTCAGAATCCCTCCAGCACGATTTTGCCGATGGCGGCGTCGCTCTCAATCAGGCTGTGGGCGCGCTTCAGATTTTCTGCGTTGATCTTACCCAGATTCTGTTTCAGCGTGGTGCGCACAGCGCCTTCCTCAACCAGCTCCGCCACACGATTCAACAAGCGGTGCTGCTCAATCATATCCGCTGTTTCATATAAGGAGCGGGTGAACATCATCTCCCAATGCAAAGACAGACTCTTGCGCTTCAAGGGCATGATGTCGATCGGCGTGGAGGGATCGTCGATCATGGCCAGACGCCCCTGCGGCTCCAACGCCTGGACGATGCTGTCGTAATGCTTTTCCGTGTGAGTAAGACTCGCTACATGAGTGACGCTGTCTATGCCGATGCGCTGTAACTCTTCATACAAAGGAAGACGATGGTCGATGACATGGTGCGCGCCCATGGCCAGCGCCCAATCACGGGTTTCCTGACGCGACGCCGTGCCAATGATCACCGCGTCGGTCAGTTTGCGCGCCAGCTGCAGCATGATAGAGCCCACGCCGCCAGCCGCGCCGACGACTAACAAACGGGCGGGATTGCCGTTTTCACTGTTTGCGCCCTTATGGCTGATCTGCAAACGATCAAACAGCATTTCCCAGGCAGTGATAGCGGTTAACGGTAGCGCAGCCGCTTCCGCAAAGCCGAGATTGGACGGCTTGCGCCCGACAATGCGTTCATCCACCAGATGCAGTTCGCTGTTTGTACCGGGGCGGGCGATAGAGCCTGCGTAATACACTTCGTCGCCGGGCTTGAACAGGCTGACCTGATCCCCAACCGCTTTCACCACGCCCGCAGCGTCCCAGCCAATCACTTTATGGGCCTCTCCTTCCGCAGACATGCTGCTGCGCACTTTCACGTCCACAGGGTTGACCGCCACCGCCTTGATCTCCACCAACAGGTCGCGTCCCTTGGGGTGCGGATCAGGCAGCATGATGTCTAATAGTGATTCTGGATGATCGATGGATTGCGCTTGCAGATAACCAATAGCTTTCATGTTCGTGTTCCTGTGCAGGTGAATTCAGGGCCGTAATGCGGCGATAAGGCATTCTCGTAGATTGACTGTTAACGAAAAACAGCCTATTAGTTGTTTCTTTTTCAAATATTTTTTGAAAATGACCTCCATCAACGACCTTACCGTTTTCCACCAGACCGCTCTGCACGGCAGCCTCACCGCCGCCGCACGGGAACTGGATATGACTCCCGCCGCCGCCAGCGCCGCCATCAAACGCCTGGAGCAAAGCCTGGATACCGCCCTGTTTGTGCGCTCCACCCGCAGCCTGCGCCTCACCGGCGAAGGAGAAAGCTTTCTGCAACACTGCCGGGCGGCGTTGCATGCCCTTGATACCGGAAGACGGGAACTGCTGGCGAAGAAAGGCGAAATTGGCGGAACCTTGCGCATCTCCGCGTCTTCAGACTTTGGCCGCAATCTGCTGATGCCCTGGCTGGATGAGTTTCAGGGTCAGCATCCTAATCTCGTGCTGCGCCTGGAGCTGACAGACCGGGTGGCGGACATCAATCGGGAAAACGTGGATATCGCCCTGCGCTACGGCGCGCCGCCCGACTCCAGCCATGTCGCCTTCAGCATTGTGCGCACGCGCCGCATCATCTGCGGGTCGCCAGCGTACTTCGAACGCTACGGCGACCCGCTGACGCCGGAAGACCTGCAAAACCATAACTGCCTGCTGTATCTGGTGGATGAGCGCGCCTATGACCAGTGGGGGTTCCATGACGGCGATCGACGCATCACCGTCAATGTTAATGGCGACCGCATCAGTAATGACGCCGAAGCGGTACACCGCTGGTCCGTCGCTGGCGTGGGTCTGGCCAACAAGTCCAGGCTCGATATGTGTCAGGATCTGCTGCACGGCCGCGTCCGCGCCACCCTCACCCAATATGCCTGTGCGGAGATCAGCATGTACCTGATCTGTCCCGGTAAAAAACAGGTGACGCCCGCCGCGCTATTGCTGCGGGATTTTTTGCGGGAGAAATGCGCAGCGGCGTTGGCGGCGCTGGAATAGGCATGTTTCCATTCCTGATTCGGTTTGGCGCTCTGGGAAGCCCTTCGACAAGCTCAGGGCGAACGGTTGATCCCGATTATTGAGACGCAGCGGGTATGCGACCCTTCGACAGGCTCAGGGTGGACGGTTGATCCTGATTGTTGAAGCGCAATGGGTACGCAGCCCTTCGACAGGCTCAGGGCGAACGGTTGATTTCGATTATTGAGGCGCAGCGGGTATGCGGCCCTTCGACAAGCTCAGGGCGAACGGCTGATTCCGATTGTTGAGACGCAGCGGGTATGCGGCCCTTCGACAGGCTCAGGGCGAACGGTTGATTTCGATTATTGAGGCGCAGCAGGTATGCAGCCCTTCGACAGGCTCAGGGCGAACGGTTGATTTCGATTATTGAGGCGCAGCAGGTATGCGGCCTTTCGACAGGCTCAGGGCGAACGGTTGATTCCGATTATTTCAGTCATCAGGCGGTAAAGTTGAGGCTCCATCTTGCTGCATAAACCGCTAAGCTATAAATAAAAACCGCTTATCAATCAGGACTTCCTCTCGATGGATACGCAATGAGCTCAAACTCACTTCGCCGATTTTTCCGCTTGTTCATCGCCGCAACGTCGGGTTGCTGCGCCGCTCAGGTCTTGGCGGAGCAGGAGGCCGGGCTGGTCTGTGAGTATGCGGAGATTCAGCCCAGCGAGGTGGATTTCGATAATCCCAGAGTGCAGTTGCGACAGGAGTTGGGCTTAACCATCCCGGAGAATGCGCTGATTGGCGAAGTTTATGTCTTCAACCGGGAGATTTTCGACGCCACCGACCCGGAAGAAGATCACTGGATTTACCGCACCGCCAACGCCCTGCATATTCGCACCCGCGAAGAAACCGCGCGTTATCAGTTGCTGTTTAAAAGCGGCGATCCTTACGACCCGCATATGCTGCAACAAAGCGAACGCAGCCTGCGCGATAAATCCTACCTGTACGACGCCTGGGTGCGTCCCTTTCGCGTATGCGGCCGGATGGTGGATATCGCCGTGGTCACCCGGGACTTATGGACGTTACTGCCCGCGCTGGGTTTCAGTCGCAGCGGCGGCGAGAACACGACCGTGCTGGGCCTGACCGACGAGAATTTTCTGGGGTATGGCAAACGTCTGGCTTTCAGCCACAAGAAAGATGAATCCCGCACCGGCTTCACCGTCGATTATCAGGACCCCAATCTGCTTGGCTCCCGCTGGACCTCGCAGTTGACGTTTACCGAAAACAGCGACGGCTATCGGCGCGCCGCCCAGTTCGTGCGGCCCTTTTATAAAGTCGGCGCCAACTGGTCCGGCGGCGTCGCCTACAACCGCGAGCAACTGACGCAACAACTTTATTACCGGGGCGATAGCGTCAGCGAGTTCAAACAGCGTCTGGAGAGTTACGGTCTGTTCAGCGGCCATTCCATTGGCGGCGGGGCTTTCAACGACCATCGCCTGCTTTACGGCTACGAGTACGCCCATTACGACTTCTCCGAAGAAGCGGGCGAAACGCCCCCCGATCCCTTTCCCGAGGACCGCATCCTCAGCTATCCCTGGATCGGTTATGAGTACCGTGAGGACCTTTACTTTCAGACCTACAACTTCAATCAGATCCAACAAACCGAAGACATTCCCACTGGTTTGCAGTTATACGCCCGACTGGGCTGGTCATCGGAATCTTTCGGCGCCAGCGAGGATCAGTGGGTATTAAAAAGCGGAATCAGCCGCGCACTGATCGCGGAGCGCCTGCAATTCGCGGACTTGCAGTTCGACCAGACCGGCTACTGGAGCCCTTCGGGAGACCGATTGGAAAACCTGATCCTGGGCCTGCAAACCCGTTATCTGCGCACCGAATCCAAGCGCAAAAACAGCTGGTACGCCGCATTGAGTCTGGCCTATAGCAAAGACCTCACTTCAGATTTGCAGCTGACGTTAGGGGGCGACAACGGGCTGCGCGGATATCCGTTACGGTATCAGACCGGAGATCGCAGCTTTCTGCTCACTTTGGAGCGGCGTTATTACTCCAACTGGCATCCGTTCGAGCTGTTCCGCCTGGGCGGCGCGGTTTTCATGGACATGGGGCGGGCGTGGTTTCCCGGAGAGGATAACGGCCCCAACAACGGCGTCCTGCACGATGTCGGGATCGGTCTGCGTCTGACCTCCAGCCGTATCCAAGTGACTCGCGTCCTGCACCTGGATATCGCCTTCCCGCTGGACCGGGATGAAGGCGGCGGAAAGGAAATCGACGGGGTCCAATTCCTCATCCGCGGCCGGCAGACATTCTAAGCGAGGCTTAACTGCCGATAACGCCGCCGTCGTCTTTAGTGACGATGACAGTGGCGGCGCGAGGACGGGCGGAGCCGCCGTCCGGCCAGTTGCTGGTATAGCTGCCGTCGCCGTTCTTGCTGCCTGGGTGCTGAATATTGACGAACATGGTCTTCAGGTCCGGCGTCGAGGTCACGCCTGTGACTTCGCAATCTACTACCCCGGTGAAGAAACGGCGGATTTCACGAGTGGACGGATCGGCCGCCAGCATCTGATCGTTGCCGAACTCCTCGGTGCCGCCGGTGTCAGTCTGAATCCACAATACGCCGCGCTTGTCGAACCACAAGCCATCCGGGCTGTTGAACTTGTTACTGTCGTCCAGCGTCACCAGCGCCGCGGTCTCACCCGGCGTCGCCGTGCCGGCGGGACCGCCCAGCACAAAAATATCCCACTGGAAGGCGGTGACGGAGTCACTGTTCTCGCGCCAGCGAATGATATGGCCGTATCGGTTATTGGGGCGCGGGTTCGCCGCATTCACTTGGTCTTCAGTGCGTCGGCTGTTGTTGGTGAGCGTAAAGTACGCCTCGCCAGTAGTAGGATGCACCGCACCCCACTCAGGTCGATCCATGGGCGTGGCGCCGACGAAATCCGCCGCAGTGCGGGTATTGACCAGAATATCCGCCTGATCCGCGAAGCCATTATCCACCGTCAGGCCGTTGACGCCATGAGACAGTTCCAGCCACTCGCCGCTGCCGTCATCGTTATACTTGGCCACGTATAGCTTGCCGTCGTCCAGTAGCGCGCCGCTGGCGGTGTCCGCATAGTAGGCTTGGTTGGACACGTATTTGTAGATGTATTCGAAGCGGGAGTCGTCGCCGGAATAGCAAACAATGGGTTTGCCCTCTTCCACCAGTCCGAAGATGATGCCTTCATGGCCGAAGCGGCCCAGCGCAGTGCGCTTTTGTGGCGTGGAAGTCGGTTCGAACGGATCGATTTCCACAATCCAGCCATAGGTGTTGGGCTCATTGCGATAATCGTCCGCAGCGCCAGCGCCTTTGCTGGTGGCGTCGAAGCGTTCGTAAACGTCCACGCCCGCCACGGTGTCCCAGCCATAGCGCGAATTGCTCCCCACGCCGTAACGGCTAAGGTTGCGCGGCTTGGGATCGTCATCGCTCTTGAAGTATCCCGCCCAGTTCTCTTCGCAGGCCAGATAGGTTCCCCAAGGCGTATATCCCATGGAGCAGTTATTCAGGGTGCCGCGAGCCAGGGTTCCGTCGTTGCTGTGCTTGGTGACGGCGTAATCGGTTCCACGCACCGGTCCGCGCAATTCCATGTCGGTAGCGCCGGTCACGCGACGGTTGTACTGGCTGCCGTGGACGATATCCCAAACGCCAGCGGTCTTCTTGATATGGATAACGCTGACGCCATGGGCCGCCACTTCTTTGTGCACTTCCGCTTCAGGGCGAGCGCCGCCGACTTCGGTCGGGCCGTCAGGGTGCAGGAAGTCCGGCTCGATGTATTCGTGGTTCATCACCAGCAGGCCTTCTTCCGAGCTGGCGCCGCCTTCTTTGAAATCAATCGGGAAGTAGTGCATGCCATCGTGGTTCATGCCCACTTGCTGTTCCTGGTCCGCGCCGGTATTGGTTCCATCGCCCAGATACTCAGGCAGCGCGCCGGTCAGAGGCGTGCCCCAGGGAACGAATGGCGTGGCGGTGTAGCCAGCCGCCACTTTCACCTCGTTGGCGACGCTGGTGGCGATAGCGGTGAAGCCCAGCAACGGGCCCTGGTTGTCATCAGAATCGCCGCCGTCATCGCTGCTGCAGCCCACCAGCGACATGCCGAGCATGCCCGCCAAAGCGGCGCTGACGCCGCCCTTGATGACAGTGCGACGGGCGATGCGGGTTTCAAGCACGGAAGCGAAAGGGCGATTTCCGGAAAAGTTTGTAACTGGATCGATCCCGGAGTTGTCGAATTCGAATTTTTTTATATCGGACATACTCAAACCTCTTCTCATCAGAGTTCACTTCAGAACGCAGTGGGCCAGAAATACCGGAAAGAGGTGACAGCATGGTTACAAAAAGATTTCATTACGGAAGAAGCAGTTAAATGTCCTTCTCGCTTGATAATGGCGATACGCCGATTTTATGACGCCCGGCTTACGTCAAGGCGACGGTGGGAGCGATCCAGATTCTACTTAAGCCCATATTTTTCCTGCAACGCCCGAATCGTCTCTGCAGGCAGAGCAGACTTTTGGCTATCAAGATAGACGGCGGCTTTGTCGCGACGCTCCATGCCGACCAAGGCCTGTACTATGCGTTCGGACAGTTCAGGGTCTTTTTGCAGTTGTGAATCGCTTTCCTGCGCTGTCACCCCTGCCTGGACGACGGTGAGGTAGTCTTTGGTCTCCAGTGCCGCCTTGCTTAACAGCACGTAGCCTTCCAGCGTCAGTTCGATCTTCAGGGAGGTCGTCACGGCATTCACCGCGTCGTCATAGCGTCCGCTGGCGTAGTAGGACTGCGCCAGCGTCAATGGAGTGACATGCCAGTCTGGATACGCTTTGATGAGTTTGTTCATCAACGATTCCACCGCCTCGTAGGCGCCTTGCTGGATGCCTATCTCGGCGATTTTTATGTAGGGCCAGCGATTGCCGGGATCGAGTTTGACGCTTTGGTTAAACGCCTGCAGCGCCGCTTCGTTTTGTTGCAGATCCTGGTAGATTTTTCCCAGCCAGTATTCATAACGCCCATCCGTCCCGCCCAGCTCAAACTCCAGTGAGCGCCAATAGCTCAACGCCTGCTCCGGCGACGTCTTCTCTTCCAGCTTTTCCACATAGGCCAGTACTTTATCCTGAAGGCCGTCATCTTCCAGTGCGAAGGTCGCAGTGGCCCACAGCAGCGCACACAAAGCCGCTATTCCGCGCAGACAACGGAGTGCGCCGACGCGGTTCAATGTCATTCTTTTCTTCATGCACTACCCCGTTTATAAGTTCTCCGCGTTCTGCGAGAGAGATAGCCATTCGACTGGCGACTCAGACACAGGCGTCCTCGTTTCGTTCAATGGCGCATATTCAATACGTATCCGCTCGCCTTCAATAATAATTTTGGTCGGCGCCTGATTCGCTGCGCCCTCGGGACCTCTGTCGATATAAACATTAACAAGGGCTTCGGAACTGACGCCACCGCATTGATCGTAGGCGAGTTCACCGCGATACAGCGTCAAAAACTCAACCTTATCCGCCCACCCTGACACCACATAATAAAGCTGATAAGCGTCGCCGTTTATTTCTTTGGAACTCAGCAGGCTGTATTGATCTGGTATAAAACATTTATCTGCTTCGCGGGTCGTCCATAAATACGCCAGCGCCGTCACCGTCAGGAACGCTAATATAAAAACGGTTAGAGACAGGTACTTCAGTAACTTCCACACGCTTGTTTGCGTCCTTCGTGTTGTGTTTCGCCGGAGAGTATAGGGTTAGCTGTTTGGTTCAGGCAAAAGCGTCGGGGCTGGCGGTGGTTTCTTTGGCGCTCTGGGAGGCCCTTCGACAAGCTCAGGGCGAACGGGGCATGTGGTGGCCCAGCGGGTGAGCGTATGTGTGAGTGGGTGTGGTATTGGGTCAGACTTTACTGCGGCTTCGTTGGCGCTCTGGAAGGCCCTTCGGCGGGTTCAGGGTGAACGGGTTTATCCCGTATACCTGCCCCGCGTTCCCGCTTGAAGCTAGGCAGGTGGGCTTAGACGTAGACTCTGCTCTCTCCGGTCCCAAACGCATGCAGCGTCACTACCCGCTGAATAGCCTTGGCGATTTTCTTGCCGCCCTGAGCGGAGGGTTCGATGGGGGAACTGGCGGAGTAGTCTCCTACATCCTGGCAGAGGTTGCGCAGATCGATGACAGGGAGCTGTCTGGCGATGGCTTCCTCCAGAATGATCTCATTGAACAGCGCCAACCCGGCCACCGCTTCCGTCCCCAGTCCGGGGATGTTGTTGTAAACGGTGCAGACCACCAGATTCGGGCTTTTTTCCAGCAGGGCTTCCAGCATGTTGCTGTAGTTGGAGCGAAAGGCGTCGCGCTCACGATCCATTGCGCGCATGGCCGCGCCGACGGTGTTGACGCGGGCGTCCAGAATGTTAATCACGCTCAGGGCGTCATTGCCGCCGCAGCTCACGATGACGTGAGAGACATCGTCGGGAAAGTCCACCAGCTGCTCCGACACATCCGTGGTGACGCTGCCGTCCACCGCGATCAGGGTCACCTTCACGTCGTCCCCAACCGCCGCCTGCAATTTCTCGACAACGGAGTCGCCTTCATCGACGTAGGATGCGTTATCAAAAATGGAGTCGCCGACCAGAACAATATGCACCGGCGTATTTATCGCGCTTGCTTTAGCCATAACCCTGCTCAACCCGTCTCTCAGATACCCACTACTAAAAGTCTTTTCCTTCTTCTCTGCTAAACAGATAGCCCACTATTCCCGGTTTAACCAGCGGCCGGAGGATTTACCCCACGCGGATGCAGCGTATTTCTCAGAATTAACCGCCCATCATCAAGCCGGCTTTCTATACATCTCCGCCCTCAACATAGATAATTTTCCGCGCAAAGCGAACCCTTCAGCCCGAGTATACGCCGGGAAAGTAGAACAGGAAAAAGTGAAATTTAATGACATCGCCGACGATTGCAAAGCCCATGTGGTTATCCGGGACAGAGTGTAAAGTCGGCATTCTCTATCTGGTGGCGATCACCTATCCGGCGGGGCTGGTTTATGACGCCATGTACCGCGCTTATGACCGCCATAACGGTAAGACCCGGTGTTGGAACGGCTTCGACTCCCCTGCCGCAGACGTGACGGGCTACATGCCCGTCAAAGACGCCTTACGATACCTGACCGGCGCTTATTACATCGAAGAAAACTATCAGGCCGACGCGGCCATATTGCCTTGGCGCGATGGTGAACCAGACGCCAAAGCGCCCCAGATCGCCGCCGCCCCAGGCTCCTACGATATCCTCACCTGGGATGAAGAATTCGGCTGGAGTACCCCCATCGCCTACTGCCGCGGGCATATCCCACTGGATACATTTTTGAACGCCGTCGCCAAACATATTCCGTTGACCCGTAAGACTTGCTGTCGGCCTTAACGTTGCTCTTTCAGGACACAACAACCCAATGACAAAACACTCCGCCTGGATCATTCACTTCAAAGCCCACATGGATGAGTTTTCGCTTATGAATTTGGACGGATCAGAATATATCGCAGGCATTATCATCGTCCCGGGAAATTCAATGAGGGCGGCGCTGGATGCGCTCGATAATTATCTGAGCGAGAACAAAATGTGGGTAATGGACGTTTCCAAATGCGAACGGTACGTTCCTGAAAACTTTACCGCTCCAACAAAAGAAAATCAGGACATCATAGAAGTCGCAGAAATCGTCCTCGTCGACCAGCAAGCGGAATTCGTCACCGGCGCCAGTTCGAAAGTTCTGGAGGATGAAGAAGGCGAAGCAATCTAGCGTTGTTACTTCGCCGCCTCCAAGCCAGCATTAGCAGTAAACCAGACAGCCTCTTGCTCTGAGTTCGTCGAGCCATTCCGGCGTTTGCAGCCGCTCGGACCAGCGCAGGTCCAGTTTGCAGAGGTTCTCCAACGACAGGATCGATTCAGGCAGCGTTTGCAGACGATTTTTTCTGAGATCCAACAGACGCAGTTGTTTCAGTTCGCCGATGGCGTCTGGCAGGCGCTCAACGGGGTTGTTGCGCAAATCGAGTTCTTCCAGTGACGCGCAGCTCCCGATTTCATCAGGCAACGCCATGATCTGATTGCCCTCCAGGAATAACTTACGCAGCTTGGTTGAACGTCCAACCGTCTTCGGCAGTTCAGTTAAACGATTGTTCTGGAGGTACACTTCTTTCAGCGTTCGGGACAGGAAGAAAGAATCCGGCAAAGTGACAAGACCGCTGTTATACAACCTGAACTCCACCAGTGATTCAAAACTGAAATCCTCCGGCAACACCGGCAGCGGGTTATCGCTCAGGTTAAGGTAAAGCAGCTTATTCAAACGCGTCAGTGAATCTGGCAACGCAGCAATCTTGTTGTTGCTGGCGTATAAAAACGCCACGTCACGACAGTTTGCAATCGAACCCGGAATCTCACTCAACCTGTTATGCGCGATATCGATTAACTTCAACTGGGTCAGATTGCCAATCTCACTGGAAATTGCCGTTAACTGATTCTTACTGACATTCAAATCTTCAAGCTGAGTCAGACTCCAGATTTCAGACGCAATCTCCGCGATCTGGTTATCGAAGACGCTGAATTTTTTCAGCTCTTTTGCACTCCCGATATCCTGCGGAATAGCGCTGATGCGATTGCCGTTCAAAGACAGCTCACGAAGAGATGCGTAATCCTCAATAGCGGGAAACGCATCCAGCTTCTCGTTGTTTATAGAAATAATCCTGTTATTCACTCTTTGGATTCCATGACATGGGGTCTCTCTCTGAGGTAACCACCATTTAATAGCTCCTTCTGGCGCCCCTCGGACTTATTAAGGCAATGTTCGCCACGCCCCTACAGTGAGTCAATACCCAGCTCAATGACATAAAGAAAAGCAACGACGAAGTAGAGCAGCGCACCGCAAAGAGCATTTAAGAAAATTAAGCAGATCTTTCGCCAGTTTTTGCTTATGTTTTTAGCCCCACTAACCAGTATAGAAAGACTGATCAGTCCGCCCAAAATTGGGATTGTAGTCCATAGCGTTTTCGACAGTCCGCCGGCATAAAAATCGTCGCTAGCTACTCTCATGATGTAATCGATACTAATGGTCGCAATACAAAACGAGATAAAAATCAGCCATGCATATAAAGTCGCTGTCTTTAAGGCCATGCTTCATCCTTATTATTTCTTCAGGCAATCAATTCATTAATTTCACCAAACATGACTACCCATCTCTTTTCATTACCCGTAGATTTAAACACTTCAATAATATAGCCACACATACACTCGATAAGAAATTACCAAATAGTTAACAAGCTGGCTTTCTATACATTGTACTTTAAAGAAAACATAATAGGACTTTCCATTTATGCCAATTCCAGTAAATATCGATGCGATGGGCTCCGAAAATCTTACAAGGCGCCACCTGTTTATGAGTGCAGTATTTTTCTTCCTTCGAACTCATTGCTCATCTATTAGGCATTAGAGTAGTACAAGCTGCTTTTTATCAACTGAATGAGGTATTTATGAGCCCTGTATCTGCCTGGATCTTTCACCATAGAGCATCTTTAGATGCAATGTCCCCATTAAACTTTGATGGATCTGAGTTTCTAGTCGGAGTTGCAATAGTTCCCGGTTCTACCATAAGAGAAGCCCTAGACAACTTCGATGCGTATTTAAACGAGAATAAAATGGAAGTTATGGCGATATGGAAGTGCGAGCAATATCATCCTAAAAAATTTTCCGAACCTACCGAAGAAAGTAGAACAATCGCATTGGTTTCAATAGAAGTGTTAGAGCAGAAGAAATCTTTCTATGCCTGGAGCACTAGCGAGCATGCCTTGGACGACTCAGAGGGAGATGATAATGATTTTCGCCTTCTATCTGAGCACATTTATCAGAGTTAAACAGCCATGAAAATCGTGTTTCTTCCCGACGAACTCATTGCACAATTAAAAGCTATTGCCGAAAGCGAGAACTATCCTGAAGTGACGCGTATTCTTAGCAAGCCTTCATCCAGTGATATGGAAACGGCTGACACTATGACTGCGATTAGGCTTGCCCGTGAGGAAGCTCAAGCGCTTACAAATGTAGCAATAGTTGAGCATATGAAGGCGGAGTTGAAGTATCCCTACTGGAGTGATGACCATCCCAAGTATGATGAGGCTCATGAAAACGAGTTCTTTGAAATCCAGGCAGGCTTATTTGGGAAGCTCATTCATTACTTAAATGAATTTGGTATCAAAACAAGATAATGACATCAATGAAAGCCGTTAGTTTTTCTGTTCTCATGCTTGTTACGCCTGTCGCTTTTTGTGCTGAAGAAGCCCAGTGCCACTATAAAGCTTCGTTTGTTAAGGAGGCGGCCGTAACAGATAGCAGTGTGGCGCTTTCACACTGGAGCACAGAACGAGACAGAAAAAGCGATGAATATATAAAAAAGCTTTATCTTGTGTATAAAAATGGCGATATCGCCGTTATAGAACACAAATACTGTGATATGTATAACTTTAAGGTCAGCTATGCTTTCTCCAGTCAGAATCCAGCCCCCACAAGCCAGTCCATTGGGCAAATCATCGAAAAGCATGCTCAATACGCTCAGCTCACGCCAACCTATTCGCCCTCACTGAGCAGCATAGTGACATCCGAGTTGGAGAAAAACGCTTTTGATGGTCAAAAGCCTCTCTCACTTGGGTTGCCTCAAGAACCACTCACCTTCGACGACTTTGTCGAATACAGCGTTTCCTTTTTGCCGAATAAAGAAAGCAACATCCTGCAATCAAGCCTGAGCTTTTATATGGGCATTGGCGGAGCTGATTAAGCCCGATTTTGGGGGTATGAAGTGGCGGCTCTGGGGCGCGTGGATGGCGCTTTGCTTATCCAACCTACGGTGATTGAGAGTCAGAGACTACGTAGTGCTCGTCAGCGGATTGGATAAGCCCAAATAAAGTAAAACGCCCTGCCTATCGTAGAGGTTCAGGGCGTTTTCAGGATCGAGCAATGTCAGCGGCTTAGTAGTTAAATCCCACTTGGCAGTGGGGCGCCGATGGGTTGCATGTCGAGGAGGATATTTTTTGTTTCTTCTTTCCATTGCAGAGGCAACGAATAGTTGGGGAATCTGAGCGCTAGCACCGCCCCCTCATTGAGTAGAGCGCGTACATTCGCCGGCATTTCCTGGTCCAGTTCAGCGCAGCCTTCGGCGTTTACTAAACCACTGAAAGAAAGGGGTTCAACTTCGCCCAGTGCTTTGTGCGCTTCCAAACGCCAGCTCGAATTTTCTCCGATGTTGAATTGCACTCCATAAGGCTGACTGAATCCCAGTCCGCAGGCCTTTAGAATGATCGGCTGTGCGGGGAGAGGCTGAGCTGTTCGTTTTTGATCACGCAAGAATTTCCCCCACATCAAGCGGGCTTCAGGCGAGTTCAGCGATATGTAGTTATAATCATCCGGCTTGCGTAGGGCCTCCAGCCTTTTGAGGCCTTGTTCCAGCTTATCTATGTCGGTTTCGTATCTGAGTTCCTCTTCCAACAGATTTCTGGCGGGTTGGCGGGCCGCTTCCAGCCCTAGCAGGGCGGCTTTCTCGTAGTGAATCAACGCCTGTTCTCTATCGCGCTCTTCCTGACCCCATCCCATTTCCGCGATGCGGGCCAGATGATAGTGGGCCACCGGCTCGTCCTGCGCCGCGCTTTTGCTGAAGGCGGATTGGGCTTCCGCGTAGTTTTTCTCATCAAGCATTAGCACCCCGTAGTTGGTCCATGCCTGCCTGAGGTCTCTGTCCATCCCCTTCTGCAGCCACTCCACCGCCTGCTTTCTCATGGCGGACGAGTCAAAACCATCACGCTCTCCCGGCAATAGATGCCTGGACATCTGGTAAGCGCGCACATATTGCCGGGAGGCTTCGAAGTCATAGCCTGCGTCCGGCGCCGATTCATGCGCCTTGGCGTAGTAATCGCCAGACTTGAGAATATTGGGAAGCACGCCCGCCACGGCGAACACAGAGGTAGGATCGGGTTCGTTATACGCAATCGCGAGGTTAATATAGGTAGGCATCTTCAACCCCCGCTCCAACGCTTCCTGCAAAAGCGGGATTGCGGCCTCGGGTCGCTTGGCGTCAATCTCCATCACGCCCAGGTTATGACTGGCTCGCGCAGAGCCTTTCTCCCGAGCCTGTTGATAATAAACACGAGCCTGTTCGCGGTCCTCCTTAACGCCTTTTCCCAAGTCGTAAGCTTTACCAAGCAAAAACAGAGCGTCTGCGTCGCCCTTGGCCGCCGCCTCATGGGCCTGAGAAAAAAATTCTTCATACTGCCCGCTCTTGAACAACTCTTCCGACGTTGCAGCGAGGGCGGAACGCCCGCCGGCGCCACTTATCAGTAATCCACACAGCAGTCCGGCCAAATAGTGTTTTTTCATATGAGGTTGTAAAAGTATTACTCGTTGAGTGAAGGGAGATCAGGCTCCGGAAAATGGAGAAACGCTGTGATGTTATCCGAGCGTGTTCCCGAAAGAAATATAGCGATAACAACGTCTAAAGTCCGTCGTGGAAAGAAACAAACAGGCATCACAGGAAGGGCGAAAAATGTATCGCGGCATGTGAGAAGAACTGTTGGATGGCGCTTCGCTTATCCAACCTACGGTGACTGGGGGTTCAGAGCATCAATGCTTTACGCCGTAGCTCTCGCCGAGCGGATTGGATAAGTCCGAATGGAGAAAAATGCCGGTTAGTTCTGACTGCCTGTAAGCTTTGGCGAAGGCTTCATTACAAAATATGCCCTGGAAGGTATCCAGTTCAGTTCGGAATATAGGAAAGCCGCCAACCTTGGACTCGTCGAAAGCGATGTTTACCAAGTTTTGATTTGCATCGTACGCCGTCAAACGCCGATCCACGCCATCCACTTCTTCCGCTGTTCGCAAAGGGTTGAACAGATAACCGTGGGATTCATCGAAGTTAACCGGCAAGAACTCCCCTGCTTGGGCCAAAAGGCCGCTCATTGCTTTGTACGCCTTTTCGTTAAAGAAAAGCCGACCGTTTCTGGCTGCGATATCTGGGATAGTTTCAACGCCGCTGTCTGTCGCTTTGAATCGGATACTTAACGGTTTCCAAATAGCGCTGTAAGGCACAGGAAAACGCTTGATATGAAACGGGTATTCACGACCCAGATTTTTCAGGACTTCGCCCGTGGGAATCTCGAAAGTTAAATAGGATTCCTCATGGATAATACGATATATAGTCACATTTATACCTTCCATCCAAAACTTCACAGAATTATATGATTACCATCAAAGTTAATCATTTTTAACATTAAACCAAGCCAGCTTTCTATACATCATCCGACACACACAAGATAATCAAAAGTCGTTGTCAAAATAGATATGAATTTCGAAGTTCAGAATCATCTTATACACGCTTAAAGGATTAGTCACTATGACCGACAAGACAAAAAACGAACCCCCAAATAAGCCAGCTTACGTACCTCGTTTTAAGCCAACCCCTGAAAATATAAAGAAAGTCGCTGATGCATTCGAAAGAGCAAGAAAGGATGCAGAGATAAATGGACACAAGTGGACCATGATTGTTTACTAAACACAGGGAAGTAATTGATGAGCAAGGCTAAAAAGGTTTGGCTTAGTCCACAGATAAAGAGCCAGTTCCAAGCAATTCCAGAGCTTCAAGACTTAATAAGGGATTTTATCGAGTACAAGAAAGAAAACTTAAAATTCAATGACACAAATAACTATATAAACATTAGATATCTTATCGGGAGGGATGTCCCTTATGACAAAGACCCTCTTAAGCTAGAAGATACATACCACGCACATATTCTAGAAAAAGGCTCTCCCTCGCATCTGAAGGCGACAAGAAGATACAACGTTAACAAACAAGTAGACTGGACAAGCAATTACGCCCTAGTATACTGCACGCTTTGGTCAGAAGATAAACTTCCACATAAAGAAAGAAGCGCATTTGGAATACTGGATTTCTGGCTTGATGCGCATGGCCAGCTCAATACAAATTCTAAATTCAGACTTCAAGAAATGGTTGATGAGTTTGAAAGAGCGGTAAATAAAGGAGAGACAATGCTATGGTAGCTTCAAATAGTGAAGTCAATTGGCGCCAGGGCGCTCCAGAAAAAGGCGGTATTTATTATGTCTCCGCCATCCAGTATCCAGCAGGCACTGTTTACGATGTTCTCTTTTGGCAGGTTGATCCAAGTGGAGATAGTTACTGGGTGCCCTTCGACTCCAAAATCGCCAAGGTAGTCGGCTTCATACCCGTTTCTGAAGTCATAGGCGCCTTCACTGGTGTTCTAGATCCTTCTGATGGTTCTAAAGTTCCAGACGCCATTATCCAATGGCAATATGGCGAGCCAGATCGCACAAAACCTTGTCTTGCCGCCCTTCGCTATATGTACGACGTGATGACCTGGGATGAGGAGTTTGGATGGAGCGTTCCTTTGGAGCACTGCGACGCTTATATTCCCTTGGATGAGTTTTTAACGAAAGTCGCCGATCTCCTGCCTTTCGAAGATAAGAACCAGTAACATAAGCACAATGTTGGATGGCGCTTCGCTTATCCAACCTACAGTTATTGCCATACGCCCAGTTGCTTCCCTGGGCGCAAGCCACGCATTTTTAACAGAACATCTCTATTACTGACGCCGCCGAATTTTCGTAGGTTGGAAAAGCGCAGCGCCTTCCAACATTCGGAGTAGCTCAAATCCCCCTCCCCTACAAAATCCCATTCTCCACAAAACTAAACTCCTCCATTCCTCCAATAATCACGTGGTCCAGCACTCGTACTTCCAATAGGTCGAGAGTGCGTTTCACTTCTCGGGTGAGGCGGATGTCTCTTTGGCTTGGGCGGGCGTTTTGGGAGGGGTGGTTGTGGGCGAGGATGACGGCGGCGGCGTTGAGTGAAAGCGCCTTTTTGGCGATTTCGCGGGTGTGGACGGTGGATTCGTTGTAGGTGCCCCGGAACATCAGATCGAATTCGATGACGCGGTGCTGGTTATCCAGAAACAACACGCCGAAGGCTTCGTGTTGGAGTTCAGCCAGATTCAGCTTCAGGTAGTCGTAGGCGAAGCGGGGGCTGGCGATCACTGCGCCGGGCTCGCGCAGGCGGGCGGCCAGGATGGTCAGTGCTTGTTTGATAATGCGATTGCCCTTCATTTGATTTGCTCCATTGGGGCTGGAAAATAGTTTGGAGCAAATTTACCTCAAGGTGTTGTTCACATATGAACATTTATGAAATTTAGGCTATTTATTATTTTTTTCACCAAACTCACAACCAGTAAACTTTCATTTCAAAGACTTATTAATTTTATCAATTAAGCTAACCCAATCAGAGATCTCTTGCTCGGTTAATAATGAAGCATCATTATCTCGAGTCCATTTAACATAAATTTTAGCTAGTTTATATTTTGAAAAATCATTAATTTCAGACGAAAATATACTTATTATAGGTCGTGCCGGATATTTTTCTGCAGATTCAGTAATATCCCAATTAAGTTCAGACTTGGCAACATTAACCAACGTCATACGTAGCAAGTCTTCTATTTCTGGATTCTCGACCGCCCCACTGTAAGAATCCTTAGTTCGCAAAATCCTACCATTTCCCAAAGTATGCACCAACGTGTCCTGCTGAGCGGCTTGGTTTCCAGCCTTATCAGAGTCTAACAATGCTGCCACCTTGAGCTTCTGAGCATGCAGTATAGTTGCGTAATAAACAACTTTTCCCGCGCTATTTGCCGGAACTAAGGCTATTTTCTCATTTAGATTAGCTAAATTAGCCTCCCTTAATAATGAGGCTGTTGCATCTATGTACCAATAATCTGTCAAACCTTCCACCACAATGTTTCTTTGCTCCGAAAATAAGCTCTGAGCTAAGTCATATCCAAGTGCTTCCTGCAAGGGAAGTAAGGATGCAGGGTCATCTGCAACAACCTCAGTGTGCACTTTTGTTCCAGTATTTCTAGACGTCATTTCTACAACCCGAACTAAGTCCAATTCATTCGGGCCTACTAAAAAGGGAGAGTGTGTAGTAAATATAGTCTGATTCTTCTTAGAGAGCCTAGAAATAGTTTCACGGAACTCGCGTTGTTTCAATCCATGCAAGCTCAAACCAGGTTCATCAAGTAATAATATTGCATTTTTATGTCTATTAGCCGCCTCAGCAAAAAACACTACAAAGAAAGACACCAGCCATTGAAACCCCTCTGACCGCTGATCTAGCTCAACCTCAACTCCAAGATCATCTTCCACAACAACCTTCAGATATTGAGAGTCTGCAGTTACTCGAAGACGATCTGCCTCGGCCTTCGACGGGTCGGGAGACCATACTTTTCTGATCTGTTCGGTCAGTTGTACACTGGCAGAATTTAACTGGTAGCTCCTAGTGTCTAATTGATCACGATATTTCTTCACTGCATCAGCATTACCAAGTTGGGGCTCAGCAGCCTTGCCAAGATTTGAGAGATCCCTAGCCTTAAATCCTAGTAATTGTAATAAGCAGTTATTTCCATAATCATACGTCTTATCATCAAGCGAATTACTTTCTGTTCTTTGAGCCAAGTGTTCAAGGTGAATCAATGGATGAACTCTAAAGTAGTTACTAAAGAAAACAAAAACAGGTACTCTGTCTTTGAGAGCATCGAGAGTATCCTGCTCAATTTGAGCGTATTTCAATGTACTACATATTTTATCATACCTATCATTTTCAACTTTATTTTCCTCATCCAAAAATGGAAACATCATTTCAAGAAAAGGTTTAAAACGATTATACAGATCAATATTTATAACAAGTTCATCACCAACGCTTTTTATAAGGCTCAAACAAGATTCTATGGAGGAGACAATTTCATGCTTAGATTCATCTCCTCCAATTCTTTCATTTACATATGAGCACAATCGAAAAAAGTCTTTCTTTACTTCCCCAAAACTTAAAGATGGCAAGCTTTCAAAATAATAATTAATACTATTATCAAGCCTACGTTCAACAACGAATACACAGTCCCAGAAAGGCTCTGGAATAATTTCTTTCTCCTCTTCTTCTATTTCAAAAAATCCTTCAGAAACTATAACACTAGAAACTTCCACATTTTTTGTTGATATTTCATTATAGTGCGATCTCGGATAGTCCCTTAATGAGTCAAACCCTGGAGTTCCAGCAGGTGGATTTAATTGCTGCAATGCTTTAAGAACAGCTGTTTTTCCAGCTTCATTCGGACCAACAAAAATGGTTTTAGAAGACTCAATATCAAATATTCCTGTATCTATAACGCTGCGATACATTCTTACCCTAGCTTTTCTTAATCTCATATACGAGTACTATCTCCTAACATGAGCTTCACGATTTAAAGAGGGTCGTAACCCCCACTAAAACCCACTAACCTTCATACTCTTCAATACCAACTTCCAGTTCTCCATTTGGGTTCCTTCCAGGTTCAGTCTGCTGACCATGTAGTACAGACGCTGTGTTGCCGCGCCGTTGGGGGCGGTGGTGAAGCGTTGTTTTAGCCAGTAGGGGGGGATGGATTGGTAGTAGAGGGTGGCTTTTACGCTGAGGGCGCTGGTGTTGACGCCGGATGGCAGGGTGACTTTGTAGGTCAGTGCGTCCTGGCCTTTGAAGCCGGGGCCCTGGTCCTGGTAGTCCGGATCGTCGCCGACGCCGTGGGGGTCGGTGGAGGCCATGAATTGCTCCATCACCTGCCCTTCGGGTTTGAATACGGTGGAGACGCGCCAGCCTTTGGGTAGCAGGCGGTTGTCTTTAGGGCTGTAGACGCGGTGGACGAAGCTGGTGGTGAATTCGTGTTGCGCGTTCTGGTTCAGCTCTTCGTAGATCTGCACCTGATTCTCACGGGTGATCAACTGATAATGCGGCTGGTAGGCATCCGGGCTGGGCAGGAACTCGGTTTTCAGGGGAATGCCTTTGCCGTCCACGATGACGCCAACAGAGTTGGTGCGGCCGGAGCCCCACACCACTTTGTCGCCGTCCATCACCAGAAACTCCAGGAAAGCGCGACGGAAGGCCACGCCGCTGGGGAAGCGGTGGCCGGTTTTGTTGGTGAGGGTGACGTTGGCGGTGAGCACGCCGTTGCTGACGCCCTCCACTTTCACGTCGATGTCCACCGTCTCCTTCTGCGCCTGCAGAATCATATTGTCGATGGCCAGATCCACGCCGTTGTCCGCGCCGGTCATGTAGTCGGTTTTATCCACGCCGAGAATGTCAGGGAACTGGTCGAACATCTCCAGCAGGAACACATTCAGGCCTACATGCTCGTGACGGTTGTAGTCCGGACGCAGGGGGATATCGATGTCTTCCAGCGGCAGGGTATGCTCCGCTGCGGGGAAGTTGGCGTCCTGAATCGCCGCGATCTGGGTGACGAGCTGGTCGATTTTGATGCTGCCGTCCAGAGTTTCGAAACCTCCCGGCATATGGCAGCCCTGACAGCTCTTGAAGTCAGAGTTGGGGTCGTTTTCACCCTGGGCGAAGGCGCTGTTCTGCCACTCCAGGAAGGTGGCCTGCTCAATGGTGTGCGGATAATCCTTGAATGCCGGATTGGTTTCGGCGGCGTCCAGCACCGGGTAGGGATTCTGGGTCATGCCGATATTGGGCAGGTTGATGGTGTGGCAGGTTCCGCACATCTGCGAATCCTTCATGAAGCCGTTATGCACCGGCTTCACGCCCAGCACGTCTTCCATGGGGCGGGTGGATACGTCCTTGAAGGGGCCGTAGTACTCGTCATCCGGTCCGCGCTCGAAGCGCCCGGTGGAATTGTGGAACAGGCCAAACGCCAGTTCTTTCGGCGTCAGGGGCGTCAGCCAGTCGGGATTGGCGGGATTCCAGCTCGCGACCTGCTCGGCGGAGGGCTCGTTGATATGGTGACATACCGCGCAACTGATGCCCTCCCGCGCCAGCTCGCCGTATTTGTGATAAGCGTAGTCCGCGGGTTTCGGCTCCGCGGCGGAGAGCACCTGAGTGAGATAGAAATAATCCACTTTGAAGTTGGGGTCGAGGGCCGGATCAACCGCAGCGTCGATTTCCAACTGACGCTGCCCCATGGCGCCGTGGCAGCTCAGACAGGTGTTGGTGATGGCGGTTTGCGTATCGGCGACGCTGCCTTTCAACGGCGTGGGAGTCATCATCCCATCCGCCGCCACATAAGCCATTTCGCTTTCCAACTGCGCGTGGAAGATGGGATCGCGCCCGGCCAGCCCCATGGGCGACCAACGCCATTCCCCATACTCGGAGACGTTAAAGCCGTCGCCGTAATTAGGACCGGTCTGCAGGAACATGGTGACGCCATACGGCAAGCCGCCCAGACCGCCATGACAGCCCAGACAGTTACTGGAGGTGATAAACGCTTCCGCGCCATCAGGACCAGGCACCACATGGTCGGCCCACTGCGACGGGAAAGGTTTCACCTTTAGAGAGACGTTGCGCGCTAACTCTGGAAACTGCTTCAGAAACGCGCTGTTCGGAATAGGCAGGGCTTCGTTCTTCATCGGCAGCGCGGAGAGCTCCGCCTGCCCCATATGCTGGCTGAGGAAGGCCTGCAGACCGGGTACTTCAGAGTCTTCCCAGGGGCGTTGCAATTCAGGAATTTCAAACACCGACTGGGCGTAGGGATCGTCTTTTAACAAAGACAGGGGATAGCTGCTCAGATGATCGGGACTGCGCCAGGACGTATCGACGAAAAAGCGCAGGGGATATTCTTCCGGGAAGAAGCCTTCAACATTGCGCAGCGCGCTGAAGGTGAACATATTCTCCGCCGAACCGTGACAGCGCAGGCAGGGCGCGCCAAAGCTGGAATAGGGAGCGTGGCTGTAATTATCCAACTGACTGTCCACTGCTTTCTCAATGGTCTGCCCTTCTCCCGCCGCGCTGGGTCCCGCCCAGAACCAGCCGTCCTTGGAGCCGGCTTTATCACGCACCATCACCGACCATGCAGTGAGCAGCTTGCCGAGCATGGCTTCATAAGCGTCAGGGTCGGCCTGATATTTGGGATCTTTGGCGAGATCCTGATAGAGCACGCCGGGCGCGGTGTACATCTCCTTGACGATCATGGCGCCGTCAGGGATATCGCCCTGGCGGCCGCCCTCCAGCCAACGCATGACTTCCGGCGAGTAGAAAATGCGCACGGCGGGATGCGTGCCGAAATATTCGTTGCGGATGAAGGGGCCGGTGTCGCGCACGCCCTTGTCGTGCTTCCAGCCGAGCTTCTTGTAATCGAATTTCAGTAGCCAGGTGTAGAGGACTTTTTCGTAGTCCCGCAGAGGCATGCTGGTGGGTAACGGAAGATCGGCGGGTTGACCGTCGGACTGACTGGCGGATTGCGACCTGGGCGGAGAGCTGGCGCCCGACTCCGGCGTGCGGCAACTGGTGAGCAGCAACGACAGGCAAACAGAAACGCCGCCGACGAGGGTCAGAACTTCCTTACGCATAGCAACCTCCTCGCTATGTGAGCGCAACGCGACGGTCAACGCCAGCGTCACGGCTCCTTTGCACCCATGGCAATCACTTTTTCCCGACAACGCGCCGTTGCGGGGCCAGTCGCGCTTCATCCGATGCATCCCCCCTCCAGGATGTCGGCGACCTGACATTACAAAAGTTTTAGACCAAGTTTGAGATTACGCAAGGCGAGAGATAACGGAGAAAAGGTGGGGAGGCCCCGCCGCGCAGAGCGATGGAAATGCGCGGCGAACGGCCTGGGGAGGCGTTTACTCGTAGTCGACGGCGGACGGATTTCTTTCGAAATAGCGTTTGTAGAAATTTATGTAGTTACTGTTTGCTTTGACGGCGGTGAGTTCGTCATAGCTCACTTCAGTCGCTTCATCGTCCCACAAGCCCTCGCCATCAAAGCTCCGCGCCACAGCGTGGTCATCGTTCACTTCTTCCACTCTGCCGAGCAGAAACAACGGGTCATCTGGATTTTCGTTTTCCAGAATCAAATATCCGTAGCGCTTTTCCAGGGATGACAAGGCTGCGCGCCAACTGCTCAGGTCAATGTTTATGTCAAACTCCACCTTGCTGTAATAGCCTTCATCTTTCAGCATTTGGGTTTGCAGTATGTTAGTGGAGCCCATGTAGACGTCCGTGATGTCTCCCATCCGCATCACCATCAAACCATCAAGGTTAAAGTCGTAGACGTACTGCACCAACACCAGTTCGTCGGAATAGTCCAATACAAAAGCTTGCAGACTGTTTTCGTCCACTTCATCCCGCTCGATGGAGACCAGGGTTCCGTTTTCTTTGGCTTCTTTGATTTCTTCCAGCATAAGTTTTCTCAATGTTAGCGAGGACAGGCGCGTGAGTTATTTCGAGCGCCCATCGTAGTGATTCACTTTTAACGCGTCCAGATCCACCCCTTCCAGACAGCGGGCGTTGATCGCCGCCATCTTGGCGCCGGAGGGGTCGGTTCCCTCTCCGAAGGGATGAATGCCGCAGGTAGGGCAAAACCGATGCTGGATAACGTGTGTGTTGAAGGTATAGGCGCTCATGGCGTTCTCCCCGGACGTCAGCGTCAACTGCGACCGCGGCACAAACCACAACAACGACCCTTTACGGGAACAAATGGAACAATTACACGCCAAAACTTCCGTCAGTTGGCCTTCGACTTCAAACGCGATATTGCCGCAGTGGCAGCTGCCCTTGTAGTTCATAGTGGCTCCTTGGGTTGTGTTGCGATCAATCTCTATTCAGTTATCCAGCCAGACGTTGCGCAACGCCCGGATGTACACGGAATGAGGTTCGTCTTCATCCGCATAAAGAAGGCCATCCTCCTGCAAAACGCCTTTCTGAACAAGTGCTGCGATGACAGCATCGGTGCGATCGGGGTAGGCGAGATAATCTTTACGCTGACCGGAACGAAACGGCCAGTCGTCATAGGTGTCGGAAACAAACTGAATGTCGTCGCCGATATTATTCATCAGATACCAGCACACCAGGGTCGCCGAGACGGGATGGCCGACGATTTCATTTTGCGTACTGACGGGAAGATGGGCGAACGTGATGCGTTCTTGTTTGGTCTGGTTGACAAGTTCGTAGCCGACGGACATAGGCGCTCTCGTAAAGATGGTTCAGGCTAGCAGAGCCTCCCCCGCCCCGCTTCCGCAGAAGACGAGGGGGGAAGGAAAGCTGTTTCAGCGCATCGCGCCGACGCTTAGCCTAACAATCCAGGCGCATGCCGACTACAGCAGGCGCAGGAAGGCGAACACGTCCAGCAGGCTGATGCGGCCGTCTTCGTTCAGGTCGTACTGACGGTTGTCGTCATTGACCGAACGGAACAGTTGCTTCAGCAGCATGAGCAGGTCGCGGCCGTCTACGTCGCCATCACCGTCGAAGTCGCCTTTCACTTCTTCTTTGACGCCATCAAGGCTGATCTCGACGATCACCGGATCATGATCGGAAGAGCGGAACGCATCCGGGCTGTACAGGTTCAGCACCTGAGCGTCGGTTTTGAACTCCACGTTGTAGTCCAGCGCGCGAGGCTCGTCACCATTGATGTGCCATTCGGAAACGCCGACGACCTGGGACCTGAGCGACTCGCTCGCCAGAGCATGGTCCAGGTAGCCGGTTTCACCAGAGAACACGTAGGAATAGGCTGCGTCGCCATTCAACTCCGCCAACAGATTGTGGTACCCCTGCGTCTGCAACGCCATGATGGGATCTTCCTTGGCGTAAGCGTTAAGGTCACCGATGATCAGCACGTCCGCGTCTTCCGCGCCGGTAGGATCGCTCGCCAGCCAGTCCGCCAGCGCCACCGCCGCTTCACTGCGTTTGGCGTTGTAACAGCCCTGGCCGTCGCCTTGGTCCTGGTTTTCGCCTTCCGCGTTGGTGCAGCCTTTGGATTTGAAGTGGTTGACCACCACCGTGATCCTGCCGTCGTTATCATTCAGAGAGAACGTCTGCGCCAGAGGCTGACGGTTGAAGTGATCAAACGGATAGCTGCTCAGGGACTTGGCGACGCCGGCCGGGGTCACTTTATCCGCCTTGTAGATCATGCCGACGGCGATCTCATCGCCGCCCAGTGCGGACAGACCGGGATTGACGACCGCATAGCTTCCGCCCGCCGCATTCAGACGATTGACCAGATCCTGAATCGCGGAGTCCGCGCCATAGCCGTCGTTTTCAATCTCCATCAGGCCCACGACATCCGCATCCATCGCCAACAGGGCCGCTACGGTTTTCGCCGCCTGACGCTCCAGCTCTTCCGCTGTGGTAGCGCCGCGTGAAGTGGGGAAGCCGCCGCCCTGACCATCGCCGTTGAAGTAGTTAAGCACGTTGAAGCTGGCCACTTTCAGGTTGCCGGCGCCGGTGGTCACAGGCGCGTCGGTGCGTGGGTTTTCCGCCACAAACGCAGGCGTGACAGTGGGATACATACGATATACGGAGAAGCTGTAGCTGATGACGCCAGTGAGTTCGTTCACCTTGTCGCCCACACGCAGGGTGTTCAGCGCGCTCAGTTCCGGCGCGGGGAATGGAATCACCGCCGGATTCTGTTTGGTGCTGCCGTCGTCCAACACCAACTGGTTCAGGGCGTTGGCCGCCGCCACCGCCGCCGCTTCATCTCCCGGCGTCGCTAAATGCGTAGGGATATAACGACGGCCATTACCCAGTAAGACCTCGCCGTAGCGGCCCAGGTTGTAGACTTCGTTAACGGTCCAGGGCTGCGCGGAAGTCACCAGCATGCCTTCCACTTTTTCCAGCGCGTCGGCGCTGTCCAGAGGCAGAGACACCTGCGCAGGAGTTACCCGGTTGTTGTCGCCGCAGACTTTAATCGCCTGCACTGCGTTCACTTCGGTCAGATCGTAGTATTCGGTCACTGAGCCCAGCACCCGCACTTTCTGGCCGACGCTTACGTCCAGCACGGAGGCGTCCGCGTACACCAGCACGCCTTCGGAGGTCTTGTCGTTACCATCCTGGTCCGCGTCTTCTTCCTGCACGAAGAAGCCTTTTTGTTCATCCGCGCCTTGCAAGTCCGCGGTCACCACCGCTTCCAGCACTACCTGCTGGCCGTTCAATGGCGAACTCGCGCCGTCGCCCTGAATCGCGCTGATCAAAGTGGCGGGATCGCCGCACTCGCCGATTTCACCAGGTTCGCCGCCCGGATCGGTGGGGCCGTCGCCATAGGAGCCCAAGCCGTCAAAGGTGTCGTTGGCATAACCGTCCCATTGCAGGGTGGGGTCGTAGGCGTCGTAAGGATCGCTGTCGCCGGCTTCCACGTCGGATTTGCGACGCATCGTGTTATTGGCGGTGCTGACGTCGCCGCTGCCCCACTCGCTGCCGGGGTCCACGCCAATCTGGCCGATGGAGTCCACCGCCGCGCCGCCTTTCAGCAACAGGATGGCGTCATCGCCGTTGAAAAAGCCGCCGCCGCTGGTTAGGTCCGCCTGCGCCAGAATCACCGGATCAGCGCTGCTGTGAGCGATGACATAAACGTCTCCCGCCGCCAGGGTTCCACTGAGATTCAACGTCACGCCTGCACTGGAGGAGCCGTTAAAATACATCTGCACTTCATAGGCGCTCAGGTCAACGTCGGCGCTGGTTCCGTTATAGATTTCCAATGCTTTGTTGTTGCTGGAGCCTTCCACATACTCGGAGAAAAAGAGGTCCGCCGCTGCGTGGACCGCGCCGGTATGGAGCATCGCCATGCCCAATAACAGCGCGGATACCCTGAACCTTGGCTTGGTAGTCATGTTTGTTCCCTTTTTACTTTATTTATTATCGAGTTATCCCCACCCGTTTTCTCTAACGGGCAGGCTTAGTCTAGCTTATCGGCGGACGGTGATTATGCGATCTGATCCGGATTCCGGATATTTACCTTGAGACGCGGACGCAGATAGTTGCGACCGCCAGGCGCTCCAGCCTGGAAATCATCGAACCGTCGGGGAGGAAGTCGTTTCCGGGAAAACCTGTCTAATGAAACAGGAAACCGGTGACAGGTTTACGCGAAACAGATGACAAAAATGTGACGAACTATCTGCAAAATCAGAGGATTAAGAGAGCTGAGATTAGAGCGGCGGCAGGAAGAAGATGGCAGGCGAGAGAAACAAAGGACGGCTTGGCCGTCCCCTATAACGCATACTCCTGATAAAGACGGTTGGCCACGCCATGTATAATGCCATGACGGGCGGCCAGACGTTTGCGGTCCTTGTCGTAGCCGCCGCCGATGACGCAGGCCACCGGCACATCGCGCTCCAGACACTGGCGGATGACATACTCATCCCGCTCCGCGATATCCGCGTCTTTGAGATGCAAATGCCCCAGCACATCATCGTCATGCACATCGACGCCGGCGTCGTACAGAACAAAGTCCGGCTGGGTCAGGTCGAAGATATAAGGCAGCCAATGCTCCATGGTCTGCATGTAGGCGCGACCGTCGGAGCCGCGATCCAGCTCGATATCGAAGTCGCTGTGCGCCTTGCGATAGGGGAAGTTCTGGCGGCAGTGGAACGAGCAGGTGAAGATGTCGGCGTCGTCCGTCAGAATGCGCGCGGTGCCGTCGCCCTGATGCACATCGCAGTCGATGATCAGCACCCGCGAGGCTTCACCCCCGCGCACCAATACCCGCGCCGCCACCGCCAGGTCGTTGAACACGCAAAAGCCGCTGCCGTGATCGTAATGCGCATGATGGGTGCCGCCCGCCAGGTGCGCCACCAACCCATATTTCAGCGCCAGTCGCGCAGTCAGCAAAGTGCCGCCCACCGCCCGGAAAGTCCGCGTGCAGACGCCTTCCGACCAGGGCAAACCAATCTGGCGCATGTGCTTGGGGGACAATTCGCCGTAACGAAAATCGCGCACGTAATCCGCGCAGTGCGCCAGGGCGATGTCTTCCTGAGTCGCCGCTTCCGGCGCAAACAGATTGGTGTCCGTCAGCACGCCCTCAGCGCGCAGAAACTCCGCCAACAAGCGAAACTTTTCCATGGGAAAACGATGACCGGCGGGAATTTCAGGACTGTATTCGGGGTGATAAACCAGCGGAACCTTTGCCATACAACCAATATCATCTCTTGCGGGCGGCGCATGCGCCCAAATCAACTTGAAACACTCTCGTCCCTCCCCCATCTAGCATGGAGTTCAAACATTCAGGGCGATAAAGAAATGAGCGATACATTACAGGTTGTCTGTCCCCATTGCGACACCACCAACCGGGTTCCCGCAGCCAAACTCACCGCCGGCGGCAAATGCGGCCGTTGCAAACAACCCTTGTTCGCAGGACATCCCGTCGCCCTCGGACAGAATAACTTCGGCAAACACCTGCAGACCAGCGACCTGCCTCTGCTGGTGGATTTCTGGGCGCCCTGGTGCGGCCCCTGCAAAATGTTTGCGCCGATTTTCGAGCAGGCCGCCGCGCAATTGGAGCCTGCAGTGCGTTGCGTGAAAGTGGATACGGAGAGCAACCCGCAACTGGCTCAACAATTCCAGATCCGCAGCATCCCCACCCTGGCGATCTTCAAGAAAGGCCAGGAAGTCGCCCGCATTTCCGGCGCACTACAAGGCCCACAACTGGTTCAATGGGTGCGGGAGAATTTGTAAGTCCCTTCTCTTACCCTCGCTCCTGTTGTCGGCGGGAGCGGTATTTTCTTATCAACGACACATGATTTCTGTATGAGTCGATTTGCCAGCGACAAGTAAAAGCTTGGCTCAAACATTCTTATTCATACGTTCACTTTATCTGATAACAGAAAGAGAGTTATTCAGAAGTTTTTTCTTGGTGCTGCTGGCTTTTCTTTTTTGCCCATTCAGCAGCTTCACGCCCTAAGCGCTTCAGTCCCTCAGTCGTGTCCAGCTCCCGCGCCCATTGCTCCATTTGAAACTCAGTCAGAGCACTATTAGACTTCTTTTTAGCCTCTTTCGTATCCGCCATTAGCCCCTCCAATAACAACACTACTTGCGTTCTCACATCTTAATCCAGTGATCCTTTCAAGCGTAACCCGGACTTTCGGGCTATTAATCTATACGCCAGCGCGAATCTTTCTGGCTAAGTTTTCTAGTTCGTTGTCCAGCAAAGAGGTTGCTTCTTCGCCTCTCTGAATTTGAAAAAACCTCTTGTCTAACTATTGATCTGACTGGCCAAAAAATATTTATTTTTTCATATTTCTGAAAAATCAATCAGTTATATTTTCTCGTAAAAAAATACGGAATATTTTGACGCATTTCATAAAAAGTCAGCGCTTACTATTGCATTGTCCCGCGGGAACGCATATCCAATGTTTGCTGGCTGTTTTATCGCCAGCGCACATTGAGAAACTAAACTAATAAGAAGAACACAGAGTCGTGACTACCAAAAATATTATCTGGATGGTTGCCGTTCTATCGATATGTCTGTCTAGTAAAGGATGGTCTATGTCTATTTTCGATATCGGAAAGGTCTGTCTCGCTTCAGAAATGTCGGCTGTCGTCACCCTCAACGGCGACCCTGTCGCCGGCGCCCAGGTGCAACGCACGCTGACTTGGGGGAGCGATGAAAACGCCGTCGAAGAAACCTCCACCGACGCCCAGGGCCGCTTCCAATTTCCCGCTTATTATTCCCGCACTGTATCCAAATACTTACCTGGTCAACCCGTCATCCATCAAAGAATGATCATTCGTCATGACGGTCAGGAATATCTCGCCTGGACGACCAGCAAATTAAGTTTCGATGAAGATTCCGAGCTCGGCAAAGGCGTCAAGATTCGTCTTAAGTGCGACCTCGCCGATGAGGAGTCCGTCAAGGAAGGTCGCTCCTATGTGGTCAAAGGCATATGCCAATTGGAATGACCGAATAACCAAAACAAAAGCAGTCATTACAGGGGAAATCAGTCGTGGCAGTTCTAACTCCATCTGAGGCGGCGTACGCTGCAGAGCGTTCGTACCGCATCATTCATGAACGAGACGTCAGTCTTTTCGGTAATAAACTGGCGGGGAAATTCGCCCTCAACAATGAGTCGCGCTTCGAAGGCGTCGCTGGCGCGTCCATTTTCAAGTATCAATCAGGATTCGGCCTCGCCGCCCGCGGCGTGAACGATATCTGCAACGAGTTCCGCGACGACGCATTCATCGTCACCCGCGGCACCGACGCCACCAACTTCCGGGACATACTGACCGACGCGCACACCTCCGTGCAGCGCTCCAGCAGCGGCAACTTCGTGCATACGGGATTCAACACCACGTTCAAATCCTTCGAACAGGATATGCGCAAGTTCTTCAACGGTTACAACCCGCGCCGTGTGCACTGTGTCGGACACAGCCTGGGCGGGGCGCTGGCGTCACTGATTGCGGAATGGCTGGTGGAGAACAACGTGGCGGAGCCGGTGCTGTACACCTTCGGCAGCCCACGGGTCGGCTCGTCCGGATTCGCTTCCAACCTCACCCGCCAGGTGAACGCTGCGAATATCTATCGCGTCGCTCACAGTACGGACCCTGTGCCCTGGATACCGACCTGGCCGTTCTATCACGTGCCCAACCCGGGGACGGAATGCTTCATCGATTGCGGGATGAACTTCGCCTCCAAGAACCACCTGATGGACCACTATATTGATTCCGTGGAAGGCAAAACCTGGGAATCCCTGAAAATCAGACAACCCAGCGCCAGCCTGACGGACGACGTGGAGAAGTGGCTGAAATCAGACGGCCCTATCTCTTTCACCGTCAACTCCTTCAAGATGATCAACAAAGCGCTGATCTGGATATTGAAGAAAGTGCTGCACGGCGCTGGTATCGTCATCAACGTCGCTCTGGCGGCGGGGCTGACCGTCATGGATCAGTTAGCGATGCTGCTGGATCAGGCGGTGCGCATGGGCAAAGAGATGGCGGGACTGGTGGAGCGTCTGATTCTGAAGATGCTCAACGCGGTGGGTTATGCGATTTCCAAAGTGGAAAGCATCACCGTGAATTTCCTGCGCTGGACCCTGAAGGTATTCACCTCCTTCATGTACAACCTGGCCCGCAGAGCGGCGGACGCCGTGCGCCTGAGACGCTAATCCGTCCGCGTTACCGATGCGTCCGTTCCTGGGGACGGGCGCGTTAACGCATACAGGCTGGCGTCCACTTTGCCGGCGTTGGCGTAGATGCGCAGGTTACCGCCCATGGCGTTTACTTCCGTGTTGGCGGGGTTCTGGTACAACGCCGCGCGAAACTGTGGGTATTGGATATCCGGGTCGCGCAAGAGCCCGTGACGAAGACAGAATTCGAATAATCCGGGAAGAGTAAACACCAACTCATCGCCTTCCTCCCGCAACAGGTCATCCGACTCCGCAATCCAGCCGGACAGGATGGCGTCTCCGTGCAGATAGCGGCTAAATATCGCCAAAATGTCAGAAAATAAGGCCATTTTCTCCCCTTTTCTCTCATCCTCTCGATGTCCGTTAATGACGCTCAGTTCCTCCCCCGCACTCCTCCGGCGAATCCCTGGCGACGAGGGAGCAGACCTGTCGTTTTTGCGGTTATTCTGCCCAAACACGGCGGCTATTTTGCCCAAAAGGCGAAGCCTTGTCCGCCAACGAATAATAACTCCACATTCCCTTTTACCTTCAGGCGGTAACCCTATGTCCAAATCCGTATTGGTCGTCGGCGGCGCATCTCTCAACACCTTGATTCATTTGGATAGCTTTCCCGATCCCAAGCCTCAGACCCTGCTCGCCAAAAACTGCTATCAGGCGGTCGGCGGCACTGGCGCCGGCAAGGCGTTTAATCTCAAGCAATTGGGCGTGGATGTGCGGCTGCATATGATTCTCGGCAAAGACGAAGCCGGCCACGCCATCCTGCGGGAATGTCGCCGTCGCGATCTGCCCTGTCTGGTGGAGCTGCTTGATGAACCCACGGAGCAGCACACCAACCTGATGGCCGCCGACGGCGGACGCATTTCCATCTTCACCCATCCTTCCCCGGACGAGGCGCCGCTGCACTGGAGCGAGCTGGACCCGGCGCTGAAGCAGTGCGATATCGCCGCCGTCAGCATTCTCAACTACACCCGGCCTGTGTTGACGCGAGCGCGGGAGCTGGGCAAACCGCTGTGGATTGATCTGCATGATTACGACGGCGTTAATCCCTATCACGATGAGTTTATTCAAGCGGCGGACGCGCTGTTTCTGTCCAGCGATAATTTTCCAGACTATCGCGCGTTCATGGCGCAGCAAGTGGCCGCCGGCAAGGACTTTGTCGTCTGCACCCATGGCGCGCGCGGCAGTACCGCCCTGGATGCGGCGGGGAACTGGTATGAGCAGGGAATCGCAGAGGGCTTTGAGCTGGTGGACAGCAACGGCGCCGGAGACGCGTTTTTCAGCGGTTATCTTTATGGCTATTGTCAGGGCTGGGACATGAATCGTCGGTTACGGGCGGGAGCCCTGGCGGCGGGGTTTTGCATTACGTCCAGCCAACTGGCGTCGGACCTGCTCTCAGCGGCGGCGCTGGAGCAGGACCACCTGTCCGCGCAGGATCAGAACTGAGCTTTCAAAGACAGGTAATAACGGCGGCCGTCTTCATTGATCTCATAGCTCTGCTCGCGATCCACCTGTTTGTCCGCCAGGTTCAGCACACCGGCGCCGACGGAGAAATGCTCGTTGATCGCGTACAGGGATTGCAGGTCGAAGGTGGCGTATTCCGGCAGCTTGATCAGCTCGGACCCATCGCGGGAAATGTAAGCGTACTGCTCGCCCACATAATTGCCAGTCAGCCCCAGATCCCATTGATCGCTGACGGACCAGCCCAGCTTCACCGTCCCGGAGTGACGCGGACGATACAGCAGAGGTTTGGCGTCCTGCCCCGCGCTGACGTCTTTGGCGTCCAGATAGGTATAGCTGGCGCGCACATCCAGGTCAGCGGTCAGGTTGTAACGGAATGAGGCCTCGACGCCTTCCGTCTTCACTTTGCTGACGTTCTGGTAGGCGAATATCGGGCGCCCGTCGGGCAGGAAGCCGACAAAGTTATCGAAGGTCGGCGCCAGGACCGGATCGCGTGTGCGGCTGGAAATGTCGATCATGTCCTCGATATCGTTGCGGAAAACGGTGAGCGAGCCGCCCCACTCTGAATAATCGAAGCGCACGCCAATTTCCTTGCTTTCGCTGGTTTCCGGCTTCAGTTCGTCGGAGCCGACGATATAACATCCCGCCGTGGCGCTGCCGCAGGAAGCGGAGCCCCAGTTCGGACTGTTCTGCAACAGCGTCGGAGCGCGAAACGCCTTGCCCCAGCCGCCTTTTATGCTGATTTCATCGCTCAGCAGATACACCAGATACGCCCGTGGGCTGTTGTGGTTGCCGAAGTTTTCGTGGTGATCCAGACGGTTGCCCAGAGTCAGCAACAGGTCGTCGCGCAACATGAACTCGTCTTCAATGAACAGCGCCTGCTGTCTGACATCAGTGGAATCGGATTCGCCGAAGGAATCCGTCCCTGGTCTGCCCGTCAGCGTAGAGGGATCTTTCAGTTTTTGATAACGCGCTTCCGCCCCCAGGGTCAGGGTTTGCGCCCAGGCGTCGATGGGCAGGGTCACACGGCCGTCGATGCTGGCGTTGTGCGCCTTGTTGGGGTTGGTCTGGCCACCGATATTGCCGGTGTTGTTCTCAATGCGATCACCATACACCTTGATTTCGGTATCGCCGAAGCTCCATTTGCCTTTGTGGGTCAGCGCCAGGCCGAGGCGGTCGAGATCCTGTTCATCGTGCTCCCGGGAGGAGCTTTCCAGCGCCAGACTGACATTCTGCGTATCGCTGGCGGCCCAGGTCAGTTCGCCGTTCAGCGCATGGTTGTCGTTCCTGGCGAACCCTTCCAGCGGTTCGCCGCCACTGTCCGGGTCTGGATTAACTTCGCCATCGGCCTCGCGGCGGTCCACGCTGCCGTATAGTTTCACGCCCAGGCTTTTCTCCGCCAGCGGACCGCTGACATAAAAGCCCAGCTTGCGACTGTCGCCGGCGGCGCTGTCTTCCTGTACAACCGTATCCACGGTGACGGAGCCATGCCACTGATCGCTCACCGGTTTGGTGATGATGTTAATCACCCCGCCGATAGCGTCGGAGCCATACAGCGAAGACATGGGACCGCGAATCACTTCGACTCTGTCGATGGCTTCGACGGGAATCCAGCCGGTGTCGAAGTCATTGCCGCGAAATACCGCCGAGGTGCTGTCCACGCGACGCCCATCGATCAGCATCAACACATAGGCGCGATCCAGACCACGCAACTGCAGGGTTCGGCGGTTGGCGTTCCCGCTCACAGTGACCCCTTCGATCTCTCCCAACGCATCCACCAGATCATGCACCGGTTTCGCCTGCAGTTCCTCGCCGCTGATAACACTGACGCTGGCCGGCGCTGTCGCTTCATCCTGGCCTTTGCCGGAGGCGGTCACCACCACCGGTTGCAATAACTGAGCGCCGCCCTGGGTTTCCGCCGCGGTGGCGGAAGCGGCGGCGAGACCGCAGGTTCCGTACAACGCCAGGGAGCGAACGAGCATACGATGAGAACTGTTTTTCATGACTGCTGTTACCGATAAAACTGAAATGGAATATTGCGAAGCAAACCGCGCCGGGCGCGTCTTCGGAGGCGACGTCGGAATGACAGCGGAAATCAGGTGATTCCAGAAATGGAAGTGCGTCAGAATCCGCAAGCGCTGCGGGAAGCGGAGTGACGGCGCGCTGTCCTTACGAGCGGGGCCAGACTATTGCAAATGAGAATCATTGTCAAATGACAAAAAATCGTCTTACGGGTAGACTCTTTTCTCCTGTAGAACAAGCGACTAGCCCCCAAGGTATCAGACGACTCGTGAATCCCTACGCCTCCACACTGCCTGTCCATGAACCCGCAACGCCTGCGTTGGCGGCGTTGCTGAGGCGACACCAGATCGTCGGAGTCGGCGACGCCCATGGCGTGGAGGCGATCCTGCAATGGCTTATCGACAGTTTGCTGCGTCCGGATATCGCGCCGTTAATGGACACCATCGTCGTCGAGTTCGCCGCCGCTCGCAGTCAGCCTCTGTTGGACGCCTATATCACCGGAGAACCGGGACTTGAGAGCAAAATCGACGCAGTTTGCGGCGATACCCTGCACTTTTGCGCCTGGTTCGCCGATGTTTATCGCCGCTTTTTTCAGGCGGTGCGACAGATCAATCAGCGTCAGCCCACGCCCCGTGTACGCGTACTGGCGGCGGACCCGCCCTTCGACTGGAGCGCTGTCGACGCTGGGCGCCAGTGGCGAGAGGCCAACCAGCGACGGGAAGCTCACTATCAGGCGTTGATAGAGCGGGAGGTCATTGCGCGCAATCGACGCGCGCTGCTGGTCTTTGGAGCGTTTCATTTGCTGCGCAATTGTCCTGCGGGCGGCCTGCAGGCATTGAACGGACCGCCCCTGGCCAGTCGTCTGCGCGGCGTCGAACCTGCGCACTGTTTCTATCTCTGGCCGCACTTTGGTCATCGGCCGGAGGTCGATGCGGTAAGGGAACGTGAAGGGTGGTCTGCGCCAGCGCTGGTGCGCACCAATCTCAGCGAGCTTGGCGCTTTGCCGTTTGGCGCGCTCAGCAACCGGGCTCCTTCTCTCGTCGAGAGACCTGTGCGGGAACTGTTCGACGGCTACCTGTTTCTCGGCTCAGTCCGTAAGCAGACCCATTTCCCTCATCAGAAAGACGATCCGGGCTGGCAGGCTGAAATACGCCGCCGCGCCAACCTGCTGCCAACACCAGATCGCGAGCGCTTTTTAGACGCCATCGCCGCAACATAGGACGCTCAAAAAACACTTCTCAGCCTGACTCGGTCAAACCATTCTTGCCGTCAGTGATGGCTGATCGCGACTAAGGATCTATTGCAAACAATAATCAATATCAAATAACATTGATTTTCTTTCGCAAAAGACGAATAGATCGTTCGCGCCCCATGCGACGCGCGCCGCTCCCTTCCAGCGGTACACAAACCAGACCCAGACTTGTCATTTTCCACTTCATGGGACAAGAAAATTTCTCTTCAAATGAGAATTATTTTCATTTAGATTATATTTTACATTTCTTAACGCGGGGCGGCTCACCTGTTCTGAGGAGCAGCCTGTCTGATAACCAGTCACCTAAGGAGCAGGCATGAATGACTTGACGTTGCATCTGGAACCACAGGCGGATGATCAAGCGTTTCTCCAATTGCTGAAAACACATCTGACGGAAACGCCTTTTTTCTTCTCCTCACCCCGGCAAACCCTGATGACCGCCGGCGTCTTCGCCCGTCTGGGCGCGGGAGACCTGAATGAAGCCATCCCCGCCGCCCTGCGCGAGGCCAGAGAGCAGGGAGTGGAAGATCCCATGGTGGTCGGCGCCGCTCCGTTCCTGCCAGGAGAAGCGCCCATGCTGACGGTGCCTACCCGTTCCTGGCGTCGTCGCGACGTGGTTTCCGGACGCACCGGCGTCATCACCGATTTCGGTTCTTATGAAGCGAAGGAAGTGCCTTCTGGCGCGGGCTACAAACAAAGCGTAAACAGTGCGCTGGAGCATATTCGTCGCGGCGACATCAGCAAGGTGGTGCTGGCGCGTTCTCTGGAGCTGCGCGCCGATCGTCCTATCGACATCGTGCAGTTGCTCACTAATCTGCGCCGCGCCAACCCGAAAGGGTATAACTTCGCCGCCAATCTGGCGGATGCGGCTCATCCCCGACGTTTTCTGGTGGGCGCCAGCCCAGAACTCTTGGTGTCGCGCAGCGGCATGCGCGTGTTCGCCAACCCGCTGGCGGGTTCCGTCGCGCGCAGCCCGGATCGCAGGGAAGACGCCCGTCGCGCCGGGGCGCTGCTGCAATCGGAAAAAGACCTGCATGAACATGCCGTGGTGATCGACGCCGTGGCCAAAGCGCTGGCGCCGTTCTGTCGCAATCTGGATGTGCCCAGCACGCCTTCACTGACGCAAACGCCGACCCTGTGGCACCTGTCCACGGAAATCACTGGCGAGCTGATCGATCCGGCCATTACTTCTTACGCTTTGGCGCAGGCGCTGCATCCCACGCCCGCCGTGTGCGGTTATCCCACAGAGCGCGCGCGGGAATTGATTGGTGAACTGGAGCCCTTTAACCGGGGCTTTTTCACAGGCATGGTCGGCTGGAGCGACGCCTCCGGCGACGGTGAATGGGCCGTCACCATCCGCTGTGCGGAAGTGGAAGACCGTCTGCTGCGTCTTTACGCTGGCGCCGGCGTGGTCGAAGGTTCCGACCCGCAGAAAGAGCTGGACGAGACCTCCACCAAGTTAAAAACCATGTTGAACGCCATCGGCCTCGACAGCCACGCCTCCACACCTGTCCGCGTGGAGATCGCCTGATGTCCGCGAGCATGGAGCAGCCGCAAATCGAACTGACGCCCTGGCCTGCCGCAGAGGCCGAACTGTATCGCGCCGCCGGCTACTGGACCGGCGACGACCTGGGAAGCATCCTGAGTTGCGGCGCTCAGGCGTTCGCAGATCGCACCGCGGTCATCGCCGGCGAGCGTTCCTGGACTTACAGCGATCTTAACGCCAGAGCGGATCAGTTGGCATCAGGATTAATTACCCTCGGAATTACTCCGGGTTCCAAGGTCGTGGTGCAACTGCCTAACATCGGCGAATTCGTTGAAGTGATTTTTGCGCTGTTTCGCCTGGGCGCAGCGCCGATCATGGCTCTGCCCACCCATCGCTACGCCGAGATCAGTTATTTTTGCGAATTCGCCGACGCCGTCGCCTATATCGCACCGGCTAAATCCGGCGGATTCGACTATCGCGACATCGGTAAAAAGTTGAAAGACGAAGGGCTCGTGCAACAGGTCATCATCGCCGGCGATGCAGGCGATTTCGTCCCTCTCGACGGCCTATATCAAGCGCCCGGCGGATTGCCGGAGATTGATCCGTCCGCCATCGCGCTGTTGCAGTTGTCCGGCGGCACCACCGGCATGTCCAAGCTGATCCCACGCACTCATGACGACTATCTGTACAGCGTGCGCGCCAGCGCCGAGATTTGCGAGCTGACGCCACAGACGGTGTATCTCTCCGTGCTGCCCGCCGCGCATAACTTCCCGCTCAGCTCCCCCGGCGTCCTGGGCGTCCTGTATGCGGGAGGAACCGTGGTGCTGTCCGAATCCGGCGCGCCGGACATCGCGTTTCCGTTGATCGCCCGCCATCGGGTCACCATGACCGCCATGGTGCCGCCGCTGGCCCTGGCCTGGATGACCGCCTGCGACAACCTGACGAAAGCCGGGTCTCCGCCGGATCTGTCCAGCCTGCAGGTATTGCAGGTGGGCGGCGCCAAGTTTACCGAAGAGGCCGCCCGCCGCGTCACGCCTGTCCTCGGCTGCAAGCTGCAGCAGGTGTTCGGTATGGCGGAAGGGTTGGTGAACTACACCCGCCTGGACGACGACATCGACACCGTCGTCACCACCCAGGGTCGCCCCATTTCGCCGGCGGATGAAGTGCGCATCGTGGACGAGGACGACCAGCCGGTAGCGCCCGGCGCCACCGGGTTGTTGCTGACCCGCGGCCCCTACACGATTCGCGGTTATTTCAAGGCGGCGGAGCATAACGCCAAATCCTTCACCGCTGACGGCTTCTATCGCACCGGCGATGTGGTGCGTCTGACTGACGCCGGTTATCTGGTGGTGGAAGGTCGCGCCAAAGACCAGATCAACCGGGGCGGCGAAAAAGTCGCCGCGGACGAGCTGGAGAACCATTTGCTGGCGCACCCGCTGGTGCATGACGCCGCCGTGGTGGCGATGCCGGACCCCTATCTTGGCGAGCGCACCTGCGCCTACGTCATTCCGCAGACGCATGCCGCCGCGCCGGGGCAACGCCCGCGCCCGCAGGATCTGCTCAAATTTCTGCGCGAGCGCGATCTCGCCGTGTTCAAGATCCCGGACCGCATCGAGTTCGTCGACGCCTTCCCCAAAACCCGCCTGGGCAAAGTGGACAAGAAAGCGTTGCGGCAGATGATCGCGGATAAGATCGCGCCGCCCACCATGGCTTAAACCAGAACAAGATTTAGGTTGATAAGGACCCCTATGGCTATTCCAAAAATCGCTGATTATTCCCTGGCGAACGCATCCGCCCTGCCAAGCAACAAGACCGACTGGACCATTGATCCGTCGCGGGCGGTGCTGCTGGTGCACGACATGCAGCGTTATTTCGTTAACTTCTACAATCTGGACGGAGAGCCCATGGGCCCTCTTCTCGCCAATATCCAGACGCTGAAAGCGGCCTGCAAAAAAGCCGGCATGCCCGTGGTGTACACCGCTCAGCCTGGCGACCAGACGCCGGAAGACCGCGCGTTGTTGACGGATTTCTGGGGAACCGGTCTGGCGGCCGATCCTAACCTGACCGATATCGTGGCGGAGCTGGCGCCGGAAGGCGACGACATCGAATACGTGAAATGGCGCTACAGCGCGTTCAAACGCACGCCCCTGCTGGATTACATGCGCGAAAACGGCAAAGACCAGCTCATCATCTGCGGCGTGTACGCTCACATCGGCGTGCTGGCCACCTCACTGGAAGCCTTCATGCTCGACATCAAGCCTTTCGTGGTGGCGGACGCCGTCGCCGACTTCTCCGAGCAGGAGCAGAAAATGGCGCTGAACTATGTGGCGCAGCGCTGCGGCCACGTCGACGCGCTGGAAGTGGTGCTGGCGGCGCTGAACGGCGCAACCGCCAACGCCTCGACCGCCGAGCCGTTGAGTCTGGAAGCCCTGCGTCGCGACGTCGCCGCCATTCTGATGTTGAGCCCGGAAGACGTGGACCCGGAAGAGAACCTGATGTACATGGGCCTGGACTCCATTCGCGTCATGTCCCTGCTGGAAAACTGGCGCGCCCGCGGCGCCGACATCACTTTCGTCGATCTGGCGGAGTCCCTGACCATCAACGAATGGTGGCGCACCATTGAGCCGCGCCTGACGACGGAGGCCTGAGATTGATGATCACTCCGGCAGAGACGTCGCCTAAAGGATTATCCGCCGCGCAGAACGGGATATGGCTGGGTCAGCAGATCAACCCCGCCAGCCCCATGTATAACGCGGCTGAATATGTGGAATTACGCGGCCCCCTGCACATCGGGCTGTTTGAGCGCGCGTTGCGACAGGCGTTGATCGAAGCGCCCGCGCTGCACGCCACCTTCCACTCCGGCGCCAGGGAAGCGGCGCAACGTCTGCATGCGCCGGCGTTCACGCTGATCCATAAGGATTACAGCCACTTCGAAGCGCCGCTGGAGCAGGCGCGTCTGTGGATGCTGAGCGATCTCGCCGCTGCCGTGGACCTGTCCCAGGGGCCGCTGTTCACCCAGGCGCTGATCAAGCTCGGCGAAGATCATTATTGCTGGCATCAGCGCATCCACCATATCGCCAGCGACGGCTTCGCTTTCGCCCTGTTGTCGCAACGGGTGGCGGAAATCTATAACGCCCTGACGGCCAACCCGGAAACAGACCCCGCCACGGTGGGACGCGCCTTTGGCGATTACGACAAAGTGCTGGAGGAAGACCAGCGCTACCGTCAGTCGCCGGCGTTCGCCAAGGACCGGGATTTCTGGCGGGATTACCTGGACGGCCAGACGCCGCCCGTCAGCCTCAGCCGCTCCAATGCGCCCATCGCTGACATGGCGACGCGGGTGGAGCGCAGTCTGCCGGCGACGCTGGTCAAACAGTTGCAGGCCGCCGCCGGCACAGTCGGCGCCACCTGGTCGGATGCGCTCACCGCCGCCACCGCCTACCTGCTTCACCGCCGCACCGGCGCGCGGGAGATCACACTGGGCGCGCCGGTCATGGGACGTATGGGCTCCGCATCCCTGCGCGTGCCCGCCATGGTGATGAATATCATTCCTCTACGCCTGAAAGTCGACCAAGCCACCAGCTTTAAAGACCTGGTGCAGCTTGCCGCGCAGCAGACCCGTCTGACCCGCATGCATCAGCGCTACCGCTATGAACAGTTGCGCCGCGATCTCAACCGCGTGGGCGGCGACCAACGCCTGTTCGGCCCGGTGGTGAACATCATGCCGTTTGACCGCCATGTGGAGTTTCAGGGCTGCGTCTCCCGCACCCATAATCTCTGCGCCGGTCCTGTAGAGGATTTGTCCTTCGCCTTTATTCTGAACAAGGACGGCGGCCTGCGTTTCGATCTGGACGCCAACCCCAATCGCTACGACACGTCGTCGCTGCAACAGATCCAGCAACAGTTGCTGGACCTTTTAGAACAGGCCGCCGCCCATCTGGAGCAGCCGTTGCAGGTGGATCGCGACGCCTTGTCCTGGTTGCAAGGCCCGACTCCCTCCATTTCGCCGCAACCGGCGCTACAAACCATTCGCGAACGTATTCTGGCCACTCCGGACGCCGTCGCCCTGCAGGTTAATGGGCGCTGTCTGACTTACGCTGAGTTGGGCCAGCGCGTCACTCGCCTCGCCAGTCAACTGCGCCAGGCCGGCGTCCATCGCGGCGACAAAGTCGCGCTGGCGCTACCCCGCAGCGAAGGCGCTATTGTAGCGGCGCTGGCGACCTGGGCGCTTGACGCTGCGTTCGTTTTTCTGGACCCGGCCGCGCCTGCAACGCGCAATCGCCTGATTATCGAAGACGCCCGCCCTGCATTAGTAGTGGTTGAGGAAACCGGTGTGGACCTGGGCGAGGACTTACAGGCGCCCACGCTGGCGTTATCCGGGTTAACCCAGACCGCTGACGCCGCCACACTATGGCCCCATGACGCGGCGCAGCAGGGCGCCGCCTATCTGATCTACACCTCCGGCTCCACCGGCGCGCCGAAAGGCGTGGTGATTGGACACCAGGCCCTGGCGGAGTTTGTCGCGGGGGCCATCGACGCTTACGCCGTCACTGCTTCGGATCGCGTGCTGCAGTTTGCGCCCTTGCATTTTGACGCCTGCATCGAAGAGATTTTCGTCACCTTGGCGCAAGGAGCGCGCCTTATTCTGCGCAATGACGCCATGTTGGAATCCGCTCCGCGCTTTCTGGAGCAGTGTCGCCAATGGGGCGTTACCCTGTTGGATCTGCCCACGGCGTACTGGCACGAATTAGCCTTCGGCTGCGCGTCTGCGTCGCTGGCGCTCCCGCCCAGTCTGCGCGCAGTCATTATCGGCGGCGAAGCGGTATTGCCGGAACGCGTGGCGCAATGGCGCGACTGTTTCGGCGACCGCACCGCGCTGTACAACACCTATGGTCCCAGTGAAGCCACCGTGGTCGCCACCAGCGCGGACCTCAGCGCTGACGCAGGCGTCATCAGCATCGGCCAGCCTCTGGGCGGGCGGGCGATCGCCATCGTGAGTCCCCAGGGGGATTTGCTGCCGCGAGGCGAAGAAGGCGAACTGCTGCTGTTGGGCGGCGGACTTGCCGACGGTTATCTCAATCTGCCGGAAAAAACAGCGGAAAGCTTTATCTCTATCCGCTTTCCCTGGTCCAGAGAACCCGAGCGCGCCTATCGCAGCGGCGACCGCGCACGCATCAACGCACAGGGCAATGTGGAGTTTCTGGGCCGCCTTGACGACCAGATCAAAATCAGCGGCCATCGCATCGACCCGCTGGAAATCGAGTCTGCGCTCAGCGCCCTGCCCGGCGTGCAGGAAGCCGCCGTCACCCTGAGCGTTCAGGGCGAGGGCGTTAAGTGTCTGGTGGCGCACTTGAGCGGCCGCGCTTACCGCATCTCCGAACTGCGCGAGGCGCTGCAGAAGCGCTTGCCGACAGCCATGATCCCCTCCGCGTTGGCGATGCATGAGCACTTGCCCAAGAACGCGGCGGGCAAAGTCGATCGCAAACAGCTCAGCGCCATCGAAACGGAATCCGCCAGCGATCTTCCCCAGGCGGAAGCAACCGCGGAGCAGCAAATCATTATTGATGTCTGGCGCGAAGTGCTGGGGCAAAGCGCCATCAAACCGGAAGACGATTTCTTCCTGTTGGGCGGACAATCCCTGCAGTCCATTCAGGTGGCCAATCGCCTGAGCGCCCGCATTGGGCGGGAAGTGCCGGTGACGTTGATTTTTCAAAGCCCGACTGTCGCCGCGTTGGCTCAGGCGTTGTTCGCGGCGGATGACGCGCAACCACAATCACGGGATTTGCGGGAACAGATTCTGGCGGACTGCGATGCTTTCGCCCAATCCCTGCCGCCGGCGCCGGCTGTTGCATTCGACCTGAACGCAGCGCCCAGGCAGATATTGCTGACCGGGGCCACGGGATTCGTCGGTGCGCAACTGCTGCATCAATTGCTCTACCAGACCGACGCCGACATCCTGTGCGCCGTACGCGGCGCCACAGACGCCGAAGCCTTCTATCGCCTGGAGCAGGCCATGTCCGAACAGGGCCTGCCCTGCACCGGCTTCAAGCGGGTGCGGGTCCTGTTGGCGGATATGGAGAAGCCACGGCTGGGGCTGTCCACGGAAGACTTTGAGCACCTCGCCCAACACATAGACACCGTCATTCACAACGCCGCCGTCACCAGCGTCATGCGCGATTACCAGTCCCTGCGCGCCGCCAATGCGCTAAGCACGGGCGAGTTACTGAAGCTGGCGGCGGTGCGAGGCGTTCCCCTGCACCTGGTGTCCACCATCGCCGTGGCGCCGCCGGCGTCTGTCGCCCCCGCTCTGCGGGAAGACTTCACTCCTGTTCATGAGGGGTTGGGCGACGGCTACCAGCAAAGCAAGTGGGCGTCCGAACGCATGGCGGAAATCGCCCGCGACAAAGGCTACCCCATCAATCTGTATCGACTCGCCCGGGTCACCGGCGCGTCCGATTTTGGCTACATCAACGCCAAAGACCTGGTGTGGAGCATCATTCAGGCGGGGATGCGCAGCGACGCATTGCCGGATTTGCCCATCAGCGAGCCCTGGACGCCGGTGGACGCGGTGGCGCAATTCATTGTCGCCGATGCGATGTCCCGCCCCGGCGGCGGCGTTTACAACGTCACCCCGCCCCAGGACGTCAGCCTGACGCGCATTTTCGATTGGTTGCGGGACTACGGGTTCGATTTCGACACCCTGCCGCTGCCCCAGTGGAGCCAGCGCGTCAAAGAGAGAGGCGCGGAAGAGGATCAGGCGATCCTGGGCTTTTTTGAACAACGCAGTCATGACGCCGGCGCGCCCAGTTTCGAGCCCGGCGGCGTCGACAACGGCAAATTTCGACAACGTATGGAGGAGCTGGGCCTGACGATGCCTGTCATCGATCAGCCACTGTTCCACCGCTATCTGCAGTACGCCATTGAATCGGGCCTGTTGCGCACCGCCAACCGGTCCGCTGTGAATAAACACTCTTTTATCTCATCACGAGGATAACTATGACATTGCCAGTCACTTCCAACGGGGAATCACTAAACCTGACCAAGTCCTTCGAACTCGCCAAAGAGAGCGAGAAACGGGTGGCGGGATTCACCCAATCAATGATGAAAAAGCCGGAGCAGTTCGCTCCCGGTCACTTCCCGGTATACATCCAAAGCGGTCAGGGCGCGATCGTCACTGACGTCGACGGCAATGAATACATCGACTTTATCTGCGGTCTGGCCGCCAACACGCTGGGACACAATCATCCCACTGTCGTCAGCGCCATCAGCGAAAACCTGTCCAAGGGCTTGATTCACTCCCTGCCCACCCCGGTGGAAGTCAAAGCCGCGCAAACCCTGACCGACATCATTCCCGGCGCGGAAATGGCGCGTTTCTTCAAGACCGGCGCTGACGCCAACTCCGCCGCCGTGCGTCTGGCCCGCCACATCACCGGTAAAGAAGAAATCATCACCGTGGGCTACAACGGCTGGCACGATCAGTACATGTTCGACACCCCCGGCGTGCCGGAAGTCATTCGTCAGTACACCCACCGCATGCCGCTGTTCACGCCCATGGACGAACAACCAGTGCTGGATCTGATCGCCGAGCGCGGCGACAAGCTGGCGGCGGTATTGCTGTCGGTTCCTTACAACCGCGTGCTGACTGGCGAGTTCCTGCGTCAGGTGCGCAAAGCCTGTAATGACAAAGGCGTGTTGCTGGTGATGGACGAAGTGGTCACCGGTTTCCGTCTCGCTCTGGGCGGCGCGCAGGAATACTTCGACGTCTCCGCCGATCTGGTCACCCTGTCGAAAGGCATCGCCGCCGGCATGCCGTTGTCCGCGGTGGTCGGCTCCACCAAGCACATGAAGCGCATGGAAGAGCTGCAGGTTTCCACCACATTCGGTGGTGAAATGCTGTCCCTGGAAGTGTGCGACGCTGTGTTGAACGAGTATCGCCATTCGGATTTCGTCGGCCGTATCGCCGCACTGGGCGTACGCCTGAAGGAAGGCGTCAATAAAGTCTCCGCCGCACTGGGAACGCCATTGCAGGTGGTGGGCTATGACCCTATCCCCATGTTCCTGTTCTCCAAAAATCCAGTGGAGCATGTGAAGCTCGCCGAGCCTTTCCTGGCGGAAATGGCGAAGCGCGGCGTCCTGCTGCGTCGTGAAGTCAACTTCATCTGCGGCGTGCATACGGAAGAACAGATCGACTTCACCATCAACGCGGTGGAAGCCTCTCTGCAAGCCATGCTGGACGCAGGTCTGTTCGCCAAGGCGGAAGAGGGAGCTGCGGGTCAATGATCTGCTGCATGAAACACGCAGGGGCGGCGTCCTGGCTGCATAAGCTGATGCTGTCCCAGTCCTCACGCCCTGCGCCGCTCGCCGCCCAAGCGGCGGGTCCGGCGCAAGGCGCAACGTTCAACGGACTGGCGGCGGAACCCCGCGCCCGTGACGGCGGCCCGCAATCCGGCAAGGGCGTGCGCACTCTGATCAAAGGCGGCTTTCTGTACGCCGGCGACGACGCCAATACGGTAATTGAAAACAGTTGGGTGCTGGTGGTGGGCGACCGTATCGCCGCCATCGGCGCCGCCGAGCAGCCGGCGCCGGAGTGCGATCAGGTCATCGACGCCGCCGGCAAACTGGTGTTGCCCGGCCTGATCAATCCGCACTGGCACGAAAGTTTCGTCGCGCCCAACTTCGAGCGCGCCGACGACGCCGGCCTGGAGCCGACCCCCTACTCTAATGGCGGCGATATTGAAGCCCTGGGCTCCATGTTCGCCTTCATCTCCACCGTGGGACAGAAGCTGACCCATGCGGAAGGCGTCGCCATCGCGCGCTGGAGCATGTGGACGCAGTTGCGCTCTGGAACCACGGCGCTGGGCGACGTGGGTTCCGCCAACACCGCCGACGCCATGGCGCAGGCGGCGCTCGATCTGGGCATGCGCATCCGCGTCAGTCGCTGGGGATCGGACATCATGATTCCCAACGGCGCCAAAGAATTTCGCCGCATCGCCGACACCCAGGCGCAGGCGGACGACTGGGCGGCGTTGATGGAAACCTGGAATGACCACGCTTCAGGCCTGATCGGCGGTATGCCTTCCGTCATGGGTGCTTTCGGCAGCTCCGACGAGCAGTTGATCGCCCTGCGCGATATCGCCGATCGTTATCAGGCGCCCTACGCCACGCATCTGGCGCCGCTGCGCAATGAAACCGCCGCGGTGCAGGCGGTATTCGGCCGCACGCCAGTGGGCCGCTTCGACGCCCTGGGCATGCTCACCGATCGCCTGCTGGCGGTGCACACCGCTTACGCCAGTGAAGAAGAGTATCGACGTCTACTGGAAACCGGCGTCAATATCTGCCACTCCCCGGCGCACTACGGCATGCTGGGTGAAGCCACCGTTAGCGAGACTGGCCAGATCGGACGCTTCATTAAAGACGGCGGGCATGTGTCCTGCAGCACGGACGGCGACATTTCCTATATCGGCGGCATGCCGGAAGCCATGCGCGCCGCGCATCTCGGCCACAACGAAGTACAGAACTGCAATACCGCCTGCCCGCCGACCCTGGCGCTGCGCATGGCCACCCTGAACGGCGCCCGCGCTTTGGGCTGGCGCGACCGCATCGGCTCCATCGAAGTCGGCAAGCAGGCTGATCTGGTGGTCATCGGCATTGACGACTGGCGCTACCGCCTCGGCAACCATCCTCTGCGCACCTTCCTGGTGGCGGGCGGCAGCCGGGACGTGGAGGCCGTCATGGTGGCCGGCCGCATGGTGGTGCGGGAAGGCCGCAGCGCCATGTTCGACGAAGCCGAACTACTGACGGATTACCGCCTCGCGGTGGCGTCGGCGCGTGCGCGCATACAACGCAAATAAACAGGATGTTTAACGCAACTTATCAGAGAAGAAAACCGCTATGACCACGTCCACAGCGACTACGCCAGCCATGAACGGCAGAAGTCTTTTTCTACTCCTGGCCAGCACCATGACGGTAATGGCCGGCGCTACTCTGGCCCCGGCGCTGCCCGGTATGGAGGCCGCCTTCGCGCAAGAGGAAAATGCGGAATTCTGGGTCAAGATGATCCTGTCCGCCCCCGGCCTGCTGATCGCCTGCTGCGCCCCCATGGTGGGCTGGTTGCTGGATCACTGGAAGAAAAAGCAGGTGCTGATTCTGGCGCTCTGCCTGTACGGCGTGTCCGGCGTCTCCGGCTATTTCCTGCATGATTCGCTGATCGCCATCTTGCTGGGTCGCATCGCCCTGGGCATAGCGGTGGCGGGAGTCATGGTCGCCTGCATCACTCTAGCAGGCGACTATTTCGCTGGCCCCAACCTGGCCCGCTACATGGGGCTGCAGTCCGCTTTCGGCAGCTTTGGCGGCGTACTGTTTCTGGCGATGGCCGGTTTGCTGGCGGATATTGATTGGACCACTCCGTTCCTGATTTATCTGTTCGCATTCATTGTGCTGCCAGGCGCCATGCTGTACCTGGACGAGCCCACCCGTCGCAACGCCGCAGCCGGTCCGGACATGCACGCGCCGACGCAGGCGCCTGCGGGAAGCGCCCTGGCGCTGTGTTACGCCCTGGCGGCGTTTGAAGTACTCGCACTGTATATGGCCCCGTTGCATTACCCATTTTACGTGGCGCAGTTCGGCGTGACGGACGGCTCAGAAATCGGCTTCGCCATCGCCGGCATGTTATTGCTGACCGCGTTCGTTTCCATGTATTACCGCAAATTCGGCAGCCTGTTTTCCTTTCCAGTTATGCATGGCGCCGGTTGGCTGATGGTCGCCATCGGCTGGGGTCTGCTGGGCTTCGCCCCCAGTTACGGCGTCGCCCTGGCTGGCATGGCGGCGGCGGGCGTCGGCTTCGGGATAATTCGTCCGAATCTGATCGTCTGGTTGTTTTCCTACACTCCGCCAATGCTGCGCGGGCGCATTATCGGCGGCGTCACCACCTGTTTCTTTATCGGCCAGTTTCTGTGTCCGTTGTTGACCCAGCCGCTGATCGATCACTACGGCGTTTTCGCCACCTTCGCCATCGCCGGAGGCCTGTCGCTGGCGGTGGCGTGCCTGCTGCTGGCGGCGAGCCTGAAAGCAGCCCCTGCGCCAGCTGCGGCTAAGTCCTGATAACTCACGGAGAGAAAGGCGGCTCGCCAAACTCTCCGCCACCAATCAACCATTTCTACTTGCTAAGAGTTCCACCAGAGCGGAGAGTCATCTCCGCTAAGGAGGTGGAAGTCACCTTCTTTCCTCCGCCAGCAGCCCCCCCGTTTGATTCGTCTGTACGCACCCAAATAAGAAAGGTGTTGATTATTTGAACACAAACGATAATGATTATCATTTTACAAGCATTTCATTCTATCGTAGAGTGTGCTCCGATAACGGCAAGAGTCCGGTTAAATTTTCGCCGGAGATGATAAACCCCCTTTCGTTTCCCAGGCTGCGCCATCGATTGCGCTAACCGTCCTTATTCTTGCCGAAGGAATCCACCCTGATTGCGACAGCATGCTGGAAGCAGGTGACTATGGCAGATAAAAACTCCTCCCCGACTAAAAAATTCGCATTATTAGGCATCAGCGTCGCACTGGCGCTGGGCTTCACCGCGTTGGCCATGCAGAAACCGGACGCCACGCCGGAAACAGCGCAAACGGAATCCGCGGCGCCCGCAGACCAACCTCTCGCCGTCGCCACCAAAGACATCACCGACGCCGCCGGGCGTCGCGTCAGCATCCCCGTGGAGCCCAAGCGCGTACTGGCGCTGGGCGAGTTCGATATGGACGCCATGCTGGCGCTGGGCATGAAGCCGGTCGGCGTGACGGACGGGCGTGGCCAGCAAACACCCCCGAGTTATCTGCAAGGCCTCAGCGCCGACGTCGAATCCATCGGTCGACTGGCGCAACCCAGCATCGACAAGGTGATCGCCGCGCAGCCCGACCTGATACTGACCGGCACCATTCAAGACGAAAAGCTTATTTCCCAGTTGCAACAAATCGCTCCCACCGTGATTACGTCCGCGACTTCCGAGAACTGGCAGGACATGTTCAAGCGCATCGCCATGGCTTTGGGCAAAGAGCGGGAAGCGGAAGACTTCCTGGCTAAATACGCTGAAAAAGCGGCGAAACTACGCGAAAGTCTGGAAAACCCTGAAAATGTGTCCATCAGTGTCGTACGCTGGAGCCCCAAAGGCCCCACCTATATGCTGCGCGACGTATTCATCAGCCAGGTTATTGCGGATGTCGGTCTGTCCCGTCCTCCCGCACAGCAGGAAAGCGGCATTCACTCCGCGCCCTTGAGCCTGGAAGCCCTGCATGAAATCGACGGCGACTGGATTTTCGTCGGCACTCTCAGCCCTGTGGGCGACGCCGCGGACACCTTTGCCGAGATTCGCGACAACGCCGCTTTCAAACAATTGTCCGGCGTCAACAGCGGACACCTGGTGCTGATCGACGGCTCCTTGTGGACCAGCGTCGGCGGACCTCTGGCCGCCATGGAGGCGCTGGAAGACATTGAAAAAGCTATGTTGAACAAGCAAGGGTAATCGAGGTTTAAGGAGTATTGATGTCGCAGGCGCATCGCCCGGCTGTCAGCCGTCGTAACTGGGCGTCCGTCGCCATGTTGATGCTGGCGCTGACCAGCGTCGTGTTAGTCTCCATGCTGGTGGGGTCCGGGCAACTGGACGCCGCCCACAGCCTCGCCTTCCTGCTGTCCCCAGCGGACAACGCCGACGCCTATGTGAACATGGTCATGACGGAGTTGCGTCTCCCCAGAACTCTCGCCGGCCTCATCATCGGCGTCGCTCTCGGCGTCGCCGGCAGTCTGCTGCAAAACGTCACTCGCAATCCGCTGGCCGAGCCGGGTCTGTTGGGAATCAACGCCGGGGCCGCCCTCGGCGTCGTCATCGGCATCAGTTTTTTCCAGGCCAGCAGCTCCTATTCCATGCTGATCTGGGCCATTTCCGGCGCACTGGTCGGTAATGGCGCCGTCATGCTGGCGGCTCAAGTGGGCGCGGCCAGTATGACGCCATTGCGTCTGGTGCTGGCGGGCGTGGCGATCAACGCTGCGTTCCAGGGCCTCACCTCCCTGCTCCTGCACGACCACATCGCCGCCTTTGATCAATACCGCTACTGGATTCTGGGTTCTTTGTCCGGCATCACCATGGAGGCAGTCAGTCAGATCGCTCCGGCGGTACTGGCGGCGCTGGCCCTGGCGGCGGCGCTGACGCGGCCGCTTTCCGCGCTGACATTAGGGGATGACTCCGCCAAAGCCCTTGGACACAACCCCAATCTGATTCGCGCCCTGCTGTCCCTCAGCGTCACCCTGTTGAGCGCGGCAGCCGTGGCGCTGGCTGGCCCGATCGTGCTGCTGGGCCTGATCGCCGCCTACATCGCCCGCACCCTGGCCGGGCATCATTTGCGCAATCAACTGTTGTACTCCGCCGCCGCCGGCGCGTTTCTGCTGTTGTCCACGGACATTCTGGCGCGGGTGGTCAACCGTCCTTTCGAAGCGCCGGTCAGCGCTGTAGTCGCGTTTATTGGCGTGCCGATCATCATTCGCATCGTGCATTCCAATCGTATGTTCAATTAGCCCGGAGATACCCGCGATGAGCCGTATATCGCCCACTGTCGAGCAGACAGCACCCTCCATCAGGCTTGCTGACGCCGCCGCTTTCCTCCCTGCCGGCAGCCGAGTGGTTCGTATTGGTCGCGTATCCATGACCTTCAACCTGCATGATCTGATCAGCGCCCTGCTTATCCTGCTGGTAATTCTACTGGCGGTCTGCGCCTCGTTGATGCTGGGCTCCACCCGTCTGTCATTGTCACAGGTGTGGCAAGCCCTGCTCGGGGAAGGCAGCCCCGCTCATCAGTTGCTGGCCATGCAGATTCGCCTGCCCCGCATCGCCGCCGGACTGGTGGTGGGCGCGTGCCTGGGGGCCGCCGGCTGTCTGCTGCAAGGGCTCGCCCGCAACCGTCTGGCGACCCCTGACATCCTCGGCGTACATCAGGGCGCCACGTTGGCGGTGGTCATCGCTATGTTGGCGGGAGCGGGAAGCGTATTGGACACCTGGTGGGCGGCGATTATCGGCGCCTCCGCCACGTTGTTGGGCGTACTGGCGTTCAGTGGACGCTTCGGCTCCAATGGCTACCGCATTCTGGTGATCGGTCTGGGGCTGACTTACCTGCTGCGCGCCATGACCGAAGTACTGGTGACCTACCTGCCCCTGCATGAAGCCAGCGCCATGTACACCTGGAGCATCGGCACGCTGCTGGGCAGAGACTACGCCATCGCCACTCCCGCGTTTATTGGCCTCTGCCTGTTGCTGCCCGTGTCCATAGTATTGGCCAAGAGCCTGACATTATTGCAGTTCGGCGAAGACGCCGCCGCGTCTCTGGGCTTGAGCCCTGAGCGCCTGAAGATCGCCGTGGTGCTGACTGTGGCGGTGCTGACCGCACTGTCGGTGACGGTTTCCGGTCCTATCAATTTCATTGCGTTAATGGCGCCCGTGACCGCCAGCATTCTGGCGCGCCCGGATCAGACGCCCGTACTGCGCTCCACTTTATTGGGCGCCCTGTTCGTGATCGTGGCGGACACCATCGGCCGCATGTATGGCGAGGTGGAAACGCCCATGGGCGTCATCGCCACTCTGATGGGCGGACCGTTCCTGCTGGCCGTCATTCTGTTTCAACCTCAATCCAGGCAAGGTAATTGATTGATGTCCGAGCCAAGACTCGCAATTCAGAACGTCTCCCTCAGCTACGCGAACGGGCGCGGTCCCGCGAAAGCAGACTCTGCGCCGACAGTGAAAGAAGTCAGCCTGCAGGCCCGGCCGGGAGAACTGATGATCATCGTTGGCCCCAACGGCTGCGGCAAGTCCACCCTGCTGCGGGCGGTGGCGCGTCTGCACAGGCCGGATTCCGGCCGCATCCTGCTGGAGGGCGAGGACATCTGGAGCTTGAGCAGAAAACAGGCCGCCACACGCCTGGCCTTGCTGCCGCAAACGCCCACCGCGCCCGAGGGCATACGCGTGGCGGATCTGGTGCGTCACGGTCGTCACCCGCATCAGGGATTGTTCCGCCAGTGGACCAGCACCGATGAAGACGCCGTACGTCGCGCTCTGCTCGCCACCGACACCGCGGATCTGATGGACGCGCCTCTGGATCACCTTTCCGGCGGACAACGTCAACGCTGCTGGCTGGCCATGGCGCTGGCCCAGGAAACCAACCTGTTACTGCTGGACGAGCCCATCAGCATGCTCGATCTGGGGCACCAGGTGGAAGTGTTGAATCTGGTGCGCGACCTGGCCGCCAAAGGCATCACTATCATGATGGTGCTGCACGATCTGATCGCCGCCGCACGCTACGCCGACACCCTCACCGCCATGCGCGACGGTCGCCTGGTGGCGAGTGGCCCGCCCCGGGAGATTCTGACCCGGCAAATGGTGCGTGATCTCTACAATGTCGATGCGCATATTCTCAGCGATCCCGACGGCAATCCGGTGGTCACGCCAGCGGTAGGCGGCGCTTTTTCTTCCCTGTCCCCCTCCAACAGCAAGGAGCAATCTTATGTCTGATTCCACTCCCAATTCCGCCGGAGAGTTCGCCGGCAAGGTCGCCATCGTTACTGGCGCGGCGCAAGGCATCGGCGCGGCGGTAGTCGCTGCGTTAGCGGAGCAAGGCGCTAAAGTCGCCGCGCTCGACATTCAGGAAAAAGGATTGCGTGAAACCACTTCCGCCCTGACTGCGCGCGGCTTGCAGGTGCGTCCTTTCGTCGTGGACATCAGCGACGCGGCCGCTATAGAAGCGGTGGTCGGCGATATTGAAGCCGGTCTGGGCGACGTGGATGTGCTGGTGAATGTGGCGGGCATTCTGCGTCTGGCGGCCGCCACGGAACTGACCGCCGACGACTGGCTGGACACCTTCGCCGTCAATACTCACGGCGTATTCTTTCTGAGCCGCGCCGTTGGGCGTCTGATGAAAGAACGTCGTCGCGGCGCCATCGTCACCGTGGGCTCCAACGCCGCAGCCATACCCCGCACCAAAATGGCGGCTTACGCAGCGTCCAAGGCGGCGTCGACCCATTTCACCAAATGCCTGGGGCTGGAGCTGGCGGAGTACGGCGTGCGTTGCAACATAGTCTCACCGGGCTCCACCGACACCGCCATGCAACGGCAATTCTGGACGGATGACCAAGCGATGGAGGCCGTGCTGAATGGTTCTCTGGATTCTTACCGCACCGGCATCCCCCTCAAGCGTATCGCCACGCCGGAAGACATCGCCAAAGCCGTGGCGTTCCTCGCTTCAGACAAGGCTCGCCACATCACCATGCATAATCTCTGCATCGACGGCGGCGCTACACTCGGCGTCTGAAATTGCGATCGATAATAACAAGGCAGACAAATAGCTTCCTTCTATTTGTCTGCAACGACAGGGCCTGCGCATGTCAGGCCCTGTCTCCCGCGGCTGGCCGCCGCGCAGGCGCATCCATGCGCCTGACTTCTAACAGTCTTCTATCTCTACGCCTTATTCCACATGGCCTAACTCAATTCGCCAATCCCCCTCCCGGACAGACGCGGCTACAATGAAAGCGCTTTCAAAAATTTACCGGAAAGACGCCGGATCGGTCGCCCATTAACGCGCACCGACTCCGCCGCAGAGCAATTCAGGAGGATGGCCTTGAAGACATGTACACTGACTATCGGGGCGCTGGCCCTGGGCGCAAGCGCCTTGCTTGCGCCCACCACATTCGCCGCAGCCTACAACGCTGGCGTCGCCGCCGCGGGATTCGATACGGAACAGGCGCAAACCGGCGTGAATCTGCACCCCTACGCAGAGCTGCGCAACTTACGTGATACTGGAACCTTCACGCTGTATGTGGACGTCATGAAACAGGGACAGGAAAACCCCGCACATCGCTTTCAATGCCGAACGCCGGAGCTGGCCTCACGCGCCCAGTTCCGTTGCGATGGCGACTTCCAGACTGATGAGCCGGGCGCTTATTTCATACGCGCCAAAGCGGGCAGCATTCACGCAGGGGATTTCTTCAACGGTAATAGCCTCTATCCCGGTCAGCAGGATTCAGCGACTTTGACCCTGGCGGAACCTGAGGCCCCAGTGGATGACCTGATCATCGACGCCTTCGCCGACGCGTCCCGCTACGAAGGCCTGCACCAGAATCTGCTCGGCGGCTGGACCGACGACGACGGCAGCCTGCAAAGCGATCAGGTCAGCAACGGCGCACTCAGGTTGATATCCGGAGGCGGCGGCTACTGGTACAGCGTGCTCGCCACCGACACCTGCTTCGACGCTTCACCCTATACACACCTGAAGCTCTCCCTGAGCGCCTCTCAGCGCGCCGATCTGTCACTCAGCCTGCATACCCGCGACGATAGCTGCGCCACCCGTCAGGGAGCCTCACAGGCCGTTAATGTAACCGTGGAGCCAGACAACCAAGAGGTATTGATTCCCCTGCAGGACTTCCAGCTCTCCGACCTCAGTAAAGTGCATGCGCTGGTGGCGGATCACTTGCAAAGCGGGGTGGAATACGACATCGCGGACATCAGTCTTGTATCCCGTGACGATAGCGATGATGGCGACGGCGACGACAGTGGCGATCCCGATCCGGGCGTTCCGCAGATCAACGATGAATTCACCGCCAATCAGGGCCAATGGTATTCACGCCGGCAACCCAACGGCGCCGTGGACTTCGGCGCCGCCGACGCCGCGGCGGGGGATAACGCCGCGCTGTCATTGCTGTTCCCGGGCAATCCGGATCTGAACAGCGGCGACAACGCATCGCCATACTACGCATCCGAAGTGGGCTATAACCATAAAACCCATTACGGCCGCTACGAGACCCGGGTGAAGTTCGCCTCCTGCGGCCCCGGCGAAGAAGCCGTCAACGGCATCTTCATCTACGACAACGACGGTACGGACAAGAACGGCAACGGACTGGCTGACAATACGGAAATCGATATCGAATTGCTGTGCGGCGAGCCCAATGTACTCTGGCTGACCACCTGGACCGATTACGGCGGCGACGGTGAAAACCAGTTCCGCAAGAAAAGCCGCGCCATCAACATGGCCACCGGCGCTTATCGCGAAACCCCGACCGGCATGGAGGGCACTTATGAAACCGTTCCCGCAGGCGCCCTGCCCAATGTCAGACTGGCGGACTTTCCCCGCGCCGACACCTATTACACGGTCGGCTTCGACTGGCATGCCGACCGCATCCGCTGGTACATCAAGCTGGACGGCAAAGAAGTGACATTGTGGGATATGCGCGATGCGGCGATGGTTCCACAGCGCCCGGCCATCTTCATGCTGAACCTATGGCATTCGCCCTGGCACTGGTTTAACTATGGTCCGGCGGACTACCCGGCCGCCAATGCGGAAATGAAAGTGGATTATTACCGCTTCACGCCATTCTGATCCAAAAGGCGACGCCCCGGGGAGCTATTCGCTCCGCGAGGCGTCTTGGTTGAGGTTGTAGTTATTATTTCTTTAGTTCATTTGAACAGGATTAAAGGGGTGGCGGTGAATACCCTGACTTACAAGCTTTCCCAGTCAAATACGTGCGTGGAGTTACTACTGTCAGAACCGGCGTTACGCCCCAGCCAGTTCAGCTCCGTCGCACAGTCCGCATCGCTTGCGCGCACGGGCCCATACCACAGACTGGAAACACAGGATTTATCGGCCAGCGCGGACAAAGCGCCGCGCCAGTCGGACAACTGCTGATAACCAAAAAAATCGCCGGAGCCGATGAACGGATCGGACTGACTCCATGCTGTTCCCACCACACCGGCGCCGGAACTGGATACAAAAGCGGAACTACGCGCTGAATCCGAAGGCGCAATGGAATAGGCGGTGAGGGACAGGCCGGCGGCGAATACCGACGCTAAAAACGCCGGGATATGAGCGGATGTTTTCTTTACAAGCACACGTCTTTTTAGAATTCTAGAGCACTTCACTGTGTTCGCCCCCTACGCGGGATGAAAAGAGATGGAAAAACTATCTCACCGTCATCGCCACCAGGAACGCGACTGGCGATGAGATAGCTTCTACGTGGCGTTGGTCCACAGGCTTACCATAGCGATTGTCTTTAGGGAAAACACTCGGTTAAAGGGTGTAGAGCAATGCGCCTAGCGCAGGGGAGAAAAGGCTTAACACTTGGATAATCCAGGCGCTGAAAAAACGGGGGGGGCACGCCCTTCCATAGGGAAAGACAGCGCTTGAGCCGGCGCTCTTGTTTTAGTACATCCCGTTGATTATATTTGCTTTTCGCGACCGGCCAAGACAAGCCGGAACGCGATGGCCGTTATGCCTAGGCGTACGCTGGAGATCACCGGCGCCATCGCCCTCAATGGCCTGGATGACGCGGAGTCAGGATAGTGCGTCACGTCAAAAAATCGAAAAAAACTACTCAGTATTAACATGGCGATAATATTGGCCTGTTAATAATCAGGCGCATGGATGCGCCTGCGCGGCGGCTGGCCGCGGGAGACAGGGCCTGACATGCAGGCCCTGTCGTTGCAGACAAATAGAAGGAAGCTATTTATCTGCCTGATTAATAGGATAAAGGGAACTTAGATGGAACGATCCTATGATTATGCGGATATTGGTGACGTCAGCCTGCGTTATCTGGCGGAGGGGTCGGGTAACGCCACTGTCATTTTCGAGTCTGACCTGGGCGGCGGCATTGATGCCTGGGAAAGAGTGCAACCCTTGATCAGCCTCTTCACTCGCACACTTTCCTACGACCGCGCCGACCCGCAGGACGCCAACGCCGGACATACGCCCAGAACCGCCGCAAACATGGTGGCCGATCTGCGCAAGTTGCTTAAGGTCGCCGACATCAAGCCTCCCTACATCCTGGTCGGTCATTGCGCCGGCGCCGCCCATATTCGCTACTTCGCGCACAAGTACCCCAACGAAGTTGTCGGCCAGGTATTCGTGGACGGCTATGAAAACGCTGTCGATTCAGACGAAGCAATGAATCACACTGCGCCACCCACAACGGATTTACAGAAATCCGTACCCTTTCTCAATAACGCGCCAACCAGTATCCTTGTGGGCGACAATCCGCCGGAATCCTCGGTGCAACAACCGAAGCCGACTCATCGCGACCGCAAACAATGGATTGAAAGCCACCGCGAATGGCTGCGGCACATGCCGCAGGCGCGATTCAGGGTGATCGCCAACGCCCGCCGTTATCTTCCGTTATCCCACCCGGATTTTGTGGTGGAGGAGATCAATCGGGTGCTGGCGGACGCCCGACGGGCGCTTTAAAGCGGTCGCGTAGATTGCAATGGTTCCCAATGGATAATTTCTCACGCTGCTGTGCGAAACTTTCACGGACGAAAGGGACCATCTGGAGAGACAATTCGCAGAACGCGTTTGTACGAACGTCCCGATATCAAACAATAAACAGGAATGGAGTTTGTCATATGGAACAAGACACTATTGTACTGCTGAAAAAAGATTTACTGCGCATGCGTTGTCTGGCCGCCGCCAGATCGCTGGGCCTGAAAGACTGGTATCTGGCCGCAGGTTTTCTGCGCAACGCCATCTGGGACCACCTCCACAAACTGGCTCAAGCCACTCCTTTAAATGATGTGGATCTGGTGTATTTCGATGCTGACGACACCTCCGAAGAACGTGATAAGGAAATCGAAGCCAAGCTGAAAAAAATGGTCCCCGGCGTGAGGTGGGAAGTGAAAAACCAGGCCAGAATGCACTTGCATAACCAGCATGAACCCTATCAGGACACCGCCGACGCCATTTCTCACTGGGTCGAAGTGCCCACCTGCGTCGGCGTGAGACTGGAGCATCTGGACAAGTTCAAGTTCACCGCCAAATTCGGACTATTGGAAAACTGGTCCATGCAAGTGCGACCAAATCCAGACGTGCGTTATGCGGAGGACATCTTCGTTTCCCGGGTGTACGGCAAGCGCTGGCACCGCATCTGGCCAATGCTGCAGATCTCCGCCCTGCAATAATACCTGCTCTAATTACCTGCGCTGCGCCCTGGCCTGACTCCGCCAGGGCCCGCTATACTGAAGCGTCGCCCGGACACCGTCATTTTTCACGGCCAGACCCAAGGTATGCTCCATGCGCAAACTTCTTTTGTTAATTTCCGTTTTCGCTCTCTCTTTCAACGCCTACGCCAAGGATGATAAAAAGCACGATCTGCCGCCGGGATTACAGAAAAAAGTGGACCGTGGCGGCCAGTTGCCGCCGGGCTGGCAAAAGAAACTGCATAAGGGCGATATCCTGGATCAGTCCGTTTACGACCACGGCGTGGTTTACCACGATGACGATGGCGTCGAAACCGTCTACGTCGAGGACAAGATCATCAAAATTATCAAGTCCACCCGGGAAATCATCGATATTCTGAACCACTGATCAGGCGAGCATGACCAACGCCTGCATTACCGCAGCGCATAGCGTCAGCTGGCAGCGCATTTGCTGATAGTCCGCGCGCCAGTAATCCTCCAGTACGAAGCGATCCAGTCCATAGAAAAACAGAAACGCCACCGCCAGCGTCACTGAGCGCAGGGCGGCAGGCAACCCTGGCGCCGCCCACGCCACAAGCAGACACAGGATGCTGGCCCACAACAGCCGCGAAGGCGTCGCCGGGCCTTCACCCCGCAGTCCAATCAACCAGACGCCGCCGGCGATAAACGCCAACAGCGCCATGCTGTAATAGTCAAACATCGGCCGCAGCAAAGAGCGCGCCTCACCGCCGAGCACGCAGGCGACGCCGAGGATTAAAAGCGGCGCAGCCCCCAAGATGGCGCTCATTCGCACATATTTCTCACTATCTCTGGCGATCATGCCTCCCCCCGTTGCCTCCAGACGGACGATCACCGTCCTCCCCCTCAGCTTCTACGCTCAAAAATCAGGGAAAGATCAGGGATTATTTTGCATGAAACGGAGAATATGCATTATGTTCAGTACTGCAGGGCAGTACGCACTCATTGCAATAGAAGGAAAGATCTATGTCCGCCAGTGATCCGTTGCAACTCGCCCGGGCCGGCAAACAGGGCAGTTACGCCGTGCGCACCCGTTACCGGCATAAGGACGGAACCCCCGTCTATACCAACCATCTGATTCAGGAAGGTTCGCCTTATCTGCTGCAGCACGCCCACAACCCCGTGAACTGGCGCGCCTGGAGTGACGAAACCTTCGCATTGGCCAAAGCGGAGAACAAACCGATATTTCTTTCCATTGGCTATAGCACCTGCCATTGGTGCCACGTCATGGAGGATGAGAGCTTCGATAATGAAGAGGTGGCTCAGGCGCTCAATCGCCACTTTATTCCCATCAAAGTGGACCGGGAGCAACGCCCGGATCTGGACGAGATTTATATGACCGCCGTGCAAATCATTACTGGCCATGGCGGCTGGCCCATGTCGACCTTTCTCACGCCAGAGGGAAAGCCCTTTTTCGGTGGAACCTATTTCCCTCGCCCTCGTTTCATTAATCTCCTGCAAAAAGTGCATGAACTATGGGAAGAACAGCAGGATAATTTATTGGAACAGGGACGCCGTCTGTCCGACGCGGTCAGTGTCTATCTCCGGCCAAAACCGATCTCGGAAAGTCTGGCGGAGAATCTGATCGAAACTGCGGTGGATAAACTGATTGGATATAGCGACCCCCAATGGGGCGGCTTCGGCGGCGAGCCAAAATTTCCTCAGGAGCCCAACCTTCTATTCCTGCTCGACGTCATCGAACGCGACACCCGACCGCTTGATCGCCAGCCAGCCTGGAGTCTGGTGAAGTCCGCCCTTGACGCGTTACTCGCTGGCGGCGTATACGACCAGGCAGGCGGCGGCTTTCACCGTTACGCAGTGGACCAGCGCTGGCAAATCCCTCACTTTGAAAAAATGCTCTATAACCAGGCGCAATTGGCGCGCTGCTACGCCCGCGCCTACAACCTGTGTCAGGTCCCTGAGTATCTACGGGTGTGCCGGGAAACCCTGGATTATGTCCTCAGAGAAATGCGCGCTCCAGAGGGAGTCTTTTATTCCGCCACCGATGCAGATAGCGAAGGCGTGGAGGGAAAGTATTTCATCTGGACATATCGAGAGCTGAGTCAACTTCTCGACAAGCCCGCTCTGGCCCTCGCCGAGCAGGTGTATGGCGTCACCCGTAAAGGCGCCTTCGAAGGCGCCAACATCCTGCACTTGCCTTGCTCGTTGTCTGAAAGCGCCGCATCGCTGGGTCTGACGTATGAGGAGTTACTGCAGCAACTGACGGGCCTGAAGGCAGCCTTGTTACGGGCTCGAAGCGACCGTATTCCTCCCTTGCGCGACGATAAGGTGATAACGGAATGGAACGGCATGATGATCGCCGCCCTGGCGGAAACCGCCGCGATAACAGGCATTAGCGCTTACGGAGACGCCGCGGTCATCGCCGCGAACCACTTATGGCGCAGCCAGCGTGGCGAAGACGGCCTGTTCCATCGCATCAGCCTGGATAACCTGCCCAGTGACGACGCCCTGCTGGAAGATTACGCGCATTACATGGAAGGGTTACTGCAATTGTACGACTACACCCACGACCACCTGTGGCTGGAGCGCCTGGAAGCCTTGGCGACCACGCTGGAAGAACAGTTTCTGGATACCGAGCAAGGCGGATTCTTCATCACCCCAAAAAACGCGCAGGGCCCCCTGCTGGTGCGCAGCAAGCATTGCGGCGATAACGCCACCGTCAGCGGCAATTCACAGCTGGCTTCCGTACTGGCCGCATTGCGGCTGCGCACTGGCGATCTGAATGTGCAACGTATGGCGGAAAACCAGATCGCCGCTTTCACCGGACAAATCAATCGCCACCCATTGTCGGCGCCGGTATTTCTGAAAGGTTTGAACGAATGGCTGACGCCCAATCCGGTCAACCTGCAGTATGCGGCGTCTGGACAAATGTGGGCCACCGCCAAGGTGAAGGAATGCAAGGAAGACAACCTGCTGGAGGCTCAGCTGGATATCCACATGAGTGAGGGCTGGCGCATTCAAAGCCATAACAGCCCGGGGCCGGATGGGCGGCGAACGCAAGTGGAGCTGTTATCACAAACCGATCACGATTTACTGGATATACGCTACCCCACAGGGAGTAAATGGACGGACCCGAATGCAAGCAACATTCTGGAAGTTTATGACGATCATTGCCGAATTGAGCTGACCTTGCGCCGCTCCACCCGTTCTCCAATACGGTTGGCCCTGCATTTCCAGACATGCAATGAACAAGTTTGCCACTGTCCCCATACGCTTCACTTCAGCCTTTGGTAAGCCGTCCGGTGAAATGACGCAGGCATCTTGGCCGATTGCGCCTGATGCAGAGTGCATCTAGTCTTAGCCAAAGCGATACTACGATGTTTTTGATCAACAAATCCCGATCAACTTCAACAAAAGGAAGAGGCGGTGACTGAATCCCACCCCATCATTCATGCATTTCACCTGGATGGCGAAGGCAGCGCTACGCCCATTCCAGCAGAGGAAGCCGCAGAAGCGGCGCAGGACACAACCCGTCTCACCTGGCTACACATCAATGTACTGCATCCGGGCGCGCTGGGCTTGCTGGAAAATCAACTCGGCTTGGATTGGCTGATCGCCGAGGCGTTGATGGCCGACGAGACCCGCCCTCGAATGATGGAGCTGAACGAAGGAATTCTAATCATTCTGCGCGGCGTCAACATGAATCAGGGCGCCGAGCCGGAAGATATGGTGTCGCTGCGCGCCTGGATCACCGAGTCAGGCATCATCAGCGCCGGACGCAGGCAACTGAAGGCCACAGCGGACATTATCGAAAAGCTGGAGCAGAACATGGGTCCCTGCGGCGCTGGCGAGTGGCTCACGGAAATGTGCGTGGAGCTTTATGATCACATGCAAAGCGCTGTCACTACGCTCAATGAATCCACCGACGAGCTGGAAGACCGAGTGCTGGTGTCCCAGGATGAAGCCATTCGGGAGTCCATCATTTCCACCCGCAAACGTGCGATTGTCTTTCGCCGTTATATCTCGCCGCAACGAGATGTCATCACCCGCCTGCAAACCTCCGAACTGCATTGGATCAGCGCCAATGATAAGCGCCGCCTGACGGAGGTGATGGACTGGCTGACCCGCTATGTGGAAGACCTTGACGCTATTCGCGAACGCTCCCAGGTCATCAAGGACGAGCTGGCGGCGGCCATGAACGACCGCCTTAACCGGCACCTGTATCTGCTCTCCATCGTAGCGGCGGTATCCCTGCCGCTGGGCCTGCTCACGGGGCTGTTCGGCATCAACATCGGCGGCATGCCGGGCGTAGATGACGGCAATGCATTCTGGCTGTTCTCGATCCTGCTGGTTGCGCTATTGGTGCTGGAAATCGTCTATCTGCGTAAAAAGGGCTGGATTTAGCCAGCAGATCGCGCGTGTTCGATGACTTTTTGCGCCAGTTTAGGCAATAACGGCAATGGCAGATCATGTCCCCAGCCGGGAATCATTTCCAGCTTGGCGTTGGCGATGCTCTGCTTCAACATGTGTCCGTTCCTGGGTTTCATCAATGGATCGGCCGAGCCATGCAGAATCAGCGTGGGCATGGTGATGTTACGCGCCAGTTTTTCCAGGCTGCCAGTGGCGAGAATCGCCCGCATCTGACGAACAATGCCTTTGGGCCGGTAACTGCGCTGATAGTCCCTGGCGATGCGCTGCAGGATACGCTCCTTCGGCGTTGGAAAAGATGGGCTTTGCACGGTTTCCCAGAACGCGACGCCCCGTCTCAGCGCGGCTTCCTGATGATGGCCGCGTACGCCGCCGCCATTGATGCGCCATAATGTGCCCAGATCCGGCATTGGCTGCTTGGGGCTGTTGTTGGAAGTCATCATCAAGGTCAGAGATTTAATCCGCTGCGGCTGCCGCGCGGCCACAATCTGCGAGATCATGCCTCCCATGGAAACGCCCACCAGATGCGCGCGCTCAATATTCAGGGCGTCGAGCAACGCGATGGCGTCGTCCGCCATATCGTACAGCGTATAGGAAGCCGTTACCGGCAGCCCCAGCTTGGAGCGCACAAAATCCACCGGCACCGGAACCCGATGCGGACAATCGATTTCAGAAGAATGGCCGATATCCCGGTTATCAAGCCGGATCAGACGGTATCCCGCCTCGATCAATGGCTCCAGAAATTCCGGCGGCCAGGCCGTCATCTGACAGGCGAGTCCCATGATGAGCAGCATCGGCTCACCATCAGGATCGCCCAGTTCTTCGTAACAAATTTGAATGGAGTTTACCTTGAGGTACTGCTCCCGGGGGTGGTAATACGCGTGGGTCATGGTCCGTACAATCGTAAAGCCGCTGTCTCAGCCTTCATTAAAGGTCAGGCCATCATATACGGGAAATTAAGGGCAATTGATTAACTTTCCAAGTTTTAACGCAAAAAACCGCGCAAAATGCGCGGTTTAATCAAGTTATTGATACGAACTTTCAGGCGGATTTTTTCCGGATGCGGTCCAATACGGCGTCCGCCTCCGTTTTTGCGCCAATGCCTGCTTTTCGCAGCTTATCCTCCAGCCCATCGTCTTTAAGCCCTTCATCCAACTGCTCCATGGCGCGTTTCATGTCATCGAATCGCTCCTGACGGTCTCGAATACGTTGCAGAGAATCCTGCATATCGCTGATGCGCGACCCCATGGAGTTAGCGCGCACCGTCAGCGACGCCGTCGCCTGCTGTGTGCTCTGAGTAGCCTGCACCATGCGCAACTCCCGTCGGTAATTCTGAATGCTTTGCGCAGCAGACTGCAGGCTCAGGCGCAGTTTTCTCTCGTGCTCATTCAGTTTTTCCGCCGCCTTGCGTTCATCCGCAAGCGTTTTCTCCTGGTCCGCGATGACGGTCGCCAGATCATGCGCAAGCTCTTCCAGTCCCTTCTCCAGCGCCATACCCGCCTGCGACTCTTTTTCCTCCAGATATCTGGTGCGCCGGGCGATGCCCCGCTCTAACCGCATTTTTTCCGCCATGACCTTCGCCAGATCATGTTTGGCCTGCCCCATGGCGCATTCGCAGTCGTAGATTTCCTGTTCAAATATTCGGATAGCGTTTGCATCCACCACCCGCTCCGCATTCTCACGCGTCACGCCGCGTACGGCGGTCATCATTTTTTGCATGTAGTACATATAAAGCACCTCGTGATTCATAAATCGTCCTTAGCGGACTGAAAGCGGCCTGCGTTCATCCCGTTACTCTGCATAGTCCCGCAGCATTTGGTTGGTTTTGGCTTCATTGATTTTGTGGATAAGGCGATGTGATTCGTGTTCATCGCGCATGGTCTTGGAAAGCGTGATCGTCGAGCTGATGAGAAACAGCGTACTGATGCTGAAGTACCCTTTGATAAGCAAATCCACCGGCATAAAAAAGATGCCTGCCGCCACGGCGGCCAGCGCGATAACAAAAGAAGACTTCACGTAAAACAACCAACCTTTGGAATTACTCTGGATTTCTGCAACTGTCATGAGTTGTCCCTCTGTGTGATCCGATGTCTCGCTCACTCTGCTTTCGCCCCCGCTATTTTTGAATCTAAAACTGAATGGGTGCTGAATGACCGCCCTTGAGTATCATTATTCAATACCATAACCAGAAAACCTGTCTTCTCACGCAGATATCACACCTTCACTCACCCAGATGTTGACACTGATTATTTTGCCTGCCTAATATGTTTACACTTAAAACATAAACAAGGTTCACCTCCATGCGCCCCCTCTATCGTGCTATGACCTTCTCTCTGGCGACGTTAATTTATGGCGTCGCGTCCTCGGCCAGTGCGGACGAACCCGTTGTCCACACGGCGACTGTCCGTCTGGAGAGCTATACCATCCCCATTGAAACCAGCGGCGTCCTCGCTAATCAGTCAGAACAGACGCTGTCCTTCAAAACACCAGGGATCGTGGCGGATATCACAGTGAAAGAAGGACAACGAGTCCGCGCCGGTGAGCTGATCGCCATCCTGGACAGAGAAGAAACCGCTGCGGAAGTGGCTCAGGCGGAGGCTTATCGCGACGACGCCCGCCGCAACCTGGAGCGATTCAAAAAGCTCTACGCCAGCAAAGTAGCGCCTCTTGAACAAGTACAGTCTGCGGAAACCGCCTTGCGGGTAGCGAGCGCTCGCCTCAAAGTCGCCCAATTCAATTTCAAGCATTCTGAAATCCTCGCCCCCAGCGATGGCGTCATACTGCGCCGCTTGATCGAACCCAACGAACTGGTCAGCGCACAGCGTCCCGCATTTGTCTTCGCCCAGGAAAATGCCGGCTGGGTCATTCGCGTTGGCGTCAGTGATAAAGAGATCATTCGTGTGAGAGAGGGAGATCAGGCAGAGGTGCGTTTGGACGCCTATCCCGGTCAGGCCCTGAGTGGAGACGTTTACGAAACCGCAGCGAAAGCCAGTCCTGACAGTGGCGTTTTCGAAGTGGAAGTGCGCCTGCATTCCACTAAAGCGCGCCTGCTGTCAGGCATGGTTGCGCGAGTAACCCTGACGCCCAAAGCGGAAGAACAGTTGGTGATGATACCGCTCAGCGCCATCATCAGCGCCGGCGGTAAAAATGCGGAGGTTTTCGTCCTTGACGCCAGTAATCGCGCTCACCGTCGCCATATCATATTACGTGACTTTTCCGCCTCCCATGTCGCTGTGGCCCATGGTCTGAAGGCAGGGGAAACGCTGGTTACTCGCGGCGCCACCGGACTGGTGGAAGGCATGCTGGCGACCCCCGCCACGTTGGCTTCCAACCCCTGACAAATCTATTCGGAGTAACCCGTCATGCGCCTGCCGGAATTAGCGATTCGCAATCATGCTTTCGCCTGGGTCGCCGCTTTACTATTGCTCGGACTCGGACTGGTTTCCTTTCTCACCATGCCGCGTTCGGAAGATCCGCAATTCGACTTTCCCACGACCCTGACCACCGTTCTTTACCCTGGCGCCACACCGGTAGACATGGAGCGTTTAGTGGTGGACCCCATCGAAGACGCCATCAACGAACTGGAGGACCTGAAGTCGGTTTACACCGAGATAGAAGACGGCTTGGTGCTGGTGCGCACGGAATTTCTGTACGGCAGCGACCCGGAAGACAAATTTGAGGATGTTGTGAGCGCCATCCAAAGCATACGCAGCGAGCTGCCGTCCGACCTCGCCCGTATCAAGACAGAAAAACTATCGCCGGCGGATGTGAATATTCTACAAATCGCCCTGGTCTCCGGTTCCGCGTCCTCCAAAGAATTCAAATACTATGCTGAGCGTCTGGAAACCCGCTTAGAGAGAGTCGCTGGCGTCAAACGCGTGGATGTGAAGGGACTGGCGGACCTTGAAGTGCAGGTAAAAGCGGACTGGGTGTTACTGCGTCGCCATGGCGTTTCTCTGGACGAGTTGGCGGAAGTCGCGCGCAAGGCGGCGCAGAATCTTCCCGGCGGCTATGTCAACGGCGACGACCGCCGCTTCAACGTTCGCACCAGCGGCGATTATAAAGACATAGAAACGCTCGCCCGCACTGTTGTCCGCGCCCGCGATGGTCATGCGGTCTACATCGGCGACTTGGCGGATATCCGCCTGCAAGACGGCGCGCCCACTTATAGCGCCCGCTATCAAGGCGAGCCTGCTGTATTCATCACGGTGGTTCAGCGTAAGGGCAGCAATATATTCGATGTCATGGCGGGCGTGAAAACCACTCTCGACAGCTTCGCCAGCGAGCTGCCAGATAATTTCCAAACCCATCTCGCCCATGATCAGAGCATCAGCGTCAACGAACGGGTCGATGGCTTCTTCGAAAACCTTTGGCAAGGCCTGTTATTGGTCGCCGTAGTCGTACTGACGTCGCTGGGCGCACGCGCCGCATTCGTCATCGTACTGGCGATCCCTTTTTCCATCCTCATCGGATTAGGATGGCTGGACCTGACCGGATTTGGCTTACAGCAAATGTCCATCGTAGGGCTGGTGATCGCTCTGGGATTGCTGGTGGACAACGCCATAGTCGTCACAGAAAACGTGGAGCGTTATCTGCGTCAGGGCGACAGCCGGGAAAACGCCGCTATCAAGGGGACGTCACAAGTTGGCTGGGCGGTGATCAGCGGCACTGTCACCACCGTGCTGGCGTTCCTGCCGATCCTGTTGCTGCAGAGCGGCTCCGGGACCTTCATCCGCTCCATGCCGGTCACCGTCATCCTGACGCTGGCAGCCTCACTACTGATCGCTCTTACCATTACACCGCTTCTGGCCAGCCGAGTCTTGAAAAGCGGCGCCGCCTCCGCTAATCCGGGCTGGTTGCTACGGTCGCTTACGACTTTCGCGGCCGGTCCTTATGCTCAAGGCCTGGCATGGAGTCTTCGCCGGCCATGGCTCGTGTTGGTCATCTCAATTCTGTTTCTGGCTGGAGCCATGTCTCTGTTCGGTCATGTGGGAGTGAGTCTGTTTCCAAAAGCGGAGAAATCCATGATTCTGGTGAACGTGGAAACGCCAGAGGGCTCCACTTTTGAATCCACCCGCAAAGCGGCGCAGGAAGTGGAGAAAAACTTGATGGCGCAGCCCGGAGTCACCGCGGTCGCGACTAATATCGGTAAGAGCAACCCGCGGGTTTACTACAACACCATGGACAGCAAACAGCAGCCCAATTACGCGCAACTACTGGTGCAGCTGGCGCCACGTCCTTACCAGGAAATAGAACAATGGGTGAGCGAACAACGTGAACACTACAAGACATTCGCTGACGCACAGGTGCGCTTTAAGGAGTTTCATCAAGGTCCGCCCGTGCAGGCGCCCATCACCATTCGCGTTACCGGCGACAATATTGAAAGCCTGCGCCAAGCCGCCCAGGATGTCAGCGACATCATCGCCAACACGGATGGAGCCATTAACGTGGACGCCCCGATCAGTCGTCACAAAGTGGACCTTCGCGTCAACATTAACCGCGACAAAGCGGCGTTTCATCGCGTCAGTCTGGACGCCATCGACCGCACCGTCCGCGGCGGTCTGGTGGGGCTGAATGTTGGGTCGCTGCGGGATGACGAAGGTGAGGACTACCCGATTATCGTCACCGCCAGAGAGCGCGCAGAGCCGGAACTGGACCAGTTTCAGCACATGATGGTCGCCAATGGGGAAGGCGTACTGACGCCGCTCATTCAGGTCGCGGATATTGAACTGGAAACCGCTGTGCCCAAGTTTCAGCATTATAATCTGGAGCGCATGGCGATGGTGACGGCGGATGTTAAACCTGGCTATCAGACCGAAGCAGTGACCAATGCCATAGTGAGTAAACTGGACGCCTACTCCTGGCCCCAAGGGGTTCACTATACCGTAGGCGGAGAGCAGGAAAACCGTAAAGAGTCGTTCGGCGGCATGGCGAAGGCCCTGCTGGTGGCGGTGGTGGGCATCTTCGCTGTGCTGGTGATGCAGTTCCGCTCCTTTTCCCAGCCGCTGATCATCTTCGCCGCCCTGCCCTTCGCCATCATTGGCGCGATACTGGGGCTCTACTTTACAGGCAATACTTTTTCGTTCACCGCCTTCGTCGGACTCACTTCACTGGTGGGAATTGTCGTCAACAACTCTATTATTCTGGTGGATTACGCCAACCAGATACGCGCTGAAGGCTTCAGTGTGAGCGAGGCCATGACGCAGTCCGCCCGCACTCGACTGATACCCATCTTATTGACGTCGCTGACCACAATTGGAGGGCTTCTCCCTCTAACCCTCACTGGATCTTCAATGTGGGCGCCTATGGGCTGGACGATCATAGGCGGTCTGACTACGTCAACATTACTGACGCTGTTTGTCGTGCCGGTGTTGTATCGTCTGTTTGAAGGGAGCGGTCGACAGGCGCAGAACGCAAACAATGCGCCTAATCCCCTGCCGGATGGAAAAGAAACCGCTACTTATTCAGCCACTCCGTGATGGGCATGGGGTAACCGAAGGCGAACCCCTGAATAAGGTCGAAATTCATGCGCTGGCATACCACTGCTTCTTCTTTGGAGCCGACGCCTTCCGCCAGCGCTTTCACTCCCATTTTATGCACCATGGACACCAGCAGCTCCAGCAGCTCCTGCCGTTGGGGCGACTTATGAATATTGCGAATCAGGGCGATATCGAACTTCACCACATCCGGCGGCGCTTCCGCCAATTCCACCAGACGCGCCTGCCCGGCGCCGAAATCGTCATAGGCCAGACCAATCCCCATCGTGCGGATTTCCTTAGCGAGGGCCTGGATCACCATAAAATTGGTAACCGCCTGTTCATGGATTTCCAGCACCAGCTCCACATTGGGGTGCGTCTTACGCACATGCTCCAACGTCGCCAGCAAACGCGGACCATCCAACAGTTCCTGCGGGTGGGTGTTCACGAACAGCGGCAGTTTCAGTTTATGGTCGGCAGCATCCTTAATGCCAATGACCCGGAACAATTCACTGAGCTCCACGGCCAGATCGACGCTTTCAGCGATAGTGAATAATGGACCCGGGCTCGGGAGCAGGTTCGGATGCGCGCCCCGCCCCAGCAGTTCGTAGGCGACGGTTTTACCTTTGATATTTACGATGGGTTGAAAGACGGCGTTCACCAGCGTCTGGGATATCAATTCCTTCAAATCCCTGGCCCCCAGAGGAATACGCTGCGACAGATCGCCCTGCATCACCATAGTGGAATAGGTCGACTCAGTCGGTGTCGGTGGACGGTCTTCTTCGTCCACCAACCGCGCCTCGATGTGAGCGAAATGGATGACATCTCCGCTACAAACCGGGGTCACTTGATTGATGCGGCAGTGATTGACGAAAGTCCCGTTGGTGGAGGACAAATCGCGGACGAACAGTTGCCCTCCATCCTGATGGAATTCAGCGTGCTGCCGGGATACGTCAGTGGCGTCTATGGTGAAGCTGACATTGTCACTGCGACCGACAACAAACGGAAACTCCCTGACCGGTAGACGCTTTAATTGATTGCCCTGGCCTGAATAACATTCCAGATACCAACGTGTCACCGGTGTTTACCTCACAAACAACAGGCTTCCGAGCGGATGCACGTACACGCCCTCCCCGGGCGAAATGCTTGAACGCGGTTATCATAATTGTGGCCCATAATCCCTATTAGTAAAGGAGATAATAGTGAAACAGTGTAAACCTCCCAACCGCTGTCATAACTGCTAAAAGCCCAGTCTGGAAGGTATTCAGCGCAGTCGTCTACGACATTGATATAAATAGCAAAGCACGTCCCCACGCTGTGTGGGAACCACCTGAAAGTCCGTAAACCCCGCCTGCTCCAAAGCGCAGAGCAACGCCTCCTCGCTCAGTGCGGAGCGATCCGTAACGTCTGCATCCTCCGCTATGATCAACTGACCACCCGGGCGCACCACTCGCGCCGCCTCGGCAAGTCCCTCCGCCACATCCCGCCAGTGATGCAAAGTATTCACCGCCCAGGCGATATCCACGGAGGCGTTCGCCAGCGGCAGCGATTCCGCAGCGCCCGACAGATATTCAATCGTTTGCGCATTTCCCTTTTTCTTCCTGGCGAATTGCAACATCAGAGGGGTTGGCTCCACGCCCACCAGACGTCCTTTCGATACTATCGCCGACGCCAATCGCAACGCCTGTCCGCTTCCGCATCCTATATCCAGTACGCAGCTGTCCGGCGTTAAATCGGCCGCTTCCACCACAAACTCATTGCTTGGCCATTCGCTGTAGTTTTCGCAATACCAGCGCGTGACCGCCTCATCCCATTCAGGGTGATGATTTCTCTCCGACATAACATTTTCCTCAGCTTGAACACTTGCATGATGGTATCCCCCGTAAGCGCTTCGAAGCAGAGTGGAATATGGGATTAAATCGGCTGATGTTTAGATTTTTTCTTCTTGGGACTACGCCGCAAAAAGATAAATCGGCTATATTCGATCCATGCATGCAACTCAACCCATCGCCGTCGAGCACGGCGTCATAAGCTTTAACGAACACAATGAAGAAGCTTCCCACGCCGAGCACGTGTTATCCCTGATTCTAGACGGCAGCGCGCGTATCCGGCATGGCGACGAGATCACGCTGGGCGCGGGGGTGATCACCCTGGTCCCTGCAGGAATGCCCCACCGCCTGCTGTCGGCGGATAATCTGGAAGCATGGTGGCTCGGCTTTTGCGCAGGTTGTCTGAATATTGACGAAACGCACCCTCTAATGTCCCCCTTCAAGCGGGTCCGCTCCGGCATGCCGCCGATGATCGTCATCGAGCAGATGCGACAGGCGCGTCTGCTTTCTCTGCTTGCGAATCTGCGTGAGGAGTGCCAAAACAACACGCCCGAAACCGGCATTGTCACCCGCTGCCTGCTTCTGTTGATACTAGCGGAAGTTAACCGCGCTATGCGGACAGACTCTCCACACACCGCGCCGCCGACTGACAGCCTGACAACACGGGCGCTGGAATACATTCAAAACCACTGTCTGGAGAAAATATCGCTGCAGGATGTCGCCGCGGCAGTGCACCGCACGCCCGCTCATGTGGCGGCGGCGGTGAAGAAGTCCACCGGCTATGCTGTTGGAGAATGGATTACCCGCAACAAGTTGCAGGCGGCCAGTCTGAAGCTGGCTCACACAGGAGAGTCAGTGGAAAAAATCGCCTTAAGCGTCGGATGGAGCGACGTCACCCATTTCATTCGGCAATTCAAGAAGCATTATGGCTCAACGCCCTCCGCCTGGCGCAGGCAGGTCAGGGCGAACCATCGACCGGAGGAAGTGAAGTGATAGCAAATCACCTCTATCCTTATTCCAAATCAGAGTGGTCCACGCCAAGGTCATGCAGAATGTCCATTAACTCCTCTCGCGCCAGCTTTCTGACGTTCAGAACCAGAATGATCTGCAGAAACAGATCCGCGCCGAGAATGCCTTTATTGATCTTGTTGCGGAGATTATCCGCACTCTGCTGGGTTCCGATTCGGGCCAGTCTGTCGCTAAGGTCGCTATACTTAACGCCACGTTTGGCCATTTCGAATTTAATGATGCGCGAAGCCAGTTCTCTCCAGGAGTTCATTGACGGTTTGGTTTCGTTTTCCATGGCGTCCATTTCTTCTTTATGTAAAAGATAATTTACGTTTATGAGTTAAAATTTACTATAGAGCAAAAAAAGGTTTGTGCAAATAAAATTCTTGGTGTACATTTTTCTACAAGCCTTCAATCGGGGTAAAAATTAATAGGAGAACAAAATGAGCTGGGATCTCTTAAAGCTGGAAAGCCTTTTGAGTCAACGCGATGACTACGCAGTCACCAGAGAAGCGACCTGCCTGTGCATTACTAATAGCGACGGCATCGACGCCTATCTCGCGATCAGCGGCGAACAAATTATTGTCGAGTCTCTGCTGTTTGCAAAAGGCCAAGTTAAAGATTACGCACTTCTGAATGACGACATTCTGAAGACGCATCAAATATTCCCTCTCACCACCATTGGCATCACCAATGTGGAAGGCGAGGACTATTACATGGCTTTCGGCGCCCTGTCGGCCCAATCCAAAGAAGAAAGCATCCTGATCGAGGTTGATATGTTGTTCCAAAACGTTGAAGCGTTTTTGGACGCGTACCAGAACCATCTTGTTAACGGAGTTGAATTATGAGCGTTTGGAAAAAATTAGTGACCGCCATCAAAGGCGGAGCCAACGAAGCGGCGGAAGCGGTTGTGGACAGTCAAGCATTGCGCATCCTGGACCAGGAAATCCGTGAAGCCAAAGAAGAACTGCGTAAGTCCGATCACGCACTGACCCAGATCATGGCGAAAAGAAAGCTGGCCGACCAGAAAGTAGCGAGCCTGAAAGCATCTGTCGCCGAATACGAAGGCCACGCCCGCAAGGCGGCGGACAGCGACCGTAATCTGGCGCTGGAATGCGCGCAGAAAGTGGTGGAGCTGCGCGACCAGATGGACGCTGAGCAGAAGTACGTAGATCAGTTCAACCAGTCTGAGCAGACGTTGCGTCGCAACATTGCGCAAGCAAAGTCCAACCTGCGTCGCATGGAGCAGCAGATCGACATGGTGAAGGCGACTGAATCCGTACAGAAAGCTCAGGTCGCGGTATCTTCCAGACACATGGGCGCCAACAGCAAAATGAAGACAGCGGCGGAATCCCTGCAGCGCATTCAGAGTCGTCAGAACCAGCGTTCAGCCGAACTGGATGCAGCGGAAGAGCTTGCCTCCGAAGAGAGCGGTGACTCTCTGGACGCAAAACTGAAGGCGGCTGGCATTAACGGCTCCAACGCTAACGCAGACGACGAGCTGGCGCGTATACTCGGAGGAAACTGAGTTTAAGAGCTTGTCTGATGCCAATAATAAATAAGATCAAGAGAATCTTTGTCCGACATTTTATGGAGCTGCGATGGCAAGGAGTCGCCGTCGCGTTGCTTTCTTATGTGGGTCTGAGCTATTTCCTCCTATATTTGTCCGGCGAGACGGATTTACTGTCTCTGCCGGATTTTGCTTATTGGCTGGTCGTCACCGCTTCCACCGTCGGATATGGCGATCTCTCGCCGCAAACCCCTGCAGGCAAACTCGTCGTTTCCATATTTGTCATTCCATTCGGCTTGAGTCTGTTCGCATTATTCATAGGTAGAGTCGCTGTGTTCGCCTCGTACCACTGGAAAAAGGGAGTGAAAGGTTTGAAACAACTCGATTGCGCCAACCATATTCTTGTTATCGGCTGGAACGAAAGACGCACGCTGCACCTTATCCGTCTCTTGCTGCGCGAACAGCTGGGCAGTGAGGAGACCCGCCAGATAGTCCTTTGCGCCAAGGCTGACATCGAAAACCCGATGCCGGAAGAGATCGGTTTCGTCAATGTTGAAAGCTACAACAATGACGCGCAAATGAGCATGGCCTGTCTGGAACGGGCATCCACCATTATCATTGATGCTCCGGAAGATGATGTCACCATGACTGCCGCTCTTTACTGCGCCAGCCGCAATAAAGACGCTCACATGATCGCCTATTTCAACGACGATAACCTGAGCCGCCTGTTGAAAGTTCATTGCCCCAACATAGAATGCACGCCGTCAGTGGACGTTGAGCTGCTGGCGAAGTCCGCCATGCACCCTGGCTCCAGCGCCTTACATCAAGACCTGCTGAACGTGCAGGACGGCATGACCCAGTACTCCATAAGATATCCGGCCGAAGCCAAAGGCGTCCCATTGCGGGATTTGTTTCTGCCGCTAAAAGAACGTTATGATGCGATCCTGATTGCCGTCGGCGACGGCAAAGGGGCCGTTACTTTGAATCCACCTATGAGCCATACCGTTGCGCCCGGAACCATGATTTACTACATCGCGGACGAACGCATCGATGGACTTGACTGGGAGAAACTCTGTGTTTAGCAAGTTTTTCAAAAAAGATGAACCTAAGTCCCCTTCCGCCCCGGAAATCATGGGCTTACGCCTCGGCGGCGCATTTGAACTGGATCAACTCAGACTGCGATTGATAGAGCCCTCTGTGATTTTCGAAGGCGCAGCCAAAACCCAGTTAATTCAGGCGGTAGGCCAGGTGAAGCTGGACGCCAGCAGTACTCTGCTGCGCTTTTATACCGACGATGACGGCTTTATTCAGGTAGTGTTGAACGGCGGCATGACGGAAAATCACATAGAAGACGTCAAGCTTTGGTATTTCTATGAAACACGCGCCGTCGGCAGCCAGTCGGATTGGGACATGTTGATAAACACCCAAATCAGCCAGCCTGAATACAGCATTGAAGGCCACCGCTTCCAGCGGGTCTGGGAAAGCGTCGGAGAGTCATCTCCTCCCGTGGCCATGACAGAGAAAACCACAACCGAAGCGGGCGAAGTCACAGAAACAGACCAGTTTTCGATGTTGTATGAAAGATCTGTGAATGAGGACCTGGACGAGTTTCTCATGGTCTGTGGCGAAGAAAAAATCATCGACAACCGCGCCGACCGTTGCCTGGTGCTGTCCACCGGCATCAATCTGCGACCTGCGGACATCGTAATCATCGGATAAATGCGGTCAGCCGCGTTTATCCCCTCAACCCACGCAATTTACCCATAATTAATAAAAGAAGGAGCTGTCCATGGACGCTATCGCACATTCGCTGTTAGGCCTAACGAATTTTGCGATTTACTTTTCTTCCTCATTAGTCCTGCTGTTGGTGTTTAAATTCCTGTATACCCTGGTTACGCCTCACGACGAGTGGAAACTGGTCAAAGAAGGCAAAAGCGTCGCCGCTGCGACAGGCCTTATCGGCGCGGTAATAGGCTTTTCCATCGCCCTCGCCGGAGCTGCCTCCAACTCTGTTTCCCTGCTTGATTTCTGGGTATGGGCGGCGGTCGCTTTGATTGCTCAGGTGTTGGCCTTCGCCATCATTCGTTTCATATTCATGCCAAAAATCGTGCAGCGCATCACCGACGGCGAAGTATCCGCAGGCATCGTGCTGGGTGGATTTTCCGTGGCGGTCGGCATTCTGAACGCGGCTTGCATGACCTACTAAGGAGCAGTGGAATGAAGCGTACAAAAGAGATCAACCTTGACAGGATGAAGAAGAACGGCCAGAGCTTTCTGCTGCGGCCCATCACTGTCGCTGTCGCCGGCGTCACGCTCACCGCCTGCTCGGATACTCGCGAAGCTCAGGTTTACAAAGACATGAGCGAGTGCATCAATGAAAACCCAAGCTATGCCTCAGAGTGTGAAGCTGCGTATCAGCAAGCGCTGAAACGGGCAAATGAGACTGCGCCCAAATACATGTCCATGCGAGACTGTGAAGCGGAGTTTGGCGCCAACGCCTGCACCAGCTACCAGGGCAACTCAGGCCAGAGCTGGTTCATGCCCGCCATGGCCGGATTCATGTTCGCCAAGATTCTGGACTCGAACCGCCGTTATGATTATCAGCCGGTGTTCACCTCCTATTATCGCGGCTCGCCGTTTTATGGCAGCTGGGTGACCTCCGACGGCTATCGCTATGGCAGCACCTATAACCGCAAAGTCACGGTGGATAACAAAGCGTTTAAGCCTAAACCCGCTGTAACGCGGACCATATCCCGGGGCGGTTTCGGTTCGACGGTGAACGCAAAATCCTCCTGGAGTAGTTCTTCCAAGTCCAGTTCCAGCTCAAGAAGTAGTTGGGGCGGTTAAGCCATGCTGCGCATACCAATCCGGGAACGGGCGCATTGGCGCGATCTCGCCCACGAATACGGCTTCCAGTTTCACACTATGCATGGAGAAGTCTATTGGGATGAAAGCGCCTACTATCAGTTCTCTCTGGAGCAGATAGAAACCGGGCTCGAAGATCCTTCCGCAGAGATCCACCAGATGTGTCTGGAGGTTGTCGACCGGGTGGTCGAGGACGAGCGCCTATTAAGGAAATTCAGCATTCCTGAAATATTCTGGGAAGCGGTGCGCGCTTCCTGGCGCGATCACCAGCCCAGCCTTTATTCGCGCCTGGACTTTGCTTACGACGGCCGCAGTCCGGCCAAATTGTATGAGAACAATGCCGACACGCCCACCAGTTTGTATGAGTCAGGCTTCTGGCAATGGTTGTGGCTGGAGGAGAATGTTCGCAGTGGTCGTCTGCCCCGCGCCTGCGACCAGTTCAATTCCCTGCAGGAAAAGTTGGTGCGCAGACTGGCGGAAATCTATGCGCAAACCGATGGGCCGGATTTCTACTTCAGTTGCTGCAAAGACACCGAAGAAGATCGGGGGACGATTCAGTACCTGCAGGACTGCGCCGCAGAGGCAGGCATCCCCAACCGCTTTATCTATATTGACGATATCGGGCAAGGCGAAAACGGCGAATTCACGGATCTGGATGACCGGGTCATTGAGTTGATGTTCAAGCTGTATCCCTGGGAGTTCATGCAACGGGAAGAGTTCGCGCCGCTGATTTTGCAGAACCCCACACGCTGGATTGAACCTTTATGGAAGTCCGTGCTCTCCAATAAAGCCCTGTTGCCGATGCTGTGGAAAATGTTCCCCAACCATCCTAATTTACTGCCGGCTTATTTCGAAGATGAAGTCGAGCATGCGCCAGGGGTGGATTTGGTGAAAAAGCCGATTTTCTCCCGCGAAGGCGCCAATGTGGCGCTCTATCGCGATGGCGAAATGCTTTTCGATACGGATGGCCCTTATGGGGAGGAAGGCTTTATCTTCCAGGCGTATCATCCACTGCCCAAGTTCGGTGAAAACTACACGCTGGTGGGCTCCTGGCTAGTGGATGACCAACCGGCGGGCATCTCCGTCAGGGAGGATAAAGCCCTGGTGACCCAGGACCTTTCCCGCTATTTACCTCATGTGATTCTGTGAGAAATATCTCACAGTCTCTGTATGGATACGCTGATTACTATCTGATCAATCATTAATTACACTGCAGACCGTTTTGTAAATCTGTACCAGAAAGATTCTAACGGAGTAGTTTATGTCGAGAATCCAGCGTAGCAATGACGAGCAGGTTTTACATCACCAGCGCAAGGAGCGCTTCTATGAGCAGGACGGTCAGTGGTATTACATGACTCGCGAGCAAATCCCCCTGGGACCATATGATCGAAGAGAACAGGCGCAGGAAGGCTTATCCGCCTATCTCAGTTACCTTCACGCCGCAGGCTGATGCGGCGACCTTATCCGCCCACATATATTTCCTTCTATAAACCCAGTTTTTCCCATCAACAAGTTCTGTAGTGAGAGTCCTGGCGGACGTAACTACAGAACTTCCGCCCTGCTTTTTTTTGCTGACTGACACTCCAGAGTTCGCCAAACAACACTGCTCCGCATTTCGACCTGAGAAAAATATGCGGATTCCCGCCCACTCCCTGCTGCTGAAATGGGTGGATATCCACCCATCTGAAAATTTCTCTTTTTCTTCTAAGACCGATAACACACTGTTATTACTAAAAATTCACGTTTAAACGCAAATTGGCCCAGAGGTTGCTGTTATGTAATCGACTATGGCTTTCGCCTAATCCCAACAAAAACAACATGCGAGGTATAACATGCGTTTCAAAAAACTCCTGACCGCCCTTGTTGGCGCCACCCTTTCTTTCTCCGTTTTCGCCGCTCCCATCCAGATCAAGTTTTCCCACGTTGTGGCGGAAAACACCCCCAAAGGACAAATGGCGATTAAATTCAAACAGCTGGTGGAAGAACGCCTGCCCGGCAAAGTTGAAGTGAAAGTATTCCCCAACTCCCAGCTGTTCGGCGACGACAACGTACTGGAAGCCATGCTGCTGGGCGATGTACAGCTGGCCGCGCCTTCCCTGTCCAAGTTCGAGAACTACACAAAAAAACTGCAAGTGTTCGACCTGCCTTTCCTGTTCCAGGATATGGCGGCGGTGGAGCGCTTCCAGAACGGTCCCGCCGGCCAGGAACTGCTGTCCGCACTGGAGCGTAAAGGTCTGGTGGGCCTGGGTTACCTGCATAACGGTATGAAACAACTGTCCGCCAACAGCCCTGTTCGCCTCCCAGCGGACATCGCCGGAAAGAAATTCCGCATCCAGACTTCCGACGTACTGGCGGCGCAATTCGAAGCGGTTAAAGCAGTCCCTGTGAAAAAGCCGTTCTCTGAGGTGTTCACACTGTTGCAGACTAACGCTATCGATGGTCAGGAAAACACCTGGTCTAATATCTACTCCAAAAAGTTCTATGAAGTTCAGGACCACATCACTGAATCCAACCACGGTCTGCTCGACTACCTGGTGGTGACCTCCAAAGAATTCTGGATGGACCTGCCGGATGACATGCGCGACGCCATCAAGAAGAGCCTGGATGAGTCCATCGCCTACGGCAACAGCATCGCCGCCGAGAAGGACAGCAGCGACAAAGAAGAAATCATCGCTTCCCGCCGCACCAAGGTGACCTCCCTGACTCCGGAAGAGCGCAAGCAGTGGGTTGACGCCATGAAGCCCGTCTGGAAAAAGTTCGAGAAGGAAATCGGCGCGGATCTGATCAAAGCCGCTGAAGCCTCCAATCAATAGCCCTTTCCGGGCATAGGAGCAGCCTTCAGGTTGCTCCTATAGTTTTGTTGCCCAAGTTGTAGAACTGTTTTAAGCCGCACAATAACCAGAATTAGGTCCCATCATGTTTGGTCGAATCGTCCATCGCTTTGAAGAAAGCGTTCTGTGTCTGTTGTTGGTATCCATGACCCTGCTGGTGTTCTCGGAAACCATGCTTCGTTTCTTTTTCAACACCGGCCTGCTGTGGGCGGAAGAGGCCACCCTGTATCTGGGAGCCTGGATGGTGTTGTTCGGCGCATCTTACGGCGTCAGGGTTAACGCCCATATTGGCGTAGACGCTTTCGTGAAACTTTTACCCAAAGGACCCCGTCGCGCCGTCGCCGCATTAGCTGTCGTGATGTGTCTGGTCTACTGCGGGTTGTTCCTGTATGGCGGTTGGATCTACCTCGCCAAGATGTACAAGATCGGCATCGAGCTCAGCGACATTCCTGTGCCGCGCTGGGTCGCGCAAAGCATCCTGCTTATTGGTTTCGTTCTGTTGGCCATTCGCTTCCTGCAATTGCTGTGGGGGATCATCGCCGGTAAGTCCAACGGCTTCGAATTCGTAGATGAGGCCAAAGAAAGTATGCATCTCGCCGATGAGACGGCGGGAGCTTCCACATCAGCGCAAGGTAATCGCCCATGACCGCTACCGTACTTTTTATTCTGCTGTTCACGTGCATGCTGATGGGTATGCCGATTGCCGTCGCCTTGGGTTTATCCAGTATTGTCACGATTTTGTTCTTCGCCCCGGACACTTCACTGGCGTCCATTGCATTGAAGATGTTTGAGGCGACTTCCAGCCACTATACGCTGCTGGCGATTCCGTTCTTTATTTTATCTTCAGCGTTTCTTTCCACCGGTGGCGTGGCGCGTCGACTGATTGATTTCGCCGTCAGCAGCGTCGGCCATATTCGCGGCGGCCTGGGCATGGCGTCCGTTATGGCCTGTATGTTGTTCGCGGCCGTTTCAGGCTCCTCTCCCGCCACTGTGGCGGCGATCGGCTCCATCGTCATCGCCGGCATGGTGCGGGCGGGATATCCGCAAAGCTTCGGAGCCGGTCTTATCGCCAACGCCGGCACGCTGGGCATCCTCATTCCACCTTCTATCGTCATGCTGGTATACGCCGCTGCGACGGAAGTTTCCGCTGCGCGCATGTTTATGGCGGGCCTGATTCCCGGCCTGATGATGGGCGGCATTCTGATGATCGCCATCTATATCGCCGCACGCATCAAGAAACTGCCTTCTCAGCCCTTCCCTGGCGTCAAGACACTCGTCAAAACCGGTGTCATTGCAATGGGTGGCATCATGCTGATCGTTATCGTACTGGGCTCCATTTACGGCGGCGTCGCCAGCCCGACGGAAGCAGCAGCGGTGGCCGCGGTGTACGCTTACCTGATCGCCGTAATCGGTTACCGCGATATAGGTCCATTGAAAAATGTCGCCTGGCGTAACCAGGGTGAAGCGATTCCAAGCGCTGTGATTCGCAACTCTCTGCAGTGCGTACTGGCGCTGCCCAAGTCCGTAACTGACCAGGAAGTGCGTCATGTGGTGCTGGACGCCGCAAAGGTCAGCCTGATGCTGCTGTTCATCATCGCCAACGCCATGCTGTTCGCCCATGTTCTGACATCCGAAGGCATTCCTCAGGCCATCGCTGCGACCATCGTGGAGTGGGGCTTACCGGCATGGGGCTTCCTGATCGTAGTGAATATTCTGCTGTTGCTGGCGGGCAACTTCATGGAGCCTTCCGCCATTCTGCTGATCATGGCGCCGATTCTGTTCCCCATCGCCACGCAGCTGGGCATCGACCCGATACACCTTGGCATTATTATGGTGGTGAACATGGAAATTGGCATGCTAACGCCGCCAGTCGGTCTAAACTTATTTGTGACGGCGGGCATCACCAATCGCTCTATGGGCTGGGTCATTCGCGCCGCCCTGCCCTGGCTGGGCCTCCTCCTGGGCTTCCTGATCCTGATTACGTATGTGCCGCAGATATCTCTGTTCCTGCCGGAATATATCGACAAGCTACAGGGATACAATTAAACGACGCATAAATAACGGAGGCGTTTAAACAACGTAACGAGATTCGCAAACGTCCGCATACTCTCGCGGATATTCAGGGGTAGGACCCACTACCCCTTTTTTTGCTGACTGATGAGACAGAAAAACATAACAAAAAATCATATAAAACAAGGAAATACAACCATCGGGAATAACATGAAATAATAACAAGCAATATTCACATACCCGGAGGCAATAATGAAAATCCTAACTGCGGCCCTAACCGCACTGTGCATGGGAGCAACGACGCTGGCTTCCGCCGAAGACAAGCTGATCTTCAACACACAGGATTTCAGACCTTTCACTTATCTGGAAAAAGGCGATGTCGCCGGCCCTGGCACTGAGCTGGTCAAACTCATCTGCAAATCATCCGAGATTCAATGCGAGTTCAATTTACTGGACTGGACGGTTGCGCAGCAGCAGGCCAAGGAAAAACAGGTCGATGGTCTCTACGTCATAGGTTGGAACGAACAGCGCAGCGAATGGCTGCATTATTCCCTGCCCATCCTGAAAACCAGTTACGGTTTTTTTGTTAACGAAAGCGACACCCGGCAGTACTCCACCCTGTACAACTTTTCCGAGCATCAGGTCGGCGTCTTCGGCCCCTCCAATACCTCCAAAACCCTGGAGACCATTGGCGCCGCCATGCCCACTATGAAAATCGTTCTGGCGAAAGACGACTTACTGTCCTTCCGTATGTTGAGTGACAAGAAAGTGGACTCGGTATACTCCAACCGCGATGTCGGTTTTGAGATTTTACGCCAGTTGGACCTCAAGAATATTCGCTTCGCCTGGAACCACAAATCGATCAACTATTACGTTGGCTTCGTGAAGGGGCATACATCGCGTAAAGTGATCAACAAATTCAACAAGACTCTGCGCCAGTTATATAAAGACGGCGAGGCGCAGAAAGTTCTGGATAAATATCAGTTGGAGTCGTCCATGTAAGTGAGCGGCGCTGGTTAAAACAGCTCAACGCCCACCGCAATCCAACCTCTGCGGATTGTCCGGCGACCCTTGAGAACTGGGCATAACCTCACTAGACTGGCGGGTACGGCAGGCGGTCCCTTTTTGAGGATGGGATCGCTCCAACTTAACTCTTAATATCGTTCCCTTGTTTTAACGCCCTGCGCTTTTAACCCCGGTCCGATTGAGTTTTACGATAACGAGGCGGCAATAAACGAGGGAACGCCCACAGCGGCGCGCTCAACCACCTCATCAAACCTTAAAGGTGCTTTTATGTCTGATATCAAACCCCGGGTTGTGAGCATTCACTACACACTGACTAACGACGATGGCGAAGTGATCGACAGCTCCGCCGGCGGTGAGCCGTTGGCCTATCTGGAGGGCGCGCAAAACATCATCCCTGGACTGGAAAACGCTCTGCGTGAATTGTCCGCTGGCGACAAACAGAAAGTATCCGTAGATCCCGCCGACGCCTATGGCGAATACTCCGCGGAGCTGGTTCAGGTCGTTCCTTTGGAAGCCTTCGAAGGCGTCGAAAAAGTTGAGCCAGGCATGCAGTTCCATGCACAGACTGCAGGCGGCGCGCGCGTCATCGTGGTCATGGAAGTGTCCGACGACACCGCCACCATCGACGCCAACCACCCTCTGGCTGGCCAAACGCTGCACTTTGACGTAGAAGTCGTTGAAATGCGCGAGCCTACTGAAGAAGAGTTATCTCACGGCCACGTTCACGGAGCCGGCGGACACCAGCACTAAGCGGTGATCTGCAACTAAGAAAGGCGACTTCGGTCGCCTTTCTTGATTCTAAGCCAGCCAGGTTCAAACGCCTTGCGACAGTCCCCGTAACAATCCCGCCTGCGTCCAGCTTTGCAGCAACTGCGCCGCTCTTTGCGCCGCCGCCTCGCCATGCCACTCCCACAGCAGTTCACACAACTCAGCGAAATTAGCGCCTTCATTTATCGCCGTCATGGCCGCCGCTTCATCCGTCGTCAAAGAGCGAAACAGGGTCACCCATTCCGCACGCCACAACAACCAGGTTTCTTCCTGTTCCAGGACGTAAGGCGCAGGCGGAGCTTGCTCCTCTTTTAAGGCTTTCCAGATGGGCGCTGTATTATAACGATGCTGGTGCAAGGTCAACGCAGGGATCAATTCAAACTGTAAGGTTGGCCAGGCCTCCGCCGGAACGGTCTGAAATACCGCCATATCAAGAGGCTGCGCATCTCCTGCGTCGAACATTAGCCGCAGTAAACGCTCCCACTCAGCCAATTCCGCCAGGACGCCGTGGCGACTGTAAGGTTCAGCGGCGGCCAAGTATTCAGGCAGAGGTTCACCGTACCAGCGCACCGAAGTATTCGTAGAGGGGTGCAAAACAATAAAGTCGCGGCTCATCTGCTTGAAAGCGTCATCGCCCAATAACCCTCGCACAGCGGGATAATCTTCCGATAACACGCCAGTCAGCCGCGTAAAGTAAGCGTTTCTATAAATCTCAATACGTTGCGCCGCGCTTAATGCGCCTGCGCTCAGCGCAGAGTCGACCACGCCTCCATCTCCCGCACTAATGGCCGTCAGAAAGTCGTGTTGCAAACGGGATAAATCAGCCATAGATCGCCTCGTCCCGCGCAGCGTCCAGTCGTGGGAATTCTGCTTCCGCAATGCTGCGTAATGTCGCGAGCTCGCTCATCAGTTCTGAAAATTCCGGCATATTGTCATCTCGCTCGATCATCGCCGACACTTTGCCGAAGCGACGCACCGCCTGTCGATATAATTCCCATACCGGATCCGCCACCGGCGCGTCATGGGTATCGACGATGTAGTCGCCGTAATCTGAATGACCAGCGACATGAAACTGAACCACCCGGTCTTTTGGAATCCCGTTCATATAAGTCAGCGCGTCAAACTGATGATTGCGCGCACTCACGTATATGTTATTGATGTCCAGCAGCAACCAGCAGTCCGCTTCTTCAGCGACGGCGGCGACAAACTCCCACTCCGTCATGTCGGACTCACTGAAATTCACATAGCTGGACAAGTTTTCCAAGACGATGCGACGCCCTAAAAAAGATTGCACCTGCTTTATCCGCTCCGCCACATGACGCACGCTGTCGGCGTTATAAGGCAAGGGTAGCAAATCATGGGAATTATGGGCGCTGAGACCGGTCCAACATAGATGGTCGGACACCCACAGCGGGTTCACCCGCTCAATTAAAGTTTTCAGGCGAGTTAAATAACCCATATCCAACGCGGCGGTCGAGCCAATGGACAGAGACACGCCATGCATCGCCAGAGGATAAATTTCTCGAATGCGGTCAAGAAAATACAGCGGCTTGCCACCCTCAACCATGTAGTTCTCGCTGATGATCTCAAACCAGTCCACCTGCGGTCTGGTTTCCAGAATATGGGTGTAGTAATCGGGTCTGAGCCCTAAACCAAAACCGGAAAAAGCGGGACGGGTATTCATAGAGATTCAATGCATAACGATGTAATAGGAGATTAACAGAAGATAGTAGACCGTTTTCTTGAAAAGGCGCGTCCGGCGTCGCCGCCGGACCAGCGCATATCAAGGGTCAACAGGCGCCCGCGATTACTTAACTGTGCCGCCTTTCGCTTTGCACTCGTCCGCCGTCATGCTCAGGAAACCTTGGCCCTGACAGCTAGCCATGCCTTTGCAATCGTTGTTAGCGGTTTTACAGTCATTGTGACCGGCGCAGCTGTTAACGCCCCAGCAATGAACCTGCGCTTCCGCGGCGACTGCAGTCGTGGAAGTCAGCGCGGCAGTACCGAAAAATCCAGCAGCAGCGATAGCCAGAGCAGCGCCAGTCAGTTTCTTTTGTGATGGGTTCATAACAGTATCCTTAAGCAGAAAAATAGTGATTGAGAATTTTTCGTCGTCCCAGTATTGCGACAACGATTGATTTGACCGGGCGCTTTTTGAAAAGTTCACGGGGTCTCTACTCAAAGAAAAATATTTTTCACTTAAGGGTTCCTTAAGCTCGCCAACTTAATCTGCATACAGACATCCACGAGGAGGCTATATGCAGCAACCGGACACACTTCCCGCCCCTGAGGCGACAACGGCTATCGACAACCGTTATATCCATGTCGGACCGGGACATCGTTCGCGCGCCGTCGCCGAATCATTCATCCGTCAACGTTTCAATCAGGAATACGGCGCCAACATCCGTTACTTCATGGAAAATTTCGTTCTTTGCTACGAGCGGGACAGACTGATCTCCGTCCTGGGCTATCAAAGCGCCCAGTTCCAGCCGCTGTTTCTGGAGCAATATCTGGATGCGCCGATCGAACAGGTTCTGGCCCGGATTCAGGGCGCTCCCTGTTCACGCAGCGGGATTATCGAAGTGGGCAATCTGGCCTCCACCACTCAAGGAACGCTGCGCCGCCTGATTCTGGTGCTGAGCCGCTATTTTTCCGAACGCCCATATCAGTGGCTGACCCTGACCATTATTCCGGAGATGTTGAACAGCTTCCGACGCCTGGATGTACCCATGATCGAACTCGCTAAAGCGAATCCTGAAGCCTTGAGCCAGGACGCCGCCGATTGGGGCAGCTACTACGACAAATCCCCAACCGTAATGGCCATTTCGATTCCACAAGGCATCCAGCATCTGATCAGCAAACCGGTGATGGCGAAAGTTCTGGAACGCTGTCCCCAACCCAAACACGAAGACTCACGCACGGAGAGCTTACATGACTGAAAACGCACTATTACACCGCCTGCGCGAATACGCGCAGACCACGCCCACCCACATTGCGCTGGAGAGTGAACAAGGGACGCTGACTTATGAAACGCTTTGGCGAATCATCGAGCGCCTGTCCAGCAAAATTCACACTATGGGCGTTCGCCGTCTGGCTTTGGAGGCGGACAACGGACCCGCCTGGATATGCGCCGATCTGGCTTGTTTACATGCTGGCGTCACACTGATACCCGTGCCTCTGTTTTTCTCCGCAACCCAGCGGGAGCACTTACTCAACGACGCCGCCATTGAAACGGTGATCATACAGTCCGCACAGTCGCCAACTGCGGATGCAGTGGTCCTGGATGCGGATCTGGGCCTGTATGCGATAGCGGCCCGCACACCATCGCACGCGAAGGAATCCATCGAAAACATCATCAAGGTCACTTACACCTCCGGCTCCACCGGTCAGCCCAAAGGCGCGCGTTTAAGCGCCGCCGCACTGGAGTCCGTGATGCTGAGTCTGGCGGAAGCCGTTGAAATCAATGAACCCATCGGTCACTTGTGCACATTGCCTTTGGCCACTTTGCTGGAAAACATCGCGGGAGCCTATGTCGCTCTGTATAAAGGCGGCAGAGTTATCGTCCCCGGGCTCGCCAGTTTGGGACTGAGCGGCTCCAGCGGCCTGGATCTGACGCAGTGGGCGCAGACGCTGCAACGCTGGAACCCGCAAACGCTGATCCTTACGCCAGAGTTGCTGAAGGCCCTGTTATTTCTCATCGCAGCCGGACAGCTGCGCCTGGAAAGACTGCAATTCGTCGCCGTCGGCGGCGCCAGAGTATCGCCCGTTCTGCTCACCCAGGCGACGCAACTGGGCGTTCCTGTGTATGAAGGTTACGGTTTATCCGAGTGCGCGTCCGTGGTCAGCCTCAACCGCCCGTCGGCGTCACGTCCCGGCAGCGTTGGCAAGCCCTTGTCTCATGTCAGTCTGTCCTTCGCCGACGACGGCGAAATCATCGTCGCCGGCGCCGCCTATTGCGGCTACCTGGGAGAGCCGCTACAGACCTCGGAGGCGGTTCACACCGGTGATATCGGAAGGCTGGACGAAGACGGCTTCCTTTACCTCGAAGGCAGAAAGAAGAACCTGATCGTCACCGCATTTGGCCGCAATCTGTCGCCGGAATGGGTGGAGAGCGAACTATTATCCGCGCCCTGTATCGCCCAGACCGCTTTATTCGGCGATGGCGAACCTTTCAATGTCGCCGTGGCCACGCCCGCCAGACCCGACATTAGTCATGACCTGCTGATGCAGGCGGTGGCGCAGATTAACCAGCGTCTGCCGGATTACGCCCAGGTGCGCAATCTCATTATCAGCGACGCGCCCTTCAGCGCCGCCAATGGTCAACTGACCGCCAACGGCCGGGTGCGCAGAAGCGCCATCGCCGCCCGGTACAAGGACCGTCTCAACGACTTATTTCAATCTTCCCAGCCTTTCACCAGGAGCATGCCATGAGCTTTTACCAACGTTTGCAGGCGGAAACCCAACAGGAACGCAACCGTCTGCTATCCAGCCCGATTATCCAGGATGCGCTGCGCGGCGAAATTACCCTGAAGCAGTATGTCGCGTTTCTGACACAGGCCTACCACCACGTTAAACACACTGTGCCTTTGTTGATGAGTTGCGGTGGACGCCTGCCGGAGCACTACGAATGGCTGCGGGAAGCGGTGGCGGAATACATTGAGGAAGAATGCGGCCATCAAGAGTGGATACTGAACGACATCGCCGTTTGCGGCGGCGACAAGGAAGAGGTGCGACGCAGTCGTCCACATCTGACCACGGAACTGATGGTGGCGTACGCCTACGACACCGTCATGCGAGTCAATCCACTGGGCTTCTTCGGCATGGTGCATGTGCTGGAAGGAACCAGCGTCACGACCGCCACGCAGGCTGGCGAAATCATTCAGAAAACGCTGGGACTGCCTAATCCGGCGTTCAGCTACCTGTTCTCCCACGGCACTCTGGATCAGGACCATATCTGCTTTTTCGAAGACCTGATGAACAAAATCGAAGGCCACGAAGACCAGCAGGCCATCATCCACGCCAGCAAGGTCTTCTATGAACTGTACGGCGCCATGTTCCGAGCCCTGCCTCAAAACCATGAGCGTGAAGCGCTTAATCAGGAGAGCCATCATGCAGCTTAAAGATAAAACCATTCTGCTCACCGGAGCCACCGGCGGCATTGGCGAAGCTTTAGCTTTGCGGCTCGCCAGACAGGGCGCGGCGCTGGTCATCACAGGTAGAAACGCAGATAAACTGCAAAAGCTGCAGGCGCGCATTCAGCGCGACGGCGGACGCTGCCGCAGCGTCGTGGCGGATATCAGCCAAGAGGCCGGAATCTCTATAGTCGCTCAAGAGGCGGCGCGGGAGCCCAAGGTGAATATGCTCATCAACAACGCTGGCGTCAGCGATTTCAATGAGCTTGAAGACCAACGTCCGGAACGCCTCCGCACCCTGATGGAAGCCAACGTCACCGGCCCCATGCTGCTGACCCAACGCCTGCTGCCGCTGTTGCGCATTCAGCAGGGCATGATCGTCAATATCGGCTCTACGTTCGGCTCCATCGGCTATCCCGGTTTCGCCGCCTATTGCGCCAGCAAATTCGCCATGCGCGGCTTTAGCGAAGCCCTGCAGCGGGAGCTGGCGGACTCGCCAGTACAGGTGCTCTACATGGCGCCTCGCGCCACCCGCACCGCCATCAACAGCACCGCCGTCGAGTCCATGAATGCTGAACTGGGTAATCGCATGGACGAACCAGACTGGGTGGCGGAGCAAATCTGCGCCGCCATTATTCGACGCTCTCCTCGGGTGTATCTGGGCTGGCCGGAAAAGCTGTTCGTGCGTCTCAACGCCATATTTCCGTCCCTGGTGGCGGCATCCATCAGCAAGCAGCTTCCCATAATTCGCAAATATCTGGCGCGCCAAAACGCCTGACTCGCCAGATCGCAACTCAATAACATCTGAGGACCTGAGAAGAATATTCATGTCATATACACTTATCGCCCGCACGCTGGTCATCGCCGGAGCCATGTCCCTGGGAGCAGCCTCAGCGCAGGCGGAAGAGGTCGCGGGCTACGTCAAAGAGCTTTATCACGGCTGGGCGCACGTGCGTTATGAAGTCGACGCCAAAGAACAGGAGAAAGGTTACCAGGTCTTGAAAGGTCAGGCGGATCAGGCGGTGGAGACGCACCCGGAAGACGCCAACGCCTGGATCTGGAAAGGCGTGATAACCAGCACCTACGCCGGCGCCAAAGGGGGGCTCACCGCCCTTTCCCTGGTGCAAGAAGCCCGATCCTGTTTTGAAAGAGCCATGTCTATCGACGCCAGCGCTTTAAGCGGTTCCGCCTATACCAGTCTGGGCGCGCTGTACTATCAAGCGCCAGGCTGGCCGCTCAGCTTCGGCGACGACAAGGAAGCCGGCGAACTCTTACGCAAAGGCCTGGAAATCAATCCGGATGGTATTGACGCCAACTTCTTCTACGGAGACTATCTGCGAGAGCAAGGCGACCTCAAACAAGCTAAGCTATATCTTGAAAAAGCCCTGCAGGCGACGCCACGTCCTGATCGCCAAGTCGCCGACGCAGGTCGTCGCGGCGAAATACAGGCGTTACTGAAGAAAATGAAATAACCACGGAGCATGATGTAGCGCAATGCGCATTTTATTGGTGGAGGATGACGAGTTACTGGCCGACGGCATCCAAACCAGTTTGACCCAACAGGCCAATACCGTCGACTGGGTGGCCTCTGGCGAGGCCGCTCTTCATGCTCTGAAGCTGGAGAAATTCAATCTCGTCATTCTGGATCTGGGGCTGCCCGATATCGACGGCCTCACGGTATTGAAGCGCCTGCGCGACCGCGGCGATGAGATTCCCGTGTTAATTCTCAGCGCTCGCGATCAGGTGCAGGATCGAGTCAAAGGTCTCGACGCCGGGGCGGATGATTATCTCCTGAAGCCTTTCGACGTGAGCGAGCTGAAAGCGCGTCTGCGCGCTCTGAGCCGACGCGGTTCCGGCAACGCGCACCCGGAAATTCAGCTCGCTAACATTCGCATTCTGCCCTCTTCCTACCAAGTTTATAAAAACGATGAGGAAGTGCGCCTGTCGCGCAGGGAGTATGCGCTCCTGTACGAGCTCGCCACCCATCGCGGCAGGGTGCTGTCCAAAGACCAATTGGAAGAGCTTGTCTATGGCTGGTCCGACGATGTCTCCAGCAACACTATGGAAGTCCATATTCACAACCTGCGCAAAAAGCTTAACGCCGACCTGATTAAAACCGTTCGCGGCATGGGTTACATGATCGAGAAGGAATAATGCGCTCCATTAAACGTTTTCTGCTGATTTCACTGATTTCCATTATCTGTCTGGGCGGTCTGTTCACCGCCGTGGCCAATTACCATGATTCCCAGGAACAGGTGGAGGAGTTGTTCGACGCCGAACTGGCGCAAATGGCCCGCATGCTGCAGAGCCTGCTGGCCAGCCAGATGAAGCGAACCAACCTGGATCAACTGCAAAACGCGCTGGTTTACGAGGACTATGCCCTCAACGAAAGTGATGAGGAAGACTTGAGCGAGGGCGAAGAATATACCCCGCTGGGCCACAAATATGAGAAAAAGCTGGCGTTTCAAGTCTGGAGTGAAAGCGGCAAGCTGCTGATTCAGACCAAGGCCGCGTCACAAGGCTTCACCCGCCATCAGGCCGGTTTCAACTCCGACCAGGTCGATGGCGAGTTGTGGCGCACCTTTACTTTATTCGATGAGAACCTGCGCATCTGGATTCAGGTAGCGCAGCAGGAAGACGTACGCAGTGAATTGACGGGAGAAATCGCCGAGCATGTGATATGGCCGTCGCTGCTGCTGATCCCCATTATTCTGCTGGGCGTCAGTTGGGCGGTGACGCACGCCTTGAGACCACTTTCCACCATTTCCAGAGAACTGAAACAGCGGGATTACGCCAACCTGCAAATCCTGGACAACACCAACTTACCCTCTGAGCTTTCGATTCTGGTTGACGCCATCAATGACCTGTTCCAGCGTCTACAAGCCACCTCCGATCGCGAACGACAATTCACCGCCGACGCCGCTCATGAGCTGCGCACTCCTCTCGCCGGAGTGAAAGTGCATCTGCAGAACGCTCAGGAGATAGCGCGCTCCGAACCGGTGTCCGACTGTCTGCGCAAAGCCCTGCTCGGCCTGGACCGTCTGATTCATATGGTGGAGCAGCTGTTGCAGCTCAGCCGACTTGATCACGAACGCGCCCTCAGCGACGCCCAGCCGGTGCAGATGGACATGCTGTGTCAGGATATCCTGCGGGAATCGCAACCTTTGATAGAAGAGAAAAATATCCGCACAGAATTCAATACGGACGGCTGCGCGCCGATTCAGGGCAATCCCGCCGCACTCAGTATCTTACTGCGCAACCTGGTGGACAACGCTTTGCGTTATTCACCCAAAGACTCCCAGATCACCCTGCAAGTGAAGGATAAAACCCTGGTGATTGAAGATCAGGGTCCCGGTATTCCTCCTGAGCAACGGCAGCAGGCGATGGAGCGCTTTCACCGCGGCAAGCAGCAGAATGAGATCGGCAGCGGGCTTGGCCTCTCCATCTGCCAACGTATTGCGGATCTGCATCGGGCGCGCATCTCTTTGGACGACCGACAGGACCAGCAGCCTGGGCTGCGGGTACAGATTTCCTTCCCCTGACGAGCCTCTTTATCCATATATTTTTTATTTATTTAACATAAATACTCTATATTTTAACTATATAAACGTCTGTCATATTCTGCAGGAACACCCACCCAAAGGAATAAGACATGACGTTCTGGAGTCCTCTCTCACGCAAAGTTATCGTCAGCCGGCTACACGCGGTTGGCGCAGCTATGGTGTTACAACTTTTAATTGCGTCACTTGGGCGCGCCGAGGAAATTGCCTTTTCCTATATCGAAACCGGAGCCTCCAGCGGAGCCCAGGAAGCCATGGTAGTGGCCAGCGGCAGCTGGTTCACCCGACGCCAGTTATCCCATGGCGCAGTGCTGATCCGTCATCCAGACGGCGATTTGCTTTATGACACCGGACTGGGACGTCAGGTGGACGCGCAGTTCGAAATAAACCCTTGGTGGGCGCGCTCGTTGTTCGCTTATGAAAAAGGCGTTCCAGTCGTTGATCAGTTGGCGGCGAACGGCTACGAGGCCACGCGTCTGAAGGCGATCGTGCTGTCTCACCTGCACTGGGATCACGCCAGCGGCGTAGTGGATTTCCCTGGCGTTCCCATCTGGGTGCAGCAAAAGGAGTACTATGCGGCCCTGCAAGGCAAGCCGCCGGCCTTTCTGCATTCACAACTGGAGGGCCCAAATACCGACTTGCGTTTCCTGACACTGGAGGACATTGAGTTCAAAGGCTTCAAACGCAGTCTGGATGTTTACGGCGACGGCTCTGTCGTCCTGGTGGAGATTCCCGGTCATACCCGCGGTCAATTGGGACTGTATTTGACCCTGAGTCCACAAACGCGGTACTTCTTCATCGGTGACGCCACCTGGACTCTGAAAGGAGTTATGGATAAGAGTCCGCGTCCAGGATTCGTGCGCTGGATGGCGAATCTAAACGATGACGACACCCTGGCGGAGCGTATGGTGACTCAGCTACACGCCTTGCAGGAGCGGGAACCGGATCTGACCATTGTGCCGGCCCATGATGAGTTGATCGCCGCCGGCCTGCCCCATTACCCTGAGTTCTCTTCGCAACAGTAAAGAGATCAATGGCTTAACTTTCTAACAACGGAGCCAGTATGGATTTGAGAGCCTTGCGCTACTATGTCGCCGCTGTGGAAACCGGCAGCATCACTGCGGCGGCGGAACGATGTCATGTGGCGCAACCGTCCATTTCCCTCGCCGTCAGTAAACTGGAAAGCGAATTGGATACTGTGTTGCTGGAACGAGGCAAGAAGGGCGTACGCACCACTCGCGCCGGACGCGAATTGCATCACATGGCCCGGCGTTTATTGGCGCAAAGCGACGCCCTGGTGAAGCATTTCCAGCAGAGCGCCCCGTTGCCGCCGCTGCGCATCGGTCTGGATCTGGTGGTCAGCCTGGAGCGCGTCAAAGCACTGCTGGCGCGCCTGGCGCCGCTGCAATCCCGGATGCAATTAGAACTGTTGCGCGGTGATGAGAGCACGGATATTCGCATCGTCAGCCGCGACCGCTGCCCGCAAAACTACCATTTCAGTCCCCTCTGGCGGGATGAGTATTGTCTCTTGCTAGCCTCTGATCATCCGTTGTCCCTGCGAGACCAGCTTGGCGTCAACGACCTGAACGGCATTGGATTGGTGGAGCGCTCCTTCTGCGATTTGTCCGGACAATGGCGGGCCTTCGCGGAGCAGCATCAACTGGACTTCGCCATCACCGCCCGCACCGACAATGAAGAATGGGCCCTGGCGCTGGTCGCCGCCGGCGTCGGCGCCTGTCTGGCGCCGCAGGGGCTCGACGCCCTTACCCCAGATGGGATCATTGCTATCCCTCTGTCGCAGATTGAGGGGTTCCCGGAGATCAAACGGGAGCTGGGACTCGCCTGGTCCCCTCTGCTTCGTGCTGAGATAAAAGAAGCGCTGCTTCCTTTATTTGATTGATATTCGACGGATACTTGATCAACACTCGACTGAACTGATCCAAAACTCCACTAGCAGCGTAATTAGAACATTATTTGCCCGGTTTATTTTGGAGCTGCTACGCTATGCAGGTAAGTAACAACGTCATAGTGCTACCGATTAATCGAAAGATGGACCCTAACCAACAGGACCAGGACGCAGGCGGAGACTCCGCCTCCGCCAAAGATGTCCTGACGCCCTTGATAGAAGCGGTAGCCGCGCAGCGGGACCGGGACGCGTTCCGTCAACTGTTCCAGGCCTTCGCCCCCAAAGTGAAGGCATACGCCATCAAGCAGGGCATGCTGGAACACGCAGAGGAACTCGTGCAGGAAGTCATGGTCAACGTGTGGCGGCGCGCCGCCCAGTTCGACCGCGAAAAGGCCGCGGCTTCTACGTGGCTGTTCGCCATCGCCCGTAATGCGCGCATCGACCTGCTGCGCAAACTGGGACGCTCCAGCCAGGAAACCCAGGTGGAAACAGACTACCTGTGGAGCCTGCCGGGACCCGACGAGCCCAGCGGCGCGTTCCAGCAGGCGGTTATCGTACGCAACATCCGCCAGTCTCTGGGCGACCTTCCACAGGAGCAACGAGACGTCATCGCCAAAGTCTATCTGGAGGATAAGTCTCATCAACGGGTAGCGGAAGAGCTCAGCCTGCCGCTGGGCACCGTAAAAAGCAGAGTTCGTCTGGCTCTGCAGAAACTGAAGGTGATTTTGCAGGAACGGGAAAAAGCAGTATGAGCCAACATCACCCCAGTGATGACATTCTGATGGAGTACGCCGCGGGTTCCGCATCGCCGCATCTGGCCCTGTGCGTAGCCGTTCACCTGCAGTACTGCCCCCTCTGCCGAGCCAGCGTCCAGCGTCTCAACGCGCTGGGTGGAGAAATGCTGCAGCAACTGCCGCAGGAAGACGTTAGCGAAGCGTTATTCGAACGCATCATGCTGCGAATTGAACTGGAGGAAAGCGCGCCAGTCACACCGCAAAAGCCAGTGGAAGACCTGTTACAACGCTGGCTACCCGACGGTTTGAGCGCCGTCAGCTGGCGCAAGCAGTGGTTCAAAGTGTACGAGTACGCGCTGGAGGTCTCACGCAAGGGACGACAGCGCCTCAGCCTGCAAAAGATCTCTGCGGGCGGCCGCGCGCCGCTGCACGCGCACTACGGCCAGGAAGTGACCGTAGTGCTGCAAGGAGGCTTTTCCGACGAGTTGGGCGTTTATGAAGAAGGAGACTTCGTCATTCGCAGCGGGGATCAACGTCACCGTCCTCGCGCCCTGGAAAATGAAGACTGTATCTGTCTCGCCTATCTCGATGCGCCGGTTTGTCTGGCCGGCCCTGTCGGACGCTGGATTGAACGCTTCAGACGACTGTTTATGCCAGATCTCGACGCGCCCGCCAGCTGAGTCTTACCCTGGCGGCAAGGCCTCACCCTTCCGCCGCCAGGGGAGTTCCCAGGTCATAGCCCACCGCGTTGCGCCACGCCAGATGCGCCGAAGACGCCAACGACTCAGGTTCTGACAGAGGCGGTCGCCGCTGAAACCAGGGCAGCGCCCGCTCCATCTGCGCCGCCAGACTGAACAGGCGACGCTCCTGCCCAATGCCTGCAGCAAACTGAACGCCTATCGGCAAATCATCTTGATTCCACCACACCGGCAACATCATGGCTGGCTGCCCTCCCATGTTGAACAGAGGCGAGAAAGGCGACAGCGAAAAACTCTTAGCGCGAATATTCTGCGCCAGCAGGTTCAATAACGGCGTCATCGGAATACTGCGAGCCAGCTCCAGCAATAGTTTCTCCTGCTGGGACGGAGCCAATTCGCCAAGACGGGTTGGCGGACCAGCCATCGCCGGGGTGAGTAATACGTCAAACTGATGGAACATAGCTTCCAGCCTCCGTCCCGCCTGGTTCATCACCTGGGTCGCCCAGGCGAATTCCGCCGCCGTCTTGCTTAAACCCAAATTGAACAACAGGTGCGTCGCCAACTCCAGATCGCCTCGACGTGGACGACCGCTGGGACTGACCTGTCGCACCATCTGCGCGGTTTCTCCCGCGACGATAGTAAGATAGGCCTGGGTCAGCTCTTCCTCATCCAGACTTAGCGTATGCGGGATCACCTCGTGCCCCAGGTCCTCGCAAATCATGGCGGCGCGGTCCAGCGCCAGCAGACTGTCATTATTCAGCGTGGCGCTGAAGAAAGGTTTTTCGCAAATAGCGATGCGCAATGGCCGGCGAGGTCCTGTCAGCGCCCGGCGATAGCACTGCTCTGAGTTCTCCAGTCCGGCGCTCACGCTCAACAACATAGCGCTGTCGCGTACGCTACGTGAGATCACATGGTCCACCGCCATGCCTTGCAACCGCCGTCCCCAAACGCCTCGCTCCGGCTCCTGTCCTCTGGATGGTTTAAAACCAAACAAGCCGCAGGACACCGCGGGCGCCCGCAGAGAGCCGCCAATATCCACCGCATGCGCCACCGGCGTCATACCGACCGCCACCGCCGCCGCTGCGCCGCCACTGGACCCTCCCGGCGAACGACTCAAATCCCAGGGATTACGGGAAGCGCCAAATAATTGCGGCTCCGTCGTCACCGCCAGCCCCAGCTCCGCCGTGTTGGTCTTACCGGCGATCACAAGTCCCGCTCGCCGATAGCGCTGCACCAGTTCACAGTCGTGAAACACCGGACGCGAACAAAACAGACGCGAGCCTGCGGAGGTCGGCGTCTTACGCACCTCCGCATTCAGGTCTTGCAGCAAGAACGGCGCACCGTACAGAGGTTGTTGCGGGTCCAATTGGTCAAGCTGGACTCTGGCTTGATCATATAGCTTGTTAATCACTGCATTCACCAACGGATTACGGGATTCAATGCGGGCGATCGCCGCTTCCAGCAGTTCCTCAGGACTTATGTCTCCAGCACGCGCCAGCTCCGCCAGTCCGATGGCGTCATAGCTTTCATATTCAGGAAACGGGATCAAGACAGCGCCTCCCCTGTCTCGCTGTCCTCTTTCGGCGAGGTCATGCGCTTGGTGGCGTCCAGAAGCTCATATACCGCATCAATATCTTCCTGGTAGGTTTGCTGAATTGCTTCGCGATTTTTACGACCTGACGAATGCAGCATCCCGTTGGCTACATTAAACGGTTGCGTTGCGCCGACCACCGCCTTGATCTGCGCGAACTCCGGCAAGCGACGGTTTACTCTCTCCACGACAGCGGTAAGCTCATCCGCATCACCCGATACGACAACCGCCACCAGATAGAACTTTCCCGCGCCGAACACCGCCGCCTGCCGGATTTGTGGGTCTCCAGTCAGCTCCGCTTCGATCCAGTCTGGAGAAATTCTGCGCCCCTCAGCGGTCACCAGCACATCTTTTTTGCGCCCGCGTATAAATAAATATCCTTCGTTGTCCATATATCCCAGGTCTCCGCTGTTCCATTGTGCATTGGGGCGACGCGGCTCGCCGCCCAGATAGCCGAGGCACAACGCCCCGCCCACCACGACTTCTCCTTCTTCGTTGATGCGCACTCGCGAGTGCGGCAAAGGCTTTCCCACAGAGCCTGGCTTATATGCGTTGGGCGTATTCAGACACACCATTGAGCCAGCTTCGTTCAGACAATATCCCGCATACACCGGCGCGCCCTGTCTTCGCGCCGTATTGATCAAACGTCTGGAAGCCGGAGCGCCGATCAGCGTCATATGGCGCATGGCGTCCAGCGTCAGAGAACGGGATTGCATGTAACTGAGCAGGGGCTTTAACAATTCGGGGGTGATCAGCATGGTGGTGGCGCGATAGTCCACCAGACTGCGATAGAGTTCAGCGGGATTAAAGGTCGCAGCCCCCAGCCCGCACTGTTCGGCGGGAAGCATGATGGTCGCGGCGCCTGACGCCAGCGCGGCTCCGGTTCCAGCCACCAGCTCCGCCAACGAAGTCAGCGGGAGTAAACAGAAGTGGCGATCTTCCGCCGTCATCTTGATATTGAGAGACACCGAGGCCGTCACCGCATCCAACGTCTGACGGTTAAGGCAGACGCCACGGAGTTTGTCTTCGTCATCCACATGGAAAGCAATGCGATCCACCAATTCCATCGCATCGCTGTATAGTCCAGTCAACGCCAATTGATGGCCGCCGACCGATAGCAGCTGGCTTTCCGGCCATAGCTTACGCATGCGCACAGTGGTGGAGCCATAGCAAATAACCGCTTCCAGGCCGGCTTGGCGAATCGCGCGCCGCAGTTGTTCATCACCTAGCATCGGCGGTAATAAGGCGCACATCGCGCCAGCGCGAGAGGCGGCAAGATCGGCGACTATCCAGGCGACATCATTGTCGCCCAATATGCCCACCCGGCGAATTGAATAGCTTTGCAGACGAATGACAAGCGCATCCGCCTCCTGACGAAGTCTGGCGAAGCTTATACGCTCGCGGGCGGTCATCAGGGCGTCGCCCTGAGTCGTGTCTAAAAACTGAGGGGTACTCATGAGTCGCGCCCCTCCACGGTTGCGTCACTCCCGGCGCTTTTAGGCGACGAGGCGAATGACAGCAATACCCGCAAGAGAGCGCTCGTGTAAGCTCTTTCAGCGTCCATAACATCTTCCTTTACTTACGTTTCCCTGGAATATGGTCCCGGACGCGGTCATGACCATAGATGCGCGACAACTGCCTGTTGCGCGCCGCCCTGCCGCTTATGCCCTCCCCTGATCAGGGGCGGCGGGCCGGTGTGCACAGCAAAACTTAGCAGCAGGCCCAGCTGGTCAGTATCCGCGAATAATACGGTTATCAGGGAAGATGCTTATATTTTCCCCGACATTACCGGCATATTTCTCTCAAATAGCAGCGACTGGCTCCGTCAGGCCAGCTCTTTGCGGCGCCCGGGTAAGACTTTCCCACAAAAAGCGCACGGCGGGGCCATGAGGCTTCTCCAGCTTGCGCAACACATAAAGATCCACTTTTTCAGTGGCGTCACAGGGGATATGGGGCACCGGCAGCAGCGCCCCCTGGGCCAGCTCCTCTTTGATTTCATGCAAAGGCAATCGACCCCAACCCAGACCGGCGAGAATCATGCGTTTTTTCAGATTATGGTCGTTGACCGCCCACTTTCCGCCGTTATCCACCAGCAGATAGCGTTCGTCGAGGCGCTTGATGGCGCTGTCCTCCACCACTATCTGGGTGCTTCGGCATAGATCTGGTTCGCCATTGTCGCAACGCAGCAGGTTGGCGAGATAATCCGGCGTCGCCACCACCTTCAATACAATCTGGCTGAATGGAGACGCTTCCAAAGAAGCGTGCACCCTCTCTTGGTAAGTAATGGCGATATCCGCATGGTTTTCCTGCAGGCGCTGCATGGCGCCTTCCAGGGTTTCAATGTAAAAGTCCACCTGAGTATTGGCGTAGCGCGTCGCGCACTCACGCAATGACGGCAGCACTTTCTCCAACGGACAAATATGATTAACGGCGACACGGATGACTGGCTCGTATCCCATGGCTAATTCACGGGTGTAAGAGTCAAGATCGGAGAATTTCAGCAGAAGTTCGTTCACTTTGCCGGAGAACGCTTCCCCTTTTTCGGTCAGTTTGGGACGGTATCGATCACGCTGGAACAATTGGAAACCAATCTCCTCCTCCAGCGCGCGTATGGTTTTGCTTATCGCGGATTGGCTGCGGTAGAATTTTTTGGCCGCCGCCCTGAACCCGCCTTCGCTCACCACGGCGGCGAATATGCGTAGCTGTTCCCTAGTCATGTAAAATTTCCCTTTAATACAACATGATTACTTTACGGCAACACAAAATGAAAATTAATCATTATTTTTTAATCAGTTAGCATCATAAGATAACTATAGAGCACTCGCTGGGCGCAGATAGGGAATGATTCCCGATCAAGGACGGCGCCAAAAAGGGACATGTTAAACAGTAATGGATGTAAGGATAGGACGTAAAAGTGCTTACCATGGTTACAAAAGGAAATGACCTCCCCACTGTGTACCGCGGCGCGCCCGCGGAAGACGATCTGCTGCCGTCGCTTGCGCGGCTGAGCGGCGTTCCAATTTCCATCCGAGAAGCGCAGACCATCGGTCTCTGGCTATGCGGTTTGTCCGCGAAAGAAAGCAGCCAGGTGCTGGGTTTGTCGCCACGAACGGTGGAGACTTACCGGGAAAACATCAAGAACAAGTTTTCCATCACCAACAAAATCAAGTTCTTTGATTTGCTGATACGCAACAAACTGCACATACCGCTCGTGTTGATGGGAGGCAGTTACATCACCGAGTATCAGTCAAACCACCAGGATCAGCCGTTGCAGGCTACCGGATAACCCCACCGGTACGCCCCGCCAAGGGACAGAATAAAAATAAACTCCCGTCAGGACGCCCCTCCGATGTCCGTATCCTTTACGGATGCAGGGGGGCGCTTTTCTCCCTAGACTGCCGCACTCGAGGGAAAACGCAGCGTTAAGGCGTCCTGATCAAGGCGGCGGATCGATTTCGCCGGCGCATTCAGGGCGACAGGCTCCAAAAGAGTCGCTCTCGGTTGCAACGCTGATTCAACGCAAGCCGGCCGCCAATGGACGTCTCAGCATGATTCCTGAAGGTGATGGACCGACCCTGATTCACCGACGCCGAGACGTACGTTTTACAGGCCTGCTTTTTGGAGGGCGCGCCCGCTTGATCCAGGCGGACAGGATGCCCTCCCTTTTTTGGCTATACAGGGCGGAAACCCAGAACGCACTTCATCGACACTCCACTCTATGCAAGTCATCGGTTTTTCTTAAATGTAGCCGGGATTTCCTGTGCGTTTCCCCTTATAATCCCTAGCTATTTCGGGGAGTTGTTTTATGAGCACACCTAAGATAGTTGTCGTCGGAGGCGGCGCAGGGGGGCTGGAACTGGTCACCCGCCTGGGCAACGCGCTAGGCAAGAAAAAGCGCGCGGAAGTCCACCTTGTGGATTGCAATCCCACCCACTTATGGAAGCCGTTATTACATGAGGTCGCCACGGGCTCCATGGATTCCGGCATTGACGAAATCAGTTACCGTTCCCACGCCTTCTACCACGGCTTTACTTTTCATCTCGGCAAAATGCACAGCCTGGATCGCCAGGCGCGCACGATAAGCCTGGCGCCCATGCACGATGCGCGCGGCGATGAAATCAGCCCAGAGAGAACCCTCGCTTACGACTATCTGGTGCTGGCTCTGGGCAGTCAGACCAATGACTTCGGCACGCCGGGCGCCGCCGAATACTGCGCCTTCCTGGACAGCCGCAAACAGGCGGACCTGTTTCACAAGAACCTCATCAATACTTATCTGCGCCTCAGCAACCAAGCCTCTGAAGGTAAACCCGTGGTGCTGAACATCGGCATCGTCGGAGCCGGCGCCACGGGCGTGGAACTCGCCGCGGAGCTGCATAACACCACCGCATTACTCAGCGCTTATGGCTTGAAGCTGGCGCCGGAGAACCTGAAGGTGACCATTATCGAAGCCGGCCCCAGGGTCCTGCCCGCTTTGCCAACGCGAATCTCCAACGCGGTGGTTGAAGAGCTGGGCAAGCTGAACATCGAAATCAAAACCGACACCAAAGTCACCAAGGTCACAGACAAAGGTTTCGAGACCGGCGACGGCGACTTTATTACCGCCGACATGCGCGTCTGGGCGGCGGGCGTGAAGGCGCCGGATTTCCTGCAAGGCATCGACGGCCTGGAAACCACTCGCAACAATCAGGTCGAGGTGCTGCCCAGCCTGCAGGCCACTAAGGACGACCGCATTTTCGCTATCGGCGACTGCGCCAGCTGTCCTCAACCGAATGGCTCCAAAGTGCCGCCGCGAGCGCAGTCCGCTCACCAAATGGCCAGCCATGTCTATACCAACCTGCGCCATCTGTTGGCCAATAAACCACTGAAGTCTTATATCTATAAAGATCACGGTTCACTGGTGTCTCTGAGTCGCTACTCCACTGTCGGCAACTTGATGGGGAACCTGACGGGCAAATCTATGATGATAGAGGGCCGCATCGCCCGCTTCGTCTATATTTCCCTTTATCGCCTGCACCAGATCGCCTTGCACGGTTACATCAAAACCGCGCTGATCATGTTTTCCGCGCGCATCAATAAGATCATTCGTCCACGCCTCAAACTGCATTGAGACGCAAACGAAAACCGGGGCTCAAAGGCCCCGGTTTTTCTCAGAATAAGCGCATCTCTCAGTTTGTCGTCAATCTGCGCTCGATAGCAGCGAACGCTAGTGATCCTTACGGGTGATCTTATCCAGATACCCCATACTAAATGCGGACACGACAAAGGTCATGTGAATTACCACGTACCAGAATAAATAGGTTTCCTCCACATTCTCCGCGTTCATGAATATTTTCAGCAGATGAATAGAGGAGATCGCGACGATAGAAGCCGCCACTTTATTTTTCAGGGTGCCGGAATCCACTTTGCCCAGCCAGCTAAGCTTTTCCTGCCCGTCAGCAATATCCAACTGTGAAACAAAGTTTTCGTAGCCGCTGAACATCACCATGACCAGCAAACCGCCAACCAAAGCCAGGTCAATCAGCGACAACACCACCAGCACCAGATCCGCCTCTTTCATGGAGAAGATCACTGGCAATACATGGAAGATCTCCTGGAAGAACTTCACGCCCAGCGCCAAAAGGGCCAAGCTTAAGCCCAAATAAATCGGGGCCAGTATCCAGCGCGCTGAATACATCAAATTTTCAATAAAACGCTCCATGATCTCCGCCTAAGTCTTACAAGATTGAGAAAAAGTGCCTTAATGGAATAACTTCCCGCTTGATGGGGGCTCAGCATAGCAAAAACAAGCATTTCAGCGTGAACCTTTCAGTAAGTTCATGGCTGGACGCCACTTACGGCTCAACGCTGGCAGATAAGATCCCTGTTAAAATAACCACACTGCATTTAGAAGATGTGTCACAAAAATTTACATTCACAAAGAATATGTAACAACACGTAACTCAGCTAGTGTCTGTTCATACTCATAAAGTTCCAGTATGGCGGGGTCATTGCTTATTTTTTGATGTAGTCCACCCTGTCATTAACCACGCTCGCAGTACAGGCTCAAGAGTCATGAAACAAACAACAACCTCACTCAAAACAATTGTCTTTTCTTCTGCCCTGCTCGCCTCCACCGGAGCATTCGCTCTTCCAGCGCTGCAAATTGGAATTGAGGATGGAACCTATGACATGGCGTCCGAGGATTCGGTAACCAGCGCCACCGCCTTTACACTTTATGCCTTAGCCGATACAGGTATCGTAGACGCGGGTTTATTTGATTTTCGCCTCAGCATCGCCGTCACTCCAAAACTATCGACGCCGACTGACTTGGGCAGCATTGTCGTCAATGGCGTCACCATTGATATCACCGACGATATGACTTACGGCACGCCTCCTGTAGAAGTGTCCAGCGGCAGCGCTGACCTGCCAGGTCACGGTATTTACGACACTTACTACTACGAAGTCGAATTCTCTTTCGACACGGGCAATAAGGCGACGCCTTATAACGTTCAGGACGACCCGGATGGATTCGCCCTGTATGGCGGTGCTGGCGACTACCTGTATTACAACGCCTTTGACTTCAATGTTTCAGGGTATACCGGGGCCGGGCTGCACTTTGACCTGTACGCGCTGGACTTCGACCGCAAAAAACCGATAGCGGCGTTTGCTCCATTCTCTCACGATGGCAGTTACAACCGCCGGGAAGTCCCTGAGCCAGCAGGCCTGGCGTTATTCGGCATCGCCTTGGTCGGATTGCTGGTATTCCGTCGCCGCTCAGCCTAAACAGAACAAAGCTTTTTTCATATAAACGCCGGTAACCGCCGGCGTTTTTTATTTCAGCGTCAGTATTTTTTACAGTGAACAAAACAGTTGACGTCAGCCGTCTAAGTTATTGACTATAGAAAACCTCAACGATAGGGAGTTGTTAACGGAGAAAGCATATGCAGCTCATCGGTTCACTTACCAGTCCTTTTGTCAGAAAGATCCGCATACAGTTATTAGAAAAGGGGCTTCCGTTTTCCCTGCTGGAGGAAATTCCCTGGAACGCGGACACCTCCGTGCCCAAGTTCAATCCCTTGGGCAAGGTGCCTGTTTTGATCGATGAACACGGTGAAATCTGGTTCGACTCGCCAGTCATCGCTGAATACGTCGAAACGCTGGAAACCCGCCATCGTCTGGTTCCGATCAAGTCTATCGACGCAGTCAGAGTACGTCAGCTGGAGGCGCTCGCAGACGGCGTTTGTGAAGCCGCCATCGCCATCTTTCTGGAGAAAAAGCGTCCATCGGAGCGACAGGGTCCAGAATGGATCGCCCGACAGGAGCAAAAAGTGGAGCGAGGCCTTGCTGCGCTGGAAAAGGCCACTGCCGGCAAGCAGTGGGCGTATAGTGATCATCTAACGCTCGCAGATATCGCTATTGGCTGTGTATTGGGATGGTACGACTTCCGCTTTGGCGACTCAGAATGGCGTAACAGCCACCCTCATTTGGCGGATTACGCAGACCGGCTGTTCAAACGCGAGTCATTCATTCAGACACAGCCCCCGGAATCCTGAGCCAGCGATTAACATGGCAATGATATTGCCGTGTTAATACTCGGGCGCGTTCATGCGCCTGCGCGGCGGCTCGCCCCGGGAGACAGGGCCTGATATGTGCAGGCCCTGCTTACGAAACCAGGTATCCCCCGTCCACCGCCAGCACCGACCCTGTCGTGTAAGAAGCAGCGTCGCTGACTAAATAAAGCACTGCGCCAGCCATTTCCGACGGTTCCGCAATACGATTCATCGGCACATGTTGCAGCAATTGTTTGCGAATCGCTTCGTTCTGCGTGAGCGCGGAGGCGAACTTGGTGTCTGTCCCACCCGGCAATAACGCATTCACCCGAATCCCCATACCGGCGCATTCCTTGGCGAAGGTTTTGGTCATGCTGATAACCGCCGCCTTGGTGATGGAATAGATGCCTTGGAAGTGCCCCGGAATAACGCCATTGACCGAGGCTACATTCACAATCTTGCCGCTCTTGTGGGCGCGCATCAGTTTGCCCGCCTCGACAGACATAAAGAAATAACCACGAATGTTCACATCGACGGTCTTCTGAAATACGCCCAGGTCCGTCTCCAGCACATGGCCGAAATAAGGATTAGTGGCGGCGTTGTTGACCAGGATATCCAGCTTGCCGTGCTTTTCTTTTATCTGGTCAAACAGCGAGGATATTTGCTCCATCTCGCCAATATGACAGGCGATAGCCTCTGCGGAACCGCCGTCGTCACGGATAGACTGGGCCACAGATTCACACCCTTCTGTTTTGCGACTGGACACAATCACATGCGCGCCATACTGCGCTAATGTTCTGGCGATGGACTCGCCAATCCCACGACTCGCGCCTGTGACCAGCGCAACTTGTCCTGATAACTGAAATAAATCTTTATTCATAATAAGACCTTGTAAACTCGCTTCAGCTCAGCGCCAGGTGACGTAACTGCGATCACTGCCGCTCTGCAAATAGCTGTAATTATTGAAATAAGCCAGCGAGCGACGTCCGCCGCCGCTATACATAATTTTGGTGACGGAAGCGTTGACGATGGACCAGTTCATATTGAACGCCGCCGAGGAAGACAGGCCAAGCACCTTCTGCAGAATCGCCGTTATAACGCCGCCGGAAGTGACGATGGCGATATTGCGCCCACCGCCGACTTCCTCCAGCGTGGCTTCAAAAGCGCGCACAGCCCTGTTGCTGAATACAGGCCAAGAGTCCATTCCCTCCCACTCGTCTTTCTGCAGCCACGCCACAATCACTTTCTCAAATACTTTCTGAAAGCTTCTCCGACGGTCCAACTCTCCGCTCACAAAGGCCGCCACTTCAGCATCTTTCTGCGCCAACTCAGGCATCACCCTGGCCAGCACTGCAGCATGGTCGAACTCATTGAAGCCATGGCTACGCATCACTTCCGCCTTATCCGCCATCGCGTTAAGAACCATTGACGCCGTGTCGATCTGACGACGTAGCAGACCACTTCGCCATGCATCCAGACGCAAGCCTTTGGTAATCAGGTAGGCTCCCAGTCTCTCCGCCTGGGCGCGCCCCAATTCCGACAACTGATCATAGTCATTGCTCCCGAAGCTGGCTTGCCCGTGACGAATCAAATAGACCGCGCCCATCAGTCGTCCTCTCGTTCAAGCTCAGGCATGGGCGAGCAGTCAAAGTCAGGACAAAGATGAGGCATGAATTTTGTCCCGTAAATAACCGTCCAGATACTGCACGGCCTGAATGAAACCGGCGAAACGCTGGTCCTGGGTCTGGCCGTGGTAGAAGCGGTAATAAATCTGCTGGATGATGACGACCAGTCGGAACATGCCGTACACCTCATAAAAATCGAAGCCTGGGATGCTGAGACCGGCGCGCTGCAGGTAATACTCGACAATCTCCGCGCGGCTCATCATTCCCGGCAAGTGCGTAGGCTGACGCCGCAGCATATGCAGCGGCGCCGGGTCGTCCCGCTGCACCCAATACGCCAGACTGTTGCCCAGGTCCATCAGCGGGTCGCCAATGGTGGCCATTTCCCAGTCCAGCACCCCGATAATGTTCATCAGGTTGTCGGCGTCGAGAACCAGGTTATCGAAGCGATAGTCGTTATGCACCAGACATTGCTGGATCTGCTTAGGCCTGTGCTGCTGCAGCCAGCTCATCACTTCTTCAAAATCCGGCGCGTCGTCCGTCCTTGCGCGTCGATAGCGGTCACACCAGCCGTCAATCTGCCTTTCGACGTAATCGCCTTCTTTCAACAAGACTTTAAGAGATGTACTCGCCCAATCCACCTGATGCAGTTCCACCAGACGATCCACCATATTGCGACATAAAGCGCGTTGATCCGATTCGCTGAAGCTCAGCCCCGCCGGCGGATCGCCTCGCAGAATGACGCCACTAAGGCGCTCCATGACATAAAACTCGCCGCCGATAAGGCTCTCATCCTCACAGAATGCCACCATGGCGGGCACATAGGGATACAGCTCCCGCAATCCCTGCATCACCTGATATTCCCGTCCCATATCATGAGCGGACTTAGCCTTACGCCCGAATGGCGGGCGTCGCAACACAAACTCCCGCTCAGGGTATTGCAGCAGATAGGTCAGGTTGGAAGCCCCGCCCGGGAACTGTTTTACTTGCGGTACACCTTGCAGGCTGGAAATATGCTGCTTAAGAAAGGCGTCTATGACTGATGCATTGAGTTCTTCGCCTGCGCGCACTACGCCAGCGCTATCCGTATAAGTGCTATCGCTCATCCTAGCGCCCGTCCATTGTCAGCCTCTTCCTGGCCGTTTTCACACTCCTGCTTTTTCGCCAGGAAGCGACGCCCCAGGGTTTTCATACTGCGCAGGTACACCGCCGGCGCATACCGTTTCAACCACCATAGCAGGCGATAGTTAGCGTGAGGCAGGATATAGAATTGCTGTTTTTCCACGCCATCATATAGCCGTTCCGCCACATCCGCCGCACTCAGTTTGGAGCCTGCAAACAGCTTCTCCATGGTTTCTTTAAGATTGGGGCTGGGAGATCTCGCAGTGTTGGCCAGCCCCGTAGAAAAGAAACCGGGACAAACAACATTAACGCCAACGCCAAAGGGCGACAGCTCGCCAATCAGCGTTTCAGTAAGCGCCACGACGCCAGCTTTGGCGGCGTTATACGAGCCCATTTCCGGCGCATGCACCAGTCCCGCCATAGAGGCGATATTAACAATCTGGCCGGAGCGCTGTCGTTTGAATAAGGGCGCAAATTCCTTGCAGCCCCGCACGACCCCCATAAGATCAATATCAATGACCCATTCCCAGTCTTCCAGCGGGGCTTCGCCGATGCCGCCATGGGCGGCGACGCCAGCATTGTTGACCAGGATATCCAGACCGCCCCAAAGTTCGACGATCTTGCGCCGCCAGGCTTGTATATCCCGCACCTTGGTGACGTCCACGTGCTGATAGAAAACGCGATTTTCGGGGAGCCCCAACGACTCCACTATCGCGCTCCCTGTATCATCCTGAACATCCGCGAAAGCCACGCGCCACCCCCGGCTTAGAAAATGCCGTGCGGTGGCCAACCCCAACCCGCTGGCGGCGCCGGTTATCGCGACGCGCTTTTCAGGAAATCGATGCATATCCCTTCCCCTGGTTCATTGTTGATATTTCTTAAGCTCATACTTGGCGATCAAGGCCCGATGCACTTCATCAGGACCATCCGCCAAGCGTAGCACTCGCGCATACCCAAACAGCGCCGTCAGCGGAAAATCATCGGAGACGCCAGCGCCGCCGTGCATCTGAATCGCCTGGTCCACGATACGCTGACACAAATTCGGCGCCACCACCTTGATCTGTGAGATGTCGCTCATCGCCGCAAACACGCCGTACTTATCCATTTTATACGCCGCCTGTAGCGTGAGCAGGCGGGCCATTTCAATATCCATACGCGCGTTGGCGATAATGTCCGCGTTCCCTCCCAGCTTCGCCAGTGGCTTACCAAAAGCAACACGGCTCAACGACCGCTCGCACATGAGCTGTAACGCCCTCTCCGCCGCACCAATAGCGCGCATGCAGTGGTGAATGCGGCCCGGCCCCAACCGCCCCTGGGCGATTTCAAACCCTCGCCCGGGACCAGCAATGATATTGGCTAAGGGAACGCGCACGTTTTCGAAATGGACTTCGCCATGACCGTAGGGTTCATCCAACTGACCGAAGACCGGCAGCATGCGCTTCACATTCACACCCGGCGTGTTACGCGGCACGATAACCATCGAGTGACGCTGGTGACGATCGGCGTCAGGATTGGTGACGCCCATAAAGATAAAGAACTCACAGCGGGGATGGCCGGCGTTAGAGGTCCACCATTTGCGGCCGTTCACCACCACCTCATCCCCTTCAACGACAATGGTCGCCTGCATGTTGGTGGCGTCGGAAGAAGCGACTTCTTTTTCCGTCATGGCGAACGCAGAGCGAATCTCTCCCGCCAGCAGAGGCTTTAGCCAGACGTCCTGCTGCTCATGAGAACCATAGCGCACCAATACCTCCATGTTGCCGGTGTCCGGCGCATTACAGTTAAAAACCTCAGGCGCAATAAACGACCATCCCATTTCCTCCGCCAGCGGGGCGTATTCCAGCGTGCTGAGTCCGGGGCCGTATTCCTCTTCCGGTAGAAACAGGTTCCACAAACCTTCCTTCTTCGCTTCCGCTTTTAAGATGTCCATGATCGGCGGTTGAGTCCAGGCCTGTCCGGGTTCGGCCAGATGGGCGTAATACTCTTGCTCCGCTGGCAATATTCGCTCGCGAATAAACTCACGAACTCGCTGAATATAGCTGGCGGCGCGCGGTGAATGATCGAATTCCATTGCTCACCTCAAAGTCAGATTTAGTCAGTACAGACGAGCGTTTTAGCGCGCTTCGTCTGTCGCGCTGCAAGCGCTTGCGTTAATGGCTAAACCATAGACACCGCCATATAATTAAACAAATGAATAATAGAAATAGATAAATATAAAAATTGTGCATATCAATCGTATCGACCTGAACTTGTTCGTCGTGTTCGACGCTATCTACAGCGAAGGCGGCATCACACGCGCTTCGGAAGTGTTGCATTTAACTCAACCAGCCGTGAGCCATGCTCTCAACCGTCTGCGGGAAGCGCTTGGCGACGAGCTGTTCATCCGCTCATCCCGCGGCATGACGCCAACCCCTTACGCTCATCAATTAATCGGCACGGTGAGACAGGCGCTAAATCAGTTACAACGCGGCCTGCAGCAAGGCCAGGAGTTCGCTCCCGCGCAATTGGAGACCAGTTTCAGACTGTGTGTACGGGACCTGTTCGATGTGTTGCTCTTGCCGGTGCTGATCAGGAATTGCCGGGCGATCGCCCCGAAAGTGGTCTTTAACTGTCTGCGCTCACCCCGTGAGCAAATCCTTCATGATCTGGCCAGCGGCCGCATTGATCTGGCCGCCGACGTATTAATCAGTCACGACGACAGTATCTGTCACGAAAAGTTGTTTGAAGATCGTTTGACCTGTCTGTTGCGCAAAGACCATCCCGCCCTGACTGAGGAATGGAGTCTGGCGGAGATGTTGCGTTGGCCTCATGTGCAGGTTTCCTCCCGCGAGCATGGCCCGGGTTATGAAGACATCCAGTTATCCCGGCACGGACTGCAGCGAAAGTTGGGGCTGCGCACGCCCAACTTCTACGGCGCGGCGCTAACAGCAGCCAGCAGCGATTTGATCCTGTGTGCGCCGGAACAGGTGGCGCGGCGCCTAACGCAAACTATTCCTTTACAGGTCGCGCCTTTTCCTTTGACGCTAAACCCATTAGAGACTTATCTCTACTGGCACAGATCGACGGATCGCGAGCCTGCTCACATCTGGTTGAGGGAGCAAACGCAAAAGGCTTTGGCGCAGGGATTACAGGCGGTTGAGAAGGGCGTCATCTAACGTAAAACCTAGGTAAATCAGGGCCTCGGTATTCACCTACAGTAAAAGCGGGGGGGCTGAACCATACTTTTTAGTGTGTCAATTGTAGGGTTTAAACGACACGGGAACGTTGGACTCCCAACGCACTCCATACCCTCTTGCATTTCCTTAATGTAAGCACAAAAGTGCTCTCCTGAGCGGGTTACTGCAGGCGCAAGCAGTCTCCCGCTTTTTTTGCGCCCGCCGCTCAGATCACTGGCTTTGTTCGATGACCATTTTCCAGGTTGTATAGAGAATCTGCGCATCATTGGCGGCGCGGTGGGTTTCCACGCCTAATGTCTCAATGGCGCGACGGCGCGTATCCGCCCAGTTATTCACCTGCTGCGGCGCCAGAAGTGAGGCGATGGATTCCAGTTTAAAGGCAGGTTGTAGCTTAGCGGCTCTGAACAGGCGATGTAGCCAAAAGCTGTCAAAGGTCCAGGCGTCGCAATAGACATGTTCGGGAAGCAATTCATTGAGCGCATGCGCCACATCGACGATATTGACGCCTTCCTCCTGCAACTGCTGCCGGGTGATGCCGTGAATGGCGCAGGCTTCTTCAGACCAGTCCGTCCACAGGGGCGCAGGACGCAGCAACCAACTATGAATGGCGCCATCCGGCAGACAAACGCCCACTTCAATCGGATAACTGCAAATCAGATCCAGACTTGATGCTTCAAAGTCGATAAAGCAGGGTTGTTCTTGTAATGCTTCTATCTGCGAAGCCATTGTCTCAAAGGACATATTCGGTTCGTTTTTCACATACTCCTCACGGCATCCTCTGTGCGGCGACGTATCCGCCACTCTCCCCTGTCGCAAGACGGGGCGCCTGTACCGGCCACTTCAACATCTCGCCTTGTGGCGAGCGGACCGATGCGGAGGACGTCGATCTTAAACACGGCGGAGCGCCTATCCCGCTCCGGCCTCGGCAAGTTCCTTTTCCAGCAGTATGACTGCGGCTTTAGCCGACGCTCCCGATATGGGCGTGTATATTATTTGGTCGCCGGCTACTTCAGGCCAGTAGACAAGCATACTCTGATCTTTAGCGCCGGAGGTATAGTAAATGACCGTAAGTATCCCAGGACGCTCATCCGCGATGTACTTGATGGCGGCCTTATCTGCGCGACGGGAAAGGTCTATCAACACCGGATCGGGATAGCGGTCAAATTGCTCAGACTGCACCAGCTCACTGGCGAGATAGTTGCGCAGGCTGACAAAATCAGGGTTATCTGGAAACAGCAGCATCTCCTCCGCCAGACTGGCCGCCCGCGCCGTAATCAGCGCGCTGTCTTCGGTGGAAGGGTCGCTGAACTGTGGAGGAATACCAGCCGCAGCGGCGGGCATCATATTAAGCAGGCTGGGCCAATCCTCCGCTTGCGCCGCCATCTCCCAGTTACTGCGCTCCGGCGTTTGCAAATAAGCCAGACCGCCCCAAGCCAGCGCCCCGACGAGAAACATACCGCTTTGACGGCGACGTCGCTTTTCTTCCGCCTTGATTTTGATCGGCTGGCGGCGCATTCGCTTGGCCCCCAATCCCAGCATCGCCAATGCGGCGACCAGACAAAGCACAACTGCGAAAATCTGACCCAACAGGGCTAGCTGAACCGGACTCATAGGCGTTCCCCCTTGGTACTTCTCTCGCCCGGGAGCGGAGATCGCGATAACACGACGCCGGGGCGCGGCGCATCTCGGGACGCCGGCCCTTCTTTTCTGTATAGCAGATTTTCCCCAATTTGCCGCTTTTACGACGCCCGGATCAGGGCATGAACGGACGACAGCCACTATAGCCCGCGGTATAATGCGCTTTTGTTCTCTCACAAGCGGTAGGCAATGAATCAGTCTGATACGTCTCTTATTCCAAATCGCGCCGTCGCCATTTTTTCCGGCGGTATGGACTCATTCACTCTTCTCAACGAGTTAGTGGCGGAAGGTAAAGAAGTTTTCGCCCTCTCTTTCAACTATGGACAGCGACACAGCAAAGAGCTGGTCTGCGCCAGACAGGTATGTGAAAACCTGAATGTCGCCCATAAGATCATTGATATCACCGCCATCAATTCTCTGCTGGCCGGCTCTTCTCTGACTGACGATATTCAGGTGCCGGAAGGGCACTATGAAGAAGAGAACATGAAATCCACCGTAGTGCCTAATCGCAATATGATTCTGCTGTCTCTGGCGATTGGTTACGCCGTGTCTCTCAAAGCCGAAGCCGTCTATTACGGCGCTCATGGCGGCGATCACGCCATCTATCCGGACTGCCGCCCGGCATTCGTGGAAATCATGGGGGAAGCGTCCAAGCTCGCCAATTATGAGCCAGTGGAAGTCCGCGCCCCGTACCTGTACGAAACCAAAATTGAAATTCTGCGCAGAGGCCTGACGTTAGGCCTGGACTACGGTCAGACCTGGACCTGCTATAACGGTCGCGAAAAAGCCTGCGGCAAGTGCGGTTCCTGCGTTGAGCGCCTGGAAGCCTTTGAAAAGAATGATGCGACCGACCCCCTGGCGTACGAGTCTGTATGTACCGGGTAAAAGAAGCTTTCTATACCCTGCAAGGGGAAGGGGCGCACCAAGGGCGCCCCGCCGTGTTCTGTCGCTTCAGCAAATGCAATCTGTGGACAGGTCGAGAAAAGGACCGCGCCGGGGCCGTTTGCAACTTCTGCGACACAGACTTTAACGGCGTGGACGGCCAAAATGGCGGTAAGTTCGCGACAGCGGAAGAGCTGGCGGATCATATCCTCGCATTCTGGCCGTCAGAGCAAGATAACCGCTTTGTCGTCTGTACCGGCGGCGAGCCACTGCTGCAGTTGGATGCCCCCTTGATCGCGGCCTTCCATGCCAGAGGTTTCGAAGTCGCCGTGGAAACCAACGGCACCCTGCCCGCTCCAGCGGGAATCGACTGGTTATGCGTCAGCCCCAAAGGCCGGGCGGAAGTCGTGATCACAGAGTGCGACGAGCTCAAGCTGGTCTACCCGCAACCCGAGGCTCCGCCGGAGCGTTTCTCTGATATTATCGCTGGTCGTTATTACCTTTCTCCCATGGCCAATCCTCTGGTTCGGGAAGGTAATGACGAACAGAAGCGCCAGAATACTCAGTTAGCGATGGAGTATTGTATGAATCATCCCAAATGGCGGCTGAGCGTTCAGCTCCATAAGATTCTCGGCATCGACTGACCCGGCCTTAGCCACTATTGCGTATAGCCACCAATACTGGGCGCCGCCGACAATACCAACCTCCGACTCCCTAACGGACGCGATATATGCAGGTCAGCGCCGCCCTTGTTCCGGTCTTCATCCTCATCCTTATTGGATATGGCATGCGTCGCCTTAACTTTCCCGGCGACAGCTTCTGGCCGCCGGCGGAAAAGTTTCTCTATTATTTTCTGTTCCCCATGATGCTGGTGGACAAACTCACCTACGCCAAGCGCGATGGGTTACTGCTGGATCGTTTATTTTTGGCGATATTACTGGCGTTCGCTGTCGCTACAGTGTTGATGATCGGCTTACAACGCTGGCGGCGGTGGTCAGGCCCCCGTTTCACCTCGGTTTACCAGGGCGCCGTGCGCTTCAACTCCTATGTGGGGCTGGCCGCTGTGCAGGCGTTGCAGGGCGATCAGGGACTGGCGCTGGCGGCGCTGTCCATGTCCATGATGATCCCTCTGATCAATGTGCTGTGCATCGGCGCCTTCGCGCTTTATGTGGAGCAATCAGCGCCTGGCTGGCGTGGCGTGGGCAAAGCGATCATTACGAACCCGCTGATATTGGGAAGTCTGGCGGGACTGACCTTCAACAGTCTCGGGATTGGTTTCCCAGACGCAGTCAACCAAGTATTAAAGCTGGTAGGCAATATGGCGCTGCCGTTGGGCCTGCTGTGCGTTGGCGCTGCGCTGGACCTGCGCAGCCTGAAAGGCGCCGGCGGCTCGCTCATGATCAGCAGCGCCTTCAAGCTGGGCCTGTTCCCGCTCATATTCGTCGGCAGCGCGTTGGCGTTACAGCTGCCGCCGCTCAATGTCGCGGTGTTCGCCGTACTTGGCTGCCTGCCCACAGCAACGGCGTCCTATATCTTGGCGCGCCAGCTTGGCGGCGATGCGCCACTCATGGCGGGCATCATCAGCGCGCAAACGCTGATGGCCATGGTCACCATGCCGCTGGCGCTTTCCCTGCTGACTGCGGCGCTGCTGTGACGGGGCTGAGCTAAACCGCCACCGAGCCGCCCTGCTTCTGCGCGCCAGTGCTTCGGTTTTTGCCTTTACGACCCGTTGCGGACTTCACTGTCACAGGAACGCCATTCAGCGCCGCATTGCCGGATAGCGGATCAACCCATAGTTCGTCGGTCAGGTCGTTTACACTGACGCCTCCATGAGCACTGGCCGTGCGCCAGTTAACGCCGCTGCGCTTATGCCCCCATCCATGGGGAATGCTGACCACGCCGGGCATAATATCTTCCGTCAACTCCACAGGCAGAACCACAACGCCCACCCGAGAGCGCACTTCCGCGTCTTCACCGTCACGGACTCCATAGCGGCTGGCGTCGCGAGGGTGCATCAACAGCGTACAACGGTTCTTGCCCTTCACCAGACGATGGCTATTGTGCAGCCAGGAATTGTTAGAGCGCACATGGCGGCGGCCAATTAACAGAACCCCTTCCTCCACATTCTCACTCAGTAAGGCTTTCACCCGGGACAAGTCGCTGAGATATATCTTTGGCGCCAGATTAATGCGCTTGTCTTTGGTGAACAAACGCTGCGGCAAACAAGGACGCAGTGGTCCCAAATCCACGCCATGTGGATGCTGAAGCAATGTTTTGATGGAAAGCCCTTTCCGCAAATCACGATTTGCGTCGCTCAAGGGGCCCTGTTTCCAGAGTTGCCGCAATGGATGTGCAGGATGTAGGGCCTGCAGCGCTCGCTCCAGGTAACCGGACCAGCGCCCAGACGCAGGCAGGTCGCGACCATAAGGACCCAGCTGTAGATAGATATCCGCCAGACCATCCGGACCCAGGCGTTTCAACAGCTTGTACTTGATTTCCGCTTCGATAGAGGAGCGCAAATCGCGACTGCTCAGGCGCCGTGACAACTCCAGAAATATCTCCCAGTCGTGCAGCTCGTTGTCCTCTTTAGGAAACAGCGGCGGGGAATATTTCACGGTGTTGCGCACCGCCAGCGCGGCGAACACGATATCGATATGGCTGCGTTGCAAGGGACCGGCGGGAGGGAGAATGATATCCGCATGCCGTGAGGTTTCGGTGACGTACATATCAATACTCACCATAAATTCCAGTGAACTGAACGCCTCATCCAGACGCCCGCCATTGGGGGAAGACAGCACAGGATTGCCCGCGACCACCACCATGGCTTTGATCTGCTCAGGCCCCTCGGTCAGGATCTCTTCCGCCAGTGTCGCCGCCGGCAGTTCACCGCCAAATTCAGGTAAACCGCGAACGCTGCTGCGATAGCGATCAAAATGCCCTTTGTGTCCGGACATCGCGCCAATTGCAGGCAAATCAATAGCGGGCTGGGTAAACATCAATCCCCCGCGCCGATCCAGATGGCCGGTCAGTATGTTGATGCAGTAAATCAACCAGACGCATAATCCGCCATAGCGTTGCACGCTGACGCCCATCCGCCCGTATAAAACCGCCTGACGGGTCTGCGCCAGCTCTCTGGCCAAACGCCGAATGTCGTCTGCCGCCACGCCAGTGGCCTGCGCAACGCGATCGACAGGATAAGCTTCGCCCGCCAGTCTCAACAGCTCCACATCGTCAATGATATCGGAGAGGTGACCCAGGTTGATCAGGTCCTCATCGAACAGGGTGTTGATAATCGCCAACAACAGCAGCACATCCGTTCCCGGTCGTATAAAGATATGCTCATCCGCCACTTTCGCCGTTTCCGCCTTACGTGGGTCAATGGTGACGACTTTGCCCCCGCGTTCGCGAATGGCCTTGAGTCTGCGCTCAACGCCGCCTGCGCTCATCAGGCTGCCATTGGACGCCAGCGGATTGCCGCCGATGCAGACGAAAAGGTCGCAGCGGTCGATGTCCGGCACCGGAAACATCCCCTGATTTCCAAACATCGTGAGATTAGCCAGCATATGCGGTAGTTGGTCGAGGGAGGTGGCGGAAAAGCGCTTCCTGGTGGCCAGGGCGCGCAGGAACGGCAAAATAAAGAGCGTATTGCCGTGGTCATGTACGTTGGGGTTGCCCAAATATACGCCCAACGCATTACGCCCATGCTCCTCACGCACTTGAATCAGGCGCTGGGCCGTGTAATCCAGGGCTTCGCTCCAGGAAATTTCCTCCCAGCCGTCGGCAGTGCGCCGCAAAGGCTGGCGCAAGCGGTCTGGATCATTCTGCAGATCTTGCAGCGCCACCGCCTTCGGACAGATAAACCCTTCACTGAAGGGATCTTCCTCATCGCCTTTAATGCTGATCACTTCATCGCCATGGGCTTCAATACGAAGGCCGCACATCGCTTCGCACAGCGTGCAGTTTCGAAAGTGGACCTCCCTGGACTCAGCTTCAACGCCAGTATTCACAGTCATGCGCGGACCTCGCTCTGCTTGTATTGTTATATCCGTTTTGGGAACCAAAGCTTTTTGGCTGACGTCTGCAGCATCAAGCTGTTACTTTTTGTCTAACCTTTTTTTCATATTTACCGCTCTGGCCCCGATGCTTCAGAGTATGCGCCGCAGCGCGGCGTAAAAACCATGATAAAAGTCCGCCACGCGGCGGACCAATGGCCGAATGAGACAATTTATAGGCCTAACCGCGGGACCTCAGCGCTTTCACATCGCAACAGCAATACTTTTTTCACATAGTGCGGAAATTAATGTCGTTCTTTGCTGCACATGCGTCTACATTTTGCCTTTGCAAAACGTTATTTTGGGCGTCTGGCGCTGTAAATGACGGACTCATAACTAAAACGACTATAGAGAACGAGACAAACCAACCGAACAAGAGGCCATCCGGCGAACCCTATGCCACAATTTCTTTTTGACATCGACCCAGGCTATCTCAGCCTTCCTCAGCTGCAGCACCAGCTCAACATGCTGCAGGGAGCCATCAGGAAACCGGAAAAAATCCAGCAGGACCCTCACCTGAAGTCCTGGCGGGGACACGTGGACGCATTGATAACCATGTACAACCTGGTGGTCAGCGAGATCAATCTGCGGCAGAACAGCACCCTTCCCTATATTCACGCTTCAGGGGAGTCCCTGATCTGGCCCGCACGCCCCGGCATGCCAGTGGCGGAACAGTGGCCTCAGGCGGAAGCCGGCGCGCGTCTTCCCAGTCCTCGCAACGACCAGGCCTTGTGGGCGCAGCATAAGTACTCCGTGATGGCGCGGAATCAAGGCATGTACCAATCTCTTGGCCGCGCCGTCGCCGCCCGTGAAATCAGTTTGGGAGATCTGGCGGAAGAGCTGGTCGCCGCCCTGCGCGTACCGCCTCCTTTGGGAGGTTTACGCAACGCGGTCTGGCATATGTGGGGTTATATTTCACAGTTTTCCCAGCTCAAGCCGGACAATACGCCCCTTCCTACCGTATTCCGTGAGATCCAGCTGCTGTCGGGCAAACATCAGTCCGCCTATCTGCTAAACTCCACGGCTTTGGGCGAACTAGCCTATTGGTGTTGGTTATTCGAAGGTAAACATTAATGCTGCAGTTGCATCATCGCGTTCAGGGAAACACTCAGGAATCTACTGGAGACAAAACGCCCCTGGTTTTGATCCACGGCCTGTTCGGCTCTATGGAAAATCTGGGCGGTATCGCCCGATTGCTTGCCGATAATTTTGTCATTCACTCCCTGGACATGCGCAATCACGGCCGCTCGCCTCATGCGCAGATGATGGACTATTCCCTTATGGCGGCGGACGTCATCCGCTACATGGACAAAGCAGGCGTCGCCAAAGCCCACCTGCTGGGACACTCCATGGGCGGCAAGACCGCCATGCAGATTGCGCTGGAATACCCTCAGCGCGTTGAGAAACTGATCGTGGCGGACATTGCGCCAGTCGCCTATCCACCTCATCACAAAGACATCCTCACAGGGCTCACGGCTCTGGACCCTGCGTCGCTATCCTCCCGACAGGAGGCCGACGAGCTGGTCAAACCCTACGTGCCGGAGCTGCCGGTGCGTCAGTTTCTGTTGAAGAACCTGCAGAAAGGCGTAGACGGACGCTTTTCCTGGCGCATGAATTTGCCTGCAATTCAGCAGAACTACATGAATATTATGGCGGGCCAGGATGCACAGCAGCCTTTCCCTGGACCCGTCTTGTTTGTCAAGGGTGGAAACTCCGACTACATCCAGCCCAAGCATCGTGAGCATATAGCGCGTTTGTTTCCCGCGGCGGGCTTGCGGGTCATTCCGCATACGGGACACTGGCTGCACGCGGAGAAGCCGGAACTCTTCGCTCGCGTGGCTGAACGTTTCCTGATGAACGAGGATTCAGAATGAACAAACGCATATTCATCATCTACACCGGCGGCACCATCGGCATGGTACGCTCCCCACAAGGCTATGTGGCCGTCAGCGGCCTGCAGAAGCTGATCGATGAAAAAATTCCGCCGCGCCTGTCCATGGACATGCCGGATTACGACCTCTTCGAATATCCAGACCCCATCGACAGCAGCAACATCAGACCACCGGAATGGGCCCGCATCGCCAAAGACATCAGTGACCGCTATGACGATTACGACGGCTTCGTCGTTTTACATGGCACCGATACCATGGCTTACACCGCCTCGGCGTTGTCCTTCCTGTTGCGGGACCTGACCAAACCCGTCATCGTCACCGGCTCTCAAATTCCCCTCAGCGAGCTGCGCAACGACGCCCAGACCAACTTGGTGACCGCGATTGAACTCGCCAGTTCCTACACTATTCCTGAGGTTTGCCTGTACTTTAATGGCGTCTTGTTGCGAGGGAACCGTAGCAGCAAATTGCTCGCCACGGGTTTTGAAGCTTTCGCCAGCCCGAATTATCCCCACCTCGCCGATGTCGGCATCTATATTGAGCTGAATCAACACGCGCTACTGCCTGTTCCCGATAAGATCCGTTTTGAGCTGCCGGATTATCACTTCGCCCAGGTGCGCGTATTGTCGTTGTATCCGGGAATTGAAGCGGAGGTCATTAAAGCGATGACGCAGACGCCCTGTCGTGCGCTGATATTACGCACCTATGGCGTCGGCAACGGACCCAGTCTCGATAAGCCCTTCCTGAAAGCGCTGGAGCAGGCCCATCAACGCGGCGTGGTCCTAACGAGCCTGACCCAGTGCACTTCCGGCAGCGTCAATCTGGGTAGTTACGCCGCCGGCTCGGAGCTGGCGAAGACCGGTCTGTTGGGTGGCGGAGATATGACCGTGGAAGCGGCTTTCGCCAAACTGCATCATTTGTGCGCCCTGGGCTTAAGCAGTGACGAAATTCGGACGGCAATCAGCAAGCCACGCGCCGGAGAAATTACGGCAAAGAAATCTCAATAAAATCAGCAAGATAAAGAATAGCTTGCGTAAAGTCCGGTTTTGACACATGCTTGCACACTCAACAGCGGGTACGTAGATCCACGTATCAAACGTTGGACCTAAGGGCCCGAGCAAAATAAGAAGAAGTACATCAAGCCTCACCATTAACTCAACGCGAGGTTGACATGGCTCAAAACCAACCAAAAGCTAGCTTGCCTGCGATTATTGATGTGGAAGCCTCTGGCTCCGGCCGGGGTAGCTACCCCATTGAAGTAGGTTTTATTCGCGCGGATGGATTTTCTTATTGCAGTTTGATCAAACCACAACCTACCTGGACGGATTGGGACGAAAGCGCCCAACAGGCTCACGGCGTCAGCCGACAGACCCTGGCCGCCCGGGGTAAAGATGTACGGGACGTGGCCCGGGATCTTAACGCCCAGTTAGCCGGGCAAACCATCTATAGCGACGCCTGGGGACAGGATTTCGCCTGGTTGTCTCTGCTGTTTGCAGAAGCGGGCGTACCGATGGAGTTTAAAGTAGAGCCGCTCAGTATGCTGATGTCGGAAACGCAGAAATCAGTTTGGGGCGCCACCCGCGCCCGAGTCGAACAAATGCTGGGACTGCCTCGTCATCGCGCCAGCGGCGACGCCCGTATTCTGCAGATGACCTACCACTGGTCCAGTGGCTCGGAGCAATGCCGATCTCAACACGCCGCTCTAGGCGCAGCCTGAGGTTAACGATCTCTATAAGCCGGCGTAGACCCGGTATGACGATATAAAATCTGAAACGTAAGTGCAGCGGATAGCCTGAATGACCTGAACGATCAGGTCATTCAGGATTTAACTGGCGGCAACGAAAAGCCTCACTCCTTGCGCAGCTCAACCATCGACATGATTTTTTTTGCGTCTGATAGCATTCGCTGCAGTCTAATATCTTTATCTCCGACGTCTGGGTCCGCCCAAAAAGCAATGGTTAGATAAAAGTTTTCATCAAGTGGATAAGCCCAATAGAAACTTTTATGCGCCCCCGTTATACCTTCTCCTGTCAATGAGTACGCCAGCCAATCTAATTCATTAATCCGCTCTTTTTCATAATTTTCAGGCAGCTCGACCAAAAACTGAGAAGGCGTCTCTCCTCCTAAAAAAGGATCATCCTTAAACCTCTCGCGGGCTTTCCAATTGGCTCCTTCTTTATCTTCGTAGTAGAGCCAATAATCTTTTTTCAAATACGTCTCAAGGCACGCTAAGTCATCGAAAGCAACCTGTGTATGTTTCGCTACACTATTTACATCAACGTACATACTCAGCCTGCCAAGATCTCCCATAGCCCCTTGAAAAAAAGCGCCTTTATACCCCCACCATTGAAAGCAAAGACGAGCGAAAGTACGGTTATACTCCGTCCGGCAAATTTGCCCAAACAAGTCTTCTCTTAAGTTTAGGTAACTAGGCTCTGGGTCTGATGGGCGATTAGGCGTCAATACGTTTCCGGGCAAGCTTAAAGAGAGACGATAATTTCCTATACCTCTCTCTTCATTTTTAATCCTCGAAAAATCAGGACCCTTACCCGTAATAACAGGCATTAAAAGCTGCTTCAACATTTCCCTAACCTACTCTGCTCGCGAATCATTCGTTTGGCTTCGTCATCATAACCGTTCAATTGCAAATGACGGATGCTGGTTTCAAGGCTGAGAAAAGGTAACGTGTGCGGACTGGTCTGCATCGGGTTCTGCTTACCAACAACAAGCTTTGCAAAGTGATAACATCGACGAATAGAGGACCAACTCCAATTATTACCTCCCGCCAAGTTTGGCACAAAATCAAATGGGCTATCTCTATCAATATCAACTATTTCCAGTCCAGCGAGCTCAAATGCATCGGTTGCTCTCGCTTTTTTGTTTCCACCTGCGTGGATAGCCACTTTTTGTCCTTCCAGCCTAATTCCAGACGTATTTACAAGTTCAACTGCGCGATTAAAGATTATTCCACCCTGGCTATGACACACCCACTTAACCATCCGCCCCTTTCTTTGACAGTCAATTAAAATAGTCGCCAGTTGTTTAGCCACTTTAGATGCGCCAATCTTATCCTGAATACACTCGAAAACATCTTGTACAAAGCCAACCGTGGGGTTATGAAATAATGTGTACTTACTAGGCGCATCACTCCAATAGGCGGCATCTAGGTGTACGCCCATTAACCATCTCGCCTTAAGCAAATCATTTTGCATCCCATTAACAGCAGCATGAGTCGTGTTTATTTCCAGTACAGGCTCTTCATGGCCCCATGCTTTTGTTAATGCTTGGATATCAGCTCCACTTGATTGTTTACTATATCGAACACTAGATTCTCGTGTTACTTCATACAGGCTGGCACGCTCCTTAGAAGCCACTGCCATTGATCCCAACACACTCTTATTCAACCCAATCGCATTAACCACAATCTTCTCCGAATTCACGGAGTAAATCAGGTTGAGGATGCCCGCCGCCGCAACCGCGTCGGTTTTTGAGCGCATGGCCATGGGCCTGGTTTTCAGGCCGCCGCTGGTGAGTCCATACCCGCCTTCGGCGACGATTTTGGATAGGGCGCGATAGACTTCGTTTTTCTGATAGTCGTTCAAATTGAGTAGAAACTGATTGGCTTCACGGGTGATGAACACCTGCTTTCCATGACGCTTTCTGCGCAGGCTCCAGCCAGTCTGGGGGTATTCCAACGGGATAAGTTGATGAGATGGGGGCAGAGTCCGTTCCTGCATGATACTGTCCTTGTAATAACCAGAAAGGCAATAATTCTAGTTAGCGGACAGTAAATAACCATCGTCTAAGCGCCCGATGTCTTTGGGCTGATGGGGTATACCCTAGGAAAGTTGTAAATTAAGGACTTATATAAAAGTAATGCTAATCTTCTTTCAGGAACGCCTGTAACGTAGCTTGCAACGCTTCCTCGTCCTTCAGTTCACACTCCCACAACACCAGGCAACGCCATCCCAGATTATGCAGCGCTTCATAGCCGCGTCGATCGCGCTCGATGTTGCGACCGATTTTCTTGATCCAGTATTCCGCGTTGGTCTTGGGCATACGGGCGCCGCGTTTACAGGGGTGCCCATGCCAGAAGCAACCATGAATGAAGATCACTTTTTTGCGGGAGCGAAAAACAATATCAGGTTTGCAGGGTAAGTCGTTCGCATGGAGTCGATAGCGATAACCCAGGGAGTGGAGCAGCTTGCGAACTTTTAGCTCGGGGGTGGTGTCTTTCGACTTCACCGCCGCCATGATTTCGCTTCGCTTCATATCGCCACCCCTCTACTCCCTTTGCTGCGTCCAAGCCTGCCGTCAGACTGGCGTTGAGGCGAATAAATCCGCCTGGATACTCTCCTTGCGGCTGTCCCGTAACGCCAGGGTATGATAGATCGGCTCCAGACAATGTCGGGCGATCCACTCAATGGCGGGAACGCAGACTGCATCTCCAAAGCCGAACAGCGCCTGATTGACGCCGACGCTGATAGGGAAATCCGATGCGCCTTGCAGTCGCGCATATTCGACCGGGGACATCCATCGCATCTTCAATTTTCCCTTGCCCGCGACAAACACCATTTGCCGGCTGCTGCCCCCTCTTGGCGTACGCAAACAACCTGCAATGCCGTCCGTACGTATTTCCGTTCTCGATTCGCCGTTACGCACCCGGCGATACATACCGCCAACACTGAATTCATCCTGACGCTTTAGCTCACTGAGCGCATTCTGGTGTCCAGCGCTCATCTCATTCCAGTGTTTCTTGACCTGTTCCGGCTCCCACCATTCCCCTGAATCGACATCAATAATATCCCTCAGGTTGGCTTTGACCGAAGGCAACGCCTTCACTTCCTGACAAAACAGTCCGGTCGGCAGATCCATTCCCAGCAACGCCGCACGCACGCTTTTCGGACGAATCCCTTCCTGCTCGTCAATACGGCGACGCCACTCCGAATCAGCTACGCCCGCCGCATCCTCAGGTTTCAGACAGCGCCCATCCGGCAAAGCCTCCTGCAGACAACCGAGAATAAATATGCGAGGACGACTTTGCGGCACAAAGTGTTTGGCGTCTACCGAGAACGTATCGATCCAATATCCCAGCTCCGCCAGCTCCTGGCAGGCCGCTTGAAAGTCTCGCCCTTTGTTGGCGGTGAGAAATCCCATCACGTTCTCGATCAACACAACTTTGGGCTGACGACCTTTCTCTTTCAGGCCTCTCAATGCCGCTGCAAAGCCATAAAATGTGCCTGATTCATCCCCGGACAAACCACTACGTTTGCCAGCCAGCGATAAGTCCACACATGGAAAAGAGGCTGTCGCCAATAAAGGCGCGTCGTCAATGCGCGCGACGACATCCTCCGTCTCCCAGACATCGCCGATGTGGTAATAGCGGGCGTCGCCGAAGCGATCGCGATACATCTGGTATTTTTTAGGATCGATATCGTTGGCGTAGGCGCAGCGCCAACCAGTTCCGGCCAGGCCTGCATGCATCAACCCTATACCGGCGAAAAATTCTATAAACGTCTTGTCGGTCATTATTCTGGACTGCTTCGAGGGGAAAACCCGGAAAGATTAGGGGAAACGCAGCTCCGAGCCAAGGGTTATGATGCTTTCCGCCCGTGTTTCCTGGATGACTATCTTGTTAATCAGCGCCTTAACGGTTGCTATTTAACAAAAGCTGACTTTCAATGGTTGCTTGCATGTCGGCGCACAGGCCGCCGGCGCCACTCTCTTCTTTGGAGCCACTGGCGACCATGTCGACCCGAATTACATTAACGCCCGGGCGCCTGCCTGAACGATTGCAGCAGGTTTCACAACATGCCAAAGCTTGCGGCGCGCTGATCTCCCTGCCTACCTGTGAGGAAGTCTTCACTAATGAAGGCTGTCCCTTCGTTCTGAGGCAATTGACGAACCTTGAACGGAAAAACGCTGGCGCGACCTTGCGGGAAGACGGTTCTGCGCCAAAAACCGCTGCAAGCCCGTTCCTGCCCTACGATGAAGATTTGTACGTCGGACACATCAATGCCGACTATGTATGTCTGCTCAACAAATTCAATGTGCTACCAAACCATTTCCTGATGGTGACGGCGCAATTCGAGGAACAAACCAACGCGCTCAATCAGGCGGATATACGAGCTTTGAGTTGGGCGTTAAGCGAAGTTGATGGGCTGGTGTTTTTCAACGGCGGCAAGCGGGCGGGCGCCAGTCAAAGGCACAAGCATTTACAAACGATCCCTCTGCCGCTTTCCTCCACTACTAACGGCCCGGCGACGCCGCTAGACGCCTATCTGCAGCGCACGCCAAACAAAACGCCCGCACTGCCGTTTCGTCACAGGCTGATTCACTTCTCTGAGCGCGCGCCAGGGCCCGACACCCTATATGAGATTTACCGCCAGTGGCTCCAGGAACTGGGTTTGATTTCCACGTCTGACGATCAACCTGCGCCCTACAATCTCCTCGCCACTCGACGCTGGATGCTGATGGTTCCTCGTCGCAACGAGCGCTTTCAGGGCATTTCCATCAACGCTCTGGGGTTTGCAGGCGCATTGCTCTGCGGCAAAGAAGAGCAGCTTCTTACAATTAAAATGGCGGGCCCGATGAACGTCCTGCGGGAAGCGGCCTTTCCCCCTGACTGACCATAACGAAAAAGGAGCACATTGATGTTTGAATGGTTACTTGATCCTCAAGCCTGGATTGCGCTCGCTACATTGACCGCACTGGAAATTGTGCTGGGCGTCGACAACATTGTGTTCATTTCCATCCTGGTCGGCCGTCTACCGCCACATCAACGCGATAAGGCGCGAATATTGGGGTTAGGTCTGGCGATGGCCACCCGTCTTCTGTTGCTGCTGTCCCTGACCTGGATCATGACGCTTACAGAGCCCTTGTTCACCTTGTTGAGTCAGGAGATTTCGGGACGCGATCTGATTCTGATCGGCGGCGGTCTGTTCCTGCTCGCAAAGAGCACCCATGAAATTCACAATGACGTAGAAAGCAGCGGCGAAGAGAAAGGTCACATGCCCAAAGCCGCGAGCTTCGCCAGCATCCTCGCACAAATCGCCATCATTGATATCGTGTTCAGTCTCGACTCAGTCATAACCGCTGTCGGGATGGTCGATAACATCGCAGTAATGGTGACGGCCATTGTCTTGTCCGTATTGATTATGATGGTCGCCGCCAAACCCATTGGCGACTTTGTCGATGCGCACCCCACGCTTAAGATGCTAGCGCTGAGCTTCTTAATACTGGTTGGCGTGGCGCTGCTGGGAGAAGGTTTGGACTTCCATATTCCAAGAGGCTACGTGTATTTCGCCATGGCGTTCTCTCTGGCGGTAGAAATGTTGAACCTGAAACGTCGTAAAAACTTGCGGCGTCGTCAGACCGCCTCCGACAACGCCGATTGAAGCATCAGCGGGTCAGGCCACCACCTGACCCCGATACATGCGCACCGGACGCTCATTCCTGTCTTCCTTGGGTTTGCGCTCCACCAGAATTTCCTGGCCCCGGTATAAGCGCCGGTTCATTTCGTCTGGCGTCCGTTCAAGATCGCGACGACTGAGCGGCAGATTGGCGATCTGCGTCAACTTGAAAGCTAAGTCTTTCGTTTCTCTATTACTTGATCGCTGCGCCCAGACGACCACATGATCCAGCGCCTCTGGATCATTCAGGTGCAACAGACCGATATCCTCGTCACGAAACCGGCGTCTTAGTAATTGCAGTAAGTCGATCGCTTCCTTTGTATAGACCATGCTTCCTCCTGATAGCGTTGGTACTTCCTACATCTTTCGACGGCAATATTAAGCAAGCGACAAGCCAATCCTGGCCCGAGATTGATGAGGTCCTGCCTAATCCTGCCCTGCGAGCCGCAATAAAACAGACTGTCGCATTATTGCCGAGACGCATTATAGGTATTAACACCTACAATGTGCACCCCGATTGCGCATTTGCTTGGACCCCTCGTCAAAATTTGCGCTATTCTGCGGCATTCTTGCGGGCTCCCCGCAAAGATCGACACCGCCTCTGTCGCAACACTTCGCTTAAAGCGATGGGCGCCCGCCCACACACCTGTTGCAGACTTGGCCGCTCCCCCTCGCATTTAAGCAGGTTGTTGATGTTATGGCTTTCATTGACTGGTCGCTGATATTCGTCATTCTCGCCGGAGCCGCCGCCATTCAAACCTGGGTGGGCTTTGGGTTTGGCCTGGTGTTTCTTGGGGGTTGCACACTGTTAGGTTTATCCGACCTGAAGACACTGACGCTGGCGATCAGTTTACTCAGCCTGACCAACACCGCTACCGCCTTGAAAGGCATGACTCATCATGTGCAATGGCGCTCATTATTCTGGTGCCTGGGCGCCGCTGTCCCCGGCATCGCCGCTGGCGTTTGGCTGCTGGAGCATGCGCAGGCCTATAGCGCCTATATTCAATTGACGCTCGGCATTGCACTGGCGGTCAGCAGTCTGATCATCGCTTTTAAGCCCCACGCATCACCCCAGCCCAGCCATGACGTAACCTTCGCCGCCACTGGCGCGCTCGCCGGCGTGATGGGAGGGCTCTTCTCTACCTTCGGTCCGCCTGCGGCTTTCCTCATGTATCGCCAGCCCCTACCGCTGGACGCTATCCGCAGTACGTTGCAGGCGATGTTCTTTACCTCTTCCATCCTGCGGATCATTTTGGCCCTGGCGCTACAAAGTATTTCGCCAGAGTCCTGGTGGCTGTGGCTGGCGGGATTGCCGGTTGTATGGTTAAGCACGCTGGCGGCGAAACGTTATCGTCTGCCTCTGGCGGACGCGCAATTGCGCCGTATGGTGTTTATCGGGCTCTTGCTCATTGGCCTCAGCATAACCCTGTCCAGTCTGAAAACGATTGCGATCTGAAGCTGGACGCAAGATTAAACCGCGGTAGCAACGCTAGACAGTGCTCCGGCTTAACGGTAGGCTGCCGGTTGCACGTCTGTTTCTATCGGCCCCGCCGCGCACTTTCCGGAAAAGCATGTTCAAGCGACTTCAACCCCAAGCAGTCTGGCAACTGGTGCTCATATCCCTGATGACGGTTGTCGCGCCATTGGGGCTGTTGCTGTACCACACCACCGTCTCATTACAAACGCTGGCGCTGGATAGCCGGGCCGTCACCGAGGACTCCGTCGCGATGGCGCAGAGCGGACGCAACGCCAAAGCCTCGTTGATCGACATGGAGAGGGTCGCGCGTCAATACATGGTCATCGGCGATAAAGCGCTGGTGGGACTGTTCAAGTCCGCTTCGGAGCAGTTCCTGGCGCCGTTGACGGAAATAGCTCAGTTGTTGGGCACTCCCGAAGCGCGGGCTTTACTGGCGGAAGTCAAAGATCAACAGCTGGACCTGCAAACCAAACTGGAGAACGAGAAGCCCAACAGTCCAGCCTTAACCAAGGAAATGGCGGAGTTTTCTTCTCTACAGCGTTCTGCCGACCGCTTAATTCTGCAGGCCCGCACGTTTTCCGAAGATAAACTGCACGAGCTGGGCCGCGCCGCCGCACAGGCGAGAGAAAACGTCATTCAGTCAACGCTGGTGCTGGCGCCGGTCACCCTCGCCTTAATCGTATTGTTCACCTATCTCATCGTACGCCCGGTCAGGCAGTTGAAAGCAGCAATCCGTACGCTCAGCATTGGCCGCCACAAGCCCATTGAGCTATTCGGACCGCAAGAGCTTGTGCAGCTGGCGGAAGAGCTGAATTCATTGCAGGAGCGCCTGTCGCAGGTTGAAAATCAGAAACAGCAGTTTCTTCGGCATGTTTCCCATGAATTAAAGACGCCTCTGGCGAGCATCCGCGAAGGCGTCGCCCTGTTGCAGGAAGAAGTGGTGGGCCAGATATCCCACGGCCAGCGTGAGGTGCTTCATCTTGTCAACGAGAATGGACGCGCACTTCAGCAGTTAATCGAAAATTTGTTAAGTTTCAATCGCTTGAATTTTTCCGGCCAAGCGCAAAAAATGACCTTTGAGGTTTCCGCTCTCATTGAAGAGCTGCTGCATCTGCACTGGCTGTCGCTGACCCACAAACGCCAGATCATCTGTGTGGGCGGCCCCGCGCTGACCTTAACGGCGGAGCGGCCTCGCCTGCACTCGGCGCTGGACAACTTGATTTCCAACGCCATCGCCTATGGCGCCAGCGAGGGTCGCATCTGGCTGGAGTGGAATATAGAAGAGGATCACTTTATATTGCGCGTCACCAACACGGGGGCGCCAATTCCGGAAGCAGAGCGCAGTCGCATTTTCGAGCCATTCTATCAGGGCTCGGTCAAGCGCAGCGGAGCGGTTAAAGGATCAGGAATCGGTTTGTCTGTAGCGCGCGAATGCGTACAGACTCAGGGAGGCGAGCTCAAGCTGCTGACGACCACTGGACAGTTGGTCAGTTTCGCCATTTATCTGCCGCGGACAGTAGTCAGCGCAATATAGGAATATTCACTACTTATGAAACGCTTCTTTTACCTCTTACCATTGAGCTTATCGCTGTCGGCCTGTGTCCAGTGGCCGATGGACTGGGAGCGTGGCCATCATGATGAAACCCGCCCCGCCAGCCAGCCCGGAATCCAACAGTTAGAGATTGCCGATACGCCGGTTCAAGAGACGGAAACGATGGTAGAGGTGAAGCAGGAAGAAGGCCCCGAGTACAACTGGCTGGATTATTACCTCACCAGTGAGGGGTTAAGTCCGGAAGAACGCTCAGCCAGACTGCTGGCGTTGGAAAGCCTGCTGGCCATTCCACAGGACAACATTCCCTTCTGGAAAGTGCACCTGCAAAGAGCCACGTTACTTGCCTCTTTGCAAAGCGGCCCTGACAATTGGCGAAAAGCCATGCTGTTAGTCAACACCATGCCGGAGTCCGACGACAACGTTCCCGGCGAATACGTGCTCTGGCTGAAATCGGAACTGAAGTTCCGCCTTGACGGCGTTGCTTCCACCAGTCAGCTAAGAAGGGAAAACGCACGCCTCGAACGTCAGGTCGATCAATTGCGCAAGAAGATTGAGGCGCTGACCAATATCGAGCAGAATCTCACGGAAAAGAAAGAGACGCAGGACCAGTATTAACTCAGACAAGAATCAGTCGCGCCTATGAAAAATCCCGCCAAACCCAGAATCCTGTTAGTTGACGACGATAGCAGCCTGCTGCGTTTACTATCGATCAGACTGGAGTCTGCGGGCTATGACGTATATGCGGTTGAATCCGCCAATGAAGCGTTGAAGCAGCTGCAGCAAAACAAGTTCAACCTGTTGATCACCGATCTGCGTATGGACGAGATCGACGGCATCGGCCTGTTTGAGCGAGTGCAAACTATCAACGCCAGCCTGCCGGTGATTATCATCACTGCCCACGGCACTATCCCCGAGGCGGTAGCCGCCACGCAAAAAGGCGTTTTCGGTTTCCTGCCCAAACCCATCGAAAAAGACCAGCTGCTCAACACTATCGAAGCAGCGTTATCCCAGACTCAACATCACATGTCCGAGTCCTGGTGCGAGGAGATCATCAGCACCAGCAGCCGTATGCAGCAGTTGCTTGACCAGGCCAAAATGGCGGCGCAAACCAACGTCAACATCCTCATTACCGGTCCCAGCGGCACAGGTAAGGAGTTGCTGGCCAGAGCGGTTCACAAGGCCAGCCCCCGCGCCAACAAACCCTTTGTCACCATCAACTGCGGCGCCTTGCCGGAACAGTTGCTGGAATCTGAATTATTCGGCCACACCAAAGGGGCGTTTACCGGCGCCGTCAAAGATTATCCCGGATTGTTCCGATCCGCCTCCGGCGGCACACTGTTTCTGGATGAGATCGGCGACATGCCGCTGTCTCTTCAGGTGAAGCTGTTACGCGCTATTCAGGAAAAACAGATTCGTTCTCTGGGCTCCGTGGAAAACGAAGCAGTCGATGTGCGCATCTTATCGGCGACGCACCGCGATCTGGAAAAGGCCATGGAGGAGAACGAGTTCCGCGAGGACTTGTACTACCGACTGAATGTGGTCAATTTCGCGCTTCCTCCCCTGGAAGAGCGGGCGGAAGACATTCCCGCCCTGGTGAAGCACATCCTGTCCACACGCAAAGATCAGCGTAATGGATTCGTAAAAGGCATAGCCCCAGAAGCCATGGCGTTGCTTTGCGAAGCGAAATGGCCCGGTAACATACGCCAGTTGGTGAACGTTGTAGAGCAGACGATTGCGCTGACCACTAATCCGATCATCAGTGCAGCGCTGGTCAAACAAGCGTTGGCTAATCGTGCGCCGGAACTGCCTTCTTTCAACGAAGCGCGGGCGACTTTTGAGCGGGGTTATCTCACCAAAGTGCTGTCAATTACGGAAGGAAGCGTTAGTCAGGCGGCCAGACTGGCCCAGAGAAACAGAACGGATTTCTACAAACTATTGGCTAAGTATGAAATAGACCCGGCCGCCTTCAAGAACAGCTAATTCCGCCGAACTGGAACGCTGCGAAGGGGCCGGCAACTCATCTAGAGTTCAAAACGACATCAACAGGGCTAGGAAGACAGTTCTTTAGGTAATAAAGAACATGTCGCCGGCGCATAATGCGCCGGCTGGGTCAATTACTGACCAGCTGCAGTAGCTTCGCCAGTGTACAGGACGAACTCGTCCTTGCTTACAGCGCCGTCTTGGTCAGCGTCTGCTTTAGCGAAGCTTTGCGCCAGACCAGCGTCTGCTGCAGCTTCTTCTTGGGAGATTGAACCATTTTTGTCAGCATCTAATGCGACAAACTCGGCTTCAGATTCCATCATGTCTGTAGTCTGGGTATCTTCAGCCAGAACAGGGCCAGCCAGAACAGATGCTAATGCAAAGGCAACAATCTTCTTCATGGTAAACTTTCCTCTTTCACTTTATGTGGTATATGACGCTCTCTCTCCGGAGTGCGCTTTTCATTGGCGGTGAATTGAAGCCTTCGGCCTGTTTGCCGCGATCATTCGCGTCCAGCGATCCGGCGTCGACCACTTCAGCTTCCCCTCGAAGAGAGTAATAACAATATCGGCGCCAGTTATTAAAAGTCTTTTATTTTCAATAAGATAAAAACACTATCCAGCCTAAGGCCGTATTTTGGGGGCACAGGAGGAGGGATTTCCGTCTCCAATCGGCGACAGGGTGATTTGCAAGTAAAAATAATTTTATAAATATCAATAGGTTATATGTCTGCTATCGGCGACAAAGCCAGCTTGCAGAAGCGGGCTAATCGGCGGGCGACAGCCTTAGCAGTTCCGCGTTGCTCCCGTCTGTCAGTATGTATATGGCGCCATCCGGCCCGACTCTGACGTCCCGGATACGCGACTCACGCTCCTGCAGAGAGCGCTCTTCCCTTTGCGCTTCAGCCTCCTTCATCTCCACCCGGGCCAGCAGTTGGAATTTGAGCGCGCCTACCAACAGGTCTCCATGCCATTGCGGAAAGAGATCCCCCCGATAGATCGCCAGTCCCGAAGGCGCAATAGACGGGTCCCAATACCAGACAGGCCCTTCGACGCCGGGCGCCTCAGTCCGCTCAGAGATAGTTCCTCCCCAGTACTCCTTGCCGTAAGTGACCAACGGCCAACCGTAATTTCGTCCGGCCTGAACCAGATTGATCTCGTCGCCGCCTTTGGGGCCGTGCTCATGCAGCCATAAACGACCGCTGACGGCGTCGTATGTCAACCCTTGCGGATTACGGTGGCCATAGGAAAAAATTTCCGGCAGTGCGTCAGCGCGATTCAGAAATGGATTCCCCGGCGCCGCAGCGCCGTCGGCAGTCAAGCGTAAGACTTTGCCAGCGTGGGACTGTAAATTTTGCGCGTTGCGGCGATCTCCCCGATCACCGATCGTCATATAGAGAAAGCCCTGGTCATCAAACGCCATCCGCGATCCAAAATGCTGGCCTTCACCACTCACAGCGCGAGCGCTGAGCAAGACTTTCGTCCCTGTAAGTTTGTCGCCTTCCAACTTCCCTCGCGCCAACGCAGTGGTATAACCCTCCGGCTTTTTCTGTGTAAACGTCAGATATACCCAATGATTACTGTCGAATTCAGGGTGCAGCATCACGTCCAGAAAGCCGCCTTGCCCGTGAACGACGGATGCAGGCGCGCCTTCCACCACCGAAAAGCTTTGCTTCTTCATGTTTATTCGCAACAAATCGCCTGTTTTCTGAGTGATCAACAGGCCGCCATCGGGCAGAAACGCCATACTCCAGGGCTGATCCAGATACTGCAGTACTGTTTCGACCTTGAACTTGTCAGCGCCTGCAGCGCTTTGTATCGTCAATAAAACAATAAACATCAGGCCATATATAGCCCCGAAAACCGTTCCTTTCATGCCATCCTCAGAGTTTAAATCGGTGTCCGCAAGGAGAAGGCGGGAGCGTCTCACACCCGCCTGTGTGTCTTGGCGCCGCTAATTGCGCCAGCAGTGAAAGGGGTCAAACGATATGAACTTTACCGTCCTCCGACGTAAAGGGATTGATGATCGTTGTGTCCTCTCCCTGCTCCACAGCGTCAGGATGTTGCTGAGCCAACAGAGTTTTGACGACAACTTCGTCTTCTCTAGGCACGTCAATCATCAGCAAGTGCATACCCTTATCGATCGCATCATGGAAGCGGCGAATTTTGTAATTTTCCATGTTGACGCCAGCCATACCGCCAATCCAAGTGCCAGCCAGCACACAAAACACCAACAGTGCGATCCATACCGCAGGAGGCGCCAACTCGCCCAGGTCACTGAAAATCATCGCCGTAATAACAAAACTACCGCCGAACAGCCCCCCACACAGCAAGCCTCTTTCCATGGAATGAATCAGATCAAGCTTATGCAACACATTAGCGGAATGAAGACGTCTGCGGGTCAAACCCGCCTCATCCTTGCTGAGGATGTGGAAATGCCAATCATTTACGCCATGCTCATGCAGACTCTCAGAGACTCTTTCTGCACTTTGTAAAGTTGGGGTCAGATAATAAAGCCTTTTCATCGAAGACCTCCTTCGCTGAAAAAAATTTATACTCAAAGTTAGTGTACGCCGTTTAACCAACCTAGGATTAGATTAACTGGGAATATACTTGCAACGCTTGCAACCTATTGGAATAAAGGCAAGCGCCAAACAATCATAAGAGGCATAGTTATGGCGATGGCAAAGATCACACGAGTCGTTGGAGCCGCCATTCATCCCTGGCTGGACGAACTCGCCAAACTGCGAATCAAAATATTTCGAGAATTTCCTTATCTATACGACGGCGATATGGAGTACGAAAGAAGCTATCTGGCCAATTACGCCGAATCCGCCAACAGTTTGTTCGTGCTGGCGCTGGAAGGCAAAAAAGTGGTTGGCGTATCAACCGGGCTGCCGTTAAACGATGCTGACGAAGAATTCCAACAGCCTTTCCGAGATCGCCGGATTTCTGCTGGAAATGTATTTTATTTTGGGGAGTCCGTATTGGAGCAGGCGTTTCGCAGACAGGGATTGGGGCATTGCTTTTTTGATGAGCGGGAATCCTTCGCCAAGGAGCTGGGCTACAGCGTCACCGCGTTCTGCACGGTGGACCGGCCTCTTGATCACCCCCTGCGCCCACCGGGCTACCGCCCGATGGATCTGTTCTGGGTCAAGCGGGGTTACATCAAATATCCCAATATGGTCACTCAGTATTCATGGAAAGATATTGGGGACAGCGCAGCCAGCTCAAAACCGATGATATTCTGGCTACGCCCGGGAGCCTGACGCAGACTTAAGAAGCCTGTTGCGCCATCTTCTGTTGAGGTTTGGCCCTGGCGAACTGCGCCAGCGTCACGCTGAGCAGCACCATCGCGATCCCCGCATACTGCGCCGGCGTAAACCATTCTTCCAACACCAGCCGTCCGCTGATCACCGCACTGACCGGGCTTAGCAACGCCAGGAAGCTCAAAGCGCTGACGGGCAAACGACGCATGGCGATAAACCAGGCGAGATAGCCCAGCGCGGTATTCACAAGATCCACCCAAAGCAGTCCCAGCATCGCTTCACGATCCAGCGCCGGCATGGGGCCCTCCACCAGAAACGCTAAAGGCAACAGCAACATGCCGCCGAGAAACAACTGCAAGCCGGTAAACGCCAGAATACCTTTGGGCGGAGACCATTTCTTGGCCAGAAACGTGCCTAAAGTCAGACTGACGACCGCCCCAAACGAAGCGGCGACGCCAACAGGATCAATTTGCGAAGAAGGCTGAAATATCACCACCCCAACGCCGATCAGGCCACCGAAAGCGCACAACAATTGGATGGGATTCGGCGCCTGTCGCTGCCACCACCATAGAAACAGCAGAGTGGTCAGCGGCGTCAGCGCCATCAACGTGCCCGCCACTCCGCTGGGCAACCGAAGCGCCGCAGTGAACAGGAAAAAGAAAAATACGCTGATGTTCAACGCGCCCAGAATCGCGCTGCGACGCATATCCATATGACGTAAAGACTTAAGGTCCAGACACATCAACAACAATCCAGCGGGTAATGCTCTCAAGACAGAGACCCACAAGGGGCCGAGATCATTCAACCAAGCCTGAGTGACGACATAAGTGGTGCCCCATACAGCCGGGGCGAGTACGCCAAGCAACCAATACACAACAATTCCTTCAAGTTTTCTGTTTACGCTCGTTTTTTACGTGATATCTTTATGTGGAGATATTCCTCTTTAACTAGCTTAACGTCAAGTATCTTTATATGAAGAAAAATAATCAGAATGATCAAAAAGACCATGTTGACGCTATCCTGCGGCAGTGGAAAACCGAAAAACCCGACCTGCAGGCCCAGCCTATGGGCATATTCGGGCGCTTGCACCGGATACACGCATTCACTCACCAGACGATCAAGGAAACGCTGGCCAGCTACGGGCTCTCCATTGACGAGTTCGATGTGCTTGCTACATTACGCCGCTCAGGCGCGCCCTATCGCCTCACGCCGACACAGTTGTACACGGCGGCGATGCTTTCCTCCGGCGCCATGACCAACCGCCTGGACAAGCTGGAACGCAAACAACTGATACAGCGTCAGCCCGATGAGAACGACCGTCGCAGCGTGATCGTCGCGCTCACTGACGAAGGCAGGGAGCTGATCGACAAGGCGGTGGAAAGTCACGTGGAAACCGAATGGGCGCTTCTCAAACAGCTGGAGGAGGAAGACCAGGAACAGCTGGCCGGCCTGCTGCGCAAATGGCTGGTCACCATCGAAAGCAAACAGTAATCCATACCCGCAAGACGCAGCTCGTCCGGGCTGCGTCGCCACTTAATCTTTAGCGCAAAAAATAAAACATTTTTTCTTTTTATTGACCATTAAGAATATTTATTCTAATTTATTGATCAAATAACAATCATATCTGCAAGATACTATCCACATCCTCACCCAATAAAATAAAAAGTCCATTGGGAGCGCTGTTATGCATAAGCTCGCTTACGTCCTGTCCATGGCGATGTTCAGTATCGTCGTCGCCTTACCATCCTCATACGCCGTGGCCACGGACCTGTATGTTCACCCTAAAATCGACTTACGGTTTCATGATGTGCAGGAACTGCTGAAGTCAGCGTTGGAGGCCACCACAGCGGAATACGGCCCTTACGAGTTACGCGCGACCAAAGCAGACCTGATCGAGTCCAGAACTCTGTCGGAAACGGAGAAAAACCGTTTGGTCAACATAGCCTGGAGTTCCACCAGCATCGAAAAGGAATCACGCCTGCGTCCCATACGCATACCGTTACGCAAAGGCATTCTCGGCTACCGCATCAGCCTGGTGACGGATAAAGGACAGAAGAAACTGCGTGATGTCGGCACGCTGGACGCCTTACGCGCTCTGAAAGTAGGCCAGGGCGAGGACTGGGGGGATGTCGCCGTATACAAACACAACAAGGTAAAGGTGCTTGGCGTGTTTCAATACAATGATTTATTCACCAAGTTGGCGCGCAACCGTTACGACCTGTTCCCTAGAGGCATCAACGAAGCCTTTGATGAGCTGGCGGCGCATCAGAAAGAGTATCCCAACCTGCAAATCGAAGAGGATATCCTGCTGTATTATCCCTGGCCCTACTACTTCTTTATGTCTAAGGACAACGAACGTTTGGCGCAACGCGTGGAGGACGGCCTTAATAAACTGATCGCCGACGGCAGCTTCGACAAGATATTCCAACGCCGCTTTGGCGACGACATCGCCCGCGCCCACATCAAGCAGCGACGCATTATCTACCTCGACAACCCGATGTTGCCGGAGAATACGCCGCTACAAAGGAAAGAATTATGGTTTAAGCCGGAAGACGCTTGACCAATGCCGGCGAGGCTACTTCTCCCGGCTCAGAAAACGTCGTTTGTAGTCTCCCGGCGACATGCCGAAAACCTGTTTGAAAACCGCGCAAAAGGTACTGACGCTTTGATAGCCTACGCTAAGCGCCACGCTGCTGACTGAATCATTCGCCGCCAGCAGTTCCAGGGCGCGCAAGAGCTTGGCGTGCTGTGTCCACTGACTCAGGGACATGCCGGTTTCCTGCATGAATTTGCGAGTCAACGTACGCCGGCTGAAACCATACTCCAACGCCAATGCGTCCAGGCCCGGGTTGCTCTCCGGGGCTCGCCACAGCGTATTCGCCATACGCAACAGACGTGTGTCCTGAGGCATCGGCAAGCGTTGCCGCAGCGTCGTCGCCTCCCTCGCTTCATGTAAAAAAACCTGTAGCAGATGCTCATGCCGCGCGAGCCATTCAGGCTCGGAGCAGATCTCAATCAGTCTAAGCAACGTCGCTTCCAACAACCGATGAGGCTCCAGGGTGACTGGCTCTTGCGGCAAAGCTGACGCCAAGTCCTCTCGTAAAAGCAGCAATGATCCATTAACTCTTGATAGAGGCCGAACTCCGTGCTGACAACCTGGGGGAATCCAAGTCAGTTGCCGTGGCGCCGTCAACCAGTGAAAGCGATCACTGCGACTGAAAACAGCCCCCTCTTCCAACCAGTACAATTGCCCCTGGGAGTGAGCATGCAGATCATGGAGCTGATCCGTCTCGACGGCCAGAGGCGACACTTTCAGCGGCGTGAATTCAGTCATAGCAATGGCGCCGCGATCTGGTCTGATTCAACATAAAAACACCCTACTTCTTTAAACAAGCCAGCGACTCAGCCCGAAACAGCATCGACAAGCGGCCGGCTGTTTCCACTGGATTTAGGGCCGGCCTTAATCGAAATCATCCCGCTTCAGTTCCTTCATTGAAGAGAGACTCGCCGCCCAGCTCCTGATTGCGATCCTTCAACTGTTTCTCATACAACTTGGCCATCAGATCCGCCTGCGCTTTTTGTTCATCGGACAACGACTGGTATTTGTCCGTGCTGCGAAACCAGTCCACGCTCAGCTGATCTCCCAGTTTCTCCGCCACCAGATTCCAGGCGTAGGCTTCAACCATATGGTCTTCTGAGAAATACGCTTCAGACAGGATGGCGGCGGCGTGTTTATGCCCCCTTTTCAGTGCTTCGCCAAAATAGCTTTTGGCCAGCGCGGGGTAATTGACGCCTTTGCGGAAGTCAGGGTGTCTGGGATTGTCCTTGATAAAATACAGATAACGCTCTCCCAGATGCACCATAGCGTTGGTGTCGCCCTGCGTCGCCAGAGACTCCAGCATTGTAAGGTCGTAGCTGTGCAACTCTGGAGGAATGAGATATCCCATGTCTTCAAGCCACTGCTTGGGATAACGCTCCTCCAGACTCATTTCCGCCGTCCTTTCCTCATCGGCCTTATCATCTGCTTTATCGGCTTGTTGCGAGTTTTGGTCCACACCCGACTGCGGCGACGCGGCGCCGTTCGCGACTAACGGGCTGAACGCAGTTGCGTCCATCGTCGCATCCGCCAGTGAATCCTGGTCCATCATGTCCGCGCTATCAGCGGCCGCGGATTTTCCTGGCGTCTTCTGTTTGACCTCAGACCGGGCGACAACGCCGGCCTCCGGCGTCAACCATCCCCGGGTCAAAGTCTCATCGGTAGCTAGCACCGCTGCGCCAACGGCCAACATGCCTCCGCTCAAGACGAATAAGGCTTTTTTCCCTATCATTGCTTCCCTCCATCACCTGTTATCAGGTTGCGGTTGGTTAGATTTACGCATGGTCCCGGGCCCTCAGCCCGACAACCCCAAGCCCAGGGCCATCGGACTGACGTCCGGGTAAGCTTTGCGATTCAGCTTGTCCGGCTCAAGACCGGTCTGACTGTCTCATTGATCGAAGCGTCCACATATCCAGGGCGGACAGCCGGGAACTCCACCACTGGCCTCTCCACCGCACAACCAGGGCGGGCAAGGAATCGAGCCGCCATCGCCGCCGCACAACCATTCAGGACAAGGGATACCGGGATCATCACCGCCATCGCCGCACAGCCAGGGTGGGCAGTCGCCGCCGTCATCGCCGCCATCGTCTCCACCATCATCTCCGCCGTCGCAGACCCAGGGTGGACAATCGCCATCGTCACCGCCGTCATCGCCACCGTCGTCCCCACCATCATCTCCGCCGTCGCAGATCCAGGGTGGGCAGTCGCCATCGTCGCCGCCGTCATCGCCACCATCGTCCCCACCATCATCTCCGCCGTCGCAGATCCAGGGTGGGCAGTCGCCATCGTCGCCGCCGTCATCGCCACCGTCGTCTCCACCATCATCTCCGCCGTCGCAGATCCAGGGTGGGCAGTCGCCATCGTCGCCACCGTCGTCCCCACCATCATCTCCGCCAGGATCGCCGCTTATCGCAAAGCAGCCTTCTTCACGTTTTTGATAGCCTTCTCGGGTGTAGCTTTCGCGTTGCTGCGGCGTGCCATGTTCACCGTAATCAGCCGCATCGCGAGCAGAGCGTACGGCGCTTTCTATGAAGGAGGCGTAACCCAGATCCGTCTCAGCGTACTTATCAAAGTTACCGGCGAAGCAGTCCGCCTGCAGTTCCATATAAGGGGCTTGTAAACGAATGTTTTTGGTGAACTGAATGGTGTGCCCCCACTCATGGGCAAGAATGGACTTGGCCACATACTGCCCGTACTGGTTCTCCTGACCGCTCATAAAGCGCGTACCGACGCTGATGCGATTGGGTGAGCAGGCTACCGCGCTGGGGCTGGGTTCGCCACAGGCTTGCTGGTCAACATATATTTGAGACTGGACATGACGGCCGTATAAGCCTCTGATCTCTTCACCGCTGTCCCGCAGATACTGTTCATCCACATCCGCCATGACGCCGGCTGCCGAAGACAGCAGCATCAAGGCGGCGCAAAACTTAAGGAAACGATTTCTCCTTATCATTTAAAACCTCGACGTTAATTTAACCTGAAAAACCGAGCGTTCCACTTCCCATGGCGGCGCATCAGGCTTGACCGATCCCTATCACTTCCTGGGGACGGCGATGCTGCTCACAGAGGACAACCAAAACACGGATCAGTCCGCGCCTACACACATTCAACTGTTGGATTCGGGAAGATGTTTACAGCTTTTCTTAAAACTTCCATTAAGCTGCAGGGTCATCGTAGAAAGGCCTCAACCCCATGTAAATCATGTCATTTTCATAATCCAGGGATAGACCGGAGAGTAGAACTGGCTTAAAAATGGCCTACGTCCGCAGGCGTCGCCGGTTATATTTGTCGTTTATAGAACTTTTTGTCCACCGCCATAACGGGAAAGCTTTGCGGAAGATCAGCGGGGGAAATTTCAGTAAATCTGTTTTTTTCGTAGAAGCGGTGAGCAGCGAGAAATTGCAGCGTAGTCCCCAGGAAAATTTCATGCACTTTTTTCTCTTCACACCATTGCACCAGCGTTTGCAGTAACTTCGCCGCCACCCCCATGTGGCCGCCGCGATAATCCTGATGCACGAACATCTTGCGCAATGCGCCCTGTCCTGCGCCCAGGTCCAGCAGCGACACCGTGCCGGCCACAAGGTCCTGCTCCACATCCATGGCCACCCAGAAATTGCCGGCGCCGGACTGGTAATACTCCTCGATTTGCATCAGGTCAGGTTGTTCTTCCGCTGTAATCGGCACGCCAAACTCGTTGCGCTGAATATTGACGATTAAAGACAAGACGCCGCTTTGATGGCGCGACTCATAGGGAAGTACTTTCAACATCGCCGAACCTCATTATTTTTCTCTCTTAACCTAATCGGGGCGCCGCCGGGGATTTCAAGCAACAGCCGTCATGACATCCCGAAATCTTAATAAAAACAGATCAATATTGACGGGTTTTCACGCAGACTAACGCTTTCAGTTCGTTTGTCATCAAATTCGAAGTTCCTCGCAGGCAGTCCCTAACGCCTGCGATTTTTAGTTCATGCAAGAACGCAAGGAGTTTTATATGGGCGCCGCAAATCTGACGACTTCTCTCTTCGTTGACTCCACTGAAAGTAAGGTCAGACGTTATTTTCCAGACTCTAAACTCGCTCAACTCTACTTGACCCTGGACGCCACGGATGAATTCTATGGCGCCGGCGTCACCTTCATCGCACTGCGCCCGGTTACCTTTGTCGCTGGCGGCGATCCGTTAAATCCACCTCCTCTGTTTGACGTCAGAGTGCTGCGCCAAAGCTGCCGCGCCGATGGTAAAACTGTCTATATTCGGGAAGTTAAGCTTCCGTCTAAAGCCAGTAAGGAAGAGGTCGTGGCGTCGGCCAAATCCAACCTCGGCAAAGAATTCTCTACCGCAGGTCTGAGCTGCACCGGCGCAGCCATTGGCTGGTTATTGGTAATCGTAGAGGCTGGCGGTGGCACAGTATCCGCCGGAGCCGCTTGGGCCGCCATGCCGCTGACCATGGCCGCCACCAGCGCCGCTACCTTCCAGTGCGGGGTCGCCATCGGACGCACAGCTAACGTGATGCGTGGCAACGCCCACTACAATGAGTGGCTGGATGAGTCCCCGGAATTTGGCGCACTGATGATGGCGTTGGACGTCATTCAGATTGCCGACGTTGTTAAAACTCTCGGCAAACAGGCGATTCTGTATCGCTTCCTCTCCAACAAGGGCATTGGCAGCGGTAACTTGCTGAAAATGTTCAAACAATTGCCCCGTGCAAGTAGAAAGCGTCTGGCGGAAGAGTTGCTAAAACTCGATCACCCCGAGCTGTTGAAAAGCCGCAAACTGCTGAAGGAAGTGCTTAAC